>NZ_CP050520.1:0-4728166 GCF_019443845.1 Enterobacter sp. DNB-S2
TCGTCGAAGGCTATATGGACGTCGTGGCACTGGCGCAGTACGACATCAACTACGCGGTTGCGTCGTTAGGGACGTCCACCACCGCCGATCATATTCAACTGCTGTTCAGGGTGACCAACAACGTCATCTGCTGTTACGACGGTGACCGCGCAGGACGCGACGCCGCCTGGCGCGCGCTGGAAACCGCGCTACCCTATATGACCGACGGGCGTCAGCTACGCTTTATGTTTCTGCCCGACGGTGAAGACCCGGATACGCTGGTGCGTAAAGAGGGCAAAGCGGCGTTTGAAGCGCGGATGGAGCAGGCTCAGCCGCTCTCCACGTTTTTGTTTAACAGCCTGATGCCGCAGGTCGATTTGAGTACCCCTGACGGGCGCGCGCAGCTCAGTACGCTGTCGCTGCCGTTAATCAGCCAGGTGCCCGGCGAAACGCTTCGCATCTATCTGCGTCAGGAGTTAGGCAACAAGCTCGGCATTCTGGATGACAGCCAGCTTGAACGTTTAATGCCAAAACAGGCTGAAAACGGTGCGGTTCGGCCCGCGCCTCAGCTAAAACGCACAACCATGCGTATACTGATAGGGTTGCTGGTCCAAAACCCCGAGCTTGCGCCGCAGGTGCCGTCGCTGGCGGGTTTAAACCACGAAAAATTGCCCGGACTTGGCTTATTTTCAGAACTGGTCAATACGTGTTTGTCTCAGCCAGGTCTGACCACCGGACAACTTTTAGAGCATTATCGCGGCACAAAAGAGGCCGCTACCCTTGAAAAATTGTCGATGTGGGACGATATAGCAGATAAGGACATTGCAGAAAAAACGTTCACCGACTCACTCAACCATATGTTTGATTCGATGCTTGAGCTGCGCCAGGAAGAGTTGATTGCTCGCGAGCGCACACACGGTTTAAGCAGCGAAGAACGCCGGGAGCTCTGGATGATTAACCAGGAACTGGCGAAGAAATAAAAAATTTAACGGCTTAAGTGCCGAATATCGATCGGGAAGCCCCCGGCAGCCGCACTGAGAGGCAGCGGCAAAAATATAAGTACGCCCTCGCTTTAAAGGTTGGCAGCCCCATCGCCGACACCAATCAAACGAATTAAGTGTGGATACCGTCTTATGGAGCAAAACCCGCAGTCACAGCTGAAACTTCTTGTCCAACGTGGTAAGGAGCAAGGCTATCTGACCTATGCCGAGGTCAATGACCATCTGCCGGAAGATATCGTCGATTCAGATCAAATCGAAGATATCATCCAAATGATCAATGACATGGGCATTCAGGTGATGGAAGAAGCACCGGATGCCGATGATCTGTTGCTGGCTGAAACCTCCAACAACACTGACGAAGATGCGGAAGAAGCTGCTGCACAGGTACTGTCCAGCGTGGAATCTGAAATCGGGCGTACCACTGACCCGGTCCGCATGTACATGCGCGAAATGGGTACCGTTGAACTGTTGACCCGCGAAGGCGAAATTGACATCGCAAAACGCATCGAAGACGGGATCAACCAGGTTCAGTGCTCCGTTGCCGAGTACCCGGAAGCGATCACCTATCTGCTGGAGCAGTACGATCGCGTTGAAGCGGAAGAAGCGCGCCTGTCTGACCTGATCACCGGTTTTGTCGACCCGAACGCTGAAGAAGATATGGCGCCTACCGCCACTCACGTCGGTTCTGAACTGTCTCAGGAAGAGATGGATGATGACGAAGACGAAGATGAGGAAGAGAGCGACGACGACACGCGGACGATGACAACAGCATCGACCCGGAGCTGGCGCGTGAGAAGTTTGCCGAGCTGCGTACCCAGTACGAAGTGACGCGTGACACCATCAAAGCGAAAGGCCGCAGCCATGCCGCCGCTCAGGAAGAGATCCTGAAGCTGTCTGAAGTCTTCAAACAGTTCCGTCTGGTGCCAAAACAGTTCGACTACCTGGTGAACAGCATGCGCGTGATGATGGATCGCGTACGTACCCAGGAACGCATCATCATGAAGCTGTGCGTTGAGCAGTGCAAAATGCCGAAGAAGAACTTCATCACCCTCTTCACCGGCAACGAAACCAGCGAAACCTGGTTCAACGCGGCTATCGCGATGAACAAGCCGTGGTCTGAAAAACTGCACGACGTGAAGGACGATGTGCATCGCGGCCTGCAGAAACTGCATCAGATTGAAGAAGAGACCGGCCTGACCATCGAGCAGGTTAAAGACATCAACCGTCGTATGTCCATCGGTGAAGCGAAAGCCCGCCGTGCGAAGAAAGAGATGGTTGAAGCGAACTTGCGTCTGGTTATCTCTATCGCCAAGAAATACACCAACCGTGGTCTGCAGTTCCTGGATCTGATTCAGGAAGGCAACATCGGTCTGATGAAAGCGGTAGATAAGTTTGAATACCGTCGTGGTTACAAGTTCTCCACCTACGCAACATGGTGGATCCGTCAGGCTATCACCCGCTCTATCGCGGATCAGGCGCGCACCATCCGTATCCCGGTGCATATGATTGAGACCATCAACAAGCTCAACCGTATCTCCCGCCAGATGCTGCAGGAGATGGGCCGCGAACCGACGCCGGAAGAGCTGGCCGAGCGCATGCTGATGCCGGAAGACAAGATCCGTAAAGTGCTGAAGATCGCCAAAGAGCCAATCTCCATGGAAACACCAATCGGTGATGATGAAGATTCGCATCTGGGTGATTTCATCGAGGATACCACCCTCGAGCTGCCGCTGGACTCTGCGACCACCGAGAGCCTGCGCGCTGCGACGCACGACGTTCTGGCTGGCCTGACCGCCCGTGAAGCAAAAGTCCTGCGTATGCGTTTCGGTATTGATATGAACACCGACCACACGCTGGAAGAAGTGGGTAAACAGTTCGACGTTACCCGTGAACGTATCCGTCAGATCGAAGCGAAGGCGCTGCGCAAGCTGCGTCATCCAAGCCGCTCTGAAGTGCTGCGTAGCTTCCTGGACGATTAATCGGTCCTGACAGTGAAAAAGCTCCCTTCGGGGAGCTTTTTTTTTGTTTATTCCCTCTCCCTGTGGGAAAGGGTAAGGGTGAGGGCATCAGGCCTCAGAGGATTACAGCCCCCGCACCATCAGCGCCTCATCCAGCTCGCGATACGCTTCCACCAGCTTATCCAGCGTCGCCCTGTTGAGCCCGCTCGGGTTCGGCAGCACCCAAACCTGCGTAACGCCAATCATGATGCTCTGCTTGCCCCACTGAGTTCCACGCTGGCTAAACGCCTGCTCGTAGGCCTGCTTGCCGAGGATCGCCAGCGCGGCGGGCTGATAATCCTCTATCTTCTTGATCAGCTCCCGCCGCCGCTGCGCAGCTCATGCAGGTTGACCTCGCTTGCCTGCACCGTAGGCCGCTCGACCAGCATGGTGATCCCGCAGCGCGTATCCAGCAGATGCTGCTCCTCTTCGGGCTTGAGTAGCCTGTCGGTAAACCCGGCCTGGTAGATCACCTTCCAGAAGCGATTCCCCGGATGGGCGAAGTGAAAACCGGTGTGCGCCGAGGACTTGCCCGGGTTGATTCCGCAGAACACCACCCGCAGGCCTGGGGCCAGAATATCGTTGATCATCTTTACTCCCGCTCGATACATCGTCTGGGAAGTATAAAGGATTGATTATGCGTTGTTTATAAAAACAGCAGGCAGGTGTGAATGGCTGGATTGCTGCGGGAGTTACTTTATA
This sequence comes from Enterobacter sp. DNB-S2, assembly GCF_019443845.1. Classification (NCBI taxonomy): domain Bacteria; kingdom Pseudomonadati; phylum Pseudomonadota; class Gammaproteobacteria; order Enterobacterales; family Enterobacteriaceae; genus Enterobacter; species Enterobacter sp. DNB-S2. Next base: position 3,680 of record NZ_CP050520.1, read on the forward strand.
ATTCACCGCCACGGCCCCTTAGCTCAGTGGTTAGAGCAGGCGACTCATAATCGCTTGGTCGCTGGTTCAAGTCCAGCAGGGGCCACCAAATTTTAGTTTTAGAATCATATGATTAAGCCACTCGACTGAGTGGCTTTTTATTGGTTTTTTGAGCCGATGACGCAGCCGCTAACCGTGGTTCAGCGAAGCCGTTCGTACACGCTCAGAGGCGCCCGGGTCGCGATCAGGCGCTCCACGGACTCCATCGTCACGAACGTACAGCTGCAGTCCACATTGGTGCACTGGTGATAGCGCTCTTTGGTATTCTCACTTAGATAGCGACTGGTACGCGCATGCGCAGAGTGCTTGCACTTAGGACAATGAAACATGTACCCCTCCACTTGATTCACATTTTGTGAATCAATAATACCCAATATGAAACCAATAGCAACTACATTACTCACTATCAACAGTAAATTTTTCGTCGCTGACGTTCAGCTCAAGCTTAAGCTGCGTGGTAAATCCGCTATCGTTGAGGGTATGCACCACCTCGCTGATGATCCACGCCTGCTCGTCGATGACGCGTTTAAAACCGTTTACCAGCACCGGCGTTTCGGGGAACAGCTCGGCGCGTCCCAGGGCAAGCTGGATGGAAAACTCTACGGTTCCCCGCTGAAGCGCGCCACTTAGCCTCTGCGGCCCTGAGCGCCTGCTCTTCAGAGGCATAAACCGTGGTTAGCTCAAATACGTTCTCCGCCGATCCCACCAGCCTCTCTTGCGGTTTCTGCTCCTTGCCTGCTGCTCCGCTACCGGTGCGGCGGCATCCGGGTGCTGCAGTGCTTCTGTCTGCTGCCCTCCGGACTGACGATTAATACTCAATTGAGGATTTTGTTGTTTGGGGTCACGCGTTTGCAGCCATTTGGCCGTTACGCCGGAATAATTTTCACGGTCAGTTATGGAAAAAAGGTGCTTATCGCCATCCCCACGTTCAATCATCATTAAGGAAAGCGGAGTGCCGCTGGCCGTCACGGCCTGGCCCGCTTTCATAAAGATAATCTTCCCGGCTTTGATTGAAACAAATGCTCCATTACGTTCAGCAAGGCGGGAGAGGAAGGCCGCGTCTGTCTCCTGAGACTGGTCAATATGAGAGATGGCGATGGATGCAAGCCCCGACGCGACGCTGGCGGTCAACTGGTTACGCTGAGCGATGGTATCGACTATTGCGCCAATCGTCGTGTCATGCCACGACTGTTCGCGCCGCACGTTTAGCTTTCCACGAAAATCTGCGCTGAATCCCTGGATGGTCAGCGTGTCCGGCGCGCCCGGAAATGAATCGCATCAATCGTAAAGTCCCCTTTCTCCTCGAGCGGGGTACCCTCCCATCCCAGCCATAAGGACAGCCTTGCCCCCCGGGCAGGCAAGTCCAGCAGCCCGTCGGAATCATCCAGCAGAATATCCAGCTGATCGGCTTCCAGCCCCGTTTGTCGGTCATGGTCAGGCTGATAAGACGATGGCTGAAATTTTGCGTGATATCACGATCGTCAAGCTTAAGCATAAAATCAGGGGCGATTTTTCCACCCGCCCGGATATTCATTTCGGTGATCATCCCACCAGCCCTCCAATGCTATTCCGTGCGCTTTCCACCAGCTCTGAGGCCTGCGTTCGCAGGTCGCCAAACGTCGTCATCAGCGATTCGTCCACGCGTTTTAGCGACAGGGTAAACTCAATTTTTCGGGCGGTACCGTCACTGTAAAAATCCGAATGCGTGTGCGTGACTTTCTCAATGACAAACATGCCGTGAATGATGCCGGTACCGTCTATCAGCGGCCATGCCCGCCCTCATTTGCCATCAGCTCAACCGCCTTGAGCGAAAGCCGCCCTCCCGTGAGTTCCGGGTAAAGTAAGCCGGAGAGGCTAAAGGATGTCTCACCTTCGCCAAGGTACTGCCAGGCTTTGGGTTTCCCGATGCGAGCGCTGGATGCCCAGCGGTAGTCTTTTGTGAATATCATTGACTGATACGGTAAGGTTCGTCGTTCAAAGACAAACAGACCCAGCACCATTAACATTTTCTCTCTCCTCAACTATACATAAAGCTGGATTGCTGCCGTCTCGCTTTATCCTGTTCAATATTATCTATCGTCTCCCGGATTTGACGCGTCAAATCCGTTCCGGAGGCCGTGCCCCCTGCAGCGTGATGTTATATTCGCTTTTACTCTGATCGACGTAAGAGCGTCCTCCAGTAGCGATGGTCGGCTGATACCCCAGGCTGCCGCCAGAGATCCCCCGCCCGGAATATAAGCGCTGCCCGCCGGTGAGGATGCCGCTTCTGCTTTTGCCGCAGCGGCGTCGAGATCGCCCGACTCGTTTTTGATAATACCGAGCTTCTCCAGCAGCCAGCTGGCCTTGCCGCTCAGGCTATTAAAGAGATCGAGCGGTGCCATTAACGCATCGCCCAGCGCCTGACCAAAAATCACGCCAGCGTTTTTACAGCCATCCAGCGTTTCCTGCGTCGCCTTGATCGGCGTAATCAAGTCGGTGAACCATTGCCAAATACCGCCCAGCTTCTCCGAGATAGAGTCAAAACCGCCATCACCGGTGAGAACAGCGCCCCAGCGGTGCGAAAGCCGTCGAAAGCCCTTCCATCACCCGCCAAAGAAGGCGCTGATGGGCTCCCAGTATTTAAAAATCAGTAAAGCACCCGCAGCAATCGCCGCGCCAAGGGCAATCACCGGCCAGCTAAGCGCCCAGTACCGTCATGATGGCGCCACCCACCACGCTGATACCGTTCCCAACATCCCGGCCGCGGTAATCACCATATTGACGCCCGTCAGAACCGGGCCGATAACCGTGCCTACGCCACCCAGCACGCCAGCAAACGCCTGCGCGCCGACAACGATGCTGGCGAGGGTCTGCGTCAGCTCAGGGTTGGCATTCACCCAAAGGGAGGCCGTGCCAAGCCAGCCGGTTGCGGTTGTTATCAGGTTGCGCAGAGCGCCATCCGCTTGATCAAATACATCAATCTTCAACCCGTTCCACGCGGCCTGGAATCGGTTGATATCGCCGTCAAGATTATCGGTCTGCACGGAAGCCGCGAGCGCGGTACTGCCCTTTGCCCCCTGCAACTGCTGGCGTTTTTCATCAAGCGATCCATCACCCGCAGCGGAAGCCAGCGCCCCGCGGCTTTTATGGCATCCGGAGTCTGAACATGGTGCAACATCGCGCTGAGCGCGTCCCCCGGCAGCACCTTTCATTCCTTTTTCCGCCAGAACGCCAAGCAGCGCGGTGGTCTCTTCAAGCCCCATACCGGCGGCATCCGCAGCGGGCGCAGCGGAGGTGACGGCCGCCGCCATCTCAGCGAGGCTGGTATTCGAAGAGGTAGAACCGCGCGTAAGCACATCTGCAATGCGTCCCGCATCCGTATCGGCCAGGCTATACGCGGCCTGCGTGCTGGCGATCATATCGGCGGCTTTAGCCGCGTCGACACTCCCCGCCAGACTGAGGTTGACCGTTGGCGCGGTGGCCGCAAGCAGCCCATCGGCGTCATAGCCTGAACGAGCCAGTTCGGTTTGTGCCCGGAGGACCGTATCTGCAGGTACTCCGGTCCTGGCACTGACCTCCCGCGCCTGCTGGCGAATGGCCTCAAGCCGGGAATCCCCCTTCGCCAGACCAAGGTTTGCCTGAATGGCCGACATCTGCTTTTCAAAGCTGATGCCAGGCGCCATAAACCGGGACGTCTGGTCAAAGCCCGCTTTTGCGATGCCCACGCCCGCATTCGCAAGCTGACGCACCCGCGGTAACGCGTTTGCCGGACTCGTAGCGATTCTGAACGACACTCAGCCGCTCCTGCTGCTGATTGACGCGGGCCAGCGCATCCCGCTGTCGGTTAAGCTGCTGCGTTTTTTCGCTGATGTGACTTTTTAAACGACGTTCATCCGACGAGAGCGTGCGCGTCTTGACACCCGCCTGAGCGAGTTCAGCGCGCTGACGCTGTACCGAGTAGCGTAAGCTGTTGTACTCATGCTTAAGGTCGACTGCCGATTTTCGGGCTGCAGTCAGCGCATCAGCCTGCGCCTGGGTGGGGTTTTGCGTGTTTTTAAACTGTACCGCCAGCGCCGCTGCCTGCTGTTTCGCCTGAGCAAGCGACTGCTCCGTCGTGGCGAGCCGGGCATTTGCTTTTCTGAAGCCGTTAATGCGCCCCGCCTGCTCATCGAGCGCCCCAGCGCCGTCTGCGCATCGCGGATATCGCTCGCGAGAGTGAGGCTGGCGTTCTGGAGAGCGTTAAGCGGTCGGGTTGCCCGGTCGACTGCCTTAAGCAGCTCCTGAAGACTGACATTATTACTCATGGTGGTTTCCGCTTCGCTGTAGCGCTTTTTCGCGCCATAAGAGGAGTTCGGTCACGCTAAGGGAGTACAGTTCTGACGGCGGCCAGTGAAAGATCACCGCGATATCCGCCATCAGATCGTCGACCGACAGATTTTCGGGAAATTTCAGCGAGCCGAAGCCGGTGACAAAAAACCGATCACCTTACCTGCAAAAGAGAGCAGATCGCAGGCATCCAGGCGCGCAACCTCATGCTCGGTCAGCGCCGGCGAGGTCATTCGCGGCAGCACCTTAATCAGCGCATCCACGTCAGATTGCGCCAGCGACGCCAGCGATACGCCGCGCAGGGTCCCGCATTGGGTTTTACGACGGTCACCTTTTCGATTTTTTGCTCGCCGCGCTGAACGGGGCTATCAAGCGTGACGATGTGTGGGTTTTCACTTTCGTTCATGGCGGTCTCGTTGATATGTTCCATTTCGTTACTCTTCAGAAAGTTAACTCACCGGCCGGTAATCCCGGCCGGTTAAAGGGTTACAGGCCGATGGCCTTACGGTGTTCTGCCAGGCGATCGACCCCGTCGACTTTGAGCACCATGTTGATGATGTCGATTTCGATGATCTCTTTGCCATCAATGGTCAGCTGGTAGTAAGCGCACTCGGTGGACATCTTGGTGGTGCCGCTCTCGCCCTGCTTGTTTTCACCGCCATCAAACTCTTTATGACGGCCGCGCATGACGATTTCGACGGCGGAGATTTCGCCGGTATCATCGCGCTGATAAGAGCCGGTAAAGCGCAGCGGCACGCTGTCCGCGCCCGGAGAGGCATACTGCGCCACAGCGCGGCGTCCGGCAGGCCGCCAACGGTCCACTCCAGCGCCAGGGCATCATCGTCCAGGCCGAGGTCGACAGAGACCGAGCCCGGCATACCGCCGCCGCGATACTTCTCCAGCTTGCGGGTCAGCTTCGGTAAGGTGACAGACTCACAACGCCCATGTAGCTCAGGCCATCATTGAACATATTCAGGTACTTAAGTTTGCGTGGTAACGCCATGCTTCAGCTCCTTAGCTGTTAACCGAATCTGACAGGTCTGCCAGATAGGTATCGGTGATGCGCTGGCGCAGGGTCAGATTTTCCAGCGGCGGGACAGGGGTGTAGTCGTAATCGATATACAGTTTCCCCGCTTTCAGGGTGGTTGCATCGTTCGACTCAGGGTCATACCAGCAGGAGCCGTCGACGATATAGCCGTTGGTTTTCAGCTCGCGGAACTTGGCGTTAATACCGGAAACGATGTCGCGGATAAGCGTTGGCGTGATGGGTTTATCCATGGCCCACGCGTGCGCTTCCGCCATGGTATCGGCCAGCACCTGTGCGGTACGGGTGTAGTTTTCAAAGACGAATAACGGATCGTCTGAACAGGTACGGTTACCCCAGAATTTGAAGCCGTCGTTGCGAATCAGCGTGGTGACGCCAGCCTGGTTGAGCAGGTTCGCATCGGTAGCCTGTTCCTGCAGATCCCAGGAGACAGAGGCGCTTACGCCGGTAACGCCGTTGACGCCAACGTTTGACAGGGTTTTATGCCAGCCGATTGTCTGGTCGATTTTGGCGCGCAGGCCAAGCGCGCGGGCGGTCGCCCAGGCCGTTGTCGTTGCGTTCGTGTGGTATCCCATGCCAGAAAATCAGGATGAATAACCATCAGCTCGCGCTGGCTGAAGTTTTTGCGATAGTTAATCGCCTCAGAAATGGTTTTACATCCCCACGCGCTGACATAGCCGAATGCGCGCAGGCTCTGGCACATGGCGGCCAGTGCGGTCGCCACTTCCTGAGAGTCCAGCCCCGGCACGCCGAGAATACGCGGCTTGACGCCGGTTACCGTTTTCGCCGTGAGAAGCGCCTTCAGGCCGGTATATTTACCGTTTTCATCGGTAGTACCGATGATGTTGGAAACGGTCTGCTTGCGCGCTCTCCGGGTTTCAGCGGTGCCTTCGGCCACGCGAACAACCACGACAACCGGTTTGCACTGGTCGGCGATCGCCTGCAGAGAAGCGGACAGCGTCCCCGCCTTGCCGGCTTTCGCAATCGCGTTTTGCACGTTGGTAATGAGCACGGGCTCGTTTAAAGGAAATGTCTTGTCGTCAGCATCGCTGGCCGTACAGACCATGCCGATGATTGCCGTCGAGACGGTGGAAATGGTGCGGGTGCCATCGTTGATTTCGATAACTTCCACGCCGTGGTGAAAATCACTCATCCGTTTAACTCCTTGGTTAGTTGGTGAGTGATATTGTCGCGGCTGGGCTTGCTATGAGCTAACCATCCCTGTCCAGCGGCCGCTGGCACAACGATTGTCCGACTATCGTGGCGGGGAATTTTTTATAAAGCGTGGAAATACCTACATCAAAAATTAACGCAACGCTGTCGGGATTCCCCGGAAGCAATCAGCCTGCCAGCCTGAGCCCATTCCTCCTGCGTCAATTTAGGGCGTCTGCCACCAATTCGTCCCTGTTCTCGCGCTGCGGCCAGCCCGGCGCACGTCCTCTCGACAATGAGTTCACGCTCCATTTCAGCAAGCCCCCATGATATGGAAGAAGAAACGCCCCATTGGCGTTGAGGTATCAATGCTATCAGTCAAACTGCGGAAGTTAATGCTTCGCTGGCGTAGTTCCTCGGTCATTGAAACGAGGTGGCGCATACTGCGCCCGAGCCGATCAAGTTTCCATACAACGAGAGTATCGCCCGCATTAAGTTGTCTGAGAGCTCGATTGAGTCCCGGTCTGTTTGTCGATTTACCGCTGATTTTATCTTCAAAAATGAGCTCACATCCTGAACGCTGCAGCGCGTCACGCTGTAAGGCGGTGTTTTGTTCATTTGTTGACACGCGTACGTAGCCAATAAGCATGGTATTTCTCTCCGTCAAAACCGGAAATCATGCCATTTAATGGATAAACACGCATTTTCTAAAACCTTGGTTTAGGAGAAGGCTCTGCTTTGCCGGTGGGCGTCCCCGTTCCGTGGCCGTCAGCAACTCCACCGACGGGTGGCTTAAATGCAACGGAGCCGCGTTCGCGGCTGCGCAATATCCGAAATTGGCTCTGGCTTATCCTGCGCTCAAATTACCTGATTTACGCGGTGAGTTTATCCGTGGCTGGGATGATGGACGTGGAGTTGATTCAGGCGTAGCTTACTGTCGGCTCAGGGGGATGCTATTCAAAATATTGTCGGACGTTGGGAAGAACCCAGCTATTTCAAGATACGATGTACACTGGTCCGTTTAATCAAATCGACCAGCTAGGTTCCGTTTTGTCTCCTGCTCCCGGCTCTGCTGTTGGATATGGTGCCTGTAACTGGTCTTTTGATGCATCACGCGCAGTCCGCACTGCAACTGAAACTCGTGCGCGAAACATCGCATTTAACTACATCGTGAGGGCTGCATATGGCTAAAGCTGAATTAAATCAGGACATGATCGCCACGATGGCAGGGGAAATCACCGTGTTTAACTACGATGGTGAGACACGCGAATATCTGTCTTCATCCGTTGAGTATCTCGCCGTGGGGGTAGGTATTCCTGCAAATTCCTGCGTTGATGTTCCGGGAAAGAGTAAAACCGGCTTTGCCATTTGCCGTACAGAAGACCTTTCATCATGGGAATATATCACTGACCACCGTGGTGAAACGGTATACAGCACAGAGACGATGCAACAAGTTGAAGTGACGGCACTGGGAATATCCCGAAGGTGCAACGCCCAATGCACCTGCATCACCGTACGATAAATGGACGAGAAAAATGGGGCACGGATTCTGCCGCAAAATATGAAGGTGATATTGCTGATGCAGAACAATACCGACAAACACTCTCGCTCAGGTAGATGAACTAACCTCCGACTGGTGAGTGGAGCTGATGCTCGGTGATATCAGTGAAGAAAACAAAAAGAAACTGTCGTCTTGGATGGCTTATAAAGCTGCGATTAAAGCCGTCGATGTTTCGACGGCTCCTGATGTTAGCTGGCCTGCTCAGCCGGAGGTGTAGGCCATTTGATATTCGGTGCAGCGTCAGGAACGACCGCCTGCAATTCCTTTATGTAGGTCAGCCAGAGTATCAGGCTGGCCTTATCTTTATCACTGATAATGCCTAACTGTAGCTCCGTCTGCCAAAGACTGATCGTTGCCTGCGCTTCAAGCAGTAGTGCAGCTTTCTGTTGTTCCGCCGCTTCCACGTCCGCCGCGTGCTGTGCTTCCTCTGTCACCCACTCGCTACCATTCCACGTATCGTAAGACGTTGCAGGTGCTAGGGTGGTAATGCCTATCGGGTAATCGCCAGGCAAAGAAACGATCACCGGTTCGCCTGTTTCAGTGCTGTACACCGTTTCATCACGGTGATCAGCGACGTATTCCCAGGCGGTAAAATCGGCTTTACGGCAAATAGCAAAACCCTCTCTGCTTTCGCCGGGTGCATCCATACAAGAGTTAGCGGGATGCCTACGCCTTCGGGTAAATATTCAACGGATGCGGAAAGATATTCGCGCGTCTCGCCATCATAGTTAAACACGGTGATATCACCTGCCGCAGTAGCGATCTGCTCACTATTCATTTTTGCTTTAACCATTATGCAGCCCTCACGATGAAGTTAAACGAAACGTTACGAGGACGAGCTTCTGTTCCGCTCATTGGCATTGTGGACGCACTCACTACGCCACCCTCCGTAATTACAGAGTTTGGTAACGGGTAGTTATCAAAATCAATTACAGGTGTGGCAGGAGTAATTTGTTTTAAAATTGTCGTACCTGCAAAATCGGCTAATGATGAATCATTCAGTCGTGAAGTCCAGAAACCATAAAGGTGAGTGTGTGGCCAACAGCATGCCCCTGTGCCGAAAGAATATTTCGATCTGAATCAACTCCACGTCCATCATCCCAGCCACGGATAAACTCACCGCGTAAATCAGGTAATTTGAGCGCAGGATAAGCCAGAGCCAATTTCGGATATTGCGCAGCCGCGAACGCGGCTCCGTTGCATTTAAGCCACCCGTCGGTGGAGTTGCTGACGGCCACGGAACGGGGACGCCCACCGGCAAAGCAGAGCCTTCTCCTAAACCAAGGTTTTTGAGAACCTCAGCGCTTAACCCCGCATCGGCAATTTCTTTTAACGCATTGGCGATTAAAGGGTACTGTTTATGCGGATTATCAGCAGCAATATGCTTTTTCATCTGATCATCAGCGTAGCCCTTTACCTCAATAACTTTATCGTCAACGTACTGACGCGTTGCCAGCACAACTGACGGATCAATTTTCAGGGAAATTGACGATGTGCTCGACACAATAAGAATCATGCGGATGGTCTGCGTGCGGCCACTGCCTTCCTGCAGCTGAGGCTTATATGTCTCCGGGCAGTTAGCCACGGCGATCAGAATGCCGTCGTCGTCATAGAGACCGATCTCTCGGATCCAGAAACCGCCCTCATTCTCGGGAATAATCTGTTCAGCGATGATCTGGCTGGTATTGTTTGGGTCAACAGCGAGCAGGTTCAGCGGCGCTATGCGTTTTTGGTTGACGAGCTTCGTCTGCGCCGGGTCGGGGGTTGGCAACGTTCCGTTGGCGTCGCCTACCGCCATTTGCGTCAGGTTGAGTTGCGTACCAAGTGCCGTCGCGTTAGCTAGCCGCGCCGCGCCCTGATTCGTCAGTATGGCAAAATATTTTGCGGTCATGCGTTCACTCTCAGGTTATCAATCAAATGGATGGCCGAGGCCGGGTAATAATCACCACTGACAATAAGTTCCTCAGTGGTATAGGGGTAAACAGCCAGCGCATCGCCGTGATAGCATCCTGCGCCGACATAAAACTCTCCCGTTGAGCTCAGGCTGATAGCCAGCCCGGTCATGTGTCTACTTGCCGGTTTGGCATCCTCAATGAGCCGTTCAAGCTCCTGATACATTTCGTCCGTGATGCCGTTATCAAGCACACCGACAACCAGACGGAATGTGCCAGGCTCCTCACCGAGCTGCCACCACTCGCGCACCTCAATCAAAAAGCCAAGCGGTTCCACCACACGACGCAATGCGCTGATGGTTCCTTTGTGCTGATGGACGAAAAACGAGGACATAATGACGCTGCGCTTCGTGCTCTCCGGCCACGCCTCATCCCAACGGTCTACCGACAGCGCCCATGCCAGGTAGGGAAGTAAATTCACCGGGCACGCGCTGGGGTTCCATAAGGTGCGTAGCGGTACCGGCACTCGTTCAATATTCGAGAGCGCAGCGGCAGCGGCGACTTCCAGCGGCGAGGATCCAACGGGTAACAGCCTTTCACTCATCCGAACCCCCGATCGCTATCTGATACGAGGTACAGTTCGAGGCCTGCGACTTACTCAGTACAATGTCAGAGTGGGGAGATTCCAGTTCCACGCGCTGCACGCCTTCAACGTGAAGTGCTGCATAGATGGCCGAGAGACGAATATCGCGTCCAAGGCGATGCTGCGCGCTGATATAATTCCGCAGCTTCTGCTCTGCAGCTTGCCTGATGGGTTCAGCTTCTGGTCCAGGATAAACGTAGAGCGTTGCGTTTATCTTGTAAGGCACAATTTCTGCTGACTGGACAGTTACACGATCGCCGACCGGGCGGACGGTTTCAGCGTTAAGCGCTTTTTCAACAACCGCCAGTAGTTCAGGACGAGCGGTACCATCCCCTCACGGGATAACACCGAAATCGTCACGTATGCGGGCTGAGGGCTTTCAACTGAAACGTCAGCGACCCGTCCGTCGGCGCTTCGACCATGATATTCATAGGCTCCAACCGGTCCCGCGACGCTCAACCCTTCAAAGGCCTGCTGCGCACGCAGTCGCAGGTCAGCATCAGACTCCATGACGGCAGCCGTTGGCGGAATGGTAGTGTCATCGCCCGGGGTGATGGTCAGGCGTTCGGTATTATTGTTTCCCGCAATAACGTCCAGATCGTGACCGGAAGAATAGGCCAGCGTCACGGCCAGCGCAGCCTCATTAACCCGCTGGCGCCAGATAACTTCCCGGTAGGCATTCTCCTGCAGCAGCTTCACAATCGGCTCGGATTCCAGCGTCAGCGTCCGTGCAATCGCCTCTCGCTCCTCTTCCGGATAGAGGGAGACAAAGGTGGCCTTTCGTTCTGCCAACAGCGTTTCATAATCCACCTCCTCCACGACATCAGGCGCGGCGAGCTGGCTCAGATCAACAATAGCCATAGCGTTTAACTCAGTGAAATGGTGATAGAAAAGGATTGCCCGGAGGTCGGGCGCGTGCCGGTGATATCGACATACAACGTCCCGTCGTTCTCCGAACGCTCGAAAGTGATGGCCGTCAGGCTTATTCGCGGCTCCCATTTCTGGATGGCGGAATAACAGGCGGCCATGATTTGCAGACGCAGCGCCGGGCTCTGCGGCCTGTCGATCATCGCCGCCAGCAGCGAGCCGTAATCCCGCCGCATGACCCGCGAGCCAATCGGCGTAATCAGAATGTCGCGCACGCTTTGCCGGATGTGTTCCGCCTCTGAAAGGCTAAGCCCGGTCTGCCTGTTCATCCCCTGTAACGCACCGTCATTGTGTCCCCTTAGTCCAGCTTCCGCCGCTTTGCACACTGCCGTGCGCGTGGTTATCCACCTGCACCCCGTTGGAGGTGAATTTACCGCCGGAATGCTCAATATTTCCGGCCATCACACCGCCCTTCTGCACTTCAAGAGAGGCGGTAATTAACTTGTTGGTACACACCACTTCAGGCGTATCCAGCGTGATGCGGGACGTTGACGTCACCCTCACCTCCGGCACGGTGGCGGTCAGCGATTCAGAGGCGGTAATGTCGGCCGTTTTAATGCCTGTAACCGTCAGCGCCCCGTGACCGGGTTCGTACTCGATGACCGCCCCGTCAGGAAACGAGACGTGGAACGCATCAGGTGACCCGGACGGCGCCGGATGGTCGTCAGAGAAAATGCCGGGCAGCACAAAGGCGGTATCAAGCTCGCCGCCGATGGCCAGCAGCAGCACCTGCTCTCCCTCGGAAGGGGCCCACCAGACGCGCGAACGTCCCGCACGACAGGTGAGCCAGTTCAGCCAGGTGGTTTTCATCCCGCCGGTCTGGACACGACAAAGCCCTCTGCTGAGGTCAACATCGGTCACAACACCGATACGAATAAGATTGCGGATCGCGCGAGCGATGCCGTTCATGGAAGTTAATGTATTCATGAGAAGAGAATGCCGTTCAGGAGGAACGGCAGCAACGAGACGGGGTTTTCTGCGGGATGATACAACAAGCGGTCCAGACGGCAGGCGCCAGGTGGCCTTCAGCGCGGGGAAATTACTCCTCCCACTGGCTGACCAGCTCGCCGTTAACGTACAGCGCCTTCGGACGCGTGACGGGCTCCGGCAGCGGCGGCTCGGGGAATACGTCGCGTGCAGAGCGCCCTGCTCCTGGGAAACAAGAATACGCTCGGTTAATTGCACGCTGATGGTGATATTCATCGTATCGTCATCGTTTAAGACGATCGCGAAGGTGTAACCGTTTTTACGGCCTTCATCGAGGGTAAAAATATCCGGCTGGTTTTCCCGAAGCCAGGCCAGCACCGGGACGAAAAATCCCTCGCTGTCGCCGGTGAAGCCGCTAACCTTCACGTTCAGCGCATACCGCTTTTCAAAGGAGAGCGAGGAGGCCTGGCGGGCGTCAATATTGCCGCCTCCGACCGACATCTGCAGGCGCTCCGGGTTGGCATTGAGTTGGGGATCGCGTCAATTAATGCCTGACGCAGGCTCTTGAGTTTGTGCATCGAGTTTATCCTGACAGTCTTTAATGGTTTCAACCTGCAGCGCGCAGGCGATAAGGGCGTATTCCAGCCTGCGAATATCCGCGCTGAGATCGCCGTTAGTGGCGGGTTCGCTCCCCGGCATCGGGCAGCGGCTCACCTTCGGGCAGGCGTTGTAAACAATGGGCTGCAGAGGCGCAGGCGGTGCGGGTGTGCAGCCTGCGGACAGCATCAGGCAGCTGAGCGGTATACCAGCGGCGTAACGCTTCATTTTCATTGAGTAATCTCCCGATAGTCGCTTCCCGTCTTGCCCTCTCCTCGCCCGCGGTGACAAGCTCCTCACGGAGCCTGACCTGGGCATTTTCATTTGCTCTGGCCATCCGCTGCGACAGGGACAGCTGCTGATTAAGCGTGGCGAGGGCGGTTTTTTGCTCGCTGGCGACCCGGTTGGCCGCGGCTAAGGAACGGGACAGGTTCAGGTTGTCATGACGAAGCCACAGCGCGATGGCCAGCAGCCCGGCCAGCGCCAGCATGAGCGTTCTCACGACAGCCCCTTCATGCACCAGGCCTTCTCGCGGACGCGACGGTTTTCCAGCCCGGCATTTTTGACGCCGTTGACGTACACCCAGCGGGTAAGCTGCCCGCATGCCTGCACCCACTGTTTACGTTTGATAAAGGACACCAGCGTCGAACGGCAGGCGGCGCCTGCGCCGACATTAAAGGTAAAACTCACCAGCGCGTCATAGACCCGGGGCGGCATCTCTACTGGCGCACACGCCGCCAGACGCCGCTCAACATTGAGCACATCAGCGACCAGATTTACCGCAGCCTCACGCTCGGTAATGTCCCGCGTCGGCACAACGTTTGCCGTGTGGCCAATGCCGGACGTCCATACGCCGGCGCTACACCGGTAGGGCGAGAGGCGACATCCTTCGAGATCGGCAATCAACGCCAATCCTTCCGGGGACGTTTTCAGTAATCGAAAGTCAGGCATCAGCACCGCCAGGGCCAGCACGCCGGCGACGCTGCAACGCTTAATGATTGAGTTCACGAATGCTCTTCTTATCGAGGCCAAGAGACTGGAGATAGCGCCAGGTTTTTCGCTTAAACCAGTAATTCGTTAATGCGGTAAAAATGGCGCAAAGACTCCCGACGTACAGCGCGACTTTTTCAGGAGACATCGCCCCGAACCAGGCCAGCGCCACGGCCAGCCAGTAGGCGATAAACGTGGTGATTTTCTCCAGGCTCAGTCCCATAGGTTTACGGATTCTTTTGTGGGGGCGCTATTCACCTCCGGCATCTCTACCGGCGTGCCGTGAGGCAAGATAACGCCTGACTCCGCGAGGCCAGGATTGGCCTTCAGAACGGCTTCAACGACGCCAGCCGTGCGCCCATAAAAGCGGGCGCAAACGGCATCAAGCGTGTCCCCCTGCATTGCATAGATTTTCATCAGACGCTCCCAACATCCGGTTTCCAGGTACTGTAGAGTTTCCCGGGCCAGCAGGCTTTTCGCTATCGCTGACGGATGGACAATCGCGGGCACAACAGATCGTCCGCGAGCGGCGAAGCGTGGTTCAACGGAAGCGCAAAACAGGAATGAGGGTGTTGGTACGGGTGATGACGCCGGGGCTAGCGCCAGCTCTCGTCTTCCCAGACTTCCCGGAGGATAGCGTCCAGCGCCTCGCGATCGGCTTCTTTTTCAAGCCCCTGGAGCTCGACACCCGTCACCGATCCTATTTTCACGTTCACCCGCGATGACGGAAACAGGGAGCGTATTCTGCGGGTCAGTTCGCACTGAAAGGCCTCAGCGACGGCAGGGTCAATCTGCTGATCTTTATCGAGAGTAATGTTCACCCGAACGTTGCCCTCTTTTTTGATTCGTTCCGGAACAGGCGATGCTGAGAATACAACGGTAAATGCGTTGTTCTTGATTAAATTTCCCCGCGCAATCTCAGCAATCAAATTCAGGGCAATCTCACGATCTCTTTCCTGACACGTTCCTTCTGTCGTCAGTCGCGCAATCAGCTCAACTCGTTCAATCATGACCTGCTCGTTCAACTCTCTGTCCACACAACCTCCACCACGAGATACTGTATAAACATACAGTAGCACGTATTCATAAAAAGAGTGAAGCGAAAAATCAGAACCCTTCACGGTATGTACATGATATGGATGGAGATTAGCGGGTTCTCTGAGCGAAGAGATCCGTTAAATACCCAATACGTTCAAGGATTTTCCGCGCCTTTTGCTGGTAAGAACACGGTGCCGGAAATAGCGATCCGTCGGCTGCCCCCTGCACCATTTATCGTTAAAGCGGCTGATGCCTCCCGCCATCAGATGCAGGGCTTCTGCCCGGCTGATGGCTATCCCGGTGGCGAGCCGTATCTCATCGATCACCTTCTCCGGCACGCCGTTCTGCGGGTCGCTCGCGAAGACGACGGGCGCTGTCGCGCCAGGGCGGATGAATTTGATGCGTTCGGTTAACGCCCGCCTCGCACGTCGGCTGAGGGGTTGAGAAAGATCGGTCTGCGTACAGTTATTGACAGAACTCCGAGAGGATACGGGCGCGTCCTTAAGATCCGCGGCCCGCTTCGGCACAATTTTCCACTGCGTGAGTCGGGTTAAAACTGGGCTGCCCGCGCCAACGGCAGAATCGTACACGCCGCGGATGCGGACCGTTTCCTCGCCGTACTGGTTAAACCCGGCGCGCGGCTCATACAGCGTGCGCACCTGTAAATCATCGCGACGCACAAACGGCCCGCCCTGCGCCGTGACGTAACCCGCCCAGTCCCCGGCATCGGCAGCATCATGGACGGCTGCAAACTCAACGCTCAGACCGCGCGCGGCATCGGTATCCACCAGACGCCGCAGCTCGCGGTAGACCGTTACCGGCGCGCCGCCGATGAACTGAAACTGGCGAATGTGCCAGCGCCCTGCCCAGGCCGACACGGCGGACGCCGTCTCCTTCAGCAGACCACCGCTTTCGTTATCGGTCTCGCCATCGAGCGCATAGCCGTCGATATTCTTTGAGATGTATTTGGCGATATAGCCGGTAGCGCTGCCTTTCTGCGGATCGATCGCGTCCGCGTGAAAGCGCGCCTGTCTGGCGCTTTCGCTCTGCAGCTCGGCAGCATCCTCCTGCCGGGCGTAATCCCCGATAATCCGGCGAACGCATTCGACGTCTTCCGGCAGCATAAACATCAGCATGTGCCAGTGGGGTGTACCGTCGTGATGGGGTTCCGCAACGCGGATACCAAAGATACGGCGCCCGTCCCGGTGCAGTTTTGCCCGGATACGCGCCCACAGTCGGGTAAAGTAGAGTTGCGTATCCGCCGGGCTGGCCTCGTTCCACTTCGCGTTGGGGAAGCCTGATTTCAGCGTCGCGTGATACTGCGCGGGCGCGGTTAAGGTATAGAACTCGCCCACGTAGCCCAGCGCCTCACAGATATTTTCAAACCCGCGGATACGGGTCATCAGTTCACAGCGACGTATCGCCGGGTTGGCCGCCGAGCTGTCGTATTTTTCAATCAGGCTGATGCGGTTGCCCTCTTCATCTTCCAGCTCCATACCCTTGAGAAATTCGCGCGTGCGGCGCTTCTGCTCGCGCCACTCGATCACGCAGCGTTTGCTCGCATACGCCGTTCTCCGTTTGCTGACGTTGCCGAGGGCAATCTGCAAATGCTCGCGCCAGGCAGCCGCGACCCGACGCAGGCGCCCGCGCCACCACGCCTCGGAAAACATGCGGATCACCGCCGCGGCAACGTCATCTTTGTTGAAAAACGTCTTCGACACCCGCTCCCAGTGCGGAGGCGACACGTTGAACTGTCGGGCGATCAGTCCGGCGCGCTGATACCAGACGTACAGCGTCTGGTATTCGCCCATTTCAGCATCGTTAATATTCGCCAGCTCGCCGCGAATAAAGCTGGCAATATCTGCGGCCAGCAGGTCGATGTCCGCGCGGGACATATCCGGAAGGCGGTTATAGCGGGCCACCAGTTCGATCATCCGCGAGGCGAGGTATTGCAAAAGCTGAGTGTCGAAATGGCCGTCGAACACGGCCTTGGAGACTTCGTCGTGCAGGCCTGTGCAGGCATAGCGATCGGAGACCCGTCGCAGGCGAGGTAACATCCTTTTGCAGAAGCGGATCAAAAAGGCGTTAGCCTGCGGGCTGCCCCGATGCTGTTCGAGGGCGTCAACCGTGCGCCAGACCTCGAAGCGTACGCAGTCGGGCTGCTGTGAAAGGGCAATTCTTGCCTGCTGCAGCGCCGCGAAAAGGCGATCGCGGCGCTGCTGTTGGGCGTGGGTGAGATAAGGGCTGGCAATGGCCGACCGTGGGGCATTCCACGGATAAGCAAATGACGTAGCCAACTTATCCTCCCCGGACGTGTTTATTTTTCATCTCCGCGATCTCCTGGCAGGTCACGCACAGGGCTACGCCAGGCACCGCTATTCGGCGCGCCTCCGGTATCGGGCCTCGCAGTCCTCGCAGAGGAAACGCGAAGGCGATGCGGGTCGTCTGCGGGCGCGATTAATGTATCGCTCTCTGTCTTCCTGCTCGCGCGCCTGCGCAAGATCGATAAAATCGGCCATCAGTGCAGCTCCTGGGATTCACGCTCGTAGCGGGCCGCCTCGTGGCACAGCAGTTCGGCAACGTCTTCTCCGCTCATGCCGGTTTTGTAGATATGGCTCGCCAGGGCCTCCAGACGCAGGGAGACCGCGAGGGCTCGCGCGCATCGTTCCTCTGTTTTTGCCTCTGCCAGCAGGCGCTTCAGTTCTTCACTTCCGGTCGGATAAGGGCGGTTTTCACTGTTTCGCATCACGCGTTCTCCTTAAATTCAGGCAAAAGGATGCCCGGCGGGTTTACGCCATTAGTTTTTGGGTTGGGTTATATCGGCATGGTCAGCCGTTCAGGAAATAAACTCACGACAGCACGAAAATGATTCATGGCGTTAATCAGCGCCCTTTTCTCCTCTGTGGTTAGCTCACTGAGCTCGCACTCATGACGGGCGACGGGCAATCTCGCCAGGAAAAAGAGGGCGGCCAGCGCCCTGCTGTTCTCCTCAAAACAGGGATCGCGCTTATCGCGCAGCTCAGCCATAAACCGCGCCAGCTCTTTTCCGCTATCGCTCCCGTATCGGGCGCGCAGTTCAGCGATGTGGTTAAGCCCGCTAAGGCGAGCTCCCACGCTAAGTGGAACCCTTGCACGGGCAGCTTCTATCGCCATATCTCCCCTCGCGTAAACTCACGCACGCTAGTGCGCTGAAAACGGGCACAGCACGGTTTTTTCCGCCGTTTGATGATTGCGATTTCAGATGCCATGCTGCATGATTCCCATTTTGATAATGTCTGCAATCATTAGCCTCTGTTTGCCAACGCCTGCCGCTGATTGCCCGAATTTGTAATGATACTAATACTCAAGTGAGCATTAGTAAACACCCAAAGGAATATATTTTGATTTTAGATTCTCAAGTGAATAATGAAGAGTTACTCGATAGAATCTGTCAGGTATATGGTTTCACGCAGAAAATCCAGCTGGCCCGGCACTTTAATATCGCCGCCAGCTCGCTTCAGAACCGCTACGCGCGCGGTACCGTCTCTTACGACTTTGCGGTTCAGTGCGCGCTGGACACCGGCGCCAGCCTTCGCTGGCTGATGACCGGACAAGGTGCGCAGTTTGAAGGTCACCCCGCGCCGGGCGATCCGGTTTCGGTTTCCACATTCACACTGAGTGATGGAAAGCTGGAAGAAAATACCACTTTGAGTATTGACTCTGGTTTCTTTAGCAAACCGCTGGCTCGCGGCATCGCCGTTCGGGCGGAGGGAAAGCTGCACTTTATTGAAAAAGAGGCATCGTTAACCGACGGCCTGTGGCTGGTTGAGATTGAAGGCACCGCCAGCATCCGCGACCTCACGCTGCTGCCGGGTAAAAAACTCCACGTGGCGGGCGGCAAGGTTCCGTTTGAATGCGGTATCGACGAGATAAAAACGGTGGGTCGCGTAGTGGGGATTTACAGCGAGGTTAATTGAGGGTGGGTCGGATGCATTCGCCACCAAAGGTGGGGCGCTCGCTTTCGGGTAGGACACGGAAAAACCCGAGGCAGGGGAAAAAGAGGATCGACGCACATTAACAAGGCTGGTGAAGGTGTGGCATGTCGCTCTATCGGGTTTACCCCATAATGAGAGCACCACACATCAACTCATTAAAGAAATCCCCCATCGCGCCGATCATCATCCGTGTGTATTATTTCCTGTAGCTTTTACAACAACTAACCTTAACTCAAATACTTAAGCGCCAAAGCGAAAGGCATCATGAGCACACCGATCAAACGGCTAGAAATCATTAAAAATGCCATTGAACTGGAAGATGACGACATCATCCAGAGTCAGCTGACACGCCTGAAAAATGAAGCGTTTGACGATGAGCTGCAGGCAATCGTCGTGGCGCTTGAGGAGAAGAACTACACCGCTGCGATGGCGGCAATTACCGCCTGGCTGCAGGGCCAGCGCGCCGTAACCCAGTGGCGCGATCCGCAGGTGGCCGCCAGCAAGCTGGAGCTAAAGGCACTGGAAGAGCGTCTACGCGATCTGATTGACCGGCGCAACGCCCGGGTGCAGCAGCTTGATGAGTTCAACGATCTCTATTTTTCTCGCCTCGGGCCGCTGATGCAGCAGATCCTCGCCCTGCGTAAAACGCTGGCCGAGCTCAATCTGCGCCGTCAGCAGGCGGAAGCGCGTCGTCGCGAGGAAGATTACCGTCGCTGCCAGCGCTATATGGCGCAGGCGGTAGAGGTGCTGGCGACGCTCACCCAGCGCTGGCGCGATCTCCCGGCCGACTCCGTGCAGGCCGCTGAGGCGCGTAAGCATCTGGAACAGCAAAGCAATCTGATTGCCAACCTGCTGGCCGAAGCGCTGGAGCTGGAGAGCGGCTTAACGCGCGAAGAGGAGCCTGCGCGTCAGGCGCGCGACGACGCTAACGAAGAGTACGAGAAATATCGCGAGCAGCATCACGATGCCGAAGTGCGGCTGCGCAAGGGCAAGGATCTTTCGGAAGAGGATCGGAACGAGCTCAAGCGCCTCTGGCGGCAGGCGAGCAAGCTCTGCCATCCGGATCTGGTGGCGGACGACCTGAAAGAGGAAGCTAACGCGATGATGGTCCAGCTCAACCAGGCGAAGCAGCGTGGCGACGTTAAAACCATTCGCTCACTGGTGGCCCGGCTGCAGCAGGGCTTTGAGCCATTGATGGCAAGCGACAGGCTGAACGATCTGGAACGTATCCGCAAAAAAATGGCGCAGGTTCGCGATCAAATCGACATGTTAGTGAACGAGCTGGCGGAGCTGGAGAAAGAGGAGTCCTGGCTTCTGGTCTCGTCGCTGAACAATATGGAAGCGTACTTCGCTCAGCAGGAGAAAGCCCTGCACGAGGTCCGCGCCTCGCTCGAACATCAGGTGAGCGAAGCGCAGCTGGATTCCGCCGCCTGATTATCTGGCGTGCCAGTATGCGCTGGCACGCACCAGTTGAGGGTCAATCGCGTCGGTTTCAAACTGACGGCTCAGCGTCTTCACTACCTTCCCTTCCCCGGTCAGCCAGATGAAGTAATCTTCACCAGGAACGGCCAGCGCCGCCAGATGGTCCGCTACCGCCTGCTCGCTGTGGCCTACAATCCAGGTGATGTTGAATTCGCTCAGGTGCGCCAGATAGTCCTTATAAGAATCGTCCCCGACCGTCACAACCGCATGAATTTCCGGGCGAACCGGCAGTTTAGCAATGCTCTCTAAGCGTCGACGCAGCGCGGGCATGCCGGACTCGTCGCACACGTACAGCTGCCAGGCGTAATCCTCCGGCACCACCAGCGAACCGCGCGGACCGCCGATGGTCAGCCTGTCTCCCGCTTTCGCCTCAACCGCCCAGCGGCTGGCAATGCCGCCGTCATGAACGAAGAAATCGAGCACCAGCTCATGGTTTGCCTCGTCGTACAGCGGCGTATAGTCGCGCGTCTGAGGACGTACGCCGTCGCCCCATTCGATGCCTTCATCGGTGACCACCGGCGGTACAAATACCGCCCCAGGAGCCGGGAAAAAGACTTTTGTATGGTCGTCGAAACCGCGGGAGCTAAAGCCCTCCAGCTGCTCGCCGCCTAAAACAATGCGCTGGAAACCCGCGCTGGCGCGCTCAACGCGGAGCACCGTCAGCTCGCGAAAGCGCAGGTCATTACGAACACGCTGTGGGTAACGGGTAGATTCCATTTTTAGCCCCTTCTCTGGTGAATACGATATATCTAAATCAATTATCCAAATGATAATGATTACTAGTAAGTAAAAATGCAAGATCTTTTAGATTGCATCTGAATATATCTTAGATATAGTTTAGATATATCAAATTGAGAGAGCTACTATGCGACACGAAAACGACAGCGGCGGGCGCCGACCGAGATTTTTCGGCCACGGCGATCTGCGGCTGGTGATTCTGGATATCCTGACCCGCAGCGCGAGCCACGGCTACGAGCTGATCAAAGAGATCGAGAACCTGACCCAGGGGAATTACACCCCGAGCCCAGGAGTGATCTACCCGACCCTGGATTATCTTCAGGATCAAACCTTTATCACCATTACGGAAGAAGAGAACGGTCGTAAGACGATTACGATTACCGCTGAGGGACAACGCTGGCTGGACGAAAACAGGGAGCAGCTGGAACAGATCCAGGTGCGTATCAAAGCGCGTTCCGTCGGTTTTCAGCTGCGCAAAAACCCGCAGATGAAGCGGGCGCTGGATAACTTCAAAGCGGTGTTAGACCTGAAGGTGAATCAGGGAGAGCTCAGCGACGCGCAGCTCAAGCAGATTATCGGCGTTATTGACCGCGCGGCGCTCGAGATCTCCCAGCTGGATTAAGCGGGAGCGCGCTCGCTCACGCGGAAGACGCGTACCAGCTCCTTCAGGTGCATCGCCTGTTCGTTAAGCGATGCTGCCGCCGCCACAGACTCCTCCACCAGCGCGGAGTTCTGCTGGGTGGTGGCATCAATCAGGCCAATCGCGCTGTTAATCTGCGAGATACCTTCCGTCTGCTCGTGGCTGGCCTGGCGGATTTCGCGCAGGATCACGTCCATCTCTTCCACGTTGCCGACCATCCCGTTGATCAACGCACTCGCTTTTTCAACCAGGTTCATCCCGTCCTGGGTCTGGCTGGTAGAGCTCTCAATCAGCTCGCGGATTTCGCTGGCAGATGACGCGCTCTTCTGGGCAAGCTGGCGAACTTCACCCGCCACCACCGCAAAGCCGCGACCGTGCTCGCCGGCGCGCGCAGCTTCCACCGCCGCGTTCAACGCCAGAATATTGGTCTGGAAAGCAATAGCGTCGATCAGGTCGATAATGTCGGACATTCGGTTCGATGTTTCGTTAATCAGGCGCATTTTGCTGGTCACCTGCTTCATCATCTCGCCGTTGTTTTTGACCACCGTGGCGGCATCCGCCGAGAGGTTGGTCGCTTCCCCGGTATGCGAGGCGGTATTTTTCACCGTCGCGGTGATCTGCTCCATCGAGGCGGCGGTCTGTTCTACAGAACTTGCCTGCTCTTCCGTGCGCGCGGCCAGATCCTGGTTCCCGGCGACAATCTGCGCGGCTGCGCTGGAGATATTCTCCGAGCCGGTTTGCACCTGCTGCACGATGTCCAGCAGTCGCGTTTTCATCTCCATCAGCGCATGCAGCAGCAGACCCGTTTCGTCTTTACCGTGTGGCGTGATGCTGCCCGTGAGATCGCCCTCAGAAATGGCTTTTGCAAAATGCACCGCCTCGCCGAGCGGACGAGTGATAGCGCGCACGATAAACCAGCCAATCAGGCTGCCTGCCGCGACGCTAAAGAGCGTGAGCAGGATCAGCAGCAGGCGGTTAGACCTGAAATCCCCTTCCACCTGCGCGCCGGCACTCTGCATCTCGCTGTTTTGAATGGTAATCAGCTCCTTCACCTTCGCTTTATAAGCCTGCTGCACGGCGAGGGTGGTGGTCATCATCTCCTGAATAGCGCCCGCACGATTGTTGTTCTGCACCGCCTGCAGAATGCGGTAGCGCGAGTCCAGATACTGCTGGCGCACGCTGCGGATCTCCGCCAGAACCTGCTGAGACTTTTGATCCTGCAACGCGTTGTTCAGCTCGCCCAGGATCACCGTGATGTGCTCGCTGATCTCTTTCAGGCGCTGCTGAGATTGCCCCGTATAGGTGCCCTGCTCGTCCAGCAGCATCAGCTGTTGAGTGCTAATAAATTCCTGGAAGTTATCGATTAACTGGTTCGCTTTTACCGTGGTCGGATAATCACTGGTAATAATCGATTGCATCCCGTTATTAGCCCGGTCCAGACTCAGCAGAGACAGGCTCGCACTGATGGCCATCAGGACAATAAAGAACCCGAACGCCAGAAATAATTTCGTGCCGATCTTTACGTCATGTAAGAACATATTTTCTCCATCGATGTGATTATTTCTCAGACGATCGCTGTTATCGGTAACGATTTCGCTAACTTTATGAGTTTGATCGTTTTTTTATTTCATAACCCCCGCAATGCATAGGTGTAGGCTATTAATATGGCCTCATCGATCGTTACCAGACCGTCAAACGGGGTATTTTCGAAATAGCATTCTGAAGAACTGACTTAGGCAGGAATAAATAACTGAGGCACTTTCTTTAGTTATTTAATATTAAATTAACAATAAACCACATTAATAGTCACAATCAGAAAAATAAAACGCCGCTTATTCCTTACGAAATAAACGGCTTTTTTGGAACATTACTGACTTAGTGGAGCACAGTCACCGCATCCTTGAGGCGTCCGGCGCGGTGCTTCACCATTGCAGAAATGTGGGCGCTCTCCTCGACCAGGTCGGCGTTTTTCTGCGTGATGCTGTCGAGTTCGGCCACCGCGCGGGTCAACTCTGACAGCCCGGTGGCCTGCTCGGAGGTCGCGTGGCTGATCTGGGCGATAAGCTGCGTCACGTTTTTCACCTGCACCACGATATCATCCATCGTGCGGCCTGCGGCGTGAACCTGCTCAGAGCCGGACTGCACCTTGCTGGCGCTGGCATCAATCAGTTTACGAATATCATTGGCGGCACTGGCGCTGCGGCTGGCGAGATGGCGCACTTCGCCCGCGACCACGGCAAAACCTTTTCCCTGCTCTCCTGCCCTTGCCGCTTCAACCGCCGCGTTCAGCGCCAGAATGTTGGTCTGGAAAGCGATATCGTTAATCAGGGAGGTAATCGAGCCAATCCGCTGCGTGCTGTCGGCAATGTCATCCATGGTTTTGACCACGGTCTGCATCGCGTTGCCCCCTTTCGTGGCCGCGCTGCTCGCGGCCACGGAGAGTTTATCCACCTCGGCGGCAGTTTCAGAGTTACTCTGAACGGAAGCGGCCATCTGGTTCATTGTTGCAACGGTCTGCTGCACGTTCGCCACGGTCTGACGCGTGCGATCGTTCAGATCTTCATTTCCCTGCGCCAGCCTGTCGCTGCCGTCACGGACGCTCACCACCTGGCTCGAGACGTCATTGATTAACCAGCGGCACATCAGGCCCAGTTGCCCGACCGCGCGCAGCGTCAGCCCGAGCTCGTCGCTGCGGTTCAGATGCTGCACGCTGTTGCGCTCACCGGTTGCGACCTTCAGGGCCTGTCGCGCCACATTCTCTACCGGGCGGACAATCTGTTGCTCAAACAGCAGCGTCCCCAGCAGCATCACCACCGCGGCAGCAACGAGCGGCATCCACCCGGCGGAAGTCGCGATCAGCGTGGCGGCGAGAACGGCAAAAAGCGCCGCCATCACGCTGCGTACGCGCCAGCGCAGCGGCATTGCCGGCAGTTTACCCAGCCAGCCTTTTCCAACCACCAGCCCCTTGTGCACGCGTTTCTTACAGCTCCCGTCGTTCAGCGCCCGGTAGAGCGGCTCCACGATCGCAATCTCTTCGGCTGTGGCTTTGGTGCGAATGGACATATAGCCCGTCACCTGCCCGCGGCGCACCATCGGCACCGCATTCGCACGCACCCAGTAGTGGTCGCCGTTTTTGCGCCGGTTTTTGACAATTCCGCTCCACGGCTCGCCCTGCTGCAGCGTGTACCACATATCGGCAAACGCGGCTTTTGGCATGTCGGGGTGGCGGACCAGATTGTGCGGCTGGCCCGTCAGCTCATCAAGCTGGTAGCCGCTCACCTGCACAAAGGTGTCGTTGGCGTGTGTGATGTAGCTGTGGACGTCTGTGGTAGACATTAAGGTGGTGTCATCGTCCAGAGAATATTCATTCTGGGTGACGTAGGTTGGAGAGGACATCGTGGGCATCCCTTGCAGGTTATTTGAATGTTAATTTTGTGGGTCAATGTTTTTTCGGCGGTAAACAATTTATCTTTAGTTGTTAAACTTGATGAAGATCGCAGATTTCACTTAAACCATACTTTTTGTACGATTTTATAATTCATTGATTTCAAATACTTTCGCAAAGAAATTACCTATAAAGCATGACCAGTTAATGCCCACTTAAGTTGCAGCCAATGCACTTCTTTAGTGCAGATGTGCTTTTCCGGCCTCATTTACCCTTTTTGTCCTGTACCGCTAAATCCCGTTTCGGTTGCTCCGGCATGATTAAATATTGTGCAACATTATTTTAACCTGGCGTTTATCCCGATTTTCGTTAAGTCATCTGAAGTGGCGTAATCCCTGCAATACTTAAACCAGTATCATGTGATACGCGATCCCCGGGAGCACATTTTGAACAGGTTACCTTCCAGCGCCTCGGCTCTTGCCTGTACCGCGCACGCACTGAATCTCATTGAGAAGCGAACGCTCGATCATGAGGAGATGAAACAACTTAACCGAGAGGTCATCGATTACTTTAAAGAGCACGTCAATCCAGGTTTTCTGGAGTATCGCAAATCTGTTACCGCCGGCGGGGATTACGGAGCCGTAGAGTGGCAAGCGGGGAGTCTTAACACGCTTGTCGACACCCAGGGACAGGAGTTTATCGATTGCCTGGGTGGTTTTGGTATCTTCAACGTGGGGCACCGTAATCCAGTTGTGGTTTCCGCCGTACAGAATCAACTTGCGAAACAACCTCTCCATAGCCAGGAACTGCTCGACCCGCTTCGCGCCATGCTCGCGAAAACGCTGGCGGCCTTAACGCCCGGCAAACTGAAGTACAGTTTCTTTAGCAACAGCGGCACGGAATCGGTCGAAGCGGCGATTAAACTCGCCAAAGCGTACCAGTCGCCGCGCGGGAAATTCACCTTTATCGCCACCAGCGGCGCGTTCCACGGTAAATCCCTGGGCGCATTGTCTGCTACCGCCAAATCCACCTTCCGCAAACCGTTTATGCCGCTGCTGCCGGGCTTCCGCCACGTGCCGTTCGGCGACATTAACGCCATGCGCACCGTGCTGAGTGAATGCCGTAAAACCGGTGATGACGTGGCGGCGGTGATCCTGGAGCCGATTCAGGGCGAAGGCGGCGTGATCCTCCCTCCGCAGGGCTATCTGCCCGCCGTGCGTCAGCTGTGCGATGAGTTTGGCGCGCTGCTGATCCTCGACGAAGTCCAGACCGGGATGGGGCGCACCGGCAAGATGTTTGCCTGCGAGCACGAAAACGTTCAGCCGGACATCCTGTGCCTGGCTAAGGCGCTCGGCGGCGGCGTGATGCCGATTGGTGCGACGGTTGCGACTGAAGAGGTCTTCTCGGTGCTGTTCGACAACCCGTTCCTGCATACCACCACCTTTGGCGGTAACCCGCTGGCCTGTGCGGCCGCGCTGGCAACCATCAACGTGCTGCTGGAGCAAAACCTGCCCGCGCAGGCGGAGCAGAAAGGCGACATGCTGCTGGACGGCTTCCGTCAGCTAGGCCGGGAGTATCCGGACCTGGTGCAGGACGCGCGTGGGAAAGGGATGCTGATGGCGATTGAGTTTGTCGATAACGAAACCGGCTATAGCTTCGCGAGCGAGATGTTCCGACAGCGGGTGCTGGTCGCCGGAACGCTCAACAACTCGAAAACCATCCGCATTGAACCGCCCCTGACGCTGACGATTGAGCAGTGCGAGCAGGTGCTGAAAGCGGCGCGTAAAGCGCTGGCAGCGCTGCGAATAAGTGTGGAAGAGGCGTAATCAACGCCGGGTGGCGCTACGCTTACCCGGCCTACAAAATACTGCATGCAGGCCCGGTAAGCGTAGCGCCACCGGGCTGCTTTTTATCGGTGAAATTCCGCCACCGTCATGGTGAAGCGAAGCACGGTATCGCCTTCGTTCGCATATCCGTGCGCCGCTTCCGTTTTCGCCACCGCCGATGCGCCAGCGTTAACCTGGGTCACCGTCTCATCCACCGTCAACGTTAAAACGCCTTCGTTCACGTGCAGCAGCTCAAAGGTTCCCGCCGGGTGCCCCGGAGAGGTAAAGCGCTCTCCCGGCTGCATCTCCCACTGCCATAGCTCAATCATATCCGGGCCTGCGGTTCCCGCCAGCAGTCTGGCGCGTCCACCCTGTGCGCCCTGCCACAGCACCGGAATCGCGGCCTCTTCGATAACGTGCACCAGCGGCTCGCTGGATACGTTGACGATATCCGCTACGGAGATGCCGAGCGCGGCGGCCAGCTTGCACAAGATGGCGATACTGGGGTTGGCTGCGCCCTTTTCGATCTCCACCAGCATGCCTTTGCTAACGCTTGCCCGGCGGGACAACTCGTCCAGAGACAGCTTTTTCTCTTTGCGCCAGTTGCGTATGCGGTTTGCCACGGCCAGGCTTACCAGGGCAACATCGGCACCCTGCGAAGTCATTATATTGACTTTATCAGTCATTGGTCACTACCATGGTATAAAACAGTCAATACAGGATTATTTATGTCTCTCGTTACGCCGTCAATAGATTCGCATCTTGCCGGGATTGCCCCGGGCTTTCGGGCGCTGAGCATTCTGGTTGAAGCTGCGCCGATAACCCACCCGGAGGTTGCGCCCGCCGCGCTGGCGCAGGCCTGCCAGCAGATGTTGAATGATGATGTGCCATGGGCTGATGCACACCTTTCAGACTGGGATGAGGTGTTTAAAGCCTTCGGCGCGAAACCGAAACGCACGCCCTGCTCGGCATCTGCCCTGCGCAAGCGGGTACTGAAAGACGGTTCGCTGCCGTCGCTGGATCCGGTCGTAGATATCTATAACGCGGTGAGTATTCGCTATGCCATTCCGGTGGGCGGGGAAAACCTCGCGGCGTATTCGGGTGCGCCGCGTCTGACGCTGGCCGACGGCAGCGAGCCGTTTGATACCTTCAAAGAGGGACAACCAGTGATGGAACATCCGGAACCGGGCGAGGTTATCTGGCGCGACGATCTCGGCGTCACCTGCCGCCGCTGGAACTGGCGACAGGGGGTACGTACCCGTCTGGACAGGCAGGCACAATCCATGTGGTTTATTCTTGAAAGCCTGCCGTCGATGCCCCTTGCGGCACTGGAAGAGGCAGGAGAAGAACTGGTCAACAACCTGCAGCGGCTGATGCCGGGAGCCACGGCTCGGGTTCAGCTGCTGACGCTGTAGGAGGACAACACGATGTTTCACGGGTTAAGCGCGTTTCCGTTAACCCCCCTGAAAGAGGGGACGTTTGACGAGCACTCCTTCATCAATCTTCTGCGCCCCGTGGTCGACGCTGGTATGGATTCACTGGGCATTTTGGGCTCAACGGGAAGTTACGCCTATCTGACCGTTGAAGAGCGCGGTCGGATCGCACGCTGCGCGGTGGCGCATGCTGATGACATTCCGGTCATCGTCAGCATCGGCGCATTGCGGCTGGACGATATTCTGCGTCTAGCTGACGACGCGCAATCGGCAGGTGTCTCCGGCGTGCTGCTGGCACCCGTGTCGTACCAGCGATTAACGGAAGACGAAGTATTTAATCTGTATGAAACGGTGACCCGCCAGCTCTCAGTACCGCTGTGCATTTACGATAATCCCGCCACAACCGGTTTTTCGTTTAGCGATGAACTGTTATTTGCCGCCGCGGCCCTGCCGAATATAGGGTCCATTAAGCTTGGCCGCGTGCCGGAGGACCTGTTGCAGGTACGCGCTCGTCTACCTGATACCGTCACGCTGGGCATCGCCGGTGACTGGCGAGCGGCCTCCGCCCTGCAGGCCGGGTTTGACGTCTGGTACTCGGTGGTCGGCGGGTTGTTTCCGCAAACAGCGCTGGCGATTGCCCGTTCGAAAGAGTCGGCACAATCCGAGCGGCTGGAGCCGCTTTGGGCGCTGTTCCGCCATTATGGTAGTTTGCGGGTGGTAGCGGCAGCGGCAGAAATGCTGGGGAAAGTGGAAACACCCGCGCTACCCTTCCCCCTTCAGGCTCTTCAGGGTGAGCCGCGCGAAGCGCTTGCTACGATACTTGCGGATCTGGCGCTGGCTTGAACAACGCCGGGTGGCGCTAGCGCTGACCCGGCCTACAAAACCTTTATAACGCCTGTTACTCCGGCAACAGCCCCACAAAACTGCGTTTCTTGCGCGGCTCCGACATCAGCTCTTCGAGCTTATCCACGCACGCCAGATAGTGCGGGGTTTGCTTGTGCGCCAGCACCGCCTCTTCGTCTTTATAGGCTTCGTAGATAAAGAACCGGGTTTTCACCCTCGGATCCTGCAATACGTCAAAACGCAGGTTTCCCGGCTCCTGGATTGCCCCCTCGTGGTTGGCGCGGAACACCTCCAGAAACTCGTCCACCCGCTCGGGCTTAATGTTGATCTCCACCAGCGTCACGTTCATTTTGCTTCTCCCTGTTTCTCATCCTGCCAGAACTGGAACGCATCGCGGGCGTTCCAGTTCTCGTGAACCACTTTTTTCACCGCCTTCAGCATGGCGAGCGGCGCGCTGGACTGGAAGATGTTGCGTCCCATATCCACGCCCGACGCGCCCTGGTCGATCGCCCGCCAGCACATCTCCAGCGCCTCGTGCTCCGGCAGCTTTTTGCCCCCGGCGATCACAATCGGCACCGGGCAGCTGGCGGTCACTTTTTCAAAGCCCTCGTCCACGTAGTAGGTTTTGACGAACTGCGCCCCCATTTCGGCGGCGATGCGGCTGGCCAGCGAGAAATAGCGCGCGTCGCGCGCCATCTCCTTGCCGACGCCCGTCACCGCCAGCGTCGGCATACCGTAGCGCGCGCCCGCATCGACAAGCTTGATGATGTTGTTGATCGACTGGTGCTCAAACTCGCTGCCGATGTAAACCTGCGCCGCCACCGCGCAGACGTTCAGGCGCAGCGCGTCCTCCATCGCCACCGCCACGCACTCGTTCGACAGTTCGCCCAGAATCGAGTTACCGCCCGAGGCGCGCAGCACCACCGGTTTGTTCGTGGCGGCTGGCACCTGACTCCTGAGGATGCCGCGGGTGCACATCAGCACGTCGGTTTCGCCAAATAGCGGCGCGATGGAGAGGTCGATACGCTCAAGCCCGGTGGTCGGCCCCTGAAAGTAGCCGTGGTCAAAGGCCAGCATCACCGTGCGGTTGCTCTGCGGGTTGAAGATGCGCGCAAGCCTGGACTGCATGCCCCAGTCCAGCGAGCCGCAGCCCTTCAGGGTGTACGGCACATTCTGCTGCGGCGTGCCGATGCCAAAATCCTTGCCGTCTTTGATGTCGTCTAAATCAGCCATTTGCTCCCCCGTCAGAAATCGTATTTGCTGATGTTCTCTTTGGTGAACACCACGCGCTCCGGCAGCAGCACGATGCCGTTGCCCTTCGCCTCATACTGGTAGCCCTGCACGCTGTTCGGCTCGACCTTCAGCGCGCCGATATTTTTTACGTCCACGCTGTCGCCGACGTTAAGATCGCCTTTTTTCAGCAGGCGATCGGCGACGTTGACCGCAATTTTGCCCTGTTGTACGACATCCCACAGGCCGAAGGCTTTCACCGTGCCGCGCTCAACGTACGGGCGCATCACGTTCGGCGTGCTGAAGCCGACAATCGCCACCCCTTCCCGCTTCAGGTTTTCCGCCGCCTGCGCCGCCGCCGGCAGTGCGTTGGCGTCCGGGGGGATAATCGCATCCAGATCCGGATACGCTTTTAAGATCCCTTCGGCGGTTTGCAGGGATTTGGTGGCGTCGTTATAGCCAAACTGGGTCGTCACGACCTGCCACTGGGGGTGATCTTTCTCGATTTTGGCCTTCGCCTCTTTCACCCACTGGTTCTGGTCGGTGACGGTCGGGCTTGAGTAGAAGAACGCCACTTTAGCGTTCGGTTTGGTGACCTGTTTGCCCGCCATCTCCACCAGCAGGCCGCCCAGCTGCTCCGGCGTCCCCTGGTTGATGTAGATGCTGCGGCACTCCGGTTTGGTGTCGGAATCCCAGGTCAGGACCTTGACGCCGCGCTGCATCGCGCGCTTGAGCGCCGGGCAGAGGCCGTCCGGCGACACGGCGGAGACGATAATGGCGTTATAGCCCTGGTTAACGAAGTTATTGATGAGCTGCACCTGCCCGGAGACGCTCGGCTCGGTTGGGCCGTCGTAGGTCACGTCCACGCCGAGATCTTTCCCCGCCTCTTTCGCGCCGTTGCCGCCGCTGGTGAAGAACCCCACGCCCACCAGCTTCGGGATAAAGGCAATGCGGTCCGCCGCCTGCGCCGAGGCGAAGCTGAGGGCCATTGCCAGGACTATCAGTTTTGTTTTCATCTTACGCTCCGGATAGTTTTCTAAAGAGAGAACGCACCCACTCGCGGTGCAGACTCAGCGAACGTCCCATCACCACCACAACCAGCAGCGCCCCTGACAGCGCGCTCGACACCTGGTTAGGGATGCCGACCATCTGTAAACCCTGCTGCAGATACCCCACCAGCAGCGCCGCCAGCGCCGTACCAACAACCGAACCTGACCCGCCGTAGATATTAGCCCCGCCGAGCACGGCGGCGGTGAGCGCGGGCATCAGCAAATCACGCCCCAGATCCGAACGCGCGGAGCCGAAATAGGAGACCATCACCAGCGCGGCAATCGCCGAGGCCACGCCCACCAGCCCGTACAGCGCGTAGGGCATGCCGTTCACCGACAGCGCCGCATAGCGCGCCGCGCGCGGGTTTTGCCCAATCAAAAACAGATGACGACCAAAGCGCCCGCGGTGGGTAATCAGCCAGAAGAAAACCGTAATCACCGCGAACAGCACCAGCGGGATCGGCAGGCCCAGCACCGTGAGGTTAGCGAACGCCGTGAAGCCGTCCGGGAAACCGCCGATGCCCTCGTAGCCCGTCGCACCCGCCATGCCGGAGAGCAGCAGCGCGCCGCCGCCGTAGAGGTAAAGCGTGCCGAGGGTGATGACTAAAGGACTAATGCCGGTGTAGTGGATCAGCGCCGCATTCAGCAGCCCGCACAGCAGGCCGAGCAGCAGCGTCAATGGAATAGCGACCGCCATCGGCCACCCCGCCTGCATCATCACGCCCAGCGCGATGGCGCACAGGCCGATGGTTGAACCGAGGGAGATGTCGATCCCGCCGCTGATGATGACCAGCGTGAGCGGCAGCGCCACGATACCGATGCAGATGAAGTCGCTGGTGCTGAAAAGCAGCATGTTGACGTCGAGCATGCGCGGGTTGATGGCGCCAAAGAGAAGGATCTCCAGCACCAGCAAAATCAGCAGCGCGCTTTCCCAGTTAAGCCTCATTTACGCCACCTCTTTTTTGCGTTTGGGAAACGGGGTGACGTGCTTTCCCCCTTTGTTACCCGGCTGGAAGCGACCGTACTTCAGCGCCTGCTGATGGCGCGCCAGCGCCTGGCGCAGGCGCCCGTCGAGCACCAAAACGCCCAGCAGCACCAGCCCGGCGATAAAGTCGTTCCACCACGCCGGGAGCCTGAACAGCACCAGCACGGTATCGATTTGGGTCAGGAAGAAGGCCCCGAGCAGCGCGCCAATCAGCGTGCCCGTGCCGCCCAGCAGCGAAATACCGCCGAGCACGCAGGCGGCGATGGCCTTCATCTCCAGCCCGCTGCCGGTCTGGTTGGGCACAAAGCCAATCTGCGCGGCAAAGACGATCCCGGCGCAGGCCGCCAGCATGCCGTTGAGGGTAAAGGCGATCATGCGGGTGCGGTTCACCGCCACGCCCAGCTGTCGCGCGGCGGCGAGGTTATCCCCCACCGCGTAGAAATCACGCCCGAACGCGGTGCGCGAGAGCGTCCACGCGCCCGTGACCGCGATAATCAACACCAGCATGCCGAGCGGCGAAATGCCGATGGCGGCAGGCTCAGAGAGGGATTTCAGCCCGGGTGGCAGTCCTTCAATCCACTTTCCGCCGGTCCAGAGCAGCATCGCGCCACGGTACAGCCCCAGCGTGCCGAGGGTGGCGACAATCGCCGGGATGCGCAGCCCCACCACCAGAAACCCGTTGAATGCACCGGCCAGCGCGCCAATAGACAGCGCGAAGAGAATGGAAACGGGCAGGCTGTAGCCGCTGTTCAGCGCCACGCCGACGGCAATGGCGGACAGCCCGACGGTTGAGCCAACGGACACGTCGATATTGCGGGTCAGCATCACCAGCGCAGCGCCGATGGCCAGCAGGATCAGGATCTGCGAGCTGGCGAAAATCATCCCGAGCGTCTGTAAACTCAGGTAGGACGGATTCAGCGCCACCAGCACGGCGAACAGCGCCAGAATGGCGAGGAACGCGCTCAGCTCGCGGTTTTTCAGTAAGGTCTTCATGACTGCCCTCCGAATGCCAGCGCCATCATCCTGTCGAGGCTGACGGCGTGGCGCGGCAGCTCGCCGCTGAGCACGCCCTGATGCATCACCAGCACGCGGTCCGCAAGGCCCGGGAACTCGTCAAGATCGCTTGAGATCATCAGCACCGCCACGTTCTGCGCCGCCACGCTTTTTATCAGCTTGTAGATGTCGGCGCGCGCCGAGACGTCCACCCCGCGCGTCGGTTCATCGACGATCAGCAATAAAGGGTTGGCCTCCAGACAGCGCGCCAGCAGCACCTTCTGCTGGTTGCCGCCGGAGAGCGTGCGCACGGTTTGATCTGCATGATTGAGCTTGATCCCCAGCGCCCGGTGATAGCGCTCCACCACCGCCGACTCCCGCTTGCGCTGCTGCCAAATCGACGGCTCGTTCAGCGCCACCGTGTTCCAGCGGATCGGCGCGTCGAGGAACAGGCCGGATACCTGCCTGTCTTCCGGCAGGTAGACCAGCCCTTTTTCCAGGCGTGAACTTACCGGCTCGGCGGTAATGTCCTGATTCTCCAGCCAGACGCGTCCGCCGCGTACCGGCCGCAGGCCGTAGAGCGTTTCC
Organism: Enterobacter sp. DNB-S2; assembly: GCF_019443845.1. Taxonomy (NCBI): domain Bacteria; kingdom Pseudomonadati; phylum Pseudomonadota; class Gammaproteobacteria; order Enterobacterales; family Enterobacteriaceae; genus Enterobacter; species Enterobacter sp. DNB-S2. Next base: position 37,962 of record NZ_CP050520.1, read on the forward strand.
GCAAACTCGGTGCGCCCGGATCCCACCAGCCCGGCCAGGCCGACGATCTCGCCGGCGTAGATCTCAAGGCTGAGATCGATAAAGCCTTCCCCGGTGAGATCCTCCACCCGCAGCACCGGGAAATCCTGCGGCTGGGTGCGGCGGTTGCCCGGCAGCGCCAGCCACAGCTTTTGCGTATCGCTGAGGGATTTCTCCCGGCTTACCGGCGTCATGGCGGCGATCAGGGCGCTGTCGTCAAACTGCGCGGTTTCACCGCTCAGCACCACCGCGCCGTCGCGCATCACCGAGACGTGGCTCGAAAGCATGCGAATCTCCGGCAGCTTGTGCGAGATAAAGACAATCCCGACGCCGAGCGCCTGCAGGGCGCGGATCTGGCGGAACAGCCGCTCGGTTTCGCCGGGCGTGAGGGAGGCCGTGGGTTCATCGAGGATCAGGATCCTGGCGTTGCGCATCAGCCCGCGCAGGATCTCCACCATCTGCTGATCCGCCACCTCCAGGGTGCTGGCAGTGGCGTCGAGGTTAAGCTGGCACTGGAGCTGCTGGAGCTTCTCCGCCAGGCGCTTTTCCAGATCGCGTTCGCGCGGCAGGCGAAACAGGATGTTTTCCCGCACCGTCAGGTTGGGGAACAGCAGCGGCTCCTGCGGCACCAGATAAATGCCTAACCCGTGCGCCTGAGCGGGCGTGAGCCGCGCATATGACTGCCCCTCGACAGAAAGTTCACCGCCGTCCGGCGTTTCGACCCCGGCGATGATCTTCATCAGCGTCGATTTTCCCGCGCCGTTTCCGCCCATCAGGGCGTGCACCTGGCCCGCAAGCAGCGTGAAATCAATGCCTTTTAAGACCGGCACGCCTGAGAACTGCTTGCTGATATTCCGCGCGTCGAGAAGTGGTGTCATCATCGCTCCGCTATTGAACAAATGATTTTTAGATTTAATAATGTTCAAAAGCGTAGACGGTGAACTATATTTACAACCGTGCAGGGATCACAGTTTTATCGATTGAGATACAGATAAACCAGAAACGATCTAAAAGATCCGTTTTGTCGCGTGGCTCACACTTTCCCTTCGCGCCATCACGAACATATGATCTAAATTTTTATAAGAGTTCAACTATGAGCGATAAACGCACTGCGGAAGAAGGACGGTTTGCCGGGCTGGCACTGGCGGAAGAGGAGCTGGTGGCGCGCGTGGCCTGGTGCTACTACCACGACGGATTAACCCAGAACGACATCGGCGAGCGGCTCGGGCTGCCGCGCCTGAAAATCTCCCGCCTGCTGGAAAAAGGCCGTCAGTCCGGGGTGATCCGCGTGCAGATCAACTCCCGCTACGAGGGCTGCCTGGCGCTGGAGACCGAGCTACAGCAGCGCTTTGGCCTGAAGCTGGTGCGCGTGATGCCCGCGTTAAATACGCCGCCGATGAACGTGCGGCTCGGCATTGGCGCGGCGCAGTCGCTGATGGGCGTACTGGAGCCCGGCCAGCTGCTGGCGGTGGGGTTTGGTGAAACCACCATGAGCTGCCTGCAGCACCTGAGCGGCTTTATCAGCTCGCAGCAGATCCGCCTGGTGACGCTCTCCGGCGGCGTCGGGCCGTACATGACCGGTATCGGCCAGCTGGATGCGGCCTGCAGCGTCAGCATGATCCCCGCCCCGCTTCGCGTGTCATCCGCAGAGGTGGCCGGGATCTTAAAACGCGAGACCAGCGTGCGGGACGTGATCCTCGCCGCGACCGCCGCCGACGTCGCTGTGGTCGGCATTGGTTCAGTGAACCAGCGCCGTGACGCCACGATACTGCGATCCGGCTATATCAGCGAAGGTGAACAGCTGATGTACGCCCGCAAAGGCGCGGTCGGCGACATTCTCGGTTATTTCCTCAATGCCGAAGGGGAATGCGTCGAGGAGCTGGAGATCCACAAAGAACTGCTGGGCGTCACGCTCGATGAACTGGCGCAGCTGCCCACCATCGTTGGCGTGGCCGGAGGAGAAGAGAAAGCCGATGCGATTTATGCCGCACTGAAGGGTCGCCGTATCAATGGCCTGGTGACGGAGGAGACGACAGCCCGCGCGGTGCTGGCTCTGGCCGACTAAGAGCCGCCCTGCGCTAACAACGAGGCAAGCTCATGAGTTACCTTTTAGCGTTAGATGCAGGGACAGGCAGCGTTCGCGCCGTGATTTTCGATTTACAGGGCAACCAGATTGCCGTCGGCCAGGCCGAGTGGAAGCACCTGAGCGTGGAGAACGTGCCGGGATCGATGGAGTTCGATCTGGAGACCAACTGGCAGCTGGCCTGCCGGTGCATTCATCAGGCGCTGGAACGTGCGCGCCTGAGCACGGCGGATATTCAGTCCGTCGCCTGCTGCTCGATGCGCGAAGGGATCGTGCTGTACGACCGCGACGGCGAGGCCATCTGGGCCTGCGCCAACGTCGACGCCCGCGCCAGCCGCGAGGTGGCCGAACTCAAAGAGATCCACGACGACCGTTTTGAATCCCAGGTGTATGAGGTTTCCGGCCAGACGCTGGCGCTGAGCGCCATGCCGCGCCTGCTGTGGCTGGCGCACCATCGTCCTGACATCTACCGTAAAGCCGCCACCATCACCATGATCAGCGACTGGCTGGCGGCGAAGCTTTCCGGCGAGCTGGCTGTCGACCCGTCTAACGCGGGCACCACCGGCATGCTGGATCTCTTCTCCCGCGACTGGCGTCCGGCGCTGCTCGATATGGCCGGGCTGCGCGCAGATATCCTCTCCCCGGTGAAAGAGACCGGCACCGTGCTGGGCGCGATTACCAAAGAGGCCGCGCAGCAGAGTGGCCTGCGCGAAGGCACCCCGGTGGTGATGGGCGGCGGCGACGTGCAGCTGGGCTGTCTGGGGCTGGGCGTGGTCCGTGCCGGACAGACGGCGGTGCTGGGCGGCACCTTCTGGCAGCAGGTGGTCAACCTGCCGCAGGTGCGTACCGACCCCGAGATGAATATCCGCGTGAACCCGCACGTTATCCCCGGCATGGCGCAGGCGGAGTCGATCAGCTTCTTTACCGGGCTGACCATGCGCTGGTTCCGCGACGCCTTCTGCGCCGAGGAAAAGCTGATTGCCGAGCGGATGGGGATGGACACCTATTCCCTGCTGGAAGAGATGGCGAGCCGCGTACCGGCAGGCTCCCACGGGGTGATGCCGATTTTCTCCGACGCGATGCATTTCAAGCAGTGGTACCACGCCGCGCCGTCGTTCATTAACCTTTCCATCGACCCGGAAAAGTGCAACAAAGCGACGCTGTTCCGCGCCCTGGAGGAGAACGCGGCGATTGTCTCGGCCTGCAACCTGGCGCAGATCTCGCGCTTCTCCGGCGTGACGTTTGAAAGCCTGGTGTTTGCGGGCGGCGGGGGCAAAGGCGCCCTGTGGAGCCAGATTTTAAGCGACGTCACCGGGCTGCCGGTGCGCGTGCCGGAAGTGAAAGAGGCGACGGCGCTCGGCTGCGCGATTGCCGCAGGCGCGGGCGCGGGGCTGTTTGCGGATATGGCCTCGACGGGCGAGCGGCTGGTGAAGTGGAGCCGCGAGTTCACGCCGAACCCGCAGCACCGCGAGCTGTACGACGGCATGATGCAGAAATGGCAGGCAGTGTACGCGGACCAGCTCGGGCTGGTGGACAGCGGGCTGACGACGTCGATGTGGCAGGCCCCGGGGTTAGTAAAAACCCACACCCCTCACCCTGCCCCTCTCCCCTGAGGGGAGAGGGAAAAAATCAGATCGAGCCAATTCTTTGAGACCGCACCAGCCAGTCCCCTCTCCCCTTTGGGGAGAGGGTTAGGGTGAGGGGCGAAGTTCTTTGAGATCTATCACAATCATTCGATCCCGCTTTTACCTTTCCGCTCCCGCTGGCTAAATTAGTAACTCATCCGACCACATAACAATAATTTTACACTGGAAGAGACTATGAGCCGCTACCCGTCGTTATTCGCCCCCCTCGATCTGGGGTTCACCACACTCAAAAACCGCGTGTTGATGGGCTCGATGCACACCGGGCTGGAGGAGCATCCCGACGGGGCCGAGCGTCTGGCAGCCTTCTATGCCGAGCGCGCCCGCCACGGGGTGGCACTGATTGTCACCGGCGGCGTGGCCCCGGCGCCTTCCGGCGTGGGCATGGAGGGCGGCGCGGTCCTGAACGATGCGTCACAGCTGCCGCACCACCGCATTGTGACCGACGCGGTACACCGCGAGGGCGGTAAAATCGCCCTGCAAATCCTGCACACCGGACGCTACAGCTATCAGCCGAACCTGGTCGCGCCGTCGGCCATTCAGGCGCCAATCAACCGCTTTAAACCTCACGCCCTCACCCACGATGAGATCCTCGCGCTGATCGACGACTTTGCCCGCTGCGCGGCGCTGGCGCGCGAGGCGGGCTACGACGGCGTGGAGGTGATGGGCTCAGAAGGCTATCTGATTAACGAGTTCCTCGCGGCCCGCACCAACCAGCGCGACGACGAATGGGGCGGCGACTATGCCCGCCGGATGCGCTTTGCCGTGGAGGTGGTGCGCGCGGTGCGCGAACGTGCGGGCGCGGACTTTATTATCGTCTTCCGCCTGTCGATGCTCGACCTGGTGGAAGGCGGCGGCACGTTCGACGAAACCGTGCAACTGGCGCAGGCGATTGAAGCCGCCGGTGCCACGATTATCAACACCGGGATTGGCTGGCACGAGGCGCGCATCCCCACCATCGCCACGCCGGTGCCGCGCGCGGCGTTCAGCTGGGTAACACGGAAGCTGAAAGGCAAAGTCTCTGTTCCACTGGTCACCACCAACCGCATTAACGATCCGCAGGTGGCGGACGATGTGATTTCACGCGGCGACGCCGATATGGTGTCGATGGCGCGCCCGTTCCTGGCCGATGCCGAACTGCTCTCCAAAGCGCAAAGCGGCCGTGCGGATGAAATCAACACCTGCATCGGCTGTAACCAGGCCTGTCTGGATCAGATCTTCGTCGGCAAGGTCACCTCTTGCCTGGTTAACCCTCGCGCCTGCCATGAAACCAAAATGCCGATCGTTCCGGCGGTCAGTAAAAAGCGTCTGGCCGTGGTGGGCGCTGGCCCCGCGGGCCTGGCGTTTGCGGTGAATGCCGCCTCGCGCGGGCACAGCGTGACGCTGTTTGATGCGCTAGCGGAGATTGGCGGGCAGTTTAATATCGCCAAACAGATCCCCGGCAAAGAGGAGTTCTATGAAACCCTGCGCTACTACCGCCGGATGATCGACCTGACGGGCGTCGAGCTGCGGCTTAATCAGTTTGTCAGCGCGGCGGATCTGATCGGTTTCGACGAGGTGATCCTGGCGAGCGGGATCGTACCGCGCACGCCTGCGATCGAGGGCATCGATCATCCTAAAGTGTTGAGCTATCTGGATGTATTGCGTGACAAAACGCCGGTCGGCGAGAAGGTGGCGATTATCGGCTGCGGCGGGATCGGCTTTGATACCGCCATGTACTTAAGCCAGCCGGGCGAGGCCACCAGCCAGAACATTGCCGAGTTTTGCGTGGAATGGGGTATCGACACCAGCCTGAACCAGTCCGGCGGGCTACGCCCGGAAGGGCCGCAGCTGCCGAAAAGCCCGCGCCAGATCGTGATGCTGCAGCGCAAGGCCAGCAAGCCGGGCGAAGGGCTGGGCAAAACCACGGGCTGGATCCACCGCGCCACCCTGCTCTCGCGCGGGGTGAAGATGATCCCGGCGGTGAGCTACCAGAAGATCGACGACGAGGGTCTGCACGTCACGATCGGCGGCGAGCCGCAGTTGTTACGTGTGGATCATGTGATTTTATGCGCCGGGCAGGAGCCGAAGCGCGATCTGGCGGATCCGCTGCGCGAAGCCGGTAAAACGGTGCATTTGATTGGCGGATGCGACGTGGCGATGGAGCTGGATGCGCGGCGGGCAATTGCGCAGGGGACGACATTAGCTTTGAGTATTTAACGGCACTGCCCGGTAATGCTTAATTTACCGGGCAATTTAATTTTAAGGTGTATACCTCTTCCTCATTTAATATTAGGTATTTATTATTTAAAATGATATTTAGATCTCATTTTAAAATTTCTGGAGTTTAAATAGCATATCTTATTAGTATATATTGCTAAATACAATACAAACAGTAAGTATATTGAATGTTCAAAAATCATTCCATCAACTACTTTTAAAAAGGATTTCATATGTCAACAGTACCCAAAATATGTAGACTGGAAGTTTCAAACTTTGGTTGTATTGGTAGTGAGAAAATTGCTCTAGATATTGATAAAATTGTCATTTTGGTAGGACCAAACAACGCTGGTAAAAGTACTATTCTCCGAGCATATGAAGCCGTTACAGATGGATTAAAACTCTCAATTGAAGATTTTCACAATAAAACTGTGGATGTTAATCACTTACCTGAAATTATCGTGCATTCAATCGTTACCAATGAAAACAAGCCCGGTGATAAATGGTGTGATCCAATAGAAGGAAGTGATAATTTCTTGGTTAAAGAAAAATGGAAATGGATGAATATAAACTCGGATCCAATTAGAGTTGGTTACAATATAAATGCAAATCGTTGGGCTGAACCAAGCGATGAAGAAACTATGCCTTGGGGTGTTAACAACGTTGCAAAATCCCGCAGACCGAAACCACATAGAGTTAATACATTTGATGATCCTGATGTTCAAACAAAGGCGATAACCTCTTTGTTGAAAAACTTACTTGAAGATGGGATAAAAACTATAAAACTGCATGATGAGGATGAATTTAGTAAATATGAAAAACTTGTAGATGAATTAAGAGAACTTCGAAACTCCTCTAAACAATTACAAAGTGAAAATATTTATTCATTAGAACAAGAAGCAAATCAAATAATTGGACAAATATTCCCTAGCCATTCATTGAAAATTTATTCACCAGAAAGCACAGCCCCTATTAAAATTGATTTATTAGGAGATGAGTTTTTATTAGAAATGGGTCCAACTGATGGTATTACTTTCCCATTAGAGAAACAAGGGAGTGGCAGTAGAAGAACGGCACTGTGGACAATATTGAAGCTGCTGGCCGATAAAGGAGTAGCTGCTAAGCCTGCGTCATCAAAAGCTAAAACATATCACGAAAAATTAGGTCCCAACATAGCCCATGTTTTATTATTAGATGAGCCTGAAGTAAGTTTACATCCACAAGCAACTGCTCTTGCGAGAGATGTTCTTTATAGTTTACCTGATAATGAAAATTGGCAAATAATGATCGCCACACATTCACCGAGCTTTATAGACCTTACAAAAGATCATACAACAATTATTAGGGTTGATAAAAACTCAGACAATAATATAAAAACAACAACCTTGTTTAGACCCGACAAAGCGCAACTTGATAATAATGACAAAGAAAACCTTAAATTAATTAACCTATTCGATTCTCACATATCGGAAGCTTTTTTCGGCGGAAGGATTATGATTGTTGAGGGAGATACTGAATATTCAGCATTTAATTACATCAAACAAATTGAAAAATCTAGGAACAATTTTGAATATCAGGACCTAAACATTATTAGAGCCAGAGGCAAAGTTACTGTTGCTTCGATGATGAAAGTTCTTAATCATTTTGGAGTAAAATACTATGTTTTGCACGACACTGATACACCATTAATAATTTCTAAAAGAAAAAATAAAAAATTGAGCACTCCAGACTTAATTGTTTATGAGACATTTGAAAGTGTAAATCCAGCATGGACTAATAATAATAAAATTTTAGCTAATCAAAGCGAGAATTCACGAGTAATCGCATCAATCATAAATTTTGAAGAAGCGTATTTTGATGAAACGATTGGTAGTGAAAAACCTGATAATTGTATAAAGCATATGAAAGAGGAAGATGATTTGTACAATAAAATAAAAAATCTTTTGGATGGTATTCTCGAAATAGAAGGTAGCTCTCTTCCAACGGGGGCACTAGTTTGGTCAAAACTAGAAGATATTGCTGAGGCAGTCACAACTCGCTTAACGGCAGTGCAGATTACTAACTCGGTTACTCCAACAGAAATTGAAACTAACGCAATGACTCAGGGAACTGCATCATAAATTTGTTAAAAGAATGAAAAAGCCCGGTAAGCGAAGCGCTACCGGGCAAAACAATCTTACCGACGACGTCCCAGCTTCACCGCTTTCAGCACCACGAACTTATTGTTCGTCGCAACGGTGACGCAGTTGCCGAAAATCTTCTTCAGCTTGTGGAAGTAGTCCAGGTGGCGGTTCGCCACGATGTACAGCTCGCCGTTGATTTTCAGGCAGCGGCGCGCGTGGTGGAACATCTCCCACGCGACGTTATCCGTCAGGGCGTGCTTCTGGTGGAACGGCGGGTTGCAGAACACGGCGTTGAAGCGGAACGGCTCTACGCCGGACAGCGCGTTGTTGATCATAAACTCGCAGCGGTCCAGCGCTTCCGGCATGTTGGTTTCCACGTTCAGACGGCTGGAGGCCACCGCCATTGGCGATTCGTCGCTGAACACCACGCTGGCGTCCGGGTTCTTTGCCAGCAGCGTCAGGCCAATCACGCCGTTACCGCAGCCCAGATCGACGATTTCCCCTTCCAGATTTTCCGGCAGATGTTCCATAAAGAAACGCGCCCCGATATCCAGCCCGGTGCGGGAGAAGACGTTCGCATGGTTGTGGATGGTCCAGTCGGTGCCTTCCAGCTTCCAGCTCAGGGTCTCCGGCGCGTCGGCCAGCTCCGGCGCGCTGAAGGTGCAGTTGATCAGGCGCGCTTTTTTCCAGGCCAGCGTCGTGGTGGTCGGGCCGAGGACTTTCTCGAACAGCTCGAGCGTCGAGGTGTGAATATCGCGCGCTTTAGCGCCCGCGATAATGCGCGTTTCCGGCGTCACGACCTTACGCAGCGCGCGCAGCTGTTGCTCCAGCAGCGCCATGGTTTTTGGCACTTTGATCAGCACCACGCCCGGCGCCTGCGGGTAGTCCGCGGTGCTGTCGAGGAACTTCACGCTGGACTCTTCGATGTCGTTATGGCGCAGGTTTTCACGCGTCGCCAGCTCGCTCAGGTAGGAATCGCCGATGCTGTATGGCGTGTGCTCCGCCAGGGCGCAGCCCAGCGCGCCAAAGGCGTCATTCAGGATCAAAACCGGGCCGCGGATTTCAGTCTCATCCAACTGCTGCAGCAGATATTCATCCGCCGCTTCCCACGCCATGAGCGGGTTAACGTCGTCCGTTTCCGGGAAACGTTTAAGGTTGAGTGAACGGAAACCGTTGTCTAAGTGGCTCATCGGCCCTCCTGAATGGTAAAATTTGGCGTATCCCTGAAAAGGGTGCGTGAGTATACCCGTTTTCGCATTAATTTGGGCTTTTGATGAACCAACTTACTTATCTCCAGGGCTATCCGGAGCATTTACTGACTCAGGTTCGCAGCCTGATTGCCGAGCAGAAGCTCGGCGCGGTGCTGGAAAAACGCTATCCCGGCACGCACGATTTCGCGACCGATAAGGCCCTCTGGCAGTATACGCAGGATCTGAAAAGCCGGTATCTGAAGAGCGCGCCGCCGATCAACAAGGTGATGTACGACAACAAGATCCACGTGCTGAAAAACGCGCTCGGCCTGCACACCGCCATCTCCCGCGTACAGGGCGGCAAGCTGAAAGCGAAGGCCGAAATCCGCGTCGCGACGGTTTTCCGTAACGCGCCGGAAGCCTTTCTGCGGATGATCGTCGTCCACGAGCTGGCGCACCTGAAGGAGAAAGAGCACGACAAAGCGTTCTATTCCCTGTGCTGCCACATGGAGCCGCAGTACCACCAGCTGGAGTTTGATACCCGCCTGTGGCTTACGCATTTATCGTTAAATGGTAATGCGGAATAGCGCACGCGAATTGTCATGATGACGTGCTACAGTGGCTAAAGGTTCCCCGCTACGGAGTACGTAAACGTTTATGATACGTTTCGCAGTCATTGGTACGAACTGGATCACGCGCCAGTTCGTCGACGCCGCCCACGAAACCGGCAAACTTAAGCTTACCGCAGTCTATTCCCGCAGCCTTGAGCAGGCGCAGAGTTTTGCCAACGATTACCTCGTTGAGCATCTCTTCACTTCGCTTGATGACATGGCGCAAAGCGACGCCATTGACGCGGTGTATATCGCCAGCCCGAACTCCCTGCACTTCCCGCAAACGAAGCTGTTCCTCAGTCATAAAAAGCATGTGATTTGCGAGAAGCCGCTGGCGTCAAACATTGAGGAAGTGGAAGCGGCCATTGCGCTTGCCCGCGAAAACCAGGTGGTGCTGTTCGAAGCGTTCAAAACCGCCAGCCTGCCGAATTTCCTGCTGCTGCTGCAGTCCCTGCCGAAAATTGGCAAAGTGCGTAAAGCCTTTATTAACTACTGCCAGTACTCGTCGCGCTATCAGCGCTATCTGGACGGCGAGAACCCGAACACCTTTAACCCGGCGTTTTCGAACGGCTCGATTATGGATATCGGTTTCTATTGCCTGGCCTCTGCCGTGGCCCTGTGGGGCGAACCGCACGGCGTCAGTGCGCAAGCCAGCCTGCTGGAGAGCGGCGTGGATGCGCACGGTGTAGCGGTGCTGGATTACGGTGATTTCAGCGTCACGCTGCAGCACTCCAAGGTGAGCGACTCCGTGCTGCCGAGCGAAATTCAGGGCGAAGCGGGCTCGCTGGTTATTGAGAAGATCTCCGAGTGCCAGAAAGTGAGCTTTGTGCCGCGCGGCGGCAAAGCGCAGGAGCTGACGCAGCCTCAGCATATTAACACTATGCTCTATGAGGCAGAGGTCTTCGCCCGTCTGGTGGAAGACAACGAAGTGAATCACCCCGGCCTCGCGGTGAGCCGCACCACGGCGAAGCTGCAAACGGAGATCCGTCGCCAGACCGGCGTGGTATTCCCGGCAGACGGCGTGAGCGCGGAAGCGATCGCGTAAAGCTGTGTAATGAAACGGCGCAGACCATTGACGAAACCAATGGTCTGACATATTTTGTTACCTGCAAAGGGGAGTAACTTCTTCGCCGGTGGATCGTCATTACGATGCGTTAAACACGCATCCGGTCGCCGGGCAACCTTCGTGGTTGTAAGTGAGACCTTGCCGGAAGGCGAGGTCTATGCATAAAAAGCTAACGGCTATCGTCTTCTGACCATGGCCGTTTTTGTTTTTTATGTGTAAGGAAAATAGTATGCATTCTGTCGGCACTCCAATGTTGTGGGGCGGATTCGCGGTTGTCGTGCTCATCATGCTGGCGATCGACCTCTTTTTGCAGGGCCGTCGCGGCGCGCACGGCATGAGCATCAAACAGGCTGCGGCCTGGTCTCTGGTGTGGGTCACCCTCTCCCTGCTGTTTTGTGCCGCCTTCTGGTGGTACCTGGCCTCGACCGAAGGCCGCGCGGTGGCCGACCCTCAGGCGCTCGCCTTCCTCACCGGTTATCTGATTGAAAAAGCCCTGGCGGTTGATAACGTCTTCGTCTGGCTGATGCTGTTCAGCTACTTTGCCGTGCCTGCTGCCCTGCAGCGACGCGTGCTGGTGTACGGCGTGCTGGGCGCGATTATCCTGCGTACCATCATGATCTTCGCCGGCAGCTGGCTGATTACCCAGTTCGAATGGCTGCTGTACGTCTTTGGCGCGTTCCTGCTGTTCACCGGGGTCAAAATGGCGCTGGCGAAAGAAGACGGCTCCGCGATTGGCGATCGCCCGCTGGTGAAGTGGATCCGTGGGCATCTGCGCATGACCGACAAGATCGAGAGCGAGCACTTCTTCGTGCGCAAGAACGGCCTGCTGTTTGCCACTCCGCTGCTGCTGGTGCTGATTCTGGTTGAGCTGAGCGACGTGATTTTCGCGGTGGACAGCATTCCGGCGATCTTCGCAGTGACCACCGACCCGTTCATCGTCCTGACGTCTAACCTGTTCGCCATTCTCGGCCTGCGTGCGATGTACTTCCTGCTGGCAGGCGCGGCGGAGCGCTTCTCGATGCTGAAGTACGGTCTGTCGGTGATCCTGGTGTTTATCGGCATCAAGATGCTGATCGTCGATTTCTACCATATCCCGATCGCCATTTCGCTCGGCGTGGTGTTTGGCATTCTGATCGTGACGCTGATTATCAATACCTGGGTTAACCGCCAGCACGATAAGAAGCAGCAGGTGGAGTAATCCCCCTCAACCCGGCCCTCTCCCACAGGGAGAGGGTGAACACACTTTTGTAACGCAGTAGTTAAAAAATATGATGCAACACGTAAAATCCAGCATTTTACGCTTCCTTCCTTTCGCGCATTCCCTATACTCGACCAGGCAAACATTTACTTACATCCGGACATAAATGTGACTAAGAGCACATCCGGGATGGAACGCAATTTCACTCAGGAAATACGTATGAGCACACAATCAAGCGGACTGTTCGCGCGCCTGGCGCAGGGCAGCCTCGTTAAACAAATTCTGGTCGGGCTGGTGCTGGGTATTCTGCTGGCGATGGTGTCAAAACCTGCGGCGGAGGCCACGGGGCTGCTCGGGACCCTTTTCGTTGGCGCACTGAAGGCCGTGGCACCGGTACTGGTTCTGATGCTGGTCATGGCGTCAATTGCCAACCACCAGCACGGACAAAAAACCAACATTCGCCCCATTCTGTTCCTGTATCTGCTGGGAACCTTCTCGGCTGCCTTAACGGCCGTGGTGTTTAGCTTCCTGTTCCCGTCCACGCTGCACCTGACCAGCGCGGCCGGTGACATCACGCCGCCATCCGGCATTGTCGAAGTGCTTCGCGGACTGCTGATGAGCATGGTTTCTAACCCCATCACCGCGCTGATGAGCGGAAACTACATTGGCATCCTGGTCTGGGCGATTGGTCTGGGCTTCGCGCTGCGTCACGGTAACGACACCACGAAAAACCTGGTCAACGATCTGTCCAACGCCGTGACCTTTATGGTGAAGCTGGTGATTCGCTTTGCGCCAATCGGTATTTTCGGGCTGGTCTCCTCTACGCTTGCAACCACCGGTTTCGACGCGCTGTGGGGCTACGCGCAGCTGCTGGTTGTGCTGGTCGGCTGTATGCTGCTGGTGGCGCTGGTGATCAACCCGCTGCTGGTGTTCTGGCAGATCCGCCGCAACCCGTATCCGCTGGTGCTGACCTGCCTACGCGAGAGCGGCGTGTATGCCTTCTTCACCCGCAGCTCTGCGGCGAACATTCCGGTTAACATGGCGCTGGCGGAGAAGCTGAACCTGGACCGCGATACCTATTCCGTGTCGATCCCGTTGGGCGCAACCGTGAACATGGCGGGCGCGGCAATCACCATCACCGTGCTGACCCTGGCGGCGGTGCATACGCTGGGCATTCCGGTGGATCTGCCAACCGCATTGCTGCTGAGCGTGGTGGCGTCACTGTGCGCCTGTGGCGCATCCGGCGTAGCGGGCGGTTCGCTGCTGCTGATCCCGCTGGCGTGTAATATGTTCGGCATCCCGAACGAGATTGCGATGCAGGTTGTGGCCGTCGGCTTTATCATCGGCGTGCTGCAGGACTCCTGCGAAACCGCGCTGAACTCCTCTACCGACGTGCTGTTTACCGCAGCGGCCTGTCAGGCGGAAGACGCGCGTTTAGCGAAGAACGCCCTGCGCAGTTAACAACAAAAGCCCGGTGGCGGCTACGCCTTACCGGGCCTACAGGGTAAATGCAAAACGGCAACCCTGAGGTTGCCGTTTTTAGTGTTTGTACCCTTTCCCCGTGGGAGAGGGTCAGGGTGAGGGCATCAGGCCGCACCGATTAAAGCGTCACACCACTCTTAAAGATCGCCAGCTCGCGGAAGTCGTTCTTCTCGTTGCAGGTCTGCCTGCCGTTAGCAAATTCCACGATAGTATCCACGAACTCCGTCAGCAGCTGCGGCATCGCTTTGCCGTGAATCAGCTGGCCCGCATCAAAGTCGATCCAGTGCTTTTTCTTTGCCGCCAGCTCGCTGTTGGTAGCGATTTTCACCGTCGGCACAAAACCACCGTACGGCGTGCCGCGACCGGTACTGAACAGCACCATATGACAGCCAGCACCCGCCAGCGCGCTGGTGGCGACCGCATCGTTGCCCGGTGCGCTCAGCAGGTTCAGACCGTGAGTTTTCAGGCGCTCGCCGTAGCGCAGCACGTCAACCACCTGGCTCGCGCCCGCTTTCTGGGTGCAGCCGAGGGATTTCTCTTCCAGCGTGGTGATCCCGCCCGCTTTGTTGCCCGGCGACGGGTTCTCGTAAATCGGCTGATTGTGGGCGATGAAGTACTGTTTGAAGTCGTTCACCATGGTGACGGTCTTCTCAAAGGTCTCTTCGTCGCGGCAGTGGCTCATCAGAATACGCTCCGCGCCGAACATTTCCGGCACTTCGGTCAACACCGTCGTGCCGCCGTTGGCAATCACGTAATCCGAGAAGCGGCCCAGCATCGGGTTAGCGGTAATGCCGGAAAGGCCATCTGACCCGCCGCACTCCAGCCCAAACTTGAGCTCGCTCAGCTTGCCCGGCTCGCGCCTGTCATGGCGCATCACCTCATAAAGCTGGTGAAGCTGCTCAACGCCCGCTTCCACTTCATCGTCCTGATGCTGGCACACCATAAAATGCACGCGCTCAGGATCGAACTCGCCCAGCGTGTCGCGGAAGGCGTCCACCTGATTGTTCTCGCAGCCCAGGCCAATCACCAGCACCGCGCCCGCATTCGGATGACGCACCATGTTTTGCAGCATGGTGCGGGTGTTAATGTGGTCGTCACCGAGCTGGGAACAGCCGTAGGTGTGGCTGAACAGATGCACGCCGTCAGTCCCTTCGGCGTTGTTGGTCTCTTTCAGGAAGCGCGTCTGGATCTGGCGCGCAATTCCGTTGACGCAGCCGACGGTCGGGAGGATCCACAGCTCGTTGCGGATCCCCACGTCGCCGTTGGCGCGACGGTAGATCTGCACCTCACGATCGGCCGCCTGACGCTCTTCCGCGGGTAAATCAGGTTGATAGCTGTACTCGTCCAGATCGCTCAGATTGGTGCGGGTATTGTGTGAGTGAATGTATTCACCCGGCGCAATATCCGCCAGCGCATGGCCGATGGGCAAACCGTACTTCACCACGTTCTCCCCTTTCGCAATGGGGATCAGGGCAAACTTGTGTCCACGGACGATCGCCTGACGCAGGGTGACGCTCTGGTTATCAACGGTCACCACGTCGCCTTCAGCGAGATCCGTCAGCGCGACGGCCACGTTATCCAGCGAATGGATTTTGATGTATTGCATATCAACCTCAAACGGCCTTAGTTCAGTTCAATGGCGAAGTAGTCACGCGCATTGTTAAAGCAGATGTTTCTCACCATTTCGCCCAGCAGCTGGATATCCGCTGGCGCTTCGCCTGCGTGCACCCAGCGGCCAATCATCTGGCACAGAATGCGGCGGAAATATTCATGACGGGTATAGGACAGGAAGCTGCGGCTGTCGGTCAGCATGCCGACAAAGCGGCTCAGCAGGCCCAGCTGCGCGAGCTGCGTCATCTGACGCTCCATGCCATCTTTCTGATCGTTAAACCACCAGCCGGAACCGAACTGCATCTTGCCCGGCATCCCTTCGCCCTGGAAGTTGCCGACCATGGTACCCAGCACTTCGTTATCGCGCGGGTTCAGGCAGTACAGGATGGTTTTAGGCAGCAGGTTTTGTTCGTTCTGTTTGCTCAGCAGTTTTGACAGCTCTTCCGCCAGCGGACGATCGTTGATGGAGTCGAAGCCCACGTCAGCACCGAGCAGTTTGAACTGGCGCTGGTTGTTATTGCGCAGCGCGCCGATATGGTACTGCTGTACCCAGCCGCGACGCGCGTATTCCGCACCGAGGAACACCAGCACCGCCGTTTTAAACTGCGCCACTTCGTGCTCGCTTAAGCCTTCACCAGAGAGACGACGCGCCAGAATGCTGTCCAGCTCGGCTTCGTTTGATTCCGCAAACAGCACCACGTCCAGCGCGTGGTCAGACACTTTACAGCCGTGCGCCGCGAAGTGATCCAGACGTTTGGTCAGCGCGGTTTGCAGGTCAGCGAAACGACGGATGTCGGTATCCGACACTTCCGCCAGCTTCGCCATGTAGTCGGTGAAGGTGGCCTGCTCAATGTTGAAGGCTTTGTCCGGGCGCCAGCTTGGCAGCACTTTGATATCAAAAGAGGTGTCTTTCGCAACAACGGCATGATGCTCCAGGGAGTCGATCGGATCGTCGGTGGTGCCCACCATCTTCACGTTCATCTGCTTCATGATGCCGCGCGCGGAGAAGTTATCCTGCGCCAGCAGTGCGTTGCAGCGATCCCAGATTTCATCCGCGGTCGTTGGGGAAAGCAGCTTGCCGGTGATGCCAAACGGACGGCGGAGTTCAAGATGGGTCCAGTGGTAGAGCGGGTTGCCGATGGTGTGTGGAACGGTTGCCGCCCAGGCGTCAAACTTCTCGCGGTCGGTCGCATCGCCGGTACACAGGCGCTCAGCCACGCCGTTGGTGCGCATGGCACGCCATTTATAGTGGTCACCCTTCAGCCAGATGTCATACAGGTTTTTGAAGCGATAATTTTCGGCAACCTGCTGCGGCGGTAAATGGCAGTGGTAGTCGAAAATCGGCTGGTCTTTTGCGTAGTCGTGGTACAGGCGGCGAGCAAATTCGGTATCTAACAGAAAATCTTCGGTCATAAACGGCGTCATTATCGTCTTCCTCATTACGGGAGCGCAGAAAGCGTATGTTCATATGCTGCAAAGTTATCACACCAATTTCCACCAACCGAAGCTTTTTTCGTGAGTGAGATCAATAAACGCCAACAAATAAATTACCCTCAATGAAGCAAACCCTTCTGCAGACCGCGCCAATACTGGCTTTGCGCGCGACGATTAATGTCCCCACAAAGAATCATACATTTGTGATGTCACTCACCTTTTAAAGTTGTATGACAAGTTATCTTTTCGCCGTCGCAAACACTCAGCCGACGGAATGCATTACCGCTGTGAGAGACATCGGGTTTAACGGTACGGATACCGACTTATGCACGCTTACTTATGGCAAGGTTCGGGCCGTTCCGGGACATGCTCCTGGTTACGCCCCTCCCGTTACACAACTGCTCCCGGAAACGGTTGAGAGGTTGCCGTGCTCTGGCGCGGAAATAACATAACGATGAGGTTTTAGATGCGTAAAATTAAAGGGTTACGTTGGTATATGATCGCACTGGTGACGTTAGGCACCGTGCTGGGCTACCTGACGCGTAACACCGTGGCAGCAGCAGCGCCAACGTTGATGGAAGAGCTGCATATCTCCACGCAGCAATACTCCTACATCATTGCCGCCTATTCCGCGGCGTATACCATCATGCAGCCTGTTGCGGGCTATGTGCTGGACATTCTCGGTACCAAAATCGGTTATGCCTTCTTCGCCATCGCCTGGGCGGTGTTCTGCGGTGCAACCGCGCTGGCAGGCAGCTGGGGTGGACTGGCGCTGGCGCGCGGTGCGGTCGGTGCGGCTGAAGCAGCGATGATCCCGGCGGGCCTGAAGGCCAGCTCCGAGTGGTTCCCGGCGAAAGAGCGTTCCATTGCGGTCGGCTACTTCAACGTGGGCTCGTCCATTGGGGCGATGATAGCGCCGCCGCTGGTGGTGTGGGCCATCGTGATGCACAGCTGGCAGATGGCGTTCATCATCTCAGGCGTGCTGAGCTTCGCCTGGGCGATGGCGTGGCTGATTTTCTACAAACACCCGCGCGATCAGAAAAAACTCTCCGAAGAAGAACGTGAATACATCATTGGCGGTCAGGAAGCGCAGCATCAGACCAACAACGGCAAAAAAATGACCGTCTGGCAGATCCTGGGCACCCGTCAGTTCTGGGGCATCGCCCTGCCGCGTTTCCTGGCTGAACCGGCCTGGGGTACCTTTAACGCGTGGATCCCCCTGTTCATGTTTAAAGTCTACGGCTTTAACCTGAAAGAGATCGCTATGTTCGCCTGGATGCCAATGCTGTTCGCTGACCTGGGTTGTATCGTGGGCGGCTACCTGCCACCGCTGTTCCAGCGCTGGTTTGGCGTGAACCTGATCGTTTCCCGTAAGATGGTGGTGACCATGGGCGCACTGCTGATGATCGGCCCTGGCATGATCGGCCTGTTCACCAGCCCGTACGTTGCCATTGCCCTGCTGTGCATCGGTGGCTTTGCGCACCAGTCCCTGTCCGGCGCGCTGATTACGCTCTCGTCTGACGTCTTTGGTCGTAACGAAGTGGCAACCGCCAACGGCCTGACCGGCATGGCCGCCTGGACCGCGAGCACCATGTTTGCACTGGTGGTCGGCGCGCTGGCGGATACCATCGGCTTCAGCCCGCTGTTCGCGGTGCTGGCGATCTTCGACCTGATGGGTGCGGTGGTTATCTGGACGGTGCTGAAAAGCAAATCCGCAGAAGAGCTGGCGAAAGAGTCCCTCGGGAAACCGGCGACGCAGAGTTAGCGAAAATGCGTTTCGCCGAAGCCGCCTCCGGGCGGCTTTTTTAATGGCAAAATCTGGAGAGTGGCACGCAAAAGTGGTATAACAAATCATCTGCCGTACCCTGCCTGGAGCGCATATGGAAATCACCGAACCACGTCGTTTGTATCAACAACTTGCTGCGGAGCTGAAAGATCGCATCGAGCAAGGGGTCTATCTTGTCGGTGATAAACTTCCCGCCGAGCGCTTTATCGCGGATGAAAAAAGCGTCAGCCGCACGGTGGTGCGTGAAGCGATTATCATGCTGGAAGTGGAAGGCTACGTTGAGGTACGCAAAGGCTCCGGCATTCACGTGATTTCTAATCTGCCGAAACACTCTCCCGTCGCGGACGAAAGTCTGGAATTCGCCAGCTATGGCCCGTTTGAGCTGCTCCAGGCTCGCCAGCTGATCGAAAGCAATATCGCTGAGTTTGCGGCGACGCAGGTGACCAAGCAGGACATCATGAAGCTGATGGAGATCCAGGAGAATGCCCGTAAGGAGAAATGTTTCCGCGATTCAGAGTGGGATCTGCAGTTCCACGTTCAGGTCGCCCTGGCAACCCAAAATACGGCGCTGGCGGCAATCGTTGAAAAAATGTGGACTCAGCGCGTTCACAACCCGTACTGGAAAAAACTGCACGACCATATCGATTCCCGTACCGTCGACAACTGGTGCGACGATCACGACCAAATCCTTAAGGCGCTGATTCGTAAAGATCCGCATGCCGCTAAGCTGGCGATGTGGCAGCACCTGGAAAACACCAAGCAGATGCTGTTCAACGAAACCAGCGATGACTTCGAATTTAACGCTGACCGCTATCTTTTTGCCGATAATCCGGTTGTTCATCTCGATACGGCTTCCAGTGCCGCAAAATAGATGACCTTTCTGCTGGCAGGCGCTACGTCGCGCCTTCCGGCTTACAGGAGTAAGCAAAACATATATAGTGTCAGCCTTTGTAAATCCCCTCGCTCACTTCCTGGGCTTACGCCAAAATCAACTCACCCCTGCAAATTCTGTGACGCAGAACGTTGGGCTTTGTTACAATTGGATTCAATTCCTTATTTTGTAAGTTAGTGCTTGCTAACCAGCCAATTAACAGGGAACAGTGTTGGCCACACCGCAATGTGTCCGCGAGCGACCATAATGAAATCACAACAATGTCGCCGTGCTGTTTGTCCCGGATAACAGGCGTGACGTTAACCGATTTCCAGGAACACTGAATGGAACTTTTGACCCAACTGCTGCATGCCCTCTGGGCGCAGGATTTTGAAACGCTGGCCAACCCTTCCATGATTGGCATGCTCTATTTCGTCTTGTTTATGATCCTGTTCCTTGAGAACGGTTTGCTGCCTGCTGCCTTCCTGCCCGGTGACAGTTTGCTGGTGCTTGTCGGCGTGCTGTGTGCCAAAGGGGCGATGGCGTTTCCACACACCATTTTATTACTGACCGTGGCGGCCAGCCTCGGCTGCTGGGTGAGCTATATCCAGGGACGATGGCTGGGCAATACCCGGATCGTCCAGAACTGGCTCTCTCATCTTCCCGCGCATTATCACCAGCGGGCGCACCACCTTTTCCACAAGCACGGGCTTTCCGCGCTGCTGATTGGCCGCTTTATCGCCTTTGTTCGCACCCTGCTGCCGACCATTGCCGGTCTGTCGGGGTTGAGCAGCACGCGCTTCCAGTTCTTTAACTGGATGAGCGGCCTGCTATGGGTGCTTATTCTGACGACGCTCGGCTATGCGCTGGGTAAAACGCCGGTCTTTATGAAATATGAAGATCAGCTGATGTCCTGCCTGATGCTGCTGCCTGTGGTTCTGCTGGTCTTCGGCCTGATTGGCTCACTGGTTGTCCTGTGGAAGAAGAAATACGGAGCCAGAGGCTAACGATGGCTATCTCACCGCTCGCCCTGCGCCGTTTTGCCGTTGCCGTAATTACGCTGATCGTCCTCAGCGCCATGCTGCTGGCATGGAGCGCGCTTTCGCATCAGGAATCGACGCTGGCTATTCGCCCGGTAAACCAGGGCGCCAGCGTGCCTGACGGTTTTTCTGTCTGGCATCATCTGGACGCGAATGGGATCCGCTTTAAGAGCATTACCCCGCAGGACGATGTTTTACTGATCAAGTTTGATTCCCGTGCGCAAAGTGCCGCCGCGAAAGTGGTTCTCGACCGTACCCTGCCGCACGGGTATATCATTGCCCAGCAGGAAGATGACAGCCAGCCTGCAGCCTGGCTCTCATTGATTCGCGATACGTCGCATCGGTTTGGATAACTTCCAGGATTCCGAATCTTTTCACTCACTTTGGTGAATCCCCCGTTTACTTACTATGCTTAAGTACGCGGAGCACCCCTCGATGTACTCCGCATAACTTTGGATAGCGGCTAACGCCGCAACACAATGGAAGGTTTCGATAATGAAATTCCGCATGACTCTGGCTCTGGCCCTTTTTTCTTTAAGCACAGCATCCTTCGCAAACTCTCTCTGTCAGGAGAAAGAACAGGATATTCAGCGTGAGATCGGTTATGCCGAAAAGCATAACAATCAGCACCGTGTTGATGGTCTTAAAAAAGCGCTGAGCGAAGTGAAAGCGAACTGTTCAGACAGCAAGCTTCGTGCCGACCACAAGAAGAAAATCGCTGAACAGAAGGACGAGATAGCCGAGCGCCGTCGCGACCTGCAGGAAGCGAAAGAGAAAGGAGATGCGGAAAAAATTGCTAAGCGCGAGAAGAAGTTGAAAGAAGCGCAGGACGACCTGAAAGCGCTGGAAGCTCGCGATTATTGAGTTAACGGAAATCTCAACAGGAGAGAGAATCATGTCAAAAGATACGACGTCTGAACATCTGCGCGCTGAACTGAAATCCCTGGCCGATACCCTTGAAGAGGTGCTGAACTCCTCTGCTGACAAGTCAAAAGAAGAGGTCAGCAAGCTGCGCAGCAAGGCGGAGCAGGCGCTGAAAGAGAGCCGCTATCGCCTGGGTGAAACCGGTGATGCGCTGGCGAAACAGACCCGCGAAGCGGCTGCGCGCGCGGACGAATATGTGCGTGATAATCCATGGACGGGTGTAGGGATTGGTGCCGCAGTGGGTGTGGTACTGGGTGTCCTTCTGACGCGTCGTTGATATGGAAGATCCTCGTCACGCACAAGGGCCTGCTAACAACGTCCTCGGCATCGGCCAGCGTATTTTAACGACGCTGGTCGGGATTGCCGAAACGCGCGTCCGGCTCGCAGTGGTCGAGCTGGAAGAGGAGAAAGCGAACCTCTTCCAGATGCTGCTAATGCTCGGGCTGACCATGCTCTTTGCCGCGTTTGGTCTGATGAGCCTGATGGTGTTAATCATCTGGGCCATCGATCCGCAGTATCGTCTTAACGCGATGATTGCCACCACCGTCGTTCTGCTGGTCGCTGCGTTGATAGGCGGTATCTGGACGCTGCGTAAAGCGCGCAAATCCACTTTCCTGCGCCATACGCGTCAGGAGCTGGCGAACGATCGCGCTCTGCTGGAGGATGACTAGCCGTGAGCGATAAAGCCGAACGTCAAAAGCGAAAAGCGTACCTGTTAAGCCAGATCCAGCAGCAACGGCTGGATCTGTCTGCCAGTCGTCGCGACTGGATCGACGCGACGCGACGGTTTGACCGGGGCTGGAATACCGTTCTGAGCCTGCGTTCGTGGGCGCTGGTCGGCAGCAGCGTGATGGCGATCTGGACGGTTCGTCATCCGAACATGCTGATCCGCTGGGCTCGTCGTGGATTCGGCGCCTGGAGCGCCTGGCGTCTGGTGAAAGCCACGTTGCGGCAGCAGCAGCTGCGGTGATAAAAGCAAAACGGTAACTCAGGTTACCGTTTTTTGTTTTTGCGCCCTCTCCCCGTGGGAAAGGGTTGGGGTGATGGCACCAGCGCGCACGTTCCCTTACTCAATATCTTTGAAGAAGATTGACAGTTTTCCTTGCTAACAATTACCACCCGCCCCGTTTATTATCCTCTCCATCGACAGCAACGCCGCGGTATCTACCCGGAATTGCAGACAAATAATGTTCAGCCGCTCATGTGGTTTCCTGGAGAGTAAAATGAAAAAATTAGAAGATGTTGGTGTACTGGTCGCGCGTATTCTGATGCCAATTCTGTTCATCGTGGCAGGTTGGGGAAAAATCACCGGTTATGCGGGTACCCAGCAGTATATGGAAGCCATGGGCGTTCCGGGATTCCTGCTGCCGCTGACCATTCTTCTTGAGTTCGGCGGCGGCCTGGCGGTACTGTTCGGCTTCCTGACCCGTACTACCGCGCTGTTTACCGCAGGCTTCACCGTGCTGACGGCGTTCATCTTCCACAGCAACTTTGCGGAAGGCGTGAACTCTCTGATGTTCATGAAAAACCTGACCATCGCGGGTGGCTTCCTGCTGCTGGCCGTCACTGGCCCGGGCGCATACAGCATTGACCGCGTTCTGAATAAGAAGTGGTAAGCACGCTATACTGAATGAACACAAAGCGAGGAGACATCTCCTCGCTTTTGCTATCTGACGGAGGAGAAAAAATGGGACAACTCGTAGACGGCGTATGGCAGGATGTCTGGTATGACACCAAATCCACCGGAGGTCGCTTCAAGCGCTCAGTTTCGGCCTTCCGTAACTGGCTGACCGCCGACGGTGCGCCTGGCCCAAGCGGCGAAGGCGGCTTCGCGGCTGAGAAAGACCGTTATCATCTTTATGTTTCGCTTGCCTGCCCGTGGGCACACCGTACGCTGATTGTGCGCAAGCTTAAAGGTCTCGAATCCTTAATTCCGGTTTCGGTCGTGAACCCGCTGATGCTGGAAAACGGCTGGACGTTTGACAGTGATTTCCCCGCGGCGACCGGCGACGATCTCTACCACCACGATTTCCTTTACCAGCTCTATCTGCGCGCCGATCCGCACTACACCGGGCGCGTTACCGTGCCGGTGCTGTGGGACAAGAAAAACCAGACGATTGTCAGCAATGAGTCTGCGGAAATTATCCGCATGTTCAATACCGCGTTTGACGCGCACGGTGCCCGCGCCGGAGATTATTATCCGGCTGAGCTGCGAGAGAAAATTGACGAGCTGAACAGCTGGATTTACGACAACGTCAACAACGGCGTCTACAAGGCCGGTTTCGCCACCAGCCAGGAAGCGTATGACGAAGCGGTTGGAAAGGTGTTTGAATCGCTGGAACGTCTGGAGCAGATCCTGGGCCAGCATCGCTACCTGACGGGCGATCGCCTGACGGAAGCGGACATCCGCCTGTGGACCACGCTGGTTCGCTTCGATCCGGTCTATGTCACCCACTTTAAGTGCGACAAGCACCGCATCAGCGATTACCTGAACCTGCATGGTTTCCTGCGTGACATCTACCAGATGCCGGGTATTGCCGACACGGTCGACTTCGACCATATCCGCACCCACTATTTCCGCAGCCACAAAACCATCAACCCGACGGGCATTATCTCCATTGGGCCGTGGCAGGATCTGGATGAACCTCACGGGCGCGACGTCCGATTTGGATAAATACGAAGGGCATCACCAGATGCCCTTTTTTAATTCACAATCTCCATCTATCCTTACCTCGATCGCTTAGAAAACAAGTGATTGACTGACTAATGAGGCAAGGAAAATGGACTGGTATTTAAAAGTACTGCGTAACTACATTGGATTTGGTGGCCGTGCCCGCCGCAAAGAGTACTGGATGTTCGTTCTGGTGAACTTCATTCTCATTATGGTGCTGGGTATTGTGGATAAAATTCTTGGCTGGGAGCGGGCTGGCGGTGAAGGCGTGCTGACCACCATTTATGGCCTGTTGGTCCTGCTGCCATCGTGGGCGGTGCTGTTCCGTCGACTACACGACACCGATCGTTCAGCGTGGTGGTTATTGCTGCTGCTGATCCCGATTATTGGCTGGATCGTGATTTTGATCTTCAACTGCCAGAGCGGGACGCCGGGCGAAAACCGCTTTGGTCCGGATCCTAAGATCGGCGCATAAAAAAAGCCCGGTGGCGCTTCGCTTA
This sequence comes from Enterobacter sp. DNB-S2, assembly GCF_019443845.1. Classification (NCBI taxonomy): domain Bacteria; kingdom Pseudomonadati; phylum Pseudomonadota; class Gammaproteobacteria; order Enterobacterales; family Enterobacteriaceae; genus Enterobacter; species Enterobacter sp. DNB-S2. The sequence continues at coordinate 62,412 of NZ_CP050520.1, forward strand.
CCGGGCCTACAAATTACGATTTTATTTATTGTATTGCGTGAAAAGCTTCGGAATTTCGCGTAAACACCATGATTTGGCTTCGCCCATGCTGTCACGGCGCCACGCCATAATGATATCAACCTCGTGGCTATATTCCGGGCTGACTACGCGCAGCCGCCCTTCAGCAATGTCCTTTTCGACAAACGGGTACGGCATGGTCGCCACGCCCAGACCGGCCAGCAGCGCCTGACGTTTGTCTTCCAGCGAGGTCACCGTCAGACGAGGCTGTTTATCCAGCAGCTGCACCGTCAGCACCGGACGCTCGCGCGCGGTATCCGCTACCGCCACGCCGCGATACTTCACGCGCGTCACTTCAGAGAGCGGCTCCGGCTCCTGGTGAATCGGGTGATTAGGTGCGGCAACATAGACGTTCATCACGCTGTAGAGCTTGCGCGAGTTGATTTCCGATGAGGAACGGAAGTGCATGTCCGGCGCAATCACAATATCCGCCCTGCCCGTTTCAAGACGTTCCCACGCACCTGCCAGCACCTCGGTGATGATTGACAGCTGCGTATTGGCCTTCGCCGCCAGGCGGTCCACCAGCGGGAACAGCGCTTCTGTCGGCACCAGCGCTTCGGTAACTAACGTCAGATGGGTTTCCCAGCCGCGCGCCAGCGCTTCGGCGTCCGTCGTGAGCTTGTCCGCCGCTTCCAGCAGCACGCGGCCGCGCTCCAGCAGCATTCGCCCCACGTTGGTGAATTTTGTTCGATGACCGGAGCGGTCAAACAGCACCACGTCCAGCTCTTCTTCCAGCTTCTGCATGGTGTAGCTTAGCGCAGACGGAACGCGCCCCAGCTCATCTGCCGCCGCCGCAAAACTGCCGCGCCGGTCAATCGCGTCCATGACGCGAAGCGCCTCAAGCGTCAATGCTCTCTCTTTAGCCATCTCGTTCTCATTCAGGAAATTTGAACATACCGGGCAGAATATCTGGCTAACAATGCAGCGTCCATACCTTTACCATTGTTTTAGTGTAAAGAGAGGTCAAGTTTATGATTACGACAAGAACAGCTAAACAGTGCGGACAAGCCGATTTCGGTTGGCTGCAGGCCCGCTACACCTTTTCCTTTGGACACTACTTTGACCCTAAACTCCTCGGTTACGCTTCACTGCGCGTGTTAAACCAGGAAGTGCTCGCCCCGGGCGCCTCCTTCCAGCCGCGTACGTACCCGAAAGTCGATATCCTGAACCTGATCCTGGAAGGCGAGGCAGAATACCGCGATAGCGAGGGCAATCATGTCCAGGCAAAGGCTGGCGAAGCGTTGTTAATTTCCACGCAGCCGGGCATCAGCTACAGCGAGCATAACCTCAGCAAAGACAAAACGCTGACCCGTATGCAGCTGTGGCTGGACGCCTGCCCCGAGCGGGAAAATCCGCTGGTACAGAAGTTAGATTTAACGGGCGATAAGCAGCTGCTGATTGCATCGCCGGACGGCAGTACAGGTAGTCTGCAGCTGCGCCAGCAGGTGTGGCTGCACCATATCGAACTGAAGAAAGGTGAACAGGCGAGCTTCCAGCTTCATGGTCCGCGCGCCTATTTGCAGTCTATTCACGGTACGGTACATGCGGTGACGCACACGGAAGAGAAAGAAGCGCTCACCTGCGGCGACGGGGCGTTTATTCGTGATGAAGCGAATATCACCCTGGTGGCGGATACGCCGCTGCGCGCGCTGCTGATTGATTTGCCGGTTTAGAGAATGCTCTCACCCTAACCCTCTCCCAATGGGAGAGGGAACCGATCGAGCCACGGCAGAATCATCCGGCGCCGTAAGAAATCACTCTGCCAGCGCGTTAGCCATATCGGTTCTAATCTGCTTACGCTGTTCCGGCGTCAACACCTGGCTGACGTCGAAGTAATATTTCACGCGGTAATAGCGGGTCTGCTCTTCAATTTTGCTAAAGGCAGCAAGCTGGCTTTTCACCGTGCTTTCGTCCCATTTACCCGCCTGGAACATGTCGATCAGCGCGCCGTCCTTCACCCCCGTTATCGGGATCTTGCTGACATTTTGTTCCAGCTGCTTATGCAGATCTTCAATCTTTTTAACCTGCTCATTGCTGAGCTTCAGGTGCTGTACCAGCGGATCCTGCGAGGGAGACGGGGCAGCCTCAACGTTCGCGGCATGTGCCGTAAAACTGCACGCTGCCAGCGAGGCGGCGACCAGCGCAATACGGGTCATTTTCATCATCTTACTGTCCTTACATGCTGTGATAGGGAAAAGCAGGCGTATTGTTTTTCAAGAGCGGATGAATATGTGTGAGTAATTATATAAACAATTTTGTATGTTTAGCGGGCAAAAAAATGCCCCCAGGGTGAGGGGGCATGAGACCTGAATGTCGTCAGATAGATTGCGTAAACGTCCTCGAAATCACATCCTGCTGCTGCTCGCGCGTCAGGGCGTTAAAACGCACCGCATAGCCTGAAACGCGGATCGTCAGGTTCGGGTAATTCTCGGGATGCGCGATGGCATCGAGGAGCATTTCCCGGTTCATGACGTTGACGTTCAGATGCTGCCCGCCCTCAATGGACGCTTCGTGATGGAAGTACCCGTCCAGCAGCCCCACCAGGTTGGTTTTGCGCACCAGCTCGTCCTTGCCCAGCGCCTGCGGCACGATGGAGAAGGTGTAGGAGATCCCGTCTTTCGCGTAGGTGAACGGCAGCTTGGCCACCGACGTTAGCGAGGCCACGGCCCCTTTTCTGTCGCGGCCGTGCATCGGGTTCGCGCCAGGCGCAAACGGCGTGCCGCCGCGGCGTCCGTCCGGCGTGTTCCCGGTCTTCTGGCCGTACACCACGTTGGAGGTGATGGTCAGGATCGACTGGGTCGGCACCGCGTTGCGGTAGGTTGGCAGCGCCTGAATTTTCTTCATAAAGCGCTCCACCAGGTCGCAGGCGATGCTGTCCACGCGGTCGTCGTTATTGCCATACTGCGGATAGTCTCCTTCAATCACGAAATCGACCGCCAGACCGGTGTGGTCGCGCACCGGCTTCACCGTGGCGTATTTAATGGCCGACAGGGAGTCCGCCGCCACCGACAGCCCGGCAATGCCGCAGGCCATGGTGCGATAGACGTCGCGGTCGTGGAGCGCCATCAGCGAGGCTTCGTAGCTGTACTTATCATGCATGTAGTGAATGAGGTTCAGGGCGCTGATGTACTGCACCGCCAGCCAGTCCATAAAGTGGTCGAGACTCGCCATCACGGTATCGTAATCCAGCACGTCGTCCAGCAGCGGCTCGGTTTTCGGGCCGACCTGGATCTTCAGCTTCTCGTCCACCCCGCCGTTGATCGCGTACAGCAGCGTTTTGGCGAGGTTGGCGCGCGCGCCAAAGAACTGCATCTGCTTGCCGATCACCATCGGGCTGACGCAGCAGGCAATGGCGTAGTCGTCGCTGTTGAAGTCCGCACGCATCAGATCGTCGTTCTCATACTGCAGCGAAGAGGTGACGATCGACACCTGCGCGGCGTATTTCTTGAACGCGATCGGCAGTTGTTCAGACCAGAGGATCGTCAGGTTCGGCTCCGGCGCAGGCCCCATGGTGTGCAGGGTATGCAGATAGCGGAAGCTGTTTTTGGTCACCAGCGTGCGCCCGTCCAGCCCCATGCCGCCGATCACTTCCGTCGCCCAGATCGGATCGCCGGAGAAGAGCGTGTCGAACTCCGGCGTGCGCAGGAAGCGCACCATGCGGATCTTCATGATGAAGTGATCGATCAGCTCCTGCGCCTGGACTTCATTCAGGCGCCCCGCCTGCATGTCGCGTTCAATGTAGATATCGAGGAACGAGGCCGTGCGCCCCAGCGACATCGCCCCACCGTTCTGGGATTTCACCGCGGCAAGATAGGCAAAATAGACCCACTGCACCGCTTCCCGGGCGTTCATCGCCGGACGTGAAATATCAAAGCCATAGTTCGCCGCCATCTGCTGGATCTGCAGCAGCGCGCGCCTGTGCTCCGCCAGCTCTTCACGCAGGCGGATCGTCGCCTCCAGATCTTCACCGCGCTCCAGCCTGCCCTGCAGATCGGCAAACTGCAGTTCGCGCTCGCGCACCAGATAAGCGATCCCGTATAGCGCCACGCGGCGATAGTCACCGATGATGCGTCCGCGCCCGTAGCCGTCCGGCAAACCGGTCAGCACGCCGGATTTACGGCAGCGCATCATCTCCGGCGAATAGACGTCAAACACGCCCTGGTTGTGGGTTTTGCGCAGGTCGGTAAACAGGTATTCGAACTGCGGATCCATCTCCCGACCATAGGCTTCGAACGAGCTGCGGATCATGTTGATCCCGCCATACGGGTGCAGCGCGCGCTTGAGCGGCTTATCGGTTTGCAGGCCGACGATCGTCTCCAGATCCTGGTCGATATAGCCCGGCCCGTGGGCCGTAATGGTGGTGGCGATGTTGGTATCAAAATCCACCGGGGCGTGGGTGGCGTTCTCCTGGCGAATGCCGACCATTACCTTCTGCCACAGCGCCGTCGTTGCTGGCGTCGCCTGCGCGAGGAAAGCTTCATCGCCTTCATAAGGGGTGTAGTTATGCTGAATAAAATCGCGGACGTTGACGGCGTTTTTCCATTCTTCACCGCGAAACCCGGCCCATGCGTCGCTGTAGGGCGCGACGCCCGTATCGATTGTTACTTTCATGTGATTCTCGCTTTATCAGGCGTAAGCCGCGGCCGGGGTAACCTTTCCAAGACGGAGGGCGTCCAGCGCGATCATTTTTTCTTCGTTGGTAGGGATAACCGCGCAGGCCACGCGGGACGATTCGGTGGAGATCACGCGCTCACCCGCGCTCCCCGGCAGGGCATTTTTGGCGTCGTCGAGGATGATGCCGAAGACTTTCAGATGTTCCGCCACCAGCGTGCGGACAAGCTTCGAGTTTTCGCCAATTCCGCCGGTAAAGACCACCCCATCCAGGCGGTGCAGCGACGCCGCGTGGCCGGCAATATGTCGCGCAATGCGGTGCACGAAGGTATGGATAGCCAGCTGCGCCCGCTCGTTGCCTTCGTGCCAGGCTTTCTCCAGCGCACGTAAATCGGAGGAGATGCCGGAGATCCCCAGCAGCCCGGACTCTTTATTGACCACGCGCTCCAGATCCTCGAACGACTGGCCGGTCTGCTGGGCAATCCACGCCATCGCGCCGAAGTCCACATCGCCGCAACGCGTACCCATCACCAGCCCTTCCAGCGGCGTCATCCCCATCGAGGTGTCGACGCTTTCGCCGTTGCGCACCGCGCAGATAGACGCCCCGTTGCCGAGATGGGCAATCACCAGGCCGCTGTCGTCGGCGGACAGCCCGAGAAGCGTATGCGCCTGTGCGGCCACGTAGCGGTGAGAGGTGCCGTGGAAGCCGTAGCGGCGCACGCCCAGCTCTTCAAAATAGCGGTACGGCAATCCGTACAGATATGCCTGCGGCGGCAGCGTCTGGTGGAAGCTGGTATCAAATACCGCGACCTGCTGCACGCCCGGGAACAGGCGCTCTGCCGCTTCCACGCCGCTCAGGTTGGCGTAGTTATGCAGCGGCGCCAGCGGGGAGACCTGGCGAATCTGCGCGATCGCCTCTTCCGTGATCAGGGTCGACTCGCTGAAGAGGTTTCCCCCGTGCGCAATGCGGTGGCCAATTAAGGCCACGCTGCTCATCAGGTTACGCTTCTCCAGCTCCAGGGCGATGGCAGCCAGCGCCCCTTCGTAGTCCTGGTGAGCCAGTCTGGCTGGCTCACCCCCGTTCACGGAAATAAAGGCCTTCTCGGTGTTGATCCCGTCTGCAATGCCCGTCATCAGGGCATCGCAGCTGCTGGCGTCGAGCACCGAAAACTTAACAGAGGACGATCCGCAGTTAATAACCAGTACAACCGGAAACTCAATCATCATGTGACTCCGCTCTTCCTGAGCAATGGGTTAGAACAGTTTGTAAACGATATTCAGAATGGTCAGCAGGCCGACCGCGGTAACGAAGATGTTCTCGGTACGCCCTTTGTACTTCGCCAGCGCCGGTGCTTTGCGGATGGCATACATCGGCAGCAGGCACAGCAGAGAGGCAATGATTGGCGCCCCCATGGCTTCAATAAGGTCCAGAATGTTCGGGTTGGCGTAGGCCACAACCCAGGTGGAGCCCATGATGAACACCATGCTGATGGTGTTCAGCTTGCCAACGGAGACTTTCTTCTTATCGCCCTTGTAGCCAAACTTGAGGATCAGGCCGTTCAGCCCTTCCAGCGTGCCCAGGTAATGACCGAAGAAGGATTTGAAGATAGCCACCAGCGCGATGATGGAGGCACCGTATTCCAGTACCGTTGCGAACGTCGATTTGGTTCCTGACATTGACGCAAAGTGGTTCGCCAGGTAGGAGAGCACCGGAATGTTCTGCGCCTTGGCGTCCGCCATGTTCTGCGGAGAGAGCGTAAACAGGCAGCTAAAGGCGAAGAACATCACCACGGCCACCATCAGCATGCTGGCGCGACCGATGATTTTGGAACATTTCTGCTCGGTGAATTCTTTACCGAACTCCGGTTCGTACTCTTCGCGCTTGGAGACCACAAACGAGGAGACGATAGGCGAGAAGTTGAAGGAGAAGACCATGATGGAGATACCCAGCCACACCGTAACCAGAATGCCGTCATGACCGGTGAAGGCGATATCGCTCAGGTTGACCTGGTCAATCACCGCCGAGTTCCAGTAAGGGATCAGCGACAGGGAAATCAGCACCAGGCTGGCGATAAACGGGAACACCAGGAAGCTCATGACTTTCACCATCAGGTCTTTACCAAACCAGATAACAAAGGCCATCAGCAGCAGCAGGAACAGCGCCACCACGCCGCGGTTCAGCGCAGGCAGCTGGAGCTGGTTTTCCCAGAAGGTCATAAAGGTGTTGGTAATGGTGACGCCGTAAATCCACAGCAGCGGGCAAATGGCGAAGAAGTAGAGGAAAGTGATCACCACCCCACCGGTTTTACCAAAGTGCTCTTCCACCGTTTCGGTGATGTTGCCGGAAACGTTGCTCCCGGAGAGGCACAAACGCGCCAGCGCGCGGTGGCAGTAAAACGCAATCGGGAACGCGAGAACCAGCATCAGCAGGATAGGGATCAATCCACCAAAGCCTGCGCGAATGGGGAAGAACAGCACGCCTGCGCCAATGGCGGTACCAAACAGGCCGAGCGTCCATGTGGTATCAGACTTGCGCCAGGAGGACGTTTTTGTCTGGCCAACGATAATGCTTTCTGTGTTGCTCATAGGTCACCTTTATGCGTCAACGAAGCCGGTAATTTGGGAAACACGGGAGAGATCGATATTGCCGCCGGAAATAATGCAGACGGTTTTACGACCCTGAATATAGTGGTCAAGCTTGCCGCTTAATAACGCGGCACAGGCCAGCGCGCCGGCGCCTTCCGTCACCACTTTATTTCGCTGAATAAGCGCAATCATGCTGTCGCGAATGTTGTCTTCGCTGACCAGCACAATGTCATCAACCAGTTCGCGAACAATTTCGAACGGTAAATTACCGGGACGAGAAACATCACAGCCGTCGGCCAGCGTGCCGGTAACGCGATGGCTCATTATTTCCCCGGCCTGGTACGATGCCGCCATGCCGTGAACATTTTCTGACTGCACGCCGATGATATTAATGGTGGGGTTGATGGATTTAATTGCCGTCGCAATCCCGGCAATTAAACCGCCGCCGCCGATAGGCACAATAACGTTATCCACGTCGTATAAATCTTCGAGAATTTCCAGACCGATGGTGCCCTGCCCGGCAATCACTTTGGCGTCATCGTACGGCGGAATAAAAATACGCCCTTCCATCTCGACGATTTCGCTGACTTTAGCGATGGTGTCGTTGAAGTTCTCGCCGTGCAGCACAACTTCCGCCGAGTAGTCCCGCGTCGCGGCCACTTTAGACTTCGGCGCGCCCATCGGCATCACCACTTTGCCGTCGATGCCAAGCATCGCGCAGGAGAGGGACACACCCTGCGCGTGGTTTCCCGCGGAGCAGGCGACAACGCCTTTGCGTTTTTCAGCGTCGGTCAGCGAGCTTAATTTGTTAAACGCGCCGCGGATCTTAAACGAGCCGGTACGCTGCATGTTCTCAAACTTCAGGAATATTTCGCCCTTGCAGCGTTCGCTAAGATAATTCGAGCGCGGCATACCTGTTTTATATATTTTTACTGCCAGTCGTTTTCTGGCGTCCTGAATATCTTCAATCGTTACCGGGAGATCGTAGGTAATATGCATAATATCCTCGTTATAATAATTCATTCTTTTCAGGCAAAGTCAGGGTATCAGAGCGTTACAGAGATAAGCTCTGGGTGTTTTTAAAATGTTTACTTATTATTCATCGTCGTCTTTCGATATTCATCGACGAATACTGTTTTGCCAGCTCAACTAATACTGACGCCGATTTTTTAATCCTGTAATTTTTTGACCACACGGCGGCATAACGCGCCACGGGTAATTCATCTTCCACGGGTAGAACAATAAACTGGTCAGAACCGAACGGCGCAATCATGTCGCGGGGAATGACCGTCAGATAATCGGCATTCAGCACGAGGTTATAAATGGTGACGACGGAATCGGTCTGGACGATGTTTTCGATGCTGATGTGGTTGTCTTGCAGGGTAGTCAGAAGTTCTTTGTAGTAGCCCATATCGGTTTGCGGCATCACCCACTGCTCGTGCGTGAGCGATGCCAGTGTCGTCGGGCCGGTGCACGTTCGCGTTTTGCTGGCGACCAGCACAAACTCGGACTCAAACAGCGTTTCGACGTGCAGATCCTGCAGCAGCATTTCATCGCTTAGCGTGCCGATAGCGAAATCCAGACGACCGTCGCGAATGGCCGGAAGGAAAGAGGAGAGCTGGGCTTCATACATCGAGACGCGTGCTTTCGGGAACACTTCCTTGAATTTTTTGATCATCTCGGACAGGAAGGTAAAGCCGATCAGCGACGGGTAGCCAAAGGAGACGTCCATAACGGTACTGAAGCTCAGGCTGTTAATCTCACTCACCATGTTTTTCATTTCGCGGGTGATCGACTCAGAGTACGAGAGCAGAACCTGGCCCGCGGCGGTGAGTTTTACGCCGGTGTTTTTACGCACCATCACTTCCACGCCGAAGTAGGACTCAATATCGCTGATGATTTTGCTGACGGCGGGTTGCGTCAGGCCAAGCTGTCTTGCTGCAGAACCTATGGAGCCACTTTTAATGACTTCCTGAAATACCACGAGGTGCTGTGTTTTCGGTAGAATAATAGTGTTCATAATATTCTGCGCTTATTTCCCTATGACGGAGCGAATTCTACCTAATAGTGTTTAAGGGGGTATGTGCTGTCACTCACAATTTGCTTTTCCCCACGCTTCACTGGAACAATGACAACCAAAAAACACATTTATTATCAATAACATGAATAAATTAGGCCACGCCATTACGCTGATGTCGATCAATAAAAGCAGTAGTAATAAATTTATTTTATGGCGATAACCTTGATAAATTTTCCTGCGTTAAAAAAATCAATAAAGACGATCTTTCAGGCAATTAAAGACCAATAAATAACCGCTATTTGTTTGAAACATTCTTTCAATTTATTAAATTTTTCCGATGCAAATTTTCAGGTTTGCGGAAAAGAGTGGAATGCGTCACATATTCACGGGAGAAATGTATTTGATTTCAATATATGCATATCAAACGCGAAAAGTTTCGGGATCATAAAGGTAACAAACATAACAAATTATCAATACTAAAAATCGCGTGTTTTTTAGCGTGAAATTTTGTGATGGCGATCGTCTACAGATGTAGGAGCGATACGGAAGGGATAAAAACAGTGAAATGTGCTTAATGTCGCAAATATGAGAATTGATGTCGTTTGTCCGGCGCTGCGCTTACCCGGCCAGCAACACCCGGAAAGCAAAAACCCCGCCGAAGCGGGGTTTTTTAAGAAGTTGAAGCTGACCGATAAGGCGGCTTCGTTCATCTGTACGTCAGGCATCTACGGCGCTGGAGTTGCCTTGTGTCGCAGACTGTATCTCACTTCGTGTGACAGATTAAAGCTCTACAATGGACGCGCCTTTCACACCCAACCGTGTTTTATTGCCAGCATCAAAACCCCAGCAATGACAAAAAATACTATACTAATCAGACCAAGAAATGCTTCTACATAGAAAGGCCTGATAATCCTTTTTGGTAATCCCCGGATGAAGTCTTTATCATCATTTTTGGTCAGTATTGAGCTTTTATTCCACAATAGCGGCATGATTATAAACTGCGTTTTTATGCCGTATGCGCCCTTGAAGTAAAGTGAGTTAACGTTCTCGAACAGTAGTACCGCATCGGGAAGGCTGCCGAATTTCTCTTTGTATAGCAGGCAGATCTCCTTAAATCTCTTCCTGTTCAGAAGTGAGGCTATGACGCTGGCTGCCAAGAATAATAAGCCTATAAGCATAATTATTATAAAAATCATTTTTATATCAATCATTGCTGGTTACCTCATAAAGGCCTAGTTTTTCCCCAATCAACTCGCCAGTAGTCCCGGACAATTCGCTTAGAGCTTTATCAGTTCCGTATGCTATCCCCCCACTAACCCCAATCGTACAAAGTAGTGCTCCAGCACCAGCAGCTTCAATGGTTGCAGCCCCCAGCACTACTGCACAGATTGAACTTGCTGCGCTTCCCTGGAGAATTCTACTTGCCAAAGCCCCCCCAGCTAAGCTACCTGCAAACTCCCCAATGGAAGTAAACGACGTTTTCGCACAATCTCGACCCACAGTGCAGGCTTCGGTGATCTTTGCGGCAGTATCAAAGGCAGACAGACCAATGCCGATCTTCCCGGCTGTTTCCATCCACTTAACGTACTTCGCCAGCTTCTCAATGTGGGTGGCGTAACCTTCAATATCGCTTACGCCTGTTTCGTTCCACCGTTGAGTGATTGAACGGCTGGAAAGGCCGAGAGCGCTTTTAAGGTCGGTGTATTCGCTGAACATGAAGCGATGTTTCATGAACATCTTCAGCACGCTATCGAGTTGACCAAACAACCGACTGCGCTCAACGTAAAATTGTTCACCGATCAGCGTGCCGCTGGTGATGTATTGGTTCTTATATGTTGTCTCAATCTCGACAAGGATTTTTTCTATCCTCTCGAAATATCCCTTCGCTGCTTCCGTCGCTCTTCCTGCATTTCCGGCAGCATCGTTTGCAGTAGTCGCAGCGGCTGCAAACATCTCAATGGTGTCTTTGTGTTTGAAAAGAAAGTTGGCCTGCTGGATTGAGAGCGGCGCTAATGCTGCATCAATCCGCTGTTTTGCGGCCTGCATATGAGCGATTTGCTTTTCATCCTGCTTATTCGGGTCAACCACAAGCATGATGGCCCCTGCTTTGTACCGTTCGTCTGCACCGTTCAGCGTAGCGAATAGCTCCTTGGCTCCTGCTGGCGGATTCTCAGTGAATAGCAGACGTTGCCAGGCTTCTGTAGTGCCTCCGTAGGGGAGAACGGCAAAACCTGCGTCTATGCCTGTTTTCTTTTTCGCTGTCTGGGCGTGTTGTTCTGGTTCTGCTTGCGGCTGTTGAGATGCAGCAAGAGCGGCTGCTGCGGTTGCCGCTTCTGCCAGATACCTTGCTGTTGCCTGAGAGGGGGATTCACCTGGGCCGATCCATCCCAAAGGGGCTATGATACGGTTAGATCCAGAGGGGCAGCCACATAAAACGACGCCCCTGTCCACGGCTACAGGGATCTGGTGAATTGTGCGGTGTGACTCACCTTCAACAACTTTTCCTTCTTTGCCGCATTTCGGGCAAGCTGTGGTCTTATCACCCAGAACAATCGGGCGACGACCAAGAATGTTACCGCAAGAAAGTGAGGGGATTAGTTTTGCGCCAGTTGTAGTCTGATCACCAAATAACGCCATTCCACGACCTAAAACGTTTGGACGCATTCCCCCCATTTACGCCACCTTTGCAACAGTCAGGAAATCATCTGGCATTAATTCACCCTCGCGGAAAGAGAACATCAATCCATAATCAGGGGTGCTGATAATTTGATCTCCGTTATCAAGTAAACTACCAACCAGCGCGATCCCTTTACCTTCCCATTCGCTTAACTGTCCGGCGCTGGTGATAATGGTAGCCTTAGTCCCGTCTGGATAGGTCACTGTTGCACCTTCTGTAACCATGCTGACCCATTGACCATTATCGAGTTGGACTTTCATGCCCTGACTCGGATCCGGATTAGATTCATCGACAACGCCACCCCGAAGAGTAAGACTTCCGGCAACCGCTGCACGATAGATGGCTGTGATGGGATGGTGTCGGGCATATTCTTGCTGTTCGATAATGAGATTGCGGGCTTCCACATTCATTTCCGACAGTTGCTGGTCGGTATAACGGGGAGCATCGAAAGACGCTATGACCGATGAAGTGAGTTCGTTGGTGTACTGTTGCATAAGTCCCTCTGCTTGCTGTGAATTTTTCTGTGCTCGGACACATTGTACAAATAACACTCATGCTCCGGAAGTTGTTTTCCATAAAAGTGAAACTATGTTTTAAAATATTCTTTAGGTGAATATTTCCTGTGATTTCATTCGGCTTGTGAAGCATTGAAACTTTTGCTGTACGGACTGAATCGCTATGGGTTTAACAGACACCTCAGAGTCATTTAAAATGGCTTAAAGAGAGGTGCACATGAGCAGTAAGCGTTATCCTGAAGAGTTTAGAATTGAAGCAGTCAAACAGGTTGTTGATCGTGGCTATTCTGTTTCCAGTGTCGCAACACGTCTCGATATCACTACCCACAGTCTTTATGCCTGGATACAGAAATACGGGCCGGACTCTTCCACCAACAAAGAGCAGTCAGATGCTCAGGCCGAGATCCGCCGACTCCAGAAAGAGCTGAAGCGGGTTACTGACGAACGGGACATATTAAAAAAAGCCGCGGCGTACTTCGCAAAGCTGTCCGACTGAGGTACGCCTTTATCCGTGACAACTCCTGTTGTTGGCCTGTTCGCCTGCTCTGTCGGGTGCTGAATGTTCATCCGAGTGGGTTTTACACCTGGCTTCAGCAGCCGCATTCACCACGGCATCAGGCGGATCTCAGACTGACAGGACAAATCAAACAGTTCTGGCTGGAGTCCGGTTGCGTTTATGGCTATCGCAAGATCCATCTCGACCTGCGAGATAGCGGGCAACAATGTGGGATTAACCGGGTCTGGCGGCTGATGAAGCGTGCCAGTTCAACCCGAAAGCACCGGATGAACGCTGGGTAACGGACATAACTTACATCCGAACCCACGAAGGCTGGCTGTATCTGGCCGTAGTTGTTGACCTGTTCTCGCGCAAAGTTATCGGCTGGTCAATGCAACCCCGGATGACAAAAGATAGTGTTCTGAATGCGCTTTTGATGGCCGTGTGGCGACGTAATCCCCAAAAACAGGTGCTGGTTCATTCTGACCAGGGTAGTCAGTACACAAGCCATGAGTGGCAGTCGTTCCTGAAATCACACGGTCTGGAGGGCAGTATGAGCCGTCGTGGTAACTGTCACGACAACGCAGTTGCAGAAAGCTTTTTCCAGCTACTGAAGCGTGAACGGATAAAGAAAAAGGTCTACGGAACACGGGAAGAAGCACGCAGCGATATTTTTGATTACATCGAAATGTTTTATAACAGTAAGCGTCGGCATGGTTCGAGCGATCAAATGCCACCGACGGAATATGAAAATCAATATTATCAACGACTCGGAAGTGTCTAGATTATCCGTGGCGATTCATATAAACCTTGCCCTACTGGCTGAATCGCAACCCAGAGACATGCGATAAAAACCGCCTGAAGGTAGTCGGAAATGAAGGAAGTAACGGTTGCCACGCTTTAGGATATTCGGGATGGAACAGCCGTTGGTGTGCCTCGTTTGTATCACAGTCTGTGTCACATTTTCACCTAAAAAGGGCTGAGACACACCAACGTATTGTTTTAGAAGAAGTTGAAGCTGACCGATAAGCCGGGTTCTGTCGTGGACAGTCATTCATCTAGGCCAGCAATCGCTCACTGGCTCAAGCAGCCTACCCGGGTTCAGTACGGGCCGTACCATGTGAACCCCTATTTGGCCTTGCTCCGGGTGGAGTTTACCGTGCCACGGACTGTTACCAGCCGCGCGGTGCGCTCTTACCGCACCCTTTCACCCTTACCTGATCCCGCTTGCGCGGGCCATCGGCGGTTTGCTCTCTGTTGCACTGGTCGTGGGTTTCCCCCCCAGGCGTTACCTGGCACCCTGCCCTATGGAGCCCGGACTTTCCTCCCCTCCGCCCGTCTCCCCCGAAAGGGACGACGACGAAGCGGCGACTGTCTGGTCAGCTTCGGCGCGCAGTATAGAGGGTTTGCGCGCCGCTGTCACCCTCAGGTGTGGGCAAGGCGTGATTAACGCGCCACTTCCACCTTCGCCAGTTTTTCGTAGTAGCACGCAATCGCGCTGTGGTCGGCCGTGCCCAGGCCATCGGCACGCAGCGCCTGCATCATCTCCATGACCGCCGCGGTCAGCGGCAGCTGTGCGCCCACGCCGTGTGACGTATCCAGCGCGTTCGCCAGATCTTTAATGTGCAGGTCGATGCGGAAACCGGGTTTGAAATTACGATCCATCACCATCGGCGCTTTGGCATCCAGCACGGTACTGCCCGCCAGACCACCGCGAATGGCCTGATAGACCAGATCCGGGTTGACGCCCGCTTTGGTTGCCAGCGTCAGCGCTTCGGACATGGCGGCAATGTTCAGCGCCACAATCACCTGGTTTGCCAGCTTGGTCACGTTACCCGCCCCGATGTCCCCGGTATGCACCACCGAGCCCGCCATGGCTTTCATCAGGTCGTAGTATCTATCGAAAACGGCTTTATCTCCGCCGACCATCACCGACAGCGTGCCGTCGATCGCTTTCGGCTCACCGCCGCTGACCGGCGCATCCAGCATATCGACGCTCTTCGCTTTTAACGCCTCGCTGATTTCACGGCTTGCGAGCGGTGCAATAGAGCTCATATCAATCAACACCAGACCCGGCTTCGCACCGTCGATAATGCCGTTCTCACCCAGCGCAACCTCTTTAACATGCGGGGAGTTGGGCAGCATGGTGATGATGACATCGCACTGCTCGGCAATGGCCTTCGCGGTGGTGGCCGTTTCAGCGCCCGCCGCTATCACCTCTGCCACGGCCTGCGGATTGTGATCGGATACCACCAGTGAGTAACCCGCTTTGATGAGGTTCTTACTCATTGGTTTACCCATGATCCCCAGGCCAATAAAACCCACTTTCAGCGTCATAATCTGTTTCCTCAATGATGGTTATTTTTTAAAAGCGTCGGCTAATTTCTGCGTGGCCGAGCGGAAGACCCCGAGGTCGCTGCCGACGGCAACAAACGTGGCTCCCCACTCCAGATAGCGACGGGCGTCAGCCTCAACCGGCGCCAGAATGCCGCACGGTTTGCCGTGAGCTTTAGCGCGGGCAAAGATGTGCTGGATCGCGCGCTGCACGTCAGGGTGGCTGGCATTACCCAGATGGCCAAAGGCGGCCGCCAGATCGCTCGGGCCGACGAAGATACCGTCCACGCCGTTTGTGGCTGCAATCGCGTCAACGTTATCAACGCCCTGCTGGCTCTCGATCTGAACCAGAATAGTGATGTTGTTATTCGACTGCGTGAAGTAGTCCGGCACGGTGCCAAACATATTGGCGCGATGCGAAACGGAAACGCCGCGGATCCCTTCTGGCGGATAGCGCGTTGAGGCTACGGCCAGGGCCGCTTGTTCTTTCGTCTCCACAAACGGGATCAGGAAGTTGTAGAAACCGATATCCAGCAGGCGCTTGATAATTACCGGCTCGTTAGTTGGCACGCGCACTATCGGGGCGCTGGGGCTGCCTTTCAGCGCCATCAGCTGCGGAATAAAGGTGCTGATATCGTTCGGCGCATGTTCGCCGTCCAGCACCAGCCAGTCAAAACCGGCCAGGCCCAGCACTTCGGTGCTGATAGGGTTTGCCAGCGCGGACCAGCAGCCAATCTGAATCTGGTGTGCCGCGAGGGCCGCTTTAAACTTATTCGGGAAGATATCGTTACTCATCGTATTTACCTTTTTAATTCGCAGCCTATATCAGCATCATTTTATTTATCCAGACACCGCACCAGCATTATATTTATTATTCTGACGTATTTTGGCGTTATAAAATCGTCATTCAGTATAAAACGCAACCCACGACCGCACATTGTTTTAATGCTCAAGCATTGCGTAACATTTCAAAGAATTTTTTTGCATATGCACAAGGCGCTGGGCGCTAATGCACAGAATCAGGCATTACCGGTTCTGGAGCGATCGCGATCACATTTTCATATCCCCTATGCTGACATGCTTTAATTCTGAAAGCCGCGTATTTATTTCTACCATTAGAAAATTGGCTGAATTTATTATCAGACACTTTGCTGGAGAATACTGAACAATGGCCGACATTGAAATTCGACAGGCATCGCCGACGGCGTTTTATATAAAAGTCCACGACACCGATAATGTGGCGATAATTGTCAACGACAATGGCTTAAAAGCGGGCACCCGCTTTCCGGACGGGCTGGAACTGATTGAGCATATTCCACAGGGACATAAAGTCGCCCTGGTGGATATCCCTGCTAACAGCGAAATCGTACGTTACGGTGAAGTCATCGGCTATGCCGTTCGCTCTATACCGCAGGGCAGCTGGGTTGAGGAGTCGCTGGTGGCGCTGCCGGAAGCGCCGCCGCTGAACACGCTTCCGCTGGCGACCCGCGTGCCGGAACCGCTTCCTCCGCTGGAGGGCTATACCTTCGAAGGCTACCGCAACGCGGACGGCAGCGTCGGCACCAAGAATCTGCTCGGCATTACCACCAGCGTGCACTGCGTGGCGGGCGTAGTGGATTACGTGGTGAAAATCATCGAACGCGATCTGCTGCCGAAATACCCGAACGTCGACGGCGTGGTGGGCCTGAACCACCTCTACGGCTGCGGCGTGGCGATTAACGCACCCGCTGCGGTAGTGCCGATCCGCACCATTCACAATATTGCCCTCAACCCGAACTTTGGCGGCGAGGTGATGGTAATTGGTCTGGGGTGTGAAAAATTGCAGCCAGAGCGCCTGCTGCAGGGCACCGAAGATGTGAAAGCCATTCCGGCAGACGAGGCCAGCATCGTGCGCCTGCAGGACGAACGCCACGTGGGTTTCCGCTCAATGGTCGACGATATCCTGCAGGTGGCTGAACGCCATCTGGACAAGCTCAACAAGCGCCAGCGCGAAACCTGCCCGGCGTCTGATTTGGTAGTGGGAACACAGTGCGGCGGCAGCGATGCCTTCTCCGGCGTGACGGCCAACCCGGCGGTGGGCTATGCGTCCGATCTGCTTGTTCGCTGCGGCGCCACGGTGATGTTCTCCGAGGTGACCGAAGTGCGTGACGCCATCCATCTGCTCACGCCACGCACCGTTAATGAAGAGGTCGGCAAGCGCCTGCTTGAGGAAATGGCCTGGTACGATAGCTATCTCGATATGGGCAAAACCGACCGCAGCGCCAACCCGTCTCCGGGGAACAAAAAAGGCGGCCTCGCGAACGTGGTGGAAAAAGCCCTTGGTTCGATTGCCAAATCCGGCCAGAGCGCGATTGTGGAAGTGCTCTCTCCGGGCCAGCGCCCGACCAAACGCGGCCTGATCTACGCGGCAACGCCGGCCAGCGATTTCGTCTGCGGCACGCAGCAGGTGGCGTCCGGCATTACGGTACAGGTCTTTACCACCGGGCGCGGCACGCCGTACGGCCTGATGGCGGTGCCGGTGATCAAGATGGCGACCCGTACCGAGCTGGCAAACCGCTGGTATGACTTAATGGACATCAACGCGGGCACCATCGCCACCGGAGAAGAGAGCATTGAGGACGTGGGCTGGAAACTGTTCCACTTCATTCTGGATGTCGCAAGCGGGCGGAAGAAAACTTTCTCCGACCAGTGGGGGCTGCATAATCAGCTGGCGGTGTTTAACCCGGCACCGGTGACGTGATTTTTCGCACCACATCTATCCCGCATTTAGGTAACCCGCCGGACACGCCGCAAACCTTCCAGGTTGAGGCGATACCTGTTGGCTAAATGACGCATAACGATCTGCAGGCCGGGTTAGGCTCAGCCGCCACCCGGCAAAACAGGCGGCAGGGGCTTACTCCCCCTGCTGCTCCAGCGCATGCTTGTACAGCGCATTTTTCTTCACGCCGTGAATCTCCGCCGCCAGCGCAGCGGCCTTCTTCAGCGGTAGTTCCGCCTGCAGCAGCGCCAGCGTGCGCAGCGCATCGGCAGGGAGAGCGTCTTCCTGCGCCTTATGCCCTTCGACAATCAGCACCATTTCACCCTTGCGGCGGTTTTCGTCTTCCTTCACCCACGCCAGCAGTTCACCCACCGGCGCGCCGTGGATCGTTTCCCAGGTTTTGGTCAGCTCGCGCGCCAGCACCACGTAGCGGGCTTCTCCCCAGACGGTCACCATATCTTCCAGGCTCTCCAGCAGGCGGTGCGTGGATTCGTAGAAAATCAGGGTGCGCGGTTCCGCTTCCAGATCTTTTAAAACGTCGCGACGGCCTTTGGATTTGGCAGGCAGGAAGCCTTCATAGCAGAAACGGTCAGACGGCAGACCCGCGGCACTCAGCGCAGCAATGGCGGCACACGGCCCCGGCAGCGGCACAACGCGAATACCGGCTTCACGACAGGTACGCACCAGGTGATAGCCGGGATCGTTGATCAGCGGCGTACCGGCGTCGGAGACCAGGGCAATGTTCTGCCCCTCTTTCAGCTTCGCCACCAGCGTTTCGGCTTTTTGTTGCTCATTGTGATCGTGCAGAGCAAACAGACGGGCGTTAATCGCGAAATGTTGCAGCAGCAGGCCGGTGTGGCGGGTATCTTCAGCAGCAATTAAATCAACAGCTTGCAGTACGGTGAGCGCACGTTGGGTAATATCAGACAAATTCCCGATAGGAGTAGGTACAATATAAAGCTGGCCTTGAGAATTATCTGCCGTTTCGTGTTGTTTCATTGTTTCGTCCGTATTGCCGATTTAATATTGAGCATTGCGTAAAAAAAATCACTGGATACAGTATGGTACCGTTAACGTTTCTTCGAAAAAAAGCCACGCGCAGCGTGCCGCTTCTGCTGGCAGCCCTGATCTTTGCAGGCTGTGGCACCCAGGCACCTGACCAGAGCACCGCCCATCTTCAGGGATCTGCTCAGGCTGATTCTGGCTTTTATCTGCAACAAATGTCGCAGAGTTCAAATGATACCAAGACCAACTGGCAATTACTCGCCATTCGTGCACTGCTGAAAGAGGGTAAAACCCAGCAGGCAGCCGAACTGTTTAACCAGTTGCCAAAAGATCTTAACGACGCCCAGCGTCGTGAGCAGAGCCTGCTCTCTGCCGAGCAGAAGGTCGCGCTGAAAGATTACGCCGCCGCGAAGAAGACCCTCGGTGACATTGACGTGAGCGCGCTGGATAAAAATCAGCAGGCTCGCTTCTGGCAGGCGGGCATTACCGCTGAGCAGGGACGTCCTTCTCTCACGCTGCTCCGCGCCCTCGTCGCGCAAGAGCCGCTGCTCGGCGGTGCCGATAAGCAAAAAAATATTGATGCCACCTGGCAAGCGCTTGCCTCGATGACCCAGGAACAGGCGCAGGCGCTGGTCATCAACGCCGATGAAAACGTCCTTCAGGGCTGGTTGGATCTGCAGCAGATGTGGTTTAACAACCGCAGCGATCCAAAGATGCTGAAAGCCGGTATTACGGACTGGCAGACGCGCTACCCGCAAAACCGGGGGGCGAAAATGCTGCCAACCCAGCTGGTAAACGTGCAGAACTTTAAGCCAGCGTCCACCAGCAAAATCGCCCTGCTTCTGCCGCTCAACGGCCAGGCGGCGGTGTTTGGCCGTACCATTCAGCAGGGCTTTGAAGCCGCGAAAAACGGTACCACTTCGGTAACCGGCAGCGCGGTTCCCGCGCAGGCGGCCCAGGCGGCTAACGTGAATGATGTGGTCAGCCCGTCCGCAGCGGAGACCAGCGACCTGACCACGGCGCAAGCGCCGGCGCAGGGTACGATGCAAAACCCGGTGACGGCCCCGACGACGCCTCCGGCTACAGCAGCACCTGCTGCGGCAGCCCCGGCTACTACAGCACCTGCTACTCAGGCTCCGGCCGAGACGCAAGCGGCACCAGCACCTGAAGCGACAGCAGAACAGCCTCAACCGCAGCCTGCACAACCCGCGGCCCAGCCTGCTGCGCAGCCGCAGACCGTGGCAACCACCAGCGCCAACCCGGGCGCTGAGGTGAAAATTTACGACACCAGCTCGCAGCCGCTTGACCAGGTTCTGGCGCAGGTTCAGCAGGACGGGGCGAGCATCGTTGTCGGTCCGCTGCTGAAAAACAACGTGGAAGAGCTGATGAAGAGCAATACCACGCTGAACGTGCTG
The DNA here is from genome assembly GCF_019443845.1 of Enterobacter sp. DNB-S2. Taxonomy (NCBI): domain Bacteria; kingdom Pseudomonadati; phylum Pseudomonadota; class Gammaproteobacteria; order Enterobacterales; family Enterobacteriaceae; genus Enterobacter; species Enterobacter sp. DNB-S2. Next base: position 82,886 of record NZ_CP050520.1, read on the forward strand.
GCGCTCAACCAGCCTGAGCAGGTTCAGAACCGGGCCAATATTTGCTACTTCGCGCTTTCCCCTGAAGATGAAGCCCGCGATGCGGCGCGCCATATTCACGAGCAGGGTAAGCAGGCTCCGCTGCTGCTCATCCCACGCAGCGCGCTGGGCGATCGCGTGGCCAATGCCTTTGCCGATGAGTGGCAGAAGCTCGGCGGCGGCGTGGTGTTGCAGCAGAAATTTGGTTCCGCCTCTGAACTGCGCGCGGGCGTAAACGGTGGAGCGGGTATCGCGCTCAACGGCAGCCCTGTCACCGCGAGCCTGCCGCAGCAGCAGGGCGTGACGATTGGCGGCCTGACGATCCCTGCCCCGCCTACCGACGCGCAGATTAGCGGTGGCGGCAAAGTGGATGCGGCCTATATCGTTGCCACGCCGCAGGAGATCGCCTTTATCAAACCGATGATCGCGATGCGTAACGGCAGCCAGAGCGGCGCAACGCTTTACGCCAGCTCACGCAGCGCGCAGGGCACCGCAGGCCCGGATTTCCGTCTGGAAATGGACGGTCTGCAGTACAGCGAAATTCCGATGCTGGCAGGCAGCAACCCGGCGCTGATGCAGCAGGCGCTGAGTACCGTACGTAACGATTATTCGCTGGCGCGTCTGTATGCGATGGGTGTCGATGCATGGGCGCTGGCGAACCACTTTACCCAGATGCGTCAGGTGCCGGGCTTTGAGCTTAACGGCAACACCGGCGATCTGACCGCGACTCAGGACTGCGTGATCAACAGGAAGTTATCATGGCTCAAATACCAGCAGGGGCAAATCGTCCCGGCCAGTTAAGCCGTAAAGAGACCGGCGATGCGTGGGAGTTAAAGGCGCGTCGCTGGCTCGAAGGCAAAGGACTGCGCTTTATCGCCGCTAACGTCCGCGGGCGCGGCGGCGAAATTGATCTGATCATGAAAGAGGGTCAGGTCATCGTGTTTGTAGAAGTCCGTTTTCGACAGTCCTCCCGTTTTGGCGGTGCTGCCGCCAGCGTGACGCTCGCCAAACAACATAAATTATTACAGACTGCCCACTTGTGGCTTGCCCGCCATAATGGGAGCTTTGATACTGTGGATTGCCGGTTCGATGTGATAGCCTTCACCGGAAATGAGATCGAATGGCTTAAAAACGCTTTTGGCGAAGACGCATAATTAAGATTTAAAAGGGATAACGTGCTCGAAAGAATTAAAGTGTGCTTCACAGAAAGCATCCAGACTCAGATTGCCGCGGCGGAAGCCCTTCCGGATGCTATCTCGCGTGCCGCAATGACGCTGGTGCAATCCCTGCTTAATGGCAACAAAATCCTCTGTTGTGGCAACGGCACGTCAGCCGCCAACGCACAGCATTTTGCTGCCAGCATGATCAATCGCTTTGAAACAGAACGCCCGAGTTTACCCGCCATTGCACTTAATACCGATAATGTGGTCTTAACGGCGATTGCTAACGATCGTCTGCATGACGAAATTTACGCAAAGCAGGTGCGAGCCCTGGGTCATGCGGGAGATGTGCTGCTGGCCATCTCCACGCGCGGCAATAGCCGGGACATTGTCAAAGCCGTTGAAGCCGCCGTCACCCGCGACATGACCATCGTGGCCTTAACCGGCTATGACGGGGGTGAGCTGGCGGGTCTGCTTGGGCCGCAGGATGTGGAAATCCGCATTCCTTCTCACCGAAGCGCGCGTATTCAGGAGATGCATATGCTCACGGTGAACTGCTTATGTGATTTGATCGATAACACGCTTTTCCCTCACCAGGATGATTAAGGAGTTCTTATGAAGGCTTTATCGACCCTCGCAGTCCTTATGTCTGCATTACTGCTTCAGGGATGTATCGCTGCGGCCGTTGTGGGTACCGCCGCGGTAGGCACCAAAGCGGCAACCGATCCACGCACCGTGGGGACACAGGTGGATGACGGTACGCTGGAGCTGCGCGTCAACAGTGCGCTGTCGAAAGACGAACAAATCAAGAAAGAAGCGCGTATCAACGTGACGGCTTATCAGGGCAAAGTGCTGCTGGCAGGCCAGGCGCCGAATCTGGAGCTCGCCTCTCGCGCGAAACAGATTGCGATGGGCGTCGAAGGGACCACAGAGGTGTTTAACGAAGTGCGCCAGGGCAAGCCAATTGGCCTGGGTGACGCCTCTTCCGATACCTGGATCACCACCAAAGTGCGTTCCCAGCTGCTGGGCTCGGACCAGGTGAAATCCTCCAACGTGAAAGTGACGACTGAAAACGGCGAAGTGTTCCTGCTGGGTCTGGTGACCGACCGTGAAGGGAAAGCGGCGGCGGATATCGCCAGCCGGGTGAGCGGCGTGAAGCACGTCACCACCGCGTTTACTTACATCAAATAAAAAAAATCCCCTCGCTTGAGGGGATTTTTTTGTAGGCCCGGTAAGCGCTAGCGCCACCGGGCTTTTTTTACATCAACGCAATACTGCCCACAATCACCCCGCTCAACGCCACCAGCCCTGCGGTCAGCCACAGCGCTTTCGCCGGGAACGACTTACGCAGCATGATAAGCGACGGCAGGCTGATCGCCGGCAGCGTAATCAGCAGCGCCAGCGCCGGCGCGGTGCCCATACCGGCCAGCATCATGGTCTGAACAATCGGGATTTCCGCCGCCGTTGGGATCACAAACAGGCAGCCTGCAACGGCCATCGCAATGACCCACATCAGCGTGTTGTCGATAGCGCCATCCGCATGCGGAAAGAGCCAGACGCGCGCCGCTCCCAGCACCAGTACCGCCAGGATATAGACCGGGATGGTGCTCCAGAAAAGCTGCCATAGCGCCCTGCCCCAGCGCGCAAAGAAGCCCCCCTGCGGCTCGCTGACGTCCAGCTCAACGGCTGCGGGTTCTGCGGCAGTATCCTTCACCAGTTTTTGCACCAGCGTCGCCACCACCAGCACGGTCAGCAGCCCGGCAACCAGGCGGATGAACGCGAAATGCCAGCCCAGCACAAAGCCCATAAACACCAGCGTCGCCGGGTTGAGCAGCGGGTTCCCCATCCAGAACGCCAGCGCGCCGCCCATCGACACGCGCTGACGCCGCATCCCTGCGGCCACGGGCGCGGCGCAGCAGGAACACATCATGCCCGGCAGGGAGAAGATCGTCCCCAGCAGCGTGCCCTGAAAGCGCGGCTGCCCAAGGGTTTTCACCAGCCAGTTACGAGGGATAAGCACCTGAATCAGCGAGCCCAGAATGACGCCTAAGACGGCGGCCTTCCAGACGGCAAGGAAGTAGACCATGGCATAGTCCCACGCCGCCTGCAGCGGGCTGGAATCAGCCTGAGCGAGAATAGATTTACCGATGCTGTGCGTTTCGGCGGCAGTGAAGGCTTTGCCGTAGTACGGCTGCCATTTCACGTACCAGAGGCCAACAATGACCACGAGAAAGAAGAGTGCGGGCTTCCACCATTGGACAGGTGTTGTCGCCTGAGATGAAGACTGACCAGTCATAGCATTCCCCGGAGAGTATTAGGTTATTAGCCGGGGGAGTTTACGCCTCGCCCTGCGCGATTTCACGCAGTTTTGCCGAAGGGATAATGTTAACACCCGCTTTCGACGGGGCCAGCCCCTCTTTTAGCATCGCGCGCGCGACGTCCCGCGCCTCGATGGATTTCCAGTTGCCGGGAAGAATGCGAAACAGCGGGGCAAATATCGACTCGTTAAACCGGCGTTCGTCCCGGTGGCCGATCAGCATCGAAGGGCGCACAATCGTCAGCTGTTCCCATTTCTGCGCTATCAGCGCATCCTCCATCTTGCCCTTCACCTTGTTGTAGAAGAAAGGCGATCCGGCACTGGCGCCCAGCGCGCTGACCACCAGAAAATGTTTGGCGCCCAGCTTTTTCGCCGTGAGTGCGGTATCCACCACCAGCGTATAGTCGGCGTGGATAAAGGCCTCTTTGCTGCCCGCCTCCCGCCGCGTGGTGCCCAGACAGCAAAAGGCGATATCAATGGGATCCTGCACCTGCGCCAGCGCGTCGGTCAGCTGAGGATCGTGCGGATTAAAGACGCCGGATAAGTCCGCCAGCGGTCGACGCGTCGGGGCGGCGATATAGTTCACGCGGCGATCCTGAATCAGCAGCCGCAGCAGATGATCGCCCACTAACCCGGTAGCACCCGTAATCAATACCTGACTCATCTTTTCCCCTTTACAGAATTGTCCGTTTGCGAACTCAGCGTCGTCGACCACACTTAGAAGTCTGTTACAGGTAAGTATTTACCACAAACGGAGAAAAATCAGTCTGAAGCCAAAACAACGGAGGAAGCATGGGCAAGAAAATCGCAGTCTTGATTACCGACGAGTTTGAAGATTCAGAATTCACCTCTCCAGCAGAGGCGTTCCGCAAGGCGGGACATGAGGTCATCACCATTGAGAAAGAGGCAGGCAAAACGGTGACAGGCCATAAGGGCGAAGCGACCGTGACCATCGATGAAACCATCGATAACGTTAGCCCCTCAGATTTCGACGCTCTGCTGTTACCCGGCGGCCATTCCCCGGATTCCCTGCGCGGGGACGAGCGCTTCGTGACCTTCACCGGGGACTTTGTCTCGACCGGCAAACCGGTCTTTGCCATCTGTCACGGCCCGCAGCTGCTCATCAGCGCAGAAGTGGTCCGCGGGCGAAAGCTTACCGCCGTGAAACCGATCGTTATCGATCTGAAAAACGCGGGGGCCGAGTTTTACGATCAGGAGGTGGTCAACGACAAAGACCAGCTGATCACCAGCCGAACCCCGGACGATCTCCCGGCGTTTAACCGCGAAGCGCTACGCCTGCTCGGCGCGTAACCAGTGCAGCTTCTTGCCAAAGCCCAGGGTGTTGTCGGTAAATTTCAGCTCATCGAGGCGGATTTCCCACACCGGGGCTTTTAGCGCAGCGGCAACGGGAAAGCGGCGCGTGTAGAGCTTACGGCGCGCGTCGCTCTCTTCACCATCCAGACGACGGATCTCCCCTTTAAACTGCACGCCGCGGATCAGCGCGACCGTTTTCGGCTGGCCGTTTACCGTGCCTGCCACCTTTGCCTGCTGGCCGCTCATCTGCGCATGACGCGTTTTGTCTTCACTCATGACATAAAAAGCCACGCGCTCAGGGTCATAGTAGTAAAACGCATTTGCGCACCACATTTCACCCTCGTCACAGACGCACCAGGTGACAACATGCTGCTTCGCCAGCCAGCGGTTAATGGCGGCCAGTGTTTCCATTTTCGTTCTCTCTCATGCTATGGTGCGTTCACCTTAACATACTGAATCCGTTTACCGTGTGCTGGTTTCTCTATCTTGTCCGAACCGCTGATAACGCCCTCTACACCGGGATCACCACCGATGTGGCGCGGCGTTTTTTACAGCATCAAACGGGGAAAGGGGCAAAAGCGCTGCGGGGGAAAGGGGAATTACAGCTCGCCTTCTCAGCGGCCGTCGGCGACCGATCGCTGGCGCTCAGGCTGGAATACCGCATCAAGCAGCTGACGAAGCGCCAGAAAGAGCGCCTCGTGACCGGAGACGGCTCCTTTGAGGCGCTGCGCGAGAGCCTGATTAAAAGCGATTGAAATGGTCGTGATACTCGACCAGGCCATTGACGCCGTTGAGCGCGTCGTCCGCCAGTCGATGGACCTGGAAAGCAGATTCCGTACCCGGCCAGCGACAGCGCAGATCGTAATGCGCGGCCTGCTCAAAGCCTAAACGGCCATAGAACGCCGGATCGCCCAGCGTGACCACGGCGGCATAGCCAAACTCGTTGAGCGAGTCCAGCCCTTCATAGACCAGCTGGCGCGCCAGACCTTGCCCGCGATAGCTTTCATCTACCGCCAGCGGCGCCATGCCTACCCACTGCAGCTCTTCGCCCTGGACGATGACCGGACTGAAGGCAACATAGCCCACCACCTGACCTTCGTCATCGGTGGCAACCAGCCCCAGCGTAATCAGGCCGTCTTCGCGGAGGTCGTGGACCAGTTGGGCTTCGGCATCGCTCGCAAAGGCGCGGCGTAACAACGCATCGATCCCCGGCGCATCAATCCCAATTTCGACTCGAATCAGCATGGCTCACCTACTGAAGTGTGTTTACCGTCCGGCGGGGTTTTCAGCCCGGCCTCAACGAAATCTGCCATTTGCATTAACATCACGCGCAGCGCTTTCGGCATCTGCTCCAGCTCAATGGCATCCATTAAATTCTTCACGTACAGGCCCAGCTCCGTGTCGCCTTCAATTACCAGACGGCGCTGGAAGAAGAGCGTATCCGGATCCTGCTTGCGCGCGGCGATCATCAGCAGATCGCTGGCGTTGGCGCTAAAGCTCACATCCGCGTCGGCGGATTCGCGTACGATCAGCTGGTCATTCTCAACGGAGGTAAACCAGCGCAGCCCGATGTCACGCACCTCAATGCTTAACCAGCGGCCTTCCAGGAACTCCAGCTCACCGTCCTGCAGCGCCTGGCGGAACTGCCAGCTCAGGACCTGCTCCAGCACCTGGCGTTTAAGCGCGAACGGTGCCAGCTTGACCGGCACGCTCAGCATTGATGGACCAAATTGTACGAGACGTGAACGCAGTTTATCCAGCACGAGCTTTACTCCCTGATATCTATAGTCCTGCTATTTTGCCATATCCGAAGCGCAACATAGCGGCGTAAATCAACAAACCGTCGTCAGCCGTACCTCATTATTGGTGTCATCAATACGCCATTAGCTGCCTTAAATCAAAAATTGTCGCGTATGGGTTAATTAAAATCCCAGCTCGTTAACAATTTTGCGATCGACTACATCAGGATAAATTATGGAGCTGCTCTGCCCTGCCGGAAACCTTCCGGCGCTTAAGGCGGCCATCGAAAATGGGGCCGATGCGGTCTATATCGGGCTGAAAGATGACACCAACGCCCGCCATTTTGCTGGCCTCAACTTTACGGAGAAAAAGCTTCAGGAAGCCGTTAACTTCGTTCACCAGCACCGCCGCAAGCTGCATATCGCCATCAATACCTTTGCTCATCCTGACGGCTACGCCCGCTGGCAGCGCGCGGTGGATATGGCGGCACAGCTGGGTGCCGATGCGCTGATCCTGGCCGACCTCGCCATGCTTGAGTATGCAGCAGAACGCTATCCCCATATTGAGCGCCACGTCTCTGTTCAGGCATCTGCCACCAACGAAGAGGCGGTGCGTTTTTACCATCAACACTTTGACGTGGCCCGCGTGGTGCTGCCGCGCGTGCTCTCTATTCATCAGGTTAAGCAACTCGCGCGCGTCACGCCAGTACCGCTGGAAGTTTTTGCCTTTGGCAGCCTGTGCATCATGGCCGAAGGCCGCTGCTATCTTTCCTCTTATTTAACCGGAGAATCGCCAAATACCGTCGGAGCCTGTTCCCCTGCCCGCTTTGTTCGCTGGCAGCAGACCCCGCAGGGGCTGGAGTCTCGCCTGAATGAGGTGCTGATTGACCGCTACCAGGACGGGGAAAACGCCGGTTATCCCACCCTGTGTAAAGGCCGCTATCTGGTCGACGGCGAGCGCTACCACGCGCTGGAGGAGCCGACAAGCCTCAACACGCTGGAGCTGCTGCCGGAACTGCTGGCGGCCAATATTGCCTCGGTGAAAATCGAAGGTCGTCAGCGCAGCCCGGCCTACGTGAGCCAGGTGGCGAAAGTGTGGCGTCAGGCCATCGACCGCTGCATGGCGGACCCGCAGAACTACGCACCACAGCAGGCCTGGATGGAAACGCTTGGTTCGATGTCCGAAGGCACGCAAACCACGCTTGGCGCGTATCACCGTAAATGGCAGTGAGAAAATCATGAAATATTCATTAGGACCGGTGCTCTACTACTGGCCAAAAGAGACGCTGGAAGATTTTTACCAACAGGCCGCGACCAGCAGCGCCGACGTGATTTACCTCGGCGAAGCGGTGTGCAGCAAGCGCCGCGCCACCAAAGTGGGCGACTGGCTGGATATGGCAAAGAGCCTTGCCGGCAGCGGCAAGCAGGTGGTGCTCTCCACGCTCGCGCTGGTGCAGGCGTCTTCCGAACTGGGCGAGCTGAAGCGCTACGTCGAAAACGGCGAGTTCCTGCTGGAAGCGAGCGATCTGGGCGTGGTGAACATGTGCGCTGAACGCAGGCTGCCGTTCGTCGCGGGTCATGCCCTCAACTGCTACAACGCCGTCACCCTGCGCCTGCTGCTCAAACAGGGAATGACGCGCTGGTGCATGCCGGTGGAACTCTCCCGCGACTGGCTGGCAAACCTGCTTAACCAGTGCGACGAGCTGGGCATTCGCAATCAGTTTGAAGTGGAAGTGCTGAGCTACGGCCATCTGCCGCTGGCCTACTCCGCCCGCTGCTTCACCGCGCGCTCGGAAGACCGCCCGAAAGACGAATGCGAAACCTGCTGCATCAAGTACCCGAACGGACGCAGCATGCTGTCGCAGGAGAATCAGCAGGTGTTTGTCCTCAACGGTATTCAAACCATGAGCGGCTATGTCTATAACCTCGGCAACGAGCTGGCGTCGATGGACGGGCTGGTGGATATGGTTCGGCTGTCGCCGCTGGATACCGGCGTGTTCGCGATGCTGGACGCCTTCCGCGCCAATGAAAACGGCGCCGCGCCGCTGCCGCTGACGGCAAACAGCGACTGCAACGGCTACTGGAGACGGCTCGCCGGGCTGGAGCTGCTGGCGTAAAAAAGGCTCACTTTGTTAACAACGGTTATCATTATTTAATGCAGTATTAAAGATTCACCGTCGACAAAGTGAGCTGTTATGACTGACAAAACCATTCCGTTTTCGGTGCTGGATCTGGCGCCGATCCCACAAGGCTCCTCGGCAAGAGAAGCCTTTTCGCACTCTCTGGATCTGGCTCAGCTGGCCGAGAAGCGTGGCTATCACCGCTACTGGCTGGCCGAACACCACAACATGGTGGGCATCGCCAGCGCCGCGACCTCGGTACTGATTGGCTATCTGGCAGCAAATACCACCACCCTGCACCTGGGCTCCGGTGGCGTAATGCTGCCGAACCACGCCCCGCTGGTGATTGCCGAGCAGTTTGGCACCCTGAATACCCTCTATCCTGGGCGTATTGATTTGGGTCTTGGTCGTGCGCCCGGCAGCGACCAGCCGACCATGCGCGCCCTGCGCCGCCATATGAGCGGCGATATCGACAACTTCCCGCGCGACGTGGCCGAGCTGGTGGACTGGTTCGACGCGCGCGATCCGAACCCGCACGTACGCCCGGTACCGGGCTACGGTGAGAAGATCCCGGTGTGGCTGTTAGGCTCAAGCCTCTACAGCGCACAGCTCGCCGCACAGCTGGGGCTGCCGTTTGCCTTCGCCTCGCACTTCGCGCCGGATATGCTGCATCAGGCGCTGCATCTCTACCGCACGAACTTTAAACCGTCCGAGCGTCTGGAGAATCCGTACGCGATGGTGTGTATCAACATCATTGCCGCCGACAGCAATCGCGACGCGGAATTCCTGTTCACCTCAATGCAGCAGGCGTTTGTGAAGCTGCGCCGCGGTGAGACGGGCCAGCTTCCGCCGCCGGTGGAGAATATGCATCAGCTGTGGTCCGCCTCCGAGCAGTATGGCGTGCAGCAGGCGCTGAGCATGTCGCTGGTAGGCGATAAATCGAAAGTGCGCCACGGGCTGGACGCGGTGCTGCGCGAAACGCAGGCGGATGAGATTATGGTTAACGGCCAGATTTTCGATCACCAGGCGCGTTTGCATTCGTTTGAACTGGCGATGCAGGTGAAAGAGGAACTGGTGGGGTAGTTTTTTGCTTTTCTCCCTCTCCCTATGGGAGAGGACCGGCGTGAGGGGTTCAACCCCTCGTTTTACTGATAAACGGGCAACAGGTTAAAACTCGACAGCACGTGTACCAGTGCGTTACCAACGCCGAATACCAGAATCAGCGCAATCATCGGCTTACCGCCCCAGACGCGGAATTTCGGGCTGCCGAAGCGTTTACGTGATTTGCGCGCCAGCAGCGCCGGCACAATCGCCGCCCAGATAGTTGCCGCCAGCCCTGCATAGCCGATGGCGTACAGGAAGCCGTTCGGCCACAGCAGGCCACCCACAATCGGCGGCAGGAAGGTCAGCAGCGCGGTTTTTAAACGCCCCATCGCAGAATCATCAAAGCCGAACAGATCCGCCAGATAGTCAAACAGGCCCAGCGTCACGCCCAGGAAAGAGCTTGCCACCGCAAAGTTAGAGAAGATAACCAGCAGTAGGTCCAGACTGCGGCTGTTCAGCACGCCGCTCAGCGCCTGCACCAGCACGTCGATGTTTCCGCCCTTCTGGGCAATGCCGATAAATTCCGGACGTGGGATGTTGCCCATCGTCCCCAGCAGCCAAATCACATACAGACCCAGCGCCAGCAGCGTGCCGTAGACCAGACACTTCACAATGGTGCGCGGATCTTTGCCGTAGTACTTCATCAGGCTCGGCACGTTACCGTGGTAGCCAAACGACGCCAGACAGAACGGCAGCGTCATCAGCAGGTACGGCGTGTAGGAGGTATTCACTTCGGCGACGTTAAACAGCGTGGCGGGCGTCACGTGCCCCAGCAGGCTGCCGAAGGTCAGGAAGAAAGTGATGACCTTCGCGCCTAATACGATCGCCGTCATGCGGCTCACCGCTTTGGTACTCATCCAGACGATAAACGCCACAGCCAGCGCAAAACATAGCCCCGCCAGACGCGCCGGAACGTTCAGCGACATCTCCGAGAAGGTGTGATGCAGAATCGAGCCGCTAGCCGAAATATACGCGTAGGTCAGGATATAGAGCACAAACGCGATGGACAGGCCGTTCACCAGGTTCCAGCCTTTGCCCAGCAGATCTTTGGTGATGGTGTCGAAGCTGGAGCCAATGCGGTAGTTCAGGTTTGCTTCAAGGATCATCAGCCCGGAATGGAGCATGCAGAACCAGGTAAAGACCAGCGCCGCCAGCGACCAGAAGAACCACGCACCGGACATGACCACTGGCAGGGAAAACATCCCGGCACCAATGATGGTTCCGCCGATGATCACCACGCCGCCAAGCAGCGAAGGTGACGTTTGGGTGGTGGTTAGTGTCGCCATACAGCCTTTTCTCCAGTCAATCATGCGGTTCTGCATTTTAATGTGACGCACTGTACCAGTACAAGAGTACAAAAGGAATAAAAAAAGCCCCGATAGCGTGTATCGGGGCTGTATATTTTACTTTACGTCAGAAGAGTGAGGCTTACGCGTCACCGAAACGGCGACGGCTGGTGCCTTCTTCACGACGTGGGCCGCGGTTTTCGCGACGCTCGCCGGAGAAACGACGACCTTCACCACCGCGACCTTCGCTGCGGCCGCCTTCACGACGCTCGCCACCGAAGCTGCGACCACCGCCACGACGTTCACCACCGCGGTCTGGACGTGGCTGTGCATCGCCCATCAGCTGCATGTTCATCGGTTTGTTCAGGATGCGGGTACGCGTAAAGTGCTGCAGCACTTCGCCCGGCATGCCTTTTGGCAGCTCGATGGTTGAGTGGGATGCGAACAGCTTGATGTTACCAATGTAACGGCTGCTGATGTCGCCTTCGTTAGCGATCGCGCCAACGATGTGACGAACTTCAACGCCATCATCACGGCCCACTTCAATGCGGTACAGTTCCATATCACCCGCGTCACGACGTTCACGACGTGGACGATCTTCACCACCACGCTCTGGACGGTCACCACGTGGGCCACGGTCATTGCGGTCATTACGGTCACCACGACGTTCGAAGCGATCGTCACGGTCACGGAATTCACGCTTAGGACGCATCGGCGCATCTGGTGGCACGATCAGGCTACGTTCGCCCTGAGCCATTTTCAGCAGTGCTGCAGCCAGGGTTTCCATGTCCAGCTCTTCGCCTTCAGCAACAGGCTGAATCTGCGACAGCAGCGCACGGTACTGGTCCAGATCGCTGCTTTCCAGCTGCTGCTGTACTTTCGCGGCGAATTTTTCCAGGCGGCGTTTGCCCAGCAGATCTGCATTTGGCAGGTCAGCTTCTGGAATGGTCAGCTTCATGGTGCGTTCAATGTTACGCAGCAGACGACGCTCGCGGTTCTCAACGAACAGCAGCGCACGACCCGCACGACCCGCACGACCGGTACGGCCGATACGGTGAACGTAAGACTCGGAATCCATCGGGATGTCGTAGTTAACAACCAGGCTGATACGCTCAACGTCCAGACCACGTGCTGCCACGTCGGTTGCAATCAGGATATCCAGACGACCGTCTTTCAGACGCTCCAGAGTCTGCTCACGCAGGGCCTGGTTCATGTCGCCGTTCAGCGCTGCGCTGTTGTAGCCGCTACGCTCCAGGGCTTCAGCCACTTCCAGGGTCGCGTTTTTGGTACGCACGAAGATAATCGCCGCATCAAAATCTTCCGCTTCCAGGAAACGTACCAGCGCTTCGTTTTTGCGCATGCCGTACACAGACCAGTAGCTCTGGCTGATGTCCGGGCGAGTGGTAACGCTGGACTGAATACGCACTTCCTGAGGATCTTTCATGAAGCGCTTGGTGATACGACGAATCGCTTCTGGCATGGTGGCAGAGAACAGCGCGGTCTGATGACCGTCCGGGATCTGCGCCATGATGGTTTCGACGTCTTCGATGAAGCCCATACGCAGCATTTCATCTGCTTCATCCAGTACCAGGCCGCTCAGTTTAGAGAGGTCCAGAGTACCGCGCTTCAGGTGATCCAGCAGACGGCCCGGCGTACCGACAACAATCTGTGGGCCCTGGCGCAGGGCGCGTAACTGCACGTCATAACGCTGGCCGCCGTACAGGGCTACCACGTTTACGCCGCGCATATGTTTAGAGAATTCCGTCATGGCTTCTGCAACCTGAACAGCCAGTTCACGGGTTGGAGCCAGGACGAGGATCTGCGGTGCACGCAGGTCCGGATCAATGTTGTTCAGCAGCGGCAGCGAGAATGCTGCAGTTTTACCGCTACCAGTCTGGGCCATGCCCAGCACGTCACGACCAGAAAGCAGGTGTGGGATACACTCAGCCTGGATCGGAGATGGTTTTTCGTAACCCAGATCGTTAAGGGCTTCAAGGATAGGAGCCTTCAGGCCCAGATCTGCAAAAGTGGTTTCGAATTCAGCCATGTAGTACAAGTGCCTCGATATTAATGGCGGCCAGTCTACTTAGCTCATCGTGAAAATGATTAGCAATTTTCATTGAAAAGTGTGAACCGGCTCAAAGTAGGTGTATTGACGAACAACAACGCCCTCACCAGTTAAGGTGATGGCAATCAAAAGATTACGGGCTGATGTTTATGTCGTCAGCTATTGCTGGTCCGATTCTGCCAGGTCGTCATGCTCCTGGCCCAAGAGCGATAATTCCAACAATGCATAACGGTGCTCAACGAAGTTGTGTACGTTGTTAGCAACCGCTAATTTGAACAGTGCCGTAGCGCTGTCCATATCCCCCAGACTTAGGTAGTACTTACCTAAATAGAAGTTGGTTTCACTGAGATGCTCAGCGAGCGAGGTGTTATCCGTTGCGTCCGCCTTGAGGCGTTCCATCAGCGTTGCTTCGCTAATGTTGCCCAGGTAGAACTCGACAATGTTCCATCCCCACTGTTCCTTGTCCGATTTATCGAAGCGCTGTTTCAGTGCCTCTTTTGCCTGCTTCTCATCGAGCTTCCGCTCAACGATGTAAAGCCACAGGCTACGGAAAGGATCATTAGGATCGTCTTGATAAAACGCCAGCAGATCATCTTGCGCTAACTTATCACGACCGCCGTAATACAATGCGATACCGCGATTCAAGTGCGCGTAGTTGTAAGTTGGATCAAGCTCAAGTACAGAATCAAACGCTTCATAGGCAGCATCAAAATTGCCTGCCTGCGTTAAATAAATGCCTAAGTAATTGAATACTTCAGGCATATCAGGTCGGATAGCCAGCGCTTGTGAAAAATCATTTCGCGCCAATGCCCTCAGACCGAGACTATCATACAACACTCCGCGCTCATATAAAAGCTGTGCGCGTTCTTCATCGGTTAAAGCCCGACTGGCAAGTATTTGTTCCATGCGTGCCAGAATCACTTCCTGCTGCAAAGTCGGTTGCAATGGCACTGCGAGGACTTCGCTCTTACGCCAGGCAGAGTTGCTGCATCCTGCCAGCGTTAAAGCTGTCGCAACGAAACACCAGCGCAAAAAAGGCTTCATTTCCCACTCCCGAAGACAACTATTGGATGAACGTCCTGTCCCCCGGCGGCTTAACAAGGCGTCCTGCCTGATAATAGGCCCTCCGCAAAGCGGAGGGCAAATGGCAACTTACTCGCCTTGCTGTTCTGCTGCCTGTGCTTCTGGCGCAGCAGCTGGCTGAGACTGCTCGGTTGCTTCTTTAATGCTCAGACGGATACGGCCCTGGCGATCAACTTCCAGAACTTTCACCGGTACTTCCTGACCCATCTGCAGGTAATCGGTCACTTTCTCAACGCGCTTGTCAGCGATCTGAGAGATGTGAACCAGACCTTCTTTACCGCCACCGATGGCAACGAACGCGCCAAAGTCAACGATACGGGTCACTTTACCTGCGTAGACGCGGCCCACTTCGATCTCTGCCGTGATTTCTTCGATGCGACGGATCGCGAATTTCGCTTTCTCGCCGTCGGTTGCTGCGATCTTCACAGTACCGTCATCTTCGATTTCGATCGTGGTGCCAGTCTCTTCGGTCAGCGCACGGATTACGGAGCCGCCCTTACCGATAACATCTTTGATCTTGTCTGGGTTGATCTTGATGGTGTGGATACGTGGAGCGAACTGAGAAATGTCGCCACGCGGCGCGTTAATCGCCTGTTCCATCACGCCCAGGATGTGCAGACGCGCACCTTTAGCCTGGTTCAGAGCAACCTGCATGATCTCTTTGGTGATACCTTCAATTTTGATATCCATCTGCAGCGCAGAGATACCTTCGCGGGAACCCGCTACTTTGAAGTCCATATCGCCCAGGTGGTCTTCGTCACCCAGAATGTCAGACAGAACAACGAAGTTGTCGCCTTCTTTCACCAGGCCCATTGCGATACCCGCAACGGCGGCTTTGATCGGCACGCCTGCATCCATCAGCGCCAGAGAAGCACCACACACGGAAGCCATGGAAGAAGAACCGTTGGATTCGGTGATTTCAGAAACCACACGAACGGTGTACGGGAACTTGTCAGCTTCTGGCATCACTGCCAGCACGCCGCGCTTCGCCAGACGACCGTGACCAATTTCACGACGCTTCGGCGAGCCAACCATACCGGTTTCGCCTACGGAGTACGGAGGGAAGTTGTAGTGGAACAGGAAGCTGTCAGTGCGCTCGCCCATCAGTTCGTCGATGATCTGTGCGTCACGTGCAGTACCCAGGGTCGCGGTTACCAGCGCCTGCGTTTCGCCACGGGTGAACAGCGCGGAACCGTGAGTACGTGGCAGAACGCCAGTACGCACATCCAGACCACGGATCATGTCTTTTTCGCGGCCATCGATACGCGGCTCGCCTGCCAGCACACGGCTACGAACAACGTTTTTCTCGATTGCGTGCAGGATGTCGCTCAGTTCGTTAGCGTCCAGCGTTTCGTCTTCAGCAACCAGCGTCGCGATAGTTTCAGACTTGATCACGTCAACCTGAGCGTAACGCTCCTGTTTGTCAGTGATGCGGTATGCATCGCTCAGACGAGATTCTGCCAGAGTTGCAACGCGTGCGTTCAGCGCGTCGTTTGCTGCTTCTGGCTGCCAGTCCCAACGTGGTTTACCGGCTTCTTTCACCAGGTCGTTGATGTTCTGGATAACGATCTGCTGCTGGTCGTGGCCAAATACCACAGCGCCCAGCATCTGGTCTTCGCTCAGCAGTTCAGCTTCGGATTCAACCATCAGCACAGCAGCTTCAGTACCCGCAACAACCAGGTCCAGCTTACTTTCTTTCAGCTCTTCCTGGGTTGGGTTCAGTACGTACTGGTCGTTGATGTAGCCAACGCGCGCGGCACCGATTGGGCCATTAAATGGAATACCAGACAGTGACAGGGCAGCGGATGCGCCGATCATGGCAACGATGTCCGGGTTAACCTGTGGGTTAACGGAAACAACGGTCGCGATAACCTGTACTTCATTAACGAAGCCTTCCGGGAACAGCGGACGAACCGGGCGGTCAATCAGACGCGCAATCAGGGTTTCGCCTTCGCTTGGACGGCCTTCACGACGGAAGAAACCACCCGGGATTTTACCGGCAGCGTAGGTACGCTCCTGGTAGTTAACGGTCAGCGGGAAGAAGTCCTGACCTGGTTTAGCTTTTTTCTGGCCAACAACGGTAACGAATACCGCAGTGTCATCCATGCTTACCATAACGGCAGCAGTAGCCTGACGTGCCATCATGCCGGTTTCCAGCGTGACGGTATGTTGACCATACTGGAATTTACGAACGATCGGATTCAGCAAAGTTCTGTCCTTTCTTAAATGTTTGACAGCACACCACCGGTGTGCTGTCGATTTAACCCGACCTTCTTCGCATCCTCGCGACTAATGACAACCAACACCCCCATGGGTGAAGCCTCTCATTAGCCGCGCGAACCTCTGCAATGAAGATCATTTATAGCAACAATACAATAGTTTCCAGTGAATTGCTGCCGTCTGGTTGAAAAAAGGGGCCATCAGGCCCCCTTTTCTGAAACTCGCAAGAATTAGCGACGCAGACCCAGACGCTCGATCAGCGCGGTGTAGCGTGCAACATCTTTACGTTTCAGGTAGTCGAGCAGTTTACGACGCTGAGAAACCATACGCAGCAGACCACGACGGCTGTGGTGATCTTTTTTGTGCTCTGCAAAGTGACCCTGCAGGTGGTTAATCTGTGCAGTCAGCAGTGCAACCTGAACTTCGGTAGAACCGCTGTCGTTAGTACCACGACCAAACTCAGAAACGATTTTAGCTTTAGCTTCAACGCTTAGAGACATTTTCAAACTCCAAAGTATAAAGAATGTAAGGATGCCGATCTCTAATTCAGCAATCCCATGTACGCCCCGCAGATTGTTAAACAATTTACCAGGCGTTAAGCGGCGATATTCTACTCGTCTCCCCTGCTTATCGCAAGGTGAGCCGTTACCACCGTCACGCGTCGACCGGATATTCGACGACCAGACGACGCGGCGCAACGCGCCCTTCGCCATCCATTTCGCCCATACCGATGAATTTCCCTTCGTCACCTTCGGTCACGCGTACCAGTCCCTCCAGCGGCGCTTGTGCCGTACGAACCGGGTTGCCGTTCTTAAAGTAAACGGACGATGTTAAAGGAAGATTAACAACCGGGAAGTCCGCTGCCGGACTGTCCATCGGCATCAGCAAAGGATCCAGCAAATCTGCCGGCGCAATCCCCTGCGCTTCCGCCTGTTCTACCAGCTCGCGCAGATATTCCAGGGTCACCATCCGCTCCACCGGGTACTTGCTCACCGCCAGGCGGCGCAGGTAAATCACATGCGCGCCGCAGCCCAGCTTTTCACCGAGGTCGTCGATGATAGTGCGAATATAGGTCCCTTTCGAACAGTGTACTTCCAGCTCCAGCTCATCACCTTCGTGGCGAATAAACAGCAGCTCATACACGGTTATCGGACGGGCTTCACGCGGAACGTCAATGCCCTGGCGCGCATATTCGTAGAGCTTCTTGCCCTGATATTTCAGCGCCGAATACATCGACGGCACCTGCATCGTGTCTCCACGGAAGCTCTCCAGCGCAGCATCAAGCTGTTCCGCGCTGAACGTCACCGGACGCTCTTCCACCACCTGGCCATCCGCGTCGGAGGTATCCGTGCGCTGGCCCAGTTTAGCGATAACGCGGTAGCGCTTATCGGAGTCGAGCAGGTACTGGGAAAACTTTGTCGCCTCTCCCAGGCAGACCGGCAGCATGCCCGTTGCCAGCGGATCGAGCGCGCCGGTGTGGCCCGCACGGTTGGCGTTATAAATACGCTTAACTTTCTGCAGCACGTCGTTGCTGGAAGCGCCCTGGGGTTTATCCAGCAGCAGCACACCATGCACGTCGCGACCGCGACGACGAGGACGACTCATTAGTCCTCCTTGCTGTCGTCCGCCGGGTTAACACGACGCTCGTCATCATGTTTAACCACGCTGGTCACCAGGTTGGACATACGCATACCTTCGACCAGCGAGTTGTCGTAGAAGAAGGTCAGCTCAGGCACGATACGCAGGCGCATCGCTTTGCCGAGCAGGGAGCGGATGAAACCAGAGGCTTCCTGCAGCGCTTTAATGCCGTTTTTCACTGCCGCTTCGTCCTGATCGTTCAGGAAGGTGACGAACACTTTTGCATACGCCAGATCGCGGGACATTTCGACACCGGAAACGGTGGTCATCATGCCGACGCGCGGGTCTTTAATTTCACGTTGCAGAATGAGTGCGATCTCTTTCTGCATTTCCTGCGCTACGCGCTGAGGGCGACCAAATTCTTTCGCCATAATAAATTCTCCAGACAAAAAAGGGGCTAAAAGCCCCTTTTAAAATTATTGCCGGGTGGCGCGAGGCGATCCCGGCTTACAATCGGTAATTAAGCGATGGTACGCTGAATTTCGATGATCTCGAACACTTCGATCATATCGCCAACGCGAACGTCGTTGTAGTTCTTCACGCCGATACCACATTCCATGCCGTTACGGACTTCGTTAACGTCATCTTTGAAGCGGCGCAGGGATTCCAGCTCGCCTTCGTAGATAACCACGTTGTCACGCAGTACGCGGATTGGGTTGTGACGCTTGATGTTACCTTCGGTCACCATACAGCCCGCGATCGCACCGAATTTCGGTGATTTGAACACGTCACGTACTTCAGCCAGACCGATGATCTGCTGTTTCAGTTCAGGAGACAGCATGCCGCTCATCGCTGCTTTCACTTCGTCGATCAGGTTATAGATGACGGAGTAGTAACGCAGATCCAGGCTTTCGGCTTCAATTACTTTACGCGCAGATGCATCCGCACGAACGTTGAAGCCAACCAGGATAGCGTTGGAGGCAGCAGCCAGGGTCGCGTCGGTTTCGGTGATACCACCTACGCCAGAACCGATGATCTTCACTTTCACTTCGTCGGTGGACAGTTTCAGCAAGGAGTCGGAGATCGCTTCCACAGAACCCTGAACGTCAGCTTTCAGAACGATGTTCACTTCGTGAACTTCGCCTTCGGTCATGTTGGCAAACATGTTCTCGAGTTTAGATTTCTGCTGACGAGCCAGTTTAACTTCACGGAATTTGCCCTGACGATACAGCGCAACTTCACGCGCTTTCTTCTCGTCACGCACAACGGTCACTTCGTCACCGGCAGCCGGAACACCGGACAGACCCAGGATTTCCACTGGAATGGACGGACCCGCTTCCAGAACTTCCTGACCCAGTTCGTTACGCATCGCACGAACGCGGCCGTATTCGAAGCCACACAGAACGATGTCGCCCTTGTTCAGGGTACCTTCGCGTACCAGAACGGTTGCAACCGGACCACGACCTTTATCCAGGAAGGATTCGATTACCGCGCCGCTCGCCATACCATTACGGATCGCTTTCAGCTCCAGTACTTCAGCCTGCAGCAGGATCGCGTTCAGCAGGTCGTCGATACCGGTACCCGCTTTCGCAGATACTGGGATGAACTGCGCTTCACCGCCCCACTCTTCCGGCATAACGCCGTACTGAGACAGTTCGTTCTTCACGCGGTCCAGATCGGCTTCTGGCTTATCGATTTTGTTGACTGCAACAACCAGAGGCACCTGCGCCGCTTTCGCGTGCTGGATAGCTTCGATGGTCTGTGGCATCACGCCGTCGTCTGCGGCAACAACCAGTACAACGATATCCGTTGCCTGAGCACCACGAGCACGCATTGAGGTAAACGCTGCGTGGCCTGGGGTATCCAGGAAGGTGATCATGCCGTTTTCGGTTTCTACGTGGTAAGCACCGATGTGCTGGGTAATACCACCCGCTTCACCAGAGGCAACCTTAGTAGAACGAATGTAGTCAAGCAGAGAGGTTTTACCGTGGTCAACGTGACCCATGATGGTCACAACCGGTGCACGCGGTTCAGCCGCAGCGCCAGTATCACGGTCGCTCATTACTGCTTCTTCCAGCTCGTTTTCACGACGCAGGATAACTTTGTGGCCCATCTCTTCAGCAACCAGCTGTGCGGTTTCCTGATCGATGACCTGGTTGATGGTCGCCATGGCGCCCAGTTTCATCATCGCTTTGATGACCTGAGAGCCTTTAACCGCCATCTTGTTCGCCAGATCGCCAACGGTGATGGTTTCGCCAATCACGACGTCACGGTTAACGGCCTGAGCAGGCTTCTGGAAGCTCTGCTGCAGAGCGGAACCTTTACGCTTACCGCCTTTACCGCCGCGAACAGCAGCGCGTGCTTCTTCACGGTCAGCTTTGGATTCAGCGTGTTTGTTGCCTTTTTTCGCCGGACGCGCTGCTTTTGCATTACGGCCACGGCCACGACCGCCTTCAACTTCACGGTCGTTATCATCTTCAGCCTGACGCGCATGCTGAGAAGTGGTCACGTGATAGTCGCTGGTGTCTTCAGTCGGCTCAACGGTATTCACACCATTCTTCTCGTTTTCTTCTGCCATACGGCGCGCTTCTTCGGCGACGCGGCGAGCTTCTTCTTCCAGCTTACGGCGGGCTTCTTCTTCCGCTTTACGCTTCAGCTCGGCAGCTTCATTTTCACGGCGGGCTTTTTCAGCCTGGGCGGTTTTGGTCATTTCGTCTGTCTGTTGATTGCTCACTTTGTCTTTTTCCGCAGCGTCACGCTTCACTTTATCACTTGCGTCGCGTTTCGCTTTTTCTGCGGCCTCACGTTCAGCTTTTAATTCTGCTTCACGTTTGGCGGTTGCTTCCGCCTCACGCTGAGCTTGTTCTTCCGCTTCACGCTGTGCCTGCTCTTCCGCGGCAAGGCGTTCTGCCTCTTGCGGATCACGTTTTACAAAGGTGCGCGTCTTGCGGACTTCAATTTGGACCGATTTGCTTTTGCCACCGGTACCAGGGATATTTAACGTGCTGCGCGTTTTGCGCTGCAGCGTTAACTTGTCAGGCGTAGAACCGTGTTCACGGTTCAGGTGCGTTAACAAGGTTTGTTTTTCTTGCGCGGTCACCGAGTCATCAGCGGACTTCGGGATCCCTGCATCAGCAAATTGCTGTACCAGGCGGTCCACGGAGGTCTGAATCTCAGCAGCCAGCGATTTTACAGTTACATCAGTCATGCTGTTCCTTCCTGCTACAGTTTATTACGCTTCGTCGCCGAACCAGCAAATATTACGTGCGGCCATGATGAGCTCGCCGGCTTTCTCGTCGGTTAAACCTTCGATATCAGCCAGGTCATCAACGCCTTGCTCAGCGAGATCTTCCAGCGTACAAACACCACGGGCAGCCAGCTTGAACGCAATCGCACGATCAAGACCTTCCAGATTCAGCAGGTCATCAGCCGGCTTCTTATCGCCAAGGCTTTCTTCCTGAGCCAGTGCCAGGGTGGTCAGTGCGTTTTTAGCGCGTTCACGCAGGGCTTCAACGGTTGGTTCATCCAGACCGTCAATTTCCAGCAGCTCTTTCATTGGCACATAGGCCAGTTCTTCCAGCGTAGAGAAACCTTCTTCAACCAGAACAGTGGCGAAGTCTTCGTCAATATCCAGGTATTTAGTGAAGGTATCGATCGCCGCATGGGCTTCAGCCTGATGCTTAGCCTGCAGGTCATCAACGGTCATTACGTTGAGTTCCCAGCCGCTCAGCTGTGACGCCAGGCGTACGTTCTGACCGTTACGGCCGATTGCCTGCGCCAGGTTGCCCGCTTCAACAGCGATATCCATGGTGTGTTTGTCTTCGTCAACAACGATAGACGCCACATCAGCTGGAGCCATTGCGTTGATCACGAACTGCGCCGGGTTGTCATCCCACAGAACGATATCAATACGTTCGCCGCCCAGCTCAGTCGAAACTGCCTGAACGCGCGCACCGCGCATACCGACGCAAGCACCGACCGGGTCGATACGCTTGTCATTGGTTTTCACCGCAATTTTCGCACGGGAGCCCGGATCGCGAGCCGCCGCTTTAATCTCGATAACTTCTTCACCGATTTCCGGCACTTCGATACGGAACAGTTCTACCAGCATTTCTGGTTTAGAACGGGTCACGAACAGCTGTGCACCACGCGCTTCAGGACGAACGGCGTACAGAACACCGCGAATACGGTCACCTGGGCGGAAGTTTTCACGCGGTAGCATATCTTCACGCAGGATCACGGCTTCAGCGTTACCCGGCAACCCTTCGGATTTGATCTCCAGGGAGATGTTGTCGCGGTTCACTTTCTTCACCACGCCGGTGATGATTTCGCCTTCCTGATCGCGGAACTGATCGACAACCAGCGCGCGCTCGGCTTCGCGCACTTTCTGCACGATAACCTGTTTAGCGGTCTGGGTCGTGATACGGTCAAAGGTGACAGATTCAATCTGATCTTCAACGTACTCGCCCACGTTCAGACTTTCGTCTTCAAAACGGGCGGCTTCCAGCGTGATCTCTTTGGTCGGCTGGGTCACTTCTTCAACGATTACCCAACGACGGAATGTATCGAAGTCACCGCTTTTACGATCGATTTCTACGCGAACATCGATCTCTTGTTCGTATTTTTTCTTGGTTGCTGTAGCCAGTGCACTTTCCAGCGCTTCGAAAATCTTCTCACGCGGCAGTGATTTCTCGTTGGAGACGGCTTCAACAACAGCCAAAATTTCTTTGTTCATCGCGGGCTTTTCACCTCAATCCAGACTGTTAAAAGTGGGGAACCAGGTTCGCCTTCTGGATATTACTCAGCGCGAACACTTCATCTTTGCCTTCGACTGTCACCGTGATCATTTCACCATCAACGGCTTTGATAATTCCCTGCCATTTACGGCGGTTCTGTACGGCCATACGCAGAACGAGAGCCACTTCTTCACCGGTAAAGCGCACATAGTGCTCGGCCGTGAACATCGGGCGATCGAGGCCAGGTGAGGAAACTTCCAGGTTGTACGCAACGGTAATCGGGTCTTCAACATCAAGAACCGCACTCACCTGGTGGCTGACATCAGCACAATCATCAACATTAATGCCATCTTCACTATCAATATAGATGCGCAGCGTCGATGTACGGCCGCGAACGAATTCGATGCCGACCAGTTCGTAGCCCAGTGCTTCGACCGGTGCAGTAATCATCTCTGTTAATTTTTGCTCTAATGTGGACAAGCCCACCCCCAAGACATAAAAAAAGGGCGTAAAGCCCAGTTATTCTGTAGTCAGATAACAAAAAACCCCGATAAATCGGGGCTTTAGATAACTGAACCCTATAGCCACAACGGTGGCCTGGAGCACTTTCCGAAAGAATTTTTTCAAATCCAGCTACGAAGGCTCTAAGTCTTCACAGTATATTTGAAAAAGAACTTTATGGGAAAGTGGTTGCGGGGGCCGGATTTGAACCGACGACCTTCGGGTTATGAGCCCGACGAGCTACCAGGCTGCTCCACCCCGCGCCTGAAACGTGGCAAATTCTACGCGTTTTGGACAGAATTTGCAAATAATGCTGGGATTTGGTACCGAAGACGGGACGTAAAATCGGCGTTTAGTATATTGATAGTTGACCCCACCTGTCAACCCAACTTCCGCCAGATCGATTAGACCAAAATTTTTACAAAAAACGCACGACTCTCTTCCGGTCTTCGCCAAAAGATGATTAAATGAATACTCACTTATTTTGCATAAAAATGCACAAGAGAGCGAAAGCGGTCTCTAATCAGTCAATCAAGCAGGGTTTTATTCTATGACGACGATTCTCAAGCATCTTCCGGTAGGACAACGTATTGGCATCGCTTTCTCAGGCGGCCTGGATACCAGCGCTGCACTGCTGTGGATGCGCCAGAAGGGAGCGGTTCCGTACGCCTATACTGCGAACCTGGGTCAGCCGGATGAGGACGACTACGATGCCATTCCTCGTCGCGCTAAAGAGTATGGTGCAGAGAACGCGCGCCTGATTGACTGCCGTAAGCAACTGGTCGCTGAAGGTATCGCGGCTATTCAGTGCGGTGCGTTCCATAACACCACCGGCGGCCTGACCTATTTCAACACTACCCCGCTGGGCCGTGCGGTCACCGGCACCATGCTGGTTGCAGCGATGAAAGAAGACGGCGTGAACATCTGGGGTGACGGTAGCACCTATAAAGGTAACGATATTGAACGTTTCTATCGTTATGGCCTGCTGACCAACGCCGAACTGCAGATCTACAAGCCGTGGCTGGATACCGACTTCATCGACGAACTGGGTGGCCGTCATGAAATGTCCGAGTTTATGATCGCCTGCGGCTTCGACTATAAGATGTCAGTCGAGAAGGCCTACTCCACCGACTCCAACATGCTGGGTGCGACGCACGAAGCGAAAGACCTGGAATTCCTGAACTCCAGCGTGAAGATCGTTAACCCGATCATGGGCGTGAAGTTCTGGGACGAAAACGTCAAAATCCAGGCTGAAGAAGTGACCGTGCGTTTCGAACGCGGCCATCCGGTTGCGCTGAACGGTAAAACCTTCTCTGATGATGTTGAACTAATGCTGGAAGCTAACCGTATTGGTGGTCGTCACGGTCTGGGCATGAGCGATCAGATTGAAAACCGCATCATCGAAGCGAAAAGCCGTGGCATCTATGAAGCCCCGGGAATGGCGCTGCTGCACATCGCTTACGAGCGTCTGCTGACCGGCATTCACAACGAAGACACCATTGAGCAGTATCACTCTCATGGCCGTCAGCTGGGTAAACTGCTGTATCAGGGCCGCTGGTTCGATCCACAGGCGCTGATGCTGCGTGATGCGCTGCAGCGTTGGGTGGCAAGCGCGATCACCGGTGAAGTGACGCTGGAGCTGCGTCGCGGTAACGACTACTCCATCCTGAACACCGTGTCTGACAACCTGACCTATAAAGCAGAGCGTCTGACCATGGAGAAAGGTGAATCCGTGTTCTCACCGGACGATCGTATTGGTCAGCTGACCATGCGTAATCTGGACATCACCGATACCCGCGAGAAGCTGTTCAACTATGTTGAGAATGGCCTGCTCTCCGCCAGTTCAGGTAACGGTCTGCCGCAGGTTGAAAACCTGGAGCACAGCGATAAGAAGTAATCGCTGACGTAACGTGCAAAAGGCGCCCACAGAGCGCCTTTTTTATTTTGATTTTCGTAGGCCCGGTAAGCGCAGCGCCACCGGGCAACATGGCGAGTGGCGCATGCGCTTACCCGCCCTACAAAAGATCGGAGATCTCGCAGTCTACAGACGAAAAAAAAGACGTCTTTCGACGTCTTTCTTCTGGAATATTGGTACCGAGGATGGGACTCGAACCCACAAGCCCGTTAGGGCACTACCACCTCAAGGTAGCGTGTCTACCAATTCCACCACCTCGGTACAGAATACTTAGTGCGGGATATCGCTGGTTGGCTTAGCCGGTGCAGCTGGCTGAGTTTGCTCAGTTTTCGCTGGCGCGCTCAGATTTTCCCACTCGCTTCCTTTGCTGGTCTTGTTGCTGTTGATATTGCCAAGCACAAGGCTGATGATGAAGAACAGCGTAGCCAGAATCGCCGTTGTGCGGGTCATGAAGTTCGCAGAACCACTTGAACCGAACAGCGTACCGGAAGCGCCTGCTCCGAAGGAGGCTCCCATATCAGCGCCTTTACCTTGCTGCAGCATGATCAGCGCTACGAGAGCGATGGCTACAATAAGGAAAATAACTAAAAGAGCTTCGTACATAATCAACCTGTTCCTTGCGGATTTGCCGCATACCAATGCTTCGACCAATTAGCAGGATTTTTGTTTCCCACTGAAGCGGGTGTGAATACTAACCAAAGCGAATGACCTTCGCAAGGGCATTTTTGACGCATTGTATCAACTGCGGAAAAAAACAGCAAAAAGCCATTAATTGCTTAAAACAAAGGCGACAAAAGCCGCCTTTTTATACATTTAGCGTGCACGATTATGCAGCTTTTACAGCATCCGCAATACGGTGTGCAAATTCGGTTACCTGCGCTTCGTCTTCACCTTCCACCATCACGCGGATCAGCGGTTCAGTACCGGACTTACGCAACAGCACACGTCCACGATTGCCCAGGGCCGCTTCAACGTCAGCCATCACCGCTTTAACGTTCTCATTTTCCAGCGGATCGCCTTTACCGGCAGTAAAGCGTACGTTAACCAGGATCTGTGGGAACATTTTCATCCCGCTGCACAGATCGTGCAGGCTCATATGGTTGCGCGCCATCGCGGCAACCACCTGCAGCGCGGCCACGATACCGTCACCGGTAGTAGTTTTGTCGAGCAGGATCACGTGACCCGAGTTTTCTGCGCCGATGCGCCAGCCCTTCTCCTGCAGTTTTTCCAGCACATAGCGGTCACCCACTTTCGCGCGGACAAACGGAATACCGAGCTGTTTCAGCGCCAGTTCCAGGCCCATGTTACTCATCAGCGTGCCCACCGCACCGCCGCGCAGCTGGCCCTGACGCAGGCCCTCACGGGCAATGATGTAGAGGATCTGATCGCCGTCGACCTTGTTACCTTCGTGGTCGACCATGATCACGCGGTCACCGTCGCCGTCCAGGGCAATGCCCAGGTCGGCTTTCTCTGCCAGAACACGCGCCTGCAGGGCACGAACATCAGTTGCCCCCACCTGCTCGTTAATGTTCAGACCATCCGGCTCGCAGCCAATGGTGATGACTTTCGCACCCAGTTCGCGGAAGACATTCGGGGCGATGTGATAGGTCGCGCCATTAGCACAGTCCACCACAATTTTGAGGTGAGCCAGGCTCAGCTCATTCGGGAAGGTACCTTTACAGAATTCGATATAACGGCCCGCCGCATCAACGATACGGTTCGCTTTACCCAGCTCTGCGGAATCTACACAGGTGATCTCTTTTTCCATTTCGGCTTCAATGGCTTCTTCCACGTCATCCGGAAGCTTGGTGCCGTCAATGGAGAAGAATTTAATGCCGTTGTCGTAGAACGGGTTGTGAGAAGCTGAGATGACAATCCCCGCTTCCGCACGGAAAGTGCGCGTCAGATACGCGACAGCAGGCGTTGGCATTGGGCCCGTAAAGGACGCGGACAGTCCAGCCGCCGCCAGACCCGCCTCCAGCGCGGACTCCAGCATATAGCCGGAAATACGGGTGTCTTTACCGATAATGATCTTACGGGAACCATGACGCGCCAGCACTTTGCCAGCAGCCCAGCCGAGCTTCAGGACAAAATCAGGGGTGATGGGAGCATCGCCTACACGCCCACGGATACCATCGGTGCCAAAATACTTACGATTACTCATAGCGTTTGTTTTCCTTCGCTGCCAGTGTGGCTTCCACCACACGCATGGCTTCTACTGTTTCTTTGACGTCATGGACACGAATAATGTGCGCGCCCTGCATCGCCGCAATCACCGCGCAGGACAGGCTGCCGCTCAGGCGTTCGCTCGGCCCCACGTTCAGCAACTGCCCAATCATCGACTTTCTCGACATTCCCACCAGCAGCGGCAGGTCAAAGTGATGGAATTCCGATAAGCGCGCGAGCAACGCATAATTGTGGGAGAGATTTTTACCGAAACCGAACCCCGGGTCGAGCAACAATTTCTCTTTTGGGATACCTGCACGTTCGCAGCGCGCAATATGTTCAATAAAGAAGCGATTCACGTCGGCAAAGACATCATCATACTTCGGTGCTTCCTGCATGGTTTTCGGTTGGCCCTGCATGTGCATCAGGCATACCGGTAACCCGGTCTCTGCCGCAGCTTCAAGTGCGCCGGGCTCAGTGAGCGAGCGAATATCATTGATAATGTGAGCGCCCACTCTAGCCACTTCACGAATCACTTCGGGTTTAGAGGTATCAACGGAGATCCATACTTCAAACCGCTGCGCGATAGCTTCAACCACCGGCACCACGCGCGCCAGCTCTTCTTCCACAGACACGTCAGCCGCACCAGGACGCGTCGATTCGCCGCCCACGTCAATAATGGTGGCACCCGCATTAATCATTAGATTCGCGTGTTTAACCGCCTCGATAAGCGTGTTATGCGTGCCGCCGTCAGAGAAGGAGTCAGGGGTAACATTCAGGATCCCCATCACATGGGGATGTGAAAGATCGAGATGCGAGTCCTGAGCGAATAATTTCATGGCGAAATCCCTGGTATCTATATCGTTAAACAGAAATGAAAAACCCCGGAGCAAGCTCCAGGGTTTGAGGTACAGACAAACGCTTCAACAGCAGTGACTTACTTATCGCCCAACTGTTCTGACATGGTGTTGCCCGGGTTTGGCGTACGCGGTTCATCAACCGGACGCGGCGCACGCGGGGTGCCATTGTTGTCAGAATTATTGGAAGCGCCTGGGTCTTCCCAGCCCGCTGGCGGACGCACTTCACGGCGCGCCATCAGGTCGTCAATCTGCGGTGCATCGATGGTCTCATATTTCATGAGCGCATCTTTCATCGAATGCAGGATGTCCATATTGTCGGTCAGGATCTGGCGTGCACGTGCGTAGTTACGCTCTACCAGAGATTTTACTTCCTGGTCGATGATACGAGCCGTCTCATCGGACATATGTTTCGCTTTAGCCACAGAACGGCCGAGGAATACTTCACCCTCTTCCTCTGCATACAGCAGCGGACCGAGTTTGTCGGAGAAGCCCCACTGCGTCACCATGTTACGCGCCAGGTTTGTCGCAACTTTAATGTCGTTGGACGCACCGGTAGAAACATGTTCCACACCGTAGATAATCTCTTCTGCCAGTCGACCGCCGTACAGGGTCGAAATCTGGCTTTCCAGCTTCTGACGGCTGGCGCTGATCGCGTCGCCTTCAGGCAGGAAGAAAGTCACACCCAGCGCACGACCGCGCGGAATAATCGTCACTTTATGCACCGGATCGTGTTCCGGCACGAGGCGACCGATAATCGCGTGACCCGCTTCGTGGTATGCCGTGGACTCTTTCTGCGCTTCCGTCATCACCATGGAGCGACGTTCCGCACCCATCATGATTTTGTCTTTCGCTTTCTCAAACTCCACCATCGACACGACGCGCTTGTTACCGCGAGCGGCAAACAGAGCAGCTTCGTTGACCAGGTTCGCCAGGTCAGCACCGGAGAAGCCCGGGGTGCCGCGCGCAATGATTGCCGCGTCGATATCTGGCGCAAGCGGTACGCGACGCATGTGAACTTTCAGAATCTGTTCACGACCGCGAACGTCCGGCAGACCCACAACAACCTGACGGTCGAAACGGCCTGGACGCAGCAGCGCGGGGTCAAGTACGTCCGGACGGTTAGTCGCCGCGATAACGATGATACCTTCGTTACCTTCGAAGCCGTCCATCTCAACCAGCATCTGGTTCAGCGTCTGTTCACGTTCATCATGACCACCGCCCAGGCCCGCGCCACGCTGGCGGCCTACGGCGTCGATTTCATCGATGAAGATAATGCACGGTGCTGCCTTCTTGGCCTGCTCGAACATGTCACGCACACGAGATGCGCCGACACCCACGAACATTTCAACGAAGTCAGAACCTGAAATAGTAAAGAACGGCACCTTCGCTTCACCCGCGATGGCTTTCGCCAGCAGGGTTTTACCGGTACCCGGAGGGCCAACCATCAGCACGCCTTTCGGGATCTTACCGCCCAGCTTCTGGAAACGGCTCGGTTCACGCAGGTATTCAACCAGTTCACCCACCTCTTCTTTCGCTTCGTCACAACCGGCGACGTCAGCGAAGGTGGTCTTGATCTGGTCTTCCGTCAGCATACGCGCCTTGCTCTTACCGAACGACATGGCACCTTTGCCACCGCCGCCCTGCATCTGGCGCATAAAGAAGATCCAGACGCCGATAAGAAGCAGCATCGGGAACCAGGAAATGAAGATAGAAGCCAGCAGGCTTGGTTCTTCTGGCGGCTCACCTACCACCTTGACGTTTTTGGTCAGAAGGTTATCAAGCAGCTTAGGATCGTTCACCGGGATGTAAGTCGTGTAACGGTTACTATCTTTCTTGGTAACGTTGATCTCACGTCCGTTGATACGCGCTTCGCGAACCTGGTCCTGATTGACCTCCTGCAGGAAGGTAGAATAATCCACCTTGCGGCCATTCGACTCGCTGGGCCCAAAGCTCTGGAATACTGACATCAGCACAACGGCAATGACCAGCCAGAGTATTAGGTTTTTCGCCATGTCACTCAAGGGATTAACCTCATATTACAACTGTGTTAAAAACAGCGTCAGGATACTCTATATCCAGTTTCATTCAAACTTTCGCCTGAAATCTACCGGTTATCATTTTCGCCCGGTCGCTACAATATACACTTCTCGGGAACGGGCCCGGGAAGAGTCCGGCTTACGAACTTTAACCTTCGCAAACAGGGAGCGAATTTCCTTAAGATACTCCTCGAAACCTTCGCCCTGAAACACCTTCACAACAAAACTACCACCAGGCGCTAGTACATCACGACACATTTCTAACGCTAGCTCCACCAGATACATGGCGCGGGGGATATCCACCGCCGGTGTTCCGCACATATTTGGTGCCATATCAGACATGACAACCTGGACCTTACTGTCACCTACACGATCAAGTAACGCTTTCAGCACTAATTCATCACGAAAGTCACCCTGAAGGAAGTCGACACCGACGATGGGATCCATTGGTAAAAGATCGCACGCGATGATTCGGCCCGTTCCGCCGATCTGCGTTACCGCATACTGGGACCATCCGCCAGGTGCCGCACCGAGGTCAACAACCGTCATCCCCGGCTTAAAAAGTTTGTCACTTTGCTGTATTTCATCAAGTTTAAACCAGGCACGGGAACGCAACCCCTTTTTCTGTGCCTGTTGAACATATTTATCGCTAAAGTGTTCCTGAAGCCAGCGGCTGGAGCTGGCAGAACGCTTTTTACCTGTCATTTAACATTTCCGTCCTGGTTCATCGTTACCTGCCTGTGACGTAAATTTCTACGCAGCTATTTGGCGATATAAGGGAGATGGCGGTAGAATGAACCGTTTTCAATCCCAACGTAAGCAAAAATATACGATGAATCTGAGTACTAAACAAAAACAGCACCTTAAAGGTCTGGCACATCCGCTCAAGCCTGTAGTCATGCTTGGCAACAATGGTTTGACCGAAGGGGTGCTTGCCGAGATTGAACAAGCGCTGGAACACCACGAGCTGATCAAGGTGAAAATCGCCTCTGAAGACAGAGACACTAAAAACCTGATCGTGGAAGCCATCGTGCGCGAAACCGGCGCCTGTAATGTACAGGTCATCGGTAAAACGCTGGTGCTCTACCGCCCATCTAAAGAGCGTAAAATCTCGCTGCCACGCTAAGGATATCCTGAATCAAACACATTTTCTGTGTGAAACGAGGGATTTCTGTCAGCAGGCGAGCAAAATGCCATGCTCCTTGAGTTGATAAAAGGCCGCTATGCGGCCTTTTTCTTTTCTTTACAATGTATCAACATCTTAGTAGAGAAGCGAATTACAGGTATTCAACCTTAATAATTTCGTATTCCACTTCACCGCCAGGGGTGCGAATGGTGACAACATCGTCCTGCTCTTTGCCAATCAGGCCGCGAGCAATCGGGGAGTTCACTGAAATCAGGTTCTGTTTGAAGTCTGCTTCATCATCACCCACGATGCGATAGGTCTGCTCTTCGTCGTTGTCCAGGTTCAGGACGGTAACGGTAGAACCAAAGATCACACGCCCGTTGTTAGGCATTTTGGTGATATCGATAACCTGTGCATTGGACAGTTTTGCTTCGATATCTTTAATACGCCCTTCGCAGAAGCCCTGCTGCTCACGCGCGGCGTGGTATTCAGCGTTCTCTTTCAGGTCGCCATGCTCGCGCGCATCCGCGATAGCGGCGATGATTTCAGGACGACGCACGGATTTCAGGAAATCCAGCTCTTCGCGCAGTTTTTCGGCACCACGTAAGGTCATCGGAATAGCTTGCATTTGTTATACCTCTTAAACATTCCTGTTGGGAGCAGTGTTCCCTGCTCCTGCCCCCCTAAGCGGGCAAGAAGCAAAAAGAAAACCGACCCGGGAGCAATGCCCCAGGTCAGCAGCAATTTTTCAATTTGATATGCATTTTACCGCGAAGTTCACTATGGGTCATCGTTTACTTTGCAGTGCCATGCACCGTAGTATGACGGTTTGTTTTCGGGTTGTTAGCGCGAGATTATGCGATTTTCCAGATTTATCATCGGATTGACTACCAGTATAACGTTCACCGCCCAGGCCGCGAATGTTGATGAGTACATTAATCAGCTCCCCGCAGGCGCGAACCTTGCCCTGATGGTGCAGAAGGTTGGCGCACAGGCTCCCGAGATTGACTATCACAGTCAACAGATGGCGCTGCCTGCCAGTACCCAAAAGGTGATCACTGCCCTCGCCGCCCTGCTCCAGCTCGGGCCTGACTTCCGTTTTACGACCACACTCGAGACCAAAGGTAACGTCGAGGGTGGCGCACTGAAAGGCGATCTTATCGCCCGTTTTGGCGGCGATCCGACCTTTAAGCGCCAGGATATCCGCAATATGGTTGCGGTACTGAAAAAATCTGGCGTGCAGAAAATTGATGGCAATGTACTGATCGACACGTCCATCTTTGCCAGCCACGATAAAGCCCCAGGCTGGCCGTGGAACGACATGACCCAATGTTTCAGCGCCCCGCCCGCCGCCGCGATTGTTGACCGTAACTGCTTCTCGGTTTCGCTTTACAGCGCGCCAAAGCCAGATGATTTAGCGTTTATCCGCATCGCGTCCTACTACCCGGTCACAATGTTTAGCCAGGTCCGCACGCTGGCGAAAGGCTCCCCGGATGCGCAATATTGTGAGCTGGACGTCGTGCCGGGCGATCTTAACCGCTTCACGCTTACTGGCTGCCTGACGCAGCGCGCCGATCCGCTGCCGCTGGCTTTTGCGATACAGGATGGTGCAAGCTACGCGGGTGCCATTCTGAAAGATGAGCTGAAACAAGCGGGCATAACCTACACCGGCACGCTGCTTCGCCAGACGCAGGTCAACCAGCCCGGCACGGTCATCGCCAGCAAACAGTCTCCTCCGCTGCACGATTTACTGCGAATCATGCTGAAAAAGTCGGACAACATGATTGCCGACACCGTGTTCCGCATGATTGGCCACGCGCGTTTCGGCGTGCCGGGAACCTGGCGCGCGGGTTCAGACGCCGTTCGTCAGATCCTGCGCCAGCAGGCCGGGATCGAGCTGGGTAATACCATCGCCGTCGATGGCTCAGGATTATCGCGTCATAATTTGATCTCTCCGGCCACGATGATGCAGGTGCTTCAGTACATTGCACAGCATGACACTGAGCTAAACTTTATTTCAATGCTGCCGCTGGCCGGGCATGACGGTTCGCTGCAGTATCGCGCCGGGCTTCACGCTGCCGGCGTGGATGGCAAAGTATCCGCTAAGACAGGCTCGCTGCAGGGGGTTTACAACCTTGCAGGCTTCATCACTACCGCCAGCGGACAACGCATGGCATTCGTGCAGTATCTTTCCGGCTATGCCGTCGAACCGACCGACCAGCGCAATCGCCGTATTCCGCTTGTTCGCTTCGAAAGCAGGCTTTATAAGGACATCTACCAGAATAACTAGCGATGAAACTACTCATAGTTGAAGACGATCTGTTATTGCAGGAAGGGCTGGCGCTGGGGCTGGCCAATGAAGGGTATGCCCTCGACTGTGCTGGCACCGCAGCGGAGGCGGACGCCCTGATCCAGAGCGGCGAATACAGTCTGGTGATCCTCGATTTGGGCTTGCCTGATAAAGACGGCGCCACGCTGCTCAGCCAGTGGCGACGCCGCGGTATCGCCAACCCGGTGTTGATCCTGACGGCACGCGATGCCATTGAGGATCGCATCACCGGCCTCGATGCAGGCGCAGATGATTACCTGGTGAAGCCTTTTGCGCTTGCGGAGCTGCAGGCGCGTGTGCGGGCGTTGATTCGCCGCTATCAGGGCCATAGCGATAACTTACTCACCGACGGCGATATTACGCTGAATCTGCAAACCCAGCAGGTACTGCGCCGGGACCAGGCGGTAGAGGTGACGCCAAAAGAGTTCGCCCTGCTTACGCGTCTGATCATGCGCAGCGGACAAACGGTGCACAGAGAGACGCTCCAGCAGGATATCTACTCCTGGCAGGACGATCCTGGGTCAAATACCCTGGAAGTTCACATCCATAACCTGCGTCGCAAGCTCGGCAAGGACAGAATCAAAACCGTCCGTGGCGTTGGCTATCGCCTTGAGAGCCAGAAATGAACAGCATGCGTCGGCGTTTAATGGTGCTGTTGGCGGTCATTCTCTTATTTTTCCAGCTGATAAGCGTCATCTGGCTATGGCATGAAAGCCGCGAGCAGATAGGTTTTCTGGTGAATGAAACGCTGTCGGCAAAAGCCCGTAATAACCATGTCGAAAAAGAGATCCGCGAGGCGATTGCTTCCCTTCTCGTCCCTTCTCTGGTGATGGTAGGCTTTACGCTGTTTTTCTCTTTCTGGGCAGTCACCTGGATAACCCGACCGCTGAATAAACTGCGTGATAGCCTGGCTAACCGTTCGGCAGATAACTTAACTCCGCTTCCTATGTATTCCGACATGGAAGAAATCGGCGCGGTGACAACCTCCCTGAATCAGCTGCTCGCCCGGCTGGACAATACCATTCAGCAGGAGCGTCTCTTCACCGCTGACGCCGCGCACGAGCTTCGAACGCCCCTTGCCGGTATCCGGCTTCATCTGGAGCTTATGGCGCAGTCAGGCGCATCACAGGCCGCGACGTTAATTAGCCGTATCGATCAGCTCATGCATACCGTTGAGCAACTGCTGATGCTGGCCCGTGCCGGACAGGCAATGGCCAGCGGCCACTACGAAACCGCGAGCTGGACGGAAAATATCATTGAACCTCTCGGTCTGGGCCATGAAGCCAAAGAGCATACGGTGATTTGGCCCGCTAAAAGCGCGCTTACGGTTCAGGGAGACGCCGTGCTCCTGCGTCTGATGCTGCGCAACCTGCTGGAGAATGCCGGGCGCTACAGCCCGGCAGGGACAACGATTACAGTGACATTAACCGGGGTGGACGGGGGGACGCAGATCAGCGTGATCGATCAGGGGCCCGGTATTGATGACGCGCACCGACAGTCAATTACCGAGCCATTCCGCCGTCTTGACCAGCGCTACGGTGGCAGCGGTCTGGGCCTGAGTATCGTGCAGCGCATCGTGCAGCTCCACCACGGCAGGTTGACGCTTGAGAATGGCGCTGAAGGTGGTTTGATCGCCAGCTGCTGGCTGCCCGCAACGCTGGAATAAAAAAAGCCCCCATAATGGGGGCTTTGGACAGATATTAGTGCTTGTAGATGAACTCGACGCCTTCTTCGTCGTCTTCATCCCAGTCATCGTCCCAGTCTTCATCATCCTCTTCCGCTTCCAGCTCTTCGAGCTGCTGGCGGTGGTAGTCATCCCACATGAATTCGACTTTTTCAGGCTGTTTCGCTTCTTCCGCCTGAACAATTGGGTTCTCAATGATGAAGGTCATCACATCCCAGCACAGATCTTTCACGCCAACCTGGCTTGCCGCAGAGATCAGGTAGTATTTATCTTCCCAACCCATTGCTTCAGCAATCGCTTTAGCTTTCGCTTCCGCTTCGGCTTTGTCCATCAGGTCGATCTTGTTGAAGACCAGCCAGCGTGGTTTATTCGCCAGTTTTTCGCTGTATTTTTCCAACTCACCGATGATGATGCGGGCGTTTTCAACCGGATCGGAACCGTCGATAGGATCGATATCGATAAGGTGCAGCAGCACGCGGCAACGCTCAAGGTGTTTCAGGAAGCGAATACCCAGACCCGCGCCTTCCGCAGCGCCTTCAATCAGACCCGGAATATCGGCAACCACAAAGCTCTTCTCGTTATCCATACGGACAACGCCCAGGCTTGGTACCAGCGTGGTAAACGGATAGTCCGCCACTTTTGGTTTCGCCGCAGAAACCGCGCGAATGAACGTCGATTTACCGGCGTTTGGCATACCCAGCATGCCCACGTCTGCCAGAAGCATCAGCTCCAGCTGCAGATCGCGCTTATCGCCCGGCGTACCCATCGTTTTCTGACGCGGAGTACGGTTAACGGAGGATTTGAAACGGCTGTTACCCAGACCGTGCCAGCCGCCTTTAGCCACCATCAGGCGCTGACCGTGTTTGGTCATGTCACCCATGGTTTCACCGGTTCCCTGGTCAATCACACGCGTACCGACCGGAACTTTAATGGTGACGTCTTTACCGCGTTTCCCGGTACAGTCACGGCTCTGGCCGTTCTGGCCACGTTCAGCGCGGAAGGATTTTTCGAAACGGTAGTCGATCAGCGTGTTGAGGTTCTCATCCGCCTCCAGCCACACGTCACCACCATCCCCACCGTCGCCGCCGTCAGGACCACCACGTGGGATATACTTTTCACGGCGGAAGCTCACGCAACCATTGCCGCCATCACCAGCCACGACCAGGATCGTCGCTTCATCAACAAACTTCATTTTACTCTCCGTAACTCATTCGCCTGAGCGGGGGACTACTACAACCGCTTCATTTTTGCGCCAACGTCCCCAAAGACGATGACCAATGGCGGAATACATCGCGCCCGCAACCACGACAAACGCACCGAGATAACCCAACAGGTTGAGCATCGGTCTGACGAAGACATCGGGCCAGGCCATTGATAACAAATCTGAAAATAACAGCGTAAACAGCGGAGTAAGCGTAATTAACGCGCTCACCTGTGCCGCCTGCCAGCGCGCCATCGCTTCGGCCAGCGCGCCATAACCGACCAGCGTGTTCAGCCCACAAAAAATGAGGCACGCCAGTTGCCAGTCGCTAAGCTGGGAAATCACACCCGGCTTGGCTAATGGCAGCAATGCTATTGTACACAAAGTGTACAGCAAAAAGAGGATCTGCTGTGAGGCAAGACGACGCAATAACACCTTTTGCGCGACGCCATAGCTCACCCAGACCGTTGCCGCCCCCACACCGAAAATTACACCCCATGTGTAATCCGTCAGGCGGGTGAAAATCTCAATCAGACTGGTGTTGAAGAACATCACCAGACCGCACAGCAGCATGCTCGCCCCGATAATCTGCGTACCGCGCATTTTCTCCTTGAGGATAAAGACGCTGGCGACCATCATGCCCACCGGTGAAAGCTGACCTATCACCTGCGACGCCGTGGGGCTGAGATATTGCAGGGAAGAGCTGAACAGGATGAAGTTACCGAACAGACCGCCCGTCGCGATAGCCAGCAATACCAGCCAGCGCGGTTTGCGGAAGAGCCGCAAGGGTGGAAGCTTACCTTTGATAGCCAGAATGGCCCCGAGGCCGATGCTTGCCATCAGAAAGCGATAAAAGACCACCGTAGGCGGCTCCATCACTTCCAGTACCTGCTTCATTGCAATTGGCAGCGCACCCCAGCACATTGCGGTAGTGAGCGCCAAAAGAATACCAATGCCGGCCTGCTGCTTCATGCCCGTTTTCCCTACAGAAAAAATTACCGGGTTTCCAATGTAAAAAGCCCCGCAACAGGTTGCGGGGCTTTAATCCGTTACCGGACCGAGAAAACCTTACTCAGCAACGATGCTGATGTATTTACGGTTGTTCGGGCCTTTAACTTCAAATTTCACTTTACCGTCTGCTTTAGCAAACAGAGTGTGGTCACGACCGCAACCTACGTTGTTGCCAGCGTGGAATTTGGTACCACGTTGACGAACGATGATGCTACCCGCCAGAACGGATTCGCCACCGAAACGCTTAACGCCAAGGCGTTTAGCTTCTGAATCGCGACCGTTACGTGTGGAGCCGCCAGCCTTTTTATGTGCCATTTAAATCTCTCCTCAGGTCTTAGGCGCTGATGCCAGTAATTTTCACATCAGTGAACCACTGACGGTGGCCCTGCTGCTTACGGTAGTGCTTACGACGACGAAACTTAACGATTTTAACTTTCTCGCCACGACCGTGTGCAACAACTTCAGCTTTGATAACGCCGCCATCAACGAAAGGAACGCCGATTTTGACTTCTTCACCGTTTGCGATCATCAGAACTTCTGCGAACTCAACAGATTCGCCAGTTGCGATGTCCAGCTTTTCCAGGCGAACGGTCTGACCTTCGCTTACTCGGTGTTGTTTACCACCACTTTGGAAAACCGCGTACATATAAACTCCGCTTCCGCGCACGTCCTCGTATGAATCAGAGTGCGCTATAAATATTCACAATAGGGCGCGAATATTACGCAAAACGCGAGCCTTTGACAAGTGCTACCGTCAATACATGAAGAAAAAAAACACAACACGTACGGTAACGTTTATCTGTGCCGTTTTTTCAGTACA
This sequence comes from Enterobacter sp. DNB-S2, assembly GCF_019443845.1. Lineage (NCBI taxonomy): Bacteria > Pseudomonadati > Pseudomonadota > Gammaproteobacteria > Enterobacterales > Enterobacteriaceae > Enterobacter > Enterobacter sp. DNB-S2. The sequence continues at coordinate 121,278 of NZ_CP050520.1, forward strand.
ATCAGCACTACTATTGATAAACCGAAACCCTTCGTTACCCCATTGAAGATGGGATCAACAGGATAAAAAGCCCGGCTTTTGCGATGAATTTAGAAAAAATCAACGAGTTAACCGCGCAAGATATGGCGGGTGTGAATGCAGCAATCCTGGAGCAACTCAACTCTGACGTTCAGCTGATCAATCAGTTGGGCTATTACATCGTCAGCGGCGGCGGTAAACGCATTCGTCCGATGATTGCCATTCTGGCTGCCAGAGCCGTTGGCTATCAGGGAAATGCTCACATCACTATCGCAGCGCTCATCGAATTTATTCACACGGCGACGCTTCTGCATGACGATGTTGTGGATGAATCGGATATGCGTCGTGGCAAAGCCACGGCAAACGCCGCTTTCGGAAACGCAGCCAGCGTCCTGGTGGGGGATTTTATCTATACCCGCGCCTTCCAGATGATGACCAGCCTGGGCTCCCTGAAAGTGCTGGAAGTGATGTCCGAAGCCGTAAACGTCATTGCTGAAGGCGAAGTGCTGCAGCTGATGAACGTCAACGACCCTGATATCACCGAAGAAAACTACATGCGCGTCATCTACAGCAAAACGGCGCGCCTGTTTGAAGCGGCTGCCCAGTGTTCCGGCATTCTGGCCGACTGTACTGAAGCCCAGGAAAAAGGCCTGCAGGACTATGGCCGCTATCTGGGTACGGCCTTCCAGCTGATTGATGATTTGCTGGACTACAGTGCGGACGGCGAGACGCTCGGTAAAAACGTGGGCGATGACCTGAACGAAGGTAAACCCACCCTGCCGCTGCTTCATGCTATGCGCAACGGAACAGCCGACCAGGCGAAAATGATCCGTGAAGCGATTGAGCAGGGAAATGGCCGCCATCTTCTGGAACCTGTACTGGAAACTATGGCTATCTGCGGATCGCTGGAATGGACGCGTCAGCGCGCGGAAGAAGAAGCCGACAAAGCCATCGAAGCGCTTCAGGTCATTCCAGACAGTCCGTGGCGCGAGGCACTGATTGGTCTTGCCCACATCGCCGTTCAGCGCGACCGTTAATCCCCTTGTTTCTCCCCGCAGCGATAGCGGGGAGATTCCAGTACACACCTGTAAATTCCGTGTTCATGTAAATTCATCGGTTTAGAGACCGCATGAATAAAGCCGTGTCTTATTCTGAATATCCCTTCAAGTAACGCGAACTTTTTAGAACAAGAAGTTGAAATGGGTATAGTAACCGCGTCGTTTCAGAAGAAACGGCGTAGGTGAATCCGAACTTAAGGACGGCGTTATGGATACGAAATTTATCGACTGGCACACGGCTGATATTATTGCCGCGCTGCGCAAAAGAGGCACTTCACTGGCAGCAGAGTCCCGCCGCCATGGACTGAGTTCTTCCACTCTGGCAAACGCCCTCACCCGCCCCTGGCCCAAGGGAGAATTAATTATCGCGACGGCGCTGGATACGCATCCGTGGGTAATTTGGCCTTCGCGCTATCACGATCCCATTACCCATGAATTTATCGACAGATCGCGCATGATTCGCCAGAGAAAGGTAAAAAGAGAACCGCAGGAATAACGCATTTTTGACAGGAACAGCAACCCCCCGGTCATTGCTGGCAGGGGGCTGCCGGAACGATTACTCGCCCTTCACACGCTCGATGTTGGCACCCAGCGCGCGCAGTTTATCTTCGATACGCTCATAACCACGATCGATGTGATAGATACGATCCACGATCGTTGTACCTTCCGCGATACAACCCGCCAGCACCAGGCTTGCAGACGCACGCAGATCGGTTGCCATCACCTGAGCACCTGACAGTTTCTCAACGCCGTGGCAAATCACGGTATTACTTTCGATCTCAGCATGCGCGCCCATACGGATCAGCTCCGGTACGTGCATAAAGCGGTTCTCGAAAATGGTTTCTGTGATGAAGCCAGTGCCTTCGGCAACCAGGTTCAACAGGGTGAACTGTGCCTGCATGTCCGTAGGGAACGCCGGATGCGGCGCCGTACGCACATTGACCGCTTTTGGACGCTGACCGTGCATATCGAGGCTGATCCAGTCTTCACCGATTTCGATATCCGCACCCGCATCGCGCAGTTTCGCCAGCACCGCATCCAGGGTATCTGGCTGCGCGTTGCGACAAACAATCTTCCCGCCAGAAATCGCCGCAGCGACCAGGAAGGTACCGGTTTCGATACGGTCCGGCAGAACGCGATAGACACCACCGCCCAGACGCTCAACGCCTTCGATGGTGATACGGTCGGTACCCTGACCGGAAATCTTCGCCCCCAGCGCCACGAGGAAGTTGGCGGTATCCACAATCTCCGGTTCGCGCGCGGCGTTTTCGATGATGGTGGTACCTTCTGCCAGCGTCGCCGCAGACATAATGGTGACCGTTGCGCCCACGCTCACTTTGTCCATGACGATGTGCGCGCCTTTCAGACGACCATTAACGGACGCTTTAACGTAACCTTCTTCCAGCTTGATCTCGGCGCCCAGTTTTTCCAGACCGAAGATGTGCAGGTCAACCGGACGCGCACCGATGGCGCAACCGCCCGGCAGAGAGACCTGACCCTGACCAAAACGCGCCACCAGCGGGCCAAGCGCCCAGATGGATGCACGCATGGTTTTCACCAGATCGTAAGGGGCTGAGAAGTTATTCACCTTGCTGGCGTCAATCCAGACGGAACCGTTACGCTCAACTTTCGTGCCCAGCTGGGTGAGCAGCTTCATGGTGGTGTCGATATCTTTCAGCTTCGGTACGTTCTGAATTTCTACCGGCTCTTCAGCCAGCAGCGCAGCAAAGAGGATTGGCAGCGCGGCGTTTTTAGCGCCAGAAATTGTGACTTCGCCCTGGAGACGCGTTGGTCCCTGTACACGAAATTTATCCATTGTGTGCTCTCTTATAAATTCAACCGTGCTGCGGGCCTGTCGCCCTCAGCTCAAAAACCGTTTAGTTTGCGATCGCGTGCCCACTCTTGCGGGGTGAACGCTTTAATCGACAGGGCGTGGATGCGGTTATCCGCAATATATTCCATCAGCGGCGCGTACACAGCCTGCTGTTTCTTCACGCGGCTCATACCGTCGAACATCTCACCCACAGCAATAACCTGGAAGTGACTGCCATCGCCAGTGACGTGGGCTTCCTGAAGGGAGAGTGCATTCATCAGCACTGTCTGGATTTCATGATTTTCCATGGGCTCTTAATCATCTGATAGTGAAAACAAGCCCAACATCTTAGAGCAAAGTGGCGTTGTCTTAAACAAGCAAAAAGCCCCGACGATGAAACAGTCAGGGCTTTCGGAAGTAACGCACTGAAAATATTAACGAGGCAGTACGTCCTGAGGGAGATTGTAGAGCTGCGCAAGGGTCACGACATTATCGCTCGCGCCGTGAAGCGTGACGCTTGTCCCCTGCTTTTTCCCCACGGCAATCAGATGGGCAAGCAGCGCAACACCTGCCGTATCTACCCGCGTGACGTCGGTTAAGTCGATAAGCGTCACGCCCTGCATCGCTTCGTGGCGTTTGTCCCACAGTGGGTTCAGCAGATCCTGATCCAGTTCACCGGACAGCTTTAATGTCTCGCCTTCACGCGACCAGCTGAGTTGCTGTGACATTACTTCTTCTCATCCAGAGTAATTTTCTGGCGAGAGATAGACTGCAGCTGAGCGGTCAGGCCATCAATGCCTTTGGTGCGCAGCAGGTCGCTCCATTCGTTCTGTTTGGTGGTGATCATGCTTACCCCTTCGGCAATCATGTCATACGCCTGCCAGTGACCGGTCTGGCTGTTTTTACGCCACTGGAAATCCAGACGAACCGGCGGACGACCGTTAGGATCGATGATCGTCACACGGATAGGGACGATGGTCGCATCGCCCAGCGGCTGCTCAGGCGCAATCTGATAGGTCTGGCCGTGGTACATCGCCAGCGCCTGGCCATAAGCCTGTTTCAGGTATTCACGAAACGCGGCAAAGTAGGCATCACGCTGCGCAGGGGTCGCGTCTTTGTAATAACGTCCCAGCACCAGCGCACCCGCATATTTAATCTGCACGTACGGCAGCAGCTCCTGGTCAACGACGTCACGCAGATAATCAGGATTAGCACGAATTTTAGGCTGTTCGTTTTTAAGACGGTCGAATGTCTTCTTCGCCGCTTCGTCCATCAGTTTGTACGGGTTACTCTGATCCGCAGCGTGGGCGGCGGTTAGAGGGGCGATGACCAGCATGGCAACCATTAACAGTCGTTTAAACATGAATGACTTCTCCTGATATTAATTCGCAGCACCTGGCGTCGGTGCGACGTCGGTATGATCTTCGCTCTGCGCAGGGGCAGCGTCGGATTTTTTCTCATCCCCTTTACTGTTGTAAAGGAACTGACCAATCATATCCTCCAGAACCATCGCGGATTTCGTATCCTGAATGACGCTACCGTCTTTAAGGATAGTCGTTCCCAGCTCGGGATCTTCAAAGCCAACGTTAAGCGCCAGATATTGTTCGCCCAGCAGGCCGGAAGTACGGATAGAAAGGGAACTGGTGTCCGGGATATGGTTGTAACGCTCTTCGATATCCATCGCGACGCGGGGCAGATAGGTTTTCTCATCCAGCGTAATGTCAGATACGCGTCCGATCACCACGCCGCCGATGCGGACCGGTGAACGCGCCTTCAGCCCGCCGATGTTATCGAAGGTGGCATAGATGCGGTACGTCGGCTCGGTGCGTACAGACGTGATATCCGCCGCTCTCAGGCAGATAAACAGCGCGGCCAGCAGCGCCAGCAGCAGGAATACACCGACCCAAATTTCATTTTTTCTCGTTTGCATGAACTCAATTCCCAAACATCAGTGCGGTGAGCACAAAATCCAGACCCAGTACGGCCAGCGACGAATGTACGACTGTACGTGTAGTTGCGCGGCTAATGCCCGCCGACGTCGGGATGGCATCGTAACCATTGAACAATGCAATCCAGGTGACCGTAATGGCAAATACCACGCTTTTAATCAGGCAGTTAACCAGATCCATTCGCAGGTCGATGGCGTCCTGCATCGCGGACCAGAAGAAACCGGCATCAATGCCTTTCCAGTGCACACCAACCAGCGAACCGCCCCAGATACCCACGGCGACAAACAGAATAGTCAGTAACGGTAAAGAGATCACCCCAGCCCAGAAACGCGGCGAGATCACGCGACGCAGCGGATCGACCGCCATCATCTCCATGCTGGAGAGCTGCTCGGTCGCACGCATCAGGCCAATTTCAGCCGTTAATGCCGACCCCGCGCGCCCGGCGAACAGCAGCGCCGCCACAACCGGCCCCAGCTCGCGCAGCAGCGAGAGCGCCACCAGCATCCCGAGGCTGGTTTCCGCACTGTAGGTTGTCAGAACCAGATAGCCCTGCAGCCCAAGCACCATACCGATAAACAGACCGGAGACAATGATGATGAGCATCGACAGCACGCCGACATTATAAAGCTGCCGCACCAGCAGCGGTGCGTGCTTACGGAATTCCGGCTTGCCGACCAGCGCGTTGAATAACATCAATCCGGCACGCCCGAACGTCCTGATGGTTTTTATGCCACGGTGTCCGAGAGCGGCCAACGCATTTAACAGCATGAGTGGCTTAACTCCCTATTCCCAGTAAATCGTCACGATAGTCGCCCGCCGGGTAGCGGAACGGCACAGGGCCATCGGCAATACCGTCAAGGAACTGCCGCACGCGCGGATCGCAATTTTCCTGCAGCGCCTGAGCGCTACCGTGTGCGACGATCTTTTTGTCCGCCACAATATAGGCGTAATCGGCAATGCTCAATACTTCCGGTACATCGTGAGATACCACAATGCAGGTGACGCCAAGCGCGCTGTTCAGTTCAGAGATGAGCTTCACCAGCACGCCCATCGTGATGGGATCCTGTCCAACAAACGGTTCGTCGAACATGATTAAATCAGGTTCTAATGCAATGGCGCGTGCCAGCGCGGCGCGGCGCGCCATCCCGCCGGACAGCTCCGAAGGCATCAGCTTTGCGGCGCCCCGCAAACCGACGGCCTCAAGCTTCATCATCACCGTGCTTTTCAGCAGTTCTGGCGGCAGGCTGGTATGCTCACGCAGCGGATAGGCCACGTTATCAAAGACATTCATGTCGGTGAACAAGGCTCCCGACTGAAAGAGCATGCTCATGCGTTTGCGGACAGTATACAGACGCGAGCGTGACATCTCCGGGATGTTTTCGCCATCAAAGAGGATTTCACCGCTATCAGGTGGGATCTGCCCACCAATAAGGCGCAGCAGGGTCGTTTTACCGATCCCGGACGGCCCCATGATGGCAGTGATTTTGCCACGCGGTACGGTCAACGAAATATCATCAAATATCAATCTGTTGGCGCGAGAAAAACTCACGCCGCGAACATCGACTAAATTCGCCATCGTTTGGCTCATTTATGGTTCCTTTATTACCCTGCTCACGTTAAGGCATGCCGCCTGAATCAGCCCTCAACTCCGCATTTTTACAGAATAATAGCCGTTGAGGTTAGCGAAAGCTGGCATTTGTTTTACTTTTCCGGCGCATAAAGTCAAAATTAGGAATTCGTTACGCCTCAGACTGTATGCAGTCCAGCCATTCCCGTGCGATGGACCGACGAGTATACCTGAAGAAAGGACTTTTGATGCTTTTAGCAACAGCACTGTTAATAATTGGTTTACTTTTGGTGGTCTACAGTGCTGACCGTTTAGTGTTTGCCGCATCTATCCTGTGTCGCCTGACGGGCGTACCGCCTGTCGTCATCGGGATGACCGTGGTGAGTGTTGGAACGTCACTTCCTGAAATCATCGTCTCTGTCTCGGCATCGCTGCATGGTCAGTTAGACCTGGCAGTAGGTACCGCGATTGGCTCCAACATCGTCAATATACTCTTGATTTTGGGCCTGGCCGCACTGCTCCATCCATTTCGCGTGCATTCTGATGTTCTGCGCCGTGAATTGCCGCTAATGTTAATCGTAAGCCTGCTGGCAGGCTGCGTATTTTACGATGGTGTTCTGAGCTACAGCGACGGCATTTTCCTGCTGGCGCTGGCCGTCATCTGGCTGCTGTATAGTGTTAAAATCGCCCGTCTGGCTGAGAAGCAGGGTCAGGATAGCCTCACGCGGGAGCAGGTCGCCGAACTGCCGCGAGAAGGTACGCTGCCTGTTGCCCTCCTCTGGCTTGGCATTGCGCTGATCATCATGCCGATGGCAACGCGCATGGTCGTGGATAACGCGACCGTGCTGGCGAACTATTTCGCCATCAGTGAACTGACCATTGGCCTGACGGTGATTGCCATCGGCACCAGCCTGCCGGAGCTGGCCACGGCCATTGCGGGGGCACGGAAAGGTGAGGATGACATTGCCATTGGTAATATCATCGGTTCCAACATATTTAATATCGCCATTGTGATGGGCCTGCCGGCCCTGATTACGCCAGGGCCCTTTAATCCCCTGGCGTTCTCACGCGACTACGGCGTGATGTTATTGGTCAGCGTGATATTTGCCCTGCTCTGCTGGCGGCGGCAACGACAGATCGGCAAAGGCGCAGGCGCGCTGCTGACGGGTGGATTTATCGTATGGATGGCGATGCTGTACTGGCTCTCGCCTCTTCTCTCTGGGTAAACGGAAACGCATTATGTCGCAAATAGAATTGCAGCCGGGTTTTGACTTTCAGAAAGCAGGCAAAGAGGTTCTGGAGATTGAACGTGAAGGTCTGGCGCAGTTAGATCGGTACATTAATCAGGATTTTAGTCTGGCATGTGAGAAGATGTTCTACTGTGCCGGCAAAGTCGTGGTGATGGGGATGGGTAAGTCCGGCCACATTGGACGCAAAATGGCGGCAACGTTTGCCAGTACCGGAACCTCTTCCTTCTTTGTACATCCGGGGGAAGCCGCGCACGGTGACCTGGGTATGGTCACGCCGCAGGATATCGTCATCGCGCTGTCCAACTCCGGGGAGTCCAATGAAATTCTGGCGCTGATCCCGGTACTGAAGCGACTGCAGGTGCCGCTTATTTGCATGACCAGCCGTCCGGAAAGCAGCATGGCGCGGGCAGCCGATATTCACCTGTGCGTGAAAGTGCCCAAGGAGGCCTGTCCGCTCGGCCTGGCGCCGACGTCCAGCACCACCGCCGCACTGGTGATGGGTGATGCGCTTGCCGTCGCGCTGCTCGAAGCCCGCGGTTTTACGCCGGAAGATTTCGCGCTTTCCCACCCGGGCGGCGCGCTGGGGCGCAAGCTTCTGCTTCGGGTAAACGATATTATGCACACCGGGGATGAGATCCCTCACGTCAGTAAAGAAGCCTCCCTGCGTGATGCGCTGCTGGAAATCACCCGTAAGAATCTGGGTATGACGGTCGTGTGCGACGATCTGATGAAAATTCAGGGGATCTTCACCGATGGCGACCTGCGCCGCGTGTTCGACATGGGTGTAGATGTCCGCACGCTCGGCATTGCCGATGTGATGACGCCGGGCGGTATCCGCGTCCGTCCGGGTACGCTGGCCGTGGATGTGCTGAACCTGATGCAGTCCCGCCACATTACCTCAGTGATGGTTGCCGATGGCGACCAGTTGCTGGGTGTGGTACATATGCATGATCTGCTGCGCGCAGGCGTAGTGTAATGAAGGATAAGACAATGAGTAATGCGGGTGCATCCCTTGCAACCTGTTATGGACCGGTCAGTACCCAGATGATGGCAAAGGCGGAAAACATTCGTCTGCTCATCCTGGACGTGGATGGCGTACTTTCCGATGGCCTGATTTACATGGGCAATAATGGTGAAGAGCTGAAAGCGTTTAACGTTCGCGACGGCTACGGTATCCGCTGCGCGCTCACCTCGGGTATTGAGGTGGCTATTATCACCGGGCGAAAAGCTAAACTGGTAGAAGACCGCTGTGAAACCTTAGGAATTACCCATCTGTATCAGGGTCAATCCGATAAGATGGCGGCGTTTAAGGATTTACTGGGTAAACTGGCTATCGCGCCGGAAAACGTAGCCTACGTCGGGGACGATCTGATTGACTGGCCCGTGATGGCTGAAGTCGGGCTGAGCATCGCCGTTGCCGATGCGCATCCGCTGCTGATCCCGCGCGCTGACTACGTTACCCACATCAACGGGGGCCGTGGTGCCGTACGTGAAGTCTGCGATCTGCTTTTGCTGGCGCAGGGCAAGCTTGATGAGGCCAAAGGGCAATCGATATGAGTAAAACCAGACGCTGGATTATCATTTTGCTTTCGCTTGTCGCACTGGTATTGATTGGCGTGAACCTTGCCGATCGCGACGATCCGCAAACGGAAGTGGTCAACAATAACGATCCAACCTATAAAAGCGATCACAGCGACACCGTGGTCTACAGCCCGGAAGGCGCGCTGAACTATCGCCTGATTGCCCAGCATGTTGAATATTTTTCAGATGACGGTATTTCGTGGTTTACCCAACCTGTCATGACCACATTTGATAAGGACAAAGTGCCGACGTGGTCAATTAAGTCAGATCGGGCAAAACTGACAAATGACCGTATGCTTTATCTGTATGGCCACGTTGAAGTCAACGCCCTGACCGCTGACTCGCAACTGCGAAAAATTACGACGGATAATGCCCAAATTAACCTGGTAACCCAGGACGTGACCTCGCAGGATCTGGTCACACTGTATGGCACAACATTTAATTCCAGCGGTTTGAGAATGCGCGGGAACTTACGCAGCAAGAACGCCGAGCTGATTGAAAAGGTTAGAACCTCCTATGAAATTCAAAACAAACAAACTCAGCCTTAAAGTAATTATCGCCAGCGCGATGCTGGCGACCAGTCTCCCCGCGCTTGCTGTAACGGGCGATACCGACCAACCGATCCATATCGAGTCTGATACCCAGTCTCTCGATATGCAGGGCAACGTCGTCACCTTCACGGGTAACGTCGTCATGACTCAGGGCACCATCAAAATTAACGCCGACAAAGTGGTCGTGACCCGTCCGGGTGGCGAGCAGGGCAAAGAGATCATTGATGGTTACGGCAACCCGGCCACCTTCTACCAGATGCAGGATAACGGCAAGCCGGTGAAAGGCCGCGCCTCGCATATGCACTATGAGCTGGCGAAGGACCTGGTCATCCTGACCGGAAACGCGTATCTGGAACAGCTGGACAGCAACATTACCGGCGACCAGATCACCTATCTGGTGAAAGAGCAAAAAATGCAGGCCTCCAGCGAGAAAGGCAAACGCGTCACGACCGTCCTGGTTCCGTCGCAGCTGCAGGACAAAGGCAAAGGCCAGGCCCCGGCACAGAAGAAGAGTAACTAATTCGTTATGGCAACATTAACTGCAAAAAATCTCGCGAAGGCCTACAAGGGCCGCCGTGTCGTAGAAGATGTCAGTCTGACCGTCAACTCCGGCGAAATTGTAGGGCTGCTTGGCCCTAACGGTGCGGGTAAAACCACCACCTTCTACATGGTCGTTGGCATTGTGCCGCGCGATGCCGGCAACATTATCATTGACGATGAAGACATCAGCCTTCTGCCGCTGCACGCGCGCGCGCGTCGCGGGATCGGCTACCTGCCGCAGGAAGCCTCCATTTTCCGTCGTCTTAGCGTTTACGATAACCTGATGGCGGTCCTGGAAATTCGTAACGATCTGACCAGCGAACAGCGTCAGGATCGTGCCAACGAATTGATGGAAGAGTTCCACATTGAGCATCTGCGCGACAGCCTCGGTCAGGCACTCTCCGGGGGTGAACGCCGTCGTGTTGAGATTGCACGTGCGCTGGCCGCAAACCCGAAATTTATCCTTCTGGATGAACCGTTTGCCGGCGTTGACCCGATCTCGGTTATCGACATTAAACGCATCATTGAACACCTGCGTGACAGCGGGCTTGGCGTACTGATCACCGACCACAACGTCCGTGAAACGCTGGCCGTGTGTGAACGCGCGTATATTGTCAGCCAGGGCAATCTGATCGCCCACGGTACGCCGCAGCAGATCCTCGAAGACGATCATGTTAAGCGCGTCTATCTTGGGGAAGACTTCAGACTCTGATAGGGTAGAGGTAACGTAACGCCGAACCGGAGAAAAATGCTCTGAACATGAAGCAAGGTTTGCAATTAAGGCTCAGCCAACAACTGGCAATGACGCCGCAGCTACAGCAGGCAATTCGCCTGTTGCAACTGTCCACGTTAGAACTTCAGCAGGAGCTCCAGCAGGCGCTGGACAGCAACCCCCTGCTGGAACAAACCGATCTTCATGACGAGGTAGATACTCAGCAGTCACAGGATACAGAAGCGCTCGACACCGCGGATGCACTCGAACAAAAAGAGATGCCCGACGAGCTACCGCTGGATGCCAGCTGGGATGAAATCTACACCGCCGGAACTCCTTCCGGTACGCGTGCAGACTACCAGGATGATGAGCTACCGGTCTATCAGGGAGAGACCACCCAGTCGCTGCAGGATTACCTGATGTGGCAGGTGGAACTCACCCCCTTCTCCGATACCGACCGCGCGATTGCCACCTCAATTGTCGATGCCGTTGACGACACCGGCTATTTGACCGTCACGCTGGACGATATCCTGGAAAGCATGGGCGACGACGAGATTGAGCTTGAGGAAGTCGAAGCCGTTCTGAAGCGCATCCAGCGTTTCGATCCGGTAGGCGTGGCCGCAAAAGATCTGCGCGACTGCCTGCTGATCCAGCTTTCTCAGTTCAGCAAAGAGACGCCATGGCTCGACGAGGCGCGCTTAATCATCAGCGATCATCTGGATCTGTTGGCCAACCACGATTTCCGCAGCCTGATGCGCGTCACGCGCCTGAAGGAAGAGGTGCTGAAAGAAGCGGTGAATCTGATCCAGTCACTCGATCCGCGCCCGGGACAGTCGATCCAGACCAGCGAGCCCGAGTACGTCATCCCGGACGTGCTGGTGAGAAAACACAATGACCGCTGGGTCGTTGAACTGAATTCAGACAGCATCCCTCGCCTGCAAATCAACCAGCAGTATGCCTCCATGTGCACCAGCGCGCGTAACGACTCCGACAATCAATATATTCGTAGCAATCTTCAGGAAGCGCGATGGCTGATCAAAAGTCTGGAAAGCCGAAATGATACGCTGCTGCGCGTCAGCCGCTGTATTGTCGAACAGCAGCAGGCGTTCTTTGAGCAGGGCGAAGAGTATATGAAACCGATGGTACTGGCGGATATCGCCCAGGCCGTCGAGATGCATGAATCAACCATTTCCCGTGTCACCACGCAGAAGTATCTGCACAGTCCACGCGGTATATTTGAGCTTAAGTATTTCTTCTCCAGCCATGTGAATACCGAGGGCGGCGGCGAAGCGTCGTCAACGGCCATTCGTGCCCTGGTGAAGAAGTTGATCGCCGCGGAGAACCCCGCGAAGCCACTAAGCGACAGTAAGTTAACCACCATGCTGTCCGATCAGGGTATTATGGTGGCACGTCGTACTGTTGCGAAGTATCGAGAGTCTTTATCCATTCCGCCGTCCAACCAGCGTAAACAGCTGGTCTGACACAACCGATAAGGAAGACACTATGCAGCTCAACATCACTGGACAAAACGTCGAAATTACTGAGGCTTTACGCGACTTCGTGAACGCGAAGTTTGCAAAACTCGAGCAGTATTTCGAAAGGATCAATCAGGTCTATATTGTGTTGAAAGTGGAGAAAGTGACTCATATCTCGGATGCCACCCTGCATGTTAACGGGGGTGAACTGCATGCCAGTGCGGAAGGGCAAGACATGTACGCTGCTATCGACGGCTTGATTGATAAGCTTGCACGACAGCTCAATAAACATAAAGATAAACTGAAACAACACTAATTGTCCGGGCAGTTAACGGGTGCAAGACGGCCTGTTGTGAAACACAACAGGCCATTTGTACAGTTAGCGCTTAGGTGAAATTATGATGAACAACGATTCCGCTCTTCAACTGAGCAATGTCCTTAACCAGGAATGTACCCGCAGTGCGGTTCACTGCCAGAGCAAAAAACGTGCGCTGGAGATCATCAGTGAACTGGCTGCCAAACAGCTGGGCCTGCCGCCGCAGGTGGTGTTCGAAGCGATTCTGACCCGTGAAAAAATGGGCAGTACCGGTATCGGCAACGGCATCGCGATCCCGCACGGCAAACTGGAAGAGGATACCCTGCGTGCCGTTGGTGTGTTTGTGCAGCTTGAAACACCCATCGCCTTCGATGCCATTGATAACCAGCCCGTCGATCTCCTCTTCGCGCTGCTGGTACCTGCCGACCAGACGAAAACCCATCTGCATACGCTGTCGCTGGTCGCAAAACGTCTGGCCGATAAAACCATTTGCCGTCGACTGCGCTCGGCCCAAAGTGATGAAGAGCTCTATCAAATTATCACTGAAGCAGAAGGCAATCAGGATGATGCATAACCAGGAGATGGCCTTCACATCTGTTGTCCTGAGGAGAAACGGAACATGGTGCTGATGATTGTCAGTGGCCGTTCAGGGTCGGGGAAATCCGTTGCTCTGCGCGCCCTGGAAGACATGGGTTTTTACTGCGTCGATAACCTGCCGGTCGTGTTGTTACCCGATCTGGCCCGCACGCTGGCGGAGAGACAAACCTCTGCCGCCGTCAGTATCGACGTTCGTAACATGCCTGAATCGCCAGAGATCTTCGAACAGGCCATGAGCAACCTGCCTGACGCGTTCTCGCCTCAGCTGCTGTTCCTCGATGCAGACCGCAATACGCTGATCCGCCGCTACAGCGATACCCGTCGTTTGCACCCGCTATCCAGCAAGAACCTCTCTCTGGAGAGCGCTATCGATGAAGAGAGCGACCTGCTGGAGCCGCTGCGTTCTCGTGCCGACCTGATTGTCGACACCTCTGAGATGTCCGTTCACGAGCTGGCGGAAATGCTGCGTACCCGGCTGTTGGGTAAACGCGAGCGCGAACTGACGATGGTGTTCGAATCCTTCGGCTTTAAGCACGGTATTCCGATTGATGCGGATTACGTTTTCGACGTGCGCTTCCTGCCGAACCCGCACTGGGATCCAAAACTGCGTCCAATGACCGGTCTGGATAAGCCGGTGGCGGCGTTCCTCGACCGGCACACAGAAGTACACAATTTTATCTACCAGACGCGAAGCTACCTTGAGCTATGGTTACCTATGCTGGAGACAAACAATCGTAGCTACCTGACGGTGGCGATTGGTTGTACCGGCGGTAAACATCGTTCGGTTTACATCGCCGAACAGCTGGCCGACTATTTCCGCTCGCGCGGTAAGAACGTTCAGTCCCGTCATCGCACGCTGGAAAAACGTAAAACATGACCGTAAAACAAACCGTTGAGATCACCAACAAGCTGGGTATGCATGCACGCCCGGCGATGAAGTTGTTTGAGCTGATGCAGGGTTTCGATGCAGAGGTTCTGCTGCGGAATGACGAAGGCACCGAAGCGGAGGCGAACAGCGTGATTGCGCTGCTGATGCTGGATTCCGCCAAAGGGCGCCAGATTGAAGTAGAAGCCACCGGCCCTCAGGAAGAGGAAGCGCTGGCGGCGGTGATTGCCCTGTTTAACGCAGGGTTCGACGAAGATTAAGGTCTGCTATTCAGGCGGGTAGCGCTGCGCTTACCCGCTCTACATAAGATTATTACGCTGCATAAACTCCTCTCCACCCAGCTGATTCATCTGGCGCATAATCCACGCCTGACGGCTTCGCACGTACCCTGATGGGGCAATGGCCTTAAAGCGGATAGGGTTCGGTAACACAGCGGCCAATAGCGCCGCTTCTGACATGCTCAGACGGCTGGCTGGCTTATTAAAATATCGCTGTGCGGCAGCTTCCACGCCAAATATACCGTCGCCAAACTCAGCGACGTTCAGATAGACGGTCAGAATGCGTTTTTTGCTCCAGACCGTTTCCATTCCCAGGGTCAACCCCGCTTCCAGCCCTTTTCGCACCCAGCTTCGACCATCCCACAGAAACAGATTTTTGGCCGTCTGCTGCGACAAGGTTGATGCCCCGCGCACGCGATTTTCATGGCGTTCGTTATGGGCTAGCGCCTTCTCAATGGCCGCCACGTCGAACCCCCAGTGCTCCGGGAATTTCTGGTCCTCCGCCGCGATGACCGCCAGCCCCATGAACGGGGAGATCTCGTCCATGCTCACCCAGTCAGAGTGGGCAACGTAGCCGAAATCGCCGCTGAACCACGCGCTAAGCTGGCGCTCAACCATAACGGCAGAGAACGGTACCGGCATAATGCTGAATAAAGCCAGCCCGCCCCCCCAGAATACCGCTAGCACAAGTACGATGCGCAAGAGAAAACGTTTCACCCCTGCGCCTGCGGCAAATTTGCGCCTCATTCAGTCAGCACCAGCACGCGGGCCACCAGCTTTTCAATACCTGAGGCCGCCTCAGCGATATTGTTCGCCAGCATATACGCTGGCGTGGTGACAATTTTGTTATCTTCATCAACCACAATGTCATCAACCGGGCACGGAACGTGTTCGCCCCCCATTTCCTCGACGATCTCTGCGGTATCAATATCCGTCCCGATAGTCAGGCGCAGCGGGAAATCAAAAATCCTGGGCACCATTGCCGGCGCGATGCAGATAAAGCCCTGCGGTTTTCCTGCCGCGTGCATGGCCTGCGACAGCGCTTTAAGATGAGGATCGATCTGACACTCCGCTCCCTGCGCAGCAAAGGTACTCAGATTTTTGGCCGCGCCAAACCCACCCGGCACAATGAGCGCATCAAGCTCTGTAGGGTCTGCCTGAATAAGAGGATGGATATCACCTCGCGCAATACGCGCGGCTTCAATCAGTACATTGCGGTTTTCTGCCATCGGCTCGCCGGTCAGATGATTAATCACATCCGCCTGATTTTTGTCCGGCGCAAAACAAATAACCTCTGCTCCCTGCTTAGCCAGGGCCAGCAGCGTGATTACGGCTTCATGTATTTCAGAACCATCGTAAACACCGCATCCGCTCAGCACGACACCAATCTTTTTCATCATGACAATCCTTTTCTGCAACTTGCTGAAGCACATTAATAATTTTGATTAAAACGCTATGCTTCACACATTTCACTGATTCATGTAACAAACCATTTAAGATTTGCTATCTTATCTGCGTGCGGCCTAAATTTTTCAGGCAGCGCCCTTTCGAAAATAACTTTATAAAACAGGCGCAGCCACGATTTCCCTGGTGTTGGCGCAGTATTCGCGCACCCCGGTTAATCCGGGGTCATTTTTTTCTGGCGTCGACCCAGGCTTTAAGCACCGCCACATCGTTTTGCCACTCTTGTTTCATCTCTTCAACCCAATCACCCACGTTATCTTCCCATGCAGGTAAATCAGGCGACTGAATCTGTTGACCCAGCTGCTGCAGATGGCGTAAGCCGACCGAGCCGGCCGCACCTTTAATTTTATGTCCTTCTTCGACGATGCCCTTCTGGTCCCGGGCGGTCAGGTTTGATTCCAGCACGCTCAGATAGCCCGGCATCATTTTTTCGAACACCGCCAGACCATCGGTAATCAGTTTCGGGCCCACCAGATCGATGTACTGCTCCAGCATCGCGGTATCGAGTATCGTTTGGGCTTTTGCGCTATCAACAGACGTCATGGTGCTCTCCTCTTCATCACGGGTATCCCAGAACTTCTTAATCATGGCGGTCAGAGCAGGCACCGCCAGCGGCTTGCTGAGTACATCGTCCATACCGGCATCGAGATACTCTTTTTTGTCTTTCAGCACGTTCGCCGTCAGCGCCACCAGCGGCGGCAGCTCGTCGGCCGCGTACTGACGCGTCAGCTCACGAGAGATATCCAGCCCGGTCATATCCGGCAGCTGGATATCGAGCAGAACAAGATCGTATTCGCCCGGTTTAAACATCTCCAGCGCGGCCTTACCGGTCATCGCGACATCCACGCTATTGCCCAGTTTTTCCAGCACCGAGCGCGCCACAATCACGTTCAGCTCAATGTCTTCCACCAGCAGAACGTGCAGCGCGGGCAGCGGCATGTCGTCGTTTTCAAAGGTGTCTTCAACCTCTTCCGCCACCGCCGGCGCATGGACCGTCAGCGTGAAGGTTGACCCTTTGCCCGGCTGGCTGACAACGGTGATATCGCCACCCATGCTCTTCGCCAGCCGTTTAGAGACCGCCAGGCCAATGCCTGTTCCGGTAGCTGGCTTCCCGCCGTTGCTGTCCTTCACCTGGTAGTACATCGCGAAAATTTTGTCCTGCTCCTCCTGCGGAATACCCATCCCGGAGTCTTCCACCTCGAAGTGCAGCATATCGCCTTCGTCAAAGCGGATGCGCACCGCCACCTGCCCCTTCTGGGTAAATTTCACCGCGTTGCTGATGAGATTCCACAGGATCTGACGCAGACGCGTGCCGTCGGTCACCACTTTATGCGGCAGCGGCAGGGTGGGATCCATGACAAAGCTCAGTCCCTTCTGCTGCGCCTGCAGGCCTGAGAGATTTTCGAGGTCGGCAAGGAAGCTGGTGAAATCAACCGGCTGATTATCAAGCTGAACTTTACGGCGCTCCATCTTATCCATATCAATAATATCGTTGAAGATATTACCCAGCGTGACCGCTGAGACATGGATAGTCTTGAGGTATTTTTCCTGCTCTGCGGTCAGGTCGGTATCCAGCAGAATACGGCTCAGCCCGACAATGCCATTAAGCGGCGTACGCAGCTCGTGGCTGATGGTGGAGATAAAGGTAGTCTTGTCGCGGCTGGCGCGCTCCAGAGCGTCCTGGTAGCGCTTACGCTCGGTGATATCGCGGCCAAAGCCCATCAGGCCGTGGCGTTTCCCCACGCGGTCATAGTAGGGCACCTTACGGATCTCAAAGCAGGCTTTGCGTCCGTCCGGGTAATCCAGCCACTGTTCATAGGTCAGCGAGACGTTATGGCGGAATACTTTTTCGTCCGTCTCCATGACCTTAGCCGCCGCCTCTTCAGAGTAAACGTCCTGCGGCTTCAGGTTAATCAGCTGCTTCTCGCTTTTCCCGGTGAGCAGCTCCATCGCCCGGTTACAGCCGGAAAACTCTTTATCTTCATTACGGTAAAACACCAGATCCGGCGAAGCATCAAGGAACGACCGCAGGAAAGAGGATTGCTGCTCAAGCTGGATCTGTGTGACCTCGCGCTCTTTCATTTCGATTTTAAGCTGCTCCAGCGTGGCCTGACGCTCGGCTTCCGCCTTCTCACGATCGGAGATCTCCTGATTCAGCTGCGCAATGTTGTCTTTAAGCTGGACGTTGAGCTTCAGGTCGCGCTCGCGCATCTCTTCCAGTTTATCGACCAGTTTTGACAGACGCTGACGGGACTCTTCCAGCTGTTCAACCACCACGGAAAGGAAATAGACCGCCCAGGGCGTAATGAGCAAGCCAAAGAAGATGGAGCGGATGACGTCGATACTCTCGACCTGACCATGCAGAACCATGGTGACGGCCATTTGCACGACAATGGCCAGAACGACCAGCGCCAGCGCAAGCAGCATGGAGAAACGCACCAGCCCAAGCTTCATCATCAGGTCGACGTAATACTGGGCAAGCATTCGAATTTGCTTCATAGAGGATCCCTTCACGACTTTATCGCTCAATAATACTCAAATTCAGGGCGAGGCGTTGAAGGTTGTGAGAAAAAGTGCGGGGTGAAACAGGAGATTAGCCTCGCTCCCGGTTAACCGGAAGCGAGGAGAGGTCAATCAGGAGCGTTTCAACAGCAGCCAGAGGCTGATCAGGAGGAAACTGGCGCTTGGCAGCAGCGCACCAATTATCGGCGGAATGCCATAAACCAGCGTCAACGGACCGAAGATCTGATCGAGCACGTAGAACACAAAGCCGAAACTGATACCGGTCACGACGCGCACGCCCATCGGCACGCTGCGTAACGGGCCGAAGATAAACGACAGCGCCATCAGCATCATCACCGCCACGGACATCGGCTGGAAGATCTTGCTCCACATGTTGAGCTGATAACGTCCTGCGTCCTGCCCGCTCGACTTCAGGTATTTCACATAGTTGTGCAAACCGCTGATGGAGAGCGCGTCAGGATCCAGCGCCACAACACCGAGCTTGTCAGGCGTCAGGTTGGTCTTCCACGTACCGGTTACCGTCTGAGAACCGGCGATCTGTTTCGGATCGGTCAGGTTAGATTCATCAACCTGGGACAAACGCCACTGTTTATGTTCGGCGTCAAATTTCGCCGAAGAGGCGTGGCGGACTGACTCCAGACGGCGCTGGTCATCGAAAGCATAGATGCTCACCACACCCAGTTCATCATTCCCCTTCACCCGTTCGATGTAGACGAAGTTTTTACCGTCTTTCGCCCATAAACCTTGTTGGGTCGAGAGCAGCGAGCCGCCGTACATGGCCTGCGCACGGTAGTTACGCGCCATCTGTTCACCCTGCGGCGCGACCCACTCGCCAATCGCCATGGTCAACAGCACCAGTGGGATCGCGGTTTTCATTACCGACAGCGCAACCTGCATGCGGGTAAAGCCCGAGGCCTGCATAACGACCAGCTCACTGCGCTGCGCCAGCATCCCCAGCCCCAGCAGCGCGCCCAGCAGGGCCGCCATCGGGAAGAAGATCTGCACATCTTTCGGCACGCTGAGCAGGGTATACATCCCCGCGCCCATCGCGTCATAGCTCCCCTGCCCGGCTTTTTTCAGCTGATCGACAAATTTGATAATGCCGGAGAGCGACACCAGCATGAACAACGTCATCATGATGGTGGTAAAAATGGTTTTACCGATATAGCGATCAAGAACGCCAAACGCCTGCATTAGATGGCTCCTTTACGCGAGAATCGGGCACGTATGCGGCGCACAGGCACCGTATCCCACAGGTTTAATCCCAGCGCCAGTAAGATGTACAGGCTGTTGACGAACCATGTCCAGACCATAGGGTCCAGCTTACCCTTCGCGCCGTTAGAACGAATCGAGGTTTGCAGCAGGAAATAGATCAGGTAAAGCAGCATCGCCGGCAGCATAGAGAGCACGCGGCCCTGGCGTGGGTTCACCACGCTCAGCGGAACGACAATCAGCGCCATCATAAACACGGTGAAGACAAGCGTAATACGCCAGTGGAACTCAGCACGCGCTCTGTCGGTATCGGTATTCCACAGGGTACGCATGTCCATTTGCTCGGTATCCGTTGGATCGAGCGCCACCGCCTGATGGCCGATAATGGCCTGATAGTTCTGGAAATCCGTAATACGGAAGTCGCGCAGCATGGCGGTGCCTTCGAAACGGGTGCCTTTGTTCAGCGTCACGATCTGAGAACCATCTTTGCGCTGAGCAAGCTGGCCGGAGTCTGCAACCACCACGGAAGGACGCGCGTTACCTTTGGGACGTAACTGCGCCAGGAATACGTCGTTGAATTTACTGCCGTCAACGCTCTCAATGAAGAGCACGGAGTTGCCGTCGGTCGCCTGCTGGAACTGCCCCTGGGCTAAGGCTGCCATGCCGGGGTTGGCTTTCGCTTCGGCCAGCACTTCGTCCTGATGACGGGAAGACATGGGACCCGCCCACATCACATTCACCGCCGCGACAATACCCGTGAACAGCGCCAGTATCATGGCCGCTTTCACCAGTACCGCTTTGCTCAGGCCACAGGCATGCATCACCGTGATTTCACTCTCGGT
This sequence comes from Enterobacter sp. DNB-S2, assembly GCF_019443845.1. NCBI lineage: Bacteria > Pseudomonadati > Pseudomonadota > Gammaproteobacteria > Enterobacterales > Enterobacteriaceae > Enterobacter > Enterobacter sp. DNB-S2. Next base: position 141,910 of record NZ_CP050520.1, read on the forward strand.
GTAGAGTTTCCCAAGCGTCATGAGCAGGCCAAGGAAAAGACTTAGCGGCAGGATGAGCTGCGCCATTTCCGGGATCCCTAAACCAAGCAGGGAAAGCACCAGATTTGTTGGAATTTCGCCGTCAACGGCCGCACCGAGGATCTTAACCAGCTTCTGACAGAAAAAAATCAGCAGCAGGATGAAGAGGATCGCCAGTTGGCTTTTGAGCGTCTCCCGCACCAGATATCTTATGATTATCACTTTAAATACGCCCGTAAAAACCCGTCTCTTTGCTGGAAAATCGCTTGTTTCATGGCTTAAACGTCATTTATTCTCTTGAGTCGTCGAAATCATCGCTAAGATTAAAACATCCGGCGGATTCACGCTTCAGGACTTTTTCTGACGTGTCGAAACCGTAGTAACGTAAGATTAACACGAAGTCACCACAACAGCGGACATGAGTTACGAAAGGTTTCAATTCTATCCGTAGCTGCCGCCGTTGTCTTTAAGATTCAGGAGCGTAGTGCATGGAGTTCAGTGTAAAAAGCGGTAGCCCGGAGAAACAGCGGAGTGCCTGCATCGTTGTGGGCGTCTTTGAACCACGCCGACTCTCCCCGATCGCCGAGCAACTCGATAAAATCAGTGACGGCTATATTAGCGCCCTGCTGCGCCGTGGCGAACTGGAAGGCAAACCTGGGCAGACGCTGTTACTGCACCATGTTCCGAACGTACTGTCAGAACGTATTCTGCTGATTGGCTGCGGCAAAGAACGCGAGCTGGATGAACGTCAGTATAAGCAGGTGATTCAGAAAACAATCAATACGCTGAATGATACTGGCTCAATGGAAGCCGTATGCTTCCTGACGGAGCTGCACGTTAAAGGGCGTAACACCTACTGGAAAGTGCGTCAGGCGGTTGAAACGGCAAAAGAGAGCCTGTACAGCTTCGATCAGCTGAAGACCAATAAAAGCGAGCCGCGTCGTCCGCTGCGTAAAATGGTCTTTAACGTGCCAACCCGTCGCGAGCTGACCAGCGGCGAACGCGCGATCCAGCACGGTCTGGCGATCGCGGCCGGCATTAAAGCGGCCAAAGATCTCGGCAACATGCCGCCTAACATCTGTAACGCGGCATACCTGGCCTCTCAGGCGCGTCAGCTGGCCGACGCCTACAGCAAAAACGTCATTACCCGCGTCATCGGCGAACAGCAGATGAAAGAGTTGGGGATGCACTCTTACCTGGCGGTCGGTAACGGCTCGCAGAACGAATCCCTGATGTCCGTCATCGAGTACAAAGGCAATCCGTCCGAAGACGCGCGCCCGATTGTGCTCGTCGGTAAAGGCCTGACCTTCGACTCCGGCGGTATCTCCATCAAGCCTGCCGAAGGCATGGATGAGATGAAGTACGACATGTGCGGTGCGGCGGCGGTTTACGGCGTGATGCGCATGGTCGCGGAACTGCAGTTGCCTATCAACGTGATCGGCGTACTGGCGGGCTGCGAAAACATGCCTGGCGGGCGCGCCTATCGTCCGGGTGACGTTCTGACCACCATGTCCGGCCAGACCGTTGAAGTGCTGAACACCGACGCCGAAGGCCGTCTGGTGCTGTGTGACGTGCTGACCTATGTTGAGCGCTTCGAGCCGGAAGCGGTGATTGACGTCGCTACCCTCACCGGAGCCTGTGTGATTGCGCTGGGTCACCATATCACCGGCCTGATGTCGAACCACAATCCTCTGGCGCACGAGCTTATTGGTGCCTCAGAGCAGGCCGGGGACCGCGCATGGCGTCTGCCGCTGGGTGACGAGTATCAGGATCAGCTTGAGTCTAACTTTGCGGATATGGCGAACATTGGCGGACGTCCTGGCGGGGCGATCACCGCGGGCTGCTTCCTGGCACGCTTCACCCGCAAGTACAACTGGGCACACCTGGATATCGCGGGCACCGCATGGCGATCCGGTAAAGCCAAAGGCGCAACCGGCCGTCCAGTGGCGCTGCTGTCGCAGTTCCTGCTGAACCGCGCAGGTTTTAACGGCGACGAGTAAGTCAAAACGGCAGTAAACCGTAGGCCGGGTAAGGCGAAGCCGCCACCCGGCTTAAGCATTTAAAGTGAGCACAAGAAGCCCCATATATGAAGAATGCAACGTTCTACCTTCTGGACAACGACACCCATCAGGATGGCCTCAGCGCCGTAGAACAGCTGGTGTGTGAAATTGCCGCAGAACGTTGGCGCGCAGGTAAACGCGTTCTGATTGCCTGTGAAGATGAACAGCAGGCGATTCGCCTGGATGAAGCGCTGTGGGCGCGCCCCCCGGAGAGTTTTGTGCCGCATAATCTGTCGGGCGAAGGCCCGCGCGGCGGTGCACCGGTTGAAATTGCCTGGCCGCAAAAGCGCAACAGCAGCGCGCGCGATATTCTGATTAGCCTGCGGATAGATTTTGCAGATTTTGCCACCGCTTTCACAGAAGTGGTAGACTTTGTCCCTTACGAAGAATCTTTAAAACAACTGGCGCGCGAACGCTATAAAGCGTACCGCCTGGCTGGTTTTAACCTGAATACGGCAACCTGGAAATAATGGAAAAGACATATAACCCACGCGATATCGAACAGCCGCTTTACGAGCACTGGGAACAGCAGGGCTATTTCAAGCCTAACGGCGACGAAAGCAAAGAGTCCTTCTGCATCATGATCCCGCCGCCGAACGTCACCGGCAGTTTGCATATGGGTCATGCTTTCCAGCAGACCATCATGGACACCATGATCCGCTACCAGCGTATGCAGGGTAAAAACACCCTGTGGCAGGCGGGGACTGACCACGCGGGTATCGCGACCCAGATGGTGGTTGAGCGTAAAATTGCCGCTGAAGAAGGAAAAACCCGCCACGACTACGGTCGCGACGCGTTCATCGACAAAATCTGGCAGTGGAAGGCGGAATCCGGCGGCACCATTACCCGTCAGATGCGCCGTCTCGGCAACTCCGTGGACTGGGAGCGCGAGCGCTTCACCATGGACGAAGGCCTGTCCAACGCCGTTAAAGAAGTCTTCGTCCGCCTGTACAAAGAAGACCTGATTTACCGCGGCAAACGCCTGGTAAACTGGGATCCAAAACTGCGCACCGCCATCTCTGACCTGGAAGTGGAAAACCGCGAGTCTAAAGGCTCCATGTGGCACATCCGCTATCCGCTGGCCGATGGCGCAAAAACCGCCGACGGTAAAGATTACCTGGTGGTTGCAACGACCCGTCCGGAAACCCTGCTGGGCGATACCGGCGTGGCCGTTAACCCGGAAGATCCGCGTTATAAAGATCTGATCGGCAAATTCGTGGTGCTGCCGCTGGTAAACCGCCGTATTCCGATTGTGGGCGACGAACACGCCGACATGGAAAAAGGCACCGGCTGCGTAAAAATCACCCCGGCGCACGACTTCAACGACTATGAAGTCGGCCGTCGTCACGCCCTGCCGATGATCAACATTCTGACCTTCGACGGTGATATCCGCGAAAGCGCAGAAGTGTACGACACCAAAGGCAACGAATCCGACGTTTACTCCAGCGACATCCCGGCTGAGTTCCAGAAGCTGGAGCGTTTTGCCGCGCGTAAAGCCATCGTGGCTGCCGTTGACGCGCTCGGCCTGCTGGAAGAGATCAAACCTCACGATCTGACCGTGCCGTACGGCGACCGTGGCGGCGTGGTTATCGAGCCAATGCTGACCGACCAGTGGTACGTGCGTGCCGACGTGCTGGCGAAACCGGCTGTCGAAGCGGTTGAAAACGGCAGCATTCAGTTCGTGCCGAAGCAGTACGAAAACATGTACTTCTCTTGGATGCGCGACATTCAGGACTGGTGTATCTCTCGTCAGCTGTGGTGGGGTCACCGTATTCCGGCGTGGTACGACAACGAAGGCAACGTTTACGTTGGCCGTAGCGAAGACGAAGTGCGTCAGGAAAACAACCTGAGCGCGGACATTGCGCTGCGTCAGGACGAAGACGTGCTGGACACCTGGTTCTCCTCCGCGCTGTGGACCTTCTCCACCCTCGGCTGGCCAGAAAACACCGACGCGCTGCGTCAGTTCCACCCAACCAGCGTGATGGTCTCCGGCTTCGACATTATCTTCTTCTGGATTGCCCGCATGATCATGATGACCATGCACTTCATCAAAGACGAAGACGGCAAGCCGCAGGTTCCGTTCCATACCGTCTACATGACCGGTCTGATCCGCGACGACGAAGGCCAGAAGATGTCCAAGTCCAAGGGGAACGTGATTGACCCGCTGGATATGGTTGACGGTATCTCTCTGGAAGATCTGCTGGAAAAACGTACCGGCAACATGATGCAGCCGCAGCTGGCTGAGAAAATCCGCAAGCGCACCGAGAAGCAGTTCCCGAACGGGATCGAGTCTCACGGTACCGACGCCCTGCGCTTCACCCTGGCGGCACTGGCCTCAACCGGTCGTGACATCAACTGGGACATGAAGCGTCTGGAAGGTTACCGTAACTTCTGTAACAAACTGTGGAACGCCAGCCGTTTCGTGCTGATGAATACCGAAGATCAGGATTGCGGCTTCAACGGCGGCGAGATGACGCTGTCTCTGGCAGACCGCTGGATCCTGGCGGAATTCAACCAGACGGTGAAAGCGTTCCGCGAGGCGCTGGACAGCTACCGCTTCGATATCGCGGCGGGCATTCTGTATGAATTCACCTGGAACCAGTTCTGCGACTGGTATCTGGAGCTGGCGAAGCCGGTGATGAACGGCGGCACTGAGGCGGAGCTGCGCGGCACGCGCAACACGCTGATTACCGTTCTGGAAGGTCTGCTGCGCCTGGCGCATCCGGTCATTCCATTCATCACCGAAACCATCTGGCAGCGCGTGAAGGTGATTGCAGGCATCAACGCCGATACCATCATGCTGCAGCCGTTCCCGGAATTCGATGCGGCCAAGGTTGATGAAGCGGCGTCCGCGGATACCGAGTGGCTGAAACAGGCGATCGTTGCGGTACGTAACATCCGTGCTGAAATGAACATCGCCCCAGGCAAACCGCTGGAGCTGCTGCTGCGTGGCTGCAGCGAGGCTGCCGTTCGTCGCGTCGCCGAGAACAACACCTTCCTGAAAACCATGGCGCGTCTGGAAAGCATCACCGTGCTGCCTGCGGATGACAAAGGTCCGGTTTCCGTGACCAAAATCATCGACGGCGCCGAGCTGCTGATCCCGATGGCGGGCCTGATCGACAAAGACGCCGAGCTGGCTCGTCTGGCGAAAGAAGTGGCAAAAGTCGACGTGGAAATTGGCAAAATCGAAAGCAAGCTGGCGAACGAAGGCTTTGTCGCCCGCGCGCCGGAAGCGGTCATCGCGAAAGAGCGCGAGCGTCTGGTTGCCTTCGCCGATGCGAAGACCAAGCTGATCGAGCAGCAGGCGGTTATCGCAGCCCTGTAATGCTTTTACCCCTTACGCTTCAGGGCGTAAGGGGTATCCTTCCTGAAAACTCCTCGCTTGCACTCCCCTTTCTGCGGTGCTATTAACAGCAGTTATGTGTCAATTTTTGTAATGAGTAATGCTATGAGCGTGATTACCCCCGTCGCGACGACGATGCGCCGGATCGCTGAGCAGGATAACCCGGCAATCGCCGCCGTTATCCGCACCGTTTCTGCCGAATATGGCCTGACGGCTGACAAAGGCTACACGGTTGCCGACCCGAACCTGGACGAGCTTTACCAGCTCTACAGCCAGCCAGGGCATGCCTACTGGGTAATCGAGCAGAACGGTCAGGTTGTGGGCGGCGGCGGCGTGGCGCCCCTCAGCTGCAGCGAGCCGGATATCTGTGAGCTGCAGAAAATGTATTTTCTGCCAACGGCGCGCGGGCAAGGGCTGGCGAAAAAGCTGGCGCTGATGGCGCTGGACCACGCGCGCAAGCAGGGTTTTACCCGCTGCTACCTGGAAACCACCGCTTTCCTCAAAGAGGCCATCGGCCTGTATGAACATCTGGGCTTTGAGCATATCGATGCGCCGCTGGGCTGTACCGGCCACGTTGATTGCGAAGTCAGGATGCTGAAAAGTCTGTAAGTTTCGTTCCTGCCCTCTTCTGTTAAGCGGCTGTAAACTGAATGCTCTACACTCTCAGTTCACACCACAACGGGGGAAACACGATGTCGAAGATAAAAAGCTACGCCGCACCGCAGGCGGGTGCAGAACTTGAGCTGTACGAGTACGATGCGGGCGAACTAAAAGCAGAAGACGTCGAAGTACAGGTTGATTACTGCGGGATCTGCCACTCGGATCTCTCGATGATCGATAACGAATGGGGCTTCTCGAGCTATCCGCTGGTTGCCGGGCACGAAGTCATTGGCCGCGTCGTGGCGCTCGGTAGCGCCGCGCAGGACAAAGGGCTGAAGGTAGGCCAACGCGTGGGCATTGGCTGGACGGCACGCAGCTGTGGTCACTGTGACGCCTGTATCAGCGGCAATCAGATCAACTGCCTCGAGGGCGCCGTTCCCACTATTCTGAACAAGGGCGGTTTTGCCGACAAACTGCGCGCCGACTGGCAATGGGTGATCCCGCTGCCGGACAGCATTGATATCGAATCCGCAGGTCCGCTGCTGTGCGGCGGTATCACCGTCTTCAAACCTCTGCTGATGCACCACATCACCGCCACCAGCCGCGTGGGCGTCATTGGTATTGGCGGCCTGGGGCATATCGCCATCAAGCTGCTGCACGCGATGGGCTGTGAAGTCACGGCGTTCAGCTCCAACCCGGCGAAAGAGAAAGAAGTGCTGGCGATGGGTGCGGATAAAGTGGTGAACAGCCGCGATCCTGACGCGCTGAACGCGCTGGCTGGGCAGTTTGACCTGATCATCAACACCGTTAACGTCGATCTCAACTGGCAGCCGTACTTTGAGGCGCTGGCCTACGGCGGTAACTTCCACACCGTAGGTGCCGTGATGAAGCCGCTGCCGGTTCCGGCGTTTACCCTGATCGGCGGGGATCGCAGCGTGTCAGGCTCCGCGACCGGTACGCCGTTTGAGTTGCGCAAGCTGATGAAGTTTGCCGGACGCACCAAAGTGGCGCCGACCACCGAACTGTATCCGATGTCGAAAATCAACGAAGCGATCCAGCACGTGCGTGACGGCAAAGCCCGCTACCGCGTGGTGTTGAAAGCGGATTTTTGATGTGACATTGGCGGGGAATGTGCGGCCTGATGCCCTCACCCCAACCCTCTCCCACAGGGAGAGGGCGCACACACTAAAAACGGTAACGGTCGTTACCGTTTTGCATCTACCATGGCCTTAAACACCTCAGCCACCGCGACCGCACCGGGATCCATTACCCCATCCAGATTCTCTTTATTCACATACGACGAGCGCCCCGCACCGGCTTTCGCCATTTTCGCCGTTGCTTCGGCACCGTGCTGTGCTGCCTTCGCCGCTGCCTGAAGATCGCCATTCTTCAATGCTTCAAGCGCCGGCTGCAGTGCGTCGATCAGGGTACGATCGCCTAGATCTGCCCCACCGTACTGCTTCATCTGCGCCAGCCCGCTGAGCAATGCCTCGGGCAGCGGCTGACCATCGTGAAGCTTTTGCCCGGCCGCGGTGAAGAAGATCGACATCAGCACCCCGCTCGATCCGCCCATCACCGTCGCCAGCCGCTCGCCCACCAGCAACAGCAGCGTCGATACGTTATCAAGCGGGAGCTTGCGATCCTCCAGACGCTGCGCAATATCCCGCGCCCCTTGCGCAAAAGTGGAGCCGGTATCGCCGTCGCCCACTTTGGCATCCAGCGCGTTCAGTCGGTTTTCCAGCTGGAGCAGCGTTTTCGTCACCGAGGAGACATACTCGCCCACCCGCAGATTGTCCGACGGAGTGTATTCCACGCGATCGTGAATGGCGGTATGCGCCACGGTGCGCAGTGGCGCAAACGCCACGGGCTTCTGCCAGCCCAGCGTTTCGACCTCGGCGTGAATCGCCTTTTCAAAGAAGTCATTAAGCTTCAGCAGCGTGAGCGAAAAGCCCTTCATGTCCAGCGCGCTCACCAGCGGCGCGGGGCCTATCAGGTACGCGATCTCCTCTTTCAGCGCCGAATGCGCCAGCTCTTTGGTCAGCAGCGCCATCTCCAGCGCCGATACGCCGCCGAGATTGTTAATCAATACCGCAAACCGCCCTTCTCCCGCCTGCGCGCGTAACGGCGTCACCAGCGTGTCGATAATGGCTTTACTGTTCTGCGTATCCACGACGGAAGCACCGGGCTCGCCGTGAATGCCCAGCCCCAGCTCGACATGGCCCTGCTTAATGCGCCCCTCTTCCTCGTCGCTGCCCGGCAGGTTGCACGTTTGCATCGCAACGCCCAGGCTCCAGAGGTTATCGCAGGCCTGTTGCGCAATATCCCGCACCTCGCTTAGCGATTTACCGTGCTCCGCCGCATAGCCCGCAATCTTGTGCACCAGTGCCGTACCGGCAATACCGCGCGGCTGTTTGTTATCCGGCAGCGCGATATCGTCCGCCACGATCGCCATCTCCACCTTCAGGCCGTAGCGTTTGGCCTTTTCTGCCGCCAGACCAAAGTTCAGGCGATCGCCGGTGTAGTTTTTGACGATCAGCAGACAGCCGCGATCGCCCGTGACCGCCACAATGGCGTTCAGCACCGCATCCACGCTCGGCGAGGCAAACAGATCGCCACACACTGCCGCCGTCAGCATCCCTTTGCCAACAAACCCGGCGTGCGCGGGTTCGTGGCCTGAGCCGCCGCCGGAGATCACCGCCACGCGGCTTTTGTCCCAGTCGCCGCGTGCGACGATCCTGATGGCCGGATCGATATCAAGTTTGACGAGGTTTGCGTGTGGCGCAGAAAGCAGTATGCCTTCAATGGCATCGTTGACCAGCTGTTTGCGATCGTTAAAGAAGAATCTGGACATCGTTTCCCACTATTTTTGTGAACCGTATGCAAAAGCATAGTCCGCGCTGGATAATGCGCCGCAAAGTCAGGAATTTACTCAACCAAATTGCGGCCAGATTGCCTATACTCCCCCCAGGACAAAGAGAGGAAGCGCATCATGAGTACACCATTGTTAATTGCCAGGACGCTGGAAAAAGAGCTGTATTTACTGCCCTCGATGGCGAACCGCCACGGTCTCATCACCGGAGCGACCGGGACGGGGAAAACCGTCACCCTGCAAAAGCTGGCGGAGTCGCTTTCGGAGATTGGCGTACCGGTCTTTATGGCTGACGTGAAAGGCGATTTAACCGGTGTGGCTCAGGAAGGTACGGCCTCTGAGAAACTGCTCGAACGGCTGAAGAATATTGGCATCACGGACTGGACGCCGCATAACAATCCGGTGGTAGTGTGGGATATCTTTGGTGAGAAAGGCCACCCGGTGCGCGCTACCGTCTCCGATCTCGGCCCGCTGCTGCTGGCCCGTCTGCTTAACCTCAACGACGTGCAGTCCGGCGTGCTGAATATTATCTTCCGCATTGCCGACGATCAGGGGCTGCTGCTGCTTGATTTCAAAGATCTGCGCGCCATTACCCAGTACATCGGCGATAACGCCAAATCCTTCCAGAACCAGTACGGCAATATCAGCAGCGCCTCGGTGGGTGCCATTCAGCGCGGGTTACTGACGCTGGAGCAACAGGGCGCCGAGCACTTCTTCGGCGAGCCGATGCTGGATATCAAAGACTGGATGCGCACCGACAGCAGCGGCAAAGGCATCATCAACATTCTGAGCTCCGAGAAGCTCTACCAGATGCCAAAGCTCTACGCCGCCAGCCTGCTGTGGATGCTCTCCGAACTGTACGAACAGTTACCCGAAGCGGGCGATCTGGAAAAACCGAAGCTGGTCTTCTTCTTCGACGAAGCGCACCTTCTGTTTAACGACGCGCCGCAGGTCTTGCTGGATAAGATTGAACAGGTCATTCGCCTGATCCGCTCCAAAGGCGTTGGCGTCTGGTTTGTCTCGCAAAACCCGTCGGACATTCCGGATAACGTTCTCGGCCAGCTCGGTAACCGCGTGCAGCACGCCCTGCGCGCCTTTACGCCGAAGGATCAGAAAGCGGTGAAAGCCGCCGCGCAGACCATGCGCGCCAACCCTGCCTTTGATACCGAAGCGGCGATTCAGGCGTTAGGCACCGGTGAAGCGCTGATCTCGTTCCTGGATGCGAAGGGCAGCCCGTCCGTGGTGGAACGCGCCATGGTGATCGCGCCCTGCTCGCGCATGGGGCCCGTTACCGACGATGAACGTAACGGCCTGATTAACCACTCTCCGGTTTACGGAAAGTACGAAGACGAGGTTGATCGCGAGTCCGCGTTCGAGATGCTGCAAAAAGGGGTGCAGGCGACAACGGAGTCGCAGGATGCGCCTGCCGCTAAAGGACAGTCCGTCGCCGTGGATGACGGTATTCTCGGGGGGCTCAAAGACATCCTGTTCGGCAGCACCGGGCCGCGCGGCGGCAAGCGCGACGGCGTGGTACAGACCATGGCGAAAAGCGCGGCGCGGCAGGTCACCAATCAGATAGTGCGCGGCATGCTGGGAAGTCTGTTAGGCGGCCGTCGCCGGTAGACGGGGAACCCACGGACGACCAAGCGCTGAGCCCTGTACGCCGTTCTCCTGCAGATAGCGGTCGATTTCCACCATCCCCGTCCAGCGGTTCTCACACCATAGCGGTGCCAGAAGCGTTGGACGGCGGGCGCTGGCGGAGATGCGGTGGTAAACAATTTCCGGCGGGGTGTGGCGAATCATCTCCCCCGCCGTCACCGTATAGTCCTCAAGCTCAATACCGCTTAACCGTCCGGCTTCCCAGGCTTTCGCCATAATGCTTCCCGTAACGATATGCAGCGGGTGCAGCTTAATGCCGTCCACGCCGGTCTCAACCACCTTTTCCAGCGTCTCCAGGCCGTGCTGCTGCCCTTCACCCGGCAAGCCGACAATCAGATGCGAGCAGACCTTCAGCCCACGCTCGCGGGCCAGGCGCGTGGTGCGCTGGTAGCAGGCGAAATCATGGCCACGGTTAATACGGTGCAGGGTTTTGTCGTGCGCGGTCTGCAAGCCCAGCTCCAGCCAGATCTCGTAGCCTTGTTCTTTGTACTCGCTGAGCAGGTCCAGCACCGCGTCCGGTACGCAGTCCGGGCGCGTGCCCACGCACAGCCCAACGATGTTAGCCTGGCTGACGGCCTGCTGATACATAGAGCGCAGCACCTGCACCTCCGCCCACGTGCTGGTGTAGGCCTGAAAATAGGCCAGATACTGCTTCGCGCGGTTCACCAGGCTCGCCTGATGGGCAAGCTGTTCAGCGATAGATTTATGCTGCTGGGCTTCGTCAGCAAAGGACGCAACGTTACAGAAGGTGCAGCCGCCGCGCCCGATGGTGCCATCGCGATTCGGGCAGCTAAACCCGCCGTGCAGCGTCAGCTTATGAACCTTTTGCCCGTACCGCTGCAAAAGATCCCCACCAAACATATTGACTAATTTCTGTAACTGCATAATCTGATAGACCGTCCCGGAGAAAGGGGACAAGCCTGCCACTTTTAGCCTCTGTCGGCGATGACCTGGATCAATCGTCCCGGACGGCCTTTATCTATATGAATAAATACTCAGGATTACTGCAATTTCATTCACGCCATTCGTGATTACTTTTCCTTATGTTCTGATTGTTTTTTTCATTTATAGCGCCACCACTGAAAAACAGTGGGTTTATGCGGGTTTGCAGCCGATACCAGATTATTATTCTGCTATAAAACTGCTATTCAGCACGCTACATTGATAATACCGCTTTCATATAGTGAGTCAGATCACACTCCGCTGCGTCCTGCCAGGGCATACATTCAATGTAAAAATAGTTAAATAACATTTACTTTCAAAGACATAAACGCTCTTTAGCACATTTTTGTATAAATAAGATTGCCATTTGACCTGTGTACCAATTCCCGATAAGTTGGAAATCCGCTGGAAGCTTTCTGGATGAGCGGCCTGCTCATCATATTTATGCAGTAATTGAGATTCCCTCTGAAGCAAGTCCTCAAACTTGTTTACCTGCGCGAAAGGATGAAAAAGAGGGCGAATGCGAGGTCCGCGTATGAAACGCAAACCCCGTCGCCATGCTCTTTCTGTGCCTGTGCGCCACGGTAAAGTTCAGTGGGAAGCCCGACGAGCCTGGGGAGGTTCACTGATATGTTGTACGATAAATCCCTTGAGAAGGATAACTGTGGTTTCGGCCTGATCGCCCACATAGAAGGCGAACCTAGCCACAAGGTAGTGCGTACTGCTATTCACGCACTGGCCCGAATGCAGCACCGTGGCGCTATTCTTGCCGATGGTAAAACCGGCGACGGTTGCGGCCTGCTGCTGCAAAAACCGGATCGTTTCTTCCGCATCGTGGCGGAAGAGCGCGGCTGGCGTTTAGCCAAAAACTACGCTGTCGGCATGCTGTTCCTGAATCAGGATCCTGAAAAGGCTGCTGCCTCACGCCGCATCGTCGAAGAAGAACTTCAGCGTGAAACCCTGTCGATTGTCGGCTGGCGCAATGTGCCAACCAACGAAGGGGTGCTCGGTGAAATCGCCCTCTCCTCGCTGCCTCGCATTGAACAGATTTTCGTCAACGCGCCTGCGGGCTGGCGTCCGCGTGATATGGAACGCCGTCTGTTTATCGCCCGCCGCCGCATTGAAAAACGTCTCCAGGACGATAAAGAGTTCTACGTTTGTAGCCTCTCTAACCTGGTGAACATCTATAAGGGTCTGTGTATGCCGGCTGACCTGCCGCGCTTCTACCTGGACCTGGCGGACCTGCGTCTGGAATCGGCCATTTGCCTGTTCCACCAGCGCTTCTCCACCAACACCGTTCCACGCTGGCCGCTGGCTCAGCCGTTCCGCTACCTGGCGCACAACGGCGAGATCAACACCATCACCGGTAACCGCCAGTGGGCCCGCGCCCGTACCTATAAGTTCCAGACGCCGCTGATCCCCGATCTGCACGATGCCGCGCCGTTCGTGAACGAAACCGGCTCTGACTCCAGCTCCATGGATAACATGCTGGAACTGCTGCTGGCGGGCGGGATGGACATCGTGCGCGCCATGCGTCTGCTCGTGCCACCGGCCTGGCAGAACAACCCGGATATGGACCCTGAGCTGCGCGCGTTCTTCGACTTTAACTCCATGCACATGGAGCCGTGGGACGGCCCGGCGGGCATCGTCATGTCCGACGGCCGCTTCGCCGCCTGTAACCTGGACCGTAACGGTCTGCGTCCGGCGCGCTACGTTATCACCAAAGACAAGCTCATCACCTGCGCCTCTGAAGTCGGTATCTGGGATTACCAGCCTGACGAAGTGGTCGAGAAAGGCCGCGTCGGCCCGGGCGAGCTGATGGTGATCGACACCCGCGGCGGGCGCATTCTGCACTCTGCCGAAACCGATCACGACCTGAAAAGCCGCCATCCGTACAAAGAGTGGATGGAGAAAAACGTCCGTCGCCTCGTGCCGTTCGAAGATTTATCGGATGAAGAAGTGGGTCGCCGCGAACTGGACGACGATACGCTTGCAAGCTTCCAGAAACAGTTTAACTACAGCGCGGAAGAGCTGGACTCTGTTATTCGTGTACTCGGTGAAAACGGCCAGGAAGCGGTCGGCTCCATGGGTGATGACACCCCGTTTGCCGTACTCTCCAGCCAGCCGCGCATCATTTACGATTACTTCCGCCAGCAGTTCGCGCAGGTGACCAACCCGCCGATCGACCCGCTGCGCGAAGCGCACGTGATGTCGCTGGCTACCAGCATCGGTCGCGAGATGAACGTCTTCTGCGAGGCCGAAGGCCAGGCGCACCGTCTGACCTTTAAATCGCCGATCCTGCTGTACTCCGATTTCAAACAGCTCACCACCATGAAAGAGGAGCACTACCGCGCCGACACGCTCGATATTACCTTCGACGTGACCGAAGCGAGCCTCGAAGAGACGGTGAATGCGCTGTGTGACAAAGCCGAACAGATGGTGCGTAACGGTACCGTTCTGCTGGTGCTGTCCGACCGCAATATTGCGAAAAACCGTCTGCCGGTTCCTGCCCCGATGGCAGTTGGCGCTATCCAGACGCGTCTGGTCGACAAGAGCCTGCGCTGCGACGCCAACATCATTGTTGAAACCGCCAGCGCCCGCGACCCGCACCACTTTGCCGTGCTGTTAGGCTTCGGCGCGACGGCGATCTACCCGTATCTGGCCTACGAAACGCTGGCACGCCTGGTGGATACCCGCGCGATCGACAAAGATTACCGCGCGGTGATGCTGAACTACCGTAACGGCATCAACAAAGGCCTGTACAAGATCATGTCCAAAATGGGCATCTCGACCATTGCCTCCTACCGCTGTTCGAAGCTGTTTGAAGCAGTCGGCCTGCATGACGAGGTCGCCAACCTCTGCTTCCAGGGCGTGGTCAGCCGCATCGGCGGTGCCGGTTTTGCTGACTTCCAGCAGGATCTGGTGAACCTGTCCAAACGCGCCTGGCTGGCACGTAAGCCGCTGGATCAGGGCGGTCTGCTGAAATACGTTCATGGCGGCGAGTATCATGCCTATAACCCGGACGTGGTGCGCACGCTGCAGCAGGCGGTTCAGAGCGGTGAATACAGCGATTACCAGCAGTACGCTGAGCTGGTAAACAACCGTCCGGCGGCAACGCTGCGCGACCTCATTGCCCTCAATCCGGGCGATGAAGCGGTCAGCATTGACGACGTTGAGCCTGCATCCGAACTGTTCAAACGCTTCGATACCGCGGCGATGTCCATCGGCGCGCTGAGCCCGGAAGCCCACGAAGCGCTGGCGGAAGCCATGAACAGCATCGGCGGTAACTCCAACTCCGGCGAAGGCGGTGAAGACCCGGCGCGTTACGGCACCAACAAAGTGTCCCGTATCAAGCAGGTGGCATCCGGTCGCTTTGGCGTGACGCCTGCGTACCTGGTCAACGCCGACGTAATCCAGATTAAAGTCGCTCAGGGTGCTAAACCGGGCGAAGGCGGCCAGCTGCCGGGTGATAAAGTTACCCCGTACATCGCCAAACTGCGCTATTCCGTGCCGGGCGTGACGCTGATCTCCCCGCCGCCGCACCACGATATCTACTCTATCGAGGACTTAGCGCAGCTGATTTTCGACCTGAAGCAGGTCAACCCGAAGGCGATGATCTCCGTGAAGCTGGTTTCCGAACCGGGCGTCGGCACCATCGCTACTGGCGTGGCGAAAGCCTATGCGGATCTCATCACCATCGCCGGCTATGACGGCGGCACCGGCGCAAGCCCGCTCTCCTCCGTGAAATATGCGGGCTGCCCGTGGGAGCTTGGCCTGGTGGAAACCCAGCAGGCGCTGGTGGCGAACGGCCTGCGTCACAAGATCCGTCTGCAGGTGGACGGTGGCCTGAAAACCGGCCTCGACATCATCAAAGCGGCGATCCTCGGCGCGGAAAGCTTCGGCTTCGGTACCGGCCCAATGGTTGCGCTCGGCTGTAAATACCTGCGTATTTGCCACCTGAACAACTGCGCAACCGGCGTGGCTACCCAGGACGAGAAGCTGCGTAAGAACCACTATCACGGTCTGCCGTTCAAAGTGACCAACTACTTTGACTTCATCGCCCGCGAAACCCGCGAGCTGATGGCGCAGCTGGGCGTGAAGCGTCTGGTGGACCTGATTGGCCGCACTGACCTGCTGAAAGAGCTGGAAGGCTTCACCGCGAAGCAACAGAAGCTTGAGCTGTCTAAGCTGCTGGAAACCGCGCAGCCGCACCCTGGCAAAGCGGTCTACTGCACCGAGAACAACCCGCCGTTCGATAACGGCGTGCTGAACGCGCAGCTGCTGCAGCAGGCGAAACCGTACGTGGACGACAAGCAGAGCAAAACGTTCTGGTTTGATATCCGCAACACCGACCGCTCCGTGGGCGCCTCCCTCTCCGGTTATATCGCGCAGACGCACGGTGACCAGGGGCTGGCAGCGGATCCGATTACCGCGCACTTCAGCGGTACCGCGGGTCAGAGCTTCGGCGTATGGAACGCAGGCGGCGTTGAGCTGTACCTGACCGGCGATGCCAACGACTACGTCGGTAAAGGCATGGCGGGCGGTCTGCTGGCGGTGCGTCCTCCGGTCGGCTCAGCCTTCCGCAGCCATGAAGCCAGCATCATCGGTAACACCTGCCTGTACGGCGCGACCGGAGGTCGTCTGTTTGCAGCAGGCCGTGCGGGCGAGCGTTTTGCGGTGCGTAACTCCGGTGCTATCACCGTGGTGGAAGGCATTGGCGATAACGGTTGTGAATACATGACGGGCGGGATTGTTTGCGTTCTGGGTAAAACCGGCGTGAACTTCGGCGCGGGCATGACGGGCGGTTTTGCGTACGTCCTGGATGAAGACGGTGAGTTCCGCAAACGCGTGAACCCGGAGCTGGTGGAAGTGCTGGACGTTGATACGCTGGCTATCCATGAAGAACACCTGCGCGGTTTGATTACCGAACACGTGCAGCATACCGGTTCTTCGCGCGGCGAAGAGATCCTGGCGAACTGGCCAGCGTTCTCTGCGAAATTCGCGCTGGTTAAGCCGAAGTCCAGCGATGTTAAAGCCCTGTTGGGTCACCGTAGTCGTAGCGCAGCAGAGCTGCGCGTGCAGGCGCAGTAAGGAATTCAGATGAGCCAGAACGTATACCAGTTTATCGACCTGCAGCGTGTTGATCCGCCAAAGAAACCGCTGAAGATCCGCAAAATTGAATTTGTTGAAATCTACGAGCCGTTTTCAGAAGGCCAGGCCAAGGCACAGGCAGACCGCTGCCTGTCCTGCGGTAACCCTTACTGCGAATGGAAATGTCCGGTACACAACTACATCCCGAACTGGCTGAAGCTGGCTAACGAAGGACGTATTTTTGAAGCAGCCGAGCTGTCTCACCAGACCAACACCCTGCCGGAAGTGTGCGGCCGCGTGTGTCCTCAGGACCGTCTGTGCGAAGGCTCCTGTACGCTGAACGACGAGTTCGGCGCGGTGACCATCGGCAACATTGAGCGCTATATCAATGATAAAGCGTTCGAGATGGGCTGGCGTCCGGATATGACCGGCGTGAAGCAAACCGACAAGCGCGTGGCAATCATCGGCGCGGGCCCGGCGGGCCTGGCCTGTGCGGACGTGCTGACCCGCAACGGCGTGAAGGCGGTGGTCTTTGACCGCCATCCGGAAATCGGCGGTCTGCTGACCTTCGGTATCCCTGCCTTCAAGCTGGAAAAAGAGGTCATGACCCGTCGCCGTGAAATCTTCACCGGCATGGGCATTGAGTTCAAACTGAACGTGGAAGTGGGCCGCGACGTGCAGCTCGACGACCTGCTGAAGGATTACGACGCCGTGTTCCTTGGCGTGGGCACCTATCAGTCCATGCGCGGCGGTCTGGAGAACGAAGACGCGCCGGGCGTGTACGACGCGCTGCCGTTCCTGATTGCCAACACCAAGCAGATCATGGGCTACGGTGAAACCGCCGATGAGCCGTTCGTCAGCATGGAAGGCAAACGCGTGGTTGTGCTGGGCGGCGGTGATACCGCGATGGACTGCGTGCGTACCTCCATTCGTCAGAATGCGGCACACGTGATCTGCGCCTACCGTCGTGACGAAGAGAACATGCCGGGCTCTAAACGCGAAGTGAAAAACGCGCGTGAAGAGGGCGTGGAGTTCCAGTTCAACATCCAGCCTCTGGGTATTGAAGTGAATGCCAACGGTAAAGTGAGCGGCGTGAAGATGGCGCGCACTGAGATGGGCGCACCGGATGCGAAAGGCCGTCGTCGCGCCGAGATCGTAGCCGGTTCTGAGCACGTGATCCCGGCCGATGCCGTGGTGATGGCGTTCGGTTTCCGTCCTCACAGCATGGAATGGCTGGCGAAGCACAGCGTTGAGCTGGATTCGCAGGGCCGCGTGATTGCGCCAGAAGGCAGCGACAACGCATTCCAGACCAGCAACCCGAAAATCTTCGCCGGTGGCGATATTGTTCGCGGTTCTGACCTGGTGGTAACGGCGATTGCCGAAGGTCGTAAAGCGGCTGACGGGATCCTGAACTACCTGGAAGTGTAAAAAAAAACAGGCCCGATTGGGCCTGTTTTTTTATTTCACGACGCGAAGTGCCGGACGGCCACCGCGCGGAGGCGGATCGTCATCAGGGTCATTGTCGTCGTGACGATCGGGTTTATCACCATCGATAAGTGACATCACCGTGTCGCTTTCGCGCTCATCGGATGCGTTGTCATCATTCAGGCTGGCAACATCTTCATCATACGCCGCTTCCGGCTCGAACATGGTACCCGCACCGTTTTCACGCGCGTAGATAGCCAGCACGGCTGCCAGAGGTACGGAAACCTGACGCGGCACGCCGCCGAAACGCGCGTTGAAGCGCACTTCATCGTTTGCCAGCTCCAGGTTACCCACCGCACGCGGCGCAATGTTCAGTACGATTTGTCCGTCACGCGCGTATTCCATTGGAACCAGCACGCCCGGCAACGTCACATCCACAACCAGGTGCGGCGTGAGCTGGTTATCCAGCAGCCATTCATAGAAGGCGCGCAGCAGATACGGACGGCGTGGAGTAAGTTGTGACATTTCCACAGTCATTAGCCTCGGCCGAGACGCATTTCACGTTCCGGTTCAGTTAAAGATGCCAGGAAAGAGTCGCGTTCAAATACGCGAGTCATATAGCCCTTCAGCTCTTTCGCGCCAGGACCGCTGAACTCTACGCCCAGGGTCGGCAGACGCCACAGCAGCGGTGCCAGGTAGCAATCCACCAGGCTGAACTCATCGCTCAGGAAGAACGGCTTCTGACCAAACACAGGGGCGATTGCCAGCAGCTCTTCACGCAGTTGCTTACGTGCAGCGTCAGCTTCAGAAGCGGAACCGCTGGTAATCACGTTCATCAGCGAGTACCAGTCTTTTTCGATACGCTGCATGTACAGGCGGCTTTCACCACGCGCGACAGGGTAAACAGGCATCAGTGGCGGATGCGGGAAACGCTCATCCAGATATTCCATAATGATACGGGATTCCCACAGGGTCAGCTCGCGATCCACCAGCGTCGGTACGCTTTGGCTCGGGTTGAGATCGATCAGATCCTGAGGCGGGTTATCCTTTTCCACATGCTCGATCTCAAAACTGACACCCTTCTCGGCCAGCACGATACGAACCTGATGGCTATAAATGTCAGTAGGACCAGAAAACAGCGTCATTACCGAACGTTTGTTGGCAGCGACAGCCATGAAAACCTCCAGGTATATTCAGAATTTTTACTGCTACCAGCCCAACTGGGGCCAGCCAGATGTTGTATCGCCCATCCCAGAGAAAACACATTGTTCAAGAAACGAACAAAAATCGAGTATTCACCGATATTTGGGCAGAAAATTGGATGATAGTTTACCAGATTTTGATGGCTTTGTGGTGAGGGGATTCTGGAAATGTGGAAAAAGAGAAGATATATGCATGGATATTGTGGATAACCTGCGCATTATCCATAAAAAAACCCGCCGAAGCGGGTTTTTCGCCAATCGTTCTGCGTAAGCAGAATGGATTAACGTTTGGAGAACTGTGGACGACGACGTGCTTTACGCAGACCCACTTTCTTACGTTCAACCTGACGCGCGTCACGAGTAACGAAGCCAGCTTTACGCAGTTCAGAACGCAGGGATTCGTCGTACTCCATCAGAGCGCGGGTGATACCGTGACGGATCGCACCTGCCTGACCGGAGATACCACCACCTTTAACGGTGATGTACAGATCCAGTTTTTCTACCATATCAACCAGTTCCAGCGGCTGGCGAACTACCATGCGGGCAGTTTCGCGACCGAAGTATTGTTCCAGAGAACGCTGGTTGATTACGATTTTACCACTGCCCGGTTTGATGAAAACGCGAGCTGCGGAACTTTTGCGGCGACCAGTGCCGTAGTATTGATTTTCAGCCATTGCCTATAATCCCGATTAGATGTCAAGAACTTGCGGTTGCTGTGCCGCGTGGTTGTGCTCGTTGCCTGCGTAAACTTTCAGTTTACGGAACATAGCACGACCCAGCGGGCCTTTTGGCAGCATGCCTTTAACCGCGATTTCAATCACACGCTCAGGACGGCGGGCAATCATCTCTTCAAAGGTCGCTTCTTTGATACCACCGATGTGGCCGGTGTGGTGATAGTACACTTTGTCAGTACGCTTGTTGCCGGTTACAGCAACTTTATCAGCGTTCAGAACGATGATGTAATCACCGGTATCAACGTGCGGAGTGTATTCCGCTTTATGCTTACCGCGCAGGCGACGAGCCAGTTCAGTAGCCAGACGGCCCAGAGTTTTACCGGTCGCGTCAACAACATACCAGTCGCGCTGTACGGTTTCTGGTTTAGCTGTAAAAGTTTTCATTAAAAGCTTACCCAAATAAATAAGTTACACGTTGGTGAACACCCAAACGTTTAGTCAGTTGAGGCTCACACGACAAAGTCCGGCAAACCTACCCCTTCGAATAGCACATGCCGACACATAGAAAGTTTTGGGAAAAAAACCTTCTCGTAACGTGGGGTCGCAAGATTATAGAGAAGTTGAGGTCAAAGATCGACCCTTAAATGCGTTTTGGAATGGGTTTTTCGGGGGTGGGTATTGTGCGTTCTGGTGCCCTCACCCCCAGCCCCTCTCCCACGGGAGAGGGTGGCATTTGTTACGGCATATGCTCCAGCTTCAGATATTCTTCGCTTTGCATTTCCTGCAGGCGCGACAGGCAGCGCTGGAACTCGAACTTCAGCCGCTCGCCCTGGTAAATCTCATATAAAGGTACCTCGGCGCTGATCACCAGCTTGACGTGGCGCTCATAAAACTCGTCCACCAGCGCAATGAAGCGCCGTGCTTCGCTCTCCATCAGCCGCGTCATCACCGGCACGTCCAGCACCATCACGGTGTGGAACAGACGCGAAAGCGCAATGTAGTCGTGCTGGCTGCGGGCATCCACGCAGAGCGTCGTAAAGGAGACCGCCAGCGTTTGGTTTTCGACGCCGAGTGTGGGCAGCGGTCGATGGTTAATCTCGAGTTCCGGGGCGTGCTCGCGTTTTGCTCCCGCCAGCGCCAGCCAGAGTGTATCCATCTCGCGGGTGGTCTCTGCATTTAACGGCGAAAGCCACAGGTGCGCCTGGGTCAGCGTGCGCAGACGATAATCGACACCGGCATCGACGTTCATGATATCGCAGTGCTGCTTGATGGCATCGATGGCGGGCAGGAAGCGTGCGCGCTGCAGGCCGTTACGATAGAGCTCATCCGGCGGGATATTCGACGTGGCCACCAGCGTGATCCCGCGGGCAAATAGCGCTTTCATCAGGCCGCCTAACAGCATGGCATCGGTGATGTCGGACACAAAAAACTCGTCGAAGCAGAGCACGTCCGTTTCCGCCTTGAACCTGTCGGCCACAATCTCCAGCGGATCGCTTTTGCCCTGCAGTGCGGTCAACTCTTCATGCACCCGCAGCATAAAACGATGGAAGTGCAGACGCTGCTTACGTGCGCCAGGCAGGCTTAGATAAAACAGGTCCATCAGCCAGGTTTTTCCGCGACCGACCCCGCCCCACATATATAAACCGCGCACCGGCGCGTGAGCCTGTGGCGCTTTTTTACCGAGCAACCGCCCAAACGCCGCCTTTAGCCCACCGTTCTGTTCGACTTCAGCGGGTTTTGCCGTGAGCTCCTGATAAATCATCTCCAGACGGTTTACCGCCTCACGTTGAACCTCATCAGGCTGATGAGTGCCCTCGTTAAGGGCCAGTTGATATCGCGATGCAGGGGACAGGTTTTGCATAATCTTATTGTTATTCCTTCAATTAACGCTCACCAGCAGACGTGACTGATGAAAAAAAGGCCGTTCTACACTACGCGATGATACGTCAGGATTCCACTTCTGCAGAAATAGCGGTTATAGTGGCATTATCAGGCACAGGCAGGAGCCGAGCCAACACCCTACGGAACAACAAGACAACGGGAGAAATTCATGACCTGGGAATATGCGCTAATCGGTTTAGTCGTCGGCATTGTCATCGGTGCTGTGGCCATGCGTTTCGGTAATCGCAAATTGCGTCAGCAGCAGTCACTGCAGTACGAACTGGAAAAGAACAAAGCCGAGCTGGAAGAGTATCGTGAAGAGCTGGTCAGCCACTTTGCCCGTAGCGCCGAGCTGCTGGACAACATGGCAACCGACTATCGTCAGCTGTACCAACATATGGCAAAAAGCTCCAGCAGCCTGCTGCCGGAAATGACCGCGGAAACCAACCCGTTCCGCAACCGTCTGGCTGACTCTGAAGCCGGTAACGATCAGGCGCCCGTTCAGATGCCTCGCGACTATTCCGATGGCGCGTCCGGCCTGCTGCGCGGCGGTGTAAAACGCGATTAATCGCACAACCTGAATTTATTTTACGGGCGCAGCGATTGCGCCCGTCCTTTCCTGATGACCCCAGCTATCATTTAGTTACATACCTCATTGTTCAGCGGTTTAAAATTCAATAACATCAACGTGTTTTTGGGGCCGTTTTTCCTTTATTCCAGGTTACGAGAGTCAACATCGATGAAGAAAAAAAACCAGCTGTTGAGCGCTATCGCGTTAAGTGTCGGGTTATCTCTCTCGGCGTCCGTTCCTGTATTTGCCGCCATTCCCTCCCAGGTGCCTGGCCAGGCGGCCATTCCAAGCCTCGCGCCTATGCTGGAAAAAGTGTTGCCGGCGGTCGTCAGCGTTCAGGTTGAGGGCACCGCAGTACAAAGCCAACGCGTCCCTGAAGAACTGAAAAAATATTTTGGCGATGAGTCTCCCGACCAGCAGGCTCAGCCTTTTGAAGGCCTGGGTTCTGGCGTCATTATTGATGCGGCAAAAGGCTATATCCTGACCAACAACCATGTCATCAGCCAGGCCGATAAGATCAGCGTCCAGCTGAACGATGGCCGTGAATTTGATGCCAAACTGATCGGCGGCGATGACCAGAGCGACATCGCGCTGCTGCAGGTGCAAAATCCGAGCAACCTGACCCAGATTGCCATCGCGGATTCCGACAAACTGCGCGTCGGCGATTTTGCCGTCGCCGTAGGCAACCCCTTTGGCTTAGGGCAGACCGCCACCTCCGGGATCGTCTCGGCGCTCGGGCGCAGCGGCCTCAATCTGGAAGGGCTGGAAAACTTTATCCAGACCGATGCCTCAATCAACCGGGGTAACTCCGGCGGAGCGTTGCTCAACCTTAACGGCGAGCTGATTGGGATTAACACGGCGATTCTGGCCCCGGGCGGCGGCAGCATCGGGATCGGTTTTGCTATCCCCAGCAATATGGCCAAAACCCTGGCGCAGCAGCTGATCCAGTTCGGTGAAATCAAACGCGGGCTGCTGGGTATTAAAGGTATGGAGATGAGCGCGGATATCGCAAAAGCGTTCAATATCAACGTACAGCGCGGGGCGTTTGTCAGTGAAGTGCTGCCAAACTCCGGCTCGGCAAAAGCGGGCGTGAAATCGGGAGATGTGATCGTCAGCCTGAACGACAAACCGCTGAATAGCTTTGCAGAACTGCGTTCGCGGATTGCCACAACGGAACCAGGCGCCAAAGTGAAGCTGGGCCTGATACGTGACGGTAAGCCGCTTGACGTTGAAGTGACGCTGGATAAGAGCACCTCTTCCTCGGCCAGCGCGGAGCTTATCGCCCCGGCGCTACAGGGGGCTACGTTGAGCGACGGGCAGCTGAAAGACGGTACGAAAGGCATTAGCATCGACACCGTCGAGAAGAGCAGCCCTGCCGCACAGGCCGGATTGCATCAGGATGACGTGATTATCGGTGTCAACCGCAACCGCGTGCAGTCTATTGCCGAACTGCGCAAGGTGCTGGAAAGCAAACCAGCGGTTATTGCCCTGCAGGTCATGCGTGGCAATGAGTCTATCTATATTCTGTTGCGCTAAGCATTTGCGACCCGGACATCACCGCTGCGTGTGATGTCCGGATAACTCATGTTATGCTGCAAATCGTTCCTTTTTTAACGACACGCGCATCATGCTTTTAAAGCTCTTACGTTCTACTGTCATCGGTTTGATTGTCGCTGGCCTGCTGCTGCTGGCGCTGCCGTCTTTACGTCAGTTCAATAAACTGTCGGCTCCCCAGTTCGATAGCACGGATGAAACGCCGGCCACCTATAACCAGGCCGTCCGCCGTGCCGCACCTGCCGTGGTTAACGTCTATAACCGTGGTCTGAATACCTCAGCCCATAACCAGCTGGAGATCCGTACCCTCGGCTCCGGCGTGATCATGGACGAGCGCGGCTACATTATTACCAACAAGCACGTGATTAACGATGCCGACCAGATCATCGTCGCCCTGCAGGATGGCCGCGTGTTTGAGGCGTTACTCGTTGGGTCTGACAGTCTGACCGACCTGGCCGTTCTGAAAATTAATGCCACGGGCGGTTTGCCGGTCATCCCGATCAACCGTAAACGTACCCCGCATATTGGTGACGTCGTACTGGCTATCGGTAACCCTTACAACCTGGGCCAGACCATCACCCAGGGGATTATCAGCGCGACCGGTCGTATCGGTTTGAACCCCTCCGGGCGGCAGAACTTCCTGCAAACCGATGCCTCCATCAACCACGGTAACTCCGGCGGGGCGCTGGTCAACTCGCTGGGCGAGCTGATGGGCATCAACACCCTCTCGTTCGATAAGAGTAACGACGGTGAGACGCCGGAAGGGATCGGCTTCGCCATTCCGTTCCAGCTGGCGACCAAAATCATGGATAAACTGATCCGCGACGGACGCGTGATCCGCGGCTATATCGGTATCGGCGGGCGCGAAATTGCACCGATGCATACCCAGGGCGGCGGTATCGATCAGATTCAGGGCATCGTGGTTAACGAGGTGGCACCGGGTGGTCCGGCGGCTAACGCGGGGATTCAGGTAAACGATGTCATTGTGTCGGTCAACGGCACGCCAGCGGTCTCTGCGCTGGAGACGATGGATCAGGTGGCAGAAATTCGCCCGGGTTCTATCATCCCTGTTGAGGTCATGCGCAACGATAAGAAACTGACGCTGCACGTGACGATTCAGGAATACCCGGCCACTAACTGACAGGCATAAAAAAACGGAGCGATAAGCTCCGTTTTTTTTACCGGGAGACGGTTCGTATTACTTGTTAACGAACTCTTCGCCCAGGGTGATATCTTTCTTCAGCGTATCCAGCATGCCTTCCATCGCGTGTTGTTCAAACGCGCTCAGCGTACCAATGGATTTACGCTCTTCGATACCGTTTTTACCCAGCAGCAGCGGCTGAGAGAAGAAGCGAGCGTGTTCACCATCGCCTTCAACGTAAGCGCATTCAACAACGCCTTTCTCGCCCTGCAGAGCGCGAACCAGTGACAGACCAAAACGCGCAGCCGCCTGGCCCATAGACAGGGTTGCAGAGCCGCCACCCGCCTTCGCTTCCACCACTTCGGTGCCCGCGTTCTGGATGCGTTTAGTCAGGTCAGCCACTTCCTGCTCGGTGAAGCTCACGCCTGGGATCTGCGACAGCAGAGGCAGGATGGTGACGCCAGAGTGACCGCCGATTACCGGTACTTCTACTTCTGTTGGCTGCTTGCCTTTCAGCTCAGCAACAAAGGTGTTGGAACGGATGATATCCAGCGTGGTTACGCCGAACAGTTTGTTTTTGTCGTAAACACCCGCTTTCTTCAGCACTTCTGCCGCGATAGCCACGGTGGTGTTCACCGGGTTAGTGATGATCCCGATGCATGCTTTCGGGCAGATTTCTGCAATCTGCTGCACCAGGTTTTTCACGATGCCCGCGTTGACGTTGAACAGGTCTGAACGATCCATGCCTGGCTTACGCGCCACGCCTGCAGAAATCAGCACCACGTCGGCACCCTGCAGCGCAGGACGTGCATCTTCACCGGAGAAGCCTTTGATTTTTACAGCAGTCGGGATGTGGCTCAGGTCAACCGCCACACCTGGGGTTACCGGAGCAATATCGTACAGGGAGAGTTCTGAGCCTGAAGGCAGTTGGGTTTTCAGTAGTAGGGCAAGCGCCTGGCCGATACCACCAGCAGCGCCGAGGACTGCGACTTTCATCCTAAACTCCTTATTATGGTTAACTTAAGTATCTGTAAATCCGTTGCGGCGACCATAATTCAGCAAGTAAATAATTACAATTTTCGTAGCTAAAGAATTTGAGGTCACGCGACTTTATCTCTCACCAGAAGACTATCTGACGACAGAGGGCAACGCATTAAGAGGTGGTTACAATACACCCTGCCCCGCCACCAAAACAACATCATTTTGATAACATTTAATTTACTTTTAAGCTTATTTGCGCGGCGTGACCCAGGCATGTTTTCTGATAACGAAATCTGATAAAATCACTCCCTTTCATAACATTATTTCAGCCTGGCGCTGAGTAGATAATTTGCATAAAAATTCATCCACATGCATAATAATGTTGTTTCTATCGTCATATTCCGGGTGACTTATGCGAAGCTCGTCTAAGCAAGAAGAATTAGTAAAGGCGTTTAAGGCGCTACTCAAAGAAGAGAAATTCAGTTCTCAGGGAGAAATTGTTCAGGCGCTGCAGGAACAAGGCTTCGATAACATCAACCAGTCGAAAGTCTCCCGCATGTTAACGAAATTTGGCGCGGTGCGTACGCGTAACGCCAAGATGGAGATGGTCTATTGCCTGCCGGCAGAACTTGGCGTGCCGACCACCTCCAGCCCGCTCAAAAACCTGGTTCTGGATATCGATCATAACGACGCCGTCGTGGTGATCCACACAAGCCCGGGTGCCGCGCAGCTCATTGCCCGCATGCTGGACTCGCTGGGTAAAACGGAAGGTATCCTCGGGACTATCGCCGGCGATGACACCATCTTTACCACACCGGCTAGCGGTTTCTCCGTGAAAGATCTCCACGAAGCCATTCTGGTACTGTTCGAACAGGAACTCTAATCCCCTCTCCCCGTAGCGCCGCTGCGGGGATCGTTCTGCTTCTGCTGCGTTCTCCCCTCTTTTCTACTGCCCTTCACTTTGACAAATAGTGCTTTTTACCACCTATTAACATTCATCTGGTGAATGCTAAATCAAAAAATCGCACAAAAAATCAAAAGCTGATATCCATATGATTTTATTAGATATAACCAACTAAAATGAACAAAAAACGCCCAATATTATGCGATTTGGTTATAAAAAAAAGACTGGTTAACACGTAATAACAATAGAAACCATTAGTCTGGTATTAATTTTTACCGTTATTAGTGTATACTTGATTTTGTGATGAGGGTCACGAAACAAGACCCCACTAAAAAATTCGACGAGGTAAAAATCATGAAAATCAAATCAACTGTAGCGGCGCTCAGCGTCCTGTCCGTCCTGTCATTCGGTGCTTTCGCAGCTGACTCTATCAATGCTGACCAGGCGCAATCCCGTCAGGCCATCGGTACGGTTTCTGTCGGTGCGGTCGGCACATCGCCAATGGACATGCATGAGATGCTGAACAAAAAAGCGGAAGAACAGGGTGCGTCATCCTATCGCATCATCGAAGCGCGTTCCGGTGACCACTGGCACGCCACCGCTGAGCTGTACAAATAAGTTTTAGTAATAACTGAAGACGTAAATCTCCACTCAACGGCACCAGGCATAAAAATAGCGGTTCAACCCTTCTCGCCGTTGAGTAAAAACCCTATTCAGGAGTAAAGACTATGAAAACCAAATTGATCATCGCAACCCTCGGTCTGGCATCCGTTCTCTCTTTCGGCGCGAGCGCAGCCGTACAGCAGGTAAATGCCGACCAGGCACAAAATCTACAGCGTATGGGCAGCGTCTCCGTAACGTCTGTCACCGGTTCACCGATGGATATTCGTCACGAACTTGCCGCCAAAGCTGAAAAAGCAGGCGCCAGCAGCTATCGCGTCACCGAACTGAATCAGGGTGACCACTGGCATGCAACGGCAGAACTGTATAAATAAACCCTCGTCGTATCTCATCATACGACTTGCCCCTGGCCTTATGGTCAGGGGCTTTTTTCATTCAATGCCGCGCGTTAAAGCGCAGCTGCCCTTCAAGCTCTTCTTCCGCTTCATCGAACAGCAAGATCAGCGCGCCAAAACGTCTTCGCAGCTTATCGGGCAAATGGATGAACTCAATTTCCAGCGGTAGCGGCAACTGACTGCCGGTGACCACGTCCCACAGCGTATCCAGATTCGTCACGCTTTCCCGTTCAAGATCAAACGCCCGGATAAATTCACGGTAGAAGTCTTCCTGACTGTCGATCTCGTCAAAATCAAACGTATAGGTTTTCATTGCCAGCCACCCAGTCCAGGCGAGCGGCAGATGCCGCCCTGTCTATTATAATCCCCCAATATGCAGGGTTTTAACTTCCAGATACTCTTCCAGTCCCAGCACGGAGCCCTCTCGTCCAAGACCTGACTCTTTTACGCCGCCAAAGGGCCCAAGCTCCGTGGAGACGGCGCACTCGTTGATGCCGATCATCCCGCTCTCGATGGCCTGTGAAACGCGGAAGACCCGTGAGAGATTCTGGGTGTAGAAGTAAGCCGCCAGCCCATAGGGCGTGTTGTTGGCGCGCTGGATGACTTCATCTTCCGAGGTGAAACGGAAGCACGCCGCCACCGGGCCAAACGTCTCTTCTTCTGCCAGCTTCATACCTTCATGGCAGTCGCCCAGCACGGTTGGCATCCAGAAATTTCCGCCAAGCGGATGGGGCTTACCCCCAGCCAGTACGGTTGCGCCCCGGGCAACGGCGTCGTCGACATGCTCACGCACCTTGTTGACCGCCGAAGGTTCAATCAGCGGCCCGACGACCACCCCCTCTTCGAGACCATTACCCACCTTCAGCGCCTTCACCGCATCGGCGAGTTTATTCACAAATTTGTCGTAGACGGTTTCCTGAATATAAAAACGGTTCACGCTGACGCAGACCTGTCCGGCATTGCGGAACTTGTTGGCGATCGCGCCCTTAACCGCTGCGTCGATGTCCGCATCCTCAAAAACGATATACGGGGCATTCCCCCCCAGCTCCATCGAGACTTTTTTCATGGTTTCTGCGGCGTTACGCACCAGCGTTTTGCCGACGGAGGTTGAGCCGGTAAAGGAGATTTTACGCACGTCGCGGCTTGCCATGATCGCATCGCTGATTTCATGCGTATTCCCGGCGACGGTGTTGAGAACACCGTCGGGCACACCGGCCTGTTTCGCCAGCGTAAGCAGCGCAAATGCGCTGAGCGGCGTGTTATTGGCCGGTTTAATGACCCCGGTGCATCCTGCTGCCAGCGCCGGGCCTAACTTGCGGGTGAGCATGGCCATCGGGAAGTTCCACGGCGTAATCGCCGCGACCACACCAATAGGTTCACGGGTCGCCAGAATGCGTGAGCCGGGTTTTATCGGCGGAATAATTTCTCCGTTCGCGCGTTTGGCCTCTTCGGCAAACCACTGGATAAAGCTGGCGGCGTACTCGACTTCTCCCTCCGCTTCTTTCAGGGGTTTGCCCTGTTCGGTGGTCATCAACCGCCCGAGCCAGCTTTTATTCTCAATAATCAGTTCGTACCAGCGGTAGAGAATCGCCGAGCGTTCTTTCGCGGTTTTGGCACGCCATGCCGGGAAGGCCTGGGTAGCCGCTGCAATAGCGTCTTCGGTTTGCGCTTTACCCGCTTTTGCGACTTTAGCAATGACCTCGCCTGTCGCGGGATTCAGCACATCAAAGGTTGTATCCAGCGTTTTCCAGATTCCGTTGACCAGATAACCGGTCTGAAAAAGGATGTGGTCCTGAAGCGCCTGGGTCGTCATGTGTTCTCCCTTTCTGAAATGTAAGAACGTGCTGGAATAAGTATAGCCACAAAAAAACCGACGCTTTTGGCGTCGGTTTTTTTACTTCAGTCAGTTATCCGTGAGGGCATTCTGGTAGCGATGCAGCATAAACACCAGCCGTCCCACCGGCTCGGTCACCTGAGGCGGCGCCTCCCAGTGCTTGAGCTTTTCCTGATAGGTATCGAGCTCTTCAAGCAGCTGCGTAAAGTAGCGACGCCGTTTGTCATCGCTGCTGGCAGAAAGCACGTGATCGGCGGTACGACGCAGCTGGCGGTGGTATGCCGACAAATCGTCGTTGATCGGCACGGGCGCGTTACGCAAACGCTGGTGCGCAATGATCATGGTTAACGCCAGGCGGAACTTCGCGATATCGCCCGGGAACTTGTTCAGCAGCAAAAACAGCTGCTGGTAGAGCGCGGGCAGGTGGTTCTCTTTACGGCGCGCGGTATTGGTTGTCAAAGATGACACGGCAGCCGACACGAACTGGTTCAGCAGCACGCGGCCCGTTCTTGCCTGCGAGTTATCCCGCACCAGCAGTATCACCATCATGGCCAGGAAGCAGCCCACCAGCTGGCCTAACGCGCTGTCGAGGAACTGGCTGAAATGGAAGGTCATCGGGTTATCGAGCACGATGATGTTAATCGTACTCGCCAGCGCCCCCAGCGATCCCAGACGCCGCTTTTGCACTTCAATGCCGATAAAGAACGCCATTACCGCCAGGCTAATACAGAGCAGCAGCATACTCTGTTGCGTCGACGGGATGATGACCAGGAAATAGAGCGCGCCTACCGGCAACGCGGCAATCGTGCCGTAAAGGAAATCAATGGCGACCATACGCGGATTAGGCAGACGCATCGCCAGTGCGGTCACAACGGCAATCATCACCATCGCGCCGCTGCCGGACGTCCAGCCCGTCCACAGCCAGAACAGCGTGCCGAGCATGCAGGCAAGCGTCGTACGCCAGAAATTGACCATGGCGTGATGGCGCTCGGCGGATTCCGCCTTGATCACCACTTCACCCTGCAACACCTCTTCTTCCGCCGCGCTGATTTTGGTGTTACCGATCACGCCGCGCTTCAGAAGCAGATAGCGTGTCGCGGCGCCGACCCAGGTGTAGATGGTTACCGGCGTGTCGCGCTCCCCGGTCCAGGCAATCACCCGGCGCATGCGCTTAAGCTGCTTATGCACGTCCTGTACGGTTTCCACCGGCTCGGCAAACAGTTCGCGGAACGTATCGGTGACCGCTTCCGGCCGGGTGTTCTGAATCAGATAAGTTTCACAGGCTTGGGTAATCAGCGTCAGAGAGACGGTGTTAAGGGCTTTAAGGCGTCGATTCGCGCGGGCCCAGCGCGACGACTCCATATTAAGGTTGCTGCGCATTCCTTCCAGCGCCTGCGTACGACGTACCAGCCCGCTCCAGGCTTTATCCACCTCTTCGCTATCGCCATGCTTAATGCACAGCTGCATCAGCTGATACTGGGCAACGATCAGCGCGTCAAGCTCACGGTCGACTTCCTGCTTGATGGAGCGCGGGGAGAAAAGCAGGTCAGCGACGATCGCGCTGACAATACCAATCACAATCTCGCTGCAGCGCTCAACCGCAAACTGCGGGGCGAGCAGCGGTTCACTTTGGATAGTGATGACAATAATCAGCGCGGTATAGCCCGCCAGTCCCCAGGCGTAGGAGTTCTCCACTTTCACCAGAGACGAGAGCCAGGTGCAGAAACCCGCCCAGATACAGCACACCATCAGCATCAGCAGCGGGGTGCGGATCATCAAAATAATAATGGTCAGCGCCGCGAAACAGCCGATAAACGTCCCGATGATACGCAGCATCCCGCGATAGCGGATCGCGCCAGAATAGGGCTCCCCGCCCGCGGCAAAGGCAGGGCCCGCCGCGACAATCGCAGCCGTCAGCACTGCCCAGCGAGGGGTTTCAAGCTGGAAGTGAAAGCCAACAAACAGCGCCAGCACGATGGCGCACGCCAGCTTCACGGCGAAGCGAATGTGCTGGCTGGCGATGGAAAAGATACCCATGACGATTAACCAAACTCGCGCAGGCGGTGGGCAATTTTACGGAAGAACGAGTCCTGGCTGGCATCCCGGTCCTTTTCACCGGTGATCACCACCGTCGCCGTGGTACCCGCAGGCCACAGATTTCCCTGCTGTTCATCCAGATGAATACGTACCGGCACGCGCTGGGCCAGACGCACCCACTCCAGGTTGGAATCGACCGTCGCCATCCCTTTGGCATCGTTAGAACTGCTGGAGTTAGTCACCCCTGCAGCAACGCTGTCGACGGTGCCTTTAAAGACGCGGTTGCTGCCGAGCGGCGTGATTTCCGCCCGGTAACCTGGGCGCACGCCTTCCAGCTTGGTCTCTTCCATATAGGCGAGCACGTAGAAGGAGTTCTGTTTAACCAGCGCCACGGCGGTAGAGCCACGGGTAATGAATTCCCCGGCATAGACGTTAAGGTTGGTCACCCAGCCATCGGACGGCGCGCGGATCACGGTGCGCTCGAGATCGAGCTTCGCCAGATCGCGCGTTGCCTGCGCTTTCGCCAGCTGGTGCAGCACGGTTTGCAGCACGTTGTTGGACTGGTCAATCTCTTCACGGGACATTGCCTGAACGCCCAGCTGGTTACGGCGCCCTGCCTCGCGGCGTTTCTCCGCAGCCAGCGCCTGGTAATAGGCCACGTCCGCTTCCGCCTCTTCCAGCGCTTTCTGGTAACGAGGCTGGTCGATGGTGAACAGGACCTGATCTTTCTTCACCAGCTGGTTATCGTGGACGTTGACCGCTGTGATAAGACCGGCCACGTCAGGGGCTATTGCCACCACATCGGCGCTGAAGCGTGCATCACGCGTCCACGGTGATTCGGTGTAATAAACCCAGGCGCGGAAAATAGCGATGAAGGCGAGGATAACCAGCGCCATCGTGATGGCGGTGCGGGAGATTTTTCTTGTTAGCGTTTTCACATCAACCTCAGACAAACATGCGCGATATCAGATAAAACAGGCAGCAATACAGCGCGGTATTGAACAATGCAGGGTGCCAGACGAAATCGTAGATCCCGGTAGGGACCAGCACCTTGCGCACCAGCCAGAAGATCGCCAGTGATAAAAGAAGCTCGAAAAATATCGGTGGGAACGACAGACCGAACACCACGATAACGGGAAACAGACTCATGTTGACCTTGATAAGAGAGAGTGCAGGCTTCAGAATTTTTTAGCGCACGCCACCGCAGGAGAGCAAGAAACGCCGGGCGAGAATGGCGCAGCCGTTATGTAATTAATAATATATTAACGTAACTGTTATGCTGTTATCTATAATATGTGATCTAAATCACTTTTAAGCCAGAGTGAACAATGGAACGTTTAAAACGCATGTCGGTCTTCGCCAAAGTGGTTGAGCTGGGCTCTTTTACCGCCGCTGCACGCCAGCTTCAGATGAGCGTCTCATCCATCAGCCAGACGGTGTCCAAACTGGAAGATGAGCTTCAGGTCAAGCTGCTCAACCGCAGTACCCGCAGCATTGGGCTGACCGAAGCGGGTAAAATTTACTATCAGGGCTGTCGCCGTATGCTGCTTGAAGTGCAGGATGTTCACGAACAGCTCTATGCCTTCAACAACACCCCCATCGGCACGCTGCGCATCGGGTGTTCTTCAACTATGGCACAAAATGTTCTCGCTGCCATGACGGCGGATATGCTGAAAGAGTACCCCGGTCTTACGGTCAATCTGGTGACGGGTATCCCGGCGCCGGATCTGATTGCCGACGGGCTGGACGTGGTGATCCGCGTCGGCGCGTTGCAGGATTCCAGCCTGTTCTCGCGACGGCTGGGCAGCATGCCGATGGTCGTCTGCGCCTCGAAAAGCTATCTGGCGCAGTACGGCGTTCCGGAGAAGCCCGCCGATCTCACCAACCACTCGTGGCTGGAGTACAGCGTGCGGCCCGATAATGAATTTGAGCTGATTGCCCCGGAAGGGATTTCTACCAAACTGCTGCCGGAAGGGCGGTTTGTCACTAACGATCCGATGACGATTTCACGCTGGCTGGTGGCCGGCGCCGGGATCGCCTACGTGCCGTTAATGTGGGTGATCAACGAGATCAACAGCGGCGTGCTGGAGATCCTCTTCCCGCGCTACCAGTCCGATCCGCGCCCGGTGTACGCCCTGTATACCGAAAAAGACAAACTCCCGCTCAAGGTTCAGGTGTGTATTAACTATCTGACCGAGTATTTTGTGGACGTGGCGGAGCTGTTTCAGGGGATGCGGGGGAGAAGGAAAGAGTAGGCCTTTTTCCATAAGGACGCGGGAGAAAAGACAGCGTGGAGCAGTACCCTCTCCCCTTTGGGGAGAGGGTCAGGAAATTACGCCGTGCCGCCCACCGTTAGGTTGTCCACCTTCAGCGTTGGCTGGCCCACGCCAACCGGCAGGCTCTGGCCCTCTTTACCGCAGACGCCCACGCCGTTATCCAGCTTCAGATCGTTACCGACCATGGAAATCTGCTGCATGGCTTCAATACCGGAGCCAATCAGCGTCGCCCCCTTCACCGCTTTGGTCACTTTACCTTTCTCGATCAGATACGCTTCTGACGTGGAGAAAACAAACTTACCGGAGGTGATGTCCACCTGGCCGCCGCCAAAGTTTGGCGCAAAGATACCGTAATCGACGGATTCGATAATCTCCTGCGGCGTCGATTTGCCCGGCAGCATGTACGTGTTGGTCATGCGCGGCATCGGCAGATGCGCGTAAGATTCACGGCGTCCGTTGCCCGTCGGCGCGACGCCCATCAGGCGCGCGTTGAGTTTGTCCTGCATGTAGCCTTTCAGCACGCCGTTTTCGATCAGCACATTGTACTGCCCTGGCGTACCTTCATCGTCGATAGCCACCGAGCCGCGACGATCGCGCATGGTGCCGTCATCCACCACGGTGCACAGCTCAGAGGAGACAAGCTGCCCGATCTGACCGCTGAACACGGACGTCCCGCGACGGTTAAAGTCGCCTTCCAGGCCGTGGCCTACGGCTTCGTGTAACAGTACGCCCGGCCAGCCGGCGCCCAGCACCACCGGGAATGAACCCGCCGGCGCCGCGACGGCATTCAGATTCACCAGCGCCATGCGCACGGCTTCTTTCGCCCACGCGTCGGCGCGTGCTTCACCATCAACGTCGCCCAGGAACCAGTCATAGCCGAAACGACCGCCGCCGCCGCTTGAGCCGCGTTCGCGTTTGCCGTCGTCATCGACCTGCACGCTGATAGAGAGGCGCACCAGCGGGCGAACGTCTGCCGCAAGGGTACCGTCCGTTGCCGCAACCAGAATCAACTCATACACGCCGCTCAGGCTGGCTGAAACTTCCTGCACGCGTTTATCCGCCGCGCGGGCGACTTTGTCCACGCGACGCAGGATATCCAGCTTCTCTTCACGGCTCATGCTCTGCAGCGGATCGATGCTGGTATAAAGCGCTGAGTGCTGCACTTCTCCCAGAGTTTTCACGCGACCATCACCGGTATCACGCACAATGGTACGTGCGGCCTGCGCGCTCTGCTCGAGTGCGGTGAGGCTAATCTGATCGGCATAGGCGAAACCGGTTTTCTCGCCGCTGACGGCACGGACGCCGACGCCCTGGTCAATGTTGTAGGAGCCATCTTTGATGATGCTGTCTTCTAAAACCCAGGATTCGTGATAGCTCGACTGGAAATAAAGGTCGCCGTAGTCGAGGCGGCGTTCGGTCAGTTGACCAAGAATGGAGAACAGGTCCTGATGGCTCAGGCCGTTCGCTGCGAGCAAATGTTCACTTACCAGGTTCAGACTCATCGTATTGCTACTCGTTCGTTGCCGCCCGTGGCGGTATAAAGATCGTATTTATTGAGAGTGAGGCAATTACCTGCCCACGTCAAATCATTGCTGTGCATCTTTGCGCGGCTGGCGCAGCACCTCGTTAATCTGCGGTTTATCGACCGGACCGGTAATGCGGTAGCGCAGAATGGAGACTTTACTCCACAGCGGACCCAGCACTTTGCTGGCGGCAAACACCGCCGCACCGACAATCGGGTTCACCACAAAGGCCGCCGCCACGCCCACGCTCGCGGAAATTTCCGGCGCCACCACGGCTTCCATATCCAGCTCGCGACGCACGAGGTTAACGGAGCCTTTCATGGCGATATCCGCTTCCAGGCCATCCACCAGCGTGTCGTCCGTATGCAGAACGCCGTCCTTGATCCACGCCGTGCTGCGGATGGAATCGTAGTAGAAACCTTCGCTGAAGGTATCGCTGAAATCGAAGCGCAGCTTGCGCAGCAGCGCATCAAAACTCAGCAGGCGCAGGATCTGACCGGCGCGCCCCGTGCTCACGTCAGCAATTTCACCTTTGCCGAAGCGGGTTTTCAGAATGCCGTTCAGCGAGGCTTCATTCGGCTTCCACGGGGCGTCACGCCAGTGAAGATCGTAATCGACGTCAAACGACGAGCCGCGCAGCGGCGTGCTGATTCCAAAAAAATTGGCTGCCGCATCCAGCTTGTTGCCTTTAATGTCGCCCTTCAGGGAAGTTCGCTGCTCGCCCGGGTTATTCACCCATTCCCCTGCGGCCGTCATGCGGCCAAAACCGGTATCAACCAGGCCACCGGAGAGCGTAAGCGTGTTGGCCTGAATAGTGAAATCACCGTCGATACGGCCATATTTCTGCCCCCACAGCCAGCACTCCGCGCAGCGCAGCTGGAGATCGGGCCAGCCGCTAAAATCGACGCGGGAGACATTGCTCAGCGGCGACGCTTCTGCCGGTTTATCTTTCCCGCTCGCGGCGCTTGCCGGGTTGTAGTAGAGGTAGCGGATCGCCGCCTGCCACGGCGCGTGATTGCGCATGGTCAGCGTGCCGTTGATCTCCCTTCCCTGGGCCTCCACCTTCGTGCCGTTAGCGCCAGGCTGTGAAACCAGGCTCAGGTTGTTCCACTGCTGCCCGCCCAGCATCAGTGACGGCGTGCGTACGGTAATGGCTTGCGGGAACTGGGCGGTTTCATCAACGTTTTGCCCAACGCCTTTCTGGAACAGCGCCAGCCACTCTGCACCGTCCATCGGCGGGAGATTCAGCTCAATGCCCGACTGCTCCGGCAGAGGCGGCGTGGAGCGGCTATCCGTTGTCCAGATGGCTTTGTCGAGGGTGAGCTTGCGGTTAAGCAGCCAGCGGCTGTTGAAGTGGTTTGTCCCGCCCGCGCTTCCGGTCAGCGCGAAGCTGTTCAGGTTGCCATCGACGTTCAGCTTTACCGGCAGCGGCTGTCCGGCCTGTTTATCCAGCGGCGCAGGTAGCTGGCTCTGAAGGTTTTTCAGATCGCCCGTGATGTCGACCTTATACTGAGCACCCGCGTGATATGGCAGGTCGATTGCCACTTTACCCTGCCAGGCGACTGCGCCCTGCACTGACGCCTCAATGGGCTTCGGCAGGACCTCCATGCGCGCTGGCTGCCAGTTACCGTCCAGATTGACGGCTACCTGATAAGCCTTTTCACCCTCGGTGGTCGTGAAGTCGATATTAACGGGCTGATTAAACCAGCTGGCCGTAAGCGGCTCGCTCTTCAGGTTTCCGTTGTCAAAGCTGAACTGCCCGCTGAGATTTTTCAGCGTGCTCTCAAGGGGTTTGATGAACAGGCTGTTGTTCTTAAGGCGGACGTCGCCTTTGGCGGTGGTCATCTCGCCGTCCAGCGGGATATCAAGATGTAAGCGAGCATTCACATCGCCATCAAGCTGTAGCTGCTGGAGCGTCGCCGCCAGCGAATCTTTCAGGGGCGTCTCCTCAAAGTACGGCCCCACCGCTTTGCCCGGGCCATTGATGTCGGCATCAATCAGCAGCTTCTCTTTGGAGTAATCCGGGATGTTGGCCGTCAGGTTGCTGGCCGTCACGCCGCCCAGCGCCACGCTGTCGGACTTCATCCATAGTCCGTCATTGAGGAAGTTGAGCTCGATATCCAGATCTTTCAGCGCGGGCCAGCCGGGCTGGAACGCAAATGTCGCGTTATGCAGCGGCACCAGCACCTGGAACTGGCCTTCATTATGTTTGTACGGGAAAAGATGCGGGTTACCGCCGTACACCAGCGTGGCATTGTCCGCCTGACCGCCCTGAATCGCGCCGCTGAGATAGTCCACCAGGGCTTTTCCCATCAGGTTTTCCGGGAAGTAGCGCCAGGCCTGAGAGCCGTCATCGGTGCTGATCCCGGCCAGAATGCCCAGCCACGGCTCATCGCCTTCAGGCTGCAGATAGCGGAAATCGCCGCGCGCGTGCACCGCTTTGGCTTTCACATCGATATGGCGGCCATCAAGCTGGAAACCCTTGTCGTTACGGAGCCAGTTAAGCACCGCGCTGCCCTGTTCGATTTCCAGCGGCGCGCGGAAGACCGTCTCGTAAGGCATTTTGGCATCGTGCATATCAACCGTTAGCCTGCCGTTTTCCACGCTGCCTTCCAGCTTGCCGCTAAAGTGCTCCGCCCCCGGCAGCAGCTTCCACTGCTTCCAGGCAAGATCTTTCCATGTTGCCTGGAAGCGGGTTTTTTCCGTCGCCTGGAGCGGGATATCCAGAGCCAGAGCGTCTATTTTCCCGCTCGGCTGCGTTGCCAGCCAGATCTCGCCCAGATCCGGAGAGAGTTTTGCCGCCATCGAGCGCAGGCCTTCAATGGCAGCCAAATCGAGGTTGCTGGCGCGGATGCGCAGCTCGTCGCTGCGTTTACTGGCCGTGCCGCCGACGTCCTGCTCCGGCATCCAGGCCAGCGTCAGCGCACCGCGCGGCCACGGCTTGCCGTCCATGGTGATGCGCGTATCCGGAATGGCAAACTGCCAGCCCTCTTTTTCCTGCGTCACGTGCGCGGTGAGGTTATCGACGGAAAGCTGATGCTGCTGTTTTTCGCCTTTCCAGCTGGCGCCCCCCTGCTTGAGCCAGATATCGCCGCTGGCAAATTCACCTTTGGTCAGGGTCAGCCAGCCTTCAAGGCTGAAGCGGGCAGTCTCCAGCTGCATATTTTGCTGGAGCCAGTCGCCCAGCCACGGCTTCACGTCAACATCGTCGGCCTGCAGCCAGACTTTGCCGTTGTTTAACAGGCCGTCATCGTCCCGCAGATCCATCCGCACCTGCATCACGCCGTGCTGGCCGTTCAGGCTTGAGAGATTGACCTGCCCCTCGGCGCGGTGACGTTCTTTACCGTTGAGCCATGTCAGCTGGGGGATCGCCAGTTCGGCGCGCTGGCCGGAGAGGGTAATGAAGCTCACTTCGCTGTCGCGCAGATCGAAGTGATCGAACTGACGGAGGAAAAGATCGCTGAAGCGGTTGGCTTCCAGACCCTGACCGCTATCGCCGCCGGACAGAGGCGTATTGGTCAGGAACTGGAGTTGATAAAAGGTGAGATCGCGAAACTGCCAGCGCAGATGCAGCAGGCTTTGCCAGACGTCCAGCGCCAGGGT
Organism: Enterobacter sp. DNB-S2; assembly: GCF_019443845.1. NCBI lineage: Bacteria > Pseudomonadati > Pseudomonadota > Gammaproteobacteria > Enterobacterales > Enterobacteriaceae > Enterobacter > Enterobacter sp. DNB-S2. The sequence goes on from NZ_CP050520.1 coordinate 181,114, forward strand.
CACGCGTTTGATTTTCAGGTGGCCGCCATCTTTGAGGCTGGCGTTGATATCCCGGACATCGAGCGTCGGGCCAAAATTCTGCCAGTTAGCGCTAATCTGGCTTACGTTCACCGGCACGCCGGTGGTGGATTCAATTTTAGCCAGCAGCTGTGGACGCCAGCTGTCCAGATGCGGTAATACGAGGCGTAGCCCGCTCACGAGCAACGCGACAATCACGACCAGCGTTGCCCCTGTAAGCAATAAAATCCCCGGCAATCGCCTCACGCATCTCTCCTTGTCAGCTTTCGTCACGCAGCGTACTGCGTCTTACATCATCACGACGTCAAACTGCTCCTGGTTATAGAGCGGTTCAATTTGTACTTTTACCTGTTTGCCGACAAAGATTTCCACTTCCGCCAGCGCGTGTGACTCTTCGCCTTTCAGCGCTTCAGCCACCGCAGGGGAAGCATAGACCAGAAAACGATCGGAGTCGTAGGCATGATGAACACGGACGATTTCGCGCATAATTTCATAGCAGACGGTCTCAACCGTCTTTACCGTTCCGCGCCCATGGCAGGTTGGGCATTCATTACACAGCACATGCTCAACGCTCTCGCGGGTACGCTTACGCGTCATTTCCACCAGCCCCAGCTGCGAGAAGCCGTTGATGCTGGTTTTCACGCGGTCTTTGCTCAGCGCCTGCTCAAGCGAGTGCAGCACGCGGCGACGATGGTCTTCATTACTCATATCGATAAAGTCGATGATGATAATGCCGCCCAGATTGCGCAGACGAAGCTGGCGCGCAATCGCCTGCGTGGCTTCGATGTTGGTGTTGAAGATGGTGTCATCGAGGTTGCGATGGCCGACAAACGCGCCGGTGTTGATATCGACGGTGGTCATCGCTTCGGTCTGATCGATGATCAGATAGCCGCCTGACTTCAGCTCAACCTTACGCTCCAGCGCGCGCTGGATCTCGTTTTCGACATCATAGAGATCGAAGATCGGCTGACGCCCTGAATAATGCTCCAGCAGGCCAGGCATCTCCGGGATATATTCGGCGGTAAACTCCAGCAGCGCTTCATAGGTCAGACGCGAGTCCACGCGAATGCGGTCGAGCTGGGCATCAGCAAAGTCGCGCAGAACGCGCTGAGCAAGGGCCAGTTCACCGTAGAGCTGGTAGCGGGTCTGGTTGCGTTTTTTACGCTCCATCACCTTGGTCCAGACGCGCTTCAGATAAGCCGCATCCGACGCCAGGTCTTCTTCGCTGATCCCTTCCGCAGCGGTACGGATGATAAACCCACCCTGTTCATCGCAGTAGGCGCTGACCACTTTCTTCAGACGCTCGCGCTCGGTTTCGCTCTCAATACGCTGCGAAACGCCCACGTGCGACGCGCCGGGCATAAAGACCAGATAGCGGGAAGGTAAGGTGATGTCGGTGGTCAGACGGGCGCCTTTGGTACCGAGGGGGTCTTTCACCACCTGCACCATCAGATCCTGTCCCTGACGCACCAGTTCAGAAATATCGCGCACGGCAAACTGTTTTTGCTCTTCGCCCGCGACGCACTCGGTGTGCGGCATGATATCGGAGGCATGTAAAAACGCCGCCTTATCCAGTCCAATATCTACAAAAGCCGCCTGCATACCCGGTAGTACACGACTGACACGACCTTTGTAGATATTGCCTACTATTCCGCGCCGCGCTTCACGCTCAATATGAATTTCCTGAAGAATGCCACCATCAATATAGGCCACACGGGTTTCCGATGGCGTTACGTTTACCAACAATTCAGCCGTCATAATTATCCCTTCCCTCACGCAGTGAGTTAAAATTGCTCAGCAACTCATACGTTTCCACCAGCGGTAAGCCGACTACGGCGTGATAGCTGCCATTAATCTTCCTGACAAAACAGCCACCCAGCCCCTGAATACCGTATGCACCTGCTTTATCCATTGGTTCACCGCTGGCAATATAAGCGGCGATGTCGTCGTCGGTAAGTACTCTGAACGTCACTTCGGTCACCACCAGGCAATCCAGCACGTGCTGGTGGTCAGCCAGCGCGACGGCCGTCATCACCTGATGCGTTTGTCCGGACATTTTGTGCAGCATGCGCGCCGCATGATCGGCGTCGCGCGGTTTCTCAAGCACTTCACCGTTCAGAATAACGATGGTATCTGCTCCCAGCACGGGAAGATCGCGTGGCACACTGGCCACGCCCGCCTGCGCTTTCTCGCGCGCCAGGCGAGACACGTACTGTTGAGCGCTTTCGCCCTCAGCACGTTTTTCTTCAATGCCGGTAACGATGCGTTCAAAAGAGACGCCTAGCTGCGTCAGGAGTTCCTGACGGCGCGGGGAGCCGGAAGCGAGATACAAAGACGTCATAGAAACCTTTTATTGCACAGCAAACTGCTGGCGAACCTTACGCATCAGCAGGAATAACCAAGGCCAGAGCACACCGTTTACTACACTACTCCAGAACACTTCCGGTCGGAAAGAGACGTTGATTACTAAAAACTCTGCCCAGAAAACAACGATATCCGCAGCGAGCGACAATAGCATCACCACCAGGGCCTGTTGCCAGAGCGCAAGGTTACGAAAGAGCTGGAATTTGAGTGCGACGAGGTACGCAATAATGCTCATGGACAAGGCGCGCACGCCAAGCGTAGAGCCGCTAATGAGATCCAGTATGGCACCCATCACGAAACCTGTGCCGACATTTACGCGATGCGGCAGGGCAAGGATCCAGTAGAGTAAAATGAGCAATACCCAGTTTGGCCGGAAAACGAGAATGTCATCCGGCCAGGGCATCACTTGCAGTAACAGTGCAATGAGAAACGAGAGCCAGATGACCCAGCGTCCCTGGCTACGATAGCTTGCCACTACTGCCCTCCCGAAGAGAGTTTAGGCGGTGGCGGCGCATCCGGCAGCGGCTGCGTTAACCCGGTTGCCGGCGCCGGTACTGGCGCAGGCGGCCCCATGGAATCCGCAGGTGGGAGAACCTGCGGCATCATCTGCATCAGGCGCTCGTTCGCCACGCGATGCACCTCTTCAGGCGTCATCGGATTAGAACCGTTACGATCGGCGCCCCACAGCAGCAGCAGATAGCGCAGACGCTGCAAACCGGCGGTTGGACGGGCCTGAATCACGGTATAGGCACGCTGGGTATCCAGCTTGACCGAAGAGACCACCGCAACCGGATAGCCTTCAGGGAAGCGTCCACCCAGGCCGGACGTCACCAGCACGTCGCCCACGCGAATATCCGTGTTAGCAGGCAGGTGTTCCAGCTGCAGGTCGTCCGTACAGCCGTTACCGGCCGCAATCACGCGGATGTCGTTGCGCAGAACCTGGATCGGCAGCGCATGCGTGGCATCGCAAATCAGCAGCACGCGGCTGGTCAGTTTAGCCACGGCAACAACCTGGCCCACAACGCCTTTATCGCTGATAACAGGCTGACCTTCATACACCCCGTTCACGCTCCCTTTGTCGATCACAACCTGATCGCTGTAGGGGTCGTTCACGGTGGAGATCACCTGCGTGACCATTTTCTGCTCATCCTGACGCAGCGGCGAGCCGAGCAGCTCACGCAGACGCGCGTTTTCCTGCTTGTATTGCCCCAGCATCAGCAGTTCGCTGTTTTTCAGCAGCAGTTCCTGACGTAATGCCCGGTTTTCGAGTTCGAGTTGGTCACGCGAAGACAGCGTTTGAGAAACGGAGTCGAGCAGTTCACGGGGACCATTTGAAACAAAGTAGAAAGGACTGACGGCGGTATCCATGTACGTTCTGATCTGGCTGAACGTACCGAGGCGGCTATCGGCAATAATGACCCCAAGCGCAACCAGAACCGCCAGAATAAGGCGAAACTGTAGCGATGGGCCACGGCTAAAAATTGGCTTCATAGGCTATGCGTATTCTCGCGTCAGAGAGAAAGGGTAGCAAATTGCTACCCTCTCAAACTCGACTACTCTTCGCTGAACAAATCGCCGCCGTGCATGTCGATCATTTCCAGCGCCTTGCCACCACCACGGGCGACGCAAGTCAGTGGATCTTCTGCAACTACGACAGGAATACCTGTCTCTTCCATTAACAGGCGGTCGAGGTTACGCAGCAGCGCACCACCACCGGTCAGAACCATACCGCGCTCGGAGATATCGGACGCCAGCTCTGGTGGGCACTGTTCCAGCGCAACCATTACCGCGCTCACGATGCCCGTCAGTGGTTCCTGCAGAGCTTCCAGAATTTCGTTGGAGTTCAGGGTGAAACCGCGTGGAACACCTTCAGCCAGGTTACGGCCACGTACTTCGATCTCACGCACTTCATCGCCCGGATACGCAGAGCCGATTTCGTGTTTGATACGCTCTGCGGTGGCTTCACCGATCAGAGAGCCGTAGTTACGGCGCACATAATTAATGATGGCTTCATCGAAGCGGTCACCGCCGATACGTACGGAAGAGGAGTACACCACGCCGTTCAGAGAGATAACGGCCACTTCCGTGGTACCACCACCGATATCCACCACCATAGAACCGGTAGCTTCGGAAACAGGCAGACCCGCACCGATGGCTGCAGCCATTGGCTCTTCAATCAGGAACACTTCGCGTGCACCTGCACCCTGGGCAGATTCACGGATTGCGCGACGCTCTACCTGGGTTGCACCAACCGGCACACACACCAGAACACGCGGGCTTGGACGCATGAAGCTGTTGCTGTGAACCTGCTTGATGAAGTGCTGAAGCATTTTTTCAGTCACGAAGAAGTCGGCGATAACGCCGTCTTTCATTGGGCGAATGGCGGCGATGTTGCCAGGGGTACGACCCAGCATCTGCTTCGCGTCATGACCCACTGCAGCCACGCTTTTCGGCGAGCCTGCACGATCCTGACGAATGGCCACAACGGAAGGCTCATTCAATACGATGCCTTGTCCTTTTACATAAATAAGGGTATTCGCAGTACCCAGGTCAATGGACAGGTCATTGGAAAACATGCCACGAAATTTTTTCAACATACTAAGGGATAATCCTGAAAGCTGGGGCGGAAAACAAAATCCGCTTACTTTACCAACCACACGCAGCAGCGACAAGGCGCAAAAATCATCTGCAACGGTGAAAATTTGTGCAGTACGTTTCCTGATGTTACAAAATCATCCCCTGATTCCCTCAGGGCTGAGTAAACAGTAGCGTTCCCCACTGACGTTTGTAACCCGTTACAGGTCGTTCACTGGCTTTTTGCTCGACATACTCAAAGCTACAGGCGCGATATTCTACGTGAAAACAGCGTAAACGGCAGGTCAAACAGAGTATCTTTGCAAATATTTTTTCACGTTGGTGTCAAGCGGTTGAGAGGCAGCAAAAAAATCCCCCTGACCGCCCATCACGCCGCGCGCTGTTAACATCTGCCATTCGCTTCTGGAGCGCACGCCCGTGGCGAATACTTGTGTTCGCGTACCCTTGCACGCTTCTACCAGACTCTGTACCAGCAGCTGGTTTTCCGTACGCTTCTCAATATTCCTTACCAGCCCCGGATGTAGCTTTAATAACTCCACATCCAGTTCCTTGATCCAGTTGGTGCTGACCAGCGTTAAACCTGCCTGCGTCACAGCGATACGTGCACCGAGCGCATTGATCAAACGTACCACCGGACGTAACCGGCTGATGTGTTGACCTACATCGGCCTCAGCAAGTTCAAAAATAATGTGTTTACGTTGCGATTTTTCGCATTGCATTAGCGTATCACGTAGCCAGCGCTGAAAACGTGGGCGTATTAACGACTCCACGGTGACCTGTAACGCCAGGTTTTCTTCAGGCCAGAAGGATAAAAACGGAATCAGCCGGGTAATTTGCTGGCGGTCATACTCTTCGGACAGGCCAAATTGCAGCACCATCGGCAGATATTCCGCAGAGATGACCTCTTCGGTACCGTCAAAAATACGACACATCAGTTCACGGTGATGAACGTTGCCGTTTTTCATGACCGCGGGTTTTTGATAAATACGTGGCCCGCCGCGGCTGAGCATTTGCTCAATCAGCGTGCGCCAGCGCACGTTGCCGCGCCCTTTTTCCGGCAGCGAGTCATCATAAACCGCCCATCCGTTGGCCCCCTGCAACACGGCGTTGCGGGTAGCGGCTTCTGCGTGCTCCATCACCTGTTCAGTCGATTGTCCGCCACGCCAGGCGCAGATCCCCATGTGGACCATATCGTCCCTGTCGAGCATTTTGCTCTGCGGCAGCGCATCTACCGCCTTCAGCAGCTGGCTGGCGATGCTTTCGGATTCCTTCAGCGTACGATGAGGCAACAGCACGGCAAAGTCGCTGCGGTGATAGCGGGCCAGCAGCGCGCCCGGGTAGCGCATAATAAAGGTGGAGAGCAGGTTGATCAGCGTAAAGAGGTTTTCTTCCGCGGCACGCTGTCCCCAGGTGTCGCGCAGGAGATCGAAATCGGGCAGGCGAATCATCATCACCACCCCGTGTGTCCCCACTTTTTCTGAATCGTCGAGCAGCGTGGCGAGCTGATTATCAAAGAAAAGACGGTTGTTAAGGCCAGTTTTATTATCCTGCGCCGCATAAGAGCGGATCAGCGTATCCATACGGCTGCGCTGATCGCTGGCAAACTGGATTTCGGAGAGCAGGGTATCGAGCGCGCTGCTGGCGCGTGACGGCCACTCGTGAACAGAGCCACGCACCTGCGGGCCGCGTTCACCGTTCAGGATACGTACGGATCGCATCTCCAGCAGCTCCTGACCAGAGAGCTGGCGGCGCAGCCAGCGGACCGCGAGAAAGATCAGCAGGACGATAAACGCAACGGCGACGGTGAGCGGTGCGGTGGTCATCATGGAACGGAAATAGCTGGCCATCGGATCGAGGTAGACCATGTGTATGGTCATCCCCGGATTTTTAAGGGAATGCACCGTCACTTCCCGATACTGGCTTACCACGCCCGCGGGGCGATAGCTTCCCGGTCGTTCATGGCTTAAAACACGATGCTTTCCCTGCAGAATGTCGATCTGAACGATATCAACAGGTACCATCAACTCATCAAGCTCACGGGAGAGCGCCGGTAGGGGCGTCGTCAGCAGACGCGTATCAATCACCGAGGCAACAGACTGTACCCGGTTGACCAGCTTGTCCTGAATGGCGGTGTAAAAACTCAGGGAACAGCCCAGAAGCGTGACAAAAATGGTAAGCCCCGTCAGCAAGGTGATAAAAGCTGAGAACTTCGTCGTTAATCGCATCCTTGAGATTACTCCGTGGGTTGATGGGGTAGCGAGTAAGCGCTAACTTGCATTTCAAATGCGGCATACTACCAAATCGGGCGTATCTGGCAATTTATTGCGTTAAATCGGCACTGCGTTTCCCTGAGCGAGTATAGTCTTCAGAAATTATTTTCCAATCATCTGAGTCGTGAGGACCCCGTATGCAGGCTTTGATCTTAGAACAGCAGGACGGCAAAACGCTTGCCTCAGTGCAGGCGGTTGAAGAGAGTCGCCTGCCGGAAGGCGACGTAACCGTCGACATTGACTGGTCCAGTTTAAATTATAAAGATGCGCTGGCTATAACCGGTAAGGGTAAAATCATCCGAAATTTCCCTATGGTGCCGGGGATCGATTTCGCTGGGCGGGTTCATACCAGCGAGGATCCGCGCTTCCATCCGGGCCAGCATGTGCTGCTCACAGGCTGGGGCGTGGGTGAAAATCACTGGGGCGGGCTGGCAACGCAGGCGCGCGTGAAGGGCGACTGGCTGGTGCCTGTGCCGAAAGGCATGGATGGCCGCAAGGCGATGATCGTCGGCACGGCAGGCTTTACCGCCATGCTGTGCGTGATGGCGCTGGAAGATGCGGGTATTCGCCCTGAGTCAGGGGAAATTGTCGTCACCGGCGCGAGCGGAGGCGTGGGCAGCACGGCAGTCACGCTGCTCCACAAGCTGGGCTATCAGGTCGCTGCGGTTTCCGGCCGAGAAAGCACCCATGACTATCTGCGCCAGCTCGGCGCCAGCCGCATTCTCAGCCGCGACGAATTTGCCGAAACCCGTCCGCTGGAAAAACAGGTTTGGGCAGGGGCGGTGGATACCGTCGGTGATAAGGTGCTGGCAAAAGTCCTGGCGCAGATGAACTACGGCGGCTGCGTGGCAGCCTGCGGTCTGGCGGGCGGATTTGCCCTGCCAACCACCGTGATGCCATTTATTCTGCGTAACGTACGCCTGCAGGGTGTGGATTCCGTAATGACCCCGCCGGCCCGTCGTCATGAAGCCTGGGAACGGCTGGTGCGCGATCTGCCGGAATCTTTCTATACCCAGAGCGCAACGGAGATAACCCTCAGCCAGGCGCCGGAATACGCCAGTAAGATCATGGACAACCAATTCCACGGCCGCGCGCTGGTGAAAATCGCCTAATCTTCAAATTTTCGTGACATATTCGCGCGAATCCCTCTCCTCCGTCATGCTTAGAAAAACGCATGACGGAGGATGCCATGAAAAACCGAAAACTGACGGAAGCCGACGTAACGTCTGAGTCTGTCTTTATGTTACAGCGCCGCCAGATCCTGAAAATGCTTGGCATCAGCGCCACAGCCCTGACGCTCTCTCCCGCGGCACACGCCGACCTGCTCGACTGGTTTAAAGGCAACGATCGGCCAAAAGCCCCATCCGGCGCCCCGCTCACCTTTACGAAACCGGCCGAATGGCAAAACAAGCTGACGCTCACGCCGGAAGATAAAGTTACCGGCTACAACAACTTCTACGAATTTGGTCTCGATAAGGCCGATCCTGCCGCCAACGCGGGAAGCCTCAAAACCGATCCGTGGACGCTGAAAATTGATGGCGAAGTGGCGAAACCCCTGACGCTGGACCACCACGATCTCACCACCCGTTTCCCGCTCGAAGAGCGCATCTACCGCATGCGCTGCGTGGAAGCCTGGTCGATGGTGGTGCCCTGGGTCGGCTTCCCGCTGCATAAACTGCTGGCGATGGTTGAGCCCACCAGCAATGCAAAATATGTCGCTTTCCAGACGCGCTATGCGCCGGACGAGATGCCCGGGCAGAAAGATCGGTTCATCGGCGGCGGGCTTGAATATCCGTATGTGGAAGGGCTACGTCTCGACGAAGCTATGCACCCCCTCACCCTGCTGACCGTTGGCGTTTATGGCAAAGCGCTTCCGCCGCAGAACGGCGCCCCTATCCGTTTAACCGTACCGTGGAAATATGGTTTCAAAGGGATTAAATCTATCGTCAGCATTAAGCTTACCCGCGAACGTCCGCCAACCACCTGGAATCTGGCGGCCCCGGACGAATACGGCTTCTTCGCCAACGTGAACCCGCACGTGGATCATCCGCGCTGGTCGCAGGCAACCGAGCGGTTTATCGGTTCCGGCGGTGCGCTGGACGTAAAGCGCCAGCCGACGCTGCTGTTTAACGGCTATGCGGATGAAGTGGCCTCGCTTTACCGTGGCCTCAACTTACGGGAGAACTTCTGAGTGCGTTTAACGGCAAAACAGATTACCTGGCTGAAAGTGCTGCTGCACCTGGCCGGGCTGCTTCCTTTTATATGGCTGTTCTGGGCCGCCAGCCAGGGGCTCTTTAGCGCAGATCCTGCAAAGGATATCCAGCATTTTACCGGTCGGATGGCTCTGAAATTTTTGCTGGCCACCTTGCTCGTCTCGCCGCTGGCGCGCTACGCTAAACAGCCCTTATTGATACGCACCCGTCGGCTGTTAGGGCTATGGTGTTTTGCCTGGGCGACGCTGCACCTCACCAGCTACGCCCTGCTGGAACTGGGAATTAACAATCTGGCGCTGCTTGGCCGCGAACTGGTGACACGTCCTTATCTGACGCTGGGTATCGTGAGCTGGGTGGTTTTACTGGCGTTAGCGCTGACATCCACGCAATATGCGCAGCGAAAACTGGGCAGGCGCTGGCAGCTTCTTCACAACTTCGTCTATCTTGTCGCGATCCTCACTCCCCTTCATTACCTTTGGTCGGTGAAGATCCTCTCGCCGCAGCCAATCCTTTATGCACTGGCGGCCGTGGCGCTTTTGGCATGGCGTTACAAGAAGTTCCGCCAGTGGTTGCGATAGTTCGCGAAACTGTGCGTTTTCCCGCAGATTACCCGTCAACCGCAAATCTTTTTCGGATAGCGGTTGATAATCTTCCCTGATAAGACCAGTATTTAGCTGCTAAATGCTACGAAATCGTTATAATGTGCGACCTTGGTTCGCCTGACAGCGGTTTTAAGCCTCTGAAAAGGTGACATTTGCGTTTCGAAGGTATATTTTGTTTTTTACCCGAAAATCGCAGGAGATAGCGGCATTATGACTGATAAGTTCCATATCTTAGTTTTGAACGGACCGAACCTGAACATGCTCGGCACCCGTGAGCCAGAGAAGTACGGCACGCTAACATTGAGTGAAATTGTTAACCGTCTGGGAACGGAAGCAGCCTCACTGAATGTGGATTTGGATCATTTTCAGTCGAATGCGGAGTACGCACTCATCGACCGTATTCATCAGGCTAAAGACAATGTGGACTATATCCTGATCAATCCGGCCGCGTTTACGCACACCAGTGTTGCTATCCGCGACGCACTGCTTGCGGTGAGTATCCCGTTTATCGAGATCCACCTGAGTAATGTGCACGCCCGAGAGCCGTTCCGTCACCATTCGTATCTGTCGGATATCGCTGCTGGCGTTATCTGTGGACTGGGCGCAGACGGCTATTCATACGCTTTACAGACAGCGGTAAAACGCTTGTCACAATCACACTAAACAAGAGTACGGAACCCACTCATGGATATTCGTAAGATTAAAAAACTGATCGAGCTGGTTGAAGAATCAGGCATCTCCGAACTGGAAATTTCTGAAGGCGAAGAGTCTGTACGCATCAGCCGTGCAGCCCCAGCCGCTAGCTTCCCGGTAATGCAGCAAGCTTATGCTGCGCCAGTGCAGCAGCCTGCGCTCTCCGCAGCCGTTGCGCCAGCAGCTGAAGCCGCACCTGCCGCTGCAGCAGAAATCAGTGGTCACATCGTACGTTCCCCAATGGTTGGTACTTTCTACCGCACCCCGAGCCCGGACGCGAAGGCGTTCATCGAAGTGGGTCAGAAAGTCAACGTAGGCGATACCCTGTGCATCGTTGAAGCGATGAAAATGATGAACCAGATCGAAGCAGACAAATCAGGTACTGTTAAAGCGATTCTGGTCGAAAGTGGTCAGCCGGTTGAATTTGACGAGCCGCTGGTCGTCATCGAGTAACGAGGCGTACATGCTGGATAAAATTGTTATCGCCAACCGCGGCGAGATCGCACTGCGTATTCTTCGTGCCTGTAAAGAACTGGGCATCAAGACCGTCGCTGTGCACTCAAGCGCGGATCGCGATTTAAAACACGTATTGCTGGCGGATGAGACGGTCTGTATTGGCCCGGCTCCGTCCGTAAAAAGCTATCTGAACATCCCGGCTATCATCAGCGCCGCTGAAATCACCGGCGCGGTGGCAATTCATCCGGGTTACGGCTTCCTCTCTGAGAACGCCAACTTTGCTGAGCAGGTTGAACGCTCTGGCTTCATCTTCATCGGCCCGAAAGCCGACACCATCCGCCTGATGGGCGACAAAGTGTCTGCAATCACCGCGATGAAAAAAGCCGGTGTTCCAACCGTACCAGGCTCTGACGGCCCTCTGACCGACGACATGGATGCTAACCGTGCTCATGCTAAACGCATTGGCTATCCGGTTATCATCAAGGCGTCCGGCGGCGGCGGCGGTCGCGGTATGCGCGTTGTGCGCAGCGATGCTGAACTGGCGCAGTCCATCTCCATGACCAAAGCAGAAGCGAAAGCCGCTTTCAGCAATGACATGGTGTACATGGAAAAATACCTGGAAAACCCACGCCACATCGAAATTCAGGTGCTGGCTGACGGTCAGGGTAACGCGATCTATCTGGCAGAACGTGACTGCTCCATGCAGCGTCGTCACCAGAAAGTAGTCGAAGAAGCACCAGCACCGGGCATTACCCCGGAACTGCGTCGCTACATCGGCGAGCGTTGCTCCAAAGCGTGTGTCGATATCGGCTATCGCGGTGCAGGTACCTTTGAGTTCCTGTTCGAGAACGGCGAGTTCTATTTCATCGAAATGAACACCCGTATTCAGGTTGAACACCCGGTTACCGAAATGATCACCGGCGTTGACCTGATCAAAGAACAGCTGCGTATCGCTGCAGGCCAGCCGCTGTCCATCAAGCAGGAAGAAGTTGTGGTGAAAGGCCATGCGGTAGAGTGCCGTATCAACGCCGAAGACCCGAACACCTTCCTGCCAAGCCCGGGTAAAATCACGCGTTTCCACGCGCCGGGTGGCTTTGGTGTGCGCTGGGAGTCTCATATCTACGCCGGTTACACCGTACCGCCGTACTATGACTCAATGATCGGCAAGCTTATCTGCTACGGCGAAAACCGTGACGTGGCGATTGCCCGCATGAAAAACGCCCTGCAGGAGCTGATCATCGACGGTATCAAAACCAACGTTGATCTGCAGATGCGTATCATGAGCGACGAGCACTTCCAGAATGGTGGAACCAACATCCACTATCTGGAGAAAAAACTCGGTCTGAACGAGAAGTAAGAGACCTGTGTTGCTAAAAGGCCGGATTATCCGGCCTTTTTTATTTCTGGGGCCTGGAAAGCCTCATCATGTACAATCCCCGCTTTCTTCATCCACAAGGGACAAAAAATGGACAAACGTTTTGTTCAGGCCCATAAAGAAGCGCGCTGGGCGCTGTGGCTGACCCTTCTCTATCTCGCAGCATGGTTAGTAACTGCTTACTTACCTGACTCCGCTATTGGCATCACCGGCCTGCCGCACTGGTTCGAAATGGCGTGTCTGCTGGTCCCGCTGGTCTTCATCCTGCTCTGCTGGGCAATGGTGAAATTCATTTATCGCGATATTCCGCTGGAGGACGATGATGCAGCTTGAAGTCATTCTGCCGCTTATCGCTTACTTGCTAGTGGTGTTTGGTTTATCCGTTTACGCCATGCGTAAAAGAACGACGGGCACCTTCCTGAACGAGTATTTTCTGGGTAGCCGCTCGATGGGCGGCGTCGTGCTGGCCATGACGCTGACCGCGACCTACATCAGCGCCAGTTCGTTTATCGGCGGACCCGGAGCAGCCTATAAATACGGGTTAGGCTGGGTGCTGCTGGCGATGATCCAGCTTCCTGCCGTCTGGCTCTCTCTGGGCATACTGGGTAAAAAATTTGCCATTCTGGCGCGCCGTTATAATGCCGTGACGCTCAACGATATGCTGTTTGCCCGCTATCAGAGCCGTTTACTGGTATGGCTGGCCAGCTTAAGCCTGCTGGTGGCCTTTATTGGCGCAATGACGGTACAGTTTATCGGCGGGGCACGCCTGCTGGAAACGGCAGCGGGTATTCCCTACGAGACAGGCTTGATCATCTTCGGAGTCAGCATTGCGCTGTATACCGCGTTTGGCGGATTCCGCGCCAGCGTGCTGAACGATACGATGCAGGGCATGGTTATGCTTATCGGCACTATTGTCCTGCTGGTCGGCATCGTCCACGCCGCGGGCGGCCTGAGCCATGCGGTTGAAACGCTCGAGACGATCGATCCAAAACTGGTTTCGCCGCAGGGCGCGGATGACATCCTTTCGCCAACCTTTATGACCTCGTTCTGGGTGTTGGTGTGCTTTGGGGTGATTGGCCTGCCGCATACCGCCGTGCGCTGTATCTCTTACAAAGACAGCAAAGCCGTGCACAGAGGTATCATTATCGGCACTATCGTTGTCGCAATCCTGATGTTTGGTATGCACCTGGCGGGCGCGTTAGGTCGGGCAGTTATTCCTGACCTTACCGTACCCGATCTGGTTATCCCAACCCTGATGGTTAAAGTACTGCCGCCATTTGCCGCCGGGATCTTCCTCGCCGCACCGATGGCCGCCATTATGTCGACCATCAACGCTCAGCTGCTGCAAAGTTCCGCTACGATCATAAAAGATCTCTATCTGAACCTGCGTCCTGAGCAGGCAGAGAATGAACGGCGCCTGAAGCGCATGTCGGCCGTTATTACTTTGGTGTTAGGGGCATTGCTGCTGTTAGCCGCGTGGCGCCCGCCAGAGATGATCATCTGGCTGAACCTGCTGGCATTTGGTGGGCTTGAAGCGGTATTCCTGTGGCCGCTGGTGTTAGGGCTCTACTGGGAGCGCGCGAATGCCGCCGGTGCGCTGAGCGCGATGATTGTAGGCGGCGTGCTTTACGCCGTCCTCGCAACGTTTAAGATTCAGTACCTGGGCTTCCATCCAATTGTGCCTTCGTTACTGCTAAGTTTACTGGCGTTTGTGGTGGGGAACCGTTTCGGTCAGCCCGTCCCACAACCCGCTATGATTTCTACTGATAAATAAAGAGTTTTGCCATGCCGTGGATCCAACTAAAACTGAACACAACCGGCGCGAACGCCGAAGAGCTGAGCGATGCGCTGATGGAGGCCGGTTCGGTCTCTATCACCTTCCAGGACACGCATGACACGCCGGTCTTTGAGCCGCTGCCGGGCGAAACCCGCCTGTGGGGTGATACCGACGTTATTGGCCTGTTTGATGCCGAAACCGATATGAAAGAGGTTGTCGCGATTCTGGAGAATCATCCTCTGTTGGGCGCGGGTTTCGTGCATAAAATCGAACAGCTGGAAGACAAAGACTGGGAACGCGAGTGGATGGATAACTTCCACCCGATGCAGTTCGGCAAACGTCTGTGGATCTGCCCGAGCTGGCGCGATGTCCCTGATGAAAGCGCAGTGAACGTGATGCTCGACCCGGGTCTGGCGTTTGGTACCGGTACTCACCCAACCACGTCTCTGTGCCTGCAGTGGCTGGATGGTCTGGATCTGGACGGTAAGACAGTGATCGACTTCGGCTGTGGATCCGGGATCCTCGCGATTGCGGCCCTGAAGCTGGGCGCGGCAAAAGCCATCGGGATCGATATCGATCCGCAGGCGATTCAGGCCAGCCGCGATAATGCCGAGCGTAACGGCGTCTCCGATCGTCTGGAGCTGTATCTGCCGGATGCTCAGCCAGAAGCCATGAAAGCCGATGTGGTGGTCGCAAACATTCTGGCGGGCCCACTGCGCGAACTGGCCCCGTTAATCAGCGTGCTGCCCGTTGAGGGCGGTCTGCTGGGGCTTTCCGGTATCCTGGCAAGCCAGGCCGACAGCGTGTGTGAAGCCTACGCCGATCTCTTTGCCCTCGACCCGGTGGTGGAAAAAGAAGAGTGGTGCCGCATCACCGGCCGTAAAAAATAAGAATCTGGCGTGGTCATCTGACCACGCCTCTCACCCTCTGATAATCCTCTCTCCCCCGTTCATTCTTCGGTAAAATAACCCTACAAATCATGTTGATTTGTATTACAAAAATTCACCGGAAGAATATGATGACACACGTTACAGGCAAGGCAGCGCTGCTGGCGCTGAGCATGATTTCGGCTTCAGCATTTGCATCACACTGGAGCTATGAAGGGGAAGGTTCACCGCAACACTGGGGCGAGATGGACGAGGCATACAAGACCTGTCAAAGCGGTATGAACCAGTCTCCTGTTAATATTGATTCGACCACTAACGCCCATCTCTCCCCGCTACAAACCCACTACGTTGATGGCCCTGTTACACTGACGAACAATGGCCATACCATTCAGGCAGGTGAACAGGCGAACACCCGCGATACCCTTACTCTCGATAAGCAAACCTGGACGTTACAGCAGTTCCATTTCCACGCGCCGAGCGAAAACACCGTACATGGCAAGAGGTACGCGATGGAAATGCATCTGGTTCATAAAAATGCCAGTGGGGAACTGACGGTGGTGGCGGTCATGTTTGATAAAGGGGCCGCAAACCCGGAGCTTGAAAAACTGTGGCGCGTTATGCCTCAGCAGGCCGAGCAGAACGTCTCCATCAAACAGGATCTCAACCTGAACAAACTGCTGCCAAAAAATAAAACGTACTGGCGCTTTAGCGGTTCACTGACCACTCCACCGTGTTCAGAAGGCGTTACCTGGATTGTACTTAAACAGCCCCTGACGGTTTATGCAGAACAACTTGCCAGATTCACCCGGACAATGCATCACGATAATAACCGTCCGGTACAGTCGCTGCATGGGCGCGTCGTGGTCGAATAACAGGCATTTTTCGCATGACGATCATGTTCTAAAATGCGACGCAGATCGCAAAGAAGAAGGGAAATCTGCTGTTAAAAACAGCAGATTATCCCGCTTCAGCGACGCATTTATTCAGAAATGATGAGAAGTTACGGGAAATTGTAAGCGCCCATAAAATAACCATTACCATATAACTTAATGATTTAAATAATGAATAATTTTTAACGGGAAGATTGGGCGGCGATTCCTTGATCTACAACAGTGGATTGTTCAAAGTTTGGCCTTTCATCTCGTGCAAAAAATGCGTAATATACGCCGCCTTGCAGTCACAGTATGGTCATTTCTTAACTCATGCGCATCGGACACCACCAGCTTAGAAATCGCCTGATCGCAGCCCCAATGGCAGGTATTACAGACCGGCCGTTCAGGACGCTGTGCTATGAGATGGGAGCCGGTTTAACCGTATCCGAGATGATGTCGTCTAACCCGCAGGTTTGGGAAAGCGATAAATCCCGCCTTCGGATGGTGCACGTTGATGAACCAGGTATTCGCACCGTGCAAATTGCCGGAAGCGTGCCTGAAGAGATGGCAGATGCCGCGCGGATTAACGTGGAAAGTGGTGCCCAGATTATTGATATCAATATGGGGTGCCCGGCCAAAAAGGTGAATCGCAAGCTTGCAGGTTCAGCCCTTCTGCAATACCCCGACCAGGTGAAAGCTATCCTGACGGCGGTTGTCAGCGCGGTGGACGTTCCTGTTACGTTGAAGATTCGCACGGGTTGGTCGCCGGAACACCGTAACTGTGTAGAGATTGCCCAACTGGCCGAAGACTGTGGCATTCAGGCCCTGACCATCCATGGACGCACTCGCGCCTGTTTGTTCAACGGTGAAGCTGAATACGACAGCATTCGGGCAGTTAAGCAGAAAGTTTCCATTCCGATTATCGCGAATGGCGACATAACTGACCCGCTTAAAGCCAGGGCTGTACTCGACTATACGGGAGCTGATGCTCTGATGATAGGACGTGCAGCTCAGGGAAGACCCTGGATCTTCCGGGAAATCCAGCATTATCTGGACACTGGGGAGCTGCTTGCCCCGCTGCCTCTGGCAGAGGTTAAGCGCTTGCTTTGTTCGCATGTTCGGGAACTGCATGACCACTACGGTCAGGCAAAAGGGTACCGAATTGCGCGTAAACACGTCTCCTGGTATCTCCAGGAGCACGCTCCAGATGACCAGTTTCGGCGCACATTCAACGCCATAGAGGATGCCAGCGTACAGCTGGAGGCGTTGGAGGCATACTTCGAAAATCTTGCGTAATGAAATAAAGAGCTGACAGAACTATGTTCGAACAACGCGTAAATTCTGACGTACTGACCGTTTCTACCGTTAACTCTCAGGACCAGGTAACTCAAAAGCCCCTGCGTGACTCGGTTAAACAGGCACTGAAGAACTATTTTGCTCAACTGAACGGTCAGGATGTTAATGACCTGTATGAGCTGGTACTGGCTGAAGTTGAACAGCCACTGTTGGACATGGTGATGCAATACACCCGCGGTAACCAAACCCGCGCTGCGCTGATGATGGGTATCAACCGTGGTACTCTGCGTAAGAAACTGAAAAAATACGGCATGAACTGATACTAATCAGTTAAATGCTTGTTTAAAAAGGCGCTCTTCGGCATGGGGAAGCGCCTTTTTTATTACCTGCGCTTCTCCGTCAACGCATTGTAAACCTTCGCCTCTCCTGCTTTTCAACCCCGGTTTTTCGTGTATATTTCCCCCACCTTAGTGGCGATCTTCCTGCGGAATGACACAATGATTCGTAAATACTGGTGGCTGGTTGTTTTTGCAATCTCCGTTCTCATTTTCGATGCACTCCTGATGCAGTGGATTGAAATGATGAGCACCGAAACCGATAAGTGTCGCAATATGAACTCCGTCAATCCGCTGAAACTCGTGAACTGCTCAGAGCTCGACTAACCGCCCGATTGCGCAAATCACCCCGTTATTACCCACTAAAAACGGGGATTTAAATCCCTTTGAGCCATTACCTGACGGTGATAATGTCTCGCCCTTCTCAACCGCTCTAGCGTAACCCCACACTCGAGTAGAACCGTCCATGCTGGTCAGCCAATACAACCCTATCCTTGTCGTCCTCTCCTTTGTTGTTGCCATTCTTGCTGCGTATACCGCGCTGAACATGGCTGCACGCGTCGCCGGGAGTCAGGGCGTCGCTGCCCGCGTCTGGCTGGCTGGCGGCGGTATTGCTATGGGGATTGGCGTGTGGGCCATGCATTTTATCGGCATGCTGGCGATGGATCTCTCCATGAGCATGAGCTACAACGCCACCCTGACGGTTTTATCTATGGTCATCGCCGTGGGTTCGTCGCTATTTGCGCTATGGCTTGTGAGCTGCGAGCAACTACGCCTGCGTCGACTGCTGCCCGGCGCGCTGGTGATGGGAAGCGGTATTGTTGCCATGCATTACACCGGCATGGCGGCGCTGGAGGTGATGCCCGGGATAATCTGGGACAAGGTCTGGGTGGCCATTTCGATCGTGATTGCGCTTGCCGCTTCGCTCGCGGCATTATGGCTGACCTTCCGCCTGCGTCGCGAAGCCGCGCAGGTCGTGCTGATGCGCATGGGTGCCGCCATCACGATGGGCATTGCCATTGCCGGCATGCACTATGCCGGGATGAAAGCGGCGCAGTTTCCGATGTCCACAATGGTTCACCATGAGGGTATCAACGGGAGCTGGCTGGCGGTTCTGGTCAGCGTGGTCGCGCTCTCAATTCTTGGGATCACCCTGCTGGTGTCGATGCTGGATGCCCGCCTTCAGGCACGCACCGCCCTGCTGGCCTCGTCGCTGGCAGAAGCTAACCGGGAACTCGCTCAGCTGGCGCTACACGATACCCTGACGCGTCTGCCCAACCGTATCCTGCTGGAAGACAGACTCGATCAGGCCATCAGCAAAGCCGATCGTGAAGGGAATCACTTTGCCCTGATGTTCATGGATCTTGACGGCTTTAAAGCCATCAATGATGCCTACGGCCATGATGTCGGTGACAGGCTGCTGGTCGCCGTTACGCAGCGTCTGCTGCTTCTCCTGAAAGGCCAGTTCACCCTTGCACGCATCGGCGGTGATGAATTTGTTCTGCTGGCAGAGGGAGAAGGTCCGGACGACGCGGCATCGCTGGCGAATTCGCTGGTGCGCGCGATCGATAGCCCCTTCAATCTTAGCCCCTATGAACTGGTGGTGACCCTCAGCATTGGCATCGCGCTTTATCCTCACGACGGCAAAACCGAGCGTGAGCTGATGTTTAACGCCGACGCGGCGATGTATCACACGAAGCATATGGGCCGTAACGGTTACCACTTCTTCCAGCCCTCCATGAACACCCTGGCGCAGACCCATCTCCAGTTAATGAACGATTTGTGGATGGCGATCGATCGCAATGAGCTGCGCCTGCTGTATCAGCCAAAATTTCACGCCCCGGCGGGCCCGGTCCTCGGATTCGAGGCGCTGTTGCGCTGGCAGCATCCTAAGCAAGGGTTACTGACGCCGGACCTTTTTCTGCCGCTGGCGGAAAAAACGGGGCTGATCGTCCCGATTGGCAACTGGGTGATTAATGAAGCCTGTCGCCAGCTGCGGGAATGGCATCTTCAGGGACATCAAAGCTGGTCAATGGCGGTAAACCTGTCGACACTGCAGTTTGAACAACCTTCGCTGGTTAAAACGGTTCTCGACTGCCTGGCACTTCACCAGGTGCCACCGGAAATGTTGATCCTCGAAGTGACGGAAACCACGGCGATGAGCAACCCGGATGAGAGCGTACGGGTGCTGACAGAGCTGACGAATGCGGGGGTGAAGGCCTCCATTGATGATTTTGGCACCGGATATTCGAGCCTGCTGTACCTCAAGCGCTTACCGGCCTGTGAATTGAAAATCGACAGGGCGTTTGTGCAAGAGCTCAGCGGCGAGAGCGAGGATGCCACTATTGTCTCTGCGATTGTGGCTCTCGCTAAAACACTTAACCTGAAAGTTGTGGCTGAAGGTGTGGAAACCGAAGCGCAGCAAGCCTTTTTAACCGAGCTGGGCTGTAACACCCTTCAGGGTTATCTGTTAGGTAAACCCGTCAGCGCGCAGACCATAGAAGCACTTTGTGCCCGAGGGGAAATGTTACCCGGCGCTGAGCAATAAGCACCCTCATCTGGCGA
The DNA here is from genome assembly GCF_019443845.1 of Enterobacter sp. DNB-S2. Lineage (NCBI taxonomy): Bacteria > Pseudomonadati > Pseudomonadota > Gammaproteobacteria > Enterobacterales > Enterobacteriaceae > Enterobacter > Enterobacter sp. DNB-S2. The sequence goes on from NZ_CP050520.1 coordinate 201,432, forward strand.
CACGCGAATAACCGGGAGTGTCGCCAGTATGCTATCGACCAGAGCGGGAGCCTGCTGATAAAGATTAAAACTGTCGTTATTCATTAACCAGTTTTTAATTATTCCGCTAAAAAAACCGTGGAATACAATCAAGGTGAGATCAACATTCACCTGTGGCGAAATGATGTTTCGCGAAATACAGGTCTCCAGCGTGGCGCGTAGCGTGTCATCGTTGAATCCGATACGCTTTCTAATTTCACGTTCAGAAATCATATCACTGCTAAATTCACACTTATGATACAGAATTTGTAAAAGCGCACATTGCCGGGGTTCATGGGCAATATACTGCAGCGCGGTAATAAATTGCTCACGAAGTTTTAACAATGGATCGTCACTATCGGAAAGGGAAAGCCTGTCGTGAATAATCTCGCGAAGCGGTAATTGCTGTTCCCAGATGGCATTAAATATTTCAGATTTACTGGTGAAGTGCCAGTAGATCGCGCCGCGCGTCACCTTAGCAGCATCAGCGATATCCGTCAGCGTCGTGCTGGCTACGCCACGCGTCGCAAACTGTTCGATAGCCGCCTCAATCAGCTGATGCCGGGTTTGTTGAGCCTCTTCTTTCTTTTTACGCGCCATAGGCAACTACTCGTTACTCACAAGGTTTAAAAGTAATATTGCGTTCATGCAAATGTAAGTATTCACTAAAATCCGTTTTAATTTTGCACAAAAAAAGTCACCCCTCTTAATTTATAATCAATATAAATATATCGCTCCAATTAAATTGTCGGAGTGAATAATTAAAAACATTAAACTCATTTACCTGATTAACATGCCTGAAGTATATCCCTGAATGGACCCGGTCTGATTCTGATTTTTTCTACGAGCATGGTCATTCGCACTTATAAATTAAAAAACATTAAATACCCTCATTATTATACGCAGCTACATTTTATTTTTATCCCTCTGCCCCTGCTACCGATTCGCGGCATATATCGGTGAATGGGTATTTAAAGGAACAGTAATGACGAATCATTTCAGACGTTTGCCCTTATCCGGTTTCATTGTCTGCGCGGTACTGCTCACTGGATGCGATGGTCAGGAAAATCAACAGCAACACCAGCAGGCGCCTCAGGTCAGCGTGCATATTGTGAAAAGCGCGCCTCTGGCGGTCACCACTGAACTCCCGGGCAGAACAGATGCATTTCGCGTTGCGGAGGTTCGTCCTCAGGTTAGCGGCATTATCCTGCGCCGTAACTTCGCGGAGGGTAGCGATGTAAAAGCGGGCGAGTCACTTTACCAGATTGATCCTGCGCCCTATCAGGCAGCCTATGACAGCGCGAAAGGCGAACTGGCGAAGGCTCAGGCGGCGGCCAATATTGCGCACCTGACGGTGAAACGTTATCTCCCTCTGGTAGGCACCCAGTATGTCAGTAAGCAGGAGTATGACCAGGCCGTGGCGACGGCTCAGCAGGCAGATGCCAGCGTGGTTGCCGCAAAAGCGGGTGTTGAGAGCGCACGTATCAACCTTGCCTACACCAAAGTGACCTCTCCGGTTGATGGTCGTATCGGAAAATCCAGCGTGACCGAAGGGGCGCTGGTGACGAACGGGCAAGCCGCAGCGCTGGCAACGGTCCAGCTTCTCGATCCGATTTATGTTGATGTCACCCAGTCCAGTAATGATTTTATGCGCCTGAAACAGACAAGCCTGCAAAAAGGTGATATCGCCAGCAACGTTGAGCTGCTGATGGAGAACGGGCAGCCCTACCCGCTAAAAGGCACATTGCAGTTCTCTGACGTCACGGTCGATGAAAGTACCGGCTCGATTACCCTGCGCGCCATTTTCCGGAACCCTCAGCATCTGTTGTTACCCGGCATGTTCGTTCGCGCCCGCATTGATGAAGGCACCCAGCCGGAGGCGATTCTGGTACCACAGCAAGGCGTGACCCGTACACCGCGAGGCGATGCAACCGTCCTGGTGGTGAATGATAAAAATCAGGTTGAGCCGCGAACCGTCGTGGCCCCTCAGGCAATTGGCGATCGCTGGCTGGTGACGGAAGGGCTGAAAAACGGTGACCGCGTGATTGTCAGCGGGCTACAGAAAGTCAGACCCGGGGTAACCGTCGTCGCCACGCCTGATATCACCACGACGCCAGCCGGTTAAGGGACGACGACATGGCTAATTTCTTTATTCAAAGACCGGTTTTCGCCTGGGTACTTGCCATCATTTTGATGATTGCAGGCGGGCTGGCCATTCTCAAACTTCCCGTCGCACAGTATCCGACCATTGCTCCTCCCGCCGTGGCGATATCCGCGACTTACCCGGGAGCGGACGCTCAAACGGTGCAGGATACCGTGACCCAGGTTATCGAACAGAACATGAACGGTATCGATAAGCTGATGTATATGTCCTCCACCAGCGATTCAGCGGGTAATGTCACCATCACCCTGACCTTCGAGTCAGGAACCGATCCGGACATCGCCCAGGTACAGGTGCAGAACAAGCTGCAGCTCGCCATGCCGCTGCTGCCGCAAGAGGTTCAGCAGCAAGGGATTGGCGTGGAGAAATCCAGCAGCAGCTTCCTGCTGGTCGCCGGCTTTGTTTCAGACAACAAAAATCTCACGCAGAATGACATCTCTGACTATGTCGCTTCGAACGTCAAAGATGCCATCAGCCGAACGTCTGGCGTCGGTGACGTTCAGCTGTTTGGCGCTCAGTATGCGATGCGCATCTGGCTCGACAGCAACGCGATGAACAAATACCAGCTGACGCCGCAGGATATTATCAACCAGCTGAAAACGCAGAACGACCAGATAGCAGCAGGCCAGCTGGGCGGAACGCCGTCCATTCCCGGGCAACAGCTGAATGCCTCGATCATCGCGCAAACCCGCCTGAAATCACCGGAAGAGTTTGGCCGCGTGACGCTCAAGGTGAATCAGGACGGCTCGATGGTTCATCTGAAGGACGTGGCTCGTATTGAGCTGGGTGGCGAAAACTACAACATGGTCACTAAAATCAACGGGCAGGCGGCAACCGGCCTGGGGATTAAGCTGGCAACCGGGGCAAATGCGCTGGACACCGCGGCAGCCATTAAGAGCAAGCTGGCGCAACTGCAGCAGTTCTTCCCGCAGGGGCTGAAAGTTGTCTATCCCTATGACACCACCCCTTTTGTGAAAATCTCCATTCACGAAGTGGTGAAGACCCTGTTTGAAGCAATCATTCTCGTCTTCCTGGTCATGTACCTGTTCCTGCAAAACCTGCGGGCGACGCTCATCCCGACTATCGCGGTGCCGGTCGTTCTGCTGGGTACCTTTGCGGTTCTGGCGGCATTCGGTTTCTCCATCAACACCCTGACGATGTTCGGTATGGTGCTGGCGATAGGTCTGCTGGTCGATGACGCTATCGTGGTCGTTGAGAACGTTGAACGCGTCATGGTCGAAGACAAACTGCCGCCGAAAGAGGCCACGCAGAAGTCGATGGAGCAGATCCAGGGTGCACTGGTGGGGATCGCCATGGTGCTCTCGGCGGTCTTTATTCCGATGGCCTTTTTTGGCGGCTCAACGGGGGCGATCTATCGCCAGTTCTCGCTGACTATCGTTTCCGCGATGGCGTTGTCCGTACTGGTTGCGCTAATCCTGACGCCCGCACTCTGCGCAACGTTGCTTAAGCCCGTATCCGGCGACCATCATGAGAAGAAAGGCGGCTTCTTCGGCTGGTTTAATGCGCTCTTTGATAAAAGCGTGGATCACTACAGCAACAGCGTGAGCGGTATTTTGCGTAAGACAGGGCGCTATCTGGCGGTGTACGTCATTATCGTCGGAGGGATGGCGGTGCTCTTCCTGCGCTTGCCTACCTCCTTCCTGCCCGAAGAGGATCAGGGGGTGTTTATGACGATGGTTCAACTCCCGGCGGGTGCAACCCAGACGCGTACTCAGCAGGTCCTCGATCAGGTTCAGGACTACTATCTGAACAACGAAAAGGCGAACGTGGAATCCGTCTTTACCGTAAACGGCTTTAGCTTTAGCGGCCAGGGTCAGAACGCCGGTATCGCCTTCGTCAGCCTGAAGCCCTGGGAGGAGCGCCCGGGGGCGGAAAACGGCGTCGAAGCCATTTTGAGCCGCGCGACAAAAGCCTTCAGTCAAATTACAGATGGCCTCGTGTTCCCGTTTAACCTGCCTGCAATTATCGAACTGGGTACCGCCACGGGCTTCGATTTTGAATTGATCGATCAGGCCAACCTGGGGCATACCCAGCTGACGCAGGCGCGTAACCAACTGCTCAGCATGGTGCATGAGCACCCTGACCTGCTGGTTCGCGTGCGCCCTAACGGTCTTGAAGATACGCCTCAGTTCAAGCTGGATGTCGATCAGGAGAAAGCGCAGGCGCTGGGCGTCAGCCTTTCTGACGTCAACCAGACGATTTCGACGGCCTTAGGTGGCACCTATGTGAATGACTTTATCGATCATGGCCGAGTGAAAAAGGTCTACGTACAGGCCGACGCAAAATTCCGTATGTTGCCGGGAGATATTAACAACCTTTACGTGCGCAGCGCGAATGGGGAAATGGTCCCGTTCTCCGCCTTCAGCAACGCTCGCTGGGTGTATGGTTCACCTCGTCTGGAACGCTATAACGGGATGCCCTCTATGGAGATCCTGGGTGAATCAGCCCCGGGTAAAAGCACCGGTGAGGCCATGGCTATGATGGAAAGTCTCGCGGCAAAACTGCCTTCCGGCATCGGCTATGACTGGACGGGGATGTCTTATCAGGAGCGGCTCTCGGGTAACCAGGCGCCTGCCCTGTACGCCATTTCACTGATCGTGGTGTTCCTGTGCCTGGCTGCGCTGTATGAAAGCTGGTCCATTCCGTTCTCCGTTATGCTGGTTGTGCCGCTTGGGGTCATTGGGGCTCTTCTCGCAGCGTCGTTGCGCGGGTTAAACAATGACGTCTATTTCCAGGTCGGCCTGCTGACGACGATTGGTTTATCGGCGAAAAACGCCATCCTGATCGTCGAATTTGCTAAAGACCTGATGGATAAAGAAGGCAAAGGCATTATTGAAGCCACGCTGGAAGCTTCCAGGATGCGCCTTCGACCGATCCTGATGACGTCTCTGGCCTTTATTCTTGGCGTCATGCCGCTGGTGATCAGCACCGGGGCCGGGAGCGGCGCGCAAAACGCCGTCGGTACGGGCGTTATGGGGGGAATGCTTTCCGCAACGCTTCTGGCGATTTTCTTCGTGCCCGTTTTCTTTGTGGTTGTTCGGCGACGGTTTACGCACCATAAAGGTTAATGTTTCCCTGAAAAGGCACCTCTGGTGCCTTTTTATTTTTAACTTAAACAACCAATTAGGTTTTACATAAAGGAAGCATTAAGAATATGATGATTTGCATTAAGTAAAAACAGTCTCTTGCAACTCCATAATGTCTCCATTAATTCCTCCTGAAACCGACTTTTCTCCACGATTTTTACAAACTACATAATTTGAGATTATTCCTCGTGTAACGAGGACTTACCCCGGTGGTAAAATAACCTCCAGTTCGTTAATAGCCCTCCTGGCTTTATAGCGGATGAGAAATAATACTGAGGTAACATCATGAAAAGATTCATTTCCGTTGCACTTCTCGCTGCGCTGCTTGCTGGTTGCGCGCACGATTCTCCATGTGTACCGGTTTACGACGACCAGGGCCGACTGGTTCATACCAATACCTGTATGAAAGGCACCACCCAGGATAACTGGGAGACTGCGGGTGCTATCGCCGGCGGTGCTGCCGCAGTAGCGGGTTTAACACTGGGTATTGTTGCCCTCACGAAGTAACATCTGTTGAGAAAGCGCGGCTCTGGCCGCGCTTTTGCTTTTAATGAGTGCAATATTTTCAAATAAGTAAAAAAATAGCCCTGTAAATATTCACTAAATTAATCTAAGCCTGAAGTCAGTCACAACTTTTTCGCATATTCATTCAAATTACTTATTCTATCGTGATGATTTTCACACATTAAGATTATTGAATACCCTGCCAATATTCACGCTGAAAACTATCTCTTCTTTTTCCTGACCCAACTCGCAACTTTTGCTCCGATTTGTGGCACAGGTTGTAATTTCGCACCGTTTCGGGGCGCTCGTTTTATTTAAGCCTGTCTACACTCAGCATTAAGCGTTCACTCGTCTCTTATTTTGTCGAACGCAAAACTGGCATTACGTTTGCTTTATAAACGTTGGCCAAAGCCACAGACAGGTAAAGCGTTTAAAAACGCCTCTATAACGATAAATTTCGCCACACAGGATGCATTATGAAAAAGACGATGATAGCCAGCCTGGCCGCTGCAGGCATGTTGTTTGCCGTAGCCGGTCAAGCCCATGCGGGAACGACACTGGATGCCGTTAAAAAGAAAGGTTTTGTTCAATGTGGTATCAGTGACGGTTTGCCTGGCTTCTCTTATGCCGATGCGAACGGCAAATTTACCGGTATTGATGTGGATGTCTGCCGTGGCGTTGCAGCCGCCGTTTTTGGCGATGACAGCAAAGTAAAATACACCCCGCTGACGGCGAAAGAACGCTTTACGGCGCTGCAGTCCGGCGAGGTCGACATGCTCTCCCGTAATACCACCTGGACTTCCTCCCGTGATGCAGGCATGGGGATGTCATTTACGGGCGTGACATATTATGACGGCATCGGCTTCCTGACCCACAATAAAGCCGGCCTGAAAAGCGCTAAGGAACTGGATGGCGCCACCGTTTGTATCCAGGCGGGCACCGATACCGAGCTGAACGTCGCGGATTATTTCAAAGCAAACAACATGAAATACACCCCGGTGACATTCGACCGCTCGGATGAATCGGCCAAAGCGCTGGAATCCGGCCGCTGCGACACGCTGGCCTCTGACCAGTCACAGCTGTATGCCTTACGCATTAAGCTGAGCAACCCGGCTGAGTGGATTGTCCTGCCTGAAGTCATCTCCAAAGAGCCTCTCGGCCCCGTCGTTCGTCGTGGTGATGAAGACTGGTTCTCCATTGTTCGCTGGACGCTGTTTGCCATGCTGAACGCAGAAGAGATGGGCATCAACTCTAAAAACGTTGATGAGAAAGCCGCTAAGCCATCCAACCCGGATATGGCGCACCTGCTCGGTAAAGAAGGTGATTTCGGCAAGGATCTGAAGCTGGATAACAAGTGGGCTTACAACATCATCAAACAGGTGGGCAACTACTCTGAGATCTTTGAGCGCAATGTGGGATCGGAAAGCCCGCTGAAGATCAAACGCGGCCAGAACAATCTCTGGAACAACGGCGGTATTCAGTACGCACCACCAGTACGTTAAGTCATAGCTGTAACGGGTACTGCTCCGGCAGTGCCCACTCCAGAGTCATGGTTACTGAGGTTTCTTTATGTCCCATCGCCGCTCAGCCGTAAAAGGATCGCTATCCTTTTCTCATCCCGCGGTCCGCGCCTGGCTATTCCAGATTATTGCTATTGTTGCGGTTGTTCTCATCGCCGTGTATCTCATCCATAACACCATCACCAACCTGAATAACCGCGGCATTACTTCCGGTTTCGCGTTTTTAGATCGCAGCGCGGGGTTTGGTATTGTTCAGCACCTTATTGATTACCAGGAAGGTGACACGTACGGACGCGTGTTCGTGGTCGGTTTACTGAATACGCTATTGGTATCGGCGCTTTGTATCGTCTTCGCGTCGATACTGGGCTTCTTTATTGGCCTGGCGCGTCTTTCTGAAAACTGGCTTCTGCGGAAACTGTCGACTGTTTACATCGAGACGTTCCGCAATATCCCCCCGCTCCTGCAGATCTTCTTCTGGTATTTCGCCGTACTGCGTAACCTTCCCGGTCCCCGCCAGGCCGTCGACGCGTTTGAGCTGTTTTTCCTGAGTAACCGTGGGTTGTCCATTCCTTCTCCTCAGCCGGGTGAAGGGCTGTACGCTTTTATCGGCGCGATTGTGATAGCGCTTGCGCTCTCTGCGGGGGTATTCCGTTTTAACCGCAAGCATCAGATCAAAACCGGTCAGCTTCGTAGAACCTGGCCCACGGCAGTTGTCCTGATCGTTAGCCTGCCGCTAATTGCACACTGGCTGTTCGGGGCCGCTTTGCACTGGGATATTCCACATCTGCGGGGCTTTAACTTTCAGGGCGGGATGGTATTAATTCCCGAGTTGGCAGCCCTGACGCTGGCGCTGTCGATTTATACGTCCGCGTTTATCGCAGAGATTATCCGTGCAGGGATCCAGGCCGTTCCTTATGGACAGCATGAGGCGGCACGCTCGCTGGGATTACCCCATACCGTGACGCTTCGCCAGGTCATCATTCCGCAGGCTTTACGGGTCATCATTCCACCCCTGACCAGCCAGTATCTCAATATTGTCAAAAACTCGTCGCTGGCCGCTGCGATTGGTTATCCGGATATGGTGTCACTCTTCGCCGGAACCGTGCTTAACCAGACCGGACAAGCCATTGAAACCATCGCCATCACGATGTCTGTCTATCTGATCATCAGCCTGGTGATTTCACTGCTGATGAACCTTTATAACCGCCGTATAGCACTGGTCGAGCGCTAAGGATCTATGATGACAAAAGCGATACTGTCGCACTCCTCGCGCCCTGCCAACTCGACAGTTGGACGTTTCATTCTGTGGGCGCGTAAGAATCTGTTCTCCAACTGGAGTAACAGCCTGCTGACGATTGTCTGCCTGTGGCTCATGTGGGAATTGATTCCTCCCCTGCTGAACTGGGCGTTTTTACAGGCCAACTGGGTCGGTTCAACCCGAGCTGACTGCACAAAAGCCGGCGCCTGCTGGGTGTTTATTCATGAGCGCTTCGGCCAGTTCATGTATGGATTGTATCCCCATGAACAGCGCTGGCGGATAAATCTGGCGCTGGTTATCGGCCTGCTCTCTGTCGCGGCTATGTTCTGGAAAAAGCTGCCACATCTTGGACGCTATATTGCTGCCTGGGCCGTAGTTTATCCGATTATTGTCTGGGTACTGTTGTATGGCGGTTTCCTGGGACTGGAACGCGTTGAAACACGCCAGTGGGGCGGGCTGACGCTGACGCTGATTATCGCTTCAGTGGGGATAGCCGGTGCTTTACCGTGGGGGATTTTACTGGCCCTAGGACGGCGTTCAAAAATGCCGATCGTCCGCGTGCTCTCCGTTATCTTCATTGAGTTCTGGCGCGGCGTACCGCTTATCACCGTGTTGTTTATGTCGTCGGTCATGCTGCCGCTGTTTATGGCAGAGGGAACAACCATCGACAAGCTGATCCGAGCCCTGGTGGGGGTGATTCTCTTCCAGTCCGCCTATGTCGCTGAAGTTGTACGTGGTGGTCTGCAAGCGTTGCCTAAAGGTCAGTACGAAGCGGCGGAATCACTGGCTCTCGGTTACTGGAAAACGCAGGGACTGGTCATTCTCCCACAAGCACTCAAGCTGGTCATTCCGGGTCTGGTCAACACGATCATTGCCCTCTTCAAGGATACCAGCCTGGTGATCATTATCGGATTGTTCGATCTCTTTAGCAGCGTGCAACAGGCAACAGTTGACCCTGTCTGGCTGGGTATGTCCACCGAAGGATATGTCTTTGCTGCCCTGATCTACTGGATCTTTTGTTTTAGCATGTCGCGCTACAGCCAGCATCTGGAAAAGCGCTTTAACACCGGGCGTACACCGCACTGAGGAAATTATGAGCCAAATAACTATGACACCCGCCGACGCGATGATTACGCTGGAAAATGTGAATAAATGGTACGGACAATTTCATGTCCTGAGGGACATTAATCTTAAGGTAAAGCAGGGAGAACGCATCGTCCTTTGCGGCCCTTCGGGCTCCGGAAAATCCACAACAATTCGCTGTATTAATCATCTTGAAGAACATCATCAAGGACGCATTGTGGTTGATGGTATCGAGCTGAATGAAGATATCCGCAATATCGAACGCGTACGTCAGGAAGTAGGAATGGTATTTCAGCACTTTAATCTGTTTCCGCACCTGACCGTTCTGCAGAACTGTACGCTTGCGCCGATTTGGGTACGAAAGATGCCGAAAAAGGAAGCGGAGGCGTTGGCAATGCACTACCTGGAACGCGTACGTATCGCAGAGCATGCCAATAAGTTCCCTGGCCAGATATCGGGTGGCCAACAGCAGCGTGTGGCTATCGCCCGTTCGCTGTGTATGAAGCCGAAAATTATGTTGTTTGATGAACCGACATCTGCCCTCGATCCGGAAATGGTGAAAGAGGTTCTGGACACCATGATTGGGCTGGCACAATCCGGTATGACCATGCTCTGTGTGACGCATGAGATGGGGTTTGCGCGAACCGTGGCCGACCGGGTGATCTTTATGGACCGCGGCGAGATTGTTGAACAGGCGCCGCCGGATGAGTTCTTTGCCCATCCGAAGTCAGAACGTACGCGAGCATTCCTGTCACAGGTAATTCATTAGGTGTTTGCTCTGCCGGGTGGAGGCTTCGCCTTACCCGGCCTACCTTTTTTCGCCCATAAACGCAAAAAGGCCATCCTTTCGGATGGCCTTTTCACTTATTTGATGTCTGGCAGTTCCCTACTCTCACATGGGGAGACCCCACACTACCATCGGCGCTACGGCGTTTCACTTCTGAGTTCGGCATGGGGTCAGGTGGGACCACCGCGCTAAAGCCGCCAGACAAATTCTTTTACTTCTTGCCGAACTTTAACCTAAGTATAAAGTGGTGCTGATACCCAGAGTCGAACTGGGGACCTCACCCTTACCAAGGGTGCGCTCTACCAACTGAGCCATATCAGCACGCTAAATTTGATGCCTGGCAGTTCCCTACTCTCACATGGGGAGACCCCACACTACCATCGGCGCTACGGCGTTTCACTTCTGAGTTCGGCATGGGGTCAGGTGGGACCACCGCGCTAAAGCCGCCAGGCAAATTCTGTTAATCTGTATCAGGCTGAAAATCGTGTCTCTCTCTTCGCCGAAACAGCTTCGGCGTTGTAAGGTTAAGCCTCACGGTTCATTAGTATCGGTTAGCTCAACGCATCGCTGCGCTTACACACCCGACCTATCAACGTCGTAGTCTTCAACGTTCCTTCAGGACCCTTAAAGGGTCAGGGAGAACTCATCTCGGGGCAAGTTTCGTGCTTAGATGCTTTCAGCACTTATCTTTTCCGCATTTAGCTACCGGGCAGTGCCATTGGCATGACAACCCGAACACCAGTGATGCGTCCACTCCGGTCCTCTCGTACTAGGAGCAGCCCCCCTCAATTCTCCAGCGCCCACGGCAGATAGGGACCGAACTGTCTCACGACGTTCTAAACCCAGCTCGCGTACCACTTTAAATGGCGAACAGCCATACCCTTGGGACCTACTTCAGCCCCAGGATGTGATGAGCCGACATCGAGGTGCCAAACACCGCCGTCGATATGAACTCTTGGGCGGTATCAGCCTGTTATCCCCGGAGTACCTTTTATCCGTTGAGCGATGGCCCTTCCATTCAGAACCACCGGATCACTATGACCTGCTTTCGCACCTGCTCGAGCCGTCACTCTCGCAGTCAAGCTAGCTTATGCCATTGCACTAACCTCCTGATGTCCGACCAGGATTAGCTAACCTTCGTGCTCCTCCGTTACTCTTTGGGAGGAGACCGCCCCAGTCAAACTACCCACCAGACACTGTCCGCAACCCGGATCACGGGTCTACGTTAGAACACCAGCCATTAAAGGGTGGTATTTCAAGGTTGGCTCCACGCAGACTGGCGTCCACGCTTCAAAGCCTCCCACCTATCCTACACATCAAGGACCAGTGTTCAGTGTCAAGCTATAGTAAAGGTTCACGGGGTCTTTCCGTCTTGCCGCGGGTACACTGCATCTTCACAGCGAGTTCAATTTCACTGAGTCTCGGGTGGAGACAGCCTGGCCATCATTACGCCATTCGTGCAGGTCGGAACTTACCCGACAAGGAATTTCGCTACCTTAGGACCGTTATAGTTACGGCCGCCGTTTACCGGGGCTTCGATCAAGAGCTTCGCGTTGCCGCTAACCCCATCAATTAACCTTCCGGCACCGGGCAGGCGTCACACCGTATACGTCCACTTTCGTGTTTGCACAGTGCTGTGTTTTTAATAAACAGTTGCAGCCAGCTGGTATCTTCGACTGATTTCAGCTCCACCCGCAGGGGCTTCACCTACATATCAGCGTGCCTTCTCCCGAAGTTACGGCACCATTTTGCCTAGTTCCTTCACCCGAGTTCTCTCAAGCGCCTTGGTATTCTCTACCTGACCACCTGTGTCGGTTTGGGGTACGATTTCGTGTTACCTGATGCTTAGAGGCTTTTCCTGGAAGCAGGGCATTTGTTACTTCAGCACCGTAGTGCCTCGTCATCACACCTCAGCGTTAATAAGGTACCGGATTTACCTGGAACCTCCGCCTACATGCTTAAACCGGGACAACCGTCGCCCGGCTAACATAGCCTTCTCCGTCCCCCTTCGCAGTAACACCAAGTACAGGAATATTAACCTGTTTCCCATCGACTACGCCTTTCGGCCTCGCCTTAGGGGTCGACTCACCCTGCCCCGATTAACGTTGGACAGGAACCCTTGGTCTTCCGGCGAGCGGGCTTTTCACCCGCTTTATCGTTACTTATGTCAGCATTCGCACTTCTGATACCTCCAGCATGCCTCACAGCACACCTTCAACGGCTTACAGAACGCTCCCCTACCCAACAACGCCTAAGCGTCGCTGCCGCAGCTTCGGTGCATGGTTTAGCCCCGTTACATCTTCCGCGCAGGCCGACTCGACCAGTGAGCTATTACGCTTTCTTTAAATGATGGCTGCTTCTAAGCCAACATCCTGGCTGTCTGTGCCTTCCCACATCGTTTCCCACTTAACCATGACTTTGGGACCTTAGCTGGCGGTCTGGGTTGTTTCCCTCTTCACGACGGACGTTAGCACCCGCCGTGTGTCTCCCGTGATAACATTCTTCGGTATTCGTAGTTTGCATCGGGTTGGTAAGCCGGGATGGCCCCTAGCCGAAACAGTGCTCTACCCCCGAAGATGAGTTCACGAGGCGCTACCTAAATAGCTTTCGGGGAGAACCAGCTATCTCCCGGTTTGATTGGCCTTTCACCCCAGCCACAAGTCATCCGCTAATTTTTCAACATTAGTCGGTTCGGTCCTCCAGTTAGTGTTACCCAACCTTCAACCTGCCCATGGCTAGATCACCGGGTTTCGGGTCTATACCCTGCAACTTAACGCCCAGTTAAGACTCGGTTTCCCTTCGGCTCCCCTATACGGTTAACCTTGCTACAGAATATAAGTCGCTGACCCATTATACAAAAGGTACGCAGTCACACCACAAGGGTGCTCCCACTGCTTGTACGTACACGGTTTCAGGTTCTTTTTCACTCCCCTCGCCGGGGTTCTTTTCGCCTTTCCCTCACGGTACTGGTTCACTATCGGTCAGTCAGGAGTATTTAGCCTTGGAGGATGGTCCCCCATATTCAGACAGGATACCACGTGTCCCGCCCTACTCTTCGAGTTCACAGCCTGTGTGCTTTCGTGTACGGGACTGTCACCCTGTACCGTGCGACTTTCCAGACGCTTCCACTAACACACAAGCTGATTCAGACTCTGGGCTGCTCCCCGTTCGCTCGCCGCTACTGGGGAATCTCGGTTGATTTCTTTTCCTCGGGGTACTTAGATGTTTCAGTTCCCCCGGTTCGCCTCGTTAACCTATGTATTCAGTTAACGATAGTGCAACGAATTGCACTGGGTTTCCCCATTCGGACATCGCCGGGTCAAAGGTTCATATCACCTCGCCGGCGCTTTTCGCAGATTAGCACGTCCTTCATCGCCTCTGACTGCCAGGGCATCCACCGTGTACGCTTAGTCGCTTAACCTCACAACCCGAAGATGTTTCACTTCTGATTGCGAAAATTTGAGAGACTCGAACACACATAACATGTGTGTCGTTTCAATTTTCAGCTTGATCCAGATTTTTAAAGAGCAAATATCTCAAACGTCACCCGAAGATGAGTTTTGAGATACTGAGGCAGGTGACTTTCACTCACGAACCAGCAAGTGGCGTCCCCTAGGGGATTCGAACCCCTGTTACCGCCGTGAAAGGGCGGTGTCCTGGGCCTCTAGACGAAGGGGACACTGAAGTCTCAATCGCAAGACGCCTTGCTATTTACTTTTCATCAGACAATCTGTGTGGACACTACAAAGGCAGGTTCTTTAAGGTAAGGAGGTGATCCAACCGCAGGTTCCCCTACGGTTACCTTGTTACGACTTCACCCCAGTCATGAATCACAAAGTGGTAAGCGCCCTCCCGAAGGTTAAGCTACCTACTTCTTTTGCAACCCACTCCCATGGTGTGACGGGCGGTGTGTACAAGGCCCGGGAACGTATTCACCGTAGCATTCTGATCTACGATTACTAGCGATTCCGACTTCATGGAGTCGAGTTGCAGACTCCAATCCGGACTACGACGCACTTTATGAGGTCCGCTTGCTCTCGCGAGGTCGCTTCTCTTTGTATGCGCCATTGTAGCACGTGTGTAGCCCTACTCGTAAGGGCCATGATGACTTGACGTCATCCCCACCTTCCTCCAGTTTATCACTGGCAGTCTCCTTTGAGTTCCCGGCCTAACCGCTGGCAACAAAGGATAAGGGTTGCGCTCGTTGCGGGACTTAACCCAACATTTCACAACACGAGCTGACGACAGCCATGCAGCACCTGTCTCAGAGTTCCCGAAGGCACCAATCCATCTCTGGAAAGTTCTCTGGATGTCAAGAGTAGGTAAGGTTCTTCGCGTTGCATCGAATTAAACCACATGCTCCACCGCTTGTGCGGGCCCCCGTCAATTCATTTGAGTTTTAACCTTGCGGCCGTACTCCCCAGGCGGTCGACTTAACGCGTTAGCTCCGGAAGCCACGCCTCAAGGGCACAACCTCCAAGTCGACATCGTTTACGGCGTGGACTACCAGGGTATCTAATCCTGTTTGCTCCCCACGCTTTCGCACCTGAGCGTCAGTCTTTGTCCAGGGGGCCGCCTTCGCCACCGGTATTCCTCCAGATCTCTACGCATTTCACCGCTACACCTGGAATTCTACCCCCTCTACAAGACTCTAGCCTGCCAGTTTCGAATGCAGTTCCCAGGTTGAGCCCGGGGATTTCACATCCGACTTGACAGACCGCCTGCGTGCGCTTTACGCCCAGTAATTCCGATTAACGCTTGCACCCTCCGTATTACCGCGGCTGCTGGCACGGAGTTAGCCGGTGCTTCTTCTGCGGGTAACGTCAATCGACAAGGTTATTAACCTTATCGCCTTCCTCCCCGCTGAAAGTACTTTACAACCCGAAGGCCTTCTTCATACACGCGGCATGGCTGCATCAGGCTTGCGCCCATTGTGCAATATTCCCCACTGCTGCCTCCCGTAGGAGTCTGGACCGTGTCTCAGTTCCAGTGTGGCTGGTCATCCTCTCAGACCAGCTAGGGATCGTCGCCTAGGTGAGCCGTTACCCCACCTACTAGCTAATCCCATCTGGGCACATCTGATGGCAAGAGGCCCTAAGGTCCCCTCTTTGGTCTTGCGACGTTATGCGGTATTAGCTACCGTTTCCAGTAGTTATCCCCCTCCATCAGGCAGTTTCCCAGACATTACTCACCCGTCCGCCGCTCGTCACCCGAGAGCAAGCTCTCTGTGCTACCGCTCGACTTGCATGTGTTAGGCCTGCCGCCAGCGTTCAATCTGAGCCATGATCAAACTCTTCAATTTAAGTTTGATGCTCGTGAATTAAACTTCGTAATGAATTACGTATGTTCACTCAGAGACTTGGTATTCATTTTTCGTCTTGCGACGTTAAGAATCCATGTCACTTTGAGTGCCCACACAGATTGTCTGATAAATTGTTAAAGAGCAGTGCAACGCGGCTTTCGCTCACCGTTGCGAGGTGGCGTATATTACGCTTTCCTCTTTCAGAGTCAACCCGTTATTTCAGAATTTTTCTCTTCAACCGAACCGCTTGTTGTGTGAAGTGATTCACATCCGCCGTGTCGATGGAGGCGCATTATAGGGATCCCATTTTTTAGCACAAGTATTTTTTAGATCTTTTTTTCCGACTGCTGATTTTCCGCGCTTTTCGCTGAAATCCCGCCCGATCTGCTTAAATATTGACGTATTTTGCCTTGCCGCGATCCATTAATATGATCAAAGTCTTCTGTATAGCGCTCATTGTTAGAGGTAGATATGCCCGCAGTATTACGTCCTTATAAAGATCTGTTCCCCCCAAAAGGCGATCGCGTGATGATCGATGCCAGCAGCGTGGTGATCGGCGATGTCCGAATGGCCGATGATGTCAGCATCTGGCCCCTCGTCGCCATCAGGGGAGATGTTAACTATGTGTCGATTGGCGCCCGTACCAATATTCAGGACGGTAGCGTTCTGCATGTCACGCACAAATCCTCCTATAACCCGGACGGTAATCCCCTCATCATTGGAGAAGAGGTTACCGTCGGCCATAAAGTGATGCTTCACGGCTGCACTATCGGGAATCGCGTACTTGTTGGCATGGGGTCGATTTTGCTGGATGGCGTCATAGTAGAAGATGACGTAATGATTGGTGCCGGTAGCCTGGTCCCGCAGAACAAACGGCTGGAGAGTGGCTATCTCTATCTGGGAAGCCCGGTAAAACAGATCCGCCCCCTGAAGGAGGCGGAGATCGAAGGATTAAAATACTCGGCGAACAACTACGTTAACTGGAAGAATGACTATTTGGATCAGGACAACCAAACCCAGCCCTGATCGTCTTCCTGCTGTTCGCGGATTAAATCGCTGGCTTCCTCTTCCAGATCCCAGCGATTTTCACAAAATATCGCTATCGGGTCTGAACCGCCAAAACGGCGCAACAGCGTCTCCCCATGAATGGCACAGGTAAGTTGCATCCCCTGCACCAGCACCGGAAAACAGACCGCTTGTTTAGTCTCATCCCAGTTCTCTCTGTCCGGGAAATGGATAGCCTGGTTCACGCCGAAAGCTCCTGCTTTAACTTTTCAATGACAGGTTCGACCGCAGGCAACACGCCATGCCAGAGCAGCACCGCATGCGCGGCCTGACCCACCAGCATTCCCAGTCCATCGGCTAACTGCTTCGCGCCGTGTTGTTCACACCAGTTAAGGAAAGGCGTTTTCCCTTTCTGATAAAACATGTCATAGAAGTACATATGCGCGCTGACCAGAGAAGCAGGAATTAACGGGATCTCGCCATTGATGCCGCTGGACGTGGCATTGATGACAAGATCGAACTCACGATCGGCAAGATCGTCAAGCGCTACCGCGCTCACGCTGCCGGTATGCTCAAACAACGCCGCCAGCGCTTCCGCGCGGGAAAAGGTTCTGTTGGTAATGGTCACCGCACAGTCCAGTGAAAGCAGAGGCAACAGTACTCCCCGCGATGCGCCACCCGCACCAATCAGCAGGACCCGAAACCCGGGCTTAATAAACGACAGTCGTTCCAGATCGCTAAGTAAACCAATTCCGTCGGTGTTGTCACCCAAAAGGCGCCCATCCTCAAGCCGTTTTAGGGTATTGACTGCACCAGCCAGTGAAGCGCGCTCGGTCAGTTCATCCGCACGTTCAAAGGCTTCCTCTTTAAAAGGAACCGTCACATTCGCGCCTTTACCGCCCGCGGCGAAAAAAGCCTCCAGCGTTGGAATAAATGCATCCACCGGGGCCAGTACGCGACCATAGGGATGATTTATCTGCAGCTGCTTCGCAAATTGCTGATGGATCAACGGTGACTTGCTGTGTGCAATCGGATTACCAAAAACAGCATAGGTTTCCATGAGATTACCCCTGGCGAAAACGTTCGCCGGTCAAGGCGTCGCGAATTTCAGACGGATTCAGGCGCCCTCCCGTTTCACCGACAGCGACTGGGAAGTCATTCCCGAACTGCGCCAATACTTCTTCGGTTGTCCGACAAGGTGGCAATCCGGTCAGGTTGGCGCTGGTTGAGACCAGCGGTTTACCAAATGCCAGGCAAAGTTCAACCACCAGCGGATGGTCAGTTACGCGAACGGCGAGGGAATCAAAACGTCCGGTTAACCAGCGAGGCGTAGTCGGCTGCGCCGGGAAAACGAAGGTCACCGGGCCAGGCCACGCGGAGAAGATCGTCTCGCGCTGCGCCGGCGTCAGCATGGAGTCATCGATATAGGGTTTAAGCTGCTCATAATTCGCAGCGATCAAAATCAGCCCTTTCTCGACGGGTCTTTGTTTTAAGGCAAGCAGTCGGCTTACGGCCGTCTCGCTGTCAGGATCGCAACCGACTCCAAAAACAGCTTCAGTTGGATAGGCGATGACTTCTTCTTTTTTCAGTACGTCCACAGCATGCGCAATGGAGCCTGATGGCAGGTTATTATTCACTATTTTGATCCGCCGTAACCGGCTTTCCACATTGTTTACTGGCGCAGAAGCGTTTCATGCCTTGCGCGGTTTTCTTCTCTATAAGTAGCGGATAATTGCAATGAGGGCAGGTTCCCGCTACCGGTTTAAAATTGATAACGAACTGGCATTCAGGGTAGCGATCGCACGAATGGAAAGTCTTACCATAACGGGAACGGCGCTGTACCAACTGACCGCGCTGACACTGAGGGCACGCAATTGCCGTTTCATCAGGCTTATCAATTTGTTCCGTATGCTCACATTCCGGGTAGCGGCTACATCCAATAAACATGCCGAATCGCCCCTGCCGCAGGGCTAATTCACCACCGCAGAGTGGGCAATACTGACCCTCCAGAATTTTAACGATATGTCCATCCGCCTGG
The DNA here is from genome assembly GCF_019443845.1 of Enterobacter sp. DNB-S2. Classification (NCBI taxonomy): domain Bacteria; kingdom Pseudomonadati; phylum Pseudomonadota; class Gammaproteobacteria; order Enterobacterales; family Enterobacteriaceae; genus Enterobacter; species Enterobacter sp. DNB-S2. Next base: position 220,215 of record NZ_CP050520.1, read on the forward strand.
CTTTTCAGGGGACGGACATAATCACATTCCGGATAGTGTGAACAACCGAGAAACGGGCCGTGTTTCCCGGACCGAATAACAAGTTCAGCCCCGCACTGCGGGCAGGGCTCGTTTTTATGCACCGTGAATAGTGCTGATTTGGCCATAACAACTCTTGGTGCTGCACATTGAATTAGTGCAGCATACCTTCATTCACTTCAAAGAGTAATTCTTCCATTTGCTGATAGGCGTTTTCACAGCCCGGGATATTAAACAGAACCATCAGGATCACCCACTTGAGATCTTCCAGTTCAAATTCTGCTGTATCCAGCGCCATGACGCGCTCTATCACCATTTCTCTCGTTTCGAGGTTCAGCACCTGAATCTGCTCAAGGAATAAGATGAACCCCCGGCAGCTGGCGTCCAGCCTTTCACACTCTTCCGCTGTATAAATGCGTACTGACAATGGGTCAGAAGCAAGCTGCATCGGTTCGGCGAGGCCTTCCTGATAATCAGCAAGTTTTTCCAGCCACATCAACGCATTATAGATATCTTCCCGCTCAAACCCCGCATCGGTAAGATCCTGTGTCAATTTGTCCTGATCCACTCGCATTTCTGCTTCGTTATGGATGTAAGTCTCAAACAAATACATCAGTACGTCGAACATGGCATGCCCTCCTTAATCGGACATAGCCGCCGGGTACAGCTGCGATCCACCCTGCTAACTCCAGTTCGAGTAGCTGTGCTACCGTTACTGGCACAGGTTGGCCGGCACGTTCAGCGACAACGTCAACAGGTGTTACCTCATCTCCTACGTTAGCCAGGAGCTTGGGAAATGGCAATGCCACCTTTCCCTGATCTGATGAATATTGTCGCTTTTCGGGATCTTCCTGCAGCCATTGCAACCCATATTGCAAATTTTCAAGAATATCTCCTACTTCCGTTACCGGCGTTGCCCCTTGCTTAATCAGCCAGTGGGGCCCCTCGCATCCGGGATTACCTATCGGTCCAGGCAAGGCGAAGACTTCTCTTCCCTGTTCGAGCGCGCATCGCGCCGTGACCAGCGAACCGCTTCGGCGCGCCGCTTCAACCACCAGCACACCTTTGCTGAGCCCGCTGATAATCCGATTCCGACGCGGAAAGTTTGCCGGCCTGGGCTGTGCGGAAAGCGGAAATTCAGACACTATCGCGCCGTCAGATTCAATAAGCCGCATCGCCAGTGCCTGATGCCGGCGCGGATAAATGCTAAAAAGACCGTTCCCCAGCACCGCTACGCTTCGTCCCTTAACTGACAGCGCCGCGCTGTGGGCTACGCCGTCAATACCGCAGGCCAGCCCGCTGGTGATCGTGAAACCGCTTTGAGAAAGTTGTTCGCACAGGATTTTCCCCCATCGCTCGCCGTACCATGACGGCGCACGACTACCTACCACCGCCAGCTGAATGGTATTAAGCGCCTCAGGATTACCTTTTATGAATAACGCCCCGGGATAATCAGGGATCGTGCGGAGCAAAGGGGGATATAGGGGATGGTTGGGCGTTAATAAATGATGTCCCGGCTGCTCAAGCCACACAAGACTACGTTCCAGCTCGCTCTCATCGAGTGCAAAGAACCGTTCAGCCTGCTTTGCTGTCAGCCCGGCCTCTCTGACCACGAGCACGTTGAGGTGTTCCAGCTTCTGCAGTCGCGCAGCCGCTTCCAGCATTACATCACCACATAGAGACCCTGTGTGTATTAGCCGTAGCCATATCTCGGTAGACGTCATCCTTTCCCCTGCCATAAGCGGCCTCCGCAATCATTGCGATTGGTCACTGATGCTGTCAATCGATGGGGGATTTGTCTAGAATAGAGAGAGTATTCTTATCAACTCCTGAACACGACTCTGGAAATTTATGGCAGTTTTGCAAGTGTTACATATTCCGGACGAGCGCCTTCGCATCGTCGCTGAACCGGTCAAAGAAGTGAATGCAGAAATCCAGCGTATCGTTGATGATATGTTCGATACCATGTACGCCGAAGAAGGTATTGGCCTGGCGGCGACGCAGGTGGATATTCATAAGCGTATTATCGTGATTGATGTTTCCGAAAATCGCGATGAGCGTCTGGTGCTGATCAACCCTGAGCTGCTCGAAAAGAGTGGCGAAACCGGTATTGAGGAAGGCTGTCTGTCCATTCCTGAACAGCGCGCTTTAGTACCGCGTGCCGAAAAGGTGAAAATTCGCGCGCTGGATCGTGACGGTAACCCGTTCGAACTGGAAGCAGACGACCTGCTGGCGATTTGTATTCAGCATGAGATGGATCACCTGGTCGGTAAACTGTTTATCGATTATCTCTCGCCGCTGAAACAGCAGCGTATTCGTCAAAAAGTAGAGAAACTGGATCGTTTGCGTTCTCGCGCATAACGTCCCCCCGGATACAAGGATCATCGTGTCTAAAACACTACGTATTATCTTCGCGGGAACCCCTGATTTTGCAGCGCGTCATCTTGACGCGCTGTTATCTTCTGGTCACCAGGTTGTTGGCGTCTTTACCCAGCCTGACCGTCCGGCAGGTCGCGGTAAAAAACTGATGCCGAGCCCGGTAAAGGTGCTGGCAGAAGAGCATGGGCTACCCGTTTTCCAGCCCGCATCGTTACGCCCACAGGAAAATCAGCAGCTGGTTGCTGACCTGAATGCCGACGTAATGGTGGTGGTGGCTTACGGTTTAATTCTGCCGAAAGCTGTGCTCGATATGCCTCGCCTGGGGTGCATCAACGTGCACGGGTCTCTGCTTCCGCGCTGGCGTGGTGCTGCACCTATCCAGCGCTCGCTGTGGGCAGGTGATGCCGAAACGGGCGTTACCATTATGAAGATGGACGTAGGTTTAGACACCGGCGATATGCTGTATAAACTGGCGTGCCCCATAACGTCAGACGATACCAGCGCTACGCTGTATGACAAACTGGCAGACCTTGGCCCACAAGGGCTTATCGAGACGCTCCAGCAGCTTGCTGACAATACGGCGAAACCGGAAGTTCAGGATGACGCGCTGGTGACTTATGCCGAAAAACTGAGCAAAGAAGAAGCGCGGATAGACTGGTCCCTGTCAGCCGCGCAGCTTGAACGCTGCATTCGCGCTTTTAATCCGTGGCCAATGAGCTGGATGGAGATTGATGAGCAGCCGGTGAAAGTCTGGAAAGCTTCCGTCATTAGCGGTACTACCACGGCTGAACCCGGTACGATTGTTGACGCCAACAAGAACGGAATTCAGGTGGCGACTGGGCAAGGGATCCTCAATCTTGAATCGCTACAACCGGCTGGTAAGAAGGCCATGAGCGCTCAGGATCTGTTAAATTCCCGTCGCGAATGGTTTATTCCGGGCAATCGTCTTGCCTGAGCAAATCTATCCTTAAGGCCCGGTGTTTCCGGGCATTTTTATTTTTACGGTTATGAAAAAACAAAATCTACGCAGTATGGCGGCTCAGGCCGTTGAGCAGGTTATCGAGCAGGGCCAGTCACTAAGTAACGTCCTGCCTCCCCTGCAACAAAAAGTATCGGATAAAGACAAAGCCCTGCTTCAGGAGCTCTGCTTTGGCGTTCTGCGCACGCTTTCTCAGCTTGAGTGGCTGATTAACAAGCTGATGTCACGCCCAATGACAGGCAAGCAGCGCACCGTACACTATTTGATTATTGTGGGTTTTTATCAGCTTCTTCATACCCGCATCCCACCTCATGCCGCGCTGGCTGAGACGGTTGAAGGCGCCGTTGCGATTAAACGCCCTCAGCTGAAAGGTCTGATCAACGGCGTACTGCGTCAGTTCCAGAGACAGCAGGAAGAGCTTCTGGCTGAATTTGCCCAAAGCGAAGCACGTTTTCTGCACCCGGACTGGCTGTTGAGGCGCCTGAAAAAAGCTTATCCACAGCAGTGGGAGGAGATTGCCGATGCCAACAACCAGCGCCCGCCAATGTGGCTACGCGTGAATCGTAATCACCACACTCGTGACGCATGGCTGGCATTACTTGAAGAAGCTGGAATGAGTGGATTCCCGCATCAAGCCTATCCGGATGCTGTACGTCTGGCCTCACCGGCACCGGTACATGCATTACCCGGTTTTGATGAAGGCTGGGTAACCGTACAGGATGCCTCGGCTCAGGGTTGCATGACCTGGCTTGAACCCAAAAATGGTGAGCAGATCCTCGATCTTTGCGCCGCGCCTGGGGGCAAAACGACGCATATTCTTGAAGTGGCTCCGCAGGCCAGCGTGATGGCAGTGGACGTCGATGAACAGCGTCTCTCACGCGTCTACGACAACCTCAAGCGTCTCGGCATGAAGGCTCAGGTTAAGCAGGGCGATGGACGCAAACCCGCAGAATGGTGTGGTGAAACCCAGTTCGATCGCATTTTGCTGGATGCTCCCTGCTCTGCAACCGGTGTTATTCGTCGTCATCCTGACATCAAGTGGCTACGCCGCGATCGTGATATTAAGGAACTTGCCCAACTGCAATCCGACATTCTCGACGCCATTTGGCCGCATCTTAAGCCTGGTGGAACGCTGGTCTATGCAACCTGCTCCGTGCTGCCGGAAGAAAACAGCCAGCAAATCACGGCCTTCCTTAAACGTACGCCGGACGCCGCGCTGCGCGATACGGGAACGCCTGAATCCCCGGGTCTGCAGAACCTGCCGGGTGCTGAAGAGGGTGATGGCTTCTTTTACGCTAAGCTAATCAAAGAGTGATGTTGAGAACAGGTCACGAGATATGAAGATTATCATTCTGGGTGCAGGACAGGTGGGCGGAACGCTGGCGGAAAACCTGGTTGGCGAAAACAACGACATCACAATTGTTGATACCAACGGCGATCGTCTGCGTGTCTTACAGGACAAGTTTGACCTGCGCGTGGTACAGGGTCATGGTTCGCACCCCCGTGTTCTTCGTGAAGCGGGCGCCGACGATGCCGACATGCTGGTTGCGGTAACCAGTTCTGACGAAACCAATATGGTGGCCTGTCAGGTGGCCTACTCGCTTTTCAACACGCCAAACCGAATTGCGCGCATTCGCTCTCCGGACTATGTTCGCGATGCTGAAAAACTGTTTAATTCCGAAGCGGTCCCCATTGACCACCTCATCGCGCCAGAACAGCTGGTTATCGACAATATCTATCGCCTGATCGAATATCCGGGCGCCCTGCAGGTAGTGAACTTTGCCGAGGGCAAAGTGAGCCTGGCAGTAGTTAAGGCCTATTACGGCGGACCATTGATCGGCAATGCGCTTTCTACCATGCGCGAGCACATGCCGCATATCGATACGCGCGTCGCAGCGATTTTCCGTCACGACAGGCCAATTCGCCCGCAAGGCTCCACGATTGTCGAAGCCGGTGATGAGGTCTTCTTTATTGCGGCCTCACAGCATATTCGTGCGGTGATGAGTGAACTTCAGCGTCTCGAAAAACCCTATAAACGCATTATGCTGGTCGGCGGTGGCAATATCGGTGCCGGTCTGGCACATCGGCTGGAAAAAGATTACAGCGTGAAGTTGATCGAGCGCGATCAACAGCGTGCTGCTGAACTGGCGGAAAAACTGCAAAATACGATCGTATTTTATGGTGATGCGTCGGATCAGGAGCTACTGGCTGAAGAGCATATTGATCAGGTTGATCTCTTTATTGCCGTCACCAACGACGACGAGGCGAATATAATGTCCGCCATGCTCGCGAAGCGCATGGGGGCTAAAAAAGTCATGGTGCTTATCCAGCGTAAGGCGTATGTCGATCTGGTTCAGGGCAGCGTTATTGATATTGCCATTTCCCCTCAGCAGGCGACAATTTCCGCTCTCCTGAGCCATGTTCGTAAAGCGGATATTGTCGGTGTGTCATCGCTTCGCCGTGGCGTAGCGGAAGCTATTGAAGCCGTGGCTCATGGAGATGAAACGACGTCGCGCGTCGTCGGCCGTTCGATCGACGAAATTAAACTGCCGCCAGGCACGATTATCGGCGCCGTTGTGCGCGGGAATGATGTCATGATTGCCAATGATAATTTACGAATTGAGCAAGGCGATCACGTTATTATGTTCCTTACCGATAAAAAGTTTATTACCGACGTCGAACGTTTATTCCAGCCAAGTCCATTCTTCCTTTAAAGAAATGGGTGCTCGAGTAAGAGCACCCTTACTTTATCCTTTTCATTTCTGTGCCTTTTATTTTTCATAATGTTTAATTATCCCGAATGGCAATTGGCTAATCATTTGTTAAACTTAAACTCGTCAGCTGGCACAAGGAGAGAACAATGAGTTTTATTAAAGAATTTCGCGAATTTGCGATGCGCGGGAACGTGGTAGATTTGGCAGTGGGTGTCATTATTGGTGCGGCATTCGGCAAGATTGTTTCATCATTAGTGGCCGACATTATCATGCCACCTTTAGGGTTGTTAATCGGCGGCATTGATTTCAAACAGTTCGCTTTCACGTTGCGTGAAGCGCAGGGTGATGTTCCGGCAGTAGTGATGCACTACGGCGTATTTATTCAGAACGTATTTGATTTTGTGATTGTCGCGTTTGCCATATTTATGGCCATCAAGCTGATCAACAGGCTCAACCGTAAAAAAGAAGAGCCGGCTGCAGCACCTGCGCCAACGAAAGAAGAAGTGCTGTTGAGTGAGATCCGCGATCTGTTAAAAGAGCAAAATAACCGCGTCTAATCAACAGATAAAAGCAGGAAGGCCAGTGGTAAATAAGCGATTCGCTTGCTTGCCACTGGCCTCCCAGTTACCCCGTTTTTCATGTTTGTCTTTACGCAGATAACTTCCTTTCCCTTTTTTATTCTTCTCAACGCGCTGCCTGAATAACGGGTCGTGAAGTAACGCCTCAATGGCATTGTCCTTAATTTGTCCTTTCGTGTGCTGATAGCGGCTCATAACGTCTCCAGAGCAGGGTTTATGACGAAGCGAGTCTAGACCCGGTTGAACTAAAAATCAACAGCCCTGCGTTTCTCCACTCGCTCCCTGTTCAAGGGCTTCGAGAATTGAACAGTAAATGCTGCTGTGGGCCGTACCGCAGCAGGCATCATTCAGCCTTTGCAGAGAGCGCTGCATGGTTTGCAGTTCCTGTATACGCGCTTCAACTTCATCCAGCCGGGCCTGCACGATGCTTTTAGATTCCTGGCAGGTGTGATGTTCCGGATCGATGCGGATCGATAATAACTCACGGATCGAATCCAGTGTAAAACCGAGCTGACGCGCATAACGAATAAACCGCAGGCGCTGCAGATCGTTATCGGTATAAAGGCGAAAGCCTCCTTCAGTCCGAACTTCATGATCGATCATCTGCTGCTTTTCGTAATATCGGATAGTATCCGGCGTGACGTTCGCAAGCTTCGCAAGTTCACCGATGCGGTACATAACTACTCCTCGCTTATTTTCTGCATCAATCTTTCACCGTATTCACCGCGCAGAAAATCAGTGTTCATCCCAGCCTGGCGCAGCTTGAGTTCAAGCAGGGCGAGGCGGCGGCTAAGTTCAGAATGTCGTGGATCGTCATGGCGGATCCCTTTGAGAAGATCGGCCAGTTCAACAGCCTCTCTGCGCTGTTCGAGCTCCGGGGGGAGACAGCCCGCATTTTTCAGCAAACGGTATCCAGCCCGTAATTCCGGTGCGATGTGCGAGTCATCGTCAAGCGCAAGGCGTTCGCCGCTCCCGGGGAGATCGTCGAATTCACCTTTTTTTTGGGCATCGCGAATATGGCGTTCTGCCCACTGGTCGAGCAACCACATTACCAGCTCCAGGAGATGAACAGAATTGATACAGACATTGTAGAGAAGTGGGGATATCGCGGATATAAAAAAACCCGCCGGAGCGGGTTTTTTTACGTTACTGCAGATTACTCTGCAGCAGCTTCTGCTTTCTCTGAACGATCAACCAGCTCGATGTAAGCCATCGGCGCGTTGTCGCCTGCACGGAAACCACACTTCAGAATGCGAGTGTAACCACCGGCACGGCTCGCGAAACGCGGGCCCAGTTCGTTAAACAGTTTTGCCACGATCTCGTTATCACGAGTACGGGCGAATGCCAGACGACGATTAGCAACGCTGTCAGTCTTGGCAAGAGTAATCAGCGGCTCAACTACGCGACGCAGCTCTTTCGCTTTAGGCAGGGTCGTCTTGATGATCTCATGACGAACCAGTGAACCTGCCATGTTGCGGAACATAGCCTGGCGATGGCTGCTGTTGCGGTTCAGTTGACGACCACTCTTACGATGGCGCATGACCTTATCCTTCTCAGTAAAACCTTAACCTGTGATCCGGTTACTCGTCAGCAATGCTTGCTGGTGGCCAGTTTTCCAGGCGCATGCCCAGAGACAGACCACGTGAAGCCAGCACGTCTTTAATCTCGGTAAGAGATTTTTTACCCAGGTTCGGCGTTTTCAGCAACTCAACCTCGGTACGCTGTACCAGATCACCGATATAGTGGATAGCTTCTGCCTTGAGGCAGTTAGCAGAGCGGACAGTCAATTCGAGATCGTCAACAGGGCGCAGCAGGATCGGATCGAATTCTGGTTTCTCTTCTTTCACTTCCGGCTGACGTACATCACGTAAGTCAACGAAAGCTTCCAGTTGTTCTGCCAGGATGGTCGCCGCACGACGAATCGCCTCTTCAGGATCGATTGTGCCGTTGGTTTCCATTTCGATGACCAGCTTGTCCAGGTCGGTACGCTGTTCTACACGCGCTGCTTCAACATTGTAGGCAATACGCTCTACAGGGCTATAGCATGCGTCGACCAGCAGACGGCCGATTGGGCGCTCATCTTCTTCCGAATGAATTCGGGCAGAAGCCGGCACATAACCACGACCGCGCTGAACTTTGATACGCATGCTAATAGCTGCGTTCTCATCGGTCAGGTGGCAGATCACGTGCTGCGGCTTGACGATTTCAACATCACCGTCGTGGGTGATGTCGGCTGCAGTCACAGGGCCAATGCCAGATTTATTCAGAGTAAGAATAACTTCATCTTTACCCTGAACTCTCACCGCCAGCCCTTTCAGGTTGAGCAGGATTTCAAGGATATCTTCCTGAACGCCTTCTTTGGTGCTGTACTCATGAAGTACACCATCAATCTCAACCTCGGTCACCGCGCAACCCGGCATCGATGAGAGCAGAATACGGCGCAGTGCGTTACCCAGAGTATGGCCAAAGCCACGCTCTAAAGGCTCAAGGGTCACCTTGGCGTGCGTCGAACTCACTTGCTCGATATCTACCAGGCGCGGTTTTAGAAACTCTGTCACAGAACCCTGCATTGTGTCCTCTCTTTGGTACTAAGCTTTACTTGGAGTAAAGCTCGACGATCAGGTGTTCGTTAATGTCCGCAGACAGATCAGAACGTTCTGGCTGACGCTTGAACGTACCTTCCATCTTGCCAGCATCAACTTCCAGCCAGGTTGGCTTTTCACGCTGCTCAGCCAGCTCCAGAGCGGCCTTCACGCGAGATTGCTTTTTCGCTTTCTCACGAATGCTAACAACGTCATTCGCTTTAACCTGATAAGAAGCGATGTTAACAACACGACCGTTTACCATGATTGCTTTGTGGCTAACCAGCTGACGTGATTCAGCACGAGTAGCGCCGAAGCCCATACGGTATACAACGTTGTCCAGACGACCTTCCAGCAGAGCCAGCAGGTTTTCACCTGTGTTGCCTTTCAGACGTGCTGCTTCTTTATAGTAGTTACGGAACTGACGCTCCAGCACACCGTACATACGGCGAACTTTTTGCTTTTCACGCAACTGCACACCATAGTCAGACAGACGCGGTTTACGCGCACCGTGCTGGCCAGGAGCTTGTTCAATTTTACACTTGGTATCGATCGCGCGAACGCCAGACTTAAGGAATAAGTCGGTGCCCTCACGACGGCTCAGCTTGAGCTTAGGACCCAAATATCTTGCCATTTTCTATCTCCAACTAACCTAAAAAACGGAGCGTTATACGCGACGTTTTTTCGGCGGACGACAACCGTTATGAGGGATCGGAGTCACATCAGTAATATTCGTGATGCGGAAACCAGCGGCGTTCAGAGCGCGAACAGTAGATTCACGACCCGGACCCGGACCTTTAACCATAACTTCCAGATTCTTGATGCCGTATTCTTTTACGGCTTCTGCGCAACGCTCTGCTGCAACCTGAGCTGCGAACGGAGTGGATTTGCGAGAACCACGGAAACCGGAACCACCGGCTGTTGCCCAACCCAATGCGTTACCCTGACGATCAGTAATAGTAACGATGGTGTTGTTGAAAGAAGCATGGATATGAGCCACGCCGTCAGAGACTTGTTTTCTTACACGTTTACGTGCACGAACTGGTGCCTTTGCCATTATTCAATCACCCCGATTATTTCTTGATCGGTTTGCGCGGACCCTTACGGGTACGTGCGTTGGTCTTAGTACGCTGACCGCGCACTGGCAGACCACGACGATGACGCAAACCGCGATAGCAACCAAGATCCATCAGGCGCTTGATGCTCATGCTGATTTCACGGCGCAGATCACCTTCAACGACAAATTTGGCAACTTCGTCACGCAGCGTGTCGATTTGTTCTTCAGACAGCTCACTGATCTTAACATCTTCAGCGATACCCGCTGCAGCCAGAATGGCTTTAGAACGGGTCTTGCCGACGCCGTAGATCGAAGTTAATGCGATCACAGCATGTTTCTGATCAGGAATGTTAATGCCTGCTATACGGGCCACTATGCACTCCTACTATTTAATATGTACGCACCATGCTGAAAAGCCCGTTTTCAGGATACTCAAATGGAAACGTACAGACATACAAAAGATTGGCTGGCTAATCTAGCCAGCTCAACCCAACTTTGCAAGAAAAATATGCGAAATAATCAGCCTTGGCGCTGTTTATGCTTCGGCTCGGCACTGCAAATCACACGGATGACACCATCACGCTTAACGATTTTGCAGTTACGGCATAATTTCTTGACGGAAGCACGAACTTTCATTTTTACTCTCCGTAACTTCTCAGGCGACCATTTAGCGGCCGTAGCCTTTCAGGTTCGCCTTCTTCAATGCAGACTCGTACTGACTGGACATCATCAGAGTTTGCACTTGAGCCATAAAGTCCATAATCACGACAACAACGATAAGCAGTGAGGTCCCACCGAAGTAGAACGGTACTTTCATTGCATCACGCATGAACTCCGGGATCAGGCAGATAAAAGTAATATAAAGCGCACCAACCAAAGTCAGGCGAGTCATTACTTTATCGATATACTTCGCCGTTTGCTCTCCCGGACGAATTCCTGGTACAAATGCACCGGACTTCTTCAGGTTATCTGCTGTTTCACGCGGGTTGAAGACCAACGCCGTGTAGAAGAAACAGAAGAAGATGATCGCAGACGCATAGAGTAACACATAAAGTGGTTGCCCAGGCTGCAAATACAGCGAAATTGTTGTCAGCCAGTTCCAACCAGTACCGCCCCCGAACCATGACGCGATGGTCGCCGGGAACAGAATAATACTGGAAGCGAAGATAGCCGGGATAACCCCCGCCATGTTCACTTTCAGCGGTAAATGTGTGCTCTGTGCAGCATAGACACGACGACCCTGCTGACGTTTAGCGTAGTTCACCACAATGCGGCGTTGACCACGTTCAACGAAGACAACAAAGAACGTCACTGCAAATACTAATACTGCAACCAACAGCAACAGGAGGAAGTGCAGGTCGCCTTGACGCGCTTGCTCGATAGTATGGGCGATGGCTGGCGGGAGGCCCGCAACAATACCGGCGAAGATAATGATAGAGATACCGTTACCGATACCACGCTCAGTAATCTGTTCGCCGAGCCACATCAGGAACATAGTCCCTGTGACCAGACTTACAACAGCGGTGAAGTAGAATGCAAAGCCCGGGTTTAACACCAGGCCCTGCATACCAGGCATATTCGGCAGACCGGTAGCAATACCGATCGACTGGAATATTGCCAGCACCAGAGTACCGTAACGGGTGTACTGACTAATCTTACGACGTCCAGACTCCCCTTCTTTCTTCAACTCTGCCAGGGCCGGATGAACGACCGTCAGCAGCTGGATAATAATAGATGCCGAAATGTACGGCATAATACCCAATGCAAAGATAGAAGCACGGCTGAGGGCACCACCAGAGAACATGTTGAACATTTCAATGATGGTACCTCGCTGTTGCTCAAGCAGTTTGGCAAGTACAGCGGCATCGATACCAGGGATCGGAATAAAAGAGCCAATACGGAACACAATCAGCGCGCCGATAACAAACAGCAGTCTGCGTTTCAGCTCACCAAATCCACCTTTGGCACTTTGAAAATCTAATCCCGGTTGCTTAGCCATCTGCTACTTATTCCTCAATTTTACCGCCAGCAGCTTCGATAGCAGCACGAGCACCTTTAGTAACACGCAGGCCACGAACAGTTACCGGAGTAGAAACTTCACCAGCCAGGATCACTTTCGCGAACTCGATCTGGATACCGATAATGTTTGCTGCTTTCAGCGTGTTCAGGTCTACAACGCCGCCTTCAACTTTCGCCAGGTCAGACAGACGGATTTCCGCTGTGATCGCTGCTTTGCGAGAGGTGAAGCCGAACTTCGGCAGACGACGGTACAGTGGCATCTGGCCACCCTCGAAACCGCGACGTACGCCACCGCCAGAACGAGAGTTCTGACCTTTGTGACCACGACCACCGGTTTTGCCGAGGCCAGAACCGATACCACGACCCAGGCGTTTACCCGCCTTTTTAGAGCCTTCGGCCGGAGACAGAGTATTTAAACGCATCTCTTACTCCTCAACTTTAACCATGAAGTAAACCGCGTTGACCATACCACGAACAGCAGGAGTATCCTCGCGCTCAACGGTATGACCAATACGACGCAGACCCAGGCCAAGCAGCGTTGCCTTGTGTTTCGGCAGACGACCGATTGCACTGCGGGTTTGAGTGATTTTAATAGTCTTTGCCATGGTCAATTACCCCAGAATTTCTTCAACGGATTTACCACGCTTGGCAGCGACCATTTCTGGAGAATTCATATTTTCCAGGCCATCAATAGTTGCACGAACCACGTTGATCGGGTTGGTGGAACCATATGCTTTGGCCAGAACGTTATGAACCCCAGCAACTTCCAGAACGGCGCGCATTGCACCACCGGCGATGATACCGGTACCTTCTGAAGCTGGCTGCATGAATACACGAGAACCCGTGTGAACACCTTTAACTGGGTGTTGCAGGGTACCGTTGTTCAGCGCGACGTTAATCATATTGCGACGGGCTTTTTCCATCGCTTTCTGGATCGCTGCTGGAACTTCACGCGCTTTACCGTAACCAAAACCAACGCGACCGTTACCATCGCCTACTACAGTCAGAGCTGTGAAGGAGAAAATACGACCACCTTTAACGGTTTTAGATACGCGGTTTACCGCGATCAGCTTTTCCTGCAGTTCGCCAGCCTGTTTTTCGATGTGAGCCATCTTACACCTCTACCTTAGAACTGAAGGCCAGCTTCACGGGCAGCATCTGCCAGTGCCTGGACACGACCATGATATTGGAACCCGGAACGGTCAAAGGAAACATTGCTGATGCCTTTTTCCAGAGCGCGTTCAGCAACAGCTTTACCTACAGCTGCAGCGGCGTCTTTGTTACCGGTGTACTTCAATTGTTCTGAGATAGCTTTTTCTACAGTAGAAGCAGCTACCAGAACTTCAGAACCGTTCGGTGCAATTACCTGTGCGTAAATATGACGCGGGGTACGATGTACCACCAGGCGAGTTGCACCCAGCTCTTTGAGCTTGCGGCGTGCGCGGGTCGCACGACGGATACGAGCAGATTTCTTATCCATAGTGTTACCTTACTTCTTCTTAGCCTCTTTGGTACGCACGACTTCGTCGGCGTAACGAACACCCTTGCCTTTGTAAGGCTCAGGACGACGGTAGGCGCGCAGATCTGCTGCAACCTGACCGATCAGCTGTTTATCAGCGCCTTTCAGCACGATTTCAGTTTGAGTCGGACATTCTGCAGTGATACCGGCCGGCAGCGGATGCTCAACAGGGTGTGAGAAGCCCAGAGACAGGCCTACTGCATTCCCTTTGATAGCTGCACGATAACCTACACCAACCAGCTGAAGCTTTTTAGTGAAGCCTTCGGTAACACCAACAACCATTGAGTTCAGCAGGGCACGCGCGGTACCAGCCTGAGCCCATCCATCCACGAAACCATCACGTGGACCGAAGGTCAGAGCGTTATCTGCATGTTTAACTTCAACAGCTTTGTTGAGGGTACGAGTCAGCTCGCCGTTTTTACCTTTGATCGTAATAACCTGACCGTCGATTTTTACATCAACGCCGGCAGGAATAACGACCGGTGCTTTAGCAACACGAGACATTCTTTCCTCCGATTAGGCTACGTAGCAGATAATTTCGCCACCAAGACCAGCCTGGCGCGCTGCACGATCAGTCATAACACCTTTAGAGGTAGAAACAACTGCGATACCAAGGCCAGCCATAACTTTTGGCAGCTCATCTTTTTTCTTATAGATGCGCAGGCCTGGGCGGCTGACACGCTGAATGCTTTCTACAACAGCTTTACCCTGGAAATACTTAAGAGTAAGTTCCAGTTCCGGCTTGGTGTCGCCTTCAACTTTAAAATCTTCGATAAAACCTTCTTCCTTCAGCACGTTGGCAATTGCCACTTTCAGCTTGGCGGAAGGCATGGTGACCGCAACTTTGTTCGCGGCCTGACCGTTACGGATACGGGTCAGCATATCCGCGATCGGATCTTGCATGCTCATCTGTCTTTACTCCCGTGATTCAATTGGTAATTACCAGCTAGCCTTTTTCAAGCCTGGCACTTCACCGCGCATGGCGGCTTCACGCAGTTTGATACGGCTCAACCCAAACTTGCCCACATAACCATGTGGACGACCTGTTTGACGACAGCGGTTACGCTGACGAGACGGGCTGGAATCACGCGGCAGAGACTGCAGCTTGAGAACCGCATTCCAACGATCTTCGTCGGAAGCGTTCACATCAGAAATGATCGCTTTCAGTTCAGCGCGTTTAGCGAAGAATTTATCAGCTAAAGCTACGCGCTTTACTTCGCGTGCTTTCATTGATTGCTTAGCCATTCAGTAACCCTACCTTACTTGCGGAACGGGAAGTCAAAGGCAGCCAGCAGAGCACGGCCTTCTTCGTCAGATTTCGCAGTAGTGGTAATGGTAATATCCAAACCACGCACGCGGTCGACTTTATCGTAGTCGATTTCTGGGAAGATGATCTGCTCACGGACACCCATGCTGTAGTTACCACGACCGTCGAAAGACTTAGCGGACAAGCCACGGAAGTCACGGATACGTGGAACAGCAATAGTGATCAGGCGCTCAAAGAACTCCCACATGCGTTCGCCACGCAGAGTTACTTTACAGCCGATCGGATAGCCCTGACGGATTTTGAAGCCTGCAACAGATTTGCGTGCTTTGGTGATCAGCGGTTTTTGACCGGAGATTGCTGTCAGGTCAGCTGCTGCGTTATCCAGCAGTTTCTTGTCAGCGATCGCTTCACCAACACCCATGTTCAGGGTGATCTTCTCGACCCGAGGGACTTGCATGACAGAATTGTAGTTAAACTCAGTCATGAGTTTGTTAACTACTTCGTCTTTGTAGTAATCATGCAGTTTCGCCATCGTACTACTCCAAATTACTTGATAGTTTCGCTGTTAGACTTGAAGAAACGGACTTTTTTGCCGTCTTCGAATCTAAAGCCTACACGGTCAGCCTTGCCGGTAGCCGCATTGAAGATTGCAACGTTAGAAACCTGAATAGCAGCTTCTTTTTCAACGATGCCACCTGGTTGGTTCAGGGCCGGAACCGGCTTCTGATGTTTCTTAACCAGGTTGATACCTTCAACGACAAGTTTGCCGGAAGACAGAACATTTTTTACTTTACCGCGTTTACCTTTATCTTTACCGGTTAACACGATAACTTCGTCATCACGACGGATTTTCGCTGCCATGATTCGCTCCTTAGAGTACTTCTGGTGCCAGAGAGATAATTTTCATGAACTTCTCAGTACGAAGTTCACGAGTTACCGGCCCAAAGATACGCGTGCCGATAGGCTGCTCGCTGTTATTGTTTAAAATAACGCATGCATTACCATCGAAGCGAATGACAGAACCGTCAGGGCGACGAACACCCTTCTTGGTGCGCACCACTACCGCCTTCAGCACATCACCTTTTTTGACCTTACCACGTGGAATTGCTTCCTTGATGGTGATCTTGATGATGTCGCCTACGCCTGCGTAGCGACGGTGCGAGCCACCCAGAACCTTGATACACATTACGCGACGTGCACCGGAGTTGTCGGCGACGTTCAGCATAGTCTGTTCTTGGATCATTTTAGTGCTCCGCTAATGTCAACTACTACCTGAGACTCTAAAATCAGAGCCGTTAAAAAGCCCCATATCGAGGGCGCGGCATTATAACACCGCTTCTGCAATATGGGTAGAAAAAATAAACGGCTCATCGCTGAGCCGTTTATTCGTATTGAGAAGGCGTACTGTATTACAGAACCGCTTTCTCTACAACGCGAACCAGCGTCCAGGACTTAGTCTTGGACAGTGGACGGCATTCACGGATTTCAACCTTGTCGCCGATACCACATTCGTTGTTCTCGTCATGTACGTGCAGTTTGGTCGTACGCTTGATGAATTTACCGTAGATCGGGTGTTTCACAATACGTTCGATAGCTACAACAATGGATTTCTCCATTTTGTCGCTAACAACACGACCTTGCAGAGTACGGATTTTATCGGTCATTACGCACCCGCCTTCTGAGTCAGTAAAGTCTTAACGCGTGCAACATTGCGACGCACTTGCTTCAGCAGGTGAGTCTGTTGCAGTTGGCCACTTGCAGCCTGCATACGCAGGTTGAACTGCTCACGCAGCAGGTTCAGCAGCTCAGCGTTCAGCTCTTCAACGCTTTTTTCACGCAGCTCTTTTGCTTTCATTACATCACCGTCTTAGTTACAAAGGTGGTTTTGATAGGCAGTTTCGCTGCTGCCAGGCCGAAGGCTTCACGGGCCAGCTCTTCCGGAACACCGTCCATTTCATAAAGGACTTTGCCCGGTTGGATTAAGGCAACCCAGTACTCCACGTTACCTTTACCTTTACCCATACGAACTTCCAGTGGCTTCTCGGTGATCGGTTTGTCCGGGAATACACGGATCCAGATCTTACCTTGACGCTTAACTGCACGGGTCATTGCACGACGTGCTGCTTCGATCTGACGTGCAGTCAGACGACCACGGCCAACAGCTTTCAGACCGAAAGTGCCGAAGCTAACATCCGTACCCTGCGCCAGACCACGGTTGCGGCCTTTGTGCACTTTACGGAATTTTGTACGCTTTGGTTGTAACATCAGCGACGCTCCTTATTTACGGCCTTTACGCTGCTGCTTTTTAGGTTGAGCAGCCGGTTTTTCCGGTTGTTCAACAGCAGCCATACCACCCAGGATCTCACCTTTGAAGATCCATACCTTAACGCCGATTACACCGTAAGTGGTGTGCGCTTCAGAGGTGTTGTAGTCGATGTCAGCACGCAGAGTGTGCAGCGGTACGCGACCTTCGCGGTACCATTCGGTACGTGCGATTTCCGCGCCGCCCAGACGGCCGCTAACTTCAACTTTAATACCTTTAGCGCCCAGACGCATTGCGTTCTGTACAGCACGCTTCATAGCACGACGGAACATAACACGACGTTCCAGCTGTGAAGTGATGCTGTCAGCAACCAATTTAGCGTCCAGTTCAGGCTTACGAACTTCAGCGATATTGATCTGTGCAGGAACGCCAGCGATATCCGCTACGACCTTGCGCAGTTTTTCTACGTCTTCGCCTTTCTTACCGATAACGATGCCAGGACGAGCAGTGTGAATAGTCACACGGATGCTCTTCGCTGGACGCTCGATAACGATACGAGATACAGACGCTTTAGCCAGTTCCTTAGTCAGGTACTGACGTACTTTAAAATCGCTGTCCAGGTTGTCAGCGAATTCTTTGGTGTTCGCAAACCAGGTAGAGTTCCATGGTTTTACAATACCCAGGCGAATACCATTAGGATGTACTTTCTGACCCATTGCTAGTCTCCAGAGTCTCAGCGATCGGACACAACCACAGTAATGTGGCTGGTGCGCTTCAGGATGCGATCTGCACGACCTTTCGCACGCGGCATAATGCGCTTCATGCTTGGGCCTTCATCTACGAAAATTTTCGCGACTTTCAGATCGTCGATGTCAGCGCCATCGTTGTGTTCAGCGTTAGCAATGGCAGATTCCAGTACTTTCTTGACCAATACCGCAGCTTTCTTGTTGGTATAGGTCAGGATGTCCAGGGCCTGCGACACTTTCTTACCGCGAATCAGGTCAGCAACAAGGCGAACCTTCTGAGCAGAAGAACGAGCATGGCGATGTTGAGCTAAAGTTTCCATCTCTTCCTCCTACCTTATTTCTTCTTCGCTTTTTTATCAGCAGCGTGGCCGCGATAAGTACGAGTCGGTGCGAATTCACCCAGTTTGTGACCAACCATTTCGTCGGTAACAAAGACTGGAACGTGCTGACGACCATTATGGACAGCGATGGTCAAACCGATCATGTTAGGAAAGATCGTTGAACGACGGGACCAAGTGCGCAGGGGCTTCTTGTCTCCGCTTTCCACCGCTTTCTCTACCTTCTTCAGCAAGTGCAGGTCAATAAAAGGACCTTTCTTGAGAGAACGTGGCATGGCTTATCCTCTAAAATTATTTGCTACGGCGACGTACGATAAATTTATCAGTACGCTTGTTGCTGCGGGTCTTCTTACCTTTGGTCTGAACGCCCCACGGAGTTACCGGGTGCTTACCAAAGTTACGACCTTCACCACCACCATGTGGGTGGTCGACTGGGTTCATCGCAGTACCGCGAACGGTAGGACGAACACCACGCCAGCGTGCAGCACCTGCTTTACCCAGAACGCGCAGCATATGCTCAGCATTGCCAACTTCGCCCAGAGTAGCGCGGCAGTCTGCTTCGACTTTACGCATTTCACCAGAACGCAGACGCAGGGTGACATAAGCACCATCACGAGCAACGATCTGAACGTAAGTACCAGCGGAACGTGCCAGCTGACCGCCTTTACCTGGTTTCATTTCTACGTTATGAACGGTAGAACCAACCGGGATATTGCGCATCGGCAGGGTGTTGCCTGCTTTGATTGCAGCATCAACGCCAGACTGAATCTGGTCGCCAGCTTTCAGGCCTTTAGGGGCCAGGATGTAACGGCGTTCGCCGTCTTTGTACAGAACCAGCGCAATGTTCGCGGAACGGTTCGGATCGTACTCAAGACGTTCAACAACTGCTGGGATACCGTCTTTGTTGCGTTTGAAGTCAACAATACGATAAGCCTGCTTGTGGCCACCACCGATGTGACGAGTGGTGATACGGCCATTGTTGTTACGACCACCGGATTTGCTGTTTTTTTCCAGCAACGGAGCAAAAGGTTTGCCCTTGTGCAGCTCAGGGTTAACCACTTTAACTACGTGGCGACGACCCGGAGATGTCGGTTTACATTTAACAACTGCCATTGTATTACTCCTCCGACTTACTCAGCGCCGCCAACGAAGTCCAGATTCTGGCCTTCTTTCAGGGTGACGTAAGCTTTTTTCCAGTCGCTACGACGACCGATACGCTGTCCGTGACGTTTAACTTTCCCTTTAACTACCAGGGTGTTAACGACTTCGACTTCGACTTCAAACAGTTTCTGCACAGCAGCTTTGATCTCTGCTTTGGTCGCGTCTTTAGCAACTTTGAGAACGATGGTGTTTGTTTTTTCCATCGCAGTAGACGCTTTTTCAGAAACGTGCGGTGCGCGAAGCACCTTCAGCAGACGTTCTTCACGAATCATGCCAGCATCTCCTCAACTTGCTTAACAGCATCAGCAGTCATTACGACTTTGTCGAAGGCGATCAGGCTAACCGGGTCGATACCAGTCGCATCGCGTACGTCAACCTTGTGCAGGTTACGTGCGGCCAGGAACAGGTTCTCGTCCAGCTCACCGGTGATGATCAGCACATCTTCCAGAGCCATGTCTTTCAGTTTCTGTGCCAGCAGCTTAGTTTTAGGCGCTTCAACAGAGAACTTCTCGACAACGATCAGACGATCCTGACGTACCAGTTCGGACAGGATGCTTTTCAGCGCGCCGCGGTACATCTTTTTGTTAACTTTTTGACTGTGGTCCTGTGGACGCGCAGCGAAGGTCACGCCACCTGAACGCCAGATCGGGCTCTTGATAGAACCTGAACGCGCACGGCCGGTACCTTTCTGGCGCCATGGCTTTTTGCCAGAACCAGTTACTTCAGCACGAGTCTTCTGAGCACGAGTACCCTGACGAGCACCAGCTGCATAAGCAACAACAACCTGGTGAACCAGCGCTTCGTTGAAATCACGACCGAAGGTAGTTTCGGAAACAGTCAGCGCGCTCTGCGCGTCTTTCAATACTAATTCCATTGCTATCCCCTTACGCCTTCACAGCTGGTTTAACGATCAGGTCGCTACCGGTTGCACCCGGAACTGCACCTTTAACCAGCAGCAGGTTGCGCTCAGCGTCAACACGTACTACGTCCAGGCTCTGAACGGTCACACGTTCGTTACCCAGCTGACCTGCCATTTTCTTGCCTTTGAACACTTTGCCCGGAGTCTGGTTCTGACCGATAGAACCCGGAACGCGGTGAGACAAGGAGTTACCGTGGGTAGCGTCCTGGGTACGGAAGTTCCAGCGCTTAACGGTACCAGCAAAACCTTTACCTTTAGAGGTACCGGTTACGTCAACTTTTTTAACGTCAGCAAACAGCTCAACGCTAATGTCCTGACCTACGGTGAACTCTTCGCCTTCAGCAAGACGGAATTCCCACAGACCACGGCCAGCTTCTACGCCAGCTTTAGCGAAGTGACCCGCTTCTGGTTTGGTTACACGGTTAGCTTTTTTAGCACCAGTGGTCACCTGAACAGCGCGGTAGCCATCGTTAGCCAGATCTTTAACCTGGGTAACGCGGTTTGCTTCAACTTCGATTACGGTTACTGGGATTGAAACGCCATCTTCAGTGAAGATGCGGGTCATGCCCACTTTTTTACCGACTAAACCAATCATTGTATCAACCTCTCAATCGCTCGATGACCTGATTAACCCAGGCTGATCTGCACGTCTACACCGGCAGCCAGATCCAGACGCATCAGAGCATCAACGGTTTTCTCAGTTGGCTCAACGATGTCAACCAGACGCTTGTGAGTGCGGATTTCGTACTGATCACGCGCGTCTTTGTTGACGTGCGGAGAGATCAGAACGGTGAAGCGCTCTTTGCGGGTCGGCAGCGGGATCGGACCACGGACTTGCGCACCAGTGCGCTTAGCAGTCTCGACGATTTCCGCGGTTGATTGATCGATCAGACGATGATCAAACGCTTTAAGGCGGATACGGATTCTTTGGTTCTGCATGAGACCAGAGCTCCAATTATTTTATAAACGAAAATGATTACTCCTCAAACCCATTACGATTGATGGGAGAGTGTAACCGTTCTTACGTAGCTCCCCAATTGGGAGCATTGTTGAGTAACAAAATGAGCTACTCTGGTTCTGATTGAACCCGCCGTCAATTACGACAAGCCCGCGCATTATACGTAAATCTGGACAAGACGCAAGTGGCGTTTAGAAATTAAGCGCCAGAGGCGCAGTATGCGTAAGGGCGCGCAACTTTTTACGCAATGTATCCCTTCTCAAGGCTTTGTCTCGAGCCCCTACGCAAGTGTCGTTTTTATAGATTGCCGACCAGGTCGATTATAGCGAGGATGCGCTCAAACCCTTTTGAGGCCTTTTCCATGTTAACCACCCTCCCCTTTTTGCTGGTCTATTTTTCGCTGACTGCCTTTCTCGTCCGTGCAGATATTCGCTACGGACTGCTTCCCGATAAATTTCTCTGCCCGTTGCTATGGGCGGGCCTGCTCTTTCAGCTCTGTGTCCAACCTGATTTTCTGCCGAGTGCAGTGGTGGGAGCGATGGCTGGATATGTCGGCTTTGCCGTTATTTACTGGGGATATCGGTTTATCTGCCGGCGTGAAGGGATGGGATACGGCGATGTAAAATACCTGGCGGCGCTTGGCGCGTGGCATGGCTGGTGCATGCTGCCTACACTGGCGTTACTCGCTGCGCTTATGGCGCTACTTAGCATTCTTGTGTTTTCGTTACTCACCGGCGATA
Organism: Enterobacter sp. DNB-S2; assembly: GCF_019443845.1. Lineage (NCBI taxonomy): Bacteria > Pseudomonadati > Pseudomonadota > Gammaproteobacteria > Enterobacterales > Enterobacteriaceae > Enterobacter > Enterobacter sp. DNB-S2. The sequence continues at coordinate 242,452 of NZ_CP050520.1, forward strand.
AGGGAGCATTAAAAAACCCACTGCCTTTTGGGCCATTTCTGGCAGCAGCGGGTTTATGCGTAGGCTGGAAGACGGTGGTTACTCTTCCACTTTAATCTGCGACTGAAGGTAGTTCTGCAGACCGATTTTAGCAATCAGATCCAGCTCCGTTTCCAGCCAGTCAATATGACCTTCTTCATCGGCCAGGATCTGGATCATCATATCGCGACTAACGTAGTCATGTACGCTGTCGGCATAAGCAATGGCTTCACGGAGATCTTTGGCGCCTTCAAGTTCCAGCCTGAGGTCGGAACGCAGCATCTCTTCGACATCTTCTCCGATGCCCAGCTTTCCAAGATCCTGCAGGTTTGGAATGCCTTCAAGGAATAAAATACGCTCGATATATTTATCAGCGTGCTTCATTTCATCGATCGATTCATGGTACTCAACGTCGTTCAGACGTTTAAGCCCCCAGTTTTTGAACATTCTCGCGTGAAGAAAGTACTGGTTAATTGCGACAAGCTCATTTCCCAATAATTTATTGAGATAACTTATGATTTTAACATCACCTTTCATTATATAGTCCCTCCGCTTCCACTCATTGAAGCGTAGATCGGGCTACAGGGATGTCAAAAAAAAGATGGGCGCTTACGCGATCTCTTTGTATTCCGGGATCTGCATCAATTCGTCCTGCATGATCTCTCGCGCAGCACGTACACATTTACCGCATTGATTTCCCACCGGAACAAATTTGCGTAGTTGCTGAAATGACTGAGGCTGAAACTGGCGAACGGCCTGACGTATTTTCTTGTCGCTTACACCATTACATAAACAAACGTACATAGAGACTCCCGTTCAAATTATGCGCAAAGTGTAAGTGAGAATGGTTATGATTACAATAGCACAAACGCCACAATACGGGGCGGGAGCAGGCAAAAAATGCGAAATTTTGTGACAGTAACTGAGCGGCAGAAAACAAAAAAGGACGCCGAAGCGTCCTTTTTTTTATTCGGGGATAATTAATTAGCCCAGAACTTTAGCAACAACGCCCGCGCCAACGGTACGGCCGCCTTCACGGATTGCGAAACGCAGACCGTCGTCCATCGCGATTGGGTGGATCAGAGTCACAACCATCTTGATGTTGTCGCCTGGCATTACCATCTCAACGCCTTCTGGCAGTTCGATGGTACCGGTCACGTCAGTTGTACGGAAGTAGAACTGTGGACGGTAGCCTTTGAAGAACGGAGTATGACGGCCGCCTTCGTCTTTGGACAGGATGTACACTTCAGATTCGAACTTGGTGTGTGGCTTGATTGAGCCTGGCTTCGCCAGAACCTGACCACGTTCGATTTCTTCACGTTTGATACCACGCAGCAGAACACCAACGTTCTCACCAGCACGGCCTTCGTCCAGCAGTTTACGGAACATTTCAACGCCAGTACAGGTAGACTTCGCAGTCTCTTTGATACCAACGATTTCAACTTCTTCACCAACTTTGATGATACCGCGCTCTACACGACCGGTAACAACGGTACCACGACCGGAGATGGAGAATACGTCTTCGATTGGCAGCAGGAATGGCTTGTCAATCGCACGCTCTGGTTCTGGGATGTAAGAATCCAGGAAGCCAGCCAGTTCGATGATTTTAGCTTCCCACTCAGCTTCGCCTTCCAGCGCTTTCAGAGCAGAACCACGAACGATTGGAGTGTCGTCGCCCGGGAAATCGTACTGAGACAGCAGTTCACGAACTTCCATCTCTACCAGTTCCAGCAGCTCTTCGTCATCAACCATGTCGCATTTGTTCAGGAACACGATGATGAAAGGAACGCCTACCTGACGACCCAGCAGGATGTGCTCACGAGTCTGAGGCATTGGGCCGTCAGTCGCAGCAACAACCAGGATCGCGCCGTCCATCTGCGCAGCACCGGTGATCATGTTTTTAACATAGTCGGCGTGGCCTGGGCAGTCTACGTGTGCGTAGTGGCGAGTCGGGGTGTCATATTCAACGTGGGAAGTGTTGATGGTGATACCACGTGCTTTTTCTTCTGGTGCGTTATCGATCTGGTCGAATGCACGAGCAGAACCACCGTAGGTTTTAGCCAGAACGGTAGTGATTGCAGCAGTCAGGGTAGTTTTACCATGGTCAACGTGGCCGATAGTACCAACGTTGACGTGCGGTTTTGTACGTTCAAATTTTTCTTTAGACACGGCTATATTCCTTACTATAGTGCTCTCCCCTGTGGAGAGAGCACGGGACTTAGGTTTTAATCCTGTGGATTACTTACCACGGGCTTCAATAACGGCCTGAGCAACGTTGTTAGGCGCATCATCATACTTCAGGAATTCCATGGTGTATGATGCACGACCTTTGGTCAGAGAACGCAGCTGAGTTGCATATCCGAACATTTCAGACAGCGGAACTTCAGCGTGGATCTTAACGCCAGTTACTTCGGATTCCTGACCACGCAGCATACCGCGACGACGGCTCAAGTCACCGATAACGTCACCGGTGTTCTCTTCAGGAGTTTCTACTTCAACCTTCATGATTGGCTCAAGCAGAACTGGTTTTGCTTTCTTAAAGCCTTCTTTAAAGGCAATAGACGCAGCCAGTTTAAACGCCAGTTCAGAGGAGTCAACGTCGTGGTAAGAACCGAAGTGCAGACGAACACCCATGTCAACAACCGGATAGCCAGCCAGAGGGCCTGCTTTCAGCTGTTCCTGGATGCCTTTATCAACGGCTGGGATGTATTCGCCAGGAATTACACCACCTTTGATGTCGTTGATGAACTCGTAACCTTTCGGGTTAGAGCCCGGCTCCAGTGGGTACATGTCGATCACAACGTGACCGTACTGACCGCGACCACCAGACTGCTTAGCGTGTTTACCTTCAACATCGGTAACTTTCGCGCGAATCGCTTCGCGGTAAGCAACCTGAGGTTTACCCACGTTCGCTTCAACGTTGAATTCACGCTTCATACGGTCAACGATGATGTCCAGGTGCAGTTCACCCATACCAGCGATGATGGTCTGGTTAGATTCTTCATCAGTCCATACGCGGAATGATGGGTCTTCTTTCGCCAGACGGCCCAGAGCCAGACCCATTTTTTCCTGGTCAGCTTTGGTTTTTGGTTCAACTGCGATGGAGATTACCGGCTCAGGGAATTCCATACGCTCCAGAATGATCGGGTGATCCGGGTCACACAGGGTGTCACCAGTGGTCACGTCTTTCAGACCGATAGCTGCAGCGATGTCGCCCGCACGAACTTCTTTGATCTCTTCACGTTTGTTAGCGTGCATCTGTACGATACGGCCAAAACGTTCACGCGCCGCTTTCACGGAGTTCAGGATGGTGTCACCGGAGTTAACCACACCAGAGTAAACGCGGAAGAAGGTCAGGTTACCCACGAATGGGTCGGTAGCAATTTTGAACGCCAGTGCAGAGAATGGCTCTTCGTCGCTTGCGTGACGCTCAGCCGGAGTATCTTTACCGTCGTCCAGGATGCCGTTGATCGCAGGAACGTCAACTGGGGATGGCAGGTAGTCAACTACCGCATCCAGCATCGCCTGAACACCTTTGTTCTTGAACGCAGAACCACAGGTTACCAGGATGATTTCGTTGTTCAGAACGCGCTGACGCAGAGCTTTTTTGATCTCTTCTTCAGTCAGTTCTTCACCACCCAGGTATTTCTCCATCAGCTCTTCAGAAGCTTCAGCAGCGGATTCGATCAGGTTCTGGTGCCATTCGTCAGCCAGGTCCTGCATTGCAGCTGGGATATCTTCGTATTCGAAGGTAACGCCCTGGTCTGCATCGTTCCAGTTGATGGCTTTCATTTTCACCAGGTCGATAACGCCGGTGAAGCCTTCTTCAGCACCAATTGCCAGCTGCAGCGGAACAGGGTTCGCGCCCAGACGGGTTTTGATCTGGCCAACAACTTTCAGGAAGTTAGCACCCATACGGTCCATTTTGTTAACGAACGCGATGCGTGGAACTTTATATTTGTTCGCCTGACGCCATACGGTTTCAGACTGTGGCTGAACACCACCAACTGCGCAATAAACCATTACCGCGCCGTCAAGAACACGCATGGAACGTTCTACTTCGATGGTGAAGTCAACGTGCCCTGGGGTGTCGATGATGTTTACGCGATGCGGTTCGTACTGCTTAGCCATACCTGACCAGAATGCAGTAGTCGCTGCGGAGGTGATAGTGATACCACGCTCCTGCTCCTGTTCCATCCAGTCCATGGTGGCTGCGCCGTCATGAACTTCACCGATTTTATGGTTTACACCGGTGTAGAACAGAATACGTTCGGTAGTAGTGGTTTTACCGGCGTCGATGTGCGCACTGATACCGATGTTACGGTAGCGTGCGATGGGTGTTGTACGAGCCATTTGATTCCTCGTTTATATCTTTAGGCGTTCAGTTAAGTTACCCAGAGCGGGCGGCTTCTCTGAAGCGCCCGCCTGGTGACTAATACTCCGAAGGGATTACCAACGGTAGTGTGCGAACGCCTTGTTGGCTTCTGCCATACGGTGAACGTCTTCACGTTTCTTAACTGCAGTACCTTTGTTGTCTGCAGCATCAGAAAGTTCGTTCGCCAGACGCAGAGCCATGGATTTATCACCGCGTTTACGAGCAGCTTCAACGATCCAACGCATTGCCAGAGCATTACGACGAACCGGACGAACTTCAACTGGAACCTGATAAGTAGAACCACCAACGCGGCGGGACTTAACTTCTACGGTTGGGCGAACGTTGTCGAGAGCGACTTCGAAAGCTTCCAGTTCATTTTTACCAGAACGCTGAGCCAGGGTCTCAAGCGCGCTGTATACGATTGCTTCTGCAGTAGATTTTTTACCATCTACCATCAGGATATTTACAAATTTTGCCAGCAGTTCTGATCCGAATTTCGGATCTGGAAGAATTTTACGCTGACCAATAACGCGACGACGTGGCATGGGAATACTCCGTTGTTAATTCAGGATTGTCCAAAACTCAAAGAGTTTAGTTTGACATTAAGATAAATCAGTTTGGCCTTACTTAACGGAGAACCATTAAGCCTTAGGACGCTTCACGCCGTACTTGGAGCGAGCCTGCTTACGGTCTTTAACACCTGAGCAGTCGAGCGCACCACGAACGGTGTGGTAACGAACACCCGGAAGGTCTTTAACACGACCGCCACGGATCAGGATCACGGAGTGCTCCTGCAGGTTGTGACCTTCACCACCGATGTAGGAAGTCACTTCGAAACCGTTAGTCAAACGCACACGGCATACTTTACGCAGTGCGGAGTTTGGTTTTTTAGGAGTGGTGGTATATACACGAGTACATACGCCACGTTTCTGCGGGCAGGCTTCCAGCGCAGGCACGTTGCTCTTTGCAACTTTGCGTGCGCGTGGTTTGCGTACCAGCTGGTTAACTGTTGCCATTAAATAGCTCCTGGTTTTAGCTTTTGCTTCGTAAACACGTAATAAAACGACCTCATACAATATGAGGACGCGAAATTTTAGGGCTACGTCGAAAAGGTGTCAAGAAATATACAACGTTCTCAAATCACCAGTTCATTTGACTGGCGTGCGTCACAGTAAGATTGACGAAATCAGTATAGCCAACCACGTCAATTTTGGCTGAAATTTGACCAGAAAGACCCCGCGCATCCAGATCGTCCTTCAGCGCAGAGACTGTTATGGGGGCATTCGTGAGAATTTCAACGAAACGACTGCCGTCCAGTGCGGCAAGCACACCATCCTGAATCAGCAGCAGGTCATCACCTTCGCGCAGCATACTCAGTAACGCGTCGATATCACATTGCCACGGTGAATGGCTCAGAGTATGGAGCATGTCAGCCTCAGAAAGTCAGAACGGTGTCGTAGTGGGAAAGGTGTTCGCGCAATGCAGCAGAAGACAAGACTGTCACATCCAGCACGAAAGGCGTTGCCTCGTTTAGGGAGCGCGCAGCCAGGGAGTCGGCACAGACATAGAAGGTTTCGATATCGTAAAGCGGTAACACTTTGAACGTCGCGATGTAATCACGCGCCAGAATGGCCTGAGGCTGTTGCCCCGCCAGAAGCTGAAATACGCCGTCGCCCAAAAAGAAGACACCGATATCTTCGGTCAATGCTGAGGTCGCGAGCAGCGCATCCAGCCCTTCTCTGCCGGACGCATTGCCGTGCGGTGCGGAGGAAAAAACAAACGCGACACGCTTCATCAGAATTGCACCACTCTGTCGCAGGTTAATGCCGCTTGTGCCAGTGCACCCAGGCCACTCAACGAAAAGCCGGGCTGCAGGTTAGAACCCGATAAACCAAGACGTGCGGCTTCGGTTGCATCGGTCACCCCGCGGCGCAGTGCCGCCGCCACGCAGATGTGCAGTTCTACGCCCTGCTTTTCGTTTAATGCCTGCCAGGCGCGCACCAGATCGAATTCGTCGCTCGCCGGTGACGTAAACTGATTCGCGTTATACACCCCTTCCCGATAGAAGAAAACGCTCGCCAGCTCATGTCCGGCCGCCAGTAGCGCATGCGCAAACTGCAGCGCGCTGCTGGCCTGCTGAGTGCCGTACGCCGGGCCTGTCACCATTAACGCAAAACGCATTACTTGTCTTGTCCCTGGAAATCGCCGCTTTTGAACTGGCGAATATAGAGGTAGACCGTGTGCTTGGAGATGTTCAGACGATCGGCCACCTGGTTGATGGCGTCTTTAATATCAAAAATCCCTTTTTCGTAGAGATTGAGCACGATCTGGCGATTCTTGGCGTTGTTCGAGACGTTGCGATCGGCATTCACCTCTTCAATCGTAAACTCAAGCGTCTGCGTCACCAGATCTTCAACGGAGGAGGCAAAGTTAACAGAAGAGCCAACGTCCGGCGTTTCTGGTGGAATAAAGGTGCTCATGATTTGCGAGAATGGCACATCAAGGTTCATGTTGATGCACAGCAGCCCAATAACACGATGCTCGCGGTTTCGAATCGCGATGGTTTCTGATTTCATCAGCACGCCGCTTTTGGCGCGGGTGAAATAGCATTTGGAGACGCTGCTGTCCGCGCCGGTCATGTCATGCAGCATACGCAATGCAAGGTCGGTAATTGGCGAACCAATTTTACGGCCAGTATGTTCACCATTCGCAATGCGGATGGCGGAACACTTCAGATCTTGCAGGGAGTGCAATACGATTTCGCAGTGGGAGCCAATGAGCATCGCTAACCCGTCCACTACCGCTTCGTAGGATTTCAGAATATCGAAGTCGGTCTGATCGAAAGGACGTTGATCCAGCAAATCAAGTTCACTGGTTTCGTTGGTTAAAAGCGACCTGGACATGAAAAAAACACTCCTTTTCAGGAGCCTGTCGTTAGGTTTTCAGGGCAGGCTCATTATCTACACGGACAACTAAATTAATACAGCGTGCGTAGCGCTTTCCAGTGTTAATTATATCTGCCCCACAATAAAAAAACCGCCGCCTGAAAGGCGGCGGTTTTTTTCAACATTACTTCTTAGCAGCAGCGGCTTTATCGTCAGCCGGTGCGTCTGCTTTCGCATCCGCTTTCGGTGCCGGTTTGATATCCAGCAGCTCTACGTCAAAGACCAGCGTAGAGTTGGCAGGAATACCCGGAACGCCGGTTTTGCCATAGGCCAGATCCGGTGGGATAACCATCTTGATCTTGCCGCCTTTCTTGATGTTTTTCAGGCCTTCAGTCCAGCCAGGGATCACACCATCCAGACGGAAGGAGAGCGGCTCACCGCGGGTGTAAGAGTTATCGAACTCTTTACCGTCGATCAGCGTACCTTTGTAGTTCACAACAACGGTGTCGCTGTCTTTAGGCGCATCGCCGGTGCCTTCTTTCTCAACTTTGTACACCAGGCCGGTAGAAGAGGTTTTCACACCTTTCTCTTTGGCAAAGGTATCTCGGTAGGCTTTGCCTTTCGCTTCGTTGTCTTTAGCGTCCGCGTCCATCTTGGTCTGCGCGGCACCCTTCACGCGCGCTTCGAACGCCTGCAGAGTCTGTTCAATTTCCTGGTCAGACAGCTTGCTCTTATCTGCAAATGCGTCCTGAACGCCCGCGATCAGCTGAGCTTTATCCAGTTTGATGCCCAGTTTCTCTTGTTCTTTCAGAGAGTTTTCCATGTAGCGACCCAGAGATGCGCCCAGTGCGTAGGCGGATTTCTGGTCGTCATTTTTGAACGCCGCTTTGCTGTCTGCAGTGGCAGCAGGCTTCGCAGCAGTATCAGCAGCGAATGACAGCGGCGCGTTCAGCGCAACAGCCATCGTCGTCGCCAGCAGCGTTACTTTAAACAGTGATTTCATCCATATCTCCAGGGCCTGGGGACTCTCACCCCAGCGTTAAACGTAAATGAGTTACGTACTATAAAACGTTGCGGAAGAAATCTACAGACAGACACTTCCAATTCTCGCCACTTTTCAGACTATTTTTGTTTAAATAAGTTTCCTGCCAAAGGGATGCAGACTGTACTTAAGGATAAACTCAGTTAAACTGCGCCGCCGCAGGGCCATTATGGCGAATCTGAAATAAACGAGGTGAATGATGAAGGATACAGCAATAGAAGCGAGAATGGCTGAGCTGGAAAGCCGCCTGGCTTTTCAGGACATCACCATCGAAGAGCTAAACCAGACCGTGACCGCACATGAGCTCGAAATGGCAAAACTGCGGGATCATATGCGCCTGCTGACGGAAAAGCTGAAGGCTACACAGCCGTCAAACATTGCCTCTCAGTCAGAAGAGACGCCACCTCCTCATTATTGAGGCGCAAAAAAAGCGGGATAATCCCGCTTTTTTTGTGCCCGGTGGCGCGAAGCTTACCGGGCCTACATACCAAATACCCTATGGATTTCGAGTCGCAGGAAGGCGGCAAGCTTGAAAATCCCCGGGAGCATAGATAACTATGTGACCGGGGTTTGAAAGCGCAGCCAACGCACCTGCGGCTTGAAAGACGACGGGTATTAGTGGCAACCGCAGCCGCCGTTACCGCAACCACCTTTACCGTGGTCATGACCATGGTCGTGATCGTGGCCGTGACCACCGCAGCAGCCGTCGTGGCCGTGATCGTGGTCATGGTCGTGACCGTGCGCACCGTGAACGTGGCCATGAGCCAGCTCTTCTTCGGTCGCTTCACGGATCGCAACAACTTCTACGTTGAACTTCAGGTTCTGGCCAGCCAGCATGTGGTTACCGTCAACCACGACGTGGTCATCTTCCACTTCGGTGATTTCAACAGGAACCGGGCCCTGGTCAGTTTCAGCCAGGAAGCGCATGCCAACCTGCAGTTCGTCAACGCCCATGAACACGTCTTTAGGAACGCGCTGAACCAGGTTGTCGTCATACTGACCGTAAGCGTCGTTCGCGCCTACAGCAACGTCAAATTTGTCGCCAACTTCATGACCTTCCAGCGCGTTTTCCAGGCCGGAAATCAGGGAACCGTGACCATGCAGGTAGTCAAGCGGCGCACTCACCGGAGACTCATCAACCAACACACCGTCTTCTGTACGTACCTGATAGGCCAGGCTGACCACCAGGTCTTTTGCTACTTTCATGATATCTCCTGAGCGTGGGAAAATTGCTGGCGCAGATTGTAGCGGAAATCTGCACCCGTGTACCCTTTAGCTTAAAAAAACTCAGGGCATATCGCTAGTCCGGATGAAAAATCCCGATAACTTGCTCTTCTTTGCGAACGTGATCGCGGGCCTCTTTATCGGCCTCACGCATCTGGTGACCGCACTTAACACACTCAACAACATCAACATTATTTTCCCGCCACATCGCCAGGGTATCTTGCGCCTGACAGGTCGGACATTTTGCACCCGCGATAAAGCGTTTACGTACAGCCATCTTTCGTTACCCTTTATTCAAATTCATCCCAGCCATCAAGCTGGCGTCGTTCCTGTTGCATCTCTCGCTGGAAGATCTCCTCCAGCTCGCGACGCGCTTCCCGCACGCGGGAGATCTGCGCCGTATCGGTATGTACCGGCATCAGCTCGCGCAGCATCCGCATATCCAGCCGGCGGAAGTGCATCTGGGCGCGCTGCGCCTGATGCGGATGCATGCCGAGCGAGATCAGCGCCTTACGGCCCAGCTCCAGCGCACTGGAGAACGTCTCACGGGAGAAGTGTTTCACACCCGCCTGCAACAATTCGTGAGCTTCAACACGTCCCCGCGCACGCGCCAGAATATGCAGATGCGGGAAATGCTGCTGGCACAGATCCACCAGCTTCATCGTGTCTTCCGGATCGTTACAGGTAATCACGATGGACTCTGCCGCTTCCGCCCCCGCCGAGCGCAGCAGCTCGAGCTGGGTCGCATCGCCGTAGTAAACCTTGTAGCCATATTTACGCATCAGGTTGACCGCGCTGATATCCCGCTCCAGTACCGTAATGCGCATTTTGTTCGCCATCAGCAGGCGTCCAATCACCTGTCCAAAACGGCCAAAGCCCACCACAATCACCTGCGGCTTGTCGTCTTCCACCCACGGCGCTTCGTCTTCATCGTCATTTGGGTTCAGGCGGCGCGACAGCAGTTTATCCACCAGCTTCATCAGCAGCGGCGTGGTCATCATAGACAGCGTGACCGTCACCAGCAAAAGCGCCATCTGATCGTCTTTAAACAGCTTCTGGGAGGATGCGGTCGAGAACAGCACAAACGCGAACTCGCCTCCCTGGCTTAACACGCTGGCAAACTGCATGCGTTCCGAACTGCGCAGCCCGTAGATACGTGACATCACGTACAGCACCAGCATCTTCACCGCAACCAGAATGGCGACGCTCACTATCACCCACAGCAGATGGGTATAGAGGACGCCAAGGTTAAGCGCCATCCCCACCGAAATAAAGAACAGGCCTAGCAGCAGCCCTTTGAAGGGATCGATGGCAATTTCCAGCTCGTGACGATACTCGCTCTCCGCCAGCAGCACCCCGGCGATAAAGGTCCCGAGCGCCATCGACAGCCCCAGCGCGTCCATAAACAACGCCGATCCCAGCACCAGCAGCAGCGTCGCGGCGGTAAACACCTCGCGAACGCCCGACGCGGCAATAAAGCGGAACACGGGACGTAACAGGAAACGACCGCCAATCAGCATGCCCGCGAAGGCCAGCACCTTCATGGCGATTTTAGCCCAGTCGAAGTGATCGTCCCCGGACCCCGCCAGCAGCGGCACCAGCGCCAGCGCTGGGATCACCGCCAAATCCTGGAACAGCAGCACCGAAAAGCCCAGCTGACCGGCTTCGTTACGGTTCATCCCTTTGTCGCGCATCAGCTGTAGCGCCATCGCCGTCGACGACATCGCAAGGCCTATTCCGCCTATCACCGCCGCCTGCCAGGAGAAACTCGTCAGCATTAACAGGCCGCCCAGAATAGCGGCGCTGAACAGCACCTGCGCGGCCCCCACGCCAAAGATAGATCGCCGGAGCTGCCACAACTTAGAAGGATTCAGCTCCAGGCCAATGATGAACATCAGGAACACCACGCCCAGCTCGGAGAAATGGAGAATTTCATCCACATCGCTGATGAATCCCAGCCCCCAGGGGCCAATCGCGATCCCCGCCAGCAGATACCCCAGCACCGCACCTATTCCAATACGTGCAGCAAGCGGCACCGCAACGACGGCCGCAAATAAAAACAGCACCCCGGCGAGGAGTAAATTCGATCCTTCCATTAACGACCTCCTGCCGGAATTGGGGACGCCAGCCATTCACCGTAGGCTCTGGCGTGGCTTGCCAGCTCTTTCGGATCCTGACGCCGCGCCCAGTAGACAATAATCGGGCTCATCCAGTGCATACGGCACATCGCCGCCGTCAGCTCGAATGGCCTGAGGATATCGCTCATCGGATAGCGGTTCAGCCCGTCGTGGCGGTAAGCGCTTTCGGGTTCACCGGTCGTAATCACACTACGCCAGTACTTTCCCGCCAGCTGGTTGCCCCCCACCCCGCTGGAGAAGCCCCGGCTCAACACGCGGTCCAGCCACTCTTTGAGCAGCGCCGGACAGCTATAGGTATAAAGCGGATGCTGGAACACAATCACGTCATGCTGACGCAGCAGCTCCTGCTCGTAAGGGATATCAATAAAGAAATCAGGATAGTGCGCGTAGAGATCGTGCACCGTTACGTTACTAAGCTGTGTGGCCGGCTTAAGCAGCACCCGGTTTGCCACCGAGTCCTGAGATTCCGGATGGGCATACAGCAGCAGCACTTTTGCTGTCTGAGACATCATTCCCCTCCCGGTCTTGTTTCTGTTTTTGTGTATCGTCGCTGTTTTGGGCTACCATGGCGGCCCGGTGCGGAAAATGGCCCACACCTTACATTATCATAATGACAAATTAACATAGTCGGAACATACGGCGCTTCTATGATTGTTTTCTCCTCGTTACAAATTCGTCGCGGCGTGCGCGTCCTGCTGGATAACGCCACTGCTACCATCAACCCGGGCCAAAAAGTGGGTCTGGTCGGCAAAAACGGCTGCGGTAAATCCACCCTGCTGGCGCTGCTGAAAAACGAGATTAGCGCGGATGGCGGTAACTTTACCTTCCCGGGAAACTGGCAGCTCGCTTGGGTAAACCAGGAGACGCCTGCGCTGAGCGAACCGGCACTCGACTATGTTATCGACGGCGACCGTGAATACCGTAAGCTCGAAGCGGAACTTCATTCTGCTAACGAGCGCAACGACGGTCACGCCATCGCCACCGTTCACGGCAAGCTGGACGCCATCGACGCGTGGACCATTCGCTCCCGCGCCTCCAGCCTGCTGCACGGCCTGGGCTTCAGCAACGAACAGCTGGAACGTCCGGTCAGCGACTTCTCCGGCGGCTGGCGTATGCGCCTCAACCTGGCGCAGGCGCTGATCTGCCGCTCTGACCTGCTGTTGCTCGACGAACCGACCAACCACCTCGATCTCGATGCGGTTATTTGGCTGGAGAAGTGGCTCAAGAGCTATCAGGGCACTCTGATTCTGATCTCCCACGACCGCGACTTCCTTGACCCGGTGGTGGATAAAATTATTCATATCGAACAGCAAACGATGTTCGAGTACACCGGCAACTACAGCTCCTTCGAGCGCCAGCGCGCGACGCGTCTCGCCCAGCAGCAGTCCATGTACGAAAGCCAGCAGCAGCGCGTGGCGCATCTGCAGAGCTTCGTGGATCGCTTTAAGGCCAAAGCCTCAAAAGCCAAGCAGGCCCAGAGCCGCATCAAGATGCTGGAACGCATGGAGATGATCGCCCCGGCGCACGTGGATAACCCGTTCCACTTCAGCTTCCGCGAGCCGGAAAGCCTGCCTAACCCGCTGCTTAAGATGGAGAAGGTCAGCGCGGGCTATGCCGACCGCATTATTCTCGACTCCATCAAGCTCAACCTGGTGCCGGGTTCACGTATTGGCCTGCTGGGGCGTAACGGCGCCGGTAAATCGACGCTGATCAAACTGCTGGCGGGCGAGCTTAACCCGGTCAGCGGCGAAATCGGCCTCGCGAAGGGCATCAAGCTGGGTTACTTCGCCCAGCATCAGCTGGAATTTTTACGCGCGGATGAATCGCCGATTCAGCACCTCGCGCGTCTTGCGCCGCAGGAGATGGAGCAGAAGCTGCGCGACTATCTCGGCGGCTTCGGCTTCCAGGGCGATAAGGTGACTGAAAACACCGAGCGCTTCTCCGGCGGCGAAAAGGCCCGTCTGGTGCTGGCGCTGATCGTCTGGCAGCGCCCGAACCTGCTGCTGCTCGATGAACCGACCAACCACCTGGATCTCGACATGCGTCAGGCGCTGACCGAAGCGCTGATTGAGTTCGAAGGCGCGCTGGTGGTGGTTTCGCACGACCGTCACCTGATCCGCTCCACCACGGACGATCTCTATTTAGTGCACGGCGGCAAAGTCGAACCGTTCGACGGCGATCTGGAAGACTATCAGCAGTGGCTGACGGACGTGCAGAAGCAGGAAAACCAGCCGGAAGAGTCAGCGAAAGACAACGCCAACAGCGCGCAGGCGCGTAAAGATCAGAAGCGCCGTGAAGCGGAGCTGCGCACCCAGACGCAGCCCCTGCGTAAAGAGATTACCCGTCTCGAAAAAGAGATGGAAAAACTCAACGCCACGCTGGCTATCGTTGAAGAGAAGCTCGGCGATAGCGGCCTGTACGACCAGAGCCGCAAGGCTGAGCTGACCGACTGCCTGCAAACCCAGGCGAAGACCAAATCCAGTCTCGAAGAGTGCGAGATGGCGTGGCTCGACGCGCAGGAACAGCTGGAAGCGATGCTGCAGGCTGACTGACTTATTTACCCCGTTTGAAGAGCAGAATCCGTACCGGGTTCGGAAATCCAGCTTAAACGGGGTACAATTCGGAAAGTATCGTAAATTTCCGACAAGAATCAGCATCGCGCTTATGACCCAAATCATTCCATCAGACTTCGACATTGCGGCCGAAGACAGCACTGAGTTCGTGCCTATGCGCGGCGTGGCCAATCCGCATTTGCAGACCATGCTGCCGCGACTGATCCGCCGCAAGGTTCAGTTCACCCCGCACTGGCAACGGCTTGACCTGCCAGACGGTGATTTTCTGGATCTCGCCTGGAGCGAAGCGCCTGAACAGGCTCGCCATAAGCCGCGTCTGGTGGTTTTCCACGGTCTGGAAGGCAGCCTGCACAGCCCGTATGCGCATGGGCTAATTGAGGCGGCAAAAGCGCGCGGCTGGCTCGGCATGGTGATGCATTTTCGCGGCTGCAGCGGTGAACCGAATCGTCAGAAACGCATTTATCACTCGGGTGAAACCGAAGACGGGACGTGGTTTTTACACTGGCTGCGGGAAAATTATGGCACCGTGCCAACGGCCGCCGTGGGCTACTCGCTGGGCGGGAATATGCTGGCCTGTCTGCTGGCCAAAGAGGGTGAAAGCGTACCGCTGGATGCCGCCGTCATTGTCTCCGCGCCGTTTATGCTCGAGCAGTGCAGCTACCACATGGATAAAGGCTTTTCCCGCGTCTACCAGCGCTACCTGCTCAACCTGCTGAAGGCCAACGCGGCGCGTAAGCTGAAGGCCTACCCGGATACCCTGCCGGTAAGCCTGCGCCAGCTGAAAAAGGTGCGTCGTATCCGCGAGTTCGACGACCTGATCACCGCGAAAATCCACGGCTTCGCCGATGCGATTGACTATTATCGTCAGTGCAGCGCCATGCCGCTGCTCAGCAAGATCACGCAGCCGACGCTGATTATTCATGCCAAAGATGACCCGTTTATGGATCATCACTCGATCCCCGCTCAGGAATTCCTGCCCGACAACGTTCACTATCAGTTGACCGAGCATGGCGGCCACGTCGGGTTTATCGGGGGCACGCTGCGCCGCCCGAAAATGTGGCTTGAGGCGCGAATTCCTGACTGGCTGACCCCTTATCTGGACGGTGCAAAATGATTATTCCCTGGCAGGATCTGGCTCCCGAAACGCTCGATAATCTGATTGAAAGCTTTGTATTACGCGAAGGCACCGATTATGGTGAACAGGAACGCTCGCTTGAGCAAAAGGTCAACGATGTTAAGCGCCAGCTGAAAAGCGGCGACGTGGTGCTGGTGTGGTCAGAACTGCATGAGACGGTCAATATCATGCCCCGCAACGCGTTTCACGGCTGATCTTCCACCCTTTTCAGTCAGGGAGTTGCTATGTCTGCCAGACATCCGGTTATTGCCGTTACGGGGTCGAGTGGTGCGGGAACCACCACCACCAGCCTCGCATTTCGCAAGATTTTCGCCCAGCTGAATCTCCGTGCGGCGGAGGTCGAAGGCGACAGCTTTCACCGCTACACGCGTCCGGAGATGGACATGGCCATTCGTAAGGCGCGCGATTCGGGTAAACACATCAGCTACTTCGGCCCGGAGGCCAATGACTTTGGCCTGCTGGAACAAACCTTTATAGAGTACGGTAAGAGCGGCAAAGGGCAGTCCCGCAAGTATCTGCACACCTATGATGAAGCCGTACCCTGGAATCAGGTGCCGGGAACCTTTACCCCGTGGCAGCCGCTGCCGGAACCCACCGACGTCCTGTTTTACGAAGGATTGCACGGTGGCGTGGTCACGCCTCAACACGACGTGGCGCGCCACGTGGATCTGCTGGTCGGCGTGGTCCCTATCGTTAACCTGGAGTGGATCCAGAAGCTGACGCGCGACATGAGCGAGCGCGGCCATTCGCGAGAGGCGGTGATGGACTCCGTGGTGCGCTCCATGGAGGATTACATTAACTTCCTGACGCCGCAGTTCTCCCGCACCCATATCAACTTCCAGCGCGTGCCGACGGTGGACACCTCGAACCCGTTTGCCGCTAAAAGCATCCCGTCGCTGGATGAGAGCTTTGTGGTGATCCATTTCCGCAATCTCGAAGGCATTGATTACCCCTGGCTGCTGGCAATGCTGCAGGGCTCGTTTATTTCGCACATGAATACGTTAGTCGTGCCGGGCGGGAAAATGGGGCTGGCGATGGAGCTCATCATGACGCCGCTGGTGGAGCGACTGATGGAAGGGAAGCAGATCGCGTGAGCATGTTCCCTCTCCCTGTGGGAGAGGGTTAGGGTGAGGGCATCAACACGCACGATGCCCCATCAATCACGCCTCGATCACTTCATACGAATGCGTGATTTTTACCGCTTTCTCCAGCATTAACGCCACGGAGCAGTACTTCTCCGCAGACAGGTCCACCGCACGCGAGACCGCCGCGTCTTTCAGCTCTTTACCGGTGACCACAAAGTGCAGGTTAATATGGGTGAACAGGCGTGGCGCCTCTTCGCGACGCTCTGACGTGAGTTTAACCTCACAATCCGTCACGTCATGACGTCCTTTTTGCAGAATCGACACCACATCAATTGCGCTGCATCCGCCTGCCGCCATCAGCACCATTTCCATTGGGCTGGGTGCTTTATCGCCGGAGTTACCGTCCATCAAAATCTGGTGTCCTGACGCGGACTCGCCCAGGAACGTTAAACCTTCAACCCATTTCACGCGCGCTTGCATATTCATTAACTCCAACGTTGCATTTTTGGTGACAGATTACGCGTGCGTTACATTTCTCGCAATGGAAGGCGACCTGCATCATGCTGAAGCGAGACACCAGGAGACACGCGGCGAAAGCTATGCTAAAACACTCAGGATGCTACAGTAATACATTGACGTTACACGTGTATGCAGAGGACATCAAACTTTACTGGCTGCGAAACGTTACGGTAGCCGACTTCCCAGGGTATGGGTAAGAATTCGATTGCAACCCCAGAGTCCGGATGCATCTGATGACTCTGGTGACAGCTTATAACAGAGGATAACAGCGCATGGTGCTTGGCAAACCGCAAACAGACCCGACTCTCGAATGGTTCTTGTCTCATTGCCACATTCATAAGTACCCATCGAAGAGCACGCTGATTCACCAGGGTGAAAAAGCGGAAACGTTGTATTACATCGTTAAAGGCTCGGTGGCAGTGCTGATCAAAGATGAAGAAGGGAAAGAGATGATCCTTTCTTATCTGAACCAGGGCGATTTCATCGGTGAACTGGGCCTGTTTGAAGAGGGCCAGGAACGTAGCGCCTGGGTTCGAGCAAAGACAGCATGTGAAGTGGCTGAAATTTCTTACAAGAAGTTCCGTCAGCTGATTCAGGTTAACCCTGACATCCTGATGCGTCTTTCTTCCCAGATGGCGCGCCGTCTGCAGGTCACGTCAGAGAAAGTGGGTAACCTCGCCTTCCTGGACGTTACCGGCCGTATCGCACAAACCCTGTTGAACCTGGCGAAACAGCCAGACGCCATGACCCACCCGGACGGCATGCAAATTAAAATTACCCGTCAGGAAATTGGTCAGATCGTCGGTTGCTCCCGTGAAACAGTGGGCCGTATCCTGAAAATGCTGGAAGATCAAAACCTGATCTCCGCCCACGGTAAAACCATCGTGGTCTACGGAACGCGTTAATTCCGCTTAAACGGCGTGCCATCGCAAGGTGTCACGCCGTTTTTGTCTCTACTCCCCCTGTGGCGCAGGCTGATCTATCACCCGGAAGTTAACTACGCACTGCGGCAAACGCTGGTGTTGTGTCTTCCTGTGGCCATAGGCCTGATCCTCGGACATCTTCAGCAAGGCCTGCTGTTTTCCCTCGTGCCCGCCTGCTGCAACATTGCCGGTCTGGACACGCCGCATAAGCGTTTTTTCAAACGCCTGATCGTTGGTGGCTGCCTGTTTGCGGGCTGTAGCCTCGCCGTACAACTCCTGCTTGCCCGGGATATCCCGCTGCCGCTGATCCTGACCGTACTTGCGATGACCCTTGGCGTCACGGCGGAAATCAGTTCGCTGCACGCTCGCCTGCTTCCCGCCTCGCTGATTGCGGCCATTTTCACGCTGAGCCTCGCCGGGAACATGCCGGTGTGGGAGCCGCTGCTGATCTACGCCCTGGGGACATTATGGTACGGGCTGTTTAACTGGTTTTGGTTCTGGCTGTGGCGGGAGCAGCCGCTGCGTGAATCCCTGAGCCTGCTCTATGTGCAGCTTGCGGATTACTGCGAAGCCAAATACACCCTGCTCACCCAGCATACCGACCCGGAAAAATCCTTACCGCCGCTGCTGACGCGCCAGCAGAAGGTGGTGGATCTCATAAGCCAGTGCTATCAGCAGCTGCATATGCTCGCCGCCAACAAGAACCACGAGTACAAGCGGCTGCTGCGCACCTTCCAGGTCGGGCTGGATCTACAGGAGCATATCTCCGTAAGCCTTCACCACCCGCAGGAGGTGCAAAAGCTGGTCGAGCGCAGCCACGCCGAAGCGGTGATCCGCTGGAACGCGCAGACCGTCTCGGCACGTCTGCGCGTGCTGGCCGATGATATTCTCTACCACCGCTACCCGACGCGCTTTAACATGGACAAGCAGCTCGGCGCGCTGGAGAAAATCGCCCGCCAGCATCCCGATAACCCGGTCGGCCAGTTTGCCGCCTGGCACTTCAGCCGCATCGCCCGCGTGTTGCGCACCCAGCGCCCGCTTTATCCCCGCGACCTGATGGCGGATAAGCAAAAACGGCTTCCGTTATTGCCCGCGCTCAAAAGCTATCTTTCTCTTAAATCGTCCGCCCTGCGCAACGCCGCAAGGATTAGCGTTATGCTCAGTACCGCCAGCCTGATGGGCATGGCGCTGCATCTGCCGAAACCGTACTGGATCTTAATGACCGTGCTGTTTGTCACCCAGAACGGCTACGGCGCCACGCGGGTGCGTATTCTGCATCGGGCTGGCGGAACGCTGGCCGGGCTGATCATTGCAGGCGTGACGCTGCACTTCCACGTGCCGGAAGGCTATACCCTGGCAGGGATGCTGGCGATTACGCTGGTGAGCTACCTGATTATCCGCAAAAACTACGGCTGGGCGATGGTGGGCTTTACGGTGACGGCGGTATATACGCTGCAGTTGCTCACGCTCAATGGCGAACAGTTTATTGTCGCCAGGCTGATTGATACCCTGATCGGCTGCCTGATTGCCTTTGGCGGCATGGTCTGGCTGTGGCCGCAGTGGCAGAGCGGGCTGCTGAGGCAGAACGCCCACGACGCGCTGGAAGCCGACCAGCAGGCTATTCGCCTGATCCTGAGCGACGATCCGCAGCCCTCCCCGCTGGCCTATCAGCGGATGAAGGTCAACCAGGCGCACAACGCCCTGTTTAACTCACTCAACCAGGCGATGCAGGAGCCGGGCTTTAACTCGCACTATCTGGCAGACATGAAGCTCTGGGTGACGCACAGCCAGTTTATCGTCGAGCATATTAACGCCATGACCACGCTGGCGCGCGAGCACACGATGCTGACGCCGGATCTGGCGCAGCGCTATTTGCAGTCGTGTGAAATTGCGTTGCAGAGGTGCCAGCAGCGTCTGGAGTATGACGCGCCGGGCGAGTCGGGCGACTCAAATATTCTGGAAGCGCCGGAGACGTTGACCCACGGGCCAATGAGCACCCTGGAGCAGCATTTACAGCGCGTTCTGGGGCATCTGAACACCATGCACACCATTTCGTCGGTGGCATGGCGTCAGCGTCCGCATCACGGCATTTGGTTAACGCGCCGGCTAAAGCGAACCGAGTATTAGCCTTTTACGATCTTCTCGACCGCCGCGGCAAAGCGGGTTAAACCGTCTTCGATGTCTTTGTCTTCTACCACCAGCGACGGCGCAAAGCGCATCACGTCAGGCCCGGCATTAAGCACCATCACCCCTTCGTGGGCGGCGGCGTGCAGGAAGTCGCGCGCCCGGCCTTTGTACTGCGGCTTCAGCTCGGCGCCAATCAACAGCCCCATCCCGCGAATTTCGCTGAACACATCGTACTGTTCATCAATCTTTTGCAGGTGTTTTACGAACAGCTCGCGCTTCGCGCTCACGGCGTTCAACACCTCCGGCGTGTTGATAATGTCGAATGCGGCACCCGCCACGGCACTCGCCAGCGGGTTACCGCCGTAGGTGGAACCGTGAGAACCGACGTGGAACGCGGAGGCGATCTCCTGCGTCGTCAGTACCGCACTCACCGGGAAACCGCCGCCGAGCGCTTTGGCGCTGGTCAGGATGTCCGGCGTCACGCCGTAGTGCATATAAGCGAACAGATCGCCGGTACGCCCCATCCCGCACTGCACTTCATCAAAGACCAGCAGCGCCTGATGCTCGTCGCACAGCGCGCGCAGCCCTTTCAGGAATTCCGGAGTTGCCGCCGTCACGCCGCCTTCACCCTGGATAGGCTCGACAACAACGGCGCAGGTGTGGTCGTCCATGACCGCTTTCACCGCGTGCAGATCGTTAAACGGCACGTGGACAATGTCGGCCGGTTTCGGGCCAAACCCGTCGGAATACTTCGGCTGGCCGCCAACGGAGACGGTAAAGAAGGAGCGTCCGTGGAAGGCATTGTGGAAGGCGATGATTTTGGTTTTGTACGGGCTGTGGCGCGTTGTCGCGTAGTAGCGCGCCAGCTTAAACGCAGTTTCGTTGGCTTCAGTGCCGGAGTTCATAAACAGCACGCGCTCGGCAAAGGTCGCATCGATGATCTTGCGGCCCAGGCGCAGCGCCGGTTCGTTGGTGAACACATTGCTGGTATGCCACAGGGTTTCGCCCTGGGTTTTCAGCGCCTCAACCAGCGCGGGATGGCAATGACCCAGCGCCGTGACCGCAATACCGCCCGCGAAATCCACATACTCTTTACCCTGCTGATCCCAGACGCGGCTGCCTTTCCCCTTCACCGGGATAAACTCAGCCGGTGCATAAATCGGCAGGATCACTTCATCAAATGTCGCGCGGGTAATTGCTGGTTGTTCAGTTGCCATGTCATGACCATCCATTTTTATGTCACAGTGATTGTGAAAATATAATCACAAAATATGCATAAAAAATCACAGCAAGGCAACAGATATTCAGCGATTGAGGAAATTTGCCAGCAGCGCGTGCCCCTGCTCGCTGAGGATGCTTTCCGGGTGGAACTGCACGCCTTCGAGGTCCCATTCGCGGTGACGAATCCCCATGATCTCCTGCGTATCGCTCCAGGCGGTCACCTCAAAGCAGTCGGGCAGCGTCGACGGGTCAATCACCAGGGAATGGTAACGCGTCACGGTTAACGGGTTATTGAGCCCTGTGAATACCCCGGAGCCGGCGTGGGTGACCGGAGAGGTTTTTCCGTGCATCACTTTGGCGGCGCGCACGATGGTGGCACCAAACGCCTGAGCAATCGCCTGATGGCCCAGGCAGACGCCCAGGATCGGCAGCTTGCCGGCATAGTGCTGGATCACATCCAGAGAAATACCCGACTCCGACGGCGTACACGGCCCCGGAGAAATCACGATTTTCTGCGGAGCCAGCGTGTCGATATCGTCGAGATGGATCTCGTCGTTGCGGCGGACAACCACCTCTGCACCCAGTTCACAAAAATACTGGTAAAGGTTCCAGGTGAAGGAATCGTAGTTATCAATCAGCAGAATCATGGCGGCTCCCGAAAAAAATGCCGCCCTATTCTACTCAGATTCCCGCGCTTCGCTCACTACTTTGGCAAAGATAGCGTTGAGCGCGGTTAAATCTCCCGTTGCGCCGCTTCGGTTAGCCGCCACCCACTGGTCGGGATCGATATCGCGCCAGTCCAGCGCGTAGCCCGCGTGGAGCGCCAGCTGCTCGAAGAAAACGCGTTGGGCAATACCGTTGCCGCGCATAAATGGATGCAGCATGTTGATTTCGCAGTAATAGTGGCTAACCCGGTCAACAAACGCCGCTTTCTCAAGACCCACGAGATACTTTTCGCTTTCCAGCGCCGCCATCAGCTCGTTGCCCATCTTCTCGATGTATTCGAAATGGCAGAAAGGAATGTCACCCTTAAAAATATCGTCGGTACGTAACTCGCCTGCCCGCTTCATCTCGCTGCGGTACAAATGACGATGAATAAGGCACAGGTGGGGCAACCCGGGCGCGGAAGGCCCAAGCTCCAGCGTCTCAATATGGGGCTCTGAGGGACCATTACCTTTTTCAAGGAGACAACTGGCCTGTAAATTGACGTTACGCTGCTGTTCCCAGAGACGGGATTTTTGCTTGTCGGTGAGCTTTTTCACTTAACGCCTCCCTGAATAGTCCGTTTGCCACAAGTATAAGCAGCAAAACGCGCTTTCGCAGGGAGGGTCATATAACGCGGGCAGAAGAAGCCCGCGTTCAGAAGAATTACGGCAGAACTTTTGCGGAGAGGATAACCACCGGTTTTGACGGCACATTCTGGTACGGACCGACGTCGTGAGTAGGCACCTGAGAAATCTTATCGGCCACGTCCATGCCTTTCACAATCTTACCGAAAACGGCATAGCCAAAGTCGCGCTGACCGTGGTCGAGGAAGGCGTTATCCGCCACGTTCAGGAAGAACTGGCTGGTCGCGCTGTCTTTGTCTGCGGTACGCGCCATGGAGATGGTGCCGCGTTTGTTCAGCAGGCCATTGTCCGCTTCGTTTTTAATAGGCGGGTTCGGCTGCTTCTGCTGCATCTGCTCGTTGAAGCCGCCGCCCTGCACCATAAAGCCTGGGATCACGCGGTGGAAAGTGGTGTTGTTATAGAAACCACTGTTCACATAGTCGAGAAAGTTTTTCACGGAAACAGGGGCTTTCTGGCTATTCAGTTCCAGCTCAATATTCCCGGCAGAGGTGGTCAGCAGAACGTGAGGGTCCCCTTTTGCTGCCAGCGCAGCAGGGGAAACGGCAGAAAGAGCAAACACAGCTGCGACAGCCGCCAGTGTTGATTTGAGCATGAGAATTCCTTAACAAAGCGCAGTATAAAAAGCGAATGGCTTGATTCTAAAGAGCAGTATGAACGGAGACCAGCCTTTTACCTAATTTTACGAAGTTGAAACAATTATTACCGCGCAAACGATTGGTTACGTCGTCAATTAATGTGATTTAGATCACACTAAAACCTGCAATGACGTAATCATTGCCCTTAAAAGATAGGAATAGATCACTTTAGCGACTAAAATCTGCCCGCTCTCAGCGCCCCCCGGGCGCTTTTCTTTTTCTGAACAGGCCAGACATGACTAACAGCAATCGCATCAAGCTCACATGGATCAGCTTCTTCTCCTACGCCCTGACCGGCGCGTTGGTGATCGTCACCGGGATGGTGATGGGGAATATCGCAGACTACTTCCAGCTGCCCGTTTCCAGCATGA
This sequence comes from Enterobacter sp. DNB-S2, assembly GCF_019443845.1. Lineage (NCBI taxonomy): Bacteria > Pseudomonadati > Pseudomonadota > Gammaproteobacteria > Enterobacterales > Enterobacteriaceae > Enterobacter > Enterobacter sp. DNB-S2. The sequence continues at coordinate 266,072 of NZ_CP050520.1, forward strand.
GTAACACCTTTACCTTCCTCAACGCGGGGATCCTGATCTCTATCTTCCTGAATGCCTGGCTGATGGAAATCGTCCCGCTGAAAACCCAGCTGCGCTTTGGCTTTGTGCTGATGGTTGCCGCCGTGGCGGGCCTGATGCTGAGCCACAGCATCGCCCTGTTCTCCGCAGCTATGTTCGTGCTGGGTCTGGTCAGCGGGATCACCATGTCGATCGGTACGTTCCTGATTACCCACATGTATGAAGGCCGCCAGCGCGGCGCGCGTCTGCTGTTTACCGACTCCTTCTTCAGCATGGCCGGAATGATTTTCCCGATGGTCGCGGCGGTTCTGCTGGCGCGCAGCATTGAGTGGTACTGGGTTTATGCCTGCATCGGCCTGGTCTACGTGGCGATCTTTATTCTGACCTTCGGCTGCGAGTTCCCGGTGCTGGGCAAGAAAGCGCAAACCACCGCAGAGCCGGTTGCGAAAGAAAAGTGGGGCATCGGCGTGCTGTTCCTCTCCATCGCCGCGCTGTGCTACATCCTGGGCCAGCTGGGCTTTATCTCCTGGGTACCGGAGTACGCGAAAGGTCTGGGCATGAGCCTGAACGATGCGGGTAAACTGGTGAGCGATTTCTGGATGTCTTACATGTTCGGCATGTGGGCGTTTAGCTTCATCCTGCGCTTCTTCGACCTGCAGCGCATTCTGACCGTGCTGGCGGGGCTGGCGACCGTGCTGATGTACCTGTTCATCAACGGTTCACCGGAGCACATGCCGTGGTTCATTCTGACCCTGGGCTTCTTCTCCAGCGCCATTTATACCTCTATCATCACCCTGGGCTCCCTGCAGACCAAAGTGGCCTCGCCGAAGCTGGTTAACTTCGTCCTGACCTGCGGCACCATCGGCACCATGCTGACCTTCGTGGTCACCGGCCCGATCGTCGCCCACAGCGGCCCGCTGGCGGCGCTGCACACCGCGAACGGTCTGTATGCCGTGGTGTTCATCATGTGCTTCGTTCTGGGCTTCGTGACCCGCCACCGCCAGCACAACGCGGCGGCAGCGTCTCACTAACCCCTACGCCCCTTTGCGCTCGGCAGAGGGGCTGTTTCTGGCAAAACTTACCTCTTCTCCTCCGATATCCATCTGGATCCACGTCTGCGCCAGCTGCGTCGTGGCGATCACCCGCCCCTGACGAATCGACCAGCGCACCGGCACCTGACAGCGCACCGCTTCAAACCCGCTCTCGGCAGGCAGAATAATCAGGTTCGCCGGGTTCCCCGTGGCAATACCGTAATCGCTCAGGCCGAAGGTACGGGCGCTGTTATGGGTGATGAGATTCAGGCCGCTGTCGATTTGCGGATAGCCCATCATCTGGCAGACGTGCAGCCCCATATGCAGCACCTGCAGCATGTTGCCGGTGCCGAGCGGGTACCACGGGTCGAAGACGTCGTCATGACCGAAGCAGACGTTAATGCCCGCTTCCTGCAGCTCTTTCACCCGGGTGATGCCGCGGCGCTTCGGATAGTCATCAAAGCGCCCCTGCAGGTGAATATTGACCAGCGGGTTAGCGACGAAGTTAATTCCCGACATTTTCAGCAGACGGAAGAGCCGGGAGGTGTAAGCGCCGTTGTAGGAGTGCATGGCGGTGGTGTGGCTGGCCGTCACGCGCGGGCCGATGCCGGCCTCATACGCCAGCGCTGCCACCGTCTCGACAAACCGCGACTGCTCGTCGTCGATTTCATCGCAGTGGATATCCAGCGGACGGTCATACTTCTTCGCCAGTTCAAAAGCGATGTGCAGCGACTGCACGCCATACTCGCGGGTGAACTCGAAGTGCGGGATCGCCCCAACCACGTCGGCCCCCAGCCTTAACGCCTCTTCCAGCAGCGCCGTGCCGTTCGGGTAAGAGAGAATACCTTCCTGCGGGAACGCGACGATTTGCAGCGTCACCCACGGGGCAACCTCCTGCTTCACCTCCAGCATCGCCTTCAGGGCGGTGAGCGTCGGGTCGGAGACATCCACATGGGTACGGACAAACTGGATGCCGTTGGCAATTTGCCACTTCAGCGTTTTCCAGGCGCGCGCTTTAACATCCTCATGGCTGAGCAACGCCTTGCGCTCCGCCCAGCGCTCAATGCCTTCGAATAGCGTGCCGGACTGGTTCCAGTTCGGCTCACCCGCGGTCTGGGTCGTATCAAGATGAATATGCGGCTCAATGAACGGCGGGATCGCAAGCCCGCCGCGCGCGTTCAATACTTCATAACTTTCGGCGTGGGTGTCGTCCATCGGAGTGATGTCACCAAATCGCCCGTTCCCAATGGCGAGCTGCCACAGCCCTTCCCGACCCGGTAAACGAACATTCTGAACAAGCCATAACGGTGCTGTAGACATACCCTTCCCCTAAAAAACGCCGCTGATATTCAGGCGTATCGATTTTGGCAAAACCGCCCCTGATTTGTACACAAATTCAACGAGCACGAAAAGCCTGCGATTTCCGCCACTTATAAAAATCCTGACAAATCAGTTATATACCACCTAAGGAGTAGGCGAAGACGTATTTGATTTGCATCAATAAGCGCCCCTGCTGAATCGTTAAGGTAGGCAATAATAGAAAAGAAATCGAGGCAATAATGAGCAAAGTCAGACTCGCTATCATCGGTAACGGCATGGTCGGCCACCGCTTTATCGAGGATCTTCTCGATAAGGCCGATGCTGAGCAGTTCGATATTACCGTGTTCTGTGAAGAACCCCGCAAGGCGTACGACCGTGTGCACCTGTCTTCCTACTTTTCCCATCATACCGCCGAAGAGCTCTCTCTGGTGCGCGAAGGTTTCTACGAGAAGCATGGCGTAAAAGTGCTGGTGGGCGAACGCGCTATCACCATCAACCGTCAGGAAAAAGTGATCCACTCCAGCGCCGGGCGTACGGTTTTTTACGACAAGCTGATCATGGCGACGGGCTCCTATCCGTGGATCCCGCCGATCAAAGGCTCGGAAACTCAGGATTGCTTCGTCTACCGTACCATTGAAGACCTCAACGCCATCGAATCCTGCGCCCGTCGCAGCCGTCGCGGCGCGGTGGTCGGCGGCGGCCTGCTGGGTCTGGAAGCGGCAGGCGCGCTGAAAAACCTCGGCGTTGAAACCCACGTCATCGAATTTGCCCCGATGCTGATGGCCGAACAGCTCGACCACATGGGCGGTGACCAGCTGCGTCGTAAAATCGAAAGCATGGGCGTGAAGGTTCACACCAGCAAGAACACCAAAGAGATCGTTCAGGAAGGGACTGAAGCGCGCAAAACCATGCGCTTTGCCGACGGCAGCGAGCTGGAAGTGGACTTCATCGTCTTCTCCACCGGTATTCGTCCGCGCGACAAGCTGGCGACCCAGTGCGGGCTGGCCGTGGCGCAGCGCGGCGGGATCATGATCAACGACGCCTGCCAGACCTCCGATCCGGATATCTACGCGATTGGCGAATGCGCCAGCTGGAATAACCGCGTATACGGTCTGGTGGCGCCGGGCTACAAAATGGCGCAGGTCGCCGTGGACCATATCCTCGGTAGCGAAAACGCGTTTACCGGTGCAGACATGAGCGCCAAGCTGAAGCTGCTGGGCGTGGACGTGGGCGGTATTGGCGATGCGCATGGCCGCACCCCGAATTCGCGCAGCTATGTCTATCTCGACGAAAGCAAAGAAGTCTACAAACGCCTCATCGTCAGCCAGGACAACAAAACCCTGCTCGGCGCGGTGCTGGTGGGCGACACCAGCGACTTCGGCAACCTGCTCCAGCTGGTGCTGAACGCCATCGAACTGCCGGAAAACCCGGACGCGCTGATCCTCCCGGCGCACGCGTCCAGCGGCAAGCCGTCTATCGGCGTGGATAAACTGCCGGACAGCGCGCAGATTTGCTCCTGCTTCGACGTCACCAAAGGCATGCTGATCTCCGCCATCAACAAAGGCTGCCACACCGTGGCGGCACTGAAAGCGGAAACCAAAGCCGGTACCGGCTGCGGCGGCTGTATTCCGCTGGTCACTCAGGTGCTGAACGCCGAACTGGCGAAACAGGGCATCGAAGTGAACAACAACCTGTGCGAGCACTTCGCGTATTCTCGCCAGGAGCTGTATCACCTGATCCGCGTGGAAGGCATCAAGTCCTTCGACGAGCTGCTGGCGAAACACGGCCAGGGCTACGGCTGCGAAGTGTGTAAACCGACCGTCGGCTCCCTGCTGGCCTCCTGCTGGAACGAGTACGTACTCAAGCCGGAACACACGCTGCTGCAGGACACCAACGACAACTTCCTGGCGAACATCCAGAAAGATGGCACCTACTCCGTTATTCCACGCTCAGCCGGTGGCGAAATCACGCCGGAAGGGCTGGTCGCCGTGGGTCGTATTGCGCGTGAATTTAACCTCTACACCAAAATTACCGGCTCCCAGCGTATCGGCCTGTTTGGCGCGCAGAAAGACGATCTGCCGGAAATCTGGCGTCAGCTGATTGAAGCGGGCTTCGAAACCGGTCACGCGTACGCCAAAGCGCTGCGCATGGCGAAAACCTGCGTGGGAAGCACCTGGTGCCGCTACGGCGTCGGCGACAGCGTGGGCTTCGGCGTGGAGCTGGAAAACCGCTACAAAGGCATCCGCACCCCGCACAAGATGAAGTTTGGCGTCTCCGGCTGTACCCGCGAATGTGCGGAAGCGCAGGGTAAAGACGTAGGTATTATCGCCACCGAAAAAGGCTGGAACCTGTACGTCTGCGGCAACGGCGGGATGAAGCCACGCCACGCGGACCTGCTGGCGGCGGATCTCGATCGCGACACGCTGATTCAGTATCTCGACCGCTTCATGATGTTCTACATCCGAACCGCCGATAAGCTGACCCGTACCGCCTCCTGGCTCGATAACCTGGAAGGCGGCATCGACTACCTGAAATCGGTGATCATCGACGACAAGCTGGGCCTGAACGAACATCTGGAAGCCGAGATGGCACGCCTTCGCGAGGCGGTGATCTGCGAGTGGACGGAAACCGTCAACACCCCGGCGGCGCAGACGCGCTTCAAACACTTTATCAACAGCACCCAGCGCGACCCGAACGTACAGGTTGTGCCGGAGCGTGAACAGCATCGTCCGGCGACACCGTATGAACGAATTCCGGTCACGCTGGTGGAGGAAAACGCATGAGCCAGTGGATAAACATTTGCGATATAAACGACATCATCCCGGCCACCGGCGTATGCGCGCTGCTGGGTAGCGAGCAGGTTGCGATTTTCCGCCCTCGCCACGATGAACAGGTTTTTGCCATCAGCAATATCGACCCGTTCTTCGAGGCCAGCGTGCTCTCCCGCGGACTGATTGCCGAGCATCAGGGCGAACTGTGGGTCGCCAGCCCGCTGAAAAAGCAGCGTTTCCGCTTAAGCGACGGCTACTGCATGGAAGATGAGAGTCATTCAGTGAAGCACTATGACGTTCGCGTGAAGGACGGCAAGGTGCAGTTGAAAGGCTAATCCCCCGCCTTTTCAATACGAAAAGCTTATGACCCCTTATGGGTAACGGCAGGAAAAACCGTATGTTTTGTACGATTCCTGCTGTTATCCTGACGTCAATTCTTACCCCCTCCATGAAAGCTGCGAGGTAACGTCGTGGATCACCTGCCGATTTTTTGTCAATTACGCAACCGCGACTGCCTGCTCGTGGGCGGCGGCGACGTGGCTGAACGCAAAGCGCGCCTGCTGTTAGAGGCTGGCGCCCGGCTCACCGTCAACGCCCTCGCCTTCGCCCCACAGTTTGAGGTCTGGGCCCAGGAAGGGATGCTCACGCTGGAACAGGGTGAGTTTAATGAATCCCTGCTCGATACCTGCTGGCTGACGATTGCCGCAACGGACGACGATGAAGTGAACCAGCGCGTCAGCGACGCCTGCGAAGCGCGCCGAATCTTCTGCAACGTGGTGGATGCGCCGAAAGAGGCCAGCTTTATTATGCCGTCGATTATCGACCGCTCGCCGCTGATGATTGCGGTGTCGTCCGGCGGACGCTCGCCGGTTCTCGCCCGCCTGCTGCGGGAAAAGCTGGAGGCCGTGCTGCCGCAGCACCTTGGTCAGATAGCGCATTACGCCGGGCAGCTCCGCTCCCGCGTGAAGAAAACCTTCTCGACCGTTGGCGAGCGTCGTCGCTTCTGGGAAAAATTCTTTGTGAACGACAGGCTGGCGCAGTCGCTGGCGAATCAGGACACCAAAGCCGTAGAAGAGACGACCGAACAGCTGCTCAGCGAGCCGCTGGACCATCGCGGCGAAGTGGTGCTGGTGGGCGCAGGCCCCGGCGATGCGGGCTTGCTGACGCTGAAAGGGCTACAGCAGATCCAGCAGGCCGATACCGTAGTTTACGATCGCCTGGTCTCTGATGACATCATGAACCTGGTACGCCGCGATGCCGACCGCGTATTCGTTGGTAAACGGGCGGGCTATCACTGCGTGCCGCAGGAGGAGATTAACCAGATCCTCCTGCGCGAGGCGCAGAAAGGTAAGCGCGTGGTGCGCCTTAAGGGTGGCGATCCGTTTATCTTTGGTCGCGGCGGCGAGGAGCTGGAAACCCTGTGTGACGCGGGTATTCCGTTCTCCGTCGTGCCGGGCATTACGGCGGCATCCGGCTGCTCAGCTTACTCTGGCATTCCGCTGACCCACCGCGACTATGCCCAGAGCGTGCGTCTGGTGACGGGCCATCTGAAAACCGGCAGCGAGCTGGACTGGCATAACCTGGCCGCGGAAAAGCAAACGCTGGTCTTCTACATGGGGCTGAACCAGGCCGCGACGATTCAGGCGAAGCTGCTGGAGCACGGCATGGAGGCTGATATGCCGGTTGCGCTGGTGGAAAACGGTACGTCCATCAAGCAACGCGTGGTGAATGGTGTACTGACGCAGCTCGGTGAGCTGGCGCAGCAGGTCGAAAGCCCGGCGCTGATTGTGGTGGGTCGCGTGGTTGAGCTGCGCGATAAGCTGAACTGGTTCTCAAATCACTAACGCATATTCTTCCTTTGCGGAGTAGTCCTTATGCGGACTACTCCCCTCTTACCGCTGTCGATAATATACCGCCCCGAAGTGGAATTTCTCCCTTTATTCCCCTGAGTTACATCCAACTTTCGTTTTTAAGACAAGGAATGCGTATGTTCAAACTGGCAAAAGCCGCCGTTCTGGTTGGCCTGTTATCGACTCTGACTGCCTGTACCGGTCATGTACAGAACACCAAAAATAACTGCAGCTACGATTACCTGCTGCACCCGGCGATCTCCATTTCGAAGATCATCGGCGGTTGCGGCCCGGCGGCGCAGCAGTAAGCGTTTTTCAGGCGTAAAAAACCGGGAATTTCCCGGTTTTTTAGTTTAGGGACGTGCGGCCTGATGCCCTCACCCTGACCCTCTCCCACAGGGAGAGGGAACAAACCCTAAAAACGGTAACGCTGTTACCGTTTTGCTTTTACCTACGGTTTACCCACAAACCCAATCGCTTCGTACACCGCTTTCAGGGTTTCGGACGCGCGCGCGCTGGCTTTTTCCGCGCCGTCTTTCATCACCTTCTGCAGGAAAGCTTCATCGTTACGGTAGCGGTGATAACGCTCCTGCAGCTCGGTCAGCATGCCGGAAACGGCGTCTGCCACTTCACCTTTCAGGTGGCCATACATCTTGCCTTCGAAGTGTTTTTCCAGTTCAGGAATGCTCTGGCCGGTCACGCCGGAGAGGATATCCAGCAGGTTGGAGACGCCCGCTTTGTTCTGCACGTCGTAGCGCACTACAGGCGGCTCGTCGGAGTCGGTGACTGCGCGCTTGAGCTTTTTGACGACGGATTTCGGATCTTCCAGCAGGCCGATAACGTTGTTGCGGTTATCGTCAGACTTGGACATCTTCTTGGTCGGCTCCAGCAGCGACATCACGCGCGCACCGGACTTCGGAATGAATGGCTCTGGCACTTTAAACACATCGCCGTAAATAGCGTTAAAGCGCTGGGCGATATCGCGGCTCAGCTCCAGGTGCTGCTTCTGGTCTTCACCTACCGGTACCTGGTTGGTTTGATACAGCAGGATGTCCGCCGCCATCAGCACCGGATAGTCGAACAGGCCGGCGTTGATGTTCTCAGAGTAGCGCGCGGATTTATCCTTGAACTGGGTCATACGGCTCAGCTCGCCGAAATAGGTGTAGCAGTTCAGCGCCCAGCCCAGCTGCGCGTGCTCCGGCACGTGAGACTGAACGAAAATGGTGCTCTTCTCAGGATCGATGCCACAGGCCAGGTACAGCGCCAGGGTGTCCAGGGTGGCTTTACGCAGCTTCTCAGGATCCTGACGCGCGGTAATCGCATGGAGATCGACGATGCAGTAAATGCAATGGTACTCATCCTGCATGCTGACCCACTGACGTAACGCCCCCATGTAGTTACCAATGGTCAATTCACCTGAAGGCTGTGCGCCACTAAAAACGATGGGCTTAGTCATTATTCAATTCCTGATGTTCACTGTGCGAAAGCCCGAGTGCGGGCAACAAATCTTTGAAGTGGTCGAAGACCACATCCGGCTCACTTAATGTGATGGCTTCACCGTAGTTGTAGCCATAGGTTAATCCGACGGAAGGACACCCAGCCGCTCGGGCAGCCAGAATATCATTGCGCGAATCCCCGACAAAGAGCAGCTCCGCAGGCGTTAAGGATAATTTTCCTGCCACCAGCAACAGCGGTTCCGGATGCGGCTTTTTGTTCTGTACGTCGTCGCCGCCCACAATCACGGAGAAATACTTCGCGATATCGAGCGCTTCCAGCAGCGGTGCAACAAACGGCGTCGGTTTGTTGGTCACCAGCCCCAGCGGAATGCCCTTCGCGTGCAGCGCGCTCAGCGTTTCCTGAACGTCCGGGAACAGGAAACTGCCCTCCTCGACGGTCTCTTCATAGAAACGATCGAACAGTTTGCGCAGAATCCGCAGCTGTTCATCCTTAGGGATGTCAGCGTGGTCAACGCTCGGTTTACCCTGCGCGGAACGCTGCGACGCGCGCTCCTGACGCGCCCACGTCAACGCGCGCTCCATCAGGACATCGGCGCCGTTGCCAATCCACGTTACCACGCGCTCTTCCCCCGCAACGGGGAGTTCAAGGGCGTACAGCGCCTGGTCTACGGCGCTCGTTAAGCCCGGCGCGCTGTCGACCAGCGTGCCGTCGAGGTCAAATGCGATACCCCGAATTGCCTGCAATTTATCCATGACTTACCTTCGCCAGCTCACGGCGCATTTCATCAATGACTTTTTTGTAATCCGGTTGGTCGAAAATTGCCGAACCTGCAACGAACATATCCGCGCCGGCTGCCGCAATTTCACCAATGTTATTCACTTTCACACCGCCGTCCACTTCCAGGCGAATATCGTAACCTGACTCATCAATACGACGGCGCACTTCACGCAGCTTATCCAGCGTGTGGGGAATGAACGACTGACCGCCAAAGCCCGGGTTAACGGACATCAGCAGAATCACGTCCAGCTTGTCCATGACATAGTCGAGATAGCTCAGCGGCGTGGCCGGGTTAAACACCAGGCCCGCCTTACAGCCGTTCTCTTTGATCAGCTGCAGCGTGCGGTCCACGTGTTCAGAGGCTTCCGGATGGAAAGTGATGATGCTGGCACCCGCTGCGGCGAAGTCAGGCACGATGCGATCAACAGGCTTAACCATCAGGTGAACGTCGATCGGCGCGGTAATGCCATAGTTACGTAATGCCTTGAGCACCATTGGGCCAATGGTCAGGTTAGGGACGTAGTGGTTGTCCATAACGTCGAAATGGACGACATCTGCGCCAGCCGCGAGAGCTTTGGCGGTGTCTTCACCCAGGCGGGCAAAATCGGCCGACAGAATTGAGGGAGCAATCAAAAACTGTTTCATCCGCTTCTCCTTGAAATGTGTTTACCGGCGGGCAAAACGGCTCAGGGGCGATAAAGAGCCAGAAGTTCGTCCACCTTTTTACGTGTGCCGCCGTTGCTGCTAATGCTACGCCGCACTTTGACCTGAAAATGCTTCGCGGCTTTATACCATTCGCGCGTATCAGGCGTGTCGTGATTCGAAATTAACACCGGAATTCTTTTGCTGACCAGCTTTTCTGCCATCTCCGCCAGACGGGCCTGTTCGGCCGGGCTGAAGCTGTTGGTGTGATAAGCGGTGAAATTCGCCGTTGCAGACAGTGGTGCGTAAGGCGGGTCACAGTAAACCACCGAGTTTACGCCTGCCAGCTCCATACACTCTTCATAGGAGAGGCAATGAAACTCTGCGTTCTGCGCTTTTTCGGCAAAGTGGTACAGCTCGTCCTGCGGGAAATACGGGCGCTTATAGCGACCAAACGGCACGTTAAACTCCCCGCGCAGGTTATAGCGGCACAGGCCGTTGTAACCATGACGGTTGAGATAGAGGAACAGCAGCGCCCGACGGAACGGATCCTGACTCTGATTAAACTCAGTGCGGAACTGGTAGTAAACGTCCGGCTGATTGTTCTCCGGCGTAAACAGTTTGCGCGCCTCTGCGACATACTCTTCGGTACGCAGCTTAACAATGTTATAGAGGCTGATGAGGTCGTTGTTGATATCCGCCAGGATATAACGAGAAAAATCGGTGTTCAGGAACACCGATCCTGCGCCCACGAAAGGCTCGATTAGACACTCGCCTTTTGGCAGGTGCTTTTTAATATCATCGAGCAGGGGGTATTTCCCCCCTGCCCATTTCAGAAAAGCGCGATTTTTTTTCATGCTGACTAACTGATTACACCTTCTCCGGCTGTGGAGAAAGCTCCGACAGCATCCTGCGCTTTAAACATTACTTCAGATCGGCCTGAACCTGATGAATCGGCTTCGCCCAGGGATTTTTTGCCTGAACATCCGCTGGCAGTGCCGCTACGGCACGTTTCGCTTCATCTTTGGACGAATAAACGCCGCTGACCAGCACATACCACGGCTGACCGTTACGGGTCGTCTGATAAACAACATAGTCTTTCAGATTTGATTTCTTCGCCCAGCTGTTGAGGTTGTCATAGTTAGACGAACTGCTCAGCTGCAGCGTGTAATTGCTGGATGGCGCAGACTTCATCGAGCCAACGTTACCTGCAGTTTTGCCTGCGGCGCTGCTGGAGGCTGTTGCCGTGGCTGCCGGAGCCGTTGCTGCAGGTGCCGCTGTGGTTGCCGTTGCTTTCGGCGCAGTCTGCGTGACTGGCGCTTTAGCAGGCTCGCTCACCGCAGCCGTTTCGGTGCGTTTCGGCTGTGCCGGTACGGCTTTCACTTCAGGCGCTTTTACGACTGCCTGAGGTTTGGTTTCACGCTTAGGCTCAATCACCGCCTGCTTACGTTCAGGACGCGTCGCAGTTTGCGTCTGGCGCGGTTTGGTTTCCGTCGCAGCCGTTTGTGGCTGAGCGTTACCACCGCGAATCGGGGCAACGGTTGCCGGCTCAGTTGGCAGCGTAGAGTTAACCACGACGTTATCAACCTGCTGCTGGTTCTGCGGCTGCGTCAGCGCATTGTTCAGATCTCCCTGAACTTCTACGCGCTGCTGGCCTTCAGGCGTAGCAGGTGCCTGACCCTGAGCAGGGGTTGAAGAAACGGGCGGCAGAGAAACATCCTGCGGTGCTGTGGTGTTACCTGCGGTCTGCTCTGCGGAAGTCGCACCCGGTGCAGGCTGTGCGCCATTCGCCTGATTGGTCGCATCGTTACCGGACAGGTTGATGCTCTTCTCAGCGGAAGCAGTTTGCTCGGTTGAGTTCGTTGACGGTGCTTTAAGCGCGGAGCCAATGCCGACAATCAGCAGCACAAGCACCAGAACGCCCAGGCCCATCATGATGTACTGGCGGGAAGCCGGTTTCGGCGCAGCGGCTTTTTTACGTTTACGCGGGCGACGCTCTACAGGCTGTTCGTCCATTGAATCTTCTTCGGACTCATAATCCTCTTCTGCTCGCTCTTCGTGCGCGTTGCGGCTGCGCGAAGGGCGACGATCGTCTGCATCCAGATCAACATCGTCAAAGTTGATCTGCGGCTCGTTATCACGTTCTGAAGATTGACGAGAACGACCAGTACGACGATCGCTGGGATCGGGTTTCAGCTCGTCTTCTGGTTTGAATTCATCCATTTAACACCCCACTCAAAGGCTTATGCTAACGACTTTGCATTTCACCTGAAGCTAAACGACCACCTGCGACAGTGGCCTGACCTTTCTAGTTGTTACGCCTGCTGACAATCAGCGATAGCGCCAAGAACGACATCGTGCGGCACTCCGCCGCGCACTTCACTCTTCCCTATTGCAAGCGGGAGTACAAGACGCATCTCACCTGCCAATACTTTTTTATCGCGCATCATGTGGGGTAAATACGCTTGCGCCGACATCTCCTGCGGCCCGGTTACCGGCAAACCTGCACGCTCAAGCAGCGCAATGATGCGTGCCGTCTCTTCAGGTTTAAACTGCCCCAGACGTTCAGAGGTGCGCGCTGCCATGACCATACCGGCCGCGACGGCTTCACCGTGCAGCCAGTTGCCGTAACCCATCTCGGCTTCAATGGCGTGGCCAAACGTATGCCCAAGATTCAGTAAAGCACGTAAGCCCGTTTCACGCTCGTCTGCAGCGACAACTTCTGCTTTCAGTTCACAACAACGACGAATGCAGTATGCCAGTGTAGCCTCATCCAGGCACAGCAGCGCATCCATATTCTCTTCAAGCCAGCTAAAGAACTCGCCATCGAGAATAATGCCGTATTTGATCACTTCTGCCAGACCCGAAGCCAGTTCGCGCTTCGGCAGGGTTTTCAGACAGTCGAGATCCACCACCACCGATGCGGGCTGGTAGAACGCGCCAATCATGTTTTTGCCGAGCGGATGGTTGACTGCCGTTTTGCCACCCACAGAGGAGTCGACCTGGGACAGCAACGTGGTCGGGATTTGAATAAAACGGACGCCACGTTGATAGCTTGCGGCCGCAAATCCGGTCAGATCGCCCACAACACCGCCGCCCAGGGCAAGCAGTGTTGTATCGCGACCGTGCGGTTTTTGCAGCAATGCGGTAAAGACGGTATCCAGTACCGTCAGGCTTTTATACTGCTCGCCATCGGGGAGAATCACACTGTCGACTTTTACGCCCGCCTGCTCAAGCAGGTGGCGTACGCGGTCGAGATAAAGCGGAGCCAGCGTCTCATTGGTGACCAGCATCGCCTGATCACCCGTTTTCAGTGGTAAAAAGGAAGCTGGGTCGTTAAACAAACCAGCCGCGATGGTGATAGGGTAACTACGTTCCCCGAGAGTAACTGTAATCCTCTCCATGACGCGACATCCACCTTTAATGCTTTTACCCGCAGGCGAGTGTATATAAAGCCAGAATCAGTTGCTTTCCAGCATATGAATAATCTGGTTTGCAACCACTTTAGCGCTCTGGTCGTCAGTACGAATGGTCACGTCGGCAATCTCTTCATACAGCGGATTGCGTTCATCGGCCAACGCTTCCAGAACTTCGCGTGGTGGCGTTTCAACCTGCAGCAGCGGGCGCTTTTTATCGCGCTGCGTACGTGCCAGCTGTTTCTCGATGGTCGTCTCAAGATAGACCACTACGCCACGGGCGGAGAGACGGTTACGGGTTTCGCGAGATTTCACAGAACCGCCGCCTGTTGCCAGAACGATGCCCTGTTTTTCCGTGAGTTCGTTGATCACTTTTTCTTCTCGGTCACGGAAACCTTCTTCGCCTTCTACATCGAAAACCCAGCCCACATCAGCTCCGGTTCGTTTCTCAATCTCTTGATCAGAATCGTAAAATTCCATATTGAGTTGTTGAGCTAACTGACGCCCAATAGTGCTTTTGCCGGCACCCATAGGCCCAACCAGAAAGATATTGCGTTTCTCTGCCATTTTATCGGTACTACTAAGACTATTCGTTAATGGTAATTCCCGCTTCGCAGACACCCAGCGTAGCAGGACATGAACTGAAACCTCATATGCAATAGAGCGAGAGTCAGACTAAAAATTATCTCAATACTCCGGCTTGTTTGGCAACTGATTAAATCACCGCGCCGGGCGCATAAGGTAATAAGACGTAAGTCCAACTCAAATCGGTACTCCTTGTATGCTAATTCATGCCCCACGTCAAACATCTGCAACAAACTGAATGCAAAATCATTGCGGGGATCGTTACCCGTCAGCGAATACCGACCAGACGTGGTGTAATAAACACCACTAGCTCGCGCCGTTCATTATCCTTCCCATCGTGGCGAAAAAGCTGCCCAAGCCAGGGGATTTTCCCCAGCCCCGGCACGCTGTCGCTGCCAGTTTTGTTCTTCTGCGAAAAAATTCCGCCCAACGCCAGCGTTTCTCCACTTTTTACCTCCACTTGGGTTTCTATCTCCTGTTTGTCGATCGCCAGCGTTTCGCCGTCCGCCTGCTGCAGCACTTGTCCCGGCATATTTTCACTGATGTGCAATTTCAGGCGCACGCGCCCTCCCGGTAAGACCACCGGCGTGACCTCCATCCCTAATACCGCCTCTTTAAACTCAACGGAGGTTGCGCCGCTTTCGCCGCTTGAGACCTGATACGGAATTTCACTCCCCTGCTTGATGCTGGCCGGTTGCATATGCGAGGCCAGCAGCCGCGGGCTGGCGATGATATCGACCTGCTGTTTTTGCTCCAGCGCAGAAAGCTCCAGATCCAGCAGCCGACCATTGATCCGTCCGATGTTAAAACCCACGTGGCTGGTGGCGCTGGCGACGGAAAGATCGCTGCCAAGCGTGGTGAGCTGGCCAACCTTTCCCGCGTCAGCGGCGTCGGCGAGATTCCATTTCACTCCCAGCTCACGCAGGCTTTTTTCATTAATGGTCACAATGTGCGCCGCCAGCTCGACCTGTTCGACAGGAATATCCATCTGAGCGGCCCAGCGCTGCAGCGTCTCCACCACCGTCTGGTTATCGCGAATCAGCAGCCGGTTGGTGCGTTTGTCGAGAGACAAACTTCCCTTTGGGCTCAGGAGTTTTTCAGCGTCTTTTTGCAGCTCTCCGGCATCGGCATAGGAGAAAGCGAGGCTGTGAGAAACCAGCGGCGCCTCAAGCTGTCGACGCGTTCGCTCCTGTTCTGAGCGCTCCTGCTGTTCACGCTGCCAGGCCGCGGTATGAACATAAAAAATGCCGCCCTCCTCTCGCAAAACGAGGCCAGCGCTGGTGACAACCGTTTGTAACGCTTGCCGCCAGGGGACGCGCGTCAGGTTGAGCGAAAGCGAGCCGCCGACGTCAGGCGATATCACCAGATTTCGGTTCTCCTGTGCGACCAGGCTCTGCAGCACCTGGACTACAGGCACGTCATCCACCACCAGCGTGACCGGTTTTGGCGCGGCGGCCCACAGCGGATGGCTGAACGCCAGCAGCCACAGCATTATCCGTAAATTCATTCTTATTCGTTCCTTCTCGTTGCCACGTCCATTTTCCTGGTTCACATGTGTCACCCACATCAACAACCAGTTCCGTTTCATTTATGGCTGTTATCGTCCAGCCTGCCGGGAAGCGCTCATGCATTTTCAGGCGGTACCAGCGCTTTTGCCCATCCTGTAAAATACCGATAGCCTGCTGTCCTCCCACCATGCCGCGATAGCGCCACTGCGCCAGCTCGCCAATGGCGCAGGGATCGTCCGGCGGGCGAAACGGATCGCGCATGCCGGTCAATAGCAGCGCTGAGCAAACCAGCAAATATCGCGCGCTATTTCGCATGTTCCAGCTCCAGCCGCAGGCGCAACGCTGTACCTTGTGGGGCAATCGCGAAAGCGGCGATCTGCACATCCCGCTGCGCCAGCCGGGAAAAAAGCGCCGGGAGAGCCTGCCACTCCACCTCCAGCATCAGTTCCCCTCCGTTCTGCAGCGGCTTCCAGTGAACCAGCGTCGCGTTATCACCCTGAAAATCGAGCGGGGAAAACGGCGTCAGCTCGCGTATTTCCGTTGTTTCCGTAAGAAACGGCACCTTTCTGACGACAGGCCATAACGCCGCGTTCGTCCTCGCGTCCTGAATCAGCTGTCGCTGTCGTTCAGCACACTGCCTGTCCAGCGGTCTGAGCAAGGTGCCCCACGCGGCCAGTCCTGCCAGGAGACTCCCCAGACACCAGAAAAGCACCCGATACCAGGGACGGCTTTCGCACCAGCGTTCTAACAGGGTATCCATGCGTTACCCCTCGCTTTTAAGATGGAGGGTGAACATCCAGCGCCCCTGGCTGTCCTGCCGAAGCTCACCCGCCGTTCCGGGCGTAAAACCCGCTATTTGGCCCAGCGCATCGCGCAGAGCAGACAGGGCTGGCAGGGTTATGGCATACCCACTCAACATCAGAGCAGGAGGCTGATAGCGAAGCTCTGTCAGCCAGACCTGTGAAGGAGTGGCGCGGGAAAGGGATTCCAGCACCGGCTGCCATGCGCGTTGTTGACGTGTCTGCGCTGGCTTCTGCGCCTGTGAGGCGAGTTTCTGCCGGGAGGCAAGCGCATGCTGCACGGTCTGCATTCCCGTCAGCTCCGTTTGCAGCGCGTGCAGCCTCATAACAGGGTTTATCCGCAGGCAGAAAATGATCGCGAACATCAACAGCACGGTGCCGACACACATTGCCCCCCAGAAACGCAGGCATCGTGCGCGCCGCTGCTGTCGCCAGGGCAGAAAGTTCATGAGGCTCATCTGGGCACCTCGCTCATGGCCAGCGCCAGCGCAACGGTATAATCAGCGCCGCAGTCCGGTAGCGGGGCCTGGCAGCGCTCCAGGATTTCCCACGGGTCACGTCGGTTATCAAACAGCGCGATGTCATCCGGACCAAGCGCCAGCAGCGCCGCCAGCTCGGCCACGCTTTCGGCTTCTGTGGTAAAGCGGCGTCCCCACTGGTGACGCATCGCCCACAGCCACTGCCGCTCGTCGCGCCAGGCGACGCACGTCGCTGGCGCCACCGCAGGAAGAAGATTCGCCAGCGCGCTGGCATCCGGCGTAATGGCCACCAGCCGCAAACGCAGCGTTTTCGCCAGCGCCAGTAGGGTATCAACCTCGTTGTTTTGCGCGGCGGTCACGTGAAAGGTATTGCTGAAGGTATCCTGCGCGTAATCGAAACAGAGCGTATCGGCAGACATCTCCAGTTCGCGCGCGAGCGCCGCGCCAAGCCATGAGAGCTGCTCGCTGTCGCGCAGCGCAACGGTCGGACGGGGGAGCGACCGTTGCAGGGTGCGTGCTGCCGGGAAAGAGAGGAACACCCGATGGTAGTGCGGCAGCGTTTTCCGCCAGTCGCGTAACGCATCAACCAGCCGTTCTGGCTGACAAATTTTGCCGTCACGAATGATGCCCTCGTCCAGAGGAATCGCCCACCAGCGGCGCAAGCACCAGCCCGACTTCTCCCGGGTCAAGGCGACGATCTGCACCCTATCCTGTTGAATATGAACGCCCGTTTGCCATGTTTTGAAAGCCATGCTTCACGATCTCCTTATCGCCCGTCGGGTTGACGGCTATATCAATGAATCAGGCTTGCCTTTATACTACCGCGCGATTGTTTAGAAACTGCCCAAGTGAAACCAAATGGGAAATCTCCGGTGAAGTTCGTAAAGTATTTATTCATCCTTGCAGTCTGTTGCATTCTGCTGGGAGCAGGCTCGATTTACGGTTTATACAAATATATTGAGCCACAGCTACCTGATGTCGCCACGCTTCGCGATGTGCGCCTCCAGATCCCGATGCAAGTCTATAGCGCCGATGGCGAGCTGATGGCGCAGTATGGCGAGAAGCGTCGTATTCCGCTGACCTTAAACCAAATCCCCCCCGTGATGGTGAAAGCCTTTATCGCCACGGAGGACAGCCGTTTTTACGAGCACCACGGTGTCGATCCGGTGGGGATTTTCCGTGCCGCGAGCATTGCGTTGTTCTCTGGTCACGCTTCTCAGGGGGCGAGTACCATTACGCAGCAGCTGGCGCGTAACTTCTTCCTCAGCCCTGAAAAGACGCTGATACGTAAGATCAAAGAGGTGTTCCTCGCGATCCGTATTGAGCAGCTGCTGAGCAAAGACGAAATCCTTGAGCTGTACCTCAACAAAATCTACCTGGGTTACCGCGCCTATGGCGTGGGGGCTGCCGCACAGGTGTACTTCGGTAAGCCTGTTGAGCAGCTCACCTTAAGCGAAATGGCAACCATCGCCGGTCTGCCGAAAGCGCCGTCCACCTTTAACCCGCTCTACTCGCTCGATCGCGCCACCGCGCGCCGTAACGTCGTTTTGTCACGTATGCTGAGCGAAGGCTACATCAGCCAGAGCGAGTACGACCAGGCGCGTAACGATGTCATTGACGCTAACTACCACGCCCCTGAGATCGCTTTCGCGTCCCCTTACCTGACCGAAATGGTTCGCCAGGAGATGGTGAATCGCTATGGTGACAAGGCCTACGAAGATGGCTATCGCGTGTACACCACCGTCACCCGTAAGGTCCAGCAGGCGGCTCAGGAAGCGGTGCGGAACAACGTGATGGACTACGATATGCGTCACGGCTATCGCGGCCCGTCAAACGTGCTCTGGAAAGTGGGCGAAAGCGCGTGGGACAGCAAAAAAATCACCAGTACGCTGAAGGCGCTGCCAACCTATGGTCCGCTCCTTCCTGCCGTGGTAACGCAGGCCGATCCTCAGGAAGCCGTTGCGACGCTCGCGGACGGTACGTCCGTCTCGCTGCGTATGGACGGTATCCGCTGGGCGCGTCCTTACCGCTCGGATACGCTGCAGGGCGCAACGCCGCGTAAAGTGACCGATGCCGTCCAGACCGGGCAGCAAATCTGGGTGCGGAAAGTAGGCGAATCCTGGTGGCTGGCACAGGTGCCGGACGTCAACTCGGCCCTGGTCTCTATCAATCCACAGAACGGTGCCATCCTGGCCCTGGTCGGCGGGTTTGATTTCAACCAGAGCAAATTTAACCGCGCCACTCAGGCGCTGCGTCAGGTCGGTTCCAATATCAAACCGTTCCTCTACACGGCAGCGATGGATAAGGGCTTGACCCTCGCCAGCATCCTTAACGACGTCCCAATCTCCCGCTGGGATGCCGGTGCCGGTTCCGACTGGCAGCCGAAGAACTCCCCTGCGGAGTATGCCGGCCCAATTCGTCTCCGTCAGGGCCTGGGACAGTCGAAAAACGTGGTGATGGTGCGCGCCATGCGCGCCATGGGCGTCGACTATGCCGCAGAGTATCTGCAGCGCTTCGGTTTCCCGGCGCAGAACATCGTTCGCACCGAGTCGCTGGCGTTAGGCTCCGCCTCGTTTACGCCGCTTCAGGTCGCACGCGGGTACTCGGTGATGGCTAACGGCGGCTTCCTGATTGACCCGTACTTCATCAGCAAGATCGAGAACGATCAGGGCGGCGTGCTGTTCGAAGCGAAGCCGAAAATTGCCTGCCCTGACTGCGATATTCCGGTGATTTATGGCAATACGCCGAAATCCGAGGTGCTTGAAAACAAGGACATGGAAGACCCTGCCGTGTCTCAGGAGCAGCAGAGCGGCGTCGTGCCGCAGCCGCAGCTTGAGCAGGCTAACCAGTCGCTGGTGGCACAGACCGGCGCGCCGGAGTATGCCCCGCACGTGATCAACACGCCGCTGTCGTTCCTGATCAAAAGCGCGCTGAACACCAACATCTTCGGTGAACCGGGCTGGCAGGGCACAGGCTGGCGCGCAGGGCGCGATTTGCAGCGTCATGACATCGGCGGTAAAACGGGGACAACCAACAGCTCGAAAGACGCGTGGTTCTCCGGCTACGGTCCGGGCGTGGTGACGTCGGTCTGGATCGGTTTCGACGATCACCGCCGTGACTTAGGTCGTACAACGGCCTCCGGCGCGATTAAGGATCAAATTTCCGGCTACGAAGGCGGAGCGAAGAGCGCGCAGCCGGCCTGGGACGCCTACATGAAGTCCGTTCTTGAAGGCGTGCCGGAGCAGCCGTTAACGCCACCGCCAGGCGTGGTGACGGTTAATATCGACCGCAGCACCGGTCAACTCGCCAACGGCGGTAATAGCCGCGAAGAGTATTTCATCGAGGGCACGCAGCCAACCACGCAGGCGGTGCACGAGGTGGGGACAGAGATTATTGATAACGGCGAGACGCACGAGCTGTTCTGACAACAAAGCAAAACGGCAACCTCTGGTTGCCGTTTTTGTGTTTGCTCTCTCTCCCGTGGGAGAGGGTTGGGGTGAGGGCATCAGGCCACTACAGTCGCCCCTGCCCCTTCAACCACTCCCGTACCAGGAACAGCGCGCTCACGTTGCGAGCCTCATTAAAGTCAGGGTCTTCAAGCAGATCCATCAGGTGCGCTAGCGGCCAGCGAACCTGCGGCAGCGGCTCCGGCTCATCCCCTTCCAGCGATTCAGGATAGAGATCTTCAGCCACCACGATATTCATTTTGCTGGAAAAATAGGACGGCGCCATGCTTAGCTTTTTCAGGAATGAAAGCTCATTCGCACCGAAGCCGACCTCTTCTTTCAGCTCGCGGTTTGCCGCTTCAAAGACGGTTTCACCCGGGTCGATAAGCCCTTTCGAGAACCCAAGCTCGTAAGATTCCGTTCCCACAGCGTATTCGCGGATCAAAATCAGATGATCGTCGACAATGGGAACAATCATCACCGCTTCGCGCGAAGAGGGGCGCATACGTTCATAAACGCGACGCACACCGTTGCTGAACTCCAGGTCCACACTTTCGACATTAAACAGGCGCGATTTGGCGACAGTTTCAACATTCAGAATGGTGGGTTTTTGTAATGGTTTGCTCATCTTGATGGGTCTTAGCAGTGAGAACTGGCGTTATTGTGCGATATGCCGCACGGTTTCGGCAATGTCAATCGTTCTTTATTTACATTTATGCAACGTACCAGGGATCAATCCTCAATTCAAAACAAATGTCAAGAGGTTGAAATGTTTCCAGGAATTTGCTGATATCGCGCCATAACAGGCTTTGCTATCATCACCGTTCACTGGGATGCGCTTCAGAATGCTCAAGTTCGACTCCATACTTGCCGATAGCCAGCCACAGACTCTCATTCAATGTAAAGGTGCTACTGACTACACCTGTAAGAAGATAAGTAAGATGGGGAAAGCATGAGCACCATTTTGATTGTTCTCGCTGCTATGCTGGCCGGCGCGTTGGTTGCAGGGTGGTTGTACAGGCGCCGCGTACAGCGCCGTTATCGCCTGCCTTTTTTAAACGCATTTGCGGGTGCGAGCACGCGTAAACTCACGCAAGACGAGCGCGATGCGGTTGAAAACTATCTCGAAATCCTGAACCGTACTCAGTTAACGCCTGGGCCAACGGGAGCCACCGCTGCGCCCGTCGCGCTAAAGCTTAATGCGCAAAGTGATACCGTGCTGTGCGTGACGCGCTCCATCACGCGCTATGGCATTACCACTGATGACCCGAACAAATGGCGCTATTACCTTGATTCCGTCGAAGTGCATCTGCCCCCGTCCTGGGAGCAATACATTAATGACGAAAACAGCGTTGAGCTGATTCACACCGATTCGTTGCCTCTGGTTATCACGCTTAACGGCCATACGCTGAATGAATACCTTCAGGAAGCCCCGCGTTTTGCGCTGGAGCGCGCGAGTTCAACGCAGGCGTCCATTCGTGGCGAAGAGACAGAGCAGATCGAACTGCTGAACATTCGCCAGGAAACGCATGAAGAGTATGCCCTGAGCCGACCGGACGGCATCCGCGAAGCCATTCTGATCGTTGCTGCCTTCCTGCTCTTTTTCATCTGCCTGCTGACGCCGGATGTGTTTGTCCCCTGGCTGGCTGGCGGCGCGGTGCTGCTGCTGGCCGGCGGGCTTTGGGGTCTCTTTGCTCCACCGGCTAAAACCTCGTTGCGCGAGATCCACTGCCTGCGCGGGACGCCAAAGCGCTGGGGCCTGTTCGGTGAAAACGATCAGGAGCATCTCAACAATATCTCGCTCGGTATTATCGACCTGATCTACCCGCGTCACTGGCAGCCGTGGATCGCACAGGATTTAGGGCAGAAAACCGATATTGATATCTACCTTGACCGCCACGTTGTGCGTCAGGGGCGCTTCCTGTCTCTGCATGATGAAGTGAAAAATTTCCCGCTTCAGCACTGGCTACGCAGTACGGTCATTGCCGGCGGCGCCGCGCTGGTCTTAGCCATGCTGCTGCTTTTCGTGCCGCTGGATATGCCCATTAAATTCACCCTGTCGTGGATCAAAGGGGCGCAAACCATTGAAGCGACCAGCGTCAACAAACTGGATGAAGCCGGTGTACGCGTGGGGGACACGCTGCGCCTGAAGGGGACCGGGATGTGTAATATTCACACCCGGGGGGCGTGGAACACGCGTCAGAGCTCGCCGTTCATGCCGTTCGATTGTTCGCAAATTATCTGGAACGACGCGCCGCCGCTGCCGCTGCCGGAATCCGAAGTGGTGAACAAGGCCACGGCTCTCACCCAGACGGTTAACCGCCAGCTGCATCCGAAACCGGACGATGATTCGCGCGTCAGCCCCGCGCTGCGCTCGGCCATTCAGAAATCAGGCATGGTTCTGCTGGATGATTTTGGTGACATCGTCCTGAAAACACAGGATTTATGCTCCTCTCAGGATGAGTGCATACGCCTTAAAAACGCCCTGGTAAACCTGGGGAACAGCAAAGACTGGGACTCGCTGGTAAAACGCGCCGAAGCGGGACGACTGGATGGCGTTAACGTGCTGCTGCGTCCGGTGAGCGCGGAATCGCTGGATAACCTGGTCGCCACCTCGACGTCGCCGTTCATGATGCGCGAGACCACCCGTGCGGCTCAGACGCTGAACAGCCCGGCGCCGGGTGGCTTTGTGATAGCAAGCGATGAAGGCAGCGATCTGGTCGATCAGCCCTACCCGCAGGTTGCGCTTTATGACTACCCGGCACAGGAGCAGTGGAGCCAGTTCCAGCGCCTGGCGCAGATGCTGATGCAAACGCCGTTCAGCGCCGAAGGGATTGTCACGAGTATTTATACCGACGCCAACGGCACTCGCCATATCGGCCTGCACCGGATGCCGGATAGCGCAGGCTTGTGGCGTTACATCGGCACCTCTTTGCTGATGACCGCGATGCTGATCGCCATTTTCTGGAACGGCTTTATGGCCCTGCGCCGCTACCAGCGCTCGCGCACCCGGCTTGCAGACATTCAGCAGTATTATGAAAACTGCCTCAATCCAAAGCTGATCCCCTCGTCTGAGAGCCTGATCTGATAACGTCGTTGCGCGGCAAGTTGTGCTACCCTGTCGCGCACGTTTCTTCTGGCTGGAGTTCCCCCCTAATGCATCTTGATATCGCCTGGCAGGAGGTAGATACCGTTCTGCTGGATATGGACGGCACGCTGCTCGATCTCGCCTTTGATAACTATTTCTGGCAAACGCTGGTTCCTGAAACCTATGGCGAGCAGCAGGGGATCTCCCCGGCAGAAGCGCAGGCATTCATTCGTTCGCAATATAGCGCGGTGCAACATACGCTAAACTGGTACTGTCTTGACTACTGGAGCGAGCGCCTCGGTTTGGATATTTGTGCCATGACCACCGCCCAGGGGCCGCGCGCCGTTCTGCGCGAGGACACCGTGCCCTTTCTGGATGCGCTGAAAGCGAGCGGCAAGCGCCGTATTTTGTTGACCAACGCGCATCCACATAATCTGGCGGTGAAGCTGGAGCATACCGGTCTGGCTTCGCACCTTGATTTATTACTTTCCACCCACACATTTGGTTATCCGAAAGAGGATCAGCGGTTGTGGCATGCGGTGAGGGAAGAGACGGGTTTGCAGCCAGAACGTACGTTGTTCATTGATGACAGCGAGCCCATTCTGGATTCCGCGGCAAGGTTTGGCATTCGCTACTGTCTGGGCGTGACCAATCCTGACTCTGGCCTGGCTGAAAAAAGCTATCTGCGCCACCCTGGACTGAACGACTATCGCAAGATGATCCCCTCACTGACCGTGAAGGAGACGCCATGAAAGAAAAACCCTCTGACGGGGTAAGACTGGATAAATGGCTGTGGGCAGCGCGTTTTTATAAAACTCGCGCCCTCGCCCGCGAGATGGTTGACGGCGGAAAAGTGCATTACAACGGCCAGCGCAGCAAACCAAGCAAGCTGGTTGAGCTGAATGCCACCTTAACGCTGCGGCAGGGCAACGATGAACGTACGGTGGTGATTAAAGCCATTACCGAACAGCGTCGACCTGCAGCGGAAGCCGTACTGCTTTATGAAGAGACGGCGGAGAGCATTGAAAAGCGCGAGAAGACCGCGCTGGCGCGCAAAATGAACGCGCTGACGATGCCCCACCCGGACCGGCGACCGGATAAAAAAGAGCGTCGCGATCTGATGAAATTTAAACACGGTGAGACTGATTAACCTCACCCGCACGAGAGATGAAAATGGCCCAACACGACCAATTACACCGCTATCTGTTTGAACAATTCGCCGTGCGCGGCGAGCTGGTCACCGTATCCGAAACCTGGAAACAGATTCTGGAAAACCACAACTACCCGCTGCCGGTGAAGACCCTGTTGGGCGAACTGCTGGTTGCCACCAGCCTGCTGACGGCGACGCTGAAGTTTGCCGGTGATATCACCGTGCAGCTGCAGGGTGACGGCCCGATGACGCTGGCGGTGATCAACGGCAATAACCAGCAGCAGATGCGCGGCGTGGCGCGCGTTCAGGGCGACGTGCCTGAAAATGCAGACCTCAAAACGCTGGTGGGTAATGGCTACCTGGTGATCACCATCTCCCCTGAGGAAGGTGAGCGCTATCAGGGTGTGGTGGGTCTGGAAGGCGATACCCTGGCAGCCTGCCTGGAAGATTACTTCATGCGTTCTGAACAGCTGCCGACGCGTCTCTTCATCCGCACCGGTGAAGTGGACGGTCAGCCTGCTGCGGGCGGTATGCTGCTGCAGGTTCTGCCTGCGCAGGACGCACAGACCAATGACTTTGAGCACCTGGCGACGCTGACCGAAACCATCAAAGCGGAAGAGCTGTTCAACCTGTCGGCGACCGACGTGCTGTGGCGTCTGTACCACGAAGAAGAAGTAACGGTTTACGACCCGCAATCCGTGGAATTTAAGTGCACCTGCTCACGCGAGCGCTGTGCTGGCGCGCTGAAAACCCTGCCGGATGAAGAGATCGACAGCATCATGGCGGAAGACGGCGAAATCGATATGCACTGTGACTACTGCGGTACGCACTACGTGTTCAATTCGATGGATATCGCTGAGATCCGCAATAACGCCTCCCCGGCGGATCCGCAGGTTCACTAAACCTCTTTCCCCTCACCCTAACCCTCTCCCCAAAGGGGAGAGGGTACTTGACCCCCCTCTCCCCTTTGGGGAGAGGGCTGGGGTGAGGGGGAAAAAAACTCCTCCCAAGCTGAATCGTTTTCCTTATGTAACTCTTACGTAATTTTCTTACGTGTATGCGATTACATTCACATTCTTTCCGATAAAATCACCACTCTTTAACCTTTTCGGAACATTTTCCCCAACCAAAAAGCGATTCCTGCGATAATCCGCCTGCGCTGTGACTGGAGTCGCAGCGTTTTCCGTTAGTAAGGGTTTTGTCCAGATGCGTAAATCTATGAGCCCCGTCGCGGTTAACAACCTCAGAAAAACCCTACAATTTCAGGCAGTACATATTGGCTAAGGAGCAGTGATATGCGTGTTACTGGTTTAACCCCGCAAGATCTCAAGGCTTATGGTATTCACGACGTCCAGGAAATCGTCTACAACCCCGACTACGATACGCTGTATCAGGAAGAGCTCAATCCAGCACTGGAAGGATACGAGCGTGGTGTGTTGACGAATCTTGGTGCTATCGCCGTCGATACCGGTATTTTTACCGGTCGTTCGCCGAAAGATAAATATATCGTCCGAGACGAAACCACCCGCGATACGCTGTGGTGGGCTGACAAGGGCAAAGGGAAGAACGACAACAAACCGCTCTCCCCGGAAACCTGGCAGCACCTGAAAGGGCTCGTCACCCATCAACTTTCCGGCAAGCGTCTGTTCATTGTCGACGCTTTCTGCGGCGCTAACGCCGATACCCGTCTCTCCGTGCGTTTTATCACTGAAGTGGCCTGGCAGGCACATTTCGTGAAAAACATGTTTATTCGTCCAACCGACGAAGAGCTGCAGGATTTCACCCCGGATTTCATCGTGATGAACGGTGCGAAATGCACGAACCCACAGTGGAAAGAGCAGGGTCTGAACTCCGAAAACTTTGTGGCCTTCAACCTGACCGAGCGTATCCAGCTGATAGGCGGTACCTGGTACGGCGGCGAAATGAAGAAAGGGATGTTCTCGGTCATGAACTACCTGCTGCCGCTGCGGGGCATCGCCTCCATGCACTGCTCGGCTAACGTCGGTGAAAAAGGCGACGTGGCGGTATTCTTCGGCCTGTCCGGTACCGGGAAAACCACCCTGTCCACCGATCCAAAACGTCGCCTGATTGGCGATGACGAACACGGCTGGGATGACGACGGCGTATTCAACTTTGAAGGCGGCTGCTACGCGAAGACCATTCGCCTGTCTGAAGAGGCCGAGCCTGATATCTACCACGCGATCCGTCGCGATGCGCTGCTGGAAAACGTCACCGTGCGTGCCGACGGCTCCATCGACTTCGACGATGCGTCGAAAACGGAAAACACCCGCGTCTCTTACCCGATCTACCACATCGACAATATCGTGAAGCCGGTGTCAAAAGCGGGTCATGCCACGAAGGTCATTTTCCTGACCGCGGATGCGTTCGGAGTGCTGCCTCCGGTGTCTCGCCTGACGGCCAGCCAGACGCAGTATCACTTCCTCTCCGGTTTTACCGCCAAGCTGGCGGGTACCGAGCGTGGCGTGACGGAGCCAACCCCAACCTTCTCCGCCTGCTTCGGCGCGGCCTTCCTGTCGCTGCACCCGACGCAGTACGCTGAAGTGCTGGTGAAACGCATGCAGGCATCCGGCGCGCAGGCATACCTGGTGAACACCGGCTGGAACGGTACCGGCAAACGTATCTCCATCAAAGATACCCGCGCGATTATCGACGCCATTCTGGATGGTTCTCTGGACGACGCCGAAACCTTCACGCTGCCGATGTTTGACCTGGCGATCCCTACGTCGCTGCCGGGTGTGGATCCGCATATCCTCGACCCGCGCAACACGTACGGTTCTCCAGAGCAGTGGCGCGAGAAGGCGGAATCGCTGGCGAAGCTGTTTATCGAGAACTTCGAGAAGTATACCGATACCCCGGCGGGTGCTGCGCTGGTGAGCGCGGGACCGAAGCTGTAGGTCAAAGCAAAAAGGCAACGAAAGTTGCCTTTTTTAATGTTTTCTCCCTCTCCCGTGGGAGAGGGCCGGGGTGAGGGCATCAGGCCGCACCTTTTTTTAACCCTCTTTCACCTGCCCCCGCGTCACGGGGACCGGCAGCCAGGCGCGAATGCTCAGCCCACCCCGCTCGCTGGTGCCAATCTCCAGCAGTCCGTTGTGGTTATCGATAATACGCTGAACAATCGCCAGGCCTAAGCCCGTGCCGCTGGTGCTGCGAGCGCTGTCGCCGCGCACAAACGGCTGGAACAGATGCTTACGCTGCTCGGGCTTGATGCCCGGACCGTCGTCTTCCACCTGGAACCAGGCGCGGTTGAGTTCAGACCCGCTGCTGACTTTGATCCAGCCGTTACCGTAGCGCGCCGCGTTGACCACCATGTTCGCCACCGCACGCTTGATAGAAAGCGGGTGCATGCGTACCTCAATTTCACCCGCCTGCAGGTCGGTATCAATCTCGCGCTCGTAGCCGCTTTCCGCCGCCACCACTTCGCCCAGCACCGCGTTCAGATCCGCCATCTCCATCGGCATCTCTTGCCCGGTGCGCAGGTAGTCGATGAACTGCTCGATGATGGCGTTACACTCTTCGATATCCTTGTTAATGGACTCGGCGAGATAACCGTCCTCTTCCCCCATCATCTCCGTCGCCAGACGAATACGCGTTAGCGGCGTGCGCAGGTCATGGCTTACGCCCGCCATCAGCAGCGTACGGTCATCCGCCAGCTGCTTCACGCCTGCCGCCATATGGTTAAACGCGCGCGTCACCGAACGGACTTCCGAGGCGCCATACTCGCGCAGCGGAGGTGGAATAATCCCTTTACCGACCTGCAGCGCAGCGTGCTCCAGGTCGACCAGCGGTCGGTTCTGTATACGGATAAATAGCCACGCGCCGCCTATCGCCAGCAGCATAATCGCCAGGGTGTAGCGGAACAGCGGCGAGAAGTCGCCCTGATGGATTTCGGTCAGCGGAACGCGCACCCAGATATTGGGTGACAGCCAGGTTTTCAGCCAGACGACGGGCGAGCTTTTGTTGACCTCAACGCGCACTTCCGTTGGGCCGCCCAGCTGCTGCGCCATCTGCTGGCTGAGGAATTCGTAGTGCTGCGCCCAGCGCAGGCCAGCGTCTTCCGCCGCTTCGTTGGAGTAGAGCGAAATGCCCAGCTCACGGTAGATTTCACGGCGAAACGCCGGGGGAACGACGAGCTGCGTGCCGTCCTCCAGCTGCAGTTTGTCGGTCATCAGCATACGGACTTCGTAGGCCAGGACCTTATTAAACTGCTGGAGGCTCGGCAGGATCGCAAAGTTCAGCACCACCAGATAGGTCGTCACCAGGCTGACGAACAGCAGGGTGACGATCAGCAACAGGGTGCGGGCAAACGAGCTACGCGGCGAGAAGCGCATTCGCCTCATGCTTTAGAGCCGTCCGGGACGAACACGTAGCCCAGACCCCATACGGTCTGAATATAACGAGGATGCGCAGGATCTTCTTCCACCATGCGGCGCAGGCGGGAGATCTGCACGTCAATGGAGCGTTCCATTGCGGAGTATTCGCGACCGCGCGCCAGGTTCATCAGCTTGTCACGGGAAAGCGGTTCACGCGGGTGGCTGACCAGCGCTTTCAGAACCGCAAACTCGCCGCTGGTGAGCGGCATTGGCTCGTCTTCACGGAACATCTCGCGCGTGCCGAGGTTCAGCTTGAACTTGCCGAAGGCAATGACGGCTTCTTCCTGAGACGGTGCCCCAGGCAGTTCGTTCGCCTGACGGCGCAGCACAGCGCGAATACGCGCCAGCAGTTCACGCGGGTTAAACGGTTTTGGAATGTAGTCATCTGCGCCGATTTCGAGGCCGACGATACGGTCAACTTCCTCACCCTTCGCCGTCACCATAATGATCGGCATCGGGTTGCTCTGGCTGCGCAGACGGCGGCAAATAGAAAGCCCGTCTTCGCCAGGCAGCATCAGGTCGAGAACCATCAGGTGGAAAGATTCACGGGTCAGCAGACGGTCCATCTGCTCAGCGTTCGCGACGCTACGAACCTGGAAGCCCTGCTCGGTCAGATAACGCTCCAGCAGCGCGCGCAGGCGCATGTCGTCATCCACGACCAGAATTTTGTAGTTCTCTTGCATTGTGTGTACTCCCAAAGGTTCGGATAGTCTTTGTAACAGCGTATTCTAAAAAAGTGCACGTATTCGACCAGTTAATTCTGGTATAAATTCTAGTCGAAATTGTTACAAAGCATATTTAACAGCAGCTTATCTGCTCATTTCATCACATAAATCATTATTAATCCTGTCTGTTACACTGTGCGGTACGTATTGTGCGCAAGACAGTTAACCGGCAGGCAGCAAAGGCTTTACCATGAAAACGCCCCTGATCACCCGCGAAGGGTACGAAAAGCTCAAAAAAGAGATGGATTACCTCTGGCGCGAAGAGCGTCCTGAAGTAACCAAAAAGGTGACCTGGGCGGCAAGCCTGGGCGATCGCAGCGAAAACGCTGACTACCAGTACAACAAAAAGCGGCTGCGCGAAATTGACCGCCGGGTTCGCTATCTGACGAAGTGTCTCGAGAATCTCAAAATTGTCGATTACTCCCCGCAGCAGGAGGGCAAAGTGTTCTTCGGCGCGTGGGTGGAAATTGAAAACGACGATGGCGACACTCTGCGTTTTCGCATTGTCGGCTACGATGAAATTTTTGGTCGTAAGGACTACATCTCCATCGACTCCCCGATGGCTCGCGCGCTGCTCAAAAAGGAAGTGGGCGATCTGGCCGTCGTTCAGACTCCAGCCGGTGAAGCCAGCTGGTACGTCAATGAGATCGTCTACGTAAAATAGTCCGAGAGCGCCCTCCCCGGCTGGCATTTTGCCGTGTCAGCCCGTATAACTATCCCCTGATTTTTCGACTCAACAGATGATAAAGCCATGATGAAAGATTCGCTCTGCCGCATTATTGCGGGTGATATTCAGGCCAGAGCCGAACAGGTAGAAGCTGCCGTTCGCCTGCTTGATGAAGGGAACACCGTGCCGTTTATTGCACGCTATCGTAAGGAAGTCACCGGCGGTCTGGATGACACGCAGCTGCGTAACCTGGAGACCCGTCTGGGCTATCTGCGCGAGCTGGAAGAACGTCGTCAGGCGATCCTCAAATCCATCGGCGAACAGGGCAAGCTGAGCAGCGAGCTTGAAAGCGCCATCAACGGCACCCTGAGCAAAACCGAACTCGAAGATCTCTATCTGCCGTACAAACCGAAGCGCCGCACGCGCGGGCAGATTGCGATTGAAGCGGGTCTTGAGCCGCTGGCCGACCTGCTGTGGAACGAGCCGTCCCACGATCCGGAAACCGAAGCCGCCAAATTCATCGACGCCGACAAAGGCGTAGCGGACACCAAGGCCGCCCTTGACGGCGCGCGCTACATTCTGATGGAGCGCTTCGCCGAAGACGCCGCCCTGCTCGCTAAAGTGCGTGATTACCTGTGGAAGAATGCCCACATCGTCTCTACCGTCGTCGCGGGTAAAGAGGAAGAAGGCGCGAAATTCCGCGACTACTTCGATCACCACGAACCGATCTCTACCGCCCCTTCACACCGCGCGCTGGCGATGTTCCGCGGCCGCAACGAAGGCGTGCTCCAGCTCTCCCTGAACGCCGACCCGCAGTTTGACGAGCCGCCGAAAGAGAGCCACTGCGAGCAGATCATTATCGACCATCTCGGCCTGCGCCTGAACAACGCCCCGGCGGACAGCTGGCGCAAAGGCGTGGTGAGCTGGACCTGGCGCATCAAGGTGCTGATGCACCTCGAAACCGAGCTGATGGGCACCGTGCGCGAGCGCGCCGAAGATGAAGCGATTAACGTCTTCGCCCGTAACCTGCACGACCTGCTGATGGCAGCCCCTGCCGGCCTGCGCGCGACTATGGGTCTCGATCCGGGTCTGCGTACCGGCGTGAAGGTCGCCGTCGTTGACGGCACCGGCAAGCTGGTGGCGACCGATACCATCTATCCGCACACCGGCCAGGCAGCGAAAGCGGCCGTCGTCGTGGCGGCGCTGTGCGAAAAATACAACGTCGAGCTGGTTGCCATCGGCAACGGTACGGCCTCACGCGAAACCGAGCGTTTCTACCTCGACGTGCAGAAGCAGTTCCCGAAAGTGACGGCACAGAAAGTGATCGTCAGCGAAGCGGGGGCATCCGTCTATTCCGCGTCCGAGCTGGCGGCCCAGGAGTTCCCTGACCTGGACGTGTCCCTCCGCGGTGCGGTTTCTATCGCACGCCGCCTGCAGGATCCGCTGGCGGAGCTGGTGAAGATCGACCCGAAATCCATCGGCGTGGGCCAGTATCAGCACGACGTGAGCCAGACTCAGCTGGCGCGCAAGCTGGACGCGGTGGTGGAAGACTGCGTAAACGCCGTCGGCGTTGACCTGAACACAGCTTCCGTTCCCCTGCTGACCCGCGTGGCGGGCTTAACCCGCATGATGGCGCAGAACATCGTCGCCTGGCGTGATGAGAACGGCCAGTTCCAGAACCGTCAGCAGCTGCTGAAGGTGAGCCGTCTGGGGCCAAAAGCCTTTGAGCAGTGTGCGGGCTTCCTGCGCATCAACCACGGCGATAACCCGCTGGATGCTTCCACCGTTCACCCGGAAGCGTACCCGGTTGTGGAGCGCATTCTGGCCGCCACCCAGCAGGCACTGAAAGATCTTATGGGTGACAGCAGTGCCCTGCGCAACCTGAAAGCCGTTGATTTCACCGATGACAAATTTGGTGTCCCCACCGTCACCGACATCATCAAAGAGCTGGAAAAGCCGGGCCGCGATCCGCGTCCTGAGTTCAAGACGGCGACCTTTGCTGACGGCGTGGAAACCATGAACGACCTGCTGCCCGGCATGGTGCTGGAAGGCGCGGTGACCAACGTCACTAACTTTGGCGCTTTTGTGGATATCGGCGTGCATCAGGACGGTCTAGTGCATATCTCTTCCCTTGCCGACAAGTTCGTTGAAGACCCGCACACCGTGGTCAAAGCGGGCGACATCGTGAAGGTGAAAGTGCTGGAAGTCGATCTGCAGCGCAAGCGTATCGCGCTGACCATGCGTCTGGACGAGCAGCCGGGCGACACCAGCGCGCGCCGCGGCGGCAATGGCGGTGGCCGCGAGCAGCAGCGCCCGGCCGCAAAAGCGGCAAAACCGCGCGGACGTGATGCTCAGCCTGCAGGCAACAGCGCGATGATGGATGCGCTGGCGGCAGCGATGGGTAAGAAACGCTAAGGTTGCAATGCCCCTCACCCTAACCCTCTCCCCAAAGGGGAGAGGGGATCGCACGGTGCGGTCTTTCCCCCTCGTCCTCATGGGTGGGGGGAATAAAATCATATCGAAATATATGAAACCGATTGCATAGCCATATTTAAACCACGAATTATCACCCCGTTAACAAATACTCCCCTTTTTGTTTTCCAGGCAATTCAGCAAATATTGAGCCAGGTCAAACAGGCCGTAAATTAATACCGTAAACAACATTCCGTCACAGTTTTAATATTGCTGATAAAAACTATTCTCATTATCATCCCATAGTAGATAATTTAACCTTTCGTGGAATCAGGCGTTATGCAATTCACTCCAGACAGTGCATGGAAGATTACCGGTTTTACCCGCGAAATTAGCCCAGCCTATCGGCAAAAGCTGCTGTCGCTGGGCATGCTGCCCGGCTCGTCATTCCAGGTCGTGCGCGTGGCGCCGCTGGGCGATCCGGTTCATATCGAAACCCGCCGCGTGAATCTGGTGCTGCGTAAGAAAGACCTCGCGTTAATAGAAGTCGAAGCCTTATCCCGATAACAAGCCAGCGGTTTCAGTGAGTCTAAAAAAATGAAAAAGTTAACTATTGGCTTAATTGGCAATCCTAATTCCGGCAAGACGACGCTTTTTAACCAGCTAACCGGAGCCCGCCAGCGCGTGGGCAACTGGGCGGGCGTGACGGTTGAGCGTAAAGAGGGCCAGTTCACGACGACCGACAACCAGGTGACGCTGGTTGACCTTCCCGGCACCTACTCCTTAACCACCATTTCGTCGCAAACCTCGCTCGATGAGCAGATTGCCTGCCACTATATTCTCGGCGGCGACGCGGACCTGCTGATCAACGTGGTCGACGCCTCCAATCTCGAACGTAACCTTTATCTGACGCTGCAGCTGCTGGAGCTGGGCATCCCCTGCATCGTGGCGCTCAACATGCTCGACATTGCGGAGAAACAAAAGCTTCGTATCGACGTCGATGCCCTCTCCGCGCGCCTGGGTTGCCCGGTCGTTCCGCTGGTCTCGACGCGCGCTCGCGGTATTGATGCGCTGAAGCTGGCCATTGACCGTCACCAGGGAAATCATGACATTGAGCTGGTGCATTACGCGAAGCCTCTCCTGCGCGAAGCCAATGTGCTGGCGCAGGAGATGGACAAAAGCATGCCGGCAAAACAGCGCCTGTGGCTCGGCCTGCAGATGCTGGAAGGGGATATCTACAGCCGCGCTTACGCCGGGCATGCGGCTGATAAGCTGGACGCGACGGTGGCCCGTCTTAGCGACGAGCTGGACGACCCGGCGCTGCACATCGCCGATGCGCGTTACCAGGCCATCGCCTCGATTTGCGACGTTGTCAGTAACGCCCTGACGGCAGAGCCCAGCCGCTTTACGGCAGCGGTGGATAAAGTTGTGCTTAACCGCTTCCTCGGTTTGCCCATCTTCCTGCTGGTGATGTACGTGATGTTCCTGCTCGCCATTAACATCGGCGGCGCCCTCCAGCCCATTTTCGACGCCGGTTCCGTCGCGGTCTTCGTCCACGGAATTCAGTGGGTGGGTTACACTCTGCACTTCCCTGAATGGTTAACCATCTTCCTCGCACAGGGGATCGGCGGCGGTATCAACACCGTTCTGCCTCTGGTGCCGCAGATCGGCATGATGTATCTGTTCCTCTCGTTCCTGGAAGATTCCGGCTACATGGCGCGCGCCGCGTTCGTGATGGATCGTCTGATGCAGGCGCTGGGTCTGCCGGGTAAATCCTTCGTCCCGCTGATTGTCGGCTTCGGCTGTAACGTACCGTCGGTGATGGGCGCACGCACCCTGGATGCGCCACGTGAACGTCTGATGACCATTATGATGGCGCCGTTTATGTCCTGCGGTGCCCGTCTGGCCATCTTTGCGGTCTTTGCCGCAGCCTTCTTTGGTCAGCAGGGCGCGCTGGCGGTCTTCTCGCTGTATGTGCTGGGCATCGTGATGGCTATTCTTACCGGTTTAATGCTGAAGCACACCATCATGCGCGGTGAAGCGTCGCCGTTTGTGATGGAGCTACCGGTGTATCACGTGCCGCATCTGAAAAGCCTGGCGATCCAGACCTGGCAGCGCCTGAAGGGCTTTGTGCTGCGCGCCGGTAAGGTGATTGTCATCGTCAGCATTTTCCTGAGCGCGCTGAACAGCTTCACCCTCAGCGGGCAGGCGGCAGATAACATCAACGACTCTGCCCTCGCCTCCGTCAGCCGCGTCATCACGCCGGTCTTCAAACCGATTGGCGTGCATGAGGATAACTGGCAGGCGACCGTCGGGCTGTTCACCGGCGCGATGGCGAAAGAGGTGGTTGTCGGCACCCTGAACACGCTTTACACCGCAGAGAACATTCAGGAACAGGAATTTAATCCGGCAGAGTTTCATCTCGGTCATGAACTGCTGGGTGCCGTAGAGGAAACCTGGCAGAGCCTGAAAGACACCTTCAGCCTGAGCGTGCTGGCGAACCCTATTGAGGCCAGCAAAGGCGACGGCGAAATGGCAACAGGTGCCATGGGCGTGATGGGCGAGAAATTTGGCAGCGCGTCCGCGGCCTACAGCTACCTCATCTTTGTTCTGCTCTACATTCCATGCATCTCCGTGATGGGGGCGATTGCCCGCGAGTCCAGCCGCGGCTGGATGGGCTTCTCCATCCTGTGGGGGTTAAACATTGCGTACTCGCTGTCGACGCTCTTTTATCAAACCGTTAATTTCAGCCAACATCCGCGCTACAGCCTGGTCTGCATTCTC
Source organism: Enterobacter sp. DNB-S2 (assembly GCF_019443845.1). Lineage (NCBI taxonomy): Bacteria > Pseudomonadati > Pseudomonadota > Gammaproteobacteria > Enterobacterales > Enterobacteriaceae > Enterobacter > Enterobacter sp. DNB-S2. Next base: position 301,390 of record NZ_CP050520.1, read on the forward strand.
GCGGTTGTGCTGTTTAACGTGATAGTGCTCGGTTTGCTGCGGCGTGCGCGCAGCCGCGTCGACATCGACCTGCTGGCAAACCGTAAAACCGCCGCGACCTGCTGCAGCAGCCCGGCGGGCGACTGTCACTAAGGAGTAAACCATGGCATCGTTGATTCAGGTTCGTGACCTGCTGGCACTGCAAGGGCGAATGGAGGCGAAACAGCTGAGCCTCAGCCTGCATACGCCGCAGCCGATGATCGATGCCATGCTGGAAAGACTGGAAGCCATGGGGAAAGCCGTGCGGATTCAGGAAGAAGCGGACGGTTGTCTCTCCGGCAGTTGTAAAAGCTGTCCGGAAGGAAAGTCCTGCCTCAGGGAGTGGTGGACGCTGCGTTAACAAAGCCGGGCATCGCTGCCCGGCTTTATCGTATTACTTGTAGACGTCCGCCGTTGCGCGTACGTTTTTGGTCTGTTTTTCTGCACTGGTGACGACATAGTACGTTCCGCCCAGCTCATCCGCTTTCTTCGACAGCTCTCTGCGAGCATCCATCGGCGCGGTGGTGTCAGACGTAGAAATCTCACCAATTTTCGTCAGATTCATGCCGGCAACTTTATCTTTTTCCAGCTCTTTTGCCGCAAAGACGCCAAATGACAGTGACCCAATAACCAGAGAAGTGACAATACCTGTAACAAGTTTCATAGCCTGACTCTCCATAGGATTGTTGTTTTGATTATCGTAGGCAGAACAACCGCAACGACATCTGGAGTATGGTTGCGGTGTGTTACTTTTTCCAGGCAGGATAGAAAATAATCAGTCGAAACGTTGACTTAACGCAATCAGCGCTGAACAAAATTCCGTCGGATGAGAGATAAACGGGGCATGTGCGGCTTTGGCAATAATCTGCGATTCACTCTCCGGCCAGAGCGAATCCAGCAGCGGAACCACTTTGCGCGGCACAATCCCGTCGAGATAACCGTAGATACGCAGGTGCGGCACCGTCAGCGCGGCCAGCGGCTCGCGCAGGTCAACCGTTTTCAGGAGCTCAAGTCCGCCGTTTAGCACCTCAACCTCCGGCATCGGCAGCGAAAGCACGGTCTGCTTCAGCGTTCGGGCATCCTTACGCGCGGTGTCAGTGCCCATTGTCTGCAATGCCAGGAACCGCTCTACGGTCCGCTGGAAATCTTCGCTCAGCTGCTGCTGGAAGCCCGCCAGCACGTCAGGCTTGATCCCCGGCCACTCTTCCTGCGCGCTAAAACAGGGCGATGACGCCACCGTCACCAGCGCTTTTACGCGTTCAGGCCGCGACAGCGCAATCTGGCTCGCCACCAGCCCGCCCAGGCTCCAGCCCAGCCAGACCGCGTTTTGCGGCGCAGCGTCCAGAACCTGCTGCGCCATTTCATCAAGCGACAACGCGCCATACCCGCGGCTGCGGCCAAAGCCGGGTAAATCCACCAGATGCAGCGTGAAATGCGAGGCAAGTTCCTCACGTATGCAATGCCATATCTCCGCATTCAGGCCCCATCCGTGCAGCAGCACAAGATGGCAATTTCCTGTCCCTACGGTCTGCCACCACAGCGTCTTCATCAGTTACTGTTCTCTTTTTTCACATGGAGGTTGCACATGCTAACAGTACCCGGCTTGTGCTGGCTATGCCAAATGCCGCTGGTGCTCAGCGGGTGGGGCGTCTGCTCCGTCTGCACGCGATCGCTGCAATGGCGTATTGGGATCTGTCCACAATGTGGTTTACCGGCCACGAACCCCTCGTTGCCCTGTGGCCGCTGCCTGAAAAAATCCCCGCCGTGGAGCGCGCTGGTGGCCGTGGATGATTATGTTCCGCCGCTGAACAGGCTGATCCACGCGCTGAAGTTTTCCGGGCAGAGCTCGCTGGCACAGCCCCTTGCCCGCCTGCTGTTGCTGGCGGTTTTGCAGGCGCGACGTCACCGGGCACTGCCGAAAATTGACATGGTGGTGAATGTCCCCTTATACCGACGTCGGCACTGGCGGCGCGGCTATAACCAGAGTGACCTGCTCTGCCGTCCCCTCGCGCGGTGGCTCGGCTGCCGGTATGAGGCCCGCGCGCTGACACGCGTTCATGCCACCGCCATCCAGCATCAGCTCAGCGCACGGCTTCGCAAAAGAAACCTCAAAAATGCCTTTCGCCTTGAATTGCCGGTCGACGGTCTCCATATCGCGATTGTGGATGATGTCGTCACCACGGGCAGTACCGTTGCTGAACTTTCCCGACTGCTTTTGCGAAGCGGCGCCGCGTCGGTTCAGGTATGGTGTCTGTGCCGTACCTTGTAGCCCTTCTTCAATGGGCGTATGATTATACCCAGGTAATTTAGTCAACTATTAGGCCAAAGCTATGATCCGTATTTCCGATTCTGCACAAGCGCACTTTGCCAAACTGCTGGCAAATCAGGAAGAAGGGACGCAGATCCGCGTGTTTGTGATTAATCCAGGCACTCCGAATGCAGAATGTGGTGTTTCTTATTGTCCTCCGGACGCTGTGGAAGCGACTGACACTGCCCTTAAATTTGAACAGCTCACCGCCTACGTTGATGAGCTGAGCGCACCGTATCTTGAAGATGCGGAGATCGACTTCGTCACCGATCAGCTGGGTTCTCAGCTGACCCTGAAAGCGCCGAACGCGAAAATGCGTAAAGTGTCTGACGATGCCCCGCTGATGGAGCGCGTTGAGTATCTGCTGCAATCCCAGATCAACCCACAGCTGGCGGGCCACGGCGGTCGTGTTTCCCTGATGGAAATCACCGACGAAGGTTTTGCCATTCTGCAGTTTGGCGGCGGCTGCAACGGCTGTTCAATGGTCGATGTGACGCTGAAAGAAGGGATCGAGAAGCAGCTGCTGAACGAGTTCCCGGAACTGAAAGGCGTGCGTGACCTGACCGAGCACCAGCGCGGCGAGCACTCTTACTACTAATTCAGTATCCGTCTGTATCGCCCGGTGGCGCTGCGCTTACCGGGCCTACAGAAATAGTGAGGTCTGATGCCCTCACCCCGGCCCTCTCCCCCGGGAGAGGGTGAAAACATTAAAAACGGTAACCTCATGGTTACCGTTTTGCGTTTACCTCCCATATGTTGACCTGCGTCTCATAATTCAAATTTAGCCTCCCAGGGTGATTCTCAATCGAGCCATGTTACCCGTATCATTCTCGTGGGCACTCAGCATCCTTATAACAGCCGACTAAACTTAATGGTTTCGAAGGCATCAGTATGAGTGCCGTTAACACTCTGTTCCCAGTTGGGACAATCGGAATTTGTCGTTGAAACAATGACGTTACCCATAACAATTCAAAGGCCAGGTAAATCATGCCATTAGTCATCGTTGCTATCGGTGTTGTGTTATTACTGCTCTTGATGATCCGTTTCAAAATGAACGGATTTATCGCTCTGGTTCTGGTGGCACTTGCAGTCGGTCTGATGCAGGGTATGCCGCTGGTTAAAGTTATCAGTTCCATCAAAGCTGGCGTCGGCGGCACGCTCGGCAGCCTGGCGCTGATCATGGGCTTCGGCGCCATGCTCGGCAAAATGCTGGCAGACTGCGGGGGCGCCCAGCGTATCGCCACCACGCTGATTGCCAAATTTGGCAAGAAGAACATCCAGTGGGCGGTGGTATTAACCGGTTTTACCGTCGGCTTCGCGCTGTTCTATGAAGTGGGCTTCGTGCTGATGCTGCCGCTGGTGTTCACCATCGCGGCTGCGGCAAACATCCCGCTGCTGTATGTCGGTGTGCCAATGGCTGCGGCGCTGTCCGTGACTCACGGCTTCCTGCCGCCGCACCCGGGTCCAACCGCTATCGCAACCATTTTCCACGCGGATATGGGTAAAACCCTGCTGTTCGGTACGATTCTGGCGATCCCAACCGTGATTCTGGCGGGCCCGGTTTATGCCCGCTTCCTGAAAGGCATTGATAAGCCGATTCCGGAAGGTCTGTACAGCGCCAAAACCTTCACCGAAGAAGAGATGCCGGGCTTTGGCGTCAGCGTCTGGACCTCTCTGGTACCGGTGATCCTGATGGCGATGCGTGCCGTGGCGGAGATGATTCTGCCGAAAGGTCATCCGTTCCTGTCCGTTGCGGAATTCCTCGGTGACCCGGTCATGGCAACGCTGATTGCGGTGCTGATCGCGATGTTCACCTTCGGCCTGAACCGCGGTCGTTCAATGGATCAGATCAACGACACGCTGACCTCTTCCATCAAAATCATTGCCATGATGCTCCTGATCATCGGCGGCGGCGGCGCATTCAAGCAGGTTCTGGTCGACAGCGGCGTGGACAAATACATCGCTGCCATGATGCATGAAACCAACGTGTCGCCGCTCCTGATGGCCTGGTCTATTGCCGCGGTTCTGCGTATTGCGCTGGGTTCTGCGACCGTTGCGGCAATCACCGCGGGCGGTATCGTTGCCCCGCTGATTGCGACCACGGGTGTTAGCCCTGAGCTGATGGTTATCGCCGTCGGTTCCGGTAGCGTGATTTTCTCTCACGTTAACGACCCTGGCTTCTGGCTGTTCAAGGAGTACTTCAACCTGACGATCGGTGAAACCATTAAGTCCTGGTCCGCGCTGGAAACCATTATTTCGGTGTGCGGTCTGGTCGGGGTACTGCTGTTGAATATGGTGGTTTGATGTAAAAAAGCCGGGTAGCGCTGACGCTTACCCGGCCTACATTCTATTTCCTCTCCCTCTGGGAGAGGGTTAGGGTGAAACTACCGCTTCTTGCCCACCGCCCTTCTGCGTTTGTCCAAATCCTTAATCAGCTTGTTCACCCCGTCATCGGCAAACATCTTCTCAAGCGATGTGGACAGCTTGCGACGCCAGTTCTTGTACTGATAGCTGGTGCCCGGAATGTTCACCGGCTCCGCCATATCAATCCAGTCTTCCGGCTGCAGGCCCAGCAGGGCGCTGTTGCTGTCGGCAATATAGCGCTGCAAGCCGCGATTGAGGGTAGCGGTCATCGACATCAATGACGCCTTATGTCCGGCACGTTTCGGCAGACAGCCCTGCTTGTGCAGCGCATCCAGCAGCCCCTGTTTGGAGAGCTCGCGATCCTGATACAGGCCGCGCAAAACCTCTTCATCAGGGTACAGCCCGAGCGTTTTGCCGAGCGTCAGATCGCCGCTTTCCCAATAGCCACGAAGCGTAGGAAGGTCATGCGTCGTCGCGACTGCCATTGATTGTTCAGGGTACGCTTTCGGCGCGCGGAAGGTTTTCTCATGGTCGTTTTCAAAATAGAGCACTTTATAGGAGTAGACGCCGCTGTCGCGGAGCTTGCTGACAATTTCCACCGGCACGGTACCGAGATCTTCACCGATCACCATGCACTGGTGGCGTTTACTTTCCAGGGCCAGGATCGACAGCAGATCGTCAACCGGATACTGCACGTACGCCCCGTGATCGGCCGTTTCACCGTACGGGATCCACCACAGACGCAGCACGGACATCACGTGGTCGATACGCAGCGCGCCGCAGTTCTGCATGTTCGCGCGCAGCAGGTCGATGAACGGCTCATAGGCGCGCGCCGCCATGACGTGCGGATCCATCGGCGGCAATCCCCAGTTCTGACCGAGCGGACCAAGAATATCCGGCGGCGCGCCGACGGAAGCTTTCAGACAGTAAAGCTCACGGTCGCACCAGGTTTCCGCGCCGCCCTCTGCCACGCCGACGGCCAGATCGCGATACAGGCCGATCGGCATCTTATAGCCCTGGCTCACCTGCCAGCAGGCGGCAAACTGGCTGTACGCCAGCCACTGCAGCCACAGGTAGAAGTCCACTTCATCGGCATATTTTTTACAGAACGCTTTTACTTCAGGCGTGTCGACGGACTGATACGCTTCCGGCCAGACCGGCCAACCCCAGCGCATTTCGTCCTCCTTCACCTGATACGCGTGCAGTGCATCAAACGCCGCCTGCCAGTACAGGCTCTCGCCCTCCTGCGTTACAAACTGGCGGAACGCGGCCATCTGCTCGTCATCGCGCTGCGAAAAGCCTTTCCACGCCAGACGCAGCGCGGCCATTTTCAGCGCCGTGACGGTGGAATAGTCCACCCAGTCCGCGTCGCGCGCCTGCTTCAGGGCCTGCTGCGTGGTGCTGAGTTTCCACCACGCCTGCGCCTCTTTGCTGTTTTTGAAGTCATCTAACGCGTTAACGTCGATATAAATCACGTTCAGCCAGCGACGGGACGACGGGCTGTACGGGCTGGCGCTCTCCGGGTTGGCCGGATAGAGCGCGTGGATCGGGTTGAGCCCGATAAACGCGCCGCCGCGCTCGCCCACATCCACCAGCATCTTTTTCAGATCGCCAAAATCACCGATGCCCCAGTTGCTGTCGGAGCGCAGCGTATAGAGCTGCACGCAGGCGCCCCACAGCTTTTTACCCTCGAGCAACGCCTGCGGCTCGTAGCAGCGTTTTGGCGCGACGATCACCCGGCAGTGGAAACGACGATCGTCCTGGGTGAGCGTTAAGGTGTGATACCCCTCCGGCAGCTTCGCCGGAAGGTTTAACGTTTTACCGCCGGTGGCGTGGCCTTTGTGCTGATGCCCCTCTTCGGTGGTAAGCAGCCAGCTAAACTCGCCGCGCCCCTCCACCGCCAGCGGCATCTTTTTGCCTGCGGTGAACACCTTCACGTTCGGCACCGGCGCAACCGACGCTTTCGCGTCGGCTTTGTGCATGGCATCCAGCAAACGTCTTTTGGTGTCGGCGCCAATAGACTGCGGTTTGCCGTGCGCATTAATGTAACTGAGGCTGATCCCCGCCGCCTGCGCGGCGCTGTCCAGACGTTTACTCTCCATCGCGCTTCCTTAGCGTTTTGCCTGCCAGATACGGGCTTGATAATCACGGATTGAACGGTCAGAGCTGAACATACCGCAGCGGGCGGTGTTCAGAATGCACGCGCGGGTCCAGGCTTCCTGGTCGCGATACAGCACGTCGACCTGTTTTTGCGCTTCAACGTAGGCCGTGAAGTCCGCCATCACCAGATACGGGTCACCGCCGTGTTTGTCCATGCTGTGCAGCATCTGGTCAAACGCGTGCTTGTCGCCGTCGCTGTATTTACCGCTTTCCAGCTCCTTCAGCACCGCGTCGAGCACTTTGTCTTTCTTACGCCATTTCACCGGGTCATAGCCTTTGGCTTTGATGGCCTTCACCTCTTCCACGGTATGGCCGAAGATAAAGATATTCTCTTCCCCGACCTTCTCGGCGATTTCGACGTTTGCCCCGTCGAGCGTACCGACGGTCAGCGCGCCGTTCAGCGCCAGCTTCATGTTGCCGGTACCGGACGCTTCTTTACCTGCCGTCGAGATCTGCTCGGAAATATCCGCCGCCGGGATCAGCATTTCAGCCGCCGAGACGCAGTAATCCGGCAGGAACACCACCTTCAGCTTGTCGCCCACTTTCGGATCGCTGTTGATCGCCGCCGCCACTTTATTGATGGCGAGGATAATGTTTTTCGCCAGGTAATAGCCCGGCGCCGCTTTCGCACCGAACAGGAACACGCGCGGCACGCGGTCGGCCTGCGGGTTCTCGCGGATCTCTTTGTACAGCGCCAGAATGTGCAGCAGGTTCAGGTGCTGGCGTTTGTACTCGTGCAGACGTTTGATCTGGATATCGAAAATGGCATTCGGGTTGATCTCAATGCCGGTACGCACTTTCACAAACTCCGCCAGGCGAACCTTGTTCTCCAGCTTGATCGCGCGGTACTGCTCGCGGAATTTCGCGTCGTCAGCGTATTTTTCCAGGTTGATGAGCTGGTCCAGATCGTTGGCCCACTCTTTCTTCAGGGTCTTATCCAGCAGACCGGCCAGCAGCGGGTTGCACTGCTTGATCCAGCGACGCGGCGTGATGCCGTTGGTCACGTTGTGGAATTTGGTCGGCCACAGCTGGTGGTATTCCGGGAAGAGATCTTTGACCACCAGATCCGAGTGCAGCGCCGCCACGCCGTTCACCGCAAAGCCGCTGACCACGCACATGTTCGCCATGCGCACCTGCTTGTCATGCACAACCGCCAGCTTCGCCCAGACCGCTTTGTTGCCTGGCCAGGTTTTATCCACCAGGGTTTTAAACTGGTCGTTAATCTTGTTGATGATCTGCATGTGGCGCGGCAGCAGCGTTTTCACCAGCTTCTCATCCCAGCACTCGAGCGCTTCTGGCATCAGGGTGTGGTTGGTGTAGGCAAAGGTACGGCTGGTGATGGCCCAGGCGTCATCCCAGCTCAGCTGGTGCTCGTCGATCAGCACGCGCAGCAGTTCCGGGATCGCAATCGTCGGGTGCGTGTCGTTGAGCTGAATCACTTCGAAGTCCGGCAGCTGCGCCAGCTTGCGGCCCGCGAGGTGATGGCGACGCAGAATGTCCGCCACGGAGCAGGCGCACTGGAAGTACTGCTGCATCAGGCGCAGCTTTTTACCGGCCAGGTGGTTGTCGTTCGGGTAGAGGACTTTGGTCAGCTTCTCGGCGTCGATGCCCTGCTGCTCGGCGCGAAGGAAATCGCCGTCGTTGAATTTGGTCAGGTTAAACGGATGCGCGTGCTTCGCCTGCCACAGACGCAGCGGCTGCGCCACGCCGTTACGGTAGCCGAGCACCGGCAGATCCCAGGCTTCACCGGTAATGGTGAACGCCGGTTCCCAGAGCCCCTGCTTTGTCACTTTCCCGCCAATGCCGACCTGCACATCCAGCTGCGCGTTGTGGCGGAACCACGGATAGGTATTGCGATGCCAGTCGTCCGGCGCTTCCATCTGATGGCCATCGGCAAACGACTGACGGAACAAGCCATACTGATAGTTCAGGCCATAGCCAATCGCCGACTGGCCGACGGTCGCCATGGAGTCGAGGAAACAGGCCGCCAGACGTCCCAGACCGCCGTTGCCCAGCGCCGGGTCAATCTCTTCTTCCAGCAGGTCGGTCAGGTTAATGTCGTGTTCTTTAAGGACGTCACCAACGTCCTGATACCAGCCGAGGTTCAACAGGTTGTTGCCCGTCAGACGGCCAATCAGGAATTCCATTGAAATGTAGTTTACATGGCGCTGGTTCTTCACCGGCTTTGCCAAAGGCTGAGCATCCAGCTGTTCTGCGAGCGCACCGCTCACGGCCTGCCACCACTGGTGAGGCGTCATCTCGTTTGCAGCATGAAGGCCAAAACGCTGCCACTGACGCGTCAGGGCAGCCTGGAATTGAGCTTTGTTGAAGGTAGGCTGTGACATAGGGGATCGGCATCCTTTAGAAAGAAAACACAAGTTGGCGCTAGTGTGCCTGGCTCATTTCCCCTCTTCCTCCTCCTGTGGGGGATTAGACAGGGAGGAGTAGCGGGGATGAGCATAAAAGTGTGATCGAGGCCACTCTCAGAGCATAGTTCGAGTGTGCCCGGATGATAAAAAAGTAACCGGGGAGAATGTCAAAGAAATGAAATGCAGTTTCGGGCGAAATTAATCCGCTCTGAAATGATTACTTACGTAGAATAATAATTTAGCCATCGGGACAGATCTCAAAAGACTATTACTCTCACTCAACTTTACCCGCACTTTATTAAATTTGACGTCACTATACCTTTCTGAAACCAGTTTCAGCGCAGCGGGAATGTATACAGACAAACCAGCAGTGACGCGGCGTTACGGCCCTTTCGAGAAAGTTCCAACATTTGCCTGAATGTTTTGTGACAGAGTGCAAATTCAGAACCACAAAACCCAGACATAACTTGCAATAGTTCTCTTTCTGTTCGACCTTATATCGTATTAATTACGAAGCGCAAAAAAAATAAAATCTCTCGTTCCCCACAGTGAAGTGAAACCTATGTTGATTCCGTCTAAATTAAGTCGCCCGGTTCGTCTTGACCATACAGTGGTCCGCGAGCGTCTGTTGGCTAAACTTTCCGGCGCGCATAATTTCCGACTGGCGCTGGTTACGAGCCCTGCAGGCTATGGAAAAACAACGCTCATTTCGCAATGGGCCGCGGGTAAAAGCGATCTTGGCTGGTACTCCCTCGACGAGGGCGATAACCAGCAGGAGCGTTTTGCCAGCTATCTGATTGCCGCCATACAGCAAGCCACCCATGGACACTGCGTCGCCAGTGAGGTGATGGTGCAAAAGCGCCAGTACGCCAGCCTGTCCTCCCTTTTCTCTCAGCTGTTTATCGAACTGGCCGAATGGCATCGCCCGCTTTACGTGGTGATTGATGATTACCATCTCATCACGAATCCGGTGATTCATGAATCTATGCGTTTCTTCCTGCGCCATCAGCCGGAAAACCTGACTTTAGTGGTGCTGTCACGCAACCTGCCGCAGCTGGGTATTGCCAACCTGCGCGTGCGCGATCAGCTTCTGGAAGTGGGCAGCCAGCAGCTGGCCTTTACCCACCAGGAAGCGAAACAGTTCTTTGACTGCCGCCTGACATCACCGATTGAGGCCGCCGAAAGCAGCCGTCTGTGTGATGACGTTGCCGGCTGGGCCACGGCGCTGCAGCTTATCGCGCTCTCTGCCCGACAAAACAACAGTCCGGCGCATCAGTCTGCGCGTCGTCTGGCGGGCATCAACGCCAGCCACCTTTCTGACTACCTCGTGGATGAGGTGCTGGACAGCGTCGATCCCTCGACGCGTAATTTCCTGCTGAAAAGCTCGCTGCTGCGCTCCATGAACGATGCTCTCATCGTGCGCGTGACGGGCTGTGAAAACGGACAGCTGCAGCTCGAAGAGATTGAACGTCAGGGCCTTTTCCTGACGCGCATGGACGATCCCGGCGAGTGGTTTAGCTATCACCCGCTGTTTGGCAGCTTCCTGCGCCAGCGCTGTCAGTGGGAACTGGCGGTTGAACTGCCGGAGATCCACCGCGCCGCTGCCGAAAGCTGGATGGCGCAAGGCTTCCCGAGCGAGGCCATCCACCACGCGCTGGCCGCCGGTGATGCCAGCATGCTGCGCGATATCCTCCTCAACCATGCGTGGGGCCTGTTTAACCACAGCGAGCTGACCCTGCTGGAAGAGTCTCTCAAAGCCCTGCCGTGGGAAAGCCTGCTGGAGAATCCGCGTCTGGTGCTGCTGCAGGCCTGGCTGATGCAGAGCCAGCACCGCTACAGCGAAGTGAACACCCTGCTGGCGCGCGCCGAGCAGGAGATGGAAAGCGAAATGGATACCACCCTGCACGGCGAGTTCAACGCGCTGCGCGCTCAGGTGGCCATTAACGACGGCGACCCGGACGAAGCTGAACGGCTGGCGATGGTCGCGCTGGATGAACTGCCGCTGGCTAACTTCTACAGCCGCATCGTGGCGACCTCTGTGCACGGTGAAGTGCTGCACTGCAAAGGCGACCTCACCCGTTCCCTTTCACTGATGCAGCAAACCGAACAGATGGCGCGTCGACATGATGTCTGGCATTACGCGCTGTGGAGCCTGATCCAACAGAGCGAGATTTTATTCGCGCAGGGGTTCCTGCAGGCCGCCTGGGAAAACCAGGAAAAAGCGTTCCAGCTGATTCGTGAACAGCACCTGGAACAGCTGCCGATGCACGAGTTCCTGTTGCGTATTCGCGCTCAGCTGCTGTGGGCATGGTCGCGTCTGGATGAAGCGGAAAGCTGCGCCCGCCAGGGTGTGGATGTCCTTTCCAGCTTCCAGCCTCAGCAGCAGCTGCAGTGCCTGGCGCTGCTGGTGCAGTGCTCGCTGGCGCGCGGCGATCTCGATAACGCCCGCAACCATCTGAACCGCCTGGAGAACCTGCTCGGCAACGGTCAGTATCACAGCGACTGGGTCTCAAATGCCGATAAGGTCCGGGTGATTTACTGGCAGATGACCGGCGATAAAAAATCCGCCGCCAACTGGCTGCGTCAGACGCCAAAACCCGAATTTGCGAACAACCACTTCCTGCAGAGCCAGTGGCGCAACATTGCCCGCGCGCAGATCCTGCTCGGTGAATTAGAGCCCGCAGAGATTGTGCTGGAAGAGCTGAACGAGAACGCGCGCAGCCTGCGTCTGATGAGCGACCTGAACCGCAACCTGCTGCTGCTGAACCAGCTTTACTGGCAGGCGGGTCGTAAAAACGATGCCCAGCGCGTGCTGCTGGAAGCGCTGCAGCTGGCTAACCGCACCGGCTTTATCAGCCACTTTGTGATTGAAGGTGAAGTGATGGCGCAGCAGCTGCGTCAGCTTATTCAGCTCAACACGCTGCCGGAGCTGGACCAGCATCGCGCCCAGCGCATTCTGCGCGAGATTAACCAGCATCATCGACACAAGTTCGCGCATTTTGATGAGAACTTCGTTGAACGTCTGCTGAACCACCCGGAAGTGCCGGAGCTTATCCGCACCAGTCCGCTCACCCAGCGCGAATGGCAGGTTCTGGGTCTGATCTATTCAGGCTACAGCAACGAGCAGATTGCCGGTGAGCTTGCGGTGGCGGCGACCACCATCAAAACGCATATCCGCAATCTGTATCAGAAGTTGGGCGTGGCGCATCGTCAGGATGCGGTGCAGCATGCGCAGCAGCTGTTGAAGATGATGGGGTATGGCGTGTAGGACCTCTGCGGTCTGGTGCCCCCACCCCGGCCCTCTCCCACAGGGAGAGGGAGAACGGCTTTTCAACACAACTCTAACTGCAAATTATTATCTTTAATCACCTGCATCACGCCCGCCGGCGGCATCACGTCGGTATAGACCGCATCCACCATGCTGATGCTGCCCATGTTTACCATCGCATTTCGGCCAAACTTCGAATGGTCTACCACCAGCATCACGTGACGTGAGTTCTCAATAATCGCGCGCTTGGTGCGCACCTCGTGATAATCAAACTCCAGCAGCGAGCCGTCGCTGTCGATGCCGCTGATCCCGAGAATGCCGAAGTCGAGGCGGAACTGAGAGATAAAATCGAGGGTCGCTTCGCCGATAATCCCGCCGTCGCGGCTGCGCAGTTCGCCGCCCGCGAGGATGATGCGGAAGTCATCTTTCTGCATCAGGGTATTGGCCACGTTCAGGTTGTTCGTGACCACGCGCAGGTTCTCGTGATCCAGCAGCGCATGGGCGACCGCTTCCGGCGTGGTGCCGATATCAATAAACAGCGTCGCCCCGTTCGGGATCTGGCTGGCGACCTTGCGGGCAATGCGCTCTTTCTCTGCCGTCTGCGTGGCTTTACGGTCATGCCAGGAGGTATTGACCGAACTGGACGGCAGCGCCGCGCCGCCGTGGTGGCGAAGAATGCGGTTCTGATCGGCCAGGTCGTTCAGGTCACGACGGATGGTTTGCGGGCTGACGGCAAACTGCTCCACCAGCTCTTCGGTGCTGACGTATCCCTGTTTTTTTACCAGTTCGATAATAGCGTCATGACGTTGTGTTTGTTTCATCAATTATCCCTGAGAATTATGTTCGTTTTCGCGCATGGAGCGTGTCGGCAAAGGCCATCGCCAGCCCCACGGCCAGCCCGGCGACGTGTGCACCGTTGGCGATAGACATACCAAACAGATCAAACCATCCGGCAATTAGCCATATTAACGCAAAGGTTATTAATCCGCGCTGCAGATAAATGCCGCTTTCCGGATCGCGCTCCCCGCGAAGCCAGACATAGCCCATCAGGGCATACACGACGCCCGACAGCCCGCCGAACCACGGCCCGCTGAACTTGTGCTGCACATAGCCGCTCAGCAGGGCGCTGATAAGGGTGATAACGATCAGCTTGCCGCTGCCCAGACGCTTTTCAACAGCGCCGCCGAGATACCACCACCAGAGCAGGTTGAAGAGAATATGCATCACCGAGAAGTGCATCAGCGCGTGGCTAAAGTAGCGCCAGACGTCAAACTCAAGAGACGGGTCATAGGGCCAGGCCAGGGCAATCATCACGCTCTGGTCGCCCACCACGTTCATGATAATGAAGACGATAATGCAGGCCGCCATCAGCAGCAGCGTAAACGGGCCGGCGCGCTCGCGGATGGTGGCAAGGAAGGGAAAACGGCTGTAGTGCAATCCGCTGTCGGTCTGCCCGGACTGCCAGCTGGCCGCCAGATAGCGCGGGTCGCCGGGGTTCTCAAGAAAACGCGCCAGCTCTTCGTTTACACGCGCGGCCTGGCTCTCGTCGGCCAGCCAGACGTCGGTCTGCGTATGTTGCTGAATGGTCAGAATAACGCCCTGCGTCGCCATATAGTCGACAAACGCCTGGGCGACGCGCGGGTTGGTAAAAGAGGTGATCATCAACATGGGCAGCGGTCGCTTATTTCCACACAAAAGGGGACAGTATAGCGGGATCAGCGCTCAAAAGCGTATTCCACTTCTGCCGGGAAATGACGATGCCAGGCATCGAAGCCGCCGTCGACGCTGTACACCGCGTCGTAGCCCTGCTGAAGCAGATACTGCGCCGCACCTTTGCTGCTGTTGCCGTGGTAGCACATGACCATCACCGGCGTCTCGAAGTCGTTATCGCGCATAAACGCGCCCAGCGTGTCGTTAGTGAGATGAAACGCGCCCGGCGTGTGGCCCATCGCAAAACTCTGCGGATCGCGGATGTCCACCAGCACCGCTTTTCCCTGGTGCATCTTCTGGTGGGCTTCTTCTACGTTAATACATTCAAACTGATCCATGGTGTTCTCTTTCGCTTATTCAGGTTTTATGGCGCCTGCTGACCCTCACCCCTGCCCTCTCCCTAAAAGGGAGAGGGAGCAAACCATCCCCTCGCCCCTCTGGGGAGAGGGTTAGGGTGAGGGGAGAGAGCATCAGACCGCACTATTTTACCCCGTAGTGTACGTCCTGGCGGCGGGTAAACGCCATTATGTTATCCATATCACTCTAAATTGTTTTTTTGATGTTACCAAAAGCGCGTTCCTTTGCTATTATGAGCGATATCGAACATTTCTGAGCTTTAACGAAAGTGCATGAGGGTGTTATGGAAACCAAAGATCTGATTGTGATAGGCGGTGGCATCAACGGTGCCGGTATTGCGGTCGATGCCGCAGGACGCGGTTTATCCGTACTGATGCTGGAAGCTAACGACCTCGCCTGCGCGACGTCGTCCGCCAGCTCCAAACTGATTCACGGTGGCCTGCGCTACCTGGAACACTACGAATTCCGCCTGGTCAGCGAAGCGCTGGCCGAACGTGAAGTGCTGTTGAAAATGGCCCCGCATCTGGCGATTCCGATGCGCTTCCGCCTGCCCCATCGCCCGCATCTGCGTCCGGCGTGGATGATTCGAATCGGTCTGTTTATGTACGATCATCTGGGTAAACGCACCAGCCTCCCGGGTTCGACAGGTTTGCGTTTTGGCTCAGAATCGGTCCTTAAGCCTGAAATCGTGCGCGGTTTCGAATATTCCGACTGCTGGGTGGACGATGCGCGTCTGGTGCTGGCGAATGCCCAGATGGTCGAGAAGAAAGGTGGCGAGGTGAAAACCCGTACCCGTGCGACCTCAGCCCGTCGTGAAAACGGCCTGTGGATTGTGGAAGCGGAAGACATCGATACCGGCGAGAAATTCAGCTGGAAAGCGCGCGGTCTGGTGAACGCCACCGGCCCGTGGGTGAAGCAGTTCTTCGACGACGGCATGCATCTGCCTTCGCCGTACGGCATTCGCCTGATCAAGGGCAGCCACATTGTGGTACCGCGCGTGCATACGCAAAAGCAGGCCTACATTCTGCAGAACGAAGACAAGCGCATCGTGTTTGTGATTCCGTGGATGGACGAGTTCTCGATCATCGGTACCACCGACGTGGAGTACAAAGGCGATCCGAAGAACGTCGAGATCGACGAGAGCGAAGTGAACTACCTGCTCAAAGTGTATAACACGCACTTCAGGAAGCAGCTGTCACGCGACGACGTGGTCTGGACCTACTCCGGCGTGCGTCCGCTGTGCGATGACGAGTCTGACTCACCGCAGGCGATTACTCGCGACTACACGCTCGATATTCACGACGTTGACGGTCAGGCGCCGCTGCTTTCCGTGTTTGGCGGCAAGCTGACCACCTACCGCAAGCTGGCCGAGCACGCGCTGGAAAAACTGGCACCGTACTATAAAGGTATTGGCCCGGCGTGGACCAAAGGCGCGGTACTGCCCGGCGGTGATATCGGCGACAATCGCGATGATTACGCCGCGAAGCTGCGCCGTCGCTTCCCGTTCATCACCGAAGGGATGGCGCGCCACTATGCCCGCACCTACGGCAGCAATACCGAGCTTTTCCTGGCCGACGCGAAGGACATTGCGGATCTGGGCGAACATTTCGGCCACGAGCTGTACGAAGCCGAGCTGCGCTACCTGGTTGAGCACGAGTGGGTTCGTCGTCTGGATGATGCTATCTGGCGTCGTACCAAAGAAGGGATGTGGCTCAACGCCGAGCAACAGTCTCGCGTGGCGCAGTGGTTACAGCAAAATGCGGGGAAGCGTGAGCTGTCGCTGGCGTCGTAATACGATCGGTGTGGGCTGATGCCCACACCCTGACCCTCTCCCACAGAGAGAGGGAACAAACACTAAAAACGGCAACCGAGGTTGCCGTTTTGCTTTTACAACCTCACCGGATCAATATGCCAGATCGTCTCGGCATACTCCTTGATGGTCCTGTCGGACGAGAAATAGCCCATATTGGCGATGTTATACATCGCGGCGCTGGTCCACTTCTCCTGCTGACGGTACAGCTCGTCAACCTTATCCTGACAGTCCACGTAGCTGCGATAGTCCGCCAGCACCTGGTAGTGATCGCCAAAGTTAATCAGCGAATCGACCAGATCGCGATAGCGGCTCGGTTCATCCGGGCTAAACACGCCGGTCGCGATCTGCGTCAGCACCTGACGTAACTCTTCATCCTCTTCGTAATATTGACGCGGCGAGTAGCCTTTCCTGCGCAGCGCCTCCACCTCTTCCGTCGTATTACCGAAGATAAAGATATTTTCTTCGCCCACGTGCTCCAGCATCTCGACGTTCGCCCCGTCAAGCGTACCAATGGTCAGCGCGCCGTTAAGAGCAAACTTCATGTTACTGGTGCCGGATGCTTCCGTACCCGCCGTGGAAATCTGCTCAGAGAGATCCGCCGCCGGGATGATCATCTGCGCCAGGCTTACGCTGTAGTTTGGAATGAAAACCACCTTCAGCTTGTCGCCAATGTCCGGATCCTGGTTGACCACCTTCGCCACGTCGTTGATGAGATGAATGATGTGCTTCGCCATGTAGTAGGCAGAGGCCGCCTTACCGGCGAAGATCTTCACGCGCGGCACCCATTCGGCCGTTGGATCGGCCTTGATGCGGTTGTAATGGGTGATCACGTGCAGCACGTTCATCAGCTGACGCTTGTATTCGTGGATGCGTTTGATCTGAACGTCAAACAGCGCTTTCGGGTTTGCCACCACGTTGAGGTGCATCGCCAGCCAGACCGCCAGACGCTTTTTGTTCAGCAGCTTGGCTTCGCGCACGGCTTTGTTCACCGTCGGGAAATCAATATGCTGTTCCAGCTCGCTCAGCTGGCTCAAGTCGGTACGCCAGGTACGGCCGATATTCTCGTCCAGCACCTCAGAGAGCGGCTGGTTGGCCAGCGCCAGCCAGCGGCGCGGCGTGACGCCGTTGGTCACGTTGCAGAACCGCGTCGGGAAGATTTTCGCGAAGTCCGCAAAAAGCGACTGCACCATCAGGTTCGAGTGGAGCTCGGACACGCCGTTGACCTTGTGGCTGATGACGACCGCCAGCCAGGCCATGCGCACGCGGCGCCCGTTCGATTCATCAATGATGGAAGCGCGGCTCAGCAGCCCGGTATCGTTCGGGTATTGCTCCTGCAGGGTCTTGAGGAAGTAGTCGTTAATCTCAAAGATAATCTGCAGATGGCGCGGCAGGATTTTACCGAGCATGTCTACCGGCCACGTTTCCAGCGCTTCGCTCATCAGCGTGTGGTTGGTGTAGGAGAATACCTGACAGGTCACTTCAAACGCGTCATCCCAGCTGAACTTATGCTCGTCGATCAGCAGACGCATCAGCTCCGGTATGGAAAGCACCGGGTGAGTGTCGTTAAGGTGGATCGCGGTTTTCTCCGCCAGGTTGGCGTAGGTTTTGTGCAGCTGATGGTGGCGGCTGAGGATATCCTGAATCGTCGAGGAGACGAGGAAATACTCCTGACGCAGGCGCAGCTCGCGACCGGAGTAGGTCGAGTCATCCGGGTACAGCACGCGGGACACGTTCTCGGAGTGGTTTTTGTCTTCCACCGCCGCAAAGTAGTCCCCCTGGTTGAATTTACCGAGGTTGATTTCGCTACTGGCCTGGGCGCTCCACAGGCGCAGCGTGTTGGTGGCATCGGTGTCATAGCCGGGGATAATCTGGTCGTAGGCCACGGCCAGGATCTCTTCCGTTTCTACCCAGCGGGATTTTTTGCCTTCCTGCTGGATACGTCCGCCAAAGCGCACCTTGTAGCGCGTATTGTGGCGCTTAAACTCCCACGGGTTGCCGTACTCCAGCCAGTAGTCCGGCGACTCTTTCTGGCGCCCGTCGACGATGTTCTGTTTGAACATACCGTAGTCGTAGCGAATACCGTAGCCGCGGCCCGGCAGCGCCAGCGTTGCCAGCGAGTCGAGGAAGCAGGCAGCGAGACGCCCCAGACCGCCGTTGCCGAGCCCCGGGTCGTTCTCTTCGTCGATCAGCTCTTCTAAATCTAACCCCATCTCTTCCAGGGCGGTTTTGACGTCGTCATAAATTCCGAGCGACAACAGCGCGTTGGACAGCGTGCGGCCAATCAAAAATTCCATCGACAGGTAGTAAACCTGACGCGTTTCCTGCGAGAGCTGGGCGCGGTTTGAGCGCAGCCAGCGTTCCACTAAACGGTCACGCACCGCAAACAGGGTGGCGTTAAGCCACTCGTGCTTGTTGGCGATAACCGGATCTTTCCCGATGGTGAACATCAGCTTGTAGGCGATGGAGTGCTTTAACGCCTCAACGCTGAGCGTGGGTGAAGAGTAGCTAAATGGAGCGTTCATATCAGTAACTTCGCCTCGTTACATCAAGCGTTGATAGAGATCGCGGTATGACTGCGCCGCGACATGCCAGCTAAAGTCCATGGACATCGCCTGACGCTGAACGTAACGCCAGAGCGATGGACGGGACCACAAGACGAAAGCACGCCGAATCGCCCGAAGCAGCGACCAGGCATTACTGTCCTCAAAGACAAACCCGCTGGCGATACCGTCCGCCAGGTTTTCCAGAGAGCTATCGGATACGGTATCCGCCAGTCCGCCCGTGCGGCGCACCAGCGGCAGCGTGCCGTATTTCAGGCCGTAAAGCTGCGTCAGGCCGCAGGGTTCGAAACGGCTCGGCACCAGGATGACGTCCGCGCCGCCCATGATGCGGTGCGAGAACGCTTCGTGGTAGCCAATCTGCACGCCCACCTGCCCCGGATGTTCCGCCGCGGCGGCAAGGAAACCTTCCTGCAGCACCGGGTCGCCCGCGCCGAGCAGCGCCAGCTGTCCGCCCTGCTCCAGTAAACCGGGCAGCGCCTCCAGCACCAGATCCAGCCCTTTCTGGCTGGTCAGGCGGCTGACCACCGCGAACAGCGGCACTTTGTCGTTAACCTTCAGGCCCATCGCAATCTGCAGCTGGCGTTTGTTTTCCGCTTTGTCTTCCACGGAATCACGGCCATAGCGCGCCGCCAGCAGGAGATCGGTTTCCGGGCTCCAGATCTGTTCATCCACGCCGTTCAGAATGCCCGTCAGGCGGCCTTCGCGGTGGCGCTGTTGCAGCAACCCTTCCATGCCGTAGCCAAACTCCGGCTGGGTGATCTCACGCGCATAGGTTGGGCTCACCGCCGTAATATGATCGGCGTAATAGAGCCCGGCTTTCAGGAACGAGATCTGCCCGTTAAATTCCAGCCCGTGCATGTTATAGAACGATAATGGCAGATCGATTTCACTCATGTGATGGGCATAGTACATCCCCTGATACGCCAGGTTATGCACGGTAAAGACCGATTTCGCCGGGTGGCCGCGCGCCGCGAGATACGCCGGGGCAAGCCCGGCGTGCCAGTCGTGCGCGTGCACCACATCCGGGCGCCAGAACGGATCCAGCCCCGTCGCCATTTCTGCCCCGACCCAGCCGAGCAGCGCAAAGCGCAGCACGTTATCGGTGTAGGCGAACAGGTTCGTATCGTGATACGGGCTGCCCGGTCGCTCGTATAAATGCGGCGCGTCGATCAGGTAAATCCCTACGCCATTGTAATGTCCAAACAGCAGGGTGATGCGTCCGGCGAAGGTCTCACGGCGGGTCACCACTTTTGCATCGGGAATACCGCGCCGGATATCCGGAAAGGCGGGCAGCAGGACTCGGGTATCCACGCCTCCGGCGATTTGCGCCGCCGGTAATGCACCCAGAACATCTGCCAGACCGCCCGTTTTTAACAACGGGAACATCTCAGAACATACATGTAAAACCTGCATCATCGCTCCTGTTTGATCTGCAGCTTCCGCAACATTTCCCGTGTGACTAACACGATCCCCTCTTCCGAACGATAGAAACGACGCGCGTCTTCTTCCGCGTTCTCACCAATCACCATCCCTTCTGGAATGACGCAGGCACGATCGATAACGCAGCGACGCAGACGGCACGAGCGCCCTACCCAGACATCAGGTAGTAAGACTGCCGAATCGATATTACAGAATGAATTTATCCGCACGCGGGGGAACAGCACCGACTGCACCACCACCGAGCCTGAAATAATGCACCCGCCGGACACCAGCGAGTTCAGCGTCATACCGTGGCTGCCGGAGCGGTCCTGCACGAATTTGGCCGGCGGCAGCGATTCCATATGGGTACGAATCGGCCAGTTCTGGTCGTACATATCCAGCTCAGGCGTGACCGACGCCAGGTCGAGGTTCGCTTTCCAGTAGGCTTCCAGGGTTCCCACATCGCGCCAGTAAGGTTCCGCATTGGGGTCGGACTGCACGCAGGACAGCGGGAAAGGATGTGCATAGGCCATGCCAGCTTTAGTGATTTTCGGAATGATGTCTTTACCGAAGTCGTGGCTGGAGTTTTCGTCTTTATCGTCGTCTTCCAGCAGCTCATAAAGATAATCTGCATCAAAGACATAAATCCCCATGCTGGCGAGCGATTTAGTGTCATCGCCCGGCATCGTTGGCGGGTTCGCCGGCTTTTCAACAAAGTCGATAATTTTGTCGTCGGCATCCACGTGCATCACGCCAAACGCCGTCGCTTCAGCAACGGGCACAGGCAGACACGCTACGGTGCAGCGCGCCCCTTTTTCGACGTGGTCGATGAGCATGTGGGAGTAATCTTGCTTGTAGATATGGTCCCCGGCGAGGATCACGATGTATTCCGCGTTATAGCGGCGAATGATGTCGAGGTTCTGCGTCACTGCATCCGCCGTTCCGCGGTACCAGTTCTCACCGTGGACGCGTTGCTGAGCGGGAAGGAGATCGACAAACTCGTTCATCTCTTCGCTGAAGAATGACCAGCCGCGCTGGATATGCTGAACCAGCGTGTGCGACTGATACTGCGTAATGACGCCAATACGGCGAATGCCCGAGTTAAGGCAGTTGGAGAGCGCAAAGTCGATGATACGGAACTTACCACCAAAGTGAACGGCCGGTTTCGCGCGCTTGATGGTCAAATCTTTCAGACGGGTACCACGTCCACCCGCAAGTATCAGGGCAACCGTTTTTAATGGTAGCTGGCGCGCCAACATTAAGGGATCGTTCTTCTCTAATCTAACCATGACTAACTCCTTTTTTATCATCTTTGGAATACGCACACTCCGTGCGCAGGCCCGTGCCAGACAGCCATTACTACCGGATTATCCGCTCCGGCAAGGGGGGGAACAGCTCGCCATTCCCCTTCAGGTAAAACAATCTCTGCGACGTCATCCGTCGCGTTCAGCGTGACCAGCCATTTATCCGACAGCAGGATTTGCAGGCGTGGTACGCCGTGTTGCCACTCTTGCGCGCTTAACGGTTGCGCGTCTTGATTCAACCAGCGAACGTTGCCGTCACCCTCTTCCCACCAGCGGTCGGCGGTCAGCGCGGGGATCTGCTGGCGAAGATGGATCAGCGCAGCGGTAAAATGAATCAGCCCGCTGTTGGCTTCACCCCAGTCGAGCCAGGTTAACGTGTTGTCCTGGCAATACGCATTGTTGTTACCGTGCTGGCTGTGGCCGTGTTCATCGCCTGCCAGCAGCATCGGCGTGCCCTGCGACAATAAAAGCGTTGTCAGCAAAGCGTGAACGCTGGCGCGTCGCCGCTCGATGACGTCAAGGCTTCCGCCTAACCCTTCTATACCATGATTAAAGCTATGGTTATTGTTAGTGCCATCGCGATTCTCTTCGCCGTTTGCCTCATTGTGTTTCTGATTGAAACAAACGCAGTCCCTGAGCGTAAAACCGTCGTGTGCCGTCAACAGATTGACGGTGGCCGACGGGCGTTTGCCGTCGCGCTTAAAGAGATCGCTTGAAGCGGCAAAGCGTCCGGCGAACTCCCCCAGCGACAGATTCCGTTCCAGCCAGAAGCGGCGCGCGGCATCGCGGTAGTGATCGTTCCACTCGGCAAACAGCGGCGGGAAATTCCCGACCTGATAGCCGCCTTCCCCGATGTCCCACGGCTCGGCAATGAGCTTCACCTGCGAGAGCACCGGACAGTTTTTTATCGCCTCAAACAGCGGCGCCTGCTGGCTGAACGCTGGCGTGCGCCCCATCACTGGCGCCAGATCGAAACGAAAACCGTCGACGTGGAACGTCTCCACCCAGTATTTCAGGCATTCATAAGCAAAATGCGTGACCGCCGGATGGCTGAGGTTGAGCGTGTTACCGCAGCCGGTCCAGTTCTCATAATCGCCATCCTGCCTGATCCAATAATAGCTACGGTTATCAATTCCGCGCATGGAGAGCGTCGGACCGTCGAGATCGCTTTCAGCACTGTGGTTGAGCACGACGTCCAGAATGACCTCAATGCCCGCCGTATGGAGCGCCTTCACCGCATCGCGAAACTCGTCCCGCGCCTTTTCCGGATGGGCGGCATAGCGTGGCTCAAGCGCGAACATCGCCAGCGGGTTGTAGCCCCAGTAGTTGCTTAGCCCCAGCCGCTGCAGGCGCGGCTCGCTGGCAAAGTGGGCGACGGGCAACAGTTCCAGCGCGGTGATGCCGAGGTGTTTCAGGTAGGCAATCATGGTGGGATGCCCGAGCGCCTTATAGGTGCCGCGCATCTCTTTGGGGATCGACGGGTGCAGGTACGTCAGCCCTTTGACGTGGGCTTCATAAATGACGGTATTGCCCCACGGCGTCTGCGGCGGGGCATCGTCTTCCCAGTCATAAAGATCGTTCACCACCACGCTTTTTGGCGCGACGGGCGCGCTGTCGCGGTGGTCGGGCTCGCCGTAGCCCACGTGGAAGAGCGGGTCGTCTTTAAATTCGCCGTCCACGCGGTGCGCGCACGGGTCGATCAGCAGCTTCGCCGGGTTAAACCAGTGCCCCTGCGCCGGATCCCACGGACCATGTACGCGAAAGCCATAGTGCATGCCTGGCCGTCCTCCGGCCAGGTAGCCGTGCCAGGTATCCCCCGTGCGCTCGGGTAAATCGTAACGGTGTTCGTTACCTTCCCCATCAAACACGCACAGTTCTACCCGCTCAGCGTGAGCGGAAAAGAGGGTGAAATTGACACCCTTTCCGTCAAAACGCGCGCCGAGCGGTTCGGGTTTACCTACCGTAAGCTGCGTCATTCGCCCTCCCGCATCAGCCAGATGGTGCCAAGCGGCGGCAGCGTCAGGCTCAGGGAGTTGGGTCGCCCGTGGCTTTCGATGGCGTCGCTCTGGACCAGCCCGCCGTTACCGGCGTTGCTGCCGTGATAGTGCATGGAGTCGGTATTCAGGATCTCGCGCCATTTGCCCGGCTGGTTAATGCCGAAGCGGTAGTGTTCGCGCGGCACCGGCGTGAAGTTGCTGGCGACGATGATTTCGTTACCCGCTTTGTCACGACGCACAAAGACAAACACCGAGCGCTCGTGGTCGTCCACCACCAGCCACTCAAAGCCGTACGGATCGAAGTCGAGCTCGTGCAGCGCTTTGTGGTGGCGATAGGTCAGGTTCAGGTCGCGCACCAGACGCTGCACCCCGTGGTGCCAGTTGTCGCCGCCTTCAAGCAGGTGCCAGTCGAGGCTGGCGTCGTGGTTCCACTCGCGTCCCTGGGCGAACTCATTGCCCATAAACAGCAGTTTCTTGCCCGGGAAGGCAAACATCCAGCCGTAGTAGGCGCGCAGGTTGGCAAACTTCTGCCACGCGTCGCCCGGCATGCGGTCGAGAATGGATTTTTTGCCGTGCACCACTTCATCGTGCGACAGCGGCAGCATGAAGTTTTCGGTGTAGTTGTAGAGCATCCCGAACGTCAGCTTATCGTGATGATACTTACGGTGAACCGGATCCAGCTTCATGTAGTCGAGCGTGTCGTGCATCCAGCCCAGGTTCCACTTATACCAGAACCCCAGGCCGCCTGATGACGGCGGACGGGAGACGCCCGCAAAGTCGGTCGACTCTTCCGCCATAGTCACGGCACCGTCCACCTGTTCGCCGATAATGCGGTTTGTATTGCGCAGGAATTCAATCGCTTCCAGATTTTCACGGCCGCCAAACTCGTTCGGGATCCACTCGCCCTCTTTGCGGCTGTAGTCGCGGTAGATCATCGACGCCACCGCATCGACGCGCAGGGCATCAATGCCAAACCGCTCGATCCAGTACAGGGCATTCCCGACCAGATAGTTTGCGACCTCACGGCGACCGTAGTTGTAGATCAGCGTGTTCCAGTCCTGGTGATAGCCTTCGCGCGGGTCGCTGTGCTCGTACAGCTTCGTGCCGTCAAACTCTGCCAGCGCAAAGTCATCCGCAGGGAAATGTCCCGGCACCCAGTCGAGGATCACGTTCAGCCCGGCGGCATGCGCGGCATCAATGAAATAGCGGAAGTCATCGCGCGTGCCGAAGCGGCGCGTTGGCGCATACAGCCCGGTAGGCTGATAGCCCCAGCTGCCGTCGAACGGATGCTCGTTGACCGGCAGCAGCTCAAGGTGGGTAAAGCCCATCCATTTGGCATACGGCACCAGCTGGTCGGCAAGCTCCCGGTAGCTGAGCCAGAAGTTGTTATCGGTGTGGCGACGCCAGGAGCCAAGGTGTACCTCATAGACGGAGATCGGCGCGTCAAAGCGGTTGGCCTGTTTGCGCTCCTCCGTCTGGACGACCTTCTCCGGCAGGCCACAAATCAGCGACGCGGTATCCGGGCGCATCTGCGCTTCGAAGGCATACGGGTCGGCTTTAATGCGCAGCTTGCCGTTGGCGTCGATCATCTCGAATTTATAAAGCTGCCCGGGGTGCGCTCCGGGGATAAACAGCTCCCAGATGCCGCTTTCCCGGCGCAGGCGCATCGGATGGCGGCGACCGTCCCAATAGTTGAACTGGCCGACAACGGAGACGCGCTGGGCGTTAGGCGCCCACACGGAGAATCGCGTGCCGGTAATGCCGTCCATGGTATCGGCATGGGCACCCAGCGTTTCATAAGGGCGAAGATGCGTTCCTTCGGAGAGCAGCCAGGAATCCATCTCTTTAAGCAGCGGGCCAAAGCTGTAAGGATCGTCAATCAGGTTTTGCTGACCGTGCCAGAGAACGGCGAGCTGATAGCGAAAAGGGTTTTTACGGCGGGGCATCACGCCCGAGAAGAAGCCACGGGAATCGAGGCATTCAAGATTACCGACCTTGCGGCCGGTTTTGGGTTCAATCACCCAGACTTCTGTGGCATCCGGTAACAGTGCCCGAACTTCAAGGCCATCCTCAGTTTGATGCATCCCAAGCACAGAAAAGGGGTCAGCAAAATGACCCGCAATAAGCGCATTAATCACGTCTCTATCCACACGATCGGACATGGTATTCATCCTGTTTTTTATGTCGTCCTTTTTAAGCGCTCCGGGACGACTTTTAATGTGACCTGAACGGGACAGCACAAAAATGTGCATCCATTCTGCTCCGTTCGAACCTCAGGTAAGAAATGACTCTTCCTTAAAGCATAGCCAACGCTCTAGATGACTCCTGATAAAAAATAAGACATACGCGTGTTACTCCATGTAGTACGCAAAAAAAAAGGGGTGAAAATCACCCCCGGTAGTTAACAAATTATTACGCCAGCTGGCGCAGCATGCGGCGCAGCGGCTCGGCGGCGCCCCACAGGAGCTGGTCGCCGACGGTGAACGCGGAGAGATACTCCGGCCCCATGTTCAGCTTACGCAGACGGCCAACCGGCGTGGTCAGCGTGCCGGTAACGGCAGCCGGGGTCAGCTCGCGCATGGTGATATCGCGATCGTTTGGTACCACTTTCGCCCACGGGTTGTGCGCGGCCAGCAGCTCTTCCACGGTCGGAATAGACACATCTTTTTTCAGTTTAATGGTGAAGGCCTGGCTGTGGCAGCGCAGCGCGCCGATACGCACGCACAGGCCGTCAACCGGAATGGTGTTCGCGGTCGCGAGGATTTTGTTGGTCTCAGCCTGGCCCTTCCACTCTTCGCGGGTCTGGCCGTTATCCAGCTGTTTGTCGATCCATGGGATCAGACCACCGGCCAGCGGTACGCCGAAGTTGTCCACCGGCAGCTCGCCGCTGCGGGTCAGCTGAGTGACCTTACGTTCTATATCAAGGATCGCGGACGCCGGGTTTGCCAGCTCGGTTGCGACGCTTTGGTGCAGCTGGCCCATCTGGGTCAGCAGCTCGCGCATATGACGCGCGCCGCCGCCGGACGCCGCCTGGTAGGTCGCCACGGAGACCCACTCAACCAGATCCTGCGCGAACAGGCCGCCGAGGGACATCAGCATCAGGCTGACGGTGCAGTTACCGCCGACAAAGGTTTTCACGCCGTTGTTCAGGCCGTCGGTGATGACGCCCTGGTTCACCGGGTCGAGAATGATGATGGCATCATCTTTCATGCGCAGCGAAGAAGCCGCGTCAATCCAGTAGCCCTGCCAGCCGCTTTCACGCAGCTTTGGATAGATTTCGTTGGTATAATCGCCGCCCTGGCACGTCACAATAATGTCGAGTGCCTTCAGCGCTTCCAGATCGTAAGCATCCTGCAACGTGCCTGTGGTACCACCAAAGGACGGAGCAGCCTGGCCGAGCTGGGAAGTGGAGAAGAAGACCGGGCGGATAGCGTCGAAATCGCGCTCTTCAACCATGCGTTGCATGAGTACAGAGCCGACCATACCGCGCCAGCCGATAAAACCAACGTTTTTCATAGCATTTTTTTCCTGCTGAGGGTGTGTGCTGATTGTGCAAGCCAGTATTGAACTGGGATATGCTTCACATTACAAAATGCTGCCAAAGTCGCAAGCGAAATTAATCGATGATTGCCCGGCAATCAGAAAAAGCGCTAATCATCGGAATAACACTACTAAGTATCAGGGATAATTTAAAGATGAGTGAAATCATTTCCGCGGCGGTTTTATTGATCCTGATTATGGATCCACTGGGAAACCTGCCTATCTTCATGTCGGTGCTGAAGCACACCGAGCCGAAGCGCCGCCGGGCGATCATGATCCGCGAGCTGCTTATCGCCCTGCTGGTGATGTTTATCTTCCTGTTTGCCGGTGAAAAAATTCTCGCGTTCCTGAACCTGCGCGCCGAAACCGTGTCGATTTCCGGCGGGATTATTCTGTTCCTGATTGCCATTAAGATGATTTTCCCAAGCGCGGAAGGCAGCAGCAGCGGCCTGCCCGCGGGTGAAGAGCCGTTTATCGTGCCGCTGGCGATTCCACTCGTCGCCGGGCCGACCATTCTGGCCACGCTGATGCTGCTGTCGCATCAGTATCCGAACCAGATGAGCCATCTGGTGATTGCCCTGCTGATCGCCTGGGGCGGGACGTTTATCATCCTGCTGCAGTCGTCGCTGTTCCTGCGCCTGCTGGGTGAGAAAGGGGTGAACGCGCTGGAGCGCCTGATGGGGCTGATTCTGGTGATGATGGCAACGCAGATGTTCCTGGACGGGATCCGCGCGTGGATGAAAGGCTAGGTAAACGCAAAACGGCAATCAAAGATTGCCGTTTTTAGTGTTTGCCCCCTCTCCCCGTGGGAGAGGGGCGGGGTGAGGGCATCAGGCCGCAGAGGACAGCCCATCTAACCCTTACGAATCAAATACCGGTACGGCAGCGCCTCGGTCTGCTGTGCCACCAGCTCATGCTCCATAAAGGTACAAAAGCCGGGAATATCGCGGGTCGTGGCCGGGTCGTCGGCAATAATCAACAGCGTTTCACCGGTCTGCATGTTGCGCACGGTTTTGCGTACCATCATTACCGGTTCCGGGCAGCGAAGGCCCTGGGCATCAAGAGTGTGGTCTGGGCTGGAAAACAGGTCGGTCATGGTCTTCTCGGTCTGGTAAAAACGGCTGTAGTTTACGCCCGGTTGCGATCAATGCAAACCAGGTTAACGATTGCGTAAAAACTAACCATTGCAATGTCCTGCCAAAGCAGTATCATGCTGCGGTTTTTATTGGGTTCCCTCACCCCAACGTATAAAAAGGTCACAATATGACGTCGTTTTCTGAATCACAGCGCGTAAAAGCGTTGTTCTGGCTTTCGCTTTTCCATTTGCTGGTGATCACCTCCAGCAACTATCTGGTGCAGCTCCCGATCTCCATCTTTGGTTTTCATACCACCTGGGGCGCATTCAGCTTCCCGTTTATTTTCCTCGCGACGGATTTGACCGTGCGTATCTTTGGCGCACCGCTGGCTCGCCGTATTATTTTTTCGGTCATGCTCCCGGCGCTCTTCATCTCATACGTGGTTTCGTCACTGTTTTATATGGGAAGCTGGCAGGGCTTTGAGGCGTTAACCCACTTCAACCTGTTTGTTGCCCGTATCGCCGCGGCAAGCTTTATGGCCTACGCGCTGGGGCAGATCCTCGACGTGCATGTGTTTAACCGCCTGCGTCAGAATCATCGCTGGTGGATGGCGCCAACCGCCTCCACGCTGTTCGGTAACGTGAGCGATACGCTGGCCTTCTTCTTCATCGCCTTCTGGCGCAGCCCGGATGCGTTCATGGCCGAACACTGGATGGAAATCGCGCTGGTGGACTACTGCTTCAAGGTCCTTATCAGCATTGTGTTCTTCCTGCCGATGTACGGCGTGCTGCTCAATATGCTGCTGAAAAGGCTGGCAGATAAATCTGAAATCACGGCATTGCAGGCTGGTTAAGGGTTCGCTTTATCAGTTGTGATAAGATGAGCGAATGAGCCGTTATGGCCGTTTATCGAAAGGAAGAAGTCAATGCGCAATCTGGTTAAATATGTCGGGATTGGCCTGCTGGTTGTGGGTCTTGCAGCCTGTGATAACAGCGACACGAAAACGCCTGCTCAGGGCGCATCCGCAGAGAGCAACGCGACCGGCCAGCCGGTGAATCTGATGGATGGCAAACTCAGCTTCTCTCTGCCAGCCGATATGACCGATCAGAGCGGCAAGCTGGGCACCCAGGCGAATAACATGCACGTTTACTCCGACGCAACCGGGCAGAAAGCGGTCATTGTGATTGTGGGCGACGACACCAGCGAAGACCTGGCCGTCCTGTCCAAACGTCTGGAAGATCAGCAGCGCGGCCGCGATCCGCAGCTGCAGGTCGTGACCAATAAATCCATCGAGCTGAAAGGCCACACGCTGCAACAGCTCGACAGCATCATCTCTGCAAAAGGCCAGACCGCCTACTCTTCTGTGGTGCTGGGCAAGGTTGATAACAAACTGCTGACCCTGCAGATCACCCTGCCAGCCGAAGATCAGCAGAAAGCGCAGACGGCTGCTGAAAACATCATTAACACCATCGTGATCCAGTAACGCTTCACGACGATGACGTGGCCTCCGGTGCCTGCACCGGGGGCCATTTTTTTAGCCGCCACGTCAGCAGCAGCGCAATCACCACCAGACCCGCCGCGGCAAGATAGATCACCGGAACCCCTGCCCAGGCCATCACCAGCCCCGCCAGCGGGCCGGTAATGCCTAAAGACATATCCATAAACACCGTATAGGTCGCCAGCGCCGCCCCCTGATTCTGCTGCGGCACGGCTTTTACCGCCACCACGCCCAGCGCCGGGAAGACCAGGGAAAAGCCAGCCCCCGCGAGGAATACGCCCACTTTCGCGACCCAGGGCACCATCGCAATTCCGGTCAGCAACAGCCCGACTATCTCTATCGCAAAGCAAATCATCGCCACATTCAGCCCGCCAAGACGGTTGATGCCGTTAGGGAAAAGCAGGCGGGCGCCAACAAACGCACAGCTAAACAGGGTTAACGCAAAGGCTGCGCCGTCCCAGCCTTTGGCGTCGTAGAACAGGGTAATGAAGGTCGCAATCACGCCGAAGCCGGTGGTCGCCAGCGCCAGGGCCATGCCGTACGGCCAGACGCGCCCCAGCACCGCCCGAAACGGCAGCGGCTTGCCCTTGCTGGCCTTCACTTTCGGACGCGGCAGCGCAAAGAGGATTGCCAGCAGCGCGACCGCCATAATGGTGATGGAAAGCCCATACAGCCCGCCAAGCGCATAGCAGGCCACGCCGAGCGGCGCTCCGAGCGCCATCGCACCGTAGGTGACAATCCCGTTCCAGGAGATCACCCGGCCAATGTGCGGCGCGCCTACCACACCCACGCCCCACAGCGTCGAGCCGGTTCCCGCCAGACTTTGCCCAATGCCCAGAATGACGCGGCCCAGGCAGAGCAGCGCCAGGCTGACCAGCGGCCAGTGGCCGGTTGCGGCAGCCAGCAGATAGCTCAGGCCACTGAGAAAACAGCCGCACAGCCCCACCACCACGATGCTTTTTGGACCGAACGCGTCCGCGTAGCGCCCGGCATGCGGGCGGCTGAGGAGCGTGGCGAAATATTGCAGGCTAATCACCAGCCCCGCCCAGAAGGCGCTGAAGCCCATCACGTCATGGACATAGCCCGGCAGGACCGCCAGCGGCAGGCCGATGGTCAGATAGCTGGCAAAGTTGAAAATCACAACGGAAACGATGCGCAGATTGAGGCGCAGTCCGCTCAGTGCCGGTTCAGCGGCAGGTTCGGGCATGGGGTTCTACCTGGATTTTTTACAACAGTGTTTCACTATTACCACGGCGCAATAAGAAAATCAGCCCCGACTTTCAGATTAACGGTGCCAGACGAAGCGAAGCCCGGGCACTACACTTATCGGGTCATCATATTAAGGAACACGCATGATCGCTAACCCGTCCGACAAAGCAGGACTCCACATCTTATTAAAACTCGCCTGTCTGGTGGTTATCCTTGCGGGTATCCATGCTGCCGCTGACATTATTGTTCAGCTCCTGCTGGCGCTCTTTTTTGCCATCGTGCTTAATCCTCTGGTCACCTGGTTTTTACGCCGGGGCGTCAGCCGTCCGGTAGCCATCACCATCGTGGTTATTGTCATGCTGATTGGCCTGACGGCGCTCTTCGGCGTGCTGGCGGCATCGCTGAGCGAATTCTCCACCATGCTGCCGCAGTACAACAAAGAGCTGACGCGTAAAATTGTCGCGCTGCAGGAGATGGTGCCCTTCCTTAATCTGCATATCTCACCCGAACGGATGCTGCGCAGGATGGACTCCGAGAAGGTCATGACCTACGCCACCACCTTGATGACGGGGCTTTCCGGCGCGATGGCCAGCATTCTGCTGCTGGTCATGACCGTTGTGTTTATGCTGTTCGAAGTCCGCCACGTCCCCTATAAGCTGCGCTTTGCGCTGAACAATCCGCAAATTCACATTGCCGGGTTACACCGGGCCCTGAAGGGCGTCTCCAAATATCTGGCGCTGAAAACGCTCCTGAGCGTCTGGACCGGGGTGATTGTCTGGCTGGGGCTGATGCTGATGGACGTGCAGTTCGCGCTGATGTGGGGCGTGCTGGCCTTTCTGCTGAACTACGTGCCCAATATTGGCGCGGTGCTTTCCGCCGTGCCGCCGATGATTCAGGCGTTTCTGTTTAACGGCTTCTACGAATGCATGCTGGTCGGCGCGCTGTTCCTCGTCGTGCATATGGTGCTGGGCAATATTCTTGAACCGCGCATGATGGGACACCGTCTGGGCATGTCGACGCTGGTGGTGTTTTTATCCTTACTGGTTTGGGGATGGCTGCTGGGCCCGGTCGGTATGCTGCTGTCGGTCCCCCTGACCAGCGTATGTAAAATCTGGATGGAAACCACCAAAGGCGGCAGCAAGCTGGCGATCCTGCTCGGGCCGGGGAGGCCGAAAAGCCGGTTACCCGGGTAACCGACCTACCTGTACAGGTAGGTTTAAACCGTCTGTAATACACCGTAAATTACCGCGTCCCTAATCCGTCGCGGTATTTTTATTTGCGTTAAGGCGATACTCATTCTGTTTTTAATTACGCCGCGCGCATTACGTTGAAACGCAACTCATGATTTAACGCAAATTATAAAAAATGAAATTCTTATTTATTTTCCATGTTATTATGCCCGTCTTCGCGTCAACGTAATGTAAACATTAATATTGATTAAAAAATACACCCGGCGATAACAAACAGCCGGATGAATATTATTTGTAAAAAACACTACCTTTAATTGTTATTATTGATATGGAGTTGTTGATGAAAAAGATCGTTAAATGGTGTGCTGCTGCCGTATTCATTGGCGCACTGGCAGGCTGTGCGCGTACCGCCCCAATTGCTCAGGTTCACTCTATTGTAAGCGCGGGCCATACTGCCGATCAGGTAAAAACGGCAATTTTGAAAGCAGGCCAAAAACGCGACTGGATCATGACGGAAACCGGCCCGGGAATGATTAAGGGGCGTCTGCAGTCACGCGATCACTCGGTCCAGGTAAGTATTCCGTACACGGCCACAAGCTATTCAATCAACTATGAAAACAGCCTTAACCTGAAAGCGGCAGACGGTAAAATTCACAAAAATTATAACCGTTGGGTAAATAACCTCGACCACGATATTCAGCTGAACCTCTCCGCTGGCGCCGCGCTGTAATATTTTTCTAAAGTCGGGCCGCGTATGGCCCGATAACCTCTCTTTATTAGCTTCAAAGGTTACGCAGGAATGTACGAAAAGGACACACTCAGCGCACTGGATGCCATTACCGAAGCGCAACGCATCGCCTTTGCCCCGATGTTATTCCAGACTGCGCTTTGTCTGCGTAACTCAGGCGTTCTCGCCTGGCTCGATAAACAAGGTAAAGCGGGGGCAAGCCTCGACGAAATAACCGAACACAGCACGCTCGGCAGCTATGGCGTCAGCGTACTGCTGGATATGGGATTAAGCGGTCGAATCGTTACCCAACAGAATGGACGTTATTTCCTGGCGAAAGTGGGCCATTTTTTACTGCACGACGAAATGACCCGCGTAAATATGGATTTCACCCAGGACGTTTGTTATCAGGGGCTATTTCACCTGGCGGACGCCCTGCAGGAGGAAAAACCTGCCGGATTAGCCGTGTTTGGCAACTGGCCAACCATCTACCCGGCGTTATCCCAATTACCAGCTCCGGCGAAAGAGAGCTGGTTCGCCTTCGATCATTACTATTCTGATGCCGCTTTTGACGCCGCGTTGCCATATATATTCGCAAGCTCGCCGACAAAATTGTACGATGTGGGCGGAAATACGGGTAAATGGTCGTTACGCTGCTGCCGCTATGACGAAAATGTTGCCGTGACGATCCTCGATCTGCCGCAGCAGATAGCGCTGGCGCAGGAAAACATCGCAAAAGCAGGTTTTTCTCATCGTATTGCATTCCATGCTGTCGATATGCTTAGCCCAGCAACATTGCCGGGTGACGCCGACGTCTGGTGGATGAGCCAGTTCCTGGATTGTTTCTCTCCGGATCAGATTGTCGCCATGCTGACGCGCGTCGCACAGGCCATGAAGCCAGGCGCACGTTTGTGCATCATGGAGCTTTTCTGGGATGCTCAGAAATTTGAAGCAGCCTCTTTCAGCCTGAATGCCACCTCGCTCTATTTCACCTGTATGGCGAATGGCAATAGCCGGTTTTACAGCGTAGAGAAGTTCTATCGCTACCTGGAGAGCGCAGGTTTCAGCGTTGAACAGCGGCTGGACAACCTTGGGGTCGGTCATACCCTGCTGATATGCACCAAACGTGAACAATAGAGCAGCTTAGCTGCCGGGTGGCCCAGTCTGCCCTTTGAATACGGTTTTTTTTCGCGGACGCGCGTAGATGAAATTTTCACTGAACATTATCGACTGGCAGGCGAGAGCGCCAGGACTCAGCGATGCCACAGATTGGCAGGCATGGTCGCGCCTGCAGTTGGCCGTTGACCCAGCGGCCCCGCTTCCCCGCCTGACCGCTTTACCCATGATGACCGCGCGCCGCCTCAATTCAGGCAGTAAGCTGGCGGTGGATATTGGTCTGGCCATGCTGCAAAACCACGCCATTGATGCCGTCGTCTATTCCAGCCGCCACGGCGAGCTGGAGCGCAACGACCGTATTCTGCATGCTCTGGCGACCGGGCAGTCCGTTTCACCCACCGACTTCGCGATGTCCGTGCACAATTCCGCGGTCGGCAATCTCACGATCACCGCACGCCAGGCCATCGTCTCGTCATCCATTTCTGCCGGACTGGACACCTTCCAGCAGGCCTTATGCGAAGTGCTGAGCCTGCTGCATGCGGGCTATTCCCGCGTCCTGCTGGTCGATTTTGACGGCGCGCTGCCGGAATTTTACCATCCGGCGCTACCGCCGCAGATGCCCACCTGGCCCTACGCGCTGGCGCTGGTGATTGAATCCGGCAACGGATTGCAGTGTGAAACCCGCAGCGGCAGCACGGGTGAAGAACCCGCCCTGCCGCAAAGCCTGATGTTCCTGCAGCGCTATCTCAGCGAGGAACGTCAGTTTGCGGTGCCCGGCGAACGTTTGCTGTGGCAATGGACGCGCGCATGAATCGCCTGGCTGCCCGTATCAACTGGTTATGGCGTCTGGTGATGACCGGCTTCTGCTTCGCGCTGTTTGGCGTGGGCGGGCTGCTGCTGTCGCTGGTCTGGTTCAACCTGCTGCTGATCGTCCAGCGCGACCGCGCCAGCCGTCGCCGCCTGGCGCGTCGCAGCATTGCGGCCAGCTTCCGCTTCTTCCTGACCGTGGCGCGCGGCCTCGGCGTACTGGACTATCGCATTCACAATCTTGACGCGCTGCGCAGCGATCGGGGTTGTCTGGTGGTGGCTAACCACCCCACGTTAATAGACTACGTGATTCTGGCGTCGGTGATGCCCGAAACCGACTGCCTGGTGAAAAGCGCGCTGCTGCGCAATCCCTTTGTCAGCGGCGTCATCCGCGCGGCGGATTACCTGATTAACAGCGAAGCCGAGCCCCTGCTCGCGGCCAGCCAGCAGCGTCTGGCTCAGGGCGACACGCTGTTAATCTTCCCGGAAGGCACGCGTACCCGGTTTGGCGAGGCTATCTCCCTCCAGCGCGGCGCGGCAAATATCGCCGTGCGCTGTAACAGCGATCTGCGGGTGGTGCTGATCCACTGTAGCGAACACCTGCTGGATAAAAAAAGCCACTGGTATGATGTACCGCCAGAAAAACCTGTTTTCACCGTGGATGTCCGCGACCGCGTGAACATCGACGAATTTTACGATGCAAATGAACAAGAACCGGCGCTGGCGGCAAGGCAGTTAAACCGGCATCTGCAGCATCGATTAACATCAGGCCTTCAATCTTTGTCAGGAATTAATGATGCAAGCGCTTTATCTTGAAATTAAGAATCTCATTATCACCACGCTGAATCTGGACGAGCTTACCGCAGAGGATATTGATACCGATGCCGCGCTGTTTGGCGATGGGCTGGGTCTGGACTCCATTGACGCGCTGGAACTGGGTCTGGCGGTAAAAAACCAGTATGGCGTGGTGCTTTCTGCCGAAAGCGAAGAGATGCGCCAGCACTTCTTTTCCGTCGCCACGCTGGCGTCCTTTATCAACGCTCAACGCGCCTGAGATGTGAACGATGACTGAACAAGAAACCATTTATCAGGAAGTCTGCGGCCTTCTGACCAAGCTCTTTGAAATCGACCCGCAGGACATTACGCCCGAAGCCCGTCTTTACGAAGACCTGGAGCTGGACAGCATTGATGCGGTGGACATGATTGTTCATCTGCAGAAGAAAACGGGCAAGAAAATCAAGCCGGAAACCTTCAAGTCGGTTCGTACCGTTCAGGATGTGGTAGACGCCGTCGAACAGCTTCTGCGCGAAGAGTAAGACGTCGTGCGTGGTGGACGGACGTTCCCGGTCATCCCACTGCTGACGGGGCTGATGCTGCTGGCGTGGCCCTTCCTGATTGGATTTGGGCTAACGCACAACAGCCTGCAGTGGCTGTTGCCGGTGATGGCGCTGGTATTGCTGCTGCGGCTGCGCCAGGCGCGACGGAACGCTGGCCCGATGCGGTATGTGGTGCAGTGCGTGGCGCTCGCGGGCATCGCGCTCTGCGCGGCAAGCTACCTGCTGAAAACCCACCAGTGGCTGCTGTTCTACCCGGTGGTCGTCAACCTTGTGATGCTGGCCGTGTTCGGCGGTTCGCTGTGGACCGCGATGCCGCTGGTCGAACGGCTGGCGCGCTTGCGCGAGCCAAATCTGCCCCCGGAGGGCGTGCGCTATACCCGCAAGGTGACCCTCGTCTGGTGCGGCTTTTTCATCGGAAACGGCGCGATGGCGCTGTTGACCGTGCTCTACGGCGACATGCATCTGTGGACGCTGTGGAACGGTATGGTGGCTTATATCCTGATGGGAACGCTGATGGCAACCGAGTGGCTGGTGCGCCAGCGGGTGATAAAAAAAGAGATGCACAATGACTAGTCCCCTTCCGCTGGGCCAGTGGTTAAACGCGCCCCGCCCTGACGACATGCCCGTTGCCTGGCTTGACGATCGTACCTGGACGCTGGGCCAGCTGCGCCACGACGTGACCCTGCTGGTCGACACCCTGCGTCAGCAGGAAGGCGAGCGCTGGGCGCTGTGCTTTGAAAACAGCTACCTGTTTATCGTTGCGCTGCTGGCCTCGCTGCATGCCGGTAAAACGCCGGTCATTCCCGGCCATAGCCGCGTCTCGCAGCTTGAAGAACAGCAGGCGTTGTTTAGCGGCGTTCTGAGCGATCGCTCTCTCGATTTCCATGGCAAGCTGATAGTGGTGGCCTCCAGCCATCTGACGGCTCGCCGCTGGGCGCCCCTGCCGGCCATTGACGAAAGCCGCTTCGTTGAACTGTTCACCTCCGGCTCCACGGGTACCCCGCGCCGGGTGATTAAGCACATCGTCAGCCTGGATCGCGAAGCCCGTCTGCTGGCTGACCGCTTCGGCGAACGTCTGACCGGCTGTAGCGTTGTCGCCTCGGTCGTACCGCAACATCTGTACGGGCTGACCTTCCGCATCGTCTTGCCGATGGCGCTGGGCCTGCCGCTGCATGCCGCGATGCTCTACTACGCCGAGCAGCTGGCCGCCCTTCCTCATGACCGGCATTACCTGTTCATCAGCAGCCCGGCGTTCCTGAAGCGCCTGGATACGGAACTGCCCGCGCCGCCCGTCAGAATGCTGATTTCAGCAGGCGGAATGCTGCCGTGGTGTGACGTCGCCACCACCGCTGGCTGGCTTAACATCTGCCCGGATGAAATTTATGGCAGCACCGAAACCGGCATCCTCGCCTGGCGCCATCGCCAGCAGGATAACGTCCCGTGGCTGGCCTTCCCCGGCGTTATCTTCCATCAGGAAGATGACGCCTGTCGCGTCACGTCGCCACTGATCCACGAGGCTGAAGGACTCCAGCTGGACGATATCCTGCACTTCGACAGCGAGGGGCTATTCAGCATCGCCGGTCGTCGCGGGCGGGTGGTCAAAATTGAAGAAAAGCGCATCTCGCTTAACGAGATCGAACGTCGCCTGCTGGAGCTCGACGGCATTTGCGAAGCGGCTGCGCTGCCGGTCACGCGCGGAGGCCGTCAGGGGATTGGTGCACTGCTGGTGCTGGATGAAGCGGTTCGCCAGCGCGGGTATATGCAGGATAAAAAAGCGCAGGA
This sequence comes from Enterobacter sp. DNB-S2, assembly GCF_019443845.1. NCBI lineage: Bacteria > Pseudomonadati > Pseudomonadota > Gammaproteobacteria > Enterobacterales > Enterobacteriaceae > Enterobacter > Enterobacter sp. DNB-S2. Next base: position 339,320 of record NZ_CP050520.1, read on the forward strand.
GTTCGCCTGGCGTCGCGCCCTGCTGCCGTGGCTTGAGCCGGTCGCCGTTCCGCGCTACTGGCGCATTGTCGATGAAATGCCGGTAAACAGTATGAACAAGCGTGTCTATGCGCAGCTAGAGGAGTTATTTCATGAAAATTCATGAACTTGAGCGTCGCCAGACACAGCCGGAGAAGCTGGAAATCATTTTGCATCTCGACGCGGCGCTGTTCTGGTTTCAGGGCCATTTTGCCGTACAGCCGCTGCTGCCCGGCGTTGCGCAGCTTGACTGGGTGATGCACTACGCCACGACGTTACTGGCGCCGGGCTACCGCTTTCACAGCATTCAAAACGTGAAGTTCCAGGCGCCTCTGCTGCCGGAAACCACGGTGACGCTGGTGCTTGAGTGGCATGCCGAACGTCAGATGCTGACCTTCAGCTACCAGCGTCACGCCGGGGCGGAGCGCCATACCGCCAGCAGCGGGAAAATTCGGCTATGTCAGTAACCTTCCGCCCCTGCGTGCTGATCCCGTGCTACAACCACGGCGCCATGATCGCCCGCGTGCTGTCGCGTCTCGCACCGTTCGGCCTGCCGTGCCTGGTGGTGGATGACGGCAGCGAAGCGAGCACCCGTCAGGAGCTCGAGCGCCTGGCGGCGGAGCAGCCGCAGGTAACGCTGGTCCGCCTGGCGCAAAACGCCGGAAAAGGTGCCGCGGTCATCAGGGGGCTGGAGGAGTGCGCGCGCGCGGGCTATACCCATGCCGTGCAGGTGGACGCGGACGGTCAACACGCCATCGAAGATATCCCCAAACTGCTGGCGCTGGCGGAGCGCCACCCGGACGCGCTGATTTCCGGCCAGCCCATTTACGATGATTCCATTCCGCGCTCGCGACTCTACGGACGCTGGGTAACCCACGTCTGGGTGTGGATTGAGACCTTATCCCTGCAGCTTAAAGACAGCATGTGCGGCTTTCGGGTCTACCCGGTCTCGCCCACGCTGCGCCTGGCAGCGCGTGAAACGCTCGGCAAACGGATGGACTTTGACACCGAAGTGATGGTCCGTCTTTACTGGCAGGGTAACACCAGCGTCTTTCTGCCGACCCGCGTCACCTACCCGCAGGACGGGTTGTCCCACTTCGACGCGTTAAAAGATAACGTGCGGATCTCCCTGATGCATACCCGGCTGTTCTTCGGCATGCTGCCCCGCATGCCCGGCCTGCTTTTCCGTCGACGCCGCCAGCACTGGGCGCAGCAGGACGAGGTCAAAGGCCTGTGGGGCATGCGCCTGATGCTGCGCGTCTGGAAGCTGATGGGGCGGCGGGCCTTTACCGTGCTGCTGTGGCCGGTGATAGGCGTGTACTGGCTTATCGCACGTCCGGCGCGGCTGGCCTCGCGGCAGTGGATTGGGAGAGTGAAGCAAGAACTGCGTCAGCGGAACATGCCCGTTCCCCCGCGGCTCAACAGCTTTTTCCATTTCATGCGCTTCGGCAACGCGATGCTGGATAAAGTCGCCAGCTGGCGCGGTGAGCTGCAGTTTGATCGCGACGTGGTCTTTGCCCCCGGCGCGAGCGAAACGCTTAATATCGCGGCCCCGCAGGGCAAGCTGCTGCTGGCCTCGCATCTTGGCGACGTAGAGGCCTGCCGTGCGCTGGCCCAGCTGGACGGCAGCAAAACTATCACCGCCCTGGTCTTCAGCGAAAACGCCCGGCGCTTTAAGCAAATCATGAGCGAAATGGCGCCCCAGGCGGGCGTGAATTTGATGTCGGTCACCGACATCGGCCCGGACACCGCGATTGCCATCAAAGAGAAGCTTGAGCGGGGAGAATGGGTCGCCATTGTGGGCGACCGCATCGCGGTGAATCCGCAGCGTGGCGGCGAGTGGCGCGTGATCTGGAGTCCGTTCATGGGCCAGCCAGCGCCGTTCCCACAGGGGCCGTTTATCCTGGCCTCCATCCTGCGCTGCCCGGTGGTGCTGATTTTTGCCCTGCGCCAGCAGGGTAAGCTCGTCCTGCACAGCGAACCGTTTGCCGACCCGCTGCACCTGCCGCGCGGCGAACGCCAGCAGGCGCTGCAGGAGACCGTCGATCGCTACGCGCAGCGGCTGGAGCATTACGCCCTCCTGTCGCCGCTCGACTGGTTTAATTTTTTCGATTTCTGGCATCTGCCAGAGTCCAGAGAGAAGGAGTAAAGGGTGCTGACCGATCCCCGCTTTACGACTGAAGTTGAGATCACCGTTCCGTTCCACGACGTCGATATGATGGGCGTGGTCTGGCACGGTAATTATTTCCGCTACTTTGAGATCGCCCGCGAGGCGCTGCTCAATCAGTTTGACTATGGCTATCGCCAGATGAAGGCCTCCGGCTACGTCTGGCCCGTCGTCGATACCCGGGTGAAATACCGCGATGCGGTGACCTTTGAGCAGCGTATTCGCGTCCGCGCGCACGTTGAAGAGTATGAAAACCGCCTGCGCATTGCCTATCAAATTTTCGATGCGCAGACCGGCAAACGCACCACCACCGGTTACACCATCCAGGTGGCGGTGGAAGAAGCCACCCGCGAAATGTGCTTTGTGAGCCCGGCAATACTGTTTGAACGAATGGGAGTGACGCCATGAAATGGTGGCCTTTGCTGGCGCTTCTCGTCAGCCCGCTGGTCAGCGCCGTGACGCTGGATGAACTGCAGCAGCGCTTCACCGGGCAGCCCGTCGTGCGCGCGCACTTCGAGCAGGTTCGCACCATAAAAGATATGCCGCAGCCGCTGCGCTCGCAGGGCGAGATGCTGATCGCCCGCGACAGCGGCCTGCTGTGGGATCAAAAAGCGCCGTTTCCGATGACGCTCCTGCTGGACGACAAGCGGATGGTTCAGGCCATTAACGGCCAGCCGCCGCAGACCGTCACCGCCGACAATAATCCGCAGATGTTCCAGTTCAACCATCTTCTGCGGGCCCTGTTCCAGGCCGACCGCAGGGTGCTTGAAGAGAACTTCCGCATCGATTTTAAAGACCTGGGCGCGGGCCGCTGGTCGCTGGTGCTTACGCCAAAAACGACGCCGCTGGACAAGATTTTCGCCACCCTCGATCTGGGCGGCGCGACCTATCTGGAGACGATTCGCCTCAACGATAAACAGGGCGACCGTACCGATATCGCCCTTTCACGCCACCAACTGACGCCCGCCAGCCTGACCGATGACGAACGCCAACGCTTTGCCGCACCGTAAATCCCTGCGCCCGGCGCTGCTGTGGGCCACGCTATGCCTGATTCTGCTGGGCGTGCTGCTGTCGCTGCTGCCCGGCGCGCGTCTGAACAGCAGCGTGCTGGCCATGCTGCCGAAGCAGACGCTGGGGGCGATCCCGCCGGCGCTCAACGACGGGTTTATGCAGCGTCTCGACCGCCAGCTGGTCTGGCTGGTCAGCCCCGGCAAAGAGCCCGATCCGCGCGTGGCGCAGCAGTGGCTGGCGTTGCTGCAAAGCAGCGATTCGCTCAGCGAGGTCAAAGGCCCGATGGACGCCGCCGGGCAAAAAGCCTGGGGAGAGTTCTTCTGGCAGCACCGAAATGGCCTGATCGATCCCGCCACCCGCGCCCGCCTGCAAAACGGCGGAGAAGCGCAGGCGCAGTGGATTTTATCTCAGCTCTATTCGGCCTTTTCCGGCGTCAGCGGCAAAGAGCTGCAAAACGATCCCCTGATGCTGATACGCGGCTCGCAGCTCGCTCTGGCGCAAAACGGCCAGAAGCTGCGGCTGATGGACGGCTGGCTGGTCACACAGGATGAGGCGGGAAACTATTGGTATCTGCTGCACGGCGAGCTGGCGGGCTCGTCATTTGATATGCAGCAGACCCACCGGCTGGTGACGACGCTTAACGCGCTGCAGGAGACGCTAAAAGCCCGTTTCCCGCAGGCGCAGCTGCTTTCGCGCGGGACCGTGTTCTACAGCGATTACGCCAGCCAGCAGGCCAAACGCGACGTCTCGACGCTGGGCATCGCCACCCTGCTTGGCGTGTTCCTGCTCATCGTGGCGGTGTTCCGCTCTCTGCGCCCGCTGCTGCTGAGCGTGCTCTCCATTGCCATCGGCGCGCTGGCGGGTACGGTGGTGACGCTGCTGCTCTTTGGCGAACTGCACCTGATGACGCTGGTGATGAGCATGAGCATCATCGGTATTTCAGCCGACTACACGCTCTACTACCTGACCGAACGGATGGTGCACGGCGCGGAATATTCCCCCTGGCAAAGCCTGGCCAAGGTACGCAATGCGCTGCTGCTGGCGCTGCTGACGACCGTCGCCGCCTACCTGATTATGATGCTGGCCCCCTTCCCCGGGATCCGCCAGATGGCGGTGTTCGCCGCCGTGGGGCTGAGCGCCTCCTGCCTGACGGTGATTTTCTGGCATCCGTGGCTGTGCCGGGGTTTACCGGTGCGCCCGGTTCCGCTGATGGTTATCATGCTGCGCTGGCTGGCCGCCTGGCGACGCAATAAAAAACTGTCCGTGGGTTTGCCCGTCGCGCTGGCGCTGCTCTCCGCCGTGGGGATGAGCACCCTGAGGGTGGACGACGACATCGCCCAGCTGCAGGCCCTGCCGAAAGATATTCTGGCGCAGGAGAAGGCCATTACCGCCCTGACCGGACAGAGCGTCGATCAGAAATGGTTTGTGGTTCATGGCGCCTCGCCTCAGCAAACGCTGGAGCGGCTGGAAGCCTTTACCCCGGCGCTGGCACAGGCGCAAAAAGCCGGAGAGATCGCCCGCTGGCGTACGCTGCCGCTGAACTCGCTGGCGCGCCAGAAAAGCGATCTGAAGCTGCTGCGCGAGGCTGCCCCTGCGGTAACGAACGTGCTGAAAAGCGCCGGGCTCAACGCCGTATCCCCGAATCTCGACGCCATGCCGGTCAGCGTGGACGCGTGGCTTGAAAGCCCGGCCAGCGAAGGCTGGCGTCTGCTCTGGCTGACCCTGCCCAACGGGGAAAGCGGCGTGCTGGTGCCGGTGGACGGCGCGAAAAACAGCGCTTACCTCGGTGAACTGGCCGCGCGCCATGACGGCGTCGTCTGGGTCGATCGCAAAGCCAGCTTTGACAGCCTGTTTGCCCTCTACCGCACGCTGCTGACGGGGCTACTGTTTGCCGCGCTGGCAGTGATTGCCTGCGGGGCGATGCTGCGCCTCGGCTTGCGTAAAGGGCTGATAAGCCTGGTGCCGTCCGTGCTGTCGCTGAGCTGCGGCCTGGCGGTGCTGGCCGTAACGGGCCACCCGGTGAATCTGTTCTCACTGCTGGCGCTGGTACTGGTGCTCGGCATTGGCATTAACTACACGCTGTTTTTCAGCAACCCGCGCGGTACGCCGCTGACCTCAATGCTGGCGATTACGCTGGCCATGATGACCACGCTGCTGACGCTGGGCATGCTCGTCTTCAGCGCCACCCAGGCCATCAGCAGCTTTGGTATCGTGCTGGTGAGCGGTATTTTTACCGCCTTCCTGCTGGCTCCGCTGGCGATGCCGGATAAGAAAGAGAGAAAACGTAAATGAACGCTTTTTATCGCGCCGTTGCGCTGGCCGCGGCGCTGCTGCTGGCAGGCTGCAGCCATTCGACCGATACCAAAGAGACGCGGCCTCAGGCCTGGCTCCAGCCGGGCACCAGAGTGACGCTGCCGCCGCCCGGCATCAGCCCGGCGGTAAGCTCCCAGCAGCTGCTGACCGGCAGCTTTAACGGACAAACGCAGTCCCTGCTGGTGATGCTCAACGCGGATGCGCATAAGGTCACACTGGCCGGGCTCTCTTCCGTGGGCATTCGTCTGTTCCTGGCAACGTACGATGAGACAGGTATTCATACCGAGCAGTCGATCGTCGTGCCGCAGCTGCCGCCCGCCAGCCAGGTGCTGGCCGACGTGATGCTCAGCCACTGGCCGATTAGCGTCTGGCAGCCGCAGTTGCCGAAGGGCTGGACGTTAACGGACAATGGCGATCGGCGCGAGCTGCGTAACGCCAGCGGCAAGCTGGTGACGGAGATTGTCTACCTGCAGCGCAAAGGCAAGCGCGAGCCGATCAGCATCGAGCAACACGTCTTTAAATACCACATCACCATTCAATATCTGGGTGACTGAGATGATTTATATATCCGCTGTTGGCATGGTCAACGCGCTGGGCAACTCGCCTGACGAGATTGCCGCGAACCTGACGGCAGGCGTGGCGCCGGGGATGCACGCCCGGACCGGCTGGTTGCAGGGTTTACCCGAAGCCGTTCTGGGCGGCGTGGAAGGCGAGCTTCCACCCATCCCGGACGCCTTCGCCGCACACCGTACCCGCAATAACCAGCTGCTGCTGGCCGCGCTGGCGCAGATTCAGCCCGCCGTTGACGAGGCCATCGCCCGCGTCGGTCGTGACCGCGTGGCCGTGGTGCTGGGGACCAGCACCTCCGGGCTGGACGAAGGCGATGAGCACGTGCGCCACATGGCCCATGGCGAAGCGAGCACGCGCTGGCAGTATCCGCAGCAGGAGCTTGGCGATCCGTCCCGCTTCCTCGCCAACTGGCTTCAGCTCGAAGGCCCGGCCTATACGATCTCCACGGCCTGCTCTTCCAGCGCACGGGCGATGATCGGCGGCAAACGTCTGATTGAAGCCGGGCTGGTGGACATCGCCATTGTCGGCGGTGCCGATACCCTGAGCCGGATGCCCGTCAACGGCTTTAACAGCCTTGAATCTTTCTCCCCTACGCTCTGCGAGCCGTTTGGTCGCGACCGCCGGGGGATCACCATTGGTGAAGCCGCCGCGCTGATGGTATTGAGCCGGGAGCCCGCCGACGTGGCGCTGCTCGGAACGGGCGAATCCAGCGATGCGTACCATATTTCCGCTCCGCATCCGCAGGGTGAAGGGGCGATAAGGGCTATCGCGCAGGCGCTTAACGAAGCGGATATGCAGCCGCAGGATATCGGCTACATCAACCTGCACGGCACGGCCACGCCGCTCAACGATCAGATTGAATCGCAGGTGATTCACGATCTCTTCGGGGAAAGCGTGCCGTGCAGCTCAACCAAACACCTTACCGGCCATACGCTGGGCGCCGCCGGCATTACCGAAGCGGCCCTGAGCTGGCTGATTCTGACGCGCGATCTGCCGTTGCCGCCGCAGGACTTCGCACGCTACGCGCCGGACGACACGCTGGCGCCGTGCGGCCTTCTGCACCAGCGCACCGCCCTGAAAAAGCCGGTCATTTTGTCTAACTCGTTCGCGTTTGGCGGTAACAACGCCAGCATCCTGCTGGGGAGAGCCTCATGAGCTACTTATCACCCGAAGCCTATCTGCCGCACGAGGCGCCGATGATGCTGCTGGGGTCCGTTGAGAACGTTACGGACGACACGGCGGTCTGCCGCGTGGCGGTCAACGGGCAAAGCGTGCTGGCGCCGTTTCTCAACGCCGATGGCGACCTGCCGGGCTGGTACGCGCTCGAGCTGATGGCGCAGACCGTCGGCGTCTGGTCAGGCTGGCATCGCCAGCAGCAGGGGCAGGATCATATCGCGCTGGGCATGGTGCTCGGCGCGCGCGAGCTGGTCTGCGCCAGCGGGCATTTCGCCGCAGGCCTGACGCTGGACATCACCGTTAAGCTGCTGATGCAGGACGAACGCTTCGGCAGCTTTGAATGCGCGATTTCCGCTAATGAAGAGACGCTGGCCACGGGCCGGGTCAACACCTTCCAGCCGAGCGCAGAAGAATTAACATCGCTTTTTAATCAGGGATCTAACGCATGAGTCGTTCCGTACTGGTCACCGGGGCCAGCAAAGGCATAGGGCGCGCCATCGCTCGTCAGCTTGCCGCCGACGGGTTTACCGTAGGCGTGCATTACCATCGTGATGCCGCAGGCGCGCAGGAGACGCTGGACGCCATCACGCAGGCGGGTGGCAACGGTCGTTTACTCGCCTTTGATGTGGGCAACCGCGAACAGTGCCGCGAGGTGCTGGAGCAGGAGATTGAAGCCCATGGCGCATGGTATGGCGTGGTCAGCAACGCCGGAATTACGCGCGACGGCGCCTTTCCGGCGCTGAGCGAATACGACTGGGACAGCGTGATCCACACCAATCTCGACAGTTTTTATAACGTCATTCACCCCTGCATTATGCCGATGATTGGCACCCGTAAAGGGGGGCGCATTATCACCTTATCGTCCGTGTCCGGCGTGATGGGCAACCGCGGTCAGGTGAACTACAGCGCGGCCAAAGCGGGCATTATCGGCGCCACTAAAGCGCTGGCGATTGAGCTGGCAAAACGCAAAATCACCGTCAACTGCATTGCCCCGGGGCTGATTGATACCGGCATGATTGAGATGGAAGAGGCCGCGCTGAAGGAAGCCATGTCCATCATCCCAATGAAACGGATGGGCCAGGCTGAAGAGGTCGCCGGGCTGGCAAGCTATCTGATGTCGGATATTGCGGGCTACGTTACCCGCCAGGTCATTTCCATTAACGGAGGCATGCTATGACGCGTCGCGTGGTGATTACGGGCATGGGCGGCGTGACCGCCTTTGGCGAAACCTGGCAATCCGTTTCCAGCAGGCTGCTGGCGTATGAAAACGCGGTGCGTAAAATGCCGGAATGGCAGGTGTACGATGGCCTGCATACCCTGCTGGGCGCGCCGATCGACGATTTCACGCTGCCGGAACACTATACCCGCAAGCGTATTCGCGCCATGGGCCGCGTGTCGTTGATGTCGACCCGCGCCACCGAGCTGGCGCTGGAGCAGGCGGGGCTGATTGGCGAAGCGGTGCTCACCAACGGTCAAACCGGTATCGCCTACGGTTCTTCGACTGGCAGCACCGGTCCGGTCAGCGAATTCGCGACCATGCTCACCGAAAAGCACACCAATAACATCACCGGGACAACCTACGTCCAGATGATGCCGCACACTACGGCGGTGAATACCGGCCTGTTCTTTGGGTTACGCGGCCGCGTGATCCCGACGTCGAGCGCCTGTACCTCCGGCAGCCAGGCGATTGGCTACGCCTGGGAGGCGATTCGCCACGGGTATCAGACCGTGATGGTCGCGGGGGGCGCGGAAGAATTGTGTCCGTCTGAAGCGGCGGTGTTTGACACGCTGTTTGCCACCAGTCAGCGTAACGACGAACCCAAAACCACCCCTTCTCCGTTCGATACGCAGCGCGATGGTCTGGTCATTGGGGAAGGCGCAGGCACCCTGATTCTGGAAGAGCTGGAGCACGCCAGAGCGCGCGGGGCGACAATCTACGGTGAGATCGTGGGCTTTGCCACCAACTGTGACGCGGCCCATATCACCCAGCCTCAGCGTGACACCATGCAGATTTGCATGGAGCAGTCGCTGGCCATGGCGGGATTAAGCGCCCGGGATATGGGGTATATCTCCGCGCACGGTACCGCCACCGATCGCGGCGATATCGCCGAAAGTCAGGCCACTGCCGCCATCTACGGTGACAGCGTGCCGGTTTCCTCGCTGAAGAGCTATTTTGGCCATACGCTGGGTGCCTGCGGCGCGCTGGAAGCGTGGATGAGCCTGCAGATGATGCGTGAAGGCTGGTTTGCCCCGACGCTCAATTTAACGCAGCCGGATGAGCAATGCGGTGCTTTAGATTATATTATGGGGGAAGCCCGTCAGATTGACTGCGAGTATCTGCAGAGCAATAACTTCGCGTTTGGCGGCATCAACACCTCGATTATCATTAAACGCTGGGCGTAACTATGTACCAGTTTGTACTGGGAAAAATCTCCACCCTTTGCGCGGACCCGCTGGCATCAGCGCTCGCAGACAGGGCGCCTCAGGGTGCCCGACAGGCCTCCTGGCTGGCCGGGAGAACGCTGCTCGCCAGAACGTTATCCCCTCACCCGCTCCCCGACATCATTTACGGTGAGCAGGGGAAACCGGCCTTTGCGAAGGGAAATCCGCTGTGGTTCAACCTGAGCCATAGCGGTGACGATATCGCCCTGCTGATGAGCGATGAAGGCGAGGTTGGCTGCGATATCGAAGTAATTCGCCCGAGGAAGAACTGGCAGGCGCTGGCTAATGCGGTATTCAGCATGACGGAGCATGACGAGCTGGAGCGTGAAGCGCCCGAGGAACGGCTTTCCGCCTTCTGGCGTATCTGGACGCGGAAAGAAGCGATTGTGAAACAGCGTGGCGGCAGCGCCTGGCAGATTGTCAGCATCGACAGCACGGCGCAGACGCACGCGGTCAGCCAGCTACAGGTCGGCTCGCTGAGCCTTGCCGTCTGCACATCGACCCCTTACACCCTGACCCACGAGTCGATTATTCACGTTGGGACGTTCGGGGCAGAAAAATCACTAACACACCCAGAATAATAAACCCGACGCCCACCAGCCCGTGCCAGGAGAAGCGTTCTCCCCAGCCGGGCAGCAGGATCGCCGCGCCCCACACCAGAATATAGCTGAGGCTCAGCAGGGCATAGGCTTTGCTGAGCGCCATGCGATGCAGCGCCAGATACCAGCAGCCCATCGAGGCCACGTACCCCGTCAACCCCAGCAGCAGCGCGCCCGTGCCGGACGAGAAGTGCCACAGCGCGGAAACAAACGCCAGGATCTCACTGACCGGTGGCAATGCCTGCATGGCATTGCGCAGCAACAGCTGCGCCGCGCTGACTAACAGCACGCTGCATAAGGCCCAGAACGCTCCTTTCACAGGCTCCCTCCCAGGATAACAATCCCAATGATGATGAACCCTACCCCCAGCCAGTGATGCGCAGCAACGTGCTCACGCCAGAACGCCTTCGCCGCCAGCGTCACCCAGACAAAATTGAGGCTCAGCATAGGGTACGCGATGCCGACAGGGAGGCGTTGCAGCACCACCAGCCAGACCAGCATCCCGCAGCCCAGCGCCAGCAGTGCCAGGCCAAGCCACAGCGCGATGTGCGCCCCGCGCCGCCCGGCTTTCGCCGGACGGGTGGCCTGTTTCTGGCACAGCTGCCCCGCGCAGCTGAGCAGGCTTGCCAGTATCAGCCAGATCCAGGTCATCACTTCGGCAGGTACTCCAGCAAGGCCAGACGCCCCTGGATATAGAGATTGTCCGGCTGCGGTAAATTCGCCCGTGAAATATCGTCGCGTTTTGACAGCAGCATCACCAGCGACACGCGCCCCTGCTGACGATGCGCTGCCAGCCACTGCGCGAAGTCGTCCTCACTGACAAAACGATCTTTCACATCGGGATAATCCAGCCCGTAGCGCAGTTCGCCGCTCTGACCAAACAGCGTGATGTCATTGCGCTTCAGCTCCCACGCCAGGCCCGCGGCCACGCCCACGTTATTGGCCAGCACGAATCGGCTTTCCTGAAGCGGCTCGCGCACGGTATCGACCAGCGACTGCGGCTGTTTGGAATCCACCACCAGATTAGGAATGGCAAAACCAATCAGCAGCGCCAGCCCTGCGGGGCACAGTGCCGCCAGCCACCAGCGCTGCTGGCTCTGTCTGAAGGTAAACCAGCCTACCGCGGCCCAGATGAGGAACGCCACCACCGCACAGAAGACTTTATACAGTTCGACCGACGTCCAGACCGGATGCTTAGACAGTCCCCACGGCGAGACCACCAGCGCCGCCACCACGCCGATAACGCCAAATGCCAGGTTAATCCCGCCGTTAATGCGTAACGCTCTGGCACCTTTTTCCGCCGCGAGGCAGGCATAGCGCGCCATCAGGATCGCCAGCGGGGCAAAGCACGGCAGGATATAGGTCGGCAGCTTGCCTTTGGCAATGCTGAAGAACAGCAGCGGCATCACCACCCAACCCAGCAGATAGAATCCGCCACCCGCGTTTTGTCGGTCATTCCAGCCGAGACGAATCGCACCGGGCAAAAGCGCAAGCCACGGCAGGCTGCCCGCGATCAGGAACGGTATGTAGTACCAGAACGGGGCTTTGTGCTGCGCGTCGCTCTGGGCAAAACGCTGAATATGCTCAACCCAGAAGAAGTAACGCCAGAAGTCAGGCTCACGCTGCGCAATAGCCAGCCCCCACGGCAGAACAATCAGCACACAGCTCAGGATCGCGAGCCAGCCAAAAATCAGCACCTCTTTCCAGCGCTTATGGGCGATTATCCACGGCAGCACGCCAATCACCGGTACCGCCAGCGCCAGGAAGCCTTTGGTCATCACCCCCATCCCGCAGGCCAGCCCAAGCAGCACATAGCCGCCCGCTTTTCCGGCAACGGTTTGGGCCTGTGAGGCCAGCCAGAAGCTGCACATCGCCGCCACCAGCCACAGGGTGATGATAGGATCCAGCACCGCATACGTGCCGATGCCATACACCAGGAACAGGGTCAGGAAGATAAGACCGGAGAAAATGGCGGTCCGCTTATCTCGCCAGAGACGCCATGCCATCCAGATGACCAGCAGCGCCGCTAACCCGGTGGAGAATATAGAACCGGCGCGCACGGCGAGGTTGGTGTGCCCGAACAGCAACTGCCCGATGCTGTTGATCCAGTAGCCAGCAATCGGTTTTTCAAAGTAACGCAGCCCCAGAAAATGCGGGACAACCCAGTCTCCGGATGCCAGCATTTCGCGGCTGATTTCCGCATAGCGCGTTTCATCAGGCTGCCAGAGCAGACGAATATCGACCGGAATGAGGTAGTAAACGATAAACAGTGCGAGAAGCGCTAAGCCATAACGGGCTGTTTTCATGGGACCGGACTCACGGTTTGTTGATAGCCAAGCCAGCCTTCCCGGCCAGCCATTTCATTACGGACGACTTTGCCCACGGGCAGGGTGCTGAGATCGTCCGGCAGCAGCTCGCTCAACGGACAAAATTCAATGCCCTCCTGAGCGGCCATCGTCAGCAGTTCGTCGAAATCATGCTGATACGCAATCCCTTCCACTTCGGCATGGATGGTATACACCGGCGTGCCGGCGTCACGATGGATGCGGTCCAGAATGTAGCGATTGAACTCATCCGCCTTCACCTCGCGCCCGACCACTTCATCCCAGGTGGGAAGCGTAACCGGAATTTGCACCGTTCCGTAGCGATTTTCGCCTAACAGCGGCAAAAAGGGCCCGGTTCCGCGACAGTCGCTGTTGTAGCGAAACGCAAAGGCTTCTTTGGCCTTCACGACGCGCTGATCCGCACGCCATCCCGCCACGGCGGAGCAACGCACGGGCTGACCGGTAATGGCCTCCAGCTCCAGCATCCCACGCTCGACCTCACGGGACAGGCGCGGGATATCCCAGACGCCCGCCCAGGCTTGCCAGGCATGGTGGTCCCAGGCGTGCAGACCCACCTCATGATGCTGCGCCGCCTCACGGATAACGGCTTCATTACCCGCGCCGATACGTCTGCCGGGCCAGGCGGTGCCAGCCAGCAAAATATCCCAGCCGTAGAGGGATGCTGCGCGCGAGCGCAGCATTTTGAACAGAAATGCCGGTTTAATCAGACGCCATAAATGGCGTCCCATGTTGTCAGGCCCCACGCTGAAGAAAATGCTGGAACGCACACCGTGCTTGCTCAGCAGTTCCAGCAGTTTGGGTACGCCGTCACGCGTTCCCCTGAAGGTGTCGACATCAATGCGTAAACCGACTTTTTTCATGAGGCCTGTTCCGACAGCTCCACGGTGCGCAGGAAGAAATCGAGCGTTTCGTCAATGGTCTGCTCCATCTTCACCGTCGGCGTCCAGTTCAGGCAGCGCTTCGCGTTGCGAATGCTTGGCTTACGGTGCTCAACGTCCTGGTAGCCCTTACCATAGTAGCTGCTGCTTTCCACTTCGCGGAAACCGGCAAACGGCGGGAACTTGTCGCGCAGCGGATGACGCTCAAAGCTGGCCAGCAGCATCTCTGCCAGCTCGCGAATGCTCGCTTCGTTTTCCGGGTTACCGATGTTGATGATTTCACCGTTGCAGCGGTTATCTTTGTTTTCGATGATGCGGAACAGCGCTTCGATACCGTCGCTGATGTCCGTAAAGCAGCGTTTCTGTTTCCCGCCTTCGATAAGCTTAATTGGCGAGCCTTCCACCAGGTTCAGGATCAGCTGGGTGATCGCACGGGAGCTGCCGATACGCGCCGCGTTCAGGTTATCCAGACGCGGGCCCATCCAGTTGAACGGACGGAACAGGGTAAAGCGCAGGCCTTCTTTCTCACCGTAGGCCCAAATCACGCGGTCCAGCAGCTGTTTGGAGACGGAATAAATCCAGCGCTGTTTGTTGATCGGCCCGACCACCAGGTTGGAGGTGTCTTCATCGAAGTTCTTATCGGTACACATGCCGTACACTTCAGACGTGGACGGGAAGATGATGCGCTTGTCGTATTTCACGCAGTCGCGGATGATCTTCAGGTTCTCTTCGAAGTCCAGCTCGAACACGCGAAGCGGGTTACGGGTGTACTCGATTGGTGTGGCAATGGCGACCAGCGGCAGCACCACGTCGCATTTTTTAATGTGGTATTCAATCCACTCGGAATGGATGCTGATGTCCCCTTCCACGAAGTGGAAACGCGGGTTATCGAGGAAACGGCTGATGGCGTCAGAGCCGATATCCAGACCATAGATTTCGTAGTTATCGTCTTTGAGCAGACGTTCCGTCAGGTGGTTACCGATAAAACCGTTCACGCCGAGGATCAGCACGCGGGTACGGCGTTTGATGGCAACAACCGGTGCGCTGGTGATCAGCGCCCCGGCCACCAGACCCAGAGACTGCGCCAGCTGCATGCCCTGAACGTACAGGCCGTTGTCGGTTTGTCCGGTGACGATCTCCAGCGCCTGCTCGCCGCAGCTCACAATCAGCGGGGAGACGGAGACGACGGTGCCCGGTTTGGCAGCAGGGATGTCGTCACGCACGCGGGATTTCCAGACGATAAATTTGCTTACGCCAGCAAAGCTGTACGCGCCCGGCCACGGGTCGGTTACGGCGCGCACCAGGTTGTGCAGCTGGCGGGCAGGCTTGTTCCAGTCCAGACGACCATCTTCCGGCGAGCGGCGGCCAAAGCTGCTTGCCTTGCTCTCATCCTGCTCGGTCTCGCTGAAGGTGCCGTTGAGGATGCCTGGAAGGGCATCACGCAGCAGCGTCTGCGCCGTTGCATTCAGCTTTTGATGCAGCTGCAGCGCCGTTTCGTCCGCATCAATAGCGACCTTCTGCTGTGCCACGATAGCGCCCGCATCAGCACGGCGCACCATGCGGTGCAGCGTCACGCCCGTTTCCGTTTCACCGTTCACCAGCACCCAGTTCAGCGGCGCGCGGCCGCGGTAGGCGGGCAGCAGAGAACCGTGAAGATTAAAGGCGCCTTTTGCGGCCAGACCTAAGATCTCGTCAGAGAGCAGGTTGCGATAGTAGAACGAGAAGATTACGTCAGGCGCGAGCGCGCGGATGCGATCCACCCACAGCGGGTGGTTGACGTCGTCCGGTGCATAAACCGGGATCCCACGCTCGGCGGCGATACGCGCCACGGAGCCAAAAAAGTTATTCTCTCCGGTCGTGTCCGGATGGGTAAAGATTGCCGCAATGTCATAGCCCGCTTCCAGCAGGGCCAGCGTGCCCGTGCACCCCATATCGTGATAGGCAAATACAACAGCTTTCATGGGTGAATTTCCTCTTGAGATGCTTTGTGTTCCTGACGGACAACACGTTGAATAAAGTAGCGCGGACGCGCGCGAACATCGTTATAGATACGGCCAATGTATTCACCGAGAAGGCCCATCCCGACAAACTGGGCGCCGATGAACATAAACAGCACGGCAAAGAGCATGAAGACCCCTTCCGCCGCCCACTGCGGGCCAAAGACCAGGCGCAGCACCACCAGCAGAACGGACAGCGCAAACCCGGCCACGGCGATGATGCTGCCGAACACGCTCAGCAGACGCAGCGGCGTGGTGGTCAGACAGGTGATGAGGTCATACATCAGGTTGATGAGACGCATAAAGCTGTACTTCGATTCCCCGTGCTCGCGCTCGGCGTGCAGAACCGGAATTTCCGTTGCCTTGCGGGCAAAGGTGTTGGCGAGGATCGGAATAAAGGTGCTGCGCTCATGGCAGTGCAGCATCGCGTCGACAATATGGCGGCGGTAGGCGCGCAGCATGCAGCCGTAATCGCCCATCGCTTTACCGGTCGTGCGCTGGATAAGACGGTTGATGGTGCGTGAGGCCAGCTTGCGGAACAGACTGTCCTGACGGTTCTGACGTACCGTGCCGACCACGTCATAGCCTTCATCGGCTTTGGCAACCAGACGCGGGATCTCTTCCGGCGGGTTTTGCAGGTCAGCGTCCAGGGTGATGATCAGATCGCCCGTGACGTGGCTAAACCCCGCCATAATCGCCGAGTGCTGGCCGTAGTTGCGGTTGAGCAGCACGGCAACAATATGGCTGCCTTCGGCCTGCGCGGCCTCTGTCAGCATCAGCGCGGAATTATCGCTACTGCCATCATCCACCAGCAGAATTTCATAAGCCTTGCCCATCGTGTCGCAGGCGGCGGTTGTACGGCGGATCAGTTCGGGCAGGCTCTCCTGCTCGTTATAAACCGGGATTACCACGGAAACTTTTTGTACAGGCGGTGCACTGAACATATCAATGTCCTGCAAGCTGATGGAGTGCGGTAATGACGCGGGTTGTGTCGTCATGAGTCATATCCGGGAAAAGAGGGAGAGAACAAATACGCGCGCTATTCCATTCAGAATTCGGGAGCGATACATCAGGAAAACGCTCGCGGTAGTATTTTTGGGTGTGCGCCGCGCGGAAGTGGAGGCCGGTACCGATGCCTTTCTCTTTCAGCGCCGCCATCAGGTTGTCGCGTGAGATCCCGCAGCGCGCTTCGTCAACGCGAATAATAAACAGGTGCCAGGCGTGCACGTGCGGCCATGACGGAATGGTGAGCGGCTGGAACGGCGTATCGGCAAGCTCACGCAGGTAGCGTTCAGCAATTTCCTGGCGGCGCCTGTTGGCCTCTTTCAGTTTGCCTAACTGCACCAGCGCCAGCGCGGCGTTGATATCCGCCAGGTTGTATTTATAGCCCGGCGCGATCACTTCCGCCTGCGGCGCGCGGCCGTGCGTCTGGCGGTCATAGGCATCTACGCCCAGGCCATGGAATTTCAGGCTGCGGATCCGCTGTGCCAGCTGGGCATTATCCGTGACGACTAAGCCGCCTTCCGCGCAGGTCATATTTTTAATGGCGTGGAAGGAAAAAATCGCCGTTCCTTTCCAGCCCACATGACGGTTCTTGTAGTACGTTCCGGCGGCATGGGCCGCATCTTCAATTACCGGAATACCGTGACGTTCACCGATGGCATGAATGGCGTCGATTTCACACGGCGCGCCGGCATAATGAACGGGAATAATGGCTTTGGTACGCGGGGTAATGGCGGCTTCAACGGCTTCTGGCGTCACCATTAATGTATTTTTGTCCACATCAATCATGACCGGCGTGGCACCCAGCAACACGATCATATTCAGCGTGGAGACCCAGGTCTGGGAAGGGGTAATGACTTCATCGCCCGGGCCAATATCCAGCGCCATCAGCGTGACGTGCATACCCGCGGTGGCTGAACAGACGGCAATCGCATGCTGATTCCCGGTAAGCTGACAGAATGCCTCTTCAAGTTCCTGATTCTTAGGCCCAGTAGTGATCCAGCCCGACATCAAAACGTCCTGAAGCGCCGCAATTTCCTCAGCGCCCATCGACGGCCGCGAAAAAGGCAGAAAATCACTCATTATTAATTTCCTTGCAATAAAAATGGCATGTTTTTGATATTAACCAAATGCCAGCCCGTTTATTTCAACGAACCATAAACTTATATCAAAGTAGCTCTCTTTCCTTAGGGAAAAATTAAGACAACGTTTGCAACGTTATAAGACAACTAGCAGTTAGTTGAAAAACAACAAGTTAAATTAATATTAAATATTTTTAATGTGATCTTTTGCAACATTTTGAAATGGATTCATTTAAACCAATCATCAACAAACAAAAAAAATCCCGGCCATTTCAAAATAATATGAAATAGCCGGGAACTTTTCTTTTTAGTTAATTGTCGCGCTTATTAGAGATTATCTGGAAAGTTTTTCGGTAATTCACTGGCCGCACAGGCAATAACGCTTTCATTATTGGCACCGCAATCGCGCACAAAGGTGATCGTGGCAAATTCATCAATCACTTCCGTTGGATACGCCGGACCCGCATCGCGATAGCTGTTCATCAGCGGAATATGGTCGTTCTGGAAGCAGACGGTTTTTTCCGGGTTGTTCATGACCCAGCGTGGGAAGAAGATGGTGCCGTGGAACAGCTTGTCGCCCAGGTTCACGATCAGGCTGACGTCGGTACCGGTTGGTTCGGTCCAGGAAATTTTATAGATGCTCTCGCCTACCCGCACGATATAAGCCTGCTGATCTTTCACCCAACGGTTGGCCACAAGACCGCTGTGAATACGGTAATCAAGCGTGGTCTCATTTTTTACGTAAATCTCGTAGTTCCAGCCGTTATCGTAGGTATATACAAGATGTTTACCAACAAAGCCGCTTAAGTCGTGTTTGTCGAAGGTGTTCATAAGATGTCTCCTTTGTTTTGATGAGACGATCGCACCCCTTCAAAAAATGAATGAATAACGCTATGTTTTAATCAAATTCATCCAAATTTTAGATAAATTATGCATAAGACGACGCTGGAACAATGGGCTTTACTGGAAAGAGTGGTGGAAGCGGGCAGCTTTGCCAAAGCCGCGGAAGAAACCCACCGCAGCCAGTCCTCGGTGAGCTATAACCTGTCGCTGCTGCAGGAGCGGCTCGGCGTGGCGCTGCTGGTCCCGGAGGGGCGACGGGCGGTGTTAACTCCGGCCGGAGAACTTCTTCTCAACCAGGTTAAACCGCTGCTGAAAGCGTTTTCGTACGTTGAGACGCGCGCAGCGACACTTCGCAACGGGATGCGAACGCGGTTAGATCTGGTGGTGGACTCCATTTTCCCGCGCCGCCGCCTGTTCGCTATTCTTCGTCAGTTCCAGCAGCAGTATCCGCAGACTCAGGTACGTCTGACCGAGGTGCTGGAAAATACCCGCGCCGATGCCATTAACGACGAAGCCGATGTGATGGTCTTAACCCGCCGCCAGGACATTACCGGGCTCGGAGAATGGCTGATGAATATCGACTTTGTTGCCGTGGCCCATTCCCGGCACCCCTTGTTTCACCTCGACGCGCCGCTAAATGATGAGATGCTGCGCCCGTGGCCGCTCATCCAGATTGCGGACAGCCAGCCCGCCGCGCGTGCTGCCGGCGAGTCGTGGACCTTCTCCACCATCGATGCCGCGATTGAAGCCGTCGTCTCTCAGGTCGGCTACGGCTGGCTGCCAGAGGAACGTATCCAGACCCAGCTGGATCAGGGCGTACTGAAACGCCTGCCGCTGAGCCACGGCGCGCGCAGGGCAACGCCGCTACACCTGATTGTTAAGCGTTCCCTCGCCCCGCTTGATGAACAGGTTGAGACGCTGTTGCGCCTTTTTAGCCAGGAGCCGTCATCCTCACCTGCTACGCTTTAAGGTCCGAACGTTAAAACGAGAAGGAGCAGATGATGAAAATCGACTTTGCGGGGAAAGTGGCGCTGGTGACCGCCTCAACCGGCGGGATCGGGTTCGCCATTGCCAGAGGTCTGGCAGAAAGCGGTGCGGAAGTGATCGTCAATGGCCGCAGCACGGAATCGGTGAATAAAGGCATTCAGCAGCTCCAGCAGGTGGTGCCGGGCGTACAGGTCCGTGCCGCGATTGCCGATCTCAGCACGGCGGAAGGGGTCGAATCGCTTCTGAAGGTGGCGAATAACATCGATATTCTGGTCAACAACGCCGGGATTTACGGCCCGCAGGATTTCTATGCCACCGACGATGAAACCTGGGAGCGTTACTGGCAGACCAACGTGATGTCCGGCGTGCGTCTGTCCCGCGCCCTGCTGCCGGGCATGGTGCAGAAAGGCTGGGGACGCGTGGTGTTTATCTCCTCCGAGTCAGCCTGCAATATTCCGGCGGATATGATCCACTACGGCGTGACCAAAACGGCGCAGCTCTCGCTGGCGCGCGGGCTGGCGAAGTTTGTGGCGGGGAGCGGCGTGACGGTCAACAGCGTCCTGCCGGGCCCGACGATGTCTGACGGTTTCGCCGAGATGATGAAAGATGAAATCGAAAAAACCGGCAAATCGCTGGAGCAGCTGGCGAAAGAGTTTGTGATGGCCAACCGCCCCAGCTCGGTTATCCAGCGCGCGGCCACGGTTGAAGAGGTGGCCAATATGGTGATTTATGTCTGTTCGACCCAGGCCTCCGCCACCTCGGGCGCGGCGCTGCGCGTCGACGGAGGCGTCGTGGATGACATCATCTGACGCTGTCAGGCCGCACTGCCTGCGATGCGACGGGCGGTAATGTAGTGTGCCTGCCAGTAATCATCCGTCAGGGTTGAGACCGTTACGCCCTGACTGGTTGAGGCATGAATAAACTGGTTTTTGCCAATATAAACGCCGACGTGCTTGCGGTTCGGGCCCGTCTGGAAGAAGACCAGATCGCCGGCTCTCAGGCGGTATTGGGCGACCTGCACGCCGCGATGGATCTGTTCACTCGTCGTGCGCGGCAAATTAAGATGCGCCGCATCGGTGAACAGGTGCTGCATGAGCGCGGAGCAATCCACCCCGCGATGCGTGGTTCCGCCCCACCGGTACTGGGTGCCTTTCCACTTCTGGTATTGGTCGAGAATACGCGAGCGCAGCGGACCTGTTTCCTGATGCACCAGCGCAGATTTCGCCGGTGATGCCGCCAGCTCGCTGTTCATCGATAACATCGACGCTGGAAGTTGAAAGCTGAACGCAGAAAACGAAGCAAAACTTAACGTGAGGATTGAAATAAGCGATCTAAGAGTCATATCAAGAAAGAAGTAGTGAGTGAGTTTTTCCTTACCTGTGGGGGCCAATGGTTCCCCTAAATATCTTGCGATGTGGCGATAATATAGACAGCTCGTTTTTTCACCAATTGTTATCGAGGCCAAAAATGGACTCACTTTGAGATCGCAAGATCGAGAAAAAAAGAGTGGTGATATAAGGACTGTCCAGCTAAAGCAGGTAAACTGATCCGCAGAATGTGTATTTCAGCTAAGACGTATTTATGACCAATATGATTGCCGACGAGACGGTGGCTAAATCCAGCGTGCTCTCTGTCTTCGACTTTGACGGGACATTAACGCACCACGACAGCTTTATTCCTTTCCTGCGTTTTGCCTTCGGTAAACGCTACTTCGCGGGCCGCCTGGTGCGCATGGCGCTGCCCACGCTCCACTGCGTGCGTCGCAAGCTGACGCGCGATGAGCTGAAGGAAGTGCTGATTAAAACCTTCCTGACGGGCGTGGATGAACACTGGCTGCGCCAGCAGGCGGAAGCCTTTTGCGAAAAATACTGGAACAAGCTGATGCGCCCCGAAGGGGTTCTGGCGGTGGCGGCTGAGGTGAATTCCGGTGCGGAAGTGACCATCTGCTCTGCGTCCCCGGCGCTGGTGCTCCAGCCGTGGGCTGACAAACTGGGCATTAAGCTGATTGGCACGCAGCTGGAAGTGAAAGACGGCAAGCTGACGGGGCGCATCACGGGCAATAACTGCCGCTGCGCCCAGAAGGTGGCAAGGCTGGAAAAAGTGTATGGCGATCTGAACGCCTATCATCTGCGCGCCTGGGGCGACACCCGCGGAGACCACGAGCTGCTGGCGGCGGCGCAGGATCCGCACTGGCGGCACTTCCACCACCCGCGCAAGCGCCGGAATTCACCAATTAAGGGTTAGGTGCGGTCTGGTGCCCTCACCCCGGCCCTCTCCCACAGGGAGAGGGAGAAAGGCGGTACATCAGGCCTCACGTTTCCCCGGGAACATCACGCTCGCAATAATCCCCAGCGCCAGCACGCCTAATACCACAAACAGACTGGCCGTGGCGCCAATGCTGTAACCGTGATGCCAGAAGTGGTCGGTGGCATTTAACCCCAGCTTGAACGCCACGAAGAACAGCAGCAGAACCACGGCTTTCTCGAGGTGCACCAGATACTGCTTCAGCGCTTCCAGCACGAAGTAAAGCGTACGCAGGCCGAGAATGGCGAACATCATGGCGCTGTAGATAATCAGCGGCTCGCGGCTCACGGCAATAATGGCCGGCACGGAGTCAAACGCGAACATGACGTCAGAGAGTTCGACGACGGCTACGCAAAGCAGCAGCGGCGTCGCATAGCGCTTCGCCTTCTTCACGCGTCCGACCATCACGTCCTGGTTTTCCGGTTTTTCAAGCTCAGCATCCACCTCTTTCTGGGTCAGAATAAAGGCGTTGCTGCTGATTTTCGGCCAGACCGGATAGAAGCGCTTCACCAGGCGATAGGCGAGATGACCCGAGTAATCTTCCACTTCGTCGCTCTCTTCATTGCGCCTGAGCATCATCACCGCCGTCCAGCCGACGACCAGCGCGAAGATCACCTCAACGTACGGCCCCAGGCTTAACAGGCTGGTGCCGATAGCCACAAAGATGCCGCGGAAGACAATCGCCCCCAGCACGCCCCAGTAGAGCACGCGGTGACGGTACTTATCCGGCACGCCGAACCAGGCGAAGATTGCCATCATCACAAACAGGTTATCGACGGAGAGCACCTCTTCCAGCGCGTAGCCGGTGAGGAACAGGCTCGCCATCTCGGCGCCGTGGTGAACATACAGGAATCCGGCGAAGGCCATCGCCATCATGACCCAGAAAATGGACCACATCGCCGCGCTTTTCAGCGAGACGGGTTTATCGTGACGGTGCATAAAGAGGTCGATAAACATCGCCCCTACGGCCATCACCACAAAGACAACAACGGTTTCCGTCGGGAAACCGAGATGAGCAGCAGACATACAAAACCCTTTTGGCAGACAAAACACAACACCATGCAAACTGGCGTAAACCAGGAACAGAAAAGGGCGGGCCGTTAATCAGCCTCTTCGCCCTCAAAGTCGCGGCCTTCAGGCCGCGCAAGGAGGAGTACTTTACCTTACCAGGCGGGGATCGCGCATCTGCCGTTTAGGCGCTCATGCCGCGCAAACGCTGCAGCACCGCCACCAGAACCGCCACAGACCAGCCCACCATCAACGCGCCCACCAGCCCTTCCACCCCGCCGATGAGCCGCCAGTGCTGGGGTAACGTGACGTCGCCGTATCCCACGGTAGCGTAGCTGACCAGTGAAAAATAGAAGCTGGTGTTCCAGTCATTAAACGCGTCGATGACAAAATAAAACGCAGCAAACAGTCCGGCCTCAAGGAGGTGGGCGAAGATCATGGAGATCACGATACCGACATTGCGTAAAACGATGCGTACCGCCGAATCGACTTCTAATTTGATGAACTTTAAAACGCCAAACATCCACAGCGAATGGATCACCACGGTAAGGGTAAGCAAAATAATAATACTGAGTAGCTGCATGATGCGTGCTCGACCAAAAGGAATCTGGCCCCGCGAACGAGGCGGGGCACCTGGTCGAAGCTTAGTTGAATGACGAGGAAAAGTTGGTGCAATAATTGCGTTGCGTGATTATCTCCTTTGCAGCGTGCCCTCTTTGCGGCTGGTTCGACTGCTGTGAGCGATATATCTGCAGCGCACTATCTGTGAGTCACCTCTTATTTACATCATTTAAACCTTCCATTAACTGGATAAAAATAACGCGCCGTCGCTATAGTGGTTTTGTTTAATAAAACTGAGTTGTACCTAATAAAACAAAGAACAAACCCTGCGAGGACACAATGACAGAACATTTACGTAACGGCGCTACCGCCACCGAGGACATAGAAAGAGAGACGATGCGGAAGGTGATCTGGCGTATTCTCCCGTTTCTGATTGTCAGTTACCTGGTCTCCATTATCGATCGCGGGAATATCGGCATGGCTTCGCTGCAGATGAATGAGGACCTTGGCCTCAGCAAAGCGGCCTTTGGCTTCGCCAGCAGCCTTTACTTCGTGGCCTATTTTTTGTTTGAGGTACCCAGCAACCTGGCCATGCAGAAAGTCGGCGCCCGGCTGTGGATCCCGCGCATTATGATCAGCTGGGGCATCGTCTCCATGTGTATGGCCCTGGTGCAGAACACCACTTCGCTCTATATCGTCCGTTTTCTTCTCGGTGCTGCAGAGGCGGGCTTCTTCCCGGGCGTCGTGCTGTATCTGACCTGGTGGATCCCGTCCCGCTACCGCGCACGCATTATTGCGTCCTTTATGGTCGCCATTCCGCTCGCTAACTTCATCGGCTCCCCGCTTTCCGGGTTGATACTGTCACTGGATGGCTGGCTGGGTCTTCGCGGCTGGCATCTGCTGTTCATTATTGAAGGCTTGCCGGCGGTGCTGCTGGGTATTGCAGCCTGGTTTATTCTCCGGGATCGCCCTCATCAGGCGAGCTGGCTCAGCAGCGAACAGAAACAATGGCTGGAAACCACGCTGGAAACCGAGCGCAATCAGCAAAAGAGTATCGGACACCAGACGACGTGGCAGTTGCTGAAGCATCGCCAAATCTGGCTGATGGCGCTGATTTACGCGGGTGCATCTTCCGCGGGCACGACCATCAGCGTCTGGTCTCCTCAACTGCTGAAATCCTTCCATCTGGATAACCTTGAGACAGGTCTGTTTAACGCCATTCCTTACGGTCTGGCATCGGTTCTCATGATTGTATGGGGACGGAATTCCGATCGTACCAACGAACGCCGCTGGCATACCGCACTCACGCTGTTCATGATTGCCGCCGGCGTGTTCGCCGCCTTTGTAAGCGTCTCGCTGTCTGCCACGATCGTTATCCTGAGCATTATGCTGATAGGCGCTTATTCAATGAAAGGGCCTTTCTGGGCGCTGGCGTCCGGTTGGATGAGCAGTACCTCAGCGGCGGCGGGACTGGCCGCGATTGGCGCCATCGCAAACCTGATAGGTGGGGCGGTGATGGTAAACGCGTACGGCATTATCAATGAGCGGACAGGCAGCTACACGCTGGCAATGCTTCCGCTGGCCGCGCTGTGCGTGGCCGGGGGTATCGCGGTGCTCATTATGGGGCGGCAGGCCCGCCGCGCTCAGCTACACGAAAAACAGGTCACGCATTAACGATGACAGAAGCGGGACATTTGTCCCGCTTCTGCGTTTAAAGATTTTCTTCCGCCGCGTCGCTCGTTTCACCAAAGAACTGCTGACAGAAGGGCTTGCTGGCGCCCATTTTCTGCGACAGACGGCTTGCAGCCGCCTTCATCAACTGCCCTATTTCCTTCTCACGACGATCTTCCGTCAGCCGCGAGATGGGGCCGGTCAGGGCTAACGCCGCAACCAGCTTGTCGTGAACGCCGAAGACAGGCATCGCAAACGCAGCGGTATGGGGGTCGCGCGCGCCTGACGTGTAGAATGGGAGTTCAGCGTCTCCCTCCGGCAGGCTTTCATTGAGCCCCCAATGGCGTAATACCTTACTGATGGCCGAATTATCGAGCGGGAACTGGCTGCCGGGAAGATTGCTGTGTCGCAGGCCATGCGACGCTTCAGCGCGAAACAGGCAAAGCCGCTGCCCTCCCTCCAGCACATACCAGCTGGCACTCTCCTGAGACGCCAGGGATAAGGCCTGAAGCTCTGGCTGAACCACCCGGGAAAGATGGAAAGATTGTTCATACAGCTTGCCGAGGTAAAGCAGACGTGGGCCCAGCGCATAATTGCCGTCTTCATGCCTGACGACGTAATTCATCCGTTCAAGAGAATTCATCAAGCGGTAAACCGTGGTTTTGTGATAACCCGACAGCTGTGCCAGCGCGGTCAGCGTCAGGCTCTCATCTCCAGGACGGAAGCAATCCAGTAAAGCCAGCGCTTTTTCAACCGCTACAACGCCTTCATTCCCCATCATTATCTCCTTGTTAGCCCGGCAGTGAGTGTACCTCAAATTTTGTGAGTCACTTCGTGTTTACATCACAAACGCCACCTCGGGTCTGGCTAAAAGGAAAGCAACACCGCTATAGTTGTTTTGTTCTGTACACCTGCATTGTACTCAGTAAAACAATATGGAGGCATTTATGTCCGTTAATGAAAAAAAACCGATTAATCGCCATTTCGAGCGCGTTTCTGCCGAGGACGTACGTCGGGCGGCCGAGTATCAGGCAGCTATTCTGGCCGACGTGGCCGGTCGCCGCGGTACGCTTCATGGCCGCATCAAACCGCTGGCCCCACACATGTCCGTTGCGGGTCCGGCCATCACCGTTGAAGTCCGCCCGGGTGATAATCTGGCGATTCATGCCGCGATGGCGGTGGCGCAGCCCGGCGATGTCCTGATCGTCGATGGCAAAGGCGACCTGAGCTGCGCGCTGCTTGGCGAAATCATGGCCACTCAGGCTCAGGCGAGCGGCATTGCGGGCATTATTATTGATGGCGCTGTACGTGACGCCGACACCCTGAGCAAAGGTCACTACCCCGTCTTTTCTGCCGGTTTGAACCCCTGCGGCCCGACAAAGTTAATTTCTGGCCGGGTTAATCATCCCATTTCAGTCGCCGGGGCGACGGTTCAGGCCGGGGATCTTGTTGTCGCGGATATCGACGGCGTGGTCGTCATCCCGCGCGATGAGGTTCAGGAGGTTATCGCTCTGGCAAAAGGAAAGCTGGAGATGGAGACCCGGCGTCTTGCCGCCATCCGTGAAGGCGATTTACGTCCACACTGGCTTGATGACGCGCTTCGTAAGGCAGGTATGTTGAGCGACGAGGAGACGCTGTGATGGGGGGCAAAGACGTAGTGCTGGTTACCGGAAGCGACCTGGCGGAGCAGGCCATGGTGATGTTACAGGGCTTTGAGGTGGTGTTTGCGGGCCGCCAGCCCACAGAAGATGACCTGATCGCGCTGTGTAAACGACACAATCCTGTGGCGATCCTGGTACGTTACGGCAGGATCACCGAGAAAGTTATGGATGCCGCCCCGGCTTTGCAGGTTATTTCCAAGCACGGAAGCGGGATCGATGTGATAGACCAGACGGCAGCGGCCGAGCGCAACATCGCCGTCCGGGCTGCGCCAGGCGCAAACGCGGCGGCAGTGGCTGAACATACCTGGGCGCTGATCCTCGCCTGCGCAAAGTCAGTGGTGCCTCTGGACAAGCGGCTGCGAGACGGGCACTGGGATAAGGCGACGCATAAATCCATTGAACTGGAGGGCTTAACGTTAGGGCTAATTGGGTTGGGTGCTATCGGCTCGCGCGTGGCGACTATTGGTCACGCTTTCGGCATGAAGGTGCTGGCTTACGATCCCTATGCTAAGACTATGCCTGCCCTGTGCGAACGTGCAGAAACGCTGAACGGACTTCTTTCCCGTTCCGATGTCATCTCTTTGCACTGTCCGTTGACCGATGAGAATCGGGGGATGATCAATAGCGAAACGCTCGCACACTGCAAGCGGAACGCAATTCTGGTCAATACAGCACGCGGTGGGCTGATCCACGATGAGTCGTTACTGGCGGCGCTCAGGGATGGCACGCTGCACAGCGCCGCGCTGGACAGCTTTACCCACGAGCCGCTGACCGCGCCGCACCTCTGGCAGTCCGTAGAAAACGTGGTTATTTCACCGCATATTGGCGGCGTTACCGCAGCGTCATATATCAGGATGGGGACCGTGGCCGCGAGCAATATTCTTGCTGTGACAGACGTCACCACCGTCAGCTCGTAAAGCCAACCGTGACGAGTGGCTGTGCTCTTATGTCACTTGTCTTCTGCTGTGTAGAGACATTAAAGTTGTATCCTTTAACCTGAAAAAGACTTTAAAGTTGTACACTTTAAAAAAAACACATACAAAACATGATGCTAAGTGTGTATCACACGCTGTTCCAACATTATGCCTTGATGTTCTTGCAGGAACTGCAATTTACAGGAGGAAAAAGGTGTTTTTGTAGTTGGGGTCAGTTTGGATATCGAAAATTATTGTACGTTTAGGCTGAAAATTGACCTCCAGGCCCCAGGAGGATCTTTCCAGGATCCTCCTGGGGTTAAATAGGGTTCTGTTTGGAAAACGGAAAATTTTGAAGCGGACATACACCCTATAATGGATGCCGGGAACCATAATTTCTTGAGAACAGTTGACCTGAAACTTTCAATGTTCAGATCAACTTACAAAGTTATCTGAAGCTGGCTTTTTTACAATTTATTGCATAATGCCTGTCATGCCGTGATAGCCCATATATATACCCACAAGAGCTATCAGCACGCTGGAAAAATAGGGGGCACGTCTTGCAAGCGTGTCAAACCCACTCCAGCGCCTGGTTGCCTGACGAACGCTGAACGCCGCTGCCCCCCCCACTGAAACCAGCGTAATGGCTAATCCAATACTGAAGCACAGCACCAGTGCAGCACCAAGCGTAAACTCTTTCACCTGAATACAGAGCAGCAGAACGGTAATGGCCGCAGGGCAAGGGATTAATCCGCCGGTCAGGCCAAACAGAACTATCTGCCCGGTTGTGACCTTTCGATTAGCAAAACGCTTTTTGATATCGTTCGCGTGTGCCTTTTCGTGCGCATCCTGATATTCCTGAGAATGTACATCCAGACCTTCCAGAGCTGAGTGGTCATGGTCATGGTCGTGCTCATGAAACGCTACATCATAGTCATGCACATGGCCGCGATGACCCAAGGTTAAGCGTACATCGAAGCTGTGCGGTTCGGGGATCGGCAGAGTTGATACCATAAAACCGTCTTTTTCAGTGAAGTCGAATACCTGTGAAAAAGTACCCGCCCCACGGTTGGTCACCAACGAAATATCCCGCGCGTCCCATTTTTTGCCGCTGAGCGTGCGTAAACGCCAGTGAGGCGGCTGGCCATCCTCAAAGATAGAGAGTTCAACGCTGCCGTGACCGGTATCGATGACGCGTGTTTCATCGTGATGGTGGCCGTGTGAATGCTCCTGTTCCTGCTCCATCTTCCACAGCTTTTCGCCGCGCCAGGTGCGCCAGAACATCCATGCGGCAGTAGCGAGGATAATGATCGCAGAAATCAACTGGAACCAGGGCTCTGCAGATTCAGCGGTAAACTGGCGGCTGATATACATTCCACCCAGAGCAATCAGCCAGACAACCGAAGTGTGGGAAAGGGTGGCAGCCAGACCGAGGAGAACGGCCTGTTTAACGGTTCCCCGGACAGCCACAATAAAAGCCGCCATCATCGTTTTGGAATGACCCGGTTCGAGCCCGTGGAGTGCTCCCAGTAAAATAGCGCTGGGAATGAACAGCCAGGCGTTAGCCACGCCCTGCTGCAACAGTGCAGAAAAATCAGTCATGTTTCACTTGCCTTAAAGATATTTGGTGATCTCTTTGAACTCGTTCAGCGTGCTTTCAGACCCGTCATGATCTGCATGAAGCGCGTCCTCCAGGCAGTGATCAAGATGGTCATGAATGAGCGTACGCTTGGCGTTTGTTATCGCCTTTTCCACAGCATAAAGTTGCTGGGCAATATCCAGACAGGCTTTTTCATCTTCAAGCATCTGGATGGTGCTTTTCAGGTGCCCTGCGGCACGTTTAAGTCTTTTAATAATGTCGGGGTGTGAGGCGTGAGCAGTCATTTTTATCCTCTCCTGATGTAATAAACGTTTGGTATCTACTTCTTCTTCGGCCATGAAGGATGTTCGTCATCAATAACGAAATTGTGCTCATGCTCTGTTTCTGCCTTCGTTTCTGCATCCTGATGGCTGTGCAACTGAGAGCGGGCTTCGTGTTCCGGACGCCAGATCAGCACAGCGGTTAAAAGCGAAAGCGCCGCAACAGCGGTAAGCGCAATAAAAGAGGTCTGAGTACCCCAGGTTGCCCCTACCCATCCGGCCAGCGGATAGGTAACCAGCCAGCAGGAATGTGACAAGGCAAACTGCGCGGCAAACAGAGCAGGCCTGTCTTCCGGTGTTGATGAGCGGCGTAATAAACGCCCGGATGGCGTCTGGGAAAGCGAGTAGCCAACGCCCAGCAAAGCCCAGAGCGCGACCAGCGTAAAATAATCCTTAAGTAAAATACCCAGTCCAAGGCCAACGACCAGTAAACCGGTTCCGACCATCATTGGCAGCCGGTCACTCATTTTGTCGAGAATACGCGGAAGTATCAGCGCCGATATCATCGACCCCACGCCAAAGAACGCCAGCGCAATCGCGGTGGAGCGCTGTGAGAAACCAAAGTCGGCCTGCACCAGAACCACGGTGTTGACGATCACCATCGCGCTTGCCGCGGCAACGGCCATATTCAGCGCCAGTAACCCCCGCAGCCTTGGCGTTTTCAGGAAGATTCGCATCCCGCGTGTGGTTTTATCGTAAATGGTGCGATGAACAGTCAGCGCCTGCATTTTGGGCAAGGTGACGGAGACAACCAGAATGGCGGAAGCGAGAAAACCGACGGCGGTGCCTGCGAACAGGTTGTGGAAACTCATCACCGTCAGCAGCGCGGCCGCCAGCATGGGGCTGATGACGCTTTCAAGATCGTAGGCCAGCCTGGAGAGCGAGAGCGCTCGGGTATAGTCACGCTCGTCCGGGAGGATATCCGGAATCGTGGCCTGAAACGTTGGCGTAAACGCGGCTGACGCCGATTGCAGAATGAAAATGAGGATATAAATTTCCCAGATTTGGGTCACGAAAGGCAGTGCAAAAGCCACCATAGCCCGCACCAGATCCAACGTAACCAGCATCGTGCGGCGGGGAAATTTATCAGCGAAGGCGGCGGCAACCGGGGCGACCAGAATATAAGCACTCATTTTAATCGCCAGCGCCGTTCCCAGAACGGCCCCAGCCATGTCGCCCGCCAGATCATAGGCCAGCAGGCCCAGTGCAACGGTCGCCAGACCGGTACCGATAAGGGCAATTATTTGCGCCATAAACAGGTGGCGGTATGTACGATCAGAAAGAATGCTTAGCATGAGAAACTCTCCTGGCTTTCCACATCCCCGCGGGGGGGATGTGGAAAGAGTAGAGAATGGCGGAGTGCCTGGCAAGCGGTATTACATTTTAGTGGCTCTCTTTTTGGATGCTCCCCCATTGTTATATGCATATAAAAAATCATGAGTAGCAAAGTCTACATGATGTATTAATCTCTACATCGTGAAACTACTTATTCTTATCCTGACACTGCCCACTCAGCAGGCCACATTGCGTATGCGTGTCTGGCGGGCATTAAAAAACACCGGTGCCGCCATGCTGCGCGACGGCGTCTATCTGTTGCCTGAAGCGCAACAAGAGCATGAGATCTTTTACGATATAAGTCGTGAAATCCGGGATGAGGGGGGCGCTGCCTTTGTTTTTAACGCTGAAACGCCCGAAGAAGAGGAAATCCGTCCGTTATTTGATCGCTCTCAGCAGTACATGGCCCTGCTGGAAAGGCTACAGGTGTGTAAAAACGACCTGGATGAGGAAACCGCCGTCAGCCAGTTGAAGGTGGTGAGAAAACTTCGCCGCGAGCTGGATCGGATTGTGGCGATTGATTTCTTTCCTGGTGAAGCGCGGGCGCAGGCCGTCTTTAGCCTGACGGAACTGGAAGCAGGCATTAACAGGTTCATCTCTCCCGGCGAGCCCCACGCCGTCAGCGGCGAACTGACACAACTGATACCTGAGGATTTCCACAACAGGATCTGGGCAACCCGTCGCAGACCCTGGATTGACAGGCTTGCCAGCGCCTGGCTTATACGGCGTTTTATCGATCCTGACGCGCAGTTTCTCTGGCTTGAAGATGGCAACGATTGTCCGGCAGAGGCAGTGGGGTTTGATTTTGATGGGGCGACCTTCAGCCACATCGACAATCGCGTGACCTTTGAAGTACTGATGGTCCGCTTCGGGCTGACGAGGGATGCCCTGAATGGTCTGGCAATGCTGGTACATTACCTTGATGTAGGCGGGATTCAGCCCCCCGAAGCGGCTGGCGTTGAAAGTGTACTGGCAGGATTGCGTGAAAGCATTACGGATGATGACACATTACTCACAGCGGCCTGTTCGCTGTTTGATGGTCTGTTAACGACGTTTGAAATGAGGTCCGGCCATGATGAACAAAACGGAGTCGCTGACGCTGGCAGAGGAAAACGATAAGCCCTCGCCGCTCCCCCTGAAGGAGGCATTCTGGTTCTGGCTCAAGCTGGGGTTTATCAGCTTTGGCGGGCCCGCCGGACAGATAGCTATCATGCACCAGGAGCTGGTCGAGAACCGGCGCTGGATATCCGAGTCCCGTTTCCTTCACGCACTCAACTTCTGTATGGTGCTGCCCGGTCCGGAAGCGCAGCAGCTTGCGACCTACATCGGCTGGCTGATGCACAGAACGTGGGGCGGCGTGATAGCCGGGCTGTTATTTATCCTTCCTTCGCTTTTTATTCTTATCGCGTTGTCGTGGATCTATATCGCCTGGGGAGATGTCGCCGTTATTGCCGGTATCTTTTACGGTATTAAACCCGCCGTTGCGGCAATCGTGCTGCAGGCGGCGCATCGCATCGGCTCCCGTGCGCTGAAACACGGTGCCCATTGGGCTATAGCTGCTGCGGCATTTGTGGCCGTTTTCGCCCTGAACGTTCCCTTCCCTGTCATCGTTATTTCGGCAGCGATAACTGGCTTTATCGGTGGACGCATCGCGCCGGAAAAATTTCACAGCGGTAGCGGGCATAACAAACAGGAGAAAGCCGCCGGTGCTGCTGCGGTGATTGACGATCATACGCCCATACCGGCGCATGCCCTGTTCAGTTGGGCGAAACTGTTAAGGATTGTGGCGGTGGGCGCACTGCTCTGGCTTATTCCCATGACGGTGCTGACGCTGGGGCTGGGCTGGGCGCATCCGGTGACGCAGATGGGCTGGTTCTTTACCAAGGCTGCGCTCCTTACCTTCGGTGGAGCCTACGCCGTCCTGCCATACGTTTATCAGGGGGCGGTCGCCCATTTTGGCTGGCTGACTGCCGGGCAGATGATGGACGGTCTGGCGCTGGGAGAAACCACGCCCGGCCCGCTGATTATGGTGGTGACTTTTGTCGGATTTGTCGGCGGGTATACCCATGCCGTTTTTGGCGCGGATATGCTGTTTGTCGGCGGAGCCGTTGCCGCCTGCCTGGTGACCTGGTTTACCTTTCTCCCGTCCTTCATTTTCGTGCTGGCAGGCGGGCCGTTTATCGAAACGACCCACAACAAGACGGGTTTCACGGCACCGTTAACCGCCATTACGGCGGCCGTAGTGGGCGTCATTGTTAATCTGGGGCTGTTTTTTATCTGGCATACCGTATGGCCAGAAGGCGCAAAGGGAGGGATCGATATCCCTGCCGCTCTGATTGCCGTCGCCGCTGCGTTTGCGCTTTTCAGATTAAAATGGAAAGTCACGCACGTTATTGCCCTGGCGGCTCTTGCCGGGCTGATATTACGCCTGACCGGGCTGACGGCAGCGTGAAAAGGGGCAGGTTGTCCTGCCCCTGACTTATCAGATTACCCGTTTGATGTTCAGGTAGTCGCCGTTGGTATCAAGCTGGATCGTGATGGTCTCAGACCCGCGATTTCGCCAGAACCAGCCATGTTTGCCATCGAACGCGGCCTGCAAAACGCCGTCTTTGGCGGTGATCTGCCGGGCCTTACCGTAGCCATGGTAGAAGCCTTTCGGTGCGCTGAGCGGATCGCCGTGTGCATCCACGTTGACGGGGCCGGAGCTGGTCCACTGATAGGTCACGCGGGCATCTTTACGCATTTCCAGTTTAACTTCAGCAGCTTCGTTAGGCTCAAGGGTGATGAGCATCTGATGACGCTGCGAACCAGCCGCTGGCTCTACCGGGGCGGGCGTGGTCGCCGGAACGCTCCGCTCCGGGTAGCTGCTCTGCGTGATTGCCGGAGGATTATTCGGGATCGGTCGCTCATTAACCGGTGTACCCAGCTGTGCTTGCTGAATAGCGCTGGCCTGATTATCGGCATCAGCCTCTTCGGCAAGCTGCGTTTTGATTTCTCCCATCTGCTTTAGCCCCAGTAGACGACCCACGCCGGTAGGATCAATGCCATATTCCGAAGGCATGACGATGGTGATCAGTAGTGTCAGCGCGACGATGGCGGCGAGAATAGTGGACTGCATCAGTTTGATGGCAGAAGGTAATTCTGCGCGTGTTGGTAAATCAGTGTTGTACATTGTCTTTTCTCCTTCAGGCTAAAATGTAGCCACAAAGCTGGTAACTCATTAACAGGAATCCTGCGCTCATCATCCCTACATTGGCGGCATAAGCGTGGCGGAAAAAGCTCGCCGTTTGCCGCCAGTAGCTCATAATGATCAGGATGGCGCTCAGCGCGAGCAGCTGGCCGATCTCAACGCCAATGTTGAAGGCAATCAGGTTGACAAACAGGCCATCGGGAGAAATTTCAAATTCTTTGATTTTGGTCGCCAGACCAAAACCGTGGAAGAACCCGAAGATAAGCGTCGCAAGCTTCGTGTTGGGCTGAAAGCCAAACCAGCGCTGGAATGCTCCAAGGTTATCAAGCGCTTTGTAGACCACGGACAGCCCGATAATGGCGTCAATGATGTAAGCACTGACGCTGATATCAAAGAACGTGCCGATGAGCAGCGTCGTCGAGTGACCGATAGCGAACAGGCTGACGTACAGGCCGATATCGCGCATTTTGTAGAGAAAGAAAATCACCCCGAACAGAAACAGCAGATGATCGTAACCGGTCACCATGTGCTTCGCGCCAAGGTAGATAAACGGGATGATGTTAATCCCGGTGATTTCCTGGATGTACCCTTTGTCGCCTTCCGCCACGCCGTGCGCATACGCGCCCTGGCTGTAGAAAAGCAGTAACAACAGGAAAAACAGACAAGCCGAACGCGCCTGAGCTGAAAGCAGGCCAGCGCTCAACCGGCCCTGTGTATCAAGGCTGGTATTCATAAAAATCCTTACATTTTGAATAATAACGAATTAACAGAAGTTATTACGCAGGCAGGATTCTCGGAGGGCGTTCGGGGGTGGCCTGAGGCATTTTCAATATTTGTTCTGAGCTCAACGCATATATCGCCCGCATACCTGGATTCCAGGTGTGAAGAGTAGGCAGAGCAAAGAGTTTATTCAGATCGTGGGAATGATCGGCATTGAGGTGATGCACGCTGCCGTGGGAATGAAACAGCAACGGATCGTGCTCATTCAGTGGTTCATCGCTGTCGTGTTGATGGTCACTGATGGACGTTGTTTCCTGAACGCTGTATGCAGCCTGTGGTTTTGCCATAAACGAACTGCTCAGCACGGCAACAGCCATGATGATAAGCACGATTCTGGAAATGACTTCACGGCGAATAAACACAATCAACGGCATCCTGACGATACAAAGTAACAACATGCGTAATGTATCCGCACTGTGGATCTGATTTCAATAGCCTGTTTCGGATTTAGTCTGGACTGTAATACTATCAGTTTTGTAATGTCCGCTTTTGGAACACAGCGGGCTTCATCAGGACGCCAGTAACTAAAAGTGGTTACCGGCTTCAGGTAAGTTTCGTCGGCTGCGGCCAGCTAAAGTAGGAAGGTCAAAAAACGACCTTAACGTACAATAATTTTCGATATCCAAACTGACCCCTAGTTATCCGGAGTTACGTGACAGTATTGGTCAGATACTTCCACTTCTTCAGAGTTAAAGTTTGATATATGAGAAAAAAAACGCTCCCGGACGGGAGCGTAAGCCAGTGACTTCGGCGTCAAATGAGGGTCTAACAAGTGGAGCTGCGGGTTAATTCTGGGTGATCTGGCTGCGATGCTTTTCAGCCTGCTGCTGATGAATAACGGAAGATTGACCATTATTCGCCTTCTCATGCATAACAGCGGCTTTCTCATGCTCGTTCATTTGGGAAAATGATTTTGCTGTTTCGTTAGAAGCTGCTGGCTTGGATTTCATCATTTTTTTATGCATTTCAGCCATGTCCTGATGGGCAGCAGAATTGCCGTTTTGCATCATGTCATGGGACATTGCGGACTGATCGTGACCGCTCATATCCATCATTGTCATGCTGTCTCCCTGAACTGCGCTTTTTTCAGCAGATGACTGCATCTGATGGGCAGGAGCCTGTGCATTATTTACCTGGTCATGCATGTTCATTGTCTCTGCAGCCATGGCGGATGAAGCGACAGCCATAATGGCAACAAATGATACGAGAATCTTTTTCATGGTTGGGTCTCCGGTGTTTACATACCCAAACAATCAATGGCTTATAACAGAGAAAGCAGTTGATCTCAGGGCGGGTTAATCATCACTCCAGGAACCAGGTGATTGTGTTATCACGCTGCTCCTGATTTATGAATAATTATAAAAAACTGCCTCTGTTTATCGCGTGACTGAATGATGACAATTTTGTCACCTTCCAGGTTTCTCCTGAATCACGGTATTAATCCTTTAACAGGCGCACTTTGAACACAATTTCCCGCCCCCGCTGTACTACTGACAATTCGCCACCGTGAGCGAGAATGATTGACCTCGTTATCGATAACCCCAGCCCCGCACCTTCTGTGTTGTGGACCCGTGATGAATCTGCGCGATAGAAGCGGTCAAACAAACGTTCAAGATTGGCGGGAGCTGAGCCAGACATCACATTCGTAATCAGCACGTTCATACAGTCACTGCCACTCTCAAGGCGTATCGCAATACATGTGTTATCGGGAGAATACTTGATTGCATTTGAAAGCAGGTTACTGAAAGCACGTCGCAACATGTCGCTGTCTCCGGCAACAACCCCTTCACCTTCAACCGTGAGTGTCTTTCCTGTCTCGTCTGCCAGAGGCTCGAACAGCTCACGTAATTCGTTTAACTCGGCTGCCAGATCCACGTCATGTTTATCCAGCTGCAGCAGACCATGTTCTGAACGCGCCAGAAAAAGCATGTCACTGGTCATTCGTGACAATCTTTTCAGTTCTTCCAGGTTCGCGAATAAAATTTCGCGGTAATGCGATACATCCCTTTCCTTAGCCAGTGCAAACTGCGTCTGCATCATCAGATTACTGACCGGTGTACGCAACTCATGCGCGATATCAGAAGAGAAATCTGAGAGTTTCCGGAATGATCCCTCCAGACGATCGAACATATTATTAAATTCCTGCATGGTCTCAGAGATTTCCGGCGGTGCCAGATCGGGATTGAGACGCTGGTCCAGGCTATCCACTGTCATGGAAGATGCAAGACTGGTCATTTCCCGTAATGGTTTCAGACCAATACGTGTTGTCAGCCATCCCAGAAAAATAGAAATAAAGACCAGACCGATATTGAACCAGAACAGCCAGGTACTGAGCTTATCCATAAACAGGGTGTGATACCCGGTATCCGTGGCAACCGTAATGATGAAATGTTTGCTTCTACCCTGTTCCGGAGCCACAGCAACCCGCCGCGAGATACTGCGATACACGGTATTATTTTCTTCAGTCTGGATCATATAGTCGAGAACATCACCCGACTTATTCAGCAGGATCGCAGGGACAACAGAGTTTTTAGCGTACAGCTCCACGATTTTTTCATTTTCCATATTTTTTATAGAAATGAATAAACCATTGTGCCCCACCATCGCATCATTTATTTTTTCAGTTAATGATTTTATATCCGTCTTGTTCTGGAACGTTTCTGTCTTAAGAAACTCTTCGGTGAGCTGAAGTTTACCTGTCAGAAAATCACGGTCCTGATTATCGAAGTAGCCATTAAGTGTGCTAATCAATATAAAACTAGATAACCACCATACCGTAAGCATCACTGCAGAAAAAATCAGGCTCAGGCGTGTGG
This sequence comes from Enterobacter sp. DNB-S2, assembly GCF_019443845.1. Lineage (NCBI taxonomy): Bacteria > Pseudomonadati > Pseudomonadota > Gammaproteobacteria > Enterobacterales > Enterobacteriaceae > Enterobacter > Enterobacter sp. DNB-S2. Next base: position 376,910 of record NZ_CP050520.1, read on the forward strand.
TCAGGGAAATTTTGAACCTCACTCTTCTCTGATCTCCAGGACATATCCGGCACCGCGAACGGTATGGATCAGTTTTGGTTCAAAGTCATCATCAATTTTACTTCTCAGACGTCTCACGGCGACATCAATCACATTCGTATCACTGTCAAAGTTCATATTCCAGACCAGGGACGAGATAAGACTCCTGGGTAACACTTCTCCGGTGCGTTGCAGCAGCAACTCAAGCAGAACGTATTCTTTACCGGTGAGATGGATCTTCTTCCCCGAACGGATCACGGTCCGGCGCACCATATCAACGGTCATATCGGCGATGGTGCAAACCGTTGCGGCCTGCGAGCGTGCCCGGCGCAGTAAGGTTCTTACACGTGCAACCAACTCCGTAAAATCGAAGGGCTTAATCAGGTAGTCATCTGCACCAAGCTCCAGTCCTTTCACTTTGTCCCGCACATTGTCCTTTGCGGTTAAAAACAGGACCGGTTCTTCGTGCCCGGACTCCCTCAGTGCGCTGATGATTTGCCACCCGTCGAGGAAAGGCAGCATCACGTCCAGTATTATCAAATCATACTGTCCCTTCGACGCGGCCCCGAGACCATCGCGGCCATTATTAAAGAGATCGGCCTGATAGCCTTCCTCAGCCAGTCCCTGCTGCAGGTAACGACCTGTTTTTTGTTCGTCTTCAACGATTAAAATACGCTGCATGGTCAACTCGCTGATATGAAAGTAAAAATCTCACGCATGAGCTTTGGCTGTCCCCTAGCTGACCTGAGACGGAGCAAGCATTCCGAGCCACGCTACGGCGCCCAGAATGATAATCGCAACAACGAATTCTGTCAGGATGCTGTTTCGCATCAGGGCAACACTGCGATCATAATTCCCTTCCCTGACCATAACTTCAAGCCGGGGACCCAGGTGAAACCTGTTTGCTGCAGCCAGAAGAAGCATCAGAACAAACAGAGCCGTCTTAGCAAGCAATATCCCCCCCCATGAGCTGTTGAATAAGGGGGTTAAATTACCCTCAGCAATATACAGATAGTTGACCAGCGCACTCAGGATCAGGGCTACAACAATCACCGTACCTGCCGTGGCAAATTTTGCTAAGGAATCAGATATCACAATGACGCTCTGTGCGTTATGCGCGTTTCTGCGCATCAGCAGGATAGCAAATGCAACCAGAGCACCTGTCCAGGCACCTGCAGCGCCGAGATGAGTCAGATCGCTCAGTAAATGGAGATAGTAATGCAGACCGTCATGCATGACGGCGTGTCCTCCCCAGGCAAGTGTGGCCAGCGCCACGCCCCCACTCATCGTCATCAGCAGGCAGGACAATACTCTCTTATTAGTGTAAAGGAACAAAGCACCGAGTGTGGTAAACAGGGCACAGAGCCTGACAATCCAGCTAATACCTACATCCGTTTCTTCTATAACCATCTCGATAATATGGATGGATAATTCTCTGAGGTCAGTTACTCCGCTCATGGCATTAGATACCAGGAGCATATTAATGCCAGTAAGAATGATGCCTGCAACAACAGCAAAGGTTATAAACGACCTGAAATTAGTCAGGTTATAGGTTTCATGTCTGACACCGCTTATTCCGTATATCTGAAAAAATGGCAATCCAAATATCACCATCAAATCAAGATAAAGAAGAAAACGAATAACAATCATAATCAGGTCGTTCATAATATTACTTCACTGTAAAGGTATAATTACCGGTAATAGGGTGCGTATCTGAAGAAACCGCGCGCCAATCAACACGATAAGTGCCAGCGGGTAAAGGCTCTCGCGGAATAATGACCATCGATTTAGGGTCAGCACCTGGTGCCACTTTTGCCGCGACCGGCATCGGAGAATGTGATGACATGCCTTTCATACCCGTCATCGTTAATTTTGCACCTGAGAATTTCACGGTCAGATTTTCCGAGAAATTAAGCTGAATCTTTTCCGGGGCCGCTACGGCTGAATCTGCCTGAGGAACAGAGCTTTTTAATTCCGGATGGGCCATGGCAGAAAAAGCGACGCCCATAACCAGGCCACCTGTAATAATGGCTTTATTTAAAATCGACATGTTATTTACCTGTTTAGTTTAGTGTTTTAAGTCAACGTATTAAAACCAGATTCTGGCTCCCGCCAGGAATACTATCTGATGGTCTTTCTCATCCTCTCTTTTCGCTATATCGGACGTTTTCCCGTAAAGCTGATTCCAGGAGACGCCTATATAGGGTGCAAACTCGCGGCGTATTTCATAGCGAAGCCGAAGGCCCAGATCTGTGTCAGCTAATCCCCTGCCACGCCCCCGCGATTCATCATCCTGACTGTAGAGATTTACCTCATAGGATGGCTGGAGTATGAGTCGGTTTGTCAGTAAAACGTCGTATTCTCCCCCGAGACGGAGGGCTGCTTTTCCACCATTACTGACAAAACCCGTAATTTCAGACTCAAAATTATAGAGAGCGAGCCCCTGAAAACCGACAGCAGCCCAGGTCTGGGCAGACGCAGGTCTGAAATCCTGCCTGACACCCGTAACCAAATCCCACCAGGGGCCAACCGCATGCCCCCAGAGTAACTGGGCTTCTGCCGTCTCTGTTTTTCCCCCGCTTCGTTCACCTTCACTCTTTAGCCAAAGCCGGTCTGTGTCGCCGCCAATCCAGCTGTTAACACTCCAGCTGAAATTGTTGGTGTTATCTGACCGTTGCCATTCCAGCTGATCCAGCAGAACCAGATAATTAATTGCACTGTCGTGAATCGCATGCCCCTGTAAATTGCCGAATGCAGCCTTCCGGTCGGCATCGGTAACAGGCGGAATTGGCGTTCTGCTCTCAGTTACAATGGGCTCCATGGACGTCATCTCAGTGAAATTCTCATCTGCTGGCATCTGCATGGAAGACATGTCGTGCCCGACGTGGGGCTCTGCAGAGACGGAGCCCGCCGCAATCGAAAGCTGTGAGGTAAACAAACCGGCGATCAGAACAGGTATGGCCTTAAAACTTCTCTTCATTCGCATCATTCCTCCACCCGGACTTCACGAAACATTCCCATTTCCATGTGATAGAGCAAATGGCAGTGATACGCCCAGCGGCCAAGCGCATCTGCTGTCACTCTGTAACTGCGTTTTGTACCAGGGGGAACATCTATTGTGTGTTTACGAACCATGAAATTACCGTTTTCATCTTCAAGATCGCTCCACATACCATGCAGGTGAATTGGGTGAGTCATCATGGTATCGTTGACCAGCGTGATCCTGAGTCGCTCACCGTATTTCAGCAGCACCGGTGCGGCATCTGAAAACTTGATTCCGTTAAATGACCAGGCGAACTTTTCCATGTGCCCGGTTAAATGCAGCTCTATAGTTCGCCCGGGTTCACGACCGTCAGGATCCTCAAAGCGGCTTTTCAAATCCGCGTACGTAAGAACCTTTCTTCCGTTATTTCGAAGACCAATACCCGGATCATTTAATTTCGGTGAGGCGCTCATCGCCTGCATATCAACCAGTGGGTTATCCGTTTCTGACGCAGGGTGACTTTGCATACCCGGCATTCCGGCCATCTGTGAATGATCCATACCAGCCATGCTGCTGTGATCCATGGGCGCGGAGGATGTCCCGCTATCCGGAAGGTCAGCACCGTCCATAGACATCATCTCTCCGCTGTTATCCATGCCTCCCATCTGGCTGTGGTCCATTCCTGCCATATCATGTCCCATTCCTCCCATACCCATATCTTCCATGGTCAACAGAGGACGGGGATCGAGGGCGGGAACGGCAGCACTTAACCCCTCTCTCGTGGCCAGTGTCCCCCGAGCGTAACCGGTCCTGTCCATGGATTGTGCGAAGATGGTATAGGCCTCACCCTGAGGCTCCACAATGACATCATAGGTTTCGGCTACGGCAATCCTGAATTCGTCAACGGTAACCGGGTTTACATACTGGCCATCTGCAGCCACGACCGTCATTTTCAGCCCGGGGATGCGGATATCGAAATAGGTCATTGCCGAGCCGTTGATAAACCGTAAGCGTATCTTTTCACCGGGACGGAACAGTCCGGTCCAGTTTTTCAGCGGGGCCTGCCCGTTCATGAGATAGGTGTAGGTGTAGCCACTGACATCCGCGAGGTCAGTCGGATTCATTTTCATTTCAGCCCACATTTTCCGGTCGGCAATGGTGGCTGACAGCCCCCTGGTATTCACGTCGCGGAAAAAAGAGCCAACGGTTGGTTTATTGAAATTGTAGTAATCCGACTGTTTTTTTAATTTTTTCAGCAGGCTGTGAGGATTTTCATCGGTCCAGTCAGACAACATAACCACGTGCTCACGATCGTAAGCAAACGGCTCTGGCTCCCTGGAATCGATGATAATGGCACCGTATACCCCCTCCTGTTCCTGCAGACCGGAATGGCTGTGGTACCAGTATGTCCCGTTCTGCTTAACCTTAAAGGTGTAAACGTAGGTATCATCAGGTTCGATACCCATAAAACTCAGCCCCGGAACACCATCCATATTGGCCGGAAGAATAATGCCGTGCCAGTGAATGGACGTTTGTTCATTAAGACGGTTTTTGACCTTCAGGGTAATAGTGTCACCTTCTTTCCAGCGAAGAACGGGTCCCGGCAGGCCTCCATTGATTGTTTTGGCCTGACGCTCACTGCCCGTAATATTGACTGCCGTTTCACCAATGGTCAGGTCAAACTGAGTACCCTGCTGGGATGCGGCAACTGGCAGGCTCAGACTGGAACGCGCATTGAAACTCCATACGCCAAGACTTCCGGCTACGCCAGAGAGGGTTAACCCCTTCAGGAAAGTTCGTCGAGACGTTTTCAACAGCATGCGCGTTCCCTTATTTAAAGTATGGTTACTGACAAAATTCGAGGACCGATTTAAATTAAATTTCTGGTTCACCCTCTTACAATGAAATGAAGCTAACACACCTCAAGAAACAAATTCATTACAATCGTGTAATGTACGTAGCTGTATTACATTTATGTCATCTTCCCCACAGGTTGATTATTTTTATATATGATCGTGATGACATCTTTATGTACCTAAGAAGGTAATTACACATGAATGCATTAATTACAACCACTGCGTTTACAGCTTTATTTTGTGGGGCGGCTTTTGCTCAGTCCAGTGATATTGCCCATGAAGCACACCGATTCGTTAATAATGCCTCAGCAGTCAGTCATGTAAATTCATCGACGCATGAAAACTTGCCGGACAGGATTAATAAAAACAACACGCCCTCATTCTCTGAAATGAATGAACATGAAAGGGCCATTGTTGCTCATTCATTTATGAACAACAGCGCGTCCTATGTACATCAGAAAATGATTGAGGAACATAAAAAAATGCTGTCCGGCAGTGATGCAAATTCAAAGACCTCATCTTCTTCTTTTAACGAACTGAATTCCGGAGAGAAAGCCGCCCTCGTGCATGAGCAGGTCAATAATGCCGGTGCGGAAGCTCATCAGACGCAGGCAAGAAAGCTTCGCGGACTGTATTCGTCCAAGTAGCCGCAGGCGGGTTAGTGCTGAACGTGAGGTGCGCAGCAGGGCTTCATTGACGGGTTACGTAGAAGGACATGAGCACCATATTGCTCTGCCGTAACCTGTTTCAGTCCCGTTAATCATTTACGTCGGGCTGGTCATACAGTTCCCAGAGCTTCAGGAGCAAACGGGAAACAAGATATGTTACAAAAATGCCGAACATCAACGGTGCTCCCGATTAACTGACAGATGACACGCCTCCTGAAAACCCCTAGCATACGCCGCAGTGTTCATGCTAACGGCGAATTCCAGTAAATGTATTCTACCGATGTCGTAAAAGAAAATGCCTACCTTTCAGCCACCCGCTCGGGGCTGGAATCGAACGAGATCGCTACCCTTCAGCGCTCTTTGCCTTCCCGGTTTGATCTTCGGCATTTGAAAAAAAATGAATCATTGAAACTCGTACTGCAAAAGAAAGCGGGAAAATCACGTGTAGTGGCCTATAAATTTACGTCCGGTTCATTTAATTACACGGCGTATCGTATATCAGACAAAAAGTTCTATAACCTTTCCGATACTTCCGGGAAAAGCAGTCTCGATTATCCGTTACCGGCCACAGCAAGACTCAGTTCGCCTTTCAATCCTGCAAGACTTAACCCGGTATCGGGAAAAGTGAGTCCCCATAATGGCATTGATTATTCCATGCCTATGAACACGAAAATAGTCAGCGTCATCGACGGAAAAATCACCCGGGCCGAATACAACAGTACCATGGGATATTTTGTTGAAGTAACGGGAAAAGCCGGTGTTAAAACTCGCTATCTCCACCTCAATAAAATACTCGTTACTAAAGGGGCCAGGGTTACCCGGGGAGGCGCTATTGCGTTATCCGGTAACAGCGGACGTTCATCCGGTCCTCATCTGCATTACGAGCTGGTCATCAATAACAATCCTGTTAACTCACTGGCGTTCCGGGGAGCGGCACCCGCTGATAACAAACTCGAACAGCATGCCTTTGCGCATGCCAGAGACTACGAACGATACCTGGACTGATAACGGGACCGCGACGCGGCCCCGTTTGCCGAATTAATTTTTTTTATCGTTCCCACCATCGTGATGTTGGTGATCTCCATGCCCTCCATGCCCGTGGAAAAGATGCATAAGCGGGCAGACCAGCAACAACAGATATGGCCAGTAACCTGCCACATGTGACCAGTGTTCGCGCAGGAGAGCAAATGCCGCGATCGCGACGACTGCAATAAGAGCATAAGTTGTACTTTTCATTCTGGACTCCTTCTGTTCGTAACAGAGCCTTCATTCAGGGTTATTTCCCGAGCCTGACACTTTTCAGACGCAACGCATTTAGAATGACGCTGACGGAGGAAAGAGCCATGGCCGCCGCCGCAATAACCGGCGACAGTAGAATTCCATAAAGAGGGTAAAGCAGACCTGCTGCCACAGGCACGCCAAGTGCGTTGTAGATGAATGCAAAAAACAGATTCTGCCGGATATTTTTCATGGTGATCTCTGACAGATGACGGGCCCTGTTCAGTATCATCAAATCGCCTTTGAGAAGGGTGATTCCGGCGCTTTCAATTGCGACATCAGTACCCGTTCCCATGGCTATGCCCACGTCAGCCGCAGCAAGTGCCGGGGCATCATTTACACCGTCCCCCGCCATTGCAACCACATGACCAGACTCTTTCAGTCGGGTTATCACTGCTTTTTTTCCGTCAGGCAGAACTCCGGCTTCAACCTCATCTATTCCCAGTTTCCGTGCGACTGCTTCAGCAGTAAGTTGGTTATCCCCGGTGAGCATAACAATGCGTATCCCCGCCTGACGTAACGCTTTAAGCGCATCCGGTGTGGTTGCTTTCACAGGATCCGAGATAGCTATCAGGCCTGCAAGGTGCCCGTCTGTCGCCACATAGATAACGGTAGCGCCTTCCATCCGCAACGTATCCGCAACGGCCTTTTCATTATCAATAACGATACTGTTTTCCTGCATAGCCAGTTCATTACCAATAACAACCCGTTGACCTTCAACATCGCCTGAGACGCCTTTACCCGACGGAGCATTGAAATTACTGACCGACGGTATCGCGATCCCCTTTTCCTGTGCTGCTTTAACTACTGCCACACCCAGCGGATGCTGCGAGCCTTTTTCCACTGCGGCCGTTAAACGTAGAAGAGATGTTTCGCCTCCCGGATTGAGACTGATAATCCCTGTCACCGAAGGCGCACCTTCCGTGAGCGTGCCTGTTTTATCTACAACCAGTGTGTCTACTTTTTCAAGACGCTCCAGGGCTTCGGCATTCTTGATTAATACCCCGGCCTGGGCTCCTTTTCCCACCCCCACCATTATCGACATCGGCGTGGCCAGCCCCAGCGCACAGGGACAGGCAATAATCAGGACCGATACAGCCGCAATCAGACCGTGCGCCATCCTGGGCTCTGGCCCCCAGACAGACCAGATAACGAAAGCAACAACCGCGATAAGTATCACCAGAGGAACAAACCAGCCTGATACGCTGTCAGCCATTCTCTGGATGGGGGCACGCGAACGCTGTGCATCAGCGACCATCTGAACAATTCGTGAGAGCATCGTTTCATCACCGACTTTCTCTGCACGGATGATAAGACTACCTGTCTGATTAATCGTCCCCCCGATGACAGGATCACCTTCCGTTTTTGTAACCGGCATAGATTCCCCGGTCACCATCGATTCATCAACGGTTGTTTTGCCTTCGATCACGATACCATCGACCGGAATACTCTCTCCAGGTCTGATGCGGAGCTTATCGCCAGGCAGAACATCTTCCGCATTAATATCCGTTTCATGACCGTCAAGATCCAGCCGCCTGGCGGTTTTGGGGGCAAGGTTCAGAAGCGCAGTAATGGCACCTGAGGTTTGTTCCCGTGCCCGCAGCTCAAGAACCTGTCCCAGAAGAACAAGCACCGTAATGACTGCTGCGGCTTCAAAATAAACGGCCACCAGGCCATCCATGTTTCTGAACGATGCAGGAAACCAGGAGGGGAAGACGGTTGCAATGACGCTGTAAACCCAGGCTACGCCGGTTCCCATTGCAACAAGGGTAAACATATTCAGGGAGCGGTTACGTAACGACATTCCGGCCCGGGCGAAGAATGGCCAGCCACACCACAACACGACAGGAGAGGCCAGAAGCAGCTGCAGCCATGTGTTGTACTGTGGCGGTACTGTATCCCTCAAGGCGGGAAACAGATGAGATCCCATTTCGAGTACCAGAACCGGAAACGCCAGCAACAACCCCAGCCAGAAGCGTCTTGTCATGTCGCGAAGTTCATCACTCGGCCCCGTGGATGCCGTAGCTACGAGCGGCTCCAGTGCCATTCCACAGACAGGACAGCTTCCGGGACCACTACGGCGTATCTCCGGGTGCATCGGACATGTCCACACACCTTCAGAATTCACTTTCTCCGCCTGGTGATGAGGCTGTTTTATCTGATCAGGGCTGACTTCGTGATGATCGTGGTGACGGTGATGGGAATGTTCACTGGCATCTTCGGTAAGATAACGATCAGGATGGGCTTTAAATTTGCTCTCACAGCTGGCGGAGCAGAAATAAAACTGATGGTCCTGGTATCGAATGCTGCTGTGCGCCCTGTCGGGCAGGATGGTCATCCCGCACACGGGATCTCTCACCTTATGCAATACGTGACTCTCGTCCGGGGATAATGTCTGCTCAGAAGCAGTCTGGTTGTTGTGTTGCACTGCATTGTCATTTTTCACAGTAACTCTCCTTATGCATACCTGAAGCATCTTCTGTCTTCAGGGTATGTCATGGATGCGATTACCACGAATGTCGCCGGAACAGGAGTGCCTGCTGCCGGCGTCTCGTTATCAGCCGTTCCGCTGACTATTCGATTCGCTGGAAGACTTTTTTACTTCCATCCGGTGAGAATGCGATAACATCGTAAGCCTCTTTTCGGGCTCCCATCTCCATTCCAGGACTTCCTGCTGGCATACCGGGAGTGGCGAGACCGTATATACCCGAACCAGACTGCATTGCCTTATGTATCGTTGTCGCAGGCACATGGCCTTCAATGATCAAATTACCGGCAACCGCGGTATGACAACTTCGTAGTCCTGCAGGAATAGCATGCTTTTCTTTCAGGGCTGACAGCGCCTGATCATTCATTACGTGAGTTCGTACTTCAAACCCGTCTTTTTCCATCGCCTTGCCCCACAGGGAACAGCAGCCACAGTTTTCAGATTTGTACATATCAATCACTTTTTCACTCGCCATCGCGGGAAGTGAAAGGCCGAGAGCCAGCGCCATGAGAACCACTTTTTTCATACTCACCTCTGTATATTATCGATATAAACCCTGACGTCAGGGTGAATCAGTACAGAAGGACACCCACAGGGGGTGCCCCTTCAGGTTCAGGACACGCTTTTTTTATGTCTGCGCAGCCAGATTAATTTGTAGGCGGCAGGAATAATGAACAGGGACAGCAGCGGAGCCGTGATCATCCCACCAATCATGGGTGCCGCGATACGGCTCATGACTTCTGAACCTGCACCGGTTCCCCAGAGTATTGGCAGCAGACCCGCAATGATCACCGCCACGGTCATGGCTTTCGGCCGGACACGCAATACGGCACCATGATAGAGGGCTTCATCAAGACCCTCCGGTGTGAACGTCTCTTTACGGGACAATTCCGGGTGCGCTTCAATGGCATGACGCAGATACATCAGCATGACCACGCCAAACTCTGCTGCCACCCCGGCCAGGGCGATAAACCCGGTTCCGGTTGCAACAGACATATGGAAGCCCTGCCAGTACAGGAACCATATCCCGCCAACCAGGGCGAACGGCAGGCTCATCAGGATCAGCAGGGCTTCATCAACCCGGCGGAATGCCAGATACAACAGGATGAAGATGATCATCACCGTCATCGGCACCATCAGCTTCAGTTTCTTGTTGGCATGCTCAAGCAGTTCAAACTGTCCGGAGAATGACACGCTGGTACCCGGTCTCAGTTTCACTTTCTGACCGATCGCCGTTTTAATGTCATTAACCACCGACACCATATCCCTGCCGCGCGCGTCAATGTAAATCCAGCTGGCTGGACGGGCATTTTCCGTTTTCAGCATAGTCGGCCCTGAAACAACCTTAATATCCGCGACGTCGCCCAGCGTAATCTGCTGCTTCATCGGGGTCAGGATCGGCATTTGTTTCAACGCATTTGGACTGTTCCGGTAATCCTGCGGATAGCGGATATTAATCGGGTACCGGGCCACACCTTCAACCGTTTCCCCTACCGTCGCGCCGCCGATGGCTGATGAGACGAACAGCTGAACATCGCCCACCGTCATTCCGTAGCGGGAGGCTTTTTCCCGGTTGATATCGATATCGATATAGCGCCCGCCCTCAAGTCGCTCAGCCAGGGCAGATACCACGCCCGGCACGGTTTTGGCTACCGCCTCGATACTCTGCGCAGTCGCATCGATATCCGACAGAACAGTCCCGGACACTTTGATACCTATCGGGCTTTTAATTCCGGTTGAGAGCATATCAATACGGTTACGGATTGGCGGCACCCAGAGGTTTGCCAGACCCGGTAAACGGACGGTCCTGTCGAGTTCTTCAATAATCTTGTCAATCGTCATGCCTGGACGCCACTGATCTTCAGGCTTCAGTTGGATCGTGGTTTCAACCATTTCGAGCGGCGCGGAATCCGTCGCAGTCTCTGCTTTACCGGTCTTGCCAAATACAGAGGCCACTTCAGGAACGCTTTTGATTAACTTGTCCGTCGTCTGCAGGAGCGCTGCAGCTTCTGCCGGAGAGACGCCTGGCAATGTTGACGGCATATACAGCAGGTCGCCCTCATTGATCTTCGGCAGAAACTCACCGCCCACCTGACTCAGCGGCCAGATAACGGTGAAAATGGACAAGGCCGCAACCAGCAGGGTTGTTTTTGGCCAGTGGAGTACCCGCAATAGCAATGGATGATACGCTTTGATCAGCACCCGGTTCAGGGGGTTACTGGTCTCGGCAGGAATTTTCCCCCGGATCCAGAACCCCATCAAAATCGGAATGACGATGATGGCCAGCGCGGCCGCGCCCGCCATGGAGTAAGTTTTCGTGAATGCCAGCGGGCCAAACAGACGTCCTTCCTGACCTTCCAGGGTAAAGATAGGAATAAAGGACAGGGTGATGATCAGCAGGCTGATAAACAGTGCAGGTCCCACTTCCACGGAGGCGTTGGTAATGACCTTCCAGCGGGTTGCGTTGTCAATCTGCTCACCCGGATGCTGATGATCCCACTCTTCAAGCCGTTTATGCGCATTTTCAATCATCACAATGGCGGCATCCACCATCGCTCCGACGGCAATCGCTATCCCTCCCAGTGACATAATATTGGCGTTCAGCCCCTGGAAGTGCATAACGATAAAGGCGATACACAGGCCAAGCGGCAGAGAGATAATTGCCACCAGGGCTGAACGTACGTGCCACAGGAACAGGGCACAGACGATGGCCACCACGATAAACTCTTCCAGGAGTTTGTAGCTGAGGTTATCAATGGCCCGGTCGATTAACTGGCTGCGATCGTAGGTGGTCACGATTTCAACGCCTTCCGGCAGGCTGGCCTTCAGCGTGTCCAGTTTATCCTTGACCGCAGTGATAACGTCGCGCGCATTTTTACCCGACCGCAGGATCACCACGCCGCCAGCAACTTCCCCCTGGCCGTTAAGTTCTGCAATGCCACGACGCATTTCCGGCCCAGTCTGCACGCGGGCAACATCCCGCAGATAAACCGGCACGCCGTTCTCGCCGGTTTTAAGGACAATGTTATTGAAATCATCAATGCTCTGAAGATAACCGCTGGCACGGACCATATACTCCGCTTCCGCAATTTCAACGGACGAGCCACCGGCTTCCTGGTTAGACGATTCAAGGGCCTGTTTCACTTCGGGCAGGCTGATACCATACTGGGACAGTTTTAACGGGTTCACCTGAATCTGGTACTGCTTCACCACGCCGCCAACCGAGGCTACTTCAGCCACGTTCGGGATGGTTTTCAGCTCAAATTTCAGGAACCAGTCCTGCAGAGAACGCAGTTCTGAAAGGTCGTGTTTTCCGCTGCGATCGACAAGGGCATATTCAAAAATCCAGCCCACACCCGTGGCATCCGGACCGATTTCAGAACTCACACCGGCGGGCAGTTTTCCCTGAACCTGATTCAGATATTCCAGCACGCGGGAACGGGCCCAGTACAGATCGGTGCCGTCTTCAAAAATGACATACACATACGAATCCCCGAACTGTGAAAAACCACGCACGGTTTTTGCGCCAGGTACGGACAGCATGGTGGTGGTAAGTGGATAGGTGACCTGGTTTTCTACAATCTGCGGGGCCTGGCCGGGATAGCTGGTTTTAATAATAACCTGCACATCTGACAGGTCAGGCAAGGCATCGACCGGCGTGTTAATAATCGTCCATGTACCCCAGATGCTGAGAAACAGGGCCCCCATCATGACCAGGAAACGGTTGGCGACAGAGCGCCGGATAATCCATTCAATCATCGTCGTCTCCTCAGTGCCCTGAATGCATGGTTACAGGCTGGTCAGACATTGCTGGCATGCTGCTTTCTGTTTTTTCAGGGTGACGCATACGTTCCAGGGCGCCCGTAATATTGGCTTCGGAGTCAATGAGGAACAGGCCACTGACCACCACAGTATCACCTTCATTCAGACCGGAGCCGATGCCGGACTGTTGCTGTGATTCATGCAGAACGTGGATCTGTTTCGGCACAAACTTGCCTTCATCATCAACAGTAATCACGCGCTGTTCCTTGCCGGTATCGATAACGGCCTGGCTTGGTATCAGCAGCATCTCCTGGCTCTTGGTATTTAGTTTCAGGTAGGCATTCATGCCCGGCTTGAGAAACTCATCCTTATTAGAAACCTGGAGACGGACCTGAAGCGTACGGGTTGTCTGATCCACGCTGGGAAGAATGTTCCATTTTTCGACATGGAATGTTTTATCCGGATAAGCCGGTACCGAAATTTCAAACTGCGACGTATCTTTCAGCAGATAGGCGATAGATTCTGGCACTGCAGCGCTGATCCAGACCGGGTCCATCCCCTGAATCTGAGCCACCACCTTATCTTTCGAAATATTCATGCCGGTTCGCAGGTCAAATGCAGTAATTACACCATCAATAGGTGCTTTAATGGTGAAACGGGTCTGGATGGTGCGGGTTGAACGCAGCCTTTGAATATCCTCTTCCGGCATACCGGCCAGACGAAGCCGTTCCAGAACCCCTTTTATCTGGGTTGGCGTACCGCCTGTACCGGATAACAGCAGGAATTCACTTTGTGCCTCAACCCATTCAGGAATGGTGATATCGATAAGCGGAGTGCCTTTCTTCACATGATCGCCAATCGTCAGTGGATACACTTTTTCGACAAAACCGTCAGAGCGCGCCTGCACAATGACAAACTGATACTCGTTGTAACTAACATTCGCCGGGATCGTCTGAGAATAATTCAGCATTCCGCGCGTGACTTTTTGCGTTTTTAATCCCAGGTTCTGAACCTGCGTTGGGTCTATACGGATCCCGCCATTGCTTTTCTCGTCGCTTTCATCAGCATATTTTGGCACCAGGTCCATATCCATAAAGGGAGATTTTCCGGGTTTATCAAATTTGGTATCCGGTTTCATCGGGTCATACCAGAAAAGTACCTTTTTCTCCGGTGCCTTTTGTTCTGTTTGTACTGTTTTTTGTGATGAGTTTACAAACTGCCAGGCAGTAACCGATATCAGCCCTCCTGCTATGAGGCTGCTGATAATTATTGCAGCATATTTTATCTTTAAAGAAGCCATACAATTTCTCGCTGAAAAATCAAAACACCTGGCATATGCGCCCGATTATTCATTCACAGAAATCTCTTAATGAATGTTCAGGCGTACTGGATGTAATCGCTCCGGATGTCAATCAGGATTTCGTCACGTTAATGCTTTTGAGTAAGGAGATATTGCCTTGCTGAATAAACGAGAAATCGACTTGGTTGCCTGTTTTCAGGGCATTAATAGCATCGTCTGCATTAACAAAAGTAAAGCGCATAGTCATTGCAGGCCAGCCCACCGCAGGAATTGCTTCATGTGAAATGGTGATCTTTTTACTATTCATATCAATGTCTTTAACGACACCGGTGCCCTTGATCACCTGCTGTGCCGAAGCATCACTGGCAGCATTCATATCACCATGCTGATGTGTTTCAGCATGAAGACCGGCAGAAAACATGACAGAGAGAGCACCAAATAAAACAGCTTTAAGTGAGTTACGCATTTTAAATTTCCTGATATGTTGAATATAATTTACTCTACCCAACCGCCACCCAGTGCAGTGAACAGATTAATTTCGTTAACCTGTCGGGAATAGGTAAGGTCGAGGATGGTTTGCTGCGTCGTGAACAGGGAACGCTCTGCATCCAGTACTTCAATGTAACTGACAGCACCACTTGCATATAATCCTCTGGCACGCTGGAGGGTTATCTGAAGTGAATCAAGATAACGCTGCTGTGCCTCAAGTTGCTGGCTAAGGCTATACCGCAGCGCAAGCGTGTCGGAAACATCCTTAAAGGCTGACTGAATTTTCTGTTCGTAATTAATCACCGACTGTTTCTGGCGAATTTCAGCCAGCTTCAGATTGGCTTTGTTCCTGCCAGCATTAAAAATAGGAATTTCAATTTTAGGAATAAAATTCCACATTCCACTTCCTGACGTAAAGAGGCTGGACAGCTCCGTACTGCTTGTGGAAAGACCACTTGTCAGGGTAATGGACGGGAAAAAGGCCGCTCGCGCTGCGCCAATATTGGCATCAGCCGCTTTCAGCTGGTATTCCGCTTCCATAATATCCGGACGCTGCAGCAAAATTTGTGACGACAGATTTGGTGGCAATTTTACTGGGGCGATCTCCCCGCCTTTCATCCCTTTTTCTGACGGCGGTGTGCGGTATGTTCCCAGCACCAGTTGCAGGGCATTGTTTGCCTGAGCCAGATCGCCTTCTCGTTTGGCTATTTCGGCGCGGGTACTTTCGATTTGTCCTCTGGCCTGTTCAAGTGCCAAAACGTTCGTACTCCCGGTCACCAGCTGTTGCTCAACGAAAGCATAAGACTGTTCATAATTTTTCAGCGTTTCCCGCGCAATACGGAGTTGTTCGTACGCCAGTTGCTGGCTGAAATAGCTCTGTGAAACGTTGGAGACAAGCAGAATGTGTACGGCCCGACGGGCTTCTTCGCTGGCAAAGTAGTTCTGGCGATCAGCGTCACTCATGTTCTTAAGTTTGCCGAAAAAATCGAGCTCATAGCTGAGCTCCAGACCCGCGTCGTACTCTTGTGTGGTCGGCTTGTCGCCTTTCAGACCACCGCTGTATGTGATCCCGGATGAGGCATTCAACTGGGGATAACGATCTGCATCCGTGACGTTGAACTGGGCCCGGGCCTCTTCAACCTTCAGAGCAGCCATCCTCAAATCACGGTTATTGTTCAGAGCTTCAGTAATCAACCGTGTAACCTGGGGATCGACAAAAAAGTTACGCCAGCCCGTATCCTGATAACCATTCACAGCTGGCGTCAGGCTGTTTCGGGACAGTGAAAACTGCTGGGGTATCGGTGCTGCCGGGCGCTGATATTCAGGTGCCAGAGAGACACAACCGGCCAGGATGAATATCGTGCTGATGCTGAGTAATTTTAATTTGAACATAACGCTTCTCGTCCAGGCAGACCTGATAAATGGTTCAAATGAAGTCCAGATTATTGATAGGGATACTTTACCGAACGCTCTCTGTTTGCCGGGTGACAGGATAATGACAATGTTGTCATTTTTGCTGTAATCCGTTGATAACGATCGTGGGCGCAATAGAATGACATTAGCAGCCAGCCGGGGAGCAAGATGAAAATATTGATCGTCGAAGACGAAATTAAAACAGGTGAATATCTCAGCAAAGGGCTTACAGAAGCAGGGTTCGTAGTGGATCACGCTGATAATGGTCTTACCGGATATCATCTCGCCATGACCGCGGAGTATGATTTAGTCATTCTGGATATCATGCTGCCTGATGTGAACGGCTGGGATATCATCCGCATGCTCCGCACTGCCGGAAAGGGTATGCCGGTCTTACTGCTGACGGCCCTGGGCACGATCGAACACAGGGTCAAAGGACTGGAGCTGGGTGCGGACGATTATCTGGTTAAACCCTTTGCGTTTGCCGAACTGCTCGCTCGGGTGAGAACTCTTCTGAGGCGGGGAAACACGATGATCACGGAAAGCCAGTTTAAGGTGGCTGACCTCTCTATTGATCTCGTATCCAGAAAAGTCAGTCGCGCCGGAAACCGCATTGTGCTCACCAGTAAAGAGTTCAGCCTGCTGGAATTTTTCATTCGCCATCAGGGAGAGGTTCTTCCCCGCTCCCTGATTGCCTCTCAGGTCTGGGACATGAATTTTGACAGCGACACTAACGCGATTGATGTCGCCGTAAAGCGACTCCGCGCTAAAATAGATAACGATTACGGGACAAAGCTGATCCAGACAGTCCGCGGCGTGGGCTATATGCTGGAGGTCCCGGATGCATAGCAAACCTTCCAGGCGCCCTTTTTCACTCGCTCTGCGGCTGACCTTTTTTATCAGCCTGTCCACGATACTGGCTTTTATCGCTTTCACCTGGTTTATGCTGCATTCTGTTGAAAATCATTTTGCCGAGCAGGATGTCAGCGATCTCCAGCAAATCAGCACCACTCTGAGCCGTATACTCCAGTCCCCAACAGTTCCGGATGAAAAAAAAGTAAGTAAAATAAAGGAATCGATTGCCAGCTACCGCAACGTTGCCCTTTTGCTCCTCAACCCCAGGGGGGAAGTGCTCTTTAGTTCAGCGCAGGGGGCAGCACTACGACCGGCCGTGAGAACAGCAGATTTTAGCGAGCATTGCCGCGCACGGGATGTCTTTCTCTGGACGGTGGAGGATCCTGCAAGACCTATGGATACCGGGTCCGAAATGAAGATGGAAACATACAGGATTATCGCTTCCTCTGGTCAGGTGATATTTCAGGGTAAACAGCAGCAATATGTCATGCTGGTCGGCCTCTCCATTAATTTCCATCTCCACTACCTCGATGCGCTGAAAAAAAATCTGATTGCGATTGCTGTCGTGATAAGCCTGCTGATTGTTCTTATTATTCGAATCGCCGTCCGCCAGGGACATCTGCCGCTTCGTAATGTCAGCAATGCCATTAAAAACATCACCTCTGAGAATCTTGATGCGCGACTCGAACCGACACGCGTTCCCATAGAGCTGGAGCAGCTGGTTATCTCCTTCAATCATATGATCGAAAAGATTGAGGATGTCTTTACCCGCCAGGCCAATTTCTCTGCCGATATCGCGCACGAGATCAGAACGCCCATCACCAATCTGGTGACGCAGACTGAAATCGCACTGAGTCAGGATCGAACACAGAGGGAACTTGAGGATGTCCTCTATTCCAGTCTTGAAGAATATAACCGGATGACCAAAATGGTCAGCGATATGCTGTTCCTGGCACAGGCAGATAATAATCAGCTGATACCTGACAGGGTCATGTTTGACCTTAGAGCGGAAGTTTTGAAAGTCTTCGAGTTTTTCGAAGCCTGGGCCGAAGAACGCAATATCACGCTCAAATTTAACGGGATGCCCTGCCTGGTTGAGGGAGATCCACAAATGTTCAGAAGAGCGATTAATAATCTGTTATCCAATGCCCTGCGTTATACCCCGGAGGGACAGGCAATCACCGTCTCAATAAGAGAGCAGGAGAGCTTTTTTGACCTTGTGATTGAAAATCCGGGGAAACCAATCCCTGAAGAGCATTTATCAAGGCTCTTTGACCGTTTTTATCGGGTGGATCCGGCCAGACAACGAAAAGGAGAAGGCAGCGGCATCGGTCTTGCGATTGTGAAGTCAATCGTGGAAGCACATCACGGAAGAGTGCATGTGGAATCGGATGAACGCTCGACGCGTTTTATTTTATCCGTACCCAGACTGGAGAAAATGATTCCGGGTCCCCAACACTGAGAATAAAGAATTAAATGACAAAGATGTCATTAGCCTGTCATGCAGCAAACAGAAGCCATTCGATATAATTAGTGCAACTTATCAGGAAGGCTGGATTGCTTCATCAATACCCGGCGTCAGAGTACGCCAGGAAATGAATATCCAGCCAACTTCCGGAGAAATAAGAACTGCCGAGCCTTTGCTGTTATGCAACGGGAGATGCAGCTCTCCATTCCCGGACATCACTAATTAATTACTGGAGAGTTACAATGAAAAATATCGTCTTAGCATCAGTGTTAGGTCTTGGCTTAATTTCGTCAGCGTGGGCCACGGAATCCGTGAATATCCATGAGCGCGTCAACAATGCACAGGCTCCTGCTCACCAGATGCAGTCTGCTGCTGCTTATGTAGGGATTCAGGGTTCCGCCCCCAGTATGAACGGTATGGATCAGCATGAACAGGCCATAATTGCTCATGAAACCATGACGAACGGATCGGCGGATGCGCACCAGAAAATGGTGGAAAGTCATCAAAAGATGATGGGAAATAACACTGTATCCACGACCGTCTCGTCAACGTCTTACGCAGCGATGGATGAGCATGAAAGAGCAGCGGTTGCCCATGAATTCATGAATAACGGTCAGTCCGGCCCACATGAGGCCATGGCCGAAGCGCACCGCCACATGATCAATGCAGGCTGAATGCGATTGTAGTATCCGTGCTTTTACCCTTTCCTTGATAGATTATTCCTTAACCGGATATGTTGCTACTTTTTTGCCCCCATCAGGGGGCTTTTTTATCTGACTTAGCTACAATTAACCGGTACCTACCTGAAAAGGATTTATTATATGAAAATCAAAAGCTCCTTGTTTGTTATATTAATCTTATCCCTGCCAGCCATTTCCGCAGAACATTCGGAAATGAAAATGTCAGATATGCACTCGTCGACATCGTCACAGGAATATATGTCGGGCATGAAAGACATGCATGACAAAATGATGGCCGCCGTTAATGAGCCCAATCCTGACAAGGCCTTTGCAAAAGGTATGATCGCTCACCACGAAGGTGCAATAGCAATGGCTGAGACCGAGCTCAAATACGGTAAAGATCCCGAAATGAGAAAGCTTGCACAGGACATCATAAAAGCTCAGAAAGGTGAAATCGAGCAGATGAATAAATGGCTTGGCAGTCATAAATAAAGTTTGTAAAACCGCTTCGTTAAACGTATTTAACACAACTTCCGGGCAGGGAGCCTGTTAAACGTTGAATAATTAAAGCCCGATTAATTTCGGGTTTTACTACTCTGTACTCCGGTCCTTTGTTGAGGACCGGAGTATATGCACCTGAGATGCTTATTTAATACATTATCTCGTCATGGATACAATGTCGCTCAGGATCTCAACCAGCTCGCTTCTCTCCTGCGTTCCGTCATGATAGGTTGATCTTGAGATGATTCTTTCCGCTGTCATCCGGGGCCAGAATTTATCAAGCACATTATCGGGTTTCATTCCCACCGCCCGTCCAATTATTTTTTTAGCATCACAGGTGTCCGTAAACGTGACGACTACACCGGTCATTTCTTCGATCAGATCCGGGCAGAGATAGTTCTCTATTTCACGTTTGCGCGTGGCGAAGAATACCTTACCGGCATCCTCCACTTCTTTTTTACGTTTCTGAATGGACAGAACCTGTGCGGGGTCTCCTCCAATATCGGAGTCCAGAAATACGCACCAGGGAAGCCCCAGATCGTTGGCCAGATTCAATGTAACCCAGTGTTTGACGCTGCCACACCCTCCTATGAGGACTGGCACTATTTTCACGTCCTCCAGAGAGGCTGGCAACATACCTGACTGTTTTAATGAACTGGCCGCATGCCTCAGGAAAGTGACATCCGACTTTCCCTCTACCAGAACTATCCCCTGCGCCCTTTCCATACCGGTCTCTGGCAGCACCCCCAGGCTTTCAGTGGCTTCCTTCAGCACAGCGTCATCCGGCATTTTTACTGCGGGTTCACCCGCCTCATTTCGGGTGACATAACGTACGCCTTCGACAGGGATCAATCCGGCAAGCGCCGGGACATGGGTGGTGACGATAATCTGACGGTGCGGCTGGCCTGCCAGTGCCAGTAACGCTTTCATCAGCATCATCTGATAGTTCGGATGCTGTGACGTTTCAGGCTCCTCTATGGCATAAATCACATTTCTGGGCGTCCCCGCGACATTCTTTTCAGCCTCAGCCCGGAAAAAATTCAACAGGATAAGCCTCCTTATCCCGCTGCCGCGCTTATTGATGGGGATGCCATTTTCCCCATCCAGGGTGAAATTGAAGGTCCACTTGGGTTTCTCCTTAAATCGTGGAGTCAGTTCGCTGGCGAGTTCGGGGGCCATTTCACGTAATTTATCCAGCGTTCTCTGTGCGACATCCAGTACGCTGTCCTGGATCTCATTTTCCAGCGCTGTAATTTTGTCCTGCAGCGCAGCCTGAGCGTCTTTTACGGCCTGCTGTAAGGGGTTTTTAGCTTCGGAATCCCCGTCGCTGCTTTCCCTGTCGGCTTTGAAAATCGCATACGTGGGCAGCAAATCGAGGATCTTACCCCATAATGATTTTGTGTCGGTTCCAAACTCTTTATCGACATCCAGCAACATTTCCGAACAGGTATAGGGAGCGGCGGCTTCCCTGATGGCCTGACGCCATAACGATGCAGTGCGTTTATCCGCCACATTTTTCTCAACTTCTTTTCCCACCGCCTTGAGTTCGGAAATTTTCATGCCCAGTAAATTTCTCAGGGGCTCCTCATCCGGGTGGATGCAGCGGATGCAGGTCTGCTCCGGTTTTCCTGAGGTCGTTGCTTTAAACGTTTTGACGATTTCAAAATTGCCATCTTCATTCAGCAGATGTTCTGAGGCGAGCGTGGTCTGCACCCTGTCGTCTATCATGATAAAGTCGGGCAGATCATCGAATTCACAGGCTATTTCAAAACGGCCCTCCCCTTCTCTCAGGCTGAAACAGTTCATGTCATTCTTGTCAGCCTTCATTCCTTCTGTTTCAAAAAAAATAGCCAGCGCTTCCAGAAGCGTTGATTTCCCAAAGTCATTACGACCAACAATGCCCGTCATGCCTTCATCAATAATGATTTCAGTAGAGCTTCTGTAGCCTCTGAAGTTTTTCAGTTTTAATTTTTTGAGCCGCATATGAAGTCCTGTGTGTAAGAAAGCGTTTTGCTGCAACCTGAATACAAAATATATTTTCAAATGCCTGCCAACATGCAGGGATAACCGTTATTGAGAATATCTTAACGACATTTCTGGATTATGATCTGGTCGCGCTTTCTGAACTTTAATGCTCCTCAAAACACCGGAAGCCAACTTGTGGTTGGATACATGACAAAGTTAAAAATCCAGAATGATGGGTAATAATTTCAATGCTCATTATATTTTTCGGAACTGACTCATGGCTTTTATGACTTAAATGATAATAATACACATTCTTTGATGTGAATTATGTCGTACGGACATTGATGAATTTAAAGGAAGATAGATTTTCATTACGGATTATTTCCTAAATTCATCGATAATGTGATCGACATAAAATTTTCATTTAAGAGTGAAGAGATAATTTAAGGTTGACTGAAATAGCTCAAACTGGTGTAGTTAACATAACAGAAGAAACGAAAGGCTTCATAGCAGCCTGATACTTCAGGCCGCTAAGGGGTTAATATTGCTGCAGATAATTAGACCGGGAAGCGTATGGCGTCACCATTTCTCCCGCCTGGCTGGAAGTGAAGAATCATTGTGCAAAGCTCCGTATTCGGGCTTTGCATCTGACAATGGTTCCCTGGATGAAAGTACGATCTCCACCCCAAGGACGCTGAACACCCTAAACAAACGCTCAAAACCCACACTTGCAGGGTTGGCCTCCAGTCGGGCATAAGTTTGCTGTGTTACACCCAAACGTTCAGAAACATCTCTTTGCGTCAGTCCATTGGCTTTGCGAAAGCCGATTAAAACAGGACGCAACTGATTCAAGGTCTTCAAAGCGTATTGAGTGTTCATAAGTGACCATCCGTATCGACGGGTTAACAAGCACAACGCATGGATTTACAGCATATAAGCTGTAATACTCATTAACAGACTATAGGCTGTAAAACGCTTCTTGCCAAGATGCGACATCTTTCAAAAACAAGGCCGTGTTGAGTAAGCAGTACTGGTATCTAGCCCCCCTACCCCCTTTGCTTGAGGGTGACCCAGTGACATTTATCGTGATCGTAGGTCTTTTAGACGTTGTTGCTAACCGGCATCATACTCAGGTGGTAACCCCCAGGGATACTCGGGAAGTGATAAATTATTACCGCCCCAGTCAAAATATATAACCCTATCTTATTAGCTTTCTTAGTAATTTATAAATGGAGTAAAAATTAGCGAAGAAACTTTACATTAAAAAGTGAGCAAAAATTTTTACCATTGAACTGGCAAAATTTACAATCTACGGCTCTTAGCCTGAGGAAATCCACATTAACAGAATAATCATCAAGTCCAACAGAGGCATAACTTACGTCCTCAAATAAATCTGTAATAAATGAGTTGAAATTACAAAAATTAACCTCACTCAATATCCTGAACACCGCAGAAATATAACTACCATGCATTATCCTGACTTCAATAACCTTTAATAAACTAGAATGCGATTTACATTTAAAGAGGTCAAAGAGAAAGTAAACTAGCTCACTTTTATTGTCAGAAATCCATTTTAAAATTTTATCCCTGGCACAGGGCAATAAATACACTGGAATTTTGAAAGGATTTGAAATGTCAACCACAAGGGAACAATAACCATGAGGATTAATTCCACTTATAATTAAGTCACTAAGTCCTTTCACTGCATCCAAATAGTTATCAAAACAAACCTCATATAAACAGGTACTATGAGCTGCACATCTAGATTCAAACAACCATCTATGACGAAGATAACCAATGCCTTTAGAGTATATATCTTCAATAATACATTTATGGCAGTAACGAATCTTTGAGATGTTTACCAATGGATATGAATTAGTTATGTGTAGATTATTTCGACAGGCATCTTCAACAGCGTTGAAATACCCGTAAACACCAGAAGATAACGACACTATATTGGAAGTTAGTATATAACCATTTCTTGTAGCAAGAATGTCATATATATCCTGCAAACTATGCAATTTGTACATATCAATCAGTTCGAGCCGAGGAAAGGCATCGTACCTTAGTTCACCATGCTTAGATATTATGTTTCTGCAATTGGATAAGTTATACATTATCTGTGAACGCAGAAGAAAACTGTGCCACAATTCATTTTCGTAAACCATATTACTCCCTCTTATTTAATTAGATTATTTTTCCTGAGAAGTGTCATTGTCATTGGTAGTTTATCTCTGTATTTCAAAAGCCAGTTATGCCCCCCCAGTAAAGCATCCAGGCTTGTAAGTGACATCGGGTATTGCCCCTGAGATAAAACATCATTTATTAATGATGATGAGATTATATCTCTCTCGCTCCAGTCTACTCTTTTATTTCTATAGCATCGTACTGCTTTAGGAAGACAGGAATTAAGCCAGTCATTTTCATGTTTATTTAGCCAATAGAAACTAGCATAACAACTTTCCTTGACTAACTTTCGCGTTATAGAACCGGATTGATTATGTATAAATCTTAATATCTTCTGCTTATGGCGCCGTCTTAAAGAATCTTTTTTACATTTTTTACGCCATGAGCATAAACCGTAACAAGATGAAATTACAGAGGATACAGTTCCTTGCGATAATGAGTTTTTCTCAGCTATGGATGCCAGACTAAACCCCCTTAAAGCCATAGATTTGATAAGCAATTCAGTGAATATATTAATTTTTGTGTTTCGCTTAAACGCCCTCAGGTATTTTTTATAAATAAGTGTTTTAATGTAACATCTGCTGCGATTAAATTCCCTCCCAAGGTTGCTAACGCTAGTATTATTTCCAGCCATATGAAAGCTGTATTCCTTATGACTTTTAAAGATTTCATTCTTTTTATTAGGACGACTTCCTGCATACGTTGGCCAGCAAGTATTTAACAAACAATAACAAAGCAAAAGGTGCTTTGTGGGATGCTGACAACATTTATCTTTGAGTATAGGCTCCCAGTAGTGATAATCAGTAAGGGATGTCGGTAGAAGCTCCGATGAACCCTCTCCAAATAACTGGCACTTAGCATAAACATGTGCGTAGAATAAATTTTTCTTTAGATGCCCATCCAGTGATAATAAATT
Organism: Enterobacter sp. DNB-S2; assembly: GCF_019443845.1. Taxonomy (NCBI): domain Bacteria; kingdom Pseudomonadati; phylum Pseudomonadota; class Gammaproteobacteria; order Enterobacterales; family Enterobacteriaceae; genus Enterobacter; species Enterobacter sp. DNB-S2. The sequence goes on from NZ_CP050520.1 coordinate 401,737, forward strand.
CAAATTTTTAAGCACATCCATGTAATTGGGATGAGCAATATCTTTTCTTCTGATTATATTAATGGACTCATAACAAAATTTAGCAAAATCGAAGTCTGTCTCATTGCTAAGTTGTTCTGTATACGAAACAGGAGGCATAAGTCCAATGCGTATGTGCGGTGCAGAAGGGACATTGATGCTTTCAAGCGCTACTGGGTGCCGATGGCAGGTTGTAACCCCATGAAGTTGATGCGCCAGATGCCAATAAGTTACACCATAATGAAAAGTATCTTCACGAGCGCAAACCGGGCAAAACTTCAATAGTGTCCGCTGTCCCAGTGAAAAATTACTAAGGCGGCACAATCTATTAAGCCTGGCAGGGGTCGTGTTGAAATCTATAATTTCATTACGACTGATTGGTAGTGCCCAGGCAAACAGAGGGAGTAAAGTCTGTTCATGCCAGAGCTGATCTGCACTTTCGGATGTATGAAGAGAAATAGCCTTTAATCCTGAATTGAGAATTGGATGGACGCTAATATCAGGTTTGTGGAAAATGATCGTTAACAGAGAAGATGGGGACATACCGTTCACGGTAGCTGTCCGACAAAACCGGCTGAACAAGGATTCATCAGGTAAAACAGGTAACATTATCATTTACCCCACCTCTCTTTGACCGTTACGAACTGTTGACCTCATTACAATTTATTAAGTGGATCTGTATTTATAAGCCCGCAACGCTGAAGAGCATCGTAGGAATTTTTCTTTTCAGCTGTTCTGGTGATAACAAGATCATGGTCAAGAGACAGTATTTTCTCGTCGAAATTGCGCATAACCTCGTCTATTTTTCTTACGAATTCCTTGTGCTGTGGCCTGTCTATATCCCCAGGGATCAAAGCTTTTAAGGTCTTATCTGTCATGAACTTAGCCGAAGCATCACCTTCATTAGATGCAGAGAGCCATTTAGCTTCTTCGTCTTCAGTCGCTGCCCCCGGGAGTAAAGTATCCTTATATTCCTCCGTATGACTTACGAGTACCGGTACAGAGGCCGACAAGACTGCACCAGTTATGATTTCATTACCGCTACCGATAACCTTTAATTGTGCCCCCCGATAAATCATCTGAGCCAATCCAATGTTGCCCTTAGATAAAATGAATAATTTTTCGTTTAACTCATCATTTAATGGAGTTTCAACATTTGTCCATTGTAATGGCCATAAATAATGAATAAACGATTGCCAGTCTTGTGAGTCGTATCTGACGTTTGTAATTTTCATATAACCACCAGACTCTGCCCGTCTGGCAATTCTCATTCTCTTTGTCAGAGTCTCGTCGAAAGGATGATTTCCACAAAAAACCATAGATACCCCCATCGAATCTACAATTTCATGTAAAAAATCAATCAACTTACTCTCACCCCCGGTTCTTGAAAATTTAAGCCTCTGCATTTCATCAATAACAAGAATACCCAAAAATGATGATTTTATTCTTTGCGCAATCTGGCGAGCCAGAGCACCATTTCTAATCTCTGGTGTAGTTCGTTCCATCCCAATTGCATCATCTAATTTTTGTAAAATCTCTTCACAAAGATCTCTCACACTTGAATTGTATGGACAATTAATCTTTACCCATACGATTTGCTTACTGAAGCCGGGAAAAACTCCTTTATAGCTGCTGTGTTCTATAATCTGAGGGAAATGATCCATGACTTGCTCGATCATGGTAGTTTTTCCAGAACCACTCATTCCAACTATCGTAATAGTTTCAGCCTGGGATTTAAAATATCCACTTTCGGGTTCAATATCAGGACGCTCAGTTCCATAGTAATGAAGATATTGAATTGTTCCGCTTTTTAAAGGATTACGGGCTGCATAGCTTTCCCTAAGTGCCCGTAAAATCATTTTATAAGCCTGGATAAGATTGGTTTGTGGGCAACGGAATTTCTTTATACGTTCGACATACTGCTCTCTAACATTCGCCGGGGCGGTCCAGCGGATTTTTTCGTCAATTTCGGGGAAATAACTCATTTCCAGAAGTACTTCATCTTCCGTAAGCGCTTCAGGAAGTGCTTCAATTAAGGGATTGCCACGATACTCAGGTAACTCCTGTTCTTTATATATCGCTGAAACGCTCCGTATAAGGTTCATTATTCTGCGTCCTCAGTCTTCTTCTTACCTTTTAACCATCTTTGTTTCTCCTCCCGGCCAGGCAAAAGCAGAACATTACTGGATGAAGGAAGTAGGGGTTCAGGTCTTCCATTAGCAACATCAGTTCGCCCTAATGAATCAAGTTCATTTTTCCTGTTCTTTTTAATATCTTTACCATGTATCCGGCGAGATTCGTATATTTCATTTAATCTTTCATTACCTTTTCTGTTAAATTCATCTTTATTATTGATATTGCTGAGTGAATCCAGAGTAAATAAATTAATTTCTTTTTGAGTATCTACCCAATCAGCCATTACATCTGTATCAAGATGAGCTTTCCCTTTAAATATATCTCTTTTCTTAAGTAGATAATGTTTTTTGAAAATGCTATTTTTGTCAAATCTTACATATATAAAATCTACACAATTGTCATCTATTCTTGCTTCACAAGTGGTTCTTCCAAATACTCTGGCACCTGATGCAATGTCTGGATCACATTCATAAAAAAGATTATTGTACTGAATCCCACCGGCGGTAATGTTAGCGTTCACAGGGATCAATAATCGTGCGATCACTTCGTCGGCCCCAACGGCTCTTGCGCTGAATCTCCCGTGCTTTAAGCTTATCATCCAACTATTTTTTGGTGATATTACGAGATCATTTTCAATCAGTAAGGGATTGATATAAGCCAGTTCTTCATATGTTCTCTGATTATGTGCAAGTATCTCCCGAATCAGTAAAGAAGTGACCTCCTGAATCGTTAAACAAGCCCTGGATTGCGGTGTTGGCTCTCCTTTAACAATCTTTCCCCTTCGTGTTGTTCCAATAAGCCTATGAATAACTTCATCATTTAGAATACCGAAACAGCGTTCAACAATGCTTTTTCTGTCGCCTCTACCGACTGGCGCAAACTCAAGTTTTGTCAGGGGGGTCATCTTTTCCTGAGGTTTAAGACCAATCATCTCCCCGTTGTCACACATCAATGTTAATGGAATATGAGAACAAGGCCAATCATCATCAGTAATAGAGATTCCAAATAATCTACAATATTCTTTTTTTGGCATAAAGCAATTTGCTAACGCTTGTCGGGCGGCTCGCCATGAAGCATGGTATAAAGAAACATGAAGGCCAACAATCATTCTTGTTGCGCGATCCACCACTGTATAGATAGTAGGACGCCCAATGACTTTTCGTCTGTTTAAACTGGAAATAAGATGTACATCAGCGACAGTTGAGTCTATTTCGAAAACATCACCCGGTAAAACAGTTGTATTAGCCACACTACCTAAAAGCGCCCGCATTTTGAGGTCTATTTCTTTTTTCGTGTTCTTCTTATTTATAGAGAAATCTTTAGTGAAGAGTTTTTTATTCCAGTAGGAAAATTGTTTTAAAGAAGGAACATATGGAGCTCTATTTTCTAGGTTTGCTGTTTTAATTTCATCCCTAAAATACAAATCAATATGTCTCTCTAATGTTTTCTTTATCGTATCTCCGTTAACTTTATAATGATACGTAATGAGGGATTTTCTAATATTATTTATATCTCTTTCATTAAGAATGAAAACACGTGAACGTTCATTAGGTAATGCCCTGTTTTTCTTGGAATTCCCAAGTTTAATTTCATGTTTGATTCTACTTTTCCCAGCGGCACCACAGTTCGAGAATGCGGGTAGCAATGCATAAATATCCTGTCCATGTCGCCAGTACAACGCCAGAAGCGTTCTGATAGTATATTGTGATATTTTTTTATTCCGGGAGTAATCCATTAAAAGGTGAGACTTTTTATGTAATGCATAGTCGAACAGAAACATTCTGTCATCTACAAGATCTTTAATGATATTGTAATTTTCATCTCGCCTTACCCTGTCTTCATCTGTTATTTCTTTCTCATCTACTAACATATATGAAGGGTAGATATAATCTTTACAAGTTATGCTATTTGATTCAATATAATATTTAAACAGTGAAAATGAGAAAGGAATTGGCTTACCAGTTCTTTCTGATTTTATTTTAAATAAAATTAACAAATCGACCTTTCTGTCAAAATCCAAAACACGATAAAGCCCCTCTGCAAGCAAATCAGTGCCTTGAGAGAGCCAGACTGAATTTCTAATAATATCCATTTGCGTTCAGTCCTATATAGTGGCCATTGGAAATTATCTTTATCAGTCCGGTTTCGAGTATTGGATATGATAAATCAACATTTATCATCTTTAATCCAATCATTGCCTGCAATAACATCATCGCTTCTTGTGCATCTACCCCAATGATTGATGAAATCATTGCGCGTAGTCCCACTATGGGATAAACATCTGGTTTAAGCTTCCATAGGATTTTACCAAGAGGATATTTATCATAAAATTCAGAGCCATCTCTTAATACAGAAGTAGCCCAACAAATATTTTTACCGACGACGTTATTGAGTTCCGAGCCAACATAAATTTGAAACTCAACATCAATCAACTGCCAAAACATTCTCTCTATTTCAAGCTTTTGGGCTTCGCGTTTAGGTATGCACTCGTTTTGTTTTACTGCTATAGCTTTGTATCGAAGTCCGCCTTCAGGAGTTCTCAAGGTCAGCAAGAAATCAGTTGTCATAACATTCAGGACATCGGCTGGTACACCTCTGACTCCCCTAACAAGCGGATGCTGCACATGTAAGTGATTGGCTATCTGTTGGGTCAGCAGTAGGGGTATGAGTGGGAATTGTTCGCGGATATCGATCACCGAGTCATTAAACTCAGCCAGGTAGAAAAAGTTACTTTCGACAGAAGAAAAGAAATGGTGGTTCCGAAACGTCTTGAGGCCAAAGACTATCGAACGGTTTCCATGGGATCTAACGTCCTGGGCTCTAAGCCAGGGTTGATAACTTTGTCCGTAGCCCAACCCTATGCCGTCACCTAGCGCATTTTCATAATCCAGATAGGATTTTAGACGCCTGCCCCTAGCCATGATCGTACCCACAAAACGTCATTGATACGTACCTATATGTGCATTTTATAGTCTCCAACCCTATAACCACACATAGAGTAAGTATACAACATTAGCGTCGTTTTTTGAGAATGGTTACAACTTTAGTGCTTTGTGTACAACTTTATTGTCTTCGGACATCTGCCAGCGCCTGAGCGCACGCCCAGGCACTTGCCCATGCCCACTGGAAGTTGTACCCGCCGAGCCAGCCGGTCACATCCATCACTTCGCCAATAAAATAGAGCCCCGGCACGTTGCGCGCTTCCATGGTGCGGGACGAGAGCTCATTCGTGTCAACGCCACCCAGCGTCACTTCCGCCGTGCGGTAGCCTTCGGTGCCGTTTGGCTGAACGCGCCAGTTTGTCAGGGTCTCGACCAGCGTTTCCTGCTCGCGGCTGTTAAGCTGCTTGAGCGACACGTCCGGGATCTGCCCCAGCGCCTGCAAACATTCCACCAGACGTTTTGGCAGCTGCATTGCCAGGGTGTTTTTCAGGCTTTGATTCGGGTGCGCGGTACGCTGCTCGTTAAGGAACGCGTCGAGATCGCAATCGGGAAGCAGGTTAACCGTGACAAACTCCCCCGGCTGCCAGTAGCTGGAGATTTGCAGTACCGCCGGGCCGGAGAGGCCGCGATGGGTAAAGAGCAGATTTTCGCGGAACACCGTCCCGTCTTCGGCGGTAATGACGGAGGGAACGGACACGCCAGACAGCGTCTGAAGCTGTTCAAGAAGCGGTTTATGCAGCGTAAATGGCACCAGCCCGGCGCGCGTAGGCAAGACTTTCAGGCCAAACTGTTCGGCAATCTTATAGCCGAACGGGGAGGCGCCCAGCCCCGGCATAGACAGGCCGCCGCTGGCGATCACCAGGCTGTCAGCGCTGACGGTTTCACCATTCAACTGCAGCGTATAGCCCTGGTCGTCGCGGGCGACCTCCAGCACTTCCGTGCGCAGGCGCATGACGACGCCGCCCTTCTCGCACTCGGCCACCAGCATATCGACAATCTGCTGCGCGGAGTCGTCGCAGAACAGCTGCCCCAGCGTCTTTTCATGCCACGCGATGCCGTGCTTACCCACCAGGTCGATAAAATCCCATTGGGTGTAGCGCGCCAGCGCAGATTTACAAAAATGACGGTTTTGGCTCAAATAGGCCGCGGGTTCAACATACAGATTAGTAAAGTTGCAGCGCCCACCGCCGGACATCAGGATCTTACGGCCGGGCTTTTTACCGTTATCCAGCAGCAGCACGCGACGACCCGCCTGTCCGGCCATTGCCGCACAAAACATACCCGCCGCACCGGCGCCAATTACCACGGCATCAAACCTTTCCACGTCAAAACCCTCTTTGTTAACTGCCGCGGATTGTAAAGTTTCCTCTGTGGTCACACCAGCGTAAAAAGATATTACAAAGCCATTCCATTGAAATTTAAAGAATATCCTTTCTGGCGCTTTTCTCAAATCAGGTGGCATGTCAAAAAAAGTCTATATTTCACTTTGCCCGCCGCGCATTTGTCCTGGATAATGCGCCGCGTTCATGTCCTCAAAATGGCGTAACGTCCTATGCTACATTTGTTTGCCGGCCTGGATTTACATACCGGGCTTTTATTATTGCTTGCTCTGGTTTTTGTACTGTTTTACGAAGCGATCAACGGCTTCCACGACACTGCAAACGCAGTAGCGACGGTTATCTACACTCGCGCAATGCGATCGCAGCTTGCGGTTGTTATGGCGGCGGTATTTAACTTTTTTGGTGTTCTCCTGGGCGGGCTGAGCGTTGCGTATGCCATTGTGCATATGCTGCCAACGGATCTGCTGCTTAACGTTAGTTCTGGCCATGGCCTCGCTATGGTGTTCTCAATGCTGCTTGCTGCAATTATCTGGAACCTCGGTACCTGGTATTTTGGCCTGCCTGCATCCAGTTCTCACACCCTCATCGGCGCGATTATCGGTATCGGGTTAACCAACGCCCTGATGACCGGGACATCGGTTGTTGATGCGCTGAACCTGCCTAAAGTATTGGGCATTTTCGGCTCCCTGATCATCTCCCCTATCGTGGGTCTGGTAGTCGCGGGGGGATTGATTTTCATCCTGCGTCGTTACTGGAGTAACACGAAAAAACGTGCGCGTATCCACCTGACGCCAGCAGAGCGTGAGAAGAAAGACGGCAAGAAAAAGCCGCCGTTCTGGACGCGTATCGCCCTGATCATTTCTGCTATCGGCGTGGCCTTCTCTCACGGCGCGAACGACGGGCAGAAAGGCATTGGTCTGGTGATGCTGGTTCTGATCGGCGTCGCACCGGCAGGCTTCGTGGTGAACATGAACGCCTCGGGTTACGAAATCACCCGTACCCGCGATGCGGTCAACAACGTTGAAACCTATTTCCAGCAGCATCCTGACCTGCTGAAAAAAGCGACCGGCGTTGATCAATTGATCCCTTCTCCGGAAGCCGGTGCAACCACCGCGCCTGGCGAGTTCCACTGCCATCCGGCAAACGCGATTAACGCGCTGGAACGTGCGAAAGGCATGCTGGGCGATATCGAAAGCTACGACAAACTGGCTGTAGAACAGCGTGGTCAGCTTCGTCGTATCATGCTCTGTATCTCTGATGTGACCGATAAAGTCGCGAAGCTGCCAGAGGTGAATGGTGACGACAAACGTCTGCTGAAGAAACTGAAAAGCGATATGCTCAACACCATTGAGTACGCGCCAATCTGGATCATCATGGCCGTCGCGCTGGCGCTTGGTATCGGTACGATGATTGGCTGGCGTCGTGTGGCGACCACCATCGGCGAGAAGATCGGTAAGAAAGGCATGACCTATGCGCAGGGTATGTCCGCGCAGATGACGGCGGCAGTGTCTATCGGTCTGGCGAGCTACACCGGTATGCCGGTATCCACCACCCACGTACTCTCTTCGTCCGTGGCAGGTACCATGATTGTTGACGGTGGCGGTCTGCAGCGCAAAACCGTGACCAACATTCTGATGGCCTGGGTGTTCACCCTTCCGGCGTCCATCCTGCTGTCTGGCGGTTTGTACTGGATTTCGCTGAAGCTGATTTAATCGGCTGAAGGCGACAAAAAAGCGGGTCAGGAAACTGACCCGCTTTTTTTATGCTCAGTGCCAAATCATCAATGCAATCATACTGACTACGACCAGCCCGCACAGGGCGCTGGTCAAAATGAACTGACGACGCAGGCGCTCGCAGCGACGAATAAACTCTTCATCGTGATGATCGCGGTAGCGCTGGTAGTAGATGTACCCCACCAGACGCATCTGCTTGCTGGGCTGTCCATGCGAGGTGAAGAACCCTCCACCGTCCACATACTGATAAAGCAACGGATCGCAACCACGAAGTACCACTAACAGCGCACGTAACGATGAGAAGTAGCGCGCCATATTCACTATGCAAACCACGCATAACGCCCAAAACAATGCGACGGTGCTAATCATACATCCTCCCCGGCGTCCGCCCACGAAGCAAGGCTCCTGAGCTACCGCACCCCAATGCCCTGACAGACAGTTCAGTGAAAGAATGACCAAAATCGATCCGGTTCGCGTTTTAATATCCGAACGGCTCATTTAACAGTGTAGGAGATCCGTTAATTTTTTTGCCACAAGGTTAATCGTTATCAACACCAAAGCTTGAAAAATATGTTTAACTGGGCCGTAATGAAAGTATCAGACGACGGCATTCTCACTTAGTCATCGATAACTTAAGGAAGGAGTAACACTATGGCTTACAAACACATTCTCATCGCGGTTGACCTCTCTCCGGAGAGCAAAGTGCTGGTTGATAAAGCGGTATCCATGGCACGTCCCTACAACGCGAAAGTTTCGCTGATTCACGTTGACGTGAATTACTCCGACCTCTACACCGGTCTGATCGACGTGAATCTTGGCGATATGCAGAAACGCATCTCCGAAGAGACTCACCATGCCCTGAGCGAACTCTCCACCAACGCGGGCTATCCGATTACCGAAACCCTGAGCGGCAGCGGCGACCTGGGCCAGGTGCTGGTTGATGCGATTAAGAAATACGATATGGACCTGGTGGTTTGCGGTCATCATCAGGACTTCTGGAGCAAACTGATGTCTTCAGCGCGCCAGCTGATTAACACCGTTCACGTGGATATGCTGATTGTTCCACTGCGTGACGAAGAAGACGAGTAAGTGCGTTAAACTCCCCTCACCCTAACCCTCTCCCAAAGGGAGAGGGAATAGATCGAGGACACAGGCCGGGTAAGGCGAAGCCGCCACCCGGCTTTTTTATTCCGGCGTACCCGGATAAATATCAAACCGGTGCCCTTTGGTGGTCACCGCGTTAGTGGTCGCAACGTCCGCCAGCGGCGGCGCATAGTCCGGGCGCTTTACCACCACCCGCTTCGTGGCAAGCTGACGAGCCGGCTCCAGCAGGCCATCGGCATCCAAATCCGGTCCCACCAGCGACTGAAACACCCGCATCTCTTTCTTCACCAGCGCGCTTTTCTGCTTATGCGGGAACATAGGGTCGAGATAGACCACCTGCGGGCGCGGGGTGATGTCCGTTAATGCCGTCAGGCTGGAAGCGTGGATCAGCTGTAGTCGTTCCTGCAGCCACGGGCCGACTTCCGGGTCCGCATAGCCCCGCGCTAGTCCATCATCGAGCAGCGCAGCGACGACCGGATTACGCTCCAGCATCCGCACGCGACAGCCGACTGACGCCAGCACAAACGCATCGCGCCCCAGCCCCGCCGTGGCATCGACCACATCCGGGAGGTAGCTCCCTTTGATGCCGACCGCTTTGGCCACCGCTTCGCCGCGACCGCCGCCAAACTTGCGCCGGTGCGCCATCGCGCCGCCGACAAAGTCGACGAAAATCCCGCCGAGCTTCGGTTCGTCGCGCTTGCGTAATTCGAGATGTTCCGGCGTCATCACCAGCGCCATCAGGTTTTCTTCATCGTGCTCCAGCCCCCAGCGGGCCGCCAGAACAGATAAGGCGCCGTCTCCGGCGCCTGTTTCATCTACTAAGCAGATCTTCACGTAACAATCAGCCTTTGATCCCGTAATGCTCAAGCATCGCGTCCAGCTGCGGCTCGCGGCCGCGGAAGCGTTTGAACAGCACCATTGGCTCTTCAGACCCGCCGCGGGTCAGGATGTTATCGAGGAACGACTGGCCGGTTTCGCGGTTGAAGATCCCCTCTTCTTCGAAGCGGGAGAAGGCATCTGCCGCCAGCACGTCGGCCCACAGGTAGCTGTAGTAGCCCGCCGCGTAGCCGCCGGCGAAGATATGGCTGAAGGCATGCGGGAAGCGGCCCCAGGTTGGCCCTGGAATAACGGCAACCTGCTTTTTAATCTCGGCCAGGGTCTCAAGGATTTTAGCGCCCTGCTCCGGGCTAAACTCGGCGTGCAGGCGGAAATCGAACAGGCCGAACTCCAGCTGGCGCAGAATGAACATCGCCGCCTGGTAGTTTTTCGCCGCCAGCATTTTATCCAGCAGCTCTTTCGGCAGCGGTTCGCCGGTCTCGTAGTGGCCGGAGATAAACGCCAGCGCGTCCGGCTCCCAGCACCAGTTTTCCATAAACTGGCTTGGCAGCTCGACCGCATCCCACGGCACGCCGCTGATACCGGCTACGCCTGCGGTTTCGATACGGGTCAGCATGTGGTGCAGACCATGACCGAACTCGTGGAAAAGGGTGATCACTTCGTCGTGGGTGAACAGCGCCGGTTTGCCGCTTACCGGACGGTTGAAGTTACAGGTCAGGTAGGCGACCGGTTTTTGCAGGGAACCGTCGGCTTTACGCATCTGGCCTACGCAGTCGTCCATCCACGCCCCGCCGCGCTTGTTCTCACGCGCGTAGAGATCGAGGTAGAAGCTGCCGCGCAGCTCGTTTTTCTCGTCATACAGCTCGAAGAAGCGCACGTCCGGGTGCCAGACGTCGATATCGGTACGCTCTTTGGCGGTGATGCCATAGATGCGCTTTACCACTTCGAACAGGCCGTTAACGGCTTTGTTTTCCGGGAAGTACGGGCGCAGCTGCTCGTCGCTGATGCTGTAGAGGTGCTGCTTCTGTTTTTCGCTGTAGTACGCGATATCCCACGGCTGCAGCTCGTCCACGCCGAACTCCGCTTTCGCGAAGGCGCGCAGCTGGGCCAGCTCTTTCTCACCCTGCGGACGGGCGCGTTTCGCCAGATCGGTCAGGAAGTCGAGCACCTGCTGCGGGTTCTCCGCCATTTTGGTGGCGAGGGATTTATCGGCGTAGTTTTCGAAGCCCAGCAGCTGCGCCAGCTCGTGACGCAGGGCGAGGATTTCCGCCATTACCGGGCTGTTGTCCCACTTACCGGCATTCGGCCCCTGATCGGAGGCGCGGGTGCTGTACGCGCGGTACATCTCTTCGCGCAGGGCCTGGTTGTCGCAGTAGGTCATCACCGGCAGATAGCTCGGGATATCAAGCGTCAACAGGAAGCCTTCCTGCTCTTTCGCTTCAGCCTGGGCTTTTGCCGCCGCCAGCGCGCTTTCCGGCATACCGGCCAGCTCCGCTTCGTCGGTAATCAGCTTCGTCCAGCCCATGGTGGCGTCGAGCACGTTGTTGCTGTACTGGTTGCCCAGCTCGGACAGACGCGCGGCAATTTCGCCGTAGCGGGTCTGCTTCTCTTTTGGCAGGCCAATCCCGGACAGCTCAAAATCACGCAGGGCGTTATCGACCGATTTTTTCTGCGCCGTGTTCAGTTCGGCATAGTGGTCGCCGTCGCGCAGGTCGCGGTAGGCTTTGTACAGCCCTTCGTGCTGCCCGACCCAGGTGCTGTACTCAGAGAGCAGCGGCAGGGTCTGCTCGTAGGCTTCGCGCAGTTCCGGGCTGTTTTTTACCGAGTTCAGGTGGCTCACCGGGGAGAAGATACGCCCCAGCACGTCGTCCACTTCGGCCAGCGGCTGACACAGATTTTCCCAGGTGTACGGCGCGCCCTGCGCTACCACGCTTTCTACCGCCGCGCGGCAGTTGTCCAGCGATTGCGTAACGGCTGGAACAACATGCTCAGGGAGGATTTTAGAAAACGGCGGCAACGAAAAAGGCGTCAGTAATGGATTGGTCATAAACGCTGTCCTGTTGAAATAGGTGAATGAAGCGCGCATCCGGCGCTGTGCATATGAGATCTAGAATGGGGTTAAGTGTAGAGGATTTCAATGCCGGACGTTGCGCTTTCGCGGCGGTGGAAACTTTTCTGTATACTGTGGCGATACGCTCTATTTTTGCCCGATGGCGTTACGCTTATCGGGCCTACGTTTATTACCTGGAACACATTCATCCATGCTCAGTTATCGCCACAGCTTCCACGCAGGCAACCACGCCGACGTCCTTAAACACACCGTTCAGAGCCTGATCATCGAATCGCTCAAAGAGAAAGAGAAGCCGTTTCTCTATCTGGACACGCACGCGGGCGCGGGCCGTTATCAGCTGAGCGGCGAGCATGCCGAGCGTACCGGTGAATATCTGGAAGGGATTGCCCGCATCTGGCAGCAGGACGACCTGCCTGCCGAGCTGGAGCCTTACATCGGTGTGGTGAATCACTTCAACCGCAACGGCCAGCTGCGCTACTACCCTGGCTCACCGCTGATTGCACGCCAGCTGCTGCGCGAGCAGGACAGCCTCCAGTTGACCGAACTGCATCCGAGCGACTTCCCGCTGCTGCGTTCCGAATTCCAGAAAGACAGCCGCGCCCGCGTGGAAAAAGCCGACGGTTACCAGCAGCTGAAGGCCAAACTGCCGCCGGTTTCCCGTCGTGGCCTGGTGCTGATCGACCCGCCGTACGAAATCAAAACCGACTATCAGGCGGTGGTAACCGGCATCCACGAAGGTTACAAACGCTTCGCTACCGGCACCTATGCCCTGTGGTACCCGGTGGTGCTGCGCGCGCAAATCAAACGCATGATCAAAGACCTGGAAGCGACCGGCATCCGCAAGATCCTGCAGATCGAGCTGGCGGTACGCCCTGACAGCGATCAGCGCGGCATGACCGCCTCCGGCATGATTGTGATCAACCCGCCGTGGAAGCTCGAAGCGCAGATGAACAACGTGCTGCCGTGGCTGCATAAAACGCTGGTGCCCGCCGGTACAGGCCACGCCACCGTCAGTTGGATCGTGCCGGAGTAATCGCAGTCATCGGTGGAAACTATTGATTTCAGGTATACAATCGCGGCAATTCACGATTAAGGACAAAAGCAATGACTAAGCATTATGACTACATCGCAATCGGCGGCGGCAGCGGCGGCATCGCCTCCATCAACCGTGCGGCCATGTACGGCCAGAAGTGCGCGCTGATTGAAGCCAAAGCGCTGGGCGGCACCTGCGTGAACGTGGGTTGTGTACCGAAGAAAGTGATGTGGCATGCGGCGCAGATCCGTGAAGCTATCCATATGTATGGCCCGGACTACGGCTTTGACACCACCATCAACCGCTTCGACTGGGACAAACTGATCGCCAGCCGTACCGCCTACATCGACCGTATTCACACCTCGTACGACAACGTGCTGGGTAAAAATAACGTCGATGTTATCCACGGTTTCGCCCGCTTTGTGGACGCGAAAACGATCGAAGTGAACGGCGAGACGATCACCGCCGATCGCATCCTGATCGCCACCGGCGGTCGTCCGAGCCACCCGAACATCCCGGGCGTGGAATACGGCATCGACTCCGACGGTTTCTTCGAGCTGCCTGCCCTGCCAAAACGCGTTGCCGTTGTTGGCGCGGGCTATATCGCGGTGGAACTGGCTGGCGTGATTAACGGCCTGGGCGCGGAAGCGCACCTGTTCGTACGTAAACACGCGCCGCTGCGCAGCTTTGACCCGCTGATTGTCGATACGCTGGTTGAAGTGATGAACACCGAAGGCCCGACCCTGCACACCAACGCCGTGCCAAAAGCGGTGGTGAAAAACGCGGATGGTAGCCTGACGCTTGAGCTGGAAGATGGCCGCAGCCAGACCGTCGATTGCCTGATCTGGGCGATTGGCCGTGAACCTGCGAACGATAACTTCAACCTGGGCGTGACGGGCGTGAAAACCGACGAAAAAGGCTATATCGTCGTCGATAAATTCCAGAACACCAGCGTACCGGGCATTTATGCGGTCGGCGATAACACCGGCGCGGTTGAGCTGACGCCGGTCGCCGTTGCGGCGGGCCGTCGTCTCTCCGAGCGCCTGTTCAACAACAAGCCGGACGAGCATCTGGACTACAGCAACATCCCAACCGTGGTCTTCAGCCACCCGCCAATCGGCACCGTCGGCTTAACCGAGCCGCAGGCGCGCGAGCAGTACGGCGACGACCAGGTGAAAGTGTATAAATCGGCATTTACCGCGATGTACACCGCCGTCACCTCTCACCGTCAGCCGTGCCGCATGAAGCTGGTCTGCGTAGGTCCGGAAGAGAAGATTGTCGGTATCCACGGCATCGGTTTCGGCATGGACGAGATCCTGCAGGGCTTCGCCGTGGCGCTGAAGATGGGCGCAACCAAGAAAGACTTCGACAACACGGTGGCCATCCACCCGACGGCCGCGGAAGAGTTTGTGACCATGCGTTAATCCTGATGCCCCTCTCCGGAGGGGCATTTTTTTTAACATTCATAAATCGTTGCAAAACGAATGCTCCGAAAATAGTGATCTACCGCACATATCCCTCCCCATCTACCGAAGCGAATGTCTACGCTTATAAGACGCCCGGATAAACCTGTCTTTTGAACACACAACCGGAGGTCCCTATCACCATGTTCAACCAGAAACTACAGGCTACCGAGAACATCGAGTTCGAGATTGCAGAAGAGCTGCGCTACGAGACCGATCCCTGCGAGTTGAAACTGGATGAAATGATTGAGGCGGAGCCGGAACCCGAAATGATCGAGGGGCTACCCGCCTCCGATGCGTTGACGCCCGCAGACCGCTATCTTGAACTGTTCGAGCATGTGCAGTCGACGCGGCTGTTTGCGGACAGTAAAACCTTCCCCGACTGCGCGCCGAAGATGGATCCGCTGGATATCCTGATCCGCTACCGCAAGGTCAGACGCCACCGGGATTTCGACCTGCGCCAGTTTGTGGAGAACCACTTCTGGATGCCGGAAACGTACGGCACAGAATATGTCTCCGACCCGGGACTCTCCCTGAAAGAGCATATTGATAACCTGTGGCCGGTGCTGACGCGCGAGCCGCAGGATCATATTCCCTGGTCTTCCCTGCTGGCCCTGCCGCAGGCCTATATCGTCCCCGGCGGGCGATTCAGCGAGACCTACTACTGGGATTCCTATTTCTCCATGCTGGGGCTGGCGGAGAGCGGCCGTAACGATCTGCTCAAATGTATGGCGGACAACTTCGCCTGGCTGATTGAACGCTACGGGCATATCCCCAACGGCAACCGCACCTATTACCTCAGCCGCTCGCAGCCGCCGGTCTTTGCCCTGATGGTGGAGCTGTTCGAGGAGGACGGCGTGCGCGGTGCGAAACGCTATCTGGATCACCTCAAAATGGAATACGCCTTCTGGATGGACGGCGCGGAGTCGCTGCTGCTTAACCAGGCTTACCGCAGTGCTGTGCGCATGCCGGACGGTTCACTGCTCAACCGCTACTGGGACGACCGTGATACCCCGCGCGACGAATCGTGGATTGAGGACGTGGAAACTGCCCGCCACTCGGGTCGTCCGCCCAATGAGGTATATCGCGACCTGCGCGCGGGTGCGGCGTCCGGCTGGGATTATTCGTCCCGCTGGCTGCGCGATCCGTCGCGGCTCGCCAGCATCCGCACGACGCAGTTTATCCCCATCGATCTGAACGCCTTCCTGTTCAAGCTGGAAAGCGCTATCGCCAACATCTCGGCGTCGAAAGGGGATAAAGAGACGGCAGAGGCGTTCCGCCAGAAAGCCAACGATCGCCGCGCGGCGGTGAACCGCTATCTGTGGGACGAGGAGAGCGGCTGCTACCGCGATTACGACTGGCGACGCGAAGAGCTTGCGCTGTTTTCTGCCGCCAGCATTGTGCCGCTGTATGTTGGAATGGCGACGCACGAGCAGGCAGAACGTTTGTCGGATGCGGTCAAAGCGCGTCTGCTGACGCCGGGCGGAATTCTGGCGACCGAGTACGAAACCGGAGAGCAGTGGGATAAACCCAACGGCTGGGCGCCGCTGCAGTGGATGGCGATTCAGGGGTTCAAGCAGTACGGCAACGACTCGCTGGGCGATGAGATCGCCTGGAGCTGGCTGCATACGGTGAACCATTTTTATAAGACGCATCACAAGCTGATTGAGAAGTACCACATCGCCAGCAGCACGCCGCGCGAAGGTGGCGGGGGTGAGTATCCGCTGCAGGACGGTTTTGGCTGGACGAACGGCGTGGTGCGGCGGCTGATTGGGTTGTATGGGGAGCCTTAAGCGGGGTGCGGTCTGGTGCCCTCACCCCCCACCCTAACCCTCTCCCCAGAGGGGAGAGGGGACTGCACGGTGCGCTCTTCATCTCCCTCGCCCCTATGGGGAGAGGGCTGGGGTGAGGGGAAAAATTTTAGCGAATCACCTCATAAATGGCAGTCTGAATGGACTGCCATTTTTTCGTGGTGGCATCCGGCTGCGACTGCGCGCGGCGAGTGGCCATGTCGAGATCGTGCTGCTGGCGTTTCACCACGGCAGGCACGGTGCAGAACGCTTTGAGATACTCTTTACGAACCGAGGTCAGAGACTCGCCGTTCGACATGGCGTGGCTGAGCGTGTTGATGAAGCGACGGCACGGCTTCTCTTCCACCATGTTCTGGCGGTAGCGTAGCATCAGCTCCAGCACATCGTCATAGCCTGCCGACATCGCCTCTTCGGTCCAGGAGAGCTTCCAGTCCATACCGCCCTGCAAAAATAGCAGGGTCACGCGGGTATCGTTGCGGTTAATGGCCGAGCGGAAATTATTCTCGTCCCAGGTGACCCCCATGCGCGTGAGCGTTTCGCGCGAAGAAGGCGTCTCGCGCATTTCCTGCGGAGGAGCCGCTTCAGCCGCGCTGGCGGTTGCAGGCTGCGGTTTGCTGCTGGTCACCAGCCAGAAGCCCCCCGCCACGATGGCAATCACCATGACGCCGACCGCCCCCCATAGCGCACCGGAAATGAGCTGCTCACGTTGTTCAGGGGTACGCGGCGCGCGCTGGGTCGGCTTTTCAATGGTGTCACGGACTTCAAACAGATCCCCCCCAGTGACCCGATCCATTTTCTGCGCCTTTTCCCAGAAGGTATGCAATTCGCTGGCATCTACCGCCATGAATCCGGCCGGATTGACGCGCGTTCTCCCCTCTTCAAACGCGCGCTGAACGGGCCGCGCGATCTGCGCGTAGTAGCTATCCAGCAGCTGAATTTGCGCCGAGCTTAGCGTTTTCTGAACGGTGATGCTGTTGCGGATTTGCCGGATGTCATCGAGGAAGGTTTGCAGCGTTTTGCGCGGTTCTACCAGCAGCGTCAGCATGGACGGGTCGCTGAACAGCGAAGCGTAATAGCGGCTGAACTCTTTTTTATCCACCAGCATCTGCGCCAGTTCACTGAACATCATGCCGCTGAGGACATCGTTGATCTCGCCAAGCTTCAGCCAGCGCCGCACGCGGTCAGCGTTAAACAGGGTCTTAAGATGGTTGTTCAGCCGTACCTGATCGGGCCAGGCCTGCTGGATGAGCCCTTTGATCATCAGCTCAATCGCGCGTACCTGCTTGTGCGCCTGCTGCTGCTGGAGTTCGCTTCCCGGTGCCAGGTCGGTGCTGTAGGTCAACAGCGGCTGCTGCAGGCGAAGATGTTCCAGCGCGGTCACAAACCGCATCGCCGCAATAAGCTGGTTTTCACTCACATCCTGTCCGCTTTCATACTGCGGAACGCGCTGCTGCAGCAGGCGCAGCTGGAGCGTAAATTCCGACATCTCGGCATCATTGAGGTTGAGTTTTTTCGCAACGGCTCCCCAGCCGCCCAGAGCTAATCGCGCGCTGTCGAGTTGTTCCAGAAACCAGCGTGGATCTTTTCCCTCAGAAGCATGTACATTCAGAAGGAGTAAAATTTCCACCGACGCATGGCGAATGACCGCCAGACAGTGTTCAAACTGTTCGCGAATATGATGTGATGTGCTGAGAGTCATTGTTTTCCTTAAGCGACAACGAAGACATCCGGAATGGGCACGAAATGCCCTTTATTCTTTTTATTTATACGCGGTTAACCATACCTGACTTTCTGTTGAAATAAAGTGACAACCCTAAAATGATTTAAAATGTTTCAGGAGAATCTGAATGCCGGTTTTAATTACCTCTCGCCTGACCTGTTCGCCCCTGCAGGAGCAAGACTGGCCCTTTTTTCTGGCGCTACAGCAGCACCAGGACGTGATGCGCTTTGTGGCGGAAGGCCGCCCCGTCGCGGCGATCCGCGAGGCGTTTGATTCGCGCCTGGCCCCATGGGCACCGGGCAGCGCGCACTGGCTTTGTCTCGTCGTGCGTGACATCGCCTCACAGGCCCCGCTGGGCGTTACCGGGTATATTCATCGGGAGGAAGACTGCGCCGAAGTGGGCTTCCTTTTCGCACCCGAGGCGCAGGGGAAAGGTTACGGCTTTGAATCCCTGAAAGCGCTTTGCGATTACGCTTTTCATCAGGGCGGTATACGGCGACTCACCGCCACCGTCACCGCGGGAAATGTCGCGTCAAGACGCCTGCTGGAAAAAGCCCGCTTTCGTCTGGAAGGTGAATTACGCGAGAGCTATTACCTTGCGGGGCGCTGGCAAAATGACTGGCTATTTGGTTTATTACAGCAGGAATACCTGAATAATAATTCCTGACCAACCGCTTTTTAGCAGATATTTCCCGGACGTCGTTTCCTCTTCAGTGTCGCTATTAAGAGGAAACGAATATCAAACGTCATTCGCTGAAAATATTTTCTGCCGCCATTGCGTTAATAAATAATCATCAGGGTCTTTCTCTTGAGAAATATCGTGATGAAAAGGGGTTATCGGCTATGGCTGCCTGCGTTCTTTATCACTGTCAGTATGCAGACACATCCATACTAAGGGTTTCATTAAGGGGTTCCTTCCCCTTAAGCCCGTGTATCACAGGAACATACCGCCTGATACTTCAATACGTTGCGCATTCATCCAGCCCAATTTATCGCTGAGCAGTGCCGCAATGGCATCGCCAATATCGTCCGGCAGCCCCACCCGGCCCAGCGCCGTCTGCGAGGCCAGAAGCTGATTCAGCTCCGCGTTGTCGCGCACGCGTCCGCCGCCAAAGTCGGTTTCAATCGCGCCCGGCGCAATGATATTGACGGAAATTCCGCGCGCGCCCAGCTCTTTCGCCTGATAACGCGTCAGCACTTCCATCGCCCCCTTCATGGCCGCGTAGGTCCCAGAGCCCGGCTGGGTAAAACGGGCCAGCCCGCTGGAGACGTTGAGGATACGCCCCCCGTCGTTAAGCAGCGGCAGCAGGCGCTGGGTCAGGAAGAAAGGTCCTTTGAAATGAATGTTCAGCGCTTCATCAAACTGGGCTTCCGTCGTGTCGGCATAGGGCGCATATAAACCCGTTCCGGCATTGTTCAATAAATAGTCAAAGGTTTCGCGCTGCCAGGCGGTCTTAAGGGTTTCCTGAAGCTGTCGGGCAAAATGATCAAAACTCGTGATATCCCCGACGTTGAGCTGTAATGCCGCTGCGTTGACGCCTTTTTCCTGAATTTCATGCACAACATCCAGCGCTTCCTGCTGGCTACGATTGTATGTCAGGACAATTCCCGTTCCGTCTGCCGCCAGCTTTAACGCAGCGTTTTTACCCAGACCACGGCTACCACCCGTCACTAATGCGATACGTTCACTCATCATAAACCTCGTTTTGGCTGTTAAGGAGATTGAGAAAGAGCTTATTAGGTGATAGAAAATCAATAAAGATGGGTTAAAACGCTTCACTGTTTCAACAGAAACAACAATGAGCTTCCTCTATGGATAAAATTCACGCAATGCAGTTGTTCGTCCGCGTCGCGGAACTGGAGAGTTTTTCCCGCGCGGCCGAAACATTAACCCTGCCGAAAGGCAGCGTCTCGCGGCAAATTCAGGCCCTGGAAAACCGGCTTGGCACCCAGCTATTGCACCGCACCACGCGACGCGTCAGCCTGACGCAGGACGGCATGGTCTATTACGAACGGGCAAAAGATCTGCTGGCAAACCTTGATGAACTCGACGGTATGTTTCAGCACGATCCCTCCAGCATCAGCGGTCGGCTCCGCGTGGATATGCCCGTCGGCGTTGCTCGAAATTTAGTCATCCCCAAACTGCCTGCTTTTCTGCAGCACTATCCGGGCATTGAACTCGAGCTCAGCAGCAGCGATCGTCTGGTGGATGTGATCCGCGAAGGGTTTGATTGCGTGGTGCGCGTCGGCACATTGAAGGATTCAGGGCTGATTGCCCGTCCGCTGGGCAAGCTGTCGGTGATTAATTGCGCCAGCCCGGATTATCTGGCGCGATTTGGCTACCCGGAAACGCTCGACGATTTAGGCTCGCACGCCGTGATCCACTACGCCGCGATGCTGGGAACCCGCCCGCAGGGCTTTGAGTTTTATAACGGCAGTGCGACGCAGTGGATAAAAACGGGCGGGGTGTTAACCGTCAACAGCACGGAAACTTACCAGGCTGCCTGTCTCGCCGGGCTGGGCATTATTCAGGTTCCGCGGGTTGGGGTGCGTGATTTACTGCGCGCGAAGAAACTGATTGAGATCCTCCCGCAATACCGGGCCGAACCGATGCCTGTCTCCCTGATTTACCCCCACCGCCGCAACCTCTCCCGCCGGGTCCATCTGTTCATGGAGTGGCTTACCGAACTCACAAAAGCTTACGTGGACTAGCCGCAAGCTATAATTCAAAAACACATCCAGCTCAACGAAAAGGAAAATGCGCGTGACGCCGGAAAACAATCCGCAACGACCGACTCAACATTTAGAGTATGACCCCATCAAAAAGATGGAAACCGAGCCTGAAGCGCCCGCAACGCCGGGAACAGCCAGCAAAGCGCTGGGTACGGTTACCAGCATGGCAGAAAAGATCCAGCAGCTTCCCATGATTGCGCACCTGATACGCGCCACAGAACGGTTTAATGACCGCATGGGAAACCAGTTTGGTGCCGCCATCACCTATTTTTCCTTCCTGTCGATGATCCCAATCCTGATGGTGTCATTTGCGGCAGCCGGTTTTGTGCTCGCGTCGCACCCGACGCTGCTGCAGGATATCTTCAGTAAGATCCTGAATAACGTCAGTGATCCGACCCTTGCCAGCACGCTCAAGAGCACCATCAATACCGCCGTTCAGCAGCGTACCACCGTGGGTATCGTCGGTTTGCTGATTGCCCTTTACTCCGGCGTGAACTGGATGGGCAACCTGCGCGAGGCCATTCGCGCCCAGTCGCGCGACGTCTGGGAGCGTAAGCCGCAGGACCAGGAGAAAATCTGGGTGAAGTATCTCCGCGATTTTGTTTCGCTGATTGGCCTGCTCGTCGCGCTGATCGTGACGCTTTCCATTACCTCCGTGGCGGGCTCGGCGCAGCAGATGATCATCTCCGCGCTGTATCTTGATTACATCGAATGGCTCAAGCCCGCCTGGCGCGGCATTGGGCTGGCCATTTCCATCTTCGCCAACTACCTGCTGTTCTTCTGGATCTTCTGGCGCTTGCCTCGCCATCGTCCGCGCAAGAAGGCGCTGATCCGCGGCACGTTGATTGCGGCGATCGGCTTTGAGGTGATCAAAATCGTGATGACCTACACGCTGCCGTCGCTGGTGAAATCCCCTTCTGGCGCGGCGTTTGGCTCGGTGCTGGGACTGATGGCCTTCTTCTATTTCTTCGCCCGTCTGACTCTGTTCTGCGCGGCATGGATTGCCACCGCCGAGTACAAAGGCGACACGCGAATGCCCGGTAAAACGCACCGCTAGCCCCGCTCTCGGGCTGAAATTTCAGCCCGATTCATCATTTCAGCATATAAATCCAGTCCGTAACTTTTATTTAACTGAAAACCAGTTTAATTGACTGATATTTAAAATCTGTGAAGCATTTCATAGACGTGTTTTCGCTGGCCTGAAAATTATCCGCTTTTTGTTGCTTTTATCACCAGCACGCGGCTTTGTTACAGATTGAAATGTCGCTTTTGCTGTGCGTAATATGGCCTTTCGTTCGACAAAAATAAGAAAATATTATGCAAGCAACAGCCACCACACTCGACTCAGGGACGGAAAACGTTCCGGTAAACTCGCGCAATAAAGTTGTCGTCGCCTCGCTGATTGGCACCGCCATTGAGTTCTTCGACTTTTATATTTATGCCACCGCCGCGGTCATCGTCTTCCCGCATATTTTCTTCCCTCAGGGCGATCCGACGGCGGCCACGCTGCAGTCTCTGGCCACCTTTGCCATCGCGTTTGTTGCGCGTCCGATTGGCTCTGCGCTGTTTGGACACTTTGGCGATCGCATTGGCCGAAAAGTCACCCTGGTGGCCTCGCTGCTGACGATGGGCATCTCCACCGTAGCCATCGGTCTGCTGCCGACCTATGAAACCATCGGCATTCTGGCGCCGGTCCTGCTGGCGCTGGCGCGTTTCGGTCAGGGTCTGGGGCTGGGCGGTGAATGGGGCGGCGCGGCGCTGCTGGCCACCGAGAACGCCCCGGCGCGCAAGCGCGCGCTGTACGGCTCATTCCCGCAGCTGGGCGCGCCGATTGGCTTCTTCTTTGCCAACGGGACGTTCCTGCTGCTCTCCTGGCTGCTGACGGATGAACAGTTCATGAGCTGGGGCTGGCGTCTCCCGTTTATCTTCTCAGCCGTGCTGGTGCTGATTGGCCTGTATGTGCGTGTTTCGCTGCATGAGACTCCTGTTTTTGCGAAAGTGGCCGCGGAGAACAAGCAGGTGAAAGTGCCGCTGGGTACGCTGCTGACCAAACACGTCCGCGTGACCGTGCTGGGCACGTTCATCATGCTGGCAACCTATACGCTGTTCTACATCATGACCGTCTACTCCATGACGTTCAGTACCGCCGCCGCGCCGGTTGGCCTGGGGCTGCCGCGTAACGAAGTGCTGTGGATGCTGATGATGGCGGTGATCGGGTTTGGCGTGATGGTACCAATTGCGGGCCTGCTGGCGGATAAATTTGGTCGTCGTGCGAGCATGATTACGATCACCACGCTGATTATTCTGTTCGCGCTGTTCGTCTTCCCGCCGCTGCTGGGTTCAGGTAGCCCGGCGCTGGTGATGGCCTATCTGCTGATTGGCCTGAGCCTGATGGGGCTGACCTTCGGCCCGATGGGCGCGCTGCTGCCTGAGCTGTTCCCGACGGAAGTGCGTTATACCGGCGCGTCGTTCTCCTACAACGTTGCCTCTATTCTGGGCGCGTCCGTTGCGCCGTATATCGCCACCTGGCTGCAGGCGAACTATGGTCTGTTCTATGTGGGCGTCTATCTGGCGGCCATGGCGGCGCTAACGCTGATTGCGCTGCTGCTGACGCACGAGACGAAGCACCAGGCTCTGTAATTCACTGCGGCCCTCTCCCACAGGGAGAGGGAGAAAGGGAGCTACTTCTTCATCTGCGACAAAATAGTCCGGCACTGATTGGCCTCGCCTTCTGACGGCGAAATCAACGCCAGCAGCGCTGCGGCCGGGGTGACCAGCGTCGCCAGGGCCGCAGCCACCGCACCGCGCGCAATCAGCGGTCCGGGCTTCACGCCCGCCTGCGGGTTTTTGAAGGTTCCGCGCACGTAAAGCGGCGAGCGCAGGGTGATGATACGAATCCCCTTACTTTCCGGGTCAATCGTCAAATCAAGCTGCTCCGAGGCCATGCTGGCGGTCCCGGTCACGTTAATCACCGCGTTTTCCGTGTCGAAGGCAAATATCTGCGGACGCGCCACGCCGTTAACCAGATCCAGATTGGCCGCCGCGCAGTTCACCCGCACCTCGTCATCACCAAAAATTTGCCCGATGACGTAGTTACCGACGTTCAGCCCCAGGATCTCCATCAGGTTGCGGCTGACCAGCCCGTCGTTCATCAGCAGCTTCAGGTTACCATTGCCGCTGCCCAGCAGCGCCGCCACCGAGTTCCCCACGCCGCGAATGTCGGCATCACCGTTCATTTCACCGAGGGTTTTCTGCATCAGCTCTACGTTCGGCATCAGCTCTTTCAGCTTCAATCGACGCGCCTGGATCTCCGCCCGTCCCTGCATCGGCTTCTTATCGCCTTCCAGATGAATGTTCGAGGAAATTGTCCCGCCCGCCATGCCGAACTTCAGCGGCTGCAGGCGCAGGTCGGCGTTTTTGAGGAGAATATGGGTCGAAAGATTGCTGATCGGCAGCGTACTGCCATGTTCAATTTTTCCGCCTTTGAAGCGCACATCCGCATCCATCACGTTCCATTTGTCGGTTTCGAAGCGATCGTATGGCAGCACTTTGCCGGCAGGCTGAACATCCTTTTTGACCTCTTTCGACCTGGTACCTTTACCCGAATCCACGCCAATCAGCGGACCAAGATCGGCCAGACGCAGCTGACGGGACTCAACATCCCCTTCCAGTTTCGGGCGCGGTTTTCCGGTGGTGTAGGTCAGCGCGCCGTGGATGTCGCTGTCGCCGATGCGGCCGTTGAAATCCCGGTAGTCAAAAACGGACGCTTTTTCGGTGTCGATTTTGGCAACCAGATGCCCGTCCGTTTCGAACGGCGGGGTATCCGGCAGCAGCACGCCGGTCAGTTCATACAGCTCGCCCAGCGAATCGCCGGCAAATTTAAGCTGAAGGTCGACGCCGCCCATATTCATCGGGTCGTTGACCGTGCCAACGAACGCCACGCGGGTGTTACCGGAACGGAAGTCCGCCTGCACCGGGAACGGCGTGCCTTCGCTCCGCAGCGCCAGCATGCCGCCTATTTTCCCTTTACCGCTGAGGGGCCGATCGTTGTAGCGTCCTTTTGCCGTCAGGCCGAAGACATAGTCGCCTACGCTTGCCGCGTCGCCTTTTGCTTTCGTGCCCGTGACCTCGCTAAACGGCAGCGGTTTGCCCAGCGGATCGACGAGGATCTCCACGTCCGCCTTGCTGACCTTATCGTCGATGGCGATCCGCCCGCGATCGAAGAGAATATTGTCGAGACGGAATGACCAGGAAGAAGGCCGGGCATTCGGATCTTTTTCGCTGTCGCTGGCAAGGTTAAACGTCCAGTTGTTGTTTTTTTCTGAAAGTCGGATCAGACGCGCATCGGGCTGCTGAAGTTTGATCCACGGCAGATAAACCGTTTTGGTGAGGAGCGCCAGCGGAGCCAGCGTGGCCTCAACGCGCGGCAGGTGGATCATGGTGACGTCCGGGATATCCGGCGGGTTGCCGAGAATGATGTCGTCGGCATGGACGTGAGGCCAGGGGATCCAGCTTCGCCAGCCGGGCTCCTCTTTCTGACGCTCCCATACCACCCCTAAATCGCCGCGTATGGCGAAGGGGCGGTTCAGTTCGGTTGAGACTTTCTGGTTGATGGTCGGCTTGAGACGGTTCCAGTCAAACGTCGCAATAATGATGGCGACGACCACGATCAACAACAAGAAAATCCCTGCTGTCCAGGAGATTACCCTGGTTGTTCTCGTCATTTTTATCCCCTTTCCTGATGACCTGTCCTGTAAAACTATAGTCCAGACAAAGGGAAGCGGGCTTATCAGAGGGTCGTTATAACGCTATCGAGGCGATCCATGGGTACCGGGCGGGAGAGATAATAGCCTTGCGCCGCCGCCGCGGGAGAGTTTTGCACATCACGCCACTCTTCCAGTGTTTCCACACCTTCAACAATCACGCCCTGGCAATAGCGGTTCATCAGCTGTAATAACAGCGTAAACAGATTCCGCCCTTCCGGGGTCTGACGCAGCATAATGAACAGGTCGCGGGCCACTTTGATGTAGTCGTAGCGCACCTCACTCAGGGCGGAGAAGTTCGCCATGCCGGTGCCAAAGTCATCCAGCCACAGCGGGCCGTATTCGCATATCGACGCAAACGAGGAGTCCTGCGGCAGACGGACATGCTCCACCAGCTCAAAGCGCATCCACGGCAGGGTGGCGATCAGCTCCTGCAATTTTGCGTTCTGACGCAGCGCCAGCAGGGTTGGACCATCGACGTTCACCGAGGCGAGGATATCGTGCTGTTCGAAAAAGGGCTGCTTCGTCGCCAGCATACGAAGCTGTTCTTCCAGCACGTCCAGACGCTGGCGAACGGCAACTTCGGCAAAATAGCGATCCGGCGCGATGCGCTGAGTAGGGTTTGAGGGATGCGTAACGACGGTCAAAATTTCAATTGCCATCAGTCGACCATCTGTTCGGTAGATCGGCTGATAGGTGTACGCACGCTCACATTGCAGCCAGTAGCGATGCTCCTGCAAGTTCTCAATACTTGCCTCAGGCGTAGTGCTCAGCCGCTGGATAACCTGCTCTGACTTCATTTCAGATGTCCTGTTGTTGGGATAGCCTTTCTGGACTCGTCACAGGATTATCGGCGCGACAATTGAGAACTTTATGTTCAATTCACCGGGAAAATGAAATTAAGATGACAGAAATGCGCGGGAACACGCGCTGGCTCAAATAAAATAATGGAACGTTGTTTTAATATAGTTGACCGGTTAATTCACTCAGCGCACACTGCTGATAATTCTTCTGTTCAGGTTCACGACTATGTCCAAAAAAATTGCCGTGATTGGCGAATGCATGATTGAGCTGTCACAAAAAGGCGCGGAAGTCAGCCGCGGATTTGGTGGCGATACGTTAAACACGTCCGTTTATATTGCCCGTCAGGTCGCGCCTGAGGCGCTCACCGTGAACTACGTGACCGCCCTGGGTACGGACAGCTTCAGCCAGCAAATGCTGGAGGCCTGGCAGAGTGAACATGTCGAAACGTCGCTGATTCAGCGTATGGAGAACCGCCTCCCGGGGCTTTATTACATCGAAACCGACAGCACCGGCGAACGCACGTTTTATTACTGGCGTAACGAAGCCGCGGCCAAATTCTGGCTGGAGAGCGACGCGGCCGCGGCCATCTGCGAAGAGCTGGCGACCTTTGACTACCTCTATCTGAGCGGGATTAGCCTGGCGATCCTGAGCCCTACCAGCCGTGAAAAACTGCTCTCGCTGCTGCGCGAATGCCGTGCAAACGGCGGCAAGGTTATTTTCGATAACAACTACCGCCCGCGCCTGTGGGCCAGCCGCGAAGAGACGCAGCAGGTCTATCAGCAGATGCTGCAGTGCACCGATATCGCCTTCCTCACGCTCGACGATGAAGACGCTCTGTGGGGTGAGAAACCGGTAGAGGACGTGATTGCACGCACGCAGGCGGCTGGCGTGAGCGAAGTGGTGATTAAGCGCGGGGCGGATTCGTGCCTGGTCGCGGTGGCGGGCGAAGCGCTGGTTGACGTTCCGGCGGTGAAGCTTGCCAGAGAGAAAGTGATTGATACCACGGCGGCCGGTGATTCATTCAGCGCGGGCTATCTGGCGGTACGTCTGACGGGTGGAACGCCGGAAGCGGCGGCACAGCGTGGTCACCTGACGGCCAGCACGGTGATTCAGTATCGCGGGGCAATTATTCCGCGCGAGGCGATGCCTGTTTAAAGAGGCTGCGGGCTGATGCCCTCACCCTAACCCTCTCCCACGGGGCTGAGGGTTCCCCACAAAATAATGCCAGCACGGACGACCCCCTCTCCCTTGAGGGAGAGGGCTGGGGTGAGGGGGAACATACGGCTCTGGTGGTCATTCCGTTCACTTTATGTTCCTTGCTACTCTGTAACAACATGACTTGTGAACGTGCCAGGGTGGCTCAGGGCATCGCTGTAAGTCATTCATTTACCTGAAGCAACATTCATCGCTTCAGGTAAAAAATTACTGGGGATTACTCTCCCCACAGGGAGAGTGGACGATGAACACCCCCTCCCTGTGGGAGAGGGAATGTTTAAGCATTACTGCCCCTGCGGAATATCCGTCGCGTCCGGATGTAAATCATCAGCCGTGGCGGCCTGCGCAGGCTGCGGCGCGGTAGCCATAATGGAATCCCAGGTCTTCTGAAGTTCCTTCATGTCATACTCCGGCTCGCCCTTCGGTTGCAGGAGGATCAACGCCATCTCCTGCGACAGCTGCTGACGGAGGTCCTGATTGAGCATCTCGACGGTCAGACCGTTCAGGAAGTCCTGACGCAGTTTCTGATACTGTTCCGGCGCAATGTCCACCACCTGATTCTGCAGGGAACGAATACGCTGGCTGATCAGAATGTCGGTATCGGCGCGAGCGTAGGTCGCAAACAGCTTCTGCAGCTCGAGTTTTTTCTGCGCCACGAGAGCGTTGAATTCCTCTTCGGAAAGCCCCTCTTTACGCACTTTTGCCAGCTCTTTTGCGACCACGCCCAGATTGGCATTCAGCTTATCGCCCGGCGATTCAACGTTGATGGCACACTGCGCACGCTGGAACAGCACGCGGCAGTCAAAGCCAAGACCGATATTCTTCACGTTGTTCTTGCTCAGCGTCTGCTGAACGTGCCAGAACAGCGCTTCACGCGCGAGATCGGCACGCCAGTAGCGCAACATCGCCGCGGACTCGCGGATTGGCTGCCAGGCGTTATCCCACATGACGGAGAGGCGATCCTGACGCACGGCGTCCGTCATAATGCTGACAGGCTCTGCACGCAGCGGAGAGAGCGTCGGGACAGGGGCTGGCGTTTCACGCTTGCCTTTCAAATCACCAAACGCTTTGTTGATCTGCTCCACCACCGCGCGGCTGTCCACGTTACCCACCACGATCAGCGTCATCGCATCCGGGGTGTACCACTTCTGGTAGAACGATTTTACCTGTTCGGCGTCCACCGGCTGTTTCAGCGGTTCGGCCGGGTCATGTCCCAGCAGCGTCGAGCCCTTCAGGCGGTAACGCCACCAGCCCTCTTTGGTATCCCCGGGCCAGGTCGCCACCATGTCGCTGTTGTTCAGCGCATAGTTGACGGTGTCCGGCGTAATCGCCAGATTGCCAGAGGCATCGGAGAGATACGTAAGCGCTTCTTTAAGGAGGTCGTTACGGTTATTAGGCAGGCTCAGGTTAAACATGGTGTAGTCATACGAGACCACAGCCGGAGGGAGCGGGCGTTTCGGATCGATGGCCTGCTGCCAAAGCGAACGCACCTGAACCGCTTGCAGGCTGCCGCTCTGCGTGAGCGCCAGCCGGGGAATAAAATGGCTAAAACCGGTTTGCTGAGTGCTTTCCGCGAGGGAACCGGTATTAATGGACAGACGGATTTCTACACGGTCACTGGGACGTTGCGGAGTGGCTAAAACCTGCCACTGAAAACCGTTCGCTAATGTCCCTTGTTGCCAGGCCGGGTCTGGCTGGAGCGCATCTGCCTGCACATAACTGGCTGCTGCCATCATCAGCAAACCGCCGGTTAAGAGTCGAATTTTTGTGCCCTGCATGTGAACCCCTGATCAACATTCCTGGTTAAAAAAGAGTGTTTCGCGACGCGCTTCACTCTTAAAGATGACGATGAAAACACGTCGATTAGACCGCGCGTTCGGCAAAACGTCACGGTCAGAAGTGAAATATACCCAAAAAAATCTTGTCGAATTATGACAGGTACGAACAGTTATTATGCGCAGGAGCCCGCATCCCGACAAGGGAATACGGGCATTTGTGACAAGATTAAGAGGTTAAGCCAGGATTTTTGCTGTCAGTTGAACGGTTATTCAGAGTATCGTCGAGCTTTTTGTGATCCAGCTCTTTCACCCATTTCGCCACCACCACCGTTGCCACGCCGTTACCCACCAGGTTGGTTAACGCACGCGCCTCTGACATGAAGCGGTCGATACCGAGAATCAACGCCAGACCCGCCACCGGCAGGTGACCCACAGCGGAAATAGTGGCAGCCAGCACGATAAAGCCACTGCCCGTCACGCCTGCCGCGCCTTTAGAGGAGAGCAGGAGCACCACCAGCAGGGTAATCTGATGGAAAATATCCATATGGCTGTTGGTCGCCTGAGCGATAAACACGGCCGCCATCGTCAGGTATATCGAGGTGCCGTCCAGGTTGAAGGAGTAGCCCGTCGGGATCACCAGCCCGACCACCGATTTACGGCACCCCAGCTTTTCCATCTTGTCGAGCATACGCGGCAGCGCCGATTCTGAAGAGGAAGTCCCCAGAACGATCAGCAGCTCTTCGCGGATGTAACGGATAAATTTGAAGATGTTGAAACCCGTCGCGCGGGCGATGGAGCCCAGCACCACGACCACGAAAAGGATACAGGTGATATAGAAGCAGATAATCAGCTGACCCAGCTGCACCAGCGTACCGACGCCATATTTACCGATGGTGAAGGCCATCGCGCCGAAAGCACCGATCGGCGCCAGGCGCATGATCATATTGATGATGCCGAAAATCACCTGGGAGAAGCTTTCGATCACATTAAAGATAAGCTGGCCTTTGCTGCCCAGACGGTGCAGAGCAAAGCCAAACATCACGGCAAACAGCAGAACCTGCAGGATGTTTCCGCTGGCGAACGCGCCAATGACGCTGCCCGGAATCACGTCCAGCAGGAAGGCCACCACACCCTGATCCTTCGCCTGCTCGGCATATACCGCGACCGCTTTGGCATCCAGCGTTGACGGGTCTACGTTCATCCCCGCGCCCGGCTGCACCACGTTGACGATGATCAGACCGATAATCAGCGCAAGGGTACTGACCACTTCAAAATAGAGAAGCGCCACTGCACCGGTACGGCCGACCGCCTTCATGCTTTCCATGCCAGCGATGCCCGTTACTACGGTACAGAAGATCACCGGCGCGATGACCATTTTGATGAGCTTAACGAACGCGTCGCCAAGCGGTTTCATTTGCGCGCCCAGCTCAGGGTAATAGTGACCCAGCAGAATACCGATGGCGATGGCTGTCAGGACCTGGAAATAAAGACTTTTGAAGAGTGAGGTTTTCATAAGGTGTCCTTGGGAAGAAAAACCACAGGCTTTGTAAGGTTATGGTTAACCTGCGGCTTTAAAATAACACCCACATAACAGGACAGAAATAAACTCAGTTCAAATTTGAAACACAAATGTTAAGAACTTTGAGCTGGCTCGCACAAGCCAGCAACAAAATTACACTTTTGCGTTATTGTCAGCACCAGAAAGGTATCGTTCTTCAAAGACATCCGAAGGAACAGCAGGGGCAAAAAGGAAGCCTTGTCCGCTCTCCACGCCCGCCTCTGCCAGCCAGGCACGTTGCGCTTCGGTTTCAATCCCCTCGGCAATAAGATGCAGGTTGAGGCTGCGCGCCATCTGGATAATCGCCTGCACCATGCTGCTGTCGCCCGGCAGACCGTCGACAAACGCTTTGTCAATTTTGAGCACGTCCACCGGAAGGGTTTTCATGTGCTGAAGCTGACGCAGCCCGGCGTATCCCATGCCGAAATCGTCCAGCGCAATGCGAATGCCGGCATTGCGCAGCGGTTTCAGGATCGCGACCGCCTGATTAGGGTCGTCGATGCGTCGGCTCTCCGTCACTTCCAGAGTTAACGTATCAGGCTTGATTCGGTAACGATGGATCAGCTCCAGCATCTCTGAAACCATGGTTGGGTGCATCAGCTGCTGGGCAGATAAATTGACCGACAGCGGCAGCGTCACGCCGCGCTCCTGCCAGGCGGCAAGCTGACGGCAGGACTCCTCCAGCACCCAGTAGCCGACGGTAACCATCAGGCCACAGGACTCAATGCGCTCAATCAACCCTTCCGGCAGCTCCCATGAACCATCCGGTTGCTGCACGCGCAGCAGTGCCTCGGCGCTTTTCACTTCTCCCGTCAGCAAATTCACCTGCGGCTGTAGCCAGAGGGCAAACTGGCGGTTATCCAGCGCGGTCAGGATGTCGCTCTCTTCCGTCAGTCGCTGCTGCGCCTTTTCCATCTCTTCCGGCGCGAAGAACTGGATCTGATTTTTGCCTTTGCGCCGGGCGGTGAACGCCGCCGAGAACGCGCGATGATAAAGCTGCTCTGCCGTTAAATCGCCATAGTACATCGCAATACCGATACTGGCGCTTGGACGAAGCTGGATACCCTGAATGGGCAACCGCTCATTAATGACAGTGAGTACTTGCTGACCTAAAGTGATCGCATGCCAGGGTTCTTTTACGCCGTTGGCAATCACCACCAGGTCGTAACCGCTGACCTGGGTCAGCACCATGCGCGGGGCAAGGACAGACTTCACTTTTTCCACCAGGGTCAGCAGCAGCATTTCGCGCTGGCTCTCCCTGAGCACGCCAGCCGTATCCTGCAGGGTTTCACAGGCGATAACCATCAGCGCCGTGGTTTGCTGACGGGCAACGGTCTGCTCCAGCATCGCCATCAGGAAGGCTTTATTGGGAAGCTCCGACACCGGGAAGCGCGTGGCGCTGCTGTTTAACTCATCCTGCTGGCGCTGAATGCGCTGCTGGTTGAGGTTGTAGCTGCGCACCAGCATGCCTATCTCATCGTCATGATGCAGACGCGGCAGCTCAAGCTGATGCCCCATCTGATCCTGCGGCGCAAGCGTATTCAGCTCGCGGGCGATACGGCGCAGCGGATGAACAATCAGCCGGTTAATGCACCAGGTGAGCGCCACGCTGAGAATAAGCGTCATAAGTAAGCAAGTGGTCACTAACGTAACCACCCAGCTCATGACGAATTTATACATGCGGTAGGAATCCGCCTGTAATACCAGGTAGGCCAGCGGCTGCGGATTGGCAGGGCGTTCAAGCGAATAAACGGGCAGCGAAATCTGCACCGGCAGTTCAAACAGGCGCATCACCATCATCGGGACGGGACGCTCCGGGATAAAGCTCATCCGCAGCGCCTGAAACTGGTTGGGCAAGACGACATCGGCGCGGCTAACGACGCCGGCAGGCTGAATGCGTTTTAAAATGGTTTCCGCTTCGGGAATATCCCCTTTCAGGATAGCGGCAGAGAGCGGGCCGCGCACCGATCGCGCGATACTTTCTAACTGCGAAGCCGTGTTATAGCGATTCTGCTGTACGGAATGAAACAGCAAAATTACGCAGAAGAGCAGTACAAACAGCATGGTGACGGCAGAAACCATCGCCATCTGTTTGATTGTTAAGGAACGGCTGACACGCAAAATGACTCTCCACAAAACTCGAAGCGCAGGGCGCGCCAGGGTGTAAACCTGGCGCGCCTGAGTATACCCGATTGCCGCGCTATTAAGAGAGACTTACAAATGGATTAAGGATAATCCGATTACCAGTCCGCGTAAGGGATGAGCGGCTGCGGCGGTAAGTCCATATCGCCCTGCCAGCCTGCAGCAGAGTAACGCACATAGATCAGCGCATGGCTTGGGGTATAGTCTTTCGCTTCCTGAATATCCACGCCCATGCCCACAAACCAGTTGGACGTTACGCGGCGTTCGATAATGGCCCGCGCGGTATAACCCGTGCCTGAGGAGCTGCTGCCGGTTTCCATCACGCCCCGGTCGGTATAGCGGTCTGGCTCATCGGTCGGGATCAGATTCTGGATCGGGTAGCGCAGTTCGTCTTTGGTTTTCGAGTGAGACCAGGACACCGAGCCGCCCAGCTCCCAGGACCAGTTCTCCGTGCGTTTACGCCAGGTCACCGGCAGTGCGAAGGAGACATACTCCTGCGGGCTGTAGTAGCCGCCCTGACCCAGGGTATAACCGCTCAGGTCTTTGTCGTAGTGCCAGAGCATATTGGAGACGCCGACCGTCAGGCGCTCGTTGTTTTTATTAATGAGCTTGTAGTAGTAACCCGTCATCCAGCGGACGCGCCAGTTATCTTCCACATTTTTACCCGTCAGCGTTTCCGCGTTCAGGCTTGACCAGACGCCGTTCGCTTCCCCTTTGTCATAGCTCATGCTTACGCCGCCACCGGTGGCACGTACGCCGCCCCAGGTGGTGCCGGTGTTGGTATCTTTTTGCCCGGCGAACGCCAGCAGAGAGCTGGAGATGGGGCGGCGATGGGCGTTAACGGTATAGCCGATGGGCCCCAGATCGCTGCTGTAGCTGATGCCGCCCACCACGTCGACGACGTCAAAGCCCATTGGCGTGGTGCCAATATCCATCGCCCAGGTTTTATTCTGCCAGCCGACGGCGACGCTTGCGCCATTGTCGGACTGATGGGTGTTGCCGCTACACGGCGTTTCGTAGCAGGTCCCCCATTTTGGATCGTAGGTCCCGTTATTGTTATCAAATGAACCGGCGTCCATGTTGACCAGATCGCTTCTGAAGAACATGCGCCCGTCAGACAGCGGAGCATCCACCTGCAGCATGGTAGTGTGCGCTTTCAGGTCAGAATAGCCGCCCGTGCCGCTGGAGCCCCAGTAGTCGTGCTGCAGCGTGACGTTAACATCCTGCTGACGGTACAAGTCACCGGCATCGCTGCGCACGCCGCGCTTCAGCCAGTCGTCTTTTTCATCGTTACGCGTCAGACGAGTGAAGCTGTCGTTGTCCGCCGGACGCGTCGTGGTGATACCCGTCGACACCATCGCGTCTTTATAGGTTTCCAGCGCCTGCTGAGGCTGACCGTTTTGCGCCTGGAAACGCGCGGCATCACGTAACACCAGCGCGTTTTCCATGGAGCCGGGCTGCGATTTAGCCTGCGGAATGATTTTGTTGAAGGTCTGTTCTGCGGCAGCGGAATCGCCCAGACCTGCCTGCGCCATCGCGATCCGGCGCTGCATGTTGAGCGACAGCGGCTGGCCGTTTTGCGCGGCGGGCAGTTTCGCCAGCTCTGCGCGCGCGGCATCTTTGTCGCCCTGCGCGCTGTAAATCTCGGTCAGGCCGAGGATCGCGTCTTCGTTCTGCGGTTCACGCTGCAGAACGGCGTTATACGTCGTTTTCGCCGACGCCAGATCGCCACGCTGCTGCGCCCAGTCCGCCAGCGTCAGGTCGAGGCGGGTGGAGGTCGGCTGCTGACGCAGAAGGTTTTCCGCCTCCTGCTCTTTGCCGCTGTCGCGCAGACGGTTGGCGGTTTCCAGCACCTGATTGCTTTGCAGGCGGTCGGCAAGCTCCTGAATATTGCCGTTCCACTGGCTGCGCGGCAGCGTGTCCAGATGCGCCAGCGCGGCGCGGTCCTGATCGTTGCCGGAAAGATAGAGCCCGCTGGCGTACACCTGATCCGGATCGGTCGGTTTCTGGCTGGCAAGCTGACGCATCAGGGTATCCGCCTGGCTGCGCTGACCCGCGCTGTAGAGATCGCGCGAGAGACGATAGGTTATCCACACGTCGCCCGGTGAGAGCGCCAGACGACGGCGCTGAATCTCTGCCGCCTGGGCGTATTTCCCCTGATTTTCCAGCTGTTCTGCCTGAGCGGAGAGCTGCTCGTTGGTCAGGCTGCGTTCAATATCATCAATGCTCCGGCGCTGGCTGGCGGAGAGAGACTGAATAAACTGCGAGGCCTTCTCCGGGGACTGCGCGCGGTAAATATTGGCCAGGCCGCGGACCGCATTGCTGTTACCGCTGTCCATACGCAGCGCCTGGCGATAGTAACGTTCCGCCGCGTCGTTATCTTTACGCGCCGCGGCGGCATCGCCCAGCCCCAGCACGGCATAACTGTCGGTATTGTCGATACTGCGCGCCTGCTGATAGTAACGCTCCGCCTGCGCCGGGTTATTCGCCTTCAGCGCCGCATCGCCCTGCTGGATCAGCAGCCAGTAACGGTTAACCTTGAGCAGACTGTCCCATTTACCCCGGTTATCGCTCTGGGGATCGAGGGCAATCGCCTTTTCAAACTGCGCCACCGCGCGGGCGCGGTCGCCTTTCTGGGAATAAGCCTGGCCAAGGGCACCTACCGCTTCACTGTCGGCATGGTTGGCGCTGACGGCTTTTTGCAGTTCCGCGACCGCCTTACTTCCCTGCCCGGCATCCACCGCCGCCAGCCCTTCCGCTTTCGCGCGGAACGCCGGGTCAGCGAGCTGTTTTTGCTGTTCTTCGAGCTGGGCACGCGCCGCCGCGACGCTATCGCCGTCACTGAATACGCTCAGGTATTTTTGCAGCGCGCTGACGCTGGCGCTGCTGGCAGGCTGGCCTTTGATTTGGTCATACCACATATCAGACGCCTGGCTGCGCCCGTTGGTCGATTTAGCCATCTCCTGCAATACCGCAAAGCCTTCATCACGGCGTCCGCTCTGGAACAAAAGCTGGGACAGCGTTGCCTGCAGCTGCGAATTTCCGGGGCTGCTGGTATTGATTTTCTTGAGCTGGTTAATGGCCGCATTCCGGCGAGCAGGATCTTTGGCGACCACATTCCAGTATTCCGTCGCCACGTCGCCGCCCGGCGGGTTGCCGTCAAACAGCTTGTCATAGGCTGCAATCGCCTCCTGCGTGTGTCCCGTGGTGGCGAGCAAACGCGCCTGCTGGAGCTGCTGGCGGCCATCCGGCGTGGACAGCAGCATCGTGTTGCGTGATGACTGGTATGCACTCGAGCCCGGCGCGATCCCTTTCAGACGATCCAGCTCTTTTTGCGCACCGGCGTTATCGCCCTGGCGCAGCAGGTAGCGAAAGCGTGCGGCAATGACGTCAGGGTTGTTCGGGTCAATCAGCTCAAGACGGTAAAGCGACTGACGAACCAAATCCTCACGCTGTGTCGATTCGCCCAGCCGAACCTGTTCCAGCAGCTGTTTCTGCTGCGGAGAGTTGGCGGCCTCAGCCATCGGCATCAGTGCCAGGCCAAGCGATAAAGTGAGTAGATTTACTGTGAACTTGCGCATTCCTGGCCCCAATCCGGTATTAATTCACCTTTTGCGGTGAAGCGAAAACGATGCTGATCCCATCCTTGCCCAAAGAGAGTCAGCACGTAGCTGTAATAGGCATTGTTATCGGGAAAATGGTCCGCAACGCGCTGGCGCTGAACCGCCTGGGCATCACGTTGTTGTAAAAACGGCAGCATGGCGGCAGAGAACCCGACCGGGCCATTCCCGGTGCGTTTACCCGTCGCCACATCCACTTTCTCCGGCGGCACACCCCGTTTCATTGTCTTTGCCGCCATCGGCTGGAAGCGCGTCAGCAGCCGGGCTTTCTGAGGATCTTTATCACTCATCATTCCCACCCAGAGATAAACGCGGATGGCGTCGTAGCCGCCCACCAGCGATTTATCCTGCTGTAACCGCCAGCCTTTGTTTTTCTGATACTGAACCCAGTCCGGCGAAAACCCTTTCGGCGCGCTCTCCAGCAGCAGACGCTGATTGGTTTCACGAAGCTGGGTCCACGGGGGACCAAAGCGCGTGAAATAACTCGCTAACTGCGGAGGAAGATAGCTGGGGTTAAAACGCCAGACGTTTTCATCGGCAAAACCGACTTTACCTGGAAGCAGCATTGCGCCGAGCCCCGGCACTTTCACCACTTCCTCACTGACAATGCGTTTTAGCAGCGCCTTACCCGTGCGGGTATAGTCCGGATGTTTCCACAACCGGCCCGCTTCGAGCAGAGACCAGGCGATCCAGACATCGGCGTCAGAGGCGGAGTTGGTATCAATCACCGCCCACGTCTCTTTATCTTTCTGGCCCCATAGCCAGGCGGGCAGATGGTCGTTGAGATTGCCGCTGGCAAGATTATCGCGCGTCCAGGTCAGCAGCTGGTCAAACGCGCTGCGATCGTTCGCCGCAAGGGCAAAGAACAAGGCGTAGCTTTGCCCTTCCGAGGTCGTAATTTTGCGCGTGTCGCTGGGATCAACGACACGCCCGCCCTCACTGATGTAATCCTTTTTAAACTGCTCCCAGGCAGGCCAGGTACAGGCGGCGCGAAGAGGAAGCGCCGCCAGCATCAACGCTGCTAATGCACACCAGCGAAAGGCTTTCATCACATCTTACTCATCCGGGTTCAGGCGACGACGGCTGATGATACGCAGCAGACGCCACAGCACCCATGCCAGCAAGACCACGCTGACCGCCGCCAGGATGGCGAGCAGAACCGGATGGTTAGCCAGCGCATACCACAGGCGTTCGAACCACGGCAGATGGCCCACGTAGTACACGTCGCCCACGCGCAGGCTATTGACGCCGGACTCACGGATCACCGACACGGATCCAAACATCGCGGCACGTTTACCGCTGTCGTTCATGGCCGTATTGAGCAGTTCATACCCGCGCGGGCTGTCCGCCAGGAGAGCCACCACGCTACGCTGTTCGTTGTAAGGTGACTGGAAGCCCACCACCGCGGCCATTGCCCCCTGAGACGTTACGGTCGTCTGCGCGCTGGCCTGACGGTCGTTCATATCCGGCATAATGCTCGGGAACTCGGTCTGACGCAGCGGCGTGTTAACCCAGGACTGGGCCGCTTTCACCAGCAGGTCGATACGTTTGTCATCCTTCAGCTTATCCGGAATGGTACCGATCACCATGATGTCAGCATCTTTGTTCTGGATCTGGCTGCCATCGTCCGTCAACGTGACGTTAATCGCCGGTAATCCCGTCTGTCCCCCAACGGTCGCCATGGTATCCAGCAGGGTCGTGACCTGCCCTTCGCTTGGCGCTTTTGGCATCACAACGATGGACTCAGAGAGATCGGCCATGCGGCTGAACGGGAAGCCCGCGTTAGCAAAGGCGCGCAGATCCGGCATCGCCAGGAAGTGATAGTACTTCGAGAAGTCGATGGTCGACTCATCGCCAATCACGACGTGGTTCTGTACGGGCTGGAAGGTGATGCAGTTTTCCGCCGAACCGCCAGGCGTCGGGTTCATGTACTGGAAGTCAAAGCGCAGCTGGTTTATCGCACCCAGCTTCAGTGCCGGGATGGAGACATCCGTTTTACCGTCCAGCAGCCCCTGCAACACCGGCAGGCGAAGCATCAGGCGGTTAGTATCCTGCGTGCTTTGCAGGCTGAACGATTGCAGGAACTGGTTGTTCAGGCTGATATCCATGCGCGAGCTGTCTTTGGTCGCTGGCGCGGTATAACGGTAGTTCAGATTGATATCAATGCCGTTGGTACGCAGCAGATACAGATCCGGCGGCAGATTCAGTGACAGGCTAATCGGCGCTGGCTCAAGCCCCGTCGCCTGCAGCTGTTCTTCATAGGTTTTCAGTTCGCCAAATGTCACCGCACGGTCGGTACGCACCCAGTTTGGCGCATCATAAGGTTTACGCGCCAGCAGCGGTTTGACCTCATCCACTACAACGCTGTTGCCACGGAAAAGGACGTTGCCCTGGGCAATCGCTTTTGCTGCCTGCACCAGATCTTTATCATCACGGCCAAACACCACCAGCAGCTTCACGTACGGGTTTTCCGGGTGGCTTATCATCTCAACGGTCGGCGCTTTGACGTCCGGATGATCGCGCAGGAAGGCCGGGCGTTTCGCGTTGGTCGCAAACACAATGGCATTTCTGTCCGGCAGTTTGTCATACATCGCCGGGAAGCTCTGTCCACGCCAGCCAGCACGTGAACCAAACCAGGACGCCACAATGGTGGCCGCTAGCTGCTCGGTCACGTCCGGGGATGATGCAAACACCATCGGCAGCGTGAGCGGACGGTTATCACGCGGATCGAAGAATGGAACCGGGAATGCCGAGAGATCGTTTTTCAGCGCCAGCGACTGGTAGGTCATCTGCAGCGAGGAGTTACGCCCGATGTCCAT
Organism: Enterobacter sp. DNB-S2; assembly: GCF_019443845.1. Taxonomy (NCBI): domain Bacteria; kingdom Pseudomonadati; phylum Pseudomonadota; class Gammaproteobacteria; order Enterobacterales; family Enterobacteriaceae; genus Enterobacter; species Enterobacter sp. DNB-S2. The sequence continues at coordinate 441,377 of NZ_CP050520.1, forward strand.
CCACAGCGTGTTGCTGGCCGGGTTTTCGCAGACATCGCGGTAGTGACCGACAAATTCCAGACGGATACGGTTAAAGTCGGTGATGAACAGCGGGTTGATCGGCACCTGCGCCTGGGTTTTCTTGCCCAGCTGCTCTTTGGTGACCGGCAGTACGTCCATCAGCTCATCATTCAGGTAGACCTTCAGCTGGGACTGCGTCGGCAGCAGAGACGGCGACGGCGTGTATTCCAGGTTCAGCACCGCATTAGAAACGACCTCATCGCTACGCATGCCAAACTCAATGCCGCCGTTAGGGTTGATGCCGCGCAGCACCATACTGCCCGGAGGCGGTGCAATTTGCGCGAAGGTCAGCTTCACGTCCCGCGACGGCGCATTGTCCGCAACGACAGGCGCATTCGCCCCCCGGACGCCCGGCATCACCTGCCCGATGACCTGGCCGTCTGCCGGCAGGGTGTTCCCCTCCGTTGGCTGGTTCGGCATGATATTTTCTGTTTGACCAGGTGCCGCGGTGACAACCGGATCGGTTGCTTGCGCGACGACAGGTACCGTTGGCGCAGGCGTTGCCGCTGCGTTACCAGGAGCTGCGTTAGCCATTGTTGCGGGGAGGACATTCATCCCCATTGCCACTGCACATAACCAGGAAAGTTTTGTTTTCATCGCGTTATCATCATTGTTGAGCCATAACCGGGTCCGCCTGCTTCGCCTCATCCCGCTCAGGACGACGAGGAATGAACGACACGACCCAGGAAACCAGCGAAGTAAGTGACCGGAAAATTAATTTCACCGACGACGGGGCGAATTCTGCAAGGTGACGATAGCCACGGAACCCCAGCTTCAGAATATCCAGCAGGCTTTCCAGAGGTTTATCTTCCGGGAAGCTGTCCTGCCAGAGAGCCCACGTATCCGCGCGGGCAAACGTACACTGCACAAAATCGATATGTTGCTTTTTGGTCAACGGCATCAGCTGCAAACCGACTTCATTGCCCGCCACGCGCACAACCTGCGTCGGGAAGACATACTCCTGCTGACCGCGCTTAAGCAGCAGGTTAACTTTCTGGCCTTCCAGCACCTTCGCCTGGCCGTTGATTTTGATCCCCAGGCCACCGTCAGAGAAGTCGTGCACGGTACAGGAGAAAAGATGGCCATCTTCACGGGCGATCGCCGCAGGCATGCAGATTTCAACGCGATGCGCGCGACGAACCTGCTTGCTCTCCACCGACACCGCTACCGCGCCGCCGAGGATAATCAGGTTGTAGAAGACCCAGGCCATACTCACAAAGACGGTCAGGATTTCGTTTTCCGGGCCGTAGAAGTAACGCCAGATACCGGCGATGACGCCAACGATATTCAGCAATACCAGGAAGATATACGGACGGGAGATCACCCAGTCGACGTACTCCTCTTCCACCAGGCCGCCCTTGGCGGTGACGTTAAATTTCCCTTTGTGCGGGTTAATCAGCGCCACCATCGTCGGCGGTGCGATATACCAGGCCAGCACCGTTTCGTAGATTTCACTCCAGAAGGAATGGCGGTATTTACCCTGTATCTTCGAGTTCGTCAGGCTCGCGTGGATCATGTGCGGCAGAACAAACAGCGCAATCATCAGCGCCGGGGCGTAAATGATATAAGCGTGAAGGAGCAGGAACGCCAGCGGCGCGGTCAGGAAGATCAGCCGCGGAATACCGGATAAGAAGTGGAACATGGCGTTGACGTAGCAGAGACGTTGCGCCAGCTTGAGCCCTTTCCCAATCAGTGGGTTATCGAGACGGAAAATCTGCACCATGCCGCGCGCCCAGCGAATACGCTGACCAATGTGCGCCGACAGTGACTCCGTTGCCAGACCGGCAGCCTGCGGAATACGCATATACGCAGAGGTATAGCCACGACGGTGCAGGCGCAGAGAGGTGTGCGCATCTTCAGTGACCGTTTCGACGGCGATACCGCCAATTTCATCCAGCGGCTTACGGCGGATAACCGCACAGGAGCCGCAGAAGAAGGTGGCATCCCACATGTCGTTTCCGTCCTGCACCAGGCCATAGAATAGCGTGCCTTCGTTCGGGGTTTTGCGGAAGCGGCCAAGGTTACGTTCAAACGGATCCGGCGAGAAGAAGTGGTGCGGCGTCTGCATCATCGCCAGCTCTTTCTCCTTCAGGAACCAGCCCATGGTCATCTGCAGGAACGAGCGCGTCGGCACGTGGTCGCAGTCAAAGATCGAGACAAACTCCCCTGTGGCATACTTCAACGCGTTGTTGATGTTCCCGGCTTTCGCATGCTCGTGAGTCGGACGGGCGATGTACTCGACGCCGACCTCCTCTGCGAACTGGCGGAACGCCGGACGGTTGCCGTCATCCAGGATCCAGACCTTGAGCTTGTCTTTCGGCCAGTCGATGCCCAGCGCGGCATAAATGGTGTTTTTCACCACGCTCAGATCTTCGTTGTAGGTCGGTACAAAGAGATCAACAGACGGCCACTGCGCGGTGTCTTTTGGCAGCGGAACCGGCTGGCGGTTGAGCGGCCAAATGACCTGGAAATAGCCCAGTACCAGCACGATCCAGGCGTAGGTTTCGGCAAACAACAGCACCAGGCCGCACACCAGGCTGACCGGATCGTCCCAGTTCAGGGTTGAGGTATAACGCCACCAGATGTAGCGACAGGAGACGGTCAACGACAGCACAATCAGCATCAGCGCCGAGAAGCGGCCCGGAATACGGCGGACCAGCAGCGCCACACCCCACAGCAGGATCAGGAAGGTGAACTGCGCCAGAGGGTTGAAAGGCTGCGTAATACAGACCAGCGCCAGAATGAGCGAGAACACGACGATCACGCCGAGGATAAAACGCCGCAGGCCCGGATGCAGATGCCCGAGCTCTTTATGGTTATCCAGATGGCTGGTCTTATCGCTTACGCTGTTGGGCAGTCTGTCCAGCCACTGGTGGTAGCGCTCACGTAACTGCTGGACGCGGGAGAAGCTGCGCCAGTGCGGCGTTATTTTCTCTGAGCGGGATGACGTGACCACCAGCCAGATGGCCTGAATGAGATATCGCGCCGGATCCAAAGGACGCGGCCGGTTGGGATTAATGTGCGGATATAGCTCACTGTGCCGGGCACGTATGCGCTGCCAGCGCGGGTGTTCGAGTGGAATAAACATCCAGGCCAGAATCATCCAGAAGCAGCCGAGCGCGGCGCTAAATGCCGAAGCACCGTGCCGGCGGAAATGCCGGTAATGTTCGCTCAAACGCGAACTGACCGGTGGGATGAGTAACCAGCTGGCGAGACGACTCATACAGAACTCCCTGCATGCTCCGCCCTGTTGGCGAAGTTCAGCAGACACCAGTTAGCCAGCGTCAGGATCTCTTCTGCCGCCAGTGAATCGCTGCGGTATTCGCCGAGCGGTTGCTTAGACGCAAGGCATTCCGCCATCCCCTCATCACGATGGATGACAATGGGAAGCAGACGGCGCTGGCTTTGCAGCCAGACCTGATACAGGTCGTCCTGGATCTGGCTGCCAATGCGCAAATCGTTAATCAGAAGGTGAGCGTTCTGAGGCAGCCCCTGCTGATGCAGGCGGATATGGCAGTTCGCATCGACGTTGACGATGGAAAGTATATGATCGCATTGGGCGATTAGCTGTCGGGTGAGCGTGCCGGCGCCGTGCGGCAGATCCAGCAGGATCCACTTGTAGTGCCCCTTTTCTTTCAGGGTTTGCAGCGCCAGCGTGAACTGCGAAAACAGGCGCTGATACGCGGCTTCATTCTCGCGCTCCGTGGTGGTCAGTTGCCCAAACGGCAGCAGATCGAGCTGGGAGGTATAGCGCATCCCTGCATCCTGCCAGTCTTTATCATCAAGCAGCGCGCGGGCCCAGCCCTCTTCACGAGAAAAGTCGACGTTAAACGACATACGCAACAAATTATCGGAGCAGGCGTCAATAACCAGCACCGATTCACCTAAAAGCTGTAATGACCACGCCAGCGCCGCGGTAACTGATGTGGTACCCACACCGCCACGGACACCCTGTAATCCGAGTATGGCCATCAATGGCTCCCTTATTGTTGATGGGCGAATTCAGCTAATAACGGCCAGCGTTTAATAGCCGCGGCCAACTGTTCCCGCTGGGAAATATCGGTGTAATCTATTTCAGGTAAAGAAAAGGCCTGCGTCAGCGCCAGAAAATCGTTTTGGAATGTGTAACCCAGAGTCGAGTCGACTGGGGTTCCAGGTTCGTTATTATCCATTCTTTTTCCATCCCTTTAAGGAAAATCGCACGCTAAAGAAGTTGCGGGGCTTCCTGCCCTGACAAATTTCATTTACATGCTAAATCTGATGTTCTTTAATTTCAATGTTAGGTTTATTTCTACGCTTTCGCTAGTAAACTGAGATACAGATAAATTAGACGAAAAGAGGGACACCGTGGACTCCATATTTTCTATTGGCATCCAGTCATTATGGGACGAATTGAGCCACATGCCAGTCGGAGGAGTCTGGTGGATTAATACGGACCGTAATGAAGATGCTATCAGTCTGGTAAACCAGACAATTGCTGCTCAGGATAAGGATTCCCGCGTGGCCGTCATTAGCATGGGCGAAGAGCCGAAGAAAATTATTACGCTTGAAAGTGGTCGCGGCCCCCAGACGGTGCGATTATTTTCCATGACATCGGAAGCCGATAGTCTATACTTTTTGTCCCGCGACGTTCAGTGCTCTATTGATCCGGATCACTATTTAGTGATTCTGAAATGCGCAAATAACGTCCTGCAAAATATGCCTGCTGAAAAACTGCTGCCCTGGCTGGAAAAAATCAATAAATGGGCAAAATTTCAAAATTGCACGCTATTGATAGTCAATCCCGGCAGTAATAATGACAAGCTGTTCTCACTTTTAATGGGCGAATATCGCTCCCTGTTCGGTCTGGCAAGCGTTCGTGACCAGGCAGGCAGCTATCTCTACGATATTGCATTCTGGTGTAATGAAAAAGGCGTGAGCGCCAGGCAACAGCTTACGCTGAAACATATTGAGGGCGAGTGGCACCTGGCGCAGCAGGAAGAAACCGTGGTGCAGCCGCGCAGTGATGAAAAACGCATCCTGAGCCATATCGCGGTTTTAGAGGGGGCACCCGCCCTGTCGGAAAACTGGACATTGTTTGATTCTAACGAAGCCCTTTTCCATGAAGCCCGCACAACCCAGGCGGCAACCCTTATTTTCTCGCTGATGCAGAATAACCAGATTGAGACGCTGGCACGACAAATCCACACCTTACGCCGCCAGCGCGGCAGTGCGTTGAAAATCATCGTGCGCGAAAATAATACCAGCCTGCGCGCCACCGATGAGCGCCTGCTTCTCGGCTGCGGCGCCAATATGGTTATTCCATGGAATGCGCCGTTGTCACGCTGCCTGACGCTTATCGAAAGCGTTCAGGGCCAGCAGTTTAGCCGCCATGTGCCGGAAGATATTTCCACGCTGCTCTCCATGACGCAGCCGATGAAGCTGCGTGGATACCAAAAATGGGATACCTTCTGCGACGCCGTCGGCAACATGATGAACAACACGCTTCTTCCTGCTGACGGAAAAGGGGTCATGGTTGCTCTGCGTCCTGTACCGGGTATTCGCGTTGAACAGGCTCTCACCTTATGTCGCCCGAACCGTACAGGGGACATCATGACCATTGGCGACAATCGCCTGGTGCTGTTTTTGTCCTTCTGCCGGGTAAACGATCTCGATACGGCGCTTAACCACATCTTCCCTCTGCCTACAGGGGATATTTTCTCGAACCGTATGATTTGGTTCGAAGATAATACGATTAGCGCGGAGCTGGTGCAGATGCGTGCGCTCCAGCCTGAACAATGGGTTAAGCCGCTCGCTATCAAGAGCGATGCCAAACCGATCCTCAATGCCAGACATGATGGACACGTCTGGCGTCGGGTTCCGGAGCCCCTTCGCTTATTAACAGACAACGCGGAGAACGCATCATCATGAACATCAGCGATATCATTCAACTGGTTATATTCTGTGCGCTGATCTTTTTCCCGCTTGGCTACTATGCGCGCCATTCCATCCGCCGTATCCGTGATACGGCCAGAGTGCTGTTTATTAAACCTCGCTATGTAAAACCAGCCGGAACACTGACACGGGCATCACACGTCAAGGCAGACCGAAAACATGACTAATTCTACCTATACCGCTTCGTCACCCTCGCCGCTCTGGCAATACTGGCGCGGCCTTTCCGGCTGGAACTTCTACTTTCTGGTGAAGTTTGGCCTGCTGTGGGCAGGCTATCTGAATTTCCATCCCCTTCTCAACCTCGTGTTTATGGCCTTCCTGCTGATGCCGCTGCCGAATATCAGGTTACATCGCTTGCGCCACTGGGTCGCTATACCTGTCGGCTTTGCGCTGTTCTGGCATGATACCTGGCTACCGGGGCCGGACAGCATTATGAGCCAGGGGTCGCAGGTGGCGGGCTTTAGCGCCAGCTATGTCCTCGATCTGACCGAGCGCTTTATTAACTGGCAGATGATTGGCGCGGTATTTGTGCTGCTGGTTGCCTGGCTGTTCCTGTCACAGTGGATCCGCGTCACGGTATTTGTCGTCGCGATTATGATCTGGCTTAACGTGCTGACGCTGGCTGGGCCGAACTTTTCGCTGTGGCCTGCCGGTCAACCGACCACCACGGTGACCACCACAGGGGGAAGCGCGGCGGCAACCGTCACAACGGCAGGCGATACGCCTGTGGTGGGTGATATCCCAACCCAGACCGCACCGCCGACCTCTACCAACCTGAACGCCTGGCTCTCCAGTTTCTATACCGCGGAAGACAAGCGACAGACTAAATTCCCGGATGCGCTGCCGGCGGATGCTCAGCCGTTTGAACTGCTGGTGATCAACATCTGTTCTCTCTCCTGGGCCGACGTGGACGCCGCCGGTTTGATGTCTCATCCGCTGTGGTCACACTTCGATATTCAGTTTAAAGATTTCAACTCTGCCACCTCGTACAGCGGCCCGGCGGCGATCCGCCTGCTGCGTGCAAGCTGCGGTCAGACATCGCATAAAAACCTGTATCAACCCGCCGGCAACCAGTGTTATCTGTTCGATAACCTCGCAAAGCTGGGCTTTACGCAGCACCTGATGCTGGGGCATAACGGCCAGTTCGGTAACTTCCTGAAAGAGGTGCGCGAACAGGGCGGCATGCAGGCACCGCTGATGGATCAAACCGGTCTTCCCGTCTCTCTGCTGGGCTTCGACGGCTCGCCAGTTTATGACGATACTGCCGTCCTGCAGCGCTGGCTGCAGACCATCGAAAAAGACAGTAATCCGCGCAGCGCGACGTTCTTTAACACCCTGCCGCTCCACGACGGTAACCATTTCCCGGGCGTGAGCAAAACGGCTGATTATAAAGTGCGTGCACAGAAGTTCTTTGACGAGCTGGACGCGTTCTTCACGGAGCTGGAAAAATCGGGCCGTAAAGTGATGGTGGTTGTGGTACCTGAGCACGGTGGTGCGCTGAAAGGTGACAGAATGCAGGTGTCGGGTCTGCGTGATATCCCAAGCCCGTCCATCACTAACGTGCCTGCAGGCATTAAATTCTTTGGGATGAAGGCACCGCATCAGGGCGCACCGATTGAGATTACACAGCCAACCAGCTATCTGGCGATCTCAGAGCTGGTTGCCCGCGCCGTTGACGGGAAGCTGTTTGTGGAGGATAGCGTGAACTGGGATCAGCTCACCAGTAACCTGCCGCAAACGGCAGAAGTCTCAGAAAACGCTAACGCGGTCGTCATTCAATATCAAAACAAACCTTACGTTCGCCTGAACGGCGGGGATTGGGTACCGTATCCGCAGTAACACGGTATGACGTCCCTCTCCCCATCGGGGAGAGGGATAATGTCGACATTATTGCTGGGCGATCCACACCAGCATTTTCAGACTTGCCGAATAGTAGTCGTCTTTAGAGGTGATTTCGGGTTCACCGGAAGACTGCCCCATCGTGAAATCACGTACGGCCAGCAGGCCGCCTTCCATCATGTAGGGCGCATATTCGTTGGTCGCGACGTTAACCCAGGCGGGCGTTTGTTCCCGGGGGAACTGACCGAACCAGGCCTTCCACGGCGTCAGCAGCGGGCTTTGCTTATCAGACCAGGCAACGTACAGCGGAACACGAATCGCGTCATAGCTCATTCGCGGCGGCCAGCCTTTAGCAGGAGCCAGCTTGCCACCTGATGCCAGTGAAACCCAGTCAGTGGGTAGATTCGCTTTACCCGAACCCATTTTACCCAGCAGGCGTTTCCCGTCCTTAATCAAATCGCGCCAGACCGGCAAATGACTGCGTCTGGAGAAGGCCTGCCAGGCCGGAAACACGAAATAGGAAGGATTAAGGACCACTTCACCCTCAAGCTTAAACCCCTGGACGCCGGGCAGCATCACGCGGTAACCGGCATAGCGGATCACGCTGTGGTCAATCAGTGCTTTGGTAATTGCATCCGATGCAGCGCTGTAGCGCTTGTCATGCCAGCGGGCGTCGGCTTTCAGCAACGCCCAGGAAATCAGCACGTCGCCATCTGCAGCGTTGTTTTTGTCGGCGACCGGGTTGGACTCTGCGGGGTTATAGCGCCAGTAAAACAGACCATTTTCTTTGTTCTTTAGCCGACTGTCTGTCCATTGCCAGAGCTTATCGAACGTGGCTTTATCGTCGTTGGCCACCGCCATCAGCATGGCAAAACCCTGACCTTCCGTATGCGACACGCCGCCATTACCGGTATCAACAATACGGCCTTCCGGTTTGAAAAAGCGGGCCTTGTAACTCTCCCAGGCCCGATCCGCATGAGAGAGAGGCGAAAACAGCACACTCATCATGACGGCCAGCGTTGCGCAGACGGGTTTTCGCATAATTAACTCGATCAGGTTATTCGGCACTTCGCAGTGAAATCTCACCGCCCATCCAGGGTTTGATCACGCCATCCTGCTCAAGAAGCAGCGCGCCCTGTGCGTCAATACCGCGCGAAGTTCCGTAGATCTCTTTATCACCAATCAGCAATTTCACCGGGCGGTTGATGAAGTTATCCAGCTTTTCCCAACGAGACAGGAACGATGCCAGCCCTTCCTGCTCAAAAAGCGTGAGTGAACTGCGCAACTCTTTAATCATACGCACGGCAAGGGTGTTGCGATCGATGACGATCCCCGCCTCCTGAAGGTTAGTCCAGGCCTGATTCACCACATCATTTTGTACATTGCGCATTACCATGTTGAGGCCTGCGCCGATGACGATTTGCGCCGCATCGCCCGTTTTTCCCGTCAGTTCGACCAGAATACCGGCAAGTTTACGATCGTTGAGGTAGAGGTCATTAGGCCATTTAACGCGTACTTTATCCGCCCCCAGATCGTGCAGAACTTCCGCCATGACGATGCCGATGACCAGACTCAGACCAATGGCAGCGGCCGGGCCCTGCTCGAGTCGCCAGTACATGGACAGATAGAGGTTAGCGCCAAATGGCGAAAACCATTTGCGACCGCGACGGCCGCGACCGGCCTGTTGATATTCAGCAACGCAGGCATCGCCGGATTTCAGCTCAGGCAGACGATCCAGAAGATACTGGTTCGTCGAATCAATCACCGGCAGCACCGCAACATTGCCGTGTCCGATCTGGCTGCGGATCGCTTCTTCATTCAGCAATTGAATCGGCTCCGGCAGGCTGTAGCCCTTTCCGGGAACCGTGAACACATCAACACCCCAGTCGCGAAGCGTCTGGATATGTTTATTGATAGCAGCACGGCTCATGCCAAGCTGTTCACCCAGCTGCTCGCCAGAATGAAACTCGCCGTCAGCAAGGATGCTAATCAGGGTTAAGGGAACGGTATTGTCCTTCACGCGATAGCCTCCACGGCATTAACTTCACCTGTGCAGCCAATGAAGCGAACTTCTGGCTCCAGCCAGACGTTAAATTTTTCGCCCACACGCTGACGAACATAATGAGCCAGCTGTACAACATCATCGCTGGTCGCATCGCGCTGATTAATCAGCACAAGAGCCTGCTGCTGGTGAACGGCAGCACCGCCTACTGAAGTGCCTTTTAGCTGGCATTGATCGATAAGCCATCCCGCGGCAAGCTTCACGCTGCCATCCGCCTGAGGGTAATGTGGTGCGGCTGGCCATCCTTCAAGAAAGACTTTTGCATTTTCGCTGCTGATAACCGGGTTTTTGAAGAAGCTTCCTGCGTTTCCGTTTACTTTTGGATCGGGAAGTTTGGTCACCCGCATATGGCAAACGGAATCAAAAACGTCGCGGGCGGTTACGGTAGCCGGATCGAGACGCGTTAAATCCCCGTAGGTCAACACGGGCTGCCAGTCCTTCGACAGACGCAGGCCCACGGCAACAATCACGTAGCGATCCTGATATTCATGTTTGAAGATACTGTCACGATAGCCAAACCGGCACTGTTCCGCCGTTAAACGCTTTGCCGTTCCGGTCGCCAGTTCGATGCAGTCGACATATTCACAGACATGTTTCAGTTCGATGCCGTAGGCACCGATGTTTTGAATAGGTGACGATCCGGCGCAGCCTGGAATAAGCGCAAGGTTTTCCAGGCCCGGCATCCCTTTTTCGAGGGTGAATTGCACCAGATGATGCCAGTTTTCTCCGGCCCCCACGTGCAGGTGCCAGCTGTCGGCACGCTCTTCCACATCAATTCCCATGATGCGGTTAACGATCACCGTTCCCGCAAAATCATCGAGAAACAGGACATTACTTCCTTCGCCCAGAATCAGTACGGGTTCGTTATTTTCAGTTGCGCTTTGCCATGCATCCAGCATTTGCTGTGCAGTATCGGCACGTACAATTTGTTTAGCATTGCGTTGAATGCCAAAGGTATTCCAGGGCTTAAGGGAGTGGTTCATAGACGCTATCCTGATGCAAAAACGCAGGTAGTTTACCGTATAATCAGGGCGTTGGGGGATTAGTTTGTGCAGCCTATAAAAACGCAAAAAGGCCATCCTTTCGGATGGCCTCTCTACTTATTTGATGCCTGGCAGTTCCCTACTCTCACATGGGGAGACCCCACACTACCATCGGCGCTACGGCGTTTCACTTCTGAGTTCGGCATGGGGTCAGGTGGGACCACCGCGCTAAAGCCGCCAGGCAAATTCTGTTAATCTGTATCAGGCTGAAAATCATGTCTCTCTCTTCGCCGAAACAGCTTCGGCGTTGTAAGGTTAAGCCTCACGGTTCATTAGTATCGGTTAGCTCAACGCATCGCTGCGCTTACACACCCGACCTATCAACGTCGTAGTCTTCAACGTTCCTTCAGGACCCTTAAAGGGTCAGGGAGAACTCATCTCGGGGCAAGTTTCGTGCTTAGATGCTTTCAGCACTTATCTTTTCCGCATTTAGCTACCGGGCAGTGCCATTGGCATGACAACCCGAACACCAGTGATGCGTCCACTCCGGTCCTCTCGTACTAGGAGCAGCCCCCTCAATTCTCCAGCGCCCACGGCAGATAGGGACCGAACTGTCTCACGACGTTCTAAACCCAGCTCGCGTACCACTTTAAATGGCGAACAGCCATACCCTTGGGACCTACTTCAGCCCCAGGATGTGATGAGCCGACATCGAGGTGCCAAACACCGCCGTCGATATGAACTCTTGGGCGGTATCAGCCTGTTATCCCCGGAGTACCTTTTATCCGTTGAGCGATGGCCCTTCCATTCAGAACCACCGGATCACTATGACCTGCTTTCGCACCTGCTCGAGCCGTCACTCTCGCAGTCAAGCTAGCTTATGCCATTGCACTAACCTCCTGATGTCCGACCAGGATTAGCTAACCTTCGTGCTCCTCCGTTACTCTTTGGGAGGAGACCGCCCCAGTCAAACTACCCACCAGACACTGTCCGCAACCCGGATTACGGGTCTACGTTAGAACACCAGCCATTAAAGGGTGGTATTTCAAGGATGGCTCCACGCAGACTGGCGTCCACGCTTCAAAGCCTCCCACCTATCCTACACATCAAGGACCAGTGTTCAGTGTCAAGCTATAGTAAAGGTTCACGGGGTCTTTCCGTCTTGCCGCGGGTACACTGCATCTTCACAGCGAGTTCAATTTCACTGAGTCTCGGGTGGAGACAGCCTGGCCATCATTACGCCATTCGTGCAGGTCGGAACTTACCCGACAAGGAATTTCGCTACCTTAGGACCGTTATAGTTACGGCCGCCGTTTACCGGGCTTCGATCAAGAGCTTCGCGTTGCCGCTAACCCCATCAATTAACCTTCCGGCACCGGGCAGGCGTCACACCGTATACGTCCACTTTCGTGTTTGCACAGTGCTGTGTTTTTAATAAACAGTTGCAGCCAGCTGGTATCTTCGACTGATTTCAGCTCCACCCGCAGGGGCTTCACCTACATATCAGCGTGCCTTCTCCCGAAGTTACGGCACCATTTTGCCTAGTTCCTTCACCCGAGTTCTCTCAAGCGCCTTGGTATTCTCTACCTGACCACCTGTGTCGGTTTGGGGTACGATTTCGTGTTACCTGATGCTTAGAGGCTTTTCCTGGAAGCAGGGCATTTGTTACTTCAGCACCGTAGTGCCTCGTCATCACACCTCAGCGTTAAAAGGTACCGGATTTACCTGGAACCTCCGCCTACATGCTTAAACCGGGACAACCGTCGCCCGGCTAACATAGCCTTCTCCGTCCCCCTTCGCAGTAACACCAAGTACAGGAATATTAACCTGTTTCCCATCGACTACGCCTTTCGGCCTCGCCTTAGGGGTCGACTCACCCTGCCCCGATTAACGTTGGACAGGAACCCTTGGTCTTCCGGCGAGCGGGCTTTTCACCCGCTTTATCGTTACTTATGTCAGCATTCGCACTTCTGATACCTCCAGCATGCCTCACAGCACACCTTCAACGGCTTACAGAACGCTCCCCTACCCAACAACGCCTAAGCGTCGCTGCCGCAGCTTCGGTGCATGGTTTAGCCCCGTTACATCTTCCGCGCAGGCCGACTCGACCAGTGAGCTATTACGCTTTCTTTAAATGATGGCTGCTTCTAAGCCAACATCCTGGCTGTCTGTGCCTTCCCACATCGTTTCCCACTTAACCATGACTTTGGGACCTTAGCTGGCGGTCTGGGTTGTTTCCCTCTTCACGACGGACGTTAGCACCCGCCGTGTGTCTCCCGTGATAACATTCTTCGGTATTCGTAGTTTGCATCGGGTTGGTAAGCCGGGATGGCCCCCTAGCCGAAACAGTGCTCTACCCCGAAGATGAGTTCACGAGGCGCTACCTAAATAGCTTTCGGGGAGAACCAGCTATCTCCCGGTTTGATTGGCCTTTCACCCCAGCCACAAGTCATCCGCTAATTTTTCAACATTAGTCGGTTCGGTCCTCCAGTTAGTGTTACCCAACCTTCAACCTGCCCATGGCTAGATCACCGGGTTTCGGGTCTATACCCTGCAACTTAACGCCCAGTTAAGACTCGGTTTCCCTTCGGCTCCCCTATACGGTTAACCTTGCTACAGAATATAAGTCGCTGACCCATTATACAAAAGGTACGCAGTCACACCACAAGGGTGCTCCCACTGCTTGTACGTACACGGTTTCAGGTTCTTTTTCACTCCCCTCGCCGGGGTTCTTTTCGCCTTTCCCTCACGGTACTGGTTCACTATCGGTCAGTCAGGAGTATTTAGCCTTGGAGGATGGTCCCCCATATTCAGACAGGATACCACGTGTCCCGCCCTACTCTTCGAGTTCACAGCCTGTGTGCTTTCGTGTACGGGACTGTCACCCTGTACCGTGCGACTTTCCAGACGCTTCCACTAACACACAAGCTGATTCAGACTCTGGGCTGCTCCCCGTTCGCTCGCCGCTACTGGGGAATCTCGGTTGATTTCTTTTCCTCGGGGTACTTAGATGTTTCAGTTCCCCCGGTTCGCCTCGTTAACCTATGTATTCAGTTAACGATAGTGTGACGAATCACACTGGGTTTCCCCATTCGGACATCGCCGGGTCAAAGGTTCATATCACCTCGCCGGCGCTTTTCGCAGATTAGCACGTCCTTCATCGCCTCTGACTGCCAGGGCATCCACCGTGTACGCTTAGTCGCTTAACCTCACAACCCGAAGATGTTTCTTTCGATTCACCATCGACTTGCGAAAATTTGAGAGACTCGAACACACCATTAAGATGTGTCGTTTCAATTTTCAGCTTGATCCAGATTTTTAAAGAGCAAAACTTCGCAGTGCACCTTTTCAGGTTCACTCTGAAGTTTTCTTGTGTTCGCAGTAAAAGATGGTGGAGCTATGCGGGATCGAACCGCAGACCTCCTGCGTGCAAAGCAGGCGCTCTCCCAGCTGAGCTATAGCCCCATCGTTTGCAATCTCTGTACCGCTCATCCTTTAAAAGGAGTTTGGTAGGCCTGAGTGGACTTGAACCACCGACCTCACCCTTATCAGGGGTGCGCTCTAACCACCTGAGCTACAAGCCTGCAGAGATTTTTACTGCTGTTTTTCATCAGACAATCTGTGTGAGCACTACAAAGGCAGGTTCTTTAAGGTAAGGAGGTGATCCAACCGCAGGTTCCCCTACGGTTACCTTGTTACGACTTCACCCCAGTCATGAATCACAAAGTGGTAAGCGCCCTCCCGAAGGTTAAGCTACCTACTTCTTTTGCAACCCACTCCCATGGTGTGACGGGCGGTGTGTACAAGGCCCGGGAACGTATTCACCGTAGCATTCTGATCTACGATTACTAGCGATTCCGACTTCATGGAGTCGAGTTGCAGACTCCAATCCGGACTACGACGCACTTTATGAGGTCCGCTTGCTCTCGCGAGGTCGCTTCTCTTTGTATGCGCCATTGTAGCACGTGTGTAGCCCTACTCGTAAGGGCCATGATGACTTGACGTCATCCCCACCTTCCTCCAGTTTATCACTGGCAGTCTCCTTTGAGTTCCCGGCCTAACCGCTGGCAACAAAGGATAAGGGTTGCGCTCGTTGCGGGACTTAACCCAACATTTCACAACACGAGCTGACGACAGCCATGCAGCACCTGTCTCAGAGTTCCCGAAGGCACCAAAGCATCTCTGCTAAGTTCTCTGGATGTCAAGAGTAGGTAAGGTTCTTCGCGTTGCATCGAATTAAACCACATGCTCCACCGCTTGTGCGGGCCCCCGTCAATTCATTTGAGTTTTAACCTTGCGGCCGTACTCCCCAGGCGGTCGACTTAACGCGTTAGCTCCGGAAGCCACGCCTCAAGGGCACAACCTCCAAGTCGACATCGTTTACGGCGTGGACTACCAGGGTATCTAATCCTGTTTGCTCCCCACGCTTTCGCACCTGAGCGTCAGTCTTTGTCCAGGGGCCGCCTTCGCCACCGGTATTCCTCCAGATCTCTACGCATTTCACCGCTACACCTGGAATTCTACCCCCCTCTACAAGACTCTAGCCTGCCAGTTTCGAATGCAGTTCCCAGGTTGAGCCCGGGGATTTCACATCCGACTTGACAGACCGCCTGCGTGCGCTTTACGCCCAGTAATTCCGATTAACGCTTGCACCCTCCGTATTACCGCGGCTGCTGGCACGGAGTTAGCCGGTGCTTCTTCTGCGGGTAACGTCAATCGACAAGGTTATTAACCTTATCGCCTTCCTCCCCGCTGAAAGTACTTTACAACCCGAAGGCCTTCTTCATACACGCGGCATGGCTGCATCAGGCTTGCGCCCATTGTGCAATATTCCCCACTGCTGCCTCCCGTAGGAGTCTGGACCGTGTCTCAGTTCCAGTGTGGCTGGTCATCCTCTCAGACCAGCTAGGGATCGTCGCCTAGGTGAGCCGTTACCCCACCTACTAGCTAATCCCATCTGGGCACATCTGATGGCAAGAGGCCCGAAGGTCCCCCTCTTTGGTCTTGCGACGTTATGCGGTATTAGCTACCGTTTCCAGTAGTTATCCCCTCCATCAGGCAGTTTCCCAGACATTACTCACCCGTCCGCCGCTCGCCGGCAAAGTAGCAAGCTACTTTCCGCTGCCGCTCGACTTGCATGTGTTAGGCCTGCCGCCAGCGTTCAATCTGAGCCATGATCAAACTCTTCAATTTAAGTTTGATGCTCGTGAATTAAACTTCGTAATGAATTACGTATGTTCACTCAGAGACTTGGTATTCATTTTTCGTCTTGCGACGTTAAGAATCCATGTCACTTTGAGTGCCCACACAGATTGTCTGATAAATTGTTAAAGAGCAGTGCCGCTTCGCTTTTCGCAGCGGCGCGGGGTGTGCATATTACGCTTTCCCGCTTCAGAGTCAAGTGATTAATTTCGCTTTTCTCTGCTGACCCGGCGGCGTGTGTGCCGTTGTTCCGTGTCAGTGGAGGCGCATTATAGGGAGTTATTCCGACGTGACAAGCATAAAATACAAAAAACTTTTCGTTCGCTCACTTTTCAAACTTAACGCTTATTTATGTCGCGAATCGCCCGTTAAATGTGCGATTTCCCGCGCAAAACTGGCCACCTGCGACCAGTCGGTATAAACCACTTCTTTACGCGTATCGGTTTCCCCCCCCCTCATCTTCATAATCAGGCGGATCATAAAGCGGTCATACCAGCGGTAGCGAGGGTAGCGCAGCGCGCCGGCAAAGACGGCGCACAGGTCAGGCTGCCACGGCGAGCTGAGTAAAAACTTGCGTGTATAGCTGTTGGTCTGCGGCGTACGCTTCTCGGCTTTACGTGCGACCAGGTTGACCGAGTAAAACGCACCAGGCAATTTGTTGAGCACCGCCGTGTGCTTTTTCACAAAGCGATCCAGCGCCGGATGGAAATGCCCGTAACGAATTGACGCGCCAATTACCACGCGATCGTACTCCTGCCAGGCAATCTGCTCCGCACGGTTCAGGTTCACCACATCAGAGTAAATACCCAGCTCTTTTAATTCCGATGCCAGATACGCGGCAATCTCGCGCGTTTGCCCGTCTCGCGTAGAGAAAAGAATCAATGTTTTCATCAACGGCTCCTTACTCGCGCCAGAATGTAGGGGTGAACAGCACCAGCAGCGTAAAGACCTCAAGACGACCAAACAGCATATTGGCGATGAGGATCCATTTCGCGACCGGGTTCATGCTGGCAAAGTTATCTGCCACAACGCCCAGGCCGGGCCCGAGGTTATTCAATGTTGCTACGACGGACGCAAAGGCGGAGAAATCATCCACCCCCGTCGCGATAATCGCCAGCATACTGACGATAAAGACCAGCGCATACGCCGAGAAGAATCCCCACACCGCTTCGAGGATACGTTCCGGCAGCGCGCGGTTCCCGAGTTTGATGCTGTAAACCGCGTTCGGGTGGACCAGGCGCTTCAGCTCACGGTTCCCCTGCTTAAACAGCAGCAGAATACGAATTACCTTCAGGCCGCCGCCCGTAGAACCCGCACAGCCCCCGATAAATGCCGAGCATAACAGCAGCACCGGCAGGAACAGAGGCCAGCGCGCGATGCTGTCCGTGGTAAACCCGGCGGTCGTCGCCATTGATACCACCTGGAAGAACGCCTGATTTAGCGTGGTCAGCGCGGAGTTGTAGACATCATGGAACCACAGCACCAGGGTACAGATGATCACCAGCGTAAGCTGGACGCCAATGAACATGCGGAACTCAGGGTCACGCCAGTACACTTTCAGGCTGCGCCCGCTCAGCAAAGAGAAGTGCAGACCGTAGTTACAGCCTGAAATCAGCAGGAAAATGGCAATAATAGTGTTAATCGTAGGGCTGTCGAAGTAGCCGACGCTGGCGTCGTGAGTGGAGAACCCACCGATCGCGATCGTCGCAAAGCTATGTCCGATGGCGTCGAAAGCGGGCATCCCGGCGAACCATAGCGCCAGCGCACAGGCCACCGTCAGTAAGACATAGATAAGCCAGAGGGTTTTCGCCGTCTCGGCAATACGCGGGCGCATTTTGTTATCTTTCAGCGGCCCGGGCATTTCGGCGCGATAAAGCTGCATGCCGCCAACGCCCAGAATAGGAAGAATAGCCACTGCCAGGACGATGATCCCCATCCCCCCGAACCACTGCAGCATCTGACGATAAAAGAGAATGGCGTGCGGGAGGGAATCCAGCCCCACCAGCGTCGTCGCCCCGGTGGTCGTTAAACCGGAGAAGGATTCAAAAAAGGCATCCGTGATGCTCAGGTTAGGCTGTTCAGAGAAGATAAAGGGCAGCGAACCGACGCTCCCCAGCACCGTCCAGAACAGGACCACAATCAGAAATCCTTCGCGAGATTTCAGCTCACCTTTCTGACGACGGTTTGGCCACCACAGCAGCGAGCCGATCGCCAGCGCGACAAAGAAGGTCTGGGTAAATGCCCGCCCCGCGCCGTCCCGGTAGATAAGCGCCACCAGTCCTGGGAGAATCATCGTCCCGGAAAAAAGTATGACCAGCAGTCCAACGATTCGGGTTATGGCACGAAAATGCATCTCTGCCGCTTCCTTTGGTATTCAAAAAAGTGAGGTGGGGATTATTCTTCAATCGGCAGCAATTGCAACGAACCACGACTAAAATCAGCCAATTTTGCTGAAAAAGCAGCCAGCTCCGCCTGCGGAAGCGCCACGCGTAATTGCACCATTGCCTGATATTCACTGTGCGCGATGACGCCGTTAAACTGTTTGAGCAGCGTTTCAATGCCCGATAGCTGAGCGTAATCGCACAACAAAGTATATTCGGTGAGCGGCGTTTTGCGGGTAGTTGTAAGCATATTCAGTGCCTGCTGAACTCCGCCGCCATAGGCTTTTACCAGCCCACCCGTACCTAACAGGATGCCGCCGTAGTAGCGCACTACCACGGCGGTAATTTCACCCACGCCGCTGCCCATCAGCTGCGAAAGCATGGGTTTACCGGCCGTGCCCGCCGGTTCACCGTCGTCGGAAAACCCCAGCTGTTGCGAATCATCAGGCGGCCCTGCCACCCACGCCACGCAGTGGTGACGCGCGTCAGGATGCTCAGCCCGAACGGACTCGACAAACGCCTTTGCCGCCTCTACGCCGTCGGTATGCGCCAGCAGCGTAATAAAGCGGCTTTTCTTGATTTCCTCAACAAAGGTGACCGGTTCAGCCGGTATCAGCCAGCTTTCCATCAGGCCAGCTTCAGGTCTCGCGTCATATTCTCGATACCGTTTTCGTGAACCACCACGTTATCTTCGATGCGAATACCGCCAAACGGCTTCAACGCGTCAATTTTTTCCCAGTTGAAGTGTTTGCTGAACTGACCTTCACGCCACGGCGCCAGCAGGGATTCGATAAAGTAGATCCCCGGTTCAATCGTCAGCACCATACGCGGCTCCAGAATACGGGTGCAGCGCAGGTAAGGATATTTAGACGGTGCCGCCAGGTGCGTCCCGGTGTCATCCTGCATAAAGCCCGCAACGTCGTGAACCTGCAGGCCTAGCGGGTGGCCGATACCGTGCGGCATGAATGGCCCGGTCAGATCGTTCTCGACCATCGCCTCTTCGCTCATGTCTTTCACAATCTGATGTTTACGCAGCAGTTTTGCGATGCGCTGATGGAACTGGATGTGGTAATCCACATAGCTGGTTCCCGCCTTCATGGTGCCAATCAGCGCCAGCTGTTCATCGTTTACGTCTTTAATCAGCTGCGCGAAATCGGTATCCGCATTCGCCGCCCAGGTACGGGTCAGGTCGGCCGCGTAACCGTTGTACTCGGCGCCTGCGTCAAGCAGGAAGCTGCGCATCTCCGACGGAACGTGGTGATCCAGTTTGGTGTAGTGAAGCACGGACGCGTGCTCATTCAGCGCGACGATATTGCTGTACGGCACGTCGGTATCACGGTGGCCTGTCGCGGTCAGATAGGCCTGATTGATGTCGAACTCGCTCATCCCCGACTGGAACGCTTCGTGCGCGGCACGGTGGCCATTCACCGCCGTTTTTTGCGCTTCACGCATGCAGTAAAGTTCGTAGTCGGTTTTATACGCGCGGTAATAGTGCAGGTAATCCAGCACGCCTTTCGAATTGAGTTTATCAGCCGGAATATCCAGACCCAGCGCGCGCTCCGGAACAGGGCCAATATAGGCGATGTTGCCCCGCGCGGCAGGCAGCTGGCTGCCAATGCCGTCCGCTTTCGGCAGTGCAATCACATCAATCTCTTCCGTCCAGAAAGAGGTCGGCAGCGGTTCTACGTTGTGCCAGTAATCGACCGGCAGGTAGAACCACAGTTTCGGCTTGTTCACGCCATCCACCAGCAGCCAGCAATTTGGAACCTGAGTCACCGGCACCCAGGCTTTAAACTGCGGGTTTACCTTAAACGGATAAGCGTGGTCATCCAGAAAGGTATTCATCAGCTCGCCGGAGTGGATCAGCAGCGCATCCAGCTTAAAGCGGGCCAGTACATCGCGGGTACGTTCCTGTAGGGTAACGATATGATTTTTATAAAGCGAAGCCAGTGAGTCCATCATTCTTCCTTTCGTTTTTTTGACCTCAAGTCATCGCATCTTAGCACACCTCACTCCGGCTGCGTGATTTCCACCGACCGTGATCAATGCAGCATTTTCTTAATGAGTAATTTGCATTTTATTAACATAAATCCCACACTCCGATTCATCTGGTATGACCAGATCCAATTGCTGGATTCAGGAGACTGACATGCTCTACAAAGGCGACACCCTGTACCTCAACTGGCTGGAAGATGGCATTGCCGAACTGGTGTTCGATGCTCCCGGCTCAGTGAACAAGCTTGATACCGCGACGGTGGCCAGTCTTGGCCAGGCGCTGGATGTTCTTGAAAAACAACCTGAATTAAAAGGGCTGCTGCTGCGTTCGAACAAAGCGGCCTTTATTGTCGGTGCCGATATCACCGAGTTTCTTTCGCTGTTCCTGGTCCCGGAAGAACAGCTGAGCCAGTGGCTGCACTTTGCCAACAGCGTCTTTAATCGTCTGGAAGATCTGCCTGTCCCGACCATTTCCGCCGTTAACGGCTATGCGCTGGGCGGCGGCTGCGAGTGCGTACTGGCGACCGACTACCGTCTGGCGACGCCGGACCTGCGCATCGGCCTGCCGGAAACCAGGCTGGGCATCATGCCGGGCTTTGGCGGCTCCGTGCGTATGCCGCGCATGCTGGGTGCCGACAGCGCGCTGGAGATCATTGCCGCAGGTAAAGATGTCGGCGCAGAACAGGCGCAGAAAATCGGCCTGGTCGACGGCGTCGTGAAGCCAGAGAAACTGGTTGAAGGCGCACTCGCCATTCTGCGTCAGGCCATTAACGGCGATCTCGACTGGAAAGCCAAACGCCAGCCGAAGCTGGAGCCGTTAAAACTCAGCAAGATTGAAGCCACCATGAGCTTTACCATCGCCAAAGGCATGGTGATGCAGACGGCGGGTAAACACTATCCTGCGCCGATCACGGCGGTGAAAACCATTGAAGCCGCGGCCCGTCTCGGTCGCGACGAGGCGCTGAAGCTCGAAAATCAGAGCTTTGTCCCGCTGGCGCACACCAATGAAGCCCGCGCGCTGGTCGGTATCTTCCTCAACGATCAGTTCGTGAAGGGTAAAGCCAAACAGCTGACTAAAAACGTTGAGACGCCAAAACATGCGGCGGTACTTGGTGCGGGCATTATGGGTGGCGGCATCGCTTACCAGTCGGCCTGGAAAGGCGTGCCGGTAGTGATGAAAGACATCAGCGAGAAATCTCTGACGCTGGGCATGACCGAAGCGGCCAAGCTGCTGAATAAACAGCTAGAACGCGGAAAAATTGACGGGCTGAAGCTTGCAGGCGTGATCTCCACCATTCAGCCTGTGCTGGAATACAGCGGTTTCGACCGTGTGGACGTGGTGGTCGAAGCCGTCGTCGAGAACCCGAAAGTCAAAAAAGCGGTGCTGGCAGAAACGGAAGACAAGGTTCGTCCTGAGACCGTGCTGGCCTCTAACACCTCCACCATTCCAATCAGCGAACTGGCGAGCGTGTTGAAGCGTCCGGAAAACTTCTGCGGGATGCACTTCTTCAACCCGGTACACCGTATGCCGCTGGTCGAAGTGATCCGCGGGGAAAAAACCTCTGACGAAACCATCGCTAAAGTGGTGGCATGGGCCAGCAAGATGGGCAAAACGCCGATCGTTGTTAACGACTGCCCGGGCTTCTTCGTCAACCGCGTGCTGTTCCCTTACTTCGCCGGCTTCAGCCTGCTGCTGCGCGACGGTGCGGACTTCCGCAAAATCGACAAAGTGATGGAGAAACAGTTCGGCTGGCCGATGGGCCCGGCGTATCTGCTGGATGTGGTCGGCATTGATACCGCTCACCACGCTCAGGCGGTGATGGCGGCAGGCTTCCCGCAGCGTATGCAGAAAGATTATCGCGACGCCATTGACGCTCTGTTCGACGCTAACCGCTTCGGCCAGAAAAACGGCCTGGGCTTCTGGCGCTATAAAGAAGACAGCAAAGGCAAACCGAAGAAAGAAGAAGATGCCGTGGTGGACGGCCTGCTGGCCGATGTAAGCCAGCCGAAACGCGACTTCACCGACGATGAGATCATCGCCCGCATGATGATCCCGATGATCAACGAAGTGGTGCGTTGCCTTGAAGAAGGCATCATCGCCAGCCCGGCAGAAGCCGATATGGCGCTGGTGTACGGCCTGGGCTTCCCTCCGTTCCACGGCGGCGCGTTCCGCTGGCTGGACACGCTCGGCAGCGCCCGCTATCTCGATATGGCTCAGCAGTATCAGCACCTCGGCCCGCTTTATGAGGTGCCGGAAGGGCTGCGTAACAAAGCGCGCCATAACGAACCCTACTATCCAGCAGTTGAGCCAGCCCGTCCGGTTGGCGAGCTGAAAACGGCTTAAGGAGTCACAATGGAAAAGGTTGTCATTGTTGATGCGATTCGCACCCCGATGGGCCGTTCAAAAGGCGGTGCATTCCGTAACGTGCGTGCGGAAGACCTCTCCGCGCATCTGATGCGTAGCCTGCTGGCGCGTAACCCGGCGCTGGATCCTGCTGCGCTGGACGATATCTACTGGGGCTGCGTGCAGCAGACCCTGGAGCAAGGTTTCAACATCGCCCGTAACGCGTCGCTGCTGGCGGAGATCCCGCATTCGGTTCCGGCTGTCACCGTGAACCGCCTGTGCGGTTCATCAATGCAGGCGCTGCACGACGCGGCGCGGATGATCATGACCGGTGATGCGCAGGCCTGCCTGGTGGGCGGCGTCGAGCACATGGGTCACGTGCCGATGAGCCACGGGGTCGATTTTCATCCTGGCATGAGCCGTAACGTGGCGAAAGCCGCGGGGATGATGGGTCTGACCGCCGAGATGCTCTCTCGTCTGCACGGCATTAGCCGTGAAATGCAGGATGCCTTTGCCGCGCGCTCTCACGCTCGCGCATGGGCGGCGACGCAGTCCGGTGCCTTTAAGAATGAGATCATCCCGACCGGCGGCCACGACGCAGACGGCGTACTGAAGCAGTTCAGCTACGACGAAGTCATCCGCCCGGAAACCACCGTAGAAGCGCTTTCTACCCTGCGCCCTGCGTTTGATCCGGTCACCGGTACGGTAACGGCAGGTACTTCGTCGGCGCTGTCCGACGGTGCCGCCGCGATGCTGGTGATGAGCGAAAGTCGCGCCCGCGAGCTGGGCTTAACGCCTCGCGCACGGGTACGTTCGATGGCGGTCGTGGGCTGCGATCCTTCAATCATGGGTTACGGCCCGGTTCCGGCCTCGAAGCTGGCGCTGAAAAAAGCGGGATTAACCGCCAGCGACATCGACCTGTTTGAAATGAACGAAGCGTTCGCCGCGCAGATCCTGCCGTGCATTAAAGATCTGGGGCTGATGGAGCAGATCGACGAGAAGATTAACCTCAACGGCGGCGCGATCGCCCTCGGCCACCCGCTGGGCTGCTCCGGGGCGCGTATCAGCACGACGCTTATCAACCTGATGGAACGCAAAGATGCCCAGTTTGGTCTGGCAACGATGTGTATCGGGCTGGGTCAGGGTATCGCGACGGTGTTTGAGAGAGTGTAAATCAGGAAAAGTATCTCAAAGCCAATGGCGTCAGAACAAGGCGGCAAGCGAGCGAATCCCGATGAGCTTACTCAAGTAAGTGATTCGGGTGAACGAGCGCAGCCAACGCAGTTATGGCGTCATTGGCGAAGAGAGACAGTTTAGTTGCCGTTCTTCCCGCCTGTCAGGGGCGGGTTTTTTATTTAAATGAAGGCAAACGCATCGCCAAACAGGCGGTCTTCACGCGCGTCACGTTCGTTGCAGAACAGGTCGCGGGCAATTTTCGCCATCTCAAAACGGCCAGCGATATAGATATCGTGCCCTGCCAGCGTGCCGTGATCCTGCAGCACCGCCGTCAGCACCGTCCCGCTGCGACCACGCCAGCCCTCTTCCGGCTGCTCAACCACCGGCTCAATGCGCAGGTTAGGATGGGTTACGCTCAGCGCTTCCAGCTCAGACAGGTCGTACAGATGTTTCTCTTCGCGGCCACCCCAGTAAATGGTGATGTCACGGTCCGGGTTACGCGCCAGGGCGGTCAACAGAATAGAGCGCACATAAGAGAAGCCCGTACCGCCAGCGATCAGGATCAGCGGACGGTCTTCGTCATCGCGCAGCCACGCATCGCCGTGCGGAATATCCACCACGATTTCACGTTCCTTCAGGATCCGATCCATCACCGCCATCGCATACAGGTTAAGCTCTGACGCACCAATATGAAGCTCAATAAATTCCTGCTCCGCTGGCGTTGAGGCCATAGAGAAAGGACGCTTATCACGCTCATCCATCACAACCATCAGGTACTGACCCGCGCGGAAAGAGAATGGCGCTTCTGGCACTAAACGGACGCGATATACGGTGTCGGTGATGGCATCTACCGAGGTCACTTTACAGCTTAAGGTTGTCATTCGCTCTCTCTGTCGGGAAGTCTATAGGGCTTAACGGTCAGCTCAGGGTTTACCGTTATTCATTATGGCCAGCTCGTCCCAGATCGCGTCAATTCGCGCGGTCACTGCAGGATCTTTTTTGATCGGGCGACCCCATTCACGGTCGGTTTCGCCAGGCCATTTATTTGTGGCATCCAGTCCCATCTTTGAGCCAAGGCCGGAAACCGGCGAGGCAAAATCCAGGTAATCTATCGGCGTATTTTCGACTAACACCGTATCGCGCGCCGGGTCCATTCGCGTGGTAATGGCCCAGATTACGTCATTCCAGTCGCGGGCGTTAACGTCATCATCGCAGACAATAACAAATTTGGTATACATAAACTGGCGCAGGAAAGACCATACGCCCATCATCACGCGTTTAGCGTGACCAGGATACTGCTTCTTCATCGTGACCACCGCCATGCGATACGAGCATCCTTCAGGCGGCAGATAAAAATCAACAATTTCCGGGAACTGCTTTTGCAGGATCGGCACAAACACTTCATTCAGCGCCACGCCCAGCACCGCCGGTTCATCCGGTGGACGTCCGGTATACGTGGAGTGATAAATCGCATCTTCACGCTGCGTAATGTGCGTCACGGTAAACACCGGGAAGTTATCCACTTCGTTGTAATAGCCGGTGTGGTCGCCGTAAGGGCCTTCTGGCGCCATTTCACCCTGCTCGAGGTAACCTTCCAGCACAATTTCCGCACTGGCAGGAACTTCGAGATCGTTAGAGATACACTTCACGACTTCGGTTTTCGTTCCGCGCAGCAGGCCTGCAAATGCATATTCAGAGAGCGTATCCGGCACCGGCGTGACGGCTCCCAGAATGGTGGCCGGATCGGCGCCTAAGGCGACAGACACCGGGAAACGCTCCCCCGGATGCGCAGCGCACCACTCCTGGAAATCCAGCGCGCCGCCGCGATGCGACAGCCAGCGCATGATGAGTTTATTCTTGCCAATCAACTGCTGGCGGTAAATACCGAGGTTTTGCCGCTCTTTGTGCGGGCCGCGCGTAACGGTCAGCCCCCAGGTGATAAGCGGAGCGGCATCTTCAGGCCAGCACTGCATGATGGGGATTTTAGTCAGATCAACCGCATCGCCTTCGAGCACTTTCTGCTGGCACGGCGCACCGCGCAGGCGTTTGGTGGGCATGTTCAGCACCTGCTTAAACTGCGGCAGCTTGTCGAACAGATCGCGGAAGCCTTTCGGTGGCTCCGGCTCTTTCAGAAACGCCAGCAGTTTACCGACTTCACGCAGCGCAGAGACGTCTTCCTGCCCCATTCCCAGTGCAACACGACGCGGTGTACCAAACAGGTTGCACAGCACCGGCATGGAGTAACCTTTCGGATTTTCAAACAGTAATGCGGGGCCACCGGCACGCAGGGTGCGGTCAGCAATTTCTGTCATCTCCAGATAAGGATCGACAGGAAGTGTAATACGTTTGAGTTCACCCTGCTTTTCCAGCAGCGTCAGGAAGTCGCGGAGATCGTGGTATTTCATGCAGTTAATCATGGCCTCTCTGTAAGCGCTTCATTATACGGCGTAAGCCTGCTTGATGCTGTAATTTTGTTAAATAAGCGTGAACTTATGCGTTCTGTTCCATTTTCCCCCATTATAATCAACTTAGCGATCCCGCCAGGGTTTTGATATGCTTGCGCCCCGAACTAAGGGAAAGAGTGATTATGCAGGCCTGGTATTTACTGTATTGCAAACGCGGGCAACTTCAGCGCGCGCAGGAACATCTTGAACGTCAGTCTGTAAATTGCCTGACACCCGTGATCACGCTTGAAAAAATGCAGCGCGGGAAGCGCACAACCGTCAGTGAGCCGTTGTTCCCGAACTACCTGTTTGTGGAGTTCGACCCGGAAGTCATCCACACCACCACCATCAGCGCAACGCGCGGCGTCAGCCACTTCGTTCGTTTTGGTGCCCACCCGGCAACGGTTCCGTCGACGGTCATTCATCAGCTGTCAATTTATCAACAACCTGAAGGGATCACCGACCCCGAAACCCCTTACAGCGGCGATAGCGTCGTGATTACCGAAGGCGCTTTCGAAGGCCTGCAGGCGATTTTTGCCGAGCCGGACGGGGAAGCGCGCTCTATGCTGTTGCTCAATCTGCTGAACAAGCAGGTGCTGCAGAGCGTTAAAAACACCGACTTCCGCAAGCTTTAAACGTTTATCCCGAACAGATTACGCACGTTGTCATCCGTCTGCGCCGAAAGCCAGTGCGGATCCTCTCCGCGCCACTTCGCGACGCTCTCAACAATGTGCCCCAGATACGCGGGCTCATTTCGCCGCGATGCCGGTTTGGGTTTCATGTCGCGCGGTAGCAGATAAGGCGCATCGGTTTCGAGGAGCAGCCGGTCAGCCGGGATTACCGGCAATAGCTCACGAAGTTCAAGCCCGCGACGCTCATCGCACACCCAGCCGGTAATACCCAGATAAAGCCCTCGCGCCAGGCAATCCAGCGCTTCCTGCCGTGAACCGGTGAAACAGTGCAATACCGCGCCGGGCAGTTTCTCCAGCCACGGATCCAGAAGTGCCAGGAAACGCTCATGCGCGTCGCGGCAGTGCATAAATACGGGCATTCCAAGCTCTGCCGCCAGCGCAAGCTGGGCAGTAAACGCCTTTTCCTGCTCTTCAGGCGTGGAAAAGTTACGGTTGAAATCGAGACCGCATTCGCCGATCGCCACAACGTCTGGCGTCTTCGCCAGCCTGTACAGGATGTCGCCACTTTCCGCGGTCCACTGGCTGCTGTCGTGAGGATGCACGCCAGCAGTAGACCAACAGCGATCGTAGCGTTGCGCCAGCTGCTGCGCCTGCTCGCTCTCATGCAGGTTGGTGCCCGTCAGCAGCAGTCCTTTCACCCCGGCGGCAAAAGCACGCGCAACCACCTCATCACGATCTTTCGCAAACTGCGAGCTGGTCAGGTTGAGTCCGATATCAAACATGCAAATCCCCATATAACAACCGCCCTGACGGGCGGCTGGTTTTACTCTTCAGTGGTCTTGTCGGACGTATCGTCTTCGTCATCCGCTCGACGTCCTTTACCCACGTAGAAACGCGAGAAGAAAACGCCGACCTCAAACAGACAGTACATCGGTATGGCCAGCAGCGTCTGCGAGAACACATCCGGCGGTGTCAGCAGCATGCCAACAACAAATGCGCCCACAAGGATATACGGACGCTTCTTACGCAGGTCATCCGGGGTCGTTACTCCTACCCAGCAGAGCAGCACAATAGCCACCGGCACTTCGAATGCCACGCCAAACGCCATAAACAGCGCCATCACAAAGCTGAGGTAGCTGGCGATATCCGTCGACACCTGGACCCCTTCCGGCGCAGTATGCGTCAGGAAGCCGAAGGCCAGCGGGAAGACAACGAAATAGGCAAACGCCATGCCGATATAGAACAGCAGCGAGCTGGACACCAGCAGCGGGATAACCAGCTTGCGTTCATGCTTATACAGCGCAGGCGCCACAAACGCCCACACCTGGTAAAGAATGACCGGTGCAGAGGCAATCAACGACACCCAGAAGGTCAGCTTGATGGGGGTAAAGAACGGCGAAGCAACGTCTGTTGCAATCATCGTTGCGCCCAGCGGCATCTGCTTGATCAGCGGTGCAGAGACCACCTGATAGATATCGTTGGCAAAATAGACCAGGCACAGGAATATGAGTAAAACCGCAATAATGCAGTTTAACAGGCGCTTACGCAGCTCAATGAGGTGCGTAATCAGCGGTTGAGTATCATCTACTGCCATGTTTACGCTTTATCACTCGACGAGGGGGATGATTCGGAAACGGACGCAGCGGGCTTCACTTCCGCCGCTTTTGCCACCGGCTCTTCCGGCTGCGCCTGTTTTTTCAATTCGGTTTCCTGCGGCGTCTGTTCTGGTGCGGCAACCTGATGTTCAGCACTGGCAGGCGTTACGACCTCGCGCTGCTCCTCGCTGCCCTTAACCACCGGGTTATGGATGGTGTTCGCTTCATCGCTCGCTTTTTCAGGATCGTTAACGCTATAGGAGCGCTTCATCGATTCCGCCGCTTCGCGCAGCTCATCCATTGACGCTTTCAGTTCCGGCGTCAGGTTATCCATGCTCGCCTTCTCGACCTTTTTCAGGCTTTCCTGAAATTCCTGCAGCTTAAGCTCCTGCGCCAGTTCATTCTGAACGGTCGATGCCAGAGATCTCAGCGCACGAACCCAGCCCGCAACGGTTTTCACTGCCACCGGCAGACGCTGCGGCCCCAGCACAATCAGGCCAATCACAAAGACCAGCAGGAGCTCACTAAAACCAATGTCGAACACGACTTACACCTGCTCTTTATCGTGGCGTTTAGCGTCTTCCTTTTTGGCTTCTTCTTGCTTGTCGGCGATGGATTTAGCAGTAAAGTCAGCGTCCTGGCTGGTTTTATCCTGCTTGCTCTCATCATCGCTCATCGCTTTCTTGAAGCCTTTGATAGACGCGCCCAGATCGGAACCAATAGAACCGAGCTTTTTGGTGCCAAACAGCAGCACGACGATGACGGCAATGATCAACAATTGCCAGATACTGATACCACCCATACATGTTCCTCAGGGATAGATGATTAAAGAGTCAGGTCGCATTATACGTATGCAACCCGTCGATAGCGACGCACGCTCAGCGCGTTTTTCGCCAGCCTGCTAGCCAGACTACCACTCCGCCAGCCATTAGCCAGGCGGGCATCATCTGCCAGTCCGGACGGTTGATCAGCAGCAGCGTACCGCTCAGCAGCAGCGTTGCGCCAATCCCAAAGAGATAGCGTGACTGTCCCTGGCGAACACGGCTGGACTGAAGTTCGCGGGCGATTTTATCCATGCTGTGCTGAAGGTTCTTGCTCTGACGCAAACCGTCATAAACCAGTTCAGGAATTTCAGGCATTTTTTCTATCCAGAACGGGCCTTTCTCTTTCAGCGAGCGCACCAGCGCCGGAATGCCAACCTGATCCTTAATCCAGGATTCAAGGAAAGGTTTCGCGGTCTTCCACAAGTCTAACTGAGGATAGAGCTGTCGGCCTACACCCTCAACGTAAAGTAATGTTTTCTGAAGTAAAACAAGCTGTGGCTGAACTTCCATATTAAAACGACGAGCCGTGTTGAACAGGTTTAACAGCACGTGCCCAAAGGAAATTTCCGCCAGCGGTTTTTCAAAAATAGGTTCACAAACGGTCCGAATCGCGAACTCGAACTCTTCGACGTTGGTGTCCGGCGGCACCCAGCCGGAATCGACGTGCAGCTCGGCCACCTTACGGTAGTCGCGGTTGAAGAACGCGATGAAGTTCTCAGCTAGATACCGTTTATCTTCCTTGTTCAGCGACCCCACAATCCCGCAGTCGATACCGATATACTTCGGATCCTCAGGATGCTCGTAGCTTACGAAGATATTGCCCGGATGCATGTCCGCATGGAAAAAGCTGTCGCGGAACACCTGGGTAAAGAAGACCTGTACCCCACGTTCGGCCAGGAGCTTCATGTTCGTTCCCTGTTTCTCCAGGGCCACCACATCCGAAACCGGAATACCGTAGATACGCTCCATCACCATCATGTTCTGGCTGCAGTAGTCAGAATAGACTTCAGGTACATAGAGCATCGGGCTGTTTTCAAAGTTGCGACGCAGCTGAATGGCATTCGCCGATTCACGCAGCAGGTTAAGCTCATCAATCAGCGTTTTTTCATATTCCCGCACCACTTCCAGTGGACGAAGGCGACGCCCGTCCGGCAGCAGGCGTGGCACCCAGCGCGCCAGCCGATAAATCAGCTTCATGTCCGCTTTGATGACTGGCAGGATGTCCGGACGAATGACTTTAATAACGACTTCTTTGCCGTTTTCTTTCAGACGCGCGGTGTGCACCTGCGCGATAGAGGCCGATGCCAGTGGCTTAATGTCGAAATCGTCAAACCAGGTCTCGACGGGGACATTCCCCATCGCCTCTTCAATTTGCTTTTTCGCGCGCGCGCCGTCAAACGGTGCGACGCGATCCTGCAGCATCGCGAGCTCATCGGCAATCAGAGGCGGGAAGAGATCGCGGCGGGTCGACAGCATCTGTCCGAATTTAATCCAAACCGGACCGAGCTCCTGCAGCGCCAGGCGCAGACGCTCACCCAGCGGTTGACCTTTATGGCGATTGGGCATCCAGAACAGCATACGCCGCCAGATACGAAGCGGCAGCGTGATACGCATTTTGGGGATAAGCTCGTCGAGCCCGTAGCTCAAAAAGGTGCGAATAATAAAATAGAGGCGCCGAATTTCACCAGGCGTCATTTGCCCTCCAGTTTTTCCAGCCGTTTGGTTAACGCATCAACCGCACGCTCAACAGCAGCGGTCTCTTCCGCAAACCATGCAACTTCCAGTGGCCCGGGCGCCATTCGCCACTCCTCAGTCAGCACTTCCGCCGCATAGCGTTGCTGGCGCTGAAGGCTTTTACGCACAAAGGAGGCGCCACCATGAAGGACTTTCCCGATACCTTCGGCGGCAATGTCGCCGATAAAAGGCGCGAGCAGCTCCGCCGGATCGAACTCCGCCAGATCGGTGAGCGCAACGAAGTTCTGCACGACCTGAATGTCGCCCTCCACTTCCAGCTCACCGCTGCGGATAAGCGCCGTTAACTGCTGGCGATCGCGCAGTTTTGGCAGCACGCTCATGTGCGTGATGACCGAGCAGTCGGCTTCACCTTCCCACGCCCCCAGAACGTCAAGCTGGCGTTCGCAGAATACCAGCACAAGCGGCGTCGATAACTCTTTTAAAACAATGCGTAATACCTTCCCGTTAAGCCGCTGACGTGCAGCTTTCAGCGCCGGGGCGCGATACAGAAAAGCGTTCAGTACATTCTCGACGCCTGCGGAGACTAAGGGTTTAAAGGGCACGGGACACCTCCACTCAGAATTTGTAACCGCGATGCAGCGCGACGACACCGGCCGTCAGGTTGAAATATTCAACGTTCTCAAATTCCGCGTCCTGCATCATGGCTTTTAATGTGTCCTGATCCGGGTGCATACGGATAGACTCCGCCAGATAGCGGTAGCTTTCAGCGTCGTTAGCCACCAGCTCACCAATACGCGGCAGCACGTGGAAGGAATAGGCGTCGTAGGCTTTGCTCAGCGGCTCAATGATCGGTTTAGAGAACTCGAGCACCAGCAGACGTCCACCCGGCTTCAGCACGCGGTACATAGAGCGCAGCGCTTTTTCTTTATCGGTCACGTTACGCAGACCGAAAGAGATCGTGATGCAGTCAAAGGTATTGTCCGGGAATGGCAGCGCTTCGGCGTTTGCCTGCACATACTCCACATTCCCCACCACGCCGATGTTACGCAGCTTTTCGCGTCCCATTTTCAGCATGGAGTCATTAATATCGGCGAGAACTACGCGACCGGTTTCGCCCACCAGACGGGAGAATTTCGCGGTTAAATCGCCCGTACCACCGGCTAAATCCAGCACCGTTTGTCCACGACGTACGCCGCTGCAGTCAATGGTGAAGCGCTTCCACAAGCGATGAATGCCGAACGACATCAGGTCATTCATCACATCGTACTTCGCCGCCACGGAATGAAATACGTGGGCCACCATGTCAGCTTTCTGCGCTTTGGCGACAGTCTGAAAGCCAAAGTGCGTTGTGTCTTGTGAATCGTCAGCCATCTCAGAGCCTGCTTATCAGTAAAATGTTCGTGAAGTGTAACAGATTGGGCGCGTTTGCCCTATGTTTCAACCACCGCGAAAGAAACGCGCTGGAGTCTCGTCTGGTGATAAATCCGCCGCTAACGTGTTGTCTTCACTGTTTGTCTTTTGTTCGTCCGCGCCTTCTCGCAGGCGAAATTCGTCGTCCTGGGCGGTGGCCTGTTCGACCAATTCCGGATTAATCTCGCGTTTAACCTCAACCCCCAGGCTGCGGAATGATTCAGCCTGTGCCAGCAGATTGCCGCGTCCGGAGGTGAGTTTTTTCATCGCCTGGCGGTAGTTATCCTGCGCACGATCCAGGCTCTGACCGACTGAAGACATGTCGTCCACGAAGAGGCGCATTTTGTCGTACAGCTTGCTGGCGCGATCGGCAATCTGCTGCGCGTTGCGGCTCTGGTGCTCATAGCGCCACAGGTTCGCAATGGTGCGTAACGCCACCAGCAGCGTGGTGGGGCTGACCAGCATAATGTTATTTTTGAGCGCTTCGGTGATAAGTTCAGGCTGTCTGTCGAGTGCCAGCAGGAACGCGGGTTCTACCGGGATGAACATCAGGACATAGTCCAGCGAGCGCAGACCCGGCAGCTGCTGGTAGTCTTTTCTGCCAAGCAGGCGAATATGATTACGCACGGAGGCAATGTGCTCCTGCAGCGCAGACTCGCGGGTGTAGTCATCGTCCGCATTAAAGTAGCGTTCATACGCCACCAGCGTCATTTTGGCGTCAATCACCACATCTTTACCCTGCGGCAGCCGCACGATGACATCCGGCTGCATACGCGAGCGGGCATCGTTTTCGATACTCACCTGCGTTTCGTACTCGTATCCTTCGCGCAGACCAGAGGCCTCAAGCACGCGGGTCAGCACCACTTCTCCCCAGTTGCCCTGGGTTTTGTTATCCCCTTTCAGCGCGCGGGTCAGGTTGACCGCTTCCTGCGCCATTTGCGCATTCAGCTGCTGAAGATTGCGAATCTCATGCGCCAGCGTGTGCCGCTCGCGGGCTTCCTGACCAAAGCTGTCCTGCACCTGACGGCGAAAACCGTCCAGCTGTTCGCGCAGCGGCGTCAGCAGGCTGTTCAGGCTCTGGCGGTTCTGTTCGTCAACGCGGCGGTTGCTGTGCTCAAAAATTCGGTTGGCGAGGTTCTCAAACTGTTCGCTGAGGCGCTGCTCGCTGTTGATCATCTGGCGGATTTTGTCTTCCGCATGCAGCTGGGTGGATTCAAGGCGGGTAGTGACTTCGCGGAGATCGGCCTCCAGCGAGGTGTTAATGTCTCGCAGGTTACGCAGCTCGTTGTTGAGCAGTTCGCACTCGTCGCGCCAGTGTTCGCTCAAAGCAAGCTGCTGTTTTGTCGCGCTTAAATCGGCGACCATCTCTTCTCGCTCGGCCAGCTGGTCGGCCTTCTGCTGTGCATGCTGGTAGCTGGAAATTA
Source organism: Enterobacter sp. DNB-S2 (assembly GCF_019443845.1). Lineage (NCBI taxonomy): Bacteria > Pseudomonadati > Pseudomonadota > Gammaproteobacteria > Enterobacterales > Enterobacteriaceae > Enterobacter > Enterobacter sp. DNB-S2. Next base: position 475,377 of record NZ_CP050520.1, read on the forward strand.
GCCAGCCAACCCCTAAGCCCACCAGCGCAATCACCGCGTAAATCAGGATTGAGATATCCACAATGCCCCCTGCATCAACGTATTACCCGCACAAAATAGAATTGTGCTGTATAAACGTCCAGTTTGAAAGGGTTTTCCTGCGAGGCGCTACGCAAAAAATAAAGGCCGAACGCGTCGGCCTTTGATTTCAGAAGAGAGGATTAGATCAGGCGACGCGCTGCTTCCACCACGATTTTCACTGCATGACTTTCGGTCTGCTTCATGGTTTCGGCGTTCGGGATCTCCTGCTGGGTGCGGTTGACGATCACGCCCGCCACCATACCGGCACGCAGACCCTGGCTTGCGCACATGGTCAGCAGCGTTGCGGATTCCATTTCGTAGTTCATCACGCCCATGGACTGCCACTCTTCCATTGAGCCTTTGAAACGGCTAACCACGCGGCCTGAGAAGGTGTCGTAACGCTCCTGGCCCGGGTAGAAGGTGTCGGAAGAGGCGGTGACGCCCACGTGGGTGGTTGCGCCCACGGATTTCGCGGCTTCAACCAGCGCGGTGGTGCATTCGAAATCAGCCACTGCCGGGAATTCCATCGGTGCAAAGTGCAGGCTTGCGCCGTCCAGACGAACGGACGCGGTCGTGACCAGCACGTCGCCGACGTTGATGTGCGGCTGGATAGCGCCGGTGGTGCCGATACGCAGGAAAGTACGGATGCCCAGCTGTGCCAGCTCTTCAACAGCAATAGACGTAGACGGACCACCGATACCGGTAGAGCACACGATCACCGCTTTGCCATCCAGCTCTGCGCGCCAGGTGGTGAACTCACGATGGGCAGCCAGCTTGACCGGCTTATCCATCAGCGCGGCGATCTTTTCCACACGCTCAGGATCGCCAGGGACGATAGCGAGCGTAGCCCCTTGTAAATCGTTTTTGGTGAGGCCGAGATGAAAAACATCAGACTTAGACATAGGTGACTCCTCTGTGGGTCGGTTAGTCAGAAGAAGTAAAACGGTACTTTACAGAAGCAGTAAGCATATTTTCGTGACACACCTCACCATGAATGAAAATGATTACATTGAATTTCCATAAAAAAGTGATTCACATCACATTAACAAGTTATAACGCCAGGTGCTGCACAAAAGATAGACCGTTTAAGGCACTGTGAGTTGTTAACCTGGTGTCTATATTTACCTTTGCGCTAACTCATTGGTACGGAGAATGCCATGACTGAAAAAACCGGTTTTGCACCTGCTGCGGCCCCACATGCTTCAACCATCGTGTCGACGCCAGAAGCGGCAATTACCGCGGGCGAGACCTCCATTCCCTCGCAGGGGGAGAATATGCCTGCTTATCACGCACGGCCAAAATCGGCAGACGGTCCGCTGCCTATCGTGATTGTGATTCAGGAGATATTTGGTGTTCACGAACACATTCGCGACCTCTGCCGCCGACTGGCGCTGGAAGGGTATCTGGCCGTTGCGCCAGAGCTCTACTTCCGTCAGGGCGATCCGAACGACTACAGCGATATTCCAACATTGCTCAGCAACCTGGTGAGCAAAGTCCCGGACGCGCAGGTGCTGGCCGATCTCGACCACGTCGCCAGCTGGGCGGCGCGCAACGGCGGCGATCCGCATCGTCTTCTGGTCACGGGTTTCTGCTGGGGTGGACGCATTAGCTGGCTGTATGCCGCGCATAACCCGCAGCTCAAAGCCGCTGTCGCCTGGTACGGCAAACTGGTGGGTGAGAAAACGCTGAATTCACCGAAACATCCCGTCGATATCGCCACGGAGCTAAACGCCCCCGTGTTAGGGCTTTACGGCGGTCAGGACACCGGTATTTCTCTGGATTCGGTAGAGACCATGCGCCATGCGCTCCGTGCGGCCAATGCGAAGGCGGAGATCGTGGTGTATCCGGATGCCGGGCACGCGTTTAACGCCGATTATCGTCCGAGCTATCACGCAGAATCAGCCAAAGATGGCTGGCAAAGAATGCTGGCGTGGTTTAGCCAGTACGGCGGTAAGAAAGCGTAATAAAAAAAGCCCGGTGGCGGCTATGCCTTACCGGGCCTACGCATCATCAAGCCTGACGCAAGTTTTGCGCCGCCTTCACCATGTTCGCCAGCGCCGCGCGCGTCTCCGGCCAGCCGCGGGTTTTCAGTCCGCAGTCCGGGTTCACCCACAGGCGCTCTGCCGGAATGCGCTGGGCCGCTTTTTTCAGCAGGGCTTCAATCCACTCCACGCTCGGCACGTTCGGGGAGTGAATGTCGTACACGCCCGGCCCGATTTCATTCGGGTAGTCGAACTCTTCAAACGACTCCAGCAGCTCCATGTCTGAACGCGAGGTCTCGATGGTGATCACGTCGGCATCCAGCGCGGCAATCGAATCCATGATGTCGTTGAATTCGCAGTAACACATGTGGGTGTGGATCTGGGTGTCGTCCTTCGCCACCGCGGCGTTGATGCGGAACGCCTCCACGCCCCACTGCAGGTAGGCATCCCAGTCGCTGCGGCGCAGCGGCAAGCCTTCGCGCAGGGCCGGTTCGTCAATCTGAATAATGCCAATGCCTGCCGCTTCCAGATCCGCCACCTCATCACGCAGCGCCAGGGCGATCTGTTTGGCGATGGTTTCACGAGTCACGTCTTCACGCGGGAACGACCAGCAGAGAATGGTCACCGGACCGGTCAGCATCCCTTTTACCGGCTTATCGGTCAGGGACTGGGCATACTTCGCCCACTCCACGGTAATCGCTTCCGGGCGGCTGACGTCACCGATAACCACCGGCGGCTTCACGCAGCGGGAGCCGTAGCTCTGCACCCAGCCGTTCTGGGTAAAGACAAAGCCGTCCAGGTGCTCGCCGAAGTATTCCACCATGTCGTTACGCTCGGCCTCGCCGTGCACCAGCACGTCCAGCCCCAGGCGTTCCTGCTCGATAATCGCCTGCTTGATGTGTTCCGCGATGCCGGTGCGGTAGTGATTCGCATCCAGATTGCCCTTCTTGAAGTCCAGACGCAGGCCGCGTATCTCCGTAGTTTGCGGGAAAGAGCCAATTGTGGTGGTCGGCCACGCGGGCAGATTAAAGCGGGCGCGCTGCGCTTCGGCGCGCACCTCGTAAGGGCTCTGCCGCTGGCTGTCCTGAGCGGTGATGGCCGCCAGGCGTTTTTCCACCGCCGGGTTGTGCACGCGCGCCGAGTGACGACGCGCCTGGATCGGAGCGCTCCATTCGGTAATCGCCGCCGTGTCGCCGCTGTTCAGCGCGTCGCGCAGCAGCGTCAGCTCTTCACATTTTTGCAGGGCGAAGGCAAACCAGCTTTTCACCTCGGCATCCAGACGCGTTTCCACGCTCAGATCGATCGGGCTGTGCAGCAGCGAACAGGACGAGGCCACCCACAGCTCACGTTTGCCGACGATGTCTTTGATTTGCGCGTATTTCTCGGTGAGATCGGCGCGCCAGACGTTACGGCCGTTGATCAGACCAGCGGAGAGCAGCCAGTCCGCTGGCAAACGCTTGTGCAGCTCCGCCACATCATCTTTACCGTGTACAAGGTCAACGTGCAGGCCCTGGACCGGCAGCGCGGTAATGGTCTTCAGGTTCGGCGTCACGCCTTCAAAATAGGTCGTCAGCAGGAGTTTTACCTGACCGGTGAGCGCGTCATACGCCGGTTTGAAGGCATCGAGCCAATCCTGCGGCAGCTCAAGCACCAGCGCCGGTTCGTCGATTTGCACCCACTGAATGCCGCGTTTGCCCAGCTCACTCAGCACCTGTTTGTAGACCGGCAGAATATCCTTCAGCAGGCTGAGTCGGTCAAACGGATCGCCCTTTACTTTGCCCAGCCACAGGTACGTTACCGGCCCGAGCAGCACCGGCTTCACCTGGTGGCCCAGCGCCAGCGCTTCGTCCACCTCGTCCAGAAGCTGCGTCCAGGTCAGCCTGAACTGCTGGCCTTTGACGAATTCCGGCACCATATAGTGATAGTTGGTGTTAAACCACTTGGTCATTTCCGCCGCTGCCGCTGGCTCACCCGTTGGCGCGCGGCCACGGCCGATGCGGAACAGGGTATCGATATCTACCGATCCATCTTTGTTCTGATGACGAGCCGGCACGTTGCCAAGCATCAGGCTGGTCGTCAGAACATGGTCGTACCAGGCGAAATCGCCCACCGGCAGCAGGTCAATGCCCGCCTGTTTTTGCTGATCCCAGTGGCGGGCGCGCAGCTCGCGTCCTACCGCCAGCAGTTCTTCACGGGTGGCATTACCCGCCCAGTAGCTTTCTTGCGCTTTTTTCAGCTCGCGACGCAGGCCGACGCGAGGGAAACCGAGAGTGTGATTGCGGATTGTCATGGTGTGCCCCTTGTGAAATTCGTTATTTAGACGTCCAGATGTTTACACTTCTATAATTGGCAGGTACTGTATATTCCTCAAGCGCAATATGTTCATGGCGAAGTGAAGGACTTTCATGATCGAGATTAAACACCTGAAAACGCTACAAGCGTTGCGGAACTGCGGTTCGCTCGCGGCGGCTGCGGCCACGCTGCACCAGACCCAGTCCGCCCTTTCTCACCAGTTCAGCGATCTGGAACAACGCCTCGGCTTCCGTCTTTTTGTGCGTAAGAGCCAGCCGCTACGCTTTACGCCGCAGGGTGAAATTCTTCTTCAGCTGGCGAATCAGGTACTGCCGCAAATCGCGAGCGCGCTGCAGGCGTGTAACGAACCGCAGCAGACCAAACTGCGAATCGCCATTGAGTGCCACAGCTGTATTCAGTGGCTGACCCCCGCGCTTGAGAACTTCCGCCAGAAGTGGCCGCAGGTGGAGATGGACTTCAAATCCGGCGTGACCTTTGACCCGCAGCCGTCGCTGCAGCAGGGCGAGCTGGATCTGGTCATGACCTCTGACATCCTGCCGCGCAGCGGCCTGCACTATTCGCCGATGTTTGATTATGAAGTGCGCCTGGTGCTGGCGCCGGATCACCCGCTGGCCGCCAAAACGCGCATCACGCCGGAAGACCTGGCGACAGAGACGCTGCTGATTTATCCGGTGCAGCGCAGCCGCCTGGATATCTGGCGCCACTTCCTGCAGCCGGCAGGCATTAGCCCGCAGCTGAAAAGCGTGGATAACACCCTGCTGCTGATTCAGATGGTGGCGGCCAGAATGGGTATCGCGGCGCTGCCGCACTGGGTGGTGGAGAGTTTTGAACGCCAGGGTCTGGTGCAGACCAAAACCCTGGGTGAAGGATTGTGGAGCCGACTGTACGCCGCCGTGCGCGATGGCGAGCAGCGTCAGCCGATTACGGAGGCGTTTATTCGCTCAGCGCGGAACCACGCGTGCGACCATCTTCCGTTTGTGCGGAGCGCGGAGCGACCCATCGGCGATGGACCCACAGCGAAGCCAGGATCACCGCTCCCCCAATAAGGAAGCTCGGCCAGTGCGGCTGTTGCTGCCAGATGGCGAGGTTGACCAGCAGCCCTGCCGGGACATGCACGTTGTTCATGATCCCCAGCGTACCGGCGTCTACCTGCGTAGCGCCGTAGTTCCACATGAAGTACCCCAGCCCTGACGCCACTACGCCCAGCCAGACCAGAACGCCCCACTGCACGGCGGTGGTCGGCAGCTTTTGCGGATTACCGAGCATAAACCACGCCGCCACCGCGACAATCGCGGCGCCCATATAGAACCAGGCAAACGCGTTATGCTGCGGCATCGGGCGGGTTTCCATCAGGCGTTTATAGCCCACCATGCCGATGGCGAAGCTGATGTTGGCGAGCTGGACGAACATCAGCCCGGTCCAGAAGTGATCGCTGACTTTGTCATAGCGAATAATCGCCGCGCCGATCACCGCCAGCGCCGCGCTCAGCAGGTATCCCCAGCGCAGACGGCGTCTGCTGAGCAGGTCGTAAATCAGCGTGATATAGAGCGGCGTCAGCACGGTAAAGAGCAGGAATTCGGAGACGGACAGGTAGACGTAGGCCCGGAAGCTGAACAAATACATGATGCCGAGCTGCATCGCCCCCACCAGCATATACAGCACAATCGTTTTCAGCGATTGCCCGCGCTTGCGCAGAAACGGCAGGAAAACCAGCGCCGCCAGCCCCACGCGCATCAGCACCGAGAAGTAGCTGTCGACCGAACCGGCAAGGTATTCGCCAATCAGGCTAAAGGAGAAGGCCCACAGGATAGTGGTGATAATGAGTAGCGCCACAATGCTTGTCTCTCAGAAAGAAGGAGAGGCATTGTAGCGAACTCTTTAGTTGACAACTGAGCAATAAACAACCGAATGAAGATTATTCAAGGAACAGTTTGCGCAGATACTTCGGTACCGCGTTGTCAGCGTTAGAACCAATCACTTCCAGCTCAGGGTGCAGATCCTTCAGACGCTGGTGCGCGTTCTGCATGATGCAGCCCTTGCCCGCCATCGAAAGCATCTCGGCGTCATTCATGCCGTCACCAAAGGCGATACAGTCTTTCAGCCCGAAGCCCAGACGTTTCGCAACCGCTTCCAGCGCGTGACCTTTAGAGACGCCGCCCGCCATCACTTCCAGACAGGTCAGGGTTGAGAAGCTCACGTTGACGCGATCGCCCCAGCGGGCGTTGATCGCCTGTTCAAGCGGGAGCAGCTCTTCGTGGCTGTCACAGGTGAAGAACACCTTGCTGATCCCTTCCGGCTCCAGCAGGCCCGGTTCGTAGAGGGAGTAGTTGAATACCGCTTCCTTGAAGAAACGCATTTCATCCGGGCGGTGGCGGTTCATGAACCAGTCGTCGTCGCGGTAAACGTTAGTGACGATAGCCGGGTTGTTATGCACCACGCCGAACAGATCGGCGGCGATATCGCGATCCAGGTTGTGGGTAAAGATCAGGTTGCCGTCGGTATCATGCACGCGCGCACCGTTGGAGGTGATCATGTACGATTTGATCTCAAGATTATCGCGGATCTGCCCCACGTCCACGTGGTGGCGGCCGGTGGCGAACACAAAGTTCACGCCACGGGCAGTCAGGAGTTTTAAGGTCTCTTTCGCGTAAGGCGACAGGGTGTGGTCGGGGGAAAGCAGCGTGCCATCTAAATCAGATGCAACAACCTGGTACATAGGGATTTCAACCTCTGGTGGAAAACAAGAATCAATTATGCCTGTTGAAAAATTCAACAATGGCGTTAAGCGCGACTGAGCGCATAGCGTCCTTTTCAAAAAGGATCTCATGGAACGCGCCGTTAATGACCAGCGGTTTACCCCCTTCACAAGGGTGACCGGCTGCAGCGCGCAGTTCACAATAGCGGTCATGCATGCGGTTATCCACCACACGCTCTTCTTCCGCCTGGATCAGAAGCGTCGGCGTGTCATCATCGCCTACGCCCGCCAGCACCTGCTCACCGGCCAGAATACCCTCCCGCACCCAGTGCCAGGTCGGGCCGCCGACGCGCAAGCGCGGTTCATCGGCATAAAAGCGCAGGTTGCGGCGATAACGCTGCCGGCTGTGGGTTAAGACGTTGATGGCGAACGGCAGCGCGCGCCAGCGTCCTGTGCCAATGGCATAACCTTCACGAATGCGCTGATGGCCCTCAGCCCAGTCAAGAAGATGGCGCACCATCCAGTCAGGAAAACGGATGACGATACCGTACATCGGCGCGGTGAGCGCAATGGCGTCGCACTGGTGCGCGTAACGCTGCAAAAACAGCGTCGAAATGGCGCCGCCCATGGAGTGCGCAAGAATATACCGCTTGCGCCAGGGACCGGGCTGAACGTCCTGCTGCCAGAACGCGGCAAAATCGTCGACGTAATCGCTGAAGCGATCGACGTGCCCACGGTGCGTGTCCGGCAGCATACGTCCGGACAGCCCCTGTCCACGATGGTCGATGATCAGGACATCGAACCCCATATGGACCAGGTCATAGGCCAACTCGGCATATTTAACGTAGCTTTCAATACGCCCAGGGCAGACCACTATCACCCGGTCATTTTTTTCATTTCGGAAACGAACGAAACGCACCGGGACGCCCCCGATGCCCGTAAACTCATCTTCCTCACGCTGCCGCCAGAAATCGGTCAGCGGCCCCATAGAGAAAGCAGCAAAAGCGTTTTCTCGTGTTTCCCAGTCCTTTTTCTGCTGAAACATTGGGTTTCCACTCACGTAATCCAGGGAATATCGTTTTTTTCGTCACCGGTCACAAAATGACTCAATAATAGCGTATTGTGGCATAAAAATAGACGGTTCGGGAGTTTCAAATGACCTTCGAATGGTGGTTCGCCTACCTGCTGACATCCATTATCCTCAGCCTTTCTCCGGGTTCGGGTGCTATTAACACCATGACCACCTCCATCAACCACGGCTACCGCGGTGCGGCAGCGTCGATTGCCGGTTTGCAGACCGGGCTGGGCATTCATATTGTGCTGGTCGGGATCGGTCTGGGGACCCTGTTCTCCCGCTCCGTGCTGGCCTTTGAGGTGCTGAAATGGGCCGGGGCAGCGTATCTGATTTGGCTCGGCATCCAGCAGTGGCGCGCGGCAGGCTCCATCAACCTGAATACGCTGGCTCAGACGCAAAACCGCGGCCATCTGTTTAAGCGTGCGGTGTTCGTCAACCTGACCAACCCGAAGAGCATCGTTTTCCTCGCCGCGCTGTTCCCGCAGTTTATCGTTCCGCATCAGCCGCAGGTGATGCAGTACGTGGTGCTGGGCGCGACCACCATTATCGTCGACATCATCGTGATGATTGGTTACGCGACGCTGGCGCAGCGAATTGCGGCATGGATTAAAGGGCCTAAGCAGATGAAGGCCCTGAATAAAGTCTTTGGTTCGCTGTTTATGCTGGTTGGCGCGCTGCTTGCGTCAGCGCGTCATGCTTAGCGAGAAATGATGAGATGAATGCCGAAGCCGGCGAACAGCGCGCCGGCGAAGCCGTCAATCCACTTCGCGATACGCTGGTAGCCGCGGCGCATTGCCGGTAAGGCGAACAGGCTGGCTACGATGGTAAACCAGGCAAAGGTTTCAACGACGATCAGCAGGAAGATGCCCCAGCGTGCGCCCGCGCCGACGCTATCGCCGACAAACAGCGAGAACACCGAGCCGAAATAGATAATCGCTTTTGGGTTCGCCAGATTGGTCAGCAGCCCTTTTACAAAGCTGCGACCGCCCGTAGCCAGCTCGACCTTCGGCTCTTGCGGTTTTTTCTCTTCTTTCTTCAGCGCCCCGCGCAGCATCTGGTAGCCCATCCAGCACAGGTACAGCCCGCCGCCGACCATAATGATGTTATGCAGCCAGGCCATCTTCGCCAGGATAAGGTTCAGACCGAGCAGCGCAACGGCCGCCCAGACCATAACGCCCATGGTGATACCGAGCACGCCCATCATCGCCTCTTTGCGGGAGCGGCTGACGGCCGTTTGTGATACGAAGAAAAAGTCCGGGCCGGGGCTCATCAGCGCAACGATGTGCACTAACGCCACGGTGAGAAATAGCATTAACATAATTAGCTCGCGGGGAAATAATTTAGTGAGTCATCATCCTGGCACTTTTTCGCCCGGCTGACTACTCCTCATCATCACCGTCGGCGTGAGAGCGGATGAGCGCCATAAACTCTTTACCGAAGCGCTCCAGCTTGCGCGTTCCCACGCCGTTGACGCTGAGCATCTCGCTGGCGCTGAGCGGCATCTGCTCGGCCATCTCGATCAGCGTCGCGTCGTTGAACACCACGTAAGGCGGGATGTTTTCTTCGTCGGCGATGGCCTTACGCAGCTTGCGCAGTTTGGCAAACAGCTTGCGGTCGTAGTTGCCGCCGTAGGATTTCTGCATCACGCGTGGCTTCAGGGCGATGACGCGCGGCACGGCGAGCTTGAGTTCAACGTCACCGCGCAGGACCGGACGCGCCGCCTCAGTCAGCTGCAGGGCGGAGTGCTGGGCAATGTTCTGCGTGGCGAAGCCGAGGTGGATCAGCTGACGAATGATACTCACCCAGTGTTCGTGGCTCTGCTCCTTGCCAATACCGTAGACGGGCAGCTTGTCGTGGCCCATATCGCGGATACGCTGGTTATTGGCGCCGCGCAGCACCTCCACCACGTAGCCCATCCCGAAGCGTTGATTCACACGGTAAATGGTCGAGAGCGCTTTACGCGCGTCCATCAGGCCATCGTACTGTTTCGGCGGATCGAGGCAGATATCGCAGTTGCCGCACGGCTCCTGGCGCCCTTCACCAAAGTAGTTGAGCAGAACCAGACGACGGCAGGTTTGCGCTTCGGCAAACGCGCCCATCGCGTTGAGCTTGTGGCGCTCGATATCCTGCAGCTGTCCCTGCGGCTTCTCTTCCAGACAGCGGCGCAGCCACGCCATATCGGCCGGATCGTAAAACAGCATCGCTTCCGCAGGCAGACCGTCACGCCCGGCGCGGCCGGTTTCCTGATAGTAGGATTCGATATTGCGCGGGATGTCGAAGTGCACCACAAAGCGCACGTTGGGCTTGTTGATCCCCATCCCAAACGCCACCGTTGCGACCACGATCTGCAGGTCATCGCGCTGGAATTTCTCCTGCACGTCGGCGCGGATGTGGTTCTCTAATCCGGCGTGATAGGCGGCGGCGCTAAAGCCGCGGTTTTGCAGACGCGCGGCGGTGTCTTCCACCTTCGCACGGCTGTTACAGTAGATGATGCCGGACTTGCCGCGCTGCTCCTGGACGTAGCGCAGGAGCTGATCCAGCGGCTTGAATTTTTCCATCAGCATATAGCGGATGTTAGGGCGGTCGAAGCTGCTGACCTGAATATAGGGGTCGTTCAGCCCGAGCAGACGAACGATGTCCAGACGGGTGGTGTCATCCGCCGTGGCGGTAAGCGCCATAAACGGCAGCTCGGGGAAGCGCTGACGCAGCTGGCCGAGGGCCGCGTATTCCGGGCGGAAATCGTGTCCCCACTGGGAAATACAGTGCGCTTCGTCCACCGCCAGCAGGACCGGGTTCCAGTGCGCCAGGTGGTCGAGGAAGTTATCCAGCATCAGGCGTTCCGGCGCGATATACAGCAGGCGGATCTGCCCGGTACGACAACCGGCCATCACCTCTTGCTGCTGCTCCCGGGTTTGGGTCGAGTTGAGACAGGCCGCCGCCACGCCGTTGGCGAGCAGCTGGTCAACCTGGTCTTTCATCAGAGAAATAAGGGGGGATACCACGACCGTCAGGCCGTTAAGCACCAGCGCGGGCACCTGATAACAGAGGGACTTGCCGCCACCGGTCGGCATCACCACCAGGCAATCACGACCTTCCAGCACCGTTTCAATGATGGTTTCCTGGCCGGGGCGGAACTGCTGGTAGCCAAAGGTTTCATGCAAAACCTGTTTAGCCAGCGACTCCTGATTCAATACTTCCGCCTGCGCCACGTTAACCCCATATGCCAGAAATGAAACAGGCGCTATTTTCAGCGCCTGAGAGAGAAACTTCAACGTTTAACGCAAAAACATTCGAACAGCCTAGAGAATATCGTTCAGCATCACGCCCACGCCGACGCGGGTCTGGTTGAAGTTGTAATCGATAAGCGACTCGCCGTAACCGCTGTACACCTGCGTATAGATACGGACATGCTTCGTCATTGGATAGCTTAAGCCCACTTCCGCACCGCCGTAGCCGGTGTTCCAGTTGTACTGGCCTTTGGCGCTGAGCACGGCATCACCCAACTGATAGCCGACTTTGAGCTGGTAGTAGCCCATATATTTGGTGATATCCGGGTTGTCATCGGTTTCGCCCACCACATACCACGGCTTCACTTCCACCATCCAGTTACCGTTCTGCGCCATCAGACGCGTATAGGCACGGTTCCAACTGCGCGAGGTAGGATCAGAGCGACCGTTGGAATCGTGGTTAAAGCCCACTTCGACGTCACGCAGCGTCCAGCCCGCAAACTCATAATCCGTTGCAAAACCGAGGAACAGCTGCGGCTCATAGTTGGTTTCACGAAACGGCGAGGACTCTCCGCTGTTAGAGAGCTGCCACCAGGATTTCTGGGTGTAAGACGCCCCGAGCACCGAGTTCGGCCCCAGAATACCGCGCCAGAACGGGAACGCCAGGCTGAGCTGGAACTTCACCTCATCTTTACGCGCATTATCAGACCAGTTATAGGAGCTTATCGCCTCTTTGTTAAGATCGCTGGTCTGGGTGTAAATCACATAGTTGGTGTCATACGGATAGAGCGTGAACGGATTGTCATGCTCCTGAAGAAGGTTCGCGATAATGCTACCGTGAACGGCAGGTTTATCATGCACCTCTTTGATCGTTGCTTCCTGCGCATATGCTGTGAGGGGCAGCGCAACCGCCGCCAGTAACCAGGCCAGATACGTCCGCATCGGTGGTGTTCTCCTGCAAAAGAGTAAAATTAGCTGAATAGTTATGTGGCGAACATTCTACAGACTTCTGCGACAACTGCTGCATCCTCGTTTCTGAAAGTGGAATTCCTTGTTGCCGAGGCATAAAATCAACATTTCGTTAACAATAAGGATGTGATGCCTCATGTCAGCCATGCTTACCGCCGAAGAAGTGTTAAAACTCGTGGGCGAGATTTTTGTTTACCATATGCCGTTTAACCGCGCGCTGGGACTGGAGCTGGAGCGTTACGAGAAAGATTTTGCCCAGCTGAGCTTTAACAACCAGCCGATGATGGTGGGTAACTGGGCGCAAAGTATTTTGCACGGCGGCGTGATTGCCTCCGCGCTGGACGTGGCGGCAGGTCTGGTCTGCGTGGGCAGCACGCTGACCCGCCATGACACCATCAACGAAGACGAACTCCGCCAGCGTCTGGCGCGCATGGGCACCATTGATTTGCGCGTCGACTATCTTCGCCCGGGGCGCGGAAATCGCTTTACCTGTACCAGCAGCCTACTGCGCGCGGGAAATAAAGTTGCCGTGGCACGCGTTGAATTACACAACGAAGAGCAGGTATATATCGCCAGCGCAACCGCCACTTATATGGTGGGTTGAGGCGGCAAAATCGGGTAAAATTAATTCACTTTTTTGTAACGGATTTTCCCGATGGATGCTAAACAGACGCGGCAGGGCGTTTTACTCGCCCTTGCCGCTTATTTTATTTGGGGTATCGCCCCGGCGTATTTCAAGCTTATCGCCTACGTTCCGGCCGATGAGATCCTGACTCACCGTGTTATCTGGTCATTCTTCTTTATGATTGCGCTGATGAGCCTCAGCCGTCAGTGGTCGGGCGTCAAAACGCTGCTGCAAACCCCGAAAAAGATTTTCCTGCTGGCGCTCTCCGCGGTGCTGATTGGCGGCAACTGGCTGCTGTTTATCTGGGCGGTGAATAACCATCACATGCTAGAAGCGAGCCTGGGGTACTTCATTAACCCGCTGGTGAATATCGTGCTGGGGATGATTTTCCTCGGTGAGCGCTTCCGCCGGATGCAGTGGGTGGCGGTGATTCTGGCCTTCTGCGGCGTACTGGTGCAGCTCTGGACCTTCGGCTCGCTGCCGATTATTGCCCTCGGTCTGGCGTTCAGCTTTGCATTCTACGGCTTGGTGCGTAAGAAGATTGCGGTGGAAGCGCAGACGGGGATGCTGTTTGAAACCCTGTGGCTGCTGCCCGTGGCGGCGATTTATCTCTTCGGCATCGCCGACAGCGCCACCAGCCATATGGGCAGCAACCCGTGGTCGCTGAACCTGATGCTGATGGCGGCGGGCGTGGTGACCACCATTCCACTGCTGTGCTTCACCGGTGCCGCGACGCGTCTGCGTCTCTCCACGCTGGGCTTCTTCCAGTACATTGGCCCGACGCTGATGTTCCTGTTGGCGGTGGTGTTCTACGGTGAGGTGCCGGGGGCGGATAAGATGGTGACGTTCGCCTTTATCTGGGTGGCGCTGGCAATCTTTGTTGCGGATGCGATTTATACCCAGCGCAGGGTGCGCAAAGGGTTGTGATGTTGCCCTCACCCTAACCCTCTCCCACAGGGAGAGGGAATTCGATCGTAGGGCGGGTTAGCGAAGCGCCACCCGCCAGATTTTTACAGCCAGTTCCGGCGCTTAAAGTACAGATACGGCGCCAGCCCCGCGAGGATCATGAAGATAATCGCCCCCGGGTAGCCAAAGCTCCACTTCAGCTCCGGCATAAACTCAAAGTTCATCCCGTAGCTGGACGCCACCAGCGTCGGCGGCAGGAACACCACGGACACCACCGAGAAGATCTTGATGATGCGGTTCTGCTCGATGTTGATAAAGCCCATCGCCGCCTGCATCAGGAAGTTCACCTTCTGAAACAGGGATTCGTTGTGCGGCAGCAGGGATTCGATATCGCGTAAGATCTCACGCGCCTGCTCCAGCTGACCGCCCGGCAGACGCGCCTTGCGCACCAGGAAGTTCAGCGCGCGCTGGGTATCCATCAGACACAAGCGCACCTTCCAGCCGATATCTTCCAGCTCCGCCAGCGTGGAGAGCGCTTCGTCGTACTCATCGCCCTGATGGCCTTCCATGATCACGCGGCTCAGCTTTTCCAGATCGCTGTAGATGTTTTCAATTTCGTCCGCCAGCTGTTCAATTTTGGTCTCGAACAGATCGAGCAGCAGCTCGTAAGCGTTACCGTCCACCATTGCCTGGCTGCGGGCGCGCATGCGGTAGAGGCGGAATGCCGGCAGCTCGCGCTCGCGCAGGGTAAACAGACGGCCGTCGCGAATGGTAAACGCCACGGTGGAGTTACCCGCGTGGTCTTCCGCATCTTCAAAGAAGAAGAAGGAGTGAATATGCAGACCGTCTTCGTCTTCAAAAAAACGCGCGGATGCTTCGATGTCTTCCAGTTCCGGGCGGGTTGCCAGGCTTTGCCCCAGTTCAGATTGTACGCGAAGGCGTTCATCGTCGTCCGGCTCGACCAGATCCACCCATACGGCATCAATGAGGGGCTGTGACTCTTCGGCTTCAAGCCGAGTCAGTCGGTTATTTTCGAGTTGAAATGCGCTCAACATGACCGGGACTCCCAATGCAAAAAATATCGGACAGTTCGGTGGGCACACAGAAACAAATTGGGTTTCAGACCATTAAACAGCCTGACTCAGCGCGACGGGAATAATGCAGGTCGCTGACAACCACTAAGGCCATCAGCAAGAGGAGATAGCCTTAGGAGTTGTTCCTGGATGACAGGGAATTGAGCCAGTATCTACTGGGTGTGTCCAAGGCGAATGTCCTCTTAGCGTAATCGTGCGCGCATGTTACGCCAGCTATAACTGTGGCGTCAACACGCAACGGAACGCTGAAGGGCATTAATTGACCTTCGCTGTATAAGGCTAGCAGATTATTACAAAATAATGATATTTTTCTGAATGTTAGACTGTTTCCAGCTTCGCATAGGCCGCCACCAGCCATTTGATCCCCTGCCCCTGGAACGCCACCTGCAGGCGGCTGTGCTCGCCGCTGCCTTCCAGATTCACAATAGTGCCTTCGCCAAACTTCGAATGGCGCACGCGCTGGCCCAGCTTGTAGCCGGTGTCGGTTTCCGCAATCGGCGAGCCCATGCGCTGATGGCTGACCGGACGGCTGATGCTCGCCCGCAGACGCACCTCTTCCACGCACTCCTCCGGCAGTTCGCCGATAAAGCGCGACGGACGGTGATAAACCTCTTTGCCGTACAGACGGCGGGTTTCGGCGTAGGTTAGCGTCAGCTTTTGCATCGCGCGCGTCACGCCCACGTAGGCCAGACGACGCTCCTCTTCCAGACGTCCGCCTTCATCCAGCGACATCTGGCTCGGGAACATCCCCTCTTCCATCCCGACAATAAACACCTGCGGGAACTCCAGACCTTTGGCGGAGTGCAGGGTCATCAGCTGAACCGCATCCTGCCAGGTGTCCGCCTGCCCTTCACCCGCTTCCAGCGCGGCGTGGGAGAGGAACGCCTGCAGCGGCATCAGATCTTCGTCTTCTTCGTTGTAGCTGAACTGGCGCGTTGCCGTGACCAGTTCCTCTAAGTTCTCAATACGGGTCTGGCCCTTCTCGCCTTTCTCCTGCTCGTACATGGTTCGCAGGCCGGAGTCTTTAATCACCCGGTCGGTCTGCACGTGCAGCGGCATGTCGGCGGTTTCCTGCGCCAGAGCGTCAATCAGCTCAAGGAAGCGCTGTAATGCGCTGGCGGCACGTCCGGCGAGCGCTTTTTCCTGCAGCAGCTCGCGGCACGCCTGCCACAGCGTCAGCTGGCGATCGCGCGAGGCCTGACGCACAACGTCCAGCGTGCGGTCGCCAATCCCGCGGGTCGGCGTATTGACCACGCGTTCAAACGCCGCGTCGTCGTTGCGGTTCGCAATGAGGCGCAGATACGACAGCGCATCTTTGATTTCCTGGCGCTCGAAGAAGCGCATGCCGCCATAAATGCGGTACGGCATGCTCACCTGCAGCAGCGCCTCTTCCAGCACGCGCGACTGGGCGTTGCTGCGGTAGAGAATGGCGCACTGCTCCAGCGCGCCGCCGTTGTCCTGCCAGGTTTTGATGCGGTTCACCACGAAGCGGGCTTCGTCGAGCTCGTTGAAGGCGCAGTAAATCGAAATCGGTTCGCCGTCGACGCCATCGGTCCACAGCTTTTTACCCAGACGCCCGTTGTTGTTCTCAATGAGGGCGTTGGCCGCGCTCAGGATGTTGCTGGTTGAACGGTAGTTCTGCTCCAGACGGATGGTTTCCGCGCCGGGGAAATCGTTGAGGAAGCGCTGGATATTCTCCACCTGCGCCCCGCGCCAGCCGTAGATCGACTGGTCATCGTCGCCCACGATCATCACCTTGCCGGTATCACCGGCCAGCAGGCGGATCCACGCGTACTGGATGTTGTTGGTATCCTGGAATTCGTCCACCAGGATATTGGTGAAGCGTTCGCGGTAGTGCTGCAGGATGTGCGGCTTGTTGAGCCACAGCTCGTGGGCGCGCAGCAGCAGCTCGGCGAAATCCACCAGGCCGGCGCGATCGCACGCTTCCTGATAGGCCTTGTAGACGTTCTGCCAGGTCTGCTCGACCGGGTTGCCGAAGCTCTGAATGTGGTGCGGGCGCAGCCCTTCGTCCTTCTGGCCGTTGATGTACCACATTGCCTGACGCGGCGGCCACTGCTTCTCGTCGAGGTTCATCGCCTTGATCAGGCGCTTCAGCAAGCGGAGCTGGTCTTCGCTGTCGAGGATCTGGAAATCCTGCGGCAGGTTGGCGTCCATATGGTGCGCGCGCAGCAGGCGGTGCGCCAGGCCGTGGAAGGTGCCAACCCACATGCCGCCCTGGCTGGTGCCCATCAGCTGAGCGATACGGTGGCGCATCTCTGCCGCCGCCTTGTTGGTAAACGTCACCGCCATGATGGAGTACGGGGAGCAGTTCTCCACGCTCTGCAGCCAGGCGATACGGTGAACCAGCACGCGCGTCTTACCACTGCCCGCCCCAGCCAGCACCAGCATGTTGGTGCGCGAGGCGGCAACCGCATCACGCTGTTTGTCATTAAGGCTGTCGAGCAGGTAAGAAACGTCCATTGGCACCGTCACATAGTATTCAGGAACACAGCAAAGCGCCCGGTGGCGCTTCGCTTACCGGGCCTACAACTGCAAACCCCTGGTAATTTATACAATATTACTGGTGATTATATCAGCGTCGTGAGGGATGCCAACCGTGAAATTTCCACGTGCGGCAGAAGACGGCTGTCGGTTGCGGTCATCAGCTCCGCATTTTCCGGCTTGATCCAGCAGGCCTGCATCCCGCAGCGAATAGCACCGGCCACGTCTGTGGTCAGGTCATCCCCCACGTGCAGAATGTTACCCAGCGGCAGGTTAAGCTTATCCGCCGCCAGATGGTACATATCATTAAACGGCTTCGCGCGCCCGTGCGGGCCCGCGCGCAGCACAAATTCAAAGTAATCGCTGAGGCCAAACAGCTCGGGCTGGGCATTGCCGTTGGTGATGGCCACCAGCGGCCACTTTTCGGCAAGCTTCGCCAGCGTGTCGTGGGTCTCCTGCGGCACGTCGATACGGCTGCGCCATTTGGCAAAGTTTTCCATGGCCGCTTCGGCACCGATGGCCGCGTCCTGCGCGCTCAGGCCAGCATTGAGCATCGCCTGCTCGACCGCACGACGACGCCATTCGGTCACGTCGTGGTAAATGTCCGGCTCGGTTTCCCGCAGGGACTGACGGAGCTTCTGAAAGTCCTTGTTCTGTATCGCTTTCAGCGCGGGGTGGTAGTTCTGCACAAACGCCAGCGACTCCTGCTCGGTACGCAGGATCACCTCGCGGTTGTCATAAAGGGTGTCATCAAGGTCAAACGTCAGAGCTGAGATCTGACCGAGTGGGCGGTAAAAACGCATTATTTCCCCCGTTTGGCGCGTGGATGCGCCGCGTCATACACCGAGGCAAGGTGTTGGAAGTCTAAGTGGGTATAAATTTGTGTGGTCGACAGGTTCGCGTGGCCAAGCAGTTCCTGCACGCCGCGCAGATCGCCGCTCGACTCAAGCATGTGTGTCGCAAAGGAGTGGCGCAGCTTGTGCGGGTGAACGTGGCTGTTCAGCCCCTGCTTAATGCCCCACTCCGCAAAGCGCTTCTGGACGTTACGCGCCGAGATCCGTTTGCCGAGCTTCGACAGGAACAGCGCATCCTCTTCGCTGCCAAACAGCCCGCGCAGGTCAAGCCAGTGCTCAATCCAGGAAACCGCATTGCGGCCAATCGGCAGGCGGCGCTCTTTGCTGCCCTTGCCCATCACCCACACTTCACCGGATTCCAGATCGAGGTGTTTGATATCAAGATTAACCAGCTCGGACAGACGCAGCCCGGCACCGTACATCACCTCCAGCATCGCGCGGTCGCGCACGGCGAGCGGATCGTTAAGGTCGATATCCAGCAGGCGGTTTACGTCGTCGACGTCGATATTTTTAGGCAGATGGCGCGGCGCTTTCGGCGTGGCGATCCCCTTTGCCGGGTTGGCTTTTAAGCCCCCCTGGCTGACCAGCCAGTCGAAGAAACTGCGCAGCGCTGAGAGCCTGAGCGCCAGGCTCGCCGGGCTGAGATTTTTTTTACGGCTACGCACGACGAACCCGCGTACCGTCGCAGCGTCACATTGTTGCCAGCTTTTCAGGCCGATGTCGTCGGCGATCTGCATGATGGCATCAAGCTGACGCTGGTAGTTGAGCAGGGTAATGGGGCTAAGCTGACGCTCCACGCCCAGATAGCGCAGAAAGCGCGAGACGTCAGTGGCGAGCAGTCCGTCCATCATACGCGCTCAATCCAGCGCTCCAGCAGCTCGGGCAGCATCAGGGCGATCTCCTGCAGCAGGTGCGTGGCTTGCCCCTGCTCATAGTGATGCGCATCGCGGCTGGTAAATAACATGACTCCCAGATCGCCATCGCGCCCCATCAGCGACATCGCCACCGAGCCAATCGCTTTGGCTTCCGGTAACACCACCAGTAGCTCAGGCCCGTTCAGCGGCCCCAGATAGTGGTGCTCATGGCCCAGACGCTGAATGCGCAGCGGTTCAAACGCCTGACGGCTGAGCGCCAGATGGGTGAACCCCGACGGTGCGCCAATGCGCCAGCGGTCAGGGAAAAGGCGAATCGTTGCGCCCGCCAGCCCCAGCTCGCGAGCCCAGCGGTGGAAGCGGCTGAGGAACTCGTCAAGACTGTGCGCCGACGCCAGACGCGCCTGCAGATGCAGCAGACGATAGAACAGGCTTTCGTTGGTGCTGGCCTGCTCCATCAGCAGCGTCATGTTCTCTTCTAGCTGATTGATGTGGTTGCGCGAGCGCGCCATGTGCCATTCGACCAGCGACACGGTCCCGCGAACCGGATGCGGCACGCGCATCTCTTCGACGACGCGTGCATTACGAATAAAAAACTCAGGATTGCGCAGCAGATAATCAACAACAGCTCTGTCGTCCAGTTCCGTCACTGTTTCCTGCAGTTCTTCCCCTGGTTGTTTCATAGATGGATAAACCCGTCATAGACATGTGCCGCCGGGCCAGTCATATACAGTGGATGACCCGGTCCTTTCCAGGCGATATCAAGCCGACCGCCTGGTAACTCCACGCGAACCTCTTCAGCCAGTAACCCCTGGGAGATGCCCACGGCCACCGCTGCACAGGCACCGCTTCCGCAGGCCTGAGTCTCGCCCGCGCCGCGCTCGTAAACCCGCAGGCGAATGTGCTCGCGCTTCACCACCTGCATAAATCCGATGTTCGCGCGCTCCGGGAAACGTTCGTGGCTTTCAAGCACCGGGCCGAGCGTTTCGACCGCGGCGGTTTCCACATCATCAACCTGAATCACGCAGTGTGGGTTACCCATTGAGACGACGCCGCACAATACTGTCTGCTCGGCCGCACGCATAATATAGGTCTTTTCCGCTTTGTTTGCGCGAAACGGCACGACGGAGGGCTCGAAGTTAGGCTCGCCCATGTTCACGCGCACCAGCTCATCATCGGTGACGCTGAGCACCATGCGGCCATTGGCCGTGCTGACGCGAATATCACGCTTGTTGGTCAGCCCTTTCAGGCGGACAAAGCGGGCAAAACAGCGCGCGCCGTTGCCGCATTGATTAACTTCGCTGCCGTCCGCGTTAAAAATACGGTAGTGGAAATCGAGGTCGGGATCGTACGGTGGCTCGACCACCAGCAGCTGATCGAACCCCACGCCCAGATGCCGATCCGCCAGGCGACGGATCAGTTCCGGGGAGAAAAACACATTCTGCGTTACCGCGTCGACGACCATAAAATCGTTGCCAAGGCCATGCATTTTAGAGAACTGCATCATTTGCTCCATTGCGCGGGTACAGAACGTTGTCGTCAGAGATTAACCTGAGTCGGGCCACCGTTGTCGCCACGATCGTTAGTATTTGGCGTGGTAGACTCAATGCCGCTTTGCACGGGTTTCGTCGGCGGCGGCGCGGTTTTATCCGCAGGTGGGAAGTACAGTGGTCCCTTCAGTCCGCAGCCAGTCAGGCTAAACAGCGTGATGAGAACGGCAAGCGTTCGGAAAGCGTTTTTCATTATAAAGTTGCCCGTAAGTTCAAATCTGTTTCTATCATCGCAGGAGAAGACACAAAAGCAAGAGTTTGCCGCTTTCCTGCAACGGGAATTATTTAGGGTTATACTGCCGGCATCACGAAAAACAGGAACAAAACCATGAACGACAGTGAATTCCATCGCCTTGCCGACAACCTGTGGATGACCATCGAAGAGCGTCTTGACGACTGGGACGGCGACAGCGATATCGATTGTGAAATCAACGGCGGCATTCTGACCCTGAGCTTCGAAAATGGCAGCAAAATTATTATTAACCGCCAGGAGCCGCTTCACCAGGTGTGGCTGGCCGCGAAACAGGGCGGCTATCATTTCGATCTGAAGGACGGGGAATGGGTTTGCGACCGTAGCGGCGTACCGTTCTGGGATCTGCTGGAACAGGCGGCGACCGCGCAGGCGGGTGAGGCTGTGAGTTTCAGGTAGTTTTGTTGCCGGGTGGCGCTGCGCTTACCCGGCCTACGGGTTCGAGCTGTTGTAGGCCCGGTAAGGCGTAGCCGCCACCGGGCGAGCGAAAAGGCTCAGGAGAAATACTGCTGCAACAGCGGCGCGGTGTCCTGATTGGCAGGCGCGGCTGGCGTTACGGCCTGTGTACGGAACGGGATCACCTGCGTACGTCCGTCGACGTTCACAATCTGGTAGAACTGCGGCAGGTTAAAGTTGATAAAGCTTGAGCCGTAGGTGAAACGGTCATGCGAAGAGGAGTAGAAGCGGCTGACGTCGCGCACCAGCTCCTCTTTACTGCCTTCACAGTGGTGATACACCTCGGCGCGGTTGGTTTCATCCAGAATGTAGATGTTGAACCCGGCATCGTCGCCCGACTCTTCAAAGAAGAACTGAATAATCCCTTCGCTGGCGAATCCGTCCACCACCTGCGGGAGCTTAACGTGGTTGGTTTCCACCTGCACCGACAGGCCATGCAGCTTGTTGTGTGAAATCGCGCCGTAGAACTCGATGGCGTTTTCCAGCTTCTGTACCGACACGTTCAGGCGTTCGAAGAACAGGCCCCAGGTCTGACCGGAGACGCGCAGCGCTTTAAAGCGCCCGGTTTCCTGGCGGGTACTGGACAGACGCAGTTCGATACACTCAGAAACCAGCTGCTGCACGCGGGTACGAATTAAACCGCGCAGGTGCTGGCTGTAGCAGAACACCTCAACGCTGTCCGGCGGTGCGGCATCCTGGTGCATCTTGCCGAGAATCGTTTTCAGCGCTTCGATCATCGCCTGCTCGCCGTTGAAATGCAGGGTACGCACTTCGTTCCACGAGTTGCGGTACAGCAGATCCACGCTGCCCACCAGGCAGTTTTGCTGCTCGCCAAAGCTGAAAACGTCCAGCTTGCGGAAGTCAAAGTGAACCACCTGATTGCGGAAGGCCGCCGTCGGGTCGTATTCCAGGTTGACGATAATCGCCAGATGGCGAATTTCGCACGGGCTGTAGAGCGCTTTCGGCGTTGGGGCAGGCAGACGCAGCGGGAAGTGGTGCGACACATCCGCGACCATCTCCTGCAGCTTAGCGAGATCTACCACCTCGTTACCTTTGATAAACAGGCGCGTGCGCGAGGTCAGCAGGCCGTTAAACCAGGCCCAGGCCACCAGCTTGTTCAGGTAGCGGTTATACTCCAGCGGCTGATGGCTGATGATTGAGTCCATGCTTGGCGCACGGTTATACAGATACCACCCGGTGCGGTTTGCGCGGCCCGGCGGCACGTAGATAAAGGTCAGATTCGGTTCTGACAGGTCTGGCGAAATCTGCGGGTTAACCAGGGTGACTTTGCCCGGCAGCGCTTCAAACGCGGCGTACAGCTTACGGGTCAATACCCCGATGTCCTGCGGGCTGGCGGAAACGCTGAGGTTGTTACGGCGCGCAAAGCGGATCAGGTTACGGTAGCTTTGCATCATCGCATCGAGCAGTTCGTTGTGCGCTTCACGCACCTGATCGATTTTCCAGTTGGCCCGGTTGTCGAGCATGGACAGACGTGCTTCGTCCCATCCCCACTCTTTCACTAACTGACTGACCACTTCACGACGCCAGCCCACGCAGGCGCGCTCGCGGCTCAATTTCTCACAGACTTTGAGATAGAAACATCGACGCACCAGGTCAAGACGCGTGGTGTCATCAATGGCTTTCAGGTATTCGGTCACGCGCTCCAGCATCATGCAGTAAGCGTCCAGCCCGAAGGAGACGATCTCCCCGTCGTGCAGACGCTGCTTGATATCTTTCGCCAGCAGGCGCGGCGTAGGGTATTCCCAGGAATAGGCTTCCAGCAGCAGCGTTTTCAGCACCGCTTTGTACGGTGAGTCGATACTTTTATAGAGCTGCCAGAGGCTTGCGCCAAAGTACTCTTCGGCTGACAGAGAGCTGAGGCCGCCAAGATCCAGCCATTCGTTTGGCGTCAGTACGCCCTGCGCGTAAAGCGACATGACGTAGTCATCGTAATGCTCTTCTTCTTCGCAAGGGACCATATTCCACAGAATACGCTTTCCGGCCAGACGCACAGCAGTACGGTAAAATTCATCCAGCAGTAAGATGTGCTGGGTCGAGCCGCAGTCCTCACCACCCAGACTGCCGCTTTCGTTATGGCGGAAACGGTTTTCATCAATCAGGAAGAAGCTTACTTCCACGCCGAGCGAGGCCGCCCAGCTCTCCAGCAGGCTGCACTTGCGTTGCAGCAGCTGACGCTCGTCGTTATCGAGCCAGGACTGATGGCAGACCCAGATGTCCAGGTCCGAAGAACAGCTTTGCCCTACCGATGAAGTGCTCCCCATAGAGTAAACGCCGGTAATCGGCAGTTCACCTTTCGGAGACTCCTGTGGCGGCATGCCGCGGTAGAGTTCCAGCTCGTTCAGGTAATGCTGTTGGGTTTCATCAGGCGTGAAAAGGCAAATGCCCTGGGGAACGTTACCGTCAAGGTAGCCAGGCATCAGCGGATGGTGATAGTGCAATAATGTCGGCAGCAGACTGTATACCTGCTGGAAAGCAGGGCCCATGGCAGCAAGCGCGCGATCCACACGCAGTTGATTAATGGCATCCAGTCTCTGTTTCAGAGTCTCAATATAGAGGTACAAGACGTATCGCCTGATGTTTCCGGGTGTCGCAAGCTATTCAAAACACGAATAACAGCGGACCCGCAGTATTTCAAAAAGATAACCGTTACCCTTTTTCGCCCTTATCATTTTTGGTGGTAGCGACGAAAAAATGGTCTAAAACGTGATCAATTTAACACCTTGCCGGTTGACCGTAAAGAAAGATGCGCTACATACAAGTGTAGCACCGTTCTGTACGTGTAAATTCCTGAATACGGCTATGGCTGACGAATACGCCGCCTTGTCCCTCTCACGCTTCATCAACCGTAAAACTGCCATCCCAGAGTCAACAATGTTAGGATGGTTAGCGATTGATAATGACGGTAACAAGCATGTTAGACAATGTTTTGAGAATTGCCACACGCCAAAGCCCCCTCGCGCTCTGGCAGGCACATTATGTGAAGCAGCGCCTTGAAGCCTGCCACAGTGGATTGCGCGTCGAGCTGGTGCCGATGGTCACGCGCGGTGACGTGATCCTCGATACGCCCCTGGCGAAAGTGGGCGGCAAAGGCCTGTTTGTCAAAGAACTGGAACTGGCATTGCTTGAGAACCGCGCCGATATCGCCGTACATTCAATGAAAGACGTGCCTGTCGAGTTCCCGGAAGGGCTGGGGCTGGTGACCATCTGCGAGCGCGAAGATCCGCGCGATGCGTTTGTCTCTAACCACTATGACTCGCTCGACGCGCTGCCGGAGGGTAGCGTGGTTGGCACGTCCAGTTTACGCCGTCAGTGTCAGCTGGCAGAGCGCCGTCCTGACCTGATCATTCGCTCGCTGCGCGGTAACGTCGGCACGCGTCTGGGCAAGCTGGATAACGGCGATTACGATGCCATTATCCTCGCCGTTGCCGGCCTCAAGCGTCTGGGGCTGGAGTCGCGCATTCGCGTGGCCTTGCCGCCAGAGCTGTCGCTTCCGGCCGTGGGCCAGGGTGCCGTCGGCATCGAGTGCCGTCTGGACGATGCGCGTACCCGCGAACTGCTCGCACCGCTGAACCATGACGAGACCGCTATCCGCGTAAAAGCCGAGCGTGCGATGAATACCCGCCTCGAAGGAGGATGTCAGGTACCGATTGGCAGCTATGCTGAATTAACAGAAGGTGAGCTGTGGCTGCGCGCGCTGGTGGGCGCTCCGGACGGTTCCCAGATGGTACGCGGCGAACGTCGCGGTAAAGCGCAAGATGCCGAGCAGCTTGGCGTGTCGCTGGCGGAAGAGCTGCTGGATAACGGCGCCCGCGAGATTCTGGCTGACGTTTATAATGGAGAGCCCCCTGCATGAGTATTCTTGTCACCCGCCCTTCTCCCGCAGGAGAGCAGTTAGTGAGCCGTCTGCGCACACTGGGGCAGGTGGCCTGGAGTTTTCCGCTCATTGAATTCTCCCCCGGTCGGGAGCTCTCCGCGCTCGCCGACCAGATGAATACCCTTCAGGAAGGCGACCTGCTGTTTGCGCTGTCGCAACATGCCGTGGAATTTGCCCACGCGCAGCTGCAACAGCAGGGGTTGGCCTGGCCACTTGCCCCCCGCTATTTCGCGATTGGCCGCACAACGGCACTGGCGCTGCATACCGTAAGCAGCGCGGACGTTCGTTACCCGTTAGATCGGGAAATCAGCGAAGTCTTGCTACAATTACCTGAATTACAAACTATTGCCGGAAAGCGTGCGCTCATTTTGCGCGGCAACGGTGGCCGCGAACTGCTGGGCGAAACGCTGCGTGAACGTGGTGCAGACGTGACGTTCATTGAGTGCTATCAGCGCTGTGCAAAACACTACGATGGCGCGGAAGAGGCGATGCGCTGGCACGCGCGCGGCATTAATACGCTGGTGGTCACCAGCGGTGAAATGTTACAACAGCTTTGGTCGCTGATACCGCTTTGGTATCGCGAAAACTGGTTACTCCGCTGTCGGCTTCTGGTCGTCAGTGAGCGTCTGGCGAACCAGGCCCGGGAACTGGGCTGGCAGGATATTCGGATCGCTGATAACGCCGACAACGATGCGCTGCTGCGCGCATTACAATAACTCTCAAATGGGAAGCCATAATGACGGAACACGACAAATCCTCCGCCGTGGTTGAAGAGACCAGGGAGACTGTGGAGACGACGCCACAGCCAGAGACGACTGAGAAAACCGCTGAGAAGAAAAACGGCAGCAACAAAACGAGCCTCGCGCTGAGCGCGATTGCCATTGCCATTGCGCTGGCAGCAGGGGTTGGCCTGTACGGCCTGGTGAAGCAACAGGGTGCTAACCAGACGTCCACCAGCGATGCGCTGGTGAATCAGCTCACTGCCCTGCAAAAAGCGCAGGAGACGCAGAAAACCGAGCTGGAAACGGTGATTAAGCAGCAGGCCGCCGCGCTTGCCGAGGCGAACAGCAAACAGGAAGAGCTGGCTAAACAGCTGGGCGACGTGCAGCAGAAAGTCGCCACGATTTCCGGTACCGATGCCAAAACCTGGCTGCTCTCGCAGGCTGACTTCCTGGTGAAGCTCGCCGGACGTAAGCTCTGGAGCGATCAGGACGTCACCACTGCCGCCGCGCTGCTGAAAAGCGCCGATGCGAGCCTGGCAGACATGAACGACCCGAGCCTTATCACCGCGCGACGCGCGATCACCGAGGACATCGCCAGCCTCTCCGCCGTCTCGCAGGTGGATTACGACGGCATTATCCTCAAGGTGAACCAGCTGTCGAATCAGATTGATAACCTGCAGCTGGCGGATAACAACGACGACGATTCCCCGATGGATTCCGACGGTACCGAGCTTTCCAGCTCCCTGAGCGAATGGCGCATAAACCTGCAGAAAAGCTGGCAGAACTTTATGGACAGCTTCATCACTATCCGCCGTCGCGACGAAACCGCCGTGCCGCTGCTGGCGCCGAACCAGGATATCTATCTGCGCGAGAACATTCGTTCCCGCCTGCTGGTGGCGGCTCAGGCCGTGCCGCGTCATCAGGAAGAGACATACAAACAGGCGCTGGATAACGTCTCGACGTGGGTACGCGCCTACTACAACACCGATGATGCGACGACCACCGCCTTCCTCGAAGACATTGATAAGCTGAGCCAGCAGAACATCACCATGAACGTGCCGGATAAGCTGGCCAGCCAGCCGATTCTGGAGAAACTGATGCAGACGCGCGTACGTAACCTGCTGGCGCAGCCGGGCGTACCGGCAGAGCCGACGGACGGAGCGGCACCTGCTCCGGCTCCGGCTCCGGCGCCTGAAAGCGCACCACAAGGAGAGTAATGATGCTAAAAGTTCTCTTACTCTTCATCCTGCTGATCGCCGGGATCGTGCTGGGACCTATGCTTGCGGGTCATCAGGGTTACGTCCTGATCCAGACGGATAACTACAACATTGAAACCAGCGTAACCGGCCTGACGATCATTCTGATCCTCGGCGTGGTGGTGCTGTTTGCGATCGAGTGGATCCTGCGCCGTATTTTCCGCACCGGTGCCCACACGCGCGGCTGGTTCGTTGGTCGTAAACGCCGCCGCGCCCGCAAGCAGACCGAACAGGCGCTGCTTAAGCTTGCAGAGGGTGACTATCAGCAGGTTGAAAAGCTGATGTCGAAAAACGCCGACCATGCCGAACAGCCGGTAGTGAATTATCTGCTCGCTGCCGAAGCGGCGCAGCAGCGCGGTGACGAAGCCCGCGCCAATCAGCATCTGGAGCGGGCGGCAGAGCTGGCTCACGGCGACCCGATTCCTGTAGAAATCACGCGCGTTCGCCTGCAGCTGGCGCGCAATGAAAATCACGCGGCGCGTCACGGTATCGATCGCCTGCTGGAAGTTGCGCCACGTCATCCGGAAGTGCTGCGTCTTGCCGAGCAGGCGTATATTCGTACCGGCGCCTGGGGCTCGCTGCTGGACATCATTCCGTCGATGGCGAAGGCCGAGGTGGGCGACGATGAACATCGTGATGAGCTTCAGCGTCTGGCATGGATTGGCCTGATGGATCAGGCGCGCGCCGACCTGGGCAGCGACGGTCTGAAAACGTGGTGGAAGAATCAGAGCCGTAAGACGCGCCAGCAGGTTCCTCTGCAGGTCGCCATGGCGGAACATCTTATTGAATGTGACGATCATGACACGGCTCAGGAGATCCTCCTCGATGGCCTGAAGCGCCAGTATGACGATCGTCTGGTGATGGTGATCCCGCGTCTGAAAACCAATAATCCTGAGCAAATCGAAAAAGTGCTGCGTCAGCAGATTAAAACCGTCGGTGACCGACCGCTGCTGTGGAGCACGCTCGGTCAGTCGCTGATGAAGCACGGAGAATGGCAGGAGGCGAGCCTCGCCTTCCGCGCGGCGCTGAAGCAGCGTCCGGACGCGTTTGACTACGCGTGGCTTGCCGATACGCTGGACAAGCAGCACAAGCCGGAAGAGGCAGCCGCCATGCGGCGTGACGGATTGCTGCTAACGCTGCAAAATAACAGTACGCAGCAGTAAATAAAAAGGAGGCCAGAGGGTCTCCTTTTTTTATCGCCTTTCTCCTGCTACATTCTTTGCACCCACATCCGCAAACGAATCCGCCAATGTAACGATGTCTTTTCATTAACCTTTTTTCACACACGCGCACATTTTGCAGCGTGGACTAAATCGTTTTTGAAAGGAAATCTCCATGAACTCGCTTTTGTATGCGCTTATCCAGGCGCTGCGCTGCCACCGCTGGCTGCGCCTGCTTGCCTGTGCTTTTATCTTTTCTTCGCTGGGGAATGGTCTAACCCAGGTTGTGGTCTTCGGTTTGCTGCTGGCGTGGTCAGCCCCGCCCGCTCTGCTCACACTCGCTTTTCTTTTCGCTACGGTACCAGGGTTCATCGGCAGTATCTTCGGCGAAAAGCTATGCTCACGCTTTTCGCCGATATCCCTGCTGATACTGACCGAGGGGCTGGGCCTGCTCGCCCTGCTCTTTCCCCTGCTTGGTGTGGGTTACCACAGTATTGCCGCATTGCTCGCCGTGCAATCCACCGAAGCCCTGCTCAGCGGGATGAGCTGGCCCGCGCTGACATTGCTCTTTAAGCGCGGTCTCAGCGAAGCGGAGCTGCCCGCTGCAACCTGTCTGGAAAATGTGATTTTTGCTTCTCAGGTGTTGTTAGGGACCGGCCTGGGCGTGGTGCTGTTTCAGAAGACGTCCGTGTTTACCCTGCTGGCTATTGATGCCGCCAGCTTTCTCGGGTCAGTGGTACTGCTATGGCTGGCTGGGCGCCGGTTTTCTCCGGCACCACATCCCACCGCTGTGGAAAGGGGAGTTTCTGCAACATTACGCTGGCAGGCGTTGACCGTTCGGCAAAAACGCAGCCTGCTCATCCTGCCGGCGCTGGCTGCCGTCGGCTCACCGGCGATGGCGCTTCTTCCGGCACTGGCCCAGCAGCTTAGTCCTCAGGATGCGGCGGGCCTTGCTTTGCCTCTGCTTTTCGCGAGGAGTCTGGGGCAGCTTTGTGGCCCCCTGCTGCTAAAAAAAGAGAGCCTGACGCGCATTGCGGCCCACACGCCGCGAATAATCGTTTGCCTGAGCATCTTTCTGGCCGCTTATGGCATGCTGCCTTTTTTGTCCGGGTGGACGGTATGCGCGCTGGGGATGATCTTTATCGCACATCTGGCCTCGAATGTTCTCTTCGCAGCGGGCACGTTTGGGGTACTCAGTAGTTTTCCTCTCACGCAAACCGCTTCGGCCAGCGGTAAAGCCTGGCGCTGGCAAACGCTCAGCGCCTCTCTTTTCACCGGCATTGCAGCGGCGGTAGCTTCAGGGTTTGGCTCCGTACAGGCGCTCTATGCTGTCTCTGTATCGGCCCTGCTGATGGTTGCCCTGATCATGCGCCTGTATCGGGATTAAGGCATAAAAAAACGCCTGCTATAAAAGCAGGCGTTAAAACAGGTCTGTAAGACAACATATTTGGTGCTTCACTCAACGTTGTGTCCATGGTGTCTGATGAGGCCGAAGCGACATCTGTCAGTGGACGATAAGCACCGTAAATGGCTCTGCGTCATTCCTGAGTTTATGAGGCACTAAGGCGAACATAAGAGATGGAATGAGCATCTACACGCATATTATTGCACGTAACGTGCCAACATGACACCCAGAACTTTTAAATGACGCAACATTTTAAGATAAAAGGAAATTATGCTGCCTGGCGCCGTCTTAGGCTCTACAACGTATCGGGAAAAGACGGGAATATGTCTCCAGGAGGAGACAGCAAAACCCATAAATGGTTATTTTTTTAATTTTCAATGAGTTGCATGTCGCTGGATTGCGACAAAGAAAAAGGGTGCTGTCGGGGCATGACTACAGGGATGAGAACTCGCAGAAAACAAAAAACCCCGCCGAAGCGGGGTTCAAAATTGGTCGGCGAGAGAGGATTCGAACCTCCGACCCACTGGTCCCAAACCAGTTGCGCTACCAAGCTGCGCTACTCGCCGATGTACTGCTTTTTGAATTTTTAGTTCAATTCATTTAAAAAGTCGTGGTGCGAGGGGGGGGACTCGAACCCCCACATCCAAAGGACACTAACACCTGAAGCTAGCGCGTCTACCAATTCCGCCACCTTCGCAATTCACAACTCTTTCAAATAATGGGGTGGCTAATGGGATTCGAACCCACGACAACTGGAATCACAATCCAGGGCTCTACCAACTGAGCTATAGCCACCACTGTATTCTTTCACGCGGTACTGACTACTTCTCAGACCACCGCAGCTCTAGCGCCGGGACTAAAATGGCGCGCCCGACAGGATTCGAACCTGAGACCTCTGCCTCCGGAGGGCAGCGCTCTATCCAGCTGAGCTACGGGCGCTTAGCGCCGTTGCGGGGCTGGATATTACGTACCTCCGTCCCCGCTGTCTAGTGCTTTTTTGAAAAAAATGCGCGTTTGGTTATGGTTTGCACATTTTGCCGCTTATTCCTCCACTTTCTGCGTGGTGCCGCGGCGACCCAGGCCAAAAAGCTTATATGCAGCCGTTACAGCCGCCAGGAAGATCATCCCGACAAACAGCGACATGCGGGTATCTTCATTAAAGTACATGCCGATTAATACGCAAATCAGGAACGCCATCGTCAAATAGTTCGCATAGGGGAACAGAATTGAGCGGAACGGATGGCTTTCAATCGCTTTTTTATGCGCATGACGGAAACGCAGCTGGCTGATGAGGATAACAAACCACGGCACCATGCCCGGCAGTACGCTGGCGCTGTAGACGTAAACGAACACGCGCTGCGGGTTAGGAATGATGTAATTCAGGCAAGAGCCAATCAGCAGGATTACTATGGAGACCGCCACACCCGCCACCGGTACGCCGGCACGTGAAACTTTACTCATCGCCGCAGGCAGCTGGTTATTCTTCGAAAGCGCATAGAGCATACGCCCGCAGCTGTACATCCCGCTGTTACAGCCTGACAGCGCTGCCGTCAGGACCACAAAGTTGATGATACCCGCCGCCGCCGTGATACCAATTTTGGCGAAGGTTAAAACAAACGGGCTACCCGTCGTGCCAATTTCGTTCCACGGGAAGATGGTCACGATGACGAAGATCGCGCCCACATAGAAAATCAGGATACGCCACAGCACTTTGCCCACCGCGCTACGCAGCGTGACCTGCGGGTTTTTCGCTTCACCGGCGGTAATACCGATCAGCTCCACGCCCTGATACGAGGCCACAACGATACACAGCGCCGTCAGGAAGCCCTTCCAGCCGCCGGCGAAGAAGCCGCCGTTTTCGGTCAGGTTGCCAAAGCCGATAGCGTGCCCACCGTTGCCAAAGCCGAAGAAAATCACGCCCAGGCCGACGACAATCATCACGATAATCGTGGTGACTTTGATCATTGCGAACCAGAACTCAATTTCACCGTAAAGGCGCACGGCGGCCAGGTTTGCCAGCGCCACCAGCCCCACGGCAATGAGCGCGGGTATCCACTGGACCATGTCCGGGAACCAGAACTGGACGTAGACCCCTATCGCGGTGATCTCGGAGATGCCCACCGCCATCCACATAAACCAGTATGACCAGGCCGTCAGGTAGCCGAAGAAGGGGCTCATATAGCGATGCGCGTAAACGGCGAAAGAGCCGGTTACCGGCTCCAGGAAGAGCATTTCGCCCATGGAACGCATAATGAAGAAAACAAACAGCCCGGCGATAATATACGCCAGTAATACGGAAGGGCCTGCCCATTTGAGCGTGCTTGCGGAGCCCATAAACAGGCCCACGCCGATAGTGCCGCCCAGCGCTATCAGTTCAATATGACGAGCTTCCAGTCCACGCTGTAGCTCCGGTTGTTTCTCTGCCATAGATCCTCGATTGTGTTTGCTGTTTCCCGGCTTAATACCGGGTATTGTTTTTTAGGGGTACTAAAATACGGAGCGAATGGTTTCCTAAAATCTGCCAAATGGCAAACGATGCATTAAAAAAATAAATGCATTGCACAGATTATCAGCAGTTTTGCAGGCGAGTTGCAGCGCGAATAGCATATCGCGCTACATTTTGATTACATTTTCCCGGTGTAATGCCAGGCGAGGTAGCGAAGCAGACGGATCTGTCGTTTAATGCGCGTCGGTTGCGATAGCAGGCGGTACAGCCACTCCAGCCCCAGATTTTGCCAGACCTTTGGCGCACGCTTAACGTGGCCGGTAAAGACGTCGTACGTGCCGCCGACGCCCATGTAGAGGGCATCAGGACAGACCAGACGGCAGTCGCGCATCAGGATCTCCTGGCGCGGGGAGCCCATCGCCACGGTGACAATTTTCGCACCGCTGTCACGAACGCGCTCAAACAGAGCCTGCCGATCTTCCGGTTTGAAGTAACCATCCTGGCTGCCGACAATATTAACATTCCATTGACGACGCAGTTTCTCCTCCGTCTGGGCCAGTATCTCCGGCTTTCCGCCAATCAGGAACACGGGCGTACCCTGCGCACCTGCCCGGGCCATAAGCTGCTCCCAGAGATCGGCCCCCGCCACGCGGGATACATTAGCGTCAGGATACTTTTTACGGATAGAGCGGACCACGCTGATCCCGTCCGCGTATTTAAATTCAGCCGCTTCAATCAGGCTTTTGACTTCCGCATTATCCTCAACCGCCAGCATTTTTTCCGCGTTGATGGCCACCAGCGTACCGGATTTCATCTGGCTGTCGGCGAACAGAAAGTCCAGCGCGTGCTGCATGTCGCGCCAGCCAATAAGCTGCAGGCCACGTAGCGCGTAGCGCGGTGCAGAAATTTTATCAGTCATTACTATCCTTACTCAGACTTGCGACAGCGTTGTGCTGCCCTGCCGCTCGCGCTTGTGCACGAGCCCTGCGCTGTCAAACAGCCAGTACAGCAGTTTGGCCAGCAACAGGCAGAGGCCGAAAACGACCATGAAGAACACCACGCGCGAAACGAACGAGTCCAGCCCTTCGCGCGCCAGAACGATCATATTGAAAATGGCACCAAAGCAGAAACTGTGCAAAATGGCGGCTTTATAGCGGTTGGTCTCTTCGTTGCCGCGCAGGTAAAGCCAGTCGAACCACTTGATAATCAGCCCCACGGCAACCGCCCCGGGCAGAATGAACCACGCCCCCCCCATCACCACCAGGGAACCAATCAGCGTTGGCGAGATTGCCAGACCGGAATGGTTGTTCAGCACTTCCCAGGTAAAGTAATTCGCCGTGTTAAGCACCACGCCGGGCCGGTCCGGCCATAGCCAGGAAGGGATAAAGACGTAGAAGTCGCGAACAATCGGCGCCAGCCCCTGGAAATCAATCTTGTCGTAGTTTTGCAGCAGCAATGCCAGGTTTTCCCACGGCGAGAAGGTATCGCGCGTCAGGTAGAGGAACGTGTAAAACGCCTCATCGCCCGCCACGTTCATCCCGTAGCGCTTCAGCGCCAGCCAGAACATCCCGACAATGCCAAACACGCCTGCCGCAACCAGCATCCACAGCGAGATCCAGCCGCGGATGATGCCGATAAACAGGAATATGGCGAAGGCGATGATGATGTTCGCGCGCGTGCCGCCCACAATCATGTAGGTCAGAATGCCAAACGCGACGGTGCTGACCAGAAAGAACAGCCACGCTTTGCTGTCCTGACGCAGGAAAAAGACCACCAGCATCGCCGGGATGAAGAAATAGAAGAAACGCTTAAGCGCCACGCCCGAGACTTCGGCCGAAAAAATCTGGCTGTAGGAGTGGAGCTTAAACAGCAGAAAGCCGTTATGCATGAAGAAGATACCGACGCTGACCAGGGCGATGGTCATCAGCATCACCCACGTCAGGTGGGTTTCCACCCGATTCATGGTAAAAAGCGGCCGACGCGGGACTGCAGCCTGCGCTGAACGCAGACGCGTTTTATAGGTGACGTAGTAGACGGCATAGAAGCAGGTCGCCGCCAGAAGCGCCTGGAGCAGGATTTCCGGCGGTGCGACGCTCACGTCAAAACGGAAGACCAGAATGCTGGTCAGCGGGAAGCCGAAAAAGAAGGTCAGCAGAAACAGTAACGAGAAGAATACGTTAAAGTTGAACCGCACCCGGCGGAATTCAAACCAGGTAAGCGTGGCGATAAACAGGGCGCTCAGAAGCCAGACAACCAGTAAGCCGCTGAATTGCAACTGACTCATGCTTTGTCTCCTGAAGCGATACGCAGCGCGCGATGCCACGGCGTGAGGTAATTCGGGCTGAAAAAATCGATGCTATTTTTATCCACCAGCGTGAGCTGGCGTTGGGCTTCCCGTACCACCTCGACATTCAGCGTGTCTGAGGTAAACAGCACCGGAATATGCTGCTCGGCCATGTCCTGCCAGAACGGGTTGTCGCGGTTGAGCACGCACGGTACACCCGCCTGAATCAGCAGACACAGCGTGCCGATTCCCTGCTGTCGGGCGAAGATGAAATAGCCAAGATCGCATTTTCTTAGCAGCGCAAGATACTCATCAAATTCCAGCTTATCGCTGAGGATGTGCAGATTTTCTGCACTAAACAGCGCAAGTCCCTGCTGGCGAACCTCAGCAATATAGGCGTCGTTGTTGGCGGGATAGCCCATCGGCACCACCACGTTCACCGTGTCGCCAAACTGCTGATGCACCGCCCTGAGCGCTGCGACGTGTTCGTTACTGCGATCGCCGGAATTCCCCACCAGGATCGTTAGCTTGCCTTCACGCACCGCGTCATTCGCCATGGCGTTCAGCGCCGGATCCATGCGGGTTGGGAAATAGAGTAATTCTCCGCGCACGTTCGGGTGCTGTTTAGCAAAATAGTTGAGATCGCCTCGGGTGGCAAACACGCAGCCCACGCGCCCCTGCGCCATGCGGCGCAGCGGATAGAAAAGACGGAATTTCCAGCCGCGGGAGACTTCGTAGAGATCGGCTCCCCAGATATGCCAGCTGCACTGGGAGGGTTTAATCCCCCCGCTGAGCAGTGCCAGCCACAGGCCGGTATTGAACTGCCCGTGGAAAAAGAAACGTTGCTTACGATCCGCCTTGGCTCTGGCAACGACCGCCTTCGCCAGCGCGGCCTTATCCGGCCAGAAGCGAATCGTCAGCGCCGGAAACGCCTCGCTCAGGCCCTTATCCTGACCTGCAACCATAAACTCACGCGCATCAGGATTACCCGATGCCAGCTCGTCGTTGAAGAACCGCAAAACGGTCTGGTTATGGTGTGGGATATCCGATCCCAGGATGTGAATCAGTGCAGTCATGCGCGTTTACGCCACAATAAAAATACGCCGCAACAGGCGGCGAAATAAACGATATAGGTTGCCATGTAGGCCTGAGCCGCCCCCAGCGCACCGTGCGCGGGTATCAGCCAGTGTGAAAATGCTGTCAGTAACGCAAACTGGCTAATTTCCGCCAGGATATACATCCGCAGGGACGCTTTTGCAATCACCAGATAGCCAAAAACGTAAGCACCCACTTTCAGCACATCACCCACCAGCTGCCAGGCAAAGAGATCGCGCATGGCGGTGAACTTCGCCGAGAACAGCAGCCAGATGGCGACATCGCGCAGTAACCAGACGGTAAAGCTGGCCGCCGCGACGGCTGGCAGCACAAAGCGCAGCGATCGGAAAATCTCACGGGTAATATCCTGTCTGGACGTCAGACGCGATAAGGTTGGCAGCAGGTAAACGCTAAAGGAAGCCGTAATAAACTGGAGATAGGCGTCGGAAATACTGCTTACGCCCTGCCAGATCCCCACCTCATCCCAGCTATAATGCGCCGCCAGCAGGTTTCGCATCATCACATAGGCCACCGGCAGCGTGACGGAGGTGATGAGCGCCATCAGGGTAAATTTACCCAGCTGGCTGGCAAGCATCGTGTCCCAGCGCGGTTTCAGGTAGCTCAGAGGGATGACCCCCCGACGCATCAGCATAAATGCCGCAGGCACAACAACCAGTGCCGGGACCAGCGCCAGCCCCAGCAGTGCGCCTTCATAGCCGCCCAGGCGATAGCAGAAGTAATAGGCAATCACGCCGATGACGCTGCCCAGGATTAAGGCAAGCGCGTTCCCGGCGGCATCACGAAAACCTTTCATCAGCGCCAGCAGCAGGTTAGCCCAGGCAATGCCCATCTGAACCAACGCGACCAGACGCACCAGCCCCTGATAATGGGTGTGCCCGAACAATCCCTGGCTAATGGGCGCCGCCGCCAGCAGAAAGACAATCGCCATCAGGGTCGAAAAACCCGTGACCATCGCCGAAGAGGTACCCACCACTCTGCGCAGCTGAGCCGCATCATCGTGATACTGCGCAACGTATTTGGTGACGCCGTTGAAGATACCGGCACCGGCCAGCACGCCAAGGACGGTAACGAGCTGGCGGAAATTACCTGCCAGCCCGACACCAGAGGGGCCAAATGAGACGGCCAACAGCTTGACGACCAGCAGCCCGGCGCCAATTTTTACAAGCGTGGACGCGGCGGTCCACACCGATGCTTTTGCCAGAGACATATCAGCCGAAATAACTCAGAAGGGTATTAATCACCGTACGCTGGTTAACAGGCGCGAGGTTGTAGAACAGTGGCAGGCGAAGCAAACGCTCACTTTCTTTGGTGGTGTAACGATCTTCACCCGCGAACGAGCCAAACGCTTCGCCGGCCGGGCTGGAGTGCAGCGGGATGTAGTGGAACACCGCCATAATTTCGGCCTCTTTCAGCCAGGCGATGAGCTCGCTGCGGTCGTCGTTATCGCGCAGCTTGATGTAGAACATATGCGCGTTGTGGACGCAATCTGACGGGATGGTCGGCAGCTCAATACGCCCGGCTTTGGCCAGAGGCTCAAGCGCATCGTAATACGTTTGCCACAGGGAAAGACGCTGAAGGTTGATACGTTCCGCCGCTTCCAGCTGCGCCCACAGGTACGCCGCCTGCAGATCCGCCATCAGATAGCTGGAGCCGATATCGCGCCAGGTGTATTTATCTACCTGTCCCCGGAAGAACTGGCTGCGGTTGGTGCCTTTTTCGCGGATCACTTCCGCACGCTCCACGAGAGCCCGGTCGTTAATCAGCGTCGCGCCACCTTCTCCACCCGCCGTGTAGTTTTTGGTTTCGTGGAAGCTAAAGCAGCCAATGTGGCCGATCGTGCCCAGCGCGCGTCCCTTGTAGGTGGACATCACGCCCTGCGCGGCATCTTCCACCACGAACAGATTATGTTTTTTGGCGATGGCCATGATGGTGTCCATTTCACAGGCCACGCCCGCGTAGTGAACCGGCACGATCGCGCGTGTTTTGTCAGTGATCGCCGCTTCAATCAGCGTCTCATCAATGTTCATGGTGTCCGGGCGGATATCCACAAAGACGATTTTCGCTCCGCGCAGGACAAAGGCGTTTGCGGTGGAAACGAAGGTATAGCTCGGCATAATCACTTCATCACCGGGCTGGATATCCAGCAGCAGTGCCGCCATTTCCAGCGATGCCGTACAGGACGGGGTCAGCAGCACTTTGGCGCTGCGAAAACGCTGTTCCATCCACTGCTGACAGCGACGGGTAAAACCGCCGTCACCACAGAGTTTGCCGCTGCCCATAGCAGACTGCATATAGTCGAGTTCAGTTCCGACAACGGGTGGTGCGTTAAATGGAATCATCTTGTCACCTGTATAACCAGTAGGCGGTGGCGTCGATGTTGGCACCACTCGCAATGTAACGTTTAAGCGCGGCGGTGTTGCCCAGTTGGGTCGCGACCCGCAGCGTCGCAAGCTGTTGCTGCTGCGCCCAGTGCAGCGCCGCCTGCATGAGTTTTTCACCCATGCCGCGCCCGGCTAATAAGCCGATACGCGCCTCGCGCTCGTTGAGCTTACGCAGCGAGACGAACCCCTGGATTTGACCGTCCACTGCACGAAAAACCAGGCAGACGTGGTCAAAGGTGCCTTTGACCGCATTTTCTATCCACTGGGCATAGAAACGTCCGCTATCGTCAGGTGCATACCAGGGAGCACGAAAGCGGCTCTGAGCAAATGCCTGGGCCGCCATCTGACGCAGCGCGGGGATGTCCTGCTCTGTTGCAATTTCCGCGCCGGACGCATCGTGCCGGGTAAGGTTAATGGAAAGGTCTACCTCACCTTCAACCAGCTGAAAGCCGTGTTGCTGCAGCGCATCAAGCAGATCGGCACGCTCGGCCGGGATCTTAGCCTGCACCCGTTGCCAGGCGATAAAATCCGGTTCAGCCAGCACCTGCGCATCATCACGCAGACGCACGATGGCCGACGGCAGGCCGAAAAAGGCACTCTCCCACTGCAGGGACTCGAGCACCCCATTCAGGCTGTTCAACGCCAGACACCTTTGGTATCCACAATATACTGCTGACGAACGGCATCGCCGGACGTCGCTTTAAACTCTTTATGATCTACCAGCAGCACCAGCACGTCCGCCGTCGCCAGCGCGTCGTCCAGCGCCGTCAGCGTGCAGTGCCCCGCCAGTTTTGCCGGTAATTCATGGATATTCGGCTCAACCACCAGCGTTTCACCCTTGTGCCATTCGGCAATCATCTCGGCAATTTCCATCGCCGGGCTTTCACGCAGATCGTCAATATTGGGTTTGAATGCCAGACCAAAGCAGGCAATTTTCAGCTCGCTGGCGCGCTTGCCGCTCTCTGCCAGACAATCCGCTACCGTCGCTTTAACCTGATTGAGCACCCAGTGAGGCTTGCTGTCGTTCACTTCACGCGCGGTGCGAATCAGACGCGCCTGCGCCGGATTTTGCGCCACGATAAACCACGGGTCGACGGCGATACAGTGTCCGCCCACACCCGGACCTGGCTGGAGAATGTTCACGCGCGGATGGCGATTCGCCAGACTAATCAGCTCCCAGACGTTAATCCCCTGATCAGCACAGATCAGCGACAGTTCGTTCGCAAAGGCGATATTGACGTCGCGGAAGCTGTTTTCCGTCAGCTTGCACATCTCGGCAGTGCGGGAGTTGGTCACCACGCACTCACCTTCCAGGAAAATCTTGTACAGCGCGCTGGCACGTTCGGAACAGATGGGCGTCATACCGCCAATGACGCGGTCGTTTTTAATCAGTTCGACCATCACCTGGCCCGGCAACACGCGCTCCGGACAGTAGGCGATGTTGATATCCGCCTGCTCACCCGCCTGCTCACCCGCCTGCTGCGGGAAGCTTAAATCAGGGCGCGCGTCGGCCAGCCACTGTGCCATCTGCTCGGTAGCGCCGACCGGAGAGGTCGATTCCAGGATCACCAGCGCCCCTTTCTTCAGCACAGGCGCGATGGATTTTGCCGCCGCCTCGACGAACGCCATGTCGGGCTCGTGGTCGCCTTTAAATGGAGTGGGGACGGCAATCAGGTAGGCATCCGCTTCAACTGGCGTCGTGCTGGCACGCAGGAAGCCCCCCTCCACCGCCTCTTTCACCACGCGGTCAAGATCGGGCTCCACAATATGAATCTCGCCACGGTTAATGGTTTCTACCGCCCGTGCGTTGATATCCACACCAACAACCTGTTTCTGACGAGAGGCAAACGCGGCCGCAGTAGGCAAGCCAATGTAGCCAAGACCAATGACCGAGATGGTAGTAAAACTCATAGCGATACCCGATTGTGTTTAAGTGCATGCAAAATACGGCCACAAGCCTGCCCGTCTCCATACGGATTATGAGCCCGGCTCATCGCCTGATACGCTTCATCGTCATGCAGCAGGCGCGTGACCTCTTCGACGATGAGCTGCGCGTTGGTGCCGACCAGCCGCACCGTACCGGCTTTGACGGCTTCAGGACGTTCGGTCGTTTCACGCATCACCAGCACCGGTTTGCCGAGGGATGGCGCTTCTTCCTGAATGCCGCCGGAATCGGTGAGGATCAGCCAGGCGTGGTTCATCAGCCAGACAAACGGCATGTAGTCCTGAGGTTCAATCAGAAGGACATTGTCGACATGGCCCAGGATCCGGTTAACCGGCTCGCTGACGTTAGGGTTAAGGTGTACTGGATAGACAATTTGCACATCGTCGTTCTGCGCGGCGATTTCAGCCAGCGCGTGACAGATTTGCTCGAAACCCCGGCCAAAGCTTTCGCGACGGTGGCCAGTAACCAGAATGGTTTTTTTACCGTTGTGAAGGAACGGATAGCGGGCAGCGAGCTCTTTCTGAAGCTCGCTATTTGCCAGGACGCGGTCACGTACCCAAATTAACGCGTCAATGACCGTATTGCCGGTCAAAAAGATTTTGTTATCGGCGATATTTTCACGCAGCAGGTTCTGACGGGAGTTTTCCGTTGGCGCAAAGTGGTACATCGCCAGATGACCCGTTAACGTGCGGTTGGCCTCCTCCGGCCACGGCGAATAAAGATTTCCG
The DNA here is from genome assembly GCF_019443845.1 of Enterobacter sp. DNB-S2. Classification (NCBI taxonomy): domain Bacteria; kingdom Pseudomonadati; phylum Pseudomonadota; class Gammaproteobacteria; order Enterobacterales; family Enterobacteriaceae; genus Enterobacter; species Enterobacter sp. DNB-S2. The sequence goes on from NZ_CP050520.1 coordinate 516,145, forward strand.
GTACGCAGACCCGCCTCAACATGCCCCACGGGAATTCGCTGGTAAAACGCGGCCAGGCTTGTCGCCACGGTTGTGGTGGTGTCACCGTGAACCAGCACCACGTCAGGCTTGAATGACTCCAGGATCGGCTTTAGCTCTTGCAGAATGCGACAGGTTATTTCCGTTAATCCTTGCCCCGGTTTCATAATATTAAGGTCGTAATCCGGGACGATGGAGAAGAGCGTTAAAACCTGATCGAGCATCTCACGGTGTTGGGCAGTGACGCACACTTTCGCTTCAATATCAGGATCGCAGGCCAGCGCATGAACCAGAGGTGCCATCTTAATGGCCTCCGGCCTGGTGCCAAATACGGTTAGTACTTTCACATCGATTCTCTTCGATTAGGCGATGAAGGCCGCAGCCTTCATCGTAGACGGCGTTCTTAGTTTTTGCGACGACGCGTTAACGCCACGCCAGCGCCCGTCAGTGCGCCTACAATCCCCCACATAATCATCAGGAATGCACGACGCGGACTATCGCGTTTTACAGGTTCTTCAGGCGTTCGCAAATAACGATAGGTCTGAAAACGCGGGTCCAGAGATGGACCGACATTAAGCGTATTGAGCATCGCGCGATTTTGATCGTAATCGAGGTCAAAATCAGGACCGACGGCCTGGAGGTTTTCCAGACGCGCCTGCAACATAGGGCGACCAAGGAGGAACATCTCTGAATCAGGCAGCTCATCGGCCGGCACGTCAGTCTCAGTACGGGAAATATTGCGCTGTTCCGCAATTTTCAGCGCCTGCTCAATGTTATGCACACGGCGACCGAAAATGGTATTCGCCACCTCTTCCTGACGTTTCACCTGGGCTTTCATCTGGATGGTACGAGCCGCCCAGGCACCTTTAAGCTCTTCGTTAAGATGGCTTGCGGCACGCTGGCTGGCAAACGCGACGTACTGACGCAACAGGTTGTTGGCATCCGGCGCGGTTTCTGCAATCAGCTTGACGCTGTCATTCACGTTACGCAGCGCGTCGCCCGGCATAAACTGAATATTGTTAATCAGATCGTCCAGCAGGGCGGCGTCGGCTTTTGTATTATCAACCCGGCGCTGTTTGTAGTAATCCGTCTGGGACCAGAAATCGCGTCGGGTATCCCACGAAGCCAGCTGCATCACAAACTCTTTATAGGCTTCATCCATAACGGAAGCCTGGTCTGGCGTAGCAAGACTGGCTTTGATGTCCAGGTTACGCAGGAATTGCTGCTGGGAATAGTATCCCCCGAGCATGTTAACCGTTGGCTTGTCTGTGATTGCCGTGGCGCTCCACTCTTGTTTTGCAAAGAACGTATAGGCCAGCGCTAACAGTGCAAACCCCAGCGCGATCCCCGCAATCCAAAGTTTGCCTGCCCATAACACGCGAAACAAACCCCGAATATCCAGTTCATTCTCAGTTACCACTGATTTCGCTCCCGCCAACGGTTGAGTCATCATAGTCCCGGTTTTACTTAGTTAATGTTGTGTTTTTGCCACTCTTACGACGCATCCTGCGTTTAAGACGTTTAATAAATCGCGCCACTTTCCATGCGCGTTTAATGCAGTAGCCGTACAGGAAAAATGCCAGCAAAAATAATGCCAACATAACCCACTCAGGAATAATATGAGAATATTCTGCAGCTACACCAATCGCGGCCAAAATAGCGGCGGCCAGAGTAATCAGCACAAACGCCTGACGAGAAGTAAAACCCGCACGCATGATGAGATGATGAATATGTTGGCGGTCAGGAGAGAAAGGACTCATCCCTTTGCGCAGGCGGCGATACATAATCGCAACCATATCCATTAATGGAATGGCAATAATCCACAGCGCGGTTACGGGACTTATCGGATGGGTTTGACCCTGTGTGGTTTCAAGCAGGATCCAGATAACCGTAAAACCAATCAGCGTACTGCCCGCGTCACCCATAAAGACTTTATAACGACGGCCCAGCACACCGAGGTTTAGGAGGATATAAGGCAGAATGGCGGCAATCATGGCAAAACACCACATTGCCAGACTGTACTGACCATCAAACCATAAAATAATGCCGATTGCGGCGAACGAGACGGACGACAACCCACCGAGCAGGCCGTCAATGCCATCCACCATGTTGAAAGCATTGATTGCCGCCCAGACGGCAAAGAGTGTCAGGAAGAAGCCAAATGGACCCAGGACTAACTCCCAGGGGCCAAATACATAGCCTAGGCTTCGCAGATACAGTCCGCCCACTACCATCATCACCACGCCAATCGCCGCCTGAACGGTAGCGCGTATTTTCACCGCAATATCGAACCGGTCATCAAGGGCCCCGACTAACACCAGAACACCGGCGCAGGCGATGTAGAGGGCGGCATGCGGGATATAATAATCGGCAATACCAAACGTGAAGCAAATCCCTGCGTAAACAGAAATCCCGCCGACTAAAGGAATAAGTCCCTGATGGCGTTTACGAAAATTTGGCTTATCCACCAACCCTATTCGTTTTGCCACCTTGCGCGCAATGAACAAAAAACAGGTTGTGAATAAAAAAATACTGATCAGTTCAGTAACGGCGGTGAATAGATTCACAATGGATTGCTCTCAACAAATGTTAGTCCCGGAAGTATAACCATGAAGCCACAGCCTCAGAAGTAATAAAGATGGCTTCTGACTACTCCCTTTGTATATTTTTCAATCAATTATTTCTTTAGCTGCACAAACGACCCTATTGTCGCACCGACCGGTCAAAATTGGGAGTAGATGGTACTAGCGTATAGTCCATAAAAGAAAAACGCCACGTAAAAACGTGGCGTTCGCTGGCTTTATTTGCGTTACGAGCGTTTCATCATGTCGAAGAAATCGTCGTTGGTTTTGGTCATCGCCAGTTTGTTAATGAGGAACTCCATCGCGTCAATTTCACCCATTGGATGGATGATTTTGCGCAGGATCCACATTTTCTGCAGCTCTTCCTGCGTGGTGAGCAGCTCTTCTTTACGGGTACCGGAACGGTTGTAGTCGATAGCCGGGAAGACGCGTTTCTCAGCGATTTTACGAGAAAGGTGCAGTTCCATGTTACCTGTACCTTTAAATTCTTCGTAAATTACTTCGTCCATTTTAGAACCGGTATCGATCAGCGCCGTCGCGATGATGGTCAGGCTGCCGCCCTCTTCCACGTTACGTGCGGCACCGAAGAAGCGTTTCGGGCGATGCAGGGCGTTAGCATCCACACCACCGGTCAGCACTTTACCTGACGCAGGAACGACGGTGTTGTAGGCACGCGCCAGACGGGTGATGGAGTCAAGCAGGATGATCACGTCTTTCTTGTGCTCAACCAGGCGTTTCGCCTTCTCGATAACCATTTCCGCAACCTGAACGTGGCGAGATGCCGGTTCGTCGAAGGTAGAAGCAACCACTTCACCTTTAACCAGACGCTGCATCTCGGTCACTTCTTCCGGACGTTCGTCGATCAGCAGCACCATCAGCACGCAGTCTGGGTGGTTATAAGCGATGCTCTGCGCGATGTTCTGCAGCAGCATGGTTTTACCCGCCTTCGGCGGTGCCACAATCAGACCACGCTGGCCGCGACCAATTGGTGATGCCAGATCCAGAACACGCGCGGTTAAGTCTTCAGTTGAACCGTTACCACGCTCCATGCGCAGGCGAGAGTTCGCGTGCAGCGGCGTTAAGTTCTCAAAGAGGATCTTATTACGCGAGTTTTCCGGTTTGTCGAAGTTAACTTCATTGACTTTCAACAGCGCAAAGTAGCGTTCACCCTCTTTAGGAGGACGAATCTTACCTGAAATGGTGTCACCAGTGCGGAGGTTGAAACGGCGGATTTGGCTGGGGGATACGTAGATGTCGTCAGGGCCGGCGAGGTAGGAGCTGTCTGCAGAGCGGAGGAAACCAAATCCGTCTTGCAATATCTCCAGCACACCGTCGCCAAAGATATCTTCGCCACTCTTAGCGTGCTGCTTCAGGATGGCGAAAATGATGTCCTGCTTGCGCATACGGGCCTGGTTTTCCAGTCCCATATTTTCGCCGAGAGTGATCAGCTCAGAAACCGGCGTATTCTTTAATTCGGTAAGATTCATAATGGTGTGGGTTCTTAAACTCGGGGTGATTCTCGAACTTAATGTTGTGAATGGTATGGCAGGGTCATCCATGCCTGTTTAGCGGCCATCAACTCATGTCTGTTCGCTGTCTGGTCACAGGGAAAGAACGCAGAACTGAAACGACAAGACGGATTGAGTGACAAGCCCGGAATTTAGCCACTTCACGCACTGTTCATGTTAACAACGGGAAGTATCGGGTAAAACAAGATTCAAACAACAAGATATGTTTAAAACGAAGTCATAGCTAACTTAGCACGACTTCAGCCGGGCGTCCAGAGTTCCACATCATTTAGCCGGGAGCCCTGAACGCACAGCGGAGAAACCTTACGCCAGGTTAGCGTCCAGGAACTCTTTCAGTTGACCTTTGGACAGTGCGCCCACTTTGGTCGCTGCCACTTCGCCGTTTTTGAACAGCAGAAGGGTTGGGATGCCACGGATACCGTATTTTGGTGCGGTGCCCGGGTTCTGGTCGATGTTCAGCTTGGCAACGGTCAGTTTGCCCTGATATTCGTCAGCGATCTCATCCAGAATCGGGGCGATCATTTTGCAAGGACCACACCATTCAGCCCAGAAATCGACGAGGATCAGCCCGTCAGCCTTAAGTACGTCCGTGTCAAAACTGTCGTCAGTCAGGTGAATAATTTTATCGCTCATATATAACTCCACAGGAATAAGCCTGGTACGTTGGTTTTGTCTCCACCAACGACGTGTTGATGTCGCATTAACCAACTAAAGGTTGACTTTATTTCACCGGATACGCTTTCGTAAAGCAATAGTAAGCTGATATTCTACCACACTATGAGCAAAACACATTTAACAGAACAGAAGTTTTCCGACTTCGCGCTGCACCCGAAGGTGATTGAAGCCCTTGAAAATAAAGGGTTTCATAACTGCACGCCCATTCAGGCCCTCGCGCTGCCGCTGACGCTGGCCGGTCGCGATGTTGCCGGGCAGGCGCAAACCGGTACCGGCAAAACGATGGCGTTTTTAACGTCAACGTTTCATTATTTACTTTCTCACCCAGCGATTGCAGACCGCAAAGTTAACCAGCCGCGCGCGCTAATTATGGCACCGACGCGAGAACTGGCGGTACAGATCCACGCAGACGCTGAACCCCTGGCGCAGTCTACCGGACTGAAGCTTGGCCTGGCCTATGGCGGCGACGGCTACGATAAACAGCTGAAAGTGCTGGAAAGCGGTGTGGATATCCTGATCGGTACCACCGGTCGTCTTATCGACTACGCCAAACAGAATCACATCAACCTCGGCGCAATCCAGGTTGTGGTGCTCGATGAAGCTGACCGCATGTACGATCTGGGCTTCATTAAAGACATTCGCTGGCTGTTCCGCCGCATGCCGCCGGCCAATCAGCGTCTGAACATGCTGTTCTCCGCTACCCTTTCTTATCGCGTACGCGAGCTGGCGTTCGAACAGATGAACAACGCCGAATATGTCGAAGTGGAACCGGAGCAGAAAACGGGTCACCGCATTAAAGAAGAGCTCTTCTACCCTTCCAATGAAGAGAAAATGCGTCTGCTGCAAACGCTGATCGAAGAAGAGTGGCCAGATCGCGCCATTATCTTCGCGAACACCAAACACCGTTGTGAAGACATCTGGGGCCATCTGGCTGCAGACGGTCACCGTGTTGGTCTGCTGACCGGCGACGTGGCGCAGAAAAAACGCCTGCGTATTCTTGAAGAGTTTACCCGTGGCGATCTCGATATTCTGGTCGCAACCGACGTTGCTGCTCGTGGTCTGCACATTCCGGCCGTGACGCACGTCTTTAACTACGATCTGCCAGACGACTGCGAAGACTACGTACACCGTATCGGTCGTACCGGTCGTGCGGGCGCAAGCGGTCACTCGATTAGCCTTGCGTGTGAAGAGTATGCGCTGAATCTTCCAGCCATTGAGACGTATATCGGTCACTCTATTCCGCAGAGCAAATACAATCCGGAAGCGCTGTTAAGCGAACTGCCGCCGCCTAAGCGTCTAACCCGCCCACGCTCCGGCAATGGTCCGCGTCGTTCAGGTGGCGCGCCGCGTAATCGTCGTCGTTCAGGTTAAGAAAATATGCTCAGCTCCACCTCGCTTTATGCGGCAATTGATCTCGGTTCGAATAGTTTTCATATGCTGGTTGTGCGCGAGGTGGCGGGAAGCATACAAACGCTGACGCGCATCAAGCGCAAGGTCCGCCTCGCGGCGGGCCTGAGCAGCGATAATCACCTCTCCCCTGAAGCCATGGAACGTGGCTGGCAGTGTCTGCGACTCTTTGCCGAACGTCTGCAGGATATCCCGCACGCCCAAATCACCGTGGTCGCCACTGCGACACTCCGCCTGGCGGTCAACGCCGTGGATTTCATTGCCAGAGCGCAGGAAATTCTGGGTTGTCCGGTACAGGTTATCAGCGGTGAAGAAGAGGCTCGCCTGATTTACCAGGGCGTTGCGCACACCACGGGAGGTGACGATCGTCGTCTGGTGGTGGATATTGGCGGTGCCAGTACCGAGCTTGTGACCGGCACCGGCGCGCAGGCAACGTCGCTGTTCAGCCTGTCGATGGGCTGCGTGACCTGGCTTGAGCGCTACTTTACCGATCGGAACCTGGCGAAAGAGAACTTCGACGAGGCAGAAAACGCCGCGCGCGAGGTATTACGCCCGGTGATGGACGAGCTGCGCTATCACGGCTGGAAAGTCTGCGTGGGTGCCTCGGGTACCGTGCAGGCTCTGCAGGAAATCATGATGGCGCAGGGAATGGACGAGCGGATTACGCTTGCCAAACTTCAGCAGCTGAAACAGCGCGCCATTCAGTGCGGACGCCTGGAAGAGCTGGAAATTGAAGGCCTGACGCTGGAACGCGCGCTGGTCTTCCCGAGCGGACTGGCTATTCTTATCGCCATTTTCACCGAGCTGAACATCCAGTGTATGACCCTGGCCGGCGGCGCGCTGCGCGAAGGTCTGGTCTACGGGATGTTACATCTGTCGGTCGATCAGGATATCCGCAGCCGTACCCTGCGCAACGTTCAGCGTCGTTTTCTGGTTGATATCGATCAGGCAGGACGCGTATCGCAGCTGGCGTCACGCTTCGCCGATCGGGTTGCTAACGTCTGGGATCTTGACCATCTGAGCCGGGATTTACTGCTGAGCGCCTGTGCGCTACATGAAGTGGGGCTGAGCATTGATTTTAAGCAGGCACCGGCTCATGCAGCGTATCTGGTGCGAAACCTGGATTTACCGGGCTATACGCCTGCGCAGAAAAAATTGCTGGCCACGCTGCTGCTGAACCAGACCAACGCCGTCGATCTCTCCTCTTTGCATCAGCAAAACGCCGTACCGCCGCGCGTGGCCGAGCATCTGTGCCGCCTGCTGCGTCTGGCGATCCTGTTTGCCAGCCGCCGCCGCGATGATTTGCTGCCGGCCATTAATCTGGTGGCCGATGACGAGAAGCTTTCGCTGACGCTGCCGGAGAACTGGATTGATCGTCACCCATTAGGGGCAGAGATGATCGAGCAGGAGTGCCAGTGGCAGAGCTATGTGCACTGGGTGCTGGAAGTAAAGTAATACGCTGAACAGTGCCGGGTGGCGGCTTCGCCTTACCCGGCCTACAACCCCTTCGAGCTCATCCTTTCTCTTTGGCTTTTGCCAGCATGGCGCGGATGTTCGCCACGTTAGCCTGACCCTTGTGCATCCGCTCTTCTGCGGTAATCACTTTGCGTTCCTGTTCCCAGATCACGTCATCCTGCGGCAGTTCCAGCAGGAAACGACTCGGCTCCGGGCGAACCAGTTCACCGTACTGGCGGCGCTCTTTACACAGCGTAAACGTCAGCTCTTTCTGCGCGCGGGTGATCCCCACGTAGGCCAGACGGCGCTCCTCGTCGACGTTGTCTTCATCAATGCTGCTCTGGTGCGGCAACAATCCCTCTTCCATGCCGACCAGATACACATACGGGAACTCCAGCCCTTTTGACGCGTGCAGCGTCATCAGCTGAACCTGATCGGCCTCTTCTTCGCTCTCGCCGCGCTCCATCATGTCGCGCAGGGTAAAGCGGGTGACCACCTGCGTCAGGGTCATCGGCTCGTCGATTTCAGAGCCCTCCAGCATTTCGGTCATCCAGCTGAAGAGCTGGTTAACGTTTTTCATGCGCATCTCAGCCGCCTTCGGGCTGGCTGAGGTTTCATACAGCCAGGACTCATAGTCGATGCCGTGAATGAGATCGCGCACTGCCGCCACCGGCTCGCGCTCCGCGAGACGCTGCACTTCGCCGAGCCAGTGGGTGAAGCGGGTTAACGAGTCATACCCGCGTCCGGTTAACGTCTGGCTCAGCCCCATGTCGAAGCTGGCGGTAAACATACTTTTGTTGCGGGTCATCGCCCACTCGCCGAGCTTTTGCAGCGTCGCCGGGCCAATCTCGCGTTTAGGCGTATTCACGATGCGCAAAAACGCGCTGTCATCATCCGGGTTAGTGAGCACGCGAAGATAGGCCAGCAGGTCTTTGATTTCTGGCCGCGAGAAGAACGACGTGCCGCCCGAGATTTTGTACGGAATGCGGTTCTGCATCAGCATCTTTTCAAAGACGCGCGACTGGTGATTGCCGCGATAGAGGATCGCGTAATCCTTATATTCGGTTTTGTTGACGAAGTGGTGAGCGATGAGTTCGCCCGTCACGCGCTCCGCTTCATGGTCCTCATTGTTGGCGCTGAGCACTTTCAGCTCCGTGCCGTAGCCCAGTTCGGAGAAGAGACGCTTCTCAAACACGTGCGGGTTATTGGCAATCAGGATGTTTGCCGCCTTCAGGATACGCCCGGAGGAGCGGTAGTTCTGCTCCAGCTTAATCACCTGCAGCGCGGGGAAATCTTTGCTCAGCAGCACCAGGTTTTGCGGGCGCGCGCCGCGCCAGGAGTAAATCGACTGGTCGTCGTCGCCTACCACGGTGAAACGCGCGCGCTGCCCCACCAGCAGCTTCACCAGCTCGTACTGGCTGGTGTTGGTGTCCTGATATTCATCCACCAGCAGGTAGCGGATTTTATTCTGCCAGCGCTCGCACACCTCTTCATTGCGCTGCAGCAGCAGCGTGGGCAGCAGGATCAGATCGTCAAAGTCCAGCACGTTACACGCTTTCATATGCGCATCGTACAGACCGTAGCAGTGGGCGAAAATCCGATCCCGTTCGCCTTTGGCGATCGCCGCGGCCTGGGCCGGCGTCATCAGATCGTTTTTCCAGTTCGAGATCGTCGAGATCAGCTGCTGCAACAGCACTTTATCATCTTCGATCAGCCCCTCGGTGAGCTCTTTGAGCAGCGCCACCTGATCGGTATCGTCAAAAAGCGAGAAGTTGGACTTCATTCCCAGCGCCGCATACTCGCGTTTGATGATATCCAGCCCCAGCGTGTGGAAGGTGGAGATCATCAGGCCGCGCGCCTCTTTACGACCCAGCGTCTGACCGACGCGCTCTTTCATCTCGCGCGCCGCTTTATTGGTAAAGGTGACCGCCGCAATGTGTCGCGCCTGATACCCGCAGTTGTGGATCAGATGGGCGATTTTGTTGGTGATCACGCGGGTTTTACCCGAACCGGCCCCTGCCAGCACCAGGCATGGTCCAGTAACGAATTCGACCGCTTGTTGTTGTCCAGGGTTTAAACGCATGGGAGTGTTGCTCAATCTTCGAACGGGGTGTGGATTGTAGCAGAAAGCCGGGCGCAGATTTACCGGCTAATGATAAAGTGGAGAAATCGCGTTTAACCCGTAGAGCAGAACCATGAAAAAGACCGCAGCAGCCCTGCATATTCTGGTAAAAGAAGAGAAACTGGCCCAGGAGATCCTGGCCAAGCTGGAGCGCGGCATCAGCTTTGATCATCTGGCGAAGCGTTACTCTAAATGCCCATCCGGGCGCAATGGCGGGGATCTCGGCGAGTTTCAACAAGGTGCGATGGTCGGCCCGTTCGATCGGGCGGTCTTTAGCTGCCCGCTTCTGAAGCCCTACGGCCCGGTAAAAACCAAATTTGGCTACCATATCATTAAGGTGCTTTATCGCCGCTGACGCGTGGTATATTGCGCCCCGATTTATTTCAACCTATTCAAGGCACGATCATGGCAAAAACAGCAGCAGCAGTGCACATCCTTGTTAAAGAAGAGAAACTGGCTTTAGATCTTCTGGAGCAGATTAAAAACGGTGCCGACTTCGGCAAGCTGGCGAAGAAGCACTCCATCTGCCCGTCAGGCAAACGCGGCGGCGATCTGGGTGAGTTCCGCCAGGGCCAGATGGTTCCGGCGTTCGATAAAGTGGTGTTCTCCTGCCCGGTGCTGGAGCCAACCGGCCCGCTGCACACGCAGTTCGGCTACCACATTATTAAAGTACTGTATCGGAAATAAACAGCAAGGCCTTCTCTAAGAGAAGGCCTTGAATGTTTCACCCTCTCCCAGTGGGAGAGGGGCGGGGTGAGGGCATCAGCCCGCACCAGGTGTTAACCCGCTACCGCGATACGCTTCATATCGGTCATGTAGCCACGCAGTTTGTGACCCACTTTCTCGATCTGGTGGCTGCGAATCGCTTCGTTCACATCACGCAGCTGCGCGTTATCCACGGCACCTTCCGCAATCGCTTTACCCAGATCGCCCGTCTGCAGAGTGGTCATAAACTCTTTCAGCAGCGGTACGCAGGCGTAAGAGAACAGGTAGTTACCGTATTCTGCGGTATCAGAAATAACCACGTTCATTTCGTACAGACGCTTACGGGCGATGGTATTCGCGATCAGCGGCAGCTCGTGCAGAGATTCGTAGTACGCTGACTCTTCGATGATGCCGGAATCCACCATGGTTTCGAACGCCAGCTCAACGCCTGCTTTCACCATCGCGATCATCAGTACGCCTTTATCGAAGTACTCCTGCTCGCCGATTTTACCTTCGTACTGTGGCGCGGTTTCGAACGCGGTTTTACCGGTCTCTTCACGCCAGGTCAGCAGGTTTTTATCGTCGTTCGCCCAGTCTGCCATCATGCCGGAAGAGAATTCACCGGAGATGATGTCGTCCATGTGTTTCTGGAACAGCGGCGCCATGATGGTTTTCAGCTGTTCAGACAGCGCGTAAGCACGCAGTTTTGCCGGGTTGGACAGACGGTCCATCATCAGCGTAATACCGCCCTGCTTCAGCGCTTCGGTGATGGTTTCCCAGCCGAACTGAATCAGTTTTTCCGCGTAGGCCGGGTCGGTACCTTCTTCCACCAGCTTGTCAAAGCACAGCAGAGAACCGGCCTGCAGCATGCCGCACAGATTGGTCTGCTCACCCATCAGGTCAGATTTCACTTCGGCAACGAAGGAAGATTCCAGCACGCCCGCACGGTGGCCGCCGGTCGCCGCTGCCCACGCTTTGGCAATCGCCATGCCTTCGCCTTTCGGATCGTTTTCCGGGTGAACTGCGATAAGCGTCGGCACGCCGAAGCCACGTTTGTACTCTTCGCGTACTTCCGTACCCGGACATTTCGGTGCCACCATCACCACGGTGATGTCTTTACGGATCTGCTCGCCCACTTCAACGATGTTGAAGCCGTGGGAGTAACCCAGCGCGGCGCCGTCTTTCATCAGCGGCTGTACGGAACGTACTACGTCAGAGTGCTGCTTGTCCGGGGTCAGGTTAACCACCAGATCCGCCTGCGGAATCAGCTCTTCGTAGGTGCCCACTTTGAAGCCGTTTTCGGTCGCTTTGCGCCAGGAAGCACGCTTCTCGGCAATCGCTTCTTTGCGCAGAGCGTAGGAGATATCCAGACCGGAGTCACGCATGTTCAGGCCCTGGTTCAGACCCTGTGCGCCACAGCCGACGATGACCACTTTTTTACCCTGAAGGTAGCTCGCGCCATCGGCAAATTCATCGCGCGCCATGAAGCGGCATTTGCCCAGCTGCGCCAGCTGCTGGCGCAAGTTCAGTGTATTAAAGTAGTTAGCCATGGGTGATACCTCGTGATGTTGTGTGTCTTATTGTTCGGTTCGCGTTTCAGCGAGAATGTACCCACATTACAACAGGAAATTTATTGCGGAAATTGATATATTCACAACGTCACGTTGCAATTTTTGCAATATAAAAAGAGGGAGTGGAATCGGTGGATTTACGCGATCTGAAAATGTTCCTGCACCTGGCGGAAAGCCGCCATTTTGGCCGCAGCGCCCGGGCGATGCACGTTAGCCCCTCCACGCTTTCACGCCAGATCCAGCGCCTTGAGGAGGACCTCGGCCAGCCGCTGTTCGTGCGCGATAACCGCACCGTCACCCTCACGGAAGCGGGTGAAGAACTGCGCATTTTTGCCCAGCAGACGCTGCTACAGTACCAGCAGCTGCGACACTCAATTGACCAGCAGGGGCCGTCGCTTTCCGGCGAGCTGCATATTTTCTGCTCCGTGACCGCCGCCTACAGCCATCTGCCGCCCATCCTTGACCGCTTCCGCGCGGCGCATCCGTCGGTTGAAATTAAGCTCACCACCGGCGACGCCTCCGACGCAATGGAAAAAGTGGTGACGGGCGAAGCAGATCTCGCCATTGCCGGGAAACCTGAAACCCTGCCGGGCGCGGTGGCATTCTCAATGCTGGAGAATCTGGCGGTGGTGCTGATTGCCCCGGCGCTGCCCTGCCCGGTGCGTAACCAGGTGTCGGTGGAAAAACCGGACTGGTCGACGGTGCCGTTTATCATGGCCGATCAGGGGCCGGTGCGCCGCCGTATCGAGCTGTGGTTCCGTCGTCAGAAAATCAGTAATCCGTCGATTTACGCCACGGTCAGCGGCCATGAGGCGATGGTGTCGATGGTGGCGCTGGGCTGCGGCGTGGCGCTGCTGCCGGAAGTGGTGCTGGAAAACAGCCCCGAACCGGTGCGTAACCGCGTGATGATTCTGGAGCGCAGCGACGAGAAGACGCCGTTTGAGCTTGGCGTGTGCGCACAAAAAAAGCGGCTGCATGAGCCGCTTATTGATGCGTTCTGGACGATATTGCCGAACCACTAGCCTGCCAGGAAGAAGCGGAAGGCCGGGTTATGGGTTTCGTCGTGGCACTCATAGCCCAGCTCGTTCAGCCGCGTTTCGAAATCCGGCTCGTGCTCGCCCAGTTCGAACGCCGCCAGCACGCGGCCATAGTCGGTGCCGTGGCTGCGGTAGTGGAACAGAGAGATGTTCCAGTGCGTGCCCAGCGTGTGCAGGAACTTGAGCAGCGCGCCCGGTGATTCCGGGAACTCGAAGCTAAACAGACGTTCCTTGAGCGGCTTCGATGGACGCCCGCCGACCATGTAGCGCACGTGCAGCTTCGCCATCTCATCGTCAGAGAGATCGACCACGCTGTAGCCGCCCTCATGCAGCAGGTTGAGGATCTCTTTGCGCTCCTCCACGCCGCGGCTCAGACGCACGCCGACAAAAATGCAGGCGTCTTTGGCATCGGCAAAACGGTAGTTGAACTCCGTCACCGAACGGCCACCCAGCAGCTGGCAGAACTTCAGGAAGCTGCCCTTCTCTTCCGGAATCGTCACCGCCAGCAGCGCTTCCCGCTGTTCACCCAGCTCGCAGCGCTCGGAAACGTAGCGCAGACCGTGGAAGTTCACGTTCGCTCCAGACAGCACGTGCGCCAGGCGCTCGCCGCGAATGTTGTGCTGCGCGATGTATTTTTTCATCCCCGCCAGCGCCAGCGCGCCTGACGGTTCCGCCACCGCGCGCACATCCTCGAACAGATCCTTCATCGCCGCGCAGATGGCGTCGCTATCAACCGTGACGATATCGTCGAGATACTCCTGGCACAGGCGGAAGGTTTCATCCCCAATGCGCTTCACCGCCACGCCCTCGGCAAACAGCCCGACGCGCGGCAGATCTACCGGATGACCCGCATCCAGCGCCGCTTTCAGGCAGGCAGAGTCTTCCGCTTCAACGGCAATGACTTTGATCTGCGGCATCAGCTGTTTGATCAGCACCGCCACGCCTGCGGCCAGGCCACCGCCGCCTACCGGGACGAAGACGCGGTCGAGATGGGCATCCTGCTGCAGCAGTTCCAGCGCCAGCGTGCCCTGCCCGGCAATCACCATCGGATGATCGAACGGCGGCACCCAGGTAAAGCCCTGCTGCTGCGCCAGCTCGATCGCTTTGGCTTTGGCTTCGTCAAAGTTGGCGCCGTGGAGCAGCACTTCGCCGCCGAAACCGCGCACCGCGTCAACTTTGATATCTGCGGTAGCAACCGGCATCACGATCAGCGCTTTCAACCCCAGGCGAGCAGACGAGAACGCCACGCCCTGGGCGTGGTTGCCCGCAGACGCGGTAATCACGCCGCGCGCTTTCTGCTCGTCGGTCAGCCCGGCCATCATCGCGTAGGCGCCGCGCAGCTTAAAGCTGTGCACCGGCTGACGATCTTCGCGCTTCACCAGAATGACGTTGTCGAGGCGCGAAGAGAGTTTTTCCATTTTCTGCAGGGGCGTAACCTGCACGGCTTCATAGACCGGCGCGCGTAGCACCGCTCTCAGGTATTCCGCCCCCTCAGGGGCGGCGGATAAGGGTTGTGACTCGGCCATCATTAGCCCCCAAGTTTAGATTTATCGCGCACCGCGCCTTTATCTGCACTGGTGGCAAGACTCGCGTAGGCGCGCAGAGCGAAGGAGACTTCACGCTGGCGGTCTTTCGGCGTCCAGGCTTTGTCGCCGCGGGCTTCCTGCGCTTCACGACGGGCCGCAATTTCCTGGTCGCTCAGCTTCAGCTGAATGCCGCGATTCGGAATGTCGATTTCGATCAGGTCGCCGTCTTCGATGATGGCGATGTTGCCGCCGCTTGCCGCTTCCGGCGAAACGTGGCCGATAGAGAGGCCGGAGGTGCCGCCAGAGAAACGCCCGTCGGTGATCAGCGCACACGCTTTACCGAGTCCCATAGATTTCAGGAAGGTGGTTGGGTAGAGCATCTCCTGCATGCCGGGACCGCCTTTCGGTCCTTCGTAGCGAATAACAACCACGTCGCCTTCCACCACTTTGCCGCCAAGAATCGCGTCTACCGCTTCATCCTGGCTTTCGTATACCTTCGCCGGACCGGTGAATTTCAGGATGCTGTCGTCCACGCCTGCGGTTTTCACGATGCAGCCGTTTTCCGCAAAGTTACCGTACAGCACGGCCAGACCGCCGTCTTTGCTGTAGGCGTGTTCCAGCGAGCGGATGCAGCCTTCGGCGCGGTCATCGTCCAGAGTGTCCCAGCGGCAATCCTGCGAGAACGCCTGGGTGGTACGAATACCCGCTGGACCCGCGCGGAACATCTTTTTCACCGCGTCGTCTTTGGTCAACATCACGTCGTACTGGTCCAGCGACTCAGGCAGCGTCAGGCCGAGCACGTTTTTCACGTCACGGTTCAGCAGACCGGCGCGATCCAGCTCGCCCAGAATGCCCAGCACGCCGCCCGCGCGGTGTACGTCTTCCATATGGTACTTCTGGGTACTCGGCGCGACTTTACACAGCTGCGGGACTTTGCGGGAGAGCTTATCGATGTCGCTCATGGTGAAGTCGATTTCGGCTTCCTGCGCGGCAGCCAGCAGGTGCAGAACGGTGTTGGTAGAGCCGCCCATGGCGATATCCAGCGTCATGGCGTTTTCGAACGCGGCTTTACTGGCAATGTTGCGCGGCAGCGCGCTGGCGTCGTCCTGCTCGTAGTAGCGTTTGGTCAGCTCAACGATGCGCTTACCGGCGTTGAGGAACAGCTGCTTACGGTCGGCGTGGGTCGCCAGCAGCGAACCGTTACCCGGCTGAGAAAGGCCCAGCGCTTCGGTCAGGCAGTTCATGGAGTTGGCGGTGAACATACCGGAACAGGAGCCGCAGGTCGGACACGCAGAGCGTTCCACCTGGTCGCTCTGCGCGTCAGAGACTTTCGGGTCCGCGCCCTGGATCATCGCATCGACCAGGTCGAGCTTGATGATTTTGTCGGAGAGCTTGGTTTTCCCCGCTTCCATTGGGCCGCCGGAGACGAAGATCACCGGAATGTTCAGGCGCAGGGAGGCCATCAGCATCCCAGGGGTGATTTTGTCGCAGTTGGAGATGCAGACCATCGCATCGGCGCAGTGGGCGTTCACCATATATTCTACGGAGTCGGCGATCAGCTCGCGCGACGGCAGTGAATAGAGCATGCCCCCGTGCCCCATCGCGATACCGTCATCCACCGCAATGGTGTTGAACTCTTTCGCCACGCCGCCGGAGGCTTCGATTTGCTCGGCAACCAGCTTACCGAGATCGCGCAGGTGCACGTGGCCCGGTACAAACTGGGTGAAGGAGTTCACCACGGCGATAATCGGCTTGCCGAAATCGGCGTCGGTCATTCCGGTGGCGCGCCACAGGGCACGGGCTCCCGCCATATTACGGCCGTGGGTGGTGGTGGCTGAACGATACTTAGGCATGCTTTATTGACTCCCGTCTGACTATTTAATGGGACGGTGCGTGCCGTCCCAAATTTATGCTTAGTGATTAACCTGATCCAACCAGCCGTATTTATCTTCTGTCTCGCCGGTGAAGAGGCCGAAGAACGCTTGCTGAATACGTTTGGTGACCGGGCCACAGCGGCCTTCGCCCACCTGGATACCGTCCACGCTGCGTACCGGCGTGATTTCAGCCGCCGTACCGGACATGAACACTTCATCCGCCAGATACAGGGATTCGCGGGACAGCACCTGCTCGCGCACTTCGATACCCAGATCTTTCGCCAGCTTGATGATGGCGTCACGGGTGATGCCCGGCAGCGCGGACGAGGTGAATGGCGGCGTGAACAGAATGCCGTCTTTCACTTCAAACAGGTTTTCACCCGCACCTTCTGAGATGTAGCCATTTACGTCGAGGGCGATACCTTCCTGATAGCCGTGGCGGCGCGCTTCGCTACCGACCAGCAATGAGGAGAGATAGTTACCGCCTGCTTTCGCGGCGGTCGGGATGGTGTTTGGCGCCACGCGGTTCCAGGAAGAGACCATTGCGTCGATCCCCTGCTCCAGGGCTTCTGCACCCAGGTAAGCACCCCACGGGAACGCGGCAATGATCACATCTGTGGTATAGCCGGCTGGCGGGTTCACGCCCATACCGACATCGCCCACAAACACCAGCGGACGAATATAGGCGCTGGTCAGGTTGTTCTTGCGAATCACGTCGCGACAGGCTTCCATCAGCTCATCGACGCTTTGAGAAACCGGGAAACGATAAATTTTGGCTGAGTCATGCAGACGCTGCATGTGTTCGCGATGGCGGAACACCACTGGCCCTTTGTGAGAATCGTAGCAGCGGATGCCTTCAAATACGGAGGTACCGTAGTGCAGCGCGTGGGACATCACGTGGACCTTCGCGTCCTCCCAGCGAACCATCTCACCGTTGAACCAAATGTAATCAGCTTTTTTTGTCGTCATTTTTTCGTCCTGTCACGCTTAAGCGCGGATTTGTTGTGATGTGGTTGTGCTCTGGCAGATGGCAACATGGGCAACGTCTACCAGCTTTGATAACTGACTAAACAGTAAGTCGACCGACCGCGGGCTGGCAACGGTTAATTCGATACTGACATTCCGGGCGTCAGTGGCCGTCTCCATATTCATAGAGCAAATCTGAAAACCACGATGACGCACCACACGCAAAACGCGTTCTAAGGTTTCCGGGTTGAAGCGAGCCTGTACGGCGACCTGATGCTGCATCATGATAATTTCTCCATCATTTGTGAGTTGCTGGCACCAGGCGGTACCAACGGCCAGACGTTCTCGAGTTCGTCGATTGAGACATGAAGCAGGTAAGGCCCATCGCTGTTCAGCATGGTGTCGAGCGCCGCTTCAACCTGATCTTTACGGGTGATGTGCTGACCAGGGATGCCGAAGGCGCTGGCCAGGGTGAGGAAATCGGGGTTATCGGTGAGAGTCGTTTCGCTGTAGCGCTCCTGGAAGAACAGCTGTTGCCACTGGCGAACCATTCCTAAACGCTGGTTGTCGAGCAACACGATCTTCAGCGGCAACTGCTTGCGCTTAACGGTGCCGAGCTCCTGAACGTTCATCATGAAGGAGCCGTCACCGGAGATACAGATAACGGTGTCGTTCGGGCGGGCAACCTGCGCGCCAACGGCTGCCGGCAGACCGAAGCCCATCGTCCCTAACCCGCTGGAGGTGATGAAGTTTTCCGGACGGGTGTAGGTCATGTGCTGCGCGGACCACATCTGGTGCTGGCCTACGTCGGTGGTGACGACGCTGTCAGCCGGTTTACGGTCGGACAACTGCTTCAACAGCAGCGGCGCGTAGATGGCCTCGCCGGGGTGGTCGTAACGCCAGGCGTGCTCGGCGCGCATATCAGCGGTGTGCTGACGCCATGCGTTGATATCCAGCGGCTGCTGCAATGCCGGTAAGAGCGCGTTGAGATCGCCCTGCAAGGCGACATGCGCCTGACGCAGCTTGTTCATCTCCGCCGGGTCGATATCCATATGGATGACTTTGGCGTTCGGCGCAAAGGTATTCAGCTTGCCGGTAACGCGGTCGTCAAAACGGGCCCCTACAGCGATGAGCAGATCGCACTCCTGCACCGCCAGGTTTGCCGCTTTGGTGCCGTGCATCCCCAGCATGCCCAGATAGTAGGGGTAATCCGCGTCGACTGCACCGAGACCTTTCAGCGTGCAGGTCGCTGGCATCTGCGTTGTTGCGATAAATTCGCGCAGGGCAGGAACGGCCTGCGCCATGCCTACGCCACCGCCGACGTACAGCATCGGCTGTTTCGCCTGGGCCAGCATCTGACGGGCCTCTTCAACTTCCGCTTCCGGAAAGGCATCGTCGCTTTCAACGGTAGAGAAGTGCGGTTCCAGATCGCCGAGTGCCACCTGGATATCTTTCGGGATATCAACCAGAACCGGACCGGGACGACCGGAGTTTGCCACATCGAACGCTTCTGCCATTACGCGCGGCAGCTCTTCCAGAGACTGGACGAGGAAGCTGTGTTTGGTGCAGGCCAGCGATAAACCGAGGACGTCAACTTCCTGGAAAGCATCGGTACCGATGAACGGCGACGCCACCTGCCCGGTGATGGCGACAACGGGAACGGAATCCAGCAGCGCGTCAGCCAGGCCGGTGATCAGGTTCGTTGCGCCCGGGCCTGAAGTCGCCATACACACGCCGGTTTTACCGGTCGCGCGGGCGTAGCCAATGGCTGCCATCGCTGCGCCCTGCTCGTGTCGGCACAAGAGATGTTCCACGCCGCCGTCATACAGTGCATCGTAAATCGGCATAATTGCGCCACCCGGATAACCGAATACGGTTTCGACTCCCTGCGCGCGCAACGCATGTACTACCCACTGTGCCCCATTCATAGTTAGTTCCCCGTCATAAATCGGGAGAAACAGAATTTTGTGCTAGTCGTCATTCTCTGCTCCTCATTTACATTTTTTAGTCATAAAAAAACCCCCGGACCTTTCGGTGCGGGGGGCTTAGTTCGTTAAGGCTTGATTTCTAAGCCTTTCCTCGTCCAAGTGCAGCCCCGCACGGTGGGATAATAATCACCACCACGCTAATCACGACCAGGCTAATCACTCGTAGAAGGGCTGTCATTTTCAGTTCTTTTTGCATCTTGTTCGAAGGAATACCTAAAGAGTTATCACAGTTTTTAAATCAAACACAAGATTTATTTATGACGGATTTGATTAGGCCGCGAATCATATTTCTTAAAACCGTTGTTTTATATACGGAAATTAGAAAATGAATATTTTTCATTTTTTTACTGCGGTTTTAAGCGTCAAAACGGGGCTTTTTATATTCTGCGAGGAGGCTTCCACGGTTATGCAAGGGTTTCATTGTGTGTTTAAAATCTCTGAACAGGCGGCGTAAATTCGCAAAATGACGCTAAAAAGAAAAAACAGGCGCAGGCATAGTCACACCAGGAGGTAGTGCAAATGTCACTGTCAGTTGTTTATACGCGTGCGGCTCTCGGGGTAAAGGCACCGCTTATTTCCGTCGAGGTTCATTTGAGCAATGGGCTACCCGGACTCACGCTTGTCGGGTTACCTGAAACGACGGTTAAAGAGGCCAGGGATCGCGTTCGCAGCGCAATAATAAATAGCGGTTATACCTTCCCCGCGAAGAAGATCACCATCAACCTTGCCCCCGCCGATCTGCCTAAAGAGGGGGGACGATACGATTTACCTATCGCAATTGCCCTTCTCGCGGCTTCTGAGCAGCTTAATACGACACGGCTAGGCTCGTATGAGTTCGTTGGCGAACTCGCGCTCACAGGCGCGTTAAGAGGCGTTCCCGGTGCGATATCGGGGGCGCTGGAAGCCATACGAGCAGGGCGGCAAATCATTGTCGCCAATGAAAACGCATCAGAAGTGAGTCTTATCGCCGAGAAGGGGTGTCTCATCGCCGGGCATTTACAGGAAGTTTGTGCCTGGCTGGAAGGGCGACATGAACTGTCCGAGCCGGAGGAGTGTGATGATGTTATAGCGGATGCACCAGAGGATCTCAGCGAGATTATGGGACAGGAACAAGGGAAACGGGCGCTGGAGATTACGGCTGCAGGTGGACACAATCTTCTGTTAATTGGGCCGCCAGGTACGGGTAAAACCATGCTGGCAAGCAGGTTGAGTGGGTTACTTCCACCGCTCAATAATCATGAAGCGCTGGAAAGCGCCGCCATATATAGCCTTATCAGTTCGACATCGTTGCAAAAACAGTGGCGCCGCCGTCCTTTTCGTTCCCCGCATCATAGCGCTTCACTGACGGCAATGGTTGGCGGCGGATCTATCCCCGGGCCGGGAGAGATCTCGCTGGCACACAATGGCATTCTGTTTCTCGATGAGCTGCCTGAGTTTGAGCGCCGCGTGCTGGATGCACTGAGAGAGCCCATTGAATCCGGTGAGATACATATCTCACGCACGAGAGCCAAAATAAGCTATCCCGCACAGTTTCAGCTGGTCGCGGCGATGAATCCCAGCCCGACGGGTCACTACCAAGGCAACCATAACCGCTGTACACCAGAGCAAACGTTGCGCTATCTGGGTAAGTTATCCGGCCCGTTCCTCGACCGTTTCGATTTATCCCTCGAAATTCCCCTTCCCCCGCCGGGTCTGCTCAGGCAAACGGGCATAACGGGTGAAAGCTCAGCGGAGGTACGCGAACGGGTGATTGCAGCCCAGACACGGCAGTACGCTCGTCAGAACAGGCTGAATGCACGGCTGGATAATGCCGGGATCCGGCAGTTTTGTTCACTTAACGTTGAGGATGCGGGATGGCTGGAGGAGACGTTAACGCGGTTCGGGCTTTCCATACGTGCGTGGCAGCGTTTGCTGAAGGTGGCCAGAACTATTGCTGACGTAGAGGGGTGCACTGACATTGAGAGGAAACATTTGCAGGAGGCGCTGAGCTACCGCGCTATCGATCGTTTGCTGCTGCATTTGCAGAAATTGCTGGCATAAAAAAAGGGGCCGTAGCCCCTTCTCTTTAGTCATCAGACTCGGTGTAGTCTTCTGCACCTTCCATCTGCGGCTTGCCGCCAGACAGCGTATGGAAGCGCTTAGGACGCTTAATGCGCGCCATGTACTTGATCCATACGCGTTCCGCTTCAGACTCCGGCTCACGCTCACCACGGCAAACAGAAACAAACTGTTTCTCGTCTTCGGTTGCAGGTTCACGCTTACCCAGATCCAGCTCGTTAAAGGCATAACCATGGCGCTCAAGCAGTTGAGCTTCTTTGATGGTGAAATCGCCGTGACGAGAGAACCCGCGCGGATAATGTTTATTGTCGAAAAAACGATTAGTCGTCGTAAAGCTTTCCGCCATCCTACACGCTCCTAATTCTTTGGCCGAGCTATTTATGGCGCGGAGTATTAGTTACGCTTGACAGAGTGTAAAACAAAACATTTAAATCATAACGACAAATAATTTTGCGGAGAAAGATGTGGATACGGAATTGCTTAAAACTTTCCTTGAAGTGAGCAGAACACGCCACTTTGGGCGAGCAGCTGAAGCCCTTTACCTGACGCAGTCAGCAGTCAGTTTTCGTATTCGACAGCTGGAAAATCAACTGGGTGTGAATCTTTTTACCCGCCATCGCAACAATATTCGCTTAACGCCTGCCGGTGAGAAACTGCTGCCGTATGCAGAAACGCTCATGAATACCTGGCAGGCGGCACGTAAAGAGGTGGCACATACTTCGAGGCATAATGAGTTCTCGATAGGAGCCAGCGCTTCTCTGTGGGAATGCATGCTAAGTCAGTGGCTTACCCGACTGTATCATTCACATGGCCACCTGCAATTTGAGGCCAGAATTGCGCAACGGCAGTCGCTTGTTAAGCAACTTCATGAGCGCCAGCTTGATCTTCTGATCACAACCGAAGCCCCCAAGATGGACGAATTTAGCAGCCAGATTGTGGGCCAGTTTGGCCTGGCACTTTATGCGTCCGAACCTTCGATGATGAAGGCAGACCTGACCTATTTACGCCTGGAATGGGGACCAGATTTTCAGCAGCACGAAACGGGACTGATTGCACCTGATGATGTTCCGCAGTTAACGACCAGCTCGGCAGAGATCGCCTGTCAGCAGCTGTCCCTGCTGAAAGGTTGTACCTGGTTACCTGTTCGCTGGGCAGACGCTAAAGCAGGGCTGCACACCGTGCTGGATTCCACCACGCTTACCAGGCCGCTGTATGCAATTTGGCTGCAAAACAGTGACAAGCAATCACAGATAAAAGATCTGTTAAAAATCAATGTAATGGATTGATGCACAGCCAGCAGGGATGCTGGCTGAAAATTAAGAAGAGAATTTTCTGCAGTGTTTCAGGCAAAAAAAATCCTTTGCCGAAGCAAAGGATTATATATGGCAGGGGCGGAGAGACTCGAACTCGCGACACCCGGTTTTGGAGACCGGTGCTCTACCAACTGAGCTACGCCCCTAAAGTTTTTTGCCATTAAGCCTGCCAACAAGGCAGGCTTAATGTCTTAATAAGTGGCGGAACGGACGGGACTCGAACCCGCGACCCCCTGCGTGACAGGCAGGTATTCTAACCGACTGAACTACCGCTCCACCGAAGACTGCTGTAACCACCGGATTTATGCACCGGCTTACTACTTAATTTGATGCCTGGCAGTTCCCTACTCTCACATGGGGAGACCCCACACTACCATCGGCGCTACGGCGTTTCACTTCTGAGTTCGGCATGGGGTCAGGTGGGACCACCGCGCTAAAGCCGCCAGGCAAATTCTGTTTAATCTGTATCAGAGCTGAAAATCGTGTCTGTCTCATCCGCCGAAACAGCTTCGGCGTTGTAAGGTTAAGCCTCACGGTTCATTAGTATCGGTTAGCTCAACGCATCGCTGCGCTTACACACCCGACCTATCAACGTCGTAGTCTTCAACGTTCCTTCAGGACTCTCAGGGAGTCAGGGAGAACTCATCTCGGGGCAAGTTTCGTGCTTAGATGCTTTCAGCACTTATCTTTTCCGCATTTAGCTACCGGGCAGTGCCATTGGCATGACAACCCGAACACCAGTGATGCGTCCACTCCGGTCCTCTCGTACTAGGAGCAGCCCCCTCAATTCTCCAGCGCCCACGGCAGATAGGGACCGAACTGTCTCACGACGTTCTAAACCCAGCTCGCGTACCACTTTAAATGGCGAACAGCCATACCCTTGGGACCTACTTCAGCCCCAGGATGTGATGAGCCGACATCGAGGTGCCAAACACCGCCGTCGATATGAACTCTTGGGCGGTATCAGCCTGTTATCCCCGGAGTACCTTTTATCCGTTGAGCGATGGCCCTTCCATTCAGAACCACCGGATCACTATGACCTGCTTTCGCACCTGCTCGAGCCGTCACTCTCGCAGTCAAGCTAGCTTATGCCATTGCACTAACCTCCTGATGTCCGACCAGGATTAGCTAACCTTCGTGCTCCTCCGTTACTCTTTGGGAGGAGACCGCCCCAGTCAAACTACCCACCAGACACTGTCCGCAACCCGGATTACGGGTCTACGTTAGAACACCAGCCATTAAAGGGTGGTATTTCAAGGATGGCTCCACGCAGACTGGCGTCCACGCTTCAAAGCCTCCCACCTATCCTACACATCAAGGACCAGTGTTCAGTGTCAAGCTATAGTAAAGGTTCACGGGGTCTTTCCGTCTTGCCGCGGGTACACTGCATCTTCACAGCGAGTTCAATTTCACTGAGTCTCGGGTGGAGACAGCCTGGCCATCATTACGCCATTCGTGCAGGTCGGAACTTACCCGACAAGGAATTTCGCTACCTTAGGACCGTTATAGTTACGGCCGCCGTTTACCGGGGCTTCGATCAAGAGCTTCGCGTTGCCGCTAACCCCATCAATTAACCTTCCGGCACCGGGCAGGCGTCACACCGTATACGTCCACTTTCGTGTTTGCACAGTGCTGTGTTTTTAATAAACAGTTGCAGCCAGCTGGTATCTTCGACTGATTTCAGCTCCACCCGCAGGGGCTTCACCTACATATCAGCGTGCCTTCTCCCGAAGTTACGGCACCATTTTGCCTAGTTCCTTCACCCGAGTTCTCTCAAGCGCCTTGGTATTCTCTACCTGACCACCTGTGTCGGTTTGGGGTACGATTTGATGTTACCTGATGCTTAGAGGCTTTTCCTGGAAGCAGGGCATTTGTTACTTCAGCACCGTAGTGCCTCGTCATCACACCTCAGCGTTAATAAACGACCGGATTTACCTAATCGTTCCGCCTACATGCTTAAACCGGGACAACCGTCGCCCGGCTAACATAGCCTTCTCCGTCCCCCCTTCGCAGTAACACCAAGTACAGGAATATTAACCTGTTTCCCATCGACTACGCCTTTCGGCCTCGCCTTAGGGGTCGACTCACCCTGCCCCGATTAACGTTGGACAGGAACCCTTGGTCTTCCGGCGAGCGGGCTTTTCACCCGCTTTATCGTTACTTATGTCAGCATTCGCACTTCTGATACCTCCAGCATGCCTCACAGCACACCTTCAACGGCTTACAGAACGCTCCCCTACCCAACAACGCCTAAGCGTCGCTGCCGCAGCTTCGGTGCATGGTTTAGCCCCGTTACATCTTCCGCGCAGGCCGACTCGACCAGTGAGCTATTACGCTTTCTTTAAATGATGGCTGCTTCTAAGCCAACATCCTGGCTGTCTGTGCCTTCCCACATCGTTTCCCACTTAACCATGACTTTGGGACCTTAGCTGGCGGTCTGGGTTGTTTCCCTCTTCACGACGGACGTTAGCACCCGCCGTGTGTCTCCCGTGATAACATTCTTCGGTATTCGTAGTTTGCATCGGGTTGGTAAGCCGGGATGGCCCCCTAGCCGAAACAGTGCTCTACCCCGAAGATGAGTTCACGAGGCGCTACCTAAATAGCTTTCGGGGAGAACCAGCTATCTCCCGGTTTGATTGGCCTTTCACCCCCAGCCACAAGTCATCCGCTAATTTTTCAACATTAGTCGGTTCGGTCCTCCAGTTAGTGTTACCCAACCTTCAACCTGCCCATGGCTAGATCACCGGGTTTCGGGTCTATACCCTGCAACTTAACGCCCAGTTAAGACTCGGTTTCCCTTCGGCTCCCCTATACGGTTAACCTTGCTACAGAATATAAGTCGCTGACCCATTATACAAAAGGTACGCAGTCACACCACAAGGGTGCTCCCACTGCTTGTACGTACACGGTTTCAGGTTCTTTTTCACTCCCCTCGCCGGGGTTCTTTTCGCCTTTCCCTCACGGTACTGGTTCACTATCGGTCAGTCAGGAGTATTTAGCCTTGGAGGATGGTCCCCCATATTCAGACAGGATACCACGTGTCCCGCCCTACTCTTCGAGTTCACAGCCTGTGTGCTTTCGTGTACGGGACTGTCACCCTGTACCGTGCGACTTTCCAGACGCTTCCACTAACACACAAGCTGATTCAGACTCTGGGCTGCTCCCCGTTCGCTCGCCGCTACTGGGGGAATCTCGGTTGATTTCTTTTCCTCGGGGTACTTAGATGTTTCAGTTCCCCCGGTTCGCCTCGTTAACCTATGTATTCAGTTAACGATAGTGTGACGAATCACACTGGGTTTCCCCATTCGGACATCGCCGGGTCAAAGGTTCATATCACCTCGCCGGCGCTTTTCGCAGATTAGCACGTCCTTCATCGCCTCTGACTGCCAGGGCATCCACCGTGTACGCTTAGTCGCTTAACCTCACAACCCGAAGATGTTTCACTTCTGATTGCGAAAATTTGAGAGACTCGAACACACCATTAAAGATGTGTCGTTTCAATTTTCAGCTTGATCCAGATTTTTAAAGAGCAAAACTTCGCAGTGCACCTTTTCAGGTTCACTCTGAAGTTTTCTTGTGTTCGCAGTAAAAGATGGTGGAGCTATGCGGGATCGAACCGCAGACCTCCTGCGTGCAAAGCAGGCGCTCTCCCAGCTGAGCTATAGCCCCATCGTTTGCAATCTCTGTACCGCTCATCCTTTAAAAGGAGTTTGGTAGGCCTGAGTGGACTTGAACCACCGACCTCACCCTTATCAGGGGTGCGCTCTAACCACCTGAGCTACAAGCCTGCAGAGATTTTTTACTGCTGTTTTTCATCAGACAATCTGTGTGAGCACTACAAAGGCAGGTTCTTTAAGGTAAGGAGGTGATCCAACCGCAGGTTCCCCTACGGTTACCTTGTTACGACTTCACCCCAGTCATGAATCACAAAGTGGTAAGCGCCCTCCCGAAGGTTAAGCTACCTACTTCTTTTGCAACCCACTCCCATGGTGTGACGGGCGGTGTGTACAAGGCCCGGGAACGTATTCACCGTAGCATTCTGATCTACGATTACTAGCGATTCCGACTTCATGGAGTCGAGTTGCAGACTCCAATCCGGACTACGACGCACTTTATGAGGTCCGCTTGCTCTCGCGAGGTCGCTTCTCTTTGTATGCGCCATTGTAGCACGTGTGTAGCCCTACTCGTAAGGGCCATGATGACTTGACGTCATCCCCACCTTCCTCCAGTTTATCACTGGCAGTCTCCTTTGAGTTCCCGGCCTAACCGCTGGCAACAAAGGATAAGGGTTGCGCTCGTTGCGGGACTTAACCCAACATTTCACAACACGAGCTGACGACAGCCATGCAGCACCTGTCTCAGAGTTCCCGAAGGCACCAAAGCATCTCTGCTAAGTTCTCTGGATGTCAAGAGTAGGTAAGGTTCTTCGCGTTGCATCGAATTAAACCACATGCTCCACCGCTTGTGCGGGCCCCCGTCAATTCATTTGAGTTTTAACCTTGCGGCCGTACTCCCCAGGCGGTCGACTTAACGCGTTAGCTCCGGAAGCCACTCCTCAAGGGAACAACCTCCAAGTCGACATCGTTTACGGCGTGGACTACCAGGGTATCTAATCCTGTTTGCTCCCCACGCTTTCGCACCTGAGCGTCAGTCTTTGTCCAGGGGCCGCCTTCGCCACCGGTATTCCTCCAGATCTCTACGCATTTCACCGCTACACCTGGAATTCTACCCCCCTCTACAAGACTCTAGCCTGCCAGTTTCGAATGCAGTTCCCAGGTTGAGCCCGGGGATTTCACATCCGACTTGACAGACCGCCTGCGTGCGCTTTACGCCCAGTAATTCCGATTAACGCTTGCACCCTCCGTATTACCGCGGCTGCTGGCACGGAGTTAGCCGGTGCTTCTTCTGCGGGTAACGTCAATCGACAAGGTTATTAACCTTATCGCCTTCCTCCCCGCTGAAAGTACTTTACAACCCGAAGGCCTTCTTCATACACGCGGCATGGCTGCATCAGGCTTGCGCCCATTGTGCAATATTCCCCACTGCTGCCTCCCGTAGGAGTCTGGACCGTGTCTCAGTTCCAGTGTGGCTGGTCATCCTCTCAGACCAGCTAGGGATCGTCGCCTAGGTGAGCCATTACCCCACCTACTAGCTAATCCCATCTGGGCACATCTGATGGCAAGAGGCCCGAAGGTCCCCCTCTTTGGTCTTGCGACGTTATGCGGTATTAGCTACCGTTTCCAGTAGTTATCCCCCTCCATCAGGCAGTTTCCCAGACATTACTCACCCGTCCGCCGCTCGCCGGCAAAGTAGCAAGCTACTTTCCGCTGCCGCTCGACTTGCATGTGTTAGGCCTGCCGCCAGCGTTCAATCTGAGCCATGATCAAACTCTTCAATTTAAGTTTGATGCTCGTGAATTAAACTTCGTAATGAATTACGTATGTTCACTCAGAGACTTGGTATTCATTTATTGTCCGAAGACATTAAGAATCCATGTCACTTTGAGTGCCCACACAGATTGTCTGATAAATTGTTAAAGAGCAGTTGCAACGCGGCGTTAAGCTCACCGTTGCGAGGTCCCGTATATTACGTTTTCCTCATTCAGAGTCAAGCGATTATTTTTGCTTTTCTCTGCCGGCGTTCATCTCTGAACCCCGCTAACCCGGCGGCCTGTAAGCCGTTGTTCCGTGTCAGTGGAGGCGCATTATAGGGAGTTCTCAGACGTTGACAACCCCTCTTTTAAAAAAAACTTTCAACCGTCTCTTTTTTGCTCAAAACCGTGCTACAGCGCCAGTTTTTCGAGCGTTTCAAAGCCATAACGGCGTAAAACGGGTAAAAGTTGCTCAGTCTCTTTCGTGAGGTCCATACAAAACGCGATATTCGCATCGGTAGATTTCGCATCCGGCGCTTCATGCTCCAGCAGCCAGGCCGTACGACGGGCGATAGCCGCGCCGGAATCCACCAGGCGCGTCCCCTCCGGCAACACCTCTAATAGCTCTTCCTGTAAAAGCGGGAAGTGGGTGCAGCCCAGCACAACGGTATCCGGAGGTTCGGGCATCCGCAGCCACGGACGAAGAATACGACGCAGCTCGTCGAGTGATACCGCCTTTCCATGCAGCTTCGCTTCAGCCATCTCCACCAGCTCAGCCGAACCCAGCATCGCAATCTGGCATTCGTTGGCAAAACGGTCGATCAGCTCGCGGGTATAAGGACGCTTTACCGTGCCTCGCGTTGCCAGCAAACCCACAATGCCGTTCGCCGTCAGGCGCGCGGCAGGCTTTATCGCAGGAACAACGCCCACAACCGGGAACTGGAATTTTTCACGCAGGGCGGGAAGAGAAACGGTGCTCGCCGTATTACAGGCGATGACGGCCAGCGCAAGGGGATAGCGCTTTTGTACCGCGGTGACAATTTCAACCACACGCTCAACAATAAAATCTTCGCTCTTTTCCCCATACGGGAAAGCGACGTTATCGAAGGCGTATATGTAATGGAGATCCGGCAGGAGATGCCGAATCTCATCATAGACCGAAAGCCCACCGACGCCGGAATCAAACACCAGCACGGTGGGACGCGGATTAGAAGGTGTAGCTGCCAGACAAGGTGTATTCCCGTCCTGCAGTTTGGTAGCCATAAACTGTCTCGTAATCTTTATCGAACAGGTTGGCTATTTTACCACGAACTGTGAGATGTGAGGTGACAGGATACGAAACTGCGACATCCCACAGGCTGACACCGCCCATTTTTACTTTCTCAGACGGATAAGCACCAAAGTCAGTGTCGTAACGCGTACCGAGATAGTGATAAGTCAGGCTCCAGTCGAAATCATAGATCTGCGTGTCGAGCTGATATTTCACCTGCTGCTTAGCACGACGGTCCAGAAGTTCGTTGGTTGCGGCATTGCGGGCATCCACATAGTCGTAGCCTACAGTATGCGTCAACGGACCCGTATCAAACGATGCTGTCGCTTCCACACCTTTAATGCGCGCTTTACCGACGTTGTAATATTGCTGAAGGTTATTATCGAAGTCGATGAGATTATCGACGTCATTACGGTAGCCGGAGACGCGCCAGCTCACGCCCGCCGTCAGGCCTTCAAACGCACCTTCCCACTGCTTGCTCTCTTCTGGATCAAGATGGTCATTGCCATAGAAACCATAGAGTTGTCCCAGATTCGGAGCCTTATAGGCCGTACCATAAGAAGCAACGAAGCGGTAACCCTCCACGAACTCCCAGGCCGCACTACTTTGCCAGGTGCCATGGCGACCGAACTGAGAGTTGTCATCGCTGCGAACCGCTCCTTCCAGAGTGAAGTCACCAAACTGCTGCAGCCCGGTCAGGTAAACGCCGGTGTTACGCAGGTCGTAGCCGTTGGTCACGTAGTTTGTACCCGGCTCAGTGCTCTGCTTCTGCCAGTCAACGCCCGCGCCAATGTTTCCATGGCCAACATCAACGGAGTTCAGCCACTGGACGTTGTACTGTTTGATTTCATCCAGGGTGGCTGTCGAATCGTAGCGGCCCAGATTTGGGTCGTAGTTATAGTCCTTGCTGTGGCTATAGCTGGTGAGCAGCTGTGAATGGAAGATGTCATCGTTGAAGCGCAATCCAGCATCCCAGGTCTGACTATAGAGCTGGCGGGTATCGACCAGTACATCGGGGGTAAATGAGCTGTAGTAACCGTCGTAGGCAGTACGGTTGCTATAGCCAAAGCCGCGAACAAATCCGCTCCACTGCTCCGAGAATGCGTGATCCACTGCACCATAGAGCGTTTTATTCATAAAGCCGTCGCGATCGGTCTGGGCAAGGCCACCATTGTTGCCGTCCGCAACCACATCAAACCCTTTGGTATAGGTGTAATCACCCGCAAGCGTGACGCGCGTGCTGTCGCCCAATGTTTGCTGAGTACTGCCGCCATAATTCTGGTAACCATGCGACCCTACACCTGCATTCAGCGTGGTACCGTCCTTCGCGCGAGTGGTAATAATGTTTACGACTCCGCCGATCGCGTCCGAGCCGTATACCGCCGAACGCGGTCCACGAACATATTCGATACGCTGCACCAGGGAGATCGGGAACTGGCTGAGATCGGACGACCCCGTAACGCCCGCCTGGTTAAGGCGGATCCCATCAACAAGGATCAGGACGTGGCTGGAGTTGGTGCCACGTATAAAGAGAGAAGAGAGTTGCCCCATCCCGCCACTTTGCGCCGTATCCACGCCGGGCAGGCGACGCATAACATCCAGGACTGAGGTTGATTGCCAACGGTCAATATCGGCACGCGTAACAACGGAGGTTGCAGCCAGAATAGTTTTTTCAGGTTGTTCAAAACGATTTGCCGTCACCACCAACGAGTCGGCGCTATCCTGCGCCCAGCCCGAAAATGCCGTGACGGACAACGCCGTCAACAGCGATACTTTTTTAATCATTGTTAAAGCATCCACAATATAAGAAGGATGCCGCAGGCCTCATCGATAGCACGCGATGATGAAACCAAATGCGACGTGATCCCGGCAGGTCTTCGGGCTAGGTGGCTATATAAGGATGAAGACTTCCCATTTTCACAGTGTCTACAACGCTCATCCCGCCAGACTTTACCGCTGCGCGTCAGCTCCAGATTTACACTGGATTCCCTTTTCACTCTCAGGAGACCGGAAACAGAATGCTACAATTAGACACGTATGGATGTCCAGACAGCTATTGCCCATTAAATCTGGACATCCCCTGAACAATGCCTACAATCCCCGCGTAATTCTTTATCATTCAGGACGCATCATGACCCCAGAACACCTCCCGACAGAACAGTACGACGCGCAGCTGGCAGAGAAAGTCGTCCGCCTGCAAAGTATGATGACGCCTTTCAACGCGCCCGTTCCCGAGGTGTTCCGCTCTCCCGTCAGCCATTACCGCATGCGCGCCGAGTTCCGCATCTGGCACGACGGTGACGACCTGTACCACATCATTTTCGATCAGCAGACGAAGTCCCGTATCCGCGTGGACAGCTTTCCGGCGGCGAGCGAGCTCATTAACCAGTTGATGACGCTGATAATGGACGGCGTGCGCAACAATCCGGTACTGCGTAACAAGCTGTTCCAGATTGACTACCTGACCACGCAAAGCAATCAGGCGATTGTCTCCCTGCTGTACCACAAAGCGCTCAATGACGAGTGGCGCGAGCAGGCAGAAGCGCTGCGCAATGCCCTGCGCGCGCAGAACATCAACGTTCACCTGATTGGCCGCGCGACAAAAACCAAAATCATGCTGGATCAGGACTACATCGACGAGCGCCTGCCGGTGGCAGGTAAAGAGATGGTGTATCGTCAGGTCGAGAACAGCTTTACCCAGCCAAACGCTGCGATGAACGTGCAGATGCTGGAGTGGGCGCTGAAGGCGACGGAAGGGTCAACGGGCGATCTGCTTGAGCTCTACTGCGGTAACGGCAACTTCTCGCTGGCGCTGGCGCGTAATTTCGATCGCGTTCTGGCAACGGAAATCGCCAAGCCGTCGGTGGCTGCCGCGCAGTACAACATCGCCGCTAACCATATCGATAACGTGCAGATCATTCGTATGGCCGCGGAAGAGTTCACGCAGGCCATGAACGGCGTTCGCCAGTTTAACCGCCTGGAAGGGATCGATTTGAAAAGCTACCAGTGTGAGACGATTTTTGTCGACCCGCCGCGCAGTGGCCTGGACAGCGAAACCGAGAAGATGGTGCAGGCGTACCCGCGTATTTTGTACATCTCCTGTAACCCGGAGACGCTGTGCAAGAACCTCGAAACATTAAGCCAGACGCACAAGGTTGAACGTCTGGCGCTGTTCGATCAGTTCCCGTATACGCACCATATGGAGTGCGGCGTTTTACTTACCGCACGGTGATCTGTAGGCCGGATAAGCGTAGCGCCATCCGGCGTTTTTGGCAGGTGGCGCTTCGCTTACCTGCCCTACAAATAAATTCATTACTCCGGTAACTGGCTCTTGCGGCTACGCATGCGCGAGCCAATCCAGAACACCAGCGCCACAGACAGTACCGCAGGGAAGAAGTTAGAGCCGATATCCGGATACTCCGCGCGAACCACCGTGCTATACAGCAATACGCCCAGAATAAAGCAGGCAGCGGCCAGCCCCGGTAACCCCACCGGCATGGTGCGGTTCAGGTAACGTTGATGCAGGCAGTAAACCGTCAGCACCAGCGCTATAAGCGGGAAAATCGAAAATGGAACAATTGAGCTAAAAATAGCGGCAAACGTACCATTAATGGATAAGCCAGCGATCAATGCCAGCAACAGCGTCCCTTTATCCTGACCTGACTGTTTCATTACTCACCTTCACTCTTCGGTTTGATGTGCCAGTTTCTCTTGTTCACGGCGATACCAGTAGTACGCGCCTTTGGAGATCATCCTGAGCTGCAATACCAGCCGCTCTTCGAGCTGTTTGCGTTGTTCAATGCTGACATCCAGCGCTTCGGCACCCGCGCTGAAAACAATCGTCACCATCGCCTCGGCCTGTGCTTCAGTAAACGCACGCGGCATATGGTTTTCGAGTTCAAGATAGTCGGCAAGTTCCGCGATGAAGTGCTGAATTTCACGCGCGACGGCGGCACGAAACGCCGCCGATGTGCCCGAACGCTCGCGCAGAAGCAGACGAAACGCGTTGGGGTTATTGCCGATAAATTCCATAAAGGTCGATACGGAGGTGCGGATCACGCTACCCCCTTTGGCGATACGCTGACGCGCCTGCCGCATCAGCTGGCGCAGCATCAGACCGCTCTCGTCGACCATAGTCAGGCCCAGTTCATCCACATCACGGAAATGACGATAGAAGGACGTTGGCGCAATCCCGGCCTCGCGTGCGACTTCGCGCAGGCTCAAACTGGCAAAACTCCGCTCAGCACTCAGTTGACTGAATGCGGCTTCCACCAGCGAACGCCGGGTTTTCTCTTTTTGTTGTGCTCTTACGCCCATCACGATAGTTGAATCCTTCCAAAGGCCTGATGGCACTATACCAGAGAATAAAATTAATCTGTTTGCCTGGCTTTGTGAATGATTGTTTACGTGCGGTTTGTGCTCCACTGCCCGAAAAAAGCACAACGATAATTGGGTTACTCTGGCAATGATGTTATGATTCTGTTGCTTTTATGTATAAGAACAGGTAAGCCTTACCATGCCACATTCCTACGATTACGACGCAATAGTTATTGGTTCCGGCCCCGGCGGCGAAGGTGCTGCTATGGGTCTGGTGAAACAGGGAGCAAGAGTAGCGGTCATCGAGCGCTACCATAATGTCGGCGGCGGTTGCACCCACTGGGGCACCATCCCTTCGAAAGCCCTCCGCCACGCCGTTAGCCGCATTATCGAATTTAACCAGAACCCTCTTTACAGCGACCACTCCCGACTTCTTCGTTCATCCTTTGCTGACATCCTGAATCACGCGGATACCGTTATTAACCAGCAGACACGCATGCGTCAGGGATTTTATGAGCGTAACCACTGTGAAATTTTGCAGGGCAACGCGCATTTTGTGGATGAACACACCCTGGCACTCGAATGCCACGACGGTTCGGTTGAAACCATCACGGCTGAAAAATTTGTGATCGCCTGCGGCTCACGCCCTTACCATCCGGCCGACGTGGACTTCTCGCATCCGCGCGTCTACGACAGCGACTCGATTCTGAGCCTGCACCATGAGCCTCGCCACGTCATTATCTATGGCGCAGGGGTCATTGGTTGCGAATATGCGTCGATCTTCCGAGGAATGGACGTCAAAGTTGACCTGATCAACACCCGTGACCGCCTGCTGGCGTTCCTCGATCAGGAGATGTCGGACTCTCTCTCCTACCACTTCTGGAACAGCGGCGTGGTGATTCGCCACAACGAAGAGTACGAGAAGATCGAAGGCTGCGACGACGGGGTGATCATGCACCTGAAGTCCGGTAAGAAGCTGAAAGCAGACTGTCTGCTGTACGCCAACGGTCGTACCGGCAACACCGATTCACTGCAGCTGGAAAATATCGGGCTTGAAACCGACAGCCGCGGTCAGCTGAAGGTCAACAGCATGTATCAGACCGCCCTGCCGCACGTTTACGCGGTCGGCGACGTGATTGGCTACCCAAGCCTGGCCTCAGCCGCTTACGACCAGGGACGCATCGCCGCACAGGCGCTGGTAAAAGGCGAAGCGACGGCGCACCTGATCGAAGATATTCCGACGGGGATCTATACCATCCCGGAAATCAGTTCAGTCGGGAAAACCGAGCAGCAGCTGACGTCAATGAAGGTGCCTTACGAGGTGGGACGTGCCCAGTTTAAACATCTGGCGCGGGCGCAAATCGTGGGGATGAGCGTGGGAACGCTGAAGATCCTGTTCCATCGCGAAACGAAAGAGATCCTCGGCATTCACTGCTTTGGTGAACGCGCGGCGGAAATCATTCATATCGGCCAGGCGATAATGGAGCAGAAAGGCGGTGGTAACACCATTGAGTACTTCGTTAACACCACCTTTAACTACCCGACCATGGCGGAAGCCTATCGGGTAGCTGCGCTGAACGGCTTAAACCGCCTGTTTTAACGCGCTGTCAAAATGGCCATCCATCGAACCACGGATGGCCTCTGCCAGCTGCTCATAGCGGCTGCGCAGCGGTGAACCCGGACGATACACCAGGCCGATAGTGCGACGCGGCTCCGGCTTAATGCACGGCAGATAAACCACGCCATCACGCTTACGCTCGCGCGGCACGGCCAGCGCAGGCAGCAGCGTAATACCGCTTCCCGCCGCGACCATATTACGCAGCGTTTCCAGGCTGGTTGCGCGGAAATGGGTATCCTCATCCGCACCCGCTTCGAAGCAGAAGCCCATCGCCTGATCGCGCAGGCAGTGGCCATCTTCCAGCATCAGCAGCTTTTCACCGGCCAGATCGGCCATCGGTACGCGATCGCGGTTCGCCCACGGGTGATCTTCATAGATCGCCAGCATCATCGGCTCATCGAACAGCGGCACTTCAATAAAGGCTTCACTCTCTTTCACCAGCGCCAGAATGGCGCAGTCGAGCTTGCCGCTGTCTAACTGCGCCAGCAGCTGATGGGTTTGCGCTTCATGCAGGTACATTTCGAGTTTCGGGAACGTCTGGTGCAGCATCGGAATGATGTGCGGCAACAGGTACGGGCCAACGGTTGGGATCAGGCCGATATGCAGCGGGCCGGACATCGCCTCCCCCTGCTGGCTTGCCATTTCCTTGAGCACTTTGACCTCGCGCAGCACGGTGCGCGCCTGATCCACCAGCAGAAGACCTGCCTGTGTGAACAGAACCTTACGACTGGTGCGCTCCAGCAGCATCACGCCCAGCTCGTCTTCCAGCTTGCGGATCTGACCGCTCAGCGTGGGCTGGCTGACGTGGCAGGAATCTGCCGCGCGGCGAAAGTGACGATGCTCGGCTAACGCTACCAGGTATTCAAGATCACGAATATTCATTATTCATCCTCCGTCGCCACGATAGTTCATGGCGATAGATAGCATAGCAACGAACGATTATCCCTATCAAGCATTCTGTTGAATAATACACCACATAGACGAGGCGGCACGTGTTTGACCCTTGACGTCCCCGCACCGTCAGCGAGTTTCTCTCAAAACTCGAACAACTAAAGCCAACGTGAACTTTTGCGGACCCCGTGGTCCGCTTTTTTTTTGCGTAAAAAAGCCCGGGGATAAAAGCAAAATGGCAACCGAAGTTGCCATTTTTAGTGTTTGCTCCCTCTCCCCGTGGGAGAGGGCACCAGCCCGCACTGTTCAAACCAAATCAAACCAACCGGTTTTTCGCATCCGCTATCGCCTGCGCCACCTGCTTAGGCGACACGCCGCCTTTCGCGGCACGTTTATCCAGGCAAGACTGCAGCGCAAGGATCGGATACACATCATCCCCGATAACCGCGCTGAACTTCTGCAGGTCGGCCAGCGCCAGATCTTCCAGTGGTTTACCCTGACGAATGGCTTCCACCACCGCTTCACCCACAATGTGGTGCGCTTCACGGAAAGGTACGCCTTTCGCCACCAGATAATCCGCCAGTTCGGTAGAGTTCGCATAGCCCTGCTGCGCCGCTTCCTGGCAGCGCGGACGTTTCACCTGAATGCCGTCCAGCACCAGGGCGCCCATATGCAGACAGTCCAGCCAGGTGTCGAGCGCGTCGAACAGCCCTTCTTTGTCTTCCTGCATGTCTTTGTTATACGCCAGCGGCAACCCTTTCAGGGTCATCATCATGCCGGTCAGCGCGCCCTGCACGCGGCCACATTTGCCGCGGATCAGCTCCAGCGCGTCCGGGTTTTTCTTCTGCGGCATCAGGGAGGAGCCTGAGGTCACGCGGTCGGAGAGCTCGACGAAGCCCGCTTCGCCAGAGTTAAAGAAGATCAGGTCTTCGGCAAAGCGCGACAGATGCACCATTCCGATAGACGCATTGGAGAGCAGCTCCAGCACGTGGTCGCGGTCGGACACGCTGTCCAGGCTGTTACGGGTGGCGGAAGCAAAGCCCAGCCAGCCTGCCAGCTGTTCACGGTCGATTTCATACGCCGTACCGGCCAGCGCGCCGCTGCCCAGCGGGCTGACGTCCAGACGCTTCAGGGTATCCTGCAGACGGCTTTCGTCACGCGCCAGCATCTCGACGTAGGCCAGACACCAGTGAGCGAAGGTCACCGGCTGGGCGCGCTGCAGGTGGGTATAACCCGGCATCACCGCGTCCTGGTTGTTCTGCGCGGTCTCCACCAGCGCACTCTGCAGCTGGCGGTTAGCCGCCAGCAGTTCGCCAACGGTATCTTTACACCACAGCTTCAGATCGGTGGCAACCTGGTCGTTACGGCTGCGGCCGGTATGCAGCTTTTTACCCAGCTGGCCGACTTTGTCGATAAGTTTACCTTCCACCCAGCTGTGAATATCTTCAGCATCGCTTTCGAGGATCTGCTGCGGGTTAAGACGCACCTCTTCCAGCAGATTGTTCAGCGCTTCTTCCAGCTGTAATTGTTCATCTGCGGTCAGTACGCCTACCGTTACCAGCGCCCTGGACCAGGCCACAGAGCCGACAATATCCTGTTCGGCCAGGCGGTAGTCGAAGCGCAAAGAGTCGTTGAACTGTTTGAACCGCTGATCCGCTGCCTGTGTAAAACGCCCACCCCAAAGTGCCATAACATGCTTCCTTTATTCGTTAGTTCTGCCGGGTGGCGCTTCGCTTACCCGGCCTACGGTCTTGTAGGCCCGGCAAGCAGAGCGCCGCCGGGCATTAAATCGATTACGCCAGAATACGCGTGCCAATCGGCGTGCCGTTAAACAGCGCCGGCAGTTGTTCCGCGTGACGCCAGGAGGCGATATCCACCGGGCGGCCCAGCGTGCGTGCGGCATCCAGCGCGGCGTTCACTTTAACAATCATGCCGTCGGTAATAATGCCCTGGGCAATCAGCTGCTCGGCTTTCTCAGCCGTCATTTCCGCAATGCGCTGGCCTTTGCCGTCCAGAATGCCGCTCACGTCGGAGAGCAGGATCAGATCCGCACCCAGCGTTGCCGCCAGTGCCGTCGCCGCCTGGTCAGCGTTGACGTTCATCAGCTCGCCCTCTTCGGTCACGCCGATAGAGCTCAC
The DNA here is from genome assembly GCF_019443845.1 of Enterobacter sp. DNB-S2. Taxonomy (NCBI): domain Bacteria; kingdom Pseudomonadati; phylum Pseudomonadota; class Gammaproteobacteria; order Enterobacterales; family Enterobacteriaceae; genus Enterobacter; species Enterobacter sp. DNB-S2. The sequence continues at coordinate 554,576 of NZ_CP050520.1, forward strand.
CACCGGCAGGAACCCCCCTTCCAGCAGCGTGTTAATCAGCTTAGGCGAACCCGGCTGCGCCAGTCCAACGTGGCCGAGCTCTTCGTCGAGCTGGGTCACTTTTACGCTGTCGCCATCGCCCAGATAGAGGCCAACGGATGCGATGTGGTGTTTCTTCGCCCACGCCAGCAGCGTTTTGTTCGCCGTACCCGCCAGCGCACCGGTAATGATGTCAATCTGGTCAGCAGGCGTGACGCGCAGGCCGTTCTTCTTTTTCACCGGCAGGTTGAGCCCTTTCATCAGCTCATCCACCACGCAGCCGCCGCCGTGCACAATCACCAGCGGACGCTGGTGTGATTCGCGATAGTTCACCAGCGCGGTAAACAGACGCTCCAGCGCTTCTTCGCTGTCCAGCAGTACACCACCGAGTTTGATAATTAATGGGTTCATCATCACACCTTAAATAAGAGCCTGCGTTTCCGGGAAACCGAAACGAATATTTGCACACTGCATTGCCTGTGCGGCAGCGCCTTTGAGTAAGTTATCTTCTGCGGCGACAACGATGAGATGCTCGCCCTGCACGGCAAAGCCGATGTCGCAGAACGGCAGGCCGACCACGTTTTTCAGCGCCGGCACGCCTTTATCGTACAGGCGCACCAGCGGTTTATCCGCATACGCCTGCGTGAAGGCCTCGTTCACCTGCTCTTTGGTCACGCCCGGCTTCAGGCGGCAGGTAATGGTTTCGAGGATACCGCGCGGGAAGCTGCCCAGATGCGGCGTGAAAATGACGTCCGCGCCCAGATGCGTCGTGATTTCAGGGTGATGACGGTGATTAAACACGCCATACGGCTGAAGGCTCACTTCGCAGAAGCTGTTGGAGATAGCGGCCTTGCGTCCTGCACCGCTCACGCCGCTAGTGGCGTTGATCACCGGCCACTGGCTCAGATCCAGCAGGCCTGCGTCGATCAGCGGCTTCAGGGAAAGCTGCGCCGCCGTCGGGTAGCAGCCCGGAACGGCAATCAGGTCCGCTTCTTTCAGTTTATCTGCGCTCCACTCCGCCAGGCCGTACACCGCTTTTTCCAGCAGATCCGGATGCTGATGGGTGAAACCGTAATATTTTTCGTAAAACGCACCGTCGTTCACGCGGAACGCGCCGGAAAGGTCGAAGACCACGCAGTCAGCCGCCAGGAACTGCGGCGCCAGGTCGTGGCTGACCTCGTGCGCGGTGGCTAAAAACACCACGTCGACGCCGTCGGTAAACTCGCTGATGTCAGACATGGGCTGCAGCGGCAGATCGACAAGACCCTTAAGCTGCGGATGCAAATCGGAAATTAACTTTCCTGCATCATTGCTTTGCGCTGACACGGTCAAAGCGGTTATGGTCATATGTGGATGGCGATTCACGTAGCTTACAAGCTCTGCGCCCGCATAACCGCTAGCGCCTACAATCAGCGTATTCAACATCGGGTTCCTTTATGCTCAACGTTAATGTATTTTTATTCACATTTATTGCATGAATATTGATACTATCACGACCTAAGGTGTGTCAACAATGAAAATGAACTTACCGCCATTTATCGAGATCTACCGCGCCCTGATTGCCACTCCGTCCATCAGCGCAACGGAAGAAGCGCTGGATCAGAGCAATGAGTCTTTAATCAATCTGCTGGCGGGTTGGTTTAGCGATCTTGGGTTTAACGTTGAGGTTCAGCCCGTTCCCGGAACACGCCACAAATTTAACCTGCTCGCCAGCACCGGAACCGGTGCGGGCGGCCTGCTGCTGGCCGGTCATACCGACACCGTGCCGTTTGACGATGGCCGCTGGACGCGCGATCCGTTCACCCTGACCGAGCACGACAACAAGCTCTATGGCCTGGGCACCGCCGACATGAAAGGCTTCTTCGCCTTTATCCTCGACGCGCTGCGTGACGTGGACGTGACGAAGCTGAAAAAACCGCTCTACATTCTGGCGACCGCCGACGAAGAAACCAGCATGGCGGGCGCGCGCTACTTCTCTGAAAACACGTCGATTCGCCCGGATTGCGCGATCATCGGCGAGCCGACGTCTCTGCAGCCGATTCGCGCGCACAAAGGCCATATCTCTACGGCCGTGCGCGTGCTGGGTCAGTCCGGCCACTCCAGCGACCCGGCGCGCGGCGTGAACGCCATCGAGCTGATGCATGACGCCATCGGCCGCATCATGACCCTGCGCGACGATCTGAAAGAGCGCTATCACTATGAGGCGTTCACCGTGCCGTATCCGACGCTGAACCTCGGTAGCCTGCACGGCGGTGATGCCTCCAACCGCATCTGCGCCTGCTGCGAACTGCATATGGACATCCGCCCGCTGCCGGGCATGACGCTGAGCGATCTCGACGGCCTACTGAATGAAGCGCTGGCTCCGGTGAGCGAGCGCTGGCCGGGCCGCCTGACGGTCTCGGAACTGCACCCGCCGATCCCGGGTTATGAATGCCCGCCGGACCATCAGCTGGTCGAAGTGGTGGAAAAGCTGCTCGGTGAAAAAACTGACGTGGTGAATTACTGCACCGAAGCGCCGTTTATTCAGACGCTGTGCCCGACGCTGGTTCTTGGCCCTGGCTCCATCAACCAGGCGCACCAGCCGGATGAATATCTGGAGACCCGCTTTATCAAGCCCACCCGCGAACTGATTACCCAGGTCGTGCATCACTTCTGCTGGCATTAATGACCTTTCCCCTCTCGGAAGAGAGGGGAAAATCCCGCGATCTCCGTCACATTCCCATAAGCATCTCTTATCTGACGCAATGCGAATTAAATTTCGTAAATTGCCCGCATTTATTCGTTTGCTGAACCGTTTTCGCAGCAATTGACGACGGGGGTTTTACGTGGCTTTATAAAGGGAGATGACAAAATAATGTCCAGATGATTTTCGCCTGGGCATAAACAAAAATGATGGGGTGACTGGGTTTTTATGAACGAACAATATTCCGCGTTGCGTAGTAATGTCAGTATGCTCGGCAAAGTGCTTGGAGATACCATCAAAGACGCGTTGGGGGAGAACATCCTCGACCGCGTTGAAACCATCCGCAAGCTGTCTAAATCTTCCCGTGCCGGTAACGAGGCCAGTCGTCAGGAGCTGCTCACCACCTTGCAGAACCTCTCTAACGATGAGCTGCTGCCCGTTGCACGCGCATTCAGCCAGTTCCTGAACCTGGCTAACACCGCTGAGCAATACCACAGCATTTCGCCAAACGGCGAAGCGGCAAGCAACCCGGAAGTCATTGCCCGCACCCTGCGTAAACTGAAAGACCAGCCAGACCTCAACGAAGCCACCATCAAAAAAGCGGTGGAATCGCTTTCGCTGGAGCTGGTGCTGACCGCACACCCCACTGAAATTACCCGTCGCACCCTGATCCACAAAATGGTGGAAGTGAACAACTGTCTGAAGCAGTTGGATAATAAAGATATTGCCGACTACGAACGTAACCAGCTGATGCGCCGTCTGCGCCAGCTGATTGCCCAGTCCTGGCACACCGATGAAATTCGTAAGCATCGTCCAAGCCCGGTCGACGAAGCCAAATGGGGCTTTGCGGTGGTGGAAAACAGCCTGTGGGAAGGGGTGCCTAACTATCTACGCGAGCTGAACGAACAGCTGGAAGAGAACCTCGGCTACCGCCTGCCGGTCGACTTTGTTCCGGTGCGCTTCACCTCCTGGATGGGCGGCGACCGCGACGGCAACCCGAACGTGACCGCGGAAATTACCCGTCACGTCCTGCTGCTGAGCCGCTGGAAAGCGACCGACCTGTTCCTGAAAGACATTCAGGTGCTGATCTCCGAGCTGTCGATGGTTGAAGCGACGCCGGAACTGCGCGCGCTGGCCGGAGAAGAAGGCGCCAGCGAGCCGTACCGTTTCCTGATGAAGAAACTGCGTGGTCAGCTGATGGCCACTCAGGCCTGGCTGGAAGCGCGTCTGAAAGGTCAGCGCCTGCCAAAACCAGAAGGTCTGCTCAGCCAGAACGAACAGCTCTGGGAGCCGCTGTATGCCTGTTATAAATCACTGCAGGCCTGCGGGATGGGCATCATCGCTAACGGCGAACTGCTCGACACCCTGCGCCGCGTGAAGTGTTTCGGCGTGCCGCTGGTGCGTATCGACGTACGTCAGGAAAGTACCCGTCATACCGAAGCGCTGGGCGAACTGACCCGCTATCTCGGCATCGGCGACTATGAAAGCTGGTCCGAAGCCGACAAACAGGCCTTCCTGATCCGCGAGCTGAACTCGAAGCGCCCTCTGCTGCCGCGCAACTGGGAGCCAAGCAACGAAACCCGCGAAGTGCTCAACACCTGTAAAGCGATCGTGGACGCACCGAAAGGATCGGTGGCCGCCTATGTGATCTCCATGGCGAAGACCCCGTCCGACGTGCTGGGCGTTCACCTTCTGCTGAAAGAAGCGGGAATCGACTACGCCCTGCCGGTCGCCCCGCTGTTTGAGACCCTCGACGACCTGAACAACGCCAACGACGTCATGACCCAGCTGCTGAATATCGACTGGTACCGCGGCTTTATTCAGGGTAAACAGATGGTGATGATTGGCTATTCCGACTCCGCGAAAGATGCGGGCGTGATGGCGGCATCCTGGGCGCAGTATCAGGCGCAGGACGCACTGATCAAAACCTGCGAGAAAGCCGGAATTGAGCTGACCCTGTTCCACGGACGCGGTGGCTCGATTGGCCGTGGCGGCGCACCAGCACACGCAGCGCTGCTTTCACAGCCGCCGGGAAGCCTGAAAGGCGGCCTGCGAGTCACCGAGCAGGGCGAGATGATCCGCTTCAAGTACGGTCTGCCGGAAGTGACCATCAGCAGCCTGTCGCTCTACACCAGCGCTATCCTGGAAGCAAACCTGCTGCCACCGCCGGAGCCGAAAGCATCCTGGTGCCATATCATGGACGAGCTGTCTGATATCTCCTGCGATCTGTACCGCGGCTACGTGCGTGAAAACAAAGATTTCGTTCCTTACTTCCGCTCGGCCACGCCTGAGCAGGAGCTGGGTAAACTGCCGCTGGGCTCACGTCCTGCGAAGCGTCGCCCGACCGGTGGCGTAGAGTCTCTGCGCGCGATCCCGTGGATCTTCGCCTGGACGCAGAACCGTTTGATGCTGCCCGCCTGGCTGGGTGCCGGTGCCGCGCTGCAAAAAGTGGTGGAAGACGGTAAACAGAACGAACTGGAAACCATGTGCCGCGACTGGCCGTTCTTCTCTACCCGTCTGGGCATGCTGGAGATGGTCTTCTCGAAAGCTGACCTGTGGCTGGCGGAATACTACGACCAGCGTCTGGTGAAACCAGAGCTGTGGGCGCTGGGTAAAGAGCTGCGCGAACTGCTGGAAGGCGACATCAAAGTGGTACTGGACATCGCCAACGACTCACATCTGATGGCGGACCTGCCGTGGATTGCCGAGTCTATTCAGCTGCGTAACATCTACACCGACCCGCTGAACGTCCTGCAGGCAGAGCTGCTGCACCGTTCGCGTCTGGCGGAAGAAGAAGGTAAAGAGCCGGATCCGCGCGTTGAACAGGCGCTGATGGTGACGATTGCGGGCGTTGCTGCGGGAATGCGTAACACCGGCTAATACTCTATGCCCGGCGGCGCCGCGCTTGCCCGGACCTGTGACTGGTAGGCCGGGTAAGCGTTAGCGCCACCCGGCACATTTCGGTAGTCTTCTCATGCATTCCGATATCACCCGAATCCTGGCAGACCTGGTAAACCGTACGCTACCGCTGGGCCAGATTCATTTCTCAGCGCTGTCTGAACAGCATTCCCGAACATCTCCCTGCCTCGTCATTACCCTTGATGCCCCCTGTGAGGCGATATTTTCATCCTTTGGACACTTAACGCATCCATCGTCTAACGCCCTGAGCATACATTTCGGTAAGCAGCTGCTGACTATCGAGTTACAGCATGACAATACGCTTGTGCAGCAGCTCCAGGTTGCCCGCCGCGGTCCGCGAACGGGTGCTTTTCTTCTGCAGACGCTAGCCGAATTACAGATGCAGCCGGATGAGCAAGAGACCGCGATACTGGTGGTATTAAGCTTGCTCAGCCACTGCCGGGATCTGCTTGGCAGCAATATCCACACCGCCAGCCGCAGCCGCGCCCTGTTTGAGGCCATTCGCCGCTTCATCGAAGAACATCATGCTTCGGCGTTAACCCGTGAATCCGTCGCGCAGGCGTTCTACGTCTCGCCGAACTACCTTTCCCACCTCTTTCAGAAGATTGGCAACGTGGGTTTCAACGAATACCTGACCCAAACGCGACTCGAACACGCGCGCCAGCTGCTGAAAGGCTACGATCTTAAAATCAAAGATATCGCCGCACGCTGTGGGTTTACAGACAGCAATTACTTCTGCCGTCTCTTTCGCAAGCACACCGAACGCTCTCCTTCCGAATATCGTCGCCAGTATCACAGCGAGCTGACCGCCAAAAAATAGCATTGTGATCGCTCTCGCACTTCGCTAAGGACATTACATTTGTCCAGTATTTGGCAAAATTGGCCTGTATCCGCCCTGCCTGCCCGCGCCTTATCCTTTGTTCAACCTTTCTGACTTAAGGAAAAATAATGGAACTGTACCTGGATACCGCCAACGTGGCGGAAGTTGAACGCCTGGCGCGCGTTTTCCCCATTGCGGGCGTCACCACCAACCCGAGCATCGTTGCCGCCAGCCGTGAATCCATCTGGGACGTGCTGCCGCGTCTGCAAAAAGCCATCGGACCGGAAGGCACGCTGTTTGCTCAAACCATGAGCCGCGATGCCGAAGGGATGGTGGCGGAGGCCAAACGTCTGAGAAACGCCGTCCCGGGCATCGTGGTGAAAATCCCGGTGACGGCTCAGGGGCTCATCGCGATTAAGGCGTTGAAAAAAGAAGGGATAGCCACGCTGGGGACCGCCGTTTACGGCGCGGCACAGGGCCTGCTCGCCGCGCTGGCAGGCGCGAAATATGTCGCGCCGTACGTAAACCGCGTTGACGCGCAGGGCGGTGACGGCATTCGCATGGTCCAGGAGCTGCAATCCCTGCTGGAAATGCACGCGCCGGAAAGCAGAGTGCTGGCCGCCAGCTTCAAAACGCCGCGGCAGGCGCTGGACTGCCTGCTGGCGGGATGCGAGGCAATCACGCTTCCCTTAGACGTAGCGCAACAAATGCTCGGCACGCCAGCGGTAGAGTCAGCCATAGAGAAGTTCGAGCAGGACTGGAAAAACGCGTTTGGTAACCTCAACCTCTAAGGGAGAACTGTTATGGACCGTATCATTCAATCGCCGGGAAAATATATCCAGGGCGCTGATGTGCTTACCCGTCTCGGCGACTATCTGAAACCCCTGGCCAATCGCTGGCTGGTTGTCGGCGATAAATTTGTGCTGGGTTTTGCCGAAGAGACCCTGCGCCAGAGTTTTAAAAAAGCCGAACTGCACGCCGAAATAGCGCCGTTTGGCGGCGAATGTTCACAAAATGAAATCGATCGCCTGAAAAAACTGGCCGACAGCGCCGACTGCCTGGCAGTGCTGGGTATCGGCGGCGGTAAAACGCTGGATACCGCCAAAGCGCTGGCCCATTTTATGGACGTACCCGTCGCCATTGCGCCAACCATCGCCTCCACCGATGCGCCGTGCAGCGCCCTTTCCGTCATTTACACCGACAGCGGTGAGTTCGATCGCTACCTGATGCTGCCGCACAACCCGAACATGGTAATCGTCGATACCAAAGTGGTCGCGGGCGCGCCGGCACGCCTGCTGGCCGCCGGGATTGGCGATGCGCTGGCAACCTGGTTTGAAGCACGCGCCTGCTCGCGCAGCGGCGCGAGCACCATGGCGGGCGGCAAATGTACGCAGGCTGCACTCGCGCTGGCCGAGCTGTGCTACAACACGCTGGTTGAAGAGGGTGAAAAAGCCATGCTGGCCGCGGAACAGCATGTGGTTACACCGGCGCTGGAACGCATTATCGAAGCCAACACCTATCTCAGCGGCGTAGGCTTTGAAAGCGGCGGGCTGGCGGCGGCACACGCTATTCATAACGGAATGACGGCGGTACCGGACGCGCACCACTTCTATCACGGTGAAAAAGTGGCGTTTGGCACGCTCACACAGCTGGTGCTGGAAAACGCGCCGGTAGAAGAAATAGAGACCGTCGCCGCGCTTTGTCACAGCGTTGGGCTGCCGATCACGCTGGCACAGCTAAATATCAAAGAGGATATTCCGGCCAAAATGCGTTTGATCGCGGAAGCCTCCTGTGCCGAAGGGGAAACTATCCACAACATGCCCGGCGGCGTAACGCCGGATCAGGTATATGCGGCGCTGCTGGTGGCCGACCAGTATGGGCAGCGGTTCCTGCAGGAGTGGGAGTAAATAGCGTGAATAAAAACCCCCGCAACAGCGGGGATTTTTTTGCCCGTAGGCCGGGTAAGCGTTAACGCCACCCGGCACAACGGTTACTGCAGGTCAAACCGGTCCAGATCCATCACCTTCGCCCATGCGGCAACGAAGTCGCGGACGAACTTCTCGCTGGCATCGCTGCTGGCATAAACCTCTGCCAGCGCGCGCAGGACGGCGTTAGAACCGAAGACCAGATCGGCGCGGGTGGCGGTGTATTTCACTTCACCGCTGGCGCGATCGCTTCCGGCAAACAGTTCATTAGATTCGTCGGTTGCCTTCCACTGGGTGTTCATGTCCAGCAGATTCACGAAGAAATCGTTGCTCAGCACGCCCTCGCGGTCGGTAAACACGCCATTCTTGCCGCCATCAAAGTTTGCACCCAGCACGCGCAGGCCACCGATCAGCACCGTCAGCTCAGGCGCGGTCAGCGTCAGCTGCTGGGCTTTGTCGATCAGCAGTGACTCAGTGGTGGACACATCCACCTGCGCACGGTAGTTGCGGAAGCCGTCGGCAATGGGTTCGAGCAGGTTAAACATCTCGATATCCGTCTGATCCTGACGCGCATCCACGCGCCCTGGCGTAAACGGAACGTTGACGTAAACGCCTGCCGCTTTCGCCGCCTGCTCAACGCCCACGACGCCCGCCAGCACGATGATATCGGCCAGTGAAGCTTTGTTGGTGGTGCGCTGGATAGCTTCCAGAGCCGGCAACGCGCGAACCGCTGCGGCGTTCACATCCCAGTCGCGCTGAGGAGCCAGCGCCAGACGCGCGCCGTTGGCGCCGCCGCGCTTGTCGCCGCCGCGGAAGGTCGACGCTGACGCCCACGCAACGGAAACCAGTTCGCTCACCGAGAGGCCAGAGGCAGCGATTTCCGCCTTCAGGCTTTCAATGTCTTCTTTCGACGGATTGAACACCGCCTGCGGCAGCGGGTCCTGCCAAATCAGATCTTCTTTCGGCACTTCCGGGCCAAGGTAACGCGATTTTGGCCCCATATCGCGGTGGGTCAGCTTGTACCACGCGCGCGCGAAGGCTTCGTTGAAGGCCTGCGGATCGTTCAGGAAGCGGCGGGAAATTTTCTCGAATTCCGGATCAAAACGCAGCGTCAGGTCGGTGACCAGCATAGTAGGTTTGCGTTTTTTCGACGGGTCGAACGGGTCAGGCATGATTTCCGGAGCATCCACGGCTTCAAACTGAATCGCCCCCGCCGGGCTGCGGGTCTGCACCCATTCGTATTTGAACAGGTTCTCGAAGAAGTAGTTGCTCCACTGGGTCGGGGTTTGCGACCAGATGACTTCCAGACCGGAGGTAATGGCATCTGCGCCAATTCCCGTGCCGTGCGTGCTGGCCCAGCCCAGGCCCTGCGCTTCAATCGGCGAGGCTTCCGGGTCGGTGCCGACGTGCGTGGCTTCACCCGCGCCGTGGGTTTTGCCAAGGGTGTGGCCGCCCGCGATCAGCGCAACGGTCTCTTCGTCGTTCATCCCCATGTTGCCGAAGGTGGCACGAATGGCCGCCGCAGCAGACAGAGGTTCACCGCTGGCGTTTGGCCCTTCAGGGTTCACATAAATCAGGCCCATTTCGGTGGCGGCCAGCGGTCGCTTCGCCAGCGCCTCCGGGTCACGGTGGGTTAGCCAGGCTTTTTCATCACCCCAGTTCACGTCCAGGTCTGGTTCCCAGACGTCTTCACGCCCGGCACCGAAACCAAACGTACGAAAGCCGGAGTTCTCCAGCGCCACGTTACCCGCAAGGATAAACAGGTCGGCCCAGGAAATTTTTTGTCCGTATTTTTGCTTGATTGGCCACAGCAGACGGCGCGCCTTATCCAGGCTCACGTTATCCGGCCAGGAGTTCAGCGGCGCAAAGCGCTGTTGACCGCGGCCTGCGCCACCGCGCCCGTCAACGGAGCGATAGGTCCCCGCGCCGTGCCAGGCCATACGGATAAACAGGCCCGCATAGCTGCCCCAGTCGGCAGGCCACCACGGTTGAGAGTCGGTTAAAAGGGCTTTGAGGTCGCCTTTAAGGGCGGAGTAATCAAGTTTGCTGAATTCTTTGCGGTAGTCGAAGTCTTCACCCAGCGGGTTAGAACGATTGGAATGTTGGTTAAGAAGATCGATGCGGAGTTGTTTTGGCCACCAGTCGCGGCTGCCTGTACCTGCCCCCGCGCTGTGATCGACGCCGCCCTGGTGGAACGGGCATTTGCCGACCGATGCCGCTTTATTGGTCTCGTCTGACGTGCTCATCGCTATGCTCCCTTTTACAGTGTTACCGTTACGATATACACCACTAGCAATAAGTTATAGTTGAATTAATCCACAGATTCGATAGCTAATACCTTTTAACTATTCGCGTAACTAAAAAGCCCTCGTAATACGAGGGCTTTGTGCTTATTACGCCGGACGAACACCCAGCGTATGGCAAATGGCGTAGCTCATCTCCGCGCGGTTCAGCGTATAGAAGTGGAAATCTTTCACCCCTTCACGGCTTAAAATTTTCACCATGTCCATCGCGATATTGGCCCCCACCAGCTTGCGGGTTTCCGGGTCGTCGTCCAGCCCTTCGTACATTTTGGACATCCACAGCGGAATGCGGACATTGGTCATATCGGCGAACTTCTTCGCCTGTTTGAAGTTAGAGACCGGCAGAATACCCGGGATAATTTCAACGTCGATGCCCGCGGAGACGCAGCGGTCACGGAAACGCAGGTAGCTTTCCACATCAAAGAAGAACTGGGTAATGGCGCGGTTCGCGCCGGCGTCCACTTTACGCCTGAGGTTCAGCAGATCGGCCTGGGCGCTTTTCGCTTCCGGATGCACCTCAGGATAAGCGGCAACGGAGATATCAAAATCAGCCACCTCTTTCAGCAGCGCGACCAGATCGGCGGCATACATGTCCGGCTTACCGCTGCCCGGCGGCAGGTCACCGCGCAGAGCGACGATATGACGAATGCCGTTATTCCAGTAATCCTGAGCGATGGCCCGCAGCTCGTCGCGGGTGGCGTCGATACAGGTGAGATGCGGCGCCGCTTCCAGACCGGTACGATCTTTGATGCCTTTAATGATGCTGTGCGTACGGTCACGCTCGCCGGAGTTAGCACCGTAAGTCACGGAGACGAACTTCGGCTTCAGGCTGCTGAGACGATCGATAGAGCTCCACAGAGTTTGCTCCATTTCACTGGTGCGCGGCGGGAAAAATTCAAAAGAGACGTTAATCTGGCCGTTTACTTCGGCCAGGCTCTGATTCAGTGCTTCCCGCTGGTTGGCGTGAAAAAAGCTCATACCTTACCTCTATCAATCGCATGTCGTTATTTGTTGTGTTGTGAACTTCTATACGTTTAGACGTCCAGATGTAAAAATGACGGAAAAGCGGAGGGACGTCAACATAAATAATCAACAATAACGGTGAGGTTTGCTCAGGGAATATGAGGGAAATTCAGGATGAGGGTGAGTGCGGTCTGAGGCCCTCACCCTAACCCTCTCCCACAGGAAGAGGGAAAATCAGGCTTTACAGCAGCTTAGCCAGACGGTTGATGTCGGACTGAATGGCTCCAGCGGTGACATCGCGTCCCGCGCCAGGGCCGCGGATCACCAGCGGGTTATCGCGATACCAGCGGCTTTCGATGGCGAAGACGTTATCGCACGGCAGCAGCGCCGCCAGCGGATGTTCAGGACGCACCGCCTCGACGCCGACTCGCGCTTTTCCGTTGGCCTCGAAACGCGCCACATAGCGCAGTACCAGCCCCATCTCGTTCGCCGCTTCCAGACGCTGTACCATCTGCTCGTTAAGCTCTTCACCATTTTCAAAGAAATGATCCACAGAACCTTCTTCACAGCCGGCAGGCACCAGCGATTCGACGCGTACGGCGTCCGGTTCGATGTCATAACCGGCTTCACGCGCCAGGATCACCAGCTTACGCATCACGTCTTTGCCGGAAAGGTCAACGCGCGGATCGGGCTCGGTTAAGCCCTGCTGCCACGCCTGATCCACCAGGTCAGTGAACGGTACGGTGCCGTCAAACTGCAGGAACAGCCAGGAGAGCGTGCCGGAGAAGATACCGCTCAGCGCCAGAATGCTGTCGCCGCTTTCAATCAGGTCACGCACGGTGTGGTTAACCGGCAGGCCAGCCCCAACGGTGGCGTTATAGAGCCAGTGGCGCCCTGTTTTTTCAAACGCATCGTGGATCTGGCGGTATTTATCGGTGCTGCTTGCCCCCGCCAGCTTGTTCGCACTGATGACGTGGAAACCGTGGCTGGCGAAATCCAGATACTGATCCGCAAGCTGTTCGCTGGCGGTAACGTCCAGCACCACCAGATCGTCATACGGGTGTGCGCGCATCCAGAGGAACAGCGACTCTTCATCCTGCTCTACCGCTTCATCATTAAAGAACGCAAGCGCGCGGCTGGCGTCCAGCCCTTCGTAGTTCAGGAGGCTGCGGCGGCTGTCCACCACGCCCGCGAGAATGAATTCGAATCCGGTACGCGCCGAGAGCGTCACCTGTTCGCGGGCAAACAGTTCCAGCCAGCGGGAACCGATGTTGCCTTTCCCGAACAGCACCAGGCCGATGCGCTTTTCCGCGCGGAACAGGGAGGTGTGCAGACCCTGAATCAGGCTCTCGGTTGGCCCTTTGCGCAGGACGGCGACCAGGCTGATGCCCTCTTCCGACTGCCAGGTGAACTCCACCGGCTGGCCTTTCAGCTGCTGCCAGAAGCGGTGGCAATGCAGCGGGTTACGGGTGACGCCCGCGCCCACCATCGCCACCAGCGCCAGCCCCTGACGCAGGCGAAGCTCGCCCGGCAGGCCCGCTTCATCCAGAATTTTCAGCGCGCTGTCCGCCACTTCCGCGGTATAGCAGAACTGCAGCAGCTGGCGATCGTTATGCACGCCAACGGCCAGCGGACGCACCTGGGCGCGTTTCAGGATCGTGTCGATATCTTTATGCGCCAGCTTGAAGTCCTGGCCTGCAGGCACCTGGAACTCAATCAGGCAGATGTCGTCGTGGCTGGTGACAATACGCGCCCCGGTACCGGACGCCAGTACGCGCTCAATGCGCGTGGAGCCTTGATCCGGGGTGTAACTGCAGCGCAGCTGGAGGTCGATATCGCTGCCGGAAACCGGCTGCAGCGTGCGCGCGTGCAGTACCGGCGCGGCCAGACGCGCCAGCTCGCTGGCTTCGTCGAGACGCAGCAGCGGCAGCAGGCAGGCATCTTTTACTTTACGCGGGTCCGCGCTGTACACACCGGCCACGTCGCTCCAGATGGTGACGCGGGACACGCCCGCCAGGGCACCAATCTGCGTTGCCGAGTAGTCCGAACCGTTACGGCCCAGCAGCACGGTTTCGCCCGCGTTGCTGCGGCTGATAAAGCCGGTGACGACAATACGTTTGCCCGGGTGCTGCACCAGCAGCTGTTGCAGCAGCGGGTAGGACAACCCTTCATCCACCTGCGGCTGCGCGGCGCGTTCGGCACGCAGGAAATCACGTGCGTCGAGCCAGGCCGCTTCCACACCCAGGTGTTGCAGCACGGCGGCCATCAGGCGCGCGGACCACACTTCACCGTGGCCCACCACTTCGGCATACACCGCGTCGGTAATTCCGCTGTCCAGCAGGGCAGCCAGACGCTCAAGGTCATGCGTAAAGGCGCTGATCAGCCCGTCCGCCACGTCCGCAGGCAGCAGGCCGGCAATCAGCTCGCTCTGGTAACGGCGTAAGGACTGTTGCACCTGATGCGCAGAAAGGCGATCGGTCTGGCTCAGTTTCAGCCAGCTAATCAACTGGTTGGTGGTGCTGCCCGCCGCCGAGACAACCATCATGTCACCCGGCTGTGAATATTCCGTCATGATCCCTGCAACGCGCAGGTAACATTTCACATCAGCAAGACTACTACCACCAAACTTGTGCAGTTGACGACCCTTCGCCCCTGCCTGCGCTATCACACTCATGATTACCCCCTGGCTGCGATCCGGAAGGCATTTTCCAGATCGGCAATTAAATCTTCAGAATCTTCAATGCCGGTTGAGATACGCAGCAGCGTCTCAGAAATTCCGGCGGCGGCACGAGCTTCCGGTGCCATACCTGCGTGCGTCATGGTCGCAGCGTGGGAGATCAAGCTTTCAACCCCACCTAAGGATTCCGCCAGCGTAAACAATGACAGCCCGCTCAGGAAGCGACGCAGCGTTTGCTCGTCACCGTCCAGTTCAAAACTTAACATCGCGCCAAACCCTTTCTGCTGACGCGCGGCAATCTCATGCCCCTGATTTTCCGGCAGCGACGGGTGATAAAGCTTTTTCACCAGCGGCTGGGTTTTCAGGAAATCGACAATCGCCTGGGCATTGCGCTGCGCCACGTCCATGCGCGGCGACAGCGTGCGGATGCCGCGCAACAGCAGATAGCTGTCGAAGGCCCCCGCGGTGACGCCAATATTATTGGCCCACCATGCCAGTTCGGTGACAACGTCGGGATCTTTGGCAATCACCACGCCCGCCACCACATCAGAATGGCCGTTCAGATATTTAGTGCATGAATGCAATACCAGATCGGCACCCAGTGCGAGTGGGTTCTGAAGGGCCGGACTGAGGAACGTATTATCCACTACACTTATCGCTCCCGCATCCCTTGCGAGCTGACAAATTTTCGCAATATCGACAACGCGCAACAATGGATTGCTTGGACTTTCCACCAGAACCAGCTTCGGTTTCTCTGCCAGGGCCTGTTTCAGCGCCTGTTCGTCGTTTTGATCGACAAACAGGACGCGATAGCATCCGCGTTTCGCCAGGCTGTCAAACAGGCGATAGCTGCCGCCGTAGCAGTCGTGCGGCGCAACCAGCAGATCGCCGGGTTTCAGGAACACCGTGGTCACCAGGTGAATAGCGGACATCCCCGTATTGGTTAATACTGCACCTGCGCCACCTTCCAGCTCGGCCAGCGCGCGCTGGGTCACGTCACGCGTAGGGTTGCCACGACGCGAATAATCATGCGCGCGGGGTTCATTAAATCCGGTGAAATTATAGGTACTGGAAAGATGAATCGGCGGGACAACGCAGCCGTACTGCTCGTCATCATTTAATCCGCTACGCACTGCAATAGTGGCCTGTTTACGCGTCATGGTGAGGGCTTCCTGGCGAATGAGGTGAAAAGTCAGGCACCAGAGTAAACACTGAAAGTATGGACGTCAATACATCTGGACATCTAAACTTCTTTGCGTATAGATTGAGCAATGCGCAAATAGCCGTTAAAATTATATGCTTTAGTGCACGCTGCAGCGGCAATATCCGTGCCACGGTATCGTCTCTACGGTAAACTAGACAAGATTGCGGTTCAAAACGGGTGGTTACAGGTTTTGCACCTTTAAATAAATGACTGAGAGGATTAAAGGTATCTCATGGCTGAATGGAGCGGCGAATATATCAGCCCATACGCTGAGCACGGTAAGAAGAGTGAGCAAGTAAAGAAAATTACGGTTTCCATTCCTCTGAAGGTGTTGAAGATCCTCACCGATGAACGTACGCGTCGTCAGGTGAACAACCTGCGCCACGCGACCAACAGCGAACTGCTGTGCGAAGCGTTTCTGCATGCGTTTACCGGTCAACCGTTGCCGAACGATGAAGATCTGCGCAAAGAGCGCAGTGATGAAATCCCGGAAGAGGCGAAGGTGATCATGCGTGAACTGGGTATTGACCCGGATACGTGGGAATACTGAGAAGCGGATACAAAAAAGGCACCTTGCGGTGCCTTTTTTTCGGGAAACTTATTTAGCGCCCGGGATGCTGAAACGCTTGTTGAAGCGGTCAACACGGCCACCGGTTGCAACGTCACGCTGCTTACCAGTGTAGAACGGGTGGCATTTGCCGCACACGTCCAGGTTCAGATCGTGACCCACGGTAGAGCGGATCTGGATAGAGTTACCGCAAGAACAGTTTGCAGTAATCATTTCGTATTTCGGGTGAATATCTTTTTTCATGGGAGAACCTCAGTTAAGGCCGCGTCGCTCTTCCAGCCCTAACGCCAGACACCACGCGATGTTGATTGTAAGTTCTTTGGCGTAAAGTACACCAAAGGCGGCGAATCATACAGAATTTGACCAACGTATGCAAACTGATCCGCACGCCGCTTTTACTAATGTGTATACTAACGCGCCACTTTTCAAGTCAGGAAGATTCGATGCCCGTCGCTCACGTTGCCCTGCCCGTTCCGCTTCCCCGCACCTTTGACTACCTGCTGCCCGACAGCATGAGCGCCAAAGCGGGCTGCCGCGTGACCGTGCCGTTTGGCAAACAGCAGCGCGTGGGGATCGTCGTCTCCGTCAGCGATAAAAGCGAATTACCGCTTAACGAGCTGAAGTCGGTCGTTGAGGTGCTGGACAGCGAG
The DNA here is from genome assembly GCF_019443845.1 of Enterobacter sp. DNB-S2. NCBI lineage: Bacteria > Pseudomonadati > Pseudomonadota > Gammaproteobacteria > Enterobacterales > Enterobacteriaceae > Enterobacter > Enterobacter sp. DNB-S2. The sequence goes on from NZ_CP050520.1 coordinate 571,306, forward strand.
CCGGTTTACTCCACCAGCACCTGGCGACTGCTGCTGTGGGCGGCGGATTATTATCATCACCCGATTGGCGACGTCCTGTTCCACGCCCTGCCCATCATGCTGCGCCAGGGCAAAAGCGCCAGCCATGCGCCGATGTGGTACTGGTTTGCCACCGAGCAGGGCCAGGCGGTGGACATCAACAGCCTGAAGCGATCGCAGAAACAGCAGCAGGCGCTGGCGGCGCTGCGTCAGGGAAAAATCTGGCGACATCAGGTCGACGAGCTTGAGGTCAGCGAAACGGCGCTACAGGCCTTAAGAAAGAAAGGGCTGAGCGAACTGGCCAGCGAAGCCCCCGCTCTTTACGACTGGCGGGAGAGTTTCTCCGTTTCAGGGGATCGCCTGCGTCTGAATACCGAGCAGGCCACTGCCGTGGGCGCTATTCATAGCGCCTCCGATCATTTCTCTGCCTGGCTGCTGGCGGGAGTCACCGGTTCCGGCAAGACCGAGGTCTACCTGAGCGTGCTGGAAAACGTGCTGGCTCAGGGCAGACAGGCGCTGGTGATGGTGCCGGAAATTGGCCTGACGCCGCAAACCATCGCCCGATTCCGCGAGCGCTTTAACGCGCCGGTTGAGGTGCTGCACTCCGGCCTGAACGACAGCGAACGCCTCAGCGCCTGGCTGAAAGCGAAAAACGGCGAAGCGGCGATTGTGATCGGCACCCGCTCGTCGCTGTTTACGCCATTTAAAAATCTTGGCGTTATCGTGATCGACGAAGAACACGACAGCTCCTATAAACAGCAGGAGGGCTGGCGCTATCACGCCCGCGATCTGGCGGTCTATCGCGCGCACAGCGAGCAAATTCCCATTATTCTCGGCTCCGCCACGCCGGCGCTCGAAACGCTGCACAACGTGCGCCAGCGTAAGTACCACATGCTGCGCCTGACGCGTCGGGCGGGGAATGCCCGTCCGGCCATTCAGCACGTGCTGGATCTGAAAGGTCAGCAGGTTCAGGCCGGGCTAGCGCCTGCATTGATTACCCGCATGCGCCAGCACCTGCAGGCGGGGAACCAGGTCATTCTGTTTCTGAACCGCCGCGGATTCGCCCCCGCCCTGCTTTGCCACGACTGCGGCTGGATTGCCGAGTGCCCGCGCTGCGACCACTACTATACCTTCCACCAGGCCCAGCGGCATTTGCGCTGCCACCACTGCGACAGCCAGCGCCCGGTGCCGCGCCAGTGCCCGTCGTGTGGTTCAACCCATATCGTACCGGTCGGTCTGGGGACGGAACAGCTGGAACAGGCGCTTGGCCCCTTCTTCCCGGACGTGCCTATTTCGCGTATCGACCGGGACACCACCAGCCGCAAGGGCGCGCTGGAACAGCAGCTGGCGGAAGTGCATCGCGGCGGCGCGCGCATCCTGATTGGCACCCAGATGCTGGCGAAAGGCCACCACTTCCCGGACGTGACGCTTGTCGCCCTGCTGGACGTGGACGGCGCGCTGTTCTCGGCAGATTTCCGCTCAGCCGAGCGCTTCGCCCAGCTTTATACCCAGGTGGCAGGGCGTGCCGGTCGCGCCGGTAAACAGGGCGAAGTGGTGTTGCAAACGCACCACCCTGAGCATCCGCTGCTGCAAACCCTGCTGCATAAAGGCTATGACGCTTTTGCCGAGCAGGCGCTGGCCGAACGCCAGACCATGCAGCTGCCGCCGTGGACCAGCCACGTCATCATCCGCGCGGAAGATCACAATAACCAGCAGGCGCCGCTTTTCCTGCAGCAGCTGAGAAACCTCCTGCAGGCCAGCCCGCTGGTGGATAATCAGCTGTGGATCCTGGGCCCGGTGCCAGCGCTCGCGCCAAAGCGCGGCGGACGTTTCCGCTGGCAAATCTTACTTCAGCACCCCTCACGTGTTCGCCTGCAGCATATCGTCAGCGGCACGCTGGCGCTCATCAACACGCTGCCGGAAGCGCGAAAAGTGAAGTGGGTACTGGACGTCGATCCCATCGAAGGCTGAAGACGGATCGAAAAATTTAACGCTCCTCACACTTTTTATGAAAATTCTGTAACCGATTCCATTAACTATCTGTAAAAATGGTGATGTCAGAAGTTCGGTGTTCAGGCGAGGAGAAGACGTTGAAGTCCAGGAAAGAGGTTGCACCGGCGACCATGAAAGACGTTGCCCAGAAAGCACAAGTCTCTACGGCAACGGTATCCCGCGCATTAATGAACCCGGATAAAGTCTCCCAGGCGACCCGTAACCGGGTAGAGCAGGCTGCGCTTGAAGTGGGCTATTTCCCACAGGCGATGGGGCGTAACGTCAAACGCAATGAGTCGCGCACCATTCTGGTGATTGTGCCGGATATCTGCGACCCCTTCTTCAGCGAGATTATCCGCGGTATTGAAGTTACGGCAGCGGAACAGGGTTACCTGGTGCTGATTGGCGACTGCGCTCACCAGAACCAGCAGGAAAAAACCTTCATCGATCTCATTATCACCAAGCAGATCGACGGCATGCTGCTGCTTGGTTCCCGCCTGCCGTTTGATGCCAGCATTGAAGAGCAGCGTAATTTACCGCCGATGGTGATGGCCAACGAGTTTGCGCCGGAGCTGGAGCTGCCGACGGTCCACATTGATAACCTCACCGCCGCGTTCAACGCCGTAAACTATCTCCAGGAGCTGGGGCATAAGCGCATTGGCTGTATTGCCGGGCCGGAAGAGATGCCGCTGTGTCATTATCGCTTGCAGGGCTACGTTCAGGCGCTGCGCCGTACCGGCGTCACCGTCGATCCGCACTACATTGCGCGCGGTGACTTTACCTTCGCCGCGGGTGGACAAGCGCTTGAGAAACTTCTGGACCTGCCTGAACCGCCAACCGCCGTATTTTGTCACAGCGACGTGATGGCGCTGGGCGCATTGTCGTACGCCAAACGCCGCGGCCTTCGCATACCGAAAGATTTATCGATCATCGGATTCGACAATATTTCGCTTTCAGAATTTTGCGATCCGCCGCTCTCAACGGTCGCTCAGCCGCGCTACCAAATCGGCCGCGAAGCGATGCTCCTTCTGCTTGATCAGCTTCACGGTCAAACAGTTAGCAGCGGCTCGCGGTTGCTGGACTGTGAACTGATTGTCCGCGGCACTACCCAGGCATTGACTTAAAGTAAACGTCTTTCGGATACCCTTATCTGGTCAAAGCCCCGCCGCTTAAGTAACATGGCGGACTGACGAACGAATAAATACAGCGAAACGATAGTGGCACAACGAGATTATGTACGTCGCGGCCAGCCGGCACCTTCGCGACGCAAAAAGAGTAGCTCAAGGAAAAAGCAACGTAACCTGCCTGCTGTCTCGCCAGCAATGGTCGCTATTGCTGCGGCTGTAGTCGTCGCCTTTATTGGTGGCCTGTACTTCATCACGCACCATAAAAAAGAAGAGTCTGAGGCGCTTCAGGCCAGTAAAGTTGCCGGAAATGGCCTTCCTCCGAAGCCTGAAGAGCGCTGGCGGTATATCAAAGAGCTGGAAAGCCGTCAGCCTGGGGTGCGTGCGCCAACCGAACCTTCTGCGGGTGGTGAAGTGCAGAATGCGAATCAGCTGACGGATGAACAGCGTCAGCTGCTGGCCCAAATGCAGGCCGATATGCGCCAGCAGCCTACGCAGCTGAACGAAGTACCGTGGAATGAGCAGACGCCGGCACAGCGCCAGCAAACGCTGCAGCGACGTCAGGCGCAACAGCAGATCCAGCAGCAGCAACAACAGCAGCAGTGGGCGCAAACCCAGCCGGTGCAGCAGCCGAAAGCACAGCCGCGGGTAACGGAACAGCCATACCAGCAGCAGACGCGTACGGCGCAGTCTCAGCCTGTCCAGCAGCAGCCGAAAACGCAGCCGCAGAAACAGGCGGCTCAGCCGTATCAGGATCTGCTCCAGACGCCAGCGCATACCACCGCGCAGCAGCCGAAAACGCAGCAGGCCGCGCCGGTGACCAAAGAGACCGAAGCGCCGAAGCAGACGGCTGAGAAAAAAGACGAGCGCCGCTGGATGGTACAGTGCGGTTCGTTCAAAGGCGCAGAGCAGGCGGAAACGGTACGTGCTCAGCTGGCCTTTGAAGGGTTTGATTCGCGTATTACCACCAATAACGGCTGGAATCGCGTGGTGATTGGTCCGGTCAAAGGCAAAGAAAATGCCGATGGCACCATTTCTCGTTTGAAAATCGCCGGCCACACAAACTGCATTCGACTCGCCTCCGGGGGTTGAAACCCCCGAAATCCCCCCCATCTATCATTTAATTCAGCCCTGAGCACAGGCTCAGGGCTTCTGTTTCCCGATTCTGTAACCAGGGGGTCTGCTCGTGACAACAATAGTAAGTGTACGCCGTAACGGCCATGTGGTAATCGCCGGTGATGGCCAGGCCACGCTGGGTAATACCGTCATGAAAGGCAACGTGAAGAAAGTGCGCCGCCTCTACAACGACAAAGTGATCGCCGGTTTTGCTGGCGGCACGGCGGACGCCTTTACGCTGTTTGAACTGTTTGAACGCAAACTGGAAATGCACCAGGGTCATCTGGTGAAAGCTGCCGTTGAGCTGGCGAAAGACTGGCGTACCGACCGCATGCTGCGCAAGCTCGAAGCGCTGCTGGCAGTGGCCGATGAAACCGCCTCGCTGATCATCACCGGTAACGGTGACGTCATTCAGCCGGAAAATGATCTTATTGCCATCGGCTCTGGCGGCCCTTATGCCCAGGCTGCAGCCCGCGCGCTGTTGGAAAATACCGACATGAACGCGCGTGATATCGCGGTGAAGGCGTTGGATATTGCAGGTGATATCTGCATTTATACCAACCACAACCACACCATCGAAGAATTGACCTCTAAAGCGTAAGGATCTCCCATGTCTGAAATGACCCCACGCGAAATTGTCAGCGAACTGAACAAACACATTATCGGCCAGGATAACGCCAAGCGTTCGGTGGCTATCGCCCTGCGTAACCGCTGGCGTCGTATGCAGCTTGATGAAGAGCTGCGCCACGAAGTGACGCCGAAAAACATTCTGATGATCGGCCCGACCGGCGTCGGTAAAACCGAAATCGCCCGTCGTCTGGCGAAGCTGGCTAACGCGCCGTTCATCAAGGTTGAAGCCACCAAGTTCACCGAAGTGGGCTATGTGGGTAAAGAAGTGGACTCCATCATCCGCGATCTGACCGACTCGGCGATCAAGATGGTGCGCGTCCAGGCGATCGAGAAAAACCGCTATCGCGCGGAAGAGATGGCTGAAGAGCGCATCCTCGACGTGCTGATCCCACCGGCAAAAAACAACTGGGGCCAGGCAGAGCAGCAGGCGGAACCATCCGCGGCGCGCCAGGCATTCCGCAAAAAACTGCGTGAAGGCCAGCTGGACGACAAAGAGATTGAGATCGATCTCGCTGCCGCGCCAATGGGTGTGGAAATCATGGCGCCTCCGGGCATGGAAGAGATGACTAGCCAGCTGCAGTCCATGTTCCAGAACCTGGGCGGCCAGAAGCAGAAAGCGCGTAAGCTGAAAATCAAAGACGCGATGAAGCTGCTGATTGAAGAAGAAGCGGCGAAGCTGGTAAACCCGGAAGAGCTGAAGCAGGACGCTATCGACGCGGTTGAGCAGCACGGTATCGTGTTTATCGACGAAATCGACAAAATTTGTAAGCGCGGCGGCAACAGCTCCGGCCCGGACGTATCCCGCGAAGGCGTTCAGCGCGACCTGCTGCCGCTGGTTGAAGGCTGCACCGTCTCCACCAAGCACGGCATGGTGAAAACGGACCACATCCTGTTTATCGCTTCAGGGGCGTTCCAGGTTGCCAGCCCGTCGGATCTGATCCCCGAACTGCAGGGGCGTCTGCCAATTCGCGTTGAGCTGCAGGCGCTGACCACCGAAGATTTCGAACGTATCCTGACCGAGCCGAACGCCTCTGCTACCGTACAGTACAAAGCGCTGATGGCGACCGAAGGCGTGAACCTCGAGTTCACTGAAGACGGTATCAAGCGTATTGCCCAGGCCGCATGGCAGGTCAACGAAACCACCGAGAACATCGGTGCGCGTCGCCTGCATACCGTGCTGGAACGCCTGGTGGAAGATATCTCTTACGACGCGAGCGACCTTAACGGTCAAACCGTTACCATTGACGCAGAATATGTGAGTAAACATCTGGATGCGTTAGTGGCAGATGAAGATCTGAGCCGTTTTATCCTATAATCGCGGTTACTGGATTCTCATCACGTTTAATGGGGGCTAATGCCCCCATTTTTATTGGCTAAATACTTATGACTGACATCAGCCGTACTCAGGCGTGGCTCGAAAGTCTGCGCCCTAAAACGCTTCCTCTGGCCTTTGCCGCGATTATCGTCGGCACCGCCCTTGCCTGGTGGCAGGGTTATTTTGATCCGCTGGTCGCCGCGCTGGCACTGATTACCGCCGGCCTGCTGCAAATTCTCTCTAATCTCGCCAACGACTACGGCGACGCGGTAAAGGGCAGCGACAAGCCGGACCGCATAGGGCCACTGCGCGGAATGCAGAAAGGGGTGATTACCCAGGCGCAGATGAAACGCGCGCTGATTATCACCGTAGTGCTGATCTGCGTATCCGGCCTGGCGCTGGTGACGGTGGCGTCTAAGACCACCAGCGATTTCATTGGCTTCCTGGTACTGGGTTTACTGGCCATTATCGCGGCCATCACCTACACCGTCGGCACGCGTCCTTACGGTTATATTGGGCTAGGGGATATCTCCGTACTGGTGTTCTTCGGCTGGCTGAGCGTGATGGGAAGCTGGTACCTGCAGGCGCATACGGTGATCCCTGCCCTGTTCCTGCCCGCGACCGCCTGCGGCCTGCTGGCGACGGCGGTGCTCAACATCAACAACCTGCGCGACATCGACAGCGATCGCGAGAACGGCAAAAATACCCTGGCGGTTCGTCTGGGGCCGGTCAATGCGCGCCGCTATCACGCCTGCCTGCTCATTGGCGCGCTGGTTTGCCTGGCGCTGTTTAACCTGATTTCCTTGCAGAGCTTGTGGGGCTGGCTGTTTGTGCTTGCCGCGCCGCTGCTGATTAAGCAGGCCCGCTTTGTGATGCGTGAACTCAGCCCGTCCGCCATGCCGCCGATGCTGGAACGTACGGTAAAAGGCGCGTTGCTGACTAACCTTTTGTTCGTCATCGGGATTGTGTTAAGCCAGACGCTGCGTTAGCTGACAAATATCAATTAACAATTGATGATTTTGCCAACAACGCATTTCGCACGATATACTGAACACATTCGCAGCAACTGAGCGTTAAACCTATGAAATACGATACCTCCGAGCTTTGTGACATCTACCAGGAAGATGTCAACGTCGTTGAACCGCTGTTCTCCAACTTTGGTGGGAGGTCGTCGTTTGGCGGTCAAATCGTCACGGTGAAATGTTTCGAGGACAACGGGTTGCTGTACGATCTGCTCGAACAGAATGGCCGCGGCCGCGTTCTTGTGGTCGACGGCGGCGGTTCCGTGCGCCGTGCATTAATAGATGCTGAACTGGCCGGCATTGCCGTTCAGAATGAGTGGGAAGGCCTTGTGGTGTACGGTTCCGTACGTCAGGTGGACGATCTGGAAGACCTGGATATCGGGATTCAGGCCATCGCGGCCATACCGGTAGGAGCGGCGGGTGACGGCATCGGCGAAAGCGACGTGCGCGTCAATTTCGGCGGCGTGACCTTCTTCTCCGGGGACCATCTCTACGCCGATAATACCGGCATTATCCTGTCCGAAGACCCGCTGGATATCGAGTAGTAAAAAGTCAGCGAGAACCATAAAAAAACCGCCAACAGCAATGTGGCGGTTTTTTTGTCCCCTCAGGATTCGCGGTCCGTTGGGAAGTTTTGCAGACTAACACCAGGGAGTTTCATCATACTCTCGTCCAAACCTTGGGCAACCCCTCAGAACCTTTATAAAATCCTAATTGTCTATGAATACCTTAACTCCACGGTTGATGCTCATTATGATGAAGCGTCCCTTTCCGCCATCTCGCAAATGGGCATCGGTCCAGGGAAAGGTGTATTCACTACCGTAAAGCAGGCTAATACCAGGGCTTGTGTCCACCGGCTTATCACCGGTGGTGAACGGTGGAGCGGTTAGCTGCAGGGACCGCATAATGAAACGCTATTTATGTATCGCGTTCATTGTCGCCAGCGTACTCGTTGTAAAGAGTGATGAACCCAATGTGTTCGTTGCTTTTGCTATGACAGCGCAGGACAAGTAGCGTTAAGGCCGCCTTTGGCGGCCTTTTTTATGGTGATCGCCGACTGACATCAAACCATAAAAAAAGCCGGGTGGCGGCTTCGCCTTACCCGGCCTGTTCAGTTCTTCCCAATGGGAATTAGACCTCTTCCATACGTCCCAGCAGCGCCTGCAGGCGATCCTGCCAGCCGTTCTGCTGTTCGCGCAGCTGGTTGTTTTCGCGCTCCAGTTCTTCGCGGCCGTGCTGAGCGTTCTGAACTTCCTGCGCCAGGCTGTTGTTCTTCTCTTTCAGCTCTTCAATTTCCATCTGCAGCAGGGTGATGGTGTCAATCGCCTGCTGTACTTTCGATTCCAGTTTCTCAAACACTTCTAAAGACATGATGCTACCTCTCCTGAATTGCAAGGCGACGCTTTAACATAAACGCGCACGACATATACCGTCGATTGTATGGAGCGCGGCGCTCTGTGTCCAGCGACACACCGCGCAGATCGCGGTTTGCAACACTTTTAGGTCTGGTCCTGGTGCGTTCGCGTCATATACCCCTAAATTGTTAACTGATTCGTTAATGAAATGATTCAGCTCACATTCCTGCACGGATCCTGTACTGCTGCAAAAATGTGCTTTATGGCGCGAAAACGCTCATTTTATTGACGCAGACCACACATTTTGATTTCGATATTTCTCGTTTTTGCTCGTTAACGATAAATTAACACTATGTCTACAGGGCATCGTGGCTGTCACGGGCGGCCATGCTAACAATAAACATCAATTTCTTCAGGATTCCGATTATGAGTCAGACATCAACCTTAAAAGGCCAGTGCATTGCCGAGTTCCTTGGTACCGGGTTGTTGATATTCTTCGGAGTGGGCTGTGTCGCTGCACTGAAAGTGGCGGGTGCCAGTTTTGGTCAGTGGGAAATCAGTATCATCTGGGGTCTGGGCGTGGCGATGGCCATCTACCTGACCGCAGGGGTTTCTGGTGCACATCTTAACCCGGCGGTGACAATCGCACTTTGGCTGTTCGCGTGCTTCGACGGACGCAAAGTTGTTCCTTTCATTCTTTCTCAGTTTGCCGGCGCGTTTTGCGCAGCGGCGTTAGTTTACGGGCTTTATTACAATCTTTTCATCGACTTCGAACAGACGCATCATATGGTACGCGGCAGCGTCGAAAGTCTGGATCTGGCAGGCATCTTCTCAACCTACCCTAACCCGCATATCAATTTTGTGCAGGCGTTCGCAGTTGAAATGGTGATTACCGCTATTCTGATGGGCGTTATCCTGGCGCTGACCGACGACGGAAACGGCATTCCGCGCGGCCCGCTGGCACCCCTGCTGATTGGTTTGCTGATTGCGGTGATTGGCGCATCCATGGGCCCGCTCACCGGCTTCGCGATGAACCCGGCACGTGATATCGGACCAAAAGCGTTCGCCTTTATCGCAGGCTGGGGCGACGTGGCCTTCACCGGCGGTAAAGACATTCCTTACTTCCTGGTACCGCTGTTTGCGCCGGTTGTCGGGGCTGCGCTGGGTGCGTTTAGCTACCGCAAATTAATTGGTCGCCACTTACCGTGCGACACCTGTGTGGAAGAGGAGAAGGAAACGACTTCTACCGCACAACAAAAAGCTTCGCTGTAATCTGACTACGGGACACATACCATGACCGAAAAAAAATATATCGTTGCGCTCGACCAGGGCACTACCAGCTCCCGCGCTGTCGTAATGGATCATGACGCGAACATCGTCAGCGTGTCACAGCGCGAATTTGAGCAAATTTATCCTCGTCCAGGCTGGGTAGAACACGACCCGATGGAGATTTGGGCATCACAAAGCTCCACGCTGGTCGAAGTGCTGGCGAAAGCCGATATCAGTTCCGACGAGATTGCCGCGATTGGTATCACCAACCAGCGTGAAACTACCGTGGTCTGGGAACGCGAAACCGGTAAGCCCATTTACAACGCTATCGTCTGGCAGTGCCGCCGTACATCCGAGATCTGCGAACAGCTGAAGCGCGACGGTATGGAAGAGTACGTGCGCAGCGCCACCGGTCTGGTGGTTGACCCGTATTTCTCCGGCACCAAAGTGAAATGGATCCTCGACCACGTGGAAGGTTCACGTGAGCGTGCAAAACGCGGCGAGCTGCTGTTCGGTACCGTCGATACCTGGCTTATCTGGAAGATGACCCAGGGACGCGTTCACGTCACCGACTACACCAACGCCTCGCGTACCATGCTGTTCAATATCAACACCCTGGAGTGGGATGACAAGATGCTGGACGCGCTGGACATTCCGCGCGCGATGCTGCCTGAAGTGCGTAAGTCTTCAGAAGTGTACGGTCAGACCAACATCGGCGGTAAAGGCGGCACCCGTATTCCTATCGCCGGTATCGCCGGTGACCAGCAGGCGGCGCTGTTCGGCCAGCTGTGCGTCAAGGAAGGGATGGCGAAGAACACCTACGGCACCGGCTGCTTTATGCTGATGAACACCGGCGAGAAAGCGGTGAAATCAGAAAACGGCCTGCTGACCACCATCGCCTGCGGCCCGCGCGGCGAAGTGAACTATGCGCTGGAAGGTGCGGTGTTCATGGCGGGTGCATCCATTCAGTGGCTGCGCGACGAGATGAAGCTGATCAGCGATGCGTTCGACTCCGAGTACTTCGCGACCAAAGTGAAAGACACCAACGGCGTTTACGTGGTGCCTGCGTTCACCGGTCTGGGCGCGCCGTACTGGGATCCGTATGCACGCGGGGCGATTTTCGGCCTGACGCGCGGCGTGAACTCTAACCACATTATTCGCGCTACTCTCGAATCCATCGCCTACCAGACGCGCGACGTGCTGGAAGCGATGCAGGCGGACTCCGGCATTCGTCTGCACGCCCTGCGCGTGGACGGCGGTGCGGTAGCGAATAACTTCCTGATGCAGTTCCAGTCCGACATTCTCGGCACCCGCGTTGAGCGCCCTGAAGTGCGTGAAGTGACGGCGCTGGGCGCGGCGTACCTTGCCGGCCTGGCGGTCGGCTTCTGGCAGAACCTGGACGAGCTGCAGGAAAAAGCGGTTATCGAACGCGAATTCCGTCCGGGCATCGAAACCACCGAGCGTAACTTCCGCTACAGCGGCTGGAAAAAAGCGGTGAAACGCGCCCTGGCGTGGGAAGAGCACGACGAGTAAGACAGACTCACCCCTCACCCAACCCTCTCCCCAAAGGGGAGAGGGAACTTAAAACACCCTCTTCCCTTTGGGGAGAGGGCCGGGGTGAGGGGCTCCAACCGCACCGGTCCCCCCCCCCCTCCCCACTCTGTGATAAACTTCGTGCAATTCCTTTTGATTGCACGAGTACCTCATGAAACGTGAACTTGCTATCGAGTTTTCCCGCGTCACCGAAGCAGCCGCCCTTGCAGGCTATAAATGGCTGGGCCGTGGCGACAAAAATACCGCAGACGGCGCAGCCGTCCATGCCATGCGCATTGTGCTTAACCAGGTCAACATCGACGGCACCATCGTGATCGGCGAAGGCGAGATCGACGAAGCGCCGATGCTCTATATCGGTGAAAAAGTCGGTACCGGCAAAGGCGATGCCGTGGATATCGCGGTCGACCCGATCGAAGGCACCCGCATGACGGCAATGGGTCAGGCCAATGCGTTAGCGGTGCTGGCCGTGGGCGATAAGGGCTGCTTCCTCAACGCGCCTGACATGTACATGGAAAAGCTGATTGTCGGTCCAGGCGCAAAAGGCGCAATCGACCTTAGCCTGCCGCTGGAAGAGAACCTGCACAACATCGCCAAAGCCCTGGACAAACCCCTTAGCGAACTTACCGTGACGATTCTGGCGAAACCGCGCCACGACGCCACCATCGCGCAGATGCAAAAGCTCGGCGTGCGCGTGTTTGCTATCCCTGACGGTGACGTTGCCGCCTCGATCCTGACCTGCATGCCGGATAGCGAAGTCGACGTGCTGTACGGCATCGGCGGCGCGCCGGAAGGTGTGGTCTCCGCGGCAGTGATCCGCGCGCTGGATGGCGATATGCAGGCCCGTCTGCTGCCCCGCCATGAGGTAAAAGGCGACAGCGAAGAGAACCGCCGCATCGGGGAAAACGAGCTGGCGCGCTGCGAAGCGATGGGCATCGAGGCCAATAAAGTGCTGGCTCTGGACGAAATGGCGCGTAGCGATAACGTTGTCTTCTCGGCGACCGGCATCACCAAAGGCGATCTGCTGGACGGCATCACCCGCAAGGGTAATATGGCCACCACTGAAACGCTGCTGATTCGCGGTAAATCACGCACCATTCGCCGCATCCAGTCTATCCACTATCTCGACCGCAAAGACCCGGATGTGCAGACGCACATTCTGTAAAACCGTTTGATCGATAGAGCTTTCCGGCCCTGACGGGCTGGAAATTGTCACCACAAGTACGGAAGATAGAACAGAGAAACAGCACAGGAGAAGATCATGGCGGACTGGGTAACAGGTAAAGTCACAAAGGTACAGTTCTGGACCGATGCGCTATTTAGTCTCACCGTACATGCTCCCGTTCACCCGTTTAAAGCCGGGCAATTTGCGAAGCTGGGGCTGGATGTCGACGGCGAGCGCGTGCAGCGCGCCTACTCTTACGTTAACGCGCCTGATAACCCGGACCTCGAGTTCTATCTGGTCACCGTTCCTGACGGTAAGCTCAGCCCGCGCCTTGCCGCCCTTAAGCCCGGCGACGAGGTGCAAATTGTAAGTGAAGCGGCAGGCTTCTTTGTGCTCGAAGAGATCCCTGACTGTGACACGCTCTGGATGCTGGCAACCGGTACGGCCATCGGCCCTTATCTCTCTATTTTGCAGTACGGCAAAGACCTGGAGCGCTTTAAAAACATCGTGCTGGTGCACGCTGCACGCTACGCTGCAGACCTGAGCTATTTGCCGCAGATGCAGGCGCTTGAACAGCAGTACGGCGGAAAGTTAAAGATTCAGACGGTGGTCAGCCGCGAAACCGTAGCAGGAGCGCTTAACGGCCGCGTGCCGGCGTTAATTGAGAGTGGAGCCCTGGAAGACGCGGTGGGTTTGCCGCTGAACGCTGAAACCAGCCACGTCATGCTGTGCGGCAACCCGCAGATGGTGCGTGACACGCAGCAGCTTCTGAAGGATACCCGGCAGATGACGAAACATCTTCGCCGCCGACCGGGCCATATGACCGCCGAACACTACTGGTGATCAGCGGTATTTCACCTCAAGGGTGTCTTTACCGTATTTGTTTTCGCTCTGGGTGCCAATAAACGCGCCCAGATCGACAATCATCATCACGAAGATAATGCTCGGTACCATCCTGCCCACGACCCACGGCAGGATGGACGGAAGCATCGCCCAGTTTCCCGCCACCAGCATCCACGCCAGAATAATCAGAAATGCCCACGCGCCGGAACGTCCGCGATCGTGCAGACGTTTTACGACAACCGCCGCCGTTGGCCATAGTAAACAGACCAGCGCGAAGGCCGCCGTTTGCGTGCTCAGCCAGGCGTTGTAAGCAACGAAAAACAGAAGCAGCATGGCGACAACCCACGTCACCATCCAGATCCAGAAATCACGGCGTCCAATACGCCCTTTGAATGAAAACAGCCACTGCTGTATGGTCATGTAAGGTTCCTTATTATCGTATAGCGCGCATTTTACCCTGGAGTTGTGACCTTTTGACAAGCCGAGCAGATATCGTTTTAATCATGAGCACTTACGGCCAGGGGCAATGTTGATGAAAAGTTCGGCACGTTCTCTTTTCCTGTGTTTAGCGCTGCTCAGCGCGGGTTATCCCCTGCACGCCGCCGAAACCACAGCCCCGACCACAGCACCGTATCTGCTGGCGGGCGCGCCGTCGTTCGATCAGTCCATCAGCCAGTTTCGTGAAACCTTCAATCAGACCAACCCCACACTGCCGCTGGATGAGTTTCGCGCCATTGATGGCTCACGCGATACCCCCACACTGACCCGTGCGGCAAGCAAGATTAATGAGAATTTGTATGCTTCCACGGCGCTGGAGCGCGGTACGTTAAAAATCAAAAGCATGCAAATCACCTGGCTGCCGATACAGGGGCCAGAGCAGAAAGCCGCTAAGGCGAAAGCGCTGGAGTACATGAGCGCGGTATTGCAGGCCTTTACCCCTGCGCTGACGAAAAAGCAAAGTCAACAAAAGCTGCAAAAACTCCTTACCGCCGGGAAAAACAAGCGTTACTACGCTGATACCGAAGGCGCGATCCGCTATGTTGTGGCGGACAACGGCGAAAAAGGACTGACCTTCGCTGTTGAACCGATTAAGCTGGCACTATCTGACACCCTCGGCGGGGCGAATTAATGACAAAAAGCAAAGCCTTTCGAGGGAAAATCTCTATACTGATTCACAGACCATGCTGCCCGACAGGGTGGCCATATTCCTTAATTCGCTTATTTAGCGTGGAGAATTGAAATGCGACATCCTTTAGTGATGGGTAACTGGAAACTGAACGGCAGCCGCCACATGGTAAACGAACTGGTTGCGAACCTGCGTAAAGAGCTGGCTGGCGTGACGGGCTGCGCGGTTGCTATCGCTCCGCCGGATATGTACCTGGATCTGGCTAAACACGCCGCTGACGGCAGCCACATCATTCTGGGCGCGCAGAACGTTGACGTTAACCTGTCTGGCGCGTTCACCGGTGAAACCTCCGCTGAAATGCTGAAAGATATCGGCGCGAAATACATCATCATCGGCCACTCCGAGCGTCGCACCTATCACAAAGAATCCGACGAGTTCATCGCGAAGAAATTTGCCGTGCTGAAAGAGCAGGGTCTGATTCCGGTTCTGTGCATCGGTGAAACCGAAGCGGAAAACGAAGCGGGCAAAACCGAAGAAGTGTGCGCACGTCAGATCGACGCAGTGCTGAAAACCCAGGGCGCGGCAGCGTTCGAAGGCGCAGTAATCGCATACGAGCCAGTCTGGGCGATCGGTACCGGCAAATCTGCAACCCCTGCGCAGGCTCAGGCGGTTCACAAATTCATTCGTGACCACATTGCTAAAGCCGACGCGAAGGTCGCTGAGCAAGTGATTATCCAGTACGGCGGTTCCGTAAACGCCTCCAACGCTGCTGAGCTGTTCACCCAGCCAGACATCGATGGCGCGCTGGTTGGCGGTGCATCCCTGAAAGCTGACGCTTTCGCGGTGATCGTTAAGGCAGCAGAAGCGGCTAAACAGGCGTAATTGCCTTTGTGGCGGGTGGCGCTTGCGCTTACCCGCCGCTCTTCTCCTCCCTCTCCCTTAGGGAGAGGGTTGGGGTGAGGGGAAACCGCTCGCACCGAACTACACTTTCCCCAGCAAACTAAACCACAGATAATCCAGCGGCAGCAGTACCAGATACGTTGCGATAGCCAGCGCCAGACAGAGCACCATCCCCGCCCTTGCAGGCACCTTCCCGAGCCCCATAGCCACCACAATCGGCGACGCCTGATACGGCAGCAGCGGCGTGGAATAGCCCAGCACCTGAATCATGATTACCGACAGCAGCGGAAAACCGGTCGCGTCCGAAAAACTCTGCGCCAGAGTGGTGTACAGCGCCGGAACGCCGTTGGCGGTCATAATGAAGTTGAGCGCCGAGGTAATACCGGTCAGCGCCAGGAAACTGGTGAACGGCCTGTCTGCATCCAGCGGCATAATGCGAAGCAACGCCTCGCCCACGGCCGTTCCGATACCGGTTTGCGTCACCACGATCGCCAGCCCAAGAATGCCCGCGACGTAAATACAGGTGCGCATGTTCACGCCCGCTGAAAATTCTTCCCCGGTGATAAAGCCAACGCGCGGCAGCATGACGACGATCGACGCCGCCAGCCCCGTCCACGCCGGCCCCACGCCGTGCCAGCTCTCCGTCACCCACATCCCCAGCACCACCGCCAGCAGCCAGGCGAGACGCTTTTCATCCCGCCCCATAGGCTCAGACGGCGCCTGTTCCTTCGGCGGTTTTGGGCTGCCGGGAAATAGCCAGCAGATGAGGCCAATCAGGATCAGGCCTTTGAGAATACCGAGCACCGGCGTGTGCAGCAGCAGATACGGGACATAGTTCAGATGGATACCGTACGAACCTTCCGCCGCACCGCTCATCACCAGGTTAGGGACGTTAGCAGGCAAGATCGTCGCCGAAAGCTGGAAAGTCCCGAACCCCACCGCCAGCGCCAGCCCGAACCAGGCGCGGGAGCCGTCGGCGATACCGGCGCGTTTTGCCATCGCCGCGACAATCGGCATCAGCAGCGCAATACGTCCCATGTTCGACGGCATCACAAACGCCAGCGCGTAGCTCAGCAGCACCACGCTCGCCACCATCAACACCCAGGAGTCGGTGAGCTTTGCCGACAGCGCCCGGGCGGCCCTGTCAGCCAGTCCGGTTTTACGGATCGCCACGCCGAGCACAAAGCCGCTGAATACCAGCCAGAAAGCCGACGAGGCAAAACCGCCGAAGATGACCTCCGGCGGGGCGATTCTGGCGGTCATCGCCGCCGTGAAGAACAGCAGCGCGGTGATAAATTCCGGCAATAGCGACGTCGCCCACAGCACGATGGTGACGCCAACGATCAGTGAGGGCAGCAGCAGAGGATACGTTAACCAGAGCGACATACCTGTCTCCTGTAGAATTTTTCAGCAAGTCTACGGTGACAGGCAGCCCGAGTAAACGCGATTTATGGTGGGGTTACTTCAGGATAGTGCATTGATGATCCTGCAGTTCCTCCGCTGACGCGCGGTTAAGCGTGAGCAGGTTACGCTCGGTCGCCAGCAAAACAAAAGAGCCATCCGACTGCTGCGCCATTGCCAGCGCGAAACGCCCCATATGGTCGCGCGCTTCCGGCAGCTCTTCCGCCAGCATCATAAACGGGCTGCGCTTGACCAGTTCATTCTCCGTCACGCGGCGAGCAAGATACTCATGTCCTTCCAGCCCCCCCGAAAGAGGCAGCCACTGGGTGCTGATTTCTCCCTGTGCCGCGTTGAGCTTCTCGCGCACGTCCGGGCGCAGGCAGGATATATGAATATGAAAATGGTTCTGCGTGCGGCCAGTCGGCGAGTTAATCGTCAGCGAAATGGCGCTGTCAGGCACCTCGGATCCACGCTTCAGGGTCATAAAGCTGCGCGACTGCCACGCCAGCCAGAAAAAGTTCGGCGTATGAGCGTCGGTCAGCAGCGGGCTCTCGGTGCCGTTGATGCGATATGTCGGCATCAGCAGGTATTGCAGCGGCCCGTTGCGATCTTTAAATACCACATAGCCTGCATCCGTTTTCACCTGCGCGCAGGGTGCCGGGTTACGGTTCTGGATCTGATTCGGCACGCACTGGTCGAGAACGATATGGCGCAACGCATTCGGATTACCCGCCTTCATCCAGTACACGCCGCCAGCGGCAAGGGCGATGACAATGAGGAGCAATAAGATAATTTTTTTCACAACGCGTTCCCTGTTTTCAGTAGAGGCAAAAGAGTAACGCAAAATGATGACCAAATAAAAAACCCGGCGGATTTCTCACGCCGGGTCACCGTTTCACAGGCTAATGGTTAGCGCTGGCTAATTTGGTCGAAGGTACCGCCATTGGAGAAGTGCTCTTTCTGCGCTTTGGTCCAGCCGCCGAACACATCGTCAATAGTGAATAGCTTCAGTTTTGGGAACTCCCCTTCGTATTTCTTGGCGACCGCCGCATCGCGTGGACGATAGAAGTTTTTCGCCGCAATTTCCTGGCCTTCTGGCGAGTACAGATACTTCAGGTAGGCTTCCGCCACCGCTTTGGTATCTTTTTTCTCAACCACTTTATCGACTACAGAGACGGTAGGTTCAGCCAGAATCGATTCGCTCGGGGTCACGATCTCAAATTTGTCTTTGCCCAGCTCGTGGGTCGCCAGCAGAGCTTCATTTTCCCAGGCAATCAGCACGTCGCCAATCCCGCGCTCGACGAAGGTGTTGGTGGCGCCACGCGCGCCGGAGTCCAGCACCTCAACGTTTTTATACAGCGCCTTCACGAATTCCTGCGCTTTGGCCTGGTCGCCATTGTTGTGATGCAGTGCATAGCCCCATGCGCCCAGGTAGTTCCAGCGAGCGCCGCCGGAGCTTTTCGGGTTCGGGGTAATCACAGAAACGCCCGGTTTGATCAGGTCGTTCCAGTCTTTAATTTGTTTCGGGTTTCCTTTACGCACCAGGAAGACGATGGTCGAGGTGTAGGGTGCGGAGTTATCCGGCAGGCGTTTGATCCAGTTTTTGTCGATGCGGCCGCGCTCGGCGATCGCGTCGACATCGTAGGCCAGCGCCAGGGTCACCACGTCGGCTTCAATACCGTTTATCACGGACGTCGCCTGCTTGCCGGAGCCGCCATGCGACTGGCGAACCACCACGTTATCGCCGGTTTCCTGTTTCCAGTGTGCCGCAAACGCTTTGTTGTATTGCTCGTACAGTTCACGCGTCGGGTCGTATGACACGTTCAGTAACTGGATATCCTTAGCCAGAACGCTGGTCGATGCCAGCAATAATGTTAAACCCACGCCCCATTTATTCATCGCCCAGCTCTCTTGTGTAGTGTTTTGATGAATGCAGCGTGCCAGAAAGCGAATCGAGGATTAAAGAATAAAAAAAGATTGGCTATAACGTAGTGGAATAAAAAAAGCGTGCGCGCATAAAAAAGCCGGGTGGCGGCTACGCCTTACCCGGCCTACGAGTCGTGCTTTTGTAGGCCCGGTAAGCGCAGCGCCACCGGGCAACAGAACCGATCAGTACAGTTTTTTCGCGCAGTCCAGCCAGTCACCTTTGAACGGACGCTTCATGTTTTCAATCGCGTCGATGATGTCGTGGTGAACCAGTTTTTCGTTCTGAATACCGACGCAGCGGCCGCCGTGACCCTGCAGCAGCAGATCGATAGCGTACGCGCCCATACGGGACGCCAGAATACGGTCGTAAGGGCCTGGGGAACCGCCGCGCTGGATGTGACCCAGTACGGTCGCGCGGGTTTCGCGTTTGGTTTCGGCTTCGATGTACTTCGCCAGCTCGTCAACGTCACAGATGTGCTCGGTGATAGCCACGATCGCGTGTTTTTTACCTTTCGCGATGCCCGCTTTGATTTCAGCCACCAGATCTTCACGGCTAAATTCGACTTCCGGCACGACGATAAATTCACAACCGCCCGCAATGGCTGCCGCCAGCGTCAGGTCGCCACAGTAACGGCCCATCACTTCAACGATAGAGATACGCTGGTGAGAAGAAGAGGTGTCACGCAGACGGTCAATCGCTTCAACAACGGTACCCAGTGCAGTAAAGAAGCCGATAGTGTAGTCAGTACCTTTGATGTCGTTGTCGATGGTGCCCGGCAGACCGATGCACGGGAAGCCCATTTCGGTCAGACGTTTTGCACCCATGTAGGAGCCGTCACCACCGATAACCACCAGGGCGTCCAGGCCGCGTTTCTTCATGTTTTCGATAGCCACTTCACGAACGTGTTCATCACGGAATTCCGGGAAGCGCGCGGAACCGAGGAAAGTACCGCCACGGTTGATCATGTCAGACACGCTGTAACGGTCGAGCTGAACCATACGATCTTCATACAGGCCCAGATAACCGTCATAAACGCCAAAAACTTCCAGGCCTTCCGTCAGCGCTGCACGGACAACACCACGAATTGCCGCGTTCATGCCCGGCGCATCACCGCCGCTTGTCAACACACCGATTTTCTTAATCATGACTACCTCTGAACTTAGGAATGCAAAATTGAAATCTGTTGCCGGAAGAAACTTATCGACCAACGAATACTGCAAATAGTATATCAATCCCTTCCAGCTGAATTGATTCAGGTCAGACCAAACGGCGGTAATTTATACACAAAATGCTGGCCTGGCTCACTTTTTTACAACGAATTACGAAAGCCCAACATGACCGGGTACAACCGAGCAGGGATCCTGGTGAATGATGACGTCTGAACCAGGAAAACGCTGCAAAATCGCCTGCTCGACCTGCTCAGCAATAACGTGAGCCTGAACCAGTGGCAGGTTGTCTTCCATTTCAATATGAATCTGAATAAAGCGGGTCGGCCCTGACTGCCGCGTTCGAAGATCGTGTGCACCGCTGACGCCGGGCCAGGAGGTCACGATAGAAAAAATTTCATTACGTTCTGAGTCCGGGAGGGCGCGGTCAAGCAGTGATTGCACCGCTTCATACCCCATCCGCAGGGCGCTATATAAAATATAGATACCAATCCCTAACGCAAATAACGCATCGGCGCGATGCCAGCCATACCAGGCCAGACCGAGCGCAATAAGAATAGCCCCATTCATCATAACATCAGATTGATAATGAAGCATATCCGCCCGTACAGCCTGACTTTGCGTTTTGCGAACAACCCAGCGCTGGAACGTTACCAGAACAAGTGTGCATATAAGCGCAACGATCGTCACAACTACGCCCACGCCGGGATCGTTCATCGGTGTCGGCGAAACGAGATGCTGAATGCCGGTTAAAAACAGGAACAGCGCAGAGCCGGAAATGAACATACTTTGCGCCAGCGCGGCCAGCGACTCCGCTTTGCCGTGCCCAAATGTGTGCTCTTCATCCGCTGGCTGCAGCGAGTAACGCACCACCAGCAGGTTGGTCAACGAGGCGGCAATGTCCATCAGCGAGTCCACCAGCGCCGCCAGAATACTGACCGAGCCGGTATACCACCAGGCAAAGATTTTAATCAGTAACAGGCTGGAGGCCATGACGGTCGCCGCAATGGCGGCCCGGCTTACCAGTCTTCCATAGGATTGATTCATAAACGCTCCTGTCATGTCATGCCGCTAGTATAACGGAAGCATGGGGAGTCTAAGGATGAATAAACGGTTAACAGCGCGGATGCGGGGCAAAAAAACCCCCCACATCATGTGGGGGAAGACAGGGATGGTGTCTATGGCAAGGAAAACAGGGTTTACTGGTTACTACGGGTACTGCTATTGCTACTGAAAAACGTCGTTTCTGAGCTTCGCTGCATCCGTGCAACCTCGCGCAGCTGGTCCATTCGCTGCTGATGTCTGGCATTCAAAACCGCTTGCTGCTCGGGCGTTAGCAGATGGAACATCTGGTTGCGGACCTTCGCCATCTCTACCTGGCGGGCAACCTGTTCCTGTGCCATTTTTTCGGCCTGAGCGCGAACAGCGCTTTCGTCAAAATTTTCTGCGGTGACAAGGCGATGCATTGTCTCCATTTCGCTAACATTAACAGGGGGCTGGTCGTGTCGTGCCCTCTGCATCAGATCTCGCATCTGTTGACGCTGATGTTCGGTTAAACTTATGCCGTCAAACATATGGCTTTGGCTGCTGTTCTGCGTTGCGCCCTCTTGTAAGGGACTGTTATCGCTGATGATAGCTTCAGCAGCCTGGCTAAACGCACTGAACGCCAGCGTTGAGGCCATGACGGCAGCGGTAACTTTGCGCATCACTTGCTCCCAAAATCTTTCGTGTCGCGATTCAACGAGAGACAGTCTACGATTCAGGCTGCAAACATGCGTCAGGGGGTGTAAAACAACGTAAAGTCATGGATTAGACAGCCTTGATGTCGTAATTTCTGCCTCGGAGGTATTTAAACAATGAATAAAATCCTGTTAGTTGATGATGACCGAGAGCTCACATCCCTTTTAAAGGAGTTGCTCGACATGGAAGGTTTCAACGTCCTGGTTGCCCATGATGGCGAGCAGGCGCTGAGTCTCCTTGACGACAGCATCGATTTACTTTTGCTCGACGTGATGATGCCGAAGAAAAACGGTATTGATACGTTGAAAGAGCTTCGCCAGACACACCAGACTCCCGTTATTATGCTGACCGCGCGCGGCAGCGAACTTGACCGCGTACTCGGCCTTGAGCTGGGCGCGGATGACTATTTACCCAAGCCGTTTAATGACCGTGAACTGGTTGCCCGTATTCGCGCTATCCTGCGTCGTTCCCACTGGAGCGAGCAGCAGCAAAATACCGACAACAGCTCGCCTACTCTTGAAGTCGACTCTCTGAGCCTGAACCCGGGCCGTCAGGAAGCAAGCTTTGATGGCCAGACGCTGGAACTGACCGGCACGGAGTTCACCCTGCTGTATCTGCTGGCGCAGCACCTCGGCCAGGTGGTTTCGCGTGAACATCTAAGCCAGGAAGTGCTGGGCAAACGCCTCACCCCGTTTGACCGCGCCATCGACATGCACATCTCTAACCTGCGCCGTAAGCTGCCGGAGCGTAAAGACGGTCACCCATGGTTTAAAACCCTGCGTGGTCGCGGTTATCTGATGGTTTCCGCTTCATGATAGGAAGCTTAACCGCCCGCATCTTCGCCATCTTCTGGCTGACGCTGGCACTGGTTTTAATGCTCGTTTTGATGTTGCCAAAACTCGACTCACGCCAGATGACGGAGCTTCTCGACAGCGAGCAACGTCAGGGCGTGATGATCGAGCAGCACGTGGAAGCCGAGCTGGCAAACGATCCGCCAAACGATTTAATGTGGTGGCGCAGGCTGTTTCGCGCTATCGACAAGTGGGCGCCGCCCGGACAACGCCTGCTGCTGGTGACCAGCGAAGGCCGCGTCATTGGGGCCGATCGCAATGAAATGCAGATTATCCGCAACTTCATTGGCCAGGCGGATAATGCCGATCATCCCCAGAAGAAGAAATATGGCCGCGTAGAGATGGTAGGGCCTTTCTCCGTCAGGGACGGAGAGGATAATTATCAGCTCTATCTGATCCGTCCGGCGAGCAACTCCCAGTCTGATTTTATCAACCTGCTGTTTGACCGCCCTCTCCTGCTGCTGATTGTCACCATGCTGGTCAGCTCACCGCTGCTGTTATGGCTGGCGTGGAGCCTGGCAAAACCGGCGCGTAAACTGAAGAATGCCGCCGATGAGGTGGCGCAGGGTAACCTGCGACAACACCCTGAACTGGAAGCAGGTCCGCAGGAGTTCCTTGCCGCCGGAACCAGTTTTAACCAGATGGTGAGCGCGCTCGACCGCATGATGACCGCGCAGCAACGTCTGCTGTCGGATATCTCGCACGAGCTGCGTACCCCGCTTACGCGCTTGCAGCTTGGCACCGCGCTGCTGCGCCGCCGCAGCGGTGAGAGCAAAGAGCTGGAGCGTATTGAAACGGAAGCGCACCGCCTGGACAGCATGATCAACGACCTGCTGGTCATGTCGCGCAATCAGCAGAAAAACGCGCTGGTCAGCGAAACGGTGAAAGCGAATCACCTCTGGCACGAGGTGCTGGACAACGCGGCGTTCGAAGCGGAACAGATGGGTAAATCCTTTACCGTCAACTTCCCGCCGGGCCCGTGGCCGCTGTACGGTAACCCCAACACGCTGGAAAGCGCACTGGAGAACATCGTGCGTAACGCTCTTCGCTACTCGCATACGAAGATTGAGGTGGCGTTCTCGGTGGATAAAGACGGGATCACCGTCATTGTCGATGATGACGGCCCAGGCGTGAGCCCGGAAGACCGCGAGCAGATTTTCCGTCCGTTCTATCGTACCGATGAGGCGCGCGACCGGGAATCGGGCGGCACGGGACTGGGTCTGGCGATTGTTGAAACCGCCATGCAGCAGCACCGTGGCTGGGTGAAAGCCGACGACAGCCCGCTGGGTGGACTACGTTTAACGCTGTGGCTACCGCTGTATAAGCGTTCGTAGCTGTTAGTGCCGGGTGGCGGCTTCGCCTTACCCGGCCTACTTTCTGCGGAGGACTATTTCCCCCACAATCTCCGCGAATTATCCTCGATCTTGCTGCTTAAACGCCGCTTCTGCATCGTTCTTGTCCAGCTGATGGATAACCCCGCGGCCGACAGCAGGCGGTGATACTGTTCGTCGTCAAACGGCATATGCCAGGCAATGGCGCAGGCGTCATAAACAGACACATCGCTCAGGCGCGACGCCAGCTCAAGCGGCGCGTCCGCTGAAACCTGCCCAGCCAGCACCACGCGATACAGCCAGCCGGTTTTACCCGCTTTTTGCAGCTGGGCCGACATATCCTGAATACCGAAGTGGTAGTTGAGCTTGAAGCACGGCGAGCGTGGCTGCGTCACCTGAATCAGGGCATCGCCCCAGCGGTAGATATCACCGATAAACACGTTCTTTTCGGTGAGCCCTTCGGTGGAGAGATTCTCCCCAAACGCGGGGGCGACGAAGAGGTCCGCCTGCTCGGGAAACTCGGTTTTCCAGTGCTGATAGTGTTCGCGCGGGTAGTGGCACAGCGCGCGATCGGGCCCGCCGTGGATTTTCTTTTCGGCCTGCTCGTCACCCGCAAGCCCGAGGTCGGTTAACGTCAACTCACCGTCGACCTGAATTTTGGCGATGGCACTCGGGCGGCTGCCGTCGTACTCCCTTACCTTGCCTGTAAACACGTTCACCGGGTAATGCATTGCTGCTCCTTTATATGCCCTAAATAATTCGAGTTGCAGGAAGGCGGCAAGAGAGTGAATCCCCAGGAGCTTACTCAAGTAAGTGACTGGGGTGAGCGAACGCAGCCAACGCACCTGCAACTTGAAGTATGACGGGTATACAGATACAAAAAAAGCGAGTCATAAGACTCGCTTCTCACAGGCGTCAATGCAACCTTATTTTTTAGCGGCGAAACGCGCTGCTGCTTCGTCCCAGTTCACCACGTCCCAGAAGGCTTTGATGTAGTCCGGACGACGGTTCTGGAATTTCAGGTAGTAAGCGTGTTCCCACACGTCCAGACCCAGGATTGGGAAGCCGGATGCGCCAGAAATCGCTTCACCCATCAGCGGGGAGTCCTGGTTAGCAGTAGAAACCACCGCCAGCTTGTCGCCTTTCAGAACCAGCCACGCCCAGCCAGAGCCGAAACGGGTTGCAGCGGCTTTTTCGAATTCCGCTTTGAAGTTGTCAACGGAACCGAAGTCGCGCTCGATAGCCGCTTTCAGGTCGCCCTGCAGGGTGGTACCGGTTTTCAGGCCTTTCCAGAACAGGCTGTGGTTAGCGTGGCCGCCAGCGTTGTTACGCAGAACGGTTTTCTTGTCCGCTGGCAGCTGGTCCAGCTTGGTGATCAGCTCTTCAGCAGACAGGTTAGCGAACTCTGGCAGGCTTTCCAGCGCGGCGTTCGCGTTGTTCACATAGGTCTGGTGGTGTTTAGTGTGATGGATTTCCATCGTCTGCTTGTCGAAATGCGGTTCCAGTGCGTCGTAGGCATACGGCAGGGATGGCAGTGTATAACTCATAATCCTCTCCATTATTGTCGGGCGGCACAGCTGTTAATGCCGCGTAAGCAGTTGGTTCATTATAGTTAATTAAATGATATTGAAAATGATTATCAATGCCGTAGTTTTTATAAGGTTATTCGTTTTTCGATTAATCGCGAAATTGTGAGTCTGCTCACGCGGTTAACGTGCTGATTGCCATCCAGAACACATCTGCGGCAACCTTCTGAAGGTCCCCAAACCGCCTAATTTTTACACTCCTCAAGTCGGTGGGAAGCCACTGACGATAAAAACGATGAGGGTGTAAAAATGAATCATGCGATTACGATGGGTATCTTCTGGCATTTGATAGGCGCTGCCAGTGCAGCCTGTTTCTATGCTCCTTTTAAAAAAGTGAGAGGCTGGTCATGGGAAACCATGTGGTCCGTTGGCGGTATCGTGTCCTGGCTGATTTTGCCCTGGACCATTAGCGCCATGCTGCTGCCCGATTTCTGGGGCTACTTCTCCTCCTTCAGCGCCGCCACCCTGCTGCCGGTGTTCCTGTTCGGCGCGATGTGGGGCGTCGGCAACATCAACTATGGCCTCACCATGCGTTATCTCGGCATGTCGATGGGGATTGGTATCGCGATTGGCATCACGCTGATCGTCGGTACCCTGATGACGCCAATTCTCAACGGCAACTTCGACGTGCTTATTAATACTCAGGGTGGGCGGATGACGCTCCTGGGCGTGCTGGTGGCGGTCATTGGCGTAGGAATTGTGACGCGTGCGGGGCAGTTGAAAGAGCGCAAGATGGGCATTAAAGCTGAAGATTTTAACCTGAAGAAAGGTCTGCTGCTGGCGGTGATGTGCGGCATTTTCTCGGCCGGCATGTCGTTCGCGATGAACGCCGCCAAACCGATGCACGAAGCGGCTGCCGCGCTGGGCGTCGACCCGCTGTACGTTGCGCTGCCAAGCTATGTCGTGATTATGGGTGGCGGCGCGATGGTTAACCTGGGCTTCTGCTTCATTCGTCTGGCAAAAGTAAAAAACCTGTCGGTAAAAACCGATTTCTCGCTGGCAACATCGCTCATCATCACCAACGTGCTGCTCTCCGCTCTGGGCGGCCTGATGTGGTATTTGCAGTTCTTCTTCTACGCCTGGGGCCACGCCAGTATTCCGGCGCAATACGACTATATAAGCTGGATGCTGCACATGAGTTTCTACGTACTTTGCGGCGGGCTGGTTGGGCTGGTGCTGAAAGAGTGGACGAACGCCGGACGTCGTCCGGTTGGCGTACTGAGCCTCGGCTGCGTGGTGATTATTATCGCTGCCAATATCGTCGGCCTCGGCATGGCAAACTGATTACGCCCCCTTTCGACTGCGATGACGCCACTGTACCGGCGTCATCCCCACCTCGCGGTTAAACACCACCGAAAAGTAGTTACTGTCCTCAAAGCCGCAGCGCATCGCCACATCACTGACCATCCACTCCGTATGCTGGAGGAGATATTGTGCATGGCAGATGCGCAGCTGGCGCAGGTAGTGGTTCACCGTCATCCCGGTCAGGGTGCGGAAATGCTGGCGCAACGCGCGCTCGCTGCACTGTTCCTGCTCGCAGAATTTCTCCAGTACAAAGTTTTTATTCAGGCTGCCCGCAAGCCGGGTGATGAGCTTATCCAGCAGCGCTTCCTGCGTTGTGGCGGAGGGGTTATCAGTGGCGTAACGATGGCGCTTCAACGTCATCACCAGCTGGGCGAAAAGCAACTCCGCCAGCTGGTTAGCAACGGGGTCGTTCTTCTGGCTCTCCTGCTCCAGTTGAGAAATAACCTGCCGTACCTGAGCCATACCGCTACTGCTTAAGCGCCAGTGCGGAGAACCCTTAGCATCAAGAAAGCCCGGAATGCTCGCGGCCCAGTCCACGTTAAGCTTGAGCCTGTCCGGACAGTAAATAACGTTTTGCAGCACCAGGTCGTTAACCGAGGCGTAGGAGTGTTTATCATCCGCGCGAATGTAGAACAGGTCTCCGCGCGTGATGCGGTAGGGACGGTCGTTGAGGATGTGCAGGCCGTTACCGCGCCAAACCAGCACCAGCTCGCAAAACTCGTGGGTATGTTCGGCAAAGACGTCCTGCGGGTAGCGATCGGCCACCGTGACGGCCTGACTCGCGGAGGCAAAAAAATCATCTTTGCGAAGAATTAACTGAGCAGCCACACCACGACCTCTACGCCGAATAACCTGACACTATTAGCTTTTTTGCGGAAATAAAACGGTGACTGCCCTCGCGTTACTGAAGCATCGCGTCTTTTCCCTGGCGAATATCGCGCGGAGACCAGTTAAATTCCCGGCGAAACAGCGTTGAAAAGTGATTGCTGTCGCCAAAACCGCAGCAATAGGCAATATCCGTGACGCTATCGTCGGTATGACGTAAAAGATGACGCGCTTTGATCAGGCGCAGACGGTTAAGGTAGCGTTGCGGCGTCAGTCCGGTGTGCTGTTTAAGCTGGCGATGCAGGGTACGCAACGACAGGGAAAAATCATCCGCAAGGGTTTCCCAGCAGACATCCTCGGCAAAATGATCTTCCAGCCAGGCCAGCAGATGGTTCAGGCGCGCGTTGTTATCTTCCAGCCCTTCCACCAGGCTGCTGCGGCGCAGCAGCACCAGAAGCTGCATAAACAGCAGTTCGCGCGTGGCAATGGCGTGCGTCTCCTGCCCGTCCTCGCTCTTCTCCATCTGGCTCACCAGCTGACGCACCTGCTGCAGGATGGACTGATTCACCCGCCAGTGCGACGGATAGTGTCCGTCTTGCTCCTGGGGCAACAGCTGGCTCAGCCCCGAAAGAAACTGGAACGCGTCCGGGGAACGGTAAAGCACATTCGTCAGATACAGGTTGTCGGTATGTTCATACAGGTGCCGGTCGTGGTCGCGCACGAAGCACACCGTACCGCCGCTGATGGTATAAGGCTGGCCATTGAAAACATGAATACCCGTCCCGCGCTCAACAATCACAATTTCGTGAAAATCATGATGATGCTCCGGGAACGCAGCCTGAGGAAGCCGTGGCTCAATCGCGACAGGCGAACCTCCTGAAGGAAAAAAATCCACGCAGTGCAGTACGGTCATGACGGCCCCCACCAATGAAAAATGTTCTCAAAATAGTAATTAAGGCCTCCCACACTCACCTTCAATTTTTGGCAGTAAACCTCGCAAAAGCTGTCCATTTTTCAAGATACAGGGGGAAAGATCGGGAAATGCGCTCAGCGTCACACTGCCTGAGCATCCCGTCACTGCTGGAAACTGTGAACGCCCTCACATTCACCTTTGCTTTCTTGCCAGCGCGAGATTTGGCCTGTCAGTGGTGAGAAGGTGACTTTTTCTTCCCTTTTTTACACTCACCGCTAATGACTTAAGAAAGGACCCGACCATGACTTTTCGCCATTGTGTGGCTGTCGATTTAGGCGCATCCAGCGGCCGCGTAATGCTCGCGAGCTGGGACCGTGAGCAGCACGCGCTTTCGCTTCGCGAAATGCACCGTTTCGCCAACTGCCTGCAAAAGCAGGACGGTTTTGATACCTGGGATATCGATGCCCTGGAGGCAGAGATCCGTACCGGACTGAACAACGTCTGCAACGGTGGCATTCGCATCGACAGCATCGGCATTGATACCTGGGGCGTGGACTACGTTCTGCTTGATAGCCATGGCGAGCGCGTCGGCTTGCCGGTTTCTTATCGCGACAGCCGTACCGACGGCCTGATGGCGAACGCTATCGCCCAGCTTGGCAAGGACAACATCTACGGGCGCAGCGGCATTCAGTTTCTGCCGTTTAACACGCTTTATCAGCTGCGTGCCCTGGTCGAGCAACAGCCGGAGCTGGTCGCGGACGTGGCTCATGCGCTGCTGATCCCGGACTACCTGAGCTATCGCCTGACCGGCAACATGAACTGGGAATATACCAACGCCACCACCACGCAACTGGTCAATATCAACTCGGATAGCTGGGATGAACATCTGCTGGCCTGGACGGGGGCGTCGCCTTCCTGGTTCGGCACACCCACCCACCCGGGTAACGTGATCGGTCACTGGATTTGCCCCCAGGGGAACGCAATCCCTGTCGTTGCCGTCGCCAGCCACGATACCGCCAGCGCGGTAATAGCGTCCCCACTTGCAAGCAAAGACGCGGCTTACCTCTCGTCCGGCACCTGGTCGCTGATGGGCTTTGAGAGCAAAACCCCGTACGCCAGCGATGCCGCGATGGCCGCAAACATTACCAACGAAGGCGGTGCCGAAGGCCGCTACCGCGTACTGAAAAACATCATGGGGCTGTGGCTGCTCCAGCGGGTGCTGAAAGAGCAAAACATTACCGACCTGCCCGCGCTTATCGCCGAAACCGAGAAGCTGAAGGCCTGTACGTTCCTGATCAACCCGAACGATGACCGCTTTATCAACCCGGCGCACATGAGCGCCGAAATTCAGGCCGCCTGCGTCGAGGGCGGGCAGCCGGTGCCGTCGAGCCCTTCAGAACTGGCGCGCTGCATTTTTGACAGCCTCGCCCTGCTGTATGCCGACATCCTCAGCGAGCTGGCGAGCCTTCGCGGAAAACCGTTTAGCCAGCTGCATATCGTGGGCGGCGGCTGCCAGAACCAGCTGCTGAACCAGCTCTGCGCCGATGCCTGCGGCATCACCGTGGTGGCGGGTCCCGTGGAGGCCTCCACGCTCGGGAATATCGGCATTCAGCTGATGACCCTGGACGAACTTTCCAGCGTTGACGACTTCCGTTCGGTGGTGGCGGCTAACGCCAGCCTGACCACCTTCACCCCCAATCCCTGCCGTGAAATTGCTCGCTTTCGGGCGCAGTTTCAGCAAAACCGACTGACTAAGGAGCTTTGCGCATGACAACTCAATTAGAACAAGCCTGGGGCCTGGCTAAACAGCGTTTCGCCGCCGTCGGCGTGGATGTCGAAGAGGCGCTGCGCCAGCTCGACCGTCTGCCCGTCTCCATGCACTGCTGGCAGGGCGATGACGTCGCCGGTTTCGAGAACCCAGGCGGTTCCCTGACGGGTGGTATTCAGGCCACCGGTAACTACCCGGGCAAAGCGCGTAACGCGACCGAACTGCGCGCCGACCTGGAGCTGGCGCTGAGCCTGATCCCGGGGCCAAAACGCCTGAACCTGCATGCGATTTATCTCGAATCCGACGAGCCGGTGGCGCGCAATGAAATCAAACCGGAACACTTTAAGAACTGGGTGGAGTGGGCCAAAGCCAACCGGCTGGGCCTGGACTTTAATCCGTCCTGCTTCTCACATCCGCTGAGCGCGGACGGTTTTACCCTCGCCCACGCGGACGACGACATCCGCCAGTTCTGGATCGACCACGTGAAGGCCAGCCGCCGCGTTTCGGCCTATTTCGGCGAGCAGCTCGGCACGCCGTCGGTGATGAACATCTGGATCCCGGACGGCATGAAGGATATCACCGTCGACCGTCTGGCCCCGCGCCAGCGCCTGCTGGCCGCGCTGGATGAGGCCATCAGCGAGAAGCTGGACCCGGCGCACCACATCGACGCCGTAGAGAGCAAGCTGTTCGGCATTGGCGCCGAGAGCTACACCGTGGGCTCGAACGAGTTCTACATGGGTTACGCCACCAGCCGCCAGACCGCGCTGTGTCTGGATGCCGGCCACTTCCACCCGACCGAGGTGATCTCCGACAAAATCTCCGCCGCCATGCTCTACGTGCCGCGCCTGCTGCTGCACGTCAGCCGTCCGGTACGCTGGGACAGCGATCACGTGGTGCTGCTGGATGACGAAACCCAGGCGATTGCCAGCGAAATCATCCGTCACGACCTCTTTGACCGCGTACACATCGGCCTCGACTTCTTCGATGCTTCCATCAACCGCATCGCAGCGTGGGTTATCGGCACCCGCAACATGAAGAAAGCCCTGCTGCGCGCGCTGCTGGAGCCTGTCGCCGCGCTGAAACAGCTGGAGGCTAACGGCGACTACACCGCCCGTCTGGCGCTGCTGGAAGAGCAGAAATCCCTGCCGTGGCAGGCGGTGTGGGAGATGTACTGTCAGCGTAACGACGCCCCGGCGGGCAGCCAGTGGCTGGACAACGTGCGAGCGTATGAGAAAGACGTTCTCGCCGCTCGTCAGTAAAAACATCGCCCGGCGGCGCGTTGCTTGCCGGGCCTACAGGTAAGCGTAGGCCGGGTAAGCGCAGCGCCACCCGGCATTTTCAAAGGAACCACAGTATGCAGACCATCACCACTTCCTGGTTCGTCCAGGGCATGATCAAAGCCACCTCCGACGCCTGGCTGAAAGGCTGGGACGAGCGCAACGGCGGCAACCTGACGCTGCGCCTGGACGACGCGGATATCGAACCGTTCGCGGCCGATTTCCACCAGAAGCCGCGCTATATCGCGCTGAGCCAGCCGATGCCGCTGCTCGCCAACACGCCGTTTATCGTCACCGGTTCCGGCAAGTTCTTCCGTAACGTCCAGCTCGACCCGGAGGCCAACCTCGGCGTGGTGAAAGTGGACAGCGACGGCGCGGGCTACCACATTCTGTGGGGTCTGACCGACGAGGCGGTGCCCACCTCCGAACTGCCGGCGCACTTCCTCTCCCACTGCGAGCGCATCAGGGCGACGAACGGCAAAGACCGCGTGATCATGCACTGCCACGCCACCAACCTGATCGCCCTGACCTACGTGCTGGAAAACAGCGCCGACTTCATCACCCGCAAGCTGTGGGAAGGCAGTACCGAGTGTCTGGTGGTGTTTCCGGACGGCGTGGGCATTCTGCCGTGGATGGTGCCGGGTACCGACGAAATCGGCCAGGCAACCGCCGTTGATATGCAAAAACATACTCTGGTGCTGTGGCCGTTCCACGGCGTGTTCGGCAGCGGCCCAACGCTGGATGAAACCTTTGGCCTGATCGACACCGCTGAGAAATCAGCGGAAGTGCTGGTGAAGGTGTACTCCATGGGCGGCATGAAGCAGACCATTTCCCGGGAAGAACTCATCGCCCTCGGCAAGCGCTTTGGCGTGAGCCCGCTGCAATCCGCGCTGGATTTGTACGCATAACGCCTTCGCAGGACAAACGTTGATCGTTAAGGAGAATTATCATGAGCTTTATGTTGGCACTTCCAAAAATCAGCCTTCACGGCGCGGGCGCAATCGGCGATATGGTTAACCTGGTTGCGAACAAGCAGTGGGGAAAAGCGCTGATTGTCACCGACGGCCAGCTGGTAAAGCTGGGCCTGCTCGACAGCCTGTTTACCGCGCTGGACGCCCATCAGATGTCGTATCACCTGTTCGATGAGGTGTTCCCGAATCCGACGGAAGCGCTTGTGCAAAAAGGAATTTCGGCTTACCGGGACGCGGAGTGTGATTACGTGATTGCCTTCGGCGGCGGCAGCCCGATTGACACCGCCAAGGCGATTAAAATCCTCACCGCCAACCCCGGCCCGTCAACCGATTATTCCGGCGTCGGCAAGGTGAAAAATGCGGGCGTGCCGCTGGTGGCAATTAACACCACCGCAGGCACGGCGGCGGAGATGACCAGCAATGCGGTGATCATCGACTCCGCGCGTCAGGTGAAAGAGGTGATTATTGACCCAAACATCATCCCGGACATCGCCGTGGACGATGCCAGCGTGATGCTCGATATTCCCGCCTCCGTGACTGCCGCAACCGGTATGGATGCGCTAACCCACGCCATTGAAGCCTACGTGTCCGTTGGCGCGCACCCGCTGACCGACGCCAACGCGCTGGAAGCAATTCGCCTGATCAACCTGTGGCTGCCGGAAGCGGTCGAAGACGGTCATAACCTTGAGGCGCGCGAGCAGATGGCGTTTGGCCAGTATCTGGCGGGCATGGCGTTTAACAGTGCGGGTCTCGGCCTTGTGCATGCCCTGGCGCACCAGCCGGGCGCGACGCACAACCTGCCGCACGGCGTGTGCAACGCCATCCTGCTGCCGATCGTTGAAAGCTTTAACCGCCCGAACGCAATTGCGCGTTTTGCCCGCGTGGCGCAGGCGATGGGCGTCGATACCCGCGGCATGAGCGATGAAGCCGCCAGCATGTCCGCCATTCAGGCGATTCGCAACCTGAGCGCTCGCGTCGGCATCCCTGCGGGCTTTAGCCAGCTCGGCGTGACCAAAGCCGATATTGAAGGCTGGCTGGATAAAGCGCTCGCCGATCCGTGTGCGCCATGCAATCCGCGCGCCGCCAGCCGTGATGAGGTCCGCGAGCTTTACCTGGAGGCACTATGATCCGCAAAGCCTTTGTGATGCAGGTCAACCCGGACGCGCACGAGGAGTACGCGCGCCGCCACAATCCAATTTGGCCGGAGCTGGAAAAGGTGTTGAAAGACCACGGCGCACACCACTACGCCATTTATCTCGATAGGGCCCGCAGCCTGCTGTTTGCGTCCGTAGAGATTGAATCGGAGGAGCGCTGGAGCGCGGTAGCGAATACCGACGTCTGCCAGCGCTGGTGGAAACATATGGGCGACGTCATGCCGTCGAACCCGGATAACAGCCCGGTGAGTACCGAGCTGAAAGAGGTCTTTTACCTGGACTGATGTGTTAACGCTGCTGCCCCCGCGGCGGCGGCGATCTCCTGCCTGCTGCTCAGCGTAAACGCCGACACCACCGTAATCGCCAGCACGAAACAGCCCAGCATCAGATACGTCTCCTGGAAGCCGATCCGGTCATACATATTCCCGGCAAAAGCGGAGAGGAAAATGGCCGCCGACTGCTTGGCGAACTGGAAGCCGATCAGATAGATAGTCGCTGACAGTCGGGTATCAAACACCCCGGTGATGTACTTAAATGCGCCCACCAGCAGGAACGGGACTTCCAGCGCGTGCAGCATCTTGAGGGCAATCACCTCCACGGCGGTGGTGGCGAACGAGGAGCCGATAATGCGCGTCGCCATAATCACCCCGGCGATCAGCAGCGTGTTCTTCGCGCCGATGCGGTTAATGATCCACGGCGAGCAGAACATAATGATGGCGTTACAGATTTCCCCCGCAGTCGTTGCGAAACCAAAGGCGCGGGTTCCTTCCTGCGACGTGGCGAAGAAGGTTTTAAAGAAGGTGGCAAACTGCTGGTCGAAAACGTCATACACGCAGGCCACGCCAATTACGTAGAGGATAAACATCCACATTCTGCGCTGGCGGAACAGGTTGAACACGGTTTTGGCGGTGATTTGCGGCTGGTTCGCGCCCAGGGCATCCATGACCTGCGCCGTCTGGTTGGGCTTTGGCTTCGCCACCACCAGCAGCAGCATCAGCAGCAATGCCGCTCCCGATCCCATCCAGAAAACGTACGACGGATCGATGCCGAACAGGATGCCGCCCGTTGAGGCGCACAAGCCCCAGCCGAGGCAGCCAAACATCCGCGCCTTGCCGTACTCAAAGAAGCTGTTGCGGCTCACGCGCTCAATGTAGGCCTCAATCGCCCCCGATCCGGCCGAAAATACAAAACCGATATACAGCCCGCCGCTCAGCGCGCCCAGCCAGATATTGACTTTCAGCAGCGGCGCGAAGACGTACAGGAAGAACGGCGCGAACAGAAACAGCAGCACCGCGATGATCCACAGAAGGTGTTTTTTCAGCCCCAGCTTGTCCGAAATCACGCCCAGCACTGGCTGGAAGGCGATAGCCGACAGCGAGATGCAGGAGAAGACAATCCCGGTGTGGGTTTTATTCAGGCCGATGATGTCCGACAGCCAAATCGGCAGGAACGGAAAGCAGGTGGCCATAATGAAGAAGTAGAGAAAGAAGAACAGCCCAAAGATCCAGAAGTTAGGGTTGTCTTTGTGGGTACAGGTTGTTGTGTTCATTATTTTTATCCTCAACGGAGGGCCGGCTGCCCGGCCCGTCACCCTTACACGCGTTCAACGCCAATTAGAATGGCGGTTTCCGGATCCAGAATCGGCAGCGCAATGCCCGCCTGCATCAGCCACTCGCCGCTCACCGTTTGCGGCGTTTCCATCCACGCCGGCAGCTTGCGCATGGTGTGCCCTCCCTCACCCGTAATCTGAATATTCGGGTGATCGAGCAGCGTGACGCGGTACCGCGCGCTGGCCTCCAGCCCCGCCATGCGCAGCGGCATCATCAGGCTGTAGTCCGGCATCGCGAGCTGGCTGACCATAAACAGCCCCTGCGCCTTATCTTCGCTTACAATACCCTGCGCCAGCGTGGTGGCGTCCGGCATATCAATTCGCCACTGGGTGCCGTGATGAATGACATCCCGCCACTGCTTGTGCAGCGCGGCGTAATGGCGATAGCCTTCGCGCTCCCGTGCGTCCACGGTGAGCGGATCCAGCTCCAGCCCCATATGGCCAAACAGAGCCGTCAGCCCGCGAAACTGGATGCTATGCTGGCGGAAGGTGGCGTGGCATTGATGATGACCGATATGCGCGCCCATCACCTCCGGCGGGAAGAAGTAGCTCATGCCGCGCTGGATGGTGCTGCGCTCCAGCGCGTCGTTGTTGTCGGACGCCCAGAAGCGGTGGCTGCGGGTCAGTACCTCATAATCAATGCGACCGCCGCCGGAGGAGCAGGATTCAAACTCAATATGCGGGAAGCGTTCGCCCAGCACGTCCAGCAGGCGGTAAAACTGACGGGTCTGGGCGTCGGCGGCGGCTTTACCGTTGTGTCCAGGCTGCACCAGCTCGCGGTTCATGTCCCACTTCACGTAGTCGACCGCATGCTCGCCCAGCAGCCAGCTCATGCGCTCCACCAGGTAATCAAAGGCCTCCGGGATGTTGAGATTGAGCACCAGCTGGTGTCGTCCGGTCGCCCGGGGATAGCCCGGCAGCGCCAGTACCCAGTCAGGATGCGCACGGTACAAATCTGAATCCGGGTTGATCATCTCCGGCTCAACCCAGATGCCAAACTCCATGCCGAGCCGTTTGACGTGGTCGATCACCGGCGTCAGGCCGTTCGGGTATTTTTTCTCGTCCAGATACCAGTCGCCCAGCGCGGCATGGTCGTCGTTACGGCCTTTGAACCAGCCGTCATCAATGATGAAACGCTCCACGCCCAGCGCGGCAGCCTCGTCGGCCATTCGCTTAATGTAGTCCGGATCGTGGTTGAAGTAGATCCCTTCCCAGGTATTGAGGTGCACCGGGCGCGGTTTGTTTTCCGGGAAGCGGATGTCGTTGTTGCGCAGGTAGCGATGAAACGGCTGGCTCATGCCGTTCAGGCCCTGCGTGGAGTAGCTGGCGTACAGGCGCGGCGTCCAGAGCGTATCGCCCTCCTCAACCGCCATTTCACCCGGCAGGTAGAGCGCTTCGGCCTGAAGATAGCGACGACCGTCGGTTTTCGCTTCCGCGCGCAGGCGGTGATTACCGCTCCAGCCCAGATGCACGCCCCAGACGTCGCCCTGCATTTCGCTGAACGACGGCGTACCGGCAATCAGCGCCGGGAAGTGCTCGTGGGAGGTTTTACCCCGACGGTTTTCAATCACGAAGCTGTCGTGTTCAAGCTTTACGCGGTGCGGCTGAAACTCTCTGATCCAGCGTCCGTGGAAGGCCATCACCTCCTGCGCGCGCTCGGCCACCGGCAGCGTGACGGCGAAACGGTCAACCTGCCAGGGGATCGCTTTCAGGTTCGTTAAACCGTGACGAACCACCAGCACGCCGCTGGCATCCAGCACCAGCTCGCTGGTCAGGCGCAAGCCCGCATGCTCATCTTCGGCGGTAATCGTCAGGGTGTTTACGTCCTGCTGCACCTGCGTGGTTTTGAACACCGGGGAACCGTCCAGCCCCTGGCGATGACCCTCAATGCCAGGCGAACCAAACAGACCATGCCCCAGCTCGGCCATCAGCGTGACCGGGGAGTCGACGTCAAGCCTGCCGTTGGCAACGGGACGTGCGAGCGTAGCAACATCCTGCGGCGAAAAGTGCTGAAGGTGAGGCCCCCAGTAGAGAATTTCGGCGAACGGATGGGTTTTGATCACCACGTCTACCGTCGTGGTTTCGAGTCGTAAAACGGGATCTTGCATCAGACATCTCCTGTCATCGGGATGATCTGAGTGTTGATCCGAAACGTTTCGGATACAAACCAAAACGTTTCGGTTCTGTGATCGGGTTTGGAATTTTAGTGGTTTAGGCCGTCTGGCCCGGAGAGAATTCAGGCTGCCAGAGCACCTGAAGCTGTTCAATATCGTCGCCGCTAATCAGCTGGCGCACCATATCGGCAATCTGTTTCCCGACGCCCTGGCGGGTGGACTGGATCACCGACGCCACCTCAATATCAACGATGCTGTCCTGCGGCAGGCCATCATAGACCACCAGCGAGACGGCGTTGTCGCCGGATAAACGCCCCAGCTGCGCCAGCGCCATCGCCGCGCCGTCGCCGTGGGTGTTACAGTCGGTGATGATGGCCGTTGGCGGCTGCGGCAGGGCAAGCAGTTCTTTCGTGGTGGCATACCCGACGCGGCGCGAAGGCGGCATGGCGCGCAGCCATTCGCTGGAAAGCCCGGCTTCCCGCAGGGCGTCGAGATAACCCTGACGGCGCTGGGTGATAAATGCCTGATTGTTGCTTTCGCCAAGTAGCGCGATACGCTGATGGCCTTTCTCGATCAGCCAGCGGGTCGCCTGCCAGGTACCGGCATAGTTGTCGAAGTCAAACCACGCATACGGCTGCGGGAGGTGGCTGCGCCCAAGCGCCAGGAAAGGAAAACCGGCGGCCTGAAGCTGCACAAGACGCGGATCGTGATCCAGCGTGTGCGCCACGATCAGCGCGTCGACGCGTCGGCTTTGCACCATGCGCATATAGCTGTGCTTATCCGCCAGATCGTCGTCGGCGATGAGCAATAAGTCGATCTCATGTCGCGCCAGTTCATGGCTAATTTCGCCGACCATGTCCATAAATACGCTGTTATTGAGCGGAACAGGATGTACGGGAAACACCAGCCCGACGGCGTCAATTTTGCCCATCTTCAGGCGGCGGGCAAAGGTGTTTGGTCGGTAACCACGGCGCTGAGCCTCAGCTTCCACGCGTGCGCGCGTCTCGGCGGAGACGTCGTCATATCCGTTGAGGGCGCGGCTGACGGTGGTGACTGACAGCCCCAGTTCTTTAGCAATGGCTTTAAGCGACATGAGTTTCCGTATCTCTGTTAGTTTTGTTCCGCCACCAGCAGCGCGTGCGTATCCGGCTCCAGCGCCTTAAAGATATGCGGCAGATCGGCGGGATAACAGATGTAATCTCCCGGGCCGAGTTCTTCCGCCGCGTCGATCAGGCCGACTAACGCGCGCCCCTGCGTCACAATAATGTGTTCAACGGACCCCGGCGGATGCGGCTGGGAAATGCGGTCTGCGCCCGGCTGGGTAAGCAGGAGGTATACGTCGCGTCGCGCGCCAGGCGGACATGCCGCCAGCAGTATCGCCTCGTAGTTGGCCTGTCCGGCAACGACCTTCGTACCTTCACCACGACGGATCACCTGAGTGGTAGGCTGCTGTGGTTCAAGCAGGCGGGCAAAAGGAATATCCAGCGCCACGCAAAGCGACCACAGCGTTTCGAGGCTAGGGTTACCGTTGCCTGACTCTAGCTGAGAAAGCGTGGATTTTGCGATCCCGGCACGGCGAGCGATTTCCGCCAGTGAAAGCCCGGTTCGCAGGCGTTCTCGCACCAGGCTTTTGGCGATTACGCTGATTGGCTGCGTCATAAAACGGCCTCTTTGTTCTTTAAATCGAACGAATCGTTCATCTTGAAAAACACTTCTGTTGCGTTCATTATAATGGATACCCGTTCGATATGGCTAAAAATGTATGAAGCATCATCTCTCTTGCCTGAAAGGCGACACCATAAAAGCAATCATCCTGGTCTGCCTCGCGGTCGGCGTGGTCGGGATGTCATACGGCTCCCTGGCGATGGCCTACGGTTTTCCGGTCTGGGTACCGTTTGTACTCTCCATCACCGTACTCGCGGGCGCGTCAGAGTTTATGTTTATTGGCATCGTGGCAAGCGGCGGTAACCCGCTGGCGGCCGCAGCCGCGGGGTTACTGGTCAACGCGCGGCACGTGCCGTTTGGCGTGACGGTGCGTGAGCTGGTCGGCAAACGTGGCCTGAGCCTGTTGGGCTGCCACATCATGAACGACGAAAGCGTGGTGTTTGGTCTGTCGCAAAAAACGCCCGAACAGCGCAAAGCGGCGTACTGGCTATGTGGTTTAGGCGTGGCGATTGTCTGGCCGCTGGGGGCCCTGCTGGGCGCTATGGTCGGCAAGCTGCTGCCGGATCCGGAAACCATCGGACTGGATGCGGTATTCCCGGCCATATTGCTGGCGCTGGTGGTTCCCGCGTTTAAAAACCGTACCACGCTGATCCGCGCCTGCAGCGGCGCCGCGCTGTCACTGGCCGCCGTGCCGTTTGCCCCGGTGGGATTACCGGTGCTGCTCTCCTTACTGGGTCTCGCTGCGAGGAAAAAATAATGGGAAATATGACGTTTTTTATTCTCGGCATCGCCATTTTGTCTGCGGGAACGTATCTGATGCGTCTTGGCGGGGCGAAACTGGGCAGCAGGCTGGCATTGTCAGAGCGTTCACAGGCGCTGCTGTCAGATGCGGCAACGGTATTGCTGTTTTCCGTGGCGCTGGCGACCACCTTTTATGAAGGTGACCACTTTGCCGGCATGGCGCGCGTGCTGGGCGTGGCGTTTGCGGTATTTCTGGCCTGGCGAAAGATGCCGTTAATTGTGGTGATCGTGGCGGCGGCAGTGGTAACCGCGCTGCTGCGCGTGGCGGGCATAAACTAAAAAAGCGCCCCGGGGGCGCTCTCTCGACGGTGTGACAGCTTATTTAGTCAGTTCAGCAGTCATGTGTACGCGGTTACCTGAGAACGCCTGGGTAATTTTGTAAGATGATGCGCCAGCATCCTGAGCCTGAGCCGCGATTTTAGCTTCTGCGCCATCAATGGTAGAGGCGGTAGCGGTCACGGTCTGTGCAGCGAAAGAACCGAAAGAAGTAGCCAGAGCGATTACAGCGACAAAAGTTTTGATGCTTTTCATGATATAAACCCTTTCATTAAGTTGTTTAGGTAAGGCACCGTGCCTTGATGAGATAAATACTAGGCCTCATCTCGAACAACTAAAAGCGGAAGGATTTGCTATTATCATTCAAAATTATTGATTAACAATTAATCGCTGCGGATGGGTATAAATCGTCGCCCTTCCCGGCTTGCAGAAGCCCACCAGCGTCAGGTTGCAGCGTTCCGCCACCTCCACCGCCAGCGTGGTCGCCGCCGACACCGCGAACAGAATTTCCACACCGCACATCGCCGATTTTTGCACCATCTCATAGCTGGCGCGACTGGAAACGAGTGCCGCCCCCTGCATCCAGACATCACTTTCACGCGCACGGCGACCGAGCAGCTTGTCCAGCGCCACGTGGCGGCCCACGTCCTCGTGGCCCCCGGCAATATCGCCCGACGGCAACACCCATGCCGCCGCGTGCGTGCAGCCGCTCAGCTGGCCGATGGGCTGTACATCGTTCAGGTGCTCGAGCGCATGGTCGAGGTGAGCCAGATTAAAGGTCTGAGTAAACGGCAGTGGCGCAACGGGTTTGCCAATATCATTGAGCTGCTCAACGCCACACACGCCGCAGCCGGTACGCCCGGCCAGCGCGCGGCGGCGCTCTTTCAGCCCCATAAAGCGGCGGCTGGAGAGTTCGATTTGCACTTCAAGGCCGTTGCAAGCCTGCACCACATCCATGCCGTAGATCTCCTGCGGATGGTCAATGATGCCTTCCGAGAGGGAAAAACCGATGGCGAACAGCTCGAGATCTTTCGGCGAAGCCATCATCACCACATGGGAGATACCGTTGTAAACGAGCGCAACGGGCACCTCTTCCGCCAGAAAATCCGGCGTGGCATGGGTAATGTGGGGCGGTCTGTGTACCGACAGTTCCACAATGCCCGCAGGCAGGGGGGACGAGTGGGGAGCACGGTTTTGTTTAGACACAGCGGTATTCCTGAACAACCACGGAGGTGAGCCTGCTATTGCATCACAAACAACAGGGCTTACGCATAGTATGGATCAACTTTTCAGCATCAAGTTTACCTACTCACTTGTGAGAGGTACAACAAAACGCATGCTACACCCCTTTAACATGCGGGGTTAATAATGTGATTAATATCACACTTTATAGTCAACAAGGTGATAATACGTTCACTTTGTATTAACGCCATTAGAACAGCTGTACCGACATTGTGGTATTCTGATGATATCCCTCGTGGAATTGAGGGATTAACGCAAATTTTTCTCCTTTGCGGTCAATTCTCAACCGCGAAGTTAAAACTACATATGTAAGCAATGTCGAAACAAGGAGTGACCCATGCAGGTCAGCAGAAGGCAGTTCTTTAAGATCTGCGCTGGCGGTATGGCAGGCACCACGGCAGCGGCACTGGGCTTTGCGCCCGGCGTAGCGCTGGCGGAAACGCGGCAGTATAAACTGCTGCGCACCCGTGAAACCCGTAATACCTGTACGTACTGCTCTGTCGGTTGCGGGCTGTTGATGTATAGCCTCGGCGACGGTGCTAAAAACGCCAAAGCGTCTATTTTCCATATCGAAGGCGACCCGGATCATCCGGTCAACCGCGGCGCATTGTGCCCGAAAGGGGCCGGTCTGGTGGACTTTATCCACTCCGAAAGCCGCCTCAAGTTCCCTGAATATCGCGCGCCTGGCTCCGATAAATGGCAGCAAATCAGCTGGGAAGAGGCGTTTGACCGCATCGCAAAACACATTAAAGAAGACCGCGATGCCAACTTTGTTGAGAAGAACGCCGACGGCGTCACGGTCAACCGCTGGCTCTCCACCGGGATGCTGTGTGCCTCTGCTTCCAGCAACGAAACCGGTTATTTAACCCAGAAATTTACGCGCGCACTCGGTATGCTCGCGGTCGACAACCAAGCGCGTGTCTGACACGGACCAACGGTAGCAAGTCTTGCTCCAACATTTGGTCGCGGTGCGATGACCAACCACTGGGTCGACATCAAGAACGCCAACCTCATTGTGGTGATGGGCGGTAACGCCGCTGAAGCGCACCCTGTCGGGTTCCGCTGGGCGATGGAAGCCAAAATCCACAACGGTGCGAAACTGATTGTGATCGATCCCCGCTTTACGCGTACTGCGTCAGTGGCGGATTTCTACACCCCAATTCGTTCAGGTACTGACATCACTTTCCTGTCAGGCGTATTGCTGTACCTGATGACCAACGAAAAATATAACCGCGAATACACCGAAGCCTATACCAACGCCAGCCTGATCGTGCGTGAGGATTACCACTTCGAAGATGGCCTGTTCAGCGGTTACGACGCCGAAAAACGCAAATACGACAAAACCAGCTGGAACTACGAGCTGGATGAGAAAGGCTTTGCGAAGCGCGATACCACCCTGCAACACCCGCGCTGCGTGTGGAACCTGCTGAAAGAGCACGTTTCCCGCTATACGCCGGAGGTGGTTGAGAATATCTGCGGTACGCCGAAGGCAGACTTCCTTAAGGTGTGCGAGCTGATCGCCGAAACCAGCGCGAAAGATAAAACCGCGTCGTTCCTGTACGCCCTCGGCTGGACGCAGCACTCCATCGGCGCGCAGAACATCCGTACCATGGCAATGGTTCAGCTCCTGCTAGGCAACATGGGAATGGCAGGCGGCGGCGTCAACGCCCTGCGCGGTCACTCCAACATTCAGGGTCTGACCGACCTCGGCCTGCTGTCTCAAAGCCTGCCGGGTTACATGAACCTGCCAAGCGAGAAACAGACCGATCTGCAAACCTACCTGACTGCCAGCACGCCTAAACCGCTGCTCGAAGGCCAGGTAAACTACTGGGGCAACTATCCGAAGTTCTTCGTCTCGATGATGAAAGCCTTCTTCGGCGATAAAGCGACGGCTGAAAACAGCTGGGGCTTTGACTGGCTGCCGAAGTGGGACAAGGGTTACGACGTTCTGCAGTATTTCGAGATGATGCATCAGGGCAAAGTGAACGGCTATCTGTGCCAGGGCTTTAACCCGGTTGCCTCGTTCCCGAACAAGAACAAGGTTGTTGAGTCTCTGTCGAAACTGAAGTTCCTGGTGACGATTGACCCGCTCAATACCGAGACCTCAACCTTCTGGCAGAACCACGGTGAATCGAACGACGTCGATCCGTCGAAGATCCAGACCGAAGTGTTCCGTCTGCCGTCGACCTGCTTCGCGGAAGAGAACGGTTCTATCGTCAACTCCGGACGCTGGCTGCAGTGGCACTGGAAAGGCGCGGACGCCCCGGGCATCGCCATGAACGACGGCGAGATCCTGGCCGGCATCTTCTTACGCCTGCGTAAGATGTATGCGGAAGAAGGCGGCGCGAACCCGGAACCGGTGCTGAACATGACCTGGAACTACTCGACGCCGGAAAACCCTGCGCCGGAAGAAGTGGCGATGGAGAGCAACGGTAAGGCGCTGGCGGACGTTATCGACCCGGCCACCGGTACCGTGCTGGCGAAGAAAGGCGATCAGCTCAGCACCTTCGCACACCTGCGCGATGACGGTACCACGTCAAGCGGCTGCTGGATCTTCGCCGGTAGCTGGACGCCGAAGGGCAACCAGATGGCCAACCGCGATAACGCCGACCCGTCAGGCCTGGGCAATACGCTGGGCTGGGCATGGGCGTGGCCGCTCAACCGCCGTATCCTCTATAACCGCGCATCCGCTGACCCGCAGGGCAACCCGTGGGATCCGAAGCGTCAGCTTCTGAAGTGGGACGGCGCGAAATGGGGCGGCGTGGATATTCCGGACTACAGCACTGCCGCACCGGGCAGCGACGTTGGGCCGTTTATCATGCAGCCTGAAGGGAT
The DNA here is from genome assembly GCF_019443845.1 of Enterobacter sp. DNB-S2. Taxonomy (NCBI): domain Bacteria; kingdom Pseudomonadati; phylum Pseudomonadota; class Gammaproteobacteria; order Enterobacterales; family Enterobacteriaceae; genus Enterobacter; species Enterobacter sp. DNB-S2. The sequence continues at coordinate 615,489 of NZ_CP050520.1, forward strand.
GGGGCGTCTGTTTGCTATCGATAAGATGGCGGAAGGTCCGTTCCCGGAACACTACGAGCCGTTTGAGACGCCGCTGGGTACCAACCCGCTGCACCCGAACGTGGTCTCTAACCCGGCAGCCCGTATCTTTAAGGGCGATTTCGAAGCGCTGGGTAAAAAGGACAAGTTCCCGTACGTGGGTACCACCTACCGTCTGACCGAGCACTTCCACTACTGGACCAAGCACGCGCTGCTTAACGCCATCGCGCAGCCGGAACAGTTCGTGGAGATCGGCGAGAAGCTGGCGGGCAAGCTCGGCATTGCCCATGGCGATACCGTGAAGGTCTCCTCTAATCGCGGCTATATCAAGGCCAAGGCGGTGGTGACCAAGCGTATTCGCACGCTGAACGTTCACGGTCAGCAGGTGGATACCATCGGTATTCCGATCCACTGGGGCTATGAGGGCGTGGCGAAGAAAGGGTTCATTGCGAATACCCTGACGCCGTTCGTCGGCGATGCGAACACGCAGACGCCGGAGTTTAAGGCCTTCCTCGTGAACGTGGAAAAGGTGTAACGGAGACGACTTATGGCTTATCAATCTCAAGACATTATCCGTCGTTCCGCGACAAACAGTTTCACGCCCGCGCCTCAGGCGCGGGACCACCAGCAGGAAGTGGCGAAGCTTATCGACGTGACCACCTGTATCGGCTGTAAAGCCTGTCAGGTGGCGTGTTCTGAGTGGAACGACCTGCGTGACGAAGTGGGTCACAACGTCGGGGTGTACGACAACCCGGCGGACCTGACCGCCAAGTCCTGGACGGTGATGCGTTTCTCGGAAGTTGAGCAGAACGACAAACTGGAATGGCTTATCCGCAAAGACGGCTGTATGCACTGTGCGGATCCGGGCTGCCTGAAGGCATGTCCGTCAGAAGGGGCTATCATTCAGTATGCCAACGGCATCGTCGACTTCCAGTCCGAACAGTGCATCGGCTGCGGCTACTGCATCGCGGGCTGCCCGTTCGACGTACCGCGCCTGAACCCGGAAGACAACCGCGTCTACAAATGCACGCTGTGCGTTGACCGCGTCACCGTCGGCCAGGAGCCAGCGTGCGTGAAGACCTGCCCAACCGGCGCAATCCACTTTGGCTCCAAAGAGGATATGAAAACGCTGGCGGCAGAGCGCGTGGGCGAGCTGAAAACCCGTGGTTACGACAACGCGGGCCTGTACGATCCGGCAGGAGTTGGCGGTACGCACGTGATGTACGTGTTGCACCACGCCGACAAGCCGAACCTGTATCACGGCCTGCCGGAGAACCCGGAAATTAGCGCCACCGTGAAGTTCTGGAAAGGCATCTGGAAACCGCTGGCAGCGGTCGGTTTTGCTGCCACCTTCGCAGCGAGCATCTTCCACTACGTCGGCGTTGGTCCGAACCGCGCGGAAGAGGAAGACGACAACCTGCATGAAGAGAAAGACGAGGTGCGCAAATGAGAAAACGTGACACCATCGTGCGCTACACCGCGCCGGAACGCATCAACCACTGGGTCACCGCCTTCTGCTTCATGCTGGCGGCGATAAGCGGGCTGGGGTTCTTCTTCCCGTCCTTCAACTGGCTGATGCAGATCATGGGGACACCACAGCTGGCGCGTATTCTGCACCCGTTTGTGGGCGTCATCATGTTCGCGTCGTTTATCATCATGTTTTTCCGCTACTGGCACCATAACCTAATCAATCGGGATGATATCTTTTGGGCGAAGAATATTCGTAAGATCGTCGTCAACGAGGAAGTGGGTGATACCGGGCGTTATAACTTCGGCCAGAAATGCGTATTCTGGGCGGCGATTATCTTCCTGGTCCTGTTGCTGGTGAGCGGCGTGATCATCTGGCGTCCGTACTTTGCGCCTGCTTTCTCAATCCCGGTGATCCGATTTGCGCTGATGCTGCATTCATTTGCCGCAGTGGCGTTAATTGTGGTTATCATGGTGCATATCTACGCCGCCCTTTGGGTGAAAGGCACCATTACCGCGATGGTGGAAGGATGGGTAACCAGTACGTGGGCGAAGAAACATCACCCGCGCTGGTACCGTGAAGTCCGCCAGAAACAGGAAAAGTCATCTGAATGAGTATTCGCATAATCCCGCAAGATGAGCTGGGGTCGAGCGAAAAACGCACGGCGGATTATATTCCGCCGTTGTTATTCCCCAGACTCAAGAACCTCTACAACCGCCGCGCAGAGCGTCTGCGCGAGCTGGCAGAGAACAACCCGCTGGGTGATTTTCTGCGCTTTGCCGCGCTGGTTGCCCACGCGCAGGAAGTGGTGCTGTACGACCACCCGCTGCAAATGGATCTAACCGCGCGCATCAAAGAAGCCAACGCGCAGGGCAAGCCGCCGCTGGACATTCACGTCCTGCCGCGCGACAAGCACTGGCAAAAGCTGCTGCATTCGCTGATTGCCGAGCTGAAGCCGGAGATGAGCGGCACCGCGCTGGCGGTCATTGAGAATCTGGAAAAAGCCTCTGACCTGGAGCTGGAAGAGATGGCGAGCGCGCTGTTTGCCTCCGACTTCGCTCTGGTGAGCAGCGATAAAGCGCCATTTATCTGGGCTGCGCTGTCGCTCTACTGGGCGCAAATGGCAAGCCTGATCCCCGGTAAAGCCCGCGCCGAATACGGCGAGGCTCGCCAGTTCTGCCCGGTCTGCGGCTCCATGCCGGTATCGAGCATGGTGCAAATCGGCACCACTCAGGGGCTGCGCTACCTGCACTGCAACCTGTGCGAAACCGAGTGGCACGTGGTGCGCATCAAGTGCAGCAACTGCGAGCAGACCCGCGATCTGAACTACTGGTCGCTGGAAAATGAAGAAGCGGCGGTGAAAGCCGAAAGCTGCGGCGACTGCGGCACTTACCTGAAGATTCTGTATCAGGAAAAAGACCCGAAAGTAGAAGCGGTGGCCGACGATCTCGCCTCGCTGATTCTGGATGCGAAGATGGAGCAGGAGGGCTTTGCCCGCAGCTCGATTAACCCGTTCCTGTTCCCGGGTGAAGGGGAGTAATTCCCTCTGACAGTGCCGGGCGGCGTAAGCTTGCCCGGCCTACAGTTGGTAAGGTGAAACGACTCCAGTAATGCCCGAAAAGTCTTTCGTGTTTCGAGAAATCAACGGACAATTTCTGCTCTGAGCTGTGGCCAGAATGATAGCATCAGGCAGTTTCATTCCATGCTTCTCGCGCAGAATTACGCTTCTTTCAGCGATATCTCGGGTGATATCAATAATCTCAAATACGCCCATCACTGTCGCAGTTTTCGCTTCGTGACCATGTTTGCGGGCCCCCCCCATGACTTCCATCCATGTGATCAGACTAATGGCTCGATGCGAAGCTGTGCGATCAATTGCATCCGCAGCCTCAACGCGATTATTAAAAAGATCGATGAGTATATTGGTATCGAACACCGCCATGCGCTCCATGATTACCACTCCTCACGCAGCTTGCGTTCATACTCAAGCCCATCTTCCTGCTGGTTTCCCCACAAACCAAGCGCATCGCGGATAACCGATGAACTCTGCTGGTCGAGATATTGCTCAATGGCTTCCCGAAGCAATTCGGCACGAGGCCGGTTACGCAGCTGCTTCAGATTATCCAGTCGTTGAATTACGTCATCAGACAAATCGATCAGAATTCTGCCCATATCAAGATCCGCGGAAAGACTCATATATCACCTTAGTATATCACTATTGTCTATTTTCAAGGCAACATACGCTTTCATTTTGAAGGGTTAAAGCCCGTAGCTATAGTTTTCCTGCTATTTGCGAAGCGCTTTCCAGATTTTTAGTCCCGACAATTTTCTTATTTTCTTTTGAATCAAACCAGGTTATAAAACTGTATATCCATACAGTTAAAGGGAATTTTCATGGCACTGGAACAGGGTATTGCGCAGCTGGTTCAGGGATTTATCACTGCAGGCCGGCCTTCGTCACGTCGACAGACCATTGAGGTACGACGAGCAGGGTACATTGCCAGCACGGGTCTTGCCGGGAAGACAGAAACGCGCGTTCAGGTGGAGACGCTAGTGCTTGAGGGCCTTACCATTCGGGTATTTTCACCTCTTAATGCCCCAGAAATATTGCCTGCTGCCATCTACTATCACGGCGGATGCTTTATCAGCGGCGGCTTTAATACCCATGACAACCAACTCCGTCAGTTAGCCTGCTACGGCAATTGCCGGGTGATCGCGGTTCAGTACAGGTTGGCGCCGGAGCATACCTTCCCCGCCGCACATGACGATGCTGAAAGAGGTGCAGATCTGGTCTGGAAGTATGCGGACAAATTAGGCGTGGATAAGAACCGGCTCACCCTCTGTGGAGACAGCGCAGGAGGGCATCTGGCGCTGGTAACGGCGCTGAGGCTTAAGGTTAAAGGGCTGTGGCAACCCGCACAGCTCATTCTTATCTATCCTATGCTCGACGCCACCGCCAGTTTTGAAAGCTATGCCCTCAATGGCACGGATTATATTATCACCCGCGATACCCTGCTCAGCGGGTATGAAATGTATCTCGCAGAGACTGACCGCCAGCATCCGGAAGCCAGCCCGCTGTGGCGCGATGATTTTTACGGGCTTCCGCCAGTGCATATCATTACCGCAGAGTACGATCCCCTGTGCGATGAGGGAGAAATGTTGTATCAGCATCTGACTGAGCAGGGTGTGAAGTGTACCGCTCAGCGCTGGCTGGGCGTCATCCATGGCTTCTTTCAGCTTGGCGGCGTCAGCCAGTCAGCGCGAGACGTTATGCGGGATATCGCCGGGCGGATTAGCCACGCCCGAGGAGAGTGAACAGAAGATTACTCCTCCTCGTTCCCACCCTCTTCATACGCGCCGAAGGGCTTCGCTGGAAGAACAATGTAGGTGCCTTCAAACACCGCACCCGGTGTTTTATCGCCAAACAGTTCAACCTGCATTTGTACGCGGGCTTTGCGGCCGCGCGCCAGGCGGTCCAGATCGCCGCCCAGTGACCCCAGATCGGCCACGGCGCTCGGCTTGCCGCTTATCGGTGCGCTATAGCGGATGTGAGCATCAGCAAGAATAATGGTGCCGCCCAGATGGCGCTCGCGAAGCATCAGCCAGATGAGCCCCCAGCCGGTGAGCGTCGCGAGGGAAAACAGACTTCCGGCAAACAGAGTGTGGTGCGGGTTTTGATTGCCGGTTTCCGGCATGGTGGTAATAAATTTTTGTCCGGTGTACTGCTGAATGCGCACGCCCATTTTTTCGCTGAGCGGAATGTGCTGATACCAGGCCTGCTGCAGCTGTCCACACCAGTCGGCGCGATGAAGAATATCATCCAGCGTGGCGATGGGTTTGATCATCAAAAAATGACGAATCGGCGTGGTTTGTGGGGTCGTGATTTCCCCCTGATTCACAAAGCCGAGCTTGGCGAAAAAATCTACGGCATCTTCTCGGGCACTACAGGTAACGCGCTTAACGCCTTCCTGACGGGCGACGGACTCAAGGGTCATCGCCATTAGCGTTCCCAGACCTTTGTCCTGAACGGAGGGATGAACCGCCATAAAGCGAATCGACGCTTCGTTATCGGCGTTGATATACAAGCGCCCGACGGCGACGAGGTTACCCTCTTCGTCCATCACCATCTGATGGTGGGCCATCGCATCCCAGGCGTCGCGTTCAGATCCTTTTGGCTGATGCAGTGGCTTGCGCAGCATTTCCCAGCGGAACTGGTAATAAGCGTCTAACTCTTCTTCCGTTTGCGGTACTCGAAGGTGATACATAGCTGTACTCTCTCTTGTTACCCGCGGCCACGCCGCCAGTTGGCTCATACCTGGAGCCAGAATGTGACGGGGCCATCGTTCACCAGCGAAACCTGCATATCTGCAGCGAATCGTCCGGTTTGCGTATTCATTTCCTGCTGGCGACAACGCTCAACAAAGTACTCGTAAAGTGCTTCTGCACGATCCGGCGCGGCACCTTTGGAGAAGCTCGGGCGCATGCCGCGCTCGGTATCCGCAGCCAGCGTAAACTGGGAAACCACCAGCACGCTGCCGCCCGCCTGCTGGACGTTCAGGTTCATCTTGCCTTCCGCATCGCTGAAAATACGGTAGCCCAGCACGCGCTCACACAAGCGGTTGGCTTTTTGTTCGTCGTCATCCTTTTCGACACCTAACAACACCAAAAGTCCTTGGCCAATTTCACCCGTCACCTCTCCCTCCACGGTGACGCTGGCACGGGTTACGCGCTGTATCAATGCAATCATGGTTGGTCTGCTTCTAATTGTTTTTCAGCTTCTGCTGCTTTTTTAAGTTCGCGGTACACACCGAGAGTGACAGTTATTTCGGCACCAAGCAAGACGATACACCAGGTCCAGTAGACCCATACAAACAAAATGGGGATCACCGCCAGCACGCCGTAAATCAGCTGATAGGACGGAAACATGGTGATGTAGAGGGCAAACCCTTTTTTACCGAGCTCAAAAAGCAACGCCGCCACCAGCGCTCCCACAACCGCATCGCGGTTAGGTACGCGCGTGGTCGGCACGACGCTATAGAGCAGCCAGAACGAGAGCCACGACAGGATCAGCGGGAAGATGCGAAGCGCATTATCAATTACGCCGTTTAAATCACTCGCCCAGCGCAAGGAGAGAAGATACGAACTGATCGCCAGGCTCGCCCCGGCCAGCAGCGGCCCCAGCGTAAGAATCATCCAGTACACGGCAAAGGAATAGACCTTTGGCCGCGCTTTTTTACTCCGCCAGATTGTATTCAGCGCATTATCAATGGCGTACATCAACAGCAGCGCGGTAACGATAAGACCGCACGCCCCCACTGCCGTCATCTTGCTGGAATTGGCAACAAACTGCTCAATGTAGTTCTGAATGACATCCCCGGTTGCAGGAATGAAATTCGCGAAGACAAAATGACGAAGCTGCAGGCTGACGTCCGCAAACATCGGAAAGGCGGAAAACAGGGCAAAGATGACCGCCACCAGAGGCACTAATGAAAGCAACGACACGTAGGCGAGGTTACCCGCCAGCGTGGTCATGTTGTCCTCGTCAATACGGTGCCAGAGCAGTTTCAGCCAGGCCCTGAGGGGGCGAGTATGATGCGTGGCTTTTTGATGAACGGTTTTTAGCATAGCTGCTTCGCAAAGTAGTTTGGTATCGTCTCTTTTCCGGTCACCAGAATTGACGTTATACCCAACTGGTTAGCTCCCTCTATATTATCGGCGTTGTCGTCAAAAAAGACCGCATCGGCCGCGGTGAATCCTTCCGACTGGAGAACAGCCTGATAAATGCGTGCTTCAGGTTTACGCATGCCCATCTCCTGCGAGAGATAGATCTTATCGGCCGCCGCCTTAACTTCAGGGTATTCCTCAGGCCAGAACGTCGTGTGCAGACGGTTGGTATTTGACAGCACAACGACCCGATGGCCCTGCTCGCGAAGCTTATGCATGATGTCGATCACTTCAGGCCGGATGGCGACAAATACCGCCTGCCAGCCGTGAGAAAACTGCTCGTAGCTTAAGGGTAGATCCATCTCCTGGCAGAAACGTTCAGCGAATTCTTCATCGTCGATCTCTCCGCGTTCATGCTGATGGAAGGTCTCGCCCATCGCGAAATTCTGCTTCAGTGTCGCCAGCGGAACGCGGCTAAAGTCGCTCCATGCACCCAGCACGCGATTAAAATCGATATCGACGATTACGTTTCCTAAATCAAAGATATAAAGCATGGTTATCTCCTGCTCGCCGTGGAGAGGTAACTGTAGCGGGAATAAAGAGATTTGACTATGCGTGCTGTCTAAGGTGTGGGATCGATTTCTACGGCGCGCTTTTACGACAGTAAAGTGAAGGGACGTTTGACGCGGCAAAAATCCAGGCCCCGCGATACTCATCGATCATCAGGCTCAGCTCTCTTCCCGGCGTGCGATAAAAACCCGGCAGCGTGGCGTTGATATCAGCCTCACCCGCATTATCGGCGAAGGTTTTAACAATACGATCGTTATTTAATACGCGCGCGTTCTGATGATAGCTGTAGTGAAAATAGATGGTCCGGTTAACTTCAGAAACCGTCTGACCAAATAATTTACCGTTAATGACGGTGGATCCCTCCCGATGCTGCATCCGCCAGGAGACCGTACCCACAAATCGGTTTTTACCAATCGTCCATTCCACATCCCCCGTACAGCGTATCGGCGAACTCGAGAAATGCGAATACGCTAACCAGCCGCTGGTGATAGCGGCCCCCAGAAACGCCGCCAGAAAAATAATACGGTTCCGGAATGTCTTCATTGCTCATGCGCCCAAAAATAATGCGTGGTACATAATGCTGCCGCATCCCGTCGCGCATCGTTATTACAGACAAACGCCGCGATTCGCTCCGTTTTACTATAGCCGATCAGAAAAACGTATCTTTTTTCGGCGCACAGACCGGGATGATTTTTTAACAGGCGCAAGTAATGATCCTGAACAGGTTCATTAGGTGCATAAAAAAGCTGGCAGGCGTGGTTCGTACTGCCCGTTGAAAGTGGCATGTAGTGGCTAAACGGCATGTTCTGGTAATGCTTATATAATATCCCCCCGTTGATAAGCGCGATCAGCAAAAGCACAGCGGTGGTTATTATCAACCAGACCGGCATCTGCATCGCGGTATCATCAGCTATTTCCGCCTCGTTATTAACCATCACGGGCTCAGCGGTTGGGGTAAATACTTCAACCTGGGTGGCTTCGGAAAGCGTAAGCCCGCGGCGAGAAATCGTTTTTACCGTATCGCGCGGCAACCCCACCTCAGCAAGCGCATTGCGTAATGTCAAAATGGCCTGGTAAAAGGTATTCGGTGTTGTGACGTCATTGCGCTCCCCCCATCCCACCACCATTAACTTATTTTGCGAAATTATTTTTCCAGGATGGGTGATGAGATAAAGAAAACAGAGATTGGCAGGAAGCTGCAATTGTATCGTTCGCCCGGTAATATGATTTACCAGGGTTTTGTTTTCTGGGTCATACTCGACCAACTTGTTAATGAGATACAATTTTCCTTTCCTCAGAAATAACAATACATAACTCTATACACCAAAAACATATACGTATATTTAACAACAGTATAGGTCAGATGGATTAGGACGCGATACCGCCCCATCTAAGATTAAAAACAACATATTATTTTTCAATTAGTTACAAGGCACTTTTCTTAGGTTTACCTCATCTAAAACGACATAATGAGATTTCATTACACTTCGCCAGCCCAAATAATTATATTGAGCCGCAACCAGAGAAAAGACTGACGTTGCGGCAGACTGAGGAAACGAATCTTTAGCTATTAGTGCTATTTCGTGTACCTCCTTCCTGGATTTTTTTTGCCGAATAATCTTAAAGGAGTGACAAATATTCCTGGAACTCTTCTGCCAGGTGATATTTTTTCGCTATGACGACGGACTGACTGAATAGATAAGCCCAGGAATTTATTTCCCTGATACTCTTTTTCATAAACAAGACAGGATAACTGGATATGTTTCAAGATTGACACATTTGAACGGCAATGAAATATTGACAATGAAAAAAGACAGGAGTGGACTGGATGATAACATCGTCGAAAACAGTTGCCCGCTGTATAAGCTGTGAATTGTCCTGTCAGTTATTTCCAGATAACGCAGTACGATCACAATATTGTGGTAATGCCTCGTTCGCAGTTTGGCCGGTTGGTAATCATTTCCTGCAGATTGCAGTTGTAAATAAAATATTACGCAGGAACAAGAATCACCTGTCACGAGGGTTTATTTTTGTAGACTTTTCGATGTACAACCTGCGCGTACTGGCCGATCCGCAATGGATTGAACGCCTGGCGATAACTAACATGAACATCGTTATAATCTCGGACCGTAAACTAGAGGCATTGGCGAATTACTTACTCACTCACCACAGTGAAATAAAGGGAGTTATTTATTCAGACGATAATGACGTTATATTGCAGGATAAAATCAACCACCTTTTCTCCGGAAGACGGGTAAATAGCAGACGTGGAAGTAAGTTGAATGCTGTCGAATTTACTTTGCTTAACAGGTTTTTATCAGGAGCATGCCTCCAGGAGATTATAAAAACAGACAGCATTGATGTTAAAAAAATTTATGTTCATAAAATACGACTTGAGAGGAAGTTAGGTACCAGCATTCATAAAATTCTCGTTTCTATTTTGTAATTTCAACCTCTTAGCATACCCACAATTAATCGCGTGGAGGATGTTCTACGCCTGAAAGAAAGGGGGCAGACATGCCATATTTAATGAAACACTCACCTGTCGCAGTTGCGATTTCACTGGCGTTATCGTCAGCGTTATTTACCGCCCATGCAGCGGTAATAGATTTTGCTAATTTACCCGCCTCCGGAGCAGTAACGGATTTGCCTGCAGAAATACAGGCGCTGATTCCTGCAACGGCAAACGCGAACTTTAGCAAAAATACCAGCGATCCTAACTATGTCTACCAGTACAGCCCGGGTAATATCCCGATCTACGGAGATGGGATCACCCTCGAAGGACCGGGGGCGGAAGCCTTTGAGCATTCAGTCACCGTTATTCAGAACTCCACGTCCGGCAGCCGGGGGGTAATATTTGGTGACGATCTGACTATTCGCACCCAGTCAAAAGTGGCTGCCAATAATGGTAAAGACGTCGACGGCATTCGTACCCATGGTATGAACACGCCGGACAACCCGGTGTTTATTATTACCGGAGACCGCACCCACATTTACGTTAATGGCCAAAGCGGTGACGGCATCAATGCCGGGTACAGCTCCTTCAGCCAGGGCTCTCTTGGCTCCGCCAATATTTATGTGGGTGACGATCTCTATATCGAAACCACCGGCAGTACCGGTCGCGGCATTAGCGCCTATGCATTGAATGATGCTTCAAAAGCCAAAAATAACATTATCGTCGGCGATCGTGCACATATTGTGACGCGTGGTACCTACGCAGAGGGGATTCGTACCAACCAGAGCGGCTCTTATGTTCGTCTGGGGAGTGAGGCCACCATCGAAACGTACGGCACATCGGCCTACGGCCTGTATGCGGGCTCTGCATCCAAAATTGAGCTGGGAAAAAACGCGACGATTACCACCGACGCGGCCAGCGCCTCCGGGTTGTATTCTACCGGCTCGTCAACCATCACCCTTGATGAAGGCGCGACCATCACCACCAACGGTGCCAGCGCGCATGGCGTCTATGCGTACACAGGCGCGGTGAATCTTGGTGATAACGTCACCATTGCGGTCAACAGCAGCGAGAAAACCAGCAGCTCCGCGCAAGCGCCGCACGGGATGTATGCCTGGTCACGCGGCGTGATAACGCTCGGGGGTGGCGCAACCATTACCACAGCAGGCCAGCGCGACAGCGGTAGCTACGCCCTGAACGCCAGCAACGGTGGCGTGATTGATGCCTCCGCGGGCGGAAAATTCACCCTCAACGGTGACATCCTCTCCGCCGGCGGCGTCGCGGCCACCAGCACTGCCGCAGCGCAAAACAGCGCGATCGCGCTCACACTGCAGGACGACTCTCTCTGGAACGGGGCGTCTTACATTGAGAGCAACGCCAACGGTACCGGGACTATCGCGCTTACGATGAATGATGCCGTGTGGAATATGCGCGACAGCTCCACGCTGACCAGCCTGACGCTGAATGCGGGCGGTACGATTAATTTCCAGCATGCTGAGGATGCGGCGTGGCAAACCCTGACCATCAGTGACGATTTTATCGGCAACGGCGGCAAGCTGGTTTTCAATACCGTGCTGTTTGACGACACATCGGAAACGGACAAACTGATCGTTCAAGGCAACACCTCCGGCCATACCGGGGTGGAAGTGAACAACATTGGCGGTACTGGCGCACAAACCATTGAAGGGATTGAAATCGTCAGCGTTGGCGGCAACTCTGACGGGACGTTTGAGAAGGCCAGCCGTATCGTGGCGGGGGGTTATGACTATAACGTTGTGCAAAAAGGTAAAAACTGGTTTCTGACCAGCCTGGTTGAGCCCGTTGACCCGCCGGTCGACCCGGTAGACCCACCTGTTGACCCTGTGGACCCGCCCATCGACCCGGTGATTCCGCCGCAGGAACCGGTCCCCCCTGCTGCACCACCGAAAAGCGAGCATCAGTATCGCCCTGAATTTGGTAGCTATCAGGCGAACAGCTATGCGGCAAATACGCTGTTTATGACCCGCCTGCACGACCGTCTGGGTGAAACGCAGTACACCGACCTGCTCACCGGCGAGCAAAAAGTGACGAGCCTGTGGATGCGTAACGTCGGTGGCCATACGCGTTTCAGAGACGGCAGCGGCCAGTTAAAAACGACCGCCAATCGCTACGTGCTGCAGCTGGGTGGTGATGTCGCCCAGTGGAGCACCGACGGCCTGGATCTCTGGCATCTTGGCCTGATGGCGGGCTACGGCAACAGCCAGAGCCGGAGTGCTTCCAGCCTGACCGGATACCACTCGCGTGGCGAAGTGAATGGCTATAGCGTCGGTCTGTACAGTACCTGGTACGCAAACGACGCGGATAAAAGTGGAACCTACGTTGATAGCTGGATGCTGTATAACCGGTTCGACAATAAGGTGATGGGGCAGGATCAGGCGACTGAGAATTATCGCTCCAGCGGCGTAACCGCCTCTGTAGAAGCTGGCTATAGCGTTAAGGTGGGCGAAAGCGGCCGCAACAGCTACTGGATCCAGCCGAAAGCGCAGGCCGTTTGGATGGACGTGCAGGCTGACGACCATCGCGAACGCAACGGCACGCGGGTGAAAGACGAGACTCAGGGGAATCTGATGACACGTCTCGGCGTGAAGGCCTATATCAGCGGACATAACGCGATTGACGACGGTAAATCCCGTACCTTCCAGCCGTTTATCGAGGCGAACTGGATCCACAATACCCAGACCACGCGCATCCGCATGGATGACGTCAGCAATGAAATGCGCGGTGCTCGCAATATCGGCGAGTTAAAGACGGGCGTAGAGGGGCAGATTACACCTCAGCTTAGCGTTTGGGGCAATGTGGCTCAGCAGATAGGCGACAAAGGCTACAGCGATACCCAGGGGATGCTGGGGGTGAAATACAGCTTCAAATAATAATAAAAAAGCCGCTGAGAGATCAGCGGCTTTTTAGTTGCCGGGTGGCGCTCACGCTTACCCGGCCTACGGATTGACCGTATTACTCTTCTTTCGCACCGCGCATAGCACGTTTACGATCGTTCTCGGTCAGGTGACGTTTACGGATACGAATTGACTGTGGAGTCACTTCTACCAGTTCGTCATCATCGATGAATTCCAGAGCCTGCTCCAGAGTCATCTTGATCGGTGGAACCAGAACCGTTGCTTCGTCAGTACCGGACGCACGCATGTTGGTCAGTTTCTTACCGGTCAGGCAGTTTACGGTCAGGTCGTTAGAACGACTGTGAATACCGATGATCTGGCCTTCGTAAACTTCAGCACCGTGACCCAGGAACAGCTTGCCGCGATCCTGCAGACCGAACAGCGCAAACGCAACCGCTTTACCCTGACCGTTGGAGATCAGCACGCCGTTGTTACGCTGGCCCACTTCGCCCGGACGCACGTCGTCGTAGTGGCTGAAGGTGGAGTACAGCAGACCGGTACCGGAAGTCATGGTCATGAACTCTGAACGGAAGCCGATCAGACCACGGCTTGGGATCACGTAGTCGAGACGTACGCGGCCTTTGCCATCTGGATTCATGTTTTTCAGGTCGCCTTTACGCTCACCCAGAGCCTGCATCACAGAACCCTGGTGCTGCTCTTCAACGTCCAGCGTTACGTTTTCGAACGGCTCTTGTTTACGGCCGTCGATTTCGCGGAAGATTACTTTCGGACGGGAAACCGCCATTTCGAAACCTTCACGACGCATGTTTTCGATCAGTACAGACAGGTGCAGCTCACCACGACCAGAAACGCGGAATGCATCGGCATCCTGGGTTTCTTCAACGCGCAGCGCAACGTTGTGCACCAGCTCTTTGTTCAGGCGGTCAAGGATCTGACGAGAGGTAACGAATTTACCTTCTTTACCACAGAACGGAGAGGTGTTGACGTTGAAGAACATGGATACGGTTGGTTCATCAACGGACAGGGCTGGCAGCGCTTCGACGTTCTGCGGATCGCAGATGGTGTCGGAGATGTTCAGTTCACCCAGACCGGTGATAGCGATGATGTCGCCCGCTTCCGCAACGTCACTCTCGATACGCTCAAGACCCAGGTGAGTCAGTACTTTACCGACTTTACCGTTACGGGTTTTGCCTTCGCTATCGATGATAGTAACCTGCTGGTTAGGCTTCACTTTACCGCGCTTGATACGACCAATGCCGATTACGCCAACGTAGTTGTTGTAGTCGAGCTGAGAGATCTGCATCTGCAGGGTGCCGTCGAGATCGACGTTTGGTGCAGGAACACGGTCAACAATCGCCTGATACAGCGGGGTCATGTCTTCAGCCATGTCTTCGTGGTCCAGACCTGCGATACCGTTCAGCGCAGAGGCGTAAACGATAGGGAAGTCCAGCTGCTCGTCGGTCGCGTCGAGGTTAACGAACAGGTCGAAGACCTGGTCAACAACCCAGTCAGGACGCGCGCCAGGGCGGTCAACTTTGTTGATAACAACGATTGGCTTCAGACCATGGGCAAAAGCTTTTTTGGTCACGAAGCGCGTCTGTGGCATTGGGCCATCCATTGCGTCAACGACCAGCAGAACGGAGTCTACCATGGACATTACACGTTCAACTTCACCACCGAAGTCGGCGTGCCCTGGGGTATCAACGATGTTGATACGGTAGTCATTCCATTTAATCGCGGTGTTTTTCGCGAGGATGGTAATCCCACGCTCTTTCTCCAAATCGTTGGAGTCCATCACGCGTTCTTGGGTTTCGGCACGCGCATCAAACGTACCGGATTGCTGCAGCAGCTTGTCGACCAGGGTAGTTTTACCATGGTCAACGTGCGCGATGATGGCGATGTTACGCAAATTTTCGATCACAACTTTGCCTCAGGCATTTAGAAATAGCGCGTTATTGTACACGGATTAATCGCACTACAAAACAGGATCACAAACATCCCCCGCAAACAAGTATTGCAGAGATGCTTTGTGATCGCTTTCACGGAGCGGTAAAAGGGCACTTTAACGTAAATTGCACCAATATGGTGCTCAATGTTCACATTGAAGCACTATACTGGTGCAACAAATCCATTGTGGTGCAGCCCTTTTGCACTATGGTGCGCATGATAACGCCTTTTTGGGGTGATTTAAAAGTTGGCACAGATTTCGCTTTATAAAAAATACATGGCACCAGCCAGTACAAACAGAAATTGAAGACCTCGTTACCACGACGACAATGACCAATCTGGAGAGTTAAGTATGTCCGCTGAACACGTTTTGACGATGCTGAACGAACATGAAGTGAAGTTTGTTGATCTGCGCTTCACCGATACCAAAGGTAAAGAACAGCACGTCACAATCCCTGCTCATCAGGTGAACGCCGAATTCTTTGAAGAAGGCAAAATGTTTGACGGCTCCTCCATTGGTGGCTGGAAAGGCATTAACGAATCCGACATGGTTCTGATGCCAGACGCGACCACTGCGGTCATTGATCCGTTCTTCGAAGAACCAACCCTGATCATCCGTTGCGACATCCTCGAGCCAGGCACGCTGCAGGGCTACGACCGCGACCCACGTTCTATCGCGAAACGCGCTGAAGAGTACCTGCGTTCTACCGGCATCGCAGACACCGTTCTGTTCGGGCCAGAGCCAGAATTCTTCCTGTTCGATGACATCCGCTTCGGTGCCTCTATTTCTGGCTCCCACGTGGCTATCGACGACATCGAAGGTGCATGGAACTCCTCCACTAAATACGAAGGCGGTAACAAAGGTCACCGTCCTGGCGTGAAAGGCGGTTACTTCCCGGTTCCTCCGGTCGACTCTGCACAGGACATCCGTTCCACCATGTGTCTGGTGATGGAAGAGATGGGCCTGGTTGTTGAAGCTCACCACCACGAAGTGGCGACTGCTGGTCAGAACGAAGTGGCTACCCGCTTCAACACCATGACCAAAAAAGCGGACGAAATTCAGATCTACAAATACGTTGTGCACAACGTTGCGCACCGTTTCGGTAAAACCGCGACCTTCATGCCAAAACCAATGTTTGGCGATAACGGTTCCGGTATGCACTGCCACATGTCTCTGTCCAAGAACGGTACCAACCTGTTCTCTGGCGACAAATATGCCGGTCTGTCCGAGCAGGCGCTGTATTACATCGGTGGTGTTATCAAACACGCTAAAGCGATCAACGCCCTGGCGAACCCAACCACGAACTCCTACAAGCGTCTGGTCCCGGGCTACGAAGCGCCAGTGATGCTGGCCTACTCTGCACGTAACCGTTCTGCTTCTATCCGTATTCCGGTGGTGGCTTCTCCTAAAGCACGTCGTATCGAAGTTCGCTTCCCGGACCCAGCGGCTAACCCATACCTGTGCTTCGCAGCACTGCTGATGGCCGGTCTGGACGGTATCAAGAACAAGATCCACCCGGGCGAAGCGATGGACAAAAACCTGTACGACCTGCCGCCAGAAGAAGCGAAAGAGATCCCACAGGTGGCTGGCTCTCTGGAAGAAGCCCTGCAGGCGCTGGACGCAGACCGCGAGTTCCTGACTGCAGGTGGCGTATTCACCGACGACGCTATCGATGCTTACATCGCCCTGCGTATGGAAGAGAACGACCGCGTGCGTATGACGCCACACCCGGTAGAGTTCGAGCTGTACTACAGCGTTTAATTAAAGTTGTTTTACCCGGCGTGATAAGCGCCGGGGGTAGTTGCCGTGGAAACTTTTAGCCCATCTCCGGATGGGCTTTTTTCTCCACCAACAACCTGATCTCACGCGCTTTTTACGCCGAAAACGCTATACTGCACTAAATTAGTGCAAACGACTCCAGGAGACTGCTGAATGGCAACTGGCACGCTGCCCGATGCTGGGCAGATCCTCAATTCTTTGATTAACAGTATATTGCTGGTCGATGACGAGCTGGCCGTTCATTACGCCAACCCGGCGGCGCAGCAGCTGCTCGCCCAAAGCGCACGTAAACTGTTCGGCACCCCGCTTCCTGAACTCCTGAGCTATTTTTCACTGAATATTGGCCTGATGCAGGAAAGTTTGCAGGCCGGCCAGGGGTTTACCGATAACGAAGTGACGCTGGTGATCGACGGGCGCTCGCACATTCTGTCGCTAACCGCGCAACGTCTTCCCGAAGGCCTGATCCTGCTGGAAATGGCGCCGATGGATAATCAGCGTCGACTGAGCCAGGAGCAGCTTCAGCACGCGCAGCAGATTGCCGCCCGTGACCTGGTGCGCGGCCTGGCGCATGAAATCAAAAACCCGCTGGGTGGATTACGCGGCGCGGCGCAGCTTCTGACCAAGGCGCTGCCCGATCCCGCGCTGGCGGAATATACCAACGTCATCATTGAGCAGGCGGATCGTCTGCGGAATCTGGTAGACCGTCTTCTCGGTCCGCAGCAGCCGGGAATGCACGTTACTGAAAGCATCCATAAAGTGGCAGAGCGGGTGGTGAAGCTCGTCTCAATGGAGCTGCCGGAGAACGTCACGCTGGTACGTGATTACGATCCAAGCCTGCCGGAACTGGCCCATGACCCGGACCAGATTGAGCAGGTCCTGTTGAATATTGTGCGTAATGCCCTGCAGGCGCTGGGGCCTGAAGGCGGCGAGATTATTTTACGCACCCGCACCGCCTTCCAGCTCACGTTACACGGCGTGCGCTACCGGCTGGCCGCCCGAATCGACGTTGAGGATAACGGGCCCGGCATTCCATCGCATTTGCAGGACACCCTGTTCTACCCGATGGTAAGCGGTCGCGAAGGCGGAACCGGCCTGGGCTTATCCATTGCCCGCAGTTTGATCGATCAACACTCCGGGAAAATTGAATTTACCAGTTGGCCGGGACATACCGAGTTTTCGGTTTTCCTGCCGATTAAAAAATAAAGGTGACGTTTATGCAACGAGGGATAGTCTGGGTAGTCGATGACGATAGCTCCATCCGTTGGGTGCTTGAACGCGCGCTCACAGGGGCAGGATTAAGCTGCACGACGTTTGAGAGCGGCAGCGAAGTGCTCGACGCACTCACCACCAAAACGCCAGATGTTTTGCTTTCGGATATCCGTATGCCGGGCATGGACGGGCTGGCGCTGTTAAAGCAGATCAAACAACGCCACCCTATGCTTCCGGTCATCATAATGACCGCGCACTCCGATCTGGATGCCGCAGTGAGCGCCTATCAGCAAGGGGCGTTTGATTACCTGCCCAAACCCTTTGATATCGACGAAGCGGTGGCGCTGGTTGAGCGCGCGATTAGCCACTATCAGGAGCAGCAACAGCCGCGCCACGCGCCCGATTTTGGGCCAACGACAGACATCATCGGTGAAGCGCCGGCGATGCAGGACGTGTTTCGCATTATCGGTCGTTTGTCCCGCTCGTCCATCAGCGTATTGATTAACGGTGAGTCGGGAACCGGTAAAGAGCTTGTGGCGCATGCATTGCACCGCCACAGCCCGCGGGCAAAAGCGCCGTTCATCGCCCTGAATATGGCGGCGATCCCGAAGGATTTGATTGAGTCCGAACTGTTCGGCCATGAAAAAGGGGCATTTACCGGTGCCAATACCATTCGCCAGGGGCGGTTTGAACAGGCTGACGGCGGCACGCTGTTCCTGGATGAGATCGGCGATATGCCGCTGGATGTCCAGACCCGCCTGCTGCGCGTGCTGGCCGACGGGCAGTTTTATCGCGTGGGCGGCTATGCGCCGGTAAAGGTGGACGTGCGTATTATCGCCGCGACCCACCAGAACCTGGAGCAACGCGTGCAGGAAGGAAAATTCCGTGAGGATTTATTCCACCGTCTGAACGTTATTCGCGTTCATCTGCCGCCGCTGCGCGAACGCCGGGAAGATATTCCCCGCCTGGCGCGTCATTTCCTGCAGGTAGCCGCCCGCGAGCTGGGCGTGGAAGCCAAGCAGCTTCACCCGGAAACCGATGCCGCTCTGACGCGTCTGGCGTGGCCGGGCAACGTGCGTCAGCTGGAAAACACCTGCCGCTGGTTAACCGTGATGGCCGCCGGGCAGGAAGTGCTGATTCAGGATTTACCGGCCGAGCTGTTTGAAGCGACCGCGCCTGAAAGCAGTACCGGGCACGCGCTGCCGGACAGCTGGGCGACGCTGCTGGCGCAGTGGGCCGACCGCGCGCTGCGTTCCGGTCATCAAAACCTGCTGTCTGAAGCTCAGCCGGAGATGGAGCGTACGCTGTTAACTACCGCGCTTCGTCATACGCAGGGCCATAAGCAGGAAGCCGCTCGCCTGCTGGGATGGGGACGTAATACCCTGACGCGCAAGCTTAAAGAGCTGGGAATGGAGTGATCGTACGCCGCTGTGTAAAGGTTATTCATTGAGCGCAAATTGCCGTTATTTTGCGCTTTACTGTTCCGATGAGTTTTGTATGATCGTGCCCGGAAATTGGGGGTGAACATCATGCTGGAAACAATCGTAAATATACTCTCTAGCGGAGCCGCTGAAAGCCACACGCCACAGACAGCCGTTGCGGCTATGTTGTGTGCGGCGTTGGTGGGGCTGTTTAGCTAGCGAGTTGAACGTAAAAGCCGGGTGGCGGCTTCGCCTTACCCGGCCTACGTTTTGTGCATTTTGCAATGCGCCTTAAATCACCCGCGAGAACTGCTGCAGTCGCGCTTTCTGACGTAGATACGCGTCAAAGCACATGCAGATATTACGGATCAACAGACGCCCTTTCGGCGTGACCTCAATCGCGCTCTCCGACACATCCACCAGCCCGTCTTTCGCCAGCGGTGCAATCAGCTTCAGGTCTTCCGCAAAATAATCGCTGAAGTGCAGATCCCACTGCGACTCAACGTCGCTGAAATCGAGACGGAAGTTGCAGATTAGCGCCTTAATCACATCGCGCCGGATGCAGTCGTCGCGCGTTAACGCGATGCCGCGCCACAGCGCGTTGCCCGTTTCATCAACCTGCTGGTAGTAAAGCTTCAGCTCTTTCTGGTTCTGCGCGTAACAGTCGCCAATCATGCTGATAGCGGAGACGCCCATCCCCAGCAAATCGGTATCGCCCTGGGTTGTGTAGCCCTGGAAGTTGCGGTGCAGAACGCCTTCACGCTGCGCAATCGCCAGCTCGTCATCCGGACGGGCAAAGTGATCCATCCCGATAAACTGATAGCCGGTTTCGGTCAGCGAGGTAATGGTTTCCTGCAGGATATCCAGCTTCTGCTGGGCAGAAGGAAGATCGGCATCTTTGATTTTGCGCTGAGCGGCAAAGAGCGTCGGCAGATGCGCATAGTTAAAGACGCTCAGGCGGTCCGGGTTGAGTTCGGCCACGCGCTTCAGGGTGAAGGCGAAGCTTTCCGGCGTTTGCTTTGGCAGGCCGTAAATCAGGTCAATATTGGTCGAGGTGAAACCAATCTCGCGCGCGTGATTGAGTAAGGCAAAGATAAATTCTTCGTCCTGCTCGCGGTTCACCAGACGCTGAACCTCTTTATTGAAATCCTGCACGCCCATGCTCAGACGATTGAAGCCTTCGGCGCGTAAGTGATCCAGTACATCCAGCTCAATTTCACGCGGATCGACTTCGATCGAGATTTCAGCGTCGGCGTTAAAACTGAAATTGCCGCGCAGCAGGGTCATCAGGCGGCTTATTTGCGCTTTATTCAGATAGGTTGGCGTCCCGCCGCCCCAGTGCAGCTGGCTGACGTGACGGCCAGCAAACAGCGGCGCGCGATGCACAATTTCTTGTTCGAGCGCATCAAGATATTGGTCGGCTTTGTGCTGCTGACGGGTAACGATTTTATTGCAGCCGCAGAAGTAGCAGAGCTTGTGGCAGAACGGAATATGGACGTAGAGCGACAGCGGACGCTCAGGATAGCGCGCGACAGCCTGCTGGAAATCAGCCTCGCCGAAAGCATCGGAGAACTCCAGCGCGGTGGGGTATGACGTATAACGCGGCCCGGAATAGTTATATTTCTGGATTAGGGACAAATCCCAGTCGATAGTTGGTGCTGACATGCTCACTCCTTCCGTTGGTGTCGCGTTCGTATACGGCGGCCCGTTCTGGCCCCATCGCGGGCCATCATTCGGGTGCGCAGCCACTTCTGTCGCCGCGACAACCGCCGTAGTTTAACGAATAACCACACCAGATAACATATAACCGGAAGGGTTATAAGCAGGACTATCGTGCCTGCCGGGTGCAAATGTTAGTTTCCACCCTTCAGAAGACGCATCATATCTTCCTGCTTTTCGTCTTCTTCTTCATCTTCGTCATCGTCGTATGACAGGCCCAGCTTCTGCATCAGTTCATCGATACGATCCAGTTTGGCATCCACCCATGACTGCTCTTCAGCGGTCAGGGTTTCACCCTCTTCAAGACGTTCCAACAGCGCGTCCAGGCGCTCATCGTTCTCCAGCAAATCCAGCTCAGCCTGCGGTGAAAGCATAGGTTTCTCGCTCTTTGGTTTGTGCTGCTTAGTGACCGGGGTGTCTGTCACGCCCAGTGGAATGGGAGTTTTACTGCCGATACGAGGGTCTTTCTGCTGTTTGCCTTTTGCAGATGCACCCGCTGCACCACCACCGTTGGCACGGCTACCCGCAGCGTGACCGCGATGTTTTTTGTCGCGTTTGCGATCGCGCGCTTCCTGGTTCAGTTCTTCGCGCGTTTTGCGGCGTGCTTTTGCAGGGCGTTTCGCGCCCGCAGCGGAGGTTGGTTTTTTCATGATGTTTTATCTTTAAGTCGTTTTCTTCAGTATAGAATTGCGGCGAAATCTAGCAGAAAGCAAGCAAAGAAAAAAGGCGACAGAGCAATCTGTCGCCTTTTTTCCTGACTCACAACCCTTAGCGGGTCAGACATTCCGTGTTTGCCAACAACAAACCCTGTTTATCCCTTGGCTAATACCGTCCGTGATACGGTTCCATTTCCTTTTAAAACGCCTCCAGGCGCTGGTCATCCTGACAATCCTGCGTCTTCGCCTCCTGGCGCTCCTGACCCTAATCCTTAAGTCGATTTCCTGTTGGCTTCCTCGCCCTGACGCACACTTTACCTTGTTCCGTTAAACTAACAAGCAACGAAACGGTACAAAAAGGATTTTTCAGACAATTACCCGGAAATAAGCTTATGATTTAAAACAGTTTGGCTTTTTTGACGCCTGCGAATTCTCTGAAATCTCCCATAGCATCACTGGCCGATCTCTCACACCGATTGGGGCATTCGCCTACAGCTCATAGCAATCAGAAAAGCCTTTTGGCTGCATTCGGGTATAATCCCCTTCAGATTACGATTTTGGAGACGACCACGTGACTACCTGGAACTACCAACAGACGCATTTTGTCACCAGTGCGCCCGATATTCGCCACCTTCCTTCTGATACCGGTATTGAAGTGGCATTTGCTGGCCGCTCCAATGCGGGGAAATCCAGCGCCCTGAATACGCTGACCAATCAGAAGAGCCTGGCGCGTACCTCAAAAACACCTGGCCGTACCCAGCTGATCAACCTGTTTGAAGTCGCAGAGGGCAAACGCCTGGTCGACTTACCGGGCTACGGTTACGCGCAGGTACCGGAAGAGATGAAAATCAAGTGGCAGCGTGCGCTGGGTGAATACCTGGAAAAACGCCTGTGCCTGAAAGGTCTGGTGGTGCTGATGGATATTCGCCATCCCCTGAAAGATCTGGATCAGCAGATGATCGACTGGGCTGTAGCAAGCGATATCGCCGTGCTGGTGCTGCTGACGAAAGCCGATAAGCTGGCGAGCGGCGCGCGTAAAGCGCAGGTGAATATGGTTCGCGAAGCGGTGCTGGCGTTCAACGGTGATGTGCAGGTTGAGCCGTTCTCCTCGCTGAAAAAGCTGGGCGTGGACAAGCTGCGTCAGAAGCTCGATACCTGGTTTAGCGAGCTGGAACCCGCGACGGAAGCGGAAGAAGAGTAATACCGAGCGCGGCGATAGCCGCGTTTTTTTTGCCTGAATTTTTCTTTGCCGCAATAAAAAACGCCCCAGTCATTACTGACTGGGGCGGCTAAAATATTCAGCCAAATCCGATTACGTGAAGTAAAAGGTCTGAAAGATAGAACATCTTACCTCTGTACCCTACGCCGACAACTCTACCCCTTTTTGTGCTGCAGAAAAAGCACTTTTTGTAGTTTTTTTTCATTCTTTACATAGGGAATTCTAATGATTGTCACAAAACGCGCGTTGTTATGTTGCAAACTTACATAAAAAGCGCGTTATGCGAAGAACCGTTAGTGAGCCTGATCCCAGTTTTCGCCACTTCCCACTTCCACCAGCAACGGTACGTCAAGCGTCATGCTGCTTTCCATTAGTTCGTGGATCTTCTTCGACACGGCGTCGAGGTCGTCTTTGTGCACTTCAAATACCAGTTCATCGTGTACCTGCATGATCATTTTCACGCGAGGCTTCTCTTTTTCAAGCCAGGCATCAACGGCGATCATTGCACGCTTAATAATGTCCGCCGCGGTACCCTGCATCGGGGCGTTGATCGCCGCACGCTCAGCGCCAGCGCGACGCGCCGCGTTGCTGGATTTGATGTCCGGTAAGTAGAGACGGCGGCCATCCAGGGTTTCGACGTAACCTTTTTCCTTCGCCTGCGCGCGGGTGCGTTCCATATATTCCAGCACGCCCGGATAGCGCTCGAAGTAGAGATCCATATACTTCTGCGACTCTTTGCGCGGAATATTGAGCTGGCGCGAAAGACCAAATGCACTCATGCCGTAAATCAGACCGAAGTTGATCGCCTTAGCACTGCGGCGCTGCTCGTTGGTCACGCTGTCCAGCGGCAAGCCGAAGACTTCCGCCGCAGTTGCCCGGTGGATATCCTTCCCTTCAGCAAACGCGGTCAGCAGGCCTTTGTCGCGGGACAGATGCGCCATAATGCGCAGCTCAATTTGCGAGTAGTCAGCAGAGACAATCAGATAATCCTCTGGTGCGATGAAAGCCTGTCGAATACGGCGGCCTTCTTCGTTACGTACCGGGATGTTCTGCAGGTTGGGATCGGTTGATGAGAGACGACCGGTCGCCGCGACAGCCTGATGGTACGACGTGTGCACACGACCCGTTTTCGGGTTGATCATCAGCGGGAGCTTGTCGGTGTAGGTAGACTTCAGCTTCGCGAGGCCACGGTACTGAAGAATCACTTTTGGCAGCGGGTAATCCAGCGCCAGCTCTTCCAGCACCTCTTCAGAGGTTGACGGCGCGCCGCCAGGAGTTTTCTTCAGCGGCTTGATGCCCTGCTTTTCAAACAGAATGGTTTGCAGCTGCTTCGGCGAAGAGAGGTTAAACGGCTCGCCTGCAAGCTCATGCGCTTTTTGCTCGAGCTCGGTCAGACGCTGCGCCAGCTCCCCGGAGTGGTTATGCAGCACCGTTGGGTCAATCTTCACGCCGTTGCGTTCAATGCGGGACAGAACGGGTACCAGCGGCATCTCGATATGCTGGAACACGTTCAGCGGACCTTCATGCTTCTGCAGTTTTGGCCACATCTTCAGGTGCAGCTGTAGCGTGACATCTGCGTCTTCCGCCGCGTAGCGCCCCGCTTCTTCCAGAGCAATCTGGTTAAAGGTGAGCTGATTTTTCCCTTTACCGGCAATCTCTTCAAAGGTGATCGTTTTGTGCTTGAGCCAGCGGTCAGACAAGGAATCCATATCATGGCGGCCCGCGACGCTGTCCAGAATGTAGGATTCAAGCATGGTGTCGAAGGCAATCCCGCGCAGTTCAATGCCGTAGTTTTGCAGAATGCCGCGGTCGTACTTGAGGTTTTGTCCAACCTTGAGCGCCTTTTCGTCTTCCAGGATCGGCTTCAGCAGCTCAAGCACGCGTTCACGGGAGATCTGCTCCGGCGCATCCAGGTAATCGTGCGCCACAGGGACGTAGGCGGCAATACCAGGCTCTGTCGCAAATGACAGACCAATCATATTGGCAGAGATGTTATCGAGGCTGTCGGTTTCGGTATCAAAGGCAAAGACGGGCGCCTTTTTCAGTTTCTCGATCCAGGCGATTAGCTGTGACTCTTCAAGAATGGTTTCGTAGTTGTCGAAGGAAAGCGCCACGGCTTCTTCTTCCGCCTGCTCTTCTGCGTCAACGACGATCGTCTCCTTCGGCTTTGCAGCAGGTTTGGCCCCTTTCGCCTGCAGCCATTTACCGGCTTCCACGTCAGCCGTCCAGCGCTTGAATTCGTATTTCTTAAACAGGCTCAGCAGATCGTCAGCGGAAGGCTGTTGCACTTCAAGCTGCTCACAGCCCAGCTCCAGTTCGACATCGGTTTTGATTGTGGCCAGCTTATAGGAGAGATAAGCCACCTCTTTGTTCTCTTCCAGTTTTCCGGCCATGGTTTTTGCGCCACGGAAGGAGAGCCCGGCGATTTTGTCTGGCTCCGCGTAGAGCGTATCCAGACCACCCAGCCCCTGGAGCAGCGCCTGCGCGGTTTTTTCACCGACGCCAGGGACACCCGGGATGTTATCCGAGGAGTCGCCCATCAACGCGAGGAAGTCGATAATCAGCTCAGGCGGCACGCCGTACTTTGTGACCACTTCTTCTGGCCCCAGAATGGTGTTGGTCATGGTGTTAATCAGGGTGATGCCTGGCGTCACCAGCTGCGCCATATCTTTATCACCGGTGCTGATCAGCACAGGACGCCCCATCTTTTCTGCTTCACGCGCCAGCGTGCCGATGACGTCATCGGCTTCAACGCCAGAGACGGCCAGCAGCGGCAGCCCCATCGCTTTTACCATGGTGTGCAGCGGCTCAATCTGCGCGCGCAGATCGTCAGGCATTGGCGGACGGTGAGATTTGTAATGCTCAAACAGTTCGTCGCGGAAAGTTTTACCTTTCGCATCAAAGACCACAGCCGCATGGGTTGGCTGATACTGAAGGATCAGGCTGCGCAGCATGTTCAGCACGCCGTACATTGCGCCGGTGGGTTCCCCTGCGTTATTGGTCAGAGGAGGAAACGCATGATATGCCCGATACAGGTAAGAAGAGCCATCGACGAGAATAAGAGGGTTTTCTGGGATCTGAACCATAATGTCCGTGCCTTTAATCAATTTATGGGTAAAGGATGCCACAGAAGGATGAAAACATCAGGTATTAGCGCCAGATACAGGAAAAGATTTTGCGATCGTGAGGATCGCTCGCAAAAATCAAACTGTGGATAAGTTTGTGTATATTTTCACTTCATATGAATAACAGACGTAAAAAATACATATGCGTTAATTTTTAGATCTTAATTATCATGCTGTTATAGCATTAGATCTTATCTATATGGTCAACTGATGGCAATTTAGTCTATGTGGATATAAGCCTTGTTAAGCGCGCAATCACAGAGAAATCGTCTGCGACAGGGTAAAAGCGGCCAAATCATCACGTCAAAGCGCCATTAATTTGTCTGTTTTCTGGTAAAATCAGCGCCCGGCGTTGCATAGCCGACCGCTCACTTACAGCTAACTACCTGAAAAAGCTCATCATGCCGAGATTGCTCGCAGCAATAACATTACTGTTAAGCATCATTTTAACTATCCTGGTGACTGTCGCCTGCTCTGTGCCGATCATCATCGCCGGGATCGTTAAACTGCTGCTGCCTGTTCCCATGGTGTGGCGAGCCGTGTCCGCATTTTGTAATTTCATGATGTACTGCTGGTGCGAAGGACTGGCGATCCTGCTGTGCCTGAACCCGTATCTGAAGTGGGATATCAAAGGGCTGGATAGTCTTAACAAGAAGAACTGGTATCTGCTGATCTGCAATCACCACAGCTGGGCGGACATCGTGGTGTTATGCGTACTTTTTCGCAAACACATCCCGATGAACAAATATTTTCTGAAACAGCAGCTCGCCTGGGTGCCTTTTATCGGGCTGGCCTGCTGGGCACTTGATATGCCGTTTATGAAACGCTATTCGCGCAGCTATTTGATTCGTCATCCCGAGCGTCGCGGCAAAGATGTGGATACCACGCGCCGTTCCTGCGAAAAGTTTCGCGCGCATCCTACGACCATCGTGAACTTTGTTGAAGGCTCCCGGTTTACGGAAGAGAAGCATCAACAAACTCGCTCCCCTTACCAGCACTTGCTGCCGCCAAAGGCTGCGGGTATTGCGATGGCGCTTAACGTGCTGGGATCACAGTTCGATAAACTCCTGAACGTCACGCTCTGCTATCCGGAAAACGATAAGACGCCGTTCTACGATATGCTCAGCGGCAAACTGACGCGCATTGTTGTGCGTGTCGATCTGGTTCCGATAGATGCCGGGCTGCACGGTGATTACGTTAACGATAAGAATTTCAAGCGTCGTTTCCAGCAGTGGCTTAATACGCTCTGGAAAGAGAAAGACGAACAGATAGACAATATCAAATCTTCATACAAAAACGCCGGTCAGTGACCGGCGTTTTTACATCCGCGAAATTACTTCTTCTCAACCAGGTATTTCACGGTATCTGCATACTGCTGTACGAAGATATCCATGCTGCTGGTGTCCATGCCCTGCATGTTCAGCTGGTATTTGCCGTTAACAAACATCGCCGGAACGCCCTGAAGCTGGAGGTCAGCAGCCGCTTTTTCCTGCTGAGCAACCAGAGATTTCACCACAAAGCTGTTCCATGCTGCGTCATACTCTTCCCCTTTCACGCCGGCATCAACGAACACTTTACGGATATCCGCAGTGGTCTGAACGGTCTGGGTTTTCTGTACGGCTTCAAACATTGGCGCAGTAATCTTATCTTCCACGCCCAGTGCCATCGCAACCGCCCACGCCTGGGTCAGGTCTTTACCCAATGGGCCCAGGAACTCGACGTGGTACTTGGTCATTTTGGTGCCTTCTGGCAGCTTTTTCTTCACGTTGTCAGAAACATGCAGAACCTGCTCGAACTGATAGCAGTGTGGGCAATAGAACGAGAAGAACTCCAGAACCTGTGGCTCGCCAGCGACCGGTTTGTCCAGCGTGATGAACTGTTTGCCGTCGGTAAACTGCGCAGCAGAAGCGCTAAATGCCAGAATCATACCTGCCAGCGCCAGCCAAATTTTTTTCATGATTAACTCTCTCCTGGGTGTGTCCAATTAATACATCGGCGTTAATTGCAGAGGGGGTTCCTGAAGAACCTTGACCTGCTCAGTAAATGTAGATATCTGGCTACGCCAGTAATCCTCTCCGGTAAGCCACGGGAAATTCCGGGGAAATGCGGGATCGTCCCAACGCCTGATTAACCATGCGAGATAATAAACAAAACGCATCGCACGTAAAGGCTCAATCAGGGCAATTTCGTCTGAATTAAACGGGCTAAATTCTTCATAAGCTTCAATAATGGTTTCAAGCTGCATGCGTTGCTCGGCTTTGTCGCCATTGAGCAACATCCACAGGTCCTGAACCGCTGGCCCCATACGCGCATCATCGAGATCGACAAAAAGCGGGCCATCACGCCAGAGGATATTTCCGGCATGACAATCGCCATGCAGGCGCAGGACAGAAATATCGTCGCGCCAGCAGGTTTTAACAGCAGCAATGAGCTTATCAGTGGCGTTGAGGAAATCATCCTTTAACGCAGTGGGGATCATGGCAGACGTTTCGAATATTCCGCGTGGCTCAAGAAGGTATTCCTGAATTCCGATAGTCGGGCGGGCAATAAAGGCTTTTTTGCGTCCCGTCTGGTGTATGCGCCCAAGATAGCGGGCAACCCACTCCATCTGATCGATATTATCCGCTTCAAACTGGCGGCCACCCAGGCTCGGGAATACAGCGTAGTAAAACCCTTCGTGCGTGAGGAGCGTTTGGTTATTGAATTTTAGCGGCGCGGCAACGGGAACATCGTCATCCAGCAGATCGTGAGCAAACTGATGCTCTTCCTGAATTTGTTCTGCGGACCAGCGTTCAGGACGATAGAATTTTACGACGAAGCGCTGACGATCCTCGTCCTGAAACTGATAGACGCGGTTTTCGTAGCTGTTTAACGGTGTTAGCCCGGAATCCACCCGAATACCCAGTTCAAACAGGGCATCCATAATGGTGTCCGGGTGTAATGTCTGGAAAGTAAAAGCCTGGTCGTTCATCCGATCATCCGGAAATTATACGAATGATTCAGGATATCATCTTGTGGCGATTTCGGTGCCGCCGCTTACAAGCTTTTACTCTTTAATTACGCCTCGGGCGCGCAGTAATGCGGTCTTAAAATCTTCCTCATAATCTTTCTGAATACCAGGAATAACAGCATCTTTAGCAGAGTCACGCATTTTAAGGTGATAGATCAGGATGTCGTCAGAAAGGTCTGCCAGATCGCCGTCAAAACCTGACTCTTTCGCCAGTTTCTGTAAAAATTGCATCAGATTTAGCTCTGGCTCTTTTTGCCAGGCGGGCTGGAGGAGTTCAATAACTTCATTCAGACGTTTACATTTCATGGTGGTGCTCCTTTCATTTAGAGTGACACGTTAGCAGGGTCAATCCCACAATAAAAGAGGCGATATTCGTGAATCTTAGCCAGGAAATCATTGGGGTCGTTCTGGCAGGTGGCAGGGCGACGCGAATGGGGGGAAAAGATAAGGGGCTTCAACGCCTGAACGGCAAACCCTTATGGCAATGTGTCGCTGATACGCTCGCAGGCCAGGTGTCGACAATGGTCATCAGTGCTAACCGGCATATCGACACTTACCAGCTCAGCGGGTATGCCGTTTACCAGGATATCCTTGAGGATTACCCGGGACCGCTGGCCGGGATGCTTTCGGTCATGCAACAGTCTCACGGAGAGTGGTTTATCTTCTGTCCCTGCGATACCCCGTTTATTCCGTCCTGTCTTGTCGAACGTTTGTTGCTGCTTCGGGGTACGGCTCCTGTGGTTTGGGTACATGACGGCGAGCGTGATCATCCTGCTATCGCATTGCTGCACCGATCGCTAGCGCCAGCTCTGCAGGCCTATCTGACTGCGGGAGAGCGCAGGGTGATGGCTTTTATGCGCGAGTCTGGCGGCCATTCCGTTGATTTTAGCGATTTAAAATCAGCTTTTGTGAATGTGAATACGCCTGAAGATTTGCAGATGATGCAGGAGAAAAGATGATACCTGTTGTCGCCATTTCCGCCTGGAGTTGGACCGGAAAAACCACGCTGCTTAAAAAGCTCATTCCTGCGCTTTGTGCCAGAGGTATCCGTCCAGGATTGATTAAGCACACCCATCATAATATGGATGTCGATACACCGGGCAAAGATAGCTATGCATTGCGTAAAGCGGGTGCAGCGCAAACGATGGTGGCAAGTACTCAACGCTGGGCGCTGATGACAGAAACGCCGGATGAGGCACCGCAGGATCTCGCTTATCTGGTCAACCGGATGGATCACGCCACGCTGGATCTGGTGCTGGTTGAGGGATTTAAGCATGAGGCCGTGCCTAAGATCCTACTGTTCAGAAGCGATGCCGGGCATGATTTCAGCGAATTAACGCTGGATGAGCATGTGATTGCGGTGGCCAGTGATGTTGTATTGCCGCTTGGAGTTCCGATGCTGGATTTAAATGATGTGGAAGGGATTGCGGAGTTTATAGTGGAGTGGAGTGCGAACTGACTTACCGGGTGGCGGCTTCGCCCTACCCGGCCTACAAATTTCTATGGTGCTTAAACGCAAAAAGGCCATCCTTTCGGATGGCCTCTTCACTTATTTGATGCCTGGCAGTTCCCTACTCTCACATGGGGAGACCCCACACTACCATCGGCGCTACGGCGTTTCACTTCTGAGTTCGGCATGGGGTCAGGTGGGACCACCGCGCTAAAGCCGCCAGGCAAATTCTGTTAATCTGTATCAGGCTGAAAATCCTGTCTCTCTCTTCGCCGAAACAGCTTCGGCGTTGTAAGGTTAAGCCTCACGGTTCATTAGTATCGGTTAGCTCAACGCATCGCTGCGCTTACACACCCGACCTATCAACGTCGTAGTCTTCAACGTTCCTTCAGGACCCTTAAAGGGTCAGGGAGAACTCATCTCGGGGCAAGTTTCGTGCTTAGATGCTTTCAGCACTTATCTTTTCCGCATTTAGCTACCGGGCAGTGCCATTGGCATGACAACCCGAACACCAGTGATGCGTCCACTCCGGTCCTCTCGTACTAGGAGCAGCCCCCCTCAATTCTCCAGCGCCCACGGCAGATAGGGACCGAACTGTCTCACGACGTTCTAAACCCAGCTCGCGTACCACTTTAAATGGCGAACAGCCATACCCTTGGGACCTACTTCAGCCCCAGGATGTGATGAGCCGACATCGAGGTGCCAAACACCGCCGTCGATATGAACTCTTGGGCGGTATCAGCCTGTTATCCCGGAGTACCTTTTATCCGTTGAGCGATGGCCCTTCCATTCAGAACCACCGGATCACTATGACCTGCTTTCGCACCTGCTCGAGCCGTCACTCTCGCAGTCAAGCTAGCTTATGCCATTGCACTAACCTCCTGATGTCCGACCAGGATTAGCTAACCTTCGTGCTCCTCCGTTACTCTTTGGGAGGAGACCGCCCCAGTCAAACTACCCACCAGACACTGTCCGCAACCCGGATTACGGGTCTACGTTAGAACACCAGCCATTAAAGGGTGGTATTTCAAGGTCGGCTCCACGCAGACTGGCGTCCACGCTTCAAAGCCTCCCACCTATCCTACACATCAAGGACCAGTGTTCAGTGTCAAGCTATAGTAAAGGTTCACGGGTCTTTCCGTCTTGCCGCGGGTACACTGCATCTTCACAGCGAGTTCAATTTCACTGAGTCTCGGGTGGAGACAGCCTGGCCATCATTACGCCATTCGTGCAGGTCGGAACTTACCCGACAAGGAATTTCGCTACCTTAGGACCGTTATAGTTACGGCCGCCGTTTACCGGGGCTTCGATCAAGAGCTTCGCGTTGCCGCTAACCCCATCAATTAACCTTCCGGCACCGGGCAGGCGTCACACCGTATACGTCCACTTTCGTGTTTGCACAGTGCTGTGTTTTTAATAAACAGTTGCAGCCAGCTGGTATCTTCGACTGATTTCAGCTCCACCCGCAGGGGCTTCACCTACATATCAGCGTGCCTTCTCCCGAAGTTACGGCACCATTTTGCCTAGTTCCTTCACCCGAGTTCTCTCAAGCGCCTTGGTATTCTCTACCTGACCACCTGTGTCGGTTTGGGGTACGATTTCGTGTTACCTGATGCTTAGAGGCTTTTCCTGGAAGCAGGGCATTTGTTACTTCAGCACCGTAGTGCCTCGTCATCACACCTCAGCGTTAATAAGGTACCGGATTTACCTGGAACCTCCGCCTACATGCTTAAACCGGGACA
The DNA here is from genome assembly GCF_019443845.1 of Enterobacter sp. DNB-S2. Lineage (NCBI taxonomy): Bacteria > Pseudomonadati > Pseudomonadota > Gammaproteobacteria > Enterobacterales > Enterobacteriaceae > Enterobacter > Enterobacter sp. DNB-S2. The sequence continues at coordinate 647,836 of NZ_CP050520.1, forward strand.
ACCGTCGCCCGGCTAACATAGCCTTCTCCGTCCCCCCTTCGCAGTAACACCAAGTACAGGAATATTAACCTGTTTCCCATCGACTACGCCTTTCGGCCTCGCCTTAGGGGTCGACTCACCCTGCCCCGATTAACGTTGGACAGGAACCCTTGGTCTTCCGGCGAGCGGGCTTTTCACCCGCTTTATCGTTACTTATGTCAGCATTCGCACTTCTGATACCTCCAGCATGCCTCACAGCACACCTTCAACGGCTTACAGAACGCTCCCCTACCCAACAACGCATAAGCGTCGCTGCCGCAGCTTCGGTGCATGGTTTAGCCCCGTTACATCTTCCGCGCAGGCCGACTCGACCAGTGAGCTATTACGCTTTCTTTAAATGATGGCTGCTTCTAAGCCAACATCCTGGCTGTCTGTGCCTTCCCACATCGTTTCCCACTTAACCATGACTTTGGGACCTTAGCTGGCGGTCTGGGTTGTTTCCCTCTTCACGACGGACGTTAGCACCCGCCGTGTGTCTCCCGTGATAACATTCTTCGGTATTCGTAGTTTGCATCGGGTTGGTAAGCCGGGATGGCCCCCTAGCCGAAACAGTGCTCTACCCCGAAGATGAGTTCACGAGGCGCTACCTAAATAGCTTTCGGGGAGAACCAGCTATCTCCCGGTTTGATTGGCCTTTCACCCCCAGCCACAAGTCATCCGCTAATTTTTCAACATTAGTCGGTTCGGTCCTCCAGTTAGTGTTACCCAACCTTCAACCTGCCCATGGCTAGATCACCGGGTTTCGGGTCTATACCCTGCAACTTAACGCCCAGTTAAGACTCGGTTTCCCTTCGGCTCCCCTATACGGTTAACCTTGCTACAGAATATAAGTCGCTGACCCATTATACAAAAGGTACGCAGTCACACCACAAGGGTGCTCCCACTGCTTGTACGTACACGGTTTCAGGTTCTTTTTCACTCCCCTCGCCGGGGTTCTTTTCGCCTTTCCCTCACGGTACTGGTTCACTATCGGTCAGTCAGGAGTATTTAGCCTTGGAGGATGGTCCCCCATATTCAGACAGGATACCACGTGTCCCGCCCTACTCTTCGAGTTCACAGCCTGTGTGCTTTCGTGTACGGGACTGTCACCCTGTACCGTGCGACTTTCCAGACGCTTCCACTAACACACAAGCTGATTCAGACTCTGGGCTGCTCCCCGTTCGCTCGCCGCTACTGGGGGAATCTCGGTTGATTTCTTTTCCTCGGGGTACTTAGATGTTTCAGTTCCCCCGGTTCGCCTCGTTAACCTATGTATTCAGTTAACGATAGTGCAACGAATTGCACTGGGTTTCCCCATTCGGACATCGCCGGGTCAAAGGTTCATATCACCTCGCCGGCGCTTTTCGCAGATTAGCACGTCCTTCATCGCCTCTGACTGCCAGGGCATCCACCGTGTACGCTTAGTCGCTTAACCTCACAACCCGAAGATGTTTCTTTCGATTCATCACCGACTTGCGAAAATTTGAGAGACTCGAACACACCATTAAAGATGTGTCGTTTCAATTTTCAGCTTGATCCAGATTTTTAAAGAGCAAATATCTCAAACGTCACCCGAAGATGAGTTTTGAGATATGACGGCAGGTGACTTTCACTCACGAACCAGCAAGTGGCGTCCCCTAGGGGATTCGAACCCCTGTTACCGCCGTGAAAGGGCGGTGTCCTGGGCCTCTAGACGAAGGGGACGTGTAAGTCTCAATCGCAAGACGCCTTGCTATTTACTTTTCATCAGACAATCTGTGTGAGCACTACAAAGGCAGGTTCTTTAAGGTAAGGAGGTGATCCAACCGCAGGTTCCCCTACGGTTACCTTGTTACGACTTCACCCCAGTCATGAATCACAAAGTGGTAAGCGCCCTCCCGAAGGTTAAGCTACCTACTTCTTTTGCAACCCACTCCCATGGTGTGACGGGCGGTGTGTACAAGGCCCGGGAACGTATTCACCGTAGCATTCTGATCTACGATTACTAGCGATTCCGACTTCATGGAGTCGAGTTGCAGACTCCAATCCGGACTACGACGCACTTTATGAGGTCCGCTTGCTCTCGCGAGGTCGCTTCTCTTTGTATGCGCCATTGTAGCACGTGTGTAGCCCTACTCGTAAGGGCCATGATGACTTGACGTCATCCCCACCTTCCTCCAGTTTATCACTGGCAGTCTCCTTTGAGTTCCCGGCCTAACCGCTGGCAACAAAGGATAAGGGTTGCGCTCGTTGCGGGACTTAACCCAACATTTCACAACACGAGCTGACGACAGCCATGCAGCACCTGTCTCAGAGTTCCCGAAGGCACCAATCCATCTCTGGAAAGTTCTCTGGATGTCAAGAGTAGGTAAGGTTCTTCGCGTTGCATCGAATTAAACCACATGCTCCACCGCTTGTGCGGGCCCCGTCAATTCATTTGAGTTTTAACCTTGCGGCCGTACTCCCCAGGCGGTCGACTTAACGCGTTAGCTCCGGAAGCCACTCCTCAAGGGAACAACCTCCAAGTCGACATCGTTTACGGCGTGGACTACCAGGGTATCTAATCCTGTTTGCTCCCCACGCTTTCGCACCTGAGCGTCAGTCTTTGTCCAGGGGCCGCCTTCGCCACCGGTATTCCTCCAGATCTCTACGCATTTCACCGCTACACCTGGAATTCTACCCCCTCTACAAGACTCTAGCCTGCCAGTTTCGAATGCAGTTCCCAGGTTGAGCCCGGGGATTTCACATCCGACTTGACAGACCGCCTGCGTGCGCTTTACGCCCAGTAATTCCGATTAACGCTTGCACCCTCCGTATTACCGCGGCTGCTGGCACGGAGTTAGCCGGTGCTTCTTCTGCGGGTAACGTCAATCGACAAGGTTATTAACCTTATCGCCTTCCTCCCCGCTGAAAGTACTTTACAACCCGAAGGCCTTCTTCATACACGCGGCATGGCTGCATCAGGCTTGCGCCCATTGTGCAATATTCCCCACTGCTGCCTCCCGTAGGAGTCTGGACCGTGTCTCAGTTCCAGTGTGGCTGGTCATCCTCTCAGACCAGCTAGGGATCGTCGCCTAGGTGAGCCGTTACCCCACCTACTAGCTAATCCCATCTGGGCACATCTGATGGCAAGAGGCCCGAAGGTCCCCCTCTTTGGTCTTGCGACGTTATGCGGTATTAGCTACCGTTTCCAGTAGTTATCCCCCTCCATCAGGCAGTTTCCCAGACATTACTCACCCGTCCGCCGCTCGCCGGCAAAGTAGCAAGCTACTTTCCGCTGCCGCTCGACTTGCATGTGTTAGGCCTGCCGCCAGCGTTCAATCTGAGCCATGATCAAACTCTTCAATTTAAGTTTGATGCTCGTGAATTAAACTTCGTAATGAATTACGTATGTTCACTCAGAGACTTGGTATTCATTTTTCGTCTTGCGACGTTAAGAATCCATGTCACTTTGAGTGCCCACACAGATTGTCTGATAAATTGTTAAAGAGCAGTGCCGCTTCGCTTTTCGCAGCGGCGCGGGGTGTGCATATTACGCTTTCCCGCTTCAGAGTCAAGTGATTAATTTCGCTTTTCTCTGCTGACCCGGCGGCGTGTGTGCCGTTGTTCCGTGTCAGTGGAGGCGCATTATAGGGAGTTATTCCGACGTGACAAGAGGAAATTTAAAAAAAGTTTCCATCCGCGTTTTTTTTCACCAATAGAGGTGAAATCAAGCTACAAATTGTTCTATTTGATGTATCTGCAACCACAATCACATTCGAGGTGGCATAATTATCAGCATGAATCTTTAAGGAATAAAAGCGATGCCATTAAGCGCACAACAGCTAGCCGCCCAAAAAAACCTGTCGTACGTGCTGGCAGAAAAGCTGGCTCAGCGGATTTTAGCGGGTAAATATGCCCCAGGTAGCATCCTGCCGGGTGAGATGGAGCTGGGTGAGCAGTTTGGGGTGAGCCGTACCGCCGTGCGCGAAGCGGTGAAAACCCTGACGGCAAAAGGTATGGTGCTTCCACGCCCTCGCATTGGCACACGCGTGATGCCACAGAGTAACTGGAATTTTCTCGATCAGGAGCTGCTCTCCTGGTGGATGACGGAAGATAACTTTCATCAGGTCGTCGATCACTTTCTGGTGATGCGCAGCAGCCTTGAACCTCAGGCATGCCTGCTTGCCGCCACGCTAGGAACGGCAGAGCAGAAAGCGCAGCTTAACGCGTTAATGGAAGAGATGGTGTTTCTGAAAAAACACTTCAACCGCGAACGCTGGGTTGAGGTCGATATGGCCTGGCATGAACACATCTATATGATGAGCGCCAATCCGTTCCTCACCTCTTTTGCCTCTTTATTTCATTCGGTGTATCACACCTACTTTACCTCTATTACACAAAACGAAGTGGTAAAACTGGATTTGCACCAGGCGATAGTTGATGCCATCCAGGAAAGCGACGGGCAGCGAGCCCTGAGTGCGTGCCAGGCATTGCTGGTCGCACCAACCCACCAGCAGGTAAATAAATGACAACGAAAAAAGCGCGCAGCATGGCCGGATTGCCGTGGATTGCAGCCATGGCGTTTTTTATGCAGGCACTGGACGCCACCATCCTCAACACAGCGCTTCCCGCTATAGCGCAAAGCCTTAACCGCTCCCCGCTGGCGATGCAGTCCGCCATCATCAGCTACACCCTGACGGTCGCAATGTTAATTCCGGTCAGCGGCTGGCTGGCCGACCGCTTTGGCACCCGCAGAGTTTTCATGCTGGCCGTAACGCTCTTTACGCTCGGTTCGCTGGCCTGTGCGCTCTCATCATCCTTAACGGAGCTGGTTATCTTCCGCATATTACAGGGCATTGGCGGCGCGATGATGATGCCGGTGGCGCGCCTTGCTTTGCTGCGGGCCTACCCCAGGAGCGAACTGCTTCCCGTACTCAACTTCGTCACCATGCCGGGCCTGGTTGGCCCGATTCTTGGCCCGGTACTCGGTGGCGTGTTTGTCACCTGGGCAAGCTGGCACTGGATCTTCCTGATTAATATTCCAATTGGCGTTGCGGGGCTGCTGTATGCCCGCAAATATATGCCGAACTTCACCACGCCAAGGCGCAGCTTCGATATGGGCGGCTTTTTCCTGTTTGGCCTGAGCCTGGTGTTATTCTCCAGCGGGATGGAGCTGTTTGGCGAGAAGATCGTCGCGACGTGGTTAGCGCTCTCCGTTATCCTCGGCGGTATTCTGTTATTCCTTCTTTATATACGTCACGCGCGTCGTCACCCGACGCCGTTAATCTCCCTGGGGCTCTTTAATACCCGAACGTTTTCCGTTGGGATTGCAGGGAACATTGCGTCTCGTTTGGGGACGGGCTGTGTGCCGTTCCTGATGCCATTGATGCTGCAGGTGGGTTTTGGCTACCCGGCCCTGATTGCTGGCTGCATGATGGCGCCCACGGCAATGGGCTCGATTCTGGCAAAATCAACCGTGACACAGGTGCTGCGCTGGTTTGGCTATCGTAAGACGCTGGTCGGCGTGACGGTCTTTATCGGTCTGATGATTGCGCAGTTCTCGCTGCAATCCGCCGCGTTACCCGTCTGGATGCTGATCCTGCCGCTGTTTGTGTTGGGCATGGCGATGTCGACGCAGTTCACGTCGATGAACACCATCACCCTCGCCGACCTGACTGACGAGAACGCCAGCAGCGGCAACAGCGTGCTGGCGGTAACGCAACAGCTGTCGATCAGTTTAGGGGTTGCCGTGAGTGCAGCGGTGCTGAGGTTTTATGAGGGTTTTGACAGCGCGAATACCGTTGAGCAGTTCCACTATACCTTTATCACCATGGGCGCACTTACCGTGGTATCGGCGCTGGTCTTTATGCTGTTAAAACCAAAAGACGGCCGAAACCTGATTAAAGAGCGTCACAAAGAGAAAGCTAAACCGAACCGCGTTCCATCAGAACAGGAGTAAGCTGCAGCCGTTGCTGTTGCAGCGTGGGCTGCGCCATACGGTGGATCAACACATCGATGGCCAGCTCGCCCAGTTCATCTTTTGGCTGATGGATCGTGGTCAGCGGCGGCGTCATGTAGCTGGCCAGTTCGATATCGTCATAGCCAATCACCGCCATATCATCCGGCACGCGTAGCCCCGCCTGATACAACGCCTGATAGGCACCAAACGCCATCGCGTCGTTACCAATAAAGACCGCCTGCGGACGCGGCTTTTGCGCCAGCAGTTTCTGCATTGCCTCGAAGCCACCGTTAAACTCAAAGTCGCCGGTGATCCGGTAGCCATCAGGAATGGCAAGGCCCGCTCGTTCCATGGCGGAGAGATACCCTTCCAGACGCAAACGCGCCGGAGTTTTATCCAGCGGCCCCGTAATACAGGCAATGCGAGTGTGTCCTTTATCAATCAGGTACTGAGTCGCCATATCGCCGCCCAGCAGGGAGTTATCCTGAATGAGATCGCTGGTTCCGTCGAACGGCGCCCAGTCCATCATCACCGTTGGGATAGAAGGATAACGCTGGATGATCTCTTTCGAGGGCTGGTGCGTTTCGGTGCAGAGCAGCAATAGCCCGTCGACGCGTTTTTGCATCAGCGTTTCCAGGTTACGATTCATGCGCTGCTCGTCCCCCTCGGTATTGCACAGCACCAGGCTGTAGCCACGCTCGAAGCAGCTGCGCTCCACGCCGCGAACCAGTTCTGAATAAAAGGGGTTGGTACTGGCGGTGATCAGCATACCGATGGTGCGCGTCTGGTTGAGCTTAAGACTGCGCGCCAGCGCAGACGGCGCATAGTTGAGTTCTTTTACCGCAGCTTCGACTTTCTCCCGAATCGCCTCGCTGACGAAGCGATCGTTGTTTATAACGTGGGAGACCGTCGAGGTAGAAACGCCCGCCATGCGGGCGACATCTTTCATTGTGGCCAAGCGTTACCCCTGCTGACTTAAGAATTCATCGATCTCTTTACGCCACGGAACGGAAGGCTGGGCGCCTTTGCGCGTCACCGCAATCGCGGCAGCAGCGTGTGCGAAGCGAATAGCGTCATCCATTCTCTTGCCTTCCAGCAGCGCGGTGACCAGTGCACCGTTGAAGGTATCTCCCGCTGCGATGGTATCAATCGCTTTGACCTTAAAGCCCGGCACGCGACGGCCTTCGCCATTGACGCTTGCCCACACCCCACGGCTACCAAGGGTGATAATCACGGTACCGATGCCCTTATCATGCAGCGCACGCGCGGCTCGCGCGGCATCGTCATCATTTTCTACGCGAATGCCCGTCAGTTTTTCGGCTTCGGTTTCGTTCGGCGTAATGATGTCCACCAGCGCCAGCAGCTCGTCTGATAATACACGGGCCGGGGCCGGGTTAAGTACGACAGTGGTATGATTTTCATGCGCAATTTTCGCGGCGGCCAGCACGCTTTCAACCGGTGACTCCAGTTGCATGAGCAGGGCTTCCGCTCCGGCGATGATGGCACGTTGCGCTTCTACGCGCTCCGTCGTCAGCGCAGCGTTAGCACCCGCATGAATACCGATGACATTCTCACCTTCAGCGTTGACGAAAATCAGCGCCACGCCGGTCGATTCCCCTGCAACCACGCTGACCGGTGCGACATCAATGTTGTCGCTCGCCAGCTGTTTGCGTACGCGCTCACCGGTATCGTCATCACCCGTGCAGGCGATAAACGCAATATTCGCCCCGCTGCGACCGGCGGCGACGGCCTGGTTGGCACCTTTACCGCCAAATGCCACCTGATACTGGTTACCCGTGACGGTTTCGCCCGGTGCAGGGAACGATTCAAGGTTAAGAATGTGATCGGCATTGATACTGCCAAGGACGACGAGGTTGCCTGCGGTTTTCATGGTTGGGTTGTCCATCTGAGAGCGCCACCGGTGTTACCCGGTGGCGTATGCCACACTTTTCTTTATTGGTGTCCCTCAGGCAGCCAGCGACTGCCTGATTCGCCTTTTACTGCTTGATGACCAGCTTCAGGTCAACTGGGTATTTAGCCTGAACTTTTTCGCCCTTCAGCACTTTGTCGGCAGTTTCAACGCCAGTGGCGCCAATCTGCTCAGGCAGCTGAGCGATGGTCGCAGCCAGTTTGCCATCGTTTACCGCTTTTTCACCATCCGGCGTGCCGTCAAATCCGACAACCATCACATCAGATTTACCTGCGGTCTGCAGGGCACGCAGCGCGCCCAGCGCCATTTCGTCGTTCTGCGCGAATACCGCCTGCACGTCAGGGTGTGCGGTCAGCAGGTTCTGCATAACGTTCAGACCTTTAGTACGATCGAAGTCTGCCGGCTGGCTGGCCAGCACGTTGAATTTGTGCGCAGCCACAGCCTGCTGGAAGCCTTCACCACGCTCGCGGGCTGCGGACGTACCGGCAATCCCCTGCAGTTCGATAACTTTCGCGCCTTCGCCGGCTTTCTTCGCGATGTAATCACCCGCGATTTTGCCGCCCAGCACGTTATCAGACGCAATGTGGCTAACAACTTCGCCTTTCGTTGCCTGGCGGTCCAGAGTAATCACCGGAATTTTCGCCTGGTTTGCCATTTTAACGGCGTTACCGACGGCGTCAGAATCGGTTGGGTTGATCAGCAGAATTTTGGTGCCGCGAACGGTTAAGTCCTGAACGTTAGCCAGCTCTTTCGCCGGGTTGTTCTGTGAATCCAGCACCACCAGGTTGTAGCCCAGTTTGTCCGCTTCTTTCTGCGCACCGTCCTTCAGGGAGACGAAGAACGGGTTGTTCAGAGTAGAGACAACCAGCGCGATGGTATCTTTCGCCATGGCGTTAGCACTTACGGTTGCGCTCAGCGCGACAGCAGAAACCAGGGTAGCCAGTTTTTTCATGTTCATATCTAAGATGTCCTGTAGTGTCGTCAGTTACTGTTTTTTGTTGTCTACCAGTACCGCCAGCAAAATTACCACTGCCTTAACGATCATCTGGTAATAGGAGGAAACACCTAACAAATTCAAACCATTATTCAGGAAACCGAGAATCAGTGCGCCGATCAATGTCCCAACAATGCGACCTTTACCGCCCGCAAGACTCGTACCGCCCAGAACCACTGCTGCGATAGCATCCAGCTCATACCCCGTACCCGCCGTCGGCTGCGCAGAAGAGAGGCGCGCCACTTCGATGATACCTGCCAGCGATGCCAGCAGACCGCACAGGGAGTAAACGATAATTTTGACTTTATTAACGCTGATCCCGGACAGGCGCGTTGCCGCTTCGTTACCGCCCAGCGCGTAAATATAACGGCCCAGACGGGTGTGGTGCAGCATGTACCACGCCGCCAGGAAGACGATAGCCATGATCCAGACCGGAGTCGGAACACCCAGCGGGCGACCGATACCGAACCAGCCAAACAGATCCGCGTTATCGGTAAAGCCGGTGTTAACCGGGCTACCGTTGGTGTACACCATGGTGACACCGCGCAGCAGCAGCATCATCACCAGCGTGGCGATGAACGCCTGAACGCGGCCTTTTGCCACAATCACGCCTGTTACGGCGCCAATCGCCGCGCCTGCCGCCAGGGCAGCGGCCACGGCCACCAGCGCGTTGACTTCAATGCCGACAATCGAAGCGGCGATCGCGCCGGTGAGCGCCAGTAGGGAACCGACGGACAGATCGATACCTGAGGTCAAAATCACCAGCGTCATGCCGACCGCCATAATGGCGTTCACCGATGTTTGCTGCAGAATGTTGAACAGGTTATTAACGGTGAAAAAGTTCGGGCTCATGGTCGATACAATCGCGATCAGCACCAGCAGGGCAATCAGCGATTTTTGTTCCATCAGCCATGCCTTTGTGAAATAGCGGCGACCAGAAACAGCCTGGGTAGTCATCTTCTTACTCCTGATTCACGCGATTAAGCTTGCCCACAGCGGCAGCCATCAGAACTTCCTGGGTGGCCTGCTCGCGAGTGAATTCACCGCCGAGATGCCCTTCATGCATGACGATAATGCGATCGCTCATGCCTAATACTTCTGGCATCTCGGAAGAGACCAGAATGATGCTCAGACCGTCGGCCTTGAACTGGTTAATCAGCTGATAGATCTCTTTCTTCGCGCCCACGTCCACGCCGCGGGTTGGCTCGTCGAGGATCAGCACTTTCGGGCGCGTCATCAGCCCGCGCGCAATCGCCACTTTCTGCTGATTACCGCCGGACAACAGGCCAATCGCCTGCTCCATCGACGGGGTTTTGACGTTAAAGAGACGGATAAAATCGCTGACCGCCTGCTGCTCATCTTTATGCTTCAGGCTACCGCCGCTATGGCTGAAATAGCGCAGCGCAGTCAGGGACATGTTCTCTTTAACCGACATCCCCAGCACCAGGCCGTCGCGTTTGCGGTCTTCGGATATATAAACGATGCCGTTCGCCAGACCATCCTGCGGAGAACGGGTGACCACTTCATGACCGTCGAGGGTGACATAACCGCTGGTGCGCGGCAGTGCGCCGTACAACACTTTCATCAGCTCGGTACGTCCAGCACCCATCAGTCCCGCCACGCCCAGGATCTCGCCCTGGCGCAGGGTAAAGGTCACGTCGTTCACACCCGGACCGCAGAGGTTGTCCACCTTCAGGCGGATCTCACCCGGCGCTTTCTCCAGATGCGGATACTGATCTTCGAGCTTGCGTCCCACCATCATTTCGATGAGCGTATCTTCGGTCAGCGTGGCGACTTCGCGCTCGGCAATAAACTGCCCGTCGCGGAAGACGGTAACGTCATCGCAGATTTCGAAGATCTCTTTCATGCGGTGAGAGATATAGACAATCCCGCGCCCCTGCGATTTCAGCTCGCGGATCACGCGGAACAGGGATTCGGTTTCGGTATCGGTCAGGGCGTCGGTAGGTTCATCCATAATGATGACCTTCGACTCAAAGCTCAGCACCTTCGCGATTTCCACCATCTGCTGATCGCCAATGGACAGATCGCCGACCAGGCGGTCGCTCTTAAAGCGCATGTTCAGCTTCGCCAGCAGCTTGTCCGCTTCGGCGTACATCGTTTTCCAGTCGATTTTGCCGAACCGGTTAACAAACTCGCGGCCGAGGAAGATGTTTTCCGCAATGGTGAGCTGCGGTATCAGGTTCAGCTCCTGGTGAATAATACCGATCCCGGCTTCCTGAGAGGATTTCGGACCGTTGAAGGTGGTCTCTTTCCCCAGCCAGACGAGTGAACCGGCATCGCGTTGATAGATACCGGTCAGCACTTTCATCATGGTGGATTTGCCGGCACCGTTTTCGCCCACCAGCGCCATCACGCGCCCGGGGTAGACGTTCAGCGCCGCGCCGGAGAGGGCTTTTACGCCCGGGAACGACTTATCGATCCCTTTGAGTTGCAGTAATGCGTCCATGATGGCCTCAGAATGTGACGCCAGCACAGAGAATGATATTCGCATACGGGGAACACTCCCCGCTGCGAATCACCGCCTGACTGTCTGCGGTTTGTTGTTTGAACTGTTCGTGCGTCGTGTAACGAATTTCTATGGTGTTTCCCTGGTGTTGTTGCAGTTGCTCAATATGGCTGAGCAACGTTTCGTGGAGTTGCGGATTATGTTGTTTGATTTCCGCCGCGAGAATGGCCGCCTCAACCTGCATCTCCGCGGTCACCACATCCAGTACCTGCATAAACGAGGGTACACCCTGCGTTAACGCCATATCGATACGGGTTGTGCTGCGCGGAACCGGTAAGCCTGCATCGCAAACCACCAGCGTATCGGTATGCCCAAGACGGGAAATAACCGATGAGATTTCTGAGTTGAGTACCGTGCCTTTCTTCATTTTCTTGCTCCACTAGCGAAACGTTTCGCTGACATCAGTTTAATCTCAAGAATGTTCAGAAAACCATCATGACGTAACAGATTTGTGATCGACGTCGAAACGTTTCGCTAAGTGAAATGCAGAGACAATTATTGTGGGTTGGCGAGGGGTTTGGTAGGCCGGGTAAGCGAAGCGCCACCCGGCATTTTCAGAAGGGATTAGATCTCGACCTGCGTCCCCAGCTCAATCACGCGGTTAGGCGGGATCTCAAACTGGTCAGGCGCGCGCAGGGCGTTACGCTGCAGGATGAGGTACAGCTTGCCGCGCAGGCGCAGATACCACGGGCGCTTGCCGATGATCAGCGACTCGTGCGACATAAAGAACGACGTCTCCATCATCCGGCAGCTCAGCCCTTCCAGGCCGCAGCGGTGGAACACCTCTTCCACGTTTGGCGTTTCGCGCCAGCCGTAGCTTGCCACCACGCGCCAGAAGGTCGGCGACAGCTGCTCAATCTGCACGCGACGCACGTTGTGAACATACGGCGCATCTTCCGTGCGCAGCGTCAGCAGGATCACCCGCTCGTGCAGTACCTTGTTGTGCTTGAGGTTATGCATCAGCGCGAACGGAATGACGTTCAGCGCGCGTGACATATATACCGCAGTACCCGGCACGCGGACAGGCGGGGATTTCTCCAGAGAAGCGATCATCGCCTCCAGAGAATTGCCGTGCTCGTGCATGCGGCGCAGCAGGCGGAAACGCTCGCTTTTCCAGGTGGTCATGACGATGAACATCACCAGACCCAGCGTCAGCGGCAGCCAGCCACCGGAGACAATTTTATCGAGGTTCGCTGAGAACAGCGGCACGTCGATACACAGGAAGCCCACCAGAATCATCGCCACGAGGAATTTATTCCAGTGCCAGTTTCGGTACGCCACCGTGGTGGAGAGAAGCGATGTCAGCACCATCGTACCGGTTACCGCAATACCGTACGCTGCAGCCAGGTTACTGGAGTGCTCGAAGCTGACGATAACAATAACAACAGCGAAATAGAGGAGCCAGTTAACGAACGGGATGTAGATCTGACCCGACTCCATCTCTGAGGTATGGATGATGCGCATCGGTGACAGATACCCCAGACGCACGGCCTGGCGCGTCAGAGAAAACACGCCGGAAATCACCGCCTGGGAGGCAATGACGGTCGCCAGCGTCGCCAGGATCAGCATCGGCACCAGCGCCCAGTCGGGCGCCAGCAGGAAGAACGGGTTCTTGATCGCTTCCGGGTTTTTAAGCAACAGCGCGCCCTGACCAAAATAGTTCAGCACCAGCGACGGCAGCACCACAATAAACCATGCCACGCGGATAGGCAGTTTCCCGAAGTGGCCCATGTCAGCATACAGCGCTTCCACACCGGTGATGGAGAGCACGACGGCCCCCAGCGCCACGAAGGAAACCACTTTGTATTCGAGGAAGAAATGCACCGCCCAGTAAGGGTTCAGCGCATGCAGCACTTCCGGGTTCGCGATAATGCTGCGTAAACCAAGCGCCGCCAGGATCAGGAACCAGGCCAGCATAATCGGCGCGAACAGTTTGCCCACCAGCCCTGTACCGTGCTTCTGGATCATGAATAGCAGCGTCAGGACAATAATGGCCAGCGGAACCACCCATGAATCGAGCTGCGGAGCGATAATCTCCAGCCCCTCAATCGCCGACAGCACCGAGATAGCCGGCGTTATCACCACTTCCCCGTAGAAGAAACTGCCGCCAATCAGGCCGATAATGACCAGCACAGAGGTCATCCTGGCCGAGGTATTACGCCCGGCAAGAGACATCAGGGTCAGGATCCCACCTTCACCTGCGTTATCTGCACGCATAACGAAGGAGAGGTATTTAACGGAAACCACCAGAATCAGCAGCCAGAAAATGAGGGACAGGAAGCCAAACACGGCATCGCGTTCAACACCAAAACCAAACTGGCCGGACAGACATTCACGAAGCGTATAAAGCGGGCTGGTGCCGATATCACCGTAGACAACCCCGATCGCCGCAAGCGTTATTGCGGGTAATGATTGCTTATTATCAGTGCTCATAGACTAGTCTTTTCGTTTAAATAACAAATGTGTTCCCGGTCCCTTGGCCCACAAAAAGCGCACAGTATGCACGATTCATTGCAAAATCGTACCCCTAAATGCAACCGCATTAATGTAGCGCAAAGAAAATTGCGCCGCACTTCAGTCTATTACCAGCCCTGACTGAAACGTCTATACTCGCTTCAATTGGCCGCCACGACGGCGAAAGGATGCAAAACTATTATGGCTCACTCACATTTATTAGCAGAAAGAATTTCCCGCCTCAGCAGCGCGCTGGAGAAAGGCCTTTTCGAGCGTAGCCACGCCATCCGCCTCTGCTTACTGGCGGCGTTGAGCGGTGAGAGCGTGTTTTTGCTGGGACCGCCGGGCATTGCCAAAAGCCTGATTGCCCGCAGGCTGAAATTTGCTTTTCAGAACGCCCGCGCCTTCGAATATCTCATGACCCGGTTTTCCACCCCAGAAGAAGTTTTTGGTCCGCTCTCCATTCAGGCATTGAAAGATGAGGGGCGCTATCAGCGTCTGACAGAAGGGTATCTTCCGGAGGCTGAGATTGTTTTTCTCGATGAGATCTGGAAAGCGGGGCCGGCTATTCTGAACACCCTGCTCACGGCGATAAACGAACGTCGGTTCCGTAACGGCGCCAGTGAAGAGAAAATCCCGATGCGCCTGCTGGTGGCCGCCTCTAACGAACTGCCTGAAGCCGACAGCAGTCTGGAAGCGCTGTATGACCGTATGCTTATCCGCCTGTGGCTGGACAAAGTGCAGGATAAATCCAACTTCCGCTCCATGCTGGTCAGCCAGCAGGATGAAAGTGAAAACCCGGTATCCGCTTCGCTGCAGGTAACGGATGAGGAGTATCACCAGTGGCAGCAGGATATCGGCAAAATCAAACTGCCAGACGCCGTCTTCGAGCTGATCTATCTCCTGCGCCAGCAGCTTGATCTCATCCCTTCAGCGCCCTATGTCTCCGATCGCCGCTGGAAAAAAGCGATCCGCCTGCTGCAGGCCAGCGCCCTGTTCAGCGGGCGTGACGCCGTTGCGCCAATTGACCTGATCCTGCTTAAAGACTGCCTCTGGCACGATGCAGAAGGCATGAACCTGATGCAGCAGCAGCTTGACGTTTTGATGACCGGGCACGCCTGGGGGCAGCAGGCAATGCTCAACCAGCTGGGGGCGATTGCCCAGCGGCGCATCCAGCTCCAGCAGCAGCAAAGTGATAAAACCGCGCTGAAAGTGAATCGCCTTGGGGGCATGTTCGCCCGCAAACCGCACTACGAGCTTCCCGCGGATCTGACCGGCGCAACGCTAACGCTGCTGCTCCAGCAGCCGCTTAAACTGCATGATATGCAGGTGGTGCACATTACGATTGAGCGCGAGGCGCTGGCGCAGTGGCTGGATAAGGGCGGAGAGATCCGAGGAAAACTCAACGGCATTGGTTTCGCGCAGCCGCTGAATATGGAAGTGGACAGCAGCCAGCACCTGGTGATCCGCGACGTCAGCCTCCAGGGCTCGCGTCTTGCGCTGCCGGGCACCGCCTCTGACAGCGTCCCCGAAGAGATTAAGCAGCAGCTGGAAGCGCTGGATACCGAATGGCATCAGCAGCACACCCGCTTTAGCGAGCAGCAAAAATGCCTCTTTATTCATAGCGACTGGTTAGGCCGCATCGAAGCCAGCCTGCAGGACGTCAGCGCGCAGATCAAACAGGCGCGTCAATGCTAACGCTGGATACGCTTAACGTCATGCTGGCCGTCAGCGAGGAGGGGTTGATCGAAGAAGTGGTCATTACCCTTCTGGCGTCGCCGCAGCTGGCGGCGTTTTTTGAAAAATTTCCAAAGCTTAAAAAGGCGATGACGGACGATCTTCCGCGCTGGCGGGAAAATTTGCGTCAGCGGTTCAGGGAGACCGAAGTTCCCCCTGAGTTAACGGAAGAGGTGGCCTGCTATCAGCAGTGCCAGCGGCTCTCCACGTCGCAGTTTATCGTCCAGCTCCCGCAAACCCTGACGTTGCTCGATAACGTCCACTCTCCGTTTGCCAGCCAGGCCCGGGCGCTGGTCACGGATAACGCCACCTTTACCCCCGCACTACATACCCTTTTCTTACAGCGCTGGCGCCTCAGCCTGGTGGTTCAGGCCACAACGCTGAACCAGCAGCTGCTGGACGAAGAGCGTGAACAGCTGCTCAGTGAAGTTCAGGAACGGATGACGCTGAGCGGCCAGCTAGAACAGGTGCTGGTGGAGAATGAAAACGCCGCAGGGCGTCTGTGGGATATGAGCGCCGGCCAGCTCCGGCGCGGGGATTATCAGCTGATCGTCAAATACGGCGATTTTCTGGCGCAGCAGCCCGAGCTGATGAAGCTTGCAGAACAGCTGGGTCGCTCAAGGGAGGCAAAGTCGGTCCCAAAGAAAGATGCCCCGATGGAAACCTTCCGCACCCTGGTGCGCGAACCGGCTACCGTGCCGGAGCAGGTCGACGGGCTCCAGCAGAGCGATGACATTTTACGCCTGCTGCCGACTGAGCTAAGCACGCTGGGGATGACCGAGCTGGAGTATGAGTTCTATCGTCGACTGGTGGAAAAACAGCTTCTCACCTACCGACTGCACGGCGAAGCCTGGCGCGAGAAAGTCAGCCAACGGCCGGTCGTCCATCAGGATTTTGATGAACAGCCGCGCGGGCCATTCATTGTTTGCGTGGATACGTCCGGTTCGATGGGCGGGTTTAACGAGCAGTGCGCTAAGGCGTTCTGTCTGGCACTGATGCGCGTGGCGCTGGCCGATCGCCGTCGCTGCTTCATCATGCTCTTCTCCAGCGAGGTGGTGGGCTATGAGCTGACGAACCAGCAGGGTATCGAGCAGGCAATCCGCTTCCTGAGCCAGCGCTTTCGCGGCGGCACGGATCTGGCCAGCTGCTTTCGCAGCATTGTGGAGCGTATGCAGGGAGGCGACTGGTATGACGCTGACGCGGTGGTGATTTCCGATTTTATTGCCCAGCGGCTGCCGGATGACGTAGTGAATAAGGTGAAGGAGTTACAGCGGGTGCACCAGCACCGATTTCATGCGGTGGCGATGTCAGCCCATGGAAAACCCGGCATCATGCGCATCTTCGATCATATCTGGCGCTTTGATACCGGGCTGCGTAGCCGCCTGCTCAGACGCTGGCAGCGTTAATTACAGAAGAGAACCGACGCTTTCACGTACCTGCTGCGGCCAGACGCCACACTGAACCTGACCGATATGGGGTAATTGCAGCAGCAGCATGGTCAGACGGGACTGGCCGATACCACCGCCGATAGTCTGAGGCATTTCACCGCGCAGCAGCGCCTGGTGCCACTCGAGTTTGAGACGATCTTCATCGCCGGTGACCGCCAGCTGGCGCTTCAGCGCGTCAGCATCCACACGGATCCCCATAGAAGAGAGCTCGAATGCGTCTTCCAGTACCGGGTTCCACACCAGAATATCGCCGTTCAGCCCAGCAAATTCGCCCTCACCCGCAGTGCTCCAGTCATCATAATCCGGCGCGCGAACGTCGTGGCGTTTGCCATCAGACAGCTTGCCGCCGATACCGATCAGGAATACTGCACCTAATTCTTTGGCGATCGCACGCTCCCGGCCTTTAGCATCGAGATTCGGGAAGCGGCTCAGCAATTCCTGACTGTGAACAAAGTGGATCGTATCCGGCAGGAACGGTGCCAGACCAAACTCTTTGCTTACGGCCGCTTCGGTCGCTTTGATCCCGGCGTAGATCGCCTCAACGGTGGATTTCAGCGTGCCGACGTGACGTTCACCATCACCCATTACGCGCTCCCAGTCCCACTGGTCAACGTAAACGGAATGAATCGGTGAAAGGCGATCTTCATCGGGACGAAGGGCTTTCATGTGCGTGTAAAGCCCTTCCCCCGCGCTGAAGTCGTGTTGTCCCAGGGTTTGACGCTTCCACTTCGCCAGGGAATGAACCACTTCAAACTGAGCGTCTGGCAGTGTTTTCACTTTCACCTGTACCGCTTTTTCGCATCCAGAGAGGTTATCCTGCGTCCCGTCACCCACGCGGCTCAGAATCGGCGCCTGAACTTCAATAAGGCCAAGCTTCTCTTCCAGCTGGCGGGAAAAATGGGATTTTACGAAACTGATCTGGCGTTGTTTGGCGATGTAAGCGGTTTTCATTATTTATACTCCTGCGTCCTGTTGATATTGATTAAGCAACAGAAACGGCACCATATTCAATAACTCATCAACAAAAAGCCACCTTCACTTTTGATTCGATAAAATTAAACGCTAGAATAGAATGATTCATTAATCTTCATAAGAAAAAGCTATGGAAAATTATCAGATCGACAATCTCGACCGCGGCATCCTGGAGGCGTTAATGGCCAATGCCCGTACCGCCTACGCCGAGCTGGCGAAACAGTTTGGCGTCAGCCCGGGGACCATTCACGTTCGCGTAGAGAAAATGAAACAGGCGGGGATCATTACCGGCGCACGCATCGACGTCAGTCCTAAACATCTGGGTTACGACGTCTGCTGCTTCATCGGCATCATTCTTAAAAGCGCCAAAGACTACCCTTCCGCCCTGGCGAAGCTGAACGCGCTGGATGAAGTCACCGAGGCGTATTACACCACCGGGCATTACAGCATCTTTATTAAAGTCATGTGCCGATCCATCGACGCCCTCCAGCAGGTACTTATCAACAAGATCCAAACAATCGATGAAATTCAGTCCACCGAGACGCTGATCTCCCTGCAAAACCCGATCATGCGTACCATCCGCCCGTGATCGGGCAAATTCATTCCCACATTTTCCACAGGTAGATCCCAGCTCGTTCACAGCGTACAATGGCCGTCTCTTTATCTGGGCGAGCGATCAATGGCGGACATTACCCTTATAAGCGGCAGCACCCTTGGTGGTGCGGAATACGTAGCGGAACACCTGGCTGAAAAGCTGGAAGATGCGGGCTTTTCTACAGAAACCCTGCACGGTCCGTTGCTTGAAGATCTCCCGACTGACGGGGTCTGGCTGCTGATCACCTCCACGCACGGCGCGGGCGATCTGCCGGATAACCTGCAACCTTTATATGACGAACTGCTGGAACAGCAGCCCGACCTGTCAAACGTCCGTTTTGGCGCGGTGGGGATCGGCAGTCGTGAATATGACACCTTTTGCGGGGCAATAGAGAAAGTTGAAGCCGCTGTTACCTCTTGTGGAGCAAAACAGCTGGGTGAAACGCTCAAGATCAACATCCTCGATCATGACATTCCGGAGGATCCAGCTGAGATCTGGCTCGCGGAATGGAAAAATTTACTCAAAAACGATTAAAGATCGCGCGAACAGATGTGGATAACTCTGGTTAAAAGCTCGTATTAACCCGTAGTTATCCAAAGAACAACTGTTGTGTTGTTTTTGCCCTGTGCATAAAGTCGCGATCTGATCCCAGCTTATACTGTCCAGGATCACCGATCATTCACAGCAAACGATCCTTTCTAACTGCATGATCTTCTTTGTGAGATCGGACTTATCCACACAGGTTCGCGATCCTAATAAGAGATCACAATAGAACAGATCTCTAAATAAAAAGATCTTCTTTTTAATAGCCCAGGATCCCAATGCTTTCTCGAAAGACTAAAGTTGAGTAGAATCCACGGCCCGGGCTTCAATCCATTTTCATACCGCTTTACGCGAGGCAGACCACCATGTTTTATCAGGATCCTTTTGACGTCATCATCATTGGCGGGGGTCATGCAGGCACTGAGGCCGCAATGGCCGCAGCGCGTATGGGTCAGCAGACCCTGCTTTTGACACACAATATCGACACGCTGGGACAAATGTCCTGTAATCCGGCGATTGGCGGCATTGGGAAAGGACACCTGGTAAAAGAAGTGGATGCACTTGGCGGCCTGATGGCGAAAGCGATCGATCATGCTGGTATCCAGTTTAGGATACTAAACGCGAGTAAAGGTCCCGCTGTGCGTGCGACCCGTGCCCAGGCAGACCGCGTGCTTTACCGTCAGGCTGTGCGTACCGCCCTAGAGAACCAGCCGAACCTGATGATCTTCCAGCAGGCGGTTGAAGATCTTATCGTTGAGAACGATCGCGTCGTGGGTGCGGTGACTCAGATGGGCCTCAAATTCCGCGCGAAAGCCGTGGTGCTGACCGTGGGCACCTTCCTGGACGGTAAAATTCATATCGGTCTGGATAACTACAGCGGTGGCCGTGCTGGCGATCCGCCGTCTATTCCACTGTCTCGCCGTCTGCGTGAACTGCCGCTGCGCGTCAGCCGCCTGAAAACCGGCACGCCGCCGCGTATTGATGCGCGGACCATTGATTTCAGCGTGCTGGCGCAACAGCACGGTGATAACCCCATGCCGGTTTTCTCGTTCATGGGCAATGCGGCACAGCATCCTCAGCAGGTACCGTGCTATATCACGCATACCAACGAGAAAACCCATGACGTGATCCGCAATAACCTCGATCGCAGCCCCATGTATGCCGGCGTGATCGAAGGGATCGGCCCACGCTACTGCCCGTCGATCGAAGACAAAGTGATGCGCTTTGCCGATCGTAACCAGCACCAGATCTTCCTGGAGCCGGAAGGGTTGACCTCAAACGAAATTTACCCGAACGGCATCTCCACCAGCCTGCCGTTCGATGTGCAGATGCAAATTGTCCATTCAATGCAGGGTATGGAGAATGCGAAAATCGTTCGTCCCGGCTACGCTATTGAGTACGATTTCTTCGATCCACGCGACCTGAAGCCAACCCTGGAAAGCAAATTCATCCACGGTCTGTTCTTCGCGGGGCAGATCAACGGCACTACCGGCTACGAAGAAGCGGCTGCACAGGGCCTGCTTGCCGGTCTGAACGCCGCACGCTTCTCCGCTGAGAAAGAGGGCTGGGCACCAGGCCGTTCTCAGGCTTATCTGGGCGTGCTGGTTGACGATCTCTGCACGCTGGGTACCAAAGAGCCGTACCGTATGTTTACCTCTCGCGCGGAATATCGCCTGATGCTGCGCGAAGATAACGCCGACCTGCGTCTGACCGAAATGGGCCGCGAGCTGGGTCTGGTCGATGACGAGCGCTGGGCGCGCTTCAACGAAAAGCTGGAGCGCATTGAACAGGAACGTCAGCGCCTGAAAACCACCTGGGTGAATCCGCAGGCGGAAACCGCTGCCGAAGTAAACGCTCACTTAACAGCGCCGCTGTCGCGCGAAGCCAGCGGGGAAGATCTGCTGCGCCGTCCTGAAGTCACCTACGAGAACCTGGTCAAACTGACCGCGTTCGCGCCTGGCCTGGAAGACGCTGAAGCGGCAGAGCAGGTTGAGATCCAGGTGAAGTACGAAGGTTACATCGCGCGTCAGCAGGATGAGATCGAAAAACAGCAGCGTAACGAAAACACGCTGCTGCCGGAAATGCTGGACTACCGCCAGGTGACGGGCCTTTCCAACGAAGTGATCGCCAAGCTGAACGATCACAAACCGGTATCGATCGGCCAGGCATCCCGTATCTCCGGCGTCACGCCTGCGGCGATTTCGATTCTGCTGGTCTGGCTGAAAAAGCAGGGCATGCTGCGCCGCAGCGCGTAATGCCCAGAACATTGCCCGGTGGCGCTGCGCTTACCGGGCCAGATGAACCCGTAGGGCGGGTAAGCGAAGCGCCACCCGCCATCTAAGTATTCCAACAGGTATTCACCGTGCTCAACAAACTCTCTCGTCTGCTGGATCAGGCAGGTATTTCGCTCACCGATCACCAGAAAAATCAGCTGGTGGCCTATGTCGATATGCTGAACAAATGGAACAAAGCGTACAACCTGACCTCAGTACGTGACCCCAACGAGATGCTGGTACGCCATATTCTCGATAGCATCGTGGTCGCCCCCTGGCTGAAAGGTGAGCGTTTTATCGACGTGGGGACGGGACCAGGTTTACCGGGCGTTCCGCTGTCGATTGTTCGCCCTGAAAGCCACTTCACGCTACTGGACAGCCTCGGCAAGCGCGTGCGCTTTTTACGTCAGGTACAGCATGAGCTGAAGCTTGAAAACATCACGCCCGTGCAGAGCAGGGTAGAGGAGTTCCCGGCAGAGCCGCTGTTTGACGGGGTTATCAGCCGTGCATTTGCTTCGCTCAACGATATGGTGAGCTGGTGCAAACACTTACCTGCGGAGAACGGCCGCTTTTATGCGCTGAAAGGGCAGTTGCCAGGCGATGAGATTGAACAGCTCCCGGACGGTTTTGCTGTTGAATCCATCGAGAAATTACACATTCCTCAGCTCGATGGGGAGCGTCATCTGGTGATAATTAAGCCAAACAATTTTTAAAAAATTAATAAAAAATGTGGAATTTGTGCTGTTCTTCGCATGTTAAAAAACAGCACAAAGACAGAGGATTTACCGTCGGGCTTTTAACCTCTTTTTCACTAAGGTTTTTCTTATGGTTAACCTGGCGACTTTTATTCACCGCAAAGATAGTCATCTGTGAAAATATAAGTCTGCTAAAAGTGGAAGGCAGTAACCAGAACGCAATGTTAATTATTTATTAAGAATGTCAATAAAACGTTTTTATTGTGTACTGGGCTGTTTTGAAAATAGTTACGGCATTTTGCATTTAATTTCATAAAGATAAATTTGCGCGATTTGCGCCTTTGATAAATACAACCTTATCGCAAATGTGTGTTTTGTGATCTCGTGCACGCTTTATCGCCAACGTTTTCGCGCTGTTTGCAGTTTTGGTCGAAGGTTGACGCTTTCAGCGAAAGTTAAAAAATAGCGGTGGGGAAAAATATTTAAACATTTATTCACCTTTTCGCTACTTAATGTTTGAAATCACGGGTGCGCACCGTATAATTTGACCGCTTTTTGATGCTTGACTCTGAGCCTTAAAGGACGTTTTATACGACACGCGGCATACCTCGAAGGGAGCAGGAGTAAAAACGTGATGTCTGTGTCGCTCTTGAGTAGAAACGTTGCTCGTAAGCTTCTGTTCATTCAGTTTCTGGCTGTGATAGCAAGTGGACTGCTGTTTAGCCTCAAAGACCCCTTCTGGGGCATCTCCGCCGTGTGCGGGGGTTTGGCGGTTGTGCTGCCAAACGTGTTGTTTATGATTTTTGCCTGGCGTCATCAGGCGCATACACCTGCCAAAGGCCGCGTGGCCTGGTCCTTCCCCCTCGGCGAAGTGTGTAAGGTGTTGCTGACCTTTGCTCTACTGGTGATGGCGCTGGCGGTTTTGAAAGTGGTCTTCATGCCGCTGATAGCAACGTGGGTTTTGGTGCTGGTGGTACAAGTTCTGGCTCCAGCTGTAATCAATAACAAAGGGTAAAAGGCATCATGGCTTCAGAAAATATGACGCCGCAGGATTACATAGGTCACCATCTGAATAACCTTCAGCTGGACCTGCGTACATTCTCGCTGGTGGATCCACATAACCCCCCCGCCACCTTCTGGACGATCAACATCGACTCCATGTTCTTCTCGGTGGTTTTGGGTCTTCTGTTCCTGGCCATGTTCCGCGGTGTTGCTAAACGAGCGACCAGCGGTGTACCAGGGAAATTCCAGACTTTCATCGAAATGATCATCGGCTTCGTCCATGGCAGCGTCAAAGACATGTACCATGGTAAGAGCAAGCTGATTGCTCCGCTGGCCCTGACCGTGTTCGTTTGGGTCTTCCTGATGAACCTGATGGACCTGCTGCCAATCGATCTGCTGCCATTTATCGGCGAGCACATCTTCGGCCTGCCTGCGCTGCGTGTTGTACCGTCTGCGGACGTGAACATCACCCTGTCGATGGCGCTGGGCGTATTTATCCTGATTCTTTTCTACAGCATCAAAATGAAAGGCGTAAGCGGCTTTGTGAAAGAGCTTACCTTGCAGCCGTTCAACCACTGGGCGTTTATTCCGGTCAACCTGATCCTGGAAGGCGTTAGCCTGCTGTCCAAACCTGTTTCACTGGGTCTGCGACTGTTCGGCAACATGTATGCGGGTGAGCTGATTTTCATTCTGATCGCGGGTCTTCTGCCGTGGTGGTCACAGTGGATTCTGAATGTGCCATGGGCCATTTTCCACATCCTGATCATTACGCTGCAAGCCTTTATCTTCATGGTTCTGACGATCGTCTATCTGTCGATGGCGTCTGAAGAGCACTGATTTTTTACCAACACTACTACGTTTTAATTGAAACAAACTGGAGACTGTCATGGAAAACCTGAATATGGATCTGCTGTACATGGCTGCCGCTGTGATGATGGGTCTGGCGGCTATCGGTGCTGCGATCGGTATCGGCATCCTCGGGGGCAAATTCCTGGAAGGCGCAGCGCGTCAACCTGATCTGATTCCTCTGCTGCGTACTCAGTTCTTTATCGTTATGGGTCTGGTGGATGCTATCCCAATGATCGCTGTAGGTCTGGGTCTGTACGTGATGTTTGCTGTCGCGTAGTAGTAGTTTTAAAACCCTAAGCCACAGAAATTAAAGAGGTATTGTGCTGTGAACATGAACGCAACAATCCTCGGCCAGGCCATCGCGTTTATTCTCTTTGTCTGGTTCTGCATGAAGTATGTATGGCCGCCTTTAATGGCAGCCATCGAAAAACGTCAGAAAGAAATTGCTGACGGTCTGGCTTCCGCAGAACGCGCTAAGAAAGATTTGGACCTTGCACAGGCCAACGCGACAGACCAGCTGAAAAAAGCGAAAGCTGAAGCTCAGGTAATCATTGAACAGGCTAACAAACGCCGTTCTCAGATCCTGGACGAAGCCAAAGCTGAAGCAGAACAGGAACGTACTAAGATCGTGACACAGGCTCAGGCAGAAATTGATGCTGAGCGTAAACGTGCTCGTGAAGAACTGCGTAAGCAGGTTGCGATTCTGGCTGTTGCTGGCGCCGAGAAGATCATCGAACGTTCCGTGGATGAAGCTGCTAACAGCGACATCGTGGACAAACTTGTCGCTGAACTGTAAGGAGGGAGGGGCTGATGTCTGAATTTGTTACGGTAGCTCGCCCCTACGCCAAAGCAGCTTTTGACTTTGCTGTCGAACACCAAAATGTCGATCGCTGGCAGGATATGCTGGCGTTTGCCGCTGAGGTGACGAAAAACGAACAAATGGCTGAGTTGCTTTCCGGTGCGTTAGCACCTGAAACTCTCGCCGCGTCGTTTATCGCCGTGTGCGGAGAGCAACTGGATGCCAACGGCCAGAACCTGATTAAGGTGATGGCAGAAAATGGTCGTCTCCGTGTGCTCCCGGATGTTCTCGAGCAGTTTGAGCACTTACGTGCCCTTAGTGAAGCAACCGCTGAAGTCGAAGTGACTTCTGCGACTGAACTGAGTAATGAACAGCTTGCGAAAATCACCGCCGCGATGGAAAAACGTCTGTCACGCAAAGTTAAGCTGAATTGCAAAATCGATAAGTCTGTAATGGCAGGCGTAATCATCCGTTCGGGTGATATGGTCATTGATGGCAGCGTACGCGGCCGTCTTGAACGCCTTGCAGACGTCTTGCAGTCTTAAGGGGACTGGAGCATGCAACTGAATTCCACCGAAATCAGCGAACTGATCAAGCAGCGCATTGCTCAGTTCAGTGTTGTGAGTGAAGCTCACAACGAAGGTACTATTGTTTCTGTAAGTGACGGTGTTATCCGCATCCACGGCCTGGCCGATTGTATGCAGGGTGAGATGATTTCCCTGCCGGGTAACCGTTACGCTATCGCACTGAACCTGGAGCGCGACTCCGTAGGTGCAGTTGTGATGGGTCCATACGCTGACCTCGCCGAAGGCATGAAGGTTAAGTGTACTGGCCGTATTCTGGAAGTGCCGGTTGGCCGTGGCCTGCTGGGTCGCGTTGTTAACACCCTGGGTGCGCCAATCGACGGTAAAGGTCCGGTTGAGCACGATGGCTTCTCCCCAATCGAAGTTATCGCACCAGGCGTTATCGACCGTCAGTCCGTAGATCAGCCTGTTCAGACAGGTTATAAGTCCGTTGATGCCATGATCCCAATCGGTCGTGGTCAGCGTGAACTGATCATCGGTGACCGTCAGACCGGTAAAACCGCGATGGCTATCGACGCCATCATCAACCAGCGTGACTCCGGCATCAAATGTGTGTACGTGGCTATCGGCCAGAAAGCGTCCACCATTTCTAACGTGGTTCGTAAACTGGAAGAGCACGGCGCACTGTCTAACACCATCGTTGTGGTAGCAACTGCTTCTGAATCTGCTGCACTGCAATACCTGGCGCCATATGCCGGTTGCGCAATGGGCGAATACTTCCGTGACCGCGGTGAAGATGCACTGATCGTATACGATGACCTGTCTAAACAGGCTGTTGCTTATCGTCAGGTTTCCCTGCTGCTCCGTCGTCCACCTGGACGTGAAGCGTTCCCTGGCGACGTATTTTACCTCCACTCTCGTCTGCTGGAGCGTGCTTCCCGCGTTAACGCGGAATACGTCGAGAACTTCACCAAAGGTGAAGTGAAGGGTAAAACGGGCTCTCTGACCGCTCTGCCGATCATTGAAACCCAGGCGGGTGACGTTTCTGCGTTCGTTCCGACTAACGTAATCTCCATTACCGATGGTCAGATCTTCCTGGAAACCAACCTGTTTAACTCCGGTATCCGTCCGGCGGTTAACCCGGGTATCTCCGTATCCCGTGTTGGTGGTGCTGCTCAGACCAAGATCATCAAGAAACTGTCCGGTGGTATCCGTACCGCGCTGGCACAGTATCGTGAACTGGCTGCGTTCTCTCAGTTCGCATCCGATCTGGACGAAGCAACCCGTAAACAGCTGAGCCACGGTCAGAAAGTGACCGAGCTGCTGAAGCAGAAACAGTACGCACCAATGTCTGTTGCTCAGCAGGGCCTGGTACTGTTCGCGGCTGAACGCGGTTACCTCGAAGATGTGGAACTGGCGAAAATCGGTAGCTTCGAAGCCGCTCTGCTGGCTTACGTTGACCGTGATCACGCTCCGCTGATGCAAGAGATCAACCAGACCGGTGGCTATAACGACGAAATCGAAGGCAAGCTGAAAGCTATCCTCGATTCCTTCAAAGCAACCCAATCCTGGTAATCGTCCGGCGGCTTGTCTCAGGACAAGCCGCCTGGCATTGAGGAGAAGCTCATGGCCGGCGCAAAAGAGATACGTAGTAAGATCGCAAGCGTCCAGAACACGCAAAAGATCACTAAAGCGATGGAGATGGTCGCCGCTTCCAAAATGCGTAAATCGCAGGATCGCATGGCGGCCAGCCGTCCTTATGCAGAAACCATGCGCAAAGTGATTGGTCACCTTGCGAACGGTAATCTGGAATATAAGCACCCTTACCTGGAAGAACGCGACGTTAAGCGCGTGGGCTACCTGGTGGTGTCGACCGACCGTGGTCTGTGTGGCGGCTTGAACATTAACCTGTTCAAAAAACTGCTGGCGGATATGAAAGCATGGTCTGAAAAAGGCGTTCAGTGCGATATCGCAATGATCGGCTCTAAAGGCGTCTCTTTCTTTAACTCCGTTGGTGGCAATATTGTCGCTCAGGTGACAGGTATGGGTGATAACCCGTCCCTGTCCGAACTGATCGGCCCGGTTAAAGTGATGTTGCAGGCCTATGATGAAGGCCGTCTGGACAGACTGTACGTTGTCAGCAACAAATTCATTAACACCATGTCTCAGGTTCCAACGCTCACTCAGATGCTGCCATTACCGGCATCAGAAGATGACGAGCTGAAGCAAAAAGCCTGGGATTACCTGTATGAACCCGATCCGAAACCGCTGCTGGATACCCTGCTGCGTCGTTACGTTGAATCTCAGGTTTATCAGGGCGTTGTAGAAAACCTGGCCAGCGAGCAGGCCGCACGAATGGTGGCGATGAAAGCCGCGACCGATAATGGCGGCAGCCTGATTAAAGAGCTGCAGTTGGTTTACAACAAAGCTCGTCAGGCCAGCATTACTCAGGAACTCACCGAGATCGTCTCGGGGGCCGCCGCGGTTTAACCAGGTTTACGAATTACGTAGAGGATTCAAGATGGCTACTGGAAAGATTGTCCAGGTAATCGGCGCCGTGGTGGACGTCGAGTTCCCTCAGGACGCCGTACCACGCGTGTACGACGCGCTTGAGGTACAGAATGGTAACGAGAGCCTGGTGCTGGAAGTTCAGCAGCAGCTCGGCGGCGGTATCGTGCGTACCATCGCTATGGGTTCTTCCGACGGTCTGCGTCGTGGTCTGGAAGTAAAAGACCTTGAGCACCCGATCGAAGTCCCGGTAGGTAAAGCAACACTGGGTCGTATCATGAACGTATTGGGTCAGCCAATCGACATGAAAGGCGACATCGGTGAAGAAGAGCGTTGGGCTATCCACCGCGCGGCACCTTCCTACGAAGAGCTGTCAAGCTCTCAGGAACTGCTGGAAACCGGTATCAAAGTTATCGACCTGATGTGTCCGTTCGCGAAGGGCGGTAAAGTCGGTCTGTTCGGTGGTGCGGGTGTAGGTAAAACCGTAAACATGATGGAGCTGATCCGTAACATCGCGATCGAGCACTCCGGTTACTCCGTGTTTGCGGGCGTAGGTGAACGTACTCGTGAGGGTAACGACTTCTACCACGAAATGACCGACTCCAACGTTCTGGACAAAGTATCCCTGGTTTACGGCCAGATGAACGAGCCACCTGGAAACCGTCTGCGCGTTGCGCTGACCGGTCTGACGATGGCTGAGAAATTCCGTGACGAAGGCCGTGACGTTCTGCTGTTCGTTGATAACATCTATCGTTACACCCTGGCCGGTACGGAAGTATCTGCACTGCTGGGTCGTATGCCTTCAGCGGTAGGTTATCAGCCTACGCTGGCGGAAGAGATGGGTGTTCTTCAGGAACGTATCACCTCTACCAAAACCGGTTCTATCACCTCCGTTCAGGCGGTATACGTACCTGCGGATGACTTGACTGACCCATCTCCAGCAACCACCTTTGCGCACTTAGATGCAACCGTGGTACTGAGCCGTCAGATCGCGTCTCTGGGTATCTACCCGGCCGTTGACCCGCTGGACTCCACCAGCCGTCAGCTGGATCCACTGGTTGTTGGTCAGGAACACTACGACACCGCGCGTGGCGTACAGTCCCTGCTGCAGCGTTACCAGGAACTGAAAGACATCATCGCCATCCTGGGTATGGATGAACTGTCTGAAGAAGACAAACTGGTGGTAGCACGTGCGCGTAAGATCCAGCGCTTCCTGTCCCAGCCGTTCTTCGTTGCGGAAGTATTCACCGGTTCTCCGGGTAAATACGTTTCCCTGAAAGACACCATCCGTGGCTTTAAAGGCATAATGGAAGGCGAATACGATCACCTGCCGGAGCAGGCGTTCTACATGGTTGGTTCCATCGACGAAGCCGTGGAAAAAGCCAAAAAACTTTAACGCCTTAATCGGAGGGTGATATGGCAATGACTTACCACCTGGACGTCGTCAGCGCAGAGCAACAAATGTTCTCTGGTCTGGTCGAGAAAATCCAGGTAACGGGTAGTGAAGGTGAACTGGGTATTTTCCCGGGTCACGCACCGCTGCTCACCGCCATTAAGCCTGGTATGATCCGCATCGTTAAACAGTTCGGTCACGAAGAGTTTATCTATCTCTCCGGCGGCATTCTTGAAGTGCAGCCTGGCAGTGTGACCGTTCTGGCCGATACCGCTATCCGTGGACAGGATCTCGACGAAGCGCGAGCCCTGGAATCGAAGCGTAAGGCTGAAGAGCACATTAGCAGCTCTCATGGTGACGTGGATTACGCTCAGGCGTCTGCGGAGCTGGCCAAAGCGATCGCGAAACTGCGCGTTATCGAGTTGACCAAAAAAGCGATGTAACACCGGCTTGAAAAGCACAAAAGCCAGTCTGGATACCAGGCTGGCTTTTTTTTTCGGCCTTAATTCATGATGAAAAAGATGTAGAATTTTAAGCATCAAACGTTTTTACTTCACACTCAAACTACCGTCAGGATGCGTATGTCAAACAGTGCGATGAGCGTGGTGATCCTTGCCGCTGGCAAAGGGACCCGCATGTATTCCGATCTGCCTAAGGTGCTCCACACGCTTGCAGGAAAGCCAATGGTGCAGCATGTCATTGATGCAGCGAACGAACTGGGTGCCGGTCAGGTCCACCTGGTCTACGGCCACGGCGGCGATCTGCTTAAAAAGACGCTGAGCGATGACAAGCTCAACTGGGTGCTTCAGGCCGAACAGCTGGGCACAGGCCATGCGATGCAGCAGGCTGCGCCTTTCTTTGCGGATGACGAAGACATTTTGATGCTCTACGGCGATGTCCCGCTGATCTCCGTTGAAACCCTGACTCGCCTGCGTGAAGCCAAACCGCAGGGCGGTATCGGTTTGTTGACCGTCGTGCTGGACGATCCAAGCGGTTATGGCCGCATCACCCGTGAAAACGGCAACGTCACGGGTATTGTTGAGCATAAAGATGCCAGCGACGAACAGCGCCAGATTCAGGAGATCAACACCGGTATTCTGATTGCCAGTGGCGCGGACATGAAGCGCTGGCTGTCTCAGCTCAACAACAACAACGCACAGGGTGAATTCTACATCACCGACATCATTGCGATGGCGTACCAGGAAGGACGTGAGATTGCGGCGGTTCATCCGGCGCGCATCAGTGAAACCGAAGGGGTGAATAACCGTCTTCAGCTTTCCCGCCTGGAGCGCGTTTATCAGTCCGAGCAGGCCGAAAAACTGCTGCTGGCGGGCGTGATGCTGCGCGATCCGGCGCGTTTCGATCTGCGTGGTTCGTTATCTCACGGTCGTGACGTTGAAATTGATACGAACGTTATCCTCGAAGGTCACGTCACGCTGGGCAATCGCGTCAAAATTGGCGCCGGCTGCGTGATTAAAAACAGCGTCATCGGCGACGACTGCGAAATCAGCCCGTACAGCGTGGTAGAAGATGCTCGTCTGGATGCGGCCTGTACCATCGGCCCGTTTGCGCGTCTGCGCCCGGGCGCTGAGCTGCTGGAAGGCGCTCACGTGGGTAACTTCGTGGAAATGAAAAAAGCGCGTCTGGGTAAAGGCTCGAAAGCCGGTCATCTGACCTATCTGGGCGATGCGGAAATTGGCAATAACGTGAATATTGGTGCAGGGACTATTACCTGTAACTATGACGGCGCGAATAAGTATAAAACCATCATCGGTGACGACGTGTTCGTTGGCTCCGATACGCAGCTGGTGGCGCCTGTTACCGTGGGTAACGGGGTGACTATCGCCGCCGGAACAACCGTTACGCGCGATGTGGCCGAGAACGAGCTGGTGTTAAGCCGCGTGCCGCAGGTCAGCAAGCAGGGCTGGAAACGCCCGGTTAAGAAAAAGTAACGGATTTACCCCTCACCCTAACCCTCTCCCCATAGGGGAGAGGGGATCGTTCGGTGCGGTGTTTTTCTCCCTCGCCCCTTTGGGGAGAGGGCCGGGGTGAGGGGATAATATAATCCTCCCCCCCACAAGCAGTACCCATAAAAATAACCCCACTCTCTACAAGGCTCGGGGTGCCCGGAAAGGGCGTTACCCAAAGGATTTCGCGTTGTGGCAAGGCGGCAAGCGTATGAGTCCATGGGAGCTTACTTAAGTAAGTGACCGTGGCGAGTACGAGAAGCCAACGCAGCCGCAGCGTGAAAGACGCAGGGAAAATACAGGTCAGCGACAACGCAGGCATAATGCCTAAATTCGGAATCTAAAATTATGTGTGGAATTGTTGGCGCAGTTGCGCAGCGTGATATTGCTGAAATCCTTCTCGAAGGTTTACGTCGTCTGGAATACCGTGGTTACGACTCTGCCGGTCTGGCTGTCGTCGATGCAGAAGGTCATATGACCCGTCTGCGTCGTCTCGGTAAAGTGCAGATGCTGGCCCAGGCCGCGGAAGAACATCCGCTGCACGGTGGTACCGGTATTGCGCACACCCGCTGGGCGACGCACGGCGAACCGTCTGAAGGTAACGCGCACCCGCATGTGTCTGAACACATCGTGGTCGTGCACAACGGCATTATCGAAAACCAC
Organism: Enterobacter sp. DNB-S2; assembly: GCF_019443845.1. Taxonomy (NCBI): domain Bacteria; kingdom Pseudomonadati; phylum Pseudomonadota; class Gammaproteobacteria; order Enterobacterales; family Enterobacteriaceae; genus Enterobacter; species Enterobacter sp. DNB-S2. The sequence continues at coordinate 679,647 of NZ_CP050520.1, forward strand.
GAACCGCTGCGCGAAGAACTGAAAGCGCGCGGCTACACCTTCGTCTCTGAAACTGACACCGAAGTGATTGCTCACCTGGTGCACTGGGAGCTGGAGCAGGGCGGCACGCTGCGTGATGCGGTGCTGCGTGCTATCCCTCAGCTGCGCGGTGCGTACGGTACGGTGATCATGGATTCCCGCGATCCGTCCACATTGCTGGCCGCGCGTTCCGGTAGCCCGATGGTTATCGGTCTGGGCATGGGAGAAAACTTCATCGCTTCTGACCAGCTGGCGCTCCTGCCGGTTACCCGTCGCTTTATCTTCCTCGAAGAGGGTGATATCGCGGAAGTGACCCGTCGCAGCGTGACCGTCTTTGATACCAAAGGCGAGCAGGTGAAACGTCAGGAGATTGAATCGAATCTGCAGTACGACGCGGGCGACAAAGGCGCTTACCGTCACTACATGCAGAAAGAGATTTACGAGCAGCCAAACGCCATCAAAAACACGCTGACCGGGCGTATCAGCCACGGTGAAGTGGATCTGAGCGAGCTGGGCGCAAACGCGAACGAACTGCTCGGCAAGGTCGAGCATATTCAGATCGTGGCCTGCGGCACCTCCTACAACTCCGGTATGGTTTCTCGCTACTGGTTTGAATCCCTGGCGGGCGTGCCGTGCGATGTGGAAATCGCGTCTGAATTCCGCTATCGCAAATCCGCGGTGCGTCGCAACAGCCTGATGATCACCCTTTCCCAGTCCGGCGAAACGGCGGATACGCTGGCAGCGCTGCGTCTGTCTAAAGAGCTGGGTTACCTGGGCTCGCTGGCTATCTGTAACGTCCCTGGCTCATCGCTGGTGCGTGAGTCCGATCTGGCGCTGATGACCAAAGCGGGCACAGAAATCGGTGTGGCCTCCACCAAAGCGTTTACCACTCAGCTGACCGTTCTGCTGATGCTGGTGGCGAAGCTTGCGCGTCTGAAAGGTGAAGATGCGTCCGTTGAGCACGACATCGTTCACGGCCTGCAGGCGCTGCCGAGCCGTATTGAGCAGATGCTGTCTCAGGACAAACGCATTGAAGCGCTGGCGGAAGATTTCTCTGACAAACATCACGCCCTGTTCCTGGGTCGTGGCGATCAGTATCCGATTGCGCTGGAAGGCGCGCTGAAGCTGAAAGAGATCTCCTACATTCACGCTGAAGCCTATGCGGCTGGCGAGCTGAAGCACGGCCCGCTGGCGCTGATTGACGCGGATATGCCGGTCATCGTTGTGGCACCAAACAACGAACTGCTGGAAAAACTGAAGTCTAATATCGAAGAAGTGCGCGCCCGCGGCGGTGTTCTGTACGTCTTCGCCGACAAAGATGCCGGTTTTGTCAGCAACGACAACATGCATATCATCGAGATGCCGCATGTGGAAGAGGTGATTGCACCAATCTTCTACACCGTTCCGCTGCAGCTTCTGGCCTATCACGTTGCGCTGATCAAAGGCACCGACGTTGACCAGCCGCGTAACCTGGCGAAATCGGTTACCGTAGAATAATCCCTTCAGGCTCCACCTTCGGGTGGAGCTTTTTTTATCCTGCCCGGCTTGTTTTTAATCAATCCTTTCTCGTTTTTAATAATGACAATTTGTCATCTTCAGCTACTTTTTTCAGTGTCACATAAAGAAAATATTTCAGAAAACGTCTTGTCATAAAAGCGGCTAACGCGATGAAAAATATGCTTTCTTTTGCTGATTTTTAAGTGAAATTTACGCTGTCATAAAACTGTCATAATTCGTACATTTATCTGTCACCTGTTTGTCCTATTTTGCTCATCGTAGCCACTAAACAACGATTTACGAAAATCTTGCAGGAGACATTATGAAAGTTATGCGTACCACTGTCGCAACTGTTGTCGCCGCGACCTTATCTCTGAGCGCGTTCTCTGTATTTGCAGAAGCAAGCCTGACTGGCGCTGGTGCAACCTTCCCTGCGCCGGTGTATGCCAAATGGGCGGATACCTACCAGAAAGAAACCGGTAACAAGGTTAACTATCAGGGTATCGGCTCCTCCGGTGGCGTTAAACAAATTACCGCGAACACTGTTGATTTCGGCGCATCAGACGCTCCGCTGTCTGATGACAAGCTGGCTCAGGAAGGCCTGTTCCAGTTCCCTACCGTGATCGGCGGTGTGGTTCTGGCCATCAACCTGCCGGGCGTGAAGTCGGGTGAGCTGGTGCTGGACGGCAAAACGCTGGGTGACATCTACCTGGGCAAAATCAAAAAATGGGATGACGAAGCGATCGCTAAACTCAACCCAGGCCTGAAGCTGCCTTCTCAGAACATCGCCGTGGTTCGCCGCGCGGATGGTTCCGGTACCTCTTTCGTGTTCACCAGCTACCTGGCAAAAGTGAACGAAGAGTGGAAATCTAAAGTCGGCTCCGGCTCTACCGTTAACTGGCCAACCGGTCTGGGCGGTAAAGGTAACGACGGTATCGCCGCGTTCGTACAGCGTCTGCCTGGCTCAATTGGTTACGTAGAGTATGCGTACGCCAAGCAGAACAACCTGTCCTACACCAAACTGGTTTCAGCCGACGGCAAACCGGTTAGCCCGACCGAAGAGAACTTTGCTAACGCTGCGAAAGGCGCTGACTGGAGCAAATCCTTCGCGCAGGATCTGACTAACCAGAAAGGCGAAGGTGCATGGCCAATCACCTCTACCACCTTCATCCTGGTTCACAAAGAGCAGAAGAAACCTGAGCAGGGCGCCGAAGTGCTGAAGTTCTTCGACTGGGCGTACAAAAACGGCGGCAAACAGGCTAACGCCCTGGATTACGCTACCCTGCCGGACAACGTAGTTGAGCAGATTCGCGCTGCATGGAAAACCAACGTGAAAGACAGCAGCGGTAAAGCGCTGTACTAACAGGATATATTTAACGAAGATGGCGGGTGGCGCTGCGCTCACCCGCCCTACGGTTTAAGCTGTAGGCCCGGTAAGCGTCAGCGCCACCGGGCATATTCGTAAAAACGTCTCAAACAGAAGAGTAATTTATGGCTGCAACCAAGCCTGCATTTAACCCTCCGGGTAAAAAAGGTGACATGATTTTCAGCGCGCTGGTGAAACTGGCTGCGCTGATTGTGCTATTGCTGCTGGGCGGCATTATCGTGTCTCTGATTTTCTCCTCATGGCCGAGCATCCAGAAATTCGGTTTTTCCTTCCTGTGGACCAAAGAGTGGGACGCGCCGAACGACATCTACGGTGCCCTGGTGCCGATTTACGGCACGCTGGTGACCTCGTTCATCGCCCTGCTGATTGCGGTTCCGGTGAGCTTTGGTATTGCCCTGTTCCTGACGGAGCTGGCGCCGGGCTGGCTGCGACGCCCGCTGGGTATTGCCATCGAACTGCTGGCGGCCATTCCAAGTATCGTTTACGGCATGTGGGGCCTGTTCATCTTTGCTCCGCTGTTCGCCACGTATTTCCAGGAACCAGTCGGTAACGTGCTTTCCGCCATTCCGTTTGTGGGTGCCCTGTTCTCTGGCCCGGCTTTCGGTATCGGCATTCTGGCGGCAGGTGTGATCCTCGCCATCATGATTATTCCGTACATTGCGGCGGTTATGCGCGATGTCTTCGAACAAACGCCGGTGATGATGAAAGAGTCGGCCTACGGCATCGGCTGCACCACCTGGGAAGTTATCTGGCGCATTGTCCTTCCGTTCACCAAAAATGGGGTGATCGGGGGCGTGATGCTGGGCTTAGGTCGTGCGCTGGGTGAAACCATGGCGGTCACCTTTATCATCGGTAACACCTACCAGCTCGACAGCGCGTCGCTCTACATGCCGGGTAACAGTATTACCTCGGCGCTGGCGAATGAATTTGCGGAAGCGGAATCCGGGCTGCACGTGGCGGCGCTGATGGAGCTGGGTCTGATTCTGTTCGTTATCACCTTCATTGTTCTGGCGATTTCCAAGCTGATGATTATGCGCCTCGCTAAAAATGAGGGGGCACGCTAATGGCCACTCTCGAAATGCAAGCTACCGCTGAACTGGCGGAATCCCGCCGCAAAATGCAGGCCAGACGCCGCATGAAAAACCGTATTGCCCTGTCGCTCTCTATGGCGACAATGGCGTTCGGCCTGTTCTGGCTGGTCTGGATCCTCTTCTCGACGGTCGTTCGCGGGATTGACGGGATGTCACTGTCGCTTTTCACCGAAATGACGCCACCGCCGAACACGGCGGGTGGTGGCCTGGCTAATGCCCTGGCGGGCAGCGGCTTGCTGATCCTCTGGGCGACGGTCTTCGGCACGCCGCTGGGCATCATGGCGGGTATCTACCTGGCTGAATACGGTCGTAAATCCTGGCTGGCCGAAGTCATTCGCTTCATCAACGACATTCTGCTGTCTGCACCTTCTATCGTCGTGGGTCTGTTTGTTTACACCGTGGTGGTGGCGCAGATGGAACACTTCTCCGGCTGGGCGGGCGTGATTGCCCTGGCGCTGCTACAGGTGCCGATTGTTATTCGTACCACCGAGAACATGCTGAAACTGGTGCCGGACAGCCTGCGTGAAGCGGCTTATGCGCTGGGTACGCCGAAATGGAAGATGATCTCTGCAATTACGCTGAAGGCGTCCGTCTCCGGGATCATGACCGGTATCCTGCTGGCGGTTGCGCGTATCGCGGGTGAAACGGCGCCGCTGCTGTTTACGTCTCTCTCCAATCAGTTCTGGAGCACGGACATGATGCAGCCGATCGCCAACCTGCCGGTGACGATCTTTAAATTTGCGATGAGCCCATTCGCGGAATGGCAGCAGCTGGCCTGGGCCGGGGTGCTGATCATTACCCTTTGCGTACTGTTGCTGAACATTCTGGCGCGCGTCATTTTCGCGAAGAAGAAACACGGTTAATTTTTTACGGCGCGGCAGCTCGCGGCGCCGAATGAGGAAATGAGTCAATGAGTATGGTTGATACTGCCCCGGGTAAGATTCAGGTTCGTGATTTGAACTTCTACTACGGCAAATTCCATGCCCTGAAGAACATCAACCTGGATATCGCGAAGAACCAGGTCACGGCATTTATCGGTCCGTCCGGCTGTGGGAAATCCACGCTGCTGCGCACCTTTAACAAAATGTATTCGCTCTATCCGGAGCAGCGCGCTGAGGGTGAAATCATCCTGGACGGTGAAAACATTCTGACTCAGGCGCAGGATATCGCCCTGCTGCGCGCCAAAGTGGGGATGGTGTTCCAGAAACCAACGCCTTTCCCGATGTCGATTTATGACAACATCGCGTTTGGCGTGCGTCTGTTTGAAAAACTCTCCCGTGCCGATATGGACGAGCGCGTGCAGTGGGCTTTGACCAAGGCCGCATTATGGAACGAAACCAAAGATAAGTTGCACCAGAGCGGTTACTCTCTCTCCGGTGGTCAGCAGCAGCGTCTGTGCATTGCGCGCGGTATTGCTATTCGCCCGGAAGTGTTGCTGCTGGATGAGCCGTGTTCAGCGCTGGACCCGATCTCAACCGGCCGTATTGAAGAGCTGATCACCGAGCTGAAGCAGGATTACACCGTGGTTATCGTGACCCATAACATGCAGCAGGCTGCACGTTGTTCCGATCACACGGCGTTTATGTACCTGGGCGAGTTGATTGAGTTCAGCGATACGGACGCGCTGTTCACCAGGCCCGCGAAGAAACAAACCGAAGATTATATTACTGGCCGCTACGGTTGATTTGCCTTAGTGCATGTGGAGAAACCATGGACAACCTCAATCTTAATAAACACATTTCCGGCCAGTTCAACGCAGAGCTGGAAAGCATTCGCACCCAGGTAATGACCATGGGCGGCATGGTCGAGCAGCAGCTTTCTGATGCGATTACGGCAATGCACAACCAGGACAGCGAGCTGGCGAAGCGCGTTATTGAAGGCGACAAAAACGTCAACATGATGGAAGTCGCTATCGACGAGGCCTGCGTGCGCATTATCGCGAAACGCCAGCCGACGGCGAGCGATCTGCGTCTGGTAATGGCGATCATCAAAACCATCGCCGAGCTGGAGCGTATTGGTGACGTTGCGGATAAAATCTGCCGCACCGCGCTGGAGAAGTTCTCTCAACAGCACCAGCCGCTGCTGGTGAGCCTGGAGTCGCTGGGCCGCCACACCGTGCAGATGCTGCACGATGTGCTGGATGCCTTTGCGCGTATGGACCTGGACGAAGCGGTGCGTATCTACCGTGAAGACAAGAAGGTCGACCAGGAGTATGAAGGCATCGTGCGTCAGCTGATGACCTACATGATGGAAGATTCACGTACGATCCCAAGCGTACTGACCGCCCTGTTCTGCGCGCGCTCTATTGAGCGTATCGGCGACCGCTGCCAGAACATTTGCGAATACATCTTCTACTTCGTGAAAGGTCAGGACTTCCGTCACGTGGGCGGCGACGAGCTGGACAAGCTGCTGGCGGGTAAAGATCCGAAAGAGTGATTTTACCCTCACCCTAACCCTCTCCCACAGGGAGAGGGGACAATTCGGTTTTCTCCCTCTCCCCAGGGGAGAGGGTCGGGGTGAGGGGAAAACTCAGCGAGTAATATCCCACCCGCGCGCCTTCCACAGCGCTGGCAGCTGCGCCAGATCGGTAAAGGTCGTCACGTTGGGATGATCGATCGGCTTGTTGTGCGGGTCGGCGCAGAAGTAAAACACCTCCATCCCCGCATCAATCCCCGACTGCGCGCCCGCAGACGAGTCATCCACCAGAATACAGTTCTCTACGTTGACGTTCATCGCTTTTGCCGCATGGAACATCAGCGCCGGGTCTGGCTTCCAGCGCTGGATATCGTAGCCGCTGAACAGTTTTTCCGGGAAATGGTGCAACATATCAAGCTTGCCCAGCGAGTGCTGCATTTTGCTGACCGGGCCATTAGAAACGACGCAGACTGGCACCGTCATCGCATCCAGCAACGCGTTAGCCCCGGAGATAACCTCCAGCTCGGAGTCGAACAGGCGTGCGACCTCGGCGCGGTACACCGGTTCCAGATCGGCTTTCGCCAGATCCACACCGTGTTCTTCGTTAATGATGTCGATGATCTCGTAGAGCTTTACGCCCTTAAAGCGTTTAAACACCTCTTCGAGTTCCAGCGTAATGCCAAATTCCTGGAACATGGTGACATACGCGCGGGAACAAATGACCTCACTGTCGACCAGCGTACCGTCGCAGTCGAAAAATACCGCTTCAATTCCGGACATGCCTTTCCCTTTTAACAAGTTTAACGTTTACGTACGGCAGTTCGCCGGCACGCAATCGTTGCCGTATAAGCAAAATCAATGAAAAAAGTATCACGTAACCGCCACTATTGTCGCATTTTGGTATAGGATAGCGACGAATTTTCCCTCCTTGTTCGGAATTGATGATGAGTCAACAACACACTACCCAGACATCTGGTCAGGGTCTGCTTGAGCGCGTTTTTAAACTGCGCGAGCACGGCACAACGGCACGCACCGAAGTGATCGCTGGTTTCACCACCTTCCTGACGATGGTCTATATCGTTTTTGTGAACCCTCAAATTCTGGGCGTTGCTGGCATGGATACCAGCGCCGTCTTCGTTACAACCTGTCTGATCGCGGCCCTTGGCAGCATTCTGATGGGTGTGTTCGCTAACCTGCCGGTTGCGCTGGCACCGGCGATGGGCCTGAATGCGTTCTTCGCGTTCGTGGTCGTTCAGGCTATGGGGCTGCCGTGGCAGGTTGGCATGGGCGCCATCTTCTGGGGCGCGGTTGGCCTGCTGCTGCTGACCATTTTCCGCGTGCGTTACTGGATGATTGCAAACATTCCCGTGAGCCTGCGCGTGGGCATCACCAGCGGTATCGGTCTGTTCATCGGTATGATGGGGCTGAAAAACGCCGGCGTTATCGTGGCTAACCCGGATACGCTGGTGAGCATCGGTCACCTGACCTCTCATAACGTGCTGCTGGGCGTGCTGGGCTTCTTTATCATCGCGATCCTGGCTTCCCGTAATATTCACGCGGCGGTGCTGGTGTCCATCGTTGTCACCACCCTGCTGGGCTGGATGCTGGGCGACGTTCACTATAACGGTATCGTCTCCGCGCCACCGAGCGTTTCTACCGTGATTGGTCACGTCGATCTGGCGGGTTCCCTGAACCTGGGCCTGGCGGGCGTGATTTTCTCCTTCATGCTGGTCAACCTGTTTGACTCCTCCGGCACGCTGATTGGCGTGACCGACAAAGCGGGCCTGGCGGATGAGAAAGGGAAATTCCCGCGCATGAAGCAGGCGCTGTTTGTGGACAGCGTCTCCTCTGTGACCGGTGCTTTTATCGGAACCTCGTCCGTTACCGCGTACATTGAATCGTCTTCCGGCGTGTCCGTGGGCGGCCGTACCGGCCTGACGGCGGTGGTTGTGGGTATTCTGTTCCTGCTGGTAATCTTCCTCTCTCCGCTGGCGGGTATGGTTCCACCGTATGCGGCAGCCGGCGCGCTGATCTATGTGGGGGTGCTGATGACCTCCAGCCTGTCACGCGTGAAGTGGGATGATTTAACCGAAGCGGTGCCGGCGTTTATTACCGCCGTGATGATGCCGTTCAGCTTCTCGATTACCGAAGGTATCGCGCTGGGCTTTATCTCTTACTGCGTAATGAAGATCGGTACCGGCCGCTTCCGCGACCTCAGCCCGTGCGTCATCGTTGTGGCGCTGCTGTTTGTGCTGAAGATTGTGTTTATTGATGCACACTAAGATGCTGGTGGTGTCAGGTGGCGCTTCGCTTACCTGACCTACGGGCAAAGTTCCCTCTCCCCGTGGGAGAGGGCCAGGGTGAGGGCATCAGGCTGCAATAAGCTTACGCCTTCACCCGCTTAATATAATCCCCAAACGCCGTCAGCTGGCCAGACAGATGATCGCGCGTGCTCTGATCCACCACTTCACCCGTTTGTGGGTCGACCTTGTTCTGAATCACACCACCCATAAATTCCGGCTTGTTCATGACCATCGCATCCAGGAACACCAGGATCTGGCGCAGATGATACTGGCAGCGCGCGCCGCCAATCGCGCCCATTGAGCTGGTCTGGATCAGCACCGGCTTGCCTGCCAGCGGCTGCTCAGGTAAGCGGGACAGCCAGTCGATGGCATTCTTCAGACCACCCGGAACCGAATAGTTGTACTCTGGCGTCACGATGACCACGCCGTCGGCCTGGCGGATCTGCTCTGCCAGCGCCTCAACGCTTTGCGGGAAACCCTCTTCCTGCTGTACGTCAGCGTCATAGAGCGGAATATCGCCAATAGACGGCAGGGCGCTAATGTCCATTCCTGCCGGTGCCAGCTGTGGCAGCGTGCGGGCAACCATCCCGTTAAATGAACCTTTGCGCAGGCTTCCCAGTAACGTAACTACTTTCAACGTATCAGACATGATTACTCCTGTTTCATCATGATGACCCTGATTGGATCAGCTAAGGGTGAATGCTTTTTCTGCCGGTAAACTGGTTAAACGCATCAGGCGTGCGGCGGGCTCGTTGGCACGCTCGGGCACATCAGGAAGGCTACGCCATCCCTGTTGGCTGTCAAATTCCCAGATTTTCATGCGTTCGATGGCGGGGGTAACCGCAATGGACCAAATGAGCACATCCTCTGCGTCACTGAGCGCCTCTACCAGCGTGGCCTGGGCGGCACGCAGACGTCCGGAGCCTGGCAGCAGCTGCAGCAGGCTGGCGTCGTCTGAGGCGCATCCACAGAGCTTTCGGATGCTCTGGCGCAGGGTAATGAGCTGGGCTCGGGCTTCGACAGGATCGTTCTGGTTGCGTACCCACAGCTTCTCATTGCTGGAGAGCGGATAGTCTTCATGCGCATTACCGCCATGGAAGCTACGTGTCGCGCGCTGAAGTTCCATATCCAGCCCACAATCCCCTTCGGTGGCCAGCGCGACGCCAATGATATTGCCCGCGTAGGCAATCGAAAAACGAGGGAGATCCGGGTCGGCAAAGACCGGGCGACCTTCGGGTTGGGTAATGATGTCCGGCAGCTCGCTGGTGCCGTACAGCATAAACAGCAGTTCTGCGAGAAGCGCCCGGGAAGCTAAAAACCGCGTTCTGCGGTGTTCCGGGAGAGTGAGTGCTTCACTGTGACAGGCTGAAGAAATTCTTGCCGATACGAGACGTCCTTCCGTAAGTATCCCTCTTGCAAAGTGCGTAGCCATTTTTCGCTCCTTGATAATGGTCGTAATCGGTTAAACGGTTACATGATTATCGCTTAACTTGACTCCTGTTTTAATCAGTAAATGGGAGTAAGAGAAGCCTCAGGACCGAACTTTACATTTTCTTAGGCAAAAATTGGATCGCTGGCACCGTACAGCGCCTTGATGGTCTCCCGCAGCCAGAGGATTTTCGGATTATGGCTGTTTCGTTTATGCCAGATCAGCGTGAAGGGAACGGTAAGCTTTTCAGCGTGTGCTTCGTCAATGGGAATGGGCAGCGCGATCAGCTTCCGCTGGTGGAGTTGATTGTAGTGATGGCAGTAGTGCGGAGCGGTGGCGATATAGTTATGGCCGGGCTGGGCCGCCATAAACATCGACTGCTCAAAGCCCGGCACGCTCATGGCAATGTTTCTCTCCCGACCCATCTCCTTTAGCACTTCGTCCAGTGCCCAGGTGTCGCTGCGTTCCCAGAAGATGCTGATGTGCGGGTAGCGCAGGAAGGTCTCTAGGTTCCATTCGTCCTGTAGCGCGGGGTGATCCTCACGCAGATACACGCACGGACGGTCGCTGAACAGGATCTCATAGTCGATGAACCACGGCATTAGCTTCAGCAATTCACGCGAGCGCGGGTGCGTTTCGCGTCCGGTGAATCCCAGATCCACCTCTCCACGCGTAATGGCGTCCAGCGAGTCGTAATCCCAGTGACGCATCTTCACCGTAGCCTGCGGATAGCGCTGGTTCACCTGCTCCAGCAGGGCGTTAAAGCGGATCAGCATCAACGGCGTTTCGGCGGCCAGCACGAACGTTAGCCCGCCCGGGGAATCATGGTGGAATTTATCGAGGATCTGGTTGCCGATTTGCATCCAGTCAGCCAGATCCTGCTCCAGGCTTACCGTCAGCGGGGTCGGCAGCAGCCCCAACGGCGTTTTGACAAACAGCGGGTCGTCAAACCAGTCACGCAGCTTGGCCAGCGATTTACTCACCGCAGACGGCGTCACGTTCATCCGTTTCGCCGCTTTGGTGACGCTGCGCTCCTGCAGCAAAAGCTGCAGGCACAGCAACAGGTTAAGATCGAGACTGCTGATGGGCTTCTTCATAATGCGCCGCGGGCTGGATGACCATAAGTAAGGTGATGCACAGTATGCTACAGCCAATCAGAACCCCGATCAGCATATTCAGCGCGTTAAGCCCGATGACCGACGCCAGCCAAATCCACAGCGACGAGCCGCAGACCTGCGCAATTCCCAGCACCGAGCTTGCTACGCCTGCCCGCAGCGAGAAGGGACCAAGCGCCTGACTCATCGCCACGCCAAAGCCAACCGAGAACCCGGCGCAAATGAGGGTAATGCCGGCCAGCATTACCGCATGCGAGCTGGCGGTTGCCAGGATCGCGCCTGCCGTGAGGAATAAAACCTGTGAGGTCAGCATCAACGTACGCTGGCTAAAAACATTTAGCGCAAACGGGGTAGAAAACGACACTGCCATACTGACCATGGCGGTTAATGCCATCACCGTTGAATACTCACCCCGATCGAAGCCCATGGTTTCCATCAGTAAAACCGGGGAAACGTTTACATAGGTCAGGATCACCGCCACGCTTAACGTGGTCACGGCCAGACGACTGAGAAAAAATCGGTTAAGCAGCTTCTCGGCTGGGTGAATGGCTGCGGTATGACTGGTATTCTGCGAGCCCGGGTGGGTCTCTTTCAGCACGGCGATGGACAGGACAAACACCAGCGCGCCCATCGCCGCCATGGTCCAGAACAGGCTCTGCCACGGGAATTTCAGCATGATCAGATATCCCACGACCGGGGCCAGCACCGGGATGATGCAGGTAATACCGTTCAGCATCGAAAGCACTTTGGCGCGACGCTGGGCGCTTAAGGTGTCGCGCAAAATGGCAAACGCGACGACGTAGCAGCCACCGGCTCCAATGCCCTGAATAAACCGTCCGGCCAGGAACAAGGTGCTGTTTTGCGCCTGTGAGCAGAGAAGAGAGGCCAGGGCAAAAATGATGGCGCCGGTTATCGCGACGGGCTGACGGCCTGCCTTATCCGCGATCTTCCCGGCAAAGACCATCGACGACGCCATCCCCGCGAGGTAGGCCGAAAACGCGATGTGCAGCTGCGCTTCGCTGGCGCCCAGATCGCGGGCGATGTGTGGCAATCCCACCAGATACATATCAATGCCGGACGGATAAAGCAGAACTAATGCGAAACTACAAAACAGAAAACGCGCCATAAACCCCCCATAGATGCAGGCATGCAGGATAGGGGGTGAAAAGGGATTAGGCGAGTTGCCATTTGGACAATGGTGATTTCCCGGGAGGAAATCACCATCAGTGATCGGGCCTTACTTACCGATACAGAAGCTCGAGAAAATTCGTCCCAGCAGATCGTCCGACGTAAACTCCCCGGTGATCTCACTCAGATTCTGCTGCGCCAGACGCAGCTCTTCCGCCAGCAGTTCGCCCGCCCACGCGCCGATCAGCTGCGCTTTACCCTGAACAAGGTGGTTTGCCGCCTCTTCCAGCGCCTGCAGGTGACGACGACGCGCGAGGAAGCCGCCTTCCATGCTGGTATCAAAGCCCATGCTCTGCTTGAGATGGTTGCGCAGGTCGTCAACGCCTTCACCGGTACGCGCCGACAGGCGAATCAGTGAGTGACCATTCACATCGCTGATGCCCAGCGTTTCGCCGGTGACGTCCGCTTTGTTGCGTACCACGGTGATGGGCAGTTTCGCCGGCAGACGGGCGATAAAGTCTGGCCAGATTTCTGCCGGGTCAACGGCGTCGGTCGTGGTGCCGTCCACCATAAACAGCACGCGGTCTGCCTGCTCGATCTCCTGCCAGGCACGTTCGATACCGATGCGTTCAACCTCGTCGCTGGCATCGCGCAGGCCGGCGGTATCAATAATGTGCAGCGGCATCCCGTCGATGTGGATATGCTCGCGGAGCACGTCGCGGGTGGTGCCGGCAATGTCGGTGACGATCGCCGCTTCACGGCCCGCCAGGGCGTTCAGCAGGCTCGATTTCCCGGCGTTAGGACGTCCGGCGATAACGACCTTCATCCCTTCACGCAGCAGGCTGCCCTGGCGCGCTTCGGCACGAACGGCGTCGAGATCGGCCATCACCTGGTTGAGCTGCGCTTCGATTTTGCCGTCAGAGAGGAAGTCGATCTCCTCGTCCGGGAAGTCGATAGCCGCTTCCACGTAGATCCGCAGGTGAGTAAGTGCTTCCACAAGTTGATTTACGCGGGCGGAGAATGCCCCCTGCAGCGAGTTCAGGGCGGAGCGGGCCGCCTGTTCAGAACTGGCGTCGATCAGGTCTGCAATCGCTTCTGCCTGCGCCAGGTCGAGCTTGTCGTTGAGGAAGGCACGCTCGGAGAACTCGCCCGGCTTCGCAATGCGCAGGCCCGGCAGGGTCAGGATACGTTTTAACAGCAGGTCGAGGATAACCGGGCCGCCGTGGCCCTGCAGCTCCAGCACGTCTTCGCCGGTGAAGGAGTTCGGGCCGGGGAACCACAGCGCAATGCCCTGGTCCAGCGGCGTGCCGTCGGTATCTTTGAACGGCAGGTAATCAGCGTAGCGCGGCTTTGGCAGTTTACCCAGCACCGCTTCGGCCACCTCGCGCGCCTTCAGGCCGGAGATACGCAGAATGCCTACACCACCGCGTCCCGGTGGGGTTGCCTGGGCGACGATAGTGTCGTTATGGCTCATGGTTGGTCTCGTTCAATACAAATAAAAAAGGCGGTCAATCGACCGCCCTTATTTTAGCGTTAACTTACCGAATCAGGACTTTTTCTTTTCGCGGCTATGCAGGCCACGTTTTTCCAGACCACGGTAAATCAGTTGCTGCTGGATGATGGTCACCAGGTTGCTGACGATATAGTACAGCACCAGACCTGACGGGAACCACAGGAAGAACACGGTGAAGATGACCGGCATAAAGGTCATGATCTTCTGCTGCATCGGGTCGGTCACGGTGGTCGGCGACATCTTCTGGATGAAGAACATCGTCACGCCCATCAGGATCGGCAGGATGTAGTACGGGTCCTGTGCGGACAGGTCATGGATCCACAGTGCGAACGGCGCGTGGCGCAGCTCAACGGAACCCATCAGCATGTAGTACAGCGCAAGGAAGATTGGCATCTGAATCAGCAGCGGGAAGCAACCACCCAGTGGGTTTACTTTCTCTGCTTTATACAGGGCCATCATTTCCTGGCTCTGACGCTGTTTGTCATCGCCCAGACGCTCACGCATCGCCGCAATTTTCGGCTGCAGCATACGCATCTTCGCCATGGAGGTGTACTGCGCTTTAGTCAGCGGGTACATGATGCCACGAACGATGAAGGTAATAACGATGATGGAGAAGCCCCAGTTACCCAGGAAGCTGTGGATGAACTTCAGCAGCTTAAACAGCGGCTGAGAGATGAACCACAACCAACCGTAATCAACGGTCAGATCCAGGTGCGGCGCAACAGCGGCCATTTTGTCCTGAATTTCCGGGCCGACCCACAGGGTGCTTGCCATCTTACCGGTTTGACCCGGCTGAACCAGAACCGGCTGAGATTTGTAGCCGATGGCTGCAAGACCGTTACCCAGGTTCGCGGTATAGAAGTTATTCGTACCGTCGTTGTTTGGGATCCAGGCCGTTGCGAAATACTGTTGCAGCATCGCAACCCAACCGCCTTTGGAACTAACGTTCAGGTTTTCGTTATCGGCAATGGTGTCGAATTTGTATTTCTCATACTTCGCGTCTGGCGTGGAGTACGCCGCGCCACGGAAGGTATGCAGCGCAAAGTTGCTGCTTCCGGTGTCACGGTGAGACGGCAGATTGATGGACTGCTTCAGCTGGCCAAAGGTCGACAGTTCCAGCGGCTTCGCACTGGCGTTCTGTACGCTGTAGCCCACGTTCACCGCATATTCACCGCGTTTCAGGGTGAAGGTTTTAGTGAAGGTGTTGCCTGCGGCGTCGGTGTACGTCATCGGGATCGCGAGTTCGTTCTGACCATCAGCCAGTACAAAGGTGTCGCTCTCGACGTTATACAGTGGACGCGCACCGTTAGCCGGGTTATCCGGGCCATCACGACCGGTCAGGCCGCTCTGCGCCTGGTAGATAAACTCAGGCGTGGTTTCCAGTAACTGGAACGGTTCGTTAGACTTCAGCTCTTTCGGGTAGGTCAACAGCAGCGCCTGCTCAACATCACCACCACGGGTGTTGATTGTCAGCTCAAGCACATCGGTCTTAACCGTAATCTGTTTCCCCTGGCCACTGGCCGGTACGCCCTGGTCGGCGGCGCTACCCGCTGCGGTGGTCGTAGTCTGCGTGGTCTGCTGCTGGGGTTGAGGATTTTTATCCTGCTCCCATGCCTGCCAGATCATGAAAGACACGAACAACAAAGCGATGATAAGAAGATTGCGTTGCGAATCCATCGTTAGTGTTCTCTGGTATCAAAGGGTCCTGGGGGGACGGGGTCGTCTCCACCGGGGTGTAAAGGGTGGCATTTTAATACGCGTTTCACCGTCAACCAACTGCCTTTTATCACTCCAAACCTGCGCAATGCCTCAATTCCGTAGCTTGAGCATGTTGGTGTGAAACGGCAGTGCGGCCCGAGTAGCGGACTAATCAGGCGTTGATAGACCCGAATGAGGGCTATCAGGACCCGTGAGCCAGGCGACAGTGGCGGCGCCATAATTTTTCCAACGCTTCCGAGAGAGCACGGTTATCGAGGTCGGCAACCCCTTTCTTCGCCACCACCACGAAATCCATTGAAGGCAGTTCGTGCTGACGTAAACGGAAGCTTTCACGCGTCAGACGTTTAATCCGATTGCGTTCATGCGCACGCTTAACATTTTTCTTGGCGACTGTGAGACCGATGCGGGGATGCCCCAGCGAATTTTGGCGGCCGAGGATGGTGATTTGCGGCGTGCCAGCCCGTAGTGGCTGCTGGAAGACGAAAGTGAAATGAGCGGGAGTTAACAAACGTAACTCCCTGGGAAATGCTAGCTTAACCACTCAGGGGTTAGCTTTATTACTTGGAAACGGTCAGACGAGCGCGGCCTTTAGCACGACGACGTGCCAGAACCTGACGACCATTTTTAGTAGCCATACGAGCACGGAAGCCGTGAGAACGGTTGCGCTTCAGTACAGACGGTTGAAAAGTGCGTTTCATGGCGATTTCTACCTAAACTTGAATAAATTCACTGACTTTTGCGTATACCCGAACGAGTTTCGAACGACTAACGCCTCAGCGTGGGTGATTAAAGAGGCCGGATTGTAATAATTGTACACTCCGGAGTCAATTCTCTTTCCTTATTTCCCGCGTATTTCCGCACGTTTTCGCGTGGAAAATGAGCAACGGACGACGCAGGAAGATGAGCATCACGCGCCGGGTCGAGGATTATACGGCCTCGCCAACAAAGCGCAAGGATCGTCCCGGATCTTCGTTAGATCATTTAAGCAATAAATTGTCTGTGCTCATTAATTTTTCCAATATGCGGACTAAATCGTGGGGCACTGGCGCCAGGATCGTTTACACTTATCCGGTTCCGGATCTTCCTGTGGATAAATCAGGAAGAATCTGTGAGAAACAGAAGATCTCTGGCTCAGTTTAGGCTATGATCCGCGGTCCCGATCGGGATCCAGCGATCCTGGCCGGGTATAACCGCAGATAGCGGTTCGCACATCACCCTCATTGGGTCATGTCGATGTGCGCCAACAATCATGAATATTCAATAGTTTTCTTTTATTGTTCGAGTGGAGTCCGCCGTGTCACTTTCGCTTTGGCAGCAGTGTCTTGCCCGATTGCAGGATGAGTTACCAGCCACAGAATTCAGTATGTGGATCCGCCCGTTGCAGGCGGAACTGAGCGATAACACGCTGGCTTTGTATGCGCCAAACCGTTTTGTGCTCGATTGGGTAAGGGATAAGTACCTTAATAACATCAATGGACTGCTGAACGATTTCTGCGGGTCAGATGCCCCGCAGCTGCGCTTTGAAGTGGGCACAAAGCCGGTCACCCAAACCGTTCGTGAAACCGTGAACGTAGCAGCGCCTGCTCAGGCCGCGCCTGCTCCGGCCCCTCGCGTCGCACCCGCTCGTCAGGGCTGGGATAATGTCCCCGCACCGGCTGAGCCAACCTACCGCTCTAACGTTAACGTGAAACACACGTTCGATAACTTCGTTGAAGGTAAGTCGAACCAGCTGGCGCGCGCGGCGGCTCGTCAGGTTGCTGATAACCCCGGTGGGGCCTACAACCCGCTGTTCCTTTATGGCGGCACGGGTCTGGGTAAAACGCACCTGCTGCATGCGGTGGGTAACGGCATTATGGCGCGCAAGCCCAATGCCAAAGTGGTGTATATGCACTCCGAACGCTTCGTTCAGGACATGGTAAAAGCCCTGCAAAACAATGCGATCGAAGAGTTTAAACGCTACTATCGTTCCGTTGACGCGCTGCTCATCGATGACATCCAGTTCTTTGCGAATAAAGAACGATCGCAGGAAGAGTTTTTCCACACCTTCAATGCCCTGCTGGAAGGCAATCAGCAGATCATTTTGACCTCGGATCGTTATCCAAAAGAGATCAACGGCGTTGAAGATCGTCTGAAATCCCGCTTCGGCTGGGGCCTGACCGTGGCGATCGAGCCACCGGAGCTGGAAACCCGCGTCGCGATCCTGATGAAGAAAGCCGATGAAAACGACATTCGCCTGCCGGGCGAAGTGGCGTTCTTCATTGCCAAGCGTCTGCGCTCCAACGTGCGTGAGCTGGAAGGGGCACTGAACCGCGTTATCGCCAATGCCAACTTCACCGGTCGTGCGATCACCATCGATTTTGTGCGTGAAGCGCTGCGCGATTTGCTGGCATTGCAGGAAAAACTGGTCACTATCGACAATATTCAAAAGACGGTGGCTGAGTACTACAAGATCAAAGTGGCAGATTTACTGTCTAAACGTCGTTCCCGCTCGGTGGCGCGTCCGCGTCAGATGGCGATGGCGCTGGCAAAGGAGTTAACCAACCACAGTCTGCCGGAAATCGGGGATGCGTTTGGTGGCCGTGACCATACGACCGTGCTGCACGCTTGTCGCAAGATTGAGCAGTTACGCGAAGAAAGCCACGACATAAAAGAAGATTTTTCCAATTTAATCAGAACATTATCATCGTGACGCTATGAAATTTACCGTTGAACGTGAACATTTATTAAAACCGCTGCAACAGGTGAGTGGCCCATTAGGTGGCCGCCCAACGCTGCCTATTCTCGGAAACCTGCTGCTTCAGGTCGCGGACGGTACGCTGTCGCTGACCGGTACAGATCTGGAAATGGAAATGATCGCGCGCGTTACGCTGACGCAGCCGCACGACGCGGGCGCGACCACGGTTCCGGCACGTAAATTCTTTGATATCTGCCGCGGGCTGCCGGAAGGCGCTGAAATCGCCGTGCAGCTGGAAGGCGACCGTATGCTGGTGCGCTCTGGCCGCAGCCGTTTCTCGCTCTCCACGCTGCCTGCTGCGGACTTCCCGAACCTGGACGACTGGCAGAGCGAAGTTGAATTCACCCTGCCGCAGGCGACGATGAAGCGTCTGATTGAAGCCACGCAGTTCTCCATGGCGCATCAGGACGTCCGTTACTACTTAAACGGCATGCTGTTCGAAACCGAAGGTGAAGAGCTGCGTACCGTAGCCACCGACGGCCACCGTCTGGCGGTCTGTTCTATGCCGATTGGCGACGCGCTGCCAAACCATTCGGTGATCGTGCCGCGTAAAGGGGTGATTGAGCTGATGCGTATGCTCGACGGCGGCGACACGCCGCTGCGCGTGCAGATCGGCAGCAACAACATCCGCGCACACGTGGGCGATTTTGTTTTCACTTCGAAGCTGGTTGACGGTCGTTTCCCGGATTATCGCCGCGTATTGCCGAAGAATCCGGACAAAACGCTGGAAGCGGGCTGCGATAGCCTCAAGCAGGCCTTTGCCCGTGCGGCCATTCTCTCCAACGAGAAATTCCGCGGCGTGCGCCTGTACGTGAGTGAAAACCAGATCAAAATCACCGCTAACAACCCGGAGCAGGAAGAGGCAGAAGAGATTCTGGACGTCACCTACGCCGGAACCGAGATGGAAATCGGCTTTAACGTCAGCTACGTACTGGATGTGCTGAATGCGCTGAAATGCGAAAACGTGCGCATTCTGCTGACCGACTCCGTTTCAAGCGTACAGATTGAAGATGCCGCATCACAGTCGGCTGCCTATGTTGTTATGCCAATGAGACTGTAATGTCGCTCACCCGTCTGTTGATCCGCGACTTTCGCAATATTGAAAGCGCGGATCTCGCTTTATCCCCTGGCTTTAACTTCCTGGTTGGCGCAAACGGCAGCGGCAAAACCAGCGTGCTTGAGGCCATCTATACGCTCGGCCACGGTCGGGCGTTTCGCAGTTTGCAGATTGGTCGCGTCATTCGCCACGAGCAGGAATCCTTTGTTCTGCACGGGCGTTTGCAGGGGGCGGAGCGGGAAACCGCGATCGGCCTGACCAAAGACAAGCAGGGCGACAGCAAGGTGCGCATCGACGGCACCGACGGCCATAAAGTGGCGGAGCTGGCGCTGCTGATGCCAATGCAGCTGATTACGCCGGAGGGGTTTACTTTACTCAACGGCGGCCCCAAATACAGAAGAGCATTCCTCGACTGGGGATGCTTTCACAACGAAGCCGGTTTCTTTAACGCCTGGAGCAACCTGAAGCGTCTGCTCAAGCAGCGTAACGCTGCCCTGCGCCAGGTTACCCGTTACGCCCAGCTGCGTCCGTGGGACATGGAGTTAATCCCTCTCGCGGAACAAATCAGCAACTGGCGTGCCGAATACAGCGCAGGTATCGCCGAAGACATGGCCGACACCTGCAAACAGTTTT
Source organism: Enterobacter sp. DNB-S2 (assembly GCF_019443845.1). Classification (NCBI taxonomy): domain Bacteria; kingdom Pseudomonadati; phylum Pseudomonadota; class Gammaproteobacteria; order Enterobacterales; family Enterobacteriaceae; genus Enterobacter; species Enterobacter sp. DNB-S2. The sequence goes on from NZ_CP050520.1 coordinate 699,686, forward strand.
TACCCGAGTTCTCTCTCACCTTCTCTTTCCAGCGCGGCTGGGAGAAAGAGACGGATTATGCTGAGGTGTTAGAGAGAAGCTTCGAGCGCGACCGCATGTTGACCTATACCGCGCACGGCCCGCACAAGGCGGATTTCCGCATTCGTGCCGACGGTGCACCGGTGGAAGACACGCTGTCGCGCGGGCAGCTCAAGCTCCTGATGTGTGCGCTGCGCCTGGCACAGGGAGAGTTTCTCACACGCGAGAGCGGAAGACGCTGCCTGTACCTGATAGATGATTTTGCCTCGGAACTTGACGACGCGCGGCGCGGGCTGCTTGCCAGCCGCTTAAAAGCCACTCAGTCGCAGGTTTTCGTCAGCGCCATTAGCGCTGAACACGTTATAGACATGTCGGACGAAAATTCGAAGATGTTTACCGTGGAAAAGGGTAAAATAACGGATTAACCCAAGTTGAAATGAGCGAGAAACGTTGATGTCGAATTCTTATGACTCCTCCAGTATCAAAGTCCTGAAAGGGCTGGATGCGGTGCGTAAGCGCCCGGGTATGTATATCGGCGACACGGATGACGGCACCGGTCTGCACCACATGGTATTCGAGGTGGTAGATAACGCTATCGACGAAGCGCTCGCGGGTCACTGTAAAGACATCGTGGTCACCATCCATGCGGACAACTCCGTCTCCGTCACCGATGATGGTCGTGGCATCCCAACCGGTATTCACCCGGAAGAGGGCGTCTCTGCCGCGGAAGTGATCATGACCGTGCTGCACGCAGGCGGTAAGTTTGACGATAACTCCTATAAAGTTTCCGGCGGCCTGCACGGCGTAGGCGTCTCCGTGGTTAACGCCCTGTCGCAGAAGCTGGAGCTGGTTATCCAGCGAGAAGGCAAAATTCACCGTCAGCTCTATACGCACGGCGTGCCGCAGGCACCGCTGGCCGTTACCGGCGATACCGACAAAACCGGTACCATGGTGCGTTTCTGGCCGAGCCATGAAACCTTCACCAACGTCACCGAATTCGAGTACGACATCCTGGCGAAACGCCTGCGTGAACTGTCGTTCCTGAACTCCGGCGTCTCTATTCGCCTGCGCGACAAGCGTGACGGCAAAGAAGACCACTTCCATTACGAAGGTGGTATCAAAGCGTTCGTTGAGTATCTGAACAAGAACAAAACGCCTATTCACCCGAATATCTTCTACTTCTCCACCGAAAAAGACGGTATCGGTGTGGAAGTGGCGCTGCAGTGGAACGACGGTTTCCAGGAAAACATCTACTGCTTCACCAATAATATTCCACAGCGTGACGGCGGTACGCACCTTGCAGGCTTCCGTGCGGCGATGACCCGTACCCTGAACGCCTACATGGACAAAGAAGGCTACAGCAAGAAAGCGAAAGTCAGCGCCACCGGTGATGACGCCCGTGAAGGCCTGATTGCCGTTGTCTCCGTGAAGGTGCCGGATCCGAAGTTCTCCTCACAGACCAAAGACAAGCTGGTCTCTTCCGAGGTGAAATCGGCGGTTGAACAGCAGATGAACGAACTGCTGAGCGAATACCTGCTGGAAAACCCGTCCGACGCGAAAATCGTTGTGGGTAAAATTATCGATGCGGCGCGTGCCCGTGAAGCGGCGCGTAAGGCCCGTGAAATGACCCGTCGTAAAGGCGCGCTGGACTTAGCAGGCCTGCCGGGCAAACTGGCTGACTGCCAGGAACGTGACCCGGCGCTGTCCGAACTGTACCTCGTGGAAGGGGACTCCGCGGGCGGTTCTGCGAAGCAGGGCCGTAACCGTAAGAACCAGGCTATCCTGCCGCTGAAGGGTAAAATCCTCAACGTTGAGAAAGCCCGTTTCGACAAGATGCTCTCTTCTCAGGAAGTGGCGACGCTCATTACCGCGCTGGGCTGCGGCATCGGCCGCGATGAGTACAACCCGGACAAACTGCGCTACCACAGCATCATCATCATGACCGATGCGGACGTCGACGGCTCACACATTCGTACGCTGCTGTTGACCTTCTTCTATCGTCAGATGCCTGAAATCGTTGAGCGTGGCCACGTCTACATTGCACAGCCACCGCTGTACAAGGTGAAGAAAGGCAAGCAGGAACAGTACATTAAAGACGACGAAGCGATGGATCAGTACCAAATCGCAATCGCCCTTGATGGCGCGACCCTGCACGCGAACTCGCACGCCCCTGCACTGGCCGGTGAGCCGCTGGAGCGTCTGGTTTCCGAGTTCAACGCCACGCAGAAAATGATTACGCGTATGGAACGCCGTTATCCGAAAACGCTGCTGAAGGAGCTGGTTTATCAGCCAACCCTGACCGAAGCCGATCTGAGCGACGAGCAGACCGTGACCCGCTGGGTGAATGCCCTGGTGACCGATCTGAACGAAAAAGAGCAGCACGGCAGCATGTGGAAATGCGATATCCAGCAGAACGCCGATAAGCAGTTCGAGCCTATTATTCGCGTGCGTACCCACGGCGTTGACACCGACTATCCGCTGGAGCACGAGTTTGTGACCGGTCCGGAATACCGTCGTATCTGCACGCTCGGCGAGACGCTGCGCGGCCTGATCGAAGACGATGCGTTCATCGAGCGTGGCGAACGTCGTCAGCCGGTAGCCAGCTTCGAGCAGGCGCTGGACTGGCTGGTGAAAGAGTCTCGTCGTGGTCTTGCGATCCAGCGCTATAAAGGTCTGGGCGAAATGAACCCGGACCAGCTGTGGGAAACCACCATGGATCCGGAAAGCCGCCGCATGCTGCGCGTGACCGTTAAGGACGCGATTGCCGCGGACCAGCTGTTCACGACCCTGATGGGCGATGCGGTTGAACCACGTCGTGCCTTCATCGAAGAGAACGCCCTGAAAGCGGCAAATATCGATATTTAATCGTCGTTATACCGCACGATAACTGGCCGCGCTTTTAGCGCGGCTTTTTTATGGGCGCTGGAAGGTCCAGTGACATCGCTGCCGGTAAACGGCTCGCCAGCGTATCTATCGCTATTCTTACCCTCAGCGGCAGATGCGGCGTCTGCTGCCACACCGCATGAACGTTGAAATGCACATCCGGTGCCTGCTTCAGGAGCGGGACGAGTTTACCCTGGTGAATATCTTTGACGACCATCCAGCAGGGCAGCCATGCAATGCCGTGTCCGGCCAGCGCAGCGTCGCAGATCGCCTGCAAATCATCCATATTGAGCGACGATCGGGGTGTAAAGGTGTGCGACGTTCCTTCGTTATCCATCAGCTGCCAGGACAACACTCTGCCTGCGCTCAAATAGTTGATGGCCGTATGCTGGGATAAATCATTAACGCTTTGTGGCTGGCCTTTCTTCAGCAGATACTCCGGCGCGGCGCACAGCACCATGCGGTGTTCTCCCAGCTTTCTGGCGACCAGCACGCTGCTGTCCTGAAGCGTGCCGTTACGCACCGCCATATCAAACCCTTCCTCGACCAGATCCACCACGCGGTCGCTGAATGACATTTCCAGCTCAAGCCCGGGGTGTTCCTGCGCCAGCGCTATCAGCAAGGGGGCGACGCACTGGCGACCAAACAGCACCGGCATGGCAACGCGCAGGCGACCACTGACCTGCTGTTTCCCCGTTTCAAGCAGCGATTCCGCACCCCGAATCTCCTCCAGCGCGCGCAGGCAGCGTTCATAAAAAAGGGCGCCGTTATCGGTCAGACTCTGGCTGCGGGTGGTGCGCTGAAAAAGACGTACCCCCAGCCGCTGTTCGAGGCGAGCGATGCTTTTTCCGACCGCCGAACGTGACAAATGCAGGCGAATCGCGGCCTGCGCGAAACTTCCCGCCTCAACGGCGGCCACGAAAACAGGAATATCCTTCAGCGTATCGGTCATGGATTGTATCTATTCTGGCGTCAATAAAGAGAAAACTTATCGCCACTGGCGACCTTTAGTCAACGGTAGACTGTCAGGACTAAAGCTCATCTGATGGCTGGAGAAATAAAATGACAGAGACAATGCAACGCTGGTCCATGGATGCCCTCGGGCGCGAGAACCTCAAGCTGACTCAGGCGCCCGTTCCACAGCCGGGCCCGGGTGAAGTGCGCGTAAGGGTAAATGCCGTTGCGCTTAACTATCGCGATAAAATGGTTGTTGAAGGCACAATGCCGATCCCGCTTTCCTTCCCGTTTACCCCGGCGTCTGACATGGCGGGCGTGGTGGACAGCATTGGTGAAGGCGTTACGCGCTTCCAGCCCGGCGCGCGCGTCATCTCAACCTTCTTCCCGGAGTGGATCGACGGTAAGCCGCAGGCGGACGCGCGCAATCTGCCCTATAAAACGTCCGGCGGATACTTCCAGGGCATGCTGTCCGAGTATGTGATTGTGAAGGAAGACGCGCTGGTGGCCTCTCCGGAGACCCTGGATGACGCCGAGGCCAGCACCTTACCTTGCGCAGGGCTTACCGCCTGGTTTGCGCTAGTGGAGCGCGGCCAGCTCCGCGCCGGGCAATCGGTGCTGGTGCAGGGCACGGGCGGCGTGGCGATATTCGCCCTTCAGATTGCAAAAGCGCACGGCGCGGAGGTGTTTGTCACCTCGGGGAGCGATGAGAAACTGGCGCTGGCCAAAACGCTGGGGGCCAGCCACGGCATCAACCGGCTGAAAGGCGACTGGGCTGAAAATACGCTGGCGCTCACGCAGGATCGCGGTATCGACCATATTATCGAAACCGTCGGTGGAGAGAACCTGAAGCATTCCCTGCGCGCCGTTGCCGTTCACGGACGTATCTCCGTCATTGGCGTGCTCGCCGGGACGGAGATTACCCTCTCTGCTGGCGAACTGCTGCTGAAATCCCCCGTCATTCAGGGGATTGGCGTGGGGCACCGCCGGGCGCTGGAAGATTTTGTCCGCGCTGTTGACGTCACGGGGCTGAAGCCGGTGATTGAGCATCGCTACCGTTTTAACGAGCTTGAACAGGCGTTTGAACATCTGGATCGCGGCGCGTTCGGTAAAATTGTGCTCACCCGCGAGTAAGCCTTCGTTCCCCGGAATAAGCGTAAAAGGGGCATTCCTGTTGCGCAATATAGCTCTATTTTTGTGTGCTTAATCGCGTTAGCATGAGGCAGCACTCATTTATTCCGGGGAACTCATGGCTATCAAACTCATTGCAATCGACATGGACGGCACGCTGCTGCTGCCAGACCACACCATCTCTCCAGCCGTTAAAAACGCGATCGCCGCGGCGCGCGCAAAGGGCGTGAATGTGGTCCTGACCACGGGGCGCCCGTATGCTGGCGTACATAGCTATCTGAAAGAGCTGCACATGAATCAGCCGGGCGACTACTGCATCACCTATAACGGCGCACTGGTGCAGAAAGCCGCAGATGGCAGTACGGTTGCGCAAACCGCGCTGAGCTACGAAGACTATCTGTTCCTGGAAAAACTGTCCCGTGAAGTGGGTTCCCACTTCCACGCGCTCGATCGCAATACGCTCTATACCGCCAACCGCGATATCAGCTACTACACGGTACATGAATCCTACGTTGCGACCATTCCGCTGGTGTTCTGTGAAGCGGAGAAAATGGACCCGGCGACGCAGTTCCTGAAAGTGATGATGATCGACGAGCCGGAGATCCTGGATAAAGCGATTGCGCGCATACCGGCGGAGGTAAAAGAGAAGTACACCGTGCTGAAAAGTGCGCCGTACTTCCTCGAAATCCTCGATAAACGCGTCAATAAAGGCACCGGTGTCAAATCGCTGGCCGATGCGCTGGGCATTAAACAGGACGAGATCATGGCGCTGGGCGACCAGGAAAATGACATCGCGATGATTGAGTTCGCGGGCATGGGCGTGGCGATGGATAACGCGATCCCGTCGGTGAAAGAGGTGGCCAACTTCGTGACTAAATCCAACCTCGAAGACGGCGTGGCTTATGCCATCGAGAAGTTTGTGCTGAACTAAAAACCCGCTTGCGATACCCTGATGCGATAACTGCGCATCAGGGTATCCTCATGAAACAAATCACCTTCGCTTCCCGCAACCACCAGCTGACCAACATCAATACCTGGACGCCGGACAGCCAGTGGCTGGTCTACGACGTGCGCCCGTCCGGTGCGTCGTTCACCGGTGAAACCATCGAGCGGGTCAATGTCGCGACGGGTGAGGTAGAGGTGGTTTATCGCGCGACTGACGGCGCGCATGTCGGCGTGGTGACCGTTCATCCTGCAGAAGAGAAATATGTCTTTATCCACGGCCCGAAAAACCCGGATGCCGACTGGCGCTACGATTTTCATCATCGCCAGGGAGTGATTGCGCAAAACGGTCAGGTGAGCAACCTGGACGCGATGGATATCACCGCGCCTTACACCGCAGGCGCGCTGCGCGGCGGTAGCCACGTCCATGTCTTCAGCCCGAACGGGCAGCTCGTCAGCTTTACCTATAACGACCATGTCCTGCACGAGCGCGATCCTAAACTCGATTTACGCAACGTCGGCGTGGCTGCGCCTTATGGCCCGGTGAACCCGCAGGGGAACCACCCCCGTGAATATTCGGGAACCTTCTGGAGCGTGCTGGTTAGCCGCACCACGCCCAACCCACGGCCGGGCAGCGATGAAATCAACCGCGCTTACGAAGAGGGCTGGGTGGGCAACGACAGGCTGGCGTTTATCGGCGATACCCTCTCCGCGCAGGGCGAAAAAGTACCCGAACTGTTTATCGTCGACCTGCCGGAAGACGAGCAGGGCTGGAAGCGTGCGGGCGATGCGCCGCTACAGGGCACGACGGAGACCCTGCCTGCGCCGCCTGCGGGTGTGAACCAGCGTCGTTTGACCTTTACGCATCAGAGGGCGTACCCGGGCCTGGTGAGCGTGCCGCGTCACTGGGTTCGCAGCAACCCGCAGGGGACGCAGATTGCGTTTCTGATGCGGGATGATAACGGCATTGTGCAGCTGTGGCTGATCTCTCCTGCGGGCGGCGAGCCGCGCCAGTTGACGCGTACCGGGAGCGATATTCAGTCAGCATTTAACTGGCATCCTGCGGGCGGCAGTCTGGGGTTTGTGCTCGAAAATCGGATCGCCTGCTGCGACGCACGGACCGGAGAGGTGACGTTTTTGACGTCCGATCACGGCAACCCGCCGTCTGCTGATGCGGTCGTGTTTTCCCCTGACGGGCGCGTTATTGCGTGGATGGAGGAGACAGCCGGTTTCCGTCAGCTTTGGGTGACGGAAACCGCACAGTACTAGCGTGGAGGCATGTCAGCGGGCGGGATGACGGCGTTTGTCGCCAGATTTTCCTGCTCGCTTTTCTCTACACGCGAGCGTACGGAGTTGTCCTTACGAAACATATCCCACGGCAGCAGAAGCGTATCCGCCACGGCCGTAAACGGCATATCGAGGATAACCAGGGATTTGGTGCCCCAGTTTGTATCGTCATCGGAGAGCATCGCCGCGCTGGCGCGCGTCCCCGGATATGTTCCTTCTTTACCGCCGGTGTGAGACATCACGCTCGAACACCCGCAAAGTAAAACTACCCCGCTGAACGTCGTCAGCTTTATCAGAACATTTTTCATCATCACTCAGTCATCGTTAATGGCACTGCATAGACCTGCAACTCAGGGTTATAGCGAGCCTTATCCAAAATGGATAGCCCGATAACCCCGCACTGTGGCAGCCATCGCAATTTAACCCTTTGTGCTGTTGTCCCAGTCTAAGCGAGATGCAGGAAAGTGCAAAAAAAAGTGCAGCTGTCGTTCTTGAAAAGCCCGATTGCAGACCCATTTTAAGAATGTGGCCCGATAACGAACTCGCCTGATGGGTGTTCGGGGGCGCAAAGGCCTGTCCATGGTGGAAGGCTACAATTTCTCGCTGATTTCAGGAGTTTTATTTATGCGTAACTTCGATCTTTCTCCGCTATACCGTTCTGCAATTGGTTTTGACCGCCTGTTTAACCATTTAGAAAATAACCAAAGCCAGAGCAACGGCTACCCTCCATACAATGTTGAGCTGGTTGACGAAAATCACTACCGCATCGCTATTGCCGTCGCCGGTTTTGCAGAAAACGAACTGGAGATCACCGCGCAGGACAACCTGCTGGTGGTGAAAGGTTCCCATACGGCCGAGCAGAAAGAACGTACCTATCTTTATCAGGGCATCGCCGAGCGCAACTTTGAACGCAAGTTCCAGTTAGCCGAGAACATTCATGTTAAAGGCGCGAACCTGGTTAACGGCCTGCTGTTTATCGAACTGGAACGTGTGATTCCGGAAGAGAAAAAACCGCGTCGTATCGAAATTAACTAATTACGCGGGTCGCGTAAGCGGCCCACCCAGACTTGCTTGCCGTAACGGGAGCATATGCGAATCCATCAGGATTTGCAGGAACAACTGTGCACAAAATTAGACTGTGCCGAACTCGCTTCTCAGAAGGAGATTTAGTATGCGTAACTATGATTTATCCCCTCTGCTGCGTCAGTGGATTGGTTTTGACAAACTGGCTAACGCCCTGCAAAGCACCACCGAGCAACAGACGTTTCCGCCGTACAACATCGAAAAGAGCGACGATAACCACTATCGCATTACCCTTGCGCTGGCTGGTTTCCGCCAGGACGATCTGGACATCCAGCTTGAAGGCACTCGCCTGACCGTGAAAGGCACGCCGGAAAAACAAGAGACCGAGACCAAATGGCTGCATCAGGGGCTGGTTAATCAGCCGTTCAGCCTGAGCTTTACCCTGGCAGACCATATGGAAGTGTCCGGCGCAACGTTTACCAACGGTCTGCTGCATATCGACCTGATACGCAACGTGCCGGAAGCCATCGCGCCGCAGCGTATCGCCATTAGCGAGCGGCCAGCGTTAAACAGTTAACAAGCCCGCCGAACCTGTAGGTCGGGTAAGGCGCAGCCGCCACCCGACAATACTCATAGACTGCACGAAGCCCTGCCCCGGCAGGGCTTTTTTGTGCGCCATCGCCCATACAATCGCATCCGGCTCTGAGAGAATCCTTAGCATAACTAAGGTTATGCACAGGAAGTGGATCATGAGTGATATCGCGTTAACCGTAAGCGTGTTGGCCCTGGTCGCTGTTGTTGGCCTGTGGATAGGGAATATCAAAATCCGTGGCGTCGGGTTTGGGATAGGCGGGGTGCTGTTTGGCGGCATTTTTGTCGGGCACTTCGCCGACAAGCTCGGGCTGCTCCTCAGCGCCGAAATGCTCCACTTCACTCAGGAGTTCGGCCTGATCCTCTTCGTTTATACCATCGGTATTCAGGTGGGACCGGGCTTTTTCGCCTCACTTCGGGTCTCCGGATTACGGCTCAACCTGTTTGCCCTCGGCATAGTGGTGATGGGCGGGCTGGTCACCGCAATTCTGCACAAAATCTTCGATATCCCGCTTCCCGTGGTGCTGGGCATTTTCTCCGGGGCGGTTACCAACACGCCTGCGCTCGGCGCCGGGCAGCAAATCCTGCGCGATTTGGGTATCGAACCCGGCATCGTCGACCAGATGGGGATGAGCTACGCCATGGCCTACCCGTTTGGGATTTGCGGCATTCTGCTTTCCATGTGGCTGGTACGCGTCCTGTTTCGCATTAACGTTGACAAAGAGGCGAAGGACCACGAAACCACGCTCACCAACGGCCATATGCCAATTAAAACCATCAACATTCGGGTCGATAACCCCAACCTGAACAATATGGCGATTCAGGACGTGCCGATCCTCAACAGCGCCAATATCATCTGCTCCCGCCTCAAGCGTGACGATATGCTGATGGTGCCCGCGCCCGGCACCGTCATTCGGCAGGGCGATCTGCTGCACCTGGTCGGCCAGCCCGGAGATTTAAACAACGCGCGGCTGGTGATTGGCCAGGAAGTGGATACCTCGCTCTCAACCCGCGGCACCGATATGCGCGTGGAACGCGTTGTGGTGACTAACGAACACGTTCTTGGCAAGAAAATACGCGATCTGCAGGTAAAAGAGCGCTATGACGTGGTGATCTCTCGCCTTAACCGTGCGGGTGTTGAACTGGTCGCCAGCCCGGAGGCCAGCCTGCAGTTCGGGGATATCCTCAACCTGGTCGGGCGCCCGTCGTCCATCGACGCCGTGGCGGATATGGTGGGTAACGCCCAGCAAAAGCTGCAGCAGGTGCAGATGCTGCCGGTTTTTATCGGTATCGGGCTTGGCGTGCTGCTCGGTTCTATTCCTGTGTACGTGCCGGGCTTCCCGGTGGCGCTCAAGCTGGGCCTGGCGGGCGGGCCGCTGATTATGGCGCTGATCCTCGGGCGTATCGGCTGTATCGGCAAGCTCTACTGGTTTATGCCGCCGAGCGCCAACCTGGCGCTGCGCGAGCTGGGCATCGTGCTGTTCCTGGCGGTGGTCGGCCTGAAATCCGGCGGAGATTTTGTCGATACCCTGGTCAAGGGCGAAGGGATGAGCTGGGTTGGATACGGCATCTTTATCACGGCGATCCCGCTGCTGACGGTGGGAATACTGGCGCGTATGTTCGCCAAAATGAACTACCTGACGCTGTGCGGGATGCTGGCGGGCTCCATGACCGATCCGCCCGCGCTGGCTTTTGCCAACAACCTGCACGCCACCAGCGGTGCGGCCGCGCTCTCCTATGCCACCGTCTATCCGCTGGTGATGTTCCTGCGCATCATCACCCCGCAGCTACTGGCGGTGCTGTTCTGGGGGATGAGCTAGCAGGTCGTCCGGGTGGATGCGCCGCAGATGGTAGTCCACCTGGTAATCGCTGGTATTTCGGAACATCACGGAATAATTGAGGAACTCGCCGCTGTCGCTGTAGGAAAGAGACGTAATGCGCAGCAGCGGTGTCTGTTCCGGCAGGTTCATATAACCGGCCAGCGTTTTATCTGCCAGCACCGGCGTCAGGCTCTCGTAGTTGCCGCTGATGGTGATCCCGCACTCCTTCTCGATGTAATCAAACTTAGACCCCTCAAGATGCGCCAGCGACAGATTGCGGAACAGCTTCACCGGCATAAAGCTGTCCTCCAGCATCAGCGGCTTCCCGTCCACGTAGCGCACCCGTCGGGAAAAGTAGATCCGCTCATCCACCTGAATCCGCAGCTGGCTGGCGATGGCGGGCGGGGCGGGCATCACTTCAAACTGTAAGACCTTACTCTGCACCTCTTTTCCCTGCTGACGCAGCACCTCCACCAGCCCGGTCAGGTTGGTGGTTTCGTGGTGAACGTCTTTGCGTGAGACAAAGGTTCCGCTGCCGTGCCGCCGCTCAACCAGCCCCCAGCTCACCAGCAGATCCAGCGCCTTGCGGATGGTCATTCGCGCCACGCCGAACTCCTGCGCCAGCGCTTTTTCGCCGGGCAGCGGGCTGCCGACGTTGTAGTCCGACGAATTCAGCCGCAGCCGCAATCTGTCAGCAATAGATTTGTAGATCACCAGTAGACCTCTCTGCCGTTATCAGGGCGTGGATTGCGTTCTGACATGTCCATATTTACCGAAAAAAGTAGACCTGATTGGTCAAAATAAAACCATGAATGCGATCACGAATCGCAGCGGCACGCCATGTTCGCGCATCAGTAACTTCTTATGCTCACCTCAGGCCAGCAAAAAACCATAAAGGCCTCTACCCCTACAGGTTGTTTCATGAGGATTTAAAAATGCTCAGTCAAATACAACGTTTTGGCGGTGCCATGTTTACCCCGGTGTTGCTGTTTCCGTTCGCCGGGATCGTGGTGGGAATCGCCATCATGCTTCGCAACCCGCTGTTTGTCGGCGAAGCGCTAACGGCCCCCGATCATCTTTTCGCGCAGATCGTTCACATCATTGAAGAGGGCGGCTGGGCGGTGTTTCGCAATATGCCGCTGATTTTTGCCGTCGGCCTGCCGATTGGCCTGGCGAAGCAGGCGCAGGGCCGCGCCTGTCTTGCGGTGCTGATTAGCTTCCTGACCTGGAACTACTTCATCAACGCGATGGGGATGACCTGGGGCCACTTCTTCGGCGTCGACTTCTCCGCCGAACCGACGGCCGGAAGCGGGCTGGCAATGATTGCCGGTATCAAAACGCTCGATACCAGCATCATCGGTGCCATTGTGATCTCAGGCATCGTCACCGCCATCCACAACCGCTACTTCGACAAGCCGCTGCCGGTGTTTCTGGGGATTTTCCAGGGCAGCTCGTTTGTCGTTATCCTCGCGTTCTTCGTCATGATCCCCTGCGCCTGGCTGACGCTGCTGGGCTGGCCGAAAGTGCAGATGGGCATTGAGTCCCTGCAGGCGTTCCTGCGCTCCGCCGGTGCGCTGGGCGTGTGGGTGTATACCTTCCTGGAACGCATTCTGATCCCAACCGGATTGCACCACTTCGTCTACGGTCCGTTCATCTTCGGCCCGGCAGCGGTGGAAGGCGGCATTCAGGTCTACTGGGCACAGCATCTGCAGGAATTCAGCCAGAGCACCCTGCCGCTGAAAACCCTCTTCCCGGAAGGCGGATTCGCGCTGCACGGCAACTCAAAAGTGTTTGGCTCGGTCGGGATTGCGCTGGCGATCTGGTATACCGCGTCGCCGGAAAACCGCGTCAAGGTGGCGGGGCTGCTGGTCCCGGCCACGCTCACCGCCGTGCTGGTGGGCATCACTGAACCGCTTGAGTTCACCTTCCTGTTTATCTCGCCGCTGCTGTTTGCCGTGCACGCCGTGCTGGCGGCCACCATGGCAACGGTGATGTACGCCTTTGGCGTCGTGGGGAACATGGGCGGCGGCCTGCTGGACCAGTTCCTGCCGCAAAACTGGATCCCAATGTTCCACAACCACGCCTCGACGGTATTCACCCAGATCGGCATTGGCGTCTGCTTCACCGGGATTTACTTCGTGGTCTTCAAAACGCTGATCGAACGTCTGAACCTGAAAACGCCGGGCCGGGAAGAGAGCGAAATCAAACTCTACAGCAAGGCCGACTATAAGGCGGCGCGCGGGCAAACCACCGCCCCGGCGGCGGCCAGCCAGCAGGTAGGGCAGGCCGCCGGATTCCTGCAGGCTCTCGGCGGCGCGGCCAACATCGAAAGCATCAACAACTGCGCCACCCGCTTGCGCATTGCGCTGGTGGATATGGCGAAAACCCAAAGCGATGACGTCTTCAAAGCCCTCGGCGCCCACGGCGTGGTGCGACGCGGCAACGGCATTCAGGTGATTGTCGGCCTGCACGTTCCTCAGGTGCGCGACCAGCTGGAATCGCTGATGAAAACCCCCTTAACAAATGAACAAACCACCCTGACAGAGGCTATATCATGAAAAAATTCTCAGTTGTTATTGCAGGCGGCGGCAGCACCTTTACGCCTGGTATCGTCCTGATGCTGTTAGCCAACCGTGACCGTTTCCCGCTGCGCGCGCTGAAGTTCTATGACAACGACGGCGCACGTCAGGAGACCATCGCCGAAGCGTGCAAAATCATCCTCAGGGAGCAGGCGCCGGAGATTGAATTCAGCTACACCACCGATCCTAAAGCGGCGTTTACCGATGTGGATTTTGTGATGGCGCATATCCGCGTGGGCAAATACCCGATGCGTGAAAAAGATGAAAAAATCCCGCTGCGCCACGGCGTGCTGGGCCAGGAAACCTGCGGACCGGGCGGCATCTCCTACGGCATGCGCTCTATCGGCGGCGTGCTGGAGCTGGTGGATTATATGCAGCAGTACTCCCCGAACGCGTGGATGCTGAACTATTCCAACCCGGCGGCGATTGTCGCGGAAGCCACGCGTCGCCTGCGTCCGAACGCCAAAATCCTCAACATCTGCGATATGCCGATCGGCATTGAAGGGCGCATGGCGCAGATTGTCGGCCTGAAAAACCGCAAAGAGATGCGCGTGCGCTACTACGGCCTGAACCACTTCGGCTGGTGGACGTCGATTGAAGATCTCAACGGCAACGATCTGATGCCGAAACTGCGCGAATACGTGGCGAAAAACGGCTATGTGCCGCCTTCGGAAGATGCGCATACCGAAGCGAGCTGGAACGATACTTTTGCCAAAGCCAGAGACGTACAGGCGCTGGATCCGGATACCATGCCAAACACCTACCTGAAGTATTACCTGTTCCCGGACTACGTGGTCGCGCACTCCAACCCGGAACGCACTCGCGCCAATGAGGTCATGGATCACCGTGAGAAGCACGTGTTCAGCGCCTGCCGGGCAATTATTGAAGCCGGTCACTCCGCTGCCGGTGAGCTGGAAATCGACGAACATGCGTCGTACATCGTCGATCTGGCGACGGCGATTGCCTTTAACACCCAGGAGCGGATGCTGCTGATTGTGCCAAACAACGGGGCCATCCATAACTTTGATGCCGACGCGATGGTGGAGATCCCGTGCCTGGTAGGCCATAACGGGCCGGAGCCGCTTACGGTGGGCGATATTCCACACTTCCAGAAAGGGCTGATGAGCCAGCAGGTGGCGGTGGAAAAACTGGTGGTGGATGCCTGGGAGCAGCGCTCGTACCAGAAACTCTGGCAGGCGATCACCCTGTCGAAAACTGTGCCGAGCGCGTCCGTCGCGAAAGCGATTCTGGATGACCTGATCGAGGCCAATAAGGACTTCTGGCCAGCGCTGCACTAATCGTCCTGACCGGCATCGCCCGATGCCGGTCTCCTTGTCCTTGTCGATTTACGCTATGCTGAAGCCTGCCTGGAGCACGACAAGGAACCCTCATGAAAATTTCCCGCCTCGGCGAAGCGCCGGACTACCGCTTCTCTCTGGCTAATGAACGCACTTTTTTAGCGTGGATCCGTACCGCGCTGGGCTTTCTTGCCGCCGGCGTCGGCCTCGACCAGCTCGCGCCAGATTTCGCCACGCCGCTGATTCGCGAAGTGCTGGCGCTGCTGCTGTGCCTGTGCGCGGGCGTGCTGGCGATTTACGGCTACCTGCGCTGGCTGCGCAATGAGAAGGCGATGCGCCTGAAGCAGGATTTGCCCTATACGCGCGGGCTGCTGATCGTCAGCACGATTCTGCTGACGGTGGCGGGCGTGGTGATGGTGCTGGTGTTCTATGGCGGATAGCCGCAAAGCGCGGCGCGAAGCGGACCCCGGCCTGCAGCCGGAGCGGACGTCGCTGGCCTGGCTGCGTACGCTGCTGGGGTATGGTGCGCTGATTGCCCTGGCGATTAAGCACAACTGGCACCGCGCGGGGGTGCCATTCTGGATTTCTATTGTTGTGCTGGCGCTGGTGGCCATCATTTTATGGCGCTATACCCGCAGCCGTAACCTGATGGACGTGGCGCAGAACGATTTTGTACAGCCGAAAGCGGTGCGGGATAAGTTCCTGATCGCGCTCGCTGTTCTCTCGCTGTCGCTGCTGTTTGCGGTAACCCATATTCAGCAAATTTTGAGCCTGTAAGCCCGGTGGCGGCTACGCCTTACCGGGCCTACGATTAACGGCCTTTTGCTAAATACTTCGCCATCTCGTCTTCCGGCACCATTCCGCCGCCGGTTGCCCACACCAGGTGGGTTACGTTGGTATGCGAATGAACGCGCACCGGACCGGCCATGCCCGCCAGCGCCGACGGTTCCAGGCGAATGCCTTCCTCCTGCGCCAGCCAGCCGAGCATGTCGTACATGCTCTGGTCGGAAAGGGTGTAGAACCCGTCGAGCAGGCGCTCCATCGCGCGGCCCACGAAGCCGGAGGCGCGTCCTACCGCCAGACCGTCTGCCGCCGTGACGTTATCAATGCCCAGATCCTGCACCGCGATCTCATCGTGCAGGCCGGTGTAGACGCCGAGCAGCATGCACGGGGAGTGCGTTGGCTCCGCGAAGAAGCAGTGGACGTTATCGCCAAAGGCCAGTTTCAGGCCAAACGCCACGCCGCCAGGGCCGCCGCCAACGCCGCACGGCAGGTAGACGTACAGAGGATGGTCCGCATCCACCACGCGGCCCTGTTCGGCAAACTGCGCCTTCAGCCGCTCGCCTGCAACGGCATAGCCCAGGAACAAGGTGCGGGAATTTTCATCGTCAATGAAGAAACAGTTCGGATCGCTTTCCGCCGCTTTTCGTCCCTGCTCCACCGCCACGCCGTAATCCTGCTCATATTCCACGACGATGACGCCGTGGCTGCGCAGTTTGGCTTTCTTCCACTCGCGGGCGTCGGCGGACATATGCACCGTCACCTTAAAGCCGATGCGGGCGCTCATAATGCCGATGGACATCCCAAGGTTGCCGGTTGAGCCTACCGCAATGCTGTACTGGCTGAAGAAGTCCTTAAAGCGCGGCTCCAGCAGAATGCTGTAGTCGTCTTCAACGCTCAGCAACCCGGCTTCCAGCGCCAGTTTTTCCGCATGGGTCAGCACCTCATAGATGCCGCCGCGCGCTTTGATCGAGCCGGAAATCGGCAGATGGCTGTCTTTTTTCAGCAGCAGCTTGCCGGGAATGGCCTTGCCGGACTCTTTCTCCAGCCGCGCCTGCATCGCCGGAATGGCGATCAGTTCGGATTCGATAATCCCGCCCGTTGCCGCCGTTTCCGGGAAGGCTTTCGCCAGATATGGCGCGAAGCGTTTCAGGCGCGCGTGCGCGTCGTCCACGTCGGCTTTGGTCAGCCCGACGTACGGCAACCCTTCCGCAAGCGTCGTGGTGCGCGGGTTAAGCCAGGTGGTTTCTTTCAGGGCGATCAGATCCTCAACCAGAGGAAACTGTGCGGTTAATGTGGTGATAGTTGCGTTTTCCATAATACGTCTCTTCGCGCTCAGATAATGAAGGAAAGCAGGAATGTGCCGCCAAGTGCAAGCACCGAGGCGATAAACGTCGCCGTCGTATAGTATTTAAAGGTCTCATTCAGGGTCGCGCCGCAGTATTGCTTCACCAGCCAGAAGAGGGAATCGGTCACGATCGTGCAGCCAATAGTGCCGGAACCGATGGCAATGGTGATGATCTCCGGGCTCACGTCCGGATAGAGCGGCAGCATCGGCGCGACGATCGCCGTGGCACCCATCATCGCCACCGTCGCGGAGCCTACGGCGGCGTGCAGCACCAGCGCCACCAGCCAGGCGAGCAGGATAGGGTGCATGTGCAGGTTCGAGAGAATATGCGCCAGCGAGTCCGCCAGCCCGCTGGTTTTCAGGATGGCGTTAAACGCGCCGCCCGCGCCGATAATCAGCAAAATGTTAGCGATAGAGCCGAAGCCGTGCTCGGTGTGCGTCAGCATCGTGCCCATGCCCATATGCTGGCGTATCCCCAGCAGGTAGTAGGCGACAAACACGGCGATAAACATCGCGGTGATCGGGTTGCCGATAAACTCCAGCAGCGTATACAGCGTGCCTTCTTTTGCCATATTCAGCTCGGCAATGGTTTTCACCAGCATCAGGGCAATCGGCAGCAGCACCGTGAACAGCGTGGCGCCCAGCGACGGCAGGGTGTGCTCTTCCCGCACCTTCAGGTCTGAAAATTCCGCCGGAACCGGTTTAAAGGGCAGACGGTTGCCGAGCAGTTTCAGGAACAGCGGGCCGCCGACCAGCGAGGCCATCAGGCCTACCATCAAACCGTAGACAATGACCGTTCCGACGTCCGCGCCTAATTTATTGGTCACAAACAGCGCGGCCGGATGCGGCGGCACCACGCAGTGCACCGCCATCAGCGCGGTACAGAGCGGAATGGCCAGCTTGAGCAGCGACGTGTTGGTCTTTTTGGCGATGGAAAACGCCAGCGGGATCAGCAGTACCACACCCACTTCCACGAACAGCGTGATCCCGCAGATAAGACCCACCAGCACCATAATCACGTCCGCCGACAGCCAGCGGCAGCGCTGCAACGCGATCCCGATGCGCTCTGCCGCGCCGGAGACTTCCATCATCTTGCCGAGAATGGTGCCCAGACCAATCACCGCCGCCAGGAAGCCCAGCGTACCGCCAATTCCGCTCTCAATGGCGTTCACCATATCCAGCGGGCTCATCCCCATCATCGCGCCGACGAAAAAGCTCGCCAGCAGCAGCGCGAGGAACGGGTGAAACTTCAGCTTAACGATGGTTAAAACAATTAACACAATGCTGACCAGCAGCGTTGCCACAACCCAGACCTGAGATCCCATATCTCACCTCACCCTTATGTCATCTGTGGGTATTGGACGAAAAAACGGCGTGGGCTGACAAACGATATAAATTGGCGTTCAGGTGAGACAGATTGGATCAACTGAGTGACTGCGGTCTAAAAAGCGCACTTAATTCGTATTAGGTTCACATAAATTCACCCTTGGGCGGTATGCTGAGCGCAGAAACCCCGCGTGAGAATTGTGATGACCGATGCGAATGAAGCCAGAAACCGGCTGTTAAACGGCTGGCAGCTGTCGAAAATGTACACCTTTGAAGTGGCCGCCCGGCATGAGTCTTTCGCCCTGGCGGCGGAGGAGCTGTCGCTCAGCCCAAGCGCGGTGAGCCACCGCATCAACCTGCTGGAAGAGGAGCTGGGCATTCAGCTGTTCGTCCGCTCGCACCGTAAAGTTGAGCTGACGCAGGAGGGAAAGCGCGTTTACTGGACGCTTAAGTCGTCCCTCGACACCCTGAATCAGGAGATCCTGGACATCAAAAACCAGGCGCTGTCCGGCACGCTGACGGTCTACTCCCGGCCGTCGATCGCTCAGTGCTGGCTGGTGCCCATGCTGGGGGACTTTACCCGCCGCTATCCGTCGATTTCACTCACCATCCTGACCGGCAATGATTACGTCAATATGCAGCGAACGGGCGTCGATCTGGCGCTCTATTTCGACGATACGCCGCCAAACCACCTCTCTCATCACTTCCTGATGGACGAGGAGATTTTGCCCGTCTGCTCGCCGCAGTATGCCCGCGAGCATGAGCTGCTGAAAAACCCCGATAACCTCAGCCACTGCACGCTGCTGCACGACCGTCAGGCCTGGAGCAACGATTCCGGTACGGATGAGTGGCTGAGCTGGGCGCAACATTTTGCGGTGA
Organism: Enterobacter sp. DNB-S2; assembly: GCF_019443845.1. Lineage (NCBI taxonomy): Bacteria > Pseudomonadati > Pseudomonadota > Gammaproteobacteria > Enterobacterales > Enterobacteriaceae > Enterobacter > Enterobacter sp. DNB-S2. Next base: position 718,545 of record NZ_CP050520.1, read on the forward strand.
ATATGCCGCCATCGTCGGGTATTGGTTTCGATCGTTCCGATTTAGCGATTATTGCGGCCATCAACCACGTCGGCGTCGCGATGGGCAGAAAGCGGCTGGTGCAGAAACGGCTCGAAAGGGGCGAGCTTATCGTCCCGTTTGGTGAAAAGACCCTGAAATGCCATCAGCACTACTATATCTCGACGCTTTCTGGCCGGCAGTGGCCGAAAATAGACGCCTTTATCGGCTGGCTGAGAGAACTGGCAGGTTGAAGAATTATTACGCTTTCGCTCTACACGAAATGTGAAAAAGCGTGCTAAATACAGGTAATGCTTTCGATTTATCCAGGGTAAACCGTGTTAAAGCCTTTTATTGCCTGTGCATTACTGATCTCTTCCGGCTGGGCGATTGCCGCTGAGCCGCCGCTGACGGCTGCCCGTTATGCGCAGCAGCTGGGCGTCGGGATGGATGTGGACTGGGCACGCACCGAGCGCGGCATACGCGAATTCGACCCGCTGGTGGTGCGCGATTTTCGTGCAAAAGGCATTACCCACGTGCGCATTCGCGTCGCCGATGAGCCGACGGAAGCGCGGCTAATTCACCTGCGCAAGCTGGTGGAAGCCTGCGAACAGTATGGCGTGATCCCGATTATCGCCTATCAGGCTGATGAGTATAAAAACGACCCGAAAGCCGATAACGAGAAAGAGACGATTAACTGGTGGATTGCCGTGGCGCACTATTTCGGTCAGAGCTATCCGCTGCTGGGTTTTGATCTCATTTATGAGCCCGCCGACAAGCTTAACCACAACCTCGCGTCGCTAAACCGCGTGTATGAAAAAACCATTAAAGCTATCCACGACATGGACCCGCAGCGCATGATCTTTATTGCGCCACGCCTGCGCGCCGCGCCGGAGGATTTATCCAGCCTGAAGCTGCCCGCGCACAGCCAAAACTACCTGCTGGCAGAGTGGCATATTTTCCCGTGGGGGCCGCTGAAAAATAGCGGTAAATACCCGTGGACGTCCGGCACGGCGGCGGAGAAAGCGGCTATCCATAATCGCATCACTACCGCGCTGCGCTGGCAGCAAAAAACCGGGCACGTGAGCTGGGTCGGGGGCTGGGGCGTGGGAGAGTCAAACCACCTTACGCCAACCGCTTCGCAAATGGCGTTCTCCACCTTTATGGCCTGCGAGCTGCAAAAGGCGAAAATCCCGTATGCGCTGAACGCGGATTTCCAGTTTTACGACGGGGAAGAGGGGGCCTGGCGGCCCGCGCCGGAGCCGTTGTTGCAGGCGATGATTGCGCCCGTTTGTGAAAAGCCCGGCGAGAAGCCGGGCCATCATGCGGTTAAACCGGCTGCTCGTGATGCGGAACACGCGACGCCAGCGGCAGCCAGCACAGTAAAATCAGCAGCCCCATCAGCGTCATCAGCAGGCCCAAACTAGCCTGCCCGGTCTGCGGCATCATCGCCGAGAGCCAGGCCAGCGCGCCGGAGCCGATATTCTGCAAACCGCCTACCAGCGCGCCAGCCGTGCCTGCGAGAAACGGGAACGGCTCCATCGCGCCGCTGGTCGCTAGCGGGAACAGCATCCCCGCGCCGAAGAAGAACAGCGCTGCCGGGATGAGCAGCGTCCAGACCGTCATCACGCCAAACAGCCCCGGTATCCACATCATCAGACCCGCCAGCAGACAGCTGATCACCGACTGCCACATCAGGGTGGAGAAGCGTTTATTTGGGCGTCCGGCAAACCACGCGCCGAAGAACGCCGCCGGGATCGGCAGAATAAACAGAATACTCACGACCATGCTGCTCAGGCCCAGACCCGCGCCCAGCAGCACGCCGGAACAGGCTTCAAACACCGCAATGCCCGCCAGGCCGCCGATCAGCATCAGCAGGTAGCAGGTAAACGACCCGTTGCCGAACAGCGTTTTATAGCTGGTGATAAGCTTCGTGCGCGGCGCGTCCTGCGGGCGCGTTTCCGGCATCCAGCGCGCCATGCTGAAGGTGACAATGACGCACAGCACCAGCAGGAAGGCGTAGCAGGCGCGCCAGGACCACATCGTGTCCAGCAGGCCGCCAATCAGCGGGGCGAGAAGCGGGCTGACCAGAATCCCCATATTCAACAAGCTGTTGGCATGACGGAGCTGGGTGCCCTGATACATATCGCGCGGTAAGGTTCGCGCCATCACCCCACCGACGCCGGTCCCGACGCCCTGCAGGGCGCTGGCGGCAATCAGTACGGTCAGGCTGTGCGTGGTAATGGCAATCACCGTCGCCACCATGAAAATGCTCATGCCCACCAGGATCACCGGGCGACGCCCGACGCGGTCAGACAGCGGGCCGTAGAAGAGCTGCGAAACGCCATAGGTCAGCAGGTAGGCTGCCATCACGCTCTGCACCGCGCCCTCGCGGACGTTCAATTCCTTTGCCATGTCGGCAATCGCCGGAATGTAGATGGTTTGCGCCATCTGACCGACGGCCACCAGTAACACCAGCATCAACAATAAGTTAACGTTCCTTTGTTTTTTCATGTCGCTGAATACTTTTGCCAAAAGAGAAAAATGAAGAATAAGTGACTGCGCATTCCCATAAATGCGCGAGGAATCTACCACAGAGAGATGACAATTTAAGCATTGTCGTGGTGAATGAAAAAACCGGGAAAGGCAGGATTTGTAAACAAGAACGGCAACTAATGTTGCCAGTGATTTACGCCAGGCGCAGCAGAATGGCGCCGCCGGCAATACCCAGCGCCGCCGCGATGCGCAGGCCCGCAACCTTCTCTTTTAAAAGGACAAACGCGATCAGCGCCCCGAAAAGAATCGAGGTTTCACGCAGCGCCGCGACCACCGCCAGCGGTGCCTGCGTCATGGCCCAAAGCGCCAGACCGTAAGAGCCCATGGTGCCCACCCCGCCGAGTAACCCCTTTTTCCAGTGCAGGCGCAGGTAGCCGGACGCCTCGCGCCGACGCGCCACCATCGCCCAGCTCAGCAGGCAGAAGCCGTTCATAAAGAAGGTCCACAGCGTGTAGCCCAGCGCGGTGTCCGACAGCCGCACGCCGGTGCCGTCCACCAGCGTATACCCGGCAATGAAGCAGGCGTTCAGCAGCGCCAGCCAGATCCCTTTGCGTGACTGCATGCGGCTATGCATCGCCATCGCCAGAATCGAAAGGCAAATTACTCCGATGCCGGACCAGGCGAGCCAGGAGAGACGATCGCCGAGCGCCAGCACGCCGATCAGCGCCACCAGCAGCGGGGCGGTGCCGCGCATCAGGGGATAGGTCTGGCTCATATCGGAGACCTGATAGGTTTTCGCTACCAGCACGGTGTACACAACCTGTAAGGCGCAGGAGACGATCAAAAACGGCCAGCTTGCAGCAGATGGCTGTGGGGAAAACGGCAGTAAGACCAGAGCGATAAGCGTGGCGGATCCGCTGACGCTTATCGCGGAATAGAGCTTGTCCGTTCCGGCCTTAACGATGGCGTTCCAGCTGGCATGCAGCAGCGCGGCGAAGAGCAAAATGCAGAAAACGGTGGTGGTCATGGCGTATCGGGTGATGAATTGTCACTCAACTGTAACATTCACACCCTGATGCTGCCAGCCGGTTACACGGCACAAAAAAGGCGGTGCGTCACCCGCGGTTCGTCCGAGACCAGCGTAAAACCCGCCCGATTATAAAACCCGTAGGCACTGTCCGGCGCGTGGGTATTCAGAAAATCAAACCAGATGCTGGCATCGGCCATCACCACGGTTAAAAGCTGTTTGCCAATGCCCAGCCCGCGGCACTTCTCGCTGACGTAGAGATGGCGAATACGTCCGGCGCGCGGCTGCTGGCTGAACGGATCGCGGTTGAGGCCGCATACGCCGACCAGCTTGCCGTTAAGAAACGCGCCCAGCAGCTTTTCTCCCGGTGCGTTAAAGCGGTTCTCGCCGCGCTGCCAGTTCTCTTCCAGCCTGCGCAGCATGTTGAAATTCAGTGCGATACTTTCAGCCTTCAGGGCGATATACCCCGGTTCATCCGGTGTGACGGGCTCAATTAACAGACGCGACATAGCATTCCCTCGTTATTAAAGAGGGGCGGTTTCCCGCCCCTCTCAGGTGCGACTTGAACCTGAATTACCGAAGGAATTTCAGGACAGCATCAAGCAGTTGCAGTACTGCAACAATGAGTTTGAGGATAAGTATCACCATATCCACTACGCTCATACGCGTCTCCTTTTGGTTAAAAGGAGCACGATGCTGGCGTACCTTTCCGCCGCCTGTTGCCAGCACCTGGATTGACGTAACACAGTGTGCTCACTTCAGGGGTTAAGGCACTGACGGCACCACCCGTTTCAGCCAGGACTTCGTTGCGCCGGTAAAACTGCGGCCCCCTCGCTCACTGCGAACACCCTCAGTATAGATAAATACTGTATGTATGAACAGTATTTTTTGGACAAAATCCGGAAGGCGATCCATACTCAAAAACGTCAAAATCCGTGCCTGAATTGCGCGTTCGTCTTCGATCGCGTATACTTTTTGCGTTGACGTAACACAGTGTGTTCTGCGGCGACCAACCGCAAAACCCTGATAAAAACCTCGCTCCGGCGGGGTTTTTTGTTTTCATCCCTCAACAAACGAAACGTGATCCCTGGCGCATTTTTGCGCAGATGAAAATATTTCCATTGTCACGCCCGAAAACCTGTGTTTGTATAAATTCCATCAATGATTCCAAACACAGGTCCCCAATGACTTCATCCATCTTCACTTCGACCCTACTAAAAACTGCGCAACCAGCCGCAGTGGTCGTCGTGCGTGTGGTGGTGGTCGTCGGCAATGCGCCGTAGGGACTGGATCAACACACGAATCCAAAACCCCGCCGGCGCAAACCGGGCGGGGTTTTTCGTTTAGGACCCTCCCCGGAACGTCGGCCCAGAAGAAAAGGACTGGAGCATGGCAAGTTCGGGCACAACATCCACCACGACGCGTTTTACTGGCGCGCAGCTGATCGTTCATCTGCTGGAACGGCAGGGCATCACCACGGTTGCGGGTATCCCTGGCGGCACGGTACTGCCGCTGTACGATGCGTTAAGCCAAAGCACGCAGATCCGCCACGTGCTGGCGCGCCACGAGCAGGGGGCTGGCTTTATTGCTCAGGGCATGGCGCGTACGCAGGGCAAACCGGCGGTCTGTATGGCCTGCAGCGGCCCGGGCGCAACCAACCTGGTGACCGCCATCGCCGACGCGCGCCTCGACTCCATTCCGCTGATCTGCATTACCGGCCAGGTACCGTCCTCAATGATCGGCACCGATGCGTTCCAGGAAGTGGACACCTACGGCATCTCTATCCCCATCACCAAACATAACTATTTAGTTCGCGATATCAGCGAGCTTCCTCAGGTTATCAGCGATGCGTTCCACATTGCGCAGTCTGGCCGCCCGGGCCCGGTGTGGATAGACATTCCTAAGGATGTCCAGACCGCTGAGATCGAAATCGACGTCCTGCCGGAGCCGGGCGAGCGTGCCCCCGCGCCGGAATTCAGCGCTGAGAGCGTGCGCGATGCCGCCGCCATGATTAACGCCGCCAAACGCCCGGTGCTCTATCTGGGCGGCGGAGCGATTAACGCTGCGGATGAAATCCGCCAGTTTGCAGAGAAAGCCAACCTGCCGACCACCATGACTCTGATGGCGCTGGGCATGCTGCCTAAAGCGCACCCGCTCTCTCTCGGCATGCTGGGCATGCACGGCGCGCGCAGCACCAACTACATCCTGCAAGAGGCTGATTTGCTGATTGTTATGGGCGCGCGTTTTGATGACCGGGCGATCGGCAAAACCGAGCAGTTCTGCCCGAACGCCAAAATCATTCACGTGGATATCGACCGCGCCGAGCTGGGTAAAATCAAGCAGCCGCACGTGGCGATTCAGGGTGACGTGGCCGAGGTGCTGGCGCAGCTGATCCCGCAGACGGACGCAGCCGACCGCGCCGACTGGCGCCAGCTGGTGGCCGATCTGCAGCGCGAGTTCCCGGGCGCCATCCCAACCGAAGGCGACCCGCTGAGCCACTACGGACTGATCAACGCCGTGGCCGCCTGCGTGGACGACAGCGCAATTATCACCACCGACGTCGGCCAGCATCAGATGTGGACCGCCCAGGCCTACCCGCTGAACCGTCCGCGCCAGTGGCTGACCTCCGGCGGTCTGGGAACCATGGGCTTTGGTCTGCCCGCAGCCGTGGGTGCGGCGCTCGCCAACCCGGACCGCAAGGTTATCTGCTTCTCCGGCGACGGCAGCCTGATGATGAACATTCAGGAAATGGCGACCGCGGCCGAAAACCAGTTAGACGTGAAAATCATCCTGATGAACAACGAGGCGCTGGGGCTGGTGCACCAGCAGCAGAGCCTGTTCTACAAGCAGGGCGTGTTTGCCGCGACCTACCCGGGGATGATTAACTTTATGCAGATTGCCGCCGGTTTTGGCCTGCACACCTGCGATCTGAACGCCGAAGAGGATGCCCACGCGGCGCTGCAGGACGCGATTTCTCGCCCCGGCCCGGCGCTGATCCACGTGCGTATCGACCCTGAACAAAAAGTGTATCCGATGGTGCCGCCGGGAGCGGCAAATACTGAGATGGTGGGAGAATAAGCCATGCAGAAACAACATGATAACGTCATTCTGGAACTCACCGTCCGCAACCACCCTGGCGTCATGACCCACGTCTGCGGGCTCTTTGCCCGCCGGGCGTTTAACGTGGAAGGCATTCTCTGTCTGCCGATTCAGGGCAGCGAGCACAGCCGCATCTGGCTGCTGGTCAACGACGACCAGCGTCTGGAGCAGATGATGGCGCAGATCGACAAGCTGGAAGACGTCACCAGAGTGGCGCGCAACCAGTCCGATCCCACCATGTTTAACAAAATTGCGGTGTTTTTCGAATAAATCGCTTAAGGTAAGGGCCCTGGTCGGCCTGCAGGCGTCGCGCTTGCAGGCCGGATAAGCGCAGCGCCATCCGGCGTTTTCAGACCGCAGGAACACACATGACCACCATCGCTCTCATCGACGACCACCTTATCGTCCGCTCCGGCTTTGCCCAGCTTTTAAACCTCGAACCGGATTTTCAGGTCGTGGCCGAGTTTGGCTCCGGTCGCGAGGCGCTGGCGGGCCTGCCGGGGCGCGGGGTGCAGGTCTGTATCTGCGACATCTCGATGCCGGATCTCTCCGGGCTGGAGCTGCTAAGCCAGCTGCCGAAAGGGATGGCGACGATCATGCTGTCGGTCCACGACAGCCCGGCGCTGGTCGAGCAGGCCCTCAACGCGGGCGCGCGCGGCTTTCTCTCCAAGCGCTGTAGCCCCGACGAACTGATCGCCGCCGTGCGCACCGTCTCCACCGGCGGCTGCTATTTAACGCCGGATATCGCCATCAAGCTGGCGGCCGGACGTCAGGATCCGCTCACCCGGCGCGAGCGCCAGGTGGCTGAGAAGCTCGCGCAGGGGATGTCGGTAAAAGAGATTGCCGCCGAGCTGGATCTGTCCCCGAAAACCGTGCACGTCCACCGCGCCAACCTGATGGAAAAACTCAACGTCAGCAACGACGTCGAGCTGGCGCGCCGCATGTTTGACAGCTGGCAATGAGTTCCGCTTTTTCACGGCTGATCGCCGTTGTCGCCAGCTTTTTTATCTTCTCCGCCGCCTGGTTTTGCCTGTGGAGCATCAGCCTGCACCTGGTGGAACGCCCGGAGCTGGCGGTGCTGCTGTTTCCCTTCGGCCTGCGTCTGGGGTTAATGCTCCAGTGTCCGCGCGCCTACTGGCCCGTTTTGCTCGGTGCTGAATGGCTGATGCTGGTCTGGCTGGCGCAGGAGGTTGCCCTCGCGCACCTGCCCTTATTGATGACCGGAAGCCTGCTCACGCTTCTCCCGGTTGCCCTCATTTCCCGCTACCGCCACCAGCGCGACTGGCGCACGCTGCTGCGGCAGGGGGCGGCGCTGATGGCCGCCGCGCTGCTGCAGTCGCTTCCGTGGATCGGCGAGAAGGAGATGCTCAACGCCCTGCTGCTGACCCTCACCGGCGGCCTGACGCTCGCGCCAACCTGTCTGGTGATCTGGCACTACCTCACCAGCACCGTCTGGCAGCCTCTCGGCCCGGCGCTGGTTTCCCAGCCGGTGAACTGGCGCGCCCGGCACCTCATCTGGTATCTGCTGCTGTTTGTGGTGAGCCTGTGGCTCCAGCTTGGCCTGCCCGCCGAGCTTTCTCGCTTCACGCCGTTTTGTCTGGCGCTGCCGATTATCGCCCTGGCCTGGCACTACGGCTGGCAGGGGGCGCTGATCGCCACGCTGATGAACGCCATCGCGCTGATCGCCAGCCAGACTTGGCACGATCACCCTGTGGATTTACTGCTTTCCCTGCTGGCCCAAAGCCTGACCGGGCTGCTGCTCGGCGCGGGCATTCAGCGCCTGCGCGAGCTGAACCAGTCCCTGCAAACCGAGCTGGCGCGCAACCGCCGTCTGGCGGAGCGTCTGCTGGAAACCGAAGAGAGCGTGCGGCAGGAGGTCGCCCGCGAGCTGCACGACGATATCGGCCAGACCATCACCGCCATCCGCACCCAGGCGGGCATTGTCCAGCGCCTGGCGGCAGAAAACGCAGGCGTGAAGCAGGGCGGGGCGCATATCGAACAGCTTTCGCTGGGCGTCTATGATTCCGTTCGTCGCCTGTTAGGACGGCTGCGCCCGCGCCAGCTTGACGACCTGTCGCTGGAGCAGGCGGTGCGTTCCCTGATGCGCGAGATGGAGCTGGAAAGCCGCGGAATAGTCAGCCATCTCGACTGGCGCATTAACGAATTTACGCTCAGCGAAGGCCAGCGCGTGACGCTGTTCCGCGTCTGTCAGGAAGGGTTGAACAACATCGTCAAGCACGCCAGCGCCAGCGCGGTCACGATCCAGGGCTGGCAGCAGGACGACAGCCTGAAGCTGATAATTGAAGACGACGGCTGCGGCCTGCCGCCGGGTTCCGGCCAGCAGGGCTTTGGCCTGGCGGGCATGCGCGAGCGCGTGAAGGCGCTGGGCGGCACGCTGAACCTCTCCTGCACCCACGGGACGCGCGTCAGCGTCAGCCTGCCGCTACGGAGTTACCATGTTTAAAACCCCTGCCAGCGCCGCGCCGATTGGCGATAAAGCGGAAATCGACGCCCGCTACCGCTACTGGCGTCGCCATATCCTGATGACCATCTGGCTCGGCTACGCGCTGTTCTACTTCACCCGCAAAAGCTTCAACGCCGCCGCGCCGGAAATCCTCGCCAGCGGCGTGATGACGCGCACCGATATCGGCCTGCTGGCGACGCTGTTTTACATCACCTATGGCCTGTCGAAGTTCTTCTCCGGCATCGTCAGCGACCGCTCCAACGCGCGCTATTTCATGGGCGTTGGGCTGATCGCCACCGGGGTGGTGAATATCCTGTTTGGCTTCTCGACGTCGCTTTGGGCCTTTGCCCTGCTGTGGGCGCTGAACGCCTTTTTCCAGGGCTGGGGCGCGCCGGTCTGCGCCCGCCTGCTCACCGCCTGGTATTCGCGCAACGAGCGCGGCGGCTGGTGGGCAATCTGGAACACCGCGCATAACGTCGGCGGGGCGCTGATTCCGATGGTGGTGGGGGCGGCGGCGCTGCACTACGGCTGGCGCGCGGGGATGATGATTGCCGGTGGCCTGGCGATAATTGCCGGGCTGTTTCTCTGCTGGCGCCTGCGCGACCGGCCGCAAACCGTCGGCCTGCCTGCGGTGGGCGACTGGCGGCACGACGAAATGGAGATTGCCCAGCAGCAGGAGGGTGCGGGGCTGACCCGCAGGGAGATCCTCACCAAATACGTACTGAAAAACCCGTACATCTGGCTGCTGTCGCTCTGCTACGTGCTGGTCTACGTGGTGCGCGCGGCGATCAACGACTGGGGCAACCTGTACATGTCCGAGACGCTCGGCGTGGATCTGGTGACCGCCAACTCGGCGGTGACGATGTTCGAACTGGGCGGGTTTATCGGCGCGCTGGTGGCGGGCTGGGGTTCGGACAAGCTGTTCAACGGCAACCGTGGTCCGATGAACCTGATTTTCGCCGCCGGGATTTTGCTCTCCGTCGGCTCGCTGTGGCTGATGCCGTTCGCCAGCTACGTGATGCAGGCGGCGTGCTTCTTCACCACCGGCTTCTTCGTGTTTGGCCCGCAGATGCTGATCGGCATGGCGGCGGCAGAGTGTTCCCACAAAGAGGCGGCAGGCGCGGCGACGGGTTTTGTCGGGCTGTTTGCCTACCTCGGCGCATCGCTCTCCGGCTGGCCGCTGGCGCGGGTGATCGACGTCTGGCACTGGAGCGGATTCTTTGCGGTGATCGCCATCGCGGCGGGGATTTCCGCGCTGCTGCTGCTGCCCTTCCTGCATGCGCAGGCGCCGCGCGAGGTGAGCGAAGCGTGATGCGTCTCACCTTTTCACCCCGAATGGCGCAAAACCAGGAAATTTTCTCGGTTTTACCTGGACGCTGTCTCAGGTATCTCTCCCGGCTGATTTTTACAATGCCTGCCATTCGCAGGTAAAAATCAGCTCAGGAGCAAACCATGCTGGCCTTCCTCAACCAGGTGCGCAAGCCGACCCTGGATTTGCCGCTCGACGTGCGGCGCAAGATGTGGTTCAAACCGTTCATGCAGTCCTATCTGGTGGTCTTCATCGGCTACCTGACCATGTACCTGATCCGCAAAAACTTTAACATCGCGCAGAACGACATGATCTCAACCTACGGGCTGAGCATGACGCAGCTGGGGATGATTGGCCTGGGCTTCTCCATCACCTACGGCGTGGGTAAAACCGTCGTTTCCTACTATGCGGACGGCAAAAACACCAAGCAGTTCCTGCCGTTTATGCTGATCCTCTCCGCCATCTGTATGCTCGGCTTCAGCGCCAGCATGGGTGCGGGCTCCGTCAGCCTGTTCATGATGATCGCCTTCTACGCCCTGAGTGGCTTCTTCCAGAGTACCGGCGGGTCGTGCAGCTATTCCACCATCACCAAATGGACCCCGCGCCGCAAGCGTGGTTCGTACCTCGGCATGTGGAACATCTCCCACAACCTCGGCGGGGCGGGGGCGGCTGGCGTAGCGCTGTTTGGCGCAAACTACCTGTTCGACGGCCACGTGATCGGCATGTTTATCTTCCCGTCGATTATTGCCCTGATTGTCGGCTTTATCGGCCTGCGCTACGGCAGCGACTCCCCGGAATCTTACGGCCTCGGCAAAGCCGAAGAGCTGTTCGGCGAGGAGATCAGCGAAGAGGACAAAGAGACCGAAGAAAACGAGATGTCCAAATGGCAGATCTTTGTTGAGTACGTGCTGAAAAACAAAGTGATCTGGCTGCTGTGCTTCTCAAACATCTTCCTCTACGTGGTGCGTATTGGTATTGACCAGTGGTCGACCGTGTATGCCTTCCAGGAGCTGAAGCTCTCTAAAGAAGTGGCGATTCAGGGCTTCACCCTGTTCGAAGTGGGCGCCCTGGTCGGCACGCTGCTGTGGGGCTGGCTCTCGGATCTCGCCAACGGCCGTCGTGCGCTGGTGGCCTGCGTCGCGCTGGCGCTGATTATCGCCACGCTCGGCGTCTACCAGCATGCCAGCAACCAGTACGTTTACCTGGCGTCCCTGTTCGCGCTCGGCTTCCTGGTGTTTGGTCCACAGCTGCTGATCGGCGTGGCGGCAGTCGGCTTCGTACCGAAAAAAGCGATCGGCGCCGCCGATGGGATTAAAGGCACCTTCGCCTACCTGATCGGCGACAGCTTCGCCAAGCTGGGTCTGGGGATGATCGCCGACGGCACGCCAATTTTCGGCCTCACCGGCTGGGCGGGCACCTTCGCGGCGCTGGATGCGGCAGCCATCGGCTGTATCGTCCTGATGGCGATGGTAGCGGTGCTGGAAGAACGTAAAATTCGCCGTGAGAATCGTGCGCAGAAGCAGAAATTGAAAGCAGCCTGAGTGTGCAGGTGACTTCTTTGCCCGGTGTGTGATGCCGGGCTTTTTTATGCCTGTCGCTGTCGACGCCCTGCGTTTCCCGCTATGATGAGCGGCAATTCATAGGAGAACGCATGGTCTGGATAATGCTGGCAACGCTTGCCGTGGTGTTTGTGGTGGGATTTCGCGTCCTGACCTCAGATTCCCGCCGCGCCATCAAACGTTTGAGCGAGCGTCTGGGGATCACCCCGATGCCGGTCGAGTCGATGATCGACCAGTTCGGTAAAACGCCCGGCAATGAGTTTATCCGCTACCTTGAGCGACCCGACGAGGCGCATCTGCAAAACGCTGCGCAGGTGCTGCTGATCTGGCAGGTTTGCATCGTCGACGGCAGCGAGGAGAACCTGCACGCCTGGCACCGCATGCTGCGTAAAGCCCGCCTTGCCGCACCCATTACCGATGCGCAAATTCGTCTGGCGCTTGGCTTCATGCGCGAGATGGAGCCCGATCCGCAGGAGCTAAACGCTTTCCAGCTTCGCTATAACCAGCTCTTCCTGCCGGAAGAGGGCGTGTTTTACCTGCACTGATCCCCTGTAAAAACGACAAAAGTTGTCAAATCGTTAAATCCGTCACACTTTTGATGATAAACTGCGCGACTTTTCCGCACGTTTTTATCTTCAGGTGACGCCATGACAGAACATATCCAGCCCACGACCAGACCGCAGACCAAAGAGGTTTCTCGCCCCAACTGGTCGGCCGTTTTCGCCGTGGCGTTCTGCGTCGCCTGCCTGATTACCGTTGAGTTTCTGCCGGTGAGCCTGCTGACGCCGATGGCGCAGGATTTGGGCATTTCTGAGGGCGTGGCGGGGCAGTCCGTCACCGTTACCGCCTTCGTGGCGATGTTCGCCAGCCTGTTTATCACCCAGGTGATTGGCACCATCGACCGCCGCAAGGTGGTCATTCTGTTCAGCGTGCTGCTGACGCTCTCCTGCCTGCTGGTCTCCTTCGCGGAAAGCTTCACCCTGCTGCTGCTGGGGCGCGCCTGCCTGGGGCTGGGATTAGGCGGTTTCTGGGCGATGTCGGCCTCGCTCACGATGCGACTGGTGCCCGCGCGGACGGTGCCAAAAGCGCTTTCCGTTATCTTCGGTGCGGTCTCTATCGCGCTGGTGATTGCCGCGCCGCTCGGCAGCTTCCTCGGCGGGATTATCGGCTGGCGTAACGTCTTTAACGCGGCGGCGGTGATGGGCCTGCTCTGCATCATTTGGGTGTGGAAAGCACTGCCGTCCCTGCCGGGCGAAGCGGCGCACCACAAACAGAACATGTTCGCGCTGCTGAAGCGCCCCGGCGTGCTGGCGGGGATGACCGCCATCTTTATGTCCTTTGCCGGGCAGTTTGCCTTCTTCACCTACATCCGCCCGGTGTTTATGACCATGGCGGGCTTTGACGTGGACGGCCTGACGCTGGTGCTGCTGAGCTTTGGTATTGCCAGCTTTGTCGGCACCTCGCTGTCGTCCCAGTTCCTGAAACGCTCCCTGAAGGTGGCGCTGGCGGGTGCGCCGCTGGTGCTGGCAGCGAGCGCGGCGGTGCTGGTGCTGTGGGGCAGCGATAAGTGGGTGGCGTCTGCCATCGCGATTATCTGGGGGTTGGCCTTTGCCCTGGTGCCGGTGGGCTGGTCGACGTGGATCACCCGCTCGCTTGCCGATCAGGCGGAAAAAGCCGGGTCGATTCAGGTGGCGGTGATCCAGCTGGCGAACACCTGCGGCGCGGCCATTGGCGGCGTGGCGCTCGACCATTTGGGGCTGACGTCACCGCTGGTGATCTCCGGCACGCTGATGCTGCTGACCGCGCTGCTGGTGGCGGGGAAGGTGAAGGCGAAGTAGTGTTTTTCTCCCTCTCCCGTGGGAGAGGGTTAGGGTGAGGGGACATCAGGCTACGCCGATGTCTGAACCCGTCTTCTCGAATCCATTGAAATCAACACTACCGACGACACGATCAATAGCGTCCCCAGCCAGTCCGGCAGGGTGAACGCCACGCCCAGCAAAATCACCGACAGCAGCGCGCTGCTCAGCGGCTCGGCGCAGCTCAGAATGCTCGCCTTCGGCCCGCCAATCATCTGCGCGCCTTTCAGATACAGGCTGAACGTCAGCGCCGTGCCAATCACCACCAGGTAGAAAAACGCCAGCAGCAGGCTGCCGTCAATCACAAAGGTGGTCCCGCGCCCGGCGTAGAACGGCGTCAGCATTAGCCCGGCGATCAGCATGCTCCAGCCGACAATCGGCAGCGTGCCGTAGCGGGCGATCAGCGTTGACGGATAGGTGGTGTAAAACGCGGCGGCAAACGCCGAGGCGATGCCGAAGAACAGCGCGGCAGGCGAGATGGAGAGCGAGGTCGGGTCGCCGTGAGTGACCAGCAGGAAGGTGCCGACAAGCGACGTCATGATGGCCGACAGCACAAACACGCCGGGACGCTTTTTCCGCGCCAGGGCGAACCAGGCCACGATAATGGTCGGCGAGAGAAACTGCAGCACGGTAGCGGTCGCAGCGTTGGATTTTTCAATCGTCAGCAGGAAGGTGAGCTGCACGGTGAGCGCGCCGACCAGCGAGAAAATCAGCAGGCTGAGGGCGTCTTTGCGATGTTTGATGACCGAGAAAATCTTATCGCCGTGCACGAAAGAAAGCGTCAGCAGGATCACGCCGGTAAACAGCAGGCGAACCATGGTCAGGTAAGGCGAAGAAATGTGGCTTTTCTCCATGATGTACTGCGCGCAAACGCCGGAACTGCCCCATAAAACGGCGGCGATCAGGACGTTTAGCATCCCTTTACGTGTGGAACCCATTTTCTCCCCTGCGATGTTGTCGTTAATTCGGTCAACAGCATAGCATGGTTGCGTGCGGCCTGATGCCCTCACCCCGGACCGTACACCCACGGGGAGAGGGAGCAAACACTAAAAACGGCAACTTGCGTTGCCGTTTTGCTTCTATCTTGCCTAGAACCACGCCTCCCACATCGCGCCGACGTTGAAGTCGTCGAGCGTTTCGTCTTTGGTGTTGTTCACGCGCGCGGTGCGTTCGTTATCCACCTTGCCGCCGGTCACGTAGAAGCGCAGCATCGGGCGGAACTCCGGCCCCATGGCGATAGACATGTTCTGGGACAGGGTCAGCTTCCAGCCCTTGTTGTCGCCGCCGTTGTCGTAATCCACGTGCTGCCAGCCCGCTTCCAGCCAGGTGGAGTGAACGTCGTTCCACCAGTGCATCGGTCGCACGATGGCGTTGTAGTTCTTGCGGTTGTCGGTCTTATCGCGGCTGTTGTCGTAGTCGTGGAAGGCGAGGATGTACTCCACCTGCGTGGCCTGGGTGAATTTGTACAGCCCTTCGAAGCTGGCGTAGACCGTGGTCAGATCCTCGGTTTTGTTGAACACGCTGTTGTCCGCGTTATCGGAGTAGCGGGCGATCACCTTGTTCACGCCGCTGTCGTTGGTGTGGCTCAACACCACGCCGCCCTGCCACGCGTTCAGACGCTCGTCGCTCTCCACCGCCTTGGAGTCAAAGCCGTAGTTGGCGTACAGCTCCATGTCGATCGGGCCAAGCTTCATGCCGTGGATTTTTGAGGTCGCGGCATAGTTGCCTTTGTCGCCCGTGCCGGAACCGCCGGTACAGGTGATGCGCGACGGGTTGGCTTCATCTTCCATCACTTCCGGGCTACAGGATTCCACCGCCGCCACGGCGGCCACGTCGAACTGCACGCCGCCGATGTCGAAGTTCTTCACCCCGGCGCCCTGGCCGTCGTGGTTCATCCAGAAGTAATCGTTGATGCCCTGCTGCGGACGCTGGTGGAAGTCACGGCCTGCCCAGAAATAGGCGTTCGGGTTGGAGGCCATAATGTTGGTCACCCCCGCGTAGGCTTTTTTCAGGTTAACTTCGTCGCCCCAGTGATCGATCATCACGTTAACGTCCCAGATGGCGCCGTTTTCACCCTTGAAGGCCTTGGAGAGCTGGAATTCCCCGCCGTTGCCTTCGTTGCCCAGACGACCAATGGCGGACGCGCCGTTGTACGAGCCGTCCACCGCGACGTATTTCTGATCGGCGGCCTGGAAGTGCGCGCCGTAGCGGGCGTAGCCGGTAAATTTAATTCCGAACGGGATCGCCATATCCGGAGATTGCGCCGCGCTTTGCGGCTCGGTCACCACGTCCGCTTTTTTCGCGACCGCCGCATCCATTTTAGCCTGACGTTCGGCCAGGGCTTTATCCACCGCTTTCGCCACAATGGCGTCGATTTGCTCCTGGGTGAATTCCTGTGCGAGCACGGAAATTGGGCAAAGCGCGGCGATAACCGCCATGGTTAATGGAAGTTTTTTAATCGTATTCATGGTTATCTCAATATAGTTTAATTTTATTCAGACAATAACCATCCCGCTCCGATCTGACAGAGTATGTCGCTATCATCAGAACAAGTGGATCTCTATTTAGGGTACAGAGGTATTACAATAATTATTTCGCCATAGACTATCTCTGATATAAATGAATAATTTCTTCGGACAGTTCACGCGCTAATAAGGAGTTCATTAAATGATCCTGCGCGTGCACCATAATTAACGTCATCGGCTGGCGGCCTTCGCCCGCATCCTGCTCGATCAGTTTGGTCTGCATCTTGTGCGCCTGGCGCGCGTAGCCGTCGGCTTCGCGCAGCAGGCTTTTGGCTTCGTCAATGTTGCCCTGACGCGCCGCGTGCAGCGCTTCAAAGCACAGGCTGCGGGACTGTCCGGCATTGACGATAATTTCCATTACGGCTTCTTCTAATGCGATCATCATCATTACTCTTTTTCAAAACTATTATTTAACGCGGTAGCGGCAAACCACTCTCCGCTTTTCTTAATGGTGCGTTTCTGCGTCTCTAAATCGAGCTGGATAAATCCGTAGCGATTTTTATACGCGTTGCACCACGACCAGTTATCAATAAACGTCCACATATGGTAGCCGAGACAATTGCACCCTTCGCTAATACCCTTATGCAGCCAGGCTAAATGTTCGGAAATAAACTCGATGCGGTATTGATCGTTAATCTGGCCATTTTCAATAAAACGCTGCTCGTTTTCGACGCCCATGCCGTTTTCAGAAATAAAGCAGCGTGGGTTGCCGTAATTGTCGCGCAGGTTGACCAGAATATCGTAAATACCCGGCTCGTAGATTTCCCAGCCGCGGTACGGGTTCATCTTGCGGCCCGGCATCTCGTAATTATCGAAGAACCACTCCGGCATAAACGGCGCCTGCGGGTTCACCGCGCTGTCGCGACACTTCACGCGACGCGGCTGATAGTAGTTCACGCCGAGCAGGTCGATTTTCCCTTCCGCAATCAGGAAGCCGTCTTCCGGTTTACAGGCGGGTAATTGATCGCAGGATTTCAGCAGCGCTACGAGATCTGCCGGGTATTCGCCGCGCAGGACCGGGTCAAGGAAGCTGCGGTTAAACATCAGATCCGCGATGTGCGCCGCCTTCACGTCTGCCGGGTTCTGCGAACGCGGGTACGACGGCGTCAGGTTCAGCACGATGCCAATCTCCCCCGCGTAATGCCCGGCGCGGTAGGCCTGAACCGCCTTCGCATGGGCCAGCACGGTGTGATACGCCACGGTGGCTGCCCGACGAAAATCCACCACGTTCGGGTAGTGGAAATCGTAGAGATAACCGCCTTCCACCGGCACGATCGGCTCGTTGAAGGTAAACCAGTGCAGCACGCGATCGCCGAACAGCTCAAAGCAAATCTGCGCATAGCGGGCGTAGGCGTCCACCACGTCGCGGTTTTCCCAGCCGCCGATCTCCTGCATCGCCATCGGCATGTCGAAATGGAACAGGGTCATAAACG
This sequence comes from Enterobacter sp. DNB-S2, assembly GCF_019443845.1. Classification (NCBI taxonomy): domain Bacteria; kingdom Pseudomonadati; phylum Pseudomonadota; class Gammaproteobacteria; order Enterobacterales; family Enterobacteriaceae; genus Enterobacter; species Enterobacter sp. DNB-S2. The sequence continues at coordinate 736,310 of NZ_CP050520.1, forward strand.
GCGTGATGCCCTGTTCATTCAGCTCATCAATGACCTGATTGTAAAAATCGACCGCTTCCGGGTTCACTTCACCGATACCGTCGGGGATCAGGCGCGCCCAGCTAATCGAGGTGCGAAAGCTGTTGTGGTTCAGCTGCTTTAACAGCTGAATATCCGTTTTCCAGTGCTGATAAAACGTGGAGGTCTGCTGCGGCCCCACGCCGTTGTGAAAACGGTTTGGCTCGCGGGCAAACCAGTAATCCCACGTGGTTTCCCCCTCTCTTGCCCCTTCCGTCTGGAGAGCGGAGCTTGCGCTGCCCCACCAGAAATTATCGGGAAATGCGTATTTCATAACTCTTCCTCTTTGACTTAATTGCTGGCGGTCTCGGCGGCGCCGACGGTTGCCTGGGCCTTCTGCTCTTCGTTTTTGATGAGCGTACGCTCATAGGCGCGCAGGAACGGCAGGTACTTCAGCGCGGACATCACCATACAGACCAGGCACATCACCACCGGGCTCAGCGCCCAGTTTGCCGCCCACGAGGCGCCAATCGGTGCAGGGGTGGTCCACGGGGTTAACGAGACGACCTGCGCCAGCCAGCCGAGTTTGGTTGCCGCGTACGCCAGGCAGGCGTTGACCAGCGGAACGAACACGAACGGGATAAACAGCATCGGGTTCATGATGATCGGCGCGCCGAACAGAATCGGTTCGTTGATGTTGAAGAAGCTTGGCACCACGCCCATTTTGCCGATGGTGCGCAGGTGGGTAACGCGGCTGCGCAGCAGCAGGAACGCCAGCGGCAGCGTGGAGCCTACGCCGCCAATCAGCAGGTAGTGATCCCAGAAGCCCTGGAGGTAAACGTGCGGCAGCGCCGCGCCGGCCGCCAGCGCCGCCTGGTTTGCCGAGAGGTTCGCCATCCAGAACGGGTTCATGATGCCGGTGACGATCAGCGAGCCGTGAATACCGGCGAACCAGAAGATCTGACACAGCAGCACGGAGAGCAGAATGGCGGGCAGGGAGTCAGACGCGGACACCAGCGGCTCCAGCAGGTGCATGATCGCCTGCGGTATGATCATTCCGGTTTGTGCTTCAATGAACAGGTTCAGCGGGTGCAACGTGCCGATCACCACCATCACCGGGATCAGGATCTCAAACGAGCGCGCCACGCCGGTTGGTACTTCCTTCGGCAGGCGAATGGTCACGTTGTTCTGCTTCAGCCACGCGTAAACGCGGGTGGCGTAAATGGCGGTGATCAGGGCGGTGAAGATGCCCTGGCCGGAGAGATACTGGGTCGAAATTTTGCCGTCGGCATACGGCGCGGCGACCAGCAGGAAGGCCATAAAGGCCAGCAGGCCGGACATCACCGGGTCGAGGTTGAACTGACGCCCCAGGCTCGCCCCAATTCCCACCGAGATGAAGAAGGTCATCACGCCCATGCTGAGGTTAAACGGCAGCATCAGCTGTTCGCGATAGGTCTGGGAGAAATCCAGCCAGCCGCGGGCAAAGCTGTTGGTGGTATCCGCCGAGAAAGGCGGGAAGATGAACACCAGCATAAACGAGCCGATGATCATAAACGGCAGCGCGGCGGTAAAGCCGTCGCGGATGGCAATCACATACTTTTGCTGGCCCAGCTTTGCGGCCAGCGGGGTAATTGACTGCTCAATCACCGCGACCATGGATTGATATAACGAACTCATGTGAACACCTTTTAGTGTGCCGCTTCGATGAGCGACAGAGCATAGTCCAGTACTTTATCGCCACGCTGCATGCCGTAGTCCATCATATCGATGGGCTGCACCGGAATGCCTTTCGTAGCCGCCTTGTCTGAGAGTGTCTTTAACATGTATTTCACTTGCGGTCCGAGAAGGACAACCTGGTATTGCGGAAACTGCGTATCAAATTCGGAAACACCGTACGCATCAATCTTCACCGGCAAACCACGTTCTTTCGCGACATCGACCATTTTGCTGACCAACAGGCTGGTGGACATCCCGGCAGAGCAGCACAGCATAATCTTGAACATCGACAACCATCCTCTAAATGTAAAAAGTTATTGCGAGGTTGATTGGACATTATACGGAAACCGGTTTCCATTCATAAAAGACAGAAGTGTGATACCCATCAAGATCCCTTACTTATGAGGCTAATTAACCGGATGTGGGTCACATAATTTGGCTGTTTTGACATCATTTTGAGTGGAAACGGAAAATCGGTTTCCATGGAAAACGGAAACGGATATACTCCGTCCTGGCTATAATGTGAGCCGAAGCGGTGATGGAATTTGCAGGCGCGAGGTAAGCCTGCCAGGGGAAAGAGATGTCGACAATCAATGATGTATCACGTCTTGCCGGGGTGTCTAAAGCCACGGTATCGCGAGTGTTGAGTGGGTCGCGTGGCGTAAAGGAAGCCAGCCGTCAGGCCGTTCTGAAGGCCGTGGATGAGCTGAACTATCGTCCCAACGTGATTGCCCAGTCGCTGCTGAGCCAGTCGACGGGCTGCATTGGAGTCATTTGCGCGCAGGAAAATATTAACCAGACCACCGGATATCTCTACGCGCTGGAAAAACAGCTCAGCCAGCATCAAAAACACCTCCTGCTGCGCTTCGCGCACAGCAAAGCGGAAGTGATGCACGCCCTTGAAGAACTCTCCTGCGGACTCTGCGATGATATCCTGGTGATTGGCGCCCGTTTCCCGCTGGACGTGGAGATGGACAACGTCATTCTGGTGGACTGCATGGAATCTGATAATTCCAACAGCATCCAGTTCGATCACGCCTTTGCCGCCGAAACCGCCTGTAACTACCTCACCAGCCAGGGGCGTCGCCAGATTGCGCTGATCCACCCCCACGGCAGCGGTTTTGCCGACCAGGTGCTGCTCGGCTACAAGCACGCGCTGGAGAAAAATTTCCTGCCTTTTAATCGCAACCTGGTCTTTATGGACGCGACTTCTTCATCCGTTGCGCTGCAGGAGCTGCTTAACAACGCCAGCACCCTGAATTTCAACGCGCTGCTGGTGGCGGACGAGCAGGAAGCCCAGCGGGTGATCCCGCAGCTGCAGGCGTTTAATAAATCGGTGCCGGACGACATTATGGTCTTCAGCCTTGCCGGATCGCTGCACCTGCCGGGCATTCCGGTGATCCCAGCAATTGAATATTCCATGGACGCGATGGCGGCGCGTATTGTGAGCTGGCTGACGGAGAAAACGCAGATGCTCGGGTCCTATGTTCTGCGCGGGGATCTCATCATTCCGGATATGCGGAAGCGTTAAACATGTTTTCCAGGCCGGGTAAGCGCAGCGCCACCCGGCGGGAATTCAATAATCTTCCATACAATCCACCTGACCAATCGCCCCCCAGTAGGCATCCAGGTTGTCGCGCTTCACGGCGGTGATGGCATTTTTAATCAGCAGCTGATTGGCCTCGGACGACAAAATCATCTCCTGCCAGGCTTTATCGCTCTGCTTTTTCTGTGGCGTACAGGTTTTCTTAATATCTTTAAGGACCTGCTGCTTTATTTGCGCCTCTTTCGCGGGGTCATCCTTTTCCTGAGCATGGACAAACGCGGCGAAGAGCAGACAAACCAGCAGGCAGACCAGGTGCGCAGCTTTCATCAACAACCCCCTTTAGAAGTCACATGCTTCCCATGAAATATATCGTTACATTCAGTGTAGCGACGCCAGCCGAAAGTATGAATTTTCTCTTCACCGCCTGTCATGAACTTCCCGGCAAGCGCTACTGAATACCGCCCCCCAGCGACTGCCACAGCGTGATGCGGTTTTCCAGGTCGGTTTGCTGCAGCGCGATCAGCGATTCCTGCGCCGACCACAGCGACCGCTGCGCGGTCAGTACCGTCAGATAATCCCCCGCGCCCGCCCTATAGCTTCGCGTTGCCACATCCAGCGTTTTTTGCTCCGCCGCGACGTATTCGCGCTGGGCGTCGAGCTGTTCGCTCAGGGTTTCTCGTCGCGCCAGCGCGTCGGCCACGTCCTTAAACGCGCTCTGGATGGCTTTCTCATAGGTGGCGATCAGCCCTTTCTTCTCCGCTTCCGCGTAGCGCAGCTGCGCCAGGTTGTTCCCGCCGCTAAACAGCGGCAGGGTGATGGACGGCGCGAACGACCAGACCTTCATCCCATGGCTGAACAGGGAGGAGAGCGAATCGCTGCCGATGCCCGCGCTGGCGGTCAGTGAAATGGTCGGGAAGAAGTTGGCCCGCGCCGCGCCGATGTTGGCGTTGGCGCTCAGCAGGTTATGTTCCGCCTCCTGAATGTCCGGGCGGCGCAGCAGAGCGCTGGAGCTGACGCCCGCCGGGATCAGCGTGATGGCGTTGTCGCTCAGGCTCTCCAGCGTGCCGGGCAGCAGGTTGTCCGGCACCGTATCGCCCGCCAGCAGATTGAGGGCATTTTTGTCCTGCATCACCAAAGTCCGATAGCTCGCGACGCTGGCGCGCGCCTGCTGATACACCGCCATTGCCGAGCTGACGTCCGTGGCGGCCGCCACGCCAACGTCCTGCTGGCGCTTCACAATCTTCAGCGAATTTGCCGCGCTCTCCATCGTGGATTTCGCCAGCGCCAGGTTGCTGTTATCCGCCGCCAGCGTCACCCAGGCCGTGGTCAGCTCGCTGACCATAGTCAGGCGCGTGTTCTGCGCGGTGAACTCGCTGGCAAGCCAGGTTTCACGCGCGGCGCGGGAGAGGCTCTGGTTGCGGCCAAACAGATCCAGCTCGAAGCTGGAGACCGCGCCGTTGGCTTCATCGCTTGTCGCGACGCCGCTTGCCAGCGTGCGGCTGCGGGTGTGGCTCAGCTCTGCGTCCACCGTCGGGAACAGGGACGAGCGCGTTTCACCGTACTGGGCGCGGGCGGCGTCGATATCCGCAATCGCTTTTTGCACGTCGCGGTTGCTGTTCAGCGCCATCGTCACCACGCTTTTCAGCCGCGCATCGTTCATTACCTGCTGCCACTGGCTCACCACGGAGGTGGCTTCGCCGTGCGCGCCGGGCAAGGTTGCCGGGACGGGCGCGTCCGGGCGTTGATACGTTGGATCTAACGACACACAGCCCGCGCTCAGCAGGGCTAGCGCTAAAACAGATACACGAAACATTATGACCTCCGGTTCGCGTGTTTACCGGAGAACAGTCGTTTCACCAGTACAAAGAATAAGGGGACGAAGAAGATCGCCAGCAGCGTCGCGGCCAGCGTTCCGCCGATAATGCCGGTACCAATTGCCACGCGGCTGTTGGCGCCTGCACCGGTTGCCACGGCCAGCGGCGTAACCCCTGCGATAAAAGCCAGCGAGGTCATGATGATCGGGCGCAGGCGCGTCTGGGCGGCCCGCAGTGCGGCGCGCGTCAGAGAGTACCCTTCAGCGACTTTGGCTTCGGCAAATTCGACAATCAGGATCGCGTTCTTCGACGACAGGCCGATGGTGGTGAGCAGCGCCACCTGGAAATAGACGTCGTTGTTCAGGCCGCGCAGGGAGGCGGCCATGGCCGCGCCCAGCACGCCAAGCGGGATCACCAGGATGACCGAAATCGGCACTGACCAGCTCTCATACAGCGCCGCCAGGCACAGGAACACGACGAGGATGGAGAGGGCATACAGGCTCATCGCCTGACCGCTCGCCAGTTTTTCCTGCAACGACAAACCGCTCCACGCCCAGGTGCTGCCGGACGGCAGGCTGTTTGCCAGCTGCTCCATTTTGCCCATCGCCGTGCCGGAGCTGGCGCCGCTGGCGTTTTCGCCCTGTATCTCATACGCCGCCGAGCCGTTGTAGCGCACCAGGCTTTCCGGGCCGTACTCCCAGCGGGTGGTGGCGAAGGCTGAGAACGGCGTCATGGTGCTGTCACTGCCGCGCACAAACCATTTGTTGAGATCCGACGGTACGGCGCGGGTGTCGCTGTCGCCCTGGATGTAGACCTTTTTCACGCGGCCGCGGTCGATAAAATCGTTCACGTAGGTCCCGCCCCAGGCGCTGGAGAGGGTGTTGGTAACGTCGCTCAGGGACAGCCCCAGCGACACGGCCTTGTTGTTATCGATATCCACCTGAAGCTGCGGCATCTGCGGCAGATCGTTGGCGCGCACGGCGTGCAGCGAGCTGTCCTGGTTGGCTTCGCCAATCAGCTGGTTACGCAGCTTCAGCAGCGCGTCGCGGTCGGTGCCGCCGCTGGCCATCAGCTCAAAGGTAAAGCCGTTGCTCTGGCCCAGGCCGTCCACCGCAGGCGGCGTCATGGCAAAGATGGTCGCATCGCGGATGGCGCTTAGCTCCTGCGTGGCGCGCAGGGCGATGGCCTGAGCGGTATTCTCATCGCCTTTACGTTCGGACCAGTTTTTCAGGGAGACAAACGCCATCCCGGCGTTCTGGCCGCTGCCGCTGAAGCTGAAGCCCTCAATGGTGAAGATCACGTTGGTATTGGCTTTTTCTTTCGTGAGGAACCACTCGCGCACCTGGCGGCTGACTTCGGCGGTACGTACCGTCGTTGCGCCCGCTGGCAGGGTGTACTGCACCATGATTTCGCCCTGATCTTCCGTTGGCAGGAAGCTGCCCGGCAGCTTAAGCATGGCGAAGCCCATCGCGCCGCAGAGCAGGGCATAGATAACCAGCATGCCGCCGGAACGGCGCAGGGCGCGCAGCACCTTGTTCTGATAGCCGCGCTCGGTCCTGCTGTAGAAGCGGTTAAACGCGCCGAAGAAGCCCTTTTTGTGCGGCGCCGTGTGGCTCAGGATCGAGCCGCAGAGCGCCGGCGTCAGGGTCAACGCCACCACCACGGAGAGGAACATCGCCGAAATAATGGTGACCGAGAACTGACGGTAAATCACCCCGGTGGAGCCGCCGAAGAAGGCCATCGGCAGGAATACCGCAGAGAGCACCAGCGCAATGGCAACCAGCGCGCCGGAGATTTCGCCCATCGATTTCTCAGTAGCTTCCCGCGCGGGCAGGCCTTCGTCGCGCATAATACGCTCGACGTTTTCCACCACCACGATCGCGTCATCCACCAGGAGCCCAATCGCCAGCACCATCGCAAACAGCGTCAGGGTATTGATGGAGTAGCCGAACAGCGCCAGCACGCCAAACGTGCCCAGCAGAACGACGGGTACCGCCAGCGCCGGGATCAGCGTCGCGCGGATGTTTTGCAGGAACAGGTACATCACCACCACCACGAGGATAATGGCTTCGAACAGGGTCTGAATCACGTCCTCAACGGAGATCTTGATGAACTCGGTACTGTCTTTCGGGTAGGCCACGTCGTAGCCTTCCGGCATCGACTTTTTGAACTCGGCAATTTTGTCTTTTACCGCCGTCGCCGTGTTGAGCGCGTTCGCACCCGGTGAGAGCATCACCGCCATACCCGCCGCCGGGTGGCCGTTGAGCTTCGCGGTGGCGGTATAGTCTTCGCTGCCCATCTCCACGCGGGCAACGTCGCTGATGCGCACCACCGCGCCGCTGGACTGGCTCTTCACAATGATGTTTTTAAACTGATCGACCGTCTGCAGACGCGACTGGGCGCGGACGGTGGCGGTCAGCTGCTGGGCGTTCGACGAGGGCAGCGCGCCGATTTTACCGGCGGAGACCTGTACGTTCTGCGCTTCAATCGCGCTCTGCACGTCGGACGGCATCAGCGAGTAGGACGCCAGCTTCGCCGGGTCAAGCCAGATGCGCATGGCGTATTCCGCCCCAAACACCTGCAGGCTGCCGACGCCCTCCACGCGCGCCAGCGGGTCCTGCATATTGCTCACCAGCCAGTCGGCGATATCCGAGCTGCTGGCGGTGTCGGTTTTGTCGTACACGCCCATGATCAGCAGGAAGTTGCTCTGCGATTTCTCGACGGTAATGCCGGACTGCTGCACCTCGGTCGGCAGGCGCGATTCTGCCTGCTGAACCTTGTTCTGCACCTGCACCTGGGCGGTGTCCGGGTCGGTTCCCTGCTCGAAGGTGACGGTAATGCTCACCGACCCGTCCGAGCTGCTGGTGGAGGTGAAGTAGAGCAGGTTATCCAGCCCGGTCAGCTGCTGCTCGATCACCTGCGTCACGCTGTTTTCCAGCGTCTGCGCGGAGGCACCGGTGTAGGTGGTGGAGATTTTGATCGACGGCGGGGCGACGTCCGGGTATTGCGCCACCGGCAGCGTGCGGATCGCCAGCATCCCGGCGAGCATGATAAGAATGGCGATAACCCAGGCAAAGACCGGGCGACGCACGAAGAAGCGGGAAAACATCAGGCTTTTCCTCCCGCAGCTTTCATCTCTTCGGCCTTCACTTCCTGCCCGGGAGTCACTTTGTCGGTACCTTCCACAATCAGCCTGTCGCCCGCCTTCAGGCCGCTCAGCACCAGCCATTTGTCGCCGTAGGTGTCGCCCGTCTCCAGCTGACGCTGCTCGACCTTATTGCTGGCATTCACCACCAGCGCGGTGGCGGTGCCTTTGGCGTCGCGGGTGATGCCCTGTTGCGGTGCCAGGATCGCGTCGTTCATGATGCCTTCATCTACCCTGGCGCGAACGAACATCCCCGGCAGGAGCTGGTGCTGCGAATTCGGGAAGACGGCGCGCAGCGTGACCGAGCCGGTTGATTCATCCACCGCCACTTCGGTTAACGCCAGGCGGCCTTTCTCACCGTAGGTGCTGCCGTCTTCGAGGATTAAGGACACGCTTAGCGTATCGCTATTTGTGGCAAGGGTTTGCCTGCGTAAACGCAGCAGATCGGCGCTGGAACGGGTTAAGTCGACGTACATACTGTCCAGCCCGCGAACGGTGGCGAGCGCGGTATCCTGCTGGGCGGTCACCAGCGCGCCGGGCGTGACGGAGGAGATGCCGATGCGTCCGGCAATCGGCGCGGTAACGGTGGTCCAGTTGAGGTTAATGCGCGCGCTCTCCTGCGCGGCCTTCTTTGACTCGACGCTGGCCTTGTCCTGCGCGCAGGTGGACTTCGCGTCCTCTGCGTCCTGGCGCGACACGCCGTCGTCTTTCACCAGCTGCGCATAGCGCTGGGCCTTCTGGCAGTCGGCCGCTACCAGCGCCTGAGCCTGCTTCAGCGCCGCGGCGGCTTCATCAAACGCCGCGCGGTAGCTGGAAGGGTCAATTTGATACAGCGCCTGCCCGGCTTTCACGGTATCGCCTTCGGTGAACAGCCGCTTCTGGATAATGCCGCCCACCTGCGGGCGCACTTCGGCGCTCATGGCGGCGGCGGTGCGGCCGGTCAGCTCGCTGACGACGGACACCGGCTGGCTCAAGAGGGTGACAATCCCCACATCCGGAAGAGGACGCTGGGGAGCAGATGTTTGCGCATTATCGCACCCGGTCAGGAGAAATAATGCCGCGATGGAGGTTGTTATGTTTTTCATAATCTTTTTCCAGGGTGAACGACGCCTGCCCCGTTAATGGCTTAACAGGGAGGAGGGCTATTTAAAGGCACAGCGATACCGCATCTCCGGCTGAGCCAGAAATGTAAAAAAGGGGAATTACTTATTCCCGCTAATTATTCATATGCGATTACTTCGCAGAGAAAAGCATATTTAAAATATCCTGATAAAGGGGTTCTAATTGTTCTGACGGGACTTTTAAGGGGGTTAATCGACGATAAATCGTCCCCTCAATCATCACGGCGGTAATCTCCACGCAGCAGCGAATATGCTCGTCGCTCAGGTGGGGAAACTGCTTTTTCAGGTGCGCACAGGCGTTGGCGAACATGCGCGATTCGGCTTCGATCAGCATCGTCGCCACCTGCGGATTACGCGTGGCCTCAGCGGACATTTCCAGCATCAGCGCATCGTCATCTTCGTTGAGGGTCTGTCGCCAGGCGAGCGCCTGCGGCATCCCTTCCACCAGGGTTTTACCCTGCATCTCCTCAATGCGCGAGTCGATGATGCGGCGGATCATCTCTTCGATAATCGCGTCTTTGTTGCTGAAATAACGGTAAATTTGCCCGACGCTGAGCTTCGCTTCGCTGGCTATCTGCGACATGCTGGCGGCGTGAAATCCGCTGGCGCGAAAGCAGCGACGCGCGGCGGTGATGATTTCGTCCTGACGTTGTTTTTGTCGTTCTTCCAGTTTCGTACTCATCGTCGGCTACCGTGTAAAAGTGAGAATGATCGTTCTCAGTATACGTTTTGGGTGCGTATTGGAAAGGCATTTTTTATTTAGATATTGAGGGAATGTTTCCGTATTTAAAAAATGGAGGGAATGAGGAGTTTTTGTGGAGGTTAAGCTGTGAGATATTCAGATTGCATAGAAAATAAGGAGAGAAAAATGCACCTGAGCATAACAAATAATGTAACGCCCGCTGAAAAAGAAGAGTTATTTGTGGGGTTAAGAGCCTATAACGGGCAATTTTTGGATATGGCGACCTTTAGCGGCGACATTGGCGTTTACGTACGAGACGATAAAGGCGTCATGCTCGGCGGGCTAATTGGGGTGCGTAAAGGCGACTGGCTGAATATCGACTATCTCTGGGTCAGTGAGACCGTGCGCGGATCCGGCGTGGGCAGCCAGCTCATCAAAACGGCCGAAGAGGAAGCCAGACGCAAAGGCTGCAAGCACGCGCTGGTCGATACCGCCAGCTTCCAGGCGCGCCCGTTCTATGAAAAACAGGGCTACCGGCTGCAGATGTCTTTGCAGGATTATCCTTATCCGGGCATGCAGCGGCATTATCTGGCGAAAGCGCTTTAAGCCCCGGATCTGTAGGCCGGGTAAGCGCAGCGCCACCCGGCAAAACCCGCATATAACTTATCCTTCTTATTGATTCTTTTTCGGTTTTTATTTCACCGCCTCGTTGTCGATATAGTCACTACAACATTTAGCAAAAGGAACTGTCTTGTGAAACGTCGATTGGGTGCTCTGGTACTTGCTGGCCTGCTGCTGGCAGGGTGCGATCAAAGTGGCAGCGATGCCAAACACATTAAAGTGGGCGTCATCAACGGCGCTGAACAGGACGTGGCGGAAATCGCCAAAAAGGTGGCAAAAGAGAAATATGGCCTGGACGTGGAGCTGGTCGGCTTCAGCGGCTCGCTGTTGCCCAACGATGCCACCAACCAGGGAGAACTGGATGCCAACGTCTTCCAGCATCGCCCGTTCCTCGCTGAGGATAACAAGGCGCATGGCTACAAGCTGGTGGCCGTGGCGAACACCTTTGTTTTTCCGATGGCCGGCTATTCCCGCAAAATTAAATCCGTCTCTGACCTGAAGGATGGGGCGACGATTGCCATTCCAAACGACCCGACCAATCTTGGCCGCGCGCTGTTGCTGCTGCAAAAGGAGAAGCTCATTACCCTGAAGCCGGGCACCGGGCTGCTGCCGACGGCGCTGGATATTACCGCCAACCCTAAACAGCTGAAAATTATGGAGCTGGAAGGGGCGCAGCTGCCGCGCGTGCTGGACGATCCGAAAGTGGATGTCGCCATTATCAGCACCACCTATATTCAGCAAACCGGGCTGTCGCCGGTGCATGACAGCGTCTTTATTGAAGACAAAAACTCGCCGTACGTGAACATCGTAGTGACGCGCGAAGACAACAAAGACGCGGAGAACGTGAAGGAATTTATCCAGTCGTATCAGTCGCCTGAGGTAGCGAAAGCGGCGGAGACGATCTTTAACGGCGGGGCGGTGCCGGGCTGGTAAACGATCTGACGGAAAACGGGTTGCTTAAATTGGCCCGATTCCATCGGTAATCGCCCTTTAACCCACTGCGGCAATTGCGACGGCTGGCTATCCTCCTTATCACACCTACCGGAGGATAGCCCATGAACATTACCCACATTCGCAACGCCACCCAGCTGATTTCCTACGCCGGAAAACGTCTTTTAATCGACCCGATGCTGGCCCCGAAGGGGGCTTATCCGGGCTTTCCCGGCACGGCGTATGCCGAACGCCGTAACCCGACGGTCGAACTCCCCGTTGACGTCAACACGCTGCTGGACGCCGACGCGGTGATCGTCACCCATACCCATGACGATCACTGGGATCGCACTGCAGCGGAGCTGATCGCCAAAGATAAACCTGTCTACGTGCAAAACGATCGTGACGCCGCGCTGCTGCGCAGCCAGGGATTCAGCAACCTGACGGTCATGACCGACGCGACCTTCTTCGGCGATATTCAGATTACGAAAACCCACGGCGGGCAGCACGGCACCGATCGCGCTTACGCCGTGCCGGAGCTGGCGGAGCGTCTGGGTGAGGCCTGCGGCGTGGTGCTGCGTCATCCCGATGAGAAGACGCTCTATCTTGCCGGGGATACCGTCTGGCGTGACGAGGTGGCGGCCGATCTGCAAAAGCACCAGCCGGACGTGGTGGTGCTGAACGCGGGCTATGCCCACGTTATTGGTTTTGGGCCCATTATTATGGGGCAGGAGGACGTGCTCAACGTTCATTTCCTGCTGCCGCAGGCCAGCATTGTGGCGATCCATATGGAGGCGATTAACCACTGCCTGTTGACCCGCAGCGCGCTGCGTGAGTACGTTGAAGCCAATCAGGTGAGTGACGCAGTGAGCATTCCCCAGGATGGCGAAACCGTTATATTCTGAGTGCGTTAAAGGGAAAGGAGGAACTGATGTCGCTAATCAACGTCGCGATTGTCGCGGTAGACGGGTTCAGCCCGTTCCACTACTCCGTTCCCTGCATTCTGTTTGGCGATTCGGTCTCCGGCGAAAAGCGCTTTAACGTGACGATCTGCGCCGAAACGCCGGGGTTTCTCACCTCAAAAGACGGATTTGCCCTCAACGCCACGCAGGATTTTACCGCCATTGGTCAGGCCGATATTGTCGTCGTTCCCTACTGGCAGCACGTTCTTGAACGCCCGCCCCAGACGCTGCTCGACAGCCTGGTGCGGGCGAGAGACAACGGCGCGGAAATCGTCGGGCTGTGTCTGGGGTCGTTTGTGCTGGCCTGGGCGGGGCTCCTCGACGGCAAACGTGCGGCCACCCACTGGGAGTTCGAGCATCAGTTCCAGTCCCTTTTCCCGCACGTTCAGCTGGATATCAATGCGCTCTACGTGGATGACGGCAATATCATCACCTCCGCCGGAACCGCGGCGGCGCTGGACTGCTGCCTGTATATCATTCGTCAGCGCTTTGGCAGCGTGGTCGCCAACCAGATTGCCCGTCGGATGATTGTTCCGCCCCACCGCGAGGGCGGTCAGGCGCAGTTCATCGCCCAGCCGGTACCCAAAGATACCCGCGACGGACGCATTAACTGCCTGATCGACTACCTGCAGCGGCACATCACCGAACCGCATAGCCTGGACTCACTGGCGGAGGTGGTTTCGATGAGCCGCCGCACCCTGACCCGTCATTTTATTCAAGCCACGGGGATGAGCGTCGCCGACTGGCTTACCGCCGAACGCCTGCGGCGCAGCCAGCTCCTGCTTGAAGCCGGAAATATGCCGATTGAGCGCGTGGCCGAACTGGTGGGATTTAATTCCGCCGTCACCTGGCGACAGCAGTTTAAGGCGCGTTTTGGGGTGAGCCCTGCGGAATGGAGGAAAACATTCCGTCTTCACAGCTAGTGTATTACGGCTAACTCAAGATTTAAGGGGTAGTTAAATCACTTCTTATTTTTTCTTAATCCACCTCTCATTTTTCTGAAAAAATATTTTATTTGCTTCGCCTTAACGCAAATTAGATATACTCGCATTAAGAATGCTCTTATATTTCGAAAATATTAATTGCGAATAAATTTTGTGGCATGGATGAATAGCAATAAAATAGAAAGAAGAATAATTTCATTAGCAAATTATATTATTTTTATCTTATCGGGTGCGCTTTTTTCAGCAAGCATTAACGCTGCGCCCTTGTCGCCAGCCGATCGCGATACTATTCAGCAGCAACAGCAGCAGCTTTTATTACAGAACCAGCAACAGCGTGAAGAGCTGGAGCGGAGTATTCCTCGCCCGGCGCCTGACAGGCCTCTGCCTGCAGCCGGCACCGGGCCCTGCTTCACCATTGATACCATTACCCTTTCCGGCACGACCCTCATTTCCCCGAAAACGCAGCAGGCCCTTGTCGCGCCGTGGCAGGGCCGGTGTCTGGATATGGCGAAAATAACGGAGCTTCTCGCCCGTATTTCTGACTGGTATATCAGCCGGGATATATCACCAGCCGCGCCTTTCTCACCGAGCAGGATCTCTCCGGCGGCCAGCTGAATATTGTGGTGCTGGAAGGACGGCTGGAAGCGATCCGTCTGGAAGGCGAAACGCCGCGCATGCTGAAAATGGCGTTTCCGGGACGGACAGGCGGCATCCTTAATTTACGCGATATCGAACAGGGGATGGAGCAAATTAACCGTTTGCGCGCCGAGCCGGTGCAGATTGAAATTCTGCCGGGAACGCAGGCCGGATATTCCATCGTTAATCTCACGGGCAAGCCGGAATTTCCGTTAAGTGCATCCGTGAGCCTGGATAATAGCGGGCAGAAGAGCACCGGTGAAAACCAGCTTAACGGCGTGCTCACCGCCAATAATATGCTGGGGCTGGCGGATAGATGGTTTGTCAGCGGCGGGCGCAGCAGCGATTTTGCCAGCGCGTACGATGCGCAGAATTTCCAGGCGGGCGTCAGCGTGCCGTCTGGCTACGGCCTGCTGGACTACAGCTACGCCTGGAGTAACTACCGGACCACCATCAGTAACCAGGGGTTCAACTGGCTCTCCACGGGCGATACGAAAACCCACCGCCTTAACGCGTCCTGGGTGGTTTTCCGCAACGGGGATGTTAAAACCGGCATTGCGGCGGGCGTGGTTCAGCGCTCCAGCCGCAACTGGCTGAACGACGCGCCGCTTAAGAGCAGCACGCGCAACCTCTCGAGCCTGGTCCTGGGGATTACCCACACGCAAAAAATGCTGGGCGGCGTGGCGACCTTTAACCCGACCTGGAGCCACGGCATGCCGTGGTTCAATGCCGAAACCGACGAAAATAAATCCGGGATATGCCGCGGGCGGAATTCCGCAAATGGAGCCTGAACGCCAGCTTCCAGCGTCCTGTCGCCCGTAACGCGTGGTGGCTGACCAGCGCCTACGGCCAGTGGTCGCCCGACCGGCTGTACGGCGCCGAGCGCCTGACGCTCGGCGGCGAAAGCTCCGTGCGCGGTTTTAAAGAACAGTACCTGTCCGGGGATAACGGCGGCTACTGGCGTAACGAGCTGGGGTATTCCCTCTTCACCCTCCCGGTGATTGGCGCGGTAAGCGCAACGGTCGCCGTTGACGGCGGCTGGCTGGAAAAAGACCGTCAGGACCGCTTTGCCTCCGGCACGCTGTGGGGCGGTTCGGTGGGGCTGAGCAGCGCTGGGCGCGGGTACAGCAGCCAGATTTCGGTCGGTACGCCGCTGCGCTACCCCGACTGGCTCGGCCCGGATCATGTGAGCGTTAACTGGCGCATTGCCTTCATGCTTTAAGAGACTCTACGACTATGGATACCCGTCACCCACCCGTTCGTTTCTCGCAGCGTCTGATCAGCTGGATTGTCTGCGGCCTGATGGTCTGGCAGCCGGTGGCACCCGCCGTCGCGGCGGCGCTCACGCCGGCCGGGCAGACCACGGTCGATCGGGCCGGGAACGGGGTGCCGGTCGTCAACATCGCCACCCCGAACGGGGCGGGTATCTCGCATAACCAGTTCGGCGAGTATAACGTCGGCAGCGAGGGGCTTATCCTCAACAACGGCACGGACCGCTTAACCCGGACCCAGCTGGGCGGGCTTATCCAGAACAACCCCAACCTGCAGGCCGGGCGGGAAGCGACAGGCATCATCAACGAAGTCACCGGCGCCAGCCGCTCGCAGCTGCAGGGCTACACGGAAGTCGCCGGTAAAGCAGCAAACGTCATGGTGGCCAACCCGTACGGCATTACCTGTAACGGGTGCGGATTTATCAACACCCCGAACGTCACCCTGACCACGGGGAAACCGCAGTTCGACGCCAGCGGTAACCTGCTGGCGCTGGAGGTGACGAAAGGGGCCATCACGGTTGAAGGCCAGGGGCTGGACGCCAGCAAGAGCGACGCGCTGTCGATTATTGCGCGCGCAACGGAGGTGAACGCCGCGATCCACGCGAACGACCTGACGGTGACCGCAGGGGCGAACCGCGTGGGCGCCGACGGCAGCGTCAGGCCGGTTGCCGGCGAGGGCGCCGCGCCCGTGGTGGCGGTGGATACCGGCGCGCTCGGCGGGATGTATGCCAGCCGTATCCGCCTGGTCTCCAGCGAGGCGGGCGTCGGGGTGAACCTCGGCAACCTCACCGCGCGCCAGGGCGACATTCAGCTGGATGCGGGCGGCAGACTGACGGTCAGGAACAGCCTCGCCAGCGGCTCGATTAGCGCGAAGGGCGCGGGGTGGCCCTCAGCGGCAGCCATCAGGCAGGGGCGCACTGAACGTGGCCAGCTCGCAGGATATGGAGCTCAGTAACAGCACGCTCGCCAGCCAGGGCGACATGCGCCTTTCCGCGGCGGGGAAAGTGCAGATGACGGGCGGCGGGACAAACAGCGCGGGCGCGCTGGCGGTCAGCAGCGGGCAGGCGATGACGCTCAGCAATACCTCCCTTATCTCCCGCGGCGCGGCGACGCTGAACAGTCAGGACACCCTTACCGTCAACGGTGGCGGCGTGTCGGCACAGGGCGGGGCGCTGACCGTCGCGGGCGGGCAGGGGATGGCACTTTCGGATGCCACGCTGACGGGCCAGGGCGACACCACGCTGTCCACCGGCGGCAGCCTGACGCAGCGCGGCGGCAGCGTCACCGGCAGGGGCGCGCTCAGCGTGGCGGCCGGGAAGGATATCACCCTGACGAATACCCGCAGCGGAAGCGATACCCGCGCGACGCTCAGCAGCGGCGGCACGCTGTCATCCACGGGCAGTGCGGTCTCGGCAGGAGAGAGCCTGGCGCTGAGCGGCGGGCAGCTGGTGCTGGACGGCCAGAGCCGGGCCGATGCCGCGGCCGATATCCGCCTGACGGGCAGCACCGTCAGTAACCAGGGGCAGGTGAATGCGGGGCGCGACATTGCGCTCTCCGGCGACAGGGTGTCCAGCAGCGGCCTGCTGGCGGCGAAAGGCCGTCTGGACGTGAACGCCGGAGACCTGACGAACGGCGGCACGGCGCAGGGCAGCGACGTCACCCTGAAGGGACAGACGGTGACCAACAGCGGCACCCTGCAGAGCGCCGGCAGCCTGGCGTTAAGCGCCGGAACCCTGGCGCAGCGGGGCACGCTGAGCGCGAAGGGAAATGCGGACGTCACGGCGCAGCAGACCCTGCGTAACGACGGCAGCCTGCTGGCTGACGGCGCGATGAACGTGACCGCAGGCGTGCTTGAGCAGAACGGCACCCTGTCCGGCGCGACGGCGCTGACGGCGCAGGCCGGCACCCTGACCAGCGGTCAGGCGTCCCGCACGACCAGCCAGGGCAATATACAGATTACCGCGACCCGCAGCGCCAGCCTGAGCGGGCAGACGGACGCGGCGGGGCGGTCACCGTCAGCGCCGGCGACCTGACCACCGGCCGGGACGCGCACCTGCAGAGCGGGCAGGGGCTCACCCTGCAGGCGCAGAACGCCGCGCTGAACGGCACCCAGGCGGCGAAAGGCGCCCTGTCGGTGACGGCGGGCACGATTGCGCATGCCGGGAAATCCACCGGTGACGCGCTGAGCTTTAACGCGACCGGCGACCTGACCAGCGGCGGGGAGCTCACCGCCGGCGCCATTACTCTCAGCGGACAGAACATCCTCCAGTCCGGCGCCGCAAAAGCGGACCGCATGACCCTGACGGCCCCCGGGCGCATCACCAGCAGCGGCTCTCTGGTTGCCGGTATCCTCTCCCTGGACGCAGCCTCGGTGGAGAACGGCGGGCTGCTGCAGGGGACCACCCTGCTCGGCCTGAAGACCGGGTCACTCGCGAACCTCGCGGGCGGGTCGGTCTACAGCGCGCAGGATTTAACGCTGAACGTTCCGGTGCTGACCAACGGCGGGCTTATCACCACCGACGGCACGCTGCGCATTAAAGGCGACACGCTGACCAACCTGGGTGAAATCAACGGCGTCAGCCTGAGCAGCGACTACCTCAGCCTGACCAGCAGCGGACGCCTGCTGGCGGACGACCGGCTCACCCTGAACGGCACTACTCTGGTTAACGCGGGCAGTATTGCCGCCGGCGACCTGCACATCACCGCGGACAGCCTGGAGAACCAGGGTACCGTCGAGGGGGACGCGGCCCTGACGCTCGGCGTGGCAGACCTCACTAACCGCGGCGCGCTGCGCAGCGGCGGAACGCTGACGCTCAGCGGCGACACCCTTGCCAGCAGCGGCGAGCTCAGCGCCACCGCGCTGCTGCTGAACCTGACCCGTCAGGTCAGCAACGAGGCGGGCGGCCGGGTGATTGCCCGGGACGGCCTGACGCTGACCGCCGCCAGCCTGACCAACAGCGGGCTGATGGCCGGTGCCGACGCGCAGCTTAACAGCGCGTCGGTGACCAACGGCGGCACGCTGCAGGGAACCCGTTCCCTGACGGCGACCGGGGCACAGCTCAGCAACCTGCAGGCGGGCATGCTGCTCTCCGGTGGCGCGCTCGGCCTGCACCACACCACCCTTAACAACGCCGGGCTCATGCAGGGCAACACCCTGAACCTGGCCACCGGCGAGTGGATGAACACCGGTAACGCGCTGGGGGAAGCGGGCGTGACGGCGACGGTGACCGGCGCGCTGACCAACAGCGGTAAGGTGCTCAGCCAGCAGGCGCTGGACGTTCAGGCCGGCAATACCGATAACCGGGGCCAGCTGCTGGCGAAAGTGCTGACCCTGCGGGGCGACCTGCAGAACAGCGGCCTGCTTCAGGGCAGCAGCACGCTGGCCTGGTCCGGCAACACCTTCGCGAACCAGACTCAGGGGCAGGTGACGGGCGGTGAGACCCTCACCCTGAGCGGACACACGCTCAGCAACGCGGGCAGCCTGCAGGGGCGCAGCGCGACGCTGGACGCCGCAGGCCTGAATAACCAGGGCAGCGTTCAGGCGCTGGACGCCCTGACGCTTGCCGCAACCGGCAGGCTGGACAACACGGGCGCCCTGCTCAGCCAGAACCTGTTCACGCTGACGGCGGCGCAGCTGTTTAACGACGGCCGGCTGGCGGGGAAAGCGCTGACGGTGAACGCCGCGCAGCTGACCAACACCGGCATGCTGCAGGGCAACGACACGCTGGCGCTGACCACCCGCGCGCTGAGCAACGGCGCCACCGGGCAGCTGGTGAGCGGAAGCGGCCTGAATCTGTCCCTGGACACGCTCGATAACGCCGGTCTGCTGCTGGTGAACGGCGGGCTCACCCTCCGGGGCAGCGACCTGACGAACCAGGGCGATATTCAGGCGCAGGACCTGGATTTGGGGCTGGGCAACGCCCTGAGCAATGCCGGGAACATCGTGGCCACCGGCGATGCCGCGCTTCACGCGACGACGCTGACCAGCAGCGGCACGGTGGCGGGCAGAACGCTGACCGCAGGCGCGACGGAGCTGCGCAACAGCGGCCTGATGCAGGGCAGCAGCGCGGTTAACGCCGCCGCTGACCGCTTTATCAACGCGCTGAACGGCAAATGGCTCTCCGGCGGCGGCTTCACGCTGACGGGCGGGCAGCTGACGAACGCCGGCACGCTGCAGGGCGCGACGCTGGACATGACCGGCACCACCCTGACCAGCAGCGGCACGGTGAACGGGCTGACGGGGCTCAGCGGCACGCTCGGTGGGGCGTTAACCAATACCGGGCTGCTGCAGAGCGGCGGCGCAACCACCTTCACCGCGGACACCCTGGCGAACCCGGGGCGCATCACCGGCGGCACGCTCTCCCTCACCGCCCGCGAGATGAACAACGACGGGCTGATGCAGGGAACGAACGGCCTGGCGCTCACCGGCACCGCGCTGACCACGGGCGCGGCCTCGCGCACCCTCTCCGGCGGCATGCTGACGCTGGACGCAGGCCAGCTGGTTACGCAGGGCACGCTGCAGGGGAACGGCGCGGACATCCGCGCCACCGGCGACTGGACGCACGGCGGGTCCCTGCTCAGCCAGGGGGCGCTGACGGCCGCGACCGGCGGCACGCTGACCTCGTCCGGCTCGCTGATGAGCCAGGGGCGGGCGGATATCACCGCACAGACGCTGGATAACCGCGGGCAGCTCCTCAGCGAAGGGGACGTGACGCTCGGCGGCAGCACCCTTAAAAACAGCGGCACCGTGCAGGGGAACACCCTCGCGCTGCGCCAGGACAGCATTAACAACCAGGGCACCCTGACCGGCCTGCAGAGCCTGACCGTTCAGGGGCAGCAGCGGCTGATGGCGCGCATGGCGATGGCCGCGCCGCAGCAGGCGCTGATTAACGGCGCAGGCGGCAGGCTGCTCACTCAGGGCGCGCTGACCATTGCCTCCGGGGCGGTGACCAACGCCGGCAGCTGGCAGGCGCAGAACATTCTGCTTAACGCGCAGTCGCTCAGCAACAGCGGCACGGTGCAGAGTGCCGACGGGCTGCAGATGACGCTGGCCGACACGCTCACCGGAACCACGGGCAGTAAGATTACCGCGCTGGGTGCGGCAACGCTGCAGGCCGCGACGCTGGTGAACCAGGGGCAGTGGGCGGCGAAAAACCTGACGCTGACCGGCGGCACGCTCAGCAACAGCGGCGCCATCAGCGGGGTGAATGGCCTGACCCTCAGCCAGACCGGCGCGGTCAGCCAGCAGTCGACCGGGACCCTGCTCTCCGGCGGGGCGCTGAACGTCACGGCGGCCTCCGTCACCAGCGACGGCAAAATGCAGGGGAGCACGCTCGGCATCACCACCGGGGCGCTCACCAACGGCGGACGTCTGCAGGGCGATAACGGCGCGACGCTGGCCCTCAGCGGCACGCTGACCAACAGCAGCGGGGGCGAAATCGTCAGCCGCGATGGCCTGACGCTGACCACGCCCGCGCTGTTTAACTACGGCCTGATTCAGGGCGGCGGCGAGACGCGCGTGACCGCCTCCTCGCAGGCGCGTAACGACGGCAGGCTGCTCTCCGGCGCGCGCCTGACGCTCGGCACGCCGCAGTTCACCGGCACCGGCTGGCTGCAGGCCACCGACCTGATACTCAATGCGGCAAACGCCACTAACGGCGGCACGTGGGTGGCCGACCGGGCCACGCTGACCGGCACCACCTTTACCAGCCAGGGCACCACCCAGGCGGGACAGCTGACGGTTAACTACGGCCAGCTGAACAACAGCGGCACGCTGCTCGGCAACGCGCAGCTGAATATTGGCGCGGACCAGGTGACCCAGAGCGCGGGCGGCAGGCTGCTGAGCGGCGGCAACCTGTGGCTGCAGAGCCGGGGGCTGGACCTGACCGGCCAGCTGGTCTCCCTGGGGGACTTAACGCTGCAGCTGACGAACGCGTTTACCAGCCGGACCGCCGTGGCGGCAGGCCGGACCCTGACCATCAGCAGCGGCGGCGACATCGATAACCGCAGCGTGCTGCAGGGGCAGGCGGTTAACCTCAGCGCGGGCGGGCAGCTCAGCAACAACGGACAAATCACCACCGGCGGCGGCACCAGCACGCTCTCCGGCAGCAGCGTGGCGCTGAACGCCGCGGGCACGGTGCAGGGCGGGGGCGACATCACCGTCGCCAGCCGGAGCAACATTACCGTCGACGGCTTCACCGGCACGCGCGGCTCGCTGACCCTGAGCGCGCCGGGCGCCATCGTCAACACCGCGCTGCTGTACGCGGCGAATAATCTGGCGCTGTTTGCTGACAGCATCACTAACCGGCGCGGCGACATCATGGCGGGGAACAACCTGTGGATGCAGCGGGATGCGGCGGGGAATGCGAACAGCCAGGTGGTGAACACGTCGGGGAATATTGAGACGCAGAATGGGGATATTACGGTTAAGACTGCCAGCCTGTTAAATCAGCGTGATGGATTAACGTCAACCACAACAACAAGTGCGTCGCCAGCGTATGGTTGGGTTGGGCAGGCAACTGTTGACATACCTGTGTCGGTTCTCGGAATCGATACGCTTGTTCGGGATAAATACAGCACTTATACCCATGACGGTTCAGGTACATGTGGGGGAGTTCCCTGTTTCTTGTATGAGGATACCCATTACTATTACAAACCAATTACAGGCTATGAAACACGTAAATATGCACTAAATCAGATAGCGCAGGTTGTAAATGCTGAGGGTGGAAGCGCTCGTATTTCTTCCGGGCGTAATCTAACTATCACTGCCGCAGAGTTGAACAATCAGGCGAGTACAATCCTGGCGAATAGCAATATTACGCTTGCAGGAAACACGCTGAATAATCAGAGCTATCAGAGCGGAACTTATACAGAATATGCTGTATATAAATATGTAAGCCCCTCATATGGCGGGGGTTCTCCTGGCTCCTACTCTCCAACCCATCGCAATACTTACTACGACAATGACGTAACCTATGTATTAGATGGGCATGTCACAGAAAGTGAAAATGGTGAAACATTCCGCGCCGTCATCCAGGCGGGCGGTAACGTCACCGCAAACTTCACCAGCAACATCAGTAACACCAGTACCACCGCTAACGCGGGCGGCGTCAGCAACGTTATCTCCACCCCGTCGCTGAACACCCTCAGCAACCAGACTGTCGGCAGCGGTGTGCAAAAACAGGGGCTGAGCAATACCGGCACCGTGGCGGTGAACTCACCGCAGTGGAACGATCGGCTCCAGGGGGCGCTGCAGCAGCTTAACGGCGGCGGCGCGCTGGAAAACGGCGGCGCGTCCGGCACGCCTCTCAGCAACATTGCCACCACGCAGAAAGGCAACGCGAACCTCGGCCAGCTGGGCACGCTGGCGAACGCCGGGGTCACCACCGCCGATCTCCGAACCGCGCAGGGCGGCGCCGTCGGGCATTATCAGGGCCAGCGCGTCGATACCAGCGCTTACCCGCTGCCGTCGGGCAACAACGGCTATTTTGTCTTCTCCGACAACCCGAAAAGCCCGTACCTGATCGGCATCAACCCGAAACTGAACGGTCTCGGACAGCTTGATCCCGCCCTGTTTGCCGACCTGAACGCGATGCTCGGGATCAAACCGTCGTCCACGGCGCCGCAGGAGACGCGGCTGGCGTTTACCGACGAGAAGCAGTTCCTCGGCTCGTCCTATATGCTTGGCCGCCTCAACCTGAACCCGGACTACGACTACCGCTTCCTCGGCGATGCGGCGTTCGATACCCGCTATGTTTCCAACGTGGTACTCAACCAGACCGGTAACCGCTACCTGAACGGCATCGGCTCCGATCTGGATCAGATGCGCTACCTGATGGACAACGCCGCGGCGGCGCAGCAGTCGCTGGGCCTGCAGTTTGGCGTCTCGCTGACCGCCGATCAGATTGCCGCGCTCGACCACAGCCTTCTGTGGTGGGAGAAAGCCACCGTCAACGGCGAAACGGTGATGGTGCCGAAACTCTACCTGTCGCCGAAGGACGTCACCGTCAACAACGGCAGCGTGATCGCGGGCAACAACGTCACCCTGAAGGGCGGCAGCATCACCAACGGCGGCAGCTCGCTGCTGGCGAAAAACAGCCTGACGCTCGACAGCCAGAACAGCATCAGCAACCTCAGCAACGGCCTGATGAAAGCGGGCGGCGACCTGAACCTGAGCGCCATCGGCGATATCAATAACATCAGCTCCACCATCAGCGGCAAAACGGTCGCGCTGGAGAGCCTGGACGGCAGTATCAACAACCTGACGCAGGTTGAGCAGATTGATATCAACGCCGGAGGGAAGTACGGCAACATCGGCCTGAAGGACACCCTGCCGGGCAACACGGCGTCGATTACCGCGCAGGATGGCCTGTCGCTTGAGGCAGGGAAAAACATCACCGTCACCGGGGCGAACCTGGCCTCCGGCGGCGATATGCTGCTGAACGCGTGGGGCGATATTGCCGTCAACGCGAATCAGATCAACGACGCATTCAGCTCCAGCCGGGAGAAAACCAGCCGTTCCTCCGTCACGTATCAGGGAAGTAACGTCAGTGCGGGCGGCAACCTGCTGGTGAATGCCGGGCACAACCTTGACGTGACCGCCAGCGACCTGAAGGCGGGCGGCAGCGCGGGGCTGAGCGCGGGCAACGATCTGAACCTGAACGCGGCACAGACAAGCGAAAGCAGCCGGAAAGGGAAAAGCGAGTCCCACAGCACCGGGCTCGACCGCACCACGATTTCCGCAGGCGATAACCTGGTCCTGAAGGCCGGGCAGGATATCAACGCCCGGGCCGCCGCGCTGGCGGCGGAGAAAAACGTCGGGCTGCAGGCGGGTCGCGACGTGAATCTGGCTGCGGCAGAGACCACGCAGGGCGACAGCTATAGGTCAGGCAAGAAAACCGTTATTAACGAATCGGTGCGTCAGCAGGGAACCGAGATCGCCAGCGGGGCGAATACTCAAATCCTCGCCGGACGCGATGTCACCACCGAAGCCGCGCAGGTGACGGCGAAGGGCGATATCGGCGTGGCGGCAGGCCGCGACGTCAGCCTCAATACCGCAACCGAAAGCGATTATCACTACAAAGAGCAGACCAAAACCAAAAAAGGTTTCCTCAGCAAGAAAACCACCCACACCATCGAGGAGGACAGCGCGACGCGTGAATCCGGCTCCTTGCTGAGCGGCGATAACGTGCAGGTGGTGGCGGGCAATAACCTGCGGGTGTTCGGCTCCGCCGTGGCGGGCGATGGCGACGTGCAGCTTAAGGCGGGCAACAATGTCGATATCGTGGCGGCCACGAACAGCGACACCTCCTGGCGCTTTAAGGAAGAGAAAAAATCCGGCCTGATGGGCTCGGGCGGGATTGGCTTCACCATCGGCAGCAGTAAAAGCACGCACGATCTCCGTGAGAAGGGCACCACCCAGAGCCAGAGCTTCAGTACGGTGGGCTCGACGGGGGGTAACGTCGCGATTTCTGCCGGAAACCAGGCCCACGTCGGCGGTGCGGATCTTATCGCCGGGAAGGATTTAAGCCTCAGCGGCGACAGCGTCATCATCGAGCCGGGGCACGACAGGCGCACCCGGGATGAAACCTTCGAGCAGAAGAAAAGCGGGCTCACCGTGGCGCTCTCCGGCACCGTCGGTAGCGCTATTAACAATGCCGTGAGCGCGGCGCAGGAGACCAAAGAGCAAAGTGATGGCCGTCTGAAAGCCCTTCAGGCCACCAAAACGGTGCTGTCCGGCGTGCAGGCCGGGCAGGCTGCGGATATGGCGGCAACCACCGGCGACCCGAACGCAATGGGTGTGAGCCTCTCGCTGACGACCCAGAAGTCGAAATCACAGCAGCATGCTGAGAGTGATGCGGTGGCAGGCAGCACGCTGAACGCAGGCAACAATCTCTCCATCACCGCGAACGGCAAAAACAAAGGTGCAAACAGCGGCGACATCGTGATTGCGGGCAGCCAGCTGAAAGCCGGGGGCGATACCACGCTGGATGCACAGAACGATATTCTGTTGTCCGGTGCGGCGAATACCCAAAAAACCAGCGGCAAGAACAGCAGCAGCGGTGGCGGTATTGGGGTGAGCATCGGTGCCGGAGGCAACGGCGCGGGTATCAGCGTGTTTGCCAACGTTAACGCCGCGCACGGCAAGGATAAAGGTAACGGTACCGACTGGACCGAAACCACAATCGACAGCGGCAAAAACGTCACCCTAAAAAGCGGGCACGACACCGTGCTTGATGGCGCCCAGGTTAACGGCAATAAAATCGTGGCAGACGTTGGTCACGACCTGCTGATGCGCAGCCAGCAGAACAACAGCGACTACGACAGCAAGCAGACCAGCGTTGCGGCCGGGGGCAGCTTCACCTTCGGCACCATGTCCGGTTCAGGCTATATCAACGCCAGCCAGGACAAGATGAAGAGCCGCTTTGATTCGGTGGCCGAACAGACCGGGCTGTATGCCGGGGACGGGGGCTTCGACATCACCGTGGGGCATCACACCCAGCTTGATGGCGCGGTTATCGCGTCCACCGCCACGCCGGACAAAAACAGCCTCGATACCGGAACGCTGGGCTTCAGCGATATCCACAACGAAGCGGACTTTAAAACCTCGCACTCCGGTATCAGCCTGAGCGGCGGCGGCAGCTTCGGGGATAAATTCCAGGGCAACCTGCCGGGCGGCATGATCTCCGCTGCGGGTAACAAAGGTCATAAGGAAGGCACCACGCAGGCCGCCGTGGCAGAGGGCTCCCTCACCATCCGCGACAAGGCAAACCAGAAGCAGGACGTGGCCGAACTGAGCCGCGACACCGAACATGCCAACGACAGCATCAGCCCGATCTTCGACAAGGAGAAAGAGCAGAACCGCCTGAACGCGGTTGGGATGATCAGCGACATTGGTAGCCAGGTGGCGGATATTGCCAGGACGCAGGGTGACCTGAACGGGCTGAAGGCGGCCCAGAAAGAAACCGGCGCAACACTCCCCGCAAACGCGACAGAGAAACAGCGCCAGGATTATCTGGCGAAACTGCGAGATACCCAGGCATACAAAAACGTGATGGTGACGTACGGAACCGGCAGCGATATGCAGCGCGGCATCCAGGCGGCCACGGCAGCGCTGCAGGGACTGGCGGGCGGCAATATCGGAGGGGCGCTGGCGGGCGCGTCGGCACCGGAGCTGGCGAACATCATCGGCCATCATGCAGGCATTGATGACAACACGGCGGCAAAAGCGATTGCCCATGCCATCCTCGGCGGCGTAACTGCAGCCCTTCAGGGAAACAGTGCCGCAGCGGGCGCTGTGGGGGCCGCATCCGGCGAACTGATTGCGACAGCAATCGCCAGACAGTTCTATCCGGACACAGACCCGTCGAAGCTGACGGAAGAGCAGAAGCAGACCGTGAGTACGCTGGCATCTGTTTCAGCGGGCATAGCCGGCGGGATTGCTGGGGGAAATACGGCTGGTGCGGCGGCCGGGGCCAGTGCCGGGAAGAATAGTGCTGAGAATAACGCGCTGAACTTTGGCACGGGCATGGAAAATACTATTGCGGTTAACGCTGTATGGAAACAGTATGCTGTGGAAAACAACCTGACGCCGGAAGAAACACAGGCCGGGCTGAATAGGATCGCGAAAGGTGATATGCCGGACAGCACCAATATCACGAAGGTGATAGTTAATGGATCTAAGGATGGTGTAATGATAGCGGGAGCCGCCTATTTAGGGCCTGCGGCATCCATAGTAAAAGTTGTTGGTGGTGCTGTAATCGGTGAAATTGCTAATGGCAGTTATCAATGGTACGACTTAAGCAGACCAGGCCACGAAAACAAAAGCTGGGATTACTGGAGTAGTATGTCTGCGGGTATTACAGGGGCGCTGGCTCCGGGTCGTAATGTCTGGCAAAACGCAGGTATCGTAGCTGGAGGGACATTTTTCACAGATGGTCTTGATAAAAATGCCCTGACGGGTTCTGGGTTTAGCTGGGCAGTTGGTGGTGTGGTTAGTGTTATTGCACCGCCTGCATTGAATCCAGTTTTCGGCCCAAGCACCGGATTTGTTAGTGACATTATTGGTTCTGTTGGTGGCGAATTTATTGGTAATAAAATTAAAGATAAACTAAAAGAAAAGGATGCTAATAATGCTGGCAATTAAAAAACAACAAAAAATAAGTTTGAAGATTTTATTTTTAAGTGTGGTTTATCTTGTCGTTTGTTGTTTTATTTTTTTCTCGATAGCTAGTGTTGTTATAGACTTGATTTTCGATGGTAAGGTGAATTTAACGCGAGAAGTTATTATAGATATTATAGTTGTAAGCGTTATTACGGGGACTGCTGGAGGGCTGGGGTCTTGGATCTTCGCGAAAATAGATGAGCGTAAAGCCCGTAAATCTTCGCGTTCTGATACTGAATAATTTTCGATAATCCTGCCCATCTGTTGGCAGGATTTTTCATATTTACTTAAAAGAAAGAGAATGCGACCTACCCCAGCCTCTCCACCTTCGTCTCCCCCTCCACCATTGACAGCTGATACAGCGAAAACGATCGCTGTTTCTCAATCAACTTCGCCAGCTCCGGCGAGTGGCTGGTGAGCCAGATCTGCGAGTAGCGGCTGGCCTCGGCGATTAAGCTCGCCAGCGCGGGCAGCATCTGCGGGTGCAGGCTGTTTTCCGGTTCGTTCAACGCGATAAACGCCGGTGGGCGCGGGCTTAACAGCGCCACCGTCAGGCACAGAAAGCGCAGGGTACCGTCGGAGAACTCCGCCGGTTCCAGCGGCCTGCTAAGACCTTCGCGCTGCATCATCATGCGAAAACGTCCGCCGGTGTTGTCGCTGTAAAACACGCAGCCGGGGAAGGCCTGGTCAAGGATGCGCATCAGCAGCAGCTCGTCGCCGATCTCGACGATAGTCTGAAACGCGGCCGCCAGGTTGGCACCGTCGCTGGCCAGCACCGGGGAGCGGAAGCCGACCTGCGGGGCGCGCATCGCCGAGCCGATTGATACAGAAAACTCATGATAAAAGCGCCAGTTACGCAGGGACTCGCGCATCTGCGACACTTCCGGGTAAAGATGCGGTTCGCCGAGCTGCCCGAACACCGATTCGTTCTCGTACAGCGTGCCGCTGTGGGTCACTTTCTCGTGATGCACGTTGTTCAGAAATACTGCCTGGTTCTTACGCTTCATCAGCTGTGACGAAGGCCGACGGTGCTGACCGCTCAGCCAGATGGACTCCTCTTTGATCACCGGGTCGAGCTGAAACTGCGAGGGATAGGGCAGCTTCTCCACAAACCCGACCTGCAGCTCATATTCGTAGGTCTCTGTTTCCACCGCCAGATTCATCCGCCGCAGCTGGTCGCTGCGGGTTTTGCCTGCCCAGAACACCTTCAGAATGCCGCCCTCGTTTGCCAGCGCCTGGGAAAACTGTCCCTGAGCGGCGCTGTGCATCAGGTGTATCGCCTTGTAAATATTGGATTTCCCGGTGCCGTTCGGCCCGAAGACGATGTTGAGCTGCTCCAGCTCCAGCGACATGTCGCGGATGGATCGGTAGTTTTGAATGTGCAGGGTGTTGATCACTGGCAGGCCCCTTTTGCAGAATAAACCTGTATATAATCACAGTCTTTGAGATGAAATGCAAAAAAGAGACGACAGTGAGGATGTCGTCTAAACGGGGTACTGCTTTGGGCCTCTACGGGTCAATGGGGCCTTCGCATTTTTATGATCACTTGACTGCCAGACGCAGACCCAAATCATCAGGATAGGGATCAAAGTAGTTTTGCGTCATCAGATACCGGTCGGGGTATTCGGCCAGGTAGTGCTTCAGCAGCGTGATCGGGGCGAGAATAGGCAACTGTCCGTTGCGATAGTGCAGGATCACGTCGCGCAGCTCGCCGCGCTGGCGGGTGTTCAGCTGGTTACGGAAATATCCCTGAATATGCATCAGCACGTTGGTGTGATTCTTCCGCGAGGCGGGTTTTTTCAGGATGGTCATCAGCTTTTCCCGGTACGCCACGAAGAAGGCGTCCAGGTCTTCCCACTCGTGCAGCGAGGCAACGAACGGGCCTATTTCGCGGTAGCCTGCCTGATGGTGCGCCAGTAGCTGAAGCTTATAGCGGCTGTGAAAATCCAGCAGCCCACGGCGCGTCAGACCTTTAGCGCGCAGCGTGTTTAGCTCGTGCAGGGCAAATACCCGCTCGATAAAGTTTTCCCGCAGCACCGGGTCGTGCAGCCGACCGTCTTCCTCGACGGGCAGCCACGGGTAGGTTTCAAGAAGGGCGGCGGTGAACAGCCCGACGCCCTCCTTGCGGCCCCGGTTGCCGTTTTCATCGTACAGCCGCACGCGTTCCAGGCCGCAGCTTGGGGATTTTGCACAGACGATAAATCCCGACAGATCGCCGATTTTTGGCAGATAGTCCGCCGTAAAGTCGGCCATTTTCTGCGTGAGGTCATCATGAGGCGGCTTGCTGAAACGGAGCTGCGTTTCGCCGCTGTCCGTCAGCGTCAGGCGTATGGCCGGGCGAGGGGTCGGGAGACCGATAGCCATTTCCGGGCAGACGGGCCTGAAATTCACCCACTGGGCCAACTCATCCATGACGAAGCCCATACGCTTGTGTCCGCCGTCAAAGCGAACGGCGGATCCGGTCAAACATCCGCTAATACCGAGCACAGGTTTCGTTGTCATGTTGTAGTCCTCCCGTTCATATAATTAAAACTTACACAACATGACTAATTTGTCCAAGTATTAGCGGAACTATTTTTTTTATTCCTTTAAAATCAACGCGTATTAACTGCCCTTGTAGGTCGAGTAACCGTACTGGCTCAGCAGAAGCGGAATGTGCAGCTTCTCGTTGGTGCGGGTCACGGTAAACAGCACCGGGATCTCCGGGAAGAAGGAGTCCAGCTTTTTGCCGTGGAAGTACTCTGCGGTTTTGAAGGTCACTTTATACACGCCAGGCTGCATGTCCTGATCCTGCGGATAGAGCGATTTGATGCGGCCGTCGTGGTCGGTTTTACCGCTAGCAATCGGGGTCCATTTGTCCTGCTGCTGTTTCTCCAGCGTAACGGTCACGTCTGATGGCGGCATCCCGGTTTGCTGGTCGAGAATGTGAACGCTCAGCGTGCCGGCAGGGGCGCTAAAGGCAGCAGGGGCAAAGGCCATCGAGGCCAGAATCAGCAGAGGGGCAGTTTTTTTCATGGTGTTTTCCTGTTGAGTTATTCGTCACAGGAAAACGTTAGCATCTGCGGCGCGGGAAAATATTCAACTTTTCGTGAAGATTCCCGCAGGAGAAAATTATCAGAGGATAATCACTTCAAGCGATACCTGCTGCTGCCACTGCTCCACCTGTTTTTTCCGCCCGGCGGTGAGTTTGCCGCTGGTGACCAGAAGCCATTTGCGCTCCGGGAAAATTTCCGGTGCCAGCGCGTCAGGCGGAACCGGCAGGATGTCGATTCGGTGGCCCTGCCCGGTGCGCGTTAAGGCTTCGAGCCAGATCTCGCACGGGTCGTTCAGGTGCCAGCCGCTGAGCAGAATGTTATCGCCCGGCGCTTTTTTATCGCCTTCGAGGCAAAACGAGGTGTAGGCGATGATGATGCCGTCGAGGATCGCGCGCAGGGTCATGGCGGCGGCGACGTTGGCCGAGACCTGGCTGCGCAGCGGGCGCAGCACGTTCGCGACCAGCTCCGGCCTTGGGTATTCGCGTCCGGCGTCGTAAATCATCTGGCGCAGGGACTCGACCTTGCCGTCCTGCAGACGTTGCAGCATGTTCTGCTGCAGGGTTTGCCAGTTGTTGGTCCGACCCGGCATCGGGCGTTCCAGCAGCGGTTTGACCTGGCCGATCGGGACGCCTTTTTTGACCCAGTCGAGAATTTTTAGCGCCTGCTGGACGTCCTCGTCGCTGTACTGGCGGTGGCCGCCTTCCGTGCGCTGTGGCTTGAGTAAACCATAGCGACGCTGCCACGCCCGCAGGGTGGTGGCGGTGATGCCGCTGAGTCTGGCGAATTCGCCGATGGAGTAAGCCATGTCCGTGTCCAGAGTGGAGGAATACTCTCAATATACTACGAATTTTCCCGAACGGGATGAAGCGCCGAAACGGTGCACTACACTTAACGTCCAACCGTGCAAATGAAAGGAATTCTCATGAAGCTATGGCCTGTAGTGACCGGTGTTGCCATTGCGCTGACGCTGGTCGCCTGTAAATCCCCCACGCCGCCGAAGGGCGTGCAGCCGATTTCCGGTTTTGACGCCAGCCGCTATCTTGGCAAATGGTACGAGGTCGCCCGTCTGGAAAACCGCTTTGAACGCGGGCTGGAGCAGGTAACCGCCACCTACGGCAAGCGCAGCGACGGCGGCATCAGCGTGCTCAACCGGGGCTACGATCCGGTGAAGAACAAGTGGAACGAGAGCGAAGGCAAAGCGTACTTTACCGGCGAGCCAACCACCGCCGCGCTGAAGGTGTCCTTCTTCGGCCCGTTCTACGGCGGCTATAACGTGATCAGGCTGGACGATAAGTACCAGTACGCGCTGGTCAGCGGCCCGAACCGCGACTACCTGTGGATCCTGTCACGCACGCCAACCATTCCGGATGCGGTGAAGCAGGATTACCTGAACACCGCGCGCGGTCTGGGCTTCCGAACCGATCAGCTGGTGTGGGTGAAGCAGTAGCCCCTACTGGTAGGAAAACGTAATGCTGGCCAGCGCGTTGGCCGAGCCGGGGACCAGTTCGCCGGTTCGGATGTACTGCGCCTGGAACGGTAACGTGAGCGTCTGCGCCGCCGTGGTGCTCTGGATGAAGAACTGGCCGGTCGCACCCGCGGCCGAGCTGTCCGGCCCCATCGTCAGCGGCCCGCTGCCGTTGTAGAAAAACTGCACCCCAACGCCGGACGCCGTGGAGTCTCCGGTCAGGGTCACCACCGACGAGGTGTTCGACGGCGTGGTCTGATCGGTCATCACCGCGTGAACCGCCACGTTCGCGTCACAGGTCAGGCCGACGGTAAACGTCCCCGACGGTGACGTGCTTCCCACCGTGGGCAGGGTGCGAATATCAATGGTGCCCAGCGCCACGCTGGCGTTTTTGCTGCCGACCGTACACCCGCTGGCGGTCACCGTGATGGTGGTCGGGCTGATGATGACCTGCGCCGTTTTCGTTTCGTTGTTATAGGCGGTGAGCACCGCGGCGTTGATGGTCGGGATGTTATAGACGCCGGATTTCAGGGCGGCACCGGTTTTAATAAAGGTGACCTTTGCTGACCATCCCAGATCCTGGGCAAACCCACTGGTGCCCTCTGCCGGGTAGCTTTGCGTGATACCGGTTTGCAGGGGAATATATTGCGTACTCTTAAAATCCTTCAGCCCGATGATATACCCCACGCCCGGTACGCCGGTCTCAAAAATGGTGTAATTCGCGCCGTCGACGGTGACCGTCGCACCGCTTGAGATGGCGCTGCTGCTGGGCTGCAGCGTGCCTTTGTTGCAGGTAAAAATAAGCCCGCACCAGAACACCTGCTGCACGCTGGCGGTGGCGCTCCAGGTCGATCCGATAATGCTGCCCGGCACCACGGAGTCCGCTGGCCCGCTGTAGGTCATCGGCTGAGGGGAGAGCGTAATGTCCGATTTCCAGTCCAGAGCCTGCACGCTGGCGCAGAAAAGTAATCCGCTGAGAAGAAACGCTAAACGCATCATAGATACTCCGTTGTCCAGGTGGCGAGGGCTGACACATCACCGGCGCTCACCGGCGTAGCGGTGGCAACCAGCTGCGCGTAGAAGGTCATCTGTACGCTGTCATCCCCCGCCGTTCCGTATGCGGTGGTCTTTGTATTCAGGGGAATGAGTACGCTCTCTTTATCGAGGATCTGCACCGCCACGCCGGTAGCGCCACCGTCGGCAATTTTCAGCAGCTGCGGGTTGGCATCATCCGGCGTACCGCTGAAGCGGATTTTTACGCCAGCAAAGGTTGGCCCGCACGCTTCAAGCCTGAGCGTGAAGGGCGTTTTGATATTGCTGACGGCCCCGGCACGGCTGAACTGTTTAATACCAATAGTGCCCAGCGGCACGTTTTGCTCCCCGGAGTCCTGCGCCACCACGCAGGTGTTGCCGATCAAATTGCCGGTGACGGAGACCAGCACGTCGTAGCCGCGAACGGGGAGCGTGAAAACCAGCAGCAGCGCAAGGCAGCCGATCCGAAGCGTTACTGACATACCACCTCCTGAGAATAAAGACCGGTGCGGGCGTTATAGTTCTGCTTGTTTAAGGCGTAGGTAATGGCGCAGCGCTGGCGGCTGCCGCGGCCCCACACGGCGTTCAGCGTGCCCTTCTCTGACAAACCGGAGAGATACAGGCTGCCTCCATCGCCAACGATGCCGCTGGTTTTGTCATCATCGAGCGAGACCAGCGTGCCGAAGGGGAGCACGTCGTTGCCGTGACGTACGATAAACATCGCTTTTGCCCCCTGGTGCGTGGTGAAGGTGGCGCGAACCAGGGCGCCATCGGTAGGCGTTTTGTTGGCGATGGCGTTTTCCAGCTCCACGTCGTTGCCGGCGGTCGTCACGTCCAGCGCGACCTGGTTAACGCGGTACGGCGTGGCGTACGGGATCACCGCGTAGCCACGGCCGTCCGTTTTGATGCCCTTATGGTTAAGCACGGCGACATTGCTGGCCCCCGGCGCTTTCACCAGAATGTTGGTATTTCCGAGCGGCTGGCTCAGCGTCAGGCCATCTTCATGCACTACCGCGCCGCCGCTGATGCCGTAGCTGAGGTTGCGGGAGTCGCTGGCGTAGCTGTAGCCCAGGTTGTAGTCTCCCCACGCGCCTTCGTACTGCAGGGTGGCATCGCCGCCGTAGTGCTGTCGGGAGCTGTAGCGCTGGTTGACGCTATAGAACAGATTCTCCTCACCCGGCAGGTAGCCGCTCACGCCCGTGCTGGTGGTTGTGCCGGTGGAATCCGCATGGGTCGTGGTAAAGCGCGCGCGGGTCGACAGCGTCGGGTTGCCCAGCGGGACCGAAATCGACATCGACAGGATGTTATCTTTCTTGTCGTCATACAGGCTCGAGCTTCGCTGGACGCTGACGCCAAGCGACACGTTGCGAAACGTGGCGTTCCACGCAAACTGCAGGCTTTGCGTGGTATTTGACGTGTTCCAGTAGGTCTGCTGATCCCACGACAGCGACAGCGAGCCGTATTGTCCCATCGGCTGCGACAGCAGCAGCTGGTTTTTTGCCTTACGCGACATGCGCAGGTTGTACACGGTGTCGTATTGGGTGGTGACGGTGCCATCGTCTTCCACCGTCTGCTTTGGCGATCCGCCCGACATGCCTTTGTACGTGGTGTCGCTGAGGGTATAAAACCCTTTCGTGGAGTAGCGCAGCGAGAAGAAATTCACCCGCGTGCCAATGTCGTTCAGCAGCTTGCTGTAGCGCAGGCGCACCGAATCACCGGTATAGTGCCGATCGTCCGCCAGCTGGCTGCGGGCGTGGGTCAGGTCGATGGAGTAGGCGCCAAAGCGGCCGAGGTTTTGCCCAAACCCGAGGGCCAGGCCGTTATAGCGATCGGCAAACTGCGCCCCGCCGTAAAACGTCAGGCCGTATCGCCAGCCGTAGAACAGCTCGCCCTGCGCGAAAGAGGGCGCGTCCTGATTGCCCGTCGGACGGTATTTCCCGGCGCCGAGGGCATATTTCACCTGTCCGTTACGCACCAGGTTCGGCACGCTGGCAAAGGGGAGCGTGTATTGCGTTTTGCTGCCGTCGTTCTCCTGAATGGTGACCGCCAGATCGCCTCCCGAGGAGGTCGGGTAGAGATCTTTCAGCACAAACGCCCCCGGCGGGACGGAGGTTTGATAGATGATGTTGCCGTTCTGACGAACCGTGACCGTGGCGTTGCTGCGCGCGATGCCGCGAACTTCAGGTGCATAGCCGCTGAGGCTGGCGGGCAGCATGTTGTCATCGGTTTTCAGGGCGATACCGCGCAGGCCCACGGAGTCGAACACCTGCGCCGAGGTGTACGTTTCCCCGGCATACACCTGCGCGCGCAGGGCGTGAATATCGCGCTGCAGCCAGGTCTGCACGTGGGTGAGCTCATTGCTGTCTTTGGTCCACGTGGTGAAATCACGCAGCCGCCACGCGCCCAGGTTGACGCCGCTATTGAGGCTTGCAAACAGCTGCTGTTCCCGCGTGCGCGTCTCGCCGCGATACTCATTGTTCGAGCCATTGACCACGTAATTCAGCCACGCGGCAGGAATGCCCGCCTCCCAGCTTTCCGGGCTGACGTACCCGCGCGGCAAATTGCGCATCGCACTTTGCGGTACGGTGAAGCTCAGGGTGAGCGTCTTCTGGTCCAGATCAAACTGCGTATCCGCAAACGCCTTCGTTAAGAAGATGCAGCGCTGCGCCAGCGGCAGGTCGCCGCCCTTCGCCTGATGGCTATCGATGCCCAGCGCGGCGAATTGTTCAGGCGTGAGGCAGGGCAGCGCTTCACCCGTGCTGTCTTCAGCAAGGCGGAACGTGACGTTACCCGTGAACGCATAATTCGTATTGATATACACGTTGAGGTTGTAATCACCCGGCGGCAACGCGCTCCCGGCGTTGACCCAGGCGAGATCGGCGCTGTTTGCGCTCTCGCCGTTGAGGAACGCGGGGTTAAATTGCAGCTCGCTTTCAGCAGCCACGGCTTGCCGAATCACCAGGGAGATCACCGTGGCGCACAGGATTTTTATTTTCACGTGGTCACGCCTTACTGTTTTTATTATTGGGATAACGACGCGCGCGCGGCGGGGGTCCATGCCCCGTAATCGTTAATGGTCTGATAGCTCATGCTGCCCGCATGGCTGAAGGTTTCGGCCAGCGTCACGCTGCCTTTCGGGGGCACCATCACCGGCTGCACCGGCATACCGTCAATTTTCACGTTGATGGTGGTGAGGTAGTACGGCGTGGGGTTGCTGAGAGTGACTTTTCCGGCGCGATAGGCACCGGCCAGTTTTTTCCACGCCTCTCCCGGGCTCTCGCTGAGTCCCTCCGGGCGATAAAAGACCTTGATGCGGTTAGCCGACGCAAACTGCAGCGTATTGCCGGCGCCGCTTTTCGCCTGCTGGGGGATGGCTTTGACCGTCATCCAGTAGAGCGTCTCCCGATCTGCTGGCAGGGCTTTGCCGTTAAACATGATTTTCACCGCGCTTTCGCTGGCCGGCTTCATGACGTACAGCGGCGGCGTGATCGCGAAGTCGTTGGTGCGTTCGCCTTTCTCATTCTCCATCCACGACTGGATGAGGAACGTAGCGTCGGGATGGGTGTTTCTCACCTGCATCATGGCCTGGCTGGTGGCGCTGGAGTAGACCATTCGCGTTGCGCCCAGCCCCACGCCGCCGGCATAGACGGCGGAGGAACATAACGCACCCGCCAGGCAAATCCATGTGTTTACGCGCATAGTGTTTCTCCTGAAAGCTAAGACAGGCCCGGCTCGCAGACCGGGCCTGAGGATTACGAATAGGTCACGGTGTAGGTTGCGACGGCGCTGGCATCACCCGCGGTGGCGCCGCCCTTCGGCGAGTAATATTTCGCGCTGAAGTTCAGGGTGTTGGCACCCTTACGCAGAGGGATGGCCGCAGCAGGTTCACCCAGGTTCACCACGTTGCCCTGCTCGTCATAAAGGCGAATAGCCACGTTTTGCGCAGAGTTGGCGCTGCCGTTTGCCCCGACGGACAAGCTATTAACATCGGAAGTGTCCGGCGTGCCGGTGAAGGTGACGGCCACGGTTGTGGCGGCAATCGGGTTCTCATCCGTAGAGGCTGAGGTATCGGCGATTTCGCAATCTTCCAGGGTGATGGCAAACGCTTTTGCCGTGCTGGCAACGCTGCCTGCCGTCTTCAGCGTTGCGGTACGCACTTCACCCATATCCACGTCAATGTTGGCGCTTCCTGCGCTGATGGCGCAGGCGGAGGTCACCACTTTGCCGCTAAAGTTCACCGTGCCGCCGCTGGTGCCGGCAGCCAGGGCCGTGCCCGCTGGCAGTAAGGCCGCAATAGCGATAGCGAGCAGCGTTTTATTATTGAATTGAGCTTTCATTGTCCTGATTCCATTATGGTGTTATGTCGAGATTTGCTCTGAAAGCAGCAGGTCTAACTGGTTAAAAAGACCAGCAAATCTGTCTTGTTCCTGAGCCCGAGTTTTCTTATCGCTGAGCTTTTTAACGCGCTGACACGACGGTAAGAAAGCTGCTCTGTTTCGGCGATGTAACGCATATCCAGACCCTTTCGCAGTTCCTTCAATACCCTCCATTCACCCGGCGTCAGCGATAACGCCGTGGGTTTTTTTAGTGGGCGATAACGGCTATCGACCATTTTTAATACGCTGGCTCGCCAGTGATAAAGCGGGTCCTGCAGCGAGAGATAGGCGTCTATTTCACCGCGTATCCACAGCCAGGAATTTGCCGGTGCGGAATACATGCAAATAAGTACGTCGGGATAAAGTACTTTCATCTTCCTGATATATTTCAGGCAGTCATATCCCGCGTGATATTTCTCCATGCCGGATAAAAAAATCACGTCTACCGGTGCGGCTGCGAGTATCGTTTCGATCTCCGCGTAATTATCGATCGATGCTGTAATCTGCATAGCCGGGACAATATTTTTTAATAACGCGGCGATCCCCTGGCGCGCAAAGTGATCTCCACCCAATAGCGCGATATTTAAATGACGTGTGTTGTTGAGCTTATTCGCCATGTCATTCCCTCGATTTATAATTGTAATGAGACTCGTCTGTCTGGCAGAACGATGCCTGTATTTTCGAAGCAATTAAGCATTGCACGGTGTGAGCCCACTATACTCAGGGCGTAAAAGAGGTAACCTGAATTAATCTTAATTTGTTTTAAGTACGGTTTAGGTGTAGCGTCAATTTCTCCTCGCTGAACCGGCTTTTGCTTATCTGCCTGTAAATAATCATACCGGTAGTTTTTATTGAAAAGTTGGCTTTAATAAATGTTTTGTAAGGAAATAGTCTGGGGACGTCATGCGACGCGGGTTGTTACTGACGGTGGCTAACAGTTTCGCACCGAAATTGTTAATTAAGACGACAGCTTTCGAATTGGTCGTAATTTCGAAACCCGCTGGCAGAGCGCGTTCTCTCTGCTTTTTATTAAAAAAACAAATTAAGCGCGCTGAATAATTCAGACAATGATGGCTAAAGCGTTCAACGGGCGCCTTTGTCGAGTTTTGTCAGTGTCAAGACGGCTTAAAATCGCGGTTAAGAAAACTTCAGACCGGTCAGATAAAGAGAAAGGAAAAATAAGATTTTTCGCCAGGCGCCAGGATATACAGTTGCGCATTTATCCGTCACATTAATCCTTACACAGGCGAGGGATACGCAGGTTAACCGTGAAGGGAATCTACTGGCGCAACAGGCGTTGACCGGAGGTATTTAGCCCATTCTATGCATAAGCATTACATTATTAATGGCCTGGTAGAGTTTCATCCAGCGGCCAGCACATTACGCGATCTCAACAATCCTGACCGGGTGGTGGTATTAAATTCTCCGGCGGGGCGCTGTTTGTTGTTATTAATAGAAAGAGTCGGAAGTATTGTAACTCAACAGGAGTGCATGGATATTGTCTGGCAGCGCCGGGGGATGCTGGTTTCGCCTAATACCTACTACCAGAATATTTCTATTCTGCGTAAGGGGCTGAAGAAAGTGGGGTTTGAAACCGATCCGATTGTCACTATCCCGCGCATTGGACTGACGCTCGCAAGCGATACGCAAATCACCGTTAAAGAGACGCAGCCGCAGGCTGAAGAGGAAGAACGTGCTGCTCCGGATGTCTGCGAAGAGACTGTCGGCCCGACGGCCCCGACACGGCGCTTCTGGCTGCCGGGCGCGCTGGTGCTATTGCTGATGCTGGCTGGCGTGAGCGTTATCAGCCATAACCTGCTGCATGACAGCTATTTCGTCGACGGGTACCGCTTCGCGATGAAGATGGGCGAATGTCAGCTCTATTTTTCTCGCGATATTGAAACGCAGCGCGATCGGGATAAAGCCCTGGCCTATGCCGCCCCGTTTAAGGACCAGTGCGCTAACTATCCCTGGGTTTACGTCAGCGGCTACATCCTGCTGCCTCGCGCATCGGTCATTCGCTGTGACAGGCCAATGACGGAACCCAACCGCTGTATGTCCGATTATTTTATAGAGGATCGCTAGTATGGTTCGCTACCGTCAAACGCTTGTTGCGCTCTGCCTGTGCCTGTTGATGGGGGCTGTCGTGGCAGCGTATTACCTCTGGCATCGCCATTACATCCAGCCCTTTTCCTGCCAGGCGAACTTTATTCAGCATCACCGTGATGAAACGCTCTCGCTGTGGCTGAATTACACCGTGGAGGGCAACAGCGGAATACTCAGTATGAATGGCCGGTTGAAAAGCGATCCTACGAAGACCCTGAATCGCAAAGTTTTCTTTCAGATTGAGCGCAAAGACAGCGTCTATAATCTGACGTCCATACGCAATATGAAATTTCCGGACGACAACATCAGCGACAGCTGGCTGGAGAAGTACGAGCCCTTATTTTTTATCTATCCGAATAAGAATATTTATATGCGTATTAAGAAACAGCAGAATGAGAATTATTTATTTATTCTGGGGACGCTGCCGACCTATGTGTGCCACACGTCAAAAAACGGATAGCGACAGGGAGAAATGTTTTTAAGTTTTTGCGGGCATCATTTATGCTTGATTTAACAGCCAGGACCTATCTTAGGAAAATATAACAGCGACAATAATGTTGCGATAATGTAATTATTCTTCGGCAAGTTAATGAAAAATATAATTGATGATAGCGTCAGAATGACGCCTGCACGGAATAAATCCCTGCATATGGGTTTACTCCTGTGGCCCAATTTCTCGCTTTTCGCATATTCAGGATTAATAGAGGCGTTACGTATTGCATCCAGCGTCCAGAAGCGTAGCCAGAAAATACGCTTTAAACTCAGCCTGATAAGCACCTATCCCGACTTACCGGTAGTCAGCAGCTCAGGGCTCAGCGTGCGGCCCGAGGCCGCCCATGCGCCGCCCGGCGACTTCGACTATATTGCGGCGATCGGCGGAGGTCTGGAGCATCTTCACCAGGGACACCGTGGCGACAGAGCGTTTCTCACGGAGGCTTATCACAACAACGTTCCCCTGATTGGTATTGGTACCGGCAGCTTTATTCTGGCGGAGGAAGGCTTACTGAACGAGCGCCGCGCCTCGATTCATCCTCATCACCATGACGTTTTCACGCAACGGTTTCCGCAGGTTTATGCTGAGCAAGGCCTCGATTTTATCGACGAAGGCGATGTGCTGACCTGCCCGGGCGGGATCTCAACGCTCACCCTGGTAACGGCGCTGATCCGCGCCCACGGGGGAGACGACATTGCGGCCACCACCTCCCGGCGGCTGTCCCTTCCTCCGCATGACGCCGCCACGCCGCGGCCCGCGAATATCGCCATGATCCCTGATTCACGGCTGCGCAGGGCGGTGACGATCGTCGAACAGTATCTGACTCACCCGCTGAACGCCGCCAGGCTCGCGCAGGACGTTAAGCTGAGCGAACGCCAGCTTAACCGCCTGTTTCACGCCGAGTTTGGCAAAACGGCGCGGGAATTTATTCGCAGCGCCAGGCTGCGCTATGCCTGCTGGCTGCTGAAAAACTCTCAGCAAAGCGTGACGGATATTGCGCGGCGGATGCGGTTTAGCGACTGCGCCCATTTTATTCGTCATTTTCAGACCGAGTACGGCTGCACGCCGGGGGTATGGCGCACGTCGCAGAACTGATGCACCTATTTCGTGCTTTCTTCGTAGGGTATTACTGGCTCGCCTGGATAGACTTCCGTTAAAAGCCTAACGGAGGGAAGACGACATGAACTGGCAGCCTTTTCGCGGCGATGCACCGGAAAATATGACGATTTTCAGCGCGTCATTTCCCGACGTCAGCGACCAGTGGCCGATGAAAGACGACGCTGCCCGTGAGATCGCCTCCCTTGACCGCGCCCTGAAAGCCGAGCCAGCGCTCCGGCCCCCGAGGGTGGAATACGACGAAGGGGGGCAGGCCGTGCTCGTCCCGCAGAACCGCTATTCCGAACAGGCCTTCCGCAACCGCCCCGCGCTCACCGCGTGGCGCACCCGGCTGGTGCCCTCCGCGCTGGCGCTGTTTGTGGTGCAAAACCCGCTGGAAGACCGCCTGCCCGACGGCACGAAAATGGACAGCGACAGCCGCCAGTGGTTTATCCACGCTAACGATGCGGTTGGCGTGCGCTCCCGCGCCCGGGTGCTGGCCGCGCTGGTGGATAAGTACATTCACAACGAAAGTGAAAATAACTGGGTTAGCCTCGCAAGCGGTGCCGCCATCCCGGTGCTGGAGGTGCTGCGCGAAGCAAAGCTCGACGGCCAGCGGGTGTATCTCACGCTGGTGGACAAAGACCCGGTTGCGCTCAGCTGGGCCGAAACCATGGCGGCGCAGGAAGGGATTGTGGTGGGCGAACAGCTGACGCTGCTCAGGCGCAACCTGCTCCA
Source organism: Enterobacter sp. DNB-S2 (assembly GCF_019443845.1). Classification (NCBI taxonomy): domain Bacteria; kingdom Pseudomonadati; phylum Pseudomonadota; class Gammaproteobacteria; order Enterobacterales; family Enterobacteriaceae; genus Enterobacter; species Enterobacter sp. DNB-S2. The sequence goes on from NZ_CP050520.1 coordinate 778,198, forward strand.
TACGCTGGTGCGTAACGAAGACCTGCTGCTGGAGCTCGGCGAGCATCAGGCCGAACTGGTCGATGCGCTGGGGATTTTCGAATACTTCAACGATACCGATGCGGTGATTTTTCTCCAGCGCGCGCTGCGGCTGGTCAAGCCCGGCGGCGCGGTGATTGTGTCGAACATGCTGACCAGCAGCCCGCAAATTGACTTTGTGCTGCGGGGTATCGGTTGGGAGGATATTCACCCGAGGTCGTTACAGCAGCTGCAGGATATCCACCTCGCGGCGGGCGTGCCGGTGGAAAACGTCACCGTGGTGGTGCCGAAGGACGGGGTGTATGCGGTGATGGAGGTGAGGGTTTAGCTCGAACGGTGTGGGATGACAAACCGCACAATCGGTTCCCTCTCCCTTGAGGGAGAGGGCTAGGGTGAGGGGGAGCAGGGCGCAACAATATTTACCGTTCCTCAGTTGTTCGGTTAAACCGAACAACTGTCATGAAGGATTGACTCGTTTCCCTGTTCTCATTCCCAGGTGATGATTCTTGCTTGCCATGATCTATCATTTGCCTGGTTTCCTGAACCAACTTTCGGGCCATTTCCTTGATACGCTCTCTACTTTCAGATGTACGAGAGTTTATAACTTCATTTAAGGTCTTCGTTTTATTGCCTCCATGCTTCTGGATACTTGATTTAATCTCTGCGCTCTATAATGATCCCCCCATGAAAATTGAAACCGCACTTCCCACACACTTCGAACGTCTGGTTGCGATCTGGGAATCCTCCGTCCGCGCCACCCATCACTTTTTACAGGAAAGCGATATTACGGCGCTGCGCCCGCTATTGCTTAACGCCTATCTGCCAAACCTCAAGGTCGTGATCGCTCGCGATGACGCAGGCGTTATTCACGGCTTTTTAGGCGTGGATGAAAACCGCATTGAAATGCTGTTTGTTGACGACGCGAGCCGCGGGAAGGGCGTCGGGAAATTGCTGCTGCAACACGCCATCACAGAGTTCGGCGCGAACGAGGTGGACGTGAATGAGCAGAACCCGCAGGGCGTGGGATTTTATCGCCATATGGGGTTTGAGCAGGTCGGGCGCTCGGAACTGGACGGGCAGGGGAATCCGTTTCCGTTGCTGCATATGAAGCTGAGCAGGAATACCGGGATTAGCGCTTAGCCTGCTTATCCCATTTTAATAAGCCGATGATATCTTTCTCACCTTCGGCTTCTTTCAGCAGGCGCTGCTTTTTTTCAAACTCCAGGTATTCTGAGCACGCCTTTTCATCGGCCGCTTTCTTGCTGATTTTGCCTGCTCCTTCCAAAACGTCCCGGTCGTTAAATTGCAGGAACTGATCGAGTTTGGTTTGCCAGTCTCGTAAAAATACCTACTCCATCGCTGGCAGTTGTTCGGTAAAACCGAACAACTGAATTTTCGACCAGCTCACTCTCATCAAAAATACTCTTGATATGCCCACTGATCGTGGCTTTGACTTTGCCGTATAACTCACAGATTGTGGCCTGTGAGGCCACAAAGTATCGCTTTCGAAGCGGCATTCAATGCGAACTTTTTCATCCTTGCTGGCAAACATGACAAACTCACCGACTGGTGAATTTATTAATTCCTCATATGTCATGCTGCCTCCGTGTCATAAGGTTGATGCCTGTAAGCTCGTAGTATGCCAGAAATAGCGGCTAAGCCAGGTGGTTTGTATTTGATTTTGCGAGGCGCTTTCCAGGACGCTGAGTTTGAATCGCCGCAAGCGCGTCCTCTATCTCAATAAGCTTTGCCTTCGTCCGTTTATAATCATCCTGCAACCGCTGCTCCTGCTCGTTATACGCCACCAAAACGATGCATCCTTTCATGACTTTTATCGTGACCTGCTGTCCGGTATCAAAACCCGCCGCGCGCAGCCACTTGCCTGAAAGGATGATTTTCGGCGTGGATTTGTCGAAAACATTCGGGCGGTATCCCACAATTAACGAACGCTCGGTTCCGGATTGGTCTGTGTCTGGGGTAGAATGCGAATCAGCCATAATCAACTCCTTGATAGTTGGTGAGGTTAGACGCTCCGGCTGTGTTCCCGCACATCGGAGCGTTGCAAATACAGGAGGTTAGGTGGCCTCCTATAGGTATCAGAGTAGATGGATAGGTGGCCTCATGTCAATCATATCGCGCGAAAAAAAACCAAAAGGCGGCGGGCAGTCTCCGCAGTTTAAGATGCGTATTGATCCGGCATTGAAGGAGCAGTTGGATGCTGTGGCTGCTGAGGAAGGAGTGAGTCTCGCCAGCTGGTTCAAGGGGCTGGCGAGAGAGGCTTTAAGAGAGAAGGGTATAGAGCCACTAGGTTAAACTCTTTTAATTTAGAAAGCATAACCAAATATATCTGAAATTATTAAAAAGCAAATCTATAAATGTTTTATTACAATGTATAAAGTTCCTCTGCTATCTTATTAAGCGCGGTTTCTCTTTTCTGGAGGTAATCTTGAATCAGCATCTAATTTTGAGAGCGTTGTCACAAAAACATAACGGGCGAGCCTTGAATGAAGCAGATACACGAGCAAATGTGATTGATACGATTATCCATGAGGTGCTTGACTGGCCTAAGTCTTCAGTTAAAAGAGAAGTGTCAATTCACCCTGGCTATGCAGATTACATGCTTTACAATACCGCGGGTAAGATAGCATTGGTAATTGAAGCAAAGAGGGAAGGTGTTTCATTTGACCTTCCTAAGAAAGCCGGATTAACATCTGATAACCAGATACGTTTTGTTTCGGTTCGGACACTATTAACCAGCCAAAATACTAAAGATGCAATGATCCAAGTTCGTAACTATTGTTTGGAAATAGGTTCAAACTTTGCTTGTGTCACTAATGGTCATGAATGGATTTTTTTTAGAGTATTCGAGACTAGTACAGATTGGAAAAGTTTAAGAGCTTTCGTGATTCCCTCATTAGAGTCGATTGATACTGACTTTATAAAATTCTATAATTCATTATCTTATAAGTGTATTTCATATGATGGCTCTCTAAATGCCTTAATTTCAAGAACTCCAAATGAAAACAGAGAGACATATCGCGCTGGACATGATATTCCAGTCTACACAAGAACTATTGAAGCAAACAAATATGTTCAATATCTGAGGCCGATCGCAGAAAGGTTTTTCGGGCAAATAAATGCATCAGATGTTGAATTAATGAATGAAGTATATGTATCAGATTCAAGTTACGATTCAGCTTTTAAATCAGCTTCTGCAATATTAGTAGATTCAGTAACACCATATTTAGAGAATTTCGGAGTAAAAGATACAACGATAAGTGATGATGGCGGTATTTTCGGAGTCAGATTAGAAGAAAGTATAAAAAGAGAGTCTCGAGCAGATGTAGTGGTATTGTTTGGAGGAAAGGGAATAGGTAAATCAACATTTTTACGACGATTACTCTATGTCAAACCTCCGAAAATTGTAAAGGAGAATGCAGTAGTAGTTTTAATTGATCTTCTGACTGTTCCCGAAGACAAGCATGCAATCGAAGAAACTATTTGGAACGAACTAGTCATCAAAATGGATATTGACAATATTTTGAGTTCAAATAGGGACGTTTTACTCGATTTATTCAAAGATAAATATGAAATAGCACAGAGACAGTCTTTATATGGACTACCTACCAATTCAATTGACTATAATAGATTCCTAAATGAATTGGTTGATACGTGGAAAAATGATAAGCCATATGTAGTTCGAAGGTTATTTAATTATCTTAAGGCGCAAAAGAAAGGTGTTATAGTTGTAATAGATAATACAGATCAATACAGAGCGTTGCAAGAATATAGTTTTACACATGCCCAACAAATAGCTAAAATGCTCGGATGCTTAGTCGTGATTTCTATGAGAGAAGAGCGTTTTTATGCTTCAACAATAAAAGGTGTGCTCGATGCTTTTCAAAATTCAGGTTTTCATTTAGGTTCTCCTTCACCTCACAATGTTTTTTTGAAACGGCTCGATTATGTTCTTAAACTCTTAAATAGCCCTACAAAAACATATAACTTCCTTCCAAGCGAAATTACTCCTGAAATTGTTTTAACGATCCAAGTATTATTGCGAAATTTGCGTTCAGAATTCAGTTCTAATCGCTCTCATTTGGCTGGTTTTTTAACTGCATGTGCACACGGTAATATAAGGCTTGCTCTTGAGCTATTTAGAGGATTATTGCAGTCAAGATATACAAATATAGATGAAATAACTTCACGTACTGATTGGACATGGCAAATACATCAAGTTTTAAAACCCGTAATGATTCCGAATAGATTTTTTTATGAAGAGTCGGAAAGCTATGTGCCAAATGTTTTCCAACTTCGTTCGAAGCAGAAATCTTCCCATTTTACAATGCTAAGATTTTTATCAATATTGACAAACCATAATGAAACGCATGGTTCTTCTTTTTATGCTTTACCACAATTAATTACTGAGCTTTCAAACAAATTTCATATGGAAGATGATCAAAAAGAATCACTAGATGTATTGCTTCGTTACGGGCTTATAGAATCCAATAACAGATTGGATGAATATACAGACACAATTGATTCGGTTCGTGTGACAAATTACGGTAGTCATATATTCCATAATTTATCTTCTGCATTCACTTACCTAGATTTAGTATCCACCGATACTGCTTTGTATGACTCATATGTATGTAATGAACTTACGAGACTAGCGTTGGACGAATATACTATTTGGGAAAGCTATAACACGATTAAATCAAAAAGAATTGAGCGTGTCGAAAAACGCATACAAAAAGCTACAGAATTTATTTCTTATTTAGAGAAGGAGGAATTAAAAGAGGCAGAGTCTTATGGTTTAACGCTTCGTGAAAGATTTATGCCATCAATAAGAACTAAATTTGACCGAGAAATAGAAAACGTAAGACGTAGCGCTTCAAGGCAAAAATATAGATAATTTGTTACTATGTTTAAGCTATGAAAGATTGTAGCATTTTTGGCGGAAGATCACAGGAGTCGAACCTGCCCGGGAACGCTGGCGTCCCCAACTGGATTTGAAGTCCAGCCACCTCACCGGAGATGACGATCTTCCGCGCCTGCATTGCTACATGGAGGCGGGGCGCATTATAGCTACTTTCAGGCATTTACCACATACCCAGACACACTTTTTTCACCTCTCTTTTGACCTGTACACCCCTGTTTCAGTTAATTCCTAAGAAAATCCTCATGTTAGCCCCTCGTGCTTCCAACATTTACCGCGATCACAAAAAACAAGAAACGTAATCTGCTAACCAGAAAACGCAATACCCGCTCCTGAAACAATGGTTTAAAACTCTGTAACCGGTCTCAGCGCCCCCTACAGCGTGAAGGATAAAAAAATGAGCGAAGTATTGTCAGTAAAAGAGAAGATTGGCTACGGCATGGGAGACGCCGCCAGCCACATCATTTTTGATAACGTCATGTTGTACATGATGTTTTTCTACACCGATATTTTCGGCATTCCCGCCGGGTTTGTCGGCACCATGTTCCTGCTGGCGCGCGCGCTGGATGCGATCTCCGACCCGTGCATGGGGCTGATTGCCGACCGCACCCGCAGCCGCTGGGGCAAATTCCGTCCGTGGATTTTGTTCGGCGCGATCCCGTTCGGCATCGTCTGCGTGCTGGCCTACACCACGCCTGACCTCAGCCTCAACGGCAAAATGGTTTACGCCGCCGTTACCTACACCCTGCTGACCCTGCTCTATACCGTGGTCAACATTCCCTACTGCGCGCTGGGCGGTGTGATCACCAACGACCCGACGCAGCGTATCTCCCTTCAGTCCTGGCGCTTCGTGCTGGCGACGGCGGGCGGCATGCTCTCCACGGTGCTGATGATGCCGCTGGTGAACCTGATTGGCGGCGACGATAAGGCGCTCGGCTTCCAGGGCGGGATCGCCGTACTGTCGGTGGTCGCGTTCCTGATGCTGGCGTTTTGCTTCTTCACCACCAAAGAGCGCATCCAGGTGCCGCCGAGCACCACCTCCATGCGGGAAGACCTGCGCGACATCTGGCACAACGATCAGTGGCGCATCGTCGGCGTGCTCACCATCCTCAACATCCTCGCCGTCTGCGTGCGCGGCGGCGCGATGATGTACTACTGCACCTGGATCATGGGCTCGCCGGAGGTGTTCGTCGCCTTCCTCACCACTTACTGCGTCGGCAACCTGATTGGCTCCGCTCTGGCGAAACCGCTCACCGACTGGAAGTGCAAGGTCAGCATCTTCTGGTGGACCAACGCCGCGCTGGCGGTGGTCAGCGTGGCGATGTTCTTCGTGCCGATGCACGCCACCGTGCTGATGTTCGCCTTTATCTTCGTCATCGGCGTGCTGCACCAGCTGGTTACGCCGATTCAGTGGGTGATGATGTCCGATACCGTCGACTACGGCGAATGGACCAACGGCAAACGCCTGACCGGCATCAGCTTCGCGGGCACGCTGTTCGTGCTGAAGCTCGGTCTGGCGCTGGGTGGGGCGATGATCGGCTGGATGCTGGCAGGCGGCGGCTACGACGCGGCAGCCAAAACCCAGAACAGCGCGACCATCAGCATCATTATCGGCCTGTTTACCCTGGCTCCGGCGGTCTGCTACGTGCTGAGCGCCATTATCGCCAAGCGCTACTACACGCTGAAAACCCCCTTCCTGACCAAAATCATGGGTGAGCTGGCGCAGGGCGCGCGCCGCAATCAGCAGGAGTTTGAAACCCTGCCGGTCAGCAAAGAATTGCAGAACTAAGAGGACGAGAGCATGAAAATCAGTGATGGAAACTGGCTTATTCAACCGGGCCTGAACGTGACGTATCCGGTTCAGGTGTTCGACGTGGAGCAGCAGGGCAACGACCTGGTGGTGTATGTGGCGCCGCGCGACGTGCGCGAACGCACCTGGCAGCTCGACACGTTGATGTTCACGGTGCGCCTGTTTGCCCCGCAGGAAGGGATTGTCGGGGTGCGCATTGAGCATTTTCAGGGCGCGCTGAATAACGGCCCGCACTATCCGCTGAACGTTCTTAAAGACGTGAAGGTAGAGATTGAAAACAACGCCGACTTTGCCGAGCTGAAAAGCGGCAGCGTCAGCGCGCGCGTCACCAAAGGCGAGTTCTGGGCGCTGGATTTCCTGCGCAACGGCCAGCGCATTACCGGCAGCCAGCTGAAAAACAACGGCTACGTGCAGGACAGCAATACCGACCGCAATTACGTGTTCGAACGTCTGGATCTGGGCGTGGGGGAAACGGTCTACGGTCTGGGAGAGCGCTTTACCGCGCTGGTGCGCAACGGCCAGACGGTCGAAACCTGGAACCGCGACGGCGGCACCAGCACCGAGCAGTCCTACAAAAATATCCCGTTCTACCTGACCAACCGCGGCTACGGCGTGCTGGTGAATCATCCCGAGAACGTCTCGTTTGAAGTCGGCTCCGAGAAGGTCTCCAAAGTGCAGTTCAGCGTGGAAGGGGAATATCTCGAGTACTTCGTGATCGACGGCCCGACGCCGAAAGAGGTGCTGAACCGCTATACGCAGTTTACCGGGCGTCCGGCGCTGCCGCCTGCGTGGTCGTTCGGCCTGTGGCTCACCACCTCGTTCACTACCAACTACGACGAAGCGACGGTAAACAGCTTTATCGACGGCATGGCCGAGCGCGACCTGCCGCTGCACGTCTTCCACTTCGACTGCTTCTGGATGAAGGCCTTCCAGTGGTGCGACTTCGAGTGGGACCCTGTGACCTTCCCGGATCCGGAAGGCATGATCCGCCGCCTGAAGGAGAAAGGGCTGAAGGTCTGCGTGTGGATTAACCCGTACATCGGCCAGAAATCCCCGATTTTCCGGGAGCTGAAAGAGAAGGGCTACCTGCTCAGGCGCCCGGACGGCTCCCTGTGGCAGTGGGACAAATGGCAGCCGGGGCTGGCGATTTATGACTTCACCAACCCGGACGCGTGCCGGTGGTATGCCGACAGGCTGAAAGGCCTGGTGGAAATCGGCGTCGACTGCTTCAAGACCGACTTCGGCGAGCGTATCCCGACGGACGTGCAGTGGTTCGACGGGTCCGATCCGCAGAAGATGCATAACCACTACGCCTACATCTATAACGAGCTGGTGTGGAACGTGCTGAAGGAGACGGTGGGGGAGGAAGAGGCGGTGCTGTTTGCCCGCTCGGCGTCCGTCGGGGCGCAGCAGTTTCCGGTGCACTGGGGCGGCGACTGCTACGCTAACTACGAGTCGATGGCCGAAAGCCTGCGCGGCGGGCTGTCGATTGGCCTGTCCGGCTTCGGGTTCTGGAGCCACGATATCGGCGGGTTCGAAAACACCGCTCCGGCGCATGTCTACAAACGCTGGTGCGCGTTCGGGCTGTTCTCCAGCCACAGCCGCCTGCACGGCAGCAAATCCTATCGCGTGCCGTGGGCGTACGATGACGAGTCCTGCGACGTGGTGCGCCACTTCACCCAGCAGAAGTGTCAGCTGATGCCGTACCTGTATCGTCAGGCGGCGCTGGCCCGCGAGTTCGGCACGCCGATGCTGCGGGCGATGATGCTGGAGTTCCCGGACGATCCGGCATGCGATTACCTCGACCGCCAGTACATGCTGGGGGATGCGGTGATGGTCGCGCCGGTGTTCTCCGAGGCGGGCGACGTGCAGTTCTACCTGCCGGAAGGACGCTGGACGCATCTGTGGCATAACGACGAAATTCAGGGCAGCCGCTGGCATAAGCAGCAGCACGATTTCATGAGCCTGCCGGTCTACGTGCGCGACAACACCCTCCTGGCGCTGGGCAACAATAACCAGAAGCCGGACTACGCGTGGAATGAGGGGACGGCCTTCCAGCTGTTTAACCTGGACGATGGCGCAACGGCGGTGAGCGAAGTGCCTGCGGCGGACGGGGCCGTGGCGTTTACGCTGAAGGCGTCACGTCGGGGCGATATCGTGACCTTTACCGGCGCGGGAGACGCGAAAAACTGGTCCGTGTGCTTGCGCAACGTACAGAAGGTGAGCGGCGTAAAAGGTGGTTCACACGCGGGCAGCGAATGGGGTGTGGTGGTGAAAGCGGAGGGGAATGAGGTGGTGGTTCACATTTAATTCCCCTCACCCTAACCCTCTCCCCAAAGGGGCGAGGGAAGGGTTTGCTCCCTCTCCCTTTCAGGGAGAGGGCTGGGGTGAGGGTGCGGTCGATACCACACCGCCCGTCATCGTCTGCTGCACCTGCTGTTTATCCATATTTACCGCGTTCAGCTTGCCGTTCACCGTTGGCTTCAACGGTGCGCTGGCCTGCACGCTGCCGCTGGCGGTGAGCTGAATATTGCCGTCGCCCGTAATCGGCAGCGCAGGCCAGCCCCACTGCTGCAGCACGTTGAGCGGCACGCCGCGCCCGTTCAGGCTCACCGTGGTCTGCCGCTGCGGCAGCTGAGAAACCGTCGCCGTGGCTTCCAGAATGCCTTTCTCGGTAAAGGCGCTCAGGTCGGTAATGTTCACCGTGGCGGCGTTCGCATTCAGCGCCAGCGACGGACGGCGCACGTCCACGCGGTTAAAGGTCGCCGCCGCGCCGTTCAGGGTTGCGCTGCCGCCCCAGATACCCCATTGGCGATCTTTCACCAGCTGCAGGTTTGCGCCGTAGCCGTCCAGAGAGGTGATCTGCCACGGGAAGGCGGGATCGATGTCGATCACTAGGTTGCGGCTCAGGCCGAATTTTTGCAGCGTGACGCTGTTCAGCCATTCCGGCAGAGGCTCCATCCACAGCGTTTTCCAGTTCTGCGGCAGGGTGTACTCCAGCCCGGCGATGGCAACATCGTCCAGCACCAGCGCTTTACCGTCGCGCAGCCAGTTACCAGACGTGCGCACCATGCCGCCTTCCCAGCGGGAGGTGAACTGACGCAGCGCCATGCCCTGCGGGGAAAACTCCGCATTCAGGATCGGGTCGAAAAGATGCAGCGAGCCGTAGATAAACTCGCTGGCGTTCATGGACAGCCGGCCTTCCTGGCTCTGCCAGTCGCCTTTGCTAAGAGTCAGGTTGCGCAGGCTTAAATCGAGATCGGTCACCGCCCAGTCCGGGCCCTGAAGCCGGGCGTCGGTTACGTCCAGACGACCAATCTGCAGAGAAGGGATGGAGGCCAGCGGCACGAAGAACGCCATCAGCGTTTTATCGCTCTGCAGGCGGATCTCATTCAGGCGCATCGTGTCGATAATCCAGCTCCCGTCGGCGTTGCGCAGGGCGGAGCCGGTAAGCGAGCCACGGGCCATGTCGGCACCAATCGTTTTCAGCACCACTTCCTTGCCGTTGAGCTGGCCCTCGATTAGCACGTTGGTCGCCGGTACGCCGTTCAGGGTCAACGAGCCTGCGCTCATCTGGATCTGAGCATTGTTCCCCAGCACGTTGCCCGCTTCCGGCTGCCACGGGCTGACGCCGCCAGTAACCTTCTGCGCGCTCAGGTCCCATTCGGTATTCGGGCTGTTAAACGCCATATTATTCAGCTGCAGGCGATCCGCCTGGAACGGCAGCGGTGCCGTCTGAGGCGAGAGATTCAGCGTGCCGTCGAACAGGGTGATGGTGTCCATATGCAGCGGATCGGTTATCTGGCGGCTGCTCAGGCCGATATCAACTTTTTTGGCTACCAGCGTGGCGGGTTTACCGTCCCGACCGAAGGTGACGTTTTCCAGAATGATGTGGGAAGGCGACGAAAAGCGGTGATTCATCTTGTCGAAACTGAGTTCGTAGTCGGTATTCACCGTCACCCAGCTGCTGACCTGAGACGCGCCCCAGCGGGTCTGGAGCAGAATGTAGAACGCCAGCAGCACAATGAGCAGGGCTACCAGAAGATAGATGAGGAGCTTTCCAATAAATTTCATGGTCTTCCATCCCGCAAAACGCACATAAGGGAGTTATGCACGATTTATGCGCAATCCTCAAGGCGGGAATGGTGTAATTAGATGTCACGGCAGGCATTGACTGCCTGCCGTGGGAGAAATCAATTTTTCTCAGGCGGGAAAACGAGGTTCAGAACGATAGCGGTGATACCGCCCGCGGCAATGCCGGAAGAGAGCAGGTTTTTCACCCAGTCAGGCGCAAACTGCAGGATCAGCGGCTGCTGGGAAACACCCAGACCGACGGCCAGCGACAGGGCGATAATCATGATCGCGCGGCGGTTCAGCGGCTCGCGGGAGACGATACGCACGCCGGAGGCCGCGATGGTCCCGAACATGACCAGGGTTGCGCCGCCCAGCACCGGCTCAGGAATATGCTGCACAAAGCCGCTTACCGCCGGGAACAGGCCGAGGACGATCAGCATCAGCGCCACCACAAAACCGACGTAGCGGCTGGCCACACCGGTCAGCTGGATCACGCCGTTGTTCTGACCGAAGCAGGAGTTCGGGAAGGTGTTGAATACCGCAGAGACAAACGAGTTCAGGCCGTTCGCCAGCACGCCGCCTTTCAGGCGCTTCATGTACAGCGGGCCGGACACCGGCTGCTCGGAGACGTCGGAGGTAGCGGTGATATCGCCGATGGTCTCCAGAGAGGTGATCATAAAGACCAGCATCAGCGGCAGGAGCAGGCCCCAGTCAATGCCCAGTCCGTAGTACAGCGGCGTAGGAACGACGATCAGCGCGCTGTTGGTCGGCGCGGTGTTCTCCGGCAGCATGCCCAGCGCCCACGCCAGCAGGTAGCCCGCCGCCATGGCGATCACCAGCGAGGCGACGCGCAGGTAAGGATTACGCTGACGGTTAAGCAGAATAATGATCGCCAGCACGACCCCCGCCAGCAGCAGGTTTTTCGGCGCGCCGAAGGTGTGGTCGCTCATTGCGGCATAGCCGCCGCCGATGGAGGTCAGGCCCACCTGAATCAGCGACAGCCCGATAATCATCACCACCACGCCGGAAACCAGCGGGGTGATGACGCGGCGAGCCAGATGCAGAACGCGGGAGATGACCATCTCCGTACAGCTGGCCAGCATCAGGGTGCCGAACAGCGCCGCCATCATGGTTGGGACATCCGCACCGCCGGTTTTCAGCGCCGTACCGCCCATGATCAGCGGTGCCACGAAGTTAAAGCTGGTGCCCTGAATCGACAATAATCCCGACCCTACCGGCCCCCACGCTTTAATTTGAATAATCGAGGCCACGCCGGAGGCGAAGAGAGACATGCTGATAATGTGCTGCGTGTCCTGCGCCGGTAAGCCGAGCGCCTGGCAAATCAGCAGCGCCGGGGTGATCACCGCAACAAACATCGCCAGAAGATGCTGGCAGGCGGCGAAAAGCGTTTGCGGCAGCGGCGGGCGATCCTCAAGGCGGTAAATCAGTTCGCTATTTTGCTTCTGCGCAATCGGTTGCGCATCAGGCGACTCTATGGTGTTAACGGACATCGGCGGCAATCCCACGGTGGAAAAGCGGGCATTTTATCTGACCACCTGGTAAAAGCAAACGATTGCCAGCAAAAAAAGGGAAGAAAATCTGCCGCTGTGAGCAGGTTTTTACAACGCGTGGGGAAAAAAAATTACACTTTTTGCGCCGGGGGCTCATGAAGAGCGCAAACCGGCCCAGGATAACGCCGCGTGTGTATGGAACACGCGCATAACAGGAGCCTTTTATGATTCATCTCGATACGTTGTCGACCCTTGTTGCCGCAACGCTGGTTCTTCTGCTTGGTCGCAAGCTGGTACATAGCGTTTCCCTTCTGAAGAAATACACCATTCCTGAACCTGTCGCCGGTGGCCTGCTGGTGGCGCTGGCCCTGCTGTTACTGAAAAAAAGCATGGGCTGGGAAATCGATTTTGATATGTCCCTGAAAGATCCGCTGATGCTGGCCTTCTTTGCCACTATCGGCCTGAATGCCAACCTGGCGAGCCTGCGCTCGGGCGGTAAGGTGCTCGGCGTATTCCTGATTGTGGTGGTGGGGCTGCTGCTGATGCAAAACGCCATTGGCATCGGCATGGCAACGCTGCTGGGGCTGGATCCGCTGATGGGTCTGCTGGCGGGGTCGATTACACTTTCGGGCGGTCACGGAACCGGGGCCGCGTGGAGCAAGCTGTTCATCGAGCGCTATGGGTTTGAAAACGCGACGGAAGTGGCGATGGCCTGTGCGACCTTTGGCCTGGTGCTGGGTGGCCTGATTGGCGGCCCGGTGGCGCGGTATCTGGTTAAGCACTCCACCACGCCGAACGGCAGGCCGGACGATGAGCTGGTGCCGACCGCCTTCGAAAAGCCGGACGTTGGCCGCAGCATCACCTCGCTGGTGCTGATTGAAACTATCGCGACGATCGCCATCTGCCTGACCGCGGGCAAAGTGGTTGCGCAATGGCTGGCGGGTTCCGCGTTTGAACTGCCGACGTTTGTCTGCGTGCTGTTTATCGGGGTGATCCTGAGCAACGGTCTGGCGCTGATGGGCGTCTACCGCGTGTTTGAACGGGCGGTATCGGTGCTGGGCAACGTCTGCCTGTCGCTGTTCCTGGCGATGGCGCTGATGAGCCTCAAGCTGTGGGAGCTGGCCTCGCTGGCGCTGCCGATGGTGGCGATTCTGGCGGTACAGGCGCTGTTTATGGCGCTGTACGCCATGTTCGTGACCTGGCGTATGATGGGCAAAAACTACGATGCGGCGGTGCTGGCGGCGGGTCACTGCGGGTTTGGTTTGGGGGCCACTCCAACGGCTATCGCCAACATGCAGGCGATCACCGAACGGTTCGGGCCATCGCACATGGCGTTTCTGGTGGTCCCGATGGTTGGGGCGTTCTTTATTGATATCGTGAACGCGCTAGTGATCAAGCTGTACCTGATGCTGCCGATGTTTGCCTGAGATCAGGCGTTGGAATACCGCTCGGTTTCCGGCATCCAGCGCTCAATTAACGCTGCCGCCTGTTCGGGGTAGCGTTCATGAATATGGCGGGCGAGGCGCTGAACCTCGGGGATCATGGCCTGATCGCGCAGCAAGTCCGCTACTTTGAACTCCGCGTTACCCGTCTGACGCGTGCCCAGCAGTTCGCCCGGGCCGCGGATCTCCAGGTCTTTTTGCGCAATCACAAAACCGTCGTTGCTGTCGCGCAGCACCTGCAACCGCATCTGGGCGGTTTTGGAAAGCGGGGCTTTGTAGAGCAGTACGCAGTGGGACGCAACCGCGCCGCGGCCGACGCGCCCGCGCAGCTGGTGGAGCTGGGCAAGGCCGAGACGCTCCGGGTTTTCGATGATCATCAGGCTGGAATTGGGGACGTCCACGCCGACTTCGATCACCGTGGTGGCAATCAGCAGATGCAAATCACCCTGTTTGAACGACTGCATCACCGCCTGTTTTTCGGTGGGCTTCATGCGTCCGTGAACCAGACCCACGTTCAGCTCGGGCAGCGCCAGCTTAAGCTCTTCCCACGTTGCTTCGGCAGCCTGTGCTTCCAGCAGTTCAGACTCTTCAATCAGCGTACAGACCCAGTAGGCCTGACGCCCTTCCTGGGTGCAGGCGTTGCGCACGCGGTCAATGATATCGCTGCGGCGCGTGTCGGGAATGGCGACCGTGGTGACCGGCGTACGGCCCGGCGGCAGTTCGTCGATGGTGGAGGTATCCAGATCGGCGTACGCGGTCATCGCCAGGGTGCGCGGGATCGGCGTGGCGGTCATGATCAGCTGGTGCGGGTGGAAGCCCTGCTGCAGGCCTTTTTCCCAGAGCGCCAGACGCTGATGCACGCCGAAGCGGTGCTGCTCGTCGATTATCACCAGCGCAAGACCGTTAAACTGCACCTGCTCCTGGAAGATGGCGTGCGTGCCGACAATCATCTGCACCTGCCCGCTGGCAATAGCCTCCTGTTGCGCAAGGCGCGCTTTGCCTTTTTGCTTCCCGGCAAGCCAGCCCACTTCAATTCCGAGCGGCGCAAACCAGGCGCGGAAATTGTTGGCGTGCTGTTCAGCCAGCAGCTCGGTCGGCGCCATCAGCGCCACCTGTTTACCATTAGCAATCGCGCGCAGGGCCGCCAGGGCGGCAACCAGCGTTTTACCGGAGCCCACGTCGCCCTGAACCAGGCGCATCATCGGCACGTCGAGCGCCATATCGCGTTCAATCTCGGCGGTGACGCGCGCCTGCGCGCCGGTGGGCTTAAACGGCAGAGAGGCCAGCAGCTTATCTTTGAGCGCATCATTCTGGCTTAACGGCTGAGCGTGGAAACGCTGCGCGCCCGCGCGAAGCGCCAGCATGCTCAGGTTATGGGCCAGTAATTCCTCAAGGATAAGACGCTGTTGTGCGGGGTGTTTGCCGCTTTCTAAATCGCTGAGCTGCAGCGTTGGCGGCGGGCGGTGCAGGGTGCGCAGCGCCTCGGGCAGGCTCATCATGCCCTGCGCCAGCTCGGGCGGCAGCAGCTCGGTAATGGCGCAGGTATCCAGCAGCTCCAGTGCCTGATCGGTGAGCTTGCGCAGCGTCGCCTGCTTGATGCCTTCGGTTGTCGGGTAAACCGGGGTAAGCGTCTCCTGCATTTCCGGCGTGCTGAGATCGCCCTGCACGCGGTACTCCGGGTGGATCATCTCTGCGCCGTATTTCCCGCGTTTGGCTTCGCCATAGGCCAGCACCCTGCGGCCCGTCGCCAGGCTGTTTTTCATCGCCGCGCTGAAGTTGAAAAAACGCATGGTGAGAATGCCGGTACCGTCGCTGATCTGGCAGGTCATCATCCGGCGTCCGCCGAAGGTGATGTTGCAGTTCAGGACTTCGCCTTCAACGGTGGCGTAAATGGCGGGAAGAAGATCGCCAATCTTGTAGAGCTGGGTACGGTCTTCGTAACGCAGGGGGAGGTGAAGCAGGAGATCCTGAACGGTGTGCAGGCCAATTTTTGCCAGCTTATTACTTTGCGCCGCGCCCACGCCCGTCAGGCTGTTAAGCGGGATAGCATCCAGCAGGCGGCCTTTCATCGCTTACCCGGCGTACTGCATGGTGGCCCACCACTCGGCATCGGCTACAATTTCGCCCTGCGCGTTGACGTGGGGGTAAGGCAATTTTTTCTGCTTCGCAACGCGAGCCAGCACCGGATAACCACCTTCAAACAGCAGGCGCTGCTGCTCATCTTCCGGCAGCATGCTGTTGCTGCGCTCGTACATCCCGGCGTTCTGGCGCTGGCGCTGCGCTTCATACAGAATGAGCGCGGACGCCACGGAGACGTTCAAAGACTGCACCATGCCGATCATCGGAATGATGATGTCACGATCCGCCAGATCCAGCGCTTCCCGGGAGATCCCGGTTTTCTCCTGACCCATCAAAATGCAGGTCGGGCGGGTGTAGTCGATCTCGCGGAAATCTACGGCTTTAGCGGACAGGTTAGTGGCGAGGATCTGCATCCCGCGCCCTTTCAGGTGCGATACGGCTTCGCCAATGGTGTGATGATTTTTGACAGACACCCAGCTGTTGCTGCCTGCCGCCGCCGAGACCGTATTGCGCATACGGCCGTCCGGCCAGACGGCGTGCACTTCATGCACACCGACGGCATCTGCGGTACGGACGATAGCAGAGACGTTATGAGGTTTATGCACCTGCTCCATGCAGACCGTCAGGTCAGGCTGACGCCTGGCGAGCAT
This sequence comes from Enterobacter sp. DNB-S2, assembly GCF_019443845.1. Lineage (NCBI taxonomy): Bacteria > Pseudomonadati > Pseudomonadota > Gammaproteobacteria > Enterobacterales > Enterobacteriaceae > Enterobacter > Enterobacter sp. DNB-S2. The sequence goes on from NZ_CP050520.1 coordinate 794,721, forward strand.
TTCGCAGATACGTGCATAACGTTGTGAATTCATAAACCTAGTTTCGGTTTCGGGTGACTTTAATCACGTCCGGCATGACGCGGATTTTGCGCATAATATTCGCCAGATGCACGCGGTCGCGGGCGGTCAGACGAATAAAGGCGCTGTACACGCGGCCATCTTTTTCTTCCGTATTCAGGCTCTGAATGTTGGATGAAGCCGTGTTGATCGCTGCCGTCAGGTTCGCCAGGGCACCCTGATGGTTGAACATATCCACCTTAATTTCGGTGATAAATTCCTGCGCGGTCTCTTTATCCCACTCGACCGCCATAAACTTCTCGGCTTCTTTCTGGTAGCCGCGAATGTTACGACAGGACTCGTGGTGGATAACCAGCCCTTTACCCGGGCTGACATGCGCAATAATCGGGTCGCCAGGAATTGGACGACAGCATTTTGCGAAGGTGATCAGCACCCCGTCTGCGCCTTTAATCGGCAGGTGTCCGTGGCTTTGCGTGGTTGCAGGCACCGCTGTCGTGTCGCCTTGCTGCAGATTCTTCGCCACCACCACGCTCATGGCGTTGCCGAGGCCAATCTCTGCCAGCAGGTCGTCAAGCGACGCAAGCTTCATGCGCTCCAGCTCACGCTGTACGTTCTCCTGCGGAATTTCAGCCAGCTTACGGCTACCGCCCAACGCGTGGTTGAGCAGGCGACGCCCCAGGCTGACGGAATCATCGCGCTTGAGGTTTTTCAGCAGCTGGCGAATTTTGGCGCGTGCCTTGGAGCTCACGACAAAGTTCAGCCAGGCCGCGTTCGGACGTGCGCCCGGCGCGGTAATAATTTCTACCGTCTGGCCGCTGGAGAGCGGCTGAGACAGCGGATAAGGCTGTCTGTCGACGCGCGCGCCGACGCAGGCATGCCCGATATCGGTGTGCACGGCGTAGGCGAAGTCGACCGGCGTTGCGCCCGCAGGCAGTTCGACAATGCGACCTTCTGGGGTGAAAACGTAAATCTCATCCGGGAAGAGATCGGATTTAACGCTCTCGATAAATTCAAACGAGCTACCCGCACTCTGCTGAAGCTCCAGCAGGCTTTGCATCCAGCGCTGGGCGCGGATTTGTGCGGTCGTGCTGCTTTCGCCACCGTGCTCTTTATACGCCCAGTGTGCGGCAACACCCATCTCTGCCATCTGGTCCATGTCTTCGGTGCGAATTTGCACCTCAACAGGTACGCCATGTGGCCCGATCATCGAGGTGTGCAAAGATTGATAGCCGTTCGCTTTTGGAATGGCGATGTAATCTTTCATGCGGCCCGGACGCGGTTTGTAGAGGCTGTGCATCTGCCCCAGCACGCGATAGCAGGTGTCCGAGTCGTGGACAATTACGCGGAAGGCGTAGATATCCATGATCGAGTGAAAACGCTGCTCTTTGAGCACCATTTTGCAGTAGATGGAGTACAAATGTTTTTCGCGACCGCTGACGCGGCACGGAATTCCCGCTTCCTGTAAGCGCCCTTCAATTTCCGAGAGGATTTTTTGAATCATCTCTTTACGGTTACCGCGTGCGGCTTTCACCACCTCTTTAATCACGCGATAGCGGTTCGGGTACAACGCTTCAAAACCCAACTCTTCCAGCTCGGTTTTAATGTGGTGAATACCTAAACGGTGCGCCAGCGGACTGTAGATTTCGAGGGTTTCACGGGCAATGCGGCGACGTTTATCCGGGCGAAGTGAGCCCAGCGTGCGCATGTTGTGGGTACGGTCAGCGAGTTTGATGAGAATGACGCGGATATCCTGCACCATCGCCATAATCATCTTGCGGAAGTTTTCGGCTTGCGCCTCTTTCTTGTCGCGGAAATTCAGCTTATCAAGCTTAGAGACCCCTTCCACCAGTTCGGCAACGCTTTTGCCAAACAGCTGTTCCATGTCCTGATAAGTGGCAGGGGTATCTTCGATCACGTCATGCAGCAGAGCGGCCATCAGCGTTTCGTAGTCGAGTTTCATCTCGGCCAGAATACAGGCCACCGCTACAGGGTGCGTGATATAGGGTTCACCGCTTGAACGTGTCTGGCCCTCGTGAGCGTCACGTGCAACGAGATACGCCTGCTGAAGACGCTTAATCTGGTCTTCAGGCAGGTAGGTTTGAATCAGTTGATTCAGGCTTTCAAACAGATACAAGGGCGACCCGCAGGTTTAATTAACGACGACCTTCAGCAATAGCGGTTACGGCCTGCAGTTCTGCGGCTTCCTGCTCTTGCTGCTCCTGGCGCTCACGCACGTCGAGGATCTGGTTGTTGATCAGACCTTCTTCGATTTCGCGAAGTGCAATAACGGTGGTTTTATCGTTTTCTTCCGGTACCAGCGGATCTTTACCGCCTACCTGCATCTGACGAGCGCGACGCGCGGCGACCAGCACCAGGTCAAAACGGTTACCAATTTTCTCTACAGCGTCCTGAACAGTTACGCGTGCCATACTTAAAATGCTCCACAGGTGAAGAAATGACTGGGCATGATACTGAAAGTGGGTTCAGTCTGCCAACAGTTTGGTGATTAATGCGTCATGTCGCTGCTTCTGGCGGCTCATACGCAGACGTTCTGCACGAAGAATGGTTTTGAGATCGCTCAGTGCGGCATCAAAATCATCATTCACAATAAGGTAATCATATTCCGCGTAATGGCTCATTTCTGCAACAGCCTGTTCCATACGCTTTGCGATCACTTCTTCGCTGTCCTGACCGCGGCCACGCAGGCGGCGATCCAGCTCATCTTTCGATGGCGGTAAAATAAAGATACTGCGCGAATCAGGCATTTTCTTACGAATTTGCTGTGCGCCCTGCCAGTCGATATCCAGGAACACATTCACGCCCGTGGCCAGAACCTGCTCAATGGTTTCACGCGAGGTACCGTAGTAATTACCAAATACTTCAGCGTGTTCAAGAAACGCGTCTCTGCCGATCATCGCTCTGAATTCGTCGTGATCCACAAAGAAATAGTGTTCACCGTGCACTTCACCCGGACGCGGCGCTCGCGTGGTGTGAGAAACAGAAACCTGTGTGTCGTACAACGGTTGGGTTTTTAACAGTGCCTGAATAAGGCTGGATTTACCCGCGCCACTAGGGGCAGAAACAATATAAAGCGTGCCTTGAGCCATGAGAGTCTTTTGTATGTGTTAACGAAGAAGTCCTACATACGGGCTTATTATACACGTCACCGCCGTGTGACGTAGCCTTTGTCACACTTTTTCCCCTGGATTATTGAATTTTGCGTGCCGTTTTCAGGTTTTATCTGTGGTTTTCAGCAACCAAAAGAAACACCGGATAGCGTCTCGCATTGTGAAACGTTGCTGTTAGCGTTGTTTCAGGCATCCGGGTATACCTCCTGCAATGAAAAGGAGGGGTAGCGATGTGGCGATGGATAAGCGGGTTAATGCTGTTGTGGTGTGGCTATGGCGCGGCGGTGTGTCCGGTGTGGTCGCAGGCAAAAGCAGAAAAAGAGATGGCGTCGTTAAGCGCGCAAATCAAACGCTGGGATGAGGCCTACTGGAAGCAGGGCGTGAGTGAGATCAGCGACGAGGTTTACGACCAGCTTCATGGGCGGTTAACGCAGTGGCAGCGCTGTTTTGGCAGTGAGCCTTCAGAAGAGAAATTCCCGGCGCTGACGGGAAGCGTAAAACATCCCGTTGCCCACACGGGTGTGCATAAGGTGACCAGCAAAGAGGAGTTGAGACAGTGGATGCGTGTCCGACAACATCTGTGGCTGCAGCCCAAAGTTGACGGTGTGGCGGTGACGCTGGTCTATCGCAACGGAAAGTTAACCCAGGCCATCAGTCGCGGTGATGGCCTCAAAGGGGAAGACTGGACCGGGAAGGTACGTTTAATCCCGTCTGTTCCGCAAAATCTCACCGGCGCGCTGGCGAATAGCGTCTTGCAGGGCGAGCTTTACTGGCTACGCGACAACCACATTCAGAGCCAGTTGGGCGGAATGAACGCTCGCGCAAAGGTGGCGGGGGCGATGATGCGGCAAAAGGATAACTCGCTATTGAGCAAGATCGGCGTATTCATCTGGGCCTGGCCGGACGGACCGAAAGATATGCGTACATCTTTAGCTGAACTGTCTCAGGCCGGTTTTACGCTGTCGGCACGGTATACGCTACCCGCCGAATCTGTCGATGCCGTCGAGAAACAGCGCGCGGACTGGCACGTGACCGCATTACCCTTTGCCACGGATGGCATTGTGGTGCGTTCGGAAGATGAACCTGCGGGCGAAGAGTGGTTACCGGGAGAAGGCCGCTGGGTTGTCGCGTGGAAATATCCTCCCGCAGCCCAGGTTGCTGAGGTGAGCGATATTCATTTTTCCGTGGGGCGCACGGGCAAAATTTCTGTTGTAGCAGCGCTGGAACCCGTACAACTGGATGATAAACAGGTGCAGCGGGTGAGTCTGGGCTCGGTTGGGCGCTGGCAGAGTCTGGATATTGCTCCGGGGGATCAGATACAGATTAGCCTGGCCGGGCAGGGTATCCCCCGGTTTGATAAGGTGCTCTGGCGCGGAACGGACAGACATAAACCAGAGCCTCCGGCCTCACGCTATCATGCTCTTAGCTGTTTCTATGCTTCGCCGGAGTGTATGGAGCAGTTCTTTGCCCGGCTAACCTGGCTCAGTTCAAAGCAGGTACTTGATATTGAAGGATTAGGTGAGTCAGGCTGGCGGACCCTCTGGCAGGCACATCGCTTTGAACATCTCTTTTCATGGCTGTTATTAACGCAGGCGCAGCTGCAGGCTACACCGGGGTTTTCCTCAGCACGCGGGCTGGCGCTCTGGCACCGATTTAATCTGGTGCGCGAGAAGCCGTTTATCCGCTGGCTCATGGCAATGGGTGTGCCATTGACCCAGGCTTCGCTGAAGGCGATGGGAGACATATCGTGGCAGAAGATGAGCGGGCGCAACGCAAAGGACTGGCAGACCCTGCCGGGAACGGGAGAGGAGAAAGCGCGACAAATCGTTAACTGGATTCACGCGCCTCAGATTGATGTGCTGGCGAAATGGCTCGCTGAACAGCACATCAACGGGTTCTGAAGCTAGTGGGCGCTGTGTTTGTAATGAAAAACGGGCAGCCCGAGCTTCAGACGCAGCGCCAGCATGCGGGCCGTAAAGCCAAACAGCAGCGTCGAGATGACCACCACATCATGATTTGAAACGTAATGCTGCAGGGCGATATAGAGCACCGCTGCCGCAAAGGAGATGCCGGCATACAGCTCTTTTTGAAAGACCAGGGGGATGCGTTTGCAGAACATATCGCGCAGCACACCGCCGAATACGCCCGTGATCACGGCGGCAATGGTGGCGATAACCGGTCCTTCCCCCATATCGAGCGCGATTTGCGCACCGATGATCGAAAAGACGATCAGCCCCAGCGCATCAAGCACCAGGAACAGGCGGCGAAGATGGGGCATAACGGGCGCCACGATGGTGGTTAACACGGCGGCCGTCGCAACAATAATCACATACTCAGGGTGTTTAATCCAGCCGAGCGGGTAATGGCCAAGCAGGATATCGCGCACGGAACCGCCGCCCAGCGCGGTCGCCGTAGCAATAATGATCACGCCGAAGGTATCCATACGGCGACGTCCGGCGGCAAGTGCGCCGGTCATGGCTTCTGCGGTGATGCCAATGAGATAAAGGATGTGAAGCAGCATATACCCTCCGGTGTGAACGCGGGGGAGGTTAGCGATTTGTGCGCAAGATCACGATTGAGATTTTCTAAGGCGAGCCAGTTTGCCCTAAAAATTTTTATCAAGTTCTATAGAGAAAGCTTGATGAAAGGCGGTAAAGCGACAAAATGGGCGTTGAGATGGATTAGAAATAGTAATGGGTGGTGCATTCGACACCACCCGAAAGGCATTACTCGATGTTCTGGATCTGCTCGCGCATCTGTTCAATCAGCACTTTCAGCTCAATCGCTGAATTCGTCACTTCTGCATTGATCGACTTAGACGCCAGGGTGTTCGACTCGCGGTTGAACTCCTGCATCATAAAGTCCAGACGGCGGCCCACAGCTTCTTTTTTCTTCAGAATGTTGTAGGTTTCTTTAACGTGCGCTTCCAGACGGTCCAGCTCTTCAGCGACATCGATACGCTGCGCCATCAGCACCAGCTCTTGTTCCAGGCGGGTGTTTTCCAGCTGAACTTCCGCTTCTTCCAGTTTGGCGACAAGGCGCTCGCGCTGCCATTGCAGCACTTCTGGCATATGGGTGCGGACTTTGGCAACTTCGGTGCTCACGCCTTCAAGACGCTGCTCAATCATCGCTTTCAGCGCCTGGCCTTCGGTTTCGCGGGCAACGATAAAGTCGTCCAGCGTGCCGTCGAGAGCTGCCAGGATTTCAGCGGCAATGGCGTTCAGATCCTGCTCACCGGCGGCCATGACGCCAGGCCAGCGCAGAATATCAACCGGGTTGATTTCGCCTTCATCGCTCTGCATTTTGACCCAGTTCGCCGCATTCACGAGCTGTTTTGCCAGTTTTTCGTTGAGGATGAGCTCGCCCTGTGCGCTCGCATCAGGCTCAAAGCGAAGGTTACATTCAACTTTTCCGCGCGTCAGACGCGTACGGATACGTTCACGTACGACAGGCTCAAGGCTGCGGAACTGCTCCGGCATACGGAAATACGTTTCCAGGTAACGCTGGTTTACCGAGCGCATTTCCCATGTGGCGCTACCCCAGCTACCCTTGATTTCACGCCGGGCGTAGGCGGTCATACTGCGGATCATAGACATTCCCGTTTTTAAAGGAGAGATGGGGGGATTATAGCTTTCGGGGGCTTCTCAGGATAGGAATAAGCGTCCTTTATCCGTATAATGCGCAGCCACATTCGTTTCAAGCCGGAGAATCCATCATGCGTCCATCAGGTCGTAGCGCCAACCAGGTGCGTCCCGTCACCCTGACCCGTAACTATACAAAACACGCTGAAGGCTCCGTGCTGGTTGAGTTTGGTGACACTAAAGTGCTGTGCACCGCCTCCATCGAAGAAGGTGTTCCGCGCTTCCTGAAAGGTCAGGGCCAGGGGTGGATCACCGCAGAATACGGCATGCTGCCGCGTGCGACCCATACCCGTAATGCCCGTGAAGCGGCAAAGGGTAAGCAGGGCGGTCGTACCATGGAGATTCAGCGTCTGATCGCGCGTGCGCTGCGCGCCGCCGTTGACCTGAAAATCCTTGGCGAATTCACCATCACTCTCGATTGCGACGTGATTCAGGCTGATGGCGGTACGCGTACCGCGTCCATTACCGGCGCCTGCGTGGCGCTGGCCGATGCCCTGAACAAGCTGGTTGCGGCCGGTAAGCTGAAAACCAACCCAATGAAAGGCATGGTTGCGGCGGTTTCTGTCGGTATCGTTAACGGCGAAGCGCTTTGCGATCTGGAATACGTTGAAGATTCCGCAGCCGAAACCGACATGAACGTGGTGATGACCGAAGATGGTCGCATCATTGAGGTGCAGGGCACGGCGGAAGGCGAGCCGTTCACCCACGAAGAGCTTCTCTCCCTGCTGGCGTTGGCCCGAGGGGGAATCGAATCCATTGTAACGACGCAGAAAGCGGCGTTAGAAAATTGATTTTAAAGGCGACCAATGAGTCGCCTTTTTTTTGCCTGTAAGACAGAAAAACCAAAGGAGCAAATCCATGAAATCGTATCAGCGCCAGTTTATTGAGTTTGCGCTTAACAAGCAGGTACTTAAGTTTGGCGAATTTACGCTGAAATCCGGGCGTAAAAGTCCCTATTTCTTCAACGCCGGGCTGTTTAATACCGGGCGCGATCTGGCACTGTTAGGCCGTTTCTATGCCGAAGCGCTGGTGGATTCCGGGATTGATTTTGACCTGCTGTTTGGCCCGGCCTATAAAGGCATTCCGATTGCGACCACCACCGCGGTGGCGCTGGCGGAACACCATGACCGCGACGTGCCGTACTGCTTTAACCGCAAAGAGGCCAAAACCCATGGTGAAGGCGGGAATCTGGTCGGCAGCGCGCTGCAGGGCCGCGTCATGCTGGTCGATGACGTGATTACCGCGGGTACGGCGATCCGTGAATCGATGGAGATTATTCAGGCCAACGGCGCGACGCTTGCTGGCGTGCTGATTTCTCTGGATCGTCAGGAGCGTGGTCGCGGTGAAATTTCCGCTATTCAGGAAGTCGAACGCGATTACAGCTGCAAAGTGACGTCGATTATTACCCTGAAAGACCTGATTGCGTATCTGGAAGAGAAGCCCGAGATGGCGGACCATCTGGCGGCGGTACGTGCGTACCGGGAAGAGTTCGGGGTGTAATTAAATTGCCCGGTGGCGCTACGCTTACCGGGCTTACGGATTACTGCAACTGAGCAGCCACTAACGGCCAGCGGGCGTCAAAATCGTCCGTTGGACGGTATTTGAACTCGCTGCGCACAAAGCGGGAGAGCATCCCTTCACAAAACGCCAGAATCTGGCTCGCCAGCAGCGTTTCATCAATGGTGTAACCTTCGCCTTCACGCATTTTCTTTTCGCGCAGTACCTGGCGCAGCTGCGCTTCAATACGCTCGAAAAGCTGGTTAATGCGGCCCTGCAGTCTGTCCTGTTCAAACATCAGCGCGTGGCCGGTGAGGATACGGGTTAAGCCCGGATTGCGTTCACCGAAGCCCAGGATTAACAGCACAATCAGACGCAGACGCGCGGTCGTGTCTTTTTCGTCTTTCAGAATCAGGTTGATGCGCGTGATCAGGCTGTCTTCAATAAACTCGATCAGACTGTCGAACATCCGGGTCTTGCTCGGGAAATGACGGTACAGCGCCGCCTCAGACACGCCTACAGAGGCGGCCAGTTTAGCGGTGGTGATGCGTTGACTGCCATCGCTGGATTCAAGCATCAGAGCCAGAGATTGAAGTATTTCTTCGCGACGATTCCTTTTCGCGGTTTGTTTTTCTGCCATGTTACAAAATACCCCTGAAAATAAGCACTTGCCAGGCTGGCATCCACACAGCGACCGCAAACGGGCGTTTGCGGTTTGTTATTGCATTATGACGCTGTGAGATACGTGTCTTTCGGGCCGTTATTTGCGCCCGGAATGGCCGAAGCCGCCTTCGCCACGGTCGGTGGCGTCAAAGTCTGCCACCAGGTTAAATTCTGCCTGCACCACCGGTACAAAGACCATCTGGGCGATACGCTCGCCAGGTTCAATGGTGAAGCTGTCCTGACCGCGGTTCCAGACGGAGACCATCAGCTGACCCTGGTAGTCGGAGTCGATCAGGCCGACCAGGTTACCCAGCACAACGCCGTGCTTATGGCCCAGACCAGAACGCGGCAGGATCACTGCTGCCAGAGACGGGTCAGCAATGTGAATCGCCAGGCCAGTTGGAACCAGGGTAGTGGCACCCGGAGCCAGTTCTACGGCGTCATCGAGACAGGCGCGCAGGTCAAGACCGGCAGAGCCGGAGGTGGCATAGGTTGGCAGCGGGAATTGCTCGCCAACACGCGGGTCCAGAATCTTAACGTCGATTTTTTTCATCATAACGGGTAACGATCTCGTCCAGTAATTGTTGGCCCAGGAGTTCCTTGCGCTCAAGCGGTAAGACTTTATCTCCATCCTGCCAGAAAAGGTGCAGTGCGTTGCTGTCGCTGTTAAATCCTTGTGTGGCCAGCGATACGTCGTTCGCGCAAATCAAATCGAGGTTTTTGCGGGTACGTTTTTGCCGGGCATATTCTTCCACATTATTCGTTTCTGCGGCAAACCCAACAACGTATGGACGATGGCTTTTTAGTGCGGCGACGCCGGCAACAATGTCCGGGTTTTTCACCATTTTTAGTGTTAATTCATCGCCTTGCTTTTTAATTTTAGCCTCGGCGATAGTCTCGGCACGATAGTCTGCGACGGCCGCACAGCCGATAAAAATCTGCTGGCTTTGCGCATGTGCCTGCACGGCGGCTTCCATCTCCAGCGCGGTGGTGACGTCAATTCGCTTCACAAACGCAGGGGTAGGCAGCGATACCGGGCCGCTCACCAGCGTGACGTTCGCGCCACGCCTTGCGGCGGCGGCGGCAATCGCAAAGCCCATTTTGCCGGAGCTGTGGTTGGTGATGTAGCGCACCGGATCCAGCGGCTCGCGCGTGGGGCCCGCGGTAATCATGATGTTGAGATGTTGCAGATCGTTGACAGGCGAAAAATGGGCTGCGGCCATATCAACAATCGTCAGCGGATCAAGCATGCGACCCGGGCCAACGTCGCCGCAGGCCTGGCTGCCGCTGTCCGGACCCCAGATAAGCAGGCCGCGTGAGGCCAGCGTCTCAAGATTATGCTGGGTGGCCGCGTTACGGTACATCTGCTGGTTCATGGCAGGAACGACGGCAACAGGCGCAGGCGTGGCCAGACAAATAGTGGAGACCAGATCGTTTGCCATACCGGCCGCTACCCGAGCGATTAAATCAGCCGTGGCGGGGGCGAGGATAACCAGGTCTGCCCATTTACCCAGCTCAATATGGCCCATCGCGGCTTCGGCGGCCGGATCGAGCAGGCTGTCAGATACCGGGTATCCTGAAACGGCCTGCAGGCTCAGGGGAGTGATAAAGGCTTTACCGCCTTCGGTTATCGCGACCCGCACGTCAGCTCCGCGCTCGCGCAGACGACGCACCAGCTCCGGCGCTTTATAAGCAGCAATGCCGCCGCTCACGCCAAGAACGATTTTTTTACCGGCCAGGCTCATCATGATTCTTTCCTGTTGGGTTTCACCAGAGAGCGGGCATTTTATCACAATCCCCAAAGCGGAGTGATTTTGTACTTCGTCCACTTTGCGAGGCGCTACGCAAGAACGCAATGTGGCCGTCGAGCGACGGATTGGCCTGTGGCAGCATGGGGTTAAAAAGGGGAGAAAGAGCATGGAAGAAGAGGATGAGGAGCTGCTGCCGCGCGAAAAACTGCTGCGCTATGGCGTTAGCCTGTTAAAAGACGATGAACTGCTGGCGCTCTTTTTACGTACCGGAACGCCCGGAAAAACGGTATTTACGCTGGCAAAAGAGCTGATCGCACATTTCGGTTCGCTGTACGGTTTATTGACCGCCGATATGGCGCAGTTTAAGCACGTTGAGGGAATTGGCGTGGCGAAATATGCCCAGCTGAGGGGCATTGCTGAACTTGCCCGCCGTTTTTACAATGTCCGCATGGAGAAGGAAGATCCGATCCTGACGCCTGAAATGACGCGCGAATTCCTGCAAAGCCAGTTAACCGATATCGAACGCGAGATCTTTATGGTGATCTTTGTCGATAACAGAAATCGGGTGCTGAAACATAGCTGTCTCTTTGCGGGCACGTTGAGTCACGTTGAGGTGCATCCGCGTGAAATTGTGCGGGAAGCGATAAAAGTGAATGCAGCGGGCGTGATCCTCGCGCATAATCACCCCTCTGGCTGTGCAGAACCGAGCAGAGCGGACAAAGAAATCACCGAACGCATTATCAAATGCTGTCAATTCATGGACATTCGTGTGCTGGACCATTTGATAATTGGCCGCGGTGAGTACATTTCTTTCGCAGAACATGGCTGGATTTAGGCTATTTCTCGCGATCCATCGGGATCTTTGTCTGTTCGGGACTTGAGCACACCGCCGAGTCAGCGTATACTACGCCACCTTTGAGAATCTCGGGTTTGGCATTTGGGCCTGGCAATCGAGAGTTCACTTAGAACTATGCGATGACCGGGCTGTAAAGCCTGACGAGGCGCCGATACCCCATACGAAGCTCGAGCTAATTTGATTTTTGGAGAATAGACATGTCCCGAGTCTGCCAAGTTACTGGCAAGCGTCCGGTGACCGGTAACAACCGTTCCCACGCACTGAACGCGACTAAACGCCGTTTCCTGCCGAACCTGCACTCTCACCGTTTCTGGGTTGAGAGCGAGAAGCGTTTTGTCACCCTGCGCGTATCTGCTAAAGGTATGCGTGTAATCGATAAGAAAGGCATCGATACAGTTCTGTCCGAACTGCGTGCCCGTGGCGAAAAGTACTAAGTACTTAAAGAGGAAATAAATCATGGCTAAAGGTATTCGCGAGAAAATCAAGCTGGTTTCTTCTGCTGGTACAGGTCACTTCTACACCACCACGAAGAACAAACGTACTAAGCCGGAAAAACTGGAACTGAAAAAGTTCGATCCAGTTGTACGCCAGCACGTACTGTACAAAGAAGCTAAAATCAAATAATTTTAGTCTCCTTGTATCGAAAAACCCCGCAACTGCGGGGTTTTTTGCATTCTGCATCTCAACGGAGGAACCATGCCTGAATTACCTGAGGTAGAAACCAGCCGTCGCGGCATTGAGCCCCATCTGGTCGGCGCGACGATTCTTCACGCGGTGGTCCGCAATGGACGTCTGCGCTGGCCGGTGTCCGATGAGATCCATGCCCTGAGCGATAAACCCGTGCTTAGCGTACAGCGTCGCGCGAAATACCTGCTGCTGGAACTGCCCGACGGCTGGATTATTATCCACCTGGGAATGTCCGGGAGCCTGCGCATTCTTACCGAAGAACTGCCTGCGGAAAAGCACGACCACGTCGATCTGGTGATGAGCAACGGCAAAGTGCTCCGTTACACCGACCCACGGCGCTTTGGCGCGTGGCTGTGGACGAAGGAGCTGGAAGGGCATAACGTGCTGGCGCATCTGGGCCCGGAGCCGCTCTCAGACGCGTTTAACGCGGAATACCTCAAGGCGAAGTGTGCGAAGAAGAAAAGCCCGATTAAGCCCTGGCTGATGGATAACAAGCTGGTGGTCGGCGTGGGGAATATCTACGCCAGCGAATCGCTGTTTGCGGCCGGGATCCATCCCGATCGGCTGGCCTCTTCGCTGTCGGCGCAGGAGTGCGAGCTGCTGGTCCGGGTGATTAAAGCCGTATTACTTCGCTCGATTGAGCAGGGCGGGACAACGTTGAAGGACTTCCTGCAAAGTGACGGCAAGCCGGGCTATTTTGCCCAGGAGCTGCAGGTGTATGGCCGTAAAGGCGAACCGTGCAGAGTCTGCGGCACGCCGGTGATTGCCACGAAGCACGCACAGCGCGCCACGTTTTACTGCCGTCAGTGCCAGAAATAAGGTTACTTTAGCTTTTCCATCAGTGCCTGGTGGACGTTAGTCGGCAGGAAATGGGTGACATCGCCGTGATGACGCGCCACCTCTTTTACCAGCGTGGAAGAGATAAACGACCACTCTTTGGAGGGCATCAGGAATACGCTCTCCAGCTCCGGCATCAGGTGGCGGTTCATGTGCGCCAGCTGCATCTCATACTCGAAGTCTGCCACCGCGCGTAAACCACGGATCAGAATATTGGCCTGCTGAGCGCGGGCGAAGTTTGCCATCAGGTCGCTAAACCCGACCACCTCAACATTCGGCAGATGCGAAATGGCATCGGTGGCGAGCTGTACGCGCTCGTTGAGGTCAAACATTGGCTTTTTGCTGGGGCTGGCGGCAATGGCCAGGATCACCTTGTCAAACATGCATGCCGCACGGGTGATGATATCAAGATGACCGTTGGTGATCGGATCGAAGGTACCCGGATAAATCGCTTTTGTGCTCATGGCTCACGTTTTCTCTGAGTAGCCGCGGCAGAGCGCCCACAGCTCGGTGTATTTGTTGAAAGTATACTGGGCATTCACAACCGCGAGTAACCAGCCCTGCTTGCCGTCCAGGACGCCACCACGCAGCAGCAGCGTTTTCAGGAACGCGCCCAGCGTGTGGGTGAAGATACCCGTCAGCGAGGCCTTCTTGCCGCGCTGGTGACGCTCCTGAGCCCATGCGGTGGCATAGTTGAGCTGTTTACGCTGGAAGCTCGCGAAATCACGACAGGTCAGGTGCAGCAAATCGCCCGTCAGGGGAATGACCTGGGCGCTATCGCAGCTCAGGGATTCATGCACCAGATTGTCGTTGTATTGATACCGCTCGCGCTCGTAGAGGCGCATCACGCGGTCAGGATACCAGCCGCTGTGGCGCATAAAACGGCCAAGGAAGTAGTTGCGGCGGGCAATGCTGTATACGGCGCCAGGCTGGGGCGAGGAAATCACCGCCTGAATGGCCTGCTGAAGCTCAGGCGTGATGCGTTCGTCGGTGTCGAGCATCAGGACATAATCACCTGTGGCATACCCCTGCGCGCGCTGGCGCTGGATGCCATAGCCCTGCCAGTCAGCGTCGACAAAGACTTTTGCGCCCGCTGCCCGGGCAACGTCCACCGTGTTGTCTGTACTTCCGGAGTCGAGAATGACTATCTCGTCAGCCCAGGCAACCGACGCCAGGCAATCCGGAAGCAGGTCGGCGGCGTTTTTGGCGATCATGACGACCGACAGGCGCGTTGACATCAGTGGCTCCGCTGGGGCAGATAAGGTTGCAGAAGCTGCAGCAGTCGGGTCAGCGCGCCCTGGTTCTGGTGCAGCACTTCGACGGCATGACGCCCGTACCACAGGCGATAATCTTCGTCAGTCAGAAGGGTCGATACCTCTTTGACCACCGAATCCGCATCGGTCACGGTAATTAAACCATCGGCCTGCTGTAGTTTCGCGCAGATATCTTTGAAGTTAAACGTGTGCGGCCCCATCAGCACCGGAATAGCGTGGGCTGCCGGCTCCAGCGGGTTATGACCGCCGCGTTCGACCAGGCTGCCACCGACAAACGCGAGGTCAGCGATTCCGTACAGCAGCATCAGCTCGCCCATCGTATCGCCAATCACCACCTGGGTGCTGCCGGAAGGGATTTCACCGCTGCTGCGCAGCGTGAAGCTGAAGCCGCCTTTCTGCACCATTTCACGGGCATCTTTAAAACGCTCCGGATGTCGCGGCACGAGGATCAGCAGTAAATCAGGGAATTTTTCCAGCAGCTTGCGGTGAGCCTGCAGAATGATCTCTTCTTCGCCATCATGAGTACTGGTGGCAATCCAGACCTGACGACGCGGGGCCCACTGGCGACGCAGCGTGATCGCACGGGCGGCGAGTTCAGGGGTAACGGAAATATCAAATTTCAGGCTGCCCGTTACCGCAAGCTGGTTGCGTTTCAGGCCCAGCGCGATAAAGCGTGCCGCATCCTCTTCGTTCTGCGCGGCAATCAGCGTAATTTTGCTCAGCAGGCGGCGCATAAACTTACCCAGCTTGCCGTAACCTTTCGCCGAGCGCTCTGAAAGGCGGGCGTTGGCAATGACCAGCGGGATTTTACGGGCATGCAGGGCGGAAATCATATTCGGCCACAGTTCGGTTTCCATCACGATCACCAGCTTCGGGCGAACGGTATTCAGGAAACGATTCATGGCGCAGGGCAGATCGTAAGGCAGATAAACGTGCTGCACGTCTTTACCGAAAGCGGATAACGCGCGCTCCGAGCCGGTCGGCGTCATCGTCGTGACGGTGATTGGCAGCGAAGGGTAGCGGTGACGCAGGGCGCGAACCAGCGGGATCGCCGCCAGCGTTTCACCGACAGAAACGGAATGCAGCAAAATACCGTCCGGTACGACTTTATTGCGGCAGAAGCCATAGCGTTCAGCCCAGCGTTTACGATACGCAGGCGCTTTCCGGCTACGAAGCAACAGTCTCAGCCACACCAGTGGCTGAATGATGTAGAGCAGAGCGGTATACAACAATTCCAAGCGATTATCCGTTTTTTTAGTTTCGGCGGGCAAATTCTAAGCATTTAGGCCAGGTAAAGCTATCTCTTATGCCAGATACCGTTTCAAACGGAAATAACGTCGACCCAGCCGCCAGCGCAGACGCGGACTTTTTGCACTTTTCCAGATGAGTTTCCAGATGCCTGTTTCGAAGAACTCTTTAATAATCATTGATTTCTTCTTCTCATCCTTCATGTTGTCGAAGGTGTGAATAATGCCCAGGCCCTCTTTGGCAATTTGCCAGTGGCAGGCAGGGATCCCTTTCACTTTATCCGGGTAGCGCTGATTGATGGCGTCGAGCATCTGCAGGATTTTCATGTAGTGACGCGCGGAGCGAATCAGCGTGTCGTCATTGTCCGGCCTATGGGACACCGATGCAGAGTGAATGTAGTAGTCGTAATAACGTTCACTGGTGTACTGAACCCGCTCTGCCGCGAGCAGCACTTCGGTGGTCCACGGGATATCCTGATGGCGCAGGCCGGGTTCGAAATGGAAATTGTGTTTACGGATAAAGTCGTGGCGATAGATGTTCAGCCAGGTGACGTGAAGGAATTTACGAGAGTCTAGCGCCATTTTTAACCACGCAGGGCCAGCCATGACCCCTGTCGAAGCCAGTTTGTCTTCAGGGAAGATCGGGCGCGAGGGTTTCTTGTTATTCTCCCAGACGTAGTTCCCGTTACAGGTGGCGACATCCAGATCCTGCGTGACGGCCATATCCAGCAGGTGTTGGTACATGCCGGGTTTAAAGACATCATCAATATCCGGGAAAGAGAGATATTGACCCGTCGCAACGGCCAGACCGGTGTTACGCGCGATGGATACGCCCTGGTTTTGCTGTTCTATGACCTGCAGCTGCGGCAGTTTTTCTCGCCAGTTTTCGACGATCTCCATCGAGCGGTCAGTAGAGCCGTCATTGACAATGATGACTTCCATGCTGTCGATGCGTTGATTGACAAGGCAGGTAAAGAACTGATCCAGGAAAGCTTCACCGTTATAAACGGCAACCACCACGCTTAACAATGGGGCTGAATTTTGCATAAGAAACCTGATTATTTTTGATTGTCGACCAGAGCAATATATTGCTGGCAAATGGCATTGATACCGAACGACGCGATGGTTGTATCGCCAACGACCGGTGGGGCGGTATAAATATCCGCCAGCGTTTTTGCCAGTGACTCGTCATTTAACTCTGCCAGCCCGCGCGCTAAAGCGCCGGTGAGGATTTCGGCAGGGCCTCCGGGGCAATTTGTACTGACCGGTGGCGTCTGGCAGATAATGGCTTCGACCAGCACATTACCAAAACCTTCGCAGTCAGAACTTAACACTAAAAGGCGTGCCCCTTTAATCCAGGGATAGGGATTGGACTCGAACGGGCGGAAAACCGTTTTGTTTTCAATACCCAGCTCGGCAGCAAGCTGCTTGAGTTTTTGAATTTGAGCGTCAGACCCATTGCCCATCATGACCAGCGTGGTGTCAATTTTACTCAGGGCGAACGCACGTAAGAGTCGGTCGTGGCGTTTGTGTTCATGGAAGCGGCCAACATGAATAATGTAATCCTTTCCCTGCATCTCGAAGGGCGCATCCGCCAGACGCTGAATTTCAGGAATATCGAAAGGATTATGGATAACCGCTTTGCGTCGAAGATTGAGCGCCAGCGTCTCGGAAAGATCTGTCAACACGGCGCCTGAGACGGCGACAACGTTGCGGTTTTCGTAGGTATGACGAATTTTAAGATGTTTAAACCAGCGCGAAAGTCCGCTGCGATGGCGAAGATAGGAAAACGAGAACATGCCGTGCACGCAGAACCAGACTTTGTCACGTTCCAGCGCGCGGCAGTGCGACACAATGCGGTCTGTTTTGTGCAGGTGAGAGAACACCACATCAAATTTGCCGCTGCGCTCAGCTTGCTCAATCGCCTGATCCAGTAGTTGGGCGCGGCGTGGGATTTCCGTCAGCTTTCGCCACGGTTTTTTACATGTGTCCTGAACAACCTGATAATCGATGCCGTCCGGGATGGCGTAGTCGCACACTTTCCGCAGAGAGAATAGAGAGACCTGATGTCCCATTTCTATTAATCCACGGGAGAGCGTAAGAACCGTTTTTTCAGCTCCTCCACCGGGTAAACCATCAATAATCATTAGGATGCGCATTTTTAATCCAGTAATTTTTGATAAAGCGTAATAAGCTGACTTGATAGTTTTTCGGGAGTGGCGTCTTTTACACGTTCACGTGCCGCTCGTCCCATATTGTTATTTTTTTCCAGTGAAGGAATGGCGGCTACCGCTTCCTTCAGTGTACTGATATCAAGTGCGTCACAATAAAATCCGTTCTGGCCTTGTTGAATAAACTCTGCACCACCGCAACTCTCTGAAGTAATGACGGGCAAGCCGCAGGCCATCGCTTCAAGAATGACGTTAGGAAAGGGATCATACAGCGTTGGCAACAGTAAACCATCGGATAGCTGATAAAAAGGCAGAGTTTCTTTTTGCACCCCCAGGAAACGGATTTGCCCCTCGCAGCCTAACGAACGGGCGAGGTCGCGATAACGACGCTCTGCTTTATCTTGCCCAACCACAATCAGCCAGGCTGATGTTCCAGCGATAGCGCGTATGGCGCTGGCTAATCCTTTTCGTTCAAACCCTGAGCCAACAAAACAGAGCACAACGGCATCGGCTGGCAAACCAAATTGCTGGCGCAGCATCGCACGCTGTGCCTCCTGGGCCGGAACGAAGCGGCTGGAATCAATAGAATTATAAATCACATGAATTTTATTTGCGTCAATATCAAAGTCTTCAACGATTTCGCGTTTGATCATCTCCGCATTACAGATTACGGCTTTCAGCTCGGGCGCCTGATACATTTCCCGTTCCGCACGCATCACGTAGCGGTGATAGCGGTCATACATCAGCATTTGCGCACGCCAGGCAGGTAAAATGCGCGCGCGCTGCAGCAGCCAGCGACGATGCACCCCATCACCCGCGCGATAGATATCACAACCCGGGATGCGCTCATGGCTTTGAACAATATCAAACTGCTGTTGCTGCCACAGCGCGCGCGCGGCCTGTGCAAATCCGCGCTCTCGACTGATGCGGCCCCATTTTTGAGGGTTGCAAATATGGATATGCCAGTCGTCTTGCTTCTCTCCCTGCCACTCACGCGTGATGACGTTGAGCTCAAGGTTCTGATTGCTCAGCGCGGTGAGAGCGCGCGAAACGAAGCGTTCCGCTCCGCCATCAGGGCGATATTTTTGGCGAACAATGGCCAGACGATGGTTTTTCATGACAGATATCTCCTTGCGGCGGAGACGACAGCATCAACGGGAATGGCGTCGAGATAGCGTTCTTTCGTTTTGGTATCAATGGCATCCGGATCGGGTAGAGGGCCGTAATCGCCGGCCCAGATGACTTCACCGTTGACTTGCCATGGAGACCAAAACGTGAGTTTAGAAGGGCCAAATAGCGCCACGCAGGGCGTTTGCAGCGCGGCGGCCATATGCATTGGAACGGAGTCAACGCCGATAAAAAGACGCGCATGATCGATAAGTGAGGCCAGCTGGCGCAACGTTAGCTGGCCCGCCAGCGAGACGACCCCCGTCTTTGGCGAGGCGGCGAGAATGCGATCGATCATCGCCAGCTCTTTTTTATCCGGCCCCGCGGTGAGCACAACCGTATGACCATCCTGCTGCAGTGCAGTAATGGTTTGCGCCATTTTGTCTTCGCTCCAGCATTTAAAGAACCAGCGGGACGTCGGCTGGATCACGATATAGCTGTCACCCACAGCCGTCTGCGTCAGCTTTTGGCGGGCATGATGCCAGTCTTCTGCGGTGTAAGCCATGGTGACAGCAGGCTGCGGCGAGACCTGTAATGGCGCCAGAATGGAAAGATTCTGTTCGACCGTATGCAGGGATTTGTGACCGTCGACAGAGACCAGATCGGTGTGACAAAAACGCCAGAATGCACTGTTGCGTTTGTTAAACGCGAATCCGAGGCGAACGGGTGCACCGGTGAAGCGGGTGACGATAGCGCTACGCCATTGATCGGCAAGGTTAATCACCAGATGATAATGCTGATTTCTTAACGCACTCAGCAACTGCCACTCTTTTTGAAGATGCTTGAGCGTGCCAAGCTGTTTCCATTTACGATCGATTCCATAAATTGTACCGATCGCCGGATGCGCGGCGAGCATATCGCGCGTTTCTTCATACAGCAGGACATCAATCTGCGCCTGCGGCCATTTTTGACGTAGCGAATCAATGACGGGAGTGGTCAGCAACATGTCGCCATGATGGCGGAGTTTGATAAGTAAAATGCGCAAATCAGGTGTGTCAGGTAAGTTATTCATCATCATCTTATCGGCGTTGTACTGATGGCAATTCTAATAGACCTGATAGCGACTTGCACTCTTTCTCCATAATCTCAGTAATTTCCCTGGAAGGGTTTACTCATGCTTTGGAGAGTGCGTAACATAGCGCTAACTTTCCTGTCTTGCGGACTCATTATGAACAAACCAGCGTTTATCATCACAATTGATACTGAGGGCGATAATCTCTGGCAAAATCACCGCGTCATTAAAACGGAAAATGCGCGTTATCTGGCGCGTTTCCAGGCGCTTTGTGAGCGTTTCGGCTTTAAGCCCGTGTGGCTGACCAATTACGAGATGGCGATCGAACCCGTTTTCATCGAATTCGCCAGGGACGCAATCGCCCGCGGTCAGGGGGAGGTGGGAATGCACCTTCACGCATGGAATAGCCCGCCGGAGCACGATCTCACGGGCGATGACTGGCGATGGCAGCCTTATCTGGTTGAATTTTCGGATGAGGTGATGCGCGAAAAAGTGCTGTTCATGACCCGCCTGCTGGAAGAGACCTTCCAGACCAAAATGTTAAGCCACCGTGCCGGACGTTGGGCATTTGACAGTCGCTACGCAAAATTGCTCGTTGAACTGGGCTACCAGGTGGATTGCTCCGTGACGCCACGCGTGAACTGGCGCAATGCGAAAGGCGCCCCGCAGGGTAATGGCGGAACGGATTATCAGCATTTCCCCGACCACGCCTATTTCATGGATTTAGACAATATTTCCCGGGCAGGCAATAGCCCATTACTCGAAGTGCCGATGAGCATTCAGTATAAACACCCGGCGTGGTTGAACACGATCAAACAGGGTTACGACAGGCTTCGCGGTAAATATCGCTCTCCCTCTGTGAGCTGGCTAAGACCGTCTGGTGGGAATGCGGCGCAAATGATTCAGGTCGCACAGCAATGCCTGTCGCAGGGAAGTGAGTACGTGGAGTTTATGCTTCATTCGTCGGAATTTATGCCTGGCGGAAGCCCAACGTTTAAAGATGAGGCGGCGATTGAAGGGTTGTATCAGGATTTAGAAACGCTCTTTAGCTGGTTATCCGATAAGACGGTAGGGATGACGCTGGCGGAGTTTTATCAATACAAGAAAAAATAATGCCCGCCAGGCGGGCATTATCATTAGCGTTGCCTGGTTTGCGAAAAAGGGGTACTCAGCGCAAACACGGTGACAAAGAAGATTAAAGCCTCAGAACTCAACAGTATGACGTCAGTCAGGCCATAGAGTAATAAAAGAAGCATGGTCGTCAGCAGCAGGCCATTTCTGTTTTTAAGGGCGTAAACGATCATCGATATATAGAAAAACACTAATATCGCCAGCCCTGGGATCCCCTGCAGAGAATATTTTTCAATAAACTCATTGTGCAGATGCACCCTGATAAACTCTAGTGCAGCCGCGAGGTGTGGGTGCCCATTTTTCACATATTGCTGTGTCCATATTTCTCGGTCTTCAACTGACTGCCCTAAAGGATGGGCCAGCCCGTTTTGAATGCCAACACTCCACATAGAAAAACGTGCGCCGAGTGAGGTTGCATCATAGCCTTTCTGATAACTTTCAACTTCAGCTTGTGTTTGTTGTATCTTAGGTAAGATTAATGGCTTGTAGCTAACGATAACAATACCCGCCACAATACATAAGAAAATCAGCGTAGATTTAAGGTGGATTCTTCTGAAGTGATAAAGCGTGAGTACAATCGCCAGGAGTAGATATAACCCCATTGCGGCACGGGTGCCCGTTAGAAGAATGACGAAATAAGATATTAAGATGATGAGTCCTGCGGCTACATACAGTTTGATATTTTTCTCTAGATAAAGACTGTATACAAACGCCAGTGACAATACAGAATAAACATAGGCCGACACGGTCGCACGGTTTATGGCCATCTCGATACGCCCCATACCCTGTGAAGCCTGCCATAAGCCATAGCCAGTGGCGAGTATAAACCCTGCACCAGAGGCGTATAAAAAATATTTCTGGAAGGATGCTTTATCAATATAAGACTTAAACCGGTCAAGATAAAAAATGAGAATACTTGCCAGAATTAATTTTTTACTTGCACCGAGATAATCGCTATAAACGTTCAGACCTTCGCTATGATATTCATACACCAGATACCAGCCAAGATTAAGCAGGCCAATCAATAAAATCGGCAATGCGATAGAAAAAGGACGCACTGTGATTTTTTTATATTCGCACGCTAAGCCGATAATGCTGGCATAAATCGCAATATAGAAAAACTCTCGCTGCTTACCTGAACTCAGCAGCGCCAGCGCAAGCGAAATAAGGCTCAAAATCAGCGTCAGCTGATAAAGCCGCAGTTTTACTTTTTCCATAATGCCTCAATGACCCTTTTTTTGTAGCTGAAACGTACATCTCTGGTAAAGAAGAAAGAGAGAGAATAAAGTGCATTGACCCGCTGTTTAACCAGTTTGAGTTGCAGGTCAGTCAGATGCTGCCGGTGGTTTCTGTAGATATCAAACCAGTGACAATTAACAAGATGCTTAAAAGAACGAGGGAATGTTTCTTCCATTTGTAATGTGCAATCAACCAGCGTAGCGATTTTACTGGCGTCGAGACGGCTCGACAAACTGTCGTTACGTTTGATGTAATAATAATGTCCCTGACGCTGATAGACTATTTTACTCGATTGCATCAGCATGCCGGGAAACACGGCAAAATCTTCATAGCAGACCATCGAAGGAATCGGGTTATTCACATACAATTCCCGATGAATGAATTGCCCGATGAGATGTGCCTGAAAATCTTTGTGCTGCAGGAACCGCTTTATTGCCTCATGTTGTGACAAAGCAACAGGAGAGAACCCCTGCCAGTCGGCTGTCATTTTTTTGGTGTCGCGAATTTCCAGCAGGCGCGTCAGGAGCATATCAGGGCGCTCTGATTTGAGAAACGCCACCGCGTCCCTGATGCTGCCCGGTTTCATCCGGTCATCGCTATCCAGCATGGTAATGTATTCACCTGTGGCCAGCGAGAGGGCACTGTTTCGAACATGGCCTACGTTACGGTACTCGACGTATCGGGATTGCGCATTCGGAAGCATTGGCAGCCACGCTTCAATAATATCCTGCGTTGAGTCGTTTGAACTGTCGTTAAAGATAATGATCTCTACATCATCCCCCGCCCCCTCAATCGCGTTTTGCAGGCTTTCTAGCGTAGTGTGAAGCGTATCTTTGGCGTTATGCGCGGCAATAATGATGCTTAGAAAAGCCATAATAATTAGTTTCCCTGAGCATCAAAGGAGTATGCGTCTGTATTAATTGTGGGTAACTCGCAAATGAAGTGTTTGAGTTCACGTAGCGCTTCGTCTGTTACAGCGAAGAGTTCTTCCCGGCTCTGTGAGAAGTAATATCGTGTTTCAAAAACATATGAGCAAATGTTGTCATCATTACCAATCAGCAATACGTTGCCCAGCGGACGCTGTTCATAGTGGCAACAAGGCCCGAACAGTAAGATTACCGGCACGCCTACCGCATCGGCAATGTAGACATTCCCCGAGTCAGACGCGATATAGCAATCCATTTTAGAAATGGCCCACGGCAGCTCTTCAAGCGAGATTTTGCCAATCAGATTAATAAAGTTGGGCAGTTCACCGTAAGCGCGGGTGATATCATCCATCCACGATTGTTCATTCGGGGCGCCAAACACATAAAATTCGCAGGGCAGGTCGGCGAGACGATCGGCAATTTGCTTCCAGATGACCGGCGGAACGGTTTTCGCTTTATTCCCGGCGGCTACGCTGATGCCAATGCGGATCACGCCGGGTTTATCGAGGATTGCCGGATAGGTCGCAGGTTTGAAAAGTGGCTTTGTGGCGTGCTTTGGCGAGTCTTGCCAGGTTAAGGTGCGATCGGCCAGTTTGAGATAGTTCGTGACTGAAAGAGCCTTCTTACCGTGTTCAACAGTACCGTCTGCCGTTGCATAGAAAATACCGTGATACCATCTGCGCGTGTAAGTGCTTAAAAACTGTTTGTTTTTAGCGTTACACACGGAGGCGAAAAAGAGGTTCACGCTGTTGGGTTGCAGGAGATAGACATTGTCATAGCGGTTCATGATCCGGCAGGCAAAGACCAGCTTTCGCCACAGGTTACGCTTATGCTGCTCGATAAAAAAAATCTCATCGATCGTCTCATCATGCTTCGCCAGCGCACCTACGCTACGACTGATGAGCACGTCGCTTTTTTGCAGGTATGCCAGAAGGGGCGTTGCATTAACAAAATCGCCGATTTTTGCTGTCTGAATGACCAGGTTTTTACCTGTCTCTTTGCGGAACAGCTTCCGGATAAGCTTCACCGGAAAGAGTAAAATCAGCAGAAATACGTAACTCATGCGTTAGATATCCCTGTTGGAAAGCCAACGGCTGCCCTGTAAAAATGAAAAAATAGCATCTGCGCTGATATCCTTCGTTTGCTGGGTCGGGCTGACCATCTGATGCTGGTTTTTACCGTAACCCCCGATCAATCCGGGATCGGTCGGACCAAAAATCGTAATATTCGGACGATCCAGCGCCGCGGTTAAATGGCTTAAACCTGTATCAACGGAAACAACAGCATTCGCTCCCGCCAGCTGCGCGGCAACCTGCGCCAGCGTGAGTTTCGGCAATACCTCGACGTGTGAAAAACCTGCTGCCAGACGCTCTGCACGCTGCCGCTCATGTTCAGCGCCCCAGGGCAGTTTAATATGGATGCCGGTAGGTTGCATTAGTTCAATCAGGCTTCGCCAGTGCGTTTCCGGCCAGTGTTTATCGTCGCGCGTTGTGGCATGCAGGAAGACAAGATAAGGCTGCGCACAGGGATCTGTATTGCGCAAAAAGTGCTGCGCAATGGCGTAGTCGCCCTGGGTTTCCGGTTTCGCATAGCCCAGACTTTTTGCAAACAGCTCGCGGGTACGTTCTACGGCATGCTGTTGCTTTACGATGTGGCGCCGACGGTTATAGAACAGGCTCGCCAGCGGTTCGCGGGCGGTATGCCAGCCCATGCCGTGCTTTACGCCGTGTGCCAGACGCGTCACCAGCGCGGCGCTTTTCACCAGCCCCTGGGCGTCGATGATGGCGTCGTAATGCTGTGCCCGCACCGCCTCACGGAAGGCTTTGCGTTCGGCTTTAATCGGCGCGGAGAACCACGCTTTGCGCCAGCGGCGGATCGCCACCGGGATCACGCGGTCAACCGCTTCATGCCAGGTGGGGATCTGCGCGAAGCCTTCTTCCACCACCCAGTCAAAACGAATGTCGGGAATGGCCCGCATGGCGTCCGTCAGTGACGGGAGCGTATGCAGAACATCGCCCATCGAAGAAGTTTTAACGATCAGTACCCGCATTCGTTATCCTTCTTCGCTCAACAGCAGTTCGTTAAGCTCTTCGAGAACGCGCTCTGGCGTAATGTCGATCAGGCTCTGATGGTAGCCTTCTGCGGCATCGCCCTTGCGTACTTTGTGATAGCCGGTGATCAGGCGGATGACGCGCGCTTTATGAGAAAGCGGGGGCGTGAAGTCCGGGCTACTTGGGCCATACAGCGCCACCAGCGGGCGGTTGAGCGCGGCGGCGACGTGCATCAGGCCCGAATCGTTGCTGACCACGGCCGCACAGGCGGCAATCAGGATAACCGCCTGTTCAAGCTGCGTTTCTCCCGCCAGGTTGCGGCACCAGGCCTGCTGTTCATTACTGAGCGTCGCGAGAATTTCGTTGCCTGCCTCGTGGTCCTTTGCCGAACCGAACAGGACAATCTGGTAGCCTTCGTCAATCAGCTGTTTCGCCAGCTCCGCATAGTGATAGTGCGGCCAGCGTTTTGCCGGGCCGAACTCGGCGCCGGGGCAGAAGCCAATCATCGGGCGTTCAGACGATAGACCAAACGCGTTACAGGTCTGGGATTTTTCACCGTCGTTAACCTGAAGCTGTGGCCAGAGCAGCGGCTGCGGCAGGTCTTTCGCACTGCGCATCACGCCTTTGTCGTAGGCCAGCGCCACATAGCGCTCCACCATCAGCGGCCAGGCCTCTTTATCCAGCACCCGCGCATCGTTCAGCAGGCCGTAGCGCATTTCGCCGCGCCAGCCGGTGCGATGTGGGATGCCCGCAAAGAAAGGCACAAGGGCGGATTTAAAGGAGTTTGGCAGGACATACGCCCGATCGTAGCGCTTATCGCGCAGGCTATGGCCGAGCTTGCGGCGTTCGCCAATTTCCAGCGCCCCGTGGCCAAGCGGCATCGGGATCGCCTCGTTCACTTCCGGCATACGCGACAACAGCGGACGGCACCACGCGGGTGCCATCACGTCGATTATCGCCTGGGGATAACGCGCCTTGAGCGTGCGATAGAGACTTTGCGACATCATCATGTCGCCCACCCATGACGGGCCGATCACCAGAATCTTCATACTTATGCGTCGCGGTTCAGCCAGGCCATATATTCCGTTACGCCTTCGGCAACGGTCTTGAACGGCTTGTCGTAGCCTGCGGCGCGCAGGTTGGTCAGATCGGCCTGGGTGAACGCCTGATAACGGCCTTTCAGCTTGTCAGGGAACGGAATGTACTCGATGCTGCCTTTTTTGTGATACGCCAGCGTTGCGTCAGCCACGGCCTGGAAGGACTCCGCGCGGCCGGTACCCAGGTTGAAGATGCCGGATACGCCGTTTTCCCAGAACCACAGGTTCACTGCGGCAACGTCGCCCACGTAAACGAAGTCGCGCTTAAAGCCGTCGCTGCCTTCGAACAGTTTCGGGCTTTCACCGTTATTCAGCTGGGTGTTCAGGTGGAACGCCACGCTCGCCATGCTGCCTTTGTGACCTTCGCGCGGTCCGTAGACGTTGAAGTAACGGAAGCCGACGATCTGCGAGTTCGCTTCTGGCAGCACCTGACGCACGTACTCGTCGAACAGGAATTTGGAGTAACCGTAGACGTTCAGCGGCTGTTCATACTCGCGGGATTCGATAAAGTCCGAGGTGCGGCCGCCGTAGGTTGCCGCGGAGGAGGCATACAGGAACGGAATTTCACGCTCCAGGCAGTAGTGCAGGATCTCTTTGGAGTACTGATAGTTATTGTCCATCATGTACTTGCCGTCCCACTCGGTGGTGGAAGAACACGCACCTTCGTGGAAGATAGCTTCGATCTCGCCGAACTCTTCGCCTGCCATAATCTGGATAAGGAAGTCTTCTTTATCCATGTAGTCAGCGATGTTCAGATCCACCAGGTTGACGAACTTGGTGCCGTCTTTCAGGTTGTCAACCACCAGGATGTCGGTGATGCCTTTGTCATTGAGAGCCTTAACAATATTGCTGCCGATAAAGCCCGCGCCGCCGGTAACGATGATCATAACTGTAACCTTTGAAGTGTGGAGCCCGGGGACAATCCCGGACGCTAATGTCTCTATCATATCATTAGTATGGCTGCCCTTCAGCCATTCACCTTCACAGCGCAGGGGTACGCGTGATTTATGCTGCAAAAACGACAAGAGATGACGTGTCATCTCGTCATGAACTATAGGTTTGGGTAATATGTCCCGAAATTTGCCGAGTCTGGAGAATTGCAATGCGTGGTGATTTTTACAAACAGTTAAACAGCGACCTCGACACCGCACGTGCGGAAGGGTTGTTCAAGGAAGAGCGTATTATCACGTCTGCCCAGCAGGCGGACATCACCGTTGCCGACGGCAGCCATGTGATCAACTTTTGTGCGAACAACTACTTAGGTCTTGCGAATCACCCTGAGCTGATTGCCGCTGCAAAAAACGGCATGGACACCCACGGTTTCGGCATGGCCTCCGTACGCTTTATCTGCGGTACGCAGGACAGCCACAAGCAGCTTGAGCAAAAGCTGGCGAGCTTCCTCGGAATGGAAGACGCGATTCTGTACTCCTCCTGCTTCGACGCCAACGGCGGTCTGTTTGAGACCCTGCTTGGCGCAGAAGATGCGATTATCTCCGACGCCCTGAACCACGCCTCCATCATCGACGGCGTACGCCTGTGCAAAGCGAAGCGTTTCCGCTACGGCAACAACGACATGGTCGAGCTGGAAGCGCGCCTGAAAGAGGCGCGTGAAGCGGGGGCTCGCCACGTGCTGATCGCCACCGACGGCGTGTTCTCCATGGACGGCGTGATCGCCAACCTGAAGGGCGTGTGCGACCTGGCGGATAAATACGACGCGCTGGTGATGGTTGATGACTCTCACGCGGTCGGCTTTGTCGGCGAAAACGGCCGCGGTTCCCACGAATACTGTGACGTGATGGGCCGCGTGGATATCATCACCGGTACGCTGGGCAAAGCGCTCGGCGGCGCGTCCGGCGGCTATACCGCCGCGCGTAAAGAGGTGGTCGAGTGGCTGCGCCAGCGCTCTCGCCCGTACCTGTTCTCCAACTCCCTGGCGCCGGCCATTGTTGCCGCCTCCATCAAGGTGCTGGAGATGGTGGAGTCCGGCGCTGAGCTGCGCGACCGCCTGTGGTCCAACGCCCGTCTGTTCCGTGAAAAAATGAGCGCCGCAGGGTTTACCCTGGCCGGTGCTGACCACGCGATCATTCCGGTGATGCTGGGCGATGCGGTCGTCGCGCAGCAATTTGCCCGCGAACTGCAGAAAGAAGGGATTTACGTCACCGGGTTCTTCTTCCCGGTGGTGCCAAAAGGTCAGGCGCGTATCCGCACCCAGATGTCTGCGGCGCATACGCCTGAACAAATTGAACGTGCGGTGGAAGCCTTTACCCGCATCGGCAAACAGCTGGGCGTAATTGCCTGAGGACGTGTGATGAAAGCGTTATCCAAACTGAAAGCGGAAGAAGGGATTTGGATGACCGACGTGCCGGAGCCGGAAGTCGGTCATAACGATCTGCTGATCAAAATTCGTAAAACCGCCATCTGCGGTACTGACGTTCACATCTACAACTGGGACCAGTGGTCGCAGAAAACCATTCCGGTACCGATGGTTGTCGGTCACGAATATGTCGGTGAAGTGGTGGGTATCGGCCAGGAAGTGAAAGGCTTCCAAATTGGCGATCGCGTCTCCGGTGAAGGCCATATTACCTGCGGCCACTGCCATAACTGTCGCGGCGGGCGTACGCACCTGTGCCGTAATACCATTGGCGTGGGCGTAAACCGCCCGGGCTGCTTCGCGGAATACCTGGTGATCCCGGCGTTTAACGCGTTCAAAATCCCGGACAATATCTCTGACGACCTGGCCTCCATCTTCGACCCGTTCGGCAACGCGGTGCACACGGCGCTCTCTTTCGACCTGGTCGGTGAAGACGTGCTGGTCTCCGGCGCGGGCCCAATCGGCATTATGGCCGCTGCGGTGGCGAAGCACGTGGGCGCGCGCAACGTTGTGATCACCGACGTGAACGAATACCGTCTGTCGCTGGCCCGCAAAATGGGCGTCACCCGTGCGGTGGATGTCTCGAAAGAGAGCCTGACCGACGTGATGGAAGAGCTGGGCATGACCGAAGGCTTTGACGTGGGTCTGGAGATGTCCGGTGCGCCACCGGCGTTCCGCACCATGCTCGATACCATGAACCACGGTGGCCGTATCGCGATGCTGGGTATTCCGCCGTCAGACATGTCTATCGACTGGAACAAAGTCATCTTCAAGGGGCTGTTCATCAAGGGCATCTATGGCCGCGAGATGTTCGAGACCTGGTACAAGATGGCGGCGCTGATCCAGTCCGGTCTGGATCTGTCCCCGATTATTACTCACCGTTTCTCCATCGATGAGTTCCAGCAGGGCTTCGACGCGATGCGTTCCGGCCAGTCAGGAAAAGTGATCCTGAGCTGGGATAAGTAATCAAAAAGGGGCCTCAGGCCCCTTATTTTATTGCTTCTTTTTCTCTTCGTCCGTCAGGTAACGCACCTTGCGGGTGTAGTCCTGACCTTTGAACAGCAGTTTGTTATCCGGCGATTCAAGGTACTTCTGCCATTCAGAGAGAGGGAAGCCGCCGTGCGCGCCAATCACCTCTTTCGGTACAACGGCTTCCTGACCGCCGATTTTCTTCGAGACCGGCCAGTTCATCCAGTCACCCAGGTTAACCGTTTTTAAATCCAGCATGTCCAGCAGCGCGGCGAGCGGCAGCTGATCGGTCGGCGGCTGCGTGTCGTCCATCAGCTCCCAGGTATCCTGGAACAGCGTCAGCCATAGCGGACAGATACGGCGCCAGGTTTTTTTGGTTGCCGCAAGAAACGCGCCGTTAACGTGATCGACCAGATACGGGCGCACCGTCTCCTTGTAATACGCCGGCACTTTTTCCTCTGGCGCACCGTCCAGCTTTGCAATCATTTTGCCCTGACGGAAGCTGGAGTAAATGTGCATATCGGCCATGTTGATCTCGGGCATCTTGAGCAGGTTGAGATCGGAATCGATCATCAATACCCCTTCACCGCGAGCCTGCAGCGGGGCGTTAAGCTTCACCAGACGGCTGAGGTAGATCTGCTTATAGCGGTAGCTTTCCTCACGAACGGGAAGATTTAGCGTCACTACGCGGGTTTTAGGCGGCAGTACCCCAAAGGCGGATTCAGGCTGGTCGCTGACGATGACGATTTCGCTTACCCCGGTGGCATAACGTTCCGCGAAGGTGGCAGAGAGTAATGCTTCTTCGACGAAATCTGCACCGGTACACGGAATCACAATAGAATCCACCGCAGCAAGCGCGCCCGTCACGGGCAGAGAGCTGTAAGGAATGTTGTGTCGCCCGGTGATATGACGATAGCGAGCATTAAGAAATTTAAACATAGTTATCTCGTTTGGTTAGTGCGCGCCAAGCACGGCTTCGACACCGCTGACATAGTTTTCGATGGCATAGGTATGACAGACGTTCTGGTATGCAGCCGCAGCCAGCCGAGCCCGCAGGTCAGCATCTGCCCAGATATTGTCCAGGTGCTGTGCAAGCTGTGAAACATCGCTCCAGGGGAAGAGCAGCCCTGTCGAATCATGATCAATCAATTCCGCCGTGCCGGTCACCTGAGAGCCAATAACGGGGATATTGAGAAGCATCGCTTCCAGCACCACGCGCGGCAGCCCTTCGCTTTTTGAGGCCAGAATAAAGGCGTCAAACGTAGCGAGGTAATTAAATGGGGTATTCTGAAAACCGGTGAAGATGACGTGGTTTTCAATTCCCAGCGTTCGGGCCTGTTCCGCTAAAGCGCGGCGTTCGGCACCTTCGCCGACCAGCACCATTTTCCATTTCGCCTCGGGATGCTTCTGGCTGAACTGTGCCAGCGCCTCCAGCGTGTGGTGGTTGGCTTTGCGAGGGATTAACGACCCGATACTGCCGAACACAAACGTGTCGTCATCAATATTCAGGCGCTGGCGCATTGCGCGTCGGTCAGGTAAAGGCTGGTGGATGTCGATGGCATTATTGACCGTCGTACACAGTTCGGGCCGGACGCCATGCTGAAGCAACACGCGTTCAACGCCGTGCGAGACGGCGATGATTTTTGTGGCATGGGCATTAACCAGCTTTACCAGCGGCGGGGTCAAAACGGGCTCAATGCGGCAGTGCTGGATCAACCGCGCCTGCAGGTTCGCCGCCGCCAGATAGCCTTCCTCGTTTGAGCCCGGCTGGTTATTCATATAGAGCGTATCGAAACCGCCCTGCGTGAAAAGTGTTTCGATTTTGCTGACGTTAGGCCTGATGCGCCACATGATATCCACGTGACGCGTCAATGCCTTGCGGGCGCTGCGTGAGAAAAACAGCAGGCTACGTCCCGCTTCCTTCAACAATTTGGCCCAGACCGGCTGCGGACGTTGAGGGATCACGATGAGCGGGATGCCGATGCCGTTGAGCACCTGGCCAATTGTCTCACCTTCAGCACGACTATAATCACTGTAAAAACAACAGGTAATATCGAATTTATCGCGATTGATTCGCTTCAGGAGCTCAAGCATACTGTTGGTGCCTCCCCCCCATTCTTTACCCGTATCCAGGAGGAGAATTTTACTTTTGTGCGGCATGTCTGAATCCGTGTGCTACCCTTCATCTGACTGCATTATAAAGAATCTGTTGAAATAAAATAGATTTTTCTATTTTATTGCTCTTGAGAATTAGACAAAATTTCAAGCGTGCTTATTTGAAAAGTGTGATTCAGGACTTTAATCGTCTCTACTCATTTATATAGTATTAATAATATTAATTTAGGCTGCTATTGAGAGTGGGAAAATGTTTAAAATAACGGTCTGCTTATTAACGTTTAATTCTGAAAGATTATTGCACGATGTTATCCCGCCTCTTTTGAAAATAGCGGATGAAATTGTCGTGGTCGATTCTGGCAGTACGGACAAAACACGATATATTTGTGAAAGTTTTGGACTGCTACCTGTCTATAAAAAATTTAGCTGGCATGGCGAGCAGATGAACCATGCCATATCCTTAGCCAGCAATGACTGGGTCCTGTGCATCGACAGCGACGAAATTCTTGACCAGGAAACGGTTAATGCCGTTTTAACGTTAAAAGCAGGCGATGAGCCAGACCCCGGAATGGCATGGCGAATATGTCGCCACTGGTTTGTTCTGGGTGAAGAAGTCCGGACGATTTATCCAGTTTCATCCCCTGATTATCCTGTGCGTCTTTTTAATCGTAAACAGTCCCGGTTTAATAACCGACCGGTAGACGATCAGGTCGAAGGTTTTCTCCGTTGTGAACGTATTCCGGGCTATGTAAAACATGATACGTTTCCTACGCTGCATGAGCTTTTTAACAAATTAAATTGTTATACAACCCGCCTGGTTCAACATCAAAAAATACGGCCCTCTATAGGGCGCGGCGTAATCAGCGCCATCGGGGCTTTTTTCAAATGGTATCTGTTTAGCGGCGCCTGGCGTAAGGGCAAAGTGGGGGTGGCGACGGGACTGTATGCCACAGCCTATAGCTTTTTGAAGTATTTCAAATCCTGGTATCAGCATCAGGAAAAAAAAGAGTCCGTTGCTAACGAGCAGACGGACTCTCAGATTGCGAAATAAGCGTCAGGCTTTCTTACCCCATCCCTGCCACTGCTGCTGGACGTATTTCACCAGGGTACTGTTACTGATGCTGTCTCCGATGACGGAGAAGAAGCGGGTCGCATAGACCGGTTCAAGCGGTTGCTTCGGTACACAGCGCTTCACGCCGCGGAACGGATTACGCGGCGCTGTCGGGACGGGCTGCGCAGAATTTGGTGTAGAGGTATCTACCTGCGGCTCGTTCAGCAGATCGCTCGGACGCACCAGCGTGATATCGGCAGGCAAGGTCGGCAGCATCTGCTGCAGGACGCGAACGGTAGACGGGTGCGGGTGACCGATGGCGATGGCTGAGCCATTGCGGCGGGCCAGCTGTACCGCGCGATTAAACTGCATGCGGATATCGGCTTCGTTCTGGGTATCATCCAGGAACACCTTGCGCTTAATCACCTTTACGCCGGTTCCCTGAGCGGCACGCATCGCCTGGCTGTTGCCGATGGTCATGCTGTCGAGGAAGTAGAGATTGTAACGCTCCAGCGCCTGCATCACTTTGAGCATCCCGTACAGGCTTGATGTCATCGCGCTGCCCATATGGTTGTTCAGCCCTACGGCATACGGCACTTTGTTGTAGGCGTCACGGATGATGCGCTCAATCTCCTCGCTGCTCATGTCCGGGCGCAGGGTGTCTTTTTCCAGCGGCTGCTTGCTGAGCGGGGCCATCGGCAGGTGGATCAGCACCTGATGACCGCTGTTATGGGCTTTGGTCGCCATCTCACGCGCGTGGGGCGCATTTGGAAGGACGGCGACAGAGATGGCCGACGGCATCGCCAGCACCTGATTTTCATAGTGTGGACGATAACCGAAGTCATCAATCACGATAGCGAGTTTACCTGCGTATACTGGTGCAGCCAGCGCCAGCACGCTGACGACGGAGAAAACCATTCGACGAAATTGAAGCAAAACTTATCTTCCCAACCACGGCTGTGGATTGACCGCCTGACCCTGGCGACGAATTTCGAAATAGAGTGACGGGCGGCCCTGACCGCCACTGCTGCCCACGAGGGCGATGGGTTGGCCTGCGCGCACCTGCGTGCCGACGCTGACCAGCGCGCTCTGGTTGTAGCCGTAAAGGCTCATGTCACCTTTACCGTGTTCGACCACCACCACCAGTCCGTAACCCTGCAGCCAGTCGGCCAGAATCACGCGGCCATCGGCAATGGCTTTTACTTCGCTACCTTCAGACGCACCGATAACTATCCCTTTCCAACGTAGCTCACCCTGCAGCTGTTCGCCATAGCGATGCAGAATTGAACCGCGAACGGGCCAGAAAGCCTGACCGCGAGGAGAGCCCAAACCGCCGGTACGCGACATCAGGGAACGTTCGCTCTCGCTTGGCTTGTAGGTAGTGCCTTTGCGGGACGCTTCCTGCTGCTTATCGCGAACGGCCTGCGCCTCGCGAGCCTCTTTTTCGGCGCGCGCTTTCGCCGCCGCTTCCGCACGGGCGATGCTGTTACGCAGTTTTGATTCGTTGGCGCGCAATTCGCTGAGCTGGCTCTGACCTTCCTGAATGGAGGATTCAAGGCCGGAAAGGGTTTTCTTACGCTCGTTGCGCGCCTGCTCAAGCTTCGCCTGCTGGGCCTGCTGATCGTAAAGCAGCGTCTGCTGCTGGCTCTGCTTCTCTTCCAGCTCGGCTTTTTGCGTGGAGACCTCTTCGCGCGTCTGCTTCAGCTGCGCGATCGTCTCCTGACGCGCCTGGTTGAGATAGCCAAAGTAGGCCTGCAGGCGCTGGCCGCGCTGGCTCTCTTCGCCGCTGAGGATCAGCTGGAGTCCGGTATGTTCACCCTGGCGGAATGCGGCATCAAGCTGTGCGGCAAGATTGCGCTCCTGCGCGTCACGCTGGCGCTCGAGTTTGGCAATCGACGCGTTCATCTCGTCGATCTGTTTATTCAACTGGGCGAGGGTGTTTTGTGTTTCACGGAGTTTACGCGTGGCGGCGGAGATCGCCTCTTCCTGCTGCTTGAGTTGGGCGAGCAGGGCGGAGCGTTGCTGCTGCTGCTGGCGTACCGCACGCTCTTTGGCGGCGATATCGGCCTGAATGGATTTCAGCTGGTCGCGGTCATCCGCGTGGGCGGATGCGGCGCACAGCAATACGCCAGCGCTGAGTGCGCTGGCGTAAAACAGAGGTCTGACTGATAACCTAAGCGGCTTCACGACCCATGTGATTGAAAAAATCGCCTTTCCCCTCATGGGGAGCGATTATTCCACGATGAACAGCGGCTTACCAGTCATCTCTTCAGGGATCGGCATACCCATCAGCGACAGCATGGTTGGCGCGATGTCAGAAAGCTTGCCGCCTTCCACTGCTTTCAGTGATTTATCACCCACATAAATCAGCGGAACAGGCAGGTTGGTATGGGCCGTGTGCGCCTGGCCGGTCGCCGGGTCGCGCATCTGTTCAGCGTTACCGTGGTCAGCTGTGATCAGCAGCTGGCCGCCAACGGATTCAACCGCTTTCGCTACCTGCTCAACGCAGTGGTCCAGCGCTTCAACCGCTTTCACTGCCGCTTCCATCACCCCGGTATGCCCAACCATGTCGCCGTTCGGGTAGTTACAGATGATGGTGTCGTACTTACCGCTCTTGATGGCCGCAACCAGTTTTTCCGTCAATTCGGCAGAGCTCATTTCTGGCTGCAGATCGTAGGTAGCGACTTTCGGAGAGTTGATCAGAATGCGGTCTTCGCCTTTGAACGGCTCTTCAACGCCGCCGTTAAAGAAGAAGGTCACGTGCGCGTATTTTTCAGTTTCGGAAATACGCAGCTGCGTTTTGTCGTTCTTCGCCATCCACTCGCCAAAGGTATTTGCCAGAGATGCTGGCGGATACGCGCAAGGCGCTTTGATGTCTGCGGCGTATTCGGTCAGCTGGATGAAATCGAGGTTTACCACTTTCTTACGGGCAAAACCGTCGAAGTCGCTGTTGACGAACGCACGGGTGATTTCACGCGCGCGGTCAGCGCGGAAGTTCATGAAGATCAGCGCGTCGCCATCTTCCATGGCGGCGTCGGCCTGGCCTTGAGCACGAATCACGGACGCTTTCACGAATTCGTCGTTTTCATCACGCGCATAGGCCGCTTCCAGCGCTTCAACGGCGGTCGCGAACTGGAACTCGCCTTTTGCCAGGGTCATCAGGTCATAGGCCTGTTCAACGCGATCCCAGCGGTTGTCGCGGTCCATAGCGTAGTAACGGCCAATGATGGACGCTACGCGGCCTTTGCCCAGCGCGGCGAATTTCTCTTCGAAGGCTTGCAGAGAGCCTTTTGCGCTACGTGGTGGCGTATCGCGACCGTCCAGGAAGGCGTGCAGATAGATTTTTTCCGCACCGCGCTCGGCGGCCAGTTCAACCATCGCCATGATGTGATCTTCGTGGCTGTGAACGCCGCCAGCAGAGAGCAGGCCCATGATGTGTACGGCCTTGCCAGCGGCAACGGCTTTATCGACCGCGCCAGACAGCGTTGGGTTGGAGAAGAAGGTGCGTTCTTTAATTTCAACGTCC
Source organism: Enterobacter sp. DNB-S2 (assembly GCF_019443845.1). Classification (NCBI taxonomy): domain Bacteria; kingdom Pseudomonadati; phylum Pseudomonadota; class Gammaproteobacteria; order Enterobacterales; family Enterobacteriaceae; genus Enterobacter; species Enterobacter sp. DNB-S2. The sequence goes on from NZ_CP050520.1 coordinate 831,146, forward strand.
AGACGCGTCAGATCCTGATACACAATACGCCCGGCGCCCAGGTTTACGTGACCGACTTCGGAGTTGCCCATCTGGCGGTCCGGCAGACCCACTTCCAGGCCAGACGCGTCAATCAGCGTATGCGGACGTTTCGCCCACAGGGCATCCATGACCGGAGTTTTGGCGTTGAAAATAGCGTTATCCTGGCTATCTTCACGGTAGCCATAGCCATCCAGAATCACCAGTACCATAGGTTTTTTAGAAACCGACATTGCGACAACCTCATGCTCAAGAGTCAAAATTTGCGTAATTTTACTACAGCTGAATCGATCAAATAGCCGCAGAAGATCAAAGAAAGCGCAGGGGCAAGATGTTCACCAGACCATTTTGAGGCATTTTTTTAGGTGGCATGCCGCAGAAAATGGATTAGGTTATGGTCGCTGGCTGTATTTGCCAGAACGCACAGGTATACTCCTGTCCTGGTTTTTTTTATCAATTAGTCGGGAGTAGTTACCCTCCATGCAAGAAATTATGCAATTCGTTAGCCGCCATCCGGTTCTGAGCATCGCGTGGATTGGCCTGCTGGCTGCTGTGCTGTTCACCACATTTAAGAGCCTGACGTCTAAAATTAAGGTTATCACCCGTGGTGAAGCGACGCGTCTGATCAACAAAGAAGATGCCGTCGTGGTCGATCTGCGTCAGCGTGACGATTTCCGCAAAGGTCACATTGCGGGCGCAATCAACCTGCTGCCAGCTGAAATCAAAGCGAACAACGTTGGTGAGCTTGAGAAACACAAAGCCCAGCCGATTATCGTTGTCGATGCGACCGGCATGCAGGCACAGGAATCTGCCAGCGCGCTTCATAAAGCAGGCTTCGAAAACGTAACGGTGCTGAAAGAAGGTATTTCCGGCTGGAGCGGGGAAAATCTTCCTTTGGTACGCGGTAAATAAGGAGTTCAGTCATGGCCAATATTGAGATCTATACCAAAGCGACGTGCCCGTTCTGTCATCGTGCGAAAGCGCTGCTGAACAGCAAAGGCGTCACGTTCCAGGAACTGCCGATCGACGGTGACGCGATTAAACGCGAAGAGATGATCAAACGTAGTGGTCGCACGACGGTTCCGCAGATTTTTATTGATGCGCAGCACATTGGCGGCTGTGATGACTTGTATGCGCTCGACGCCCGTGGTGGACTCGATCCGCTGCTGAGCTAAGAGACTTTAGGACAATTAAAAAGGGTATTTCCATGTCAGAACAAAATAACACCGAGATGACTTTCCAGATCCAGCGTATCTACACCAAGGACGTCTCTTTCGAAGCGCCAAATGCGCCACATGTTTTCCAGAAAGATTGGCAGCCAGAGGTTAAACTTGATCTGGATACCGCATCTACCCAACTGGCAGATGACGTGTATGAAGTCGTGCTGCGTGTGACCGTTACCGCATCTCTGGGTGAAGAAACTGCATTCCTGTGTGAAGTTCAGCAGGGCGGCATCTTCTCTATCGGCGGTATCGAAGGCAACCAGATGGCGCATTGCCTGGGTGCGTACTGCCCGAACATTCTGTTCCCGTATGCGCGTGAATGCATCACCAGCCTGGTTTCTCGCGGTACATTCCCGCAACTGAACCTTGCGCCAGTTAACTTTGATGCGCTGTTCATGAACTATCTGCAGCAGCAAGCTGGCGAAGGTGCTGAACAACATCAGGATGCCTGATGAGCACTGTTAATGCGTCAATGACTGTGATCGGTGCCGGCTCATACGGCACCGCTCTTGCCATCACGCTGGCAAGAAATGGTCACGAAGTGGTTCTCTGGGGCCACGATCCAAAACATATCGCAACGCTGCAACGCGACCGTTGTAACGTGGCGTTTCTTCCGGACGTTCCGTTCCCTGACTCCCTGCACCTTGAAAGCGACCTTGCGACCGCGCTGGCGGCAAGCCGCAACATTCTGATTGTGGTCCCGAGCCATGTATTTGGCGACGTGCTCCGTCAGATTAAGCCGCTGATGCGCCCGGATGCGCGCATTGTCTGGGCGACAAAAGGACTGGAAGCCGAAACCGGACGCCTGCTGCAGGACGTTGCCCGTGAAGCGCTGGGTGATGAGATCCCGCTGGCGGTCATCTCCGGCCCGACCTTTGCCAAAGAGCTGGCCGCTGGCCTGCCGACGGCGATTTCGCTGGCCTCCACCGATCAGGCCTTCTCCGACGATCTTCAACAGCTGCTGCACTGCGGCAAGAGCTTCCGCGTCTACAGCAACCCCGATTTTATCGGCGTGCAGCTGGGCGGTGCGGTGAAGAACGTGATTGCGATTGGTGCCGGGATGTCAGACGGCATTGGTTTTGGTGCCAATGCGCGTACGGCGCTGATCACCCGAGGACTGACCGAAATGTCCCGCCTGGGCGAAGCGCTGGGTGCCGATCCGGCCACCTTTATGGGAATGGCTGGCCTGGGCGACCTGGTGCTGACCTGTACCGACAACCAGTCTCGTAACCGCCGCTTTGGCATGATGCTCGGACAGGGCAGCGATGTTAAAGGCGCGCAGGAGAAGATTGGTCAGGTGGTTGAAGGCTACCGCAATACCAAAGAAGTCCGCGAGTTGGCGCACCGTTTCGGTGTCGAAATGCCAATAACCGAGGAAATTTATCAGGTATTGTATTGCGGAAAAAATGCGCGCGAGGCAGCATTGACCTTATTAGGTCGTGCGCGCAAGGACGAGCGCAGCAGTAACTAGTCGGAACCGTTGTCACCTGAATGACCCAGCCAGCGCAGAACTGGCTGGTCATTAACTATCGTCTGGAGTAAGCAATGCCGTGTGAAGAACTGGATATCGTCTGGAACAATATTAAAGCCGAAGCCCGGGCGCTGGCCGACTGCGAGCCTATGCTGGCCAGTTTCTACCACGCGACGCTACTCAAGCACGAAAATCTCGGCAGCGCGCTGAGCTATATGCTCGCCAACAAGCTGGCTTCCTCGATCATGCCAGCTATCGCCATTCGTGAAGTGGTGGAAGAGGCGTACGCCGCAGACCCGGAAATGATCGCCTCTGCCGCCTGCGATATCCAGGCCGTGCGCACGCGTGACCCCGCGGTCGATAAATATTCTACGCCGCTGCTGTACCTGAAAGGCTTCCACGCCCTGCAGGCTTACCGCATCGGCCACTGGCTGTGGAATGAAGGCCGCCGCGCGCTGGCGATCTTCCTGCAAAACCAGGTTTCCGTGACGTTCCAGGTCGATATTCACCCGGCTGCGAAAATTGGCCGCGGGATCATGCTCGACCACGCCACCGGGATTGTCGTCGGGGAAACGGCGGTCATTGAAGATGACGTCTCGATCCTGCAGTCGGTTACCCTGGGCGGTACCGGTAAAACCAGCGGCGATCGCCATCCGAAAATCCGTGAAGGGGTGATGATTGGCGCGGGTGCCAAAATCCTCGGCAATATTGAAGTCGGGCGCGGCGCGAAGATCGGCGCAGGCTCCGTGGTGCTCCAGCCCGTGCCGCCGCATACCACCGCCGCTGGCGTACCGGCGCGCATCGTCGGTAAACCAGACAGCGATAAGCCTTCCATGGACATGGATCAGCACTTCAACGGCATTCACCATACGTTCGAGTATGGTGACGGCATCTGAGATTTTGCCCGGTGGCGCTGCGCTTACCGGGCCTACCTTAATATGGCGCCCGGATACCCCAGCTGGCGCCATGCTTCATACACCACCACCGACACCGCGTTCGACAGGTTCATGCTGCGGCTGTCCGGCATCATCGGAATACGGATTTTCTGCTCGGCGGGCAGGGCATCCAGGATCGTGGCCGGCAGGCCGCGGGTTTCCGGGCCAAACATCAGATAGTCACCTGCCTGATAGCTCACGGCGCTATGCGCTGGCGTGCCTTTGGTGGTCAGGGCGAACATGCGCTGCGGCTTTTCGGCTTCCAGAAACGCGGCGTAATCGTGATGGCGAACGACGGCGGTAAATTCATGATAATCCAGCCCTGCGCGACGCAGACGTTTGTCGTCCCACGTAAAGCCCATCGGCTCAATGATATGCAGACGAAAACCAGTGTTGGCACACAGGCGGATAATATTGCCGGTATTTGGCGGAATTTCTGGTTCGAATAAAACGATGTTAAGCATGCTGCCCCCTTAATTGCGGGGGCAGAATAGCAGAAAAGAGAGGAACTACGCGACGCCGGGTTCCTGCGAGCGGCTGTACAGCATTTTGTAGACGGTTGCCGCAGCGGCCACCAGAGCGGGCACGCTGAGGATCATTAAAATACTGTCTGCCTGCCACTGCATAGCGAGAAGCTGGGCGCTGGTCATGGTTCCCGCCACGCCGCCAAAGCGGCCGATCCCCTGCATCCAGGCGATGCCCGTCGCGCGGCACTCGGTAGGATAAAAGGTGGCGGCCAGGGTTTGCATGCCCGATTGCGCGCCGTTCATCGCGATCCCCATCAGGAAAATCAGCCCGCCAAACAGAGCGATATGGTTATGCTCAATTCCCAGTAAAAGAATAAGGCCCATTGTCAGCACGAAACCACACGCGACCACTTTATGCGCTTCCCAGCGGTCCATCATCCAGCCCGCGAGCAGAATGCCTGCGGTGCCGCCGAAGGTGAACAGCGAGGTGAGCCAGGCGGATTCCGCCAGAGCATAGCCCATCCCCTGCATCAGCGTTGGCATCCAGCTAAGCAGGACGTAGTAAATCACCAGCCCCATAAAATAGGTTACCCACAGCATCAGGGTGCCGGGCAGCCAGGGCATAGAAAACAGCTGCGACACGCTCCCTTTTTTAGAGGCGACTTTCTCCTCCGCCAGGAAAAAGCCCGTGACGCTATCCAGCGTGCTGCGGGCGAACCGGCTGGCGATGCGGCGGACCTGCATGACGTCTTTCCCGCGCTGCACCAGAAACTTCACGGACTCCGGTAAAAACAGCCCCAGCAGCAGCGTTAAAATCAGCGGCGCAATCGCCCCGGTCAGCAGCACGCTTCGCCAGCCGTGATGGGGGATAAGCCAGGAAGAGATCGCGCCGCCGCCCGCCGCACCCAGAGGGAAGCCGCAGTACATGGTATTAATCGCCATGGCGCGACAGCGCTGGGGGGCAAACTCCGAGATCAGCGTGATGGCGTTAGGCATTGCGGCACCGAGGCCCAGGCCCGTCAGAAAGCGCCACAGCGTGAGCGTATTCAGACTTTGCGCCCAGGCCGTCCCCAGGCTCGCAAGGCCGAAGAACAGGCACGAAAAGACCAGCACGCGCTTGCGACCCATCCGGTCCGATACCGGACCAGCAATCAGCGCGCCCAGCGATAGCCCCAGCAGCGCCGCGCTCAGCACCGGCCCCAGATCCTGTTTGTGTATCCCCCATTCTGCCGACAGCGTAGGCGCGATGTAACCCATCGCCGCCGTATCAAAACCATCGATCGCCAGAACCAGAAAGCCCAGCACAATGAGCAGCCAGTGAAACCCTGAAAAGGAACTCTCATCAATCACCTGCTGAATATCCACCTTACCTGAATACGCCATACGCTCCACTCCAATCTGATGTTGTTTTTGTGTTCTTGTATTTGCTTGTCTATACAATTGCGGACGGCAGGGGGATGTCAAATTTTCTTATCCAATATGTTATCTGGATGTTATTTTTGGCGTAAAAAAGCGCCCGAGGGGAAAATCGGGCGCGTGAGAAAGGGGGATTAACCGGAGAAGGTCAGGCCGCGTTTCCCTGAGCAAGTGGCGCCAGCGCCGCCGGTAATTTATTTAACTCCCGCACCAGAGAATCTCTGCTGATTTCACCGATCGTTTTCGCTCCTGTCAGCGTCATAGCCACCTTCATCTCTTTTTCGATCAGGTTGAGCAGATTCTCCACCCCTGCCTGGCCCGCCGTCGCCAGCGCATACAGATACGCGCGCCCCAGCAGCACGCTGTCGGCGCCCAACGCAATCATTCGCACCACGTCCAGCCCGTTGCGGATGCCGCTGTCGGCCAGGATCGCAATATCGCCTTTCACCGCATCGGCGATGGCCGGCAGGGCGCGTGCGGAAGAGAGCACACCGTCAAGCTGGCGTCCGCCGTGGTTAGATACCACAATCCCGTCTGCGCCAAAGCGTACCGCGTCGCGGGCATCTTCCGGATCGAGGATCCCTTTGATCACCATCGGGCCGTCCCAGAACTCGCGGATCCACTCCAGGTCTTTCCACGAGATCGACGGATCGAAGTTGTTCGCCAGCCAGCCGATGTAATCTTCCAGCCCGGTCGGTTTACCGAGGTATGCCGAGATATTCCCGAGATCGTGCGGACGACCGTTCAGGCCGACATCCCACGCCCACTGTGGGTGGGTCACGGCCTGCCAGTAACGACGGAGCGCAGCATTCGGGCCGCTCATGCCGGAGTGGGCATCACGATAGCGCGCGCCGGGCGTTGGCATATCGACGGTAAAGACCAGCGTGGAGCAGCCCGCCGCTTTGGCTCGCTCGAGCGCGTTGCGCATAAACCCGCGATCGCGCAGGACGTACAGCTGGAACCACATTGGGCGCTTGATGGTCGGTGCTACCTCTTCAATCGGGCAGACGGACACGGTGGAAAGCGTAAACGGAATGCCTTTGGCATCCGCCGCAGCGGCGGCCTGCACTTCGCCACGGCGGGCATACATGCCGCATAAGCCTACAGGCGCGAGCGCCACGGGCATGGAGAGCGTTTCGTTGAACAGCTTCGTCTCAAGGCTCAGGTCAGACATATTCTTCAGCACGCGCTGGCGCAGAGCCACCTCCGACAGATCTTCCACGTTGCGGCGCAGGGTGTATTCGGCATACGCCCCACCGTCGATATAGTGGAACAGGAACGGGGGCAAAATGCGCTGCGCCGCGGCGCGATAGTCACTGGCTGCTGAAATAATCATGCTTTGTTCTCCCTGGAAATATCACTGTCGCCAGGCAGACGGGTAATACGCGCCTGTCGGGCCTGGTCTTCATCGAATCGTTTAATGGTGGTGTGCACGAAACCGAGATGCGCCATCATCGCTTTGCGTGCGGCCTCGGCATCACCGGCCAGAATGGCGTTGAGCACCGCCTCGTGTTGTTCGGTCAGCTGGGCAAACACCGGCGGAACCAGATACATGCGCTGGCGGCTCTGCTTCACGGAGGATTGCAGCAGGTCGAAGAACCCGCGCATGGTCTGAAGCAGCACCACGTTGTGCGACGCCTCGGCAATCGCCAGGTGAAAACGGACGTCCGCCTGGGAGGCGATGTCCGGGTCGCTGCTTTGCGTGGCCTCAAAGCAGGCGATGAGTTTCTCTTTGTCGGCGTCGGTTGCCCGCATGGCCGCGTGCCAGGCGGTACTGGTTTCGATGGCGTGACGCGCTTCAAGGATGTCGAAGCTGTAGTCCGGGTCGTTCTCCATCAGCGTTTTCAGGGGCTGCACGATGTTTTGCTCGGACCAGTCGTCATGCTGCCAGCGCACAAAGGTGCCGCCGCCGCGACGGCTCACCAGCACCCCTTCGCTGACCAGCGTCGCCAGCGCCTCGCGCAGTGAATTGCGCGACACGCCAAGCTGGGCGGCAAGCTGGCGTTCGGCGGGCAACTTCATGCCCGCTTCAAGCTGTTGTTCTTCAATCAGCGCCCGCACGCGAGAGGCAATCTCGTCGGACAGGCGCCTGGGCATCACTATCATGGGATCATCCAGGTTAAGACATAGGCCTGCAGGGTGGTGATCACCCCGACCATACAGGTGAATATCAGGCTGTGTTTCACGGTAAAGCGGAACAGATCCGACTCTTTACCGACCAGTCCCACCGCCGCACAGGCAATGGCGATGGATTGTGGAGAGATCATTTTCCCGGTCACGCCGCCGGTGGTGTTCGCGGCCACCAGCAGGACGTCCGACACGCCAATCTGCTGGGCCGCCGTTGCCTGCAGCGCGGCAAACAGGGCGTTAGACGAGGTATCGGAACCGGTCAGGAATACCCCCAGCCAGCCGAGGAACGGCGAGAAGAAGGTGAAGGCGTGGCTGGTATGGGCCAGCGCCAGCGCCAGCGTCGATGACAGGCCGGAGTAGTTCGAGATAAACGCGAACGCCAGCACCATGCCGATGGAGTAAATCGGCAGCATCAGCTCTTTAATGGTCGCGGCAAAGGTCTGCACCGCGGCCGCAGGCTTCATGCGCAGCCACACTACGGAAAGGATCGCGGCAAACAGGATGGCGGTACCGGTGGCGGAGAACCAGTCGAATTTATAGACCGCGGCATACGGCGTAGCGGCGTGCACCACCGGCGGCATACGGGCGACCATCTTGTCGAGGAACGGTACGGAGATGTTAATCACCATGTCGTACAGCGCGCCGCCCGGGGCGAACAGGGCTTTAAAAGGCGGGATGCTCCACAGGGTCACCGTTGCGGTCAGGAACAGGAACGGCGACCAGGCGCGGATCACCTGTCCTGCCGTATAGCCCGTACGGGCCAGGGTTTGATCAACCTGCGAGGCGCCCATGTCGGCGAAGCGGAAAATACGCACCGGCTGCCAGCGCTTCAGGAACAGCGTCAGACAGACCAGCGACACCAGCGAAGAGATGATGTCCGGCAGCTCCGGGCCGAGGAAGTTCGAGCTGAGGTATTGAGCGATAGCGAACGAACCGCCCGCCACCATCACCGCAGGCCAGGTCTCCTTCACGCCGCGCCAGCCGTCCATAATCGCCATGATCCAGAACAGGACGATAATGGTCAGGAAGGGCAGCTGGCGGCCAACCATCTGGCCGATCTCGAAGCTGTCCAGCCCGGTGACCTGTCCGGCCACCAGAATCGGAATACCCATCGCGCCAAATGCAACCGGCGCGGTGTTCACAATCAGGCACAGGCCCGCGGCATAGAGCGGGTTAAAGCCCAGCCCGACCAGCAGCGCGGCGGTGATCGCCACCGGTGCGCCAAAGCCTGCCGCGCCTTCAAGAAATGCCCCGAAGGAGAAGCCGACAATCAGCATCTGCAGGCGCTGGTCCGGCGTGATGGAAAGAATCGACGAGCGGATTATGTCGAACTGCCCGGTTTTCACCGAGATTTTATAGACAAACACCGCCGCGATGATGATCCACGCAATTGGCCACAGGCCGTAGAAGAAACCGTAGACGACGGAGGCCAGCGCGCGATCGACCGGCATTTTATAGAAGAACAGCGCCACCATCAGAGCGATGGCAACGGTATACGTCGCGGCGAGGTAGCCCTTCAGCTTGAGCTTAATCAGCGCAAAGAAGAAGAACAGGATCGGAAGCGATGCGATCAGGCTCGACAGCCAGATATTTCCGGCCGGGTCGTAGTTTTGTTGCCAGAGGCTCATGCAGGTCTCCTGGGGACCAGACAGCCTGCGCTGCGGGTGAGTCTCCGCTCAACTCTGCGTCACAGGTTGTGTAAAAGTGGTCCTGCCAATGTTGTGTTGTAGGGTTAATGACAATGAATGGTTAACCAAATGTTATGGTCAGGCAATGAGTTTGTGAGCGGAAATAATGGAATTGTGAACCGGGGAAGAAAGAAAAGGGGGATTGGTTGGGCCAATTTGAAGCAGGGTGGGGCCTGATGCCCTCACCCCGGCCCTCTCCCACAGGGAGAGAGGGAAGTATCAGAACGCGGTCTTACAAAAACCCGTCATCTCTTTCAGGCCCATTTCGCGGCCAAGCTCGGTCATAGGGTGTACCACCACCAGACCACGGACGCTTTTTTTCAGCTTGCCCATGTCGGCCTGTTCTTTTTTGGTGATCGCGCGGCGGTGCGGCATGTCCATCAGCTTCTGCGCTTCTTTGCTCAGCTTCTGGCCCTTCACTTCGCGCAGGCGCTCGATTTCGGTTTCCAGCGTGGCGGCTTCTTTTTCCAGCTCGGCGTACTTCTCGGCGGAATCGACCAGTGACAGGCCAGCCATCTGGTGGCGGATCAGATCCAGACGGTCGCTCAGGCGTTTAATTTCGTTCTTTTCGACTTCTTTCATGACAAATAACTCTGAAAACGGGGAATTTACAGGGAAGGATACACCAATGTGAGCAGGCTTACTTCTGAAACGCTTTTTTTAAGCTGATTCGGGAAATCAGCTCAGTCAGGGAGAGCACCATCGTGGAGCGGACAACCTGTTGATAACGCAGCTTTTGCATCGCGTATAGCTCAGGGTCGCTGTTATCAAAATGCGGAGCAGGGGGGAGCGCGCTGACGCAGTGCAGCTCGCCGAAGGGCCCCAGGATCTCATCATCGGTAAAGGTGTACTCGTTACCGTCATGATTGAGCTCTTCGCGCAGCGCCATTAACAGCTCCGCATCTTCATACTCTTGTCGGTTGAGCACGCCAAGACCATAAATCAGCTTCAGACGCACGGATAAATCGCCCAGCGGTCCGTCTCCGTCCAGTAACGGTTCTACAGCATACTTTACCGCGTAGTCGTCTTTGCGAAACACCTGAAGCACCAGGATATTCACCGCCTCGGTTAACAGCTCGACGGCGGCGATCAGGAAGCTTCGTACGGTTTTGCCAGCATTCAGACGCTCAAGCACACGATTTTCAAAGGCCTGGGTTTGTTCCATTATTGCCTGCATATCTGACAATCTATTATCTGGGCGCAGGTTAACCTGCGCCGCACTGTGCATCATTTGGTTGCGTTGTATGCGTTAACCGCCTCCACAACCACGTCGCTGTTGGCGTCCAGACCGGAAATCTGCGCCAGCGCAGCCTGCGCGCCTTTGTCATCAATAAGCTGAGCCAGTTCCTGCGCCTGTGGGTCCTGCTCGCTGCGGTAGTGCATCGCGGCGGCAATCCCTTTCACCAGGTTGGCGTGCGGCAGGCCGTATTCCAGCGTGCCCAGCAGCGGCTTAATCAGACGGTCGCCCGCGCTCAGTTTGCGCAGAGGCTGACGGCCCACGCGCTCAACGTCATCTTTCAGATACGGATTTTCAAAGCGACCGAGGATTTTCTGGATGTATGCTGCGTGTTTATCAGCATCAAAACCGTAGCGTTTGATCAGCACCGCGCCGCTCTCTTCCATTGCCCCTTTCACCACCGCGCGGATCTTCTCATCGAGGATCGCGTCACGAATGGTCTGATGACCGGCCAATTTTCCGAGGTACGCGGTTATAGCATGCCCGGTGTTCAGCGTGAAGAGTTTGCGTTCGACAAATGCCATCAGGTTATCGGTTAATTCCATTCCCGGAATGGTCGGCAGGGCGCCTTTAAACTGGGTTTTATCAACGATCCACTCGCTGAAGGTTTCCACGGTCACTTCCAGCGGGTCGTTGGTGGCGGATTCAGACGGCGGAACGATGCGATCCACGGCGGAATCCACAAACCCAACGTGCGCTTCAACCCAGGCTTTGTCTTCGTCTGCTACAGCGTTAAGCACGTGGCCTTTCAGCTGCGTGGTGCCGCGCACCATGTTTTCACAGGCGATGATGTTCAGCGGAGCGTCGATGCCCTGCGCTTTACGTTTTGCCAGGCCTTTCGCAACCGCAGGGGCGATGCGCTCAAGGACGACCGGACCCACGGCCGTGGTGACCAGATCGACGCTGGCGATCAGGTCGATAACGTCTTCCCCGATGCTGCTGACCGCGTTGACGCCGGATACCGTCTCAACCTGCTCGTTTTCACCGACTACATGGACCTGATAGCTATGACGCGCATTCAGGGCATCCAGGACCACCTGATTCACATCGGCGAATGTCAGCGTAATGCCCGCGTCTGCCAGCAGTTTACCGATAAAACCACGACCGATATTACCTGCGCCAAAATGTAATGCTTTCATAGTGTTAACCTTCATCAATGTTTTTACCCGAGAGGGCTGGGGTGAGGAACTTTTTCCCCTCACCCTAGCCCTCTCCCCAGAGGGGAGAGGGAAGAGAACTTATTTGTTAAGAAGTGCCAGGACTTCTTCCACGCTGGTGGTGCTCGCCAGACGCGCAATGACAGATTCATCATCCAGCGCGTTGGTCAGGCTGGTAATCACCTGAATGTGCTCGTTGTTGCGAGCGGCGATACCGATCACCAGACGGGCGATGTCGTCTTCTTCTTCACCGAAGCGCACGCCCTGCGGATACTGACAAAATACGACGCCGGTTTTCAGGACGCGATCTTTCGCTTCAACCGTACCGTGCGGCACCGCGATGGATTCGCCCAGGTAGGTTGGCGTCAGTTTTTCGCGTTCCAGCATTGCGTCGACATATTCAGGCTGAACGTAGCCGCCTTTCACCAGCTGCTCGCCGGCAAAGCGAATCGCTTCTTCTTTGGTTGCTGCTGTGCGACCGAGGAAGATGTTTTCCGCACCCAGTTTGAACAGGTGGGCGTTGCTTTCGTCAAAGCTGTCCTGCAGGCTTGAGCGCACTTTCACTTCGTTGTCTTCGTGACGCTGCGCCGCAACCAGACGTTCGGTCAGGCTGGTGTACAGGCCGCTGTCGAGGAAGTTGGTCAGCGAGATGTGCTGTGCCTGCGGCACCTGACGCATGGCGCGTTCGGTCAGGTCGCGGTGCGTGATGACCAGGTCAACGTCCGGCGGCAGGCTGTTAATGGCGCTGTTGGTGACGGAGATGTTGGTCAGGCCCGCATCCTGCACTTTCTTACGCAGCACGCCTGCACCCATTGCGCTGGAACCCATACCGGCGTCACAGGCAACGATGATTTTACGCACGTGGCTCAGGTCGTTAGACACATCGCCAGCCGCCAGCGGGGTTGCGCCTTTGGATTCGGCTTTCATGTCGTGCATACGACGGGTCGCCGCTTCAATATCGTCGTCTTCTTTCACTTTGCTGGTTTTCAGCAGGATAGAAGAGACCACGAAGGAGACTGCCATGGCCGCACAGATGGCCGCGATGTTCGCGAAGTACGCCCCTTTTGGCGTCATCGCCAGCACCGCCAGGATAGAACCCGGAGAAGCTGGAGACACCAGACCGCCGCCCAGCACGCTCAGGGTGAACACGCCGGTCATACCGCCAAGGATAACGGCCAGGATCAGACGTGGGTTCATCAGCACGTACGGGAAGTAAATTTCGTGGATACCGCCCAGGAAGTGAATGATTGCCGCGCCGCCAGCAGACTGCTTAGCGCTGCCGCGACCAAAGAACATGTACGCCAGCAGTACGCCCATACCCGGACCTGGGTTGGCTTCAATCAGGAAGAAGATAGACTTGCCGAGATCGTGAGACTGCTGAATACCCAGCGGCGAGAAGATACCGTGGTTGATGGCGTTGTTCAGGAACAGGATTTTCGCCGGTTCAACAAAGATAGACGCCAGCGGCAGCATGTCGTGCGCCACCATAAAGTTAACGCCTGCCGCCAGAATTTTGGACAGCACTTCAACCGCAGGGCCAATGCCGAGGAACGCCAGAATCGCGAGGATCATCCCGATGATGCCCGCAGAGAAGTTGTTCACCAGCATTTCGAAGCCGGATTTGATCTTACCATCAACCCAGACGTCGAATTTCTTAATCGCCCAGCCGCCCAGAGGACCGGCAATCATTGCACCGAGGAACATCGGCATATCCGCACCGACGATAACACCCATGGTCGTGATGGCACCCACTACGCCACCACGGTCACCGCCCACCAGACGACCACCGGTGAAACCGATGAGCAGCGGCAGGAGATAGGTAATCATTGGGCCAACAAGTTTCGCCAGCGTTTCGTTAGGCAACCACCCTGTCGGAATGAACAATGCAGTGATGATACCCCACGCGATAAACGCGCCGATATTTGGCATCACCATGTTGCTGAGGAAACGACCAAAGCTTTGAACTTTGATCTTGAAATCGGATGACATAAAACACCCCTTCTTCTGTTTACGCTTAGGCTTGCGGCCCGAGGTTTATTGTTAATGAGGCGGCAGAGGTAGCCGGGCCCTGTTCTGATGCTGTGAAATCTGGCACTGAATCGTTCAACTGTCCAGACAGCGAAAATTTGTGTGACGCACATCACGTAAAGGTAGGGGGTGTGGATGTCAATGAGGTGATCTTAGTCACAAAAAAGATGGGCAAAAAAAATACGACGGCGAGAAATGCGGCAAAAACCACCCTTTTATGTGATGGTTGTCACGATTTGGTTTTGTGGGTTTGTTTCTGGATTGTGACTGATTTCACAAAATATTTTTATGCAGATTTCTCCGGCTGTGATCGGCGGCAAACTCTGCTTAGCGATTCGGCGTCAGGATGGCATAGCGCGACACGTTAAGCTAAAAAACCACTTTTGAAGTGTGGTATGGCGAAAAGTTAAAACGTGGATTACGCTCATATTGTAAGGTTAAGTATATTATTATTCAGGATATATTTTGACACGCTTATAAACTTGCACGGAGATATTATAAAAAACGATACTCCCCGGCTCTGAAATAACCAGTATACCTTCTGTATTTCAAAATAAATTAATTAGGTTGCGTACTGTTTTATTAATTAAATGAGTTGACGTTGTTTAAGTGAGGAGAATATGTTTCTCAACTATTTTGCGCTGGGCGTATTGATTTTTGTATTTCTGGTTCTCTTTTATGGAATCATCGCCATCCATGACATTCCTTATAATATGGCCAAAAAGCGAAACCATCCGCATGCCGATGCGATTCACACGGCAGGCTGGATTAGCCTGTTTACGCTCCATGCCATCTGGCCGTTCCTGTGGATATGGGCCACGCTGTACCGTGAAGATCGCGGCTGGGGGATGCAAAACCACATCACCAAGCCTGATGAGGTTCCGGGCATGGATGCGCTGGCCAAACGCGTGGCCGAATTAGAACAAAAGCTGGCCGCGGTACAGCCCGCCGCTGATAAAAACACGCTGGAGCGCTAATCATGGATCTGTTAATTATTTTGACCTATGTGGCATTTGCCTGGGTGATTTTTAAAATATTCCGTATTCCGGTAAATCAGTGGACGCTTGCCACCGCGACATTAGGCGGGGTGTTTATTGTTGCCGGGCTTATTCTGTTAATGAACTATAACCATCCGTACACCTTTACGGCGCAAAAGGCGGTTATTTCTATTCCAATTACGCCGCAGGTTACCGGGGTGGTCAGTGAAGTGACCGATAAAAATAACCAGCTTATTAAAAAAGGCGAAGTGTTATTTAAACTGGATCCGGGCCGCTACCAGGCGCGCGTCGACAGACTCCAGGCCGACCTGGTGACCGCAACGCACAATATCGACAATCTGAAAGCGCAGCTTTCGGAAGCGGTCGCCAATACCACCCGCGTGTCGGCTGAACGCGATCGTCTGTTTAAAGATTATCAGCGCTACCTGAAAGGCAGCCAGGCAAAGGTGAATCCGTTTTCTGAAAGCGATATCGACAACGCGCGGCAAAATTATCTCGCACAGGATGCGATGGTGAAAGGCTCCGTTGCCGAACAGACGCAGATTCAAAGCCAGCTGGACAGCATGGTGAACGGCGAGCAGTCGCAGATTGCCTCCTTACGCGCGCAGCTTGCTGAAGCGAAATACAACCTGGATCAGACCGTGGTCCGTGCGCCAAGCGATGGCTACATCACCCAGGTGCTGATCCGTCCGGGGACGTACGCCGCCGCGCTGCCGCTGCGTCCGGTGATGGTCTTTATTCCTGAACAGAAGCGTCAGATCGTGGCCCAGTTCCGTCAGAACTCGCTGCTGCGCCTGAAGCCGGGCGATGAAGCGGAGGTGGTGTTTAACGCGCTGCCGGGCCAGGTGTTTACCGGTAAACTCACCAGTATTCTGCCGGTGGTGCCGGGAGGCTCCTATCAGGCGCAGGGCGCGCTGCAGTCGCTGACGGTGGTGCCGGGAACGGACGGCGTGTTGGGTACGATTGAGCTGGATCCGAATGCGGAAGTCGATGCGCTGCCAGACGGTATCTATGCCCAGGTGGCGGTCTACTCGGACCATTTCGCCCACGTCTCGGTGATGCGTAAAGTATTGCTGCGTATGACCAGCTGGATGCACTACCTCTATCTCGATCACTAATCCTTCCAGGGCAGGAATGCGACACGCATACCTGCCCTTTTTTCATCGCTTGATCCATACTGACTTTTTTCCGGCATCAAGGATCAGGCAATGAAACTCATCGGTAGCTACACCAGTCCCTTCGTGCGAAAAATCTCGATTCTCCTGCTGGAGAAAGGGATTGAATTTGAATTCATCAATGAACAGCCCTACAACGCTGAAAACGGCGTCGCGCAGTACAACCCGCTGGGGAAAGTCCCGGCGCTGGTGACGGACGAGGGCGAATACTGGTTCGATTCCCCGATTATTGCGGAGTATATCGAGCTGCTGGGCGTTGCTCCGGCAATGCTGCCGGCTGACCCAAAAGCGGCGCTGGCGGTGAAGCAAATTGAAGCCCTGGCCGATGGCATTATGGATGCGGCGTTAACCTCCGTGCGTGAGCAGGCCAGGCCCGCCGCCCAGCAGTCGGAAACGGAACTGTTACGCCAGCGGGAAAAAATCAGCCGCAGCCTGGACAGGTGCGAACAGCTTATCCGGGAGGGAAAGATTCAAACCGACAGCCTGAACCTGGCAACTATCGCTATCGCCTGCGCCATCGGCTATCTCAACTTCCGCCGGGTTTCCCCTGGCTGGTGCGTCGACCGTCCGCTGCTGGTGAAACTGGCAGACACGCTTTTTAGCCGCGAGAGCTTTGCCCGGACAGAACCGCCAAAGGCTTGACGCGGGTTATAACACTTCGGCGTCGGAGGCGGTACAATCCCTCCACATGTTAACTCCCTCTCCCGTCGGGAGGGGGGGAGATATTTACTCGCCAGGCGCTTTCATGACTACTCATCATTCGCTGTACAGCCAGATCCCCGCTACCGACCGTCTCCTTCGCGAGCCCCGCATTCATGCTGCCGTTGAGCGTTTTGGCCATACCGCGACGGTGGAGATGTTACGCCTGCTTCAGGACGAAGCCCGATGCGCTATTCAGGCAGAAAACGCCTTGCCCGACTGGTGCGCGGCGTGGGAGCAGGAAGTTGAGCACCGGCTGGATGAGAAAGCGCAAAGCGCATTACGCCCGGTGATTAACCTGACCGGTACCGTGCTGCATACCAACCTGGGCCGCGCGCAGCAGGCGGAAGAGGCGGTTGCGGCGGTTGTGCAGGCCATGCGGGCGCCCGTGACGCTGGAGTACGATCTGGACGGCGCCGGACGCGGGCATCGTGACCGGGCGCTGGCGGACCTGCTGTGCCAGCTGACCGGCGCGGAAGATGCCTGCATTGTGAATAACAACGCCGCAGCGGTGCTGCTGATGCTGGCGGCGACTGCCAGCGGCAAAGAGGTGGTGGTTTCCCGCGGCGAGCTGGTGGAGATTGGCGGGGCTTTTCGTATTCCGGACGTGATGCGCCAGGCGGGCTGTACGCTGCATGAGGTGGGTACCACTAACCGTACCCATGCGAAAGATTATCGCGCGGCGGTGAATGAAAATACCGCCCTGCTGATGAAGGTTCACACCAGCAATTATCATATTGAAGGCTTCACCAAAACGGTTGAAGAGGCAGAGCTGGCGGCGATTGGTCGCGAACTGAATATACCGGTGATTGCCGATCTCGGCAGCGGCTCGCTGGTGGATCTGAGCCTTTACGGGCTGCCGAGAGAGCCGATGCCGCAAGAGATGATTGCCGCAGGCGTTAGCCTGGTCAGCTTTTCCGGCGACAAGCTGCTGGGCGGGCCGCAGGCCGGGATTATCGTCGGCAAGCGCGAGCTGATTGCGAAGCTGCAGCAGCATCCGCTCAAGCGCGCCCTGCGAGCCGATAAAATGACGCTTGCCGCGCTGGAGGCGACGCTGCGGCTCTATCTCTATCCGGAGAAACTGGCCGACCGCCTGCCCACGCTGCGTCTGTTAACCCGCGATGCCGCTTCGATTCGCGCCCAGGCCGAATTACTGCTGCCGCGCATTGCCCCGCACTACCCCGATTTTGACGTTCGCATTGAACCCTGCCAGTCGCAGATTGGCAGCGGTTCGCTGCCGGTGGACAGGCTGCCGAGTGAAGCGCTCACGTTCACCCCGCGTGACGGGCGCGGCAGCCACCTTGAAGCCCTGTCGTCGCGCTGGCGTGGCCTTCCCGCGCCGGTTATCGGGCGGATTTACGATGGCCGAATGTGGCTGGATCTGCGCTGCCTTGAAGATGAAGAGCGATTTCTGGAGATGTTGTTGAAATGATTATTGCCACCGCCGGTCATGTCGACCACGGAAAAACCACGTTGCTGCAGGCGATTACCGGCATAAACGCCGACCGCCTGCCGGAAGAGAAAAAGCGCGGCATGACCATCGATCTGGGCTATGCCTACTGGCCCCAGCCTGATGGTCGCGTGCTGGGTTTTATTGATGTTCCGGGGCATGAAAAGTTTCTGTCCAACATGCTGGCGGGCGTGGGGGGTATCGATCATGCCCTGCTGGTGGTGGCCTGCGATGATGGCGTCATGGCGCAAACTCGTGAGCATCTGGCGATTCTGCAGCTGACCGGTAACCCGCAGCTGACCGTGGCGCTGACCAAAGCCGATCGCGTGGATGACGCTCGCGTCAGCGAAGTGCGCGAAGCGGTACAGGCGACCTTGCAGGAGTATGGTTTTGCCGATGCACCGCTTTTTGTCACCGTGGCGACAGAAGGGCGCGGTATCGATGAACTTCGCCACCACTTACAGCAGCTTTCGTCGCGTGACCACGCCAGCCATCACCGCTTCCGTCTGGCAATTGACCGGGCGTTTACCGTCAAAGGCGCGGGGCTGGTGGTGACCGGTACGGCGCTGAGCGGTGAAGTGAACGTAGGTGATACGCTCTGGCTAACGGGCGTTAACAAACCGATGCGCGTGCGCGGCCTGCATGCGCAAAACCAGCCCGCGGAGCGTGCTCATGCCGGGCAGCGGATCGCGCTGAACATTGCCGGGGATGCGGAAAAAGAGCAGCTTAACCGCGGCGACTGGCTGCTGGCCGATGCCCCTCCTGAGCCGTCTGAACGCGTCATTGTCTCCCTGCAGACAAACGTGCCCCTGACCCAATGGCAGCCGCTGCATATTCACCACGCGGCCAGCCATATCACCGGGCGCGTGTCGCTGCTGGAAAACGACCTTGCCGAAGTGGTATTCGATTCACCGCTCTGGCTTGCAGACAACGATCGTCTGGTTCTGCGTGATATTTCCGCGCGGGAAACGCTGGCCGGGGCACGGGTGGTCGCGCTGAATCCGCCGCGACGCGGCAAGCGTAAGCCTGAATATCTGCAGTGGCTGGCAGCGCTGGCGCAGGCCAGCGATGATAACGCCGCGCTGCGGGTGCATCTTGAGCGCGGTGCGGTGAGCCTGCGTGATTTTGCATGGGCACGCCAGCTGAGCGAGGAAGGGTTACGCCTGCTGGCCCAGCAGCCGGGCTTTATTCAGGCTGGAAACAGTCTGCTAAACGCCCCGGTTGCTGCGAACTGGCAGCGTAAGATACTGAACACGCTCGCAACATACCATGAACAGCATCAGGATGAGCCTGGCCCGGGCCGTGAGCGTCTGCGGCGCATGGCGCTGCCGATGGAAGACGATGCGCTGGTGCTGCTGCTGATTGAAAACATGCGCGAAAGCGGGGCGATCAAAAGCCACCACGGCTGGCTCCATCTGCCGGATCACAAGGCCGGATTCACCGCAGAGCAAGAAGCGGTATGGCAAAAAGTGGCCTCGCTGTTTGGCGATGAGCCGTGGTGGGTTCGCGATCTGGCCCGCGAAACGAATACCGACGAGCAGGTGATGCGTCAGGTATTGCGCCATGCGGCGCAGCAGGGGCTGATAGTCGCGATCGTGAAAGATCGTTATTACCGTAACGATCGTATTGTGGCCTTTGCGAACCTGATCCGCGAGCTGGATCTGGAGCGGGGCTCTACCTGCGCAGCCGATTTCCGCGACCGGCTGAACGTGGGCCGCAAGCTGGCGATTCAGATCCTGGAGTATTTCAACCGCATCGGCTTCACCCGCCGTCGCGGTAACGATCATTTATTGCGCGATTCGTTATTATTTCCTGAAACTCCGTGACCCCCGTCGTAAAGCCGTTACCGGTTGGCGAGAAAATCGCCAGCCGGAACTACCCTTGATGTACACCAACAGCAAGGAGACGGTCATGACAAACAATCCTCCCTCATCGCGTATCCAGCCCGGCGAGTATGGTTTTCCCCTCAAGCTGAAGCCTCGTTATGACAACTTTATTGGCGGCGACTGGGTAGCTCCCGTCGACGGCGAATACTATTCCAACCTGCCCCCCGTAACCGGCCAGCCGCTGTGCGAAATAGCCAGCTCCGGCAGGCGCGATATCGATCTGGCGCTGGATGCGGCGCACAAAGCGAAAGATAAATGGGGCCACACCTCCGTTCAGGACCGCGCGGCTATTTTGTTCAAAATCGCCGACCGGATGGAGCAGAATCTGGAGCTGCTGGCGACGGCGGAAACCTGGGATAACGGCAAGCCGATCCGGGAAACGATGGCTGCAGACGTGCCGCTGGCCATCGACCACTTCCGCTATTTTGCCTCCTGCATTCGCGCTCAGGAGGGCGGAATAAGCGAGGTAGACAGCGACACCGTGGCGTATCACTTCCACGAACCGCTGGGCGTCGTCGGGCAAATCATTCCGTGGAACTTCCCGCTGCTGATGGCGAGCTGGAAAATGGCGCCCGCGCTGGCGGCCGGCAACTGCATTGTGCTTAAACCGGCGCGTCTGACCCCGCTCTCGGTGCTGCTGCTGATGGAAATCGTTGGCGATCTTCTGCCGCCGGGCGTGATTAACGTGGTCAACGGCGCGGGCGGTGAGATAGGGGAATATCTGGCTACCTCGAAACGGATCGCTAAAGTGGCGTTTACCGGGTCGACGGAAGTGGGCCAGCAGATTATGCAGTACGCCACGCAGAACATCATTCCGGTGACCCTGGAGCTGGGCGGGAAATCCCCGAACATCTTCTTCGCGGACGTGATGGAGGAAGAGGATGCCTTCTTCGATAAAGCCCTGGAAGGGTTTGCGCTGTTTGCGTTTAACCAGGGCGAAGTCTGCACCTGCCCAAGCCGCGCGCTGGTGCAGGAGTCCATCTATGAGCGCTTTATGGAGCGGGCCATTCGCCGCGTCGAGTCTATCCGCAGCGGTAACCCGCTCGATAACGTCACGCAGATGGGGGCGCAGGTCTCGCACGGACAGCTGGAAACCATCCTCAACTACATCGATATCGGCAAGAAAGAGGGGGCGGATATTCTGACCGGCGGTCGCCGTAAGGTGCTCGGCGGGGATCTGCAGGAAGGGTATTACCTTGAGCCAACGATCCTGTTCGGTCAGAACAACATGCGCGTCTTCCAGGAGGAAATTTTCGGACCGGTGCTGGCCGTGACCACCTTCAAAACGATGGAGGAGGCGCTGGAGATTGCCAACGACACGCCGTATGGCCTGGGAGCCGGCGTCTGGAGCCGCAACGGTAATCTGGCCTATAAAATGGGCAGAGGCATTCAGGCCGGGCGCGTCTGGACCAACTGCTACCACGCCTATCCTGCGCACGCGGCATTTGGCGGTTATAAGCAATCGGGCATCGGGCGTGAAACCCACAAGATGATGCTGGAACATTATCAGCAGACGAAATGTTTGCTGGTCAGCTACTCCGATAAACCGCTGGGGCTGTTCTAATCGCCCAGCTCAGGCCGTCCATGGGCGGCCTGAGCAATTTGCTGGCGCAGGCAGTTCAGAACGCCATCCAGAACGTATTGCACGCGCCAGGGCTGGTATTCGCGTTTGCGGAAAATGGCCGTCAGATCGAGCCACCACTCTTCCTGATGCGGGAAGCAGGGGACCAGCATCCCTTTCGTTAATTCTTTTTTCAGACTCTCTTTTGGCGCAAAAACAATCCCAAGATTATTTCTTGCCAGCTCCAGGGCCGTCTGCGTATTGTCGCAAATATAATTACCGGTCACCCGGTAGTCATGCACGCTATCACTGCCGTGCACGCGGAAACGCCAGATGTTTGCATCATCGATCAGCATGGAATCAATGAGAATACAGGAATGATTAATTAAACCTTCAGGTCCCGTTAAGGGGTGTTTATTTAAATATTCCAGGGTAGCGAATGCCGTAACAGAATATTTTGTTAACACGCTGGCAACCAGACTTTCGTCTTTCGGCGGCGCATAGGTAATTAAAATGTCGCAGTCATCCGGAAAAGAAACGCCTTCTGAAAATTCATTCCGATCCAGGTTATAGGTTTTCAGGGAGATGCGGATGTCACCGATATCTTCTATCTGATGGATCACGTGGCGCGCGAGATAGGTTACGATACCTGTAGGGGCATAGATCGTGACCTTTCCGCGCTTTTCATGCTTATAATCAGCAATAAAATTAACGAGTTGACTGTTCTTATCCAGCGTGGCATCAATGTACGGGAGTAACGCTTCCCCAAACTGGGTCAGGGCCAGCTGGCGCGTGGTGCGCTCAAAAACCTTGAGCCCAACCCGCGTTTCAAAATCAGACAGATATTTACTGACGTTGGCCTGCGCCATGCCCAGCAGGGCGGCGGCATCACCAATGCTGTGGGTGGCTGCGATGACGGATATAATTTTTAACTCGCGCGGCTTTAGCTGTAATTTATTCATCATGCACACCCATCTATATGATTTTGTATATAATATTATATAAACCACAGCGTTGCATTGGCAAATTTGTAACCATTATTATGCGCCTCGCTTGTTTGGCATTTTAATGGATTACATGTAATGACTATTAAATACAATTTACTCATCGCTGCCACGTTATTTGCAACATCCTCAGCAATGGCCGGTGACTTTTCACTAGGAGCGGGGGCTGTATTTAATGAGTCTCCTTACAAAGGCTATAACGAAAATACTACCGCAGTACCGTTAATTAGCTACGAAGGCGAGAGCTTTTATGTTCGCCAGACCACGGGCGGATGGATCCTGTGGAAAGACGCAAAAAATGAACTCAGCCTGACCGCATCGTGGATGCCGCTGCATTTCGATCCTGATGACAACGACGACCATCAGATGAAAAAGCTTGATGAGCGTAAAGCTTCTGCCTTCCTCGGCGGCGCGTACTACCGCCACGAAAGCTGGGGTTCGCTGAAAGTGGCGGTCTCGGGCGATGCCACGGATGAAAGCGGCGGTATGATCGGCGAGGTTTCATACTTCCGTCCAATCAGGATGGAACGCCTGACCCTGACGCCCTCTGTCGGTATTTTCTATAGCGACGAAAGCTATAACGACTACTACTATGGCGTATCCGGCAGCGAGTCTCGCCGCTCAGGTCTGGATGAATACACCGCCGGTGATAGCTGGACGCCATACGTTGGCCTGGCGGCCAAATATCAGTTAACCCAGAAGCTGTATCTTAACGCCAGCGCGGTCTACACCGTATTGCCTGACGACGTGAAGAACAGCCCGATGATCGACCGCGACGACAGCTTCGCACTGATGACCGGCCTGACCTGGCGTTTCTGATGCGCTAAAGCCGGGTGGCGGCTTCGCCTACCCGGCCTACATGGACTGCCACCGCAGTTTTACGTAGGCCCGTGCAAGCGAAGCGCCGCCGGGCATATTTGAGAGTACCGATCTCCCGTTTTCCCTTCCCGTCCTGGCTTCCTCATTAATATTCCTGATACGCTAATGCGATCTGCGCCATCAATAAAGGTGTGCATCATGTGTATCATGCTTAAAGAAAATCAAACCGGGCACTCTCGCCCGTATTTGGCGACAGGCGTGAATTAAGCACGGATATCAGGAGTCGTTATGTTTTATCCGGCTTACATTCGTTCTGACTTCGACGGTAGCGCCAGCGGCTATCTCAAAAGAACCGGCTTTTAATGCACGCGAGGCGTAACACATGAACCGATTTATCATGGCGGATGCGGAAAAATGCATTGGGTGCCGCACCTGCGAAGTGGCCTGCGCGGTGTCGCATCAGGACGCCGTCTCCGCTAATGCCTTTTCGCCCCGCCTTCGGGTGGTTAAGGGAAGTTCATACACTACGGCAGTGGGTTGCCATCAGTGCGAGGACGCGCCGTGTGCTAACGTCTGTCCAACCCATGCCATCAGCCGTACGGCGGGAGCCTGGCTCGTTGAGCAGACGCGCTGCATTGGGTGCAAAAGCTGTGTGGTGGCATGTCCGTTTGGGGCGATGCAGGTGCGCCTGGAGGGAAATAAGGTGCAGGCGCTGAAATGTGATTTATGCCTGCATCGCGAAGGCGGACCGGCCTGCGTGGAGGCCTGTCCAACCCACGCGTTACGCTGCGTTGACCCTGCCAGGATTCGGGCTGAAAAGCTTACTGCATTTTATTGAAATTCCACGTAAACGTCAGACTGTAGCGCCAGTCTCTGTTGCGACTGTCTGTCGGAACATCCCCGACGGGTCGTGCCGCCTCAACCGTGACGCTATAGTGGCGCGTATCGCCTATCATCACCCCGGCAGCCACTGACCCGAGCCGCTGATGAGGCAAACCGGACGTGTTAAACCAGGTTTGCGCGGTATCGGCCAGGATATAGGGCTGGATGGTGGCAAGCCAGGTACTCTCTTTTCGCATCTTGATATAGCGCAGTTCTACCTGCCCGCCATAGCCGTAATCACCGCTTGCTTCACTGTCCTGATATCCACGGCCAAAGCGCTGGGCACCGAAGCTAACGCGTTCGGGCTCTGGCAACGTGTTATTTGACCAGTCTCCCTCCCATGATGTTGATAGCCGCCATTTGTCGGCAAACAGCCAGGCTGCGTCTAAATAGCTTTTTGTGAGCGTAAAATTAATATCGGGTTTAGGCGCTGAGACGATATCGGCACCCATCGCATCAATACCCTGTCGTACGTTGAGTCTGCCGCTGATGCTGGCGGTTGTGAATTGATGTGCACCATTGATACCCACTTCCAGCGCCGGATAACGTGCGTGTTGGTTGACGGAGTCCAGACTGTAGGTTTTGCCCTGCAGTCTGGCCTGCAGGGCATAGTCATCCTGGCGGTCGGTATAATCAAAACCGCTGGTCAGATTAATTTGTGATTTTTGCGTCAGCAGCAATGGATAGCCAAACGTCACGCCGCCGTTGTATTGCGTGGTTTTTTGCTTCGAATCGACCTGAATATTATTGGGCAAAGTGAGCAGGGGGGAAAAATCCCGCGGATTTTCACGGTAATAGCTGCCTTTGATCTGCATCGTCAGCCCTTCATCGTTTAAAAACTGCTGCCAGTTCAGACCCACATAGTTTTTTCGCGTGTTGCTATCTAACGGTATAAGCGTAGCCACGCCAAGCTGATCGCCATAGCTTGTCAGGTTGCTGAGCGTTCCGTTCAGCATCATTACATCTTGCCCTTTACGGGTGTCGATCGTGGAGGCGATATTCCAGCTCCGCTCCTCATTACCG
This sequence comes from Enterobacter sp. DNB-S2, assembly GCF_019443845.1. Taxonomy (NCBI): domain Bacteria; kingdom Pseudomonadati; phylum Pseudomonadota; class Gammaproteobacteria; order Enterobacterales; family Enterobacteriaceae; genus Enterobacter; species Enterobacter sp. DNB-S2. The sequence continues at coordinate 856,413 of NZ_CP050520.1, forward strand.
GTTATCTGCATCGCCGCCGCGCCATAGATATTGGTTGGCAGCTGCGCGTTGGCCGTGACCGGAACGTTCGGGGTGCGGGTCATCAGCTGGCTATATCGATCGAACGTATCCTGAGACAGCGGTTTTTCCGCCATGATTTTTTCTGACAAGCGTTTAAGGCGCGCGGCGATATTGGGGTTGTTACTGGTTATGTCGCTGTGCGCCACGTACCCTTCGACCAGGACAATTTTAATATTTCCCTGCTGGAAATTATTATCGGGCAGCCAGGCATAGGAGAGCGGAAAACCGTCGGCCTTGTAGCGCGCCGTAATATCATTTACCAGCCCCGTAAGCGTTTTTAGCGGCACGGTTTTTCCGGCGTAAGGCCTGAAGGGTTTAAGTAATTCCTGCAAGGGATAACGCGTGCCGCCAATAAACTGAATGTGATGAATGGTAATGGGCGTTTCAGGCGTCAGCGTTGACTGCGGTTTTTCTATTTTGACTTTCGGCTGTGGGACGGTCTCAGTCTGTTCTGGGGCAACGTTACGAGAAACTTGCGCCGGGTTATCAGGGTTAATAATAGAGGGCAGTGTATCGGCGCGGGCCATGCTCAACACAACCAGCCCCGTCAGCGAAAAAAGGAAATGGTTTTTCATCGCGCTATCCCTGTTCATCATTCCCGGTTAGGGGGAGTGTCGCTGTACGAAGCGCCCCTGAAGCAGGGGCGCAGAAAGGCAATAACCGTTTTACTGTTTTGGCGTCAGTAGACCGGTGGTTAACGTGTTGTTGTGCTGGCGGTAACGCCCGACGTCAGGGTATTGAGGGTTGTATTGACCGTCGCACCCAGGCTGTTGTTCGTGGCCGCCACAGTTGCATTAGCTGTGAGGGAGCCTGATCCTCCTCCGGTCGTCGAGGTGGCGGGTTTCACTAGCGTACCGGTATCCGTCACCGTCTGGCCGACGTTTTGAACGACCTGACCTACGCCGCTAAGCCCGCTATTACTGCTGCTAACGTTGGTGCCTACGCCGCTCACGGTGTTTCCTACCTGCGTCAGCAGGCCGTTGACCGGAGTACCCAGACCTGTTGTGGTGCCCACGCTTTGCGTCACGCCTTGTACTCCGCCCAGCGTCTTGTTCACCACAGTCGTCGTATCGGTTGTTACCTGAGCTACCGCAGGGCTACTGACCGTGTTGGTTAAACCTGTGCCGGTGTTACTGACTAACTGCCCGGTACTGTTTACCACGCTGCCCGTCAGGCCTGTTACGCCGCTAACCGGTGTTCCCGATGTCGAACTTGCCAAGCCCGTGCCTACCGTAGAGACGGTATTGCCCAATGAGGTGACCGACGTGGTCACGCCCTGAACCGTCGTACCGACACCGTTCGCGTTGCCCGGATCGCCAATGCCGGAGGTGACGCCTGTTCCCACGGTAGAGACGGCGCTGCCAACACCGCTGACGGTGGTTGAAACGGTTGATGTGACAGGATTATTTGTCGGGATCTGGCTTCCCAGACTGTCCACCGTAGAGCCGACGCTGGTCACCGTTTTACCGGCATCACCCAGCACAGTATTCACGCCTGCAGTGGTTGTGCCGCCACTGCCCGTTCCGGTTCCTCCGCTGCCGTTACCTCCGGTTCCCGTTCCTGAGCCCGAGCCTGTCCCTGAACCTGAGCCAGATCCGTTACTGCCTGAACCACCATTGTTAGCCGTTGTGCCACTTCCATCACCCGAGCCGGTATTACTTCCGGTTGCAGGGTTATTTTTGGCTGTTGAGTGAGATCCGCCACCGCTTCCACTGCAGGCAGAAAGAGAGAACGCGAGCAGTACCGCAGCAGCAATTACGCTGATGCGACTAGCATTATTAGGTAGCATAAAAATACTCCACGCAATAGAACGCCGAGCGGCGTATTAGTGAGTATATGCAGTATTTTAAAAATGCACACAGACTCGCTTCGAGGATATTTTTTTACCAGCGTTGTTTGTTTTAAATCTTATATAACAATGAGTTAATTAAGTTATTATTTAATGTCTACTTAATTATTTTTGAATTACTATAGTGCCATTAAAACAACAGGAATTATCCTAAATAATCCCTTTAAATAATAGGGCAATAAAGCTGAAGGATATATCCTTTATAAAATATATAGATCACGATAAAAATAAGGCTCTTCATCCGAAGAGCCTTAATATTTAACAATTGCCTTCGCGCCAGGCTTTTTCAATTTCTTCGGCGAGAATTTTAACACCCGCTTCGATTTTTTCCGGATCGGGTACGTAGTTCATGCGCATGCACTGGTGCGTATGCGGCCACGGCTTATCCAGTCCCGGGAAGAAATAATCGCCCGGTACCATCAGAACGCCGCGCTTTTTCAGGCGCTGGTAGAGCAGTTCGGTGGTGACAGGCAAATCCTTAAACCACAGCCACAGGAAAATTGCTCCTTCTGGTTTGTGGATCAGGCAGCGTTCTTCCGGCAAATAGCGGCGAAGTATCGCAATCGTCTCCTGAACGCGCTGGTAATAGAATGGCTTGATCACGTCATTCGACAGACGCAGCAGGTCGTTGCGCTTAATCATTTCACACATCATCGCCGGGCCAATGCCGCCCGGTGAAAGGCTGATAATGCCGTTCATATTGGTAATGGCGGTGATGATTTTCTCGTTGGCGATGATGATGCCGCAGCGGCTGCCCGGCAGACCCAGCTTAGAGAGGCTCATGCATAGGACAATGTTCGGGTTCCACAGCGGTCGTGCTTCGCTGAAGATAATGCCCGGGAACGGCACGCCGTAGGCGTTATCGATCACCAGCGGAATGCCGTGCTGATTCGCCAGCGCATCCAGCTTCATCAGTTCGTCGTCGGTGATCACGTTGCCCGTTGGGTTAGTCGGGCGCGATACGCAGATCATGCCCGTCTCTTCACCAATATGCAGGTGTTCAAAATCGACGTGATATTTGAACTGGCCTTCCGGCAGCAGCTCGATGTTCGGGCGCGCAGAGACGAACAGATCCTCTTCCAGGCCGGAATCAGCGTAGCCGATATACTCCGGTGCCAGCGGGAACAGCACTTTTTTGGTAGTGCCGTCGGCGCGACGCCCTGCGAACAGGTTAAACAAGTAGAAAAACGCGCTCTGACTGCCGTTTGTCAGTGCAATATTCTGTGGTTCGATATCCCAACCCAGCTCGTCACGCAGCATTTCGGCGAGGAGTGCCAGCAGTTCGGTTTTACCCTGCGGGCCGTCGTAATTGCAAAGCGCATCGGTTGCTTTGCCGCTTTCCAGCATCTGAGCGAGCAGCGTCTGGAAATAGGTATTCATCTCCGGGATTTGAGCCGGGTTTCCGCCGCCGAGCATGATTGCGCCCGGTGTGCGCAGCCCGTCGTTGAGATCCTCCATCAGGCGAGTAATGCCTGAATGGCGGGTAAATTTGTCGCCGAAAAGTGAAAACGTCATAGCAGGTGATCTGTCGAGCTTATTTTGAAAGTGGGTAACCATAACGCTAGCACCGTGCTGGTGCAAATCGGGTGATGTGGTCGGATTTGTTGTTTTATAGGGCGGAAGTGTATTTGTGTAGTGAATAGTTCTGGTGGGTTTCCCCTCACCCTAACCCTCTCCCACAGGGAGAGGGAACTGGAGTGTGCCGTTATTGATTACCTGCCCATACCACCATCACCTTATCGCCATTATGCTCGCGCACGAATCCATACCCCTCGTTCAGCGACAGCGTGGTTTGTTTGCCTTCACCAATCGCCGGGTGGCGGGCGCGGAACTGGCCCAGCGTTTGCCAGTGGGCGACGGTTAGGGCCTGCTTGCCCGTGACGTCCTGCCAGTTCATATCTGACCGGGTGCCCTGTAATGGATCAGAACCCGTCGGACCGAACGGACGCTCGGATTCATCACCGTAATAGATTTGTACGCTGCCCGGAGCCAGCAGAAGCAGCTCCGCCGCGCGCTGGCCTCCTTCGCGGAACAGACGCGTATCGTGTGATGAGAGATAGCTCAGCACGTTGAAGCTTTGCAGCTTTTCCGCCATCTGCTGCCAGGTGAGATCCATATCGGCCAGGCAATCCACCGCTTTTGCCGCCTGCTCCTGATAGTCAAAGTTGATCATCGCATCAAAACCGTGGCGGTAATAATCGCTTTGCATCACCCCGTGGCCCCAGGATTCCCCGGTCATCCAGAACGGTGCGTTGTCGAGCTTTTTGTCCGGGTTCGCCCCTTTCCAGGCGGCCAGCGCCTGGCTTGCCTGGTCTTTAAGCTGTTGCCAGGCCGCAAGCTCAACGTGTTTCGCCGTATCCACCCGGAAACCGTCGATGCCGTAGTCACGTACCCACTGGCTGAGCCAGTGGGTCAGATAATCTCGCGGGGTATATCCGGGGATGGCCTTCGTGTGGGTGTCGGGCTTGTGTTGGTAAAAGTTTGGCAATCCGGAAGGCGTCGTGGATTCCGTTTTCAGATCCGGCAGAAATGCCAGCGACATGGTCAAATCGTCGAAGCCGGGGTTGTCGTAATCGCCGATGTCCGTGCGGATCCATTTTTTGCCCCACCATTTCTCCCATGCGGCTTTGTCGCTGAAGTTGATGTAGTCGTTAAAGCTGTGCCAGCTTTGGCCCGCGCCCGGCTTCCAGTCCGTCCAGCGTTCTCCCAGCGTCTTTTTCAGCTCATCACCCTGAAGGTACAGGGCACCAAACTGAAATTCCTGCATGTCTGCCAGCGTGGCATAGCCAACGTGGTTCATGACGATATCAAACAGAACGCGGATCCCGCGCTTGTGCGCTTCGTCGACAAGATGGCGTAAATCATCTTCGGTTCCCATGTTGGCGTCGAGCTTCGTCCAGTCCTGGGTGTAGTAGCCGTGATAGGCGTAATGCGGGAAATCCCCTTTTGTGCCACCGCCTACCCAGCCGTGGATCTGCTCAAGCGGGGAGCTTATCCAGAGCGCATTCACTCCCAGCCGCTTTAAATAATCGAGCTTGCCGGCAAGTCCTCTGAGATCCCCGCCGTGGAAGGTGCCAATCTCCTGCATACCGTCTTTATGACGACCGTAGCTGTTGTCGTTGCCAGGGTCACCATTCACATAACGGTCGGTTAGCACAAAATAGACGGTGGCGTTTTGCCAGCTAAACGGCGCAGGCTTGTCGGTTTCGGCGCGCTCAAGCAGCAGCAGGCCGTTACTGCTGGCGGCTGGCTGCAGGGTTATTTTTCCATTCTGCACCGTCGCCGTCTGTTTACTGTAGTAGTCGCGCACCACGGAGCCTTCCGGGAAGGTACTGCTGACGTCCAGCGACAGCGGTTTACCGTCCCACTTCGGACACTGGCGGATGACGTTTGCAACCGGCTGTTCTGCGGCACTCTGAATCGTCAGCAGCAGGGTGGGCGTGCCGGAGCGGGTATCAATCCGCATCTGGTAGTCACCGTCGCGGAAAAGACGCCACTGCGGCGGCGTGCCGTCACAGGGCTTGAGCGACAGCATCTCATTGAGTTTTATCGCGTCCGCAGGCTGCCAGCACGTCTTGTCAAAACTCAGCGTCAGAGGACGCGTACCCTTCGCAAGCTTTGCCTGGCTGGTGAAGACCCCGGTGCCTTCGGCGCTAAATGCGCTAAACCCCGGCGATGACCAGTCGGCATGCGCCAGTGCGGGTAACATCAGAAAGGCTAATGCGGTACGTTTCATTCCTTTTTCCTGTCGCGGCATTTTTGACCAGTGTGCCATCAGGCGAGGGGCAAAAACTCATCCCCTGCCGCTTTCTGCCGGGAGGAAGCGTGAGGATGAGTGATCTCGCGCAAAATTAGGTAGTTATCTGCGATAGCGCACACAGTTTTTGTGGAATGATGTTTTTATGAGCAAGTTTCAGGTGACATAGTTTCGGAATTGGACTATTTCTATACGTGCTCTTGAAGTCTATTTTTGATATGATTTGAGATTCCGCTCTCAAATTTGTGAAAAAAATAAGGTGTTGGGATGATTACATCCGACCAGGAGACCTAATGATATCGACTCCCATTCGACGATATGGGGCTGCGATACTCATGTTACTCACCACGGCATTTTCGGGTGAGGTGCTTGCGAAGACGCACACGGATACAACGAGTAAGAAAGCCCACGTAATAAAGACGACAAGTAGTAAGGTTAGCAGTAAACAAGAGTATTCTCGCAATAGTGCAAAGAGTAGTTCACTTCCTGATTTGCGAAAATACCCTTCCGGAACACCAAGGAAAAAAGCGTTTCTCCGGACGGTAATGCCTTACATCACGAGTCAAAATGCCGCGATTACTGCGGATCGTAACTGGCTGATTTCCAAGCAGTACGATAGCCGCTGGTCGCCGTCAGAGCGCGCGCGTCTGAAAGATATCACGAAGCGCTACAAGCTGAGCTGGAACGGTAACACCCGTCGTGTGCCGTGGAATGCTCTCCTTGAGCGTGTAGATATCATCCCGGGCAGCATGGTTGCGACCATGGCTGCTGCCGAAAGCGGCTGGGGGACTTCTAAGCTTGCGCGTAGCAACAACAACCTTTTCGGCATGAAATGTGTGAAAGGTCGTTGTAATAATGCCCCTGGCAAGGTGAAAGGCTATTCGCAGTTTGAATCTGTGAAAGATTCCGTCAGCGCCTATGTGGTGAATCTGAACACGCATCCGGCCTACTCATCGTTCCGTAAATCACGCGCTCAGCTGCGTAAAGCGGACCAGGAAGTGACGGCCAGTACGATGATCCACAAGCTGAAAGGTTATTCGACAAAGGGACAGAGCTATAACAACTATCTGTTCGCAATGTACCAGGATAACCAGCGCTTAATCGCCGCCCATATGTAATCTCGAAAAAACGCCTTCCACTGGAAGGCGTTTTCTTTTCTATATCAACACCTCGCTGTGGCGATCCCGATACTCCTTCGGCGTGGTGTCATACTCTTTGCGGAACACCGAATAGAAGTATTGCAGAGACGGGTAACCGCACATCTGCGAGATTTCGTTGATCGACAGCGACGTGGAAATGAGCAGGCTGCGTGCTTTCTCCAGCTTTTCAGCATGGATGACGGCATGAATGGTTTCGCCCACCTCTTCTTTAAAACGCTTCTCCAGATTCGAACGCGAAATGCCCACCGAATCCAGCACCTGATCGACCTTTATCCCTTTGCAGGCGTGGTTGCGAATGTAGTGCATGGCCTGAATGACGGCCGGGTCGCTTAAGGAGCGATAATCGGTTGAGCGACGTTCCACGACGCGGACAGGAGGCACGAGCAAACGCTGAAGCGGCAGAGATTCTTTATCGAGCAGACGATGCAGCAGCTTCGCCGCCTGATAGCCCATCTGACGCGTGCCCTGAGCAACGGAGGAGAGCGCCACGCGAGACAGATAGCGGGTCAGTTCTTCGTTATCAATGCCAATCACGCACAGCTTTTCGGGCACCGGAATGTGTAAATGTTCGCAGACCTGCAGCACGTGCCGCGCGCGAGCGTCCGTCACGGCGATAATACCGGTTTGGGGCGGCAGCGTTTGCAGCCAGTCCGCCAGGCGGTTTTGCGCGTGCTGCCAGTTTTCCGGCGCGGTCTCCAGCCCCTGATAGACCACGCCACGGTATTTCTCCTGCGCGACCAGCTGGCAAAACGCGTGCTCGCGTTCGACGGCCCAGCGCTTGCCGCTGGTGGCTGGTAACCCATAAAACGCGAAGCGATGGACGCCTTTCTCTTTTAAATGAAGAAAGGCGGCCTCGACCAGGGCATGGTTATCGGTGGCAATGTAGTGGACCGGCGGATAGTGTTCGGGCGAATGGTAGGAGCCGCCGACGCCCACTATCGGGACGTCGACGTCGGTCAGCAGCTGTTCGATGACGGGATCGTCATAATCGGCGATGACGCCATCGCCCAGCCAGTCTTTAATGTTCTCCAGACGGGTGCGAAAATCTTCTTCAATAAAAATATCCCATTCGGATTGCGACGCCTGCAAATATTCACCAACGCCTTCCACCACCTGACGGTCGTAGGCCTTATTGGCATTGAATAACAACGTAATGCGGTGACGCTTTTCAAACATGGCTCACTTCCCAATTAAGTCACAATACGGTTATCAGGCCCGTCGCTTGGTGGCCGAATCCATCCAGACTGCCAGTAAAAGAATGGCCCCCTTGACGATATACTGCCAAAACGTCGGGACGTCCATCATACTCATCCCGTTATCCAACGACGCCATGATAAATGCCCCCATGACCGCGCCCGCCACGCTCCCGATACCCCCTGCGAGGCTGGTGCCGCCAATGACGCAGGCGGCGATAGCATCCAGCTCGGCGATGTTACCGGCGGAGGGCGAGCCGGCGCCCAGACGCGAGCTGAGGATCAGCCCGGCGATAGCGACCATCAGGCCGTTAATGGCGAAAACCGCCAGCTTGGTACGTTCGACATTGATACCTGAGAGGCGGGCAGCTTCAAGGTTGCCGCCTATGGCATAAATACGGCGGCCAAACGCGGTGCGCGTCGCCATAAACATACCGGCCAGCAGTAAAAGCGCCAGCAGCAGGACGGGGGTCGGAACGCCGCGATAGTCGTTTAAAAGCCAGATGGCGCCCAGCACAATGACCGCCGTGAGCGCCTGACGCCCCACTACCGACGTTGACGCTGGAGAAGCCAGCCCCAGCGCCTGACGGCGCATGCGTCCACGCCACTGCCACGCGACAAACCCCAGCAACCCCACCACACCGAGGGTAAAGCCCACGGTATCCGAGAGGTAACTCTGGCCAATCTGCGACATGGCTGCACTGGTCGGGGAGACGGTGGTGCCGTTAGTGATGCCGATTAAGATCCCGCGAAAGGCCAGCATCCCCGCCAGGGTGACAATGAACGATGGCACCTTACGGTAGGCAACCCACCAGCCGTTCCAGGCTCCCAGTACCAGACCCAGCACCAGCGTGACCGCCACGGTCAGCGGCAGTGGCCAGCCGAGCCAGACGTCAAAAATCGCCGCCACGCCGCCGAGTAGGCCCATCATCGACCCGACCGACAGATCGATCTCCGCGGAGATAATCACGAACACCATGCCCACGGCCAGAATGCCGGTGATGGCGGTCTGGCGGAGCAGGTTAGAGACGTTACGTGCGCTTAAGTACGAGCCATCGGTCATCCAGGTAAAGAAGAGCATGATGACGATAATGGCCGCGATCATCACGAAAACCTGCAGGTTAAGCGCTTTTAAGCCCGCGAACGCACCGGGCGTCGGAACAGCGACTTTGATATCAGACGGATTGCTTTTCGACATGACGTTCGCTCCTTAAAGCGGCTTCCATCACCTGCTCCTGCGTCAGGTTCTGGTTAATCAGGTTGGCTTTCAGTTTTCCCTCGTGCATGACCAGCACACGGTCGCTCAGGCCGAGCACTTCGGGTAACTCAGACGAAATGACAATGACGGCAATCCCTTGCTGTACAAGCTGATTAATCAGTTTGTAGATTTCATATTTGGCACCGATATCAATCCCGCGCGTTGGCTCATCAAGGATTAATATGCGTGGATTGAGAAGCAGGCAGCGCGCCAGAATTGCCTTCTGCTGGTTTCCCCCGCTCAGACGGCCAATCGCCAGTTCCGGCGAGGAGGTTTTGACCTTCAGCCGGGCAAGCGACTGGAGGATGCACTGCTGCTCGGCGGCGTCGTCCAGGCTGCTCAGCGCGCCGGAGAAGCGATCGAGTGCCGCAAGCGTAATGTTTTTACCCACCCCCATCACCGGTACGATGCCGTCTTTCTTACGATCTTCCGGCACCATGGCAATGCCGTGGGCAATCGCCTGCTGGCAGTTGTCGATTTTCACCGGCTGGCCGTCGATATAAACCGTGCCCTCCCAGCGCCCCGGCCACACGCCAAACAGGCACTGTACGGCTTCGGTGCGCCCGGCACCGACGAGGCCGGCAATCCCAAGAATTTCACCGCTGTGAAGAGAAAACGAGACGTTATTGACGCGCTTGATGTGGCGGTTAACGGGGTGCCACGCGGTCAAGTTTTCCACGCGCAGCACTTCATCGCCCTTAGCGTGAGGCTCATTCGGGTAGAGCGCCGTCAGCTCGCGGCCCACCATCATGGTGATGATGTCATCTTCACTCATGCCGGCGGCTTCACGCGTGCCGATGTGCTGCCCGTCGCGGATCACGCAGATGGTGTCCGAAATGGCTTTGACCTCGTTCAGCTTGTGCGAAATATAGATACAGGCGATGCCGTGGTTTTGCAGATCGTGGATGATGTTGAGCAGAACCGCGGTTTCCTGTTCGGTGAGCGAGGCCGTTGGCTCATCAAGGATCAGCAGCCTGACCTGTTTATTTAGCGCCTTCGCTATTTCGACCAGCTGCTGTTGACCCAGGCCCAGATCCCCCACGCGGGTATCCGGTGAAATGTTGAGGCTCACCTGCGCCAGCAGCTTTTCGCAGCGGAGCGTCATGGTGTCGTAATCCAGCACGCCGCGGTGGGAAATTTCGGCACCGAGAAAGATGTTCTCCAGCACGGTGAGATGCTTCACCAGCGCCAGCTCCTGGTGGATGATGGCGATGCCTTTGCGTTCGGTATCGCGGATGTGTGTCGCCTGAATCACTTCACCGGCAAAGACGATTTCGCCTTCGTAGCTGCCGTGTGGGTAGATCCCGCACAGCACTTTCATCAGCGTCGACTTGCCCGAGCCGTTCTCGCCGCACAGTGAAACCACTTCGCCGGGGTTCAACCGGAGGCTAACGTTGTCGACGGCTTTCACCGTGCCGAAGCGCTTGGTGATGCTTTTCATTTCAAGTAAATAGGGCATAACCGCTCCACATAACCCGAGGGAAGAACAGTACAACGTGATGCGCCCCCGCAGAGCAGGGGCCGCGCCGGATTACAGTTCGCTCTTCTTGTGGAAACCGTCTTTAACCACGGTGGCGTCAATGTTCTCTTTATTGACTTCAATCGGCGTGAGCAGGCGAGCCGGAACGTCTTTCAGGCCGTTATTCAGCGTTGCGTCTGCTTTAGGTTGTTTGCCATTGCCCAGCTCCACGGCGATTTCCGCCGCCGTATTGGCCAGCTGGGTAATCGGTTTGTAGACCGTCATGGTTTGGGTGCCTGCGATAATGCGTTTTACGCCAGCGAGATCGGCATCCTGTCCTGAAATGGCGACTTTTCCGGCCAGCCCCTGTGCGCTCAGGGCCTGGATAGCCCCGCCTGCAGTGGCATCGTTGGAGGCCACAACCGCATCAATTTTGTTGTTGTTGGCCGTCAGCGCGTTTTCCATAATTTTCAGCGCGTTTTCTGGCAGCCAGCCGTCGGCCCACTGATCGCCAACCACTTTAATTTTCCCGTTGTCGATATACGGCTTAAGGACTTTCATTTGCCCTTCGCGGAACAGTTTGGCGTTGTTATCTACCGGAGAGCCGCCCATCAGGAAATAATTGCCCTGAGGCACTTTGTCGATCAGGCTTTGCGCCTGTAATTCCCCAACTTTTTCATTGTCGAACGAAATATAATAATCAATATCCGCATTATTAATCATGCGGTCATAGGCCAGGACTTTTATGCCTTCCTGTTTGGCTTCTTTCACCACGTTACTTAATACCTGGCCGTTATAGGGGATAATGACCAGAACATCGACGCCACGGTTGATCATATTCTCGATCTGCGACATTTGTGTTTCTTCGTTGCCGTTAGCCGACTGAACAAACACGCTGGCGCCGAGGGATTCTGCTTTCTTCACAAAAATATCGCGATCTTTTTGCCAGCGCTCCAGGCGCAGGTCGTCAATCGCCATGCCAATTTTGACCTCTTTGGCATGTCCTGCAAAGCTTGCAAGGAGAAGCGTAGTGCAGAGCGTTAGAGTCAGGTTCTTTATCTTCATAATTATTAGGCCTTTTTGTAGGGGTATGTGTTGCTGAGATAAAAGAAACATTCACTACTGAGACGCAGCAAATTTTTAACGCGGAAAGGCGGGCTGGCAATTACAGATTTTTATCTTCTCATTATGATATTTGGTTTATTTCTGAATTTATGACCGCGATCGGATTTTAAAATACGTAACGTCTTAATTACATTTGATTCTGGAATACGCGCCGAAAAATAGTTTTTCTGCGCATTATTTTGCGAGCCAGCGCACAGTTGTGCATTCTCTCAATAGCAGTGTGAAATAACGTAATTGAGCAACCCAAAATGTCTATTCACTATTACTCCTGTATCAACGACTCGCCGCATACCCTGATTATGGAGCTCAATATGCAAGCTTATTTCGACCAACTCGATCGTGTTCGTTACGAAGGCCCAAAAACGACCAATCCTTTAGCATTTCGTCACTACAACCCGGATGAGCTGGTGCTGGGTAAGCGCATGGAAGATCATCTGCGCTTTGCCGCCTGTTACTGGCATACCTTCTGCTGGAATGGCGCCGATATGTTCGGCGTGGGTTCCTTTGACCGCCCGTGGCAGCAGCCGGGTGAGGCCATTGAGCTGGCAAAGCGCAAAGCCGATGTGGCGTTTGAGTTCTTCCACAAGCTAAACGTGCCGTACTACTGCTTCCATGACGTGGACGTGTCGCCAGAAGGCGCGTCGCTGAAAGAGTATCTGAATAATTTTGCGCAGATGGTGGATGTACTGGCGGCGAAACAGCAGCAAAGTGGCGTGAAGCTGCTCTGGGGCACGGCAAACTGCTTCACCAACCCACGCTACGGCGCGGGCGCGGCAACCAATCCGGATCCGGAAGTGTTTAGCTGGGCAGCCACGCAGGTGGTGACGGCAATGAACGCTACGCATCAACTGGGTGGCGAGAACTATGTTCTGTGGGGGGGCCGTGAAGGCTATGAAACCCTGCTCAACACCGACCTGCGCCAGGAGCGCGAACAAATTGGCCGCTTTATGCAGATGGTTGTCGACCATAAGCACAAAATCGGCTTCCGCGGCACGCTGCTGATCGAGCCGAAGCCGCAGGAACCAACCAAGCACCAGTACGACTACGACGTGGCGACGGTGTATGGCTTCCTGAAGCAGTTCGGTCTGGAAAAAGAGATTAAAGTGAACATTGAGGCCAACCACGCCACGCTGGCGGGCCACTCTTTCCATCACGAGATCGCGTCTGCGATTGCGCTGGGCATTTTCGGCTCTGTCGATGCGAACCGCGGCGATGCACAGCTGGGCTGGGACACCGACCAGTTCCCGAACAGCGTGGAAGAGAATGCGCTGGTGATGTATGAAATCATCAAAGCGGGCGGTTTCACCACCGGCGGCCTGAACTTTGACGCCAAGGTGCGTCGTCAGAGCACTGACAAATACGATCTGTTCTACGGCCACATTGGCGCGATGGACACCATGGCGCTGGCGCTGAAAGTGGCGGCTCGAATGATTGAAGACGGCGAGCTGGATAAACGCGTAGCGAAGCGTTACAGCGGCTGGAACAGTGAGCTGGGCCAGCAAATTTTGAAAGGGCAGTTATCACTTGCGGAAATCGCGAAGTACGCTGAACAACATCAGCTGGCGCCGCAGCACCAGAGCGGGCATCAGGAACTGCTGGAAAATCTCGTAAACCACTATCTGTTTGATAAGTAATTGAGCTGAAGATGCACGTAGGCCCGGTAAGCGTTAGCGCCACCGGGCATTTCTGTTAAAGGAGTCACCGTAATGTATATCGGGATCGATCTTGGCACATCGGGTGTGAAAGCCATCCTGTTGAGCGAGCAGGGCGACGTGTTAGCAACGCAGACGGAAACGCTGCAGGTTTCACGTCCGCATCCGCTGTGGTCGGAACAGGATCCGGAACAGTGGTGGCAGGCGACGGACCGCGCAATCAAAGCCTTAGGTGAGCAGCACAGCCTTCGTGACGTGAAAGCGCTGGGAATTGCCGGACAAATGCACGGCGCTACGCTGCTCGACAGCCAGCATCGCGTGCTGCGTCCAGCGATCCTCTGGAACGATGGCCGCTGTGCGGAAGAGTGCGCGCTTCTTGAGGCGCGCGTGCCTGCCTCCCGCGAGATTACCGGCAACCTGATGATGCCCGGCTTTACTGCGCCCAAATTGCTGTGGGTGCAGCGCCACGAACCGGAGATTTTCCTTCAGGTGGCGAAAGTCCTGCTGCCGAAAGACTATCTGCGTTTTCGCATGACGGGCGATTTCGCCAGCGACATGTCCGATGCCGCGGGCACCATGTGGCTCGACGTGGCGAAGCGCGACTGGAGCGAGGCGATGCTGGATGCCTGCCATCTGACCCGGGAACATATGCCCGCGCTGTACGAAGGCTGTGAGGCGACAGGCGCGCTGCTGCCAGCCGTTGCTGAGCGCTGGAATATGCCTGCCGTACCGGTGGTGGCCGGGGGCGGCGATAACGCGGCGGGCGCTGTCGGTGTCGGCATGGTTGAGGCGGGCCAGGCAATGCTGTCGCTGGGAACGTCCGGCGTCTATTTTGCCGTCAGCGACGGGTATCGCAGTAATCCTGAAAGCGCTGTGCACAGTTTCTGTCATGCCCTTCCCGGGAAATGGCATTTGATGTCGGTGATGCTCAGCGCGGCATCCTGCCTGGACTGGGCGGCAAAACTCACCGGCATGGCCGACGTTCCGGCGCTCATTTCCACAGCCCAGCAGGCGGATGACGCTGCGGGTACCGTCTGGTTTTTACCGTATCTTTCCGGCGAGCGTACGCCGCACAACAACCCGGAAGCGAAAGGGGTGTTCTTTGGCTTAACCCATCAACATGGCCCGGCAGAACTGGCGCGTGCGGTTCTGGAAGGCGTGGGCTATGCGCTGGCCGACGGGATGGACGTGGTGCACGACTGCGGCCTGAAACCGACGAGCGTCACCCTGATTGGCGGCGGTGCGCGAAGCCCTTACTGGCGACAGATGCTGTCTGATATCAGCGGGTTGCAGCTGGATTTCCGCACCGGGGGGGACGTCGGGCCCGCGCTCGGTGCCGCGCGTCTGGCGCAGATAGCCATTCATCCGGAACAACCGCTTTCGCAACTGTTGCCGCAGCTTACGCTTGAACAGGCGCATTTGCCTGACGCGGCGCGCCATGCGCGGTACGCGGAGAGGCGCGACGTGTTCCGCAAAATCTACCAACAGCTGCTGCCGCTGATGTCGTAAATACGCTTGTCCGGGAGAGGCACGAGGATGTCCTTTTTTGGTCTGTGCGTGCCTTCATTTCCTTGCCAGTATGGTGTCACACCCACTGGCGAGGAGAACCATCATGTCACGCATTGCATTAATCAACATCGATACTCAGCAGTCATTCCATCACCGCAATTACTGGCAGGAGGACGAAATTCCTGCCTTTCAGCAGGCGATGCTGGGGCTGATTGAAGGCTGTCAGGCGCACAATATTCCGGTCGTTGATATTTTTCACGTGGATGAAGACGGTCCTTTCACCCTCGAAAGCGGCTATGTCAAACCGATGGCCTTTTTACGTCATCAGCCGGATGTGGTTTTCCAGAAACACGTCCATAATGCCTTCACGGATACCGGGCTTGACCGCTGGCTGCGCGAGCGTGATATCAACCAGCTGATTATCTGCGGCATTCGCACTGAACAATGTTGTGAAACCACCGCCCGGGTGGCATCCGATCTGGGTTATGCTGTGACCTTTGTTAGTGAGGCAACGCTGACGTTTCCCATGACGTACAAGGGGATAACCCTTAGCGCAGCGGAAATTCGCCATCGTACCGAGACGGTACTTTCCGGGCGTTTTGCCGAGATTAAAACGGTAGCGGAGACGCTGGAGTCACTGTAATGCGCATCGACGTCTGGTTCGTGATGTTGCCCGGGGTGCTGTCATTAGACATGACCGGCCCGGCAGAAACCTTTGTGCTGGCAGGCGACGCGTTTCGCCTGCATTACATTGGCCCGCAGCCTGACGTTCAGACGTCGATTGGCCTGACGATGAGCGGCATTCAGCCGCTGCCGGAGCGTCTGCCGGCAGGTAGTCTGCTGGTGCTGCCGGGTGTGAGCGACTCCCGCAGTCAGTTCTCAACGCCACAGGCGCAGCAGATCCAGCACTGGCTGATGCGCCTGCAGCCGCAGATCCAACGCCAGGAAATCACCGTGATGTGCGTCTGTTCAGGGGCCTTACTGGCGGCGAAATCGGGCCTGTTGAACAACCGACAGTGCACGACCCATCATGACGTTATTAGCCGTTTACGCACCGCGGCCCCCACGGCGACGATTAAAGAAAACCGCATCTTTGTGCAGGATGAGAATATCTGGACCAGCGCGGGGATCACGTCAGGCATCGATCTGGCGCTGCACATGATTAACCGCCTGTGCGGCCCCGAAAAGGCGCTGACCGTAGCGCGTGAAATGGTGGTCTGGTTCCGCCGTTCCGGTGACGATCCCCAGCTCTCTCCGTGGCTACGCTATCGCAATCATCTTCACCCGGCGATTCATCGGGCGCAGGATGCGCTCACCGCCGACCCGCAAAAAACGTGGAGCTTGCCTGACATTGCCGCACTGGCGCACGTCAGCCCGCGTCATCTCACCCGGCTTTTTCAGTCACATTTAGGGATTAGCGTTCGCGATTATCTGGAACAGCTGCGTCTGGCGGTGGCGGAGCAGTGGCTGATACAGGGGCGCGGCGTTGAGCAGGCTTCACTGGCGGCAGGGTTTTCCTCCCCGCGCCAGTACCATCGCGCCCGGCAGCGAAGCATTAGCTGACGAAGCGGCGAACGTCTATTTTTTGCAGCAGCATCGACAGCAGCAGGCTGATCGCCAGCGTGGCGGCAAAAATCCAGACCATATCCAGCACCGGCCAGCTTTTTAGCTCAACGCCTCTCGTGCGCAGCGCGTGGATCACCAGCGCGTGAAAACCGTAAATCCCGAGAGAGTGCCGCGAGATAATACTCAGCACGGGAAGGGCGCGCGTGTTCAGGGTATTTTTGGCAAGCGTGAGCAGCGAAACGGCACAGATAAAGACCATCGGCCCGCAATAGAGATACCAGGTATCGGCAAAATTGCCGCGCCACTGCAATTCGTGCAGCGTCCCGCGTGAAATCACTGCCACGCCAGCGATAAACAGCGCCCCGCAGAGCCAGTTCAGCCCGCGTTTTTGCGTGTCCATCATCCCGATGGCGCGCCCCAGCATGCCGTAAAGCACGTAGTAAAAAGTATCGCCGTTGATATAGAGATTGACCGGCAGCCACTCAAATCCGTCGATTTTCTGTGAGAGCGTATTCGGGTTGGCGACAATGCCGATAACCACCATCAGGGCCAGCAGCATTTTACCGCTGACGTTTTTTACCTGGATGAGCGGGGAGACCAGATAGATAACGATAATGGCGAAGAAGAACCACAGGTGATAGAACACCGGTTTTTGCAGCACGTATTTCAGCGATAGCCCGGCGTTAATGGAGGTGAACAGCGTGATATAGAGCAGGGCAACGGCGCTGTAGAACCCCAGGCAGGCCGCGATGCGGATGAAGTGCCGCGGCTGCGCGCTACGCTCGCCAAAAAAGAGAAAGCCGGAAATCATAAAGAACAGCGGCACGCTGACGCGTGACGCAGAGTTGAGAATATTGGCGATATCCCAGTTAACGGGGCTGATGCTGTGGGCATTCGTGACGTACCAGGTCGTCGTGTGGATCATGACCACCATCAGACACGCTATTCCTCGCAGGTTATCAATCCAGTTAATTTTTGACTGCATCAGTTCCTCGTATTCCCTGTAAATTGAGTGTGACTGCCATTGTCCAAAAGTCTTCGCTTGGAAAAGTCTGAGTTTTATTCAGCAGGCTTGTAGGGAGGCCGCGAGATTCGCAGAATGCCGGACCGTAATCTATAAAAGCTTTGATACTAAAAATAACAGCCACTGACCAGGGCGGTAATAAAAATGATGATGAAGCGTGTGGCGTCACTCTTTCTGCTGTTGAGCCTGGCGGGATGCAGCGCGCCGCAAGAAGCACCTGTGCAGAAAGCGCAGCAGGGTAAAATGAGCCCGGAACGTTCACTGAATATGGAAGCGCTCTGTAAAGATCGGGCCGCTCGCCGCTATAACTCGGACGTACAGAAAATTGATGTCACCGGGTTTGAGCGTTTTCAGGGAAGCTATGAGCTGCGGGGACATACGTCGCGCAAAGAGGGCTTTGTCTGCTCGTTTGATGCGGACGGTCAGTTTTTACACCTCTCCATGCGCTAGCCTGCTCGTATAATCAACAGCCAGACGCCGTCAGCGTTCTGGCCGGAAGGCTTATTTCCCCAATTTTCCCTAAACAACCCCGTTTCGTACTGTATATCTTGCAGCCAGCGGGTATACTGGTCCCTTCCATTTAAAACCACACGTATCCAGCACGAAATACTATGCAAAAGTTTGATACCAAGACCTTCCAGGGCCTGATCCTGACCTTACAGGATTACTGGGCTCGTCAGGGCTGTACCATTGTTCAACCTTTGGACATGGAAGTCGGCGCCGGCACTTCACACCCGATGACCAGCCTGCGCGCGTTGGGGCCAGAGCCAATGGCGACCGCGTATGTGCAGCCTTCCCGTCGTCCGACCGATGGTCGTTACGGTGAGAACCCGAACCGTCTGCAGCATTACTATCAGTTCCAGGTGGTGATTAAGCCATCACCAGACAACATTCAGGAACTGTACCTCGGGTCGCTGAAAGAGCTGGGTATGGATCCAACCATTCACGACATTCGTTTCGTGGAAGATAACTGGGAAAACCCAACGCTGGGTGCCTGGGGTCTGGGTTGGGAAGTGTGGCTGAACGGCATGGAAGTGACCCAGTTCACTTACTTCCAGCAGGTTGGCGGTCTGGAATGTAAGCCGATCACCGGTGAAATCACCTACGGTCTGGAACGTCTGGCGATGTACATTCAGGGCGTAGACAGCGTTTACGACCTGGTCTGGAGCGACGGGCCGCTGGGTAAAACCACCTACGGCGACGTGTTCCATCAGAACGAAGTGGAGCAATCCACCTATAACTTCGAATACGCGGACGTGGACTTCCTGTTCACCTGCTTCGAGCAGTATGAGAAAGAAGCGCAGCAGCTGCTGGCGCTGGAAACACCGCTGCCGCTGCCTGCCTACGAGCGTATTCTGAAGGCCGCCCACAGCTTCAACCTGCTGGACGCCCGCAAAGCCATCTCCGTGACTGAACGTCAGCGCTACATTCTGCGTATTCGTACCCTGACCAAAGCCGTTGCAGAAGCTTACTATGCGTCCCGTGAAGCCCTTGGCTTCCCGATGTGCAACCGAAACAAATAAGAGGCGGCCATGTCTGAGAAAACTTTCCTGGTGGAAATCGGCACCGAAGAGCTGCCACCAAAAGCCCTGCGCAGCCTGGCTGAATCTTTCGCTGCGAACGTGACCGCCGAGCTGGATAACGCTGGCCTGGCACACGGTAAAATTGAGTGGTTTGCTGCACCGCGCCGTCTGGCGCTGAAAGTGGCAAATCTGGCGGCGTCTCAGCCGGATCGCGAAGTCGAAAAACGTGGCCCGGCGATTGCCCAGGCGTTTGACGCGGAAGGCAAGCCGAGCAAAGCGGCTGAAGGCTGGGCGCGCGGTTGCGGCATCACCGTTGATCAGGCCGAGCGTCTGACCACGGATAAAGGCGAGTGGCTGCTGTATCGTGCGCACGTGAAAGGCGAAAGTGCTGAAGCGCTGCTGCCGGACATGATTGCCACGTCTCTGGCGAAGCTGCCGATTCCTAAGCTGATGCGCTGGGGCGCGTCTGACGTGCACTTCGTGCGTCCGGTGCACACCGTGACCCTGCTGCTGGGCGATACCGTTATCCCGGCGACCATTCTGGGCGTGGCGTCCAATCGCGTGATCCGCGGCCATCGCTTTATGGGCGAGCCAGAGTTCACCATCGACAATGCCGACCAGTATCCGCAGATCCTGCTGGAGCGCGGTAAGGTCATTGCCGACTACGAGCAGCGTAAAGCCAAAATCAAAGCGGACGCGGAAGACGCGGCGCGCAAGATTGGCGGTAACGCAGACCTGAGCGACAGCCTGCTGGAAGAAGTCACCTCTCTGGTTGAATGGCCAGTTGTGCTGACGGCGAAGTTCGAAGAGAAATTCCTGGCCGTTCCGGCTGAAGCGCTGGTATACACCATGAAGGGTGACCAGAAGTACTTCCCGGTCTATGCCAACGACGGCAAGCTGCTGCCAAACTTCATCTTCGTGGCGAACATCGAATCGAAAGATCCGATCCAGATTATCTCCGGTAACGAGAAGGTGGTGCGTCCACGTCTGGCAGATGCGGAGTTCTTCTTCAATACCGACCGTAAAAAGCGTCTGGAAGATCATCTCCCGCGCCTGCAGACCGTGCTGTTCCAGCAGCAGCTGGGTACGCTGCGCGACAAGACCGACCGTATTGCGGAACTGTCCGGCTGGATTGCCCGTGAAATCGGTGCAGACGTCAACCACGCGACGCGTGCAGGCCTGCTGTCCAAGTGCGACCTGATGACTAACATGGTGTTCGAATTTACCGACACCCAGGGCGTGATGGGCATGCACTACGCGCGTCACGATGGCGAAGCGGAAGACGTGGCCGTCGCCCTGAACGAGCAGTATCAGCCGCGCTTTGCGGGTGACGAACTGCCGTCCAACCCGGTTGCATGTGCCGTCGCAATTGCCGATAAGATGGACACCCTGGCGGGTATCTTTGGTATCGGTCAGCATCCGAAAGGCGACAAAGACCCGTTTGCGCTGCGTCGTGCTGCGCTGGGCGTGCTGCGTATCATCGTTGAGAAGAACCTGAACCTCGATCTGCAGACCCTGACCGAAGAAGCGGTGCGTCTGTACGGCGACAAGCTGACCAACGCGAACGTTGTGGATGATGTGATCGACTTTATGCTCGGTCGTTTCCGCGCGTGGTATCAGGACGAAGGCTACACCGTTGACACCATTCAGGCGGTGCTGGCGCGTCGTCCAACCCGTCCGGCTGATTTCGATGCGCGTATGAAGGCGGTTTCCCACTTCCGTACGCTGGAAGCGGCATCTGCCCTGGCCGCGGCCAACAAGCGCGTATCCAACATTCTGGCGAAATCCGACGAGACGCTGAACGAGCGCGTGAACGCCGCGACCCTGAAAGAGCCGGAAGAGATCGCTCTGGCGATGCAGGTTGTGGTGCTGCGCGACAAGGTCGAGCCTTACTTCGCGGAAGGTCGCTACCAGGAAGCGCTGGTGGAGCTGGCTGAGCTGCGTGACGTGATAGACGCCTTCTTCGAGAAAGTGATGGTGAACGTAGAAGATAAAGAACTGCGTATTAACCGTCTCTCTATGCTCGAGAAACTGCGCGAGCTGTTCCTGCGCGTAGCGGATATTTCGCTGCTGCAGTGATGTGCCGCTGTTACACATGCTAAAAACCCGCTTCGGCGGGTTTTTTTATGGGTCTTTTGTAGGCCGGATAAGCGCAGCGCCATCCGGCAGGTTTAGCCGATCGCGATTGTGCCTTCGTCTGTCTGCAGCCAGCGCGGTGCCTTCAGCGTATCGGCAAAGTAGCTGACCAGCTCGCACAGCAAATCTTCCATCACGATTTCAGATTGTCGCGGCAGTGAGCCGTTCATCAGCATCTGCGTAAGCTCCTGACAGTAGCGCCCCAGCTGATCGCATTCGGGTTCGAAAGCCGGAACGCGTGACGGGAGTTCCTTCACGGTCAGGCTGGCTTTTAAAGCGTCCGGAACAGGTTCCAGAAGCGTGGGTTGCAGAAGATTCAGACAGGCATAAAGTCTGCCGTAAAGCGCCATTTTTGGGGCGGGTTCTTCGCAATCTACCAGTGCGTCGGTAAAACGTTCGCAGTTATCCGCCAGTTCGGTGAAGTCGGTGGCATGGTTGAAGGGCAGGGTGATTAAAGAGTTAATCAATGACATAAAATAACCTCAGTGAGTGGTATATCTTCCGCCACGGGAGGTTCCAGACTCGCTGGTGGCGGAACCGAACAAGGTTGGAACGACTGGCCTCACTGACACCAGCGCGCTTTGCAGCGCCCCTGTCCGGCCCGCCATTGAGATGCAACAGGCCGTACGACACATAGCCTGTGTCGCCAGTGAAGTGATTCAGGGTTCCAATCCCGGCACCTGATTTTGCAGGTGCGAAGAGAACTTACTGCTCATCAAAACAGGCGGCAACAGTTTTGAGCTATGTCGCTGAGGGTATTACCATTTCTGGAAAGAGGCTCGCAAAATTACCGTAATGAGAAGCATACTGCGGGTAGAGGTTTTACAGCGACGCCATGGCGGTGGCGATTGAGCCGCCCTGGCACGTTCACAGGCCATGTCGTTACAGAGTAGCAAGGAACAACCCCCCACAGCCGTATGTTCCCCCTCACCCCAGCCCTCTCCCTCAAGGGAGAGGGGGCCGTCTGTGCAGGCAATATTTGGTGGGGATCCCTCAGCCCAAAGGGGGAGGGAGTATAAGTCGATCAAAATTTAACCTTGAAACCTTCAACACATTACCGCTATCCTTAACGCGTTAACTTTCTCGCGCTGGAGCGCCCCCCAAAAATGAACAAACACGACTGATGAATTTCGATCCTTGCTAAACGCCACCGCGTCGGCAGGGGATGTTTTGATTTCATTCAGGAGTGCTTATGGCTCATTTTGCGCAGTCCCCTTCTTTTATTTTGCATCAGGTCACCTGTCAGTTTCCGACGGGCGATACCCTTTTTGGTCCGCTGAATCTCACGCTGGAACCCGCCCTGTGCGCGCTGGTTGGCCGCAACGGCAGCGGGAAAACGCGTCTGCTGCGTCTGCTGGCGGGGCTGGACGAACCGGCTTCCGGTCATATTGAACGCTTTGGCTCGCATGCCTGGGTGGCGCAGCAGCACGTCATTTCGCCGCAGACGACGCTTGCTGAACTGCTCGGGTATGACGTTATTTTTGCGGCGCGTAAGCGCATCGACAGCGGCGATTACCAGCCTGACGATCTGGACATGCTCGACGGCCGCTGGGATGTCGCCGAGCGTCTGAGCGAAGCGTTTATCAATGCGAATCTCCCGCCGTTTGACCCGGATAAACCCGCCGGTGAGCTCAGCGGCGGCGAGCGCATTCGCGCCCTGCTGTGCGGGGCGTTTACGGCTGAAGCCGATTTCATGCTGCTGGACGAGCCCACTAACCATCTGGACCGACAGGGCCGGGCGTGGTTCTACGACCAGCTCAGCCGTTTTCAGGGCGGCGTGCTGGTGGCTTCCCATGACCGCGAGCTGCTGGCTCAGGTGCCGCGTATCCTTGAACTGAGCGCCTCGGGTCTGCGCAGCTACGGCGGGAATTATGCGGATTATCAAACCCAGCGCGATGCCGAACAGCAGGCGGCCCGCGCGGCGCTGGAACATGCTGCAATCGAGCGCAAACGCACTCGGGCACGCATGCAAAAAGAGCATGATGACAGCCAGCGGCGTTCGGCAAAGACATTGCGCACCGTTGATACCCTGAATATCGCGTCGTTCGAGCGGGTCAAATATAAAGGCGCGGCAAAAGAGCGGATCGGCTCCTGGAAAAAACAGCACAGCGAGCAAAATGAAGCCCTCAACGCCGCGGTAAAAAAGGCGCGTGAACGCGTTGAAGAAGATAACCCGGTAATGTTCACCCTGCCGGGGAGTCAGATCCCGGAGGGGAAGCAGGTGCTGGTGCTGGAGGATCTGGTGCTGCCGCATGTGCCTATTCCTCCGCTCAACTGGCGGATGGACGGACCGATGCGCGTGGCGTTAAAGGGACCGAACGGCTGCGGAAAATCGACGCTGTTAAAAATCCTCCTCGGCGAGATTGCCCCCCGTTCGGGTACCTGTAAGGTTTCCGTCAGCTGCGCTTATCTCGACCAGCATCTCTCCCGGCTCGATCTTTCGCAGTCGGTCATGACGCATCTCAACCTGAGTCATACGCCTCTGGAAGAGGGGGTATTGCGAACCCGTCTGGCGCAGCTTCAACTGGGTGCTGACAAAGTTACGCTCCCGCTGGCGGAGCTCAGCGGCGGCGAGCGTCTTAAGGCCGCCCTGGCCTGCGTGCTGTGGCGCGCGGAGGCTACGCAGCTTCTGCTGCTGGATGAACCGACCAACCATCTGGATTTGGCCTCGGTCCAGGCCATTGAAGCGGCGCTGGCCGGTTTCCCTGGGGCTTTGCTGGTGGTATCACACGATGAGGCTTTTCTAAGAGGCTTAACGTTAACGCATGAATGGGTGTGGGAAGAGGCGGGCTGGCGTTGCGAGAGCCTTTAAAACACAAGCCCCCGCAAAGGCGGGGGCATTCAATCTTCACTACGCTATCTGTTTGCTGAGTGCAGGGTTGGCCTGAATCAGGCGCATCAGCCTTAACTCGGTTGGGGTGGGTTTCTCACGTTTTGACTCCCACTCCTGCACCATAGCCACGCTGACACCCATCGCTCTGGCGAATTCTTCTGTTTTCAGTCCTGTCCCTTTGCGCAATTGCTCATATTCTGTAAAGGGATTGGATTTTTGTTGCAGGGTAATCGCCTGCGGTACGTCTTTAAAAATGATCTGTTCCAGACTGCTCAGCAGTTCAAACTCAGGATCTTTATATTCCATTGAGGACTCCTCTTAAATCTCACATCGTGATCAAGAACATCAGAGAGCCAGTTAAGAATAGTCCCTAATACGAACTCAGGATCGTCACGGGTGTGATTAATCGTGCGGTAACTATCGCTTTACCCGATTCAGCGATATGGATAGTTATGCTAATTACCTGATTAGTCATATGTCGGCTTCGGCAGGTATTTTTTTGTAAATGGTAAGAAATAAATCGGCAATAGCCGTTTTGCATGAAAAGAGTATCTTGCAAGGCTGACCTGGACTATCCTTGTCAGCGTCGGGCACGCGTGTGCCGGTGTGCGCTTTTTTGGGTGAAAGGAGTAATAAAATGGCGACAGGAAAGTCCTGCTCTCGCTGGTTTGCGCCTATTGCGGCGTTGTTGATGGTTGTTAGCCTGAGTGGGTGTTTTGATAAAGAAGGCGATCAGCGCAAAGCGTTTATCGATTTTCTGCAGAATACAGTGATGCGCAGCGGCGAGCGGTTGCCGACGCTGACTGCGGATCAGAAAAAACAGTTTGGCCCCTTCGTGTCCGATTACGCCATTCTTTATGGTTATTCACAGCAGGTGAGCCAGGCGATGGATTCCGGTATCCGTCCGGTAGTGGATAGCGTGAACGCCATTCGCGTTCCGCAGGATTATATGACGCAGCGTGAACCGCTTCGCCAGTCCAACGGTGCGCTTGGCGTACTGAGCCAGCAGTTGCAGAATGCGAAAATGCAGGCTGACGCGTCACGTTCTGCGCTGAAGCAGGGTGACGATCTCAAACCTGTCTTCGACAAAGTGTATGAGAAAGTGGTGACGAAACCGTCTGAAGCGCTGCAACCGCTGATTCCGGCCGCGCAAATCTTCACGCAGCAGCTGGTTCAGGTGGGCGACTTTATTGCCCAGCAGGATACTCAGGTGAGCTTTGTTGCCAACGGCATTCAGTTCCCGACCTCGCAGCAGGCAAGCCAGTACAATACGCTGATTGGGCCGCTGGCTTCCCAGCATCAGGCCTTTAGCCAGGCCTGGAGTGCCGCAGTCACGGCCACAGAATAAACCGAAAAAACCCCGCGCCTGGCGGGGTTTTTTTATGCTTATCGAAAATAACGCTTGTCATTCTTCTACCACATCGGTATAACTATCCCCGTCGGTTTGTTACACAGACCTAAAGCAGTTTAGTAAAGCAGTCCAGATTGTTATCCATAGATACCCTTCGTTGTGACCCTTCCTTCATCGCTTAAAAATCTGTAACGCAATCCATCAAGCCGGAAGGCTCAATATATTTGTTAATAAGGTAATTTCTATGTCTGCTAAAATGACTGGTCTGGTAAAATGGTTCAACGCTGATAAAGGTTTCGGCTTCATCACTCCTGACGATGGCTCTAAAGACGTGTTCGTACACTTCTCTGCTATCCAGAACGATGGCTACAAATCTCTGGATGAAGGTCAGAAAGTTTCCTTCACCATCGAAAGCGGCGCTAAAGGCCCAGCAGCTGGTAACGTTGTAAGCCTGTAAGCTTCCAACCCAGTAGCACAAAATTCAAAAACCCGCCTTCTGGCGGGTTTTTTCATTTCTATTGTTGCACCTGCGGGTTCACGCAGTTTATCTCCACCTTTCCGCTTAGGGCGGCGATAAGGTTATCGACCGCAGTGGCCGCCATGTTGTAGCGCGTCTCATGGGTGGCTGAGCCGATGTGGGGCAGGGCGACGACGTTTGGCATTGTCAGCAGCGGGGAGTCCACCGGCAGCGGCTCCTGTTCAAACACGTCCAGACCTGCGGCATGGATCTCACCGTTCTGCAGGGCTTCAATCAGCGCCTTCTCATCTACCACCGGGCCACGACCCGCGTTGATGAAAATGGCGGATTTCTTCATTTTTTCAAATGCGGATTTGCCAATCAGATGACGCGTTTCGTCCGTCAGCGGCAGAACCAGACAAACAAAATCGGCTTCCTGCAGCAGAGTATCCAGCTCGCAGTAACGGGCGTTGAAGCGTTCTTCGGCTTCACCGTGATGGCGACGCGCGTTATACAGAATCGGCATGTTAAAACCAAAATGCGCGCGCTGCGCCAGTGCCAGCCCAATGCGCCCCATGCCAACAATGCCCAGCGTTTTGCCGTTAACGTCCACGCCGAACCAGTCCGGTCCAATGCTTTTTGTCCATTCGCCCGCTTTCACGCGCTCGGCCACTTCCACCACGCGACGGGCCGTGGTGAGTACCAGCGCCATCAGCGTATCGGCCACGGTTTCCGTCAGGGCATGGGGGGTGTGCATCAGCAGGATCTTGCGGGCGTTCAGGGCATCCACATCGAAATTGTCGTAACCCACGGAAACGGTAGAGGTAGCACGAAGCTTCGGCATTTTCTCCAGCAGGGCGACATCCACTTTCTCGCTTGAACCCAGCAGGCCTTCGGCGCTGGCGAACGCTTCGGCGTGCTGCGCCACGGTTTCCGGGCTCAGGTTCTTCACCTGCGTGACGGTGAAGTGTTCTTCAAGGCGTTTCTGCAGATCTTCCGGCAGTGCTTTGTACAAAATGACGGACGGCTTCATGCTAATCTCCGTTGATTTTTAAGGATTCAGGCGTGGCGTGCGCCGACAGGGTGTTGTTGATTATTAGCAGGCTTAACAATCAGAGTAAGCCACACGGAGGCGAAAAGCGCCACCCCCATAAAGATGTACGATGCGGACGGGCTGCCGGTGGCACCGTTCAGGTAGCCGACGAACCAGGAGCCGCAGAACGACCCCAGCGCACCCATACTGTTAATCAGCGCCATCGCGCCACCCGCGACGTTACGCGGCAGCATTTCCGGGATGATGGCAAAGAACGGACCATACGGGGCATACATGGCGGCACCGGCGACCACCAGCAGGGTATAAGAGGCCCAGAAGTGATTTGCACCCACGGCCCACGAGCCGATAAAGGCAAAAGCAGCGATCAGCAGCAGCGGCCAGACAAACAATTTTCGGTTCTGCAGCTTGTCCGACGCCCAGGAGACGACGATCATGGCGATGGTCGCGGCCAGATACGGTACGGAAGAGAGCCAGCCCACTTCTACCATGCCGAGGTTTTCGCCGCCGCTGCGGATAATCGACGGCAGCCACAGCACAAAGCCGTACACGCCAATGCTCCAGGTAAAGTACTGTGCGCAGAGCAGGATCACGTTGCGCGAGCGGAAGGCTTCACCGTAGTTACGTACCGCCTTCAGACCTTGCTGTTCTTTATCCAGCTGCGCCTGCAGCGCCGCTTTTTCGTCTTCGGAAAGCCATTTCGCCTGGGCAGGTTTATCTTTTACCAGTACCCACCAGCAGAATGCCCAGATCACTGCCGGGACCCCTTCGATGATAAACATTTCGCGCCAGCCGAAGGACTGGATCAGGTAGCCAGACACCACCGACATCCACAGTACCGTGACCGGGTTACCGAGGATCAGGAAGGTATTCGCGCGCGAGCGTTCGGATTTGGTAAACCAGTTGCTGATGTAGATCAGCATCGCCGGCATGACCGCCGCCTCAACGACGCCGAGGATAAAGCGAATGGCGGCCAGGGCAGGAATATTGTTCACCACGCCGGTCAGTGACGCGCAGGCGCCCCACAGGATCAGGCAGACGAAGATCAGCTTACGCACGCTGCGGCGTTCCGCATAAATCGCGCCGGGGATCTGGAAGAAGAAGTAGCCCAGGAAGAAAAGGGCTCCCAGCAGGGAGGAGATACCTTTGGTGATGCCAAGGTCCTCTGTGATCCCCGCCGCGGACGCGAAGCTGAAGTTGGCACGGTCAAGATACGCCAGGCTGTACGTGATAAACACGATTGGCATGATGTACCACCAGCGTTTTACTGCATTGGTCGAACTGTTCATAGGCTTGCCTCTGTTGTTGAGGTTGTTACCGCCGTTGTCTGTAGGGTACACGGTGGCTTGTTTTGCTGAGTGCGATTTATGCCCCTCACCCCGGCCCTCTCCCCAGAGGGGAGAGGGAGCAAGTCATTCCCTCGCCCCTCTGGGGAGAGGGTTAGGGTGAGGGGGATGTTTATTCGTTAAGCTCTGCTCGCGTGGGTAATCCTTCGCTGTCGCCCTGCACCTGAATGGCCAGCGAGCCAATCTTATTGCCTCGCGCCACGGCCTGCAGCAGCGTTTTGCCTTCCAGCAGGGCGCTAATCACGCCCACGGCAAAACCGTCGCCCGCGCCGACGGTGTCGACCACGTTCTCAACCTTGACCGCCGCGACCGCGCCCTGTTCGCCGTTGGCCGTCTTAAACCATGCGCCATCGGCGCCTGTCTTCAGCACCACCGCTTTTACCCCTTTATTCAGGTAGAAATCGGCAATGCCTTCCGGCGTGCTTTCGCCGGTCAGGATCATCCCTTCTTTCAGGCCCGGCAGAACCCAGTCCGCTCTGAACGCCAGACGGTTGAGCTTCTCGACCATTTCCTCTTCGCTTTTCCACAGCACCGGGCGCAGGTTCGGATCGAAAGAGATCGTTTTTCCCTGGGCTTTCAGAGTGGCTGCCGCGTGATCCAGCAGTTCATACGAGCTGGCGGACAGCGCTGCCGCCACGCCGCTCAGGTGCAGGTGGCGCGCGGAGGCGAAATAGTCGGCGTGGTAATCCGCCACTGAGAGGTGGCTTGCGGCCGATCCCTTACGGAAATACTCCACGATGGGATCGGTTCCATTTTCGGCCTTGGATTTAAGCTGAAAGCCGGTAGGGAAGCGTGCATCAAGGGTGACGCCCGCGGCATCAATCCCCTCTTTTTTCAGCGAGTCGAGAACGAAATGGCCAAAGCTGTCGTCCCCCACGCGGCTGACCCAGCCCACGTTCAGGCCGAGACGCGCCAGGCCGGTCGCGACGTTCAGCTCTGCGCCCGCCACGCGCTTGATAAAGTGCTCCACCGCGCTCAGTTCGCCCGTTTCAGTGGCGACAAACATCGCCATGGCCTCGCCGATGGTGATGACATCCAGCGTCTTGTGCATGGTTTACTCCTCGCGCAGCAGGTTGACGTAATGGCGGGTAACGGCGGTTAAATCCGTCCCTTCCAGCGGGAACTCGATACCGCGCGGGGCATCGGCAGGCAGCTGGCCGAGCAGATCCAGCCAGCGCGCATCAGCGTGGTCCGGTGCCACGGCGCGGAAGTTATCTTTATGCGGCACGGCGGCTTTCACGTGGATATAGCTCACCGCAGGGGCAAGGTGACGCGCGGCCTCTTCGGGGGAATCACCGACCCACAGCCAGTTGCCCATGTCGAAGGTCAGCGTGACGGGCAATGCCATTTCCCGACAGGCGGCCTGGAAGCGCTGCATCGGCGCGAGCTGTCCACAGTCGGTCTGATCGTTCTCCACGACCAGCGCCATGCCGCTTGCGTTCAGCAGGCTACGCAGGGCGTCGAGAGGCTGCGCGTCGCGGAAATGGCCCAGGGAAACCTTCAGCCACAGGGCGTTCAGGGTGCTGGCCTCAGAGAGATAGCGGGTCAGATCCGGGTTGAGGGTGCCGTCGGGCATAAACAGGGCGGCGGGGGCGGAGTAGCACGCCAGCAGGCCGAGCAGCTCAATGGATTCTCCCAGCGCAGGCAGCGTCAGCAGCTCTTCGCTGCTGAACAGTTCCCGGCGGATCTCCACGCCGTCTGCCCCTGCGCCTGCAATAACGGGAAGCATCGCCCGCTGACCGCCTGCCTGTCGCACCTGTTCCGCACCGTACGCGGCGGTGACCACCATAATTTTCCTGCCCATCTTCGGACTCCATCGCAACATAACAATACTATTACGCTAGATGGAACCGGTTCCAAAGAAAAGGTCAGGATGTCGAATTTATGATCGGTATCACAAGGGAAAATTAACGCGCCGTGGAGCCGCGAACGATCAGCTCGCCGGAGAAGACCTGCTCGCGAACGGCATCGCTGGTGCCTTCAATGCGGCGAACCACTTGTTCAACAGCAGCATAGCCAATCTGCCAGGTGGGCTGTTTGAGTGTCGTAATGCCGACGCCCGCCAGTTCCGCCCACTCCAGTTCATCAAACCCCAGCAGACCGATATCGCTGCCCCAGTGCAGGCCAATGCGCTTGAGCGAGCGGGCGACCTGAAGCGTCAGCGCCCCGTTTGCGGAGATAACGGCTTTGCGCATCCCGCGATGGCGCGTGTGGAACTGGCGCAGGGTGTTGTCGAGCTGGTCGGCTTCGTGAAGCGGCGTTTCGGCATTTTCGGCGATCACGC
This sequence comes from Enterobacter sp. DNB-S2, assembly GCF_019443845.1. Lineage (NCBI taxonomy): Bacteria > Pseudomonadati > Pseudomonadota > Gammaproteobacteria > Enterobacterales > Enterobacteriaceae > Enterobacter > Enterobacter sp. DNB-S2. Next base: position 887,006 of record NZ_CP050520.1, read on the forward strand.
CGGGATATCGCTCCAGCGTGGCGCGAAATGCGCTCAGGCGCTCGCGACGGGTATTGACCATCCCTAACGGTTCACTCAGAAACAGAATGGCCTCGAAGCCCTGTTCGATCAGATGTTCGGTGGCGGTCGTGGCGGCCTGGGTGTTATCCAGCCCGACCACATCGCAGGCAAATTCCGGAATTTTACGGTCGATGAGGACCATGGGCAGGGAGGATTGCTGCAGGCGATTTAAACCCTCTTCCCGCATGCCGACAGCGTTCACCACAATCCCTTCGACCTGATAGCTGCGCAGCAGATCGAGGTAATGCAGCTCCTGGTCGACTTCGTTGTTGGTATTACAGACCAGCGGCGTGAACCCCTTCTCGCGACAGGCGGCTTCAATACCGCTGAGGACGTTAACGGAATAGGGGTTGGTGATATCGGCGATGATAAGCCCGATAAGGCGGGTGCGGCCGCGTTTGAGCCCGCGCGCCATGAGGCTGGGACGGTAGTCGAGATCGGCAATGGCCTGTTCAATACGCGCCAGCAATGCGTCGGACAGCAGGTGTTTCTCGCCGTTAAGGTAGCGTGAAATACTGGTTTTACCGGTTTTGGCGGCTTTCGCCACGTCGCTAATGGTGGCCCGGGCTGGTTTGCTCATCGCTGATTTCCCTGAATTTAGTGAGAATACCTTAACGGGAAAATCAGACGAATCAAGTAATTTGCCCGGTGGCGCTGCGCTTACCGGAGGGTGCGGTCTGGTGCCCTCACCCCAACCCTCTCCCACGGGAGAGGGTGCAACCACTAAAAACGGCAACGAGCGTTGCCGTTTTGCTTTTGCCTACTGAATTGGGCTCAACGTAATCTCAACGCGGCGGTTCTGCGCTTTGCCTTCCGCCGTGCTGTTGCTGGCGATAGGGTTGGCAGGGCCCATGCCGCTGGTGCGGATGCGGTTGGCTTCAACGCCCTGGGTAATCAGCGAGCTGGCTACGGCATCGGCGCGCTGCTGGGACAGACGCATGTTCAGATCCTGGCTGCCGGTGCTGTCGGTGTAGCCCATCACGTTCACGGCGGTCTTGTTGTACTCTTTCAGCACCATCGCCACGCCGGTGAGCGTGTTCGCGCCCGCGGGTTTCAGCGTTGCGCTGCTGCTGTCGAAGGTCACGTTGTTCGGCATATTCAGGATGATGTTATCGCCGCTGCGCGTCACGCTCACGCCGGTTCCCTTCATTTTGTCGCGCAGCTTCGCTTCCTGCACGTCCATGTAATAGCCAACGCCGCCGCCCAGTGCCGCGCCCGCCGCTGCGCCAATCAGCGCGCCTTTACCGCGGTCTTTCTTGGAGGAGGAGAGCGCCCCCACGCCTGCGCCGACCAGCGAGCCGATACCCGCGCCAATGCCGGATTTACCCGCTTCACGCTCACCGGTGTAAGGGTTAGTTGTGCAGCCAGAAACAGCCAGTGCACCGCTCACCAGAGCGGCAATAACGAGTACGCGTTTTTTCATCTTCTTTCCTTAATCCTTTTTATTCTTTGCCACGGCGAGCGTGGCAGTTGATTATGACGTCCAGATACGGAGAAAATTCCGGGTATAACTCTGAAATTTGTGACAAACCATAAACTGCCTCAGAAAGAAGGCCGTAAACCTGCACGCAACCAGGAGCGCACGCTTGAGCACCTCAACGAAAACCATTCTGACCGCCGCCCACTGGGGGCCGATGCTGGTCGAAACCGATGGCGAAAATGTTCTGTCGTCCCGGGGGGCACTGCCAACCCAACATCCCAACTCGTTACAGACCGTCGTTCGCGATCAGGTGCACAGCAACACGCGCGTGCGCTGGCCGATGGTGCGTAAAGGTTTTCTGGCCTCGCCGGATAAACCGCAGGGGATCCGCGGTCAGGATGAGTTTGTTCGCGTGAGCTGGGATGACGCGCTGGCGCTGATCCACGCCCAGCATAAGCGCATTCGCGACACTTACGGTCCGTCGTCCATTTTTGCCGGATCTTACGGCTGGCGTTCGAACGGCGTGCTGCACAAGGCCTCGACGCTGCTGCAGCGCTACATGAGCCTGGCGGGAGGCTATACCGGCCATCTCGGGGATTACTCCACCGGCGCGGCGCAGGCGATCATGCCGTACGTCGTAGGGGGGAACGAAGTGTACCAGCAGCAGACCAGCTGGCCGCTGGTGCTGGCGCATACCGACGTGGTAGTGCTCTGGAGCGCCAACCCGCTCAATACGCTGAAAATTGCCTGGAATGCCAGCGATGAGCAGGGGATTGGGTATTTCGACGCGCTGCGCAAAAGCGGCAAGCGCATCATCTGCATTGACCCAATGCGCTCTGAAACTATGGATTTCTTCGGCGACAGCGCCGAGTGGATTGCCCCCCATATGGGCACCGACGTGGCGATGATGCTGGGGATCGCCCATACGCTGGTAGAAAACGGCTGGCACGATGTTGAATTCCTGACGCGCTGTACCACCGGCTTCGATAAATTCGCCGACTACCTGACGGGCCAATCCGATGGGGTGGCGAAAACGGCAGCGTGGGCGGCAGATATTTGCGGCGTACCTGCGGAGAAAATCCGCGAACTGGCGGCGTTGTTCCATAAAAATACCACGATGTTAATGTCCGGCTGGGGAATGCAGCGTCAGCAGTTTGGCGAGCAAAAACACTGGATGCTGGTAACGCTTGCCGCAATGCTTGGGCAGATCGGCACGCCGGGCGGGGGTTTTGGTCTCTCCTATCACTTTGCAAACGGCGGTAACCCGACGCGTAAAGCGGCGGTGCTGGCGTCTCTGCAAGGCTCGGTGCAGGGCGGCGTCGATGCCGTGGATAAAATCCCGGTGGCGCGTATTGTTGAAGCCCTGGAAAACCCGGGCGGTTTCTATCAGCACAACGGTCTGGACCGCCACTTCCCGGACATTAAATTTGTCTGGTGGGCGGGCGGGTCGAACTTCACGCACCATCAGGATACCAACCGCCTGATCCGCGCCTGGCAGAAGCCGGAGCTGGTGGTGATTTCCGAGTGCTTCTGGACCGGCTCGGCTAAGCATGCAGATATTGTGCTGCCAGCGACCACCTCGTTTGAGCGTAACGATCTCACCATGACCGGCGACTACAGCAACCAGCATATGGTCCCGATGAAGCGCGTAGTGGCCCCGCGAGACGAAGCGCGTGATGATTTTGACGTGTTTGCTGAACTGAGCGAGCTGTGGGAAGCGGGCGGTCGCGAGCGTTTTACCGAGGGGAAAAGCGATCTGCAATGGCTGGAAACCTTCTACCAGATTGCCGGCCAGCGCGGCGCAGCGCAGGGCGTGACGCTTCCGCCATTTGCCGAATTCTGGGAAGCGAACCAGATCGTCGAGATGCCGGAGAGCGAACAGAACGCGAAGTTTGTCCGTTTTGCCGATTTCCGCCGCGACCCCGAGAACCACCCGCTGAAAACCGAGAGCGGAAAGATCGTGATCCACAGCGAGCGCATCGCCAGCTTTGGCTATGCCGACTGCCCGCCACACCCTATGTGGCTCGAGCCGGACGAGTGGCACGGCAACGCCCAGCCGGAACAGCTGCAGGTGTTATCTGCGCATCCCGCGCACCGTCTGCACAGCCAGCTTAACTATACGTCTCTGCGCGAGCAGTATGCGGTCGCCGGGCGAGAGCCGATCACGCTGAATACCCTCGATGCGAAAGCCCGGGGGATTGCGGACGGCGACGTGGTGCGCGTCTGGAACTCGCGCGGGCAGGTGCTGGCAGGGGCGGTGGTGAGCGACGGAATTAAACCGGGCGTGATCTGCATTCATCAGGGCGCATGGCCCGACCTTGAGCCCGCCGAGGGAGGGATCTGTAAAAACGGGGCGGTTAACGTGCTGACCAAAGATCTCCCCAGCTCGAAGCTGGGGAATGGCTGCGCAGGGAACACGGCGCTGGCCTGGGTAGAAAAATATCAGGGACCCGAGCTTACCTTAACGGCGTTTGATCCGCCTGCCAGCTCATGATCCACGTCGGGTGCTGGGTATCATCCTGCCAGGCGCTGTCCTCAATGCGAAAGCCCTGAGCATGGTAGAAATTCACCGCCCGCACATTTTTCTGATATACCTCCAGGGTTAAATGCGGGAAGCGCTGTTGAACATGGTTCAGCAGCGCGCGCCCGATGCCTTTCCCGATGCATGACGGTGCGACAAACAGCGCGCCGACAAACTGAGACTGCATCACGCTGATAAATCCGTATGGCTCGCCATCCTGTTCCCAGACCCAGGTTTCCGCCGACGGCAGGTAAACGTCCCGCACCATGGCCTCGTTCTCTTTCCAGTAACCCGGCTCGATAAACGGATGCGCTTCCGTGGTGCTTTCAAGCCACAGGCTCAAAAGCGGCGCGGTATTCTCACTTTGCCATTTGCGGATCATGATGGCCTCCCGGATGACAGAAGCAGCCGGTAACGTGGTCGTTGACCAGGCCACAGGCCTGCATAAAGGCGTAGCAGATGGTGGAACCGACAAACTTAAAGCCGCGTTTTTTCAGGGCCTTCGAGAGCGCATCCGAGGCCGGGGTAGAGGCCGGGATTTCCGCGAGCGTGGCGGCTTGGGTGACCTGCGGATCGTTGTTCACAAACGTCCAGACAAAATCTGAAAATGATTCGCCGTTTTGCTCCATTGCCAGGTAAGCGCGTGCGTTACCGATGATGGCCTGGATCTTACCGCGATGACGGATGATACCGGCGTCCTGCACCAGGCGTTCCACGTCTTCATCGGTCATCGCGGCGACGGCGACAGGATCGAACTGGTGGAAGGCGTTGCGGTAGTTTTCACGTTTCTTCAGTACCGTAATCCATGACAACCCCGCCTGCTGGCCCTCCAGACAGATCATCTCAAAGAGTTTTTTGCCATCCGTTTCCGGCACGCCCCATTCCCGATCGTGATAGTCGATATAAAGCTGATCCTGGTTCACCCAACCGCAACGTTCCATCCGTCATCTCCCTTATTGATACTGATTTCGCAAAATTTTCATTCTGACTGGCTTGACGTGTTTACTATAAAGACAATAGTTAATACAAGGGTTATAAGCTCTTCCTGAATAACGACAAATATCGCCGAATTCGGCTCTCTCTGGGGTCGCGTTGATGATGATAAAAAAAATCAGTGGTCGCCATGCTGCTTCTGGCCTGGTGGGGATTTCAGCCTGCCTGTTTTTTTGTAATACAGCGTCTGCCTGGCAACAGGAATATATCGTTTCAGACGCCCAAAATAATACGGCGGAACGCTATACATGGGACGCGGATCACCAACCGCGTTATGAGGATATTCTGGCTGAGCGTATTCAGTCTTCGCAAAACGCGCCGGGTCTTGCCCTGAATATACCGTCTGGCAGCACGCCGGAGGGGACGATGAGCGTGGGCTGGAATTTTCCGGTTTCAGCGCGTATCACCACCGGCCCGGTGGTGGCGTGGCGATACGACGGCACGGCTCCCATGATGATCAACGAGTTTGGTGATAGCGCGTCGACGCAGGCAATCACCGACCCGCTCTGGCATGCCAGCGTCAGCACGCTGGGGTGGCGCGTGAATACCCAGTACGGCGATCTTCGTCCGTGGGCGCAGATTAGCTATAACCAGCAGTTTGGTGAAAACCAGTGGAAATCGCAGTTTGGCATGCCGCAAACGCCAGCCCCTGCCCAAAACGGTAGCTGGATGGACGTCACCGTGGGAACGGATATTCCTTTTAATACGCACGTGGCGGCCTATGCGTCGCTGGCTCAGGGGGAGCACGCCACCACCGGTGAGGAGTTTTTATACACCCTCGGCGTTAGCGCAAATTTCTAGAGTTGTTACTTTTTTAAACGTTACGATAACATCTCAAATACAACAACCACGGGCGTTACAGCGATAGCGGATACTAACACGCTGTCGCTTTATTCCCGGGCCAGGCCATTCATTCCCGATTCCAGGCATTTCATTCCGTTCCGCCTGCATTTCATGCCGTTTTACCCCAGCCGTATTAAGGTTTTGTTTATCGTTGTCCTCAGCGAACTTCCTTAATTTCTCCTGCAGGACAACTGCCATGAACACATCAACTTATAACCGCACGCGCTGGCTCACGCTCTTTGGCACCATCGTCACCCAGTTTGCGCTGGGGTCGGTCTATACCTGGAGCCTGTTTAACAGCGCGCTTTCCGACAAACTCGGCGCGCCGGTCAGCCAGGTTGCGTTCTCCTTTGGTCTGCTGAGCCTGGGGCTGGCGATTTCGTCTTCCGTCGCGGGCAAGCTGCAGGAGCGTTTTGGCGTGAAGCGTGTGACCATGGCGTCCGGCATTCTGCTGGGTTTGGGCTTTTTCCTGACGGCGCATTCCAGCAACCTGATGATGCTGTGGCTGAGCGCCGGCGTGCTGGTGGGTCTGGCCGATGGCGCAGGTTACCTGCTGACCCTGTCGAACTGCGTGAAGTGGTTCCCGGAGCGTAAAGGCCTCATCTCCGCATTCGCCATCGGCTCCTATGGCCTGGGCAGCCTCGGATTCAAATTTATCGACTCCCATCTGCTGGCGTCCGTTGGCCTCGAAAACACCTTTATGATCTGGGGCGCAATCGTGCTGGTGATGATTCTGTTCGGCGCCACGCTGATGACCGATGCGCCGCAGCAGGAGGTCAAATCCGTTAACGGCGTGGTGGAGAACGACTTCACCCTCGCGCAGTCCATGCGTAAACCGCAGTACTGGATGCTGGCGGTGATGTTCCTGACGGCCTGCATGAGCGGACTTTATGTCATCGGTGTGGCGAAGGATATCGCGCAGGGGATGGTGAAGCTGGATGCGGCTACGGCGGCGAATGCGGTGACGGTCATCTCCATTGCCAACCTCTCCGGTCGTCTGGTGCTCGGTATTCTGTCTGACAAAATTGCCCGCATCCGTGTGATTACGATTGGGCAGGTGGTTTCGCTGGTCGGCATGGCGGCGCTGCTGTTCGCTCCGCTGAATGAAGCCACCTTCTTTGCGGCGATTGCCTGCGTGGCCTTTAACTTCGGCGGCACGATTACCGTCTTCCCGTCACTGGTAAGCGAGTTCTTTGGCCTGAACAATCTGGCGAAAAACTACGGCGTTATCTATCTTGGCTTCGGGATCGGCAGCATCTGCGGCTCGCTGATAGCCTCTCTGTTCGGCGGGTTCTACGTGACCTTCTGCGTCATATTTGCCCTGCTGATTATCTCGCTGGCGCTCTCGACCACGATTCGCCAGCCGCAGCGTGAAGTATTCAAAGAAGCGCACGCGTAAGCAGTATGAAAGAGGCCTCTGTGGCCTCTTTTTTCTTTATGCGAGACGCTTCCCGTCTCGATATTTTGTAAAAATTTATACCGATCACACTCTCTGCTGCCACTTTTCTCTCCCGCTGTGGTCTACTTATCGCGCTTGTAGACGTTTCTAATAACGCTTCCTTACGCATTTACGTACTCTGTCCGCTTTCTCTTTGAGATTCGTCGGGTTTTTATACCCCTTCCCCCAGGGTTGTTTGCATGAAATACATTAGGTCTCTTACCCAGCAAAGATTGTGTCTGATGCTGGCTGTCTATATCGGATTATTTCTGAATGGCGCGGTACTGTTCAGAAGAGTGGAAGGTTATTTTGAACACCTTACCGTGAGTAATGGTATTTTTGCCGCCATTGAAGTGTTCGGCTCCGTCCTCGCTACCTTCTTCCTCTTACGCCTGCTGTCCCTTTTTGGCCGACGTACCTGGCAAATTTTGGCCTCGCTGGTGGTGATTATTTCCGCCGCCGCAAGCTATTACATGACCTTTATGAACGTGGTCATTGGGTACGGTATCGTTGCCTCGGTGATGACCACGGATATCGATCTCTCGAAAGAGGTGGTAGGGAAAGGCTTTATCGTCTGGACAGTTTTAACCTGTCTGATACCGCTGTTCTTTATCTGGAACAATACGTGCCGCTATACGCTGTTACGCCAGCTGCGCACGCGTGGACAGCGGATCCGCAATATCGTCGTTGTCCTGCTGGCCGGACTGCTGGTATGGGCGCCAATCCGCCTGATGGAAACGCAGCAAAAACGCGTCGAAAAAGCGACGGGCGTGGATATGCCAAGCTATGGCGGCGTGGTGGCAAACTCCTATTTGCCGTCTAACTGGCTGTCAGCGTTAGGTTTGTATGCCTGGGCGCAGGCGGACGAATCCAGTGATGTGAAATCGCTGATCAATCCAACGAAAAAATTCACCTACCAGCCGCCAGCCGACGGGATTGATGATACGTACGTCGTCTTCGTCATCGGCGAAACGACGCGCTGGGATCATATGGGTATTCTCGGCTATAACCGGGACACCACGCCAAAGCTGGCGCAGGAGAAAAACCTGGTGGCTTACCGTGGCTACTCCTGCGATACCGCAACCAAGCTCTCGCTGCGCTGTATGTTTGTGCGTGAAGGCGGTGCAAGCGATAACCCGCAACGCACGCTGAAAGAGCAGAACGTGTTTGCCGTGCTGAAGCAGCTTGGGTTTAGCTCTGACCTGTTTGCGATGCAAAGTGAGATGTGGTTCTACACCAACACCCTTGCAGATAACATCGCGTACCGCGAGCAGATTGGCGCCGAGCCGCGTAACCGCGGTAAAAACGTCGACGACATGCTGCTGCTGGAAGAGATGTCGCAGTCCCTCAAGAACCATCCGCAGGGCAAGCATCTGGTTATTCTGCATACCAAAGGGTCCCATTACAGCTACTACCAGCGCTACACCCGTGATTTTGCGAAGTGGCAGCCAGAGTGCGTGGGCATTAATAAAGACTGCAGCAAGCAGGAGCTGATCAACGCCTACGACAACTCGGTGCTGTACGTGGATACCTTCCTGAGCCGGGTGATCGACCAGCTGCGCGATAAAAAAGCGATTGTGATTTACGCGGCAGACCACGGTGAATCCATCAACGAGAAAGAGCACCTGCACGGTACGCCGCGCAAGCTGGCACCGCCGGAGCAGTTCCGCGTGCCGATGATCATGTGGATGTCGGATAAGTATCTTGAAAATCCGGAGAAGGCGAAGATGTTTGCTCAGCTGAAAAAAGAGGCGGAGATGAAGGTGCCGCGCCGTCACGTTGAGCTGTACGACACCATTATGGGTTGTCTCGGCTATACCTCACCGAATGGTGGGATTAACGAAAACAACAACTGGTGTAAACTCCCTGATAACAGCGTAAAAGCCGCGCAGTAGCTGCCCTGGCGAGAATATCGCCAGTTGAATGGCTTTTTGAAAATAAGGGATTGAGGGGGGCGCACCTCAGCAGTAAGATGCGCTCCGCATTCGGCGAGTAGCGCAGCTTGGTAGCGCAACTGGTTTGGGACCAGTGGGTCGGAGGTTCGAATCCTCTCTCGCCGACCACATTCTGAAAAGGGTTAACCGCAAGGTTAGCCCTTTTTGCATTATGATCTTATCCCGTCAGAGTATCCAAAACGCCCCTTAGGCCTGCTTCTCCCTGCCTGTTAACGATTTTGTGACATAATCCATTGTATTTTTTTATATATAGATTGATCTTTTTTCGCGTTGCTTATGGATAACCTCAGCATTTTTCGCTGTGCGTTTTAACGTTCGCGGTATTTAGTGCTCAGATAATCACCATTCTGCAAGAAAATTTACCCATTCTGAATAAAAGTTAATCACTGATTGTTGCGAAATATGAAGAGACTTGTGCTGCAAGATAGCGAGTAGCATAAATTTCCCTGCTGAAAACTGGCATGCATAGTTTTTTTAATCTTTGTTTGCGGTTTCTCACACTCAGCGTAAATCCCCGTCACCTGTATTGACGTTTTCACATTCTGTTGACAGATTGTAGGGCATGAGGGGCATTTCAGGGACGATCTGCGCTGCAACTCAAACGCTCTTCTGAAAGGATTCTCCATCCCTTTAAAGCCTTCGGGCATCACCGACCGGACCGGGTAAAAAATAAATAAAGGTCTGGCGGCGTAACACAACAAAGCAAAACATCACATTGGAGCAGAATAATGAGTATTTCCTTGAAGAAGTCAGGGATGCTGAAGCTTGGTCTGAGCCTGGTGGCTATGACCGTGGCAGCAAGCGTACAGGCAAAAACCCTGGTTTACTGTTCTGAAGGCTCGCCGGAAGGCTTTAACCCACAGCTCTTTACCTCTGGTACGACTTACGACGCAAGCTCTGTACCGATCTATAACCGTCTGGTTGAATTCAAAACCGGTACCACGGAAGTGATTCCGGGTCTGGCCGAGAAGTGGGACGTCAGCGAAGACGGTAAAACCTATACCTTCCACCTGCGCCAGGGCGTGAAGTGGCAGGACAGCAAAGAATTCAAACCAACGCGCGACTTTAACGCCGACGACGTTGTGTTCTCCTTCGACCGTCAGAAAAACGCTCAGAACCCGTACCACAAAGTGTCTGGCGGCAGCTATGAATACTTCGAAGGGATGGGTCTGCCTGACCTGATTGCTGAAGTGAAAAAAGTGGACGATAAAACGGTTCAGTTCGTGCTGACGCGTCCGGAAGCGCCATTCCTGGCTGACCTGGCCATGGACTTCGCTTCAATTCTGTCCAAAGAGTACGCGGACAACATGCTGAAAGCCGGTACGCCGGAAAAAGTCGACCTGAACCCAATCGGTACCGGTCCATTCCAGCTGCTGCAGTACCAGAAAGACTCCCGCATTCTGTATAAAGCGTTCGAAGGCTATTGGGGCACCAAGCCGCAGATCGACCGTCTGGTCTTCTCCATCACGCCTGATGCGTCAGTGCGTTATGCAAAACTGCAGAAAAACGAATGCCAGGTAATGCCGTACCCGAACCCGGCTGATATCGCCCGCATGAAGCAGGACAAGAACATCAACCTGCTGGAGCAGGCTGGCCTGAACGTGGGCTATCTCTCCTTTAACACCGAGAAGAAACCGTTTGATGACGTGAAAGTGCGTCAGGCGCTGACCTACGCGGTGAACAAAGAAGCGATTATCAAGGCGGTTTACCAGGGCGCTGGCGTTGCTGCCAAAAACCTGATCCCACCAACTATGTGGGGTTATAACGACGACGTTAAAGACTACACCTACGATCCTGAGAAAGCGAAAGCGCTGCTGAAAGAAGCGGGCCAGGATAAAGGCTTTACCGTTGAGCTGTGGGCGATGCCGGTACAGCGTCCGTACAACCCGAACGCACGCCGTATGGCGGAAATGGTTCAGGCTGACTGGGCTAAAGTTGGCGTTCAGGCCAAGATTGTGACCTACGAGTGGGGCGAGTACCTGAAGCGCGCCAAAGCGGGTGAGCACCAGGCGGTAATGATGGGCTGGACCGGTGATAACGGAGATCCGGACAACTTCTTCGCCACCCTGTTCAGCTGCGCGGCGGCGAAAGACGGTTCTAACTATTCTCGCTGGTGCTACAAGCCGTTTGAAGACCTGATCCAGCCGGCGCGTGCGACCGACGATCACAACAAACGTATTGAACTGTACAAGCAGGCTCAGGTTGTTATGCACGATCAGGCTCCGGCGCTGATTGTTGCTCACTCCACCGTGTACGAGCCAGTGCGTAAAGAAGTGAAGGGCTACGTGGTTGATCCACTGGGCAAACACCACTTCGAAAACGTATCTGTTGAATAATAAGTAGGGTGTTCTCCCTCTCCCTCTGGGAGAGGGCAGGGGTGAGGGGATGCATGCACGCCCTTCACCCTAACCCTCTCCCGCCAGGAGAGGGAATTTACATTTGTGAGCAATACAGACGTCACGCCACTGGTCGTGCGTCATCAGAGAGAATCCGGGTTATGTTGCAGTTCATCCTCCGACGTCTGGGACTTGTTATCCCCACGTTTATCGGTATCACCCTTCTCACTTTTGCCTTCGTCCATATGATCCCCGGCGACCCGGTAATGATTATGGCGGGCGAGCGTGGTATTTCCCCTGAGCGCCATGCACAGCTGCTGGCGGAACTCGGTCTCGATAAGCCGATGTGGCAGCAGTACCTCCACTATATCTGGGGCGTGTTGCACGGTGATTTAGGGATTTCGCTGAAAAGCCGTCTTCCGGTGTGGGACGAGTTCGTGCCGCGTTTTAAAGCGACGCTGGAGCTTGGCGTCTGCGCTATGATTTTCGCCACTGCGGTGGGTATTCCTGTTGGGGTACTGGCTGCCGTCAAGCGTGGCTCTATTTTTGACCACACCGCCGTGGGCCTGGCGCTGACCGGCTACTCCATGCCTATCTTCTGGTGGGGCATGATGCTGATCATGCTGGTATCGGTGCAGCTTAACCTGACACCGGTCTCCGGGCGCGTCAGCGATATGGTCTTCCTGGATGATAGCAACCCGCTCACCGGCTTTATGCTGATTGATACGGCTATCTGGGGCGAAGAGGGCAACTTCATTGATGCCGTGGCGCACATGATCCTGCCTGCCATGGTGCTGGGCACCATTCCTCTGGCGGTGATCGTGCGTATGACCCGTTCATCGATGCTGGAAGTGCTGGGTGAGGATTATATCCGCACCGCGCGCGCCAAGGGCCTGACGCGTATGCGCGTCATCATCGTTCACGCGCTGCGTAATGCCATGCTGCCGGTGGTGACCGTTATCGGTCTCCAGGTGGGGACGTTGCTGGCGGGGGCGATCCTGACCGAAACCATCTTCTCCTGGCCGGGTCTTGGACGCTGGCTGATTGACGCGCTGCAACGCCGTGACTATCCGGTTGTGCAGGGCGGTGTACTGCTGGTCGCGACGATGATTATCCTCGTCAACCTGCTGGTCGATTTGCTGTACGGCGTGGTGAACCCGCGTATTCGTCATAAGAAGTAAGGGACCATCATGTCACAAGTCACTCAAAATAAAGTGGTCGCTGCACCGGTTCCTATGACGCCGCTGCAGGAATTCTGGCACTACTTCAAGCGCAATAAAGGCGCGGTGGTAGGGCTGGTGTATGTCGTAATCATGATCCTGATCGCGGTGTTTGCGAACTTCCTCGCACCGTATAACCCGGCGGACCAGTTCCGCGATGCGCTGCTCGCCCCGCCTGCGTGGCAGGACGGCGGCAGCCTGGCGCACCTGCTGGGTACCGATGACGTGGGCCGCGACGTGCTGTCGCGTCTGATGTACGGCGCGCGCCTGTCGCTGCTGGTCGGCTGTCTCGTTGTTGTGCTGTCGCTGATCATGGGCGTCGTCCTCGGCCTGGTTGCCGGTTACTTCGGCGGCATCGTTGATAACATCATCATGCGTATCGTCGACATCATGCTGGCGCTGCCAAGCCTGCTGCTGGCGCTGGTGCTGGTGGCAATCTTCGGCCCGTCGATAGGCAATGCCGCGCTGGCGTTGACCTTCGTGGCGCTCCCTCACTACGTGCGTTTAACCCGTGCGGCGGTGCTGGTGGAAGTGAACCGCGATTACGTCACCGCCTCTCGCGTGGCGGGTGCCGGTGCGATGCGCCAGATGTTCGTGAATATCTTCCCTAACTGCCTGGCGCCGCTGATTGTTCAGGCGTCGCTCGGTTTCTCTAACGCCATTCTTGATATGGCCGCTCTTGGCTTCCTGGGCATGGGTGCGCAGCCGCCAACACCGGAGTGGGGCACCATGCTCTCCGACGTGTTGCAGTTCGCACAAAGCGCCTGGTGGGTTGTCACCTTCCCGGGTCTGGCAATCCTGCTGACGGTGCTGGCATTTAACCTGATGGGTGATGGCCTGCGTGATGCGCTTGATCCCAAACTGAAGCAGTAAGAGGCACGAGATGGCGTTATTAAATGTAGATAAATTATCGGTGCACTTCGGCGACGAAGGCACCCCGTTTCGCGCCGTGGACCGCATCAGCTACAGCGTAAATCAGGGCGAAGTGGTTGGCATTGTCGGGGAGTCCGGTTCCGGTAAGTCGGTGAGCTCACTGGCGATCATGGGGCTGATTGATTACCCGGGCCGCGTGATGGCGGAAAACCTGCAGTTCAACGGTCAGGATCTGAAGCGTATTTCTGAAAAACAGCGCCGCCAGCTGGTGGGCGCCGAAGTGGCGATGATTTTCCAGGATCCAATGACCAGCCTGAACCCTTGCTACACCGTTGGTTTCCAGATTATGGAAGCGATTAAGGTGCATCAGGGCGGGAATAAGAAAACCCGTCGTCAGCGCGCGATCGACCTGCTGAACCAGGTGGGGATTCCTGACCCGGCATCACGTCTGGACGTTTACCCGCACCAGCTCTCCGGTGGGATGAGCCAGCGCGTGATGATCGCGATGGCGATTGCCTGTCGACCAAAACTGCTGATTGCGGATGAACCGACGACGGCGCTGGATGTGACCATTCAGGCGCAAATCATCGAACTGCTGCTGGAGCTGCAGCAGAAAGAGAATATGGCGCTGGTGCTGATTACGCACGATCTGGCGCTGGTGGCCGAAGCCGCGCACAAAATCATCGTGATGTACGCCGGCCAGGTGGTCGAAACCGGAAATTCACACGATATTTTCCGCGCGCCGCGTCATCCGTATACCCAGGCGCTTTTACGCGCGCTGCCGGAGTTTGCTCAGGACAAAGCGCGTCTGGCATCGCTGCCGGGTGTGGTACCGGGTAAATATGACCGTCCGCAGGGCTGTCTGCTCAATCCGCGTTGTCCGTATGCAACGGACAAATGCCGGGCAGAAGAGCCTGAGCTGAACCAGCTTGCTGACGGCCGTCAGTCGAAATGCCACTACCCACTCGATGATGCCGGGAGGCCAACACTATGAGTACGCAACAGGCCACCACGCAACAACCGCTGTTGCAGGCCATCGATCTGAAAAAATACTACCCGGTGAAGAAGGGGCTGTTTGCCCCTGAACGCCTGGTGAAAGCGCTGGACGGCGTCTCCTTTAACCTCGAACGCGGTAAAACGCTGGCGGTGGTGGGGGAGTCAGGCTGCGGCAAATCCACGCTGGGCCGTCTGCTGACGATGATTGAAGTGCCGACCGGCGGGGAGCTCTATTATCAGGGGCAGGATCTGCTCAAGCACGATCCGCAGGCGCAGAAGCTGCGTCGCCAGAAAATCCAGATTGTGTTCCAGAACCCGTACGGTTCTTTAAACCCGCGTAAAAAAGTCGGGCAGATTCTGGAAGAGCCGCTGCTCATCAACAGTAATCTGAGCAAAGAGCAGCGCCGTGAAAAAGCGCTGGCGATGATGGCGAAGGTCGGCCTCAAAACCGAGCATTACGATCGCTATCCGCACATGTTCTCCGGCGGCCAGCGTCAGCGTATTGCGATCGCCCGCGGGCTGATGCTCGATCCGGACGTGGTGATTGCCGATGAGCCGGTCTCCGCGCTCGACGTATCCGTGCGTGCGCAGGTGCTGAACCTGATGATGGATCTCCAGCAGGAGCTGGGGCTCTCTTACGTGTTCATCTCCCACGACCTGTCGGTGGTTGAGCATATTGCCGATGAAGTGATGGTGATGTACCTGGGGCGCTGCGTGGAGAAGGGGACTAAAGACCAGATCTTTAATAACCCTCGTCACCCGTATACCCAGGCGCTGCTGTCTGCGACGCCGCGTCTGAACCCGGACGATCGTCGTGAGCGTATTAAGCTGACGGGTGAACTGCCAAGCCCGCTGAATCCGCCTCCGGGATGTGCATTCAACGCCCGCTGCAGTCGCCGCTTTGGCCCGTGCACCCAACTCCAGCCGCAGCTGAAGGATTATGGCGGCCAGCTGGTTGCCTGCTTCGCGGTCGATCAGGATGAAAATGGCGAGAAGCCACAGGCATAATAAAAAAAACCGGCGCTAAGCCGGTTTTTTTTATGTCTGCTTGATTATTTCCGCAGGCGAATCTGGTCGACGGCGTGCTTCTCGCTCTTGGTGAGGATCAGGCTCGCTCGCTCGCGCGTCGGCAGGATATTCTCTTTGAGGTTCACGTAGTTGATTTCATTCCACAGCCCCGTAGCCACATTGATCGCTTCCTCTTCAGAAAGCTGGGCATAGTGGTGGAAATAGGAATCCGGATCAGTGAACGCCCCTTCGCGGAACTTCAGGAAGCGGTTGATGTACCAGTTTTGCAGCAGGTCTTCCGGCGCATCGACATAAATAGAGAAATCGACGAAGTCCGAGACGAATACGTGATGCGGGTCGTGAGGATAGTCCATCCCGCTTTGCAGCACGTTCAGACCTTCCAGAATCAGGATGTCCGGCTGGACCACGGTTTTATCCCCGCCTGGGATGCGATCGTAGATCAGGTGCGAATAGACTGGCGCAGTCACGTGCGGCACGCCGGATTTCAGGTCAGAGACAAATTTCACCAGACGGTGCATATCATAAGAGAGCGGGAAGCCCTTCTTCTTCATTAGCCCACGTTCTTTTAACACCTCGTTCGGGTGCAGGAAGCCGTCGGTGGTGATCAGCTCCACGCTGCGGTGTTCCGGCCAGCGGCTTAACAGCGCCTGCAGGACGCGCGCGGTGGTACTTTTACCCACGGCCACGCTGCCTGCAATACTAATGATATAAGGAATGCGTTGACCGTTCGTCCCGAGAAACTGCTCCAGCACGGCCTGACGACGCAGGTTCGAGCTGATATAGAAGTTAAGCAAGCGAGAGAGGGGGAGATAAATTTCTGCCACCTCTTCCAGGGACAGATCTTCGTTTATCCCTTTTAACCGTGCGATTTCACCTTCCGTCAGCGTCATAGGGACGGAATCACGCAGGGCAGCCCACTGGCTGCGGTTAAAGTGAAGATAAGGCGTCATTAACGTTTGCTCTTTTTTGCTCATAAGCATGCTTCAGTGAGCCAGCATCACACTGCCGGATCATGGCTCATCACACAGTTAATTTTGGACAATGGGCAGGAGGTTAACACCAGATGACGGGAATAATAAGAAAAAAGATGGAAAGCGCTGCGTAACGCGGAAGCCGTCACGCTACGGTGAATACGGTGCAAATCACGATGATATGTTGAATATTTAACCTCAAATGACTACTTTTACAGCGTCCGATACGCTGTTCGCATAAAATGTGAGCGAAAGAACGTTTTATGCAAATTTTTAGTTGCATGACCGCGCAGGTATCCATAGAATGCGCGCTACTTGATGCCGACTTAGCTCAGTAGGTAGAGCAACTGACTTGTAATCAGTAGGTCACCAGTTCGATTCCGGTAGTCGGCACCATCAAGTCCGGTGGGGTTCCCGAGCGGCCAAAGGGAGCAGACTGTAAATCTGCCGTCACAGACTTCGAAGGTTCGAATCCTTCCCCCACCACCACTTTCTGGCAGCGTAAATGCCGCCGGAGCTGGTTGGAAAAATTAGCCAGCTCAAACTGAAAAAGAGAGAAATCTCTTTTTTTGTTACAGAAAGAACTGGGTAGCCGAGTTTCAGGATGCGGGCATCGTATAATGGCTATTACCTCAGCCTTCCAAGCTGATGATGCGGGTTCGATTCCCGCTGCCCGCTCCAATACGTGCTGATATGGCTCAGTTGGTAGAGCGCACCCTTGGTAAGGGTGAGGTCCCCAGTTCGACTCTGGGTATCAGCACCACTTCACTTCTCCTTCCCGTTTCTCTCTGTTTCAATTTTACTGTATTCAACAATTCAGGCATTTCGCCTGGTTGATGTGGTGATATCACCGATTTATCCGTGTCTTAGAGGGACAATCGATGTCTAAAGAAAAGTTTGAACGTACAAAACCGCACGTTAACGTCGGTACTATCGGCCACGTTGACCATGGTAAAACAACGCTGACCGCTGCAATCACTACCGTTCTGGCAAAAACCTACGGTGGTTCTGCTCGTGCATTCGACCAGATCGATAACGCACCAGAAGAAAAAGCTCGTGGTATCACCATCAACACCTCTCACGTTGAGTACGACACCCCGACTCGCCACTACGCACACGTAGACTGCCCAGGCCACGCCGACTATGTTAAAAACATGATCACCGGTGCTGCGCAGATGGACGGCGCGATCCTGGTTGTTGCTGCGACTGATGGCCCAATGCCTCAGACTCGTGAGCACATCCTGCTGGGTCGTCAGGTAGGCGTTCCTTTCATCATCGTGTTCCTGAACAAATGCGACATGGTTGATGACGAAGAGCTGCTGGAACTGGTAGAGATGGAAGTTCGTGAACTGCTGTCTCAGTACGATTTCCCGGGCGACGATACCCCAATCGTTCGTGGTTCTGCTCTGAAAGCGCTGGAAGGCGACGCAGAGTGGGAAGCGAAAATCATCGAACTGGCTGGCTTCCTGGATTCTTACATCCCAGAACCAGAGCGTGCGATTGACAAGCCATTCCTGCTGCCAATCGAAGACGTATTCTCCATCTCCGGTCGTGGTACCGTTGTTACCGGTCGTGTAGAGCGCGGTATCATCAAAGTTGGTGAAGAAGTTGAAATCGTTGGTATCAAAGAGACTGCGAAGTCTACCTGTACTGGCGTTGAAATGTTCCGTAAACTGCTGGACGAAGGCCGTGCTGGTGAGAACGTTGGTGTTCTGCTGCGTGGTATCAAACGTGAAGAAATCGAACGTGGTCAGGTTCTGGCGAAGCCAGGCTCAATCAAGCCACACACCAAGTTCGAATCTGAAGTGTACATCCTGTCCAAAGACGAAGGCGGCCGTCATACTCCGTTCTTCAAAGGCTACCGTCCACAGTTCTACTTCCGTACAACTGACGTGACCGGTACCATCGAACTGCCAGAAGGCGTTGAGATGGTAATGCCAGGCGACAACATCAAGATGGTTGTGACTCTGATCCACCCAATCGCGATGGACGACGGTCTGCGTTTCGCAATCCGTGAAGGTGGCCGTACCGTTGGCGCGGGCGTGGTTGCTAAAGTTCTCGGCTAATCGCTGATAACATTTGACGCAATGCGCATGAAAAGGGCATCATTTGATGCCCTTTTTGCACGCTTTCACATCAGAACCTGGCTCATCAGTGATTATTTTTGTCATAATCATTGCTGAGACAGGCTCTGCAGAGAGCGTATAATCCATAAAGGGATTAGCGTTTCGATTTGGCTCGCCTCGCAATCGCGGGGTGAAATTATTTGTAGAATTCTTCTGACAGGTTGGTTTATGAGTGCGAATACCGAAGCTCAAGGGAGCGGGCGCGGCCTGGAAGCGATGAAGTGGGTCGCTGTTGCCGTGCTGCTGATTGTGGCAATCGTTGGCAACTATCTTTATCGTGACATGATGCTGCCGCTCCGCGCGCTGGCAGTGGTGATTCTGATTGCTGCAGCGGGCGGTGTCGCGCTGTTGACGACTAAGGGTAAAGCAACCGTTGCTTTCGCTCGCGAAGCACGTACCGAAGTCCGCAAGGTCATTTGGCCGACTCGCCAGGAAACATTGCACACCACGCTGATCGTGGCTGCAGTGACTGCGGTAATGTCACTGATCCTGTGGGGACTGGATGGTATTCTGGTTCGCCTGGTTTCCTTTATTACTGGCCTGAGGTTCTAAGATGTCTGAAGCCCCTAAAAAGCGTTGGTACGTCGTTCAGGCGTTTTCCGGTTTTGAAGGCCGCGTAGCAACGTCGCTGCGTGAGCATATCAAATTACACAACATGGAAGAGTTATTTGGCGAAGTTATGGTTCCGACCGAAGAAGTGGTTGAGATCCGTGGCGGCCAACGTCGCAAAAGCGAGCGTAAATTCTTCCCGGGTTACGTGCTGGTTCAGATGGTGATGAACGACGCGAGCTGGCACCTGGTGCGCAGCGTACCGCGCGTGATGGGCTTTATCGGCGGCACGTCTGACCGTCCGGCGCCAATCAGCGACAAAGAAGTTGATGCGATTATGAACCGCCTGCAGCAGGTGGGTGATAAGCCGCGTCCGAAAACGCTGTTTGAACCGGGTGAAATGGTTCGTGTTAGCGACGGTCCGTTTGCTGACTTTAACGGTGTGGTTGAAGAAGTGGACTACGAGAAGTCCCGCCTGAAAGTTTCTGTTTCTATCTTCGGTCGTGCGACCCCGGTAGAACTGGACTTTGCGCAGGTCGAAAAAGCCTAAGCAGCGATCAAAAAAGCGGCGATTTAATCGTTGCACAGGGCGCGAGATTGGAATACAATTTCGCGCCTTTTGTTTTTATGGGCCCGGCCCGTAAAACGAATTTTATTCACGGGGAGCCTCCCTGAGGCGCTATCACCCAATCAGAGGATTTTACAATGGCTAAGAAAGTACAAGCCTACGTCAAGCTGCAGGTTGCAGCTGGTATGGCGAACCCAAGTCCACCAGTTGGTCCAGCTCTGGGTCAGCAGGGTGTGAACATCATGGAATTCTGTAAAGCGTTCAACGCCAAAACCGAATCCCTGGAAAAAGGTCTGCCAATCCCAGTCGTAATCACTGTTTACGCTGACCGTTCTTTCACTTTCGTTACCAAAACCCCTCCAGCAGCTGTTCTGCTGAAGAAAGCGGCTGGTATCAAGTCTGGTTCCGGTAAACCGAACAAAGACAAAGTGGGTAAAATTTCCCGCGCTCAGCTGCAGGAAATCGCGCAGACCAAAGCTGCCGACATGACTGGTGCCGACATTGAAGCGATGACTCGCTCAATCGAAGGTACTGCACGTTCCATGGGCCTGGTAGTGGAGGACTAAGAAATGGCTAAACTGACCAAGCGCATGTCCGTGATCCGTGACAAAGTTGATGCGACCAAACAGTACGACATCAACGAAGCTATCGCTCTGCTGAAAGAACTGGCAACTGCTAAGTTCGTTGAAAGCGTTGACGTTGCCGTTAACCTCGGCATCGACGCGCGTAAATCCGATCAGAACGTTCGTGGCGCAACTGTACTGCCACACGGTACTGGCCGTTCCGTTCGCGTAGCTGTATTTGCTCAGGGTGCAAACGCTGAAGCTGCTAAAGCTGCCGGCGCTGAACTGGTAGGTATGGAAGATCTGGCTGATCAGATCAAGAAAGGCGAAATGAACTTTGACGTTGTTATTGCTTCTCCAGATGCAATGCGCGTTGTTGGCCAGCTGGGCCAGGTTCTGGGTCCACGCGGCCTGATGCCAAACCCGAAAGTTGGTACTGTAACTCCTAACGTTGCTGAAGCGGTTAAGAACGCTAAAGCAGGTCAGGTTCGTTATCGTAACGACAAAAACGGCATCATCCACACCACCATCGGTAAAGTGGACTTTGACGCTGACAAACTGAAAGAAAACCTGGAAGCTCTGCTGGTTGCGCTGAAAAAAGCAAAACCAACTCAGGCGAAAGGCGTGTACATCAAGAAAGTTAGCATCTCCACCACCATGGGTGCAGGTGTTGCAGTTGACCAGGCTGGCCTGAGCGCTGCTGCAAACTAATGCCTTTACGTGGGCGGTGATTTTGTCTACAATCTTACCCCCACGTTTGCTAACGAAAGTTAGCGGCTAAAAGATTTGTTCGTTGGAGCCTGGCCTAATCCAGGCCTCCGTCGAAGACCGCAGGTGTTTCGCAAGAGACTTAATCCCCTGCGTAGACGGTGACAGAACGCTAAGATTATTTTTGGATACTCTGGCTTGTTTCTGCTCACCGTATTAAGACGCTCTTTCCGTTTGGGAGAGTGAAGTGAGTTCCGGAACATGAGTTCCGGCAAACATCCAGGAGCAAAGCTAATGGCTTTAAATCTTCAAGACAAACAAGCGATTGTTGCTGAAGTCAGCGAAGTAGCCAAAGGCGCGCTGTCTGCAGTAGTTGCGGATTCCCGTGGCGTTACTGTAGACAAAATGACTGAACTGCGTAAAGCAGGTCGTGAAGCTGGCGTATACATGCGTGTTGTTCGTAACACCCTGCTGCGTCGCGTAGTTGAAGGTACTCAGTTCGAGTGCCTGAAAGACACGTTTGTTGGTCCGACCCTGATTGCATACTCTATGGAACACCCGGGCGCTGCTGCTCGTCTGTTCAAAGAGTTCGCGAAAGCGAATGCAAAATTTGAGGTCAAAGCTGCAGCCTTTGAAGGTGAGTTGATCCCGGCATCGCAAATCGATCGCCTGGCAACCCTGCCGACCTACGAAGAAGCAATTGCACGCCTGATGGCAACCATGAAAGAAGCTTCGGCTGGCAAACTGGTTCGCACTCTGGCTGCTGTTCGCGATGCGAAAGAAGCTGCTTAATCGCAGTTATCTTTATAAAGCATTTGCTTACGTATAAACTTATTCTGATTTTCAGGAACAATTTAAATGTCTATCACTAAAGATCAAATCATTGAAGCAGTTGCAGCTATGTCCGTAATGGACGTTGTAGAACTGATTTCTGCAATGGAAGAAAAATTCGGTGTTTCTGCTGCTGCTGCTGTAGCTGTAGCTGCGGGCCCGGCTGAAGCTGCTGAAGAAAAAACTGAATTCGACGTAATTCTGAAAGCTGCTGGCGCTAACAAAGTTGCTGTTATCAAAGCAGTACGTGGCGCAACTGGCCTGGGTCTGAAAGAAGCTAAAGACCTGGTAGAATCTGCTCCAGCTGCGCTGAAAGAAGGCGTGAGCAAAGACGACGCAGAAGCACTGAAAAAATCTCTGGAAGAAGCTGGCGCTGAAGTTGAAGTTAAATAAGCCAACTTTTCTGGTTGCAGCCTGAGTAATTAGGCTGATGGCTGGTGACTTTTTAGTCACCAGCCTTTTTGCGCTGTAAGGCATCAGTAGCATTTCACACTGTTTGACTGCTGATTGTCCTGACAATGCATGTTTCTATCGACGACTTAATATATTGCGACAGGGTGCTCGCTCTGTGTAAATCGCGACGAAATGATTTAAGCGTGATAGCAACAGGTATTGCGGAAAGTATTCAATTTTCCGGTCCACAAAATGGTGTTGCACAAACTGTCCCTTCGTCGGACAGATGGGTCGACTTGTCAGCGAGCTGAGGAACCCTATGGTTTACTCCTATACCGAGAAAAAACGTATTCGTAAGGATTTTGGTAAACGTCCACAAGTTCTGGACATTCCATATCTCCTTTCTATCCAGCTTGACTCGTTCCAGAAGTTTATCGAGCAAGATCCTGAAGGGCAGTACGGTCTGGAAGCAGCCTTCCGCTCCGTGTTCCCGATTCAGAGCTACAGCGGTAACTCCGAGCTGCAGTACGTCAGCTACCGCCTTGGCGAACCGGTGTTTGACGTTCAGGAATGTCAGATCCGTGGCGTGACCTATTCCGCACCGCTGCGCGTAAAACTGCGTCTGGTGATCTACGAGCGCGAAGCGCCGGAAGGCACCGTAAAAGACATTAAAGAACAAGAAGTCTACATGGGTGAAATTCCACTCATGACAGACAACGGTACTTTCGTTATCAACGGTACTGAGCGTGTTATCGTTTCCCAGCTGCACCGTAGCCCGGGCGTCTTCTTCGACAGCGATAAAGGTAAAACACACTCTTCCGGTAAAGTACTGTATAACGCACGCATCATTCCTTACCGTGGTTCATGGCTGGACTTCGAGTTCGATCCGAAAGACAACCTGTTTGTCCGTATCGACCGTCGTCGTAAGCTGCCTGCAACCATCATTCTGCGTGCGCTGCAATACACCACTGAACAGATCCTGGACCTGTTCTTTGAGAAAGTGATCTTTGAAATCCGCGACAACAAGCTGCAGATGGAGCTGGTGCCGGAACGTCTGCGTGGCGAGACCGCGTCGTTCGACATCGAAGCCGACGGCAAAGTGTATGTGGAAAAAGGTCGCCGTATCACCGCGCGCCACATCCGCCAGCTGGAAAAAGATGATATCAAACTCATCGAAGTTCCGGTTGAGTACATTGCAGGAAAAGTAGCCGCGAAAGATTACGTTGACGAGTCAACGGGTGAGCTGATCTGCCCAGCGAACATGGAGCTGAGCCTGGATCTGCTGGCTAAGCTGAGCCAGTCTGGCCACAAACGTATCGAAACGCTGTTCACCAACGATCTGGACCATGGCGCGTATATCTCTGAGACTATTCGCGTCGACCCAACCACCGATCGTCTGAGCGCGCTGGTAGAAATCTACCGCATGATGCGTCCTGGTGAGCCACCAACTCGCGAAGCGGCGGAAAGCCTGTTCGAGAACCTGTTCTTCTCCGAAGACCGCTACGATCTGTCCGCGGTTGGTCGTATGAAGTTCAACCGTTCTCTGCTGCGCGACGAAATCGAAGGTTCCGGTATCCTGAGCAAAGACGACATCATCGAAGTGATGAAGAAGCTCATCGATATCCGTAACGGTAAAGGCGAAGTGGACGATATCGACCACCTCGGCAACCGTCGTATCCGTTCCGTAGGCGAAATGGCGGAAAACCAATTCCGCGTTGGCCTGGTACGTGTAGAGCGTGCGGTGAAAGAGCGTCTGTCTCTGGGCGATCTGGATACCCTGATGCCTCAGGATATGATCAACGCCAAACCGATTTCTGCAGCAGTGAAAGAGTTCTTCGGTTCAAGCCAGCTGTCTCAGTTCATGGACCAGAACAACCCGCTGTCTGAGATTACGCACAAACGTCGTATCTCTGCACTCGGCCCAGGCGGTCTGACCCGTGAACGCGCAGGCTTTGAAGTTCGAGACGTACACCCGACGCACTACGGTCGCGTATGTCCAATCGAAACGCCTGAAGGTCCAAACATCGGTCTGATCAACTCCCTGTCCGTGTACGCACAGACTAACGAATACGGTTTCCTCGAGACCCCGTACCGTAAAGTGACAGACGGTGTTGTAACCGACGAAATTCACTACCTGTCTGCTATCGAAGAAGGCAACTACGTTATCGCTCAGGCGAACTCCAACCTGGATGACGAAGGCCACTTTGTAGAAGATCTGGTTACCTGCCGTAGCAAAGGCGAATCCAGCTTGTTCAGCCGCGACCAGGTTGACTACATGGACGTATCCACCCAGCAGGTGGTATCCGTCGGTGCGTCCCTGATCCCGTTCCTGGAACACGATGACGCCAACCGTGCATTGATGGGTGCGAACATGCAACGTCAGGCCGTTCCAACTCTGCGCGCTGATAAGCCGCTGGTTGGTACCGGTATGGAACGTGCTGTTGCCGTTGACTCCGGTGTTACTGCAGTTGCTAAACGTGGCGGTACTGTTCAGTACGTCGATGCATCCCGTATCGTTATCAAAGTTAACGAAGACGAGATGTATCCGGGCGAAGCTGGTATCGACATTTATAACCTGACCAAATACACCCGTTCTAACCAGAACACCTGTATCAACCAGATGCCTTGCGTATCTCTGGGTGAGCCAGTTGAGCGCGGCGACGTGCTGGCAGACGGTCCGTCCACCGACCTCGGTGAACTGGCGCTCGGTCAGAACATGCGCGTAGCGTTCATGCCGTGGAACGGTTACAACTTCGAAGACTCCATCCTCGTCTCCGAGCGTGTGGTTCAGGAAGATCGTTTCACCACCATCCACATTCAGGAACTGGCATGTGTGTCTCGTGACACCAAGCTGGGGCCAGAAGAGATCACCGCTGACATCCCTAACGTGGGTGAAGCTGCGCTCTCCAAACTGGATGAATCCGGTATCGTTTACATCGGTGCGGAAGTGACCGGCGGCGACATTCTGGTTGGTAAGGTTACACCGAAAGGTGAAACCCAGCTGACGCCAGAAGAGAAACTGCTGCGTGCAATCTTCGGTGAGAAAGCGTCTGACGTTAAAGACTCTTCTCTGCGCGTACCAAACGGTGTTTCCGGTACGGTTATCGACGTTCAGGTCTTCACCCGTGATGGCGTTGAGAAAGATAAGCGTGCGCTGGAAATCGAAGAGATGCAGCTCAAACAGGCTAAGAAAGACCTGTCTGAAGAACTGCAGATCCTCGAAGCGGGTCTGTTCAGCCGTATCTATGCTGTGCTGGTTGCCGGTGGCGTTGAAGCTGAGAAGCTCGACAAACTGCCACGCGATCGCTGGCTGGAACTGGGCCTGACCGACGAAGAGAAACAAAATCAGCTGGAACAGCTGGCTGAGCAGTATGACGAACTGAAACACGAGTTCGAGAAAAAACTCGAAGCGAAACGCCGCAAAATCACTCAGGGCGACGATCTGGCACCAGGCGTGCTGAAGATTGTTAAGGTGTATCTGGCCGTTAAACGTCAGATCCAGCCTGGTGATAAGATGGCAGGTCGTCACGGTAACAAGGGTGTTATCTCTAAGATCAACCCGATCGAAGATATGCCGCACGATGCTAACGGTACGCCGGTAGATATCGTACTGAACCCGCTGGGCGTACCGTCTCGTATGAACATCGGTCAGATCCTGGAAACTCACCTGGGTATGGCTGCGAAAGGTATTGGCGACAAGATTAACGCCATGCTGAAGCAGCAGGAAGATGTCGCGAAACTGCGCGAATTCATCCAGCGTGCCTACGATCTGGGTACCGACGTGCGTCAGAAAGTCGACCTGAATACCTTCAGCGATGAAGAAGTGCTGCGTCTGGCTGAGAACCTGAAAAAAGGTATGCCAATCGCAACGCCGGTCTTCGATGGTGCGAAAGAAGCTGAAATTAAAGAGCTGCTGCAACTGGGTGGTCTGCCAACGTCTGGTCAGATTACGCTGTTTGACGGCCGTACCGGTGAACAGTTCGAGCGTCCGGTAACCGTAGGTTACATGTACATGCTGAAACTGAACCACCTGGTCGACGACAAGATGCACGCTCGTTCTACCGGTTCTTACAGCCTGGTTACTCAGCAGCCGCTGGGTGGTAAGGCGCAGTTCGGTGGTCAGCGCTTCGGGGAGATGGAAGTGTGGGCGCTGGAAGCATACGGCGCGGCATACACCCTGCAGGAAATGCTCACCGTTAAGTCTGATGACGTGAACGGTCGTACCAAGATGTATAAAAACATCGTGGACGGCAACCATCAGATGGAGCCGGGCATGCCAGAATCCTTCAACGTACTGTTGAAAGAGATTCGTTCGCTGGGTATCAACATCGAACTGGAAGACGAGTAATTCTCGCTCAAACAGGTCACTGGTGCCGGGTTAACCCCCGGCACCAGATTGTGCTAACTCCGACGGGAGCAAATCCGTGAAAGATTTATTAAAGTTTCTGAAAGCGCAGACTAAAACCGAAGAGTTTGATGCGATCAAAATTGCTCTGGCTTCGCCAGACATGATCCGTTCATGGTCTTTCGGTGAAGTTAAAAAGCCGGAAACCATCAACTACCGTACGTTCAAACCTGAGCGTGACGGCCTTTTCTGTGCGCGTATTTTCGGGCCAGTAAAAGATTACGAGTGCCTGTGCGGTAAGTACAAGCGCCTGAAACACCGTGGTGTGATCTGTGAGAAGTGCGGCGTTGAAGTGACCCAGACCAAAGTGCGTCGTGAGCGCATGGGCCACATCGAGCTGGCGTCTCCGACCGCTCACATCTGGTTCCTGAAATCTCTGCCGTCCCGTATCGGTCTGCTGCTGGATATGCCGCTGCGCGATATCGAACGCGTTCTGTACTTCGAATCTTATGTGGTTATCGAAGGCGGGATGACGAACCTGGAACGTCATCAGATCCTGACTGAAGAGCAGTATCTGGACGCGCTGGAAGAGTTCGGTGACGAATTCGATGCGAAGATGGGTGCGGAAGCTATTCAGGCCCTGCTGAAGAGCATGGATCTGGAGCAAGAGTGCGAGCAGCTGCGTGAAGAGCTGAACGAAACCAACTCCGAAACCAAACGTAAAAAGCTGACCAAGCGTATCAAACTGCTGGAAGCGTTCGTTCAGTCTGGTAACAAACCAGAGTGGATGATCCTGACCGTTCTGCCGGTTCTGCCGCCAGATCTGCGTCCACTGGTTCCGCTGGATGGTGGTCGTTTCGCAACGTCCGATCTGAACGATCTGTATCGTCGCGTTATCAACCGTAACAACCGTCTGAAACGTCTGCTGGATCTGGCTGCGCCGGATATCATCGTACGCAACGAAAAACGTATGCTGCAGGAAGCGGTTGACGCCCTGCTGGATAACGGCCGTCGCGGTCGTGCGATCACCGGTTCTAACAAACGTCCTCTGAAATCTTTGGCCGACATGATCAAAGGTAAACAGGGTCGTTTCCGTCAGAACCTGCTCGGTAAGCGTGTTGACTACTCCGGTCGTTCTGTAATCACCGTAGGTCCATACCTGCGTCTGCATCAGTGCGGTCTGCCGAAGAAAATGGCACTGGAGCTGTTCAAACCGTTCATCTACGGCAAGCTGGAACTGCGTGGCCTGGCCACCACCATCAAAGCCGCTAAGAAAATGGTTGAGCGTGAAGAAGCTGTCGTTTGGGATATCCTGGACGAAGTTATCCGCGAACACCCGGTACTGCTGAACCGTGCACCAACTCTGCACCGTTTGGGTATCCAGGCATTTGAGCCAGTCCTGATCGAAGGTAAAGCTATCCAGCTGCACCCGCTGGTTTGTGCGGCATATAACGCCGACTTCGATGGTGACCAGATGGCTGTTCACGTACCGCTGACGCTGGAAGCCCAGCTCGAAGCGCGTGCGCTGATGATGTCTACCAACAACATCCTGTCCCCAGCGAACGGTGAACCTATCATCGTTCCTTCTCAGGACGTTGTATTGGGTCTGTACTACATGACCCGTGACTGTGTTAACGCCAAAGGCGAAGGCATGGTGCTGACTGGCCCGAAAGAAGCTGAGCGTATTTATCGCGCTGGCCTGGCCTCTCTGCATGCGCGCGTTAAAGTGCGTATCACCGAATACGAAAAAGATGAAAACGGCGAATTCGTTGCGAAAACCAGCCTGAAAGACACGACCGTTGGCCGTGCCATTCTGTGGATGATCGTACCGAAAGGTCTGCCTTTCTCCATCGTCAACCAGGCGCTGGGCAAGAAAGCGATCTCCAAAATGCTGAACACCTGTTACCGCATTCTGGGTCTGAAGCCGACCGTTATCTTCGCTGACCAGACAATGTATACCGGCTTTGCTTATGCAGCGCGTTCAGGTGCATCTGTTGGTATTGATGACATGGTCATCCCAGAGAAGAAACACGAGATCATCTCTGAAGCGGAAGCCGAAGTTGCTGAGATCCAGGAGCAGTTCCAGTCTGGTCTGGTTACCGCGGGCGAACGCTATAACAAAGTTATCGATATCTGGGCAGCGGCGAACGATCGTGTATCCAAAGCGATGATGGATAACCTGCAGACCGAAACCGTGATTAACCGTGACGGCGTAGAAGAGCAGCAGGTTTCCTTCAACAGCATCTACATGATGGCCGACTCCGGTGCGCGTGGTTCCGCAGCACAGATTCGTCAGCTGGCTGGTATGCGTGGTCTGATGGCGAAGCCAGATGGCTCCATCATCGAAACGCCAATCACCGCGAACTTCCGTGAAGGTCTGAACGTACTCCAGTACTTCATCTCCACCCACGGTGCTCGTAAGGGTCTGGCGGATACCGCACTGAAAACTGCGAACTCCGGTTATCTGACGCGTCGTCTGGTTGACGTTGCGCAGGATCTGGTTGTGACCGAAGACGATTGTGGCACCCTCGAAGGTATCACCATGACCCCGGTTATCGAGGGTGGTGATGTTAAAGAGCCACTGCGCGATCGCGTTCTGGGTCGTGTAACCGCGGAAGACATTCTGAAGCCGGGTACTGCAGACATTCTGGTTCCACGCAACACGCTGCTGCACGAGCACTGGTGTGACCTGCTGGAAGCGAACTCTGTTGACTCCGTGAAAGTACGTTCCGTTGTATCCTGTGACACCGACTTTGGTGTATGTGCGCACTGCTACGGTCGTGACCTGGCGCGTGGCCACATCATCAACAAAGGTGAAGCAATCGGCGTTATCGCGGCACAGTCGATCGGTGAGCCGGGTACACAGCTGACGATGCGTACGTTCCACATCGGTGGTGCGGCATCTCGTGCGGCTGCTGAATCCAGCATCCAGGTGAAAAACAAAGGTAGCATCAAGCTCAGCAACGCGAAGTCTGTTGTTAACTCCGCAGGCAAGCTGGTTGTGACCTCTCGTAACACCGAGCTGAAGCTGATCGACGAATTCGGTCGTACCAAAGAGAGCTATAAAGTGCCTTACGGTGCGGTTATGGCGAAAGGTGATGGCGAGCAGGTTGCCGGCGGTGAAACCGTTGCAAACTGGGATCCACACACCATGCCGGTTATCACCGAAGTAAGTGGTTTCATCCGCTTCACTGACATGATCGACGGCCAGACCATTACTCGTCAGACCGACGAGCTGACCGGTCTGTCTTCTCTGGTGGTTCTGGATTCTGCTGAACGTACTACCGGTGGTAAAGATCTGCGTCCTGCACTGAAAATCGTTGATGCTCAGGGTAACGACGTTCTGATCCCGGGTACCGACATGCCTGCGCAGTACTTCCTGCCGGGTAAAGCGATCGTTCAGCTGGAAGATGGCATTCAGATCGGTGCGGGTGATGCTCTGGCACGTATTCCACAGGAATCCAGCGGTACCAAGGACATCACCGGTGGTCTGCCACGCGTTGCGGACCTGTTTGAAGCACGTCGTCCGAAAGAGCCTGCAATCCTGGCTGAAATCAGCGGTATCATCTCCTTCGGTAAAGAGACCAAAGGGAAACGCCGTCTGGTTATCACTCCAGTAGATGGCAGCGAACCGTACGAAGAGATGATTCCTAAGTGGCGTCAGCTCAACGTGTTCGAAGGTGAACGTGTAGAACGTGGTGACGTGGTTTCCGATGGTCCAGAAGCTCCGCACGACATTCTGCGTCTTCGTGGCGTCCACGCGGTAACGCGTTACATCACCAACGAAGTACAGGACGTTTACCGTCTGCAGGGCGTTAAGATTAACGATAAGCACATCGAAGTTATCGTTCGTCAGATGCTGCGTAAAGCAACCATCGAAAACGCAGGCAGCTCCGAGTTCCTGGAAGGCGAGCAGGTTGAATACTCACGCGTCAAGATCGCTAACCGCGAACTGGAAGCGAACGGCAAAATCGGTGCGACCTTCTCGCGCGATCTGCTGGGTATCACCAAAGCGTCTCTGGCAACCGAGTCCTTCATCTCTGCAGCATCGTTCCAGGAAACGACTCGTGTCCTGACCGAAGCCGCTGTTGCAGGTAAACGTGATGAACTGCGCGGTCTGAAAGAGAACGTCATCGTGGGTCGTCTGATCCCGGCGGGTACCGGTTATGCGTACCACCAGGATCGTATGCGTCGTCGTGCTGCGGGCGAACTGCCAGCTGCACCGCAGGTAACTGCTGAAGATGCATCCGCGAGCCTGGCAGAACTGCTGAACGCAGGTCTGGGCGGTTCCGACAACGAGTAATCGTTGATGCCCGGTGATGAGCATTACCGGGCATGTGCCTCGTAGGTCGGGTAAGCTCAGTGCCACCCGACAATAAAAAACCCGCCTCGGCGGGTTTTTTTACATCTGTAGGTTATCAGTTCACCAACGGGATCCGACGATAAAGCTCAATCATATCGCCCGCCAGATCCTGAATGACCATCGCGTTCATCAGGTGATCCTGAGAGTGGACGGTGATCAGGTTAACCGGAAGCTTCCCGGTCCCTTCGTCAAAACCGATAAGCTGCGTCTGGATCGTGTGCGCATGCTTCACATATTCGCGCGACTCTTCCATCGCTTTTTCTGCTTCGTCAAACTCACCTTTACGCGCCATCTGTAGCGCCGTCAGGGCCGCACTGCGCGCCGCGCCTGCGTTGACCAGCAGTTCCATAATCGTGGTTTCTAAGTCTTCCATTATGACTCCAGAAGTTTGAGCGCTTTTTCCAGGACGGCATCGCCTTTCATCATGCCGTAATCCATCATGTCGATCACCGCGACCTTTTTACCCAGCGGCTCGGCCTGCGCCTGTAGCTTGGCCTGCTCGTATTTAACCTGTGGCCCCAGCAATACGATGTCGGCCGTCGCGATGTTGTCTTTAAACTCCGCAACCGGAACGGCTTTAATGGTGACTTCAACCCCTTTTTTCTGCGCGGCGTCTTTCATACGTTGAACCAGCATGCTGGTTGACATTCCCGCTGCACAGCATAAAACGATGTTCTTCATAATCAGCCTCGATCTACATGTGTTTATTGATAATTATCCCGTGCAGAGCGCTTCAACAACCGGTTTACCGCGATTGTGTGTCAGGCATCACAAAGAAACCGGCGATTTTCTGAAACCGGTTACAATTTTACATTGTCGGGTACCCGGCCCGTGGAAACGGGCAGGGTGAAAGAGGAAGGATTAGCTGATGGACGTTCGATTGATGCGGTTTTTGCCCTGCTGTTTGGCGCTGTAGAGGGCGCTATCAACGCTTCCGACAAATTGCTCCAGCGGTTCAAAATGCCACTCCCCAAGACCGCCGCTGAACGTAACCCGCAGGTTTTCTTCTCGCCAGACGCGTTTTTCAACTGCGGTACGCCAGGCTTCCAGCAATGAGAGCGCAGACGTCATCTGCTCAGCCTGGAAGATTACCGCGAACTCTTCTCCACCATAGCGGTAAATCGAGACGTGATGTGGCTGCATAATCTGGATCCCTTCGCGGGCCACGTTGCGCAGAACGATATCACCGGTCAGGTGGCCCAGCGTGTCGTTAATCGACTTGAAGTTATCGATGTCTACCAGCGCCAGCGCGAAAGGCTGCTGGGCATTCAGCAGCTCCGCGATATCGCTATCGAACGCGCGGCGGTTTTTACAGCCCGTCAGCGCATCGTGAGTGGCCTGGCGCACATAGGCCATCTCACGCTCTTTATTGGACTGGATAGTGTGGCTCAGCATCGCTTCCAGGCGCGGCGCTTCGCTGACGTCGCCGGTTTTGATGGCATTGATAATGTGCATCAGCACGGTACGCGAGGCGTGACGGAGGTATAAGCCGAAGAGGATGATGATGATTGCCGCCAGCGCAAACCCCCAGCCAACAATCGTCGTTTCGTGGCGGGTGATATCGGTGAGCGTCTCGCCAGAGACCCGGTAGATGACAAACCAGTCCGGATTGGTAAACGAGTAGTAGTAGTACCAGGCGTTGCTTTTCTTATCGTAAAGGTGGCCTTCGCCGCTGGTCATTTTGTCCATCAGCGCTTCGCTCACGTATTGTTTGAAGAGCGCGCCTGTATCCGGGTGAAGCACAACGGCGCCGTCGCGTTCAACGACGAAGAATTCTCCCTGGACGGGCGCCACCATCTGACGCAGGGTGAAGCCCATTGACGTCAAATCGAGATGAAACGCGATCGTTCCCTTCAGTCTGCCTTCGGGTGAAATCAAGGGCTTATAAAGTGTGACCGTCGGATGGCCGGTGAAGTAGTCCATGTACGGGCGAGTATAGTGGCTGAAGATACTGGCTTCGGCCTGAGCGATAAACCACGGCCGCGTCCGGGGATCGAAGGTTTTACTCTTCTGCGTGGGGAGCACTTCCGGCGCGCGGAGATAATGCCCCTGCGTGTCCGCCAGCGAGATGGAGGACACGGTCGGCATCAGGTTTTGCAAATGCATCATCATCTGCAGCCCCTGCGTCGGGTTGACGTTGAGCGTCTCGTTTAGCCTGTCGTCGCGGGCAAAGTACATCGCGGAACGGCCCAGGATATAGTCGTTTTCACGCAGGATAGATTCGGTGTAGTTCACCGCCAGGTTGTGCGTGAAATTGCTGTTTATCTTATGATAATCCTCAAGAAAATCCTTTCGTTGCGAAAGCGTCACCGCGATCGCGATCACCGCAAAACTGCATAGGATCCCCGCGAAGCTGAGCATGATTGGCCGGGTAAAAGAGAGCTTTTTGCTGTGAAGTGCCATGAGCTGTACATCGTTCCTGATGGTGAATACTTTTCGTCTGCCGATATCCTCTCAGCATAGTCGCTGTCCTGCGGTTAGCGGTGAATTATACGGCACACGATTTCTGGCGGGATGATTTATCTTAAGAACCATTAAGAAATTACTTATTCAACCTGCTGGCGGCCGTGTGCGCAATGAACCAGAGGCAGGGCGAAACGAGGAAGAAGCTTTTCGCCCTGGTCAGCATCCGTTGCTGACCGTGTGACAATAAAAAACCGGACGATCGCTGACAACCACCCGGTTTTGCCTTTTCGTCGCGCCTCGACAATTTTTTATGGTGTTGCAGCGCGTTTCATCGTCATTGCGAGGCTCTTCCCAGCCAGCTGTCCCAGTCTTTCCAGACAGGCTGAAGACCCTGCGCCGTCAGGGCTGCGGCGACCGCTTCCGGACGTCGTCCGTCATGCGGCACAAACTGCTCGAGCTCCGGACGATCGTCGGCGTAGCCGCCTGGCTGCGTTTTGGAAAACGCGCTGACGTTGTTAATCGCAAGCGGGATAACGCGATCGCGAAACGCCGGGGATTCACGCGTTGAGAGCGATAATTCCACTTCCGGGGCGAGCAGGCGAAACGCACAGATGGTCTGCACCAGCTGGCGTTCATCCATCAGCGAAGCCGGTTCAATCCCGCCCGCGCAAGGTCTCAGGCGCGGGAAGGAGATGGAATAACGGCTCTGCCAGTAGTGCTGCTGAAGCCACAGCAAATGTTCCGCCACCATGTAACAATCCACCCGCCAGCTGTCAGAGAGCCCGATCAGCGCCCCCAGACCGATTTTGTCGATCCCCGCGCGACCCAGCCTGTCCGGCGTTTCCAGGCGGAAAAAGAAATCCTGTTTCTTGCCCTTCAGGTGATGCCGGGCGTACGTCGCCTCGTGATAGGTTTCCTGGTAGACCATGACCCCGTCCAGCCCAAGGGTTTTGAGCTCCGCATACTCCTTCTGCGCCAGGGGCTGCACTTCCATCTGCAGCGACGCAAACTGACGACGAATGGCGGGAAGGTGCTGACGGAAATAGTCCATTCCCACTTTTCCCTGATGCTCGCCCGTGACCAGCAGAAGATGTTCAAAGCCCATTTCACGAATGGACGCGCACTCGCGGGCGATCTCACCTTCATCGAGCGTTTTACGCTTGATGCGGTTGCTCATGGAAAAACCGCAGTAGGTGCAGTCATTGGCGCACAGGTTTGAGAGGTAGAGCGGCACGTAGAAGCTCACCGTGTTGCCAAAACGCTGGCGGGTGAGCCGCTGTGCTCGCTGGGCCATCGGTTCGAGGTACGCGCTGGCCGCCGGGGAGAGCAGGGCCATCAGATCCTCGCGGGTCAGATGGCGGGCATGCAGCGCGCGCTCCACGTCAGCCGCCGTTTTGCTGTTAATGCGCAGGGCAATGTCGTCCCAGCTAAGCTGCCGCCAGCGCTCGGTAAACGTGCTCATGAGATCGCCTCCAGAAAACCGGTCAGCGGGCTGGTGGCCTGTGCCTGGAAACTGCGCGAGCCGGGGCCGGATTCCCTTGCCAGCAGGCCAGCCTCTACGGCCATGCGGAACGCACGCGCCATCATGACCGGATCGTCGGCAACCGCGATGGCCGTGTTGACCAGCACCGCGTCGGCGCCCATCTCCAGCGCCTGCGCGGCATGGCTGGGCACGCCAATGCCCGCATCAACCACCACCGGCACGGTAGCTTGCTCAATAATGATTTCCAGCATTGCGCGGGTTTCAAGCCCCTGATTGGAGCCAATGGGGGCACCCAGCGGCATGACGGCGGCGCACCCGACCTCTTCCAGCCGTTTGCACAGAACAGGGTCGGCGCCGCAGTAAGGCAGGACGATAAACCCTTGCTGCACCAGCTTTTCAGCCGCTTTCAGCGTTTCGATGGGGTCGGGCAGCAGCCAGCGGGCGTCAGGATGAATTTCCAGCTTCAGCCAGCGGGTGCCGAGCGCCTCGCGGGCCAGCTGCGCGGCAAAAATCGCCTCTTCGGCCGTTTTGGCACCGGAGGTGTTGGGCAGCAGCGTGACGCCTGCCTCCAGTAAAGGCGCCAGAATGGCATCGCTGTGATGGCGCAGATCCACGCGCTTGAGCGCCAGCGTCACCAGCTGGCTGCCGCTTTCGCGAATGGCATCCACCATCAGCTGCGGCGAGGCGAATTTTCCGGTTCCGGTAAACAGATGTGAATCAAAGACTTTATCGGCAATACGTAACATCTCAGCCCCCTGCGATAACCTGAAACAGCAGGATCTGGTCACCGTCATTGACCTGCTGATGTTCCCACTGCTCGCGCGGCAGGATCTGTTGATTGAGCGCCAGCGCCGTTCCCGGCTTGAGCTGGCGCAGCTTGTCGAGCAGTACCGCAACGGTGAGCCCGTCGTCGCATTTCATCGGCTCATCGTTAAACAGAATGCGCATCGCGGCCTCCGCATACCGGGCAGCGGCTGGCGCGGTGTAACGCCAGATGGCGCCAGCCGCTGGAGCGGGCATCAAACAGCCGCAGCGTATTGCGTTCCGTCTCCATGCCGCTGAGCAGCTTGATGGCCTCCAGCGCCTGCATTGTGCCCATTACGCCGACCACCGGACCCAGAATGCCCGCCGTACGGCAGTTGCGCGCCGGCTCTGCATCATCCGGCCACAGGCAGCGATAGCAGCCCTGCGACCACGGCGGGGTCAGGACCATCATCTGCCCGCCGAACCCCACCGCGCTGGCGGTGATAAGCGGCGTATTATTTGCCACGCAGGCGGCGTTAATCGCCTGGCGCGTCGCCATGTTGTCGGTACAGTCCAGCACCACGTCGGCAAGGGCGACCTCACGGCGCAGGTTTTCACCGCTGAGCCGATCCTGCAGGGCAATCAGCGCGATATCCGGGTTGAGCTGGTTCAGGCGCTGCCGGGTAATTTGCGCTTTTGGCTGGTTGATATCCTCGGTGGTAAAGAGGATTTGTCGCTGCAGGTTGCTGAGGTGAACCTCGTCGTCGTCGGCCAGCACCAGCGTGCCGATACCTGCACCAGCCAGATAAAGCGCGGCGGGCGCGCCTAGCCCGCCCAGACCGACAATCAGCACCCGGCTGGCGAGCAGCTTTTGCTGTCCGTCGATGGCGATATCTTCCAGCAGGATCTGACGGCTGTAGCGCATAAAATCACGATCGTTCATCACCCGCTCCTGCCAGCTGTAACAGCTGTTCGGTGGCGAACCGCCAGTCTGCGGCCTGGGTGATGGCGCTGACGACGGCGATACTGCCGACGCCGGTCTCCAGCACCGCCGGGGCGCGTTCAAGGCTGATTCCGCCAATGGCGACGGTAGGGTAATCGGCAAGGCGTTTAACGTGACTCGCCAGCTGCGTCAGACCCTGCGGTGCGGAGGGCATCTGCTTGGTTTGCGTCGGGAAGACGTGACCCAGCGCGATGTAAGAGGGACGGGCCGCCAGCGCCACGTCGATCTCCATGTCATCGTGCGTTGAAACGCCAAGACGCAACCCGGCTTCGCGGATAGCGCTCAGATCCGTTGTTTCCAGGTCCTCCTGACCCAGGTGCACGCCGTACGCCTGGTGCTTAACGGCCAGCCGCCAGTAATCGTTGATAAACAGACGGGCGTTATGCCGACGGCCAAGCGCGATGGCGGCAGCCACATCGGCTTCCACCTCGTCATCGCGTTTATCCTTGATGCGCAGCTGGATCGTTCGAACGCCTGTCTCCAGCAGGCGCTCTATCCACGCCACGCTGTCCACCACCGGATAGAGCCCTAAACGGTAGGGGACGGGCGGGAAATCGGGCTTATACATTACGCCTCCTCTTTTTTGAGGTAGATTTCGCCGCCTCTGGCGCGGAAGGTTTCAGACATGTCCGCCATACCCACTTCAATAGTTTGCGCGGCGGCGTAGTCGCGCACCTCCTGGCTGATTTTCATCGAGCAGAATTTTGGCCCGCACATAGAGCAGAAGTGCGCGACTTTGCCTGACTCCTGCGGCAGGGTCTCGTCGTGATAGGCGCGGGCGGTGAACGGGTCCAGCGCCAGGTTGAACTGGTCTTCCCAGCGGAATTCAAAGCGTGCCTTCGACATGGCGTTATCGCGGATTTGCGCGCCCGGATGGCCTTTGGCCAGATCCGCGGCGTGGGCGGCGATTTTGTAGGTAATCAGCCCCTGCTTCACGTCCTCTTTGTTTGGCAGGCCGAGGTGCTCTTTTGGCGTCACGTAGCAGAGCATCGCGCAGCCGAACCAGCCGATCATCGCCGCCCCAATGCCCGACGTGAAGTGGTCATAGCCCGGCGCAATATCTGTGGTCAACGGCCCCAGGGTATAGAACGGTGCTTCGTGGCAGTGCTCCAGCTCCTCGGTCATGTTGCGGCGGATCATCTGCATCGGCACGTGTCCCGGGCCTTCAATCATCACCTGCACGTCATACTCCCAGGCGATTTTGGTCAGCTCGCCCAGCGTGTGCAGCTCGGCAAACTGCGCTTCGTCGTTCGCGTCGCGAATAGAGCCCGGACGCAGGCCGTCGCCCAGCGACAGAGAGACATCGTAGGCAGCGCAGATTTCGCAAATTTCGCGGAAGTGTTCGTAGAGGAAGTTTTCCTGATGATGGGACAGGCACCACTTCGCCATGATGGAACCGCCGCGCGAGACGATGCCTGTCAGACGCTTTGCGGTCATCGGCACGTAGCGCAGCAGCACGCCCGCGTGAATGGTGAAGTAGTCCACGCCCTGTTCGGCCTGCTCCAGCAGCGTGTCGCGGAACGCTTCCCAGGTGAGGTCTTCGGCAATGCCATTGACCTTTTCCAGCGCCTGATAAATCGGGACGGTGCCAATCGGTACCGGGCTGTTACGCAGGATCCATTCGCGGGTTTCGTGAATATAGCGTCCAGTGGAGAGGTCCATTACCGTGTCCGCGCCCCAGCGCGTGGACCAGACCAGCTTCTCCACCTCTTCTTCGATGGAGGAGGTGACGGCCGAGTTACCGATGTTAGCGTTGACCTTCACCAGGAAGTTGCGGCCAATAATCATCGGCTCGGATTCCGGGTGGTTGATATTGGCAGGGATAATCGCGCGGCCTGCGGCCACTTCGTCACGCACAAATTCCGGCGTGATGTTCTCCGGCAGGCGAGCGCCAAAGCCTTCACCCGGATGCTGATAGCGCAGCACTTCGCTACGGATGCGCTCGCGACCCATGTTTTCGCGGATGGCGATGAACTCCATCTCCGGCGTGACGATGCCCCGGCGCGCGTAGTGCAGCTGGGTCACGCATTTGCCCGCCTTAGCGCGTTTTGGCGTCAGCAGGCCGGTAAAGCGCAGCTCGTCCAGACCGTCGTCGGCCAGGCGCTCTTTGGTGTAGGCAGAGCTGAGTACGCTCAGTTCTTCACAGTCGTTGCGCGCATCAATCCACGGCTGGCGCAGCTTTGCCAGACCCTGCTGGACGTTGATGGCAACATCAGGATCGCCGTAAGGACCGGAGGTGTCATATACCGGCACGGCTTCGTTGTCTTCATACTGCGGGTTATCTTTGCTGCCGCCGATAAGCGTCGGGCTAAGCTGAATTTCGCGCATTGGGACGCGGATATCGGCCTGCGAGCCGGAAATATAGATGCGTTTCGAGTTCGGGAAAGCGGTGCCTTCCAGCGTGTCGATGAAGTGTTGGGCCTGTGCGCGCTGTTCGCGGCGGGTCAGTTTTGCAGTAGACATAGCTCATTCCAAAAGTGAAGGACATGGCTTGTCAGACGACGGATGAAGCAAGAGAGGATCGCCCTCAGGCGATACAACAGCAGTGTGACTCTTGTTCCCTTCGCAGGTATTAGCCTGATCAGGTTCCGCGGATCCCGAATTAACGGTCTCAGCCCGCGCTTTCAGGCGCTGGGCACTCCGACAAGAAAAATCCCCCTCGTGAGAGGGGCGAATGGTTGTAAATTACTCGTTAACGATGAAGAACTCAAGCAGGGCGCGCGACGTTCTCTTCGTTACTGATGTTCAAATCATTGTCCAGCACGAGGGCTATCAGCTTATCTTCCAGCGTGAATCGCTCTTCCAGCGCTTCACCGAGGTCGGATAGCGCCTGCTGAAACTCAAGATAGTTATCGTGATCGATAGCGTTCTCGAGCGCGGAATCATAGTAATCCATGATCTGCTGGGTGTTGGCTTCCAGAAGGGGATAGAGCTTGCTGGCCGCTAAATACGGCGTTGTCCCTTCCATTTCGCGGATAATGCGTTCATAAATATTGAAATGGCCGTCGGACAGATAGTCGACCAGGCCCTGACAAAAATCATCCAGCGCTTTTTCATTCAGTCGCATAAACGATTCTTTGCCAGGCTTAATACCGACCAGATTGTAATAAGCCACGAGTAGATGCTTGCGTACATGTAGCCAGCGATCCACCAGTTTGTTATTTCCTCTAACGCGCTCAGTCAGGCTTTCCAGCTGGTTTAACATGGTCGACTCCGCAAAATGTAGGATTGAATCTGCTTATCCAGAATGTAACCACAATGCTAACAACATGTCAGTGAAGCGAAGGTAGTGCAATAGATATGGATCGTATTATTGAAAAATCAGATCTTGGTTGGTGGATCGTCAGTCACGAACAAAAATTATGGCTTCCTGCCGGGGAAATCCCCTACGGTGCAGCTGAGGCGTTCGATCTCGTTGGCCAGCCAGCGCTGAAGATCGGCGAGTGGCAGGGTGAGCCGGTGTGGTTGATCCAACAGCCCCGCCGCCAGGATATGGGATCGGTGCGCCAGGTGCTGGATCTGGACGTGGGGCTGTTCCAGCTGGCGGGGCGCGGCGTGCAGCTTTCTGAGTTTTACCGCTCGCATAAATACTGCGGCTACTGCGGTCATACCATGCGTCCGAGCAAAACCGAGTGGGCGATGCTCTGCAGCCACTGCCGCGAACGCTACTATCCGCAGATAGCGCCGTGCATTATCGTCGCTATCCGCCGGGAGGATTCCATCCTGCTGGCGCAGCATACCCGCCATCGCAACGGCATTCACACCGTGCTGGCCGGCTTCGTCGAGGTGGGCGAAACGCTGGAGCAGGCGGTAGCGCGCGAGGTGATGGAGGAGAGTGGGATCAAAGTGAAGAACCTGCGCTACGTTACCTCGCAGCCGTGGCCGTTCCCGCAGTCGCTGATGACGGCATTTATGGCCGAATATCATAGCGGCGAGATCGTTATCGATCAGAAAGAGCTGCTGGAAGCAAACTGGTATCGCTACGACGATCTACCGCTGTTACCTCCGCCGGGCACCGTGGCGCGTCGGCTGATAGAAGATACCGTGGCGATGTGTCGGGCCGAGTATGAGTAGTGTTACACTGAGGCCATGACGCTTAAGGAACTGCAAAAATGACCGAACTGAAGAACGATCGTTATCTGCGTGCGCTGCTGCGCCAGCCCGTTGATGTCACCCCGGTGTGGATGATGCGCCAGGCGGGACGCTATCTCCCGGAGTACAAAGCCACGCGCGCGCAGGCGGGCGATTTTATGTCGCTGTGCAAAAATGCCGAGCTGGCCTGCGAAGTGACGCTCCAGCCGCTGCGCCGCTTCCCGCTGGATGCTGCGATCCTCTTCTCGGATATTCTGACCATTCCGGATGCAATGGGCCTTGGCCTGTACTTCGAAACCGGTGAAGGTCCGCGTTTCACCTCCCCAATCAAAAGCAAAGCCGACGTGGATAAGCTGCCGATCCCCGATCCGGAAGGCGAGCTGGGCTACGTGATGAACGCCGTGCGCACCATTCGCCGCGAGCTGAAAGGTGAAGTGCCGCTGATTGGCTTCTCCGGCAGCCCGTGGACGCTGGCGACCTATATGGTCGAAGGGGGCAGCAGCAAAGCCTTCACCATGATTAAAAAGATGATGTACGCCGAGCCGCTGGCCCTGCATGCGCTGCTCGACAAGCTGGCGAAGAGCGTCACCCTCTACCTGAACGCGCAGATTAAGGCGGGTGCGCAGTCGGTGATGATTTTCGATACCTGGGGCGGCGTGCTGACCGGGCGCGATTATCAGCAGTTCTCCCTGTACTACATGCACAAAATCGTCGACGGCCTGCTGCGTGAAAACGAAGGCCGCCGCGTGCCGGTGACGCTGTTCA
This sequence comes from Enterobacter sp. DNB-S2, assembly GCF_019443845.1. Classification (NCBI taxonomy): domain Bacteria; kingdom Pseudomonadati; phylum Pseudomonadota; class Gammaproteobacteria; order Enterobacterales; family Enterobacteriaceae; genus Enterobacter; species Enterobacter sp. DNB-S2. The sequence continues at coordinate 928,600 of NZ_CP050520.1, forward strand.
CCAAAGGTGGCGGCCAGTGGCTGGAAGCGATGGCGGCAACCGGCTGCGACGCGCTGGGCCTCGACTGGACCACCGATATCGCCGATGCGCGTCGTCGCGTGGGCGACAAAGTGGCGCTGCAGGGCAATATGGACCCGTCCATGCTCTATGCGCCGCCAGCGCGCATTGAAGAAGAAGTGTCGACTATACTGTCTGGTTTCGGCCAGGGTGAAGGCCACGTCTTTAACCTCGGCCACGGCATTCATCAGGATGTGCCGCCAGAACACGCAGGCGTATTTGTGGAGGCGGTGCATCGGCTTTCTGCCCAGTATCACAAGTAAGGAGTGGTTATGGATCTCGCGTCGCTACGCGCTCAACAAATCGAACTGGCCTCATCGGTGATCCGCGAGGATCGTCTGGATAAGGATCCTCCGCAGTACATTGGCGGAGCAGACGTCGGATTCGAGCAGGGCGGGGAAGTGACGCGAGCGGCGATGGTGGTACTGAAATACCCTTCGCTTGAACTGGTGGAGTTCAAGGTTGCGCGTATCGCGACCACCATGCCGTACATTCCGGGCTTTCTCTCCTTCCGCGAATATCCCGCGCTGCTGGCAGCGTGGGAGCAACTCTCGCAAAAACCTGACCTGCTGTTTGTCGATGGACACGGTATCTCACACCCGCGCCGTTTAGGCGTTGCCAGCCACTTTGGTCTGCTGGTGGATGTGCCGACCATTGGCGTTGCCAAGAAACGCCTGTGCGGCGCGTTTGAACCTCTTTCAGCCGAGCCGGGCGCGCTGGCGCCGCTTATCCATAAAGGTGAGCAGCTAGCGTGGGTCTGGCGCAGCAAGGCACGCTGTAATCCGCTCTTTATCGCCACGGGGCACCGGGTGAGCATGGACAGCGCCCTGGCGTGGGTGCAGCGCTGCATGAAGGGCTACCGCTTGCCGGAGCCGACGCGCTGGGCAGACGCCGTGGCATCTTCGCGTCCGGCTTTTGTTCGTTGGCAGGAAATTCAGCGATGATTCAGGTAAACTGCGCCTAATTTTCGATTCGAGAGATCATCATGCTACAAAACCCGATTCACCTGCGCCTTGAGAAACTTGAAAGCTGGCAGCACGTGACGTTTATGGCTTGCCTGTGCGAGCGCATGTATCCCAACTATGCCGCGTTCTGTAAGGAGACGGGCTTTGGTGATGGCCATATCTACCGCCGCATTCTGGATCTGATCTGGGAAACGCTGACGGTGAAAGACGCGAAGGTGAACTTCGACTCCCAGCTGGAAAAGCTGGAAGAGGCGATTCCGGTTGCGGATGATTTTGACCTGTACGGTGTCTACCCGGCGATTGATGCCTGCGTGGCGTTAAGCGAACTGCTTCACTCCCGTCTGAGCGGTGAAACGCTGGAGCACGCAGTTGAAGTCAGTAAGGCATCTATTACGACCGTCGCGATGCTGGAAATGACCCAGGAAGGCCGCGAGATGACCGACGAAGAGCTGCGTGCGAACCCGGCGGTTGAGCAAGAATGGGACATTCAGTGGGAAATTTTCCGCCTGCTGGCAGAGTGTGAAGAACGCGATATTGAGCTGATAAAAGGGCTGCGAGCGGACTTACGAGAGGCTGCTGAGAGCAATATTGGTATAATTTTTAACCAATGAGACAATAAATCTTGAGATAACGCCCGTTTTGTCGCTCCTCGACTCTTCCCTTTCGCCCCTTGTCTGGTCTACATTTGGGGGGCGAAAAAAAGTGGCTATCGGTGCGTGTATGCAGGAGAGTGCTTTTTTGGCATTTTCGTCGCACTCGATGCTTAGCAAGCGATAAACACATTGAAAGGATAACTTATGAACAAGACTCAACTGATTGATGTAATTGCGGACAAGGCTGATCTGTCTAAAGTGCAGGCTAAAGCTGCTCTGGAATCTACCCTGGCTGCTATTACTGAGTCTCTGAAAGAAGGCGATGCTGTGCAACTGGTTGGTTTCGGTACCTTCAAAGTGAACCACCGCGCTGAGCGTACTGGCCGCAACCCGCAGACCGGTAAAGAAATCAAAATCGCCGCAGCTAACGTGCCGGCATTTGTTTCTGGTAAAGCACTGAAAGACGCTGTTAAGTAAGACGCGTGGCAGTGAACAGTTTTAGCGAAGGGGCGGCAACGCCCCTTTTGTCTTTCTGGCGTGGAACGCTCGCGCTGGCAGGCATGCTGCTGCTGTCAGCCTGCAGCCACGACACCTCCCTGCCGCCGTTTACCGCCAGCGGCTACGCGGACAACCAGGGCGCGGTCAGGATCTGGCGCAAAGATTCCGGCGGCGAAGTGCATCTGCTTTCTGCCTTCAGCCCGTGGCATAACGGCAATACGTCAACTGCGGAATATCGCTGGCAGGGAGATGACCTGTCGCTGATTGAACTGAACGTCTACAGCAAGACCCCCGAACACGTGAAAGTGCGTTTTGACGACCATGGTGAGCTGAGCTTTATGCAGCGCGAAGTCAGCGGCCAAAAACAGCAGCTTTCCAGCGATCAAATCGCCCTCTACCGTTATCGTGCCGAACAAATCCGCCAGACCAGCGATGCGCTTCGTCTGGGACGCGTTGTGCTGCGCCAGGGGCGCTGGCATGCCGATGGGACGGTGACAACCTGCGAAGGACAGACGGTCAAGCCTGAGCTCGAATCCTGGGCAACAGAACACATTCAGCGCCGTCAGCGTCATTCATCAATGGAGGTGAGTGTGGCGTGGCTGGAAGCGCCGGAAGGCTCTCAGCTGTTGCTGGTGGCGAACGAAGACTTCTGCACCTGGCAGCCGACAGAGAAGAGTTTTTGATTTAAATCCCCTCTCCCTTGAGGGAGAGGGTTAGGGTGTGAAATTACTCGCCCTGCTCGCGCGCAATCGCACGATAACCGATATCCTGACGGCTAAAGCTGCCGTTCCAGTGAATATCCGCCATCAGCGCATAGGCGCGTTTCTGCGCTTCTGCCACGGTATGGCCCAGCGCGGTTGCACACAGCACGCGTCCGCCGTTGGTGAGGACGCGATCGTCGTCAGCCAGCTTCGTACCCGCATGGAACACCTTCGCACCTTCAATCTCTTCCAGCGGCAGGCCGTGGATTTCATCCCCGGTGTTGTAGTTGCCCGGATAACCACCCGCCGCAATCACCACGCCCAGAGACGCACGCTCGTCCCACTCTGAGGTTTTCTCGTCGAGCTTGCCTTCGCAGGCTGCCAGACACAGTTCCACCAGATCGGATTTCATGCGCAGCATGATGGGCTGCGTTTCCGGATCGCCAAAGCGGCAGTTGAATTCGATGACCTTAGGGTTACCCTGTTTGTCGATCATCAGACCTGCATAGAGGAAACCGGTGTAGGTGTTGCCTTCCGCCGCCATCCCTTTCACGGTTGGCCAGATGACGCGATCCATGGTGCGCTGGTGTACTTCATCAGTCACTACCGGAGCAGGGGAGTAAGCGCCCATTCCGCCAGTATTCGGGCCGGAATCGCCATTGCCCACGCGTTTGTGATCCTGGCTGGTGGCCATCGGCAGCACGTGCTCGCCGTCGACCATCACGATAAAGCTGGCCTCTTCACCGTCGAGGAACTCTTCGATCACGATGCGGTGGCCCGCGTCGCCAAAGGCGTTACCCGCCAGCATATCCTGAACCGCGGCTTCCGCTTCTTCGAGCGTCATCGCCACGATCACGCCTTTACCGGCGGCCAGACCGTCGGCCTTGATGACAATCGGCGCGCCTTTTTCACGCAGGTAGGCCAGGGCTGGCTCCACTTCGGTGAAGTTCTGATATTCCGCCGTCGGGATGTTGTGTCGCGCGAGGAAATCTTTGGTGAAGGCTTTGGAGCCTTCCAGCTGCGCGGCGCCTTCCGTTGGCCCGAAGATTGTCAGACCCGCCGCGCGGAACGCATCGACGACGCCAATCACCAGCGGTGCTTCCGGGCCCACAATCGTCAGATCGATTTTCTCGCTCTGGGCAAAGCTCAGCAGCGCCGGGATATCGGTCACGCCAATAGCCACGTTCTGCAGCGCGGGTTCCAGCGCGGTACCGGCGTTGCCCGGTGCTACGAAGACTGTTTTCACCAGCGGAGACTGCGCCGCTTTCCACGCCAGAGCGTGCTCGCGTCCGCCGTTACCAATCACTAATACTTTCATTTTCTGCTCCGGGAATTAATGGCGGAAGTGGCGCATGTCGGTGAAGATCATTGCAATGCCGTGTTCGTCGGCAGCGGCAATCACTTCGTCGTCGCGGATTGAGCCGCCAGGCTGGATCACACAGGTGATGCCCACTGCAGCAGCCGCGTCGATACCGTCACGGAACGGGAAGAAGGCGTCTGAAGCCATGGCGGAGCCTTTTACTTCCAGACCTTCATCGCCTGCTTTAATGCCCGCGATTTTCGCGGAGTAAACGCGGCTCATCTGGCCTGCGCCTATCCCGATAGTCATGTTCTCTTTGGCATAGACGATGGCGTTGGATTTGACGAACTTCGCGACCTTCCAGCAGAACAGCGCGTCACGCAGTTCCTGTTCGGTAGGCTGGCGTTTGGTTACCACGCGCAGGTCGGCTTCTGTCACCATACCCAAATCGCGGTCCTGAACCAGCAGGCCGCCGTTCACGCGCTTGAAGTCCAGGCCCGGCACGCGTTCTGCCCACTGGCCGCAAACCAGCACGCGCACGTTCTGTTTTGCCGCGGTGATTTTCAGCGCCTCTTCGGATGCGGATGGCGCGATGATCACTTCAACGAACTGGCGGGAGATGATGGCCTGTGCGGTTTCAGCATCAAGCTCGCGGTTGAAGGCGATAATGCCGCCGAACGCGGAGGTCGGGTCGGTTTTGTAGGCGCGATCGTAGGCGTCCAGAATAGAGGTGCTCACGGCAACGCCGCATGGGTTCGCGTGCTTAACGATAACGCAGGCCGGCTCGCTGAACTCTTTCACGCATTCCAGCGCGGCATCGGTGTCGGCAATGTTGTTATAGGAGAGCGCTTTGCCCTGAACCTGCTGAGCGGTCGCAACAGAGGCTTCTTTTACCTCTTCTTCTATATAGAAGGCAGCCTGCTGGTGGCTGTTCTCACCGTAACGCATATCCTGCTTCTTAATGAAATTCAGATTCAGGGTGCGCGGGAAGCGGCCAGAAGGATCTTTGCTTTCACCGTGGTAAGCAGGCACCAGGCTACCGAAGTAGTTGGCGATCATGCTGTCGTACGCCGCGGTGTGCTCGAAGGCTTTGATGGCGAGGTCGAAACGCGTTTCCAGAGTCAGTGACCCTTCGTTGGCATCCATCTCATTAATAATGGTTTCGTAATCGCTGCTCTTTACGACAATGGCCACATCTTTATGGTTCTTGGCCGCGGAGCGCACCATGGTTGGGCCGCCGATATCAATATTCTCTACGGCATCTTCCAGAGAACAGCCTTCGCGGGCTACGGTTTGGGCAAACGGGTAGAGGTTAACGACAACCATGTCGATTGGGGCGATGTCATGCTGTTCCATAATAGCGTCGTCCTGACCACGACGGCCAAGAATTCCGCCGTGCACTTTCGGGTGCAGAGTTTTGACGCGTCCATCCATCATTTCCGGGAAACCGGTGTAATCGGACACTTCGGTTACCGGCAGACCTTTATCTGCTAACAGGCGAGCGGTACCGCCTGTAGAAAGCAGCTCCACACCGCGTGCGGAAAGTGCCTGAGCGAATTCGACGATACCGGCTTTATCAGAAACACTGAGCAGAGCGCGGCGGACTGGACGACGTTGTTGCATGGTAAATCCCCTGGATTTCACGATTACAGAGAGCGTTAGATGAATTTTCCTGCGAAAAACTCATCTAACACACCTGACGGGGCATCCTTATTAAGCGCGAGCATTTTAACGAAAACGTTTGCGCAACGCTCGCACATTTTCACTTTTTCGTATCATTGTGGATAAGTCTGTGTGTAAAAAGGTATAAGGCGGGGTTTTGCTGTGGAATGCAGCAGTCAGTCATTTTTCTGTCATTTAGCGGTTGCGGCCTGCTGAGAACTCCCTATAATGCGCCTCCATCGACACGGCGGATGTGAATCACTTCACAGACAACGCGGTCGGTTGAAGAGAAAAATTCTGAAATAACGGGTTGACTCTGAAAGAGGAAAGCGTAATATACGCCACCTCGCAACGGTGAGCGAAAGCCGCGTTGCAACTGCTCTTTAACAATTTATCAGACAATCTGTGTGGGCACTCAAAGTGACATGGATTCTTAACGTCGCAAGACGAAAAATGAATACCAAGTCTCTGAGTGAACATACGTAATTCATTACGAAGTTTAATTCACGAGCATCAAACTTAAATTGAAGAGTTTGATCATGGCTCAGATTGAACGCTGGCGGCAGGCCTAACACATGCAAGTCGAGCGGCAGCGGAAAGTAGCTTGCTACTTTGCCGGCGAGCGGCGGACGGGTGAGTAATGTCTGGGAAACTGCCTGATGGAGGGGGATAACTACTGGAAACGGTAGCTAATACCGCATAACGTCGCAAGACCAAAGAGGGGGACCTTCGGGCCTCTTGCCATCAGATGTGCCCAGATGGGATTAGCTAGTAGGTGGGGTAATGGCTCACCTAGGCGACGATCCCTAGCTGGTCTGAGAGGATGACCAGCCACACTGGAACTGAGACACGGTCCAGACTCCTACGGGAGGCAGCAGTGGGAATATTGCACAATGGGCGCAAGCCTGATGCAGCCATGCCGCGTGTATGAAGAAGGCCTTCGGGTTGTAAAGTACTTTCAGCGGGGAGGAAGGCGATAAGGTTAATAACCTTGTCGATTGACGTTACCCGCAGAAGAAGCACCGGCTAACTCCGTGCCAGCAGCCGCGGTAATACGGAGGGTGCAAGCGTTAATCGGAATTACTGGGCGTAAAGCGCACGCAGGCGGTCTGTCAAGTCGGATGTGAAATCCCCGGGCTCAACCTGGGAACTGCATTCGAAACTGGCAGGCTAGAGTCTTGTAGAGGGGGGTAGAATTCCAGGTGTAGCGGTGAAATGCGTAGAGATCTGGAGGAATACCGGTGGCGAAGGCGGCCCCTGGACAAAGACTGACGCTCAGGTGCGAAAGCGTGGGGAGCAAACAGGATTAGATACCCTGGTAGTCCACGCCGTAAACGATGTCGACTTGGAGGTTGTGCCCTTGAGGCGTGGCTTCCGGAGCTAACGCGTTAAGTCGACCGCCTGGGGAGTACGGCCGCAAGGTTAAAACTCAAATGAATTGACGGGGGCCCGCACAAGCGGTGGAGCATGTGGTTTAATTCGATGCAACGCGAAGAACCTTACCTACTCTTGACATCCAGAGAACTTTCCAGAGATGGATTGGTGCCTTCGGGAACTCTGAGACAGGTGCTGCATGGCTGTCGTCAGCTCGTGTTGTGAAATGTTGGGTTAAGTCCCGCAACGAGCGCAACCCTTATCCTTTGTTGCCAGCGGTTCGGCCGGGAACTCAAAGGAGACTGCCAGTGATAAACTGGAGGAAGGTGGGGATGACGTCAAGTCATCATGGCCCTTACGAGTAGGGCTACACACGTGCTACAATGGCGCATACAAAGAGAAGCGACCTCGCGAGAGCAAGCGGACCTCATAAAGTGCGTCGTAGTCCGGATTGGAGTCTGCAACTCGACTCCATGAAGTCGGAATCGCTAGTAATCGTAGATCAGAATGCTACGGTGAATACGTTCCCGGGCCTTGTACACACCGCCCGTCACACCATGGGAGTGGGTTGCAAAAGAAGTAGGTAGCTTAACCTTCGGGAGGGCGCTTACCACTTTGTGATTCATGACTGGGGTGAAGTCGTAACAAGGTAACCGTAGGGGAACCTGCGGTTGGATCACCTCCTTACCTTAAAGAACCTGCCTTTGTAGTGCTCACACAGATTGTCTGATGAATGATGAACTTCTGAATGTACTTTTGAGTGCATTAAGAAGTTTTGCTCTTTAAAAATCTGGATCAAGCTGAAAATTGAAACGACACATCTTTAATGGTGTGTTCGAGTCTCTCAAATTTTCGCAATCAGAAGTGAAACATCTTCGGGTTGTGAGGTTAAGCGACTAAGCGTACACGGTGGATGCCCTGGCAGTCAGAGGCGATGAAGGACGTGCTAATCTGCGAAAAGCGCCGGCGAGGTGATATGAACCTTTGACCCGGCGATGTCCGAATGGGGAAACCCAGTGTGATTCGTCACACTATCGTTAACTGAATACATAGGTTAACGAGGCGAACCGGGGGAACTGAAACATCTAAGTACCCCGAGGAAAAGAAATCAACCGAGATTCCCCAGTAGCGGCGAGCGAACGGGGAGCAGCCCAGAGTCTGAATCAGCTTGTGTGTTAGTGGAAGCGTCTGGAAAGTCGCACGGTACAGGGTGACAGTCCCGTACACGAAAGCACACAGGCTGTGAACTCGAAGAGTAGGGCGGGACACGTGGTATCCTGTCTGAATATGGGGGACCATCCTCCAAGGCTAAATACTCCTGACTGACCGATAGTGAACCAGTACCGTGAGGGAAAGGCGAAAAGAACCCCGGCGAGGGGAGTGAAAAAGAACCTGAAACCGTGTACGTACAAGCAGTGGGAGCACCCTTGTGGTGTGACTGCGTACCTTTTGTATAATGGGTCAGCGACTTATATTCTGTAGCAAGGTTAACCGTATAGGGGAGCCGAAGGGAAACCGAGTCTTAACTGGGCGTTAAGTTGCAGGGTATAGACCCGAAACCCGGTGATCTAGCCATGGGCAGGTTGAAGGTTGGGTAACACTAACTGGAGGACCGAACCGACTAATGTTGAAAAATTAGCGGATGACTTGTGGCTGGGGGTGAAAGGCCAATCAAACCGGGAGATAGCTGGTTCTCCCCGAAAGCTATTTAGGTAGCGCCTCGTGAACTCATCTTCGGGGTAGAGCACTGTTTCGGCTAGGGGCCATCCCGGCTTACCAACCCGATGCAAACTACGAATACCGAAGAATGTTATCACGGGAGACACACGGCGGGTGCTAACGTCCGTCGTGAAGAGGGAAACAACCCAGACCGCCAGCTAAGGTCCCAAAGTCATGGTTAAGTGGGAAACGATGTGGGAAGGCACAGACAGCCAGGATGTTGGCTTAGAAGCAGCCATCATTTAAAGAAAGCGTAATAGCTCACTGGTCGAGTCGGCCTGCGCGGAAGATGTAACGGGGCTAAACCATGCACCGAAGCTGCGGCAGCGACGCTTAGGCGTTGTTGGGTAGGGGAGCGTTCTGTAAGCCGTTGAAGGTGTGCTGTGAGGCATGCTGGAGGTATCAGAAGTGCGAATGCTGACATAAGTAACGATAAAGCGGGTGAAAAGCCCGCTCGCCGGAAGACCAAGGGTTCCTGTCCAACGTTAATCGGGGCAGGGTGAGTCGACCCCTAAGGCGAGGCCGAAAGGCGTAGTCGATGGGAAACAGGTTAATATTCCTGTACTTGGTGTTACTGCGAAGGGGGACGGAGAAGGCTATGTTAGCCGGGCGACGGTTGTCCCGGTTTAAGCATGTAGGCGGAGGTTCCAGGTAAATCCGGTACCTTTTAACGCTGAGGTGTGATGACGAGGCACTACGGTGCTGAAGTAACAAATGCCCTGCTTCCAGGAAAAGCCTCTAAGCATCAGGTAACATCAAATCGTACCCCAAACCGACACAGGTGGTCAGGTAGAGAATACCAAGGCGCTTGAGAGAACTCGGGTGAAGGAACTAGGCAAAATGGTGCCGTAACTTCGGGAGAAGGCACGCTGATATGTAGGTGAAGCCCCTGCGGGTGGAGCTGAAATCAGTCGAAGATACCAGCTGGCTGCAACTGTTTATTAAAAACACAGCACTGTGCAAACACGAAAGTGGACGTATACGGTGTGACGCCTGCCCGGTGCCGGAAGGTTAATTGATGGGGTTAGCGGCAACGCGAAGCTCTTGATCGAAGCCCCGGTAAACGGCGGCCGTAACTATAACGGTCCTAAGGTAGCGAAATTCCTTGTCGGGTAAGTTCCGACCTGCACGAATGGCGTAATGATGGCCAGGCTGTCTCCACCCGAGACTCAGTGAAATTGAACTCGCTGTGAAGATGCAGTGTACCCGCGGCAAGACGGAAAGACCCCGTGAACCTTTACTATAGCTTGACACTGAACACTGGTCCTTGATGTGTAGGATAGGTGGGAGGCTTTGAAGCGTGGACGCCAGTCTGCGTGGAGCCATCCTTGAAATACCACCCTTTAATGGCTGGTGTTCTAACGTAGACCCGTGATCCGGGTTGCGGACAGTGTCTGGTGGGTAGTTTGACTGGGGCGGTCTCCTCCCAAAGAGTAACGGAGGAGCACGAAGGTTAGCTAATCCTGGTCGGACATCAGGAGGTTAGTGCAATGGCATAAGCTAGCTTGACTGCGAGAGTGACGGCTCGAGCAGGTGCGAAAGCAGGTCATAGTGATCCGGTGGTTCTGAATGGAAGGGCCATCGCTCAACGGATAAAAGGTACTCCGGGGATAACAGGCTGATACCGCCAAGAGTTCATATCGACGGCGGTGTTTGGCACCTCGATGTCGGCTCATCACATCCTGGGGCTGAAGTAGGTCCCAAGGGTATGGCTGTTCGCCATTTAAAGTGGTACGCGAGCTGGGTTTAGAACGTCGTGAGACAGTTCGGTCCCTATCTGCCGTGGGCGCTGGAGAATTGAGGGGGGCTGCTCCTAGTACGAGAGGACCGGAGTGGACGCATCACTGGTGTTCGGGTTGTCATGCCAATGGCACTGCCCGGTAGCTAAATGCGGAAAAGATAAGTGCTGAAAGCATCTAAGCACGAAACTTGCCCCGAGATGAGTTCTCCCTGACTCCCTGAGAGTCCTGAAGGAACGTTGAAGACTACGACGTTGATAGGTCGGGTGTGTAAGCGCAGCGATGCGTTGAGCTAACCGATACTAATGAACCGTGAGGCTTAACCTTACAACGCCGAAGCTGTTTCGGCGGATGAGACAGACACGATTTTCAGCTCTGATACAGATTAACAGAATTTGCCTGGCGGCTTTAGCGCGGTGGTCCCACCTGACCCCATGCCGAACTCAGAAGTGAAACGCCGTAGCGCCGATGGTAGTGTGGGGTCTCCCCATGTGAGAGTAGGGAACTGCCAGGCATCAATTAGAAGAACCCCGTACCGTAAGGTGCGGGGTTTTTTGCTTTTGTTTTTCCCTCTCCCCCTTCTTGAAACTTTCTCACCTTCTTCTTGCAGACTCGACATTATGCCCGTTTCTGGGTATCGTTAGCTATCTGGATGTCTAAACGTTTATACGTATGCTGTGAGGATATTAAGTTATGCCGATTCGGGTGCAGGACGAGCTACCAGCCGTCAATTTCTTGCGTGAAGAAAACGTCTTCGTCATGACGGCTTCGCGTGCGACAGGTCAGGAAATTCGCCCGCTGAAGGTGCTTATTCTCAATCTGATGCCAAAAAAGATCGAAACAGAAAACCAGTTCCTGCGTCTTCTGTCGAACTCTCCGCTGCAGGTGGATATCCAGCTGCTGCGAATCGATGCCCGTGAATCACGTAACACGCCATCTGAGCATCTGAACAACTTCTACTGTAACTTCGATGACATTCAGGGGGAAAACTTTGACGGACTGATCGTGACCGGCGCGCCGCTCGGTCTGGTTGAATTTAACGATGTCGCCTACTGGCCGCAGATCAAACAGGTTCTGGAGTGGGCAAAAGATCACGTTACCTCCACATTGTTTGTCTGTTGGGCGGTACAAGCCGCACTGAATATTCTTTATGGCATCCCCAAGCAAACCCGCACTGAAAAGCTCTCTGGCGTATACGAACACCACATTCTTCATCCACATGCGTTGCTGACGCGCGGTTTCGATGACTCTTTCCTGGCCCCGCATTCTCGCTACGCCGATTTCCCGGCCCAGCTGATTCGTGATTACACCGATCTGGAGATCCTGGCCGAAACGGAAGATGGAGATGCTTATCTGTTTGCCAGCAAGGATAAACGCATTGCTTTTGTGACCGGACATCCTGAGTACGATCCGCATACCCTCGCATCAGAGTATTTCCGTGATGTCGAAGCGGGTCTTAATCCGGATGTACCGTACAACTATTTCCCGAAAGACGATCCGCAAAACAAACCGAGAGCAACCTGGCGCAGCCACGGAAATTTGCTTTTCACTAACTGGCTCAACTATTACGTCTACCAGATAACGCCATACGATCTGCGTCACATGAATCCGACGCTGGAGTAATCTTCTGCACTAAACGATCCTAAAGCGTTTCAGCTATTCAAATCAGGCACCTTCGGGTGCCTTTTTTATTTCCGAAATGTCGCCCACCCTCCAGTTAAACTTTAATTTCAATAAAATCAGACAATTAAATTCAATATTAAATTAAAATGGAAATTGTTTTTGATTTTAGAAAAAATATAGATAGTCTTAATTCTGCTGAGCGAAAACTACCCAACGATCTTTCGTTCGCATCGGGGGCGTGATTTTGGATCTTTGATGAGGAGCAGAGTAATGACTCAACAGGCAACGACGGTCGATGAACTGGCCTTTACCCAGCCGTATGGTGATCAAGAACAGCAAGTTTTGACGGCGGAAGCGGTAGAATTTCTCACTGAACTGGTGACCCGCTTTACGCCGCAGCGTAATAAGCTGCTGGCGGCACGCATTCATCAGCAGCAGGAAATTGACGATGGCAAGTTGCCTGGCTTCATTTCGGAAACCGCTTCCATTCGTCGCGGCGAATGGAAAATCCGCGGCATCCCTGAAGATTTACAGGATCGTCGCGTTGAGATCACCGGCCCGGTAGAGCGTAAAATGGTGATCAACGCCATGAACGCCAACGTTAAAGTCTTCATGGCCGATTTTGAAGACTCTCTGGCGCCGGACTGGCGTAAGGTCATCGAGGGGCAGATCAACCTGCGCGACGCCGTGAACGGTACCATCAGCTATACCAACGAAGCCGGCAAAATTTACCAGCTCAAACCGAACCCGGCGGTGCTGATCTGTCGCGTACGCGGCCTGCACCTGCCTGAAAAACATGTCACCTGGCGTGGGGAAGCCATTCCGGGCAGCCTGTTTGATTTCGCACTCTATTTCTTCCACAACTACAAGAACCTGCTGGCAAAAGGCAGCGGCCCTTATTTCTATCTGCCAAAAACGCAGGCCTGGCAAGAAGCGGCCTGGTGGAGCGAGGTCTTCAGCTATGCGGAAGATCGTTTCAACCTGCCGCGCGGCACCATCAAAGCCACGCTGCTGATTGAAACGCTGCCTGCCGTGTTCCAGATGAATGAAATTCTGCACGCCCTGCGCGACCACATTGTCGGCCTGAACTGCGGGCGCTGGGACTATATTTTCAGCTACATCAAAACCCTGAAAAACTATCCCGACCGCGTGTTGCCGGATCGCCAGGTCGTGACCATGGATAAACCGTTCCTGAGCGCTTACTCGCGCCTGCTGATCAAAACCTGCCACAAGCGCGGTGCCTTTGCGATGGGCGGCATGGCGGCATTTATCCCGAGCAAAGACGCAGAGCGCAACAATCAGGTGCTCAACAAGGTTAAAGCCGACAAAGAGCTTGAAGCCCGTAACGGTCACGACGGCACGTGGATTGCCCATCCTGGCCTTGCCGATACGGCGATGGAGGTCTTTAACCGCGTTCTCGGCGACAACAAAAACCAGCTGTTTGTCACGCGTGAAGACGATGCCCCAACGGCTGAAGAACAGCTGCTGGCTCCGTGTGCGGGCGAGCGTACGGAAGAGGGCATGCGTGCCAATATCCGCGTCGCGGTCCAGTACATCGAAGCGTGGATCTCCGGCAACGGCTGCGTACCTATCTACGGCCTGATGGAAGATGCCGCGACGGCGGAGATTTCACGTACCTCCATCTGGCAGTGGATCCACCATCAAAAAACGCTCAGCAACGGTAAACCGGTGACCAAGACCCTGTTCCGCCAGATGCTGGCCGAAGAGATGCGGGTGATCCAGGACGAGCTGGGCGAGCACCGCTTCAGCAGCGGACGTTTTGACGACGCCGCGCGCCTGATGGAGCAAATCACCACATCAGATGACTTAATCGACTTCCTGACCCTGCCGGGCTACCGCTTCCTGGCGTAACTCACCACATAACAATATGGAGCATCTGCACATGAAAACCCGTACCCAACAAATCGAAGAGTTGAAGAAAGAGTGGACACAGCCTCGCTGGGAAGGCATCCGCCGTCCTTACAGCGCGGAGGAAGTGGTGAAATTACGCGGCTCGGTCAATCCGGAATGCACGCTGGCACAGAACGGTGCGGCGAAAATGTGGAAGCTGCTGCACGGTGGCTCTAAAAAGGGCTACATCAACAGCCTCGGCGCGCTGACCGGCGGTCAGGCGCTGCAGCAGGCGAAGGCCGGTATTGAAGCTATCTATCTCTCCGGCTGGCAGGTTGCGGCGGACGCTAACCTGGCGTCCAGCATGTACCCGGATCAGTCGCTCTATCCGGCTAACTCCGTGCCGTCGGTGGTGGATCGGATCAACAATACCTTCCGCCGTGCGGATCAGATCCAGTGGGCTGCCGGTATCGAACCTGGCGATCCGCGCTTTATTGACTACTTCCTGCCGATCGTCGCGGATGCGGAAGCGGGCTTCGGCGGTGTGCTGAACGCCTTCGAGCTGATGAAATCGATGATTGAGGCCGGTGCAGCGGCCGTTCACTTCGAAGACCAGCTGGCGTCAGTGAAAAAATGCGGACACATGGGCGGTAAGGTGCTGGTTCCTACACAGGAAGCCGTACAGAAGCTGGTTGCCGCGCGTCTGGCTGCTGACGTGCTCGGCGTGCCGACGCTGGTGATTGCCCGTACTGATGCCGATGCGGCGGACCTGATCACCTCTGACTGTGACCCGTACGACAGCGAGTTCATCACCGGCGAGCGTACCAGCGAAGGCTTCTACCGCACCCATGCCGGCATTGAACAGGCGATCAGCCGCGGCCTGGCGTACGCGCCTTATGCAGACCTGGTCTGGTGTGAAACCTCCACGCCGGATCTGGCGCTGGCAAAACGCTTTGCTGACGCCATCCACGCGAAGTATCCGGGCAAACTGCTGGCCTATAATTGCTCGCCGTCCTTCAACTGGCAGAAAAAGCTGGATGACAAAACCATCGCCAGCTTCCAGCAGCAGCTGTCCGACATGGGCTACAAATACCAGTTCATTACCCTGGCCGGTATCCACAGCATGTGGTTCAACATGTTCGACCTGGCGCACGCCTATGCGCAGGGTGAGGGCATGAAGCACTACGTTGAGAAGGTGCAGCAGCCGGAGTTTGCGGCGGGCAAAGACGGTTACACCTTCGTGTCTCACCAGCAGGAGGTGGGGACCGGCTACTTTGACAATGTGACCACGATAATTCAGGGCGGCACCTCCTCCGTCACCGCCTTAACGGGTTCAACGGAAGAAGCACAGTTCTAATCTTTTCCCCCTCTCCCCTCTCGGGGAGAGGGCTGGGGTGAGGGGGAATATATGTCGCGTGGCCTGGAATTGCTGATTGCCCAAACTATTTTGCAGGGCTTCGATGCCCAGTATGGTCGTTTTCTTGAAGTGACATCCGGCGCGCAGCAGCGCTTCGAACATGCAGACTGGCATGCGGTTCAGCAGGCCATGAAGCAGCGTATCCATCTCTATGACCACCACGTGGGTCTGGTGGTGGAGCAGCTGCGCTGTATTACCGACGGTAAAAGCCCGGACGCGGAATTTTTACTGCGCGTGAAAGAGCACTACACCCATTTGTTACCCGATTACCCGCGCTTCGAGATTGCGGAGAGCTTTTTCAACTCCGTCTATTGTCGGTTATTTGACCACCGCTCACTATCTCCTGAGCGGTTATTTATCTTCAGCTCCCAGCCCGAGCGACGCTTTCGAACCATTCCCCGTCCGCTGGCGAAAGATTTCTTTCCCGATCGCGGATGGGAAAAGCTCCTGCACCGCGTGCTAACGGATCTGCCGCTGCGCCTGCCCTGGGAGAATAAAACCCGGGATATCGGCTATGTCCACGCCCATCTCAACGAAACCTTCGGCGCGGAGGTGCTCAGCCACAGCCATTTGCAGGTTGCCAACGAGCTTTTCTACCGCAATAAAGCCGCCTGGCTGGTGGGCAAACTGGTTACGCCGACCGCCATTGTGCCGTTTCTGCTGCCCATTCACCGTACCGACGACGGGGAACTGTTTGTCGATACCTGCCTGACTACCAGCGCCGAGGCCAGCATCGTGTTTGGCTTCGCTCGCTCCTATTTCATGGTGTACGCCCCGCTGCCTGCCGCGCTGGTGGAGTGGCTGCGCGAAATCCTGCCGGGCAAAACCACCGCCGAGCTGTATATGGCGATTGGCTGCCAGAAGCACGCCAAAACGGAAAGCTACCGGGAGTACCTGCGCTATGTCACCGCGGCCGATGAGCAGTTTATCGAAGCGCCCGGCATTCGCGGTATGGTGATGCTGGTCTTTACGCTGCCGGGTTTCGACCGGGTCTTTAAGGTGATTAAAGACAGATTCGCACCGCAGAAAGAGATGACCGCCGCGCACGTTCGCGCCTGCTATCAGCTGGTTAAAGAGCACGACCGCGTCGGGCGCATGGCGGATACCCAGGAGTTCGAAAACTTTGTGCTGGATAAACAGCAGATCGACCCGGCGCTCATGGCGCTGTTAATGCAGGAAGCGCCCGCGAAAATCACCGATCTGGGTGATAAAATCGTGATTAGCCATCTCTACATCGAACGCCGTATGGTGCCGCTGAATATCTGGCTGGAGCAGTCCGAAGGTCAGGCGCTGCGGGATGCCATTGAAGAATACGGCAACGCGATTCGCCAGCTTGCCGCCGCCAATATTTTCCCGGGCGACATGCTGTTTAAAAACTTCGGCGTCACCCGTCACGGGCGCGTGGTGTTCTACGATTACGACGAAATTTGCTACATGACCGAAGTGAATTTCCGCGATATACCACAGCCCCGCTACCCGGAAGATGAGCTTTCCGGTGAGCCGTGGTACAGCGTCTCACCGGGCGATGTGTTTCCGGAGGAGTTTCGCCACTGGCTGTGTGCCGACCCGCGCATCGGGCCGTTATTTGAAGAGATGCATGAGGATCTGTTCCGCGCCAGCTACTGGCGCGGGCTGCAAACGCGGATCAAAAAAGGGCATGTCGAAGATGTGTACGCTTACCGCCGCAAGCAGAGGTTTTGCATTAGGTTTGCACCCTCTCTAGCAGGGTGAGGGCATCAGATTTTCTCCCTCTCCCTGTGGGAGAGGGCCGGGGTGAGGGCATCAGGCCGCACTCAATCTCAACGAATCCCACCGTACGCCAGCGTCACCTCTTTCGCCGCCTTAATCACCAGCGCGCCCAGCTCGGTCACGCGGTCATCGGTCATCCGCGAAATCGGCCCGGAGATGGAGATGGCGGCAAACGGCTCGCGGTGCTCGTCAAAAATACAGGCCGCAAGGCAGCGCAGGCCCAGAGCATGTTCTTCATCATCAAACGAATAGCCGCGCTTGCGGGTCAGGGCCAGATCTTCTTTCAGATGCACGGGCGACACCAGCGTGGCGTGGGTATAGGCGTGCAGCCCTTTACGGTGCAGCAGTCCCGTCACCTGCTCTTCGCTCAGCTGCGAAAGAAACGCTTTCCCCGCCCCGGAGGCATGCATCGGCAGCTTGCCGCCAATCGGTGCGGACATGCGCATCAGCTGCGTGCACTGCACCTGGTCGATGATAATCGCCTGATGATCGCTCTGGTCCAGCACCGCCAGGTTTACGGTCTCGCCGGACTCCTCCATCAGCTTGCGCAGAATCGGGTGCACAATCGCCAGCAGGTTGCGGCTCTGCAGGAAGCTGCTGCCGACGATAAACGCATGCGCGCCCACCGCCCAGTGCCCCAGCTCGCCGACCTGGCGGACAAAGCCCAGCTGCTGCATGGTGGTCAGCAGGCGGTGCGTCGTGGAGTTCGGCAGGCCAGCCTGCTGGGCCAGCTCCGTCAGGGCCACGCTGCTGTGCGACTCGGCTATCCACTCCAGCAGCTTCAAACCGCGCGTGAGCGATTGAACCTGTCCGCCCTGTTGTGCGGCGGCGGTGGTGGCAGCAGGTTTTCTGCCGCGTTTAGCGGGAACGGTCGCGACCATGACGATCTCCTTTTTCTGTATCGTGGAAATCATTTTCGTTTTATTTGGTGAATTTGCAACCGTTATCCTGACTGATCGGAGGAGTGATGGTGAACATGTCTCATGTTACCGCTGTGCGGCTTTTCCACCCTGCGAGATTGTGCCAGTATGGAACGCAGCCTTTTGGCCTTGTTGAGCGTTGTCGGGAGCAAGTGTGAGCAGCAAAGTAGAGCAACTGCGTGCGCAGTTAAATGAACGAATTCTGGTGCTGGACGGCGGCATGGGCACCATGATCCAGGGGTATCGTCTGAGTGAAGATGATTTCCGCGGCGAACGCTTTGCCGACTGGCCCTGCGACCTGAAAGGGAACAACGACCTGCTGGTGCTCAGCAAGCCGTCCGTCATTAAGGATATCCACAACGCCTACTTCGAAGCGGGTGCGGATATCGTTGAAACCAACACATTCAACTCGACAACCATCGCCATGGCGGATTACCAGATGGAATCCCTGTCGGCGGAAATCAACCTGGAAGCCGCGAAGCTGGCGCGCGCCTGCGCCGACGAGTGGACGGCCCGCACGCCGGATAAGCCTCGCTACGTTGCCGGGGTGCTTGGCCCGACGAACCGCACCGCGTCGATTTCACCGGACGTCAACGACCCGGCGTTTCGTAATATCACCTTCGATCAGCTGGTCGCGGCCTACCGTGAATCGACCAAAGCGCTGGTGGAAGGCGGTTCCGATCTGATTCTGATTGAAACCGTATTCGACACCCTCAACGCCAAAGCCGCGATTTACGCGGTGAAAGAGGAGTTTGAGGCGCTGGGCGTTGACCTGCCGATCATGATTTCCGGCACCATCACCGACGCCTCCGGCCGCACCCTGTCCGGCCAGACAACCGAAGCGTTTTATAACTCCCTGCGCCACGCCGAAGCGCTCTCCTTTGGCCTGAACTGCGCGCTGGGGCCGGATGAACTGCGCCAGTACGTGCAGGAGCTTTCCCGTATCGCGGAATGCTATGTCACCGCCCACCCGAACGCCGGTCTGCCAAACGCGTTTGGTGAATACGATCTCGATGCCGACACCATGGCGGCGCAAATCCGCGAGTGGGCCGAGTCTGGCTTCCTGAACATCGTCGGCGGCTGCTGCGGCACCACGCCGGAGCACATCGCGGCTATGAGCAACGCCGTAGCCGGTCTGCCGCCGCGCAAGCTGCCCGAGCTTCCGGTTGCCTGTCGTCTGTCCGGCCTGGAGCCGTTGACCATCGGCGACGACAGCCTGTTTGTGAACGTGGGTGAGCGTACTAACGTCACCGGTTCCGCAAAGTTCAAACGCCTGATTAAAGAAGAGAAGTACAGCGAAGCGCTGGACGTTGCCCGCCAGCAGGTAGAAAGCGGCGCGCAGATTATCGATATCAACATGGATGAGGGGATGCTCGACGCCGAAGCGGCGATGGTGCGTTTCCTCAACCTGATTGCCGGTGAGCCGGACATTGCCCGCGTGCCGATCATGATCGACTCCTCCAAGTGGGAAGTCATCGAAAAAGGGCTGAAGTGCATCCAGGGTAAAGGCATCGTTAACTCCATCTCGATGAAAGAGGGTGTCGATATCTTTATCCACCACGCGAAGATGGTCCGCCGCTACGGTGCCGCCGTGGTGGTGATGGCCTTTGACGAAGTGGGCCAGGCCGATACCCGCGAGCGCAAAATTGAGATATGCCGCCGCGCGTACAAGATTTTGACCGAAGAGGTGGGCTTCCCGCCGGAAGACATTATCTTTGACCCAAATATCTTCGCCGTCGCTACCGGGATTGAAGAGCACAACAACTACGCCCAGGACTTTATCGGCGCATGTGAAGACATCAAGCGCGAGCTGCCGCATGCGCTGATCTCCGGCGGCGTGTCGAACGTGTCGTTCTCGTTCCGCGGCAACGACCCGGTGCGCGAAGCGATCCACGCCGTGTTCCTCTACTACGCCATCCGCAACGGCATGGACATGGGGATCGTTAACGCCGGCCAGCTGGCGATTTACGACGACCTTCCCGCCGAGCTGCGCGACGCCGTCGAGGACGTGATCCTTAACCGCCGCGACGCCGCCACCGAGCGCATGCTGGACCTGGCGGAGAAATACCGCGGCAGCAAATCGGATGAGGCGGCAAACGTTCAGCAGGCCGAGTGGCGTTCGTGGGACGTGAAAAAGCGCCTGGAATACTCGCTGGTCAAAGGCATCACCGAATTTATCGAGCTCGATACCGAAGAGGCGCGCCAGCAGGCAGCCCGCCCGATTGAGGTGATCGAAGGTCCCCTGATGGACGGCATGAACGTGGTCGGCGATCTGTTCGGTGAGGGCAAAATGTTCCTGCCGCAGGTGGTGAAATCCGCCCGCGTGATGAAGCAGGCAGTGGCCTATCTGGAGCCCTACATCGAAGCCAGCAAAGAGAAAGGCTCCAGCAACGGCAAGATGGTTATCGCCACCGTGAAGGGCGACGTGCACGACATCGGCAAGAACATCGTTGGCGTAGTGCTGCAGTGTAATAACTACGAGATTATCGACCTCGGCGTGATGGTCCCGGCGGACAAAATCCTCAAGACCGCGCGCGAAGTGAACGCCGACCTGATTGGCCTCTCCGGGCTGATTACGCCGTCGCTGGACGAAATGGTCAACGTGGCAAAAGAGATGGAGCGACAGGGCTTCACCATTCCGCTATTGATTGGCGGGGCGACCACCTCAAAAGCGCATACGGCGGTGAAAATCGAGCAGAACTACAGCGGCCCGACGGTCTACGTGCAGAACGCCTCGCGCACCGTGGGCGTGGTCTCCGCGCTGCTCTCCGACACCCAGCGCGACGATTTTGTGGCGCGCACCCGCAAAGAGTACGAAACCGTTCGCATCCAGCACGGCCGTAAGAAGCCGCGCACCCCGCCTGTTTCGCTTCAGGCGGCGCGCGACAACGATCTGGCCTTCGACTGGTCCAGCTACACGCCGCCGGTCGCACACCGTCTGGGCGTGCAGGACGTGACGGCCAGCATCGAGACGCTGCGCAACTACATCGACTGGACGCCGTTCTTTATGACCTGGTCGCTGGCGGGCAAATATCCGCGCATCCTGGAAGACGAGGTGGTTGGCGAGGAGGCGAAGCGCCTGTTTAAAGATGCCAACGATATGCTCGACACGCTGAGCGCAGAGAAAAGCCTCAACCCGCGCGGCGTGGTGGGCCTGTTCCCGGCGAACCGCGTGGGCGACGACATCGAAATCTATCGCGATGAAACCCGCACCCACGTGCTGGCGGTCAGCCGTCATCTGCGCCAGCAAACCGAGAAAGTGGGCTTTGCCAACTACTGCCTGGCCGATTTTGTCGCGCCGAAGCTGAGTGGTAAAGCCGACTATATCGGCGCCTTTGCGGTAACCGGCGGTCTGGAGGAAGACGCGCTGGCGGACGCGTTCGAAGCGCAGCACGATGATTACAATAAAATCATGGTGAAAGCGATTGCCGACCGCCTGGCGGAAGCCTTCGCCGAGTACCTCCACGAGCGCGTGCGTAAGGTGCACTGGGGCTACGCGGCGAATGAAAACCTCAGCAATGAGGATCTGATCCGCGAAAATTACCAGGGCATTCGCCCGGCGCCGGGCTATCCGGCCTGTCCGGAGCACACCGAAAAAGGCACCATCTGGAAGCTGCTGGACGTGGAAGCCCATACCGGCATGAAGCTCACCGAGTCGTTCGCCATGTGGCCAGGCGCGTCCGTTTCCGGCTGGTACTTCAGCCATCCGGACAGCAAGTACTTTGCCGTGGCGCAGCTGCAGCGGGATCAGATTGAAGATTACGCCCTGCGCAAAGGCATGAGCGTGTCTGAAGTGGAGCGCTGGCTGGCGCCTAATCTCGGCTACGACGCCGACTAAAATCACTTTTCCTTACAACAAACAGGGCGCTCATTGGGCGCCCTGTCTCTTTCTTACGTTTAAACCCTTATACTGAACCTATGGAAAACGAATAACGATAAGGAGGAAAACCTTCCGTGCTGACCCTGTTACACCTGCTCTCGGCAGTCGCCCTGCTCGTATGGGGCACCCATATCGTCCGTACCGGCGTGATGCGCGTATTTGGCGCGCGCTTACGTACCGTTCTCAGCAGCAGCGTTGAGAAGAAGCCGCTCGCCTTCTGCGCGGGCATTGGCGTAACGGCACTGGTGCAGAGCAGTAACGCCACGACACTGCTTGTGACCTCCTTTGTGGCGCAGGATCTGGTGGCGCTGGCCCCGGCGCTGGTGATTGTGCTGGGTGCGGATGTAGGTACCGCGCTGATGGCGCGTATCCTGACCTTCGATCTCTCCTGGCTGTCGCCGCTGCTGATTTTTCTCGGCGTCATCTTCTTCCTCGGCCGCAAACAGACGCGCGCCGGGCAGCTCGGGCGCGTAGGAATTGGCCTCGGGCTGATCCTGCTGGCGCTGGAGCTGATTGTGCAGGCGGTCACGCCAATCACCGAGGCCAATGGCGTTCAGGTCATCTTCGCCTCCCTGACCGGGGACATCATGCTGGACGCGCTCATTGGCGCGGTGTTTGCTATCGTCAGCTACTCCAGCCTGGCGGCGGTCCTGCTGACGGCCACGCTTACCGCCGCAGGGGCGATCTCTTTCCCGGTAGCGCTGTGTCTGGTGATCGGGGCCAACCTCGGCTCCGGCCTGCTGGCGATGCTTAACAACAGCGCGGCCAATGCCGCCGCCCGCCGCGTGGCGCTGGGCAGCCTGCTGTTTAAGCTGGTGGGCAGCCTGATTATCCTGCCCTTTATCCACCCGCTGGCGAACCTGATGGACAATCTCCCGCTGCCGAAGGCGGAGCTGGTGATCTACTTCCACGTGTTCTACAACCTGGTGCGCTGCCTGGCGATGGTGCCTTTTGCCGGGCCGATGGCCCGCTTCTGCGAGCGTCTCATTCAGGACGAACCGGAGCTGGATGCGCGCCTGAAGCCGAAGCACCTGGATACGTCCGCTCTGGATACCCCGGCGCTGGCGCTGGCGAATGCCGCGCGCGAGACGCTGCGCATGGGCGACGCAATGGAAACCATGCTCGAAGGCCTGCAAAAGGTGATGCACGGCGAGCCGCGTGAAGAGAAAGAACTGCGCAGACTGGCGGACGATATCAACGTGCTCTATACCGCTATCAAGCTTTACCTGGCGCGTATGCCGCAGGACGAGCTGGCGGAAGAGGAGTCCCGCCGCTGGGCGGAAATCATCGAGATGTCGCTTAACCTTGAGCAGGCCTCGGATATCGTTGAGCGTATGGGCAGCGAGATCGCCGACAAATCCCTTGCCGCGCGTCGTGCGTTTTCAGGTGAAGGCCTGAAGGAGCTGGAAGCGCTGCACGAACAGCTGGTCAGCAACCTCAAGCTGGCGATGCTGGTCTTCTTCTCCAGCGACGTGCCGAGCGCGCGCCGCCTGCGCCGCAACAAGCATCGTTTCCGCATTCTGAACCGCCGCTATTCGCACGCCCACGTTGAGCGTCTGCACCAGCAGAACGTGCAGAGTATCGAGACCAGCTCCCTGCATCTGGGGCTGCTGGGGGATATGAAGCGTCTCAACTCGTTGTTCTGCGCGGTGGCGTACAGCGTGATGGAACAGCCGGATGAAGACGACGAGCGGGGTGAGTATTAATCTCCAGCGTGTTTGATTGTTAGCCCAAGACCCAATGCTTTCATGACCGCCAGAGTGGTTTTAAGCGTTGGGTTTCCTTTATCACTGAACGATCGATACAGTTGCTCTCGTGATAGGCCAGTTTGCTGTGAAATGGTCGACATTCCTTTCGCTCGCGCGATGACGCCCAGAGCTTTAGCAATATACGCTGAATCGCCCGTTTCTAAGGCATCAGCCATAAACACGGCGATTTCCTCGTCATCCACCAGCGCATTGGCTGGATCGTAGGGTGTTAATTTATGCATGCTCATTCACTCCTGCCATTGGGATTGCTCAGCATTTTTGCCATAAGTATGTCTCTGGCCTGGCTGCTTTTGTCACCACCACACAACAGCACGATGATGCAATTGCCCTGGTCTTTAAAATAGATTCTGTAGCCCGGACCATAGTGGATCCTCAGCTCACTTATACCTTCGCCCACGGGTTTAATGTCGCCCGCTAAACCATTTGCCAACCGAAAGAGGCGGGAAGCGATAATGGTTTTCGCTCGCCGATCTTTTAAGTTTTGCTCCCAGCGTTGGAAGGATTCTGTCTGAACGATCTCCTTCATATTACTCCATGTGATTTATAAACTACAAATAATTGTCTCTGGAGAGTAAAGCTAAAAGGAGTTAGCTCAAGGATAAATGGCCTGACGCTAAATCCTGAAAGCGTCTCGCAAAATAAAAAACCCGTCTCAGTAACCGTCGGCTAATCTTTTTTTCCAGCCCATACCTAAGGTATATTTCGCCCTTCACAGGAGAAACTATGCTGCCAACTCAATCAACCCGATTAAACAAATACATTAGCGAGAGCGGGATCTGCTCACGTCGCGAGGCTGACCGTTACATTGAACAGGGTAACGTGTTTCTTAACGGCAAACGCGCCACCATCGGCGACCAGGTGGTCCCTGGCGATGTGGTTAAAGTGAATGGTCAGGTCATCGAACCGCGTGATGCTGAAGACCTGGTGTTTATCGCGTTGAACAAACCGGTTGGTATTGTCAGCACCACGGAAGACGGTGAGCGGGACAACATCGTTGATTTCGTGAACCACAGCAGCCGTATCTTCCCGATTGGCCGTCTGGATAAAGACTCTCAGGGGCTGATTTTCCTCACCAACCACGGCGATCTGGTCAACAAAATTCTGCGTGCCGGTAACGATCACGAGAAAGAGTACATTGTGACGGTAAATAAGCCGGTTACGGACGAATTTATTCGTGGCATGGGCGCGGGCGTGCCGATCCTCGGTACCGTCACGAAAAAGTGTAAGGTGAAGAAAGAAGCGCCGTTCGCGTTCCGCATTACGCTGGTGCAGGGCTTAAACCGCCAGATCCGCCGTATGTGCGAGCACTTCGGTTATGAAGTGACGAAGCTGGAACGCACGCGCATCATGAACGTCAGCCTGTCCGGCATCCCGCTGGGCGAATGGCGCGATTTAACGGATGACGAGCTGATTGAACTCTTCAAGCTTATCGAGAATTCCTCGTCCGAAGCGAAGCCGAAGGCCAAAGCCAAACCGAAAACCCAGGCGATTAAGCGCCCGGTGGTGAAGGCGCCTCAGGCGGAAGATAAGGGGCGAGGCAAGCCGGGTAATGGAAAACGCTTTACCCAGCCGGGGCGCAAAAAGAAAGGGCGCTGATTAGCGCCTTCCACGGGTAGACGTTGTGGCGGACCAGGAAAAGGTCGCCTCTGCATCGGGTTTATAAGCCTGCTCTTTTTTCAGCTTGCGGGCTTTTTTCGCCGCGGCGTCACGCTGCGCCATCAGCTTATCGATGTACTCTTTTTTCACCTGATTGGTTTCGGCGTTCGTCAGCGTGCGGCCATGTGCGATTCGGGCGCGGTCGAGAAGCGTTTTCAGTTCGCGCTGCTCGGCTTCCGTCATGTCTTTCTGGGTCAAACGTGGTGTAGCCATTGCTGAAGCCTCCTGATAGAGAGGCTTCAGTGTAAAGCAAGCCGCGCAAATTAACCCTGCTTCACCGCATCTTTTTTCGTTTGTTCATCAATCGGTTTGCCGGACCAGTAGCCCGCCAGCAGCGAGCCGGAGAGGTTATGCCAGACGGAGAACAGCGCGCCGGGCAGGGCCGCCAGCGGGGAGAAGTAAATTTTACCGAGCGCCGCCGCCAGGCCTGAGTTCTGCATGCCTACCTCGATTGCCAGCGTGCGGCAGGTCGATTCGTCAAAACCGAACAGCTTCCCGCCCCAGTAGCCGCCCAGCAGGCCAATAGTGTTATGCAGCACCACGGCGATAATCACGATAAAGCCCACGGAGGCAATGTGCGATGCGGAACCCGCCACCACGGCGCTGATGATCGCCAGAATGCAGACCATCGAAAACGCGGGCAGGTAGGGCTCAACGGCCTTCACAACGCGCGGGAAAAGATGGTGAATGACCAGCCCCAGCGCAATCGGGATCACCACAATCTGCAGAATACTGAGCAGCATGCCCGTCACGTCCACCTGAATATGCGCGTCCACGTACAGGCGAGTTAACAGCGGCGTGGCAACGACGCCAACCAGCGTCGAAACGGACGAGATCGTGACGGAGAGCGCCACGTCGCCTTTCGCCAGGTAGATCATGACGTTGGACGCCGTGCCGCTGGCCACGCTGCCTACCAGCACCATCCCGGCGGAGAGATTGGGCGGCATCTTAAAGGCCATCGCCAGCAGCCACGCCGCAAGCGGCATCACCAGGTAGTGCAGGAAGATCCCTGCCGCGACGGGCGCAGGGCGAGACAGCACGCGTTTAAAGTCGTCGACTTTCAGATGCA
The DNA here is from genome assembly GCF_019443845.1 of Enterobacter sp. DNB-S2. Classification (NCBI taxonomy): domain Bacteria; kingdom Pseudomonadati; phylum Pseudomonadota; class Gammaproteobacteria; order Enterobacterales; family Enterobacteriaceae; genus Enterobacter; species Enterobacter sp. DNB-S2. The sequence continues at coordinate 955,142 of NZ_CP050520.1, forward strand.
CGCCCATACCGAACATGATCAGCATCAGCAGCGTGGCGACCCACGGACCAATGCCCGTGAACGTGGCGGGGGTGTAATACGCGAGTACGGAGAGCAGCAGCGCCCATAACGGGAACAGCCGCGTAACGGCGGATAACATAGTGGATTCCTTGCAGTATTGTCGTGTTGTTTAGTTATGAAAAAGCCGGGTCTGTGCCCGGCTTATAGGTATTGTTTATCCTGCTAACGAATTTTATTCAAACAAATTCTGATGAAGTTTCTGCACGACCTGCTCGGCCTGATCGGCAGGCACCAGGAAGCAGAGGTTGTAGCTGGATGCGCCGTAGCAGATCATGCGGATGCTGAACGGGTCGAGCACGCCGAATACCTCTTTACCCACGCCGCAGGCGCGCGACAGCTTGTTGCCGATGATGGCAACCAGCGCCAGGTCTTCTTCTACTTCCACGCGGCACAGCTCAGACAGCTCAATCAGCAGCGACTGCGTCAGCAGCGTGTCGCCGGTGGAGGTCGAGCCGGTGGTGTCCAGCGTTAGCGCAATGCTCACTTCAGAGGTGGTGATCAGATCCACCGAGATATTATGGCGCGCCAGAATGCCAAACACTTCCGCCAGGAAACCGCGTGAATGCAGCATATTGTGGCTGTGGAGCGTCACCAGCGTCTGGCGACGGCGCAGGGCCAGGGCGCGGAACAGCGGTGGGTTTTCCGTTTTCTTGCAGACCAGCGTCCCGCCCGCTTTCGGATCTTTGCTGGAGCCGACGAAGACCGGAATATCGCTGCGTACGGCCGGCAGCAGCGTTGCCGGGTGCAGCACTTTCGCGCCGAAGGTGGCCATTTCCGCCGCTTCTTCAAAGGCGATCACATCAATACGTTTAGCCGCAGAAACGACGCGCGGGTCGGTGGTGTAAATGCCCGGAACGTCCGTCCAGATATCCACGCGCGTTGCATGCAGGGCTTCGCCCAGCAGCGCGGCGGTGTAGTCGCTGCCGCCGCGGCCAAGCGTGGTGGTGCGACCTTTCGCTTCACTGCCGATAAAGCCCTGGGTGATCACAATACCGTCCGCCAGGCGTGGTGCCAGCTGCTGATTGGTCAGCTCCGCCAGCGCCTCAACGTCCGGCTCGGCGCGGCCAAAGCGATCGCTGGTACGCATCACTTTACGCACGTCAAACCACTGCGCCTGAACGTTACGCTCGCGCATGATTTCAACAAACAGCAGGGTGGACATCAGCTCGCCGTGGCTGACCAGTTCGTCGGTCAGGGCGGTGGAGGTAGCCAGAGACGCCGCTTCTGCCAGAGTGGTGATATTTTCCAGCAGACGTTCCACTTCCTCGCGGATGACGTTCGGGTTCTGCAGACGTTCAAGGATGTCGAACTGAATTTTGCGCAGTGCATCCAGCTTCACGAAACGTTCTGTCGCTTCCAGTCCTTCAGACAGAGAAACCAGCAGGTTCGTCACGCCGGCGGAGGCAGACAGCACCACCAGGCGGGTATTCGGATCGGCCAGCACCACATCGGCGCTGCGGTTCATGGCATCGTAATCGGCCACACTGGTGCCGCCAAATTTGGCGACCACAAAACTCGTCATAACAACCTCGTGTCAGGGAATGAATAAGCGACCATGGCACAAGAATGAAATGAAAACAGGTGCAGGCGCAAAATACGGCCCTATAAATAAAATGCGGGGGAGGTCCTGTCAATGCTGGGATTATGCGGATTTTTTATGGGGGGGTACCCCTGAGAAACAGGACTTATAACAGCGCCAGATTTTATGCTCCGTTTTAGGGCTTTTTGACCGACATTTCGCCGCCCCGGGAGTGCGCTTCAGCAGCTATACTTTTCGGGTCTTTTCACCTGTGTTTGATGCAGGCCAGGGCAATGGCATAAAAACCATCACAATTTTTATTTGCAGGCGCTACAATCGACCGCAGTCACAATTCTCAAATCAGAAGAGTATTGCTAATGAAAAACATCAACCCAACGCAGACCGCTGCCTGGCAGGCACTCCAGAAACATTTTGATGAAATGAAAGACGTCACCATCGCGGATCTGTTCGCGAAGGATGCCGATCGTTTCTCTAAGTTCTCCGCGACCTTCGACGACCTGATGCTGGTGGATTTCTCCAAAAACCGCATTACCGAAGAGACGCTGGCAAAACTGCAGGATCTGGCGAAAGAAACCGAGCTTGCCGACGCCATCAAATCCATGTTCTCCGGCGAGAAGATCAACCGTACCGAAGACCGTGCCGTGCTTCACGTGGCCCTGCGTAACCGTAGCAATACGCCAATCATCGTTGACGGCAAAGACGTCATGCCTGAAGTGAACGCGGTGCTGGAAAAGATGAAAACCTTCTCCGAAGCGATCATCTCCGGTAGCTGGAAAGGCTACACCGGCAAAGCGATCACCGACGTGGTGAACATCGGTATCGGCGGTTCTGACCTCGGTCCGTTCATGGTGACCGAAGCGCTGCGCCCGTATAAAAACCACCTCAATATGCACTTTGTGTCTAACGTCGATGGTACCCACATCGCCGAAGTGCTGAAGAACGTGAACCCGGAAACCACCCTGTTCCTGGTTGCGTCCAAAACCTTCACCACTCAGGAAACCATGACCAACGCCCACAGCGCGCGCGACTGGTTCCTGAAAACCGCGGGCGACAACAAGCACGTGGCGAAACACTTCGCGGCGCTGTCTACCAACGGCAAAGCGGTCAGCGAGTTCGGCATTGATACCGCGAACATGTTCGAGTTCTGGGACTGGGTCGGCGGCCGCTACTCCCTGTGGTCTGCGATCGGTCTGTCCATCATCCTGTCCGTGGGCTTCGACAACTTCGTCGAGCTGCTCTCCGGCGCGCACGCGATGGACAAACACTTCTCCACCACCGCACCAGAGAAAAACCTGCCGGTGCTGCTGGCGCTGATCGGTATCTGGTACAACAACTTCTTCGGCGCTGAAACCGAAGCGATCCTGCCATACGACCAGTACATGCACCGCTTTGCTGCTTACTTCCAGCAGGGCAACATGGAATCCAACGGTAAGTACGTTGACCGTAACGGCAACGCGGTGGATTACCAGACTGGCCCAATCATCTGGGGCGAGCCGGGCACCAACGGCCAGCATGCTTTCTACCAGCTGATCCACCAGGGCACCAAAATGGTACCGTGCGATTTCATCGCCCCGGCTATCACCCATAACCCGCTGTCCGACCACCATCCGAAGCTGCTGTCGAACTTCTTTGCGCAGACCGAAGCGCTGGCGTTCGGTAAATCCCGCGAAGTGGTTGAACAAGAATACCGTGACCAGGGTAAAGATCCGGCAACCCTGGATCACGTGGTGCCGTTCAAAGTGTTCGAAGGCAACCGCCCAACCAACTCCATCCTGCTGCGCGAAATTACGCCGTTCAGCCTGGGCGCGCTGATTGCCCTGTACGAACACAAGATCTTCACGCAGGGCGCCATCCTGAACATCTTCACCTTTGACCAGTGGGGCGTTGAGCTGGGCAAACAGCTGGCAAACCGTATTCTGCCAGAGCTGGGTGACGATAAAGCGATTGCCAGCCATGACAGCTCGACAAATGGTTTGATCAACCGTTATAAAGCCTGGCGTGCGTAATTAAAACGTCATGAAAACGTGCCGGCTTAATGCCGGCATTTTTTTATCGGATAATTCCTGATGTCTGTTAGTTAACTCAAATTCTGAATCTGAGTTTAATCCGAAAAAGACGCTTAACCCGTTAATTGCTGCGGTTTATTTTAAGAAAATACGTAGTGGTTCATTAATATGCTCATATTATAAGTTATTGATTTATAGCAGTTATATATTTATGTTATTTGTCTTTCATTTCCATTTTAACCATTAGTCCGAAAACTCCATCCCTATTTCCCCTTACGGCAAACCCACGGCAGTAGTTGTGTATACTCGATTCCGCCTGAAATTCTTTTCGGGCAAATCTCCATTCATTCATTGAAGGGAAATTGTTATGAAGAAAGTACTGTATGGCATTTTTGCCATATCTGCGCTTGCGGCGACATCTGTCTATGCAGCTCCGGTTCAGGTCGGGGAAGCGGCAGGTTCGGCTGCGACGTCTGCGTCTGCGGGAAGTTCTACCGCAGCCAGCGCCAGCACCGTAAGTTCAGCCGTGGGTGTCGCGCTGGCGGCAACCGGTGGCGGTGATGGCTCCAATACCGGAACCACGACCACCACGACAACCAGCACCCAGTAATAGCGGGTGTTTTAATCATAACCACACTTCGGTGTGGTTATTTCGCCCCTTCGGAGAAGAGTCGTGAAGCGACCTGCAATCATTCTGATTTGCCTGCTGCTGCAGGCGTGCTCGGCCACCACCAAAGGGCTGGGAAACTCACTGTGGGAAAGCATGTTCGGCACACCGGGCGTGCATTTGACCGATGACGAACTTCAAAACATGCCCTATGCCAGTCAGTACATGCAGCTTAACGATGGCCCGCAGCTGTTTGTGGTGCTCGCTTTCGATGAAAACGGGCAGCAGAAATGGGTGACGCAGGATCAGGCCACCATCGTGACGCAGCATGGTCGTATCGTGAAAACCCTGTTGGGCGGCGACAACCTGCTGGAGGTGAATAACATCGCTGCCGATCCGCTGATCAAGCCGAACCAGATCGCCGAAGGCGCAAGCTGGACGCGCACGATGGGCTGGACCGAACATAAGCAGGTGCGTTACGCCACGGCACGCTCGACCTTCCGCTGGGACGGCACGGACAGCGTGAAAGTCGGCAGTGACGAAACGCAGGTTCGCGTGCTGGATGAAGAAGTCACTACCGACCAGGCCACCTGGCACAACCGCTTCTGGATCGACGAGGAAGGGCAGATCCGCCAGTCCCTGCAGTATCTCGGTGCCGGATTCTTCCCGGTGAAAACCACCCTGATCAAGGCGGCGAAATCATGAAAACGCTCATCCACGTTGCGCTTATCGCCAGCCTTGCCGCGCCGCTGGCATGGTCCGCAGGGACGGTGAAGGTCTACACGCCGGACAGTGAAAAACCCAAAACCTTAACCCACGCTGAGCATCTGCTCGATCTCGTCGGACAGCCAAGGCTCGCCAACAGCTGGTGGCCGGGGGCAGTGATCGCTGAGCGGCAGAAGACGGCTGAAGCGGAACAACAGCACAAGGCGCTTCTTGCCAGGCTGACGGGATTAGCGGAGCAGGAAGATGGCGACGACGCGGCGGCGATTAACAGCGTTCGCCAGCAGCTGCAGGCGCTGAAGGTGACGGGCCGTCAGAACGTGAACCTTGATCCCGACGAAGTGCGCGTCACGGAAAAGGGCAATCCCACGCTTGAAGGGGAGTATACGCTCTGGCTGCCGGAGAAGCCGACGACGGTGACCGTAATGGGGCTTATCAGCAGCCCGGGTAAAAAGCCCTTCACGCCCGGTCGTGACGTGGCGAGCTACCTCGACGAGCAGAGCCTGCTGAGCGGTGCCGATAACAGCTACGCCTGGGTGGTTTACCCTGACGGGCACACACAAAAAGCCCCCGTCGCTTACTGGAATAAACGGCATATCGAACCTATGCCGGGCAGCATCATTTTTGTCGGTTTTGCCGACCATTTCTGGACGAAGGCGTATGACGGGCTTAACGCCGATATCCTTCACTCCCTGATTCAGCGGATACCGGAATAATGAAAAGAACCTATCTTTACAGCATGCTGGCGCTCTGCGTGAGTGCCGCCTGCCATGCAGAAACGTATCCGGCACCCATTGGCCCGTCTCAGTCAGACTTCGGCGGCGTCGGTTTACTGCAAACGCCCACCGCGCGTATGGCGCGCGAAGGGGAAATTAGCCTTAACTACCGTGATAACGACCAGTATCGCTACTACTCCGCCTCGGTGCAGCTGTTCCCGTGGCTTGAAACCACGCTGCGCTATACCGACGTGCGTACGAAACAGTACAGCAGCGTAGAGGCGTTCTCCGGCGATCAGACTTACAAAGATAAAGCCTTCGACGTCAAGCTGCGCCTGTGGGAAGAGAGCTACTGGATGCCGCAGGTGTCCGTGGGCGCCAAAGATATCGGTGGTACCGGTCTGTTTGATGCGGAATACATCGTGGCCAGTAAAGCCTGGGGGCCGTTCGACTTCTCGCTCGGTCTGGGATGGGGCTATCTCGGCACCAGCGGAAACGTGAAAAACCCGTTTTGCTCCTACAGCGATAAATACTGCTACCGCGATAACAGCTATAAGAAAGCGGGCTCCATCAACGGAGACCAGATGTTCCACGGTCCGGCATCGCTGTTTGGCGGCGTGGAGTATCAAACGCCCTGGCAGCCATTACGCCTGAAGCTGGAATATGAGGGGAATGACTACTCGCAGGACTTCGCCGGAAAGATTGAGCAGAAGAGCAAGTTTAACGTCGGCGCCATTTATCGCGTCACCGACTGGGCCGACGTTAACCTCAGCTACGAGCGCGGCAATACGGTGATGTTTGGCTTCACGCTGCGCACCAACTTTAACGACATGCGGCCGCACTACAATGATAACGCGCGCCCTGCATACCAGCCGGAGCCGCAGGATGCGATTCTGCAGCACTCCGTGGTGGCAAACCAGCTGACGCTGCTGAAATACAATGCCGGCCTGGCGGATCCGAAAATTCAGGTGAAAGGCGATACGCTGTACGTGACCGGCGAGCAGGTGAAATACCGCGACTCGCGCGAAGGGATCGAACGCGCTAACCGGATCGTTATGAACGATCTGCCGGAAGGGATCCGCACGATCCGCGTGACGGAGAACCGTCTCAACCTGCCGCAGGTCACAACCGAAACGGACGTTGCCAGCCTCAAGCGCCATCTGGAAGGCGAGCCGCTCGGGCATGAAACCGAGCTGGTGCAAAAACGCGTAGAGCCTATCGTGCCGGAAACCACCGAGCAGGGCTGGTATATCGACAAATCGCGCTTCGATTTCCATATCGATCCGGTGCTGAACCAGTCCGTGGGCGGGCCTGAAAACTTCTACATGTATCAGCTGGGGGTCATGGCGACGGCGGATCTGTGGCTCACCGACCACCTGCTGACCACCGGCAGCCTGTTCGGCAACATCGCCAATAACTACGACAAGTTCAACTACACCAACCCGCCAAAAGACTCGGCGCTGCCGCGCGTGCGTACCCGCGTGCGTGAGTACGTACAAAACGATGCCTACGTGAATAACCTGCAGGCCAACTACTTCCAGTACTTCGGCAACGGCTTCTACGGCCAGGTGTACGGCGGGTATCTGGAAACCATGTACGGCGGCGCGGGGGCGGAAGTGCTTTATCGTCCTGTCGACAGTAACTGGGCGTTCGGGGTGGATGCCAACTACGTCAAACAGCGTGACTGGCGCAGCGCGCAGGACATGATGAAATTCACCGACTACAGCGTCAAAACGGGCCATCTGACCGCCTACTGGACGCCGTCGTTCGCCCCTGACGTGCTGGTGAAAGCCAGCGTCGGCCAGTACCTGGCGGGCGATAAGGGCGGTACGCTGGACATCTCTAAACACTTCGACAGCGGCGTCGTGGTGGGTGGCTACGCCACTATCACCAACGTTTCGCCGGACGAGTACGGGGAAGGGGACTTCACCAAAGGGGTCTACGTGTCGATTCCGCTGGATCTGTTCTCGTCAGGCCCAACCCGCAGCCGTGCGGCAGTGGGCTGGACGCCGCTGACGCGTGACGGGGGTCAGCAGCTTGGACGTAAGTTCCAGCTGTATGACATGACGAGCGATAAGAACATTAACTTCCGCTGATGCTTCTTTGCCCGGTGGCGCTGCGCTTACCGGCCTAAGTTAGTGTTTTTGTAGGCCGGGCAAACGCAGTGCCGCCCGGCAAGAATGCTCATGCGGACAAAACATAAACAAAAAATATAGATCCCCGTCACATTTTTGCGTTATACAGGAACCTCGCCCTGGAGAATGAGGTGCTGTATGACATCCCTGACTCGCCCGCGCGTTGAGTTTATCTCAACTATCCTCCAGACCGTGCTGAACCTCGGTCTGTTGAGCCTTGGCCTGATACTGGTCGTCTTTTTGGGTAAAGAGACGGTGCATCTTGCGGATGTACTGTTCGCCCCTGAACAAACCAGCAAATATGCGCTGGTGGAAGGCCTGGTGGTCTACTTTCTCTACTTTGAATTTATCGCCCTGATTGTGAAGTACTTTCAGTCCGGCTTTCACTTTCCGCTGCGTTATTTTGTCTACATTGGGATCACTGCGATAGTGCGGCTGATCATCGTCGATCATAAGTCCCCGCTCGACGTGCTGATCTACTCGGCGGCGATCCTGCTGCTGGTGATCACCCTCTGGCTGTGCAACTCGAAGCGGCTGAAACGCGAATAAAAAAATGGCGCTCCGAAGAGCGCCTAACAACAGTCACAAGTTGGGTCAATACAATACGTCTAAAGTTGAGGGTTGCAGTGGCATAACAAAATGAAACTTAACCTTTCACACCGCCCGCCGTCAGGCCGTTGACCAGCCAGCGCTGCGCCAGCAGGAACACCACGGTAATCGGGATGGCGGAAAGTACGGCCGCCGCGGCAAAGTCGCCCCACAGGTAGTTTTGCGGGTTGAGGTATTGCTGCATACCTACGGCCAGGGTGTAGCTGTTCACATCACGCAGTAACAGTGAGGCAACCGGTACTTCGGTGATCGCAGCGATAAACGACAGGATAAACACTACCGCCAGAATCGGCACCGACAGCGGCAGCAGCACCAGGCGGAACGCCTGCCACGGGGTTGCGCCATCCAGCGCGGCCGCTTCTTCCAGCGAGCCGTCGATAGTTTCGAAATAGCCTTTGATGGTCCACACATGCAGTGCGATACCGCCAAGATAGGCGAAGATCACGCCGCCGTGGGTGTTCAGGCCGATAAACGGTACGTACTGGCCCAGACGGTCAAACAGGGCATACAACGCCACCAGCGACAGTACGGCCGGGAACATCTGGAAAATCAGCATCCCTTTCAGCAGCGTCGCTTTGCCCGGGAAACGCATGCGGGCGAAGGCATAAGCACAGGTGGTGGAAAGCGCCACGATACCAATGGCGGTAATACCTGCGATTTTCACCGAGTTCCACAGCCACAGCAGGACCGGGAACGGCGGCGGCGTGACGCGGCCATCCGCGTGTTCCACGCTGAAGCCCAGCGCGAGCCTCCAGTGCTCCCAGGAGATTTCGTCCGGGATCAGGCTCCCCGTCGCGAAGTTACCCGAACGCAGGGAGATGGCGATAACCATCAGCAGCGGGAACATGATCGCCGCGATGAAAATCAGCAGGCCTAAGTGCGTCGCCAGGAGGCGCAACTTCTGAGATTTGGGTTGTACCATTGCCATGATTGATGCCCTCCTTAATCAAATTTCATACGTGTGGCTTTCAGGTTCACAATCGCCAGAGCGCCTACCAGCAGGAAGATCAGGGTGGCAATCGCTGCCGCCAGACCGAAGTCCTGGCCGCCGCCGCCTTCGAAGGCGATACGGTAGGTGTAGCTCACGAGCAGGTCGGTATAGCCTGCTGGCGTCGTGGTGCCAAGGCGGTCCGGGCCGCCGTTGGTCAACAGCTGAATCAGCACGAAGTTGTTAAAGTTAAAGGCGAAGCTGGCAATCATCAGCGGCGTCAGCGGCTTAATGAGCAGCGGCAGCGTAATTTTAAAGAAGTTCTGGAATGGGCCCGCGCCGTCCATCGCCGAGGCTTCGTACAGATCGTCCGGGATAGCCTTCAGCAGGCCCATGCACAGGATCATCATGTACGGATAACCGAGCCAGGTGTTCACGATGATAATCATCGAGCGAGCGGTGGTCGGGTCGCTGAACCAGGCCGGTTTGATGCCGAACAGGGCGCTCAGCATCATGTTGATTTCACCGAAGCTCTGGTTAAAAAGCCCTTTGAAAATCAGAATCGAGATAAACGACGGTACGGCATACGGCAGGATCAGCAGCACGCGGTAAATCGCTTTGCCTTTCAGGGATTCCCACTGGACCAGACAGGCCAGCACCATGCCCACAGCCACGGTCAGGATCACCGTCAGCACCGAGAAGACCACCGTCCAGACGAAGATGGCGAAGAACGGTTTCTGAATGCCTTCATCGGTAAACACGCGGGTAAAGTTGTCCCAGCCGATGGTGACGGTATAGCCCGGGCTGAGCTTGTCATCACCCCATTTGCCGTCGGCAGTAATGGACTGATAGAAACCAATGTCGTTATTCGGACGATATTTCACGCCGCTCTGGTTGTTGGTCAGCGTGCCGTCGTCCGCCAGGGTATACAGCGGCTGCGTGCCGGAGAACTGGCGCAGCGAGCTCATGGTCACCTTGCTTTCGTCTGGCAGCACGGCGGTGAGCTGTGTCAGCGCCTGACGATTCTGGGTAATAACGCGCAGGTTGGCACGTTCACCTTCCGGCAGGGCCTGTGCCTCTTTTAAGGCCAGCTTCTGCTCGCCGCCAAATTTGAACGCGTCGGAGACATAGTATTTGCTGCTTGCTTCGTCAGTAAGCGCTAACTTCCACTCGTTACCGGCAGGATACAGGCCGAAGTTAAAGGTCTTGCCTGCCTGATATGAGCGATCCAGCAGGACCTGCTGCGCGCGTTCCTGCGCAAGCTGGTTGGTGCTGCTGTAGTTGGTAAACGCAATGGCGATGGTACAAATCAGCGGGAACAGGACAAACAGCCCCATCCCGGCCACGCCCGGGTAAACATAGCGCCAGGCATAGGCTTTACGATTAGCGAAAATATACAGGCCAGCAGAGCTTAAAATCAGCGTCATGATGGCAAACAGATATTCCCCTTGTACGTACATTAAAACAACAAGGTAACCCACCAGCAGACACAGCAGACCGATCGCTGACCACTTCAGCGCGTCGCTTTGCCACCAGCGTTTCTTTTTAATGACATCCATGGGGTTTTTCCTCTACAACGTTTGATCTTTTCTCCCTCTCCTGGGGGAGAGGGCCGGGGTGAGGGCGTGCGGATAGCGCCAACCCTTACCCTAACCCTCTCCCGAAGGGAGAGGGGACTACGTCATTACTTAGTAATACGACCCTGAGCATCTTTCAGCGCGGCATCGACAGTCTGACGACCGCTTGCAGCGTTGATGACCGCGGTACGCGTGGCGTACCAGAACGCAGCCATCTGTGGGATGTTCGGCATGATTTCGCCTTTCTGGGCGTTATCCATGGTGGCCGCGATACGTGGATCTTTCGCCAGCTGATCCTGGAAGGATTTCAGCGCGACGGCGCCCAGCGGTTTGTCCTTGTTCACTTCATCCAGACCCTGATCGGTCAGCAGGTAGTTTTCCAGGAACTCTTTCGCCAGCTCTTTGTTCGGGCTGGCGGCGTTGATGCCCGCGCTCAGCACGCCAACGAACGGTTTAGACGGCTTGCCTTTGAAGGTTGGCAACAGCGTCACGCCGTAGTTGACTTTGCTCTTGTCGATGTTGGTCCAGGCCCACGGACCGTTGATGGTCATCGCGGTTTCGCCTTTGTTGAACGCCGCTTCCGCGATGGAGTAGTCAGTATCCGCGTTCATGTGTTTGTTCTTGATCAGATCCACCAGGAAGGTCAGACCCGCTTTCGCGCCCGCGTTGTCCACGCCCACGTCTTTCACGTCATATTTGCCGTTTTCAAACTTGAACGCGTAACCGCCGTCGGCAGCAATCAGCGGCCAGGTGAAGTACGGCTCTTGCAGGTTGAACATCAGCGCGGATTTACCTTTCGCCTTCAGCTCTTTATCCAGTTTCGGGATCTCTTCCCAGGTTTTCGGTGGGTTTGGTACCAGGTCTTTGTTGTAAATCAGAGACAGGGCTTCAACCGCGATAGGGTAAGCGATCAGCTTGCCGTTATAGCGAACGGCATCCCAGGTGAACGGGAACAGTTTGTCCTGGAAGGCTTTATCTGGCGTCACTTCTGCCAGCAGGCCAGACTGCGCGTAACCCCCGAAACGGTCATGCGCCCAGAAGATGATGTCCGGGCCGTCGCCGGTTGCTGCAACCTGCGGGAACTTCTCTTCCAGCTTGTCAGGGTGTTCTACGGTAACTTTGATGCCGGTATCTTTTTCGAATTTTTTGCCCACTTCGGCCAGGCCGTTATAGCCCTTGTCGCCGTTAATCCAGATAACCAGTTTGCCTTCTTCAATTTTGGCGAGCGCCGGTGCGGAAATCATCATTGCTGCGAGGGCGGACAATGCGAAAACGCGTGCGCCAGTCTTGATATTCATAGCTGCCATCCTTTTTGGTGATGTCTCATGGTATGACTTCAGTGGTTCAACGTGTCTCAGTCTCCTTATTTGACATCCTCTTTCCATCCTCCCAACCCCTACGCCCCACCCCCCGTTTGTGTGATCTCCGTTGCATAAATTTAAGTTATGAGTGCTGGCGCACATAAAAACCCACCGAATTTTGCAGGCGGCTTCACGAATTTTGCCTCAGCCCGCCCATGGCGGTCGCAGAGCCTGCTCCCTCATCCTCCCGCCTCCTCCCCCATAAAAAAGGCGGGGGGTGGAGGATTCGGGAAAGTAATGGATACCCCATAGTGAACTTATCTTGAATGTTTCTGTCGGTGACAGGTTGTAACGAAGGGAGAAGGGCATGGCGAGCGTACAGCTGCGTAATGTAACGAAAGCCTGGGGTGACGTTGTGGTGTCGAAAGACATCAATCTGGACATCAACGAAGGCGAATTCGTGGTGTTTGTTGGCCCATCAGGCTGTGGTAAATCTACTCTGCTGCGTATGATTGCCGGTCTTGAAACGATTACCAGCGGCGACCTGCTGATTGGTGATACCCGAATGAACGACATCCCGCCTGCCGAACGTGGCGTCGGTATGGTGTTCCAGTCTTATGCACTCTATCCACACCTTTCCGTTGCCGAAAATATGTCCTTTGGCCTGAAGCTGGCCGGCGCGAAGAAAGAGGTCATTAACCAGCGCGTGACGCAGGTGGCGGAAGTGTTACAGCTGGCCCACCTGCTGGAGCGTAAACCAAAAGCGCTTTCCGGTGGTCAGCGTCAGCGTGTGGCGATTGGCCGTACGCTGGTGGCCGAACCGCGCGTGTTCCTGCTCGATGAACCTCTTTCTAACCTGGATGCCGCCCTGCGCGTCCAGATGCGTATTGAAATCTCCCGTCTGCACAAGCGTCTTGGCCGCACGATGATTTACGTCACCCACGATCAGGTGGAAGCGATGACCCTCGCCGACAAAATCGTGGTGCTGGATGCCGGCCGCGTGGCGCAGGTGGGTAAACCGCTGGAGCTGTACCACTACCCGGCAGACCGCTTTGTTGCGGGCTTCATTGGCTCGCCAAAGATGAACTTCCTGCCCGTCAAAGTGACCGCGACAGCCATTGAACAGGTACAGGTGGAGCTGCCAAACCGCCAGCAGGTCTGGCTGCCGGTCGACAGCGCCAACGTACAGGTCGGGGCAAACATGTCCCTCGGTATTCGTCCTGAGCACCTGCTGCCGAGCCACATCGCTGATGTGACCCTGGAAGGTGACGTTCAGGTCGTCGAACAGCTTGGTCACGAAACACAGATTCATATCCAGATCCCCGCCATCCGTCAGAACCTGGTCTACCGCCAGAACGACGTGGTGTTGGTAGAAGAGGGTGCCACATTCGCTATCGGCTTGCCGCCAGAGCGTTGCCATCTGTTCCGTGAGGATGGCACTGCATGTCGTCGGTTGCACAAAGAGCCAGGCGTTTAAGCAATCCCAAAAGAAGACACGAAACCGACAGGTGAAGTGTTCAAAGAAAAGCAATGATCTCAGGAGATAGAATGATGATTACTCTGCGCAAACTTCCTCTGGCAGTTGCCGTCGCAGCGGGCGTAATGTCTGCTCAGGCAATGGCCGTGGATTTCCATGGTTATGCTCGTTCCGGTATCGGCTGGACGGGTAGTGGCGGCGAACAACAGTGCTTCCAGGCAACCGGTGCTCAAAGTAAATACCGTCTCGGTAACGAATGTGAAACCTATGCGGAACTGAAACTGGGCCAGGAAGTGTGGAAAGAAGGCGATAAGAGCTTCTACTTCGACACCAACGTCGCGTATTCCGTGGCGCAACAGAACGACTGGGAGGCCACTGACCCGGCGTTCCGTGAAGCCAACGTGCAGGGTAAAAACCTGATTGAGTGGCTGCCAGGTTCGACTATCTGGGCCGGTAAGCGCTTCTATCAGCGTCATGACGTCCACATGATCGACTTCTACTACTGGGATATTTCAGGTCCTGGTGCAGGTCTTGAAAACATCGACGTAGGTTTTGGTAAGCTCTCTCTGGCTGCAACCCGTTCTTCTGAAGCCGGCGGTTCTTCATCCTTCGCCAGCAACAGCGTTTATGACTACACCACTCGCACGGCAAACGATGTCTTTGACGTGCGTTTAGCCCAGATGGAAATTAACCCGGGCGGTACCCTGGAGCTGGGGGCTGATTACGGCCGTGCAAACCCACGTGATGATTATCACCTGATCGACGGCGCATCTAAAGATGGCTGGATGTTCACCGCTGAACACACGCAGAGCATGCTGAAAGGCTACAACAAATTCGTTCTGCAATATGCAACTGACTCTATGACCTCTCAGGGTAAAGGTCTGTCGCAAGGTTCGAACATTGGCACCACTGACGATATCAACTACGGCATCAACAACAACGGGCACCTGTGGCGCGTACTTGACCACGGTGCTATCTCGCTGGGCGATAGCTGGGATCTGATGTACGTCGGTATGTACCAGGATATCAACTGGGATAACAACAACGGTACGAAATGGTGGACCGTAGGCGTTCGTCCTATGTACAAATGGACGCCTATCATGAGCACTCTGCTTGAAGTGGGCTACGACAACGTCAAATCTCAGGAAACTGGCGAAACCAACAACCAGTATAAAATCACCCTGGCACAACAGTGGCAGGCTGGCGACAGCATCTGGTCACGTCCAGCAATCCGCGTCTTCGCCACCTATGCCAAGTGGGATGAGAAATGGGGTTATGCGCCTTCAGGTAAAAACTCCGTTGCGGGTTACACCCCAGGCATGGCCTATAGCGATACCACTGCGAAAAGCTTCAGCCGCGGCGACAACGATGAGTGGTCCTTCGGCGCCCAGATGGAAATCTGGTGGTAATCCCGTCTTAACCTGACGTAATGACCAAACTGAGGGGCGCAAGCCCCTCAATCCTTGGGACGGCGCGCTATTGCCTGGCTACCGCTGACCTGTGCATTTTGAGGTGATAACAATGAAAATGAACAAAACTCTCCTTGCCCTTTGTTTAACCGCAGGGCTGCTGGCAAGCGCGCCTGCTGTAACGCTCGCTAACGTCAATTTCGTTCCGCAAAACACAACATCCGCGCCAGCCATTCCGACAGCGGCATTGCAACAGCTTGTCTGGACCCCTGTCGATCAGTCTAAAACCCAGACCACCCAGCTCTCAACGGCTGGTCAGTCACTTAATGTTCCGGGTATTACCGGCCCTGTCGCTGCGTATAGCGTACCCGCCAATATTGGTGAACTGGCCATTACCTTGACCAGTGAAGTTAATAAGCAGACGAGTGTATTTGCACCAAACGTGTTAATTCTCGATCAGAACATGACGCCATCTGCCTTTTTCCCAAGTGAATACTTTACGTATCAGGAGCCCGGCGTGATGAGCGCCGACCGTCTGGAAGGCGTCATGCGCCTTACGCCAGCGCTGGGCCAGCAAAAACTCTACGTCCTGGTCTTTACCACTGAGCAAGATCTTCAGAAGACCACCACGTTGCTCGATCCGGCTAAAGCCTACGCAAAAGGTACCGGTAACGCGATTCCTGATATTCCAGACCCGATTGCTCGTCACGTCACCGACGGAACGTTAAAGCTGAAGGTGAAAACGAACAGCGGTTCAAGCGTGCTGGTCGGCCCGCTGTTTGGCTCTTCCGGTTCCGGCCCTGTCACTGTAGGTAACACAGCTGCTCCTGCCTATACCGCGCCAGCTGCCACGGCAGCCGCACCGGTAGCGACCGCAGCGCCTGCCCCGGTGAAGAAAGCCGAGCCGGTACTGAACGACACCGAAGAGTACTTCAACAACGCCATTAAGCAGGCGGTGAAGCGCGGCGATGTCGATAAAGCGCTGAAACTGCTTGATGAAGCCGAACGTTTAGGTTCAACCACTGCCCGTTCCACCTTTATCAGCAGTGTAAAAGGCAAGGGGTAACCGTTTCCCCACAGTGCTGATTTGTTAGTAGTTTGGTGCGCCTGAGTGGGCGCACTTTTTTTCGTATCCGCCAGACTGTTGCGCCCATGTTGCGATCGTGATCGTTAAATAACGTTTGGCCCCCCTCAATCCGTGTTTCTGCGATACAATGCCATTACGTTATGTATCGGAGAGTCTGGCATGTCACACCCTGCGCTAACGCAACTGCGTGCGCTGCGCTATTTCGACCAAATACCTGCGCTTGATCCGCAGCAACTGGACTGGCTGTTGCTGGAAGATTCAATGACGAAACGTTTTGAGCAACAGGGTAAAACGGTCACGGTGACCCTGATTCAGGAAGGGTTTGTCTCGGGCGATGAGATCGCCAGCGAGCTGCCGCTGCTGCCGCAAGAGCCACGCTACTGGCTGCGCGAAATTTTACTCTGCGCTGATGGTGAGCCGTGGCTTGCCGGGCGGACGGTGGTCCCCGAGTCCACCCTTTCCGGGCCAGAGCTCGCGCTGCAACGTCTGGGGAAAACGCCGCTGGGGCGCTACCTTTTCACCTCGTCTGAGCTTACCCGGGATTTTATTGAGATTGGTCGTGATGCCGAACTCTGGGGGCGTCGTTCCCGCCTTCGCCTGAGCGGTAAACCGTTAATTCTGACGGAGCTTTTTTTACCGGCATCACCGTTGTACTAAGAGGAAGAAAAAATGGAGTGGAGCCTGACGCAGAATAAGCTGTTGGCGTATCACCGCTTAATGCGTACCGATAAACCCATTGGCGCGTTACTGCTGCTGTGGCCGACCCTGTGGGCGCTGTGGCTCGCCACGCCGGGCGTGCCGCCGCTGTGGATCCTGGCCGTGTTCGTTGCCGGCGTCTGGCTGATGCGCGCGGCGGGCTGCGTGGTGAATGACTATGCCGATCGTAAATTCGACGGTCATGTTAAGCGTACTGCCGGACGTCCGTTACCCAGCGGGCAGGTCACCGGGAAAGAAGCCCGCGTGCTGTTCATTGTTCTGGTGCTGCTCTCTTTCCTGCTGGTGTTAACCCTCAACACCATGACCATTCTGCTTTCCGTTGCGGCGCTGGCGTTGGCCTGGGTATATCCCTTTATGAAGCGCTATACCCACCTGCCTCAGGTGGTGCTGGGCGCGGCGTTTGGCTGGTCGATTCCGATGGCGTTTGCGGCGGTTAGTGAGTCCTTACCGCTCAGCTGCTGGCTGATGTTCCTGGCGAACATTCTCTGGGCGGTGGCGTATGACACGCAATACGCGATGGTAGACCGCGACGATGACCTGAAAATTGGCATCAAATCCACCGCCATCCTCTTTGGTCGTCAGGACAAGCTGATTATCGGTATCCTGCAGGTCGCGGTACTGGCGCTGATGGTCGCGATCGGTCGCCTGAACGGGCTGAACTGGGAGTTTTACTGGTCCGTGCTGGTGGCGGGACTGCTGTTTGCGTACCAGCAAAAGCTGATTGCGAAGCGTGAGCGTGACGCCTGTTTTAAAGCGTTTATGAACAACAACTACGTCGGTCTGGTGCTGTTTTTAGGCCTGGCGATGAGCTATTTCTTATAAAAAAGTCGGGTGGCGGCTTCGCCTTACCCGACCGATGAGTTAACAGGACATGGAGGCCCGGTAAGCGTTAGCGCCACCGGGCTTTTTTTACCGGCGACGCAGCAGCCGGAGCGCGTTCGCCGTCACCAGCACCGTTGCCCCGGTATCCGCCAGCACCGCCAGCCACAATCCGGTCATGCCGAGCAGGGTCGTCACCAGGAAAATCCCTTTCAGCCCGAGCGCAATGCCGATGTTCTGACGGATGTTGGCCCGCGTCGCGCGCGCCAGGGCGATCGTCTGCGCCAGCCCGGTCAGGCGGTTGTGGGTCAGCGCCGCGTCGGCCGTTTCCAGCGCCACGTCGGTACCACTGCCCATTGCAATACCAATGGTGGACGCTTTCATCGCCGGGGCATCGTTAATCCCGTCACCGACCATCGCCAGCGGCGCGCGGGCGTTCAGCGCCGTCACGGCGCTGACCTTATCCGCAGGCAACAGTCCGGCTTTAAACTCCAGCCCCAGCTCACCGGCAATCGCTGCCGCCGCGCGAGGGTTATCACCGGTAAGAATAACGCCCTGCACGCCCAGCTTGTGCAGCGCCGCTACGGCTTCTTTGGCGTCATCGCGCAGGGTATCGCGCAGCGCCAGCATTCCCTTCGCCACGCCGTCCTGCATAACGCTCACGACGGTTTGTCCGGTCTGTTCTAACGCCTCAACCTCTGGACTGGAAGACTTGCCTGCCGCGACAATCAGCACATTTTTACCGTCAACGGTGGCCTCAATCCCTGACCCGACCAGCGCCCGCTGGGCGGTTGCCGGAGGGATATTCAGCCCGCGCGACTGCGCTTCTCGCACAATCGCCTGCGCCAGCGGGTGAGTGGACCCCTGTTCAACGGCGGCGGCCAGTGTAAGCAGCTCATCTTCACTGGTTTCCTGAGGATACACGCCGGTCACCTGCGGCTTGCCCACGGTCAGCGTACCGGTTTTATCGAAGGCGATATGCTGAACCTGGCTCAGCTGCTCCAGCGCCGCGCCGCCCTTAATCAGCGCGCCGCGCCGCGCCGCCGCCGCCAGACCTGAGGTAATCGCCGCCGGGGTGGAAATCACCAGCGCGCACGGGCAGCCAATCAGCAGCAGCGTCAGCCCTTTATAAATCCAGCCCTCCCACGGGGCGCCAAAGAACAGCGGCGGGACGACGGTGACCAGCAGGGCAACCAGCATGATGGCAGGGGTATAAATCCGGCTGAAGCGATCGATAAAGCGTTCGACCGGCGCGCGGCGCTCTTCGGCCTCTTCAATCAGCTTCAGGATACGGTCGATGGCGCTGTCGCCCGGCTCGGAAAGCACGGTGAGCTGCACCAGACGGTCGACGCTGGTGGCGCCAGCAGGCACTTTTTCACCCGCGGCGCGCTCTACCGGAATGGATTCCCCGGTCAGGGCGCTTTCATCAAAGCTCGCGGTGGCGGTAAGCAGCGCGCCGTCGGCAGGCAGACGCCCCCCTGCGGCCACCTCAATCACGTCGCCCGGGCGCAGCGTATTGATGGCGACCGTTTCACGCGTGCCGTTTATCACGCGAGTGGCAGTTTCCGGCTTCAGCGCCATCAGCGCGCTGACCCCTTTACGCGCCCGGCTCGCCGCCCAGCCCTCAAGGCGTTCGCCGATTAAGAACAGCAGCAGCACCATCGCCGCTTCTGCCGTCGCGCCAATGAACAGCGCGCCGATCGCCGCCACGCTCATCAGCGTTTCGATGGCAAACCAGCTGCCGCTTTTCATCAGGCGCAGCGCCTGACGGGCAATCGGGAACAGGCCGACCAGCGTGGTGGCGATAAACGCCAGATTGCCGAACGGATGGTTAATCTGCTCCAGCCCCCAGCTCAGGGCCATCATGATGATGAGGGTAATGAGCGGCAGGTTTTCTTTCAGGGAGGAGGCTTTTTCAACGGGCGCCGTTTCGCTGCGCAGGGTATAGCCCGCCTGGCTGACGGCAGCTTCAACCTGCTTGCTGACGTCGTTATCGGCGCTGACCAGCAGCTTTTCGGTGGCAAACAGCACCTGAACGTGGCTCACGCCCGGCACCTGCTTGACGGCGTTTTCCACCTTGCGGGCGCAGGCCGCGCAGTCCATGCCGTTGACGACCCAGCTGTAGCGGTTGCCGCTTTCAGGAAGGGGTTGAGTTGGCGTTTCGCACGCGCCTTCGCAGCAGCAGTCGTCTTTCGACGGAGCCGGGCTGAGCTTAAGTGCCGAGAATTGAGGGACTTTTTTTGGTATTTCTGGAGTCGACATGGCAGTCTCCGGCAATGATAATTTTCTCATTAACCGCAGCATACACTCTGGAGTCGACTCCAGAGTCAAGCGCTATTTAGATATACAGCGAACGCACAATCAAGAAATGCCCGGCAAAGTAACACGCGGAGGCTATCGCGTTATCCGCCCGGAAGCGGCGGCGATAGTGGCTGCCCAGCCAGACGACATTCCCGATCAGCAGCAGCGCGGCGCCGAAGAACGCGGACATCGCCGGAGCGGTCGGACGGAAGAACCACAGTTCACCTGCCAGCCACACCATCACCAGCGTCATGGCGATAAACGTACAGACCGGCAAACGCATCTCTTCCAGTCGTGACCAGATCACCGCAATCAGCAGGGCGCCAATCACCAGCAGTACCAGCGGCAGCGGCCAGAAGAAGGAGAGCGTCATCTGGCTGGCAAAGTAGATGGTATACAGCAGATGGGAGAGGAAGAACGCCCCAACGGCGTACAGCAGGCGCTGTCGCGGCAGCAGGGTTAAGGCATCGCCTATCAGGGATGCACACAGCCCGGCGAGCACCAGATAGCTGACGGCGTTGAACATCGGCGCTTGCCAGGCCAGCAGCAGTAGGAGCAACAGCGTGACCGGTTTAAACAACCAGCGCTGCCAGGTGGGACCGCGGTACGATGCATCGACATAAAGCCATGCGGAAAAACAGACAGCGATAAATGACCAAAGCATATTAACTCCCTGTATCTGTTAAGTCTGAATAATCAGTTTCTGATCCAGTGTAGTGACGCGGGCGGGCGTTTGGCAATGGCGGGGAAGGCAAGGTATCCTGAATTCCGCATAATCTTATGGGATTTTAGAATGAGCAAGATGCCGCTTTTTTTCATTATCGTGGTGGCGATTATCGTCATTGCCGCCTCGTTCCGTTTCGTGCAGCAGCGCCGCGAGAAGGCGGATAACGATGCCGCACCGCTGATGCAAAAGCGCGTGGTGGTGACGAACAAGCGTGAGAAGCCCCTCAACGACCGCCGCTCGCGCCAGCAGCAGGTGACGCCTGCGGGAACCAGCATGCGCTATGAAGCGAGCTTTAAGCCGGAAACGGGCGGCCTGGAGATGACCTTCCGCCTGGAGGCGCAGCAGTACCATCAGCTGACGGTGGGGGAGAAAGGGACGTTGAGCTACAAAGGGACGCGGTTTGAAGGGTTCAGGACGGAATAATGCACGAACGGTCCCCTCTCCCTGTGGGAGAGGGTTAGGGTGAGGGCATCAGGCCGCGCCTTACTTCTTCACCTGCGCCTTAAACTTCTTCATCCACACCAGCAGTTCAAACACGCCGAAAATAAACACGCGCAGCTGCTGCCAGCCCGTCATCTGCGGGCCGTCTTTCGGCAGGCCGTTTTTCAGCATCACCATCTGCAGGGCGTGCATAAACGACGTGAAAATCAGCGCGACGTTAACGAAAATATTCATCGGGCGCGGGAAGGGGTGTACCAGGTTGAGAATTAAAAACGCCCAGACGCCCAGCATCAGCAAACGTCCCAGGTTAATCAGTACCGGCATCGGAGCCTCCTTGTGCCTGACGGTGATAAAGACGATAAGCGACCTGGCCGGCGACCTTTTCGCGGTGCAGATCCCAGTGGGCGGGAACCGGCGGTAAACCGTTTTCCACTTCGCTTTCAACATAAATTAGCGCGTCATCCGCCAGCCAGCCGTTTTGCTCAAGCAGGGATAACGTCTCTTCCAGCAGCCCCTTGCGGAACGGCGGATCGACAAACACCACGTTATGCGGCGTGCCTTTCTGCGCAAGAAAACTCAGCGTATTGGTGTTCACGACTTTGGCGTTGCCCGCCTTCAGCGTCGCCAGATTTTGCTGCAGCGTCTGCGCAACGCCGCGCTCCATCTCCAGCAGCGTGGCGCTGGCGGCATAGCGCGACAGCGCTTCCAGGCCGAGCGCGCCGCTTCCGGCGAAGCAGTCCAGGCAGTGGGCGTCTACCATTGACGGGGCCAGCCAGTTAAACAGCGTCTCGCGCACGCGGTCAGTAGTAGGGCGTAAACCGGGGCTGTCCGGCACCGGTAATTTCCGGCCTCGCCACTGACCGCCGATAATACGAATTTGACCGGCCGGGGCGCGGTTGGGTTTCTTCATCTCAGGAAAGCTCTGTTAACAATTGGCCTGCGATTGCGGGCGGTGATGTCAATTAAGTAAAGTGTTAGACTATTTCATCATTTTTTTAGCTTCCATGTATATAGCGCCGCGAGGAGTGTAGTCGCAGATGGCAAAACAAAAAAAACGTGGCTTCTTTTCCTGGCTGGGCTTCGGTGAAAAAGAGCAAGAAACAGAACAGAAAACCGAAGAGCAACAAGCCGTTGAAGAGCAGTCACAGCCTGAAACGCCTGTAGAAACCGCCGCGGTTGTCGAAGCGGAAGAAACGGCGCACAGCAAAGAAGAGATTGAATCCTTTGCTGAAGAGGTGGTTGAGGTCACGGAACAGGTTCAGGAGAGCGAGAAGCCAGAGCCGGTTGTCATTGAGGCCCTTGCCGAAGCGCCGCAGGCCGTTATCGAACACGAAGAGCTGCCGCTGCCGGAAGAGGTGAAAGCCGAAGAGGTTTCTGCCGAAGAGTGGCAGGCCGAAGCGGAAACCGTTGAAATTGTTGAGGCGGTGGAAGAAGAAGCGGCACTCGAGCCAGAGCTGACCGATGAAGAGCTGGAAGCCCAGGCGCTGGCGGCAGAAGCCGCGGAAGAAGCGGTCATCGTCGTGCCGGTAGAAGAGCAGGCCGAAGAAGAGAGCGTCCAGGAGCAGGAAAAACCGACCAAAGAAGGTTTCTTCGCGCGCCTGAAGCGCAGCCTGCTCAAAACCAAAGAAAACTTAGGTTCCGGATTTATCAGTCTGTTCCGCGGCAAGAAGATCGACGACGATCTCTTTGAAGAGCTGGAAGAACAGCTGCTGATTGCGGACGTCGGCGTGGAAACCACCCGTAAGATCATCGCCAATCTGACAGAAGGGGCGAGCCGCAAACAGCTGCGCGACGCCGAAGCGCTGTACGGTTTGCTGAAAGACGAGATGGGTGAAATTCTCGCAAAAGTTGACGAACCGCTTAATATTGAAGGCAAAACGCCATTTGTTATTCTGATGGTCGGCGTGAACGGCGTGGGTAAAACTACCACCATCGGCAAGCTGGCGCGTCAGTTCGAGCAGCAGGGCAAATCGGTGATGCTGGCGGCGGGCGATACCTTCCGCGCGGCAGCGGTTGAGCAGCTGCAGGTTTGGGGCCAGCGCAACAACATTCCGGTGATTGCCCAGCATACCGGCGCGGACTCCGCGTCCGTGATCTTCGACGCCATCCAGGCGGCGAAGGCGCGCAACGTGGACGTGCTGATTGCCGATACCGCAGGGCGTTTGCAGAACAAATCGCACCTGATGGAAGAGTTGAAGAAAATCGTTCGCGTCATGAAGAAGCTGGACGAAGACGCGCCGCATGAAATTATGCTGACCATTGATGCCAGCACCGGACAGAACGCCATTAGCCAGGCGAAGCTGTTCAATGAAGCGGTAGGACTGACGGGGATCGCGCTGACCAAGCTGGACGGCACCGCGAAAGGCGGGGTGATCTTCTCCGTGGCCGATCAGTTCGGTATTCCTATCCGTTACATCGGTGTGGGCGAGCGTATTGAGGATTTGCGTCCGTTTAAGGCGGACGACTTTATTGAGGCATTATTTGCCCGAGAGGACTAACAATGATTCGCTTTGAACACGTCAGCAAGGCCTATCTCGGTGGGAGACAAGCGCTGCAGGGGGTGACATTCCACCTGCAGCCGGGCGAGATGGCATTCCTGACCGGCCATTCCGGCGCGGGGAAAAGTACCCTGCTCAAGCTTATCTGTGGGATCGAGCGGCCAAGCGCCGGGAAAATCTTTTTCGGCGGCCATGAGATCAGCCGCCTGAAAAACCGCGAAGTGCCGTTCCTGCGTCGTCAGATCGGCATGATTTTCCAGGATCACCACCTGCTGATGGATCGCACCGTTTTCGATAACGTGGCCATTCCGCTGATTATTGCCGGCGCCAGCTATGACGATATCCGCCGCCGCGTTTCTGCGGCGCTGGATAAGGTCGGGCTGCTGGACAAAGCGAAGAACTTCCCGATCCAGCTCTCCGGCGGTGAACAGCAGCGCGTGGGCATCGCCCGCGCGGTGGTGAACAAGCCTGCCGTACTGCTGGCGGATGAACCAACCGGTAACCTGGACGATGCCCTGTCCGAAGGGATTTTGCGTCTGTTTGAGGAATTTAACCGCGTAGGAGTCACCGTATTGATGGCGACGCACGACATCGGGCTCATTTCCCGTCGTTCGTACCGCATGCTGACCCTGAGCGACGGGCATTTGCACGGAGGCCACGGTGAATAAGCGTGATGCAATAAACCAGATTCGGCAGTTCGGGAACCGGTTTGACCGTTTCCGTAAGCCGCAGGGCGGTGGTGACGGCAATCGTAATGCGCCGAAGCGCCAGAAGGCCGCGCCAAAACCGGCCTCCCGTAAAACCAACGTGTTTAACGAGCAGGTGCGCTACGCCTTCCACGGCGCGCTGCAGGACCTGAAAAGCAAACCGCTGGCGACGTTCCTGACGGTGATGGTGATCGCCATCTCCCTGACGCTGCCAAGCGTCTGCTATATGGTCTATAAAAACGTCAACCAGGCGGCCTCACAGTATTATCCGTCTCCGCAGATCACGGTCTATATGGATAAAGCGCTCGACGATAACGCCGCGGCACAGGTGGTCGGGCAAATCCAGGCCGAGCAGGGCGTGGAGAAGGTCAACTATCTCTCCCGTGAAGACGCGCTGGGCGAGTTCCGTAACTGGTCTGGTTTTGGCGGCGCGCTGGATATGCTCGAAGAGAACCCGCTGCCCGCCGTGGCGGTGGTGATCCCGAAGCTGGATTTCCAGGGGACCGATTCGCTTAACACCCTGCGCGATCGCATCACGCGCATTAAGGGCATTGATGAAGTGCGCATGGACGACAGCTGGTTTGCGCGCCTTGCTGCCCTGACCGGGCTGGTAGGACGCGTCGCGGCGATGATTGGCGTGCTGATGGTAGCGGCGGTCTTCCTCGTCATCGGCAACAGCGTGCGCCTGAGCATCTTTGCCCGTCGCGATACCATTAACGTGCAGAAACTGATTGGTGCGACGGATGGTTTCATCCTCCGACCGTTCCTTTACGGTGGCGCATTGCTCGGTTTTTCCGGTGCATTTCTTTCACTGATATTGTCAGAAATTTTGGTGATGCGGCTCTCTTCTGCCGTGACTGAAGTGGCGCAGGTTTTCGGAACGAAGTTTGATATCAGTGGCTTAGGCTTCGATGAGTGCCTGTTGCTGCTGCTGGTTTGTTCGATGATTGGGTGGGTGGCAGCCTGGCTGGCAACCGTTCAACATTTACGTCACTTTACTCCCGACTAATAAAAGCGTGATATAATCTTTCCCTGCACCGAGATGCTCGCTCTGCAGGGAAAGCGTCCCTGTTGTCGCTTCCCCTGTTATCATCTCCATGTCACAATTTGTGCGTAATTTATTCACCGTTGCACCTGGAACTTGTGGATAAAATCACTGTCTGATAAAAGAGTGAATGCTAATCTCGTTGCTCAAACGCTTTGGCATGGTTGTTGCCTGACGGGGACGACCAGGACCAGAAGAAACATTGAGAGGAATGAATGACCAAAGAAATGCAAACTTTAGCTTTAGCCCCTGTTGGTAACCTGGAATCTTATATCCGGGCTGCGAACACCTGGCCGATGTTAACGGCCGAGGAAGAAAAGGAGCTTGCTGAAAAGCTGCATTACCAGGGCGATCTGGAAGCAGCGAAAAAGCTGATCCTGTCTCACCTGCGCTTTGTTGTTCACATTGCTCGTAACTATGCGGGCTATGGCCTGCCGCAGGCGGACTTGATTCAGGAAGGCAACATCGGCCTGATGAAGGCTGTGCGTCGCTTTAACCCGGAAGTGGGTGTGCGACTCGTCTCCTTCGCTGTGCACTGGATCAAAGCAGAAATTCATGAATACGTGCTGCGCAACTGGCGTATCGTGAAAGTCGCCACGACAAAAGCGCAACGCAAACTGTTCTTCAACCTGCGTAAAGCCAAGCAGCGTCTGGGCTGGTTCAACCAGGATGAAGTGGAAATGGTGGCGCGCGAGCTGGGCGTAACCAGCAAAGACGTGCGTGAGATGGAATCCCGTATGGCCGCGCAGGACATGACCTTTGATATGTCCTCCGACGACGACGCATCTGACAGCCAGCCGATGGCGCCGGTTCTGTATCTGCAGGATAAAACCTCTAACTTTGCTGACGGCATCGAAGAGGATAACTGGGAAGATCAGGCCGCGAACAAGCTGACCCATGCGATGGAAGGCCTCGACGAACGTAGCCAGGATATTATCCGCGCCCGCTGGCTGGACGAAGACAACAAGTCCACGCTGCAGGAGCTGGCCGACCGCTACGGCGTTTCTGCGGAACGTGTCCGTCAGCTTGAAAAGAACGCCATGAAAAAACTTCGCGCCGCTATCGAAGCTTAATTTTCGCGAAGTACACCGAGAACCCCTGGATGAAAGTCTGGGGGGTTTGTTTTTTTAGCGCCCGCTCTGGCGAATTCCCTCCCC
Source organism: Enterobacter sp. DNB-S2 (assembly GCF_019443845.1). Taxonomy (NCBI): domain Bacteria; kingdom Pseudomonadati; phylum Pseudomonadota; class Gammaproteobacteria; order Enterobacterales; family Enterobacteriaceae; genus Enterobacter; species Enterobacter sp. DNB-S2. The sequence goes on from NZ_CP050520.1 coordinate 981,729, forward strand.
CTGGCAAACACTTACTGATGCGCTAAGCAGGCGACTTTCTCAGGGGGACAGGGTGAAAAATAACGAACTGAACGACCGGCGTTTACAGGCGACGCCGCGCGGCATCGGCGTGATGTGTAACTTCTATGCCGATAAAGCTGAAAACGCCACGGTATGGGACGTGGAAGGCAACGAGTACATCGACTTCGCTGCCGGGATCGCGGTGCTGAATACCGGCCATCGCCATCCAAAAGTCATTTCCGCGATTGAAAAACAGCTCCACGCGTTTACCCATACTGCGTACCAGATTGTGCCGTACGAAGGCTATGTGGCGCTTGCCGAGCGCATCAACCAGCGCGTGCCCGTTGACGGTCCGGCCAAAACCGCGTTCTTCTCCACGGGGGCAGAGGCGGTCGAAAACGCGGTCAAAATTGCCCGGGCGTACACTAAACGTCCCGGCCTAATCACCTTCGGCGGCGCGTTCCACGGCCGCACCTTTATGACCATGGCGCTGACCGGAAAAGTTGCGCCGTACAAGCTCGGCTTTGGCCCGTTCCCCGGTTCGGTGTATCACGCGCAGTATCCGAATGAACTGCACGGCGTCAGCACGGCGGAAGCGTTGAAAAGCCTGGAACGCATCTTTAAAGCGGATATCGCACCCGACCAGGTCGCGGCCATTATTCTCGAACCGGTTCAGGGAGAGGGCGGTTTCAACATTGCGCCAGCTGATTTTATGCAGGCGCTGCGCGCCCTGTGCGACACCCACGGTATTTTGCTGATTGCCGACGAGGTGCAAAGCGGCTTCGCCCGTACCGGCAAGCTGTTCTCGATGGAACACCACTGCGTGAAGCCCGATATGATCACCATGGCGAAAAGCCTGGCGGGCGGGATGCCGCTCTCAGCGGTTTCTGGCCGTGCGGAGGTCATGGACGCCCCTGCACCGGGCGGGCTGGGCGGTACCTACGCCGGGAACCCGCTGGCGATTGCGGCGGCGCATGCCGTGCTCGACGTGATTGATGAAGAGGATCTCTGCACGCGCTCGGCGCATCTTGGCCATCACCTGGTGGAAGTGCTGAACAAGGCGAAAGAACACTGCCCGTATATCGCTGATATTCGCGCGCAGGGATCGATGGTGGCGGTGGAGTTTAACGACCCGCAAACGGGCCAGCCTTCGCCGGAATTTACCCGCCAGGTGCAGGAGCGCGCGTTGCAGGAAGGGCTGCTTCTTCTGAGCTGCGGCGTCTACGGCAACGTCATTCGTTTCCTGTATCCGCTGACTATCCCTGAAGCGCAGTTCCGTAAAGCGCTGGACATTATCTCCGCGTCGCTGACACGTTAAAGCCATATGCCCGGCGAAAATCCCTGCCGGGCTTATCATATATTCATTTCAAATTAGCTATTCCAAAATCATAAAAATCGGGTATGTTTTAGCAGAGTATGCTGAAAAAGCGCGAACAGCACACCTATAACTGACATAAAGCGCTGCACAACAACATCACAACAATCGTAATAACCATAATAATGGGGAATCTCAGGATGAACATGAAGGGTAAAGCGTTACTGGCAGGATGTATCGCGTTGGCATTCAGCACCATGGCACAGGCAGACATCAAGGTGGCTGTGGTTGGCGCAATGTCCGGTCCGGTAGCACAGTACGGCGACCAGGAATTTACCGGCGCTGAACAGGCGGTTGCAGACATTAATGCTAAGGGCGGTATCAAGGGCGAAAAACTGCAGATCGTAAAATATGATGATGCCTGTGACCCGAAACAAGCGGTCGCGGTCGCGAACAAAGTGGTGAACGACGGGATCAAATACGTTATCGGTCACCTGTGCTCTTCCTCGACTCAGCCTGCGTCTGACATCTACGAAGACGAAGGTATTCTGATGATCACCCCGGCAGCGACCGCACCGGAGCTGACCGCGCGCGGCTACAAGCTGACCCTGCGCACCACCGGTCTGGACTCTGACCAGGGCCCAACCGCGGCGAAATACATCGTTGAAAAAGTGAAGCCGAAGCGCATTGCCATCGTTCATGACAAGCAGCAGTACGGTGAAGGTCTGGCGCGTTCAGTGCAGGATAACCTCAAGAAAGCGAATGCCGACGTGGTGTTCTTCGACGGGATCACCGCCGGTGAGAAAGACTTCTCCACCCTGGTGGCGCGCCTGAAGAAAGAGAATATTGATTTCGTTTACTACGGTGGCTACCACCCGGAAATGGGCCAGATCCTGCGCCAGGCGCGCGCTGCGGGCCTGAAAACCCAGTTTATGGGCCCGGAAGGCGTGGCGAACGTTTCCCTGTCTAACATTGCGGGTGAATCAGCCGAAGGCCTGCTGGTGACCAAACCGAAGAACTACGATCAGGTCCCTGCGAACAAACCTATCGTAGATGCCATCAAGGCGAAGAAACAGGATCCAAGCGGCGCGTTCGTCTGGACCACCTACGCGGCGCTGCAGTCTCTGCAGGCGGGCCTGAACCAGTCAGCCGATCCGGCTGAGATTGCCACCTGGCTGAAAGCGAATACCGTCGAGACCGTCATGGGACCACTCTCCTGGGACGCGAAGGGCGACCTGAAGGGCTTCGAGTTCGGCGTGTTTGACTGGCATGCTAACGGTACGGCGACAGACGCCAAATAATTTTCCCGTCGCCTTTCGCGCCGCAGGTGCGTTGGCTGCGTTATTCAACCCCGGTCACTTACTTATGTAAGCTCCCGGGGATTTCATAACTTGCCGCCTTCCTGCAACACGAAATGCTTGGGAAAATACAGTGGAGAATGTAGGCCGGGTAAGGCGCAGCCGCCACCCGGCTTTCTTTTAGCGCTTCTCCCACCCGCTCTCCTGCGCCGTAAACCCTAACGCCTGCATAAACGCCGCCATCACGCCGCGGTCTTCCACGCCCACATCAGCCATCCACCATGAGGTCACGCTCGGGTTTTCGCGGATCACTTCTTCAATTAAATACTGTCCCACACCGCGACGACGGGTGACGTCACGCACGCGCAGCGAGTCCAGCGCTCCCTCTGTACCGCTCAGGGTTACGCGAACCGCTGCCAGCAGGCGTTCGTTAAAACGCGCGGCATAAATGCGGTGGGTCTCATCAACGCGCAGCGACGAAGGGGAATATTCCGGCCAGATCTTGCCCAGGTCGATATGATCCTGGTCGCTAAAGGTCACCAGACGCACGATAGTCAGTTTCATTAGCCACTTGTCCAAATCAGATTGAGTAGGGGCAGTGTACTCAATTTATTCACTCAGCGGCTTCCTCTTTTTATTCTCATTAACCAGGTGATTAGTTTTTTGGCAACGCGTTGGGCAGTTTGAAAACACATGGATCGAAAAATAAGCAGAATTTTAACCTGAACGGTAGTGATTTATTCGGCGCTTTGTACCGTTATTTTATGCTGCAAACTGCACTTTTATTTGTTTATCTCTGCCTGATTTCAGAATATTATCTTTGCTTAATCGCCTGAAAAATAGAGATTTTAGTCTGGTTTTTGACAAAAAACTGCGCTAAACCATTAAAGGCACTGGTAAAAATAGCGTTGTTCATTAAAAGTACAGAATGCTTTTTAACCATAATAAAACAAAATATAAACACGACATCACGAATGGGGATTCAGAGATGAAAAGGAACGCGAAGACGTTAATCGCGGGGATGGTCGCACTGTCGATCTCGCATGCCGCTATGGCAGACGACATTAAAGTTGCGGTAGTGGGCGCGATGTCCGGCCCTGTTGCCCAGTGGGGTGACATGGAGTTCAACGGCGCGCGCCAGGCCATCAAAGACATCAACGCCAAGGGCGGTATCAAAGGCGACAAGCTGGTGGGCGTGGAATATGACGACGCCTGCGATCCTAAACAGGCCGTCGCGGTCGCCAACAAAATCGTCAACGACGGTATTCAGTATGTGATCGGCCACCTGTGTTCATCCTCCACGCAGCCGGCGTCTGATATCTACGAAGACGAAGGCATTCTGATGATCACCCCAGGCGCAACGAACCCGGAACTGACCCAGCGCGGCTACCAGCACATCATGCGTACCGCCGGTCTGGACTCCTCGCAGGGCCCTACCGCCGCCAAATACATCCTCGAGAGCGTTAAGCCACAGCGCATTGCCATTATTCATGACAAACAGCAGTACGGCGAAGGCCTGGCGCGCTCCGTGCAGGACGGCCTGAAAAAAGGCGGCTCGAACATCGTCTTCTTCGACGGCATTACCGCCGGTGAGAAAGACTTCTCCGCGCTGATTGCCCGTCTGCAAAAAGAGAATATCGACTTCGTTTACTACGGCGGCTATTACCCGGAGATGGGCCAGATGCTGCGTCAGGCGCGCGCCACCGGTCTGAAAACCCAGTTTATGGGGCCAGAGGGCGTGGGCAATGCCTCCCTGTCAAACATCGCGGGGGATTCTGCCGAAGGCATGCTGGTGACGATGCCAAAACGCTATGACCAGGATCCGGCCAACAAGGCTATCGTGGATGCGCTCAAGGCGCAGAAGAAAGATCCGAGTGGTCCGTACGTCTGGATCACCTACGCGGCCGTACAGTCTCTGGCCACCGCGCTGGATCGCTCCGGCAGCAAAGAACCGCTGGATCTGGTGAAAGATTTAAAAGCACACGGGGCGAACACCGTGATTGGGCCGCTGAACTGGGATGGGAAAGGCGATCTGAAGGGATTTGAGTTTGGTGTCTTTAAGTGGCACGCCGACGGTTCATCCTCGGCCGCCAAATAATTATCCCACCGCCCGGCATGACGGGCGGGTATAAAAAGGTTTGCATATGTCCGAGCAGTTTCTCTATTTCCTGCAGCAGATGTTTAACGGCGTTACGCTGGGAAGCACCTACGCGCTGATCGCCATCGGCTATACGATGGTTTACGGCATTATCGGCATGATCAACTTCGCCCACGGCGAGGTATACATGATCGGTAGCTACGTCTCCTTTATGATTATCGCCGCCCTGATGATGATGGGCATCGACAGCAGCTGGCTGCTGGTCGCCGCCGGGTTTGTCGGCGCGATCGTGATTGCCAGCGCCTACGGCTGGAGCATTGAGCGCGTGGCCTACCGGCCGGTGCGCAGCTCCAAGCGTTTGATTGCGCTGATTTCCGCGATCGGGATGTCGATCTTCCTGCAAAACTACGTCAGCCTGACCGAAGGCTCGCGCGACGTGGCGCTGCCAAGCCTGTTTAACGGCCAGTGGATTGTGGGGGCCAGCGAAAACTTCGCGGCCTCTATCACCACCATGCAGCTGGTTATCTGGGTCGTGACCTTTATTGCGATGCTTGCCCTGACGCTGTTCATCCGCTACTCGCGTATGGGACGCGCCTGCCGCGCCTGCGCGGAAGACCTGAAGATGGCGAGCCTGCTCGGCATCAACACCGACCGCGTGATTGCCCTGACCTTCGTGATTGGCGCCGCGATGGCGGCGGTGGCGGGCGTCCTGCTCGGCCAGTTCTACGGCGTGATCAACCCGTACATCGGCTTTATGGCCGGGATGAAAGCCTTCACCGCGGCGGTTCTGGGCGGTATCGGCAGTATTCCGGGCGCGATGATCGGCGGCCTGATTCTGGGCGTGGCCGAAGCGCTCTCCTCGGCGTACCTGAGCACGGAGTATAAAGACGTGGTGTCGTTTGCCCTGCTGATTCTGGTTCTGCTGGTGATGCCTACCGGTATTCTGGGCCGTCCGGAGGTAGAGAAAGTATGAAACCGATGCATTTTGCAATGGCGCTGCTCTCTGCCGCCATGTTCTTCGTGCTGGCCAGCGTCTTTATGGGCGTCCAGCTTGAGCTGAATGGCACCAAACTGGTTGTCGATACCGCAGCTGACATCCGCTGGCAGTGGGTATTTATCGGTACGGCCGTGGTGTTCCTGTTCCAGCTGCTGCGTCCGCTGTTCCAGAAGACGCTGAAAAACGTCTCCGGTCCGAAATTCGTCCTGCCGGCAATCGACGGTTCTACTGTTAAGCAGAAGCTGTTCCTCGTGGCGCTGCTGGTGGCCGCCGTGGCGTGGCCGTTCGTGGTGTCGCGTGGCACCGTGGATATCGCCACCCTGACCATGATCTACGTGATTCTCGGCCTCGGTCTGAACGTGGTCGTGGGGCTCTCGGGCCTGCTGGTGCTGGGCTACGGCGGCTTCTACGCCATCGGCGCCTATACCTTCGCGCTGCTGAACCACTATTACGGTCTCGGCTTCTGGACCTGCCTGCCGCTGGCAGGGCTGGTCTCTGCCGCTGCAGGCTTCCTGCTTGGCTTCCCGGTACTGCGCCTGCGCGGCGACTACCTGGCGATTGTGACCTTAGGCTTCGGCGAAATCGTCCGTATCCTGCTGCTCAATAACACCGAAGTGACCGGCGGCCCGAACGGCATCAGCCAGATCCCGAAACCGACCTTCTTCGGGCTGGAGTTCAGCCGTACCGCCCGCGAAGGCGGCTGGGATACCTTCAGCAACTTCTTCGGCGTGAAGTATGACCCGTCCGACCGCGTGATCTGGCTCTATCTGGTGGCGCTGCTGCTGGTGGTGATTACCCTGTTCGTGATCAACCGCCTGTTGCGCATGCCGCTGGGCCGCGCGTGGGAAGCGCTGCGTGAAGATGAGATCGCCTGCCGCTCTCTGGGCCTGAACCCGACCCGCATCAAGCTGACCGCGTTCACCATCAGCGCCGCGTTTGCCGGTTTCGCCGGAACGCTGTTTGCCGCGCGTCAGGGCTTCGTTAGCCCGGAATCGTTCACCTTCGCCGAATCCGCCTTTGTGCTGGCGATTGTGGTGCTCGGCGGGATGGGCTCGCAGTTCGCCGTTATCCTCGCGGCCATCCTGCTGGTGGTCTCGCGCGAGCTGATGCGCGACTTTAACGAATACAGCATGCTGATGCTGGGTGGTTTGATGGTGCTGATGATGATCTGGCGTCCGCAGGGTCTGCTGCCGATGACCCGTCCACAGCTGAAGCTGAAGAACGGGCAAGCGAAAGGAGAGCAGGCATGAGTCAGCCATTATTATCCGTTAACGGCCTGATGATGCGTTTTGGCGGCCTGCTGGCGGTCAACAACGTGAATCTGGATTTGCACAAGAAAGAGATTGTCTCCCTGATTGGTCCGAACGGCGCAGGGAAAACCACGGTCTTTAACTGTCTGACCGGTTTCTACAAGCCAACGGGCGGCACCATCATGCTGCGCGATCAGCACCTGGAAGGGTTGCCGGGCCAGCAGATCGCCCGCATGGGCGTGGTGCGTACCTTCCAGCACGTTCGTCTGTTCCGCGAGATGACGGTGATTGAGAACCTGCTGGTGGCGCAGCATCAGCAGCTGAAAACCGGGCTGTTCTCCGGCCTGCTTAAAACCCCGGCCTTCCGCCGCGCGCAGGATGAAGCGCTTGACCGCGCCGCCACCTGGCTCGACCGAATTGGCCTGCTGCAGCACGCCAACCGTCAGGCGAGCAACCTGGCCTACGGTGACCAGCGTCGCCTGGAGATCGTGCGCTGCATGGTGACGCAGCCGGAAATCCTGATGCTCGACGAACCGGCGGCAGGGCTCAACCCGAAAGAGACCAAAGAGCTGGACGAGCTGATTGCCGAGCTGCGCGACAGTCACGACACCACCATCCTGCTGATTGAGCACGACATGAAGCTGGTGATGGGCATTTCGGACCGTATCTACGTGGTAAACCAGGGCACGCCGCTGGCAAACGGCACGCCGGAAGAGATCCGCAACAACCCGGACGTGATCCGCGCATACCTTGGTGAGGCATAAGATGGAAAAAGCGATGTTAACGTTCGACAAGGTCAACGCGCACTACGGCAAGATCCAGGCGCTGCACGACGTCAGCCTGCATATCAATCAGGGTGAAATCGTGACCCTGATTGGCGCCAACGGCGCGGGCAAAACCACGCTGCTCGGCACCCTGTGCGGCGACCCGCGCGCCACCAGCGGGCGGATTGTGTTCGATGGTAAAGACATTACCGACTGGCAGACCGCCAGAATCATGCGCGAGGCGGTGGCGATTGTTCCGGAAGGGCGCCGCGTCTTCTCCCGCATGACGGTGGAAGAGAACCTGGCGATGGGCGGTTTCTTCGCTCACCGCGATGAATACCAGACCCGCATCAAGTGGGTATATGAACTCTTCCCGCGCCTGTGGGAGCGCCGCATCCAGCGTGCGGGCACCATGTCCGGCGGTGAACAGCAGATGCTGGCGATTGGCCGCGCGCTGATGAGCCAGCCGCGCCTGCTGCTGCTGGACGAACCGTCGCTTGGTCTGGCGCCGATCATCATTCAGCAGATCTTCGACACCATCGAGCAGCTGCGCAAAGAGGGGATGACCATCTTCCTCGTCGAGCAGAACGCCAACCAGGCGCTGAAGCTCGCCGATCGTGGCTACGTGCTGGAGAACGGCCGCGTGGTGCTGGAGGATACCGGCGACGCGCTGCTGGCGAACGAAGCGGTGCGGAGCGCGTATCTGGGCGGATAGGTAAAAGCAAAAAGGCAACGCAAGTTGCCTTTTTTAATGTTTTCTCCCTCTCCCCGTGGGAGAGGGGCGGGGTGAGGGCACCAGACCGCACGAGGTAAAAGCAAAAAGGCAACGCAAGTTGCCTTTTTTAGTGTTTTCTCCCTCTCCCCGTGGGAGAGGGGCGGGGTGAGGGCACCAGACAGCACCTAAACCACCCCCCAGCCCCTTTCACACAACCATCATCCCCCTGACGCCTGGCTGTCACTTATCTGTAAACAAACAGTTATTTTTCTGTAATTCGAGCATGTCATGTTACCTCGCGAGCATAAAACGCGTGATATCGCGCATCCGGCACAATAAGAGAGATGACAATGACATCGTTACGACACACAGCTTTGGGTCTGGCACTGGGTCTGGCTTTTGCGACGAACGCAATGGCTGTCACCACCATTCCGTTCTGGCATTCCATGGAAGGGGAGTTGGGTAAAGAAGTTGACTCCCTGGCGCAGCGTTTCAACGACACCCATCCGGATTACAAAATTGTGCCGGTGTACAAAGGCAACTACGAGCAGAGCCTGAGCGCGGGCATCGCCGCCTTCCGTACCGGTAACGCACCGGCCCTGTTGCAGGTTTATGAAGTGGGTACCGCCACCATGATGGCCTCCAAAGCCATCAAGCCGGTCTATGAAGTGTTCAAAGAAGCGGGCATCAACTTCGATGAGTCGCAGTTCGTGCAGACCGTAGCGGGTTACTACACCGATTCCAAAACCGGCCACCTGCTGTCTCAGCCGTTTAACAGCTCCACGCCGGTGCTGTACTACAACAAAGACGCCTTCAAAAAAGCCGGTTTAGACCCGGAGCAGCCGCCAAAAACCTGGCAGGACCTGGCGGAGTACACCGCGAAGCTGAAAGCGGCGGGGATGAAGTGCGGCTACGCCAGCGGCTGGCAGGGCTGGATCCAGATTGAAAACTTCAGCGCCTGGCACGGCCTGCCGGTGGCGACCAAAAACAACGGCTTCGACGGCACCGACGCGGTACTGGAGTTCAACAAGCCGGAGCAGGTGAAGCACATCGCGCTGCTTGCCGATCTGAACAAGAAGGGCGACTTCAGCTACTTCGGACGTAAAGACGAATCCACCGAGAAGTTCTACAACGGCGACTGTGCCATTACCACCGCCTCTTCCGGTTCGCTGGCGGATATCCGCCACTACGCCAAATTCAACTACGGCGTGGGCATGATGCCGTACGACGCTGACGTGAAGGGCGCGCCGCAGAACGCCATCATCGGCGGGGCGAGCCTGTGGGTGATGCAGGGTAAAGACAAGGGCACCTACAAAGGCGTAGCCGAATTCCTCGACTTCCTGGCGAAGCCTGAAAACGCCGCAGAATGGCACCAGAAGACCGGGTACCTGCCGATCACCAAAGCCGCGTACGACCTGACCCGCGAGCAGGGCTTCTACAGCAAGAACCCGGGCGCGGACATCGCGACGCGTCAGATGCTGAACAAGCCGCCGTTGCCGTTCACCAAAGGCCTGCGTCTGGGCAACATGCCGCAGATCCGCACCATCGTGGATGAAGAGCTGGAAAGCGTGTGGACCGGTAAGAAAACGCCACAGCAGGCGCTGGACTCTGCGGTAGAGCGCGGGAATCAGCTGCTGCGCCGCTTTGAGCAGTCGACCAAATCGTAATTCAAACCTGCCCCTCACCCTAACCCTCTCCCCATAGGGGAGAGGGGACTGCGCGGAGCCGTCTTTTCTCCCTCGCCCCTTTGGGGAGAGGGCCGGGTTGAGGGGAATACCTACAGAGCAAACCTATGTCATCATCCCGTCCGGTGTTCCGTTCCCGCTGGCTGCCCTATCTTCTGGTCGCGCCGCAGCTGGTCATCACCGTTATCTTCTTTATCTGGCCTGCGGGCGAAGCGCTGTGGTACTCGGTACAAAGCGTCGACCCGTTCGGGCTTTCCAGCCAGTTTGTTGGCCTGGACAACTTTACCGCGCTCTTCCACGACAGCTACTACCTGGACTCCTTCTGGACGACGATGAAGTTCAGCGCGCTGGTGACCGTCAGCGGTCTGGTTGCCTCGCTGTTTTTCGCCGCGCTGGTGGACTACGTGGTGCGCGGCAGCCGTATTTATCAAACCCTGATGCTGCTGCCTTACGCCGTGGCTCCCGCCGTCGCCGCCGTACTGTGGATCTTCCTGTTTAACCCCGGTCGCGGGTTGATTACCCACTTCCTGGCCGAGTTCGGCTGCGACTGGAACCACGCCCAGAACAGCGGTCAGGCCATGTTCCTGGTGGTGTTCGCCTCGGTGTGGAAGCAGATCAGCTACAACTTCCTGTTCTTCTTTGCCGCGCTGCAGTCCATTCCGCGCTCGCTGGTGGAAGCCGCGGCGATTGACGGCGCAGGGCCCATTCGTCGTTTCTTCAGGCTGTCGCTGCCGCTGATCGCCCCGGTGAGTTTCTTCCTGCTGGTGGTTAACCTCGTGTACGCCTTCTTCGACACCTTCCCGGTGATCGACGCGGCGACCGCAGGCGGCCCGGTGCAGGCGACCACGACGCTTATCTATAAGATCTATCGCGAAGGCTTCGCCGGTCTGGATCTCTCCGCCTCTGCCGCGCAGTCGGTCGTGCTGATGTTCCTCGTCATCATCCTCACGGTGGTGCAGTTCCGCTATGTCGAAAGTAAGGTGCGCTACCAATGATTGAGAACCGTCGCGGGCTGACGATTTTCAGCCATACCATGCTGATTTTAGGGATCATCGTCATCCTCTTCCCGCTGTACGTGGCGTTTGTCGCCGCCACGCTGGACACCAAAGCGGTGTTCGACACGCCGATGACGCTGATCCCCGGCGGGTATCTGTTCGAGAACATGAAGACCATCTGGACTCAGGGCGTGGGCGCCAACAGCGCGCCGTTCTGGCTGATGATGCTCAACAGCTTCATCATGGCGTTTGGCATTACGGTCGGCAAAATTACGGTGTCGATGCTTTCGGCCTTCGCCATCGTCTGGTTCCGCTTTCCGCTGCGTAACCTCTTCTTCTGGATGATTTTTATCACCCTGATGCTGCCGGTGGAGGTGCGTATCTTCCCGACGGTAGAAGTGATCGCCAACCTGAAGCTGCTCGACAGCTACGCGGGCTTAACCCTGCCGCTGATGGCCTCGGCGACCGCCACCTTCCTGTTCCGCCAGTTCTTTATGACCCTGCCGGACGAGCTGATTGAAGCGGCGCGCATCGACGGCGCGTCGCCGATGCGCTTCTTCCGCGACATCGTGCTGCCGCTGTCGAAAACCAACCTCGCAGCGCTGTTTGTGATCACCTTTATCTACGGCTGGAACCAGTACCTGTGGCCGCTGCTGATTATTCAGGACGTTAACCTCGGTACCGCCGTGGCGGGCATCAAAGGCATGATCGCCACCGGCGAAGGCACCACCCTCTGGAACCAGGTGATGGCGGCGATGCTGCTCACCCTTATCCCACCCGTAGTCATTGTTTTAGCCATGCAGCGCGCGTTTGTCCGCGGCCTGGTCGATAGCGAGAAATAAGATGGCAGGTTTAAAACTTCAGGCAGTAACCAAAAGCTGGGATGGCAAAACCCAGGTGATTCAGCCGCTGACGCTCGACGTGGCGGACGGAGAATTCATCGTGATGGTCGGCCCGTCCGGCTGCGGCAAATCCACCCTGCTGCGCATGGTGGCGGGGCTGGAGCGCGTGACCTCCGGGGATATCTGGATTGACCGTCAGCGCGTCACCGAGATGGAGCCGAAAGACAGAGGCATCGCAATGGTGTTCCAGAACTACGCCCTCTATCCGCACATGAGCGTGGAAGAGAACATGGCCTGGGGGCTGAAAATCCGCGGCATGGGCAAAGGCCATATCGACGAGCGCGTGAAAGAAGCGGCGCGCATTCTCGAGCTGGACGGACTGCTGAAGCGCCGCCCGCGCGAGCTTTCCGGCGGCCAGCGCCAGCGCGTGGCGATGGGGCGCGCCATCGTGCGCGATCCGGCGGTATTCCTGTTCGACGAGCCGCTGTCTAACCTCGACGCCAAGCTGCGCGTGCAGATGCGTCTTGAGCTGCAGCAGCTGCACCGTCGCCTGAACACCACCTCCCTGTATGTGACCCACGATCAGGTCGAAGCCATGACCCTCGCCCAGCGCGTGATGGTGATGAACAAAGGCATCGCCGAACAGATTGGCACTCCGGTGGAAGTGTACGAGAAACCGGCCACCCGCTTTGTGGCGAGCTTTATCGGCAGCCCGGCAATGAACCTGCTTGAAGGGCGTATCAGCAGCGCGGGCACGCATTTTGAGCTGGAAAGCGGGATGGCGTTGCCGATCAACTGGTACTATCGTGGCTACGCCGGGCGTAAGATGACGCTCGGTATCCGCCCCGAGCATATCGTTTTAACCTCTCAGGCGGACGGCGGCGTGCCGCTGGTGATGGACACGCTGGAGATGTTGGGTGCAGATAACCTGGCGCACGGGCGCTGGGGCGAACAAAAAATGGTGGTGCGCCTGCCGCATCAGGAGCGCCCGAAAGCAGGCAGCACGCTGTGGCTGCACCTGCCGGAAAACCATCTGCACCTGTTTGACGGTGAAACAGGACAACGAGTATGAGCAACTGGCCTTATCCCCACGTCGTCGCCCACCGTGGCGGCGGTAAGCTGGCGCCGGAGAACACCCTGGCGGCGATTGACGTTGGCGCGCGCTACGGTCACACAATGATCGAGTTCGACGCCAAGCTGTCGAAAGACGGCGAAATTTTCCTGCTGCATGACGATAACCTCGAACGCACCAGCAACGGCTGGGGCGTGGCGGGCGAGCTGCCGTGGCGCGATCTGCTGAAGGTGGACGCCGGAAGCTGGTACAGCGGCGAATTCAAAGGCGAACCGCTGCCGCTGCTGGCGGAAGTGGCCGATCGCTGTCGCCAGCACGGCATGATGGCCAATATCGAAATCAAACCGACCACCGGCACCGGGCCGCTGACGGGCAAAGTCATTGCCCTGGCCGCGCGCGAGCTGTGGGAAGGGATGACCGCACCGCTGCTGTCATCATTTGAAATCGATGCGCTGGAGGCCGCACAGGCGGCCGTACCGGAACTGCCGCGCGGGCTGCTGCTTGACGAGTGGCGCGAGGACTGGCGCGAGCTGACGACACGCTTAGCGTGCGTTTCTATCCATCTCAACCACAGGCTGCTGGATGAGGCGCGGGTGAAGATGCTGAAGGACGCAGGCCTGCATATTCTGGTCTACACGGTTAACAAACCCCAGCGCGCAGCCGAACTGCTGCGCTGGGGCGTGGACAGCATCTGTACCGATGCAATCGACCTGATCGGCCCGGACTTTAGTTCTGCGGATTAAGCATACTGCCATTCGACTGCGGCGGCAGCATGTGCTGCTGTCCGCTGCCTGACGACGTCATTCCTCCTAACATCCCGCCGTTTTTATTAGGCAGCGGCTGCTCGCGCACCTGCCCCTGCTGCACGCGCTGGGTGTTGGCGTTCATCTGATTTTGCAGGCTTTGCTGCTGCATCTGGGTCTGCGTTTTAAGCTGCTGATTAAGCATTCCTTTCTGCTGCTGTTGCTGGCTCATCATCTCCGTCTGCATACGCTGCTGGCTCGGGATAACGTAACCCTGCTGGTTCGGGTTGTTCAGGGTGTTGAGTGGCTGTGCGAGCGCGGCAAACGGGATCAGCGCCGTAAGGATCCATAAGCGTTTCATTGTCATTTCCTCCTTTTGAGGTCTCTCTTAAGTTTACCCCGATTTCACCATGACGATGATTTTTTAGGAGTTGTGAACCAGGCTTAAGCGGGGAATATGGATCCCTTCACCTGGAGAACAATAATGATGAAACCAACGTTTTTGCGCTGGGTCGCCATCGCCGCGCTGATGGCAGGCGGTACATTTAGCGTGGCGGCCAACCCGCCAGCGGCGCCTCCGGTCTCTTACGGCGTGGAGGAAGATGTTTTTCATCCCGTGCGGGCAACCCATGGCATGGTGGCGTCAGTGGATGCGCTGGCAACAAAAGTGGGCGTCGATATTCTCAAACAGGGCGGTAACGCGGTGGATGCAGCGGTCGCCGTCGGCTATGCGCTGGCGGTGACGCATCCGCAGGCGGGGAACCTGGGCGGCGGCGGCTTTATGATGCTGCGCACTAAAGACGGCAAAACCACCGCCATCGATTTCCGCGAAATGGCGCCTTCTCAGGCGTCCCGCGATATGTTCCTCGACGATCAGGGTAACCCTGACAGCAAAAAATCCCTGACTTCGCACCTCGCCACCGGCACGCCGGGCACCGTTGCGGGCTTCTCGCTGGCGCTGGAAAAATACGGCACGATGCCGCTGAACAAGGTGGTGCAGCCTGCCATCAAGCTGGCGCGCGACGGCTTTGTGGTAAACGATGCGCTGGCGGACGACCTCAAGACCTACGGCAGCGAAGTGATTCCGAATCACGAAAACAGCAAGGCCATCTTCTGGAAAGACGGTGAGCCGCTGAAGAAGGGCGATAGGCTGGTGCAGAAGAACCTCGCCAAAAGCCTGGAGCTGATTGCGGAGCACGGTCCGGACGCCTTCTACAAAGGGGCAATTGCCGACCAGATTGCGGAAGAGATGCAGAAGAACGGCGGGCTCATCACCAAAGCGGATCTGGCGGAATACAAGGCGGTGGAGCGCGAGCCGATTAGCGGTACCTATCGCGGATACGAGGTCTTCTCCATGCCGCCGCCGTCTTCCGGTGGGATCCACATCGTGCAGATCCTCAATATTCTCGAAAACTTCGATATGCATAAGTTCGGCTTCGGCAGCGCGGACGCCATGCAGGTGATGGCGGAAGCGGAAAAACGCGCCTACGCCGACCGGTCGGAATATCTCGGCGATCCGGACTTCGTGAAGGTGCCGTGGCAGGCGCTGACCAACAAGGCGTATGCTAAATCCATTGCCGATCAGATCGACATCAACAAGGCTAAACCGTCGAGCGAGATCCGCCCCGGCAAGCTGGCGCCGTATGAAAGCAACCAGACCACCCACTTCTCGGTGGTGGATAAAGACGGTAACGCGGTGGCGGTGACGTACACGCTCAACACCACCTTCGGCACCGGGATTGTGGCGGGCAACAGCGGCATTCTGCTGAACAACGAGATGGATGACTTCTCTGCCAAACCGGGCGTGCCGAACGTCTACGGGCTGGTGGGCGGCGATGCGAATGCGGTAGGGCCGAAGAAACGTCCGCTGTCGTCCATGTCGCCCACCATTGTCGTGAAAGACGGGAAAACCTGGCTGGTGACCGGCAGCCCTGGCGGCAGCCGTATTATCACCACCGTGCTGCAGATGGTGGTGAACAGCATCGACTTTGGGATGAACGTCGCCGAAGCGACCAACGCTCCGCGTTTCCATCACCAGTGGCTGCCGGACGAGCTGCGCGTGGAGAAGGGCTTTAGCCCTGACACCATCAAGCTGCTGGAACAGCGCGGGCAGAAGGTGGCGGTGAAGGAGGCGATGGGCAGCACCCAGAGCATTATGGTCGGGCCGGACGGGGCGCTGTTTGGCGCGTCGGATCCGCGGTCGGTGGATGATTTGTCGGCGGGGTATTGATGGTTTGCCGGGTGGCGGCTTCGCCTTACCCGGCCTACGTTTTTCATTCCCTCTCCCTGTGGGAGAGGGTTAGGGTGAGGGCAACAAACTACTTCATTCGCGCCATATAATACGCGTCCACATACTCGCCGTTGCGCAGGGCATAGCGTTTGCCGGTGCCTTCAATTTCGAACCCGTGTTTTTTGTACACCGCAATCGCCGGTTCGTTATCGACAAATACCGTCAGCTCAATGCGGTCAACGCGAAGCCAGTTATCGCACATATCAATCATAGTGCGCATCAGAGCGCTGGCAACGCCCCGGTTTTGCCACTGCGCGCCGACACAAATCCCAAAATCAGCCACATGGCTGCGGCGCGGGCGTTGCGCGACGACGATGCACAGATGGCCGGCGACATGACCTTCTATGCAGGCGACGAGCTGCTTGATGCCGGGCTGGTCGGATAGCCGTTCTTGCCACATTTGCTCAGAGGGATGAGGAACCTGTAGTGTGTTGTGGTACACCTCCGGCTGGGCGTGGATCTGACGAATGGCGTCATAATCTTTCGGTTCCGCATGGCGTATCACTATCTCACTCATTCCTTGTTCCTCAGTCAGTTAAACGTCCCTTTCAACATCAATGACTTTAAAATTTGAGTCAACCGCTATTTTTTGCAAAAAGTATTGGACAAGTGCGAATGAGAATGATTATTATTGCTCTGCATTCAGGAAGACCGCTACGGGAACCTGAAAGCACGACATTGCTCACATTGCTTCCAGTATTACTTTAGCCAGCTTTTAGCTGGCTTTTTTTTTGTTATGGTTAGACTCAGTAACCTTCCAAAAGGACTGAGCCATGACACTACATTGCGCATTTATTGGATTTGGTAAAAGTACGACCCGCTACCACCTGCCGTATGTTCTCAACCGTAAAGACAGCTGGCACGTCGCGCACATCTTCCGCCGCCGCGCGAAGCCGGAAGAGCAATCCCCGCAGTATTCTCATATCCATTTCACCAGCGATCTTGATGAAGTACTTAACGATCCGCAGGTCAAACTGGTTGTTGTCTGCACCCACGCCGACAGCCATTTTGACTATGCGAAACGCGCGCTGGAAGCGGGTAAAAACGTGCTGGTGGAAAAGCCGTTCACCCCGACCATCGCCGAAGCAAAAGCGCTGTTCGCGCTGGCGAAAAGTAAAGGCCTGACCGTTACGCCGTATCAAAACCGTCGCTTTGACAGCTGCTTCCTGACGGCGAAAAAGGCGATTGAAAGCGGCAAGCTGGGCGACATTGTGGAAATCGAAAGCCACTTCGATTACTACCGTCCGGTGGCGGAAACCCAACCCGGCCTGCCGCAGGACGGCTCGTTCTATGGTCTGGGCGTGCATACGATGGACCAGATCATCTCTCTGTTTGGCCGACCGGACCACGTGGCGTATGACATCCGCAGCCTGCGTAACAAAGCCAACCCGGACGACACCTTTGAAGCGCAGCTGTTCTACGGCGACCTGAAGGCCATCGTCAAAACCAGCCATCTGGTGAAAATCGACTATCCGAAATTTATCGTTCACGGCACCAAAGGATCGTTCGTTAAGTACGGCATCGACCAGCAGGAGACCAGCCTGAAGGCCAACATCATGCCGGGTGAAGCGGGCTTTGCGGCGGATAATTCCGTGGGCGTGCTGGAGTATGTGAACGATGAGGGGGTGACGGTGAGAGAAGAGCTGAAGCCGGAAATTGGCGACTATGGCCGCGTCTACGATGCGCTGTATGAAACTCTCACAACTAGCGCGCCGAATTACGTCAAGGAATCTGACGTTCTGACCAACCTGGAAATCCTCGAGCGGGCCTTTGAGCAGGCTTCTCCTGCCACGGTAACCCTCGCGAAATAAGCAAAAACGGCTCCTCTGAGCTTGTTCATAATTTTTGAACAGAGGAGTCAATTTTCACCCTCTATGATCCCAGGCGGTTTACGTCCACACTTACTCCATCGAAACGAACTGAGGGTGAAACAATGATCTACTTACGCAAAGCAAACGAACGTGGTCACGCGAATCATGGCTGGCTGGACTCATGGCATTCATTCTCGTTTGCCGACTACTACGACCCGAACTTCATGGGCTTCTCCGCACTGCGCGTGATTAACGACGACGTGATTGATGCAGGCCAGGGCTTCGGTACCCACCCGCACAAGGACATGGAAATCCTGACCTATGTGCTGGAAGGGGCGGTGGAACACCAGGACAGCATGGGTAACAAAGAGCAGGTTCCGGCGGGCGAGTTCCAGATTATGAGCGCGGGTACCGGGGTGCGTCACTCCGAGTACAACCCGAGCAAAACGGAAAAACTGCACCTGTATCAAATCTGGATCATTCCAGAAGAGACCGGCATCACGCCGCGCTACGAGCAGCGCCGCTTCGACGCGAAACAGGGCAAACAGCTGGTGCTGTCCCCGGATGCGCGTGAAGGTTCTCTGAAGGTTCATCAGGATATGGAGCTGTACCGCTGGGCGCTGGCGAAAGACGAACAGTCTGTGCACCAGATTGCCGCCAACCGCCGCGTCTGGATCCAGGTGGTGAAAGGTGAAGTGTCCATCAACGGCACCAAAGCGACAACCGCCGATGGCCTGGCCGTCTGGGATGAGCAGGCGCTCTCCGTGCATGCCGACAGCGAAAGTGAAATTCTGCTGTTTGACCTGCCGCCGGTGTAATAAATCATAAATAAATGCCCATCCTTCCCTTTGACAGGGGAAGGATGGGCTTTGTCCGTGATAAACTGAGCAAATCTCTCACTTCAAGATTTCTCAGGACGATGAAAAAGAAACGCCCCGTACTTCAGGATGTCGCCGATCGCGTCGGTGTGACCAAAATGACGGTCAGCCGTTTTTTACGTAACCCGGAACAGGTTTCCGTGGCGTTGCGTGGCAAGATTGCCGCGGCCCTTGATGAACTGGGTTATATCCCCAACCGCGCGCCCGATATTCTCTCCAATGCGACCAGCCGTGCGGTGGGCGTCCTGCTTCCTTCCCTGACCAACCAGGTTTTCGCCGAAGTTTTGCGCGGCATTGAAAGCGTCACCGATGCTTTTGGCTATCAGACCATGCTCGCCCACTACGGGTACAAGCCGGAACTGGAAGAGGAACGTCTTGAATCGATGCTTTCCTGGAACATCGACGGCCTGATTTTAACGGAACGTACCCACACTGCCCGCACGCTCAAAATGATTGAAGTGGCCGGTATCCCGGTGGTGGAGCTGATGGACAGCCAGTCGCCGTGCCTCGACATCGCCGTGGGGTTCGATAACTTTGAAGCGGCGCGCCAGATGACGGCGGCGATCATCGCCCGTGGGCATCGTCATATCGCCTATCTGGGTGCGCGTCTTGATGAACGTACTATCATCAAACAGAAGGGATACGAGCAGGCGATGCTCGACGCGAACCTAACCCCGTACAGCGTGATGGTGGAGCAGTCCTCTTCCTATACGTCGGGTATTGAGCTGATGCGCCAGGCACGACGCGAGTATCCGCAACTGGACGGTATTTTCTGTACCAACGATGACCTTGCGGTCGGTGCGGCGTTTGAGTGCCAGCGTCTGGGGCTCAAGATCCCGGATGATATGGCAATTGCCGGTTTCCACGGCCACGACATCGGCCAGGTGATGGAGCCGCGTCTGGCGAGCGTCCTGACCCCGCGTGAACGTATGGGCCGCATTGGCGCAGAACGCCTGCTGGCGCGCATTCGTGGCGAGACGGTTACCCCAAAAATGTTAGATTTAGGTTTCACCTTGTCACCGGGTGGATCTATTTGAACTGACAAATTTGAAGTAGCTCACACTTATTCACTTCGCGCACGTTTGGATATTGCTTCTCTTTTGCCCCGGCAGGACAATGTTACCGATAACTGTTACCCGTAACAATTGACTGAGGGACACCCTTTGAGCACGACTAATCACGATCACCACGTCTACGTCCTGATGGGCGTTTCCGGTAGCGGGAAATCAGCCGTAGCCAGCGAAGTGGCGCATCAACTCCAGGCTGCGTTCCTTGATGGCGACTTCCTCCATCCGCGCAGCAACATCATGAAAATGGCCTCCGGCGAGCCGCTGAACGACGACGACCGCAAACCGTGGTTGCAGGCGCTGAATGACGCCGCGTTCGCCATGCAGCGTACCAACAAAGTCTCCCTGATCGTCTGCTCTGCGCTGAAAAAAACCTACCGCGACCTGCTGCGCGACGGTAACCCGAACCTCTCTTTCATCTACCTGAAAGGGGACTTCGAGGTGATTGAAAGCCGCCTGAAGGCGCGTAAAGGTCACTTCTTCAAAACCCAGATGCTGGTGACGCAGTTCGAAGCGCTGCAGGAGCCGGGTGAAGATGAGAAAGATGTCTTAGTGGTTGATATCGATCAGTCACTGGAAGGTGTTGTTGCCAGCACCATCGAGGTCATTAATAAAAGGCAGTAAGTTTTGAGTACATTAACGCTAGTTTTGACAGCAGTGGGTTCCGTGTTGCTGCTGCTGTTTTTAGTGATGAAGGCGCGTATGCACGCTTTTGTCGCTTTGATGGTGGTTTCTATAGGTGCAGGTCTCTTTTCCGGTATGCCGCTCGACAAGATCGCCGCGACGATGGAAAAAGGGATGGGAGGCACGCTGGGCTTCCTGGCGATTGTGGTCGCCCTTGGCGCGATGTTTGGCAAGATTTTGCACGAGACGGGCGCGGTCGACCAGATTGCCGTCAAGATGCTGAAATCCTTCGGTCACAGCCGCGCGCACTACGCGATTGGTCTGGCTGGTCTGATTTGCGCGCTGCCGCTGTTCTTCGAAGTGGCCGTAGTGCTGCTGATAAGCGTCGCGTTCTCCATGGCGCGCCATACCGGCACTAACCTCGTGAAGCTGGTCATTCCGCTGTTTGCGGGCGTGGCGGCAGCCGCAGCGTTTCTGCTTCCGGGGCCTGCTCCGATGCTGCTGGCGTCCCAGATGCACGCCGACTTTGGCTGGATGATCCTGATTGGCCTGTGCGCGGCAATCCCGGGGATGATTATTGCCGGTCCGCTGTGGGGCAACTTCATCAGCCGTTACGTTGAGCTGCATATTCCGGACGACGTCACCGAGCCGCACCTCGGCGAGGGCAAAATGCCGTCCTTCGGCTTCAGCCTGTCGCTGATCCTGCTCCCGCTGGTTCTCGTGGGTCTGAAAACCATCGCCGCGCGCTTTGTGCCGGTGGGTTCCAGCGCCTACGAATGGTTCGAGTTCATCGGCCACCCGTTCACGGCGATCCTGGTGGCCTGTCTGGTGGCGATTTACGGCCTGGCGATGCGTCAGGGAATGCCAAAAGACCGGGTGATGGAGATCTGCGGTGCCGCGCTGCAGCCGGCGGGCATTATCCTGCTGGTGATCGGCGCTGGCGGCGTGTTCAAGCAGGTGCTGGTGGATTCCGGCGTAGGCCCAGCTCTGGGCGAAGCGCTGACCGGGATGGGCCTGCCGATTGCGGTCACCTGCTTCGTGCTGGCCGCGGCGGTGCGCATCATCCAGGGTTCCGCAACCGTGGCGTGCTTAACCGCCGTGGGTCTGGTGATGCCGGTGATTGAACAGCTGAACTATTCCGGTGCGCAGATGGCGGCGCTGTCTATTTGTATCGCGGGCGGTTCGATTGTGGTCTCTCACGTTAACGACGCGGGCTTCTGGCTGTTCGGTAAATTTACCGGCGCCACCGAAGCGCAAACCCTGAAAACCTGGACGCTGATGGAAACCATCCTTGGCACGACGGGCGCCATTGTCGGGATGATTGCTTTCACACTGCTGAGCTGAATGCGGTGATTTAACAAGGCTCAAAAATAAGGCCCGGTAGCGTTAACGCTTACCGGGCCTTTATATTATGCAGAACGCCAGGCCGGGTCAGGTGAAACCACCAACCCGGCTTTTTCACATCACTCGCCCTGCGTCGCGCTCTCGATCGTCAAACGCACATCCGACGTAATGAGTTCGGCCAGCATCTGGTACACCTTCAGCGTCTCTTCCGGCTCGGCATCACCCGTATCGCTGATGTAGCCTTCGTCACGCAGCGTCAGGACCAGAGAGCTGAAGACCGCTTTGTCGAAGAATTCCGGGGCGTTAATGCCGTGCAGAACGGACAGGCGCTGTGCCAGCGTCCGGCTCTCTTTCTCCAGCGTGCCGCGGTTGATAGACGGGTTCGCACTCAGCAGCCAGAACGTAATGGCGTAGCGCTGCAGCGTTTCGCGCGCACCGGCAGCAAGCAGTTGCAGGGTTCGGGAACGCGACGGATTGATGTGCAGCTCGTCGTTTGAGACGGTGATCAGCCCCTGACGACGCAGCTCTTCCGTCAGTTTGTCCAGTTCGCCCGCCAGCTCGTCTTTGCTCCAGCGCAGGAACAGCTCCGCTTTCAGCATCGGATAGAGCGTCTCAACGTGACGCAATAGCTCCTGACGCGAAATACGGCGATGCTGGGTGATGATAGCCGCCATGAGTGACGGCAGCATCAGCATATGGGTGATGTTGTTGCGGTAGTAGGTCATCAGCACTGCCTGCTCGCGCGGCAGAATGATGATGTCGCCGATCGTGTCCTTTTCGACTTCAAACTTGTTCATCTGCAGCGCGTGATCGATAAGCTCACTGGCGGTAGCAGAAGGCACGGTTGAATCAACGGAATACGGCACGTTGCGCATCATGTCCAGATAGCAATCCAGCTGCTCCGTGAGCTGTTCGCGGGTCAGCGAGCGCTGACGCGAAGCCAGAAGCGCCGTACAGCACAGGTTCATGGCGTTAGCCGCACCGGCGTTGTTAATGCGCACCATCAGCTCGGACGCGATGCCGTTGACCGTTGGCGTCAGCCAGGCCGGACGAATCGCTTCGATAGGATCGATGGACTCGCGCCACTCGGGAACGTGATGGTTCAGATACGTCATCAGCGGCATCGGTTCGCCGAAGTTCACGTAGCCCTGACCGAGGTTGCGTAGCTTGCTCAAGCCGCGCAGCATCTGCGGCAGGCTCTCTTTCTCTTTGGTCGCACCGCGCAGCTCTTTGGCGTACGTGCCCACTTCCATCACGTGCTCATAGCCAATGTAGATTGGCACCAGCGTGATTGGACGGGTTCCTCCGCGCAGCATCGCCTGAATGGTCATCGACAGCGTGCCGGTCTTCGGATCGAGCAGACGTCCGGTACGGGAACGACCGCCCTCCACGAAGTACTCCACGGAATAGCCGCGGCTGAACAGCTCGCCCAGATATTCGCGGAACACGGTGGAGTAGAGCTTGTTGCCCTTGAAGGTGCGACGGATAAAGAACGCGCCCAGGCGGCGGAAAATCGGACCTGCTGGCCAGAAATTCAGGTTGATACCGGCAGCAATGTGCGGCGGTACCAGCCCCTGGTGATAGAGCACGTAGGAAAGAAGCAGGTAGTCCATGTGGCTGCGGTGGCAGGGAACATAGACAATCTCATGGCCATCGTGCGCCAGCTGACGCACACGTTCAGCATTATGAACGTTGATGCCCTGATACAGGCGGTTCCAGGTAAAGCCGAGAATACGATCGGACAGGCGAATCATCTCGTAAGAGAAGTTCGCTGCAATCTCTTCCATCAGCGCAATGGCGTTCTGCTGGGCTTTCTCATGCGATATTTTCTTGCTGCGCGCTTCGTCTTCAACGGCGCGGGCAATCGCTTTGGAGGCCAAAAGCTTGTTGAACAGATCCTGACGCGCCGGGAGACGCGGCCCTACGGCAGCGAGGCGCTGGCGGGCGAAGTGCATACGCGCCACGCGCGCCAGTTTTTGCGCGATGATCTTGTCGGTACCGTGCTCGTCCGCCATTCGACGCAGCGAAACGGAAGGGGAGAAACGCACAAAGCTGTCGCGTCCCAGCCAGGAGACCGCGAAGAACTTCTGGATGCCGTTAAGCATGCGCAGCGGCGGGTTCTCTTCACCTTTTTCACGGCCCGGACGACGACCAAACATCACCGATACCGGCACCATCTGCACATCCAGATCGGGGTTGCTGCGGTGCAGGTCAAGATAGTCGTGGAACAGCTTGATGGACTCTTCTTTTGGCGTGTAGTAGGTAAACACGCGCGGTCCACCGTGAATGAACACGTAGCGCGGCAGCAGCGTACCGTCAACTTCAAGCGGTTCAAGCGGGTCCGGTAAGTCATGCGCCAGACACTGGGCGCGAAGCGTCAGTAAGTCTGCCTTCGAGTTATAAGGCAAAACGTACATAATAGGACGCGAGGTATCGAGCCCCAATTCCAGCGCGGGTTCTGCTGGGATAGACTTGCTTTTTACCAGGATGCTTAATGGTAAATTAAGTAATTTGTAGTAAATTCGTGGCCAGCCGGACATAAACGATGTAAAGCCTCTGGTTAATAATGCAATTGCGGCGCAAGGATAACAGAAAGCGCGCAAAATTTCTGTTGTTACCCGTCATACTTCAGGCTGTAGCGAAACGCGCTACAGTTCCTGTTACTGACGCTTTTTTTCATAAAAGGTTCTTTTAATGGCCAATAATACCACTGGGTTAACGCGTATCATCAAAGCCGCCGGCTATTCATGGAAAGGTTTCCGTGCCGCGTGGATCAACGAAGCCGCCTTTCGCCAGGAGGGCGTCGCCGCTATCATCGCGGTGATCATCGCCTGTTTCCTTGATGTTGATGCTATTACCCGCGTACTTCTAATCGGTTCCGTGCTTCTGGTGATGATAGTGGAAATTCTTAATAGCGCTATTGAAGCCGTTGTTGATCGCATTGGTTCAGATTTCCACGAGCTTTCTGGCCGCGCAAAAGACATGGGCTCTGCTGCCGTGTTGCTGGCGATTATCACTGCCGTTATCACCTGGGTCACGCTGCTTTGGTCACATTTCCGATGAGCCTCGAGGAATAATTAAGTCCCTGGTTTTTTGTGCAGTTTTTGGTTCCAAAATCGCCTTTGACTGTATATACTCACAGCATAACTGTATATACACCCAGGGGGCGGAATGAAAGCGTTAACGACCAGGCAGCAAGAGGTGTTTGATCTCATCCGGGATCATATCGGCCAGACGGGTATGCCACCCACGCGTGCGGAAATCGCGCAGCGTCTGGGCTTCCGTTCTCCGAATGCTGCCGAAGAACACCTGAAAGCGCTGGCGCGTAAAGGCGTGATTGAGATTGTTTCAGGCGCGTCACGCGGTATCCGCCTGCTGGTGGAAGAAGAGACGGGCATTCCGCTGATAGGCCGTGTTGCCGCCGGTGAGCCTTTACTGGCACAGCAACATATTGAAGGCCACTACCAGGTCGATCCTGGCATGTTCAAACCGAGCGCAGATTTCCTGCTGCGCGTTAGCGGTATGTCGATGAAAGACATCGGTATTCTTGATGGCGATCTGCTTGCGGTGCACAAAACGCAGGATGTGCGTAACGGCCAGGTAGTTGTCGCGCGCATTGATGATGAAGTTACCGTCAAGCGTCTGAAAAAACAGGGTAACACCGTTCAGCTGCTGCCTGAAAACAACGAGTTCTCCCCGATTGTGGTCGATCTCCGCGAACACAACTTCTCTATCGAAGGACTGGCGGTTGGGGTCATTCGCAACGGTGAATGGCTGTAATCTCTTCCTGACAGGCTATGGCGCCGCTGTAGCCTGCTTCATTCTCCACTCCCGGTATTTTTCATGTCACTGCTGACGGAATCAGATAAGGCATTGTGGCGTCTCGCTCTGCCGATGATTTTTTCCAATATCACCGTGCCCTTGCTGGGGCTGGTCGATACTGCCGTTATTGGTCATCTTGATTCGCCTGTTTATCTTGGCGGCGTGGCGATTGGCGCAACGGCAACCAGCTTCCTGTTTATGCTGCTGCTCTTTTTGCGCATGAGCACCACCGGACTCACGGCACAGGCTTATGGTGCAAAAGATCCGCTGCGTCTGGCGCGCGCGCTGGTCCAGCCGCTGATCCTTGCGCTTGGCGCGGGAGTGTTAATCGTTTTATTACATACGCCCCTGATCGACCTTGCGCTCCATGTTGTTGGCGGCAGCGAGGCGGTACTGGCGCAGGCGCGACGTTTCCTTGAAATTCGCTGGCTCAGCGCGCCCGCCTCGCTGGCAAACCTGGTTCTGCTGGGGTGGCTACTGGGCGTTCAGTACGCCCGTGCGCCAGTGATTTTGCTGGTGGCAGGCAACCTTCTCAACATTGTGCTGGATGTCTGGCTGGTAATGGGCCTGCATATGAACGTGCGGGGCGCGGCGCTGGCGACGGCAATTGCCGAATACGGAACCTTGATTATCGGCCTGTGGATGGTCTGGCGCGTGCTGGCGATGCGCGGGATCTCCCTGGCGCTGCTCAAAACCGCATGGCGCGGCAATATCCGTAGGCTGCTGGCGCTCAATCGTGACATCATGCTGCGCTCGCTGCTGCTTCAGCTCTGCTTCGGCGCGCTGACGGTTTTCGGGGCCCGACTGGGGCCAGAAATCGTCGCGGTCAACGCGGTATTGATGACGCTGCTGACCTTTACCGCCTACGCGCTGGACGGATTTGCCTATGCGGTAGAAGCGCATTCCGGGCAGGCGTACGGGGCGCGCGAAAGCGAGCAGCTTAGGGACGTCTGGCGGGCAGCCTGCCGCCAGTCTGGGCTGGTGGCGCTGGCGTTTGGCCTGGTTTACGCCTGCTTTGGTGAGCAAATTGTCGCGTTGCTTACGTCTCTTCCTGCGCTGCGCGAGCTGGCGAGTCACTATCTCATCTGGCAAGTCATCTTACCGGTGGTCGGCGTCTGGTGTTATCTGCTGGACGGCATGTTCATTGGTGCGACGCGCGGAGCGGAAATGCGCAACAGCATGGCGGTCGCGGCGGCAGGGTTTGGTCTGACGCTGCTGGCGCTTCCCTGGCTGGGTAATCACGGTTTGTGGCTGGCCCTGGCCGTTTTCCTCTCGCTGCGAGGGATATCGCTGGCTTTTATCTGGCACCGCCACTGGCAAAACGATACCTGGTTCCCTTCACGTCACGATATATCGTGACGGTTAAAGATTCCGAATATGAAATCAACTGCCGAATCCTTAACTACAATAATTATCACGTCCAGCAGAAAAGAACGTAACGGACGTTACGACCCGACGCTTAACTAAGAGGACACGATGATGAATAAAGACGAAATCGGCGGCAACTGGAAGCAGTTCAAAGGTAAAGCGAAAGAACAGTGGGGTAAGCTGACCGATGACGATATGACCGTCATTGAAGGTAAACGCGATCAGCTTGTCGGTAAAATCCAGGAGCGTTACGGCTACGCAAAAGACCAGGCGGAAAAAGAAGTGGGCGACTGGGAAAAACGCAACGACTACCGCTGGTAACCGGGCTATACCCGCAAGTACAAGGAAGTACACCCTGAGGGCGGCCATGAGCCGCCTTTGCTTTTACTGCTAACGCGGTTTTTTCTTCACAAGAATAGAGTGGTCGTGCTGACATGCGTCCTGATGACGGCAGGCTTCCACTTCCACGCAGGCACAGCACAGCCCGTGCGCTTCAATCACGTTATGACGCAGGGCAAAGCCCATTTTCGCCGCCAGCGTATGCATAATATCTTCCACGCCTTCCGCACCTTCTTCTTTCACCACGCCGCAGCGGTCACAGATAAACATCGCCGATGTATGGGTGGGCTGATCGAACAGATGGCACAACACGTAGCTGTTTGTGGACTCAACTTTATGCACGAATCCTTGTTCCAGCAGGAAATCCAGGGCGCGATACACGGTCGGTGGTTTCGCCTGCGGCTCGCTTTCGCGGAGCAGGTCCAGCAGATCGTAAGCGCTGATGGCACCCTGCTGCAGGCTCATCAGACGTAAGACTTCAAGGCGCTGCGGAGTCAGGCGCACATTGCGTTGCGCACACAGCTTTTCGGCCTGCGCTAACAGCTCTTTTGTGGACTTATCCATTTAGCACCCCGGATGTTATAGGACGGAAAACCCTCACTTTATCATGTTCTGGTAAAAACGCCGAGATCCGCCAGTCTGTGCTATACCTGACCCATTGCAAACCGGGAAATAACCAATGAAAAAACCTGACTGTATTCGGCACTGGCGCGACGTTGAAGGCGCGGATGATTCGACCTATCCAGATAGCGATGAGCGTTTTTCTATCGGCGCCCCGTTGGCTCGCAAGCTTGGGCTCGGGCGCATTGGTATCCATCACGAGCGTTTACCGCCCGGGCGCAGGACGTCCTATCCGCACGCGGAAAGCGATGAAGAAGAGTTCGTTTATGTGCTCGAAGGTCATCCAGAAGCGTGGATCAATGGCTATTTATGGAAACTTGAACCGGGCGACAGCGTGGGGTTTCCTGCCGGAACCGGTATCTGCCACACCTTTATCAACAACACGGACGAAGAGGTGCGGTTACTGGTCGTTGGCGAGGCCAACAAAAAGCACAACCGCATCTACTATCCGCTCAACCCCGTGTATGCCGCTACCCGTGAGGATCGCTGGGTAGACCACCCGCCCCAGTTTTTTGGACCGCATGATGGAAAACCTGGGAAAAAATAATTTCCTCTTCTATAAATATTGAGGGCCGTCACAAAATATAACAGGCCGTAAGGGAGTTTTACTTAGGGATAGAAATAGCGGGTCTTTTACTACTTATTCACAGCAATAGTTCGTTCCTGTTTGGGTGATAACAGACAGGGGTTATTTCATAACAGACTATAACGGGCATACTGTGAAAAAAAATTTTAAATTTTCGGTGGTTAGTATCGCTGTTTCCTTGTTTATGGCAAATCAGGCGGGAGCAGCCAATACCTGGACAGAATCACGTAGCGACGCAATGGGTGGCACTGGCGTTGCCTCCGGGAGCTATGGTAGCGGGGCGTTAATCAACCCCGCGTTGCTGGCAAAGGCAAAACCGGACGATGATGTGACGGTCATTTTGCCGTCCGTTGGCGTACAGGTAACGGATGAGGACAATCTTCAGGACGAGATTGATACCATCAACGACAAAATCAATCACTATAAGGATGTGGTTGATGACCTCACGCCAAGGGAGATCATCACCAATCCGTTAGGTTCCATTAATCAATTCCAGGGCGCGGCCAAAGATCTGGCCGATGAGCTGGACTACCTGAAGGGCAAAACCGCACGCGCGACGGCAGGTGCAGGGCTTGCCGTGAGTATCCCTAACGATGTGCTTTCCGTGGCCTTTATGGCGAAAGGCTATGCCCATGGCCGGGTGAGCTCGTCTATCGATCAGCAAGATATTGATTATCTGCGCGGTATTCAACAAAGCAAAGTGGTGGCTGCCGGTGTTGCCCTGGATGCTGCGCTGAACGGCACGGATCAGATCACTAAAAACCTTAACTCAACGGCGTCTGGCCGGGCAGCGATTGTGTCCGACTATGGTGTTGCCGTTGCCCGTCAGTTTGACCTCGGCGGCGTCCCGGTTTCCGTAGGCGTGACGCCAAAGCTGCAAAAAACCTGGGTCTATAACTACACCACGTCAATCTACGATTACGACAGTAATAAGTGGAACGACAGCCGCTACCGCACGGACGACACGGGCTTTAACGTCGATGCCGGTATCGCGGCTGATTTCGGCGAACACTGGACGGTTGGCGTGAGCGGTCAAAACCTGATGTCGCGCGATATCGACACCAAAGATATCCGTATCCGCAACGGCCGGACGGGAGAAGTGGTGAGCTACAAAGACACCTACCAGATCCGTCCGCTGGTGACCGCCGGCGCCGCCTGGCATAACGACCTGGTGACGCTGACCGCCGATGGCGATCTGACGGAAACCAAAGGCTTCAAGAGCGAAGATACGTCGCAGTACGTTGGCGTCGGTGCCGAGGTTACGCCGCTCAGCTGGCTGGCGGTGCGTGCGGGTTATCGCGCGGACGTGAAGGGTAACGACAGCAATGTCTTTACCGGCGGTGTCGGGTTCGCGCCGTTCAGTACCGTTCATGTTGACCTGATGGGCCTGTACGGCGAGGACGAAACCTGGGGCGCCGGGGCTCAGCTGAGCATGACGTTCTAAAGTCCACCGGAGGCGCTGCGCCTCCGGCTTTTCTTTGTGCTATAGTAGCGCCCCTTTTCCACCAGATGCTTAAAACTTCGCCATGTCGTCAGAATTACAGACCGCTTTCCCTGCACACCGTTTCTCCATTGCGCCGATGCTCGACTGGACGGACAGACACTGCCGCTATTTCCTGCGCCAGCTCTCCCGCCATACGCTGCTGTACACCGAAATGGTGACCACGGGCGCAATCATTCACGGGAAGGGCGACTATCTGGCCTATAGCGAAGAAGAGCATCCGGTTGCCCTGCAGCTGGGCGGTAGCGATCCGGCCGCGCTGGCGCAGTGCGCGAAGCTGGCGGAAGAACGCGGCTACGACGAGATCAACCTGAACGTTGGCTGCCCGTCCGACCGCGTGCAAAACGGCATGTTTGGCGCCTGTCTGATGGGGAATGCACAGCTGGTAGCGGACTGTATCAAGGCGATGCGCGATGTGGTCTCCATTCCGGTCACGGTCAAAACCCGTATCGGCATTGACGACCAGGATAGCTACGAATTCCTGTGCGACTTCATCAACACGGTATCCGGGAAAGGCGAGTGCGAGATGTTCATCATCCACGCGCGAAAAGCCTGGCTCTCCGGCCTCAGCCCGAAAGAGAACCGTGAGATCCCGCCGCTGGACTATCCGCGCGTGTATCAACTGAAGCGTGACTTCCCGCACCTGACGATGTCCATCAACGGCGGCATCAAGTCGCTGGAAGAGGCCAAAGCGCATCTGGAGCATATGGATGGCGTGATGGTCGGCCGCGAGGCGTATCAGAATCCGGGCATTCTGGCGACGGTCGATCGCGAAATCTTTGGCATCGAAGGCGCGGACACCGATCCGGTTGCCGTCGTGCGTGCGATGTACCCTTACATTGAGCGCGAGTTGAGCAATGGCACGTATCTCGGCCATATCACCCGCCATATGCTTGGCCTGTTCCAGGGGATTCCGGGCGCGCGTCAGTGGCGCCGCTACCTGAGCGAGAATGCGCATAAAGCCGGTGCCGATATTGAGGTGCTGGAACATGCGCTGCGACTGGTGGCAGACAAGCGATAACTTTCGCTAAAAGTTCGTCAAATTCACCACGCCCTGCGAACGTTCGCGGGGCGTTTTGCTTTAATAACAACAGGTTAATACTGGCATGATTCTTGTAATGCTGAGTGCATTACTCGGGAACTCGTGGGAGAGCACCATGCTGGAACTACTTTTTGTGATTGGCTTTTTTGTCATGCTGTTAGCGACAGGCGTTTCGCTGCTCGGCATTCTGGCGGCTATCGTGGTGGCGACGGTGGTCATGTTTATTGGCGGACTGTTTGCGCTGACGATCAAACTGTTGCCGTGGCTACTGCTGGCCATTGCGGTCGTGTGGGTGATTCGGGCGATTAAAGCGCCAAAAGTGCCCAGTTATCAGCGCAATAACCGCTTCCGTTACTAAGGTATTGAGGGGTTCGTCACATACTTGTAACTTTTCCGGCGGCATGGCTTAGAACAGAATAGGATTTAGTTATCGAATCTGTCACTATGACTGCCGTTAAAGAATTCATCGAGCTGTACCCTACATACAGCCGAACTAAAAAAAGAAAGGGCTTCCCACGGGAAGCCCAATTTCTTTTTGGGGCTCAGGGAATCAACAAGCTCGACCCCTGCGTCGCCCGGCTCTCCAGCACCTCATGCGCACGCTGCGCATCGGTCAGCGCGAATTTCTGCGCATCTGCCACATCCACTTTGATGACGCCGCTGGCGATCAGCGAGAACAGCTCGTTGCTGGCTTCCTCAAGTTCTTCCCGGTTGGTGATGTATCCCTGCAGGGAAGGGCGAGTCACATACAGCGAACCTTTCTGATTCAGAATACCGAGATTAACGCCGGTGACCGCGCCAGACGCATTGCCGAAGCTGACCATCAGACCACGGCGCTGCAGACAGTCCAGCGAAGCTTCCCACGTGTCTTTCCCCACCGAGTCATACACCACGCGCACTTTTTTGCCGCTGGTGATCTCCTTCAGCCGCTGAACAATGCTCTCTTCACGATAGTTAATCACCTGCCAGGCGCCCGCCTGCAGCGCGCGCTGCGCTTTTTGTGCATTTCCGACGGTGCCGATCAGCTTCGCGCCCAGCGCCTTTGCCCACTGACAGGCGATGAGCCCGACGCCACCCGCTGCGGCATGGAACAGGAACTGCTCGTCGGGCTTAATTTCATAGGTTTTGCGCAGCAGGTAGTAAACCGTCAGACCTTTCAGGAACGAGGCCGCCGCCTGCTCGAAGGAGATAGCGTTAGGCAGCAGGGCGGCTTTATCCGCCGGAACGTTGTGGACGGAGCTGTAAGCGCCCAGCGCAGACTGCGCGTACACCACGCGGTCGCCCTCTTTAATATGCTTAACCGCGCTGCCCACTTTGACGACGACCCCGGCCGCCTCGGTGCCCAGGCCGCTCGGCATTGACGGCGGCGGGTAGAGACCGCCGCGAATATAAGTGTCGATGTAGTTTATGCCGATGGCTTTGTTTTCAACCTGCACTTCGTTTTCGCCAGGCGCGGCAGGGGTAAACTCCACCGCTTTCAGTACGTCTGGCCCACCGTGTTTCTGGAATTCAATGCGCGTTGCCATGCTCCCTCCGTAAGAAAAATATGGTAATCTTTCGACCCACTCTTTATCTCGGTAACTCCATTCACTATGGCAGGAAACAAACCCTTCAACAAACAGACTGAACCTCGCGAGCGTGATTTCCAGGTCGCAGGGTTAAAGGTCCCGCCGCACTCGATTGAAGCGGAACAGTCGGTGTTGGGCGGTTTAATGCTGGATAACGAGCGCTGGGACGACGTCGCCGAGCGCGTCGTGGCGGAAGATTTCTACACCCGCCCGCACCGCCACATCTTTACTGAAATGGCGCGCCTGCAGGAGTCGGGCAGCCCAATCGACCTGATCACGCTCGCGGAATCGCTGGAGCGCCTTGGTCAGCTCGACAGCTGCGGCGGGTTTGCCTATCTGGCGGAACTGTCAAAAAACACGCCTAGTGCGGCGAACATCAGCGCGTATGCCGATATCGTGCGCGAACGTGCCGTCGTCCGCGAGATGATTTCGGTGGCGAATGAGATCGCCGAAGCCGGTTTTGATCCACAGGGGCGTACCAGCGAAGACCTGCTCGATCTGGCTGAATCCCGTGTCTTTAAAATCGCCGAAAGCCGCGCCAATAAAGACGAAGGTCCAAAAAACATCGCCGATGTCCTCGACGCCACCGTTGCCCGTATCGAACAGCTGTTCCAGCAGCCGCACGACGGTGTGACCGGGGTAAACACCGGCTATGACGATTTGAACAAGAAAACCGCCGGTCTGCAGCCGTCGGATTTGATTATCGTCGCCGCGCGTCCGTCGATGGGTAAAACTACCTTTGCGATGAACCTCGTCGAAAACGCGGCGATGTTGCAGGATAAGCCGGTATTGATCTTCAGCCTTGAGATGCCCTCCGAGCAGATTATGATGCGTTCTCTGGCGTCGCTGTCGCGCGTGGATCAGACCCGCATTCGTACCGGCCAGCTCGATGATGAAGACTGGGCGCGCATTTCCGGCACCATGGGCATTCTGCTGGAAAAACGTAACATCTATATCGATGACTCCTCCGGCCTGACGCCGACGGAAGTGCGCTCCCGCGCGCGCCGTATCGCCCGTGAACACGGCGGCATCGGCCTCATCATGATCGACTACCTTCAGCTGATGCGCGTCCCGTCGCTTTCCGACAACCGTACGCTTGAAATTGCGGAGATTTCCCGCTCGCTCAAGGCGTTAGCCAAAGAGCTGCACGTACCGGTCGTCGCGCTGTCGCAGCTGAACCGCTCTCTGGAACAACGTGCCGACAAGCGCCCGGTCAACTCTGACCTGCGTGAGTCCGGCTCCATCGAGCAGGATGCCGACTTAATCATGTTTATCTACCGTGATGAGGTTTATCACGAGAACAGCGACCTGAAAGGGATCGCCGAAATTATTATTGGTAAACAACGTAACGGCCCAATCGGGACGGTGCGTCTGACCTTTAACGGACAGTGGTCGCGTTTCGACAACTATGCCGGTCCTCAATATGATGATGAGTAATTTCTAAGGAATTCAAATGCAAGCGGCAACTGTTGTTATTAACCGCCGCGCTCTGCGACACAACCTGCAACGTCTGCGTGAACTGGCGCCTGCCAGCAAGCTCGTTGCAGTCGTGAAAGCGAACGCTTACGGACACGGTCTTCTTGAGACCGCGCGAACGCTCCCCGATGCCGACGCCTTTGGCGTCGCCCGTCTCGAAGAAGCCCTCCGCCTGCGCGCGGGCGGCATTACTCAACCCATACTACTCCTCGAAGGCTTTTTCGAAGCCAGCGATCTGCCGACCATTGCTGACCAGCATCTGCATACCGCGGTACATAACGAAGAACAGCTCGCCGCACTCGAAACCGCCGAACTGAGCGAGCCGGTGACCGTCTGGATGAAGCTCGACACGGGCATGCACCGTCTGGGCGTGCGTCCGGAAAGCGCGGAAGCGTTTTATCAGCGTTTATGCCGGTGCAAAAACGTGCGTCAGCCGGTGAATATCGTCAGCCACTTCGCCCGCGCCGATGAGCCCGAGTGCGGTGCGACCGAGCGCCAGTTGGATATCTTTAACACCTTCTGCGAAGGCAAGCCGGGGATGCGCTCGATTGCGGCATCCGGCGGTATTCTGCTGTGGCCGCAGTCGCATTTCGACTGGGCGCGACCGGGCATCATTCTCTACGGCGTGTCGCCGCTGGAGAATAAACCCTGGGGGCCGGACTTTGGCTTCCAGCCGGTCATGTCGCTGGTCTCTAACCTGATTGCCGTGCGTGACCATAAAGCGGGCGAGCCGGTGGGCTACGGCGGTACCTGGACCAGCGAGCGTGATACCCGTCTCGGAGTGGTGGCGATGGGCTATGGTGACGGCTATCCGCGCACCGCGCCGTCGGGTACGCCGGTTCTGGTCAACGGTCGCGAGGTGAAGATCGTCGGCCGCGTGGCGATGGACATGATTTGTGTCGATCTGGGGCCTGAAGCCCAGGATAAGCCCGGCGACGATGTCGTGATGTGGGGTGAAGGTTTGCCCGTCGAACGCATTGCTGAAATTACGAAAGTGAGTGCTTACGAACTTATCACGCGCCTGACGTCAAGGGTTGCGATGAAGTACATCGACTGAGACTCGCAGATAGTCGTCCAACGGCATTAGCTGCCGTTGGACGCGTAACGCTTATTTCAACACGTTATAGATCGCCTGATTAGTCAAATAATCCGACGCGAGCCCTGACTCCGGACTGAAGCGCGAACCCTGGATGGACGAGAACCGTTTTCCGGTGCTGCCCAACGAGACATAACGCTCCCCCCCATCGTTTTCCGAAATGGTGTACACCGTTTTCTGCATTTCGGCGAATAGCGGAGCGTTACGCTGAATGGCCTGATGCAATTCCAGCAGCTGCACTCCATCCAGATTGAGCTTTTTATCCAGCGTGACGCCCCATCTTTGCAGGCAAACTTCGGCGAAATGACGCACGATCGTGCCGGGCTCATGGACCACTTTTTCCCCGCTATTCCCATTGGCCGAAGCATTCCCTACCAGCGTAGCGTGGCGACCAGACATGGGATAAATATGGACTTTTGTCGCGCTATCGGTCTGCGGAATGACGCACGAGAAACCTTTTGACCGCTCATGTCTGGCATAGAAAGCCACATACTCCTTCACGTTGCTGCCCAGAGTGACTTTGTCCGCCTGGAAATTACCCATGCCCGGAACCGGATCGACCGCAAAAATATTCACCGGAATCGTCGTCAAAAGGGGGTCGGCCAGCATTGCATTGGCAAGCATATGGCAGCTAATTCCGCCCCGGCTCCACCCAACAAGGTTCACCTGAGTGGGCAGGATCTGACCCTGGCGGAAGGTTTTGATGATTTGCTGCTGCAGCGCCTGCTGGGTCACTTTACGATCGCCATAGTCATATTTGCGCCACCAAAATGAGCCGGTAACCTCAACGTCCTGAATCGGTACGCCCGCCTTTTTAAGCTGCTCATAGTTTTCTTTTGTGAGCTTCTCACGCTGCCAGTCAACGTGTCCTTTGATAATATTGATCGCATGCTGAACATTCTCATTCCAGCCGCTGCCCAGAAGCTGGGCGCGAAGCTGAGAATATTCTCCGCTTTTGACCCAAAGCTCATCGCTTTGTAGATTGCCGCTCCCCGGGCCATCAAGAATGACCCATTCGGCGAACTCTTTACCCTTGTTATTGGCTGCCAGAGAAGAGATGAGCTCGCCGTTCCAGTAATTAGCATGAGACTCATCAAATTTATTAGATCCAGTACCACAGAAATACACTGTTAGTATTGTCATAAATGACCTCATTGAAATATTAATATGTAGGTGGATGGCACGCGTGCAGTAAAATAATACGTGTCAGCAATATTTCTGGGAATATGCTATTGAGCCCAGGCTGTTTTTAATAACGATAAGATCGTTTTTAATTAAATATGGCTATGTCTAATGTGTAGTACTGCTTAACTTTTTGCTTTGGGTATATGACGTTTGCCTTATGCCGAATGCTGTTTTTACAGTTTTGTAATAGCACGCATACTTAATTTCGGAATAAGTTGGTTGAATAGCCTAAGAAAATAGATTTCACACGGGGTTATGCTACGATGAATATATTAATGATCGATGAATTACCGATCTTCATTCACGGTATGAAAACAGAGCTGAAACGCGTCATGCCGGAATGCACTGTTTTTGCAGCGAGCAATTTTGAAGATGCACACGCAATTTTAACCTCTATGCCGGTCAGCATTATTTTGCTGGATGGTGAAATGAAGTGCCGTGATTTTATCACTAATTTGATGACAAACTGGCCTGAGCTACCGATCGTGGTGATGTTACGAAAAACGACGGATAAGATATTCAACTTCTACATCCGCCAAAGCATTAAGGGCATTTTTACCAAGGATCTCCCCGCGGAGAAAATCAGCCAGATACTTTGCATGGTTTCCTCGGGGGTGGTCTGTTTTCCGGAGCAAGCCGTGGTCCAGCGAGAACAACCCACTGGCGGTTTGCCAATCTATTCCCTGAGTCGTCGGCAGAAGGAAGTTCTTAAGCTGCTGGCGAATGGAGGAACAAATAAGCAGATCAGCCGGCAATTGAATATCAGCGCAGGTACGGTCAAAGTGCATCTGGAATCCATCTTTCACCGACTACAGGTCAACAATCGGACACAGGCCGCAATGCTCTATTTTAAATATATGTCTAATTAGCCGATTTTCAGCAAAGCGAAGGGCTGCAGCCAAAATGCGTTAAAAGAAAAGCGCAACAGATGGACCTCTGTTGCGCTTTGTTTTTTAACGGTACTGAGATTTGAAATAATATATCACCACCACCAGCGTTCCGAAGTCCTGCAATAGCCAGAATGGAAAGCTGTCACTCAGTATATCAGCACCGGTAAGAATAAATTTCATGTTTAAGCTGCTCTCACCAAAAAAACCAAAGGCGAGGGCGGCTAAGCCAATTTTACACATTACCGGCAGGGCATGGACTCTTCGGCTATAGGCGGCAAACAAAATCAGCAGCGATGTTACCAGGTCGACGAAGATAATAAAGGGAAGCACCCAGCCATTCATTATGTTAAGCATTTATTCTCCATCGGGTTTGTTGTGGGTTAAATCAGGCGGAGAAAGTGACTCATGTCTGACTTTATTTTTAATGACGCTTGCAACATCAAAAATATCGCGCTGCTCATGCCGGCGAAAAAAGTTTGCCAGCCAGACGATCAGGCCATTACTCATTGCCCCGAGGATATACCCTAAACCAAGCGTGATATCGGCCTGATTAAGGTCTATCTTTAACCAGCGGGCTGCTAATCCACCTAATGCGACGGCCGCGCCCATGCTGATTCCACCAAAAATAATGCCTGCCATAAATCGGCTGTGCTGGTGCAATCGCTGCGGTTGCCAGAAAAACGAGATACTGACGCCGCCAAATAAACCTGAAAAAGCCAGCAAGGCTTCACTGATGAGGGTCGGGAGATAGATGTCAGACATACGTTCATCCTCTGCAAGGATAAATCCCCTCGGAAAAGGGGATTTATTATCGTAACGGGCGCTTATTATTGGCAGGGATCCAGCTCAACAATATGCTGATACTTATCGGTCGTAATAAAGCGCTGTTGCCCTGACAGGCTGTAAATCAAACGCTTGGGAGAGCGATACCCCTTCACGACATCGACATCCGCGCTAAGCCAGGGCTGACTGGCAGGAAGAGCGCGATCGCTGTATTTATCGCCACCGATCCATTTTTGATTGGTGGGTTTAAGACCCCAAAGCGATTCGCTTTCACTTCCCGACCAGCCGAGGCGTTTGGCCTCATCCGAGGTAATATAGCGGTCGGGCAGGCGCCCAAAATTTTTTATATGACGAAGCGTTGTCGCCAGATCGGTCACGTTATTGACGGGCACCATACCCTGAGAAGATAAAAAGGCGTTGGCTTCCTTTATTTCCTCTTCGCAGGTTGGCATGGCGGCGGTTGCCTGTAACACGTTGAATAACGAAACAGACAGTACGGCCATTTTCACTATGTATAGTGGTTTCATTGTAATTTTCCTGTTGAATTAACTAAGAAATAGCTTCATTTCCGCCTCGCGGCGTCGGGTAAGCCCGGTCAAAACCTTACCGCCTGCCTTATTCCAGCTTTTGAACTGCAGTGCGGCGCCCTGGATATCGCCTGCGTTGAATTTTTTGAGCAGCGTGGATTTCTTTAAATTGCCCACGCCAAGGTTGAAGGCGAACGAAACCAGCGCGTCGAATTGGTTCTGCGTCGAAGCGTTGTTCAGCAGTTTTTTCACGCCGTCCTCGGTGCGTTTCAGATCTTTGCGCAGCAGATCTTTGGCTTCACCGGTGGTAATTTTGGTAAGCTTTTCCATCTCCTCTTTGAGGATCAAATGGCCGTAGCCGATGGTCCATAAACCTACGGCATCGCGATAACGCTCCAGCCTCAGCCCTTCAAACTGGCAAATAAGCTGAATGCCCCTGTCACCTGTACGTTCTGGTTGTTTTTGCATTACGGAGTCTCCTCTGCTTTCGGGCGGGGAATCACCTTGTTGGTGTATTCGTCAATTAAACGCATGACGCTTTCCGGTGGCTCAAGTGCGGTAAATTGCATCTCTACATCGACGTGGCGGCTGTCACGCCCGCCTTTGTTATCGCTGGAAGGCGAAAGGCTGACGTGAAAGCGGCCAAATTCGTTTTCACCGGACTGGCGGGAAGGCGCCTGCATGCCTTCCGTACGGATCGTCAGGTTGACCTTCATCTTTTCCAGCATCAGCCCGCGCGGTGTCGAAAGCGCGACCAAGGGCAGGTCAAAGTAATGCTTTTCATCCAGCGCCAGCTGTACCGTGCGTGGAATTAACGAACCGTCTTCTGCGGGTTCGAAAAAGGGATCCAGCGCCTTCATATACTGCTGAGCAATCAGTTCGTTGGCCGCAGTGGCCGCGTACTGCATCCCACGCGTGATATCTTCAAGCGAGATCGGCACGCTGGGAATGTCGGCTGGAGGCGATGGAGGCGTGTTTTCTTGTACCGACGGCGTGCCTTGATCCTCTTTGTCCGCACTGTTTTCCGGCTCCTCATCCTTGCCGCCGCGCAGCCATTTTTTAAAAGACATATTTCGCTCCTGGAAAAAGGGCTACCCGGGTAGCCCCTGCGTTACGGAATCGCACGTATGTCGCGGCGTGGAAGATTATTGTGCGGCGACAGGCTTGGTTTTGGCGTTGGTCAGGTAATCAATCACGCGCTGCAGAGCTTCAGGTGGCTCCTGGCGTTTAATCTGGGTATGAATGGAATATTTCGCGCGTGTATCGGTCGAACGGGTCTGCTCCGATTTATGGGAGACCTTGCCGGTCATTTTCGCTTTGAAAACGCCCCAGCCGACGGACGCTTCCACGGAGGCCTCCGCTTCGGTGCTGCTGGAACTGGCTTCGCTCTGGCTCACTTCCAGCTCAAAGTCGATGGTACCGTCCTCGATACAGATGATGGGGTGGGTGACAGCCGCCAGGAGCGGAATACTCATCTTGCGGGTCACGCTGCCTTTATTGACCCCCTGTTCGTCTACTACGGTTTCGTCGTAATCGAACTCGATCGCGACAGCTTTGCCGTCTTTAATACAGACGGAGAGCAGGAAGTCGGTATAGGCCTTGCTCGCCTGGACCTGTGCTTTGATCATCGCCTGCAGCGGACCGCCGATCATATGTTCCAGCGGCAGGGCGTTAATAACTGAACCAATAAATTGTGAATCCATGATGTGAACTCCTTGAATCAGTGAATGCGCGGTTGCGCAGGAGCCACATTACGGAAAGCGAGAAGGGGAAAATATTGGGTAAATGTCATGGCGAGAGGACGCAAAAAACCTATGCCGATCGCAGGATAATCTTAAGGGGTGGTGTTGAGTGATGTTCCGGTTTATTGTTGAAATCCCTGCCTCATCGAATTCCGGAGAACCATCGCGTGTTTCAGAAAGTTGACGCCTATGCCGGCGACCCTATCCTCTCCTTAATGGAGCGTTTCAAAGAAGATCCTCGCAGCGACAAAGTGAACCTCAGCATCGGTCTGTATTACAACGAGGATGGCATCATTCCTCAATTAAAAGCCGTTGCCGAAGCCGAAGCGCGTCTGAACGCTGTTCCACACGGTGCTTCTCTTTATCTGCCGATGGAAGGGTTAAACGCCTACCGCAACACCATCGCTCCGCTGTTATTCGGTGCCGATCACGCGGTGCTCGCGCAAAAACGCGTGGCGACCATCCAGACGCTGGGCGGCTCGGGTGCGCTGAAAGTGGGTGCAGACTTCCTGAAAAAATACTTCCCGGATTCAGGCGTATGGGTCAGTGACCCGACGTGGGAAAACCACGTTGCGATCTTCGAGGGCGCAGGTTTCAACGTGGCGACCTATCCGTGGTTCGACAGCGAAACGAACGGCGTGCGCGTTGAAGCTCTGCTGGAAAAACTGAACACCCTACCGGCGCGCAGCATTGTGCTGCTGCACCCATGCTGCCATAACCCGACCGGGGCGGATCTCACCAACGCCCAGTGGGATGCGGTGATTGAGGTACTGAAGGCCCGCGACCTGATTCTGTTCCTCGACATCGCCTACCAGGGCTTTGGCGCGGGTATGGAAGAAGATGCTTACGCCATCCGCGCCGTGGCCAGCGCCGGGCTGCCAGCGCTGGTCAGCAACTCCTTCTCTAAAATCTTCTCCCTGTACGGTGAACGCGTTGGCGGTCTGTCCGTGGTCTGTGAAGACGCCGAAGCGGCGGGTCGCGTCCTGGGCCAGCTGAAGGCGACGGTGCGCCGTATTTACTCCAGCCCGCCAAACTTTGGTGCGCAGGTGGTGGCGACGGTTCTCGGTGACGAACAGCTGAAAGCGTCCTGGCTTGCCGAAGTGGAAGCGATGCGTAAGCGCATCCTGTCCATGCGTCAGGAGCTGGTTAACGTGCTGAAAGAGGCCGTGCCGGGACATAACTTCGACTATCTGCTCAAGCAGCGCGGGATGTTCAGCTATACCGGTCTGAGCGCGGCGCAGGTCGATCGTCTGCGGGAAGAGTTCGGCGTCTACCTGATCGCCAGCGGCCGTATGTGCGTGGCGGGCCTGAATGCCAGCAACGTTCATCGCGTGGCGCAGGCGTTTGCTGCTGTAATGTAAGCACTTACCAACCGACCCTCTCCCCGTGGGAGAGGGCTGGGGTGAGGGTATCAGGCCGCACAAAAACGTTGCCCGGCATTCTGTGATCGTCTTCTTTTTATTCCGCTTCATAAGCAAAAACTCCTTCCCTTCACCTCCCGCTGGGGTTATGGTCGGATAGTTTTTTGACCATCCGCTCAAATTAAAACGATAACAAACTGAATATTCAGGGGAAAATATGCGCAAGATCACACTGGCGCTCAGCGCCGCCTGCTTATTGTTCTCGCTTAACAGCGCCGTCGTCGCGAGAGCTTCTGCCCCGACGCCGCTTTACACCGGCACCACCGCCGCCATTCTCGCCGAGCAGGCACCCATTCACTGGGTTTCCGTGGCCCAAATCGAAAACAGCCTGATCGGCCGCGCGCCAATGGCCGTGGGTTTTGACATTGACGATACCGTACTGTTCTCAAGCCCTGGCTTCTGGCGCGGGAAGAAAACGTATTCACCCGACAGCGAAGCGTATCTGAAGAACCCGGAATTCTGGGAAAAAATGAATAACGGCTGGGACGAATTCAGCATCCCGAAAGAGGTTGCCCGTGCGCTTATTGCCATGCACGTGAAGCGCGGCGACAGCATTTATTTTGTTACCGGCCGCAGCCAGACCAAAACCGAAACCGTCTCTAAAACGCTGCAGGATGATTTCCAGATCCCGGCGACCAGCATGAACCCGGTCATTTTTGCCGGTGACAAATAGGGGCAAAACACCAAAACCCAGTGGCTGGAAAAGAAAAATATCAAAGTATTCTACGGCGATTCGGATAACGACATCACCGCCGCACATGACGTGGGGGCCCGAGGGATCAGGGTATTGCGCGCCTCTAACTCGACCTATCGACCGCTGCCGATGGCCGGAAAGTTTGGCGAAGAGGTAATCGTCAACTCGGAGTATTAAGTATCCGGCAGCGGGTTTGACTCTTTTTTAATCAAATCTCGCTGCTGCGGGTTTTACCTTTCGTCTTCTTGCTGCACACTTAGAAAGATTCATCTTTCATCACGGAGCAGCACATGTGGTACCAACAAACCCTGACCTTAAGCGCTAAACCACGCGGATTTCACCTGGTGACGGATGAAGTCATCGGGCAACTCCGCGATCTGTCGCGGGTGAAAACGGGTTTGCTGCATCTGCTGCTTCAGCACACGTCAGCCTCTCTCACGCTTAATGAAAATTGCGATCCCACCGTCCGGTCCGACATGGAGCACCATTTTCTGAAGAGCGTCCCGGACAACGCGCCTTACGAGCATGACTATGAGGGGGCGGACGATATGCCTTCGCATATTAAATCCTCCCTGCTGGGCGTGTCGTTGATGCTGCCGGTTCATAACGGGCGGCTGCTGTTGGGAACGTGGCAGGGGATCTGGCTGGGAGAGCATCGCATTCACGGTGGTTCGCGTAA
The DNA here is from genome assembly GCF_019443845.1 of Enterobacter sp. DNB-S2. NCBI lineage: Bacteria > Pseudomonadati > Pseudomonadota > Gammaproteobacteria > Enterobacterales > Enterobacteriaceae > Enterobacter > Enterobacter sp. DNB-S2. The sequence continues at coordinate 1,024,857 of NZ_CP050520.1, forward strand.
AATTATCGCCACGCTACAAGGGGAATAAAGATGACAATTTCGGAGATACTTCAGTACTGCATGAGCAAGCCCGGCGCGGAGCAGAGCGTTCATAGCGACTGGAAAGCCACGCAGATAAAAGTGGGAGATGTGCTGTTTGCGATGGTGAAAGAGGTGGAAGGCCGTCCGGCGGCGTCGCTGAAAACCAGCCCTGAACTGGCGGATTTGCTACGCCAGCAGCATGATGACGTGAGGCCGAGCAAGCACCTTAATAAGGCGCACTGGAGCACCGTCTATCTGGATGGATCGATTCCTGGCTCGCAGATTTACTACCTGGTGGACGCGTCCTATCAGCAGGCGGTTGAGCTGCTGCCGGAAACCACCCGACAGCAACTCTCCGTGTGACAATTACAGCAACGGTTTAAGGAAGCGCGCGGTGTGCGAGGCTTCGCACTCTGCAACGGTCTCTGGCGTACCGGAGACGAGAATTTCACCGCCGCCGCTGCCGCCTTCCGGACCGAGATCGACAATCCAGTCCGCGGTTTTAATCACGTCCAGGTTATGTTCGATGACCACGATGGTGTTGCCCTGATCGCGCAGCTGATGCAGAACCTCGAGCAGCTGCTGGATATCGGCAAAGTGCAGACCGGTCGTCGGCTCATCAAGAATGTACAGCGTTTGACCGGTGCCGCGTTTTGACAGCTCACGCGCCAGCTTCACGCGCTGCGCTTCACCGCCGGACAGCGTTGTCGCCGACTGCCCCAGACGAATGTAGGTCAGGCCCACGTCCATCAGCGTCTGCAGCTTACGCGCCAGCGCAGGGACGGCGTCAAAGAACTCGCGCGCCTCTTCGATGGTCATGTCCAGCACTTCGTGGATGGTTTTGCCTTTGTACTTAATCTCCAGCGTTTCGCGGTTATAGCGCTTGCCTTTGCACTGGTCGCACGGCACGTAGATATCCGGCAGGAAGTGCATCTCAACCTTGATCACGCCGTCGCCCTGGCACGCTTCGCAGCGGCCGCCGCGAACGTTAAAGCTGAAGCGTCCTGGCGTATAGCCGCGTGAACGCGCTTCCGGCACACCGGCAAAGAGTTCACGTACGGGCGTGAAGACGCCGGTATAGGTTGCCGGGTTAGAGCGCGGGGTACGGCCAATCGGGCTCTGGTCAATGTCGATAACTTTATCGAAATGCTCCAGACCCTGGATGTCGCGGTACGGCGCAGGCTCGGCCAGCGTCGCGCCGTTCAGCGCCGTCTGCGCAATCGGGAACAGCGTATCGTTGATCAGCGTCGATTTACCGGAACCGGACACGCCGGTGATGCAGGTAAACAGGCCAACCGGCAGCGTCAGGGTGACGTCTTTCAGGTTGTTGCCGCGCGCGCCGGTCAGCTTCAGCACTTTTTCCGGATCTGCCGCTACGCGCTGTTTTGGCACCTCAATCTTACGCTTGCCGCTCATGTACTGGCCGGTCAGCGATTCGGGTACCGCCATGATGTCCTTCAGCGTTCCCTCCGCGACCACCTGGCCGCCGTGTACGCCAGCGCCAGGGCCAATGTCGATGACGTGGTCAGCCGCGCGGATCGCATCTTCATCGTGCTCGACCACGATCACCGTGTTGCCGAGGTCGCGCAGGTGAACCAGCGTGCCGAGCAGGCGCTCGTTGTCGCGCTGGTGCAGGCCGATGGACGGCTCATCCAGCACGTACATCACGCCTACCAGACCCGCGCCAATCTGGCTCGCCAGACGGATACGCTGGGCTTCACCGCCGGAGAGCGTTTCTGCCGAGCGGGAAAGCGTCAGGTAGTTCAGGCCGACGTTCACCAGGAATTTCAGGCGATCGCCAATCTCTTTCAGCACTTTTTCGGCGATTTTCGCGCGCTGGCCGGAGAGCTTCAGATTGTTGAAGAAGTCCATCGCGTGGCCGATGCTCATGTCTGAGATGGTCGGCAGCGCCGTGTTTTCCACAAACACGTGGCGCGCTTCGCGACGCAGACGCGTTCCTTCACAGGTGGCGCAGGAGCGGTTGCTGATGAACTTCGCCAGCTCCTCGCGTACCGCGCTGGATTCGGTCTCTTTGTAGCGGCGCTCCATGTTGTGCAGCACCCCTTCGAACGGGTGGCGACGCACGGAGGTATCGCCGCGATCGTTCATGTATTTGAACTCGATGTTCTCTTTGCCGGAACCGAACAGGATCACTTTATGCACGTTCGGGCTCAGGCTCGCCCACGGGGCTTCGACGTCGAACTTGTAGTGCTCCGCCAGCGATTTCAGCATCTGGAAGTAGTAGAAGTTACGCTTGTCCCAGCCGCGAATGGCCCCGCCCGCCAGCGACAGCTCCGGGTTCTGGATCACGCGGTCCGGATCGAAATATTGTTGAACACCCAGGCCGTCACACGTCGGGCACGCGCCCGCCGGGTTGTTGAATGAGAACAGGCGCGGCTCGAGCTCGCGCATGCTGTAGCCGCAAATCGGGCAGGCGAAGTTGGCGGAGAAGAGCAGCTCTTCCGCTTTTGGGTCGTCCATGTCGGAGACCACGGCCGTGCCGCCAGAGAGTTCCAGCGCCGTTTCAAAAGATTCCGCCAGGCGCGTGGCGAGATCGTCGCGTACCTTAAAGCGGTCAATCACCACTTCGATGGTGTGCTTCTTCTGCAGCTCCAGCTTTGGCGGGTCGGACAGGTCACACACCTCGCCGTCGATACGGGCGCGGATATAGCCCTGGCTTGCCAGGTTTTCCAGCGTTTTGGTGTGTTCGCCTTTTCGCTCTTTAATGATCGGCGCCAGCAGCATCAGGCGTTTCCCTTCCGGCTGCGACAGCACGTTATCCACCATCTGGCTTACGGTCTGGGCCGCCAGCGGGACGTCGTGGTCCGGGCAGCGCGGCTCGCCCACGCGGGCATACAGCAGACGCAGGTAGTCATGAATTTCGGTAATGGTACCGACCGTTGAACGCGGGTTATGCGAGGTGGACTTCTGCTCAATAGAGATAGCAGGGGACAACCCTTCAATATGGTCGACATCCGGTTTTTCCATCAGCGACAGGAACTGACGCGCGTACGCAGAGAGCGATTCAACGTAACGACGCTGTCCTTCGGCATACAAAGTGTCGAAAGCCAGTGAGGATTTGCCAGACCCCGAAAGCCCGGTCACGACAATGAGTTTGTCGCGAGGGATTATGAGGTTGATATTCTTGAGATTGTGGGTGCGGGCGCCCCGAACTTCGATCTTATCCATTCACCTTTCCCGGTTGGAACACGGATTGCCTGATTTGTTTGAAGGACAAACGGCTGTCAGAAACGGCTAATTATGACACAATTTGACCTGTTTGAATATACAGTATTGGAATGCATTTTCTGATTGGCTGTGTAACAATGTGGAGTTGCGAGAGAACTCTGGAACGTGCTACGCAACTATCAAAGTGCAGCATGGAAATGGTACACTCGCGCGTTTACACTATTAAGAAACGTATTCAGGAGACACGAACATGGCCAGCAGAGGCGTAAACAAGGTGATTCTCGTCGGTAATCTGGGCCAGGACCCGGAAGTACGCTACATGCCGAGTGGTGGCGCAGTTGCCAACATTACGCTGGCTACTTCCGAATCCTGGCGTGATAAAGCGACCGGTGAGATGAAAGAGCAGACCGAATGGCACCGCGTAGTGCTGTTTGGCAAACTGGCCGAAGTGGCCGGTGAGTATCTGCGTAAAGGTTCTCAGGTCTATATCGAAGGCCAGCTGCGTACCCGCAAATGGACCGATCAGGCCGGCGCTGAGAAGTACACCACAGAAGTCGTGGTCAACGTGGGCGGTACCATGCAGATGCTGGGTGGCCGTCAGGGCGGTGGCGCACCGGCAGGTGGCGGTCAGAGCCAGCAGCAGGGCGGTTGGGGTCAGCCTCAGCAGCCGCAGGGCGGCAACCAGTTCAGCGGCGGCGCACAGTCTCGTCCGCAGCAGCAGTCAGCTCCGGCGCCGTCTAACGAACCGCCAATGGATTTCGACGACGACATTCCGTTCTGATTTCCGCGTGCTGAAAACAAAAAACCCAGACTATCGTCTGGGTTTTTTTATTCCGGAAGGGATCAGGTAATCACCATCGGCCAGTCTGGCGGCGTATGGCTCATCGCCTCAACCATCACCACTTTAATGTTTTCCCAGACGGCAGCGATATCCAGCAGGGTGATGCCAAGCAGGCCCGTTGCAAACCAGCAGGCCGCACCCAGCCCTAGCAGGGTGCTGATGACAGCAAGACCCGCATAGTCAGATTTACGAAACTGAATGTTCAGCGTGCTGGCTAAAAACATCAGTACCGCACTCAACAAAGGCCAGCGCAGGAGAACCATGCTGGTAGTAATGGTTGCCATAAAACCCATCCTCTATAAAACAGACGAACTGAATGAAACGGTGTTTCTCGTTACAAAATATGTGTGAACTATATCACATTTGTTGATTTATTCGCCAGTATCTGAACGATCAAAAAAGAGGATTTTATTCCTCAGAAAAGGCGATTGCGCGGGCTGGTCCTGCCTTCGGCGCACGAGGAGGCGGAGTCACAGCGTGCCGAAAATGCCCTTCGGGCAAGTGGGGATAGCGCAAATTCGGTTTTTATAAGAGGGGCGTTATTCTCCGCCAATACTCAAAATATTGTGGTGTAGGCTGACTATTTATAAATCAACGAACACAATGGCTCAGAGCAAATAGCATAAAACGTCATGATGAAATTGTACTTTTTTCATGCTGTCAGACGTTTGGCTTAATCAACGATTGTCTGTTGTGTTATCTTCCCGTCTGCCTGACGAGCTGGATAATTATTTTCCTTAATTGAAACGGAACGAATACTTACAGTTTAACTTACGGGAAAATATTATCGGCATAACGAAATTTAAGATTTTTAATACTAAAAGTCAGTTGCTAACTTCGCATGATTCATGCAACGTAATCACCTGTTTAACAAAGCATCCGGCCTTAAGTACTACAGGCGTACAACATGCAGGGATATAGGGCGGGAAATGAATCGTAGCGCGCGGCGCAAAATGCTCAGGGTGGTAGGGATCATCATGGTAGTTATGCTGCCGGTGATGCTTGCGCTATGGTTTGCCCAACTGCGTGCCGTGTCTGAAACAAGCGCCCAGCTACGCACATTTGCTGAACTGGCTTTAGACAAAACAGAGCTGGTTATTCAACAGGTTGAGCTGGCCAGGGACGAGGCGGTAAAATATCAGGGCGAGCTTTGCACGCCGGGACACCGTCAATATATGCTGAACGTTGTTCGTGGCCGCCTGTTTGTCGCCGATTTAATTTACGCTGAAGGTCAGAATTTTCTTTGTTCGACCGTTTTTACACCTGATCACCCCTACGCCATTCCTGCCGCTAATTACACGCGCAAACCTGACGTCGCTATCTATTATTATCGCGATACCCCATTTTATACTGGCTATAAAATGACATATATGCAGCGCGGAAATTATGTGGTGGTCGTCAATCCGCTTTCATACAGCGAGGTCATGTCCGCGGATCATTCTCTCTCCTGGGGTGTGTACGACACGGTAACCAATGCTTTCTTTTCCGTCAGCCAGAAAGCCAATGTTTCTTTATTAAATTCGATGATTCGGGATAAGGAATCGGTATTTCAAAAAGATAACCGCTTTTATACGATCGTAACATCTCCCAAAAGACCGATTGCGGCCATTGTCTCGACATCAAATAAACGCTTTTATGAAACGCTTTATCACCAGGCGACGTTGACGCTACCGCTGGGCATGATCTGCAGCATTATTATTTTGCTGGTATGGTCGCGTACCCATCGTGAGCTCAATTCGCCGGGGCGCTTATTGCACCGGGCGCTGAACAAACGACAGCTTTGCGTTCACTATCAGCCGATTATTGATATTAAGAATAACCAGTGTGTGGGCGCGGAGGCGCTGTTGCGCTGGCCCGGTTTTAACGGGCAGGTGATGAGCCCGGCAGAGTTTATTCCGCTGGCGGAAAATGAGGGGATGAGCGAGCGGATTACGGACTATGTCGTTGAGGAGGTGTTCAACGATCTGGGTCATTTCCTGGCCGAGCATCCGCATCTCTATATTTCGATTAACCTGTCGGCCACGGATTTCCACTCCTCGCGGCTGATCGCCATGATTTCCGACAAGGCCCGCCACTACGCCGTCCGTGCGCAGCAAATCAAAATAGAAGTGACGGAACGCGGTTTTATCGATGTGCCAAAAACCACCCCGGTGATTCAGGCTTTCCGTCAGGCGGGTTATGAAGTCGCGATCGATGATTTCGGTACCGGTTACTCGAACCTGCACAACCTCTACTCGCTGAACGTGGATATTCTGAAAATCGATAAATCGTTTATCGATACCTTAACGACCAACAGTACCAGCCACCTGATCGCCGAGCATATTATCGAGATGGCGCAAAGCCTGCGGCTGAAAACCATTGCGGAAGGGGTAGAGACGGCAGAGCAGGTAAGCTGGCTGTTGAAGCGCGGCGTCCAGTTTTGTCAGGGATGGCACTTCGCGAAAGCGATGCCGCCCCAGGAATTTATGACCTGGCAGCAGCAGCCTTTGCACTGAGGGTGATTAATTCAACTGGTGGCGATAGTCGCTCGGCGTGCGGTCAAACTCGCGGCGAAACACGCGGGAAAAGGTTTGTTGCGACACATAGCCCAGATCCATCGCGATATCAAAAATGGGCCGCTGCGTTGAGCGTAGCGCCTGCGCCGCCAGCAGCAGTCTGCGCTGGCGAATGTACTCGCCCAGCGTCTGATGCATGACCGTGCGGAACATTCTCTGTAAATACCATTTCGAATAGCCCGACTTTTTAGCGACCACATCAATGTTCAACGGTTGGTCGATATGTTCATCAATCCATTCAATAAGCGTCTGAATAATCTGCTGATGCGACATAAGGTTGCCCCTCTGTAGATACAACTATCTCGGTTAATTCGTCGTTTTCTCTGCGGGCGAGTATAATTCCTCAAGTTAACTTGAGGTAAAGAGGTTTTATGGAAAAGAGATTGCCGCGCATTAAAGCGCTGTTAACCCCCGGTGAAGTGGCGAAGCGAAGCGGCGTTGCGGTATCCGCGCTCCACTTCTATGAAAGCAAAGGGTTAATTAAAAGCATCCGCAACGGCGGCAACCAGCGCCGCTATACCCGAGACGTGCTCCGCTACGTGGCGATTATCAAAATTGCGCAACGAATCGGAATTCCCCTGGCCACGATCGGCGAGGCGTTTGGCGTGCTGCCGGAAGGGCATACGCTGAGCCCGAAAGAGTGGAAAGAACTGTCGTCCCAGTGGCGTGAAGAGCTGGACAGGCGTATTCATACGCTGGTCGCGCTGCGTGACGAGCTGGATGGCTGCATCGGCTGCGGCTGCCTGTCGCGTAGCGATTGTCCGTTGCGTAACCCCGGCGACAGGCTGGGCGAGCAGGGGACGGGGGCGCGGTTGCTGGAAGAGGATTGAGATTGTGCGGCCGGTTTGCCGGGCTTACCCGGCCTACAAAACCGGGAACGTAGGCCGGGTAAGCGAAGCGCCACCCGGCAAAAGCATTATAAAGAACTAAAGCGCCACATAAGGGCGCTTTAGTTTTTCCCGGTCTTTGTCTTTCACTCTATCCCGCTGGTTCACGGGAGGGTTCCCCCCGACATCAGCACCCCTCAGTGTCGAGCTGGTTGGGGAGGTTCCGGATTGTGCTGACACTTTAATTCTATGCAAGACCCGTTTTTTCGCCAGCCTCACCGACCGTTTTTTAGACGAATTTTTTTCGCGGTGTTGTTCAATTTTCTATAGTTAAAAAGTATGAATAACAGGAGAAAACCATGCTCACGGTACACCACCTTAACCAGTCGCGCTCGCACCGCGCGATCTGGGCGCTGGAAGAACTCGGCCTGCCTTATGAGATCGTCCACTACCAGCGCGAAAAGAATATGCTGGCGCCGGAGGCTCTTAAAAAGGTGCATCCGTTGGGCAAATCGCCGGTTATCGAAGATAACGGACTGATCCTTGCGGAGTCGGGCGCCATCCTGGAGTACCTGCAGGAAACGTACGATCCCGAGTCACGCCTTAAGCCTTTAGATCCGGCGCATAAGGTGCAATACCGCTTCTGGCTGCATTACGCCGAAGGATCGCTGATGCCGCTGCTGTTAATGAAGCTGGTCTTCAACAGCCTCGGCAAGCCGCCGGTGCCGTTTGGTATCAGAACCCTGGGCAAAGCGCTGGGGCAGGGGGTGCAGAAAGCGTATCTCAACCGTCAGCTGGAAACCCATGCGCGCTTTATTGAGTCACATCTTGCCGAAAACAGCTGGTTTGCCGGGGATTCGCTCAGCATGGCCGATATTCAGATGAGCTTCCCGATCTTTGCGCTGCTGGCGCGCGGCGGTATCGCTAATCTGCCGCATATTCAGGCGTGGAAGACAAAAGTTGAGAACAGCCCTGGCTGGCAAAGAACCCTGGAACAGGGGGGACCGTTATCTATCCCGGGCGAGGACTGAAATGTAAACAAATTGCGCATAGACGATAACGTTTGCGCATCCTCTGTTTATTTCTTCAGCGTCATAAGGGAATTTTAGCGAAAAACGAGAAAGTTCAGTTGAAAAGGGCGGGGATTACGCTAGATAATCGTTTGCCTTAATTTGACCACCCGTTTGTAAGCGCGGAGCTAAACGTTTGCTTTTTTTGTGACGCCCTTTCGTCACAAACGCAACACAAGGATTTGACGTTCAGCTGGCAGTGGCGTCTCCACCTCGCTTACGGACTTCCTAAAAAACTCTCAGGGGATGTTTTCTATGTCTACGCCATCTGCGCGTACTGGCGGTTCACTTGACGCCATGTTTAAAATTTCGGCCCGCGGCAGCACCGTGCGCCAGGAAATTGTTGCCGGTTTGACAACGTTTCTGGCGATGGTTTATTCCGTCATCGTTGTGCCGGGCATGCTGGGCAAAGCAGGCTTCCCGCCAGCGGCTGTCTTTGTGGCGACCTGTCTTGTGGCCGGCGTGGGCTCCATCGTGATGGGTCTGTGGGCGAACCTGCCGCTGGCGATTGGTTGCGCCATCTCTCTGACCGCGTTTACCGCGTTCAGCCTGGTGCTGGGTCAGCACATCAGCGTACCGGTTGCGCTGGGTGCCGTGTTCCTGATGGGTGTGCTGTTTACCGTGATTTCAGCGACCGGCATCCGTAGCTGGATTTTGCGCAACCTGCCGCAGGGCGTGGCGCACGGTACCGGCATCGGTATCGGCCTGTTCCTGTTGCTGATCGCCGCCAACGGCGTCGGTCTGGTCATTAAGAACCCGCTGGACGGTCTGCCGGTAGCGCTGGGCCACTTCGCCAGCTTCCCGGTGATCATGTCGCTGATCGGTCTGGCGGTGATTATCGGTCTGGAAAAACTGAAGGTGCCTGGCGGCATTCTGCTGACCATTATCGGCGTTTCTATTGTCGGCCTGATTTTCGATCCAACCGTACACTTCTCCGGTATCTTCGCTATGCCGTCGCTGAGCGATGACAAAGGCAACTCCCTGATTGGCAGCCTGGATATCGTTGGCGCGCTGAACCCGGTGATCCTGCCAAGCGTGCTGGCGCTGGTCATGACCGCCGTGTTTGACGCGACCGGTACCATTCGTGCGGTGGCCGGTCAGGCGAACCTGCTGGATAAAGACGGTCAGATTATTGACGGCGGCAAAGCGCTGACTACCGACTCCCTGAGCAGCGTCTTCTCTGGTCTGGTGGGCGCGGCGCCTGCGGCGGTCTACATCGAGTCCGCAGCGGGTACGGCGGCAGGCGGTAAAACCGGCCTGACGGCGATCACCGTCGGCGTGCTGTTCATGCTGATCCTGTTCCTCTCTCCGCTCTCCTATCTGGTTCCGGCGTATGCGACCGCGCCAGCGCTGATGTACGTTGGCCTGCTGATGCTGAGCAACGTGGCGAAAATCGACTTTGCGGACTTCGTGGACGCGATGTCTGGCCTGATTACCGCGGTCTTTATCGTCCTGACCTGTAACATCGTGACCGGCATTATGATCGGCTTCGCGTCGCTGGTGATTGGTCGTCTGGTCTCCGGTGAATGGCGCAAGCTGAACGTCGGCACCGTGATTATCGCCGTTGCGCTGGTAGCGTTCTACGCGGGCGGCTGGGCAATCTAAGTTGTCGATTGATGCGAAAACGGGTGGCTCAGGCCGCCCGTTTTTATTTTCAGGACTCATCCTGTTGCCTTTTGCGTTACTCTGGAGAAGATAGAATAAAAGGCACGACGCCTTCCGGAGTACATAAGCAACACAGCAAACAGGGAACGCATGGAAATCTTCTTCACAATACTCATCATGACCCTTGTGGTCTCGCTATCCGGGGTGGTTACACGCGTACTGCCCTTTCAGGTCCCCCTGCCATTAATGCAAATTGCCATCGGCGCGCTGCTGGCTTGGCCGACGTTTGGCCTGCACGTGGAATTTGACCCCGAACTGTTCCTCGTGCTGTTTATCCCGCCACTGCTGTTTGCCGATGGCTGGAAAACGCCCACCCGCGAATTCCTTGAGCACGGGCGCGAGATCTTCGGCCTGGCGCTGGCGCTGGTGGTGGTCACCGTCGTCGGGATTGGTTTTCTGATCTACTGGGCGGTACCGGGTATTCCATTAATACCGGCTTTTGCGCTGGCCGCCGTGCTGTCGCCAACCGATGCCGTGGCGTTGTCCGGCATTGTGGGTGAAGGCCGTATTCCGAAGAAAATCATGGGGATTTTACAGGGTGAGGCGCTGATGAACGACGCCTCCGGCCTGGTCGCCCTGAAGTTTGCCGTGGCCGTTGCGATGGGCACGATGGTCTTTACCATCGGCGGCGCAACCCTGGAATTCTTCAAGGTGGCGATTGGCGGTATTCTGGCGGGCTTCGTGGTGAGCTGGCTGTACGGCCGCTCATTGCGCTTCCTCAGCCGCTGGGGCGGCGATGAGCCCGCAACGCAGATCGTACTGCTGTTCCTGCTGCCGTTTGCCTCTTATCTGATTGCCGAACATATCGGCGTGTCGGGCATTCTGGCTGCGGTTGCGGCGGGGATGACCATCACCCGTTCCGGCGTAATGCGCCGCGCGCCGCTGGCCATGCGCCTGCGTGCCAACAGCACCTGGGCCATGCTGGAATTTGTCTTTAACGGCATGGTGTTCCTGCTGTTGGGCCTGCAGCTGCCGGGCATTATGGAATCCTCGCTGGTGGCGGCGGAAGCCGATCCGAACGTTGAGGTCTGGATGCTGTTTACCGACATCGTGCTGATCTACATGGCGCTGATGCTGGTGCGTTTTGGCTGGCTGTGGACGATGAAAAACTTCAGCGTACGTTTCCTGAAGAAAAAGCCGATGGAGTTCGGCTCGTGGACAACGCGTGAGCTGCTGATCGCCTCTTTTGCGGGCGTACGCGGGGCGATCACCCTTGCCGGTGTGCTCTCCATTCCGCTGCTGCTGCCCACGGGCGACGTCTTCCCGGCGCGCTACGAGCTGGTCTTCCTGGCGGCGGGCGTGATTCTGTTCTCCCTGTTTGTCGGCGTGATTATGCTGCCGATTTTACTCCAGCATATTGATGCCGGTGATTCGACTCAGCAGCATAAAGAGGAGCGTATTGCCCGGGCGGCCACCGCCGAAGTAGCAATTGTCGCGATTCAGAAGATGGAAGAGCGTCTGGCCGCGGATGCGGAAGAGAACATCGATAATCAGCTGCTGACGGAGGTCAGTTCCCGCGTGATTGGTAACCTGCGCCGCCGCGCGGACGGGCGTAACGATGTGGAAAGCTCGCTGCAGGAGGAAAACCTGGAGCGCCGGTTCCGCCTGGCGGCGCTGCGCTCAGAGCGCGCCGAGCTGTACCATCTGCGCGCCACGCGGCAGATCAGCAACGAAACGCTGCAAAAGCTGCTGCACGATCTGGACCTGCTGGAAGCGCTGTTGATAGAGAATCAGTAGCGCCGTTTTTGCCCGGTGGCGCTGCGCTTACCGGGCCTGCGTGCTCGATCGGTTCCCTCTCCTTGTGGGCTGAGGGTTTCCCACAAAATAATGCCTGCACGGACGACCCCCTCTCCCTTGAGGGAGAGGGCTGGGGTGAGGGGGAACATACGGCTGTGGAGGTCATTCCGTTCACTTTATGTTCCTTGCTACTCTGTAACGACATGACCGGTGAACGTGCCAGGGTGGCTCAATCGCCACCACCCTGGCGACCCGGGCTCCCGGCGGTAAATCGCCGCTTCGCGGTGCCCTCAGCTTATTCCTTCAGGCTATCGGGTCGGGCATGAGCCTGCATCCCTGCAGGCCACGCCCTCTCGGCGCATCCCTGCGCCTCGCCCCGGCCTTACGGAAACGCTTCGGCGATTTACAGCCGGACCAGGGCGTCGCTGTAAGTCATTAATTTTGCAGAAGAAGTGTTCATCGCTTCAGGCAAAAAATTACTGGGGATTCCTCAGCCCTGTGGGAGAGGGTTAGGGTGAGGGCACCCAAAACCCCTCACAACACTGCAGCCACGCCTGCGCGCTCTGCGATAAATACACCCCTTCACGCCAGATCATCCCCAGCTGCCAGTGCAGGTCGCTCTCCAGCGGGATCCAGCGCAGCGTGTTTTTATCCAGACGCTCGCAAATCGGCTGCGGCAGGATGGCAATCCCCACGCCGGCCTGCACCATCGCCGCCAGGAAATCCCACTGTCCGCTGCGCACCGCTATGCGCGGCTTGACGTTATGCTGGTTAAACAGCGTCATTAGCTGGCGGCTGAGGGCGAAGTCTTCGTTGTAGATCAGCAGAGGGTGCTCGCCGAGCAGTTCAGGTCTCACCGAGTCCAACTTCAGCCAGTCGCCGGAGCGGGGAACCAGCACGCACAGCGGGTGGCTAAAGAGCGGAAGCGTCGCCAGACCGCTCTCTTCCTCAACGGGAAGGGCGGTCATTGCCACGTCGAGCTCGCCGTTGGTGACGGCCTGCTGGACGGTTAACCCACCAAACTCCGAAATCTTCAGCTCAACGCCGGGATAACGCTGGCGAAACAGGCTAATCGGCCCGGCCATCATCATCCCCACCATGGGCGGAATGCCGAGGCGAAGCACACCTTTCTTCAGATGATTGATATCGCCCAGCTCTGCTTCCAGCTGGCGAAACTCCGCCAGAATAGCCAGCCCGCGTTCGAATACTACGCGTCCGGTGTCGGTCAGCAACAGCTTGCGCCCGTCGCGGATCAGCAGGGTACAGTTCAGTTCATCTTCGAGGTTTTTCAGCATTTTGCTGATGGTGGGCTGGGTAACAAACAACTTCTCCGCTGCGCGGGTAAAACTTTGCTGACGAACCACTTCGACAAAATAGCGCAGCGTTCTTATGTCCATGATTATTCCTCGAAACTATACCTTTGATGATTTTAATTCATTTCAGTCCATACCGTGCGCTCTCTATACTGGCGCCTCGTCTCATTTTTGAGGAAAACCCCCATGGCCGTGGCGTTAAGCCGTGTTACGCCTGCCGTTGTGCAACGACTCCAGGTCCCGGTGCAGGTACTGCTCTACGCGGGACTGTTTGTTTTCGCGGAATATCTTGTCGGCTGGCTGCATCTGCCGCTGCCCGCCAATCTTGTCGGGATGCTGCTAATGCTGACGCTTATTCTGTGCCGCGTGATCCCCCTTAACTGGGTGCGCGCCGGGGCGCGCTGGCTGCTGGCGGAGATGCTGCTGTTCTTTGTTCCGGCGGTGGTGGCGGTGGTGAACTATGCGCAGCTGCTGATGGTGGACGGCTGGCGAATCTTTGCGGTTATTGCGCTGAGTACGCTGATGGTGCTGGGGGCAACCGCCTGGGTGGTGGATAAAGTGTATCGCTTTGAAATCAGCAGGCACAAACATGACTAATTTTCAGATCAGCGTCTTGTGCCTGATTGCGACGCTGGCGATCTACTTTGCCAACAAGCGGCTGTATCGCCGCTTTCACGCCCTGCCGCTGATGCCGCTGGTCTTCACGCCGATCCTGCTGGTGCTGATGCTGGTCTTCGGCCATATCTCCTGGCAAAACTACATTGGCGAATCCCACTGGCTGCTGTGGCTGCTCGGCCCGGCGACCATCGCTTTTGCCGTCCCCGTTTACGACAATCTGGCGATTATCAAACGCCACTGGATGTCGCTCAGCGCGGGCGTGATCACCGCCACGGTGGTCGCGGTGTGCAGCTCCGTCTGGTTGGCGCGGCTGTTTACGCTGCCCGATGAAATTCAGCGCAGCCTGGCGGTGCGTTCGGTAACCACGCCGTTTGCGCTGGCGGCCGCTAAACCGCTCGGCGGGCAGCCGGACCTGGTGGCGCTGTTTGTGGTGGTGACGGGCGTCTTTGGGATGGCCGTCGGCGATATGCTCTTTCTGCGGCTTTCTATCCGGGAAGGGATGGCGAAAGGCGCGGGGTTTGGCGCGGCGTCGCACGGGGCGGGTACGGCACGTTCGTATGAGCTGGGGCAGCAGGAGGGCGTTGTCGCGAGCCTGGTGATGATGCTCTCAGGCGTAGTGATGGTGCTGATTGCGCCGCTGGTGGCGTGGGTGATGTTTTAAGCTCCCCGGCCAGAATGACCGGGGAGAAAGGCTTAGTGCGCGCGGCCCTGCTCAACGCCCAGGCCGGTTTGTGAGCGGATAAACTGGGCGCGGAATTTCTCACGCTCCAGGTTACCCTCCGGCGAATTGTCGGTGGCCGAGAAGAACCAGATGCCGATAAACGCCACGGCGATCGAGAACAGCGCCGGGTATTCATACGGGAAGATAGCGCTTGCGTGACCGAGGATCTGCACCCAGATGGTCGGGCCCAGAATCATCAGGATCACCGCCGTCAGCAGCCCCAGCCAGCCGCCAATCATCGCGCCGCGCGTGGTCAGCTTCGACCAGTACATGGAGAGCAGGATGATCGGGAAGTTACAGCTTGCCGCAATCGAGAAGGCCAGCCCCACCATAAACGCGATGTTCTGCTTCTCAAACAGAATGCCTAACAGAATCGCGACCACGCCCAGCACCAGCACGGTGATTTTCGAGACCTTCAGCTCGTCGCGCTCGCTCGCGCCTTTGCGGATAACGTTGGCGTAGAGGTCATGCGACACCGCAGACGCGCCGGCGAGCGTCAGCCCTGCAACCACCGCAAGAATGGTGGCGAAGGCCACGGCGGAGATAAAGCCGAGGAACAGGTTACCGCCCACCGCGTCCGCCAGATGCACCGCCGCCATGTTGTTACCGCCAATCAGCGCGCCCGCCGCGTCTTTAAACGCCGGGTTCGCCCCCACCAGCATGATCGCGCCAAAGCCGATGATAAAGGTCAGGATGTAGAAGTAACCCATGAAACCGGTGGCGTAGAAGACGCTCTTGCGCGCTTCACGCGCATCGCTCACGGTGAAGAAGCGCATCAGGATATGCGGCAGGCCCGCGGTACCGAACATCAGGCCGAGACCAAGCGAGAGCGCGGATATCGGGTCTTTCACCAGCCCGCCCGGGCTCATGATCGCTTCCCCTTTCGGGTGGACCGCCATCGCCTCGGTGAACAGGTTATTGAAGCTGAATCCGACGTGCTTCATCACCATAAAGGCCATAAAGCTGGCGCCGAACAGCAGCAGGACGGCTTTGATGATCTGCACCCAGGTGGTTGCCAGCATGCCGCCGAACAGCACGTACATCACCATCAGCACGCCAACCAGCACCACCGCGACGTGGTAGTTCAGGCCGAACAGCAGTTCGATCAATTTACCCGCGCCGACCATCTGCGCAATCAGGTACAGCGCCACCACCACCAGCGAACCGCAGGCGGAGAGGGTGCGAATCGGCCCCTGCTTCAGGCGATAGGAGGCCACGTCAGCGAAGGTATAGCGGCCCAGGTTACGCAGGCGTTCGGCAATCAGGAACAGGATGATCGGCCAGCCGACGAGGAAGCCGAGGGAATAAATCAGGCCGTCATAGCCGGAGGTATACACCAGCGCGGAGATCCCGAGGAACGAGGCGGCGGACATAAAGTCACCCGCAATCGCCAGCCCGTTCTGGAAGCCGGTAATGTTGCCGCCAGCGGTGTAGTAATCGTTACGGGAGCGCACGCGTTTCGACGCCCAGTAGGTGATGTACAGCGTCAGCAGGACGAAAATCAGGAACATCACAATGGCCTGCCAGTTGGTTGGCTGGCGCTGGACCTCGCCGGTAATGGCATCCGCCGCGTGGGCGGCAAAGGGAAGTGTGGCGGCGAGCGCCGTCAGAACTCTCTTCATGATGCTTTTACCTCTTGCAGTACCGCTTTATTAAGTCGATCGAATTCACCGTTCGCGCGCCAGACGTAGACGCCGGTCAGCAAGAATGAAATCACAATCACGCCAATACCAATCGGAATACCGCGCGTCACGCTGGTTCCCTCGTGCAGCGGGGTGCCCAGCCAGTGCGGGGCAAAGGCGATCAGCAGAATAAAGCCGACGTAGATAACCAGCATGATGATGGAAAGGATGAAGGCAAACCGTTGCCGCTTATCGACGAGCTCCCTGTAGTGCGCACTATTCTCTATCTGCTGACAAATATCGTTATTCATCACAGAGTCTCCAAAGGTAAGGTAGGTTTGTTTTTAGTCCCCTCTCCCTTTTGGGGAGAGGGTTAGGGTGAGGGGAGGAAGGTGCGGTCTGATGCCCTCACCCCAGCCCTCTCCCACAGGGAGAGGGAGAAAACACTAGGAAGGCATCGCGATGGCCTGCTTCTCTTCGAGCAGTTTTTCCACCACGCCAGGATCCGCGAGCGTTGAGGTATCACCGAGGTTGCTGGTGTCTCCAGCCGCGATTTTGCGCAAGATACGACGCATAATTTTGCCGGAACGGGTTTTCGGCAGCGAGTCGGTCCAGTGCAGCACGTCCGGCGTCGCCAGCGGGCCAATCTCTTTACGCACCCAGTTGCGCACCTCAGCGTAAAGCTCAGGCGACGGCTCTTCGCCGTGGTTCAGGGTGACATAGGCGTAAATCGCCTGGCCTTTAATGTTGTGCGGAATACCGACCACGGCGGCTTCAGCAATCTTCGGATGCGACACCAGCGCCGATTCAATCTCAGCGGTGCCCAGACGGTGGCCGGAGACGTTCAGCACGTCGTCCACGCGCCCGGTTATCCAGTAATAGCCATCTTCGTCACGACGCGCGCCGTCGCCGCTGAAGTACATGTTTTTAAAGGTCGAGAAGTAGGTCTGCTCGAAGCGATCGTGATCGCCGAACAGAGTACGCGCCTGACCCGGCCAGGAGTCTGTGATCACCAGGTTGCCTTCGGTGGCGCCTTCCAGCGGGTTGCCTTCGTTATCCACCAGCGCAGGCTGCACGCCGAAGAACGGGCGGGTTGCGGAACCGGCCTTCAGCTGCGTGGCGCCCGGCATCGGAGTGATCATGAAGCCGCCGGTTTCGGTCTGCCACCAGGTGTCCATCACCGGGCATTTCTCGTTGCCGATTTTCTTCCAGTACCACTCCCAGGCTTCCGGGTTGATTGGCTCACCCACGGAACCGAGGATGCGCAATGAAGAGCGGTCAGTGCCTTCGATGGCTTTATCGCCTTCCGCCATCAGTGCGCGGATCGCCGTTGGCGCGGTGTAGAGAATGTTGACCTGGTGTTTGTCGACCACCTGACACATACGCGCCGGGGTCGGCCAGTTTGGTACGCCCTCAAACATCAGCGTTGTTGCGCCACAGGCCAGCGGGCCGTACAGCAGGTAGCTGTGTCCGGTAACCCAGCCCACGTCGGCGGTACACCAGTAGATGTCGCCCGGATGGTAGTCGAAGACGTATTTGAAGGTGGTGGCCGCATAGACCAGATAGCCGCCGGTGGTGTGCAGGACGCCTTTCGGCTTACCGGTGGAGCCGGAGGTATAAAGAATGAACAGCGGATCTTCTGCGTTCATCTCTTCCGGCTGATGCTGGTCGCTCGCGTTCTCAATCAGGTCGCTCCACCACAGGTCGCGCCCCTCGGTCCAGTCGATTTTGCCGCCGGTACGCTTAAGGACGATGACGTTACTGACCGTTTTGACATTCGGGTTTTTCAGCGCTTCGTCGACGTTTTTCTTCAGTGGGATACCGCGTCCGGCGCGCACGCCTTCATCGGCGGTGATCACCAGTTTTGAACTGGAATCGACAATACGGCCCGCTACCGCCTCCGGCGAGAACCCGCCGAAAATGACCGAGTGGATCGCGCCGATACGCGCGCAGGCCAGCATGGCCACCGCAGCTTCCGGCACCATCGGCATATAAATAGCGACTACATCGCCTTTTTTAATGCCCTTTTCCAGCAGGACGTTGGCGAAGCGGCACACGTCGCGGTGCAGCTCTTTGTACGTAATATGTTTGCTTTGCGAGGCGTCATCGCCTTCCCAGATGATGGCCGTCTCATTCCCGCGCTCGGCGAGGTGACGATCGAGGCAGTTCGCCGCCAGGTTCAGGGTGCCATCTTCATACCATTTAATGGAGACATTGCCGGGCGCAAAGGAGGTGTTCTTCACCTTCTGATAAGGTTTGATCCAGTCAAGGATATGGCCCTGCTCACCCCAGAAGGTGTCCGGGGCGGTGATAGATTGCTGATAATTCTCGTGGTACTGCTCCGGGGTGATCAGGCAACGGTCCGCAATATTTGCGGGAATGTCGTGTTTATGTATTTGGCTCATGGCTTTTTTTCTCCTTGTAAGATGTTAATAATATGTCGCAAAAACGTTAATTGTAGGGGCTTTACAAGCTTTGTTTATTATTTGGGCTACAGATCACGCATTGTTTGAAGAGTATGAAAATTGAGCGAATGAAACTTTGAAGGAAAATAATTGATGCTGACGATTATTCACATTTATGTTTAAAAAAGCGTTTTTATAACAAAAGGTTATTTATCAGAATTAGAACAAACTCCCGTCATCGTCGCTTTTGTGAGTGAAACGCGTCGTTCTTTAAGGCTTGCGCAACAGGTCGCGCAAATGATACTCATACGCCGCGTTAAAAAATCCCATAAACCAACGCAACACAATTCATACCCTTTCAGTATGTCTCCCTGTTCATGCAGTTTGAGTGAATAAGGCGCTTCATTGAGGAAGTCAGTTTCTATGAAAAACGTTAAAGTCAGCCTTGCCTGGCAGATCTTAATCGCCCTTGTGCTGGGCATCTTGCTGGGCAGTTACCTCCACTATCATAGCGACAGCCGCGAATGGCTGATTGCGAACCTGCTTTCACCGGCAGGGGATATCTTTATTCATCTGATCAAGATGATCGTGGTGCCGATTGTGATCTCGACGCTGGTGGTCGGTATTGCGGGCGTCGGTGATGCGAAACAGTTAGGCCGTATTGGTGCGAAAACCATTATCTATTTCGAAGTGATCACTACGGTTGCGATTATCCTCGGTATCACGCTGGCGAACGTGTTCCAGCCGGGGTCCGGGATCGATATGTCGCAGCTGGCAACGGTGGATATTTCGAAATACCAAAGTACGACCGCTGACGTGCAGAGCCATGCGCATGGCCTGATGGGCACTATCCTGTCGCTGGTGCCGACCAACATCGTGGCGTCGATGGCGAAGGGCGAGATGCTGCCTATCATCTTCTTCTCGGTGCTGTTTGGTCTGGGGCTCTCTTCCCTGCCGGCGACGCACCGTGAGCCGCTGGTGACCGTGTTCCGCTCTATCTCCGAAACCATGTTTAAAGTGACGCACATGGTGATGCGCTACGCGCCGGTAGGGGTGTTTGCGCTTATCGCCGTCACCGTGGCGAACTTCGGTTTTGCCTCCCTGTGGCCGCTGGCGAAGCTGGTGCTCCTGGTGCACTTCGCCATTTTGTTCTTCGCGCTGGTGGTGCTGGGGATCGTGGCGCGCCTTTGCGGGCTGAGCATCTGGATCCTGATTCGCATCCTGAAAGATGAGCTGATTCTGGCGTACTCAACGGCAAGTTCTGAGAGCGTGCTGCCGCGCATCATTGAGAAGATGGAAGCCTACGGCGCGCCTGCCTCTATTACCAGCTTCGTGGTACCGACCGGCTACTCCTTTAACCTGGACGGTTCGACGCTGTACCAGAGCATCGCCGCTATCTTTATTGCGCAGCTGTACGGCATTGACCTGTCGCTGTGGCAGGAGATCGTGCTGGTGCTGACGCTGATGGTGACGTCGAAAGGTATTGCAGGCGTTCCGGGCGTCTCCTTCGTGGTGCTGCTGGCGACGCTTGGCAGCGTCGGTATTCCGCTGGAAGGTCTGGCGTTTATCGCCGGTGTCGACCGTATCCTCGACATGGCGCGTACCGCGCTGAACGTGGTGGGGAATGCCCTGGCGGTGCTGGTTATCGCCAAGTGGGAACACAAATTCGATCGTAAAAAAGCGCTGGCGTATGAACGCGAGGTGCTGGGTCGTTTTGATAAGACGGCTGACCAGTAATGTTAAAAGCCGGGTGGCGGCTTCGCCTTACCCGGCCTACACAAGCCGTAGGCCCGATAAGCGCAGCGCCACCGGGCAATGCTTTACTCTCCGCTCAGCGCATCAAACTCTTCGCATCCCGTATCAAACCCTTCAGTGCAGCTCAGGTTCAACCAGTACAGCGCTTTCTGTTTATTGGGTGTGATAAAGCCTTTCTCACCCTGCCTGAACAACATCCCCGCCCAGTACTCGGCGTAGCCCGTGCGTGAAAGTGCCGAGCTCCGCTTGAACCACGAGGCGGCCTGCACGTCGTCCTGAGCCACTTCAACGCCGTTGGCATAAATCAGCCCCAGCAGCATTTGCGCATCTACCGCAGAGTCGTTGTCGATATCTTCGGTCGCCGTTTGCAGCAGTTTGATGGCCTGGGGATAGTCGGTTGTACCTGCCTGAGTGTTGACCAGCACGCGCGCCAGCATGATCGCGCCGCGTTTGCTGCCCGCGATGGTTGCCTGCTGCGCCAGTGCCTTAGCTTGCGCATAATTTCCCTGGGTAAAGAGGATTTGCGAGAGCAGTCCCATGGCGTCGACATCGCCACCTTTAGCGGCTTTCTCGGCCCACAGCGCGGCCTGCTTGCTGTCACCGGAGCTAAAGTATGTATCGGCCAAATAATACTGGGCACGGGCGTCACCCGCTTCAGCCTGTTCTTTGTACTGACTGCCAATCTCGTCGGCACGGACAAGCGATGTAAAAAGTAACAACAACAGAAA
Source organism: Enterobacter sp. DNB-S2 (assembly GCF_019443845.1). Lineage (NCBI taxonomy): Bacteria > Pseudomonadati > Pseudomonadota > Gammaproteobacteria > Enterobacterales > Enterobacteriaceae > Enterobacter > Enterobacter sp. DNB-S2. The sequence goes on from NZ_CP050520.1 coordinate 1,045,924, forward strand.
AATATGTTTCATGGGTTCTTATCATCGGGGTACACGCCGCGCAGTATAATCGCGGCGACAGAAGAAAAAAATGGGTGCATTAAGACCTCAGCATCCTGCAAGCCGGGCGTAACAGTGGTTCCGCCCGTAGAGGTTAGCCTGCGTTACAGGCTAATTTTGCCGCCACCTCCTGATGTTCACCCTTTATTGAAAACTCGCATAACTTACCTCGAGTAATAAAGGTAAAGATCACTATCGTCAGGCAAATAATAAAGACGATGCCTAACGCAGTTTTTAATGGCGTCATGCCTTTTACTCCTTGTCAAAAAAAGAATAAGAGGCTACTCTCAACTTGTCGGAGTTGAGGGAGAGTAGCCTCGGGTTGTACTGACCCCAAAAAGTTGGACAGTTAAACACGAGGCACATAGGTCTGGGTTCGATATTCAATTGGACTCAGACCTTTTAATTTCAGGCTAATTCTTCTGCTGTTGTAGTAGTCAATATATTCCGTAACAGCATCCTTCAGTTCGCTTATATTACTGAACTCGTCAAGATAAAAACACTCCGACTTTAAGGTTCCAAAGAAACATTCCACGACTGCATTATCCAGACAATTGCCTTTTCTGGACATGCTCTGTGTAATGCCTTGTTCTTTAAGGATGTTTTGATACCTTCTCATACGATACTGCCATCCCTGGTCAGAGTGCAGAATAGGATGCTCGTGAGGCTTAAGCTTTTTGAATGCCTGATCGAGCATATTCTCGACCATGTTCATCACAGGTCTTTCCGACAGGCTGTAAGAAATAACTTCGTTGTTGAAGAGATCTATTACTGGAGACAAATACAGCTTTCGCCCATTGACTGCAAATTCAGTAACGTCGGTAACCCACTTCTCGTTTGGCCGTGTAGCCTTGAAATCCCTTTGGAGAACATTGGGGCGGTTTGCCCTACCTCTCCTCTGTAGGAGCTGTATCGCTTGACCTTAATCGCTGCCTTAAGCGAGAGGGTTCCCATCAGGCGCTGAACGGCTTTATGGTTAATCCGTTCCCCGTCTCGATGGAGAGACAACGTTACCCTACGGTATCCGTAACGACCTTTATTCTCGTGATAAATCTCACCAATACGCTTTTTAACATCCGCATACTTATCAGGCTTGCTGAGAGCCTTTAGATGGTAATAAAACGTACTGCGCGGTATCTCCGCTGCCTTGAGAAGCTCATCAAGAGGGTAAAACTGCCTTAGCTCGTTGAGTACTTTCACTTTTTCGCGGGATGAGCTAAGGCTTTCAGCTTTTTTAGATACGTAAGCCGCATTTCAAGGAATCGAACTTGTCTTTCAAGATCCTCAATACGTCGGTCTTTCGACAGCTCCAATGCTAACGCCGCTTTTTCTGGATCAACTGACATTGTAATGTTTCTTTTGGTGCCGATCTTGAGTGCGCGTAAACCAGCTTCTCCGTGCTCCTCATAGACTTTCAGCCACTTGGCTACAGAACCACTACCAGCAAGCATAAAGTGAGCAGCAGCCTGATTGAGGGACATCTGCTGCTCGGTCACGGCTTTCACGACCTTAATGCGCAACTCTGGATCAGCACTAACGCCTTTAGGTTTGGGAATTAAACCTTTTTCTCCATGTTTTTCATAGAGGGCAACCCACGTCCTGACCTGGGTTCGAGGCACACCAAAACGTGCAGAGATGATCCTGTAACCATCATCAGTTGTGAAGTAGTGATTCACGACTTCAAGGCGCTTTTCGAAGGGGTATTTTGGCTTTGACATATCAGGGACTATTCCATTTCATCGTCCAACAAAATGGGTGCAGTACAGGTAAATGAAAATTTCCCGGGGCTTTCTACTTTCTGTCCCTCAACAATGCTCAAGACAGAAAGTCTTAAGCACCCGTCGCACATCTTATCCCTCTGAATTAAAATGCAAAGATGTAATTCTTTTTCGCGAAAATTACATTATTTCTGCGAGCCGCTTTCCAGAATAATAATTCATATATTTGATGAGTTAATCGGAAATAAAAAGGGAGTGAATATCTCACTCCCTTTATTCACTGATTAATTAACGGCTTCAGCCCATTGCGCTTTCGCGCAGTCGAGCTTTCAGCTTGTTATATTCGTCGATGACATACTGTTCCGCAGCGTGCTGATCCGCAATCGGCTCCACGCGTACGGCGCAGTATTTATACTCCGGCGTTTTGGTTATCGGACTTAAGTTCTCCGTCACCAGCTCGTTACAGGCGCCAATCCACCACTGGTAGGTCATATAGACCGCCCCTTTGTTCGGACGATCGCTGACCTGCGCACGGGTAATGATCCGGCCTTTGCGCGAGTTCACCCACACCAGCGCTTCATCCTCAATGCCGAGGCGCTCAGCGTCGGCGGTGTTGATTTGCGCGTAGCCCGGTTCGTCCGCCAGCGCCGCCAGCGCGGCGCAGTTGCCGGTCATCGAACGACAGGAATAGTGGCCCACTTCACGCACGGTGGAGAGCACCATCGGATACTCGTCGGTGAGCTTATCGATTGGCGCGACCCAGTCGCAGGTGAAGAACTGCGCCAGCCCGTTCGGGGTGTCGAACTTCTCTTTAAAGAGGTATGACGTCCCCTGATCGGCTTCTGACTCATCGCGACACGGCCACTGGATGTACCCCAGCTCACCCATTTTTTCATAGGTTGCCCCGTAGAAGTCCGGACACAGATTGCGCAGCTCGTCCCAGATCTCCTGAGTGTTGTTGTAGTGCATCGGGTAGCCCATGCGGGTGGCTATTTCGCTGATGATCTGCCAGTCCGTTTTCAGATCCCACTTCGGCTCGACCGCCTTAAAGAAGCGCTGGAAGCCGCGATCCGCCGCCGTGTAGACGCCTTCATGCTCGCCCCAGGAGGTCGACGGTAAAATCACATCCGCCGCCGCCGCGGTTTTGGTCATGAAGATATCCTGGACAATCACCAGCTCCAGATCCTCAAACCCTTTGCGCACCGCAGACAGCTCGGCGTCGGTCTGGAGCGGATCTTCACCCATGATGTAGGCCGCACGTACTTCGCCGTGCGCCGCGCGGTGCGGCAGCTCGCTGATGCGATACCCGGTGTGTTCCGGCAGGCTTTCCACGCCCCAGGCCTTCGCGAACTTAGCGCGGTTTTCCGGGAACTTCACGTACTGGTAGCCCGGGTAGGTGTCCGGCAGCGCGCCCATATCGCAGGCGCCCTGGACGTTATTCTGACCACGTACCGGGTTGACGCCGACGTGCGCTTTACCCAGATTGCCGGTCAGCATCGCGAGGCTCGTCAGAGAACGCACGGTTTCCACGCCCTGATAGAACTGGGTCACGCCCATTCCCCACAGGATGGCGGCGGTTTTCGCCCCGGCATACATCCGTGCCGCCTGGCGGATCTCCTGCGCGCTGACGCCGGTGATTGTTTCCACCGACTCTGGCGTATAGCCTTCGACAATTTTCCGATACTCTTCAAAACCTTCCGTACGGGTCGCGACAAACGCCTGGTCGTACAGGTTCTCCTCAATAATGACGTGCCCCATTGCGTTCAACAGCGCGATGTTCGAGCCGTTTTTCAACGCGATGTGCATATCCGCAATGCGCGCGGTTTCAATTTTGCGCGGATCGCAGACGATGATTTTCGCCCCGTTCTGCTTGGCGCGAATAACGTGGTTCGCGACGATAGGGTGAGAATCCGCCGGGTTATAACCAAAGATGAAAACGAGATCGGTGTTATCTATCTCGTTGATGGCATTACTCATTGCGCCGTTACCGACCGACTGGTGCAGACCTGCAACCGATGGGCCGTGTCAAACGCGAGCGCAGCAGTCGACGTTATTGGTTCCAATAACGGCGCGCGCGAATTTTTGCATCACATAGTTGGTTTCATTCCCCGTCCCGCGTGAGGAGCCGGTGGTCTGAATCGCATCCGGGCCATACTTGGCCTTGATAGCGCTCAGACGCGTGGCGACGTAATCCAGCGCCTCGCTCCAGGAGACGGCTTCCAGCTTGCCGCCGCGCTCGCGGCGGATCATAGGGGTTTTCAGGCGCGGGGTGAGGATTTGGGTATCGTTAATAAAATCCCAGCCGTAGTAACCTTTCAGGCATAGCGTGCCCTGGTTGGTTTTCCCCTGTGCGGCCTCCGCCCGGACGATTTTGCCGTTATCGACCACCAGGCGGATCTTGCAACCTGAGGCACAATAAGGGCAAACCGTGACGACTTTTTTCATCAGTCTGCTCCAGTTAATCGAATCATTCGCACCCACTATGCAGCTTCTATGCCATGTTTTTTGTATGGGTATACCCTGACTTTACGGTCCCTTCGCGGTGAAAACCCTGACAAAAAGCAGCCAATCGTCAAAATTGACGTGTCGACAGGGCAGCGGATGTGACATGGGTTGAATTTCCGTCACTGAAAAAACCATTTGACTGGAGCCGACGGCAGAATGGTTCAGACTTAACATAATCCCCTGACGGAAGCATACGATGAAACCGGCGATCCTGGTGGTTGATGACGATACGGCAGTCTGCGAACTGCTTCAGGACGTGCTGAGCGAGCACGTCTTTAGCGTGCTTGTCTGCCATAACGGCCAGGATGCACTGCGGCAGGTACAGCAGGAGCCGAATATCGCGCTGGTGCTGCTGGATATGATGCTGCCGGATATCAACGGCTTACAGGTTTTGCTGCAGCTGCAAAAGCAGCGCCCGGCGCTACCGGTGATCATGCTAACCGGGCTGGGCAGTGAGTCAGACGTGGTGGTGGGGCTGGAGATGGGGGCCGACGATTATATTGGCAAACCGTTCAACCCGCGCGTGGTGGTCGCCCGCGTAAAAGCGGTATTGCGCCGTACCGGCGTGCTGGCGGCGGAAGTCCCCGCAGCGCCCGTAGCGGGCATTGCTTTTAACGGATGGACGCTTGATACCACCCGCTGTGAGCTGAGCGATCCGCAGCGTAACCCTGTTCCCTTAACCCAGGGCGAGTACGGCCTGCTGCTGGCGCTTACGCAAAATGCCCGTCGGGTGCTGAGCCGTGACCGGCTGCTTGAGCTGACCCACAGCGAAAGCGCGGACGTGTTCGACCGCACGATTGACGTGCTGATCATGCGCCTGCGCCGGAAGATCGAGGCTAATCCGCATCAGCCTGCGCTCATCAAAACCATCCGTGGGCTGGGCTATGTGTTTGCCACCGATGTTTCTCATAGCGAGAAAGCGGCCTAGGTATTCTCTTTGATAAACAGCTGCAGCTCGGCCAGCGTTTTCGCGGCGTCAATCGCATTGGCGGCCAGCAGGCTGGCCCGCGCACAGGCGTGTGCCAGATAAATGCTCTCCGTGAGCGGCAGCGATTCATGGCAGCCGTATAAAAACCCCGCGCAAAACGCATCGCCCGCGCCAACGCTGCCGACAATCTCTTTCTGCTCCAGTAACCATGAGGGGATCCAGCGACCTTGCTCACCCGGCGCTTCGCCCCATGCGCCTTCCGGACAGTGGATCACCACCCGCTGACGCACGCCTGCCGCCAGCAGCTGCGTCGCGGCATCGGCGATATGGGCGATATTCAGCGCATCGTCGGCGTCGCGCATCTCCAGTCCGCTAAACTCCCCGGCTTCCAGCTCGTTAATCACCAGATAATCAAGGTGACGCAGGGCTGGGAGCACCAGCGGCTGATAGCGCGGGTCGCCCTTGCGGGAAACCAGATCGAGCGACGTTTCATACCCCTGGTCGCGCATCTGCGCCAGCAGGCGCGCGCTGCGGGTGCCAAACTCGTCATCGGGCATATCCAGGCTGTCGAGCAGCAGCAGGTAGCCGAGATGGAAGATCTTCATCGATCCGTCTAAGCGATCGAAGGCGGGAAGATCCAGCAGGCGGTTGGCGCCCGGCGAGTGGAAAAAGGTGCGCTGTCCGCTGGGATCGGTCATCACCTGCGACATGGAGGTTGGTGCAAAGGTGGTGCGCTGGACGCGCTGGCGGTTGACGTGGTACTGGTCCAGCATCGCCAGAATGTAATCCCCGTCGGCATCTTCGCCAATCAGCCCCACCGCCTGCAGCGGCAGGCCAACGTGCATTTTCGCCAGCGTCAGCAGCACGTTGAGCGGCGCGCCGCCGGTTGAGCGTTCGCTGTGGGTAATTTCCGCCAGCCAGCCGCGCTCCGGCCACTGCACGATCTGGTGGACGTGATCCACCAGCATGTTGCCTGCGGCGATGATGCCTTTGCGTTCCATTATGCCTGCCCCGCGCTGCCGAAGATGCGCATCTGTTCGGCGACCGTATCGGCAATCGCCTCTTCTATCCCCAGCAGCAGTTCGGCAAACTCATCGTACAGCGGCTGGCGGTTCGCCATGCGCTGCTCAACGGCGGCGAGCGCGGCCTGCGACATGCCGGTATAGAAGTTAATTTTATGAATGCCGAGCTCGATGGCGCGGCGGAAGTCGGCATCGCTAATCCCGGAGCCGCCGTGTAAAACCAGCGGCAGGCCCGTCTGCTGGCGAATGGCGTCCAGGCGTGGGAAATCGAGTTTCGGCTCGCCCTTGTATTTGCCGTGCGCGTTGCCGATGGCAACCGCCAGCGCGTCAATGCCGGTTGAATCGACAAACTCGCGCGCCAGCTGCGGGTCGGTAAAGAACGCTTCATCCGCATGCCCGTACAGCGCGCCGCCTTCATCGCCCCCGACCGCGCCCAGCTCCGCCTCCACCGATACGCCCACCGCGTGGCACATCTTCACCACTTCCCGCGTCTGGCGAATGTTTTCCTCGTAGCTCAGCGTAGAGCCGTCGAACATCACCGAGCTGAACCCTAAGCGCAGGGCGCGCACCACCGCCTCGAAATGCAGGCCGTGATCGAGGTTGAGCACCACGGGAATGTCGTGACGGGCGGCTTCGAACTTAACCGCTTCGACAAGCGAATCCAGGGAGACGTACTTAAAATGCACTTCGGCGATGTTGATGATAAACGGCGAGCGTTCCTGCTTCGCGGCGGCGAACAGCGCGCGCAGGAAGTGGGAGTCGAGCACGTTAAACGCGCCCAGCGCGTAGCGATGCGCCCTGGCGTGCTCCAGACCATCGGCAAGAGAGATCAATGGCATCATTTACTCCTTATATCCGAAACAGGTTGTACTCGTTGCACAGCACCAGCAGCGCCGGTTCGTCTTCTTCGATGTTGTTATAGCGGGCAACGGGCTGCAAAAAGTGGTTATCGTGCTCGTCGTCGTTTACCGATGACACCTCCCCAACCAGCACGTCGCCGAAGCCGCGTTCGCCCCAGAAGCTGTGGTACAGAGTGGGTGTCAGGCAGATGCTTTCCCCTGGCGTGAGGCGCAGCTGGCTGCCGGGCGCGTGGGTCTGACGGCAGCCGTCGACGGTGACCGTCACGTCGGTGTTTTCCGTCTCTTCATGCGCCCCGGCATTCCATAACTCAATAATCAGATTCCCGCCGCCCCGGTTGATGATGTCTTCCCGCTTGCGCCAGTGAAAATGCATCGGCGTCACCTGGCCGTCGCGCACGTGCATAATTTTTTCGGCATAGCACTTTTCATAAGGCACGCCGTTGGGCGAGCCGTTGCGCAGGGTAAACAGCGTCAGGCCCTCAGCGGCAAAGCTGTTGCCGCCGAACGCCGTCACGTCCCAGCCGAGCTTGAGGTCGAACACTTCCTGCCATGCGGCCTGGTCAAGCTGCTGCCATTTTGTGGGCGGAAAGCTGGCAAACGGCGGGAGGTGCACGTCGTGCATGGAAAAAAACTGTCGCGTGTGGCCGAGAATTTCATTGATGTCGGAGCGTTTCATGGGGACTCCTTGAATTTTATGCCACCTCCTCACCCCGGCCCTCTCCCTCAAGGAGAGGGGGAAATAAGTTCCCTCTCCCTGTGGGAGAGGGTTAGGGTGAGGGCATCAGGCCGCAACGAGGTTACTTAACCGTCCACCCCTTATAGGTCCCGACGTTCTTTTTATCGATCATCGTCACCGGGATCAGCACAGGCGCTTTCGGCGCAGGTTTGCCCTGTAGAATGTCATAGCCGATCTCCACCGCTTTTGCCGCCATCACCTGCGGATCCTGCGCCGGGGTTGCGACAAACAGGGAGTTTTCGCGCTTCAGCGCTTCCTCACCGTCCGGGCTGCCATCCACGCCGACGATAAAGAACTCGTTGCGTTGAGCCTGTTTCGCGGCCAGATCGGCGCCGATCGCCGTCGGATCGTTAATCGCAAACACGCCGTCGATCTTCGGATTGGCCGCCAGCAGGGAGGTCATGACTTCCAGACCGCCTTCACGACTGCCCTTGGCGTTCTGGTTATCCGAGAGCACCTTGATATCCGGATGTTTTTTGAATTCCGTCTGGCAACCTTCCACGCGGTTTTGCACCGCAGAGACCGGCGGTCCGTTGATGATCACCACGTTGCCTTTGCCTTTCAGGCGATCGGTAATGTACTTACAGGCCATTTCGCCCGCCTGGGTGTTATCGGAGGTGATGGTCGCATCCGCCCCTTCCGCCGCCACGTCAACCGCAACGACCACGATCCCGGCGTCCTTCGCGCGCTTCACCGCCGGGCCGATCCCTTTGGAATCCGCGGCGTTGAGGATGATCATGTCCACCTTCGCGGCGATGAGGTTATCGATCTGCGCCACCTGCTGGCCCAGATCGTAACCGCTGGAGACCAGCGTCACCTTGACGTTATCGCCAGCCAGCTTGCGCGCTTCCAGCTCGGCACCTTTGGTGATCTGCACAAAGAACGGGTTGGCCAGGTCGCCCACCGTCACGCCGATGGACTTCAGATCTTTTGCCTGCGCAAACGGCGTTGCGGCAAGCAGCGCGCCAGCACAGAGCGCGGTCACTAACGGTTTCAAACGCATGTTGTTTTCCTCGAAGCTGTAGGGTTTTGTTGTTATGCACTTTGATGGTGTCGGGTACGGTATTTGTCGATCAGCACCGCTATGATGATCACCGCCCCTTTGATCACCAGCTGCCAGAAGTAGGAGACGCCCATCAGCGTCATGCCGTTGTTGAGGGTGGCGATGATTAATGCGCCGACCAGCGTGCCGGTGATCGTGCCGATCCCGCCGACGAAGCTGGTGCCGCCGAGGATCACCGCCGCAATCGCATCCAGTTCGTAGCCCGTGCCGAGGTTGCCGTTGGCGCTGTAGAGGCGCGAGGCGCTCATCACGCCGCCGAGCCCGGAGAGCAGGCCGCTCATGCCGTAGACAAACAGCAGCACCAGCCAGACCTTGATGCCGGTCAGTCGCGCCGCCTGCATGTTGCCGCCCACCGCGTAGATGTGGACGCCGAGCGTGGTGCGGCGCAGGATGAACCAGCAGATAGCAATCACCGCAAGGGCAATGACTACCAGCCACGGGATCGGGCCGAGGTAGTTATTGCCGATCCACTCGAAGCTGATGTTGGAGTTAATGACCGTCGTGCCGTCCGCCAGCAGATACGCCGCGCCGCGCAGCGCCGTATAGGTGCCGAGCGTCACGATGAAGGGCGGCAGCCCGGCAAAGGCCACCAGCGCGCCGTTGAACAGACCCAGCACCATGCCGAGCATCAGCGCGGCCGGAATGGAGAGCATCGCAAATTCAGGGATAAGCGAGACCACCATCGCCGCTACCGCCGTGGTGCCCAGAATCGAGCCCACGGAGAGGTCAATCCCGCCGGTTAAAATGATGAAGGTCATTCCCGCCGCCAGCACGATGTTGATCGACGCCTGACGGGTAATGTTGAGCAGATTGCTCTCGGTGAAGAAGTTCGGGGCGATAAAGCCAAATACCGCCACAATCAGGATAAGAATCGGCAGGATGCCGACCGTTTGCATCAGATCGCTCATCAGCATTTTTTTGGCGGAGGCGGATTTCGCCACCTGCTGCGGATGGGTTGGAGTTGTCATGATTGCACCGCCTGATGATGAGTGTCGTTCACGCCGGTTGCCAGCGTCATAATGTTTTCCTGAGAGATGTCGCGCCCGTGGAGTTCACCCGCAATGCTGCCTTCCCGCATCACGTACACCCGGTCGCTCATGCCCACCACTTCCGGCAGCTCGCTGGAGATCATTAAAATCGCCACCCCTTTGCGCGCCATCTGGTTCATGATGCGGTAGATCTCGCTTTTCGCGCCGACGTCCACGCCGCGCGTGGGTTCGTCCAGAATCAGAATGCGCGGACCTATGGCCACCCAGCGGGAGATCAGCAGCTTTTGCTGATTGCCGCCGGACAGCCCGCCCGCGCGAACCTGCGAATGGGGCACGCGGATGTTAAGCAGGGCAATGGCGTCATCGGAAATGGCCTGCGCTTTTTTGCGGTTTAACATACCGAAGGTGGCGTCGCGCTCCAGCGTCGCCATGGTGATGTTCTCCTGCGCCGCCAGCTCCAGAAACAGCCCCTGCTCCTTGCGGTTCTCGGTGAGAAAACCGATGCCGTTTTCGATGGCCGCACGCGGGGAGTGGATCACCACCGGCTCGCCGTCGACCTCAATCATGCCGCCGGTGGCTTTACGCACGCCGAAAATCAGCTGCGCCAGCTCGGAGCGCCCGGCCCCCACCAGGCCCGCCAGCCCAACGATTTCGCCGGAACGGACCTGCAGGCTGCACGGCTGTACCTTTTTACCGTCGGTGAGGTGGTGGACGTTGAGGCGCGGGCTGCCGAGGGGAATATCACGCTCTTTGTTGAACAGATCGCTTAACGGGCGGCCCACCATCATGCGCACCAGCTCGGAGGCGTTCAGCTTGTCGCGCGTCAGGCTGCCGACGTACTGCCCGTCGCGCAGAACGCTGACGCGGTCAGAAAGTTCATACACTTCCGCCATGCGGTGGCTGATATAGATGATCGCCATCCCTTCATCGCGCAGGCGCAAAATCAGTTCAAACAGACGATGCGTTTCCCGCGAGGAGAGGGCGGCGGTGGGCTCATCCATCACCAGAATGCGGCTGTTGCGGTGCAGCGCGCGGGCGATTTCCACCTGCTGCTGCTCGGCGATGGTCAGCTTCATCACCAGGTCGGTGGCATTGAACTGTGCGCCGAGGCGCTCAATCACCGCCTGCGCCTGGGCGGCCATCTCTTTGCGCTGCACCATCCCGCCGCGCGACAGCTCGCTGCCAAGAAAGATATTTTCGGCAACGGTCAGGTTGGGCGCGAGCTGCATCTCCTGATAAATCAGGGTAATGCCTGCGGCCAGCGCATCTTTCGGCCCTTTAATGTGAAACGGCTGACCGTCGATCAGGATCTCACCGCTGGTGGCGGTATAGGCTCCCGCGAGGATTTTCATCAGCGTGCTTTTTCCCGCGCCGTTTTCGCCCATCAGCGCGTGGATCTCTCCGGGAAAGACCGTCAAATCCACACCCTTGAGCGCGTGGAAACTGCCAAACGTTTTGGCAATGCTGCGCATCTCTAATACCGGGGTTCTGCTCATGGCGGATCTCCTGCGAATGCCGATATCTGCACTTCATCACAGGTGCGTAAATGCAAAATGTCAGAAGCTGTTCATATTTGTCATAGTTATGAATAGCTAATGTAGATCACAGTTATTGAACTACCCTCACCCCAGCCCTCTCCCTGAAAGGGAGAGGGAGCAAATCATTCCCTCGCCCCTTTGGGGAGAGGGTTAGGGTGAGGGGACACCAAACCGCACAGGAGCCCAAGCCCATGCCATCACGCCGTCCGCCCTTTTTCGCCAGCGCCCGAGGCCGCCTGCTGATTTTTAATCTGCTGGTGGTCGCCGTGACGCTAATGGTGAGCGGCGTGGCGGTGCTCGGCTTTCGTCACGCCAGTCAAATCCAGGAGCAGGTTCAGCAGCAAACGCTGGACGATATGACCGGCAGCATGAACCTGGCCCGCGATACCGCCAACGTGGCGACGGCGGCGGTGCGGCTTTCGCAGGTCGTCGGGGCGCTGGAGTACAAAGGCGAAGCCGAGCGCCTGAAGCAGACGCAAATGGCGCTGCGCCGCTCGCTGGAACAGCTTGCGGAAGCGCCGCTGGCGCAGCAGGAGCCGGCGCTGGTGGCGCGTATTATTCAACGAAGCAATGAGCTACAGCAGAGCGTGACGGAGATGCTTGAGCGCGGCCAGCGGCGCCATCTGGAGCGTAACGCGCTGCTGAGCTCGCTGTATCAAAGCCAGAGCTACCTGCGTCATCTGCAGGACATCAACCGCCGTTACGACAGCAACGTGCCGGATGCGCAGCAGCTGATGGAGATGGACCGGCTGATCGCCGCCGCCATCGACACCCCTTCGCCGCGCGCGACCGTTCAGCAGCTGGATGCCGTGGCCGCAGCGCTGCCCCGGAGTGCCGTACAGCCGGTCGTGAAGGGGGTTCTGCCTGATTTTAATGCCGAGTTAGGCAAGCTCGCCCCGCTGTCGAAGCAGCTGGAAGAGAGCGATCTGGCGATAAGCTGGTATATGTTCCACATCAAGGCGCTGGTGGCGATCCTCAACAGCGACATTAATCAGTACGTCGGGCAGGTGGCGCAGGCTTCCCGGCTTCGCACGGCCCAGAGCCATCACGAGCTGCAGTCCATCAGCGTGTTTATCAGCTTCTTCGCCGTGCTGGCGCTGATCATCACCGGGTGCACTTGCTGGTATATCTACCGCAATCTGGCCTCTAACCTGACGGCGATTTCCCGGGCGATGTCGCGCCTTGCTCACGGCGAGCAGGATGTCTCCGTTCCCGCCCTCCAGCGGCGCGATGAGCTGGGCGAGCTGGCGCGCGCGTTTAACGTTTTTGCCCGCAATACCGCCTCGCTTGAGCACACCACGCGCCTGCTGAAAGAGAAAACCACGCAGATGGAGATCGACCGCGTTGAGCGTCAGGGGCTGGAAGAGGCGCTGCTGCACAGCCAGAAGATGAAGGCGGTCGGACAGCTGACCGGCGGGCTGGCGCATGATTTTAACAACCTGCTGGCGGTGATCATCGGCAGCCTTGAGCTCACCGACCCCGAATCGAAAGACGCGCCGCGCATTACCCGGGCGCTGAAGGCGGCCGAGCGTGGTGCCTTACTGACGCAGCGCCTGCTGGCGTTTTCCCGCAAGCAGTCCCTGACGCCGCATGCGGTAGAGATGCTGCCGCTGCTGGAGAACCTCCGGGAGCTGATGCGCCACTCCCTGCCTGCTACCCTCACCCTGGAGATTGAAGCGCAAACCCCGGCGTGGCCCGCGTGGATTGACGTTAGCCAGCTGGAAAACGCCATCATCAACCTGGTGATGAACGCGCGCGATGCGATGGAAGGGCAAAGCGGGGTGATTAAAATCCGGACCTGGAATCAGCGCGTCACCCGCAGCGACGGGCGCAGGCAGGATATGGTGGCGCTGGAGGTGATTGACCGCGGCAGCGGCATGTCGCAGGAGGTGAAATCCCGGGTCTTTGAACCGTTCTTCACCACCAAGCAGACCGGAAGCGGGAGCGGATTAGGCCTGTCGATGGTCTACGGCTTTGTGCGTCAGTCCGGCGGCCGCGTGGAAATTGAAAGCGCGCCGGGGCAGGGAACGACCGTTCGGCTTCACCTCCCGCGCTCGGTGCTGCCTGCTGCGGCAGACGATGAAGCGCTGTCAGCCACCGCCTCCGTCGATAGCGAGCGGCTGGTGCTGGTGCTGGAAGATGAGGCCGATGTTCGGCAAACCCTGTGCGAGCAGCTGCATCAGCTCGGCTACCTGACGCTGGAAGCGGACAACGGCGAACAGGCGCTGAATATGCTGGCGGCTTCACCGGATATTGGCATGTTTATCAGCGACCTGATGCTGCCCGGCAGCCTCAGCGGCGCCGAGGTGATTAACCATGTGCGCAGCCATTACCCGCAGCTTCCGGTGCTGCTGATCAGCGGCCAGGACCTACGGCCCGCGCATAACCCTCAGCTGCCGGACGTCCCGCTACTGCGTAAGCCGTTTACGCGGGTGCAGCTGGCGCAGGCGCTGCGCAAGGTTATGGTAATTTGAGATTCCTCCGCTACCCCGGCTTCCCGCCGTTCATTATCGTAAGGCCAGTTCACCTGCGAGTCTGGCCTTATGAAACGTTACTCAACTGCTCTGTTATTCGGTCTGCTGTCACTCACCAGCCAACTGGCTCATGCCGATATTGTTGATGATGCTATTGGCAACATTCAGCAGGCGATCAACGATGCCTATAACCCCAGCAGCAGCCGCAGCAATGACGACGACGATCGTTATGACCGCAGTCGTCAAATCGACAGTCGACAATACGACGATCGTCGTCGGCAGCTTGAAGACAGACGCCGTCGTTTAGATGAACGTCAGCGTCAGCTGGATGACGACAGACGTCGTCTGGAAGAGGATGAGCGCAGGTTAGAAGACGATTACGATCGAGGCTAAGTGTGGCCTGTTGCCCTCTCCCACAGGAGAGGGAGAAAACCTAATCCAGCACCAGCACCATCCCGTCATAGCCCGCTTCTATGCCCTGCGGCAGCGGGTTATCCATCATCCACACGTCAAACTGATGGCTGATGTGCGTCAGGATCACCTGCGGGCAGCCAATCGCTTCGTTTAATGCAATCACGGTATTTAAGTCGCAATGGTTTCGCGGCGTTTCCTCGCGCGGCTCATGGCTGCAGTCGATAATTATTGCCTGCGGCTGGTTGTTGAGCAGGAACTTCACCGTTTTTTCCGGCAGTCCGGCGGTATCTGAAAGCCAGGCCACGCGGCTGTGGGCCGATTCCAGCAAATACCCGAAGGTCAGTTTCGAATGGTTGAGCGGCAGCGGCGTGACCCGCAAACCCTGAAGCTCAAACATCACAAACGGTTCGACCGTGTGGCTGAAATCCAGAATGCCGGGGTGCTTAAACAGGTCGTCGCATCCGGCGTCGTCCGGCGGACCGTAAACCGGGATCGTCGCCCCCACGCCCCAGCGCAGGGGGAAAAGCCCCTGAACGTGATCCATATGGTAATGGGTGAGCAAAAACTGCTGGAAGCTGCCTGCCGGCCAGTCGTCCATCAGGTGCGGAATACCGGCATCCAGCAGGGTGACGGCATCGTTGAATTTCACTACCGCGCTGCACGGGCGACGGCGATAGTTATCCTGCAGGCGCGCCCGGCGACACGCCGCGCAGTCGCAGCCAAAGACCGGCACCAGCTGGGCGCCACCCGTTCCCGTCAACGTGATGGTCAGACTCATAGCGCACCTCTACAGCGGTTTGGTGAATCGGAAATGGCTCTGCGTGTATCCTTCACGAACGTAAAAACGGTGCGCGTCGGTGCGCTTCACGCTGGTGGAAAGTTCGGTCAGCTCCGCGCCGGCCTGTCGCGCTACCTCTTCCGCCCAGGCCAGCAGGTGACTTCCGACCTTTAACCCTCGCGCCTGCGGCATTACGACCAGCTCCTGGATCTCGCCGATCCAGCGCGCATGGTGCAGGTGAAACTGCATGTGCAGGCCGATCATGCCGATGACCTGTCCCTCTCTCTCCGCAAGCTGGTAGCGCATGTTGCGATCCTGCAGGTTGGCAAGAAACCCGGCGTGGAACGCCTGATGGTCGAACTCTGCCTGCTTGAGCTCGCAGATCAGGGCGTAAACACTCTGCGCATCGTCGGCGGTGGCGGGGCGAAGCTGGCAGTCAGGCATGCTGTTTCTCCTTCTGACGGATAAGCGATAAAAAGGTATCGACTGACTGTAGCAAACTTCCGTCGTTATTGAGGATGTGGCAGTCCGACGGGGCATAGCGGGCCGCACGCTCAAGCCGCAGATCGATCTCACGGGCTGATTCACGTCCCCGGTTCTGCAACCGGCTGCGCAGGACGTCCGGCGAAACCTGCAGGCAGACCGGCAGCAGGGCCGCCTCATAGCGGGCGCGCGCTTGTGGCAGATGCGCACGCGAGCCGTTAACCAGCACGTCAAAACCCGCGTGCAGCCAGAGGTCGATTTCGATGCCCACGCCATAGTAAAAGCCGTTGGCGTGCCAGCTCAGCGCCAGCAGGTTTTGTCCGGCGCGGATGAAAAACTCCTGCTCGCTCAGGGCGATATGGTTTTCACTCCCGGCATTGGCCGCGCGGGTAATATAGCGGTGTGCGACCAGCAGCTGCGGATGTTCCCGCTGCCGTAAGGCGGACAGCAGGCTGTCTTTACCGGAACCCGAGGGCCCCATTAACCAGATGAGCCTTCCCATCAGAACACCCTTTTTCCCTGACGCCAGACGTGGTCGATATGAACGTGCTCGCCCTTGCGGTGGGCCAGCACCAGATCCGCGCGTTTACCCTCGGCGATTTCCCCGCGATCCTGAAGATTAAGCGCCGAGGCCGGGTTTTTCGTCACCAGGCGAATCGCCTGCGGCAGCGTAAAGCTGTTGCTCTCGTCGTCGGCCACCCGGAACGCCGCATCCAGCAGGCTGGCGGGATAGTAGTCGGATGAGAGGATATCCAGCAGACCCAGGGAGGCGAGCCTGCTTGCCGCGACGTTACCGGAATGCGATCCGCCGCGCACGATGTTTGGTGCGCCCATCAGCACGTTCATGCCGTGCCTGCGGGAGGCTTCAGCCGCTTCAAACGTGGTGGGAAATTCGGCGATCACGCTGCCAAGCTGATGGGATTCGCGCACGTGATCGTGCGTGGCGTCGTCATGGCTGGCCAGCGCGATATTGCGGTCACGACACATCGCGGCAATCCTGAGACGGTTTGGCTGCGACCACTGGGCCGCAAGCGTCAGCTGCTCTTCCTCGTAGCGGGCCATCTCCGCATCGCTGAGAGAATATTTGCCCTGATAGTATTCGCGATACTTTTCAATGTTGGCGAACTGGCGCTGCCCCGGCGAGTGGTCCATCAGGGAGACCAGCGAGACCGGCTCGCGCCCGACCAGCTTTTCAAACAGCGGCAGGGTGGTGTGGTGCGGCAGCTCGCAGCGCAGGTGGAGACGGTGCTCGGCGCGGTTGAGGCCGCGCTTTTGCGTCTCCTCCACGGCGTTGATCATCTTCTCCAGATTCTCCAGGCGATCGCCGCCGTCGCGCACGTCGCCAATCGCCACCGCGTCCAGCACGGTGGTGATGCCGCTGGCGACCATCAGCGCGTCATGGCTGCTCATCGCCGAATGGGCGGGCCAGTCGACCTTCGGGCGCGGGGTGAAAAATTTGTCCAGATTATCGGTATGCAGCTCAATCAGCCCCGGCAGCAGCCAGCCGCCTTCACCGTCCATCGCTTCAGGGGTACGGCTTTGGGTTTCGGCAAAGGCGCGAATAACGCCTTCATGGACTTCAACCGAGCCATTAACCACTTCATTTTCCAGCACCAGCCTGACGTTATTGATAATCATGCGTGGACCCCCATCGGGTGCAATCTGTCCGCCACGCGGCTGCGTACGGCGTCGTCGTGGAAGATCCCGACGATCGCCGCGCCGCGCGCTTTGGCCTGTTCGATCAGCTCCACCACGGCGGCGCTGTTTTTGCCGTCGAGCGAGGCGGTGGGTTCATCCAGAAGTAAAATCGGGTAGTCGACGATAAACCCGCGGGCGATATTGACGCGCTGCTGTTCACCGCCGGAAAAGGTCGACGGGGCGAGATGCCACAGGCGCTCCGGCACGTTGAGGCGCGTCAGCAGGCTGGCGGCTTTGGCGGCGCAGGCTTCTCGCGGCACGCCCAGATCCAGCAGCGGCTGCATCACCACGTCCAGAGCGGAGATCCGCGGGATCACCCGCAGAAACTGGCTGACCCAGCCGATCGTCGTGCGGCGCACTTCCAGCACTTTGCGCGCGGGGGCCTGCACCAGATCGACCCATTCATCGTTGTGGCGAATGTGAATGTGGCCTTCATCCGGGAGATAGTTGGCGTACAGGGAGCGTAGCAGGGTGGATTTTCCGCTGCCGGAATGGCCGTGCAGCACCACGCATTCGCCGCTGCTGATCTCTAATGAGGCATTTTGCAGCACCGGCAGGCGCACGCCGTTTTGCTGGTGGAGCACAAAGGTCTTACTTACGTTTTGTACGTGGATCATGTTGGCCTCTTAATTCTGCAATACGGACGACACCAGCAGCTGGGTGTACGGATGGTGTGGATCGTCGAGCACCCGGTCGGTTAACCCACTTTCCACCACCTGGCCCTGCTTCATCACCAGCAGACGGTCCGCAAGCAGGCGCGCAACGCCCAGATCGTGGGTGACAATCACCACCGCGAGGTTCAGCTCCACCACCAGACCGCGCAGCAGGTCGAGCAGGCGCGCCTGCACGGAGACGTCCAGCCCGCCGGTGGGTTCATCCATAAACACCAGCTTCGGGTGGGTGACCAGGTTGCGGGCAATCTGCAGGCGCTGCTGCATTCCGCCAGAGAAGGTCGTCGGCAGGTCGTCGATGCGCGAGGCGGGGATTTCCACATCGATCAGCCAGTGCTGCGCCGTGGCGCGGATGTTGCCGTAGTGGCGCGCGCCGGTAGCCATCAGGCGTTCGCCGATGTTGCCCCCGGCAGAGACCTGACGGCGCAGGCCGTCCATCGGGTGCTGATGCACCACGCCCCACTCGGTGCGCAGCAGGCGGCGGCGCCCGGCCTCGCTCATGCCGTACAGCGAGGCGCCCTCATACAAAATGTCGCCGTTCTGCGGCGTCAGGCGCGCGGAGATGGACTTCAGCAGGGTAGTTTTGCCGGAGCCGGACTCGCCGACGATCCCCAGCACTTCGCCCGGCCACAGCTCGAACGACACGTCGCTAAAGCCTTTGCCCGGCGCATACAGGTGAGTCAGGTTATTAACCGAAAGCAGCGGTTTCATTGGCTATTCGCCTCGCTCTGTTGGCGGCAGTAATCGGTGTCGGAGCAGACAAACATCCGTTTGCCCGTATCGTCCAGCACCACTTCGTCCAGATAGCTGTGTTTGGATCCGCAGATGGCGCACGGCTCGTCCCACTCCTGCACCGTAAACGGGTGATCGTCGAAATCCAGGCTTTCGACACGCGTGTAGGGCGGGACGGCGTAGATGCGTTTCTCGCGCCCGGCGCCGAACAGCTGCAGGGCGGGCATCATGTCCATCTTCGGGTTATCGAATTTTGGGATTGGCGACGGGTCCATCACGTAGCGCCCGTTCACCTTCACCGGATAGGCGTAGGTGGTGGCGATATGGCCGAAGCGGGCGATATCCTCATACAGCTTCACCTGCATGACGCCGTACTCTTCCAGCGCGTGCATGGTGCGGGTTTCCGTTTCGCGCGGCTCGATAAAACGCAGCGGCTCCGGGATCGGCACCTGGAAAATCAAAATCTGATCTTCAGTGAGCGGGGTTTCCGGGATGCGGTGACGGGTCTGGATCAGCGTTGCGTCTTCGGTTTTTTCGGTGGTATTGACGCCGGTTACGCGCTGGAAGAAGCTGCGGATCGACACGGCGTTGGTGGTGTCGTCGGCGCCCTGGTCGATGACCTTCAGCACGTCCGCCTCGCCGATCACGCTGGCGGTGATCTGTATACCGCCCGTGCCCCAGCCGTAGGGCATCGGCATTTCGCGGCCGCCGAACGGCACCTGATAGCCCGGTATGGCCACCGCTTTGAGGATGGCGCGGCGGATCATGCGTTTGGTTTGCTCATCCAGATAGGCAAAGTTGTAGCCGCTTAAGTTAGCCATTTTTGCGCTCCCGTTGCAGGCGTTTCAGCAGTTCCAGTTCGGCCTGGAAATCGACGTAGTGCGGCAGCTTGAGGTGCGAGACGAAGCCAGCGGCCTCAACGTTATCCGCGTGGGCCAGCACAAACTCTTCGTCCTGCGCCGGGCCTGCAACGTGCTCGCCGTAGTCCGGTGCCTGGAGTGCGCGGTCGACCAGCGCCATGGCCATGGCCTTGCGCTCGCCCATGCCGAATACCAGCCCGTAGCCGCGGGTAAAGTGCGGGTCTTCGTCTTCCGGGGCGACGAAACCGTTGACCATTTCACACTCGGTCATCAGCAGTTCGCCGACGTTCACCGCAAAACCCAGCTCTTCCGGCGCGATTTCAACGTCAATGTAGCCGCTGCGAATTTCGGCCGCAAACGGGTGGTTGCGCCCGTAGCCGCGCTGGGTGGAGTAGGCCAGCGCCAGCAGATAGCCTTCGTCGCCGCGCATCAGCTGCTGCAGGCGGGACGAGCGCGAGCACGGGTAAACCGGCGGCGTGCGGGTGATGTCATCCGGCTGCGCGCCTGAATCTTCTTCCGTCTTCGCCAGACCCTGTTTTGCCAGCAGGCTGAAGACGTGCGGAGACGGTTCCTGTCCGGCGTCGGAGGTGCTGAGCTGCGGCGCTTCGCCGTTCGCCAGCAGGGTGAAATCCAGCAGGCGGTGGGTGTAGTCGTAGGTGGGGCCAAGCAGCTGGCCGCCGGGAACGTCTTTATAAACGGCAGAAATGCGGCGTTCCAGGCGCATCTCCGCCGTATTCACCGGCTCGCTGACTGCCAGTTTCGCGAGCGTGGTGCGGTAGGCGCGCAGCAGGAAGATGGCTTCTACGTTGTCGCCGCTGGCCTGCTTCAGGGCCAGCGCCGCCAGCTCGCGGTCGGCGATGCCGCCCTCGGTCATCACGCGGTCGACGGCGAGGTTTAGCTGCTGCTCAATCTGGGCGACGCTCAGCTCGGGAAGCCGTTCATCGCCCCGTCGTCTGTGCGCCTGTAGCGCATGGGCGGCGGCGATGGCCTTCTCACCCCCTTTGACGGCAACGTACATCAGCACACCTCCACGTGGGTGGTCCGCGGGATTGCCAGCAGGCGCTCGCCGCAGGTCAGGATCAGGTCAATGCCCAGCGGGAACGGGTGCGGGCGCTCGGTCAGCTCGTGAATGATGCACTCCGGCAGCTGCGGCGCGACCATGCGCTCGTCGGCGATGCCTGCCCCCGTGAGGCGCAGCATGCGGCCGCCGCTCAGGCTGGAGACCTGCAGGATCAGCGTGGCGCTGGTCTCCGGGGCGACGGCGCTGCCTTCGCTCAGGGCGTTCAATTGCTCATGGCTGATTTGCTCGTCAGCCACGGCAAAAACCGCCTGCTGGGGCTGATCGACCAGCGGAGCGCTGGTGTGAAAACGCAGGTTCTGGCTGGCGATATCGTTCGACAGCGCGCCCGAAAGCCACACCGGGGTGTCGTTGTCGGCAAGCGTCAGCAGCACGCTGGTGGTCGCCAGGTTCAGCGGCAGCCAGCCCTGGGAGAGCTGGTGCAGCGAGACGATCACGCCCGGCTCGCTCATCGCCTTCAGCAGGCGACGAAAACTGTGTTGGGCATCCTGGACGGCCAGGGTAAAAGCAGGTTGAAGCGTCATGCGTTGTCTCCGCGAACGAGCGTAAAGAAGTCGACCCGGCTGGTATTCACTTCGGCCTGACGTGCGGCAATGCGCGCGGCGCGGTCGGCTTCCAGCGGGGCAATAAGGGTTTCCATTAACGTCTGGAAATAGGGTTGTTCCTGTAAAAGCGCGTCGATCACCGCGCAGCGCTCGGCGTGCGCTTTGTCGCGCCCCAGCACGTAGCTGTAGCCCAGCGTGCCGCTGTTCAGGCGGATCGCGGCGCGGGTGAGGGTGGCGTCTCCGGCGAAAAAGCGCTCGCCGGTGCCGCCCATGCGCGCCTGGATCTGAACGAGGCCGATCTCCGGGGCGCGAAGGGTGTCGTAGTCTGGCGTCAGGCTGAGCGCGTTCATGCGGGCAGCCAGCGCAGCAGGCTGGCTGTGGGCCAGCACGTGCATCCAGCGCTGTCGGGTGGCGGTATCGAAGTGCATTCAGTGCTCCATGGTAAATTCGATCATGTCGGCGCGGGTCAGGCTGACGGAGTATTCCGTCGCGTTGATCTCGCCGTCACGGTGGTTGAGGGTGCGCACGCAGAGCAGCGGGGCCATATTGGGAATTTCGAGCACCTTGCTCTCTTTCGCCTGCGCGCGACGGGCGCTGATGCGCGTCTGGGTGCGCTTGAGCGCTATGCCTGTCGCATCCTGAAGAAAATCATGCAGCGAGCCGCTGGAGAAATGCTGGAGCACGGGCCAGAGGGCGAGGTCCGCAAAGTAGTGGTCTATCTGGCATACCGCCACGCCGTTAACGCGACGCAGGGTGCGCAGGTGAATGACGTCGTCACCCTCCTGAATGCCCAGCGCGTCCGCCACGTGGCTGGAGGCCGGACGCACTACCGAGAGCAGCTTTTCGCTGGTCGGGTGGCTGCCCTGATCCAGCAGGTTCTGGCTAAAGCGCGCCTGGGCGTTTAGCGGGTAGTCGAACGGGCGCATCAGCACCAGCACGCCCACGCCCTGACGGCGCTGGACCCAGCCGCGCTCGACCAGCTGGTCAATGGCGCGACGCAGGGTGTGGCGGTTCACTTCATAGCGGTCGGCAAGCTGCTGCTCGGCGGGCAGGTAGTCCCCGCAGCGGTAGTGCGTGCGCAGCTCCACTTCGAGCTTTGCCGCAATCTCTTGCCAGCGGGTTGGATAACTGGTCGGATGTCTGGATAAGTGCATAGAAAACAAAGCCTCGCTTCTCAGATGAAGTGCTTACGCAAACGTTGAGAGAGGAAATCCAGCAGGCTGACGGTGACGATGATGAGCACCATCAGGGCGCAGGTTTGCTGGAACTGGAAACCGCGAATCGCTTCCCACAGGGTGACGCCAATCCCGCCTGCGCCCACCATGCCGACCACCGTCGCGGAGCGGACGTTGGACTCAAAGCGGTACAGGGAGTAGGAGATCAGGAGCGGCATAACCTGCGGCAGGACGCCGTACAGGATCTCTTCGATTTTGTTGGCGCCCGTTGCGCGGATGCCTTCCACCGGGCCGGGCTCGATGGCTTCGACCGCTTCGGAGAGCAGCTTGGAGAGCACGCCGGTGGTGTGGATGAACAGCGCCATCACGCCGGCGAACGGACCCAGGCCAACGGCGACCACGAACAGCATCGCAAAGACCATTTCATTGATGGCGCGACAGGCGTCCATCAGGCGACGCATCGGCTGGTATACCCACCACGGCACGATGTTTTCGGCACTCATCAGGCCAAACGGAATGGAGAGAACGACGGCAAGGGCGGTGCCCCAGACGGCGATTTGCAGGGTGACCGCCATTTCGCTGAGGTAATCCTGCCACTGGCTGAAGTCCGGCGGGAAGAAGTCGGCGGCGAAGGTCGCCATGTTGCCCGCGTCTTTGAAGAGCAGCAGCGGATCCATTTCCGCGCCCTTCCAGGAGATAACCAGCACCGCCAGCAGGATGGCCCAGCTTATGAGCGAGAACCAGCTGCGCTTCGGCGGCGGGAGGGTGATGGTTTGCATGTTGGCTCCTTTGGGTTTAGTCCCCTCTCCCTTGAGGGAGAGGGTTAGGGTGAGGGGGAAATGTGCGCGCTGATGCCCTCACCCCGGCCCTCTCCCACGGGGAGAGGGAGAAAGGCACTACTGCACCGCTTTATTCACGCTCGTCATCGCACCGAGCGCGGCGGTCAGGCGGTCGAGGTCTTCCAGCTGCGCCTCAATTGCGGCCACTTTGCTGGTCTTCTCCTCGTCCTTCAGCCCTTTGTTGTCCTTCACGCCCTGCATCTCTTTAAAAAGCGCCAGCTGGCGAATCGGGACCAGCTGCAGGTCGCTTGACGGGCGGAACGGTGCCCAGCCCAGACGCGCCAGGACCGCTTCCTCTTCCGGCGTTTTGCCATAGGTCATAAAGAAGTCGTACACCTTGTCCTTGGTGCTCTCGGAGAGATTTTTACGCCAGACGATCGGGTCGCCCGGGATCAGCGGCGATTTCCAGATAACCTTGATCTCTTTCAGCTTGTCCGGCGCGGAAGTTTTCAGCTTGTCGAGGTTCTCGGTGTTGTTGGTGGCAACGTCCACCTGCTTGTTGGCCACGGCCAGGGCGTTGGTTTCGTGGCTGGCGTTCACCGTGCGTTTGAAGTCGCTGGCGGAGGCGTTGTTTTTGGCGAAGACGTAGTAGCCAGGGACAAGGTAGCCGGAGGTCGAGTTCGGGTCGCCGTTGCCGAAGGTCAGCTCTTTGCGTTTGGCGAGCATGTCGTTGAGGTTGTTGATCGGGCTGTCTTTGTTGACGATCAGCACGCTCCAGTAGCCCGGGGAGCCATCTGCCGCGACGGTCTGGGCAAAGACCTGGCCGTTCGCGCGGTCCACCGCTTCCATGGCGGAGAGGTTGCCGTACCAGGCGATGTCCACCTTATTAAAGCGCATCCCCTGGATGATGCCCGCGTAGTCCGGGGCGAAGAAGGCGTTCACTTTGATCCCCAGCTTAGTTTCCATATCTTTCAGGAACGGTTCCCACTGAGGCTTCAGATTCTGCTGTGATTCCGTCGAAATAATGCCGAAGTTCAGCGCTTTTTCCTGCTCTTGTGCATACGCCGGGCTTAACAGGGTGCTGAGGCTGAACATGCTGGTAAAGGCCAGCGCGGCAACGGCTTTGTAGCTCATGTACTTTCCTCGGATCGGGTTTAATTAAGCAGCCTGCGCGTTCTCTTCGACGCGGTTAATGCTGCGGTAGAGATGGTCAAAACGTTCGTTATCAAACTGATGGCTCGCGCCATCAAAGAACACATGTCCCTGACGCAGGGCGACAATGCGTTCGCAGTAGCGAAGGGCGTAATCCACCTGATGCAGCGTGACCACTACGGTGATGCCGTCGTTCTGGTTAATGTCGCGCAGGGTTTCCATCACGATGCGGGCGGACTCCGGGTCCAGCGAGGCAATGGGTTCGTCTGCAAGAATGATTTGCGCTTTCTGCATCAGCGCGCGCGCAATCGCCACGCGCTGCTGTTGCCCACCGGACAGGGTGGAGACGCGCTGGTGGGCAAAATGCGCCATGCCGACGCGGGTCAGAGCCTGCAAGGCTTCCTGCTTCTGCGAAGGGGAGAACCAGCGCAGACAGGTGCGCCAGAACGGGGTGCTGCCGAGCGCGCCAATCAGCACGTTCTCAAGCACCGTCAGGCGGTTCACCAGGTTGAACTGCTGGAAGATGTAGCCCGTCTGGGCGCGGCTCTTGCGGATATCACTGGCGAGACGCCCCGCGCGCTGCACGGTATTGCCCAGCAGCTCGACGTGGCTTTCCGGCGTTTTATCGCAGGTGATAAGACCGCTTAAATGACGCAGAAGGGTGGATTTACCGGAACCGGATGGCCCCAGCAGCGCCACCATTTCGCCCTGCTGGACGGTCAGATCAACGGCATGCAGAGCCTTATTGTGATGGAAGGTCTTGCTCAGTTTCTCGACGCGGATGACGGTTTGCATGTGCTGGGCCTCACGATAAATGTGGCCTCATGCTGGCGCATCAATGTGACATTTGGGTTAAGTCTGGGTTGCGGGAGTTTGAAGAGTTGAGCGGAGTTTGATGACAGGCGGAGGCAGAGCGCCCACCGCCCGAAAATTAGTGCTGCTGCTTAACGACGTTAATCATCCACGGCACGCCGTATTTATCGGTGACTTTACCGAAACCGTGTGCCCAGAAGGTTTCCTGCCAGGCCATGTCGATATTCCCGCCCGCGGCGAGGTTGTCGAACCAGCGTTTGCCTTCATTAACGTCCTGGGTGTCGAGAACCAGCGTGAAGCCCGCGTACTGCGCGTTGCTTCCCGGCGGCATCCCGTCGCTCATCATGATATCGCTGCCCGCAATGCGGACGTTGGAGTGAGCGATAGCCGAATCCGGAAATTGCATACCGGACGGACAGCCTTCTTCGCTGTTATCGCTTTTTGGCATTTCGCCGAAGGTGATTTTATAGAGAAGCTCTGCGCCGACGGCTTGCTGGTAGAAAGAAGTGGCTTCTGCACAGTTGCCGGCAAAAGAGATGTAGGGACTTAACGGCATAATCTTTACCTCACGTAAGAAAAGCCCGTTAAGTGTAGTTCCCGAAAACCCGGTAAGCGAAGCGCCACCGGGCGGGTAAATCAGTTCTTTTTCACGAACTCTGATTTCAGCTTCATCGGACCGAAGCCGTCAATTTTGCAGTCGATATTATGATCGCCTTCAACCAGACGGATATTCTTCACTTTGGTGCCGATCTTCAGCATGGAAGAACTGCCTTTCACTTTCAGATCTTTAATCACGGTTACGCTGTCGCCGTCCGCCAGCAAATTGCCGTTCGCATCTTTTACGACAAGTGCATCAGCATCGTGTGATGGTTCGGCATCATTCCATTCGTGAGCGCATTCCGGGCAGATGAACATGCCATTATCTTCATAGGTGTATTCAGAATTGCATTTTGGGCAATGTGGGAGTGACATATCGGTATCCTCAAAAAGTGTAAACGCGCTGGAAAGTGCCAGCTAAATGACGGCAGCGTGCCGAAAAAGGCGGCAAGTATAGCGCAAATCCACACGTTTGTCGGTGACATTGTGAATTAAAAAAATGCAAAAAGCGTATCGGGAGTGACACTTCCTGTCAGTCAGTTAAGCGATGCTTACCTCATTAACACGTTGGGAAGATATGACGCTAAATATATCGAATATTTTATTGCAGCAAATTGCTACGCTCCTTCATTTCGGATAAGGTGAAGCGACACATTGTTATTTATCTCCTGACTTCGCTGCCATCCATATCTTTTGGCAGGGGCGTATTACCTCTCTTTTTAGGTGGGTAAATAATGATGATATATCCTGAAGTTTCTTAAAATTGGGCTACGCTTTTTTCCTTTGGCCGTCAGGCCAGGAGGGGAGCTATACACGCCATGCAAGGATAGCGAATTATTTCTGATTATCATCAATCAGTTATATTTCGGCGGACATGTTTTCCACACGTGATCATATAAGCCTGAACAACATAATTAATACCAGTGGCTTAATAAAAGTAATAAATTTGCGTTAAGGAAAGGCTTTTATCATGCACACACAGACCATTTTTGAATTAAGCCAGGAAGCTGAGCGTTTGCTACAGCTCGCCCGGCAAAACCTTGATACGTTGAAATCAATGCCGACTGCGATGCTGGAGAGCACCGCGGCTGCTATTACGGGTGAAAAGAACAACGTTTTACCTTTACATTTTAGCGCGCGCGGTGTCGAAGCGCAGCAGGCGATGCTGAATAATGAATTACGAAAAATAACCCGGCTGGAAATGGTCCTGGCTATTGTTGGCACTATGAAAGCGGGGAAATCGACCACCATTAATGCGATTGTGGGGACCGAAGTGTTGCCGAACCGCAATCGTCCGATGACGGCGCTTCCTACTCTGATTCGCCACACGCCGGGTCAGAAGGAGCCGGTGCTGCATTTCTCACATGCCTCGCCCATTGATGAATTGATTCAACTGCTTCAGAAAAAGCTATGCGATTACGATCGCGGAAAGCTGGCCCAGCATCTGGAAATTGATAAAGACATGAATACGCTGCTGGAGCGCATTGAAAAAGGAGAGGCTTTTGAGAAGCATCACCTGGGCGCGCAGCCGATATTTCATTGTCTGAAAAGCCTCAACGATCTGGTGAGGCTTTCCCAGGCGTTAGGGGTGGAGTTTCCGTTCTCTGAGTATGCGGCTATCGAACATATTCCGGTGATTGAAGTGGAGTTCGTGCATCTTGCGGGTCTTGATGCTCACCTCGGACAGCTGACGCTGCTCGATACGCCCGGACCGAATGAGGCCGGACAGCCGCACCTGCAAAAAATGCTCAGCGAGCAGTTGTCCCCCGCGTCGGCGGTGCTGGCCGTGATGGATTATACCCAGCTTAAATCCATCTCTGATGAAGAAGTCCGCCAGGCTATTTCCGCGGCGGGAAAATCCGTGCCGCTGTATGCGCTGGTCAATAAATTCGATCAGAAAGATCGCAATAGCGACGATGAAGAGCAGATCCGGGCGATGATCTCCGGCACCTTAATGAAAGGCAATATTTCGCCTGGCCAGATCTACCCCGTTTCGTCCATGTGGGCCTATCTGGCGAACCGCGCTCGCTACGAGATGAGTACCCACGGACAACTGCCGGATCATCAGGAGCAACCCTGGGTGCAGGACTTTGCCGAAGCGGCGCTTGGGCGACGCTGGCGTACGGCGGACCTGGACGATATAGACCATATTCGTCATGCTGCCGATTTGCTCTGGGAAGATTCGCTTTTCGAACAACCGATACGCAAACTGATTTACGCCGCCTATGCCAATGCCTCGCTTTACGCGCTGCGTTCGGCCTCGCATAAGCTGCTCAACTACGCACAAAATGCCCGGGAGTACCTCGACTTCCGCTATCAGGGGCTGACGGTTGCCTTTGAGGCGCTGGAACTGAATATCGCACGTCTGGAAGAGGACATGGCGCTTCTCCAGACGCGCCAGAGCGTGGTGAGCGATGAGGTGAAACATGAAGTTGAGGAGGCGCTGAACGCTACCGCGGACTTTATGGGCGCCCAAAAAACCGCGCTTAACCAGGCGATTGGCGAGGTGTTCAGCGCTCAGCATATTCTTGATTTGGCAGGCATCGATCGGCAGAACCCTCACGGTGACGAGCTGAAGCAGCTGGTTCTGGACGATGAAGGGCAGGCGCAGATCGCGCTGAGTAAAATCCGCTCCTCCTGCGAATTGGTGATGCTGGATGCACAGACGAAAATCTGCCGGGAGCTGGCGTTACGCTTCGACCAGCTTGAATCTACGCTGGCGCGTTCCCTGAACGAAGCCATGCGCCCCATCGAAACGCGTATTAAAGAGCATCTGAGCCATGCGGGTTTTCGGGCGCGAATCAGTTTCCCGGCGTTTCAGGCTCACCAGCTCAACTTCAATACGCGGGCGCTGTTTAACGATGCGATAGCGCAGGATGACAGCCAGGCAGGCCCGTCATCAGGCGGGAGCAGCATGCGAGAAACGGTCTCTCGCTGGCTCAATAATCCGGGCTGGGGCTGGGATGAATATGTGGAAACGCGCACGCGCTATGTTATCGATATTGCGCAGCTACATGACAAATTTAAGCAACATATTGAGCTGTTTTGTGAACAAATACGTAAAGCTTTGTCCGCGCAGGTCGATGTCTCTGTTACGGCAGGAATGGCGACGTTCTTTGCAGAATTCTCGCTGTGCCTGACCGGGTTACAGGAAAGCTTGCGTGATAGCCTCGCAGTGCGTCAACAGAATGAGCATTCAACCCGAGCGCTCTGCCAGCTGTTGAAGCAAAGTATTACGACTGCGGCGTGGATACAGGAAGATACCCGACTGTTACGCGATGATATTCAAACTCTATTCGCGGCAGAGCAACCATGACAACACCACTACTGGACGGCCCCGGGCGAACGCTGGAGTGTATTAATCCAAAATTTATGGTCGATCTGGTTCAGGGAGTGGACGCGGCGCGTCATCCTCACCTGGGACCACAACAGCTTCAGTTTCGTGAGCGTTTGACTCAGGAAATCATGACGCATACCCGGCTGCGCCCCTGGGCGATGGCGGGTATGCTTAATGAAAATGCGGCGCTGCGCCTGGGGCTGGCGGAAAAACTGGCCGGCATGCTTGACCCGGGTCATCTCGCGCTGACGCTGATGGCAGAGAAACTGATTGCTTTGCGCCAGCAGACGCACCCGCGCGCCCAGCAGTCCCCCGGTCTGATGCAGCAGTACGCTGAACTCGCTTCTCATTTTACCCAACGCGCCGCCTATAAAGAGAAGGCGCTAACCCAGCGCGGGCTGACGGTGCAGGCGGGTGAGCATAGCGAGCAGATTTTTACCCGCTGGCGGGCCGGGCATTATGATGGCTGGTCGCTGGCCGGGCGCTGTTTTATCGTCCTGGAAGAGCTGCGCTGGGGGGCATTTGGTGACGCATGCCGCCTCGCGAATGAAGATGTGGCGGCAATGCTTAAGGATAACCTGCGCAGCATGGCGTCTAACTATCTGGCACAGGGCATCAATGCGTCACCCACGACCCGCCATTTCTATCACCAGTGGCTGACAACGCCAGCCTCTCCGGGGTTAATCGATCATAAAGACATGCTGGGGTGGCTGGGGGACTGGTGTCAGGCGGATCAACATCCGGTGAGCTGGTCAGTGACGCAAAACTGGCAGACCGTCGCTCTGGGCATGCCGAGGCTCTGTTCGGCAAAACGGCTGGTGGACGGGATGGTGGAAGAGATTTTTGGCTAAATCTCTCCCCCTCTCCCCATTGGGAGAGGGAACGGTGCTGTGTGTTAATGATTCATTTCTATCGGCTTCGGTTCAGGCAGGGTCTCTTGCATATTCCCGTAGCGTTTCGCATACAGCGCCGTGATGATGGGGACCAGAATTGCGGTGACGATCACGCTCGCGGCAACCAGCGCCGTCGCTGAAGCGGCGACCGGTTCGAAGGCCGGGTTAATTTGGGCGATAATCACCGGGTTTGCGACTGCAGCACCGGCGGCTGAAGAGGCGGCGACGCCGGCCGTGCCGTTTCCTCCTCCGATTATGCGGTCGGCAATAATCAGCGGAATACCGGTGATGACGATCACGGCGACACCCAGCACAATGCCCAGCAGGCCGGTATCGAGAATGACCTTCAGGTTGATGGTGTTCCCCAGTGCGAAACCGAAGAACGGGATCAACACCGGCGTGGCTTTGCTGAAGAAATCACGCAGATCGCGGTCGAGATTGCCAAGGGCGAAACCGACCAGGAAGGGCAGGATTGCGCCGACAAAGTGGTGCGGTTCAAACGAGGCCAGGCCAGCAGACCCCAGGATCAGCATCGTCATCAATGGGCCGGACTCCAGAGACATCAACACAAATGCGCCGGACTCTTCTTTCGTCCCGTACTGATTCATCAGGCTGGCGTACAATCCGCCGTTGGTCATATCCATCGCCGAGACGATCGCCAGGACCGATAAACCCGCAAAGAACCCGGTCTGAATTCCATTCTCCGGAATGAACATCGCGCATATCATTGCCACCGCCCAGGCTACCGCTATTTTGGTGATCACCAGCGTGCCGGATTTCCGTAATACTGTCCCCGTTGCCCGTAAATTAATGGATGCGCCGATACAAAAAAACCAGACGGCAAGAATGGGAACCGTGCCTGTTATCATGCCTTTTGTGAAACCGCCAAAATAAGCTCCGGTATTGGGAGCAAGGGTATTCAGGATCGCGCCCAGTACCAGCGGAACCAGCATCATGCCGCCGGGTATACGTTCTATCGTGGCTTTAATCTTCATAGACAAACCTCACATCGGATCCCGCAGTACGGGGGATGGGTGTTAAAAATTAGTCAATAAATTCAATTGATTGCTCGTATTGCTTGTGGTGTTTTTTCGAAAGCCCTGCAACAAAATTAAATGCGTGCTCTCAATTAACCTTTTCCTTAAACACGTAAAACGCTGAATTCGGATTTATGATGCGATCATTGGAATATTGATTCAATGAAAATAAAACACCGTTTTAGTTATCTTTATCACATATTCAATGTAAAACTTGAGGCCGGTTCCTGCTGATGAAAATTTATGTAAACCTGATGTGAATTAACGTGGTTTGTTTTTCTGTTACGAAAGAAATAATGACGTGCGGGAGGATGTTCTTTAGGTGGGGTAAGGAAGTACTTATTGGCACTCCTTGACAAAAATTTGCCTGAGTTGACCAGACACGAAAATATGTGTGAAGTTGATCACAAATATAAACGCTGGTAGGGTAAAAAGGTCATTAACTGCCCAGGCAGGCGTCAACAGGTTCGGTTGTATCGACGTAAAACGTCAATGTAAGTAAACCTGCTACGCTTGAATAAGGCGATTCGCATGGAGCGGATCCCATGGTTCACAGAACGCTAACTGAACTGTGAAACAGACAGGGCCGAGTCAACGAGGATAGCTATGCTAAGAAGGAAAAAGATTAAACCCATCACGCTTCGCGACGTCACCATTATTGATGACGCAAAGCTGCGTAAAGCCATTACCGCAGCCTCGCTCGGTAATGCGATGGAATGGTTCGATTTTGGTGTCTACGGCTTTGTGGCCTATGCGTTAGGTAAAGTGTTTTTCCCCGGGGCCGATCCCAGCCTGCAGATGATTGCCGCACTGGGTACGTTCTCCGTTCCCTTCCTGATTCGCCCGCTGGGCGGTCTGTTCTTCGGTATGCTCGGCGATAAATATGGTCGTCAGAAGATCCTGGCCATCACCATCGTCATTATGTCGATCAGTACATTCTGTATCGGCCTTATACCGTCTTACGCCACCATCGGCATTTGGGCACCCATTCTCCTGCTGATATGTAAGATGGCGCAGGGCTTCTCCGTAGGCGGTGAATATACCGGTGCCTCGATCTTCGTTGCCGAGTATTCCCCGGACCGTAAGCGCGGATTTATGGGGAGCTGGCTGGACTTCGGCTCGATTGCCGGGTTTGTCATGGGCGCGGGCGTAGTCGTGCTGATTTCAACCGTGGTGGGTGAAGATAACTTCCTCGACTGGGGCTGGCGTATCCCGTTCTTCCTGGCATTGCCGCTGGGGATTATTGGTCTTTACCTGCGTCATGCGCTGGAAGAGACGCCTGCTTTCCAGCAGCACGTCGAAAAACTGGAACAGGGTGACCGCGAAGGGCTGCAGGATGGTCCGAAGGTGTCGTTCAAAGAGATTGCCACTAAGCACTGGCGCAGCCTGCTGACCTGTATTGGTCTGGTGATTTCGACCAACGTGACCTACTACATGCTGTTGACCTACATGCCGAGCTATCTGTCGCATAACCTGCACTACTCGGAAGATCACGGTGTGCTGATTATTATCGCCATCATGGTGGGTATGCTGTTTGTCCAGCCGATTATGGGCCTGTTGAGTGACCGTTTTGGTCGTCGACCGTTCATTATCCTGGGAAGCGTTGCGCTGTTTGCTCTGGCAATTCCGGCATTCATTCTGATTAACAGTGATGTGCTGGGGCTGATTTTTGCCGGTCTGCTGATGCTGGCGGTGATCCTTAACTGCTTTATCGGGGTGATGGCCTCCACGTTGCCCGCGATGTTCCCGACGCATATTCGCTACAGCGCGCTGGCCGCGGCCTTTAACATCTCGGTGCTGATTGCCGGTCTGACCCCGACGCTTGCCGCCTCGCTGGTCGAGAGCACGCAGAACCTGATGATGCCGGCTTATTACCTGATGGTGATTGCGGTGATTGGTTTGATTACAGGTCTTACCATGAAGGAGACGGCGAATCGCCCTCTGAAAGGCGCAACGCCTGCGGCGTCTGACATCCAGGAAGCGAAAGAGATCCTGCGCGAGCACTACGATAACGTAGAGCAGAAGATTGAGGATATTGACGCAGAGATTGAAGAGCTGCAGAAAAAACGCTCCCGACTGGTGGACCAGCATCCACGCATCAACGAGTAATAAAGAAACCCGCCAACGGCGGGTTTTCTTTTATTAACATCCGGCAGCGATGTAGTCGCCATTGGCGCTGACGGGGATCACCGTCAGGAACAGCACCGTCGCGAACAGGATCAGGACTATCCCTCCGGCTATTTTGACTGCCGGTACCAGCCATCTTAATGAGGCGCTTTCTCCGAACCAGGTCACCGTGCGCTCGCGGGCGTAACGTACAGCCAGGGAAAGCCCCACAATAGAAAGTGCGGTGCCCAAAGACATGGTCATGACCGCAGCCACTCCCCAGGTGACAATGCCCAGCGCGTTCGAAAACATCAGAATCATGATCGCCCCGCTGCACGGGCGTGCGCCAATCGCCAGAATGACGCCCAGGCGCGTTTTCCAGTCGCCTTGTGTCAGGTTTACCCCCACGCCGTGGTGGCCGCAGCCACAGTGTTCATCATGCTGATGAAGCGGCTTGATGGCGGAGATAGTCATCCTGCGCGGGCGCAGGCTCTTCAGCGCCTGGTAAATGACAAAAGCACCGAATGCGCCAATAAGCACTGCGCTTATCTTCTCCACGTACCAGCGGCTGGCGCTGATATCCCCTGAGGCGAGGTTAAACCCCACCGCCAGAATAAAGACAAACAGAATGGCGCTGACGCCCTGCATCAGGCTACCCAGGAAGGGGACAAACCGGGCTGCCAGTTCGCTTTCCTTATTGGTGGTCAGATAGGTCGTCACGATGAACTTTCCGTGTCCGGGTCCGATGGCGTGAAGGACACCATAAAGGAAAGCCCCCGTTAACAGCCATAATCCGCCGCTGTACTGGTGGTTATTAAGCTGCAGCAGATACATCACCAGATAGCGGTGCAGCGTAATTTGCGTGGCGAGACACCACTGGATAAAAGCGTTCCAGTGCGCATGCAGGGTAAAACCCGCAAAGAGGATTGCCAGCAGCATCAAACCTGCGGTAGGGAGACGCCAGTCGCGGGCGAGGCGTTGTGTGGTCATGAGGGGGGCCTGCACAGGGGAGATTATTTGCCGCTAGTATAGTTGATCTTCCCGCTCAATTCGTAGGATCGCATCGCGAACCGCTCATGATTGTGGATAACTTTGTGCATAAAAGGGTATAAGGCGGGGTTTTGCTGTGGAATGCAGCAGTCAGTCATTTTTCTGTCATTTAGCTGTTGCGGCCTGCTGAGAACTCCCTATAATGCGCCTCCATCGACACGGCGGATGTGAATCACTTCACACAACAAGCGGTTCGGTTGAAGAGAAAAATTCTGAAATAACGGGTTGACTCTGAAAGAGGAAAGCGTAATATACGCCACCTCGCAACGGTGAGCGAAAGCCGCGTTGCACTGCTCTTTAACAATTTATCAGACAATCTGTGTGGGCACTCAAAGTGACATGGATTCTTAACGTCGCAAGACGAAAAATGAATACCAAGTCTCTGAGTGAACATACGTAATTCATTACGAAGTTTAATTCACGAGCATCAAACTTAAATTGAAGAGTTTGATCATGGCTCAGATTGAACGCTGGCGGCAGGCCTAACACATGCAAGTCGAGCGGTAGCACAGAGAGCTTGCTCTCGGGTGACGAGCGGCGGACGGGTGAGTAATGTCTGGGAAACTGCCTGATGGAGGGGGATAACTACTGGAAACGGTAGCTAATACCGCATAACGTCGCAAGACCAAAGAGGGGGACCTTAGGGCCTCTTGCCATCAGATGTGCCCAGATGGGATTAGCTAGTAGGTGGGGTAACGGCTCACCTAGGCGACGATCCCTAGCTGGTCTGAGAGGATGACCAGCCACACTGGAACTGAGACACGGTCCAGACTCCTACGGGAGGCAGCAGTGGGGAATATTGCACAATGGGCGCAAGCCTGATGCAGCCATGCCGCGTGTATGAAGAAGGCCTTCGGGTTGTAAAGTACTTTCAGCGGGGAGGAAGGTGTTGTGGTTAATAACCACAGCAATTGACGTTACCCGCAGAAGAAGCACCGGCTAACTCCGTGCCAGCAGCCGCGGTAATACGGAGGGTGCAAGCGTTAATCGGAATTACTGGGCGTAAAGCGCACGCAGGCGGTCTGTCAAGTCGGATGTGAAATCCCCGGGCTCAACCTGGGAACTGCATTCGAAACTGGCAGGCTAGAGTCTTGTAGAGGGGGTAGAATTCCAGGTGTAGCGGTGAAATGCGTAGAGATCTGGAGGAATACCGGTGGCGAAGGCGGCCCCCTGGACAAAGACTGACGCTCAGGTGCGAAAGCGTGGGGAGCAAACAGGATTAGATACCCTGGTAGTCCACGCCGTAAACGATGTCGACTTGGAGGTTGTTCCCTTGAGGAGTGGCTTCCGGAGCTAACGCGTTAAGTCGACCGCCTGGGGAGTACGGCCGCAAGGTTAAAACTCAAATGAATTGACGGGGGCCCGCACAAGCGGTGGAGCATGTGGTTTAATTCGATGCAACGCGAAGAACCTTACCTACTCTTGACATCCAGAGAACTTAGCAGAGATGCTTTGGTGCCTTCGGGAACTCTGAGACAGGTGCTGCATGGCTGTCGTCAGCTCGTGTTGTGAAATGTTGGGTTAAGTCCCGCAACGAGCGCAACCCTTATCCTTTGTTGCCAGCGGTTAGGCCGGGAACTCAAAGGAGACTGCCAGTGATAAACTGGAGGAAGGTGGGGATGACGTCAAGTCATCATGGCCCTTACGAGTAGGGCTACACACGTGCTACAATGGCGCATACAAAGAGAAGCGACCTCGCGAGAGCAAGCGGACCTCATAAAGTGCGTCGTAGTCCGGATTGGAGTCTGCAACTCGACTCCATGAAGTCGGAATCGCTAGTAATCGTAGATCAGAATGCTACGGTGAATACGTTCCCGGGCCTTGTACACACCGCCCGTCACACCATGGGAGTGGGTTGCAAAAGAAGTAGGTAGCTTAACCTTCGGGAGGGCGCTTACCACTTTGTGATTCATGACTGGGGTGAAGTCGTAACAAGGTAATCGTAGGGGAACCTGCGGTTGGATCACCTCCTTACCTTAAAGAACCTGCCTTTGTAGTGCTCACACAGATTGTCTGATGAAAAGTAAATAGCAAGGCGTCTTGCGATTGAGACTTACACGTCCCCTTCGTCTAGAGGCCCAGGACACCGCCCTTTCACGGCGGTAACAGGGGTTCGAATCCCCTAGGGGACGCCACTTGCTGGTTCGTGAGTGAAAGTCACCTGCCGTCATATCTCAAAACTCATCTTCGGGTGACGTTTGAGATATTTGCTCTTTAAAAATCTGGATCAAGCTGAAAATTGAAACGACACACATGTTATGTGTGTTCGAGTCTCTCAAATTTTCGCAATCAGAAGTGAAACATCTTCGGGTTGTGAGGTTAAGCGACTAAGCGTACACGGTGGATGCCCTGGCAGTCAGAGGCGATGAAGGACGTGCTAATCTGCGAAAAGCGCCGGCGAGGTGATATGAACCTTTGACCCGGCGATGTCCGAATGGGGAAACCCAGTGCAATTCGTTGCACTATCGTTAACTGAATACATAGGTTAACGAGGCGAACCGGGGGAACTGAAACATCTAAGTACCCCGAGGAAAAGAAATCAACCGAGATTCCCCAGTAGCGGCGAGCGAACGGGGAGCAGCCCAGAGTCTGAATCAGCTTGTGTGTTAGTGGAACGGTCTGGAAAGTCCGGCGATACAGGGTGACAGCCCCGTACACGAAAGCACACAGGTTGTGAACTCGAAGAGTAGGGCGGGACACGTGGTATCCTGTCTGAATATGGGGGACCATCCTCCAAGGCTAAATACTCCTGACTGACCGATAGTGAACCAGTACCGTGAGGGAAAGGCGAAAAGAACCCCGGCGAGGGGAGTGAAAAAGAACCTGAAACCGTGTACGTACAAGCAGTGGGAGCACCTTCGTGGTGTGACTGCGTACCTTTTGTATAATGGGTCAGCGACTTATATTCTGTAGCAAGGTTAACCGTATAGGGGAGCCGAAGGGAAACCGAGTCTTAACTGGGCGTTAAGTTGCAGGGTATAGACCCGAAACCCGGTGATCTAGCCATGGGCAGGTTGAAGGTTGGGTAACACTAACTGGAGGACCGAACCGACTAATGTTGAAAAATTAGCGGATGACTTGTGGCTGGGGGTGAAAGGCCAATCAAACCGGGAGATAGCTGGTTCTCCCCGAAAGCTATTTAGGTAGCGCCTCGTGAACTCATCTTCGGGGTAGAGCACTGTTTCGGCTAGGGGGCCATCCCGGCTTACCAACCCGATGCAAACTACGAATACCGAAGAATGTTATCACGGGAGACACACGGCGGGTGCTAACGTCCGTCGTGAAGAGGGAAACAACCCAGACCGCCAGCTAAGGTCCCAAAGTCATGGTTAAGTGGGAAACGATGTGGGAAGGCACAGACAGCCAGGATGTTGGCTTAGAAGCAGCCATCATTTAAAGAAAGCGTAATAGCTCACTGGTCGAGTCGGCCTGCGCGGAAGATGTAACGGGGCTAAACCATGCACCGAAGCTGCGGCAGCGACGCTTAGGCGTTGTTGGGTAGGGGAGCGTTCTGTAAGCCGTTGAAGGTGTCCTGTGAGGGGTGCTGGAGGTATCAGAAGTGCGAATGCTGACATAAGTAACGATAAAGCGGGTGAAAAGCCCGCTCGCCGGAAGACCAAGGGTTCCTGTCCAACGTTAATCGGGGCAGGGTGAGTCGACCCCTAAGGCGAGGCCGAAAGGCGTAGTCGATGGGAAACAGGTTAATATTCCTGTACTTGGTGTTACTGCGAAGGGGGACGGAGAAGGCTATGTTAGCCGGGCGACGGTTGTCCCGGTTTAAGCATGTAGGCGGAGGTTCCAGGTAAATCCGGTACCTTTTAACGCTGAGGTGTGATGACGAGGCACTACGGTGCTGAAGTAACAAATGCCCTGCTTCCAGGAAAAGCCTCTAAGCATCAGGTAACATCAAATCGTACCCCAAACCGACACAGGTGGTCAGGTAGAGAATACCAAGGCGCTTGAGAGAACTCGGGTGAAGGAACTAGGCAAAATGGTGCCGTAACTTCGGGAGAAGGCACGCTGATATGTAGGTGAAGCCCCTGCGGGTGGAGCTGAAATCAGTCGAAGATACCAGCTGGCTGCAACTGTTTATTAAAAACACAGCACTGTGCAAACACGAAAGTGGACGTATACGGTGTGACGCCTGCCCGGTGCCGGAAGGTTAATTGATGGGGTTAGCGGCAACGCGAAGCTCTTGATCGAAGCCCCGGTAAACGGCGGCCGTAACTATAACGGTCCTAAGGTAGCGAAATTCCTTGTCGGGTAAGTTCCGACCTGCACGAATGGCGTAATGATGGCCAGGCTGTCTCCACCCGAGACTCAGTGAAATTGAACTCGCTGTGAAGATGCAGTGTACCCGCGGCAAGACGGAAAGACCCCGTGAACCTTTACTATAGCTTGACACTGAACACTGGTCCTTGATGTGTAGGATAGGTGGGAGGCTTTGAAGCGTGGACGCCAGTCTGCGTGGAGCCAACCTTGAAATACCACCCTTTAATGGCTGGTGTTCTAACGTAGACCCGTAATCCGGGTTGCGGACAGTGTCTGGTGGGTAGTTTGACTGGGGCGGTCTCCTCCCAAAGAGTAACGGAGGAGCACGAAGGTTAGCTAATCCTGGTCGGACATCAGGAGGTTAGTGCAATGGCATAAGCTAGCTTGACTGCGAGAGTGACGGCTCGAGCAGGTGCGAAAGCAGGTCATAGTGATCCGGTGGTTCTGAATGGAAGGGCCATCGCTCAACGGATAAAAGGTACTCCGGGGATAACAGGCTGATACCGCCCAAGAGTTCATATCGACGGCGGTGTTTGGCACCTCGATGTCGGCTCATCACATCCTGGGGCTGAAGTAGGTCCCAAGGGTATGGCTGTTCGCCATTTAAAGTGGTACGCGAGCTGGGTTTAGAACGTCGTGAGACAGTTCGGTCCCTATCTGCCGTGGGCGCTGGAGAATTGAGGGGGGCTGCTCCTAGTACGAGAGGACCGGAGTGGACGCATCACTGGTGTTCGGGTTGTCATGCCAATGGCACTGCCCGGTAGCTAAATGCGGAAAAGATAAGTGCTGAAAGCATCTAAGCACGAAACTTGCCCCGAGATGAGTTCTCCCTGACCCTTTAAGGGTCCTGAAGGAACGTTGAAGACTACGACGTTGATAGGTCGGGTGTGTAAGCGCAGCGATGCGTTGAGCTAACCGATACTAATGAACCGTGAGGCTTAACCTTACAACGCCGAAGCTGTTTCGGCGAAGAGAGAGACACGATTTTCAGCCTGATACAGATTAACAGAATTTGCCTGGCGGCTTTAGCGCGGTGGTCCCACCTGACCCCATGCCGAACTCAGAAGTGAAACGCCGTAGCGCCGATGGTAGTGTGGGGTCTCCCCATGTGAGAGTAGGGAACTGCCAGGCATCAATTATAAGAACCCCGTACCGAAAGGTGCGGGGTTTTTTGCTTTGTGCGCGCAGAAAAGCCCGATGGCGTTTAGTAGGCCGGATAAGGCAAAGCCGCCATCCGGCAACGCAGACCGCACGATCCCACGGCAAAGAGAAATAAGAATACAAAGAAGGGATGTATAAACGCAGAAAAGCAAAAACCCAGCCATAGGCTGGGTTCTTTAAATAGTGGTGCCCGGACTCGGAATCGAACCAAGGACACGGGGATTTTCAATCCCCTGCTCTACCGACTGAGCTATCCGGGCAACGGAGCGCATTAAACCGCAATCACGCTCGATCGTCAACATTATTTCGGGAAAAGCTGTTCAACTGCTTAAGTTTGCGGCAATCTGTCCGCTTTCGCCGTGAAAATGCACAAATCTTCCAGACACAACCAGCGTAATACGGCAATGCTGATAGCAAGAGGAGGACAGTATGGCGAATGACTGGCTTGAACTGCGTCAGCATGCAGATACGGGTATTGAGACGATTAAAGCGCATTTCGAAGGGCATGCCTTTGATCCGCACTGGCACGATAGCTATCTGGTAGGGATAACCCTCTCCGGCACGCAGCAGTTTCACTGCCGCCGTGAGCGTCATCGTAGCCAGCCGGGCGACGCATTTCTCCTCGAACCTGGCGAGATCCACGACGGTGATGCGCCTGTAGAGGGCGGCTTTACCTATTTGACCTTCTATCTGGATGAGCGCTGGCTTACCCGTGCGCTACAAGGGCTTTACGAATCTACTCCCGGGAGTTATTCACTCCACTTTGCCCGAACGCTAACGCGGGAGCCGCAGCTGGTGCGCGCTATCGGTGAGACATTCTCCACCCTGCATAATGACGAGATGAAAATCGTTCAGCAGAGCACTATGGATAATCTGCTCTCCCGGATCACCGCCCATTGCCACTGGCGTAAAAAACTGCCGTCGCAGTTACAAAGCGCTGCCGTGGCGCACCGTGCGCGCGACTATCTGTTTGCTCATATCGGCGAGAACGTAGGGCTGTCAGACCTTGCGCGCGAGACGGGCACGGATCGCTTTACCCTGACGCGCTGTTTTAAGCGCGAGTTCAACCTGGCGCCACACGCATGGCTTATTCAGCTTCGTCTGGCAAAGGCCCGACAGCTGCTGGCGCGTGGGGACCAGCCCGTTGATGTGGCTGCCACAGTGGGTTTTGCCGATCAAAGCCATCTGGGACGTTGGTTTCAGCGTGCTTACCGTATCTCTCCTGCACACTACCGACGGTTGTGCACAAACCTTCCAGACGTTTCCAAAAAATAACGGCACATTCATGGCTCTAATAAAAAGGAGCCACCTGTGAGTTTGATACCCTTTCTGTTGTTCGCATTTGTCGCCTCCATTACGCCGGGGCCGACCAATATTCTCGTGCTGACGAACAGCCAGCACTTTGGCGTAAAAAATACCGTACCTGCTATTCTGGGCGGATGTATCGCGGCCAGTGCGATTGTGCTGGTATCAGGCGCGGGCGCGGGGGAAGTGCTGCGTCAGTATCCTCTGATACGTCAGATAATGAGCTGGACAGGCGTGCTGTGGCTAAGCTGGTTGAGCTGGCAGCTGTTTCGCGCCCCGGCTGCCCGTCTCTCCGCTGAGAACCGTATTCGATTCACCGCTCGGGCGGCGGCGCTGCTGCAGGTTGTGAACCCCAAAACCTGGATGATGGCGCTGGCAGTCGTCAGCCTGTTTGCCCCAGCTGGCGACCATGCATTGCGGGATATTGCGCTAATGGCGCTATGGTTTCTGCTGATCTCGATAGCCTGTTTGATGTGCTGGGCGTGGTTGGGTAAAGCGGTGAACCGAATTTTTCGCACCACCGTGGCGATGGTGCGGTTTCAGCGCCTGATGGCGCTGTGTCTGCTCGTCTCCGCCTGGGCGGGCATGCTGGCTTAGGTCAGTGCTCCACCCATTCTGCATTGGGCAAAGCGTAGAATATCTTCCGCCAGGCGGTGTGCCGTATCCACATCGGCCTGGCTACGGTTCACCAGCATGCGGCTGAGGCAACCTTCCAGCACCAGCTCCATCTGTTTAGCCACCATCGCAGGGTCATCGACTTCCAGCGTGGTCAGCAGTTCGTGGGTAAAGTCATGCGCCGCCCGTTTTTGCTGATCCGCCAACTGGTGAATAGGATGGCCAGGGTCAGGAAAATAAGTGCAGGCGGCGATGAACAGACAACCCGGGTAGCGGTTGTTGCTGACGCATTCCGTCAGGGCAGTATAGCGCGCCAGCAGCTTTTGCTCCGCGGTCAGTTCTTCATTCAGCATCAGTTGTCTGCGCCAGACATCAACCTGCTGGCT
Organism: Enterobacter sp. DNB-S2; assembly: GCF_019443845.1. Classification (NCBI taxonomy): domain Bacteria; kingdom Pseudomonadati; phylum Pseudomonadota; class Gammaproteobacteria; order Enterobacterales; family Enterobacteriaceae; genus Enterobacter; species Enterobacter sp. DNB-S2. The sequence goes on from NZ_CP050520.1 coordinate 1,087,733, forward strand.
GAGATAGCGCAGGGCATCATAGAGTAGCGCCTCTTTATCCGGCCAGAAGCGCTTAAGTTCATCCAGGGGATAATCGATACGGTCGGCTACCATCTCAAGCGTGGTGCTGGCGATCCCTTGAATCTCAAGTAGTTGCAGGGCTTGTCCCAGTACGTCTTCACGTTGCACGGTTATCTCCTCCGCTATTCCCAACGGTTTGTCCCGCTTAAAGTGTTGTTTACGGATGGCGATTGCGCAAATGCGCGCTAAATGCCGCTGCATCCATAAACCCGGTTACACGCTGCTCAGGCTGCTCCTGGCCCTGTTGATTGAAGAACAGAATGGTTGGCAGCCCGAGTACGTTAAGCTGCTTCAGCAGAGCCTTATCCTGCGCATTATTGGCGGTCACGTTAGCCTGGAGCAAAACGGTCTCTTTCAGGGCGTTTTGCACCTGTGGATCGCTAAAAGTATATTTTTCAAACTCTTTGCAGGCGACACACCAGTCGGCATAGAGATCGAGCATCACCGGTTTGTCTTTCGCCTCTGCCAGTGCGCTGTTAAGTTCATCCACGTTTTTTATCTGGGTAAAGTTCAGATGCGCCTGGGTCTGACTCACCGGTGTGCCGAACGCCCAGTCCTGGAGAGGGCGTACGCTCACCAGCGCGGCAGCCAGCAGCAGGATTTGCACCAGGCGCATCCATGGCTTCTTCGCCCCCAGGCTGACGATAAACGCCCAGGCAAAGAATGCTACGCCGAGTATCGCCCACAGGCGCAGACCCCAGGCGTCGCCGATGATACGCTCAAGAAGGAACACCGGCAGCGCGAGGATGACAAAACCAAATGCGGTTTTCACCGTCTCCATCCACGGGCCGCTCTTCGGCAGAAGTCGATTGCCGAAAACCGTGACCAGAATCAGCGGCAGGCCCATGCCGAGCGCGTAGAGGTACAGCGTACCCCCTCCGAGCCACATGTTACCGCTCTGGGCGATGTACAGCAGGATAGCGCTCAGCGGTGCTGTAGTGCAGGGAGAGCAAATCAGCCCGGCAATGGCACCCATCGCGAACACGCCGCCTGCGGAGCCGCCCTGCTGACGGTTGCTCATCAGCGTTAAGCGCGTTTGCAGCGAAGAGGGCAGCTGTAGCGTGAACAGGCCAAACATTGACAGCGCCAACAGGATAAACATCGCTGACAGGCCAATGAGAACATAAGGGTGCTGGAGTGCCGCCTGGAACTGTAACCCGGCAGCGGCAACCACAAGGCCAAGGGCTGTGTAGGTTAGCGCCATTCCTTGCACGTATATAAAAGCCAGCAGCAGGGCGCGGGCAGTAGAAAGACGCTGTTTGCCGCCCAGCACGATGCCAGAGATGAGCGGATACATCGGCAACACGCACGGCGTAAAGGCAATGCCGATACCAATCAGTAACGCCCACAGCGCTGAGAACGGAAGGTCAGCGCGGTCGTTGGTTTTCTCAACCGCAGGGACCGGCGTTACAGCAGCAGTCGCTTTCACTTCGCTAAGCGGCACGACTTTCGTTTCCGGCGGATAGCAGAATCCGGCGTCCGCGCACCCCTGGTAGGTCACCGTCAGCGTCGCGCCTTTATCCGCCTGATTCACCGTAACGGGCACGCTCAGGCGCTGGCGGTAGATTTCACTCTTGCCGTAGAACTCGTCCTCGTGCCACTCGCCAGCGGGCAATTGTAATGCGCCCACGTTTGCCTGGGCAGGGGTAATGCTCACCTGCTTGCGATAGAGGTAATAGCCCTCTTTCACCTGCCAGGTGAGCGTCAGATCGTGCTGGTTCTGCTGAAAATCGAAACCAAACGCCTGGTCGGCAGGAATAAAGTTCGAACGGCCGGGCGCGTCAAACAACCCGGCAAAAGCTGACGTGCTGCACAGCAGCAGGATCAGCGTAAGGAAGCGTTGAGCCATGAGAGATAGTCGTTATCGCCGTGGACCACTGGCAGCACCAGCAGCTCCGGGGTTTGGTAAGGATGATGAGATTTGAGGCAGTCCAGGAGAGCCTGCTGATTCGCCAGATTGGTTTTGAGCAACATCTGGACTTCGTACTCTTGCTCCAGCTTGCCTTCCCAGTAATAAAGGGAGGTGGCACCGGGGAGGAGCGTCACGCAGGCAGCCAGTTTTTCGGCCAGCACTTTGGCGGCGAGATCCTGGGCAGAGGCTTCATCAGGGGCGGTACACAGTACGACAACAGCATCAGGCGTGTTCACAAGTCGACCTCCTCATCACGAAAGGCTTCACTATATCACGCAAGGCGGTTGGTCATTAATGAAACGGGCCGCAGTGCGGCCCGATTTTAACTATTTTTACAACCACTCACCGTTTACAGCACCACGCCGCCAATGATAAAGCCGAGGATCACGCAAAGTGAAATGGCGACCACGCCCGGGATCAGGAACGCGTGGTTAAACACATACTTACCGATACGGGTTGAGCCGGTGTCGTCCATCTCTACCGCCGCCAGCAGGGTTGGGTAGGTTGGCAGAACGAACAGGGCAGAAACCGCCGCGAAAGAGGCAATCGCCGTCAGTGGCGTCACGCCCAGCATCAGTGCCGCAGGCATCAGCGCTTTGGTGGTCGCCGCCTGGGAGTAAAGTAGGGTAGCGGCAAAGAACAGCACCACCGCCAGCAGCCACGGGTAGTTGTGGAGCAGATCGCCAGCGACGGTCTGAATGTCGCTGATGTGCGCTTTCACGAAGGTATCACCGAGCCACGCCACGCCCAATACGCATACGCAGGCACTCATACCGGATTTAAAGGTGCTGGCGTTCAGCACTTCGCTGGTGTCGATTTTACAGGTGATGCTAATCAGCGTCGCGATGGTCAGCATAAACACTACAATCGCTTCGTTACGCGGCAGGACAGGGTTCTGGATCAGGCCCACGGTGTCGCTAATGGCGGTCGCGTAGAACATCACTGCGACAATACCTATCAGGAACAGCAGCACGGAGCGCTTTGCGTGCGGCTTCAGCTCGAAGACCTGGCTGCCGCGCAGTCTCACTTCACCCTTGGCGAGGCGTTCCTGGTAAACCGGATCGTCTTTCAGTTCAGCGCCGAGGAAGTTACACAGCACGGCAGTAATCATCACCGCGATCAGCGTCACCGGGATACAGATCGCCAGCAGCGTCAGGTAGCTCACGCCTATCGGCTCCAGAATACCGGCGAAGAAGACCACCGCAGCGGAAATCGGCGAGGCGGTAATCGCAATCTGGGACGCGACGACGGCAATAGAGAGCGGACGAGACGGACGGATACCTTGCTCTTTCGCCACTTCGGTAATCACCGGCAGCGTAGAGAAGGCGGTGTGGCCCGTACCGGCGAGAATGGTCATAAACCAGGTCACCAACGGGGCAAGGAAGGTAATGTATTTTGGATGGCGGCGCAGCATACGCTCCGCCAGGCTTACCAGGTAGTCCATACCGCCTGCCACCTGCATGGCGGCGATAGCGGCAATAACTGCCATGATGATTTCGATAACGTCGAACGGGATTGCGCCGGGTTTAATCTGAAAGATAAGGGTAAGAACGAGCACCCCGAGACCGCCGGCAAAACCAATGCCGATACCCCCGAGTCTTGCTCCCAAATAAATCGCCAACAAGACGATGACGAGTTCTGCTCCAAACATAAGGACCTGCCTTGCTTATTAACAAGTTGATATTGAATTGTTGTATTTAGGTAACGCCTAAAAAGAAAAAAGGCACGTCACAAGTGACGTGCCTTAAGAAGCCTAGCCAGAACGGTTACTGTTCGCTTTCATCGGTATATCGTTTCGCTTTATATGCCGGGTGCATCAGGTTCTGGGCCGAGAAGATATCGTCCAGCTCAGCTTCGGTCAACAGCCCGCGCTCCAGCACCACTTCACGTACGCTCTTACCGGTTTCGGCGCAAATCTTACCGACGATATCACCGTTGTGGTGACCGATGAACGGGTTGAGGTAGGTGACGATCCCGATGGAGTTATAGACATAACCCTCACAGACTTCTTTATTCGCCGTGATGCCGTTAATGCATTTTTCCAGCAGGTTGTAGCAGGCGTTCGTCAGGATGTGGATAGATTCAAACATCGCCTGACCAATCACTGGCTCCATCACGTTCAGCTGCAGCTGACCCGCTTCAGAGGCCATGGTCACGGTCGTATCGTTACCGATGACTTTGAAGCAAACCTGGTTCACCACTTCTGGCACTACCGGGTTCACCTTGGCTGGCATGATGGATGAACCGGCCTGCAGCTCTGGCAGGTTGATTTCATTCAGGCCAGCGCGCGGACCGGAAGAGAGCAAGCGCAGGTCGTTACAGATTTTAGACAGTTTTACCGCCAGACGTTTCAGGGCGCTGTGTACCATGACGTAGGCGCCGCAGTCGGAGGTGGCTTCAATCAGGTCTTCTGCAGGCACAACCGGCAGGTTAGAGACTTCAGCCAGCTTCTGTACAGCCAGCTGCTGATAGCCATCCGGGGTGTTCAGACGGGTACCGATGGCGGTGGCGCCCAGGTTCACTTCCAGCAGCAGCTCGGAGGTGCGCAGCAGGTTTTTGGTCTCTTCGTTCAGCAGTACGTTAAACGCGTGGAATTCCTGGCCGAGCGTCATCGGCACCGCGTCCTGCAGCTGGGTACGACCCATTTTCAGGATGTCCTGGAACTCAACCGCTTTACGCTGGAAGCCATCACCCAGCTGGTTGATCGCATCCACCAGTTTCACCACAGAGGCATACACCGCGATACGGAAGCCGGTAGGGTAGGCGTCGTTAGTAGACTGGCATTTGTTTACGTGATCGTTCGGGTTCAGGTACTGGTATTCACCTTTCTGGTGACCCATCAGCTCCAGGCCAATGTTTGCCAGTACTTCGTTGGTATTCATGTTGACGGAGGTGCCCGCGCCGCCCTGATAGACGTCAACCGGGAACTGGTCCATGCATTTGCCGTTGTTCAGCACTTCATCGCAGGCTGCGATAATCGCATTTGCCGCGCTTTTAGGAATGGTTTGCAGCTCTTTGTTAGCCAGTGCTGCGGCTTTCTTCACCATCACCATGCCACGGACAAACTCAGGGATGTCGCTGATTTTGCTGTTGCTGATGTAGAAGTTTTCAATCGCTCTCAGAGTGTGGACACCGTAGTAGGCATCCGCTGGAACTTCCCTGGTACCCAACAAGTCTTCTTCGATACGAATGTTGTTTAACATGTGAACCTTCTTTTCAAGCTGCCGATGGATTGTACTAAACACACAGTATTTATGTGGTTTTGAATATTTTCTGGCCGACGATTATTCCCTCAATCAGCCAGATGCTCGAGATCATATGCTGATGATAGCGAATTGCCGTAAGCTGGATCACTTATTATCGAGCCGATTCCATGATAATTATTAATCTGTGAAATGGGTCACCGCTTTATAATTTCCAAAAAAAATATCCGTGCAAACTGATTGAATTTTCGCTAACCGTCACCATTTCATACAAACGCGCGTCGCGAACACATTCAGACAGGGGCCCGATGGCCTCTGCCACACAGGAGATGCCAGTGCGCTGGATACCGTTTATTGCTTTCTTTCTCTATGTTTACATTGAGATTTCCATTTTCATCCAGGTTGCCCATGTGCTGGGCGTCCTGCTGACGCTGATTCTGGTGATTTTCACCTCCGTCATCGGCATGTCGCTGGTGCGTAATCAGGGTTTCAAAAATTTCCTGATAATGCAGCAGAAGATGGCCGCAGGGGAAAGCCCGGCGGAAGAGATGATCAAAAGCGTGTCGTTGATTATTGCGGGGCTGCTGCTGATCCTGCCGGGGTTCTTCACTGACTTCCTTGGCCTTCTGCTGCTTCTGCCGCCGGTGCAAAAACACCTGACCATGAAGCTGCTGCCGCATCTGCGCTTTAGCCGTATGCCGGGGGGCGGGTTCAGCACCGGGCCGGGCGATACCTTTGAAGGGGAGTATCAGCGTAAGGATGAACAGCACGACCGTTTAGATCATAAAGACGATCGGTGATTTTGTTGCCCGGTGGCGCTTCGCCTACCGGGCCTCCGGGAGCGCACCGCGCTTCGGCAAAAACACCCACAGCCCTGCCAGCATGACAATCGCGTACAGACTCTTCCATCCCACCATCGCCAGCAACAGCAGGCAAAGCATACCCCCGACGACCGCCAGAGCTTTATAGCGACCTTTCAGCAAACGACATCCCGCCAGCATGCACAGCAGGTAGATCATGATGAAAATGCCGTTGGCGTAAACGATCAGCGCGTCAAGATTGATCTTCAGTGCGTAAATACACAGCGTGCTCACCACGCAGCAGCCCAGTACGGCATTCAGGGCATTCAGCGGAAGCTGGCGTTTAGACAGGCGCGCGAGGCGATTCTCTGGTTTGTCGAGCGCCTGCGACCACACCAGCCGGGCAAAGCTCTGGATATAAATATTCAGGCTGGCAAAACAGGCGAGATAGCCGATGACACAGGCGATCCATAGCGCCTTCACGCCGAACAGTTCCACCACGATACCCGGTAGCGATGCCGCGGCGGCGAGATCCGCTCCGAACGCGTGGAAGTGTAAGACCAGCACGGTACACGCCCAATAGACCGTGCCAGCCAGCAGCAGGCCTATCATCAGCGCGCGGGGGAAATCACGTTCAGGCTGCTTAAATTCAGAGGCCAGATGAGCAAAGGCTTCCAGACCAACAAAACACCAGAACATGACGGAGAGCGCGGCGAAAAGCTCGGAATGGTCGACGTCGGTCAGCGCCGGGAAGGGAATTTCCTTTATTGTGATATCGCCCGCCCACCAGATTGCGACAACGAGCGCGACAATCAGCACCGCAACCAGCGTCTGCAGGTTGGCGCTGGAGCTGGCGCCGCGAGAGCCCACCCACCAGACGATCGCCAGCGTACCCAGTTCGGCCAGCAATAACTGCTCGTTATGCCAGCCAAACAGCGCCTGACCAAAACCGGTCGCAATATGCAACGCCGCAGGAAGGCCAACCGGAATGACGGAGAGAAACAGCCAGCCGGTAACACGCTGCAGCCGCGGGCCAAAGGCCAGTCCGACAAAGTGCGCCACGCCGCCCGCGCTGGGGAAATGCCGCCCCAGGATGGCGAATACAATGGCTATCGGGAAAACTAATACAATCAGCGCCGGCCACGCCCACAGGCTGTTATTTCCAGCCACCAGCGCCGCCAGTGCGGGTACGGCAAACACGCCCGTACCTAACAAGGAGGTTGAGAGCAGTCCGACGCCCTGCGCCAGCCCCAGCTCCTGCTTGAGTCCACTCATTCACATCGCCCTGCCAGTACCAAAAGAGAGGCGATGGTAACACTTTCGCAAATTTTTTTTTCGACTCCCCCTTGAAGGGGGAAAAAGCTATCCCCATCTCTCAGGGCACTAGTCGGAAAACCGCATGCGGGCCGGCGTCATCCATAACTGATAATGACTTTCTCAAAGGAGAGCTATCAATGAGTATTCGTCCGTTACATGATCGTGTGATCGTCAAACGTAAAGAAGTTGAAACCAAGTCTGCTGGCGGCATCGTTCTGACCGGTTCTGCAGCAGCCAAATCAACGCGTGGCGAAATCATCGCTGTCGGTAAGGGCCGCATCCTGGAAAACGGAACTGTGCAGCCACTGGACGTTAAAGTTGGTGACATCGTAATTTTCAACGATGGCTACGGCGTGAAATCCGAGAAGATCGACAATGAAGAAGTGTTGATCATGTCCGAGAGCGACATTCTGGCAATTGTTGAAGCGTAATTTACGCACGAGAATTTGAGGAAATAAGAACATGGCAGCTAAAGACGTAAAATTCGGTAACGACGCTCGTGTAAAAATGCTCCGCGGCGTAAACGTACTGGCAGATGCAGTTAAAGTGACTCTGGGCCCGAAAGGCCGCAACGTAGTGCTGGATAAATCCTTCGGCGCGCCAACCATCACTAAAGATGGTGTTTCTGTAGCACGTGAAATTGAGCTGGAAGACAAGTTCGAAAACATGGGCGCGCAGATGGTGAAAGAAGTTGCCTCTAAAGCGAACGACGCTGCTGGTGACGGTACCACTACCGCGACCGTACTGGCGCAGGCAATCATCACCGAAGGTCTGAAAGCCGTTGCTGCGGGCATGAACCCAATGGATCTGAAACGTGGTATCGACAAAGCTGTCGCCTCCGCTGTTGAAGAGCTGAAAGCGCTGTCCGTACCGTGCTCTGACTCTAAAGCCATTGCTCAGGTTGGTACTATCTCCGCTAACTCCGACGAAACCGTAGGTAAACTGATCGCTGAAGCGATGGACAAAGTCGGTAAAGAAGGCGTGATCACCGTTGAAGACGGTACCGGTCTGGAAGACGAACTGGACGTGGTTGAAGGTATGCAGTTCGACCGCGGCTACCTGTCCCCATACTTCATCAACAAGCCAGAAACGGGTGCTGTTGAGCTGGAAAGCCCGTTCATCCTGCTGGCTGACAAAAAAATCTCCAACATCCGCGAAATGCTGCCAGTACTGGAAGCCGTTGCGAAAGCAGGCAAGCCTCTGGTTATCATCGCTGAAGACGTTGAAGGCGAAGCGCTGGCGACCCTGGTGGTTAACACCATGCGCGGCATCGTGAAAGTGGCTGCGGTTAAAGCACCTGGCTTCGGCGATCGCCGTAAAGCGATGCTGCAGGATATCGCTACCCTGACCGGCGGTACCGTAATCTCTGAAGAGATCGGTATGGAGCTGGAAAAAGCGACCCTGGAAGACCTGGGCCAGGCGAAACGCGTTGTGATCAACAAAGACACCACCACCATCATTGATGGCGTGGGTGAAGAAGCTGCTATTCAGGGCCGCGTTGGTCAGATCCGTAAGCAGATCGAAGAAGCGACTTCCGATTACGACCGTGAAAAACTGCAGGAGCGCGTAGCGAAACTGGCAGGTGGCGTTGCGGTTATCAAAGTCGGTGCAGCGACCGAAGTTGAAATGAAAGAGAAAAAAGCACGCGTTGACGATGCCCTGCACGCGACCCGTGCTGCGGTAGAAGAAGGCGTGGTTGCTGGTGGTGGTGTTGCGCTGGTGCGTGTTGCCGCTAAACTGGCAGGCCTGACCGCACAGAACGAAGATCAGAACGTGGGTATTAAAGTTGCGCTGCGCGCAATGGAAGCTCCTCTGCGTCAGATCGTTTCTAACGCCGGTGAAGAGCCATCTGTGGTTGCGAACAACGTGAAAGCGGGCGAAGGTAACTACGGTTACAACGCAGCAACTGAAGAATACGGCAACATGATCGACTTCGGTATCCTGGATCCAACGAAAGTGACCCGTTCTGCTCTGCAGTACGCGGCATCTGTCGCTGGCCTGATGATCACCACCGAGTGCATGGTCACCGATATGCCTAAAGGCGATGCACCAGACTTAGGTGCTGCTGGCATGGGCGGCATGGGCGGTATGGGCGGCATGATGTAATCGTGCGCTCTACGTCGTAGAATGTGAAAAACCCCCGGGCAGAAATGCTCGGGGGTTTTTCTTTTGGTCATCTTTTAGGTATAAGATTTACACACGGACAACTACTGTCCAGCTTATTGAAAACGAGGAATAACATGCGCGTAAAAGTCTGTGCAGGGATTGTAGGGGCAGCATTGCTGCTGGCGGGTTGTAGCTCCAGCAATGAGCTGTCGGCAGCGGGCCAGGGCGTTCGCTTTGTGGAAGATAAGCCTGGCAGTGAATGCCAGCTGTTAGGCACGGCAACCGGTGAGCAAAGTAACTGGATGTCAGGTCAGCATGGCGAAGAAGGCGGCTCGATGCGCGGTGCGGCGAATGCCCTGCGTAACCAGGCTGCGGCAATGGGCGGTAACGTGATTTACGGCGTGAGCAGCCCAACGCAGAGTATGCTGTCCAGCTTCGTGCCGACCGCCAGCCAGATGAACGGCCAGGTCTACAAGTGCCCGAACTGATTGCCTTTTCCCTCTCCCTGTGGGAGAGGGTTAGGGTGAGGGGAAACTAGCACTGCCGCAGCTGCAGATCCAGCGGCGTCTTGCTCGGCTCTCCGCCAATCTCGCGTGCCAGCTTCGGCACCATATAGCCTGAAACCAGCGTTAACAGTTCGCGCATAATCTGCCGGGCTTCTTCATCCGTCACCATGAAATGGGCCGCGCCCTGAACGCGATCCAGCACGTGCAGGTAATAGGGCATCACGCCCGCATCAAACAGGGCATTGCTCAGGTCGGCCAGCACGCGGGCGCTGTCATTGACGCCGCGCAGCAGCACGCTCTGGTTCAGCAGCGTCACGCCCGCTTTACGCAGACGCGCCATCGCCGCGCGAAAGTCATCGTCAATTTCATTCGCGTGGTTAATATGGTTCACCAGCAGCACCTGCAATCTTGACTGCTCCAGGCGTGACACCAGTCCGTCAGTGACACGTGCCGGAATGACAATCGGTAAACGGCTGTGAATACGCAGGCGCTTAACGTGCGGGATGGCTTCAAGCTGAGTCAACAGCCAGTCCAGCTCATGATCTTTTGCCATCAGCGGGTCACCGCCGGAAAAAATAATCTCATCCAGCTCCGGATGGGCGGCGATATAGTCCAGCGCGACCTGCCAGTTGCGTTTATTGCCCTGGTTTTCGGCATACGGGAAGTGCCGACGGAAGCAATAACGACAATTTACCGCGCAACCGCCTTTTACCAGCAGCAGGGCGCGGTTGAGATACTTGTGCAGTAAACCCGGCACCACGCTGTTCTGCTCTTCCAGCGGATCGGTGCTGTATCCCGGTGCGGTGACAAACTCATCCTGCGAAGTAAGCGTTTGTTTTAAAAGTGGATCGTCGGGGTTGCCTTTCTCCATCCGCGCCACAAATGCACGGGGAACGCGCAGGGCGAAAAGGCGTTTTGCCTCGCGGCCTGCAAGCAACTCTGGGTGCTGATCGAGGTCTAAAAGACGCAGCAATTCATCAGGACTGGTGATTACATCGGCAAGTTGCGATAACCAATCTTCTCTGGACGGGGTGTTTAGGGTTACAATATGCGCCATTTTGTGGCTTAGCTACCAGTTAACAAATTTAGAGGGCCTTATGGCAACGTACTATAGCAACGATTTTCGTGCTGGTCTTAAAATCATGATGGACGGCGAACCGTACGCGGTTGAAGCCAGCGAATTCGTTAAACCAGGTAAAGGCCAGGCATTCGCACGCGTTAAGCTGCGCCGTCTGCTGACCGGTACCCGTGTTGAGAAAACCTTCAAGTCTACTGACTCCGCTGAAGGCGCTGATGTTGTTGATATGAACCTGACCTATCTGTACAACGACGGTGAGTTCTATCATTTCATGAACAACTCCACTTTCGAACAGCTGTCTGCTGATGAGAAAGCGGTAGGTGATAGCGCTAAATGGCTGCTGGATCAGGCTGAGTGCATCGTGACCCTGTGGAACGGCCAGCCTATCGCTGTGACCCCACCAAACTTCGTAGAACTGGAAATCGTTGAAACCGATCCAGGTCTGAAAGGTGATACCGCAGGTACCGGCGGTAAACCAGCCAAACTGTCTACCGGCGCAGTGGTTAAAGTGCCACTGTTCGTCCAGACTGGCGAAGTGATCAAAGTGGATACCCGCTCCGGCGAATACGTATCCCGCGTGAAGTAATTTACGTCATGATTGAAGGCGCAGCGCCCGCTGCGCCTGATTTTTGCAGGCAGGGATGATGAAACGTACCGTTAAAATTCTGCTTCTGTTAGCGCTTTCCAGTGCATTGCTTTCCGGCTGTAACACCACCCGTGGAATGGGACAAGATATCCAGGATCTCGGTCATATCATTTCTCACGCCGCCAGCTAAGTTCGTCTAATTTTCCTAAAAATGCTTCCTTTTCCGTCAACCGGCGGGATCTTGTCTATTCTTAAGTTGCTATACACAAAACAACTTTGGCTATAAAAGGAAGATATTATGGTTAAGAAGACAATTGCAGCGATCTTTTCAGTCCTGGTACTTTCTTCAGTGTTAACGGCCTGTAATACCACGCGTGGCGTCGGTCAGGATATTTCTGAAGGTGGTAGCGCAATCTCTGGTGCGGCAACTAAAGCTCAGCAGTAATTAACATACGGTACGAGACCAGCGGGTTTCGTACCGTCAGCTTTCTGATTCCTGCAGGGATAAGAACGGAGAAAAACGCGTATCCATATGCAGTTTCATGCGGATATTGCGTTTGTAGGTATAGACCGTTTTTCCATTGATACTCAGGTGAGCGGCAATTTTTTGATTGCTTGCACCGTCCATCCACAATGTCAGCACTTTCTCTTCCTGCCGGGTCAGCAAGGGGGCGGCTGCCGTTGGCCTTTCAGCGCTGGCGCGCGAGTTTAATGCGTCGTTGATAGTCGTTGCCACTTCTTCGAGACTGGCGTTTTTCAACAGCGACGACCACACCGGGAACTGTCCGAGCCAGTCGGTCATGCCGCGGTCCTCTCCCGATTGCAGCATAATAAACGGTAATCGTTCACTGGCGTTAAGCAAGGACGAGAGCTGCTGAAAATGATGAATATCCTGCCTGAAGCCGTACAGGTCGGCGATGACCAGCGTGGGTTTCCATTGCAGAATGTGCTCCCTGGCAAGGAACAGATTATTTAGCCCGGTCACAACGTAGTGTCCCGGGAACAAACCGGAATGATTGAGCCATGCTTCAAACCCCGTGCGGGTGAAGTGACAACGGTCAATCAAAAGAATTTTGAACATATTTTATTCGCAGTCGGCTAGTGGTTTGGCTTCCTGCCATCAGAAAGCACATCATCATAGAGAAGTCGGATGAGTGCTAAATGCCGGAACTACGCGCCATACTGCGGCTATTTCTTGCCTTAACGTGTTCAGCAAAAAATGATTGAAAAAAAATAGCACGCTAACCACAATATGGGGCGTAATCTCTGCCTTACGGGACGACCCGTAAGCGTTTCTTTCACCGGGGACGGCCCCAACTTGAATTAAGTTAAGGAGCCTGAAATGTCCTGGATCATTCTTTTTATTGCTGGCCTGCTCGAAGTGGTATGGGCAATTGGTCTCAAGTACACCCACGGATTTACCCGCCTGACGCCCAGCGTCATAACCGTCACCGCAATGATCGTGAGTATTGTCCTGTTATCCTGGGCGATGCGCTCGCTGCCTGTGGGAACGGCTTATGCCGTCTGGACGGGCATTGGTGCGGTGGGGGCCGCCATCACCGGCATTCTGCTGCTGGGAGAGTCAGCGAGTCTGGCGCGTATCGCCAGCCTCGCCTTGATTGTGGCCGGCATCGTTGGGCTGAAGCTCAGCACCCATTAATGGGGCTGTTTTACCCAGATGAGTTTTGACACATCAAACCCTTGCCGGGTCGCGACGTCCAGCATTTGCTGTTTCATTTCTGACGAAATAGTTGGCGTGCGGGAAAGTATCCACAGATAGTCGCGATCCGGCCCGCACACCAGCGCGTGACGGTACTCTCTGTCGAGCGCGATCACGTTATAGCCGCCATAAAACGGGCCGAAGAAAGAGACTTTGAGCGCGGCCCGTCGCGGGTCGCCCGTGAAGTACGCTTTCCCAATCGACTGCTGCCACATCTCCCGATCGGGATTATAGCCCCGGTTGATCACCTGAATACCGCCATCATCCATTGGACTGTAATTCGCGGTGACCTTCTCTAAGCCCTGCTCAAACCGATGGTCGAGGCGCGCGATTTCATACCATGTTCCAAGGAAGCGTTGTGCATCAAAAGGCGAGACGACGGTAACGCCTGGAGGTGGGGTAGGGGAACTGCAGGCAACCACTAAAAACGCGGCTGTCACCGCGGCGATAACAGGCAGAATGCGCATAGGAGTTTCCTTACTGTTTTTTGTTAAGTGTAGATGACGGCAAGGAAAATGTGGTTTTTGTGCGGTGTGTTTCGCTGGGTGGCCACCCCGTGGATTTTGTAGGCCGGGTAAGCGTTAGCGCCACCCGGCAATGTTTTACTGCAGCGCGTCGAGGATACGGTATGCCGCCTCAACGCGTGCCGGGTTCGGATAGCTTTTATTCGCCAGCATCACAATGCCGAGCTGCTTTTCAGGAATAAATGCCACGTAGCTGCCAAACCCGCCGGTAGAGCCTGTTTTATGGACCCAGGACGCATTGACCGGGGGCGCCGGTGGATTCACTTCTCTCGCAGGCAGCGGTGCCAGCGCCACCTTATTGTCGCTACCTTCAACCACGGTTTTGGCATCGACCGGCCAGTTAAGCATTTCCCAGCCTAAACCCTGATACATGGCACCTACGCGCCAGTAGCGAGACTGCGCCAGGGTAATGCCTTTCCTGAGTGAACTATCCTGAAGCGAGTCCGGCTTCATGTTGACCATCACCCAGTTTGCCATATCCTTCACGTTGGTTTTTACGCCATAGGCTTCAGCGTCCAGCATTCCTGGCGAAACGTGTACCGCCTTACCGTCGCGGTATCCCCAGGCGTAATGCGCCTCTTCCGCTTTCGGAACGTTAATCCAGGTATGGTCCAGCTTGAGCGGCTTAAAGACCCGCATCGTTATGGCCTGCTCATAGCTCATGCCGGAAGGTTTGACCGCCAGCGCGCCAAAAAGACCGATGCTGGCGTTGGCATAAAGACGCGTGGTGCCCGGCTTCCACTGCGGCTGCCAGTTTTGATAAAAGCGCAGCAGAGAGGCGTTATCCGTGACCTCATCCGGTACCTGTAACGGCAAACCACCTGCGGTATAGGTTGCCAGATCCAGCATGCGGATCCCCAGCCACTGCTTGCCTGTCAGCTCAGGCCAGTATTTTGTCACCGGATCGCCCAGCGATATTTCACCGCGAGCAATGGCATCGCCGCCGAGTACGCCGGTGAAGGTTTTACTTATAGAACCCAGCTCGAATAAGGTTTGTGGGGTGACAGGGTTGTTCGCCGCAACATCGGCTTTACCGAAGGTAAAGTAGTGCGGCTGACCCTGATAAATCACCGCCACCGCCATACCCGGAATGGCCTGCGCTTTCATCAGCGGCGTAACGGTACGTTCCACCACCTCAGCCAGCTGTTTTTCTGACATCGGGGCAGCCAATACCGAGCAGGAGGTGCTGAGCAGCAGGGCGCAGCAAAGGGATTTAGTCATCATCAGTTATCTTCCGTAATAGCAGTTCAAGGGAGTGTCCGGGCCCGTCAGACCGCTGTAGTCTGTTGGATTTGACTATGGCTGACAAACGGTTAAATTTAGCATTAGCTGTTAATTTTTCTAACGGACGAGACCATGACGCGCAGCTATCTCCCTCTTAATTCCCTTCGGGCGTTTGAAGCAGCTGCCAGGCATCTCAGTTTTACGCATGCCGCTATCGAGCTGAACGTCACCCATTCCGCGATTAGCCAGCACGTCAAGGCGCTGGAGCAGCACCTTAATTGCCAGCTGTTTGTCCGCGTTTCGCGAGGGCTGATGCTGACCACCGAAGGCGAGAATTTGCTGCCGGTGCTGAATGACTCGTTCGATCGCATCGCCGGAATGCTGGATCGTTTTGCCAGCCAGCGCGCTCAGGAGAAGCTTAAAATAGGTGTGGTAGGGACTTTTGCCACGGGTGTTTTATTCTCGCTGCTCGCGGACTTTCGCCGTTGCTATCCGCATATTGATCTTCAGCTTTCCACCCATAACAATCGCGTCGATCCGGCGGCCGAAGGGCTTGATTACACTATTCGCTACGGTGGCGGCGCGTGGCATGGAACCGATGCTGAATTCCTTTGCCCTGCGCCGCTGTCTCCGCTCTGTACACCTGACATAGCCTCAGTTCTCAAAAGCCCGGCAGATATCCTGAAGTTTACCCTGCTGCGCTCCTACCGGCGCGACGAATGGGCTGCGTGGATGCAGGCAGCGGGTGAACATCCTCCCTCGCCGACGCACCGGGTGATGGTGTTTGATTCGTCCGTGACCATGCTGGAAGCCGCGCAGGCAGGCGCAGGGATTGCCATTGCGCCTGTCGACATGTTTACCCATTTACTCAGCAGCGAGCGCATCGTGCAGCCGTTTGCAACGCAGATTGACCTCGGCAGCTACTGGCTCACAAGGCTACAGTCACGGACAGAAACGCCCGCAATGCGCGAGTTTGCCCAGTGGCTGGTGGGGAAGATGCAGAAATAAAAGGCCCGCCGGATGGCGGGCCAGAAGCGTCAGATAGTGACCACCGCAATCAGCGTCACCACGGTCAGGATGGTCGCCAGACCGTAGAACACCCATTTTCCGCTCGGGACATGGATTTTCAGGTCATGCATCGCATGGTGAATACGGTGCAGGCCACACCACAGCGGCAGGGCGATCATCAGGAAGATGAACACGCGGCCGATAAAGCTGCTCGCGAACGCCAGCACGCGCTCGTAGCTCAGCGCATCGCCCGGGAACAGCCCCAGCGGCAGCATAATGCCGACCAGCAGGATGATGACGGGGGCGATGATGGCACTCCACATGCCGCCTGCGCCAAACAGGCCCCAGAAGACCGGCTCGTCAGAACGTTTTGGATTTGGATTGATCACAGGTGTCTCCTTACCAGAACAGTGCGACAAACAGAATGACCACAGTGACCAGAATCGTCACTGCCCAGAGTCCTTTAATTACCGGCTCTGGCCCCATTTTCTCGCCTTTTACGATGATGTTCGCTGCTTTTGGCGCCAGCTCAAACCAGGTTTTGGTATGAAGCAGCGCGGCCGCGAGCACGATCAGGTTCAGAACAACAATGATCGGGTTTTGCAGGAAACCGACAAAGCTGGCCCAGGCTTCCGGGCCATGCTTGAGGGCAAAAACGCCGTACATCAGCTCAAGGCTGAACCAGACCGCCGGTACCGCCGTGCCTTCACGCAGCATGTAGAAGCGATAAAACGGCAGGTTTTTCCACCAGGTGGACGGCACAGGCCGCACATAGGCTTTGCGTTTAGTCGTCATCATGCACTCCTTAGCGTGGTTTCAGGGTTGCGATAAGAAAGTCTTTCGAGCTTTCCACTTTACCCTGCTGAATTGCGGCGGCCGGGTCGACGTGCTTCGGACACACTTCGGAGCAGTAACCCACAAAGGTACAGCTCCAGACGCCGTTCTGGCTGTTAAGCTGCGCCATACGTTCTTTTTTACCGTGGTCGCGGCTGTCTTCGTTATAGCGGTGCGCCAGGGTAATGGCGGCCGGGCCGATGAACTCCTTGTTCAGGCCAAACTGTGGACAGGCTGCGTAGCACAGGCCGCAGTTGATGCAGCCGGAGAACTGATGATATTTCGCCATCTGAGCCGGCGTCTGGGTATTTGGCCCCTGATCCGGCGTGCGCGGATTACCGATGATGTACGGCTTAATGGCTTCCAGGCTTTCGATAAAGTGGGTCATATCGACCACCAGATCGCGTTCAATCGGGAAGTTGCCCAGCGCTTCGACCTTAATGCCTTTGGTGTACTCGCGCAGGAAGGTCTTACAGGCCAGCTTCGGCACCTTGTTGACCATCATGCCGCAGGAGCCGCAGATTGCCATGCGGCAGGACCAGCGGTAGCTCAGGTCTGGCGCCAGGTTATCTTTGATATAGCCGAGCGCATCCAGCAGGGAGGTTTGCTCGTCATAAGGGACTTCATAGAAAGCGCTGTGCGGTGCGGCGTCCACTTCCGGATTGTAGCGCACCACTTCAACCTTCATTTTTTGCATCTCAGCCATTCGCCTTCTCCTTCTTCTCGGCGGCTTCTGCTTCTGCACCGTACACGCGTTTAGCCGGCGGCAGCGTGGTGATTTTCACGTCGCTGTAGTCCAGACGTGTGGTGCCATCTGCATCGCGCCAGGCGAGAGTGTGTTTCAGGAAATTGACGTCGTCACGTTCGGTACAGCCTTCGTCCAGACGCTGGTGGGCCCCACGCGACTCTTTACGCGCCAGCGCAGAGTGCGCCATACATTCCGCGACGTTCAGACCGTGGCCCAGCTCGATGGTGTAGAGCAGGTCGGTGTTGAATACGCTGGAGGTATCGGTGATGCGTACGCGCTTGAAGCGCTCCTGCAGTTCCGCCAGCTTGTCGACGGTTTTTTGCATCAGCTCTGGCGTACGGTAAATACCGCAGCCTTCTTCCATCGACAGGCCCATCTCGTCGCGGATCTTAGACCAGTTCTCGTTACCCTCCTGGTTCACCAAATCTTTCAGGCGTTTTTCAACGTCTGCGACCTGCGCATCCAGCGCGGCACCGTTGGCTTCGCCTGCGGTAGCTGCCCGCTCCATCGCGCGCTCGCCCGCCATGCGGCCAAAGACGACCAGCTCTGCCAGCGAGTTAGACCCGAGACGGTTGGCGCCGTGTAGACCCACGGAGGAACACTCGCCGACGGCGAACAGGCCTTTAATACGGGTTTCGCACTGCTGGTCGGTTTCGATCCCGCCCATGGTGTAGTGCGCGGTTGGACGCACTGGAATCGGCTCTTTCACCGGGTCGACGCCGACGTAAGCTTTCGCCAGCTCGCAGATGAACGGCAGACGTTCCAGCAGTTTCTTCTCACCAAGGTGACGCAGGTCGAGATAGACCACATCGCCGCGCGGCGTGGAGATGGTGTTGCCTTTGCGCCACTCGTGCCAGAAGGCCTGAGAGACTTTGTCGCGCGGGCCGAGTTCCATGTATTTGTTCTTCGGCTCGCCGAGCGGAGTTTCCGGGCCCATGCCGTAATCCTGCAGATAGCGGTAGCCGTTTTTATTGACCAGAATACCGCCTTCACCGCGGCAGCCTTCCGTCATCAGAATGCCGGATCCCGGCAGGCCGGTTGGGTGATACTGCACGAACTCCATATCGCGCAGCGGTACGCCGTGACCGAGCGCCATGCCCATGCCGTCACCGGTGACGATGCCGCCGTTGGTGTTATAACGATAAACGCGACCCGCACCGCCCGTTGCCATCACTACCGCGTTGGCGCGGATCTGGACAAGCGTGCCTTCCATCATATTCATCGCCACCAGGCCACGCGCCTGGCCGTCATCAACCAGAATGTCGAGGACGAAATGTTCATCGAAGCGCTGAATTTGTGGGAACTGAAGGGAGGTCTGGAACAGGGTGTGCAGCATGTGGAAGCCGGTTTTATCGGCGGCGAACCAGGTGCGTTCAATCTTCATACCGCCAAAGCGGCGAACGTTGACGCTGCCGTCCGGGCGGCGGCTCCACGGACATCCCCACTGTTCAAGCTGGGTCATTTCCGTGGGACAATGATGCACAAAGTAGTCAACGACATCCTGCTCGCAAAGCCAGTCGCCCCCTGCAACCGTGTCGTGGAAATGGTATTCAAAGCTGTCATGATCCTGCGCAACGGCGGCGGACCCTCCTTCTGCTGCCACTGTGTGACTACGCATTGGATAGACTTTTGAAATCAATGCGATTTTAGCGTTGGGATTAGCTTGTGCTGCAGCAATCGCAGCACGTAATCCAGCCCCGCCAGCGCCTATTACGGCAAGATCGGCTTGAAAAGTTTGCACGACATTCCTCCAGATTTTTGTTATTTCGCAACGCGACAAACTAAAGGTAGTTCACCCGTCCAAAAGGACGATTGCGAAAGCGTTTCCACTGCTCCTTTATGGGTAAAACAGTATAACCGTGTAGATGTCAGGGAAATTTGACGTGTTCGATTTTTTTGCTGTTCTGTACGGCGATTTATCATGAAGATTGATGAAATACGTCACGAAAAAGTTCACCTAAATGAAACGCGCTTTTTTACTGCGCAAAATTTGTCTCTGCCCCTGCTAACGAGTAGACTTCGTGCCCTTGTATGAAATCGGAGAACAACTCATGAGCGAAACGGCCACCTGGCAGCCGAGCGCATCCATCCCTAATCTGTTAAAACGCGCTGCAATTATGGCGGAGATCCGCCGTTTCTTTGCCGACCGCGGAGTCCTGGAGGTGGAAACGCCGTGCATGAGTCAGGCAACGGTAACGGATATTCATCTGGTGCCGTTTGAAACCCGTTTTGTTGGCCCCGGCCACTCTCAGGGCATGAATTTGTATCTGATGACCAGCCCGGAATACCACATGAAACGCCTGCTGGCGGCGGGGTGTGGCCCGGTGTATCAGCTGTGCCGCAGCTTCCGTAATGAAGAGATGGGTCGTCACCACAACCCGGAATTCACCATGCTGGAGTGGTACCGCCCGCATTATGATATGTACCGCCTGATGAATGAGGTGGACGATCTGCTCCAGCAGGTCCTGGACTGCTCAGAAGCCGAAACGCTCTCCTATCAGCAGGCTTTCCAGCGCCATCTGGAAATCGATCCGCTGTCGGCGGACAAAACCCAGCTGCGCGAAGCGGCGGCAAAACTGGATCTGAGCAACGTGGCGGATACCGAAGAGGATCGCGACACGCTGCTGCAGCTGCTGTTCACCTTCGGCGTAGAACCACAGATTGGCAAGGATCGTCCGACCTTTGTCTACCACTTCCCGGCAAGCCAGGCGTCGCTGGCGCAGATCAGTACCGAAGATCATCGTGTCGCAGAGCGTTTTGAGGTCTATTACAAAGGCATCGAGCTGGCGAACGGCTTCCACGAACTGACGGATGCCCGCGAGCAGCAGCAGCGCTTCGAGCAGGATAACCGCAAGCGCGCCGCGCGCGGTCTGCCGCAGCAGCCTATTGATGTGAATTTGCTTGAAGCATTAAAAGCAGGTCTGCCGGATTGCTCCGGCGTGGCGCTGGGTGTTGACCGTCTGGTGATGCTGGCCCTGGGCGCAGAGCAGCTTGGCGATGTGATTGCGTTTACCGTAGATCGCGCCTGACGGCAGTTTACCCTCTCCCGTGGGAGAGGGTTGCCCCGCTTACCTTACAAACTTCCCGCCGGGCGCGTACGCGCCGCTGACGTCAGCGTTCTTCCCGTTTTACGCCCGTCCAGGCTTTCGAGACGCATCTGGAACGGTGGGAACGGCATATCAATACCGTGCTCGCGGAAGCCCGCCAGAATCAGCTGGTGGATCTCATGGCGCAGCGGCATACGGTGTCCCATTTCGGCGGCGTAGATGCGCAGCTCGAAAATCTGGATCCCCTGCTGTAAATCCACAAGGAATACTTCCGGCGCCGGGTTGTCGATTACCAGCGAACAGCGCTCAGCGGCAGTGTAGAGGATCTGGGTGACCTCTTCGCTGTTGGCGTCCGACGGCGCCGGTACCGTCAGCACCACGCGGGTAACGGAGTCTGACAGCGACCAGTTGATGAACTGCTCGGTAATAAACGCCTTGTTTGGCACGATGATCTCTTTCCGATCCCAGTCGCTGATCGTCGTCGCACGGGTGTTGATCTTCGTGATGCTGCCGGTCAGATCGCGAATCGTTACGGTATCGCCAATACGGATCGGTTTTTCGAACAGAATGATCAGGCCAGAGATGAAGTTGGCGAAGATCTCCTGTAAACCAAAACCTAACCCTACACCAAGGGCCGCCACTAGCCACTGCAGCTTCGACCACTCAATACCGATCATCGAGAAGCCAACCAGCCCGCCAAACAGCATGATCAGATATTTGGTAATGGTCGTAATCGCATAGCCCGTCCCCGGCGTTAAATCCAGATGCTGCAGCAGCGCAAGCTCCAGCAGCGCCGGGAAGTTGCGTACCAGCTGCGTGGTGATGATCAGCACCAGAATGGCAATCAGCACCGCCCCTAAGGTAATCGGCTCCAGGCTTTCCACGCCCTGCACCGTAGACGTCACGTCCCAGAGCGAGATGTTCTCCAGGAAGCCAAATGCGGAGTGGATCTCTGACCAGAGGAAGATCACCGACAGGAGGGCAATCAGCATCAGGATGGAACGAACCAGGCGCAGGGACTGGGTACTGATGGCATCCAGATCCAGTTCGACCTCGTCCGCTTCCGTTGTGCCTTCCGTACTGTTGACGTGGTTTGGCTCTTCTTCACCCCGCGCGCGCTGGGCGAGGATCTCCGCCCGGCGATGCTTGGCTCGGTCAAAGGCCAGACGGCGGCGCTGGATCAGCATCCAGCGGCGGATCACGTGGTACACCACCAGCAGCAGGAACCAGATGGCCACCGAGGTTTCCAGCCGCGCCAGCAGCGCCTGCGCGGTTGCCAGATAGCCCACCGCGGCTGCCAGCATCGCAAACAGCGGCGCGCTAAGCAGCAGGTTCCAGAGCAGCCGGTTGAACATGTTTTCGCCGCTGCCGGATTTATCGAGATAGAGCGGAATACCCGCGCGTTTCAGGCTGAGCGTAACGATGGCCAGCGCCCCGCATATCAGCATAAAGCAGAGGCGCCCCAGCGAGCCTGAGAACTCCCGGTCGTTGAGATTATCGAACATGATCAGCGCCATAATCAGCGGCACAATCAGCCCGATGCTCATCAGGTAGTAACGCATGGCGCGCGCGACGCGATTACGCGGCCAGCCAAAGTGGGTGATGAACAGGCCATTGGGGCGCGCGAAGGTGGCGCAAATCATGACCACCCACAGCAGCGGCACCGTGGCGGTGACGCCATCGCCAATCGCGACCGCGAGCGGATAGGGCCAGGCTTCCCGCAGGCCATACCCCAGCGTCATCCACAGCACCGGCAGCGGAGAGGCGACAAGAATCGACCAGAATACGGTGCGCAACGTCAGCCAGAAGTGATCCTGGGTGACTTTCCCGACCCGGGAGCTGGAACGCTCCAGGAAGCGGGTGAAATGTCTGCGCGAGTAAATGCTGAAGCCCACCAGAATCAACGCCCCCAGCAGCGGGAAAATGGTCTCTTTGCTGGTAAACATCATCACGCTGGCCTGTCCCAGCTGGCTGACGGTGTCCAGCGAAATCAGGCGGCGCAGGTCCTGGACAATCTCAATCGGCCACGAGAAGGTCATCGGACGCACGTCGGACGTCCAGAAGAGATAACGGTGCGTAGCCTCGTTCACCTCTTTCAGCGCATCTTCCAGCTGGCTATTGGAGACTTTTAGCTTGGTCAGCTCCAGAATCAGCGTATCCCCGCCCTGGAGCAGAGAGTTCAGCAGTTCACGCTGGGTACGCAGCTGGGCTTCCAGAATACGGTTTTGCTCGCTGGTCAGGGGCTGTCCGTCAGCCTGACGGATCTGGCGGATTTGCGGCTGTTTATTGAGAAGATCTTCAAAGTGCAGTCGCTGAACGCGCAGCTGGGCCATCTCGGTATCCAGCTGTTGCGGCTTCGGCATTTCCGGCAGGCGCGCGACCTGGGCACGTAACGCTTCGCCCAGCAGGTTTGATGATCCGAGCCACTGGGACTGCTCGCGCAGGGTGTTGAGCGCCTGGCGAACCTGCAGGGTTTGATTGGTGGCCTGACGCTGCTGCGAGGCAACCAGATCCATGCGCTGCGCCTGCTGGTTCAGCGCGGCAGAAAGCTCGCGGTTGACCCTGAATTGTTCGTTGATACCGGCAGGCAGGTTTTCGCTGTTTTCCGCCAGCAGTTCGGTGCTTTCAAGGGCACGCTCGGCTTCGCGCTGACGCTGGCTGTTAAGCTGATTGCGCAGGGCCTGGAGATACGCATCCAGCTGCTCGCTCTGCTTCTGAGCGAGTTCAGAGCGCATCCGCGACAGCTCCTGGCGGTTATTGGCGGAAAGCTGCGCTAGCTCCAGCTCATCGACAAGGGCCTTCAGGCGAGCCGATTCTGCCTGCAGGCCCAGATTTTGAGCCTGAGCCTGTGGCGTATTGCCGCTTTGCGTACCCACGCGACGCTCAACTTCATTAAGCTGGCGGCGGGCATCGGTTTGCTGTTGCGGAAGCTGGCTGAGGGAGTCGGCAATTTCACGCGCTCGCTCCTGCTCCTGCTGGGCAAGGCGGCTCTTTTCCAGAAGCTGGCTGCTGACCTGCAGGATCTCCTGGTTCAGGGCGTCGGAGGTCATACCTGCTGGCACATCGCGCGGTTCGTCACGCAAATTATTGAGCTGCGCGCGTAGCGTCTGCGAGAGTTTGGGGAAATTGTCGATAACCTGCTGATACTGCTGAGCGCGCTCAAGAGAGCCTTTCCGCTCCTCAAGCGCGTTCAGGGCAGCCTGGAGCGACTCGACGGTCTCTGGCTGAGCGGGTTTAGCCGCTTTTGCCTGCTCCAGTTCCTGGGTTATCTGTTTGGCGTCGGGGGCTGTCGCTGCGTACGCCCCCATGCTGAGGCACCAGGCCATCAGTAGAACGATAATCGGGCGCACGTCAGCGATCCTTCTGTTGTTAGCCTTCGTCTTTTTTGTCGTCAACCAGCGGGCTGGCGTCGTGCTCGGCGTTGATCTCTTCCTGCGGTAGCGGCGCTGGTTCTGCATCCGGCGTAACGAAGGTTTCGGTAGAGACCGCCAGCGGCTGGCCCAGTTTGGTGACCGACAGGCTTTCGAGCTGTTCAGCCAGCTTCACTTTGCCCGGCGCAAACAGGTTGATTACGGTAGAGCCCAGCTTGAAGCGACCCATCTCCTGACCTTTCAGCAGGGCCACCGAGCCTTCCGCTTCACCGGCAGGCCAGGTCCAGCGTTTGATCACGCCTTCGCGCGGTGGGGTGATGGTGCCCGCCCAGACGGTTTCGATGCTGCCTACGATGGTCGCACCGACCAGAATCTGTGCCATAGGGCCAAATTCAGTATCGAACAGACAGATGACGCGCTCGTTACGGGCAAACAGGTTCGGCACGTTCTGCGCGGTCAGGTGGTTTACGGAGAACAGGTCGCCCGGGACGTAAATCATTTCACGCAGGATACCGTTACACGGCATGTGCACGCGATGGTAGTCGCGCGGTGACAGATAGGTGGTGGCAAACGTTCCGTTGCGGAACAGATCCGCCATCAGGTAGTTACCCGCCAGCAGCGCTTCCAGACTGTAGTTATGGCCCTTCGCCTGCAGGATTTTGTCGTCTTCGATATTACCCAACTGGCTGATCACGCCGTCTGCCGGCATCACCAGGACGTTAGGGTCGGTGTTCAGCGGGCGCACTTCGTCACGCAGCGGGCGTACGAAGAACTCGTTGAAGGTGCGGTAGCTGGCGGTATCCGGCTTCTGCGCCTCTTTCATATCGACCTTGTAATATTTTACGAAAAGGTCGATGACCAGTTTGGTCAGCCAGCCCGCGCGTTTGCTTGCGCCCCAGCCCGCCAGGCGAGTGAGCCACAGTTTTGGCAGAATGTATTGAAGCGAAAGTTTAAATGCGTTTAACAAGGTAGCCTCCAGGCCATTGTTTTGTCGTTCCTGATCCGGCGTTAAGCCGCCGGAACCTGAAAAAGGGGGACGATTTTAGCGATGCTTAGCTTAGTTGTCAGTTATCAGAATCAGAAAAGTTTTTACGCGTTTTTACGTCTTCCATGCTCTCAAGAATGCGGTGGTAATTCTCGAAGCGGGTTTCCGCGATCTCGCCTTTCTCAACCGCTTCACGGATAGCGCAGCCTGGGTCGTTATCGTGCTTACAGTCGCGGTATTTACAGGCGCCTAAATAATCATGGAATTCGACAAATCCGTTAAAGATTTGTTCCGGCTCAAGGTGCCACAAACCGAACTCACGCACCCCGGGGGAGTCGATCACGTCGCCGCCGTGCGGGAAATGATACAGACGCGAGGCGGTGGTGGTGTGCTGGCCCAGGCCAGAGACGTTGGACACATCGTTGGTCAGGATCTCTTGCTGGAGGCCGAGCAGGTTGTTCAGCAGGCTCGATTTACCTACGCCGGACTGGCCCGCAAAGATGCTGATGCGGTCGGTCAGCGCCTCTTCCAGCGGTTTAAGGCCATCTTTGGTGTGGCTGGAGACCATCAGCACGCGGTAACCAATCTTGCGGTAGATATCCATCTGCTCATTCACGAAGGCCATACCGTCGTCATCCAGCAGATCGATTTTGTTCAACACGATAATCGGTTCAACCTGCAGCGTTTCGCAGGCGACGAGATATCGGTCGATAATGTTGAGCGAAAGTTCGGGCAAAATCGCCGAAACAATGACGATCTGGTTAATGTTGGCGGCAATAGGTTTGACCCCGTCGTAGAAATCGGGACGGGTTAACACGGACGTGCGCTCATGAACCGCTTCAACGATACCTTTTACCGTAACGCCTTCCGCCGCCTCTTTACCCGGTCGCCAGACCACGCGATCGCCGGTAACCAGTGAACGGATGGTGCGACGGATATTGCAACGGTGGATATCCCCGTCGGCGGATTCGACATCGGCATGCATACCGAAACGGCTGATAACTACGCCTTCTGTCGCTTCACCAAACAGGTTGTCGTCATAATCCGGCTTCTCCGAAGTGGTTTTAAGACGGCGCTGGTGGTTGGCGTTTACGCGGCGCTGCTGCCCTTTGGAGAGTTTATTTTTACTCAATCGCGCTGGCTCCTGGTCGCCCGTAAAGGGCAAAACCTCTATGATACACTCTAATTAATACTAGTTAACCTGCTACTGCCGGTTATGCGAGAAGGGTGGAAAATAACATGAGCGCGGATGAAAACAACCTGATTTGGATCGATCTCGAAATGACCGGGCTGGATCCCGAGCGCGATCGCATCATTGAAATTGCAACGCTGGTGACGGACGCTAACCTGAATATCCTGGCTGAAGGGCCAACGATTGCGGTGCATCAGTCCGACGACCAGCTGGCTTTGATGGATGAATGGAACGTGCGCACCCACACCGGCAGTGGCCTGGTAGAGCGCGTGAAGGCTAGCACGTTCGGCGATCGCGAGGCGGAGCTGGCGACACTTGAGTTCCTGAAACAGTGGGTTCCGGCAGGCAAATCGCCTATCTGTGGGAATAGCATCGGCCAGGATCGCCGTTTCCTGTTTAAGTACATGCCGGAGCTGGAGTCATATTTCCACTACCGCTATCTGGATGTCAGCACTCTGAAAGAGCTGGCGCGTCGCTGGAAGCCTGAAATCCTCGACGGCTTCAAAAAGCAGGGGACTCACCAGGCGATGGACGATATCCGTGAGTCTGTGGCGGAGCTTTCCTACTACCGCGAAAACTTTATTAAGCTGTGATTTTGCGATCCGGCGCCTTGCGTGGCCGGGTTTTTGTCGTTAAATTGTTCAGCTTGCCGATTAATTAAGCATTTGAACTTAATTTCGAAAAAATCGCTTTAAGGGGGGTTGCAGCTAAAAGGATTTCTCGTATAATGCGCCTCCCGTAACGACAGAGAATTACACGTTACGACAGCAACAAAAGCAGTGCAGATTTGCGGGAATAGCTCAGTTGGTAGAGCACGACCTTGCCAAGGTCGGGGTCGCGAGTTCGAGTCTCGTTTCCCGCTCCAAAATTTGAAAAGTGCTTCCAAAGCACGGACCACCCAAGCGGGAATAGCTCAGTTGGTAGAGCACGACCTTGCCAAGGTCGGGGTCGCGAGTTCGAGTCTCGTTTCCCGCTCCAAAATTTGAAAGTGCTTCTAAAGCACGGACCACCCAAGCGGGAATAGCTCAGTTGGTAGAGCACGACCTTGCCAAGGTCGGGGTCGCGAGTTCGAGTCTCGTTTCCCGCTCCAAATTCTT
This sequence comes from Enterobacter sp. DNB-S2, assembly GCF_019443845.1. Taxonomy (NCBI): domain Bacteria; kingdom Pseudomonadati; phylum Pseudomonadota; class Gammaproteobacteria; order Enterobacterales; family Enterobacteriaceae; genus Enterobacter; species Enterobacter sp. DNB-S2. Next base: position 1,115,051 of record NZ_CP050520.1, read on the forward strand.
CTTAATCTCTAAAATATCCACAGCGAAAAGAGTCGTTGGGGACGTTTTGTATTGTCTCTGAAATACTCTTGTGAACAGAGTTATCCACAGAAACTACGCTTAACCGTAACAGGGTTAAAACTTAGCAGGGTGAATAATATCTTTGTAACGCACTGTATTTATTAAATAAATTTTCATTTCAAAATGTTATTGAGATCACTTGACCTCTTCTCCAGCCCAGATGGCGCTTGAGTTTGTAATTTTATTCACAGGCTGTGAATAGTTCAGGCATCCCGCGTAAGCCCTTTTTCAATCACCCGCACCAGACGCTGTTTCTTCGGTAGCTGCACCTCGATCGTGCAGGCATTACGCTTCTCTATTTGCTGCGCAATCGCCCATTCTATGTGTTCATCAAGAAGTGGGTGCTCACCTTTACGGCTTTCAAGCGCCCGAATATTCGCTTCATCCCACGGGGCATTACCCAGCGCGACGGCAACATTACGCAGCCAGCGCAGATGACCGATACGGCGAATGGCCGAACCTTCCGTCACTTTCAGGAACCAGGCTTCGGTCCAGGCGAATAACTCAACCAGCTGCGGCGCATGCAGCGCCTTACGCGGGCTGAAATCCTCTTCGTCCGTGAGCTGCGAATAGCGGTTCCACGGGCAGATCAGCTGGCAGTCGTCGCAGCCGTAGATGCGGTTGCCGATAAGCGGTCGAAATTCCTCTGGAATGGCCCCTTCCAGTTCGATAGTGAGGTAGGAGATGCAGCGGCGCGCATCAACGGTGTAAGGCTCGACGATGGCACCCGTCGGGCAGATGGTCATGCAGGCCACGCAGCGTCCGCAGCCTTCTTCTACCGGGCCGTCTACCGGCAGCGGTAAATCAATCAGCAGTTCACCCAGGAAGAAGAACGATCCGGCATCGCGGCTAAGGATAAGTGAGTGCTTACCTGTCCAGCCAAGCCCGGCTTTTTCGGCGATCGGGCGCTCAAGAATAGGCGCAGAATCGACAAAGGGTCTAAAATTCAGCGAAACACAGTGCTGCTGAATAGTTTCCCCGAGTTTTTTTAAACGGTTACGCAAGAGCTTATGGTAATCACGTCCCAGGGCGTACCGGCTGACGTAACCCAGAGAGGGATTTTTTAGCGTGCGCGCAAAGGCCGCGTTGGCGGGCAGATAATTCATGCGCACGCTGATGACGCGTAACGTGCCCGGCAAAAGCTCGTGAGGGCGGGCGCGCATCATGCCATGACGCGCCATCCACTCCATTTCGCCGTGGTATTGTTTGTCCAGCCAGGCCTGCAGTTTTGGCTCGCTGGCGGAAAGGTCGGTATCGGTAATGCCCACCTTCTGGAAGCCAAGCTCAGCACCCCACTGTTTTATTTTTTGCGCTAATTCATTGAGATCGAGGGGCTGTGACATGACGGACCATACGGTGAAGAAAAACCCCACAAGTATACCACATTCCATCTGGCATGCGGATGACCTCCGGCGCGCCGAAAAAGAGGCCGCAGACAGCCTCGGGATTACCCTTTATGAACTGATGCTGCGCGCGGGGGAGGCGGCGTTTAACGTTGCCCGCAGCGCGTACCCTCAGGCCGCCCACTGGCTGATTCTGTGCGGTCACGGCAATAACGGCGGCGACGGCTACGTCGTCGCCCGTCTCGCGGTTGCGGCAGGTATCCGCGTGACGTTGCTGGCCCTGGAGAGTGATAAACCGCTGCCGGAAGAGGCCAGCGGGGCGCGGGAGGCGTGGCTTAACGCAGGCGGCGTGATTCATGCGCCTGATATCGTCTGGCCGGAAGAGGTGGATCTGATTGTTGACGGTCTGCTGGGTACCGGGCTACGCAGTGCGCCTCGCGAGAACATTGCCGCCCTTATTGAACACGCTAACAGACATTCCGCGCCGGTAATTGCCCTGGATATTCCCTCTGGCCTGATTGCACAAACCGGCGCGACGCCGGGGGCGGTCATTCAGGCTGCACATACGGTAACCTTCATCGCCCTCAAGCCGGGGCTACTGACCGGTAAAGCACGAGACGTTGTTGGCGTGCTGCACCACCATGCGCTGGGGCTGGAGAGCTGGCTGTCCGGGCAGGAAACGCACCTCGCGCGTTTTGATGCTTCGCAGCTTGCGGCGTGGCTCCCGCCGCGCCGGCAGACGTCCCATAAGGGCGATCACGGTAGGCTGGTGATTATTGGCGGCGACCATGGTACGGCAGGTGCAATTCGCATGACCGGCGAAGCGGCCCTGCGCTGCGGTGCCGGATTAGTGCGAGTACTCACTCGCATTGAGAATATTGCGCCGATCGTTACGGCCCGACCGGAGCTGATGGTCCATGAGCTTACGCCTCAGTCGCTTGAAGAAAGCCTGGAATGGGCGGACGTGGTGGTGATCGGCCCCGGGCTTGGGCAGCAGGCATGGGGCAAACAGGCCCTGCAAAAGGTCGAGAATTTTCGTAAACCGATGCTGTGGGATGCCGACGCGCTTAACCTTCTGGCATTAACCCCCGATAAGCGTCACAATCGCATTCTGACGCCACACCCCGGCGAAGCCGCGCGCCTGCTTAACTGCAGCGTGGCAGAAATTGAAAGCGATCGCTTACTTTCTGCTCAGCGTCTGGTAAAACGTTACGGAGGTGTTGCTGTTTTGAAAGGGGCTGGAACCGTTGTCGCCAGTGACGAGACGCAGGGCATTATTGATGCCGGAAATGCGGGCATGGCAAGCGGCGGCATGGGCGATGTGCTTTCCGGCATCATTGGCGCATTGCTTGGACAGAAACTTCCCCTTTATGATGCAGCCTGCGCGGGCTGCGTGGCCCACGGTGTCGCGGCGGATAAACTGGCCGCGCGTTACGGTACACGCGGCATGCTGGCCACCGATCTTTTTTGCACGCTGCGGCGTGTTGTTAACCCGGATGTGATTGACGTAGAAAATGACTAATCGAGCGATTCCTTTACCTGATGAACAAGCCACTTTAGAACTCGGCAAGCGCGTGGCGCAGGCCTGTCAGGGGGCAACCGTCATTTATCTGTATGGTGATTTAGGTGCGGGTAAAACCACCTTCAGCCGGGGTTTTTTGCAGGCGTTAGGGCATAACGGGAATGTGAAAAGCCCAACCTACACGCTGGTAGAACCGTACACCCTTGAAAATCTCATGGTGTATCACTTCGATTTATACCGCCTTGCGGATCCTGAGGAGCTGGAATTTATGGGGATCCGTGATTATTTTGCCAACGACGCCATTTGCCTGGTGGAGTGGCCGCAACAAGGTGCGGGTGTGCTGCCTGACCCGGATGTCGAAATTCACTTAGATTACCAGGCACAAGGGCGTGAGGCGCGCATCAGTGCTGTTTCCTCATCAGGCAGTTCCTTACTGGCGCGACTGGCCGGTTAAGCGTAGGGATGACGGGATGATAAATCGCGTTAAAGGTTGGTTGTTGGCTGCCACCGTGCTGCTGTGCGCGCAGGCCGGGGCGGCAAACCTCTCAGATATTCAGGTATCAAACGGCGAAAGCCAGGCCCGGATCACGTTCAGCTTTATGGGCGATCCTGAATATGCGTTCTCACAGCCAGACAGCCACAGCGTGGCGCTGGATATCAAACAAACAGGCGTGATCCAGGGGTTACCGCTGCGGTTCAGCGGTAATAATCTGGTGAAAAGTATCCGTTCGGGAACGCCGCAGGATAGCCAGTCGTTACGCCTGGTGGTTGATCTGACCGAAAAGGGCAAAACGAAGGCGGTGAAGCAGCAAAACGGGGCGAACTATACGGTGGTGTTTACCATCAATGCCGACGCGCCGCCACCGCCTCCACCGCCGCCGGTCGTAGCGAAGCGCGTGGAAGAACCGGTGTATACGCCGCGTCCTTCTGAACCTGCGCGTAATCCGTTTAAATCGCAGAACGATCGTATTACTGCGGCAACCAGCAGCAATACGGTGACGCGTCCGGCGGCCAGCGCGCGACGCGCGACGGTCAGCGGTGACAAAGTGATTATCGCCATTGATGCGGGCCACGGCGGGGAAGACCCGGGGGCGATTGGCCCTGGCGGCACGCGAGAGAAAAACGTCACTATCGCTATCGCGCGTAAACTGCGTTCGCTACTCAATGACGACCCCATGTTTAAAGGCGTGTTGACCCGCGACGGGGACTACTTTATCTCCGTAATGGGACGCTCGGACGTGGCGCGTAAGCAAAACGCGAACTTCCTGGTCTCTATTCATGCGGACGCCGCACCGAATCGTAGCGCCACCGGCGCCTCGGTTTGGGTGCTGTCGAACCGTCGCGCTAACAGCGAAATGGCCAACTGGCTGGAAGAGCACGAGAAGCAGTCTGAACTGTTAGGCGGCGCGGGCGACGTGCTGGCGAACAGCCAGTCCGATCCGTACCTCAGCCAGGCGGTGCTGGATTTACAGTTCGGTCATTCGCAGCGCGTCGGGTATGATGTCGCCACTAACGTATTGAACCAGCTGCAAAGCGTTGGCGTGCTGCATAAGCGCCGTCCGGAACATGCAAGCCTCGGCGTTCTGCGCTCCCCGGATATTCCGTCCATCCTTGTAGAGACGGGCTTTATCAGTAACAACGGTGAAGAGCGTCTGTTGGGAAGCGACAGTTACCAGCAGCAAATTGCCGAAGCGATTTATAACGGTTTACGTAAATATTTTGAGGCGCATCCTCTGCAGTCTGCGCCGCAGAGCGGCTCAGCACAGACGGCCAGCGCAGCGCTGCCGGGTGAGATGACCGCGACCAACTAAGGAGCATTCATGCCGATTCAGGTTCTACCGCCGCAGCTCGCGAACCAAATCGCCGCCGGTGAGGTGGTGGAACGCCCTGCGTCGGTGGTGAAGGAGCTGGTGGAAAACAGCCTCGATGCGGGCGCAACCCGCATCGATATTGATATCGAACGCGGTGGCGCGAAGCTTATCCGTATTCGCGACAACGGCTGTGGCATTAAAAAAGAGGAGCTGGCGCTGGCGCTGGCTCGTCACGCCACCAGTAAAATCGCCTCTCTGGACGATCTGGAAGCGATTATTAGCCTCGGTTTTCGCGGCGAAGCGCTGGCCAGTATCAGCTCCGTTTCGCGCTTAACGCTGACCTCCCGTACCGCTGAACAGCAGGAAGCCTGGCAGGCTTACGCCGAAGGGCGCGATATGGATGTGACGGTCAAACCCGCGGCGCACCCTGTCGGCACGACGCTGGAAGTCCTGGATCTGTTCTACAACACCCCCGCCCGACGCAAGTTTATGCGTACCGAGAAGACCGAGTTCGGCCATATCGACGAGATCATTCGCCGTATCGCGCTCGCCCGATTCGATGTCGCCATCAACCTTAGCCATAACGGTAAGGTGATGCGCCAGTACCGCGCGGTGGCGGAAGGTGGACAGAAAGAGCGTCGCCTGGGCGCTATCTGCGGGACGCCGTTTCTGGAACAGGCTCTGGCCATTGAGTGGCAGCACGGCGATCTGGCTTTACGCGGCTGGGTTGCCGATCCAAACGCGAGCAGTGCTGCGTTCTCTGAAATTCAGTATTGCTACGTGAACGGGCGCATGATGCGCGATCGTCTCATCAATCACGCGATTCGCCAGGCCTGCGAAGACAAACTCGGGGCCGATCAGCAGCCAGCTTTCGTCCTTTATCTGGAAATCGACCCCCATCAGGTGGATGTAAACGTTCATCCTGCCAAGCATGAGGTGCGTTTCCACCAGTCGCGTCTGGTTCACGACTTCATTTATCAGGGCGTGGCCGCCGTGTTGCAGCAGCAGGCAGCGCCAACTCTGCCGCTGGAGAAGGACGCCCCTGCGCCGCGTCCGCTGCCTGAAAACCGTGTAGCGGCAGGGCGCAACCATTTTGCTGAGCCTGCCGTCGCGCGTGAACCGGAAGCTCCGCGTTTCTCCCAGGCCGGGAGCGCACCGCGTCCAACGGGCGCGAACTACCCGAATGCCCAGCCGGGCTATCAGAAGCAGCAGGGAGCGTTGTACCGCAAGCTGCTGGAAACGCCCGCCGTGGAGCGAAAAGAGCACATTCCCGCCGCTCAGCCTTCTCTGGACGGCCATAGCCAAAGTTTTGGCCGGGTGCTGACGATTATCGCGCCGGATATGGCACTGCTTGAACGTGACGGCAAATTGATGCTTCTGGCACTGCCGGTCGCCGAACGCTGGCTCAAGCAGGTGCAGCTCACGCCAGGTGAAAATGCAGCCTGCGCGCAGCCGCTCTTAATTCCGGTTCGCCTGAAAATATCCCCTGAAGAAACAAGTGTATTGCAGCGCGCAGAGCCGCAGCTGGCGCAAATGGGTATTGAAACTGTGCTCGAACCACAACATGTGACAATTCGTGCAGTGCCTTTACCCTTACGCCAACAAAATTTACAAAACTTGATTCCTGAACTGATAGGCTACCTGGCGCAGCAAACATCGTTTGATGCCGCCAACACCGCGCAGTGGATCGCCCGCCATCTGGCAAGCGAACACGCGCCGTGGAGTATGGCGCAGGCCATTAGCGTGCTGGCGGAGGTAGAACGCCTCTGTCCGCATCTGGTGAAAACGCCGCCGGGTGGGTTATTACAACCTGTTGATTTACAAACGGCGATGAACGCCCTGAAACATGATTGACGCAAGTAAGGCGAGCCTGCCTAAGGCAATTTTTTTAATGGGCCCAACGGCCTCCGGCAAAACGGCGCTAGCCATTGAGTTGCGTAAAGTTTTGCCTGTAGAGTTGATTAGCGTCGACTCCGCCCTCATCTACCGGGGGATGGACATCGGCACGGCGAAGCCTGACGCAGAAGAGTTGCGTGCGGCACCGCACCGTTTGCTGGATATTCTCGACCCGGCTCAGGCGTACTCCGCAGCGGATTTCCGCCGGGATGCCTTAGCCGAGATGGCCGAGATAACGGCGGCGGGACGTATACCGCTGTTGGTTGGCGGAACCATGCTCTATTTCAAGGCGTTGCTGGAGGGGTTGTCACCTCTGCCATCCGCGGATCCGGAAATAAGAGCGAAAATTGAGCAGCAGGCGGCAGAGCTGGGTTGGGACGTTTTGCATCAGCAACTGGCGGAGATTGACCCGGTTGCTGCAGCACGGATCCATCCAAATGATCCGCAAAGGCTTTCCCGGGCACTGGAAGTTTTTTTCATTTCGGGTAAAACTTTAACGGAACTGACGCAAACGTCAGGAGACGCTCTGCCGTATCAGGTGCATCAGTTCGCCATCGCCCCGGCGAGCCGTGAACTGCTCCATCAGCGAATTGAGCAGCGTTTTCATCAGATGTTAGCTTCAGATTTTGAAGCAGAAGTGCGGGCGCTATTTGCCCGTGGAGATTTGCATACGGACATGCCTTCCATTCGTTGTGTGGGATACCGCCAGATGTGGTCGTATCTTGAAGGTGAGATTTCATACGATGAAATGGTTTATAGAGGTGTTTGCGCCACGAGACAGTTAGCGAAGCGCCAGATCACCTGGTTGCGCGGTTGGGAGGGGGTTCACTGGTTAGACAGTGAAAAACCGCAACAGGCGTTAAACGAAGTGATTGAGGTTGTTGGTGATATCGCTCACTGAATGTGTACAATTGAGACGTATCGTGCGCAATTTTTCAGAATCGCAAGGTTCTAAGTACAAAACAAGCATATAAGGAAAAGATAGAATGGCTAAGGGGCAATCTTTACAAGATCCGTTCCTGAACGCATTGCGTCGGGAACGTGTTCCAGTTTCTATTTATTTGGTGAATGGTATTAAGCTGCAAGGTCAGATTGAGTCTTTCGATCAGTTTGTGATTCTGTTGAAAAACACGGTCAGTCAGATGGTCTACAAGCACGCTATTTCTACTGTTGTTCCGTCCCGTCCGGTATCTCATCACAGCAATAACGCTGGCGGCGGCACTGGTAGTAACTACCATCATGGCAGCAGCGCGCAGGGTTCTTCAACGCCGGCGCAGGACAGCGACGAGACCGAATAAGGTTTCGCACTGTTATCCACACGGGGAGCCAGGGATCCTGCGTTCCCCGCTGATCTTTTTAGAGAGGTTTACGCTTGTTTGACCGTTATGATGCCGGTGAGCAGGCGGTGCTGGTACACATCTATTTTTCGCAAGACAAAGATATGGAAGACCTCCAGGAGTTTGAATCTCTGGTCTCTTCCGCCGGTGTCGAAGCAATGCAGGTGATTACCGGTAGCCGTAAAGCGCCGCACCCAAAGTATTTTGTTGGTGAAGGTAAAGCAGTCGAAATTGCGGATGCCGTAAAAGCAACCGGCGCGTCAGTCGTGTTGTTTGATCATGCGCTGTCTCCAGCCCAGGAGCGCAACCTGGAAGCCCTTTGCGAATGCCGTGTTATCGATCGCACGGGTTTGATTTTAGATATTTTTGCTCAGCGTGCACGTACCCACGAAGGGAAACTGCAGGTTGAGCTGGCGCAGCTGCGCCATCTGGCAACGCGTCTGGTGCGTGGCTGGACACACCTTGAAAGACAAAAAGGCGGGATTGGTTTGCGCGGCCCGGGTGAAACCCAGCTCGAAACCGACCGTCGTTTGCTGCGTGGCCGAATTACCCAGATCCTTTCACGTCTGGAACGTGTAGAGAAACAGCGTGAACAGGGGCGTCGGGCGCGAACCAAAGCCGACATCCCGACGGTGTCGCTGGTGGGCTATACCAACGCCGGTAAATCCACCCTGTTTAACCAGATAACCGAGGCCCAGGTGTATGCCGCAGACCAGCTGTTTGCGACCCTGGACCCTACGCTGCGCCGTATTGACGTTGCAGACGTCGGTGAAACGGTGCTGGCGGATACCGTAGGGTTTATCCGCCACCTGCCGCATGACCTGGTGGCGGCGTTTAAAGCCACCCTGCAGGAGACGCGACAGGCGACTCTGCTGCTGCACGTGATTGATGCGGCAGACGTGCGCGTGCAGGAGAACATCGACGCGGTGAACGTGGTGCTCGAAGAGATCGACGCCCACGAGATCCCAACGCTGTTGGTCATGAATAAGATCGATATGCTGGACGATTTCGAACCGCGTATCGACAGAGATGAAGAAAACAAACCGATTCGGGTCTGGCTTTCTGCCCAGACCGGTATTGGTGTGCCACTGCTTTTCCAGGCTTTGACAGAACGTCTTTCCGGTGAGGTAGCTCAGCACACGCTGCGACTGCCGCCACAGGAAGGCAGGCTGCGCAGCCGGTTTTATCAGCTTCAGGCGATAGAAAAAGAGTGGATGGAGGATGACGGCAGCGTGGGGATGCAGGTGCGTATGCCGATCGTTGACTGGCGTCGCCTCTGTAAACAAGAACCTGCGCTGGTCGACTACATCGTCTGATCAGAAAGGGGATGCCTGAATAATTCGCCCTTGCATAACAAATATGGAGCATATACATGGCGTGGAATCAGCCCGGTAATAACGGACAAGACCGCGACCCGTGGGGAAGCAGCAAACCTGGCGGCAACTCTGAGGGAAATGGCAACAAAGGTGGTCGCGAGCAGGGGCCGCCGGATCTGGATGATATCTTCCGCAAACTGAGCAAGAAGCTTGGTGGCCTTGGCGGAGGAAAAGGTTCTGGCTCGGGTGGCAATTCCACTCAGAGTTCGCGCCCGCCAATGGGTGGCCGCGTAGTGGGCATCGTGGCCGCTGCGGTAGTCATCATCTGGGCAGCCAGCGGGTTCTACACCATTAAAGAAGCAGAACGCGGCGTAGTCACCCGTTTCGGTAAGTTCAGCCATCTGGTTGAGCCGGGTCTGAACTGGAAGCCGACCTTCATTGACGATGTGACCGCGGTAAACGTGGAATCCGTCCGTGAACTGGCCGCCTCTGGCGTGATGCTGACCTCTGACGAAAACGTGGTGCGCGTTGAGATGAACGTGCAGTACCGCGTGACCGATCCTGAGCGTTATCTGTTTAGCGTGACCAGCGCCGATGACAGCCTGCGTCAGGCGACCGACAGCGCCCTGCGCGGTGTGATCGGTAAATACACCATGGACCGTATTCTGACCGAAGGTCGTACCGTTATTCGTAGCGATACCCAGCGCGAGCTGGAAGAGACCATTCGTCCGTACAACATGGGTATTACCCTGCTGGACGTCAACTTCCAGGCTGCGCGTCCGCCGGAAGAGGTGAAAGCCGCATTTGACGATGCGATTGCTGCCCGTGAAAACGAACAGCAGTACATCCGTGAAGCAGAAGCGTACACCAACGAAGTTCAGCCACGCGCTAACGGTCAGGCGCAGCGTATTCTGGAAGAAGCGCGCGCGTATAAGACGCAGACCATCCTGGAAGCTCAGGGTGAAGTGGCCCGCTTCGCGAAAATCCTGCCGGAATATAAAGCGGCACCGGAAATTACCCGTGAGCGTCTCTATATCGAGACCATGGAAAAAGTGCTGAGCCACACCCGCAAAGTGTTGGTTAACGACAGTAAAGGCGGAAACCTGATGGTTCTGCCGCTGGATCAGATGCTGAAAGGCGGTTCTGCACCAGCAGCGAAAGGCGACACCAGCGGCGCGAACAACCTGCTGCGTCTGCCGCCAGCCTCAACAGGCAGCGCCAGCACGAACACAACGCCTTCTTCGAACGATGGTGACATTATGGACCAACGCCGTGCTAACGCGCAGCGTAACGACTACCAGCGTCAGGGGGAATAAGGATGCGTAAGTCAGTTATTGCGATCATCGTCATCGTACTGGTCGCGCTTTATACCTCGATCTTTGTGGTGAAAGAAGGCGAGCGTGGGATCAAGTTCCAGTTCAGCAGCGTCGTGCGTGATGGCGACAAACGCCCGGTGATTTACGAGCCGGGTCTGCACTTCAAGGTACCGTTTATTCAGTCCGTGAAAACGCTTGATGCGCGTATCCAGACCATGGATAACCAGGCCGACCGTTTCGTGACCAAAGAGAAGAAAGACCTGATCGTTGATTCCTATATCAAATGGCGCATCAGCGATTTCAGCCGTTACTTCCTGGCAACGGGCGGCGGCGACGTTTCTCAGGCAGAAGTGCTGCTGAAACGTAAGTTCTCTGACCGTCTGCGTTCCGAGATTGGTCGTCTGGATGTGAAAGACATCGTGACCGACTCCCGTGGTCGTCTGACCCTGGAAGTTCGCGATGCGCTGAACTCCGGTACAGCGGGCACTGAAGACGAAGTTTCAACGCCGGCAGCAGATGATGCGATTGCCAAAGCGGCTGAACGCGTTCAGGCGGAGACCAACGGTAAAGTGCCGGTGATCAACCCGAACAGTATGGCTGCGCTGGGTATCGAAGTGGTTGACGTGCGTATTAAGCAGATCAACCTGCCAGTAGAAGTGTCCGAGGCGATTTACAACCGTATGCGCGCCGAGCGTGAAGCGGTAGCCCGTCGTCACCGTTCACAGGGCCAGGAAGAGGCTGAGAAGCTGCGTGCCGCAGCGGACTACGAAGTCACCAAGACGCTGGCGGAATCTGAGCGACAGGGCCGTATCCTGCGCGGTGAAGGCGATGCCGAAGCGGCGAAGCTGTTCGCGGATGCCTTCAGCCAGGATCCTGACTTCTACGCCTTTATCCGTAGCCTGCGCGCTTACGAGAATAGCTTCCAGAGCAACCAGGATGTGATGGTGCTCAGCCCGGACAGCGATTTCTTCCGTTATATGAAGACGCCGACTAACGCAACGCGATAAACTCAGGCCCGTTTGAGTATTCAAACCACCGCTCCCAACGGAGCGGTGGTTTTCTTTTATAAGGAATAAAAATGAATTCAACGATCTGGCTCGCACTGGCTTTGGTCCTGGTGCTGGAAGGTCTTGGACCGATGCTTTATCCGCGTGCCTGGCGCCGAATGATCGCCACGATGAGTCAGCTGCCGGATAATATTTTGCGTCGTTTTGGCGGCGGTCTTGTGGTTGCGGGCATCGTGATCTACTACATGTTGAGGAAAACGATTGGCTGATCAAAAAGTAGACGCAATCGGCGTATTTTGAGGTCAAAAAGTGCTGTATATCTGAAAAAGCGATGGTAGAATCCATTTTTAAGCAAACGGTGATTTTGAAAAAAATGGGTAACAACGTCGTCGTACTGGGCACCCAATGGGGTGACGAAGGTAAAGGGAAGATTGTTGATCTTCTGACTGAACGGGCTAAATATGTTGTACGCTACCAGGGCGGTCACAACGCAGGCCATACTCTCGTAATCAACGGTGAAAAAACCGTCCTCCATCTTATTCCATCAGGCATTCTTCGTGATAACGTCACCAGCATCATCGGTAACGGCGTTGTGCTGTCTCCTGCTGCGCTGATGAAAGAGATGAAAGGTCTGGAAGACCGTGGTATCCCTGTTCGTGAGCGTCTGCTGCTCTCCGAAGCCTGCCCGCTGATCCTGGATTATCACGTGGCGCTGGACGTAGCGCGTGAGAAAGCGCGCGGCGCGAAAGCGATCGGCACCACCGGTCGTGGTATCGGTCCGGCTTACGAAGATAAAGTTGCACGTCGCGGTCTGCGCGTGGGCGACCTCTTCGACAAAGCAACCTTCGCTGAAAAACTGAAAGAAGTGATGGAATATCACAACTTCCAGCTGGTGAACTTCTACAAAGCTGACGCTGTTGACTACCAGAAAGTGCTGGATGACGTCATGGCGATCGCTGACATTCTGACCGGTATGGTTGTTGACGTATCCGATCTGCTGGACCAGGCGCGCAAGCGTGGCGATTTCGTCATGTTCGAAGGTGCGCAGGGTACGCTGCTGGACATCGACCACGGTACCTATCCGTACGTAACGTCCTCTAACACCACTGCAGGTGGCGTGGCGACCGGCTCTGGCCTGGGTCCACGTTATGTGGATTACGTACTGGGCATCATCAAAGCGTACTCCACTCGCGTGGGTGCGGGTCCATTCCCGACCGAGCTGTTTGATGAAACCGGCGAGTTCCTGTGCAAGCAGGGTAACGAGTTTGGCGCGACCACCGGTCGTCGTCGTCGTACCGGCTGGCTGGATGCGGTTGCAGTGCGTCGCGCAGTGCAGATCAACTCCCTGTCTGGCTTCTGCCTGACCAAGCTGGACGTACTGGACGGCCTGAAAGAAGTGAAAATCTGCGTAGGCTACCGTATGCCAGATGGCCGCGAAGTGACCACCACTCCGCTGGCTGCTGACGACTGGGAAGGCATTGAGCCAATCTACGAAACCATGCCGGGCTGGTCTGAGACCACTTTCGGTGTGAAAGAGCGTAGCGGCCTGCCGCAGGCGGCGCTGGATTACATCAAGCGTATTGAAGAACTGACCGAAGTGCCGATCGATATTATTTCTACCGGCCCGGATCGTACTGAAACGATGATCCTGCGCGACCCGTTCGACGCATAATCTTCGTGACTGCTGGCCTGCGGGGAGACCCGTAGGCCGGATAAGCGTAGCGCCATCCGGCGACCGCTCCTGGATCTCCGCTTTTTCGCCCCGTCTGTCAAATAAATTAGCCGCTAACTATCTGGCTGGTTTATCATCATTAATGAATATCTCTGCGGTTTGACCGCGTTTTCCCTTTTTCCTGAGGTTGATGTGCAGTTAACAAGTTTCACCGATTACGGCTTACGTGCGCTGATTTACATGGCGTCGTTACCCGAGGGGAAGATGACCAGTATCTCTGAAGTGACAGAGGTCTACGGCGTATCCCGTAATCATATGGTCAAAATAATCAATCAACTTAGTCGTGCCGGATACGTTGCTGCCGTCCGCGGGAAGAATGGTGGGATCCGTCTCGGTAAACCGGCACAGAGTATTCGTGTTGGCGATGTGGTACGTGAACTGGAGCCGCTGTCTCTGGTGAACTGCAGCAGCGAGTTCTGCCACATCACGCCCGCTTGCCGCCTGAAAAAGGCGCTTTCAAAGGCCGTGCAAAGTTTTCTCATGGAACTGGATAACTACACGCTGGCCGATTTGGTTGAAGAGAATCAACCGCTTTATAAATTATTGCTGGTGGAATGAAGAAAATTTCCACCGGAGCTGACAACGGAGGAACCGACATGTCACATGATCCTTTCCAGGAACGCGAAGCCGAAAAATACGCGAATCCTATTCCCAGCCGCGAGTTCATCATTGAACACTTAACAAAACGCGAAAAACCCGCCAATCGTGAAGAACTTGCCGTTGAATTAAACATTGAAGGTGAAGAGCAAATTGAAGCCCTTCGCCGCCGCCTGCGCGCGATGGAGCGTGACGGGCAGCTGGTCTTTACCCGCCGCCAGTGCTACGCGCTGCCAGAACGCCTCGATCTGCTGAAAGGGACCGTCATTGGTCACCGCGATGGCTTCGGCTTCCTGCGCGTGGAAGGCCGTAAGGACGATCTGTACCTCTCATCTGAACAGATGAAAATGTGCATCCATGGCGACCAGATCCTGGCGCAGCCGCTGGGCGCTGACCGTAAAGGTCGCCGCGAAGCGCGCGTGGTACGCGTTCTGGTGCCAAAAACCAGCCAGATCGTCGGCCGCTACTTTACCGACGCGGGCGTGGGCTTCGTGGTGCCGGACGACAGCCGTCTGAGCTTCGACATTCTGATCCCACCTGAAGAGGTGATGGGCGCCCGCATGGGCTTTGTGGTGGTGGTTGAACTCACCCAGCGCCCAACCCGTCGCACCAAAGCGGTAGGTAAAATCGTCGAAGTGCTTGGCGACAACATGGGCACCACGATGGCCGTTGATATGGCATTGCGTACCCATGAAATTCCGTACATCTGGCCGAAAGCGGTTGAAGAGCAGATCGAAAGCCTGCGCGAAGAAGTGCCGGAAGAATCCAAAGTGGGCCGCGTGGATCTGCGCTCCCTGCCGCTGGTCACTATCGACGGTGAAGACGCCCGCGACTTTGATGACGCCGTATACTGTGAGAAAAAACGCGGTGGTGGCTGGCGTCTGTGGGTTGCTATCGCTGACGTAAGCTATTACGTCCGTCCGCACACCCCGCTGGATAACGAAGCCCGCAGCCGCGGTACCTCGGTCTACTTCCCGTCCCAGGTCGTGCCGATGCTGCCGGAAGTGCTGTCTAACGGCCTGTGTTCCCTGAACCCGCAGGTTGACCGCCTCTGTATGGTTTGCGAGATGACCATCTCCACCAAAGGGCGCTTAACCGGCTACAAGTTCTACGAAGCGGTGATGAGCTCGCACGCGCGTCTGACCTATACCAAGGTCTGGCATATGCTGCAGGGCGACCAGGATCTGCGCGAACAATACGCGCCGCTGGTCAAACACATCGAAGAGCTGCATAACCTCTACAAAACGCTGGATCAGGCGCGCGAAGAGCGCGGCGGGATCTCGTTTGAGAGCGAAGAAGCGAAATTCATTTTCAACGCCGAACGCCGCATTGAGCGTATCGAGCAGACCCAGCGTAACGACGCGCACAAGCTGATCGAAGAGTGTATGATCCTGGCGAACATCTCGGCGGCACGATTCGTTGAAAAAGCCAAAGAGCCTGCGCTGTTCCGTATTCACGATAAGCCGACCACGGAAGCCATTACGTCGTTCCGCTCCGTGCTGGCTGAACTGGGTCTGGAACTGCCCGGGGGCAACAAGCCAGAGCCGCGCGATTACGCTGAGCTGCTGGAGTCTATTGGCGACCGTCCTGACGCAGAAATGCTGCAGACGATGCTGTTACGCTCTATGAAGCAGGCGATTTACGATCCGGAAAACCGCGGACACTTTGGCCTGGCGCTGCAGTCTTACGCCCACTTTACGTCGCCGATCCGTCGTTATCCTGACCTCTCTCTGCACCGTGCGATCAAGTATCTGCTGGCGCAGGAGCAGGGCCATAAAGGGAACACCACCGAAACCGGTGGCTACCACTATTCGATGGAAGAGATGCTGCAGCTGGGTCAGCACTGCTCCATGGCCGAACGTCGTGCCGATGAAGCAACACGTGACGTGGCGGACTGGCTGAAGTGTGACTTTATGCTCGATCAGGTCGGTAACGTCTTTAAAGGCGTGATTGCCAGCGTGACCGGCTTTGGTTTCTTCGTTCGTCTGGACGAGCTGTTCATCGACGGTCTGGTGCACGTCTCCAGCCTGGATAACGACTACTACCGCTTCGACCAGGTCGGCCAGCGCCTGATTGGCGAGTCTGGCGGCCAGACCTATCGTCTGGGCGACCGTGTGGAAGTGAAGGTCGAAGCCGTGAATATGGACGACCGTAAGATCGACTTCAGCCTGATCTCCAGCGAGCGCGCGCCGCGTAACGTCGGTAAAACCGAGCGTGAAAGGGCGAAAAAAACCGGTAACGGTAAACCGGGCGGCGGTAAACGTCGTCAGGCGGGCAAGAAGGTAAACTTCGAGCCGGACAGCGCGTTCCGCGGCGAGAAGAAACAGAAGCCGAAGGCGGCGAAGAAAGAAGCTCGTTCAGCGAAAAAACCTTCCGCGAAAACGCAGAAAATCGCTGCCGCCACCAAAGCGAAGCGCGCGGCCAAGAAAAAGCAGGCGGAGTAAATTCTCCCCTCAACCTGACCCTCTCCCCAGCGGGGGGAGGGAAAATACTTATTACGAGAACCATCAATGAGTGAAATGATTTACGGCATCCACGCGGTGCAGGCCCTTCTCGAGCGCGCACCGGAGCGTTTTCAGGAAGTGTTTATTCTGAAAGGGCGTGAAGATAAGCGTCTGATGCCGCTGATCCACGCGCTGGAAGCGCAGGGCGTGGTGATTCAGCTGGCGAACCGCCAGTTCCTGGATGAGAAAAGCGAAGGCGCGGTCCACCAGGGGATCATTGCCCGCGTGAAGCCGGGTCGTCAGTATCAGGAAAACGATCTGCCTGATCTGATTGCCGAGCTGGATAACCCGTTCTTCCTGATCCTCGACGGCGTTACCGATCCGCACAACCTCGGGGCGTGCCTGCGCAGCGCCGATGCGGCGGGCGTGCACGCGGTGATCGTGCCGAAAGATCGCTCCGCGCAGCTGAACGCGACGGCGAAGAAGGTGGCCTGCGGCGCGGCGGAAAACGTTCCGCTGATCCGCGTGACCAACCTGGCGCGCACTATGCGTCTGCTGCAGGAAGAGAACATCTGGATCGTCGGTACCGCCGGTGAAGCGGATCATACTCTGTACCAGAGCAAAATGACCGGCCGTCTGGCGCTGGTGATGGGTGCGGAAGGCGAAGGCATGCGTCGTCTGACCCGCGAGCACTGCGACGAGCTGATCGGCATCCCGATGGCGGGCAGCGTGTCGTCCCTGAACGTTTCCGTTGCGACGGGCATCTGCCTGTTTGAAGCGGTGCGTCAGCGGGGAGAATAAACAGCAAGGCCGTCCACAGGACGGCCTTTTGTGTTTTCTCCCTCTCCCCGAGGGCACCTGACGGTGACAACCTCACTCCTCCAGTGACCGCAAATGGTCGTCCTTCCTCAGCGTCATCAGCGCGAAAATACTCACTACCGCCGTCGCCATCACGTAATACGCCGGAATATCCAGGTTGCCCGTCTGCTTAATCAGCCCGGTAATAATTAACCCTGCGCATCCCGAGAAAATCGCGTTCGACAACGAGTAGGCCAGCCCCAGCCCCGTATAGCGCACGCGCGTCGGGAACATCTCAGATAGCATCGCCGGGCCCGGACCCGCCAGCATGCCCACCAGACCGCCCGCAATCAGCACCACAACAGCCTTCACCGCCAGCGTACTCGACTCCGCCTGCAGGATTTTCAGCAGCGGCAGGGCGAGGATCAGCAGCAGCGCGGTGGCGAGAATCATCACCGTGCGGCGGCCGATCCGGTCGCTCAGGATCCCCGACGGAATGATGGTGAGTGCAAAACCAATATTTGAAATCACCGCTATCAACAGCGCCTGGTTGAACCCGGTGTGCAGCGCCGACTGAAGATAGGTCGGCATAATCACCAGGTAGGTATACCCCGCCGCAGACCAGACCATGACGCGCCCGATTCCCATCACGATGGCCCGGAGCGTGGCGGCAGTATCCGCCTGAGCGACAGCCGGTTTATCCTGCTGCTGCACAAAGCTCGGTGTCTCTTCCATACTGACGCGAAGCCACAGCGCCACAACGCCCATGGGCAGCGCCAGGAAGAACGGAATGCGCCAGCCCCAGTCGTGCATGGCTTCAGGCGTGAGAAGGGTGGAGAGCAGCGCCACGATGCCTGCGCCCGCCAGCAGCCCCAGCGCCACGGTAAAGGACTGCCACGCGCCATAGAGCCCACGCTTGCCGCGCGGGGCGAACTCCGTCATCAGCGAGACCGCACCGCCGTACTCGCCGCCCGCGAACAGCCCCTGCAGGATGCGCAGCAGCGTAATAATCAGCGGCGCGGCAATCCCGATGCTGGCGTAGACCGGCACAATGCCGATGGCGGCGGTAGCGAGCGTCATCAGCACCAGCACGATGATTAGCGTCGGTTTACGGCCAATCCGGTCGCCGATGCGGCCAAACACCACCGCACCCAGCGGGCGGAAGAAGAAGGCGATGGCAAACGAGGCGTAGGTGAGGATCAGGCTGGTCAGCCCCGCCTCTCCTTCAAGCTGGAAGAAGTTTTTCGCAATGACGGTCGCCAGAAAACCGTAGACCGCAAACTCATACCACTCGATAAAGTTACCAATGGAGCCTGCAATTAATGCTCGCTTGTGCGCATCCGGTTGCATAACGATCCTCACTGAAAGGGGTAAGAATAAATTATTCAATAAAAGCGAAGTCATGAAATAGTTTATTCTTATATTCTGTGAGCTATTTCACGAATGATATCAGCGGGATCGTGAACGTGTGACTCCCCTCCCATGCAGCGTGCGCGCGGTCTGTCCATACTTATCGTCATTGCCACTGAAGGAGGGAGACAGCATGCACTGGCAGACCCATACCGTTTTCAATCAACCTGCACCGCTTTCCAAT
The DNA here is from genome assembly GCF_019443845.1 of Enterobacter sp. DNB-S2. Lineage (NCBI taxonomy): Bacteria > Pseudomonadati > Pseudomonadota > Gammaproteobacteria > Enterobacterales > Enterobacteriaceae > Enterobacter > Enterobacter sp. DNB-S2. The sequence continues at coordinate 1,133,824 of NZ_CP050520.1, forward strand.
AGCAACCTTTTCCTCTCGGACTGCGCCCTGCGCGATGCGGTCGCGCGTGAAGGAGCCGAGTGGGATTTTGAGCTGCTCGCCAGCATCGGGCAGCAGTTGGGCACCGCGGAGTCTCTGGAGCTGGGCCGGCTGGCAAACGTTAATCCTCCGGAGTTACTACGCTATGACGCCACCGGGGAGCGGCTGGACGACGTGCGTTTTCATCCGGCATGGCACTTGCTGATGCAGGGGCTTTGCGCCAACCGCGTGCATAACCTGGCGTGGGAAGAGGAGGCGCGTAAAGGGGCGTTTGTCGCTCGGGCCGCACGCTTTGTGCTTCATGCTCAGGTAGAGGCAGGCACGCTTTGCCCGGTCACCATGACGTTTGCCGCCACGCCGCTGTTGCAGCAGGCGCTCCCCAAAGCATTTCACGACTGGCTGACGCCGCTGCTCAGCGATCGCTATGATCCGCACCTTGCCCCTGGCGCGCAAAAGCGCGGCCTGCTGATTGGCATGGGGATGACGGAAAAGCAGGGCGGCTCGGACGTGCTCAGCAACACCACCAAAGCGGAAAAATGCAGCGACGGCAGCTACAGGCTGGTGGGGCATAAATGGTTTTTCTCCGTCCCGCAAAGCGATGCGCACCTGGTGCTGGCCCAGGCGAAGGGCGGGCTATCCTGCTTTTTTGTGCCGCGCTTTTTGCCTGACGGACAGCGCAACGCCGTGCGTCTGGAGCGCCTTAAGGACAAGCTCGGTAACCGTTCCAACGCCAGCAGCGAGGCGGAGTTTCTCGATGCCTCCGGCTGGCTGCTGGGGGAAGAGGGCGAAGGGGTACGGCAGATCCTCAAAATGGGCGGTCTGACGCGCTTTGACTGCGCGCTGGGCAGCCACGGACTGATGCGTCGGGCGCTCTCGGTGGCGCTGTACCATGCCCACCAGCGTCAGACCTTCGGCAAAAACCTCATCGATCAGCCTTTAATGCGCGAGGTATTAAGCCGGATGGCGCTGGTGCTGGAGGGGCAAACGGCGCTGCTGTTCCGCCTGGCCCGGGCGTGGGACAAGCGTGCCGATCCGCAAGAGGCCGCCTGGGCGCGGCTGTTTACCCCGGCGGCGAAATTTAGCGTCTGTAAAGCAGGCATCCCGTTTGTGGCTGAGGCGATGGAGGTGCTGGGTGGGAATGGATATTGCGAAGAGAGCGAACTTCCCCGCCTGTACCGCGAGATGCCGGTGAACAGCATCTGGGAAGGGTCAGGAAATATTATGTGCCTGGACGTTCTGCGCGTGCTGGCGAAGCAGCCGGGTATTCACGACCTGCTTGCCGATGAGTTTGCGCAGGTGAAAGGGCAGGACAGACACTTCGACCGCAGCTGGCGACAGCTTCAGCAAAAACTGCGTAAACCGCAGGAGGCGCAGGGGCGGGAGATCGCGCAGCAGCTTTTCTTGCTGGGTGCCGGAAGCCAGATGCTGCGGCACGCATCGCCCCCGGTGGCGCAGGCGTGGTGCCGTATGATGCTGGATACCCGTGGCGGCACGCTGATGAGCGAGCAGGTGCAAAGCGACCTGCTGCTGCGTGCGACGGGCAGAGTTGGTTAGCCTTTTAGCTGGAACAGGCTCACCAGCTGGGTCAGGTGTGAACCCTTCTCGCGCAGCGTTTGAGCGGTTTGTTCGCTGCGTGAGATGCGATCGGCATTGATATGCGACGCTTCGCCAATATGGGTCATGGCAAGGTTCACCTGGCCGATCCCGGCGGACTGCTCGCGTGAGGCATGGTTAATCTCGGTGACCAGCTGGCTGATGTTATCGATATGAATGATGATGTCGTCCATCGCCAGGCGCGTCCGTTCAGACAGCGCATGACCCTCACTCACTTTTCTGAGCGTATCGCCAATCAGCTGTTCAATCTCCTTCACCGCGTTAGCGCTGCGACCCGCCAGCGCGCGAACTTCCTGCGCGACTACCGCAAACCCTTTTCCGTGCTCGCCTGCGCGGGCCGCTTCCACTGCCGCGTTCAGCGCCAGAATATTGGTCTGGAAAGCGATGGATTCGATCACGCGCGTGATGTCTTCGATGCGTTTTGACGCTTCGCGAATGTCGTCCATGGTCGACACCGCATGGGTGACCGTCTCACCGCCCTGATGGACCGCGAGCGAGGTTTCACCCACCAGCTGCTGCGTTTGCTCCATGTTGGCGGCATTTTGCTGCACGGTGGCGGCCAGCTGCTCCATGCTGGCGGACGTCTCCTCCACGCTGCTGGCCTGCTTGTTGATCTGCTCTGAAATCTCGCCAGTGTCGGCGGCCAGCGCGTTGGTGCCCAAATGGATCTCGCCTGCGGCCTCACGGACCTGCAGGACAATTTTTTGCAGGCCGCCGCCGATGCCGTTGATGGCATCGATCAGCTGGCCGACTTCGTCCTGACGCGTCACGGGCAGGCTGGAACGGAGATCCCCTGCGGCATATTGACGGGCAATATGGATCACGTTGCGCAGCGGTCGGGTCAGCACGCGGCGAATAATGACCACAAACAGGCCAGCAAAAAGGATGGACAAGACTACGCCGGCCAGCAGGAAGCGATCGCGCATGGCGGTAACGCTTGAGAGCAGCACCGATTTATCCACTTCGCCCACGATAGTCCAGTTCCAGCCCGGCAGCGGGGTATAGGCCATTTTCAGCGTCCGGCCGTCGTCGCTTGTACGCTCCAGCGTGCCGGGTTTGTCACTCAGAAGCTGTTGCTGCGTCGCGCCGTCCCACTGCGGCAGTTTTCCCTCTTCGCTGGCGTGGAACAGGTATTGCCCGCGCGTTTTGCCGTTGCTGCGATCCAGCACGAAGAAGTGACCGCTCTCGCCCAGGCGGCGGTTGAGGATTTTCTCTCGCATGACGTTCCAGGAGTGGGTGATGTCCACCCCGACAAAGACGATCGCAATGACCTGCCCTTCGGCGTTTTTAACGGGCTGGTACTGGGTGATGTAGCGTTTGCCGAAAAGCAGCGCCAGGCCGCGGTAGACTTCACCTTTGTTGACGGCAGCAAAGGCCGGGCTGGCGTTATCCAGAACGGTACCCATTGCCCGATCGCCATTCTCTTTGCGCAGGGAAGTGGCTACGCGCACAAAGTCGTTACCGCTGCGTACAAACAGCGTCGAAATGGCTCCCGTACGGTTCAGGAACTCGTCCGAAAGGGTGTTATTTTCATGCAGCCCGGTGTCTCCGCCTTTCAGAAGCGGAACGCTAAGTCCGTTAATCGTCTGGCGTTGGGAATTATCAATGTTCAGGGGCTGCGGTAAAAAGGTGGTAAACAGACGGGTATAGCTCTCAACCTCTTCACTCAGGCTAGTGTTGAACATCTGCACCATGTCGACCATGCCGGTGGACTGATTATGCAGATCTTCGACCGCAAGGGCTTCAAGCTGCTGGCTGGCTTTTTGGCTGAGCAGAAAAGTGAATAGCAGAAACAGCGTGGCGACACTGACGCCAGTTAGCAGCGAGAGTTTCGACCCCAGGCCCGCACGGCGGAAAAAGTTGATCATAAATTGCTCATTATTGAAAAGTTATGGTTCTTCAACGGCAGAGCGGGGATTACGTTTACTGTTTTAATGTAACAAAATGTTATTTAATTGTTCTTTATTGGTTTTATATAAGATAAAAAATTTGCAAAAACGAAAAGCCACTAAAAGTAAGTGGCTTTTATCAGGAGGGAGTTTACACGTAGAGAATGGCCTGTACCCGCCAGCGATCGATATGGTTATCTTCCTGCATCTGGATGATGCGATACCATGAAGCACCCTGCTCATCGGCCTTTAATGCCACGACACGTTCAACGTCTTGCGGGCTCCCCGAGATATTATTCACGGAGATCTGGCCAATTTCATTCAGGCCAGTCACACAATCAGCACTGGCGAATTCTGCTGACTGCGCGGTGGTGCTCAGCAGGCCTGCTGAGAGCAACAGTGAGGTCAAAGCAAGAGTTCGTTTCATCGTCAGCTCCATTTCACATATATCCGGTATCCGCCGGGCAATCCTTCGCTAATAAACTCCCTTCCATTGATGCGGGCGTGGAGTTTATTGTGGACAGGAAAATGTCTATGGACGCAAAGCAGTGTAAATCTCGTTCAAAGGAAAACCATTATTTGCGGTACAAAATGGCCTGTGAATACCACTGTCCTGTTATGATGGTTTCGTCGATCATAATGATGACGTAATAATCTGCTTTGGCGGCGACGGCCTGTGCTTTTATTGCCGATTCTGCGTCATCCGGAGAGCCGCGAACCAGCGCGGAGATGGTGCCCATTCGTTGTAATCCTTCCGTCTGATTACGACGAATCTCCTGTGGACGATCGGCGACCGGTGGAGCGGGTTGCGGCGTTCCCTGCAGCGCGCTACAGCCACTCAGCAGAAACACCAGCAATAAAGCAGCAAACCTGCGCATAACCATATCTCGTTTCCTGATAGCCATAGTGTAGTTGGCTGTGAATTTAGTTTTGGGGGAATGTTCCCGAAGTGTTATCTGGGACGTATATTTCGAATGAAAATGACGCGAAAGCGTAACCCAGTTCTCAACATTATGAATCATAGATTCGCACAGGGTCGACAATGATTGAAATTGAAATACGCCACCTCGGCGACCATGAAATTTTACACGCGATGCCGGTGGGTAAACGTGATAAACCGCTGCCTGTTGTGGTTTTTTATCATGGGTTTACCTCATCGAAGCTGGTTTACAGTTATTTTGCGGTAGCGCTGGCGCAGGCGGGTTTTCGCGTGGTGATGCCAGATGCACCCGACCACGGCGCACGCTTTACGGGTAATGAACAGGCGCGGCTGGGGCAGTTCTGGCACATTCTGCACGGGAGTCTGACCGAGTTTTCCGGGCTGCGCGATGCGCTTTATGAGGCAGGGCTGGTGGCCGACAATCGTCTGGCGGTAGCCGGGGCATCGATGGGCGGTATGACGGCGCTGGGGATTATGACGCATCATCCTGAAGTGAAGTCTGTCGCCTGTCTGATGGGCTCGGGCTACTTTACTTCGCTGGCGAAGACCCTCTTTCCCCCTCAGGATTTAACGGAAATGACCGCGACGCTGGCAGAGTGGGAAGTGACCCGGGCATTGCCGCGCGTGGCCGATCGCCCGCTGCTGCTGTGGCACGGTGACGCGGATGATGTGGTCCCGCCCGAGGGAACCTTCCGTCTGCAGCAGGCGTTAATCAATGAAGGGCTGGACGGTAATCTGACCTGCCTGTGGGAACCGGGCGTCCGCCACCGCATCACGCCAACGGCGCTGGACGCTACGGTGGCATTTTTCCGCCAGCACCTTTAAACGCGCAGGACTTTGACGCCCTGATCTTCCCGCTTGTGGATGATCTCAGGGGGCTCTTTTACCGGGAGTATTCCGGAGCTATTCACAAAAAAAAGCCCCCGGGCAGGGGGCAACGTCAACTATGGCTATGTTCTCGTTGTTGGCTTTCCTGGTGCTAGCGTTAAAGCGTTATCGGTAAATATCTGCACTGGCGTGCATGTTGCCGTTGCTGCCGGGCTCACGGGTTAACATCACGTGATAATAGGTTGCGCCCTGCGCATCGGTTTCTTCGTTTAATGCCTGATCTGCTTCACTTTCCGTGGCGAAATTATGATTGATGTAAATTACGCCCAAGCTTTGCACATCATCCATGTTTCTGGCCTGTCGGCTGTCTATCTTGATGGCTGCCATCGCGTTTGCACTGAGCAAAAGCGCCGCCATTATGGCTAATGCGATTTTTTTCATGATATGCGCTCCACGACTACGTGCTGCGAGAGGGGGGATGCTCCTTCTTTAATTCAGGCGATCTCTGATTAAAGTGTAATCACTCATCCGGCGGGGATGCGTGACCATTTCTGATGCAGTTGTTCAAAAAAACAACGCTTCCGGGTGTGACCAATTTTAAATCACCCACTTAGACCCGCTTCGCGCTTTGTGCGAATTATTTGTGCAATCAGCTTGAGTTTCCAGGGGCGCGCAAGTATTATGACGCGTCAATTTTTCAGCCGACCTTTAACACGTTCCTTGCCTCCCCGGGCCTCGGCTGACCCAGACAGGAGGCTGAATAATCCGTAAGGAGCAATTCGATGCGTCATTACGAAATCGTTTTTATGGTCCATCCTGACCAGAGCGAACAGGTTCCGGGTATGATCGAGCGTTACTCTGCTGCCATCACTGGTGCAGAAGGTACGATCCACCGTCTGGAAGACTGGGGCCGCCGTCAGCTGGCTTACCCGATCAACAAACTGCACAAAGCACACTACGTTCTGATGAACGTTGAAGCGCCGCAGGAAGTGATCGATGAGCTGGAAACTACCTTCCGCTTCAACGATGCCGTTATCCGCAGCATGGTTATGCGTACCAAAAACGCAGTTACCGAAGCATCTCCGATGGTTAAAGCGAAAGACGAGCGCCGTGAGCGTCGCGATGATTTCGCAAACGAAACCGCAGATGATTCTGATGCTGGGGATTCTGAAGAGTAATTTCTGATGACCAACCGTCTGGCGTTGTCCGGCATCGTATGCAGGGCTCCCCTTCGAAAGGTCAGTCCATCAGGAATTCCGCATTGCCAGTTCGTGCTTGAGCATCGTTCTGTGCAAGAGGAAGCCGGGTTTCACCGGCAGGCGTGGTGCCAAATGCCCGTTATTATTAGCGGACACGAAAACCAGGCCATTACTCACAGTTTAACGGTCGGTAGCGCAGTAATCGTTCAGGGGTTCATCTCTTGCCACAAGGCAAAGAACGGCCTGAGCAAAATGGTTCTGCATGCCGAGCAGATTGATTTGATAGATTCTGGAGACTAGCCATATGGCACGTTATTTCCGTCGTCGCAAGTTCTGCCGTTTCACCGCGGAAGGCGTTCAAGAGATCGACTATAAAGATATCGCAACGCTGAAAAACTACATCACCGAAAGCGGTAAGATTGTCCCAAGCCGTATCACCGGTACTCGTGCAAAATACCAGCGTCAGCTGGCTCGCGCTATCAAACGCGCTCGCTACCTGTCCCTGCTGCCGTACACTGATCGTCATCAGTAATCGGGCACGGTCCATTAATACGACTTTAAGAGGATAAGGTAATGCAAGTTATTCTGCTTGATAAAGTAGCAAACCTGGGCAGCCTGGGTGATCAGGTTAACGTTAAAGCGGGTTACGCACGTAACTTCCTGGTTCCACAGGGTAAAGCTGTTCCAGCTACCAAGAAAAACGTAGAGTTTTTCGAAGCACGTCGCGCTGAACTGGAAGCCAAACTGGCTGACGTTCTGGCGGCTGCTAACGCTCGCGCTGAAGCAATCAACGCACTGGGCACCGTTACCATCGCGTCTAAATCTGGCGACGAAGGTAAACTGTTCGGTTCCATCGGTACCCGCGATATCGCTGATGCAGTTTCTGCAGCAGGCGTTAAAGTGGCTAAGAGCGAAGTTCGTCTGCCGAACGGCGTTCTGCGTACCACTGGTGAGCACGAAGTTGACTTCCAGGTTCACAGCGAAGTGTTCGCTAAACTGGTTGTTAACGTTGTAGCTGAGTAATTTTTTACTCTGCTCACGTTGAAACGCCGGCCTTGTGCCGGCGTTTTGCTTTTTACAGATCCGGCAGATCCGGGCCTTAACGCGCCCTGATAAAACTGCCGTCTGGCTGGCGGGTAAACAGCACCTGTTGTCCATTTCCCGTATCAATCGTTAACCCTGTCACCACCCCGCTGGCATTCTGGCGAACCTGTACCATCTGTCCATTCTGCAGATTACTGAGCGGTTTACCCGCACCTTCCACCTTCGCCATGGCATACACGTCGGTTGGCGGCAGATTGTGGTCGCGGAACAGCTGTGCCAGCGTTTTGCCCGGCTCTACGCGATAAGAACGCCACTGTTGCTCAATACCGGTAGGCTGTTGCGTCTGAGGCTGAGACGGGGCGGCGGCTTGATCCTGCGGCTGTTCATCCTGAATAGGTTCTGGCTCAACCGGCGCGACCTGACCCGGATCGTTAGACGGGGTCACAAGCTGCGTTTGCATCGGCTGTGCGTCAGGCTGCGGCCGCGTCTGCGACTGAATGTCCAGCTGAGCATTGCGGGTGACGGGTGCGGTATCGACATCATCGCCCCCGGAAGGAAGCAGGAAGCCCACGATCACCATCAGCGCGCCAATGATGATCCCTCTGCGATGCAGAGGAGGCAGCGGGTCCATGATGCGAAAATTGTCCGGCGCCTGCCAGATTTTCGCCAGGGTAGGTTTCAGTTCAAATCGCCCGGGCATGGCACTCCTCCTGCTCCGCGTATTTTTTATCCTGTGCCCCGAAGTATAGTTTGCTAACTGCCTGAACGGCGTAGTAAACCCGACATCCGTGACATCAGTTCGGGATTAATCCTGGTTATCTCTATTGTTTCTGTTTCGTCGCGGTTTGTCACCTTAACTTCAGACAAAGTTTTACCCATAAGGGCATGGCTGATATGCTGCCCGCTACTTTAAATGTGATGGAAGGAAAACCCATGACCACCCCCACTTTTGACACTATCGAAGCGCAGGCAAGTTACGGTATCGGCTTGCAGGTAGGACAGCAGCTGAGCGAATCCGGCCTGGAAGGTCTGTTACCTGAAGCGCTGGTGGCGGGTATCGCTGACGCGCTGGAAGGCAAACAGCCTGCCGTTCCGGTAGACGTTGTGCACCGTGCGCTGCGTGAAATCCACGAACGTGCTGACGCCGTGCGTCGCGCGCGCTTCGAAGAGATGGCAGCCGAAGGTGTGAAATATCTGGAAGAGAACCGCGAGCGTGAAGGCGTGAACAGCACCGAATCCGGTCTGCAGTTCCGCGTGATCAATCAGGGCGACGGCGCAATCCCGGCGCGTACCGACCACGTTCGCGTGCATTACACCGGTAAACTGATCGACGGTACCGTGTTCGACAGCTCCGTGGCGCGCGGCGAACCGGCTGAATTCCCGGTCAACGGCGTGATCGCAGGCTGGATCGAAGCTCTGACCCTGATGCCGGTCGGTTCCAAATGGGAACTGACTATCCCGCATAACCTGGCCTATGGCGAGCGCGGCGCTGGCGCGTCCATCCCGCCATTCAGCACCCTGGTCTTTGAAGTCGAGCTGCTGGAAATTCTGTAATCGAATTTTCTTATTTCCTCTCCCCGGTAGGGGAGAGGAAAATAGTGTAAAAACCTATAGTTACGGTGCTATCAACATTTTATCTTGCAAACGAAACTGTTGCGTGTATTTTTGTGAGCTGTTTCGCGCTGTATGAGTGATATGACACTCACTTTCAACATATTATTAACATAATATCTAAATCATAGTATTCATCCCGCCGATTCTTACCTAATATCGATTAGCCCTTACAAGGGAACGTCATCTTTTGACGTATTTAAAGGCCAGAAGAGCCTTAACAACACAGACAGGCATAAACAGGAAAATATCACATGGTAGATCAGGTCAAAGTCGTCGCCGACGAAGAGGCGTCGTCTGAACAGTCGCTACGGCGCAATCTCACAAACCGTCATATTCAGCTCATTGCGATTGGGGGTGCCATCGGTACCGGGCTGTTTATGGGGTCAGGCAAAACCATCAGTCTCGCCGGGCCGTCGATCATATTCGTTTATATGATCATCGGTTTTATGCTGTTCTTCGTGATGCGTGCAATGGGTGAACTGCTGCTCTCGAACCTCGAATACAAATCCTTTAGCGACTTCGCTTCTGACCTGCTCGGGCCGTGGGCGGGCTATTTCACCGGCTGGACCTACTGGTTCTGCTGGGTCGTCACCGGTATGGCGGACGTCGTGGCGATTACCGCCTACGCGCAGTTCTGGTTCCCGGGGCTGTCGGACTGGGTCGCCTCGCTGGCGGTCATTGTTCTGCTGCTGAGCCTTAACCTCGCCACCGTTAAAATGTTCGGTGAGATGGAGTTCTGGTTCGCGATGATCAAAATCGTGGCGATTGTCGGGCTTATCGTCGTGGGTCTGGTGATGGTGCTCACCCACTTCCAGTCGCCAACGGGCGTTCAGGCGTCGTTTACCCATCTGTGGAATGACGGCGGCTGGTTCCCGAAAGGCATTAGCGGCTTCTTTGCCGGCTTCCAGATCGCGGTTTTTGCTTTCGTGGGCATTGAGCTGGTGGGCACGACGGCAGCGGAGACCAAAGATCCCGAGAAGTCTCTCCCGCGCGCGATTAACTCTATTCCGCTGCGTATCATCATGTTCTACGTCTTCGCGCTGATCGTCATTATGTCCGTGACGCCGTGGAGCTCCGTGGTGCCAACCAAGAGCCCGTTCGTTGAGCTGTTCGTGCTGGTAGGCCTGCCTGCTGCCGCGAGCCTGATTAACTTCGTGGTGTTGACCTCTGCGGCGTCTTCCGCGAACAGCGGCGTGTTCTCCACCAGCCGTATGCTGTTTGGTCTGGCGCAGGAAGGCGTGGCGCCGAGCGCGTTCGCCAAGCTGTCCAAGCGCGCGGTACCGGCAAAAGGGTTGACCTTCTCCTGCATGTGCCTGCTGGGCGGCGTGGTGATGCTCTACGTGAACCCAAGCGTGATTGGCGCGTTCACCATGATTACCACGGTCTCTGCGATCCTGTTTATGTTCGTCTGGACCATCATCCTCTGTTCATACCTGGTGTACCGCAAGCAGCGCCCGCACCTGCATGAAAAATCGATCTACAAGATGCCGCTGGGCAAGCTGATGTGCTGGGTGTGCATGGCGTTCTTCGTCTTCGTGCTGGTTCTGCTGACGCTGGAAGATGATACCCGTCAGGCACTCATCGTCACGCCGCTGTGGTTTATCGCGCTGGGGCTGGGCTGGGTGTTTATCGGTAAGAAACGTATGGCAGGCGTAAGGTAAAAGCAAAACGGCAACTTCGGTTGCCGTTTTTAGTTTTTGCACCCTCTCCCCGTGGGAGAGGGCCGGGGTGAGGGCATCAGGCCGCAGCGGCCTTTTTTATTCCCCAGCTAATGCCCGCGGGAACAGAACGTTGTTCTCAAGACTGATGTGTTCCATCAGGTCGTCAATCATCTCGTTAATGCTGTTGTACATCGCTTTCCACGTTGTGCACGCTTCTGGCGGCGGCGTGACGTTGTGGGTGGTGTGTTTGATTACTTCCAGCAGTTCACCCGCGTCATCGTGTTCGCTTTCCATCACGCTGATAGGCCCCATCGCCTGGCTTCCCATTCCCTGTTTAATCATCGGGAAGAGGATCTGCTCTTCTTTCATCATGTGGCTGGAAAGCTCTTCGTGCAGCAGGGTCAGGTATTTCGCCAGACCGCGCGGTACGGAAGGTTTGTCGGCATGTACGCGCTCAACTTTGGTCGCCTGCAGGATCAGTTCCGGCAGCTGTTCACGGTGACGGTCATGGTATCGCACGATGATATGGTCGATGATTTCAGCGAGCGAGGCGGTTCGCCAGTCTTTGTCGACGGGCTGCGCGGCCAGCTGCGCCAGCTCTGCTTCAATCACCTCAACGTCCAGCTCCTTGCGTGAGGCCGCACGCGCCAGGGTTTGCTTACCGCCACAGCAGTAATCCATATCGTATTTCCGAAACAGCGCAGAAGCGCGAGGAATGGAGAGCGCCAGCTCGCCAAGGGGTTGGTCGCGAAAGGCCATAGCAGTTACCTCGTCATCAATAATATAAGATGTATATTAAATGCATCTTTAAGCCAGCGCTATAACCCTTTAGAGGGAAGGGGGAAAGTGGGATGCAGATCACAAAAAAATACCCCGTTTAACTCTCTGAATGGACTTAGGAAAGTGGTTTAGAAACTTTTTAAAGGTGTAGAAACAGTAAACAACCCGCCGCGCCTGCCGATATATCCACGTCAGACAAACCTGCATATAACAAAGGCAACGCATGTTTAAACGTATAAAAGTCATTACCCTTCTGATTTCGGTGCTGCTTGTGCTCGGCATCATGCAAGTGATTTCCGCGGGTATCTTTATCAACGCGCTGAATAACGATAAAGACAACTTCACCGTGTCGCAGCTCTCCAGCAAGAACGTGGCGGAGTTTACCGATGCGTGGATCAGCCTGAACCAGGCGCGCGTGACGCTGAACCGCGGGATGCTGCGTCTGCAAAGCAGCATGGCCTCTCAGATTAACGGTGGGCAGCTCAATGAGCTGGTCAACACGGCGAAAAATCTGCTCGCCGATGCGCAGGTCCATTACGATAAATACTATGCCCTGCCAAATACGCCGGGGCTGGACGAGAACCTGGCCAAGCGTCTGGAAGAGCAGTACCGCATTTACTCCTCAACGCTGACGCAAATGAACGTCCTGCTGAGCCAGGGCAATCTGGAAGACATGTTCAAGCAGAACGCGGAGCAAAAGCAGACCGCAATGCAGGCGGTTTACCGTGAATGGCGTGAAGCGCAGGCAACGCTTACCGATAAAGGCATCCAGGACAATGAAAGCGACTACAGGCGCATCCTGTGGATCCTCTCTGCGGTTATGCTGCTGGTGATTGTGGTGATTATCTCCAGCTGGGTAGCCATGCGCCGCGTGCTGCTGCTGCCTCTGGAAGAGGTGATTAACCATATTCGCGCCATTGCGGCGGGAGATTTAACCCAGCCGATTCAGGCTGAAGGTAAGAACGAAATGGCTATCCTGGCGCGCAACGTTCAGGAGATGCAGACCTCGCTGGCGAACACCGTGGGCGTGGTGCGTGAAGGTGCGGATACCATCTACACCGGTGCCGGTGAAATTTCTGCCGGCAGCAACGACCTCTCTTCCCGTACCGAGCAGCAGGCCGCGTCTCTGGAAGAGACGGCAGCCAGCATGGAACAGCTGACGGCAACCGTGAAGCAGAACGCCGATAACGCGCGTCAGGCTTCCCGTCTGGCGCTGGACGCCTCCTCAACGGCGAAGAAGGGCGGTAACGTGGTGGAAGGCGTGGTGCGTACAATGGACGAAATCGCCACCAGTTCCAGTAAAATCGCGCAAATTACTAACGTGATCGACGGTATTGCCTTCCAGACTAACATTCTGGCGCTGAACGCGGCGGTTGAAGCGGCGCGCGCGGGCGAGCAGGGCCGTGGTTTTGCGGTGGTAGCAGGGGAGGTCCGTACTCTCGCACAGCGCAGCGCCCAGGCGGCGAAAGAGATCAAAGCGCTGATCGATGATTCCGGCGAGCGCGTGAACGCGGGCTCCCAGCTGGTCAACGAAGCCGGGGAGACGATGGCAGAGATCGTTAATGCGGTCACCCGCGTCACCGACATCATGGGTGAAATTGCCTCGGCCTCTGACGAGCAGAGCCGCGGTATTGACCAGGTGGGCCAGGCGGTAGCCGAGATGGACCGCGTGACCCAGCAGAACGCATCGCTGGTAGAGGAATCTGCGGCCGCGGCGGCGGCGCTGGAAGATCAGGCTGCCCGCCTGAACGAAGCGGTGGCGGTGTTCAAAATCACCCGCAACCAGGCGGTCAAAGCGGCGCCGGTGAAAACCTATGTACCTAAAGCGCAGCCCGTAGCGGCGGCGTCTGAAGGGAACTGGGAAACGTTTTAAGGGCTTGCCCGGTGGCGGCTACGCCTTACCGGGCCTACGATTTTGTAGGCCCTGCAAGCGCAGCGCCGCTGGGCAATGCTCACATCTCCGAAGCCGGAATGACCCTCGGTTTTTCCGGCTTCGCTCTTACCGCCATCACCACTCCCACCACCAGCAGCGCGATCCCGCAGGCCGTGAATAACGGCGGTAAGCTCTGGCGCATCAGGAAGGTATAAAGCAGTCCGGCCAGGGTTTCGAAGACAATCAGCGGCCCTAAAATCACCGTCGGCAGCTTCTGGCTGGCAATGTTCCAGCACAGCGCGCCCACCCATGAGCACAGCACCGCAATCGCAACCATCAGGCCGATAAAAACCCAGGGTCTTGGCCCGAAGGGTTGGGCGAAGTCTGGCTGTTGATGGCCTAACCAGATGCACGCGCCGGCATAGCCCACCAGCGAGACGGGCAGCGTAACCAGCGCCTGCGCCGTCGCCCACATCATCGGATGCTTGTCAGGGTTCTCCCGCAGCCAGCGCGCGTTGCGCAGGGCATACCATGCCCAGCACGCCACGGAAATGAACGCCAGCACAATGCCAGAGCCGTAACGCCACAGGTCAACATCCGCCTGCCCGTGACGCAGCTCGGCAATATTGACGCATACCAGCCCCATGGCGGTGCATACCAGCGCCGGCGCCATTTTTGACCACGCCAGTTTGCCATCGCGGTGGCTGTAGAGCAGGTTAGCAAAGACGGGAATGACGACCGGCAGCGTGCCGATAATCATGGTAGATACCGGCGCACCGGTACGCTGAATGGCACTCGCAAGGCAAACGTAGTAGATAAGATTGCCCATCATGGTCAGCGCCAGCGCGGTGCCCCAGTCCTGATGGCTGAGCTGACGCAAGCGCGCGCGTCCCAGCCACGCCAGGGGCAGGGCAATCAGCCCGAGCGCCAGATAACGTCCGGTCGACTGCAGTATTGCCGGATACTCGGGCACGATCAGCGGGCCGACAAAAATAAGCCCCCACATCATCCCGGCCAGCAGGGCATACAACACTCCACTAATCATTTTTCCATCCACAGGTATTTACGCTGCATGCAGTGTAGGAGGGGAAAATGCGCGCGTATTGTATGAGATTGCGCATTAGCGCCGGGTGACCTGCTTCTGGTAGCGCACGGGCGTAATGCCGTAGCGGCGGGTAAACGCGCGGGTTAAATGGGACTGGTCGGTCAGCCCGGTCGCGGCTGCTACTTCGGCGGCGGGCATGCCGTGGGTGAGGAACGCTTTAGCGCGCCAGAGGCGAATGGCCATCAGCATCTGGTGCGGCGTAACGTGAAAATGGGCTTTGAACTGGCGCTGGAAATGATACGGGCTCAGCGAAACGACGCTGGCCAGCTCGTCCAGCGTCAGGGCGTGCATGTAGTTGTCGTGCAGGTACTCGCGCACGCGTTCGAAGCGGTGCGCGCCTTCCTGAATCACCGGCGCGTGATGGGCCAGCGGCCGGAAGGTCTCAATCAGATCCAGCAGTAATCCTTTTTGCGCAAGCGGATCGTCCGTATGCCACAATCCGTAAATCAGCCTGCCGATTTGCTGCGAGCGCAGCGGGTCATGACGCGTGACATCGCTAAACCACCAGTGCCGGAGGCCGGTCACCTCTTCCAGCAGATCGGGTTCGATATAGACCATCCGGTAGCGCCAGCCGCCTTCGGTGGCGGATTCGCCGGTATGGATCTCGTCCGGGTTCATGGTGACGACGGATTTTTCCGCCGCGAGATGCTGTGTACCGCGATAGCGAAAGCGTTCGGCGCCGGTTTCAATCGTGCCGATCCCGAAGGCTTCATGGGTGTGCGGCTCAAAGGCGTAGTCAGAAATATGCGCGTGATAAAGCTCCAGGCCCGGCAGCTGCGCCAGATGGCGAAAGCGCGCGCTGTCTCTTTCATCATTAAACTGTTCCGGTACGCCTTGCACGTTGAGCCTCCTCGTGGTCATCTTTTCATTATCAGAGATGACCGGAATTTATGCACTAAACATCTTTGCCCGGACGGTCTTACGGTAATCCCCCGGTGAAACCGTTGTTTTATGCTTAAACTGGCGATTAAAGTGCGCAATATCCTGATATCCAACCGCATTTGCAATCTCCTGAATACACAGATTGGTGGATTGCAGCATTGTCATGGCGGATTCAATTCTGGCGGTTAATAGATACTGCAGTGGGGACATGTCGGTGGCATTTTTA
Source organism: Enterobacter sp. DNB-S2 (assembly GCF_019443845.1). Lineage (NCBI taxonomy): Bacteria > Pseudomonadati > Pseudomonadota > Gammaproteobacteria > Enterobacterales > Enterobacteriaceae > Enterobacter > Enterobacter sp. DNB-S2. The sequence continues at coordinate 1,149,497 of NZ_CP050520.1, forward strand.
AAGCGGCGATTAAAGTTGCGCAAACTCATGCCAGCCATATCTGCAAGATTCTGCATGGATATATCCGAGGCGCAGTTGGCTTTTATCCAGATTTGAATTTGAACAATATCTTCATCCGGATGGGGTTTGTTTTCTTCACTGTAACACTGACGTTCAAACTGGCTACGAATTTCATGGAAAAATGTCCGTTGAGTATGTGTGGCTACACGTTTCCCGTATATCGTTTCTATAAAATGGATCGTCAGATCGGACAGGGCCTTAACGCTTGCGGCGCAGAAAATATTATCGGCCTGAGTGAGAAAATGCTTTGTCTGTAATTTTACGCTGGGGTAGTCGCGCGAGAATTGTTTGAAGTAGTGCCAGTGGGTGGTGGCAGGCTTTCCGTTGAGCAATCCCGACTCCGCCAGAAAACAGCAGCCCGTTCCGACGGCGGCGATGCGGGTTCCTCGCGCGGCCTGCTCGGTCAGCCATTCCAGAAGTTCAGGCTCTTGTCTGACCACCGCGCGAGGGTTGCGCCACAGGGCAGGAAGATAGATCACGTCATAGTGCCTGTCTGCGGCAAGGGTGGTATCGGCGGTAATGCTAAAACCACTGTGCGTCAGAATGGGCTCGCTGTTTATGCCAATGGTATTCACCTTCAGAATATTCTCCGGGCGACAGAGCCTGAAGGGTGACTTCTCCGGTTTGTGCGTGCCTGCGTGGGATGTTGTTTTTTGCTCAGCTAAATAGCTACTGGCTGCCGCTTTCCACATTTCAATCGGAAGACTGAGACCGGAACTTAGCATGCGTTCACATAACACAAATCCTATTTGTGTATTTGTCATTTTTGATTAATACCTGTTTTGACTATTATTTTTGGTGGCTCATCGTTGTCCAGGCCAAAAAAGTCAGCATTTTGGCTGGATTTTCATATTAGCTTTTGTTGGTAATTTGTAAACTAATATCTGAAATTATCGCACTTGCTTAATAAAATAAATCTACGACCACGAGAGGATAAATTATGGTGAAATTACCCGTAATAACGGCTTTTGGCGGCTATGGTCCAGCTGGTCGTAGTTCTTCACATCATGCATTTCGTCGAATGATTATTGAGTCATTATCGGAAGAGGAACGGCAGGATACGTTATTATCGTTAGCCATCCTGATGGGCGTACTTAAATATGATGAAGGTGGATATTGCGATATTTCCGGTAAAAGATTTACACCTGCTCAGGCCGCCGCGAGGATAAAAGACGAGGCGCTTGAGGGAACCCTTATCAGAAAAATTACGCGCGACTATTTTGATGTCGATGCTATTGCCAGCCATGCAAAATTGAATATGGCTTCAGGCGAAGAGGGATTCAGTTTTAATATATCTGCCAGGCAATTACCTCAACCCTTACCGGCGGGATGGCACGTTGAAGAATTAGCGGAGCGGCGCGTCCGTATTACCGTCCAGGGAGAGATGGACTGTAAAATTGAGGCGTTGCTGCGCACGGAGGTTCAGGCTGCAGGGCTGTTGCCGCAGGGATTCCGTCCGGGCGACCATTACAATTCGCAGTTCCATCCGCGGGCGTTACAAATGGCGATTGTCGGAGCGTCAGACGCCATCAACGCGCTGGGGATCCCGTGGCGAGAGGTACAGGCCAAAATCACGCCGGATCAGCTCGGCGTCTATTCGGGCAATATCATGGGGCAGCTCGACGATTATGGCTTTGGCGGAATGCTGCAGTCGCGCCTGAAAGGCCATCGCGTCAGCGCCAAACAATGCCCGCTGGGCCTGAACAGCATGTGCGCCGATTTCCTCAATGCGTATGTGCTGGGTAGCGTCGGTCATACCAGCGCCATGCTGGGGGCGTGCGCCACGTTTCTGTATAACCTGAATGCGGCAGTTGAGGATATCAAAGCGGGGCGCATTCGCGTAGCCGTCGTTGGCAGCGCCGAAGCGCCGGTCACCTCAGAAGTGATTGAAGGATTCGATGCCATGGGCGCCCTGGCAACGGAGAGCAAGCTTAAGCACACTGATGAAACGGAAACGGCCGACTGGCGCAACAGCAGCCGCCCGTTTGGTAACAGCTGCGGTTTTGTTATCGCAGAATCCAGCCAGTATGTCGTGCTAATGGACGACGAGCTGGCGCTGCAGCTTGGCGCAGAGATCCACGGTTCGGTGGGGAATGTCTTCATCAACGCTGACGGCTTTAAACGCTCTATTGCGTCACCGGGGCCGGGGAACTACATCACCATGGCGAAAGCCGTAGCCTCTGCGGTATCGATGGCCGGGATAGAGACGGTGCAGAAGGGATCGTTTATTCAGGCGCACGGCTCAAGCACGCCGAAGAATTGCGTCTCCGAGGCCGATATTTTTGACCGCGTTGCGCAAGCTTTTTCGATTCGCGACTGGCCGGTGACGGCGGTGAAATCGTACCTCGGTCACTCCCTGGGCCCAGCCAGCGGCGACCAGCTGATCGGCTGCCTCGGCGTCTTCCGCTATGGTATTTTGCCGGGAATTAAAAGCGTGTCCCACATCGCACCGCAGGTGAACAACGCGCGCTTAACCATTCCTCTTCAGGACTGCAAATTAGAGGAAGGTCAGGGACAAATCGCCTTTATTAATTCAAAAGGCTTTGGCGGTAATAATGCCACGGGGGTGGTTTACTCGCCAAAGCTTACCCATCAATGGTTGCGCAAACGCTATGGGGAAACGGTGTTTGCGGATTATCAGCAGCGTAACCGCCAGGTGCGACGTCAGGCTAACGCCTACGACCAGGCGGCGTCACAGGGGGAACTGAATGTCATTTATCTGTTCGGCCAGCAGGGGATAAATGAGGAAGATATTAAGATTGATATGAATGGCATCACCATTCCCGGATTTGAAAAACCGATAACGTACGCGACGGATAAAGAATACCCGGACTTTTAATCGTTATATCTGTTTTTATTATTAATAAATATGAGCGGGCCGGGTAAGGGAAATCACCCGGCCGCAGGAAAGAACGGTGACACTGTTAAAGAATGGCTTTAATACTCTGCGCCAGCGGCGTCGTTGCGCGCCCGATCAGTTTGCTCAGCGTATGGCTATCGTCAAAGAGTCCCCCTTTGGACGCACCCACATCCGAGTCCGCCAGCATATCTGCCAGCCCTGCAGGCAGGCCGACGCTTTTCAGGGCGGCGGCAAAATCCGCTTCACTGAGATTCTGATAGGTTACCGGCTTCCCGCTCTGTTTGCTGAGTTCAGCCGCCAGTTCGCTCAGCGTCCAGCCGTGGTCGCCCGCCAGTTCGTAGACCTTGCCCGCGTGGCCCTCTTCAGCAATCACTTTGGCGGCTGCCGCGGCATAGTCGGCGCGGGTGGCAGAGGCAATTTTGCCTTCGCCTGCCGCACCAATAAACACGCCGTGTTCCAGCGCAGGCGGCGCGCTCGCCAGGTAGTTTTCGGTATACCAGCCATTGCGCAGCAGGGCATAAGGGATGCCGGACGCCGCCAGCGCTTTTTCAGTGGCAACATGTTCAACATGCAGACCCAGCGGTGAGTTGTCCGCATGCAGCAGGCTGGTGTAGGCGATAAATTTCACGCCTGCCGTTTTGGCGGCGTTAATCACGTTCTGGTGCTGGGTCGCGCGCTGGCCGACTTCGCTGGAAGAGATCAGCAGCAGCTTATCCACGCCGCTCAGCGCGGCGGTGAATGCGGCTTCATCCGTGTAGTCCGCCTGGCGAACGACAATTCCCTGCTGGCTTAAGGCCTGCGCTTTCGCCGGGTTACGTACGATGGCCACAATCTGGCTGGCCGGTACGGTTTTCAACAGCTGTTCGATAACGAGATGGCCAAGCTGGCCGGTAGCACCGGTAATCGCGATCATGATGAATCTCCTTCGTGTTTGTCTGGTGTTGTGGCACACTAGCACCATAGCTAACTTTTAGTAAGTACGTACAAAAAGGTAAGTATGAAAACAACGATACCGACGCTCAGCGAACAAATGCGCGATGGCAATCTTTTCGCGGAACAGTGCCCTTCACGCGAGGTGCTCAAACATGTGACCAGCCGCTGGGGTGTCCTGATTCTGCTGGCCCTGCGCCAGGGAACGCATCGCTTTAGCGATCTGCGCCGTAAAATGGGCGGGGTGAGCGAAAAGATGCTGTCCCAGTCACTCCAGGCGCTGGAGCAGGACGGGTTTGTCGATCGCGTGTCGTATCCGGTGGTGCCGCCGCACGTAGAGTATAGCCTGACGCCGATGGGGATTGAGGTCAGCGAGAAAGTCGCCGCGCTGGCGGACTGGATTGAGGTGAATACGCCGAAGGTGATGGCGAATCGGGACGATCGTGCGGCCTGATGTCTTCACCCTGACCTAATGCCTGCGTGGGCGACCCCCTCTCCCTTGAGGGAGAGGGCTGGGGTGAGGGGGGAACATATAACTCTGGTGGTCATTCCGTTCACTTTATGTTCCTTGCTTCTCTGTAACGACATGGCCTGTGAACGTGCCAGGGCGGCTCAATCGCCGCCGCCCTGGCGACCCGGGCTCCCGGCGGTAAATCGCCGCTTCGCGGTGCCCTCAGCTTATTCTTTCAGGCTATCGGGTCGGGCATGAGCCTGCATCCCTGCAGGCCACGCCCTCTCGGCGCATCCTTGCGCCTCGCCCCGGCCTTGCGGAAACGCTTCGGCGATTTACAGCCGGACCAGGGCATCGCTGCAATTCATTAATTTTTCTGAAGAAATATTCATCGCTTCGAGTTGGAAAATTACTGAGGCCCCCTCTCCCGTAGGGAGAGGGAACAAACACGAAAAACGGCAACGTATGTTGCCGTTTTGTTTTTACTTGCTCAAATCCACCTGATAAATCGCGAACCCGATATCATCCGTTGCGACCTTCTTCATCGGATACTGGGCATTATCCTTGATAAACGCGGCTGCCTTATCGGACGGCGACGTTTCTATGCGGATATCCAGTTTCGTATCGCTGTGGATCGGCGCGAGGCGCCAGTTGTTGTCCACCGCCGGATTAATTTCGCCCGCCTTCTTCGACTCCGCGCTGATCCACGCCGCCAGCACCGAGCGGTTCTCGTCCGGCGAGGCAAAGGCGATGTGGCTATCTCCCGTACCGGCAAACTTACCGCCGTAGGCGCGGTAGTTATTAGTCACCACCAGGAAGGTGGCATTCGGGTCGATCGCCTTGCCGTTGAAGGTCAGGTTTTTGATGCGCTCCGCCTGCGGGTTGATCGCCTGACACTCGCCGTCATATTTCGCCGGCTGGGTGACGTCAATCTGGTAGTTCACGCCGTCGATCACGTCGAAGTTATAGGTACGGAAGCCGTCCCAGTTAATCAGCGACTGCGGCTTACTGCTGTGCGGGTCAATCTGGTTAAACTGTCCGGCAGAGCACTCCAGCCACTCTTTCACCTCCTGGCCCGTCGCTTTTACCACCACCAGCGTGTTCGGGTAGAGATAGAGATCGGCGGCGTTACGGAAGGTCAGCTGGCCCTTTTCGACTTCAACATAGCTTGCCGGGTCGTTCTTACGCCCGCCAACCTTGAATGGCGCAGCCGCTGACAGGACCGGCAGTTTTGCCAGATCCGGATCGCCCTGCACAAAGTGTTCCGCATAGGCTTTCTGCGCCATGTTGACGACCTGAACGGTCGGGTCGTCCTGCACTAGCGCCAGGAAGCTGTACATGTTATCGGCGGATTTGCCGATCGGCTTGCTGACGAATTCGCGCGTGGCGTCGTGATCGTGCTTCAGCACGTCGACCAGTTTTTTATCTTCCGCCGCCAGAGATTTTTTAGCCGCAGCGTCGTAAATCGGGCGCGCTTCGGCTTTTGACTGCGTCACCTTCCAGCTGCCGCCGTCGTTATTCAGCACCAGATCCACCACGCCAAGATGGTCGCCCCACATGCCCGGCATCACCGAAGGCACGCCGTTGAGCGTCCCTTTCTCAATGTCCGCTCCTTTTATGCTGGCGAAATCTTTGCCCGGGAAGACCGCGTGGGCGTGGCCGAACAGGATCGCGTCGACGCCCGGGACTTCACTCAGATAGTAAACGGAGTTTTCTGCCATGGCCTGATACGGATCGGCGGAGAGACCCGAGTGGGCGACAACGACCACCAGATCGGCGCCTTTTTCGCGCATTTCCGGCACGTATTTCCGCGCGGTTTCGGTGATGTCGTTAACGGTCACTTTGCCGTCGAGGTTGGCCTTATCCCACGTCATGATCTGCGGCGGCACAAAACCGATATAGCCGATTTTCAGCGTCTGTTTTTTACCGTCCTGGTCGACGACGTTTGTCTCTTTAATCAGGTAAGGGGTAAAGAGCGGCTTTTGCGTCTTAACGTCGATGATATTGGCGTTAACGTACGGGAATTTCGCACCGGCCAGGGCGTCATGCAGGTATTTTAGACCGTAGTTGAATTCGTGGTTGCCGAGGTTGCCGACGGTATAGTCCAGGGTGTTCATCGCTTTATAAACAGGATGGATCTCGCCTTTTTTCACCCCCCTGGTCGCCATGTAATCCCCGAGCGGACTGCCCTGAATGAGATCGCCATTGTCGACCAGCACGCTGTTTTTCACTTCGCCACGCGCCGCATCGATCAGGCTTGCCGTGCGTACCAGACCGAATTTTTCCGTCGGGGTATCTTTGTAGTAATCGAAGTCCATCATGTTGCTGTGCAGATCGGTCGTTTCCAGAATACGCAGATCTACCGTCGCCGCCTGTACGCTTGCTGCAATCAGCGTCGCCAGAAGCGTTGCACTAAACTTAATCATCAGAGGAGTCCTTTTTTCGATGCAGAGCACAAAAGAGTATGTATCTATAGCTTGTTGCTTACAGAAATGTGAATCCTGACAGAAAAAAGTCACCTGAAACCGGAATTGCTTCACAGATAGCGGAATTGTTCACATTACGATATAACTAAAACAAAGAGTTAACCTCACTGCGTTAACAAAGAGGTGGAAAATGCTAGATAAAATTTGTCAGCTCGCACGGGATGCGGGAGATGCCATCATGCAGGTGTATGACGGCAGTAAACCTATGGAGGTGGTCAGCAAAGCCGACGACTCTCCGGTCACGGCGGCGGATATCGCGGCGCATAAGGTGATCCTGAAAGGATTACAGGCTTTAACGCCGGATATCCCCGTTCTGTCAGAAGAAGCGCCGCAAAGCTGGGACGAGCGCCAGCACTGGCAGCGTTACTGGCTGGTCGATCCGCTGGACGGGACAAAAGAGTTCATCAAGCGCAACGGTGAATTCACCGTCAATATCGCCCTGATTGAGAAGGGCAAAGCGGTGCTGGGCGTGGTCTACGCGCCGGTGATGAAGGTGATGTACAGCGCTGCAGAAGGGAAGGCGTGGAAGGAAGAGTGCGGCGTGCGCAAGCAGATCCAGGTGCGCGATGCGCGTCCACCGCTGGTGGTGATTAGCCGCTCGCACAGCGACAGCGAGCTGCAGGAGTACCTGCAGCAGCTGGGTGAACACCAGACCACCTCGATTGGCTCATCGCTGAAATTCTGCCTGGTGGCGGAAGGCCATGCGCAGCTCTACCCTCGCTTTGGGCCAACCAACGTCTGGGATACCGCGGCAGGTCATGCCGTTGCCGCGGCCGCCGGGGCGCATGTTCATGACTGGCAGGGCAAGCCGCTTGACTATACCCCGCGCGAATCCTTCCTCAACCCCGGCTTCCGCGTCTCTATTTACTGAGCCAGCAGCTTATGCAGCAGGTCGACAACCTGCTGCACCTCTTCCAGGGTTAACGCGCCGTCTTTCGCCCACTGTACGCGGCCCTCTTTATCCAGCACGATAATCGCGGAGCTTTCTTCTTCCAGCTGCCAGGCCTTACGGGTTACGCCGTTGCTGTCGACGATAAACTGCGACCACGGGTAGAGCTTTTTATTGCTCTCAAGGCTTGAGCGCACAAACATCCCGGAGCCCGGAATGGCGTCGTCGGTGTTAACAATGGTGGTCGTCTGGTAGCGGTCGTGAGGGAATTTTGCGGCCTTGATCGCTTCCACCAGGGTAGCATTTTTCTCTTTTGCGGATGTACGACCGGCAATATGTTGTACAACTCTCACTTTGCCCGCGAGCTGCGCGCTATTCCAGGGTTTGTAGCTAAACTTATCATTGTCGAGAATCAATTCTCCCCGGTCAGCAATGCCGACTGGCGGTACACGTTGTCCTTTTTCAATGTTGTGAGCGGAAGCCCACAGCGGCAGCAGCAGGCAGGCTGCTGCAAGGATATTACGTAGGGTCATGGCGTTTCCTTATTGTTTGCAGGTGATCCGACCACTTGGTCTTGCGCTTTTAATCATAAGTGCGATCAATGGGGTTTTCCCGCAATCCCGATGCCAGTTTGCGGGCGAACGCACATATCCATGAAAAAACGACGGCTTATACTGCGCCCGGTCACGCTTTGCAAAGATTATTCTGAATAATTGTAATCAAACGGTAAATAAACTTATGCACACTGGGTAACACCGTAGTTCTGGTCTATAGTCATTGGGCATTAAAATTTGCGCTCAGGACAGTCGGGCCGATTGTGGCACCGCAAGAGCGTATGATTCGCAGGAGATACAAGAATGAAAATTTTCCAACGCTACAACCCGCTTCAGGTGGCGAAGTACGTGAAGATCCTGTTCCGTGGACGGTTGTATATCAAGGATGTTGGCGCTTTTGAGTTTGATAAGGGCAAGATCCTTGTCCCAAAAGTGAAGGACAAACAGCACCTGTCTGTGATGTCCGAAGTCAACCGTCAGGTTATGCGTCTGCAGACTGAGATGGCTTAACCAACGTGCTATGCAGTAGTTAAAAAAAACGGCTCCCAATGGGAGCCGTTGATGTTTGTAGAGGCTGGCGCTTTACGCCGACACCTTCTCTTCCGCGTCCGGCAGCTTCGGTACCAGTACGGTCGGTTTATTGTCGATGCGGGTCACGAGCAGCTGGTCGATGCGGTAGTTATCAATATCCACCACTTCAAACTTGTAGCCGGAGAACTTCACCGAGTCGGTACGTTTCGGGATCTTACGCAGCATAAACATCATAAAGCCGCCAATGGTCTCGTAGTTGCCGGACTGCGGGAACTCGTCGATATCCAGCACGCGCATCACGTCTTCAATCGGTGTGCCGCCATCAATCAGCCACGAATTATCGTCGCGCTGAACAATCTGCTCTTCCAGCCCCTGGCCAACCAGGTCGCCCATCAGTGTGGTCATCACGTCGTTCAGGGTGATAATACCCACCACCAGCGCGTATTCGTTCATGATAACCGCGAAGTCTTCCCCGGCGGTTTTGAAACTTTCCAGCGCTTCTGAGAGCGTCAGGGTGTCCGGCACAATCAGGGTATTGCGGATCTGCACGCCGCTGTTGAGCGCCAGGCTCTGGTTTGCCAGCACGCGGTTCAGCAGGTCTTTGGAGTCGACGTAACCGATGATGTGGTCGATATCTTCATTACAGACCAGGAACTTAGAGTGCGGATGCTGCGCTACTTTGTTCTTCAGGCTCTGCTCATCTTCATGCAAATCGAACCAGATAATGTTTTCACGGCCCGTCATGGAAGACGGCACGGTACGGGATTCCAGCTCGAACACGTTCTCAATCAGCTCGTGCTCCTGCTTGCGCAGCACCCCGGCCAGCGCGCCGGCTTCCACCACCGCATAAATGTCGTCAGAGGTGATGTCGTCTTTACGCACCATCGGCAGCTTAAAGATGCGGAAAATGACGTTCGCCAGGCCGTTGAAGAACCACACCAGCGGACGAAACACGTACAGACAGAAGCGCATCGGGTTGATGATACGCAAAGCCACAGCTTCTGGCGCAATCATACCGATGCGTTTCGGGGTCAGGTCTGCAAAGAGGATGAACAGGCCGGTTACCAGCGAGAAGGAGAGGATAAAGCTCAGCTGTTCGGCCAGTTCAACGGACATGTACTTAACAAACAGACTATAAAACGCCGGGGAAAACGCCGCATCACCCACGATACCGCCGAGAATGGCGACCGCGTTGAGGCCAATCTGCACCACGGTGAAGAACATCCCGGGGTTTTCCTGCATTTTCAGGATGCGGGTAGCATTGATGTTGCCTTCATCGGCAAGCAGCTTCAGTTTGATTTTACGGGACGCGGCCAGCGAGATCTCAGATATCGAGAAAAACGCGCTGACGGCAATCAGACAAAGTATTACTAAAATACTGTTTAACATAGTTTATCCGGCTTCTCGCCAGATCCTCAGAAGGGGAGTTGATACCATTTGTGTGAAAACACATTGAAAATCAGCTCGTAGCGTTGAGCCGATTATTTCAGCGGGTAGTATAGCGTAAAGAGATGTAAATCTGCCAGAGGTCACAATCTGGCGAAGATGGCCGGCGGGGGCGGCTGGTGGATGAATGTTAAGCTGTGAGACAACGCTGTCGCTTCTTTGAGCGCCACGCGGCTCGCGTGGCGCTGGGTCGATAATCAGGCCAGCTGTGGCGGCAGGCAGACGCCGATGCCCCCGATACCGCAGTAGCCGTACGGGTTTTTATGCAGATACTGCTGGTGATCGTCCTCGGCATAGTAGAACGGTTTCGCGGTGGTGATTTCCGTCGTCACCTCGCGCGTATCGCCCGCTTCACGCATGGCCTGCTGGAAACGCTCAAGGCTGGCGCGCGCGGCGGCATCCTGCTCGGGCGTGAGCGGATAAATGGCCGAACGGTACTGTGTGCCGTGGTCGTTGCCCTGACGCATGCCCTGCGCCGGGTCGTGGTTTTCCCAGAAGACCTGCAGGAGTTGCTCGTAGCTGATGACTGCAGGGTCATAGACCACGCGTACCGCTTCCGCATGCCCGGTTTCGCCGGAGCAGACTTCGCGATAGGTAGGATTCGGCGTGTAGCCGCCCGTGTAGCCAGCCGCCGTGCTGTAAACGCCGGGCAGCTGCCAGAAGAGGCGCTCAACGCCCCAGAAGCAGCCCATGGCGAACAGGGCGATTTCCATTCCCTCCGGCACGTTGGTCATGGAATGGTTATTGACGGCGTGTAAGGTCGCCACAGGCATAGGGGTGTTGCGTCCCGGTAATGCATCAGTTTGTGAAACCAGATGCTTTTTGTCGAATAAACTCACGATGGGGCCTCCCGGGGTGCGATGTTTCGGTTAAGGTTGTCACGAAGCGTTTAATTGAACACAATAAATGCGCTGAATGAGTCTAGATTTAATCATAAGAAATATTTGGGTGTTACACCCGTTTTCAACCCGTGATTTGGGTTTTTGGCCAACAGGCCGTATTTTGCCGCGGAGCGGTACTTCATTTGCTTCCAGGGTGGAAACAGGGATATTCAGGAGAAAACGTGACAAAAATCCGCCAGTTATGTTTAGTCAGTGTGTTGCTGACAAGCGGGATTGCCAGCGCGGCGAATGTCCGTTTGCAGGTTGAGGGGTTATCCGGGGCGCTGGAAAAAAACGTGCGTGCGCAGTTGTCGACCATCCAGAGTGATGAGGTGACGCCGGACCGGCGTTTTCGCGCGCGCGTGGATGACGCCATCCGTGAAGGGCTGAAAGCGCTGGGGTATTACGAACCCACCATTGATTTCGATCTTCGCCCGCCGCCAAAGAAGGGGCGTCAGGTCCTTATTGCCCGCGTTTCGCCGGGTGAGCCGGTATTGATTGGCGGCACGAACGTTATCCTGCGCGGCGGGGCGCGTACCGACCGGGATTACCTGGACCTGCTCAGCACGCGGCCGAAAATCGGTACCGTGCTTAACCACGGTGACTACGACCATTTCAAAAAAGAGCTGACGAACGTTTCCCTGCGTAAGGGCTACTTCGACAGCCAGTTCAATAAAAGCCAACTGGGGATTGCGCTGGATCGGCGTCAGGCCTTCTGGGATATCGACTACGACAGCGGAGAACGCTACCGCTTTGGCGATGTGACGTTTGAAGGTTCGCAAATTCGTGAAGAGTATCTGCAAAACCTCGTGCCGTTCAAAAAAGGGGATTACTACCAGTCGAGGGACCTGGCGGAACTGAACCGTCGTCTTTCCGCTACCGGCTGGTTTAACTCCGTGGTTGTCGCACCGGAATTTGATAAGTCTCGCAAAACGAAGGTGTTGCCGCTGCATGGCGTTGTCTCGCCGCGCACCGAGAACACCATTGAGACCGGTGTTGGCTACTCGACGGATGTTGGACCACGCGTGAGAACCTCGTGGAAAAAGCCGTGGATGAACTCGTACGGTCACAGCCTGACCACCAGCCTGAGCCTCTCTGCGCCCGAGCAGCAGCTGGATTTCAGCTATAAAATGCCGCTGCTGAAAAACCCGCTTGAGCAATATTACCTTGTGCAGGGCGGTTTCAAGCGCACCGACTTGAACGACACCAAGCAGGACTCGACGACCCTTGCGGTCTCCCGCTTCTGGGATCTCTCCAGCGGCTGGCAGCGCGCCATTAACCTGCGCTGGAGCCTGGACCACTTTACCCAGGCCAACGTCACCAATACCACCATGCTGCTTTATCCGGGCGTGATGATCAGCCGTACCCGCTCGCGCGGCGGCCTGATGCCGACCTGGGGCGACTCACAGCGCTACTCCATTGATTATTCCAACTCCGCCTGGGGCTCCGACGTGGATTTCTCGGTGATTCAGGCGCAAAACGTCTGGATCCGCACGCTGTACGACAAACACCGCTTTGTGATGCGCGGCAATCTCGGCTGGATTGAAACGGGCGACTTCGAGCGCGTTCCGCCGGATCTGCGCTTCTTCGCCGGGGGCGACCGCAGCATTCGTGGGTATAAGTACAAATCGATCTCACCTGAGAACGAGAAAGGCCAACTGACCGGTGCATCAAAACTGGCGACCGGATCGCTGGAGTATCAGTACAACGTCAGCGGAAAGTGGTGGGGCGCTATGTTTGTTGACGGCGGTGAGGCGGTGAACGATATCCGCCGCAGCGACTTTAAAACCGGCGCGGGCGTGGGCGTACGCTGGCAGTCACCCGTCGGGCCCATCAAGCTCGACTTCGCCGTGCCTGTCGGTGACAAAGAAGAGCACGGATTACAGTTTTACATCGGTCTGGGGCCTGAATTATGAGTTTATGGAAGAAAATAAGCCTCGGGGTGCTGATTTTTATCGTGCTGCTGCTCGGTACGGTGGCGTTTCTGGTGGGAACGACGACCGGGCTGCATCTGCTGTTTAACGCTGCGAACCGCTGGGTGCCGGGGCTGGAGATTGGCCAGGTAACGGGCGGCTGGCGCGATCTGCGTCTGAAGAATATCCGCTACGAGCAGCCGGGCGTGGCGGTGAACGCCGGGGAGTTCCACCTGGCGGTGAAGCTGGGCTGCCTGCGCGACAGCAAGCTCTGCGTCAACGATCTGTCGCTTAAAGACGTCAACGTGGCGATAGATTCGAAAAAAATGCCGAAGTCTGCGCCGGTCGAGGAAGAGGACAGCGGCCCGCTGAATCTCTCCACGCCGTACCCGATCGCGCTCTATCGGGTCGCGCTTGATAACGTCAATATCAAAATCGACGACACTACCGTGTCCGTGATGGATTTCACCTCCGGCCTACGCTGGCAGGAGAAAAACCTCACCCTGACGCCGACGTCCCTGCAGGGCTTGCTGATCGCGTTGCCGAAGGTGGCCGACGTGGCGCAGGAAGAGATCGTCGAGCCGAAGATCCAGAACCCGCAGCCGGAAGAAAAGCCGCTGGGCGAAACGCTGAAAGATCTCTTCTCGAAGCCTGTCCTGCCGGAAATGACCGACGTTCATCTGCCGCTGAACCTTAATATCGAGGAGTTCAAAGGCGAGCAGCTGCGCCTGACCGGCGATACCGATCTGACGGTCTACACCATGCTGCTGAAAGTCAGCAGCATTGACGGCAACATGAAGCTCGACGCGCTGGATATCGACACCAACCAGGGCTCGGTGAATGCGTCAGGGAATGCCCTGCTGCGCGATAACTGGCCGGTGGACATTACGCTTAACAGTGCCCTCAACATCGATCCGCTGAAAGGCGAAAAGGTGAAGGTCAAAGTGGGCGGTGCGCTGCGCGATAAGCTGGATGTCGGGGTGAATCTCTCCGGCCCGGTGGACATGGTCCTGCGCGCGCAAACGCAGCTGGCGGAAGCCGGGCTGCCGCTCAATCTGGAGGTTGTCAGCAAGCAGCTTTACTGGCCGTTCACCGGCGAAAAGCAGTTCCAGGCCGATGATCTGAAGCTGAAGCTGAGCGGCAAGATGACCGACTACGCGCTCTCGTTCCGCACCGCGGTGAAGGGACAGGGCGTGCCGCCCGCGAACATCACGCTGGATGCGAAGGGCAACGAACAGCAGGTCAACCTCGACAAGCTGACCGTCGCGGCGCTGGAAGGCAAAACCGAGCTGACCGCGCTGCTCGACTGGCAGCAGGCGATCAGCTGGCGCGGCGAGCTGAAGCTGACGGGTATTAACACCGCCAAAGAGGTGCCGGACTGGCCGTCGAAGCTGGATGGCCTGATTAAAACCCGCGGCAGCCTGTACGGCGGTACGTGGCAGATGGACGTGCCGGAAATCAAGCTCACCGGGAACGTGAAGCAGAACAAGGTTAACGTTGAAGGCTCGGTGAAAGGCAACAGCTATCTGCAGTGGGTTATCCCGGGGCTGCACGTGGCGCTGGGCCGCAACACGGCGGATATCAAAGGCGAGCTGGGGGTGAAAGATCTCAATCTGGACGCCACCATCGACGCGCCGAATCTCGACAACGCCCTGCCGGGTCTGGGCGGCACGGCGAAAGGCCTCGTGAAAGTGCGCGGTACGGTGGAGGCGCCGCAGCTGCTGGCGGACATTACCGCCAATAACCTGCGCTGGCAGGAGCTGAGCGTTGCCCGCGTCCGCGTGGAAGGGGATGTGAAATCCACCGATCAGATCGGCGGTAGCCTGAACCTGCGCGTGGAGCGCATTTCTCAGCCGGACGTGAACATTAACCTGGTCACCATGGACGCCAAAGGGAACGAGAAACAGCACGACCTCCAGCTGCGCGTGCAGGGCGAGCCGGTCTCCGGCCAGCTTCACCTTACCGGCAGCTTCGACCGCAAAGAAGAACGCTGGAAAGGGACGCTGGATAACACGCGCTTCAATACGCCGGTCGGGCCGCTGGCGCTCTCGCGATCCATTGCCCTCGACTACCGCAACGCTGAGCAGAAGATCAGCATTGGGCCACACTGCTGGACCAACCCGAATGCGGAGCTGTGCGTGCCGCAGACCATCGATGCGGGTGCGGAAGGGCGCGCGCAGATCAACCTCAACCGCTTCGATCTGGCGATGCTGAAGCCGTTTATGCCGGATACGACCCAGGCCAGCGGCGTCTTCAGCGGGAAAGCCGATGTGGCCTGGGACACAACCAAAGAGGGACTGCCGCAGGGCAGCGTCACGCTGTCCGGGCGTAACGTGAAGGTGACGCAGGAGGTCAACGACGCGCCGCTGCCGGTGGCGTTCGACACCCTGAACCTGAGTGCCGATCTGCATAACAATCGCGCGCAGCTGGGGTGGACGATCCGCCTGACCAACAACGGTCAGCTGGACGGGCAGGTCCAGATTACCGATCCGCAGGGACGGCGTAATCTGGGCGGCAACGTCAACGTCCGTAACTTCAACCTGGCGATGGTGAACCCGATTTTCGCGCGCGGGGAAAAAGCGGAGGGCATGCTGAACGCTAACCTGCGGCTGGCCGGTAACGTGCAAAGTCCGCAGCTGTTCGGTCAGATGCGGCTCAGCGGCGTGGATATCGACGGTAACTTCATGCCGTTTGACATGCAGCCCAGCCAGATCGCGATGAACTTCAACGGTATGAGCTCGACGCTGAGCGGCTCGGTATTGACGCAGCAAGGGCAAATCAACCTGAGCGGCGACGCGGACTGGAGCCAGCTCGACAACTGGCGCGCCCGAATTGCCGCGAAGGGCAGCAAGGTGCGCATCACCGTACCGCCGATGGTGCGCCTGGACGTCTCGCCTGATGTGGTCTTTGAAGCCACGCCAAGCCTCTTCACGCTTGACGGACGCGTCGACGTGCCGTGGGCGCGCATCGTGGTTCACGACGTGCCGGAAAGCGCGGTCGGCGTCTCAAGTGATGAAGTGATGCTCAATGAAAATCTGAAACCTGTCGAACAGAAGAGCGCGGGCATACCGATCAATAGTAACCTCATCGTGCACGTGGGGAATAACGTGCGGTTGAATGCGTTTGGGCTGAAGGCGAGGCTCACGGGCGATCTGAAAGTCGCGCAGGATAAACAAGGGCTTGGCCTGAACGGGCAGATCACTATTCCTGAAGGGCGTTTCCACGCCTATGGTCAGGATCTGATTGTGCGCAAAGGCGAGCTGCTGTTCTCCGGTCCACCGGATCAGCCCCTGCTGAACATCGAGGCGATTCGTAACCCGGAAGCGACGGAAGACGACGTCATTGCTGGCGTTCGCGTCACCGGCTCCGCCGACGAACCGAAGGCGGAGATCTTCTCTGACCCGGCGATGTCGCAGCAGGAAGCGCTCTCTTATCTGCTGCGTGGACAAGGTCTGAACAGCGGACAAAGCGACAGTGCGGCGATGACCTCGATGTTAGTGGGTCTGGGGGTTGCACAAAGTGGGCAGGTTGTGGGTAAAATCGGCGAGACGTTCGGCGTAAGCAATCTGGCGCTGGACACCCAGGGCGTGGGTGACTCCTCGCAGGTGGTGGTCAGCGGCTATGTACTGCCGGGTCTGCAGGTAAAATATGGTGTGGGGATCTTTGACTCACTGGCAACTCTCACGTTACGCTATCGCCTGATGCCCAAGCTATATCTGGAAGCAGTGTCCGGCGTAGACCAGGCACTTGATCTGCTCTATCAGTTTGAGTTTTAGCAATGCGAATATTTGTCTACGGCAGTTTACGAACCAAGCAAGGCAACAGTCACTGGATGACCAATGCCCTGCTGCTGGGGAATTACAATATCGAGAACTACCAGTTGTACAGCCTGGGCCACTATCCAGGCGCGGTTCCGGGCGAAGGAACAGTACAGGGTGAAGTCTATCGTATTGATAACGCGACGCTTGCCGAACTTGATGCCTTGCGCACCAGGGGCGGTGAATACGCACGCCAGTTGATCCAGACGCCGTACGGAAGTGCGTGGATGTACGTCTACCAGCGTCCGGTCGAAGGGTTAACGCGGATTGTAAGCGGTAACTGGTTAGACAGAGACCAGTACTGAAAAAAACAACGCCACCGTGAGGTGGCGTTGTTTTTTTTATTCCTTCAACTCTCTTCTGTATCCCGGCGTCGGGTTAAAAACAGAGGAACGAACAGCATGATGTACGGGGCAATAAGCCATAAAAAACACAAGGCGCGTGAACGGCCATAGTAGTTTATGCACCGCGTATTGCTTGAAATGACGGGCAGGAAAAACAGTAAAAACAGCAGAATCACATAATCGCTTCGATAAGGGATCCATAAGTAAAACAAAAACCAGGCAAGCTGGAATGTCATGATGCAGAGATACTGCCATTTACTGTCTTTACCGTAACAGTCAAACGCCTTTATGTAGCCCATCTTTATGCTTTGAAGAAAGAAACTTAGCATGTATAACGCTCACGATCGCGACGGTCAGGAGTTTATGTGTTTTTTAAAGGCACAAAAAAGCCCCGACTCGCGGGGCCTTCATTAACAGCAGTAAGAATTACTTCTTAGCAGCGCGTTCGAAAGAGGCGATGATTTCTGCTTTCGCCGCTTCTGCGTTGTCCCAGCCGTCAACTTTAACCCACTTGCCTTTTTCGAGGTCTTTGTAGTGCTCGAAGAAGTGAGTGATCTGCGCTTTCAGCAGCTCTGGCAGGTCGTTCACATCTTTGATGTGATCGTATTCTTTGCTCAGCTTGGTGTGCGGTACCGCAACCAGCTTCGCATCTTCACCGGATTCGTCGGTCATTTTCAGCACGCCAACTGGACGGCAGCGAATGACGGAGCCTGGCTCCAGTGGGTATGGCGTTGGGACCAGCACGTCAACCGGGTCACCGTCCAGAGACAGGGTGTGGTTGATGTAACCGTAGTTGCACGGATAGAACATCGCGGTAGACATGAAACGGTCTACGAACAGGGCGCCGCTCTCTTTGTCCACTTCGTATTTGATCGGATCTGCGTTAGCCGGGATTTCGATAACTACGTAGATGTCTTCTGGCAGTTCTTTACCCGCTGGGACGTTGAGTAAGCTCATGTCGGTGTCCTTTAAAATGGATGGTAAACAAGTGGCAGGTATTATAGCCAACTCGCGCTGAATGTCTCCGCCTGTTTTCGCTTTCTCTCCCCGCTTTCTCCACTTTTCAGACCGATTCCATGACAGAAAAATCCATAAACTCAGCCGCATTTTTCATGGTGAAATGAAAGCGATTACAAACTTGTGATTAACGTTTTATTCACTTTTCTGAAGTGTGATGTAACGCAATTCGTTACATATTTCATGGGCTATAGTCATTTCGCAGAACATCTTTTAACCAACAATAAACACCCCTACGAGGACGCTCATATGTGGAAGCGCTTACTTCTTGTCACAGCAGTTTCGGCAGCCATGTCGTCTATGGCGATGGCCGCTCCCTTAACCGTAGGTTTTTCGCAAGTCGGCTCTGAATCTGGCTGGCGAGCGGCAGAAACCAACGTTGCCAAAAGCGAGGCTCAGAAACGCGGCATTACCCTGAAAATCGCCGATGGTCAGCAAAAACAAGAGAATCAGATCAAAGCCGTGCGCTCCTTTATCGCCCAGGGCGTGGATGCCATCTTTATTGCACCCGTCGTGGCGACCGGCTGGGAACCCGTCCTGAAGGAAGCGAAAGACGCTGAGATCCCTGTCTTCCTGCTCGACCGTTCCATCGACGTCAAAGACAAATCCCTCTATATGACCACCGTGACCGCCAACAACGTGCTTGAAGGGCAATTGATTGGCGACTGGCTGGTGAAACAGGTCGACGGCAAGCCGTGTAACGTCGTTGAGCTGCAGGGCACTGTCGGCGCGAGCGTGGCCATCGACCGTAAAAAAGGCTTTGCTGAGGCCATCGCTAAAGCGCCAAACATCAAGATTATCCGCTCTCAGTCCGGCGACTTTACGCGCAGTAAAGGTAAAGAGGTCATGGAGAGCTTCATCAAGGCTGAAAACAACGGCAAGAACATCTGCATGGTTTACGCCCACAACGATGACATGGTGATCGGTGCGATTCAGGCAATTAAAGAAGCGGGCCTGAAGCCGGGCAAAGATATCCTCACCGGCTCTATCGACGGCGTGCCGGACATCTACAAAGCGATGATCGACGGCGAAGCCAACGCCAGCGTGGAGCTGACGCCAAACATGGCTGGCCCGGCATTCGACGCGCTGGAGAAATTCAAGAAGGACGGCACGATGCCTGAGAAGGTGACGGTCACTAAGTCCACGCTCTACCTGCCTGATACGGCGAAAGAAGAGTTAGAGAAGAAGAAGAATATGGGCTACTAAGAACCGCGCCCCTCACCCCAGCCCTCTCCCCGGAGGGGAGAGGGAAAAGGCAGGGCGGAGCTGGATATTAACAATTGGCACGATCAATCCCCTCTCCCCCCCGGGGAGAGGGTCAGGGTGAGGGGGAAAACCATGACCACTGAACAACACCAGGAAATCCTCCGCACAGAGGGCTTAAGCAAATTCTCCCCCGGCGTAAAGGCGCTGGATAACGTTGATTTCAGCCTGCGGCGCGGTGAGATCATGGCGCTGCTGGGCGAGAACGGCGCGGGAAAATCGACGCTGATTAAATCCCTCACCGGCGTTTATCACGCCGATCGCGGCACCATCTGGCTGGAAGGCAACGCCATTTCGCCGAAAAATACCGCCCATGCCCAGCAGCTGGGGATCGGGACGGTGTACCAGGAAGTAAACCTGCTGCCGAATATGTCGGTGGCGGATAATCTGTTTATTGGCCGTGAGCCGCGACGTTTTGGCCTGCTGCGCCGCAAAGAGATGGAGGCGCGGGCGACAAAGCTGATGGAATCGTACGGCTTCTCCCTTGACGTCCGCGAGCCGCTGAACCGCTTTTCCGTGGCGATGCAGCAGATCGTCGCCATTTGTCGCGCGATCGATCTCTCGGCAAAGGTGCTGATCCTCGACGAACCCACCGCCAGCCTCGATACCCAGGAAGTGGAGATGCTCTTCACCCTGATGCGCCAGCTGCGCGATCAGGGCGTCAGCCTGATCTTCGTTACCCACTTCCTCGATCAGGTATATGAGGTAAGCGATCGCATCACGGTGCTGCGCAACGGCAGCTTTGTCGGCTGCCGCGAAACCCGCGAGCTGCCGCAGATCGAGCTGGTGAAAATGATGCTGGGCCGCGAGCTGGAAACCAACGCCCTTCAGCGCGCCGGGCGCACGCTGCTCAGCGAGAAACCGGTCGCCGCGTTCAGCGATTACGGCAAGAAAGGCGTGATATCGCCGTTTAATCTGGAAGTCCGCCCGGGCGAAATTGTCGGGCTGGCGGGCCTGCTGGGCTCCGGCCGGACCGAAACCGCCGAGGTGATATTCGGGATCAAACCGGCCGACAGCGGCACCGCGCTGATCAAGGGCAAACCGCAAACCTTACGATCGCCGCATCAGGCCTCCTGCCTGGGCGTCGGCTTCTGCCCGGAAGACCGAAAAACGGACGGTATTATTGCCGCGGCCTCGGTGCGGGAAAATATCATTCTGGCGCTGCAGGCCCAGCGCGGCTGGCTGCGCCCGATCCCCCGTAAAGAGCAAAACGCCATAGCCGAGCGCTTTATCCGTCAGCTGGGTATTCGTACCCCGAGCGCGGAACAGCCCATCGAGTTCCTCTCCGGCGGCAACCAGCAGAAGGTGCTGCTCTCCCGCTGGCTGCTGACCAAACCCCAGTTCCTGATCCTCGACGAACCGACCCGCGGCATTGACGTGGGGGCGCACGCCGAAATTATCCGGCTTATCGAAACCCTGTGCGCGGACGGTCTGGCGCTGCTGGTTATTTCGTCCGAGCTGGAGGAGCTGGTGGGCTATGCCGATCGCGTCATCATCATGCGCGATCGCAAACAGGTGGCAGAGATCCCGCTGGATAAGCTGTCCGTTCCGGCGATCATGAATGCCATCGCGGCATAAGGAGTAAATCGTGATGCCCCGTTCGCTTTCGCAAACCGGTGAGTCAAAGCGCCGCTTCAGCTGGCCAACCGGCACGCCGCAAATCGCAGCGCTGCTGGTGGTTCTGCTGGTTGATAGCCTGGTCGCGCCGCATTTCTTCCAGATTATCGTGCAGGATGGCCGCCTGTTTGGCAGCCCGATAGACATTCTAAACCGTGCCGCGCCCGTGGCGCTGCTGGCCATCGGGATGACGCTGGTCATCGCCACCGGCGGGATTGACCTCTCCGTCGGCGCGGTGATGGCTATCGCCGGGGCCACGGCAGCCTCCATGACCGTGTCCGGACACAGCCTGCCGGTGGTACTGCTGGCGGCCTTAGGCACCGGCGTGCTGGCCGGATTATGGAACGGCATTCTGGTGGCGGTGCTGAAAATTCAGCCCTTTGTCGCCACCCTTATCTTAATGGTGGCCGGGCGCGGCGTGGCGCAGCTGATTACCTCCGGGCAGATTGTCACCTTTAACTCGCCGAGCCTGGCGTGGATCGGGAGCGGCAACCTTCTGTTCTTCCCGACGCCGGTGATCGTTGCCCTGGTCACGCTCGTTGTCTTCTGGCTTTTCACCCGCAAAACGGCGCTGGGCATGTTCATTGAAGCCGTCGGGATCAACATCCGCGCCGCGCGCAACGCCGGGGTCAACACCCGTCTGATGGTGATGCTGACCTACGTGCTGAGCGGCGTCTGCGCCGCCATCGCCGGGGTCATCGTCGCGGCGGATATTCGCGGGGCCGATGCCAACAACGCGGGGCTCTGGCTGGAGCTGGACGCGATCCTCGCGGTGGTGATCGGCGGTGGATCGCTGATGGGCGGGCGCTTTAACCTGCTGCTCTCGGTGATTGGCGCGCTGATCATTCAGGGAATGAACACCGGGATCCTGCTTTCGGGGTTCCAGCCGGAACTCAACCAGGTGGTGAAAGCGGTGGTCGTGCTCTGCGTGCTGATCGTCCAGTCGCCGCGCTTTGTCAGCATCATTAAGGGGATCCGTGGCCATGATAAAACGTAATTTACCGTTGATGATCACGCTGGGCGTGTTTGTGCTGGGGTATCTCTACTGCCTCACCCAATTCCCCGGTTTTGCCTCGACCCGCGTGATTTGCAATATCCTGACCGATAACGCCTTTTTAGGCATCATCGCCGTCGGGATGACCTTTGTGATCCTCTCCGGCGGGATCGATCTCTCCGTTGGCTCGGTGATCGCGTTCACGGGCGTATTCCTCGCGAAGGCGATCGGCTTCTGGGGGATCTCTCCGCTGGTGGCGTTTCCGCTGGTGCTGGCGATGGGCTGCGCGTTTGGTGCCTTTATGGGGCTGCTTATCGACGCGTTAAAAATCCCGGCGTTTATCATTACCCTTGCGGGGATGTTCTTCCTGCGCGGGGTGAGCTATCTGGTGTCGGAAGAGTCGATTCCGATTAACCATCCGGTGTACGACACGCTCTCCAGCCTGGCGTGGAAAATTCCCGGCGGCGGCCGCCTGAGCGCGATGGGGCTGCTGATGCTGGGCGTGGTGGTGATTGGCATCTTCCTCGCCCACCGTACCCGGTTTGGCAACCAGGTTTACGCCATCGGCGGTAACGCCACATCGGCAAACCTGATGGGGATCTCCACCCGCAGCACCACCATCCGCATCTATATGCTCTCGACCGGCCTGGCGACGCTGGCGGGGATCGTCTTTTCGGTGTATACCCAGGCGGGCTATGCCCTTGCAGGCGTGGGCGTTGAGCTGGATGCGATTGCTTCCGTGGTTATCGGCGGCACGCTGCTCAGCGGCGGGGTAGGTACCGTGCTGGGGACGCTGTTCGGCGTGGCTATCCAGGGGCTGATACAAACCTATATCAACTTCGACGGCACGCTCAGCTCCTGGTGGACGAAGATCGCCATCGGCATTCTGCTGTTTATTTTTATTGCCCTGCAGCGTGGCCTGACGGTGCTCTGGGAGAACCGCCAAAGCTCACCTGTTACCCGCGTAAACACATCGGTAACAGAGCGATAACACGCTGAATTTGCTTAAAGTCTAAACATTTTCCGGTAGCGGCCGATACTCTTTTTTTATGCCCAGAAATATCTCGCTACCGGAAATAATATCATGCTTAAAACGCTATCGATTCGTACCGGCTTGCTCTCTTTACTGGCCGTTATGACCCTTCTGCTGCTGATTGTCAGCGGCATTGGCATTTATGCCCTCACACAGAGTTCTTCTTCACTGCAGCGTATTAATCACCTTCAGGGTGAGCAGATGGTGCAGCTTAATTCAGGCTATACGCTGATCCTGCGCGCGCGCAATGAGGCGGGCCAGGCCGTCCGCCTGATGGAAATCGGCATGCTGGACGATGCGGCCAAAGCGGTAAAAAACATCATTCAGGAAGTTGCCCTGGCCCAGAAAACGCTGAAAGGCGTGATCGACGGCGGCGTGGCTGACGAGCAGGGGCAACAGCTGCTCGATAAAGTGGCGGCCAGCCTGGCGACGTATAGCCAGCAGGGGATCAACCCGATGCTGAAAACCCTGAATGATCAGAGCGCGGACGGGTACTACGATCTTCTGGAGAAGACGCTGATTCCGGTGGCGAAGCAGTTTGATAACGACATGCAGGCGTTTCAGAAATGGAGCGAAGCGCGTGGTCAGGCGGAAGTGAGCGCCGTGCAGGCGAGTAAAACCCGCGTACTGATCCTGATTATCGTCGCAGCGCTGCTGACGGCGGGCATTATCGTGCTCGCGTGGCTGGTGCTGCGCCATATGCTGCTCAAGCCGCTCTCTGCATCGATCGCTCAGCTGGAGAACGTGGCGGCGGGGGATTTAACCCATACGCTGAATGCCCCCGCGAGCCAGGAGTTTAACCGCCTCAACGCGGTGATAGAGGAGATGCGACAGTCGCTGATGAACTCGGTTATGCGGGTACGCGATGCCAGCTCGCAAATTGACACCGGCAGCCGCGAGCTGACGTTGGGAAACCGCGATCTTGCCGAGCGTACGGAATCCACCGCCACGTCGCTGGAGCAGACTGCAGCCAGCATGGAACAGATCACCGCCACGGTGAAGCTCAACGCCGATAACGCCGAGCAGGCGCACCAGCTGGCGAAGTCGGTGTCCGACACGGCCGATCACGGCAGCGAAATGGTCTGCTACGTAATTGAAAAAATGCGCGATATCTCCGGCAGTTCGGCGCGCATCGCCGACATCCTGAGCGTGATCGACGGTATTGCCTTCCAGACCAATATTCTGGCGCTTAACGCCTCCGTGGAAGCGGCGCGCGCGGGCGAGCAGGGGCGCGGGTTTGCCGTCGTCGCGGGCGAAGTGCGAAACCTTGCCAGCCGCAGCGCCGACGCTGCGAAAGAGATCCGATCGCTTATCAGTGATTCGCAGACCCACGTTAACGAGGGCAGCGAGCTGGCACAGCAGGCCGGCGAAACGATGGACGAAATCGCAACAGAAGTGCTGCGGATGACCAAACTGATGCGTGAGATTGCGACCGCGTCTCAGGAGCAGAGCCGCGGCATTGAGCAGGTGAATATTGCGGTGAATCAGATGGACGAAACCGCGCAGCAGAATGCCGCGC
This sequence comes from Enterobacter sp. DNB-S2, assembly GCF_019443845.1. NCBI lineage: Bacteria > Pseudomonadati > Pseudomonadota > Gammaproteobacteria > Enterobacterales > Enterobacteriaceae > Enterobacter > Enterobacter sp. DNB-S2. The sequence continues at coordinate 1,174,103 of NZ_CP050520.1, forward strand.
TGGTGCAGCAATCCTCCGCCGCGACCCGCTCTCTTGAGGAGCAGTCGCGTCAGCTGATGGAAGCCATGTCATCATTCAAAGTGACGACTCAGACCGCTGCATAATATTACCCAGCCCCGGTACGTTCTGTGCCGGGGTTTTATTTTTTCCGGAATTAACTGCCGCAATATTATCGTGAATTTCACCCATTAATATTTCCAGTGAGCTGGTTAAGGCTAACGCTTTTTCCGTCGGTTCAAGATATAAACCTTTGCGGAAAAATAACGGTTCATCAAAGAGTTGATTAAAGCGCTTTAAGGCCAGGCTCACCGCCGGACGCGACATCTCCAGACGCAAAGAGGCTTTTGCCATGCTGCCGCAGCGGACGATTTCAATAAATACAGGGATAAGATTTAAATCAATGCCGGTATTAGCACGGGAATAATTGTTCATTGCGATTCTGCTCCACGAAATATCTGTCAAACTGTTATGGAAATAATGCAGGAGCAGTGGTGAATATTAAAGCATGTTTTTTATAAACACTTATACGGTAAAACATATAAATGACCAGGGGAGCCAGAACGGCTCCCCTGTAGAGAGGCATTACGCGTCCGGGTACTCACGGATAAAACGTTCAACGTCTTCAACCATGTGGTTGTTGCCGACGAAGAATGAACGGCGCTGGTGAAGGCTTTCCGGCACGATATCCAGAATACGCTCTTTACCGTCGCTCGCCTTGCCGCCCGCCTGTTCGGCGAGGAACGCCATCGGGTTGCACTCGTACAGCAGGCGCAGCTTCCCGTCCGGGTGGCTGGCGGTGCTTGGGTAGAGGTAGATACCGCCTTTCAGCAGGTTACGGTGGAAATCCGCGACCAGAGAGCCAATATAGCGTGACGTGTACGGGCGCTGGGTCGCTTTATCTTCTTCCTGGCAGAATTTAATGTACTTCTTCACGCCGTTCGGGAAGCGGATGTAGTTGCCTTCGTTGATGGAGTAGGTGTTGCCCTTCTCCGGGAAGCGCATGCGTTCCTGGCTCAGGCAGAAAACGCCCAGTGAAGGATCGTACGTAAAGGCGTGAACTCCGCAGCCGGTGGTGTACACCAGCATGGTGGAGGAGCCATAAACGACGTAACCGGCAGCAACCTGGTTAATGCCCGGCTGCAGGAAATCTTCTTCGGTTACCGGCGTGCCAACAGGTGTGACGCGGCGGTAGATGGAGAAAATGGTACCGACAGAAACGTTAACGTCGATGTTTGAGGAGCCGTCGAGCGGATCCATCAGAACAACGTATTTAGCGTGTTCACACCCTTCGAAAACAACAATTTCATCTTCTTCTTCAGAGGCGATACCCGCAACGATGTCGCGCGCGCGCAGTGCAGCTTTCAATTTTTCATTTGCGAACAGATCGAGCTTCTGTTGAACCTCGCCCTGAACGTTCTCGGCACCGCTGGCACCCAGGATATCGACCAGACCGGCCTTGTTGATATCGCGGTGGATGATCTTAGCGCCCAGCTTTATTGCCGACAGCAAAGCAGTGAGTTCACCGGTAGCATGAGAGAACTCGTGCTGCTTTTCGACAATAAATTCACCTAACGTTTTCATAACACTTTCCCTGCATCTTTGTGAGTAGAGCGATTGTATGTTCACTAAAACGACTAAAGCCCAACAATCTTAACAAACATTCAAATATTAGCGCAGAGGTGAATCGCGCCAGCAACATACGGATTTACCTGAAATGCGTTTCACAGCCGCTAACATGTGAGTAAAATGTGCGCCACATTGAAGAAGGATAGTGACGTATGCGCATTCATATATTGGGGATTTGTGGCACTTTCATGGGCGGACTGGCAATGCTGGCGCGCTCGCTGGGCCATGAAGTGACAGGTTCGGACGCCAATGTGTATCCGCCAATGAGCACACTTCTGGAGAAACAGGGCATCTCGTTAATTCAGGGCTACGATGCCAGCCAGCTGGATCCCGAGCCGGACCTGGTGATCATCGGCAACGCCATGACCCGCGGCAATCCGTGCGTCGAGGCGGTTCTGGAACGCAATATTCCGTTCATGTCCGGCCCGCAGTGGCTGCATGACTTCGTCCTGCGCGACCGCTGGGTGGTTGCCGTTGCCGGTACCCATGGCAAAACCACGACCGCGGGCATGGCGACCTGGATCCTCGAAGCCTGCGGCTACAAGCCGGGCTTCGTGATTGGCGGCGTACCGGGTAATTTCGACGTTTCTGCGCGTCTGGGTGACAGCCCGTTCTTCGTGATCGAAGCCGACGAATACGACTGCGCGTTCTTCGACAAACGCTCCAAGTTCGTGCATTACTGCCCGCGCACGCTGATCCTCAACAACCTTGAGTTCGACCACGCGGATATTTTTGACGACCTGAAAGCGATCCAGAAACAGTTCCACCACCTGGTGCGTATTGTTCCGGGCCAGGGGCGCATCATCCTGCCTGAGAACGACATCAACCTCAAGCAGACGATGGCGATGGGCTGCTGGAGCGAGCAGGAGCTGGTGGGCGAGCAGGGCCACTGGCAGGCGAAGAAACTCAACGCCGATGCCTCCGAGTGGGAAGTGCTGCTCGACGGTGAAAAAGTGGGTGAGGTGAAGTGGGGCCTGGTGGGCGAGCACAACATGCACAACGGCCTGATGGCTATTGCTGCGGCGCGTCACGTGGGCGTTCTGCCTGCGGATGCGGCCAATGCGCTGGGCTCGTTTATCAACGCCCGTCGTCGTCTGGAACTGCGCGGTGAAGCCCACGGCGTTACCGTGTATGACGATTTCGCGCACCACCCAACGGCCATTCTGGCAACGCTTGCCGCCCTGCGCGGCAAGGTCGGCGGGACAGCCCGCATTCTGGCGGTGCTGGAACCGCGCTCGAACACCATGAAGATGGGCATCTGCAAAGATGATCTCGCGCCGTCGTTAGGACGTGCCGATGAGGTCTTCCTGCTGCAGCCGCAGCATATTCCGTGGCAGGTGGCCGAAGTGGCCGATGCCTGCATTCAGCCCGCGCACTGGAGCGCGGATGTGGATGCGCTCGCGGATATGGTGGTGAAAGCCGCTCAGCCTGGCGATCACATTCTGGTGATGAGCAACGGCGGTTTTGGTGGGATCCATCAGAAGCTGCTGGACGGTCTGGCGAAGAAAGCGGAAGCGGCAGCCGCAGAGTAAAAAAAAGCCCGGTAGCGCTTGCGCTTACCGGGCCTACATTCTTTCCTCCCTCGCCCCTCCGGGGAGAGGGTCGGGGTGAGGGGAACAGATTACTCTTCGTTCTCAGACAGCTCGCGCAGATACTGGAAAATCAGGCGCGCAGACTTCGGCGGCTTATTCCCTTCTTTCTCTTTCTGCGCGTTGCGGATCAAGGAACGCAGCTGCTGGCGGTCGGCATCCGGCCACAGGTTCAGCACTTCCGGTACGGCATCATCACCCTGTTCAATCAGGCGATCGCGGATCTGCTCAAGCTTATGGAAAAACGCAACCTGCTGGTTGTGGCGGTTTTTCAGCTTGTCCAGCGCCTGGCGGATCGGATCGACGTCGCGCTGACGCAGCATTTTCCCGATAAGCTGAAGCTGGCGACGACGGCCTTCTTTCTTGATTTTCTGTGCCAGTTCAATGGCATCACGCAGATCCTGGTCGAGCGGGATCTTGTCCAGCGCGTTTTTACCCAGTTCTACCATTTCTGCGCCAAGCTGTTTTAACTCTTCGGCGTCACGTTTAATTTCACTTTTACTGACCCAGATGATCTCATCATCTTCGTCTTCGATGTCATCACCGGGAACGTCGTCGAGCCAGTCTTCGGGCTGCTTAGTCATGTCAGGCTCCTTAAAAAAAGAGGCTAATGTTACCAGTTAAGACGCGCACTGAAAAACGGTTCTCTGTTAGACTTCAGATAACTCTCTCTTACAGTATGGCATTTGCGATGAAAGTAACCTCACAAGTTGAAGCGCAGCGTAAGATTCTTGAAGAAGCCGTCTCCACCGCGCTGATGCTTGCTTCAGAAAAATCAGATGGCGCCGAAGTGGCGGTCAGCAAAACCACCGGCATCAGCGTGAGTACCCGCTATGGTGAAGTGGAGAACGTAGAATTCAACAGCGATGGCGCGCTTGGGATCACGGTGTATCACCAGAATCGCAAAGGCAGCGCGTCATCTACCGATCTCAGCCCGGATGCCATTGCCCGTACGGTGCAGGCGGCGCTGGATATCGCCCGTTATACCTCTCCGGATCCTTACGCAGGCGTGGCGGATAAAGACCTGCTGGCGTTTGACGCGCCGGATCTCGATCTTTTCCACCCGGCGGAAGTAACCCCGGACGAAGCGATCGAACTCGCCGCGCGCGCCGAGCAGGCTTCCCTGCAGGCCGATAAGCGCATCACCAATACCGAAGGCGGCAGCTTCAACAGCCATTACGGCATCAAAGTCTTCGGCAACAGCCACGGCATGCTGCAGGGCTACTGCTCTACCCGTCATTCGCTCTCCAGCTGCGTGATCGCTGAAGAGAACGGTGACATGGAGCGTGACTACGCCTATACCATTGGCCGCGCGCTGGGGGATTTGCAGTCTCCTGAGTGGGTGGGTAAAGAGTGTGCCGAACGCACGCTGTCACGCCTGTCGCCGCGCAAACTCTCCACCATGAAGGCCCCGGTTATTTTTGCCAACGAAGTGGCGACCGGTCTGTTTGGCCATCTGGTGGGCGCTATCGCAGGCGGCTCGGTTTACCGTAAATCGACCTTCCTGCTCGACTCGCTGGGCAAGCAGATCCTGCCGGAATGGCTCACCATTGAAGAACATCCGCACCTGCTGAAAGGGCTGGCCTCCACGCCGTTCGACAGCGAAGGCGTGCGCACCGAACGTCGCGATATCATCAAAGACGGTATTCTGACCCAGTGGCTGCTGACCAACTACTCCGCGCGCAAGCTGGGGCTGAAAAGCACCGGACACGCTGGCGGCATCCACAACTGGCGCATTGCCGGTCAGGGCCTGAACTTTGAGCAGATGCTGAAAGAGATGGGCACAGGTCTGGTGGTCACCGAGCTGATGGGCCAGGGCGTAAGCGGCATTACCGGAGACTACTCGCGCGGTGCGGCGGGCTTCTGGGTGGAAAACGGCGAAATTCAGTATCCGGTGAGCGAAATTACTATCGCCGGCAACCTGAAGGACATGTGGCGCAATATCGTTACGGTCGGTAACGATATTGAAACACGTAGCAATATACAGTGTGGTTCTGTACTTCTGCCGGAAATGAAAATCGCCGGTCAGTAATACCCGTAAAGGCGTTTTAATAATAAAAAAGGAAGTGAGCAATGCGTAAACATCTGTTAGCGATCGTCGCGGCTTCAACGCTGGTTCTTGGCTCTTCTGCGTTTGCTGCCGATCTTGAAGACGACATGGGCATCCTCGGTCAAAACCTGAAGGTGGTGCAGAAAACCGACAATGCGGCTGAAATGAAAGACGCGCTGACCAAAATGCGTGAAGCGGCGCTCGACGCACAAAAAGCGACGCCTCCGAAGCTGGAAAGCAAAGCGGCAGACAGCGCAGAAATGAAAGACTACCGCCACGGCTTTGACGTGCTGGTCGGCCAGATCGACGGCGCGCTGAAGCTGGCTAACGAAGGCAAAGTGAAGGAAGCCCAGGCGGCGGCCGAGCAGTTTGTGACGACCCGTAACACGTATCACAAGAAATATCGTTAACCGATCGCGCATCTGACAAACAACCAGCGGGGGCCAGCGGCCCCCGTTTTTTTTACGCGGTAATAAGTAAACCCTATCGCCATCACATTTTTGCGTCACCGCGCCTGAACGTTTCGTTTCCCCGGCGCGCGTTTTGCCGCTGGAATACGTGATATTCATCACGCAAATACCGGGATTAATTCAGATTCACCGCATTTATGTGGCACAGATCACTGCTGCGGCTCGCCTTTCCACTTCGAAGTGGAAAACAACTCGCTACAAACAATTCCCCCCCAACGTTAGTTTTATTCCAGAGCCATTAACGGGGTAAGACCAGTGATTAACGGAGCGGTAATGAACGACGTTGGGGAACAGGCAGAGCAAACAGAACAGCTCGCGAACACCATGCTGCAGCAGGTTTATGCCCTGCTGGGCCGAAACAACATCATCCCCAATGCGGTACAGGAGCAGATGCTCACCTCCCACGTGCGCGCAATGGCGCACCGGTCCGTGACCGGCGAGCCGCTGCCGGAGGTTGAAGCAGAGCTGTTTGACGAAATTTCACCGGATTCAATGCGGCTCGCCCGTGAAGTGGTCGCGCAGTTTGGCAATCTTCCTGATGAAGAAGCCTGGCTGCTCTCCGTTCACTTTGAAGTCGCGAAAGACAACCTTTAAGGAGCAACACATGGAACAGATTACAGTCGTGATTGGCGATCGCCTGGGTAAAGGTCAGAAAGTGGCTGCCGGTGTGGAAAAAGCAGGTGGACGCGCGGTGGTTGTACCGGGCATGGCGGCGGACATGAAGCTCGGCGACGTGATGAAAGCGGAAAGCGCCACCTTCGGCATCTCCTTCTGCGGCAGCGGCGGCGCGGGTGCCATCACGGCCCAAACCAAATATGGCTACAAGGCCAAATACGGCATGCGTTCGGTGGAAGAGGGCGTGACCGCCATCAACGAAGGCTGCAACGTGCTGGGCTTCGGCTTTATGGATAAAGAAGAGCTGGGCGAGCGTCTGGTGCAGGCGTGGCAGAAGAAATACGGCGCATAAGCATGAAAGAACAGTTCACAACCACGGTGAGAGTGAAGGGCAAAGGCGACGCCAAAGCGCGCGCCTTTGCCGACGCGCTCAACCACGTTCAGGCCGCGGTGATGAAAGCCTCACCGCATATCTTACTGCGTATTGAGCCACAGGATGTGCAGGTCGTTCAGGCGCAAGAAGCGGTGCGAAAAGAAGCGTTTCTGTTCTTCTTTCTGCGCCGGGAAAGACGCACCTACAGCGTGGAGCTGGATGTGACCGTCAACGTGACCGCTATCAATCTTGACCAGGTGGATTTCGTCACGCAACGCTGATTATTCATAAAAGGGCAGACTGATGTTCTTAATTATATTAATAAAATCGCTCATCATTGGCGGCCTGGTTGGCGTCGGTGTCGGAGCCGGGGCTGCACGCATGTTTCATGCGCCTACCACTCAGGGTATGGGCGCGTTTCGTACGTTGGGGGAACTGAACTCCTGCGAAGGGGATCCGGCGTCCCACTTCTCCTTTGGGTTAGGTTTCTTCTTTAACGCCTGGGCCTCTTCCGTGGCCGCAGGGGCTTTCACACAGGACGTTGACCACCGCATCATCCCGAACTGGGGTGCTGCTGCGCTGATGATCAAAAACCGTAACGTCGGCGAAACGCTGCACGACCCGCGCAAAATGGCGATTACCTGCGGCGTGATTGGCATGCTCGTCGTCACCTTCCTGAACCTGACCGCCTCCTCCGTTCCGGCAGCGCTTCAGGTCACCGCCGTGAAGGTTCTGGTACCGGCGGCAAACCTGCTGGTGAACACCGTGATGCCGGTGATCTTCTGGCTGGCAGCTATCGACGCGGGTAAAAAATCGGGCTTCTGGGCCACCATCTTTGGCGGCGCGGCGCAGCTGATTATGGGGAACGCCGTACCGGGCCTGGTGCTGGGGATCCTGATCGGGAAAGGCGTGGAAGAGAGCGGCTGGAACCACGTCACCAAAGTGATGATGGCGGCGATCGTCCTGCTCTTCGTGCTGAGCGGCTTCTTCCGCGGCTTCGACATGAAGATGATCGAATCCTTCCATCTGACCGTGCCGAACTGGCTCGACATGATCCACAACTCGCTCAGCGGTAAATAACAGGAGCCTCTAAATGGAACAGAATAAAGGTTTTTGGTATGCCGACTGGTCGTTCCCGATCTTCGTTGGCCTGCTCTCCTCCGGCGTTTTCGCCGGGACGCACATGTACTACCTCTACGGCATCGGCGCGTTTAACGAAGTGGCCTTCGTGGCGATGCTGAAAGCGGGGATCGATACCGGGGTTTACGGCGCGGTGGCGGCGTTCGGCGCGAGCTTCCTGTTCGCCCGCATTATCGAAGGGTCGCTGGTGGGTATTCTCGACATCGGCGGCGCCATCCAGACCGGCGTGGGCCTCGGCGTTCCGGCGCTGCTGCTGGGCGCGGGCATCATGTTCCCGGTGACCAACTTCATTGCCGCGCTGATTACCGGCCTGGTGATTGGTCTGGCGATTGGCTACGTCATCATCCTGGCGCGTAAGTTCACCATCAACCAGAGCAACTCCACCTACGGCGCAGACGTGATGATGGGCGCGGGTAACGCCTCCGGCCGCTTCCTCGGGCCGTTGATTATCCTCAGCGCCATGACCGCCTCCATTCCTATCGGCGTCGGTTCCCTGCTGGGTGCGCTGGTGTTCTACATCTGGCAGAAGCCAATCACCGGTGGCGCGATCCTCGGCGCAATGCTGTTGGGCTGGCTGTTCCCGGTCGCCCTTTAATACCCGCGGGCGCTCAGGCGCCCGCCTTATCAGGAGATCCTCATGTTTGATTTACTCCTGCGCCGTGCGCGCCTTGCCGACGATACCCTGACCGATATCGCCATTCAGGACGGGAAGATCGCGGCGCTGGGCGAGATTAACGCCCCCGCGCATAAAACGGTTGAGCTGAACGGCGACGTGTTCGTCAGCGCAGGCTGGATTGACTCCCACGTTCACTGCTACCCGAACTCCCCGATTTACCACGACGAGCCGGACAGCGTGGGCATTGCCACCGGCGTCACCTCCGTGGTGGACGCGGGCAGTACCGGTGCCGACGACGTGGACGATTTCTATGACATCACCCGCAGGGCCTCTACCGAGGTGTTTGCCCTGCTGAACATCTCCCGCGTGGGGCTGATTGCCCAGAACGAACTGGCCAACATGGCGAATATTGACGCCGACGCGGTGAAGCAGGCGGTGAAGCGCCACCCTGATTTTATCGTCGGCCTGAAGGCGCGCATGAGCAGCAGCGTGGTCGGTGAAAACGGCATCACGCCGCTGGAGCGCGCGAAAGCCATTCAGAAAGAGAACGGCGACCTGCCGCTGATGGTGCACATCGGCAACAACCCGCCGAACCTCGACGAAATTGCCGAGCTGCTGAGCTCCGGCGACATCATCACCCACTGCTACAACGGCAAGCCCAACCGCATTCTGACGCCCTCCGGCGAGCTGCGCGCCTCCATCACCTCCGCCCTGAAGCGCGGCGTGCGCCTGGACGTCGGCCACGGCACGGCGAGCTTTAGCTTTGAGGTGGCGAAACGCGCCATCGCGATGGGCATTCTGCCGCACACCATCAGCTCGGATATCTACTGCCGCAACCGCATCAACGGTCCGGTCGGCTCGCTGGCGAGCGTGATGTCGAAGTTTCTCGCCATCGGCATGTCGCTGCCGCAGGTGATTGACTGCGTGACTGCGAACGCCGCCGACGGCCTGCGCCTGGCGCGCAAAGGCCGCATTCAGCCGGGTCTCGACGCCGACCTGACGCTGTTTACGCTCAAACGCCAGCCGACGGTGCTGACGGATGCCGAAAACGACAGCCTGCAGGCTGAACACATTCTGGTACCGCTTGCCGCGATCCGCGCGGGCAAGGGCTACATGACCGAACAAGGGAGCACGGAACATGCCTTCGATTTATGAGAAGTACCATTTAAAGCAGGTTATCAACACCTCTGGCCGCATGACGGCGCTGGGCGTCTCCACGCCGCGCCCGGAAGTGGTGCAGGCGGCGATGGACGGCATGAATCACTATTTCGAGATGAAGGATCTGGTCAACAAAACCGGGGAATACATCGCGAAGCTGCTGGATGTGGAAGGCGCGACGGTGGTCTCCTGCGCGTCGGCGGGCATAGCCCAGTCCGTGGCGGCGGTGCTGGTCAAAGACAGCGACTGGCTGCTGGAAAACCTGCACGTGACCCCGATTGAGAACAACGAAATCGTCCTGCCGAAAGGCCACAACGTAAACTTTGGCGCGCCGGTGGGCACCATGGTGGCGCTGGGCGGCGGCAAGCTGGTGGAGGCGGGCTACGCCAACGAATGCTCCGCCGATCAGCTGGCGGCGGCGATCACCCCGCGCACGGCGGCGATCCTCTACATCAAATCGCACCACTGCGTGCAGAAAAGCATGCTCAGCGTCGGGCAGGCGGCGGTGGTGGCGCGCAAGCACGATCTCCCGCTGATCGTCGATGCGGCGGCGGAAGAAGATCTGCACGCGTACTACCGATCCGGTGCCGATCTGGTGATCTACAGCGGCGCGAAGGCGATTGAAGGCCCAACCAGCGGGCTGGTGATCGGCAAAACCCAGTACGTTGAGTGGGTGAAGCGCCAGACCGCGGGCATTGGCCGCGCGATGAAGGTGGGCAAAGAGGGCATTCTTGGCCTGACCTGCGCCATCGAACACTACCTGACGGCGACCAAAGAGAGCGGGGCCGAGATGGTGGCGAAGATGACGCCGTTTATCGAGGCGCTCAACACCCTCAACGGCGTGACCGCGCGCGTGGTCTGGGACAGCGCCGGTCGCGATATCGCGCGCACCGAGATTAAGTTCGACGAAGCCGCAACGGGCGTCGGCACGGGCGATCTGGTGGCGAAGCTCAAGCAGGGCGAATATGCCATTTACTTCCGTGGCTACAAGGCCAACGAAGGGATTATCGAGGCGGACGTGCGCAGCGTGAATGCTGACCAGCTGAACATCGTGTATCGCCGCATTAGCGAAGTATTAGGACAGGAGAAAAAAGCATGAAACTGACCCCCAACTTTTACCGTGACCGCGTCTGCCTGAACGTGCTGGCAGGATCGAAAGCCAACGCCAGCGCCATTTACGAGGCGGCGGAAGGTCACGTGCTGGTGGGCGTGCTCTCCAAAAATTACCCGGACGTGGCGAGCGCCGTTGCCGATATGCGTGAATATGCCGCGCTGATTGATAACGCGCTCTCCGTCGGCCTCGGCGCGGGGGATCCGAACCAGTCGGCGATGGTGAGCGAGATCTCCCGTCAGGTGCAGCCGCAGCACGTCAACCAGGTCTTTACCGGCGTGGCCACCAGCCGCGCGCTGCTGGGGCAGAATGAGTCGGTGGTCAACGGCCTGGTCTCTCCGACCGGCACCGTCGGGATGGTCAAAATCTCCACCGGACCGCTGAGCAGCAACGCACCGGACGGCATCGTACCGGTTGAAACCGCGATTGCCCTGCTGAAGGATTTCGGCGGCAGCTCCATCAAATACTTCCCGATGGGCGGCCTGAAGTGCCGTGACGAGTACAACGCGGTGGCGGAAGCCTGCGCCCGTCACGACTTCTGGCTGGAGCCGACCGGAGGTATCGATCTGGAAAACTATGAGGAGATCCTGCAGATCGCCCTCGACGCGGGCGTGAGCAAAATCATCCCGCATATCTACAGCTCAATTATCGACAAAGCCAGCGGCGACACGCGCCCGGAAGACGTGCGTACGCTGCTTGCGATGACGAAGAAGCTGGTGAAGTAGTATCTGCCCTCGCCCTAACCCTCTCCCAAAGGGAGAGGGAACTTTTACCTCCTCTCCCTTTGGGAGAGGGCCGGGGTGAGGGAAAACAAACCGCACACACCTGAAGGAGCCACCATGCACACCCGTACCCTGCTTGTTGCTTCACTCTCAATGTTCGCCACCGCCGCTATCGCCCAGCCGCAGTACGCCTGGGTGGGCACCTACAACCCCAACGGCGAAGGGCTGTACCGCTTTACCGTTGACCCGCAAAGCGGCGCGCTGGCGAATAAAACGCTGGTGAGCAGGCTGCCGAACGCCGCGCAGCTGGCCGTCTCGCACGACGGCAAAACGCTCTATCTGGCAAGTGAAGTGGAGCAGGGCGTGGTGCAGGCGCTGCGGGTGGGGGATAACGGCACGCTGAGCGAGCTGAATCAGGTGGCCTCCGGCGGCGCGGGGCCGGTTTACCTGTCGCTGACCCCGAACGGTCGTCATCTGCTGGTGGCGAACTATGTCAGCGGATCTATCGCAGTGCTGCCCGTTAAAGCAGACGGCAGCCTGGGTGAGGCTACGGATAAGCATCAGGATCAGGGCGAGCCGGGCGCGGCGAAGCCGGAAGCGGCAGCGGAGGGCAGCTTTGCCATCAGCGATCATAACGGCCCCCACGCGCACATGATCGCCGCCGATCCGAGCGGGAAATACGTATTTTCCACCGATCTTGGGCTGGATCGCCTCTACCAGTACCGTTTTGACGATCGAACAGGGAAGCTGACGCCGAACGATCCGCCGTTTATCAGCGCCTCCTCAAAAGGCGCCGGGCCGCGCCACTTTGTCTTTACGCCAAAAGGCGATGCCCTGTGGCTGATTAACGAAGAGGCGTCTACGCTCACCCATTATACCGTGAACGCCAACGGCACCCTGAAAGAGGGCAAAACGCTCTCAGCCCTGCCGGAAGGTTACAAAGGCACCAGCTTTGCTGCCGGGCTCGCATTAAGCGCCGACGGTAAACAGCTGTATGTGGCTAACCGTTTGCATAACAGCATCGGGCACTTTACCGTAACAGCGGAGGGCACGCTGACGCATCAGGACGACGTGTGGACGCGCGGCGACTACCCGCGCACCCTGACGCTCGATAAGCAGGGACACTGGCTGTACGTCATGAACCAGCGCAGCGACAACATCACCCGTTTCCGCGTGGCGCAGGACGGGAAATTAAGCTTCGAGCCGGACTATACCCCGGTCGGCAGCCCATCTCAGATGGTCATTTCACCTTAAGCTGTAAGAGGACAAACCCGTGCGATTTCCGAACCAACGTTTAGCGCAACTGTTCGATTTGTTGCAAAACGAGACGCTGCCGCAGGACGAGCTGGCGCAGCGGCTGTCGGTCTCCACGCGAACCGTCCGTGCCGATATCACCGCCCTGAACGCGCTGCTGGCAGGCCACGGCGCGCAGTTTATATTGAGCCGGGGCAACGGCTATCAGCTCAAAATTGATGATGCCCAGCGCTACCAGCAGCTGCAGGCATCCCACCCGCGCGCGCTGCGTATTCCCCGGACCGGGCCGGAGCGCGTGCACTATCTGGTGGTGCGTTTTCTGACCTCGGCATTTTCTCTTAAGCTCGAGGATCTGGCGGACGAGTGGTTCGTCAGCCGCGCCACGCTGCAGAGCGACATGACCGAAGTCCGCGAGTGGTTCCACCGCTATAACCTGACGCTGGAAACGCGCCCGCGCCACGGGATGAAGCTGTTTGGCAGCGAGATGTCGACCCGCGCCTGCCTGACCGATCTGCTCTGGGAGCTGGCGCAGCAGGACAGCCTGAACCCGCTGGTGACCGACGTGGCGCTGAATGCAGGCGTGGCGGAGCAGATGGTGCCCGTGCTGCACGAGGCGCTGACGCGTCATCACATCCGTCTGACCGACGAAGGCGAGCTGTTCCTGCGCCTGTACTGCGCGGTGTCGGTGCGGCGCATCAGCGAGGGCTATCCGCTGCCGGAATTCCACGCCGAAGACGTAGAAGAGAACGTGCGCGAGGCGGCGAAAGATATCGCCGTCACTATCCAGCAGCTGGCGGGCAAAGCGCTTTCACCTTCGGAGGAGAGCTGGCTGTGCGTGCACATTGCGGCGCGGCAGATTCAGGAGATTGCCCCGAGCGCAATTAACGCGGACGACGACGAAGCGCTGGTCAACTACATCCTGCGCTATATCAACACCCACTATAACTACAACCTGCTCAGCGACGCGCAGCTGCACGCGGACCTGCTCACGCACATCAAAACCATGATCACCCGTGTGCGGTATCAAATCATGATCCCCAATCCGCTGCTGGATAACATCAAGCAGCACTACCCGATGGCGTGGGATATGACTTTGGCGGCGGTGTCGAGCTGGGGAAAATACACGCCTTATGTGATCAGCGAAAACGAAATCGGCTTCCTGGTGCTGCACATCGGCGTCGGGCTGGAGCGCCACTACAACATCGGCTACCAGCGCCAGCCGCGCGTGCTGCTGGTGTGCGACGCAGGTAATGCCATGGTCCGCATGATTGAAGCGGTGCTGCAGCGCAAGTACCCGCAAATTGAGGTGGCCCGCACGCTCACCCTGCGCGAGTACGAGCTGGCGGAAACGATTAGCGAAGACTTTGTGATCGCCACCGCCCGCGTAAGCGAAAAGTCCAAACCGGTGGTGACGATCGCTCCGTTCCCGACCGATTACCAGTTAGAGCAGATCGGCAAACTGGTGCTGGTGGACCGCACCCGCCCGTGGATGCTGGATAAATACTTCGACGCGTCCCATTTCCGCATTATCGACAAGCCGATCGATCAGCAAACGCTGTTCCGTGAACTGTGCGCGCAGCTTGAAGGCGAGGGGTTTGTCGGCGCGGAGTTCCTGGATTCTGTCGTCGAGCGTGAAGCCATCGTCAGCACCATGCTCGGCGACGGCATCGCGCTGCCGCACTCCCTCGGCCTTTTAGCGCAGAAAACCGTGGTCTATACCGTGCTCGCCCCGCACGGCGTTCAGTGGGGAGATGAAACCGCGCACGTCATCTTCCTGCTCGCCATCAGCAAAAGCGAATACGAAGAGGCGATGGCGATTTACGATATCTTCGTCACCTTCCTGCGTGAACGGGCGATGTCGCGGCTCTGTAGCTGCGGAGATTTTGCCGGGTTTAAGGCGGTGGCAATGGAGAGTTTGAGCCGGTTTTGAGGTAAGGGCGGACGGATAACATCCGCCTTTTTTCAACGCAGATGATGCACAACCTGGTTGCTGCTGCCGCGCCAGATCAGCGCCGGGTCTTTTAAATCCTGCACGAACTTGCCGTCGACCAGGACGTTAATCAGATCCACCACTTCCATCTGCTGCGCGTTCAGCTCATCCAGCCTGTAGCCTGTCCAGACCCATATATCTTTTCCCGTACACTCTGCCCGAATGCGCTTCACCAGCTTCAGGATATCCGGCACGTTTTGCGGGTGCAGGGGGTCGCCGCCGGAGAGCGAGATCCCCTGGCGTTTGATGCGGGTGTCGTTGAGGTCGTTGACGATCCGGTCTTCCATTTCAGCGGTAAACGGCATGCCGGAGTTCAGACGCCAGGTGCTTTTGTTGTAGCAGCCGGGGCATTCGTGGACGCAGCCTGAGACGAACAGGGTGCAGCGGGTGCCGGGGCCGTTGACGATGTCGACGGGGTAGTATTGATGATATCGCATAGAAAATGTCCAGAGAATTTGTGCGCGCTGATGCCCTCACCCCGACCCTCTCCCACAGGGAGAGGGGGAAGAGTTCCCTCTCCCTTGAGGGAGAGGGGTAGGGTGAGGGGGAGAACCCTGCGCAGAACTTACCCGATCTGCCCATTCCCCAAATGCTTCACGCGACGCTTCACCTCTTCCTGCTTGCCGGCGTTAAACGGACGCGCGTCCGGGCTGCCGAGATAGCCGCACACGCGACGGGTCACGGAGACGCGAGCCGCATCGTGGTTGCCGCATTTCGGGCAGGTAAAGCCTTTGCTCGTACACTCGAACTCACCGGTAAAGCCGCACTCGTAGCACTCGTCGATTGGCGTGTTGGTCCCGTAATACGGCACGTGCTGATAGCTGTAATCCCATACGTCTTCCAGCGCCTTCAGGTTGTGCTGAATGTTCGGGTACTCGCCGTAGCAGATGAAGCCGCCGCTGGCGATCGGCGGATAGGCCGCTTCGAAGTCGATCTTGTCGTACGGGTTCACCTTTTTCTCCACGTCGAGGTGGAAGCTGTTGGTGTAATACCCTTTGTCGGTCACGCCTTCCACAATCCCGAACTCGGCGGTATCCAGACGGCAGAAGCGGTCGCACAGGTTCTCGCTCGGCGTGCTGTAGAGGCTAAACCCGTAGCCGGTTTCCTCTTTCCACTGGTCTACCGCGTCGCGCAGGCGCTGAACAATCGCGATGCCTTTCTCACGCAGGGCCTCGCTGTCGTACATATGCGTATCGCCCGCCAGGGCGTTGATGGTCTCGTGAATACCGATATAGCCCAGCGAAATCGACGCGCGGCCGTTTTTGAAGATCTCCGACACGTCATCGTCCGCTTTCAGACGTACGCCGCAGGCCCCTTCCATATAGAGAATTGGCGCCACGCGGGCCTTGACCCCTTCCAGACGTGCAATACGGGTCATCAGCGCCTTACGCGCCAGCTGCAGGCGCTCGTCCAGCAGCGTCCAGAATTCCGCTTCATTGCCTTTCGCCTCCAGTGCGATGCGCGGCAGGTTCAGGCTGATGACGCCCAGGTTGTTGCGCCCGTCGTGGATCTGCTCGCCGTTTTCATCTTCGTACACGCCGAGGAAGCTGCGGCAGCCCATTGGCGTTTTAAACGAACCGGTCACTTTGACGACCTGATCGTAGTTCAGGATGTCCGGATACATGCGTTTGCTCGCGCACTCCAGCGCCAGCTGTTTGATGTCGTAGTTCGGATCGCCAAACTTGTGGTTCAGGCCGTCGCGAATGGCGAACACCAGTTTCGGAAACACCGCCGTTTTGCGGTTTTTGCCGAGGCCGGAAATGCGGTTGCGCAGAATGGACTGCTGGATCAGGCGCGATTCCCAGCTGGTGCCCAGACCAAACCCGAAGGTTACAAACGGCGTCTGGCCGTTGGCGGTATGCAGCGTGTTCACTTCATACTCCAGCGACTGGAAGGCGTCGTAGCACTCTTTCTCGGTGCGGGAGTGCGCATAGCCGTCGGCGTCCGGGATCTGCCACTCTTCGGCCGTTTTACGATGCTTGTTGAAGCTTGCCGTCACGAACGGGGCCAGCACTTCATCAATGCGGTTAATCGTGGTGCCGCCGTAAATATGGCTGGCGACCTGAGCGATAATCTGCGCGGTGACGGCGGTGGCCGTGGAGATTGATTTAGGCGGTTCAATCTCGGCGTTACCCATTTTAAAACCGTGGGTCAGCATGCCCTTCAGGTCGATCAGCATGCAGTTGAACATCGGGAAGAACGGCGAATAGTCGAGATCGTGGTAGTGAATTTCACCGCGCTCGTGCGCCGACACCACGTCGCGCGGCAGCAGATGCTGACGGGCATAGTGTTTGGCGACGATACCGGCCAGCAGGTCGCGCTGGGTTGGGATCACTTTACTGTCTTTGTTGGCGTTTTCATTGAGCAGGGCGGAGTTGGTCTGCTCCACCAGGCCACGGATCTCCTGGTTCAGACGACCGCGCTTCTCACGCTGCACGTCACGATCGTGACGGTACTCAATGTAGGCGCGCGCCAGCTGCTTGTAGGGCCCCGCCATCAGCTGGTTCTCAACCGCGGTCTGGATCTCGTTGATATCGACCTGGCTGCGTTCGTTCATCTGGCTGCTAACGACTTCTGCGACGGTGGCGCAGTAATCTGCGTCATCGACTCCCGCTGCTTTAGCTGCACGCAGAATGGCTTCCTGGATGCGCTCTGATTTAAACGGCACTTTACAGCCATCACGTTTCATCACATGCGGTGTCATGATCACTCCATTTTTTGAAAACAGGTTATCCACAGAGGTGGAGAAGTCATAACCGGGCATATTCCCCGCCGGGCCAAAGACTTCCCGCGTTCCCAGCTCGTGTTATCCACAATTCCGGCCAGCGTAAGCGCCGTCTTGTTGTTGGAATAGTAGACGATAAATACAAGATGTTGGGTCGGCGTGCATTTTAAGTGCTACATATAGTGATTTGCATCAAACATGTTTGCGATTTATTTGATGCAGAACAAAGTAAAAAGACGAGAGTACAAACGACGGGCGCTTCAGCGATTGTAAAGGCGCGAGAGAAAAATCTGATTATTTACTCAACAAAAACAGTAAAGTAAGCCGGGTGCTGAGCCGCACCCGGCAGGGAAAGTTACTGCTGCAACCACCAGACGGCTTCAAACGGACGCAGCGACGTCGTTTGCGGTGCCGGGTAGTTACTCATCAGCACCTGCGACCTATCGCTGAGAGCGTCTGTCTGCCATTCCTGCGGCGTATTACTCAGGTTCGCCGCCACCATCAGCGTCTGCCCCTGCCACTGACGACGGTAGCACCAAAGAGAAGGATGTTCCGGCAGAAGATCCTCATAATCTCCCCACGTCAGCACAGGCAGGGTTTTACGCAGGCCGATCAGCGACCGATAGGTGTAGAACACCGAATCCGGGTCGTCGAGCGCGGCGCGGGCGTTCACCGTTTCGTAGTTATCGCAGACCCCAATCCACGGCTCGCCCTCGGTAAAGCCCGCATTGTGCGAAGCGTCCCACTGCATTGGGGTTCGCCCGTTATCGCGGGACTTACTCGCCAGAATCGCCAGTAATTCATCCGGTTCGCGGCCGTTGGCGCGCAGTTCGGCGAACATGTTCAGGCTTTCCACGTCGCGATAGTCGGTGATGCGGCTGAAGTGCGGGTTGGTCATCCCCAGCTCCTCGCCCTGGTAGATATACGGCGTGCCCTGCATGCCGTGCAGCACCATGCCGAGCATCTTCGCGGCCTGTACGCGGTATTCCCCTTCGTCACCAAAGCGCGACACGATGCGCGGCTGATCGTGGTTACACCAGAACAGCGCGTTCCACGCCCTGTTGTGCATCCCCTGCTGCCAGTGGCGGAAGAGGGTTTTCAGCGCCACGAAGTCCGGCTTCGCCTTCGTCCATTTTTCGCCGCCGGGGTAGTCCACCTTCAGGTGGTGGAAGTTAAAGGTCATCGACAGCTCGCGTCCGTCGAGCGAGGCGTACTGCTGGCAGTTCTCCAGCGAGGTCGAGGACATCTCGCCCACCGTCATCAGGTTGCGCGGAGTGAAGACGTCGCGGCTCATCTCCTGCAGATATTCGTGAACGCGCGGCCCGTCGGTGTAGAAGCGGCGGCCGTCTCCGGTGTTGTCGTCCGGGAAATCCTGATCTTTCGAAATCAGGTTAATCACGTCGAGACGCAAGCCGTCGACGCCGCGATCGGCCCAGAACTCGCACACCTTTTTCAGCTCGGCGCGCACTTCTGGGTTCTCCCAGTTGAGATCCGCCTGCTCCGGGGCGAACAGATGCAGGTAATACTGCTCGCTCTCTGTGTGCCAGCGCCAGGCGTTGCCGCCAAACTTGGAGCGCCAGTTGTTGGGAAGCTGCTCCGGCGTGCCGTCGCGCCAGATGTAGAACTGGCGGTACGGGCTCTCTTTGTTCAGCGACTCGCGAAACCAGGCGTGCTGCGTGGAGGTGTGGTTAAACACCATATCCAGCACGATACGGATGCCGCGCTCGTGCGCCCGGGCAACCAGCTCGTCGAAATCATCCAGCGTGCCGTAAGCCGGGTCGATGGCGGTGTAATTCGCCACGTCGTAGCCATTATCCACCTGCGGGGAGATATAAAACGGCGTCAGCCAGATGGCGTCGATGCCGAGGGTTTTCAGGTAGTCCAGCCGCTGCGTCACGCCGCGCAGATCGCCGGTGCCGCTGCCGGTGGTATCCTGGAAACTCTTTGGGTAAATCTGATAGATGACGCCGTTCTGCCACCAGTAAGGAAGGGTATTCATAATGCGTTCCTGCAAATGCGAAGGGGCGCAACTGCGCCCCGAAAGAAGAAGTTAAACAATCTGCAGCGAGCCCTGACGGAACTTACGCTGGTAAACCACGGTGGTGAGCGCCATAGGGACGATAATCGCGATGGCCATCGCCAGAGCAAACACCTGCCAGTAAGCCGGCTGGATGGAGAGAATGCCCGGCAGGCCGCCGACGCCAATCCCGTTCGCCATCACGCCGTTCAGACCACACACCAGGCCCGCCAGACCGGAACCGATCATCGCGCAGAGCATCGGGAAGCGGTATTTCAGGTTGATACCGTACATCGCCGGTTCGGTGACGCCGAGGTAAGCAGAGATGGCTGCCGGAACGGAGATCTCACGCTCGTTGTGCTTGCGGCTGACGATGATGATGCCGGTGACCGCCGACGCCTGTGCAATATTAGACAGGGCGATAATCGGCCAGACCGGCGTGCCGCCGAGGCTCTGGATCATCTGCATATCAATGGCCAGCGTGGTCTGGTGCACGCCGGTGATCACCAGCGGGGCGTACAGGAAGCCAAACAGCGCTGCACCGATTGGCGCAAAGCTGCCGGTCATCAGGTGACGCACCGCGAAGGCTACGCCGTCGCCGATCATGCGGCCAAACGGACCGATAAAGGCGTGCGCCAGGAACACCGCCAGGATCAGCGAGCAGACCGGCACCACCACCAGATAGAGGTAATCGGGCACGATGCGCTTCAGGCGCGTTTCAATGAAGCCCAGCGCCAGACCCGCCAGCAGGGCCGGAATGACCTGCGCCTGATAGCCCACTTTGGCGATAGTAAACAGGCCGAAGTTCCACACCTCAGGCACCTGCTGACCAAGTAAGTAAGCGTTCATTAACTGTGGAGAGACCAGCGTGACGCCCAGCACGATACCGAGAATCGGCGTGCCGCCCATCTTTCGCACCGCGGACCAGCAAATCCCGACCGGCAGATAGAAGAAGATCGCCTCGCCAATCAGCCACAGGAAATCGTAAACGGTTTTCAGCGCCGGATACATCTGCGCCAGGGTTTTGCCGTCGCTCATCGGCACATCGCCGATGACGTTACGGAAGCCTAAGATTAAGCCCCCGCTGATCAGCGCGGGCAGCAGCGGGAAGAAAATTTCCGCGAAGTGGGAAATCAGCTGCTCGTGCCACTTCATATTCTGGCGCGCGGCCTTCTTCGCCTGCTCTTTATCGGCAGAAGAGTGCCCGGTTGTCGCCAGCAGAGCCTGATAGTAATCGCCCACTTCGGTACCAATAACGACCTGGAACTGCCCGGCGTTGGTGAAGCAGCCTTTGACCATGGAAAGTTCTTCAATGGCCTTCGGGTTGGCTTTGGCCGGATCGTTCAGCACGAAGCGCAGGCGGGTAATGCAATGGCTGACGGTGGCGATGTTTTCGCGTCCGCCGACCAGGACGATCAGCCGATCGATATCTGCTTGTTTGACTTTACTCATCATGAAACCTCATGACAGATGGTGAGGGGTGTAATGACCTGAGCGCAAGCCTACTCCTTCAGCGTGACGGCGAAAATGGGAACGTTCCCGAAATCAGGCAAAGATCACAATAATCTGTTTAAGAGGGGTTACGAAAGGTGAGCGGGAATGACGATCTGACGAGGCTCTGAACGCCCGTTTATCTGCTCGATCAGCTGCGCGGCGGCCTGTCTGCCGGACTCGGCGTAGCCCGGATCGACGGTGATGATCTCCGGGTGCAGGAACTTCATCAGCGGCGTGCTGCCGACGCTCGCCACCTGCAGGTTATCGATACGCTGCTCCTGCAGATATTTGCTGGCACCCAGCGCCAGGGTATCCGTGGCGCACACCAGCGCGGTGGTCTGCGGCGTCAGAACGCTGGCGGCCTGCTCGTAGCCCTGCTTCATGCCCAGCCCCGGCAGGGAGGCCACGGCGGAGAGGTTGTGCTTTTTGCAAAAGGCCAGATAGGCCTCATGACGGCGCTTGCCGGTGGTGACGTCCGCGTGCGGGACGCCGAGGAAGCTGATGTGACGATGGCCCTCGTCAAACAGGCGCTGCATCAGGGTGATAATCGCGCCCTCGTCGTCGTAGCAGACGGAGGCAAACCCGTGTGCATCGCGCGCCAGCAGCACCAGCGAAGGCTGCCAGGGTTTCAGCATCTCGTCCTTAATGCCGGTAAAACCGAACAGCACCACGCCATCAATGTTGCGCCGCTGGAGCATCCCCAGATGCTCTTCAACCAGCTGCACAGAGAACTGGCTCTCCATCATGATCGGATCATACCCCTGCTCGTAGAAGGCGGGTAGCATGGTCTGCACGGCGAGGTTTTCAGACAAAGAGTCCAGACGCGAGACAATGATGGCGACGACTTTGTCACTCTGCCCGCGCATGGCGCGCGCGGAGCGGGAAGGGGAAAAACCGTGCTGATTCATAACCGCCTCAACGCGCTCGCGGGTGCGTTCGCTGACGCCGCTTTCGTTGTTCAGCACGCGTGAGACGGTCGATTTCCCCACGCCGCTTAAACGCGCGATGTCTTTAATCGTAAGGCGGTTCTGCATGCTGTATTCCCTGTAACAACGACGATGTAGTGAATTGAGCCTAATGCTATAGCGCGATTTCGCTATGGGCAAAGTCTGGTTTACGTTCGGTTTATTTGCAGGGGGGTATAATACCGCCCGAATCGTCATAAAGGGTATGCCTAAATCCCTGTACTGCGCGGCGACACCCTACTTTTTACTTACCGGAGGCTTCATGGATCCCGATCCCACACCTCTCCTGAACGGGAGAATGCGTTCTTTCCGGTAAGCCAGCTTTTGCTGTCTCACCGGCGTGAGGCAGCAACGTCTTAAACGTTCCTGCTTGAAAAATTGAGTGCCTCTCAGGTACGGCTTTGCCACGCCTGAAGGAATTGCTGCGTCCGCCCAGGCGGATGCGGAGGAATGACTATGTTTAAAAATATCACCCGGCAGCTGCAGGCCCTGCTGAGCCGCCACCTGCCACACCGTCTTGTTCAGCGCGACCCGCTGCCAAACGCCAAAAACATGGCGGGGGCGGCGATCCCCGCGTCCCTGACCGAACGCTGCCTGAACGTGGCGGCGATGGATGAAAACGAAGTCTGGCGCGCGTTCGGCGGACACCCGGAAGGGCTAAACGCGGCCGAAGTGGAAAAAATCCGCGCCGTGCACGGCGATAACCAGATCCCGGCGCAAAAGCCGTCTCCGTGGTGGGTGCACCTGTGGCTCTGCTACCGCAACCCGTTCAACCTGCTGCTGACCGTGCTCGGCCTCATCTCCTACGCGACGGAAGATCTGTTTGCCGCAGGGGTGATTGCCCTGATGGTGGGTATCTCCACGCTGCTGAACTTTATTCAGGAAGCCCGCTCCACCAAAGCGGCGGACGCCCTGAAGGCGATGGTCAGCAACACCGCGACCGTCTCGCGCGTGATTAACGATCTCGGCGAAAACGCCTGGGTGGAGCTGCCTATCGACCAGCTGGTGCCGGGCGATCTGGTGAAGCTGGCCGCGGGGGACATGATCCCGGCGGATTTACGCATTATCCAGGCGCGCGATCTGTTCGTCGCTCAGGCCTCCCTGACCGGGGAATCCCTGCCCGTTGAAAAGGTAGCGCGCAGCCGCGACCCGCAGCAGATGAACCCGCTCGAGTGCGACACCCTGTGCTTTATGGGCACCACGGTGGTCAGCGGCACCGCGCAGGCGATTGTCACCGCCACCGGGGGCGACACCTGGTTTGGTCAGCTTGCCGGGCGCGTCAGCGAGCAGGAGAGCGAGCCAAACGCCTTCCAGAAAGGGATTGGCCGCGTCAGCATGCTGCTGATCCGCTTTATGATGGTGATGACGCCGATCGTGCTGCTGATCAACGGCTACACCAAAGGCGACTGGTGGGAGGCGGCCCTGTTTGCGCTCTCCGTGGCCGTTGGCCTGACGCCGGAAATGCTGCCGATGATCGTCACCTCCACGCTGGCGCGCGGGGCGGTGAAGCTCTCTAAACAGAAAGTGATCGTCAAACACCTCGACGCCATTCAAAACTTTGGCGCGATGGACATCCTCTGCACCGATAAAACCGGCACCCTGACGCAGGACAAAATCGTGCTGGAGAACCACACCGATATCTCCGGCAAAACCAGCGAGCGCGTCCTGCACAGCGCGTGGCTGAACAGCCATTACCAGACCGGGCTGAAAAACCTGCTCGACGTCGCGGTGCTGGAAGGGGTGGACGAGGAATCCGCCCGCTCGCTCTCCGGCCGCTGGCAGAAGGTGGATGAGATCCCGTTCGACTTCGAGCGCCGCCGCATGTCGGTGGTGGTGAGCGAGCAGACGGACGTGCATCAGCTGATCTGCAAAGGGGCGCTGCAGGAGATCCTCAACGTGTCGACGCAGGTTCGCTATAACGGCGACATCGTGCCGCTGGACGACACCATGCTGCGCCGTATCAGGCGCGTCACCGACAACCTGAACCGTCAGGGGCTGCGCGTGGTGGCGGTCGCGAGCAAGTTCCTGCCCGCGCGCGAGGGTGACTATCAGCGTATCGATGAATCCGATCTGATCCTCGAGGGTTACATCGCCTTCCTCGATCCGCCGAAAGAGACCACCGCGCCAGCGCTGAAAGCGCTGAAGGCGAGCGGTATTACCGTCAAAATTCTCACCGGCGACAGCGAGCTGGTGGCGGCCAAAGTGTGCCATGAAGTGGGGCTGGACGCGGGCGACGTGGTGGTGGGAAGCGATATTGAGCACCTGTCCGACGACGAGCTGGCGAAGCTTGCCCAGCGTACCACGCTGTTTGCCCGCCTGACGCCGATGCACAAAGAGCGCATCGTCACCCTTCTTAAGCGTGAAGGGCACGTGGTGGGCTTTATGGGCGACGGCATCAACGACGCGCCCGCGCTGCGTGCGGCGGACATCGGTATCTCCGTCGATGGCGCGGTGGATATCGCCCGCGAAGCGGCGGATATTATCCTGCTGGAAAAGAGCCTGATGGTGCTGGAGGAGGGCGTGATCGAAGGGCGCCGTACCTTCGCCAATATGCTCAAGTACATCAAGATGACCGCCAGCTCCAACTTCGGTAACGTCTTCAGCGTGCTGGTGGCGAGCGCGTTTCTGCCGTTCCTGCCGATGCTGCCGTTGCATCTGCTGATCCAGAACCTGATGTACGACGTGTCTCAGGTGGCGATCCCGTTTGATAACGTGGACGACGAGCAGATCCAGAAGCCGCAGCACTGGAACCCGGCGGATCTGGGGCGCTTTATGCTGTTCTTTGGGCCGATCAGCTCCATCTTCGATATCCTGACCTTCTGCCTGATGTGGTTTGTGTTCCACGCCAACACCCCGGAACACCAGACGCTGTTCCAGTCCGGCTGGTTCGTGGTAGGTCTGCTGTCGCAGACGCTGATTGTGCACATGATCCGCACCCGCCGCATTCCGTTTATCCAGAGCCGCGCCGCGTGGCCGCTGATTGTGATGACGGGCATTGTGATGGCTCTCGGCATCGCGCTGCCGTTCTCGCCGCTGGCAGGCTACCTGCAGCTTCAGGCGCTGCCGCTGAGCTACTTCCCGTGGCTGGTGGCGATCCTCGCGGGCTATATGGTGCTGACGCAGATGGTGAAAGGATTCTATGCGCGTCGGTATGGATGGCAGTAATTTTTTACCCTCACCCTAACCCTCTCCCTGAAAGGGAGAGGGGACCGCTCGGTGTCGCCTTTCACCCTCGCTCATTTGGGGAGAGGGGGCTGGCTTTCCTCCCAAATTCAACAACCTGTGATCTCCGTCGGCGCATTCGCTTGACGACAAATTGAGCGCATGTTAACAGAATGTTTTGCCTTTATTTGGCCCGTCAGATAAGGAACATTCATGTTACGGTACAGTCTCTTAACCGCCGGGCTGATGCTCGGCGCCTCTGCGTTTGCCGCCCCGGCAGGCGATCTCCCTTTGATGCCCTGGCCTGCGAAGGTCGAGCGCCCGACGACCCAGGGCGCGCTGGTGCTCAACAACAACGTATCCATTAGCGTCAGCGGGGACGATCTCGGTGACGCCGTCAACCGCCTGCGCCAGCGCATTGCCCTGCAAACCGGCTGGACGCTGCAGCCCCAGGCCGACAAGCCTGAAAAGCCGACCATCCGCATCGCGATTGCCAAAAAGGTAAAACCGCAGCCGCTGCCGGACAGCGATGAAAGCTATAAGCTCACGGTGGATGCTAACGGCGTCGATATCTCCGCCAACACCCGCTTCGGCGCGCTGCGCGCCATGGAAACCCTGCTCCAGCTGATGCAGAACGGGGCGGAAAACACCTCGCTGCCGTGGGTCACCATTGAAGATTCGCCGCGCTTCCCGTGGCGCGGGCTGCTGCTCGACTCGGCGCGCCACTTTATTCCGCTGCCGGATATCAAGCGCCAGATCGACGGCATGGCCGCGGCGAAGCTCAACGTCCTGCACTGGCACCTGACCGACGATCAGGGCTGGCGCTTCAGCTCGAAGCGCTACCCTAAGCTGACGCAGCTTGCTAGCGACGGGCTGTTCTACACGCCTGAACAGATGCGCGAGGTGGTGCGATACGCCGCCGAGCGCGGTATTCGCGTGGTGCCGGAAATCGACATGCCGGGCCACGCCTCGGCGATTGCCGTAGCCTATCCGGAGCTGATGAGCGCCCCGGGGCCGTACGCCATGGAGCGCCACTGGGGCGTGCTGAAGCCGGTTTTAGATCCCACAAAAGAGGCAACCTACGCCTTTGCTGACGCGATGGTCAGCGAACTGGCGGCGATCTTCCCCGATCCGTATCTGCATATCGGCGGCGATGAGGTCGACGACAGCCAGTGGAAAGCGAATGCCGCGATCCAGAATTTCATGCGCGACAACAGGCTGGCGGACAGCCACGCGCTGCAGGCGTATTTCAACCGCAAGCTGGAAACGATCCTTGAGAAGCATCACCGGCAGATGGTCGGCTGGGACGAGATCTATCATCCCGACCTGCCGAAAAGCATTCTGATCCAGTCCTGGCAGGGGCAGGACGCGCTGGGGCAGGTGGCGCAAAACGGCTACAAGGGCATTCTCTCGACCGGTTTCTATCTCGACCAGCCCCAGTCCACCGCCTATCACTACCGCAACGAAATTGTCCCGCAGGGGCTGAACGGCGTGGATGTGATTGCAGACACGGACAGCGTCCAGAGCTGGGCCTTCTCCATGCCGCGCCTGAAGGGCAAGCCGGTGGAGGGGAGCTTCACGCTGGTGAAAGGGGACGCAGGCTGGCGCGGATTTATTGATTTTGCCGGGAAATCGCGCCGCGCGGTGCAGGATATTGAATGGCGCGATGACAGCCAGGTGACCTTCACCGTCGACACGTGGATGGGCGAGACGCGCCCTGTGGTTTCCGTTGATAACGACAAGCTCACCGGCTATTTCCTGGTGGGGAATACGCGTTACCCAATCAGCGGCACGCGTCTGGAGGACGTGCCGAAAGGCGTTCCGCCGGTCGTGCCGGACGTGGCGAACCAGGCCAACCTGCTCGGCGGTGAAGCGGCGCTGTGGGCGGAAAACGTGGTGGCGCCGGTGCTGGATATCCGACTGTGGCCGCGCACCTTTGCGGTGGCGGAGCGGCTGTGGTCCGCGCAGGACGTCAACGACGTCGACAACATGTACACCCGCCTGCAGGCGATGGACAGCTGGTCGACGGTGTCCGTCGGGCTGCAGCAGCATACCCAGCAGCAGGTGCAGTTCACGCGCCTCGCCGGTAATGCCGACACGCTGCCGCTGCAGATCCTCGCTCAGGCGGTAGAGCCCGCGCAGTATTACACCCGCCAGCACCTGAAGTTCCAGGCGGGAAATTATCATCAGTTCGAACCGCTCAACCGCTTCGCCGATGCGCTGAACGCCGAAAGCGCCACGGTGCGGCAGATGAACAAATGGGCGGACCGCCTGGTGAGCGATGCGGAAGATGCGGAAAGCGCCGACGCGCTGCGCCACGTCTTTAATCGCTGGCAGAGCAACACCAGCGACGCGCTGGCGCTAAGCGAAAACAGCTATCAGCTGAAGGCCATGAAGCCGGTGATCCAGGAGGTGGATAAGCTGGCCTCGATTGGCCTGCGCCTGACGGATCTGGTCGCGCGCCAGGGCACGCTGGATGATAAAGAAATAGCGTCGATTCAGAGCGAGCTGGATAACGCGGCGAAGGTTCAGGACGAAGTGGTGATTGCGGCGGTCTATCCGCTGGAGACGCTGCTCAGGGCGACGCGGAATCAGTAGCAAGCAACAAAAAAGGCAGCCTGAGCTGCCTTTTTTTATCGCCAAAGCGAATTAGCGACGTACGGCGATCGCTTCGATTTCAATTTTCACGTCTTTTGGCAGACGGGCCACTTCCACGCAGGAGCGCGCCGGGAAGGTGGCGTTGTGTTCGGTGAAGAACGCTTCGTAAGTGGCGTTAACGGTCGCGAAATCGTTCAGATCCTTCACGAAAACGGTGGTTTTCACGATATCGCCCACTTTCAGACCGGCAGATTCAACGATAGCCTGCACGTTTTCCAGCGACTGACGCGCCTGTGCCGCGACGTCTTCCGGCACCGCGCCGGTTTTTGGGTTCACCGGGATCTGACCGGAAGTGATGATCATGCTACCCAGATCAACGCCCTGAACGTAAGGGCCGATAGCCGCTGGTGCATTTTCCGTCGCGAGTACTTTGCTCATGTTTTCTCCAGAATTACAGCGTTAAGAATGTTCCCGGCCATTATAACAGCCGGGATTTCATTACCAACCTCAATTAGTTGGCCAGCACCACATAATGAGAAAACTCTTTTTCGCAGTATTTGCATTTGAGCGCGATGTCATCGGCGCGTTTTTTCACTGCAAAGCTGGAAGAAACCGGCTCAGCATGACTGATGCAGTTGCTGTTCGGGCAGACCAGCACGCTTTCGATGCGATCCGGCAGGCTCGGACGGGATTTGCCGACCACTTCATACTCGTCGATACGGTTGACGGTGGCGTCCGGCGCGTACAGCGACAGCTGGTTGACCTGCTCGTCGGTCAGGAAGGTGTTCTCGATTTTGATCAGGTCCTTGCGGCCCATCTCGCCCGACGGCAGGTTCAGGCCGATGGTGATGCGCTGGTCGGTTTCGGTCAGTTTGAACAGCGTCAGCAGCTTAAAGCCCACCTGCGCAGGGATGTGGTCAATCACGGTGCCGCGCTTGATGGCTTCAACCTGGAGTTTGTTATCGTGTGTCATGGTCGTTTCCCCTTACAGTGCCAATTCGCGATTCAGAACCAGTGCCAGTAACGCCTGGCGGGCGAAGATGCCGTTTCCGGCCTGCTGGAAGTACCAGGCGTGCGGCGTCTTATCCACGTCTGTGGTGATCTCATCGATGCGCGGCAGCGGATGCAGCACCTTCATATTGTCGCGCGCGCCCTCGAGGTCGCTGGCGCGCAGCACGAACTGCGCCTTCACGTTGGCGTATTCGGACGGATCCAGACGCTCTTTCTGCACGCGGGTCATGTAGAGAATATCCACGTGGCTCATCACCTCTTCGATGCTGGCGTGCAGGCTCCACTGAATGCCTTTTTCGTCCAGCATGTCGAGAATGTACTGCGGCATCGCCAGCGCGTCAGGCGCGATGAAGAAGAAGCGGTTGCCGTTAAATTTCGCCAGCGCCTGGGTCAGGGAGTGGACGGTGCGGCCATATTTCAGGTCGCCGACCATGGCGATATTCAGGTTCTCGAGCTTGCCCTGCGTCTCCTGAATGGTGAACAGATCCAGCAGGGTCTGCGTCGGGTGCTGGTTGGCACCGTCACCGGCGTTCAGCACCGGAATGCCGCCGGAAAACTCGGTCGCCAGGCGCGCCGCGCCCTCCTGCGGATGACGCATCACAATCGCGTCGACGTAGGTGCTGATCACTGAAATGGTGTCCGCCAGGGTTTCGCCTTTTTTACCCAGCGACGTGTTGCTGCTGTCCGAGAAGCCCACCACGCTCGCGCCCAGGCGGTGCATGGAGGTTTCAAAGGAGAGGCGGGTGCGGGTCGAGGCTTCGAAGAAGCAGCTCGCAATCACCTTGTGCTTCAGCAGCTCCGGTTGCGGATTGGCCTTCAGTTTTGCCGCGGTTTCCAGAACCAGTTCCAGCTCTTCGCGGCTGAGGTCGTTTATGGAAATGATGTGTTTTTGATAAAGCGGATTCATGTTTATCTCCTGACGCCGGGCAAAAAAAAGCCCCTCAAATGAGGGGCTCTGGGAATAGGTTTAGCAACGGGAAGAAAAACGGCAGGCCAGCGTCTGATTTCAGACGCGGTAAGACGTTATGTCGTACACGCTTGACCATGCTTCCTCCCGGCAAATTGTCGGGCATTATACGCAGCTCGTTTTTCGGATCAAGCGATTTAATGCACGCTTTACTCAATGCAAACGGTTCTTTATGAATATTAATGCGTTCTGAGTAAATAATTAATTTGCTTATGCACCAGTGCGGTGCGCTTCACGACCCGGGGAGCGACCCAGACGATACTGCTGCCGGCCACCACGCCTAAAATTTCCGGCAGCTGGTGATAATCCAGAATACGCGCCACCGCGCGGCCATATCCGGCGACGGTGTGCACAAGGATAAACTCGCTATTGTGCTCGACGCTGACCACCATTTCGGACACGGTACGCGCGGCGTCGGGGGCAGGGCGCAGCTGGGGATTCAGCGAATAAATCTTTAGCCCTTTGGCATTTCGAATTTTTATGACGCCGAGCAATTTAAGCAAACGTGAAACGGTGGACTGGCTGATGGTCTCAAAACCACGCTCCTGCAAATCCCGGCGGATCTCCTCCTGAGAGAGATAGCTTTTTTCTGCGATCAGGCGCTGGCAGACCGTCAGCTGTAGTTGCTCTTTGGGAGAGTACTCTTCGTAATCCATCATAGTTCCCATATCAGTTCCTGAAATAACCGGTGGCACCGCACCGATCCGTAGGCCGGATAAGCGCAGCGCCATCCGGCAAATCACAACAAGGCACCCAGACTTAACGCCACCATAATCACCACCGTTAAAATGCCCAGCAGCGGCGCCACCCATTTCAGATAGCGCACGTAGGGCACGCGGGCGATGGCCAGCCCGCCCATCACGACGGCAGAAGTGGGCGTGACGAGGTTAACGATGCCGGAGGCCGACTGGTAAGCCGTCACCACCAGGTCGCGGTTGACGTTAGCGAAATCGGCAAGCGGCGCCATGATCGGCATCGTCAGAACGGCCAGGCCGGATGAAGAAGGCACAAGAAACGACAGCACGACCTCCAGCCAGTACATCACGTTGATAAACGCTACCGTGGACAACCCGCTGACCAGCCCTTCCGCGCTGTGCAAAATGGTGTGGGTAATCATGCCCTTATCCATGATGACTACGATACCGCGCGCGATGCCGATAATCAGCGCGACGCCCAGCAAATCTCGCGCGCCGTTGATAAACGTCGACGTCAGCTCCTCTTCGCTCATGCGGGCAATCAGGCCGACGATAATCGCGCTGGCGAGAAATACCGCTGAGATCTCCGCCATCCACCAGCCCAGCACCGCCACGCCGTAGATCATCACCGCGAAGGCGAGGGCGAAAATCACCAGGATGATTTTGCGCACCGGGGTGAATTCCAGCGACTGTTCGCCCTTGTCGCCGAGGAAGTGGGCGCGGTTCTCTTCCTGTTTGTCTGCGACGATCGACAGCGACGGATCCTGGCGCACCTTACGGGCGTAACGCATCACCCACGCCACGCAGATGACCCAGCCGATGACCAGCAGCGCCACGCGCAGGGCGATGCCGTTAGTGAAGGGGATCCCGGCGGCGTTGGCGGCGATCACCGTGGCAAACGGGTTAATGGTAGAGCCGAGCGTGCCGATCCCCGCCCCGAGCAGCACGGTGGACGCGGCGACAACCGGATCGAACCGGGCGGCCAGCATCACCGGTACCAGCAGGGTGTAGAACGGCAGCGACTCTTCGGCCATGCCGTAAATGGTGCCACCTGCGGCAAACAGCGCCATCAGGATCGGGATCATCCACTCCTCGCGGCCGCGCAGCCGGGTGGTGACGCGCTCGATCCCGGCGTCAATCGCCCCGGTTTTGGTGACGATCCCGAGAAAACCGCCGATGATCAGGATAAACAGCGCGACGTCGATCGCCCCGGCCTGGCCGGAGACCGGATCGTACAGCCCGGCGATGGGCGCCATCAGGACGGAAACCAGCCCCTGCGGATGTGCCGCCACGTGCGCGTACGTTCCGGCAATCGGGACTTCTTTACCGAGGGTTTCGTTCATCGCCATCTGGTACTGACCGGCGGGGACGACCCAGCTCAGCGCCGCCACAACGGCAATCAGGAAAAAGAGAATGGTGTAAGCGGAGGGAAACTTAAACTTGCCCATGATGTTCTCCTTAAACCCGGCGCACCGCGCGGCGCGCCGGGCGGTGATTAGTCGCCGAGTGTCGCCACCATGACCGCTTTAATGGTGTGCATGCGGTTCTCTGCTTCGTCGAAGACGATGGAGTTCGGTGATTCGAAGACCTCTTCCGTCACCTCCAGCCCCTTCAGGCCGTAGGCCATCTCGATCTCGCGGCCCACTTTGGTGTGTTCGTTGTGGAACGCCGGCAGGCAGTGCATAAACTTGACGTTCGGGTTGCCGGTGGCCTTCATCACGTCCGCGTTGATTTGATACGGCTTCATCAGGCTGACGCGCTCGGCCCAGGCCTCCTTCGGCTCGCCCATGGAGACCCACACGTCGGTGTAGAGGAAATCGGTCCCCTGCACGCCTTCTTCCACGTCGTCGGTGAGGGTGATGCGCGCGCCCGTCTCTTTCTCGATGGCGCGGCACTGCTCAACCAGCCCGGCTTCCGGCCAGAAGGATTTCGGTGCGACGAGGCGGATATCCATCCCCATCTTGGCCGCGCCGACCATCAGCGAGTTGCCCATGTTGTTGCGCGCGTCGCCCAGGTAGGCAAAGCTCAGCTCCGGCAGGGTTTTGCCCGGCGCGTGCTCCAGCATGGTCATCAGGTCGGCGAGGATCTGCGTTGGGTGGAACTCGTCGGTCAGGCCGTTCCACACCGGCACGCCCGCGTATTCGCCCAGCTCTTCGACGATGGCCTGGCCGTAGCCGCGGTATTCGATGCCGTCATACATGCGGCCCAGCACGCGGGCGGTGTCTTTCATCGACTCTTTATGGCCGATCTGCGAGCCGCTTGGGCCGAGATAGGTCACCTGCGCGCCCTGGTCGAACGCGCCCACTTCGAATGCGCAGCGGGTGCGGGTGGAGGTTTTTTCAAAAATCAGGGCGATGTTTTTCCCGACCAGGGTTTGCTTTTCGCGCCCGGCTTTTTTGGCGGCCTTCAGCTCGATGGCGAGGTCGATCAGGTACTGGATCTCCGCCGGGGTGTAGTCCAGCAGTTTCAGGAAGTTGCGGTTTTTCAGGTTGATGGTCATGTGGGAAATCCTTTTAAAAATTAGCTGTCTGATGCCCTCACCCCGGCCCTCTCCCACAGGGAGAGGGGGGCTTACATTCCCTCTCCCTTAGGGAGAGGGTGAGGGGAAAACGACTCAGTTACGAATCAACGTGCCTTTCTCGCCCGCCAGGATCTCAGCGCCGTCGGCCAGCGCGCCGATCCCGGCAATGCCGTTGCAGGCTTCTACAAACTCGCGGCAGGCGGCCACTTTCGGCCCCATCGATCCGGCGTCGAACTGCATGCCTCTGAGCAGCTCCGGCGTCACCTGCGCCAGCGGGCGCTGGGTCGGCTTGCCCCAGTCGAGGTACACCGCGTCGGCATCGGTCAGGATCAGCAGGGCGTCGGCCTCGATCTGGCGCGCCAGCAGGGCGGCGGAGAGGTCTTTGTCGATCACCGCCTCAATGCCGCGATAGCCGTTGGCGTTCTCCACTACCGGCACGCCGCCGCCGCCATTGCAGATCACCAGGTGATCGCGCTGGATCAGCGCCGTGATGGCGTCGCTCTCGACGATGCGCTTCGGCTGCGGTGACGGCACCACGCGGCGGACGTAGCTTCCGTCGGCCTTAAACACCCAGCCTTTTTCCGCCGCCAGGCTTTTCGCCTGGGCTTCGCTGTACACCGGGCCGATGTATTT
Organism: Enterobacter sp. DNB-S2; assembly: GCF_019443845.1. Taxonomy (NCBI): domain Bacteria; kingdom Pseudomonadati; phylum Pseudomonadota; class Gammaproteobacteria; order Enterobacterales; family Enterobacteriaceae; genus Enterobacter; species Enterobacter sp. DNB-S2. The sequence goes on from NZ_CP050520.1 coordinate 1,207,605, forward strand.
GGTCGGGTTGCTTAAGGCCGGGTCGGCGGCGTCCACTTCCACCTGGGTGAGCAGGACGCTCACCTCGCGCTGCGGCAGATTGTTTTTCAGCGCCTGCTGGAGCATGTAGCCGATCATTCCCTGGCTTTCGGCGCCGAGAACGTCCAGCGGGTAGGGCGTGACTTTGTCGTAGGCGCTGTTCTGTAGCGCCAGCAGCCCGACCTGCGGCCCGTTGCCGTGCACCAGCACCACGCGCCACTGTTCTGTTAATCCGGCGATGGTGCGCGCGGCCTGCTCGATGTTCTGACGCTGGATTTCGGCTTCCAGCGGCTCGCCGCGCTTGAGCAGCGCGTTGCCGCCCAGGGCCACTACCAGAGTGGGTTTTCGTTCCATGATGGCTCCTTTAAATTCCGTCGCGTTCCAGCGGGCAGCTCATGCAGCGCGCGCCGCCGCGACCGCGTCCGAGCTCATCGCCCGGGATAGGCAGCACGGTGATGCCCGCTTTGTCGTACTTCTCGTTGGTCCAGACGTTGCGCTCGTAGCCAATCACCACGCCCGGGCGGATGGTCAGCACGTTGTTGGCGTCGTTCCACTGCTCGCGTTCGGCTTCAAAGGCGTCGCCGCCGGTGGTGATCAGGCGCACCTGGTTAATGCCGAGCGCTTTCTCGATGGCGTGCAGCAGGTCGGTTTCCTGGGTGCGCAGCAGGCCGCCGCGTCCGTCCGGGGTAAGCGTCCAGCACTGGGCGTCCTTGCGCACCACTTCCGGGTAGACGGAGAAGGTGTCCACGTCGATGTGGGTCATGACGGTGTCGAGGTGCATGCAGGAGCGGTGTTTTGGCAGCTCAACGGCGATCACGCGCTCGGCCTGACGGTGTTTGAACAGGCTGTTGGCGAGGAACTCCACGCCCTGCGGCGTCGTGCGCTCGGACATGCCGATCAATACCGCCCCGCGGCCAATCACCAGTACGTCGCCGCCTTCTAGCGTGGCGTGGTCGTAATTAATATTCTCGTCGCCGAAATACTTAATAAAATCGCCGTCGGCAAACGCCGGGTGCCAGCGATATATTGCCCGCAGGTTATTGGTTTCACGCTGACGGGCCGGTTTCGCCATTGGGTTAATAGAGACGCCGTTATAAATCCAGCACGAGGTATCGCGGGTAAATAAATGGTTCGGCAGCGGCTTCATAATAAAATCATTCGCCGTGTGGGTATCCACCACCATATTTTTAATGGCCGCCGGAATTTCGCCGTAGGTTAATCCGCCGCTTAATCTGCGCGCCAGTTCGCGGTGCGGCATATCCGCCAGCCAGCCGCGGACGTCGCCGGCAAAGGTCGGGCCGAGGCGATAGTCAGAGATTTGGGTGTCCAGAAGCCAGGCTTTCGCTTCTGCAATATCAAGGGTTTGTGTCAGAAGGTCGGTCAACAGCAGGACTTCCACACCCTGCTCGCGCAGCGTGTTGGCGAAGATGTCATGCTCCTCACCCGCCCGCTCAACCGAGAGCACGTCATCGAAAAGCAACTCCTGACAGTTTGATGGCGTTAAACGTTTCAGACTTAAATTAGGACGATGCAGCATAACGCTACGCAATTGACCAATTTCAGAACCGACGTAATGCTTTTCCATAATTATTCCTTTAACTGTTTTTCAGAATAAAAAGGGCATGCGCCATGTGATGTGTTTAATTTCATGGCGGCTAAGCTCAATTGATTTCGTGATTCATACTAGGCAGTTAAATAATCCGTATTGTGATATCGCTCACGCGAAACCGGATATTAAGGGGTTTGTTTTCATTTGCATGATTCGCATCAGATAATGATTAATTTCATATTATTGAGGGGTGAATAGCTAAGCAGGATTCGGTGGCATTATTTGAGATTGTTATTATTTTGTAGATTTTAATCTTTTGAAATACAATGTTATGCATCTGATTTTAAATGAAAAACATCATGATCAAGAATGGCTATGCAATTAACGTAATTAACTATTTTCGACTTAAGGAAAATCAATAAATAATTATGGTTTTTTAGAGCAAATTATCAAATCAGTAAAGTGTGAGACGGCAACGGGTTTTGTTAATTAGAGAGCATGATCAAGAGGTTAGAACAGCCGTCCGACAAGCGCTGATCGAGGTTATGCATAACCCCTGCATAATTGCCTGGACAGGATTAACAGTGGGTTAACACCTTTCCCGATAAACATGCGCTCGCGCAAACCTCTTCGAAAAAGGGCTGGTATGGCAGTCTTAACTCTCGTATAAAAGATAAAAATGAAACGTTGTTTTACATAGAGGGATTTCACATGATTATCGGCAACATCCACCATCTGCAGCCCTGGCTGCCTGACGCGCTGCGCCAGGCGATTGAGCACGTTAAAGCCCACGTCACTGACGCCACGCCGCTCGGGAAACACGACATCAACGGCAGCAGCCTGTTCTATCTGGTCTCGGAAGATATGACCCAGCCGTTCGCCGAGCGCCGCGCCGAGTACCACGCGCGCTATCTGGACATCCAGATAATTATGAAGGGCCAGGAAGGGATGACCTTCAGCACCCTGCCGCACGGTGCGCCCGACACCGACTGGCTGGCGGAGAAAGACATCGCGTTCCTGCCGGAAGGCGAGCAGGAGAAAACCGTGGTGCTGAGCGAAGGGGATTTTGTGGTGTTCTGGCCGGGTGAAGTGCATAAGCCGCTGTGCGCGGTGGGCGCGCCTGCGAAGGTGCGCAAGGTTGTTGTGAAAATGCTGATTAGCTAATCGGGTTTACTCCCTCTCCCTGTGGGAGAGGGCCGTATCGGTGCTTGATTTGCCCGGTGGCGCTGCGCTTACCGGGCCTACGATTATTGATATCGTTGCACAAAGTAGGCCGGGTAAGCGCAGCGCCACCCGGCAAGAAAGGCGCACTGAACCACTAGAGTGATAAGAACTTTGTTTGGCTCATTTAGAGATAGCCAGATTTCTTGAAAAATCCGCATTAGAAACTGACTGTACCTTCCATAAGTTGTTTTCTTTAACCATGCAGTCTATGACTACGTGCTCCTGCTTTTTGCCAAATGCAATGTATACGTTGACACAAACTGGATCGGTATCCCCGGCTATGGCTGTTACATTCTGGGGCCAGTCATCGCCAACGTATTGCGCTTTTAAAAACATATCGGCTTCGTAAAACTCTTCGTCGGCATAACGCGGATCCTGCGTATGACGGAGTTTTTTCATTGTTGATGCTGTGACATATTTATCTATTTCGTTTCCATCAGTAATGGGAAATGCATCTTTGTTGATATGATTAACGTACCAGCTGTTAAATTTTACAGCACGCTCAATCGGGTCAGAGTGGACAGCCATTACAGAGAAAGAAAATATGAAGAGAAGCAGTAAGATATTTTTCATATCAGTAGTGCCTGTAAAGGGTGATTTTTGGCTGTATCTTACGATATGTCTGGCCGGGATAAAGGCTGTTCTGTTTAAAATCTGAATACCAGGTACCCGATCCGTCGTAGATACATGCATGCCCATTCTGATGCGCACCTGGTAATGCGTCAATTACTGCGACATCACCCTCAATGGGTGTGCCGTACGCCTTGCTGAATCCTGCCTTCTCAAGAGAGCGCCAGAAGTTTTTTGCATCAGCACCATCAATTTTCAAACCTCCGGCACGAATAGCTGCAGCGACGGCGCGAGCGCAGTAACCCGTACTGTTATGATGTGCGTGGCTGCGGGCATATGACACAGCTTCATGCTTATTCCATGACATAAAATAATCCTTATTTTATTAACGAAACGTAGTAATAAGGAAACATTACACCGGATATTTACAATGGTTTGTAATTGATAATGATCTAATATTAACCATCATTAATCTAATAAATAATGGTTAATAAAATTATAAATACATATTATGGTTGATGCTTATCTGAGGATGCGTCAGTAAAATGATTTTTTTTTGCGCGTAAACTGGAAATGATTATCTGCTGAAAAATAATTCAGCAGATAATCACCATCTCAAGGTAAGAGAGAGGCTCACTCCCCAAGCGTCGCCACCATCACCGCCTTAATCGTATGCATCCGGTTTTCCGCCTGGTCGAACACGATGCTCGCCGCCGACTCAAACACCTCGTCCGTCACCTCCATCCCGCCGTGCAGGTCGAACTCTTTCGCCATCTGCTTGCCGAGCGTGGTCTGGTCGTCATGGAATGCCGGCAGACAGTGCAGGAACTTCACGTCCGGGTTGCCGGTCAGCGCCATCATCTGCGCGTTCACCTGATACCCGCGCAGCAGCGCAATCCGCTCCGCCCACTTCTCTTTGGCTTCGCCCATCGACACCCACACGTCGGTGTAGATAAAGTCCGCGCCCTTCACGCCCGCCGCCACGTCTTCCGTCAGCGTGATTTTTCCGCCGTGCTTCTCCGCCAGCGCGCTGCACTCCGCCACCAGGCTCTCTTCCGGCCAGCAGGCTTTCGGCGCCACCAGGCGCAGATCCAGCCCGGTCAGCGCTGCCGCTTCCAGCATCGAGTTGCCCATGTTGTTGCGCGCATCGCCCGCGTAGACCAGCGTCATCTCGTTAAACGCCTTGCCCGGCAGGTGCTCCTGCATGGTCAGCAGGTCCGCCAGCAGCTGGGTCGGATGGAACTCGTTGGTCAGCCCGTTCCACACCGGCACGCCCGCGTACTGCGCCAGCGTTTCGACTACTTCCTGGCCGTGACCGCGATACTGAATGCCGTCGTACATCCGCCCGAGCACGCGCGCGGTGTCCTTAATTGACTCTTTATGCCCAATCTGGCTGCCGCTCGGCCCTAAATAGGTGATGCGCGCGCCCTGGTCAAATGCGGCAACTTCGAAAGAGCAACGTGTACGGGTCGAGTCTTTTTCGAAGATGAGCGCGATGTTTTTACCGGTAAGCTTCTGTACTTCCTTGCCATTTTTTTTATCGGCTTTGAGCTGTGCGGCAAGGGTCAGCAGAGAAGTGAACTGTGCAGGGGTAAAGTCGAGCAATTTCAGAAAGTGTTTCTTGTATAAATCGGACATTTTATCCTCGCATGGCGAACGCCACTTATTGAATTAAAATTCACTTTATATGTGTAATTATTCATTTGCAACCCCGTTTCACAAATCTTTCTTACAAAGGTGGAGGCAAACCCGTCCGTGTGTGAAAATAGAAGTATCTGCCGCACTTTAAAGAGGATTGAGCCATGGCAAACCCGGAACACCTGGAAGAGCAACGCGAAGAGACGCGTCTGATTATTGAAGAACTGCTGGAAGACGGTAGCGATCCGGACGCGCTGTACACCATCGAGCACCATTTCTCTGCGGATGATTTCGACGCGCTGGAAAAACTGGCCGTGGAAGCCTTCAAGCTGGGTTACGAAGTGACCGAGCCGGAAGAGCTGGAAGTGGAAGAGGGCGACACCGTCATCTGCTGCGACATCCTGAGCGAAGGCGCGCTGAAGGCGGAGCTGATCGACGCGCAGGTAGAACAGCTGATGAACCTGGCCGAGAAGTTTGAAGTGGAATACGACGGCTGGGGAACCTACTTCGAAGATCCGAACGGTGAAGACGGCGAAGAAGGCGACGACGAAGATTACGTCGACGAAGACGACGACGGCGTGCGTCACTAAGCGTTTCAGGCGGTGGCGCGCGCCACCGCTTTTTCAAGGCAGAACCATGGATTACCCGCAGATACTCGCCCCCGTACTCAGCTTCCTCCAGTGCCCGACCCCGCAAGCATGGATTGATAAAGCCCGCGACCCGGCAAACCTGCCGCTGCTGCTCACCGACCACATGGTGTGCGAGCTCAAGGCCGCCCAGACCGCGCTGCTGCTGGTGCGTAAATACGTCGCCGACGAAAGCGGTGCCGACGCGCTGCTCGACTGGCTTAAACCCTACGAACAGTTCACCTTCCGCGACGGCCCGGAGCCAGACTTCATCGCCCTGCACAAGCAGATTGGCAAAAGCGTGATGCCCAAAACCGACGACCCGTGGGGCCAGGCGCTCATCGACAGCATGGTGCTGCTGATTAAAGAGGAGCTGCACCACTTCTGGCAGGTGCGCGAGGCGATGCTGGCCCGTGATATTCCGTACGTCAAAATCACCGCCAGCCGCTACGCCAAAGGGATGCTGAAGGACGTGCGCACCCACGAACCGCTGACGCTGATCGACAAGCTCATCTGCGGCGCCTACATCGAAGCCCGCTCCTGCGAACGCTTCGCCGCGCTGGCTCCGTTCCTCGATGATGACCTGCAGAAGTTCTATCTCTCGCTGCTGCGCTCGGAAGCGCGCCATTATCAGGACTACCTGACGCTGGCCCAGCAGGTGAGCGACGACGATATCTCACCGCGCATACAGCTTTTTGGCGAAATTGAAGCCACACTTATCTCGACACCGGACAACGAGTTTCGCTTCCACAGCGGCGTGCCGGTGTAAACCGGCACAACTCAAGGATAAGGATGCGAGATGAATAAAACGTGGACCCGTACCGTGATGGTTGTTGTGGTGGCCGCCGCCGTGGCGTTCTGGGTGTTCTTCGACAGGCAGCGCGCTCCGGAACGGCAGATGGATTCCGCCCTTAACGCGATGCCCGCCTGGCAGGTGATTAAGGAGCAGGAGCCCGCGCTGCATCAGCGCATCCTCGACCAGATGGCCGCCCTGCAAAAAGCGGGCGAGCCGGAGCAGCAGATTATCGACACCATCCAGCCGCAGATCCTGCATCTGCAGATGTCGCGCCTGCAAAACGCCCCGGACGCCAACGTGGTGAACTACATGACCATCAATATGGAGCAGACCGCCGCCATCCAGAAGGTGAGCGACGACGCCTGCTTCCGCTTCCTCTACCCGACGGTGAAGGGCGGCGTGAACCCGATGCGCATGCTGGATAAGGACCTGATGGCGCGGCGCATGCAGGCCGACGCCGATATGATGCGCGCGGCCTACGGCAAAAACCGCCACACCGTGACCCCAGCAGAACGCGAGGCGGCTGTTGAGGACGTGCGGCCGATTATGAAAGAGCTTGCCGATAAGTACGGCGAGGACATCCAGCTGCTGCAGATGCCGGAGAAGGCGGCGGGCAAAGAGAAGCTCTCCTGCGATATGGTGCAGGAGATGTGGGCGAAGGTGCTGGCGCTGCCGGAGCAGAAGGCGGCGGGGGTGATTCGGCTGGCGGTGTCTGAGCTGGAGTGACGAAGGACGCTGGTTTTTTGGGCACTTAGCGCGGGTTTAGCGCGTCGTCGCTTGCATGGCGGCGCGCGACAGGTATAATCCACAACGTTTCCGCATCCCCTTCAGTGCCGAAGTGGCGAAATCGGTAGACGCAGTTGATTCAAAATCAACCGTAGAAATACGTGCCGGTTCGAGTCCGGCCTTCGGCACCAAAAGATGCAAATCAAAGTCGCTTAAGGGCGGCTTTTTTTGTGTCTGAAATCCAGTATCCACAAGGCTTTCCTCGCTTTTTCACTCAACCTAAGTCAACTTGATTCAATTTAAATCAACTAACTGATGCGGGTACAACTGCGGGTATATCGCGGTTCGATAATGTTTATACCCACACAGAACCTTTGAAAGGATACTCATCATGGCTCTGAGTGATGTGAAGGTTCGTTCGGCTAAGCCTGAAGCAAAAGCCTATAAACTCACTGACGGCGACGGTATGGTTTTGCTGGTTCACCCGAATGGCTCAAAATACTGGCGGCTGCGTTATCGTTTTGGCGGTAAAGAAAAGATGCTGGCTTTAGGGAAATACCCCGAGGTTTCGCTGGCGGATGCCAGGGCTCGTCGCGATGAAGCCCGTAAGCTGTTAGCTAACGGCGTCGATCCCAGTGAGAACAAGAAAGCCGTCAAAGTCGAGCAGGAACAAGAGGCGATAACGTTTGAAGTGGTTGCCAGAGACTGGCATGCCAGCAACCAGAAATGGTCGGCATCGCATAGCGCTCGTGTATTGAAAAGCCTGGAAGATAATCTCTTCGCTGCTATCGGTAAGCGGAACATTGCTGAGTTGAAGACACGGGATTTGCTTGTGCCCATCAAAGCGGTGGAGTCATCTGGGCGTCTTGAAGTCGCCGCCCGTTTACAGCAGCGGACTACCGCGATTATGCGCTTTGCAGTGCAGAGCGGCTTAATCGACTATAACCCCGCGCAAGAGATTGCCGGTGCGGTTGCTACGGCAAAAAGACAGCACCGTGCTGCATTAGAACTTAACCGCATTCCTGAATTACTTCATCGCATCGATCACTATTCTGGTAGACCGTTAACTCGACTGGCGGTTGAGCTCACTTTGTTGGTTTTCATCCGTTCAAGCGAGCTGCGATTTGCCCGTTGGTCAGAAGTGGATTTTGAAACAGCTATGTGGACGATTCCGGGCGAGCGTGAGCCACTGGAAGGAGTTAAGCATTCTCAACGCGGTTCGAAGATGAGGACTCCTCATCTTGTTCCCTTGTCGCGTCAGGCCTTAGCTATTTTGGAAAAGATCAAAAGCATGAATGGAAACCGAGAGCTGATCTTCTTTGGCGATCACGATCCAAGTAAGCCGATGAGTGAGAACACGGTGAACAAGGCTTTGCGAGTTATGGGCTATGACACCAAAACGGAAGTATGTGGACATGGTTTCAGGACGATGGCGTGTAGTTCACTTATTGAATCAGGATTGTGGTCGAGGGATGCAGTGGAGCGGCAGATGAGCCATCAGGAACGTAGCTCTGTTCGGGCTGCTTACATCCATAAGGCGGAGCATCTCGGGGAGCGTAGATTAATGTTGCAGTGGTGGGCTGATTTTCTGGATGCGAATCGGGAGAAGCAGACTTCACCATTTGATTATTCTAAGATTTACAAACAGTCTTTTGACGATAGATAAATATGAATTATTAAGAGAACCCAAGTCAAAATTTACAGAGATTAGTATTAATAATCAACTGCTGTTTGTTCAGACTTGGGTTGTATAATTAGAAAATAACCCCAGATTGTATTTCTTTAACGAGTTCTCCCACGGAGAATACTTTCCAACCATCGACTTTTACCGGTGTTAAATTTACTGCAATTTTTGAAACCGGCCAGGCAGCTTCTACGGTAGCAATAATTTCATGCTCCGCGTTTTGTAAGTCTAATCCCGGAACTGGTGGCGGGTATCCTTTGTGTTGCATAATGTTTATATCACCATGAATCGATGGATCTGTCAGATCGTAAATATCCTTCCAGGATTCAGCCTTCAAAAGCCCTTGTTGGGAACGTAAGCGTTGAATGATTGCCATGTCAGCCTGAGTGACAAATATTCCTTCGTGCAAAGGTTGCTTTCGATGGCAATCTTTACACAAGACGAGTAGATTTTCAGCTGAGTTATCATATTTAATACCATTTTTGTGGTGAACATCGCATAGACTTTTCATGGACATTAAATTCACACCACAATCATTACATTTGTAGTTAGCTTGTTCTCGAGTAGTTCTGGATATATCCTTCCAATTTTCTACATAGCCGCTATTTGATTTATCATAGATTCCTTTAGGCATATGGCGAAAGCAGGTACTATAATCTGAAAAAAATTCATTCAAAGAAAATGATTTAAATATTACTCTTTTCTGTTGTTTATCTATACTTCCTTTGTAATTAAGGCGTTCTAGGCAGTTCATACAAACTTTAAGAGCGACATCTTGGCTCCGACCGAGCCCATCATCAATTTCAAATAAGCCATCAACACGATTTGTTGCATGATACCGTTCAAATCGATTTTTTTGGCGCATGTCATCTAATGTTCTACACCAGGCAATATGAAATCGCTTCCCTTTCTCTCCATCTTCAATAGCCGCATCATAACGTCCGGTATGGTCTCTAATATACAAAAGAACCTGTCTCCCTTGGTAGGAAATAAGACCACTGCCGGGATCAAGATCTTCAATTCTAACTTCTTTACCTGCAGAAAGTTCGATATCAATTGGATCAAAAACTACAGGCGTTTCGTCAAGGAAAAAATCAACGCCTTCCGGCAACATTTTTCTTCCTAACTGAATAAGTTCAGAAATGTCGATAGATAATTTCATCTCTTACTCCTGAATTATTTTTCTAATCTGCAACTCGGCATTTGTTACAACTTTAAATGTTACTCGGCGAGAGCGATTGGGATCTTCTTTACCAGATTTATCAAGAATAGGGTGTGCGGAAGAATATCCAACGGCAGCAAATTTACTTTTTACCCACTTCTGGTGTGCTGCGCTTTCTTTTAAACCATAGACATACTGCAGTACTGCTCGTGTTCGCCCTTGCGAGAGTTCCATGTTATTAAAATAGGCCATGTCAGAATTGGACGCTCCAGTCCAGTCAGTACTTGTATGTCCCTCAATACGTACTTCAGTAATATGTTCCTGGTAGTTATCAAGAACTTTAAGGTAGCGAGGGAAGAAATTATCAAGGATCTGTTTAAATTTTGGCTTAAGCTCTGTGCTACCTAAACCAAATAAGACATCGGGTGATTTAAAACGGACCTCAAGAGTTTGTTTGTCAATTTCAGCATCCCAAGCTGGCAAATCCTTTGTAAACTCAGTTTCTAGTGCATTATAGAGTTGAAGTTGAGCATTTTCATAGGCGACAGCCACTTCTTTAATTTTTTCTTTTTCAATACGCACATAGTGCATGTAGGCGATAGAAATAAACATAAATACCATCATCAGACCTGCCATTAAATCTGACATTGAAACCCAATGTTCATTATCTTGATCTTTTTTAGGGGCCTGCTTGCCAAGGATTTTATCCATTAGCAATTATCCTCGTTTTTGATTAGCAGAAATTAATGTTTGCAGTTGTCCCATGACAGCTTGATACTCTTTGAGTAGTCGCTCGTAGTTACCGACAAAACCTTTGCTGATTGAGAGCAGAGCATTCCCTAGTGATTGCATCTCACGATTCATTTCGCGCTCTGTTGCTTGCTCAAAAGCATGTAACTGCTCGTTAATTGAACTACCAAATTTCTCAATTGACTCTTTCACCTGAGATGTCAGTCCCGCGCTTGCTTTATCAAACGAAGATTGCATTGAACCAAACATGTTATCGGCATTGCTGGATAATTGTTGATTAAATTTCTCACCTGTCTTACTGAACATATCAATAACATTAGTAGTGTTTTGTTCCATATTTCGATGCAATTCTCTTGAGTGTGTTTCCAGAGATTTCAGGAACTCATCACCACTTTGTTTCATCTCCGTAATAGTGTCTCCTAGCGTGCTGGTAAGAGTTTCAGAGGAATTGCTGACATCATGGGCCATTGATGCAAAAGCTTGCTGTGTCTGAGTCACTGACTGTCTGAAACCTTCAGTGCCTTCATCAAGGGCAACTCGCATCGAATCAGCATTGATAAGTATCTGCTGACTGGTTTGTTCAAGAGACGCGCTGACATTCGCGGCACCTAATTTTAAGAGTTCACCCACTTCAGACATTTTTGTTTGAATTTCAGGTAAAACATCAGTTGCCTTATCGCGTATGGCGACAAAGGTTTCCAGATGACGGGAGAGTTCACCAATTTGGTGCTGATTCACTTGCAGCACGTCACGAAGCTCAGCCATCGCAAGAGGAATCTCTTTGCATTCTTCCCAGATCCCTGCGACAGCTTTTCTGGTTTCGACTAAAGATTCAACACTTTGTTGGTATTGCTCACCCATCTGCTCAACTTGGTTTTTATAGTTTTCCTGCCAGTCGACAAGTTTTTTTACAGAAGTATCAAGTGCTTTGAAATTCTCACCGAATTGTTCAGTTAAATTATTGTTGAAATCAATAATAACTTGCCTAAGGGCATCGATAATTTGTTCGGTTGCTCCTTTTGCCATCAGGTCTGCAAATTGCTGTAATTGTTCCCAGAGCTTATTACTGAAATTAGAATGGTTAGATATTTGTGCCCGGGAGGCATCACTGATTTCATTACGCAGTAGTTTTATTTGGGCAACAATGGAACCCTCTTCGCTACCACTCATGCCAGAGATTAACTTCACTAAATGTTTATTTTGTTCTTTTAATTCTTGATGGATATGCTCAGGAGTAACCGACGCTGGAGTATTCGCCTCCAATAGGCGACGTTTATTGGCAAAAAAGAAAGCATCTAATCCATTAAAGAAAATTGCGAAAAACATTCCAACAATACTGGTAATGAATGCTGTCTTAAGACCTCCTAATAATACAGGGATGCTGGTATCAATGCTTTCAGTATTAAAATTAAGCAATCCAATAATGATACCGATAAAAGTACCCAGTATGCCTAATGCTCCCATTAATGTTGGAGCGTACTCTCGGAATTTGTTATGAATATTTTTATGATCACACCACCAAGCAGCACAAAATACAAAGATAACAGCCCAAATAAAAATGTTTGTGACGAGTGTGGAATCAATTGATTGAAACAAATGTTCAAAAAGCTGAGCTAACATTGTTATTCCTGTAATAATCACAGTTAGTAATGCTGGTGTAAAAATTGTATGTACACCTTGTAAAATATGTGGCCTTTAAACCAGTGAATCTTCGTTGATTGTATCAACTTTCGCCAAGATATACATGATTTCTATCATATTTTGTTGGTCTCAGGCGTTGAGCTTTCCTGCAATCATAGTAATCTGTTACTAATTGTATCAATCGAAGGCAGGTTGCTTGTGAAAACTCCAGTTAACCCACTTTTGCGATGGCTCAATGCGTTTTTTAGCAGTCGTTCATTACCCGGAGCTGATGGGAGGGCGCTGTATGCTTACCGTTGTCATGATGCAGAGTATGAAAGTTTGGCTGCTCTTCTTCGTGCCCATGTTCCACGTAACTACCCCAAAACCATATTCATTTCTTACAGTGATGTTTTGTTCAGCATATACGCCGCTGAGTTTATCCGCCGTAACCATACTGCAGGACATCCAAGATGGGACGTTATTTTAGAATCGATTGGCTGGAAGGTACCTTACGCACATCGGCAAAAGCTGGTAAATGATGGGATTCGTTACTGGAAAAGAAAGGTGAGAAGTCTGGGTCAAGCATCGGGTTATCTGCATACTCTGGCTTGCGAAGGCGGTTTGCCCATCCGGATGATTGAAAATGAAAGTGGCTATTTAATAACCTATTTCAAACGAGTTTATCAGGCACTACGTGGGCAATCGTCAAGGCGTCCTGCGGAAATAATCGCACAAGAACTGGGCGACACTATTCCTGCGACAATGCAAAATGAACTCGTCTATGAAATAGCTGGTGAATTTTGCGAGACACTTCATACGTTACTCAATGAGCATCCCACTCATGGTCAGGACCCCGTTTCCTCACTACGCAAACAATATCCTGACTGGCATCTTCAACTTCCGTTGGTACTCCCGGAAGAGAATGCCTCAGAGATTGTAAGACGATTAATTTCTCAATCTTCAGAGCCCCGTATATCAAGCAATGTGCTGGTTGAAAGGATATGGGTTGATGTTGATGACAGTTGGTATTGCGATGCCCGGTTTCGATTTCCGGCCACAATGCGTACTGAACAGTTAATATCCCTGTTTGAAAGCAATATTCAGCCGGAACAGACACGACTCATCATTTCTGCAAAATGGAGAAATGGTGGGGCCCGGTTGGCAATGCTAAGCCGTTATGAACAGCAAGATTGGCGAGTAGAGTTATTACCCTTCGCTATGCAAAAACTCTCTGGGGCAGATGCGATGACCGAAATATCGTTGTCGCTCCATGAAGGGCCGATTCTGCTAGGTCACGTAATTCCCAAAGGGGGTTATGAGCTTACCGAAGATTTACCATGGGTTTTTGAAGCGATGAATGAGAGCGAGTCACAGTTAAAACTTGTCGGCATGGGCTCTGTTAGTTCCAGGCAAAACTCTCTTTTTATTTCGCTACCGACAAATAGTCATTTGGATATTAGTGGAGAAGGTGAGTTTGATATCCCGAGGTTGCTGAAAAATAGTGAACGTAGCTTAACTAAAATAAGCGGAGTATTCAGTGTTGTTTTACATGATGGCGCAGTTTGTACGATTCGCACGCAGCAACTTTATGATTCTGCGATTGAGTATTATATAAAACCGACAGAGATCGATCTGGTAAAATCTGATTATCCTGTCCATCGTGCTTGGCCAAAGATCGGCTGGAAAAAGGATATGCAGCATGGCATTGTCCCAGAGAACGAACTTTTTTGGCGATCCATTCGTTCAGGTAACAACTCCTGGTTTTCTGTCGCATCAGTAATGCCGAAAGGGCAGATAGAAGTCAGGCGAATAGTCAATGGTGAGGTTTTATTTAGCGGTAAAGTTGTGATTTTGCCAGCAGATTTCGATATTCAAATTATTCCCGAGACTGCTCAGCAAGGAGTTATTGTACTCTCTGGTATAACGGATGCAAGGGTTGATAAATATTCAAACAATGAAAAAGTAACACTTAAATCAGATTATTTGCAAAACGAGTGTGTTATTGATTGTAATTCATCACAGATGCTAGAGAGCACCATCAATTTACGAGTATCCTGGAAAGATGGTTCTAATCTTAAATTGTTATTACCTAAGCCCGTTAGCGGTGGACGGTTTGTAAGTAATGATGGTTCTGTTCATTTTGACGGTGTTGCATCTATAGCACATTTGCATGGCGTGGACGCTGAGCTGTTAACAATATCTTGTGCCGGGAAAGGATATCTTAATATCGAGTTGTTGGATGAAAACCCGATGTCTGAAAAATTTCATTATTTACATGCGGATATTCCATTGTTATCTGGCCGTAATGAAAAATTGCAACAGATTTCACTTTATGAGAATTATAATCTGCTGAACGCCATGCTTGTATGTGCATGGAAAAATGATAGTACATTACGTGTTGATTTTTACTCTGACAGATTTGGTAAGGACAAAACAACACTCAATATTAAACGCTACGATGGCCGTTTTATTGAGGGTGATGAAAGATTGCTGGTTGATATAAAAGATTCTATTGTTTTTCCTTACCATAAAATAGACGACATGGTTGTTGAAGCCATTTCTCTTAATACTCCTGACTTATGCGCAGTCCTGCTGAAAAAAGATGAGTCTGGTTATGATTTCTCGACGTTGAATAATCAAGGTGGCCCATGGTTAATTGTGGGTAAAATTGATGGTGCAATTCGTATTGCACCAGTGATTAAATGGATGCTACCTACATTACAGACAGATGATTTATTTCTAAATGCTATATGCAACGCATCGCCAGAACAACGCAAGGAATATTGTAATGCGCTGTTTTTGGAAATGAAAAATAATCCTTTGCAAAACTCTTGTTATTTGTTGGTTGAGTACATTAAAAAATATAAGTTGAATAATAGCTTGCCTTTGCTGGAACTGGATTTATTTAGAGAAATTTCGAGTAATTATTGCGTGGTTGTTCAGTTGTTAATATCATCATGTCTTTCTGGGGATAGTGATGCTATTTATGATATACAGGAGGAATTACCCTTCTCATGGGGATGGATTCCTGTTTCAATATGGAAAGATGTCTTTGAACAGTGTTGGTATTCTCTGGAAAAACAGATTAATGATAAGGCATTTGCATTAAATATACTACAGCCATTTATTGCATTTATAAATCATCAAGCGCATATCGATCGTCGATTAGTTCCCATCGCTAATATGTTGCTTACACATAGTGAGATATTACCTGCAGGTTGCACTGTATTGCCATCTGTAAGCCGCGAGCAGTTTAATGATGCCAAACAGATGTTATTAAGAAACCCAGATAGTTTTGGACGTGTCAGCATTTTTTCTAAAGAGCTTTGGGATAGTGCTATTACTCCAGACCTTAAATCTGTTTTTAATAAATTTTGGATCGAAAACACATATCACACTCGTTTTGAAAAACGTTTTAATTTGATGTTAGTCGCGGCGCTGCTTTCCCAAAGAAACAATAAACTTATGCATCAGCTAACTGCACTTTTTGAATTTCACTATCAGCAAGCCCCGCAGCAATTGGGGGTTATCTATCAGTATTATTTTGAACAAGCAGGAGTATGTCATTGATGAACGTTCAGCAACTGCATTATGCGCCACTTCTAAATCAGCTTCATCAGCGTGCGGTGAGGTCGGTGGTAAGTCAGCTGGCATTGCGGAGCAAGTCGTTGAGTCAATATCTGGAATCTCAATATTTCCAGCCTCCAGGTCTGGGGGGGTCACTGCTTGCAGATCCGGTATTCGAAAGTACGTTTGGCTGGATGCCCGCGGATGAAACAATGGAGGATTTGCGTGACAAACTGATCTCCAGCCCGCTGGTTGATGCTTTGAGCAATGCGCCAGTGCCGTTTCGTCATCAGCTAACTGCGTGGCGAACGATTCTTGAAGACAAGCAGTCCCTATTAGTGAGCAGTGGTACAGGGTCAGGAAAAACAGAATGTTTTATGGTGCCGGTGCTGGAAGATCTTATTCGTCAGCAAAATTTGACCCGGCAGTCACTAACAGGGACGCAGGCTATTTTCTTGTATCCGTTGAATGCGCTAATAAATAGTCAGCAAGAGCGGCTTCGCGAGTGGACTCGCGGGTTTAAAGGGAAGATACGCTTTGCGCTATATAATGGCGAAACCCGGCATACCAAATATGAAGTTCAGGAAGACCAGCTCAAAGTACCTGAACAGGCATTGAGTCGGGAAGCCATTTATGAAGCCCCACCGTCCATCATGGTGACGAATACCACGATGCTGGAATATATGCTGATTCGTCGCAAAGATGCCCCTGTCATTGAAAAGTCCCAGGGAATGCTGAAGTATATCGTCCTTGATGAGGCTCACAGTTATATTGGCTCTCAGGCAGCTGAATTAGCGATGCTTTTACGTCGCGTCATGCAGGCCTTCAATGTTGGACCTGGTACAGATAAACCTGTGCAAATCATTGCTACCTCGGCCACTATTGGTGAAGATTCTCCTGAAGGTAATAAAGAACTTGCTAAATTTGTTGCCGATCTCGCGGGGGTCACAGAACGTGATGTAAAAGTAGTTCGCGGCTATCGACAAATACCGCCGATATCGGAGTCTCTTATTCGTCATGAATATCCCACATCTTTAGCATCTCTTAACTCACTAAGTTCTCAGGAACTTTACCAACAGCTGTGCCATTACCGTGTGGCCCAGCAATTGCGTCAGGCGTTAACTCGCCCCGGACGCCTGGCGGTACGTTTGAGTGAATTGCTCAATGTTGCCAGAAGAACCTGGCCAGACATTAATCACCGTGAGCTGCTGCAGCTTCTCGATCTGATGGCGAAATCGCGAGAGGGTGAATCTAAATTTTCACTAGCTTTTACGCCATTACGTATGCATGGGTTTATCCGAACACTCGCGGGCCTATGGGCATGTTCAAATAAACAATGCGCACATAAAGCGAGTGAATTAGGTGAGAGTGACTGGCCATTTGGTCAGGTATGGTTTGAACAACGCCAATATTGTGACTGTGGTGCGCCTGTATTTGAAATCTTACGTTGCTCCGGGTGTGGTTCAGCTTATTTGTCTGCCAAGGAGGAAGTGCGCGGTGATGGAACGAGCTGGTTGGTGGCGCAACCTGCTGCTGCCGAAGAGGATGAGTTTGCTCTTGATCTCGATGTTTATTCTGAAGATGAAGATAACAACGAATTAGAAAATAACTCCCAATTTGATCGTCTTATAGCGAGCGATGGTGAAAAATATATCATTTCACTGGAGGAAGCGACGGCGGGTAAAATCGACCGCGAGGCGCAAAAGCACTATGAGATAAATCTGCTAAGACCTGAATCTCGAGGTGAGGGACGCAATAATTCCTTTGCTTGTGTTTGTTGTGGTGACACCCAACGGAAAAATAATCCTTTGTTCCGTCCGCTTCGACTCGGTGCACCCTTTTTTTTAAATGAAATTATTCCTACTCTGCTTGAATTTTCGCCTTTACCGCAAACAAGAGAAGAGCAGTTAGGACCGTTTAATGGTCGACGTTTGCTCACCTTTACGGATTCACGTCAGGGAACCGCCCGTATCTCTGCCCGATTACAGCAGGACGCAGATAAAGCTACGTTACGAACCCTTTGTTATCAGGAACTGGCAAATATTAATGAGCCATCAGTAAAGCTCAGTCCGGCACATTGTGCATTGTTAGAGAGTTTTATTACCCAGTTTTCTATCCCTCCGTTAAAAAATTCCATCGACGCACTGAGAAAAGCGATGGTTTCGAATGAGAAGCTTAGCCCAGCAGACGTTCAGGCGCTTAGAATTATCGAGCCGATGGTTAGTTCCTTAAGTCAGGAACATGCTGAAGCAATGCAAATACTCCTCGTCAATTCAGGCAATCAGCAGAAGAAAACCATGTCGTGGCAAACTCTGTCTGAACAACTTGTTGGCAGTGTGGATCTTGCGGACAGAATGAGAGGCAGTTTTAAAGACTTGTCTGGACTTGAGCTTACTAAACAACAGTTTGCTGATTTTTGTTTATACAGTGAGTTTGGTCGCCGCCCTAAAAATGCCTGGACCCTCGAAAGTCTGGGGCTGGTGGCCATTCACTATCCATTTATTGATAAAGTCACAACCTGCCCGCAGGACTGGAAGACATTATTACCCGACCCCGATAAGCAATTACCGGAATGGCGTAATTTATTGAAGATTACCCTTGATTTCTTTATACGTGAAAACAGTGCCGTTTTTTACGAAAACGAGGAGTACCCTCGCTGGATGGGAGCACGTTTCCCGGTAAAAATGCTGCAGGGGCCAGATAAAAAATACAAAGGGCAGAAACGTGATCAACTTTGGCCACAAATACGCGATCGTCATTATAACCGGGTCATTAAGCTATTAATTGCTGTCTTTCCGGCAATACAGCCTGAGCAGGCTCACTGGAAAGCGCTGGTTAATTACTTAATGAATGAGGTCTGGGAAGCTATTCGACCATGCCTGCGTCAGTTTGAATCGGGTTATCAATTGGACATTAAACAACAAGCTGAATTTTACAGTCCAAAGCAAGTCTGGCGTTGCCCCTATACTCGCCGTGCGTTAGATGTCACTTTATTGGGTTATTCTCCGTATTTACCAGGTAGCAAAGAGATAGCACCTGAAAAAGCTGTATTGATTGAAATGCCTGAGCTTCCTGCGCGTCACTGGCGTTTATCTGGTGGTGGAGAAATGGCGCGAGAAGAGCGCCTGCACTGGCTGGAATGTAATGAACGCATTCAACATGCTCGGGAGGAGGGGGTATGGTCTACTCGCAGTGATCGATTGGCCCTGAAAGATAGCTGGTATCGTCTGGAGGAACACTCAGCGCAGCGAACACCAGAGAAGAACCAGTTTAATGAAAAACAATTTAAAGCAGGGAAAGTCAATGTGTTGAACTGTTCCACGACCATGGAAATGGGCGTGGATATTGGTGGTATGAGTTTGGTCGCGATGAATAACGTTCCTCCGGCTCCGGCGAATTATTTGCAGCGTGCTGGCCGTGCTGGCCGTCGCGGTGAAAGCGCATCTGCCGCCATTACGTTATGTAAAAACACCGCGCATGGAATGGAGGTATTCAAAGACCCTCTCTGGGCGTTCAACACCGTTGCGAGTGCCCCACGGGTTCGTTTTGGTAGCAGTAGTATTGTTCAGCGGCATGTTAACGCATTGGTTTTAGGTGCGTTTTTACGGGCTGAAGTTCCTGATGCGACAAAACTGAGTTGTAAATGGTTCTTTGAAGGTGATGAGAGCCAGTGTCTTCGTTTTCTCCATTGGTTAAATCATCAGGCCGATCAGCTGGCGGATAAACTTAAACGCCTTACCCAGGGAACTGTACTGATGTCATTGACGCCGCCACAGCTCTTGACTCGTACGCAAACGATGATGCAGCTGGTTGATACTCGTTGGAGAAGCCAACTTGCCATACTGTTGGAAAACATCGAAGCGTTGAAAACAGATAACAGCGCGTGGGAAGAAACGCCAGCAGGCAAAGCAATCACTTATCAGCTTCGTGATTATCGCGGTGCTTATCTGTTTTCTAAACTCATCAGTGAAGCGTTCCTGCCGGGTCATGGTTTCCCGGTTGGCGTGGTCAATTTCAATTATCTGACCGCGGATGAACTGGAAAGACGTCGCGCAATAAAAGCCACTCAGGCTGACCCTAATGAAGGGGGAGAAAACTTTTCTCGCCGCATTGAAAAACTGCCCAGCCGTGACCTGCCCACAGCATTACGTGAATATGCTCCTGGTGCTGATGTGGTATTGGGCGGAAAAGTATATC
Organism: Enterobacter sp. DNB-S2; assembly: GCF_019443845.1. Taxonomy (NCBI): domain Bacteria; kingdom Pseudomonadati; phylum Pseudomonadota; class Gammaproteobacteria; order Enterobacterales; family Enterobacteriaceae; genus Enterobacter; species Enterobacter sp. DNB-S2. The sequence continues at coordinate 1,227,735 of NZ_CP050520.1, forward strand.
GTTCCTCGGGTATTATGCTTGGTAAAGTACTTGCCAGCGGGCAGGAGCTGTCTGGCGATCATCATATTCCGTGGTTCTGGCATTGCCGTAAATGCGGCGCGGGAGCGACCAGCGCCACCCGGCCTGTCGAATGTTGCCACTGCAAGGCAGATATACAGCAGCTTGATGTGAAGCGGTATTTACAGCCTGTCGGTTTCGCGACAGACATTCGTTATCAGGCACATAATGATGTATCCATGCCTGCGCAACTTCCCTGGAAAGATCCTCGTGTTCTTGTACCTTCTTCGGTATGGGTCTCCTTACCCGATGCTGGACTCGGACGTTACCGTTTTAGTCATAGCGGGGAATTGTTCCACTTTAGTGAGGGTGAATTTGGTCATGGCTACGCAATTTGTCTTTCCTGTGGCCGGGCAGAATCTCAAACCCAGCCCCAGCGTACTCCGGAGAATCTAAAGAACCCGGAGAAGGAAAATACACACTACCTGTTGAGAGGCGGTAGTAATGATCGGCAGGGGAACAATAAATTGTGCCACGGTCATGTTCATAAAGATCTGTGGTTGGGATATAGCAGCCGTACAGATATGGTTGAGCTGCAACTCAGTGATGATAGTGGCTTACTGATCAGGGATGATGTTGCCGCGCGTTCCCTTGCGGTTGCTTTGCGTGAAGGATTAGCGCATAAATTGGGTATCGAAAATACTGAGCTGGGCGTGACGACACAGCAAGCGCGCGATATCGATGGCTTCACTGGATATTCTATCTTTATTTACGATAATAATGCTGGTGGTGCGGGTTATGCAGTGCAATTGATCGATAATTGGTCGGATGTCTTTAATTACGCCAGAAAATTGCTCGATTGCAGCTGTGATAAATTCTGCCACCACTGCTTGCTCAGCTACGACAGTCAGCATTATGTCGGCAAATTAGATCGTCACCAGGCATTAACTCTGCTCACTAATCTTCGTCTACAGCGGCTTAATCTCGCGCCAGAATATCAGTACTTCGGAGAAAGTAGTCGGGTTGAAACCAACCCACTCAGTTTGCGTATTGCGCAATGCCTGAACAGCGAGGTTTATGATTCTTGCTCGTTGGTTCTTGCTGGGTCGCAGGAACAGTGGAGTTTTGCGCAATGGCCATTATTTAAAGAGTTACTCCAGTTTGCTTCCTCTGGGGGCAATGTTAAGTTGCTGATTGCCACGCAGCTGGAAAACTTAGCTGATAGCACCAGACATCAGCTTTCCGCGCTAGCGGCGATACCGGGTGAATGCTTGCAAGTGAAATCTATAGATACTGCGCAACTTGTGCAAGGGAATGGGCACTTACTGGCACAGGTCACTCGTGAGGGGCAAACCCAACAGTGGGCCGCTGCCGACAGTGCCACCGTTTCGCCCGGTGAATTATGGGGACAAAGCTCGGCATCGCCGGTAGTGACGATTAAAGGGGCGTCCAGAAAAACATTCTCGGGTCAGACTTTGAGTGCAGAAGACTTACTGCCAGCATTGCCCGCCGGGGCGGTACGCATCAATCTCAGCCAACAACTTGACGGTCAGGTGGAAGGTTTTGGTTCGCGTTTCTGGGCACTGATAGCTCAGCAGCATGCTGGCTGGAAGAAGGTTTTTACTAATGGACGCGAAATTACTCACGTCCATTATAGTGATCGTTATCTCAATAGCCCATTTACTGTACGTTTGTTAGGTGAAATTTTGACGGAATTGGTTGAACAGGGGCTGGCAGAACGTGCCGAACTCACTGTTTCAGTTAAAAAGTTAGAGTACAGTTCTCGCCAACACGATTCACTCTATAACGCATGGCTTGATGAGCAGGATCGCCAGCAAGTTATGACCACGTTGCTGGAAGAGGGCTACCTTGGGCCAGCCTGGTCAGGGAAAATCTCATGGTTAGCAGGAGATAATCAGAACACCGATCACGGACGTGAACTGACCGTGACCTTCAGCGATGGCAGTGAACATTATGTGTTGCTCGATATGGGACTGAGTTACTGGCGTTGTACAGGTGACACATTCTTCGATTTTTCAGGACGAATACCGAATCAGGTCGAGCGCCTGGCAACATGCCGGGCATTGGTTATAGCCCCGGATAATGGATTGAAGAGTTATATCATCGCAGGCTAAACGAATTCTCCCCCACCGACTCAGTGTGGGGGAGTTGACCCAGCTCACTTTTTAACTATCGTTGTTTGAAATTTATGCGTGATTTCTGCGCATTACATTCCATTTTATCCCCTTGACGCTGCCCTTCATGTTATCTTTAAGGCCCTCTTTTTTATCGCAGTGTGCCGCACCACATCGCTCGGGATAGTGTTACCGCCACTGCCTCATACAGACAGAAAAACCGATGAATAAGCAAAATTATGCACCTGGGATGCGGGTGGTTATTCGTGATGCAGAGTGGCGCATTCGCCGGGCGGATGACAGCGGAGATGGTGGTCACCTGCTGACCTGTGATGGAATTTCGGAGCTGGTACGCGGTAAAGAAGGGCTATTTCTGACAAAGCTGGAGCAAAAAGTCGAGATTCTTGATCCAGCAAAAACAAATCTGGTGGAAGATGAGTCAGCCAATTACCAGGCGGCTCAATTGTACATAGAGAGCCAGCTACGCCAACGCGTCCCGACTGACAGCAAAGTCCATTTTGGACATCAGGCTGCGATGGATTCCATGCCCTTTCAGCTCGACCCCACGCGCATGGCACTGGCGCAGCCGCGCCAGCGGATATTAATTGCTGATGCGGTAGGGCTGGGTAAAACGCTGGAAGCCGGTATCCTGGTTTCAGAGCTGATTCGCCGCGGACGTGGCAAACGCATTCTGGTGCTGGCGGTTAAATCCATGCTCACGCAATTCCAGAAAGAGTTCTGGAGCCGTTTTGCTATTCCGTTGACGCGGCTTGATTCCGCTGGTTTACAAAAGGTGCGTAACCGTATCCCAACCAACCACAACCCGTTTCACTATTTCGATAAGACCATTATCTCCATCGATACTCTGAAACAGGACATCGAATATCGCCACCACCTGGAAAATGCCTGGTGGGATATTATTGTTATCGATGAAGCGCATAACGTCGCTGAACGTGGGACCAGCTCCTTGCGCAGCAAACTGGCAAAATTGCTTGCCGGACGCAGCGATACGCTGATTATGCTCTCGGCCACGCCGCATGACGGTAAGGCTGAAAGTTTTGCCAGCCTGATGAATATGCTCGACCCGACGGCCATTGCTAATCCGAAAGAGTATGAATACGCCGATTTTGCCGATAAAAATCTGGTTGTGCGTCGCTTCAAAAAAGACGTGAAAGATCAGATGGCTGGCGAGTTTCCGGAACGTAATATCGTCAAACTAACGCACCCGGCAACCGGGGCCGAAGAAGAAGCTTATCGTCGGCTGGTTGAGAGCCAGTTCCGTGACGACGATGATGAAGACTCGCAATCAAACAAAGGCCGCCTGTTCAAAATTACGCTCGAAAAAGCGTTGTTCTCAAGTCCAATGGCATGTGCCAGCGTGGTGGCTAACCGCCTGAAGCGGCTTGAGAACCGCAAAGAAATAAACAGTCAGAGCCAGATTAACGAATTAGAGTCACTGCTGCTGGCGCTCAATAATATTGATGCCAGTCAGTTCAGCAAGTATCAGTTGTTGCTGGAGACCATCCGTAACGATCTCCGCTGGAAAGCGAATAACACAGAAGATCGTTTGGTGATCTTTACCGAGAGTATCAAAACGCTCGAGTTCCTTGGGCAGCAACTGCGTTCCGATCTCAAGCTGAAAGACGATCAAATTGCCACGTTGCGAGGCGATCAGGGCGATACAGTTCTGATGGAAACCGTCGAAGCGTTTGGCAAAACCCAGTCTCCGCTACGCCTGCTCATCTGCTCGGATGTGGCGTCTGAAGGTATCAACCTGCATCACCTCAGCCATAAAATGATTCACTTCGATATTCCGTGGTCGCTGATGGTATTCCAGCAGCGTAACGGACGTATTGACCGCTACGGACAAAAACACCAGCCACAGATCCGTTACTTGCTGACTGAAGCCAGTGAACCGCAGATCAACGGTGATATGCGTGTGTTGGAAGTGCTGATCAATAAAGACGAACAGGCGCAGAAGAATATCGGTGACAGCTCCGAATTTACTGGCAAATTTACGCAGGAAGAGGAAGAAGAGCAGGTTGCTGAATTCATGATGCAGGACGATGGTGCCAGCCTGTTCGATGATCTGTTGAATAGCAATGTCACTGAAAATACTGGAAACGACCTGTTTGGCGAAATCTGCAGCGCAGTGTCCAACGATGCCTCAGCCGTGACCGAAAGCGACATTAGCCTGTTTGATAATGAGCAGGCATACTGCGAAAAAGCGCTGGGCTATCTGAAGGCCAGCGGTCAGACCGTGCAATACGATACCTTACCTGATAACACCTTATCGCTGGTCGCACCGGAGGAGTTACGCCGTCGCTTTAACCAGTTACCGCCGGAAATTGCGCCGGAAAACTGGCAGCTTTATCTAAGCCAGGACAAAACCGTTATCACGGAAGCCATTTCGCGTGCGCGTGGTGAGCAACATGCCTGGCCCGATGTGCAGTATCTCTGGCAAATTAACCCGGTCGTGCAGTGGTTAGACGACAAAATTCAGTCCGCCTTTGGTCGCCACCAGGCTCCGGTGATGCGCCTGCCGCACCTGTTTGAGCCTGATGAAGATCACTTCATCCTTTCCGGGCTGTTCCCGAACCGTAAGTCGCACCCGATGGTGAATCCGTGGCTGGTGGTGAGCTTTAACCACGAAACGTTAAGCGGTAGCCTGCCTTTTGCTGAGTTTCTGAAACGACATCCGCAATTGAGAAGCAAATTGACTAACAGTGGTGGTAAAGATCGTAACCACCAACGCCAGCAGGTTCTGCTGGAAGCGGCAATCGCCCATGCGCGGGATGTGTTTGTTCACGATCGAAATGCTTTTGAGGAGCATATCAATCAGCAACTCAGTGAACATCTGCAAAAGCTGGACGTTCTGCGTGGGCGTCAGCTGAGCCAACTGGAACTGGATTTTGCCGATAATAAACAGCAGCTTTCAGTGAAAAAGAGCCGCAAAGAACAACGTCAGCGCGAAATCGAACACAATTTTGACAGCTATATCCAATGGATTGAGGACACCATGACCACCGAAAAAGAGCCCTACATTCAGGTTATTGCTGTAATCACCGGAGCGGAGGGCTAATTATGGCGCTGGTCGGTATTAATAACGAAAACGAATTTTACTCCAACCATTATCTGGGCGAAGTCTTTACCAGCGACATCCGCGATGTTCTGGAGCCCTGGATGGAGCAGGAAAATGCCGCTCGCGAAGCTGAACGCGCTGCCCGTGAACAGGGCAAAGAGGTTGAGGCGGGTTACCGCGCGCCGTGGAACCAGCTTAACAGCCTGGCGACAGAGTTTTTCCGTAGACTCACTGATCATGAAAAACAGCGCCAGATCCCGCAGCGTCTTGCCGATCAGCGCACTCGCTGGCAGCCGCTATTAAAGGCATTGGGTTATGAACTCAATCCGCACATACAGATGCTGGATGACGATACGCCTTTGCCAGTGTTGGCTCGTTACAATAGTACCGACGGTAGTCCGTGGCTGTGGATTGTTGAAGCACATGATCAGGATGAAGGAACGCTGGATCCGCTGGCGCTGTCGCTGCTGACTGCGCAGTTCCCGGCAGATACCGATAAACATAAGCGCGACAGTCTGCGTAAAAAAGCGAACGGCGAATACCGTAGCTGGCAGGATCTGCTCTCCACGGCGGTCTTCACGCAAAATGAACCACCGCGTTTTGTGCTGTTGCTCGGTAACCGCCAGCTGTTATTGCTGGATCGTACTAAGTGGGCGCAAAACCGCCTGCTGCGCTTTGACTTTGAAGAAATTTTAAGCCGTCGTGAAACGGATACGTTGAAAGCCACGTCGGTATTGCTACACAAAGATTCGCTGTTGCCAGGCAGCGGTGCGCCGTACCTCGATTCGCTGGATGACAATTCGCACAAACATGCGTTTGGCGTGTCGGAAGATCTGAAATATGCCCTGCGTGAGAGCATTGAGCTGTTGGGTAATGAAGCGATGCGTTATCTCATCGACAACGAGCTGGCTTATTATACCGGGAAACGTGCTATTAACCCGGATGAGTTGAGCCGCGAATGCCTGCGGTATATGTATCGTCTGTTGTTCCTGTTCTATATCGAAGCGCGCCCGGAACTAGGCTATGCGCCGATGACCGCCAAAACTTATCTACAGGGCTACAGCCTGGAAACGCTGCGCGATCTGGAGATGATCCCGCTGACCAGCGAAGAAGATCGCAATGGGCGCTACTTCCACGATAGCCTGAATATGCTGTTCAAACTGGTGCGTGACGGCTACAGCGGCGGCGTGAAAATGCAGGGCGACCTGGAGAGCGGCGACCGGATCACTATTCATAGCCATCAGTTCAGTGTACCGCGCCTTGAAAGCCATCTGTTTGAAGCGAGTAACACCCGTATTCTTAACCGCGTGGTGTTTCGCAACGAAACCCTGCAACAAATTATTCAGGCGATGTCGTTAAGCCGCCCGGGTAAAGGACGTTTCAACCGCCGGGGGCGTATCTCCTATCGTCAGTTGGGTATCAACCAGTTAGGTGCAGTGTATGAAGCGCTGCTCTCCTATCGAGGATTCTTTGCCAGTGATGACCTCTACGAGGTGAAAAAAGCTGGAGAAGAGTTTAACGAGCTGGAGACTGGCTATTTCGTTAGCAAAGACGAGATCGGTAAATACCACGACGATGAGAAGGTCTACGAAAAAGACGGCAGCCTGCGTATTCACCGTAAAGGCAGCTTTATCTACCGCATGGCCGGGCGAGACCGCGAAAAATCAGCCTCTTACTACACCCCGGAAGTACTGACCCGATCGTTAGTCAAGTATGCCCTGAAAGAACTGTTTAAAGAGCAGATTGATCCGATTACCGATCCGCACGCCAAAGCCGACGCAATATTAAACCTCACCGTGTGCGAACCGGCGATGGGCAGCGCGGCGTTCCTTAACGAAGCCATCAACCAGCTAGCGGAAGCTTACCTGTTCCACAAACAGCAGGCGGAAGGTCGCCGCATTCCTCAGGATCGCTACACCCAGGAGCTGCAACGGGTGAAAATGTACATTGCCGACAACAACGTATTCGGCGTGGACTTAAACCCGGTGGCGGTGGAGCTGGCGGAAGTGTCGCTGTGGCTGAACGCCATCAGCGGCGATGCATTTGTACCGTGGTTTGGCTACCAGCTGCACTGCGGCAACTCGCTGGTTGGGGCGCGGCGTCAGGTGTTCAACAAGAGCGAACTGACCTACAAAAAAGCGAAAGATCCGAGCTGGCTTAACAGCGAGCCAGCCGAGCTGGCGATGAATATTCCACGCGAAGAGAAGCAGATTTTCCACTTCCTGCTACCGGACAGCGGCATGGCCAACTACAGCGACAAAACCGTTAAGCAGCGCTATCCGGATGATTTCAAAGCGCTGGACAGCTGGCGCAAAGAGTTTACTAAAAGCTTTGCTCCACATGAGATTGTTGATGTGCAGCGCATCAGCGGCAAAGTGGAAGCGCTCTGGAACACGTTCCGTCAGCAGCTGAAAGCCGAGCGTCAGAAAACCGCCGACAATTACCCGGTATGGCCTGCGGAAAATACGGCTCAAGTTCGCTCTTCTTTAAGCAGCAAAGATGAAACCTTCAGCGGTCGCCTCGAAGATAACAGTACTTATCAGAAACTGCGCTGGGTGATGGACTACTGGTGCGCGCTGTGGTTCTGGCCGATCGACAAAGCGGACGAACTGCCGGACCGCGGTATGTGGCTGATGGAGATGGAGACTCTGCTCGACGGTATTGTCGTCACGGAAAGAGTGATAGAAAGTACAGAACAGGCTACCGGCGATCTGTTTGCCGATGAGGGCATTGTGCGTGAAGAGTCTTCGCTATTTTCCGGCGCTGGTCGCCTGAAAACCGATGTGCTGTTCCGCCATTTACCTCGTCTGGCGATTGTCGATGCGCTGAAAAAGCAGCACCGTTTCTTTCATTGGGATCTGGAATTCTGCGATCTGTTCGCCGAGCGCGGTGGTTTTGACCTGATGCTCGGAAACCCGCCGTGGCTGAAAGTGGAATGGCAGGAAGCTGGTGTGCTGGGCGACTACGAGCCGGAGTTTGTTCTAGGCCGATTGAGTGCTTCGAAGTTGGCGACATTGCGTCATGAAACCTTCAATCGAATTCCGCTGCTCGAAAATGCCTGGCGCAGCGAGTATGAGGGTTGCGAAGGGATGCAAAACTTCCTGAATGCGCAGCAGAATTATTCTGTACTTGTAGGCCAAAAAGCAAATCTCTATAAATGTTTCTTACCACAGGCGTGGCGTTTGGGAGCGCAGAAAGGTGTGGCAGGGTTCTTACACCCGGAAGGGATTTATGATGATCCGAAAGGCGGGCAATTGCGCGCGTCGGTGTATCCGAGGTTGAGAGCGCATTTTCAGTTTCATAATGAGTTGAGTCTTTTTGCTGAGGTTCACCATGCAACGATGTTCAGTATAAATATCTATGGACCGAAGAATACAGCGCCGTCTTTTATTAACATGTCCAACGTTTACGCAGTAAGTGCAATTGATGCCTCGTTTGAACACAATAATTTAGGTCCAGTGCCTGGTATCAAAGATGAACAGGAAATTGATGGAAAACTGAAGGTTTCCTGGAACACCTCTGGTCACCGCTCACGGCTGATTCATATTGGTGTAAAGGAGCTTTCTTTATTTGCTCGTCTGTATGACAGTGAAGGAACTACTGCGTGCCAAGCCCGCTTGCCTGCTCTACATGCAACCCAATTAGTAGCTGTGTTGGACAAATTTGCTGACCAGAAAAGGAAACTAGGGGATTTAGGGGATAGCTATTATTCAACCCAGCATTGGAATGAGGTTAACGCTCAAAACGATGGAACGATGATTCGTGAAACCCAGTTTTCAGAGAACGCCTCACAATGGATTTTATCTGGCCCGCACTTCTTTGTTGGGACACCGTTCTACAAGACTCCGCGCGAAAACTGTACGTTAAACAGCGATTACGATTGTTTGGACCTGTTAACCCTACCCGACGACTATCTGCCGCGCACTAACTATATTCCGGCATGTGATGCACAGGAGTATGCAAAGCGCACTCCACGGGTTTCGTGGACAGAACAGGATGAAGACGAGCCGAGGAAGGTGACGGATTATTATCGTTTTGTGAATCGCGAAATGATTGGTTCCTCATCTGAAAGAACACTGATTACTACAATCGTGCCTCCGGGCGTAAGCCATATTCACACCTGTTTAAGTACTGTTTTTAGTAACCAAAAAGAACTCTTGGATTTCTTTTGTCAGACTATATCGCTACCGCTAGACTTTAGAGTTAAAAGTACAGGTTCCGGGCATGCTAATATTTCAATGCTTAATCAGCTGCCATTATTAACTAAAGCTGTCTACCGTAAAGCATTGCATACCCGAGCCCTATGTTTGGTATCTTTGGTAAATGATTATGCAGCTCTCTGGGAATCCTGTTATAACTCAGACTTCAACACTCAGCGCTGGAGCCGCGATCTCCCACAACTCCCCCAGGATTTCTTCGCTGATCTGACCCCAGAGTGGCAGCGTAACTGCGCCTTACGCTCCGACTACAGTCGCCGTCAGGCGCTGGTGGAAATCGACGTGCTGGTGGCACAGGCACTGGGTTTAACCCTCGAAGAACTGCTTACTATCTACCGCGTTCAGTTCCCGGTCATGCGTCAGTATGAAGCCGATACCTGGTATGATCAAAACGGCCGCATTATCTTTACCCCAAGCAAAGGGCTGGTGGGCGTCGGCCTGCCGCGTACCGCGCGTAAAGCGGACCTGAAAAACGGTTTTGTCTTTAACGTCGACAGCCCAGACTGGACCGGCGGCGATTGCACCGATCAAGCCATCGGCTGGGATGATGTCAAGCATCTGCAAACCGGTACCGTCAGCGTCACTTTTGATGACTATACCCGCAGCGATGAAGGTGAGCGCCGAACCGTCACCTGGCTGGCACCTTTTATCAAACCTGACCGTGAAGACGACTATAAAGTTGCCTGGTCATTCTTTTCTGAACATATCAATTAATGTATCAGGCGTAGCCCTACGAGCTACGCCCTTTTCAGGACGTTTACATGGCGATATACCGGTTACCTGAGCAGTTGGATCAACTCTCTGACGAACAATCTTCCGAGCGACATAGCGTTGTAAAAACGGAACTGGATGCACTCGATGAAGTAATTAGTTATGCAGAAGAGCGTCGTCGCTCCGCAAGTGCGTTTCAACGAAGAGGCTACGAAGAGCTTTATCGCTATGGATTCGGGAAAACCGTCGTTATCGACACTCAACATGCGGGACGCCAGATATTGCGCACCTCGCTCGCGACCTGTGATTACGCCAGCACTACGTTAGGATATGCGACACCCGGCTCGCCAAAGGGACATTTATGTCGGATTGCCCGGCCTGGACAGGAATTTGAAAGCGAACAATGGGGGCGATATACCATTGTCGAAATCCGCAATTTCGCTCGTTTTAGCGGTATTGAAGCGGTACAGAACATCAAGAATTTTCAGGTCATGGAATCAACGTCAATTGCGGGAAAAGGTAAACAGGGTCTCCAGAGCATCGTCAATAATCTGAAGCTCTCGTTGCAGCGTTGGTATCGGCCAAAACATCCGCAGGCCGTGGTGACGGATATGGCATTGTCACCGCTACTCGAAAACACTCCCGCCGACACTATCGAGCAGGAATCAGAAAACTGGTTGGATTTTGCGACTGGACAAGATTATGAGTTGTTCCAGGATGATGCCGAAGAGCAATTAAATCACTACGATATTTATGGTCGCAGTGATGATGACCGTGATGATTATATTGGGCTGAGCAACTATTTCTTTCTTAACCCGACAGAAGAACAGCTCAGCGTTATGACTGGCGCGACCACTACGGGCCCCATGCTTGTTGAAGGCGTCGCCGGGTCAGGAAAAACCTGTGTCGCACTTGGGCGTGCGAAAACGCTATGCGACTTAGCCCGTACCCCCGATGAAGAACGGTTTAATGCTGACTTTTTAGATGAAAGCAGTGTGGGATTTGTACGAACGGGAGAGCTGGTAAACTATCTGAAGGCTTCCTGCCAGTCGCTGAGCATCGATAAACTACCGATAGAAGAGTACCGTTCATTAGTTTATCGGCTTAACAATGTACGCCAGCTTGAGCAGCGCTCTATGTCGACCAGCGCGGAAGGGCAGAAAGTGACTCGCGCTAAGTATACGAATGTCTCAGAAAATCTTTCCTATGATTTCTCTGCTGAAACAACCATGAACTGGCTTCATGCGTCAGCGCAAGCGATCGGCGCTCTTCTTCAGCTTGAACTGCAAAAACAACTGGCCTCACTAAACATCCCCGCTGAGCTACTCAAAGCGCGTTTCCTGGCAGAAACTAAAGCTGGAAATGCCTTACTGGAGCTCGTGAAACGGAGCCTGGCGTCAGATTATGCTTCTCTTTTCAATCAGCTCTCCGGGCATTCTGGCGACGCTTTTGCACTGGATAACCTTCTGAGCCGGTTGGTCAATGTACATGAGCGGATCGAACGTGATTTGTTTGATAAGAATACGCTCTGGATGCATCCGTCTGAAGAAAAATGGCTGATTGTTAAAGAGGCTAAAGCGGCAGTTACAACTCTCCGTGAAATGAGCGTGGTATTAGTCGTTGTCGAGCGGGTCCGTGATGAGAACGACCGAATCCGCCGGAAGGCGACGGAAATATTGATTGAAACATACACCGATTTGCTCAACATTTTTGCGCAAAACGGCAGCGTGCGAAGCAAAGATGGTCTGAGCGTTTATGCCGCTGAAGATGCAGAGATTATTTGGGAATGTCGCACTGAGCTTAAACTGGTGTGTGATATTCCATCGGTGGTGAATAGCATCAAAATCACGTGGGCGAAAGATTTTGACGCGGTCAACATCCATCTTATCAACCACAAACTGTTTGGCATTAATCAGAAACGCATTTTTTCTTTGTCTGAGCCGAACCCCTTTGTACGCAAAATTGAAGTGGGTGAAGAGAAAACGCAAACCTCTCTCGCAGTACGGCTTCGCTCTCAGATGCAACGGATTTATAGCTCGTGGCAGTATGCCGATCTCTATCGGGATGCATTGCTCTCCTTCCCGCAATACTGGCAGGACTATCCGCATGTGAGTCAGGCGTCAGAACGTCTGAAAGCGAAATTACTGGCAGATCATGACAAAGATATTCTGTTAGCGCTTGCTCAAATCATAACGCGCGGTGCGCAATCCAGTCGGCTTCCTCCGCGTTTGCAGGAGCAGCCTTGGTATCCTTCTGTTTTTATTGATGAAGTTCAGGATTTTACAGAAGTGCAGGTTTTCCTGATGGCTCAACAGGCCGATCCGAAATATCACGCGGTAACGCTAGTGGGGGATATGCATCAGCAGCTAGGTCGTGGGAATGTGCACGATCTTGACGCCTGTTTCCCTTACCATTCTTTGACAAAGTTTCTGCTAAGAGAAAATAAAAGACAGGAACGAGAGCCACAGCTGGCGGCGACGTCGATGCTCTTTCGCGCGTTAGTTCAGAACGATAGTCGCCTGCAGGAGTCGGCAGAACAGCTCTCTCTCTGGCAAGAACAAGCGCAAAACGGGACAAATAAAAAATTCATCAACCAGCCTTTCGATAACATTGATGCTGAATTGGTCGATCTCATTAGTGAACAACCTCATGGGCGGACTATTGCTGTTATCTGTCCAGACCTGGCCCTGGCCCGGAAACTGGAGGAGCGTGTACGCAATGATTTGATTCAGAAGTCCTCAAGGACTCCGCGCGTTGCAGAACAAATTGATCTCGCCCAAAAGTATCAGATTCATTTCTCCTGTGCTGAGAATGTCAAAGGCCTGGAGTTTGACACCATGATTTATGTTGGGCTTGAGAAAATAGACTGGGCAAATCCACAAGAGCTCAACAAAGTATATGTAACGATATCAAGGCCAAGGAAGCGGCTGATTATGTTTGGTAATTACTATGATTTACCCGACACTGTCGCAACATGTTTACTTACTTATTCTGAACGCAGGAGCGCCTGATGTTGCCTTCCGTTGTTAGTCGGCAGGTTGCCGACAGCGTTGCTTCCTTTTTACGGGCTGCCTTTCCGCTTAACAGCCCGCTGTTTAATGGTGAAGAAAACAATAACGTCTCTATGCTGGAGCAATTTCTGTCCCAGCCGGAAACGCTGCTGAAAGGGCCATATCTTTCCGCTCAGCTGCCGTTTCGTAAAAGTGACTTATCGCTGAATTTCTTTCCCAACCTGACGCTGCCGTTCCCGCCGCACGCGCATCAGGCGCAGGCGTTCCAACGCCTGGGTATCGAGATGCCTCAGCCGACGCTGGTGGCGACCGGGACGGGTTCCGGTAAAACGGAATGTTTTATGTTCCCGCTGCTTAACCATTGTGCAGGCGCATCAGAGGCCAGTGTTAAAGCGATCATCATCTACCCGATGAACGCCCTGGCAACCGATCAGGCCAGCCGTTTCGCCAAAACCATCGCCAGCGATCCGCAACTGCATGGCAAAGTGACCGTCGGCCTGTTTGTTGGCGACAGTGAAATCGAACCCAGCAAAAAGATGTCTGCGGATAAAGTCATCACCTGCAAACATACCCTGCGTGAGAACCCGCCGGATATCCTGCTAACCAACTATAAGATGCTGGATTACCTGCTGATGCGCCCCGGCGATCAGAAGCTCTGGCGCTATAACCAGCCTGGGTCACTGCGTTATCTGGTGGTGGATGAACTGCATACGTTTGATGGTGCGCAGGGGTCGGATTTGGCCTGTCTGGTGCGTCGCTTAAAGCATCATATTGGTGTCGATGACAAGCGTTTTGCCTGTGTGGGGACGTCGGCTACCGTAGGTGACGAACTGGGACAACTACTCGATTATGCGAAAACGATCTTTGATCAGCCGTTTAGCGATGACGCGGTTATTCGCGAAGATCGCTACACGGCGGCGGAATATCTGCAAGGTTATACCATCGAGTACAGTCAGTATCCGGGCCAGGATGTCAGCGCTGCGCTGGATCCGCAAACGTACGCCAGCCCGGTAGATTATCTGAACGGACAAATTCCACTATGGTTTCCGGATAGTTCACTGCAATTACCTGCCGATCTGGACAGCGATCTCGGACGTGAAAAGCGTATTGAGTTGGGCTCATTGTTACGTCGCCACAGCATCCTGCACGTACTCCTTGAGGATTTGCAGGGGGGAATTTTGTCGGAACAGCAGTGCCTGGAAAATCTCCAGGTGATGCTGGCGGAAAGCGCCGGGCATGCAACCCGCGTGCTGCAAAGCATTCTGGCACTAATTGCCCAGGCACGCTTGGAGGTTCCAGAAAAACAGGAAGATCGGGAAAAGCGCCTACAGGTGAACAAAGCGCGGCCCGTACTGCCTTTTGTGCAACTACGTTCTCAGCTGTGGTTGCGCGAGATGCGCCGCCTGGTTGCCAGCGTGTCAAAAACACCTGAGCTTGTTTTTGCTGATGATGTCGCGGTGGAAGATCGCGAACATTATCTTCCCGTTATTCACTGTCGTGACTGCCATGCTACCGGGTGGGCGAGCCTGCGCCATGGTCAGAGCGTTCAACTCGAAACTGATCTGGACGGTATTTATCGTCAGTTCTTCGAAAAAGGCCGTTCTATTGTATTGGCCTTCCCGGATAACAACGATAAACCTGTCAGCGGTGTTCACCAGAAGCTGTGCCCTTCCTGTTTAAAGCTCAATAAGCAATCTAACGTGCAGTGCGGGCATTGTGGCCATACTGGTCTGCTACAAGTACTTATCCCGGATATGCTCAAAGAGCGTAAGGATGAGCTGGAATTTGCCAACGAATGCCCGTACTGCAACAGCAAACAGGGTATTTCGATTCTTGGGTCACAGGCAGCCAGCCTGTCGGCGGTGATGATCCATCAGCTTTATGGCAGCCAGTTCAACGAACATAAAAAACTGATTACGTTTTCTGACTCGGTACAGGATGCCGCACACCGCGCCAGTTTCTTTACCGCCCGAACCTGGCCGTTGATGGTACGCGGACAAATCGCCAGCGTGTTGGGTGAAAAAGAAACGCTACCGTTGGATGCCTTTGCGGCACGTGTCTGCCAGCAGACGCGTGAACGTTCACCGGATGATGCCCATTTTGCCGCGAGCTTCATCGCGCCCAACATGCAGTGGATGAACGATTACCAGACGTTGAAGAACGAAGGCCAGCTGGCAGAGAGTTCCGATTTACCGGAGCTGGTTTCTCTTCGTCTCGACTGGGAGGTATACAGCGAATTTACCCTACGCGCACGAATTGGACGTACGCTGGAGGCCACCGGTTACGCAGCTGCAGGAATTGATGTTGCACGTTTCAATTCAGCGATAACGGCGCTTCACCAACAGCTTGTCGAAGAGCTGGGTGATGAAATGGTTGGGGTCAGCGTTGAGCAGGTGGCACACCTGGTGATTGGCGTTCTTTGGCATCAGCGGCAGGCGGGAGCTGTTCTGCATCCGGCGTTCGAAAGTTATCGTCGTGAGGGTAAGACCTTTATGATGACGCAGAAGGAGCGAACTTCACGCTATATGCCATCTATTGGTCCGAAAACGCGTAAACCGGCCTATGCCTCGTTTGAAAAAATAAATGGCTTCCATCGATTGATTGGTGCGAAATCCAACCCCAGCTGGTATCAGCATTGGATCAACCGCACACTCAGCAACGGTAATAATCTGTTTATCAGCAGCCTGGCAGAGACGGTTTTACGACGTCTGTTTGCGGCACTGAAAATGGCCGGGTTGGTAAAAGATTTTGATACAAAAGGCAAAGAAGCATGGGGGCTAGTACCTTCGGCGCTGGTGGTGAGCCGCGATGTTGTTCAGCTAAACTGCTCTTGCTGTCGTGAGGTTGTTCGGGCACCGGCCGATCAGGGGTGGCACTGGCGAAACGCGCCATGTCTTTCTCTGCGCTGTGAAGGCCGCTATCAGGAAACTGAAAATACAGTGACCTGGCACTGGGATAATATGGACATCGCTCGTGTTCAGGGGGCAGAGCATACCGGATTACTGAGCCGTGAAGATCGTGAGGCTACGGAACAATCGTTCTACCGCGGTAATCAGCCATGGAATATCAACCTGCTTTCGGCAACACCGACGCTGGAGATGGGTATCGATGTGGGTGACCTTTCTACGGTATTACTCTGTTCTGTTCCACCCGCGCAGGCTAATTACTTACAGCGTATTGGTCGTGCCGGGCGTAAAGACGGCAATGCACTTAACATCACTGTGGCTGAGGGGAACCCGCACGATCAGTTCTTCTTTGAAGAGCCTCTGGAGATGATGCAAGGGCAGGTACAGGCCCCTGGTGTGTTCCTGAACGCAACGGCTATCCTGGAGCGTCAGCTGGCTGCATTCTGCATGGACAACTGGGTGAAAACCGGCGTCCCGGCATCTGCTATCAGCAAAAACGTGAAGCAGATGCTGGACGAGCTGGAGTTTGGACACAAGTCTGGGTTCCCTTATAACTTCCTGCGTTATATTGATCAGCATCATGTGTATATTGCTCAGCAGTTCTCATCCATCTTCCCTGATCTTACGGAAGACACTCGTCTACAGTTACTGTCATATTTGCAAGGGGCACCAGGGCAGCGTTCTCTGGTTCAACGTATCGAACAAGCATTAAAACTGCTGGTGGAGGATCGCAAATCGTTGCGTTCCCGAATTGATAAACTCAAGCGCAGTATCGACAAGCTGGATAGCGACCCGCACGATCAAAACTTTGACAGCGATATGCGCGAGTTGACTTCGGAACGTCAGGCGCTAATGACGCTGGTGAACCAGATCAATAACAAGCAAACGCTTAATTTCCTCACCGATGAAGGATTACTTCCCAACTATGCCTTCCCGGAGGCCGGTATTACGCTGCGTTCTGTGCTGTGGCGGCGCAAGGACGGTGGGGAAACGCGTGAGTATCAGAACACGACCTACGAATACGAACGTCCGGCTTCAACGGCGTTGGCTGAGCTTGCCCCGTTGAATAACTTCTATGCGGGTGGGCATAAAGTTGAAATCGAACAGATTGATCTGAAAGTGTCTGAGCCTGAAAACTGGCGTATTTGCAGCCACTGTAACTACAGCGAGAATATCGATCAGACCGGCGATCAGCATAAATACTGTCCAAAATGCGGCACACCAGGTTGGGCTGATGCCGGGCAAAAAACGACATTACTGAAGCTTCGTCAGGTTTATGCCCGCTCAAGCGCGCGTGACAGCCAGATCAGTGATGAGAGCGATAGTCGCGAACCGGCATTCTTCCAGCGACAGCTACTGGTCAGCTTCGAAAAAGAGGATGTATCGGCCGCTTATGCTATTGATGAAGGAGAAATCCCGTTTGGCTTTGAGTTTTTGAGCAAAGTGACTCTGCGAGATATCAACTTTGGCAAAATGGCGGATGATGCCAATGAGCTGATGATCGCAGGAGAGGCAAAGAAACGCACCGGGTTTAAAGTTTGCCTCGGCTGCGGCATGGTGCAGCGCCCTCGAGATCATGAACCACGTCATGACCTGAGCTGTAAATATCGCGCTGAACCCGAAAAAGCGAAGTTTGAAGATTATCTCTACCTTTATCGCCAACTGGAATCTGAGGCATTGCGTATCCTGCTGCCAGTGACCAGCTACAGCAACGATCGCGTGGTGGAAGCCTCCCTAGGGGCAGCCATTCAGCTTGGGCTTAAACATTACTTCAAAGGTAACGTGGATCATCTGAAAGGCGTGGTGTATCGCGAGCCGGAAAATGAGGGCGAATCCTGGCGTCAGTATCTGGTGATTTACGACACCGTACCAGGGGGAACCGGCTCACTCAAAGAATTGATGCGTACACCTGACAACCTGCTGAAATTACTTGAGCTGGCCTACAAGGCGCTAGTGGAATGCAGCTGCAACCATGATACGCATAAAGACGGCTGCTATCGCTGTGTTTACGCTTACCGTGACCGCGGGCGTATGAAGTATGTATCAAGAGATCAGGCGCGTCTCTTACTGGCGAAAATCCTGAAGGCCAGTGCTGCTATACGCGTTATTGATTCCATCAAAAACATTTCGCTTGATGCCATGATGGGGAGTGAACTGGAAAAACGGTTCATTCACTGCCTGCAGGATAACAAAAATCTTCTCGTGAGCCGGAGTTATGCCCATCAGAATGCAGGCTGGATTATTAATACCCGTACAGAACCGGCGATGAGCTGGCATCTCAAAGCACAGGTTGATTTAGGGGTTAAAGAAGGAGTAGGCATCCTTAGCCGACCAGATTATGTGCTCTATCCTCTGATGCAGTCAGAAAAGATAAAACCGGTAGCAATTTTCCTGGATGGTTTTGCTTTTCATAAAGATAGCGTGTCGGATGATGTCCAAAAACGGCAGGCGATTAAAGACAGCGGTAATTTTTGGGTATGGACACTGACCTGGGCTGACCTTCAAGAACAAGGCATTAAACATGTACAGAATGTTATGGGGCTTGGCCATAACCCGGATATGAAACAGCCTAAGTTTTATAACCTGTTCCATGATACAAACTTTGCTACGCTTGAAGGTTCATTCCGGGAGAGAAACAGTTTTGCACTGCTACTCGATTATCTCTCTGATCCCGGTAATAAAACTATGCTATGGCAGAAAATGGCCGCTGCCTTTGCCTGGGTGTGGCTGGATCCTAAAAAGTCGCAGGATACTGGAGCCAAACAAAAGTACGCCTATGAAATGCAGGAGAACGCTCCCGCTTATCGGTTGAATGCACTTTTGCCTGATGAACCTTTTGTATTTGGTGGTTTACTGGATAGCTGTAGTTCATCACAACAGTTCATTGAGCTGGCAGCTGTTGTACCGCAACAAGCCATTAAATCAACGACAAGCATTGAACAAATGCGAAATTGGTTGAGGCTGCATATTTGCTTTGACGATCGTTATTCCCAGGATGATGGCTATGAAGCCGGATTTAACGGTTTCTGGTGGATGGTGAATTTACTGCAGTTCCTGCCAGATATGACATTTACCAGCCGTAAAGCGGTTCATTTACCGCAGGAGGCTGAAACGGTAAAAATGCAGACTTCGGTTGTAGTGGATATTCAGCCTGACGAGAGCTGGGCAGAAATACTTGAGTTTGGCTTATTGGGCGCAGAAGAAATCGCTTTGCTTCAGTCGTTATCACTACCGGCACCGACGGTTGGATATGAATTGCAGGATGACGATGGCGAAATTATTGCAGAAGCCGATCTCGCCTGGCCATTACAAAAGCAAGCCTTGATTATTGATAATCAGGAGTTTACTGCTTTATTCGCAAGTAAGGGTTGGCACGTTGCATTCGGGCCAATTGACGAAAATACATTGCAGCATCTGTCCGGAGGTGACAAATGACGATTCCAACGCCAAAGGTGGCACTTTCTGATGGTTTTCTGGGGGCTTTTGCGCGGATTCCTAAAGCGCAGCAAAAAAAGGTCCAGGAATTCATCTCTAAGTTCCGCCAGGATCCGACGAGTAATGGGCTGAACTACGAAAAGATCCACGATGCACGCAGCAATAATGTGCATTCCGTGCGTATAGACCAAACCTACCGGGGGATCGTCCTGAAACCTGAGCAGGGTGCTCTGTATATGCTGATGTGGGTGGATAAGCACGACGAAGCCTACGACTGGGCGCGGCGACACGAATGTGCGATTCACCCGGTAACCGGTGCGATTCAGGTGATTGATACCAGCTATATCAAACCTACCCCCGAGCCGACTGTTGTCGATAAACCCAAACTCTTTGCTGCGTATACGGCAGAGCAGATCCTCGCGCTGGGTGTTCCTCCTGTGTTTATTGAGCAGGTGATGGCTCTTGTGGATACCACAGGGCTGAATCAGCTGGAAAGCGTGATGCCAGCAGAAGCCTGGGAGCCCCTACACTGGCTGGCAGAAGGTCTGGATTACCAGGAAGTGCTGGAGGAGTTTAACGATCACCGTGATGAGCCTGTTGATACCAACGACTTTATTGAGGCAATTGAGAGAAGTAAACGTCGTTTCCATGTCGTTGAAAATGAACAGGAGCTACTGCAAATGCTCAATGCGCCACTGGAAAAATGGCGTGTATTCCTGCACCCGAGCCAGCGAAAACTGGTGGAGTCTCCGGCAAATGGTCCGGTGCGAGTGTTAGGTGGTGCAGGCACGGGTAAAACAGTTGTTGCGATGCATCGTGCACGTTGGTTATCCCAACGCCTGGCCGATAAACCCGGTAAAAAAGTTCTGTTCACAACCTTCACCCGTAACCTGGCGGCGGATATTCGCGCCAACCTCCAGCGTTTGTGTAGCCGTGAGGAGATGGCGCGTATTGAAGTTGTTAACATTGATGCCTGGATGAGCGAGCAGCTTAAACGCCATGGATATGATTTCCGCGTGGTCTATGACAGCGATGAAGGGCGACGTAAATGCTGGAACTATGCCTTGCAGCAAGTTCCTGCTGAATTGGGATTACCGGATAACTTTTATTCTGAAGAGTGGCAACGTGTTGTTCAGCCGAATGCGGTTTACAGCCGTGAAGAATATCTGAAGGTGAGTCGTATTGGTCGTGGCACGGCGTTATCCCGTATTCAGCGTGCGAAAATCTGGCCTGTGTTCGAAGAGTTCCGGGCACAAATGGCGCGAGCCAAACTGCGAGAGATGGGAGATGCCATGCATGAGGCTATCATTCTGTTTAAAGAAAAACAGGTGCAATTGCCTTATAGCAGTATCGTAGTCGATGAAGCTCAGGATATAGGCGCACCGGCCTTTACCCTTATTCGTAGCCTGGTTCCAGAGTCTCCTAACGATCTCTTTATCGTGGGTGATGGACATCAGCGTATTTACCGCAATAAAGTCGTTCTAGGTCAGTGTGGGATTAACGTTCGTGGGCGCCGTAGTAAAAAACTGAAAATTAACTACCGGACTACAGAAGAGACGCGACAGTTTGCTGTCGGGTTGTTAACCGGCGTTAAGGTTGACAACCTGGATGGTGAAACTGATGCCAGCAACGATTATTTATCATTGCTTCATGGTGAAAAACCCATGATCACTCATGCTTCAGATTTTAAAGAAGAGGCTGCGACGATTATCAAGCAAATTCAGGCGTTGTTAGCCAATGATGTCCGTTCCCAGGATATCTGCATTACCGCTCGTACGAAGCATGCTTACGAGCGTTATGCTTCTGCTCTGAATGATGCTGGAATCGAGACCTATAATTTAGGTCAGGATAGTGGTGATAGTGATCAACGCCCTGGTGTGCGTATGGCAACTATGCACCGCATTAAAGGGCTAGAGTTCCAGTATGTGTTTCTTGCGGGTATCAACGATGGCGTCGTGCCGGAAGTGAAAGCCATATCCTCTGATGATCCTGTTGAACAACGTGATGCATTATTTAATGAACGTGCGCTACTCCATGTTGCAGCAACCCGTGCGGTAAAAGGGCTGTTTGTTTCATCTTACGGTAAACCTAGTTTTTTACTGGAGCCTGAAAGCGAGTAACCCAGCCAGATAACCAGAAGCTACAGCTTCTGGTTATCTGCATTTTAGCATTCATCAATATCGGCTATTGATTTGCTGATTTGATAAGTGCCAGGAAAGAAAGTGGAACATGGAAGGGCTTTCGCAGTGCACTGATTGCGTGTTGTTAGCCCTGTGGGCATAAGCGACTGACGCAACGATATGTACATCGAGAAATTTCTGACTGAATACGATGACTCGCTAACGGGTGAGTTGAATGTTGATCCGCTTGGGCAATTAGTCATCTGGTCGTCTTGGGGGCAGGACATCTTTCATAGCCGTATTACTTCTATCGCAAATGATGTACGGCAATACACGCTGAATCTGCTGCATCACAGCGTATTGCGCCAGATACTGGTCGATGAAAAGCTGCAAACTTCAGGCGTGATGAAAGGCCTGTATCCAAAAAAGCAATTACATGAGTTTAGAGTTGCCTGTCTGATCCATTTGGAAAATATTTATATCTACTCCATGCTGGCGGCTGAAAAAAGAGGGGTCACTCTCACTGGTGTGCAGGGTATTAATAAAGCCAGATCTAAATGGAACGCTGCAAATAAAAATCCTCAGATACTTTTTGGTCATGAGAAAAGTAGTGAGTTACTGACTAATCAGATCGCTCTTGGTACCAATGGGCGCTATAAATCGCCAATGATGAAAATGCAATTTTTCTCTACTGATTATCGCTATGATCTGCCGGAAAGCAAGCCAGTGTGGCAGGCAGCAGAGGCATTTATTCGGAATGTACCAGAGCTGAAAAAATTACATGCAGCGGCATTGACTTACATGCAATTGAAAATGCAGGCTTCGCATAAGCGCGACCTCAACCCATTTTTCGAAGATATTCCTGTCGGCCTAAAAAAGGCGTATGTAAAGGCATTCCGCGATCCGAAAATGGTCGGTGATTATTCTCGGAGATTCTGGCTACAAAGAACGGGGTTAGATAAATATGCAGCAGGTGCTATTTATCGGGTACTCAAGCAGGAACGTTCGGACGAGTTAGAGCTTACAGATGCTGAAGTTTTCAAACGTGCCATGCATCAGGCGAAAAGTGTGCCTGAAATGAATGAAAGTGACCTCAGGGCGTTACAACATATCAGTCAGGCGGAGCCATTTTTATCCCTGATCGACCTGATGTTTTCAGGCTTACGCCGACAGAGTAGTCAGACATTGGCAGAATTTCGTCAATTCTGGCAGTCGCGCGGTCTTACGGAACTTGATTTGCCACAAAAGGCGACTCAGCTTCTGGAAAATGATGTGCTCCTTTCCTCGCTTTCCGGTACGCCCGCCAGACGTTTTCAGCAACTATTAGCACTGGCCAGTATGTCGTCGCTGGAAGATCAGGTTCGAGGCTTGCTGGATTATCATCACAAGATAATGGAGACGAGAGGGCAGTTTCCGTGGCTCATGCTTGATGGGGATGATATTTTGCTGCAGGTACCACCATGTTCGCTACGCGAAGATCGTCAGAATAGCGACTGGGTAAACCGTTATTATCTACCACAGTTCAGACATTTGCTGAACGGTTTATGGGGGCATTCTGCATGAAGCTGTTAGATGTCTTCAAAAAGCAAATTGCTGATATGGGTATGTTGAAACGTGTCTGGCTCACCACCTTTAATCTGGATATCTCTTTTGTTGAAACGTGGGTACTTCCTGCTGTGTTGGGTATGGACCCGCCCGTTAGTCGTATGGATTACGAAGGTCTGCAGCGTGCGCTGAATGAGAGTGGTATTGATTTCCGCATCTACTGCGATCCGCGCATGATTGCGAAAGAAAAGCCGAAACGTACCTCCATTGCGGTATATCCGGTGTCGGTGCGTAAGCTGGCTCAAAGCGAAGAGTCTTATCTGGATAAAGAGCGCGGGCTGTTTCACCCAAAAGTATTTTATCTCGAAGATCACTACAGAAAGATTATTGTGGGTGCGGGCAGTGCCAACCTTACGCTTAGTGGGTGGGGGCGAAATCAAGAAACTGTGGATTTTCGTTGTGTTGCAAGTAATGCCCAATACCAGCAGGTAAAACGATTTTTTACCACAATTGATAACAGTCTGAATGATGAAGAATTTTTCCCAACCCGTCGCAAGTTTCTCGGTGATGATCCTGGTTGGTCATTTATTCACAGTCTGGCTGGTTGCACACTGCTAGATGCATTAAAAAACGGCGGTGAGATTCATACACTCAGTGTTTGGTCGCCTTATCTTGCTGAGGATTTAGCAGGGTTTATCGACAATATTGGGCATGAAGTGCTCGTAGAACTGGTTCCGGATTTGGTTGAGGGACGTTATATCCGCACTCGATGGAGTGACAGTATTCAGGCAATGATTACAAATAAAAAGCTTACCGTGTATCGCTCTCCAGTGCCCAAGGACGATAGGGCATTGATGACCCACGCCAAGCTCTGGCTGGCGAAAAGCAATACCGGTACGCAACTTGCCGTGGGGTCCTGGAATTTCACCAACCCGGGTTGCAGCAGCTTACCTGAGGCAAACTGGAATGTAGAAGCGGGAATTGTGCATCCGGTCTCTCGTAACATCACGATTTGCGGCAAAGAATGGGATGATGTTAATGAAGAGAATTTCGCCAGTGAAGCATTGTTGGAGGAAGAGGCGCTGGAGCCTGATGAACTTCAACCTTTCGATCTGAGCGTTATTTTTGACTGGACTCGATGTGAGTATCAGATTTCCGGGCAATGGTTCGGTGGTAAGCCTGCGTCAGGTTATCAACTGATATTGCCCGGTATCAACGGGGCAAATGAATTGGTATGGAAAGCTACCGGTATAGGTCTGAAATCGCCCCGGCAATTGACGGTATTAAAAAGCAATGCCGTATTGGATAACCCTTTTTATACCCTTCGTAGAACTGGAATAACCGACTGGCAGGGCATGATCGTTGAAAGCGGTATTGAACACCGGCGTGCGTTGAGCTTTAAGTCGCTAGATGACTTACTTAACAGCTATCTGAATTCAGTGGATCCCGCATTGAGTGATCGCCTTATGCTGCGCTGTGCTGGCGCGCAGGATGAAGAGCAAAGTGAGGGGATGGCGCAAGCCATGAATTTAGATGCCACTAGCTATTTCCGCCTCTTTCAGGCTATCCAACAACGGCGCAACTGGCTAGCAGACGCGGACGATGGCACTCAGCTGTATCGTCGTTTGTTCAGTGAACCAGGTTGCTTACAGGAATTGGCTGAAATAGCCAGGGAGCGTATAAATCAACCGACTCAGCTAGTATTTAACTGGTTTCTGGCCCAAGAAGTTAACACTCTGGCCGCTCTGGCAAGAAAGCGTGTTAAAAGCATACGTCACAAACAAGGGGCTGAAGCCATATCTGTGGCTGTGCACTTGTGGGAGTCTCTACAGGTTGCAATTCCCCCCCTAACTAGCGATGCCACTAGCCTACGTTATCTCGCTGCTATCATGGAAGACTGTAGTTATGGCGAATAAGTTAAAACAGATCATTACCCCGGTTGAGGTTTCAGCCGTGATGAATTTCGATGCAACTGATACGCACTGGCAGTATCAATCCGGTGCTTCCAGCATGGCGGCGAAGCAGGCAGAGGGGGTGGCTGGGTTGTGGAATTTGCTGAATAAACAACGACTGGCACTCCTTGCTGATGAAGTCGGCATGGGGAAAACTTATCAGGCGATGGGAGTAATGTTGTTGTTATGGCAGGCAAAACCTGATGCACGCATTCTGGTTATGGCACCTAACAGGACGCTCTGTGATAACTGGGAGAGAGAATTTAGCATTTTCACAGAGATACACTATCGGGCTGAACATAATGCCTTTACCACTTTAGAGGGTAAGACAAAATATGCCCCACAAATTTATGGCAGACTGGCGGAGCTGGCGGCCGCTGTGGAAAAAAAATCTCACCATTTTTACCTTACTACTATCCATTCACTAAGCGGTCTGGTCCCTCCAGATGAAAAAAAAGATGCTTTAAATGCTGCCGCGTCTTATGGCGTGTTATATCGTCAGCAGATTAAGCAAGCTCTTGGAAAAGGAGGGTTTGACTTAATTATAATCGATGAGGCTCATTACTTTCGTAACCGAAGCGGATCACAGCGTGCCGCCGCCGCTCAGGCCTTCTTTGGTGATGCGCAGGACCGGCTGGGGAGCAATGTACTGTTGTTGACGGCAACTCCAAATCACTCAGCATCGCGAAATGTTTATGACATATTTAGCTACTTCAGTGACATGCCAAAACGTTATGCAGAGGATGATGTCCGTGCGCTGATGAATGATTTTGCCATCCGCCGACTGCGCAAAATGCAGGGCAGAGAGAGCAGCCACAGCAAATATGAATATCGTCATGAGCGCGCTAGCATTTCCAGTTTTACTAATAAGATGGATGCTGAGTTGTTTTTTGCTCTATATCAGAAACAACTCGTGGTTCGACTGGACAAAGAGAAAAAGGCAGGTGGCGGCAGGCGCATGCTATATGGCTATCTTGAAGGGTTTGAATCAACGGGCAGTACCGCAAGTGAGCGGGATAATAGTAGTGATGAAGAGGGGCAAATCCATAATGACTTCAACCACGCGCCGGATTCTGCTCTGCTCAATAGCTTGACCCGGCAGTTTCACGATATCTATAACCGCTTTCCAGATCATCCCAAATACGACACTCTGGTAGAGGCCTGCTTTACCAGTGATCCGTTCAAGCAGTCTCAGCCGCTACATTGTAGTAAGCATTTGGTTTTTGTTCGTCGAATACCATCTGTACGCGAAATTACTCAGCGCATCAACGCACGTTATGATGAAATAATGGCTGAGCGATTGATGAATGTCTGGCAGCTACCTGCAAAGGCGCTGGCAGAATGGCGAGAGTCGGGTTGGTCCCGAGATATTTTTGTTAAGCTTTTATCGGAAAAATCCAATGAAAAGTCCGATTTTGATGAGCATATGCTGGAGGACGGGGAGACAGATGAGCCTGAAACGGATAACGAGCTAAAGCTTTCAAGTAAAATTGCCGAGCTATTTGTTATGAAGAAAACGGGCCTGCGCAGTACCGACTGCGCCAACGTTAGTTTGCGTTTCCGTCGCCCTGAAAGCCTCTTTTCATTATTTCTTGAGCCTGCATTGGATGGTACGACCGGGACCTATCATTATCATTACCGCAAAGAGTCTGGTGAACGTCAACGTGACAGCTATGGTGATGCCGCGAGAGATGCCCGGCTGCAGCAGTCGACAACAGCTCAGAAAATCAAATATATCACTGCTTTGCCCACAGCCTGGGGATTGATGTTTCATGAGCTGCCGCGGCCAGCAAAAGAGCAATTGATTAAGTGGCGTGACCAGCCTAACGGTATGGCAATTATTGAGAACTTTGCCAACTATCTTCGCACGGGTTACCTGTTTGCCAGCCCTGTGATCATTGAGCTCTATTGCTGGTTTACAGAGTTCAACCGTCGACCTCAAACAGGTGAGGTCCAGCAGCGATATCAGCATTTTGTAGAATGGGTCACCCCAAAATTGAATGGATCACTGATGCTACGTTATTTTGTGGCTGCCATTGAAACTTTCGAAACGCTATGTGTGAAAATTGTTGGCCAGAAACTAGATAATACTCAATATACTTGGCGCGAGTTCACTAGCTTGAGTAGTCCAAGTTGGTATGCCAGCGGGCAGTCAAAAAATCGCGAACGTTTAATTCGTGGATTTAATTCACCTTTCTTCCCTAATGTGCTGGTAGCAACCTCTGTGTTGCAGGAAGGCGTGAATCTTCATCTTCAATGCAATCAAGTTCATCATTATGGCATCGCCTGGACTCCTGGTGATAACGAGCAGAGGAATGGACGGGTTGATCGCCTCTTTGGTCGAATCAATACAATGCTTCAAGTCCAGGGGGCGGCTGAGATGATTATCAATTATCCCTACCTTGCAGGTACCTTCGACCAGGATCAGTTGGCATCATTTATACGCCATAAACACAGTGTTGAAGAGAAGTTAGATAGTTGCGAGCTGGAGGATTTTGACAGCGAAATTGATATTCAGGAGGATCCTCAAGGTTGGCAAAAATGGCTACGGCATCCTTGTAAGGATAAAGATAAAGAAGATCCTTACCCAGCCAAGTTTGATCAGTAGTGTTTATCATTTATGCGGTAATAATATATCAGGTGGTTACGAGCAGTTTTTTGCAGGAAACTATTTTAAATAGAAACTGGGGTCACAACACCACAGGTCAGGCAGTATTTTTTTCCATCGCAATCATTTTTACATAAAACGCAGTGCCAGAAAAAACAGTGGTGCAGACACTAGTTCTGCCAGCATAAATCTCAGTTTTCTTTGTCGGCAATTATCCTGACCCTGAGGGGGCCAGAGCGTTATCGTCGAAAGCAATCAAGGAGTTGGCAAAAATAGTATTGGTTCCTACCAGACAATTCGCAGGTCTAACCGTCCCAGCAGGACTGACAGACACCGTGCGGTTGGATGGTTTAAAGGTGTTATGAGGGTGGGAGTAGTGTGGTTCTCACACGATGAGATGCTGGCGTAAAAAATTGCCTTACTTAGAAGACATTCTTACGTGGCCGTCTGCTTGAAGGTCGTTCGGGGACCTCATTGCAACCGAACAGTAACAGCCCATATTTCTGCTGGGTTTTGGTCATATACACCAGTACAAACCGGCTTGCTGTGCCCAGGGATAGGTATTCTGAGTTTTACTACCATCCAGCCAGAACACGACATGAGCATGGTAGTGGTGGTCTTCTGTCCATTCGATAACCCAGAAGAAACCGACCACCGCTTCGAGTTGCATCATACGGTTCATCAGCTTTCGGATATCTCATTCGAGTTGCCGATGATCCCGCAGGAAAAACTTAGCGGTATGATCCTGGTAAAACAGATCTGTTCGGAGTGCCAGCAGGCAGGAATAGCGCTCTATCAGTTTGTCGATATGGTTGTTCAGAAGTGACTGTCGAAACCAGTCTGGCTCCCATCGTTGTTTGTTTTGCATAGGATGAATTTCTTTAGTGCTGGCGAGGGCCAGTCAATGGAATGCACCTGGCCTTAAGGAAGAGCCATGGCTGGGGGAACCGCATGGATTAAGAGGATGGTTGTAAAAAGGGAGTGCCTATTAATTATATTAATTAACCTAAATTAATTTTCACTCCCCAATAACCCTCAAATCCCTTGCATGACTATGGATGAAGCCTGATTCAGTGGCTCCGCTGTCGTCCGCCATGCAAAGCAGACATACTCGTCCATCAGACTGGTCAGCGCAGGGTTTTCAGCCTGCCGGTCATTGATCCAGATATCCATCTCCTTGTCTTTTTTGAACCTGAGGTTGTCGGTCCAGTCATCAAGGCAATTACCCAGCATCAAATCGTACCAGCACAGCCAGACCAGCTTCAGGCGCAGCTCGCTACCGCCGAACTGGCGGAACAGACTGATGAGCTTATTTGCCAGAGGGCGTTGTTTTAAACGCACGCACTCAGACAGCAAAACCCCCTCCAGCATTGGATGGTGAGCCAGCAGATGCTCCTGGGTAAATAAACTGACACTCAGGTCATCATTAACAGTCAGTGGGGCTGCTGCTCTGCCATAAATAATCCGGTGCAGGCACTGGGGGACAATAGCAATAACCTCTTCCTCTCCCGGAAACTTAAGGCTGCCAACCGTCAGGGTATGATGGTGGTAGATATTCTGGTGACACATACCCGATCTGACCGTCAGCTTCGTAAAATCAGTCAACCAGACCTGATAATATTTATAAAGTTCTTCGTAACGTGGTTTGTAATCTTTCATTGTTCATATTCCTTCTGGCTTTAATGACAGACAGCAGAAAACCTCCGAACGACTCGGATAGTTATTTTTTTGCCGGGGGTTAGGTCAGAGTGGTGTTATTTACGGGACTGGTTA
Organism: Enterobacter sp. DNB-S2; assembly: GCF_019443845.1. Taxonomy (NCBI): domain Bacteria; kingdom Pseudomonadati; phylum Pseudomonadota; class Gammaproteobacteria; order Enterobacterales; family Enterobacteriaceae; genus Enterobacter; species Enterobacter sp. DNB-S2. Next base: position 1,257,227 of record NZ_CP050520.1, read on the forward strand.
ATGCGTTCCTGAAGCCAGTTTTCTACTTCGCTCTTTAACCAGCGAGAACTGCGCCCCAGTTTGACTGGTTTGGGGAAGTCACCATCTTTAATCAGCTTATAGAACCATTTATCCGTAAGTCCCGTTAGCTTCGTGAGGAACCGCATATCCACCAGTTGGTTATCAAGCAAAGAAATTTGTTCTGTCATAATGCTGTCTTCCATTGTGGGATTATTCTGAGCTGGTGGTTGATTGCTCGTTACTACCAGCCCTTCCACATCAATGGATTGATACGTAAAAAAGTGCAGAACGTAAGTTACAACGTGCGAGGACGCCCCAGTCCACTGGGGGGCGGTACCTCACTGGCTCCGTAGTGATAGTGACCGTGCTTTTGCTCTTCTTTGGCGAGATAGCTGATAATGTAGCGCAGGTTATCAATGGCTTCGGTATCATCGTAGTTCACCGGTCTATCAATACTGACTTCATAAGAGGGTTTGTATTCGCAGCGGTTGTAATAGCCTTCTCGTCGCGTTATTTCCCGCCATATTGTTCCTACTCTCTCAGCTATTGGGTAGGTAGCCTGGTTAAGGTGCCTGTCGAGATAGAACACGATATGGGCATGGCAGCCGTGGTCTACAGAATTCTCTAGTACCCAGAAATACCCAGCCAGATTTGTGTGCTGCATGGTGCGTTCAACCAGCATGCGTACCTCTCGCTCGGTTTCATACCATGAATGACGTTTATAACGCTCTGTACCTTTCTGATAGAACAGGTCGAGTCTGAGTGCCTGTATTCGGGAGTATCGGTTCAGTAGCTGATTCAGGTGGTCATTGAGTAGAGACAGTAGAAACCAGTTCATCGTGTATCTGGAATTGAAAGGGTAAGGTGTGTGCATTGATTTATCCTTTGTCAGGTGGAGTACAAAGGATTGGGATGAGATGTAATTTTTAAGAGAAGCGGAGATATGGCAGATACAGGGAACTGTGTATCCAGGGGATGACAGACAGGGTTAATGATTGGGGGGAGGCGTTGTGAACAGGGTGGTATAGAAACAGGAAGTGCCCCTTAATTATACTAAAAACCCAAATGTTCATATCTGCTGTTGAACGATTCTAATGAGGTGAACAGAGGAGATTCGTAGAGTAAAACCACAGGAATAACGCAGTAATAAGTCAGAGCATTATCACAATAAAATCAGCAGGATATCAGTTAAAAATCAGTCATTCTTCAGGTCTGTGACTAGACTCCACCACACAAAAAGGTACTCATGCTAATCTGTTTTTGGGAGTCAGAAGCAGAGGGAAGAGACGATGTTGCATTACGATATGATCCGCAGCGAGATAATGTACCTAAAAGCGCTGGATAGTTTTTTCAATACAGATCACTCGTTACTGTGCAGTACTTATGATACGCCGGATGATTTTCGACGTTTGATCTCTCAGATACTTGAACGACATTTTCTTGGCGATCAGGACAGAATCAAAGCTGCGCGGAAAACACTTAAAGAATGGGCCGACCTGCAACTGATTGATAAAGATTATTTTGATTGTTTCAAAGGTTCACCAAGAGCATCGTGGTTTGCTCACCATTATATTTTCGAATACCCAGTAAAATCTGCAGGGTTGACACTTGGTGGATTGGGGAATGACGTCGGTTGTTCAGGTGGTTTTAATTCTCTTTTAATGAACGATAATATCCTCACAGAGCTTGATTTCTCTAAATTTAATTTCGACCTGGACGATATTGATTGGGATCTGATAACAAATCCACAGGCTACTGCTTCGAAAAAACCGAAACGTGTTTTCTCCCGATTTTATCTGAACGCGGGAGCAAGTACCGATCTGTACAACCCCACTCCGGTAACTGAGCGTGAACTCATCAATGGTGTGATGAGGTATATTGATGAAGCTCCATGCTCACTTGGAGATAAGATCTCTTATTTCAGAAAACTGCATGAGCGTTGGCTTGAGCAATATGATTTTTTTCTGACAGATTTTGACTGGATGTCACGAGATGATGAAACTCAGTTAGTATATCTCTGGGACTATCTCAAAGGAAAAGGACGAATAGCGGGCTATCTTCGCCCTTATAATACGTCTATGCGTTATGACATGATTATTGCGGCTATAGATGTGTGGAACGTCCAACCTGAAGAGAAGTTGGAGTTTATTGAGAAGATGAAACATGCCTGGCAGGCGGCAAAATCTTATCGGCGATCTGCTAAATAGCATTGTGATCCCAGTGGTTTCTTCGTCTGATTTCTCATTGTGAAGGATTAATATGGCGAGGTATGGAAGTTGGAGCGGTTGCATGCTTACTAGAGTGTCTGCTTCTGGCTCGAAGCGTATAAGCTAACTGAGTTGAAGGTCAGCTGTGAGCGAGGAGCGGACGTTTTGAATCGAAAAATACAATTAATGGCGTAACTCTAGAGGCTGCAGAAGGAATACTAGCATTCTGGTAATGCTGGGTGATAGCCTCTGTATTTGTCAATGCGATTGAGAATTGAGGAATATTAATGAATAGGTGGGAAGATTTCGCTTTTAATGAAATTCACACGCTGATCCGAGCTCTCAACATAACACAGAACAGCCCGCTTAATGTGAATGCTCCGGAACTGAGATACCTTGCCGCGCTTTTTGCCGAAATGTCTTATCACTTGGTACCAGAATGGGAAGTGGATAAGCATAAACGCGCAAAGCTCTACAGAGTCCCGAGTGAAGGCTATCAGATATTGGTCGACCAAGGTATCCGGGGCAGTGAAAATGTTTTCGAAGCTTTCATTGATGCGGAACTACCAAAACCCTTCATTGCGTCATCTGCAGGGATTGTAGTGGTTGGAGTGGTAATCGACGGGATTATGTTCATTGGATTCCGTGGTACGGCACTGCTGTTCGACTGGAAGGTTAACTTACGTGCAGAGCTTGTGCGCGTGGATTCCGCTCACCGCGTAACAAAATATCATTGGTTTGACCATTGCCACATTGAAGATAAAAAAATTATATCTGGTGGATTGCATAGTGGTTTTGCGGAAGAAGCCGTTCGGATAACAAAGCGCATTTTTGACGCAATACCTGAAGCAGACCGTTCATCTATCGAGCATGTTGTACTCGCTGGCCATTCACTGGGCGGAGCCGTAGCGGCAGTATCGAAGTCTCTGATAACACAATGGCCAGCTACGGCGTGTATATTCGGTGCACCAAGGTATGCTGATGCTGGTTTCTATCTGAATTGTTTCGACAATTATCCAATCCAGATACGCCGACTTGGTGATTTAGTACCAACCGTTCCCCCACGTTCATATGGTTTCTGCGACCACCCTAATGAGTTCGCCACCAACGGTGAAGAGTACATAGACACAAGTTTAAATTCATGGCTTGTGAGTGATCTATGCAATTGGACCAGATTTTTGAGTACAAAAACCGCTGCTCATAGCATGGAGAATTATCGCACGGAGATAGGCAAGGCGATAGGATCTCAGTTCGCAGATAAACCTCTGACAAAGGCAGTAAAAATTACGAAAAGGCACATATGACCTATCAACACAGGCTGTTGTTAGCTACTTCCGCTTTTGGTACGAAGCGGACATCTTTCAGCCCTAGACTACACAAAGTCCTTTACGTAATAATCTAAAATTCAAAATAATTTCAGATAGATATCATCTCTGTGAACCCCCCGCCTTCCTGACTGGATCGCGGGGTTTTTAATTTTTCACGCTGAGACTACTGTATGAATAAACCTGACGGCCTTCAGGCCTTTGAACAACCGCTCGCGTCGCTTCCGTGCACGCTTCGCCAGCTTATTCTTGAACGTATCCAGAACCTGACTCACTACGAGCCGGTGATTGGCATCATGGGCAAAAGTGGTGCTGGTAAATCCTCTCTCTGCAACGAACTTTTCCGGGGCGAGGTGTCCCCGGTGAGTGACGTGAACGCCTGTACTCGCGACGTACTGCGCTTCCGGCTGTGCAGCGGTTGTCACAGTCTGGTGATTGTCGATTTACCGGGTGTAGGTGAAAGCGGGCGACGGGATCATGAGTACCGGGCCCTGTACCGTCGAATCCTGCCGGAGCTGGATCTGGTGCTGTGGATCATTAAGGCCGATGATAGGGCACTGACCGTGGACGAGCAGTTGTGGCACGGCGTGATGCAACCTTACAGGCAAAAGGTACAGTTTGTGATTAACCAGGCCGACAAAATCGAACCCTGTTATGAATGGGATACCCTCACCAGCAAACCTTCACCGCACCAACTGGGAAATCTTAAAGCGAAGCAGGCTGCAATTATGGCGATGTTTAAACCGCATCATCCGGTCTGTGTGGTGTTAGCCCGCACTGGCTGGGGCATTGAGGAGATGGTGGCAGCCATGATGCGCTGTCTGCCTGACCGCGCCACCAGCCCGGTAGCGACACAACTGCACGGGAGGCTATGCACAGAGCCGGTAAAGTCGCAAGCCCGTAACGATTTTGGTGAAGCTGTGGGCCGGGTTTTCGATACAGCAGAATCATCTTCGTTCATGCCTGCATCGCTGAAAACGGTGATTCGTAGCGTGCGTGATGCGGTGGTGTCGGTCGCACGGGCCGTCTGGGTCTGGATATTCTTCTGATATCGCAATTTTCTCTGCGAATGATGAACTGGTTGTTAATGATGTGTTGATTGTGGACACGTCCTTTCCACTACGTTTTATCATCAATTAAATCAGGCGAAGTATCATTATCTGTCAGACGAGCGCCCACAAGCCCGTGCTGCTCATAAAAAATAGTTCCGATGTTGTCCATACCCTGTCCATCCCTTCCTTTAAAGTAATCAGCATTAATTCAGAGAGTTAACTTCTCAGGAGAAATCTTTCATGACGTTTCAGGAGCGGCGACATGACCGGCTTGCCGTCAGGTTGTCGTTGATTATCAGCCGCCTGGTGTCCGGTGAAACTCTGTTTATTCGCAAACTGGCAACTGAATTCGGGGTGTCAGAGCGCACGTTACGTCGTGACTTTCGGGAACGTCTGATGTATCTCGACCTGGATTACTACCAGGGGCAGTGCAGTCTGCGCTCAGATATTCACAGTACGCGGCAGGAAATAGATATTCTGACCTTTGCTGACCGCACGGGGTTGGCCGGGGTTTTCCCGGGCTTTGACCGACGACTGGTTAGCAGCCTGCTGGACTGTGATGAGCGACCTTGTCTGGTATGGCATCAGGACAGACCTCATCCCCCCGCAGGAAAGCTCTGCTTCTACAGGCTGGTCAGAGCTATTTCGGGATGTCAGCGCATCACCATTCTGACTGAAGGGGAGCGTCATGAGGCCGTTGCACCTTACCGGCTAATCGCCCTGGATGGTTACTGGTATCTGGTCGCTGAATATAACAGGCAATTACGTGTCTTCCGGTTGGATGAGATTCATCTGGTAAGGCCATCCCGGGAAACATTTATTCGCAGTGAGCTTCTCCATCAGCTGTCGGAGGACAAACATTTTATCTTAGCCTTACCTCATTTCCGTTTTATTCAACAGTCGCTGAATTCATTTTCTCCATCAGAAAGTCGGGGGCAATCCGGACAAACTGATTAGAGATGGTCTCCATAATTAAATGTAAGGTTAATGCAATGAAAAAATTGAACTTATTGTCTTTACTACCAGTCATGTTGTTCCCCTTACTTATCGCAGGTAATGCTCATGCAGCACGTCCTTATAGCGGGTTCCTGCCTGCGGCAGTGAATAATAAGAGTGGGAATATCTTCTGGTGCGATGCTCACCGACAGGTCAGAAAACTGTGTACAGCGACGGAAGTGGATTCAATGGGATGGTTTATTGTTGTTCGCTCGAAAACCTTCCAGAGATTGTCCGGGTGGCATATGGGGGTGGATCACTCCCAGTAAAGACGATGTGGCAATAGGGTATACCATTACGCCAGGTAAAGAATTCAATCTGACCATAAAGGATATGTGCAGTCCGGATATGAAAGTAACGTTCCGCCCGAATAAAAAGGACCCTCGTTATGACGATCTCGTCGGGATTTATGCCGGGAAAGAAGCGTTTCGCTACAAACAAATAAAATAATCCAACTGTTTTTTCATTACTTTATTGTTTTAAACAACAAAAGCTTTATTACATGATTTGAGGACAACATTATGCGACTGCCTTACGTAATAGTTACATTAGCTATGCTGGCTTCTGTATCAACAGCACAGGCTATTCCCAATATGTGGACGAGTGGTTTTGGGATGGGCGTGACCGAATATATCATTACCAGCCCGGATAAGGTGGTGTTTAATCTGAACTGTACTGGCAATCCGGATGCGCAGAATATTCTGCAACACGGTGTTGATCTCACCCTGCCTGATGGAACATCAGTAAGTTCTCATGACGACGGGACGGAAATAACGGTCGTCATGGATAACAGTCAGTATCCGTTACCGTCATCCCTGGGCTGGCGAAACGGTGACAATGCTTGGGTGTCATTTATTGACGCCCTGAGCCAGGCTGCGAATTTTGATGTTTACGTCAACGATAAAAAAGTCGGCACCTTCAGTCCGGGGCTGAAGAATACGCAGAAAGAGCTGTCTGACCTCAGTGAATGCCGGACCACACATTACAGCGATTAGTTACTTACATTTCAGACCTCTCCACCCCACAACATACCAACACCAGATAGCAACAGGCCATGCTCCTTCGGGAACATGGCCTTTTTTGTTTTTATTTGATTATCAGATAAGGAGTTAGCTATGCGATTAGCCAGCCGCTTTGGCCGTATAAATCAGATACGCCGTGACCGGCCTTTGACCAACGAAGAGCTGATGAGTCATGTCCCCAGCGTGTTCGGGAGTGACAAGCATGAATCTCGTTCAGACCGTTACACCTACATCCCGACCATCACCATCCTCGAAAGCCTGCAGCGTGAAGGCTTTGAGCCGTTCTTTGCCTGCCAGACAAAGGTCCGTGACCAGAGCAAGCGGGAACACACCAAACACATGCTTCGCCTGCGTCGTGCCGGTCAACTTACCGGGCATCAGGTACCGGAAATCATCCTGCTCAACAGCCATGACGGCTCCTCGAGCTACCAGATGCTGCCGGGACTATTTCGCGGCGTCTGTACCAACGGCCTGGTCTGCGGCCAGTCATTCGGCGAAGTGCGGGTACCGCATAAAGGGAATGTTGTTGAGAAGGTGATTGAAGGGGCTTACGAAGTGCTCGGTGTATTTGACCGGGTGGAGGAGAAGCGCGATGTAATGCAGTCACTGGCACTGCCAGAACCCGCCCGTAACGCCCTGGCGAATGCCGCGCTGAAGTATCGCTTTGGTGAAGACCACCAGCCGGTCACGGTATCGCAGTTGCTGACCCCACGTCGCCGGGAGGACTACAGCGATGACCTGTGGACCGTCTACCAGCGCGTGCAGGAGAACCTGATGAAAGGAGGTCTGTCAGGGCGAACCGCACAGGGGAAAAGCAGCCGCACCCGTGCTGTTACCGGTATTGATGGTGATGTGAAGCTCAATCGTGCCCTGTGGGTAATGGCAGAAAACATGCTCGATTTTTTCGGGCGTTAAACAACAGTTCCGGCATAAGGAGATAGTTTAATGAATACACAAAATCATCAGTTCGCGGAGCATACCGCAATTACTGCCTCGGTGGTCCCTGACGAGCTACGCATCGGCTTCTGGCCGCAGCACTTTGGCTCCATCCCACAATGGATAACCCTTGAACCTCGCATTTTCGCCTGGATGGATCGGCTGTGTGCCGATTACCACGGTGGTATCTGGCGCTTTTCGACACTCAGCAACGGCGGTGCTTTCATGGCTCCTGAGTCAGAGCACGATAAGACGTGGGCATTGTTCAACAGCATGAACGGCAATGGCGCAGAGCTTACCAGTGAAGCTGCAGGGATGGTCGCCTGTCTGATGGCTTACAACCACCATGCCTGTCGCACCGAGTGTGACGCGATGACTGAACACTATTATCTCTTACGCGACTACGCGCTAAACCATCCGGAATGCAGCGCCATTATGCATCTAATCGACTGAGGAATACCTGACATGAATACCGCATTATCCCCGGTGTCAACGCAGCCTGAACTCTTTCCACTGGCGATTATGGCCCCGCATGGTTATTTGCTACCTGCGACCTCCGGATTAACTCCCTATGCCCAACGCACCATTCGCCGCGCTATCAATCTACTGGATAAATATCTGCGTCAGCCCGGCATGTCCTTTACCTTAAGCACGGCTGCCCGTGACTGGCTTCGGTTACTGCTGGCAGGACAAGAACGGGAAGTGTTTATGGTGCTCTATCTCGATAACCAGCACCGTTTACTGGAGAGTGAAACGCTATTTGCCGGTTCGGTTAACCATGTCCAGGTCCATCCCCGTAAGGTGGTGAAGTCAGCGCTTCGCTTCAATGCTGCTGCTGTTGTGCTGGCGCATAACCATTCATCGGGTGATCCGGAGCCCAGCCAATGTGACCGCAACATTACGGGCAGGCTTAAAGAAGCGCTGGTACTGGTTGATGTGAACACTCTCGATCATCTGGTTATCGGTTCAGATGGAATTGTGTCGTTTGCAGAGCGAGGCTGGATATGAGGGCACTTCAATGAAATATACTGACTCAGAGAACGATTCATTTCTCAAGTGGGGTCTGAATCGTAATGTGACACCTTGCTTTGTCGCTCGTCTGGTACAGGTGGGAAACCGGCTGCACTATCTGGCTGACCGGGCCAGTATCACCGGTAAGTTCAGCGAAGCAGAATGTCTTAAGCTGGATGTGGCATTCCCGCATTTTATCAGCCAGATGGAATCGATGCTGACTACTGGTGAAATGAATCCTCGCCATGCCCACTGTGTCACCCTGTACCACAATGGTTTCACCTGCGAAGCCGATACCCTTGGCAGTTGCGGCTACGTATACATCGCCGTTTACCCCACTCATCGTTAACTACTTTCACAAGAGCAAATATGAAAACTCTACCTGCAACAACTCCGCAGGCGGCGACGCTATGTCTGTCGCCCGTAGCAGTGTGGCAAATGCTGCTTGCATGCCTGCTGGAACAACATTATGGCCTGACACTCAACGACACACCATTCAGTGATGAAACGGTAATTCAGGAACATATCGATGCCGGTATAACTTTGGCCGATGCCGTTAACTTTTTGGTAGAAAAGTACGAACTGGTTCGTATCGATCGCAGGGGATTCAACTGGCAGGAACAGTCCCCATATCTGCGGGCAGTCGATATTCTGCGGGCGCGGCAGGCAACTGGTTTATTGAAAAGAAATCGTATTAGCGCGGCACAGTGAACATTGGGAATAACCTTTCTGATTCACACTGCAGCTTTCCTTACTTATTTACTCATTCCAGAAAGCACCTGCCGATACTGGCCGGTGCTTTTGCTTATATGGACGAAATATCATGCAAATTGAAGCTGTAATTTTAACTGGGCACATTATCGCAAGCACAATCCGGGAATGCTGGGCCGTCGTTATTGATGGTTTTGACGCATACTGCGAACAAGCTTATGATCCAGCTTAATTTCTTTTCCTCATGAAGGGACGGCTATGGGCAACAGAATGTGGATGATCCGTGGTGACGGCGGCAAGCTCTATGACGATTTTCGCGATAAGCAAATTGTAGGCATCGGTTGGTCTCAGCTGGCTCCATTAGTCAAACCCGGCCTGTCCCGAGCTCAGTTACTCGCCTTATACCAGGAGGCAGATCCATTAACAAAGCTGGGAACTGCGCGTTCTGGTGCATCGCAGGTCTGGCGTTTTGTGAACGAAATCCAAAAGGGTGATTGGGTTATTACCTATTCGCCTGCCAACCGTACTTATCTGCTAGGTAAAGTTACATCTGATTTCCAGTACCACCCTGAATGGGTGGAAGAGGGGATGGGAATCGCTCGACAGGTAAAATGGAATACTGAAGAAATCGATCGCGATCGATTGTCTGTTGCTACCAAAAACACATTGGGCTCTACGCTGACGGTTTTCCAGCTTCCAGAATATGCTCTAGAAGAGCTTTTGCAGGATAAGAAACCCACTGTAGATGTGATTACACAGAATCCAATTGCGATGGATGAAGATGAGGTCGTTTCTGATCCGCTCCGCGATATGGAAATGCTCGCGTTTGAAGGTATCAAAGATCGCATTAACTCTCTTGACTGGGACGAGATGCAAAATCTGGTTGCCGGAGTTTTACGCAGTATGGGTTATAAAACGCAGGTGTCACCTGCGGGAGCCGATCGGGGTAAAGATATCATTGCTTCACCTGATGGATTCGGTTTTGAAAATCCACGTATTATCGTTGAGGTAAAACATCGCAGGGAGCAAATGGGAAGCCAACAGATCCGCAGCTTTATCGGAGGTCGCCATAAAGATGATCGCGGGCTTTATGTCAGTACCGGTGGTTTTACAAAAGATGCTCGATATGAAGCCGACCGTTCGACGATACCACTAACGCTCTGGACGCTTGATGATCTCGTCCGTGCGCTTATTGAGAACTACGAACAAGTTGATATCGAGACTAAACTTTTGGTGCCTCTGAAGAAAACGTTCCTGCCTGCCTGAGTCTTGCTTCGACAGCCATAACAGTGTTCTACTGCTATGGCTTTATACCCACTCGAAATGTCAATTTTTTATACGGATTACAACGTGTGGGTACAAGTGCGGGTATAACTATTTAACCCTGTTTCTAAAAAACATTGATATCAGTCTATTAGGTGTGAAATTCGAGTCCGGCCTTCGCACTCATTCTCTAAATACCTCCCTCCGATGCCACTCCACAAACCCCTCCCTTGGATAATTCCCTTTCACCATCGGCAGCGCAATCTGCTTCCCGGCAAAATCCCAGAACAGCCGCCCAACAATTCCGCCCCCATTCACCGCCTCAGATACGAGTACCCGCATACTCTCATCCAGCCCAATCGATCCCTTATCGAACGCCTTATGATGAATCGCACACAGCGCCAGTCCGTTTGGGATCTCACACGGCCCGCCAAACTGCTTCCACTTGATATGCGCGGCTTCGAGTCCAACGGAGGCGTTATCATGCCGCATGTTGAATCCGCAGATGGCACATTCATAGTTATAAGCGCGAAGCACCTGTTGGCGGAACAGCGGATCGCGACCCTTACGGATCTGCTGAATATCAAAGCCCATCTCATCCGCGATCTCTTCCTGAATGCTCTCAGGAAAGTGCGCTTCAAGGATCTGCTGCGCGAGCGAGCCGATCAGGTTTTTGTTCTTACTCAGGAGCGCAAAGTGTTCTGCATCAAACCCGCCAGCGACGTTATGTTCCACAAGTTCTTTAACGGGCGGTTGCTTACTGCCAGTGGTCGAACAAAACTTAGTGTTCTGAAGATCCCAAAAACCGTCCCCTTTCAGCCGCCAGAAGGGCATATTCGGGTAATGCGCCTTCCGCTGCGGGCCAAAACGTTCTAACAGGCTAAGCAACTGCTCGTGGACCTCGGTTCCATAATCAAACAATCGCGCATGCCCCTGCTGATAGTTCGCCAGCACGTAGAGAAGCAATAAAGGCTTATGCGGCGCACGCTGTTCGCCTTTGCGCCAGATGGTGATGTCGGCAATTGCCTGTTCGAGAGTTTTGCTGGAAGCCATCGCGTTACGGTAGAAGGTAAATAAATGCGATGATGCTCGCAAAACCCAGACCAATCAACCTGCAACTAACAAAAACATGACCTTACCGCACTCAACCTTATTTTCTGAATCCCCCTCGCAAATTCTAAATTTACCCCACACCATACCGCTGTATTTATATTCAGCCCTGTATAATGAGCACCAGAAATTACGCCGAAAGGCAAAGGAATTATCGAAGAATATTTAACGAAGAATTCGCGATATGAAGGTGCTGCAACACCCCCATACCGCTAACCACAAACAACTTACAAGGAGTTGAAAATGGCTGCGACGAATTTTAAGCCAGAGTTTACTGTTTGCAAAACAGAATCAGACGCTTTCACCGGCATGATTGAAAACCGCGAGCTGGTACGCAAAAACAGCGCCCGCCGTTTACACGGCAACCAGCTCAACGCGGCGCCCGTCCATCCGCGCGCGGAAACGCCTCAGGACAGTGCCGCCTGCTGTGAACTCTATGCACGCATAGACATGAAATACCTTCTTTTGGGCGGCGAGTGGTTAACCCGTGCGGGCTTTATCAACGGCATGCCCGTAAAAATCCGCGCCATGAAAGACTGCATCGTGATTACGCCACAGCATACAAGAGAATTATGGGGATGCCTGGAAGGGATGAGTGTGGTGAATATTAATAAGCAGAAAGTCGCACAGTGGTTGAAAACATTTCCGGGAGCGCTGAATGATACAGGCGATGTTCCGGTGATTAAGCGTGGCAGTGGGCAGGCTGTTTAAACTTCAAGCCAGTATGCGCGGGCATGTGAGCACATGCCCGCACTATGCTAGAAGTCACTCAATCATGATGTATTCGTTTTTTCACAGCCTTAACCAGCACAGCATGGAGTTCGCCAACGGTTAAATCGCGTATCACAGGTTCCGGAATGCCTCGTAGCCTGCGAACTAAGCGTCAGATACCAAAGTAATCTATGCCCTCGGTGCTAAAAAGAAACTCGTTTTCAGCGAGGGAAAAAGTTTTCTCATAGCCATCTTCTTCAGTGACAAGCGTAACGCCAAACGCTGCCTCGCAGTCTTCAATCAGTGCATCGCCATCCATGCCGCATATATCAAAGTCGGCTTCGATTAGGGGGTTCTCATCAATGCGCTTGCGATGATGTCCCGAGGACTGACGTACAATCTCAATGACCTGCGAAAGAGTGGGGTACATTATGTTGGATTCCGTGGGTGAAGAAATGACGTAGACATTGATTAATAGACCGAGTTAACGCCTGGGGCTTATTATTGAAGGTACAAAAAAAATCAAAACAATCCACACAAACATCCCAATGATTTTTAGCGGCCAGGGTTCGAATATATCAAAGCACACAATTGCGCCTATAACTAATAGTGGTCCTCCCAATACTTCCAGTATTCCTTCTAAGATAGATAACTTATGAGGCAATACACGATTCAGTAAAACACAAGTAAGGTGTGTGCCTCCTAAAATAATGATTATAGCTAGAGTGCATTCTTTCCAGTTATCAGAGATGCCTAAGCAAATGAGGCACAGTGCAATCACAAAAACACACAGTAACGTATTCAGCATGGAAATAATAAACTTACTCATATCATTTTACGCCGCGCATTAAAAATATAAAGAAGCCATGAATATAGCATTCCTGAAAGAATGATAAACGGCATTGGCTAATAAAGGATTTAATACTTTATTGCGCCTCGTTTATTTCCGTAATAATCGAGTTAGCGGCTTCGTACTCTTCCCACTCACTCCACCGCTAATTCCAACTTAACTAAACACCGGCACCCCCAGCCCAACCTTCACCTCCCTCAACGTCGCCTGCGTCACCCCCTGTGCTCGTTCCGTTCCGCGCTTCAGCATCGCCATCAGTTCCCCCTTATCCCGCATGTACATCGCCCTCCGCTCCCGCATCGGCGCAATCAGCTCCTGCAAACACCCCTCCAGCTCGTTCTTGCACGCCCGGTCACCCAGCCCGCCCGCCTGATAGTGCGCCTTCATCGCCGCCACTTTTTCCCTGTCCGGATGAAACGCGTCGAGATACGTAAACACCACGTTCCCCTCAATCTGCCCCGGGTCGCTCACCTTCAGGTGGTTCGGGTCGGTGTACATGGCGCTGACCGCACGATGAATGGTCTCTTCGCTGGCCGAAAGGTGCAGCGTGTTGCCGAGCGATTTCGACATCTTGGCGCTGCCGTCGATGCCGGGCAGGCGGCTGGTGTCGCTCAGCATCGCCTTGCAGTGGCGCAGCACCGGGGCGGGCAGCAGGCTGTTCATCTTGTGCACAATCTCGTTGGTCTGCTCAATCATCGGCAGCTGGTCGTCGCCGACGGGCACGCACTCGGCCTTAAACGCGGTGATGTCTGCCGCCTGGCTGATGGGATAGGCCATAAACCCGACCGGCAGCGAGCGGGCAAAACCCTTCTGCGCAATCTCGTTTTTGACCGTCGGGTTACGCTCCACGCGGGCGACGGTGACGATGTTCATATACAGCATCGTCAGCTCGGCGAGTGCGGGCAGGGCGGACTGCAGGCAGATCGTGGTCAGGTTCGGGTCGATGCCCGCGGCGAGGTAGTCGGCCAGCACTTCGGGAATGTTGTCGCGGATTTTCTGCGGGTTGCTGCCGTTGTCGGTCAGCCCCTGCAGGTCGGCGATCAGTACAAACTGGCTGTGCGTCTGCTGGAGCGCCACGCGCTGGCGCAGCGATCCGACGAAGTGGCCAAGGTGCAGCGGGCCGGTTGGGCGGTCGCCGGTGAGGATGGTGGTTGCGTTCATAAAGACTCCTTAATGTGCAGTTGCCGAAAGGGGTCTTAGAAATGTGAAAGCCGCCTTTCGGCGGCTATCTGAAAATGGGGAAAACAACTCCGTGCCGCCTTTAAGAAGGCAGCCACCAGCGGTTTACGGTGAGCACGGCGTGGTTTATGTTCATCTCTTTACCGTACCACGTCCGGCGCGAAAAACAAAAGGGCACGTCATGATGCAATCTCTCAACCATCTGACCCTCGCGGTCAGCGACCTGCAAAAAAGCGTCACCTTCTGGCACGAGCTGCTGGGGCTGACGCTGCACGCCCGCTGGAATACCGGGGCCTATCTCACCTGCGGCGATCTGTGGGTCTGCCTGTCGTACGACGAGGCGCGCCAGTACGTGCCGCCGCAGGAGAGCGACTACACCCACTACGCGTTTACCGTGGTGGAAGAAGATTTTGAACCGCTCTCGCAAAGGCTTGAGCAGGCGGGCGTCACCGTCTGGAAGCAGAACAAAAGCGAGGGGGCGTCGTTCTATTTTCTCGACCCGGACGGGCACAAGCTGGAGCTGCACGTGGGCAGCCTCGCCGCGCGGCTGGCGGCGTGTCGGGAGAAGCCCTATGCGGGCATGGTGTTTACCTCAGACGAGGCTTGAGCCGCGCACCTTCAGCCTGCAGGTCCTGTCTCAGCAATCATTGGCTACGTGACGCTGGCGGAGCGAAAGCGCCGGGTGGCGGCTGCGCCTTACCCGGCCTGGAAAAAATTACAGCGACTTCACAAACGCCAGCAGGTCTTCGTTAAGCTGGTCCTGGTGGGTCAGCGCGAAGCCGTGCGGCGCGTTGTCGTACACCTTCAGCGTGGCGTTTTTGATCATCTCCGCCGCCAGCTTGCCGGTGCTTTCAAACGGTACGATCTGGTCGTTGCTGCCGTGGATCACCAGCGTCGGCACGTCGATTTTCGCCATATCCGGGCGGAAGTCGGTTTCGCCGAACGCGGTCACGCAGTCGATGGTGCCCTTCAAAGACGCCAGCAGGGCGATGTTCAGCGTCTGGGTCAGGGCTCCGGCGGAAACGGTCTGCCCGGCGTTGATGCCGTAGAACGGCGTCGCGAAGTCGCTGATGAACTGGGCGCGATCTTTACGCAGTCCGTCGCGAATGCCGTCGAACACGCTCTGATCCACACCCTGCGGGAAGGAGTCGGATTTGCCGAAGATCGGCGTCACCGCGCCCAGCAGCGCCAGACCGGCCACGAGCGCGCTGCCGTAGTTGTTGATGTAGCGGGTCACGTCGCCGCCGCCCATGGAGAAGCCCACCAGCGTCACGTCGCGCAGATCCAGGGTGGTGATCAGGTCGTTGATGTCGGACGCAAAGGTGTCGTAGTCGTAGCCGTTCCACGGCTGATCCGAGCGGCCAAAGCCGCGACGGTCAAAGGCGATGGCGCGGAAGCCGCGCTCGGCCAGGTAGTTCAGCTGGCTGTCCCACATGTCGCCGTCCAGCGGCCAGCCGTGGCTGAAGAGAACCGGTTTGCCCGCGCCGCAATCTTTGTAGTAAATCTGCGTGCCGTCTTTTGCCTTAAACGTTGCCATAGTGTGTTCCTGTGCAGGTGATGATTATGGTTATACCGGCGCGACCAGGTAGCGTATTGCCGGTGATGTTGTGCCCTGATGAAAAGCCAGAACTCGGCTCTGCAGCAGGAGGTCATTCATGGTGTGGCGCTCCTGCTGGCGCAGATGCTCAATCCAGGAGCCCATCAGGAAGGTCTCGATAAACAGGCCGGGGCGCTCAATATCCTCGTATACCGCCCAGCTCATCGCCCCGGCGCGGCGGCGCACCCGGCGCAACTCGTGTACGGCTTCCAGGAAGGCCTTGGTGTTGTTCGGGTCGATGATGTACTCGTGCGATACCAGCACCGGGCCGCGCTCGTTGGGCAGATCGATCTCCACGCCGTCCAGCGGCTGGCCGCTCAGGTCGAGGTTCAGATCCGGATCTTTCCCCAGCTTCCAGCGGAACACCGTCGCGCTCGCCAGCACCATCCCCAGCGTGGCGACCACCAGCGAGGTTGGGGTGCCGAAGCGGGAAGCGATCTGCCCCCAGATGGCGCTGCCCGCGGTCATCGAGCCGAAGAACACCGTCAGGTAAACCGCCAGCGCGCGGGCCTTCACCCAGCGGGCGGCGCTGCGCTGCGCGCCGAGGTTCAGCGTTGAAAGCACCGCAATCCACGCGAAGCCGGTGAAGAACTCAAACAGGTTGAGCAGCCAGACGTGGCGCACGAACGCCAGCGCCAGCATGGTGAGGGCAAAGGTCAGGCTGGCGGCCACCATCAGGCGGTCGGCGTCGAGCCGCTGGCGCAGGCGCGGCAGCAGAATGGCCCCGGCAATCGCCCCCAGGCCAATGCACGCCAGCATCACGCCGTAGCCCGCCGGGCCTAAGCCCAGCTCGCGGCGCGCCACCAGCGGCAGCAGCGCCCAGCCCGCGCTGCCGAAAACGAAGAAGGCCACGGTGCGCACCAGCACGTTGCGCAGCACCGGCGCGGCGTGCACGTAGCGGATGCCGGAGCGCACCGCGGAGAAGAAGTGCTCCGGCGGCAGGCGCTGTATGGACGGTGCCGGACGCCAGCGCCACAGCACCCACGCCACGCCGACCACGGACAGCGCGTTCAGGGCAAACACCATCCACGGCCCGGCGAGCGACAGCAGAAAACCGCCCAGCGCGGGGCCAATCGCCCGGCTGATGTTCACCCCGAGCGAGTTCAGCGCCACGGCGGCGCCCAGCTCCGGCTTGCTCACCAGATCGGGCACCACGGCCTGAAACGGCGGCGAGCTCATCGCCGCGCCCACGCTCAGCAGAAACGTCGCCACCAGCAGAACGGCGGGGGTGACGTGTCCGGTGAAGGAGAGCACCGTCAGCCCGGCGGCGGCGATGAACACCCAAAGCTGGGAGAAGAGCAGGTATTTACGTCGGTCGACGATGTCCGCCATCACCCCGGACGGCAGGGCGAAGAGGAACATCGGCAGGCTGCTGGCCGCCTGCACCAGCGCGATATCCAGCGGGTCGGTGCTCAGGGTCAGCATGCTCCAGTTGATACCGACGTCGCTCATCCATGAGCCGACGTTAGAGACCACCGTGGCGATCCACAGCATGCGGAACACCGGCTGGCTCAGCGGCTGCCAGGGCGAAACCGTCGGTGCGGGCGTCGTCTCGACGTGTGCGTCGCGAACGTCGTTAACCTGCGTCATGCGTACCTCTCCGCTGTCTTACGCTGCAGCCGCCACTGGCCCGGCCCGGTGAGGGCGAGGGTGGTGAAGATAATCAGCAGCAGCCAGCCAAACTGCCCTTCGGCAATCGACCAGTTCGGGTGGACCGCCAGCATCGCCACCAGCAGCACGGCGATAATCGGCACGCACGCCAGGCGGGTGTACACGCCCGCAATGATAAACAGCGGGCAAATCACCTCGGCGACAATCGCCGGGATCAGGCTGGCGTAAGGCCCGAAGCCGAATGGATCTTCAATGCGCGTCAGCTCTTCGCTGAAGTGCAGCACCTTCGGCAGGCCGTGCACGTACAGCAGCAGCAGGCTGCCGGTCAGGCGCAGGAAGAACAGCCCCAGGTCGACCCGGGGCGGAGCAAAGGTGTTTTTCATCAGAATGCAAAGCAGCTGCAGCCCAGCGCCCCCCAGAAAGCGTTATCGTCGGACACCGGCATCTCTGACGTGCGGGCGAAATCATGCTGGTGGCTGTGAACCCCGCACGGGCCGCTGCAGTGATGGATGGCGCTCATCCCGACGCGGGCGGCCTGCGGCGGCGCGCTGCGGTAGTGGCCCGGCACCTTCACCACCGGGGACCACTCGGGCAGAACCGGAATGGCCGGCGGCGCGAGCGGGCCAAAAGCGCCTGCGGCGTAAACGATATCGCCGTTGACCGCCGTCAGGACGGACTCGATGCCCTTGATCTCCTCTTCCGGCACGCGGAAGAAGTCTTTGCTCAGTACCGCCAGATCGGCGAGCTGGCCGACCTTGATCTGCCCCTTCTGATTCTGCTCGCTGGAGAACCACGCGCTGCCCTGGGTCCAGAGCATCAGGGCGGTATCGCGATCCAGACGGGCGCTATGGTCGTACATCTGCATCCCGCCGACGGTGCGGCCGGAGACCAGCCAGTAGAGCGCGGTCCACGGGTTGTAGCTCGCCACGCGGGTGGCGTCCGTCCCTAAGCCCACCGGCACGCCGGTCTCGAGCATTTTCGCCACCGGCGGCGTGTGGCGGGTGGCTTCGATGCCGTAGCGCTCGGCAAAGTACTCGCCCTGGAACGCCATGCGGTGCTGCACGGCAATGCCGCCGCCGAGCGCTTTGATGCGGTCGATGTTGGCCTGGGTAACGGTTTCTGCATGGTCGAAGAACCAGTGCAGGCCGTTGAACGGAATGTCGCGGTTCACCTTCTCGAACACGTCCAGCATGCGGCTGATGGATTCGTTATAGGTGGCGTGCAGGCGGAACGGCCAGCGGTGCTCCACCAGATGGCGCACCACGCGCTCCAGCTCGTCCTCCATCCCCGGCGCGAGGTCCGGGCGCGGTTCGAGGAAGTCTTCAAAATCGGCGGCGGAGAAGACCAGCATCTCGCCCGCGCCGTTGTGGCGGAAGAAGTCGCTGCCCTGGCCCGGCGTGAGCATGTCGGTCCATTTTTCAAAGTCTTCCAGCTCGTGGCCCGGACGCTGGGTAAACAGGTTGTAGGCGATGCGGATGGTCATCTGCTTTTTCTCGTGCAGCTCGGCAATCACCTCGTAATCTTCCGGGTAGTTCTGGAAGCCGCCGCCCGCGTCGATGGCGCTGGTCAGCCCCAGGCGGTTCAGCTCGCGCATGAACTGGCGGGTGGAGTTCACCTGCTGCTCCAGCGGCAGCTTCGGCCCTTTGGCGAGCGTGGCGTAGAGGATCATGGCGTTCGGACGGGCAATCAGCATCCCGGTCGGGTTGCCGTTGGCGTCGCGCTGGATCTCGCCCCCCGGCGGGTTTGGCGTGTCTTTGGTGTAGCCGACCACCTTCAGCGCGGCGCGGTTGAGCAGGGCGCGGTCGTACAGGTGCAGGATGAAGACCGGGGTATCCGGCGCGGCGTCGTTAATTTCATCGAGGGTCGGCATGCGGCGCTCGGCAAACTGGAACTCGGTCCAGCCGCCCACCACGCGCACCCACTGGGGCGACGGCGTGCGCAGGGCCTGCTCTTTCAGCATCCGCAGGGCGTCGGCCAGCGACGGCACGCCTTCCCAGCGCAGCTCAAGGTTGTAGTTCAGCCCGCCGCGAATGAGGTGCAGGTGCGAGTCGTTCAGGCCGGGGATGGCGGTGTGGCCTTTTAAGTCGACCACTTTGGTGCCGTCGCAGTGGTGTTGCATCACCTCGGCGACGGTACCCACTTCCAGAAATTTTCCGTCGCGCACGGCAACGGCTTCCGCGACGGGGTTCTCGCGATCGACGGTGTGAAACTGGCCGTTAACCAGAATGAGATCGGCTTTACCAAGGGTAACCATAAACTGCTCCTGACTGAGAGGGGAATGGTCAGGATTATGGGAACCGGTTTCGGCAAAGATCCAGTTATACAATAGGATAGGTATACCAAAGTATAACTATACCTAAGGTTAACTATACGAAGAGATAATTACGCGCAAAGACGGAAAACCGCAGGATGAGGGTGACTTTATCGTCGCGGCGCTCGCGGCGATTTCACCCTTAACCACTGGAAAATGCTATGACCTCTTCAAAGCTCGAAGTGTTAACCCCTGCGAACTGTCAGGTAATCTTTATAGATCACCAGCCTCAGATGGCGTTTGGCGTGCAGTCTATTGACCGTCAGGTGCTGAAAAACAACACCGTGGCGCTGGCGAAAGCGGCTAAGGTGTTCAACATCCCGACCATCATCACCACCGTTGAGACCGAAAGCTTCTCCGGTAACACCTATCCGGAGCTGCTGGACGTGTTCCCGGGCCAGGACATTCTGGAGCGTACCTCCATGAACTCCTGGGACGACCAGAAGGTGCGCGACGCGCTGCAGGCCAACGGCAAGAAGAAAGTGGTGGTTGCCGGCCTGTGGACCGAAGTGTGCAACAACAGCTTTGCCCTGTGCGCGATGCTGGAAGGCGACTACGAAATTTATATGGTGGCGGACGCGTCCGGCGGCACCTCCAAAGAAGCCCACGACTACGCGATGCAGCGCATGATCCAGGCGGGCGTGATCCCGGTCACCTGGCAGCAGGTGATGCTGGAGTGGCAGCGCGACTGGGCGCGTAAAGAGACCTACACCGCGGTGATGGATATCGTGCGCGAGCACTCCGGCGCGTACGGCATGGGCGTCGATTACGCCTACACCATGGTGCACAAAGCGCCGTCTCGCCAGAAGAGCGAGCACCGCACCTTAGCGCCGGTCCCGGCACGCTAAGTTCCGCTGGCGGGCTGGTCCCTCATCCGGCTCGCCGCTGCCTCTTTCTCTGGAGTTCACAATGAGTACTGGGCTGATATCCCTTGCGGCAGGCGTGTTGATTGGCCTGATGTATGCCGTGCTGAAGGTGCGCTCCCCCGCGCCGCCCGCGCTGGCGCTGATTGGCCTGCTGGGGATGCTGGCGGGTGAACAGGCGACGCGTCATCTGTTATCCCGCGACGGCGCGCCGCCGCCTCCGGTGACCGTTCCGCAGGTCAAATCGCAGACGGGAGCGTCGTCATGAAAGCATGGATAATTTCGCTGGTGTGCGGCGTGGTTGCTGGGGTAATTTACGCCCTGCTCGACGTGCATTCCCCGGCACCGCCGGTTGTCGCCCTGCTTGGTCTGTTTGGCATGCTGGTGGGCGAGCAGCTCATCCCGGTGGGACGGCGTTTACTGAGTCGCGAACCGCTTACCCTCGCCTGGTTTCGTCACGAATGCGTGCCGAAAATCAGCGGCACGGCGCCCCCTGCGCCCGCGAAGGACGATCGCGACGTTTAATGATTTGTGAGAGGAAAGAGAGCATGACGCTGCCGTGGCGCATTGCCATCATTGATGACGAACGATCCGTCCGCAGCGGGCTGAGTAATCTCCTCGAGTCGGAAGGCTATGCCGCCGATACGTTTGATTCGGCAGAGGTGTTTCTGAGCCATCCTTTCGCCCTGTCCGGCGCGGCGCTGGTGATCACCGACATCAAGCTGCGGGGCATGAGCGGCCTGGAGCTGTTTGAAAAGCTGCGGCTGCTGGCCGTACCGCCTCCGCCCGTGCTCTTTATCTCCGGTCATGCTGATGAAAATATGCAGCGGTACGCTCTTGATCTGGGCGCCGCTGCATTTTTGCGTAAGCCTATTAACATCGATATTCTGCTGGATCATATTCAGCGGGAGATGGCCCGCCGACAATAAGGATCGCGGATGAACGAACACGAGCAGCCTGCATTCTGGCCCGCCCAGGGGAATCTTCACCAGGGGCGGGTTTTTGTCCTTAAAGAGGATGTGATTTTTACCGTGCTGGCGCAGGAGGGCGGAATCGCCTGGATGCACGCGCGACATCCTCATTCCGGCGGCTCGTTCATTATCGCCACCGCGGTCAGCGACGAAGAGGAAGAGCGGGCCACCCGGCTGCTCAAAAACGAGTTTGCGCTGCGCGACGTGCTGCAGGACAGCTGGGCCATTCGCGCCGTTGCGTCAACGCAGTACCGGGGGCGCTTCGCGCTGGTGTACGCCCCGTTTTCGTTTGAACTGCTGGCGCGGCGCGCGGGCAGGGCGATCTCGGGCATCACGCGCTTTCTCGAGATGGCGATCCAGATCTGCGTTCCCCTGCGCCAGATGCATCTGCAAAACCTGATCCACGGCGATATCAAGCCCGGCAGTATTTTTGTTCATCACGACGGCACCTGCCGTCTGGGCAGTTTTGGCCTTTCCAGCAGTCTCTCCGATGCCATCACCCAGACCCGGCTTGCCGTTTCAGGCGGTACGCCCGCGTATATGTCGCCGGAGCACACCACCCGCACCCAGCGCCCCGTCGACGGCCGCAGCGATCTCTACAGCCTCGGCATGGTGCTGTATGAACTTCTGACCGGACGCCTGCCGTTTGAGCTGGGGGAGGACGATCGGGACAACTGGGCGCATTACCATATTGCCTCCGCGCCGCTGGCCCCGGACGCGATCCGCCCGGACGTGCCGGGAATGCTGTCGACCATCATCCTGAAGCTGCTGGAAAAGCACCCCGATAACCGCTACCAGACGGTCGACGGGCTGATTGCCGACCTCCGCCGCTGCCAGGCGACGCTGACCTGCGAGGGCGAGATCGTCGCCTTTACGCCCGGCCAGCAGGACCGCACTCCGGCGATCCATCTGGCGGACTCCCTGTTCGCGACGCATCCGCAGGCGAACGACGTTATTGCGGCGTTTGAGCGGGTGAGTCAGAACCTGGTGCCGGAGCTGGTGACAATTGGCGGGCCGTCGGGGATCGGCAAATCCTCAATTATCGCGACGGCGCTTAAAACGCTGCAGCAGCGCACTGTGCTGCTGGCGGTGGGCAAAGTCGACCAGTTTTCGCCGTCGCTGCCCTACGGCGTATTAAGCTCCGCGTTCCGCACCCTGACGCTGCACCTGCTGGGGCTGCCCGCAGAGGAGGTGGCGAAGTGGAAAATCCGCCTGTCTCGCGCCCTGGAGGGGCACGAGGCGCTGGCCGTCAGCCTGGTGCCCGAGCTGGGCCTGCTGCTGGAGAGCAAGCCGCGCTTCTCGGCCGATACGTTTTCCATAGATGCCCGGGCGCGCTTCAGCCATATGGTGCTGGCGCTGGTAAAAACCTTTGCCTCGCAGGGCTGCCCGCTGGTACTGGTGCTCGACGATCTCCAGTGGAGCGACGCCGCCAGCCTGCACACGCTCAAATATCTGCTGATGAACTGCGGCGCTGTTCCGCTGCTGGTGGTCGCGGCCCACCGGGATATCAGCGCCGTGCCCGACGCCGCCCTGCAGGCGCTGCTGGCAGGCCTGCCGGAGGCGGCGCAAAACGCGAGCGAGATTGTCCCGCAGGCGCTTTCCGTGAAAGCAGTGGCGCGCTGGCTGGCGACGGTATTTCGCACCCGCAGCGCGGCGACGACCGACCTCGCCACGCTGATCCACGAGAAAACGGGTGGCAACCCGCTCTTTGTGCACGAGTTTTTCCGCCGCATCGTGGATGACGGCCTGGTGGTGCACAACAAATATCAGGACAAGTGGCACTACGATCTGCAGGCGATCCGCGCCAGGCATTACACCGAAAACCTCGTCACCCTGGTGCTGGAGCAGCTTGAAGAGCTGCCCGACGAGACGCGCCGCCTGCTGGGCAGCATTGCCTGCCTCGGCGGCACGGGCGAGATGGAGATGATCTGCCGCGTGGTCGGCATGTCGATGGCGGAAATGCGCTATGCGCTGCACCCGGCGGTGATGGCCCAGCTCATCGTGCTGGCGGAAAAAAAGTACGCCTTCACCCACGACCGGGTGCAGGAGGCCGCCTTTGCGCTGCTGGATCGGCATGAGAGAAGCCATATTCACCTGACCACCGCCAGCCTGCTGGCCGACGCCGCGCGTCAGGCGGCGGGGAACGATCTGCTGTTCCGCGCCGTTCACCACGTCACTGCCGCGCTGGACAGCATCCAGCCCGCCCCGCAGCGCGAGATGTTCCGCGAGCTGAGCCTGCTGGCCGCGCGACGCGCGAAGCGCTCGGGGAATTATCCTTCGGCGCTCGGCTATATCCAGACCGCCAGAGCGCTGGGCAACGCCGGGACGGTGTCGGACTTTATGCTCGATATCGAAGAGGCGGGCTGCGAGTTTGCGCTGGGGCATCTGGAGCGCACCCGCGAGCTGTGTGACGCCATTCTCGGCTGCCCCGGCGGGCTGACCGAAAAGGCGCTGGCGGCCAACCTGCTGGTGGAGGTGTACATTCGCCAGTCGGACAGCCGTCTGGCGCTGGAGGCGGCACTCTGCTGGCTGGGGATTTTTGGGATCCAGATTAGCCGCTATCCGGAAGATGCCGACTGCGACGAGGCCTGGGCGCTGTTTTGCAACCGCACGGCCGACGCGCCGAAAAACCTGTTTGCCCAACTGTCGCGGATGGATAACCCGGAAACCGAAGCGGTGATGAACCTGCTCTACAGCGCCAGCATTTGCGCCAGCTTCATCTGCCCGCGCCTGCACTTTTTGCTGCTCTGCCGCATGATGCACCTGACTCTCGACCACGGCATTACCGGCGCGTCCACCACGGCGATGGCCTGGTTTGGCGTGCTGATTGGCCACCGCTACGCCGAGTACCGCCTCGGGTTCCAGTACGGCACCCTGGCCCGCGAGCTGGTGAATCGCCACGGCTACGACGCCTTCGAAGCCAAAACCCTGCTGCCGCTCGACCAGCTCAGCGTCTGGACCCAGCCTTTATCGTTTACCATCGAATGCGCGAAGGCCTGCTTCACCTCGGCGGTGACCCATGGAGATATGACGATGGCCTGCTTTGCGGCCTGCCACCAGGTGATTAACTTCCTCTCGCGGGGCGATCACCTGGACGGGGTGCTGACCAGCATCGATCGCGGCCTGGCGTTCGTGCGTAAAACCCACTTCCAGGACGTGGAGACCATACTGATGGTCCAGCGCGGCTACGTTGAGTTCCTGCGCACGCCTGTCATCGGCACCTGGACCGCGTCGCAGGTGCTGCCGGAGGCGCTGCTTCCCGCGTCGCCGGAGCAGGCGCCGGAGAAGAACGCCACCATGCTGTTCTGGTACTGGCTGTATCGCGGCATGGCGCACTTTACCTGCGGCGAATATGCCGACGCGCAGGCGGATCTTGAGATGGCGGGCTGGTACGCGTGGTCTGCGCCGGGGCATATCCATCTGCTGGATTACCATCTTTACAGCGCCCTGGCGCTGTCACGTCAGCTGACGCCGGAGACCTTCTCGGCGAACCACCGCCGCAGCATTCACGCCCACTACGACAAAATCGCCCTCTGGGCGCGCGTTAATCCCGGCACGTTCGCGGATAAAGAGGCGCTGATTTACGCCGAAATCGTGCGTCTGGACGGGATGAACAGCATTGCGCTCGAGCAGTATGAGAAGGCGGTCCGGCTCTCCCGCGAGGGCGGGTTTAACCCGATCAACGCTCTGGCCCACGAGCTGGCGGGCCGGTTCGCGCTGGCCTGCGGCTACCCGACCGCCTCGGACGCCCACTTCCGCGGTTCGATTGCCGCCTGGGGACGCGCGGGCGCGCAGGCCAAGGTGCGCCAGCTGGAGCAGGATTTCCCGCACCTGCTGGCCTCCGGGCAGGCCAGCGCCTACGACACGGTGGCGTTCGCCCAGAATGAGACGATCCGCGATCTCCAGAGCGTCATCAAAGCCTCCCGCGCGCTGTCGGAAGAGATTAACCTTGAGCGCTTAATCGAAAACCTGATGACCATCCTGCTCGAACGCGCCGGGGCGCAGCGGGGCCTGCTGCTGCGCGTGAGCGAGAGCCTCATTCCGGAGATCGAGGCCAGCGCCTGGACCAGCACCGAGGGCGTGCGGGTGCGGATCCTGAAAGACGTGCCGACGGCGACCGACCTGCCGCTGTCGGTGCTGGCGGCGGTGATCCGCACCGGACAGGAGATCCGCACCGGCAGGCCGGAGGAGTTCCATCCCTTCAGTCAGGACCCTTATCTGGTGACCTCGGGGGCGGCGGTCATGTGCGTCCCGATGTTCAAACAGGCGCGGCTGGTAGGCGTGCTCTACCTCGAAAACCGCCTGATGCCGGAGGTCTTCACCGCCGAGCACTCGCGCGTGGTGAGCCTGCTGGGCGCCCAGGCCGCGGTATCCCTGGAGACGGCGCGGCTGTACGCCGAGCTGCTGGCGGAGAACATCCAGCGCCGACGGGTGGAGAAAGAGCTGCGATCCAGCCAGACCTCGCTGATGCTCGGCGAGCAGATCAGCCACACCGGCAGCTGGCGCTGGGAGCTGGAGCAGGATCTGATGTTTGTCTCGGAAGAGTACGCCCGCATTCTCGGCCTGCCCGGGCAGCAAAAGACGATCTCCATGGCGGAGTTTCTGACCTTCGTCCATGAGGACGATTACGCCCGCATCAGCGCCATCGTCACCCAAAGCGTGCGCGACGGGCTCTCCATGCGCGCGGAGTTTCGCGTTAAGCGTACCGACGGCTCAACGCGCTACATCCTCGGGATTGGCGATCCGGTGGGCGTGGGCAGCGAGGTGAACGAGTATTATGGCATCATCACCGATATCACCGGCCAGCGCGCGGCGGAGGATGCCATGCGGGTCGCGCAGGCGGATCTGGCACGGGTGTCCCGGGCCACCACCGTCGGACAGCTGACCTCATCCATTGCCCACGAGATCAACCAGCCGCTGATGTCGATCGTCTCGAACGCCGGGGCGAGCCTGCGCTGGCTCAACCGCGAGCCCGCCCGTCTGGATAAAGTGCGTGAGGGGCTGGAGGAGATCGCCGCGGAAGGCGCGCGGGCGGGGGAGATCATTCGCAGCATCCAGTCCCTGACGCGCAAGCAGGATCCCACCTTCTCGCGCATCGACATGCACTACCTGATCCACCATATCATCACGCTCTCCCGCAGCGAGCTGGAGCAGAGACACATCAGCGTTGATTATCTGTTACAGGCGCAGAACAGCTTTATCACCGGCGATAGCGTGCAGATCCAGCAGGTGCTGTTGAACCTGGTGATGAATGCGGTAGAGGCGATGGCCGAGGTGAAGGATCGCGCCAGCACCATAACCCTCAGCACCGCCAACGCGGACGGAAAAGTGATCGTCGAGATCGCCGATACCGGGAGCGGCATTGAGCCCGAGCGGCTGGAGCAGATTTTTGACTCGTTCTACTCCACCAAGGCGCAGGGGATGGGTATGGGGCTGACCATCAGCGCCAGCATCATTGAGCGCCACTGCGGGAAGCTGAGCGCGCGCCGCCGCGAGCCGTACGGCACGGTGTTCGCGTTTGCGCTGCCGCTGGCGGCGCAGGAAGGGTAAAGGTTACTCCGCAGGCTGGCTATTGGTCAGGCGCTCAACGGCCCTGACCAGCTCCGCGACGGAGCGCACCTGCATTTTCTCCATCACGCGGCGGCGGTGCACCTTCACCGTGATCTCGCTGACGCCCAGCTCGGCGGCAATCTGCTTGTTCAGCATGCCGCTTATCGCCAGCGTCAGCACCTCGTGCTCGCGCGGGGTGAGGGACATGTGGCGCTGCTTCAGGGCGTAGTGCTCTTTATTGCGCACGGCGTTGTGTTCCGCCAGCTGAAGCGCGGACTCAATGGCGTCGATAAGCGCGGTGGATTCGACGGGCTTGGTGAGAAATTCGTACGCGCCGCCTTTAATGGCGCGCACCGACATCGGGATAGTGCCGTGGCCGGTAAGAAAAATAATCGGGATCTCGCGCCCGCTGTCCTTTAGGGCGTCAGCCACCTCAAAGCCCGAGATGGCGGGCATTTGCATATCGAGGACCACGCACGACGGGAGCTCTTCAAAGCGGTGTTGAAGAAACGCTTCTGCCGATGAAAAGCCGACGGCGTTCAGGTCCGCCGAATCCAGCAGCCCGATCACGGACTGCCTGACTGCGTCATCGTCATCAACCACATACACAATGTGTTCCATTCACCGCCCCGGTGCTGATTTACATGTCGAGGATGCAAACAATCCCGCCGGTTACGTAAGGGACTGTTTATGCTGACTTTCATCTTAACACATTAACTATCATTATCATTTAACAATATGATAACCGTATGAAGATGAAGTATAGCGATACGTGACCGGGGCGGCTAAGCAACGAAACGCTGATTTTATGCACCCACAAGCTCAATGCGGTTGCCGTCCGGATCCGCAATTACCGCTTCATAGAAGCCGTCCCCGGTCATGCGCGGGGCGCTGAGCAGCGTGCCGTTGGCCTGTGCACGCCCGGCCATGCTGTCGACCTGCGCTTTGCTGCCGACGTTGATGGCGATATGCGCCCAGCCGATAAACTCCGGGTGCGCAGGGGCGTCGGGCAGATCCGGCAGCGTCATCAGCTCGATGGTCGGCCCGTCATCCAGCGTAATAAAGTGTGATTCGAAACCGGGGCGATTTTTACTGACGTAGCGTTCGTTACTGCGGCCACCAAACACCGTTTCCCAGAACTGAACCTGCGCGTTCAGGCTACGGGTCCAGAGTGCGACATGGGCAATATTCATAAGCTCCCTCGTTATTTGTCTGTGAGGACTTTCACCGGTAAAACAGGCTACACTCTGGTTTTGAGCGCGACAAGCTGAGGAAATAACAATGCACTACACACTGAAAGATAGCGACAAGGAAAAAGCGGAAGGGGCAAACGGCGCGGGCGCTCTGCAGCAAAAACTGCTGGAGTCTCGTTCGATTGTGATCTCCGGTGAGATCAACCAGGAGCTGGCGCAGAAGGTCATCACCCAGATGATCCTGCTGCAAAGCGTCAGCAACGATCCGATCAAGCTGTACATCAACAGCCAGGGCGGCCACGTGGAAGCGGGCGATACCATCCACGACTTCATCAAGTTCATCCGCCCGGAAGTGCACGTCATCGGCACCGGCTGGGTGGCGAGCGCCGGGATCACCATCTTCCTGGCGGCGAAAAAAGAGCACCGCTACTCGCTGCCGAATACCCGCTTTATGATCCACCAGCCGCTGGGCGGCGTGCGCGGTCAGGCAACGGATATTGAGATCGAAGCGCGCGAGATCATCCGCATGCTGGATCGCGTGAACAAGCTGATCGCCGACGCCACCGGCCAGCCGCTGGAAAAAGTGAAAAAAGACACCGATCGCAACTTCTGGATGTCTCCGGCAGAAGCGCTGGACTACGGCATCGTGGGTAAACTGATTACCCATTATGACGAGCTGAAGCTGGATTAAGTTTTCGCGGCGTGTTTGTGTCGGGTGGCGGCTTCGCCTTACCCGACCTACACGCCCTCGTTTGACCCATGACAAGTTCCCCCTCTGCCTTCTTGCCTATAATCGCGCCTGTTTCCCCTCTCACTGGTGCTACCCATGGCGTATCAACTGAACCTGAACTGGCCGGAATTTCTTGAGAAATACTGGCAAAAACAACCCGTAGTGCTGAAAAATGCCTTCCCGAATTTTGTCGACCCGATCACCCCGGACGAGCTGGCAGGGCTGGCGATGGAGCCGGAAGTCGATAGCCGTCTGGTGAGCCATTTCAACGGCAAATGGCAGGCCAGCAATGGTCCGTTTGAGCACTTTGACGATCTGGGCGAAACCGGCTGGTCGCTGCTGGCGCAGGCGGTGAACCACTGGCATATGCCCGCAGCTGAGCTGGTGCGTCCGTTCCGCGTCCTGCCGGACTGGCGTCTGGATGATCTGATGATCTCCTTCTCCGTGCCGGGCGGCGGCGTGGGTCCGCATATCGATCAGTACGACGTGTTTATCATTCAGGGGATGGGCAGTCGCCGCTGGCGCGTGGGCGATAAGCTGCCGATGCGTCAGTTCTGCCCGCATCCGGCGCTGCTGCATGTCGATCCGTTTGAGCCGATCATCGACGAAGATCTGGCCCCGGGCGATATCCTCTACATCCCGCCTGGATTCCCGCACGACGGCTTTACCCATGAGACGGCGCTCAACTACTCCGTCGGTTTCCGCGGGCCGAACGGTCGCGATCTGATCAGCAGCTTCGCCGATTATGCGCTGGAAAACGATCTGGGCGGCGAGCACTACAGCGATCCGGATCTGACCTGTCGCGAACACCCGGGCCGCGTGGAGCAGTACGAGCTCGATCGCATTCGCCAGATGATGTTCGACATGATTAGCAAGCCGGATGATTTCACAAAATGGTTCGGCAGCTTTGTCTCCACGCCGCGCCACGAGCTGGATATCGCCGCCGCCGAGCCGCCGTACGCGCCGGAAGAGGTGCTGGACGCGCTGCAGGGCGGCGAAACGCTGTCTCGCCTGAGTGGCCTGCGCGTGCTGAACGTCAACGGCAGCTTCTTTATCAACAGCGAACAGCTGGAGACGGTAGACGCGAAAGCGGCGGATGCGCTGTGCCGCTACACCGAACTCGGCCAGGCCGAGCTGGGCGATGCGCTGAAAAACCCGGCGTTTGTTGAAGAGCTCACCGGGCTGATTAACCAGGGATACTGGTACTTCGACGAATAACCTACCTGTTGCCCGGTGGCGCTGCGCTTACCGGGCCTACAGGATCGGTTTTCTCCCTCTCCCTGTGGGAGAGGGTCGGGGTGAGGGCATCAGGCCGCACTACTCCTCCATCGCAATCACAATCGCTTCACCCATCTTCTTCAACGCCTCGCGATTTTTGTCCGTCGGCGGCAGCGCCACGTTGATCCGCAGGCAGTTGCGGTACTTCCCGGAGGCGGAAAACAGCGACCCGGCCGCGGCCTGGATCTTCAGCCGACACAGCTGCTTGCTGACGCACACCATGTCGACCTTTTCCGGCAGCTCAATCCACAGCAGGAAGCTGCCCTGCGGGCGCGTGACGCAAATCTCCGCCGGAAAATACTGCCGCACCCAGCAGGTGTAGGTTTCCATATTCTGCAGATAAATCTGGCGCATACGACGCACGTGGCGATGGTAATGGCCGTCGCGAATAAACGCCGCCACCGCCATCTGCGTGCCCGGCACGTTAAACCCGCCCGCGGCGTATTTCATGTGCATCACCCGGTCGTAATAGCGCCCCGGCACAATCCAGCCGACGCGCAGGCCCGGCGCCACGGTTTTGGTAAACGAGCTGCAGAGGATCACGCGGCCGTCGATATCCATCGAATGAATGGTGCGCGGGCGCGGGTACTCCGCCGCCAGCTCGCCGTAAATATCGTCCTCGACAATCACGATATCGTGCCGCTGGGCCAGGGCTAAGACCTGCTTTTTCCGCGCTTCCGGCATGATAAACCCGAGCGGGTTGTTGCAGTTGGGCACCAGAATCACGGCCTTGATCGGCCACTGCTCCAGCGCCAGCTCTAACGCCTCTATGCTGATCCCGGTCTCGGGATCGGTAGGAATTTCAATCGCCTTGATGTCAAACCCGCGCAGCATCTGCATGGTGCCGTGAAACGACGGCGACTCCACCGCCACGATATCCCCCGGCTTGCACACCGAGAGCAGGGCAATCGACAGCGCGCCGTGGCAGCCGTTGGTGATGACAATCTCGTTCGCCGCTACGGTGGAGCCGCCGTCCAGCATCAGGCGGGCGATCTGCTCGCGCAGCTCCAGGCGGCCGTCGAGCACGTCATAGCTCAGCATCTCGGCAGGATTATGCTGCGCGATGCGGCTCATCTCGCGCCACAGGGGCTTCAGGCTCGGCTGGTTAATATCCGGCGAGCCGCCGCCGAAGGAGATCATCTCTTTGTCGGCGCGGGCGTCCAGCAGCATCATCACCTCATCCCACTGGGTGACGTCCACGGGGCGCTGCACCGGGCGCGTCATGGCCGGAACCGGCGGCAGGGCCTTGCGCGGCGAGACAAAATAGCCGGAGCGCGGCTGAGGGGTGATCAGCTGGAGATTTTCGAGGATCTGATAGGCCTGCTGTATGGTGCTGATACTCACGCCGTGCTCCTGGCTCAGCGTGCGCACCGACGGCAGACGTTCGCCGCTGCGATACAGCCCTTGTTCAATGCGTTCTGCCAGAAGGTTGGCGAGATGTTGATAGCGCGTCATGCTGTATCCTTTGTTTTCACCATACAGATTGTAAAACCAGTACAGATTGCCGTAAAAATTGGCATGCAGATACTGTTTTAGCGGATCTGTATGTTAAACAAAAGCTGTTTTTGAGTCTGTATTGCACAGGCCGATTTCCAGGATGATAACCCCACTGGTACAGTGAGGAGAGCATCATGGAATTCTATGAGAACCGTTCAAAACGTCCGTTCGTCGTGTTTGTCTGGATCGGCAAAACGATCTGCAACTGGTATCGCATCAACCGTACCCGGCGCATCCTGAGCCAGATGAGCGACGAGCAGCTCAAGGACGTTGGGTTGTCCCGCAATGATGTTTAAACCGTAGGCCGGGTAAGGCGTAGCCGCCACCCGGCGATTTCAGCTCAACAGCGCAAGCGTCTGCCGCTTCGGCCTCTCCAGCAACGCCAGCGCCTCTTCATACGACCGCACGTTGTTATAGCCCATCACCAGCCCGTAGCGTTTGCCCGAGCCGCGATACCACTCCGAAAGCGCATTCACCTGCAGCTGCTGTTCCTGCCAGCAGCGCGCCACTTCCCGGTCACCGCTGCCTCTGGTCAGGAACGCCACGATATGCATCCCGCCGTCGTTTTGCTCGGTGAAAAACAGATCGCCATACACCTCGCGGAGAGCCGCAATCATCCAGTCGCGGCGGGTCTGATACAGCGCGCGCATCTTTTTCAGGTGACGGAAAAAATGCCCTTCGTTGAGAAACGCGGTGAGGATCTTTTGCGTCAGCACCGGCTGGCCGCTGGTGGTAATGTCCGCGCAGTCGGTAAAGGCCCCGACGGTGCTGGCGGGCATCACCACGTAGCCCATGCGCAGCGACGGCATGATGGTTTTACTGAAGGTGCCCATAAAAATCACCCGATCGTGCTGGTCGAGGCTTTTCAGCGACGGCAGCACCTTGCGGGTGTAGTGAAACTCACCGTCGTAATCGTCTTCGATGATCCACGCCTCGTTCTGGCTGGCCCAGTCGAGCAGCTGCTGCTTGCGCGGCAGCGATAGCGTGACCGCCAGCGGGCTCTGGTGCGACGGGGTCACGATGACAAAACGGGCGTCGCGATGGTGACGGAGCAGGTATTCCGTATCAATGCCGCAGCGGTCGACCGGCACCGTGTGCAGGCGCGGCACGATCCGCTTGAGCAGCTGCTGGCCCATAAAATAGCCCGGATCTTCAAACACCACCTTGTCGCTGCGGCTGGCAAGCGTGTCGAGGATCAGCCGCAGGCTGCCGCTATAGCCGCTGGTGATCAGCACCTGTTCGGCGCTGCAGGACAGCCCGCGTGAAATATTAAGATAGCTGGCGATGGCCTGGCGCAGCGGATACCAGCCCAGAACGGGCGGATTGAGCATCTCCTCCTGACGCATGGCGCGCGTCGCCTGTCCCGCCAGCAGCAGCCATTTTTTATACGGAAAGCTGTCGAGGGCGGGGATGCCGGGGCGCAGAAACCCGGCCCGCTCGCGCTGGCTGATGAGCGATGCCGGAAGCGTGCCGGTGGGCTGTTCCGCAGGGGCACTCTTATCCGGCAACAGTAGATCCGGGTTGACTCGCGTGCCGCGCGCCCCCTGGCTCACCAGATACCCTTCCCCCGTCAGAATGGCATACGCCGTTTCGACCGTTTTACGCGCCACCTTCAGCTCTTCCGCAAGCACGCGGATAGCAGGCACCTTATCGCCCGGCTTCAGCACGCCGCGCGTGATGTTGTCGCGATAGCGGGAATAAATCTCGTGATAGCCCGGCTTCATGTCCTACCTCGTTTCACGCTTTTTGTATCTTTTTACTATGTCATGAACGGCGTAGATTTGCCGCATCGCATGACATATGCCGCACAAAAAAGAGGAAAGACAATGAGCACTCGCGTTAACCACCACAAAGTTACACCCGCCCTCGCCAACGCCCTGTCCGCCCTGAGCATGGAGGTGGCAAAAACCTCCATCGACCCGGCGCTGAAGCACCTGATCGACATTCGCGTGTCGCAGCTGAACGGCTGTACCTTCTGTCTGGATATGCACTCGAAAGAGGCCAAAATCGCCGGCGAGCGCGAGCTGCGCCTGTACCATCTGGCGGCCTGGCGCGAGTCCCCGCTGTTCAGCGCCCGCGAGAAAGCCGCGCTGGCCTTCACCGAAGCGCTGACCCAGATTGGTGTTCACGGCGTGAGCGACGCGCTGTACCGCAGCGTGGCGGAGCACTTCTCGGATGTGGAGATTTCAGAGCTGAACTTCGCCATCGTGGCGATCAACGCCTGGAACCGTCTGGGGATCACCTCCCGCATGGCGCCGGGCTCGCTGGACGCGGCTTACGGGCTGAACAAGGCTAACCTGGAATAATCCCGCGCTCGCGGATCGTTGCCACCAGCGCCCGCAGGCCTGGCGGAACGTGGCGATGGCCGGGGTAGTACAGGCGCAGTCCGGCAAAGGGCTGCGCCCAGTCGTTTAGGACGCTCACCAGTTCTCCACGCTCCAGCTCTTCCCGGATATACAGTTCCGGCAAAAATCCCACCCCTAATCCCGCTTTTACTGCCCGGATCGAGGCAAAAAGATCGGACGTCGCAAAGCGCGGGGGGACGGAAAGGGCGTACGTTTCCCCCCGACGCGCCAGCTCCCAGCGGTAGATCCCGCCGTGGGCCATGCGCATGCCGATCCCTTGATGCGAAAGCAGATCGTCCGGCGTCTGTGGAATGCCGTGACGGGCAAAATAGTCCGGCGTGGCGGTAACCAGCTGGCGGATCTCCCCGGTCAGCGGCACGGCGATCATGTCCTGCGGCACGGACTCTTCAAGGCGGATCCCCGCGTCATAGCCTTCCGCGACGATGTCGATCATTCGCGCTTCGCTGACGGTCTCTACGCGCATCTTCGGATAGCGGATCATAAAGTCGATCAGCAGCTGGTCCAGAAACAGGGTGCCAATATGGTTCGGCACGTTCAGACGCAGCGTGCCGGCGGGTTCCCCGGTGTCGCTGTGGATCTCCTCGCTGGCGAGACGGATCTCCTGCAGGGCCGGGCCGATACGCGCCACATAGCGCTGTCCGGCGTCGGTGAGCGCCACGCTGCGGGTGGTGCGGTTAAAGAGGCGGGTATCAAGGCGGCTCTCCAGCCCGGCGATGGCGTTGCTTACCGCCGTGGCTGACATGCCCAGCTCCTGCGCGGCGGCGCGAAAGCTGCCGCGTCGCACGACCGCCATCACCACTTCCAGCTCTGTCAGACCTGAACGATGCATAGATTATCCTGAAAATCGAAACAACCCTTGCAGCATAGTGTGGATTATCGGAATGGAGAAGCCGTGACAGACTGTGCTCACACAGCCTGAGGAGGTTTATATGCACACCATCGAACAGATCTTTATTAACGGCGAATTTGTTACCCCGCACGGCAACGAGTGGTTTGATTTGTACAACCCGGCGACGGCGCAGGTCATCGGCCAGGTTCGTCTGGCGGATGAGATTGACGCGGAGCGCGCCGTTGCGGCGGCGAAAGCGGCGTTCCCGGCGTGGTCGCAGACCACTAAACAGGAACGCCTCGCGGCGCTAAAACGTATGCACGCCGCCGTGGCCGCCCGTCACGACGATCTGCTGGAAGCGGTCATTGAAGAGTACGGCGCGCCCGCCTCGCGCTCTGCGTGGATGGCTAGCTATCCGGCGGAGGTGATTGCTCAGGCCATTGAGGCGCTGGAGGCGTTTGAATTTATCACCCCCGCAGGCGCAGCGACGGTGCAGATGACGCCGCTTGGCGTGGCCGGGCTCATCACGCCGTGGAACAGCGACGCGGGGTTTATCTGCGGCAAGCTGGCGGCCGCGCTGGCTGCGGGCTGTACGGCAGTCATCAAGCCGAGCGAAATGAGCGCCCTGCAAACCCGGATTGTCACCGAAGCGCTGCGCGATGCCGCGCTGCCGCCGGGGGTGTTTAACATCGTCACCGGACGCGGCGAAACCGTCGGTGAAACCATCAGCCGTCATCCGGACGTGGCAAAAATCTCGTTTACCGGCTCGACGAATACCGGCAAGGCGATCCTGCGCAACGCGGCGGAGAGCTTTAAGCGCGTTACCCTGGAGTTAGGCGGTAAATCGCCGACGATCCTGCTGGATGATGTGGATCTGGCGCAGGCGATCCCGCTGGTGATTCAGGCCGGATTTATGAACAGCGGGCAGGCGTGCGTGGCCGGAACGCGCATTCTGGTGCCGCAGGCGCGCAAGGCGGAGATCGAAGCCGCATTGGCGCAGGCCGTGGCGGCGGTGAAATCGGGCGATCCGCGCGATAGCGCGACGGACGTCGGCCCGATGGTCAGCGAAAAGCAGTGGCAGCGGGTGCAGGGCTATATCCGTAAAGGAATCGAAGAGGGCGCGCGCCTGCTGGCGGGTGGTGAAGGGAGACCAGACGGCACGCGAGACGGCTGGTTTGTGCGCCCTACGCTGTTTGCCGACGTGAACAACCAGATGACGGTCGCCCGTGATGAGATTTTCGGCCCGGTGCTGTGCGCGATCCCTTATCGTGACGAGGGGGAGGCGATCGCGATTGCCAATGATACCGACTACGGACTGAGCGCGATGGTGCTGGGCGGCGATGCGAACCGCGCGCGACGCGTGGCGCAGCAGATTGTTTCCGGTCGCGTGCTGGTGAATACCCTTACCCATGAGCCGAAAGCGCCGTTCGGCGGGTTTAAGCACTCCGGCGTGGGGCGCGAGATGGGCGAGTGGGGAATTCGGGCGTTTATGGAGCCGAGGTCGATTCTGAGCTAAAACCTGCCCGGTGGCGCTGCGCTTACCGGGCCTACAGGAGCCCACAGGCCGGATAAGCGCAGCGCCATCCGGCACAACACTTCGCTCTTTGCCGAAGCATCGTTCCTCTCTACCCTGCATTCTCTCCCCGACATCACTACGGAGAGACCATCATGATTGCAGTCATTTTCGAAGCCAAAGCCGCGCCCGCCCATCAGGCGCGCTACCTGCAGCTCGCTGCCGAACTCAAACCTCTGCTGGCGGACATCGACGGCTTCATTGATATCGAACGTTTTCAGAGCCTGACGACCGACGGCAAAATCCTGTCCCTTTCCTGGTGGCTGCCGCAATGGCCGATCCGTCGCGTGTAAAGATGCTGTGCGCGCTGATGGACGGGCGGGCGTGGACAGCCACTGAGCTGAGCGCGGCGGCGGACGTTGCGCCGTCGACGGCCAGCGGGCATCTCGCCCGGCTGGTGGAAGGGCAATTGATCACCTGCCTGGACTGGAGCGAGCGGCGGTTTCATCTGGGCGGTGAGGCGGGCGCGGCGCTGCTCATTCATCTGGAAAGCAAAGGGTGGATCCAGCGGGTGGCGGGGTACAGGGAGGTGGTGGTGACGGCTTCGGGGAAAAGTGCCGTTCAGAGACTTTTTAGCGGCTAAACTTCGCTGCGGGCTGGTGCCCTCACCCCGACCCTCTCCCACGGGGAGAGGGAGAAAATCGTTTCGCAATTCCTGCTCTTTTACCTCTTGTTTCTTGATACTTACCCTGATAACTATTATCGTTACCGCGTGTGACGAGAGGTTTCCCCATGAGCGAAGAAGAACTGTTTAGCCGCAGGCCGATGGGCATGCGGATGGCGATGATCGTGCGCCAGTGGCGTGCGGTAATCGACGACGCCATTCTCGATACCGGGTTAACCCAGTCGAGCTGGACGGTGATGATGCAGCTTCATCAGCTCGGGGATAACGTCTCCGTGAGTGAGCTGGCGGAGGTGCAGGGCATTGAACTGCCGCCGCTGATGCGCACCCTGACACAGCTGGAAAAGCAGGGTTACCTGCTGCGCTCCGTATCGCCTTATGACAAGCGCATCCGGCTTCTGACGCTGACGCCTGAGGGAAAAGCCCTATTACAAAGGCTCACTCGGGTGATTGAGACCTATCAGGCGCGCGTATCGCAAAACATCGCGCCGGAACATATCGACATTTTCAGCGCCACCCTGAATCAATTCGCCTGCAATTTGCGGACAATCCGCGAAGAAGATAACAAGACCGAAAAATAATGACCCCTGAACAAAAGTTTGCCCGCTGGGTAAGGGTGAGTATTGCCTCTTTCCTGCTGATGTTTGTCTACTTTATCGTCGCGGATATCTGGATCCCGCTGACGCCGGACTCCACCGTGATGCGCGTGGTGACGCCGGTTTCTCCGCGCGTCTCCGGCTACGTGGCGGCGGTACATGTCCACAACAACAGCCAGGTGAAGAAAGGCGATCTGCTGTTTGAGCTCGACGACGCGCCGTTTCGCAATAAAGTGGAAGCGGCGCAAATCGCGCTTGAGCAGGCACGCCTTTCCAACGACCAGCTGGATGCGCAGATCGCTGCCGCGCAGGCCAGCCTGAAAACCGCCGTGCTGACCGCGCGTAACGATAAAGTGACCTTCGATCGCTACCAGAAGCTGAGCACCCTGCAGAACGTCTCGCAGGCGGATCTGGACAAAGTCCGCACCACCTGGCAGAGCAGCGAGCAGTCCGTCAGCTCTATCCAGGCCAATATCCATAACCTGCGCATTCAGCGCGGCGAGCGGGACGAGCACCGCAACGTTACGCTGCAAAAATACCGTAACGCGCTGGATGAGGCAGAGCTTAACCTCGGCTG
The DNA here is from genome assembly GCF_019443845.1 of Enterobacter sp. DNB-S2. Taxonomy (NCBI): domain Bacteria; kingdom Pseudomonadati; phylum Pseudomonadota; class Gammaproteobacteria; order Enterobacterales; family Enterobacteriaceae; genus Enterobacter; species Enterobacter sp. DNB-S2. The sequence goes on from NZ_CP050520.1 coordinate 1,295,764, forward strand.
GACGAAGGTCTACGCCCAGGCGGACGGCACGGTCAGTAACCTCCAGTTAAGCCCTGGTTTCTATGCCTCATCCGGCTCCGCCGCGCTGGCGCTGGTGAACAACCAGACCGATATCGTCGCCGATTTTCGCGAAAAAAGCCTGCGCCATACCCATCAGGGCACCGATGCCGCCGTGGTGTTTGACGCCTTTCCGGGGCACGTTTTCCGCGCCCACGTGACCAGCAGCGACGCGGGGATACTGGCGGGTCAGGAGGCCGTGAACGGCCAGCTGTCCGAGCCGGAAACCTCCAACCGCTGGGTGCGCGATGCCCAACGCATGCGCATTCACGTGACGCTGGATGAAGCGCTGCCGAAGCATCTGCCGACCGGCGCCCGCGCGACCGTGCAGCTCTATAACAGCGAAGGGCCGTTTGCGCGCTTTTTCTCCGGGATGCAGATCCACCTGGTGAGCCTGCTTCACTATGTCTATTAGCACCCTGGCGCGGGTGTTTACCCCGCACGGCAACATCGTCTATACGGCAAACGACTTTCGCCAGACCCTGCGCATCGTCTTCGCCGGGATGATTGCGCTCAGCATCTCCAGCTTCTACAACACCAGCTACGGCGTATTTTTCGTGGTCTATCCGATCATGCTGCTGTCGCTGGTGCCGGTGTTTAACCGCCACGTGGCGAAGCAGTTTATCTTCAGCGCCGCGCTAAACTGCGTCGAAATGATCTTCATTATTGGCTATCTGTCGCAATGGCCGGTCATTATGACGCTGGTGGTGTTCGCCCTGTACGTGATGCGTTTTCGCTTTATGAGCAAGGGGCCGCTGTTCCTGTTTGGCTCAATGGGCGTGGTGTGCCAGAGCGTGATGCTCAATTTTATGAGCTACCCCACTACCAGCTGGCACACGCTGCTGTTTTCCAACATCGAAGCGAGCGTGATGGCGGTGTGCCTGAGCGCGCTGATGAACTATCTCCTGCCTGACGTGGAGCCCCGCAGGCCGCCGCCGCTGATTGAGAAAGACGATGCTCGCGTGCGCCACGAGTCGCTGCTCTCCGGCACCGTGGCGACGCTGATATTCGTGGTGTTTCAGATCAGCGACTTAAGCGATTCGCTTTCGGCGCTGATGGCGGGGATTTTAATTCTGTTCCCCATGCACTACCGCGGTTCGGTGATGAGCTCGATCTGGCGCGTGGTCGGCGTGGTGCTGGGCTGCCTCTACATTCTGGTGGTGCAGCTGATCCTCTATGATCACAGCAGCCATATGCTGCTGATGATGCCGCTGATTGGCCTCGGGCTGGCGTTTGGCGCGCGTCTGCACGTGATGGAAAAGGTGGGCGCGGGCGTGGGGTTCTCCAGCATCACGACCATCGGCATTATGTTCGGGCAGAACATGCACCCGGACACTGACCTGGTGTTCAGCGATCTCTACCGCATCACCTCCGTTACCTTTTCGCTGGTCGCAACGCTGACGATGGTCTTCCTGGTGCACCTGATCCTCAACCGCTTCGAGGCGACGCGCTACGTCATCGCGCCGCCCAAAGTAGATTAATGCCCCAGCACGGAAGGCAGCTGCGAGAGTAAAAACAGGATCAGGCCAATCGTCCCGCCCACCAGCGTACCGTTGACGCGGATGAACTGCAGATCTTTACCGATATTCAGCTCAATCTGTCGGGACATGTCTTTGGCGTCCCAGCTTTTGACCGTGTCGCTGATGTGGCGGGTCAGGAACGCGGCGAAATCCGGCGCGAGGCGGTGCGCGGCCTGCTCCAGATGCTCGTTCAGCGACGCCCGCAGGCTGGCGTCGTTAGACAGCGTTTCGCCAAACCACAGCCCGGCGTTGGCGATGCGCTGCTTCACGCGCGAATCCTCGCTTTGCATATCCGCTTTCAGCCACTGGCGCAGGTCGGCCCACATCTCTCCCAGATAGCGGTTAAACGCCTCATCGTTTTTCAGGTAGTGCTTGATGTTGTCGGCTTTCGCCGCCATTTCCGGATCGTTTTTCAGGTTGTCGATAAGCTTCAGCGTGGCGCGGTCGAACGCCTGGCGGATCTGGTGCGTGCGGTCGTGGCTGATATCGTCCAGCAGCGCGTTCACCGCGTTCGACACCATCTCCGCGCTTTGATCGCCCAGCCACTCGGTGGGCAGCACCATCGCTTTGCGCGGGTGTTCGGTCTTCAGCCAGTGGACAATCTGATCGGCAATAAAGTCCCGCGTGCTCTCCCGCTGAATCAGGGTAATCAGACGGTTGATGATCGCATCCAGCAGCACCTGGTGGCGGTTGTTTTTGGTCATGCTCTCCAGCATAACGGCGCTGGTTTCGGTGAAATCGACCTTGTCGATGGCCTTATGCACCGCCCGTTTGAGCAGCCGCTGAATACGCCCGTCGTCGGTGAGTTCGAGAAAACCGCTCATCACCTGCATCAAGTGCAGCCCGACGCGCTGAGCGTTGTCCGGTTTGCTGAACCAGGCGCCGATCATCTGCGCAGGTTCATAGCGGCGGATGAGTGCCACCAGCGACTGGGTATCAAGAAACTTCTCCTGCACAAACTGGCCGAGATTGTCGCCGATCCGGTCTTTATTGCGCGGGATAATCGCCGTATGGCGCGAGATAAACGGAATGGGCACCCGGCGGAAAAGCGCAACCACGGCAAACCAGTCTGCCAGCGCGCCGACCATCGCCGCCTCGGCAATGGCCTTCACGCCGCGCACCCAGAAGGTCTGCGGCAGGAACAGGGTGGTGATAAACGCTGCGGCGGCAACCAGCAGCAGCGACAGCGCCAGCAGCTTGGCGCGTTTGAGTTCAGCTATTTTTTCCATGGGTTAAGGATAGAGGGAAGCGGGGGGAAAGTGCAAAGAAGGAGAAGGACCTCCGCGTTTCAGCTTCTGGAATGCGCCTTCAGATATTGAAATTGAACGATGTCGACCGGTTCAATTTACGAACGTTTTGTATATGCTTTTTTGTATATACAATAAGGGAAGGGTACACTATGCCAACGGAGTTTGAATGGGATACCAACAAAGCGAAAAGCAATCTCATTAAGCATGGGATCCGCTTTGAAGAAGCTGTTCTGGTGTTTGACGATCCTTACCATTTATCTTTGCAGGATCGTCATGAAAATGGAGAGTTCCGTTGGCAGACCATTGGCCTTGTACATGGTCTAATTGTCATTATGGTCGCACACACGGTACGTTTTGAAAGTGGTGACGAAGTCATTCGAATCATTAGCGTACGAAAGGCGGACCGTAAAGAGAGGAGCCGTTATGAGCATGGTTAAATATAAACGCGGTAGTGCGCCTGAGATGAGTGCTCGCCGTGAGGCTGAGCTCAAAGCACTAGCCGAAAAATCGGAAGCAGAGATTGATTACAGCGATATCCCTGCCACGGGAGATGAACAGTGGTCAGGGGCGGTGCGAGGGAAGTTCTATCGGCCACTCAAAACTCAGGCATCTGTACGTATCGACGCTGACGTGATGGAGTGGCTTAAACGGCCTGGAAAAGGTTACCAGACGAGGCTCAATGCCATTTTGCGTGAAGCTATGCTGCGCGATCAAAACAAAAAATAAGCAACGGGCGGCGTCAGGCTGCCCGCTATCTCAGCGTATATTTTCCAGTAGCCGCCACAGCACCCACCCGCCAAATCCCATCAGCACCACCCCCGCCGTGCGCTCTATCAGCCACAGCGAACGGCTGAGCTTCTGTTGAACCACGGTCAACCCCATCAGCGACACCAGCGCCAGATCCCACGCCAGCACCACCACCACCATCCAGACGCCGCAGGTCGCCTGCTGAAGCAGCGTGACGTCCGGACCCAGCAAGGCCGTCATCAGCGCCAGATAGAACAGCGCGTTCTTCGGGTTTAGCAGCGCCGAACCGAGCCCCAGCAGGATCTGCTTTTGCAGCGACGGGAAGCGCTGGTGGGTTTCATTCAGCGCCCGCGCCTGCTGGCGGCTGCGAATCAGATGCGAGCCGATCCACAGCAGGTACAGCGCCCCGCAAAGCTCGATAAGCGTAAACAGCCACGTAAACTGGCGCAGCGCGCTCCAGCCGATAATCACCAGCAGGATGTACAGCGCGTTACCCGCGGCGATGCCGAGGCACAGTCCGGCGCTACCCCGCAGCCGATAGCGCGCGGCGTAGCCCACCAGCAGGAAGAAATCCGGGCCCGGGCTTAGCAGGGCAACAAAATGCGTCAGCGCCAGGGCGAGAAAAGCGGAAGGGAAGAACAGTTCCATAGCGACCTCAGTTAACAATCTGCGGTCAGAGTACGGCGCTGCAGAGCCTATTTATTGTCTGATATTGATCGGCCGGTGGCGTACTGGCGCGGCGTGGCGGCGGTATAGCTGACGAAGGTCTTATGAAAATGGCTCTGGTCGGCAAAGCCGCTCTGGTAGCCGACGTCGGCAATATCATCCCCGGCGCGCAGACGCGCCTTGGCGTACTCCACGCGGGAGATGTTGAGAAAGCTGCCCGGCGTCAGGCCGGTGTCCTGCCTGAAGGTGCGGATCAGCGTCTCCTTGCGCAGCGAGAAGCGTTGGGCAAGCTCGTCGAGGGAAGGCGGGCAGGTGAGATCGGAAAGAAACGCCTGCTGAATCTGCTGGCTGGTTGCGCGAAGCGCGTCAGCGTTATCCGCGGCGCGGGGAAGGGCAGAAAGCAGGGTCTCAAGGGACGCCGGAGACAGGGTCTCAACAACGTCCAGGTAATGGGCAAACAGGGTTGGGCTACGAATCACCTGTAGCGCCAGCGGAAGCCCGGTGTCGATGTAGAGCATATGGTAGCTGCGCGGTTGCCCGGCGACGGGGTTGCAGCTGTGCGGCACACCGGCCGGGATCGCGATGAGGTCCCCGGGGTTAAGGATGTACTCTCTGTCATGACACACGCAGCAGGTCTGGCCCTCCACAATCGCGCCGATGGAGAGCTGAGGGTGACTGTGGCGTTTGTACGCCTGCGTACTCTGCCAGGTGCTGCGCAGCTCAAGGCCTGAGGCGCGGTGAAAAGTCTGGCGGATATGTCGGGTATCGGTCATGGGCGCTCCTTCTGAAAATTTTTTATACCACGTCAGCGAACCGTCCGGCAGCGCTTCATTAAGAACCTTCCGGATATACCCAACTTTACGTCCATAGCCAGTCATGTTGACTACCCTTAATACCCTAAGCGGTAAAACAAGGAGATTCGACATGGCTTATCAGACAGTAAATCCTGCCACTAACCAGCTCATCAAAGAATACCCCTCACATACCGACGCGGATATCGAAGCGGCGCTGAAGGCGGCCGATGCGCTTTATCATTCGGACTGGGCGAAAGGCGACATCAGCCAGCGCCTGCCGGTGCTGCATAAGCTTGCCGATCTGATCGACGAGCGCGTGGAGGATCTGGCTAAAATCGCCAGCCAGGAGATGGGTAAGCTCATCGAACAGAGCCGCGGCGAGGTGAAGCTGTGCGCGCAGATCGCCCGCTACTACGCCGACAACGCGCAGCGGTTCCTGGCCCCGGAGAAGTACGACTCTGAGCTCGGTGAAGCCTGGGTGGAGCATCACCCCATCGGCGTGCTGATGGCCGTTGAGCCGTGGAACTTCCCGTACTACCAGCTGATGCGCGTCCTGGCGCCAAACCTGGCGGCGGGTAACCCCGTCATCGCCAAACATGCCAGCATCGTGCCGCACTGCGCCGAGACCTTTGCCCATCTGGTGCGCGAGGCGGGGGCGCCGGAAGGGGCGTGGACCAACCTGTTTATTTCGTCCGAGCAGGTGGCAAACATCATTGCCGACGATCGCGTGCAGGGCGCCGCATTAACCGGCTCCGAAAAGGCTGGCAGCGTGGTGGCGGCGCAGGCGGCGAAGCACATCAAGAAATCCACGCTGGAGCTGGGCGGTAACGACGTCTTCGTGGTGCTGGATGACGCAGACCTTGAGAAGGCCGTGAAAATTGGCGTTAACGCGCGGCTCAACAACGCCGGGCAGGTCTGTACCGCGGCGAAGCGCTTTATCCTGCATGAAAAGATTGCAGAGGCCTTCCTGAGCAAATTCACCGAGGCGTTTAAGCAGGTGAAGATTGGCGATCCGCTGGACGAAAGCACCACGCTGGGGCCGCTGTCGTCTAAAGATGCGCTCGAAACGCTGACCAGACAGGTTAACGAGGCGGTGAAAAACGGCGCCACGCTGCACTACGGCGGCAAACCGGCGCAGCGCGACGGGAGTTTCTTCGAACCGACGATCCTGACGAATATTTCCCGCGATAACCCGGCGTATTTCGAAGAGTTCTTCGGCCCGGTGGCGCAGATGTACGTGGTGAAAAACGACGACGAGGCGGTCGCGCTGGCGAACGACTCCCACTACGGCCTGGGCGGGGCGGTATTCAGCCAGAATATCGAGCGCGCGAAGAAAATGGCGTCGCGGATTGAGACCGGGATGGTGTACATCAACTGGCTCACCGATACCGCGCCAGAGCTGCCGTTCGGTGGCGTGAAGCGCTCCGGCTACGGGCGCGAGCTGTCGGATCTGGGGATCAAAGAGTTTGTGAACCAGAAGCTGGTGGTGGTGCATAAGTAAGAGGTCATAAAAAAACCTGCCAGCCGGCAGGTTTTTTTAAAGAGATTATTGCACTTCGATCTTGTCCCAGCCGCTTTTAAACATGCAGCTGTCAACTAACGTATCCCGGCGATATTCATTCGCGTCTTCAACCGTGTAGCTCGTGGAAATATCCTTTTTCTTGTTCTTTTTGTCCGTTTTTTCCGAGCTGGATCCGGTTACGACGTTATCCGGGGGCAGATCGATCAGCGCCTGCGCTTCGCATTCCGTGAGCTTTTTATTCATTTCCGCATCGCTGACGCCCGGTTTCACCCATTTGTACTGGACGCAGCCGGCGAGCATCAGCGTGAGGCCCAGAACGCAAAGCGCGGTCATGCGGTGTTTCATCAGAAGGTGACTCCACCGCCTACATATGCGCCGTCAATCAGCGTGTGGCCAGGACGACCGTCTTTGCCGTCCACGCTCACGTGGCGGTAGCCCACTTTCAGGGTCACTGGCGTAATTGGCGTCCAGCTTATGCCGCCGTTGGCTTCGACGTAGTTTTTCACGCTGTTGTTCAGGCCTTCTGGTGCGACATAGCCTTCACCGTACACGTGGATGCTGTCGGTCAGGGCAACGTTTACGCCGCCGCCAATCGGGAACGCCACGCCGTTATCGCCTTTTTTCGGGCCGAGGTAGATGGCTTTTGCACCCGCATTCAGCCTCACCGGGCCAAGACCCAGGTTGTAGCCTGCGCCCACGCCGCCGGTCTGGGTACCGTCGTCGGTGTTTTTGAGCCAGTTACTTTCCAGATAAACACCGGATGAGGATTTCCCCATTTCCAGATTGAGGTTGGTAAAGTTTTTACCCTGCTCAACGGTGCCGCCCATCGCCAGTGCGGAACCCGATACGGCAGCCAGAGCAGAAAGAAGAAGGATATTCAGTTTTTTCATGTTTTATGCCTCGTCATTAAATTCATCTGGGCGCACCTTAACAAGCGATGTTAATGACTGCAAATGTGATATAAATCGCGTTTTTATACTGATATTGTTAACTTTTTTATTGAAGTTGTTGCAATGATGTTTGATTGTCGGGGTGTCAACAGGGGATGTTTTTAGCATTTAGGAACCGTTTAGTTTTTTGACTAAACATAAACTGAACGAGGCGGGGATAGTGATTTGAGATGAATTAATTGGGTTTCTAATAATTTCCAAAAATGTTTCGCCTGTCACACAAAACAACAAAGCCTTACATTTCGAGCGATGAATATACGTTCAATCGCGCAGGTCGGTTTCCTTTTCATGTCATTTTTCTGACACGTTTATTCTTTACGTTGTTGGCTTCACTAACTGGATGCTAACAATATGAAAAGAAAAATTATTCCTTTGCTAATCGGCTGTGCGCTCTCTTTCTCTGGCCTGGCGGCGCAGCCTACTGCTGAGCGCTATGTCGTCAGCTTCCCTGAAGGCTCCCACGTGAGCTACAGCGGCGCGTTTGCCAGCGCCTTTCCGAACGGACTACCCGTGGGCATTGGCTCCGGCCTGCTGTTTACGGGCAAGCAGGGCGACGCCCTGACCTTTGCGACCGTGACCGATCGCGGTCCAAACGCCGATGCGCCAAAAATGGGTAAAAACGAAGCCAAAATATTTGTCACGCCTGATTTCGCGCCGATGCTGATGACCATCCGCGTTCAGAACGGCAAAGCGGAGGCTGTCGACGCCCGCCCGCTGCATGATGATAAAGGCGAGATTAACGGTCTGCCGCTGCAAAGCGGCGTGATTGGCTCCACCAATGAAGTGGCGTTCAGCGACACCCTCAAGATCCTGAAGGGCGACAACCGCGGGCTGGACACGGAAGGCATCACGCCGGATGGGAAAGGCGGCTACTGGCTGTGCGACGAATATGGCCCGTTCCTGATTAACGTCGACAGCAAAGGGAAGATCCTGGCGATCCACGGGCCGCAGGCCGCGGAAGGGGAGAAATCCATCGCGGGCGGCCTGCCAAACATCATCAAATGGCGCCAGGCGAACCGGGGCTTTGAAGGCCTGACCCGGATGCCGGACGGGCGGATTATCGCCGCCGTGCAAAGCACGCTGGATATTGACGGCAAGAGCAAAAAGCAGGCGCTGTTTACGCGTCTGGTGAGCTTCGACCCGGCGACCGGGAAAACGGCGATGTACGGTTACCCTATCGACAGCGCGGCCTACAGCAAAAACAGCGACGCCAAAATCGGCGACATCGTGGCGCTCGATAACCAGCACATCCTGCTGATTGAGCAGGGAAGCGATAAAAACGACGGGATGCGTAACCTGATTTACAAGGTGGATCTCAGCAAGGCGAGCGACCTGACCACCTTCGACAAGCCGGGCGAATACCCGGAGTTTGATGATGAGAAAACCCTGGCGCAGCGCGGCATTACCCTTGCGGCTAAAACGCAGGTCGTCGATCTGCGCGCGCTGGGCTGGCAGCAGGAGAAGGCCGAAGGGCTGGCGCTGATCGACAGCAAAACGCTTGCGGTAGCGAACGATAACGACTTTGGCGTAAAGGTGGCGATGCAAAACCCGGTCGAGGGCAAGAAGCTCAAGGATTATCGGGTGAACGCGGAAGGCAAGCTGACGCTGGATGATAAGCCAGTTGAAACCACGCTCAGCGTGAAGCCGCTGAAAAAGCCGGAGTCGGACAGCGAGCTGTGGATTGTGACGCTGCCGGAGGCGGTGAAATAAGTTTACCCCACACCCTCTTCCCCAGGCTGAGGAATCTCCAGTAATTTTTTACTGAAAGCGACGAGCGTAGTTTCAAGAAAATTAAGGGCTTATAGCGACGACCTGGTCCGGCTGTAAATCGCTGAGGCGTTTCCTGCAGGCCGGGGCGAGGCGCAGGGATGCGCCGAGAGGGCGGGCTTTACAGGGATGTTACCTCCGCCCGTCCCCGATAAGCCGAAAGGAATAAGCCGAAGGTACCGCGCAGCGGCGATTTACCGCCGGGAGCCCGGGTTGCCAGGGTGGCGGCGACTGAGCCACCCTGGCACGTTCACCGGTCACATCGTTACAGAGTAGCAAGAAACATAAAGTGAACGGAATAACCTCCACAGCCGTATGTTCCCCCTCACCCCAGCCCTCTCCCTCAAGGGAGAGGGGGCCGTCTGTGCAGGTAATATTTTATGGGGATCCCTCAGCCCCACAGGGGAGAGGAGATGCATAGCGGTTATTTTTTCAGACCCGCAAACGCCGCCCGAATTTCTTCTTCCGGGAGTTGGATACCGATAAACACCATCACGCTGTGCGGCGCTTCCTCGCCCCAGGGGCGATCCCAGTCTGCGCTGTACAGGCGCTGTACGCCCTGGAACAGCAGGCGGTTCGGCTCGCCGTCAATCCACAGCATCCCTTTGTAGCGCAGCAGCTTGTCGGCAAACGACAGCAGCAGGTTTTCCATCACGCGCGAAACCTCGCCGATGTCCACCGGGTAGTCCAGCTCCACCACTATCGACGCCACGTCGTTTTGCCTGTCTCCCATAAAGTGGAAGCGCGGTTTTGCGGTGACGTTCTCTTCCAGCATAAAGCCGTTGGTGTTGAACAGCTGAGACAGATCGATGTCGCCATGCGTCACCGTGTAAACCGGCGCGCGAGAGTTAATGCGCGTCAGGCGTTCGCGCAGCTTAACGCTTTCGCCCGCCACGTCGGTTTTGGTCAGCAGGATGCGGTCGGCGTAGCCCACCTGAGACTGGGCGATGGTGAACTGGTTCATCTGTTCGTCGGCGTGAACCGCATCGACCAGGGCAATTACGCCGTCCAGCAGGTAGCGCTGGCACAGGATCTCGTGAGAGAAAAAGGTCTGAATAATCGGGCCGGGGTCGGCCATGCCGGTGCACTCGATCACCAGGCGGTCAAAGTCGATCTCGCCGCGATCGCGGCTGTCGATTAGATCCAGCAGGGCGTCTTCTAATTCGTTAGAGCGGGTGCAGCAGATGCAGCCGTTGGTCAGGGTTTTGATCTGGGTGGCGCGATCGCCGATCAATTGATCGTCAACGGAGACCTCGCCGAATTCGTTTTCGATGACGGCGATTTTGAAGCCGTGCTGTTCGTTCAGGATGTGGCGCAGCAGGGTGGTTTTACCGGCGCCGAGGAAACCGGTCAGCAGGGTAACGGCAATCGGGGTCATGGTCTCTCCTTTAGCAGCAGCGGACGCCGCCTTCTCCACTTCCGCCGTAGCGCGCTTCCTGGCGCTCGCGGAAGAATTCGGTGTAGGTCATGTACGGCTTATCCGGATGGTTGGTCTTCATGTGCTCAACGTAGTTGTCATAGTCCGGAATGCCAATCAGCATTTTCGCCGCCTGACCGAGGTATTTTTTTGCTTCGCCTAAGTTACCAAACATTGTGGGTTCCAGACAGAAAAAGCCCGGCGATGTGAGTCCGCTGGGCTTATGTTCCCCTCATCCCAGCCCTCTCCCAAAGGGAGAGGGGGAGGATTGCGGATTAATGGTGTGAAGAGGTCTTCACGCCGCCTTCCGGCACCGGCACGTACGGGGTTTCTTTATCCGTACGGCCGTCGGCGTTGCGCACGTTCAGCCAGGTTTTGATGCCGTAGAAGATGATGCTGTACACCACCACCAGGAACAGAATGCTCAGACCCGCGTTGGTGTAGTTGTTCACCACGATATGGTTCATGTTGGCAATCTGCTGCGCGGTCAGGTCCGCGCCGCCTGCGGCAATCTTCTCTTTGTACTGGTTAGCCATGAAGAAGAAGCCTTCCAGCTGCGGGTTGGCGCTGAACAGCTTCAGGCCAAGCGCCCAGGTGGTGCAGAGCAGCAGCCACAGCGCAGGAACAACGGTTACCCAGATGTATTTGGTGCGCTTCATCTTCACGAGGACCACGGTACCGAGCACCAGAGCAACGGCTGCGAGCATCTGGTTAGAGATACCGAACAGCGGCCACAGGCTCTTCACGCCGCCGAGCGGGTCGACAACGCCCTGATACAGCAGGTAGCCCCACAGGCCGACGCAGCCCGCAGTACCCAGAATGCCCGCTACCAGAGAGTCGGTTTTCTTCAGGAACGGCACGAAGTTACCGAGCAGGTCCTGCAGCATGAAGCGGCCCGCACGGGTACCGGCGTCCAGCGCGGTCAGGATGAACAGCGCTTCGAACAGAATACCGAAGTGGTACCAGAAGCCCATGTCCGCCCACGGCAGCACCTTGTGGAACACGTGTGCGATACCGACGGCCAGCGTCGGCGCGCCACCGGCGCGGTTCAGTACGGACGGTTCGCCGATGTCCTTCGCGGTTTGCATGATCTGCTCAGGCGAAATCACGAAGCCCCAGGAGCTGACGGTCGCCGCCGCGTGTGCGCTCGCGTCCTTCAGCTGCGCCATAATCAGCGCCGCGTTGTCACCGCCCATCTCGTGCAGGTTTGGCATGGTGATGCCGAGGCCCGCAGGCGGGGTGTTCATCGCGAAGTAGAGACCCGGTTCGATGATAGACGCGGCAACCAGCGCCATGATCGCCACGAAGGACTCCATCAGCATCGCGCCGTAGCCGATCAGACGCGCGTCTTTCTCGTTCGCCAGCAGCTTAGGCGTGGTGCCGGACGCAATCAGGGCGTGGAAGCCGGAGACCGCACCGCAGGCGATGGTGATGAACAGGAACGGGAACAGGGCGCCTTTCCACAGCGGGCCGGTACCGTCGATGTACTGGGTTACCGCAGGCATTTTCAGATCCGGGTTAATCACCAGGATACCGATCGCCAGACCGACGATAACGCCGATTTTGAGGAAGGTCGCGAGGTAGTCACGCGGGGCCAGAATCAGCCAGACCGGCAGCAGCGCGGAGATAAACGCATAGCCAATCAGCGCGAAGGTAATGGTGGTGTCTTTGAAGGTCAGCGCCGGGCCCCAGTACGGGTCGTGCGCAATCACGCCGCCGAAGTAGATGGAGGCTACCAGCAGCACGATACCAATCACCGACACTTCACCCACGCGTCCCGGACGCAGGAAGCGCATGTAGATCCCCATGAACAGCGCAATCGGCACGGTTGAGCAGACGGTGAAGACGCCCCACGGACTTTCGGCCAGCGCTTTCACCACGATCAGGGCCAGCACCGCTAGGATGATGATCATAATCAGGAAGCAGCCGAACAGAGCGATCGTCCCCGGCACGCGGCCCATCTCTTCTTTGACCATCTCACCCAGAGAGGCGCCGTTACGGCGAGAAGAGATAAACAGCACCATAAAGTCCTGCACCGCACCCGCCAGCACCACGCCGGCGAGCAGCCACAGGGTACCCGGCAGGTAGCCCATCTGCGCGGCCAGCACCGGGCCGACCAGCGGGCCTGCGCCGGCGATAGCGGCAAAGTGGTGACCAAACAGCACGTAGCGGTTGGTTGGCACGTAGTTCAGGCCGTCATTGTTAATGACCGCCGGGGTGGCGCGCGTCGGGTCGAGCTTCATGACCTTCTGCGCGATGTACAAGCTGTAGTAGCGATAAGCAACAAGATAGACGGAAACGGACGCGACCACGATCCACAGGGCGCTTACGTGTTCGCCCCGGCGTAATGCGACAACCGCCAGACAGAAAGCGCCGAGGATCCCGAGTAAGGCCCAGGGCACGTGCTTCAGTAGTTTTTTAGTATCCATAGTAAGACCTGGTTTTTTATGTAAAGAAAAAAGGGTCAGGGTTCGTTGTGAGGAGGTATTGATTAATGCTGGAGCGATCGTGCCAGATCCTCGCGCGTGTAAAGGACGGTAAATGAATGAGTGGTTGAAAGCGCCGGGTGAGCGGTCAAAGGGGGCGACGAGCGGTTCCGGCTCGCCGCCAGGGGGCGAAATTATGTGATTGAGATCACTTGATTATTCGGGTTACGTTCTACCGCCAGATAGTTCTCCAGCGTTCTAATCAGTTTTTCCTTCAGCCAGTTCGGTTCCAGAATCTGAATATGGGGCAGCCAGTAGAACAGCAGCGGCAGGATCTGGTTCTCGTGCGCCGCCTGGCAGCGCAGCGTGACGCCGCCCTGCTGCTCCTCCAGCAGCTCCTGTTCCGGCAGAAGATCGCGGCGCAGGAAGTAATGTGAAATATTATCTTTGATAAATATTTTCACCGCGAAAGTATTTTCAGACACCCAGGGGTCGAGGCTTTTCTCCAGCAGCTCAAGGACATTTTCTTCGGGCGTGAAGGTCGTTTTCTGAATATCAAACCAGCTAATCTGGCTCAATGAGAAGGATTTCAGGCGGCTATTTTCGGTGGCTTGTAAATACCATATATTTTTTTTGTTAATGAGTTTATAGGGATTAATCAGACGGGTTTTTCCCTTATAAACGATCTGACAAACATTATGGTTTTTAATCGATCTCTCGATTTTCGTTAAATGACGGCGAATATCACGTTCTACCGTGTGTTCTGCCTCATTTCCAAGAATGAGAATATGGTTTTCGTCAACGCGCGTTTCAAGCTTTTGCCAGAATTCCATATTTCTTTCAGGGAAAAAGCTGTCAGCATTCAGGAAGTTAGCAAGGGTGTGATGTAAGCCTTGTCCGCCGGGCGATTGTGCAGAATGGATCAGCCGATATAGCCCGTTACCGGTATGCTCAACAATGGGAGAGAGGGCATTTAAATCCCGGTAGACGGTACGCTCGGTAATTTTAAATTTTTCCATTAGCGCACTGCGGTTTACCACACCGTTTAAATGTAGCTCAACCAGAATATCGACCAGACGTTCAGCCGAGCGGCTCCGCGTCGTTTTAGCCATAAGGTCATCCTGTATATTTAGGTATGCGCTGAATGATGCGGATGCACTGACAAAGGGTGTCAGTATTCAGTCACAGAAAATTTCTCTTATGGGTATATAACGGCGTGATTTAGCGGAAACCTTAGGAGTTTTTGTAGAAAGCGGCGCTGGCCGGAAAAAAAGGCCAGCGCGAGGGGGGGATCACACGGCGGCTTCCGCCTCCAGCATGACCGGGTGGAAACGGCGCTTGAAGTAGATCAGACCGTGTCCCGCGTCACTCAGAATAATGTTCTTAACTTCAACAAGGTAGACAAGATGCGTGCCGATGGTTTGCACCTGGCTAATCTCGCCCTCAAGGCTGGCGAGCGCGCCCTTGAGCACCGGCTGCGCCAGCGGTCCTTTCTGCCAGCAGGAGAGGGCAAAGCGCTCCTCCATCGTCATACCGGTCATCCCCGCAAAATGGCGAGCCATGATCTCCTGTTCGTGGTTCAGCACGTTAACGCACAGCCTGCCGTTGCCCTGAAATACCGGGTTCATGGCGCTGTTGGCGTTGATGCACACCATAACCGACGGCGGGGTGTCCGTGACCGAACAGACGGCGGTGGCAGTGATGCCGCAGCGTCCGGCCTCACCCTCGGTGGTGACCACATTGACCGCCGCCGACAGGCTGCTCATTGCGTCGCGAAAACGCAGGCGTTGTTCATCTGAATGCATTGCAACCTCCCGCTGCGCTATTTCAGCAGCTTGTCGAGCATGTTGATATCGCTGTTGTTGTGCAGGTGCGGCACCGTCCAGCCGTGCTGGTCGTACTCGGACATGCAGCGGTCGACCATCGCCATCATTTTGTCCATGTTGCCGGAGCTCTGCGCCTGGCGCAGACACTGCAGGCGGATCTCATCCTGGCTGCCGGAGTAGTTGATTTCGTACAGCTCGTGACGGCCGCCAAACTCGCTGCCGATGGCGTCCCACATCAGCTTCAAAATCTTGATGCGTTCGACGTGATCCATGCCGTTGGAGCCGCGCACGTACTTCGCCAGATACTGGTCGATCTGCGGGTTGTTCAGATCCCGGGCGCTGGACGGCAGGTAGATCAGCCCGGACGTCACGTTACGCTCGATGATGTTCTTGATCTTCGCGTAGGCCATCGGCGCCATCACGCGGTAGGTTTGCAGCGCGGCGTGATCCGGCAGATACGCGCCGTTGACCCACGGGGTGGCTTCGGAGCACATGGAGTCGCTCAGCGCCCAGAACATGTTGCGCCAGGCCACCACTTCGCCGAGATCCGCCTGCACGCCGCGGAACTCCAGGGTGCCGGTGCACTCCAGGGATTTCTTCAGCAGGGCGGTGATGAAGTCGAGCTTCACCGCCAGGCGAACGCAGGCCTGCAGCGGGTACATCCGCGCAAAGCCGCCTTCCATCGTCCAGCGACGGCAGCGGTCGAAATCGCGGTAGATCAGCACGTTTTCCCATGGGATCAGCACATGATCCATCACCAGGATCGCGTCGTTCTCGTCGAAGCGGCTGGAGAGCGGGTAGTCGTACGGGGATCCGGTTGCGCCTGCCACCATCTCGTAAGAGGCGCGGGAGATCAGCTTCACGCCTTCGGCATCCATCGGCGCGACGAACATCAGCGCGAAGTCCGGGTTTTCGCCCATCACCTGCGCGGAGCCGAAGCCGATCATGTTGTAGTGGGTCAGCGCCGAGTTGGTTGCCACCACTTTCGCGCCGCTGACGATAATCCCGGCGTCGGTCTCTTTCTCCAGCTTGATGTAGACGTCTTTCACCTCGTCCGCCGGCTTGTGGCGGTCGATCGGCGGGTTAACGATGGCGTGGTTGAAGTACAGGCCGGTTTCCTGAATGCGGGTGTACCAGTTGCGGGCGTTCTGTTCGAACTGGCCGTAGAAGGCCGGGTTGGCGCCGAGCGCGCAGCCGAACGCGGCTTTGTAATCCGGCGTGCGGCCCATCCAGCCGTAGCTCAGGCGCGACCACTCGGCGATGGCGTCGCGCTGCTGGCGCAGGTCGTCGGCGCTTTTCGCCACGCGGAAGAACTTGTGGGTATAGCCGCCGCTGCCGGTGTCGGTGCCCCAGCAGAGCGTGTCCTGCATCTCCGGCTTGTGCAGCGCGTCGTACATCTGTGCGATGGAGGCCGCCGCGTTGCGAAACGCCGGGTGGGTGGTGACGTCTTTGACGCGCTCGCCGTAGATGTAAATCTCACGGCCGTCCTGCAGGCTTTTTAAATACTCTTCGCCGGTTAACGGACGTTTGGCATCAGCGCGGAAATCTTCAGGCTTCATAGGGACCTCGTATCGGAATAAGGTTGTTAAATTTATGTTTTGTTTTTGTTGTTTAATTGAAGCCTGAGAGGGGCGGAACGTGAAGGGACGATTGGGACAACGGCGGGTACTTTTCGCGAGAGATCGCAGAGTGTGATTTCCCTCACCCTAACCCTCTCCCAAAGGGAGAGGGGACGGTTACTCCCTCTCCCTTTGGAAGAGGGGAACAGGCGACACCGGTACTTTCTGCGCCCGATACGCGCTCGGCGAGCACCCCACTAAGCGGTTAAAAAACCGGGCAAAATAGGCCGGATCCTTAAACCCCAGCTGCCAGGCAATGTCGCTGACCGCGCTGTCGGAGAAGAGCAGCAGCCGCCTGGCTTCCCGCAGCTGGCGGTCGAAGATCAGCCGCTTCGGCGGGCGGTTGGCGAAGCGGCGGCAGATATCGGTCAGGCGGGATTCGGTCAGGTGCAGCTCGCTGGCGTATTCCGGCACCGTCCAGTGCTGGTGGTAGTGGGCATCTATCAGCTGGGTAAAGCGCTGGAACAGCTTCAGCTCGCCGCGCATGCCGCCCGAAGCGTGGTCGTCGAGCTTCGCGTTGCGCAGCAGCAGGGTAAACACCGCCTGCGCCAGCAGGACCAGAGTATGTTCGCGCCCCGGCAGCTGTTCCGTGGATTCCCGGGCGATAAGCTGCCAGTAGTGCTTCAGCGCCGCCAGCTCGTCCGGCCTGTCGGCCAGCGAGAGGCAGATCCCCGGCAGGCCAAACGCTTCCCGCGTGCCGGGGTAGAGCACCTCCAGCAGCGGCCAGATCAGATCCTCGCGCACCGTCAGCACGTGTCCGTCGCTGTCGGATTCGGTGATAAACGCGTGCGGCACCGACGGCGGCGTGAGGACGAACAGCGGAGCCTGCACCGAGTAGCGGTGATCGTCGAGCTGGAGCTCAATCTGCCCGGTATCGAGAAAGTGCATCTGAAAATACTGGTCGTGACGGTGCGCCTGCATGTCGCGGCCAAAAAAGGCCGCCATGCGCGCGAACGACTGGTAGTGCACATCGTCGGTGCCCAGACTTTCGTCGTACTCCTTGCTGATGTCGATGTTGGTAATGGGGCTCTGGCACATGGCGGCTCCCTAGTGGATCTTATGCGCCGCGACGCCCGGCTCGCGCTCAAGGCTTTCGCGCTGCGTCATCGGAATGCGCGTCAGCACCAGCGCGCCGACCACCAGCAGCCCGGCCACAAACCACAGTCCGGAGCTGAAGCTGCCGGTCGCATCACGCAGAATGCCGATCAGCAGCGGGCTGACGGCGGATCCGACGTTGCCGATCGCGTTGATCACCGCCAGCGCCACCGCGCGGGACTGCAGGCTAATCACCCGATCCGGCGTGGTCCAGAATATCGCCATGGCGGTAAAGGATCCGGTTGAGGCCATAATGATGCCAAGCAGCTGGATCAGGCTGTGATCGGTGGCCGAGGCCAGCATCCATCCCGCCGCGGCGAACAGGTACGGCAGGATGGTGTGCTTTTTTCGCTCTTTCAGCCTGTCGGAGCGTCGGCTCCACCAGATCATCCCGAGAATGGTGCAAAACTGCGGGATCGCCGCCAGCAGGCCGATGACGATATTGCTGCTTCCCGTGTTGAAGCTTTGCAGGATCTGCGGCGTCCAGATGTTGATGGCGCTGAGCGTGTTGGTCAGGCAGAAGTAGGCCAGCGTGTAGAGCAGCACCGCCGGGGTCAGCACTTCGCGCAGCGTCGATCGCGGCGTGACGGACTGGGCAATGGCGACCTCCTGCTCGCGGGCGATCATCGTTTTCAGCGCCTGCTTTTCGTCGTCGTCGAGCCAGGTAGCTTGATCCGGCGTGTCGTTGAGATAAAACCAGGTCACCACGCCGAGCACCACCGACGGCAGCCCCTCCAGCAGGAACAGCCACTGCCAGCCCTTCAGGTTCCACAGCCCGTCCATCGCCAGAATGTAGCCCGAGAGGATCGAGCCGAGCATCATGGTCACCGGCATGGCGATCATAAACAGCGCGTTGGCGCGGGCGCGGTGATAGGCCGGGAACCACCATGTGAGGTAGACCAAAATCCCCGGCAGGAAGCCCGCTTCGGCAATGCCTACCAGCATGCGCAGAACGTAGAGCGTTTCAGGGCTGGTGGCAAACATGGTGCAGGTGGAGGCGATGCCCCACACCACCATGATCCCGGCGATCCAGCGCCGCGCGCCGATCTTCGCCAGCATGATGTTGCTCGGGATCCCGCACAGCACGTAGGTGACGTAAAACAGCGTCGCGGCCAGGCCAAACATGGTCGACGTGAGGCCCAGATCTTTGCCCATCGTCAGCCCGGCAAAGCCGATGTTGATACGATCGAGAAACGAAAAGACAAACAGGATAAAGAGAAAGACGATCAGGCGTCGGAACAGCTTGTTAATGGCGCGATGTTCAACAGCTTTATTATCATGGGTTTGCAGGGTAGAGGTCGTCATGGTGCGCTCCAGATCTTACGTTTAGTAGACGGATTTATTGTTATTAACTGACGTAACCGGTTGTTCGATAAAGCGTGCCGCCAGCGCTTCGGCGCCGCGGGCGAGCAGGGTGGTGTCGACGCCGACGGCGACAAACAGCGCGCCAAGCTCGAGGTAGCGTTTCGCCAGCGGCTCGTTCGCCATCAGGATGCCGGGCGCTTTGCCCGCGCTGAGGATCTGCGCGATAGCCTGCTCGATGGCGGCCTGCACCTCCGGGTGCTGCGGATTGCCGGCAAAGCCCATGTCGGCGCTCAGATCCGCCGGGCCGATAAACACGCCGTCGACGCCTTCAACGTCGAGGATCTGCGGCAGATTTTTTAGCGCCTCGCGGGTTTCAATCTGCACCAGCACGCACATGGCGTCGTTGGCCTGCTGCAGGTAATCCGGGATGCGGTTCCAGCGCGAGGCGCGCGCCAGGGCGCTTCCGACCCCGCGAATGCCCGCGGGCGGGTAGCGGGTGGCACGTACCGCCAGCCGCGCTTCGTCGGCGTTTTGCACCATCGGCACCAGCAGGGTTTGCGCGCCCACGTCCAGCAGCTGCTTGATCTGCACCGGGTCGTTCCACGACGGGCGCACTACCGGCTGGCTGGGATAGGGCGCGATGGCCTGTAATTGGGTTAACACGGTCTGCACGCTGTTTGGCGCGTGCTCGCCGTCGATCAGCAGCCAGTCGAAGCCTGCCCCCGCCAGCAGCTCGGCGCTGTAGCTGCTGGTCAGCCCCAGCCATAACCCGATTTGCGGGCGGCCCGTCTTCAGCGCTGCTTTGAATGCGTTTTGCATGGTTGCCTCCTTACACAAAGCGGCAGCTGATGGATCCCATGTTGCCGTAGTCGACGTGGAAGGTGTCGCCTCTGCTGGCGGGCACCGGGCGGGTAAACGAGCCGCCGAGGATGATTTGCCCCGGTTCAAGCTGCACGTCGTACGGCGCCAGCTTGTTCGCCAGCCACGCCACGCCGTTCGCCGGGTGGTTAAGCACGCCTGCGGCCACGCCGGTCTCTTCGATCACGCCGTTGCGGTAGAGCAGGGCGGAGATCCAGCGCAGATCCAGCTCGTCGGGCTTAATCGGGCGGCCGCCGAGGATCACTCCCGCGTTGGCGGCGTTATCGGAGATGGTGTCGAACACCTTGCGCGGGCGCTGGGTTTCCGGATCAACGTTGTGACAGCGGGCGTCGATCAGCTCCAGCGCGGGGATGACGTAGTCCGTAGCGTTGTAGACGTCGAAGATGGTGCAGTTCGGGCCGCGCAGCGGTTTCGCCAGCACGAACGCCAGCTCCACTTCGATGCGCGGAACGATAAAGCGATCGACCGGGATGTCGCTGCCGTCGTGGAAAAACATGTCGTCCAGCAGCGCGCCATAGTCAGGCTCGCTAATCTGCGAGCTGGCCTGCATCGCTTTGGAGGTGAGGCCGATCTTGTGGCCCTTCAGCACGCGGCCTTCGGCGATTTTCAGGCTGACCCATTCGCGCTGGACGGCGTAGGCGTCGTCGATGGTGATCGTCGGGTAGTCCAGCGAGATCGCGCGGATCTGCTCCCGGGATTGTTCCGCCTGATGCAGACGATGGGCGATCAGGGTATGGGTATGTTTGTCGAGCATGGCGATATCCTGTTTTACGTTTGTTTTCTCCCTCTCCCTGTGGGAGAGGGACGGGGTGAGGGCATCAGGCCGCAGAGATTTCCTCTCACCCTAACCCTCTCCCAAAGGGAGAGGGGACGGTATTACTTAAACAACGCGTGCACGTTGTTTTGTTTGTAATTGAGCGTCGGATGCAGCTCGTCGAGCTCGAACGACAGCGCCAGATAGCGGCTCGCCATTAGCGCCGAGAAGTGCGATTTGATCAGCGCAAACAGCATCTCCCCCACGGCTTCCCGGCTCTCCAGACTGCGCCCGGCGCCAATCTTCAGCGTCATATGCACAAAGGCGTAATCGTGCCTGCCGTCGGCCATCTGCCAGGTGTCCAGCCAGTGGGCGCGGCTGCGGATGCCGCCGATGGGGAAGATGCCCGTGGCGGCCAGCGCCTCGTTCACTTTGGCGAACAGCCCCGGCAGGTCGGCCTGCTCGCGGATGTTGTCGGTACATTCAGCAATAAAGTGCGGCATGTTGGCTCCTTACGCGGGCAGCGGGAAAACGGCGTTGACCTGGCCGGTGCCGGAGCTGGCGAACAGCTCGGTGAGGAACTCCACCCTGCCATCGTATTTGTCCCAGCCGAGCATCCCCAGCAGCATCACCGTGTCGTGCATGTTGCCCTCGCCGTAGCAGTAGTCGGCGTACTCCGGCAGCATGCTGCAAAACTCTTTGAACTGCCCCTCGCGCCACAGCTTCACCACGCGCTCGTCCATCTGGCGGTCGAACTCGCGGGTGTAGCTGTTCATCCCTTCCTCCGCGCGCTGGTCGTCGATAAAGCGGTGCGACAGCGAGCCGCTGGCGAGCACCGCCACGGTGCCGTCGTATTTTTCGATGGCGCTGACGATGGCCTCGCCCAGCCTGCGGCTGTCGGCGAAGTCGTGAACCGTGCAGAACGCCGAGATGGAGACCACTTTGAAGTGTTTATCTGCGTTCATGTAGCGCATCGGCACCAGCGTGCCGTACTCCAGCTTTAGGCTCGGGATGTTGTGCGCTTTGGCGCGCACGCCGAGCTTCACCGCCTCGTCGGCAATCAGCTGGCCGAGCGCCGGGTTGCCGTCGTAGTCGTAGGTCATGTCGCGGATAAAGTGCGGCAGCTCGTTGCTGGTGTAGACGCCCGCAAAATGGTCCGCACAGTTGATGTGGTACGCGCTGTTCACCAGCCAGTGGGTGTCGAACACGATGATGGTGTCCACGCCCAGCTCGCGGCAGCGCTTGCTGATTTCTTTATGCCCGTCGATGGCCGACTGGCGGCAGCCGTGGTTTTTCCCCGGCAGCTCGGAGAGGTACATCGACGGAACGTGAGTGATTTTTGCCGCTAACGCTAATTTACCCATGGTCAGATCCCCCACTTTGGAATCGGATGGTCGCCCATGGAGATGCAGACGTTCTTCATCTCCGCGAACACCTCGAAGCTGTACTCGCCGCCCTCGCGGCCGGTGCCGGAGGCCTTCACGCCGCCAAACGGCTGGCGAAGGTCGCGCACGTTCTGGGTGTTCACGAACACCATGCCCGCTTCGATATTCCGCGCCAGGCGCAGTACCTTGCTGACGTCCTGGGTCCAGATGTATGACGCCAGGCCGTACTCCACGTCGTTGGCCAGCCGCAGGCCTTCCGCTTCGTCCTTAAACGGCAGCAGGCAGGCCACCGGCCCGAAGATCTCCTCCTGCGCCACGCGCATGCGGTTGTCGACGTCCGCCAGCACGGTCGGGCGCAGGAAATTGCCGCCCTTCAGGTGTGCAGGCAGGTCGGTCGGTTTGTCCGGGCCGCCCGCCAGCAGGGTTGCACCCTCTTCAATGCCGAGGCGGATGTAGCCGGAGACTTTCTCCCAGTGCTGCTTGCTGATGAGTGCGCCAATCTGGGTGTTCGGATCGGTCGGGTCGCCCACGCGCAGGCGGTTGGCGCGTTCGGCAAAGCGCTTCACGAATTCCGGGTAGATGCTCTGCTGGATAAAGATGCGCGAGCCCGCGGTGCAGCGCTCGCCGTTGATGGAGAAGATGGTGAACAGGGCGGCGTCCAGCGCGCGCTCGATGTCGGCATCTTCAAAAATCAGCACCGGAGATTTGCCGCCCAGCTCCATGGAGTATTTCTTCAGCCCGGCGTTTTTCATGATGTTGCGTCCGGTGGCGGTGCCGCCGGTGAAGGAGACGGCGCGCACGTCGTGATGGCGCACCAGCGCGTCGCCTGCCGTCGCGCCGTAGCCCTGCACCACGTTGAGCACGCCCGCCGGAATGCCCGCCTCCAGCGCCAGCTCGCCCAGACGGTCGGCGGTCAGCGGGGAGAGTTCAGACATCTTCAGCACCGCGGTGTTTCCGAGTGCCAGGCACGGCGCGACCTTCCAGGTGGCGGTCATAAACGGCACGTTCCACGGCGACACCAGCGCGCAGACGCCCACCGGCTGCACCAGGGTGTAGTTGAGCATCTTGTCGTCGACCGGGTAGGTTTTGCCGTTCATCTGCTGGCACACCTCGGCGAAGAACTCGAAGTTGTGTGAGGCGCGCGGGATCAGCACGTTTTTGGTCTGGTGGATCGGCAGGCCGGTGTCGGCGGTTTCCATGGCGGCGATCTCGGGCACGTTCTGGTCGATCAGGTCACCCAGACGACGCATCAGGCGTGCGCGCTCCTTCATCGGCAGGTTGGCCCATTTCGGGAACGCCTCTTTGGCGGCAGCGACGGCCTGGTGAACTTCAGCTTCACCGCCGGCGGCGACTTCCGCTAATACCTCGCCGGAGGCCGGGTTGGTAGTGTGGAAGTACTCGCTTCCGGCGACGTTTTTACCGTTGATCCAGTGGTTAATCTTTTTCATTTTGCAGTCTCCTCGCTGACAATCCGGTTCACCAGGCGTCCCACGCCTTCCACTTCCACCACTACCTCATCGCCCGGCACCACGTCGGACAGCCCTTTCGGCGTGCCGGTGGCAATCATGTCGCCCGGCTGCAGGGTCATAAAATCGCTCAGGTACGCAATCAGGTACGGGATGCTGAAAATGAGATCGGCGGTGGTGCCTTCCTGCCGCAGCTCGCCGTTGACGAAGGTGCGCAGGGCGAGGTTGTGCGGATCGGGGATGGCTTCTTTTGGCACGATGTTTGGGGAAATGGGGGTCAGCCCGTCCCGGCTTTTTACCCTCAGGTTCGGTCGGTAGTAGTTTTCCAGGTAGTCGCGGATGGCGTAGTCGTTGCAGACCGTATAGCCCGCAACAAAGTCCATCGCCTCGGCTTCGCTGACCTTACGCGCGGTTTTACCGATGACCACCACCAGCTCCGCTTCGTAATGCATGTATTCGATATTGTTCGGGCGCACCGACGTCTGGCCGTCGCCGTTGAAGGTGTTTGGCGCTTTGATAAATACCAGCGGCTCGGTTGGCGGCTTAAAGTCCAGCTCGCTGGCGTGGTCGGCATAGTTCAGACCGAGGGCAAACAGCGTGGCGTGCGGCGGCGTGCTGTGCGTGAAAGCGACGTCGCGTTCATCCACCACCGGGTTTTCCAGCGGCGGAAAACCTTCCGCCAGAACGCGCACGCGATCGCCCGGGCGGATCTCCACGCGGCTTTGCGGGGTGCCGAGCAGGATCGCATCGCCGGGATTGAGGGTGGCGAACTCGCTCAGGGCGCTCAGCAGTTCGGCGGCGCTGCGCTGAAGATCGGCCGTGCTCCAGTGGTCCGCTTCGCGGCCGTTGATCTCGGTGATGATGGTCAGGTTATCCACGTTATCCACGGCGACAAGTTCGCCGAGCGGGCAAAATCCGTCCCGGCATTTGGCCTTGATGGCCGGGCGGTAGAAGCTCTCTTCCGGCAGGCTCACCTCGTTGGCGAGCGCATATCCCGCGATGTACGCCGCGGCGTCCTCCACGCGCACCTTGCTGGCGGTTTTGCCCACGACCAGCGCCACCGTCGCGCCGCTTAATACCGTTTCCCCGTGCGGGAAGGGGATCGGCTCGCCCGCGCGAATCACCGTGTTATGCGGCTTGATAAACCACACCGCCGTTTTCGGCGGCGTGTTGTAGGGCGCTTTTTCAAAGGCCTCACGCCAGGCTTCAAGCTGGCTTTGATGGTTGAGGGCGACGGCAAAAACGGTACCTTTCATTCATATACTCCTCACCCCGGTGGTCCGGGTTGTGATTTCATTAATATGTTAATGATCTGGTTTTATGCTTTTGCTGTTTATTTCGCAATCAGAAGTGAAAGATTTGTGATGGGAATAACAATAAATTTACATATTGGGTTTTATTGATAATGAAATCATATATTTAATAAAATTGATGGGTTTCTGTTAGACTTTTTGACGGAAAACGTGTTGTTTATAAAAACATCTTTTAGGGATTGTTTACTTGTTAATGATGGGAAGGGGAAAGGCTATGCATGATTCATTAACCATCGCGCTGCTGCAGGCGCGGGAAGCGGCGATGTCGTACTTCCGCCCGATCGTGAAGCGCCATAACCTGACCGAGCAGCAGTGGCGCATCGTGCGCGTGCTGGCTGAACATCCGTCGATGGATTTTCACGATCTGGCGTTTCGCACCTGCATCCTGCGCCCGAGCCTGACCGGCATCCTGACGCGCATGGAGCGCGACGGCCTGGTGCTGCGCCTAAAGCCGGTGAACGACCAGCGCAAGCTGTACGTGTCGCTGACCAAAGAGGGGAATGCGCTATATGAACACGCCCAGGCGCAGGTCGAAGAGGCGTATCAGCAGATCGAGGCGGAATACACGCCGGAGAAGATGAAACAGCTGACGGCGCTGCTGGAAGAGTTTATTGAACTCGGAAACCGGCATAACGCAGCGCGGGAAGAAGAGTAAAAACCACAAATTCCAGGATGATTTTCGTAAAGTTTTCCCTTTCCAGGCCGAAAATTCTGTATCTGTCTGAGGAAAGAGAAAACATGTTAAACCGTATCAAGATTGTCACCAGCTTAATGCTGGTTTTAGCGATATTTGGCCTTTTACAACTCACGTCCGGTGGTCTTTTCTTTAATGCCCTTAAGAATGACAAAGAGAATTTCACCGTCCTGCAAACCATTCGCCAGCAACAATCCACGCTGAACGCCAGCTGGGTAGCGTTGCTGCAAACCCGTAATACCCTGAACCGTGCGGGTATCCGCTACATGATGGATCAGAGCAATATCGGCAGCGGCGCGACCGTTAACGATTTGATGCAAATCGCGTCTACGTCTCTGAAACAGGCGGAAAAAAACTGGGCTGCCTACGAAGCCCTGCCGCGCGATCCGCGTCAAAGCGATGCGGATGCCATGGAGATCAAGCGTAACTATGATATTTACCACGGTGCGCTGGCGGAGCTGATTCAGCTGCTGGGTGCCGGCAAAATCAACGCCTTCTTCGACCAGCCGACCCAGAGCTATCAGGACGGTTTTGAGAAGCAGTATGTGAGCTACCTGCAGCAGAACGACAAGCTGTATCAGACGGCGGTCGAAGACAGCAACAGCTCCTACAGCCAGGCTATCTGGGTGCTGATCAGCGTCCTGATTGCCGTGCTGGTGGTGATCGTGGCCGTCTGGCTCAACATCAAGCAGACGCTGATCTCTCCGCTGAATCGTCTTATCGACAACATTCGCCATATCGCCAGCGGCGACCTGGTGAAGCGCATTGAGGTTCAGGGCACCAACGAGATGGGTGAACTGGCCGACTCGCTGCGCCATATGCAGAGTGAGCTGGTGCGTACCGTTGGCGACGTGCGTAACGGCGCGAACGCGATCTACAGCGGCGCGAGCGAAATTGCGATGGGCAATAACGACCTCTCTTCCCGTACTGAACAGCAGGCCGCTTCCCTGGAAGAGACCGCTGCCAGCATGGAGCAGCTGACGGCAACCGTTAAGCAGAACGCCGAAAACGCCCGTCAGGCGAGCCACCTTGCGCTGAGCGCCTCTGAAACCGCGCAGAAAGGCGGCAAAGTGGTGGATAACGTGGTCCAGACTATGCGCGATATCGCGGGCAGTTCGCAGAAAATTGCCGACATTATCAGCGTGATCGACGGCATTGCCTTCCAGACCAACATTCTGGCACTGAACGCGGCGGTAGAAGCGGCGCGTGCGGGCGAGCAGGGCCGTGGTTTTGCGGTGGTGGCAGGTGAAGTGCGTAACCTGGCCCAGCGCAGCGCCCAGGCGGCTCGCGAAATCAAGAGCCTGATTGAAGACTCCGTGGGCCGCGTGGAAGTGGGCTCAACGCTGGTAGAAAGCGCCGGTGAAACCATGGGTGAGATCGTGAACGCGGTGACCCGCGTAACGGACATCATGGGTGAAATCGCCTCTGCGTCTGACGAGCAGAGCCGCGGTATCGACCAGGTGGGTCTGGCGGTCGCTGAGATGGATCGCGTGACCCAGCAGAACGCCTCGCTGGTTGAAGAATCTGCCGCAGCGGCGGCCGCCCTGGAAGAGCAGGCGAGCCGTCTGACTCAGGCCGTGGCGGTGTTCCGCATTCAGCAGGAGCAGATGAAAGCGCGCGAATTCGCTGCGGCTAAAGCGGTTTCCACGCCGGTGATGGCGCGTAAAACCGCGACGGCCGATTCAGGCGATAACTGGGAAACGTTCTAACCCGGTGCGTTGTGCCGGGTGGCGGCTACGCCTTACCCGGCCTACGGAAGGTTGTTGCAGGCCCGGTAAGCGAAGCGCCACCGGGCGATATCAAAGCGGCAGACGCATGGCACAGCGGGAGTTATACGCTAAGCCGTGCGCTGCTTCTTCTTCACGTTTTTCACGCAGTTCAGGCGTGAGTTCAGCTATGTATTCAAACCCCAGCTTTGCATAGAACGGCGCGTTCCACGGTACGTCCCTGAACGTCGTCAACGTCAGCGACGCCAGCCCCAGCGTGCGGGCATGGTCTGCCACGCAGGCGATGAGTTGCCTGCCGATCCCTTTTCCCTGCCAGTCCAGATCAACCGAGAGTTCGACAATAAACAGTGATGAAGGGTGTGCCTCGGCGAGGATAAACCCGACGGGCTGGCCGTTCGCCAGCGCCAGCCAGCTTAGCCCACGTTCGGCATATTCCAGGTGCTGCTCAGCGGAAATGACCTCACCGTCGGCAAGCCAGGCGAGATCCGGGCTTTCACGAAAGCGCTCGCCCGCCGCGCGTTCAATGGCGGGCAGGGAGGCAACGTCGCCGGGACGCGTGGGGCGGACGGTGAGGTTAAGGTCGACCATTAGCCTGCGCGACTCACAATTTTAATTTCGACCATGCCAATGCCGAGCTCGCGCGGTGAATGGCCGAGAATATTCCCTTCATTGGTGGACTGCGGATCCGGCGGCACGATCACCAGGGTATTGCTGCGCGATGGGTTCTCAAAATGCAGCGTGTGCGTGCTCACGTCGTTCCCGAGCGTCAGCATCTGCTCCTGGCTGCCCACGCGAACCGGTACGGGCTTGTTAGCGTTGGGGCCATACGCTCTGGCGGTGATCACCAGGTCGAATTGTTCCGGCAGGGGATGGGCGTATTCAATTTTCACCTCGTTGCCCAGCTGCGCGTTGGACCAGCGCCCCCAGGACTCCGGACGCGAGATGCCGCTAAACTGCTTCACTTCCTCGGGCGCGCCGGCCACGTTAAAGATAAAGCTGTCCGCTTTGTAGCGAATGTCGTTATCGCTGATTTTCAGCATGTCGACGTTACGCTGATAGCGCGCGGTATCAATCACCGTATCGTTAAACGCGGTTTTGCCTTTCCACTGGGCTTTATCCACGTGCTGCACGGTTTGCTCCCCGCCGAGCTGACCCTGAGAGACGCACCAGTCGGTAGAAAGCGCCAGCGGCTGCGACCAGAGCTGGCCCATCTTGTAACATCTGTCGACCCAGACGAAATTATCGCGTGGGGCAAAATCTGCCAGCTGATAGCGCAGCGGCGCGGAATATTCGCTTTCCGGCAGCGGCTCGACGCGCCCCGCCGACACGCGCACCAGCAGCGGTAGACGGAAGCTGCTGCCCGAGAAGGCAATCGTGTTTTTATCCCGATCGACGGTGAAGTCCTTCATCTCTTTCGGGAAGTTCCACAGGCGGATAATGTCTGGCTTCCAGGCGAGGATTTTATCCTTCATGTTGAGGAACACTTCCGACAGGGATTGCCCCGACAGTGTGCTGCGGCCCAGGCCAATAAAGTTGTCGCCGCCCAGAATGTCCAGCACGGTTGCGCCGTTATCCATGGAGTTGCGTTTGGTGGCGATGACCTCCTGCTGCGGCTGGTCGCCGCGCAGGACGAAGAACAGGTTGCTGCGATCCTGCTTGTTGAGCCGATCCCATGCGCTGTTTTTCATCGCCAGATGGTCAGACGAAACGACGATGACGGTGTTTTTAAACCAGGGCGAGGCTTTGATTTTCTCGACCAGCGCGGCAATGTGCTCCTGGCTGCAGGTCACGGCGCTGAAAGACGTGTTGTTTTTGCCATCCACGTCATAGCTTTTGAGTTTGCAGCTGCGCGAGACGAACCCGTCCGGATGGTGGGTGTCCACCGTCAGCGCAAAGAGGGAGAAACGCTTGCCCGCGCGGGAAAGCTCCTCGAATTTCTTCCAGGTTTCGTCGAGTACCGTATCGTCATAGAAGCCCCAGTCGTTACGGTAGCTCGGATCGGCAACCGTCGTTTTTAACTCCTCTGAGCCATACAGGTGGTCAAAACCGTGGGATTTCAGGAACACGTCTTTTCCGGCAAAGCGCAGGTTTGCCCCCTGCACGAAATAGTTTTCGTAGCCGGAGTTTTTCAGGATATCGCCGAGGCAAATATTCTGGGGGAAGAACGTCGACATCGAGGCTGAGGCGTTACCTTCAAAAGGCGCGAACAGCGGGATACCGCACTGGGAGGCAACCATACCGGCAATCGTATAATCCGTGCCGGGAAGCTGCATGGTGTGGCTGAAATCGAGCCCTTCATTTTTCAGCGCGCCCAGGTCCGGCGTCAGGTTCGGGAAGGCATCGTTATCAAAGTACGTGCGCTCCAGGCTTTCGCCGTAGATGTAGACCAGGTTGAGCTTCGGGTTGGCGATCGTTTTGGACGGTTCTTTGTAGTAAGCCGCGAAATCCGGATCGCCGTCGCGCGACTGGGATTTCACCAGCTCGGTGATCTGATGGAACGCCGGGCTGGCGTCGACGGAGGCCAGCGCCAGGAATAACGCCAGCAGGCTGTAGCCATGATGGTGCGGAAGATGGCGACGTCGACGCAGCACCCAGGCCAGCGCGCCAAAAATCGTCACCAGCGCGACGATAAGGCCGAGCCCCGGAAGAATGTACTTGCCCACACCCGCGCCCGTCAGGCTGTTCGTTAGCGTGTAGAGCACCGCATCGTTAATACCGTCACCGGTAAAGTAGTCGCTGGCGTATAAGGTAATGTTTAAAATAATAAAAATGCCGAGTACCACCAGCGTGGCGATAAACCACCAGGTGTGACGGCCGGCTTTCCAGGCGTAAACGCCGACAGAAGCCAGAAAAAGGATAAGAGACATGAATTCTGACAACAGCATATCCTCATGACGCCAGGTGCTTCGCTGGCTAACTGTTTATTTTTTGGGTCATACAATGTAATTGCGATGTCGTTAAGCTGCAATTTTAGTGTCACGAAAGTGTGCTGTTGTTAGGATTTGGTTTAGAAAATCGTTTTTATGAAGAAGGTCGCATCCTGACAAACGGACGCTGAGACGGTGGCAGGTGGGAAAAACGTTCGTTTAGCGCCGCGTTGCAAGACTATCGCATTAAACGCGGCGTGTTGTGGCAGAAAATGGGGTAGATCAGGAGATGAAATTAACGCCTTGTTTCAGCACCAGATCGCAGGCTTTGGTTTTCACCTGTTTTGCCAGAGAAGAGTTGCCGAGGGTGCTCAGGTTAAGCTGCTGCCCGTTTTGCGCGTTAAGCAGGCCCTGAATGCCGTCCATATAGTTGGTGTCCGCTTTTTGCTCCTGGGTATCCAGACCCAGTTTACCCAGCACCTGGTTTTTCACGTTTTTCGCGTCGGTCACTGAGGCCAGCTTTTGCTTCGCGCAATATTCCAGAATCCCCGCCGCGTTGTTCATCGTGCCCGCGCTAAGGCTCTGAGAGCTGTTGCCCAGCAGGCTGGTGAGGGAAGAGGCGGAGAGTCCACCCTGAGAGCTGCTGCTCTCTTTGGTCAGCTCATTTGCCGCGCTTGACAGGGACTCCTGCCAGGACGCCGCTTGCGCTGCGCCGGTCACCAGCAGCGCGCCTAAAAAGGTGCTGATTAGAATCTGTTTTTTCATCATGGCTCTCTCAAAAAGGTCCGTTTTGGGCCGAAGGGGTTCCAGTATATACCTGTGCCCAGGCGGCGATTCCTGGAACTGTCTTAATACTCTTTGCCGGTAACGCGGCTGCGGTAACTTTCCCAGTCGAAGATGACATAAAGACTATTACCCAGCTTCATGCGGTCCATGACGCGTTCACCCAGTAAGCGGGTCATCTCGTCGATATTGTGGTTCGTCAGCATGCCGGTGGGGCGTTTGGACGAGGAGCGGCGGTCGACAATCTGGTTGATGATCACTTTTTCATAGCGGGATTCTGTCTGAACGCCAATCTCGTCGATGACCAGTAAATCGACATTGCTCAGATCGTTGAGCAATTGCTCTTCGCTGGTTTCGCGGTTGCTGAAGGTGTCTTTCATCGCAGACATGATATCGGCCACGGTGATGATGAGGACCGATTTACCCCGCAGAAGCAGCTCGTTGCAGATAGCGGCTGCAAGGTGGTTTTTTCCGGTGCCCGGCTTGCCGCTAAAGATGAAGCTGGCGATATTGCCGTCGAATTCATCCACGTACTGACGGGCGGCGGCAAGGGCGTTCATTTGTCCGTTGGTTTCGACTTTATAGTTATCGAACGAGCAGTTCTGGTGCAGGGGACGGATACCGGAGCGGTTAAAGGTGCGCTGCATTTTCATCGCCCGGTTTTCCCTGGCGAGCGCGGCGGCGCGGATCTCACCTTGCTCTTTTTGCCACGCCAGCAGCTCTTCACCCGTGGTGAAAGCGGGCTTCACGTTGGCAGGCATCATTTTTTGCAGACGTTTCATCAGGTCGCCGACGTTCTTCATTTCGCACCTCGGAATCCGCTGGGGATCTGTTTATCCGGTTCTGAAAACGCGTTGATATCGCGTTTGGGCTGGCCGTTGTTGCCGGCGCGGGTAATTTGAAGATGACGCGCGAGCTTTTGCTGCCATTGAATATGGGTGAAGACTTTACCTTCCGCCTGCCACCAGGCGGTAAACGCGGCGAGCTCTTCCGCGGTGGCCGGCTGGGTTAGCGCAATGCCCCACAGCGCGGCCTGCCGCTGAAAATCCGCATCCGGCTGCCAGCCCGCGTACAGGGCAAATTTTCCCATCGGAACGGTCACGGGGACGTTAACCGGTTCATCAAAGAACTGGTTGTCCAGCGTGATATCGCTCGCCGGGCGTGACAGTTGCGCTTCAATCTCCAGAAGCTGTGCCAGGCGTTCCGGCGTGATTGCGTAGAACGCCGGCGCGTTGTCGGCAAAAACCGCAACCGTGCCGCCTTCGGCATGGGTCAACACACCGCGTGGGTCGCGCATAAAGGCATCAATGCCAGCAATGCTGGTGGTCAGAATTCTGGAGGACATAACGCTTACTCTACTGATTACTACGGGCGTGATATGGGCTTATGGTAGCACAGAGAGAGGAAAGGGAAGGAGGGGATTTCCCCGGTGGCGCTGCGCTTACCGGGGCTACGGTCGTAGGCCTGAAAAGCGCAGCGCCATCAGGCATTTATCACGCGATAATATTCAGGGTCACGTCGATGTTGCCGCGGGTCGCGTTAGAGTACGGGCAAACAATGTGCGCCGCATCGACCAGCTTTTTGGCTTCCGTAGGATCCATACCCTCAACGTGGATGTTCAGTTTTGCTTCGATACCAAAACCGGTTGGCAGCGGGCCAATACCCACTTCGCCTTCAATAAAGGCATCTTTTGGCAGGGTGAATTTGTCGCGTGCGGCCACGAACTTCATCGCGCCCAGGAAGCAGGCAGAGTAGCCCGCAGCAAACAGCTGCTCAGGGTTCGTCACTTCTCCGCCCATGCCGCCCATCTCTTTTGGCACGCCCAGTTTTACGTCCAGTACGCCATCGGAAGAGGTCGCGCGGCCGTCACGGCCACCGGTTGCTTTTGCTTTGGCGGTATAAACAACTTTTTCTAAAGACATGGCAGGTTCCTCATCTTGCTTTGATGTGTGCTATTAAATAGCGTGCGATATATATGGGTGATAATCACGCGTAAAGTATAGCTTTACGCGCGGTGTAGCTGTTGTCGCAAAAATTCGAGCTGCTGTTTAAGCGCCAGCAAAGTGTCGGTATCACACTGCGCTGCGCAACCCACCGCATGGGGAATACCCAATGCCTGCTGCTGAAGTTCACGTCCCGCTTCACTCAGGGTGACGGCGACCTGACGTTCGTCTTTGCGCGAACGGTGACGGTTGATTAACCCACCGCTTTCCAGCCGTTTTAACAGCGGCGTCAGGGTTGCAGAGTCCAGAAACAGGCGTTCGCCGATGTCCGACACCGTGACGTCATCCTGCTCCCACAGTACCAGCATCACCAGATATTGCGGGTAAGTCAGGTTCAGCGGTGCCAGCAGTTGCCGGTACAGCTTATTAAGCGCCAGATTTGCCGAATAGAGAGCAAAGCAGAGCTGGTTATCCAGCTTGAGCGCAGCGGTTGCGTCGTTCGTTTTCGCGTTCATGAGATTAATATAGGTAGTGTGCGATTTAATTGCAAGCAATTTTATGGGCAGGTGTAGCGGAGCGCCACCTGAACGGCCATTTTGCGGTAGTGCTGGCGCTGAGCCTGTTCGTCCGCCCCATCTTCAAACAGGAGCGTGAAGGTGTAGCTGTTGGCAACGTAATGAAAGCTGAAGCTGCTTATCAGGCGGTGAAGATCGCGGGCGTCAACCGTCTGGCTGAAGAGCTGCTTTTCTTTGCCCCGGAGCAGGATGCCCTCCAGCAGGTCGAGCGCGCTACGGTTAACCTGGCGAAGATAGCTCGACTGCTGCATAAAGCGGCCGCGCTGCATGTTTTCCATGCAGATAATCCGGATGTAGTCCGGGTGGTCGGCATGATAGTCAAAGGTGGCTTCAACCAGGTTGACCAGCGCTTCGACGGGGGGCATTCCCGCCAGGCTTAGCGCTTTTTCACTGGCGCGAATCTGGGTGTAAACATGTTCCAGAACCAGCAGATAGAGATTCTCTTTATTCTTAAAATGATAAACCACCATGCGTTTGGTGGTACCCGCTTTCTCCGCGATCTGCTCCATGCGGGCACCGTTCAATCCATACTCGGCAAAAAGCGCGATGGCGCTCTGAAAAATTTTCTCTTTCAGGCTGGATTCTTCGCCGTGCTCGGGGTGTTCGCTGCCAGGGTTAGCCACTTCCTTTCCTTATTTTCACCAAACGGACGAGAAAGATTATCTCCATGGCAGCGAAATAACACAAATATCAAACGCGTGGGCGTTTGCGGTACAGCCACAGCCCGGGGATCGACAGCCCGATGGAAAGCGCGCCGACGATGGACGAGGCCTTAAGAAAGTTGCTCAGGAGGAGGATCATCTGAGGCTCGGTGTAGCCAAAATGGCTGATTTTCACCGCGGAAATCATCGCCGTATAGGCAGATATGCCGGGGAACATTGGGATCACGGCGGCGACGGTGAACACCTTGGGATGCGCCAGATACCAGCGCGACCACTGAATGCCGATACTGCCAACCAGCATGGAGGCCATAAATGTCGACCATTCGATGTTAAATCCTGCGGTCATCATCACCATTCGCGAGCCATGGCCAATCGCGCCCAGCAGCGCACACCATCGCAGAGCGCGTTGCGGAACGTTAAACACCATCGCAAAGCCGACGGCAGGAATGGCGGCCAGAAGCATGTCCTGTGCCAGCGCCAGCAGAAAATCTATCACGCCCATCCGCGTAACCCCCAGAGTGTCATGGCCATCACAACGCCGATGCAGGTCGCCAGCGTCAGCAGGCTGGCAATAGCCCAGCGTGCCAGACCGGTATTGATGTGTCCTTTAAACATGTCGGCGACGGCGTTAATCAACGGAAAGCCCGGAACCAGCAGAAGCACGCTGGCGGCCATGGCAATCGTCGGGGTAGTG
The DNA here is from genome assembly GCF_019443845.1 of Enterobacter sp. DNB-S2. Classification (NCBI taxonomy): domain Bacteria; kingdom Pseudomonadati; phylum Pseudomonadota; class Gammaproteobacteria; order Enterobacterales; family Enterobacteriaceae; genus Enterobacter; species Enterobacter sp. DNB-S2. The sequence goes on from NZ_CP050520.1 coordinate 1,330,467, forward strand.
GCAAACTGCGGCAGGCGCAGCAGCAGGCCGGAAACCGTGGTGGCGACAAACGCGGTAATGCAGAAGTTAATTTGCGGATGCAGCTGCCGGTGCGTCAGCAGCTGGCGAACATACATGGCGATACTGCTGGCGAAAAAGGTGACGATCGCGCCGTCCCAGCCGCCTTTGTTGAGCTTACAAAAGCAGGCGCAAGACAGCCCTACCATCACCACGACAAGCCAGCGCGGATAACGCAATGGCTTAATTTGGCTGAACCGTTTTTCAATCTCCCGAAGATCGAGAAGCTTATGTTCAGCAAGGATGACGATGTGCTGCACTTCGGTCACGACATGCATGTTAATGCCGCGATCATGGTTTTTGCGGGTGGAGGTCAGGCACTGGCCGTCTTTGATCGTGGTCAGCACGATGGCATTAGATGAAATAGCGCTTTCAACGCTATCCATACCCAGCGCCAGTCCCAGCCGGGTGGAAAGCTCCTCAACCAGCGCGCTTTCCGCGCCGTGCTGGAGCAGAAAAAGACCGCACTGAATACATAGCCGCGTGATAGCACGCTGCGTTGAACGATCTGCCTGCATGTATTGTCCTGAAGAAGGTGGAAAGTTGCCGGTTGGCCCATAGCGATTACTTTTAGCACAAAGTGCAGTGCCTCTTGCTGTGGGCCAGATCAAGGTTTATGCAAACAGTTGCAGCGCCTAAGTGCGGGAGGGGTTGGGATTAATTCATCATTCTGGTGAATTATAATTATTGAAAGATAAGTTATATATATTTAGTTATTCTAATTTTATATTGTAGTTATTTTAATGACACTGCAATTAAATTTAATTTCGCTTTGTGAGATATTACTGCTGTTTAGGTATTTCTTAAACTAAGAAAACATCTCATCTTCTGCTTGTATTAACCTGCTTTACACTCAGGGACGAAAATACTCATACGTTGATGCATTTTAACGTTACTCATCACATGAAGAATGGACATGGAGGGTCTATGTTGTCTTTGCACGGTAAGCATAGCGTTATCATTAGCCGGATACCGGTCATGCAAAACGGGTTGGGGGGCGTAATGACTCGCCATTTCCCCGATTTTGAATTGACCTATTGCAGCTCATTGCAGGAGTTAACACTGCTCCAGCTACGCCGCGCTGACGTCATCATTGCCGATATTACAGGCGAATACTGGAATCCTCGGGGCGCGCTCGAAGAGTATTTCAATTTATTGAATCAATACCGGAACATTCACTGGATCTTTTTAGTTTCGCGGCCGCTTAACCCTATTGCCGTTGAGCTACTTGTGCGCCCGGAAAGTACGTTGCTTTCTGATATGGAACCCATTGAAGGCCTGGTGAACGCTATTCGGGCAGGTAGCGAACGCGCAGAGCGGGTAAGCCAGACGTTGTTAGCCCCTGAACCTCAAAGTACGGGGGATGAAGACGAAAACGTTATTGCCCTTACGCACTCCGAACGCAAAGTATTGCGGCTGTTAGGTAAAGGATGGGGGATTAACCAAATCGCCACATTGCTTAAGAAGAGCAATAAAACCGTCAGTGCGCAGAAAAACAGTGCGATGCGACGGCTGTCATTACGCAGTAATGCCGATATGTACGCCTGGATAAACAGTACACAGGGAATGCGAGAGCTGAGTTTGATGTCAGCCTATGGAGAGTTCGAGGAATGGAAAAAACCGATTCAACAAGACATATCGCCATCGTCGAAAATTGCACGATGAGTGCTGTTGGGCTACAGCATCTTTTTGCGATGCCCGGACTGAATCATTATCAGCTGCATCTGTTTAGTGAATTTGACAGCTTTCAGAAAGCACTTCAGCACATCAATTTTTTCTCGCTGATCTATTCATATTCCGATGCGCGAGAAGAGCGTCGTAGCTGCCTGGCGCACCTGCGGGATTTTGCGTTTACGCATGGCCATATCCAGCGCATTATCCTGGTCGCTGATGAGATGGAAGCAAGATTGATTAGCCATCTTTCCCCGTCACGCCTTCACGGTGTGGTCAGTAAATCGCTGAAGCTTGAGCTCCTGCAGAAGGAACTCATGGTGTTGCTGAGCGAAACCCTGCGCATCAATGACAATATGATGAATCACTGGTACCAGAGTCAAAGCAGAATGTTAAGCCCAACGGAACGGGCAATATTGCGTTATATGTCTTGTGGCTATTCCATTCCTCAAATCGCGGCACAGCTTGAACGCAATATTAAGACCATCCGGGCGCATAAGTTTAATGCGATGGTCAAGCTGGGGGTGAACTCTGACGTAGGGCTGCTCGATGCGGCGGATATTATTACCCATCTTTCAGCAAGAGAACCGCGAAGTTCGATACTCAGCAAGCCGACTTTTTTATAACCTGTCTGTTGCGCGCCAGACAGGTTCTGGCGCATCAATCAGATGCAAACATCAACCCATTTTGCGGAAGTTAACTCTGCCATTCTGTCAGGTGAAATACGCACGGCACTATGAATTGCGCCTGCTGCGGGCAGAACTTCGGCGTACTGCTTTAATGAGATATCGCAGTAAACCGCGAGCGGGTTTTCAAGGCCGAACGGGCACACGCCGCCAACGGGGTGACCTGTGATGGTCACCACTTCATCACTGCTGAGCATGCGCGCTTTTGCACCAAACGTATCTTTCAGCTTTTTGTTATCCAGGCGCGCATCGCCTTTCGCCACCACCAGTATCACCTCATTTTTCACCTTTAATGACAAGGTCTTGGCGATTTGCCCCGGTTCAACACGATGGGCGGCAGCAGCCAACGCAACGGTAGCGGTACTCTGACTAAGTTCAATGACGTCTATATCCGGCGCGTTGTCGGCAAAAAACTGCTGTACAGACTGCAAACTCATTGTTTCCTCCTGACAAATATCCTGCGTAATCTGTCATAAGAATTTATGCTCTGTAAATATCTCTTCAGTAACAAATATCCCGAACGGCTGATTTCTGGATCCTCTTCACAATCACGGAAACCGGTTACAGTAACCGGTTGCAGAGCGTGATGCGTCGATTAATACTGAGTACGTAACGTCCCCTGTATCCAATAATAAGAGCAAATTATGAAACCATTCCGTCTGAGCAGTACCACTGGTACACAAGCCAGCAAGGTTGTGAAGGTGATTTATGGAACAACGTGCGGCGCAAATGCGCCCGTAACAAACGTCTGACAGGAGATCTGCCATGTCTGCCAACCATGCTGCGTTTAACCTGATATTCCGTTTTGTTGAAAATTACGTGAGCCCGATTGCCGGGCGGATCTCTTCCCAGCGTCATGTCATGGCTATCCGTGATGGGTTTATCTCTGCGATGCCATTTATGATTGTGGGCTCGTTTCTGTTAGTGTTCGCATACCCGCCGTTTTCGCCGGATACCACCTGGGGTTTCGCCCGAGCCTGGCTGGATATGGCGAAGCAGTTTGAAGGCCAGATCCTGACGCCGTTTGATATGACGATGGGCATTATGTCTATTTATATCTGTGCGGCCATCGCCTATAACCTTGGCAAACACTATGTCAAATCACACCAGTTAGACCCGTTTATGTGCGCCATGCTGTCGCTGATGGCGTTTCTGCTGGTCGCGGCACCGAAAACCAAAGGCACGCTGCCTGTCGATAGCCTGGGTGGGACGGGCATTTTTACCGCGATTCTGGTGGCGATCTACTGCGTTGAGATGATGCGTTTTCTCAAGGCGCATAACATCGGTATTCGCCTGCCAGATCAGGTTCCTCCGATGATCAAAAACTCTTTTGATCTGCTCATCCCGGTGCTGGTAGTGGTGTTGACGCTTTATCCTCTGAGCCTGCTCATTCAGTCTCAGTTCGGCATGCTGATCCCGCAGGCCATTATGTCGGTCTTTAAACCTCTGGTTTCCGCAGCGGATTCCCTGCCTGCGATCCTGCTGGCCGTGTTGATTGGTCATCTGCTGTGGTTCGCCGGGATCCACGGAGCCGCCATCGTCTCCGGGATGCTGCAGATGTTCTGGCTGACTAACCTGGGTGCGAACCAGACCGCGCTGGCCGCCAGCCAGCCTCTGCCGCATATTTTTATGGAGGCGTTCTGGACGTTCTTTATCGTAATTGGCGGGTCGGGCGCCACGATGGGGCTGGTGATTTGCTATCTGCGTAGCCGTTCAGCGCATTTACGCTCTATCGGGCGTTTGAGCGTGGTACCCAGCTTCTTCAACATCAATGAACCCGTTATCTTCGGTACGCCAATCGTGATGAACCCGGTGTTCTTTATTCCGTTCCTGCTGGCACCGATGGTAAATGCCGTGCTGGCCTGGGCGGCGATGACGTTTGACCTGATTGGCCGCGTCATCTCAGTGGTTCCCTGGACGGCACCGGCGCCAATAGGCGCAGCGTGGGCTCTGGGCTGGGATTTCCGCGCGGCTATTCTGGTTGTGGTCCTGGCCTGCGTATCGGCAATCATCTACTTCCCGTTCTTCAAAGTGTACGAGAAACAGCTGCTGGAGCAGGAAGCGGAAGAAGCACAGCGTAACGCGGAAGAGGACAATCAGCAGGTGGCTTAGGTTAAAGCAAAACGGCAACTCAGGTTGCCGTTTTTAGTGTTTGTTCCCTCTCCCTGTGGGAGAGGGGCAGGGTGAGGGCATCAGGCCGTGGCCGATTATTTCAGCGTGCAATCCCCGCACTGCTTAACGTCTGGCAGGCGATAGCGCTGGCAGCATGTGCGGCGAACCAGAAGCCCATCACGGAGCACGACGGTACGGAATAACGGGTTGTCACGGCCATCGGAAAGCTGTTTTGCAAAGAAACAGGACTGACGCAGGGCATCAACGTTCTCATCACCAAGCAGAGGCTTCATTTCCGTTAAATACCAGTGGATTAAATAGCCCGTATTGCTCCAGATAAGCTTCGCGTTAATTTCTCCCGTCGCTTCAAGCGCGTCCACGACCGGGATCAGGGCCTGGGTGATAAGCTGCTCCATGCGTTCCTGAGCCGTCAGGCGTTCCGCGTTCTGATCTTCGTGCAGATCAATCCAGAAACAGGCTGCGCGCCCGGTTTCGTGAAACTCGACGTGGAAATTATCCGGCGAGAGTTCCAGCATGCTCTTCTGGGTTAACAGCGCCAGCATGAGGGGAGGCACCATCAGCCCGATATACCACTGCGCCCAAAGAGAGAGCAGTGGTTTATTTTCCCGCGTAAGAGTGGGCTGATTGCGATAGATATGGTCGGAATAGGTGGCCAGCAGCGACTGCAGTTTTGTCGGTTGACGCCACTCTGAGAGCGTCATGGCGTGGTTCGGGTGCGCTTCATCAAGGCGGATAAAGTTCAGCAGGTGGGCGCGCGTCTCCGCAATCTTATCCCGTATGGCATCCGCAAGCGAAGCATTCCCGCTGGTGAGGGGCGCTCGCCAGAGGAGGGGTTCGACGATGTGTGCGGTATGCGTAGCCATAGTATAGATAGAAATCTAAATGATAATGATTGCCAATCCTAACTATTGCTCATATCAATGGCAAGACTTTTGTCTTTAAGACACCGCCGTGATGTTTATGCCGTCTGCAGCTCTTCACTTAACAGAATGTTATTGCGCCCCATATGCTTTGCTTCGTAGAGGGCTTTGTCCGCTTTTTCCAGCGCGCCTTCCACGTCTTCATCCTCGAAAATGGCAATACCAATGCTGATGGTGACGTTTGTCGCGACACTCTCGTTAAACAGATGCGGGATTTTCAAATCGTAGACTTTCTGACGGATCCGCTCGGCCGTCTGGCGAGCATGTTCGAGTGAAATATTGGTCAGCAGCACCATGAACTCTTCTCCGCCAAAACGCGCCACAATATCGCGAGAACGCACGGCGTCGCGGATTGCCGCAGAGACGCGCTTCAGCGCCTGGTCGCCCATCATATGGCCATAGTGGTCGTTATAGGCTTTGAAGTGATCGATATCCATCAGCAGGACAAAGTGCTCGCCATTTTCTACCGTCGGCAGGTTCTCCAGACGGCTTTGCAGACCGCGACGATTATAGAGCCCGGTAAGCGGGTCCATCATGCTGAGATCGGTAAGGGTTTCTCGCTCTTCCAACAGGCGCGAGAGCAATTCCTGAGCGAAACGGTCGTTACGCGTTTGCAAAATGTTATGAATAGCAATTGCCACCACAGGAAGTGCGAAAGAATAGGTCATTCTCAGCCATATATCGTGATCGCTTAGCCACAGGCAGACAATAAAGGTGGGCAATGAGTGCAGCGTAAATGCTTTGATATTACTCGCGAATGCCAGCGTTCCGATAAAAAGTACTGTTAATAGAGCGATTAACAAATACGTCGCGTGGTCGTGGGTAATTAAGGCGAATTTAGACTCAATTTGCCAGGCCCACAAAATACCGAAGATCCCTGAAACAACGGGAATATTTATCTTCCGCGCGCGCTTTCTCCAGTGCCAGACGAACAGGCCGGTGCTGATGGAGAAAATAGCAATAAGTGGGGCAGATAACAGGCGTACAGAATTGAGCGGATTTGTTACCGAGAACACTGCCGAGGTTGCGTTCAGAAATAAAAATAAACGTAACGACAATTGATATTTTCTGTGAACCAAAGACCGCCAGGATTGTGATGTCATAGTCGTGCGTTTTTATTAAAATTTAATTAAAACAAATAAGTAGGTGCCGTTTCGCAATAAAACATGCAAAAAACTCAAAGAGTAATTATCAGAAAATCTTTAGATGTTGTTAACAGGTGTGCAATTTATCACCTTAGGCAATTCCTGTCATTACGGGAAAGGTAAAGGTCGATGGATTTTGATTCATTCAGCTGACAAATGATAATGTATGTCATATGATATTGGTTATCATTATCGTTGTGAGAGGGCAGATCATGTTGAACAGGGCGCTTGGCAGTGGTTGGGGGGTATTGCTACCGGGAGCCATTCTCGGCGGGTTGATGTTTGCCGATCTCTCCCTTGATACCTGGAAAGCGATCATTGTGTCAGGACTGTTAGTCACGTCAGGCATGATCTGGCATAAGCAGCTGCGCCACTTTGTTTTACTGCCATCATGCGTAGCACTGGTCAGTGGAATTCTGGTGATACTGATGAGTTTGAAATAACAGAGAAAACAAGAGGAACTTCAGAAGGGATGTAAGATAATTGGTGCGAGGGGGGGGACTCGAACCCCCACATCCTAAGGACACTAACACCTGAAGCTAGCGCGTCTACCAATTCCGCCACCTTCGCACAGTCATCTTACTATTTTTGATATCGCCTCGTTGGTGCGAGGGGGGGGACTCGAACCCCCACATCCGTAAGGACACTAACACCTGAAGCTAGCGCGTCTACCAATTCCGCCACCTTCGCCCAGTGCGAGCAATATCATTGTGATTTATGGTGCGAGGGGGGGGACTCGAACCCCCACATCCGTAAGGACACTAACACCTGAAGCTAGCGCGTCTACCAATTCCGCCACCTTCGCATACCATCGATACTGTAAAAGTATCGTAACCACGGAGGCGCATTCTAGATGTTTTCAGCTTTACGTCAACAGAAAAGTGCGCGCGACGCCTTGATTGCTGCAAAAATGGCCGATGCAGGCGCTATGCGGAGCCGGATGGCGCTTGTGCTTATCCGGCCTGCTGGAGCGGAGATTACTTTTTGGCCTGGCGCGTCATGACGGTACGGTAGACCTTAAAGCGGCCGGTCTGGGCGATCACTTCGTGGAAGCCGAAGGTTTCGTCCAGCACTTTCGGGTACGCCAGGAAGGCGTTCGCGACAATACGCAGCTCGCCGCCGCTGTTCAGATGACGGGTTGCGCCGCGGATCAGCGTTTGCGCCGCTTCCAGGCTGGTCTCCATGCCGTCGTGGAACGGCGGGTTGGAGATAATCATGTCGAAGCGACCGGTGACGTCGGAGAAGACGTTGCTGGCAATCACCTCGCCTTCAATGCCGTTTGCGGCAAGCGTTGCGCGGCTGGCTTCAACAGCCGGGGCGCTCACGTCACAGAGGGTTAAGCGCACTTTGGGTGAATGGCTGGCGAGCACGGTAGAGAGCACGCCCGCGCCGCAGCCCACGTCCAGCACTTTGCCTTTGGTGTGCGGCGTCAGGGTGGAGAGCAGCAGCTTGCTGCCCGTATCCAGCGCGTCGCGGCTGAATACGCCCGGCAGGGTTTTGATGGTCAGGCCGTCAAGCTGGTACTCGTCCCAGTATGCCTGTGGATCGAACGTTGTCTGTTTTTCCAGACGGCCATGATACAGACCACAGCGGCGTGCGCTGTCGACTTTATTCAGCGGCGCGTAGCCTTCCAGCATCTGTTCAGCGCTACGCACGCCGCTGCGGTTCTCACCCACCACGAAAATATCGCAGCCGACCGGCAGCAGGGAGAGCAGGTTCATCAGCTGGAACTGGGCTTCAGGCTTGTTCTTCGGCCAGTAGTAGATCAGCGTATCGCAGTCGGCGATATCGCTCTGCTCCGCCACCAGGCTAAAGCGCGCGCGCTCGCCCATCTGGCGGCTCAGCACCTGCCAGTGGTGGTAGTATTGGGTGTGGGCACGGCTTTCAGCACAGTCGAAACGCGCAGGCAGGTCATCCTGCATATCTCCGGCAAACAGAATACGGCTTTCTTCGAAATCATCACTGTGACGCAGCAAGACTTCACTTGCCGGGGTAAATGCAGACATGAATTGTTCCTCAATAAACTCAGGCGGGGATTATAGTAGGTAGATGGCGCACTTTCGACACATTTGCTATATTTGCGCGCCTGAGAGACAGGAGTTTTCCCTATGACATCCCGACGAGACTGGCAGTTGCAGCAGCTGGGCATTACCCAGTGGGCTTTGCGTCGCCCGACGGCGTTGCAGGGCGAAATCGCCATTTCCATCCCTGCGCACGTACGCCTGGTGATGGTGGCGGAAGAACTGCCTGCCCTGAATGAACCCCTGATCGATGATGTCCTTCGCAGCCTGAAGATGACGGCCGACCAGGTTTTACAGCTGACGCCAGAGCGTGTCGCGATGCTTCCTCCTGATAGCCGCTGTAACAGCTGGCGTATCGGAGAGACAAACGAGATCCCCCTCCAGGGGAGCCAGATCTGCTCGCCAGCGCTGGACGAACTGAAAGCCAACCCAAAAGCGCGCAGCGCGCTATGGCAACAAATCTGCGAATATGAACACGATTTCTTCCCTCACGACGCCTGACCTGACCACAGCGTTTGCGATTGAAACACGCGCCCACGCCTTTCCGTGGAGCGAAAAAACCTTCGCCAGCAATCAGGGCGAACGGTATCTGAACTACCGTCTGGATGTTGACGGCACCATGGCCGCCTTCGCGATCACGCAGGTTGTTCTTGATGAAGCGACGCTGTTTAATATTGCGGTTGATCCCGCGTTCCAGCGCCGTGGGCTGGGAAGAGAACTGCTCGAGCACCTCATCCGTGAGCTCGAAACCCGTGACGTTTTCACCCTGTGGCTGGAGGTGCGCGCGTCGAATGTCGCCGCCATCGCACTCTATGAAAGCTTAGGCTTTAACGAGGCGACAGTCCGCCGTAACTACTACCCCACCGCAGAGGGACGTGAAGACGCCATCATAATGGCTCTGCCGATTGGATAACGAATATAAGGTTGTAACGATGAAATGGGACTGGATTTTCTTTGATGCCGACGAAACGCTGTTTACGTTTGACTCGTTCGGCGGCCTGCAGCGGATGTTTCTCGACTATAGCGTGACCTTCACCGCTGAAGATTTTCAGGACTATCAGGCGGTAAACAAGCCGCTGTGGGTGGATTACCAGAACGGTGCCATCACCGCGTTACAGCTTCAGCACCAGCGTTTTGACGTCTGGGCGGAACGCTTAAAGGTCAGTCCGGGAACGCTGAACGATGCCTTCCTGAACGCGATGGCCGATATCTGTGCGCCACTGCCGGGTGCGGTTTCCCTGCTGAATGCGTTGAAAGGCAAGGTCAAACTGGGGATCATCACCAACGGTTTTACTGCCCTGCAGCAGATCCGCCTCGAGCGTACCGGCCTGCGCGATCATTTCGACGCGCTGGTGATCTCCGAAGAGGTGGGCGTACCTAAACCGGATCCGCGTATTTTCGACTACGCGCTGGCCCAGGCCGGTCATCCTGACCGCGATCGCGTCCTGATGGTGGGTGATACGGCAGAGTCAGATATCCTGGGCGGCATGAAGTCAGGTTTGTCGACCGTCTGGCTCAACGCGCATGGCCGCGTGAAGCCTGAAGGCATCGAGCCGACCTGGACCGTGACGTCGTTGAACGAACTGGAGCAACTCCTGTGTAAACAATGATTGCCTGCCCCCCATTGATGGGTAAAATAGCCGCAATTTTGTATTCCATGATGCGTGGCGTGCTGCCGCGCTTATAAAAGAAGATTTAATTATGACGTTGTCTCCTTATCTGCAAGAGGTGGCCAAGCGCCGCACTTTTGCCATTATCTCGCACCCGGATGCCGGTAAAACGACCATCACTGAGAAGGTGTTGCTGTTCGGACAGGCGATCCAGACTGCCGGTACCGTTAAAGGCCGTGGCTCCAGCCAGCATGCAAAATCTGACTGGATGGAGATGGAAAAGCAGCGTGGTATTTCGATTACCACCTCCGTGATGCAGTTCCCGTATCACGACTGCCTCGTGAACCTGCTGGACACCCCGGGCCACGAAGACTTCTCCGAAGATACCTACCGTACCCTGACGGCGGTGGACTGCTGTCTGATGGTGATCGACGCCGCGAAAGGTGTAGAAGACCGGACCCGTAAGCTGATGGAAGTCACCCGTCTGCGCGATACGCCGATCCTCACCTTTATGAACAAACTCGACCGTGACATCCGTGACCCGATGGAGGTGATGGACGAAGTGGAAAGCGAGCTGAAAATCGCCTGTGCGCCAATCACCTGGCCAATTGGCTGCGGTAAGCTGTTCAAAGGGGTGTATCACCTCTATAAAGACGAAACCTACCTGTATCAGACCGGTAAAGGCCACACCATTCAGGAAGTTCGCGTGGTGAAAGGTCTGGATAACCCTGAGCTGGACGCGGCAGTCGGCGAAGAGCTGGCCGCGCAGCTGCGCGACGAGCTGGAGCTGGTGAAGGGGGCGTCTCACGAGTTCGATAAAGAGCTGTTCCTGAGCGGTGAAATCACCCCGGTCTTCTTCGGTACCGCGCTGGGTAACTTCGGCGTTGACCACATGCTGGACGGTCTGGTGGAGTGGGCGCCGCGTCCGATGCCGCGTAAAACCGACACCCGTGAAGTGGAAGCGAAGGAAGAGAAATTCACCGGCTTCGTGTTCAAAATTCAGGCCAACATGGACCCGAAACACCGCGACCGCGTGGCCTTTATGCGCGTGGTGTCCGGTAAGTATGAAAAGGGCATGAAGCTGCGCCAGGTGCGTACCGGTAAAGACGTGGTGATCTCCGATGCGCTGACCTTTATGGCGGGCGACCGTTCGCACGTTGAAGAGGCGTATCCGGGCGACATCATCGGTCTGCACAACCACGGCACGATTCAGATCGGCGATACCTTCACCCAGGGTGAAATGATGAAGTTCACCGGTATTCCGAACTTCGCACCGGAGCTGTTCCGTCGTATTCGTCTGCGCGATCCGCTGAAGCAGAAACAGCTGCTGAAAGGCCTGGTTCAGCTCTCCGAAGAGGGCGCCGTGCAGGTGTTCCGCCCAATCGCGAACAACGACCTGATCGTGGGTGCGGTCGGCGTGCTGCAGTTCGACGTGGTTGTTGCGCGTCTGAAGAGCGAGTACAACGTGGAAGCGATTTACGAGTCTGTGAACGTCGCGACCGCGCGCTGGGTTGAGTGTTCTGACGTGAAGAAATTCGAAGAATTTAAGCGTAAGAACGAAATTCAGCTGGCGCTGGATGGCGGCGATAACCTGACCTATATCGCGCCAACCATGGTGAACCTGAACCTGACGCAGGAACGTTACCCTGACGTTCAGTTCCGTAAAACCCGCGAGCACTAATCCCCTCTCAGAGCACGGCTGCCGCCGTGCTCTTCTTTAATTCCTGTCTTATTAATCCCTTGCGGAATGTTCTTAATTCAACGCAATTTCACGCTATTCGCGCGTTTTTTACCCAATTCTGAAAGCGGCTCTGTGAGAGTGATCTATATTTAACTCAGTGTTTAACACCGGGCGTGGATAAATTAACTGTTCAATGCATGACTTTAGGTTATCCATTTTGCCCGTGTGTTTATTCGCAATATATAAAACTACTAAGGAAGTATGTAGCCCGAATAACGGGTAAACACAGGAATAGATCGATGAATATGACAAGACTGAAGATTTCGAAAACTCTGCTGGCTGTAACCCTGGGTAGCGTTCTGATGAGCGGTTCCGCTCTGGCGGAAAGCAGCACAATGGATAAAGCCCAGTCCACGGCCGATACCGCAGGGCAAAAAATCGATAGCTCTATGAATAAAGTCGGCAACTTCATGGACGACAGCTCAATCACAGCAAAAGTGAAAGCCGCACTGGTGGATGATGAAGCCATCAAAAGTACCGATATTTCCGTTAAGACCGACAAGAAAGTGGTCACGCTGAGCGGCTTCGTGGAAAGCCAGGCTCAGGCCGAACAGGCGGTGAAAGTCGCGAAAGGCGTTGAAGGCGTTGCGTCCGTCAGCGATAAGCTGCACGTACGTGACGGTAAAAACGCGTCGGTGAAAGGTTATGCCGGTGATGCAGCCACCACCAGCGAAATCAAAGCTAAACTTTTAGCAGATGACATCGTGCCGTCCCGCAAGGTGAAAGTGGAAACCACCGATGGTGTGGTTCAGCTCTCCGGTACGGTAGATTCGCAGGCGCAAAGTGAACGCGCCGAGTCCATCGCGAAAGCGATTGACGGTGTGAAAAGCGTTAAAAACGATCTGAAAACGAAGTAAATCTGGACCATTCGCCCGTCTGGTTAAAACCTGCGGGCGAAATAAGAACGACTCTGGAAAAACGCCGGTGAGTGACCTGAGCGCTCACGTTTAGCGGCCGACATTAACTATGGTAAAGGAGAAGCTTATGTTTCGTTGGGGCATTATATTTCTGGTTATCGCGTTAATTGCCGCCGCATTGGGCTTTGGTGGACTGGCAGGTACAGCGGCATGGGCAGCTAAAATTGTCTTCGTTGTGGGTATTATTCTGTTCCTGGTCAGCCTGTTTACGGGTCGTAGACGTCCGTAGCAAACGCAATATTCCTTCAACAAAAAAAAGCCAGTCACTGTGACTGGCTTTTTCTTATTTGCGTAACAGGTCGGGTGCGTTACTGTGGTGTTATAAAATAATCAAAACAGGAAAGCAGAGGTGGGGCAACGAATTCCCGTTACGCTCGGCAATATTGCGCCGCTGACGTTAAAGCCGTTTCGCGCAGGACAACTCGCACTGGTTTGCGAGGGGGGAGGGCAGCGCGGCATTTTCACCGCCGGCGTGCTGGATGAATTTATGCGCGCGCAGTTCAACCCGTTTGACCTTTACTTCGGCACCTCTGCCGGGGCGCAGAACCTCTCTGCCTATGTGTGTAACCAGCCCGGCTACGCGCGAAAGGTCATCATGCGCTACACCACGGCGAAAGAATTTTTTAATCCGGTGCGCTTTGTGCGCGGCGGCAACCTGATCGATCTTGACTGGCTGCTGGAATCGACCTCCAGCCAGATGCCGCTGGCCATGGATACCGCTGCCCGTCTGTTTGATAGCGGCAAAGAGTTCTGGATGTGCGCCAGCCGGGGCGATGACTATTCGCCGGGCTATTTTTCTCCTCAGAAGGAGAACTGGCTGGACATCATCCGCGCCTCCAGCGCGATCCCCGGCTTTTATCGTACCGGTGCCCTGCTGGACGGCATTAGCTATCTGGACGGGGGGATCAGTGACGCGGTGCCGGTGCAGGAAGCCGCCCGGCGCGGGGCGAAAACCATTGTGGTGATCCGTACCGTACCGTCGCAAATGTATTACACGCCCCAGTGGTTCAAACGGATGGAGCGCTGGTTGGGCGACAGCAGCCTGCAGCCGCTGGTGAACATCGCGAAGCAGCATGAAACCACCTACGGCGCGATGCAGCGCTTCATTGAAAAACCGCCGGGCAAGCTGCGTATTTTTGAAATCTATCCGCCTAAGCCGCTGCTGAGCATGGCCCTGGGCAGCCGCGTCCCTGCGCTGCGCATGGATTACAAAACGGGGCGGCTGTGCGGGCGCTATTTCCTGGCGACGGTGGGGAAAATGCTGGCGGAGCAACCGCCGCTTCATCGCCATAAACGCATTATTTTGCCGCCTGCGATTGTCGCCAACGACGCCCTGACGATGCCGCTGGTGGATATTCCGCAGGCGAATGACGCTTTACTGGATAACGAGGATCTGGCGTGACGCTCCGCTTTGTCGATACCCACTGCCACTTTGATTTTCCGCCATTTACGGGGGATGAAGCGCAAAGCATAGCGAAAGCAGCTGAGGCAGGGGTTCAGGCCATCATTGTGCCGGCAGTGGAAGCGGCCTATTTTTCCCGGGTGTTGGATCTTTCCATGCGGCACCCAGCGCTCTATGCCGCGCTCGGCCTGCATCCGATTGTGATTGAGCGGCATCTTGATGAGCACATTGAGAGGCTTGATGAGGTCGTGCAGACCGCAGGAAACAAACTTGTCGCCATCGGTGAGATCGGCCTCGATCTTTATCGTGAGGATCCGCAGTTTGAGCGCCAGCAGACGATCCTCGACGCGCAGCTCAGGCTGGCGAAGCGCCACGATCTGCCGGTGATCCTCCACTCAAGACGCACGCACGATAAGCTGGCGATGCACCTGAAACGCATCGATCTGCCGCGAAAGGGGGTCGTGCACGGTTTCTCCGGCAGCCTGCAGCAGGCGCAGCGTTTTATTGAACTGGGCTATAAAATCGGCGTCGGTGGCACCATCACCTATCCGCGCGCCAGTAAAACCCGGGACGTGATGGCACAGCTGCCGCTGTCGGCGCTTCTGCTGGAAACCGACGCGCCGGATATGCCGCTGAATGGTTTTCAGGGCCAGCCGAATCGCCCGGAACAGGCGGCGCGCGTGTTCACCACCCTGTGTGAACTGCGAAAAGAGCCTGAAGAGGTGATTGCCGATGCGCTGCTGGAAAATACCCGTTCGGTATTTGGCATCACGCTATAGGTAAAGTGCCGGACGAATCACCGTTATCTTCTGTTTTTCCAGCGCCCGCGCCAGCGGTTCAACGTCCTCGGGCGTGGCGCTGCGCCATGAGGCCGCCTCACCGTAAACGCCCTGCGCATGAAACGCGTTGATGCGTACCGGAACATTTCCAAGCCCGTGGATAAAGGTCGTTAGCGGTTTGAGATGTTCCAGATAATCACACTGCTCCGGAATCACCAGCAGGCGGAGTTCCGTCAAACGGTGACGATCTGCCAGCCAGCGGATGCTCTGCTTAATCTGTGGGTTTTCGCGTCCGGTCAGGAAACGGTGATGCTCGTTCCCCCACGCCTTCAGATCCAGCATTGCGCCATCCAGTACCGGCAGCAGCTTTTGCCAGCCGGTTTCGCTTAACAGACCGTTGCTGTCTACCAGGCAGGTGAGGTGACGCAGGGCGGGATCGGCTTTGATCGTGGTGAACAGAGCAATCAAAAACGGCAATTGCGTTGTGGCTTCGCCGCCGCTGACGGTGATCCCTTCGATAAACGGTGCGGATTTGCGGACCTGAGTGAGGATCTCTTCCACGCTGAAGCGGTGCGCCATAGGCGTTGCCTGCAGCTGGCACAGGTGCAGGCAGGTGTCGCACTGCTGGCAGTCACTCTCCTGCCACCAGACGCGTCCGGCCTGAATCGTCAGCGCGTCGTGCGGGCAGTGGGGCACGCAGTCCCCGCAGTCGTTGCAGCGGCCGATCGTCCACGGGTTGTGGCAGGTTTTACAGCGCAGGTTGCAGCCCTGCAGGAACAGCGCCAGGCGGCTGCCCGGCCCGTCCACGCAGGAAAAAGGAATGACCTGACTAACTAAAGCGCATCTGCTGTTCATGGCTAACCACGCGCGGCTGACGTTCCAGAATACGGGTATTGCGTGCGGCCTCTTCCCCCAGCCACGTGGTATTGGTGCGCGATCCGGCTTCCCGGTATTTCTCCAGATCCGACAAGCGAACCATGTAGCCGGTCACGCGGACCAGATCGTTACCCGCTACGTTGGCGGTAAATTCACGCATACCGGCCCTGAACGCGCCCAGGCAAAGCTGAACCACCGCCTGCGGGTTGCGTTTGACCGTCTCCTCCAGGGTGAGAATATCGCTGATTCCGGAGTGATAGTGTTTGTGATGCGGCGCAACGGCCAGCAGATGGCTGATGGGATCCGGCTCGTCGCCGTAAGGCAGGCGCGCGCCCGGCGTGGTGCCCGAATCGGAACTGACCCCCGACTGCGCGTGAAGCATCGCGCGAAGCTTCCAGCCGTGCTTCACCGGCGTGCTTTCAACGAACGCTGCAAGCTGTTCGCTGATGCGATAGCCCAGCGCGTTGGCCTGTTCATCCTTTCCGTAGCGTCCCGCTATTCCTGCTTTCTCACAGAGCGCGTTTACCGCTTCCGCCAGGCCGTACATGCCAAACATGGGTACAAACCGTTCCGCATCAATCAGCCCCTCTTTTACCAGGAAGCTATTCTCAAAGAAGCCAGATTGCTCGTAAAGGAAACCGCAGCGTGCATCGATGATGGCAATTTGCTGCTGGCAGTAGTGCGGGAGCGTGCGGGTGAAGAAGTCGTCAATGGATGCGCTGCGTTCAGCAATGGCTTTGAGGTTAAGGCGCACCAGGGTGCTGCCACCGCCTGCAAGCGGCAGGGAGTTGTAACAGCTCACCACACCATAACGGCCTTTTGTGAAAATTTTATCATTCATCGGGCCATTAGAAATATGCGGTTTGCTGCATTCACAAATGTTTTTCGCCACCTCAAGCAGCAAATCATCTGGGGTGATATCGGGATCGTAGATAAAGGTCAGGTTCGGCGCGACCTGCTTCAGCTCTGCATCGGCACGCAGAATGGCGCGCGTGACTGGCGTATCTTCAGGCCCGATGTTTGCGTGCATAAACGCATCCGGCAGCGTACGGTCGAGATAGCGCCAGAAACGTTTTATTCGGCTATCGATCTCTTCTTGTGTTAGAATTCTAACATATGGGGTCAATATCGCATCAAGCTGACCGAGATAGACCGGCATCGATGTGACGGACGGAACATGATGGTAGAGGATGGTTAACAGCGAGAGGGCGTCGTCGAGATCTTTCGCGCCTTCCAGCTCCAGCCACGCTGAACCGTTAGCCAGAAATTTTGCGTAATCCGGCAGAACGTAACGGGGTTTGTAAGGCGAATGGCCTTCGAACATGTCGCAGATAAACCCTTCGTCCAGTGCGGCTCGTGCGGCCTCAGGAAGTGCCAGGTAAGGCAGGTTGTTTTCCGCTTCCAGCGCCAGAAAATGACGTTTTTGTTCCGGGGTTAACACCGGGCTTGTGACAATGTGCTGGCAACGTTGTTGCAGGGCGTCGGGGCTGGAGTGGGGCATAGTCGCTTCCTTGAGTGTTCTGCGGATGATGAACGGATTGTAGGAAGCCAGCCTGTCGGGGCTTTTGATCCGACAGGGGGTATCGCTGCTTTAGTCGGCAATTTACGCGCTAAAGTTTGAAGAAGATCTCATTACAGTAATGCAAATTTGTATGCAGTTTTCATTAACTGTGATGAATGTCGAAGTGTGGATGCGGGTGAATGTTAGAATACTCACAGACCCGCAAGGTAAAATTTATACGGCACTGCCGTTGGAGAATGTTATGACCGATTTAACTGCAAGCAGCCTGCGCGCGTTGAAACTGATGGACCTGACCACCCTGAACGATGACGACACCAATGAAAAAGTCATCGCCCTGTGCCATCAGGCGAAAACGCCGGTGGGTAACACCGCAGCCATCTGTATCTACCCGCGCTTTATCCCGATTGCCCGTAAGACGCTGAAAGAGCAGGGTACGCCGGACGTGCGCATTGCAACCGTAACTAACTTCCCGCATGGCAACGACGATATCGAGATCGCGCTGGCAGAAACCCGCGCGGCGATTGCTTACGGCGCAGACGAAGTTGACGTGGTGTTCCCGTACCGCGCGCTGATCGCCGGCAACGAGCAGGTCGGTTTTGACCTGGTGAAAGCCTGTAAAGACGCGTGCGCGGCGGCAAACGTGCTGCTGAAAGTGATCATCGAAACCGGCGAGCTGAAAGAAGAGGCGCTGATTCGTAAGGCATCTGAAATCTCCATCAAAGCCGGTGCGGATTTCATTAAAACCTCTACCGGTAAAGTGCCGGTGAATGCGACCCCGGAAAGCGCGCGCATCATGATGGAAGTGATCCGCGACATGGGCGTATCCAAAACCGTTGGTTTCAAACCTGCGGGCGGCGTGCGTACCGCTGAAGACGCGCAGCAGTTCCTGGCGATTGCCGACGAACTGTTTGGCGCCGACTGGGCCGATTCCCGCCACTACCGCTTCGGTGCGTCCAGCCTGCTGGCCAGCCTGCTGAAAGCGCTGGGTCACGGCGACGGTAAGAGCGCAAGCAGCTACTGATTGCCAGACAATGCCGGATGACGCTTTGCTCATCCGGTCGACAGGATCGTAGGGCGGGTAAGCGTAGCGCCACCCGCCACAACTCCCCCGATTCCGCATGGAGGTTACCGTGTTTCTCGCACAAGAAATTATTCGTAAAAAACGTGATGGTCATGCATTAAGCGATGAAGAGATCCGCTTCTTCATCAACGGCATTCGTGATAACACCGTCTCAGAAGGGCAGATTGCGGCTCTGGCGATGACCATTTTCTTCCACGATATGTCGATGCCTGAGCGCGTGTCGCTGACCATGGCGATGCGAGATTCAGGAACCGTTCTGGACTGGAAAAGCCTCAACCTTAACGGCCCGATCGTGGATAAACACTCCACCGGCGGCGTGGGTGACGTGACGTCTCTGATGCTCGGCCCAATGGTGGCAGCCTGCGGCGGTTACATCCCGATGATCTCCGGGCGCGGCCTGGGCCACACCGGCGGTACGCTCGACAAACTGGAAGCCATTCCGGGCTTCGATATCTTCCCGGATGACAATCGCTTCCGCGACATTATTAAAGACGTTGGTGTGGCGATTATCGGCCAGACCAGCTCTCTTGCTCCTGCAGACAAGCGTTTCTACGCCACCCGCGACATCACCGCGACCGTTGACTCCATCCCGCTGATCACCGCCTCTATCCTGGCGAAAAAACTGGCAGAAGGGCTGGACGCGCTGGTGATGGACGTGAAGGTGGGCAGCGGCGCCTTTATGCCGACCTATGAACTTTCTGCTGCGCTCGCGGAAGCGATCGTTGGCGTATCCAACGGCGCGGGCGTGCGCACCACCGCGCTGCTCACCGACATGAACCAGGTGCTGGCGTCCAGCGCCGGTAACGCCGTCGAAGTGCGTGAAGCGGTGCAGTTCCTGACTGGTGAATACCGCAACCCGCGTCTGTTCGACGTCACCATGGCGCTGTGCGTTGAGATGTTAATCTCCGGCAAGCTGGCCAAAGACGACGCAGAAGCCCGCGCGAAACTGCAGGCGGTGCTGGATAACGGCAAAGCGGCGGATATTTTCGGCCGCATGGTTGCAGCCCAGAAAGGCCCGACCGATTTCGTCGAAAACTACGCGAAATACCTGCCAACCGCGACGCTTAGCAAAGCGGTGTATGCCGATAGCGAAGGGTATGTCTCTGCAATGGACACCCGTGCGCTGGGTATGGCGGTGGTCTCGATGGGCGGCGGCCGTCGTCAGGCGTCAGACACCATTGATTACAGCGTCGGCTTTACCGATATGGCCCGTCTGGGCGACAGCGTTGACGGTCAACGTCCGCTGGCGGTGATCCACGCGAAAGACGAAGCCAGCTGGCAGGAAGCGGCTAAAGCGGTGAAAGCGGCAATTACGCTTGACGATAAAGCGCCGGAAACCACACCGACTGTCTATCGCCGTATCACCTAATAGCGGTATACTGATCTGATCGATAATTTTTGAAGCACTACGTACGGAGAACAATTATGAAACGTGCATTTATTATGGTGCTGGACTCATTCGGCATCGGCGCAACCGAAGATGCAGAACGTTTTGGTGACGTGGGTTCCGATACCATGGGCCATATCGCGGAAGCCTGTGCAAAAGGCGAAGCGGACAACGGTCGTAAAGGCCCTCTGACTCTACCTAACCTGACCCGCCTCGGTCTGGTGAAAGCGCATGAAGGTTCTACCGGTAAAATCGCAGCCGGTATGGACGGCAACGCGGAAGTCGTGGGCGCCTACGCCTGGGCTCACGAGCTCTCCTCCGGTAAAGACACCCCATCTGGCCACTGGGAAATCGCCGGTGTGCCGGTGCTGTTCGACTGGGGTTACTTCTCCGATCACGAGAACAGCTTCCCGCAGGAGCTGCTCGATAAGCTGGTGAAGCGTGCCAACCTGCCGGGCTACCTCGGTAACTGCCACTCTTCCGGTACCGTGATTCTGGATCAGCTCGGCGAAGAGCACATGAAAACCGGCAAGCCGATTTTCTACACCTCTGCTGACTCCGTGTTCCAGATTGCGTGCCATGAAGAGACGTTTGGCCTGGATAAACTCTACGAGCTGTGCGAAATCGCCCGTGAAGAGCTGACCGAAGGCGGCTACAACATCGGCCGCGTGATCGCGCGTCCGTTTATCGGCGACAAAGCGGGTAACTTCCAGCGTACCGGTAACCGTCACGACCTGGCCGTTGAGCCACCGGCACCGACCGTACTGCAGAAGCTGGTTGAAGAGAAAGACGGCCACGTGGTTTCCGTGGGTAAAATCGCGGATATCTACGCCAACTGCGGCATCACCAAAAAAGTGAAAGCCACCGGTCTGGACGCGCTGTTTGATGCCACCATCAAAGAGATGAAAGAAGCGGGCGACAAGACTATCGTCTTCACCAACTTCGTGGACTTCGACTCCTCCTGGGGCCACCGTCGCGACGTTGCGGGCTATGCAGCGGGTCTTGAGCTGTTCGACCGCCGTCTGCCGGAGCTGATGGAGCTGGTAGGTGAAGATGACATTCTGATCCTGACCGCGGATCACGGCTGTGACCCAACCTGGACCGGTACCGACCACACCCGTGAGCACATTCCGGTGCTGGTGTATGGCCCGAAAGTGAAGCCGGGCTCGCTCGGTCACCGTGAAACCTTCGCGGACATCGGCCAGACCCTGGCGAAATATTTTGGTACGTCTGACATGGAATATGGCAAGGCCATGTTCTAAACGGATTGGGTGCGGCCTGATGCCCTCACCCCGACCCTCTCCCACAGGGAGAGAGAGAACAGAATATAGGCCGGGTCAGGCGTAGCCGCCACCCGGCAAAAACAACAATGTAAAAGGAACTGAAGATGGCAACTCCTCACATTAACGCAGAAATGGGTGATTTCGCTGACGTCGTATTGATGCCGGGCGACCCGCTGCGCGCGAAGCACATTGCAGAAACTTTCCTGGAAGACGTGCGTGAAGTGAACAACGTTCGCGGCATGCTGGGCTTCACCGGTACCTATAAAGGCCGCAAAATCTCCGTTATGGGCCACGGTATGGGTATCCCATCCTGCTCTATCTACACCAAAGAGCTGATTACCGACTTCGGCGTGAAGAAAATCATCCGCGTAGGCTCCTGCGGCGCGGTGCGCATGGACGTTAAGCTGCGCGACATCGTTATCGGTATGGGCGCCTGCACCGATTCCAAAGTTAACCGCATGCGTTTCAAAGACCATGACTTCGCGGCGATTGCTGACTTCGGCATGGTGCGTGACGCGGTTGACGCGGCAAAAGCGCTGGGCGTTGAAGCGCGCGTGGGTAACATCTTCTCTGCTGACCTGTTCTATGCCCCGGACGGCGGCGAGATGTTCGACGTGATGGAGAAATACGGCATCCTGGGCGTGGAAATGGAAGCGGCAGGTATCTACGGCGTCGCGGCTGAGTTTGGTGCGAAAGCGCTGACCATCTGCACCGTGTCTGACCACATCCGTACCCACGAGCAGACCACTGCTGCCGAGCGCCAGACTACCTTTAACGACATGATCAAAATCGCGCTGGAATCCGTTCTGCTGGGCGATAAAGAGTAATTCTGTCTCTTCCCTCCCTCTCCCACAGGGAGAGGGCCGGGGTGAGGGCACCAGACCGCACCTAGCGCACGGCCTGTGCAATCCACGCCGACAGCTCCCGCAGCTCTTTTTCCTGCTCCGGGAAATCTCCGATCAACGCGTCGCATTCCTGCTGCAGCATATCCGCCCTGTACAAACAGCCCTGCAAACGTGCCGCCAGTGCCTCTAATGGTGCCGGGTTCAGGCTATCGGTAAACACCTGCGTGCGGGTGATATGGCCTTTCTCCACGTCAAAATGCAGCTCCACGCCGCCCCAGGTAAAACGCTCATCAAGCAGATGGGAAAACGCAGGAGCCTGACCGAAGTTCCATTCCCAGCTGCTCTGGCGGGCGAAGGTTTCGGCGAAGTTGGGCAGGTCCGGGGTTTTGTCAGGGGAGATGACTTCTGCTTCCACGCGCTCGCCGTAATGTTCAAAGAACGCGTCACGGATCGCATCGCAAATCTGCTCGTGCGTAATTCCCGGCAGCAGTTCTACCAGATTTGCCACGCGGCCGCGCACGGAGGTAATTCCTTTGGCCTGGAGCTTTTTCTTATCCGGATTCAGGTAGTTCGCCAGACGGCTCAGATCGGCGTTCAGCAACAGGGTGCCGTGGTGGAACCCGCGATCCATCGTTTCGCGATAGGCGGAGCCGGAGACCTTCCGGTCGCCCTCGGGGGGTTTCACCACCAGATCGTTACGCCCGGACGCTTCCGCCGTCACGCCGAGTGAATTGAGCGCGTTGAGGACGATGGACGTTGAGATGGTTTTGTCGTATTCCGGTTTGCCCGCCATAAAGGTAAAGCAGGTATTGCCCAGATCGTGAAACACCGCGCCGCCGCCGCTGCTGCGGCGCGCGAGACGGACGTTGTCCTCTTCCATACGCCGCGTATTGCACTCTTTCCACGGGTTTTGCGCGCGGCCGATGACCACCGTATCGGCGTTCCGCCAGAGAAACAGTACGCGCTGGGTGGCGGGCATCTGGCGGAAGATGCACTCTTCTACCGCGAGATTAAACCAGGGATCGTAAGAGTCAGAGATAAGCAGGCGTAACGTCGTCATGGCAAAGTTCCTTTTCCGAATCGTTCGCCTACTTTATCACTAATCTTTCTTCTCGCTCTCTTCGTCTTCGGGGACGGAGTTGCTGGCGGTCAGCAGGAACGGGGATTGCTGCCAGCGCGAGCGCTTGCCGCGAAGCAGGGTGCGCGCCAGCACAACGCCGATGGCGAGTGAAAGCAGCAGCATCAGGCGCAGAATATTGGTGGTATTATCGACCTGTTTGGCTTCAGTAGGCAGGGTGTGGGTATCGAGGGTCAGGCGCAGATAGCCCAGTGGGCCATTCTTCCCCTGAATAGGTTCGACAATCTGCTGGTTAAAGTAGCCCCCGGCTTTTTTCCCGTCCAGCGCCAGCCTGTCGCGCACGTCGACGTGCTCGCCCGCGCGGGCAATCAGGTTGCCTTGCTCATCATAGACGCCGGCATCAAGAATGCGGCTATTCTCCGTGAGCAGGCGTAAAACCTGGCCTATCCGCTTCTCGTCCGGCGTTTCGGTACGCATGGACGGCGCGACGTTGAGCGTCACCTGGCGCGCCAGCGTGCGGGCCAGCTCTTCAAACTGCGGGTTGTGTTGCCGTTGATGGTTCTGGCTAAACCACGATGCCCCTTGCATCAGCACCACTAATAGTGCGAGACAGGAAAGGACAATCACGGCGCGATGGAGCCGGAATTTCAGTTTTGCGCGAGCCATATTCCACCTGCTGAAAATTTACGGCTTAATGTTGCCAGAAGTGATGGTTACAGGGTAGCCTCATGCGTTATTTTCCCTCTGCAACCTTCCGGCGCGAACGAAATTACAGGAGCTTTAATGCCGAACATTACCTGGTGTGACCTGCCAACGGATGTCTCTTTATGGCCAGGATTGCCGCTCTCTTTAAGTGGCGATGAGGTGATGCCTCTGGATTACCACGCCGGTCGTAGCGGCTGGCTCCTCTACGGACGCGGTCTGGATAAGCAACGCCTGACCCAGTATCAAAGCAAGCTGGGTGCGGCAATGGTCATCGTCGCCGCCTGGTGCGTGGAAGACTACCAGGTTATTCGCCTGGCGGGTTCCCTGACGCAGCGCGCAACGCGTCTGGCGCATGACGCCGGACTGGACGTCGCGCCGCTGGGCAAAATTCCACACCTGAAAACCCCGGGCCTGCTGGTCATGGACATGGACTCAACCGCCATTCAGATCGAGTGTATTGACGAGATTGCGAAGCTGGCGGGCAGCGGCGAGCTGGTGGCGGAAGTCACCGAACGTGCGATGCGCGGCGAGCTGGACTTCACCGCCAGCCTGCGCCAGCGCGTGGCGACCCTGAAAGGGGCCGATGCCAACATTCTGCGTCAGGTGCGCGACGTGCTGCCGCTGATGCCAGGGCTGACGCAGCTGGTGCTGAAGCTGCAGTCCCTCGGCTGGAAGGTGGCGATTGCTTCCGGTGGCTTCACCTTCTTCGCGGATTACCTGCGGGAAAAACTCCATCTGACCACCGTGGTGGCCAATGAGCTGGAGATCATGGACGGCAAGCTGACCGGCCAGGTGATCGGCGATATCGTTGATGCCCAGTACAAAGCCAATACGCTGACGCGTCTGGCGGAAAAATATGAAATTCCGGTCGTCCAGACCGTCGCCATTGGCGATGGCGCGAACGACCTGCCGATGATCAAAGCCGCCGGGCTGGGCATTGCCTACCATGCCAAGCCAAAAGTGAATGAAAAGACGGAAGTCACTATCCGTCACGCTGACCTGATGGGGGTGTTCTGCATTCTCTCCGGCAGCATTAATCAGAAATAACGGCCTGCTTTGTAGGCCGGGTAAGCGTAAGCGCCACCCGGCACGCAGGCCGCACAGAAATAACGAGGTAAACCGTGGCGAAAGCTCCAAAACGCGCATTTGTCTGTAATGAATGTGGTGCGGATTATCCGCGCTGGCAGGGGCAATGCAGCGCCTGTCATGCCTGGAACACCATCACCGAAGTGCGTGGTGTGGCGGCTTCGCCGAGCGTGGCGCGCAATGAGCGCCTGAGCGGCTATGCCGGTAACGCGGGCGTGGCGAAGGTGCAAAAACTTTCGGACATCAGCCTCGAAGAGCTGCCGCGCTTCTCCACCGGGTTCAAAGAGTTTGACCGCGTGCTCGGCGGCGGCGTGGTGCCGGGTAGCGCGATCCTGATCGGCGGTAACCCGGGCGCGGGTAAATCGACCCTGCTGCTGCAAACGCTCTGCAAGCTTGCCGAACAGATGAAAACCCTGTACGTCACGGGCGAAGAGTCTCTGCAGCAGGTGGCGATGCGCGCGCACCGTCTGGGCCTGCCGACCGGCAACCTGAACATGCTCTCCGAAACCAGCATCGAGCAGATCTGTATGATTGCCGAAGAAGAGCAGCCGAAGCTGATGGTGATCGACTCCATCCAGGTGATGCACATGGCGGACATTCAGTCCTCGCCGGGCAGCGTCGCGCAGGTGCGTGAAACCGCGGCTTACCTGACGCGCTTTGCCAAAACGCGAGGCGTGGCGATTGTGATGGTCGGCCACGTGACCAAAGACGGCTCGCTGGCCGGGCCGAAGGTGCTTGAACACTGTATCGACTGCTCCGTGATGCTCGACGGCGATGCGGATTCCCGTTTCCGTACCCTGCGCAGCCACAAGAACCGCTTTGGGGCGGTGAATGAACTGGGCGTGTTTGCCATGACCGAACAGGGGCTGCGCGAAGTCAGCAACCCGTCGGCCATCTTCCTGAGCCGCGGCGATGAGATCACCTCCGGCAGCTCGGTGATGGTGCTGTGGGAAGGGACGCGCCCGCTGCTTGTTGAAATTCAGGCGCTGGTGGACGTGTCGATGATGGGCAACCCGCGGCGCGTGGCGGTCGGTCTGGAACAGAACCGTCTGGCGATCCTGCTGGCGGTGCTGCACCGTCACGGCGGGC
Source organism: Enterobacter sp. DNB-S2 (assembly GCF_019443845.1). Lineage (NCBI taxonomy): Bacteria > Pseudomonadati > Pseudomonadota > Gammaproteobacteria > Enterobacterales > Enterobacteriaceae > Enterobacter > Enterobacter sp. DNB-S2. The sequence continues at coordinate 1,356,501 of NZ_CP050520.1, forward strand.
TGCAGATGGCGGATCAGGACGTCTTCGTTAACGTGGTCGGCGGCGTCAAAGTCACGGAGACCAGCGCAGACCTGGCGCTGCTGCTGGCGATGGTCTCCAGCCTGCGCGACAGGCCGCTGCCGCAGGACCTGGTGGTCTTCGGCGAAGTGGGCCTCGCCGGGGAAATCCGTCCGGTACCCAGCGGCCAGGAGCGTATCTCCGAGGCGGCAAAACACGGTTTCCGCCGGGCGATCGTTCCAGCCGCCAACGTGCCGAAAAAGATCCCGGAAGGGATGCAGGTATTTGGCGTGAAAAAACTCGCTGATGCGTTAAATGTCTTTGACGACTTATAATTACGTAAATTTGATTTTGCAGGAGGCACCGTAATTTATGTCATCATTTGACTACATCAAGACCGCAATCCGCCAGAAGGGCTGCACGCTGCAGCAGGTGGCGGACGCCAGCGGCATGACCAAAGGCTACCTGAGCCAGCTGCTGAACGCCAAAATCAAAAGCCCCAGCGCGCAGAAGCTGGAAGCGCTGCACCGCTTTCTGGGGCTGGAGTTCCCGCGTATGCAAAAGAACATCGGCGTGGTGTTCGGCAAGTTTTACCCCCTGCATACCGGACATATCTATCTGATCCAGCGCGCCTGTAGCCAGGTTGACGAGCTGCATATCATCATGGGCTACGACGAAACCCGTGACCGTCAGCTGTTTGAAGACAGCGCCATGTCGCAGCAGCCGACCGTGCCGGACCGCCTGCGCTGGCTGCTCCAGACCTTTAAGTACCAGAAAAATATTCGTATTCATGCCTTTAACGAAGAGGGCATGGAGCCGTATCCGCACGGCTGGGACGTGTGGAGCAACGGCATCAAAGCGTTTATGGAAGAGAAGGGCATTGCGCCTAACTGGATCTACACCTCTGAAGAGTCCGACGCGCCGCAGTTCCGCGAGCATCTGGGCATCGAGACGGTGCTGATCGACCCGAAACGCACCTTTATGAACATCAGCGGGGCGCAGATCCGCGAAAACCCGTTCCGCTACTGGGATTACATTCCGACCGAAGTGAAGCCGTTCTTTGTGCGTACCGTCGCGATCCTGGGCGGCGAGTCGAGCGGGAAATCGACGCTGGTCAACAAGCTGGCGAACATCTTCAATACCACCAGCGCGTGGGAGTACGGCCGCGATTATGTCTTCTCGCACCTTGGCGGCGACGAGATGGCGCTGCAATATTCCGATTACGACAAAATCGCGCTCGGTCATGCCCAGTACATTGATTTTGCGGTCAAATACGCCAACAAAGTGGCGTTTATCGATACCGATTTCGTGACCACACAGGCGTTCTGTAAAAAATATGAAGGGCGCGAGCACCCGTTCGTGCAGGCGCTGATTGACGAATACCGCTTTGACCTGGTGATCCTGCTGGAAAACAACACCCCGTGGGTGGCCGACGGCATGCGCAGCCTCGGCAGCTCCGTGGACAGGCGAGAGTTTCAGACCATGCTGGTGGAGATGCTCAACGAAAACAACGTTGAGTTTGTCCATGTGGAAGAGTCTGACTACGACTCCCGTTTCCTGCGCTGCGTCGAGCTGGTGAAGGAGATGATGGGGGAGCAGGGGTAAAAACTTACCCCTCACCCTAACCCTCTCCCACAGGGAGAGGGGACTTTAACCTCCCTCTCCCTGTGGGAGAGGGCCGGGGTGAGGGCATCAAGCCACTCAGAACTCAATCACCACTTTCCCACGCATATGTCCCTCCAGCACTTTACGGTGCGCCTCGGTAATGCTTTCCACGCTCAGCCCGTGCAGCGTTTCGCTGAGCGAACTTTCCACCACGCCGTTATCCACCAGTTTTGCCACCTCATTGAGGATCTCCCCCTGACGCGCCATATCAGCGGTCTGGTACATGCTGCGGGTGTACATAAACTCCCAGTGCAGGGCGGCGGATTTGGACTTCAGCTTGTCCTGGTTCAGCGGATGTTCATTTTCAACGATGGAACAGATATGCCCCTGCGGCGCAATCAGTTCGCTGACCGCATCCCAGTGCCCGTCGGTGTCGTTGAGGATGAAAATGTAATCCACAAAGGTGAGCCCCTGTTTCGCCAGCTCGCCTTTCAGATCGCGGTAGTTGACGACAATATCAGCCCCGCGATCGCGGCACCACCGGGCGGAATCTTCTCGTGAAGCCGTTGCGACGATCTTCACCTTGCTGTTGTGCTTCGCAAAGGGGATCGCCAGCGATCCCACGCCGCCAGCGCCGCCGATGATCAGCAGCGTTTTGTCTGCCCCGGCATCCTGAATGTTCAGGCGTTCAAACAGACCTTCCCACGCGGTGAGCGCGGTCAACGGCAGTGCAGCGGCAGCCGCCCAGCCGAGGCTGGCAGGCTTGTGGCCGACTATGCGTGCATCAATCAGCTGGTGCGTGGCGTTGCTGCCCGGGCGGGTGATGTCGCCCGCGTACCACACCTCGTCACCTGGTTTAAATCCAGTTACGCCAGCCCCCACCGCTTTGACGATCCCGCTGGCATCCCAGCCGAGAATGCGCGGCTCGTTCAGCCCGTTTTTAGCGATTCCTGCGTGGACTTTGGTATCGACCGGGTTAACGGAGACGGCCTTCACCTCTACCAGCAGATCGTGCTCGCCGGGCTGCGGCATTGGCGGGGTGATTTCAATGAAGGTGGACGGATTTTCTGGGTTAACGGCAATAGCTTTAACAGACATGGTGTGCTCCTCAATGGCATGCGTTTTGTTGAGGCTAGTCTATAAAGTGGCCAGCTGCGTGATAAGATGGACAATCAAGAACTCAGCGTTCGTACAGGATGAACAATCATGTTTAAACAGCTGCAGGATATGGCGCTGTTCGCGCTGGTAGCGGAGATGGGCAGCTTTACCGCGGCGGCGCAGAAGGCGGAATTGCCAAAATCAAGCGTTAGCCAGCGAATTAGCCAGCTGGAGCAGCAGGTGGGTATCCGCCTTCTGAACCGCACCACGCGCAGGATTAGCCTCACGTTTGCGGGCGAGCACTATCTGGTGCACTGTCGCGAGATGCTGGCGGCCAGCGAGCGGGCCGAGTACGCCATTCAGCGGCTGCGCGAAAATCCCAGCGGGCGGCTGCGGATCACCTGTCCGGCGGGAATTGGGGCGACGCTGCTGGCGCACATGAATGCCGAGTTTCAGCTTCGCTATCCTGACGTTTCGCTGGATGTGTCGATCTCTGATGACGTGGTGGATCTGGTCGAGGCCGGTTTTGACGTAGCGCTGCGTACCGGTAAGCCGCAGGACTCCTCCCTGATTGGCCGGATGATCGGGCACTGCCCGCGCTACATGCTGGCCTCACCGGACTATCTGGCGCGTCGGGATCCGCTGACGCATCCCCGTCAGCTGGTGGAGCACCGCTGTATCACGCACCGGGCGTGGTCGGAGTGGCTTCTGCGAAGCGAGAGCGAGGATTACCGCTATCTGCCGGATAACGCGCACATGACCGATAATCTGGTCTACGCCCGCGAGTGTGCGATTGCCGGTGCGGGGATCACGCTCTTACCCGCGTTTCTGCTGGAAGATAAAATTGAAAAAGGTGCGCTGGTTCAGGTGCTGCCGGAGTGGAATGTTGAAGGTAACGATCTGTGGCTGGCCTACCCAAGCCGCAAGCTGAATTCGCCTGCGCTGATGAGCTATATCGAGTTTGCGATGCAGTTTGACGAGGTGAAGCGGTATTACGTGGGTGGGTGATTTTGTGCGGCCTGATGCCCTCACCCTGGCCCTCTCCCACGGGGAGAGGGTACAAACATAAAAAACGGCAACCGAGGTTGCCGTTTTGCTTTTATTTCGCAATACGCTTGTACTTAATACGCTTCGGCTCCAGCGCGTCGGCGCCCAGCGTGCGTTTCTTGTACTCTTCGTATTCGGTGAAGTTACCTTCGAAGAACTCCACTTTACCTTCGTCCTGATAGTCCAGGATGTGGGTCGCGATACGGTCCAGGAACCAGCGGTCGTGCGAGATAACCATCGCACAGCCCGGGAACTCCAGCAGGGCGTTTTCCAGCGCGCGCAGGGTTTCGATATCCAGGTCGTTTGTTGGTTCATCGAGCAGCAGAACGTTACCGCCCACCTGCAGCAGCTTCGCCAGGTGCAGACGACCGCGCTCGCCGCCGGACAGTTCGCCCACGCGTTTGCCCTGGTCGGTGCCTTTGAAGTTAAAGCGGCCAACATAGGCGCGGCTTGGCATCTCGGTGTTGCCGATACGCATGATATCCAGACCGCCGGAGACTTCTTCCCACACGGTTTTGCTGTTGTCCATCGCGTCACGGAACTGGTCAACGGAGGCCAGCTTCACGGTTTCACCCAGGGTGATAGAGCCGCTGTCAGGCTGTTCCTGACCGGACATCATGCGGAACAGGGTCGATTTACCCGCGCCGTTCGGACCGATGATACCAACGATAGCGCCTTTCGGTACGGAGAAGGTCAGGTCGTCGATCAGCAGACGGTCGCCGTAGGACTTACGCAGGTTGGTCACTTCAACCACTTTATCCCCCAGACGTGCTCCAGGTGGAATAAACAGTTCGTTGGTTTCGTTACGTTTCTGGTATTCGGTGTTGTTCAGCTCTTCGAAGCGTGCCAGACGGGCTTTGCCCTTAGACTGACGGCCTTTCGCGCCCTGACGAACCCACTCCAGCTCTTTCTCGATAGACTTACGACGCGCCGCTTCCTGAGAAGCTTCCTGCGCCAGACGCTGATCTTTCTGCTCCAGCCAGGAGGAGTAGTTGCCTTCCCACGGAATACCTTCGCCGCGGTCCAGCTCCAGGATCCAGCCAGCGACGTTGTCGAGGAAGTAACGGTCGTGGGTAATCGCCACAACGGTGCCTTCGAAGTCGTGCAGGAAGCGTTCCAGCCACGCCACGGATTCTGCGTCCAGGTGGTTAGTCGGTTCGTCGAGCAGCAGCATGTCTGGTTTTTCCAGCAGCAGGCGGCACAGCGCCACGCGGCGGCGTTCACCCCCGGAGAGGTTCGCGATTTTCGCATCCCAGTCCGGCAGACGCAGGGCATCAGCCGCGCGCTCCAGCTGCACGTTCAGGTTGTGACCGTCGTGCGCCTGGATGATCTCTTCATACTTGCCCTGCTGCGCGGCCAGCTTGTCGAAGTCCGCATCCGGCTCAGCGTATTTGGCATACACTTCATCCAGACCTTTCAGCGCGTTAACCACTTCGGATACCGCTTCTTCAACGGATTCGCGAACGGTGTGTTCCGGGTTCAGCTGAGGTTCCTGCGGCAGGTAACCAATCTTGATGCCAGGCTGCGGACGGGCTTCACCTTCGATGTCTGTATCAATGCCGGCCATGATGCGCAGCAGGGTGGACTTACCGGCACCGTTGAGACCCAGAACACCGATTTTTGCGCCCGGGAAGAAGCTCAGCGAGATATTTTTAAGAATATGACGTTTCGGCGGGACAACTTTGCCGACACGATGCATGGTATAAACGAATTGAGCCACGTTGGACTTCGCCTCTTTTATCGTAATGAGAAGGAATTTCAGCCTCGAAGTGTAGCCTTTTTCACGTCCTAATCCCAGCCAGGAACGTCGGGAGTGTTAAAACGCGCAAGAAAGGTAAAAAAGTGTCCATGACGTGGCGCGTTGAAGGATGCCTGGTTAGCATAAGTTAATTAGACTTTGACGTGGCAAGACGCTGCAATTGACGAAAAAACAATGAGGAAGAGCTTGTGGAAAAAGCCAAACGGGTGGTCTGGCGTCTGCTGGCTGCCAGCGTATGCGTAATGGCGGTAAGCCAGGCGGTGCATGCCGATTCACTGGATGAACAACGTAACCGCTACGCCCAGATTAAACAGGCGTGGGACAACAAGCAGATGGATACCGTGCAGGCGCTGATGCCGACGCTAAAGGATTATCCGCTGTATCCGTATCTGGAGTATCGCCAGATAACCGACGATCTGATGAACCAGCCTACCGTCACCGTGAATAACTTCATTCAGGCGAACCCAACCCTGCCGCCAGCCCGAAATCTGCAGTCTCGCTTTGTGAATGAGCTGGCGCGTCGCGAAGACTGGCGCGGACTGCTGGCGTTTAGCCCTGAAAAGCCGAACGCCACCGAAGCGCAGTGTAACTATTACTACGCAAAATGGGCGACCGGCCAGCAGGAAGAGGCCTGGGCCGGAGCGAAAGAGCTCTGGCTGACCGGAAAAAACCAGCCGAACGCCTGTGATTCCCTGTTTAGCGCGTGGCGTGCTTCCGGCAAGCAGGATCCGCTCTCCTACCTTGAACGCATCCGTCTGGCGATGAAAGCCGGTAACACGCGTCTGGTGACCACGCTGGCGGGGCAGATGCCGTCCGATTACCAGACGATCTCCACGGCGGTTATCTCGCTGGCTAACGATCCAAACAGCGTCCTGACCTTTGCCCGCAGTACGGGCGCGACCGATTTTACCCGCCAGATGGCGGCGGTGGCCTTTGCCAGCGTGGCGCGTGACGATGTCGAAAACGCGCGGCTGATGATCCCGCAGCTGGTGCAGGCGCAGCAGCTTAATGAGGAGCAAACCCAGGAGCTGCGCGACATCGTGGCGTGGCGACTGATGGGCACCGATGTGACCGATGAACAGGCGCGCTGGCGTGACGATGCCATTATGCGTTCGAACTCCACGTCGCTGGTGGAACGCCGTGTGCGCATGGCGCTGGGCACGGGCGATCGTCGTGGGCTCAATACCTGGCTCGCGCGGTTGCCCATGGAGGCCAAAGAGAAAGACGAATGGCGCTACTGGCAGGCCGATCTGCTGATGGAGCGCGGTCGTGATGATGAGGCCAAAGAGATCCTCCATTCGCTGATGCAGCAGCGCGGATTTTACCCAATGGCTGCCGCGCAGCGTCTGGGTGAGGAATACACCTTCCGTATAGATAAAGCACCTGCCAACGCGAACCCGGCGCTGACGCAGGGGCCAGAAATGGCGCGCGTTCGCGAGCTGATGTACTGGAATATGGATAACACCGCGCGCAGCGAGTGGGCGAATTTGGTGACCAGCCGCACCACCGATGAGAAAGCCCAGCTTGCCCGCTATGCGTTTGATAATCACTGGTGGGATCTCAGCGTGCAGGCGACGATCGCCGGCAAGCTTTGGGATCATCTGGAAGAGCGTTTCCCGCTGGCGTACAAAGATCTGTTCGATCGCTACACCAGCGGCAAAGATATCCCGCAAAGCTACGCGATGGCGATTGCCCGTCAGGAGAGCGCGTGGAACCCGAAAGTCCGTTCCCCGGTGGGCGCCAGCGGCCTGATGCAGATTATGCCGGGCACGGCGACGCACACGGTGAAGATGTTTAATATTCCTGGCTACAGCAGTCCGTCGCAGCTTCTGGATCCGGATACCAACATCAACATCGGTACCAGCTATCTCCAGTACGTGTATCAGCAGTTCGGCAATAACCGCATCTTCTCTTCGGCGGCGTATAACGCAGGTCCTGGGCGCGTGCGCACCTGGCTCGGCAACAGCGCCGGACGCATCGACGCCGTAGCGTTTGTGGAGAGCATTCCGTTCTCGGAAACGCGCGGCTACGTGAAGAACGTGCTGGCCTATGACGCTTACTATCGCTACTTCATGGGGCAGAAAGATACCCTGATGAGCGATGCCGAGTGGCAGAGACGTTACTGATCGGCGTGGGTTGTGTTATGCTGTACTCGCTAAAGAGTACAAGAGGCAGCATAACATGACCCAGCATTCCCCGTATTCCTCGGCAATGGCCGAACAACGTCATCTGGAGTGGCTTCGTTTTGTGGAGCTGCTGCGTCACTCTTACGAACAGGATCTGCATTTACCCCTTATGCAGCTGATGCTCACGCCGGACGAGCGTGAGGCGCTGGGCACCCGCGTGCGGATCATTGAAGAGTTGCTGCGCGGAGAGATGAGCCAGCGCGAGTTGAAAAATGAGCTCGGCGCGGGTATTGCAACGATCACCCGAGGCTCGAACAGCCTGAAGTCGGCCCCGGTTGAGCTGCGCCAGTGGCTGGAAGCGGTATTGCTGAAAGACGCCGGATGACGGCTTTGCCTTATCCGGCCAAAAAAACTTACCGATAAATCGCATTATGGAACGGGCTTAAGGCCAGAATCACGGCCTGATGATAAACGCCTGAACGCGTCAGCGCGCCTGCGGTAAAGACGCCAATCGCCCCTTCTTTACGGCCAATCTCATCGATGCCGGTGTACTGCGACATCACCGGCCCGAGCGCTTCACCCGCACGGACTTTTTCCAGAATGATCTCCGGCAGCGGCAGGGTGGCCGAACGTGCTTCACCGCGCTGCTCGCGGCTTTCGATGACCACCCAGCTAAAGGTTGCGCCTTCGTCGATACCTGCTTCAATCGCTACCCAAAAGTCAGCATTCGGTGCCGCGGCCTTAGCGTTTGCCACGCGATTTCGTGCGCCAGCGCGCGTTTCCTCGCTGCCAAACGGCTGTTCAGGTACGCCACTCTCGACGCCGATGGCCTCAATATGGCAGGATCCTGCGCCGAAGATCTCGTCAAATGCCCTTAGAATTGCCTGAATTTTGGCAGGATTAGTGGTAGCAGAGACAACATGGTGCATAATTAAGCTCGATTCAAAAAAAACTCATCGCAGTATAACGGAAAAAAAGCATGTTACAGGTATACCTTGTTCGCCACGGTGAAACGCAGTGGAACGCCGAGCGACGTATTCAAGGCCAGTCAGACAGTCCTCTCACTGAGAAGGGTGTGCAGCAAGCGTGGCAGGTGGCGGAACGCGCCAGAACGCTGGGCATTACCCACGTGATCACCAGCGATTTAGGTCGCACACAGCAGACGGCGCGCATCATCGCAGATGCCTGCGGCTGTGACGTCATGCTGGAGCCGCGCCTGCGCGAGCTGGATATGGGCGTGCTGGAGAAACGCCATATCGATACGCTGACGGAAGCGGAGGAGGGCTGGCGCCGCACGCTGGTGAACGGTACCGAAGATGGCCGCATTCCTGAAGGCGAATCCATGCAGGAGCTTAGCGTACGCATGCATGCCGCCCTGGCGGAGTGCCTGAAGCTGCCGGCGGGAAGCCGTCCGCTGCTGGTGAGTCACGGGATTGCGTTGGGTTGCCTGGTGAGCACCATTCTGGGGTTACCGGCTTACGCTGAGCGCCGTTTGCGCCTGCGCAACTGCTCCATTTCCCGGATTGATTATCAGGAAAGCGCGTGGCTGGCGTCGGGCTGGGTAGTAGAGATGGCAGGGGACATTTCGCATCTTGATGCCCCTGCGCTTGACGAACTGCAGCGTTAACGACGTATCGGAATCAAGAATTCCATACGCAGATTGATTGGGCCTTCTTCCGGTTTGGCATCCTGCGCCGGGTAGTAGCGCTCAATGTCCTGACCTTTACGGCGATTCAGATTCAGCATCGGCATGCAGGTTCCGTAAACGGTCAGGATAAACTCCTGAACCCCCGTTCCCAGCCCTTCATAGGCGAATATCACGTATTCGCCGCCTTCCAGCACGACTGGCTTCGAACCCTGAATATACCCATTGGCCATCTCTGGCGTCAGCGCGGTGGTGTAGAACACCTCCTGCTCGTCGTCTTTTTCCTGGCTTGGGTGCGTTTCGTTGAGGCCATACAGGATTGGCGGGATCGTCGGTGCGTGGCTCAGGAAGTCGCGCCAGAACTGGACGCGCATCTGATGACGGAACTCTGAAATCTGCTCCAGGGAGCACGAGTAACTCTGTGTCGTGCCGATCAGATGGGTTTCAGGCAACGTGACAATTTCGTATTTTGGCATCGCGAACTCGCCCAGACGCAGCGGCGGACGCATGCCAAACGAGCTCCAGTCAGGCGAGCGACGATAAAGCGCTGGCGTCAACGAGAACTGTTTTTTGAAGGCGCGGGTGAAGGTCTGCTGTGAATCGAAACGATATTGCAGGGCAATATCCAGAATAGGCCGTGCGGTCAGGCGCAATGCCACAGCAGATTTTGATAAACGACGTGCGCGAATATAGGCCCCGATAGCATGACCGGTGACATCCTTGAACATCCTTTGCAGATGCCACTTGGAATAGCCTGCTTTAGCCGCCACATTATCCAGTGACAAAGGCTGGTCGAGATGACCTTCCAGCCAGGTGAGCAGGTCGCGAATAATTCCAGCCTGATCCATATACTATCCTCATCCTTAAAACAGCAGGTGCCTGATAACAGGTTAGCGGATAATAGCATTTTTTGATGTTTTAGCATTCAGTGTTTTTTTTGCGCATTCATGCTTTTTAGAGCACATTACAGGCAGATATATTCTAATCCCGTGATCTTGCTACATTTTTGTCTAAAGCGTTGAATAATCGCTCAGTGTAATTTTAAAGAATGGTAACAATATGAAATACAAGACTTTGATCTTCACCGCGTTGATGCTGATGGTTGGGCGCGTGGCGCAGGCAGAACAGATTGGCTCCGTCGATACCGTGTTCAAAATGTTCGGCCCGGACCACAAAATCGTGGTGGAGGCGTTTGACGATCCGGACGTGAAAAACGTCACCTGCTACGTCAGCCGCGCGAAAACCGGCGGTATCAAAGGCGGGCTGGGACTGGCGGAAGATACCTCCGATGCGGCGATTTCCTGTCAGCAGGTGGGGCCGGTTGAGTTGAGCGATAAAATTAAAAACGGCAAAGCGCAGGGCGACGTGGTGTTCCAGAAACGGACCTCACTGGTGTTCAAAAAGCTGCAGGTGGTGCGTTTCTATGATGCCAAACGCAACACCCTGGCTTACCTTGCCTACTCTGACAAAGTGGTGGAAGGCTCGCCGAAAAACGCGATCAGCGCGGTGCCGATTATGCCGTGGCATTAATTCAGGGATGAACTATGCAACAACCTGTGGTCTGGCTGGTTGAAGACGAAACCAGTATCGCCGATACGCTGATCTACATGCTTCAGCAGGAAGGATTCGCGGTAAAGGCGTTTGAACGCGGTTTACCCGTGCTGGAGGAGGCGCGGCGGCAGGCTCCGGCGCTCGCCATTCTGGACGTCGGGCTGCCGGACATCAGTGGATTTGAGCTTTGCCGCCAGCTGCTGGCGCAGCATCCCTCACTGCCCGTGCTGTTTCTGACGGCGCGCAGTGATGAGGTAGACAAGCTGCTTGGCCTGGAAATGGGGGCTGATGACTACGTTGCGAAACCTTTCTCCCCTCGTGAAGTCTGCGCCCGGGTGCGGACGATTTTACGGCGCATGCAGAAATCCGTCGCACCATCAGAAACGTTGCGTATCGGGCAGTTTGAACTGAACGAGCCTGCCGCGCGAATTAGCTGGTGCGGTGAAGCACTGCCCCTGACCCGCTATGAATTCTTGCTGCTCAAAACCTTGTTGCAGGCCCCCGGGCGGGTCTTTTCTCGTCAGCAGCTCATGGACAAGGTGTGGGGTGAAGACGGCGACAGTTTCGACCGTACCGTGGACACCCACATCAAAACCCTGCGCGCCAAGCTGCGGGCGGTGAACGAGGAACTGTCACCCATCAGCACCCATCGCGGTATGGGCTATAGCCTGGGGCTGTATTAATGCGCATTGGGATGCGTCTGCTGCTGGGGTATTTCCTGATCGTGGCCATCGCCGCGTGGTTCGTGCTGTCGATCTTTGTTCAGGAAGTAAAACCCGGCGTGCGCAGGGCAACCGAGGGCACGTTAATCGATACCGCGACCCTGCTGGCTGAAATTGGGCGTGATGATTTGCTTTCGGGCCATGCGCAGCAGGGTAAACTGGCGCAGGCCTTTTCTCAGCTTCATCAGCGCCCCTTCCGCGCCAATATCGGCGGGATTCATAAAGTGCGTAACGAGTACCACGTCTACATGACCGATGCGCAGGGTCGCGTCGTGTTTGATTCCGCCGGTCTGGCCGTGGGGCAAGATTACTCGCGCTGGAACGACGTCTGGCTGACGCTTCGGGGCGAATACGGCGCGCGCAGTACGCAAAGCCATCCCGACGATCCGGAAAGCACGGTGATGTATGTTGCCGCGCCAGTTGTGGAGCAGGACAAGATTATCGGCGTGGTGTCGGTCGGGAAACCTAACAGCGCGATGGCACCGGTTATCCATCGCAGCGAGCGGCGGATCCTGTGGGCAGGCGGGGCGCTGCTCGGCATTGCCCTGCTGATTGGCCTCGTTGTGGCGTGGTGGATCAATCGATCTATCGCGACGTTATCGCGCTATGCCGACTCGGTGACCACGGATACGCCTCTCCCGCTGCCTAATCCTGGCAGTAGCGAACTGCACAAGCTGGCATTGGCGCTGGAGAGTATGCGCATTCGCCTGGAAGGGAAAAACTACATTGAACACTATGTCCATGCGCTGACCCACGAGCTGAAAAGCCCCATCGCCGCCATACGCGGCGCGGCGGAAATTCTCTCCGAGCAGCCGCCGCCGCAGGTGGCCGCGCGGTTTATCGATAATATTCTGGTGCAAAACGCGCGTATGCAGTCGCTGGTTGAAAAACTGCTCACTCAGTCGCGTCTTGAAAATCGGGTCGAAATTACGCCTCAGATCGTCCGTGTCGACCTGCTGTTTACGCGTCTTGCCGACGCGCGCTCGGCGCTGTTGGCAGCAAAAGAGATTGTACTGACCCTTCAGCCCGCTTCGATTCATGTTGAAGGCGATCCCGACCTTCTCGAACAGGCACTCGGTAATTTACTGGATAACGCTATCGATTTTACGCCGCAGGGCGGCGCCATTGAACTGGCGGCCCGGGAAGTGCAGGGGCAGATACAGCTGATCGTCACCGACAGCGGAAGCGGGATCCCGGATTACGCGCTGGATCGTATTTTTGAGCGCTTTTATTCTCTGCCGCGGGAGAACGGATTGAAGAGCAGCGGGCTCGGGCTGGCGTTTGTTCAGGAGGTGGCGCGTCTGCATCAGGGAGAGATTATATTGCGTAATCGTGATGAAGGTGGCGTGATGGCCACGCTGATACTTCACCGTCCCTTCACATAACTTCAAACTAACCCCACACGGCCTGGTTACGCTCTCCTCATCACAAAGGAGACGTAATGATGAAATCCCCACTGTTCTGGAAAATTAGCACCCTGCTGGGGTGCATCCTGCTGCTGTTAGTTCCGCTGTTTATGGTCAGTAACCTGATTTCAGAGCGCGAGAGCTACCGCAACGATGTCGAAAATACGCTGCGCCAGAGTACCAGCGGACCGCAAAAACTGGTCGGCCCGATGATTGCGATTCCGATGACGGAGATCTTTTACAAGATAGAGGATGAGAAGAAGGTCGAATACAAGAAAAGCTACATGCATTTCATTCTGCCGGAATCTCTGGTTGTTGAAGGTAACCAGCGCGTTGAGTCGAGAAATATTGGTATCTATGACGGGCAGATCTGGAACACGGACCTGAAGATAAAAGCGCAGTTTAATACCGAAGAGCTGAAGCAGTTGAAAGGGGAAACGATCGCGACAGGGCAGCCGTTTATCGTGACGGGCGTTGGCGACGCGCGGGGTATTGGCACGGTCAGTATCTCTAAAATCAATGGTGAGACCCTAAGCGTGGAACCCGGTTCAGGCGTCTACGGTGCGCTTGCTGGGATCCACATCCCGCTGACCGACAAAGCGCTGGAAGCCAAAACGTTTGCGCTTGATATGTCCCTCAGCCTGGCGGGAACCGGCAGTTTTGCGGTGGTGCCGGTAGGGCGTAATAGCGAAATGACGCTCAACAGCAACTGGCCGCATCCGGGTTTTATGGGCGATTATCTCCCTGTTAAGCATCAGATAGGCGAGTCTGGTTTCCAGGCGAACTGGCAGAGCAGCTGGTTTGCAAATAACCTTGAGAGCTGGTTCTACGGCAAGGAGTCGCCGGAGTGGGAGGCGCTCCCGGCCTTTAGCGTCACGGTAGCGACGCCGGCTGACCAATATCAATTGACCGACCGGGCAATTAAATACGCTATTTTGCTTATTGCGCTGACGTTTATGGCTTTCTTTGTCTTCGAAACCTTAACCGGATTACGCCTTCATCCGATGCAGTATCTGCTGGTGGGGCTGTCGCTGGTCCTGTTCTATCTGGTGCTGCTGGCGCTGTCTGAACACGTCGGGTTTACGCCAGCCTGGATTGTTGCAAGCCTGGTTGGCGCAGCGATGAACGGAATGTACCTGCAGGCCGTGCTGAAAAGCTGGAAACGCAGCGGGCTGTTTGTGCTGGCACTACTCGGACTGGATGTCGTGATGTGGTTCCTGCTGCGCTCGGAGGACAGCGCATTGCTACTGGGCTCTGCTGTTCTTGCCCTGGCGCTGTTCGCGGTGATGTACCTGACCCGGCATTTCGACTGGTACTCGCTCTCTCAGCCGAAGCGACCAGAGCCACCCGCAGCACCTGATAACGATACTATGCGGATTTGGAAATAAAAAAAACGGCGCAAATGCGCCGTTTTTTAATGCGTTAACTGCGGGATTACTCCTGCAGATCGCCGCAGAAACGATACCCTTCGCCGTGGATCGTGGCGATGATTTCCGGCGTATCTGGCGTAGATTCGAAATGCTTACGAATACGACGAATGGTCACGTCTACGGTACGGTCGTGCGGTTTCAGCTCACGGCCGGTCATTTTCTTCAGCAGCTCTGCACGGGACTGAATTTTGCCCGGGTTTTCGCAGAAGTGCAGCATCGCGCGGAATTCACTGCGCGGCAGTTTATACTGCTCACCGTTCGGGCTAATCAGCGAACGGCTATTGATATCAAGTTCCCAGCCGTTGAATTTGTAGCTGTCTACGCTACGACGCTCTTCGCTGACCGTACCCAGGTTCATGGTGCGGGACAGCAGGTTGCGTGCACGAATGGTTAACTCGCGAGGATTGAACGGCTTGGTGATGTAGTCATCCGCACCGATTTCCAGGCCAAGAATTTTATCAACTTCGTTATCACGGCCCGTCAGGAACATTAACGCGACGTTCGCCTGCTCGCGCAGTTCGCGCGCCAGAAGAAGACCGTTTTTGCCCGGCAGGTTAATATCCATGATCACCAGGTTGATATCATTTTCAGAAAGGATCTGATGCATCTCTGCGCCATCGGTCGCTTCAAAGACATCGTAGCCTTCTGCTTCGAAAATGCTCTTTAACGTGTTGCGTGTTACCAACTCGTCTTCAACGATAAGAATGTGCGGGGTCTGCATGTTTGCTACCTAAATTGCCAACTAAATCGAAACAGGAAGTACAAAAGTCCCTGACCTGCCTGATGCATGTCGCAAATTAACATGATCGGCTTAACGTGACTAAAGTACGTAATTGCGTTCTTGATGCACTTTCCATCAACGTCAACAACATCATTAGCTTGGTCTTGGGTACTTTCCCTTTGGACCCGACAGTGTCAAAAACGGCTGTCATCCTAACCATTTTAACAGCAACATAACAGGCTAAGTGACACCAGACACCCAATAAAACTACGCTTCGTTGACATATATCAAGTTCAATTGTAGCACGTTAACAGTTTGATGAAATCATCGTAGCCGAATGCTAGCCTTTGTCACAATTTTTCAATAAACCAACTAGTTGCGGACATTGATTTATAAACGAAGCGAATCCAATCAGAATAGGGTATTCATGTCGCTATTATCATTATAAAACATGGGGATAATAGTGTTCTGTTAACATTCTAACTGATTGTTCAGACAAGGAATAGTTTAGCGTTTTTAATTTGTTATGAAACGCTATTTCGGTGATTTGTGTTGCATTTTTGTAAATTCGCGCCGCGTAATATGTTGAAGTGCATCACATTTTTGCCCGCTAACTGATTAAAAAGAGAGCATAAATGCATCTGTCGATTGTACTGGTTGCCCCAGCCAGAGCCGAAAATATAGGCGCTGCCGCGCGCGCCATGAAGACCATGGGATTCACCGATTTACGTATCGTGGACAGCGCTGCCCACCTGGAGCCTGCGGCTCGTTGGGTCGCGCACGGATCGGGCGATATCCTCGATAATATAACCACTTACGCGACGCTTGCTGATGCGCTGCACGACATTTCGTTTACCGTTGCGACCACCGCGCGCAGCCGTGCGAAGTTCCATTACTATGCCACGCCAGCGGAGCTGGTGCCGATGTTGAGCGAGAAAAGCCAGTGGCTGGATAAAGCCGCGCTGGTGTTTGGTCGTGAAGATTCCGGATTAACCAACGAAGAGCTGGAGCTGGCGGACGTTCTTACCGGTGCGCCGATGGTCGCCGATTATCCCTCCCTGAATTTAGGCCAGGCGGTCATGGTTTATTGCTATCAATTAGCCTCCCTAATACAAATCCCCCAGCCTCCGGCAGAAGGGGCAAATGAAAATCAGCTGGCTGCGCTGCGCGCTCGCGTTGAGCAACTGTTGTCTCAGCTGGGTGTGGCGGACGATCAAAAAATGGCTGACTGGCTGCAGCAGCGTTTGGGGCGTCTTGAGCAGCGGGACACCGCAATGCTGCACCGTTTGCTGCACGATATTGAAAAAAAATTGGCGGAGTAAAATCCTGTCATAAGTTTTTACTATGGTGAATAAGTCTGTACTGATGGGTTGCACTTGGGCGAATCGGATGAAAATAAATCTGCAAACAGCGGGACGTGAGAGTCTCCCGAATTGTGATCAAATTAAAAATTCGTTGACTTAAGGTGCCCGATCCTTTAACCCTAAAAGAATACAGGACAGACAGATAATAATGACAGAGTACACAACATCCATGAAACGCATCAGCATCACCACCATTACTACAACCATCATCATTACCACAGGTAACGATGCGGGCTGACGCGTACAGGAAAAACAAAAAAAGCCCGCACCTGAACAGTGCGGGCTTTTTTTTCGGCTAAAGGAAACGAGGTAGAACCATGCGAGTGTTGAAGTTCGGCGGTACATCAGTGGCAAATGCAGAACGTTTTCTGCGTGTTGCCGATATCCTGGAAAGCAATGCCAGGCAGGGGCAGGTTGCTACCGTGCTCTCTGCCCCGGCAAAAATCACGAACCATCTGGTGGCGATGATTGAAAAAACCATCGGTGGCCAGGATGCACTCCCGAACATCAGCGACGCAGAGCGTATCTTCGCTGACTTGCTGCAAGGGCTGGCAGAGGCGCTGCCTGGCTTCCCGCACGCTCAGCTGAAGTCCTTCGTTGAGCAGGAATTCGCACAAATCAAACACGTCCTGCACGGCATCAGCCTTCTCGGCCAGTGCCCGGACAGCGTCAACGCGGCGCTGATCTGCCGGGGCGAAAAACTCTCTATCGCCATCATGGCCGGCGTGCTGGAAGCGCGCGGACATAGCGTGACCGTGATCGACCCGGTTGAAAAACTGCTGGCGGTGGGCCACTACCTCGAATCCACCGTTGATATTGCCGAATCAACCCGCCGTATCGCCGCAAGCAAAATTCCTTCTGACCATATGATCCTGATGGCAGGCTTCACCGCCGGTAACGAGAAGGGCGAGCTGGTGGTGCTGGGCCGTAACGGCTCCGACTACTCCGCCGCCGTACTGGCCGCCTGTTTACGCGCGGACTGTTGTGAAATCTGGACTGACGTCGACGGCGTTTATACCTGTGACCCGCGCCAGGTTCCGGACGCCAGACTGCTGAAGTCAATGTCGTACCAGGAAGCGATGGAGCTTTCCTACTTCGGCGCCAAAGTGCTTCACCCTCGTACCATCTCCCCGATTGCCCAGTTCCAGATCCCTTGCCTGATTAAAAACACCGGTAACCCGCAGGCGCCGGGTACGCTGATTGGCGCGAGTACCGATGAAGACGGTCTGCCGGTCAAAGGCATCTCCAACCTCAACAACATGGCGATGTTCAGCGTCTCCGGCCCGGGGATGAAGGGGATGGTCGGCATGGCGGCGCGCGTCTTTGCGGCTATGTCCCGCAACGGTATCTCGGTGGTGCTGATTACCCAGTCTTCTTCCGAATACAGCATCAGCTTCTGCGTGCCGCAGGCTGACTGCCTGCGCGCCCGTCGCGCGCTGGAGGAGGAGTTCTATCTGGAACTCAAAGAAGAGCTGCTGGAACCGCTCGCCATTCAGGAACGCCTGGCGATTATCTCCGTGGTCGGCGACGGCATGCGTACGTTGCGCGGTATCTCCGCGAAGTTCTTTGCCGCGCTGGCGCGCGCCAATATCAATATCGTGGCGATTGCCCAGGGCTCGTCAGAGCGTTCAATTTCTGTTGTTGTGGACAACGATGACGCCACCACCGGCGTACGCGTGGTTCACCAGATGCTGTTCAACACCGATCAGGTTATCGAGCTGTTCCTGATTGGCGTCGGCGGCGTGGGCGGCGCGCTGCTGGAGCAGGTGAAGCGTCAGCAGGAGTGGCTGCAGAAGAAACATATCGATCTGCGCGTCTGCGGGATTGCCAACTCCAGAGCGCTACTCACCAACGTTCACGGTCTGAACCTGGAGAACTGGCAGGCCGAGATGAACGAGGCGAAAGAGCCGTTCAACCTGGGCCGCCTGATCCGTCTGGTGAAAGAGTATCATCTGCTTAACCCGGTGATTGTCGACTGTACCTCGAACCAGGCGGTGGCCGACCAGTACGCCGACTTCCTGCGCGAAGGGTTCCACGTGGTGACGCCGAACAAAAAGGCCAACACCTCGTCGATGGATTACTATCACCAGCTGCGTCTGGCGGCGAGCAAGTCGCGCCGCAAGTTCCTGTACGACACCAACGTGGGCGCGGGGCTGCCGGTTATCGAGAACCTGCAAAACCTGCTGAACGCGGGCGACGAGCTGCAGCGTTTCTCCGGCATTCTCTCCGGCTCGCTGTCGTTTATCTTCGGCAAGCTGGATGAGGGGATGAGCCTCTCGGAAGCGACCCGCGCCGCGCGCGAGCTGGGCTATACCGAGCCGGATCCGCGTGACGATCTCTCCGGTATGGACGTGGCGCGCAAGCTGCTGATTCTGGCACGTGAAACGGGCCGTGAGCTTGAGCTTTCTGATATCGTGATTGAACCGGTGCTGCCAGTAGAATTTGACAGCAGCGGTGATGTCGCTGCATTCATGGCAAATTTGCCGCAGCTTGACGATGCTTTTGCCGCGCGCGTTGCGAAAGCCCGTGATGAAGGTAAGGTATTGCGCTATGTTGGCAACATTGAAGAAGATGGCGTGTGCCGGGTGAAGATTGCCGAAGTGGATGGCAACGATCCGCTGTACAAAGTTAAAAACGGCGAAAACGCCCTCGCGTTTTACAGCCACTATTATCAGCCACTGCCGCTGGTGCTTCGCGGCTATGGCGCAGGGAACGATGTTACGGCGGCGGGTGTGTTTGCCGATCTGCTGCGTACCCTGTCATGGAAGTTAGGAGTTTAACATGGTCAAAGTTTATGCCCCGGCTTCCAGCGCGAATATGAGCGTCGGATTTGACGTGCTGGGCGCGGCGGTGACGCCGGTGGATGGTTCACTGCTGGGCGATACGGTCACGGTGGAAGCGGCAGACAGCTTCAGCCTGAACAATGTCGGCCGCTTCGCCAGCAAACTGCCGTCTGAGCCGCGCGAAAATATCGTCTATCAGTGCTGGGAACGCTTCTGTCAGGAGATCGGCAAAAACGTGCCGGTTGCCATGACGCTGGAAAAAAGTATGCCGATTGGCTCGGGGCTGGGTTCCAGCGCTTGTTCGGTGGTCGCCGCGCTGGTGGCGATGAACGAGCACTGCGGCAAGCCGCTGAACAACAACCGCCTGCTGGGGTTGATGGGCGAGCTGGAAGGGCGCATCTCCGGCAGCATTCACTATGACAACGTGGCGCCGTGCTTCCTCGGCGGCATGCAGCTGATGATCGAAGAAAATGGCATCATCAGCCAGCAGGTGCCAGGGTTTGATGAGTGGCTGTGGGTGCTGGCCTATCCGGGCATTAAGGTCTCTACCGCAGAAGCGCGTGCGATCCTGCCCGCGCAGTATCGTCGCCAGGACTGTATCGCCCACGGGCGTCATCTGGCGGGCTTTATTCACGCCTGCTACACCCGTCAGCCGCAGCTGGCGGCGAAGCTGATGAAGGACGTCATTGCCGAGCCGTACCGCACGAAGCTGCTGCCCGGCTTTAACGAGGCGCGACAGGCATCGATGGATATCGGCGCGCAGGCGTGCGGCATCTCCGGCTCCGGCCCGACGCTGTTCGCCCTGTGCGACAAGCCTGACACCGCGCAGCGCGTGGCGGACTGGCTCTCTAAACACTACCTGCAAAATCAGGAAGGCTTTGTTCATATTTGCCGTCTGGACACGGCTGGCGCACGAGTACTGGGATAATTAATGAAACTCTATAACCTTAAAGATCATAACGAGCAGGTCAGCTTCGCGCAGGCGGTAACTCAGGGGCTGGGCAAAAATCAGGGGCTGTTCTTCCCGCATGACCTGCCGGAATTCCAGCTGACCGAGATTGATGAGCTGCTGAAGCAGGACTTCGTCACCCGCAGCACCAAAATTCTGTCTGCGTTTATCGGCGACGAAATTCCGCAGGAGCTTCTGGAAGAGCGCGTGCGTGCGGCGTTCGCTTTCCCGGCGCCGGTTAAGCAGGTTGAGCCTGACGTTGGCTGCCTGGAGCTGTTCCACGGTCCGACCCTGGCGTTTAAAGACTTCGGCGGCCGCTTTATGGCGCAGATGCTGACCCACATCAGCGGCGACAAACCGGTGACCATCCTGACCGCGACCTCCGGCGATACCGGTGCGGCGGTGGCGCATGCCTTCTACGGCCTGAAAAATGTCCGCGTAGTGATCCTCTATCCGAAAGGCAAAATCAGCCCGCTGCAGGAAAAACTGTTCTGTACGCTCGGCGGCAACATTGAAACCGTGGCGATCGACGGTGATTTCGATGCCTGCCAGGCGCTGGTCAAGCAGGCTTTCGACGACGAAGAGCTGAAGGTGGCCCTGGGTCTGAACTCTGCCAACTCCATCAACATCAGCCGTCTGCTGGCGCAGATCTGCTACTACTTCGAAGCGGTGGCGCAGCTGCCGCAGGAAGCGCGCAACCAGCTGGTGATCTCCGTGCCGAGCGGTAACTTCGGTGACCTGACGGCAGGTCTGCTGGCGAAATCCCTGGGTCTGCCGGTGAAACGCTTTATCGCGGCGACCAACGCCAACGACACCGTGCCGCGCTTCCTGAAAGACGGGAAGTGGGCGCCGAACGCCACGCAGGCGACGCTCTCCAACGCGATGGATGTGTCACAGCCGAACAACTGGCCGCGCGTGGAAGAGCTGTTCCGCCGTAAGATCTGGCGTCTGGGTGACCTGGGTTACGCCGCGGTGACGGATGAAACCACCAAAGAGACCATGCGCGAGCTGAAGGCGGTGGGGTATACCTCTGAACCGCACGCGGCGATTGCCTACCGCGCGCTGCGCGATCAGCTTAACCCGGGTGAATATGGCCTGTTCCTGGGCACCGCGCATCCGGCGAAGTTCAAAGAGAGCGTGGAAGCGATCCTGGGCGAAACGCTGCCGCTGCCGAAAGAGCTGGCCGAGCGCGCCGACCTGCCGCTGCTGTCACATGAGCTGCCCGCGGATTTTGCCGCGCTGCGTAAGCTGATGATGACGCGCGCGTGATTGTGTTGCCCGGTGGCGGCTACGCCTTACCGGGCCTACAACGACCACGACGACCTAATCGTAGGCCGGGTAAGGTGAAGCCACCACCCGGCTTTTTTATGGAGGAATTAAGGAGAGAAAAAGCAGGAAAAAAGCAGAAATTCCCAATAAATGCGGTCACTTAGCGTTTAGGATTGCAGAGAATAACATCCCCCGTTCCCCTCGCGTACTCTCCTTACATCGGCCCACGTTGGGCAAGAAGAATAAGGAGTCACCTGTGTCTACACTGAAACCTGCACTCATCGCGCTTTCACTGGTGCTGGCCGCCCCCATGGCGGTTCAGGCATCTGAAATTACCCTCGTACCGGCGGTCAAACTGCAGATTGGCGACCAGGATAACAACGGTCATTACTGGGACGGCGGCCGCTGGCGCGACCACGAATGGTGGAAGGCGCATTATGACTGGCGTGATAACCACTGGCGTCCACATGATGAGCATCGTAAACACGACGATCGTCACGATGACCATCACCACGATGACCGCCGCGACGATCGCGGCCCGGACTGGAAACGCCATTAATGCAAAACCCCGCCAGCTGGCGGGGTTTGTTTTTATTGCTCGTGGCGCTTAAACACCAGCTCGCCTTTCCCTGACGATGCTTCGTCAAAGAAATAGCCTTCGCTGTTAAATTGGGTTAACTGCTCCGGCTTCGTCAGGCGGTTCTGGATGATGTAGCGGCTCATCAGGCCTCGCGCTTTCTTGGCGTAGAAGCTGATCACTTTGAACTTACCGTTCTTCTCGTCGAGGAACACCGGTTTGATAATCTCCGCATCCAGCTTTTTCGGCTTCACCGACTTGTAGTATTCGTCGGATGCCAGGTTAATCACCACGTTATCGCCCTGAGCGTGCAGCGCCGCGTTCAGCTTGTCGGTAATGATATCGCCCCAGAAATGATACAGGTCTTTGCCTTTGGCATTTTCCAGGCGAATCCCCATCTCCAGACGATACGGCTGCATCAGATCCAGCGGGCGCAGTACGCCGTACAGACCCGACAGCATGCGCAGATGCTGCTGGGCAAAATCGAAATCGGCTTCGCTAAAATCTTCCGCCTGCAGGCCGGTGTAGACATCACCTTTAAACGCCAGAATCGCCTGGCGAGCGTTAGCCGGGGTGAAATCCGGGTGCCACTCGTGAAAGCGGGTCGCGTTAAGATCGGCCAGCTTGTCGCTGATGCTCATCAGCGAGGCGATTTGCGGCGCAGAGAGCTTACGCGCTTCGCGGATCAGCTGTTGCGAGTAGTCCAGCAGTTCAGGCTGGGTATAGCGCTCGGTGGCGAGCGGGCTCTGGTAGTCGAGCGTTTTTGCAGGTGAAATCAGAATCAGCATATCCAGTCCTTGCAGGAAATTTAGAGCGACTTTAGCAAAAAATCGCCCTGAATTGATCGATAGCTGTTATTGCCGCGGCAAATCATTCCACGTGCCGGGGGCAAGCTGCGCCTTAATATCGGGATAGCGGGCGGGATCAAATACCGGCGGAACGCCGAGTTTGCGCTGACGCAGATAGTCTCTGGCAATCAGGGTCACAACGGGAGAGAGCAGCAGGATCGCCGTAAGGTTCGTGATCGCCATTAGCGCCATAATGATATCGGCCAGCTGCCAGACCAGCGGCATACTGAGGAAGGAGCCAGCGATGATCATCAGAATGACCGCGAGACGCAGGGTTCCGATTGCGGCGCGGGAGTCGAGCTTCAGGAAAATAAGGTTATTTTCGGCGTAGAGGTAATTCACCACAATCGAACTGAAGGCAAACAGCACCAGGACGAGCGAGACAAACCCTGCTCCCCAGCCGCCGGTCAGGTTCACCAGCGCCTGCTGGAGAAGCTGTATCCCGGCGGTTCCAGAGGAGTGCGGGACGGGGCCTGCCAGCAGCAAAATCATGGCGCTGGCGGAGCAGATGATAATGGTATCGGTAAAGACGCCAATCATCTGCACAATGCCCTGTGCCGCCGGGTGCGGCGGCCAGGAAGAGGCGGCAGCGGCCGCGTTGGGGGTTGACCCCATTCCGGCTTCATTGGAGAACATTCCCCGTTGAAAACCCGCCATCAGCGCCTGGCTGAAGGTATAGCCCAGCGCCCCGGAGGCCACCTCGCGCCAGCCAAAAGCGCTTTTGACGATGGTCGCAATCACGCCAGGCACCTGGTCGATATGCAGGGCGGCGACGAACAGGCTCGCGACCACCCAAAGCAGCGCCATAACGGGAACCAGCCACTGCATCAGGCGGGCAACGCCCCTGAGACCGGCAGAAATGGTGAGTAGAACGACGAGGGCTAAAGCAATACCGGCGACCCACTCCGGGCAGGAGAAGGCATAGCGCAGGGCATTGGCGACAGAATTTGCCTGGACGGTATTAAAAATAAGGCCGTATGCGAGCAGTAAAAAAAGCGAGAACAGAACGCCCATCCAGCGCATACCCAAGCCACGCGCCATATACCAGGCAGGACCGCCGCGAAACTGGCCGTTTTTATCTTTCTCTTTATACAGCTGGGCGAGCGAACTTTCGGCAAAGGAGGTGGCCATTCCGAGTAGCGCCGTCACCCACATCCAGAAGACCGCGCCTGGCCCGCCGGCGCTGATGGCCAGCGCAACGCCCGCCAGATTCCCGCTGCCGAGGCGTGCCGCCAGGCTGGTACAGAGTGCCTGGAACGACGTTAATCCGCCCGGCTGGGGCGTAACGCTGTTTTTCAGACTTCTGCCAAACTTGCGAATATAACGAAACTGGATAAACCCACTGCGTAGCGTAAACCAAATACCTGCTCCCAGAAGCAGGTAAATCATTATCGAACCCCACAGGACTTCGTTAATAAAGAAAAAGAAATCAGGCATTAACGTCCCTCTTGTTGATGCCAAAGTGAATATGTAAGCGCTACCACTGATTGGGCATGCTGTTGCTTAGCAGCCTGTTAATCTTCCGAGTTTACCATACTCTACCTAAGCGCACTGTCTGCGGTTGCGCTACCCCTCCGTCGTGTTATCATCAGGGCAGACCGGTTACATCCCCCTAACAAGTAAACCTGTCATTTTTCCGCTGCAGACATGCTGTCGGTAGCGTGAATTATCCAGGGCACGTTAAAAGAGAAACACTATCATGACGGATAAATTGACCTCCCTTCGTCAGTTCACCACTGTCGTAGCTGACACCGGAGATATCGCGGCAATGAAGCTGTACCAGCCGCAGGATGCCACAACTAACCCTTCTCTGATCCTTAACGCCGCACAGATCCCTGAGTATCGCAAACTGATTGACGACGCAGTGACCTGGGCGAAAGCACAGAGCAACGACCGCGCGCAGCAGGTTGTGGATGCCACCGACAAACTGGCAGTGAACATCGGTCTGGAAATCCTGAAGCTGGTTCCTGGCCGTATCTCTACCGAAGTGGATGCACGTCTCTCCTACGACACCGAAGCGTCTATCGCCAAAGCGAAACGCCTGATCAAAATGTACAACGACGCTGGCATCAGCAACGACCGTATCCTGATCAAACTGGCTTCCACCTGGCAGGGTATCCGCGCGGCAGAGCAGCTGGAAAAAGACGGTATCAACTGTAACCTGACCCTGCTGTTCTCCTTCGCGCAGGCGCGTGCATGTGCAGAAGCAGGCGTATACCTGATTTCTCCGTTCGTGGGCCGTATTCTGGACTGGTACAAAGCCAACAACGATAAGAAAGAGTACGCGCCGGCTGAAGATCCAGGCGTGGTTTCTGTTACCGAAATCTACGAATACTACAAACAGCACGGCTATGAGACTGTAGTTATGGGCGCAAGCTTCCGTAACGTCGGTGAAATCATCGAGCTGGCTGGCTGTGACCGCCTGACCATCGCCCCTGCGCTGCTGAAAGAGCTGGCAGAAAGCGAAGGTACCATCGAGCGTAAGCTGTCTTACACCGGTGAAGTGAAAGCACGCCCAGAGCGCATCACTGAATCCGAGTTCCTGTGGCAGCACAACCAGGATCCAATGGCTGTAGACAAGCTGGCGGACGGTATCCGTAAGTTTGCTGTTGACCAGGGCAAACTGGAAAAAATGATCGGCGACCTGCTGTAATCATTCTGCGTGACCGGGCTCCCGGTCACGCGACTTCTTTCGTACCCTGTCTGAATCTCCTCTCTGCGTGTATCATTCCCTTTAATCAGTACTTTTTGAATGGAATGGATATGAATACCTTACGCATCGGCTTAGTGTCGATTTCTGACCGTGCCTCCAGCGGTGTTTACCAGGATAAAGGCATCCCCGCTCTGGAAGAGTGGCTTGGCAGTGCGCTGACCACCCCGTTCGAGGTCCAGACTCGCCTGATCCCTGACGAACAGCCGATCATCGAGCAGACGCTCTGCGAGCTGGTGGATGAGATGAGCTGCCACCTTGTTCTGACGACGGGCGGAACCGGCCCCGCGCGCCGCGACGTGACGCCGGACGCAACGCTGGCGATTGCCGATCGTGAAATGCCGGGCTTTGGCGAGCAGATGCGCCAGATAAGTCTACACTTTGTCCCGACGGCCATTCTTTCCCGTCAGGTGGGCGTAATCCGCAAACAGGCATTGATTCTGAACCTGCCGGGGCAGCCGAAGTCGATCAAAGAGACGCTGGAAGGGCTGAAAGCGGAAGATGGCAGCGTCCTCGTTCACGGCATCTTTGCAAGTGTACCGTATTGTATACAGCTCCTTGACGGTCCGTATGTGGAAACCGATGAGAAAGTGGTAGCAGCTTTTCGCCCGAAAAACGCACGTCGCGAAACAATCTCCTGAAATTAACCAATATGTGACATTAGCTGAAGCGGCGATGGCGTGGTAAAGCTTTTACGGTATAGTAATTTTTTCTTTACGATTGCTGTAAAAATAAATCCACAACACACGCATAATGGTTCGCTATGTCACATAACACCCGACCTCTGAATCGACAGGACTACAAAACCCTCACGCTCGCGGCCTTAGGCGGCGCGCTGGAGTTTTACGACTTTATCATCTTCGTCTTCTTCGCCGCCGTGGTGGGAGAGCTCTTCTTCCCGGCGGATATCCCGGAATGGCTGCGCCAGGTGCAAACCTTCGGCATTTTTGCCGCCGGGTATCTGGCGCGTCCGCTGGGCGGCATTATCATGGCCCACTTTGGCGATCTGGTCGGGCGTAAGAAGATGTTTACCCTTAGCATCCTGCTGATGGCCGTGCCGACGCTGGCTATTGGTCTGCTGCCCACCTATGCCTCGATGGGTATTTTCGCTCCGATGCTGCTGTTGCTGATGCGCGTTCTTCAGGGCGCGGCGATTGGCGGTGAAGTGCCGGGCGCGTGGGTGTTTGTCGCGGAGCATGTTCCGGCGCGCCGCATTGGAATCGCCTGCGGAACCTTAACCGCGGGCTTAACGGTAGGGATTTTGCTCGGTTCCGTCGTCGCGACAATTGTAAACACCAGCATGACGCAGCAGGCCGTGCACGACTGGGGCTGGCGTATTCCGTTCCTGCTGGGCGGGGCGTTTGGTCTGGTCGCGATGTACCTGCGCCGCTGGCTGCAGGAGACGCCGATTTTCCTCGAGATGCAGCAGCGCAAAGCGCTGGCGCAGGAGCTGCCGGTGAAGGCGGTCGTGGTACGTCATAAAAAAGCGGTGGTGGTGTCGATGTTGCTCACCTGGCTGCTTTCGGCGGGCATTGTGGTGGTGATATTGATGTCCCCGGTGTGGCTGCAAAAGCAGTACGGTTTCGCCCCTGCCGTGACGCTACAGGCGAACAGTATCGCGACAATTATGCTCTGCTTTGGCTGTCTGGCCGCCGGGCTGGCGGCAGATCGTTTCGGTGCCAGCGTTACCTTTATCGTCGGCAGCCTGTTACTGGCCGCATCAAGCTGGGCGTTTTACCATCTGGCAGGCAGCCATCCTGAACAGCTGTTCCTACTGTATGGCGTGGTGGGGCTGTGCGTGGGCGTAGTGGGTGCTGTGCCTTACGTCATGGTGCGAGCTTTCCCGCCGGAGGTACGCTTCACCGGGATCTCATTTTCCTACAACGTGTCGTATGCCATTTTCGGCGGGCTGACGCCGATTGCGGTGACGGTGCTGATGGGCGTTTCGCCGATGGCACCAGCCTGGTATGTACTCGCGCTCTCGCTGATGGGGCTGGGATTAGGGATTTGGCTGGGGCAGATGAAGGGATGTCGTGCCCGCGAAGCGGACACGACAGAGGGATCAGTGTTTTTCACCAATCGGTAGAATGGTGCGGTCAAACTGCTCGTTCAGCACTTCACCCATTGCGAGGTAGATAGCGCTTGCGCCGCAAACCAGACCAATCCAGCCTGCAACATGAACGATGCCTTCGTTATCCACCAGGTGACCAATCGCCAGCAGGGCGAACAGTACGGTCAGGCTCAGGAAAACGAACTGCAGCATGCGGTTACCTTTCAGGGTACCGAAGAACATGAACAGGGTGAAGACGCCCCACAGGCCCAGGTAGACGCCCAGGAAGTGGGCGTTTGCCGCGTCTGCCATGCCCATTTTAGGCAGCAGCAGAATGGCAACCAGGGTCAGCCAGAAAGAACCGTAAGAGGTGAAGGCGGTTAAGCCGAAGGTATTGCCTTTCTTATATTCCAGCAGGCCCGCGAAGATTTGCGCGATACCGCCGTAAAAAATGCCCATCGCCAGGATGATGCCATCCATCGGGAAAATCCCGATATTGTGCAGGTTCAGCAGGATAGTGGTCATGCCAAAACCCATCAGGCCCAGCGGAGCCGGATTAGCCAACTTAGTGTTGCCCATAAGTCCTCAAAAAAATCATCATTAATATGGTGAAATGGTTAAACCCGCGTCAGTTCTCCCTGACTGGGCGCGGCATCATAATGGGCGCAATCGGTGGCGTCTATGATCTCATCAGGGTGAAATTAAAATTTTTTTTATGCTTGCCCCTTGATGGATGCCGTCGCGACCCCATCTTGTAGTCAACCGCAGTGTGTGGACCTGAAAAAAATCAAATCTGGGCAGTTGAAAAAGCACGTTCTGCCCTTATTACAGGTACACAACCACATGTTGACTGAATTTTTAGTGGAGACGTTTAGATGGGTAAAATTATTGGTATCGACCTGGGTACTACCAACTCTTGTGTAGCGATTATGGATGGCACTACTGCACGCGTGCTGGAGAACGCCGAGGGCGATCGCACCACGCCTTCTATCATTGCTTATACCCAGGATGGTGAAACTCTGGTTGGTCAGCCGGCTAAACGTCAGGCAGTGACAAACCCGCAAAACACCCTGTTTGCGATTAAACGCCTGATCGGCCGCCGCTTCCAGGACGAAGAAGTTCAGCGTGACGTTTCCATCATGCCTTACAAAATCATCGCGGCAGATAACGGCGATGCATGGCTTGATGTGAAAGGCACCAAAACTGCACCACCGCAGATTTCTGCTGAAGTGCTGAAAAAAATGAAGAAAACCGCTGAAGATTACCTGGGTGAACCGGTAACTGAAGCTGTTATTACCGTTCCTGCGTACTTCAACGATGCTCAGCGTCAGGCAACCAAAGATGCTGGCCGTATCGCAGGTCTGGAAGTAAAACGTATCATCAACGAACCAACCGCTGCTGCACTGGCTTACGGTCTGGATAAAGAAGTTGGCAACCGTACTATCGCGGTTTACGACCTGGGTGGTGGTACCTTCGATATCTCTATTATCGAAATCGACGAAGTTGACGGCGAAAAAACCTTCGAAGTTCTGGCAACCAACGGTGATACCCACCTGGGTGGTGAAGACTTCGATACCCGTCTGATCAACTACCTCGTTGACGAGTTCAAGAAAGATCAGGGCATTGACCTGCGTAACGACCCGCTGGCCATGCAGCGCCTGAAAGAAGCCGCTGAGAAAGCGAAGATCGAACTTTCTTCCGCTCAGCAGACCGACGTGAACCTGCCGTACATCACTGCAGACGCGACCGGTCCTAAACACATGAACATCAAAGTGACCCGTGCGAAACTGGAAAGCCTGGTAGAAGACCTGGTGAACCGTTCAATCGAGCCGCTGAAAGTTGCTCTGCAGGACGCTGGCCTGTCCGTATCCGATATCCAGGACGTTATCCTGGTCGGTGGTCAGACCCGTATGCCAATGGTTCAGAAGAAAGTGGCTGAGTTCTTTGGTAAAGAGCCACGTAAAGACGTTAACCCGGACGAAGCGGTCGCAATCGGTGCTGCGGTTCAGGGTGGCGTACTGACCGGTGAAGTTAAAGACGTACTGCTGCTGGACGTTACCCCGCTGTCTCTGGGTATCGAAACCATGGGCGGTGTGATGACTGCGCTCATCAACAAAAACACCACCATCCCAACGAAACACAGCCAGGTGTTCTCTACCGCTGAAGACAACCAGTCTGCGGTAACCATTCATGTGATTCAGGGTGAGCGTAAGCGTGCGGCGGATAACAAATCTCTGGGTCAGTTCAACCTGGACGGTATTAACCCGGCACCGCGCGGCATGCCGCAGATCGAAGTGACCTTCGACATCGATGCTGACGGTATCCTGCACGTGTCTGCGAAAGACAAAAACAGCGGTAAAGAGCAGAAGATCACCATCAAGGCATCTTCTGGCCTGAACGAAGCGGAAATCGAAAAAATGGTTCGCGATGCCGAAGCTAACGCGGAATCCGACCGTAAGTTCGAAGAGCTGGTTCAGACCCGTAACCAGGGTGACCATCTGCTGCACAGCACCCGTAAGCAGGTTGAAGAAGCAGGCGATAAACTGCCAGCGGAAGACAAGACTGCTATCGAAGCTGCACTGAGCGCGCTGGAATCCTCACTGAAAGGTG
Source organism: Enterobacter sp. DNB-S2 (assembly GCF_019443845.1). Lineage (NCBI taxonomy): Bacteria > Pseudomonadati > Pseudomonadota > Gammaproteobacteria > Enterobacterales > Enterobacteriaceae > Enterobacter > Enterobacter sp. DNB-S2. The sequence continues at coordinate 1,386,768 of NZ_CP050520.1, forward strand.
AAGACAAAGCGGACATCGAAGCGAAGATGCAGGAACTGGCGCAGGCTTCTCAGAAGCTGATGGAAATCGCTCAGCAGCAGCACGCTCAACAGCAGGCGGGCGCTGACGCTTCGGCGAACAACGCGAAAGACGACGACGTTGTCGACGCTGAGTTCGAAGAAGTTAAAGATAAAAAATAATCGCCCTGATGCAGGGTAATTAATCGGCACGGGCGTAGGAGAACTCTCCACGCCCGTGCTCGCATGTTAAGGGGCTTAAAAAAACCAATGGCAAAGCAAGACTATTACGAGATTTTAGGCGTTCCGAAAACTGCGGAAGAGCGTGAAATCAAAAAGGCGTACAAGCGCCTGGCCATGAAATTCCACCCGGACCGTAACCAGGGTGACAAAGAGGCTGAAGCCAAATTTAAAGAGATCAAAGAAGCCTACGAAGTCCTGACCGATGCACAAAAACGTGCGGCCTATGACCAGTACGGTCACGCAGCCTTTGAACAGGGCGGCATGGGCGGCGGTGGATTCGGTGGCGGCGGCTTTGGCGGCGGCGCTGACTTCAGCGATATCTTTGGCGATGTATTTGGCGACATCTTCGGCGGCGGCCGTGGTCGTCAGCGCGCGGCGCGCGGCGCGGACCTGCGCTACAACATGGAGCTGACGCTGGAAGAGGCCGTTCGCGGCGTAACCAAAGAGATCCGTATCCCGACGCTGGAAGAGTGTGACGTTTGCCACGGCAGCGGCGCGAAAGCGGGCACACAGCCTCAGACCTGTCCAACCTGTCACGGCTCTGGTCAGGTACAGATGCGTCAGGGCTTCTTCGCGGTACAGCAGGCCTGTCCTCACTGTCACGGTCGCGGCACGCTGATTAAAGATCCATGCACCAAATGCCACGGCCACGGTCGCGTTGAGAAAACCAAGACCCTGTCCGTTAAAATCCCGGCTGGCGTCGATACGGGCGACCGCATCCGTCTGGCCGGTGAGGGCGAAGCAGGCGAGCACGGCGCACCGGCAGGCGATCTGTACGTTCAGGTGCAGGTGAAACAGCACGCCATCTTCGAGCGTGAAGGTAATAACCTGTACTGCGAAGTGCCGATCAACTTCGCGATGGCGGCACTCGGTGGCGAAATCGAAGTGCCAACGCTGGACGGTCGCGTGAACCTGAAAGTGCCTGGCGAAACCCAGACCGGTAAGCTGTTCCGCATGCGCGGGAAAGGCGTTAAATCCGTTCGCGGTGGCGCCCAGGGCGACCTGCTGTGCCGCGTCGTCGTGGAAACGCCGGTTGGCCTGAACGACAAGCAGAAACAGCTGCTGAAAGAACTGCAGGAGAGCTTTGGCGGTCCGACGGGTGAGAAAAACAGCCCGCGTTCCAAAAGCTTCTTCGATGGCGTCAAAAAATTCTTCGATGATTTGACTCGCTAATTCGTTAGCTGGTTTTCATCTTCTCAAAGCCCGGAAGCGATTCCGGGCTTTTTTATTTGCGCGTATAGCTCGGTTAAACTGAGTCTATACTCAACATTAATCTGTTTTTGCCGAGCTATTTGGCTTGGTATTATGGTTTTATCGAGGTATTGTTGTAAAAGAGAGAACGTAAATGAAATTACTACACCGTTTCTTTAGCAGTGAGGCATCCGGTGGCGTGATCCTGATTATTGCCGCAGCTGCCGCGATGGTGCTGGCTAACCTTGGCATCACGCAGGATCTCTACCATGCATTTCTGGAAACGCCCGTTGAGCTGAAGGTCGGGGCGCTGGAAATTAACAAGAACATGCTGCTGTGGATCAACGATGCGCTAATGGCGGTGTTCTTCCTGCTGGTGGGTCTTGAGGTTAAGCGTGAGCTGGTTCTGGGCTCGCTTGCCAGCCGCCAGCGCGCGGCGTTTCCTGTGATCGCAGCCATCGGTGGAATGGTCGTTCCGGCGTTGCTCTTCCTGGCGTTCACCTGGCAGGATCCTGTTGCGCGTGACGGCTGGGCGATCCCGGCCGCGACGGATATCGCCTTTGCGCTCGGTGTCTTAGCCTTGCTCGGTAGCCGCGTGCCGGTGGCCCTGAAAATCTTCCTGATGGCGCTGGCGATCATCGATGACCTGGGCGCCATTGTGATTATCGCGCTGTTCTACACCAGCGATCTGTCGATCCTGTCCCTGAGCGTCGCCGCCGGGGCGATTGCGGTGCTGGCGCTGCTGAACATCTTCAATGTTCGCCGCATCGGTATCTATATCCTGGTGGGGATGGTGCTGTGGACGGCGGTGCTGAAATCCGGCGTGCACGCCACGCTGGCAGGCGTGATTGTGGGCTTCTTCGTGCCGCTTAAACCGCAGGACGGCAAGTCGCCTGCCAAACAGCTGGAGCATGTGCTGCACCCGTGGGTTGCCTTTATGATCCTGCCGCTGTTTGCGTTTGCCAACGCGGGCGTTTCCCTCGGCGGCGTGACGCTGGACGGGCTGACGTCCGTGCTGCCGCTGGGCATTATTGCCGGGCTGTTTATCGGTAAGCCGCTGGGCATTAGCCTCTTCTGCTGGCTGGCGACGAAGCTGAAGCTGGCGTCATTGCCGCATGGCACCACGTTTTCGCAAATTATGGCCGTCGGCGTGCTGTGTGGAATCGGGTTTACGATGTCGATCTTTATTTCGACACTGGCGTTTGGTACGCATGCGCCTGAGCTTATCGTCTGGGCTAAACTCGGCATTCTCATCGGGTCATTACTGGCCGCGGTAATCGGTTATACCTTGTTGAAGGTGAAGTTGTCCGGACAGGCCGTCCAGGCATAACGGAACACCGGGAGGAGGCGATCCTCCTCCCGATACACACTCAGGGAGAGAAGACGCGATGTCTCATTTAAATTACAACCATCTGTACTACTTCTGGCACGTCTACAAACAGGGTTCGGTGGTGGGAGCATCAGAGGCGCTCTACCTGACGCCGCAAACCATCACCGGGCAAATCAAGGCCCTGGAGGAGCGTCTGCAGGGCAAGCTGTTCAAGCGTAAAGGGCGTGGGATTGAACCCAGCGAATTGGGTGAACTGGTTTTCCGCTATGCGGACAAAATGTTCACCCTGAGCCAGGAGATGCTGGATATCGTCAACTACCGCAAAGAGTCGAACCTGCTCTTTGACGTGGGCGTGGCGGATGCGCTGTCCAAGCGGCTGGTGAGCGGCGTGCTGGATGCGGCGGTAGTTGAAGACGAGCAAATTCACCTGCGCTGCTTTGAATCCACCCACGAGATGCTGCTGGAACAGCTGAGCCAGCACAAGCTGGACATGATTATCTCGGACTGCCCGATTGACTCCACCCAGCAGGAAGGGCTGTTCTCGGTGAAGATTGGCGAATGCGGCGTGAGCTTCTGGTGCATTAATCCGCCGCCGGAAAAACCGTTCCCCGCGTGCCTTGAAGAACGTCGTCTGCTGGTGCCGGGAAGACGCTCAATGCTCGGACGCAAGCTGCTGAACTGGTTTAATTCGCAGGGGCTTAAGGTAGAAATCCTCGGTGAGTTCGACGATGCGGCGCTGATGAAAGCCTTTGGCGAAGCGCATAATGCGATCTTCGTTGCGCCGACGCTGTACGCGCACGATCTCTATTCGGACGACAAGATTACGGAGATAGGCAGAGTGGATAACGTGATGGAGGAGTACCACGCCATATTTGCCGAACGAATGATTCAGCACCCGGCGGTGCAGCGAATCTGCAATCGTGACTACGCGGCGCTGTTTACGCCACCGGCAAACTGAAGGCATAAAAAAACCCGCGTTAAGCGGGTTCTTTAAACAAGCAACAACAAGTAGCGATTAAGCCAGTTTGTTGATCTGCGCGGTCAGGTTTGCTTTATGACGCGCTGCTTTGTTTTTGTGGATCAGACCTTTAGCAGCCTGACGATCCACGATTGGTTGCATTTCGTTAAATGCGTTCTGCGCTGCAGCTTTGTCGCCTGCTTCGATTGCTGCGTATACTTTCTTGATGAAAGTACGCATCATAGAGCGACGGCTTGCGTTGTGCTTACGAGCCTTTTCAGACTGAACGGCACGTTTCTTAGCTGATTTGATATTAGCCAAGTCCAACTCCCAAATATGTTCTATGTGGACAATTCAAAGGCCGAGGAATATGCCCTCTTTGCCTTCTTTTGTCAATGGATTTGTGCAAATAAGCGCCGTTAATTAGCGACGCTACGTTACGTAGTGATGGCGCAGGATTCTACCAGCTTGTCTTCCCTGAATACAGCCTTTCGGCATAAAAATCGCAGTTCACGAGCAGATTTTTTCGCTGCGAAAGGTCAGCCTGATGAAATCATTACGGCTTTCTGTTTTGCGCGAACAATCGCCGGTTAACCTTAACCGCTGTACAAGGTATACTTTGGCGATTTTCACTGTTTTGAGCCAGACATGAAGCTGATACGCGGCATACATAATCTCAGCAGCGCGCCACACGGGTGCGTGCTGACTATTGGTAATTTCGACGGCGTGCATCGTGGTCATCAGGCGCTGTTGCAGGGATTGCGAAAAGAAGGGGAGGCCCGTGGCCTGCCCGTTGTAGTGATGATTTTCGAGCCGCAGCCGCTGGAATTGTTCGCGGGCGATAAATCTCCCGCCCGACTCACTCGCCTGCGCGAGAAATTGCGCTATCTGGCGGAGTCCGGCGTGGACTATGTATTGTGTTTACGTTTCGATCGTCGCTTTGCCGCGCTGACAGCACAAAATTTCGTCAGCGACCTCCTGGTTAAGCGTCTTGGCGTACAGTTTCTTGCCGTGGGCGATGATTTCCGCTTTGGCGCTGGTCGTCAGGGCGATTTCTTGCTATTACAGAAGGCTGGTCTGGAGTACGGATTTGACGTCACCAGCGCGATGACCTTCTGCGAAGGCGGCGTGCGCGTCAGCAGCACTGCGGTGCGTCAGGCGCTGGCTAATGATGACCTGGACACGGCAGAAACCCTGCTGGGCCATCCGTTCACCATCTCTGGCCGCGTGGTCCATGGCGATGCGCTGGGCCGCACGATAGGCTTCCCGACGGCGAATATACCGCTGCGTCGTCAGGTTTCCCCGGTTAAAGGGGTGTATGCGGTGGAAGTGGCAGGACTGGGCGATAAACCGTTCTACGGCGTCGCCAACATTGGCACGCGTCCGACCGTCGCCGGTGTGCGTCAACAGTTAGAAGTGCACCTGCTGGACGTTGTAATGGACCTCTATGGTCGCCATATAGATGTGATACTGCGTAAAAAAATACGCAACGAGCAGCGATTTGGTTCGCTGGATGAACTAAAAGCGCAAATTGCGCGAGATGAATTGACGGCCCGCGAGTTTTTTGGGCTTTGAACCCGGCTTAACTGCCTACGTGATAAATACGGAACCGAGAATCTGATGAGTGACTATAAATCAACCCTGAATTTGCCGGAAACAGGGTTCCCGATGCGCGGCGATCTCGCCAAGCGCGAACCGGGAATGCTGGCGCGTTGGACCGATGATGACCTGTACGGCATCATTCGTGCAGCCAAAAAAGGCAAAAAAACCTTCATTCTGCATGATGGCCCTCCATATGCGAATGGCAGCATTCATATTGGTCACTCGGTTAACAAGATTCTGAAAGACATTATCGTGAAGTCCAAAGGCCTCACGGGATATGACTCGCCTTACGTTCCGGGCTGGGACTGCCACGGTCTGCCAATCGAGCTGAAAGTGGAGCAAGAGTTTGGCAAACCGGGTGAGAAGTTCACCGCCGCCGAGTTCCGTGCGAAGTGCCGCGAATACGCAGCCACGCAGGTTGACGGTCAGCGCGCTGATTTCATCCGTCTGGGCGTGCTGGGCGACTGGTCGCACCCATACCTGACCATGGATTTCAAAACTGAAGCCAACATCATCCGTGCGCTGGGTAAAATCATCGGTAACGGCCACCTGCACAAAGGCGCTAAGCCGGTGCACTGGTGCGTGGACTGCCGCTCTGCGCTGGCAGAAGCGGAAGTTGAATATTACGACAAAACCTCTCCGTCTATCGACGTGGCGTTCAACGCTGTCGATCAGGATGCGGTGAAGGCTAAATTTGGCGTCTCCTCGGTAAATGGCCCGATCTCTCTGGTGATCTGGACCACCACCCCGTGGACCCTGCCGGCGAACCGTGCGATCTCCCTGTCCGGTGAGTTCGAATACGCGCTGGTTCAGATTGACGGTCAGGCGGTTATCCTGGCGAAAGATCTGGTTGAGAGCGTGCTGAAGCGCGCGCATATCACCGACTACACCGTGCTGGGCACCGTGAAAGGCGACGCGCTGGAGCTGATGCGCTTCAAACACCCGTTCCTGGACTTCGACGTTCCGGCGATCCTGGGCGACCACGTGACGCTGGAAGCGGGTACCGGTGCTGTACATACCGCCGGTGGTCACGGTCCTGACGACTACAACATCAGCCTGAAGTACGGTCTGGAAATCGCTAACCCGGTTGGCCCGGACGGCTCTTACCTGCCTGGCACCTACCCGGCGCTGGACGGTATCAACGTCTTCAAAGCGAACGACATCATCGTCGACATGCTGCGCACCAGCGGCGCGCTGCTGCACGTTGAAAAAATGCAGCACAGCTATCCGTGCTGCTGGCGTCACAAGACCCCGATCATCTTCCGTGCGACCCCGCAGTGGTTCGTCAGCATGGATCAGAAAGGCCTGCGCGAGCAGTCTCTGAAAGAGATCAAAGGCGTGCAGTGGATCCCTGACTGGGGCCAGGCGCGTATCGAATCCATGGTGGCTAACCGTCCTGACTGGTGTATCTCCCGTCAGCGTACCTGGGGCGTGCCGATGTCTCTGTTCGTACATAAAGAGACGCAGGAGCTGCACCCGAACACCCTGGAACTGATGGAAGAAGTAGCGAAGCGCGTCGAAGTTGACGGTATTCAGGCGTGGTGGGATCTCGACTCCCGCGACATCCTGGGCGCTGACGCAGACAACTACGAGAAAGTACCGGATACCCTGGACGTGTGGTTCGACTCCGGGTCTACTCACTCCTCCGTGGTTGACGTGCGTCCGGAATTTGCCGGTCACGCTGCCGATATGTATCTGGAAGGGTCTGACCAACACCGCGGCTGGTTCATGTCATCTCTGATGATCTCCACCGCCATGAAGGGTAAAGCGCCTTACCGTCAGGTACTGACTCACGGCTTCACCGTGGATGGTCAGGGCCGTAAGATGTCCAAATCTATCGGTAACACCGTTTCTCCGCAGGATGTGATGAACAAGCTGGGCGCAGACATTCTGCGTCTGTGGGTGGCCTCTACCGATTACACCGGCGAAATGGCGGTGTCTGACGAGATCCTGAAGCGTGCTGCCGACAGCTATCGTCGTATCCGTAACACCGCGCGCTTCCTGCTGGCGAACCTGAACGGGTTCGATCCGGCAAAAGACATGGTGAAACCGGAAGAGATGGTGGTGCTGGATCGCTGGGCGGTAGGCTGCGCGAAAGCGGCGCAGGAGGATATCCTGAAAGCCTATGAGTCTTACGACTTCCACGAAGTGGTGCAGCGCCTGATGCGCTTCTGCTCCATCGAGATGGGCTCGTTCTACCTCGACATCATCAAAGACCGCCAGTACACCGCGAAAGCGGACAGTGTGGCGCGTCGTAGCTGCCAGACCGCGCTGTTCCACATCGCAGAAGCGCTGGTGCGCTGGATGGCGCCGATCATGTCCTTCACCGCGGATGAAATCTGGGGCTACCTGCCGGGCGACCGTGAGAAGTATGTGTTCACGGGCGAGTGGTACGAAGGTCTGTTCGATCTCTCCAGCACCGAAGCGATGAACGATGCCTTCTGGGACGAGCTGCTCAAAGTGCGTGGCGAAGTGAACAAGGTTATCGAGCAGGCGCGCGCGGACAAGAAAGTCGGCGGCTCTCTGGAAGCGGCAGTTACGCTGTATGCCGAACCGGAGCTGGCGGCGAAGCTGACGGCGCTGGGCGATGAATTACGATTTGTCCTGTTGACCTCCGGTGCGAAAGTTGCGGATTATGCCGATGCTTCTGCTGATGCTCAGCAGAGCGAGCTGCTCAAAGGACTGAAAGTCGCGCTGAGCAAAGCCGACGGTGAGAAATGCCCGCGTTGCTGGCATTACACCACCGATGTTGGCCAGGTGGCGGAACACGCAGACATCTGCGGACGCTGTGTAAGCAACGTCGCCGGTGACGGCGAAAAACGTAAGTTTGCCTGATGAGTAAAACTCTCTGTTCAACAGGACTGCGCTGGCTGTGGCTGGTTGTGGTGGTGCTGATTATCGATCTGGGCAGCAAGTTCCTGATCCTCCAGAATTTTGCTCTGGGGGAGACGGTTCCGCTGTTCCCGTCGCTTAACCTGCACTACGCGCGTAACTACGGCGCAGCGTTTAGTTTCCTTGCCGACAGCGGTGGCTGGCAGCGCTGGTTCTTTGCGGGTATCGCTCTCGGTATTTGCGTGATCCTCGCGGTGCTGATGTACCGCTCGAAGGCCACGCAAAAGCTGAATAACATTGCCTACGCGCTGATCATTGGCGGCGCGCTGGGCAACCTGTTTGACCGCCTGTGGCACGGCTTTGTGGTCGATATGATCGACTTCTACGTCGGCGACTGGCACTTCGCGACCTTTAACCTCGCCGATAGCGCAATTTGCATCGGCGCGGCGTTAATCGTGCTGGAAGGCTTCTTGCCTAAACCGGCTGCGAAAGAGCAGGCGTAACACACTCGCCCGGTGGTGTAATGCTACCGGGCAAAACAAGCGAGCAATTTGCATGTCTAAATCCGTACAGAGCAACAGCGCGGTTCTCGTTCACTTCACGCTGAAGCTGGATGACGGCTCCACGGCCGAATCCACCCGCAATAACGGCAAACCGGCCCTGTTTCGTCTTGGTGATACCTCCCTGTCTGAAGGTCTTGAGCAGCAGCTTCTGGGCCTGAAAGAGGGTGAGAAAAAAGCCTTTTCGCTGGAGCCGGATGCCGCGTTTGGCGTGCCGAGTCCCGATCTTATCCAGTATTTCTCGCGCCGCGAGTTTATGGACGCGGGTGAACCGGAGATCGGAGCGATTATGCTCTTTACCGCTATGGACGGCAGCGAAATGCCTGGCGTGATCCGCGAAATCAACGGCGACTCTATTACCGTTGACTTCAACCATCCGCTTGCCGGGCGTACCGTTCATTTTGATGTTGAAGTGCTGGAAATCGATCCTGCACTGGAGGCCTGAAATGCAGATCCTGTTGGCTAACCCGCGCGGCTTCTGCGCCGGTGTAGACCGCGCTATCAGCATTGTTGAAAACGCGCTGGAGATTTACGGCGCGCCGATTTATGTGCGTCACGAAGTGGTGCACAACCGCTACGTGGTCGACAGCCTGCGCGAGCGCGGCGCCATCTTCATTGAACAAATCAGCGAAGTGCCGGACGGTGCGATCCTGATCTTCTCCGCGCACGGCGTCTCTCAGGCGGTACGTAACGAAGCAAAAAGCCGCGATCTGACCGTATTCGATGCCACCTGTCCGCTGGTGACAAAAGTGCATATGGAAGTGGCTCGCGCCAGCCGTCGTGGTGAAGAGTCGATTCTGATTGGCCATGCCGGTCATCCGGAAGTCGAAGGCACCATGGGCCAGTACAGTAACCCGGAAGGGGGCATGTATCTGGTTGAGTCGCCTGAAGATGTCTTTACGCTGAACGTGAAAAATGAAGCCCGTCTGTCGTTTATGACCCAGACGACGCTCTCCGTAGACGATACTTCAGACGTGATTGACGCGCTGCGTCAGCGCTTCCCGAAAATCGTTGGCCCGCGTAAGGATGATATCTGCTACGCGACCACTAACCGTCAGGAAGCGGTGCGCGCACTGGCTGAAAAGGCGGATGTGGTGCTGGTAGTCGGCTCCAAAAACTCGTCTAACTCAAACCGTCTGGCCGAACTGGCGCAACGCATGGGGAAAGCGGCTTTCCTGATTGATGACGCGTCGGATATTCAGGAGGCGTGGGTTAAGCACGCGGCATGTGTCGGCGTGACGGCCGGGGCGTCTGCGCCAGATATTCTGGTACAGAACGTCATTTCTCGTCTGCAGGAACTGGGCGGTGGCGAAGCGGTGCCGCTGGAAGGACGTGAAGAAAACATCGTTTTTGAAGTCCCGAAAGAACTGCGCATCGACGCCCGCGAAGTCGAATAGTCCTTTTTCTGATGAAAGGCCAGCACCTCCTGTGCTGGCCTTTTTTTTACCCGTTACTTTATCGTGACGACAAAATCATGTCTTTTACTGATATTTAAGTCGGTTTCACGTTAAATTCTAATTATCGGTGTTTTCAGTTGGCAGTGCTTCTCAAGGCTGGTTAATCTGAAAACGGTTTACATCATTTTAACGTAAGAGAATAACTATGCATGATGCACAGATCCGTGTCGCCATTGCGGGCGCGGGTGGACGTATGGGCCGTCAGCTTATTCAGGCGGCACTTCAGATGGATGGCGTCGCGCTTGGCGCGGCACTGGAGCGTGAAGGTTCGTCGCTTCTGGGAACCGATGCCGGTGAGCTGGCGGGCGCAGGCCAAACGGGCGTTACCGTGCAAAGCAGCCTGGAGGCGGTAAAAGAGGACTTCGATGTATTCATCGATTTTACCCGCCCGGAAGGGACGCTCACGCATCTGGCGTTTTGTCGTCAGCACGGCAAGGGGATGGTGATCGGCACCACCGGTTTTGACGATGCGGGCAAGCAGGCTATCCAGGATGCATCAAATGAGATTGCGATTGTCTTCGCGGCAAACTTCAGCGTGGGCGTTAACGTCATGCTGAAGCTGCTGGAGAAGGCCGCGAAGGTGATGGGCAACTATACCGATATCGAGATCGTAGAAGCTCACCACCGTTACAAAGTTGATGCGCCATCGGGTACGGCGCTGGCGATGGGCGAAGCGATTGCTCATGCACTTGATAAAGATTTAAAAGACTGCGCGGTCTATACCCGTGAAGGTTACACCGGCGAACGCGTTCCTGGCACCATTGGCTTCGCAACCGTGCGAGCGGGTGACATCGTCGGCGAACACACGGCGATGTTCGCCGATATTGGCGAGCGCGTCGAAATTACGCACAAAGCCTCCAGTCGAATGACGTTCGCCAACGGCGCCGTACGTTCCGCTTTGTGGCTTAAAAACAAGAAAGATGGCCTTTTTGATATGCGGGATGTGCTCGATCTCAACAATTTGTAAGCATTATTACCCATCGTGATGTGGTTATTGCAGTCGTAATTGTTTGATTGCATAGGGCAATATTTTATTGCCCTTTTATTTTATCTGTTTTATAGCGTATTTTTGTTTAAATCTCTAAATATCTATCTCTTGTGGCGTTTTAACGTTACTGAAATGTAAATTTTGACCATCTGGTCTACTTTATAGTGCTGCACCATCTCATTTTTCATTAAACCAGGCGCGCAAGCGTTTTCCGCAGTGATTTACCTGATCTTTTTGTCGCTTAAGCCGCATTCCACTCGCCAGACTTGCAAAAGAGTAAACAAAATATCCGTTTTAAGTTGACTTTTACCCACCAAATCCCCAGAATGCCGCCGTTTGCCAAAAATCCGCTGGCAACACATTTGCATTGATCCATGACATGCTATGAATTAATATGCAAATAAAGTGAGTGAATATTCTCTGGAGGGTGTTTTGATTAAGTCAGCGCTATTGGTTCTGGAAGACGGAACCCAGTTTATCGGTCGGGCCATAGGGGCAACGGGTTCGGCGGTTGGGGAAGTCGTTTTCAATACTTCAATGACCGGTTATCAAGAAATCCTCACTGATCCTTCCTATTCTCGCCAAATCGTTACTCTTACTTATCCTCATATCGGCAATGTCGGCACCAATGCGGCTGACGAAGAATCTTCTCAGGTACATGCGCAAGGCCTGGTCATCCGCGACCTGCCGCTGATTGCCAGCAACTTCCGCAATACCGAAGACCTCTCTTCTTACCTGAAGCGCCATAACATCGTGGCGATTGCCGATATCGATACCCGTAAGTTAACGCGTCTGCTGCGCGAGAAGGGTGCACAGAACGGCTGCATCATCGCGGGTGATAACCTCGATGCGACGCTGGCGCTGGAAAAAGCGAAAGCCTTCCCGGGCCTGAACGGCATGGACCTGGCGAAAGAAGTGACGACCGCTGAAGCCTACAGCTGGACTCAGGGTAGCTGGACGCTGGAAGGCGACCTGCCGGAAGCGAAAAAAGAGAGCGAGCTGCCGTTCCACGTGGTGGCCTACGATTTCGGCGCCAAGCGCAACATCCTGCGCATGCTGGTTGACCGCGGCTGCCGCCTGACGGTGGTTCCGGCACAAACGTCTGCCGAAGACGTGCTGAAGATGAATCCGGACGGTATTTTCCTGTCCAACGGTCCTGGCGACCCGGCGCCGTGCGATTACGCCATCGCCGCCATCAAGGCCTTCCTGGAAACCGACATCCCGGTATTTGGCATCTGCCTCGGCCATCAGCTGCTGGCGCTGGCGAGCGGTGCGAACACCGTTAAGATGAAGTTCGGCCACCACGGTGGTAACCACCCGGTGAAAGACATCGATAACAACACGGTGATGATCACCGCGCAGAACCACGGCTTTGCCGTCGATGAAGCCTCGATGCCGGCTAACCTGCGCGTGACCCATAAGTCGCTGTTCGATGGCACCCTGCAGGGTATCCACCGTACCGATAAGCCAGCATTCAGCTTCCAGGGCCACCCGGAAGCCAGCCCGGGCCCACACGACGCCGCGCCGCTGTTCGATCACTTCATCGAACTTATCGAGCAATACCGTAAGACCGCTAAATAATCAGGAGCCGAGAAGACAATGCCAAAACGTACAGACATAAAAAGCATCCTGATCCTTGGCGCTGGCCCGATCGTCATCGGCCAGGCCTGCGAATTCGACTACTCCGGCGCGCAGGCGTGTAAAGCCCTGCGTGAAGAGGGTTACCGCGTAATCCTGGTAAACTCTAACCCGGCAACCATCATGACCGACCCGGAAATGGCTGATGCAACCTACATCGAGCCGATTCACTGGGAAGTGGTGCGTAAAATCATCGAGAAAGAGCGTCCGGACGCGGTGCTGCCAACCATGGGCGGCCAGACGGCACTGAACTGTGCGCTGGAGCTGGAGCGTCAGGGCGTGCTGGAAGAGTTCGGCGTGACCATGATTGGTGCGACCGCCGACGCGATTGATAAAGCAGAAGACCGTCGCCGCTTCGACGTGGCGATGAAGAAAATCGGCCTCGACACCGCACGTTCCGGTATCGCACACAACATGGAAGAAGCGCTGGCCGTCGCGGCTGACGTGGGCTATCCGTGCATCATCCGTCCATCGTTCACCATGGGCGGCACCGGCGGCGGTATCGCCTACAACCGCGAAGAGTTCGAAGAGATTTGCGAACGCGGTCTGGATCTCTCCCCAACTAAAGAGCTGCTGATTGATGAATCGCTGATTGGCTGGAAAGAGTACGAGATGGAAGTGGTGCGTGATAAAAACGACAACTGCATCATCGTCTGCTCCATCGAGAACTTCGATGCGATGGGTATCCACACCGGCGACTCCATCACCGTTGCGCCAGCCCAGACCCTGACCGACAAAGAGTATCAAATCATGCGTAACGCCTCGATGGCGGTACTGCGTGAAATCGGCGTGGAAACCGGCGGTTCTAACGTGCAGTTCTCGGTGAACCCGAAAACCGGCCGTCTGATTGTTATCGAAATGAACCCGCGCGTGTCCCGTTCCTCCGCGCTGGCCTCTAAAGCGACCGGCTTCCCGATTGCGAAAGTGGCGGCGAAGCTGGCGGTGGGTTATACCCTCGACGAGCTGATGAACGACATCACCGGTGGCCGCACCCCTGCGTCCTTCGAGCCGTCCATCGACTACGTTGTGACCAAAATTCCACGCTTCAACTTCGAGAAATTCGCGGGCGCGAACGACCGTCTGACCACCCAGATGAAATCTGTCGGTGAAGTGATGGCGATTGGCCGCACGCAGCAGGAATCCCTGCAGAAAGCGCTGCGTGGCCTCGAAGTGGGCGCGACCGGCTTTGACCCGAAAGTGAGCCTGGACGACCCGGAAGCGCTGACCAAAATCCGCCGCGAGCTGAAAGACGCGGGCGCAGAGCGTATCTGGTATATCGCCGATGCCTTCCGTGCGGGCCTGTCCGTCGACGGCGTGTTCAACCTGACCAACATCGACCGCTGGTTCCTGGTGCAGATTGAAGAGCTGGTGCGTCTGGAAGAGCAGGTCGCGGAGCTGGGCATCAACGGCCTGGACGCTGACTTCCTGCGCGTGCTGAAGCGTAAAGGCTTCGCCGATGCGCGTCTGGCTAAGCTGGCGGGCGTGCGTGAAGCGGAAATCCGCAAGCTGCGCGACCAGTACGACCTGCACCCGGTCTACAAGCGCGTGGACACCTGTGCGGCTGAATTCTCGACCGACACCGCCTACATGTACTCCACCTATGAAGACGAGTGCGAAGCGAACCCGTCCGTCGACCGCGACAAGATTATGGTGCTGGGCGGCGGTCCAAACCGTATCGGCCAGGGCATCGAGTTCGACTACTGCTGCGTACACGCCTCGCTGGCGCTGCGCGAAGACGGTTACGAGACCATCATGGTCAACTGTAACCCGGAAACCGTATCGACCGACTACGACACCTCTGACCGCCTCTACTTCGAGCCGGTTACCCTGGAAGACGTGCTGGAAATCGTGCGCATCGAGAAGCCAAAAGGCGTTATCGTGCAGTACGGCGGCCAGACCCCGCTGAAGCTGGCGCGCGCGCTGGAAGCAGCAGGCGTGCCGGTTATCGGCACCAGCCCGGACGCGATTGACCGTGCGGAAGACCGCGAGCGTTTCCAGCAGGCGGTTGACCGTCTGAAGCTGAAACAGCCGGCGAACGCCACCGTCACCGCCATTGAAATGGCCGTTGAGAAGGCGAAAGAGATTGGCTACCCGCTGGTGGTGCGTCCTTCCTACGTGCTGGGCGGCCGCGCGATGGAAATCGTTTATGACGAAGCCGACCTGCGTCGCTACTTCCAGACTGCGGTGAGCGTTTCCAACGATGCGCCAGTGCTGCTCGACCGCTTCCTCGACGACGCGGTTGAAGTGGACGTTGACGCCATCTGCGACGGCGAAATGGTACTGATTGGCGGCATCATGGAGCACATCGAGCAGGCGGGCGTGCACTCCGGCGACTCCGCCTGTTCTCTGCCGGCGTACACGCTGAGCCAGGAGATTCAGGACGTGATGCGCCAGCAGGTGCAGAAGCTGGCCTTTGAGCTGCAGGTTCGCGGTCTGATGAACGTCCAGTTCGCGGTGAAAGACAACGAAGTCTACCTGATTGAAGTCAACCCGCGTGCGGCACGTACCGTACCGTTCGTCTCCAAAGCCACCGGCGTACCGCTGGCGAAAGTGGCGGCGCGCGTGATGGCGGGCCAGACGCTGGCGCAGCAGGGCGTGACCAAAGAGATCATTCCACCGTACTACTCGGTGAAAGAAGTGGTGCTGCCGTTCAACAAATTCCCGGGCGTTGACCCGTTGTTAGGGCCAGAAATGCGCTCTACCGGGGAAGTGATGGGCGTGGGCCGCACCTTCGCAGAAGCGTTCGCGAAGGCGCAGCTGGGCAGTAGCTCCACCATGAGGAAATCAGGCCGTGCGCTGCTCTCCGTTCGCGAAGGCGACAAAGAGCGCGTGGTTGACCTGGCCGCCAAGCTGCTGAAACAGGGCTTCGAGCTGGACGCGACCCACGGTACCGCGATTGTGCTGGGCGAAGCCGGCATCAACCCGCGTCTGGTGAACAAGGTGCATGAAGGTCGTCCGCACATTCAGGACCGTATCAAGAATGGCGAATACACCTACATCATCAACACCACCGCAGGCCGCCAGGCGATTGAAGACTCCAAGCTGATTCGCCGCAGCGCGCTGCAGTACAAAGTGCACTACGACACCACCCTGAACGGCGGTTTCGCGACGGCCATGGCGCTGAACGCGGATGCCACCGAGAAGGTGATTTCAGTGCAGGAAATGCACGCGCAGATTAGCAAATAAGTAAAAATGCCCGGTGCCGTTCGGTTGCCGGGCATTCTCCCATCTTCAGAACCTTCTGGTTTTTCATCCTCTTTCAGTCAGTTAGCCTAAAATGGTTAGGTCGATAACGAAATTCAACTGAGAGCAGGGGAAAACACCATGCAAAATAAATTACTGATCGCTTCCGTTCTGGCTGCCACGACAATGTTCACCGTTGCGGGCTGTTCGTCTAATCAGGCCGTAAAAACCACCGATGGCAAAACCATTGTCACCGACGGCAAACCTCAGGTGGATGACGATACCGGTCTGGTGTCGTACAAAAACGCCGAAACCGGTCAAACCGAGCAGATCAACCGTGACCAGGTGAAATCCATGGGCGAGCTGGATAACTAATTCAGAATTCTGACGTAAGCCCGTCAATAATATTCACTATTAGCCTGTTGAATTACTGACTACACTCTTTTGTTAAAAGAAAGCAGTAACAACAGGCTAATCAATGATTCTGATAATTTATGCCCATCCTTATCCGCAGCACTCGCATGCGAATAAGCGGATGCTTGAGCAGGTAAGGACGCTTGATAACGTAGAGATACGTTCCCTCTATCAACTCTATCCCGATTTTAATATCGATATCGCCGCCGAACAGGAGGCACTTTCCCGTGCCGATCTGATTATCTGGCAGCATCCGATGCAGTGGTACAGCACGCCTCCGCTCCTGAAGCTGTGGATTGATAAAGTCTTCTCCCACGGCTGGGCGTACGGCCACAACGGCAATGCGCTAAAAGGAAAAAGCCTGATGTGGGCGGTCACCACCGGCGGTGGGGAAAGCCATTTTGATATCGGTTCCTTCCCGGGTTTTGACGTCCTGGCGCAGCCGCTGCAGGCGACCGCGCTCTATTGCGGTCTGAACTGGCTCCCGCCGTTTGCGATGCACTGCACGTTTGTTTGCGACGATGAAACGCTGCAGGCGCAGGCTCGCCATTATAAACAACGCTTACTTGAGTGGCAGGAGACGCACCATGGATAGCCATACGCTGATACAGGCGCTGATTTACCTCGGCGCGGCGGCGCTGATTGTGCCCGTGGCGGTCCGCCTGGGGCTGGGCTCGGTGCTTGGCTACCTGATTGCGGGCTGCGTCATTGGGCCGTGGGGCTTTAGACTGGTCACGGATGCCGAGGCGATTCTCCATTTCGCTGAAATTGGCGTGGTGCTGATGCTGTTTGTGATTGGCCTGGAGCTCGACCCGCAGCGGCTGTGGAAGCTTCGCGCCTCGGTATTTGGCGGCGGAGCGCTGCAGATGGTGGCCTGCGGCCTGCTGCTGGGCGGGTTCTGCATCCTGTTAGGAATGGACTGGAAAGTGGCAGAGCTCATCGGCATGACGCTGGCGCTCTCCTCAACGGCCATTGCCATGCAGGCGATGAACGAGCGAAATCTGACGGTCTCCCAGATGGGACGCAGCGCGTTCTCCGTGCTGCTGTTCCAGGACATTGCCGCTATCCCGCTGGTGGCGATGATCCCGCTGCTGGCGGCCAGTGGTTCCTCTACCACGCTGGGCGCTTTCGCGCTGTCGGCGCTGAAGGTGGCGGGCGCGCTGGCGCTGGTGGTGCTGCTTGGCCGCTACGTGACCCGCCCGCTGCTGAGGTTTGTCGCCCGTTCTGGCCTGCGCGAAGTGTTCAGCGCCGTGGCGCTGTTCCTGGTGTTTGGCTTCGGTCTGCTCCTGGAGGAGGCCGGGCTGTCGATGGCGATGGGGGCGTTCCTCGCAGGCGTTCTGCTGGCGAGCTCTGAATACCGTCACGCGCTGGAAAGCGATATCGAGCCGTTCAAAGGGTTGCTGCTGGGACTGTTTTTCATCGGCGTCGGGATGTCCGTCGACTTCGGCACGCTGGTGACGCATCCGCTGCGGATCGTCATCCTGCTCGTCGGCTTCCTGGTCATTAAAATGGTGATGCTGTGGCTGATTGCTCGCCCACTGAACGTGCCGGGCAGGCAGCGCCGCTGGTTCGCCGTGCTGCTGGGGCAGGGGAGTGAATTTGCGTTCGTGGTCTTTGGCGCCGCGCAGATGGCAAACGTGCTCGATCCCGAGTGGGCGAAAGCGCTGACGCTGGCGGTCGCCCTGTCGATGGCGGCGACGCCTGTGCTGCTGGTGGTACTGACGCGCCTGGAAAAATCGGACAGCGGGCAGGAGCGCGAGGCCGACGAGATCGACGAGGAGCAGCCGCGCGTCATCATCGCCGGATTTGGCCGCTACGGGCAGATCGTGGGTCGTTTACTGCTGTCGAGCGGGGTGAAAATGGTCATCCTCGATCACGACCCCGACCATGTCGATACCCTGCGTAAATTTGATATGAAGGTGTTTTACGGGGATGCAACCCGCGTCGATCTGCTGGAATCCGCCGGGGCGGCAAAAGCCGAGGTGTTGATTAACGCCATTGACGATCCGGAAACCAGCATGCAGATGGTGGAGCTGGTAAAAGAGCATTTCCCGGCGCTGACTATTATCTCCCGCGCGCGCGATGTGGATCACTACATCCGGCTGCGGCAGGCGGGCGTAGACGCGCCGGAGCGTGAAACCTTCGAAGGTGCGCTGAAGTCTGGCCGCATGGCGCTGGAAAACCTGGGACTCGGCGCGTATGAAGCACGCGAACGGGCAGACCTGTTCCGCCGCTTTAATACCGAGATGGTCGAAGAGATGGCGGCGATGGCCGGCAGTACGGCCACCGAGCGTGCGGCGGTGTTCAAACGCACCAGCGCGATGCTGACGGAAATCATTAACGAGGACCGTAACCACCTGTCGCTGATCCAGCGCCATGGCTGGCAGGGCACGGAAGAGGGCAAGCATACCGGCGATCCGGCTGACGAGCCCGAGAGTAAACCTTCCGCGTGAAGTGGAGTTGCCAGCAATATTAAAAAATTTCTTTATCTTTACCCTGCCGCCAGTCGACGAAAGATTAAGCTTTCCGTATAGTGGCGGCAATTTTTTGCATCCGGGAAATTTTCAATGATCAGTCTGATTGCAGCGCTGGCGGTGGACCGCGTTATCGGTATGGAAAATGCCATGCCGTGGAACCTGCCTGCCGATCTCGCATGGTTTAAACGTACTACGTTAAACAAGCCGGTAGTGATGGGCCGCCTGACCTGGGAGTCGATTGGTCGTCCATTGCCGGGCCGTAAGAATATCGTTATCAGCAGCCAGCCGGGCACTGACGATCGCGTCGAATGGGTAAAATCAGTAGACGAGGCGATTGCTGCATGCGGCAATGCCGAAGAGATCATGGTGATTGGCGGTGGGCGCGTGTACGAGCAGTTCCTGCCAAAAGCGCAGAAGCTGTATCTGACCCACATTGATGCAGAAGTGGAAGGGGATACTCATTTCCCGGACTACGATCCGGACGAGTGGGAATCGGTATTCAGCGAATTCCACGACGCGGATGCACAGAACTCCCACAGCTACTGCTTCGAGATTCTGGAACGTCGTTAAGTGATTTCCCTCTCCCGGCCGGGAGAGGGAATTACGTATCAGGAGGCAACGGCCTCGCTTTCCCCCAGGTCCAGCTGTCGGTTGGACGGCTGCACAAAGTAAGCTTTATCTTCCCAGCGTAAGCAGGTTAACTCTCCGCCCCAGCAGCATCCGGTATCCAGACCGTAAATCCCTTCCGGTGTTCCTTTTCCTTCCAGTGCAGCCCAGTGGCCAAATACCACGCTGTACTCGCTTGTCACCGGTCCCGGAATGGCAAACCACGGTTTCAGCGGAGCGGGCGCGCTTTCCGGCGTCTCTTTGGAATACATATCCAGCTGTCCGTTCGGGAAGCAGAAGCGCATGCGGGTGAACGCGTTGGTGATAAAGCGCAGACGGGCCAGACCGCTGAGATCCTCGCTCCAGTGGTTCGGCATATCGCCGTACATGGCATCGAGGAAGAAAGGATACGAGTCGCTTGCCAGCACCGCCTCAACGTCACGCGCGCAGGTTTTCGCCGTCTCAAGATCCCATTGCGGGGTGATCCCGGCATGCGCCATGACCAGCTTTTTCTCTTCGTCGATCTGCAGCAGGGGCTGACGGCGCAGCCAGTTAATCAGATCGTCCGCGTCCGGCGCATCCAGCAGTGGGGTGAGGCGATCTTTAGGTTTGTTGCGGCTGATCCCGGCGAAAACCGCCAGCAGATGCAGATCGTGATTGCCCAGCACCATGCGGACGCTGTCGCCCAGCGATTTGACGAAACGTAATACTTCAAGGGAGCCGGGGCCACGCGCGACTAAATCGCCCGTCAGCCAGAGCGTGTCCTGTCCTGGCGTAAAGTCGACCTGTTTTAATAATGCGATCAGTTCATCGTAGCAACCGTGAACGTCGCCAATCAGATATGTAGACATTAGATTAATGAATGAGTGTGGTTACGGCGAGACGGAACACAGGAATGGCAACGCGGAAATCATTGCCATCAACGTCGACCATTTCATAATGGCCCTGCATGGTACCCATCGGCGTTTCAATCACCGCGCCGCTGGTGTACTGGTACTCTTCGCCAGGGGCGATGTGGGGCTGTTCACCGACCACACCTTCGCCCTGAACTTCGATTTCGCGGCCATTGCCGTTAGTGATAAGCCAGTAGCGCCCGCGCAGCTGCACGGGCATCCGCCCCAGATTGCGAATGGTCACGGTGTAAGCGAAAACAAAACGTTCTTCGTCCGGTGAGGACTGTGATTCAACATAGACGCTTTGTACATGGACACATACGCGGGGCGAATCAATCATGGCTTAACTCTCCTTCGGCGGCGCATTATCGCTGATGTAATTAGCCAGCTTGCAGTACTGCTCTACGGAAATGTTCTCCGCACGCATTGCCGGGTCGATCCCCAGCTCGGCTAACACCTCAACGGTAAACGAATTGCTCAGGCTGTTACGGATCGTTTTACGGCGCTGGTTAAAGGCTTCTGTGGTAATGCGGCTCAGTACGCGCAGATCTTTAACCGGATACGGTTTCGTCTTGTGCGGCACAAGGCGCACAACCGCTGAATCCACTTTTGGTGGTGGTGTGAACGCTGACGGCGGTACTTCGAGTACCGGGATCACGTTGCAGTAATACTGTGCCATCACGCTTAAACGACCATACGCTTTACTGTTCGGGCCTGCAACCAGACGGTTAACAACCTCTTTTTGCAACATGAAGTGCATGTCGGCAATGGCATCAGTATAGCTAAAGAGGTGGAACATGAGCGGCGTGGAGATGTTGTACGGCAGGTTGCCGAACACGCGCAGCGGCTGGCCCATTTTTTCGGACAGTTCGCCAAAGTTCATGGTCATGGCGTCCTGCTGATAGATGGTCAGCTTCGGCCCAAGGAACGGGTGCGTTTGCAGGCGTGCGGCCAGATCGCGGTCCAGTTCGATGACGGTCAGCTCGTCGAGGCGTTCGCCTACCGGCTCGGTCAGCGCGGCAAGGCCCGGGCCGATTTCGACCATCGCCTGGCCTTTTTGCGGATTAATAGCCGAGACAATGCTTTCGATCACGAACTGATCGTTAAGGAAGTTTTGCCCGAAACGTTTACGGGCTAAGTGGCCCTGATGGACTCGATTAGTCATTGAGTATTAACAATCATTTTGATGGCGAGATTAAGCGCCGTAATAAAACTGCCGACATCCGCTTTCCCCTGGCCTGCCAGATCCAGCGCAGTACCGTGGTCAACGGACGTTCGAATAAAGGGTAAACCGAGGGTGATATTCACCCCGCGGCCAAAGCCCTGGTATTTTAGCACGGGCAGGCCCTGATCGTGGTACATCGCGAGCACGGCGTCGGCATTATCCAGGTATTTCGGCTGGAAAAGGGTATCTGCAGGCAGCGGCCCGCTGAGGTTCATCCCCTTCGCCCGCATTTCGTTGAGTACCGGAATGATGGTGTCGATCTCTTCGGTGCCCATGTGCCCGCCTTCACCGGCATGTGGATTCAGGCCGCAGACCAGCACGTGCGGCTGCGGGATCCCAAACTTTGTCTGCAGATCGTGATGCAAAATCCCGATGATCTCGCGCAGGAGTTCAGGGGTGATCGCATCAGGAATGGCTTTGATCGGCAGATGGGTGGTCACCAGCGCAACGCGCATCTCCTCCGTCGCCAGCATCATCACCACTTTCGGGCTGTGCGAGCGCTCTTCGAAGAACTCCGTATGCCCGGTAAAGGGTATACCCGCTTCGTTGATGACGCCTTTGTGGACGGGGCCGGTGATCAGGGCGGCAAATTCGCCCTTCAGGCAACCGTCGCAGGCGCGCGCCAGGGTTTCAACGACATAGTGGCCGTTTTCCGTGCTGAGCTGGCCCGGTATGACCGGCGTACGAAGGGGAACTGAAAGAAGGGTGAGGGTACCGGCTTGCTGCGGTGCTGGCTGTTGGCCTTCAACGTAAGGGATGAGCGTTAAAGGCAGACCGAGCAGCGTTGCCCGGTCTTGTAACAGTGTTGCATCGGCGCAGACAACCAGCTCTACCGGCCAGCTGCGCTGGGCGAGCTGGACAACGAGGTCAGGCCCAATCCCGGCGGGTTCGCCGGGCGTGATAACAACACGATGCTGTTTCATTAGTTGCTCAGAACTTTCACGTAAGCGCTGGCGCGTTGTTCTTGCATCCAGGTTGCGGCTTCTTCAGAGAACTTACGGTTAAACAGCATACGGTAGGCTCTGTCTTTCTGTGCCGCATCCGTTTTATCAACGTTACGGGTGTCCATCAGCTCGATCAGATGCCAGCCAAATGAAGAGTGGACCGGCGTGCTGATCTGGCCTTTATTCAGCTTCATCAACGCGTCGCGGAAGGCAGGATCGTAAATATCCGCAGCCGCCCAGCCCAGATCGCCGCCCTGGTTAGCAGAGCCTGGATCCTGAGAGAACTCTTTTGCTGCCTTCGCAAATGAGGTTTTACCGCTCTTAATGTCAGCTGCGATCTGTTCCAGCTTCACACGCGCCTGATCGTCAGTCATGATCGGTGACGGTTTCAGAAGTATGTGGCGAGCGTGAACTTCGGTGACGGAGATATTTTGGCTCTGGCCGCGCAGATCGTTCACCTTCAGAATGTGGAAGCCCACGCCTGAACGGATAGGACCAACGATATCCCCTTTCTTCGCCGTGCTCAGCGCCTGGGCAAAGATAGATGGCAGCTCCTGAATACGTCCCCAGCCCATCTGGCCGCCTTTCAGCGCCTGTTGGTCAGCGGAGTAGGTGATTGCCAGCTTGCCAAAGTCGCCGCCGTTACGCGCCTGTTCAACAATCGAACGCGCCTGGCTTTCTGCTTCCGCAGCCTGATCGGACGTTGGGTTCTCTGGCAGTGGGATCAGAATGTGGCTCAGGTTCAGCTCTGTGCTCGCATCGTTCTGGTTGCCCACCTGTTTTGCCAGCGCGTCCACTTCCTGAGGCAGGATGGTGACGCGGCGACGCACTTCGTTGTTACGCACTTCCGAAATCAGCATCTCTTTACGGATCTGGTTACGGTAGGTGGCGTAGCTGATGCCGTCATAGGCCAGACGGCTGCGCATCTGGTCTAAAGACATATTGTTCTGCTTCGCGATGTTAGCGATCGCCTGATCGAGCTGCTCGTCAGTGATCTTCACACCCATTTTCTGCCCCATCTGCAGAACGATCTGATCCATGATCAGACGCTCCAGGATCTGGTGGCGCAGCGTGGCGTCATCAGGAAGCTGTTGACCGGCTTCGCCCGAGTTGAGCTTCACCGATTTCATCAGACCGTCAACGTCACTTTCAAGCACGACGCCGTTGTTAACCACAGCAGCGACTTTATCAACAACCGGGGGGGCGGCGAAGCTGGTATTCGCAACCATAGCGACACCGAGCAGCAGCGTTTTCCAGTTCTTCATACTTTTTCCATTTCAATTAACCGCAAAGCGGATTACGTTGCAAATCAAGCACATTACAAGGCGCTACTGTACGGCAGAATATTCGAGCGCAGCATTTTCTGCGTACCCAGACCGTAGTTGGAACTCAGGCCGCGTAACTCGAAGTTAAAGCCAATCACGTTATCGTATTTGCTCTGATTGTTTTCACTGTTCCAGCCGTTAAGCTTGCGTTCGTAGCCGACACGCAGCGCGTAACAGCAGGAGTTATATTGCAGACCCACCATCTGGTCAGCAGGTTTATTAGCGTTAGTGTCAAAGTAGTAAGCGCCTACGATTGACCAGCGGTCGGCGATTGGCCAGCTCGCTGCGCCACCCACCTGCGAAATACCGTCTTTATACTGCTCTGCAGTACCATAGTTTGGTAACGTCGCCTGAATATATTCCGGGCTGGCATAACGATAGGTCAACTGCACCATCCGATCTTCATCCCGGCGGTACTCAATCGACGCCGTACTGTTGGCGATATTGTCGAGACGGGTGTCATATTGCACGCCACCGCGAAGACCCCAACGATCGGTCATACGCCAGTAGGTATCACCAGCCCAAATCAGCGAACCTGTCTTGTTATCTTTCTCCCACTTAATATTGTCATCGCCCGTGCGAGACTCGGTGAAATAGTAGATTTGACCAACAGAAACGTTAAAACGTTCAACGGCAGCGTCATCATAAACGCGTGATGTGACCCCGGTCGTTAACTGGTTCGCTGAGGCGATGCGGTCAAGGCCACCGTAGGTACGGTCGCGGAACAGGCCGCTGTAATCAGATTGCAGTAAAGAGGAGTCATAGTTATTGATGTTGCTCTGATCGCGATAAGGCACGTACAGGTACTGCATACGTGGCTCCAGCGTCTGGGTATAGCCATCCGCCAGAAGTCCCATATTGCGTTCGAAGATCAGCTTACCGTCCATTTTGAACTGTGGAAGCGTACGGTTTACGCTTTCCTCAAGATGAGCGTTGTTGCTGGTGTTGTAATCATCAATATTTTTTTGCTGATAGTGTGTCGCCATCAGCTTGGCTTCCGTGTTCAGGCTTGCCCAGTCATTCGACCATGGCAAGTTGATGACGGGCTCCAGGTGAACTCGGGTGGCTTCCGGCATATTGGAATTGGTGTTTACAAAATGCACCGCCTGACCATAAATACGGGTGTCGAACGGACCCACGTCATTCTGGTACCAGTTAACGTCCAGCTGCGGCTCGGCACCATAGGTACTCGCGGTCTGGCTGGAGAACACCTGGAACTGCTTGTTGGTTACCGTCGCATCGAAGTTCTGCACCGCATAGCCAACGCTGAAGATCTGCGTGGCATAACCGTCGGTACTCGAACCGTATTTTGACGAGAAATCGTTGAAGTAGTTCGGGTCACTGACCTTGGTGTAGTTAACGTTAAAACGCCAGACCTGATCCATTACCCCGGAATGCTGCCAGAAATACATCCAACGGTGTTTATCGCCTTCGGTCGGATGCTCGTCCTGGAAGACTTTATCCGACGGCAGATAATCCAGCTCCATCAGACCCGCACCGGCGTGGGTCAGATAGCGGAACTCGTTCTCCCACATGATGTTGCCGCGCTTGTGAATATAGTGCGGCGTGATCGTCGCATCCATGTTTGGCGCGATGTTCCAGTAATACGGCAGGTAGAACTCAAAGTAGTTCGTGGTGCTGTATTTGGCATTCGGGATCAGGAAACCGGAGCGACGTTTGTCACCCACGGGAAGCTGCAGATAAGGGCTGTAGAATATGGGCACCGGACCCAGCTTAAAGCGGGCGTTCCAGATCTCTGCCACCTGTTCTTCGCGGTCATGGATAACTTCGCTACCGACCACGCTCCAGGTATTGGAACCCGGCAGACATGACGTGAACGTACCGTTTTCCAGGATCGTATAGCGGTTTTCGCCGCGCTGTTTCATCAGGTCTGCGTCGCCGCGCCCCTGGCGACCCACCATCTGGTAATCACCTTTCCAGACGTTAGTATCTTTAGTATTCAGGTTTGACCAGGCTTTCGGACCTTTCAGGATGACCTGATTGTCGTCATAGTGCACATTACCCAGCGCATCCACCGTTCGTACCGGCTCGGCCGCACCTTCCGGCTGCTTCTGGTGCAATTGCACTTCATCTGCCTGCAGGCGGCTATTGCCCTGGTTAATATCGACATTGCCCGTAAACGTGGCATTGTCAGGGTAAGTCCCTTTCGAACTGTCGGCAGTAATGGTTACCGGCAAGCTATTTGTATCGCCACTCACCAGTGGGCGATTATAACTTGGAACGCCAAGCATACACTGCGAGGCGAGATCGGCCGCCAGCCCCTGTTGACTGTACAGGGCGGAGCCAATCATTGTGGCCAGGAGGGTGGGGATACGTTTTTTCATACGTTGTATTTTATTGTTCCGTCATCAGTGGCTACGGCTTACAAACGCTCAGAGACTATCTTACTCATCTGCGCAGTACCAGCGTTAATCCTGCCCGTTTGCGTGCCAGAGTGTTAGGCTCGCTATCGAATGACGAGTATGATAAAGCAAATTATAGGCGATGTCCTTCAATTGACCGTGACTTGAACACAGTGATGATGACGTTGCGTCGGCAAGGAATATGACTATCCGGGGAGTATATGCAGTATTGGGGTAAAATAATCGGCGTTGCGTTCGCCATCATCATGGGTGCCGGGTTCTGGGGGATTGTGCTTGGGCTTATTATCGGCCATATGTTTGATAAGGCGCGCAGCCGCAAAATGGCCTGGTTTGCCAATCAGCGCGAGCGTCAGTCACTCTTTTTCTCCACCACCTTTGAGGTCATGGGGCACTTAACCAAATCCAAAGGGCGTGTCACAGAAGCCGATATTCAGATTGCCAGCGTCTTTATGGATCGCATGAATCTGCACGGCGACTCCCGTCTGGAAGCGCAAAATGCGTTTCGCATCGGTAAGTCGGATAATTATCCGCTTCGCGAAAAAATGCGTCAGTTCCGCAGCATCTGCTTTGGACGTTTTGATTTAATTCGGATGTTTCTGGAAATTCAAATCCAGGCGGCTTTCGCAGACGGTTCACTTCACCCTAATGAACGTGACGTGCTGTACGTCATTGCGGAAGAGCTGGGCATCTCCCGCATGCAGTTCGACCAGTTCCTGCGCATGATGCAGGGCGGGGCGCAGTTTGGCGGCGGCTATCACCAGCAGTCGTCCGGCGGTGCCTGGCAGCAGGCGCAGCGTGGTCCGACGCTGGAAGACGCCTGCAACGTGCTTGGCGTTAAGCCCTCTGACGATCAGACCACGATTAAACGTGCCTATCGTAAGCTCATGAGCGAACACCATCCGGACAAACTGGTCGCGAAAGGCTTACCGCCAGAGATGATGGAGATGGCGAAGCAAAAAGCGCAGGAAATCCAGAAGGCGTACGAGCTCATTAAAGAGAAGAAAGGTTTCAAATAAAAAAAGCCCGACGATGTCGGGCTTTTTTTTTAGAAGTCCACCGGGGCTTTAAACGTCATCGCGTTACCGAAGGCCGGATGGGTGATGGTGAGCGTCTGCGCGTGCAGCTGCAGACGTGGCGCTAAGGCCAGCGCTTCAGGCGGCGCGTAGAAGCGGTCGCCCAGAATCGGATGACCCAGGGCGAGCATATGCACGCGCAGCTGGTGCGAACGTCCGGTAATCGGCTTAAGCAGGACGCGCGCGGTATTATCCGGCGCGTACTCCAGCACTTCGTACTCGGTCTGCGCGGCCTTGCCGGTTTCGTAACACACCTTCTGCTTAGGCCGGTTTGGCCAGTCGCAGATCAGCGGTAAATCTACCAGCCCTTCCGCCTGCGCGGGGTGGCCCCAGACGCGGGCGACATACTGCTTTTTCGGCTCGCGCTCGCGGAACTGGCGCTTTAACTCGCGTTCCGCCGCTTTGTTCAGCGCCACCACAATCACGCCGCTGGTGGCCATATCCAGGCGATGGACAGACTCCGCCTGCGGATAATCGCGCTGAATGCGCATCATCACGCTGTCCTTGTGCTCGTCCAGACGCCCCGGCACGGACAACAGGCCGCTGGGCTTGTTGACCACCATAATGTGTTCATCCTGATACAGAATGACCAGCCAGGGATCCTGCGGCGGATTGTAAGGCTCCATCACCATCTTGCGCTCCGTTTACTGATGCGTCACAACGATAAGACGCAGGGCATCCAGACGCCAGCCAGCCTGATTCAGGCTTTCCAGCACCTGCTGACGGTTGCTTTCAATCGCCGCCAGCTCGTCGTCGCGGATGTTCGGGTTGACGGCTTTTAACGCTTCCAGACGGGACAGCTCCGCAGACAGTTTCTCGTCGGCTTCACTGCGCGCGGCGTCAATCAGCGCTCTGGCCGCTTTTTCAATCTGGGTTTCGCCCAGTTGCAGAATAGCGTGCACATCCTGCTGTACCGCGTTCACCAGCTTGCTGCCCGTGTGGCGGTTTACCGCGCTCAGCTGTCGGTTGAAACTCTCGAATTCAACCTGTCCCGCCAGGTTCGTGCCGTTTTTGTCCAGCAGCAGGCGGACGGGCGTTGGCGGCAGGAAGCGGGTGAGCTGCAGCTGTTTCGGCGCCTGCGCTTCCACAACGTAGATCAGCTCCACCAGCAGGGTGCCCACCGGCAGCGCCTTGTTTTTCAACAGGGAGATGGTGCTGCTGCCGGTATCGCCGGAGAGGATCAGGTCCAGCCCGTTGCGGATCAGCGGGTGTTCCCAGGTGATAAACTGGGCATCTTCGCGGGACAGCGCCACATCACGCTCAAAGGTGATGGTACAGCCATCTTCCGGCAGGCCCGGGAAATCCGGAACCAGCATGTGATCGGACGGGGTCAGGACAATCAGGTTCTCGCCGCGGTCGTCCTGGTTGATGCCGACGATGTCGAACAGGTTCATGGAGAAGCTGATGAGGCTGGTGTCATCATCCTGTTCTTCAATACTCTCAGCCAGCGCCTGCGCTTTTTCACCGCCGTTGGAGTGGATCTCCAGCAGGCGGTCGCGGCCCTGCTCCAGCTGCGCTTTCAGCGCATCGTGCTTCTCACGGCAGGACTTGATCAGCTCATCAAACCCTTCCGCGTTTTCCGGCGTGGCCAGGTAGCCGATCAGATCGCCATGCACTTGATCATAAATGGTGCGGCCCGTCGGGCAGGTATGTTCAAATGCGTCCAGACCTTCGTGGAACCAGCGTACCAGCACGGACTGCGCGGTTTTTTCCAGATACGGCACGTGGATCTGAATATCATGCGCCTGGCCGATACGATCCAGACGGCCGATACGCTGCTCCAGCAGATCCGGGTTAAACGGCAGATCGAACATCACCAGGTTGCTGGCGAACTGGAAGTTACGGCCTTCAGAGCCAATTTCCGAGCACAGCAGAACCTGTGCGCCGCTGTCCTCTTCTCCGAACCACGCCGCGGCGCGGTCGCGCTCGACGATGGACATGCCTTCGTGGAACACGGCGGCGCGAATGCCTTCACGCTCGCGCAGAACCTGCTCCAGCTGCAGCGCGGTGGCCGCTTTGGCGCAGATCACCAGCACTTTCTGGGAGCGGTGCGCGGTCAGGTAGCCCATCAGCCACTCCACGCGCGGATCGAAGTTCCACCAGGTGCCGGTATCGCCTTCAAATTCCTGGTAGATTTGTTCCGGATAAAGCATGTCGCGGGCGCGCTCTTCCTGGGTTTTGCGCGCACCCATAATGCCGGAGACTTTAATCGCCGTCTGATACTGTGTCGGCAGCGGCAGCTTAATCGTATGCAGCTCGCGTTTCGGGAAGCCTTTGACGCCGTTACGGGTGTTACGGAACAGCACGCGGCTGGTGCCGTGGCGGTCCATCAGCATGTCGATCAGCTCTTTACGCGCGGATTCCGCGTTGTCGCTGTCGCTGTTCGCAGCCTGCAAAAGCGGCTCGATATCCTGCTCGCCAATCAGATCGCTCAGGGTGTTGAGCTCGTCATCAGAAAGACGCTTGCCCGCCAGCAGCATGGCGACGGCATCCGCGACCGGACGGTAGTTATTCTGTTCTTCCACGAACTGCGCAAAGTCGTGGAAACGGTTTGGATCGAGCAGGCGCAGACGGGCGAAGTGGCTTTCCAGACCCAGCTGCTCCGGCGTTGCGGTCAGCAGCAGGACGCCAGGCACGCGCTCGGCAAGCTGCTCGATAGCCATATATTCGCGGCTCGGCGCGTCTTCGCTCCAGACCAGGTGGTGCGCTTCGTCAACAACCATAATGTCCCACTCGGCATCGCACAGGTGCTCAAGACGCTGCTTGCTGCGGCGCACGAAGTCCAGGGAACAAATCACCAGCTGTTCGGTTTCAAACGGGTTGTCGGCGTCGTGCTGCGCTTCGGCATAGCGTTCATCGTCGAACAGGGAGAAACGCAGGTTAAAGCGGCGCAGCATCTCAACCAGCCACTGGTGCTGCAGGGTTTCTGGCACCACGATCAGCACGCGTTCGGCAGCGCCGGAAAGCAGCTGTTGATGCAGGATCATGCCCGCTTCGATGGTTTTACCCAGGCCCACTTCATCTGCCAGCAGCACGCGCGGCGCGTGGCGACGGCCCACGTCGTGGGCGATGTTCAGCTGGTGGGGGATCAGGCTGGTGCGCTGGCCGCGCAGGCCGCTCCACGGCATGCGGTACTGTTCACTCTGGAACTTACGCGCGCGATAGCGCAGGGAGAAGCGATCCATACGGTCGATTTGCCCGGCAAACAGGCGGTCCTGCGGCTTGCTGAACACCAGTTTGCTGTCGAGCAGCACTTCACGCAGGATGACATTGGCTTCATCCGTATCAAGACGAGTACCAATGTAGGCGAGCAGTCCATTCTCTTCTTTTACGTCTTCAATCTTGAGCTGCCAGCCGTCATGGCTGGTCACGGTGTCACCCGGATTAAACATCACGCGGGTAACAGGGGAGTCATTGCGAGCGTACAGACGGTTTTCACCGGTGGCAGGGAAGAGGAGGGTAACCATACGCGTATCGATTGCTACGACGGTTCCTAGTCCAAGTTCGCTTTCTGTATCGCTGATCCAGCGTTGACCAAGTGTAAAAGGCATAGTTGTTCGGCTCTAATCTTTAATTGCAGGCAATAGTTCGGCTACCGTCAAAAAAGACGGTCAACGAAAAATGGGTCCAGGAATGGAAAGGGCGCTATGGTACTGGATGGCAGCCATTTCGTCACGCGTCAAAATAGGCCAAGTTGCCCTGTAACCAGTGTAGCAAAATCATCGTCGATGAAGGGCAAAATTCCGTCGGCAACCGGCTGAAGCTGGCGCGTCAGATAATGTTCGTAATCCAGCGGAGAGTGCTGATAATCCACGGGTTCCGGGCCGCTAATGGTCCAGACGTATTTGATGGTTCCCCGGTTTTGATACTGCGGCGCACGGCCACGGCGTACGTTTTCTTCATCCGCCAGGCGCGCGGCGCGTACGTGCGGAGGAACGTTGCGCTGGTACTCCGCGAGCGGGCGGCGCAGGCGCTTGCGGTACACCAGCTGCGCGTCAAGTTCGCCCGCCATCAGGCTGGCTATCGTCTCGCGCACGTAGTCCTGATACGGCTCATTGCGAAACACCCGCAGATAGAGCGTCTGCTGGAACTGCTGCGCCAGCGGCGTCCAGTCGGTACGTACCGTCTCCAGCCCTTTAAAAACCATCCGCTGCGCGTCGCCTTCCTGAATCAGCCCGGCGTAGCGCTTCTTGCTGCCCTGATCGGTGCCGCGAATGGTGGGCATTAAAAAGCGGGCGAAATGGGTTTCAAATTCCAGCTCCAGCGCGCTGGTTAACCGCTCTTTCTGCAAATGTTCCTGCCACCAGTCGTTCACGAAGGCGACCAGCGCGTTGCCGATTTGCGCGGCGTCGTCTTCTGAATGCGCGCCCTTAAGCCACACAAAGGTGGAGTCCGTGTCGCCGTAGATGACGTCATAGCCCCGGGACTCAATCAGCGCTTTGGTCTGGCGCATGATCTCGTGCCCGCGCATGGTGATCGAGGAGGCCAGACGCGGGTCAAAGAAGCGGCAGGCGCTGGTGCCCAGCACGCCGTAAAAGGCATTCATAATGATTTTCAGCGCCTGTGATAGCGGCTTGTTGCCGTGGCGCTTGGCCTCATCGCGGCCGTGCCAGATGTTTCCCACGATTTCAGGCAGGCAGTGTTTTTCTCGCGAGAAGCGTGCGCCGAGGAAACCTTCGGTGCTGTGCTCATCGTCCGGCTGGGCCATGCCCTCAACCAGCCCGACGGGATCGATCAGAAAGGTGCGGATAATCGACGGGTAGAGGCTTTTATAGTCCAGCACCAGCACCGAGTCATACAAACCTGGCCGGGAGTCCATCACGTACCCGCCGGGGCTCGCCTGCGGCGGTACGTCCCCGAGGTTGGGGGCGACGTATCCCGCCCGGTGCATGCGCGGAAAATAGAGGTGGCTAAAGGCCGCCACGGAGCCGCCGTGCCTGTCTGCCGCCAGGCCGTTTACCGTCGCGCGCTCCAGCAGGAACGGCATAATCTCGGTTTTGTGGAAAATCTGCGTGACCAGCTCGCAGTCTTTCAGGTTATAGGTGGCAAGCGCCGGTTTATCTTCATTAAAGCGCCGGTCGATCTCGTCCATTCTGTCCCAGGGGTTGTCGATGGATTTGCCTTCGCCAAGCAGCTCCTGTGCGACCGCTTCGAGGGAGAATGAAGAGAAATTCCAGAAGGCGGACTTAAGCGCCTCAATGCCGTCGATAATCAGGCGACCGTTGGCCTGCGCGAAAAAAACACCGTTCTTAAAACCATGTTCGCGCCATTCCAGCTCGCTGTTTCCGCGCCCCAGCATCAGCGGGATGCGGTAGCGCTCGGCGTGCTTTTGCAGCACGCGCAGGTCGAACTGCACCACGTTCCAGCCGATCAGAACATCGGGATCGTTGTCGGCAAACCACTGGTTAAGTTTCTCCAGCAGCTGCGGGCGGCTGTTGACGTACTCAAGCCGGAAATCCAGCGCGGACGCATCGCCATTCGGTGGCCCGAGCATATAGACAACCCGATCGCCGCAGCCTTCCAGACCGATGCAGTACAGTTCGCCGTGACGGGTGGTTTCGATATCCAGGGAGACCCACTTCAGCGGCGGGCGGTAGTGCGGGTTCGGCTTCAGGCGCGCGTTAACGAGGCTGCCGCTATGCTCGGTGCCGTCGACCCAGACGGGGGCGGTAATAAACCGCTCCATCAGAAAGCGTTCCGGTGGGCGGATATCCGCCTCGTAGAGCGTCACGCCCGCCTCGCGGAGCAGCTTTTCATAGCGCATCAGCTGGCGATGGGCGCGACAGTAGAGGCCGTAAACCGGCTGACGGTGGAAATCCTTCAGCTCAAGCGGGGTGATGCGCCAGCCGTTTTCGCCGCGCAGCAGCTGCTTTACCTTTTCGACGTGGGCTTCAGGAATAAAGGCCACGGATTCCTGCGGGGGCAGCGTAACGTGCAGCGGACCGCTGTCGGTTGCCAGCCAGAACGCGACCTCGGTGCCCTGAGGGGTATCCCGCCAGTGTCGGGTCAGTAAAAAGCCTTCTTGCGCCTGCGCCACGCCGTTATCCCAGAAAACAAAACCAGGCCTGATTATAGCCTGGTTAAGATTTTAATGCTGGGTTTATATACAGTTTACTGCCCGTAATAGGCCTTCGCGCCGTGCTTGCGCAGGTAATGCTTATCCAGCAGGGTTTGCTGCATATCCGGCAGCTGCGGCGCCAGCTGGCGACAGAAGATCCCCATATAGGCGACCTCTTCGAGCACGATGGCGTTATGCACCGCGTCTTCCGCGTTTTTACCCCAGGCAAACGGGCCGTGGGAGTGCACCAGCACGCCGGGCATCTGCGCGGCGTCGATCCCCTGTTTTTCGAAGGTTTCGACAATCACGTTGCCTGTTTCCCACTCATATTCGCCGTTAATCTCGGCGTCGGTCATCAGACGCGTGCAGGGAATGGTGCCGTAAAAGTAGTCCGCGTGCGTGGTGCCGGTCGCCGGGATGGACTGGCCCGCCTGCGCCCAGATGGTGGCGTGGCGCGAATGGGTATGCACGATGCCGCCGATGGTCGGGAATGACCGATACAGCAGGCGGTGAGTCGGCGTATCGGAGGACGGTTTTTTCTTACCTTCGACCACTTCGCCGGTCTTAAGGCTGACAACGACCATATCGTCTGCGGTCATCACCGTGTAATCCACGCCGGAAGGCTTAATCACGAACACGCCTTTTTCGCGGTCAACGGCGCTGACGTTGCCCCATGTCAGGGTGACGAGATTATGTTTCGGCAGCGCCAGGTTGGCTTCGAGAACCTGACGTTTGAGATCGTCTAACATCGTTATCTCCCTGCCCGGTGTGCGTAGCGTCACCGGGCATTCCGTACTTAGCGTTTTGAACCGTAATAGACTTCGTTCCAGCGCAGCGCGTCTTTGAAGGCGGGCAGGCGGGTATCGTTATCAATCACGGTCAGCTCGATGTCGTGCAGCTCGGCGAACTGACGCATGTCGTTCAGATCAAGGGCGTGGCTGAACACCGTATGGTGCGCGCCGCCGGCCAGGATCCAGGCCTCTGAGGCGGTTGGCAGGTCAGGCTGTGCTTTCCACAGGGCGTTGGCGACCGGCAGTTTCGGCAGAGAGTGCGGCGTTTCAACCGCATCGACGCAGTTCACCAGCAGGCGGAAGCGATCGCCCAGGTCGATCAGGCTGGCGTTGATGGCCGGGCCCGTGCGGGTGTTGAAGATCAGACGCGCCGGATCGGCTTTGCCGCCGATGCCGAGGTACTGCACGTCGAGGATCGGTTTCTCTTCCACGGCGATCGTCGGGCACACTTCCAGCATGTGCGAGCCGAGCACCAGGTCGTTGCCGTTTTCGAAGTGATAGGTGTAGTCCTCCATAAAGGAGGTGCCGCCCTGCAGACCGGTCGACATCACCTTCATGATGCGAAGCAGAGCGGCAGTTTTCCAGTCGCCTTCGCCCGCAAAGCCGTAGCCCTGCTGCATCAGACGTTGTACCGCCAGGCCCGGCAGCTGTTTCAGGCCGTGGAGGTCTTCAAAGGTAGTGGTAAAGGCGTGGAAGCCTCCCTGTTCCAGGAAGCGCTTCATGCCCAGCTCGATGCGCGCCGCGTCCAGCACGTTCTGACGCTTGTCGCCGTTGATTTGTGCCGCAGGCGTCAGGCGGTAGCTGCTTTCGTACTCGTCCACCAGCGCGCTCACGTCGCCGTCGCTGACTTCATTCACCACCTGCACCAGGTCGCCCACGGCCCAGGTATTCACGGAGAAGCCGAACTTGATCTGCGCGGCCACTTTATCGCCGTCGGTGACCGCCACTTCACGCATGTTGTCGCCAAAACGCACCACTTTCAGATGGCGGGTGTCCTGCTTAGAGACCGCCTGACGCATCCAGGAGCCGATACGCTGTTGCGCTTTGCCATCCTGCCAGTGGCCGGTGACCACCGCGTGCTGCTGGCGCATACGCGCGCCGATGAAGCCGAACTCGCGGCCGCCGTGCGCGGTCTGGTTCAGGTTCATAAAGTCCATGTCGATGCTGTCCCACGGCAGGGAGGCGTTGAACTGGGTATGGAACTGCAGCAGCGGTTTGTTGAGGATAGACAGGCCGTTGATCCACATTTTGGCGGGTGAGAAGGTGTGCAGCCACACCACCAGACCGGCGCATTTATCGTCGTAGTTGGCGTCGCGGCAGATGTGGGTAATTTCATCCGGCGTCGTGCCCAGCGGTTTCAGCACCAGTTTGCACGGCAGTTTAGCTTCCGCGTTCAGCGCGTTAACGACGTGCTCCGCGTGTTTCGTCACCTGCTGCAGCGCTTCCGGTCCGTACAGATGCTGGCTGCCAATCACAAACCATACTTCATAGTTATTAAAAATGGTCATCATCGTGTCCTTAATGGGTCAGGGTTGCCGTAGTGTCCGCGGTGCTTTTGGCCGGGGCGGCGACAGGGAGATAGTGAAGTTCGGCGCTTTTTGCCCATTGCTGGTAGCGCTGATAAAGCTGTTCAAAGCGTTGTGCCTGCTGGGCACGCGGCTGAAGCGTGTTTTCGACGGCGCTCGCCATATGCTGCTGCGCGATCGGGATGTCGGCATGAACGCCCGCAGCCACGGCGGCGAAAATCGCCGCGCCCAGCGCGCAGCACTGATCGGAGGCCACAATCTGCAGCGGACGGTTCAGCACGTCGCAGCAGGCCTGCATGATCACCGGGTTTTTACGGGCGATGCCTCCCAGCGCCATCACGTTGTTCACGTCGATGCCCTGCCCGGTGAAGCACTCCATAATGGCGCGGGCACCGAAGGCCGTTGCGGCAATCAGACCACCGAACAGCGCAGGGGCGTCGGTCGCCAGGTTGAGATCGGTGATCACCCCTTTCAGACGCTGGTTGGCAAACGGCGTGCGGCGGCCGTTAAACCAGTCCAGCACCACCGGCAGGTGATCGAGAGACGGATTTTTTGCCCAGGCTTCGGTGAGCTGCGGCAGAAGCTGCTTTTTGCTGTCGGCTATCTGGGTTTTTAGTTCAGGATGCGCCGCCGCCAGCTGGTCCAGCGGCCAGCCGAGCACGCGACCAAACCAGGCGTAGATATCGCCAAACGCGGACTGACCGGCTTCAAGACCGATGAAGTCCGGCACCACGCTGCCGTCAACCTGGCCGCAGATGCCTTTCACCGCGCGGTCGCCAACGGTGGCTTTATCCGCCGTCAGGATGTCGCAGGTTGAAGTCCCGATGACTTTGACCAGCGTGTTTGGCTGTGCGCCCGCGCCCACGGCGCCCATATGGCAGTCAAAGGCGCCGCCGGAGATGGCCACGTTCTGCGGCAGGCCGAGGCGCGTCGCCCACTCTTCGCAGAGGGTGCCGACGGGAATATCGGCGGTAAAGGTGTCGGTAAACAGCGGGTACGTCAGGCTCTTGTTGAGGATCGGGTCGAGCTCATCGAAGAACGCGGCCGGAGGCAGGCCGCCCCAGCTTTCGTGCCACAGGGATTTATGCCCGGCGCTGCAGCGGCCGCGGCGGATATCCTGCGGGCGGGTGGTGCCGGAGAGCAGGGCAGGCACCCAGTCGCACAGCTCAACCCATGACGCCGCAGCCTGCGCGACGGCTGCGTCGGCACGGGTGACGTGGAGGATCTTGGCCCAGAACCATTCGCTGGAATAAATCCCGCCGATGTAGCGCGAGTAGTCTGTCTTGCCCGGCTGATGGCACAGGCGCGTAATGGCTTCAGCCTCTTCTACGGCGGTGTGGTCTTTCCACAGCACGAACATGGCGTTCGGGTTGTCGGCAAACTCCGGGCGCAGCGCCAGCACGCGGCCTTCGGCATCGACAGGAGCAGGCGTGGAGCCGGTGCTGTCGACGCCAATTCCGACAATCTCAGCCCGCTGGGCGTCAGTCAGTTCGGCAAGGACGGTTTTGATCGCCGCTTCCATCGATTCGATATAGTCACGCGGGTGGTGACGGAACTGGTTGTTCGGCGCATCACAGTAGCGCCCCTCTTGCCAGCGCGGGTACCACT
This sequence comes from Enterobacter sp. DNB-S2, assembly GCF_019443845.1. Classification (NCBI taxonomy): domain Bacteria; kingdom Pseudomonadati; phylum Pseudomonadota; class Gammaproteobacteria; order Enterobacterales; family Enterobacteriaceae; genus Enterobacter; species Enterobacter sp. DNB-S2. The sequence goes on from NZ_CP050520.1 coordinate 1,424,070, forward strand.
CAACGCTGGTTGCTATCTCCTGGCCGGACGTACAGTCCACTGCCAGCGCGCGAACCGAATCGCTGCCAAAATCGAGGCCAATCGCAATTGCCATGGTGTTGCTCCATCGAAAAAACAGGTATGGAAGAACATTAGAGACTGGGGAAAAAAGTCGTCAGGCAGGATCCGCTAATCTTATGGACTAAATTGCTGTTACAACGGAAAGTGTGACGCCGTGCAAATATTCAATGTGGACATTTCTGCCGCACTTATAGACACTTTTGTTACTGGTTATCTGCCTGCTCTGGCGGAGAAATCAGGGGGAAAGGCTGAAACATGGCGGACGTAAAAGCGGCGTGATGCTTTTTGGATCTTTTCGCGGGCCATTTTAAAGCTGCTTTTAGTGATATGGACAATTGGTTTCCTTCAGGACCCTTGGGAGAACTGAATCTATGGCCGAAACGCAAAACGATCCCCTGCTGCCGGGATACTCGTTTAACGCGCACCTTGTGGCGGGACTGACCCCTATCGAGGCTGAGGGATACCTCGACTTTTACGTCGACCGACCGCTCGGCATGAAAGGGTATATCCTCAATCTGACCGTGCGAGGAGAAGGGATCATCAAGAACGGTGACCAGCAGTTTGTCTGCCGCCCCGGCGATATCCTGCTGTTCCCGCCGGGGGAGATCCACCATTATGGCCGTCATCCCGATGCCAAAGAGTGGTATCACCAGTGGGTCTATTTCCGTCCGCGCGCCTACTGGCAGGAGTGGCTTTCGTGGCCCGCCATTTTTGCGCATACCGGTTTTTATCGCCCGGATGAGGTTCATCTGGCGCAGTTTCGCGAGCTTTTTGCGCAGATTATCGAGGCGGGACAGGCCGGTGGGCGTTACGCCGAACTGCTGGCGATTAACCTGCTTGAACAGCTGCTGCTGCGACGGATGGAGGCGATTAACGAGTCGCTTAATCCCCCGCTGGACAACCGCGTGCGCGATGCCTGCCAGTACATCAGCGACCACCTGGCCGATAGCCAGTTTGATATCGCCAGCGTTGCTCAGCACGTCTGCCTGTCGCCGTCGCGGCTGTCGCATCTGTTCCGCCAGCAGCTGGGCGTCAGCGTATTGAGCTGGCGCGAGGATCAGCGCATCAGTCAGGCAAAGCTGCTGCTCAGCACCACCCGGATGCCGATTGCCACCGTGGGGCGTAACGTGGGCTTTGAGGATCAGCTCTATTTCTCCCGGGTATTTAAAAAATGCACCGGTGCCAGCCCGAGCGAATTCCGCGCGGGATGTGAATAAACGGTAAAAAAAGATAAACAAACAGGTTAATGCAGAAAGCAACCTGTAAACTATTCAGACAATTGTTGCCTTGACGCGGTGCGGGGCGCTAAGCAGAATCGCTGATTCGTTTTCTGACCGGAATAGTTATGCAGGCATTGCTGGAACACTTTATTACCCAGTCCGTTATGTACTCGCTCATCGCCGTGGCGCTGGTGGCGTTTCTGGAATCGCTGGCGCTGGTTGGGCTGATCCTGCCCGGCACCGTGATGATGGCCGGGCTTGGGGCGCTGATTGGCAGCGGCGAGGTTAATTTCTGGCAGGCGTGGCTGGCCGGGATTATCGGCTGTCTGCTCGGCGACTGGATCTCCTTCTGGCTGGGCTGGCGCTTTAAGAAGCCGCTGCACCGCTGGTCGTTCATGAAAAAGAACAAAGCCCTGCTGGATAAAACCGAGCATGCGCTGCATCAGCACAGCATGTTTACCATCCTCGTCGGCCGCTTTGTCGGGCCAACGCGTCCGCTGGTGCCGATGGTGGCGGGGATGCTGGATCTGCCCGTCGCGAAATTCGTGGTGCCGAACATTATCGGCTGCGTCTTCTGGCCGCCGTTCTACTTCCTGCCGGGGATCCTCGCGGGTGCTGCCATTGATATTCCTGACGGTATGCAAAGCGGTGAGTTTAAGTGGCTGCTGCTGGGCACGGCTGTGCTGCTGTGGCTGGCGGCATGGCTCTGCTGGCGACTGTGGCGCAGTGGGAAAGCCAGCGTCGATCGCCTGACGCGCTATCTTCCGCGCACTCGCCTGCTCTGGCTGGCCCCGCTGACGCTGGGCGTGGCTGTGGTAGCCCTGGTTGCGCTGATTCGTCACCCGCTGATGCCGGTATATGGCGAAATTCTGCTGAAGGTGGTGAGCCGTTAAGGTTTATTCCCTCTCCCCGTGGGAGAGGGCCAGGGTGAGGGCATCAGACCGCACGAATGCCCAACAGTGAAGACGCCCCCGTCTTACCGCTCAGCAGTTCTTCTGTTTTTCCATCCCACAAAATACGCCCTTCGGCAATCACCACCGATCGCGGCGCGATGCGGGCGGCATCCTCAATACTGTGTGAAACCATCAGCATCGTCAGCTGCTGGCGCTGGCAGACGTCCTGCACCAGGGCGAGCATCTCCAGGCGCAGCGCGGGATCGAGCGCCGAGAACGGCTCATCCAGCAGCAGGATCGGCTGCTCGCGCACCAGGCATCGCGCCAGCGCCACGCGCTGACGCTGGCCGCCGGAAAGCTCACCCGGCAGCCTGTCGATGAACTCGTTGATCCCCATCTGGGCGGCAATGATCTCCAGCTTCTGGCGCTGGGCATCGTTCAGCCTGAGTCCCGGATGCATTCCCAGCGCGATGTTTTGCCGCACCGTCAGATGGGTAAACAGGTTGTTTTCCTGAAACAGCATCGAGACCGGACGTTTTGCGGGCGGCGTGTGGGTATGATCTTGATTGTTAATGACGATCGCGCCGCTTGCCGGCTGCAGAAAACCCGCAATCAGATTAAGCAGCGTGCTTTTTCCCGCGCCGCTTGGGCCAAGTACGGCGATCATCTCCCCCTGGCGCACGGAGAGCGTGAAGCGCATCGGCAGATGCTGGTAGAGCCAGGTTACATCAGTCAGTTTTAACATCACGCCCCGGAAGTTTTTCGATAACGGTAAATAAGGCAAAGCACAGCAGCAGCAGTAACAGCGCGGTGACCGCGCCGTCCTGACTGCGATAAGAGCCGATTTGCTGATAGAGCCAGTATGGCAGCGTGCGGAAATCGTCATTACCAAAGAGAGCCACCACGCCAAAATCCCCAATCGACAGCACGCAGGCAAACGCCAGCGCCTGCGCCAGCGGACGTTTCAGCGCGCGGAGTTCTACCACCTTCAGCCGCTGCCAGCCCTGCATGCCCAGCGACTGGCACAGCAAACCGTAGCGGCTGTTGACGTCGCGCATCGGGTTTTCCAGCACTTTGAGCGCGTAAGGGATGGCCATCAGGGCGTTGGTAAAAATCACAATGCCATCGGCGCTTTCCGGCAGGCCGATGGTGCTGTTGAACAGTAAAAAGAAGCCCGTCGCCAGCACGATGCCCGGCATCGCCAGAATCAGCATCCCTGTCAGCTCCAGCGCCTGCCCGGCCTTTTGGGCCTGCCGGGCATAGAGTTCACGGCTGCTCCACAGCAGCATCATGGTCAGCACAACGCACAGTAACCCTGCCGCCAGCGCGATACGCAGCGAGGTCCAGGTCGCCTGCCAGAGGACGGGCTGTTGCAGGACGGAGATGAGATTGAGGTTCAGTCCGTCAACGATAACGGCCATCAGCGGCGGCAGCAGAAGCAGGAGCGCCAGCGCGATCAGGATAAAATCGGTAACGCGGCTGTGCAGGCTGTCCTGCGGGTCGCGCCAGCCGGTTATTTGATTACTGCCAGCAGGAATGGCTTTACTCAGCCGCTGGCTCAACAGCACCAGCACAAGGCAGCACGCCATCTGCACCATCGCCAGCAGCGCGGCGCGACCGGGATCGTAGTCGTAACTCAGCGCCTGGTAAATCGCCAGCTCAATGGTGGTGGCCTGCGGCCCGCCGCCGAGCGACAGCACGGTGGCAAAGCTGGCAAAGCAGAGCATAAAGATTAACGCCGCGACGGGCGGGATCTGGCGGCGCAGCCACGGCCATTCGACAAAGCGGAAGAACGACACGCCGCGCATGCCGAGCTGGGCGGCAATCTGCCGCTGCTCGCCGGGAATGTTCTCCAGCGCCTGTAAAAAAAGGCGCGTTGCCATCGGCATATTGAAAAAGACGTGCGCGAGCAGAATGCCCTGCAGTCCGTAAGGAGAGAATGACCATTCCAGACCAAGCTGGCCGAACAGCGAAGCCAGCCAGCCCTGGCGACCGTAAACGCTGAGGATGCCAAATACCGCCACCAGCACGGGCAGGATCAGCGTCATGGCGCACAGGCGCAGCAGTGCCAGCCTGCCGGGAAAACGGCGCCGATACAGGGCGCGCGCAAGAAAAATAGCCGGGAGCACCGACAGCAGGGCTGAGAGAGACGCCTGCCAGAAGGAGAAACGGATAACGTGCCAGAGGTAGCTGTCGTGCCAGAGGGCGAGCAGGTCGCTCTCTGGCGCGTTGAACCACAGTGCAAGAAAAGCCCCCAGGCTGACCGCCACCATCACTGTGGCGGCGAGCAGCCCGGGAAGTAACCAGCCGGGAATCAACGGCTGACGGCGCGTTGCCATTCACTTACCCATGCTGCACGCTGCGCGGCGACCTGCTGCGGCGTAAACTCCAGCGAGGTGTTTGGTTTGGTCAACTGCTCGAAACCTGCGGGCAGCGCAACGTTCGTGACCGGATACATCCAGTTGCCTGCGGGAATCGCATTCTGGAACGCCGGTGAAACCATAAACTTCAGGAACTTCTCGGCCAGCTCCGGCTGTTTGCTGGCGGCGGTACGCGCGGCGACTTCCACCTGCAGATAGTGCCCTTCAGCAAAATCAGCGGCAGCATAGTTATCTTTCTTCTCGGCGATGATGTGGTAGGCCGGAGAGGTGGTGTAGCTCAGCACCAGATCGCTTTCACCTTTCAGGAACAGGCCATAGGCTTCGCTCCAGCCTTTGGTGACGGTGACGGTTTTGGCGGCCAGTTTCTGCCACGCCTCCGGCGCTTTATCCCCGTAAACCTTTTGCATCCACAGCAGCAGGCCCAGGCCTGGCGTACTGGTGCGCGGATCTTCATAAATTACGCGCCATTTCTGGTCACTCTCAACCAGCTCTTTCAGGCTCTTCGGCGGGTTTTTCAGCTTATTTTTGTCGTAAACAAAAGCAAAGTAGCCATAGTCGAACGGCACAAAGGTGTCGTTTTTCCAGCCGCCCGGCACGTTAACGGCCTCTGCCGCTACACCGCTTTTGGCAAACAGTTTGGTTTGCGAGGCGGCTTCCAGCAGGTTGTTATCCAGCCCGAGCACCACGTCGGCCTTGCTGTTTTTCCCTTCCATGCGCAGACGGTTGAGCAGCGATACGCCATCTTCCAGCGCCACGAACTTCAGCTCGCAGTTACAGTCAGCTTCGAAGGCTTTTTTAACCACCGGGCCAGGGCCCCAGTCGGCAGAGAAGGAGTCATAGGTGTAGACCGTCAGGACGGGCTTCGCAAAAGCAGGCAGCGCAAACAGCGCCAGCAGGGGGAGAACTTTTTTTAACACTTTGCACCTCAAGGTTGAGTGGCAAAGGATTTTGAGAGACAGCCTCAAATCCCTTCGCCGGCGTTATCCGGATCAGGTTCGACGGGTATTATCTCAGCGCACATCTGTGATGCAGCACCCCGTTGAGAACGGCGCTATTGTAATGATTTGGTGAATATTACGAAAGCGTTATGGCTCCGGCGGCGCAAACCAGGCGGATTTAAAATCAAACCAGCCCAGGGTGTTCATCCGCAGGCCGCGCATGCTGCGCTGGCCCTGGATCATCAGCCAGTGGTGAATCAACGGTACGATCGCCTGCTCGGCCAGCAGCTGCTGGCACCACGCTGCAAGATTCATTTCGCCCGCGCGCCACAGGGCGGCATCCTGCTGCCAGTCACGGTCGATGCAGTGCTGGATCAGCGGGACTTCATACAGATGCGAGAAAAGGGAAAAATCGAGCGGCAGGGTAAAGTTGGCGCTGTTGAGCCAGATATCACTGGCTATCTCCCCCTGATGCCATTCGTCATAGTCCACTTCCCTGACCTCTAACGTGACCCCCTCGGCTGCCAGCAGCCGGGTCATGATTCTGGCGATAAAACGATGCTCCACGTGTTCGCGGTAGTAGGTCAGGGTGATGGACTCCAGCCCTGCGGGTTTGTCACAGTGAACCGGGCGGGCGTGGTGCCAGCGCGGAAGCAGGCCGTACGCCGGGAACCAGTATGTCTGGTACTGCTCTTCCGCATGGTAAATCAGATTGGAAGGGGACAAAACGTGGCTAACCCACTTGCGGACGGCCTGGTTTGCCCCACGGTGGGTGCGGCGGTCAAACAGGAGATAGTAACACCCTTCCTCAAGGCGACTCTCCACGGCTTTTTCTCCCGTGGTGGGGCCTTCCAGCGTCAGCCCGCAGCTCAGGTCTTCATTGAGATCCGGCAATACCCAGACGTTCACTTCGTCGATCAGCGCCCGATAGCCAAAGTAGTCGTCGAACGCGCGGATTTTCAGCTGATTGCTGTTATTGCGGGACACGGAGTAGGGCCCGGTGCCAATCGGCAGGCTGGCAAAATTGTTCATTGATTCCCACTCGCCGGGCAAAATCATCGACGGCACGTAGCCCAGCAGCCAGGGAAGCCACTTATCCTGTTGCGACAGCTCAATATCCAGCGTCCAGGCCGTGGGCGAGTGGATGCGGGAGATATGCGAGTAGAGCGGTAGCCTGCGGGCACGTTCCAGGGAGGCGATGACGTCGTGCATTTCCAGCTCGCGGCCGTGGTGAAAGTGGATGCCGGGGCGTAAAAAGAAGCGCCAGTGGCGCGGGGAAAGCTGCTGCCAGTGGTGCGCGATATCCGCCTCCAGTTCCCCGTTTTCCTCATTTATCCGCGTCAGGCCGCTGAAGATTTGCCGGGCCATGTGGGTTTCTGAGCGGCGTAAGGCCGTGCCGGGCAACAGATTTTTCATCGGACGGTAATAGAGCACTCGCAGAATGTGGCGGCCCTGACGAAAGCTGCGCCCGAGATGGGAAACCAGCATCTGGCGCACGGCGGCTTTGTCGCCCACCAGCTGGACCAGCTGATCGATGCGGTCCTGCTCGAGCAGATCTTCCGCGCGCTGCTGCTGCAGCGCCAGCCCGGTATAGAGGAAGGTCAGCCGCGAACGTTTGCCGCGTCCCGCCTCCGCTTCCCAGCTTAACCAGCCCTGCTGCTGCATGGTGTTGAGCAGCGTGCGCATATGGCGGCGGGAGCAGCTAAGCAGGTCAGCCAGCTCGTTGAGCGTAGTCTCCTGCGATTGCCCCTCGCAGCACTGCCAGAGGCGGATAAACTGTTGTTGCAGACGACCGGAAGGCATAAAAGGGGAACTCCTGACAAAAAACCAGCAATTTATTTATCCCTATATTAGGCCAATAATTCTCCCCGATGAAGCGAGGAGGTAAATAATGAAGAGGTCTACCGCACGTCAGTTCTATCAGCAGTACTTTTCAGCGACAAAAGGATCGTCCTGGCTGGCCCGCCGGTGTGCAGAGCAACGGCTGAAAACGTTAGAAGAATTGATGCAGTGGGACGTTACAACACCGACCTCTTCCCGCTAACTCGCCTCGATCATGTGTGACTGAGTATTGGTGCTTATCACCCGCCAGCAAAATGTTTTTGCTGGCTTTTTTCGTTTACTATTCACCCAATTTCGATTCGCTTTCACAAGGACTTGCGCATGCTCTGGTTGATGACGATGGGGCGACGCCTTAACGGCGTGTATGCCGCTTTTATGCTGGTGGCCTTTATGATGGGCGTGGCGGGGGCGCTGCAGGCGCCGACGCTGAGCCTGTTTCTCAGCCGCGAGGTGGGGGCGCAGCCGTTTTGGGTCGGCCTGTTTTACACCGTTAACGCCATTGCCGGGATCCTGGTCAGCCTCGCGCTGGCGAAACGATCGGACAGCCATGGCGATCGCCGCAGGCTGATCCTCTTTTGCTGCGCCATGGCCGTGGGCAACGCGCTGCTCTTTGCCTTCAACCGTCATTATCTGACGCTTATTACCTGCGGCGTGCTGCTGGCGTCGCTGGCGAACACCGCCATGCCGCAGCTGTTCGCGCTGGCCCGTGAATACGCGGATAACTCGGCGCGTGAAGTGGTGATGTTCAGCTCGGTGATGCGCGCCCAGCTTTCGCTGGCGTGGGTCATTGGCCCGCCGCTGGCCTTTATGCTGGCGTTGAACTACGGCTTTACCACCATGTTTTCCATCGCCGCCGGGATTTTTGTCATCAGCCTGGCGCTGATTGCCTTCGCGCTGCCGTCCGTGGCGCGCGTCGAACAGACGACGGATAAACCTGTCACCGAGGTGAGCGGCTGGCAGGACAAAAACGTCCGCATGCTGTTTATTGCCTCCACGCTGATGTGGACCTGCAACACCATGTACATCATCGATATGCCGCTGTGGATCAGCAGCGATCTGGGCCTGCCGGACAAGCTTGCGGGGATCTTGATGGGAACTGCCGCCGGGCTGGAAATTCCGGCAATGATTCTGGCGGGTTACTACGTTAAGCGCTTTGGAAAGCGCAGGATGATGATTGTCGCCGTGGCGGCCGGGGTGCTGTTCTACGCGGGGCTGATCCTTTTCCATTCGCGGGAAGCGTTGCTGGCGCTGCAGCTGTTTAACGCCGTGTTTATTGGGATTGTTGCCGGGATCGGCATGCTCTGGTTTCAGGATCTCATGCCCGGTCGTGCCGGCTCGGCGACCACGCTTTTTACCAACAGCATTTCAACCGGGGTGATTCTGGCGGGCGTGATTCAGGGGGCGCTGGCGCAAAGCTACGGGCATGCGTCTGTCTACTGGATGATTGCGGCGCTATCCATCGTGACGCTTCTGCTGACCTGCCGCGTAAAAGACGTGTGATCGGATGAACGAAACGGAGCCCGGGAACGCCGGGCTCTGTGAACCGTTTTATTCTGAATACTGGTATTTACGCTGCGCGCGTAGCGTCAGGTACATATGAACGAGGCCCATGAAGCCGTGTGCCCAGAAATATGTCTCAATAAAGACCGTCAGGAATTTATGCAAATCCAAGACGGATTCCGTGACGGACGATACCGGCCCGAGCGTGGCGTTCAGCACGAACCAGGCCGCGCCGCAGAGTGCAACGCCCAGCAGCGCCAGCACGCCCAGACCTTGCACCGTTGCCGCCATACCGCCTGCATGCGCGTCAGGAAGCTGACGCTGCGCGAGGGTGCGAATATCGTCAACAATTCCGCGAAAATCCAGCGCCAGCCAGGCGAAGTAATACTTAAATCCGCGCTGGGTTAACATCCATGCCATCATGGCAATGCCACAAAAAATTAAACCAAACCCGGAGATAACATGGATCCAGGTGACAATTCCGTTCAGCCCGGATTCGTGGAGGGCTTCACTTTCGGTGAAATTAGAATTGATAATCTGGGCGAGGACCAGTACGGCCACAAGAATGTGCAGTATGCGAAGAAAAGGCGTTTCTTTATGGGGAAGCGTATCGCGTAATGTTGGTTTCATCGCTTTTTACCTCAATAATGAGAGAGCTGATGCGATGCAGTGTGACGCAGATTAATTAACGAAACCTTAACGGTCGCTTGCGTCACACTGTATTTATGCGTTCCGGTTAGTGGGCAGGATCAATATGCGTCATCACGTTCAGCACATTGAATTTTTGCATCACGTTATTTCTGGCATTCACGGCAATCTGATGTCCTTCTTTTACGCTTAATTCGCCGTTCACTTCCAGATGGACATCGACAAGGGCTAAATCGCCCATCTTGCGGGTTTTTAAATCATGGAGTCCGGTGACGCCCTCGGTTGCGAGAAGACACGTTTTGATGTCGTGCTCCAGCTCGGGCTCAAGCGAACGGTCCATCAAATCGTGCAGGGCATCGGCAGAAAATTTGTAACCCATGTGGGCGATGAATACTCCGACAATCAGGGCCGCAATGAGGTCCATCGCGTGAAAGCCCACTAAATTCCCGGCAATGCCGATGGCGACAACCACTGACGACGCTGCGTCAGAACGGGCATGCCAGGCATTGGCTATCAGCAGCGAGGACTGAATACGTTTTCCCGTGGCAAACATGTATCTGAACAGGCTTTCCTTTACCACCAGCGCCAGAATCGCCACCCACAACGCGGCCCCTTTCACCAGCTGATGCGTCTCGGGGTGAAGCAGTTTATTGCCTGCGGACCAGAGCATCCCGACCCCCACAAGCAGCAGAATAGCGCCAATAATGAGCTTTGCGCCGTTTTCGAAACGCAGATGACCGTAATGATGATCGATATCAGAGGCTTTCTGACTCTTTTTATTCGCAACCAGAACGACAAAGTCGGAGGATAAATCGGAAAGAGAATGAATCCCATCAGCAATTAAACCTTGTGAGCCGGAGAATATCCCTGCAAGTATCTGAAAGGCGGTGAGTAAACTATTTATTATTACGCTCACTAATGTGCATTTATGTATTTCCCGAGAACGGATATGAGACTCATTGCCATTTTTCTTTTCCATGATTATTTCCGCTGCCAGCTGATTGAGCGGTTATTCTGCGCAGGAAACATTAAATTAACATTAAATATAACGTCATTATTGGCTGGGTTTGGGAAGTATTTACAGAAGGAGGCGGGTATCGGGATAAAACGCGGCCTGCAGAATGGACTGCAGGCCGGAGGGTTATTTCATAAATGCAGGTTGTTTGTTTTCGTAAGCGGCAATCGCCGCGTCGTGCTGGAGAGTTAAACCAATGCTGTCCAGACCGTTAAGCATGCAGTGACGGCGGAACGCATCAATGCTGAAGCTGTAGGTCTTATCCCCGGCTTTCACCACTTCTGCTTCCAGATCCACTTCAAATGAAATGCCCGGATTCGCCTTAACCAGCGCGAACAACTCATCGACCTGTTCATCGCTCAGCGTGACGGGCAGCAGCTGGTTGTTGAAGCTGTTACCGTAAAAAATATCCGCGAAGCTTGGGGCAATGACCACTTTAAAACCGTAGTCGGTGAGCGCCCATGGCGCGTGTTCACGGGATGAGCCGCAGCCAAAGTTTTCGCGTGCCAGCAAAATGGAGGCGCCTTTATATTCCGGGAAGTTCAGAACGAATTCCGGATTAGGCACTTCTCCCTTATCGTCCAGGAAACGCCAGTCGTTAAACAGATGTGCGCCGAAACCGGTACGCGTCACTTTCTGCAGAAACTGTTTTGGAATAATAGCGTCAGTATCGACGTTAGCAGCGTCCAGCGGGACAACCCGGCCCGTATGTTGGGTAAATTTCTCTGCCATGATTGTCTCCTTATTTCAGGCTGCGAATATCGGCGAAATGGCCGGTGACTGCCGCAGCGGCGGCCATTGCCGGGCTGACCAGATGGGTACGCCCACCGCGGCCCTGACGGCCTTCAAAGTTGCGGTTGCTGGTGGAGGCGCAGCGCTCGCCCGGATTCAGGCGATCGTTGTTCATGGCCAGACACATGGAGCAGCCGGGCAGACGCCACTCGAAGCCCGCTTCGATAAAGATCTTATCCAGACCTTCGGCTTCCGCCTGGGCTTTCACCGGGCCGGAGCCAGGTACCACCAGCGCCTGAACGCCTGGCGCCACTTTGCGGCCTTTGGCAATCTCGGCTGCGGCACGCAAATCTTCGATACGGGAGTTGGTGCAGGAACCGATAAAGACTTTATCAATGGCGACATCGGTCAACGGCACGCCGGGCTTCAGCCCCATGTAGGCCAGCGCTTTTTCCGCACTGGCGCGCTCGACCGGATCGGTAAAGGATGCCGGGTCAGGGATATTGTCGTTAACGGAAATCACCTGGCCCGGATTGGTGCCCCAGGTCACCTGAGGCGCAATCTCTTCTGCCTGAAGAGTGACGACGGTGTCAAAGGCTGCGCCATCGTCGGTTTTCAGGGTTTTCCAGTACGCTACCGCGTCGTCAAAATTCTGACCTTTCGGCGCGTGCAGACGACCCTTCACGTAGTTGAAGGTGGTTTCGTCCGGCGCGACCAGACCGGCTTTTGCGCCCATCTCAATCGCCATATTGCACAGGGTCATGCGCCCCTCCATGCTCAGCGCCTGGATGGCTTCCCCGCAGAACTCAACAACGTGACCGGTGCCGCCTGCGCTGCCTGTTTTACCGATGATGGCCAGCACGATGTCTTTTGCGGTAATACCCGGTGCGGCTTTACCCTTCACTTCAATCTTCATGGTTTTGGCGCGGCCCTGTTTCAGGGTCTGCGTTGCCAGCACATGTTCCACCTCGGAAGTGCCAATCCCGAACGCCAGAGCGCCAAACGCGCCGTGGGTCGCGGTATGGGAGTCACCGCAGACGATGGTCATGCCCGGCAGGGTGATCCCTTGCTCTGGCCCCATCACGTGGACGATACCCTGATACGGATGGTTCAGGTCGTACAGCTCAACGCCAAATTCATTGCAGTTCTTAATCAGCTCCTGCATCTGGATACGCGCCATCTCACCCGAGGCATTGATGTCTTTGGTCTGGGTGGAAACGTTGTGATCCATCGTCGCGAAGGTTTTACCCGGCTGACGTACCGGACGCTTGTGCGCGCGCAGGCCGTCAAATGCCTGAGGAGAGGTCACTTCGTGCACCAGATGACGGTCAATGTACAGCAGCGGGGTTTCGTTCGGTGCCTCGTAAACAACGTGCGCATCAAACAACTTTTCATATAACGTCTTAGCCATGATTACACCCCTTCAGCGACATAGCGGGCAATGATGTCGCCCATTTCATCGGTACTGACTGCCGCCGTGCCGCGTGCTAAATCGCCGGTACGGACGCCTTCTTCTAACGCCCGGTTAATGGCGTTTTCAATTGCGGTTGCCGCCTCGCCTGCATCCAGGCTGTAGCGCAGCAGCAGGGCCAGGGAGAGGATCTGCGCAATCGGGTTGGCAATATTTTTGCCGGCAATATCCGGCGCGGAGCCGCCCGCAGGCTCGTACAGGCCAAAGCCTTCTTCATTCAGGCTTGCGGAGGGCAGCATGCCCATCGAGCCGGTGATCATTGCGCACTCGTCAGAGAGGATATCGCCGAACAGGTTGGAGCACAGCAGCACGTCAAACTGGGACGGATCTTTAATCAGCTGCATGGTCGCGTTGTCGATGTACATGTGCGACAGCGCGACGTCCGGGTACTGCTTAGCGACTTCGCTGACGATCTCGCGCCACAAAATGGAAGACTGCAGCACGTTCGCTTTATCAATGGAGGTCACTTTATGGCGGCGTTTGCGCGCCGACTCGAACGCGATGTGGGCGATACGTTCGATTTCGAAACGGTGATACACCTCGGTGTCGAACGCTTTCTCGTGTTGTCCGCTGCCTTCGCGTCCTTTTGGCTGACCGAAATAGATCCCGCCGGTCAGTTCACGCACGCACAGAATGTCGAAACCGTTGGCGGCGATATCCGCGCGCAGCGGGCAGAACTCTTCCAGACCCTGATACAGCTTCGCCGGACGCAGGTTGCTGAACAGCTTGAAATGTTTACGCAGCGGCAGCAGCGCGCCGCGTTCAGGCTGCTCTGCCGGCGGCAGGTGTTCCCATTTCGGGCCACCGACGGAACCAAACAGCACGGCATCGGCATTTTCGCAGCCTTCCACGGTCGCTTTCGGCAGCGGCGTACCGTGGTTATCAATCGCAATACCGCCCACGTCGTAGTGGCTGGTGGTGATTTTCATCGCAAAACGCGCGCGAACGGCTTCCAGTACTTTCAGCGCCTGTGCCATCACTTCCGGACCAATACCGTCGCCCGGCAACACAGCAATATGGTAATTCTTCGACATTACACGGTTTCCTTGTTGTTCTCTTTATTCTGAGCTTTGCGTTGCAACTCTTTTTCGACTTCGGCGGCGCGCCAGATGTTGTTCAGAACATGCACCATCGCTTTCGCGGAGGATTCAACGATATCGGTCGCCAGCCCCACGCCGTGGAAGCGGCGGCCATTGTGGGTAACAACAATGTCGACCTGACCCAGTGCATCTTTGCCGTGGCCCTTGGCCGTCAGGTCATATTTCACCAGCTCAACGTCGTACTCGGTGACGCGATTAATCGCCTGATAGATGGCATCGACAGGGCCGTTACCGTTAGCGGCCTCTGCTTTAATTTCATCGCCGCAGGCCAGTTTGACCGAGGCGGTGGCGATGTCGCTGGAGCCGGACTGCACGTTGAAGTAATCCAGACGGAAGTGCTCCGGCTCTTCCTGCTGCTTGTTAATAAAGGCCAGCGCTTCCAGGTCATAGTCGAACACCTGGCCTTTTTTGTCGGCCAGTTTCAGGAACGCGTCGTACAGCTGGTCCATGTTGTAATCGCTGTCCTTATAACCCATCTCTTCCATACGGTGTTTAACCGCCGCGCGACCGGAACGGGAGGTCAGGTTCAACTGCACCTGATTCAGGCCGATGGATTCCGGGGTCATGATTTCGTAGTTTTCACGATTCTTCAGGACGCCATCCTGGTGAATACCGGAGGAGTGCGCGAAGGCGCCGGTACCGACAATCGCTTTGTTAGCCGGAATGGGCATGTTGCAAATCTGGCTGACGGTCTGGCTGGTGCGCCAGATTTCGTTGTGATTGATGCGGGTGTGCACGTCCATGATGTCTTTGCGCACTTTGATCGCCATGATCACTTCTTCCAGCGAACAGTTGCCCGCGCGTTCGCCGATACCGTTCATCGCGCCTTCTACCTGACGCGCGCCAGCGTGGACGGCGGCGATGGCATTGCCTACGGCCAGACCCAAATCATCATGGGTGTGGACGGAGATAATTGCTTTATCAATATTCGGCACACGGTCATACAGGCCGGTGATGATGTTGGAGAACTCAAACGGCATGGTGTAGCCGACGGTGTCCGGGATGTTGATGGTTTTCGCGCCCGCGTTGATGGCGGCTTCCACAACGCGCGCCAGGTCTTCGATTGGCGTACGGCCCGCATCTTCACAGGAGAACTCAACGTCATCGGTATAGTTGCGTGCGCGTTTAACCATGTAGACCGCGCGCTCAATCACCTCATCCAGCGTGCTGCGCAGCTTGGTTGCGATGTGCATAGGCGAGGTAGCAATAAAGGTGTGGATACGGAACGCTTCGGCGACCTTCAGCGACTCGGCGGCGACGTCGATGTCTTTCTCTACGCAGCGCGCCAGGGCACAGACGCGGCTGTTTTTAATGGTGCGCGCAATGGTCTGTACGGATTCGAAATCACCCGGGGAAGAGACAGGGAAACCGACCTCCATCACGTCAACACCCATACGTTCGAGAGCCAGCGCGATCTGCAGTTTCTCTTTTACACTCAGGCTTGCCTGTAATGCCTGTTCACCGTCACGTAAAGTTGTATCGAAAATAATGACTTGCTGGCTCATGGGTTAGGTCCTTGTCAGTCTTAGGGCGCCTTGCTACGAGCATAAAAAAACCCGCGCAGTGGCGCGGGTTTCTAGTCTTACTGGTGACGATTCAACGCTGAATTTCGCCCGCCAGTCTACCGCGCACAGTGGATGCGTTTAGTAGTAGTAGACCGGTGAAACGAATGGTGCGTGTCATGAATCGTGCTCCGTTAAATTCAATATGCTTTTAGTGGTACTGGATACGGTTGTTCATGTCAACCCCTGAGGATGAAAACGGGCCCGACAGATGGAATCAACCGGGTATTCACTTTAGCTAATTGTGCTGGTTTTAGCTTTTTTGACCCGATTAATTGTCTAATTTTGGACTTGAGAAAAGAGTTGCAGAAACCAATAAATATAAATGTTTAAAAATGAGTGAAATGTTTTATGAGGATGCTTTGTGTTTAAATAGTTTTGATATCATAAACTTATAAATGCAGTGAATCTTTTCCGGAATGCTGGAAATCGAATAGAGATAACAGGTTGTTAACTAACTGTAGGGCGATAGTAATAACAGTTTAATAATACTTAAGCCATCATTAACCTGACGGCAATTGTATATTGGTTTGATTTATGGTTTCATTTAAATCCTAAAGTCAAACATATCAGTTTTGTTCATTAATTTTCGTTAATATACAGTCTTTATTTATTCCGAATTTTAAATAATTCTCTTTCGCTGATCGTATTTGCATGATAAATGATATTTTTCAGGATTATTACCGTACGTTGGCAAAGGGGTGTAGCGTGACAGTGGAGTCAGAAGTGCCAGAAAATAATATTAAACAACCTCAAGCTACTGATGGGATTAAACCACAGTTACGCACGGTGGATCTGAATCTTCTGACGGTGTTTGATGCTGTCATGCAGGAACAGAATATCACCCGCGCTGCCCAAACCTTGGGGATGTCACAACCTGCCGTGAGTAATGCCGTTGCCAGGCTTAAGCTTATGTTTAACGACGAATTATTTGTTCGCTACGGGAGGGGGATCCAGCCTACGGCGCGCGCATTCCAGCTGTTTGGCTCCATTCGTCAGGCGTTGCAACTGGTCCAAAATGAGCTGCCGGGATCGGGCTTTGAACCATTAAGCAGCGAGCGCGTATTCCATCTTTGTGTCTGTAGCCCTTTAGATAATTATTTAACGTCGATTATCTATAATAAAGTTGAAGAGATCGCACCAAATATCAATCTTGTTTTTAAATCATCCCTGAATCAAAACACAGAACATCAGTTACGCTATCAGGAGATCGAATTCGTTCTGGGGTATGAAGAGTTCCGTCGTCCGGAATTTTCCTGCGTGCCGCTGTTTAAAGATGAAATGGTTTTGGTCGCCAGTAAAAAACACCCGCGCCTGAATTCTCCGCTGCGAGAAAACGATGTTTATAACGAGCAGCACGCCGTTGTTGCGCTCGACAGATATGCTTCCTTTAGCCTGCCGTGGTATGACACTGCGGATAAACAGGCGAGCGTGGCTTATCAGGGCATGGCCATGGTCAGCGTATTAAACGTGGTTTCCCAGACACAGCTGGTGGCAATTGCGCCGCGCTGGCTGGCAGAAGAGTTTTCTGACCCTTTAAATCTGCAAATTTTGCCTCTGCCGCTCAAGCTAAATAGCCGTACCTGTTATCTTTCCTGGCATGAAGCAGCGGGCCGGGATAAAGGACATCAGTGGATGGAAGAGTTGCTGGTTGGCATCTGTCGCCGGTAAACGCATCAGGATAAATCGCATCGGTTTATGTGATTTATCCTGAGTTTTTTTAGATAACTGCTATTTTGTTCTGTGATGATTTTTTTTGGCTGCTCTACGGCACGCAAAAATAGATGATTTCCTGCATTGTCGCGCTTTTCAGCGATGATTTATCACCTCACTCTCTATTCCCAGAGGAATTAACCATATCTTCTGTGAACGGCTGCTTTTTCTGCTTTACGCACCGTTTATCTCCCCGGGTTTGCTAATTGCCTGCCTCATAACGAGCGGTTAAGGTAAAGAACACTCTGCAAAATATAAGATTGGTTCATCCCAATCGTAAGACGGTGCGGAAATGAATTCGGCAGTCCGTCTATAACAAAATGCCTGGAGGCAAAGCATGGAGATGTTGTCTGGCGCGGAAATGGTCGTTCGGTCGCTGATCGATCAGGGCGTAAAGCAAGTGTTCGGCTACCCTGGCGGTGCGGTTCTCGATATTTATGATGCGCTGCATACGGTTGGGGGCATTGACCATGTTCTGGTACGTCACGAGCAGGCGGCGGTACACATGGCTGACGGCCTGGCACGTGCGACGGGTGAAGTGGGCGTGGTGTTAGTCACGTCTGGCCCCGGCGCGACAAACGCCATTACCGGGATTGCGACGGCCTATATGGACTCTATCCCGCTGGTGATCCTCTCCGGGCAGGTGGCAACCTCACTGATTGGCTACGATGCGTTTCAGGAGTGCGACATGGTTGGGATTTCGCGTCCCGTTGTGAAGCACAGCTTTCTGGTCAAGCAAACAGAAGACATTCCCGGCGTACTGAAAAAAGCCTTCTGGCTGGCGGCGAGCGGACGTCCGGGACCGGTGGTGGTCGATCTGCCTAAAGATATTCTCAACCCGGCAAACAAGCTGCCTTATGTCTGGCCGGAATCGGTCAGCATGCGCTCTTATAATCCCACAACGCAGGGGCATAAAGGTCAGATCAAGCGAGCGTTGCAAACGCTTCTGGCAGCCAAAAAACCGGTGGTCTATGTCGGTGGCGGGGCGATCAACTCTGCCTGTGAAGCCCAGCTTCGTGAACTGATTGAAAAGCTTAACCTTCCCGTTGCGTCGTCGCTGATGGGGCTGGGGGCGTTCCCTGCCACCCATCGTCAGGCGCTGGGAATGCTGGGTATGCACGGTACCTATGAAGCCAACATGACGATGCATCATTCCGATGTGATCTTTGCCGTGGGCGTGCGCTTTGACGACCGCACCACCAACAACCTGGCGAAGTATTGCCCGAACGCTACCGTGCTGCACATTGATATCGATCCAACGTCAATTTCAAAAACGGTGTCGGCTGATGTGCCGATCGTCGGTGATGCCCGGCAGGTTCTGGAGCAAATGCTGGATCTGCTGACCCAGGAGAGTGCAACCCAGCCGCTGGATGAGATCCGCGACTGGTGGCAGCAGATTGAACAGTGGCGCGCGCGTCAGTGCCTGAAATATGACACGCAAAGTGAAAATATTAAGCCGCAGGCGGTCATTGAAGCGGTGTGGCGACTGACGAAAGGTGAGGCGTACGTGACCTCAGACGTGGGGCAGCATCAGATGTTTGCCGCCCTGTATTACCCGTTTGATAAACCGCGACACTGGATCAACTCCGGTGGTTTAGGAACCATGGGCTTTGGTCTGCCTGCCGCGCTGGGCGTGAAGCTGGCGCTGCCGAATGAAACCGTCGTCTGCGTGACGGGGGACGGCAGTATCCAGATGAACATTCAGGAGCTGTCTACCGCGCTGCAATATGAACTGCCGGTACTGGTGCTGAACCTGAATAACGGGTATCTCGGTATGGTGAAGCAGTGGCAGGATATGATCTACTCTGGCCGCCACTCTCAGTCCTACATGAAATCGCTGCCGGATTTTGTTCGTCTTGCTGAAGCTTATGGTCATGTTGGCATGCGGGTGACCGATCCGGCTGAGCTGGAAACGAAGCTCGCGCAAGCGCTTGAGCACGTAAAAAACAACCGCCTCGTCTTTATGGATGTGATTGTTGATGGGACCGAGCACGTTTATCCGATGCATATTCGTGGTGGTGGTATGGATGAAATGTGGTTAAGCAAAACGGAGAGAACCTGATATGCGCCGGATATTATCGGTTTTACTGGAAAACGAGTCTGGCGCACTGTCGCGCGTCATTGGCCTTTTTGCCCAGCGCGGTTATAACATTGAAAGCCTGACCGTTGCCCCAACGGAAGACCCGACGCTGTCGCGCATGACGATCCAAACCGTCGGCGATGCCAAAGTGCTTGAGCAAATTGAAAAACAGCTGCATAAGCTGGTCGACGTACTGCGCGTGAGCGAGCTGGGGCAGGGGGCCTACGTTGAGCGTGAGGTCATGCTGGTGAAAATCCAGGCCAGCGGCTACGGGCGTGATGAAGTCAAACGCAATGCGGATATTTTCCGCGGACAAATTATCGACGTCACGCCTTCTCTTTATACTGTGCAGCTGGTCGGGACAAGCGACAAGCTGGATGCTTTCCTCGCGTCCGTGCGGGACGTCGCAAAAATTGTCGAGGTGGCGAGATCGGGTGTCGTAGGTCTGTCACGCGGCGAGAAAATCATGCGTTAGTTGCCAAAAAGGTTCGCCTCTTTCTGCCCGGTCACCAAAGCCGGGCTTTTTTTTGCGTAATCAGCCGACAACGCAGATAAAAGCGGTTGCCGCGAAGTCTTTTCTGCGTTTAGATGTTAAAAGATTTAACCATAACCTTGACAGGGCCATGGACTCTTTTCTTTTTTTAAGGGGCAATTGTGAAACTGGATGAAATCGCCCGGCTAGCCGGCGTGTCACGAACAACGGCCAGCTATGTGATTAACGGTAAAGCAAAGCAGTACCGTGTCAGCGACAAGACCGTTGAAAAAGTTATGGCGGTGGTTCGTGAGCATAACTACCATCCGAATGCTGTCGCAGCCGGTCTGCGTGCCGGGCGTACCCGCTCTATTGGTCTGGTGATCCCAGACCTGGAAAACACCAGCTATACCCGTATCGCCAACTATCTTGAACGTCAGGCGCGCCAGCGCGGCTATCAATTGCTGATTGCCTGCTCGGAAGACCAGCCCGACAACGAAATGCGTTGCATTGAGCATCTGCTCCAGCGCCAGGTGGATGCCATCATCGTGTCGACCTCCTTGCCGCCAGAGCATCCGTTCTACCAGCGCTGGGCGAACGACCCGTTCCCAATCGTTGCGCTGGACCGCGCGCTCGATCGCGAGCATTTCACCAGCGTCGTGGGTGCGGATCAGGATGATGCCGAAATGCTGGCCGCAGAGCTGAGAACGTTCCCCGCTGAAACAGTGCTGTATCTTGGCGCGTTGCCCGAGCTTTCCGTGAGCTTCCTGCGTGAGCAGGGATTCAGAACCGCCTGGAAAGACGATCCGCGCGAGGTTCACTACCTCTATGCCAACAGCTACGAACGTGAAGCCGCAGCGCAGTTGTTTGAGAAATGGCTGGAAACGCATCCGATGCCTCAGGCGTTGTTCACCACGTCATTTGCGCTGTTGCAGGGTGTCATGGATGTGACCTTACGTCGTGAAGGTAAACTGCCCTCCGACCTGGCGATTGCCACGTTCGGGGATAATGAGCTGCTCGACTTCCTGCAGTGCCCGGTGCTGGCGGTAGCACAGCGTCACCGCGATGTGGCTGAACGCGTGCTTGAGATTGTGCTGGCAAGCCTGGATGAGCCGCGCAAACCGAAGCCGGGTCTGACGCGTATCAAACGTAATCTCTACCATCGCGGAATTTTAAGCCGCCAAAAATGAAATGACCGGGGCGGAGAAATCTGCCCCATTTTGCTGTGATTATTCGTGCAGATAATTCCCGGAGAGAAATTAGGATAATTCTTGCGGGATCGTAATCGCCTATTTTTTTAATTCATTCTGGCTTTTAAATTGTCCTTTTAAAGAACATGCGGGCGATTTTAAACAGCTATCTTTGTATTATTTTGTTACAAACCCTCTTCGGTCGATGAATATTCAGACGTTTTTCCTCTTACTGCTTCAGCTTACGTGGCAACCGCCGCGCTTACCGGGCACCTGGATGAATCTGGCGCTGTTATCCCCTGAGAATCTGTCATAAAATGCTGCCCGCGTCGCAAACTGACACTTTATATTTATCTGCGATGATATTGAGTGAGCTTTAACGCTAGTGTGCATATTCGGTTTTTTTCTTACAAATATTCATAACGTTAATTTTGCCTCGCCAGTTGTGCAGTTATTAACCAGGACTGTTTATCTCTGTAAATAGAGGGCTTTCGGGTCCTTATAGGGAGAGTCCTGGCTTGACAAGCTTTTCCCTCGCTCCGTAAACTCCTTTAGGTGGGAATTTGTGGGTTAAAGTGGTGAGGAGGGGTGAGACTGGCATGTTCCGTGGAGCTACGTTAGTCAATCTCGACAGCAAAGGGCGTTTATCGGTACCAACCCGATACCGCGACCAGCTGATTGAGAACGCTGCGGGTCAAATGGTTTGCACCATTGACATTAACTCCCCCTGCCTGCTGCTTTACCCCTTGCCTGAATGGGAAATTATTGAGCAAAAGCTGTCGCGACTGTCGAGCATGAACCCGCAGGAACGCCGCGTGCAGCGGCTGTTATTGGGACATGCCAGTGAATGTCAGATGGATAACGCAGGGCGGTTACTGATTGCCCCTGTGTTGCGGCAACATGCCGGTCTGACCAAAGAAGTGATGCTGGTCGGGCAGTTCAACAAGTTTGAACTGTGGGATGAAACGACCTGGTATCAACAGGTCAAGGAAGATATCGACGCTGAGCAGTCTGATTCCGCGACATTATCGGAACGGCTGCAGGACTTGTCTCTATAAATATGATGGAAAATTATAAACACAAAACGGTGTTACTGGACGAGGCCGTAAACGGTCTGAATATTCGTCCGGATGGCATCTACATTGATGGCACGTTTGGTCGCGGTGGTCACTCGCGTTTGATTCTCTCCCAGCTTGGAGAGGAAGGACGTCTGCTGGCAATCGATCGCGATCCGCAGGCAATTGCCGTTGCACAAACCATCAATGACCCACGCTTTTCCATCGTGCATGGACCTTTCTCTGCGCTCGCGGATTATGTTGCCGAGCGTGGCCTGACGGGCAAGATCGACGGGATTCTTCTCGATCTTGGCGTCTCTTCACCCCAGCTTGATGACGCTGAACGTGGTTTCTCCTTTATGCGTGATGGTCCGCTGGACATGCGTATGGACCCGACGCGCGGTCAGTCTGCCGCTGAGTGGTTACAGACCGCTGACGAAGCAGATATTGCATGGGTCATCAAAACGTTTGGCGAAGAGCGCTTTGGCAAACGTATTGCGCGCGCCATCGTTGAGCGCAATCGCATTGAGCCCATGACCCGTACCAAAGAGTTGGCCGAAGTGATCGCGGCGGCGACACCGGTGAAGGATAAGCACAAACATCCCGCGACCCGTACCTTCCAGGCGGTTCGCATCTGGGTAAACAGTGAACTGGAGGAAATAGAGCTGGCGCTAAAAAGCTCGCTCGACGTGCTGGCCCCGGGTGGGCGGTTATCCATCATCAGCTTCCATTCGCTGGAAGACCGTATTGTGAAACGCTTTATGCGCGAGCAAAGCCGCGGTCCACAGGTGCCAGCGGGGCTGCCGATGACGGAAGAACAACTCAGGAAGCTGGGTGGCCGTCAGTTGCGAGCATTAGGCAAGTTGATGCCGGGCGAAGAAGAAGTGGCAGAGAATCCACGCGCCCGTAGTTCAGTGCTGCGTGTTGCAGAGAGGACGAACGCATGATCGGCAGAGTGACAGAGACCCTAAGCAAAGTTAAGGATTCGTTAGGAAGCAACGAGCGCCATGCCTTGCCTGGCGTGATCGGCGACGATCTTTTGCGGTTTGGGAAACTGCCACTCTGTCTGTTCATTTGCATCATTGTCACGGCAGTTACGGTGGTGACCACCGCCCACCATACACGTTTATTGACTGCGCAACGCGAGCAGATGGTACTGGAACGCGATGCGCTGGATATTGAATGGCGAAATCTGATCCTTGAAGAAAACGCGCTCGGCGATCACAGTCGGGTTGAACGGATCGCAACGGAAAAGCTGCAACTGCAGCATGTTGATCCTTCGCAGGAAAATATCGTAGTACAAAAATAAGGGAAAACGCGACGCATGAAAGCAGCGGCAAAAACGCTAAAACCAAAACGTCAGGAAGAACAGGCCAACTTTGTCAGTTGGCGTTTTGCGTTGCTTTGCGGCTGCATTTTACTCGCTCTGGGTTTTCTGCTGGGACGCGTGGCCTGGCTGCAAATCATCGCCCCTGACATGCTGGTGCGTCAGGGCGACATGCGCTCCCTGCGCGTCCAGGAAGTGTCGACATCCCGCGGGATGATCACCGACCGTTCGGGGCGTCCGCTGGCGGTGAGCGTGCCGGTGAAGGCGATCTGGGCCGATCCGAAAGAGCTGCACGACGCTGGCGGTATCACGCTTGATAACCGCTGGAAGGCCCTTGCGGATGCGCTGAAGATGCCGCTGGACCAGTTAGCTTCACGCGTAAATACGAACCCGCGAGGGCGCTTTATCTATCTGGCGCGTCAGGTTAACCCTGACATGGCGGACTACATCAAAAAATTGAAGCTGCCGGGGATCCATCTGCGTGAAGAATCCCGTCGTTACTATCCATCCGGCGAAGTGACTGCTCACCTCATTGGCTTTACTAACGTTGATAGCCAGGGGATTGAAGGCGTTGAAAAAAGCTTTGATAAATGGCTCACCGGCCAGCCCGGCGAGCGTATTGTGCGTAAGGACCGCTATGGTCGCGTGATCGAGGATATTTCCTCTACGGACAGCCAGGCCGCACACAATCTGGCCCTGAGTATTGATGAGCGGTTACAGGCGCTGGTTTACCGCGAGCTGAACAATGCCGTGGCCTTCAACAAAGCGGAATCGGGCAGTGCCGTGTTAGTCGATGTCAACACGGGTGAAGTGCTGGCGATGGCCAATAGCCCGTCCTACAACCCTAACAATCTTACCGGTACGCAGAAGGATATTATGCGTAACCGTACCATCACCGACGTGTTCGAACCGGGTTCGACCGTTAAGCCGATGGTGGTCATGACTGCCCTTCAGCGCGGTATCGTCAACGAAAACACCGTCCTGAATACCATTCCATACCGAATTAACGGCCACGAGATCAAAGACGTGGCGCGCTACAGCGAATTGACCCTGACCGGGGTGTTACAGAAGTCGAGTAACGTCGGTGTTTCAAAGCTGGCGTTAGCGATGCCGTCCTCAGCGTTAGTAGAGACTTACTCACGTTTTGGACTTGGAAAGGCGACCAATTTGGGGTTGGTCGGAGAACGCAGTGGCTTATATCCTCAAAAACAACGGTGGTCTGACATAGAGAGGGCCACCTTCTCTTTCGGCTACGGGCTAATGGTAACACCGTTACAGTTAGCGCGAGTCTACGCAACGATCGGCAGCTATGGCGTTTATCGTCCGCTGTCGATTACCAAAGTTGATCCACCGGTTCCCGGCGAGCGTATCTTCCCGGAATCAACTGTCCGTACGGTTGTTCATATGATGGAAAGCGTGGCGCTGCCCGGCGGCGGCGGCGTGAAGGCGGCAATTAAAGGTTATCGCATCGCCATCAAGACCGGTACGGCGAAAAAAGTAGGGCCGGACGGCCGCTATATCAACAAATACATTGCCTATACCGCAGGCGTTGCGCCTGCAAGCAATCCGCGTTTTGCGCTGGTGGTCGTGATAAACGATCCACAGGCGGGGAAATACTACGGCGGCGCCGTCTCCGCGCCTGTGTTCGGGGCTATCATGGGCGGCGTGTTACGCACCATGAACATCGAACCGGATGCGCTGGCGACGGGCGAAAAAAGTGAATTTGTAATTAATCAAGGCGAGGGTACAGGTGGCAGATCGTAATTTGCGCGACCTTCTCGCTCCGTGGGTGCCAAATGCACCGGAGCGAGCACTGCGAGAGATGGTACTGGACAGCCGCGTGGCTGCTTCTGGCGATCTTTTTGTGGCGGTGGTCGGTCATCAGGCGGACGGGCGTCGTTATATCCCGCAGGCGATTGCGCAAGGTGTGGCTGCCATTATTGCTGAGGCCAAAGATGAGGCAACCGACGGTGAGATCCGTGAAATGCACGGGGTGCCGGTCATCTATCTCAGCCAGTTAAACGAGCGTCTTTCCGCGCTGGCAGGACGTTTTTATCACGAACCTTCCGACCAGCTGCGCCTGGTCGGCGTCACGGGTACGAACGGTAAAACCACCACCACGCAGCTCATGGCGCAGTGGGCCCAACTGCTGGGGGAAACCGGTGCGGTGATGGGTACCGTGGGTAACGGCCTGCTGGGTAAAGTGAGCCCGACGGAAAACACCACCGGCTCGGCCGTAGACGTACAGCATGTGCTTGCCGGTCTGGCAGGGCAGGGGGCAACCTTTGCTGCGATGGAAGTCTCTTCGCACGGTCTGGTTCAGCACCGCGTCGCGGCGCTGAAATTTGCCGCTTCCGTGTTTACCAACCTGAGCCGCGATCATCTTGATTATCATGGAGATATGGAGCATTACGAAGCCGCGAAATGGCTGCTGTTCTCTACTCACCATTACGGACAAGCCATCATCAACGCCGACGACGAAGTGGGCCGCCGCTGGCTGGCGAAGCTGCCGGATGCGGTTGCGGTGTCGATGGAAGACCATATCAATCCGAACTGCCACGGCCGCTGGCTGAAGGCGGTTGAGGTGAATTATCACGACAGCGGGGCGACAATCCGCTTTGCCTCTTCCTGGGGTGAAGGCGAAATTGAAAGCCGCCTGATGGGCGCGTTTAACGTCAGCAACCTGCTGCTGGCGCTGGCAACGCTGCTGGCGCTGGGTTATCCGATGGCTGAACTGCTGAAAACCTCAGCGCGTCTGCAGCCGGTTTGCGGCCGTATGGAAGTGTTCAGCGCGCCGGGGAAACCGACCGTTGTGGTTGATTATGCCCACACGCCGGATGCGCTGGAAAAAGCGCTGGAAGCGGCGCGCCTGCATTGCGCCGGTAAGCTCTGGTGCGTGTTTGGCTGCGGCGGCGATCGCGATAAAGGCAAACGCCCGCTGATGGGGGCTATTGCCGAGCAGTTCGCAGATATTCCGGTTGTGACCGATGACAACCCGCGTACTGAAGAGCCGCGCGCCATCATTAATGACATTCTGGCGGGCATGCTGGACGCGGGCCGCGCTCGCGTGGTGGAAGGCCGTGCGGAAGCCGTGACCAACACCATCATGCAGGCGCAGGAGAATGATGTTGTCCTGCTGGCGGGCAAAGGCCATGAAGATTATCAGATCGTTGGCAATCGCCGTCTGGACTACTCGGACCGCGTAACGGCAGCTCGTCTGCTGGGAGTCGTGGCATGATTAGCATCACGTTAAGCCAGGCCGCTGCCATCCTGCAGGGCGACCTGCACGGGCTGGACCTGACCATTGATGCCGTAACGACGGACACCCGCAAAATCACCGCAGGCTGTCTGTTTGTGGCGCTGAAAGGCGAGCGTTTTGACGCGCATGATTTTGCGGAACAGGCCAAAGAGAACGGCGCCGGTGCGCTGCTCGTCAGCCGCAAGCTCGATATCGATCTGCCACAAATTGTGGTGAAAGATACGCGTCTCGCGTTCGGTGAGCTGGCCGCCTGGGTTCGCCAGCAGGTCCCTACGCGCGTTGTCGCCTTGACCGGTTCATCAGGCAAGACGTCGGTGAAAGAGATGACGGCGGCGATCCTCAGCCAGTGCGGGAATACGCTTTATACCGCGGGCAACCTCAATAATGACATCGGCGTGCCGATGACATTACTCCGCCTGACCAAAGAACATGAATTTGCGGTAATCGAGTTAGGGGCAAACCACCAGGGCGAAATCGCCTGGACCGTGAGCCTGACTCGCCCGGAAGCCGCGCTGGTGAATAACCTCGCGGCGGCGCATCTGGAAGGCTTTGGCTCGCTGGAAGGCGTAGCGAAAGCCAAAGGTGAGATTTACACCGGTCTGCCGGATGACGGTATCGCCATCCTGAACGCCGACAACAACGACTGGCTGAACTGGCAAAGCATCATTGGTTCGCGTAAAACCTGGCGCTTCTCGCCGAATGCGGCAAACAGTGATTTTACCGCGACCAATATCCACGTGACGTCGCACGGCACGGAGTTCACCCTCACCACCCCAACGGGTGGCGTCGATGTGCTGCTGCCGCTGCCGGGTCGCCATAACATCGCCAATGCGCTTGCGGCGGCGGCGTTGTCGACGGCGGTGGGCGCGTCGCATGAAGCGATTAAGACCGGGCTGGCGAACCTGAAAGCCGTGCCGGGGCGTCTGTTCCCGATTCAGCTTTCGGAAAACAAGCTGCTGCTGGATGACTCCTACAACGCGAACGTGGGCTCGATGACGGCGGCGGTGCAGGTGTTATCTGAAATGCTGGGCTACCGCATCATGGTGGTGGGCGATATGGCAGAGCTGGGCGACGAAAGCGAAGCCTGCCATTCCCAGGTCGGTGAAGCGGCGAAAGCGGCAGGGCTGGACTGCGTGCTGAGCGCAGGAAAACTGAGCCAGGCGATTAGCCAAGCCAGCGGCGTTGGCGAGCATTTTGCTGACAAATCCGCGTTGATAGCGCGCCTTAAGGCGTTGATTACCGAAAAACAAATTGTGACTGTGTTAGTGAAAGGTTCACGTAGTGCCGCCATGGAAGAGGTTGTGCACGCATTACAGGAGAACGGGACATGTTAGTTTGGCTGGCCGAACATTTGGTCAAATATTATTCAGGCTTTAACGTCTTTTCGTATCTGACGTTTCGCGCCATCGTCAGCCTGCTGACTGCGCTGTTCATCTCATTGTGGATGGGCCCGCGCATGATTGCCCGTCTGCAAAAACTCTCTTTCGGCCAGGTTGTGCGTAACGACGGTCCGGAATCGCACTTCAGCAAGCGCGGCACGCCGACCATGGGCGGGATCATGATCCTGACCGCCATCGTCGTTTCCGTGTTGCTGTGGGCCTATCCCTCCAACCCGTACGTCTGGTGCGTTCTGACAGTACTGGTGGGTTATGGGATCATCGGTTTTGTGGACGATTACCGCAAAGTCGTCCGCAAAGATACCAAAGGCCTGATCGCGCGCTGGAAGTATTTCTGGATGTCGGTGATCGCGCTGGGCGTGGCCTTCGCGCTGTATCTGGCAGGCAAAGACACGCCTGCCACCGAGCTGGTCGTGCCGTTCTTTAAAGACGTGATGCCGCAGCTGGGGCTGTTCTACATCCTGCTGGCCTACTTTGTGATTGTCGGTACCGGTAACGCCGTTAACCTGACCGACGGTCTGGATGGCCTGGCCATTATGCCAACCGTCTTTGTGGCCGCCGGTTTTGCGCTGGTGGCGTGGGCGACCGGTAACATGAACTTTGCGAACTACCTGCACATCCCTTATCTGCGCCATGCGGGTGAGCTGGTGATCGTCTGTACGGCGATTGTCGGCGCGGGGCTGGGCTTCCTGTGGTTCAACACCTATCCGGCGCAGGTCTTTATGGGTGACGTCGGTTCTCTGGCTTTGGGCGGTGCGCTCGGCATTATCGCCGTACTGCTGCGTCAGGAGTTCCTGCTGGTGATCATGGGCGGCGTGTTTGTGGTTGAAACCCTGTCGGTGATTTTGCAGGTCGGTTCCTTCAAGCTGCGCGGTCAGCGCATCTTCCGTATGGCGCCGATTCACCACCACTATGAACTGAAAGGCTGGCCGGAGCCGCGCGTGATTGTGCGCTTCTGGATTATTTCGCTGATGCTGGTGCTGATTGGCCTGGCAACGCTGAAGGTACGTTAATCATGGCAGATTACCAGGGCAAAAAAGTCGTTATCATCGGGTTGGGCCTCACGGGGCTCTCCTGCGTGGACTTTTTCCTCGCACGCGGCGTGACGCCACGCGTGATGGATACGCGTGTCTCTCCGCCGGGTCTGGACAAACTGCCGGAACAGGTTGAACGCCACCTTGGTGGTCTGAATGAAGACTGGCTGCTGGCAGCCAATCTGATTGTCGCAAGCCCAGGTATGGCGCTGGCGCATCCTTCGCTGAGCGCTGCTGCGGATGCGGGCGTTGAGATTGTCGGCGATATCGAGCTGTTCTGCCGCGAAGCGCAGGCACCTATTATCGCCATTACCGGTTCTAACGGTAAAAGCACCGTCACCACCCTGGTGGGTGAAATGGCGAAAGCGGCGGGCATGAACGTCGGCGTTGGCGGTAACATTGGTTTACCCGCTCTGATGCTGCTGGATAAAGGCTGCGAGCTGTATGTTCTCGAGCTTTCCAGCTTCCAGCTGGAAACGACCTCCAGCCTGCACGCTGCGGCTGCGACGATCCTCAACGTGACTGAAGATCATATGGACAGGTATCCATTTGGTCTGCAGCAGTACCGTGCCGCCAAGCTGCGCGTTTATGAAAATGCCAAAGTCTGCGTTGTAAACGCCGATGACGCGCTGACCATGCCCGTACGCGGTGCAGACGATCGCTGTATCAGCTTCGGTATCACGATGGGGGATTACCACCTGAACCGTCAGCTGGGCGAAACCTGGCTGCGCGTGAAGGGTGAGAAAGTGCTGAACGTGAAAGAGATGAAGCTCACTGGTCAGCACAACTATACCAATGCCCTGGCGGCGCTGGCGCTGGCGGATGCAGTAGGGCTGCCGCGCTCCTCCAGCCTGAAAGCGTTAACCACGTTTTCTGGTCTGGCGCACCGTTTCCAGCTGGCGCTGGAGCACAACGGCGTGCGCTGGATTAACGACTCCAAAGCTACCAACGTCGGAAGCACGGAGGCCGCGCTGAACGGTCTGCACGTTGACGGCACCCTGCATTTACTGCTGGGCGGCGACGGTAAATCAGCTGATTTTTCCTCCCTGAAGCCGTATCTCGCCGGAGATAACGTCCGCCTGTACTGCTTCGGCCGTGACGGCAGGGAGCTGGCTGAACTGCGCCCTGAGGTTGCCGAGCAAACCGAAACCATGGAACAGGCGATGCGGCTGATTGCCCCTCGCGTGAAGCCAGGCGATATGGTGCTGCTCTCTCCGGCCTGTGCCAGCCTCGATCAATTCAAGAATTTCGAACAGCGTGGTGATGTCTTTACCCGCCTGGCGAAGGAGTTAGGCTAATGCGTTTATCTCTCCCTCGCCTGAAAATGCCGCGCCTGCCAGGATTTGGGATCCTGGCATGGGTATTTGCGGCGCTCAAAGGCTGGGTGATGGGCTCTCGTCAAAAAGATAACGACAGCCTGGTCATGTACGATCGCACGCTGTTCTGGCTCACTATGGGGCTGGCGGCGGTCGGCTTCATTATGGTGACGTCAGCCTCAATGCCCGTCGGGCAGCGTCTGGCGAACGATCCTTTCCTGTTTGCCAAGCGTGATGGTCTTTACATCATCCTGGCGTTCTGCCTGGCGCTGGTGACCCTGCGTCTGCCGATGGAGTTCTGGCAGCGCCACAGTACGGCGATGCTGATCGCCTCGATTATTATGCTGCTGATCGTACTGGTGGTGGGGAGCTCTGTTAACGGGGCTTCACGCTGGATCGCCTTTGGCCCGCTGCGCATTCAGCCTGCGGAATTTACCAAGCTCTCCCTGTTCTGCTACCTGGCTAACTACCTGGTGCGTAAGGTTGATGAAGTGCGTAACAATCTGCGCGGCTTCTTAAAACCGATGGGCGTGATTCTGGTGCTGGCGGTATTACTGCTGGCGCAGCCTGACCTCGGTACCGTTGTCGTGCTGTTCGTTACCACTCTGGCCATGTTGTTCCTGGCGGGCGCGAAGCTGTGGCAGTTCATCGCTATCATCGGGATGGGGATTTCGGCGGTTGTGCTGCTGATCCTCGCCGAGCCTTACCGTATTCGCCGTGTGACCTCGTTCTGGAACCCGTGGGAAGATCCGTTCGGCAGCGGCTATCAGCTGACGCAGTCGCTGATGGCCTTTGGTCGCGGTGAAGTCTGGGGGCAAGGGCTGGGTAACTCGGTACAGAAACTGGAGTATTTACCGGAAGCGCATACTGACTTCATCTTCTCCATTATTGCGGAAGAACTGGGTTATATCGGTGTGGTACTAGCGCTTTTAATGGTATTCTTCGTCGCTTTCCGCGCCATGTCCATCGGCCGGAAAGCGCTGGAGATCGATCACCGCTTCTCAGGATTCTTAGCCTGTTCAATTGGTATCTGGTTTAGCTTCCAGGCATTGGTTAACGTCGGGGCCGCAGCGGGTATGCTGCCGACCAAAGGTCTGACGCTGCCGTTGATCAGTTATGGTGGTTCGAGTCTGTTGATTATGTCGACGGCCATCATGTTTTTGTTGCGTATAGATTATGAGACGCGTCTGGAAAAAGCCCAGGCGTTTACACGAGGTTCACGATGAATCAACCGAAGCGGTTAATGGTGATGGCAGGCGGTACCGGTGGACACGTGTTCCCGGGGCTGGCGGTTGCGCACCATTTAATGGATCAGGGCTGGCAGGTACGCTGGCTGGGAACCGCAGACCGCATGGAAGCCGATCTGGTACCGAAGCACGGTATCGAGATCGACTTTATTCGTATTTCCGGCCTTCGGGGCAAAGGCCTCAAGGCAATGCTGCTGGCTCCGGTGCGTATTTTTAACGCCTGGCGTCAGGCGCGCACCATCATGAAGCGCTTTAAGCCAGATGTGGTGCTGGGCATGGGCGGCTATGTCTCTGGTCCTGGCGGGCTGGCGGCGTGGTCGTTAGGCATTCCCGTTGTGCTACATGAACAGAACGGTATTGCTGGTCTGACCAACAAGTGGCTGGCGAAAATCGCTACCAAAGTTATGCAGGCGTTTCCCGGTGCGTTCCCGAAAGCGGACGTGGTGGGTAACCCGGTGCGTGTGGACGTGCTGGCGCTCCCGCTGCCGGACGCTCGCCTGACGGGCCGTGAAGGGCCGGTTCGTGTACTGGTCGTCGGCGGCTCTCAGGGGGCGCGTGTTCTAAACCAGACGATGCCGCAGGTTGCCGCAAAGCTGGGGGATACCGTGACCATCTGGCACCAGAGCGGAAAAGGCGCTCAGCAGACCGTTGAGCAAGCTTACGCAGACGAAGGCCAGCCGCAGCATAAAGTCACAGAATTTATCGACGACATGGCGGCAGCGTATGCCTGGGCCGATGTCGTGGTCTGTCGTTCAGGCGCGCTGACGGTGAGCGAGATCGCCGCCGCCGGTCTGCCGGCCCTTTTTGTGCCGTTCCAGCACAAAGACAGACAGCAGTACTGGAATGCGCTGCCGCTTGAGAAAGCCGGTGCCGCGAAGATTTTTGAACAGCCACAATTTACCGCCGACGCGGTCGCCACCACCCTGGCGGGCTGGAACAGAGACGCACTGCTGGAGATGGCGCAACGCGCACGCGCGGCCGCTATCCCTGATGCGACGGAACGGGTGGCAAAAGAAGTGAGCCTGGCAGCCCAGGCTTAACCCTCGCAGCGCGTTTTGCGCTGCACGAATTTTAAGTAGTCGATGGCGTTTAGAGAATGAATACACAACAACTGGCAAAACTGCGTTCAATCGTGCCCGAGATGCGTCGCGTCCGGCACATTCACTTTGTTGGCATCGGTGGTGCTGGCATGGGCGGTATTGCCGAAGTGTTAGCTAACGAAGGTTATCAGATCAGCGGGTCTGACCTGGCGCCAAACCCTGTTACGCAGCAGCTGGCGTCGCTTGGGGCGACTATCTATTTCAACCATCGTCCAGAAAATGTGCGCGATGCGAGCGTGGTGGTGGTCTCCAGCGCCATCTCCTCTGACAACCCGGAAATCGTTGCCGCGCACGAAGCGCGCATTCCGGTGATCCGCCGTGCAGAAATGCTGGCGGAACTGATGCGTTTCCGTCACGGCATCGCCATTGCCGGGACCCACGGTAAAACCACGACCACGGCGATGGTCTCCAGTATTTATGCGGAAGCGGGTCTCGACCCGACGTTCGTCAACGGCGGTCTGGTCAAAGCCGCAGGCGTACACGCGCGTCTGGGCCACAGTCGTTATCTGATTGCCGAAGCGGATGAGAGCGACGCGTCGTTCCTGCACCTGCAGCCGATGGTGGCGATTGTCACTAACATCGAAGCTGACCATATGGATACCTACCAGGGCGACTTCGAGAACTTAAAGCAGACCTTCATCAACTTCCTGCACAACCTGCCATTCTATGGACGCGCGGTGATGTGCGTAGACGATCCGGTGATCCGCGAGCTGCTGCCGCGCGTGGGTCGTCAAATCACCACTTACGGCTTCAGCGAAGACGCTGACGTCCGCGTGGAAGAGTACAAACAGATTGGTGCGCAGGGGCATTTCACGCTGGCGCGTCAGGACAAAGAACTGCTGCACGTCACGCTGAATGCGCCAGGTCGCCATAACGCCCTCAATGCCGCAGCGGCTGTGGCCGTCGCGACGGAAGAAGGCATTGATGATGATGCCATTCTGCGCGCGCTGGAAAGCTTCCAGGGCACCGGCCGTCGCTTCGACTTCATCGGTGAATTCCCGCTGGACGCCGTGAACGGTAAAGCCGGCACTGCGATGCTGGTGGACGACTATGGCCACCATCCGACCGAAGTCGACGCCACCATTAAAGCCGCACGTGCAGGCTGGCCGGACAAAAATCTGGTGATGGTCTTCCAGCCGCACCGCTTCACGCGTACGCGCGATCTGTACGACGATTTCGCCAGCGTCCTGTCACAGGTAGACACCCTGTTAATGCTGGACGTGTACGCCGCAGGCGAGACGCCGATTCCGGGGGCCGACAGCCGTTCCCTGTGTCGTACCATCCGTGGACGCGGTAAAGTTGACCCTATTCTGGTTTCTGACCCAGCACAGGTGGCGGAAATTCTGGCACCGGTCCTGACAGGTAATGATTTGATTCTGATTCAGGGCGCGGGAAATATCGGCAAAATCGCCCGTACCTTAGCTGAAATCAAACTGAAGCCGCAAACCCAGGAGGATGAGCATCATGGCTGATAAGATTGCTGTCCTGTCTGGCGGCACCTCCGCCGAGCGCGAGGTTTCCCTGAATTCCGGCGCGGCTGTGCTGGCGGGCCTGCGCGAAGGTGGCGTCAATGCGCACCTGGTCGACCCAAAAGAGGTCGACGTGACGCAATTAAAAGCCATGGGTTTCGATAAAGTCTTTATCGCTTTGCATGGTCGCGGCGGCGAAGACGGCACCCTGCAGGGGCTTCTGGATTTGATCGGCATGCCGTACACCGGCAGCGGCGTGATGGCCTCCGCTATCTCTATGGACAAACTGCGCAGCAAGCTTCTGTGGCAGGGCGCGGGGTTACCCGTTGCGCCATGGGTAGCACTGACGCGTCGCGAATTTGAATTGGGCCTGCCGGATAGCGTTAATACACGCATTGCTGAGCTGGGCTTACCGGTTATTGTAAAGCCCAGCCGGGAAGGTTCGAGCGTGGGAATGTCCAAAGTCGAGAAAGCTGAAGATCTTTCGTCCGCTTTAGCACTGGCATTTCAACATGATGAAGAAGTTCTGGTTGAAAAATGGCTCAGCGGGCCGGAATTTACCGTCGCGATGCTTGGCGAAGAAATTTTACCGTCAATTCGTATCCAACCGGCCGGAACCTTCTATGATTATGAGGCGAAGTATCTCTCTGATGAGACGCAATATTTCTGCCCTTGTGGTCTTGAAGCTGAGCGTGAAGCAGATTTACAGTCCCTGGTGCTTAAAGCCTGGCATATTCTGGGTTGTCAGGGCTGGGGACGCATCGACGTGATGCAGGACAGTGACGGACAATTTTATCTGCTGGAAGCGAATACCTCTCCGGGAATGACCAGCCACAGCCTTGTGCCGATGGCCGCGCGTCAGGCTGGGATGAGCTTCTCGCAGTTAGTCGTACGCATTCTGGACCAGGCGGGCTGATATGTCTCAGGCTGCATTGAACACGCGCAACCGCGATGACGAGGACGAATACGCCTCCTCACGCCGCAGTAATGGAACGCGTCTTGCAGGCATCATTTTCCTGCTCGGGGTGCTGTGCACCGTGTTTATTAGCGGCTGGATGGTCCTGGGCTGGATGGAAGATGCGCAGCGGTTGCCGCTTTCTAAGCTGGTGGTCACCGGTGAGCGTCACTACACGCGTAACGACGATATTCGCCAGTCAATTCTGGCGCTGGGCTCGCCTGGCACTTTTATGACGCAGGACGTCAACATTATCCAGAGCCAGATAGAACGTCTGCCATGGATAAAACAGGCGAGCGTAAGAAAGCAATGGCCTGATGAATTGAAGATTCATCTGGTTGAATATGTGCCCATTGCGCGTTGGAATGATCAGCACATGGTTGACGCAGACGGAAACTCCTTCAGCGTCCCGGCCGATCGTGTCAACAAGCAAAATTTACCGATGTTGTATGGCCCGGAAGGTAGCGAAAACGAGGTGTTACAAGGTTTTCGCGAAATGGGTCAGGTGCTGGCGAAGGACAGGTTTACGTTAAAAGATGCTGCCATGACGGCGCGCCGTTCCTGGCAGTTGACGTTAACAAACGGCATTAAGCTCAACCTGGGACGCGGCGACACAATGAAGCGTCTGGCGCGTTTTGTCGAACTTTACCCGGTTTTACAGCAGCAGGCACAGACTGACGGCAAACGGATAAGCTACGTTGATTTGCGCTATGACTCAGGCGCAGCAGTCGGTTGGGTACCGGCTCCGGTCGAGGAACCTAATCAGCAACAGAATCAGGCACAGGTACAGGCAGAACAACAATGATCAAGGCGACGGACAGAAAACTGGTAGTTGGACTGGAGATTGGCACCGCGAAGGTTGCCGCTTTAGTAGGGGAAGTTCTGCCCGACGGTATGGTCAATATCATTGGCGTAGGCAGTTGCCCGTCCCGTGGTATGGATAAAGGTGGGGTAAACGATCTTGAATCGGTGGTGAAATGCGTTCAGCGCGCCATCGATCAGGCTGAACTGATGGCAGATTGCCAGATTTCTTCTGTCTATCTGGCCCTTTCTGGTAAGCACATTAGCTGCCAGAACGAAATCGGTATGGTGCCGATTTCCGAAGAAGAAGTGACGCAGGAAGACGTTGAAAACGTCGTGCACACGGCGAAATCCGTGCGTGTCCGCGACGAGCATCGCGTGCTGCATGTCATTCCGCAGGAATATGCGATTGACTACCAGGAAGGGATCAAGAACCCGGTCGGTCTTTCTGGCGTACGTATGCAGGCAAAAGTGCACCTGATCACATGTCACAACGATATGGCGAAGAACATTGTAAAAGCCGTTGAACGTTGTGGCCTGAAAGTTGACCAACTTATTTTCGCCGGTCTGGCGGCAAGTTATTCCGTGCTGACCGAAGATGAACGTGAACTGGGTGTCTGTGTGGTCGATATTGGTGGTGGTACAATGGATATCGCCGTGTATACCGGCGGTGCGTTGCGCCACACGAAAGTGATCCCTTATGCCGGGAACGTTGTGACCAGCGATATTGCTTACGCTTTTGGTACGCCGCCGAGCGATGCAGAAGCGATTAAAGTGCGCCACGGCTGCGCGCGGGGGTCTATCGTTGGCAAAGATGAGAGCGTTGAAGTGCCGAGCGTCGGTGGTCGTCCACCGCGTAGCCTGCAGCGCCAGACGTTGGCAGAGGTGATAGAGCCGCGCTATACCGAGCTGCTCAACCTGGTCAACGAAGAGATTTTACAGTTACAGGAACAGCTTCGTCAGCAGGGCGTTAAACATCATCTTGCGGCGGGGATTGTATTAACCGGCGGTGCAGCGCAAATTGAAGGTCTTGCGGCCTGTGCTCAGCGCGTGTTCCATACGCAGGTGCGTATTGGTGCGCCGCTGAATATCACCGGTTTAACGGATTATGCTCAGGAGCCGTATTATTCAACGGCTGTGGGCCTGCTCCACTACGGGAAGGAATCTCATCTCAGTGGTGAAGCAGAAGTGGAAAAACGCGTCTCAGTGGGGTCGTGGGTCAAACGACTGAACAACTGGTTGCGAAAAGAGTTTTAATTTTTTTAAGAGACCGGAGAGAATTAGCGGTCTCGGGCGACAGGCACAACGGAGAGAGAAATTATGTTTGAACCTATGGAACTGACCAACGACGCGGTGATTAAAGTCATCGGCGTCGGTGGCGGCGGCGGTAACGCCGTAGAGCATATGGTGCGTGAACGCATTGAAGGTGTTGAATTCTTCGCAGTTAACACCGATGCGCAGGCACTGCGTAAGACAGCTGTTGGCCAGACTATCCAGATCGGCGGTGGTATCACCAAAGGGCTGGGAGCAGGGGCTAACCCGGAAGTCGGCCGTAATGCGGCTGAAGAAGATCGTGAAGCGCTGCGCGCTGCACTGGAAGGTGCGGACATGGTCTTCATCGCAGCAGGCATGGGTGGCGGTACCGGTACCGGCGCAGCACCTGTTGTGGCTGAAGTGGCAAAAGATTTAGGTATCCTGACCGTTGCTGTCGTGACCAAGCCTTTCAATTTTGAAGGCAAGAAGCGTATGGCCTTCGCGGAGCAGGGTATCACCGAGCTGTCCAAGCATGTGGACTCGCTGATCACCATCCCTAACGACAAGCTGTTGAAAGTTCTGGGTCGCGGTATTTCCCTGCTGGACGCATTCGGTGCAGCAAACGACGTGCTGAAAGGCGCGGTTCAGGGTATCGCTGAACTGATTACCCGTCCTGGCCTGATGAACGTTGACTTTGCAGACGTTCGCACCGTGATGTCCGAAATGGGCTACGCGATGATGGGCTCTGGCGTGGCGAGCGGTGAAGACCGTGCTGAAGAAGCGGCTGAAATGGCTATCTCTTCTCCCCTGCTGGAAGATATCGATCTGTCTGGTGCGCGCGGCGTGCTGGTCAACATTACCGCTGGCTTTGACCTGCGTCTGGATGAGTTCGAAACCGTGGGTAACACTATCCGTGCGTTCGCCTCTGACAACGCTACCGTGGTAATCGGTACTTCCCTTGACCCTGAAATGAACGACGAGCTGCGTGTTACCGTTGTTGCGACCGGTATCGGTATGGACAAACGTCCTGAGATCACCCTGGTGACCAACAAGCAGACTCAGCAACCGGTAATGGATCGTTACCAGCAGCACGGTATGTCTCCTCTGACTCAGGAGCAGAAACCGGCCGCGAAAGTGGTGAACGACCCAACGCCGCAAACGGCGAAAGAGCCAGATTATCTGGATATCCCGGCGTTCCTGCGTAAGCAAGCTGACTAAGAATTGGCTGGAATTAGGGGATTTGCGCTCTTTGTGCTAAACTGGCCCACCGTTAGTGATATACACTCTCGGTTGGATAGTTAATTTGGCGAGATTATACGATGATCAAACAAAGGACACTTAAACGTATCGTTCAGGCGACTGGTGTCGGTTTACATACCGGCAAGAAAGTCACGCTGACGTTACGCCCTGCGCCGGCCAATACCGGGGTCATCTATCGTCGCACCGACTTGAATCCACCGGTAGATTTTCCGGCCGATGCCAAATCTGTGCGTGATACTATGCTCTGTACTTGTCTGGTGAACGAGCATGACGTGCGGATTTCTACCGTAGAGCACCTTAACGCCGCCCTGGCGGGTTTGGGTATCGACAACATTATTGTTGAAGTCGATGCGCCAGAAATCCCGATTATGGATGGCAGTGCTGCACCGTTCGTCTATCTGTTGCTGGATGCCGGCATCGAAGAACTGAACTGCGCGAAGAAATTTGTACGCATCAAAGAGACCGTTCGCGTCGAAGATGGCGACAAGTGGGCTGAATTCAAACCGTACAATGGTTTCTCGTTGGACTTTACCATCGACTTTAACCATCCGGCGATTGACTCCAGCACCCAGCGCTATGCGATGAACTTCTCTGCCGATGCGTTTATGCGCCAGATCAGCCGAGCCCGTACATTTGGCTTCATGCGTGATATCGAATATCTGCAGTCCCGCGGCCTGTGCCTGGGCGGCAGCTTCGATTGTGCCATCGTTGTTGACGATTATCGCGTACTGAACGAAGACGGCCTGCGTTTCGAAGATGAATTCGTTCGTCACAAAATGCTGGATGCTATCGGCGACCTGTTCATGTGTGGTCACAACATCATTGGTGCATTTACCGCGTTCAAATCCGGTCATGCGCTGAACAACAAACTGTTGCAGGCCGTCCTGGCAAAACAGGAAGCCTGGGAATATGTGACCTTCGAAGACGAAGCTGAACTGCCGCTGGCTTTCAAAGCACCAAGCATGGTTCTGGCGTAACGGTTCAAACCGTTTCGTAAAAAAATCGACTGGTTAACCTGGTACTCTCTCCGACCAGGAAGACCAGTCGTTTTTATTTTTACCCTTCTTCGTTTACCCCTGCGGTATCTCTCGTTTGTCTTACTCAGAAAATTATGTGCGTTAGCTGCATTCTTGACCGTTTTTCTCCGCGGCGGCACCTCATTCCTGCTGATGTATATTGGCTTTAGTGTTACTATCTGGGCGCTAAAATGAATAACTGAACTCAGCCTCTGCAAGGCTGGCTTATTGGGTGGAGCAGGTGAGCGGAATACTGACGCGCTGGCGACAATTTGGCAGACGTTACTTCTGGCCGCATCTCTTATTAGGGATGGTCGCGGCGAGTTTCGGCTTGCCTGCGCTCAGCAACAGTGCCGAAGCGGCGACGCCCGCAAAAACCTCCACCACTAAACACGATCTCAGCACGCGGGTTAACTTTACTAACCTCGCGTGGCTTGAAGCCAGTCGCCGCCCAAACTTCACCGTCGATTACTGGCACCAGCACGCTATCCGCACCGTTATCCGCCATCTGTCCTTTGCGATGGCACCGCAGGCCATGCCTGTTGCGGAAGAGGCGCTGCCGGTGCAGGCTCAGCATCTTGCCCTGCTGGACACGCTCAACGCGCTGCTCACGCAGGACAGCCAGCCGCCGGTCATGGTTCGTCAGACAACGCAGCGTGCGTTTGTTTCACCAGCTTCATTCTCTGTTTCAACCTGGATTAGCCAGGCTCACGGCATTCGTGCCGGGCCGCAACGCCTCAGCTAAATTAACTTTTTCAATACCTTAATTTATCTGCCCACAATGGGGCGTTTGAGAATTTATTATGCTAATCAAATTGTTAACTAAAGTTTTTGGTAGTCGTAACGATCGTACCCTGCGCCGTAT
Organism: Enterobacter sp. DNB-S2; assembly: GCF_019443845.1. NCBI lineage: Bacteria > Pseudomonadati > Pseudomonadota > Gammaproteobacteria > Enterobacterales > Enterobacteriaceae > Enterobacter > Enterobacter sp. DNB-S2. The sequence goes on from NZ_CP050520.1 coordinate 1,464,242, forward strand.
GCGCAAAGCTGTTGCCGTCATCAACGGTATGGAACCGGCGATGGAGAAGCTCTCTGATGACGAGCTAAAAGCGAAAACGGCGGAATTCCGTGCGCGTCTGGAAAAAGGTGAAACCTTAGAAAGTCTGATCCCGGAAGCGTTTGCTGTCGTGCGCGAAGCGAGTAAGCGCGTATTCGGCATGCGTCACTTCGACGTCCAGCTGCTGGGTGGTATGGTGCTCAACGAGCGCTGCATCGCGGAAATGCGTACCGGTGAAGGTAAAACCCTGACCGCAACGCTGCCGGCTTACCTGAACGCGCTGACTGGTAAAGGCGTTCACGTGGTTACCGTCAACGACTATCTGGCGCAGCGTGACGCCGAAAACAACCGCCCACTGTTCGAATTCCTCGGTATGACCGTCGGCATCAACATGTCCGGCCTGCCTGCGCCAGCCAAGCGCGAAGCGTATAACGCGGACATCACCTACGGCACCAACAACGAATACGGCTTCGACTACCTGCGTGACAACATGGCGTTCAGCCCGGAAGAGCGCGTACAGCGTAAGCTGCACTATGCGCTGGTGGATGAGGTTGACTCCATCCTGATCGATGAAGCGCGTACTCCGCTGATCATCTCCGGCCCGGCTGAAGACAGCTCCGAGATGTACCGTAAGGTCGACAAAATCATTCCACACCTGCTGCGTCAGGAGAAAGAGGACTCGGATACCTTCCAGGGTGAAGGTCACTTCTCCGTAGATGAAAAAGCGCGCCAGGTGAACCTGACCGAACGTGGTCTGGTGAAAATTGAAGAGCTGCTGGTAGCTGAAGGCATCATGGAAGAGGGCGAGTCCCTGTACTCTCCGAGCAACATTATGCTGATGCACCACGTGACCGCTGCACTGCGCGCCCACGCGCTGTTCACCCGCGACGTCGATTACATCGTTAAAGACGGCGAAGTGATCATCGTCGATGAACACACCGGCCGTACCATGCAGGGACGTCGCTGGTCTGACGGTCTGCACCAGGCTGTGGAAGCCAAAGAAGGTGTGGATATTCAGAATGAAAACCAGACGCTGGCGTCTATTACCTTCCAGAATTATTTCCGTCTGTACGAGAAGCTGGCGGGGATGACCGGTACTGCTGATACCGAAGCGTTTGAATTCAGCTCCATCTACAAGCTGGATACCGTGGTCGTTCCAACCAACCGTCCGATGATCCGTAAGGATATGCCGGATCTGGTGTACATGACCGAAGCGGAAAAAATTCAGGCGATCATCGAAGATATTCGCGACCGCACTGCCAACGGCCAGCCGGTTCTGGTGGGGACCATCTCCATCGAGAAATCTGAAGTGGTTTCTCACGAGCTGACTAAAGCAGGTATCAAACATAACGTTCTGAACGCCAAATTCCACGCCAAAGAAGCGGACATTGTTGCGCAGGCGGGTTATCCGGCTGCCGTAACCATTGCCACCAACATGGCGGGTCGTGGTACCGATATTATGCTGGGCGGTAGCTGGCAGGCTGAAGTGGCGGAGCTGGAAAACCCAACGCCAGAACAGATTGCGCAGATCAAAGCCGACTGGCAGGTTCGTCATGACGCCGTCCTGGCTTCCGGCGGTCTGCACATTATCGGTACAGAGCGTCACGAGTCTCGTCGTATCGATAACCAGCTGCGTGGCCGTGCGGGTCGTCAGGGTGATGCCGGTTCATCCCGCTTCTACCTGTCTATGGAAGATGCGCTGATGCGTATTTTCGCCTCCGACCGCGTATCCGGCATGATGCGTAAGCTGGGGATGAAACCTGGCGAAGCCATCGAGCACCCTTGGGTGACTAAAGCGATCGCTAACGCACAGCGTAAAGTGGAAAGCCGCAACTTTGATATTCGTAAGCAGCTGCTGGAATATGATGATGTGGCTAACGATCAGCGTCGTGCAATCTATACTCAGCGTAACGAACTGCTGGACGTGTCCGACGTGAGCGAAACCATCAACAGCATTCGTGAAGATGTGTTTAAAGCCACCATCGACGCGCATATTCCACCGCAGTCTCTGGAAGAGATGTGGGATATCGAAGGCCTGCAGGAACGTCTGAAAAATGACTTTGACCTCGATCTGCCAATCAAAGAGTGGCTGGATAAAGAGCCTGAGCTGCACGAAGAGACCCTGCGCGAACGTATCTTTGAAACCGCGCTGGACGTCTACAAGCGTAAGGAAGAGGTTGTTGGCGCTGAAATGATGCGTCATTTCGAAAAAGGCGTGATGCTGCAGACGCTCGACTCCCTGTGGAAAGAGCACCTGGCGGCGATGGACTACCTGCGTCAGGGTATTCACCTGCGCGGCTATGCGCAGAAAGATCCGAAGCAGGAATATAAGCGTGAATCCTTCTCCATGTTTGCTTCTATGCTGGAATCACTGAAGTACGAAGTGATCAGCACCCTGAGCAAGGTTCAGGTGCGTATGCCGGAAGAAGTGGAAGCGATGGAGCAGCAGCGTCGTGAAGAAGCCGAGCGTCTGGCACAGATGCAACAGCTGAGTCATCAGACCGACGACAGCGAAGCCGCAGCGGCGATCGCCGCGCAGACCGGCGATCGTAAAGTGGGTCGTAACGATCCTTGCCCGTGTGGTTCCGGTAAAAAGTACAAGGCGTGCCACGGCCGTCTGAGCTAAGTTCATAAAAAAACAAAAAGGCGCAGATATCTGCGCCTTTTTTATGGAAGTGACAATATGAAAATACTGCAAATTGCCGTCGGGATTATTCGCAACCCGCAAAACCAAATCTTCATCACTCAGCGCGCTGCCGACGCCCATATGGCGAACAAGTGGGAGTTTCCAGGCGGTAAAATCGAGTCAGGTGAAACGCCGGAAGAGGCGCTGGTTCGGGAGCTTCAGGAAGAGGTGGGGATCACCCCGCTTAGCGCAACGCTGTTTGATAAGCTTGAGTACCAGTTTCCGGACAGGCACATTACGCTGTGGTTCTGGCTGGTGGAAAACTGGGAGGGAGAACCCTGGGGAAAAGAGGGACAGCCGGGTAACTGGGTGGAACTTCAGGCAAGTGATGCTGAAAAATTCCCGCCAGCTAATGAACCCGTGATCCTGCGGTTAGTCGCACAACCGTAGGCCTGCTGAGCGAAGCGCCAGCAGGCTTTACAGATTACTGCTGGGTTTCACTCCAGTCATCGCTGTCCGAGAGATCGCCTTCGCTAGGTATGCGTTTCTCTTCCGCCGCCCATTCGCCCAGGTCAATGAGCTGACAGCGCTTGCAGCAGAATGGGCGGAACGGACTGACTTCGCCCCAGACAACGGTTTTGCCACAGGTTGGGCAGCTTACGGTGGTGACATCAGACATCGGCACTCCTTAACAACAGGCCAGTTCAAAATCGAGACGTTCCGGCACGGTGCCATTTTCACTGTCCAGCGGCATAAAGCGAATCGCAAAGCGGCTCTTATGCCCGGAAATCTGTGGGTAAAGCTGTTCGCCGAGAGACAGATTGAGACGCAGAAGATCGGCATCATCACCGTTATCCTGGAAGAAACCATTCAGGCTGGTTTGCTTGCGGAACGGCGCAGAGTTACGGATCAGATCGAGGATCAGCGACAGCGTCTGGTGCATTGGCTCCAGGCTTGCCAGCCAGCTGTTTACTTGTGCGTCACGCTGCGCCTGTGGCATATGTAGCCACATATGCAGCGTCGGCAGGTCGAAGCTACAGCAGCCGCCAGGGATGCTCAGACGCTGGCGCACCAGGCCAATCAGGCGGTCTTCACGCAAAAACTGCCCGACGCGCGGCGCGGCCATCAGGACGGCACTGCTGCTTTTCAACTGCTGGCGGAGCGCGTCGATACGGCTCTGATCTACGCCGGGGACCTCCGTCCATGCCTGTAATTTACGCTGCTGGCGCTCCAGCTCTTTGAGTAATTCTGTGCGGACATCGCCGCGTTCAATCACATCCAGCAGATCGCCTACGTTGCGGAAGAAGTGCAGCGCGGTGGCATGATCGTTAACAGGCAGATGTTGTGAAAGTTGTTGAATAAGGAATTCGATGCGCAGCCAGGTGCGCATTTTTTCGTTGAGCGGATGCTCAAAAAGGATGTGTGTCGACATTATGGTTTTTCCTGTGCAACGGCCTGCGCGGCGAACGTCAGATACTGCGCGTGCAGACGGGCAACATCCGATGCAATGGCATCTGGTGCGCCGTTATTATCAATAACATCATCCGCCACGGCAAGGCGCTGAGCGCGCGTAGCCTGAGCGGCAAGAATTTGTTCAGCATGCTCCCGAGAGACGCGATCGCGCGTCATGGTTCTCTGGATTTGCGTTTCGGGTGCGACATCAATCACCAGCACACGATCGGCTTTCTTCTGCAGCTGATTTTCAACCAGTAGCGGAACCACCCACAGGACATAGGGCGAGCGGGCTGCGGCTATCTGACGTTGAGTTTCCTGGTGGATGATGGGGTGGAGCAGGGCATTAAGCCAGTCTTTTTCCGCAGAATCAGAAAAAATACATTCGCGAAGCTGACGGCGATTCAGTGTGCCATCGGCACTGATGACTGCCTGACCAAAATGTTCTGCGATGGCCTTTAGCGCGGGTGTATTGGGCTCTACCACCTGGCGGGCAATGATATCGGCATCAATAATCGTGATACCCAAACGAGAGAACGCGTCCGCAACGGTACTTTTGCCACTACCGATGCCGCCGGTTAATGCGACGATATACCCCATTAATTCAAATCCTGGGAATTATTCATTATTAAAATCAGTTGTTTAAAACTATTAGGTGCGCTGGCAACTGTTTGGCCCTGTTTACCGGCTTTTTACCAGGTAAATTTATAGGATTGTAGCGTAAAAAAAGAGAATTTCGCAGTCTTGCGGAGCAGGTATTAGTGCGTATGATAACGTCACTGGAGTTGTGCTTTTAACATATTTGCCTCTAACCCCAGGAATCCGCACATGCGTATCGAAGAAGATCTGAAGTTAGGTTTCAAAGACGTTCTTATCCGCCCTAAACGCTCTACACTGAAAAGTCGCTCAGACGTTGAACTCGAACGTCAATTCACCTTTAAGCATTCCGGTCAGACCTGGTCTGGCGTGCCGATCATCGCTGCCAACATGGATACTGTGGGAACCTTTGAGATGGCAACCGCCCTGGCACAGTTCGACATTCTCACCGCCGTGCACAAACATTACAGCCCTGAAGAGTGGAATGCGTTTGTTGCGTCCGCGCCTGCTGACGTGGTGAAGCATGTGATGGTTTCTACCGGCACTTCCGATGCCGATTTCGAGAAGACCAAACAGATCCTGAACGCTAACCCAGCGCTCAACTTCGTTTGTATTGACGTGGCGAACGGTTACTCCGAACACTTCGTGCAGTTCGTCAGCAAGGCGCGTGAAGCCTGGCCGACGAAAACCATCATCGCGGGCAACGTGGTGACCGGTGAAATGTGTGAAGAGCTGATCCTTTCCGGTGCAGATATCGTGAAAGTGGGGATTGGCCCGGGTTCCGTGTGCACGACCCGCGTCAAAACCGGCGTCGGTTATCCGCAGCTTTCCGCCGTCATTGAATGCGCCGATGCGGCGCACGGTCTGGGCGGTCAGATCATCAGCGATGGCGGCTGTACCATGCCGGGTGATGTTGCGAAAGCCTTCGGCGGCGGCGCAGACTTCGTAATGCTCGGCGGTATGCTGGCAGGCCACGAAGAGAGCGGTGGTACCGTTGTTGAAGAGAACGGCGAGAAATTTATGCTGTTCTACGGCATGAGCTCTGAATCCGCGATGACCCGTCACGTCGGTGGCGTGGCAAAATACCGTGCGGCAGAAGGTAAAACCGTGAAACTGCCTCTGCGCGGCCCGGTTGAATACACCGCGCGCGATATCCTCGGTGGCCTGCGCTCGGCCTGCACCTACGTTGGGGCATCCCGCCTGAAAGAGCTGACGAAACGTACGACGTTTATTCGCGTTCAGGAACAGGAAAACCGCGTGTTCAATAGCCTGTAATGGCTTCTGCTGGCGCATGCCCGTGCGCCAGCACTGTGTAGCCCTAACCCGCGCTCATCGCATCTCCCAGATGGAAAATCGGTAGGTACATTGCCACCACCAGCGTGCCGATGATGACCCCTGTCACAATCAGAAGCACTGGCTCGAGAAGTGCCGCCAGATTATCTGCCCGTTGAAAGGTCTGTTCCGTGTGGTGCCGGGCGAGATTTGCCAGCATGATGTCCAGCGCACCTGACATTTCACCGGTTCGTAAAAGCTGAATACACAGCGGGGTAAAGATGGCCGCTTTCTGAAAGGATGACCAGACGGGGAGACCTTTTTCAATGTCCTCCCGAACGCTGCGGAGTATCCCCCGCCAGTAACAACTTTCAACGGTCTCCTCTGCGCTCTCCAGTCCCTGTAAAAAGGGGATACCTGCCTGCTGCGTAAGTGACAGTACGGTAAAGATGTGTCCCAGTTTTTGGCCTTTTGCCAGCGCGCCCATCACGGGCGTATGGATCAGCATGCGCTGCCAGCGAGGGTTCTGCCTCAGAGCCCAGGCGGCGGCTAAGGGCGCTAATAACGCGGCGAACAACGCGAGGGCATAGGACTGGATAAATGCGGCCATCCCCATGACCATTTGTGTCAGCATCGGAAGCGGCGTGTTAAACGTTTTGTAGATCGCGGCAAACTCGGGCAAGACCAGAATGACCATCGCCAGCACCACGAGTAAGGCCAGCGTCAGGACGATCGCCGGATAGCGCAGGGCCTTTTTCACTTTCTCTCTGAGCTGCTGCTGCGCTTTTTGCTGCTGCGCGAGCTGGCGGCAGCACTCCTCCAGTTTCCCTGTGAGCTCACCGGTTTTCACCATCGAGACATGCAGTGGGCTAAACACCGCTGGCCACTTTTTTAGCGACTCAGAAAAGGGGGATCCCTCACTGAGCTCATCGGCAATGCTTTGCAGCAGCGCCTGCCACGGTTTTAACGGATGTTGCTCTGCCAGCATCTGCAGGCTGTGGGACAACGTCAGCCCCGCCTGCAGAAGCGTCGCGAGCTGGCGAAACATCTCGTAGCAGTGATGCGGCCGCCAGCGGTGCCGCTGAGCGCATCGGGTCAGCGCCAGAGGATGGAGATCGCTACGCATCAGCCTGGTGAAGGCGGCATTGCGGTCTGTGGCCCAGAGTGTCCCGCTTCGGGGCTCACCTTCTTTGGTGAGTGCTCGCCAGCGCCAGAGCTGATTAGCAGCCATCCGGCATTCCCAGCACGCGCACCAGCTCTTCGATCGTGGTCAGCCCTTTTTCGACGGCCATGCAGCCGTGCTCAAAAAGAGAAATCATTCCCGCCTGCCGGGCACTCGCCTCTATCACTTCGATTCCCGCCCCGCTGGCAATGGCCTGGCGCAGGGTATTGTCGATCGCCAGTACTTCAAAAATGGCCACGCGGCCATAAAAACCGTGATAACAGCGATCGCAGCCGGTGGGCTGCCAGCGTGGAAGCGGTCTTGACCATACGGCGCGTGGTAATTCAGCATGCTCGCTGGCTTCCCGGCGACAGTGCGGGCACAAACGCCGGACCAGCCTCTGGGCAATCACCATCGAAAGCGCGGAAGATATCATCCAGCGCGCGACGCCCATCTGCTCCAGGCGAATCAGGGTTTCCGTCGTCGAGTTGGTGTGCAGCGTTGACAGCACCAGATGACCGGTCTGGGCGGCATTAATGGCAATTTCTGCCGTTTCACCGTCACGGATTTCGCCGACCATAATGATGTCTGGATCCTGACGCAGCAGCGCCCTCAGCACGCTCTGGAATGTTAAACCCGCCCGGGGATTAATCTGCGTCTGGTTTAATCCCGCAAGGGGGATCTCAATCGGATCCTCCACGCTACAGATGTTGACGTCAGGGGTATTACGCGCCTGCAGCGCGCTGTACAGCGTCACGGTTTTGCCGCTGCCGGTGGGGCCGGTGACCAGAATGAGCCCCTGCGGCTGGTGGAGAACCTCATTGAAACAGGCCAGTTGTTCTGCGCTCATGCCAAGCGCTTTCGGCTCAAGAGCCTGCTGAACCTGATGCAGCAGACGCAGAACAATTTTCTCACCACCGCTACAGGGAAGCGTCGCGATCCGAAACGAGACCGGCTCGTTTGCCAGCTCAATCGTAAACTGACCGTCCTGAGGTAAACGACGTTCTGCAATATCAAGATTACCCAGCACCTTTAAACGTGCGCTGAACAGGCTTGCCAGCGAGGCGGAAAGCGGAGGCTGGGGGCAAAGAACCCCGTCGATGCGTAACCGAATCTGGCATGCATGCTCCATCGGTTCGATATGAATGTCGGAGGCGCGCTGGTTGATTGCCTGCTGCAGCGTGTGGTTGAGGATATCCACCGTCGAGTGTGTTTGCGAAACGACGGGCAGATGCGATTGTGACGTTAGCTGCCGGTGTTTTTCCATGCGCTCAGCGCTCCAGCACTCAATATCAATCCGTTTCTGGGTCGCGAAGCGCAGCGCCTCCATGAGTTCAGCCGCGGGGCTGCCCACGACGGCGATGCTGACCATCTCACTGTCGCTGGTGAGCAGCAGAGCGTGATGGCGCTGACAAAGCGCCACGAGTTGATCGGTATTCATTATCCGCTCCTCAGTTATTGTCGAAGCGGAAAACGTCTTCGCAGGCCTGTTTCAGGGCGCTGTCAGCACTGATGTTGCAGTCGCGCGTCCAGCCCGTCATACCGTTGCCGTCGCTCCACCGTGGCGTCATGGTTACCGTCAGCCCGTTAAGACTCTCCTGTCCTGTTAAGGTCACGGTCCCTTTCGCCACGCTCATTCCTGAAACGTAGCGTGTCGTGGTGGGGGAAGGGATACCGTTACTGCCAGCGTCGCAGCTCTCCACGCCACCGTGATCCAGCGCGCAAAGCTCAATGGCCGTGCGGTAGGGAACGAAAGTTTGCAGCATATCGGTCAGCGCCGCCTTGCGCAGGTAGTTCTGATAGGCGGGAACGCCGATGGCGCTCAGAATCGCAATGATGCCAATGACCACCATCAGCTCAATGAGTGTGAAGCCTTGTTGTCTGTCCATATCTGCTCCTTATGCAAAGTGGCGCTACTTTGTCAGCGGGAAAGAGCAGAAACGAGAGGCAAAAAAGGGAACGGGAAGGAGGCTTCAGAGAATTTACTCAGTGTTGCAGGGAAGAACAGCGGATCTGCGAGCGGGGCTGAAATTCCCCTCTCCGGGTGGAGAGGGGAGAATGCGTTATTTGAAGCGCATTGAGAGGTCGAGGGCGCGAACGTGTTTGGTCAACGCGCCGACGGAGATGTAATCCACGCCGGTTTCGGCGAATTCACGGATCGTTTCGAAAGTGACGTTCCCGGACACTTCAAGCTGGGCCCGGCCGTTAGTCAGTTTTACCGCCTCGCGCATCTGCTCTGTTTCGAAGTTATCGAGCATGATGATATCGGCCCCGGCCTTAATCGCCTGCTCCAGCTCTTCCAGACTTTCGACCTCTACCTCGACAGGCACATCCGGGTGCAGCCAGAAGGCTTTCTCCACCGCCTGACGCACGGAGCCAGAGGCAATAATGTGGTTCTCTTTAATCAGGAAGGCGTCGGATAAGCCCAGGCGATGGTTTGCGCCGCCGCCGCACAGCACCGCATACTTCAGCGCGGTGCGCAGGCCCGGCAGCGTTTTGCGGGTATCCAGCAGCTGGGTGCGGGTACCGGCCAGCAGGTCAACGTAGCGACGCACTTCGCTGGCCACGCCAGAGAGCGTTTGTACAAAATTGAGCGCAGTACGTTCGCCGGTCAGCAAGACGCGGGAAGGACCGTCCAGTTCAAACAGCGGCTGGTTTGCCGTAATTGCATCGCCGTCTTCAACGTGCCAGATAATCTGCACATCATCACCCGCCAGCTGGGTAAAGACCTCTTCAACCCAACGCTTGCCGCAAAAAACGCCGTCTTCACGGGTGATAATGACCGCGTGCGAGCGCGTCTCTTTTGGCAACAATTGTGCGGTAATATCCTTATCAGCGTTAACGTCACCGCCCAGATCTTCTTTCAAAGCATGGGAGACGCTTGCCGGAATATCCATATTAATACGTTCCAGAAGCGCTTCACGTCGGTGGTCGGGGTTGTAGCGGCGAGGCGGCATGATAAAACTCCAAATTGGTAACGAATCATAATATTGAAACATGCTACTCTGAACCGAGTCATTGCACCATACAGAAGGAGTTCCAGCATGTTGTTAGAAAACGGATGGCTGGTGGATGCGCGGCACGTGCCCTCGCCGCACCACGATTGCCGCCCGGAGGATGAAAAGCCCACACTGCTGGTGGTTCATAATATTAGTCTCCCGCCGGGTGAATTTGGCGGCCCGTGGATCGATGCGTTATTCACGGGAACGATTGATCCCGATGCTCATCCCTTCTTTGCTGAAATTGCACATCTGCGCGTATCGGCTCACTGCCTGATTCGTCGCGATGGTGAAGTGGTTCAGTATGTTCCCTTTGATAAGCGCGCCTGGCATGCCGGCGTGTCGATGTATCACGGGCGCGAACGGTGCAACGATTTTTCTATCGGAATCGAACTGGAAGGCACAGATACGACGCCCTACACCGATTCACAGTATCAACAGCTAGCGGCTGTGACCCGCACGCTTATCGGACTCTACCCGGCTATCGCCGACAATATCACGGGACACAGTGATATAGCCCCGGAGAGAAAAACCGATCCCGGCCCGGCCTTTGACTGGCCCCGGTTTCGCGCCATGCTCACCGCGTCGTCAGAATAAGGAGATACCATGACGTTGTTTACCATGCTGCTGGTTATGATCGCTGAACGCCTGTTCAAGCTCGGCGAGCACTGGCATCTGGATCACCGGCTGGAGGTATTATTCCGCCGTATCAAACATTTTTCCATGCTGCGCACGCTGCTGATGATGGCAGGGGTGATGGTCATTACGTTCCTGCTCCTGCGTTCGCTGTACGGACTCTTTTTCAACGTGCCGCTGCTGGTGGTGTGGATCCTGCTTGGGGTGCTGTGCATTGGCGCAGGCAAGGTGCGTTTACACTATCACGCATACCTGAAAGCCGCCTCCCGTGACGATGCCCATGCGCGCGGTGCCATGGCGAGCGAGCTGACGATGATCCACGGCGTGCCGCCGGACTGCGACGAGCGCGAATTCCTGCGCGAGCTGCAAAACGCGCTGCTGTGGATTAACTTCCGTTACTATCTTGCGCCGCTGTTCTGGTTTGTAGTGGGGGGCCCGCTGGGGCCGGTACTGCTGATGGGATATGCGTTCCTGCGCGCCTGGCAGACCTGGCTTGCCCGTTATCTGACACCGCATGAACGTCTGCAGTCCGGTATTGACGCCATCCTGCACGTGATCGACTGGCTCCCGGTGCGTCTGGTCGGCGTGGTGTACGCGTTAATTGGTCACGGTGAAAAAGCGCTGCCCGCATGGTTCGCTTCTCTTGCCGATCGCCATACGTCGCAGTACCAGGTGCTAACGCGTCTGGCGCAGTTCTCGCTGGCGCGTGAGCCGCATACCGACAAGATTGAAACGCCGAAAGCCGCTGTCTCCATGGCGAAGAAAACGTCGTTTGTGGTGGTGGTTATCGTGGCGCTGCTGACTATCTACGGCACGCTGGTGTAGGCCAGCGCGCCGCAAAGGCTAAAGCGTATCCGCGGGCGGGATGCCGAAATCAGGCATCCCGCTTTCATTCCAGCGGACAAGCTTCAGTCGGGTATGGCGATTCGGATCGTACAGCGGGTCGCCCTCAATTTCGGTGTAATTCCGCGCGTGATACACCAGCACATCTTCCCCTTCCGGCGTTTGCGTAAAACTGTTGTGGCCCGGGCCGTACTGACGATTTTCGTAGCTGGTAACGAACACCGGATGGGGGGATTTGTGCCAGTTTGCCGGGTTTTGCGGATCGGCATTCAGGTCTATCCACAGTAGACCCATGCAGTAGTTCTCGTCGGTAGCGCTGGCGGAATAGCTGATAAACAGCTTATCGCCGTGAACCAGTACCGCCGGGCCTTCGTTGACCCAAAACCCGCGACGCTCCCAGTCGTGGTCAGGCTTGCTGAGCATCACCGGCTCGCCTTTCAGCGTCCACGGGTTCTCCATTTCACACAGATAAAGATTGGAGTTACCGGTGATGTCCGGCGCTTTTTGCGCCCACAGATACCAGCGTTTCCCCTGATGTACAAAGGTGGTGGCGTCCAGAGCGAAGGTATCGAAAGGCGTTTTGATTTGCCCTTTCTCCACCCACGTGCCGGTGAGCGGATCGCCGTCGGCACATTCAATGGCGAACATACGGTGCTGGAACATTCCGAGCGCGTCGAGCGCCTGGGTGTGCGTCGCAGCAAAATAGATGTACCACTTCCCGTCGATGTGGTGCAGTTCCGGCGCCCAGATCAGCTGGCTCATCGGGCCGGTGTTGGGTTTGTGCCAGACCACCACTTCTTCGGCATTACGTAAGCCTTCCAGAGACTCTGCGCGGCGGATCGCCAGCCTGTCGTACTCCGGCACGGAGGCGATAAAATAATACTGCCCCTCGTGGCGTAAAATGTACGGATCGGCGCGTTGTTCAATAAATGGGTTTGGCCAGGTTTGCATTCGGCTTTCCTTATTTTGTCTCTGCGGCTTTGAGTTCCTGATAATCATTCAGCTCGCGGTAGTTATTGCGACGCTTTTCCAGATCGGACTGGATCTGCTTCATGGTTTCGCGGTCCACTTTCAGCAGGCGCACTACGCCAGCGGTAACTAAGTATCCAATGCCGGGAATGACGGTAAAGAGCAGCACGATCCCATTAATGGCGTCCGCGCTCTGCGCTTTTGCGCCCGCGTCATAGCCGTACCAGGAGAGCAGGAAGCCGACCATCGCCCCGGCAATCGCCAGCCCCAGCTTCAGGAAGAAGATGTTGCCGGAGAAGCTGATCCCGGTGATGCGCTTACCGGTCTTCCACTCGCCGTAGTCGTCCACGTCGGCCATCAGCGACCAGTGCAGCGGAGACGGGATCTGGTGCAGGATGTTCAGCAGGAAGTAGAGCACCACGATGGTGGCGGTGGCTTTCGGGTCGAAGAAATAAAAGGCGGTTGAGAAAATCGCCAGAACGATATTGGTCCAGAAGAAGACCTTGAGCTTACACCAGCGGTCGGTCAGCACTTTTGCCAGCACGCTGCCGAGCATCATGCCGACCACGCCCAGGCTGATAAACAGCGTGGCGAAATGGGTGCTCTGGCCCATCACCCAGGTGACGTAATACATGGTGGCCGCCATGCGGATAAAGCCCGGGCAGACGTTGCACAGGGTCAGGAGCAGAATGCGTACCCACTGGTCGTTCTTCCACACGTCTTTCAGATCGTTTTTCAGCTCGTCGTTGGTCTGTACCGCCGGGCGCACGCGCTCGCGCACGGTGGCGAAGCAGAACAGGAACATGCAGGTTCCAATCAGCGCCAGAACGGTCATCGCCATTTGATAGCCTTTGGCTTTGTTATCCCCGCCAAACCAGTCGGCCATCGGCAGCAGCGTTAATGAGAGCAGCAGCGTGGCGATGCCGACCAGCACGAAGCGATACGACTGGCAGGCCACGCGCTCCTTTGGATCGTTGGTGATCACCCCGCCCAGCGAGCAGTAGGGAATGTTGATGGCCGTATAGGTTAAAGAGAGCAGGAAGTAGGTGACAAACGCATAGATAACTTTGCTGTTATAGCTCCACTCCGGCGTGGTGAACATCAGAATGCTGAACAGCGCGTAGGGGAAAGCGATCCACAGCAGCCATGGACGAAACCGACCATATTTGCTGCGGGTACGGTCAGCAATCGCGCCCATGATCGGGTCCGTTACGGCGTCAATCACGCGCACGGAAAGCAGCAGCACGCCGACCAGCGCAGGGGCGAGGCCAAAAATATCCGTATAAAAATAGTTAACAAACAGCATGATGGCGCCGAAGATGATATTGCATCCCGCGTCGCCCATCCCATAGCCGATCTTTTCTTTTACTGACAGTGTGTTGTTATCCATCGACAGCTCTCCGGTTTACGGTATGGAGAGAATTATTTGCTGGCAAAGGAATATATGCGTTGCAGTATCAGGGCGGTGATATGGATAAATGCGCTGTGGGCGTGAAAGTGTGAGGGAGGTAACAACGCGCGGCACCCGCAAAAGCAGGCGCCGCGGAGAGAGGCTTAGTGTGCTTTCATGGCATTACGGCTTTTCTGGCTGAAGAGATAGCCCACGCCAAGGATCGCAATCCAGACCGGGATCAGGTAGACGGAAATCGCCATACCCGGGGTGATCAGCATGATCACCAGTACGGCCGCCATGAACACCAGGCACACCCAGTTGCCCAGCGGATAGAGCAGGGCAGGGAAGCGGGTGGTGACGCCCTGCTGCTGCTTGGCGCGGCGGAACTTCATGTGCGCCAGGCTGATCATCGCCCAGTTGATGACCAGGGCAGAGACCACCAGTGCCATCAGCAGGCCAAACGCCGATTCCGGTGCCATATAGTTAATGAGCACGCACAGCGCGGTCACAACCGCCGAAACCAGAATTGTGTTTACCGGCACGCCGCGTTTATCGACGTTGAGCAGCGCTTTAGGCGCGTTGCCCTGCTGGGCCAGGCCGAACAGCATGCGGCTGTTGCAGTATACGCAGCTGTTGTAAACGGAGAGCGCTGCTGTCAGAACAACCACGTTGAGTGCGTTTGCTACAAAGGTATCGCCCAGCTCGTGGAAGATCAGCACAAACGGGCTGGTGTCGGCGGTCACGCGCGTCCACGGCAGCAGGGAGAGCAGCACGGCCAGCGAGCCCACATAGAAGATCAGAATGCGGTAGATAACCTGGTTAGTGGCTTTTGGAATGCTCTGCTCCGGGTTGTCGGCTTCAGCAGCGGTGATGCCCACCAGCTCCAGGCCGCCGAAGGAGAACATAATGATAGCCATCATCATCACCAGACCGGTCATGCCGTGAGGCAGGAAGCCGCCCTGTTCCCAGAGGTTGCGCACGGTTGCCTGCGGGCCGCCGTTGCCGCTGAACAGCAGCCAGCCGCCAAAGATAATCATCGCCACAACGGCAATGACCTTGATGATAGCGAACCAGAACTCCATCTCACCGAACACTTTTACGTTGGTCAGGTTAATGGCGTTAATAATGACGAAGAAAGCCGCTGCGGAGGCCCAGGTTGGGATCTCGGGATACCAGAACTGAATGTATTTCCCGACGGCGGTAAGCTCGGCCATGGCAACCAGAACGTACAGCACCCAGTAGTTCCAGCCCGAGGCGAAACCGGCAAAGCTGCCCCAATATTTATAGGCAAAGTGGCTGAAGGAGCCTGCGACCGGCTCTTCAACGACCATTTCACCCAGCTGGCGCATAATCAGAAAGGCAATAAAGCCGGCAATCGCGTAACCCAAAATAATGCCGGGACCGGCTGACTGGATAACGGATGCGCTGCCCAGAAACAGGCCGGTACCAATCGCACCGCCCAGTGCGATGAGCTGTATATGGCGGTTTTTAAGCCCGCGCTTTAGCTGATCGCCGTGCTGTTGAGCTTCCATTTGAAACCTCGTGTGTGGTTGTTATGTTCACGCTGTGCGTGTGTAATTATGAAAATCCATATTCTGTATTTATTTCTTTACGGTTAACGAGACCGAAAAAAGCGGACATGACTTCCGTAAGCGCAAGAATAGTGGTAAGCGCCTGCGAATGCACCTGCTTTATGAAGGGGTGATGACGACTTGAATAAAAAGAAAGCATTTGTAAATCGGCCCGCTCATTCTTCCTAACCCAACCTATAGAATAGAAATGCTCCGTAAGTGGGCGAATTTTCATTATTTGCCTTGTTGAATCGCTTCAGATTGCAAAAACCCTCGTTTCATTATGGTTAAAACTCCCTCTTAAGGAGTAATCAACTCATTTGTGCAAAGTTACATTTCTGAAACGTTATTTCTGTAAGGTTGTTAAAATGTGCAGGGTTTACTGATTTCAATCAAAACCAATATGGACAGAAGGTGAATACTTTGTTACTTTAGCGATACGAAATAGAAATTGGTAAGACCAATTGACTCCGGGCAAAAAGGCGTAAGACAGGGAATATGGCCTACAGCAAAATTCGCCAACCAAAACTATCTGATGTGATTGAGCAGCAGCTGGAGTTTTTAATCCTCGAAGGGACTCTGCGCCCGGGTGAGAAACTTCCGCCAGAACGCGAGCTGGCAAAACAGTTCGACGTTTCACGTCCCTCTCTGCGTGAGGCGATTCAACGTCTCGAAGCAAAGGGCTTGCTGCTTCGTCGCCAGGGCGGCGGAACCTTTGTGCAAAACAGCCTGTGGCAGAGCTTCAGCGATCCGCTGGTAGAACTTCTCTCTGACCACCCAGAATCCCAGTTTGACCTGCTTGAGACCCGTCACGCGCTTGAAGGTATTGCGGCCTATTACGCCGCCCTTCGCAGCACTGATGAAGATCGCGTGCGTATCCGCGAACTGCATCAGGCCATTGAACGGGCACAGCAGTCCGGCGATCTAGACGCCGAGTCCAGCGCCGTCGTCCAGTATCAAATAGCCGTCACCGAAGCGGCCCACAACGTGGTGCTCCTCCATCTGCTACGCTGCATGGAGCCCATGCTGGCCCAGAACGTTCGTCAGAATTTTGAATTGTTGTATGCCCGTCGGGACATGCTCCCACTGGTAAGCAACCATCGCACCCGAGTATTCGAGGCGATAATGGCCGGGGAACCGGAGCAGGCGCGCGAAGCGTCGCACCGACATCTGGCTTTCATTGAGGAAATCTTGCTGGACCGCAGCCGTGAACAATCGCGTCGCGAACGTTCATTACGCCGCATACAGCAACGAAAGGATTAAGCGCCAGGTACTTTTAGAGCGCGGCAACTAAACGCAGAACCTGTCTTATTGTGCTTTTGGTTGTTCAAATAGTTCGGGTTATATCGCGGCGGCAAGCGCGCGAATCCCCGGGAGCATAGCGAACTATGTGACCGGGGTGAGAAAGCGCAGCCAACAAAGAGATAACCCGAAATATTAAGAACAAAGAGCACAATGGGACAGGTTCCAGACAAATCAACGTATTAGATAGATAAGGAATACCCCCATGTCAGAACGTCTCCAAAATGACGTGGATCCGATCGAAACTCGCGACTGGCTACAGGCGATCGAATCGGTCATCCGTGAAGAAGGTGTTGAGCGCGCTCAGTATCTGATTGATCAGCTGCTTTCTGAAGCCCGCAAAGGCGGTGTGAAGGTTGCTTCAGGTGCAGGGGCTAGCAACTACGTAAACACGATTGCCGTCGAAGACGAACCGGAATACCCGGGCAATCTGGATCTGGAACGTCGTATCCGTTCTGCAATCCGCTGGAACGCCATCATGACCGTTCTGCGCGCATCCAAGAAAGACCTGGAACTGGGTGGCCACATGGCGTCCTTCCAGTCTTCTGCGACCGTTTACGAAGTGTGCTTCAACCACTTCTTCCGTGCAGCGAACGAGAAAGACGGCGGCGATCTGGTGTACTTCCAGGGCCACATCTCTCCGGGCATCTATGCACGTGCATTCCTGGAAGGTCGTCTGACTGAAGAGCAGATGAACAACTTCCGTCAGGAAGTTCACGGTAAAGGTCTGTCTTCTTACCCGCACCCTAAACTGATGCCTGAATTCTGGCAGTTCCCGACCGTATCTATGGGTCTGGGCCCAATCGGTGCGATCTATCAGGCTAAATTCCTGAAATACCTGGAACACCGTGGTCTGAAAGACACCTCTGAGCAGACCGTTTACGCCTTCCTGGGCGACGGCGAAATGGATGAGCCAGAATCCAAAGGTGCGATCACCATCGCAACCCGTGAGAAGCTGGACAACCTGTGCTTCATCATCAACTGTAACCTGCAGCGTCTGGATGGTCCGGTAACCGGTAACGGCAAGATCATCAACGAACTGGAAGGCATCTTCGCAGGTGCTGGCTGGAACGTGATCAAAGTCATGTGGGGCGGTCGTTGGGATGAGCTGCTGCGTAAAGACACCAGCGGTAAGCTGATCCAGCTGATGAACGAAACCGTTGACGGTGACTACCAGACCTTCAAATCCAAAGACGGTGCCTACGTTCGTGAGCACTTCTTCGGCAAATATCCTGAAACCGCAGCACTGGTTGCAGACTGGACTGATGAGCAGATCTGGGCTCTGAACCGCGGTGGTCACGATCCGAAGAAAGTCTACGCTGCACTGAAAAAAGCGCGTGAAACCAAAGGTAAAGCGACTGTAATCCTGGCCCATACCATCAAAGGTTACGGCATGGGTGATACCGCAGAAGGTAAAAACATCGCTCACCAGGTTAAGAAAATGAACATGGACGGCGTGCGTTATATCCGCGACCGTTTCAACGTTCCAGTGACCGATGAGCAGGTAGAAAACCTGTCTTACATCACCTTCCCGGAAGGTTCTGAAGAGCACAAGTACCTGCACGAACGTCGTCAGGCGCTGAAAGGCTACCTGCCAGCTCGTCAGCCTAACTTCACCGAGAAGCTGGAACTGCCAGCGCTGGAAGACTTCTCTCAGCTGCTGGAAGAGCAGAACAAAGAGATCTCTACCACTATCGCTTTCGTTCGTGCCCTGAACGTGATGCTGAAGAACAAGTCGATCAAAGATCGTCTGGTTCCAATCATCGCCGACGAAGCGCGTACTTTCGGTATGGAAGGTCTGTTCCGTCAGATCGGTATCTACAGCCCGAACGGCCAGCAGTACACCCCGCAGGACCGTGAGCAGGTTGCATACTACAAAGAAGACGAGAAAGGTCAGATCCTGCAGGAAGGTATCAACGAGCTGGGCGCAGGCGCATCCTGGCTGGCTGCTGCGACCTCTTACAGCACCAACAACCTGCCGATGATCCCGTTCTACATCTACTACTCCATGTTCGGGTTCCAGCGTATCGGTGACCTGTGCTGGCAGGCAGGCGACCAGCAGGCTCGCGGCTTCCTGGTAGGCGGTACCTCCGGTCGTACGACTCTGAACGGTGAAGGTCTGCAGCACGAAGATGGCCACAGCCACATTCAGTCTCTGACTATCCCTAACTGTATCTCTTACGATCCGTCTTACGCATACGAAGTGGCAGTCATCATGCATGACGGTCTGCAGCGCATGTACGGTGAAGCGCAAGAGAACATTTACTACTACATCACCACCCTGAACGAAAACTACCACATGCCGGCAATGCCAGCAGGTGCCGAGGAAGGTATCCGTAAAGGTATCTACAAACTCGAAACCATCGAAGGTAGCAAAGGTAAAGTTCAGCTGCTGGGCTCCGGCTCTATCCTGCGTCACGTACGTGAAGCTGCGCAGATCCTGGCGAAAGACTACGGCGTGGGTTCCGACGTGTACTCTGTGACCTCCTTCACCGAACTGGCGCGTGATGGCCAGGATTGTGAGCGCTGGAACATGCTGCACCCACTGGAAACTCCACGCGTTCCGTACATCGCTCAGGTGATGAACGACGCGCCAGCGGTGGCGTCCACTGACTATATGAAACTGTTCGCAGAGCAGGTTCGTACTTACGTTCCAGCTGATGATTATCGCGTTCTGGGTACTGACGGCTTCGGTCGTTCTGACAGCCGCGAAAACCTGCGTCACCACTTCGAAGTTGATGCTTCTTACGTGGTTGTAGCAGCACTGGGCGAACTGGCTAAACGTGGCGAAATCGATAAGAAAGTGGTTGCGGACGCAATCACCAAATTCAACATCGATGCAGAAAAAGTTAACCCGCGTCTGGCGTAAGAGGTAAAAGAATAATGGCTATCGAAATCAATGTACCGGACATCGGGGCTGATGAAGTTGAAATCACCGAGATCCTGGTCAAAGTAGGCGACAAAGTTGAAGCTGAACAGTCGCTGATCACCGTAGAAGGCGACAAAGCCTCTATGGAAGTCCCGTCTCCTCAGGCTGGCATCGTTAAAGAGATCAAAGTCTCTGTTGGCGATAAAACCGAGACCGGCAAACTGATCATGATTTTCGATTCCGCCGACGGTGCAGCAGCTGCTGCACCTGCGCAGGAAGAGAAGAAAGCCGCTCCGGCCGCCGCTGCTCCAGCAGCTGCCGCGAGCGCGAAAGAAGTGAACGTGCCTGACATCGGCGGTGACGAAGTTGAAGTCACTGAAATCCTGGTGAAAGTGGGCGACACCGTTGCGGCTGAGCAGTCACTGATCACCGTAGAAGGCGACAAAGCCTCTATGGAAGTGCCGGCTCCGTTCGCGGGTACCGTTAAAGAGATCAAGATCAACACCGGCGACAAAGTGTCTACCGGCTCCCTGATCATGGTCTTCGAAGTGGCGGGTGCTGCACCTGCTGCAGCGCCTGCGCAGGCCGCTGCTCCGGCTCCGGCTGCTGCACCAGCAGCTGCTGGCGGCGCGAAAGATGTTAACGTACCGGACATCGGCGGTGACGAAGTTGAAGTGACCGAAGTGATGGTGAAAGTGGGCGACAAAGTTGCCGCTGAACAGTCACTGATCACCGTTGAAGGCGACAAAGCTTCTATGGAAGTGCCAGCGCCGTTCGCGGGTACCGTTAAAGAGATTAAGATCAGCACCGGCGACAAAGTGTCTACCGGCTCTCTGATCATGGTCTTCGAAGTGGAAGGCGCTGCGCCTGCCGCAGCTCCGGCTGCCGCGGCTGCTCCTGCCCCGGCTGCTGCACCGGCTCAGGCTGCTAAACCCGCCGCTGCCCCTGCTGCTAAAGCAGAAAAATCTGAGTTCGCTGAAAACGACGCTTACGTCCACGCTACCCCGCTGATTCGTCGTCTGGCGCGCGAGTTCGGTGTGAACCTGGCGAAAGTGAAAGGGACCGGCCGTAAGGGTCGTATCCTGCGCGAAGACGTTCAGACCTACGTGAAAGACGCGGTGAAACGCGCCGAAGCTGCACCAGCTGCAGCCGCTGGCGGCGGTATCCCGGGCATGCTGCCATGGCCGAAAGTGGACTTCAGCAAGTTCGGCGAAATCGAAGAAGTGGAGCTGGGCCGCATCCAGAAAATCTCTGGTGCTAACCTGAGCCGTAACTGGGTGATGATCCCGCACGTTACGCACTTCGACAAAACCGATATCACCGATCTGGAAGCGTTCCGTAAACAGCAGAACGCTGAAGCTGAGAAGCGCAAACTGGACGTGAAATTCACCCCAGTGGTCTTCATCATGAAAGCCGTTGCCGCTGCCCTTGAGCAGATGCCACGCTTCAACAGCTCCCTGTCCGAAGACGGCCAGAAGCTGACGCTGAAGAAATACATCAACATCGGTGTTGCGGTTGATACGCCAAATGGTCTGGTTGTTCCGGTCTTCAAAGACGTGAACAAGAAGAGCATCACTGAGCTGTCCCGTGAACTGACCGTGATCTCCAAGAAAGCGCGTGATGGTAAGCTGACTGCCGGCGAAATGCAGGGCGGCTGCTTCACTATCTCCAGCATCGGCGGCCTGGGTACCACCCACTTCGCGCCGATCGTTAACGCGCCGGAAGTGGCTATCCTCGGTGTGTCCAAGTCCGCGATGGAGCCGGTGTGGAACGGCAAAGAGTTCGTGCCGCGTCTGATGATGCCAATCTCTCTGTCCTTCGACCACCGCGTGATCGACGGTGCTGATGGTGCCCGCTTCATCACCATCATCAACAACATGCTGAGCGACATTCGCCGCCTGGTGATGTAATCGAAAAGCCGGCCAGTCGGCCGGCTTTTTTCTGATAATCTCATGGTGTTTGTGAGGTTATTGGCGAAAGCGACAATTCGTGAGCCGTTTGTTGTTTCAAAATTGTTAACAATTTTGTAAACTGCGGGCGGATAGAACGACCCGGTGGACGACGGGTATAAATTAAGAGGTCATGATGAGCACAGAAATCAAAACTCAGGTCGTAGTACTTGGGGCAGGCCCGGCAGGTTACTCCGCAGCATTCCGTGCAGCGGATTTAGGTCTGGAAACCGTCATCGTTGAACGTTACAGCACCCTCGGCGGTGTTTGTCTGAACGTCGGCTGTATCCCTTCTAAAGCGCTGCTGCACGTAGCGAAAGTTATCGAAGAAGCCAAAGCGCTGGCTGAACACGGTATCGTCTTCGGCGAGCCGAAAACCGATATCGACAAAATTCGTACCTGGAAAGAGAAAGTTATCACTCAGCTGACCGGCGGTCTGGCGGGTATGGCCAAAGGCCGTAAAGTGAAAGTGGTAAACGGTCTGGGTAAATTCACCGGTGCGAACACCCTGGAAGTGGAAGGCGAAAACGGCAAAACCGTGATCAACTTCGACAACGCGATCATCGCGGCAGGCTCTCGCCCAATCGAACTGCCATTCATTCCGCATGAAGATCCACGCGTGTGGGATTCCACCGATGCGCTGGAGCTGAAAACCGTTCCTAAGCGTCTGCTGGTCATGGGCGGCGGTATCATCGGTCTGGAAATGGGTACCGTGTACCATGCGCTGGGTTCAGAGATCGACGTGGTTGAAATGTTCGACCAGGTTATCCCGGCTGCCGACAAAGACATCGTTAAAGTCTTCACCAAACGCATCAGCAAGAAATTCAACCTGATGCTGGAAACCAAAGTGACTGCCGTTGAAGCGAAAGAAGACGGTATTTACGTTTCCATGGAAGGCAAAAAAGCCCCATCCGAACCACAGCGTTACGACGCCGTGCTGGTGGCTATCGGCCGTGTGCCGAACGGTAAAAACCTCGACGCGGGCAAAGCTGGCGTGGAAGTGGATGACCGTGGCTTTATCCGCGTTGACAAACAGCTGCGCACTAACGTGCCGCACATCTTTGCTATCGGCGATATCGTCGGTCAGCCAATGCTGGCGCACAAAGGTGTTCACGAAGGTCACGTTGCCGCTGAAGTTATCGCCGGCATGAAGCACTACTTCGATCCGAAAGTCATTCCATCTATCGCGTACACCGAGCCAGAAGTGGCATGGGTCGGTCTGACTGAGAAAGAAGCGAAAGAGAAAGGCATCAGCTACGAAACCGCCACCTTCCCGTGGGCTGCTTCTGGCCGTGCTATCGCTTCCGACTGCGCTGACGGTATGACCAAACTGATCTTCGACAAAGAGACTCACCGCGTCATCGGTGGTGCGATTGTCGGTACCAACGGCGGCGAGCTGCTGGGTGAAATCGGTCTGGCTATCGAAATGGGCTGTGACGCTGAAGACATCGCGCTGACCATCCACGCTCACCCGACTCTGCACGAGTCCGTGGGCCTGGCGGCAGAAGTGTTTGAAGGCAGCATCACCGACCTGCCAAACGCGAAAGCGAAGAAGAAATAAGTTTCTTCAGATGAAAAAAAGCGGCCAATGGCCGCTTTTTTTATGCGCTGCGTTCAGGGGGCCACAGGCTGCCAGGTTTTATCAGGGCTATAGGCGGCTAGCGCCCGGGCTTTCTGCTCTGAATCGCTGCCGAGATCGGACTGGTACACCTTGTCGTCCTGGTTTATCACAAAGCTCATGACGCCCGTCTGACCATAGCTGACCGGCCAGGCCACCATCGCGAAACCGTGATTGTCCGGCAGGATGCGGAAGCGATAGCCGTGATAGCCGGTACCTGGCTCTTTTGGGCTAAATGCCGGGCCGAGCGGGCTGGGCGCTTCGCCGGGCGAGGCAGGCCAGTACAAACCGTCTTTTTTGCCTTTCGAGCTGACAATCTTCTGCGCGTATTTCTGGTTCATCGCAAAATAGCTTTGCTGCGCATCAACATAGGCATGTAAGGCTTCAATGGCGGCGAGCTCATTACGCCCGATTTCACGGGTCAGGATCTCTTCTGCCCCTTCTTTGATGTCGAACTGCCAGCCTGCAGAGGTTTTGATCACCGGGATGGGAAGCTGCCAGCCGCTGTCTCCGACAACCAGGTGTGCCGTATCTCCTTCGACAACCGTGGTATGACGGACGTTCCAGTCGCGCAGGAAGCGATCGACAGCATCCGGATCAACGCCTTGGGGGGGCAGAAAATCGCGCCAGTTCTCTCCAAGCAGGTTGGTCATCGCGCTCTCATTATGCTCACTGATGGCTTTGGTCAGCGCATCGGTTGCCCGATCGGGCGTGCTAAAGGACTGCTGCGCCATCACCGGGGCCGAAAGCATGAATAACACCATTCCGCTGAGTAGTTTACGTTTCATGTCGGTTCCCTTAGCGATGTCGAATTTCACGGCGTTCAGCACGTCCACCAGACGCCTGACGTGGCTGCTGCTGGCGCGCAGCGAGCTGTCTGCTTTGCGCACCGCGCTGCTGCTGCGCCTGCCAGTTCGCCGAGCGGCTGTCGTTACCGCTCAGCGCATTGGCCCGGGGCTGGCTGCTTCGCTGCTGGAGAGAGCGTTGCTGCGCGGGCTGCGAAACCCGCTTCTCTTGTCTCTGCGCGGTGGTCTGGCGGTTTTCTCGCTGCTGCGCGGTGCTCCGCTTCGCCATCTGCGGTTTGGTGTCGTAGCCGCGGTAGTTATTGCGCTGTGAAATCTGCTTCAGCTGTTCGCCTGAGGCCTGACGCTGCACGTCTTTCGTTCCGGAGCGCGCCGTCTGGGGGAAGGTTTTACCCGTGGACTTCTCCATCTGGCTTAGCGCGGCCTGACGCTGGCTATCGCGGTTAACCGGTTTTTGCTGCGTTGAGCTGAGCCCTGTCGCCGCGTTGGTGGAGTGGAAGCGAGTGTTGAGCTGGTTAGTCGGATAGGGCACGCCTTCCCGATAGGCCGGGTTGTGCTGCCAGGTGCGGTTGGCGTCCGTCAGGCGCTGTCCGCTGATTTTATTGAAGTTCTCAACGTTGATATTGATATTGTTATCGCCGTTGCGGTTATAGCCGCCGTGATTATCCCAGTCGCCATGGTGATGATCCCAGTCATCGTCATCATCCCAGTCGATGTTGCTGAAGATGGCATAGGTTGTGGCGACGCCCAGGCTGAAGCCTAAACCATTTACGAAGCTGTTGCCAAACTGCTCCCCGGGTGTAGGCGGAAGATAGGTGGGCGGATAGGCGGCGTTTGGCCAGGTCCCGTAAACCGTATTGGGGTTATAGGTCGGGACGTAAACAACCTGCGGATCGGCAGATTCAATTTTGATTACCGTTGGAGCGGGCGCGGCCGTCGTGGTTGTTGTTGCGTCGGCGGTGCTGGTTTTCGCTGGCGCCGGTTTTGTCACGGTGGTGACCGTCTGCTGGGGCGTGGATTGTAAAGCGCCGGTCTTCTGCGCCAGCGCGCGCAGGCGCTGAACGGAATCCATCACGTCCTTCGGCTGCGCGAGAAACGCATCACCCAGATTTTGTACCCACGGCGGGTTCTCACCCATCAGGGACATAAGCTGAGGAAACGCGACCAGCGATTTTACGCTGGGATCCCAGGGCTGGCTGGCAACGGCCTGAATCGCGGCGTCCCCTTCCATTTTAGGGTTGTCTTTGGACCACTGCGCCGCCTGGATCACGTTGGCCGGATAGGTCGACGCCATTAAAATTTGCGACAGCAGGGCATCCGGGTAGAGCGCGATGGGAGCAACCCATTGATCGATTTGCGCGGCAGTGTAGGCTGGCGCGACAACAGGTGCGGGCTGGGCTGCGGCAGGCGCAGGTGCAGCCGGTTGTTGTGCGACGGGGGCCGGCGCGGCGGGCTCCGTGGCGCGGCCTTTGACAAACATAACGCCCGAGGCGGCAAACAGCCCGGCACTGCACAGAAGGACGAGCAGATGTGGCTTAAAGGGCAACTTCATAAAATGACTCCAACGAGACAAGCGCTGTGCCGTGAGGCGTTACGGTTGGCGTGAGTATTATTCACCCGTCTTTTACTGTTTTGACTTTTATTGGGAAGCGTCCGGTACGTCCGGATAAAGAGTGTGAGTATTTATTACACAATTATATCTGATGAAGAAAAAACTGAAGCGTCACGGTGCAGAAGATACCGCAAAAAGATGCCCTGAATCCCCACTACACCATGCTTAACGATTCAGCAAATTTTTTAATGTTGCTTTTTTGTAAACGGATTAACACTGTGCAGAAATCCTGCTATGCTGCCCGACGCGGTATCGGGCATTTACCCTACAAACTGCTGTCTCACAGGAGCGTGAAGAGAACGCCCGCCGCATATGACAATGAGAGCGAGGAGAACCGTCGTGCTAGAAGAATACCGTAAGCACGTAGCAGAACGTGCCGCCGAGGGAATTGTACCCAAACCTTTAGATGCAACCCAAATGGCCGCGCTCGTCGAGCTGCTGAAGAACCCGCCTAAGGGCGAAGAAGAATTCCTGTTAGATCTGCTGATCAACCGCGTACCGCCTGGCGTAGATGAAGCTGCCTACGTAAAAGCCGGATTCCTTGCTGCTATCGCCAAAGGCGAAGCCACCTCCCCACTGGTTACTCCTGAAAAAGCCATTGAACTGCTCGGCACCATGCAGGGTGGTTACAACATTCATCCGCTGATTGACGCGCTGGATAACGACAAGCTGGCACCGATTGCCGCTAAAGCGCTCTCTTCCACGCTGCTGATGTTCGATAACTTCTACGATGTGGAAGAAAAAGCCAAAGCGGGCAACATCTATGCGAAGCAGGTGATGCAGTCCTGGGCTGATGCCGAATGGTTCCTGAACCGCCCAGCGCTGGCTGAAAAAATCACCGTTACCGTCTTTAAAGTGACCGGTGAAACCAACACCGATGACCTCTCTCCGGCACCGGACGCGTGGTCTCGCCCGGATATCCCTCTGCACGCCCTGGCGATGCTGAAAAACGCCCGTGAAGGTATTGAGCCGGATCAGCCGGGCAGCGTCGGCCCGATCAAACAGATCGAAGCCCTGCAGAAAAAAGGGTTCCCGCTGGCCTATGTGGGTGACGTTGTGGGTACCGGTTCTTCCCGTAAGTCCGCAACCAACTCCGTGCTGTGGTTCATGGGCGACGACATTCCGCACGTGCCGAACAAGCGCGGCGGCGGCCTGTGCCTCGGCGGCAAAATTGCGCCAATCTTCTTCAACACCATGGAAGATGCGGGCGCCCTGCCAATCGAAGTGGACGTTTCTAACCTGAACATGGGCGACGTGATTGACGTTTACCCGTACAAAGGCGAAGTGCGCAACCACGAGACCAACGAGCTGCTGGCAAGCTTCGAGCTGAAAACCGACGTGCTGATCGACGAAGTGCGCGCCGGTGGCCGTATCCCGCTGATCATTGGTCGTGGTCTGACTACCAAAGCGCGTGAAGCGCTGGGTCTGCCGCACTCTGACGTTTTCCGTCAGGCGAAAGACGTTGCTGAAAGCAACCGCGGTTATTCTCTGGCACAGAAAATGGTGGGGCGCGCGTGCGGCGTAGCCGGTATTCGTCCTGGCGCGTACTGCGAGCCTAAGATGACCTCCGTGGGCTCTCAGGACACCACTGGCCCAATGACCCGTGACGAACTGAAAGACCTGGCGTGCCTGGGCTTCTCTTCTGATCTGGTGATGCAGTCCTTCTGCCACACGGCGGCCTATCCGAAGCCGGTTGACGTGACCACGCACCACACGCTGCCAGACTTCATCATGAACCGCGGCGGCGTTTCTCTGCGTCCGGGTGACGGCGTAATCCACTCCTGGCTGAACCGCATGCTGCTGCCGGATACCGTCGGTACCGGCGGTGACTCCCATACCCGTTTCCCAATCGGTATCTCCTTCCCTGCGGGCTCCGGTCTGGTGGCGTTTGCTGCTGCGACCGGCGTGATGCCGCTGGATATGCCGGAATCGGTGCTGGTGCGCTTCAAAGGTAAAATGCAGCCGGGTATTACCCTGCGCGACCTGGTTCACGCGATTCCGCTGTATGCGATTAAACAGGGTCTGCTGACCGTTGAGAAGAAAGGGAAGAAAAACATCTTCTCTGGCCGCATTCTGGAAATTGAAGGTCTGCCGGATCTGAAAGTGGAGCAGGCGTTCGAGCTGACCGATGCTTCCGCCGAGCGCTCTGCGGCTGGCTGTACCATCAAGCTGAACAAAGAGCCGATTATCGAGTATCTGACCTCCAACATCGTGCTGCTGAAGTGGATGATTGCAGAAGGCTACGGCGACCGTCGTACGCTGGAGCGTCGTATCCAGGGCATGGAAAAATGGCTGGCCGATCCGCAGCTGCTGGAAGCCGATGCTGACGCAGAGTACGCGGCGGTGATCGACATCGATCTGGCGGATATCAAAGAGCCAATCCTGTGTGCGCCGAACGATCCGGACGACGCGCGTCCGCTGTCTGAGGTTCAGGGCGAGAAGATCGACGAAGTGTTCATCGGATCCTGTATGACCAACATCGGTCACTTCCGTGCTGCCGGTAAGCTGCTGGATACCCACAAAGGCCAGCTGCCAACCCGTCTGTGGGTAGCGCCGCCAACCCGTATGGACGCGGCTCAGCTGACCGAAGAGGGCTACTACAGCGTGTTTGGTAAGAGCGGGGCGCGTATCGAAATCCCTGGCTGTTCCCTGTGTATGGGCAACCAGGCGCGCGTAGCCGACGGTGCGACGGTGGTTTCCACCTCTACCCGTAACTTCCCGAACCGTTTAGGTACCGGTGCGAACGTCTTCCTGGCCTCTGCGGAGCTGGCGGCGGTTGCGGCGCTGATTGGCAAACTGCCAACGCCGGAAGAGTACCAGACCTTTGTGGCTCAGGTGGATAAGACCGCGGTGGATACCTATCGCTATCTGAACTTCGATCAGCTTTCTCAGTACACCGAGAAGGCCGACGGGGTTATCTTCCAGACGGCGGTATAAACAGCAAAACAGTCTCCATGAGACGGTTTTTAGTGTTTGCACCCTCTCCCGTGGGAGAGGGACGGGGTGAGGGCATCAGGCCGCAGGGTCTTGCTCTCACCTTTTTATTTTCATTCCTCCCACCTCTCCCGCTTTTTTTCTTCCTCGCTGCTGCGATAATTACCTTAATGGCTTTGCAGAGGAAAACACTATGGATTACGAATTTCTGCGCGACATCACCGGAGTGGTGAAAGTGCGTATGTCGATGGGCCACGAAGCCGTTGGACACTGGTTTAACGAAGAGGTGAAAGAAAATCTCGCACTTCTTGATGAGGTTGAACAGGCGGCAAATACGGTGAAAGGCAGTGAACGATCCTGGCAGCGCGCCGGGCATGAATATACGCTGTGGATGGACGGTGAAGAGGTCATGGTGCGTGCCAACCAGCTCGAGTTTTCAGGTGACGAGATGGAAGAGGGGATGAGCTACTATGACGAAGAAAGCCTGTCGATGTGCGGCGTAGAGGATTTCCTTCAGGTGGTAAATGCCTACCGCGACTTTATGAAACAGAAATAACAGCCCGGAGCATCCCTGCTCCGGCTTGCTCTTACACGGCCGGAATATTGCGGCCGTAGTAAATCTCGCGCATCTCTTTCCAGAGCAGGTCAGTAATCGCCTTACGCTCTTCTTCGCTCAAATCTTCCGGCTTCGTGTGGAACATATAGTGCTTAAGGTCGAATTCCTTAAGTAACATCTTGGTATGGAAGATATTTTCCTGATACACGTTCACGTCCATCATGTCGTACAGCGATTTCATGTCCTCGGACATAAAGTTCTGGATGGAGTTAATCTCGTGGTCGATGAAATGCTTCATGCCGTTGATATCGCGGGTAAAACCACGCACGCGATAATCAATGGTGACGATGTCCGATTCCAGCTGGTGGATTAAATAGTTCAGCGCGTTCAGCGGTGAAATCACGCCGCAGGTCGACACTTCAATATCGGCGCGGAACGTGCACAGCCCGCCTTCCGGGTGACTCTCCGGGTAGGTGTGCACGCAGATATGGCTTTTATCCAGGTGGGCCACGACCACTTCCGGCAGCGGGCCCGGATGTTCAGTTTTGTCGATAAGCTTCGGATCGACCGGCTCTTCGCTGACCAGAATAGTCACGCTGGCGCCCTGAGGTTCATAATCCTGTCGGGCGATGTTCAGGATGTTTGCGCCAATAATGGAACAGGTTTCTGACAGGATCTCGGTCAGACGGTTGGCGTTGTAGAGTTCGTCGATATAGGCGATGTAACCATCGCGTTCTTCCGCTGTTTTGGCATAGCAGATATCGTAAATACAAAAACTCAGGCTTTTCGTCAGGTTGTTAAAGCCATGCAGTTTAAGCTTTTTCAATTAGCTCACCCCCTTAGTGGATAATGCGTCCTGCAGGTACTGCGGCAGGGCAAACGCTGCGGTATGAATTGCCGGATTGTAGTATCGGCACTGAAGACCGGCCTGATGGAAGCGGGCCTGAATAATTTCGGTGGAGAGATGGCGTAATACGTCGTTATCGGTCGCCCAGGCAAAGGTCATGATCCCGCCGTAGTACGTCGGAATGGCCGCCTGATAGAAGCTGACGTCATCGAAATAGGTGCTTAGCTTACGATGGCTATCCAGCGCTTCATCCTGCTGCAGGAAGCAGACGCCATTTTGGGCGACAAAAATCCCGCCCGGGTTCAGGCAGCGCTTGCAGCCTTCGTAGAAGGAAGAGGTAAACAGCGACGCGCCGGGGCCGATTGGGTCGGTGCAGTCGGAGATAATGACGTCAAAGGTCTGCGAGGTCTGGTTAACAAAGTTAACGCCGTCGTCAATCACCAGGCTAAAGCGCGGATCGTCATAGCTACCGGCATTGTGGTTGGGCAGATACTGGCGGCAGAAAGAGACGACGCCCGCATCGATTTCCACCATGGTGATGGTTTCAATGGAACGATGGCGGGACACTTCACGCAGCATTGCGCCGTCGCCGCCGCCGATAATCAGGACATGCTTCGCGTGACCGTGCGCCAGCAGCGGAACGTGGGTCATCATTTCGTGATAGATAAACTCGTCGCGCTCGGTGGTTTGCACGACGCCGTCCAGCGCCATCACGCGGCCAAAGGCGGCGTTTTCGAAGATGATGAGATCCTGGTGATCGGTTTTCTCATGATAGAGCACGTTATCAACGGCAAAGTACTGACCAAACTGGTCATGCAGTGTTTCATGCCACAACGTGTGGTCGGCCATACGCGGACTCCTCCTTTGTTAACATCCGTTACGCTCACAAAAAATGAGCGAAACATGATAGCTAACTATAACCGTGGTTGCACGGCTATAGGTTCAACAGGGGGGCGTCGGGAAGGTTATTTGACGTAGGCGAGCAGGCTGAGTGAGTCGCGAGCCAGCGCTTTACATTTTTTGGCAGTGGGAATACCAATACCGCTCAAGTCACGGTAGCTGTCTTCGCCGAGCGCCTTCATGTCGAAGCTGTCGTAGTTGCTGAGATCCCACTGGTTTTGCTGGGCAAAAAAGACCAGCGCGCGGCGAATCTGCCCGTTGGGTAAATTCTGGTAGCCACAATCATTTTTCAGGAATACAAAAACCGCCGTTAAATCGGCCATATCTTCCGCTTCATTTTCACTTAGCGCATAGCTGTTCGCACACATTGCCATCAGGCTTCCGAACAAAATTGTCCTGAAAAACGTCTTCATTGCTTCTACCACTTCTTCACGGAAAATTAACGTTAGCATACTTGATGCCGGTGCGACGATCTTTATTATTGCCGCTTTACTTGACCTTCCGGTAAGGGGAGGGTTTATGCTCAAAAGATCGCCTGCTGGAAATAAGGAAATGAACATGCAACGTCGTGATTTTTTAAAATATTCCGCTGTGCTGGGGGCTGCCAGCGCATTACCTCTCTGGAGCCGCGCGGTTTTAGCGGCCGACAGGCCTGCCTTACCCATTCCTGACTTACTGACCGCTGACGCCCGCAGCCGTATCCAGCTTGTGGTTCAGGCCGGTAAAACGACGTTCGGCGAGCACAACGCCACGACGTGGGGCTATAACGGCAATTTGCTCGGTCCGGCGCTTCAGCTACGTAAAGGGAAAGCGGTGACGGTGGATATCCACAACACGCTCGTCGAAGAGACGACGCTGCACTGGCACGGGCTGGAAGTGCCGGGCGAGGTGGACGGCGGGCCGCAGGGCATCATCAAAGCGGGCGGTACGCGCAGCGTCACCTTTACGCCCGATCAGCGCGCGGCGACCTGCTGGTTCCATCCGCATCAGCATGGCAAAACGGGCCATCAGGTGGCGATGGGGCTGGCGGGGCTGGTGCTGATTGAAGACGACGAAAGCCGCCTGCTGCGCCTGCCGAAACAGTGGGGCATCGACGATGTACCGGTGATTGTGCAGGACAAGAAATTCAACGCTGACGGGCAAATTGACTATCAGCTGGACGTGATGAGCGCGGCGGTAGGCTGGTTTGGCGACACGCTGCTGACCAACGGCGCCATTTACCCTCAGCATGCCGCGCCGAAAGGCTGGCTGCGCCTGCGCCTGCTCAACGGCTGTAACGCGCGCTCGCTGAATTTCGCCGCCAGCGATAAACGCCCGCTGTATGTGGTAGCCAGCGACGGCGGCCTGCTGCCGGAGCCGGTGAAGGTGAGCGAGCTGCCGATGCTCATGGGCGAACGCTTTGAGGTGCTGGTGGATATCAGCGACGGTAAGCCGTTTGACCTCGTGACGCTGCCGGTGAGCCAGATGGGGATGGCGGTCGCACCGTTTGATAAGCCGCATCCGGTGCTGCGTATTCAGCCGCTGCTGGTGGCCGCATCCGGCACGCTGCCTGATACGTTAACCACCCTGCCAGCCCTCCCGTCGCTGGAGGGGCTTACGCAGCGCAAGCTGCAGCTCTCCATGAACCCGATGCTCGATATGATGGGCATGCAGGCGCTGATGGCGAAATATGGCGATAAGGCGATGGCGGGGATGCAGCACGGCCAGATGATGGGCCACATGAATATGGACCACGGCAAAATGGGCGGCATGGGGAATATGAATCACGGCGACCATGGCTTTGATTTCCACAACGCCAACATGATCAACGGCAAAGCGTTCGACATGAACACGCCGATGTTTGCAGCGACAAAAGGTCAGCTCGAGCGCTGGGTGATTTCAGGCGAAGGGGACATGATGCTGCACCCGTTCCATATCCACGGCACCCAGTTCCGCATTCTCACAGAGAACGGCAAAGCGCCGGATGCGCATCGCGCGGGCTGGAAAGATACGGTGAGAGTGGAAGGCGGCGTCAGCGAGGTGCTGGTGAAGTTTGACCACGAGGCGCCGAAGGAGTTTGCCTATATGGCGCACTGCCACCTGCTGGAGCATGAGGATACGGGGATGATGCTGGGGTTCACGGTATAAAAAAGCCGGGTGGTCGCAGGTGCGGCCTGATGCCCTCACCCTGACCCTCTCCCACAGGGAGAGGGAACAAACACAAAAACGGCAACCGAAGTTGCCGTTTTGCTTTTATTTGCCTTCGTCAGGCAACGCATACGCGACGATGTAGTCGCCCATCTTGGTGCCAAACGAACCGTGACCACCCGCTGAGATGACAACGTACTGCTTGCCATTCACCTCATAGGTCATCGGCGTGGCCTGGCCACCCGCCGGCAGACGGCCCTGCCACAGTTTTTCACCGTTGGTCATGTTGTACGCGCGCAGGTAGTTAT
The DNA here is from genome assembly GCF_019443845.1 of Enterobacter sp. DNB-S2. Classification (NCBI taxonomy): domain Bacteria; kingdom Pseudomonadati; phylum Pseudomonadota; class Gammaproteobacteria; order Enterobacterales; family Enterobacteriaceae; genus Enterobacter; species Enterobacter sp. DNB-S2. The sequence goes on from NZ_CP050520.1 coordinate 1,497,605, forward strand.
CTGCGGTTGCCGCGATGAACAGCACGTTACCGGCGGTGGAGATTGGGCCACCCAGCATTGGCATACCCATATTGAACGGCACCGGAACCGGCATCGGGAACGGCATGCTGTCCTGTGGCGTACCAATACGTTTTTTCCATACGATCTGGTTAGTCTTCAGATCCAGACCGGAGATATAACCCCAGGCAGGCTGTTTACACGGCAGACCAAACGGCGACAGGAACGGGTTCAGCGTCACGCCAAACGGCACGCCGTACTGCGGCTGAATGCCGGCTTCGGTACCGCTGCCTTTCGCGTCTTTCGGCTGCTCCATTGGGTTGCCCGGACCGCGTGGGATCAGGCGGGAAACGAACGGCAGCGCCATCGGGTTGGCAATTGCCACCTGACGGTTAGGGTCAACGGAGATCCCGCCCCACTCGAACATCCCCAGGTTACCCGGGAAGACCAGCGTGCCCTGCTCAGACGGCGGCGTGAAGATGCCCTCATAGCGCAGCTGGTGGAACATCACGCGGCACACCAGCTGGTCAAACATGGTGGCACCCCACATGTCCGCACCGCTGAGGTCTTTCTTCGGACGGAAGCTCAGGTCAGAGAACGGCTGGGTTTTGCTGACGTAATCGCCTTTCGCCGCGCCCTGCGGAACCGGTTTTTCCGGTGCTGGCACAACCAGCTTACCGTTGCTGCGATCCAGCACGAAGATGTTGCCCGTCTTGGCCGGCGCGTAAATCACCGGAACGGTTTTGCCATCAACGGTAATGTCCGCCAGCGTCGGCTGGGACGGCATATCCATATCCCACAGATCGTGGTGAACGGTCTGGTAGCTCCATGCCAGCTTACCGGTGGTCGCATTCAGCGCCACGATAGCGCTCGCATAACGCTCCTGCTCCGGCGTGCGGTTACCGCCCCAGATATCTGGCGTGGTCACACCCATTGGCAGATAGACAAGGTCCAGCTTCGCGTCATACGCCGCGGGTGCCCAGGAGTTTGGCGAGTTAAAGGTAAAGGTGTGCTCGTCCGACGGGATCGCGTTGGGATCTTTCGCGCCCGGGTCGAAGGCCCACAGCAGTTTACCGGTGTTCACGTCGAAACCACGGATTACGCCGGATGTTTCACGCGTGGAGAAGTTATCCGTTACCGAACCGGCAATCACGATAGTTTTATCGGTGATGATTGGCGGTGAGGTTGGCTCATACAGACCCGGCGTGGTGTCCGGCATGTTGGTCTGCAGGTTCAGGATCCCTTTGTTGGCAAAGGTTTCACACAGCTTGCCCGTTTCGGCATTGATGGCGAACAGACGGCCATCGTTCACCGGCAGCATGATGCGGCGAGGACAGTCGGCAATGACTTCCGGGCTCGCATTATCGGCACGCGCTTCGTGGTAAGAGACGCCGCGGCAGGTGACGTGCTGGAAGGACGGGTTGGAATTCAGCTGCGGATCGAAGTGCCATTTCTCTTTACCGGTGGCCGCGTCGAGCGCGAACAGACGCTGGTGCGCCGTACACAGGTAGAGCATATTGCCGACTTTAATCGGCGTGACTTCGTTGGTCAGTTCACCCGGATCGTTCGGCATCTTCAGATCGCCGGTACGGAATACCCAGGCTTCCTTCAGGTTTTTAACGTTGTCCGCGTTGATCTGCTTCAGCGGGGAGTAACGTTGACCTTCCTGGTTACGACCATACGCTGGCCAGTCGCCGTCAGCGACCTGGGAGATAGCTGCCGCAGGCGTGGATTCCGCGTTCAGCGTACCGTTGATTTCCTGCGGGTCATTAAAGCCGGCCCAGGTCAGAATGCCGCCGGTAATCAGCAGGGCAACAACCAGGCCCGCCACAGCACCGCTGGAAGGCACAATCAGGCGACGCCAGACGAACGGCAGGATCAGCCAGATACCGAAGAAGACCAGGATGTCGCTGCGCGGCGTCAGTGCCCAGAAGTCAAAACCAACTTCCCAGACGCCCCAGATCATGGTGGCAAGGAGGAGGGCGGCATACAGCCACAGTGCAGATTGTTTTCTACGCAACAGCAGGACGGTTACGCCAACCATAACCAGACCCGCAATCGGGTAGTACCAGGAGCCGCCTAAAGCGACCAGCCAGACGCCACCGATTAACAGATACAGCGCGCAGAAGGCTGCGAATGCGGCTGTTAATGTCACCAGTAGACGCGGCTGTTTAGAGTTTGTTTCAGCCATAGAAAGTGTACTCGTCAGTTTTTGTTAATAATTTGCTAGCAACTAATTATAGGTATTAACAAGTGTGATCGGAATCACAATATTTGCTTTTTATAACTCATACGCCAGGCTTATCCATTTGCTGATATAATGGCTGGCTTGCGTATCAGTGCTGGATATTAACTCATCCGTATTGAGAGATTTTCACTAAAATCATTTGGTTAGTAATATGAAACATACTGTTGAAGTGATGATCCCGGAAGCCGAGATCAAAGCGCGTATCGCCGAACTGGGTCGTCAAATCACCGAACATTACAAGGACAGCGGCAGCGAAATGGTGCTGGTCGGTCTGTTGCGCGGCTCTTTCATGTTCATGGCAGACCTGTGCCGTGAGGTGCATGTGCCCCATGAGGTCGATTTTATGACCGCCTCCAGCTACGGCAGCGGCATGTCCACTACCCGTGATGTGAAAATCCTGAAAGATCTGGATGAAGATATTCGTGGCAAAGATGTGTTGATCGTTGAGGACATCATCGACTCCGGCAACACGCTGTCAAAAGTGCGCGAGATCCTGAGCCTGCGCGAGCCAAAATCTCTGGCGATTTGTACGCTGCTGGATAAACCCGACCGTCGTGAAGTGCAGGTGCCGGTAGAGTTCGTGGGCTTCTCGATTCCTGACGAATTCGTCGTCGGTTACGGCATTGACTACGCGCAGCGCTATCGTCATCTGCCGTATGTGGGGAAAGTGGTACTGCTGGACGAGTAATCGAGGGCTGATGTCCTCACCCCGGCCCTCTCCCACAGGGAGAGGGAGAAAATCCCCGGCTTTATTTATGATTTACATGCTTAAGCTGAAGGTTGGCAATCCCCGAACGGTAACGCTGCTCCAGCGTTTCGCGGTTGGTGGCGGTCACTTCCAGATTGCGCAGCAGGCCATCGTGAATCCCGTACGCCCAGCCGTGGATAGAGACCTTCTGCCCGCGTTTCCACGCTGATTGCATGATCGTTGAGTGGCCCAGGTTATACACCTGCTCCATCACGTTGAGTTCGCAAAGGGTATCCATACGACGCTCCTGCGGCATTTCGCCCAGCAGTGAGCTATGTTTGAACCAGATATCGCGGATGTGCAGTAGCCAGTTATCAATGAGCCCCAGTTCCGTGTTTTCAACCGCCGCCTGCACGCCGCCGCAGCCATAATGGCCGCAAATGATGATGTGCTCGACTTGCAGAACGTCCACGGCATACTGAACAACAGAAAGACAGTTGAGATCGGTGTGAATCACGAGATTGGCGACATTGCGGTGAACAAACAGTTCGCCGGGTTCAAGGCCGGTCAGGCGCTCCGCCGGTACGCGGCTGTCGGAACATCCAATCCAGAGAAAGCGTGGGTTCTGAGCCTGCGCGAGTTTTCCAAAAAATCCGGGGTCTTCCTCCACCAGCATTTTTGACCATAGTGCATTGTTGCTGATGAGTGTATCTATGTTGTTCATGGAGGTTAGCGACCTGTAACCGAGTTATTGCGTTGCGCTACTATAGGGTAACCCGACTTTTAATGAAACCACACAACGTGTGTAAGAACTGAAGGTAAGTTAATTTCATGGCAATTGCACTGGAGCTTGAGCAGCTTAAAAAAACCTATCCGGGTGGCGTTCAGGCGCTACGCGGAATAGATCTGAAAGTAGAGGCCGGCGATTTTTACGCGCTTCTGGGGCCGAACGGGGCCGGGAAATCGACCACCATTGGGATTATCAGCTCGCTGGTCAATAAAACGTCCGGCCGGGTGAGCGTCTTTGGGTACGACCTGCAAAAAGATGTGGTGAACGCCAAGCGCCAGCTGGGCCTGGTTCCGCAGGAGTTCAACTTCAACCCGTTCGAGACGGTGCAGCAGATTGTGGTTAACCAGGCGGGCTATTACGGCGTTGAGCGTAAAGAGGCCCTGGAGCGTAGCGAAAAATACCTAAAGCAGCTCGATCTGTGGGAAAAGCGTAACGAACGCGCGCGCATGTTGTCCGGCGGGATGAAGCGCCGCCTGATGATTGCCCGTGCGCTGATGCACGAGCCAAAGCTGCTGATCCTCGATGAACCGACAGCGGGTGTTGATATCGAACTTCGTCGCTCCATGTGGGGCTTCCTGAAAGATCTCAACGACAAAGGCACCACCATTATTCTGACCACCCACTATCTGGAAGAGGCTGAAATGCTGTGCCGCAATATCGGCATCATTCAGAACGGCGAGCTGGTGGAAAACACCTCGATGAAGAATCTGCTCTCCAAGCTGAAATCCGAAACCTTCATTCTCGATCTGGCGGCGAAAAGCGCGCTGCCAAAACTTGAAGGTTACAACTATCGTCTGGTAGATACCTCAACGCTGGAAGTGGAAGTGCTGCGCGAGCAGGGGATTAACAGCGTGTTCTCACAGCTGAGCGCGCAGGGGATTCAGGTTTTAAGTATGCGTAACAAAGCGAACCGACTGGAAGAGCTGTTTGTCTCTCTGGTACATGACAAACAAGGAGACAAGGCATGACGCATCTTTACTGGGTCGCGCTGAAAAGTATCTGGGCGAAAGAGATCAACCGCTTTATGCGTATCTGGGTGCAAACCCTGGTGCCGCCGGTCATCACGATGACGCTCTATTTCATCATCTTCGGTAACCTGATTGGTTCCCGGATTGGTGAAATGCACGGCTTTACCTATATGCAGTTTATCGTGCCGGGCCTGATTATGATGGCGGTGATCACCAACGCCTATGCCAACGTGGCGTCGTCATTCTTCAGCGCTAAGTTCCAGCGCAATATTGAAGAGCTTCTGGTCGCGCCTGTGCCGACGCACGTCATTATCGCGGGCTATGTTGGCGGCGGCGTGGCGCGCGGGCTGTGCGTGGGGATCCTGGTCACGGCGATTTCGCTGTTCTTCGTGCCGTTCCAGGTCCACTCGTGGCTGTTTGTCGCGCTGACGCTGCTCCTGACGGCGATCCTCTTCTCGCTGGCCGGTCTGCTGAACGCCGTGTTCGCCAAAACGTTTGACGACATCAGCCTGATCCCGACCTTCGTGCTGACGCCGCTGACCTATCTCGGCGGGGTGTTCTACTCCCTGACGCTGCTGCCACCGTTCTGGCAGGCGCTGTCGCACCTGAACCCGATTGTCTACATGATCAGCGGCTTCCGCTTTGGCTTCCTCGGCATCACCGATGTGCCGCTGTTTACCACGGTGGCGGTGCTGGTGGTGTTCATCATCGCCTTCTACCTGCTCTGCTGGTCGCTGATTCAGCGCGGACGCGGGCTGCGCAGCTAATCTTTTGCCCGGCGACGCTCTGTTTGCCGGGCACTTTCTTTGACAGTTATCACCGTAAGCTAACCTTCACTCCGCTAAACTACTTGCCTGCTAAGGAGGGAGTTATGCTGGGATGGGTTATCACCTGCCACGATGAACAGGCGCAGGAAATGCTGGATAAGCTTGAAGCCAGATTTGGCCCGCTGGTGCAATGCCGGGCGGTAAACTACTGGCGCGGGTTGAGCACCAATATGCTGAGCCGCATGATGTGCGATGCCCTGCATGAAACGGACACCGGTGATGGCGTGATTTTTCTTACCGATAAATCGGGCGCGGCGCCTTACCGCGCAGCCGCGTTGCTGAGCCATAAGCACGCGTGCTGTGAAGTGATCTCGGGTATTAACTTCTCCCTGCTGGCGTTAATGTATCCGCAGCGTGGATCCTTAAGCAGCGCAGAGTTTCGCCAGGCCATCGTGGCGCAGGGCGTTCCGGGCGTCAGCAGCTTGTGGCATCAGCAGCAAAAAAATCCTCCCTTCGTCCTGCTCCACGATTTGTATAAGAATTAAACGTGGGTATTGATGTCTCATTTGTTACAATAGCGGCAGTTTTCCGCACCGATTAAGACACCATGCTACCGCGCATTCTTTTCTTGCTATTGATGCTCATTTCCGGCGTCAGCTCAGCCAGTTTACTCAGTCAGCACACGCTGCCTGCCCAGTACATGCAAACCACCGAAGACGCGGCGATCTGGGCGCAGGTGGGGAACAGCGTGATTAACGTCGGTAACGTGCGCGCCGGGCAGATCCTGGCCGTCGTGCCCGCGGCGGCGGACTACTACGAATTTCGCTTCGGTTTTGGCACGGGGTTTATCGACAAGGGGCACCTGGAGCCGGTTCAGGGGAAACAGCGCGTCGAGGACAGCCTCGGGGATCTCAATAAGCCCCTGAGCAATCAGAACCTCATTACCTGGAAAGACACGCCGGTGTATAACGCGCCGTCGAGCGGCAGCGCGCCGTTCGGCACGTTAAGCGCCAATCTGCGCTACCCCATACTGAATAAACTGAAAGACCGTCTGAATCAGACCTGGTTCCAGATCCGCATCGGCAATCGTCTGGCGTGGATCAGCAGCCTGGATGCGCAGGAAGATAACGGGCTTCCGGTTCTGACCTACCACCATATTTTGCGTGATGAAGAAAACACGCGCTTTCGACATACGTCCACAACGACAAGCGTACGTGCGTTCAACAACCAGATGGCCTGGCTACGCGATCAGGGCTATACCACCCTGACGATGTATCAGCTTGAAGGGTACGTGCGTAACAAAATGAACCTGCCTGCAAAATCGGTGGTGATTACCTTTGACGATGGCCTGAAATCCGTCAGCCGCTATGCCTATCCTGTGCTGAAAGAGTACGGCTTCAAGGCAACCGCGTTTATTATCTCTTCCCGCATAAAAGGCCATCCGCAGAAGTGGGATCCAAAATCGCTGCAGTTTATGAGCGTGCAGGAGATTAAGGGGATTCAGGATGTGTTCGATATTCAGTCCCACACCCACTTCCTGCACCGCGTGGATGGGTATAAGCACCCGATTTTACTGAGCCGCAGCTATCACGTGATTTTGTTTGATTTTGAACGCTCGCGTCGCGCGCTGGCGCAGTTTAATCCACGCGTGCTCTATCTTTCCTATCCGTTTGGCGGCTACGACAATAAAGCGATAAAGGCGGCGAATGATGCCGGTTTCCATCTGGCGGTGACGACGGTGAAAGGGAAGGTGAAGCCGGGGGATAATCCGTTCTTACTGAAACGCCTGTACATCTTAAGAACGGATTCGCTGGAGACAATGTCGCGGCTGATCAGCAATCAGCCGCAGGGATAGTGCTTAAGCAACCTGAACCGGAATCGCCTTCGCGGTACGTTTCATGTCGTTGTCGCCTTCAAAGTAGGCAACTTTCGGCTGCCAGCGGCGCGCTTCTTCATCAGACATCATCACGAAGCTGGCGATAATCACAATATCGCCCACGTCCGCGCAGTGCGCTGCCGCGCCGTTAACGGAGATGATTTTAGACCCGCGCTCGGCGGCGATGGCGTAGGTTGAGAAACGTTTGCCGTTGTTAACGTTCCAGATATCAATCGCTTCGTTTTCAAGGATGCCCGCAGCATCAAGGAAATCCTGGTCGATGGCGCAGGAGCCTTCATAGTGCAGGTCGGCCTGGGTGACTTTCACACGGTGAAGCTTACCTTGCAGCATTTTGCGAATCATTACGTTTACCTTTCATCTTCCGGGTAGAGAAGCCTACGCCAGTTCAACCACTTTGTTGTCGATTAGGCGGGCCTGACCAAGCCATGCCGCCACCAGAATGACCGCACGTTTGCTGGTCTGTGTAAGCTCCAGAAGCGTATCGGCATCGCGAATTTGAATATCATCAGCGCGGAAGCCTTTATCGTTCAGCGCCTGTTCAGCCAGAGCAATAATCTCTTCGGCCGTTAACTCTTTCGCCAGCAGCTGTTCTGCCATGGTGTTCATGACCTTGCTTAAGCCCGGCGCGATTTTACGCTGGTCCGCGGTCAGGTAGCCATTTCGCGAGCTGAGCGCCAGACCGTCTTTGGCGCGTACAATCGGTACGCCGACAATCTCGATATCGTAGCCCATATCCGCAACCATCTTGCGGATCAGCGCCAGCTGCTGGAAATCTTTCTCACCGAAGCAGGCAACGTCCGGCTGCACCAGGTTGAACAGCTTGCTGACGATGGTCGATACGCCGCGGAAATGACCCGGGCGGCTTGCGCCTTCCAGCATGGTGGAAATGCCCGGTACGTCAACGTAAGTGGCCTCATCGGTACCCTGAGGATAGACATCCGCCGGTGCCGGAGAGAAGACAATATCCGCATGGCGTTTTTTGAGCTTCTCGCAATCTTCCTGCAGGGTGCGCGGATAGCGTGCCAGATCGTCGGCGCGGTCAAACTGCATTGGGTTAACGAAGATACTGACCACCACGATATCTGCACGGGCTCTTGCTTCGTCAACCAGCTTCATATGGCCGTCATGCAGGTTGCCCATGGTCGGGACCAATGCGATACGTTTACCTTCCTGACGCGCACGACGGATATGCTGGCGCAGCAGCGGCAGGGTTTCAATGATTAGCACAACGAGACTCCTTAATGGAAACTGTGTTCTTCACCCGGGTAAACACCGGATTCAACGTCGGCAATATACTGCCTGACCGCAGCGCGCATGTCGCCCGCTTCGGTGAGGAAATTTTTGGCAAACTTCGGAATATGCCCGCCGGTGATGCCAAAGGCGTCGTGCATCACCAGGATCTGACCGTCGGTCACGTTGCCTGCGCCAATACCAATCACCGGAATCGACAGGGCTTCAGTAATACGCTTCGCCAGCTCAACCGGCACGCACTCCAGCACCAGCAGCTGGGCGCCTGCGGCTTCCAGCGCCAGGGCATCATCAAACAGCGTCTGGGCGGCGTCACCGCGGCCCTGCACTTTATATCCACCAAAGATGTTGACGGACTGCGGCGTCAGGCCCAAATGGCCGCACACCGGCACGGCGCGCTCGGTGAGCATCTTCACCGTATCCACCAGCCAGGCGCCGCCTTCAATTTTGACCATGTTAGCGCCAGCACGCATGACTACTGCCGCGTTTTCGAATGCCTGCTCCGGCGTGGCATAGGCCATAAACGGCAGATCGGAAAGCAGCAGGCAGGCTGGAGCCCCGCGGCGCACCGCACGCGTGTGGTAAGCGATATCCTCAACCGTGACCGGCAGGGTGGAATCATGTCCTTGTACCGTCATCCCTAACGAATCTCCGACCAGCATGACGTTGATACCCTCTTCGGCAAAGAGTTTGGCGAAGCTGTAGTCATACGCGGTGATGGTGGCGAAGCGTTTTTTTTCCTGTTTGCATTTCTGCAGTAAGGAGATGGTGGTTGGTTTCATACTGTTTCCTGATAGCCCAAAAGCGAATCTTTGCGCATTCTAACAGTAACATTCGGGGGAACAATGATTTTAGGTAACCGATTAGCCACAATTATTTTGAGGTTAATCGGCAGGGGAACCGGATCACCAGCGGGCGGGTCTTTCCGCGCTGAGGTTGTCCAGAATGGTCCGGAGTGGGATGCCATCCGGGAAGATGAGATCGGGGGCCACTTCAAACAGCGGCCAGAGCATAAACCCGCGGTTTTTCATGTCGTAATGCGGAACGGTGAGACGTTCAGTGTTAATGGTTTCGTGACCAAACAGCATAATGTCGAGGTCCAGCGTGCGCGGTCCCCAGCGCTCGGCTTTGCGTACGCGGCCCTGCTGCAGTTCGATGCGCTGGGTGTTATCCAGCAGCGTTTCGGCATCAAGGACAGTTTCCAGCACCACGGCGGCATTGAGATAATCAGGCTGATCCTGCGGACCCAGCGGCGGCGTGCGGTAGAAAGAGGAGACCGCCACGATCTTGCTTTGCGGGATCTCCCCCAGCGCCTGTACGGCAGCGTTCACCTGCTCCAGCGGAGAGGCTAAATTGCTGCCGATGGCGATATACGCGAGGGTCATGCTGTCCCTTCACGACGCGGCGCGCGTTTGCGCGGACGGCGATGGCGGCGACGCGGTTCCGGCTCTTCATCCAGCCCGGTGAGCATATCTTTTTGCTCCGGCGGGGCGGAAACCTGGAATTCGGCCCACCACTGCGCCAGGCGCTGCAGTTCCTGATTGCGTTCAATTTCAGCACGCAGCGACAGCAGATCGAAGGCGGCGCGGAATTTTGGATGCTCCATCAGCTTCCAGGCGCGTTTGCCCTGACGACGGGACATGCGCAGCTGAAGCTGCCAGATATCGCGCACCAGCGTGGTAATGCGTTTTGGAATAGCGAGCGTACGGCACCCTTCGTCCAGCACGTCGTTTGCGGCCAGCGCGAAGGCGTCATAATAGGCAAGCCCGCTCTCCTGGGTAATTCGCTGGGCCGTTTCCAGCAGCGGATACCAGAACATCGCCGCAAACAGGAACGCCGGATTGACGCGCATGTCGTTGCGAATACGGGTATCGGTATTTTTCAGCACCTGCGCAATCATCCGCTCCATTGGGCTGTCACCGCTTTCGGTGAAGTAGCGGGTAATGGTCGGGAAGAGGGGCTGGAACAGGTTGTATTCGCGCAGCAGGTTGTAGGTTTCAAAGCCGTGGCCAGCCTGCAGCAGCTTCAGCGCCTCTTCAAACAGGCGGGCAGGCGGCACGTCGTTAATCAACGTCGCCAGACGCGGAATAGGCTCAGCCGTTTCCGGGCTGATGCGCATATTGAGCTTGGCGGCGAAACGCACGGCGCGCAGCATACGCACGGGATCTTCGCGATAGCGCGTTTCCGGCGTGCCAATCAGACGGATCAGACCTTCTTTCAGGTCCTGCATGCCGCCGACGTAATCGCGCACGGTGAAATCCGCCACGCTGTAATAAAGGCTGTTAATGGTGAAGTCGCGACGCTGGGCATCTTCTTCGATAGAGCCGAAGATATTGTCGCGCAGCAGCATGCCGTTCTGGCCGCGCTGTGACGTGGTGCGATCGGATGCGCCCGCTTCGTGGTGGCCGCGGAAGGTCGCCACTTCAATGATTTCCGGGCCAAACATCACGTGAGCCAGACGGAAACGGCGGCCAACGAGACGGCAGTTGCGGAATAATTTGCGCACCTGCTCAGGCGTGGCGCTGGTCGTCACGTCGAAATCTTTTGGTTTTTTGCCCAGCAGTAAATCACGCACTCCACCGCCCACGAGATAGGCCTCGTAGCCCGCTTTATTCAGACGATAGAGCACCTTGAGGGCATTTTCACTGATATCTTTGCGGGAAATAGTGTGCTGCTCACGCGGAATAACCGACATGTGTGGCTGTGCAATAGCATCGTTCGCCATGCTCTCTTCGCGGCTTAGCACTTTACGGCAAAAATTAGCGACTCGGGTAAAAATGGTACACCTCGTAGTGTGTTTTGTTATGAAAAAAGCGGCTAATCATAGCTCAGCGCAACGCATTTGAGAATGCTGGATTTTTGGCACTGCCGCGAGCGTCCAGTTGGCAACGGCCATTTTCAGCAGTTCGTCAATACGCAGATCCTGCCATTCGTTGGTTACATTCTGGTTGAGAAATCGCAGCGCGTCGATCAAAACAGGACGCGGATCGCCGTCTGGCAGGGCCGGGGCGTGGTTCTGCTTTGACAATTTAAAGCCCTGCGCATTGACCGCCAGCGGCAGATGAATGTAGTCCGGGGCCGTCCAGCCAAACTGGTGATACAGCGATATTTGTCGCACGGTCGGTTCGACCAGATCCGCCCCGCGCACAATTTCCGTCACGCCCTGGAAACGATCGTCGACGACCACCGCCAGGTTATAGGCGAAAAGGCCGTCACGGCGGTGAATAATAAAATCCTCACGCGCCAGACGTTCATCGGCATGAATCTCACCGGAGAGGAGATCGGTAAAGCGCGTCACCGGGGAGCGCTGCTTTATACGTACGGCGGCATTTTCCGGGGAAAGATTAAGCGTGCGGCAGTGGCCGTCATAGACCCCTCCCACGCTCTGGATACGCGCGCGGGTGCAGGTGCAGTTATAGGAAAGCCCCCGATCGCGAAGCCAGGCCAGACGTTCCCGATAGGCATCGTGACGTTTTGACTGCCAGAGCACCTCGTCATCCCAGTGAAGACCGTAATGTTCCAGCTGACGCAGAATCGTCTCTGCAGCACCGGGAACTTCACGCGGAGGGTCAATATCTTCAATGCGTACGAGCCATTTTCCCAGGCGGGCGCGAGCCTGCAGGTAGCTGCCGAGCGCGGCAATTAATGAGCCGAAGTGTAATTCACCGGAAGGAGATGGCGCGAAGCGCCCAATATAGTGTGATTCAGACATATCAACAGTAACAAGGCGGGAGAGACTCCCGCCTTTGGAGTGTGTAAACAGCGCTGGTATTAACCGGCCATCTGTTTTTCGCGGATTTCGGCCAGCGTTTTACAGTCGATGCACAGATCGGCGGTTGGACGCGCTTCCAGGCGACGAATACCGATTTCAACACCGCAGGATTCGCAGTAGCCAAAATCTTCGTCTTCGACTTTTTTCAGCGTTTTCTCGATCTTTTTGATCAGTTTGCGTTCGCGGTCACGGTTACGCAGTTCGAGGCTGAACTCTTCTTCCTGAGCGGCACGGTCTACCGGATCCGGGAAGTTGGCAGCTTCATCCTGCATATGAGTAACGGTGCGATCGACTTCATCCCTGAGTTGATTACGCCATGCTTCAAGAATACGCTTGAAGTGCGACAGCTGGGCTTCGTTCATATACTCTTCGCCCGGCTTCTCTTGATACGGCTCCACCCCAGCGATGGCGAGAATACTCAGGGACGATGTTTTACGGTTTTGCCCTTCTTGCATGTTGCTTCTCCTTAACACGCACTATCGATCCCCGTGTTGGGGGGAAAATCAGGTCGCTATAAATAGCAGATGCTTTTCCGTAAGGCAATTATCTAAACGTAACACTTGACAAGCCTGTGAGGAAAAGCGTATTTGCGCACGCGGCCAGAACACTTATTCGACAATCGTCTAATCCCTTACAAGACAATGGGAAGAGAGGATCTCAGAGTCATATTATCGGCAGAAAGTTCCGCTTTATAAGCGAAAACCTCTACCCCCTGCTTTTGTGCCTCATGCAACAATTGCGCGTATTTAGGATCAATATGGCGGGCAGGGGAGAAACGTTCAATGGCTGAATGCAACACCGCAAACAGCAATACGGCGCGTTTGCCCGCCGCCGCAACACTCATTAGCTCTCGCAGATGCTTCTGGCCACGCAGCGTTACCGCATCCGGGAAGTAGCCATTTTCCTGTTCCGCTAACGTCACTGATTTTACTTCAATATAGCACTCGGGCCTGTCTTCCGCCTGTAACATGAAGTCAATTCTGCTGCCTTCATCGCCATATTTCACTTCACTTTTATGCGTTCCATATCCCACCAGTTCGGGAATGGCGCCAAGGGTCAGCGCTTCCTTAACCAGCTGATTTGCGCGCTGGGTATTAACGCAAATAAATGCCCCGTTTTGTGTTTCGGTCACTTCCCAGGTATGGGCATATTTGCGTTTACTATTTTCTGATGTGGAATACCAGACCCTGTCACCCGGCGTCGCACACCCCGTCATGGCGCCGGTATTGGGGCAGTGCAGGGTGAGATGAACCCCTTCGGGGGTGATCACGTCGGCGAGGAAGCGTTTGTAGCGTTGGATAAGCGTAGCGTGTTGCAGGGGAGGACTAAACTTCATCAGAATTCCTTTCGGTGTTGCCCAGCGTCCAGCGCTGTAGCGGCGTATAGCGGGTGCGTCCCTGTGCAAAGACGGATTCGTAAAGCGCGAATGCGTTGACCGGAAAGGCCCAGTGAAAACCCGGCGGCGGGATAGCAACGGCCTGACCGGCATCGCGCAGCAGCGTGATATGTGGATGAAACGGCTGTGGGCTCTGATAACAGCCGCTGCGCGCCGCCTGGGCGCGCAGCATATTCGCCAGCTGCAATAAGCCGCGCGGCGGCTGGCGCGTTCCCAGCCAGACCACGCGCGAACGCGGCCACTGGCCCGCATCGTCGAGGTGCAGCGTAAATTCCGGCTGGGCAATACGCCCGGCCATTGCGGCTAACGCCCGCTGTTTTTCGGCACTGACGTCGCCCAAAAAGGCCAGCGTCAGGTGCAGGTTGGCCGCCGCGACAGGGCGGCCCGCTTCCGGCGAAAAGCAATCGGCGCGCCAGCGAACAATTTGACGCTGTATGGTGGTGGGCAATTCAATGGCAAAAAACAGCCGTTTCGACTCAGGCATACGGAGGACTCGGTAATGATATGCGCCGATGCTACAATGTACGCCGACTAATGTTAACCCTCTGGAGCTGTTAGTGTCCTCATTGCCGGTCGCCGTCATTCTTCCTGAGCTTCTCACTGCCTTACACCATTCCCCACAGGTTTTGCTGAATGCCCCTACGGGCGCGGGCAAGTCCACCTGGCTGCCGCTGCAGATTCTGAAAGACGGAAATATCCGCGGGAAAATTATCCTGCTGGAGCCGCGCAGGCTGGCCGCGCGCAACGTGGCGCAGCGTCTGGCGGAACTGCTGAATGAAAAACCGGGCGAAACGGTAGGTTACAGGATGCGTGCCGAGACCTGCGTTGGTCCGAACACGCGTCTTGAAGTGGTCACCGAGGGTATTCTCACCCGCATGCTGCAAAACGATCCGGAGCTGAACGGCGTCGGGCTGGTGATCCTCGATGAATTCCACGAGCGCAGCCTGCAGGCGGATCTGGCCCTCGCGCTGTTGCTGGACGTGCAGCAGGGGCTACGCGACGATCTCCGGCTGCTTATTATGTCGGCCACGCTGGATAACGAGCGGCTACGACAGGCATTACCCGATGCGCCGGTCATCAGCTCGGAAGGGCGGGCGTTTCCGGTTGAACGCTGCTATCAGCCGCTTCCCTCCCACCAGCGTTTTGACGAGGCCGTCGCCATTGCCACCGCTGAGCTGCTGCGCCAGGAAGCCGGTTCCCTGCTGCTGTTTTTGCCGGGCGTGGGCGAAATTCAGCGCGTGCAGGAGCAGCTTTCTACCCGCGCAGGCGCCGACGTGCTGCTTTGCCCGCTCTACGGCGCGTTGTCGCTGCAGGATCAGCGTAAAGCGATTCTTCCCGCACCGGCGGGGCAGCGCAAGGTGGTGCTGGCAACCAACATTGCTGAAACCAGTTTGACCATTGAAGGGATTCGCCTGGTGGTGGATAGCGCGCAGGAGAGAGTGGCAAGCTTTGACCCTCGTACCGGGCTGACTAAACTCCTGACGCAGCGCATCAGCCAGGCGTCGATGGTGCAGCGCGCGGGCCGTGCGGGGCGTCTTGAGCCGGGCATCTGCCTGCATTTGACCAGCGCGGAGCAGGCTGAACGCGCTGCACAGCAAAGCACGCCGGAAATTTTACAAAGCGATTTGTCTGGCCTGGTGATGGATCTGCTCCAGTGGGGCTGTCCGAACCCTGAGCAGCTCACCTGGCTTAATCCTCCGCCTGTCGTAAACCTCACCGCTGCGCGCACGTTGCTGACGCAGCTTGGCGCGCTGGAAGGCGAGCGTCTGACTGCGCGCGGCCAGAAAATGGCGGCGCTGGGCAACGATCCGCGTCTGGCCGCGATGCTGGTGGCCGCGCAAGGGGATGATGAAATTGCCACGGCGGCAAAACTGGCGGCTATTCTTGAGGAGCCGCCTCGCGGTGGCAGCAGCGATCTGGGGCAGGCGTTTTCGCGCAGCCAGGGGAACTGGCAGCAGCGGGCGCAGCAGTTGTGCAAACGCCTGAATAGCCGGGGAGGTGCGCCTGACAGCGATAAGATTGCCTTCCTGCTGGCCCAGGCTTTCCCGGACAGGATCGCGCGTCGGCGCGGGCTGGATGGTCGCTACCAGCTGGCAAACGGTATGGGGGCGATGCTGGACAGCGATGACGCGCTGACGCGTCACGAATGGCTGATCGCCCCGCTGTTGCTGCAGGGCAGCCATTCTCCGGATGCGCGTATCCTGCTGGCGATAGCCGTAGAGATTGACGCCCTGACGCGTGCCTGTCCGCAGCTGCTTCAGCAATCTGATACCGTGGAATGGGATGACGCCCAAGGCACGCTGAAGGCCTTTCGTCGCAGCCAGATTGGCAAGTTGACGCTTGGGACGAAGCCGCTGGCGAAGCCGTCGGAAGACGAGCTTCATCAGGCGATGCTGAACGGTATGAGGGAAAAAGGGCTGAGCGCCCTGAACTGGACGCCGGAAGCGGAGCAGTACCGCATTCGTCTGCACTGCGCCGCGAAGTGGCTACCGGAATACGGTTGGCCTGCGGTGGATGACGAGACGCTGCTCGCTACGCTTGAGCGCTGGCTACTGCCGCAAATGAGCGGCGTACACTCTCTGCGAGCCCTTAAGGCGCTTGATGTTAAGACCGCGTTACAGAATTTACTGGACTGGTCATTACGTCAACGTCTGGATAGTGAACTGCCAGGGCATTACACTGTGCCGACCGGAAGCCGGATTGCCATCCGTTATCATGAGGATAATCCGCCGGCGCTGGCGGTTCGGATGCAGGAGATGTTTGGTGAAGCCACAACGCCGTCCATTGCGGAAGGGCGTGTGCCGTTAGTGCTTGAGCTGCTGTCGCCTGCGCATCGTCCATTACAAATCACCCGAGATTTGGGAGCGTTCTGGGCGGGAAGCTACCGTGAAGTGCAGAAAGAGATGAAGGGGCGATATCCCAAACATGTCTGGCCGGACGATCCGGCGAATACGGCGCCGACGCGGCGAACGAAGAAATATTCGTAGGTTAGGTGAAAGAGGGAGTGCGGCCTGATGCCCTCACCCCGGCCCTCTCCCACGGGGAGAGGGAGAAAACACTAAAGACTTTCCTGACAGGAAAGTCTTGCTGTTTATTTTGAGAGATTTCTTCTTTCACAGGCCTGTGAAAGAAAAGAAAATCTGGCCTTTGCGCCTGAAAGTTGCGGAGAAAAAGCATGGCGGGGAATGACCGCGAGCCAATAGGACGTAAGGGAAAACCAACGCGTCCGGCGAAAGAAAAGGTAAGCCGTCGTCGCCTCAGAGATGAGGACTATGACGATGACTATGAAGACGATTATGAGGATGAAGAACCGATGCCGCGTAATGGAAAAGGCAAAGGGCGTAAGCCTCGGGGCAAACGCGGCTGGTTCTGGCTGCTGCTGAAGCTGTTTATTGTTTTTGTCGTCCTGATGGCGATTTACGGCGTGTATCTGGATCAGAAGATCCGCAGCCGTATCGACGGTAAAGTCTGGCAGCTACCTGCGGCAGTGTATGGCCGTATGGTGAACCTTGAGCCAGATATGTCCATCACCAAAAACGAGATGGTTAAACTGCTGGAAGCCACCCAGTATCGTCAGGTGTCAAAAATGACGCGGCCTGGCGAATTTACCGTGCAGTCCAACAGCATTGAGATGATCCGTCGTCCGTTTGATTTCCCGGACAGCAAAGAGGGGCAGGTGCGCGCGCGTCTGACCTTTGACGGCGATCGTCTGGACACCATCGAGAACATGGATAACAACCGTCAGTTCGGTTTCTTCCGTCTCGATCCGCGTCTGATCACCATGCTTTCGTCAGCAAACGGCGAGCAGCGCCTGTTCGTGGCGCGTAACGGCTTCCCGGATCTGCTGGTAGATACCCTGCTGGCAACCGAAGACCGTCACTTCTACGAGCACGATGGCATCAGCCTCTACTCGATTGGCCGTGCGGTACTGGCTAACCTGACTGCCGGTCGCACCGTGCAGGGAGCGAGTACGCTGACCCAGCAGCTGGTGAAAAACCTGTTCCTCTCCAGCGAACGCTCTTACTGGCGTAAAGCGAACGAAGCCTACATGGCCGTGCTGATGGATGCGCGCTACAGCAAGGATCGTATCCTTGAGCTGTACATGAACGAGGTGTACCTCGGTCAGAGCGGCGATAACGAAATCCGCGGCTTCCCGCTGGCGAGTCTGTACTACTTTGGTCGCCCGGTAGAAGAGCTGAGCCTGGACCAGCAGGCGCTGCTGGTGGGCATGGTGAAAGGGGCGTCCATTTATAACCCGTGGCGTAACCCGAAACTGGCGCTGGAGCGTCGTAACCTCGTTCTGCGTCTGCTGCAACAGCAGCAGGTGATTGACCAGGAGCTGTACGACATGCTGAGCGCGCGTCCACTCGGCGTTCAGCCGCGCGGCGGCGTGATTTCGCCTCAGCCTGCGTTTATGCAGCTGGTGCGTCAGGAGCTGCAAAGCAAGCTCGGCGATAAGGTCAAAGATCTCTCCGGCGTGAAGATCTTCACCACCTTTGACTCCGTGGCGCAGGATGCGGCCGAAAAAGCGGCGGTGGAAGGCATTCCGGCGCTGAAGAAACAGCGTAAGCTCTCCGATCTTGAAACCGCGATGGTGGTGGTTGACCGTAACACCGGCGAAGTGCGCGCGATGGTGGGCGGGGCCGAGCCGCAGTTTGCAGGCTACAACCGTGCGATGCAGGCGCGTCGCTCAATCGGCTCTCTGGCAAAACCGGCAACCTACCTCACAGCCCTGAGCCAGCCAAATCAGTATCGCCTGAATACCTGGATTGCGGATGCGCCGATCTCCCTGCGCCAGCCTAACGGCCAGGTCTGGTCACCGCAGAACGATGATAAACAGTTCAGCGGCCAGGTCATGCTGGTGGATGCGTTGACCCGTTCCATGAACGTGCCAACGGTGAACCTGGGCATGTCGCTGGGACTGCCGGCGATTGTCGATACCTGGCAAAAGCTGGGCGTGGCGAAAGATCAGCTGCATCCGGTGCCGGCGATGATCCTCGGTGCGCTTAACCTGACGCCGATCGAAGTGGCGCAGGCGTTCCAGACCATTGCCAGCGGGGGCAACCGCGCGCCGCTGTCTGCCCTGCGCTCAGTGATTGCCGAAGATGGTTCCGTGCTTTATCAGAGCTTCCCGCAGGCGGAGCGTGCCGTTCCTGCTCAGGCCGCCTATATGACGCTGTGGACGATGCAGCAGGTCGTGCAGCGCGGTACCGGCCGTCAGCTGGGCGCGAAGTATCCGGGTCTGCATCTGGCGGGTAAAACCGGGACCACCAACAACAACGTCGATACCTGGTTCGCCGGTATTGATGGCCGTGAAGTGGTGATCACCTGGGTAGGCCGCGACAACAACCAGCCGACCAAACTGTACGGGGCGAGCGGGGCGATGTCGATTTACCAGCGCTATCTGGCAAATCAGTCTCCTGTGCCGCTGAATCTGGTTGCGCCGGAAGATATCGTCGATATGGGCGTGGACAGCTCCGGTAACTTCGTCTGCGGCGGCGGGATGCGTACGCTGCCTGTCTGGACCGCAAACCCGGACTCGCTGTGCCAGCAAAGCCAGCCAGAACAGCCAACGGGTAACCCGTTCGACCAGTCTTCTCAGCCACAGCAGCCGCAGCAGCAACAGCCGCAGCAGCAGAATGAGAAGAAAGACAGCGACGGTGTCGCGGGCTGGATTAAAGACATGTTCGGCGGTAACTAACCTTTTAAAGCCCTCTTCCCTGGAAGGGGGCTTTTTTACCCGTAGACATCATTTCGTTAACTCTCGCTTTAACTCTGATTAACCCTTCGTTTTCTCTTGATGATTTCTTAAACCCTTAATTCTCATAGGGCCGCTTACTGCTTGCTATGCAACCAGCGTTTCGCATATTATTCTGGCGCTCATAATAATAATTCTCGTTTACGTTATCATTCACTTTCACATCAGAGATTCAACATGGCGCTTTCCAATACTGCTCAGCCAATGAACACGTCGCTGCGTAAGCTCGCGGTCGTCGTCGCCACAGCGGTTGCCGGCATGTCTGCTTATGCTCACGCGGCCGAAACCCCGAAAAAAGAAGAAACCATTACGGTTACCGCAGCACCTGCGGCACAGGAAAGTGCCTGGGGGCCTGCTGCGACCATCGCCGCACGGCAATCCGCGACCGGAACCAAAACGGATACCCCTATTCAAAAGGTTCCGCAGTCTATTTCTGTGGTCACTGCCGAAGAGATGGCGCTGCATCAGCCGCGCTCGGTGAAAGAAGCCCTGAGCTATACGCCGGGCGTTGCGGTAGGCACGCGCGGCGCGTCTAACACCTATGACTATTTGATCATCCGCGGCTTCGCGGCCGATGGTCAGACGCAGAATAACTACCTCGACGGCATGAAAATGCAGGGGAACTTCTATAACGACGCGGTGATTGATCCTTACATGCTGGAGCGCGCCGAAATCATGCGCGGCCCGGTTTCCGTTCTGTACGGCAAAAGCAGCCCGGGCGGTTTGCTGAACATGGTCAGTAAGCGCCCAACAACCGAGCCGCTGAAAGAGATCCAGTTCAAAGTTGGCACGGATAGCCTGTTCCAGACCGGGTTCGATTTTAGCGATGCGATCGACGACGACGGCGTTTACTCTTATCGCTTAACGGGCGTTGCGCGTTCTAATAACGCTCAGCAGGAGCGTGCTGAAGAGCAGCGTTACGCCATCGCGCCATCGTTCTCCTGGCGTCCGGATGATAAAACCACCTTCACGTTCCTCTCCTACTTCCAGAACGAGCCTGAAACGGGCTACTACGGCTGGCTGCCAAAAGAGGGAACGGTTGAGCCGCTGCCGAACGGCGATCGTCTGCCGACGAACTTCAACGAAGGCGCGAAGAACAATACCTATTCCCGTAACCAGAAAATGGTGGGATACAGCTTCGACCACGAGTTCAACGATACCTTTACCGTGCGTCAGAACCTGCGCTTTGCCGAGAACAAAACCTCGCAAAACAGCGTATACGGTTATGGCGTCTGTACCGATCCGGCAAACAGCGGCAACAAACAGTGTGCCGCGCTAGCGCCATCGGACAAAGGCCATTATCTGGCGCGTAAATACGTTGTCGATAACGAAAAGCTGCAGAACTTTACCGTTGATACCCAGCTGCAGAGCAAATTCTCAACCGGCGAGGTGGACCACGTCCTGCTGACCGGCGTTGACTTTATGCGCATGCGGAATGACATCAACTCCTGGTTCGGTTACGACGACTCTGTTCCGCTGCTGGATCTCTACAATCCGGTAAACGGCGATTTTGATTTCGGCTCAAAAGATCCCGCGACCTCCGGCCCATATCAGATCCTCAACCGTCAGAAACAGACGGGGCTGTACGTTCAGGATCAGGCGCAGTGGGATAAAGTGCTGGTAACCCTGGGCGGCCGTTATGACTGGGCCGATCAGGAATCCTACAACCGCGTGACGAACACCACCTCCAAACGTGATGATACCCAGTTCACCTGGCGCGGTGGCGTTAACTATCTGTTTGATAACGGCGTAACTCCGTACTTTAGCTACAGCGAATCGTTTGAACCGGCTTCGCAGACCGATGCCCAGGGCAAGCTGTTCTCCCCGTCTAAAGGCAAACAGTACGAAGCGGGCGTGAAATACGTGCCGAACGATCGTCCGATCGTCGTCACCGGTGCGTTGTACCAGCTGACCAAAACCAACAACCTGATGGCGGACCCGGCGGGCTCCTTCTTCTCGGTTCAGGGCGGTGAAATCCGCGCGCGTGGCGTAGAACTGGAAGCGAAAGCGGCCCTGTCTGCAAGCGTCAACCTGGTGGGTTCTTATACCTACACCGATGCGGAATACACCACGGACACCACCTACAAAGGCAACACGCCTGCTCAGGTGCCAAAACACATGGCATCGTTGTGGGGTGATTACACCCTGTTTGACGGTGCGCTGTCTGGTCTGACGCTGGGTACCGGCGTGCGTTACACGGGCTCAAGCTATGGCGATCCGGCGAACTCCTTCAAGGTGGGCAGTTATACCGTTGTCGATGCGCTGGTCAGATACGATCTGGCACGCGTTGGCATGGCGGGCTCAAACGTGGCGCTGCACGTGAACAACCTGTTCGATCGTGAGTACGTTGCCAGCTGCTTCAATACCTACGGCTGCTTCTGGGGTGCTGAACGTCAGGTTGTTGCCACCGCGACCTTCCGCTTCTAATCTCTCTTCGGGCACGGTTCGCCGTGCCCTTTTTATTTAAGTTGGCTGATATGCAGGATATTCAAACGCAACCCGACACCACCTTTACGCTCAACCATCTCTCCTTTCGCGTACCCGGGCGCACGCTGCTGCATCCGCTCTCTCTGACGTTCCCTGCCGGTAAAGTGACGGGCCTGATTGGTCACAACGGTTCCGGTAAATCCACGCTGCTCAAGATGCTGGGGCGCCATCAGCCGCCTTCAGAAGGCGATATTCTGCTGGATGACCAACCGCTGGAGAGCTGGAGCAGTAAAGCCTTTGCCCGCAAAGTGGCCTATCTGCCGCAGCAGCTGCCACAGGCGGAAGGGATGACGGTGCGTGAGCTGGTGGCGATTGGGCGTTATCCGTGGCACGGTGCGCTTGGGCGCTTCGGCGTCGCCGACAGAGAGAAGGTGGAAGAGGCGATTGCGCTGGTCGGGCTAAAACCGCTGGCGCACCGTCTGGTGGATAGCCTGTCCGGCGGCGAACGTCAGCGCGCGTGGATCGCGATGCTGGTGGCGCAGGACAGCCGCTGCCTGCTGCTGGATGAACCGACCTCTGCGCTGGATATCGCCCATCAGGTCGACGTCCTGGCGCTGGTGCATCGCCTGAGCCAGCAGCGTGGCCTGACGGTCATCGCGGTTCTGCACGATATCAACATGGCCGCGCGCTATTGTGACTACCTCGTCGCGCTGCGCGGGGGCGAGATGATTGCCCAGGGGACACCGGCAGAGCTGATGCGCAGCGAAACGCTGGAACATATTTACGGTATTCCGATGGGTATTCTGCCTCACCCGGCCGGGGCTGCACCGGTGAGCTTTGTCTACTGATGCTGAATAACACACGCATTAGCCGCCGTCGCCTGCTGACGGCGATGGCGCTCTCGCCGCTGCTGTTAAAAATGAATACGGCGCGTGCCGCCGCCGTCGATCCGCATCGTATTGTGGCTCTGGAGTGGCTGCCGGTCGAACTGATGATGGCGCTCGGCGTCACGCCCTATGGCGTGGCGGACATTCCTAACTATAACCTCTGGGTGAACGAGCCAAAGCTGCCGGACTCGGTAATCGACGTCGGCCTGCGTACGGAGCCAAACCTTGAGCTGCTGACCCAGATGAAACCCTCGTTCCTGTTCTGGTCAGCGGGCTACGGCCCGTCAGAGGAGACCATGGCGCGCATTGCGCCTGGACGTGGATTTGCTTTCAGCGACGGTAAAAAACCGCTGGCCGTGGCGAAAAACTCGATTAACGAGATGGCGCATTTCCTCAACCGCGAAGCGGAGGCCAAAAAGCATCTCGACGAATTTGATGCCCTGATAGACTCCCTGAAGCCGCGCTTTGCTCACCGGGGCGATCGTCCGCTGCTGATGGTGACGCTGCTGGATGCCCGCCATATGCTGGTCTTCGGTAAAAACTGTCTTTTCCAGGAGGTGCTGGACAGCTTCGGCATTCGCAACGCCTGGGAAGGGGAGATGACCTTCTGGGGCAGTACCGCCGTGGGTATCGACCGCCTGGCGGCGTTTCGCGATGTGGACGTGCTCTGTTTCGACCACGGTAATGAACGCGACATGCAAACCCTGATGGCGACCCCGCTCTGGCAGGCGATGCCGTTTGTACGCGAGAAGCGCTTCCAGCGCGCCCCGGCTGTCTGGTTCTACGGCGCGACGCTGTCGGCCATGCATTTTGCCCGCGTGCTGGATAACGCCCTGGGAGGTAAAGCATGAGTACGCGTATCGCCCGCTTCCCGGCGCTGCTGTTATCCCTGCTTTTTCTGGTTGCGCTGGTATTAACCGGCTTCAATCTCTCCGCGGCCTTACCGCGCGCGCAGTGGGGGGCCGCTCTGGCCTCGCCGGATATCGACAATATTCAGCAGATGCTGTTCCACTACAGCCTGCTGCCGCGTCTGGCGATCTCCCTTTTGGTCGGGGCCGGCTTAGGGCTGGTGGGCGTGCTGTTCCAGCAGGTTTTACGTAACCCGCTGGCAGAGCCAACCACGCTCGGCGTCGCGACCGGCGCGCAGCTTGGGATCACCATCACCACGCTGTGGGCGCTGCCGGGAGCGTTAACCTCGCAGTTTGCGGCACTCGCGGGGGCGTGCGTGGTGGGCGCGCTGGTCTTTGGCGTGGCCTGGGGCAAGCGCCTTTCTCCTGTGACGCTTATTCTGGCCGGGCTGGTGGTGAGCCTGTACTGCGGGGCGATTAACCAGCTGCTGGTGCTGTTCCATCACGATCGGCTGCAAAGCATGTTCCTGTGGAGTACCGGCACGCTCACCCAGACCGACTGGAGCGTTGTAGAGCACCTCTGGCCGCAGCTGGCTGGCGGCGTCGTGCTGACGCTGCTGCTCCTGCGCCCTCTGACGCTCATGGGGCTGGATGATGGCGTGGCGCGTAACCTGGGGCTGGCGCTGTCGCTGGCTCGTCTGGCGGCGCTGACGCTGGCGATTGTATTGAGTGCCCTGCTGGTCAACGCGGTCGGCATCATCGGATTTATCGGCCTGTTTGCGCCGCTGCTGGCGAAAATGCTCGGGGCGCGTCGCCTGCTGGCGCGTCTGATGCTGGCGCCGCTGATTGGGGCGCTGATCCTCTGGCTTTCCGATCAGCTTATTCTCTGGCTGGCGCAGGTCTGGAGGGAAGTCTCCACCGGCTCTGTGACCGCGCTTATCGGGGCGCCGCTGCTGCTGTGGCTGCTGCCGCGCCTGCGCAGCATGAGCGCACCGGCGATGGACGCCGGCGATAAAGTCTACGCGGAACGTCAGTCGGTGCTGTGGTTTAGCCTTGCCGGTCTGGCGGTGCTGATGATCGCCTCGTTCGCGGCGCTCTCATTCGGACGCGATGCCATGGGCTGGCACTGGGCAACGGGTGATTTACTCAATGAACTGGTGCAGTGGCGCTGGCCGCGTATCTTCTCCGCGCTGATCGCAGGGGTGATGCTGGCGGTGGCGGGGTGCATTATTCAGCGTCTGACCGGCAACCCGATGGCAAGCCCTGAAGTGCTCGGGATCAGCTCTGGCGCCGCCTTTGGCGTGGTGCTGATGCTGTTCTTTGTGCCGGGGAATGCGTTTGGCTGGCTGATGCCTGCCGGCAGTATCGGCGCGGCAGTCACGCTGATGATTATCCTGATTGCCGCCGGTCGCGGCGGATTTTCGCCGCACCGCATGCTGCTGGCCGGGATGGCGCTCAGCACCGCATTTACCATGCTGCTGATGATGCTGCAGGCCAGCGGCGATCCGCGTATGGCGAAGATCCTGACATGGATTTCCGGCTCAACCTACAACGCCACCGGCAGCCAGGTGGTCTGGTCCGGGATCGTGATGCTCGTGCTGCTGGCGATGGTGCCGCTGTGCCGCCGCTGGATGACCATTCTGCCGCTTGGCGGCGAAACCGCGCGCGCGGTGGGAATGGCGCTGACGCCAGCGCGCGTGGCCCTGCTGCTGCTGGCGGCGTGCCTGACGGCTGTGGCAACCCTGACGATTGGACCGCTGAGTTTTGTCGGATTAATGGCGCCGCACATTGCCAGAATGATGGGATTCCGCCGGACGATGCCGCATATCGTCATGTCGGCCCTGACGGGCGGGGTGATGCTGGTGTTCGCGGACTGGTGCGGAAGAATGGTGCTGTTCCCGTATCAGATCCCGGCGGGTCTGCTGTCGACCTTTATCGGTGCGCCGTACTTTATTTATCTGTTGAGAAAGCAGAGTCGGTAGTCAGGTGCGGCCTGTTGCCCTCACCCCGACCCTCTCCCACGGGGAGAGGGAGAACATCGTAGGCCGGGTAAGCGTTAGCGCCACCCGGCAATGCCCTTAGAGCTTCGCAAACACCTTGCGCGCCGCGTCGATGGTGTTGTTGATATCTTCTTCGCTGTGCGCCACGGACATAAAGCCCGCTTCGAACGCGGACGGCGCCAGGTACACGCCTTCTTCCAGCATCAGGTGGAAGAAGCGCTTGAAGCGTTCAACGTCGCACTTCACCACGTCCTGATAGCAGGTCACGGTTTTCGCATCGGTGAAGAAAATCCCGAACATGCCGCCCACGTGGTTTACCACCAGCGGAATACCCGCTTCTTCTGCCGCTTCCAGCAGACCGTTTGCCAGCTGCGAGGTCAGGTCGGTCAGGGTTTCGTGAATACCCGGCTGAGCCACTTCGGTCAGGCAGGCAAAGCCCGCCGCCATGGCGATAGGGTTACCGGAAAGCGTGCCCGCCTGGTAAACCGGGCCGGTTGGCGCCAGGGCTTCCATCACGTCTTTGCGTCCACCGAATGCGCCGACCGGCATGCCGCCGCCGATGATTTTGCCGAGGCAGGTCAGGTCCGGCACGACGTCGTAGTAAGACTGGGCACCCGCCAGCGCCACGCGGAAGCCGGTCATGACTTCATCGATGATCAGCAGCGCGCCGAACTTGTCGCACAGGGCACGCAGGCCCGGCAGGAAGTCAGGCTGCGGTGGGATACAGTTCATGTTGCCGGCAACCGGCTCAACGATGATGCAGGCGATCTCCTGCGGATACTGCTCGAACGCCGCGCGAACGGTAGCAAGATCGTTGTAGGTGCAGGTCAGGGTGTGCTTCGCGAAATCTGCCGGTACGCCCGGGGAGTTCGGCTGGCCGAGCGTCAGCGCGCCGGAACCGGCCTTCACCAGCAGGCAGTCCGCATGGCCGTGGTAACAGCCTTCAAACTTGATGATTTTATCGCGACCGGTAAAACCGCGCGCCAGGCGGATGGCGCTCATGGTCGCTTCGGTACCGGAGTTCACCATACGCACCATGTCCATGGTAGGCACCAGTTCGGTCACCAGCTCCGCCATTTTCACTTCCATTTCGGTTGGCGCACCGAAGCTCAGGCCGCGCTGGGCGGCTTCAATTACCGCGTTACGAATGGCCGGATGGTTGTGCCCCAGCACCATCGGCCCCCAGGAACCCACATAATCGATATAGGCTTTGCCATCGACATCATACAGATACGCGCCGTCAGCACGTTCGATAAACAGCGGCGTACCGCCCACGCCGGTGAAGGCGCGCACAGGTGAGTTCACGCCACCCGGAATAAGCTCGCGGGCTGCACTGTAGAGGTTTTCAGACTTGCTCATGGCGTCGTTCCTGGTTCGAATAAAATGGTTAAGCCCACTATTCTATGTGATTCGGGGAAGGTTATGAAATTTTTAGCCGGGCAATGCTTTAAGATTTGTTAAGTAATTTTCAGGAGACGGTAGGGCCGTCTCTGGTAAAATCCTCGCGGCTTTTTGTGTGACAAATAAGAACAGGACATGAAATCAGATTCTCCGTCTTTTGAAGAACAACAGTTTACGCGCGCCCAGCACCGAATCAGCATTCGGCGGCTGCTCAATCGCGATAAAACGCCGCTGGCGATCCTGCTGGCCGCTGCCGTGGTGGGCACTCTCGCGGGCCTGGTTGGCGTAGCGTTTGAAAAAGCGGTTAATGCCGTACTCAACTGGCGAGTGGGCACCGTGGCCGGTTTCGCCGACAGCGAATGGCTGGTCTGGGTGTGGGCATTCGGGCTGTCCGCGCTGTTTGCCATGGTGGGGTATTTTCTGGTGCGTAAATTCGCGCCGGAAGCGGGGGGATCGGGGATCCCGGAAATTGAAGGCGCGCTTGAGGAGCTGCGTCCGGTGCGCTGGTGGCGGGTGATTCCGGTTAAGTTCATCGGCGGCATGGGGACTCTGGGCGCGGGAATGGTGCTTGGACGGGAAGGACCCACGGTACAGCGGGGGGGGAACGTCGGCCGCATGGTGGGCGATCTGTTTCGGATGCGAAGCGCCGAAGCGCGCCATACGCTGCTGGCAACCGGCGCGGCGGCGGGGCTTTCCGCCGCGTTTAACGCGCCGCTGGCGGGCATTTTGTTCATTATCGAAGAGATGCGCGCGCAGTTCCGCTACAACCTGATCTCAATTAAAGCGGTATTCACCGGCGTCATTATGTCGAGCATCGTGTTTCGCATCTTTAATGGCGAGGGAGCGGTCATTGAGGTGGGTAAACTGACCAACGCGCCGGTCAATACCCTGTGGCTTTACCTGATCCTCGGCATGATTTTTGGCGTGGTGGGGCCGCTGTTTAACACCTTTATCCTGCGCGCTCAGGATATGTTCCAGCGCATTCACGGCGGGAACACCACGAAATGGGTG
Source organism: Enterobacter sp. DNB-S2 (assembly GCF_019443845.1). Taxonomy (NCBI): domain Bacteria; kingdom Pseudomonadati; phylum Pseudomonadota; class Gammaproteobacteria; order Enterobacterales; family Enterobacteriaceae; genus Enterobacter; species Enterobacter sp. DNB-S2. Next base: position 1,525,708 of record NZ_CP050520.1, read on the forward strand.
CTGATGGGCGGTCTGCTGGGCGGAATGTGCGGCGTACTCGGGTTTATCGAGCCGAATGCCGCAGGCGGCGGGTTCGGGCTGATTCCCATTGCGGCGGCGGGGAATTTCAGCGTGGGTCTGCTGCTGTTTATGTTTATCTCCCGGGTTATCACGACGGTACTGTGCTTCTCTTCCGGCGCGCCCGGCGGGATTTTTGCCCCGATGCTGGCGCTGGGTACGCTGCTCGGGACCGCGTTTGGTATGGCGGCTGAAGTGGGCTTTCCCGCCTATCACCTTGAGGCCGGGACCTTTGCGGTGGCCGGAATGGGGGCGCTGCTGGCCGCGTCCCTGCGTGCGCCCTTGACCGGGATCGTGCTGGTGCTGGAGATGACGGACAATTACCAGCTCATTTTGCCAATGATCATTACCTGTCTCGGCGCGACACTATTAGCCCAGTTCCTGGGTGGAAAACCGTTATACTCCACCATCCTCGCGCGTACCCTGGCGAAACAAGAGGCTGAACGGGCCGCCACGCAGAATACTTGAATGAATTACCAGGGTATTAGATAATGAGACAAAGAATTGGGTGAATTTTACCCAATAGCAGTATTCATGGGAGCATAAGATGAGTGATGACGTAGTAGCTGTACCGCTCGAATTTACCGAAGCAGCAGCCAACAAAGTGAAAGTCCTGATTGCCGACGAAGACAATCCGGATCTGAAACTGCGTGTTTATATTACCGGTGGCGGCTGCAGCGGCTTCCAGTATGGTTTTACCTTTGACGATCAGGTTAACGATGGCGATATGACGATCGAGAAACAGGGCGTCGCGCTGGTGGTTGACCCGATGAGCCTGCAATATCTGGTGGGTGGTTCGGTGGATTACACCGAGGGTCTGGAAGGTTCGCGCTTTGTGGTCACGAACCCGAATGCGACAAGCACCTGCGGATGTGGATCTTCGTTCAGCATCTAAGAGAGTGCGGGCTGATGCCCTCACCCCGGCAAAACGCTAAAAACGGTAACCTTGCGGTTACCGTTTTGCATTTACCTGCCATTCTCATCCAGCGCAAACGTCGGCAGCTTCAGGTGCCAGCGTATCGCCGCTAAACGTATCACCAGCGTCACGACCATCCCCAGCATCGCGGCATTTTCCAGCGGGAGGGCAAAGGTGTAGTACGCGGTAGCGTGAACAATCCCGCCCACAATGCAGGCCGTCGCGTAAATTTCAGTACGCAGGATCATCGGCACTTCACGCGCCAGAATGTCGCGAATGATCCCACCGCCCACGCCGGTTAATACGCCCATGCAGATTGCCACCATCGGACCGGTACCGGCATTAAACGCCTTATTAACGCCAATACCGACAAACACGGCCAGACCCACGGCATCCAGTACCGGCAATATCCACTTGGGTAAGCGGCGGGGCTGGCGAACCAGCACAATGGTCAACAGGCAGGTGACCATCGCGACCACCAGATCGGTAGGATCTTTCACCCAAAACACCGGGCCATTTGCCAGCGCCATATCGCGGATAGTCCCGCCGCCGACGGCGGTCACGACGCCCAGCACCAGCACGCCAAACGGATCCATGCGTAGTTTTCCGGCGAGCAGAACGCCGGAGATAGCAAAAACGGCTGTGCCAAGAATATCCAGCCAATAAACGAGCATCGTTAAATCCTCGAAAAGGGTCTTATGTTAGTGACTCTCTGCCAGCGCGGCACAGAGCTGTTTTGCGGCGAGGATAATACGCGGGCTGGCGCGTTCAAACCAGTCGCTGTTGAGCGGGATCACCGGAATTTTTAGCTGCTTTTGCCAGAATTGTTCAATTTTAGGAATCTCGCTCGCATTTCCGACCACGACGATGGCCTGCGGCTGGCGCGCCAGCACCTGTTCGCGGCTCACCTGAGGCCACGGCACCCGGCTGGCAGCAAAGATGTTTTCACCGCCGCAGACTTCCAGCACCTGGTTCTGAATCGACCCTTTTCCGGTGGTGAACAGCGGCTGGCTGCCAAACTGCAGGAAGATGCGCTTTTTAACAGGGGTATCGTATCGGGATTTCAGCGCGGCATAGTCGCTCAGCATCTGTTTCGCCGCAGCCTCGGCTTTTTTGGGCGTAGGGCTGTAGGGTGCCAGGGCGCGTAGCGCCTGAGCGACCTGCTCAATGCTGACGGCATCAATCCACATGACCTTTATGCCAAGCGAGGTGAGCTGGTTGACCTGCCGCTCGGCGTTGCCGCCGCGCCAGGCCAGCACGAGATCCGGTTTAAGCGCCACGATGCGCTCAAGGTTCATCCCCTGCCAGGTTGCCACCTGTTCAATACCCGCGGCTTGCGGTGGGTAATCCGAAAAGCTACTCACGCCAACGGGCGTGATCCCGGCGGCAAACGCCAGTTCCGTATTTGCGGGAGAGAGAGTAATCACGCGCGGTAACGCATAGAGCCACAGCGGTGCGAGAAGAAGCAGGGCGGCCAGCGCCCTGACGGTATGTTTAGCCACGTGCCAGATTCTGCACCAGGCGCTCCACCATCACGGTGGACTGTTTTGCCGCAACGGTCAGGAACTCGTCGAAGCTGATGTGGGACTGCTGGTCTGCCACGTCAGAGATGGCGCGAACCACCACGAACGGTACGCTGAAGTTATGGCAAACGTGAGCGATCGCGGTCGCTTCCATCTCAACGGCAACCGCCTGAGGGAAGTTATGACGGATTTTCGCCAGCCCAACGGAGCCGTTGATAAAGGCATCACCGCTGACAATCAGACCGCGTACCGCGTTGAGGTTGAGTTCTGCGATGCAGGTCTCTGCCGCCGCAATCAGTTTGTCGTCAGCTTTAAAACCAGCAGGGCAGCCCGGGAGCTGGCCGTACTCGTAACCGAACGCGGTGACGTCGGCATCGTGGTAACGCGCTTCGTCGGAAACAACGATATCGCCCACTTTCAGCGTCGGCGCCAGGCCACCCGCAGAGCCGGTATTCACGATCACGTCCGGCTTGCAGCGCTCAAGCAGCAGGGTTGCACCCAGCGCAGCAGCCACTTTACCGATGCCTGATTTCAGCAGAGCCACGTCAACACCGTTCAGCTGGCCGGTATAGATCTCACAACCTCCCAGAGAGAGGGTCTGACGGTTCTCAATTTTGTCACGCAGCAGCGTAACTTCTTCTTCCATTGCACCAATAATGCCGATTTTCATAGATTTACTCGCGATGTGCCTTGTTAAGATGCATAGTCTATCATGCGGTTAAGGGGAAACGCATTCTCACGCGGGGGAGCACATGTCACCAATCGATTTTCGCACCAAAATAAACTGGCACCGACGTTTCCGTTCGCCGCAGGGCGACAAGAGCGAACATGAGATCCTGCGTATATTCGAGAGCGATCGCGGGCGGATCGTTAACTCGCCTGCCATCCGCCGTCTGCAGCAAAAAACTCAGGTGTTCCCGCTGGAGCGTAACGCCGCGGTGCGCACGCGCTTAACCCACTCGATGGAAGTGCAGCAGGTCGGGCGCTACATTGCCAAAGAGATTTTGAGCCGTCTCAAAGAGCAGCGTTTACTGGAAACCTATGGTCTGGACGAGCTGACGGGGCCCTTCGAGAGCATCGTTGAGATGGCCTGCCTGATGCATGACATCGGCAACCCGCCTTTCGGCCACTTTGGTGAGGCGGCTATCAATGACTGGTTTAAGCAGCGGCTTTATCCTTCGGATGCGGTAAGCCAGCCCCTCAGCGATGACCGCTGCATCGTACGCGATTTACGCCTGCGTGAAGGTGAAGAGGGGCTGAACGATCTGCGTCGCAAAGTGCGCCAGGATTTGTGTCACTTCGAGGGCAACGCGCAGGGGATCCGGCTGGTCCATTCCCTGATGCGCATGAACCTGACCTGGGCACAGGTCGGCTGCATTCTGAAATATACGCGCCCCGCGTGGTGGATGGGGGATACGCCCGCGTCCCACAGCTATTTAATGAAAAAACCGGGCTATTACCTTTCCGAAGAGGTCTATATTGAACGGTTACGTAAAGAACTTTCATTGACGCCAAACGGCCGCTTTCCATTGACCTGGATTATGGAAGCCGCCGATGATATTTCCTATTGCGTGGCCGATCTGGAAGATGCCGTGGAGAAAAGAATCTTCAGCGTCGAGGAGCTTTATCAACATCTTTATACGGCCTGGGGTACCCATGAAAAAGGCTCGCTGTTTGCGCAGGTTGTCGAAAATGCCTGGGAAAAATCGCGCTCAAATACATTAAGCCGCAGTACGGAAGACCAGTTCTTTATGTATTTGCGGGTCAATACATTAAATAAACTGGTGCCGTATGCGGCGTCGCGTTTTATTGATAATTTGCCGCTCATTTTCAGCGGGGAATTCAACCACGCGCTGCTGGAAGATGACAGTAGTTTCAGTCAACTCCTTGAGCTTTATAAACATGTGGCGATGCGGCATGTATTCAGCCATCCGGATGTCGAGCAGCTAGAGCTGCAGGGCTATCGGGTAATCAGTGGGTTACTGGAAATTTATTCCCCGTTGCTTCAGCTGTCGGTCGATGAATTCAGCGAACTGGTGGAACACGAGCGCGTGCGCAGAATACCCATCGAATCGCGGCTTTATCAGAAACTTTCTACCCGGCATCGTCTGGCGTATGTCGAAGCGATTGGTAAGCTGGAACGCAACTCTCCCCAATGGCCGGTGATGGAATATTATTATCGCTGCCGTCTTATCCAGGACTATATCAGCGGCATGACGGATTTGTATGCCTGGGATGAATACCGCAAGCTCATGGCGGTGGAATAATTCCGGAGTTTTGTAAAGACGGCCAATAAATTTTTACCTTTTCCATAAACTTATCGCCGGAACTAAGCGGTATAAAATGAATCTGAGTTACACAGCAATTTTGCGTTACCTGTAAATCGAGATTGAGAAACATGAAAAAAACCACATTAGCAATGAGTGCACTGGCTCTGAGTTTAGGTTTAGCGCTGTCTCCTCTGACTGCTACTGCAGCCGAGACCGCGTCGTCGGCAGCAACCGCGCAGCAGATGCCAAGCCTGGCACCGATGCTCGAAAAAGTGATGCCATCGGTGGTGAGTATTAACGTTGAGGGCAGCACGACCGTCAATACGCCGCGTATGCCGCGTAACTTCCAGCAGTTCTTCGGCGACAACTCGCCGTTCTGCCAGGACGGTTCGCCATTCCAGAGCTCTCCGTTCTGTCAGGGCGGCGGTGCCGGGGATGACAGCCAGGGCGGCGGCCAGCAGCAGAAATTCATGGCGCTTGGCTCGGGGGTAATTATTGATGCGGCGAAAGGCTACGTCGTCACTAACAACCACGTTGTCGATAACGCGAACAGCATTAAGGTTCAGCTGAGCGATGGCCGCAAGTTCGATGCCAAAGTGGTGGGTAAAGACCCGCGTTCCGACATCGCGCTGATCCAGATTCAGGATCCGAAAAACCTGACGGCGATTAAAATTGCCGACTCCGATGCGCTGCGCGTGGGCGACTATACCGTGGCGATCGGTAACCCGTTCGGTCTGGGTGAAACCGTGACCTCGGGTATCGTTTCTGCGCTGGGCCGTAGCGGTCTGAACGCGGAAAACTACGAAAACTTCATCCAGACGGATGCGGCGATCAACCGCGGTAACTCCGGCGGTGCGCTGGTGAACCTGAACGGTGAGCTGATCGGTATCAACACCGCTATCCTGGCACCGGACGGCGGCAACATCGGCATCGGTTTTGCTATCCCGAGTAACATGGTGAAAAACCTGACCGCGCAGATGGTGCAGTATGGCCAGGTGAAACGCGGCGAGCTGGGTATCCTCGGTACGGAGCTGAACTCCGAACTGGCTAAGGCGATGAAAGTTGACGCTCAGCGCGGGGCATTCGTCAGCCAGGTGATGCCAAATTCCTCTGCGGCGAAAGCGGGCATTAAAGCGGGGGATGTGATCACCTCCCTGAACGGTAAACCGATCAGCAGCTTTGCCGCCCTGCGTGCCGAAGTGGGCTCGATGCCGATTGGCAGTAAAGTGACCCTCGGCCTGCTGCGCGACGGTAAGCCGGTTAACGTGAGCCTGGAGCTGCAGCAGAGCAGCCAGAATCAGGTGGATTCCAGCACCATCTTCAGCGGTATTGAAGGTGCCGAGATGAGCAATAAAGGCGCAGACAAAGGCGTGGTGGTGAACAACGTGAAAGCGAATTCACCGGCAGCCCGTATCGGCCTGAAAAAAGGCGATGTGATCATGGGTGCTAACCAGCAGCCTGTGAAAAACATCGCTGAACTGCGCAAAATTCTCGACAGCAAGCCTTCCGTGCTGGCGCTGAATATCCAGCGTGGTGATACCTCTCTTTATCTGCTGATGCAGTAATCCTCTGAAGCCCCTGTTCGCAGGGGCTTTCTCGTTTTTGTGATTCTTGCCACAACTCCATACTTCTTCCTCTCTCTTTGTGCATTCGCACAATGCAGCCGTCGCTGAACTTCCCTATGCTTGAGCTCTGCTCACGGGAGGGTTACATGGCTGGCTGGCATCTTGATACCAAAATGGCGCAGGATATCGTGGCGCGCACCATGCGCATCATTGATACCAATATCAACGTAATGGATGCCCGCGGGCGCATTATTGGCAGCGGCGATCGCGAGCGTATTGGGGAATTGCACGAAGGTGCGCTGCTGGTGCTTTCTCAGGGGCGGGTCGTGGATATCGACGATGCGGTAGCGAAACACCTGCACGGCGTACGTCAGGGCATCAATTTACCGCTGCGTCTTGAAGGCGAAATTGTGGGGGTAATTGGCCTCACCGGCGAGCCCGAGTCACTGCGAAAATACGGTGAGCTGGTCTGTATGACGGCAGAGATGATGCTGGAGCAGTCGCGCCTGATGCACCTGCTCGCTCAGGACAGCCGCCTGCGTGAAGAGCTGGTAATGAACCTTATTCAGGCGGAAGAGCATACGCCTGCGCTCAGCGAATGGGCGCAGCGTCTGGGGATCGATTTAAACCAGCCGCGCGTGGTGGCGGTCATTGAGGTCGATAGCGGCCAGCTTGGCGTGGACAGCGCGATGGCCGAGCTGCAGCAGCTGCAAAATGCGCTGGCGACGCCGGAGCGCGATAACCTGGTGGCGATCGTTTCTCTGACGGAAATGGTGGTCCTCAAACCGGCGCTCAATGCGTTCGGCCGCTGGGATGCCGACGATCATCGTCGTCGCGTGGAGCAGCTGATCTCCCGGATGGAGGAGAACGGCCAGCTGCGTTTTCGCGTTGCGCTGGGCAACTACTTTACCGGGCCGGGCAGTATTGCCCGCTCCTGGCGTACCGCGCGCACCACCATGATGGTCGGCAAGCAGCGGATGCCGGAGAGCCGCAGCTATTTCTATCAGGATCTGATGCTGCCGGTGCTGCTCGACAGCCTGCGCGGGGGCTGGCAGGCCAATGAGCTGGCGCGGCCATTGGCGCGTCTGAAAGCCATGGACAACAACGGCCTGCTGCGCCGGACGCTGCAGGCGTGGTTCCGCCATAACGTGCAGCCGCTGGCGACCTCAAAAGCGCTGTTTATTCACCGCAATACGCTTGAGTATCGGTTAAACCGGATTTCAGAGCTGACGGGGCTGGATCTGGGAAACTTTGACGACAGGCTGCTGCTGTATGTGGCGCTGCAGCTGGACGAGCAGCGATGATGTTGTTTGCCGGGTGGCGGCTTCGCCTTACCCGGCCTACATGATGATTTTCTCCCTCTCCCTGTGGGAGAGGGCCGGGGTGAGGGCATCAGGCCGCACCCAACTTATTTGTTGCGAGTTAATTTCTCAAGATCCGCTTCAATCTCGCTGATCTTATTTGTTACAACGCTTTCAAGGTGACGCAGATCGTCAAGGATCTTACGCTTAAGATCGACTTCGGTGCGGTCGCGCTGGCAGATCTGATCGAGTTCATCGATCACATAGCGCAGGTTAGGGCTGATTTCCTGTACTTCTTTGTAGCCCTGTCCTACACCGTCAGCCACAACGGTCTTACGCTGGCGTGGATATTTAAACTTCACGCTTTTGGCGAAAAACTCTCCTTTGTCCTTGTGAAAATAGATTTTCAGAATATCGTTATTGGCTTCCTGACGGAGGCTGTAACGATCAATTTCATCAGGATTGGTAATGCCCAGACTTTTCAGATTATCGTACATAGCGGTACCCTTGATCTCAACATAACCTTTGAATAATTAACGAAAAAATCTATTTTCGCCACCCTCAGATATAAAAAAAGCGGGGTTGCCCCCGCTTTTTGTTATACCCGATTAATCGATGGTGCGCAGCAATTCGTTGATGCCCACTTTACCGCGCGTTTTCGCATCCACTTTCTTCACGATAACCGCACAGTACAGGCTGTATTTGCCATCTTTTGACGGCAGGTTGCCGGAAACCACCACGGAGCCCGCCGGAACGCGACCGTAGTGAACTTCACCGGTTTCACGGTCGTAAATACGAGTGCTCTGACCGATGTAAACGCCCATGGAGATCACGGAGCCTTCTTCAACGATCACGCCTTCAACCACTTCAGAGCGCGCGCCGATGAAGCAGTTGTCTTCGATGATGGTCGGGTTAGCCTGCAGTGGCTCCAGAACACCACCGATGCCCACGCCGCCGGAAAGGTGAACGTTTTTACCGATCTGCGCGCAGGAACCGACGGTCGCCCAGGTATCAACCATGGTGCCTTCGTCAACGTAGGCACCGATGTTCACGTAGGATGGCATCAGCACGGTGTTGCGTGCGATAAACGCGCCCTGACGAACCGCCGCAGGCGGTACCACGCGGAAGCCTTCTTTCTGGAAACGCGCTTCGTCGTAGTCAGCGAATTTCATTGGCACTTTATCGAAGTAGCGGCTTTCTGCTCCGTCGATAACCTGGTTATCGTTGATACGGAAAGAGAGCAGCACGGCTTTCTTCAGCCATTGATGAGTGACCCACTGACCGTCGATTTTTTCTGCCACGCGCAGCGCGCCGGAATCCAGAAGGGAAATCACCTGGTTTACCGCTTCACGGGTCACGGTATCCACATTTGCCGGGGTAATCTCGGCGCGACGCTCAAAAGCGGACTCAATAACGTTCTGTAACTGCTGCATTGTTTACTCTTTCCATTTCACTAAAAAACATATCACCCTTTATCGTTTGGATTGAGGGCTGCTGTCAACCGTTGTTGCACTTCAAGCTGCAGGTCATTATTAAGGGCACGCCGGTCCGCTGTTGCGATTATAAATAAATCTTCTACTCGCTCGCCAATCGTTGTAATTCGGGCGCCGTGGAGCGAAATTCCCAGATCGGCAAAAACCTGGCCGACGCGGGCAAGCAGCCCTGGCTGGTCGAGCGCGATCAGCTCCAGGAACGATTTACGGTCGGTGTGGGTCGGCAGGAAATTGACCTCGGTATCGACGGTAAAGTGGCGCAATTTCGCCGGCTGGCGACGCGGCTGGGGGGGCTGCCAGCTGCGCTGGGTAATCGCCTGTTCCAGACCAAAACGTATCCCTTCATGCCTGTCCGACGAGAGCGGGCTGCCGTCCGGCTCAAGCACGATAAAGGTGTCCATCGCCATGCCGTCGCGGGTGGTGAAAATCTGCGCGTCGTGAACGCTCAGGTTACGCCTGTCCAGTTCGGCGCAGACCGCAGCAAACAGATAAGGTCGGTCCGGGCTCCAGATGAAAATCTCCGTCCCGCCGCGGGTAGCCTGCGGGCTCAGCAGGATCATCGGCTGGGACAGATCGTGCTTCAGCAGATGCCGCGCGTGCCACGCAAGCTGGTTTGGGCTATGGCGGACAAAATAGTTGGCGCGGCAGCGGGCCCAAATCTGATGCAGTGCCTCTTCATCAATATTATCCATCCGCAGCAGTGCCAGCGCCTGCAGCTGGTGATGGCGCACGCGTTCGCGCATGTCCGGGGTGTTTTGCATCCCGCGACGCAGCTGTTTTTCGGTGGCGAAGTACAGCTCGCGCAGCAGGCTCTGCTTCCAGCTGTTCCACAGGGTCTCGTTGGTGGCGCAGATATCGGCCACCGTCAGGCAGACCAGATAGCGCAGACGGTTTTCCGTCTGAACCTCTTCCGCGAACTGCTTGATCACTTCCGGATCCTGAATGTCACGACGCTGCGCGGTGACCGACATCAGCAGGTGATGGCGCACCAGCCAGGCCACCAGCTGCGTTTCACGCGAGTTCAGGCCGTGCAGTTCGGCAAATTTCAGCACGTCCTGCGCGCCCAGCACCGAATGGTCACCGCCGCGACCTTTGGCGATATCGTGGAACAGGGCGGCAATCAGGATCAGTTCCGGATGGGTCAGGCGCGGCCACAGTTCGACGCAGAGCGGGTGGCGGGAGCGCGTCTCTTCTCTCGCAAAGCTTTCCAGCTTTAGCATCACGCGGATCGTGTGTTCATCCACCGTGTAGGCGTGGAACAGATCGAACTGCATTTGCCCGACAATGTGCGACCACTGCGGCATATAGGCCCACAGCACGCTGTGGCGGTGCATCGGCAGCAGGCCGCGGCTGACGGCGCCTGGGTGGCGGAGCATGCTCAGGAATAGCGAACGCGCTTCCGGGATATAGCACAGCGGCTGCGTCAGATGACGGCGCGCGTGGCGCAGATGGCGAAGGGTGGTGGAGTAGATCCCGCTGATGGTGCTGTTGCGCACCATGGTATAGAACATTCGCAGAATCGCTTCCGGCTCGCGGATGAACAGCGTTTCGTCGCGCAGGTCGATAAGCGTGCCGCGCAGCTGGAATTCGTCATCAATCGGACGCGGTTTTTCGTCCGCCGTCAGAGCCAGAATGGCCTCGTCGAACAGCTGCAACAGCATCTGGTTCAGCTCGGTCACCCGGCGGGTGACGCGGAAGAAATCCTTCATCATGTGCTCAACCGGCTCGTTGCCTTCGCCCTGATAATTCAGACGCTGAGCCACGCTGAGCTGGCGGTCAAACAGCAGGCGGTTATCGTAGCGGGTGACTTCCAGATGCAGGGCAAACCGGATGCGCCACAGCAGGTGCAGGCACTCGTTCAGCTCGTTACGCTCGGCCTCGGTTAAAAAGCCGAAGCCGACCATCTCGTCCATCGAGGTGGCACCAAAATGGCGGCGGGCGACCCACTGCAGGGTGTGGATGTCGCGCAGGCCGCCGGGGCTGCTTTTAATATCGGGTTCAAGATTATAGCTGGTGCCGTGGTAGCGCTGGTGGCGCTGGTTTTGCTCCTCGACCTTCGCGGCGAAGAACTTTTCTGACGGCCAGAAGCCGTCGCTGAAGATGTGTTTTTGCAGCTCCAGGAACAGGGCGACGTCACCAATCAGCAGGCGGGTTTCAATCAGGTTGGTGGCGACGGTCAGGTCCGATAACCCTTCCAGCAGACACTCTTCCAGGGTACGCACGCTGTGGCCGACTTCCAGCTTTACGTCCCAGAGCAGCGTCAGCAGTTCGCCAATTTTTTGCGCCTGTTCGTCCGGCAGCTTTTTGCGGCTTAAGATCAGCAGATCGATATCGGAAAGCGGATGCAGCTCACCGCGGCCATAGCCCCCGACGGCAACCAGCGCAACATCACTGATTTGCCCAAACCCGTAATCGATCCACAGGCGCTGCAGCAGCTGGTCGATAAATTCGGTGCGCGCTTCAATGAGCTGCTCGGCCGACACGCCTGCGTCAAACGCGCTGCCCAGCCAGCGATGGAAAACATCCATATGGGCTTTAATATGCGCGCAGGTCAGCTCGTGCGACGGCCAGACGCCCGGGTTATCGGGCTGGTCGGGGAGGGTGGGAAGTGCTGTGTTAGCATACTGTTCGGGTAAAAGATTACTCATCGTGCGCCACCCATAAGAAAAAGCTATAGCCATTAAAAAAGCCGGCATTTGCCGGCTTTTTTATCATTCATCGTGCGTCAGTATCGCCGGGATGGTGTCATCCTTGCGCAACGTCATAATTTCGCAGCCGTTGTCTGTTACCACAATAGTATGCTCGTACTGCGCAGACAAGCTTCTGTCTTTGGTTTTCACCGTCCAGCCGTCTTTCATGGTGCGGATGCGGTAATCACCCGCGTTGACCATCGGCTCAATGGTAAAGGTCATGCCTTTTTGCAGCACCACGCCGCCGTCATCTGCATCATAGTGCAGGACCTGCGGTTCTTCATGGAAGACGCGACCAATGCCGTGACCGCAGTACTCGCGCACCACGGAGAAACCTTCGGCTTCCACAAACTTCTGGATTGCCGCACCGAGGGTACGCAGGCGAATACCCGGTTTAACCATTTTCAGCGCCAGGTAGAGGCTCTCTTGCGTCACTTTGCACAGACGCTCGCCGAGAATCGTCGGCTTGCCAACGATGAACATTTTTGAGGTGTCACCGTGGTACTCGTCTTTAATGACGGTTACGTCGATGTTGACGATGTCGCCATCTTTCAGCAGTTTTTCGTCATCCGGAATGCCGTGACACACCACTTCATTAATAGAGATGCAGACGGATTTCGGGAAACCGTGGTAGCCGAGGCAGGCGGAAACCGCGTGCTGCTCGTTCACGATATAGTCGTTACAGATACGGTCCAGTTCACCGGTGCTGACGCCCGGCTTCACGAACGGCTCGATCATTTCCAGCACTTCCGCGGCCAGACGACCGGCGATGCGCATCTTTTCAATTTCTTCAGGTGTCTTAATAGAGATAGCCATGTAATCTGTCCATCGGTGTCGATTTTTTCGACAATACTAGTCTAAGTGTCGTCAATGGTATCAGTCAGGCACGCTCCGTGCCAAATTGAGAATCATTAACAGCACACTCCGCCAACAACTGTTGGTTTCTGGTCGTGTTTTGTGGTATAAAGCGCGCCGGACTTCCGATCCATCTCAGATACACAGGCTGGACGGAAGCGACAAATCTCACTTTGTGTAACAACACACACGTATCGGCACATATTCCGGGGTGCCCTTCGGGGTCGGTAATATGGGATACGTGGAGGCATAACCCCAACTTTCAATATAGAGGTTTTAAACATGGCAACTGTTTCCATGCGCGACATGCTCAAGGCTGGTGTTCACTTCGGTCACCAGACCCGTTACTGGAACCCGAAAATGAAGCCTTTCATCTTCGGCGCGCGTAACAAAGTTCACATCATCAACCTTGAGAAAACTGTACCAATGTTCAACGAAGCCCTGGCTGAGCTGAACAAGATCTCTTCCCGTAAAGGTAAGATTCTGTTCGTTGGTACTAAGCGCGCTGCAAGCGAAGCTGTGAAAGATGCTGCTAACAGCTGCGACCAGTTCTTCGTGAACCATCGCTGGTTGGGCGGCATGCTGACCAACTGGAAAACTGTTCGTCAGTCCATCAAACGCCTGAAAGATCTGGAAACCCAGTCTCAGGACGGTACTTTCGACAAGCTGACTAAGAAAGAAGCGCTGATGCGCACTCGTGAACTGGACAAGCTGGAAAACAGCCTGGGCGGTATCAAAGATATGGGCGGCCTGCCAGACGCGCTGTTCGTAATCGATGCAGACCACGAGCACATCGCAATCAAAGAAGCTAACAACCTGGGTATCCCGGTATTCGCTATCGTTGATACCAACTCCGATCCGGACGGTGTTGACTTCGTTATCCCGGGTAACGACGACGCAATCCGTGCTGTTAGCCTGTACCTGAGCGCTGTAGCTGCTACCGTTCGTGAAGGCCGTTCCCAGGATCTGGCTTCTCAGGCGGAAGAAAGCTTCGTAGAAGCTGAATAATAAGGTTTTACCCCTTATTAGTACCGTGTATGAATAGGGGCCCATTACCGGCCCCTTTTTTCAATTTACACTGTTTGGCCCCCGGCCGGGCAGTTCACATCTCCCGAGGATTTAAGAATGGCTGAAATTACCGCATCCCTGGTAAAAGAGCTGCGCGAGCGTACTGGCGCAGGCATGATGGATTGCAAAAAAGCGCTGACTGAAGCGAACGGCGACATCGAGCTGGCAATCGAAAACATGCGTAAATCCGGTGCGATCAAAGCAGCTAAAAAAGCAGGCAACGTTGCTGCTGACGGCGTGATCATCACTAAGATCGACGGCAACTACGGCATCATTCTGGAAGTTAACTGCCAGACTGACTTCGTTGCTAAAGATGGCGGTTTCCAGGCATTTGCTAACAAAGTTCTGGACGCAGCTGTTGCTGGTAAAATCACTGACGTTGAAGTTCTGAAAGCACAGTTCGAAGAAGAACGTGTTGCGCTGGTTGCTAAAATCGGTGAGAACATCAACATCCGTCGCGTATCTTCTCTGGAAGGCGACGTTCTGGGCTCTTACCAGCACGGTGCACGTATCGGTGTTCTGGTTGCGGCTAAAGGCGCTGACGAAGAGCTGGTTAAACAGCTGGCTATGCACATCGCTGCAAGCAAACCAGAATTCGTTAAGCCAGAAGACGTGTCTGCTGAAGTGGTAGAGAAAGAGTACCAGGTTCAGCTGGACATCGCGATGCAGTCTGGTAAGCCAAAAGAAATCGCAGAGAAAATGGTTGAAGGCCGCATGAAGAAATTCACCGGCGAAGTTTCTCTGACTGGCCAGCCATTCGTAATGGACCCAAGCAAGTCTGTTGCTCAGCTGCTGAAAGAGCACAACGCTGACGTAACTGGCTTCATCCGCTTCGAAGTGGGCGAAGGCATCGAGAAAGTTGAGACTGACTTCGCAGCAGAAGTTGCTGCAATGTCCAAGCAGTCTTAATGATTGAAAAGGAGCCGCCTGAGGGCGGCTTCTTTTTGTCACCCGTCACAGGAAATCAGACAGGCTCCAGTATCGCTGTGCTGATTTGCGGCATATCATGTCGCCAGAATTAACCCCCATCTTAATCGTTGACAGTCTCAGGAAAGAAACATGGCTACCAATGCAAAACCCGTGTACAAACGCATTCTGCTTAAGCTGAGTGGCGAAGCGCTGCAGGGATCGGAAGGCTTCGGTATTGACGCAAGCATCCTTGATCGCATGGCACAGGAAATCAAAGAACTGGTCGAACTGGGTATCCAGGTTGGCGTGGTCATTGGCGGTGGCAACCTTTTCCGTGGTGCTGGTCTGGCGAAAGCGGGGATGAACCGCGTTGTGGGCGACCACATGGGTATGCTGGCAACCGTCATGAATGGCCTGGCAATGCGTGATGCACTGCATCGCGCCTATGTGAATGCCCGCCTGATGTCCGCGATTCCCCTGAATGGCGTTTGCGATAATTACAGCTGGGCAGAAGCCATCAGCCTGCTGCGCAATAACCGCGTGGTGATCCTCTCCGCCGGTACGGGTAACCCGTTCTTTACAACCGATTCCGCTGCCTGCCTGCGCGGTATCGAGATCGAAGCCGATGTGGTACTGAAAGCGACCAAAGTAGACGGCGTGTTTACTGCCGACCCGGCAAAAGATCCTTCTGCCACCATGTACGATCAGCTGAGCTACAGCGAAGTGCTGGATAAAGAGCTGAAAGTGATGGATCTTGCCGCCTTCACGCTGGCTCGCGACCACAAACTGCCGATCCGTGTCTTCAACATGAACAAGCCTGGCGCACTGCGTCGCGTGGTCATGGGCGAAAAAGAAGGCACTTTGATCACGGAATAATTTCCGTTGACGATAAATACAGGTAAGATTCCGCTTTATTTTGTAGTGGTATCTTACCCGGGCGCGCCTTTGGCGTTGTCATGAATTAAACGCGGCTATACTTAGCACACCTGTAGCGCTGTGCTGGCGGATAGTCTGCCTGAGACAAGTTTTCAAGGATTCGTAACGTGATTAACGACATCAGAAAAGATGCTGAAGTACGCATGGACAAATGCGTAGAAGCGTTCAAAAACCAAATCAGCAAAATCCGTACTGGCCGTGCTTCCCCAAGCCTGCTGGATGGCATCATCGTAGAATATTACGGTACGCCAACCCCTCTGCGCCAGCTGGCGAGCGTGACGGTTGAAGATACCCGTACGCTGAAAATCAACGTCTTCGACCGCTCTATGAGCCCGGCCGTTGAGAAAGCGATTATGGCCTCTGACCTTGGACTGAACCCAAGCTCTGCGGGCGCAGACATCCGTGTTCCACTGCCTCCGCTGACGGAAGAGCGTCGTAAAGATCTTATCAAAGTGGTTCGTGGCGAAGCTGAGCAGGGTCGTGTATCCGTGCGTAACGTCCGTCGCGACGCGAACGATAAAGTGAAAGCACTGCTGAAAGAAAAAGAGATCAGCGAAGATGACGATCGTCGTTCTCAGGACGACATTCAGAAAATGACCGACGCGGCCATCAAGAAAATTGATGCGGCGCTGGCAGAAAAAGAAGCGGAACTGATGCAGTTCTGATTTCTGTCGTACACTGATAAACGCCGTTCAGAAGGACTTTGGGTCTTGCTGGCGGCGTTTTGCTTTTATCTGGTCTAACTTTTTTCGGGCATCTCATGAAGCATTTAACACTCCTCGGCTCAACCGGCTCTATCGGTTGCAGCACTCTCGACGTCGTTCGCCATAATCCTGAACTTTACACCGTGACAGCGCTGGTGGCCGGTAAGAATGTGCAGCGAATGGTCGAACAGTGCCTGGAGTTTGCGCCCCGCTATGCGGTGATGGATGACGAAGAGAGCGCGCGTCTGCTAAAAGCACAGCTGCGTGAAAAGGGCAGCCGAACCGAAGTGCTGAGCGGCCAGCAGGCGGCCTGCGAGATGGCGGCGCTGGATGAGGTGGATCAGGTCATGGCGGCCATTGTCGGCGCGGCAGGGCTGCTGCCGACGCTTGCCGCGATTGATGCCGGTAAGGATGTTTTGCTGGCCAATAAAGAGTCGCTGGTCACCTGCGGACGCCTGTTTATGGATGCGGTGAAGCAGCGCGGCGCGCGTCTTCTGCCGGTCGACAGCGAACACAACGCGATTTTTCAGAGTTTACCGCAACCTTTTCAACAGAACCTGGGGTACGCTGACCTGGAGCAGAATGGCGTAGTGTCTATTCTACTTACCGGGTCTGGTGGCCCATTCCGTGAAACGCCACTTTCTGAACTGCGTGCGATGACACCGGATCAGGCGTGCCGTCATCCGAACTGGTCGATGGGGCGTAAAATCTCCGTTGATTCTGCCACCATGATGAACAAAGGTCTGGAATACATTGAAGCGCGCTGGCTGTTTAATGCGTCAGCGAAACAGATGGAAGTACTGATTCACCCGCAATCGGTGATTCACTCGATGGTGCGTTATCATGATGGCAGCGTGCTGGCACAGCTGGGCGAGCCGGACATGCGTACGCCGATTGCCCATTCAATGGCGTGGCCAAATCGAGTGAAATCCGGCGTGAAGCCGCTTGATTTCTGCAAGCTAAGTTCCCTGACGTTCAGTGAACCAGACTACGACCGCTATCCTTGTCTGAAGCTTGCGATGAATGCCTTTGACCAGGGGCAGGCGGCGACGACGGCACTTAATGCAGCTAATGAAATTACCGTTGAGGCATTTCTGAATCAGCAAATTCGTTTTACCGATATCGCGTCGTTAAATTTATCGGTACTTGAGATGATGGATTTGCGCGAACCACAAAGCGTGGAAGAGGTGCTGGCGGTGGATGCAGCTGCGCGTAATATTGCGCGCCAACAGGTGACACGTCTCGCAAGCTGGTGATAAAGCAAGCACTAGTCGTCGTGCTATTTGTTAGCGTTGGGCTTCAGTGATATAGTCTGCGCCACCTGATCGCAGGTATTTGACTTAATGTGGTCAGGTGAGCCGTGGTTTGACACGGCTTTTTTATGTATAGGCTTCAGTATTCCTGAGTACCGTTAAATCCTTTTCAGGGACAAAAAACGCGTTATGTTGTCTGCGAATCAACCAATAAGCGAAAATTTGCCAGCTCATGGCTGCCGTCATGTAGCAATCATTATGGATGGCAATGGCCGCTGGGCGAAAAGACAAGGGAAGATACGAGCCTTTGGGCATAAAGCGGGGGCGAAATCCGTTCGTCGCGCCGTTTCTTTTGCCGCCAACAACGGCATTGATGCGTTAACGCTCTATGCTTTTAGCAGTGAAAACTGGAATCGACCTCTGCAGGAAGTGACTGCGTTGATGGAATTGTTTGTGTGGGCGCTAGACAGCGAAGTAAAAAGCCTGCACCGCCACAACGTCCGCCTGCGTATCATTGGCGATACCAGTCGTTTTAACTCACGTTTGCAGGAACGGATTCGCAAAGCTGAAGCGCTGACGGAAAATAATACCGGTTTGACGCTGAATATTGCGGCGAATTACGGCGGACGCTGGGATATTATCCAGGGCGTTCGGCATCTGGCCGAACAGGTTCAGGAAGGGCTGTTGAGACCCGACCAAATTGATGAAGAGGCGCTGAGCAAGCAAATCTGCATGAATGAACAGGCACCTGTGGATTTGGTAATTAGGACAGGGGGGGAACATCGCATAAGTAACTTTTTGATATGGCAAATTGCCTATGCCGAACTTTACTTTACGGATGTTCTTTGGCCCGATTTTGATGAACAAGACTTTGAAGGTGCGCTGCATGCCTTTGCCAATCGAGAGCGTCGTTTCGGCGGCACCGAGCCTGGTGGCGACAAAGCCTGATGGGGGTAGCTTTTGCTGAAGTATCGCCTGATTTCCGCTTTTGTATTAATACCCATTGTCATTGCGGCGCTGTTTTTACTGCCCCCGGTGGGATTCGCTATTGTCACGCTGGTGGTGTGCATGCTCGCCGCGTGGGAATGGGGACAGTTTAGCGGCTTTACCTCGCGCACTCAGCGAGTATGGCTTGCGGTACTTTGTGGCTTTATCCTGGCCATAATGCTGTTTACGTTGCCTGAATATCACCATGATATTCATCAGCCCCTGGTTGCCGGTTCTTTGTGGATATCGCTGGCCTGGTGGGTTGCCGCGCTGTTGCTGGTTCTTTTTTATCCGGGTTCCGCGGCATTGTGGCGTAATTCAAAAGTGCTGCGACTGATTTTTGGCTTGCTCACAATTATTCCTTTTTTCTGGGGTATGGTTGCGCTGCGAGCCTGGCACTACGACGAAAACCACTACAGCGGTGCGATCTGGCTGCTTTATGTGATGATTCTGGTCTGGGGGGCTGACTCCGGGGCCTATATGTTTGGTAAACTGTTTGGCAAACATAAGCTGGCACCGAAGGTTTCTCCGGGCAAAACCTGGCAAGGATTCATCGGCGGCCTGTTTACGGCAGCGATCATCTCCTGGGGCTACGGCGTCTGGGCGAATCTTGAAGTGGCACCGTCAATACTGCTGGTGTGCTCGATTTTTGCTGCGCTCGCCTCCGTGCTCGGTGATTTAACCGAAAGTATGTTTAAGCGTGAAGCAGGGATTAAGGACAGCGGACACCTGATTCCAGGGCATGGCGGTATACTGGATCGCATTGATAGCCTGACAGCGGCTGTTCCAGTGTTTGCGTGTTTGCTTTTACTGGTATTCGGGACGATTTAACGGAAGGTTTTATGCTGAGCATTCTCTGGAATCTGGCGGCGTTCATTGTTGCACTGGGTGTACTGATTACCGTGCATGAATTTGGCCATTTCTGGGTTGCTCGCCGCTGTGGCGTGCGCGTAGAGCGATTTTCCATCGGTTTTGGTAAATCACTCTGGACGCGTACCGACCGCCACGGCACGGAATTTGTCATCGCCCTTATCCCGCTGGGCGGCTACGTCAAAATGCTCGACGAACGCGTCGAGCCTGTCGCTCCTGAGCTGCGACACAGCGCATTCAACAATAAAACCGTTGGACAACGCGCCGCCATCATTGCTGCCGGACCGGTAGCCAACTTCATCTTTGCGATTTTCGCTTACTGGCTGGTGTTTATCATCGGCGTCCCTGGCGTACGTCCGGTGGTGGGTGAAATTGCCCCCAATTCCATCGCGGCGAGTGCGCAAATTACATCCGGGATGGAACTTAAAGCGATTGATGGCATCGAAACCCCTGATTGGGATGCCGTGCGACTGCAGCTGGTAGCCAAAATTGGCGATGCGCAGACCACCATCAGCGTATCGCCGTTTGGTTCAGATACGCGTCAGGACAAAGTACTCGATTTACGTCACTGGCGTTTCGAGCCAGACAAAGAGGATCCCGTCGCTGCGCTGGGCATTCGTCCACGCGGCGCGCAGATTGAGCCGGTATTAGCCGAAGTACAGGCAAATTCGGCGGCGAGCAAAGCGGGTTTGCAAGCGGGCGACAGGATCGTTAAAGTCGATGGTCAACCATTAACAGAGTGGATGACCTTTGTTACTCTTGTGCGCGATAATCCGGGAACGTCTCTCGCGCTGGAAGTTGAAAGGCAGGGCAGTCCGCTTTCGCTGACGCTGATCCCGGATACGAAGTCGGTCGGCAAAAAGGCAGAAGGGTTTGCAGGCGTTGTGCCAAAAGTGATCCCGCTGCCAGATGAGTACAAGACAATACGCCAGTATGGGCCGTTCAGCGCCATCCTTGAAGCCACGGATAAAACATGGCAACTGATGAAGCTGACGGTCAACATGTTGGGGAAATTGATAACCGGTGATGTGAAACTGAACAACCTCAGTGGGCCAATTTCGATTGCTCAGGGGGGTGGGATGTCAGCGGAATTCGGGGTGATTTACTATCTCATGTTCCTCGCGCTCATTAGCGTGAACCTTGGGATAATCAACCTGTTCCCGCTTCCCGTTTTAGACGGGGGTCATCTGCTGTTTTTGGCGATTGAAAAGCTAAAAGGCGGACCGGTATCCGAGCGAGTTCAAGACTTTAGTTATCGCATTGGCTCGATTTTGCTGGTGCTGTTAATGGGGCTTGCACTTTTCAATGATTTCTCTCGGTTGTAAGAGAGTGTTAGGAAGAACGCATAATAACGATGGCGATGAAAAAGTTGCTCATAGCGTCGCTGCTGTTTAGCAGCGCCACCGTATACGGTGCTGACGGGTTCGTAGTGAAAGACATTCATTTCGAAGGCCTCCAGCGTGTCGCCGTTGGTGCGGCCCTCCTCAGTATGCCTGTACGCCCCGGCGATACGGTTAATGATGATGATATCAGTAACACCATCCGTGCTCTGTTTGCCACCGGCAACTTTGAGGACGTCCGCGTCCTGCGCGATGGTGATACGCTGCTGGTACAGGTAAAAGAACGTCCGACGATCGCCAGTATCACTTTCTCCGGTAACAAGTCGGTGAAAGATGACATGCTCAAGCAGAACCTTGAAGCATCTGGTGTTCGTGTGGGTGAGTCCCTGGACCGCACAACCCTTTCAGACATTGAAAAAGGTCTGGAAGACTTCTACTACAGCGTCGGTAAATACAGCGCCAGCGTGAAAGCGGTTGTCACTCCGCTGCCACGTAACCGTGTTGACCTGAAGCTGGTCTTCCAGGAAGGTGTTTCTGCGAAGATCCAGCAGATCAACATTGTCGGCAACCACGCGTTCAGCACCGACGAACTGATCTCCACCTTCCAGCTGCGCGATGAAGTGCCATGGTGGAACGTGGTGGGCGATCGCAAATACCAGAAACAGAAACTGGCGGGCGACCTCGAAACCCTGCGCAGCTACTATCTCGATCGTGGCTATGCGCGTTTCAACATCGACTCGACTCAGGTCAGTCTGACTCCGGACAAGAAAGGCATTTACATTACGGTTAACATCACTGAAGGCGAGCAGTACAAGCTTTCTGGTGTTGAAGTGAGTGGTAACCTGGCGGGGCATTCTGCTGAAATCGAATCGCTGACCAAAATTCAGCCGGGCGATCTGTATAGCGGTTCCAAGGTAACCAAAATGGAAGACAGCATTAAGAAGCTGCTCGGCCGCTACGGTTATGCCTATCCGCGCGTACAGACTCAGCCGGAAATCAATGACGCGGATAAAACCGTTAAGCTGCACGTGAATGTTGATGCGGGCAACCGTTTCTACGTGCGTAAGATCCGCTTCGTTGGTAACGACACCTCCAAAGATTCCGTTCTGCGCCGCGAAATGCGTCAGATGGAAGGCGCATGGTTGGGAAGCGACCTCGTTGATCAGGGTAAAGAGCGTCTGAACCGTCTGGGCTATTTTGAAACGGTGGATACCGATACCCAGCGCGTACCGGGCAGCCCGGATCAGGTTGATGTCGTATATAAAGTGAAAGAGCGCAACACCGGTAGCTTCAACTTCGGTGTGGGCTACGGTACTGAAAGCGGCGTCAGCTTCCAGGTCGGCGTGCAGCAGGATAACTGGCTGGGTACGGGTTACTCTGTCGGTATTAACGGCACCAAAAACGACTACCAGACCTACTCTGAGTTCTCTGTGACTAACCCATACTTCACCGTAGACGGTGTGAGCCTGGGCGGTCGTATCTTCTATAACGACTTTAAAGCAGATGACGCGGACCTGTCTTCATACACCAACAAGAGTTACGGTGTCGACGGTACGCTTGGCTTCCCGGTTAACGAATACAACACCCTGCGTGCGGGCTTGGGTTACGTGCATAACGACCTGTCCAACATGCAACCGCAGGTGGCGATGTGGCGTTATCTGGACTCTATCGGCCAGTCAACCAGTAAAAATGGTAATGACAATGGCTTCGCGGCGGATGACTTCACCTTTAACTACGGCTGGACCTATAACCGTCTCGACCGTGGTTACTTCCCAACGGAAGGTTCTCGCGTCAACCTGAACGGTAAAGTTACCGTGCCGGGTTCCGATAACGAGTTCTATAAGGTCACGCTGGATACCGCGTCCTACTTCCCGATCGATGACGATCATAAGTGGGTGGTTCTGGGTCGTACCCGTTGGGGCTATGGCGATGGTCTGGGTAGCAAAGAACTGCCGTTCTATGAAAACTTCTATGCGGGTGGCTCTAGCACCGTTCGTGGTTTCCAGTCCAATAACATTGGTCCGAAAGCGGTTTACTACGGCGGAAACGACAAAGATAACTGTGATAAGTCTTCCTCGTCAGAAGTCTGTAGCTCCAATGACGCGGTGGGCGGTAACGCCATGGCCGTTGCCAGCCTGGAGTTCATCACGCCAACGCCGTTTATCAGTGATAAATACGCGAACTCGGTCCGTACGTCCTTCTTCTGGGATGCCGGTACCGTGTGGGATACCAACTGGCAGAATACTGCCCAGATGCGCGCAGAAGGCATTCCTGACTACAGCGATCCGAGCAATATTCGCATGTCTGCCGGTATCGCATTACAATGGATGTCACCGCTGGGGCCGTTGGTCTTCTCCTACGCCCAGCCGTTTAAGAAATATGATGGAGACAAAGCGGAGCAATTCCAGTTTAACATTGGTAAAACCTGGTAATAATCCGCTGCAAAGGAATGCGTTGGCAGTGTAGCGCTGACAACTGGCGATCGGTTACACGGTCGCCTTGCCACGCAAAGAACGGTACCTTCTGGTGCCAATGGGATGGTAAGGAGTTAATTGTGAAAAAGTGGTTATTAGCTGCAGGTCTCGGTTTAGCGATGGCAACTTCTGCTCAGGCAGCAGACAAAATTGCAATCGTCAACATGGGTAATTTGTTCCAGCAGGTTGCACAGAAAACGGGTGTTTCTGCGACTCTGGAAAACGAATTCAAAGGCCGTGCAAGCGAACTGCAGGGTATGGAAAACGATCTTCAGTCCAAAATGCAGCGTCTGCAGCGTGATGGTTCTACCATGAAAGCAAGCGACCGTAGCAAGCTGGAAAAAGACGTAATGGCTCAGCGCCAGACGTTCTCCCAGAAAGCGCAGGCTTTCGAGCAGGATCGTCAGCGTCGTTCTAACGAAGAACGCGGCAAGCTGGTAACTCGCATTCAGACTGCTGTTAAAGCAGTGGCTGCCGATCAGAGTATCGATCTGGTTGTAGATGCGAACGCCGTTGCTTATAACAGCAAAGATGTTAAAGACATCACTGCTGATGTTCTGAAACAGGTTAAATAAGTAATGCCTTCAATTCGACTGGCTGATTTAGCTCAGCAGTTGGATGCAGAATTACACGGTGATGGCGATATCGTCATCACCGCTGTTGCGTCCATGCAATCTGCTAAAGCTGGCACGATTACCTTCATGGTAAGCCCTAAGTACCGTGAGCAACTGGCTCAATGCCAGGCGTCAGCTGTTGTACTGACGCAGGACGATCTTCCATTTGCCACTGTAAGCGCGCTGGTAGTGAAAAACCCCTACCTGACGTATGCACGCATGGCTCAAATTCTTGATACCACGCCGCAGCCGGCCCAGAACATTGCGGCCAGTGCAGCGATTGATGCGACGGCCAGGCTTGGTAACAACGTCGCCGTTGGCGCGAATGCAGTTATCGAATCCGGCGTTGTGCTGGGCGATAACGTCGTCATTGGCCCGGGCTGCTTCGTTGGGAAAAATACGAAAATCGGCGCCGGAACCCGTTTATGGGCCAATGTGTCCGTTTATCATGATGTTGAAATTGGCGAAAATTGCCTCGTCCAGTCCAGCACCGTTATTGGTTCTGATGGCTTTGGTTACGCTAACGATCGTGGTAACTGGGTTAAGATCCCGCAGCTTGGTCGCGTTATTATTGGCGATCGCGTAGAGATCGGCGCCTGTACCACCATTGACCGTGGCGCGCTTGACGACACGATCATTGGCAATGGTGTTATCATCGATAACCAGTGCCAGATTGCGCATAACGTTGTGATTGGCGACAATACCGCGGTTGCGGGTGGCGTCATCATGGCAGGCAGCCTGAAAATTGGCCGTTATTGCATGATTGGCGGCGCGAGCGTGATTAATGGCCATATGGAAATATGCGACAAGGTGACTGTGACGGGAATGGGCATGGTAATGCGTCCTATCACTGAACCTGGCGTCTATTCCTCAGGTATTCCGCTACAACCCAACAAGGTATGGCGTAAAACAGCAGCTCTGGTGATGAACATTGATGATATGAGCAAGCGCCTCAAGTCTCTTGAGCGTAAGATCGATCAACAAGATTAAGCGTCATCCGTTGAACGCTATTTTTCCCGGCCTGTCGGCTTTCTAATAAACCGGCAGGCCGTGTTATTATTGTTATCAGTACATTTTGACAGGAAGAGTATTTTGACTACTGACACTCATACTCTGCATATTGAAGAGATTTTAGAACTTCTGCCGCACCGCTACCCGTTTCTGCTGGTAGACCGTGTGCTGGATTTTGAAGAAGGTCGTTTTCTGCGCGCAGTGAAAAATGTTTCCGTGAACGAGCCGTTTTTCCAGGGACACTTCCCTGGTAAGCCTATCTTCCCGGGTGTGTTGATTCTGGAAGCGATGGCTCAGGCTACCGGTATTCTGGCGTTTAAAAGCGTTGGCAAACTGGAGCCAGGTGAGCTGTATTACTTCGCGGGTATTGATGAAGCGCGCTTTAAGCGCCCTGTCGTGCCTGGTGATCAGATGATCATGGAAGTCACTTTTGAAAAAACGCGTCGTGGCCTGACTCGCTTCAAAGGCGTAGCGCTGGTTGACGGCAAAGTTGTTTGCGAAGCGACGATGATGTGTGCTCGTAGCCGGGAGTCCTGATACGTGATTGATAAATCCGCCTTTATTCATCCTACCGCTATTGTGGAAACCGGTGCCATCATTGGCGCTAACGTCCACATTGGCCCATTTTGTATTGTTGGACCCCATGTCGAAATTGGTGAGGGTACAGTACTGAAATCTCACGTTGTCGTGAATGGTCACACGACCATTGGCTGCAATAACGAGATCTATCAGTTCGCTTCCATCGGCGAAGTTAACCAGGATCTGAAATATGCTGGTGAGTCGACCCGTCTGGAAATTGGCGATCGTAACCGTATTCGCGAAAGCGTCACTATTCATCGTGGAACAGTACAGGGTGGTGGGTTGACGAAGGTGGGCAGCGATAACCTGTTTATGGTTAATGCGCACATCGCGCACGACTGTACCGTGGGTGACCGCTGTATTCTTGCCAACAACGCAACGCTGGCAGGACACGTATCGGTTGATGACTTCGCAATTATTGGCGGCATGACCGCAGTCCATCAGTTCTGCATCATTGGTGCGCACGTGATGGTTGGCGGATGCTCCGGTGTGGCGCAGGACGTCCCACCGTATGTGATTGCGCAGGGCAACCATGCCACGCCGTTTGGCGTGAACATCGAAGGCCTCAAGCGTCGTGGTTTTAGTCGCGAAGCGATTACTGCCATCCGCAACGCGTACAAACTGCTGTACCGTAGCGGTAAAACGCTGGAAGAGGCGAAGCCGGAAATTGCCGAGCTGGCGAATAAGCACCCGGAAGTGAACGCGTTCATGGAATTCTTTGACCGTTCAACAAGGGGTCTGATTCGTTAATGGTCGACAGTCGTCCGCTTACGATAGCCCTGGTCGCCGGAGAAACCTCCGGCGATATTCTTGGTGCCGGTCTCATCCGCGCGCTTAAGGCGCGTGTACCCAATGCTCGCTTTGTCGGCGTTGCTGGCCCGCTGATGCAGGCCGAAGGCTGTGAAGCCTGGTATGAAATGGAAGAACTCGCCGTGATGGGCATCGTTGAGGTGCTGGGACGGCTACGCCGTTTGCTGCACATCCGCGCCGATCTCACCCGCCGTTTTACCGAACTCAAACCCGATGTGTTTGTCGGTATCGATGCGCCTGATTTCAACATTACCCTCGAAGGGAATCTGAAAAAGCAGGGTATCAAAACAATTCACTACGTCAGTCCGTCCGTCTGGGCGTGGCGACAGAAACGCGTTTTCAAAATCGGACGGTCCACCAACCTGGTGCTGGCTTTCCTGCCTTTCGAAAAAGCGTTTTACGACAGATTTAATGTTCCGTGCCGTTTTATCGGTCATACCATGGCGGATGCGATGCCATTGGATCCGGATAAAAACGCGGCGCGCGACGCGCTGGGCATCCCGCACGATGTGCACTGTCTGGCACTGCTACCGGGCAGCCGTGGCGCAGAAGTTGAGATGCTGAGCGCCGATTTCCTCAAAACTGCGCAAATTCTTCGCCAGACCTATCCGGATCTTGAAGTGGTTGTTCCGCTGGTAAATGCGAAACGCCGCGAGCAGTTTGAGCGCATCAAAGCGGAAGTCGCCCCGGATCTTCACGTCCGTCTTCTGGACGGGAAAGGGCGGGAAGCGATGTATGCGAGCGATGCCGCGCTGCTGGCCTCCGGCACGGCGGCGCTGGAATGCATGCTGGCGAAATGCCCGATGGTGGTCGGTTATCGCATGAAGCCGTTCACTTTCTGGCTGGCAAAACGTCTGGTTAAAACGGATTATGTCTCCCTGCCAAACCTGCTTGCCGGGCGCGAGCTGGTGAAAGAGCTGCTGCAGGATGAGTGCCAGCCGCAGGCGCTTGCCGATGCACTACTGCCGCTGCTCGCGAACGGCAAGACCAGCCACCAGATGCACGATACCTTCCGCGAACTGCATCAACTGATCCGCTGTAATGCTGATGAGCAAGCGGCTGATGCGGTGCTGGAGTTAGCAAAATGATGGAATTTGTTTATCCTCACACTCGCCTTGTGGCGGGCGTGGACGAAGTGGGTCGTGGCCCGTTGGTCGGGGCTGTGGTGACTGCCGCGGTGATCCTCGATCCGGCTCGCCCGATTATCGGGCTGAACGACTCAAAAAAATTGTCTGAAAAACGCCGTCTGGCGCTGTTCAGTGAGATTCAGGAGAAGGCGCTGGCCTGGAGCCTGGGGCGCGCTGAACCGCATGAAATAGACGAGCTGAATATTTTGCATGCCACGATGCTGGCGATGCAGCGTGCGGTAGCAGGTCTGAAAATTTCCCCGGAATATGTCCTGATTGACGGCAACCGCTGTCCGGCATTGCCCATGCCTTCAATGGCGGTCGTCAAAGGCGATAGTCGGGTCGCAGAAATTAGCGCAGCTTCTATCATTGCCAAAGTGACGCGCGACGCCGAAATGGCCGCGCTGGACCTCACTTATCCTCAGTATGGTTTCGCCCAGCATAAGGGTTATCCCACACCTTTCCATCTGGAAAGGCTGGCTGAACATGGCGCAACCGAACATCACCGGCGCAGTTTTGGCCCGGTGAAACGCGCGCTGGGACGGGTGTCCTGAATCAATACGCAAGCAATTAAGTAACGCGGAATCTGAAGATGGCTGAACCACGTTTCGTACACCTGCGGGTGCATAGCGACTACTCCATGATCGATGGGCTGGCGAAGACCGGGCCGCTGGTAAAAAAGGCGGCCTCCCTTGGCATGCCCGCGCTGGCGATCACCGATTTTACCAACCTGTGTGGCCTGGTGAAGTTCTACGGAACGGCGCACGGCGCGGGGATGAAGCCTATCGTCGGCGCAGATTTTCATGTCCAGAGCGATCTTGTCGGCGATGAAATGACGCAAATCTCCGTGCTGGCGATGAACAACACGGGCTATCAAAACCTCACTCTGCTTATCTCAAAAGCCTATCAGCGCGGATATGGTGCGCTGGGCCCGTGGATCGACAGGGACTGGCTGGCTGAGCTGAACGAAGGGCTGCTGCTGATCTCTGGCGGCCGTATGGGCGATGTCGGTAAATGCCTGCTGCGCGGCAATAGCGCGCTGGTGGATCAATGCGTCTCGTTCTATGAGGAGTATTTCCCGGATCGTTATTATCTGGAGTTGATCCGCACCGGTCGCCTGGACGAAGAGAGCTATCTCCATGCGGCGGTCGCACTTGCGGAAGAACGCGGGCTGCCCGTCGTCGCGACAAACGATGTACGCTTCCTCGAGCCGGGAGATTTTGACGCTCACGAAATTCGCGTGGCGATCCACGATGGCTTCACGCTCGACGATCCGAAACGGCCGCGTAATTACTCCGCTCAACAGTACATGCGCAGCGAGGAGGAGATGTGTGAACTCTTCTCCGATATCCCCGAAGCGCTGGAAAACAGCGTAGAGATCGCCAGGCGCTGTAACGTTACCGTCCGCCTCGGTGAATACTTCCTGCCGCAGTTCCCGACGGGTGACATGACCACGGAAGATTTCCTGGTCGTGAAATCAAAGGAAGGTCTGGAAGAGCGTCTGGAATTCCTGTTCCCGGATGAGGCCGTTCGCAAAGAGAAGCGGCCGCCGTACGATGAGCGCCTGGATATTGAACTCCAGGTCATCAACCAGATGGGCTTCCCGGGCTACTTCCTGATCGTAATGGAGTTTATCCAGTGGTCGAAGGATAACGGCGTTCCGGTCGGACCGGGGCGTGGCTCCGGTGCAGGATCGCTTGTGGCCTATGCGCTTAAAATTACCGACCTCGATCCGCTGGAATTCGACCTGCTGTTCGAACGTTTCCTTAACCCGGAACGTGTCTCCATGCCCGACTTTGACGTCGACTTTTGCATGGAGAAACGTGACCAGGTGATCGAGCACGTCGCCGATATGTACGGCCGTGACGCGGTTTCGCAGATCATTACGTTCGGTACGATGGCGGCGAAGGCGGTTATCCGCGACGTCGGCCGCGTGCTGGGTCACCCGTACGGGTTTGTCGATCGTATTTCGAAGCTGGTGCCGCCCGATCCGGGCATGACGCTGGCAAAAGCGTTTGAAGCCGAACCTCAGCTGCCGGAAATCTACGAAGCTGACGAAGAAGTGAAAGCGCTGATTGACATGGCGCGCAAGCTGGAAGGCGTCACGCGTAACGCCGGTAAGCATGCGGGGGGCGTGGTTATCGCCCCGACCAAAATTACCGACTTCGCGCCGCTCTACTGCGATGAAGCGGGTGAGCACCCGGTTACTCAGTTTGATAAGAACGACGTAGAATACGCCGGGCTGGTGAAGTTTGACTTCCTCGGCCTGCGTACGCTGACGATCATCGACTGGGCGCTGAAGATGATCAACCCGCGCCGGGAAAAGCAGGGCCTTGAGCCGATAGACATTGCCGCCATCCCGCTGGATGACAAGAAAAGTTTCGACATGCTGCAGCGTTCGGAGACGACAGCCGTCTTCCAGCTTGAATCCCGCGGCATGAAAGATCTGATTAAACGCCTGCAGCCCGACTGCTTCGAAGATATGATCGCACTGGTCGCCCTGTTCCGTCCGGGCCCACTGCAGTCAGGGATGGTAGATAACTTTATCGACCGTAAGCACGGTCGCGAAGAGATTTCTTACCCGGACGTTCAGTGGCAGCATGAAAGCCTGAAGCCGGTGCTGGAGCCAACCTACGGCATTATCCTGTATCAGGAACAGGTCATGCAGATTGCTCAGGTGCTTTCCGGCTATACGCTCGGCGGCGCGGACATGCTGCGTCGTGCGATGGGTAAGAAAAAGCCGGAAGAGATGGCCAAGCAGCGCTCCATCTTTGAAGACGGGGCGAAGAAAAACGGCGTTGACGGCGAGCTGGCGATGAAAATCTTCGACCTGGTGGAGAAATTCGCCGGGTACGGATTTAACAAATCCCACTCCGCCGCCTATGCTTTGGTGTCGTATCAAACGCTGTGGCTGAAAGCGCACTATCCTGCTGAATTTATGGCGGCGGTAATGACGGCCGATATGGATAACACCGAGAAGGTGGTTGGCCTGGTGGATGAGTGCTGGCGCATGGGGCTTAAGATCCTGCCGCCGGATATTAACTCAGGGCTCTACCACTTCCACGTTAACGACGACGGAGAGATCGTTTACGGGATCGGCGCGATCAAAGGCGTGGGCGAAGGTCCGATCGAGGCGATCATCGAAGCGCGTAACAACGGCGGGTATTTCCGCGAGCTGTTCGATCTTTGCGCCCGTACCGATACCAAAAAACTGAACCGTCGCGTGCTGGAAAAACTGATCATGTCCGGCGCGTTTGACAGGCTGGGGCCGCACCGCGCCGCGCTGATGAATTCCCTCGGCGACGCCCTGAAAGCGGCGGATCAGCACGCAAAAGCGGAAGCCATTGGTCAGGCGGATATGTTCGGCGTGCTGGCGGAAGAGCCAGAGCAGATCGAGCAATCTTATTCCAACTGCCAGCCGTGGCCAGAACAGGTGGTACTGGATGGGGAGCGTGAGACGTTAGGCTTGTACCTGACGGGGCACCCGATCAACCAGTACATCAAAGAAATTGAGCGCTATGTCGGCGGCCACAGGCTTAAAGACATGCATCCGACAGAACGTGGTAAAATCACCACGGCTGCGGGGCTCGTGATTGCCGCAAGGGTTATGGTCACCAAGCGCGGTAATCGTATCGGCATCTGTACGTTGGATGACCGTTCCGGGCGTCTGGAGGTGATGTTGTTCACCGACGCGCTGGATAAATACCAGCAATTGCTGGAAAAAGACCGCATACTTATCGTCAGCGGACAGGTCAGCTTTGATGACTTCAGTGGGGGGCTTAAAATGACCGCCCGCGAAGTGATGGACATTGACGAAGCCCGGGAAAAATATGCTCGCGGGCTTGCTATCTCGCTGACGGACAGGCAAATTGATGACCAGCTTTTAAACCGACTCCGTCAGTCTCTGGAACCCCACCGCTCGGGGACAATTCCAGTACATCTCTACTATCAGAGGGCGGATGCACGTGCGCGGTTGCGCTTTGGTGCAACGTGGCGTGTCTCTCCGAGCGATCGTTTACTGAACGATCTCCGTGGCCTCATTGGTTCGGAGCAGGTGGAACTGGAGTTTGACTAATACAGGAATACTATGAGTCTGAATTTCCTTGATTTCGAACAGCCGATTGCTGAGCTGGAAGCGAAAATCGATTCTCTGACAGCGGTAAGCCGTCAGGATGAAAAACTGGATATTAACATCGACGAAGAAGTGCATCGTCTGCGCGAGAAAAGCGTAGAGCTGACGCGCAAAATCTTTGCCGATCTCGGCGCATGGCAGGTGGCCCAGCTGGCTCGCCATCCACAGCGTCCGTACACCCTGGATTATGTCCGCCTGGCGTTTGACGAATTTGACGAACTGGCAGGCGATCGCGCATACGCTGACGATAAAGCTATCGTTGGTGGTATCGCGCGTCTGGACGGACGCCCGGTGATGATTATTGGTCATCAGAAAGGTCGTGAAACCAAAGAGAAAATCCGTCGTAACTTCGGTATGCCAGCACCAGAAGGCTACCGTAAAGCCCTGCGTCTGATGGAGATGGCTGAGCGTTTCAACATGCCAATCATCACCTTCATCGACACCCCAGGTGCATACCCTGGCGTGGGCGCGGAAGAGCGCGGTCAGTCTGAAGCTATCGCGCGCAACCTGCGCGAGATGTCTCGTCTGAAGGTGCCGGTCATCTGTACCGTTATCGGTGAGGGTGGTTCCGGCGGTGCGCTGGCGATTGGCGTGGGCGATAAAGTGAATATGCTGCAGTACAGCACCTATTCCGTTATCTCCCCGGAAGGCTGTGCGTCCATTCTGTGGAAAAGCGCCGACAAAGCGCCGCTGGCTGCAGAAGCAATGGGCATCATTGCGCCACGCCTGAAAGAGCTGAAGCTGATCGACTCCATCATCCCGGAACCGCTGGGTGGTGCGCATCGTAAGCCGGAAGTAATGGCGGCTTCTCTGAAAGCGCAGCTGCTGGCTGACCTGGCAGATCTGGACGTGCTGAGCAAAGACGATCTGCTCAACCGCCGCTACCAGCGTCTGATGACCTACGGTTACGCGTAAGCTTCACAATTATCTGAAAAGCCGCACAATGTTGCGGCTTTTTTTATACCTGCGGTTTAGCCGGACTATGCTTAGCTAATGTTTTTTAAGGAGGAAGCCCATGAATATCATTGCCATTATGGGGCCACACGGCGTCTTCTATAAAGACGAGCCCATCAAGGAGCTTGAGCAAGCCCTGCAGTCGCGCGGGTATCAGCTAATCTGGCCGCACAACAGCGCCGATCTGCTGAAGTTCATCGAGCATAACCCGCGTATCTGCGGCGTGATCTTCGACTGGGACGAATACGATCTCGAACTGTGCAGCGATATCAACAAGCTGAACGAATACCTCCCGCTGTACGCGTTTATTAATACTCACTCAACCATGGACGTCAGCGCCAATGATATGCGTATGGCGCTGTGGTTCTTTGAATATTCGCTCGGTGTGGCGGAAGATATTGCGACCCGCATTCAGCAATACACGAATGAATATCTCGATAACATCACACCCCCCTTTACCCGCGCGCTCTTCACCTACGTGAAGGAGGGCAAATATACCTTCTGTACGCCTGGTCATATGGCGGGAACGGCCTATCAAAAAAGCCCGGTGGGCTGCCTGTTCTATGATTTCTTCGGTGGCAACACGCTGAAAGCGGACGTGTCTATTTCAGTCACCGAACTAGGCTCTCTGCTGGATCACACCGGCCCGCATCTTGAAGCCGAAGAGTATATCGCCCGCACCTTTGGCGCCGAGCAGAGCTATATGGTGACCAACGGCACGTCGACCTCGAACAAAATTGTCGGGATGTACGCTGCGCCTGCTGGCAGCACCTTGCTGATTGACCGTAACTGCCATAAATCGCTGGCACACCTGCTGATGATGAGCGACGTCGTACCGCTCTGGCTGTCGCCCACGCGTAACGCGCTCGGTATTCTTGGCGGCATTCCGCGCCGGGAGTTCACCCACGAAGCCATCGAAAGTAAGGTCGCGGCAATTCCTGGCGCAAGCTGGCCTGTCCATGCGGTCATCACCAACTCCACCTACGACGGTTTGCTGTACAACACAAACTGGATCAAACAGACGCTGGACGTGCCGTCGATCCACTTCGATTCCGCATGGGTGCCTTACACTAATTTCCATCCGATTTACGCAGGCAAAAGCGGCATGAGCGGTGAACGGGTGCCGGGGAAAGTGTTCTTCGAAACGCAGTCGACGCATAAAATGCTGGCGGCGTTTTCCCAGGCTTCGCTTATTCACATCAAAGGCGAGTACGACGAAGACACGTTCAACGAAGCCTTTATGATGCACACCACCACCTCGCCGAGCTACCCGCTGGTGGCCTCTATTGAAACGGCCGCGGCGATGCTGCGCGGCAATCCCGGTAAGCGTCTCATCAATCGTTCGGTGGAACGCGCGCTGCATTTCCGCAAAGAGGTTCAGCGGCTTAAAGATGAAGCCGACGGCTGGTTCTTTGATATCTGGCAGCCGGAAGAGATTGATGAAGCCGAATGCTGGCCCGTCTCGCCCGGCGAAGACTGGCATGGCTTCCGGGATGCCGATAGCGACCATATGTTCCTCGACCCGGTAAAAGTGACGATCCTGACGCCGGGCATGGATGAACAGGGCAAGATGAGCGATGAAGGTATTCCGGCCGCGCTGGTCGCGAAATTCCTTGATGAACGTGGCGTGGTGGTAGAGAAAACCGGCCCCTATAACCTGCTGTTCCTGTTCAGCATCGGGATCGACAAAACCCGCGCGATGGGGTTGTTGCGCGGCCTCATGGAGTTTAAGCGCGCCTACGATCTTAACCTGCGGGTGAAGAACATGCTGCCGGATCTCTACGCTGAGGATCCTGACTTCTATCGAAATATGCGCATTCAGGATCTGGCCCAGGGGATCCACAGGCTGATCCGTCAGCACGATCTGCCGCGTCTGATGCTTCAGGCGTTCGATGTCTTACCGGAGATGAAGTTTACCCCGCACAAGGCATGGCAGCGCCAGGTGAAAGGGGAGGTCGAAACCGTCGAGCTGGAAAACCTGGTCGGGCGCGTATCGGCTAACATGATCCTGCCTTACCCACCGGGCGTTCCGCTCCTGATGCCGGGAGAGATGATTACCGAAGAGAGTCGGGCCGTGCTCGATTTCCTGCTAATGCTCTGCTCTGTCGGGCGCCACTATCCCGGTTTTGAGACGGATATCCACGGTGCGAAGCGCGACGAGAGCGGCGTTTACTGGGTGCGAGTCCTAAAATAAGGGTGACCGCTTGCCAGGCGCGGGTTTTCGGTTGTAACGTTCAGGCATCATAAAAAGGAGAAGCTATGCTGGGTTTAAAAGCTGTTCATCATATTGCGATCATTGCGACCGATTACGCGAAAAGTAAGGCCTTCTACTGCGACATCCTGGGCTTTACGCTCATGAGCGAGGCCTACCGCGAGGAGCGCGACTCCTGGAAGGGCGACCTGGCGTTAAACGGGCAATATGTGATTGAGCTCTTCTCTTTTCCTTTTCCGCCTGCACGTCCGTCCCGCCCGGAAGCCTGCGGCCTGCGTCATCTTGCCTTCAGCGTCGATGACCTGGATAGCGCAGTTAAGCATCTGGAAGCGCACGGCGTGACGTGCGAAGCGATACGCGTCGATCCGTTCACCGACAAGCGCTTTACTTTTTTCAACGATCCGGACGGCCTGCCGCTGGAGCTTTATCAGCAGTAATGGTTGTCCTGTGTGATAATGCCCGCTCAGTTCGGGCATTTTTTATGTGTAATCTCCTATGACCTTACCCGCTATCGCACAAGCCGTTTCACCGTACCGCCAGCTGCTGGTGGGGTTTAGCGGTGGCCTGGATTCCACCGTTCTGCTCCATCGTCTTAAGCTTTGGCGCGACCGGGAGCCTAACGTCCAGCTTCGGGCGATGCATATTCACCACGGGTTAAGTCCTCATGCAGAGGCGTGGGTGGCGCACTGCGAAGCCTTGTGTGCGGCCTGGGCGATCCCGCTCATCGCTGAGCGAGTGACGCTTGCGAAGGAAGGGCTGGGCATCGAGGCGCAGGCGCGGAAAGCCCGCTATGCCGCATTTGCCGGGGCATTACGTCCTGGAGAAGCGCTGGTCACGGCCCAGCATCTGGACGATCAGTGTGAAACCTTTCTGCTAGCCCTTAAGCGGGGCAGCGGCCCGGCGGGACTTTCTGCCATGCCGACGCGTTCTGAATTTGCCGGCACAACGTTACTGCGTCCGCTGCTTGGCGAGACGCGTGCCTCACTGGAAGCCTGGGCGCGAGAACATCAGCTGAACTGGATCGAAGATGAGAGTAACCAGGATGACGGCTATGACCGTAACTTCCTGCGTCTGCGCGTCCTCCCGCTTTTAGGCGAACGCTGGCCGCATTTCGCCGACGCGACGGCAAGAAGCGCCATGCTGTGCGCCGAACAGGAATCGTTGCTGGATGAACTGTTGAGCGACGAGCTGGCTGCACTCATTTCTGCCGACGGGGCGTTGGCGATCGCACCGATGAAAGCGATGAGCCCGGTACGTCGCGCCGCGCTGTTACGGCGCTGGCTGGCCTTTCATCGCGCCGCGATGCCGTCGAGGACAATGCTGAGCCGTATCTGGGACGAAGTCGCACTGGCGCGGGATGATGCTTCTCCGTGCGTCCACCTGAACGGTTTTGAGGTTAGACGTTATAAAGGGGAGCTCTGGTGGATAAAATCCATGCCCTCGCTGACCGATGTGGTGCTCGACTGGCTTTCTCCTGACGCGCCCCTGATATTGCCCTGTGAGGCAGGACGCGTTTCTCTTCTGTCGTCTGGTCATGTGCGGCTGCCGAAGCCCGGTGAACCGGTCACCGTGCGCTTTAAGGCTGGCGGCCTGCTGCATATCGTCGGGCGCAACGGGGGACGAAAGCTGAAGAAAATATGGCAGGAGTGCAACGTGCCGCCGTGGCTGCGCGACACCACGCCGCTACTGTTCTACGGTGAAACGCTGATCGCTGCGGCAGGGGTGTTCATTACGGAAGAGGGGTGGTCAGAAGAGGGCGTTCGTTTTGAGTGGCAGAAAGCGTAACGGGCAGCCAGGCTGCCCGTTAGTGTCATCAGGATTCGCTCACCACGACGGTGCCGATTTGCGGGTGGCTGAAGCTGGCTATTTTGTCCAGACGCAGCTCACGCGTCGCACCGGCGTCTTCCACTATCAGGTATTCCACATTCTTTCGTGAAACCAGATCGCTGGCTTTCGCCTTCAACACTTCGCCATCTTTTAGCTCCAGCGTCAGTAATAAATGATGCTGGCAGGCGAGTTCGAGGTTGTCATAGTCATCACAATTGATGGGTTGATAAGTATCATTCATCGACATAATCGCTCACCAGTAAATTCGCCGCAGCATACGCTGCTTTTTCCCTGACCGACTCTGAAAGGCTCTCATCAGAGGCCACTTCATTAAGCACCTTCAATACACAGCCCAACGCGTCCGGGATATACCCCAGATCTCCGCTGGCGATTTCCGCATACCGTTTGCGAATTAACTCACAATAATTATTCACATCCCCTCCCGCCAGCGCACTGACTTACTGTGAGATATCATTAAGCCTACGAAGATAAACTCGGTTTAGCAAGGTGACTATACCATACTCATTTAAGCAATATCAGAGCCTTGATAGCGGTGTATTTAACACCCTGTAACAGCCTTTTGCCGCGGTTTTCGCTACAATGTGCGCCTGATTCGAATGGAGTTCTCTCATGGCGCTGAAAGCGACAATTTATAAAGCAGTGGTCAATGTGGCCGATCTGGATCGCAACCAGTTCCTCGATGCGTCGCTTACGCTGGCACGCCACCCCTCCGAAACCCAGGAGCGCATGATGCTGCGCCTGCTGGCGTGGATTAAGTATGCCGACGAGCGTCTGCAGTTTTCCCGTGGGTTAAGCGCAGAAGACGAGCCTGAAGCCTGGCTGCGCAACGATCATCTGGGTATCGATTTGTGGATCGAACTCGGCCTGCCTGACGAGCGCAGAATTAAGAAGGCCTGCACCCAGTCCGCTGAAGTGGCCTTATTCGCGTATAATCAGCGCGCGGCGGAGATCTGGTGGCAGCAAAACAAGAGCAAGTGCGGACAGTTTAAAAATCTCACGGTCTGGTATCTGGATGATGAGCAGCTGGCGCAGTTGAGCGAGTTCGCCGGCCGGACCATGGTTTTGCAGGCGACGATTCAGGATGGCGCCATCTGGCTCTCTGATTCTCAGAATAATCTGGAAATTCATTTAGCAGCGTGGCAACCCGCGTCATGATCGTCTTGTCCCGAAACGTCAGCATTCCTGACAGCGAGCTGGAGATCACCGCCATCCGTGCGCAGGGAGCAGGCGGGCAGCACGTCAACAAGGCGTCGACGGCTATCCATTTGCGTTTTGACATTCGGGCCTCAAGCCTGCCAGAGTATTATAAAGAAAGCCTGCTTGCCGCCAGCCATCACCTGATCACCAGCGATGGCGTGATTGTGATCAAAGCCCAGGAGTACCGCAGCCAGGAGCTCAACCGGGAAGCGGCGGTAGCCAGGCTGGTGGCGGTCATCAAAGAGCTAACGGCAGTACAAAAAAGCCGCCGGGCAACGCGGCCGACCCGCGCATCGAAAGAGCGTCGGTTGTCCTCGAAGGCCCAAAAATCCACAGTGAAAGCACTACGCGGTAAAGTTCGTCGCCCGACAGAGTGACGAAAGGGAACACACTTTTCATAAGGAATTCATTGTGAAAAAAGCATTATGGTCAGCGCTGGCAGTGAGTACGCTGTTTGCGCTTTTTGGGTGTAACAACCGCTCCGAAACGCAGGTTTTACAACCCACGCAAACGGAAGAATTAAAACCGATGCAGCAAAGCTGGCGCGGCGTATTGCCTTGCGCGGACTGTGAAGGCATTGAAACGTCTCTGTTCCTGCAAAAAGATGGCACCTGGGTGATGAATCAGCGCTATCAGGGCGCTAAAGAGCCTTCTTCTTTTGCCACTTATGGAACCTGGGCGCGTACGGCAGAGAAGCTGGTCCTGACGGATACCTCCGGTGAGAAAACCTTTTTCCGCGCCAAAGGCGAGGGGATGGAGATGCTCGACCGCGAAGGCAACCCGATTGAATCCCAGCTCAACTACACGCTGGCGCCGGTAAAAGCGGCTCTGCCTGCCACGCCGATGGCAATGCGGGGGATGTACTTCTATATGGCGGATGCGGCGATCTTTACCGACTGCGCAACCGGCAGGAAGGTCAGCGTGGCAAACAATGCGCAGCTTGAACGTGATTACGCTGTGGCACGCGGCAATGACAGTAAGCCGGTACTGCTGACGGTTGACGGTCACTTTACGCTGGAGCCAAACCCGGATAGCGGGGAGATGGTGAAAACGCTGGTGGCAGATAAAGACGCGAAGTTTGTTGCGGGTAAAGACTGTAACAGTAAATAAGCCGACGCTGAGCCATTAAAAAACCCCGCCTGAGCGGGGTTTTTTGTTTAGCCTTTGATGGCTTTCACCAGGTAATCAAGAATGTCGCCGGTCTTGATCATCTGTTTCTCGCCGCTGCGACGGTATTTGTATTCAATCTCATCGCTGTCGAGGTTACGGTCGCCGATGACGACGGTGTGCGGGATACCGATCAGTTCCATATCGGCAAACATCACGCCCGGACGCTCTTTACGGTCATCCATCAGCACTTCGATACCCTGAGCGCGCAGCTCGGCATACAGCTTCTCGGCCAGCTCCTGCACGCGGTAAGACTTGTGCATGTTCATTGGCAGAATGGCCACCTGGAACGGCGCAATATTGTCCGGCCAGACGATGCCGCGTTCGTCGTAGTTCTGCTCAATCGCCGCAGCCACCACGCGCGTCACCCCGATACCGTAGCAACCCATGGTCAGGATCTGGTTACGGCCATCTTCACCCTGAACAGCCGCGTTCAGCGCGCGAGAGTATTTATCACCCAGCTGGAAGATATGACCCACTTCGATGCCGCGCTTAATCATCAGGGTACCCTGGCCGTCCGGGCTTGGATCGCCTGCAACCACGTTACGGATGTCAGCCACTTCCGGCGTCGCCAGGTCGCGATCCCAGTTGATGCCGAAGTAATGTTTACCGTCGATGTTCGCACCTGCGGAGAAGTCGCTCATTGCCGCAACCGTGCGGTCAATGACAACAGGCACCGGTAGATTGACTGGACCCAGTGAACCTGGACCCGCATTCACCACGGCGCGGATTTCCGCTTCCGTTGCGAAGGTCAGCGGGCTGGCTACCTGCGGCAGCTTCTCGGCTTTCACTTCGTTCAGCTCGTGATCGCCACGCACCAGCAGGGCAACCAGCGGATAAGCGCTGCCTTCGGTGGATTTCACCAGCAGCGTTTTCACGGTTTTTTCGACAGGCAGATTGAACTGCTCAACCAGCTCGGCGATGGTTTTCGCGTTTGGCGTATCAACCAGCGTCATCTCTTGCGTTGCCGCGCCGCGCGGCTCTTTTGGCGCCAGCGCTTCCGCAAATTCGATATTCGCCGCGTAATCTGAAGAGTCAGAGAAGATCACATCGTCTTCACCGCTCTGCGCCAGAACCTGGAACTCATGGGAGGCGCTACCGCCGATGGAGCCGGTATCGGCCTGCACAGCACGGAAATCCAGACCCATGCGGGAGAAGATTTTGCTGTACGCCGCGTACATTGCGTCGTAGGTCTCTTGCAGTGATTCCTGAGAGGTATGGAAAGAGTAAGCATCTTTCATCAGGAATTCGCGAGAGCGCATAACGCCGAAACGCGGGCGAACTTCGTCACGGAACTTGGTCTGGATCTGGAAGAAGTTCAGCGGCAGCTGTTTGTAAGAGCTCAGCTCATTACGAATCAGGTCGGTAATGACTTCTTCATGCGTTGGGCCGAGAACGAACGGACGCTCGCCGCGATCGACAAAGCGCAGCAGTTCAGGACCATATTGCTCCCAACGGCCGCTCTCCTGCCACAGGTCAGCGGGCTGAACCACAGGCATGGACACCTCGATAGCACCGGCGTTGTTCATCTCTTCACGCACGATGTTTTCGACTTTTTTCAGGACGCGCACGCCGGTCGGCAGCCAGGTATATAACCCGGAGGCCAGCTTGCGGATCATCCCGGCGCGCAGCATCAGCTGATGGCTGATCACTTCGGCGTCGGCAGGCGTCTCCTTCAGAGTGGAGAGCAGATATTGGCTAGTACGCATGTTGTTACGGTTCCATTTCGACGATTGGAACAGGCTGAAACACCAGCCTGACACAAAAAAAGTGGTTTAGTTTACCAGTGTGGCAAAGATGCCAAAAGAGAGGAGAACAAAATTACCTGGGTTCAAGGGCAAACACTTCAAAACCTGCTCCGGTGACGCGCCAGCGAACGTTGAAATCAAGCAGCCAGACGGCGTACGTTTTTCCTTCTTCCTCTTCTTTACGGTAGGCCGGACGAGGGTCCTGTGCCAGAACTTCAGTGATGAAATCCCGTAAGCGAGGATAGCGTTTCTCCAGCTGACCGATCTGCGCGGTTATCTCTGGCGTAAAATAAACAGGCATGTCCGCCTGCGGCGCGTCCTGAGCATAACTTGCACGCGCGTCCGGGAGCGCTTCGGCGAAGGGCAAATAGGGTTTGATGTCGATTACCGGCGTGCCGTCCACCAGGTCCAGGCTACCTAACTCCAGTATCACCCGATCTTTCTGGCAGCGTATGCCTTTCAGTTCAACCAGCGACATTCCAATCGGGTTTGGGCGGAAGGTCGAGCGGGTCGCAAACACGCCCATTCTCGCATTTCCGCCAAGACGAGGAGGCCGCACGGTAGGCCGCCAGCCGCCTTCCATCGTCTGGTGAAACACGAACACCACCCATAAATGGCTGAAAGCCTCGAGCCCGCGTACCGCATCGGCCTGATTGTAAGGCGCAATCAGGTGAAGCTCACCGCTTCCGCTGGTGACCAGACCGGGCTGGCGGGGGACGGCGAACTTCTCTTTATAAGGAGAGTGGATAACGCCTATCTGCTCGAACTGAAATGCACTCATTTCGCCGTGATGTTCAGCGCTGAACCGATGCAAACCGCCTGACGGTAGCAGCCCGGCGTGCCGCTGGTGACTTCGCAGCTGTGCAGCAGAACCGCGTTGGCTTTCATTTTTGCGGCATTAATCTGCATACGTTTACGCGCTGTCGGAATATTCGGTGGTGAGTCCTGATTGGTTGCCTGACAGGATTCGCCGCTCACTTCGCCCAGCTCACGGAACGGTTTACCGACGAGTTCGTCTGCTTTCGTGATAATGCGAACCGGCGCAGGGCGAACCACTTTCGGTTTTGCAGGCTCGGTTTTTGGCGGGGTTGCCGTGCTTTGAACAGGTTCAACGGGAGATCTGCTTAGCATAGAACAGCCGCTCAGCATGAGTGCTAAAAGACAGATCGGTAAAGCACGCATAATAGTTCCTCAATGGATAATCAAAACGTCAGATATTGAATCAGTTGACTGCACAAATGACAAGACGGGCATAAGCCCGTCCTGATGATATTACACTGAGGTGAGATTACCAGCCTTTAACAGCGCCGCCGTTAAACACTTTGTTGGCTTCCTGGTAAACTTCATCAGACTGATAAGCCTGAACGAATTTCTTCACGTTTTCCGCGTCCTTGTTGTCTTCGCGAGTCACGATCAGGTTAACGTACGGGGAGTCTTTATCTTCAACGAAGATACCGTCTTTAGCTGGCGTCAGGCCAATCTGGCTGGCATAGGTGGTGTTGATCACGGCCAGGGCAATCTGCGCATCGTCCAAAGAACGTGGCAGCTGCGGTGCTTCCAGTTCAACAATTTTCAGATTTTTCGGGTTCTCGGTGACATCCAGAACGGTTGGCAGCAGGCCAACACCGTCTTTCAGTTTGATCAGGCCCACTTTCTGCAGCAGCAGCAGGGAACGGCCAAGGTTGGTTGGGTCGTTAGGCACGGCAACCTGAGAACCCGGCTGCAGCTCGTCCAGCGATTTAATTTTCTTAGAGTAACCGGCAATTGGATAAACGAAGGTGTTACCAACACCCACCAGTTTATAGCCACGATCTTTGATCTGCTGATCCAGGTATGGCTTATGCTGGAAGGCGTTAGCGTCGATATCGCCTTTGCTCAGCGCTTCGTTCGGCAGAACGTAATCGTT
The DNA here is from genome assembly GCF_019443845.1 of Enterobacter sp. DNB-S2. NCBI lineage: Bacteria > Pseudomonadati > Pseudomonadota > Gammaproteobacteria > Enterobacterales > Enterobacteriaceae > Enterobacter > Enterobacter sp. DNB-S2. Next base: position 1,568,224 of record NZ_CP050520.1, read on the forward strand.
GAAGGTCACGAGCTCAACGTCCAGGCCATATTTCTCTTTCGCCACTTTCTGAGCAACTTCAGCAACCTGTTGTTCTGCACCCACGATAACGCCCACTTTGATGTGGTTTGGATCTTTTTCGTCCTGACCGCAACCCACCAGTGCCAGAGAGCCGATCAGCGCGCCTACTGCTGCAAAGGTCTTTAATTTAAACGCCATGTTTTATCCTTAACTCGTAGAGTTTGTGTTGTGTGTAACGTTATTTGTGAGTAACGGTCCGGACGATGCGATCGCCGGAGAACTGGATTAAATAAACCAGAACAACCAGCAATACCAGAACGGTATTCATCACGGTAGCGTTATATCCAATATAGCCGTACTGGTAACCAATCTGGCCTAAACCGCCAGCGCCAACTGCGCCACCCATTGCGGAATAACCGACCAGCGTGATGAGCGTGATGGTTGCCGCGTTCACCAGGCCTGGCAGTGCTTCCGGGAGCAGGACTTTGCGGACGATCTGCATCGGCGTTGCGCCCATCGCGCGTGAGGCTTCGATCAAACCGGTTGGGATCTCCAGCAGGGCGTTTTCCACCATACGGGCGATAAACGGCGCAGCCCCCACGGTCAGCGGAACAATGGCCGCCTGCAGACCGATAGACGTTCCGACGATCACGCGGGTAAATGGAATCATCCACACCAGCAGAATAATGAAGGGAATAGAACGGAAGATGTTCACCAGCGCTGAGAGCGTACGGTACAGTTTCGCGTTCTCAATGATTTGACCCGGACGCGTCACGTACAGCAGTACGCCGACCGGCAGGCCAATCACAAAACCAAAGAAGCCAGAGACAAAGGTCATTGCCAGCGTTTCCCAAACGCCGCGAACCAGCAGCCACATCATCGGCTCAGACATAACCCAGTACCTCTACTTTTACGTGGTGTTCTTGCAGCCAGGCAATCGCGGCCTGGGTTTCTTCTTGTGTGCCGTGCATTTCTGTCAGCATGATGCCGAACTTCACGCCACCGGCGTAATCCATCTGCGCGCTGATAATGTTGTTGTTCACGTTAAAGCGACGCGCGGTTTCGGAAAGCAGGGGAGCGTCAACGGACTGACCGGTGAACTCCATGCGCAGCATCGGGACGCTGTCTGCTGCGGGTTCGGTTTTCAAACGCTCCAGATAATCTTCCGGAATATCCAGATGCAGCGTGGACTGGATGAACTGCTGTGCCAGCGGCGTCTTCGGATGCGAGAACACTTCACTTACCGTGTCCTGCTCGATCAGTTCACCGTTGCTGATGACCGCCACGCAGTCGCAGATGCGTTTCACCACGTCCATCTCATGTGTAATAAGGAGGATCGTCAGGCCCAGGCGACGGTTAATGTCTTTCAGCAGTTCCAGAATCGAACGCGTGGTTGCCGGATCCAGTGCGCTGGTGGCTTCATCACACAGCAGTACCTTAGGATTGCTTGCCAGCGCGCGGGCAATGGCCACACGCTGCTTTTGCCCACCGGACAGATTTGCCGGGTAGCTATCATGCTTGTCGCCCAGACCCACGAGATCGAGCAGTTCGGTGACGCGACGATTCACTTCTTCTTTTGGCGTGTTATCCAGCTCAAGCGGCAGGGCAACGTTGCCGAATACGGTGCGGGAAGCCAGCAGGTTAAAGTGCTGGAAGATCATGCCAATCTGACGACGCGCTTTGGTGAGTTCTTTCTCTGAGAGGGCGGTAAGTTCCTGGCCGCCAACTTCTACGCTGCCCTGGGTTGGGCGCTCAAGCAGGTTAACACAACGAATCAGCGTGCTTTTACCTGCACCCGATGCGCCAATGACGCCATAAATTTGACCAGCAGGAACATGCAGGCTGACGTTGTTCAGCGCCTGAATGGTTCGGTTCCCCTGCTGGAACACTTTGGTGATATTGGAAAGTTTAATCATTAGATTATTTTTATCGTATGTAAGTTAGCCGTGGCATTTTCTTCTGCCAGATACGGGTGATGACCGTAAACAAAACGGATGTTAAGGCATCCAGACGTCTAAATCAATCCAACTCTGTACGATGAGCACTTTATTGCGCTGCGATTCATGAGATACTAGTCGAACATGCCTTTTTCAGGAGCAAACCGGTGGCAAAATCAGTACCCGCAATTTTTCTCGATCGTGATGGCACTATTAATGTGGATCACGGTTATGTTCATGAGATTGATGAGTTCGAGTTTATCGAGGGCGTAATAGATGCCATGCGCCAGCTGAAAGAGATGGGTTATGCGCTGGTGGTTGTGACGAACCAGTCCGGTATTGCACGCGGTAAATTCACCGAGGCGCAGTTCGAGACGCTGACGGAATGGATGGACTGGTCGCTGGCCGACCGCGGTGTGGATCTCGACGGCATCTACTATTGTCCGCACCACCCGCAGGGAACCGTTGATGCGTATCGCCAGACCTGTGACTGCCGTAAGCCGCATCCGGGGATGTTCATCTCTGCACAGGAGTTCCTGCACATTGATATGTCTGCTTCTTATATGGTGGGCGATAAACTGGAAGATATGCAGGCGGCAGCGGCAGCGGGTGTAGGAACCAAAATATTAGTTCGCACCGGTAAGCCAGTGACGCCAGAAGCAGAAAATGCAGCGGATTGGGTGATTAATAGTCTGGCCGACCTGCCAAAAGAGATTAAAAAGCACCAAAAATAGCCTTTTTGGTGAAAAGGTGAGCGGTTGAAATAAAAATGCATTTTTCCGCTTGTCATTCCTCGGCGGCCCCCTATAATGCGCCTCCATCGACACGGCGGATGTGAATCACTTCACAGACAACGCGGTCGGTTGAAGAGAAAAATTCTGAAATAACGGGTTGACTCTGAAAGAGGAAAGCGTAATATACGCCACCTCGCAACGGTGAGCGAAAGCCGCGTTGCACTGCTCTTTAACAATTTATCAGACAATCTGTGTGGGCACTCAAAGTGACATGGATTCTTAACGTCGCAAGACGAAAAATGAATACCAAGTCTCTGAGTGAACATACGTAATTCATTACGAAGTTTAATTCACGAGCATCAAACTTAAATTGAAGAGTTTGATCATGGCTCAGATTGAACGCTGGCGGCAGGCCTAACACATGCAAGTCGAGCGGCAGCGGAAAGTAGCTTGCTACTTTGCCGGCGAGCGGCGGACGGGTGAGTAATGTCTGGGAAACTGCCTGATGGAGGGGGATAACTACTGGAAACGGTAGCTAATACCGCATAATGTCGCAAGACCAAAGAGGGGGACCTTCGGGCCTCTTGCCATCAGATGTGCCCAGATGGGATTAGCTAGTAGGTGGGGTAACGGCTCACCTAGGCGACGATCCCTAGCTGGTCTGAGAGGATGACCAGCCACACTGGAACTGAGACACGGTCCAGACTCCTACGGGAGGCAGCAGTGGGGAATATTGCACAATGGGCGCAAGCCTGATGCAGCCATGCCGCGTGTATGAAGAAGGCCTTCGGGTTGTAAAGTACTTTCAGCGGGGAGGAAGGTGTTGAGGCTAATAACCTCAGCAATTGACGTTACCCGCAGAAGAAGCACCGGCTAACTCCGTGCCAGCAGCCGCGGTAATACGGAGGGTGCAAGCGTTAATCGGAATTACTGGGCGTAAAGCGCACGCAGGCGGTCTGTCAAGTCGGATGTGAAATCCCCGGGCTCAACCTGGGAACTGCATTCGAAACTGGCAGGCTAGAGTCTTGTAGAGGGGGTAGAATTCCAGGTGTAGCGGTGAAATGCGTAGAGATCTGGAGGAATACCGGTGGCGAAGGCGGCCCCCTGGACAAAGACTGACGCTCAGGTGCGAAAGCGTGGGGAGCAAACAGGATTAGATACCCTGGTAGTCCACGCCGTAAACGATGTCGACTTGGAGGTTGTGCCCTTGAGGCGTGGCTTCCGGAGCTAACGCGTTAAGTCGACCGCCTGGGGAGTACGGCCGCAAGGTTAAAACTCAAATGAATTGACGGGGGCCCGCACAAGCGGTGGAGCATGTGGTTTAATTCGATGCAACGCGAAGAACCTTACCTACTCTTGACATCCAGAGAACTTAGCAGAGATGCTTTGGTGCCTTCGGGAACTCTGAGACAGGTGCTGCATGGCTGTCGTCAGCTCGTGTTGTGAAATGTTGGGTTAAGTCCCGCAACGAGCGCAACCCTTATCCTTTGTTGCCAGCGGTTAGGCCGGGAACTCAAAGGAGACTGCCAGTGATAAACTGGAGGAAGGTGGGGATGACGTCAAGTCATCATGGCCCTTACGAGTAGGGCTACACACGTGCTACAATGGCGCATACAAAGAGAAGCGACCTCGCGAGAGCAAGCGGACCTCATAAAGTGCGTCGTAGTCCGGATTGGAGTCTGCAACTCGACTCCATGAAGTCGGAATCGCTAGTAATCGTAGATCAGAATGCTACGGTGAATACGTTCCCGGGCCTTGTACACACCGCCCGTCACACCATGGGAGTGGGTTGCAAAAGAAGTAGGTAGCTTAACCTTCGGGAGGGCGCTTACCACTTTGTGATTCATGACTGGGGTGAAGTCGTAACAAGGTAACCGTAGGGGAACCTGCGGTTGGATCACCTCCTTACCTTAAAGAACCTGCCTTTGTAGTGCTCACACAGATTGTCTGATGAAAAACAGCAGTAAAAATCTCTGCAGGCTTGTAGCTCAGGTGGTTAGAGCGCACCCCTGATAAGGGTGAGGTCGGTGGTTCAAGTCCACTCAGGCCTACCAAACTCCTTTTAAAGGATGAGCGGTACAGAGATTGCAAACGATGGGGCTATAGCTCAGCTGGGAGAGCGCCTGCTTTGCACGCAGGAGGTCTGCGGTTCGATCCCGCATAGCTCCACCATCTTTTACTGCGAACACAAGAAAACTTCAGAGTGAACCTGAAAAGGTGCACTGCGAAGTTTTGCTCTTTAAAAATCTGGATCAAGCTGAAAATTGAAACGACACATCTTAATGGTGTGTTCGAGTCTCTCAAATTTTCGCAAGTCGATGGTGAATCGAAAGAAACATCTTCGGGTTGTGAGGTTAAGCGACTAAGCGTACACGGTGGATGCCCTGGCAGTCAGAGGCGATGAAGGACGTGCTAATCTGCGAAAAGCGCCGGCGAGGTGATATGAACCTTTGACCCGGCGATGTCCGAATGGGGAAACCCAGTGTGATTCGTCACACTATCGTTAACTGAATACATAGGTTAACGAGGCGAACCGGGGGAACTGAAACATCTAAGTACCCCGAGGAAAAGAAATCAACCGAGATTCCCCCAGTAGCGGCGAGCGAACGGGGAGCAGCCCAGAGTCTGAATCAGCTTGTGTGTTAGTGGAAGCGTCTGGAAAGTCGCACGGTACAGGGTGACAGTCCCGTACACGAAAGCACACAGGCTGTGAACTCGAAGAGTAGGGCGGGACACGTGGTATCCTGTCTGAATATGGGGGACCATCCTCCAAGGCTAAATACTCCTGACTGACCGATAGTGAACCAGTACCGTGAGGGAAAGGCGAAAAGAACCCCGGCGAGGGGAGTGAAAAAGAACCTGAAACCGTGTACGTACAAGCAGTGGGAGCACCCTTGTGGTGTGACTGCGTACCTTTTGTATAATGGGTCAGCGACTTATATTCTGTAGCAAGGTTAACCGTATAGGGGAGCCGAAGGGAAACCGAGTCTTAACTGGGCGTTAAGTTGCAGGGTATAGACCCGAAACCCGGTGATCTAGCCATGGGCAGGTTGAAGGTTGGGTAACACTAACTGGAGGACCGAACCGACTAATGTTGAAAAATTAGCGGATGACTTGTGGCTGGGGGTGAAAGGCCAATCAAACCGGGAGATAGCTGGTTCTCCCCGAAAGCTATTTAGGTAGCGCCTCGTGAACTCATCTTCGGGGGTAGAGCACTGTTTCGGCTAGGGGGCCATCCCGGCTTACCAACCCGATGCAAACTACGAATACCGAAGAATGTTATCACGGGAGACACACGGCGGGTGCTAACGTCCGTCGTGAAGAGGGAAACAACCCAGACCGCCAGCTAAGGTCCCAAAGTCATGGTTAAGTGGGAAACGATGTGGGAAGGCACAGACAGCCAGGATGTTGGCTTAGAAGCAGCCATCATTTAAAGAAAGCGTAATAGCTCACTGGTCGAGTCGGCCTGCGCGGAAGATGTAACGGGGCTAAACCATGCACCGAAGCTGCGGCAGCGACGCTTAGGCGTTGTTGGGTAGGGGAGCGTTCTGTAAGCCGTTGAAGGTGTGCTGTGAGGCATGCTGGAGGTATCAGAAGTGCGAATGCTGACATAAGTAACGATAAAGCGGGTGAAAAGCCCGCTCGCCGGAAGACCAAGGGTTCCTGTCCAACGTTAATCGGGGCAGGGTGAGTCGACCCCTAAGGCGAGGCCGAAAGGCGTAGTCGATGGGAAACAGGTTAATATTCCTGTACTTGGTGTTACTGCGAAGGGGGACGGAGAAGGCTATGTTAGCCGGGCGACGGTTGTCCCGGTTTAAGCATGTAGGCGGAACGATTAGGTAAATCCGGTCGTTTATTAACGCTGAGGTGTGATGACGAGGCACTACGGTGCTGAAGTAACAAATGCCCTGCTTCCAGGAAAAGCCTCTAAGCATCAGGTAACATCAAATCGTACCCCAAACCGACACAGGTGGTCAGGTAGAGAATACCAAGGCGCTTGAGAGAACTCGGGTGAAGGAACTAGGCAAAATGGTGCCGTAACTTCGGGAGAAGGCACGCTGATATGTAGGTGAAGCCCCTGCGGGTGGAGCTGAAATCAGTCGAAGATACCAGCTGGCTGCAACTGTTTATTAAAAACACAGCACTGTGCAAACACGAAAGTGGACGTATACGGTGTGACGCCTGCCCGGTGCCGGAAGGTTAATTGATGGGGTTAGCGGCAACGCGAAGCTCTTGATCGAAGCCCCGGTAAACGGCGGCCGTAACTATAACGGTCCTAAGGTAGCGAAATTCCTTGTCGGGTAAGTTCCGACCTGCACGAATGGCGTAATGATGGCCAGGCTGTCTCCACCCGAGACTCAGTGAAATTGAACTCGCTGTGAAGATGCAGTGTACCCGCGGCAAGACGGAAAGACCCCGTGAACCTTTACTATAGCTTGACACTGAACACTGGTCCTTGATGTGTAGGATAGGTGGGAGGCTTTGAAGCGTGGACGCCAGTCTGCGTGGAGCCATCCTTGAAATACCACCCTTTAATGGCTGGTGTTCTAACGTAGACCCGTAATCCGGGTTGCGGACAGTGTCTGGTGGGTAGTTTGACTGGGGCGGTCTCCTCCCAAAGAGTAACGGAGGAGCACGAAGGTTAGCTAATCCTGGTCGGACATCAGGAGGTTAGTGCAATGGCATAAGCTAGCTTGACTGCGAGAGTGACGGCTCGAGCAGGTGCGAAAGCAGGTCATAGTGATCCGGTGGTTCTGAATGGAAGGGCCATCGCTCAACGGATAAAAGGTACTCCGGGGATAACAGGCTGATACCGCCCAAGAGTTCATATCGACGGCGGTGTTTGGCACCTCGATGTCGGCTCATCACATCCTGGGGCTGAAGTAGGTCCCAAGGGTATGGCTGTTCGCCATTTAAAGTGGTACGCGAGCTGGGTTTAGAACGTCGTGAGACAGTTCGGTCCCTATCTGCCGTGGGCGCTGGAGAATTGAGGGGGCTGCTCCTAGTACGAGAGGACCGGAGTGGACGCATCACTGGTGTTCGGGTTGTCATGCCAATGGCACTGCCCGGTAGCTAAATGCGGAAAAGATAAGTGCTGAAAGCATCTAAGCACGAAACTTGCCCCGAGATGAGTTCTCCCTGACCCTTTAAGGGTCCTGAAGGAACGTTGAAGACTACGACGTTGATAGGTCGGGTGTGTAAGCGCAGCGATGCGTTGAGCTAACCGATACTAATGAACCGTGAGGCTTAACCTTACAACGCCGAAGCTGTTTCGGCGGATGAGACAATCGATTTTCAGCTCTGATACAGATTAACAGAATTTGCCTGGCGGCTTTAGCGCGGTGGTCCCACCTGACCCCATGCCGAACTCAGAAGTGAAACGCCGTAGCGCCGATGGTAGTGTGGGGTCTCCCCATGTGAGAGTAGGGAACTGCCAGGCATCAAATTAAGTAGTAAGCCGGTGCATAAATCCGGTGGTTACAGCAGTCTTCGGTGGAGCGGTAGTTCAGTCGGTTAGAATACCTGCCTGTCACGCAGGGGGTCGCGGGTTCGAGTCCCGTCCGTTCCGCCACTTATTAAAAGCCCTGAGCTCACGCTCAGGGCTTTTTTCTTATCTGACGTTTAATTATTGCGAAATTAGCAAAAATCCTCTGCGTTTTGCGATCTTTTTCTCTATAACAACGCCAGCGATAATCTTCCTCAGTTTACGAACATAATGATTGAGGAATAGTATGACTCTCCCTGCATTTGGTCTGGGCACTTTCCGCCTGAAAGACGACGTTGTTATCGCATCGGTTAAAACCGCACTCGAACTGGGCTATCGTGCAGTTGATACGGCACAGATCTATGAAAACGAAGCTGCCGTTGGACAAGCTCTCGAAGAGAGTGGTGTACCGCGTAATGAACTGTTTATCACCACGAAAATCTGGATTGAGAATCTCAGCAAAGATAAGCTGATCCCAAGCCTGAAAGAGAGCCTGAAAAAACTGCGTACTGACTACGTAGATCTGACGCTGATCCACTGGCCATCACCGAATGATACCGTCTCAGTAGAAGAATTCATGCAGGCATTGCTGGAAGCGAAAAAGCAGGGCTTAACCCGCGAAATCGGGATCTCCAACTTCACCATTCCGCTGATGGAAAAAGCCATTGCTGCTGTTGGTGCAGAAAATATTGCAACCAACCAGATTGAGCTGTCGCCATACCTGCAAAACCGCAAAGTCGTGGAATGGGCAAAACAGCACGGGATCCACATCACCTCATACATGACGCTGGCCTACGGTAAGGCGCTGAAAGATGAAGTGATTACGCGTATCGCAGAGAAACATAACGCGACTGCTGCGCAGGTCATTCTGGCATGGGCAATGGGTGAAGGTTATGCCGTGATCCCATCATCAACTAAGCGTGAAAACCTGACCAGCAACCTGTTAGCAACGGATCTTCATCTGGATGCAGACGATAAAAAAGCGATCGCAGCGCTGGAGTGCAACGATCGCCTGGTAAGCCCGGAAGGCTTAGCTCCTGACTGGGATTAAGTTTGACCCACCCTCTGTAACCTGAACCCTCACACAGCTCCTCCGGGGGCTGTTTTTATATGTTCACTCAGGAAGTCAATAAAGGCACGAATGCGCGTACTCACCGCTCTGTCACTGTAATACACCGCGCTAAAAGGCATTTCGACCGGCAGACGTTTGTCGGCCATCAGCTCCACCAGTTCACCCCGCGCTAACTCCTTATCAATCATATAGTCTGATAAACAGGCGATCCCGTTCCCTTCCAGGCACAGCTGTTTCAGCGTCTCTCCGCTGTTAGACGATAATCCGCAGGTAATTTCATAAAGTTGACCATCATGGCAGGCAACAGGCCAGGTGTTCAGCGACACCGGCTCCGTAAAGCCAAGGCACAGATGCTGCTTCAGTTCTTCAACCGTCTCCGGTTTACCATGTTCGGCAATATACTCTGGCGATGTGATAATTTTGCGGTAGCTGGCAAACAGAGGGCGGGCACGCAAGCTTGAATCTGTCAGGGTTCCCGCCCGGATCGCCACATCCACTTTACGCTCGATGAGGTTGATAAACGTCTCTGAGGAGACCAGAGAAAGCGTCATCTCCGGATAGCGTTCGCGGAAAGGTTTGATCAGCGGCATCAGAAAGTGAAGTACCACCGGCGTGGCTGCATCAATGCGCAGCAACCCACGCGGCGTGCTGCGGGTCTCCATAATCTCCGTCTCCGCTGCGGCCATCTCCTGCAGTACCGACTGCACGCGGCGGAAGTAACGTTCACCTTCTTCCGTCAGGCTCAGCTGCCGCGTCGTTCGGTTGAGTAGACTCACTCCAAGCTTCATCTCCAGTTTTTTCACCGAACGGCTGATGGCTGAGTTAGCCTGACCCAGCTGTTCGGCCGCGCGGCTAAAGCTGCCGCTTTCAACGACGGCGACAAAGATTGTCAGCTCTTCCGATGTTGCTTTCATTTTTGCACCACCTGCAAAATTCTATTGATATTTTGACCATTTTTGTTATTTAAGCACTGGCGCATACTGCCTGTCATCTTAATCCTGATGATATGGAGTATTTTATGCCACTGGCGCTACTTGCCCTGACGATCAGTGCCTTCGCAATTGGCACGACCGAATTTGTTATCGTGGGTCTGGTTCCCACTATTGCTAACCAGCTTGCGATCTCGTTGCCCTCTGCGGGGTTGCTGGTATCAATCTACGCCCTGGGCGTCGCCGTCGGTGCGCCAGTGCTGACGGCCCTGACGGGACGTTTTCCGCGTAAGCAGCTGTTAGTCGCGCTGATGGTGCTGTTCACCGCCGGCAACGTTCTGGCCTGGCAGGCGCCGGACTACACCACGTTGGTGATTGCCCGTCTGTTAACCGGCCTTGCACACGGCGTGTTCTTCTCGATTGGTTCCACCATTGCAACCAGCCTGGTGCCCAAAGAGAAAGCGGCTTCAGCGATTGCGATCATGTTTGGTGGACTGACCGTCGCACTCGTTACGGGCGTACCGCTGGGAACGTTTATCGGACAACACTTCGGCTGGCGTGAAACGTTCCTGGCCGTCTCCTTACTGGGTGCCATCGCCCTGGTGACCAGCCTGCTGCTGGTACCGTCGAATATCCCAGGCCGGGCGAGCGCCAGCCTGCGCGATCAGCTGAAAGTGCTCACGCATCCGCGTTTGCTGATTATCTACGCGGTAACTGCATTGGGCTATGGCGGCGTATTCACGGCTTTCACCTTCCTGGCGCCGATGATGCAGGATCTGGCAGGCTTTTCACCCAATGCCGTGAGCTGGATTTTGCTGGGATACGGTATTTCCGTTGCCATTGGCAATATCTGGGGCGGCAAGCTTGCAGATAAGCATGGTGCGGTACCGGCGCTGAAATTCATCTTCGCCGCCCTGGTGGTTCTGCTGATGATTTTCCAGTTCACGGCTTCGGTACACTACGCCGCGCTGGTCACTGTGCTGGTCATGGGGATCTTTGCCTTTGGTAATGTCCCCGGGCTTCAGGTTTACGTTGTCCAGAAAGCCGAGCTCTATACGCCAAATGCCGTGGATGTGGCGTCCGGTCTGAACATTGCCGCATTTAATATCGGCATTGCGCTGGGCTCCATCATTGGCGGGCAAACCGTAGCGCATGTTGGATTAGCCCAGACCCCGTGGATTGGCGCGGTGATTGTCCTGGTCGCCTTCCTGCTGATTGGACTGAGTGGACGTCTCGATAAGCCAGCCAGGGACGCGCTGGGTTAACATCAGTAAGTGCTTGCTTACAAAACTGGAAAGCGGTTTCTCAGAAATTGCGTTGAAAGTATGACCTAAAGTCCCTATAACATTAGAACCAGTCCGTTTTCCGGGCTGGTTCATGTTACAGAGGCTGTTTCCAAAAGTGCGAAAAAATACCTATGCCATGCGTTATGTTGCCGGAATGCCCGCGGAGATGATCTTGCCTCGGGGGTCATTTGCGAGCATAAGCCAGGCATTACCCGCCGGCACACCGTTAAGCAGCGATGAGAAAATCCGTGTACTGGTGTGGAATATCTTTAAGCAGCAGCGTGCCGAATGGTTATCGGTACTCAAGAATTTTGGAAAAGATGCCCACCTGGTTCTGCTCCAGGAGGCACAAACCACCCCTGAACTGGTACGCTTTGCCACCACGAACTATCTTGCCGCCGACCAGGTGCCTGCGTTTGTCCTGCCACAACACCCCTCAGGTGTGATGACGCTTTCAGCAGCACATCCGGTCTATTGTTGTCCACTGCGCGAACGTGAACCTATCCTGCGTCTGGCAAAATCGGCGCTGGTGACGGTCTATCCGCTGCCGGATACCCGAATGCTGATGGTCGTGAATATCCATGCGGTAAATTTCAGTCTGGGCGTGGATGTCTACAGTAAGCAGTTACTTCCGATCGGCGATCAGATTGCCCATCACAGCGGGCCCATCATTATGGCCGGCGATTTCAATGCCTGGAGTCGTCCGCGCATGAATGCGCTGTATCGCTTTGCGCGCGAAATGTCGCTGCGTGAAGTTCGTTTTAGCGATGACCAGCGCAAAAAAGCCTTTGGTCGTCCTCTCGATTTTGTCTTCTATCGTGGTTTGAGCGTGCACGACGCCTCGGTTCTGGTGACGCGCGCCTCGGATCATAACCCTCTACTAGTCGAATTCAGTCCCGGCAAACCTGATAAATAATGGTGTGTCAGGTCTGCCGTGGGGCAGGCCTGTGCGGGTGCTGCCCTTTATTTTTCACTCACAAAGGACAGTACGATGACAACAACACGCTCCCATCATGACAACGTAGAAAAACAGTTTGGTTCTCAGGCAAGTGCCTATCTGAGCAGTGCCGTGCATGCTTCTGGCCGCGATCTGGTGCGTCTCGGTGAACGTCTGGCGGCGTTCCCGCAGGCGCACGTGCTGGATTTAGGCTGCGGGGCAGGGCATGCCAGCTATACGGCTGCGCAGCAGGTCGCGCACGTTACCGCGTATGACTTATCCAGCCAGATGCTGGACGTCGTTGCCGGGGCGGCAAAAGCGAAGGGACTGGACAACATCGATACGCAACAGGGCTATGCCGAATCCTTACCGTTCGATGATGCGTCGTTTGAGGTGGTGATCAGCCGTTATTCCGCGCACCACTGGCACGATGTCGGCCAGGCATTACGCGAGGTCAAACGTGTTCTGAAGCCGGGCGGCACCTTCATCATTATGGATGTGATGTCTCCCGGACACCCGGTGCGCAATATCTGGCTGCAGACGGTAGAAGCGCTGCGCGATACCTCGCACGTGCAAAATTACGCCAGCGGAGAGTGGTTGTCGCTTATCACTGAAGCGGGGCTGATCGCGCGCGCGTTGATTACCGATCGTTTACCGCTGGAGTTCAGCTCCTGGATCGCGCGTATGCGCACCCCGGAAGCATTGAGCCAGGCGATCAGACTGTATCAGGAGAGTGCGTCCGCTGAGGTAAAGGCGTACTTTGAACTGCAGGACGATGGCTCGTTTACCAGCGATACCATCATGGCTGAAGCGCAAAAAGCGGAATAAACAAAAAAGGCACCGAGGGGAATCGGTGCCTTTTTATCTTTCGATCGTGTTATCAGGAATCTGGCGTCGCGCTGTTCTTCACAAACAGCGTCAGCTGGTCGCCAGGTTTCAGATTGTCAGTATCATTGTTCCAGCGCATCACATCCTTGATGTTCACGCCGTGCCGTTTTGCGATACTGGACAGTGAATCGCCCTTGCGTACGCGATAGGTAATGCTATCGCTGTTGCTGGCAAGACGCTGTGCGCTGCTACCTGCACCTACCGTCAGAGTCTGACCCACTTTCAGGCCGGAACTGCGCAGATTATTCCACTGCTGCAGATCTTTCGCATTCACGCCAAGACGTGACGCGATGCCCGAAAGCGTATCACCTGAACGAACCTTATAGCTGCGGCTGTTAACTGATGATGCATCCGCGATCAGCGTTGACTGAACGGCGGCGATTTCACCAGAAGCTAAAGACTCACGTAACTGCTCGGCATGTTTCTGCGGAACCATTACATACTGCGGGCCACTTGCCCCCCGGGTTGAGCCTTTAACGCCAGCATTAAAGGTTTTCAATTTACTTACCGACATACCCGTCATATCAGCAACCTGTTGAATATCAACTGGATTGCTGAGGCGAACACGCGCCAGTGCACGACTTTCGTCTGGTGTTGGCAGTTGTACACCGTAACGCTTGCTGTTCTTGAGAATATCGCTCAATGCCAGCATTTTCGGTACGTAAATCTTTGTTTCCTGTGGCAGTGAGAGCGACCAAAAATCGGTGGATTTACCCCGTGCTTTATTCGCTTTCATTGCCTTCAGTACACGACCTTCGCCACTATTATACGCTGCGACCGTTAACAGCCAGTCGCCGTCAAACATCTTGTTCAGACGTTGCATCATGTCGAGAGCGGCTGTCGTTGAAGCGACAACATCGCGACGCGCATCATAGTTGCGGGTCTGTTTCAGACCATAGTTTCGCCCGGTGCTCGGAATGATCTGCCAAATGCCTGCGGCATTGGCGCCAGACGTCGCGTGTGGGTCAAAAGCGCTCTCCACTATGGGTAGGAGTACCAGCTCCATAGGCATGTTACGTTTCTTAACTTGCCCGGCTATCCAGTACATATACGGCTCTGCCCGTAACGTTACATCGTGGAGATAGCTCTTATTACTTAAATACTTCTGTTTCTGTTCGCGAATCCGGGGATTTTCCGGAATTCCCATCTTTAGCTCGTCGCCAATAGAGGTCCACAAGTCTTGATCCTGCGCGTAAGATGTTCCATCGTCCATCCAGCGCGCCGAACTTGCAAACTTCCCTGCTTCCCCTTGACCAGCTGCAGAAAGGCTCTGTGCGTGCTGTTGTACGTTGCTGCCGTTTTGCGACTGGCAACCTACAAGCAGGACAGAGGCGAGTAATATCGCTTTTGCCTTCATGTGTGTGTCAATAGTTGCTTAAAAGACGAGCGATGATAACGGCGAAATTTTGAAAAGGCAACCCGCAATTATCTGAAGTTATCTTTCTTTGACCTTAACCATGCAAATCGCTGTTCTGGTTGTTGCAAATTTGTTTCTTGGTTAATTTTATTAATTAAATCAACATCATCTGTGCGTAAAAATAAATTAATTTGCCGCTCATTTTTCAGAATTACGGGGAGTGTTTTTTGGTTTTTTGCACGTAACTCCTTCACTTTGTGATAATAATCCTGAATCGCTCGATCCTCGGGTAAGAGGCTCACTGCAAACTTCATATTTCCTAATGTATACTCATGGGCGCAACAAATGAGCGTCTCATCGGGTAGCGCGTTAATTTTCTGTAAAGACTGATACATTTGAGCTGGCGTGCCTTCAAATAGTCTTCCGCAGCCTCCAGAGAACAGCGTATCGCCGCAAAAAAGATAAGGCTTACTGTAGAAACACAGATGTCCCAAAGTGTGACCCGGTGTAGCAAATACGGAAAACTCCCACTCGCGTATGAGGATATTTTCGCCTTCTTCGACTACATGCGTGATTCCCTTATCTTGTGCCTCTGCCGGTCCGTAAACCACAAGATGCGGAAAATGAGCGCGCAGTTCAGGCACGCCGCCAGTGTGATCGCTATGATGATGCGTCAACAGAATGGCTTCTGGCTGCCAGCCGTTCTCTTTTATGGCGTGCAGTAAAGGGGCGGATTCTCCGGGATCGACAATGACGCAGCGGCGATCGTCGTCAACCAAAACCCAGATGTAATTGTCCTGAAACGCTGGAATACTGATAAGATTCATACATTACCTCTTAGAGCGTGGCGGGTGTTTTGATGAAACCGGCAAGGATACCTCAGACTGTCGCAGCACCGGAACGTTGGGCGGAATTGCCCTGGGGTGAATACTATCGCGAAGCGTTAGAACAGCAGCTGAAGCCCTGGCTCGCGAAAATGTATGGCTTTCACCTGCTTAAGATTGGCAATCTCAGCGCGGAAATCAATACCGAAAGCTGCGCTATCTCGCATCAGGTTAACGTCTCTCTCGGCGGATCGCCGGTTCAGGTGAAAGCAGACCCGTTGCATCTGCCGTTTGCGGAAAAATCCGTCGATGCGTGTTTGCTCGCACATACGCTACCCTGGTGCAGCGATCCGCATCGTCTGCTTCGCGAAGCCGATCGCGTGCTGATTGATGACGGCTGGCTGGTACTTAGCGGATTCAATCCGCTAAGCCTGATGGGCCTGCGTAAGCTGGTACCGGTGCTACGCCGGACTCCACCTTACAACAGCCGGATGTTCACCATGATGCGCCAGCTCGACTGGCTTTCACTGCTGAACTTTGAAGTGCTTTGCTACGGAGGTTTTCAGGTGCTGCCCTGGGCGCGGCAGGGGGGCGTGGTACTGAGCACCCATCTCCCCGCGTTGGGCTGTTTGCAGTTTATCGTTGCGCGTAAGCGAACCATTCCCCTTACGCTTAACCCCATGAAGCAGAGCAAGTCGAAAACGCCCATCCGCCAGACCGTGGGCGCCACGCGGCAGTACAAAAAAACCGATTAGGCGTCGGGCTGATAGCCCGCATCTTCATGTGCGGGATTGGATGCCGCAGCACGCGCCAGTTCGTCGCAGCGTTCGTTTTCCGGGTGGCCTGCGTGGCCTTTAACCCACTCCCACTTAATCTGGTGCTGGCCCAGCGCAGCATCAAGACGTTTCCAGAGATCGACGTTCTTGACCGGCTTCTTATCGGCGGTTTTCCAGCCGCGTTTTTTCCAGTTATGGATCCAGTGGGTGATCCCCTGACGCACGTACTGACTGTCGGTGCTTAGCACCACGTCACAATGTTCTTTTAACGCCTCCAGCGCCACGATGGCCGCCATCAACTCCATCCGGTTGTTGGTGGTCAGAAAATAGCCTTCGCTAAAGGTTTTTTCGTGCTGGCGATAGCGCATAATCGCGCCGTAGCCGCCGGGTCCTGGGTTACCGAGACAAGATCCATCGGTGAAAATTTCTACCTGTTTACGCATCTCTGGTAGACTTCCTGTATTCGAAACGTTCAGTTAAACGATAAGTCTGACATAAATGACCGCTATGAGCACTGCAATTACTCGCCAGATTGTCCTCGATACCGAAACCACCGGTATGAACCAGATCGGCGCGCACTACGAAGGGCATAAGATCATCGAGATCGGTGCCGTTGAAGTGGTGAACCGTCGTCTTACGGGGAACAACTTCCACGTCTACCTCAAACCCGATCGGCTGGTGGATCCGGAAGCGTTCGGCGTTCACGGTATTGCCGATGAGTTCTTGCTGGATAAGCCGACTTTTGCGGATGTCGCTGACGAGTTCCTGGAATACATCAAGGGCGCCGAGCTTGTCATCCATAACGCATCGTTCGATATCGGCTTTATGGATTATGAATTCAGCAAACTTAATCGTGATATTCCGAAGACGAACACCTTCTGTAAGGTGACGGACAGCCTGGCGCTGGCAAGGAAGATGTTCCCCGGCAAGCGTAACAGCCTGGATGCACTCTGCTCGCGCTACGAGATAGACAATACCAAGCGAACGCTCCACGGGGCGTTGCTCGATGCCCAGATCCTGGCCGATGTCTATCTGACGATGACCGGCGGGCAGACGTCAATGAAGTTCAGTATGGAAAATGAATCCCAGCAGACGCAAGGCGAAGCGGGCATTCAGCGTGTTGTCCGTCAGGCCAGTCGGTTGCGGGTTATTTTAGCCAGTGACGAAGAGCTTCTTAACCACGAATCCCGGCTTGATCTGGTCCAGAAGAAGGGCGGCAGCTGTTTGTGGCGCGCCTGAAAAAACGCCTTAATGCCTGTAAAATCATCGTTTGGGCGATTTTTGCAGCAAACGATTCAAAACGTGAGAAAAAGCGTTGACGAGATCGGAGGCGCACCGTAATATGCGCCTCGTTCCCCAAACGGGAACAGTGGAGCGGTAGTTCAGTCGGTTAGAATACCTGCCTGTCACGCGGGGGGTCGCGGGTTCGAGTCCCGTCCGTTCCGCCACTATTCAGAAAGCCTGAATCAGAAATGATTCAGGCTTTCGTCGTTTCAGCCTTCAGTAATCTCATTCTCCCCCTTATCGTTAACAAAAAGTTAATACTCATAGTGCAATTTATTAACAATTGCACGGATATGGTGCATTATTTGCACTGTAATTGTGCATTTCTCCATCACTCCTCTCTTCGCACCTCATTCAGAATGTTTCTTTCTGTAAAAATAATTCACGCAGAATCATCTGGTTATCTCCTGCTTTCCAAAAATATACCGAACCAATTTCGTATTGGTTTGGTTATTGCTTAATCATTAGCACGATAAGCTTCATTCCATATCAATAACTTATCGTTAATAAAAATAAAGTCATGATGAAAGCGAGCGAACCAATATGGAAAAACCGTCACGGTTTCTGGCCAATTCCAGCACCGCGCTTGAGCAGTTGCGCGGGCTTATCAACCAGCATGAGTCAACACCAGGCATACCGCTGCCCACGGAACGTGAGCTGTCGGACACTCTCGGCGTAGGACGACGTGAAGTACGTCGTGCGCTGGACGTGCTGGAAGAAGAGGGGCGCATCTGGCGTAAGCAGGGCAAAGGGACCTTTATTGGCCCGGCGGCACCTGTTGAACCGCTGGCCCTTCAGGGATTGGTTCAGCAAACCAACCTTCTGGAAGTGATGGAAGCTCGTCTGCAGCTCGAACCCGGCTTAGCCCGGCTTGCGGCACTGCGTGCCACCAGGGAAAACCTCGCGCTCATGCAGCGCATGCTGGAACGCATCGACAAGGTCAGCCCGGACGACCGCGATCTCAACGAACTCTGGGACAGCGCCTTTCACCGGGCGATTGCCGAGGCGGCGGGCAACCGTCTGATGCTCGGCCTGTTTGATGCCATTGATGCCGTTCGGCGCGAACCGGGCTGGCAGCATCTGCGCGAGCTGGCACGCACCCCCGAACGTGTCGACAGCTATAACGACCACCACCATAAGATCATGTCTGCGATTATCCATCGCCAGCCTAATGAAGCCGCGGCCGCCATGCGCGAACACTTGCTCAGCCTGCAAACCGCCCTGATTCAGGCGATCCACCTTGAGGACGACTTCACGCCATGACGACAATACCCTTTAAGGACGCCACACCCGTATTGCGGGTGCAAAACCTCAACGTTACGTTTGCTGGCTCGCCGGTTAGCGTGCTTGATGGTATCTCGCTGACCGTCAGGGCGGGAGAAACGCTGGCGCTGGTGGGGGAGTCCGGCTGCGGGAAAAGTATCACCTCCCTGGCGCTGATGGGATTACTGCCCGCCAGCGCGCAGATTGTCAGCGGTGAGATGCAGTTTCGCCGCCACAATCTGCGAAAGCTCTCACCGCGGGAGTATGCCGATCTGCGCGGCAGCGAGCTGGCGATGATTTTTCAGGAGCCGATGACCTCGCTCAATCCGGCGTTCACGCTGGGGGATCAGCTGAGCGAGGCGGTTATGCGACACCAGAACGTCTCGCGCGCAGAGGCGATGAAGGTCGCGCTGCAGATCCTCGAGAAGGTGCAGATCCCGGCGGCAGAGATGCGCCTGAAAGCATATCCCCACCAGCTTTCCGGCGGCATGCGCCAGCGCGTGATGATTGCCATTGCGCTGATTAACCACCCTAAACTGCTGATTGCCGACGAGCCAACCACCGCGCTCGACGTCACCATCCAGGCGCAAATCCTCGCCTTGCTCAACGCCTTAAAAGAGGAAACCGGCACGGCGGTGCTGATGATCACCCACGATTTAGGCGTGGTGGCAGAAGTCGCCCAGCAGGTCGCCGTGATGTATGCCGGACAGGTGGTGGAGCAGGGGAGCGTGGAGGCAATATTCGCCGACCCGCAGCACCCGTACACCATCGGCCTGATGGGGTCGATCCCCTCGCTGGGCGCACGCAAGGGCCAGCTCTCCACAATTCCCGGCGCGGTCCCGCTCCCGGAATCCATGCCGAAAGGCTGCCGTTTTGCCACCCGCTGCCCGTTTGCGCAGTCGCGCTGCCATGATGAAAAACCGCAGCTCACCGCGCTCGGCGCGGGCCATCAGGTCGCCTGCTTCCGCGTGCCGCTCGAACACCACATTGCCCTGGGAGAGACCGCATGACCACGCCCATTCTTGAAGCCCGTGACCTCAGCAAGCTTTTCCCCGGCCCCAAAAAACTCTTTACTCCGGCACGCTTTGTCACGGCGGTCGATCGCGTTTCGCTTGCCGTGATGCCGGGCGAAACGCTGGCGATTGTCGGCGAGTCCGGCTCCGGGAAATCTACGCTCGGTCGTCTGCTGCTGCGCCTGCTGGCCGCCAGCGAAGGGCGCGTGTTTTATCAGGGGGGGGAGATCACCGACGCCTCCGGTGCCCGCCTGAACCAGCTCCGGCGCGAGCTGCAAATCATCTTTCAGGATCCCTTCGCCTCGCTCAACCCGCGCATGACGGTGGAGCAAATCGTCGGGGAGCCGCTGTGGCTGCATCAGAACATGAAAAAAGCGGATCGCCAGTACCGCGTTGCCGAGCTGCTTAAAACCGTGGGCCTGCCTGCCGCCTGGGCCGGGCGCTATCCGCACGAGTTTTCCGGCGGGCAGCGCCAGCGTATCGGCATTGCGCGCGCGCTGGCCTCGGGACCGAAGCTGCTGCTGGGGGACGAGCCGGTATCCGCGCTGGATGTGTCCGTTCAGGCGCAGGTGGTCAACCTGCTGGAAAGCCTGAAGCACCAGCTTGGGCTGACGATGGTGATTGTTGCCCACGGCCTGGCGGTGATCCGCCATATGAGCGACCGCGTGGCGGTCATGTATCTCGGGCAAATCGTCGAGCTTGCCAACGTCGACGAGATTTTTGACGCGCCGCTGCATCCCTATACTCAGGCGCTGATCGCCTCGGCACCGCAGATGCAGCCGGGCGTTGAGCGCGACGCGCTGCTGCTGCAGGGGGATCTGCCCAACCCGGCCAGCCCGCCGTCCGGCTGCCGTTTCCACACCCGCTGCCCGTACGTCACCGATGAATGCCGCCAGGTTGAGCCGATCAATCAGGTGCTCGATGGCGGACGTCAGGTTGCCTGTCATCGCTGGCAGGAGATCAACCGCGATCGCAGCGTTATTCAGATCGCACCGCCATCCGCCGCCTTTCTGCGCCGCCGCGCGCTGTTTGAACACGCGGCCACTCACTCGTCCCTTCCTTCAAGGAACTCATGATAATGACAATGCGTAATTCTCTTTTGACCGTACTGGGAAGTGTTATGTTGCTTGGCGCGGCGCTGCCCGCCCATTCTGAAAGCGTGCTGCGGATCGGTCTGGGCGCTGACCCGGACATGCTCGACCCGCATCTGGCGCGCACCTACTATGGCCGCTTCGTGTTTGCCTCCCTGTGCGACAGGCTGGTGGACGTGGATGAAAACCTGAAGGTCGTCCCCGGCCTGGCTAAAGACTGGGCGTGGAGTGACGACGGTAAAACCCTGACGCTTAATCTGCGCGAAGGCGTCACCTTCCACGACGGTGAGAAATTTGATGCCGCCGCGGCAAAATACAACCTCGACCGCGCCCTGACCCTGAAAGGATCCCTGCGTAAGAGCGAGATCTCCTCCGTTGAATCGGTCGAGGTCACCGGCCCGATGCAGATTACGCTGCACCTGAAGACCCCCGATGCGGCGCTGCTGATGCAGCTCACCGACCGTGCGGGCGCGATGATGGCCCCCGAGGCGGCGAAAAAGCCTGACTTTGCCGCCCACCCGGTCTGCTCCGGCCCGTATAAATTCGACAGCCGCGTGTCCCAGGACCGCATCGTTCTGACCCGCTTCGACAACTACTGGAACAAAGACGCTTACCACTTCGACAAAATTATCTATCTGCCGATCCCGGACGCCTCCGTGCGCCTCGCGAACCTGCGCGCGGGCGATCTTGACCTGACCGAAGGCATCGCCGCCAGCGACGTTAAAACGGTCGAAGCCGACAGCAAGCTGGCGCTGGCGAAGGTAACCGGTCTCGGCTATCAGGGCATTACCTTCAACATCAACAACGGCAAGGTGCCGGCCAACGATCCGTTCAAGGACGCCCGCGTGCGCGAGGCGTTTTCTCAGGCCATCGACCGCGATGCGTTAAACCAGGTGGTCTTCGAAGGGCTTTACACCCCGGCAAACCAGGCGTTTTCCCCGGTCAGCCCGTATCACGTTAACCTGCCGGTCCCGCCGCGTGACGTTGACAAAGCCAAAGCGCTGCTGAAGGCGGCAGGCGTCACCGCGCCGCTGACCGTCAACCTGCTGGTGCCGAACAACCCAACCTCGCAGCAGGTGGGCCAGGTGCTGCAGGCGATGGTCGCCGAGGCCGGATTTAACCTGAACCTGCAGATGACCGAATTCGCCACGCTGCTCGACCGCCAGCAGAGCGGCGACTATCAGCTGAGCTTCTCCGGCTGGTCGGGACGCCCGGATCCGGACGGCAGCATCTACGGCTTTCTCAACAGCAAAGGCACGCTCAACGACGGCCGCTACAGCAACGCGCAGGTCGATGAGTGGCTGACCCAGGCGCGCCAGAGCACCGACCAGGCCGCACGTCAGCCGCTGTACGACAAGGTGGTGAAGCAGCTGCAAACCGACATGCCGATTGCCTACCTCTACTTCGAGCCGCGCATTTTCGGTCTGAACAAAAGCGTGCAGGGCTTTAAGCCGTACCCGGACGGCATCGTGCGTCTGGCGGGTTTGACGCTGGCGAAATAAAGGTCCCGAGGAGAACCCATGCTGGAACTGATTTGCAAACGTCTGCTGCTGGCTATACCAACCCTGCTACTGGTGAGCATGATGGTGTTCGGGCTGCAAAAGCTGCTGCCCGGCGACCCGCTGATCGCCATGGCCGGGGAGGAGCGCGACCCGGCGGTCATCGCCCAGCTGCGTGCGGAACTGAACCTCGATGCGCCAATCCCCGTGCAGTATTTCCACTGGCTGACGCGCGCGCTGCAGGGCGATCTGGGCGTCTCCTTACGCACGCACGAACCGGTGACGCAGCTGATCGCCAGCAAGCTGCCGGTCACGCTGGAGCTGTCTCTGCTGGCGATGATTATCGCGCTGGTGTTTGGCATCAGCATGGGGATCCTCGCGGCGGTGAATAAAAATAGCTGGGTCGATCACGGGGCGAACTTCGTGGCGATCTCGGGGATCTCGATCCCGCACTTCTGGCTGGGGATCTTGCTGATTCTGGTCTTTTCGGTGAACCTGCAGTGGCTGCCCGCGTCCGGCTACGTGCCGTTCAGTGAAGATCCGCTCCAGAACCTGCGCACGCTGCTGCTGCCCGCGTCCGTGCTCGGAACGGGCCTCGCGGCGACGCTGATGCGCCATACCCGCGCTTCGATGATTGCGGTCCTGAAGGCGGATTACATCCGCACCGCGCGCGCTAAGGGGCTGCTGCCAAAGGCGGTGATCCTGAAGCATGCGTTTCGCAACGCGCTGGTACCGGTCATCACCCTCACCACGCTGCTGTTCGGCGAGCTGCTGGGCGGCGCGGTGCTGACCGAGCAGGTCTTCACCATTCCGGGCTTCGGCAAGATGATCGTCGACTCGGTATTTAACCGTGACTACGCGGTGGTGCAGGGCGTGGTGCTGATCGTGGCGATCGGCTTCCTGATGCTCAACCTGCTGGCCGACGTGCTCTACGTCCTTATCAACCCGAAAATGCGAGGTTAACCATGGCGGAACTGACGACGCAAACCGTTACGCCCGCGCTGCCGCGCGCGCAGAACCGGGTGCTGAAGAAATTCCTTGCCAACAAAAGTGCGGTGATTGGCGCGGTGGTGGTGGGATTCTTTGTGCTGGTGGCGCTGCTGGCGCCGTGGATTGCCCCGTTCGACCCGGTCAAAGCCAACTTCCTGGCGGTGCGCAAAGCGCCGTCCGCGATGTACTGGTTCGGCACCGACGAGCTGGGGCGCGACATTTTATCCCGCATTATCTGGGGGGCTCGCACCTCGCTGATGGCAGGCTGTATGTCTGTGGTGATTGCCGTGGTCATCGGCGTGCCGCTGGGGCTGGTGGCGGGTTACTTCCAGAAGATGTGGGACGGCGTGATCTCGCGGTTTATCGAGGCGCTGCTGGCCTGTCCGTTCCTGATCATGGCGATCGCGCTGGGGGCGTTTTTGGGGCCGAGCCTGACCAACGCGATGATCGCCATCGGTCTTTCGGCGATGCCGATCTTCGCCCGCCTGACGCGCGGGCAGGTGATCGCCATTCGCAACGAAGAGTACATCGACGGCGCGCGGGCGATTGGCCTGCCGGACCGCTGGATCATCATCAAATACGTCCTGCCGAACGTGATGTCGCCGATCCTGGTGCAGGCCACGCTGGCGATTGCCTCGGCGATTATCGCCGAAGCCAGCCTGTCGTTTTTGGGGCTGGGGCAGCAGCCGCCCAATCCGTCCTGGGGCTCCATGCTCAACACCGCGAAAGGGTTTCTGGAGCAGGCGCCGTGGATGTCCGTTTTCCCCGGCGTGGCGATTTTCCTTGCCGTGCAGGGCTTTAATTTACTCGGTGACGGGCTGCGCGATGCGCTCGATCCGCGCCACGACTAAGGAGTCATGATGACCAAAGCGCTTGATTTTACATCCGGTTACGCTTCACGCCGCCCGCCAATGATGGGCCGTAACGCCGTCGCCACGTCGCAACCGCTGGCGGCGCAGGCGGGAATGAAAATGCTGCTGCTGGGCGGCAACGCCGTGGATGCGGCGATTGCCACCGCGATGGCGCTGACGGTGGTTGAGCCGACCGGCAACGGGATCGGCAGCGACGCCTTTGCCATCGTCTGGGACGGTGAAAAGCTGCACGGCCTGAACGCGTCCGGTCGTTCGCCTGCAAGCTGGCATGCGGATCTGTTTGCCGGTAAAACCGCGGTGCCGGAAATTGGCTGGGACGCGGTGACCGTGCCGGGCGCGGTATCCGGCTGGGTCGAGCTGGCGGAACGCTTCGGCACGCTGCCGCTGACCACCCTGGCGCAGCCAGCCATTGACTACGCGCGCAACGGTTTCCCTGTCTCCCCGCTGATTGGCCATCTCTGGCAGCGCGGCTATAGCAAGCTGAAAGATCAGCCGGGCTTCAGCGCCTGCTTCGCGCCGGAAGGCCGCGCCCCGCGCGTGGGGGAAATCTTCCGTAACCCGGCGCAGGCGAACTCGCTGGAGCTGATTGCCCGCACCAACGGTGAAGCCTTTTACCGCGGCGAGCTGGCGCAGAAAATTGCCGCTTTCGCCAAAGAACACGGCGCGCACCTGACGGCTGAAGATCTGGCAAACCACCGCGTGGACTGGGTAGAGCTGCTGTCGCGCGACTTCGCGGGCGGTTCGGTGCAGGAATTGCCGCCAAACGGCCAGGGGATCGCCACGCTGATTGCGCTCGGCATTCTGGAGCAGTGCGGCATTGAGAAATATCACCCGGATTCCGTGCAGTCCCTGCACCTGTCCATTGAGGCGATGAAGCTGGCGCTGGCGGATCTCGACCGCTACGTGGCGGATGAAGACCATATGGCGTTCGCGGCGAAAGAGCTGCTGAGCGACCATTATCTGAGGTCGCGCGCGGCGCTTATCAATCACGAGCACGCCTCTGATTTCGTTTACGGTTCCCCGACGCAGAGCGGCACGGTCTACATCAGCACCGCCGACGCCAGCGGGATGATGGTTTCGTTTATTCAGTCCAACTACATGGGCTTTGGTTCAGGCATTGTGGTGCCGGATACGGGGATCAGCCTGCAAAACCGGGGCTGCGGGTTTGTGCTGGATCCCAATCACCCGAACGCGCTGGCGGGCAGCAAGCGACCGTTCCACACCATCATTCCGGGCTTTGCGATGGACGGCAGCGGCCAGCCGCTGATGTCTTTCGGCGTGATGGGTGGGTCGATGCAGGCGCAGGGGCACATGCAGATGGCGCTGCGCATTATGCTGCACGGGCAAAACCCACAGGCGGCAATCGATGCCCCGCGCTGGCGCGTGGTGCAGGGCAGGGAGGTGATCGTTGAATCGACCTTCGATCGCAATACCATCGCCGCGCTGCGCGAGCGGGGTCATCAGATCGTGGTGGAAGATCCGCTTCAGGATTACAACTTCGGCGGGGCGCAGGTGATTTATCGCCTGCCGGAAGGACACTACGTGGCCGCGACGGAAAGCCGCAAAGACGGGCAGGCGCTGGTGAGTTAATGTTTTATCCTCCCTCTCCCGTTGGGAGAGGGGCGGGGTGAGGGGAAAATTTCAGCCAATGCTAAACGGATCCGCATCCTGCCAGGCCGGAAACTTCTCGCGATACTCCTGCAGCGCCGTCAACGACAGCTCGGCATCAATGCGCGTCGCCTGATGCGGCTCGGCGGTGGCAATGATCTCGCCCTGCGGATTCACCACCCGGCTGTCGCCGCGGTAGTGATGCCCGTTGCCGTCGGTTCCCACGCGGTTACAGCCCACCACGTACGCCTGGTTCTCAATCGCGCGCGCTACCAGCAGCGACTGCCAGTGCAGGGAGCGCGGTGCAGGCCAGTTGGCAACATACAGCGCCAGGTCGTAATCGTTGCGGTTGCGCGACCACACCGGGAAGCGCAGGTCGTAGCAGACCAGCGGCAAAATACGCCAGCCGCGCCACTCGAACACCACGCGCTCGTGACCCGCTTCATAGTGATGATGCTCATCCGCCATGCGGAACAGGTGGCGTTTATCGTAAAAATGCACTTTCCCTTCCGGCTCCACCAGCAGGAAGCGGTTCACCGGCCCGCGATCCGTTTGCAGGGCAGCGCTCCCGGCGATCAGCGCGTTGGTCTGCTGCGCTTTGGCATGCATCCAGGCGACAACCTCATCCTGAGGCATTGACTGTTGTGCCGCTTCCATGGCGAATCCGGTGGTGAACATTTCCGGCAGGACAATCACATCACGCCCGGTAATCTCTTCCAGTTGACGATCAAAGTGGCGCAGGTTGGCGGGGCCATCCATCCACACTAAAGGTTGCTGCAAAATAGAAATCTTCAAACCAGGCACGATACAGACTCCTCAAAAGACCGCTTTTTGACACTGTAGCACGTCATTACGAGAAAATGTGGCAATAAAAAACCCCGCGCGAGGCGGGGTTTGTATAAGCGAAACGCGTTACGCCGCTTCAGGTTTGCGGTGCTTCTCCGGGAGCTTTACCGGCTGCGTCGCCAGCTCGTCCGGCTCGAAATCATCCACGTTAATGCTGCGCAGACGGCTCTCTTCGGCTTTCACCAGCAGAGCGGCTTCATCTTTATTGATAATGCCGCCGGCCAGCGCCTGTTTTGCCAGTTCGTCCAGACGGGTAAACGGCAGGTTTTTGCCCAGCTGTTTACAGATCTTCTGGTGAATCGGATCGGCAGCCATCACGTCCAGCAGCGCCTCTTCCAGCAGACCCACCGGGTTATGCGGCGTCGGCGTCAGATACTGACCACGACCGATACGGGAGCGGGTTGCGCTCGGTACCTGCAGGATCTTCGCTACCTTGTGGTCCAGCTTGTCGGACGGCGCAAGGTGGTGACGTCCGGTCGGGAAGATCACCGCGCGCAGGGCTCCCGCCACGAAGCGGTTCGGGAAGTTCGCCAGCAGGTCGTCAATCGCCTGTTCAGCCTGATACATCGCATCCTGAACGCCCCAGTGCACCAGCGGCAGATCCGCTTCCTGACGGCCTTCGTCGTCGTAACGCTTCAGGACCGCAGAGGCCAGGAAGATCTGGCTCAGCACATCCCCCAGACGAGCAGAGATACGCTCGCGACGCTTCAGGCTGCCGCCCAGCACCGCCATGGAGACGTCAGACAGCAAAGCCAGGTTGGCGCTCAGACGGTTCAGATGCTGGTAGTAACGTTTGGTCGCATCGCCGGTCGGCGTCGCGCTGGTAAGACCGCGCGTCAGGCCCAGCCAGAAGCTGCGCACCTTGTTGCTGCCCACGTGACCGATATGTTTGAACAGCAGCTTATCGAAGGCATCCACGTCGTTGTTCTGCGCGGCAGCCATCTCTTCCAGCACGTACGGATGGCAGCGGATTGCGCCCTGACCGAAGATCATCATGCTGCGGGTCAGGATGTTTGCCCCTTCCACGGTGATGGCAATCGGTGCGCCCTGATAGCCGCGCGCCAGGAAGTTGCCTTCGCCGAGCATAATGCCTTTACCGCCCGCGATATCCATCGCGTCAATGATCGACTGCTGCGCGCGGTGGGTACAGTGGTACTTCACAATCGCGGACAGCACGGCCGGTTTTTCGCCCAGCATAATGCCGTAGGTAATCAGAGAAGCCGCGGCATCCATTACGTAGGCGTTGCCCGCGATACGCGCCAGCGGCTCTTCGATACCTTCCATCTTGCCGATGGAGATTTTGAACTGACGGCGGATGTGGGCGTAAGCGCCAATCCCCATCGCGACCGACTTCAGACCGCCGGTTGAGTTCGACGGCAGGGTAATGCCGCGGCCCACAGACAGACATTCCACCAGCATGCGCCAGCCCTGACCGGCCATTTTCGGACCGCCGATGATGTAGTCAATCGGCACAAAGATGTCCTGACCGCGGGTCGGACCGTTCTGGAACGGCACGTTCAGCGGGAAGTGACGGCGACCAATTTCAACGCCTGGGGTAGAGGTTGGGATCAGCGCACAGGTAATGCCCAGATCTTCTTCGCCGCCCAGCAGTTTTTCCGGGTCAGAGAGCTTAAAGGCCAGACCCAGCACGGTGGCGATTGGCGCCAGGGTGATATAACGCTTGTTCCAGGTCAGGCGCATGCCCAGCACCTGCTCGCCCTGCCACTCACCCATGCAGACCACGCCGGTATCCGGGATCGCGCCTGCATCGGAACCCGCTTCCGGGCTGGTCAGCGCGAAGCAAGGGATTTCCTGACCGCGTGCCAGACGCGGCAGGTAGTGATCTTTCTGCTCTTCCGTACCGTAATGCTGCAGCAGTTCGCCCGGGCCTAAGGAGTTAGGCACGCCAACGGTAATCGCCAGGATCCCGGAAACGCCCGCCAGCTTTTGCAGAACGCGAGCCTGAGCGTAAGCGGAGAACTCCAGACCGCCGTACTCTTTCTTGATGATCATCGCGAAGAAGCGATGTTCTTTCAGATACGCCCACAGCTCTGGCGGCAGGTCGGCCATTTCGTGGGTGATGGCAAAGTCGTTTGCCATGCGGCACGCTTCTTCCACCGGGCCGTCAATAAAGGCCTGCTCTTCAGCGGTCAGACGCGGCTGCGGATAGTTATGCAGCTTTTTCCAGTCCGGGTTGCCCTGGAACAGATCGCCTTCCCACCAGGTGGTGCCCGCGTCAATCGCTTCTTTTTCAGTACGCGACATGGGCGGCATCACTTTGCGAAAGCCCTTGAACACCGGCGCAGAGATCATTGATTTACGCATCGGGGCCAGGTTAAACGGCAGAAGGATGATGGCAAGAGGGACTAAAAGCCAGATATTCCAGAGACCTGCGACGCCAAGCGCAGCCGTCCAGGCCAGAAGAATCAGGCTGCTCAGGAATAAACTTACGCGGTGATAGAACAACACACCGAGCAGAACAACGGTTGCGAGAATGCTCAAAATCATCATAAAGAAAAGCTCCCTTGCTTGTAGGAGGTCTGACCACTTGTGATGATATGGTTGTAGTTGATGTTATTTCCTTTAGCAATGTGTTTACAAAATAATTACAACCTGGTTCACATTGTTCGCATTTTAGCCGGCACAAAAAATCAAAACGCCGGACGATTCGCATGGCTTTAGCTTCTCGCTTTTCCCGCTATCCGGTACACTCCACTGTGTTATTTCATCAATACTGAAGGATTATCCTCATGTACCAGGATCTTATTCGTAACGAACTGAACGAAGCGGCGGAAACGCTGGCGAACTTTCTGAAAGATGATGCCAATATTCACGCTATTCAGCGCGCAGCGGTCCTGCTGGCCGACAGCTTCAAAGCCGGTGGCAAAGTGCTTTCCTGCGGTAACGGCGGCTCCCACTGTGACGCTATGCACTTCGCAGAAGAGCTGACCGGACGCTATCGCGAAAACCGCCCGGGCTACCCGGCGATTGCGATTTCAGACGTGAGCCACATCTCCTGCGTAGGCAACGACTTCGGTTACGACCACATCTTCTCCCGCTACGTTGAAGCGGTAGGCCGTGAAGGCGACGTGCTGCTAGGGATCTCTACCTCTGGTAACTCCGGTAACGTGATCAAAGCGATCGCCGCCGCGCGTGAAAAAGGGATGAAGGTCATCACCCTGACCGGTAAAGATGGCGGTAAGATGGACGGTACGGCGGATGTCGAAATTCGCGTTCCGCACTTCGGTTATGCTGACCGTATTCAGGAAATTCACATCAAAGTGATCCACATCCTGATCCAGCTGATCGAAAAAGAGATGGTTAAGTAAGACTTCGCTGGGGGGCTCCGGTGCCCCCCGCTGTTGTGGAGGTGTTGTATGTGCGAACTGCTCGGGATGAGCGCCAATGTGCCAACCGATATCTGCTTTAGCTTCACCGGGCTGGTTCAGCGCGGTGGAGGAACCGGGCCGCATAAAGACGGCTGGGGCATCACCTTCTACGAAGGCAAAGGATGTCGCACGTTCAAAGATCCACAGCCCAGCTTTAACTCACCGATTGCCAAACTGGTTCAGGACTACCCGATCAAGTCCCGCTCGGTAATCGCCCACATCCGTCAGGCCAACCGTGGCGAAGTGGCGCTGGAAAATACCCATCCGTTTACCCGCGAGCTGTGGGGCCGTAACTGGACCTATGCACACAACGGGCAGCTCACGGGCTATAAGTCGCTGGAGACGGGCAATTTCCGCCCGGTCGGCGAGACGGACAGCGAAAAAGCCTTCTGCTGGCTGCTGCACAAGCTGACGGAGCGCTATCCCCGCACGCCCGGCAACATGACTGCCGTGTTCAAATACATCGCGACGCTGGCATCTGAACTGCGTGAAAAAGGCGTGTTCAACATGCTGCTCTCTGATGGCCGCTATGTGATGGCGTTCTGCTCGACGAATCTGTTCTGGATCACCCGCCGTGCGCCGTTTGGCGTTGCGACGCTGCTCGATCAGGATGTGGAGATAGACTTTCAGAAGGAGACCACACCGAACGATGTAGTCACTGTTATCGCAACGCAGCCGCTGACGGGCAACGAAACCTGGCAAAAGATTATGCCAGGCGAGTGGGTGCTATTTTGTCTCGGGGACCGTGTAATTTGACGCCAGCTGTGGATGGACGACTTCGTGGCTCAGCGGTTTGCTGACCACGTAACGGCCATCGACGATAGAGACCACGGGTGGCTTGTGGGTCTGCTCAAAGTAGTCGTAACCCGGCTTCAGCTGTTTCCAGAAATCCGCGTAGTATGAGTACTTGTGACGCGCCATGTTGGCGTCCGTCATGCGGAACGGATAGATGCTGACCTGTACGTTAGGCTGCCCAAAGACCAGCGCGCCCGTCACGAACTGGAAAATCTCATCAATGCCGGAGTCGGTCATCGCATAACAGCCGATAGACACGCAGGCACCGTGGATCATCAGATATTTACCTTCATAACCGTGTGCACGGTCATAGGCATTCGGGAAGCCGATGTTAATGGCTTTATAGAAGCGGCTGTCAGGCTTGAGCTGGCTGCGCTGAACGTTGTAGAACCCTTCCGGACTTTTGAAGTCGCCCTGACGCTGTTTTGGCCCCAGTCCGCCGGAGTAGTTACAAATTTTGTAACTATCAAGCAGCTGATATGTCTCGCCCATTTTGACAAACAGATCGAGAGTGCGCTCTTCCTTGAAGATCTGAATATAAACCGGCGATCCCATTAACTGCTGTTTATATTCCTTGCTGACCGGCGTCGTTGAGCTATTACTGCTGAGCAGTCCGGCAAACGACATGCACGGCATCAGAAGCATCGCAATGAACAATGCGATTTTACGCATACTACTAGTTCCTTGATAAAACCATGACCAACTTGCCAGGACGGCAAAAGAGACCCGAAATCAGATTATTCTGTTAGGAGCGCTCACATTAGCACCGCTATAGATTTTCGCAAGAGCCGGGCGGTGAGTTTACAAATTAGTTTTACTTTATAAACCATCAAAATTGCGATGGCTCCAGGAACTTTGCGCATTAGCTCGCAATTTGGCGCGCGCGACGGCGGATTCCCTGCCCGCGTGAAGGGGAAAATGCTACACTTCGCGCCCACTGGATTGTTGTTCATGGAAACCTGCTAACCACATGTTTAAAATTAAAAAAGGACTTGATCTGCCGATTGCAGGCGTGCCAGCGCAGCACGTTTCGACAGGCGCAAGTGTCCGTCATGTCGCCATTTTGGGCGAAGACTACCTGGGTATGCGTCCTTCAATGCTGGTACAGGAGGGCGATCGCGTTATCAAAGGACAGACGCTCTTTGAGGACAAAAAAAATCCCGGCGTGATGTTCACAGCCCCCGCGAGCGGCACCGTTGTGGCCATCAACCGTGGCGAACGGCGCGTTCTGCAGTCGGTGGTTATCCGCATTGAGGGCGATGAAAAGCGTGAGTTTGCCCATTACGACACCGCAGAACTCGCGTCGCTGAACCGTGACGCCGTTCAGGATCAGCTCCTGGCATCCGGTTTATGGACCGCGCTTCGTACGCGTCCCTTCAGCAAAACCCCTGTTCCGGGCACGGAGCCTGCCGCGATTTTCGTCACGGCCATCGACACCAACCCGCTCAGCGTGGACCCGGAACCGATTATCCTGGCGCAGCGAAAAGCTTTTGATGCTGGTCTAACCGTTTTAACCCGCCTCACATCCGGAAAAGTGCACGTTTGCCAGGCCGGCGGCGGCAAGCCTGGCGGGCATCCGCTGGGGCAGGTCACGTTTAATGAATTTTCTGGCCCGCATCCGGCGGGGCTGGTCGGGACGCACATCCATTTCCTTGAGCCAGTCAGCCTGGCGAAACAGGTCTGGCACCTTAACTATCAGGACGTCATCGCCATCGGTAAGCTCTTTACTACGGGTGAACTCTGCGCTGAACGGATAATCGCCATCGGCGGACCGCAGGCTGCAAATCCGCGCCTGGTGAAGACGCTGCTGGGTGCTGACATCAACGAACTGCTGGTGGGGGAAACGAAAGAGGGCGAAAACCGCCTGATTTCCGGCTCGGTCCTCAGCGGCCGCCATGCGGCCAATGCGCACGCGTACCTGGGACGCTTCCATTTGCAGGTCAGCATTGTGCAGGAAGGGCGTGAGAAAGAGCTGTTTGGCTGGGTTCTGC
Organism: Enterobacter sp. DNB-S2; assembly: GCF_019443845.1. Taxonomy (NCBI): domain Bacteria; kingdom Pseudomonadati; phylum Pseudomonadota; class Gammaproteobacteria; order Enterobacterales; family Enterobacteriaceae; genus Enterobacter; species Enterobacter sp. DNB-S2. The sequence goes on from NZ_CP050520.1 coordinate 1,601,090, forward strand.
CAGGCGCGGAAAAATACTCCGTCACCCGAACCACGCTGGGCCACTTCCTGCGTAATAAGCTGTTTAGCTTCTCAACCAGCACGCACGGCGGCGAGCGCGCCATGGTCCCGATTGGCAACTACGAGCGCGTCATGCCGCTGGATATTCTGCCCACCGTGCTGCTGCGCGATCTCCTTGCCGGTGATACCGACGGCGCGCAGGCGCTGGGCTGTCTGGAGCTTGACGAAGAAGATCTGGCGCTCTGTACCTATGTCTGTCCGGGCAAATATGAATATGGACCGGTATTGCGCGAGGTGTTAACCCGCATTGAGCAGGAAGGATAACCGATGGGCTTAAAACACCTCTTTGAAAAAATTGAGCCGCACTTTACCGAAGGAAAGCTCAAAAAGTACTACCCGCTGTATGAAGCAACGACGACCATTTTCTACACGCCGGGCCTGGTGACGAAAGGGGCGGCGCATGTTCGCGATGCTATCGACCTGAAGCGCATGATGATCCTGGTGTGGTTTGCGGTCTTCCCCGCGATGTTCTGGGGAATGTACAACGTCGGCCTCCAGACCATTCCGGCACTGCACCACATGTACGATGCACAGCAGCTGGCGCAGGTGATCCAGTCCGACTGGCACTACCGTCTGGCCCAGTCGTTAGGGGTAAGCTTCACCGCAGACGCGGGCTGGCTGAGCATGATGACGCTGGGCGCGGTGTTCTTCCTGCCGATTTACATCACGGTATTTGTCGTGGGCGGCTTCTGGGAAGTGCTGTTTGCCATCATCCGTAAACATGAGATCAACGAAGGCTTCTTCGTGACCTCTATTCTGTTTGCCCTGATTGTTCCCCCGACGCTACCGCTCTGGCAGGCGGCGCTTGGCATCAGCTTCGGCGTGGTGATTGCCAAAGAGATCTTCGGCGGCACCGGGCGGAACTTCCTCAACCCGGCGCTGGCGGGACGCGCGTTTCTGTTCTTTGCTTATCCGGCGCAAATCTCGGGCGACCTCGTGTGGACGGCGGCAGACGGTTTTTCCGGCGCGACGCCGCTTTCACAGTGGGCGGCACACGGCGGCGAAACGCTGGTTAACAACGCGACGGGTCAGCCAGTCACCTGGTTTGATGCCTTTATTGGCAACATTCCGGGCTCCATCGGAGAAGTCTCTACGCTGATGATTTTGCTTGGCGGCGCGATCATTCTTTTTGGTCGCGTGGCCTCCTGGCGGATCGTTGCGGGCGTGATGATCGGCATGGTGCTGACCGCCACCCTGTTCAACGTTATCGGTTCGACCACCAATCCGATGTTCTCCATGCCGTGGTACTGGCATCTGGTGCTGGGTGGCTTCGCGTTCGGCATGATGTTCATGGCGACGGACCCCGTCTCTGCCTCGTTTACAGACAAAGGTAAATGGAGCTATGGCGTGCTCATTGGCGCGATGTGCGTTCTGATCCGCGTGGTCAACCCGGCGTATCCGGAAGGGATGATGTTGGCCATTCTGTTTGCCAACCTGTTTGCACCGCTCTTCGATTACCTGGTGGTGCGGGCCAACATTAAGCGGAGGAAGGCGCGTGGCTGAGGTTAAAAATAACGACAGCATCAGCAAAACGCTGCTGGTGGTGCTGGTGCTCTGTCTGGTCTGTTCTATTGTCGTGGCCGGCTCTGCCGTGGGGTTAAAACCCCTGCAGCAGGAGCAACGTGCGCTGGATAAACAGCGCAACATCCTGGCCGTCGCCGGGCTGATGCAGGAAGGAATGAGCGCGGACGACGTTTCGGCCGTCTTTGCTGAACGTATTTCGGCGCGTCTGGTGGATTTAAAAACGGGTGAACTGCTGGATAAAGACCCGGCAAAATTCAACCAGGCGCTGGCGCTTAAAGATCCGCAGATGAGCCTGACGCTGGAGGCATCGCAAGATCCCGCCGGGATTAAGCGTCGCAGCAACCTGGCCGAAATCTATCTGGTTCGCGATCCCCAAAAACGCATTCAGGAAGTGGTACTGCCTGTTTACGGTAACGGTCTGTGGTCAATGATGTACGCGTTTGTGGCCCTTGATACCGATGGGCGCACGGTCAAAGGCATTACGTATTACGACCAGGGCGAAACGCCGGGGCTGGGTGGCGAAGTTGAAAACCCTAACTGGCGGGCACAGTTTGTCGGCAAAAAAGTGCTCGACGATAACGGCCTGCCTGCGCTGAAGGTGATGAAAGGGGCGGCACGTCCCGGTGACGACTACGCCGTTGACGGGCTTTCCGGCGCTACGCTCACCTCAAAAGGCGTGCAGCACAGTTTTGATTTCTGGATGGGCGAGCTGGGCTTTGGTCCTTTCCTGAAAAACGTACGTGAAGGAGCGCTGAACAATGGCTGATACCGGTGAACTGAAAGAAGTTAAAAAGGTGCTCGTTGGCCCACTGTTAGCCAATAACCCGATCACGCTCCAGGTGCTGGGTGTCTGTTCGGCTCTGGCTGTGACGACCAAGCTGGAAACGGCGGTTGTGATGACGCTGGCGGTCACGCTGGTCACGGCGTTCTCCAGCATGTTTATCTCGATGATCCGCCACCATATCCCCAACAGCGTGAGGATCATCGTACAGATGGCGATCATCGCCTCGCTGGTGATCGTGGTCGATCAGCTGCTGCGCGCCTTCGCCTATGAAACCTCCAAACAGCTCTCGGTGTTTGTCGGGCTGATTATCACCAACTGTATCGTCATGGGGCGTGCGGAAGCCTACGCCATGAAAATGCCGCCGCTGGCGAGCTTTATGGACGGCATCGGCAACGGCCTGGGCTACGGCGTGATCCTGCTGACCGTGGGGTTCCTGCGCGAGCTGATTGGCAGCGGCAAGCTGTTTGGCATCACGGTGCTGGACACGGTGCAGAACGGCGGCTGGTATCTGCCAAACGGCCTGTTCCTGCTGGCCCCTAGCGCATTTTTCATTATCGGTTTGTTGATCTGGCTGATTCGTACGCTGAAGCCAGAACAGCAGGAAAAGGAGTAACCGACGATGGCTCATTACCTGAGTTTGTTTGTGCGGGCAGTGTTTGTTGAAAACATGGCGCTCGCGTTTTTCCTCGGCATGTGTACGTTCCTTGCGGTTTCCAAAAAAGTGTCGACGGCATTTGGTCTCGGTATCGCGGTCACCGTGGTGCTCGGCTTATCTGTACCGATCAACAATCTGGTGTACAACTTTGTGCTGCGGGACGGCGCGCTGGTGGAAGGGGTTGATCTCAGCTTCCTGAACTTCATCACCTTTATCGGGGTGATCGCGGCGCTGGTGCAAATCCTCGAGATGATCCTCGATAAGTATTTCCCGTCGCTCTACAACGCGCTGGGGATCTTCCTGCCGCTGATCGCGGTGAACTGCGCCATCTTTGGTGGCGTCTCGTTTATGGTGCAGCGTGATTACAACTTCAGCGAATCCGTGGTGTACGGTTTTGGTTCCGGCATCGGCTGGATGCTGGCGATTGTCACCATGGCGGGGATCCGCGAGAAAATGAAATATGCCAACGTGCCTGCGGGTCTGCGTGGCCTGGGGATCACCTTTATCACCACCGGGCTGATGGCGCTGGGCTTTATGTCCTTCTCCGGTGTGCAGCTATAAGGGCAAACAGATGGAAATTATCCTTGGCGTGGTGATGTTCACGCTGATTGTACTGGTGCTGTCAGGGCTTATTCTGGCGGCGCGCGCGAAGCTGGTGAATTCCGGCGACGTGGTCATTGATATTAACGACGAGCCGCAGAATCAGATCCGCACGCCGGCCGGAGACAAGCTGCTCAACACGCTCTCCGGTAACGGCATTTTTGTCTCCTCAGCCTGCGGCGGCGGCGGTTCCTGCGGACAGTGCCGCGTGACGGTAAAAGAGGGCGGTGGCGATATTCTGCCAACCGAACTGGCGCATATCACAAAGCGTGAGGCAAAAGAGGGCTGTCGTCTGGCCTGCCAGGTCGCGGTACGTCAGAACATGAAGATTGAGCTGCCGGAAGAGATCTTCGGCGTCAAAAAATGGGAGTGCGAGGTTATCTCTAATGATAACAAAGCCACCTTTATAAAAGAGCTGAAGCTGCGGGTGCCGGAAGGCGAGCATGTCCCGTTCCGCGCCGGAGGCTACATTCAGATCGAGTGCCCGGAGCACGCTGTGGCCTATGCGGACTTTGACGTGCCGCATGAGTACCGCGCCGACTGGGACAAATTCAATCTCTTCCGCTTTGTATCTGAGGCGAAAGAGCCGACGCTGCGCGCCTACTCGATGGCCAACTACCCGGAAGAGAAGGGCATCATCATGCTCAACGTGCGTATCGCCACGCCGCCACCGAATGTGCCGGATGCACCGCCGGGCGTCATGTCGTCATACATCTGGTCCCTGAAGCCTGGCGATAAGGTGACGATCTCCGGCCCGTTCGGGGAGTTCTTCGCGAAAGATACCGACGCGGAAATGGTGTTTATCGGCGGCGGTGCCGGTATGGCCCCGATGCGCTCGCACATCTTTGACCAGCTCAAGCGGCTGGGTAGCCAGCGTAAGATCAGCTTCTGGTACGGGGCGCGCTCGCTGCGCGAGATGTTCTATGAAGATGAGTTTGAACAGCTGGCGCGTGAAAACCCGAACTTTACCTTCCATGTGGCGCTTTCCGATCCGCAGCCGGAAGATAACTGGACGGGCTATACGGGGTTCATCCACAACGTGCTGTATGAAAACTACCTCAAACAGCACCCGGCGCCTGAGGACTGCGAGTTCTATATGTGTGGTCCGCCGATGATGAACGCCGCCGTGATTAAGATGCTGAAAGATCTCGGTGTCGAAGATGAGAACATCTTGCTCGATGACTTTGGAGGCTGATGATGCTGACGTTTCTGGCAACCTTTGTGGTGTTTGTGCTTGTCATCTTCGGCATGTCGTTAGGCTGGATCGTTAAGCGGAAAAGCATTCAGGGTAGCTGCGGCGGTATTTCATCTATTGGGATGGAAAAGGTTTGCGACTGTCCGGAACCGTGCGATGCGCGGAAAAAAAGAATGGCCCGCGAGCAGCAGCGCATTATTTAGTCGTGTAGGTCGGGTAAGGCGAAGCCGCCACCCGACAATTCCCACACACACTTCTCAACCCTCATTTATTTACTGTATACTTATCCAGTGATGAGTGAGGGCTTACTATGCGCAAAATAATCCATGTCGATATGGACTGCTTTTTTGCCGCAGTGGAGATGCGTGACAACCCGGCGCTGCGGGATATTCCCATCGCCATTGGCGGCAGCCGCGTTCAGCGTGGTGTCATCAGCACCGCCAACTATCCTGCGCGCAAATTTGGCGTGCGCAGCGCGATGCCAACGGCGATGGCCTTAAAGCTTTGCCCTCATCTCACGCTTCTGCCCGGCCGGTTTGAAGCCTATAAAGAGGCTTCCCTCCATATTCGGGAAATCTTCTCCCGCTATACCTCTCTGATAGAGCCGCTGTCGCTGGACGAAGCCTATCTGGATGTGACCGACAGCGTGCACTGCCACGGCTCCGCCACGCTGATGGCGCAGGAGATCCGCCAGACGATTTTCAACGAGCTGAATCTGACGGCATCGGCGGGCGTCGCGCCCGTTAAATTCCTCGCCAAAATTGCCTCCGATTTAAATAAGCCCAACGGTCAATACGTCATCACGCCTGACGAGGTGCCGGCGTTTTTGAAAACGCTGCCGCTCGGCAAAATCCCCGGCGTGGGAAAAGTCTCCGCCGCAAAGCTGGAAAGCATGGGGCTACGGACCTGTGAAGACGTGCAGCAAAGCGATCTCGCCATGCTGCTCAAGCGTTTCGGGAAGTTTGGCCGCGTGCTGTGGGAGCGCAGCCAGGGAATTGACGATCGCGATGTGAACAGCGAGCGGCTCCGTAAATCCGTCGGCGTTGAGCGCACCCTCATTGAAGATATACATGACTGGTCTGAATGCGAAATGATCATCACGGAACAGCTTTATCCGGAGCTGGAACGGCGTTTAATCAAGGTGAAGCCGGACCTGCTGATTGCCCGTCAGGGTATCAAATTAAAATTCAACGACTTCCAGCAGACCACGCAGGAACACGTCTGGCCGCGACTGAATAAAGACGATCTTATCGCGACGGCAAAAAAGGCATGGGAAGAGCGCCGGGGCGGGCGAGGGGTAAGGCTGGTGGGATTGCACGTCACGCTGCTGGATCCGCAGCTAGAGCGACAGCTGGTTCTGGGATTGTAAAAAAGCCCGGTGGCGCTACGCTTACCGGGCCTGGATTTTTCACCCTCTTCCACAGGAAGAGGGCTGGGATGAAGATGTTATTTCGCAGGGATCGCTTTCAGCAGTTCAGTCAGCAGCGTCCAGTAGTGACCGACGCTTTCGATATGAACCTGCTCATCCGGCGAGTGTGGACCGGTAATGGTTGGCCCGATGGACACCATATCCATATCCGGATACGGTTTCTTGAACAGACCACATTCCAGACCCGCGTGGATCACCTGAATGTTTGGCGTGCTGTTGAACAGACGCTGGTAAGTTTCACGCACCAGCGCCATCACCGGAGAGCTTGCATCCGGCTGCCAGCCCGGGTAGCTGCCTTTTGCAGACGTTTTCGCGCCCGCCAGCGTGCCCAGAGATTCCAGCATGCTCACCACGTACTCTTTACCGCTGTCGATCAGCGAGCGGATCAGGCAGATGATTTCCGCGCTGTCGTCGCTCATGGTCACCACGCCCACGTTCAGTGAGGTTTCCACCACGCCTTTCGCCACGTCAGAGTTGCGGATCACGCCGTTTGGCGTCGCGTTCAGCAGCTGAACGAAGGAGTCACGAGACTGTACGGTCAGCGCGGCTTTATCTGTAGAAACAGATTCCAGCACTACGGTCAGGTTCTTCTCTTTCGCCGACAGTTCGTTTTTCAGGATATCCAGGTATACGGTGGAGAGTTTTTTCAGCTCGTCCGCTTTTGCCGCTGGAACCGCTACGGTGGCGAACGCTTCGCGCGGGATCGCGTTACGCAGTGTACCGCCGTTGAAGTCTACCAGACGCAGATCCAGCTCGGCCGCATGGCCTGCCAGGAAGCGCGCCAGCAGCTTGTTGGCGTTACCCAGACCCAGGTGAATATCGCCGCCGGAGTGGCCGCCTTTCAGCCCTTTCAGCGTCAGCTTGAAGGTCTGGAAGCCAGCAGGAATCGCTTCGCGCTTCAGCGGCAGGGTAGAGATGAAATCAATCCCGCCCGCGCAGCCCATGTAGATCTCGCCTTCTTCTTCAGAGTCGGTGTTGATCAGGATGTCCGCCTGCAGCCAGTTCGCCTGCAGACCAAACGCGCCGTCCATGCCCGCTTCTTCGGTCATGGTCAGCAGCACTTCCAGCGGACCGTGCTCAACGCTGTCATCGGCCAGCACGGCCAGCGCAGAGGCCATACCGATGCCGTTATCCGCGCCCAGCGTGGTGCCGCGTGCTTTCACCCAGTCGCCGTCGATGTACGGTTGAATCGGGTCTTTGGTGAAGTCGTGAACGGTGTCGTTGTTCTTCTGTGGCACCATGTCCAGGTGCGCCTGCAGCACAACCGGTTTGCGGTTTTCCATGCCTGCGGTAGCCGGTTTGCGGATCAGAATGTTGCCAACCTGGTCACGTTCAGCATGCAGACCTTTTTCCTTCGCCCAGCCCATAATATGTTCGGCAAGCTGTTCTTCGTGGTAGGAAGGGTGTGGAATGGAGCAGATTTTCGCAAAAATATCCCACAGCGGCTGCGGAGATAATTGAGACAGTTCAGACACGATAAGTCTCCTTGTCGAGGCGCTGCAAACAGGGTTGCAGGTCACAGGGTTAGCAGGTTAATAGTTACCACAAGTCAGGCTTGCGAGATGAAACTGAGAATACCACTTTCTCTGCTGGCTGGTAGCATAAAGCATGTAAAAACTCAGGCAGAGGGCGCTAAACACTGGTTTTTAGTGCGTCAGATCTCTATAATCTCGCGCAACCTATTTCCCCCTCGAACACTTTTTAAGCCGTATAAAAACAGGCTGGGACACTTCACATGAGCGAAAAATACGTCGTCACCTGGGACATGTTGCAGATTCACGCACGCAAACTGGCTGCGCGTCTGATGCCTTCCGAACAGTGGAAAGGCATTATTGCCGTCAGCCGTGGCGGTCTGGTACCGGGGGCGCTGCTGGCACGTGAGCTGGGTATTCGTCATGTCGATACCGTTTGCATCTCCAGCTATGACCATGACAACCAGCGCGAGCTGACCGTGCTGAAACGTGCGGAAGGCGACGGTGAAGGCTTCATCGTTATTGATGACCTGGTAGATACCGGCGGTACTGCGGTCGCTATCCGCGAAATGTATCCGAAAGCACATTTCGTCACTATCTTCGCGAAGCCTGCTGGCCGCCCGCTGGTTGACGATTACGTGATTGATATCCCGCAGGACACCTGGATTGAACAGCCATGGGATATGGGCGTGGTCTTCGTACCGCCTATTTCAGGCCGTTAATACCAGTACGTAACTTTACACGCCCGACTATGTCGGGCGTTGTTCTTTTTGGCCTGCCACGCGTTACAATAGTCTCTATACGACGTATTCATGGAGGCAACGCAATGACGCAGGCGAATCTCACCGAGACTCTCTTCAAACCCCGTTTCAAACACCCTGAAACGTCGACGCTGGTGCGTCGCTTCAATCCGGGTACCCAGCCTGCCGTCCAGTCCGCGTTAGACGGTAAAAACGTGCCTCACTGGTATCGCATGATTAACCGCCTGATGTGGATCTGGCGCGGTATTGACCCCCGTGAAATCCTCGATGTGCAGGCACGTATCGTGATGAGTGAAGCCGAACGTACCGACAGCGAACTCTACGATACGGTGGTGGGCTACCGTGGCGGAAACTGGATCTACGAGTGGTCTAAACAGGCGATGCTCTGGCAGCAAAAAGCCAGCCAGGAAGAGGATGCCACGCGCAGCGGCAAGCACTGGCTGCACGCTGCTAATCTTTACGGCATTGCCGCTTACCCCCATTTAAAAGGGGATGAACTGGCGGAGCAGGCTCAGGCGCTGGCGAATCGCGCCTATCAGGAGGCGGCTCAACGTCTGCCGGGCCGGATGCGTGAACTTGAATTCACCATTTCAGGGGGCGCGTCCGTTACCGGATTCCTGCATATGCCTGAAGGTGAAGGTCCGTTCCCGACCGTCCTCATGTGCGGCGGGCTGGATTCGCTGCAAATTGATTATTACAGCCTGTATGAGCGTTACTTCGCACCAAAAGGGATCGCGATGCTGACGCTGGATATGCCTTCAATTGGTTTCTCATCCAAATGGAAACTGACTCAGGATTCCAGCCTGCTGCACCAGCATGCGCTAAAAGCGCTGGAAAATATTCCGTGGGTTGACCACACCCGCGTGGCGGCATTCGGCTTCCGTTTCGGCGCGAACGTCGCGGTGCGTCTGGCTTATCTTGAATCTTCTCGTCTGAAAGCCGTCGCCTGCCTCGGCCCGGTCGTACACGCTCTGCTCAGCGATCCTGCACGCCAGGGGAGCGTACCTGAAATGTACCTTGATGTGCTGGCCAGCCGCCTTGGCATGCATGATGCATCAGACGAAGCGCTGCGCGTTGAGCTCAATCGCTACTCGTTAAAAACGCAGGGGTTGCTGGGACGTCGCTGCCCAACGCCGATGCTGTCAGGGTTCTGGAAAAACGATCCGTTCAGCCCGGAAGAAGAGTCACGATTAATCACTTCGTCATCTGCGGATGGCAAATTGCTTGAGGTGCCGTTCAGCCCGGTCTATCAGAATTTCGACAAATCACTGAAAGAGATTACGCGCTGGATCGCTCAGAGATTGTGTTAATAGATTGCTAAATTTCGCTGGTTTGGTAAAACAGTGGCTTCACAAAAGGAGATCGCAATGACGTTACCGAGTGGACACCCGAAAAGTAGACTGATTAAGAAGTTTATGGCTCTCGGCCCGTATATTCGAGAAGAGCAGTGTGAAGAGAATCGCTTTTTTTTCGACTGCCTGGCTGTATGCGTCAACGTGAAGCCTGCACCCGAAAAACGTGAATTCTGGGGCTGGTGGATGGAAATGGAAGCAGAGGAAAAACGCTTTACGTATAGCTACCAGTTTGGCCTGTTTAATAAAGACGGCAACTGGCAGGCGACCACGATTAAAGATCAGGAAGTGATTGACCGCCTGGAATATACGCTAAAAGAGTTTCACGATAAGGCACGCGCACTGCTGGCTACCCTGGATCTCAAGTTCGAACCGGCGGATGACTTTTCCAGCGAAGCGGTGAAGCTGACTGCCTGATGGTGTCACAGCGCCGGGTGGCGGCTTCGCCTTACCCGGCCTACAAATTCTCCCTCTCCCTGTGGGAGAGGGGCGGGGGGAGGGCACCAGACCGCATTAATCCCGACAATAAAAAAACCGGCATCAAGCCGGTTTTTTTATTTCACATCATCAGAACTGGTAGGTCATACCTACAGCAACGATGTCATCGCTGCTCACGCCCAGTTTATTTTTGTCGTCAATCTGGTTGATTTTATAATCAACAAAGGTGGACATATTTTTGTTGAAGTAATAGGTCGCGCCAACGTCAATATATTTCACCAGATCTTCGTCGCCAATACCTTCGATATCTTTGCCTTTAGACTGGACATAGCCCAGGGACGGGCGCAGACCAAAGTCGAACTGATATTGTGCGACAACTTCAAAGTTCTGCGCTTTATTTGCAAACCCGCCAGAAATTGGCGTCATATTGCGGGTTTCAGAATACATTGCAGCCAGATAAATATCGTTCGCATCATATTTCAGACCGCTTGCCCAGGCTTCTGCTTTCTGACCCTGGCCACGCGCCAGCAGGTTCTGAGCATTGGTGCGGTCAGAGTTGGTGTAGGCGCCGCTGACGGCGAAGTCGCTGCCGCCGAAGTCATAGGTCAGAGAGGTACCAAAACCGTCACCGTTCTGTTTTTTGGCGTCACGGTTTTCGTTTTTGCCCTGGTACTGCAGCGTCATGTCCAGACCGTCAACCACGCCGAAGAAATCGGTGTTACGGTAGGTGGCCAGGCCGGTAGCGCGCTTGGTCATGAAGTTATCGGTCTGCGCGGAAGAGTCGCCGCCGAACTCAGGGAACATATCGGTCCATGCTTCGACGTCATACAGGGCGCCCAGGTTACGACCGTAATCAAGTGAACCAAAGTTTTTCAGCTTCAGGCCCGCAAACGCCAGACGCGTTTTCTGAGTAGAGTCGCTCTCGGCTTTGTTACCTGCAAATTCAGATTCCCAACGGCCATAGCCCGTCAGCTGATCGTTAATCTGCGTTTCGCCTTTAAAACCGAAACGAACGTAAGTCTGATCGCCATCTTTGGTGGCATCATCACTGATGTAGTGCATGGCTTTCACTTTGCCGTACACGTCCAGTTTATTACCATCTTTATTATAAACTTCAGCTGCGTGAACGGATGCAGAAGCAACTACGCCCATAACCATTAATGCCAGAGTGCTCTTTTTCATTTTCGATCCTGTCTTATAAACGCGCTAAAAAATTCGCTGGACGATAAGCTCATGCTTAAGTCCCGTGAAAAAACAGGAAGGGTTTTATCGTTCTGGAATGAAACTTTTATGACAAACTAAGAATAATTTTAAAAAAATGTGATTTATTATTTCGGTAATAAAATTGTCAAAATTTCCCGCTAGGCTTCCTGATCCCGCGCAACAAAGTGTTTCGCGATGTGCTAAGGCAGTTGGCAACGGGGCTGACTCCTGTTAAAACGTTCGTTCGACATTACTTTCCCTTATCGTTGAACGGCAGAGAATCATGAGTGACAGCCAGACGCTGGTGGTAAAACTCGGTACCAGTGTTTTAACAGGCGGATCGCGCCGCCTAAATCGCGCCCACATTGTTGAGCTTGTACGTCAGTGCGCTCAGCTACATGCCGCAGGGCATCGTATTGTGATTGTGACCTCCGGGGCGATTGCCGCCGGGCGTGAACACCTGGGTTACCCCGAACTCCCCGCGACGATCGCTTCCAAACAGCTGCTGGCCGCCGTGGGGCAAAGCCGACTCATTCAACTCTGGGAACAGCTGTTCTCCATATATGGTATTCACGTCGGGCAGATGCTGCTGACGCGTGCGGATATGGAAGACAGAGAGCGCTTCCTGAACGCCCGCGATACCCTGCGCGCGCTGCTGGACAACAACATTGTTCCGGTCATTAACGAGAACGATGCCGTTGCTACCGCTGAAATCAAAGTGGGTGATAACGATAACCTCTCGGCGCTGGCTGCGATTCTGGCCGGTGCCGATAAATTACTGCTTCTGACCGATCAGCAGGGGCTGTTTACCGCCGACCCGCGCTCGAATCCGGAAGCCGAGCTGATTACCGACGTTCAAGGCATCGACGATGCGCTGCGCGCCATCGCCGGTGACAGCGTTTCAGGCCTCGGAACGGGCGGTATGGGGACCAAGCTGCAGGCCGCTGACGTAGCGTGCCGCGCCGGTATCGACACCATCATTGCAGCGGGCAGCCGCCCCGGCGTGATTGGCGACGTAATGGAAGGTATCTCCGTCGGCACCCGCTTCCACGCCCAGGAATCCCCGCTGGAAAACCGCAAGCGTTGGATATTTGGCGCGCCTCCTGCTGGCGAACTCGTTGTTGATGAAGGGGCAACCGCCGCGATTCTGGAACGAGGAAGTTCATTACTTCCTAAAGGAATTAAAAGCGTGACAGGCAACTTCTCCCGTGGTGAAGTGATCCGTATCCGTAACCTCGAAGGCCGCGACATCGCCCACGGCGTAAGCCGTTACAACAGCGACGCGCTGCGCCGCATCGCGGGTCACCACTCGCAGCAGATCGACGCCATTCTGGGCTATGAATATGGCCCGGTTGCCGTGCATCGCGATGACATGATTATTCGTTAAGGAGCCAGAACATGCTGGAACAAATGGGCGCTGCCGCGAAGGCTGCCTCTTACAAACTGGCGCTCCTTTCCAGCCGCGAGAAAAACCGCGTGCTGGAAAAAATCGCTGATTATCTGGAATCCCAGTCTCAGGAAATTTTGCTTGCCAACGAGCAGGATCTGCTGGAAGCCCGTCGTAACGGCTTGAGCGAAGCGATGCTCGACCGTCTGGCGCTGACGCCAGCACGCCTGAAAGGCATCGCCGACGATGTGCGTCAGGTCTGCAATCTGGCCGACCCGGTAGGGCAGGTGATCGACGGCGGGCTGCTCGACAGCGGTTTACGCCTGGAGCGCCGCCGCGTGCCGCTCGGCGTCATTGGCGTTATTTATGAAGCTCGTCCAAACGTGACGGTGGATGTCGCCTCCCTGTGCCTGAAAACCGGTAACGCCGCTATTCTGCGCGGTGGGAAAGAGACCTGGCGCACCAACGCCGCCACGGTGAAAGTCATTCAGCAGGCTCTGGAAGAGTGTGGCTTACCGGCGGGTGCCGTACAGGCGATCGAGAGCCCAGACCGCGCGCTGGTCAACGAAATGCTGCGCATGGACAAATACATCGACATGCTGATCCCACGCGGCGGCGCGGGCCTGCACAAGCTGTGCCGCGAGCAGTCGACGATTCCGGTGATCACCGGCGGTATCGGCGTGTGCCATATCGTGGTCGACGACAGCGCGGAGATTGAACCGGCGCTGAAGATAATCGTTAACGCGAAAACCCAGCGTCCAAGCACCTGTAACACCGTAGAAACGCTGCTGGTGCATCAGGGTATTGCGAACAGCTTCCTGCCGGCCCTGAGCAAACAGATGGCAGAGAGCGGCGTGACGATGCATGCTGACGCCAATGCGCTCGCACTGCTTCAGGATGGTCCGGCTAACGTTGTTCCCGTTAAAGCGGAGCAGTACGACGACGAGTTCCTGTCACTGGATCTAAACGTGAAAATCGTTGCCGATCTCGACGACGCCATTGCGCACATTCGTGAACACGGCACGCAGCATTCTGACGCGATCCTGACGCGCACCCTGCGCAATGCCGATCGCTTCGTGAACGAAGTGGATTCTTCAGCGGTATATGTGAATGCCTCCACCCGCTTCACCGACGGCGGCCAGTTCGGCCTCGGGGCTGAGGTGGCGGTCAGCACGCAGAAACTGCACGCGCGCGGCCCGATGGGGCTGGAAGCGTTGACCACGTACAAGTGGATCGGCTTTGGCGACGATACGATTCGTGCGTAAATAATCACGGGTGATGCAAAAATAGCCGTTTGATTCAAAAGGGCATTGACGCATCACCCGGTTAGATCTAACCTTTTGCCCCGTGGTTACGCTCGTAACCGGCCTCTCAGGGCCGATATAGCTCAGTTGGTAGAGCAGCGCATTCGTAATGCGAAGGTCGTAGGTTCGACTCCTATTATCGGCACCATTCTAACGTCTCCCCAAGGTTTACTAAAGTTCACTGAAACCCCTTATACATTGAGCTTTACAGCCCCTTTTAGTATTCCGGTATCTACTAAAGTTTCCTGAAATCTACAGTCTTTTTGGGGACTTATGGTTAGATTTGCTGTTCGGTCTAAAGAAGGTACCCCCAGGTGAAACTAAACGCCCGGCAGGTGTATGCCGCCAAGCCTAAAGATAAGCCTTACAAGCTGACTGATGGTGGCTGGTATCTATCTCCTGATCAAACCTGATGGAGGCAAATTCTGGCGGCTCAAATATCGTGTATTGGAGCATGATGGCAGGAAAAGCTGCCGGCTGATGTTGATTCTGGCCGGAGGATAGAGGCAGCACCGCTGAGCTGGGTTTTGATGTTCAGCATGAACCCGAAGAGCAACTACAGCTTCTCTTCTGGCTCGATGAAGAAACCCACAGCTTCTATGGCAAAGACCGTGCAGCAGGCGCTTTACGGTTTCTTCGTACTGAGCTGGCCTACGTTGCCACAATGCACCCCGATACGCCGGATGACAGGAACAAAACTCGCTCTGCCTGCTGGACGGCGAAAAACTGTAAACCCCCCAGCCCCTCAAACTTGACACTTTTTCGCGAGAAACTGGGAAAAGTGTCAACCCAACCTAACGGATCCTGACTCCTACCAACAGCAGCAAAAGCAGAAGTGTAAAGGGCTGGCGTTGAGATTTGTTGAGCCTTGGCTGTTAACTTTTGTTAATCCTGATGCGAAGCAGGGCAGGTGTCAGCCTGTTATGGTTTGTTATGCCTTACTAGGGAAAACTAGGGGGAAAGTGTCAACTGCTACCGCTTCAGAAAACTTCAGGTTCAGCTCGTTGGATGCATCTGCAAAACTTGTCACTCACCGGCACCGCCAGCGGGGATTTTTGGCTGTAGGCGCTCTAAGTTACAGTTGCTTCCTTCAGTAATTTGAATAGATTATAAGGTAATAATCCTTTTGAGTTAGTACTCGGGGCTGATGCTAATAATATCTATAGAACGAATAGTTTTTAGATTTGATTTTTTTAAAACTATACACAATATGAATAGGACGTTATATGAGCACTGGAATGGTTTTGCAAAAAACGATGGCAAGCGGATGGACTATCAAAGAAATTATATCTCCAAATTATGACGGGCATAACCATTATTATTATCTTGGAAAAAGGGCTCCTGTTGTAAAAGTCGGGGAGGAAAGGTTGATTAAGCAATATGCTGGATATACCCTAATCGAAAAGGATTTGCGTAGTGTTCTTGTGTGGCTTAATGAAATAGAGAAAATAAACCCAGATATAGACACTAGAGTTAAAAATCCCCAACAAATGGATTTAATAAAAGGTTTTTTTGTTGCTGCTTTAACTTTTTATGGGAAGTGTTTTACTGATAGTAAGGGGAGAGGGGTTAAATATGATAGAAATAACGTTCCTGAAACGCATAGGGATGCGCATGATATTATTATGAAAATGCGCCATAATTTTACGGCGCATAGCGGTGTAGGTTTTGAAAGTGTTAAAGTAAGTCTTGTTCTTCATCCGGATATTAATTCAAATATGGAGCCTGAATTATATACGGAACTGCGGCAGCCAGATCAGAATAAAGAGTTAATAAAAGAGATGATTGTTATTGTTAAATTGCTTCAAGAACAAGCGCTCAAAAAAAGAAATGCGGTTGGGGTTAAGTTTCTAGAGGAGGAGGTGCGTCCCAAAGGTAAATTGCATTGGTATCAAAAAGGTGTTTTTGAAGTTTTTAATCCGTGATGTCAATCCAGTTTTATGCTATTTGAATTTTTTCAAACCAGTATTTGAGAGGTAGGTGAATGGACCAGAGTTTGAGAGATATTCACGAACATATGATTCGTTTAGGTTGCGGTTCGCTTATGCATGCCAATTTCTTGGGTCACTTTAATGACTATGTTAATGATACCTGGAGTGAACTTGCAGTTCTTCAGGCAGCTCATTCTTGCGAAATATTTATGAAGGCAAGACTAGCGCAGGAACATCCGTTACTTATTTTTGATACAATTCCAAAATCTACAAGTAGACATGTTAGTGATTCCGGTTTGCTTGACTTTGAAGCTCTGCTTGAGGATGGAAGAGCAATCGATTATTCAGAATTGCCGGAAAAAGTTTGGGCGGCAACAGGAATGAAATTTACAGATTATCAGAAAGCTCTGTATAGAGATTTTGGTTATCTTAGAAATAAAATACAACATTTTTCCTCTCCAAGGGATTGTTTTCAAATAAAAATATCTGAGTTTATTTACGGGTTTATTGACCCCTTTATTAACTCAGAGTGGGGGTTATTTGCAATCAACTTTTGTGATGATACCGAGCCTTATGAGAATCTCGTTCCTATACTTGCAGAAAGAAATATTGAGTTTCTAATTCCACCGGAATTAGGAGAGGATGTCTTGAGATTGATACAAAGTGGAAATCAGAGTTACATAAGAAAAATGCGCATGCAGGCGGTGGAGCGAGGTTATATTCATGATTAAAAAGTAAAATAAAAATTGATTGTATGGTTTGATTTTGTAACGCGGTTCACATAAAGCCATGCGAAATTTTGAGTTATAGATAGTATTATGTAAGCAATGCTTTTAATAGGTGCGATGAAGATATCTTTATGGAAAACAAAAGAGAAAAATTATTAGAGTTGATTGACTATTTCAAGTCGCGCAAAGATTTTGCTAATAATCGAATGGCAAACTTGGCTGGTACGAACGAAGTTTGTTTTGCTTTGTCAGGGCTAACTTTCCGACATGGGCCTTATGTGTTTCATCAAATAGGCGAATTGCGTGAAGTTTTACATCCTCCGGGAGAGGTTGAATTGGCTGGCGCACTTCAGAATAAAGCTTTACTAAGTCCTATTGCTCGCCATATGCCTGCGGTTACGCATGAACTAGCTTTGCAATCCAGTGAGCCAAACTTTCAACAAACTGAACTTAACATCGGATGGTGGATTTTATCTGCGCTAAGATGCCGTACGCTCATCGATCTACTTGTTCCAGCTGTAGCAAATGTTTCTTGGGATGTTTTCCCTGCAACGCAACCCAATTCCTGCATAGTACAACTTCTCGAAGACGTACCTGCAGCCCGTAGGATAAATCCTGTCAAAGAACTATCGCTTGAATCACTCGATTGGGTTCAACAATACTTAGAAAACTGGATATCTTTGCTTGAATTCCCTGCATTCAGACTTGCTGTAGATTCTCTAACAACTCACAATCAACATGCCAATCTGAGGATGACTGCTACTGCACTATGGGCAGGATTCGAGGCTCTTTTTGGAATTAACTCCGAACTTCGTTTCCGTCTGGCGCTGATGGCAGCCGCATATCTTGAAGAGCGTGGTCAAAAACGCTTAGAGGCCTATCGCAGGATAAAAAAACTGTATGATTATCGCTCTAAAGCTGTACACGGTGGGGCTACAACAGATCAGCTCTTAATAGAGCATATAGTCGCAGTGAGGGAGATACTATCGAGCTTAGTTTGCCGTATAACCGAACTGGGAGGAATGCCAACTATCGAAGATTATGAAGAAAGGCTTTTGACATAAACGTATCGTTAGTTTGCCTTGATGTTAAATGAACAAGTTAAATAATCACTCCTCAAAAGTGATACGGGCATTTAATGCTTAGCATTAGCAAAAGGGGGTACTTTTGGGGGTATCATGAAAGGAGTTGTAATGGGAAATCATTATAAATCATGGCCTTTATCGTCATGTTTTGTTCCTATTATCACCTTCTTTTAAAATTGCCTTCGGCGTATCAGCTATTTAATCCCTCCGACAACTCCGGCAAACCATCACACATCTCCTGCAACTCATTAAACATCCTTGCCACATGGAAACCATCGCACACCGAGTGATGTACCTGTACCGCCATAGGCAACAACACTTTCCCATCCTGCTCGTAGTATTTTCCAAACGTGAACATAGGGGAAAAGAAGTTCTTCATGTGCGCAATGTTCATCGTAAAGTTCGTAAACGTCACCCAGGGAATAGACGATACGAAAAAGACATTTTCCCGGGACTCTTCTTTCGGCCAATAAGAAAGGTTATTGCCATAGCGCGCAACATCTTCTGCATAGGTGTTCTGGAAGTGCTGAATATTGCCGTCGAAATGGCTCCACAATGACGAAAAGGTCTCTGTTTCAGGGTGGAAAATGGTATAGCTGGGATGAATTTCATTCCATATGACAAGCTCATTATCCTTCATGGCCATACGGAATTCCGGATGCCGGTTCATGATTTTAGAGAGGAGGAAAATAATCGTTGGGTAAAACTTCCAGCCGACTTTTTTGATATGTTTTCGCAGCGCGGTGATGTCGATCAGAACCGTTTGGTTAATTGTACACTCAGCAAATGACTGGAATACTTCAAAATGCTCCTTCCTGGCCCAACGAGATAAATCAACAGGCGTATATTCCGGGGCTGTTTTTTTCATTGTTTAACCTTTGATTATCAATCGATTAAAGGGTTTAGGGCCAGAAAAAGCCGCGCAACCATTTCAACCGTATCTAATCTTCCTGTCAATCTCAGCCTGTGGTTTTCCGAACAGATATCCCTGGACGAGATCGCAGCCAAGCGCCTGAAGACGTTCAAGCTGCGCTTCGGTTTCAACACCTTCTGCAATGACCCTCATATTGAGGCTCTTCGCCATGCCGGTTATCAATTTAACGATATTAAGGGCATCATCCTGCGTGGATATCGGGTTCACAAAGGATTTGTCGATTTTAATTTTATCGAAATTCAGTTCACTCAGACGTGAGAGCGACGAATAACCCGTCCCGAAATCATCGATTGAAATTCTTACACCCAGCGTTCTCAGCTTTTTGAGAATAGTGATCGGCGTGTTGCTGTCGCTGAAGAGCGATGACTCCGTAACCTCTAATTCAAGACGGTTCGCCGGAAGTCCTGTCTCCTTCAGGATGGTCTGTACCATTGCCGTAAAGGATTTCGTGCCCAGCTGAACGGGTGAGACGTTCACAGAGATCCTTGCCGGAACCGCCCAGGAAACCGCTTCCCGGCAGGCAAGCTCCAGCACGGTTTTGCCGATCTGATTGATCATCCCCGTTTTTTCAGCGACGGAAATAAAGTAATCGGGTGATAGCATCCCCTTCACCGGGTGTATCCAGCGAATAAGCGCTTCATAGCCGTAAATTTCATTGCTGAATGAATCGACAATAGGCTGGTAATAAACAACGAATTCATGGTTATCGATCGCCAGTGCCATATCATGTTCAAGGGTTCGGCTTTCCTGTAACTTTTGCAGCATCCACTGACGGAAAACTTTTATCTGCTGTGAACCCTCTTTTTTGGCTTCGTAGAGCGCCAGATCGGCAAATTTATAAAGGTAGTCAGAACGCCGTTCATTATCAGATAAAACGATCCCCACACAGGTAGCAATTTTTATCAGCTGGTTATTAATCGTATAGGGCTGGCTGATATGTTCGCTGATTTCTTTGGCGCGCGAAACGGCGGCTGCTTCAGTGAGGCCACTGGAAAGCAGGGCAAACTCGTCTCCGCCCAAACGGTAAAACGTATCAGTGGCGCTGCTCATTGAGGTGAGGCGTCTGGATACCTGATTCAACAGCAAATCTCCGGCATCATGGCCATAGGTATCGTTGACCTCTTTGAAGCGGTCTAAATCAAATAACATCACCGTGACGGGGATGTGGTTTTTATCCGCCTGAAGATTAATTTTGTTGAGATCGTCCCAGAAGAAAAGGCGGTTTTTCATGCCGGTGAGAGAGTCATGATAAACATCATATTCCAGCTTCGAGTTCTGAATTTGCAGCGTTTCTTTTGATATCTGAAGTTCATCAGCAAGGCTTTTAACCTGCATGTGCGCTTTGAGAATGTTTTTATTCTGGTAGATCATTAAGAAACCCAGAATAAAGCTTAATATCACCAGTAATAATGAAAGCACCGAATAAATATAATAAAGAATCTGTATTTTATGGTTGGATTCATTAACCGTGTTAATATCTTTCGTCAATGCCGTTGCTGAAAGCTGGCTCAGCGGCGCATCAAGGTCATGCATATTTGTCAGGTATGCCTGTAGCTCTGGGTGGCTCATTTTTTCAAGATGGCTATCCAGATAGGCCAGTATTTTCTCTAAGCGCAAAGCGAGCTCCTGATGCGCTTTATCACTGTCAATATAGCGTCCTAAATCTCCCCCTTTCATTAAATCGCTCTGGCTTAGCATAATTTCAAGACGCATGCGGACCTGGTCTATCGTAACGTCATCGGTATCGGTTGCGTATAGACCAAGCCATGATTCAAAACGGTAATACTCTGATACCAGTTGTGCCACGGACCAGGACTCAGTGTATTGAGTCAGTTTTTGCAATTCCTGCTGTCGATCGTAAACAAGAAATGCAATATATCCTGTCGTGATAAAAAGAGAAAAAATGATACCAACCAGTATCCTGTTCATTATGTTCTCCTGAACGACTACTCAATCTTCATTTTGCTAACCTGCCATGCTGATCGTGAGTAATAAATCTGATTATTCAACTCAGGAAGACTGTCATAGGGGTATACAATGAACGATGGGCCTTTATCGCGGATGCGCATATATTCGCCATTGACCTTTAAGGCAAGTATGGCGTTGTATTTTTTAAAGTCACTGAGAGGGATCACGGTAGAGTAATCATTGAGCGCAATAACATTAACGTTAGTTCCCTTCGCACCCACATACTCCATGAGTTTGTTCATTGGAACACCCTCAAACTTCGTACGACCATTATACCAGGGAGATGTCGTCTCGAAACTCACTACTCCGAGTTTTTCAAGGCTGGCGAGATCAAACACTGCTTTTCCATTTTCATTGGTATTTTCTATATTACCGTAAATCGTTAAAATGGGTTTACCAACTGGTTTTGGCAGGTCGCCAGCCCAGGTTACACTTTGTACGAGACAGCATAACAGCAGTAGGGTTAATCGCATTTTGACCTCCACCTTTTGAACATAAGTATAAGAATTATAATTTAGATATCACACGAGTTTATATATTTTGTTGAGGAGTAAGGGGGTTTATCGTTTTTGTTGATATAAATCCATTTTAATCAATGGGTTAGGTGTTGCGGGTGACAGGGTGTTTGATACTAGAGCGACGCTTAACTTTTTGATAAAAGCTAAAATTGCGGGCATAAATGCTCTTCTGTTTAAAAAATAATCGCTTTAATTGATGGATATTAACTTCCGCGACAATTTTAGGATGTCCTTGGCTTTTTGGGGCGCGAATCTGGAGACTAAATACGCACCCCGGTTGTGTCCGTTGTTTCAGGATGACGACGATAAGCGAGAACACGACCATTCTGATGGTGCGTGTCCCATATCGCTTGCCTTACTTCATGTCATCCTGGATGGCTGACGCCGACTTCCCCCCTTTCGCCATGCTGGAAAACACTGCGTCCCGGTAGATCCACGCATGAACGAGTGCGGCAGAGATATGGACCAGCACCACAGCAAAAAGCAACTTTGCCAGAAGGCTATGGGCGTCGTGACACCAGGCATACAGTGCTGGGCTGTTCGGGGCAATCGCCGGCAGGTTGACGCCACTAAACATCACAATCGGCAGCCCGGCTGCCGACAGTTGCGCCCAGCCCAGCAGCGGCATTGCCAGCATTAGCCCATACAGCATCCAGTGTGATGCCTTTGCTGCAAGCACCTGCCAGACGGGCAAATCAGCAGGAAGTGGGGGCGTCCGGCTGAGGAGCCGGTTGACCAGACGCACCAGTGCCAGCAGTAAAATGGCGACACCCAGCGGCCGGTGCAGGTCGATTAACCAAATCCGGTGATGTAACGACGTCATCATTGCGGCACCGATGAAAAGCATGGCCAGGATCATCACCGCCATCAGCCAATGCAGGCTTCGCGCCAGGATATTGAAATGCTGCGGCGCGTGCTCTCGCATATCTTTATTCGAGCTCATTTTACCTCCTGCTTTTGCACAGCTTCGGTGGCCTTGCCGTAGCCGATTTCCCGCTCACGGCGACTGAAAGAGTGGGAATAGGCAGCGGAACGGGCGTTTAAGATGGGATCATCAGACACCGCAACGCCTGCAGGAACAATCGAAGGGTCAAAGTTAACGTCGCGGCACGCGCCCTCGGATTGTGCTTCGACACGCGTCACTTCCAGCGTGCCGGCAACCATCTGTTTGCGTTCGTCCGGCCATGGCTGGGAAGGGTCATCCACCGGATCGCCCCGCTGTGCGAGCTGCAAAACGTAATCCCAATAGAGTGGCTTCTGCGCCAGGCGCTGACGCAGGTTTTCGAACAGGAAGTTGTCATCGGCTTTCTGTCGTTGTTCATCGCTCATAGAAAGGAAAGGCTCGTGCGGACGCATCATCCAGCGAACGGCCTGGCGATCTCCCTGCGAGTTCACAAGATAAAAGGCGTTAATGCTGTAAAACGTCGCGCCCGCGAAGCTGCCGGGCGAGGGTTTTTGTGCCGCCCATTTAAGGTATTTCTCCGCCTCCGGGTACGCTTTCAAAAAGTCTGCGAGACGCTGTGGATCCGGTTTGCCAGTGGCTGCATCGACAGCCGTGGCTTTTCGCAAGGCCAGAAAACCTTCCGGACTGTGCGTGGCGAAGAAAGGCTCGTTGTTCATCGCCATTCGCCATTGCTGCTTGTCATCTGTCTTCAGCAGCAGCGCCATGCTCAGGGTTTTGGTCGTACTATCCGGGGCATGGGGATCGCCAGTACCAATAGAGAATCGGCCCACCACGGGCACTTCCTGCTGTGAGAAGAGGCGGGAGGTTGAAAGAGAATTTGCCGAGCCGTTTGGCGTAAAGGTGCCAGCAAAGCAGATGCCTTTTCCATGCGCGCGGCGAAAACCCGGCGGGAAGGGTTTCGGTGTTTCACCCACCAGTGCCTGGCTGACCGTGCGTGAACCAAGCCAGCCCGCCGTCCATGCAAAAGCAAATGCCAGCGTACCGGCGACAACGGCGATCGATGCCAGCGCGCCCCAGGTTTTTTTGGATCTCAAATCCAGTTTCGACATAGACGTTTTTCCATAACAAAATATCTTCACATGTCATGCACAACGTATTGCGCGTGACATGTGTTAATACAGTGGCGAATATGGCTTGAGTATAAAAATTAAGGGGCGTAAAGAAAGAATATCACGAAAAGTTTAAACCTTTTCGCCGTCACAAAGGAGGGCTACTTATCACAACGGTAATTGTGGCAGGACAGGTTCTTACTGAGAAATAGTGACGAAATATGTAATTTAAAGTTTTCTATTTCTCAAGCGAGAACGTGTAAGGTTTGTTGTTCCTGACGAATTAGATTCATTGATGTAAATCAGATTATCTCTTTCATTCGCCGCTTATCGTGTGCACACCCTTCCTTAAAACGAATCAAAAAATGAAAAAAAGACCATTCTTGATGGTGCTTTGCGCTGTGTGCTGCTTTTTTGTTGCGGACATCGCTATGGCAAAAAACAGTTCAGTTTCCAGTGAACAGGTTAAAGAGAACGTTATTGCAGAGTCGATCGCATCTTATCCCGGAGTATGCGCCTGTCCTTTTAACCGGGCCAGAAACGGAAGCGCCTGCGGCAGACGCAGCGCATGGAGTAAAGCGGGAGGCTATGCTCCCATTTGTTATAAAAATGAAGTTACGGACGAGATGGTAAAGCAGTGGCGTGAAAATAATAGCTAACCTGCCTCCAGCATCCCAAAGCTCACAATCCGCGCGCGGCCCAGCTCTTTCGCCCGGTACAAGGCCACATCCGCGGCGCGCAGCAGGTTGTCAGTCTGGGCATGTTGCGGGTAGCTGGCAATGCCAATCGACACATCCACTGGCCCAATCTCGGTCAGCCCGTAGCGAAGCGACAGCTCATGCACGCTATTGTAAATCTTCTGCGCGCAGGCGTGCGCCTCTGGTTCATTGGCACCGGGAAGCAGGACCAGAAACTCCTCGCCCCCGTAGCGGAATGCGAGTCCGTTGTCATGGGCGGCACGCTGGACAATTGACGCCACGCTTTTAATCACCTGATCGCCCGCTTCATGGCCGAAGCGGTCATTGATGCTCTTGAAGTGATCGATGTCGATCATCATGCAGCTTAACGGCTCGCCGGTGCGCATCGCCTGTGCCGTTTGGGTTTGCAGGGTATCTTCCAGATGATGACGATTACGCAGGCCGGTGAGCGGGTCGAACAAGGCTTTTTCCAGCAGCGCGTCGCGCAGACGCTGGTTGGCCAGCGCCAGCCCGAGCGCTTCGGCCATCAGTTCCAGATAGGCGCGGGATGGGGCGTTGTCCGCCGTAATATTCTGGAAAGAGAGCAGGCCAATGGCCTCGCCCTGGGCGATAAGCGGCACGCACAGCGAGCTTTCAGCTTGCGATGCCGGAAGATGGTAGCAGGCGATATCCGGCTCACCGTTTACCGGCGGGTGACTCTGCCCGCGGCGCACGGCCCAGCACTCGTCAGGGTGGAAGCTCGTCTCTTCCCCAACCGGTGAAAGCCATTGCGCGACGCAGCGCATCTGCCATGGCTCCCGGTCAAGGACGTAAAGTCGCCCCGCGATCCCCGGCGCGATATTAGGCGCAAACAGCTCCGCCACGTTAATCACATCGTTAAAGTTCTCACACCCCTGCAGCCGCTGGGTCATGCGCGCCAGCAGCTCGCGGATGGCCCAGTCGGCATCGCGTTCTCTTTCCAGACGCTGTCGCGCCAGGCCGTTTTCGCGGAAGATGCGGATGGCCTGAGCCATGTCGCCAATCTCATCAATCTGGTTGAAATTGGGCGTTTCAACCGCGTAATCCTGGGATGCCAGACGGTGCACCACGTCGCTCAGGCGCACCACGGGACGCAGCACGCGGCGCTTCAATATAAAGCCGAGAACAAACAGGAACAGCAGGGCGGTCAGGCCGACCATCAGCTCAGAGGCCGTACGCAGCGCTTTCGATTTTTTTGTCGCGTCCTGAACGGAGGCGATGACGCGTTTGTCGAGTATCAGGCGGAAGTGATCGAGCTGGCTCTGCGCGCGCTCCAGCTCCTGCTCATAGGGCGCACCGTAGAGTAGCGCAACGGCCTGCGCGTCTTCTCCTCGCTCAAGGCTGGAAAGGGCGGTTTGCTGTTCGTCCTGCAGCTCATCGACGATCTTTATTCCTTCATGCAGCAGGGCCAGTTCTTCATCCGATGCGCCGTTATCCTGCAACTTTTCCAACCGAAGCTCGATGCTCTTCAGGCTGTTTTCCGCCTGGTTATATTCCTTGAGAACCTGAGGATCTTTTTTAATGACGTACAGCCGTGCTAAATCAGACTGGGCCCAGATATCGGTTTCGATATCTTCCGTGAGCTGATCAAATTTCTGCCGTTGTTCAACGGCCTGACGCTCGAGGGTATCAGCGCTGGACGCCATCAGCATGATGATGCCGGAGGCGATGGTCAGGCAGACCGTGGCACCATAGGCCCAGTTTGTTATCGTTGCGATTCGCACCTGATGATCCTTTTACGACATGAGTAGGATGGCGTTCTTTCAAATTATAGAAAACGTTTGATTTAAGGCGAAAAAAAAGGCGGCACAGCGCCGCCTGGTGTGGTCTATATCGTCACATCCTCACAATTCTGGAGGATTTTTTCCTTCTTCGATGAAGTCGGGGTCCAGCTCTTCGGCGTTACCTTCGTGATCGCGCCCTGAGAAGAGGTTCCAGCAGGCGATAAACAGCGCGGCAATGAGCGGCCCAATCACAAAGCCGTTGATGCCGTACAGCTCCATGCCGCCGAGGGTGGAGATCAGAATCAGATAGTCCGGCATTTTGGTGTCTTTCCCGACCAGCAGCGGGCGCAGGATATTGTCCACCAGCCCGACGATAATCACGAAGAAGCCGACAATAAACAGCCCTTGCCAAAGCTGATGGGTGGCGAACAGGAAGATGGCGGCGGGAACCCAGACAATCGCCGAGCCGATGGCGGGCACCAGCGAGAGGAAGGCCATCAGCGCGCCCCAGAGCACGCTGCCGTCAATACCGGCAATAGCAAACGCAATCCCGCCGAGGATGCCCTGAACCACCGCTACCGCCGCCGTTCCTTTTACCGTGGCACGCGACACGCCGACGAATTTGGCGAACAGGTGTTGCTTGGCGAAATCAGACAGCGGCAGGGAGTCGAGGATCTGGCGCACCAGATACGGGCCGTCTTTCAGCAGGAAGAACAGCAGATAAAGCATGATGCCGAAGCTAATCGCAAAGCCAAACGTGCCCTTGCCAATCAGGAACGCGCTGCCGGCGAGATATTGCCCGCCCTGCAGGGCGACATCAGAGAGTTTTTTCTGGATCTGCGCCGCGTTGGTGAGGTTGTGATCCGCCAGGAAGCCGCTGGCCCAGTCAGGCAGATGGTTGAAGATGCTCGCCACCACTTCCGGAAACTGGGTGTTGTTCTCCTGAAGCTTCGTGTAAACCACGTTCAGCTCAATGGCGAGCGAGGAGAGGATAACCATCAACGGTATAAAGACGATCAGGCAGATAATGCCAATGGTCAACAGCGAGGCAAGCCCGTTGCGATCCCCCAGCGCGGCGCGCAGCCTGTTTTTTACCGGGTTAAAGATGACGGTCAGAATGGCGGCCCACAGTATCGCGGAGAAGTAGGGCGACAGTATGTCGAAGAAGGCCCAGGTGACGAGGGCGAGAATAAAAATGAAGAA
Organism: Enterobacter sp. DNB-S2; assembly: GCF_019443845.1. Taxonomy (NCBI): domain Bacteria; kingdom Pseudomonadati; phylum Pseudomonadota; class Gammaproteobacteria; order Enterobacterales; family Enterobacteriaceae; genus Enterobacter; species Enterobacter sp. DNB-S2. The sequence continues at coordinate 1,628,073 of NZ_CP050520.1, forward strand.
ACCTTTGGTCAGTCCGTTAAAGCGCATCAGTCAGTCCTGTTACTAAGAAACTGTGTCGACTATAGAACTGATTGTGAGAATTACCAACCCTGTACCGGGTAGCGGCTGCGCCTTACCCGTCCTGCGGGCAGTGTTGCGGTATGAATCCGCTCTTCGCGGATACCACTTTCGACTGACCGAAGTTCGCCGCTTCCCGCACCATGCTGTAAGTATCTGCTTGCGGAGGTGCTTATGGCCTGGCGTCCGATTCTCTATGTGATCCTCACAACCCACCCCAGACTCAGCGCGCGGCGCGCCCGTTTGCGTCTGGTCATCTAGCTTTTTATTAACAATCGCGGTATAACACACCTTCTTTGGATGTTTAGATGTCCATACGTATAGAAGGTAATATGCAAACACAACAAGAAAATGGGCAGCTTAAGCGCACCATGAAAACACGCCACCTGATTATGCTCTCGCTGGGTGGCGTGATTGGGACAGGGTTATTCTTCAATACCGGATACATCATTTCAACGACCGGGGCGGCGGGCACGCTGCTGGCGTACCTGATAGGCGCGCTGGTGGTCTGGCTGGTGATGCAGTGTCTGGGCGAGCTTTCCGTGGCGATGCCGGAAACCGGCGCGTTCCACGTCTACGCCGCCCGCTATCTTGGCCCGGCGACGGGCTACACCGTGGCGTGGCTCTACTGGCTCACCTGGACGGTGGCGCTCGGCTCCAGCTTCACCGCCGCGGGGTTCTGCATGCAGTACTGGTTCCCGCAGGTGCCCGTCTGGGCCTGGTGCGTGGTCTTCTGCGTGGTGATTTTTGGCCTGAACGTCATCTCTACGCGCTTCTTTGCGGAAGGCGAGTTCTGGTTCTCCCTGGTGAAAGTCATCACCATCATCGCCTTTATTATTCTTGGCGGGGCGGCGGTCTTTGGCTTTATCCCGATGCAGGACGGTTCCCCCGCGCCGGGCTTAAGCAACATCACCGCCGAAGGCTGGTTCCCGCACGGCGGCCTGCCGATCCTGATGACCATGGTGGCAGTGAACTTTGCCTTCTCCGGGACGGAGCTCATCGGTATCGCGGCGGGCGAAACGGAAAATCCGCACAAGGTGATTCCGGTTGCGATCCGCACCACCATTGCGCGCCTGATTATCTTCTTTATCGGCACCGTGTTTGTGCTGGCGGCGCTGATCCCGATGCAGCAGGCGGGCGTGGAAAAGAGCCCGTTCGTGCTGGTATTTGAAAAGGTCGGTATTCCTTACGCGGCAGACATCGTTAACTTCGTGATCCTGACGGCGATCCTCTCGGCGGCGAACTCGGGACTGTACGCTTCCGGGCGCATGCTGTGGTCGCTGTCGAATGAGAAAACGCTGCCGCGCTGCTTTGCCCGCGTGAACAAAAACGGCGTGCCGCTGACGGCGCTCTCGGTCTCTATGCTCGGCGGCGTGCTGGCGCTGTTCTCCAGCGTCGTGGCCCCGGACACGGTGTTTGTCGCGCTCTCGGCGATTTCTGGCTTTGCGGTGGTGGCGGTGTGGATCAGCATCTGCGCGTCGCACTTCGTTTTCCGTCGCCGTCATCTGCAGTCCGGGCAGCCGCTCTCTGCGCTGCAGTACCGCGCGCCGTGGTATCCGCTGGTGCCGGTGCTCGGTTTTATCCTCTGCGTGGTGGCCTGTGTCGGCCTGTGGTTTGACCCAAGCCAGCGCATTGCCCTTTATTGCGGGCTTCCGTTTGTCGCCCTGTGTTATGGTGCGTACTACCTGACCCGAAATATGACATCGCAGGAGCCTGAACATGTCGCAGAATAACCCGCTTACCGCCATCCTTGAAAAACAGCCGTTTGTGGTGCTGGATGGCGCGATGGCGACGGAGCTGGAAGCGCGCGGCTGTAACCTGGCAGACAGCCTCTGGTCAGCCAAAGTGCTGGTGGAAAACCCGGAACTCATCCGTGAAGTGCATCTCGATTACTACCGGGCTGGGGCACAGGTGGCGATCACCGCCAGCTATCAGGCCACGCCTGCGGGCTTTGCGGCGCGAGGGCTGGACGAGGCGCAGTCCCGCGCGCTGATCGGTAAAAGTGTGGAGCTGGCGCGTAAGGCGCGCGAAGCGTATCTGGCTGAAAACCCGCATGCGGGCACGCTGCTGGTGGCGGGCTCCGTGGGGCCGTACGGCGCGTATCTGGCGGATGGCTCAGAGTATCGCGGCGACTACGTGCGCAGCATCGAGGAGTTTACTGCCTTCCACCGCCCGCGCGTGGAAGCGCTGCTGGATGCGGGCGCTGACCTGCTGGCCTGCGAAACGCTGCCTTCGTTTGTGGAGATCAAGGCGCTGGCGGCGCTTCTGGCCGGGTACCCCCGCGCCCGGGCGTGGTTCTCCTTTACCCTGCGCGACAGCGAACACCTGAGCGACGGCACGCCGCTGCGCGAGGTGGTCAGCGCGCTGGCAAACTCTCCGCAGATTGTCGCGCTGGGCATTAACTGCATCGCCCTGGAAAACACTACGGCGGCGCTGAGGCATCTGCAAAGCCTGACGTCGCTGCCGCTGGTGGTCTATCCGAACTCGGGCGAGCATTATGACGCGGTAACCAAAACCTGGCACCACCACGGCGAAGCGTGCGAGACGCTGGTAGGGTATCTGCCGCAGTGGCTGGAAGCCGGCGCGAAGCTGATTGGCGGATGCTGTCGGACCACGCCGAAAGACATTGCTGAGCTGAACGCGCAGCGCTGATGCCCTCACCCTGACCCTCTCCCACGGGGAGAGGGAAAAAAACGAACCGCACAAAACCAACTATCCTTTCCCGCTTTTTATCTAAAAACGAATCGTTATGAGCGATTCATTTTTATTCCTTTATCAAAATTCCCGCGCCGGAAATACTGCCCTCATAACAACAAGGGGAGCAGGCACTATGGCAATTTCATCGCGAATCACACTTCTCGGCGCCCTGGCGCTGTGGGCATTTCAGGCGCAGGCGGTGGACGTCACCGTCGCGTATCAAACCTCTGCGGAACCGGCGAAAGTCGCGCAGGCAGACAACACCTTTGCGAAAGAGAGCGGCGCGAAAGTCGACTGGCGCAAGTTCGACAGCGGGGCGTCCGTTGTGCGTGCGTTAGCCTCCGGCGACGTGCAGATCGGTAATATCGGCTCCAGCCCGCTGGCGGTTGCGGCCAGCCAGCAGGTGCCGATCGAGGTTTTCCTGCTCGCCTCGCAGCTCGGTAACTCTGAAGCGCTGGTGGTGAAGAAAAACATCACCAAACCGGAAGATCTGATCGGCAAACGTATCGCCGTGCCGTTTATCTCCACCACCCACTACAGCCTGCTGGCGGCGCTAAAACACTGGGGCATCAAGCCGGGTCAGGTACAAATCATTAACCTGCAGCCGCCGGCGATTATCGCCGCCTGGCAGCGCGGGGATATTGACGGGGCCTATGTGTGGGCACCGGCAGTGAACGAACTGGAAAAAGACGGCACCGTGCTGACCGACTCTGAAAAAGTGGGCCAGTGGGGCGCACCAACCCTCGACGTGTGGGTCGTGCGCAAGGACTTCGCCGAGAAACATCCTGAAGTGGTGAAAGCCTTCGCCAAAAGCGCGATTGACGCCCAGCAGCCGTATATCAGCAACCCGGATGAATGGCTGAAGCAGCCCGCCAACCTGGAAAAACTCTCCCGCCTGAGCGGCGTGCCGGAAGCGGACGTGCCGGGGCTGGTGAAAGGCAATACCTATCTGACGCCCGCGCAGCAGGTGCAGCAGCTGACCGGGCCGGTGAACAAAGCGATTGTGGATACCGCCACCTTCCTGAAAGAGCAGGGCAAAGTGCCTGCGGTGGCGGCGGATTACAGCCAGTACGTGACCGATCGTTTTGTGAAATAAGGAGTCCGCCATGCTGAATATTACGAACCTGTACGCCGATTACGGTGGTAAGCCCGCGCTGGAGGACATCAACCTGACGCTGGACAGCGGTGAGCTGCTGGTGGTGCTGGGCCCGTCCGGGTGCGGAAAAACCACGCTGCTGAATCTGATCGCCGGGTTTGTCCCTTATCAGCATGGCACCATTCAACTGGAAGGCAAAAAGGTGGAAGGCCCGGGCGCCGAGCGCGGCGTGGTCTTCCAGAACGAAGGGTTGCTTCCCTGGCGCAACGTGCAGGAAAACGTGGCGTTTGGGCTACAGCTTGCGGGCATCAACCGCGAACAGCGGCTGGAAACGGCGCGGGCGATGCTGAAAAAAGTGGGGCTGGAAGGGGCGGAAAAACGCTTTATCTGGCAGCTTTCCGGCGGCCAGCGGCAGCGCGTCGGTATTGCCCGCGCGCTGGCCGCGAATCCGCAGCTGTTGCTGCTGGACGAGCCGTTCGGGGCGCTGGATGCCTTCACCCGCGAGCAGATGCAAACCCTGCTGCTGCGCCTGTGGCACGAGACGGGCAAGCAGGTGCTGTTGATTACCCACGATATCGAAGAGGCGGTGTTTATGGCGACGGAGCTGGTGCTGCTCTCGCCGGGGCCGGGCCGCGTGCTGGAGCGCTTGCCGCTGGATTTCGCCCGCCGCTACGTCGCGGGAGAGCCCGTGCGCAGCATCAAATCCGATCCGCTGTTTATCGAACAGCGTGAATACGTCTTAAGCCGCGTGTTTGAACAACGGGAGGCTTTCTCATGAGCATCGTCTTCAGTGAAAAAACGCGCCGCACGCGTCTGGCGCTGCACTGGCCTTTCTCGCGCCAAATCACGCTGAGCGTCGGTACGCTGCTGGTGCTTCTGGCGGTGTGGTGGGCGGTTGCTGCCCAGCAGTGGGTCAGCCCGCTGTTTCTGCCGCCGCCGGGCCAGGTGCTGGCCAAACTCATTACCATCGCCGGGCCGCAGGGCTTTATGGATGCCACGCTCTGGCAGCACCTTGGAGCCAGTCTGGCGCGTATTCTGGTGGCGCTGCTGGCAGCGGTAATTATCGGGATACCGGTCGGGATCGCGATGGGCTTAAGCCCGACGGTGCGCGGTATTCTCGATCCGCTGATTGAGCTTTACCGTCCGGTGCCGCCGCTGGCCTATCTGCCGCTGATGGTTATCTGGTTTGGCATCGGTGAAACGTCAAAAATCCTGCTGATTTATCTGGCCATTTTCGCCCCGGTTGCCATGTCGGCGCTGGCGGGCGTGAAGAGCGCCCAGCAGGTGCGGATCCGCGCGGCGCAGTCGCTGGGGGCCAGCCGCACGCAGGTGCTGCTGTTCGTGATTTTACCGGGCGCGCTGCCGGAGATTTTAACCGGGCTGCGCATCGGCCTTGGCGTGGGCTGGTCCACGCTGGTGGCGGCCGAGCTGATTGCGGCCACGCGCGGCCTTGGGTTTATGGTGCAGTCGGCGGGAGAGTTCCTGGCGACTGACGTGGTGCTGGCAGGGATCGCGGTGATCGCCGCGATCGCCTTCGGATTAGAACTGGGGCTGCGCGCGTTACAGCGCCGCCTGACGCCCTGGCATGGAGAAATACAATGAGTGAACGTCTGACCATTACCCCGCTGGGGCCGTACATTGGCGCGCAGGTGTCGGGCCTGGATGTGACCCGTCCGCTGAGCGACAACCAGTTCGAGCAGCTGTACCACGCGGTGCTGCGTCATCAGGTTGTTTTCCTGCGAGAACAGGCGATCACCCCGCAGCAGCAGCGCGCGCTGGCCCTGCGCTTTGGCGATCTGCATATCCACCCCGTCTATCCGCATGCGGAGGGGGTGGAGGAGATTATCGTTCTGGATACCCACAACGATAACCCGCCGGACAACGACAACTGGCATACCGACGTGACCTTTATCGAGACGCCGCCCGCCGGGGCGATTCTGGCGGCGAAGCTGCTGCCGGAAACCGGGGGTGATACGCTGTGGACCAGCGGGATTGCGGCGTATGAGGCGCTCTCCGCGCCGTTCCGGACGCTGCTGAGCGGGCTGCGGGCGGAGCACGACTTCAAAAAATCGTTCCAGGAGTACAAGTACCGTAAAACGGAAGAGGAGCATCAGCGCTGGCAGGAGGCGGTTGCGAAACATCCTCCGCTGCTGCACCCGGTGGTGCGGACCCATCCTGTCACGGGCAAGCAGGCGCTGTTCGTGAACGAAGGGTTCACGACGCGCATTGTGGACGTGTCCGAGAAAGAGAGCGAGGCGCTGTTAAGCTTCCTCTTCGCGCATATCACCAGGCCGGAGTTTCAGGTACGCTGGCGCTGGCAGGAGAACGACCTGGCGATCTGGGATAACCGCGTGACGCAGCACTATGCCAATGCGGACTATCTTCCGCAGCGCCGGATTATGCAGCGGGCGACGATCCTGGGGGATAAGCCGTTCTACCGTGCGCCTTGATCCCCTCACCCTAACCCTCTCCCCAAAGGGGCGAGGGGACTGCCCGGTGCGGTTTTCACCCTCTCCCTGTTAGGGAGAAGGCTGGGGTGAGGGTATTAAATGCGCCTCTATATACCGCTGATACCGGTTCGCCTTCAGGTAACACAAATCCACCAGCACCAGTCCGTCGACGCAGTCGTTAAACGCCGGGTCGCTGCCAAAATCAATAAACTGCACGCCGCCGGGTTCGCAAAGCTCGGAATACTGCTTGTAGAGCGGCGGAATCCCGCAGCCCAGATTGCCGAGCAGGGATTTCAGCTTTGTCAGATCGTCCACGTAATCCACGCCGCCAAACTGCGCGAGCACGTCCGGCAGCGATGCGGGATACGGCTGACGTGACGCGGCGAGCGGATGCGTTGCCGGGAACCACAGGCGGTAAAAGGCCACCAGCAGATCCCGCGCGGCAGGCGGTAAGCCGCCGGAAATGGAGACCGGGCCAAACAGGTAGCGGTAGTTCGGATAACGCGCCAGGTAGGCCCCAATGCCGGACCATAAATAGTCCAGGCCACGGCGTCCCCAGTAGCGCGGCTGAATAAAGCTGCGCCCCAGCTCAATGCCGTGCTCCAGCACGTCCTGCATTTTGTCGTCGTAGTGGAACAGGCTATAGCTATACAACCCTTCCAGACCGCGACGTTCAACCTGTCTGGCGGTCGGCATAAAGCGATACGCGCCGACGATCTCCAGATCCTCATCATCCCACAGGATCAGGTGCAGATAATCATCATCGTAGCAGTCGGTGTCACGGCGTTTGCCGCTCCCTTCCTCGACCGCGCGAAAGGCAATCTCGCGCAGGCGGCCCAGCTCGCGCAGCAGCGGGGCGTCTTCCTGACCGTTGCGTTGCCAAAGATAAATGGTTTTACCGTCGCTGGTATTGCCCAGACATTCGGCCTGCGCCAGCGCGCGTTTCAGGGTGGCCCGGTCTTCCGGACGGGCAATGGCGCACTGGGTTTTAAAGACGCCAGGCAATCCCTTGCCAAGACGCATCACGTGCTGACGGCACTGTTCGGCCATCTCACGCGACGAAAGGGTGGCGCTGTGCCAGTGATGCCAGGCAATCTGCTGGCCGATTTTAATCGGCAGCTGGCTGTGGCGGCGGCGGAACATCTGCTGCATCAGCAACAGCATCGACAGCGTCGGGGAGACCAGCGTGCTGGCATAGAAGAGCAGGCTGTTATGCGCCTGAATATGCACCGGCAGCAGCGGGGCGCGCAGCTTGCTGGCGAGTTTGATAAAGCCAGAGTGCCATTTTTTATCGCGAATGCCCTTGCGCGTGGGGCGGGAAACTTCTCCGGCCGGGAAGAAGATCAGCACGCCTGCGTTTTGCAAATGCTGTTCCATCTGAACCAGGGACGATTTCGCCGTCCTGCCGCCCATATTGTCCACCGGAATAAACAGCGAGCTGAGGGGCTCAAGGTGCGTCAGCATCCTGTTGGTGACGACTTTAACGTCGCGTCGCACGCGGGAGACGGCGTACATCAGCGCCAGGCCATCCAGCGTACCCGTCGGATGGTTGGCAATAATGACCAGCGGGCCATGTTCGGGGATTTGTTCAAGATCGCGGGCGGAAACGGTGCAGAGAATATCAAGGTGTTCCAGAACTTGCTCCACCATATCCAGTCCTTTCAGGTGGCGGTGTGCTGCGGCAAATTGCTGAAATTCGTCTTCGTAAAACAGTCTTTTTAACAGACTTTTTTGCCAGGGTGCAGGCCTCGCCTGAGGCCAAAGATCGTCGAGAACGCTATCGAGGCTAAACATGGTTACTCCTCCTGCCGTCTTGCGAAGACAGTAGAAGGAGCAGATGTCGGTTGTATTGCAGTTTGGTGAAGATTAGAGCAGGCCGGGTAAGGTGAAGCCGCTACCCGGCGCTAGAGCGGATTAACGCAGAATTTTCTTCTCGGCCAGATCCAGCGCGAAGTAGCTGAAGATCAGATCCGCGCCTGCGCGTTTGATGGCGCCGAGGCTTTCGAGGACCACTTTCTCTTCGTCAATCGCACCGGCCAGCGCGGCGAATTTGATCATCGCGTACTCGCCGCTGACCTGGTAAGCGCCCAATGGCAGCTCGGTGCGCTCGCGGATGTCGCGCAGGATATCGAGATACGCGCCCGCTGGTTTCACCATCAGGCAGTCTGCGCCCTGGGCTTCGTCGAGCAGGGATTCGCGAATCGCTTCCCGACGGTTCAGCGGGTTCATCTGATAGGTTTTACGATCGCCCTTCAGCGCCGTACCGGCCGCTTCGCGGAACGGGCCGTAGAAGGAGGAGGCAAATTTGGTGGAGTAAGACATGATGGCGGTGTCGGTAAAGCCCGCCGCGTCCAGCGCCTGACGGATCGCCTGAACCTGTCCGTCCATTGCGGCAGAGGGCGCGATGAAGTCCGCACCCGCAGCAGCAGCCACGACCGCCTGTTTGCCGAGGTTCAGCAGGGTGGCATCGTTATCGACACCGTGATCGCACAGCACGCCGCAGTGGCCGTGAGAGGTATATTCGCAGAAGCAGGTGTCTGACATAACCACCATTTCCGGCACGGTCTCTTTGCAGATGCGCGACATGCGGGCAACGAGGCCATCTTCTTTCCACGCGTCGCTGCCGGTGGCATCGGTATGGTGAGAGATGCCGAAGGTCATCACCGAGCGGATCCCCGCGTTGGCGATGCGTTCAATCTCACGCGCCAGATATTTCTCCGGAATGCGCATTACGCCCGGCATGGCTTCGATGGCTTTGTAGTCATCGATCTCTTCTTCGACAAAAATCGGCAACACCAGATCGTTTAAGGTCAGGGTTGTCTCTTCAAACATAGCGCGCAGTGCAGGTGACTTGCGCAGGCGGCGGGGACGTGCAATTAAATCGGTCATGGTATGCCTGACGTTTGTGGAACAAAGAAGGCTAGTGTACCTCAAAGTGAAGACAGGTGTTTTGGTAAAAGTGGGCATTTTATTTTTGTAAAATGTGATGGGTCTGGCTTTCTGGCATCAATATATAATGCAGGGCAGTATAACGCCGAAATGGAGATGAGTTATTCATATTGTTTTTATATTAAATAGAAAACATCATTGGAAATGATTCATTATTTATTTTTATATGTGTCTTATTGTTTTGTCTGTATTTTAATGCTTTGTTTTTATAATATTTATCTGTAGTGACAGATGCTTTCTCGGTTTTGATGTGTTATTAGTCTGGATACGGACTTAATGGAAACATTCATTGAACCTTTTCGAAATGAAAATGCATAATTCCCTCCGCAATTAAACATTGCAAAATCATTGATGGACAAACTTGCTTACGTCCCTGAGGAGGGATGACCCAATGCAAACATGGAAAAAGAAACTCGTTGTATCTCAACTTGCATTAGCCTGCACCCTGGCTATCGCTTCTCAGGCCAATGCGAAGGATATTTCCGGTACGACATATAATACATTCGGATACGATAATACCGCTTCCACTCCCTGGTATTATGGCTATGCCGACTGGGATTACTCAGACGCGACCCACGACGGCGATATTTATCCGGTGATTAATAAAAGCACCGTGAATGGTGTTATTTCAACATATTATCTGGATGATGGCATCAATGGTCGGGCGAATGCGTTAAGCATTTCCAACAGTACCATTAATGGCATGATTACCTCTGAATGTATGACCCCCTCGTGTGCTGACGGCCTGGATACCAACCATTCTCAATACGATCGTTTTAGCCTGACCGTAGATAATTCCACCATTAACGATACCTATGAGCATTATGCGTATGATGTTGTGAATGGGGAAAATACGGAAAGACACTATCTGGATACGTATAATCTGGGTAATGCGATCACCCTGGATGTGGAGTCCGATATTGTCATCCAGAATAATTCCCACATTGCCGGTATTACCCTGACGCAGGGTTATCAGGAGCCGGATAATACCCCTTACGACGGTGTGGAAGGCGTAGCCAACAGCAGCAAAGTATTTACCGACACGCTGGTGGTGAAAGACTCCGTTCTGACCTCAGGCGCGTACCGCGATCTGGGGACCAGCGGGTTCTACGGTCAAACCGCGAAGCCGAGCGACTACGGTGAAACGAATGCCACGGCAGCAGATGATGCGGCGCTGATCGTTGCCGCTAGCGCGTCTGATAACGCGATGCAGACCACTGCCACGTTCGATCATTCCACCGTTACTGGCGATATTCTGTTCTCCAGCACCTTCGACAACAACTTCTATCCGAACGGCGATCCGGCAACGGATACGACTGCAGACGGTGTCTATAACCCAACCACCAACGGCTGGGATGGCACCGATAAGCTGGATGTCACCCTGACCAACGGCAGCAAATGGGTCGGCGCAGCACAGTCCAGCGTCGAGGCTATCGGCCCAGCGCAGATGTATGGCCTGGGCTACAGCAACGTAGACTGGAGTAGCTTATCCCCTAACAGCATTTGGCCGGATTCCATTTATGACAGCAACGGACACGTTGCGGGTGAAGCGGTGTATCAGAGCGGGCTGTTTAACATCGCGCTGGATAACGGCTCAGAGTGGGATACCCGCAAGCTTTCTAACATCGACACGCTGACGGTAAACAACCAGTCTCAGGTTAACGTTGAAGACTCTGGTCTGTTGGCGGACTCCATCACCCTGACCAATGCTTCATCAATGAATATTGGAGACAGCGGTGCTGTGGCGACCGACCATCTGTATCTGGACAGCTATAGCCGTGCGGCACTGACGGAAGAAACGGCCCAACTGTATGCCAACACCATCACCGTGGATAACGGTGCTGAGCTGGCGCTGGGGCTGGGTCAGGTTGATACGCACAATATGGAACTGACCGATGGCGGGGTGCTGAACGTTGCCAGCCGTGATTACGTCCTGAACAGCGATCTGAACAACGCACGCTATATCACTAACGATAAGTACAATGCCGATTACGACTACGGTGTTGTGGCAATTAACTCTGATGGCCATCTGTCAGTAAACGGTGACGTTGCAGGTAACTACCAGGTGCGCATCGACGATGCGACCGGTGCCGGTTCAGTTGCCGATTACAAAAACAAAGAGATTATTCGCGTCTATGACAATAACGCGGATACCACAGCCAGCTTTACTGCCGCAAACAAAGCCGATTTGGGTGCTTACACCTATCAGGCGCAGCAGCAGGGTGACGCCGTTGTCCTTCAGCAGAAAGAGCTGACCGACTCTGCCAATATGGCGCTGAGCATCCCATCTGCCAATACCAATATCTGGAATCTGCAGCAGGATACCGTCGGCACGCGTCTGACCAACAGCCGTCACGGCCTGGCGGATAACGGCGGGGCGTGGGTGAGCTACTTCGGTGGCAACTTCGACGGTGACAATGGCGTTATCAGCTACGATCAGGACGTGAGCGGTATTATGGTGGGTCTGGACACCCAGATTGACGGTAATAACGCGAAGTGGATCGTCGGTGGTGCGGCAGGTTTCGCGAAGGGTGATACCAGCGATCGTACCGGTCAGGTCGATCAGGACAGCCAGACTGCGATGATCTATGCGTCAGCGAAGTTCATGAACGATCTGTTCCTCGACAGCTCCCTGAGCTACACCCGCTTCAACAGCGATCTCTCTGCCAACACGAGCAACGGTCAGTATGTTGACGGCAATACCACGAATGATGCTGTTGGTTTTGGGCTGAAGCTGGGCTATGACTGGAAACCAAACCTCTCTGGCTACGTTACGCCATATGCAGCCGTATCTGGCCTGTTCCAGTCTGGCGATGATTATCGTCTTAGCAATGACATGCGCGTAGATGGACAATCATACGATAGCCTGCGTTATGAACTCGGTGTTGATACGGGGTACACCTTCAACTACGGCGGCGAACAGGCTCTGACGCCTTACTTCAAACTGGCCTACGTCTATGACGATGCCGATAACAATGCCGATATTAACGGTGACAGCATTGATAACGGCGTGAAAGGCTCCGCTGTGCGGGTAGGGCTGGGCACCCAGTTTAGCTTCACGAAGAACTTCAGTGCGTACACCGATGCCACTTATCTGGGCGGCGGCGACGTTGATCAGAACTGGGGCGCAAATCTGGGCGTGAAATATACCTGGTAATGAATAAAAGCGGGGGAGTGGTTATCTCCCCCGCTTTTTATAGAAGCAATAAAAATAATATTGGACCGACAAATACGGATGACTTGAGGTCTGCATGAACGTTAATGCGAAACCGCTTTCTGAATTACGCCGGCTCGAACAGTATTTAACAGCGGCCAGTACCCCTTTTACATGTGCGCCCCAGCAATTAATTACGTCAGAGGAATGGAATGAGCCTTGTACGATCGTATTACAAACCGGCGTTATAGAGGTTTATCGAACTTCTGATGAATTACTGGTGGGGATTGCGACTGCCCCTTTTATATTCGGGCTATCTACGGTGGTGATTAATCACTCTCACGAATACAGGGTGATTGCTAAAACGGCCTGTACCGGTTTTTATTTGCCCACGGAAACCACCCGTCAACTCATCCAGCAGTATTCACTCTGGAAAGAGGCCTTCTGCTGGTTATCCTGGATAACTTACATTCTCGAGAAACGCGATAAGCAGCTGGTGGGAAATAATTCCTATCACCAGATCCGCTCGATGCTGCTGAATATGGCGGAATGGGATGAAACGCTGCGTTCAAAAATCGGTGTGATGAATCATATTCAACAGAGCACACGAATTTCACGTTCCGTTGTTGCCGAGGTGCTTGCCGCCCTGAGGCAGGGAAATTATATCAACATGAGCCGGGGCAAGCTGGTCAGCATCAACCGCTTGCCCACGGAATATTAAAATTAGTTAGACGCGGTGAGAACCTGGGCTTTATTGGCGCTCAGTTCAGCCACTAAGTTATTAATCCCGTCACTCATATTGACGAAACGCGTATGCGGGGAGCGGGTGACCACCACAAATGCGCCCACGTTTGACTGCGGGATCATGGCCATATAGGTGATGAATCCACCGCCGCCGCCTGTTTTCTGAATAATACCCGGACGGCCATTTTTCGGTGCCATATAGACCCAGCCCATACCGAGCGCGTCGGCTTTACCCGGCACGTCCATCCCGATGACGCGTTGCAGCTGAGTGCGCTGATAAATCAGGGTCTGCATGCGATCGGCCTGGCTGCTGCGTGCGTAGAAATCTGAGGAAAGGAACTGCTGCATCCAGCGCATCATGTCGCCAGGCGTGGAATAGACCCCGCCGCTGCCCACGGCCGCGAGCGTATTATTACAGGGGCTAGCGCCTTTCTCCGCCACCATCAGGCGACGGCACTGATCCGGAGACGGGGTAAAGGTGGTGTCTTTCATACCCAGCGGACGGGTTATCTGCTCTTCAAAAAGCTGCGTGTAGGGTTTGCCAGCCGCCGTTGAAAGGGCGTCCGCCAGCAGGTCAAAGGCCAGGTTTGAATAAGAGGCCTGCGAACCCGGCGCCGCCTTCAGCGTGGCGGTACTAAGGTAGCTCCAGCGCTGGTCGCGCGTTGGCCAGACAAATACGTCACGGTGCGCCGCCCCGCCTGGCTGCTCACGCGGCAGGGCGCTGGTGTGGGTGGCAAGGTTCACAAGCCGAATCGGCGTACCCTGCCAGGTTGGAACCCGGGCGCCTGGAGGCGCGTATTTGCTGAGCGGGTCGTCGAGTTTTACCACGCCCTGATCGAGCAGTTTCACCAGCATTTCGCTGGTCATCAGCTTGGTTAAGGACGCGATGCGAATAACGGAATCCAGCTGCGGGTGAACGTTATTTCCTGGGCGCGTCTCGCCAAAGCTGCGGAACACACGCTGGTTGCCGTCGATGACGACCATCGCCATCCCGGTCGCACCGCTGCCGTAATAGATAAGGTTCGCGTAGCGGTCGGCAATATCTGAAGCTAAAACGGGCGCCGTCAGCGGTTGGGCTGCCTGGGCGGTAGAAAAGCTCACCGCACACAGCGCGGCAAAAGAGAGCAGACAACGTTTCAACGAAAAGCATCCATGAAGTGAATGAAGAAAGTAATGGGTATTTATACTACTAATCGGTACCGCGCAATGCCCCGAATTGCATAACGATAGCGAGAAAAACGTAACCATGGGTAAATATGAACAATTTACTTACGAGCCATCTCCCATTTTGTGACATCGGGCTTATGATAGGCACCAGTGTCACTCAATCTTACGGAGAACGGTATGTCTGAGAAGCGTGTGGTTATGGTTGTCGATATGCAGAACGGGGTATTTGAAACCCCTCGTCATCAGCGCGAAAAATGTGTCTCTCTGATCAACCAGCTTACGCAGGCAGCCGACAAGGTCATTTTTATTCAGCATACCGAGGCAGGGGGCCTGGAAGAGGGAAGTGAAGGGTTTGCGCTACTGCCTGAACTCCATCAGCCAGCTGACGCGCTATATGTGACCAAAACCGCCTGTGATGCCTTCTATAACACCGTGCTTGAGGCGCTGCTGCGTGAGCAGGGCATTCGCGAGTTTGTCATCTGCGGCTGCGCCACCGATTACTGCGTCGATGCGACGATCAAGAACGGCGTTAGCCGGGGTTATCACATCACCGTGGCGGAAGATGCCCATACTACCGCCAATCGCCCGGCGGCAGATGCGCAGATCCTGATTAACCACCACAACGACGTCTGGCGTAACTTCATCGCGCCGGCGAATCCTCTCGCGGTGAAACGCACCGAAACAATTCTCGAAAACTGGAAAGCGAACTAATAATCAACCCTCGGGTCTGACCTTTTTGCCTGAGTCGGGAGGCTGGCTCGGGCAGGTTTTTCATGTGGTAACGTGTTGTGCACAGCAACAGCCATAACAACAAGAAGGAAGCATTATGTTTAAGTCTTTTTTCCCAAAGCCGGGGCCTTTTTTCCTGTCGGCATTTATTTGGGCACTCATCGCTGTCATTTTCTGGCAGGCGGGCGGCGGCGCATGGCTGACGCGCATCACGGGAGCAACGGGCGAGGTGCCGATTAGCGCGGCGCGCTTCTGGTCGCTGAGCTATCTGCTGTTTTACGCCTATTACACGGTATGCGTGGGGCTGTTTGCGCTGTTCTGGTTTATGTATTCTCCGCACCGCTGGCAGTACTGGTCTATCCTCGGCACATCGCTAATTATCTTTGTCACCTGGTTCCTCGTGGAGGTGGGCGTGGCGGTTAACGCCTGGTATGCGCCGTTCTACGATCTGATCCAGACCGCGCTGAGCTCGCCGCATAAGGTGACCATCAACCAGTTCTATCATGAAGTAGGCGTCTTCCTCGGTATCGCCCTTATTGCGGTGATTATCGGCGTGATGAACAACTTCTTCGTCAGCCACTACGTTTTCCGCTGGCGTACCGCGATGAACGAACATTATATGGCGCACTGGCAGCACCTGCGCCATATCGAAGGTGCCGCACAGCGTGTGCAGGAAGACACCATGCGTTTTGCCTCCACCCTTGAAGACATGGGCGTCAGCTTTATCAACGCCATCATGACGCTAATCGCCTTCCTGCCGGTGCTGGTGACGCTCTCGGCGCACGTGCCGGATCTGCCGATTGTCGGCCATATTCCTTATGGTCTGGTGATTGCCGCGATCGTCTGGTCGCTGATGGGCACGGGCCTGCTGGCGGTGGTGGGGATCAAACTGCCGGGCCTGGAGTTTAAAAATCAACGCGTGGAAGCCGCTTACCGTAAAGAACTGGTTTACGGCGAAGATGACGCCAACCGCGCCTCGCCGCCAACCGTCCGCGAGCTGTTTGGCGCCGTGCGTCGTAACTACTTCCGACTCTACTTCCACTATATGTATTTCAACATTGCCCGTATTTTGTATCTACAGGTGGATAACGTTTTCGGTTTGTTCCTGCTGTTCCCGTCGATTGTTGCGGGTACGATTACGCTCGGTCTGATGACGCAGATCACCAACGTTTTCGGTCAGGTTCGCGGGTCGTTCCAGTACCTGATCAGCTCCTGGACCACCCTGGTAGAACTGATGTCCATCTACAAACGTCTGCGCAGTTTTGAACGTGAGCTGGACGATCGTGACCTGCAGGAAGTCACTAACACATTTAGCTAATACAGGAAGTTGCTATGTCTTTTGCCGTACCGCGCGCGTTACCGTTGTCCTTGCTGGCCGCTCTTGTGCTGGCAGGCTGTGCCGAAAAAGGGGCCGCTCCGCTCAAAAAGGGGGAGAAGCCCGTCGATGTGGCGAGCGTTGTGCGGCAGAAAATGCCCGCCAGCGTGAAGGATCGCAACGCGTGGGCAGATGCGCTGGCAAAAACCTTTGAAAGCCAAAAGATCGCGCCGACCGAGGAGAATATCTGCTCGGTGCTGGCGGTGGCGCAGCAGGAGTCGATGTACCAGTCAGACCCGGTGGTGCCAGGCCTGAACAAAATTGCCTGGAAAGAGATCGACCGCCGCGCGGAGTCCATGCATATCCCGGTTTTCCTCGTGCATACCGCGCTTAAAATCACCTCGCCGAACGGCAAAAGCTACAGCGAACGGCTGGACGCGGTGAAAACCGAAAAACAGCTCAGCGCCATCTTTGATGATTTCATCAGTATGGTCCCGATGGGGCAGAAGCTGTTTGGCTCACTGAACCCGGTACACACCGGTGGCCCGATGCAGGTAAGCATTGCGTTCGCGGAGAAGCATACCGACGGCTATCCGTGGAAAATCGACGGTACGGTGCGTCAGGAGGTCTTCTCCCTGCGCGGTGGGCTATGGTTCGGCACGTATCATCTGCTGAACTATCCGGCGAACTACAATGAGCCGCTGTACCGCTTTGCCGACTTTAACGCGGGCTGGTATGCCAGCCGTAATGCGGCATTCCAGAGTGCGGTCAGCCGCGCAAGCGGCGTTAAGCTGGCGCTGGACGGCGATCTCATCGCTTACGGCAGCAGCGAGGCGGGAAGCACCGAGCTGGCAGTACGGAAATTATCGACCACGCTTGGCTTGAGCAACAGCGACATTCGCCGTCAGCTTGAGAAAGGCGACAGCCTGGCCTTTGAGAAAACGGATCTGTACAACAAGGTGTTTGCGCTTGCGGAGCAGAAAAGCGGGAAAACGTTACCGAGGGCGATCCTGCCGGGGATCCAGCTGGAAAGCCCGAAGATCACCCGTAACCTGACCACCGCATGGTTCGCAAAACGCGTGGACGATCGCCGGGCGCGCTGTATGGGGCTTTAACGGCGACGGCGAAAGCGCAATACTAACGCCACAACGCCCAGAATCATACATCCCGCGAGGAAGGGGATCAGGCCGAACAGGGTGCTGACGCCAAAGCCAATCTCAACTCGCGGGCGTCCGTTATCCTGCACCTGCATCAGGTGTTCATAAACGCCAGGGGCATGGACCAGCATATTGAGCAGCTGGGAACCGGCCCAGAAGCAGAACAGGACAAACAGGGCATAAGCGATATTACCCGCCGTGGAGGTTTTTGGTTTGCCGCCAAAAATCGGTTTCGACAATGTAAAGTCAGCCATGTTGACCTCCCGTGGTATCACTCTGTTTTAATACGCGTCTTACGGGGTGAGTTTGACAGGTCATCGCATTTGTCAATATCAGAATCGTGGTAATTTGCGCGCCGGAATCCTCCTGGATTGCCGATTTCTGCAGCACATCACAATTTCATCACTTAAGTGAAATTGCGTCGCGTTTCAGAATTTCCGTATCTGCCACAGACCTGGCCGTAAAACTGTGAGAGGATGTCTTTTTTTCCTGCCGGAGTTGTTATGAAGCTCACGTCCAAACTACGCCGTGATTGGCACTACTACGCCTTTGCTATCGGGCTGATCTTTATTCTTAACGGTGTCGTGGGCCTGTTGGGGTTTGAAGCAAAAGGATGGCAAACCTATGCCGTCGGGCTGGTGACCTGGGTGATAAGTTTCTGGCTGGCGGGGTTGATTATCCGCCGTCGTCCTGAAGAGACGACAGCGGATGAGGCGAAGCGCGCCGATTAACCGTTTACGGAACTTTTAAGCGCGCTGTCGGCGGCGTGACGCTCCAGCGCCAGTTCGATCAGGCGGGTGATCAGTTCCGGGTAGCTCAGGCCGCTGGCCTGCCACAGTTTCGGATACATGCTGATGTTTGTGAACCCCGGCAGCGTGTTGATTTCATTGATCACCACTTCGTTTTCCGGCGTCAGGAACACATCCACGCGCGCCATGCCGCAGCAGCCGAGCGTCTGATAAGCGCGAATGGCGATCGCCCGGATCTTATCGTTAATCGCCGGATCGATATCCGCAGGAACGACAACCTGCGCGCCTTTGTCATCAATGTATTTGGTGTCGTACGAATAGAAGTCGCTGTTTAACACCACTTCGCCGCAGGTGCTCGCCTGTGGAAAATCATTGCCCAGCACGGCGCACTCAATTTCACGGCCTTTGATGCCCTGCTCAACCACCACTTTATGGTCGAACTCAAACGCCAGACGGACAGCCTGCGTGAACTCTGCTTCGCTGGTGACTTTGCTGACGCCCACGGAGGAGCCCTGGTTTGCAGGCTTCACAAACAGCGGCAGACCCAGTTCTCCGCTAATTTGCGCGAAGCTGTGCTTGTCGCGGTTGGCGCGGGTGAGGGTCACGAATGGCGCAATATTCAGCCCGGCATCGCGCAGCAGGCGTTTGGTGACGTCTTTGTCCATGCACGCGGCAGAGCCGAGGACGTCCGAGCCGACGAACGGCAGGTTGGCCATGCGCAGCATGCCCTGCAGGGAACCATCTTCGCCCAGGGTGCCGTGAACGATAGGGAAGACAACGTCGATCTGGGCGAGTGCCTGCGCGTTGCCGGCATCGATGAGCTGCCCCTTCACGACGCCGGGTACGGTGGCGACGCTCACTTCCGAAGGATTAAGGGCGATGTGCGCCGGATCGTGAGCATTCAGCAGATACTGGCTAGCATCGTTAACGTGCCACTGCCCCTGTTTATCAATGCCCAGCAGCACGACGTCGAAACGGCTTTTATCGATCGCATCGACGATATTTTTGGCCGATTGCAATGACACTTCGTGCTCCGCTGATTTTCCCCCAAAGACAATACCTACGCGCTGCTTAGCCATCTCACTCTCTTCCAGTCTGACGAAAAGCCAATAACATACCACGATGCCCGGCGGGTTTCGCGGCCTTCTGCCATAATGTTTTGGGGAATGTTGAGGGGGGAGAGTGAAAGGAAAAACGCTGCTGACCATTTTCATCATTGTGGCCGTTGCAACGGTGGGTTACCGCTGGTTGCCGCCTTACTACAACCCTTTCATGCCGCTGACGCTTGACGACCCGCCGGGCCGTATCACCCAGTATAAGCTTCGGCGCCTAACACCCCAGGCGTGCGCAAGCCTGCTTTCGCAGGCTAACCAAAGAGCTCTCATCCGCACCCAGCCGGTGGCCGACAGCGGCGGCGCGTGTCCGCTTAACAACGTCGTGCGCGTGCGTGACTTCGGCCCGGTCGGCCTGAACAGCAGCTTTCTTGCCAGCTGTCCGCTGGCGCTCAGCTCTGCGCTGTTTATCAGCCAGCAGGCCCGGCCGTTGACAAAACGCTATACGGGCAGCGATCTGGCGCGTATCGAGCATCTCGGCAGCTTTGCCTGCCGCAACATTTACCACCGCCCTGACGCGCGACGCAGTGAGCATGCCACGGCGGAGGCGCTGGATATCGCCGCCTTTCGGCTAGCGAACGGGGAGCGCGTCACGGTGCTGAACGGCTGGAAGGCGGCAACAACGCAGCCATGGCTGAAGGCCATGCTGGCGGCAAGCTGCGGCTACTACGGAAACGGCCTGGGGCCGGAGTATAACGCGGCGCATGCCAACCATTTTCATCTGGGAATGCGCGGTTTCGGACTCTGTCGGTGAAGCATAATATTCCGCCAGAAAATGGATGGATTGTGACTTATTTCACAAATATGATGACTGGGAAGATAAAACACCAAAGTCAGTCGGGCCGCATCTCTGGTGCGACGTCAAAACGCGTAACTTGCTAATCTGTAGGCGAATTCGCCTAAAAATGAAGACTATTTCTTTATGGAATCCTGGAAAGTTAATCTCATCTCGGTCTGGTTCGGCTGCTTCTTTACCGGGCTGGCCATCAGCCAGATCCTGCCGTTCCTGCCGCTGTACGTCTCGCAGCTGGGGGTGACCTCGCATGAAGCGCTCTCCATGTGGTCCGGCCTGACGTTCAGCGTCACGTTTCTGGTCTCCGCCATTGTGTCACCGATGTGGGGCAGCCTGGCGGATCGTAAAGGCCGAAAACTGATGCTGCTGCGCGCCTCGCTCGGGATGGCGATTGCCATTCTGCTCCAGGCCTTCGCCACCAACGTCTGGCAGCTGTTTTTCCTGCGTGCGGTGATGGGGCTGACGTCCGGGTACATTCCAAATGCCATGGCGCTGGTCGCCTCTCAGGTGCCGCGCGAGCGTAGCGGCTGGGCGCTGAGTACGCTCTCCACGGCCCAAATAAGCGGCGTCATCGGCGGTCCGCTGCTGGGCGGCTTTCTGGCGGATCACGTCGGGCTGCGCGCCGTATTTATCATCACCGCGATCCTGCTGGTGGTCAGTTTTCTGGTTACGCTCTTTCTTATCAAAGAGGGAGGCCGCCCGGTTATCAGTAAATCTGAACGCCTGAGCGGCAAGGCCGTCTTCGCCTCGCTGCCCTATCCTGGACTGATGATCAGCCTGTTTGTGACCACTATGGTTATCCAGCTTTGTAACGGTTCGGTCGGTCCGATTCTGGCGCTGTTTATCAAGTCGATGGAGCCGGAAAGTACAAATATCGCTTTTCTGAGCGGCATGATTGCCGCCGTGCCGGGCGTATCCGCCCTGATTTCCGCGCCGCGTCTGGGAAAACTGGGTGACAGGATCGGCACGGCGCGCATCCTGATGGCGACGCTGATCTTTGCGGTCGTGCTCTTCTTCGCGATGTCGTTTGTCACCTCTCCGCTTCAGCTTGGCGTATTGCGATTCCTGCTCGGGTTTGCTGATGGTGCAATGTTGCCTGCGGTACAGACCCTGCTGGTTAAATATTCCAGCGATCAGGTGACGGGGCGTATTTTTGGATATAACCAGTCATTTATGTATCTGGGGAATGTTGCCGGTCCGCTTATTGGCGCATCCGTTTCCGCGATGGCCGGTTTTCGTTGGGTATTTGCCGCCACGGCGATTGTCGTTTTAATCAATATTATCCAGCTGGTTATTGCGCTGCGTCGCCGCAGACAAATGGCGGAAGCGAAATCGTCGAGATAATCGTTTTGTTGATGTATTATATATTCTTATGGTAGCCGCATTTTTATATAACAAAATGCGGCGCTTTTTTATAGAAAAACGTTTCGCTCACCGCGGCGGTCCTTTATTTTCATTCCTGCATCACTTTTGCATACCATAATAAATTTCTTCTCTTTGCATTATGGATTCAGAATGCTAACTTCAGACAAAACTGAAAAAGGAACTGGCACGATGAAAAATCTCATTGCTGAATTGCTGGTAAAGCTGGCGCAAAAGGAAGAGGAGTCAAAAGAGCTGGTAGCCCAGGTCGAAGCGCTGGAAATTGTGGTCACCGCGCTGCTGCGACAAATGGCGAAAACCGATCAACAGGCGTTGATTGAGAGCGTGGAAGGCGCGCTGGACAGCGTCAGGCCTGAATCGCAGGTTCCGGTTGAGGATGCCGAGATGCTCCACCAGTACGTAAAGAAGCTGTTAAGGCATCCGCGCAGCTAAACCGTCACAGGACGTAACGACGTGTCATAGAATTGTCATGCAGGATGCCTATAGTCGCTCTGTTTTTATTTTTATGTATTTGTACATGGAGAAAATAAATTGAAACAGAGCGCACTTTTCATCGCATTACTTCCCCCGTTAATTACCCCTGCCATTTATGCCGATACTGCCCAAACCAGCGTGCTGGATAATCGCGCGGCAAAAGGGGATATCACCCAGCCTGGCGGCGCACGCCGTTTATCAGAAGATCAAACTGCCGCTATTCGCGCTTCGCTGAATGATAAGCCGGCGAAAAATATTATTCTGATTATTGGCGATGGAATGGGGGATTCCGAAATCACGGCGGCGCGAAATTATGCCGAGGGTGCGGGCGGCTTTTTTAAAGGCATCGACGCATTACCGCTGACCGGACAATATACCCATTACGCGCTGGATAAAAAAACCGGTAAACCGGATTACGTCACGGACTCCGCGGCCTCTGCTACGGCGTGGTCCACCGGCGTGAAAACCTATAATGGCGCGCTGGGTGTGGATATTCACGAAAAAGATCATCAAACCCTTCTGGAGATGGCAAAAGCGGCGGGCCTGGCGACCGGCAACGTCTCCACCGCTGAACTTCAGGATGCAACGCCCGCGGCGCTGGTGGCGCACGTGACCTCGCGTAAATGCTACGGTCCGTCAGTGACCAGCGAAAAATGCCCGACGAACGCGCTGGAAAAAGGCGGCAAAGGCTCGATTACGGAACAGCTGCTGAACGCGCGTCCTGACGTGACCCTCGGCGGCGGCGCGAAAACCTTCGCAGAAACCGCAACGGCGGGCGAGTGGCAGGGCAAAACGCTGCGCGAGCAGGCGCAGGCCCGCGGCTATCAGCTGGTGAGTGATGCAAATTCGCTGGCAGCCATCACCGAGGCGAACCAGGACAAGCCGCTGCTGGGGCTATTCTCTGACGGCAACATGCCCGTGCGCTGGGAAGGACCAAAAGCCTCTTATCACGGCAATATCGATAAACCTGTCGTAACCTGTACGCCTAACCCGAAACGCACGGACAGCGTACCGACGCTGGCGGCGATGACCGATAAAGCCATCTCTCTGCTGAGCAAGAGCGAAAAAGGGTTCTTCCTGCAGGTCGAGGGCGCGTCGATCGATAAGCAGGATCATGCGGCGAATCCGTGCGGCCAGATTGGCGAAACCGTCGATCTGGACGAAGCGGTGCAGAAGGCGCTTGAGTTCGCGAAAAAAGACGGCAACACCCTGGTGATCGTCACCGCGGACCATGCGCACGCCAGCCAGATCATCCCGCCAGATACCAAAGCCCCGGGCCTGACGCAGGCGCTGAATACCAAGGATGGCGCCGTTATGGTGTTGAGCTACGGCAACTCTGAGGAAGAGTCCATGGAGCACACGGGCACCCAGCTGCGCATTGCTGCCTATGGCCCGCACGCGGCAAACGTGGT
The DNA here is from genome assembly GCF_019443845.1 of Enterobacter sp. DNB-S2. Taxonomy (NCBI): domain Bacteria; kingdom Pseudomonadati; phylum Pseudomonadota; class Gammaproteobacteria; order Enterobacterales; family Enterobacteriaceae; genus Enterobacter; species Enterobacter sp. DNB-S2. Next base: position 1,651,511 of record NZ_CP050520.1, read on the forward strand.
AGGCCTGACCGATCAAACGGATCTGTTCTACACCATGAAGGCAGCGCTAGGTTTTAAATGATAAAATCCCGGCGGAAATCACATCTGTCGGCTGGTTTTTTTCCTGTCACGAACCAGACTTACAGGGAATGTTCACAAAAGGATGGTGCAATGAAAACAACATTACTGGTTACTCTGCTCTCCGGCCTGTTCCTGGTCGCATCGGCGAACGCGGAAGAGAAGACGCTAACGCCGCAACAACAGCGTATGACCACCTGTAATCAACAGGCGACGTCGCAGAGTCTGAAGGGAGATGCCCGCAAGACCTACATGAGCGACTGCCTTAAAAATGGCGCCGCGAAGCCGGCTGAAAAAAGCCTGACGCCGCAGCAGCAAAAAATGCGCGAGTGTAATGCGAAAGCGACCGAGCAGTCCCTGAAGGGGGACGACCGCAGCAAGTTCATGAGCGCGTGCCTGAAGAAAAAAGTGTAGTTCAAACGGGTGAGCGGCTCCGGCGGCTCACCCGAAATTTCATACTTTCCCCGCAGACCCCCTCTCTATAATTTGGGAAAATGTTTCAGAATATTCCCAAAAATGATGAATGATGAAACGTATTACAACAAAAAGCGCATTCGGGAAGAGTGGAATCTAACCCTTTCTCAGGATGACCCTCACCGCGCCGGCATTCAGTTTGCCCGGCGAGTTCGGCTGGCGCGCGCCGTCGGGCTGGCGGCGATGTTTTTCCCCGTTGCGGGGATGCTGGTCACCCATTTTTTACCCGGTGGCTGGTGGCTTTTACTGGTGGGGTGGTCGTTCGTCTGGCCCCATTTTGCCTGGCAGCTGTCCTGCCGTGCCGCTTCACCTCATCAGCAGGAAATTTTCAATCTTAAAATCGATGCCATTATCGCCGGGCTCTGGATAGGCGTGATGGGGATGAATGCGTTACCCACCGCAGCGCTGGTGATGATGGTGGGGATGAATATGATGGGTTCCGGCGGCTGTCGTCTGTTTATCCCGGGGATCGCGTTGACGCTGCTCTCCGCGCTGGTGACCCTGCCACTCGTCGGGAAAGTGGCCGTCTTCAACCCCGACCTCGTGGAGTGGGGCTTAACGTTACCCGTGCTCGTGCTGTATCCCATGCTGTTTGCCTGGCTCAGCCACCGAACCGCCGTCAGGCTTGCGGAACATAAGCAGCGGCTGGAAATGATGAGCACCCGCGACGGGATGACCGGGGTCTTTAACCGTCGGCACTGGGAAATGCTGCTGCGAATTGAATTTGAGCATTGTCGGCGAGACCACAGCACCGCCACGATATTGCTGATTGATATCGACCACTTTAAAAACATCAACGACACCTGGGGGCACGACGTGGGCGACGAGGCGATCATCGCTATTACGCGTCAGCTCCAGCGGTCGGTACGGTCAGGCGATGCGATCGGTCGGTTTGGCGGGGATGAGTTTGCGGTGATTATGTCGCAGACCGCGGCGGAAAGCGCCATCGCCGTGATGTCGCGACTGCATGAGCGGCTGGAAAAACTGACGTTACCGTGCGCGCCAAAAGAAGCGCTGCGCATCAGCGTAGGCGTTGCCCCCTGGGGGCCGCAGTTTGGACATTATCGGGAGTGGCTAAAGGCGGCGGACGTGGCGCTGTACAGGGCGAAAAATGCCGGGCGCGGCCGCACCGAAGTGGCCGCCTGACGCCCGGTCAGAAATCAGGATTTACTCAGCTTCTCTGATTTTTCCATGCATTTTGCCATCGCTTCAATGACGGCCGAGCGGAATCCGCGCTCTTCCAGCACCCGCACCGCTTCGATGGTGGTACCGCCCGGGGAGCAGACCATATCTTTCAGTTCACCCGGGTGTTTGCCGGTTTCCAGCACCATTTTGGCGGAGCCCATGACGGCCTGCGCGGCGAATTTATACGCTTGCGCGCGCGGCATTCCGCCAAGCACGGCGGCGTCGGCCATCGCTTCTAAAAACATGAACACATAGGCAGGGGCTGAGCCACTCACGCCGACCACCGGATGGATCATCGATTCGGCAATCACTTCTGCCTCACCGAAGCAGCGGAAAATATTCAGCACGTCGGCCACTTCTTCTGTGGTCACCAGCGCGTTAGGCGTGACGGAGGTCATGCCGGCATTGACCAGCGAGGGGGTGTTGGGCATGGCGCGGACGATTTTACGATCGTGACCCAGCGCGCGCGCCAGCTGATCGAGCGTGACGCCCGCGGCAATCGACACGACCAGCGTCTCTTTATTCAGGCTGGAGGTGATATCGCTCAGCACTTTGATCATGATGTTCGGCTTGACGGCGCCAAAGACGATATCGGCGACCTGGGCGACTTCCTGCGCGCTTTCGGCGGCGTTGATCCCATATTGATCGCGCAACTCGGCGACTTTGTCCGGTGACGGGGTATAGACCCAAATCTGACCCGGCAGCACCTGCCCGCTGGCGATCAGACCGCCCAGGATGGCTTTGCCCATGTTACCGCAGCCGATAAACCCGATTTTCTTGTCCATCACGATTCTCCGTCATTATGCGTTGTTTTCTCTGATTGATAGCTTAACAACGAAATGCAGGCGACAATAGTCGGCAGACTCATTATGGGGAGACAATATGGCGATTTGGGTTGATGCGGACGCGTGTCCGAACGTGATTAAAGAGATTTTATTTCGCGCCGCCGAGCGCGTTCAGATGCCGCTGACGCTGGTGGCGAACCAGAATATTCGCGTACCGCCTTCGCGGTTCATTCGCTCCTTGCGCGTGCCGGCCGGGTTCGACGTGGCGGATAACGAAATTGTTCGCCTGTGCAGCGCGGAGGATCTGGTGATCACGGCGGATATTCCGCTGGCTGCCGAAGTGCTGGAGAAAGGGGCGGCGGCGCTCAATCCGCGCGGGGAGCGTTACTCGCCTTCGACCATTCGCGAGAAGCTCACCATGCGCGACTTTATGGATACGATGCGGGCCAGCGGCGTGCAGACCGGTGGACCGGACAGCCTGTCCCAGCGCGATCGCCAGCAGTTCGCTGCCGAGCTGGATAAATGGCTGCTGGAAGTGAAACGCCGCACAGCGTAATGATAATTATTGTCAATTTGTGGTACAGTGTGGCGTCCACAGGGTTGTCATCCCGTACCGCTTTGCAGTAAAGTAATCGCAACATCTTCTGCAATTATTTCTTTACACTCTTCAGCCATTCGGCATCAAGGGGAACACCTGGCATGACCCAACCCATCTTTTTAGTTGGCCCCCGCGGCTGTGGGAAAACCACCGTTGGCCTGGAGCTGGCACGCGTGTGTCATCGCCAGTTTGTTGATACCGACCACTGGCTGCAAACCGAGGCCGGAAAAACCATCGCCGAGATTGTTGAGCAAGAGGGATGGGAGAGCTTTCGCGCGCGCGAAACCGCCGCGCTGAAAGCGGTCACCACCCCGTCTGCCGTGATCGCCACTGGCGGCGGCATTGTTCTGGCTGAGTGTAATCGCCACTTTATGCGCGAAAAGGGGATTGTGATTTATCTCAGCGCGCCGGTGTCGGCTCTGGTAGGGCGGCTGGAAGCCTTTCCGGAAGAGGGGCAACGCCCCGCGCTGACCTCCAGGCCGCTCAGCGAAGAGGTGAGCGAAGTGCTGGCCGAACGCGATGCGCTATACCGCGAAGCGGCTCACCACGTGGTGGATGCGTCAGCCTCTCCCGAAGACGTTGTGATTCAGATTATTACCGCCCTGCGTTTGGCTTGTGCCAGCTAACCGGCGTCTATACTTATAGCTCAGACATAAAAAAAGGATGAGCTATGCCAACCAGACCTCCCTATCCGCGTGAAGCACGCATTGTTACCGTTGAAAAAGGCCAGACGGGTCATACCGTGACCTGGTATCAACTGCGTGCCGATCACCCCAAGCCGGACTCGCTGATCAGTGAACACGAGACTGAACAGGAAGCGCTGGATGCGAAACGGCGCTACGAAGATCCCGATAAAACCTGACCCTTTTCCTAAACGTTCCAGTATCGTGCCTGAATCACACTTTTTACTCATCGGGAAAGTTAAGCAGGAGTTAATATTTAGTTATTACAAGTAACTCCGGTATCGGCAGGCGATCTTTACATTTCGATGTCGGGATCACCTGCTACGCTTGGTGCTGTTTTGTTGAAAAAATGAACTGCGCAGCGTAGTGAGCCTGTACCTGTGTGTACGATGTTGGAGTAATGGAAGGCGATCAAGATGAAGGCAACGTTGGCGATCCTCACCATTGGTGTGGTCCCTGTAAGCGAAGTGTTACCGCTCTTAACCGAGCATGTATCTGAACAACAGATAACGCATCTTAGCCTGCTGGGGAAGATGAGTCGGGAAGAGGTCATGGAAGACTACGCTGTCGAGGCGGGGGAGGATCCCCTGGCGACGTTATTAAGCGACGGTAAACTGGCGCACGTTTCGCGTCAGAAAATCGAGCGCTCGCTGCAGGGCGTGATAGAAGTGCTCGATAATCAAGGTTATGACGTTATTTTGCTGATGAGCACCGCGCCCATTAAGGGGCTTACGGCGCGTAATGCGATTTTGCTTGAGCCGATGCGGATCATTCCACCGCTGGTGGCCTCCATCGTGGATGGTCATCAGGTGGGGGTGATTGTGCCCATTGAGGAGCTCATGGATAACCAGGAAGCAAAATGGCACGTGCTGGAAAAAATGCCCTTGTATGCGCTGGCAAATCCGTTCTGGGACAGTGAGGCAAAACTTATTGCTGCCGGGAAGGAACTGCTTGAGAGAGGAGCAGATGTCTTGATTCTGGACTGCCTCGGTTTCCATCAGCACCATCGTGATCTGCTGCAAAAAGCGCTGGATGTGCCCGTGCTGTTATCCAACGTTCTGATGGCTCGCCTGGCCTCGGAACTTCTCATGTAATGATTTTGCGTGACAGGTGATGAGCATGGCCCCTATAGTGAATTTTTATCTATAAATATAAGGGCCAGTTCATGCTTCAAAGTAACGAATACTTTTCCGGTAAAGTGAAATCCATTGGTTTTACCAGCAGCAGCACTGGCCGCGCCAGTGTCGGCGTTATGGCGGAAGGGGAATACACCTTTGGCACGGCGGAAGCTGAAGAAATGACGGTCGTCAGCGGTGCGCTGAACGTCTTACTGCCGGGTGAAACGGAATGGAAAGTTTACGCTGCCGGGCAAGTTTTCAACGTCCCTGGCCACAGCGAGTTCCATTTGCAGGTCGCTGAACCTACCTCTTATCTGTGCCGCTATCTGAAATAAAAAATAAGCCGGGTGGCGCTAACGCTTACCCGGCCTGCGTTTTGCCTCTTATCTCTGCGCTTCGCCGCCGAGACCTTCCACCAGATTCTGAATCAACGCGGCCAGCTCGCCGGTCATCAGGATGAAGTCCGCGTCAAAGCGCTGGGCATAATCTTCCCTGTCGATATCTTCGTTCTGATCGCGCAGCTCGTCGCAGAACTTCAGACGCTTCACGGAGCCGTCGTCGCACATCACGAACTGAATGCGCTGCTGCCAGTCGAGCGCCAGTTTAGTGACCACTTTACCCGCTTCGATGTGGACGGCGATCTCGTCGCTCACCAGATCCTGCTTCTTCGCGCGGATCACGCCGCCATCTTCCAGCAGGGCTTTCAGCTCGGCTTCATCAAGGATCTGGAAACCCTGAGCCGCAGCGCCGCTGCGTACCCATTCGGTCAGCGTCAGCTCGATCGGCGTTTCCAGCGCCAGCGGAACGACCGGTAAAGATCCGATGCTTTTACGCAGCAGGGCCAGCGTATCTTCTGCTTTCTTGGCGCTGGCGCAGTCCACCATGATCAGCCCGTTGACGGTGTCGATCCACATCATGGTCTGGCTGAAGCGGCTGAAGGCGCGCGGCAGCAGCGAGTGCAGCACTTCGTCTTTCAGCGAATCTTTCTCGGTCTTTTTCAGCTTGCGGCCCTGTTCGGCTTCCAGCTTGAAAATTTTCGCTTCGAGCGCCTGCTTAACCACCGGCGTCGGCAGGATTTTCTCTTCTTTACGGGCGCAGACGATGATTTGACCCGTGCTGCTGGCGTGGGTCAGTGCATCGCTTTGTGAACCCATTGGCGGAACCCAGCCGGTTTTCGCCATATCCTGGCTACCGCAAGGGGAAAAGGTATAAGCGGCTAACTGTTTTTCCATCTCTTCTGCACGCAGCGAAACGTCGCGGCTGAGACGGTAAACCATCAAATTTTTGAACCACAGCATGATAATTTCCACGGCCTTGTCGTTAAATCAGCGGGCATGATAACGAATTGTCGCATCGCTTGCATTGCTAATCGGGAAGCGTGCTTCTACTCTGTTGATAATCAAAATAATGAGGAGAGTCTTGTGCGTATTGGGATCGATTTGGGCGGCACCAAAACAGAAGTCATCGCACTGAGCGAGCAGGGGGAGCAGCTGTTTCGCCACCGTCTGCCGACGCCGCGCGATGATTATCACCAGACTATCGAGACGATTGCCAGCCTGGTTGAGATGGCAGAGCAGGCGACAGGCCAAACCGGCAGCGTCGGGATGGGGATCCCGGGGTCGATCTCCCCGTATACCGGGGTGGTTAAAAACGCCAACTCCACCTGGCTCAACGGTCAGCCGTTTGATAAAGATTTGAGCCAAAGTCTGAACCGGGAAGTGCGTCTGGCCAACGACGCCAACTGCCTGGCGGTCTCTGAGGCCATCGACGGCGCGGCGGCCGGTGCTCAGACCGTGTTTGCCGTGATTATCGGTACCGGCTGCGGTGCGGGCGTGGCGTTCGGCGGGCGCGCCCATATCGGCGGTAACGGTACCGCGGGCGAGTGGGGACACAACCCGCTGCCGTGGATGGATGAAGACGAGCTTAAATACCGCGCTGAGGTGCCGTGCTACTGCGGAAAGCAGGGCTGTATTGAGACGTTTATCTCCGGCACCGGTTTTGCGACCGACTACCACCGCTTAAGCGGCCAGCCGCTAAAGGGCAACGAAATCATGCGTCTGGTCGAAGAACAGGATCCGGTCGCCGAGCTGGCCCTTAGCCGCTACGAAATGCGGCTGGCGAAATCCCTGGCGCACGTGGTGAATATTCTCGATCCGGACGTGATTGTGCTCGGCGGCGGCATGAGCAACGTTGACCGGCTGTACGCCACGGTACCGAATCTGGTGAAACAGTGGGTGTTTGGCGGCGAGTGTGAAACCCCGATCCGCAAAGCTGTCCACGGTGACTCCAGCGGCGTGCGCGGCGCGGCGTGGCTGTGGCCGGAATAAAAGCAAAAAATGTTTATTCCCTCTCCCTGTGGGAGAGGGAAAAAGTAAAAGGCTGAAGAGAAAATATACCCTACAAAACAATAATTTAGTTGATAAAGGATTCATTCAGTATTTTTGGAGTTCAATAAAAAGTTCAAAAAAGAAAAAACAAAATCCATCAGTTTCACGCTTTTGCATAAAAACTGCATAAAAGAATTAGTAGCAGTGTCGGTTTAAAATGCAAATCAATAATTGAAAAGAGTACCATTGGAATTTATTTATGATCTATTAAAGTCTAATCGTAAAATTATTTACAAGGGAGGTGCTAATTTTCACGTTTTTTTTCATATTGTAACCCCTTGAAATATATAGAAAAAAAATACAATGAAAATATTATTATTTGTTATTGTCAAGTACAAAGCAGTCCTCATGAGGATATTTTTTTAATTATCAATATAATATTATTGGAGTATATCTGTTTGAAATCTATACTTTTCGAGTAAAAAGGAATGAAAGAAATGAAAGGAAAACAGCATATACTATTTTTTTTCCTATTAATATGCATTTCTAATATAGCTTCAGCGGATTGTTGGTTTTACAGCGGTAATTATCTGGACGAAACAGTTACTCTTGACAATATAATTGTTCAGCGCGATACACCTCCCGGTACTGTTTTGCAGACAAAAACCGTCAGTTTCACAAAATTCGGACCTGAATGTAGTGATGGTACATACGGTGTCTGGGACGTGGGAATATTTTCTACTGAATCATCCGTATCGCATGTTTATAAAACCAATGTGGAGGGGATAGGTATTCGTGTGTCAACAGAATATGGTGTTATTCGAAATGATCATCTGACTCCGATTGGTATGTGGCAAAATTTGTCCTCGGTCAAAGTTGAGATAATTAAAACTGAGGGAGAAGCTCAGTCTGGTACGATAAACTCAGGCATGATTATGAGATGGGATGTCGGTGATGGGCCTGATTCAGCACTGACGATGTCGGTTATGAAACTGAACATGATGGGAGGAAATGTTACTTCTTTAAAATGTTCAATTCAGTCAGGAGCAGGTCTGGCGTTCCCGATGGGCAATGTTCCATCTTCTGACTTTGAACACACAGGAGCATTCTCAAAAATCACACAGACTGTCAATTTAAAACTGGATTGCGATGAAGATGCTAACGTGAATGTCACGCTGAATGGAAGACAAAATCCAGACACCTCAGACAACAGCGTTATCGCTTTATCAGACGAAGAAAACGTAGCTACAGGAGTGGGGGTTCAGATCCTTTATGATAATAATCCGCTCAAAATTAATGAAATGGTCAACCTGAACCGATCGGCTGGTGGCCCTGAGACTTATCCGTTTACTGCCCGATATATACAAACTAAGGATAAAATTCACGCTGGAAAAGCGAATGCAATTGCAACGTTGAATATTGCGTATCAGTAAATCAAAGGAGTGGGTACATCCCTGTACGTTTAGCTGCTACTTACTAACTACTTTTTATTGACAAGGCGTAATTGTTCATCCTTCTGACCTGCTACCCACTCCTGAAAATCAGACTCAAGCCAACCCAGGAATGTACCTCCAACCTTCCTTGGTTTTGGAAACTCGCCCGTTTTAATCATCTTTCGGATCGTGGGGGGAGTTTTACCAACGAGGCGGCACATCTCACCCATCTTGATATAGCGTACTGAAAGCGCCATAGATACCTCCAGATCGCAGCTAGTGTTTCCGCTTGATCGGGATAATCATGGTAAGGGTCGAAAGCTGTTCCGGCGAATCGCTTTCATAAACCATACGCATGATATTGAGCATTGAATTTTCACAGATAAGCGCATCATTCATCTTTAATGCTTCTTCAAAACGTGAAACCAGTTCTTTGATTGCATCGCTCTCAAGCGCGTAATCGTGCTCAATCAAAGCTGCAAATTTTTTTACTTTTGCGGCAAGTTCTTCTGACAACATATTTACGATAGCATTTGAATCAGGCATAGGAACCTCACACATTAAATGTGGCGATCAAATTCATGATATATCATTAATATCCAGTTCTCACCCTTATCTTTAGAAAGCAATCGCCAGGATTTGTTAACATAAATCACCAGATATTTAGTTCTGTATAATTTATGCGGTATTAACACCTTTTCTTTGAAAAGATTAAGATGTTGTTTTGCTTTATCAAGGACGTTTTGCGGGGCATTACGATTGACCAGTTCCATTAGATATCCCTTCTAATTTGTTCTGATACAAAGTGAGAATATCAATTACTTCTTTAGCGCTTTCAGCTTCAAGTACAAACTGGACTTTATTATCTTTTGTCCGTTGTGTTGACTCACTGATAAGCTGAATAAAGCGGCGCAACTTTTTTGGGGTGATCTGCGGTTCGCTGAGGCTGCGAGTGATCTTTTCTTTACCTTTACGTGTAGCGGATTCAAGCTGCGCCTTAACAACAGCATCAACCTGATCTCCGTGTTCTCTTGTTAATTCAACAGCATATGAGTAGTTGATTTTAGACTCGGCAACCAGCGATTTAATATAATCAGAGCATTCCATCAGGGCCAGATGAATGACCACATCAGACTCAGATCGTCCGATTTCCGAACTGATTTCATGAGGTTTTTTTCCAAGCAAAACCATGCGCTGATAGCCAACGCCACGGTCAAGCGGGGTCAACTGTAACCCATCAGCAGTTTTAAGCATCAGACGAACTTTATCAACTTCATCCCCTACAAATTCCTGACATTCAACAGAATTAATCTGAATACCACGCTGGCGGCAAAGTTTTGCCCCCGCCAGACGATGATGCCCGTCAATTAGAAACACTTCTTCTCCAATTTCAAAACCGCATCCATTTTCTCTTCAAAGTAATCATAGCGGTCATAGTGTTTAGAAGACACGTCACTTTTATTATGATTCTGAATGCGGTCCCTGATTTCTTTTGATAGTTTAATTTGTCCTCCAAGGGTTTTAAAGGTTCGCCGGAAATCGCGGGGCGTAAACGATTTCATATTAGTACGCTCCCGATAACGACGAATATTATCTCCAAGTAAGCTGGTAGGTAAAAATGGAGTGGGTTTTACAGAGTTCTTTTTAAGGGTTCCCTCCTTCTCTTTTAAAATCCATGCCGCCATTTTTGATTCGTAACGTATATCAGGGAAAAGATATTCACTTTCAGGATAACGCAAACACTTTTCATCAATTAATTCTATCGCGCTGGGGCTTAAAGCGATGTGATACCATTTTTTTTGTTTTGGCAATTCCTGGAGGAATTGAGAGTAGTTGAGCATCACGATTATAATGTTCTTTTTTCGCTGCTAATATTTCGTAGGGGCGCTGACCACAACAAAAGAAAACAAGCTTTAAAAACACACTGATATCAGGCGTAAAATGTTCGCCTGAGTTCGCATCGTTAAGGAGTTGTGCCAGCTCATCGAAAGAAAGATAGCGCTCGCCCACATATGCGTCACACGCAAGCGTAGGGATCGCTGTTACCGGGTTGAAGGGGATATCAAATTTGCTTTGTACAACATCCATCACAGGCGATTTATCAGACTTCATACCCCAGGAAAAGAGAGCACACATGTAGGAGCGCACTTCATTAACCCACTGACGTTTTCCTGTGGTCTTGTATACGTAGTTCAGGATTGCGCGGCAATCATTGGTCGTGATTTTGTTGGCGACTGTGCTCTCAGGTAACAGGCCGCTTTCTGCAATGACAGAGCGCAGACTGATGTAATGCTTGTATGAACGTTTACCCGCTGCAAAGAAGTCTTCCTTGTGCGCTTCAAACAGTGCTTCAAGGGTTCCGGCACCTTTTGAGGCCGTCTTGATCACATCCTTGGATTCTGAAAGGGCTTCGAATTGCTCAAGCGCTTTACTGAGTGGCATATCCGGGTATTCACCTAACGTCTGAAACTTTGCCGTTTTACCAACAAAGTGACGGTAGATAAATTTCTTCTTACCTGTGGTGTATACTCGCACACCTAAGCGGCCCGTACCCCGTTCACCACTGGCGTGATAAACAATATACGGGCTGGTTTTTGCTGGCAGACGATCTAAAGCTTTAGAAGAAAAGACGATGTTCATTATTCAGTTCCTTGCATAATGAGTGAATTTTTATTCATTAACTAAGTTCAAAAACTGGTTCAAAAAAGACTGTTTCTTAAACATTAGCGTAATGACCAAAATTTACCCATGCAACTACAAAAAACTTAATAAAAACAACGCCTTTTAACTTAGATTTTCTTCGATTTTATTCAATTATTTTGGTTCTTCTCCCTGTGGGAGAGGGCTAGGGTGAGGGCATCAGACCGCACCGACCTACCATTCAGCCCACCGCAAATTCCTTATCCAGCCTGCTATAACCCAGCCCGTTAATTTTCTTCACCTTGATCTGTACCGGAATGCGCTCTTTCATCGCCTCAACGTGGCTGATCACGCCGATGGTTTTCCCGGTGGCGTTCAGCGCGTCGAGCGCATCCAGCGCGGTATCCAGCGTTTCACTGTCGAGCGTGCCGAACCCCTCATCCAGGAACAGGGAATCGATCCGCGTCTTATGGCTCACCAGATCGGAAAGAGCCAGCGCCAGCGCCAGGCTGACCAGGAAGCTCTCGCCGCCCGAGAGCGTTCGGGTATCGCGAACCGCATCCGCCTGCCAGGTATCGACCACTTCCAGCTCCAGCGCGTCGCTGGCCTTGCGCTGCAGCAGATAACGCCCGTGCAGACGGTTAAGCTGCTGGTTAGCAAGCCAGACGAGATTATCCAGCGTCAGCCCCTGCGCGAATTTACGGAACTTGTCGCCGGTGCTGGAGCCGATCAGCGCGTTCAGATAACCCCAGTCATCCGCCTGGCGCGCGGCCTCTTCAATTTGCTGCATCAACGCCAGCTGGTGCTGACGGTTATCGCTGTCCTGCTTAAGCTGCTGGCGGATCTCGCCCTGATGCGTGGTGTTCTCGCGAAGCCTTTCCGCCAGCTGCTGCAGCTGGCTTTGCAGCGCAGGAGCATCTGCGTTGAGCCCTTCCGGCCGCAGCGCCAGATGAGCCTGCAGCTGCTGGTTAGCCTGGCCGGAAAGGGCCGCGGCCTGCTGTATCTGGCTTTCCAGCGACTGCTTCAGCTGTTCGAGGTGGCGAATAGCGTCGTCATCCAGCAGCGCGGCAAGGAACGCGTCCCGATCGGCAAAGCAGCTCGCTGCGAGCGCCGTGGTGAACTGCGTCTGCGACTGCTGCAGGCGCTCTTGCTCCAGCTTTTCCTGCTGCTGCTGCGCGCTGAGCTGGCTTTGTAGCGACACGCATTCATCGTGAACGTCGCGCCAGCCGTCAGGAATGGCCGGTTCGGCCTCTTCGCCGTTCGTTTCCGGAAGCGTGTCGAGCAGCGGCTTCAGCGCGTTTATGCGTTCCAGAAGCACGCCGTGCTGCGTTTGTTTCTCCTGCCACTGCGCGAATTCCGCTTCGCGGGCGTGCAGCCAGGCGGCTTCATTGCCGTCTTCAGGTACGTTAAGCGATAGCGAGAGCAGGGTGATTTCCAGCGCCTGGCGCGCGGCCGTCAGCTGCTGCTGATACTGTCGCTCCAGCACTTCCTGCTCGTTTAGCTGGTTTTGCAGGGTCAGACGCTGGCTGAGCTGATAAAGCTGGCGCTCGTACTGTTCCTGCTCGTTCATCCATGGCGTGATATCTTCCTGAATATTCAACGCGATGTTCAGGGAAGCGCAGGCCTCCATCCACTCTTTAGTGAGTGCTTGCTCTTCCTGAGAGAGAGTCTGCGCTTCGTCTGACTCGCGCTGGATCTGCTGCGTCAGGGCATTAACCTGTCCCAGCACCAGCAGCCCTTCCTCTTTAAGGGCGGCGACCTCTTTTTCCAGGACATCGCGGCGGCGCTGGTTATCCGTCAGCTCAAGCGACTGGTATTGCGCAACGGCGGGGTGCTCGCTGGAGCCGCACAGCGGACAGGGTTTGCCTGCCTCAAGCCGGGAACGATAGCTTTCCAGGTCTTTAATCGTCGCTTCGGTTTCGCACAGGGCCTTGAGGTCCAGATAGTGCTGGTGTTTCTCTTTGTACTGCTGGCGGCGCAGCGTCAGCGTTTCATTGAGTTTATTTTGATCGGCCTGAGCCTTCTGCACGCTTTCACCGCTCTGGCGCAGGCGCTTTTGCAGCGGCTGATAGCGGGCATGCAGCGACGTCAGCCGCTGACGCAGCGTGCGTGACCGGGACTGCTGCTCCATGGCCGCGCTGACCTCATCCGCCGTCAGCGTCAGCGCATTTTCCGGCATCTCAGCCAGCCTGTTGCGTAATTCACCCATCCGCGCAGCAAGCGAGGCTAACTGCGTTTTGTCGCGGTTAAGCTGTGAGAACTGGGCACGCCAGCCGGCAATCTCCTGCCCCAGCAGGCGATAGCGCTCGTGCTCCGCCAGCCACTGCGCCAGCGCCGTCAGTTCGGTCTGAAGCTGCTCATGATTCCGCTGGGCGGTATGACGGATCCGCGCGCGCAGTGCGGTTTTGGCTTGTAAGCGAGTATTTACTTCAATAATTCGCTGCTGGGTTTGCGTCAGGCGCGCGGTTTGCTCCTGCTGGTGCGCCCAAAGCGGTCGAAGCTGGGCGGCGGGCAGAGCAAGCAGGAGCTTTGCCAGCTCTGGCGCAGCGTTCGTCAGCGCCTGTTGCGCCTGCTGCTGCATCGCGGTGACGCGCTGTTGCTCAAGCACGAGCTCATCATGGCGCGTAAGCCACTGAAAATCTTTCTGTTGGCTTTGCTGCTGAACCAGCAGGATTTTCTCTTCGTCAGTAAGCGCCTGCAAACTTTGCTGCAACTGCTGCTGTTGCTCTTCGCTCAACAGCACGACGCCCGCCGCCTGCGCCTCGCACTTTTCAAGCACGCTGCGGGCGGCTTTATGTTTTTCAAACACCATGGCGGAAATCTGTCCGTAGATCTCGGTGCCGGTCAGCTCTTCCAGCAGCTCGGCGCGATCGCTCGGCCTGGCATTAAGGAAGGCGGCAAACTGCCCCTGTGAGAGCAGCATCGAGCGGGTGAAGCGGCCATAGTCCAGCCCGGTGAGCGCAGCGGTTTGCTCCAGTTTATCCGTCACTTTGTCGGCCAGGATTTTGCCATCTTCGCAGCGCGCCAGCTCCACGCGCGGCGCCTGCAGGTTTCCGTCCGGCTGGTTGCGCGCGCGGTTCTGGCTCCAGAATGCGCGATAGGCGGTGCCTTTTACCTCGAACTCCACTTCCGCCAGGCACTCGGCGGTGTCGCGCGTCATCAGGTCGTTTTGCGCCTGAGAGACCTTCTGCAGTCGCGGCGTTTCGTGATAAAGCGCCAGGCAGATGGCGTCGAGCAGGGTGGTTTTACCTGCCCCGGTCGCGCCGGTAATGGCAAACAGCCCGTTGCTGGCAAACGGCTCCGCGGTAAAGTCAATTTTCCACTCGCCCTTGAGGGAGTTGAGATTTTTCAGGCGCAGGCTCAAAATTTTCATGCGTTTTCTTCCTCATCATTGAGCGCATGCAGGGTATGGCTGAACAGTTCGCTGAGTCTTGCGCGCTTCGCGTCGTCAATTTCCTCCTGCGAGAGCCTGCGTTCAAACACCTCTTCAACCCGAAGCTCACTGAGCGTTTCACGTTGAGCGCTTAACAGAATTTTCTCGCGCTGCTCGCGGCTGCGGCGTACCAGTAAGACTTCGACGGGTAAATCTTCCGTCAGCGCCTGAATTTTACGCTGCATATCGTGCAGGTAGTCGTCGGTGGTGATTTCGATATCCAGCCAGACGGGCGGGTTAAGCGCTGTTCCGCGCCACTGCTCAAGCTGGGCGGTAATGGCGGCAAGATCGCCCTTTAGCACCGCCAGCGGCTGGGTGACCGGTACTTCCAGCGTCTCGACGGCGTGAAGTTTTCCCTCGGAGAAGCTCACCAGATGGACGGACTTGGCTTTGCCCGTTTCGTCAAAGCTGAGCGAAAGAGGCGAGCCGCAGTAGCGGATGTGCTCGCTGCCGCCGACGATCTGCGCCCGGTGTATGTGCCCGAGCGCAATGTAGTCGGCTGGCGGGAAGTTTTGCGCCGGAAAGGCATCCAGCGTGCCGATATAGATGTCGCGTACGGCGTCACTTTTACTGGCCCCGACGGTGGTGAGATGCCCGGTCGCAATCACCGGAATCGGCTGGTCGCCGCGCAGGGCGCAGGCATCGGCGTGCTGCTGGTGATAATAATCCGTGATGGCCTGCAGGAGATGCTGCTGTTTTTCCGCGCCCGACAGCCCCGCCTGACTTTGCACGATGTCCCGCGGACGCAAAAAGGGAATGGGGCACAGCACCGCCCCCGGCGTGCCGTCGCGTTTTTTCAGGATCTGCGGGGCGTGCCCGGCGCTGGCGACGACGGTGGTATTGAGAAATGCCAGGATGTCGCGGGATTCATTGAGCGTCGCGACGGAATCATGGTTGCCGGCGACAATCACCAGATGACAGCCGGTTTGCTGCAAATTCACCACGAAGCGGTTGTACAGTTCACGCGCATAGCTGGGGGGCGAGCCGGTATCAAAGATGTCACCCGCCACAATAATCGCGTCCACCTCGTGCGTCCGGGCCGTTTCCAGCAGCCAGTTCAGGAAGGCTTCATGTTCAGCCGCACGGCTTTTGCTGTAAAAATTTTGACCCAGATGCCAGTCCGAGGTGTGAAGTATGCGCATAGCAGATCCGTGGCAAAAAAGAGAAAGCAGGATTATAAACGTTCAGAGACGGGAAAATAACCGCTGTAATAAAACAACGGTTTGCCCGTTATCGTGGTACTGTTTTTCATAAATCTGTCATAAATCTGACGCATAATGGCGCCGAATTACAAACTTGTAACTTAAATAAGATAAGACAGGGCAAAGTATGGCGAGACGTATTCTGGTCGTAGAAGATGAAGCTCCAATTCGTGAAATGGTGTGCTTCGTGCTCGAGCAAAACGGCTTCCAGCCGGTTGAAGCGGAAGATTATGACAGCGCAGTGAACCAGCTGAATGAACCCTGGCCCGATCTGATTCTGCTGGACTGGATGTTGCCCGGCGGCTCCGGACTGCAGTTTATCAAACACCTGAAGCGTGAAGCGCTGACCCGCGACATCCCGGTTGTGATGCTCACGGCGCGCGGAGAAGAAGAGGATCGCGTTCGCGGTCTGGAGACCGGCGCGGACGATTACATTACTAAACCGTTCTCTCCAAAAGAGCTGGTTGCCCGCATTAAAGCCGTGATGCGCCGTATTTCGCCGATGGCGGTGGAAGAGGTGATAGAGATGCAGGGGCTGAGCCTTGACCCCACCTCACACCGCGTCATGACCGGTGAAAATCCCCTCGACATGGGGCCTACCGAATTTAAACTCCTGCACTTCTTTATGACTCACCCGGAACGCGTTTACAGCCGCGAGCAGTTGCTGAATAACGTCTGGGGAACTAACGTGTATGTCGAAGACCGGACGGTTGACGTACATATTCGCCGCCTGCGAAAAGCACTGGAACTGAGCGGCCACGATCGCATGGTGCAGACGGTCCGCGGCACGGGTTATCGTTTTTCTACCCGTTTCTGAACAATGACAGGAGTGTGACGCGTGCTGGAACGTCTGTCATGGAAAAGGCTCGTCTTTGAACTGATCTTATGCTGTATTCCGGCCTTCCTTCTGGGGGCCTTTCTTGGACACCTGCCGTGGTTTCTGCTGGCGTCGGTCACCGGGCTGCTGATCTGGCATTTCTGGAACCTGCTGCGCCTCTCGTGGTGGCTGTGGGTTGACCGAAGTATGACGCCGCCGCCGGGAAGCGGCAGCTGGGAGCCGCTGCTGTACGGACTGCATCAGATGCAGATGCGTAATAAAAAGCGTCGCCGCGAGCTGGGAAGCCTGATTAAGCGTTTTCGCAGCGGTGCAGAGTCGCTGCCGGATGCCGTTATTCTGACGACCGAAGAAGGGACGATCTTCTGGTGTAACGGCCTTGCACAACAGCTGCTGGGCCTGCGCTGGCCCGATGATAATGGTCAGAATATCCTCAACCTTCTGCGCTATCCCGAGTTCACGCTGTATCTGAAAAAGCGTGATTTTACCCGCCCGCACAATCTGAAGCTCAATAATGGTCGCCATCTGGAAATCCGCGTGATGCCCTACAGCGATAAGCAGTGGCTGATGGTGGCGCGAGATGTCACCCAGATGCACCAGCTGGAAGGGGCGCGTCGCAACTTCTTCGCCAACGTCAGTCACGAACTGCGTACACCGCTGACCGTGCTTCAGGGATACCTGGAGATGATGCAGGAGCAAACGCTTGAAGGCGCGCCGCGTGAAAAAGCGCTGCACACCATGCGCGAGCAAACGCACCGGATGGAAGGGCTGGTGAAGCAGCTGCTGACGCTCTCGAAGATTGAAGCGGCGCCGTCGCTCGCGCTAAATGAGACCATTGATGTCCCGATGATGCTGCGGGTCGTTGAGCGTGAAGCGCAGACGTTAAGCCACAAAAAGCATCACCTGACTTTTGAGGTCGACAATACGCTGAAGGTGCTGGGCAGCGAAGATGAACTGCGGAGCGCCATTTCCAACCTGGTATATAACGCGGTGAATCATACCCCGGAGGGGACGAATATCGTGGTGCGCTGGCACCATGCCCCAACGGGGGCTGAGTTTAGCGTGGAAGACAACGGGCCGGGGATCGCGCCTGAGCATATTCCGCGTCTGACCGAGCGCTTTTACCGTGTGGATAAAGCGCGATCCCGGCAAACAGGCGGAAGCGGCCTGGGGCTGGCAATTGTGAAACACGCGGTGAATCACCATGAAAGCCGTCTCGATATTCAGAGTACGCTGGGTAAAGGAACCCGCTTCAGTTTCGTTATTCCGGAACGATTAATTGCCAAAAAGATCGCCTGACGGCAGGCGTGTCATTTTACCTTTCCACGGGTCAGCGTCTGCTGGCCCGTTTGCTTTGCAGTCAAGCGAAACGCGGATGAATTTTATACGGCTGACTGTTTTTTGTTCGCGTGATTAGCCATGGGTTTTTCTTATAAATAGCGTATTGTTCTGATGTGTATTTTCATGCTGGCATATTGTTCTGGTTTTACGATCCCACCTTGCCTTTAAACGTTATAAGCGTTTAAATTGCGCCCCAGATACTGTCAGACCGACTGTATTTGCGTGGTAAATCGAAAAACTATTCTTCTCCACGCCAGGACGGGAGCATTTCCCGCTGAAATTGAGCAAATTTTCGGCTGTATCGTCCCGTCAGGGATATCGAAAATCTCAATGTTTTCAACACCACATCCACAGGCAGTAAGGTTTTATGACCCATCACTTAAAATCGCGTGACATCATCGCGCTGGGCTTTATGACATTTGCGCTGTTCGTTGGCGCAGGCAACATCATTTTCCCTCCAATGGTTGGCTTACAGGCGGGTGAACACGTCTGGACCGCCGCGTTTGGTTTCCTGATTACTGCCGTGGGTCTGCCGGTTCTGACCGTCGTCGCGCTGGCGAAAGTCGGCGGCGGTGTGGATAGCCTCAGCACCCCGATTGGCAAAGTGGCGGGCGTTCTGCTGGCAACCGTCTGCTATCTGGCCGTTGGCCCGCTGTTTGCGACCCCGCGTACGGCGACCGTGTCCTTCGAAGTGGGTATTGCTCCCCTGACCGGTGACGGTGCGATGCCGCTGTTTATCTACAGCCTGATCTACTTCGCGATCGTGATTCTGGTTTCCCTCTATCCGGGCAAGCTGCTGGATACCGTGGGTAACTTCCTGGCTCCGCTGAAAATTGTGGCGCTGATTGTTCTGGCTGTTGCGGCCATCGTCTGGCCAGCGGGCCCGATTAGCGACGCGATGGACGCATATAAAAATGCCGCGTTCTCTAACGGCTTTGTGAACGGCTACCTGACGATGGATACGCTGGGCGCGATGGTGTTTGGTATCGTTATCGTTAACGCCGCGCGTTCCCGCGGTGTGACCGAAGCGCGTCTGCTGACCCGCTATACCATCTGGGCTGGCCTGATGGCCGGTGTGGGGCTGACGCTGCTGTATCTGGCGCTGTTCCGTCTGGGTTCCGACAGCGCCATGCTGGTCGATCAGAACGCCAACGGTGCGGCTATCCTGCACGCCTACGTTCAGCACACCTTCGGCGGTGCGGGCAGTATGCTGCTGGCAGCGCTCATCTTCCTTGCCTGTCTGGTGACGGCGGTTGGCCTGACCTGCGCCTGCGCAGAGTTCTTTGCACAGTATCTGCCGCTCTCTTACCGCACCCTGGTGTTTATCCTCGGTATCTTCTCCATGGCGGTGTCCAACCTCGGTCTGAGCCACCTGATTCAGGTCTCTATTCCGGTGCTGACGGCTATTTACCCGCCGTGTATCGTGCTGGTGGTGCTGAGCTTTACTCGCCCGTGGTGGAACAACTCTTCACGAATTATTGCGCCAGCCATGTTTATCAGCCTGATTTTTGGTATCCTTGACGGGATTAAAGCATCAGCTTTCGCGCACATACTGCCGGCATGGACACAGCGTCTGCCGCTGTCCGAGCAGGGTCTGGCCTGGCTGATGCCTACCGTTGTTGCACTGGTTCTGGCGATTATCTGGGACCGTGCTGCAGGGCGTCAGGTTGCATCGAACGCTCATTAATCAACGGCAACAAACTGTTTAACCACGGGGCTTAAGGCCCCGTGGTTTTTTGTTTTTTTCGTGTTGAATGGCAAGATTTAAATGGAAAGCACTAACAAACTTAAACGTGGATTGAGCACGCGCCACATCCGCTTTATGGCGCTGGGCTCTGCTATCGGCACCGGTCTTTTTTATGGCTCGGCAGATGCCATCAAAATGGCCGGTCCCAGCGTTCTGCTGGCGTACATCATCGGCGGCGTGGCGGCGTATATCATCATGCGCGCCCTCGGCGAAATGTCGGTTCACAACCCGTCCGCCAGCTCCTTCTCCCGCTACGCGCAGGAAAACCTCGGCCCGCTGGCCGGGTTTATCACCGGCTGGACCTACTGCTTTGAAATCCTGATTGTGGCGATTGCCGACGTGACGGCGTTTGGCATCTATATGGGCGTCTGGTTCCCGGCGGTGCCGCACTGGATTTGGGTGCTGAGCGTGGTGCTGATCATTTGCGCCGTCAACCTGATGAGCGTGAAGGTGTTCGGCGAGCTCGAATTCTGGTTCTCCTTCTTCAAGGTCGCCACCATCATCATCATGATCGTGGCCGGTTTCGGCATCATCATCTGGGGAATCGGCAACGGCGGGCAGCCGACCGGCATCCATAACCTCTGGAGCAACGGTGGCTTCTTCAGCAACGGCTGGCTCGGGATGGTCATGTCGCTGCAGATGGTGATGTTCGCCTACGGCGGCATCGAGATTATCGGTATTACCGCCGGTGAAGCGAAAGATCCGGAGAAATCCATTCCGCGCGCCATCAACTCGGTGCCGATGCGTATTCTGGTGTTCTACGTGGGCACGCTGTTCGTGATTATGTCCATCTACCCGTGGAATCAGGTCGGCACCAACGGTAGCCCGTTTGTTCTGACCTTCCAGCATATGGGAATCGCCTTTGCGGCCAGCATTCTGAACTTTGTGGTGCTCACCGCGTCACTCTCCGCGATCAACAGTGACGTCTTTGGCGTGGGCCGTATGCTGCACGGCATGGCGGAGCAGGGCAGTGCGCCGAAGGTGTTCGCCAAAACTTCACGCCGCGGCACGCCGTGGGTAACCGTTGTGGTGATGACCGGGGCGCTGCTGTTCTCGGTTTACCTGAACTACATCATGCCGGAGAACGTCTTCCTGGTGATCGCATCGCTGGCGACCTTCGCGACGGTGTGGGTGTGGATTATGATCCTGCTGTCGCAGATTGCGTTCCGCCGTCGTCTGTCGCCGGATGAGGCGAAAGCGCTGAAGTTCAAAGTACCGGGCGGCGTTGCGACGACCGTCGTCGGGCTGATCTTCCTGGTGTTTATCATTGCCCTGATTGGCTACCATCCGGATACCCGCATTTCCCTGTACGTGGGCTGCGCGTGGATCGTCCTGCTGCTGGTGGGGTGGGTGTTTAAATGCCGCCGTGACCGTCAGCTGGCGGAAGCGCAGTAATATCCTTTTCCCCTCTCCCCTTGGGAGAGGGAATTTTGCCTCATCCTCCTTTCTCCTCCCCCAATAATCCCGAACGTGATGAGCTATCCTTAACCACCCTGTGGCAAGGTGACGTCAATTTCATCAGAGGGGATTCGTGATGTTAAACGCCTGGCACCTTCCGGTTGCCCCATTTGTTAAGCAAAACAAAGACAACCTTGTGATTACGCTCTGGCTGGCGGGGGAAAATCAGCCTGAACGCGTGACGCTCCGCGCCGAAATAGATAACGAAGAGACCGGCCTGAAAATGCACAAGCTGCGCAGCCAGCCGCAGCCGGGGATCACGGCGTGGCGGGCGAATATCGACCTGAATAGCGGGCAGCCGCGCCGCCGTTACAGCTTTAAGCTTTTGTGGAATAACCGCCAGCTGTGGTTTACCCCGCAGGGGTTTAGCCGTTTCCCGCCCGCACGGCTGGAGCAGTTTGCGGTCGATTACCCGGATAACGGCCCGCAGTGGGTTAACGATCAGGTGTTTTACCAGATTTTCCCGGACCGTTTTGCGCGCAGCGAAAAACGCACCGCCGACCAGGATAAGATCTATCACCACCATGCGGCGGGCCACGACATTATCCTGAAAGCGTGGGACGAGCCGTTAACCGCGCAGGCGGGTGGATCCACTTTTTACGGCGGCGCTCTCGACGGCATCAGCGAAAAGCTGCCGTACCTGAAAAAGCTCGGCGTGACGGCGCTGTATCTCAACCCGGTGTTTAAAGCCCCGAGCGTGCACAAATACGATACCGAAGATTATCGCCACGTTGACGAACAGTTTGGTGGTGACGAGGCGCTGCTGCGCCTGCGTAAGAACACTCAAAACGAAGGCATGCGCCTGATTCTGGACGGCGTGTTCAACCACAGTGGAGATTCGCACGCCTGGTTTGACCGCCATAACCAGTCGATGGGCGGGGCGTGTCATAACCCGGACTCGCCGCAGCGCGACTGGTACAGCTTTAACGAGGAGGGCCGCGCGCTGGACTGGCTGGGCTACGCGAGCCTGCCGAAGCTGGATTTCCAGTCGCCAACGCTCGTGAATGAAATCTACGGCGGCGAAGACAGCATCGTCCGTCACTGGCTGAAGGCGCCGTGGAATATGGACGGCTGGCGGCTGGACGTGGTGCATATGCTCGGTGAAGCCGGCGGAGCGCGGAATAACCTTCAGCACGTCGCCGGGATTACGCGCTCGGCGAAAGCGGCCCAGCCGGAGGCGTTCGTCTTTGGCGAGCACTTTGGCGACGCGCGCCAGTGGCTGCAGAACGATGCGGAAGATGCGGCGATGAACTATCGCGGCTTTACCTTCCCGCTGTGGGGATTCCTCGCTAACACCGACATCTCCTACGATCCGAATCATATCGACGCTGAAACCTGCATGGGGTGGATGGAGAACTATCGCGCCGGTCTGTCCCATCAGCAGCAGCTGCGGATGTTCAACCAGCTCGATAGTCACGATACCGCCCGCTTTAAATCCCTGCTCGGCAAGGATGTGGCGCGTCTGCCGCTGGCGGTGACCTGGCTCTTCACCTGGCCGGGCGTGCCGTGCATCTATTATGGAGACGAAGTGGGGCTGGACGGCAACAACGATCCGTTCTGCCGTAAAACCTTCCCGTGGGAGCCAGAGAAGCATGACAAGGTGCTGTTCAGCCTGTATCAGCGGCTGGCGAAGCTGCGTAAGCAGAGTCTTGCCCTGCGCTACGGCGGCTGTCAGGTGGTCTATGCGCACGATAACGTCGTGGTGTTTGCTCGCGTCTATAACCAGCAGCGCGTGCTCGTGGCGATCAACCGGGGCGAGGCCTGCGAAGTGGTGCTGGATGATTCACCGCTGCTGAAGGTGGCTGCGTGGAAGAATAAAGAGGGCAAGGCGACGATACAGGACGGCGTGCTGGCGCTGCCTGCGGTATCCGCGACGATCTGGTTCGGCAGTTAAGACCTGTTAATGTTTCCACCTTTTAAGATGGCGCAAATGCAACTATTTGTGTCAATCTTAACGGATCGTTTACGGTGAAGGTGGAAACATGGACGAGCTTTACATCCTTGGCTGTTTGTTCCTGGTTTTTGCGCTGGTGGTTGCGCCCGTGCTTGCGGTTATTGGGTTTAATCGAAGTACGGCGGCGCGACAGGAGATCGCCCGGCTACGCCAGCGCATTGAGGCGCTTGAGCAGCGCGACGTACCTGAAAGCGCGCCGGAGCCCGTGCAGCCTACCGCGCCAGTGGCTGTGACCGCGCCGGTGGTTGAAGACGCTCCCGCGCCTGTCGACCCCTGGCGTTCCGATACTCCCGCAGCCGTGGCAGAACCCGCTCCGGCCCCGACGCCTGCGGCAAAACAGCCTTCTGCCTTTGGCGGTATCCTGACGTCGCTGGCGCGCTGGTTTATGCAGGGTAATCCGCTGGCGAAGCTTGGGATCCTGCTGCTTTTCCTCGGTCTTTCATTCCTGTTGCGCTATACCGTTGAACATTCCCTGTTCCCGCTTGAGCTGCGCCTCGTGGCAACGGCGCTGTTTGCCATCGTTCTGCTGGCGGTGGGGTGGCGGCTGCGGTATAAGCAGCGTGTCTATGCGCTGATCCTCCAGGGCGGGGCGACCGGCGTGCTCTACCTGACGGTGTTTGGCGCATTCCGGCTCTGGCAAATGCTGCCGATGACGCTGGCCTTTGCGCTTCTGGTGGTGATTTGCGCCGCGAGCGTTGGGCTGGCCGTGTTGCAGAAAGCGCTGAGCCTGGCCATGCTGGCGAGCCTCGGCGGGTATCTTGCGCCGCTGCTGTTGTCCACCGGGGGCGGCAGCTTTGTGGCGCTGTTCTCATTCTATCTCCTGCTTTCCATCGGGATTCTCGCTATCAGCATCTGGCAGCACTGGCGCGAGCTGAACCTGCTCGGGCTGCTGTTTACGTTCGGTGTGGGCGGCCTGTGGGGGCTGAATGACTACCAGCCTGAAGACTATTGGATCTGCCAGCTGTTCCTGATTGCCAATACGCTGATATTCGGCGTCCTGAGCGTGGCGCTGTCGCTGCGGGCGCAGGAGAAAGGGAAGCAGATTATCGACGGCGTGTTGCTGTTTGCCCCGCCGCTGATCGGTTTCGGGATGCAGTACGGCATGACCCGGCACTGGGAGTATGGCCCGGCCCTGAGCGCGCTGGGATACGGCGCATTTTATCTTACCCTCGCGTTCCTTGCGCTGCGGCGCTATCCCTCCATCGGACGACCGCTGGTCATGGCGGCGCTGGCAATCGGCGGCGGATTTGCCACGCTCGCCATTCCGCTGGCGCTGTCGGCGCGCTGGACGGCGATGGCCTGGGCGCTGGAAGGGCTGGGTATCCTCTGGCTGGGCGTACAGCAGCACCAGCGTCGCATGTGCTATAGCGGGACGGCGCTGCTGGTGCTGGCGCTCGGCAGCGCGCTGTGGGCGCAGACGAACGGCGTTACGTCCCTTAGCCTGCTGCTGATCTTCACCATCCTCAGCCTTTGCTGGCTGGCTGCGGCCTGGCTGTGGCGGACTCTCTTTCTGCCGGTCAGCCGGGCGCTGCTGGCAGGTGGGCTGCTGCTCTGGCTCGTGGCGCTATTGGGCGCATCGCGGCTGGCACTGACGAAGGAATTACCCATTCTGGCGGGCGTGCTGGCGCTGACGGCGGCGTCGGTCTGGGGCTGGCGGCAGGCGGCGGCTCGTCTGGCGTGGCGGGAGCTGGATGCCAGCAAATGGCTGCTGTGGCCGGTTATGCTGCTGATGGTGGGTTATCAGCTCTGGCACCAGCAGATCGTTGCCGCCGGCTGGTCAAATCTCGCCTGGTGCGTTGCGCTTCCTGCCGCGCTGATGCTGCTGCGGCGCGACGGTGAAAGACTCCTGCCGCGCATCGCGATGGGGCTGCATTTGTCGCTGTTCTGGATGATTTTGCTGGCGCTGGCCGCGGAGCTTTACTGGTTTGCCCGTTCATTGCCGTGGGGCATGGCGGCCTGGGGCAGCGGACTGGCGATGGCAGCAGGCGGCGGGGTGATTATGGGGCTCTCTGCAGCCGTACGGCGTCGCGGGTGGCCGTTCCGGGAGTGGCCTGCGCTCTACGCCTGCCTGGCTCCGATCCCCGTGGTCGTGGCGCTGCTGGTACTGCTGGTGGTGACCAATTTCCAGGACGGCGTGGTCTATCGCCAGACCTGGCTGCCGCTGATAAACCCGCTTGAGGAAGGCGCGGCGTTCGCATTGCTGGGGCTGGTGGTCTTTTATCGGGCGGTGGATCGCTACTACCCGGCGTGGCTCTTGCAGGCCCGCCCGTGGCCTGCCGTCGCGATGATGGCGTTTGGCTTCTGGTGGCTTAACGGTGCGCTGATGCGCGCCCTGGCCTGGTACGGCGACGTGGCCTGGAATATGGCATCGCTGTGGGATTCGCGGCTTATCCAGACCAGTTTTGCCCTGTTCTGGATGCTGAGCGCGCTGGTGGTCATGATCCATGCCACCCGTCGGGCTTCCCGGCAGGAGTGGCTCTGCGGTGCCGCGCTGCTGGGCGTGGTGATGGTTAAACTGATGCTGGTGGACAGCGCGGGCGGAGGCGGTTTGTCGCGCGCGGTGGCGTTTATCGGCGTGGCGATACTGGTTCTGATCGTGGGGTATTTCTCACCGCTACCGCCCAAAACAGGAGATGAAAAATGAAATGGATGAAAGCGGTAGCCTGTACCGCACTGCTGGCGCTTTCCGGCCCGGCGTTCTGCGACGAGGGACAAACGGAATCGCCCCGGGACTATGCTTTTGGTCTTTCACTGGATACGTCTGTTCCTTCCCAGTGGTATCGGGTGATGCTGCCGCTCGCCGTCTATGAGCAAAGCACGTCGCCGGATCTGCATGATGTCCGCGTCTTTAACCAGTCGGGCGAGGCGGTTCCCTTCAGCCTGGTCAGCGCGACGCGTCCGCAGACGCCAGCGCAATCCACCGCGCTGCGCCTCTTCCCGCTGGACGCCTCGCCGCTAGCGGCTTCGCAAGGATCCGGTGATAGCGATAAGATCCTGCTTCGTTCCGGAAGCGGCGTTGAGATTGTGCTGGAGGGGCAAAAAGCCGCCGCAGCCGGGCAACATTATCTGCTGACCCTGCCGGAACAGGCGACGGGCGAGATCGCTATATCCCAGCTGCAGCTGCTCTGGAATACCCCGCAGACGCCGTGGCAGGGAACGGCGTCGGTCTATTACAGCGAGGATCTTAAGCGCTGGTATACCCTGCGCGAGGATATGCCATTGCTGGACGTCATCAGCGGTCAGGATCGTCTTAAGCTCGATCGGATCGATACCGATACGGTTTTATCTCCCGATGCGAATCGCTATCTCATGGTGGTGCTGAATGCGCAGAGACAGGGGATAACCTTGACCGGCGTAAACGCAATCAGCGCACCTGCGCAGGCAGCCCCCGAAGCGGTCGACCTTGAGGGCGAAGTGGAGCAGCTATCGACAAGCGAAGCACAGTGGCACTGGGCGCGCCCGCAGCCGCTGAGTGCTGTCAGCCTCTCACTGAATGGCGATGGCGTCCTTCCCGTGGAGATCGCGTGGCGGAGTACGGAAAAAGACGCATGGCATCCTCTGAAGAAAGAGGTCCTTTACCGTCTTGAGGGAAAAACGTCGCCACCGGTTTCGCTTAACGGGGGGCTGGTGCAGGCCGTGAAAATCACGACGCTGAATGCGCGTCTGCCAGAATACCTGCCGGGCGTCACGGGACATCGCGACCGCTATGACCTGGTGTTCAACGCGCAGGGGAAAGCGCCGTACGTGCTCGCCTGGGGCAACGGCGCCGCGAAGCCTGCCAGCGTGGAGCCCGGCATGCTGATCCCGGCCGACCTGCGCAAGACTTATGATATGGCGAACCTGCCGCAGGCCGACATGCTGGATGATGTCGCATTAGGCGGCCAGGAGCGTCTGACCGCTACCTCTGCGGCCGAGCGGGAGAGCAGGATGAACACGCTGCTGGTATGGGGCGTGCTGATTGCGGGAGTGATTCTGCTGGCGGGCATGGCCTGGCGCATCTGGCGAGAGACGCAGCGTAAGGCATAAAAAAAGGCCCGCATAAGCGGGCCTTTTTCGTAAACCGTGCCGATTACAGGCTGGATACGTTCTCAGACAGGTATTTAGCCACGCCGTCTGGAGACGCGTTCATGCCTTCTTTACCTTTTTCCCACTGAGCCGGGCACACTTCGCCGTGCTCTTCGTGGAACTGCAGCGCGTCAACCATGCGCAGCATTTCGTCGATGTTACGACCCAGCGGCAGATCGTTCACAACCTGGTGACGAACGATGCCGTTTGCGTCGATCAGGAAGGAACCACGCAGCGCAACGCCAGCGTCCGGATGTTCTATACCGTAAGCCTGCTGGATTTCGCGTTTGATGTCCGCAACCATTGCGTATTTCACCGGACCGATGCCGCCTTTGTCGACAGGGGTGTTACGCCATGCGTTGTGTACAAATTCAGAGTCGAAGGAGACGCCAACAACTTCCACGCCACGCTTCTGGAATTCTTCATAACGTTTGTCGAAGGCAATCAGCTCAGACGGGCAAACGAAAGTGAAGTCCATTGGCCAGAAGAACAGAACGGTCGCTTTACCGTTGGTGTGCTGTTTGAAGTTGAAGTTTTCAACGATTTCACCGTTGCCCAGAACTGCTGCAGCTGTAAAATCCGGAGCCGGACGAGTTACCAGAACCATATGATTCTCCTGTAGATACTAAGGTTATTTGGAACGCAACGCGAGCCAGTATAGAGAGTGTTCATGGATAAGACAAAGAGGTGGTGACAATCGTTCCGCCAGCTTTTACCTATCAATGTGAATTCTGTCAGAGCTGTTTGTTTTTCGCCTGCACCATCATCCGCGGGTAAAACTGCCAGAAACGCGCTTCCAGGGCATCGTAATGTTCATCCAGGTCATACCAGGAATCCCGCAGCGCATCCAGTCGCGGTCGGCGGCTCGCCATCCCGTTCAGCACGTTCTGGATGAAATCCATCTCGCGATAGCGCTCCAGCCAGCGTTCCGACCACAGGTAGTTATTCAGATTCACAAAGCGCGGCGGCGAGTCGGGCAGAATGATCGACACCTGCTGGTGGGCATAGCGCACAAACGCCGGCAAGGGCATCTCCGGCGACAGCTGTTCCCAGTGGCGCGACAGAAAGTGATCCCACATCACGTCGAGCGTGATCGGCGCAACGCGGCGCGTTTCAGGGCGAAACCACGCTTTGGCTTCCGTCACTTCCGGCAGCTTATCAGTAAGCACGTCGATGCGGCGGTGCATAAAAATCCCGTCGACAACCTCCGGGGAATAGTCCTCAGCCGGGTTGCCGCGTACGAAATCGGCCAGCAAATTGCCGGACAGGGAGCTGTCAGCGAGATGAGCGAGATGCAGGTGAGCGAGAAAATTCATGCGTTTTATTTGTCCGGGGGCGGCTAGTTGTTGCAGCAAAAGGGTGTGAGCACTAGACTATGCCGCCTGTTTTTAAGTCACGAGTATACGTCATGCGCGTCGCCGATTTCTCCTTTGAACTACCTGAATCCCTGATTGCTCACTATCCCATGCCTGAGCGCAGCAGCTGTCGCTTACTGTCACTGGATGGGCCTACGGGCGAGCTGACGCACGGTACTTTCACCGATTTGCTCGACAAGCTCAACCCTGGCGATCTGCTGGTCTTTAATAATACCCGCGTGATCCCGGCGCGCCTGTTTGGCCGTAAAGCCAGCGGCGGCAAGATTGAAGTGCTGGTCGAACGTATGCTCGATGATAAACGTATTCTGGCACATATTCGCGCGTCTAAGGCGCCGAAGCCGGGCGCTGAACTGCTGCTGGGCGATGATGAGAGCATCAAAGCGACCATGACCGCGCGCCACGATGCGCTGTTTGAGGTGGCGTTCGATGACGAACGCACGGTGCTCGATATCCTGAACGCCATCGGCCACATGCCGCTGCCGCCGTATATTGAGCGTCCGGACGAAGAGGCCGACCGCGAGCTGTACCAGACCGTCTACAGCCAGAAGCCTGGCGCCGTCGCTGCGCCGACCGCGGGCCTGCATTTTGATGAGCCGCTGCTGGAGAAACTGCGCGCGAAGGGCGTGGAGATGGCGTTCGTGACGCTGCACGTCGGCGCGGGAACCTTCCAGCCGGTGCGCGTGGACAGCATTGAAGATCACATCATGCACTCTGAGTATGCTGAAGTGCCTCAGGATGTTGTGGACGCGGTGCTGGCGGCGAAAGCGCGCGGTAGCCGCGTCGTGGCGGTCGGTACAACGTCCGTGCGCTCACTCGAGAGCGCCGCGCAGGCGGCGAAGCGCAATCTTATCGAGCCGTTCTTTGGCGATACGCAGATCTTTATCTACCCGGGCTATCAGTACAAAGTGATTGACGCGCTGGTGACCAACTTCCATCTGCCTGAATCGACGTTGATTATGCTGGTGTCGGCATTTGCCGGTTATCAGAACACGATGGCGGCCTACAAGTCTGCGGTAGAACAAAAATATCGCTTTTTTAGCTACGGGGACGCGATGTTTATCACGTACAATCCGCTGGCTTTGAATGAGCGTGTCGGGGAATAAGTCCGCGGCACCGTTTTACAACGTTGGACTGTTTTTCTGACGTCGGAGAAAAAATGAAATTTGAACTCGATACCACCGATGGCCGCGCGCGTCGCGGTCGCCTGGTGTTTGATCGCGGCGTGGTGGAAACCCCCGCGTTTATGCCTGTGGGCACTTACGGCACCGTAAAAGGGATGACGCCGGAAGAAGTAGAAGCCACTGGCGCACAGATTATCCTCGGCAACACCTTCCACCTGTGGCTGCGTCCGGGTCAGGAGATCATGAAGCTCCACGGCGACCTGCACGATTTCATGCAGTGGAAAGGCCCAATCCTGACCGACTCCGGCGGCTTCCAGGTCTTCAGCCTGGGCGATATCCGCAAGATCACCGAGCAGGGCGTACACTTCCGTAACCCGATCAACGGCGATCCGATTTTCCTCGATCCCGAAAAATCGATGGAGATTCAGTACGATCTCGGCTCTGACATCGTGATGATCTTCGACGAATGTACGCCGTATCCGGCCGACTGGGATTACGCAAAACGCTCCATGGAGATGTCTCTGCGCTGGGCGAAGCGTAGCCGTGACCGTTTTGACTCCCTGCAGAACAAAAATGCGCTGTTCGGCATTATCCAGGGCAGCGTTTACGAAGATTTACGCGATATCTCTGTTAAAGGTCTGGTAGAGATAGGTTTTGATGGCTACGCTGTCGGCGGTTTGGCTGTGGGTGAGCCGAAGGAAGACATGCACCGCATTCTGGAGCATGTCTGCCCGCAAATCCCGGCGGATAAACCACGATACCTGATGGGCGTGGGTAAACCAGAAGATCTGGTTGAAGGCGTACGCCGCGGCATTGATATGTTCGACTGCGTCATGCCAACCCGCAACGCGCGTAACGGCCATTTGTTCGTTACCGATGGCGTGGTGAAAATCCGTAACGCGAAGCATAAGAGTGACACCAGCCCGCTCGATTCCGAGTGCGATTGCTATACCTGTCGCAATTATTCTCGCGCGTATCTGCATCATCTCGATCGTTGCAACGAGATTTTGGGCGCGCGTCTCAATACCATTCATAATCTTCGTTATTATCAGCGCTTAATGGCTGGTTTACGTAAGGCTATCGAAGAGGGTAAATTAGAGAGCTTCGTGACCGATTTCTACCAACGTCAGGGGCGGGATGTTCCACCGTTGAACGTTGATTAATTTTAATAATGAGGGAATTTGAATGAGCTTTTTTATTTCTGATGCGGTAGCGGCAACAGGTGCTCCAGCGCAGGGCAGCCCGATGTCTCTGATTCTGATGCTGGTTGTGTTCGGTCTGATCTTCTACTTCATGATCCTGCGTCCACAGCAGAAGCGCACCAAAGAGCACAAAAACCTGATGAACTCCATTGCCAAAGGCGATGAAGTACTGACTAACGGTGGTCTGGTGGGTCGCGTAACCAAAGTGGCTGAAAACGGCTACATTGCTATCGCCCTGAACGACACCACTGAAGTGGTCATCAAACGTGACTTCGTAGCTGCCGTTCTGCCGAAAGGCACCATGAAGGCGCTGTAATCCCAACTTTTCCCAAAGGGAACTGCCGTGTTAAACCGTTATCCTTTGTGGAAGTACATCATGCTGGTCGTCGTGATTCTCGTCGGCCTGCTGTACGCGCTTCCCAACCTGTATGGTGAGGATCCGGCTGTTCAAATCACTGGCGCGCGCGGTGTTGCCGCCAGTGAGCAAACGCTGATCCAGGTCCAGAAAACGTTACAAGAAGAAAAAATTACCGCTAAGTCTGTGGCTCTGGAAGAGGGTGCAATTCTTGCTCGCTTCGACACCACCGACACGCAGCTCCGCGCTCGCGAAGCGCTGATGGGCGTGCTGGGTGACAAATACGTCGTGGCGCTTAACCTTGCCCCTGCAACCCCGCGTTGGCTGGCTGCGATGAAAGCAGAGCCAATGAAACTCGGTCTTGACCTGCGTGGCGGCGTTCACTTCCTGATGGAAGTGGATATGGATACCGCGCTTGGCAAGCTGCAGGAACAGAATATCGACAGCCTGCGCAGCGATCTGCGTGATAAAGGCATCGCTTACACCACCGTGCGTAAAGAAGATAACTACGGCATGAGCATCACGTTCCGCGACAGCGCGGCGCGCGATCAGGCTGTAGATTACCTGACCCAACGTCACCGTGACCTGGTGATCACCTCTCAGGGCAGCAACCAGCTGCGCGCGGTGATGACCGATGCGCGTCTGAAAGAAGCGCGTGAATATGCCGTTCAGCAGAACATCAACATTCTGCGTAACCGTGTAAACCAGCTGGGCGTGGCTGAGCCGCTGGTACAGCGTCAGGGTGCTGACCGTATCGTGGTTGAACTGCCGGGTATCCAGGATACCGCGCGTGCGAAAGAGATTCTGGGTGCGACTGCAACCCTGGAATTCCGTCTGGTGAACTCCAACGTCGATCAGTCCGCTGCCGCCGCAGGGCGTATTCCGGGTGACTCCGAAGTGAAACAGACCCGCGAAGGTCAGCCAGTTGTGCTGTACAAACGCGTGATTCTGACCGGTGACCACATCACCGACTCCACCTCGAGCCAGGACGAATACAACCAGCCGCAGGTTAACATCTCGCTGGATAGCGCGGGTGGTAACATCATGTCTAACTTCACCAAGGACAACATCGGCAAACCGATGGCGACCCTGTTCGTGGAGTACAAAGACAGCGGCAAGAAAGATGCAAACGGTCGTGCGGTGCTGGTGAAAGAGGAAGAGGTGATTAACATCGCCAACATCCAGTCTCGTCTGGGTAACAGCTTCCGTATTACCGGTATCAACAACCCGAACGAAGCGCGTCAGCTCTCCCTGCTGCTGCGTGCCGGTGCGCTGATTGCGCCAATTCAGATTGTTGAAGAACGTACCATTGGTCCAACTCTGGGTATGCAAAACATCCAGCAGGGTCTGGAAGCGTGTCTGGCCGGTCTGGTGGTCTCAATCCTCTTCATGATCTTCTTCTATAAGAAGTTTGGTCTGATTGCGACCTCCGCGCTGATCGCCAACCTGGTGCTTATCATCGGCATTATGTCCCTGCTGCCGGGGGCGACGCTGACCATGCCGGGCATTGCTGGTATCGTTCTTACCCTTGCGGTGGCGGTCGACGCCAACGTACTGATTAACGAACGTATCAAAGAAGAGTTGAGCAACGGTCGCTCTGTTCAGCAGGCGATTGACGAAGGCTATAAAGGCGCGTTCAGCTCCATCTTCGATGCGAACGTAACAACACTGATTAAGGTTCTTATCCTGTATGCAGTGGGTACTGGCGCGATCAAAGGCTTTGCGATTACAACCGGTATCGGTGTCGCAACGTCAATGTTTACCGCTATTGTCGGCACCCGTGCCATCGTGAACCTGCTGTACGGCGGCAAGCGCGTCAAAAAGCTGTCTATCTGAGGAGTGCGTTGTGGCACAGGAATATACTGTTGAACAATTGAACCACGGCCGTAAAGTCTGGGACTTTATGCGCTGGGACTACTGGGCCTTCGGCATTTCAGGTTTCCTGCTGATTCTGTCCATCGGCATTATGAGCGTGAAAGGCTTTAACTGGGGTCTGGATTTCACCGGCGGTACGGTCATCGAGATCTCCCTGGAAAAACCGGTCGATATGGACCAGATGCGCGAATCGCTGCAGAAAGCGGGCTTTGAAGAGCCGCTGCTGCAGAACTTCGGCAGCAGCCGCGACATCATGGTGCGTATGCCGCCGGTGCACGATGCCAACGGCAGCCAGGAGCTGGGCAGTAAGGTTGTTAGCGTGATTAACGAAACAACCAGCCAGAACGCGGCGGTCAAGCGTATTGAGTTCGTCGGCCCAAGCGTGGGTGCTGACCTGGCGCAGACCGGTGCGATGGCGCTGCTGGTAGCGCTGATCTCCATCCTGGTGTACGTCGGTTTCCGCTTTGAGTGGCGACTGGCGGCCGGTGTGGTTATCGCTCTGGCGCACGACGTGGTGATCACCATGGGCATACTGTCGCTGTTCCACATTGAGATTGACCTGACGATTGTGGCATCCCTGATGTCCGTTATCGGTTACTCACTGAACGACAGTATCGTGGTATCTGACCGTATCCGTGAAAACTTCCGTAAGATCCGTCGCGGTACGCCGTACGAAATCTTTAACGTGTCGTTGACCCAGACGCTGCACCGTACCTTGATCACATCCGGTACCACTTTGATGGTGATTCTGATGCTGTTCCTCTTCGGTGGTCCGGTACTGGAAGGCTTCTCGCTGACCATGCTGATTGGTGTCACCATCGGTACGGCGTCGTCTATCTACGTCGCATCCGCTCTGGCACTGAAACTCGGCATGAAGCGTGAGCACCTGCTCCAGCAGAAAGTCGAGAAAGAAGGGGCGGATCAGCCGTCCATTCTGCCGTAAGGCGAGGTTTAGCGCGTTATCGAAATCCCGGTCTGTTGACCGGGATTTTTTTTATCTGCTCCTGACAAACACTCCTGACAGTATGCTGTCAGGAGCCCTGTCGTAGACTTCTTCTGAACCCAAACAACTGGCAGGAGAATATATGAAAAGCGTCATTAACTGGTTTGAAATTCCGGTCTCGGATATGGATCGCGCCATCAAATTTTATGAACCGGTGATGCAGCTCGCGCTGCGTCGCGAGAAAATGGACTGTGCGGAGCTGGCCGTTTTCCCGCATGAGGATCCGTATACCGGTGGGGCGCTGGCAAAATTTGACGGCGTTACACCGTCTTTGCAGGGCGCTATTATTTACCTGCATACTGACAATCTGGCGGCCACGCTCGATCGCATCGCCTCCGCGGGCGGCGAGTGCGTGTTTGGCCCGCTGGAACTGCCGCATGGCATTGGTACTATCGCATTGTTTACCGACAGCGAGGGTAACCGCGTCGGCCTCCATCAACCTGCCTGAAAGCGGAATAAGATATGACCCGACGCGCTGACCGTTTGTTTCAGATTGTGCAGATCCTGCGGGGCAGGCGTCTGACAACGGCAGCGCATCTGGCGGACCGGCTTGGCGTGTCCGAGCGCACGGTCTACCGCGATATCCGCGATCTGTCGCTTTCCGGCGTGCCGGTGGAAGGTGAGGCGGGGAGCGGATATCGGCTGATGTCGGGTTTTGACCTGCCGCCGCTGATGCTGACTAATAAGGAGTCAGAGGCGCTGATCGTCGCGATTCGCCTGCTCAAAACCTGGGGAGGGGAATCGCTTTCGCGCGAGCTGGAGTCGGCTCAGGAGAAGGTGCTGGCTATCCTGTCCGAGGAGAGTCGTCGAAAGGCAGAGCAGACGCGGATCTACGCCCCGGATTTTTGCATGCAAAGCCACTCCCGCAGCGATTTTGACATGATCCATCAGGCGATTTCCGCCCAGCGCGTGCTGGCGCTGCATTACCGTGATGAAGCCGGACAGCTCTCAAAGCGCGAGGTTCAGCCGCTGGGCTTGTTCTTCTGGGGGGAGCGCTGGCTGCTGGCGGCGTGGTGCGAACGGCGCGACGACTATCGCTGTTTCCGGCTCGACCGCTGTCTCAATATTGTGCAGACGGAGAGGCGGTTTAGCGAGAGTGCGGACAGATCGCTGGCGGATTTTTTGCGGAAGGTTAAGCAGTAAAAAGCCAGCTCTTGAGCTGGCTTTTTTTGCCCGGCGGCGAGGTAAAAGTAAAACGGCAACGAATGTTGCCGTTTTTTGTATTTGTTCCCTCTCCCTGTGGGAGAGGGTCAGGGTGAGGGCATCAGCCCGCACAGTCCCGAACAGGTTAGAAGTTATAACCTACAACCAGGTAGCCACCCCAACCGGTAGAACGGACGTTTTCGTTCATCCATACCAGTTTCGCGTCGTCGTTCCACTGACCGCCGTTGTGCCAGTAACGCGCAACAACAGAGTAGTGCCAGTGATCGTAGTTCAGCGCCAGAATGTGGCTTGAGGCGATGGAATTGTTGGTACGCTGCTTGATACCGTTCTCTGCGTAACCGCTCTTATCGCCCAGCTCTGAACCCCAGTCGAAGTTGGTGAAGCCGATATAGCTCAGGTTACCGCCC
Source organism: Enterobacter sp. DNB-S2 (assembly GCF_019443845.1). Lineage (NCBI taxonomy): Bacteria > Pseudomonadati > Pseudomonadota > Gammaproteobacteria > Enterobacterales > Enterobacteriaceae > Enterobacter > Enterobacter sp. DNB-S2. The sequence goes on from NZ_CP050520.1 coordinate 1,687,349, forward strand.
CACAGCTGAGTGATTGGCACAAAGTATTTCACTTTGAAACGGTAGCCATCCCACTCATTCTGGTTTTCGGCACCGTAGTTCTGCCACTGGTATTTCGCGTACACGTTCAGGGACAGGCTCATTGGCAGGCCGGTGTCAACGTCGGTACCCAGACCCATATACCAGGTGCTCTGACGACCGGACTCGTTGCGGCCCATGTCGTAGATATAGTTGTTCGCGAAGTACCACTCTTTGAACGGGCCGAAGCTCAGGTCTGTGCCGGTCAGCTTGTCGATGGAGAAGCGCGGTTCGATCTCCATGAACAGTGGAGAACCGTGGTTCCAGATACCTTTAGCCTGCGAGTTACCGCCGAAGAAGACCGGTGCATCCATATAGCCGTAGAAATCAAACCAGTCTTTCTTGGCGAATGCTTCGTACTCCAGGTAGGTATCGTTGCGGATCTGAGGTCCGAAACGCGTGTGGTAGCTGCCGACCACGTTAACACTCTGGTGCCACCAGTCGGAGAGGTATTGTGGTTTATCGTTTTCCGCTGCGTTAACAGTGAAAGAAGAGGAGAGTGCCAGTACAGCGCCGGCTGCGAGTAATGTTTTTTTCATAATCATGCCACTGATTGAAATTCCCTTCCGGGAGTGAAAAATGCGCGAATTGCGTTTCTAAATATTTCGTGTTTCTGCGGTGCCTATTATAGGAATCCCTGCTCACAAAAATATGTGTTGTTTCACATATCTCTCACACGCGTAATCGATTGCGTTCACGTTTGCGTACTTTAAACGGGCGGGATTGTAGCGGCAATCATTTATGTTGCCAATCCATACGAAATGTAAATGTTAGCGGAGTGACATTTCACTCCGCTAAAGGGAGGGTTATTGCGCGGCGGGCTGGATATCGTGAATGCGGATGAAATCTAACCGATCCGGAGTCAGTCCGTTAAGCTGCAGCGGAATGTCAACATCGCTTGGTGCCAGCACGCTGGCCGGAGCGGTGAACAGCTGACTGTTAACATTCACCTCCTGGTAGCTCTCAGTGGTGCCCTGAATCTGTCCCCATTCGACGGTGCCGCTGAAGGCGGGCAACGGATCGTTGGACTCGCCCTGAATGCGTAATGTTGCGCGAGTACCATTTGCATTCGCCGCCACATTCACCAGAGACATTTTTAGCGTGCCAATCTGACTATTGAGACGCGCAGGCGTATTCGCTCCCGGCAGCAGATAAACCCCGCTGCTGGATTTGGCGTTTAGCGCGTTTTGCTGGGTGATCTTCACCGTTTCTTTGTTCAGTTTGTCCATCGCCGCATTGAGCGTGTTCACGCTCTGTTTCATCTGACGGACTTCGGTTTGCTGTGCACAGGCGCTAAGGGTGAAGAGGCTCCCCACCAGCAAAATTTTAAGGTAACGTCTTGTCATTGCGTTTATTTCCTTGAAATAACGGATCGCCTTAATGGTAGCCAGACTCGACGTGTCAGACATAGATCCTTTGTCTCAAAAAGCTCTTCCTTTGTTGTCAGGCCAGATCAGGGTAAAATGAAAATTAGTTAACCACATAACAGGGATACCGTATGCATTGCCCATTCTGCTCCGCTGTGGATACCAAAGTCATCGACTCTCGTCTTGTGGGCGAAGGGTCCTCCGTACGCCGTCGTCGGCAGTGTCTGGTGTGCAACGAGCGTTTCACGACCTTTGAGGTTGCAGAGCTGGTAATGCCGCGCGTGGTGAAAAGCAACGACGTGCGCGAGCCGTTTAACGAAGAGAAACTGCGCAGCGGGATGCTGAAGGCCCTGGAAAAACGTCCCGTCAGCGCGGATGACGTTGAGATGGCGTTAAACCACATAAAATCTTACCTTCGTGGTTTGGGTGAGCGTGAAGTGCCGAGCAAAATGATCGGTAACCTGGTGATGGAGCAGCTGAAAAAGCTCGATAAGGTTGCCTATATCCGCTTCGCCTCGGTCTACCGCAGCTTCGAAGACATCAAAGAGTTTGGCGAAGAGATCGCCCGCTTACAGGATTAAGCTCATGCAGGATGAGATTTACATGGCGCGAGCCATGAAGCTGGCGCAGCGCGGTCGTTTTACCACCCATCCCAACCCGAACGTCGGGTGCGTTATCGTTAAAGATGGCGAGATCGTGGGGGAGGGGTTTCACTATCGTGCCGGCGAGCCGCATGCCGAGGTTCATGCGTTGCGCATGGCGGGTGAGAAGGCGCGCGGCGCCACAGCCTACGTCACGCTGGAGCCCTGCAGCCATCACGGGCGTACGCCGCCGTGCTGCGAAGCGCTGATCGCGGCAGGCGTTTCACGCGTGGTCGCATCGATGCAGGACCCGAATCCGCAGGTTGCCGGACGCGGTCTGTATCGCCTGCAGCAGGAAGGCATCGACGTCAGCCATGGGCTGATGATGCAGGATGCGGAAGCGATCAACAAAGGCTTTCTGAAGCGCATGCGCACGGGGTTCCCGTATATTCAGCTCAAGCTGGGCGCCTCGCTGGACGGTCGTACGGCGATGGCAAACGGCGAAAGCCAGTGGGTAACCTCACCACAGGCAAGGCGCGATGTGCAACGTCTTCGCGCGCAAAGCCATGCTATTCTCACCAGCAGTGAAACCGTTCTGGCTGACGATCCGGCCATGACCGTGCGCTGGGACGAACTGAATGCCGATACCCAGGCGCTGTACCCGCAGGAGAACCTGCGCCAGCCGCTGCGTATTATCATTGATAGCCAGAACCGCGTGACGCCGGAGCACCGCATCGTGCAGCAGCCGGGTGAAACCTGGATTGCCCGCACTAAAGAAGATGCGCGCGAATGGCCGGAAGGCGTGCGCAGCATTATGGTGCCGGAGCATAACGGTCATCTGGATCTGGTGGTGCTGATGATGCTGCTCGGCAAGCAGCAGGTGAACAGCATCTGGGTGGAAGCGGGGCCAACGCTCGCCGGTGCGCTTTTACAGGCCGGACTGGTGGATGAACTGATTGTTTACGTTGCGCCTAAACTGTTAGGTCACGACGCGCGCGGCCTGTTTGTGCTGCCCGGCCTTGAAAAACTGGCCGACGCACCGCAACTCAAATTTAGCGAGATTCGTCCGGTAGGCCCGGATGTCTGCCTCCACTTAACGACAGCGTAATTGCTCCTGAAATAGGGAAGCAGTGCGCAAAGTATTATGATAAAATCCCCCCCCCTGCGGGGCCAAATGAACCCGTAAAGGAAGAGTATGAACATTATTGAAGCTGCTGTAGCTACCCCGGACGCTCGCGTCGCCATCACCATTGCGCGTTTCAACAACTTCATCAACGACAGCCTGCTGGAAGGTGCGATTGACGCCCTGAAACGTATCGGCCAGGTTAAAGATGACAACATTACCGTTGTTTGGGTTCCAGGCGCTTACGAACTGCCACTGGCGGCAGGCGCGCTGGCGAAAACCGGTAAATACGACGCGGTGATTGCGCTGGGTACCGTTATTCGTGGCGGCACTGCGCACTTCGAATACGTTGCGGGCGGTGCAAGCAACGGTCTGGCACACGTTGCGCAGGATGCTGAAATTCCTGTCGCGTTCGGCGTGCTGACCACCGAAAGTATTGAACAAGCCATCGAACGTGCTGGCACCAAAGCCGGTAACAAAGGTGCAGAAGCTGCACTGACCGCGCTTGAAATGATCAATGTATTGAAAGCCATCAAGGCCTGATTTTTTTGTAAGGGGAATTCCGTGAAACCTGCTGCTCGTCGCCGCGCCCGTGAATGTGCCGTCCAGGCACTTTACTCCTGGCAGTTGTCCCAGAACGACATCGCTGATGTTGAATACCAGTTCCTGTCAGAACAGGACGTAAAAGACGTTGACGTTCTGTACTTCCGCGAACTGCTGTCGGGAGTGGCGACTAATAGCGCGTATCTCGATGGCCTGATGAAGCCATACCTGTCCCGTCTGCTCGAAGAGCTGGGCCAGGTGGAAAAAGCAGTGTTGCGTATCGCGCTGTTTGAGCTGTCTAAACGTGATGATGTGCCGTATAAAGTGGCCATCAACGAAGCGATCGAGCTGGCGAAAACCTTCGGCGCTGAAGACAGCCACAAGTTTGTAAACGGCGTACTTGATAAAGCAGCACCTGCGATCCGTCCCCACAAAAAGTGATCCGCAAACCGGAGTTCTGCATTGCCTGACGGGCAATGCGGCTCCGGTTTTTTCTTTTATTTGCTGAGGCATAACGTATGGCATGCGGCGAATTCTCCCTGATTGCCCGTTATTTCGACCGTGTCAGAACCTCTCGTCTTGATGTTGAAACCGGCATTGGCGATGACTGTGCACTTCTCAATATTCCCGAAAAACAGACGCTGGCAATCAGCACCGACACCCTGGTGTGCGGCCGTCATTTCTTACCGGATATCGATCCTGCCGATCTGGCGTATAAAGCCCTGGCGGTTAACGTCAGCGATCTGGCGGCGATGGGTGCCGATCCCGCGTGGCTGACGCTGGCTCTGACCCTGCCAGAGGTAGATGAAGCCTGGCTGGAAGCCTTTAGCGATGCGCTGTTTGAGCAGCTTAGCTATTACGATATGCAGCTGATTGGCGGCGATACGACTGCCGGTCCGCTGTCGATGACGCTGGCGATCCACGGCTACGTGCCGCTCGGCCGCGCGCTGAAGCGCTCAGGCGCAAAACCGGGCGACTGGATCTACGTAACCGGTACGCCGGGCGACAGCGCGACAGGGCTGGCGATCCTTCAGAATCGTTTAACGATTGAAGATGCTGACGACGCGGCGTATCTGGTGAAACGCCATCTGCGGCCAACGCCGCGTATTTTGCACGGCCAGGCGCTGCGCGAACGGGCAAGCTCGGCTATCGATCTCTCTGACGGGCTGATCTCGGATCTCGGGCATATCCTGAAGGCTAGCGGCGTGGGCGCGCGCGTTGACCTGGATCTCTTCCCGCTGTCGGAGCAACTGCTTCGCCATGTAGAGCCTGAGCAGGCCCTGCGCTGGGCGCTGTCCGGTGGTGAAGACTACGAGCTGTGCTTCACGGTGCCTGAGCTCAACCGTGGAACGCTGGACGTGGCGTTAGCGCATCTCGGCGCGAAGTTTACCTGCATCGGTCAGATCATGCCGGAGAGTGAAGGGCTGAAGTTTGTGAAAGACGGTGCGCCCGTTACGCTGGACTGGAAAGGATACGATCACTTCGCGTAAGTTTGTGCGCGCTGTACTGCCGGGTGGCGGCTCCGCCTTACCCGGCCTACAAAAGATGGGCTTACTTAAACCCCACCACCGGATGCGGCTGATACGGTGTTTCCAGCTCGGCAACCTGCTCCGGCGTCAGCGTGATATCCACCGCATTCAGCAGCTCATCAAGTTGTTCTTCCCGCGACGTTCCAATAATCGGTGCCGCGACCCCGCGCTTGCCCAGCAGCCACGCCAGGGCCACCTGAGCGCGGGTTGCACCGGTATCGTCGGCGATCCCGGCTAAACGTTCGGCAATCAGCGCATCGCTGGCTTCTGTACCACCATAGAGTTTTTTTCCCACTTCATCCGATACCAGCCGAGCCGTGGTTTCACCCCATGGACGGGTCAGGCGGCCTCGAGCCAGCGGGCTCCACGGGATCACCGCCACGCCCTCCTGATGGCATAGCGGCAGCATCTCGCGTTCTTCTTCACGATAGATCAGATTGTAGTGATCCTGCATGGTGACAAAGCGCGCCCAGCCGTGCTGCGCCTGGAGATCCAGCGCCTGGGCAAACTGCGACGCGTGCATAGACGATGCGCCGATGTAGCGTGCTTTACCGGCTTTGACCACATCATTCAGCGCTTCAAGCGTCTCCTCGACTGGCGTGTTGTAATCCCAGCGGTGAATTTGCAGCAGATCGACGTAATCCATGTTCAGGCGTCTGAGGCTGTCATCAATGGAGCGCAGGATCTGCGCGCGAGAAAGGCCCTCAGCCAGGTCGCCCACCGGGTAGTAGACTTTGGTGGCGACGACGATGTCATCACGGCGGGCAAAGTCGCGCAGTGCGCGGCCGACAATTTCCTCGCTGCTGCCGTCTGAGTAGCTGTTGGCGGTGTCAAAGAAGTTAATGCCGCCCTCGATGGCGCGTTTGATAATCGGACGGCTGCTCTCTTCCGGCAGCGTCCAGGCGTGGTTTCCCCGATCGGGCTCGCCAAAGGTCATGCAGCCCAGGCAAAGTCGGGAAACCTTAAGGTCCGTTTTTCCTAATGTTGTGTATTGCACGGTTCCGCTCCTGCTGTTTAAACACCAGGTTTAAGCATAGCAGGAGCGGAAAGGGGGGAAGGGTCAGTCCAGCCAGGTACGGATTTTGGCTTCGATACCGGCGGCGTCCAGGCCAATCGCCGCACGGGCTTCGTCCTGAGTACCTTGCGGAATGAAGCGATCCGGCAGGCCGAGGTTCAGCACCGGCACGGCTTTACGGTTCGCCATCAGCACCTCATTCACGCCGCTGCCCGCGCCGCCCATGATGGCGTTTTCTTCCAGCGTGACCAGCACATCATGCGTCTCAGCCATACTCAGGATCAGAGAGTCGTCGAGCGGCTTCACAAAGCGCATGTCCACCAGGGTGGCATTCAGCGCTTCAGCCGCTTTCGCGGCCTCGGGCATCAGCGTGCCGAAGTTCATGATCGCCACTTTCTCACCGCGACGCTTAACCACCCCTTTACCGATCGGCAGTTTTTCCAGCGGCTGAAGCTCAACGCCCACCGCATTGCCGCGCGGGTAGCGAACGGCGCTTGGGCCATCCTGATAGTGATAGCCGGTAAACAGCATCTGACGACATTCGTTCTCGTCGCTTGGCGTCATGACAACCATATCCGGAATACAGCGCAGGAAGGAGAGATCAAACGCGCCCTGGTGCGTCTGGCCGTCGGCACCGACGATGCCCGCACGATCGATAGCAAACAGTACCGGCAGCTTCTGAATCGCCACATCGTGGATCACCTGATCGTAGGCGCGCTGCAGGAAGGTGGAATAGATAGCGACAACGGGCTTGTAGCCGCCAATCGCCAGGCCCGCTGCAAACGTCACCGCATGCTGCTCGGCAATGGCGACGTCAAAATACTGGTCAGGGTATTTTCTGGAGAACTCCACCATGCCGGAACCTTCACGCATGGCCGGGGTGATCGCCATCAGCTTGTTGTCTTTGGCTGCGGTTTCGCACAGCCAGTCGCCGAAGATTTTGGAATAGCTCGGCATGCCGCCGCTGCTTTTTGGCAGACAGCCGCTGGACGGGTCAAATTTCGGTACCGCGTGAAAGGTGATCGGATCTTTTTCCGCCGGTTCGTAACCGCGCCCTTTTTTGGTCATGATATGCAGGAACTGCGGGCCTTTCAGGTCGCGCATGTTCTTGAGCGTGGTCACCAGTCCCAGCACGTCGTGACCGTCAACCGGGCCAATATAGTTAAAGCCCAGCTCTTCAAACAGGGTGCCCGGCACCACCATGCCTTTGATGTGTTCTTCGGTACGCTTGAGCAGCTCTTTAATCGGCGGTACGCCGGAGAAGACTTTCTTGCCGCCTTCGCGCAGCGAGGAGTAAAGCTTGCCGGAGAGCAGCTGGGCCAGATGGTTGTTAAGCGCGCCGACGTTCTCTGAGATCGACATTTCGTTATCGTTGAGGATAACCAGCATGTCCGGCTTGATATCGCCCGCGTGGTTCATGGCTTCGAAGGCCATACCGGCGGTAATGGCGCCGTCGCCAATCACGCAGACGGTGCGGCGCTGCTTGTTCTCTTTCTCGGCGGCAACGGCAATACCGATGCCCGCAGAAATGGAGGTGGAGGAGTGGCCGACGCTCAGCACGTCATACTCGCTCTCACCGCGCCACGGGAACGGGTGCAGGCCGCCTTTCTGACGAATGGTGCCAATTTTATCGCGACGTCCGGTCAGAATTTTGTGCGGATAGGCCTGGTGGCCCACGTCCCAGATGAGCTGATCGAACGGCGTGTTATAGACGTAATGCAGCGCCACGGTCAGCTCTACCGTGCCAAGCCCGGAGGCGAAATGGCCGCTGGAGCGGCTTACGCTGTCGAGCAGGTAGCGACGCAGCTCGTCGCACAGCTTCGGCAGGCTCTCTTTCGGCAACAGACGTAACTCCTGGGTGGAGTCAACTAACGCCAGTGTCGGGTATTTGGCAATATCAAAACTCATCAAAGGCTCATCGAGATATATAGTTTATTTATCACGCTGGATTATATAGTCCGCTAGCGCTTCCAGTGCCGAGGTATCCAGCGATTGCGCGGCCAGTTCATTTAGCGACTGGCGGGCATCGTCAATCAGATCCCGGGCTTTACGTTGGGCTTGCTCAAGACCCAGCAGGGCGGGGTAGGTACTTTTGCCAAGCTGCTGGTCCGCACCCTGACGTTTACCCAATGTTGCAGTATCGCCCACCACATCCAGAATGTCATCCTGAACCTGGAACGCCAGACCGATACTTTCTGCGTATCTGTCCAGAATCGGCAGGGCTTTGCGCCCTTGTTCACCCGCGCTCAGCGCGCCCAGGCGAACGGCGGAACGAATCAACGCCCCGGTTTTATGGCGGTGAATACGCTCCAGCTGTTCCAGATTAACCTGACGTCCTTCCGCTTCAAGATCCAGCGCCTGTCCGCCGCACATGCCGGCCACGCCGCTGGCCATTGCCAGCTCGGAGATCATCGCCAGGCGGTCGCGGTCGGCCACTTCCGCCATCGGCGCGTCGCTCAAAATTGAGAATGCCAGCGTTTGCAGGGCATCACCCGCCAGAATGGCATTCGCCTCGCCAAACTTGATATGGCAGGTGGGTTGACCCCGACGCAAATCGTCGTCGTCCATGGCCGGGAGATCGTCGTGGATCAGCGAGTAGGCGTGGATACACTCCACGGCGGCTGCCGGGGCGTCCAGCGTGTTATCGCTGATGCCAAACATATTGCCTGTCGCGTACACCAGGAACGGGCGCAGGCGCTTTCCACCCAAGAGTGCGCCATAGTGCATGGCTTCAACCAGAGGAGTGTTCTGAAAAGGCTGTGGCGCAATAAAACGGCGCAGGGCGTCGTTGGCGCGTACGACACGCGCCTGAAGCTCGTTGGCAAAATCCATTTACTCGGCGTCCGGTGTAAAAGGCGTGGTTTTCGCGTCTTCGCTGTCGGAAAGCAGGATCTGCACGCGCTGCTCGGCCTGCTGCAGTTTGACCTGCCCCTGGCGCGCCAGCTGCACGCCACGCTCGAATTCATTGAGCGCCTCTTCCAGCGGGAGATCGCCGCTCTCAAGACGGGTAACGATTTGCTCCAGTTCACTCAGCGCAGTTTCGAAACTGGCCGGTGCGTCGTTCTTCTTCGGCATAGTGAATTGACTCTTATATTCTCAGCCCCGACATGGTAACGGACTCAGGGCAATTATCAAATAACGCGCAATGTGCACAGGAGCGGCGCGATGGTGGTATACTTGCGCGCCTGGATGCAGCCACGGGTGTGGGCTGCTGTACTCTTTTCCATTACAAGCCTTAATACGCTTGCCTAAGAAACATTGCCGCCATGAAGTTTATCATTAAATTGTTCCCTGAAATCACCATCAAAAGCCAATCTGTGCGTTTGCGCTTTATTAAAATTCTCACCGGGAACATTCGTAACGTATTAAAGCACTACGACGAAACCCTCGCCGTGGTGCGCCACTGGGACCACGTAGAGGTCCGTGCGAAAGACGAAAACAAACGTCAGGATATTCGCGACGCGCTGACCCGTATTCCGGGGATCCACCATATCCTGGAAGTGGAAGATGTTCCGTTCAGCGATATGCACGACATCTTCGAGAAAGCGCTGGTGCAGTACCGCGACCAGATCGAAGGCAAAACCTTCTGCGTGCGCGTGAAGCGTCGCGGCAAGCACGAGTTCAGCTCTATTGAAGTGGAACGTTACGTTGGCGGCGGTTTGAACCAGCACGTTGAAACGGCGCGCGTTCGTCTGACCAACCCGGACGTGACCGTGAACCTGGAGATCGAAAACGATCGCCTGCTGCTGGTGAAAGGGCGCTATGAAGGTATCGGCGGCTTCCCGATTGGCACCCAGGAAGACGTATTGTCCCTGATCTCCGGCGGCTTCGACTCCGGCGTCTCCAGCTATATGCTGATGCGTCGCGGTTGCCGTGTGCACTACTGCTTCTTCAACCTGGGCGGCGCGGCGCACGAAATCGGCGTTCGTCAGGTCGCGCATTACCTGTGGAACCGCTTCGGCAGCTCCCACCGCGTGCGTTTCGTGGCGATCAACTTCGAACCTGTGGTCGGCGAAATTCTCGAAAAAGTGGACGACGGCCAAATGGGCGTGGTGCTGAAGCGCATGATGGTGCGTGCGGCGTCCAAAGTTGCCGAGCGCTATGGCGTACAGGCGCTGGTCACCGGTGAAGCGCTGGGCCAGGTCTCCAGCCAGACGCTGACCAACCTGCGTCTGATCGACAACGTGTCTGATACGCTGATCCTGCGCCCGCTGATCTCCCACGATAAAGAGCACATCATCGATCTGGCGCGCGAAATCGGTACCGAAGATTTTGCCCGCACCATGCCGGAATACTGCGGCGTGATCTCAAAAAGCCCAACGGTGAAAGCGGTGAAGGCGAAGATCGAAGCGGAAGAAGAGAACTTCGATTTCAGCATTCTGGAAAAAGTGGTGGAGGAAGCCTCCAACATCGACATCCGCGAGATTGCCCAGCAGACCGAGCAGGAAGTCGTTGAAGTTGAAACCGTGAGCGGTTTCGGCGCTAACGATGCGATTCTGGATATCCGCTCCATTGACGAGCAGGATGACAAGCCGCTGCAGGTTGAAGGCGTCGACGTGGTTTCTCTGCCGTTCTATAAGCTGAGCACCAAGTTTGGCGATCTCGACCAGAGCAAAACGTATCTGCTGTGGTGTGAGCGCGGGGTGATGAGTCGCCTGCAGGCGCTGTATCTGCGCGAGCAGGGCTTTGCGAACGTGAAGGTGTATCGCCCGTAGTTCATTGCCGGGGAGTGCGGCCTGAAGCCCTCACCCCCGGCCCTCTCCCACAGGGAGAGGGAGAACACCTATTCGTAATAATTATAAATCCCCGCCGGCATCACCAGCGACGACGCCACTTCGTACGCTTTCTCGCGCCCGACCAGCAGGTCAATAATCTTTAAGCCAAAATCAATCGCGGTGCCTGGCCCCTGGCTGGTCAGCAAGTTGACGCGCGGATCCCAGACGACGCGTTTATCCACCCAGTGCTCTTCCGGGATCGTATCCTTCAGCCCCGGGAAGCCGGTCATGTTGCCGATGGGGAAGATATCGTGCGGAACCAGAACCGTTCCTGCTGCGGCACAGATTGCCGCGACGATGCGGCCGGATAAATGAAACTGACGCACTGTCTCGACCAGCAGCGGGCTATCGCGAAAACATTCCGCGCCTTTTAAGCCGCCGGGCAGCACGATGATGTCGTAATCGCCGTCAGCCACCTGAACGAGGGGGGCATCCGCAAGGATTTTCACCCCGCGCGAGCAGGTGATTGCCAGATTACCGTCGCTGGCGACGCTGGCGGTGGTGACCTTAATGCCGCCGCGCACCATCAAATCAATGGTGGTGACCGCTTCCATCTCTTCGCTACCAGGGGCGAGGCAGATCAGTGCTGACGCGCTCATATTCACTCTCCTTACGTTTAACCAGGTCATACAGACGGGCGTTTTCCGGCACGGAAATGCCGTGCGCGCGGGCGCGTTTTAGCAGATAGCCGGTAATGTAGTCGATCTCCGTGTGGCGTAAAGCCCGAACATCCTGCAGCATCGAGGAGATGTTTTCTGCCGTGCTCTCAATGACCTGCTCGACATAACAGCGCAAATCGTCGGCCGAGGTATGCAGGCCTTCCCGCTCAACGACCGCCGCGACTTCCGCACACAAAATCGCAACGTCCTGCGGATGATTTTTCAGCTCCCCGTTCGGGCAGTTCCACAGCGCCGTCAGCGGGTTGATTACGCAATTTACCGCCAGCTTGCGCCACAGCTGAGGGCGGATGTTGTTGTGCCAGGCGACGTCCGGCAGCACCTTCTGCAGCACATCGGCAAGATAGCTGTAATCTCCATCCTGAGTTCTGGCGGGCCCGATGTGCGTCACGCCGCTGGCGACATGCACGATGATGTTGCCGTCGCGACGGGCAGCGTGCGTGGTCGTCGCCATCAGCAGGGGCTGCGGTACGCTTTTCAGCTCATCAAGGGTCCCCATGCCGTTATGCAGCAGCAGTATGGGCGAAGTGGGGGGGAGCTGCGCGGCCAGTGTCTTTACCGCGTCTGAGACCTGCCACGCTTTGAGCGTCACCAGTAAAAGATCGCTTTGCGCCAGGAAATCAGGATCGTTCGCGGTGAGGGATTCGTTAAAGATGCTTCCGTCTTCACCAATCAGGTTTACACTGCAATAGGGCTGGGGCACGCGCAGCCAGCCCTGAACCTCATGTCCGTGCTTGCACAGCGCGGTCAGCCACAGCTGACCAAGCGCTCCGCATCCGAGCACCGTAATTTTCATTGTTCCTCCTCACCTGCAACTGCGCCAGGTGTTACGGCTTAATTATACAGCTAAGCTTCTGTTGAGTTATGCCTCGTAGCGGGTATTATGCAACGCAACAAAAGTGAAGGGAGAAGAAAAGATGCCATCTTTCGATATTGTTTCCGAAGTTGATATCCAGGAAGTTCGCAACGGCGTTGAGAACGCAACCCGCGAAGTTGAGTCACGTTTCGATTTTCGTGGCGTTGAGGCGTCGTTTGAGCTGAACGACGCAAATAAGACCATTAAGGTGCTGAGCGAGTCTGATTTCCAGGTGAATCAGCTGCTCGACATTCTGCGCGCCAAGCTGTTAAAGCGCGGCATCGAAGGGACGTCTCTGGACGTGCCGGAAGAGTTTGTGCACAGCGGTAAAAACTGGTTTGTTGAAGCCAGGCTGAAGCAGGGCATCGAGAGCGCGGTGCAGAAGAAGATCGTTAAGCTTATTAAAGACAGCAAGCTGAAGGTGCAGGCGCAGATCCAGGGCGAAGAAATTCGCGTGACCGGTAAGTCCCGCGATGACCTCCAGTCCGTAATGGCGCTGGTGCGCGGCGGCGATCTGGGGCAACCATTCCAGTTTAAAAACTTCCGCGATTAATATAAAAAGCCCGGTTTAACCGGGCTTTTTTTCACGCTTTGAGCGCCTGCTCGACCTCGAAGCGGTTGGTCATTTTACTGTCTATTTTGACGTAAGCGCTGCGCTCTTCCGGGACGATGAGCACCTCTGTCACACCCTCTTTGGCTTCCAGACGCTGTTTCAGCGTATCGCTAATCTCAACATCATCCGGGATTTCCACGCGCAGGCTGCTCACGTAGCGCGGCTCTTTCATGGTGCTGGCGACCAGCAGCCAGACTGTCGCCAATAGCGCACCGGCGAGGAACACGGTTTGTGAATCAAACAGGCCGTCCACCCAGCCGCCGAGCGAGCCGCCGATCGCCACGCCGAGAAACTGGCTGGTGGAGTAGATGCCCATCGCCGTGCCTTTGTAGCCGGCGGGGGACTCTTTGCTGATCAGCGACGGCAGCAGCGCTTCCATCAGGTTAAAGGCCAGGAAGAAAAGCTGCACGCCTGCAATCAGCTCCCAGAAGTGCGGGCCGGCACCCCAGAGCACAATTTCGGCAATCAGCAGGACCGCCACGCAGCCCACGAAGACGCGCTTCATTTTGCGCTTCACTTCGGCGTAGATGATGAACGGCACGACGGAGACAAACGAAATCAGCATCGTGACCAGATAGATTTTCCAGTGCTCAGCCGCCGGGAAACCCGCTGCGGCAAGCTGGCCGGGCAGGGCGACAAAGGTCGACATCAGCAGGATGTGCAGACACATAATGCCAAAGTTAAGCTTGAGCAGGCGCGGCTCGACAATCACTTTGCTGAAGCAGCCTTTTACCATCCCCGATTCGCGGTTCAGGACGTGGTTTTTGCTGTCCGGCACGACCCACAGGGTTAAGGAAATACCGATGGTCGCCAGCACGGCAATCATCCAGAACAGGGCGTGCAGACCCAGCGTGTGCGTAATGATGGGGCCCAGCACCATCGCAATCGCAAAGGTCACGCCAAAGCTCACGCCGATGAACGCCATCGCTTTAGTACGGTTTTGCTCGCGGGTTAAGTCGGACAGCAGCGCCATCACCGCGGCGGCAATCGCGCCGGAACCCTGCAGGGCGCGGCCGAGAATAATCCCCCAGATGGAGTGGGAGAGGGCGGCAATCACGCTTCCGAGCACAAAGACCAGCAGCCCGCCGACGATCAGCGGCTTTCGGCCCACCCGATCAGAGAGCAGGCCAAACGGGATCTGGAAAACCGCCTGCGCCAGGCCGTAGATGCCGATCGCGAGGCCAATCAGCGCCTCGCTGGCCCCCTGCAGCGCCATACCGTACGTGGTCAGAACAGGCAGGACCATAAACATGCCAAGCATCCGTAGCGAGAAGACAGTCCCTAAGCCCCAGGTCGCGCGTAGCTCGCCTGGCGTCATTTTATAATCGTTCATTACCACCTCAGTTCAAAAGCAGGCCATAGTGTAGTGTGGGGAAGGGGCGGGGTAAATAAAGGGTTATTTAACAAATATTACATGCGTTATTAGTAGATTCAGTGAATAAAAAAGGGTGCCGAAGCACCCTTTTATTGACCTGTTTGGCTTACCAGACGTAAGTCAGCAGGTTGTGTGAATCTGGCACCATGAAGTCCACGGACATCATCACGGACAGCGAGGTGATGGCCACAATCGAGAACACAAACAGTTTGCGCGCCCAGACCTTGTCATCTTCCACTTTGTAACCGCGCAGCGCCATACCGAGCCACCAGACGCTCACCGCAGCCGCTACCGCCAGATATTTATACCCGGCGTAACCACCCAGAGAGAGCATCAGCGTTGCCACGGCAAAGGCGATGATGTACAGCGTGATGTGGTTCTTGGCAACAGAAATGCCTTTCACGACCGGCAGAACCGGGATGTTCGCTGCCTGATAATCCTTAAAGCGGAAAATCGCGATGGCATAGGAATGCGGCATCTGCCACAGGCTAAAGATAGCCAGCAGGATCAGCGCGCCGCTGTCGAACTCGTTCGTGACCGCGCAGTAGCCAATCACCGGCGGCGCAGCGCCGGAGAGAGAACCAATCAGCGTGCCGTAGACGGAGTGGCGTTTCATATACAGGCTGTAGACGCCCACATACACCACGAACCCCATCACCCCCAGCCAGCAGGCCAGCGGGTTAGCACCAAACCACAGCAGCATAAAGCCAGCAATACCCAGCAAGGTGGCGTACACCAGCGAGACGGAAGGGGCGATCAGGCCTTTCACCAGCACCCGATTTTTGGTCCTTTCCATCTTCTTGTCGATATCCATGTCGATGTAGTTGTTAAATACACAACCGGACGCAACAACCAGTGACACACCGACCAGCGTGTAGATAAAGAGGGTGTAATCAATGCTGCCCTTAGAGGCCAGCAGGAACCCTCCGATCACGGAGATCAGGTTGCCAAAGATGATGCCTGGTTTCGTTACTTGCAGGTATTGCTTAAACATACTCGCCGCTCTTAGTGAACCATCATGTTGTAGTTGAGGTTCCACATAATCCAGATGGAACCGACTACCAGGATAGCGATGATAATCACGGTAAAGATAAAGGCGGTCATATTCCAGCCTTCATCGGACTTGGTGTTCATGTGCAGGAAGCAAACCAGATGCACCAGAATCTGAATCACCGCGGTCACCAGGATTGCACCCAGAATAACCGGCTTAGACGCAGAACCGCTCATCACCATCCAGAACGGGATCACCGTCAGGATGATCGACAGGATGAAACCTGTCATGTAGGTTTTTACGCTACCGTGGGAAGCGCCATGATCGTTTGAATGACTCATTACATCGCCCCCATCAGATATACAACAGAGAACACACAGATCCACACCACGTCCAGGAAGTGCCAGAACAGGCTCAGGCACATGATACGGGTACGGTTAGTGCTGGTCAGGCCGCGACGGGATACCTGGAACATCAGTACCGCCATCCAGATCAGACCAGAGGTCACGTGCAGACCGTGGGTACCGACCAGCGCGAAGAACGCTGACAGGAAGCCACTGCGATCCGGACCGAAACCTTCCAGAATCAGGTGATGGAATTCATAGATTTCCATCCCGATAAATCCAGCACCAAACAGCCAGGTCAACGCCAGCCAGGACACAACCTGGCTCTTGTTGTTTTTGTACATGGCGATAGCCGCCATGCCGTAAGTGATGGAGCTGAATAACAGCAGTGCGGTTTCAACCAGAACGAACGGCAGTTCAAAGATGTCCTTGCCAGCCGGGCCGCCCGCCGTGCCGTTCACCAGAACGGCGTAGGTCGCGAACAGACAGCAGAACAGAATGCAGTCGCTCATCAGGTAGATCCAGAAACCGAAGACTTTGGTCGGTCCTGTATCGTGGTGCGCATGTTCATGCGCGTGGGCAGTTGAGTGCGCCAGAGTATCAGTTGCCATTTTTCAGCCCCGCTTTAGAAATCTCGTCGAAATGCTGATTTTCCAGCTTCTCAACTTCACGGACTGGTACGTAGTAGTCCACGTCCTCGTCAAAGCTCTTCACAATCCAGCTGATTACGATGCCGGCGAAGCCAACAATCGCCATCCACCAGATGTGCCAGATCATTGCGAAACCAAATACCGTTGCGAAGGCGGCAATCACAATGCCCGCACCGCTGTTTTTCGGCATGTGGATTTCTTCGTATTGAGCAGGTTGCTTGTACGCTTCACCTTTTTCTTTCATTTCCCAGAATGCGTCGCGTTCATGAACCTGCGGCACGATGGCAAAGTTATAGAAAGGAGGTGGAGAAGAGGTCGCCCACTCCAGCGTACGGCCACCCCATGGGTCACCGGTCAGGTCACGGTTCTGGTCGCGGTCGCGAATAGACACGTAGAACTGAATCAGCTGAGACGCGATACCGCAGGCAATCAGCACGGCGCCGCCCGCTGCAACCATCAGCATTGGGTGGAACTGCGGATCGATCTGCTGGCTCAGACGACGGGTCATACCCATGAAGCCCAGCACGTACAGAGGCATAAATGCCACGAAGAAGCCGATGATCCAGAACCAGAACGCGCGTTTACCCCATTTTTCGTTCAGCGTGAAGCCGAACGCTTTTGGCCACCAGTAGGTTACGCCAGCGAAGCAGCCGAAGACCACGCCACCGATGATAACGTTATGGAAGTGCGCAATCAGGAACAGGCTGTTGTGCAGAACGAAGTCAGCACCCGGTACCGCCAGCAGTACGCCGGTCATCCCACCTACGGAGAAGGTCACGATGAAGCCGATAGTCCACAGCATCGCTGAGTGGAACACGATACGGCCCTGGTACATGGTGAACAGCCAGTTGAAGATCTTCACCCCGGTAGGGATGGCGATAATCATGGTGGTAATACCGAAGAAGGCGTTTACGTTCGCGCCAGCACCCATGGTGAAGAAGTGGTGCAGCCAAACGATGAACGACAGAACGGTAATACACACGGTTGCCCACACCAGAGAGGTGTAACCAAACAGACGTTTACGCGAGAAGGTTGCCGCGATTTCGGAGAACACACCGAACACAGGCAGAACCAGAATGTACACTTCCGGGTGACCCCAGGCCCAAATCAGGTTGATGTACATCATCATGTTGCCACCCATATCATTCGTGAAGAAATGGGTGCCCAGGTAGCGGTCCAGGGTCAGCAGCGCGATGGTGACGGTCAGAATTGGGAAGGAGGCAATAATCAGGATGTTGGCGCACAGAGATGCCCAGGTAAATACCGGCATCTTGAACATGGTCATGCCTGGGGCACGCATCTTGATAATGGTCACGAAGAAGTTGATACCGGTCAGGGTAGTACCGACACCGGAGAGCTGAAGCGCCCAAATCCAGTAGTCGACGCCAACGCCCGGACTGTACTCAATTCCTGACAGCGGCGGGTAAGCCAGCCAGCCGGTCTGCGCGAATTCGCCCACACCCAGTGACAGGTTAACCAGGATAACGCCGACAACCGTGAACCAGAAGCTCAGGTTGTTCAGGAACGGGAACGCCACGTCGCGCGCGCCGATTTGCAGCGGAACGACAACGTTCATCAGACCGATAACCAGCGGCATCGCCACGAAGAAGATCATGATAACGCCGTGGGCGGTAAAGATCTGATCGTAGTGGTGCGGTGGCAGGAAGCCGGCTTCACCCGCAGAAGCGAGTGCCTGCTGGCTACGCATCATGATCGCATCCGCAAAGCCACGAATTAACATGACGATACCGACGATGCAGTACATGATACCGAGTTTTTTGTGGTCAACCGAAGTCAGCCACTCGTTCCACAGGTAACTCCACTTACCGAAGTAAGTGATCAGGGCCAGTAAGGCCGCGCCACCAATGATAATTGCAGCCACCGTAACCACGATAATCGGTTCATGGTAGGGCACTGCATCCAGTGTCAATTTT
Source organism: Enterobacter sp. DNB-S2 (assembly GCF_019443845.1). Taxonomy (NCBI): domain Bacteria; kingdom Pseudomonadati; phylum Pseudomonadota; class Gammaproteobacteria; order Enterobacterales; family Enterobacteriaceae; genus Enterobacter; species Enterobacter sp. DNB-S2. Next base: position 1,705,779 of record NZ_CP050520.1, read on the forward strand.
CCGAACATTTTCTTCCTCGGCCCCTTAGTGAGCGGTTTCCGCGTGGCTCATGTCCATGCCTTCCATACCTTCGTGCGCGCTGTGCTCGCCTTCAGGCTGGGTCATGTCCATGCTCTTGCCGTGATCCATAAATTTGCCAATAACGTCTTTGAACAAATCTGGTTTCACATTAGAGAAGTACTCCACCTTGTTGTATTCGCTTGGTGCAGCCACTTTTTCGAACGCCGCCATGTCAGACATGGTGTTTGGAGACTGCTTCGCTTTTTCAACCCACTGGTCGAAAGCGGCACGGTCTGGCGTCGCAATAGCTTTGAACTTCATACCTGAGAAGCCCGGGCCGCTATAGCTGGCGGAGATACCATCATAGGTGCCTGCTTCATTCGCGATCAGATGCAGGTTGGTCTGCATACCGGCCATCGCGTAAATCTGGCTACCCAGACGTGGGATGAAGAAGGAGTTCATTACGGAGTTGGAGGTCACTTTGAACTGAACCGGAGTGTTCGCCGGGAAGGCGATTTCATTCACGGTAGCAATACCCTGCTCTGGATAGATGAAGAACCATTTCCAGTCCATGGAGACCACTTCAATGGTAATAGGTTTCTCATCGTGAACCAGCGGTTTGCTTGGCTCAAGTGCGTGAGTGGTTTTCCAGGTCAGTACGGCAAGGAACAGGATGATCAGAATAGGTACCGTCCAGACCACAGCTTCCACTTTATTGGAGTGTGACCAGTTAGGGCTATACTTCGCATCTTTATTGCTCGCACGATACTTCCAGGCGAAACCAACAGCCATCAAAATGGCAGGAATAACCACAATCAACATCAGGCCAAAAGCCGTCAATATCAGTGAACGTTGTTCCAGTCCAATCTGTCCTTTGGGGTCTAGTAGTGCAGAATCGCAGCCACTGAGTAATACAGTGCCCGCGAATAATGACAACCATCCCAAACTTTTATTGTATTTCCCGAGTCTCATTTAACGACCTCAATTCCACGGAGTCTGGTGGCGTTTAAAGTGTGCGGGCATTTTACGGGAAGGTTACATTACTGTAAACATCATTAGGCCTGTGTCAGGAAGGTGTTACCGGGTTCTGCCGCACGTGTCACAAGTGTTGCAAATTATGTCGGTTTTTATGACCGAAGCCGCATGGCATGGGCTTTATAACGAAAGGACCCCCAAGCATACCCTAAAAGGGGCAATTGGTATAACCATTGTTGAAAATAAACAAAAAATTAACAATTAATTATCAATAAAAAGACATCTGAAAAACGAAAAATCAAACTCTCGTATGCTGAATCGTTTAATGAAAAATAGCGTTTTGGAATGGGAGCCAATAATTTCCAAATCTTATCCCGCACAAAACAACAAATATTTTTTTTGCGCCTGGCGGCTATTTCGCCGTTATAATTTCGGTTAGTGATTACAACGGGAAATAACCTTTCGCATTTTTCTTCAGGTCATCTGCGTTTTACGCAACGCCATGAAATCAAGCAGACCTCCGGTCAGGATCCCGGCGATAGCCAGCAGGGCGCCTGCGTCCAGCAGAAGGGCTTCGAAAGGGAGTACCAGAGAGGTGCTGGCATTGATAATAAGCACCACAAGCCAGAGCGCCAGAGCAATGCAGCCCGCCATTAACAGACGTAGCGCAAAACGATAGGCGCGGCGATATTCGGTGCGCGGCATAAAATGTTCTGTCCGCTGGGTATATTCCAGCGTCTGACGGCAGACCAGCAGCAATAAAATTCCCGGCACTGCAGCCACGACCGAGAAGAGATAAAATGTTGGCCAGCCGTGGGCTTCCACGAACCAGCCGGCAATCGGGCCAACGTACACGCGGCCAATGGCGGAGAGCGCCGAGAGCAGAGCGAACTGGGTAGCGGAAAACGACTTGTTGCACAGGGTCATCAGCAGGGCGACAAACGCCGCTGTTCCCATGCCGCCGCAGAGGTTTTCGAAGAACACCGCCGCGGCCATGCTGATCGTATGTTTGTCGGTAATCGACAGCAGCCAGTAGCCTGCGTTAGAGGCGCCCTGAAGGATGCCGAAAATCAGCAGCGCGCGAAACAGCGTCAGGCGTTGCATCAGCACGCCGCCATAAAGCGCGCCGACAATCGTCGCAAACAGCCCCAGCGTTTTATTCACCACACCCACTTCACCGGCGTCAAAACCGACGCCCCGGATCAGGAAGGTGGTGGTTAAACTCATGGCAAAGGCATCGCCCAGCTTATAAAGGACGATGAGCAGCAGGATCAGCCAGGCATTGTTGCGGCCAAAGAAGTCACGAAGAGGTTCGGCGACGGCCTGCTCCAGCGAGCGGGGAACCGGGATGACGTCACTCGGTTCGGGCGCGAACAGCGTCGCGATAATGCAGGGGATCAGCAGGGCGGCCATCAGCCAGTACATGCCCTGCCAGCCGAGGTAACGGTCGGCCAGCCACAGCGCCAGCCCGCCGGAGACCAGCATTCCGAGGCGATAGCCCAGCACGCTGATTGCTGCACCAGCACCGCGCTCTTCAGCAGGTAATACGTCCGTCTTCCAGGCGTCGAACACAATATCCTGAGAGGCGGAACAGAAGGCAATCACCACCGCAAGCGCTGCCATCCAGCGAAGCTGGGTGGTGGGTTCAAGAAAACCCATCGCCGCAATAGCCAGCAGCAGCAGGATCTGCGTCATCACTAGCCAGCCGCGTCGACGTCCGAGGAAAGGCGGCGTGTAGCGATCCATGACCGGAGACCACAGGAACTTAAAGACATAGGCCTGGCCGACAAGCGAGAAGAAACCGATGGTTTTAAGATCGATGTTCTCAACCGTCATCCACGCCTGAAGCGTGCCGGAAGTGAGTGCGAGGGGTAAACCCGAGGCGAAGCCGAGGATCAGCAGGATCGCTGATTTCGGTTGCTGGAAAATGCGTAAGTAATGGCTGGACATGTTTTTATAAAACTGACCCGGTGTATCACCGGGTCAGAGAGCGGGATTAACGCGCGTTCTGCTTGATGAAGTCGTGAATGCTGGTGTCCTGCGCCATATCGGCGATGGTATCGGTCAGCACGCTGTTCACGGCGTTAGCAATGTTCTGGTTAGAAGCCTGGAAGGCACCTTCAACAGAGTAGCTGGCGCGGTAGTTTTTGGTCATCTTGTTGCCATTCTTCGCGGTGGCAATGATGGCGATATCCGCTTTGGTCGCAATGTTGTAGCGCACGTTGCCCTGAGACACGTCAGCGTACAGGTTGTTGACGATGATCTGCAGATCGACCGCGCCGCTTGGGCCAATCATGTAGCCGCGAGCGGTCATCTGTTTCTCCAGCACTTCCTGGAGCAGGAAGCGCAGGTCGCGGGAGGCGGTGAGAGTAACCTGCTGGTTATCGCGGGTCACTTTAGCCAGCGCCTGATCCTGACGCTGATCGGCACCGTTAATGCTCACGGTGACGCCCATCAGGCTTGGGTCCTGCTGAGGCAGAGTGATTTTTGGTGAGACATCAATGGTGGTAGGCGGGGTAGCACAGCCTGCCAGCATAAAAAGGGCTACCAACGGAAAGAAGAGTTTTTTTAACATTTTCGGGTTCTCAACGAATCGTAAGCATATAAAGAGAAAAATTGCCGCCATCATAACATCGCCAACGGCGAGGGGAAGTGGTCAACGCATGTAAATTCATCGCCTTGTCCGAAAACTGACCAGTTCACCGTTTTTCCCAATCCTTGTATGACAAAACGTATGAGTCTCACAGTGAACTTCATTCGTTTGAATGAGAAAATCAGACGAAAGCTAAATATTTGTTGTCAAGGTGTAATGGAAACGGTAAAAGCGGCTAACATTTAAAGGGATGGGTGACATCCTGGCGTTGTCGGAGGAGTAATTTCATGATGATACGTGAGCATATAGAAGATAAATTAAGGGCAGCGTTCAACCCTGTGTTCCTCGAAGTCGTCGACGAAAGCTATCGTCATAACGTGCCGGCAGGTTCTGAAAGCCACTTTAAAGTGGTTCTGGTTAGCGATCGCTTCACGGGAGAGCGTTTCCTGAATCGACACCGCTTGATCTACAGCACCTTGACGGAAGAGCTCTCCACGACCGTGCATGCGCTGGCACTGCATACCTACACCATTAAGGAATGGGAAGGTTTGCAGGATACGGTTTTCGCATCGCCGCCCTGTCGCGGTGCAGGCACTATCGCCTGATAAATCGGATTTGCAACGGCTGGAGCTTTTCCAGTATGTTGCTTACAGATTTCCTCAAAACGGCCTCCGGGCCGTTTTGTTTTGTCTGAGTTTTGAGCGAATGGAGCGATTTTAAGACTAAAAATAGCCTTAAAGTGTGAAAAAAGCCGCAGCAACATGCCCCAACCGTTCTCGACTCACCTAAGTGATGCCGCTATAATGCCGCGTCTTATTGAATGTCTTCGGGATGATTCTGGCGACAGGGAATGTGAATCTGCACTAAGAGAGCATCCCGGTATAACAGACAGATTCAGAGTTGACCGAGCACTGTGATTTTTTTGAGGTAACAAGATGCAAGTTTCAGTTGAAACCACTCAAGGCCTTGGCCGCCGTGTAACGATTACTATCGCTGCTGACAGCATCGAAACTGCTGTGAAAAGCGAGCTGGTCAACGTAGCAAAAAAAGTACGTATTGACGGCTTCCGCAAGGGCAAAGTACCAATGAATGTTGTTGCTCAGCGTTATGGCGCTTCCGTGCGTCAGGATGTGCTGGGTGAACTGATGAGCCGTAACTTTATTGATGCGATCATCAAAGAAAAAATCAATCCGGCCGGCGCGCCTAACTACGTTCCAGGCGAATACAAACTGGGCGAAGACTTCACCTACTCCGTAGAGTTCGAAGTGTACCCGGAAGTTGAGCTGAAAGGTCTGGAATCTATCGAAGTTGAAAAACCAGTTGTTTCCGTGACTGACGAAGACGTTGACGGCATGCTGGATACCCTGCGCAAGCAGCAGGCGAACTGGAAAGAGAAAGAAGGCGCTGTTGACGCTGAAGACCGTGTCACCATCGACTTCACCGGTTCTGTAGACGGCGAAGAGTTCGAAGGCGGTAAAGCGTCTGACTTCGTACTGGCGATGGGCCAGGGTCGTATGATCCCAGGCTTCGAAGACGGTATCAAAGGCCACAAGGCTGGCGAAGAGTTCACCATCGACGTGACCTTCCCGGAAGAATACCACGCTGAAAACCTGAAAGGGAAAGCAGTGAAGTTCGCTATCAACCTGAAGAAAGTTGAAGAGCGCGAACTGCCAGAACTGACTGAAGAATTCATCAAGCGTTTCGGCGTGGAAGATGGTTCCGTAGCGGGTCTGCGTACCGAAGTACGTAAGAACATGGAACGCGAACTGAACGGCGCGGTGCGTAACCGTGTGAAATCTCAGGCGATCGAAGGTCTGGTGAAAGCCAACGAAATCGACGTTCCAGCTGCCCTGATCGATAGCGAAATCGACGTTCTGCGCCGTCAGGCTGCACAGCGTTTCGGTGGCAACCAGCAGCAAGCGATGGAACTGCCACGCGAGCTGTTCGAAGAGCAAGCGAAACGCCGCGTTGTTGTTGGCCTGCTGCTGGGCGAAGTGATTCGTACCCACGAGCTGAAAGCTGACGAAGAGCGTGTGAAAGGCCTGATCGAAGAGATGGCTTCTGCATACGAAGATCCATCAGAAGTGATCGAGTTCTACGGTAAGAACAAAGAGCTGATGGACAACATGCGCAACGTTGCCCTGGAAGAGCAGGCTGTTGAAGCGGTACTGGCGAAAGCGAAAGTGACCGAAAAAGCGACCTCTTTCAACGAACTGATGAACCAGCAGGCGTAATTTCGCCCCAACGGTTTAAAGTTTGAACAGAAAACCCGTTGCCTTGCGGCAGCGGGTTTTTTTTATCGCAGCGATAGCCCAGGAAGAGTGCTAAAACGCCCTTTCGGTGTTAGCGTAACAACAAAAGGTTGTTATGCTTGAAATAGGGCACTGTGAACCCCATAAGTACGTAATCATGATGAATGAGACTGGCTGATAATCCGTCCGTAAGGTTACAATCAGTACAGCAGGTGTTTTCAATTTTGATCCAGGAGACGGAAATGTCATACAGTGGCGAACGAGATAACTTTGCACCCCATATGGCTCTGGTGCCAATGGTTATTGAACAGACCTCACGTGGTGAGCGTTCTTTTGATATCTATTCCCGTCTGCTCAAGGAACGCGTTATCTTTCTGACCGGCCAGGTGGAAGACCACATGGCTAACCTGATCGTGGCGCAGATGCTGTTTCTGGAAGCGGAAAACCCGGAAAAAGACATTTACCTGTACATTAACTCCCCGGGTGGCGTGATTACAGCAGGAATGTCCATTTATGACACCATGCAATTCATCAAGCCTGATGTAAGCACTATCTGTATGGGTCAGGCTGCATCTATGGGCGCGTTCCTGTTAACAGCAGGGGCGAAAGGTAAGCGTTTCTGCTTGCCAAATTCCCGCGTGATGATTCACCAGCCGCTGGGCGGTTACCAGGGGCAGGCGACGGATATCGAAATCCACGCCCGCGAGATTCTGAAAGTAAAAGCGCGCATGAATGAACTTATGGCGCAGCATACGGGTCAACCACTCGAGCAGATCGAGCGCGATACCGAGCGCGATCGCTTCCTCTCTGCTCCAGAGGCAGTTGAGTACGGCTTAGTCGACTCCGTGTTGACCCATCGTAATTGATGCCCGCGACGCGAGTGTGCCGCTATACTAAGGTAGGGCGGCACGCTGCTGATTGCAGCTTGCGTCTTAGAATGGCATTTGCGTCGTCATGTGCGGCACAAAGAACTTAAAAAGAGGTTTGGACTCATGACAGATAAACGCAAAGATGGTTCGGGCAAACTGCTGTACTGCTCTTTTTGCGGCAAAAGCCAGCATGAAGTGCGTAAACTGATTGCCGGGCCGTCCGTGTATATCTGCGACGAATGTGTCGATTTATGTAACGACATCATTCGCGAAGAGATTAAAGAAGTCGCACCGCACCGTGAGCGCAGCGCGCTGCCAACGCCGCATGAAATTCGTCATCACCTTGACGACTACGTCATCGGACAGGAGCAGGCCAAGAAAGTGCTGGCGGTAGCGGTCTATAACCACTACAAACGTCTGCGTAACGGCGACACCAGCAATGGCGTAGAACTGGGTAAAAGTAACATTCTGCTGATCGGCCCAACCGGTTCCGGTAAAACGCTGCTGGCTGAAACCCTGGCGCGTCTGCTTGATGTTCCGTTCACGATGGCGGATGCCACCACCCTGACCGAGGCCGGTTATGTGGGTGAGGACGTCGAAAACATCATTCAGAAACTGCTGCAGAAGTGCGATTACGACGTACAGAAAGCCCAGCGCGGGATTGTTTACATCGATGAGATCGACAAGATCTCCCGTAAATCTGACAACCCGTCCATTACCCGTGACGTATCGGGTGAAGGCGTACAGCAGGCACTGCTGAAGCTGATTGAAGGTACGGTTGCTGCCGTTCCGCCACAGGGTGGTCGTAAACATCCGCAGCAGGAGTTCCTGCAGGTTGATACCTCCAAGATCCTGTTCATCTGTGGTGGCGCGTTTGCTGGTCTGGACAAAGTCATCTCCCACCGTGTTGAAACCGGCTCCGGCATTGGTTTTGGCGCAACGGTGAAATCGACGTCCGAAAAACCAAACGAAGGCGAACTGCTGTCTCAGGTTGAACCGGAAGATTTGATCAAATTCGGTCTGATCCCTGAATTCATCGGCCGTCTGCCGGTTGTGGCAACGCTGAATGAGCTGAGCGAAGACGCGCTGATCCAGATCCTGAAAGAGCCGAAAAATGCGCTGACCAAGCAGTATCAGGCGCTGTTCAATCTGGAAGGCGTTGATCTGGAATTCCGCGACGAAGCGCTGGATGCTATTGCCAAGAAAGCGATGATCCGTAAAACCGGTGCCCGTGGTCTGCGTTCAATTGTTGAAGCGGCACTGCTCGACACCATGTACGATCTTCCGTCGATGGAAGACGTTGAGAAAGTGGTGATTGACGAGTCCGTCATTAGCGGTCAAACCAAGCCGCTGCTGATTTACGGCAAACCGGAAGCGCAGCAGGCATCTGGCGAATAATTAACCAAATCATACAAGCAGTTAATCAAAAAGGGGGGATTTTATCTCCCCTTTACTTTTTCCGTATTCATAGCGTTGAATGTGTGGGAAACATCCCCATATACTGGATACATGTTAATGGTTATGTGAAGCACAGTGACATGACCAGCTTACCTGGCGGACACTAACTAAGAGAGAGCTCTATGAATCCTGAGCGTTCTGAACGCATTGAAATCCCCGTATTGCCGTTGCGCGATGTGGTGGTTTATCCGCACATGGTCATACCCTTATTTGTAGGGCGGGAAAAATCTATCCGTTGTCTCGAAGCCGCCATGGATCATGATAAAAAAATCATGCTGGTCGCGCAGAAAGAAGCATCAACGGATGAGCCGGGTGTAAACGATCTTTTCACCGTCGGGACCGTGGCCTCTATTTTGCAGATGCTGAAGCTGCCTGACGGCACCGTGAAGGTGCTGGTAGAAGGCCTGCAGCGTGCGCGTATTACCACTCTGTCAGATGACGGCGAGCACTTCTCTGCAAAGGCAGAGTACCTTGATTCGCCTGAGCTTGATGAGCGCGAACAGGAAGTGCTGGTTCGCACCGCGATTAGCCAGTTTGAAGGCTATATCAAGCTGAACAAGAAAATTCCACCAGAAGTGCTGACGTCGCTGAACAGCATCGACGATCCTGCGCGTCTGGCGGACACCATCGCTGCACATATGCCGCTGAAGCTGGCTGACAAACAGTCCGTGCTGGAAATGTCCGACGTCAACGAACGTCTGGAATACCTGATGGCGATGATGGAGTCTGAAATCGATCTGCTGCAGGTTGAGAAGCGCATTCGCAACCGCGTGAAAAAGCAGATGGAGAAATCTCAGCGTGAGTACTATCTGAACGAGCAAATGAAGGCCATTCAGAAAGAACTGGGCGAGATGGACGACGCGCCGGACGAAAACGAAGCGCTGAAGCGTAAGATCGACGCGGCGAAGATGCCGAAAGAGGCGAAAGAGAAGGCTGAAGCAGAACTGCAGAAGCTGAAAATGATGTCTCCAATGTCGGCTGAAGCGACCGTTGTACGCGGCTACATTGAGTGGATGGTGCAGGTTCCGTGGAACGCCCGCAGCAAGGTCAAAAAAGACCTGCGTCAGGCGCAGGAAATTCTGGATACCGACCACTACGGTCTGGAACGCGTGAAAGACCGCATTCTTGAGTACCTCGCGGTACAAAGCCGTGTAAACAAAATTAAAGGCCCAATTCTGTGCCTGGTTGGACCGCCGGGGGTGGGTAAAACCTCTCTGGGTCAGTCCATCGCCAAAGCGACCGGACGTAAGTATATCCGTATGGCGCTGGGTGGCGTACGCGATGAAGCGGAAATCCGCGGCCACCGCCGTACCTACATCGGTTCTATGCCGGGTAAACTGATCCAGAAGATGGCGAAAGTGGGGGTTAAAAACCCGCTGTTCCTGCTCGATGAGATCGACAAGATGTCGTCGGACATGCGTGGCGACCCTGCGTCTGCACTGCTGGAAGTGCTTGATCCAGAACAGAACGTAGCGTTCAGCGATCACTACCTGGAAGTGGACTACGACCTGAGCGATGTGATGTTCGTGGCGACCTCCAACTCCATGAACATTCCGGCCCCGCTGCTGGACCGTATGGAAGTGATCCGTCTCTCCGGTTATACCGAAGATGAGAAGCTGAACATCGCTAAGCAGCACCTGCTGCCGAAACAGATTGAGCGTAACGCGCTGAAAGCCAACGAGCTGACCGTCGAGGACAGCGCGATTGTCGGCATCATTCGCTACTACACCCGTGAAGCGGGCGTGCGTAGCCTTGAGCGTGAAATTTCGAAACTGTGTCGTAAAGCGGTGAAACAGCTGCTGCTGGATAAGAGCCTTAAGCACATTGTGATTAACGGCGACAATCTGCATGCCTATCTCGGCGTTCAGCGCTTCGACTACGGTCGAGCGGACAACGAAAACCGCGTTGGCCAGGTGACCGGCCTGGCATGGACGGAAGTGGGCGGCGATCTGCTGACCATCGAAACCGCCTGTGTCCCGGGTAAAGGCAAGCTGACCTACACCGGCTCTCTGGGTGAAGTGATGCAGGAATCCATCCAGGCAGCGCTGACCGTGGTGCGCGCGCGCGCGGAGAAACTGGGTATCAACCCTGATTTCTACGAAAAACGCGACATCCACGTGCACGTTCCGGAAGGGGCGACGCCGAAAGATGGCCCAAGCGCGGGTATTGCGATGTGTACCGCTCTGGTTTCCTGCCTGACAGGTAACCCGGTGCGTGCCGATGTGGCAATGACCGGTGAAATTACGCTGCGTGGTCAGGTTCTGCCGATTGGTGGTTTAAAAGAAAAACTGCTGGCGGCACACCGCGGTGGGATCAAAACCGTATTGATCCCTTACGAAAACAAACGCGATCTGGAAGAGATTCCGGACAATGTGATTGCCGACCTGCAGATCCATCCTGTGAAGCGAATTGAGGAAGTTCTCAGTCTCGCACTGCAGAATGAACCCTCCGGAATGCAGGTTGTAACAGCAAAATAGTGACCTCGCGCAAAGAGCGTCAATAAAAACAAGGCTGGTAAGTCATTTCGCACTTGCCAGCCTTTTTTTGTATAGCTAATTTAGATTGCTGATTAGGTCCGTCATCAACAACGGGTGTTGTAAGGTCATGGCAGGCCTGATATAACTGCTGCGCGGTCGCGTTGTGAAGGATTCAGGCGCGATATAAATTATAAAGAGAGGAAGAGAACAGTGAATAAATCTCAACTGATTGACAAAATTGCTGCGGGTGCTGATATTTCTAAAGCTGCAGCTGGACGTGCGTTAGATGCCTTAATTGCTTCTGTTACTGAATCTCTGCAGGCTGGGGACGACGTTGCACTGGTAGGTTTCGGTACTTTTGCTGTTAAAGAGCGTGCTGCCCGTACTGGCCGCAACCCTCAGACCGGTAAAGAGATCACCATTGCTGCTGCTAAAGTGCCGGGTTTCCGTGCAGGTAAAGCGCTGAAAGACGCAGTAAACTGATTGCTTTCCCGTTTCAGGGAAGCCGGAAAGTACAAGGGCGCATCATTTGATGTGCCTTTTTTGTTTGTCCAGACCTGATTTGTGCGAGTTTATGCGAGTTGTGGGCTGACAATCGCCCCGTTTTCTTGTCACAATACGCCTTCACGCGCGACGGGCAGGATTTTCCGTCAGCGTCAGGTAACCAGTCACCTACAGCGGAGTGTTGTTACACCATGATGGACAGCTTACGCACGGCTGCTAACAGTCTCGTGCTCAAGATTATTTTCGGTATCATTATCGTGTCGTTCATATTGACCGGCGTGAGCAGTTACCTTATTGGCGGTGGCGCAAACTATGCCGCAAAAGTGAATGGCCAGGAAATCAGCCGTGGTCAGTTCGAGAATGCTTTTGCCGGTGAACGTAACCGTATGCAGCAACAGCTGGGCGACCAATTCTCTGAACTGGCGGCGAACGAAGGGTACATGAAGACCCTGCGCCAACAGACACTGAACCGTCTTATCGACGAAGCGCTGCTTGATCAGTATGCCAAAAACCTGGGCCTTGGCATCAGCGATGAGCAGGTGAAAAAAGCCATCTTCTCCACGCAAGCCTTCCAGTCTAACGGTAAATTCGACAACGCGCGTTACAACAGCATCGTCAATCAAATGGGGATGACGGCCGACCAGTACGCTCAGGCGCTGCGTAACCAGCTGACCACCCAGCAGCTCATCAATGCCGTCGTGGGCACCGATTTCATGCTCAAAGGTGAAACGGATGAACTGGCCGCGCTGGTGGCGCAGCAGCGTGTTGTACGCGAAGCGACCATTGATGTGAACGCCCTGGCGGCGAAACAGCAGGTGAGCGACGCTGACGTTAACGCTTACTACGAGCAGAACAAGAATTCCTTTGTTTCTCCAGAGCAGTTCCGCGTGAGCTACATCAAGCTGGATGCGGCCGCGCTGCAGGAAACCGCGTCTGATGCTGAAATCCAGTCTTACTACGATCAGCATCAGGATCAGTTCACTCAGCCGCAGCGTAACCGCTACAGCGTAATTCAGACGAAAACCGAGGCTGATGCTAAAGCGGCGCTGGATGAGCTGAACAAAGGCGCTGATTTCGCGACCGTTGCGAAAGCGAAATCCACCGACATTATCTCTGCGAAAAACGGCGGTGATATGGGCTGGCTGGAAGATGCGACCACGCCTGACGAGCTGAAAAATGCCGGTCTGAAAGAGAAAGGCCAGCTTTCTGCCGTCATTAAGTCTTCCGTTGGTTTCCTGGTCGTGCGTCTGGACGACATCACCGCGGCGAAAACTAAGCCGCTGGCTGACGTTCGTGATGATATCGCGGCGAAAGTGAAACAGGAAAAAGCGCTGGATGCCTACTACGCGCTGCAGCAGAAGGTAAGCGATGCTGCCAGCAACGACAACGAATCTCTGGCAGGTGCAGAGCAGGCGGCGGGCGTGAAGGCGGTTGAGACGGGCTGGTTTGGTCGTGACAACCTTCCGGAAGAGCTGAACTTCAAACCGGTTTCCGATGCCATCTTCAACGGTGGTCTGGTGGGCGAAAACGGCACGCCGGGCAGTAACTCTGACATCATTACCGTCGACGGCGATCGTGCGTTTGTGTTGCGCGTCAGCGAGCACAAGCCAGAAGCGGTCAAACCGCTGGCGGAAGTGAAGGATCAGGTCGTCGCTCAGGTTAAGCACAACAAAGCGGAACAGCAGGCGAAACTGGATGCTGAGAAGATTCTGTCCGATCTGAAAGCGGGTAAAGAAGACGCGCTGAAAGCAGCTGGCCTGAGCTTCGGTGAAGCGAAAACGCTGAGCCGTACCGGCCAGGACCCAATCAGCCAGGCCGCGTTTGGTCTGACTCTGCCTGCGAAGGACAAGCCAAGCTTTGGTACCACCACCGATACGCAGGGTAACGTCGTTCTGCTGGCGCTGGATGAAGTGAAAGCCGGTACCCTGCCAGAAGCGCAGAAGAAAGCGATGGTTCAGGGGATTACCCAGAACAATGCTCAGATTGCCTTCGAAGCCATGATGAGCAACCTGCGTAAAGAAGCCAAAATCAAGCTGGGTGATGTAATGACTCAGCAGCAGTAATTACGTGTCTGCTCGCAGATTTTCGTAACGCTCTGCAAAAACTAAAGGCCGCTTTCGCGGCCTTTTCCATTTCTGCAATCTGCTGTTTGTGCCGGTTTTAACTGGCGGCTATCGTGACGTGGCTGTCAACAAACAAGGAGATAACAGCATGAAATGTGGAATCAAAGCACTGTTAATTACGCTGGCTATTGCCACCACCGGGATGAGCGCGGGCGCGCTGGCGGCGACGCCTGCTGCCAAAGCACAGGCTACGCAGAGCAAGTCCGATGCGGCAGCGCCGGTGCAAGGGCAAACCAAAGCGACAGACGCTGGTAAAAATGCGGATGATGACGGTACGCGGGTCAGTATCAATTCGGCCTCAGCGCAAGATCTCGCCCGCGCGATGAATGGCGTGGGCCTGAAAAAAGCGCAGGCCATCGTCAGCTACCGCGAAGAGTATGGTCCTTTCAAAACGGTCGACGATCTCAAGCAGGTGCCGGGCATGGGCAGCGCGCTGGTTGAGCGCAACCTCTCACACCTGACGCTGTAATTACGCAATTTCTTGCACTGCGGCAAAATTTTGCCAGGATAAAGAGGTCATACCAGTTATGACCTCTCTTCCTACAATAACAGTAAAGGCTATTGCGCTATGCAGACAAAAATCAAAGTACGCGGTTTTCATCTCGACGTTTATCAGCATGTGAACAATGCTCGCTATCTTGAGTTTCTTGAAGAAGCGCGCTGGGACGGGCTGGAAAACAGCGAAAGCTTTCAGTGGCTGACCGCGCACAACATCGCGTTTGTGGTTGTCAATATCAACATCAACTACCGCCGTCCGGCCGTGCTGGGTGACGTGCTCACGGTAACCAGCCAGGTGCAACAGATCAATGGCAAAAGTGGCGTATTAAGCCAGGTGGTGACGCTCGATCCAGAAGGGCAGGTGGTCGCAGATGCGTTGATCACGTTTGTCTGTATCGATCTGAAAACGCAGAAAGCGCTGCCGCTGGAAGGGGAGTTGCGGGAGAAGCTGGAGTTGATGATCGCTTAGAAAGGTTGTCTTTTATAAAAGACAAAAGGATTTTTCAGGGATAGAATAATGGACAGGGACTATGTCGTTGAACGCTACCGGACCCGTGACGGGAAAGTACCGTTTGAGGAGTGGGTAGTCAGAATGAATCGAAGGGATCCGGATATGGTTTTCCGGATCCTTATGCGGATTAACCGCGCGATAAAACGTAATTTTGGCGATTACAGGTATCTCAGGGAAGGTGTTTGGGAGATGCGAGTCGACAGTGGCCCCGGCTACAGAATCTATTTTTCAGTAGAGAATCGGCAGGTTTTATTGTTACCGATCGGTGGTGACAAAAAGAGCCAAAAAGCGGATATCAAACTGGCATTAGATTACTGGAAAGATCATCAAACAAAAGGACATTCCTATGAGCGCCACTGAACGAAAATATTCGAGCTCCGTTAGCCACCATGATGCTGTTGTGAAAATGCTGCGAGAGAATCCTTCCTACGCTCAGCGTTATCTGCAAACAGCCCTGGAAGAGATCTATGAAGATCAGGGAATCCCTGCCTATCTCATTGCACTCCGTCAGGTCATTGAAGCGCGAGGCGGTATTGGAGAAATTTCTGCCAAAGCAGGTCTGTCCCGTCAGCAGCTATACCGAACCTTATCAGACAACGGCAACCCAACGCTGACTACGCTGATGAAAGTCACCCGTGCTGCCGGTGTGAAATTGTGCGACAGCACGGTCAAGTAGCCCTATTTAAGACCGGTCTTTTTCTGCATCGCGGCCATCACGCCGGATTTATCGGCAAGATAGTGGTTTAGCCCGTTAGCGCGCAGATTACAGGCCGCGCACTGGCCGCAACCGTCGCCTTTGATACCGTTATAGCAGGTAAGCGTTTCGCTGCGAACAAGGTCCAGCTTGCCCCAGTAGTCCGCCAGCGCCCAGGTTTCGGCTTTATCCAGCCACATGAGCGGAGTTTCAAAGCGCGTCTCTTTCGCCATCCCCAGATTGACGGCGTGGTTTAACGCTTTTACGAACTCATCACGACAGTCCGGGTAGCCGGAGAAGTCGGTCTCGCACACGCCCGTGATCACCGCTTCGGCTTTTACCTGGTAGGCGTAGATCGCCGTCAGAGTCAGGAACAGGATATTACGGCCCGGCACGAAGGTATTTGGAATGCCGCTGGCATCGGGTTCATAGTCTGGCACAGGAATACTGTCGCGGGTGAGGCTGCTCACGGCCAGTTCATTTAACAGCGTAACGTCCAGCACTTTGTGCGCGCGTGCGCCCAGTTTCAGGGCTAGTTCACGAGCAACGTCGATTTCAGCGCGATGACGCTGACCATAATCGAAAGTGACACAGTGAACTTCATCGTACTGATGAAGGGCCTGGACCAGGCAGGTAGTTGAGTCTTGTCCTCCGCTGAACACGACGACGGCACGTTTCATAAATCATCTCGACTGTTACGGTAAAAACGTTATGTTACCGTCTGACCACGACGGCGACCAGCTTCTTCACGATTTGGGCGCGGGCAGCCAGGCTTCGGTAAAGTCAAACCAGCCGCGGGTGTTGAGGCGTATACCATTCACGCCTGGCGGAGCACTGATTTGGTATTGATAATTAAAGAGTGGCGTCAGCACCGCACTCTCCATTAACCGGTTAAAGATGGCTTGCAGTCCCGCGTGTCTATCCCGAGCCTCGGCCTGAGTCTGTACCGCATCCAGCGTGGCTTGCAGATGGGCGTAAGCCGGTGCGCTAAGAACGTGCGGCCAGAGGGCATCGCAGCGCAGCCACTGTTCAAGCGTATATTCCGGCGCTTCGCCAATCAGCCTGTCCCCCATCATGATGTCTGCATCGGCAAGCTCCAGGCATCCGTCCCACGTCTTGGCGTCGTGAAAGATGACGGTCAGTTCACACCCCTGTAGCGCCAGGTATGCCTTCAACTGGCTGGCCATGGTGTGAAGCTCAACAGGGAGATGGTAAACCAGCGTCAACGCTTCAGGGGGGATGACGTCCGATAAATCAGGCCATTCGGGGATGGTCCAGCCGGGAAGCAGTTCCTGGGTGGGCGTGATGAGCCCTTCGTTTAGCGGGAGTGTGTGAAGAAGCCCGGAGAGATGAATGATATTGATAAGCCGCTTTGCCTGAATCTCACTCAGGCGCGCGCTCTGTTTTAGCGTGAGGTAACAGAACCCCAGGCTGGTGCTGCTGCTTACCAGCCGCAGACTTTCCAGCTCGTCGGCCTCGCCAATCGCGATTTGCACCGGGTGACGACAGCTGGTGCCCAGGCTGTAATCAAAAAGCTGGGGAGTGATCCAGTATTCGATGGCTTTGAGCAGCGGATGGCTCAGGTGATACTGCTCATGGCTTTCCAGACGAACCAGGTCGGGCTCAAAAGCGGCCAGCCGAAATGGGCCACTGCCAACCGCAGGATGGTCGGGATGCGCCAGACGGCTGCAGTAGGTTGCCAGCCTGTGCGGCAGCCAGTAGTCCGGTTGATGCAGCGTAAACGTCAGACACTGTGGATGCGTTGTTTCAATACATAAGACGCTCTGAAACAGAGTGCGCAGGGCGGGAAGCGTCAACAGCGCTGTCAGACTTCGCTGGAGTTGCGCCGTTTCTATTTTATCGCCGTTATGCCAGTGCAGGGTGGAGCGAATGTAGAAATGCCAGCGCAGGCCGTCAGCAGAGACATCCCAGTGATGCGCCAGATCGCCCGTAGGTTCACTGCTGTTACCGTTAAAACGCGTCAGGCCTGAGAACACCTCTCCCGCCAGATGCTGCTCCGCCCGGCCCGGTAAAAAACCCGGCTGAAGCGGTTCCAGCGAGCGATAGTAGGGGATGCGCAGCGTCGGCGTGTCGTTTTGCCACTGCCCGCCCAAAAAAGGATGCAGTAATGACCGCAGCGCTTCAGGGGCAAGCTGGGCCAGTTCCAGCGCGTTATGCTGCTGCCCGCTTTTCAGCGCTTCTTCCATCATCGCATTGCGCAGTGACTCCGGGGCGACATGGAACGTGAGCTCACCGCGCTTACCGCGGCCAGACTGCGCTCGCCAGCTGAGCCAGCCCGCCTCCTGGGCCTGGCGCAGCAGGGTTCGGACATGCCGCTCGCTACAAAAACAGCGGGCGGCCAGCTCGCTGATGGTGACCTGTTGCGTTGCACCCTGCGAAGGCTGCCAGAGGCGGTGATACTGGTTGAGTCGATTGAGCTGGCGCATAAGAAACCCGGAACAATAATTTTCATCTATTCACTATTACTTCCGTATATCTCACACGATACTGTTGCACAAGTTAACCGCATCACATTTCGGGAGTAATCATGGCTCGGCTCGCTGCATTTGATATGGACGGTACGCTGTTAATGCCGGATCACCGTTTAGGGGAAAAAACCCTGAACACGCTGAAGCGCCTGCGCGAGCGTGATGTCACCCTGACGTTTGCCACTGGCCGCCATGTGCTGGAGATGCGCCATTTGCTGGGCGCGTTTTCCCTCGACGCCTTTCTAATTACCGGCAACGGGACGCGAATTCACACCGTAGAAGGCGATGTGCTGCACCGGCAGGATCTCAACCCGGAAGTGGCGGACATCGTGCTGCACAGCACCTGGGACACGCAGGCCAGTATCCACGTCTTTAACGATCGGGGCTGGTTTACCGGACGTGAAATTCCTGAACTGCTGCACGCGCATGTATACAGCGGTTTCAAATATCAGCTTATCGATCTGCGTCGGATCCCCGCTCATGCGGTAACCAAGATCTGCTTCTGCGGCGATCATGACGATCTGTGCCGCTTAAGGATTCAGTTGAATGAGGCGCTGGGCGACCGGGCGCACCTTACTTTCTCGGCGGTGGATTGTCTGGAAGTGCTGCCGGTGGGCTGTAACAAAGGCTCCGCTCTGGCGGTACTCAGCGACCACCTGGGCTTAACGCTGAAGGAGTGTATGGCGTTTGGTGACGCCATGAACGACCGCGAAATGCTGGGTAGCGTAGGTCGCGGTCTGATCATGGGGAATGCGATGGCGCAGCTGAAAGCAGAACTTCCCCATCTGCCGGTTATTGGCCACTGCCGCAATGAAGCAGTGTCCCATTTTTTGACGCATTGGCTGGACAACAACAATCTCCCGTATTCCCCCGAATAGTGAGACCCTTCCAGCAAGCCAGACTTCGGTCTGGCTTTTTTTATTTCACCAGGTCTGCAATCTGCGCTTTCCACGGGGCGATATCGCCGATGTTGGCCTGCACCCACTCCGCGTTGTAGTAAGTTTCAAGGTAGCGTTCGCCGCTGTCGCACAGCAGCGTGACGATGGAACCGGTACGGCCCTCTTCGCGCATACGGGCGGCAAGCTGCAGTGCGCCCCACATATTTGTGCCCGTCGATGCGCCTACTTTGCGGCCCAGCTGCGTTTCCAGCCAGTGCGCCGTTGCCACGCTTGCGGCATCCGGCACGCGCATCATCTCATCCACGACGTCGGGGATGAAAGAGGGCTCCACGCGCGGGCGGCCAATCCCTTCAATTTTACTGCCCATCGGGCTGCGCAGCTCCGCATTGCGGTTTTGCCAGTAGTCGAGGAACACGGAGTTCTGCGGGTCAACCACCATCAGTTGGGTATCGTATCCCTGACAGCGGATATAGCGTCCAATCGTGGCTGACGTGCCGCCGGTACCGGCGCTCATGACGATACAGGACGGAACCGGATGCGGTTCGTGGGTCATCTGGCGGAAAATACTGTCGGCAATGTTGTTATTGCCGCGCCAGTCGGTCGCGCGCTCGGCGAAGGTGAACTGGTCCATATAGTGACCGTTGAGCTCACGGGCCAGCATTTCGGAGGCGGCGTAGATTTCGCAGGCGCTTTCCACAAAGTGGCAGCGTCCGCCGTAAAATTCGATCTGCTCGATTTTACGTTTTGCGGTGCAGGACGGCATCACCGCGATAAACGGCAGGCCCAGCAGGCGGGCGAAATAGGCTTCGGACACCGCCGTTGAACCGGACGAAGATTCAATAATAGTGGTGCCTTCTTTAATCCAGCCGTTACATAAACCGTATAAAAACAGAGAGCGCGCCAGGCGATGCTTCAGGCTACCGGTGGGATGGGTGCTTTCATCTTTCAGATAGAGCTGAATGCCGTCAAATCCCGGCAGGGAAAGGCGAATCAGGTGCGTATCCGCCGAGCGCTGATAGTCGGCATTGATTTCGCTGATCGCATGTTTAACCCAGGTGCTATTCATCATCGTTATCCGTTTGTCATTTTGTGCCTAGGATAGCGAAAAGCACAGAAAAAATTGTTGCTATCTGGCCTTTAAAATAGAATGAAGAGAGAAAAATTTTCTCTGTGAGGTGGGTATGCTAGATAAAATTGACCGCAAGCTCCTTTCATTGCTGCAAAATGACTGTACCCTCTCTTTGCAGGCGCTGGCAGATGCCGTTAATCTGACCACCACCCCGTGCTGGAAGCGGCTTAAGAAGCTGGAAGATGACGGCATTCTTCTGGGGCGCGTCGCGTTGTTAGATCCCGAAAAACTGGGGCTTGGGCTGACGGCATTTGTGCTGATAAAAACCCAGCATCACAGCAGCGAGTGGTATTGCCGCTTCGTCACTCAGGTGTCTGAGATGCCCGAGGTGCTCGGTTTCTGGCGTATGGCCGGAGAGTATGATTACCTGATGCGCGTCCAGGTGGCCGACATGAAGCGCTATGATGATTTCTACAAGCGGCTGGTGAACAGCGTTCCGGGTTTGTCGGACGTCACCTCAAGCTTTGCCATGGAACAGATTAAATACACCACAGCATTACCCATTGAATAACTTCGTAAAATACCTTCAGGAACAAACCGCGTGCGATTATTTGCCCAACTAAGCTGGTACTTTCGTCGGGAGTGGCAACGCTACCTCGGTGCAGTCGCCCTGCTTATTATTATTGCCATCCTGCAGCTGATCCCGCCGAAAGTGGTGGGGTACGTCGTGGATGGCGTCACCGAGCAGCATTACACCACCGCACGGGTGTTGATGTGGGTCGGCACGCTGGTGCTGACGGCGGTCATTGTTTATCTGCTGCGCTACGTCTGGCGCGTGCTGCTGTTTGGTGCGTCCTATCAGCTGGCCGTTGAGCTACGTGAAGATTTTTACCGCCAGCTGAGCCGACAGCATCCCGAATTTTATCTTCGTCATCGCACCGGGGATCTCATCGCCCGCGCGACGAACGACGTCGATCGCGTGGTCTTTGCCGCCGGGGAAGGAGTGCTGACGCTGGTGGACTCGCTGGTGATGGGCTGTGCGGTGCTGATCGTGATGTCCACGCAGATCAGCTGGCAGCTGACCCTGCTCGCCCTGCTGCCGATGCCGATCATGGCGCTGGCGATCAATCGCTATGGCGAACAGCTGCACGAGCGCTTCAAGCTGGCGCAGGCGGCGTTTTCGTCGCTGAACGATCGCACCCAGGAGAGCATGACCAGCATCCGCATGATCAAAGCGTTTGGCCTGGAAGACCGTCAGTCTGCGCTGTTTGCCGCCGATGCGGCAGACACGGGGGCGAAAAACATGCGCGTCGCGCGTATCGACGCCCGTTTTGACCCGACGATTTATATCGCAATCGGCATGGCAAATATGCTGGCGATTGGCGGCGGAAGCTGGATGGTGGTGCAGGGCACGCTTACCCTGGGGCAATTGACCAGCTTTGCGATGTATCTGGGTCTCATGATCTGGCCGATGCTGGCGCTGGCCTGGATGTTTAACATCGTGGAGCGCGGCAGCGCCGCCTACAGCCGCATTCGCGCCATGCTGGCCGAAGCGCCGGTGGTCATCGACGGTAGCGAAGCCCTACCGGAAGGGCGCGGCGTCATGACCGTCGACGTCCGCAAGTTTGTCTATCCGCATACGGAGCATCCGGTGCTGGAGAACGTCAGCTTTACCCTGCAGCCAGGGCAAATGCTGGGCATCTGCGGCCCGACGGGATCCGGCAAAAGTACCGTGCTCTCTCTGCTTCAGCGCCACTTTGACGTCACCGAGGGCGATATCCGCTTTCACGATATCCCCCTGACCAGACTGCTGCTGGACGAGTGGCGCGGTCGACTGGCGGTCGTCAGCCAGACGCCGTTTTTATTTTCGGACACCGTGGCAAACAACATTGCCCTGGGACGCCCCGGGGCGACGCAGGAAGAGATTGAACATGTGGCGCGTCTGGCCAGCGTTCATGATGATATTTTGCGTCTGCCGCAGGGGTACGAAACGGAAGTCGGGGAACGCGGCGTCATGCTGTCCGGCGGGCAAAAGCAGCGTATATCGATTGCCCGCGCGCTGCTGCTGAATGCTGAAATTCTGATCCTGGATGATGCGCTTTCCGCCGTGGACGGCCGTACCGAGCATCAAATTCTGCATAACCTGCGCCAGTGGGGCGACGGGCGCACGGTGATAATCAGCGCCCATCGTTTGTCGGCGCTCACCGAAGCCAGCGAAATTGTGGTCTTACAGCACGGGCACATTGCCCAGCGCGGGCAGCATGAAACGCTTGCCGAGCAGCCGGGCTGGTATCGCGATATGTACCGCTATCAACAGCTTGAGGCGGCGCTGGACGATGCGCCGGAGCAGGATGAGGAGGCCGCCAATGCGTAAGATCGGAACGATGTGGCCGACGCTCAAACGTCTGCTGGCCTACGGCTCGCCGTGGCGTAAACCGCTCTCCGTGGCCGTGCTTCTACTCTGGATTGCGGCGATTGCTGAAGTGAGCGGTCCGCTGCTCATCAGCTATTTTATCGACAACATGGTTGCCAAAAGCTACCTTCCGCTGGGGCTGGTGGCGGGCTTAGGCGTGGCCTACGTTGGCCTGCAGCTGGCGGCGGCAGGGCTGCACTATGCGCAGTCGCTGCTGTTTAACCGTGCTGCCGTGGGCGTTGTTCAGCAGCTGCGTACGGATGTGATGGACGCGGCGCTTCGCCAGCCGCTCAGCGAGTTTGATATCCAGCCGGTCGGGCAGGTGATTTCGCGCGTGACCAACGATACCGAGGTAATCCGCGATCTGTACGTTACCGTGGTCGCGACGGTGTTACGCAGCGCGGCGCTGATTGGCGCGATGCTGGTGGCGATGTTCAGCCTCGACTGGCGCATGGCGCTGGTGGCGATCACTATCTTCCCGGCGGTGCTGATTGTCATGGTCATTTACCAGCGCTACAGCACGCCGATTGTGCGTCGGGTGCGCGCGTATCTGGCCGACATTAACGATGGCTTCAACGAAGTGATCAACGGCATGAGCGTCATCCAGCAGTTCCGCCAGCAGGCGCGCTTTGGCGAACGCATGGGGGAAGCCAGCCGTTCGCACTACATGGCGCGTATGCAGACGCTGCGGCTTGATGGTTTCCTGCTGCGTCCGCTGCTGAGCCTTTTCTCGGCGCTGGTGCTTTGCGGGCTGCTGATGCTCTTCGGGCTGAGCTCAAACGGTACGATTGAAGTGGGCGTGCTGTACGCCTTTATCAGCTATCTCGGGCGTCTTAACGAGCCGTTGATCGAGCTCACCACCCAGCAATCGATGCTGCAACAGGCGGTAGTTGCCGGTGAGCGCGTGTTTGAGCTGATGGACAGGCCGCGCCAGGCCTACGGCAATGACGAGCGTCCTCTGCAAAGCGGGACTATCGCCTTTGATAACGTCTCGTTTGCCTATCGCGAAGACCGGCTGGTGCTGCAGGACATCACGCTTGACGTTCCGTCGCGCGGTTTCGTGGCGCTGGTAGGGCATACCGGCAGCGGTAAGAGCACGCTTGCCAGCCTGTTGATGGGCTATTACCCGGTCACGCACGGCGAAATCCGCCTCGATGGGCGCCCGCTCGCGTCTCTCAGCCACACCGTGTTGCGTAAAGGCGTCGCGATGGTGCAGCAGGATCCGGTCGTGCTGGCCGATACCTTCTACGCCAACGTGACCCTGGGGCGAGACTACTCCCAGGAGCAGGTCTGGGACGTGCTGGAAAAAGTGCAGCTGGCAGAGCTGGCGCGCGGGTTTAGCGATGGGATCAATACCAAACTGGGCGAGCAGGGGAACAATCTCTCCGTCGGGCAAAAGCAGCTCCTGGCGCTGGCGCGGGTGCTGATTGAAACGCCGCAGATACTGATTCTGGATGAAGCCACGGCCAGTATTGACTCCGGCACCGAACAGGCCATTCAGCAGGCGCTGGCCGCCGTACGCGACCATACGACGCTGGTGGTGATTGCCCACCGTCTTTCCACCATCGTCGATGCCGATACCATTCTGGTGTTACATCGCGGACAGGCCGTTGAACGCGGTACGCACCGTGAACTGCTGGAAGCCAAAGGGCGCTACTGGCAGATGTACCAGCTGCAGCTGGCGGGCGAAGAGCTGGCGGCCAGCGTGCGTGATGAAGAGTCGCTTAGCGCCTGATGCACCAAAATGAGGCGACGCGCTAACAGTCATTCCTGTTGGTGCAAAACTGAAACGCACCCTGCACCGGCATGGTGCGTTTTTTTTCACCTGTTTGTTTATTACGGCCGCGTAATGCTCTGTGCGCCGCCGTTCCCCCTCGTTTTCATTTCTGGCACACCCCTTGCAATACCTTCTGCGTAAGCTGCGGCCATTACCGAATTCTGACTGGAGGGGATCTATGAAGCTGGTTACGGTTGTAATCAAACCATTCAAACTCGAAGACGTGCGTGAAGCGTTGTCTTCAATGGGTATTCAGGGACTGACTGTCACCGAAGTGAAAGGCTTTGGTCGTCAGAAGGGTCATGCCGAGCTTTATCGCGGGGCGGAATACAGCGTTAACTTTCTGCCAAAAGTAAAAATTGATGTCGCGATTGCTGACGATCAGCTTGATGAAGTCATTGATGTCATTAGCAAAGCGGCCTATACCGGCAAAATTGGCGACGGCAAAATTTTCGTTGCCGAACTGCAGCGCGTCATTCGCATCCGTACCGGCGAATCTGACGAAGCGGCATTGTAAATAACGCCTGGCACACAGTGATAGGGATCGAGAAAATGAAGATAGCAACACTTAAAACGGGTCTGGGTTCGCTGGCTCTGCTGCCGGGCCTGGCGCTGGCTGCTACCCCTGCGGTGGTCGACAAAGCCGATAACGCCTTTATGATGATCAGCACCGCGCTGGTGCTGTTCATGTCAATTCCGGGCATTGCGCTGTTCTACGGCGGCCTGATCCGTGGCAAAAACGTTCTCTCCATGCTGACGCAGGTTGCCGTGACGTTCGCACTGGTCTGCGTGCTGTGGGTGGTTTACGGTTACTCGCTGGCGTTCGGCACGGGCAACGCGTTCTTTGGTAACTTCGACTGGGTGATGCTGAAAAATATTGAGCTGACCGCGCTGATGGGCAGTTTCTATCAGTACATCCACGTTGCGTTCCAGGGCTCCTTCGCCTGTATTACCGTCGGGCTGATTGTGGGCGCGCTCGCCGAGCGTATCCGTTTCTCTGCCGTGCTGATCTTCGTGGTGGTCTGGATGACGCTCTCCTATGTGCCGATTGCGCACATGGTCTGGGGTGGCGGTCTGCTGGCAACGCACGGCGCACTGGACTTCGCGGGCGGTACCGTTGTACACATCAACGCCGCGGTAGCGGGTCTGGTGGGTGCTTACCTGATTGGCAAACGCGTGGGCTTCGGTAAAGAAGCGTTCAAACCGCACAACCTGCCGATGGTGTTTACCGGTACGGCTATCCTCTACTTTGGCTGGTTTGGCTTCAACGCCGGCTCGGCAAGTGCAGCAAACGAAATCGCCGCGCTGGCCTTCGTGAACACCGTTGTGGCCACGGCGGGTGCAATCCTCTCCTGGGTGTTTGGCGAGTGGGCGGTACGCGGCAAACCTTCTCTGCTGGGTGCCTGCTCGGGTGCCATTGCCGGTCTGGTTGGCATTACGCCAGCGTGTGGTTATGTCGGCGTGGGTGGCGCGCTGCTGGTCGGCCTGGTGTCCGGTCTGGCGGGTCTGTGGGGCGTGACCGCACTGAAACGTGTGCTGCGCGTTGACGACCCATGCGATGTGTTTGGCGTGCACGGCGTGTGCGGCATCGTCGGCTGTATCATGACCGGTATCTTTGCTGCCAAATCGCTCGGTGGCGTGGGCTACGCAGAAGGCGTGACCATGGTTCATCAGGTGCTGGTGCAGCTGGAAAGTATTGCAATCACCGTTGTCTGGTCTGCCGTTGTGGCCTTCATTGGCTATAAGCTGGCGGATATGACGGTGGGTCTGCGCGTACCGGAAGAGCAGGAGCGCGAAGGTCTGGACGTCAACAGCCACGGCGAGAATGCGTATAACGCCTGATAAACAGCAAAACGGCAACCTTTGGTTGCCGTTTTTAATGTGTATCCCCTCTCCCCGTGGGAGAGGGTCAGGGTGAGGGCATCAGGCCGCACAAGGCAAAAGCAAAACGGCAACTTCGGTTGCCGTTTTTAATGTGTATTCCCTCTCCCCGTGGGAGAGGGTCAGGGTGAGGGCATCAGGTCGCACACAATCACCCGCGATTACGCATCACCCCTTCCTGCACCGTAGACGCGACCAGCACGCCGTCCTGAGTATAAAACTCCCCGCGCACAAACCCGCGCGCGCTCGACGCTGACGTACTCTCCACGCTGTAAAGCAGCCACTCATTCATGTTGAACGGACGGTGGAACCACATGGAGTGATCGATCGTCGCGACCTGCATCCCTTTTTCCAGGAAACCAACGCCGTGCGGCTGCAGCGCCACCGGCAGGAAGTTGAAATCTGACGCATAGCCGAGCAGATACTGATGCACGCGGAAATCTTCCGGCACGGTCCCGTTGGCACGGATCCAGACCTGGCGCTTCGGTTCGGCGGAATGGCCTTTCATCGGGTTGTGGAACTCAACCGGGCGGATCTCCAGCGGCTTATCGCAGAGAAACTTCTCTTTGACCTGCGGCGGAAGCAGATGCGCCAGCGCGCGAGCGATATCCGTCTCTGACTTTAAAGAGTCGGGCGACGGAGCCGGGGGCATCACTTTTTGATGTTCGTAGCCGGGTTCCGGCGCCTGGAAAGAGGCGGTCATGTAAAAGATCGGCTTGCCGTTTTGAATGGCCGCTACGCGGCGTGCGCTGAAGCTGTTGCCGTCTCGCAGGACTTCAACATCATACACAATCGGTTTTGCGCTATCGCCAGGGCGTAAGAAGTAGCTGTGGAACGAATGCACCAGACGGTCTGCCGGGACAGTCTCCTTTGCTGCGTACAGAGCTTGTCCAACGACTTGCCCCCCGAAGACCTGGCGTAAGCCGAGATCTTCGCTCTGTCCGCGAAAGAGTCCTTCCTCAATTTTTTCCAGATTCAGTAATGTCAGCAGATTGTTCAGTGCCTGACTCATAGTTGTCCTCAATAAACGCCGTAGCGAAAGATAGGCAGAGTATAACGCAGAAATGAAAGTGGTCCGATGGGTAGAATAATCTGAATATCGGCACGTTTTCAGGCATAAATCGGTGATCTGTGCCACACTTGAATACGTTATGTGATTGAAACGACATCGGATGGGATCGATCCCGCTGGTGCATTGATAAGGAGACTTCAATGAAACTCGTGCCCATGCTAAGTGGTGTAGCTATTGCGGTGGCGTTGTCCGCCTGTGCCGGTAAAAGCGCCCAAGTGCCAGTACCAGCAGCCGACCCGAACGGGATTAATACCCTTTCGCAGCAATCCATTCAGCAGCCTAATGTTTCCGGTACCATCTGGATTAAACAGAAAGTGGCGTTGCCGCCGGATGCGGTATTAACCGTAACGCTGTCTGATGCTTCTCTGGCCGACGCACCGTCGAAAGTCGTGGCCCAGCGCGCCGTTCGTACTGAAGGTAAGCAGGCGCCGTTTAGCTTCGTGTTGCCGTATAACCCGTCGGACGTGCAGCCTAACGCCCGTATCCTGCTGAGCGCAGCGGTAACCATCAACGGCAAGCTGGTCTTTATCACCGATACGGTCCAGGAAGCGATCAACAACGGTGGGACAAAAATCGACCTGAACCTGGTGCCGGTGCAGCAGACCGAAGTGCCGGTCGCACCGCAGACCAATCAGCCGTCTCTGCCAACTCCACCGACTCAGATGTAATTTCTGCATTTCCCCTCTCCTCCGGGAGAGGGGTCAATATACCCAGCGAAACTTCTGCAAATCGATCTGACCCGACCCTGACACCTGCACACCCTCTGAAAGTAACGCCTGACGCTGACGCTGAAGATCCGGCCCGGTGAGTGAAATGGCGCCATGACGGTTCACCACCCGATGCCAGGGCAGCGTACTGCCTTCCGGCAGCCGTTTCAGGACGCCTCCAACCTGTCGCGCCGCGCGCGGGGAACCGGCCAGACGCGCGACATCACCATAGGTGGTGACGTAGCCTTCCGGGATTGAGGCCACGATTTGCCATACGCGCTGTGGAAAGGAGTCGTGTTCGTCCATACCTTTACCTGTGGGGAGTTTCTGGAAAGCTATGGTAAACGAAGATCTTCATGATTGCTGCGCCTGTTTGCGCAAGAAACCAGCATCCGGTTGCTGGTCGCTTGCAATTGGGCTTTAGCACAGGGATAATGCGCCAGCGCGTTGGTTATCAACGCTCTCAATGGGGGCTCTGTTGGTTCTCCCGCAACGCTACTCTGTTCACCAGGTCAGGTCCGGAAGGAAGCAGCCAGGGCAGACGACGTGTGTGCCGGGATGTAGCTGGCAGGGCCCCCACCCATTTGTGGCCTCATAAGATTCTTCAGCTTCACCTCTCCCTCAAAGCATTACTCCACAATAAAACTACGCCTGTATCGTGTAATATATATTTCATTACACTGAAATATTATTGTCATAAACCTGTAATAATAGACTGTCATTTTATAATCGGACGGTTATTTTCTTCCATAACTCAAAAAAATATATATCTGGATAACATTGTTAAGTTCGTGTATTAAATAAAGTACTTATTCCGAAGGGAAGTGACAAACATGGCTACAGCGGTATTAAACGTTAAGATTGATGACGCGCTAAAAGAAAGGCTTCGGCACTATGCGGAAGTCAATAACGAGAATTTAAGCGTGACGACAGAGAAACTGCTGCTGCTGGCGTTCGAAGCAGTAGAAGAGGCGGGAGTATCGGAAGAGGATATTGATAATCAGCATACGGAAGAAGAGAGTGTTTCTCCTTTTACTCCTAAAGAAATCAAGGCTCTACGTAAACTTCTGAAGAAGAGAAAATGAAACAACAACTGTCAACCGCCAGTGACTACAACGAGGCCTGCGATCTGTTGCGTTCAGGCTACGTGAAGCATGTACGTCTTGGCTGGAATGTTGGAAGCGATGAGTTCTTTCGTATTGCGTCTGACTGGTGTGATACCGGTGCAAAAATAAAGAAAGACGGTGATAACTTCGTTATTTCACTAAAAGGCTTTCCTATTCCTCCTCAGCATTAAACCCTGACCAGTGAAAACTGCTGACTGCATATATTACAGTCAGCAGTTTTTATTTTATGATCTGCTTCAAATATTTAAATATCAGATCACGCTGCGTTTTAACGATGGCACGTTTTTATTCAGGGCGAGCCATAACGGTTTGATCCTCAGCAACGCCTGCTCAAGCTCTGTCGATTCCAGCGAGAAGGGCATACGTAAATAGCGGTCAAACGCCCCCGATAAACCAAACCGCGTCCCGGTTCCCAGGTTAATCCCGATTATTTCTGCCCGTGCGGCAAGCTGTGTCGCCAGCATGCCCGGGAGCTCTACCCAGTAAGAGAGCCCGCCTTCCGCCTCGTGGAATTTCCACTCCGGGAAATGCTCGCGCAGCAGGTCACCACATCGATCGCGCCGTTCCGCCAGCATCTTCCGGCGTGCGGGCAGAAACGTCTCGCTGTTGTTAATGAGCCACTGCATTGCCAGCTGTTCGAGCAGCGGCGAGCCTAAATCCAGCGTATCCCGCGTCTGGGCAAGGGTGGCGATGATGCGCGATGAGGCACGGATCCAGCCGAGACGCAGCCCGCCCCAGAAGCTTTTTCCGGCAGAGCCTAAGGTGATGACGGTGGCCTGCGGGTTAAAGGCGGCCAGCGGTGGCGGGGGAGGCGCATCAAACCAGAGATCCACCATCGTTTCATCCACCACCAGCGCCGTGCGGGTTTGGGCTGCAATATCCGTGATGGCCTGACGGGTGGCGATATCCATACAGCGCCCGGTCGGATTATGAAAATCTGGCATCAGGTAGGCCAGGCGCGGCGCCGTCTGGGCAAGCGTTGCGGCAAAGCCATCCGTATCCCAGCCGGTTTCCGGCAGCGACACCCCGACTGGCCGACACTGCGCCCCCTGAATGGCGGCAATCGCCAGCGGATAGGTGGGATGATCGACCACGACGCGGTCCCCCGGCCCGGTCATCATCCGCAGTATCAGCGCAAAGCCGCTGACGGCGCCATTAACCACCATCACTTCGTCTGCGCGGGTGGGAAGGCCCCGCGCGGTATAGCGCGCAGCGATGGCCTCCCGCAGCGTCGGTAGCCCCAGCTGATCGTAGCCCGTCAGCGAGAGATGCGGGGTAATGGCCGTGAGCGCATGGGCATAAGCCTGATGGATCTCCGGCCCGGCATTCAGGGCGGCAGTGGAGAGATCCAGTGCGGCGCTCGCCGCGGAAAGGGTGGGAACGGCGCGCGTGTCAGGGAGAATGACCCGTGACCCGCTGCCGTGGCGGCTTTCAAGGTACCCCTCTTCACGCAGGTGGGCGAGCGCGCTGCTGATGGTGGTTCGGCTCACGTCCAGCGCCGTGGCCAGCTCACGCTCGCCCGGCAGCCGCGTATTCAGTGCCAGACGCCCATCAAGAATTAACAAACGCAGCGCGTCGGCCAGCTGTCGCCAGAGCGGGGTGCGGGATGAGGCTTGCTGCCAGTGGCCTAAAAGGCGTACCAGAGACTGGCTTCCGAAGCGACGTGATGACATATGCAGTCCACTATTTAAAAACTGGACATTAATCATAGTGCCATTTTAGGTCAGGATGAAAGCATGGTTCACTGGAGAAGATAAAAATGGTACGTCGTCTGCTACAACTCTATGTCGGTTTAGGACTGTATGGCCTTTCCACCGCAATGTTTATTCGTTCCGATTTGGGTGTCGATCCCTGGGATGTGTTTCACCTCGGGGTGGGGATGCAGCTGGGGATGACTATCGGGACGGTGATCATTGTGACCGGCGCGGCGGTGCTGCTGCTGTGGATCCCGCTGCGCCAGATGCCGGGCCTTGGCACGATCAGCAACGTGATTTGTATCGGCCTGGCGGCGGACGCCAGCATGGCGCTTATCCCGGAGCTGGATTCGTTACCCGTTCGAATTGCTTTCCTGGTGTCGGGCATCGTGATGAACGCGATTGCGACCAGCATGTACATCGGGGCCGGTTTCGGGCCAGGCCCGCGCGACGGCCTGATGACCGGCATTCACGCCCGGCTGGGGTGGTCCATTCGCAGCGTGCGTACCTCAATTGAGGTATCCGTTCTGCTGATTGGGTGCGTGCTTGGCGGCACGTTTGGGGTGGGAACCGTACTGTATGCACTGACCATTGGCCCGCTTATCCAGCTCTGCCTGCCCTGGTTCCGCCAGAAGCCACGCATTGCGGAAATACCCCAGCCGGAGCGGGTTGTTTAATTTTGCGAAGCGCTCACATGTTTTAACGGCGTCGCTGTGCCAGAATAGACGCTTCGAAAATCGCGATGCCAGAAAGCATGAAAGCAATCACTCTCTATGATGTCGCCCTCCTTGCGGGGGTTTCTTATCAGACCGTTTCCCGCGTCATTAACGACGCGGAACATGTGTCTGCCCGCACGCGAGAAAAGGTGCAGCAGGCGATGGCGGAGCTGCACTACGTTCCTAACCTTCGGGCGCAGCAGCTGGCGGGGAAACGCACCCGTACGCTGGGCCTCATCACCACCGATCTGGCCCTGCACGCGCCTTCGCAAATTGTGTCGGCGGTCAAATCGCGTGCGGCGGAACAGGGGGCGAGCGTCCTTATCTCCATGGTGGAGCAACCCCAGCAGTGTCAGGCCGCGCTTCAGGCGCTGCTGGCACAGCGGGTGGACGCGCTGCTGGTGAATGTGCCGCTTGACGATCCGCACGCCGAAGAGCTCGGGGCGCTGGCGTCGCCCGTCCCGGTGCTGTTCCTCGATGTGGCGCCCTCAGCGCGGGTAAACAGCCTCGTGTTTAACGCGGAGCAGGGGGCGCGTCTGGGCGTTGAGCATCTGCTTTCTCTGGGGCATCAGCGCATTGCCCTGCTGAGCGGGCCGGAAAGCTCGGTCTCTGCGCGGGCGCGCCTGGCGGGCTGGAAAGCGACGCTGGCGCTGGCGGGTCTTTACGCGACGGCTGTGGCCTACGGTGACTGGAGCGCGGCCAGCGGTTATGAGAAGGGACACGTGCTGCTGTCGGGTGCGGCATTACCGGACGCGATTCTGGTGGCGAACGATCAGATGGCGCTCGGGGTGATGCGCGCCTGCGCGGAAAAAGGGATCGCGATACCTGGCCAGCTTTCGGTGGTTGGGTTTGACGATACCGCTGACAGCGCCTGGTTTTCCCCGCCGCTGACAACCATTCGTCAGGCGTTTCGCGAGGCGGGCGAACGCAGCGTGGAGTGGCTGCTGGCACCTTCCGGGGGCGAAGCGTGCCGGCAGGTTCAGCTGCCGGTGACGCTGGTTACCCGTCATTCCAGCGCGCGCCGCAATCCTAAGCAGGCCGAACGCGAGGATCTGGCGCAGCAGCTCAGAAGCCTGGCACTCCTTGCCGAGCAGATTGCCCGCAAATAAAACTTTGTGATCGGACTCGCTACCCCGCGATTGGACGCTTTACCGTTGCCGGGTGCCAGGGCATGTTAACCAAAATTGTGAGCGCTTCGCAAAGAGGTTACTATGTCCACCACTTCACCGCTGACCCTCAGCGCCATTCTGGCCCGTCGGGACTGGGAAAATCCTGGCGTCACCCAGTGGAACCGTCTGGCCGCACACGCGCCGTTGCACAGCTGGCGCAATGAACCCTCTGCCAGAGATGATGCTGGATCCGCCAGCAGGCACGTTCTCAACGGGCTATGGCGGTTTAGCTACTTTACCGCGCCGGAGCAGGTTCCTCAGGCATGGGTAACCGAAGATTGCGCCGATGCCGTTGCGATGCCCGTGCCGTCTAACTGGCAGATGCAGGGTTTCGACACGCCCATCTATACCAATGTCACCTATCCCATTCCCGTTAACCCGCCTTTCGTGCCGCAGGAAAATCCGACCGGTTGTTACTCGCTCACATTTGAGGTGGATGACGCCTGGCTCCGGAGCGGGCAGACCCGCATCATCTTCGACGGCGTGAACTCGGCGTTCCATCTCTGGTGCAACGGACAGTGGATGGGCTATTCCCAGGACAGCCGATTGCCCGCCGAATTTGACCTCTCGGCGGCCTTGTGCCCCGGGCAGAACCGCCTGGCTGTCATGGTATTGCGCTGGTGCGACGGCAGCTATCTGGAAGATCAGGACATGTGGCGCATGAGCGGCATCTTCCGCGATGTGACGCTGCTGCATAAACCCAAGACGCAGATTGCCGATTATCACGTGGTGACGGACCTGAATGCGGAGCTGGACCGCGCGGTGCTGAAGGTGGATGTCGCGCTGGCAGGCGCTGGCTTTGCAGACTGCGAGGTGGTCATGACCCTGTGGCGCACGGGTGAAAAATGCGCCAGCGTTTCCCGGCGTCCAGGATCTGCCATCGTCGACGAGCGCGGCAGCTGGGCAGAGCGCTTAACGGCGGCGATCCCTGTTGACCAGCCCGCGCTCTGGAGCGCTGAAACGCCAGAACTGTATCGCCTGACGATTGCGCTTCTTAACCCGCAGGGTGAGGTGCTGGAGGTTGAGGCGTGCGACGTGGGCTTCCGCCGCGTTGACATCGGCAACGGCCTGCTGAAGCTCAACGGTAAACCGCTGCTGATCCGCGGGGTTAACCGACACGAGCATCACCCGGAAAACGGTCAGGTGATGGACGAAGCGACCATGCGCCGCGATATCGAAATCATGAAGCAGCACAACTTCAACGCCGTGCGCTGCTCGCACTACCCTAACCATCCGCTGTGGTACCGGCTTTGCGACCGATACGGGCTGTACGTCGTTGACGAAGCCAATATCGAAACGCACGGCATGGTGCCGATGAGCCGCCTTGCTGACGATCCGCGCTGGCTGCCCGCCATGAGCGAGCGCGTGACCCGCATGGTGCAGCGCGATCGTAATCATCCCTCGGTTATCATCTGGTCTCTGGGCAATGAGTCGGGCCACGGCGCGAATCACGATGCGCTGTACCGCTGGCTGAAAACCACCGATCCTACGCGTCCGGTGCAGTATGAAGGCGGCGGCGCGAACACGGCGGCGACCGATATTGTCTGTCCGATGTACGCCCGGGTCGATCGGGATCAGCCCTTCCCGGCAGTGCCTAAATGGTCAATCAAGAAATGGATCGGCATGCCGGACGAAACGCGCCCGCTGATCCTCTGTGAATACGCCCACGCGATGGGAAATAGCTTTGGCGGGTTTGCGAAATACTGGGAAGCGTTTCGCAGCCATCCTCGCCTGCAGGGTGGGTTTGTCTGGGACTGGGTCGATCAGGCCCTGACGAAACGGGACGAAAAGGGCAACGCGTTCTGGGCCTACGGCGGAGACTTCGGCGATAAGCCGAACGATCGGCAGTTCTGTCTTAACGGGCTGGTGTTCCCCGATCGCACGCCGCACCCGGCGCTGTACGAGGCGCAGCGCGCCCAGCAGTTCTTTACCTTTACGCGGGTCAGCACCTCTCCGCTGGTGATTGAGGTGCAAAGCGGCTATCTGTTCCGCCACACCGATAACGAAGTGCTGAACTGGACGGTTGCCCGGGACGGGGACGTGCTGGCCGCGGGTGAGGTGACGCTCTCGATGGCGCCTGAAGGCACCCAGCGTCTGGAGATTGACCTGCCGGCGCTGAAAGCCGGGCCGGGAGAGATCTGGCTGAACGTTGAAGTACGCCAGCCGCGGGCAACGCCGTGGTCTCCGGCTGACCACCGCTGCGCGTGGGAGCAGTGGCCGCTTCCGGCTCCCCTTTTTATTGCTCCGCCAGTCCCGGCGGGCGAGCCGCCGGTGTTAACGCAAAACGATCGCATCCTGGAGATCGCCCATCGTCAACAGCGCTGGCAGTTCGATCGCGCATCCGGACACCTGACTCAATGGTGGCGAAACGGCGTTGAAACGCTCCTTTCACCTCTGACGGATAACGTCAGCCGCGCGCCGCTGGATAACGACATTGGCGTGAGCGAGGCGACGCAGATCGATCCGAACGCCTGGGTTGAGCGCTGGAAAGCGTCGGGCATGTACGATCTCACCTCGCGCGTTCTGCACTGTGAGGCACAGCAGCACGCAGGCGACGTGGTGGTCACAACCCAGCACGTACTTGAGTATCGCGGCAAAGCCCTGTTCATGAGCCGTAAAGTCTGGCGGGTGGACGATAGGGGCGTTCTGCATGGCGATATTCAGATTGATGTTGCGTCTGATATCCCTGAACCCGCGCGCGTTGGCCTGAGCGTTCATCTCGCCGAAACGCCGGAAAACGTTCACTGGCTGGGTCTGGGGCCGCATGAAAACTACCCGGACAGAAAGCTGGCGGCGCAGCAGGGGCGCTGGACATTACCTCTTGAGGCCATGCACACGCCGTATATCTTCCCGACGGAAAATGGTTTGCGCTGTGAGACCCGGGAACTTGTGGTGGGAACGCATCAGCTGAACGGCCGGTTCCATTTCTCGGTGAGCCGCTACGGCCAGCAGCAGCTGCGTGAGACAACCCATCATCATCTGCTGCGCGAAGAGCCGGGATGCTGGCTCAATCTCGATGCGTTCCATATGGGCGTGGGCGGCGACGACTCCTGGAGCCCCAGCGTCTCTCCGGAGTTCATCCTGCAGACACGCCAGCTTCGCTATACCTTCAGCTGGCAGCAGAACCCTTAGCTGACCATGAAGATGCGGCCACAGAGCGTGGCCGCAGTCTTACGCCAGAATGCCGCTAAGGCCATGCAGGCTCATGTAAATCCCTACTACGGTAATCAGCGCAGCGGAGATCCACGGCGCTTTACGGGAGAATTCGCTAAACCCGGGCCAGCGTTTGGTCGCGTGCTTGAGGCTTAAGGCGGCAATCGCGCCGGAAGCGACCAGCGTTAACGCCAGACCAATGCTGAAGCTGAACACCAGCGTCGCGCCGAGGGCGAAATGCTTCAGCTGCAGGCAGATCAGCAGTACGGTGATGGACGCCGGGCAGGGGATAAGCCCGCCGGTCAGGCCAAACATCACGATCTGGCCGGTGGTGACGTTTTGACCGCTGAAGCGCCGGTTAATATCCTGCGCGTGAGCGCGCTGGTGGGCGTCCTGCCACTCTTCTTCAACCAGCGAGTGTTCGTGGTGATGGTGATGATGATCATGATGGTGGTCATGGACATGGTCATGGTGGTGGTGGTGGTGATCATGGTCGTGATGATGATGATCGTGCGGCTGGCTCTCTTTCCAGGTTCGCCACGCCATCCACAGGGCGATCGCAACGATCAGCACCCCGGAAATCAGCTGGAACCAGGGTTCGGACGTGTGTGCATCCCAGCCCCGACCAAACCATAATCCCGCCATCGCAACGAGCCAGACCACCGCCGTATGGGAGAGCGTTGCCGCCAGGCCGAGCAGCACCGCCTGTTTCAGCGTGCCTCGGATGGCAACAATAAAGGCGGCCATCATTGTTTTTGAATGGCCCGGTTCCAGGCCATGTAGCGCACCGAGCAGGATAGCGCTGGGAACAAACAGCCAGGCGTTGCCCTGCTGAAGGAGTGAAGCAAAATCGGTCATGGGAAATTCCGGAGCGGAAAGCGTGCGGAGATACTACTCCCCCCCAGTAGCGTAATACTACCCCCCAGTAGAAAAATACTCAGGGGGAGTAGAGCGTGGTATGCTTTAAAAGCCAAAAAATAAGGGATACAGAGATGTCACATACCGTTCGCGACAAGAAGATGTTACTGACTCGCCTGAAGAAAATTCAGGGGCAGAGCACCGCGCTGGAGAAAATGCTCAACAGCGATCACGAATGCGCCGAGGTGTTACAGCAGCTGGCGGCGATCCGCGGGGCGGTCAATGGCATGATGATGCAGGTGATCGAAGGGCATTTAACCGATCATGTGGTGAAAGAGCCTGAAGAAGCGCAGCGTGAAGCCGATCTTGGCGTGGTATTGCGGGTGATGAAATCCTATCTCAAGTAGCGTGCGTGCCGAGGTTATTTTCTGCCCAGAGAATAAATTCCGTTTTTGGCAGCGCTTTGCTGTAGTACCACCCCTGCCCGTACTGCACGCCGTGTTGGTGTAGCCAGGCGAGTTGCCCTGCGGTTTCGACGCCCTCCGCCACCATCGCCAGCTTCAGCGACTTCGCTATTTCAATGATGTGCGGCGTCACGTTTTTATACTCCAGCGCATCCACGAACGATT
The DNA here is from genome assembly GCF_019443845.1 of Enterobacter sp. DNB-S2. Taxonomy (NCBI): domain Bacteria; kingdom Pseudomonadati; phylum Pseudomonadota; class Gammaproteobacteria; order Enterobacterales; family Enterobacteriaceae; genus Enterobacter; species Enterobacter sp. DNB-S2. Next base: position 1,742,386 of record NZ_CP050520.1, read on the forward strand.
TATCAATTTTTAGCGTATCGACGTCCAGATCCTGCAGATAGCTCAGGCTGGAATAGCCCGTGCCAAAATCATCAATATAAACAGGGTGGCCTGAACGGCGAAATGCGGCGATAGCCGGTGCGCTAATTTTGGGATCGGCAAAGCCGCGCTCGGTGAGCTCCAGGGCGATTTGCCGGGGGTGGATCTGCCACTTGTTCAGGAGCTGGCTCAGCAGAGGCGGCAGGATGCCGGAGGTTAAATCGGCAGGGGCGAGGTTAATGGAGATATGCTGATCCGGATAGCGTTGCAGCCAGTGGCCCATATCTTCAAACACCTTTTCGATGACTAACTGTGTCAGCTTCGAGATGAGCCCCGTTTGCTCGGCAAGGGGGACAAAAATATCCGGCGAGAGGCAGCTTCCGTCCGGCTGAGGCCAGCGCGTCAGCGCCTCAGCGCCCACAATTTTTCCGCTACAGAGCGCCACGATGGGCTGATAGTGCACCACAAAATCCCGGCTGTTAATGGCGTCAAGCAGGCGATTGCGCGGCGACTGGATACGCCGCAGGATCCGCAGGACAAACAGTGCGGCGAGCAGGCTTATCAACATGCCGAACGGTAACCAGAAAAGAAGCTGCCGGTGCCAGGTTTCAGCCAGCGGTTTGAGCGTTGCCCATGCAACGACGGTAAATCCAAGCTCAGGTACAGACTTCATGACGTACATTGAACCGTTGTACTGCACGCTTTTCACACCCCGCTCCTGAACCATGTCGCGGATGTGAGAGTCGAGCTTGCTGCTGCTGGCAAATATGCGGTGCGTTGCGCTTCCTACCAGGGCGGCATCAATCGCTATCTCGCCGAAAGGGATCACGTCCACCAGCGAGGCAGGATCGATCATGACAAGGTAGTGGCCTTTTCCCAGCACCGTCATGTAGCGGTTAAACCCAAGATCGTTTTGCGTGGTCAGCCACGCGCTGTAACCATCTTCGGTAATGCGCATTGGAGGAGGGAAAGGGGACGCATGGCTGGTTTGCTCCAGGGAGGAGCAGAGCGGTCGAAGGTTGTCGATATAAATCACTTCCTGGACATATCGCCACGAGAAAGCGACCCGGCGCATTTCCCGCAATTGCAAGGGGCTACACGGCACGCCCTCAAAGGCCTGCAGGTGATCGAGCGCTTCTTTTGCCTGATCCACAACCCTGTCGGTGCGAACCAGCACGCGGGAGGCATAGTTATCCAGCGCATCGGCGAATTTATCTTCCGCCTGGCGATGGGCCAGCCAGATGCTCAGGCAAATGGGGACCAGCACAGAAAAGATAAGTACGCCAGTCACCAGACTGACCAGATGTCGGGTTTTCATGCTGTCGTGTCCTTCCTCGTATGCCCGTTCCTGGGCATTGAGTTCCCTGCCTGAAGAGAAAGATTTTACCGCGAAATGATATAGTTATAGCACGTGGTTGGCATGGTTTTCATTTTATCTCAGGCATACGAGAAATTATCGTCAGAAGAGAGGGGTTGTTTTTTCAACCTCGCCCGGATATTATTTTGTTATGTTATAACAAAACATAAAGGATTTACGATGAAACCCGATATTCACCCAGCCTATCGCACCGTGGTATTCCACGACACCAGCGCTAATGAATACTTTAAAGTCGGCTCAACCATTAAAACCGACCGCGAAATTGAACTCGACGGTGAGACATATCCGTACATCACCATCGAGGTTTCTTCAAAATCGCACCCGTTTTATACCGGTAAGCAGAAAACGTTCTCCACGGACGGCAGCGCAGCGCGCTTCCGCAAGCGTTTTGGCGGTTTTCTCAATGCGAAGCGGGGCTAACCATGCAGGTACTTAACTCATTACGCAGTGCAAAGCAGCGTCACCCGGATTGCCAGATAGTCAAACGCAAGGGACGCTTATACGTGATTTGCAAATCTAATCCGCGCTTTAAGGCGGTTCAGGGACGTAAAAAAAGACGCTAAACGCGCGTTTCTCGCCAGCTTTCCAGGGATCTTTTCTGTTTGCCATCGGCAGTAAAATTGTCGGTGGCAAGCCAGCTTTCAAAGGCGTTAGCCAGCGCCGGCCACTCTTTGTCGAGAATCGAAAACCAGTCGGTATCCCGGTTACGGCCTTTTATCACCAGCGCCTGGCGAAAGCGTCCTTCAAACTGAAAGCCCAGACGCAGCGCCGCTTTACGGGAAGGCTCGTTCAGGCTATTGCACTTCCATTCATAACGCCGGTACCCCAGGGTATCGAATACGTATCGCATCAGCAGATACTGCGCTTCTGTCGACCCTGGCGTGCGGCTTAACAGAGGAGAGAAGTGAACGTGCCCCACTTCCACGACCCCGTTTTTAGGATCGATCCGCATCAGGGACAGCGTCCCGACAGGAGACTGGGTCCGGTTGTCCATAACGGTAAAGTGGATGGGATCGGATAACTCACTTACGCTCGCCACCCAGTCGGCAAACTCCTCTGCGGTGGCATCGGGTTCACGCAGCAGCCACGTCCAGCTGCGGGTATCTTCGGCCAGTGAATAGGCGGAGAACAACGCGTGGGCATGCTCCACGCGCAGCGGCTCAAGCCGACAATAGTGACCCTGAAGGACCACCCGGGACGGGTGCTGACGAGGCTGCCAGTCGATAAGGGCTTCGCCTACAGGCTGTCCAAACTCGTTGAATGTATTCATCTTTATTTCCGTGACGTTGAAAAGATTTCCAGATTAGTGAATTGCTGGTTCCTTAAAAAGAACCACCAGGCTATGTTTTTCTGGTACCACAAGGAGGGAAGATGAATATACCAGGTGATGAGCTTTACACTTTGCTCCATGCTGCGCTGAAAAAGCGTGGGCAGGAGACGCTTCAGCGCGCGCTCTATCTCGCTTTGCGGGAGGCCATACTGGGCGGAAGGCTTCGGTCCGGCAGCCAGCTGCCCGGTTCGCGAACGCTGGCGCAGCAGATCTCGATTTCCCGAAACACGGTCAATGCGGCGCTGGACCAGCTCACGCTCGAAGGCTATTTGCTGCGTAACCGTCAGGGGACGCGGGTGGGGCAATTCGCTCATCGTACGATTGCCCGGACATTGCCGGATCCTGACGTCAGGCTGACAAAACGTGTCGCCCTGCTGCCCGCGCCCGTGCCGCGCGACACCCCGGTGATGGCGTTTACGCCGGGAACGCCTGCCATTAACTATTTCCCCTTGCCGCTGTGGCGGCGATTGTACGATCGCGTCCTGCGCGAGGAGGGAAGCGCCCTGTTAGGCTATGGCGACCCGGCCGGCGAGCCGTCGCTGCGCGCCGCGATTGCCCGGCATCTCGCCCTGTCCCGCGGTATCGACTGCGACGCCAGCCAGATTGTAATAACCGAGGGAGCGCTGGAGGGCGTCAACCTCTGCACGATGCTGTTAAGCGAGCCTGGCGATGTCGCCTGGGTAGAAAACCCCGGCTATAGCGGGGCAAAGAGTGCGTTTGTTAAAACTGGCCTGGCAATGACGGGAATACCGGTAGATGACGAGGGAATGTGCTGGGAAGGGCTGGATGCGCCTGCGCCCTCAATGATTTTTACCTCACCTTCGCATCAGTTCCCTTACGGGAGCGTGCTCAGCGCGCGGCGGCGGCTGGCGCTGCTGGAGCTGGCCCGGCAGCACAACGCGTGGATCATTGAAGACGATTACGACAGCGAGTTCCGCTATGCCGGTGAGCCCGTACCGGCGATGCTGGGAATGGTCAACAATGCGCCCGTTGTGTATCTGGGGACGTTCAGTAAAACGCTGTTTCCCTCGCTCAGAATGGGGTTCATGGTGCTACCGCCAGCGCTGGCGAAAGCGGCTCGCCCGGCCATCGGCTCGCTGTTGCGCGGAGGGCATCGTGCGGAGCAGCGTACCCTGGCGCTGTTTATTGAAGAAGGTTATTACGCCCGTCATCTTGCCGCCATGCGTCGGCTCTACCGTAAACGCTACCGCCAGCTGCGTGAGGTGCTGGGCGCAGAGCTTTATTCTCCGCACCGCATTCTGGCAGGCGAAGGGGGAATGCATCTGACGCTGGCGATAGACGATATTGACGACCGAAGGCTGGTGGAGCAGGCGAGGGCGTTTCAGCTGGCACCCGCTGCGCTGAGCGGGTACTACCTGGAGGCGAAGCAGGGGCAAACCGGTCTGGTTTTAGGTTACGGCAATACCTCTGCTTCTCAGTTTGCGCCGGGGATCCGACGTCTGCAGGCGTTAATTACGCAGCAGCAGGGCGGGAAAGGGTAAAAACATCATAGAATGAGAGCTGACCTTTGGTGGAGACCATTTTCTGCAGCTTCTCTTTTTGCCCGGCTTCAACCGACGGTGAGTGCATGATGTTTTCGATCAGCTCCTCTGGCACGTAACGCGTGTTGTACCATTCGCCGTTATAGCAGACCCGGAAATCGAGCACGTCGATATCTTCGTAACGGTAGCGCGGATTCACGTCGAAAAAGAAAAAGGCGTTAAAGACGACAAACAGTACAACCAGCAGCCAGACGGAGTCCACCAGCGTTTCGGACTTCAGCATCACAATAAGCGTCGCCAGCCAGGCGGCATACATGGCGACAAACAGTCCAGGATGTTTGCGAATAAAGCTAATGCTAAAGCGCGGGCGATTGTCGCGCTTTTCGCGGAGGTTAAGATCGTCGATGGTGGCGGTAAGCAGGCGCTGTATCTCGGTCATTTTTTGCCTTCATAAGAGTTGACAATACAGGGGGTCTGCCAATTTTAGGGGAGCCATCAGGCTGAAAAAAGTAACAGTCTGGCGCTAAAAGACTATAACAGTTGACTCCCCGCAACCTCACAGCGTTTTGATGATTTTTGCCGGATTGCCGCCAACGACGACGTTAGCCGGGACGTCTTTCGTCACGACGGCGCCGGAGGCCACCACCACATTATCACCAATGGTGACGCCAGGGTTAATGACAGCCCTGCCGCCAATCCAGACGTTATTGCCAATATTGACGGGTTTTCCAAACTCCACGCCGCTGTTACGTTCTTCCGCGTCCAGGGGATGGGTAGCCGTATAAATATGAACACCCGGTGCGAGCATACAGTTATCGCCAATATGCACAGGGCAGACATCCAGCATCACGCAGTCGAAGTTAGCGTAAAAGTTTTTGCCCAGATAAATGTTATATCCGTAGTCGCAGCGGAAGCTCGGCTCAATATAAGCGCCTGCGCTTTGTTCCAGAAGTTCCGCCAGAATGTTCTGGCGTTCTGTTTTTTCATCAGGCGCGGTGTGGTTATAGCGGTAAACCAGATGGCGGGCGTGCAGTCGGTCAGCCCGTAACGTCTCATCGCCGGGGCGGTAATGTTCACCGGCAATCATTTTCTGTTTTTCTAAGCTCATTGGAAACCTCTCTGGATGTTATTACCGAAGGGTAATCGGAACAGGCCAGAAGGGGAACGTTCCCGAAAAGCCAATGTGACTGACGTCACAACATTGCTGCTGATGAACACGTTTTACACGGAGACCTGGCTTACGCACAGGGAGCATAACGGGACAGGTAAATACTCAGAACGAGGCGTAGAACTCTACAGACACCCTTCAAAGATTAACGGACAAATTTCCACACAGAAGTAGGGATTTTGTCATACAGTTTATTCATTGTCAGTTCAGCAAGACGATGGTCAGCGGCTGAATAAAATACCGCCAGTTCATTATCAGAAAGCTCGTATTTATTCTTTTCAATGACGCGCTCAAGCGTATCAATTGACTGACAACGTCGTAAGCGCATCAAATAATCGATTTTTGTGAGTGGTTTATCAGACATAAATTCACCTTAGTAATTGTAATAATTTTAACAGGAAAGACTCACCGGGTTAGCTCTGCTCACGTTGACGAAACAGCGGAATAGCCGATTTCCCGATTTACGCCATTTTTGCAAATCCTGCGCGTTAATGCCGTAACTGCTGAACAACATAAAGGTGTCGTCCAGGTATTCATCAATTTGCTCAATGAGCTTATTATCTTCATTGTACTTAATTTTATAATTAAGTGCGAAGGTTGCGATATGCTCTATCAGCTCATTCAACTGTAAATTGATGGCAGATGTTGGGTCGTTTACCCAGCCATGGTTACTTTCATCAAGATTGGCAAGGCAGTCATGGTACAAGGATTCGCAGAGAAATTTCAACTGCGCGATATCATGCCTTTTTGGCGAGTACTCGTCCATAGCGCATCCCCTTCTGAGTGATTTCTTACTCACCGAACATCATTGTCGGGATGGATACAACTGACTTAGCTACATGAGTGCTGTGTTCCTGATAACCTAACTATAAGCCACTCCTTCCTGGATTTCACCGCGCTATTACGAAAAATTACAAATAAAAACCGCAGGCTGGGAGCGTGTACGCAAATGGTCACCCTGGACTCAACGTTTTTATCCAAATTAACGACGGGGTTTTATCGCTTCCTTACGTTTCATCGGCTTAGCAAAAATGATGAGAAAAGTTCAGATTCAGACTTATCTTTGTAAGAACTTCTTATTAGGAATATTCCTAATAGCTTAAGCGGGGAAATGAATTTAAAAAAATCCTGAATTCACCGATTAAGGTATCAGTTAATTATGATATGTCTATTTAAGATGGCAGAAAATAAATAGAGCCACAATAAGCGTAATTTATGATTTTTTCTGAAAATGAAAAAGGCCGCTAATGCGGCCTTTTTATCATGTGGAACCGGTATCAGTGAGGTTCTACCGAATGACTGTGTTCAACATCTTCATTCTTGCGGCTAAAGCGGCGGCGAACCACCACGAAGAACACCGGTACGAAGAAGATAGCCAGTACGGTCGCGGTAACCATACCGCCCATTACGCCTGTACCTACCGCGTTCTGCGCGCCGGAGCCCGCACCGGAGCTGATAACCAGCGGCAGTACGCCGAGGATGAACGCCAGCGACGTCATCAGGATTGGGCGCAGACGCATACGAACCGCTTCAAGCGTCGCCTCAATAAGACCTTTGCCTTCTTTCTCCATCAGATCTTTGGCGAATTCAACGATAAGTATCGCGTTCTTCGCCGACAAGCCAATGGTTGTCAGCAGGCCTACCTGGAAGTAAACGTCGTTGGTCAGTCCACGGAACGTTGCCGCAAGCAGCGCACCGATAACCCCGAGCGGAACCACCAGCATAACGGAGAACGGAATCGACCAGCTCTCGTACAGTGCCGCCAGACACAGGAAGACCACAATCAGTGAAATGGCGTACAGGGCAGGGGCCTGGTTACCGGACAGACGTTCCTGATAGGACATACCGGTCCAGTCATAGCCGATACCCGCAGGCAGTTTGCTTGCCAGTTCTTCCATCAGGTTCATGGCTTCACCGGTGCTTCGGCCCGGAGCAGCCTGACCCAGGATCTCCATCGATGGCAGACCGTTATAGCGTTCCAGACGCGGCGAACCGTATTCCCAGCGTGAGGTTGAGAACGCCGAGAACGGTACCATCTGACCATTGCTGCCGCGCACGAACCAGCTGTTGATATCGTTAGGCAACATACGGTACTGCGCCTCGGACATCACGTACACTTTCTTCACACGACCGCGGTCGATGAAGTCGTTAACGTAGCTACCGCCCCAGGCTGCGCCCAGCGTGGTATTGATGTCACTGATGGATACGCCCAGCGCCTGGGCTTTCTCCTGGTCGATATCGATCTTGTACTGCGGCGTATCTTCCAGGCCGTTTGGACGCACGCCGACCAGCAGGTCAGGGTGTTTAGCGACTTCACCAAACAGCTGGTTACGCGCCTGCGTCAGTTTTTCGTGGCCCAGACCGCCCTGGTCAATCAGCTGGAAGTCGAAACCGGTCGCCGTACCCAGTTCAACAATCGCTGGCAGGTTAAAGGCAAAGACCATCGCATCTTTAATCTGCGAGAAGGTTCCCATTGCACGGCCGGTGATGGCTTCAACCTTGTTCTTTTCGCCCGGACGTTCAGACCAGTCTTTCAGAGAAACGAAGGCAATACCGGTGTTCTGACCACGACCCGCAAAGCCAAAGCCGTTAACCGCAAACACGGACTCAACGTTGTCTTTCTCTTTGGTGAGATAGTAGTCCGTCACTTCATCCAGCACTTTCTGGGTACGCTCTTGCGAGGCACCCGCCGGAAGCTGTGCCATCGTCAGGAACACGCCCTGGTCTTCATCTGGCAGGAACGAGCTTGGCAGACGAACGAACAGGAAGGCCATGCCCACCACGATGATGATATAGAGCAGCAGGTAACGACCGGTGCTGCGCAGGATGTTGCCCACGCTGTCGGTGTAGTGATGCGTGCTCTTATCGAACATGCGGTTAAACCAGCCGAAGAACCCTTTGTGCTCGCCGTGACCGCCTTTCTGAATTGGCTTCAGCATGGTGGCACACAGGGCAGGGGTCAGGATCAACGCGACCAGTACCGACAGCGCCATCGCGGAAACGATGGTAATGGAGAACTGGCGGTAAATCGCACCGGTAGAGCCTCCGAAGAAGGCCATCGGGATAAATACCGCAGACAGCACCATCGCGATACCGACCAGCGCGCCCTGGATCTGGCCCATTGATTTACGGGTCGCTTCCTTCGGCGGCAAACCTTCTTCCGCCATCACGCGTTCGACGTTCTCGACCACGACGATGGCGTCATCCACCAGCAGGCCGATGGCGAGCACCATCCCGAACATCGTCAGGGTGTTTATCGAGTAGCCGAATATCGACAGGATCGCAAAGGTCCCGAGCAATACCACCGGCACGGCAATCGTTGGGATAAGCGTCGCGCGGAAGTTTTGCAGGAACAGGTACATCACCAGGAATACCAGGATGATCGCCTCAACCAGCGTCTTAACCACTTCATGAATCGAGATTTTGACGAACGGCGTGGTGTCGTACGGATAAACGATTTTCAGACCTGACGGGAAGAACGGTTCCATCTTCTTCAGCTCTGCGCGGATCGCCGTGGCGGTGTCCAGGGCGTTAGCGCCGGTCGCCAGTTTGATACCCAGACCGGAAGCCGGTTTACCGTTAAACTTCGCGATGATGTCGTAGTTCTCACCGCCCAGCTCAACTTTCGCCACGTCGCGCAGGCGAACCTGCGAACCGTCCTGATTCACCTTCAGCAGAATTTTGCTGAATTCATCGGCAGAGGTCAGACGGGTCTGCGCGATGATCGAGGCGTTAAGCTGCTGGCCTTTCACCGGCGGCGTACCGCCTAACTGACCGGCCGCTACCTGGGCGTTCTGCGCTTTAATCGCGCTGATCACGTCAACCGGCGTCAGCTGGAAGTTGTTCAGCTTGTTCGGATCCATCCAGATACGCATCGCGTACTGGGAACCGAACAGCTGCACGTCACCCACACCGGAAGTACGGCTGATGGCGTCCTTCATGTTGGCGCCCACGTAGTCGGAAATATCCTCCTGCGTCATGGTGCCGTTGGTGTTGATAACGCCGACAACCATCAGGAAGCTACTGGACGATTTCTCGACGCTCACACCCTGCTGTTGTACTTCCTGCGGCAGCAAAGGCATAGCCAGCTGCAGTTTGTTCTGCACCTGAACCTGCGCAATGTCAGCATCCGTACCTGACTGGAAGGTCAGGGTGATCTGCACCGTACCGGTGGAGTCACTGTTTGAGGACATGTACATCAGGTTATCGATACCGTTCATGTTCTGTTCGATAACCTGGGTGACGGTGTCCTGCACCGTTTTCGCATCAGCTCCCGGGTAGGTTGCGGAAATTGTCACCGCCGGTGGCGCAATCGTTGGATATTGCGCAACAGGCAGCTTCAGGATCGCAAGTCCCCCGGCCAGCATGATGATTATGGCGATCACCCACGCAAATATGGGGCGATCGATAAAGAAATTAGGCATGTCTTAACGGCTCCTGTTTAAGTTAAGACTTGGTTTGTTCTGACTGGCCAGCGGCCGAAGCTTGTTGTTTATCGTCAGATTTCACTTCCTGTGCTTTAACCTGCGCGCCAGGACGAACTTTTTGCAAACCAGTAACAATCACGCGATCGCCATCTTTCAGACCTTCCGTCACCAGCCATTTATCGCCAATCGCCTGGGTGGCGGTGATATTGCGCGTTTCGACTTTGTCATCAGCCCCAACAACCAGCGCGCTAGCATCGCCGCGTGGCGTACGGGTCACTCCCTGCTGTGGAACCAGAAGTGCGGTTGGATTCGTTCCTTCTTCCAGACGCGCGCGAACGAACATACCTGGCAGCAGATTTTTGTCAGGGTTCGGGAAAATCGCACGTAAGGTGATGGAACCGGTAGTCTGGTCGACCGTCACGTCAGAGAATTCCAGGGTTCCTTCCTGCGGGAACTTGATACCGTCATTGGTAATCAGTTCCACTTTGGCTTTGCCGTTTTCCTGTTTCAGGGTGCCGTTAGCCAGCTCCTGTTTCAGGCGCAGGAAATCGTTGCTGGACTGCGTCACGTCAATGTAGATCGGATCAAGCTGCTGCACGGTTGCCAGCGCATTGGTCTGACCGTTCTGCACCAGCGCCCCTTCCGTGACGGAAGATTTACCAATACGACCGCTGATAGGGGAGGTCACTTTGGTATAGGCCAGGTTAATGCGCGCGGTTTCGACGGCCGCTTTGGCTGCCACCACGGCCGCGTTAGCCTGCTGTGCGTCTGCCAGGGCGGTATCGTAATCCTGTTGGCTGATGTACTTGGTGCCGAGCAGCTTTTGGTAGCGGTTCAACGTCAGCTGAGCAATTTTGGCTGCGGCTTGTGCTTTCGCCAGGTCGCCTTTCGCACTTTCATAAGAGGCCTGATAGGTTGCTGGATCAATCTGATACAGAGACTCACCGGCTTTCACATCACCACCTTCGGTGAAGTTACGCTTCAGGATAATGCCGCTGACCTGAGGACGCACTTCCGCAATGCGGTAAGCATTGGTACGGCCTGGTAATTCGGTGGTGATTTGTAGAGGTTCAGATTTGAGCGTCACGACGCCTACTTCTGGCGCCTGCTGAGCTCCTTGTTGAGCTGGTTTGTCGTCACATCCTGTTAGCGCTAAGCTGCCTGAGAGCATCAGAACGACCGCCAGAGGCGTTAACCCTCTGTTTTTGTTCATATGTAAACCTCGAGTGTCCGATTTCAAATTGATCAAGGGTCCTGAGTCTAAAAACCCATTGCTGCGTTTATATTATCGTCATGCTATGGTACATACATTCACAAATGTATGTAAATCTGACTCCTGTAAATTCACCCACCTATGGCACGAAAAACTAAACAACAAGCGCTGGAAACCCGACAACACATTCTGGATGTGGCAATACGTTTGTTCTCGCAGCAGGGTGTTTCATCCACCTCGCTGGCGCAGATTGCTCAGGCTGCCGGTGTGACGCGAGGAGCGATTTACTGGCATTTTAAAGATAAGTCAGATCTGTTCAGTGAAATCTGGGAGCTTTCAGAGTCCAGCATTAGCGATCTCGAGAGTGAGTATCGGGCAAAATTCCCTGACGATCCACTCTCAGTATTGAGAGAAATATTAGTATATATCCTTGAAGCAACGGTAGTTGAAGAACGTCGCAGATTAATGATGGAGATTATTTTTCATAAATGCGAGTTCGTGGGCGAGATGGCGGTGGTGCAGCAGGCGCAACGCAGCCTTAGCCTGGAGAGCTATGATCGTATTGAACAGAATCTGAACCTGTGTATGCAGGCAAAACTCTTACCGGCCAATCTCTTGACCCGACGGGCGGCAATCCTGATGCGCAGCTACATTTCCGGTCTGATGGAAAACTGGCTTTTCGCGCCGCAATCCTTTGACCTCAAAGAGGAAGCCCGCAGCTACGTGGCGATTTTACTGGAAATGCTACAGCTCTGCCCCACGCTGCGCAGCGACGCGCCTTCGCTAACGGCCTGATCCCTTTCCAGGATTTATCTCAGAGGATAACGTTCGCGCTATTCTGCTTTCAGCGAGCGTGATATTCTTCACGCCGGACTATTTTCGGTCATCTTCTGACATCATTCACAACTATGCTGCCCATCAATCGCTCGCAACATCCTGTTTTTGCATTGCTCTTTGCGATGCTGTTTTTCTTCGCCACGGCGCCGCTGACCTGGGCCCGCGCCGATAACAGCAATGATATTCCCTCGCGCAGCGATGTTCAGTCGCAGCTCGACACGCTGAACAAACAAAAAGATCTCTCCCCTCAGGAGAAACTCGTCCAGCAGGATCTGACGGAAACGCTGGAAACGCTGGATAAAATTGAACGCATCAAAGCGGAAACCGTCCAGCTTCGTCAGAAGGTGGCGCAGGCGCCTGAAAACATGCGTAAGGCCACCGACGCGCTGAATGCCCTCAGCGATGTGGATAACGACGACGAGACGCGCAAGACGCTCTCGACGCTCTCTTTACGCCAGCTGGAGTCCCGCGTCGCGCAACTGCTCGACGACCTGCAAACCGCGCAGTCGGATCTCGCAACCTATAACAGCCAGCTTGTCTCGCTGCAGACCCAGCCCGAGCGCGTGCAAAACGCGATGTACGCCGCGTCTCAGCAGCTGCAGCAGATCCGCAACCGTCTGAACGGCACGACGGTCGGCGAAGGCACGCTGCGCCCGACGCAGCAAACCCTGCTGCTGGTTCAGCAGACCTTGCTCAATGCACAGATTGAACAGCAGCGTAAAAGCCTGGAAGGGAATACGGTGCTGCAGGACACGCTTCAGAAACAGCGTGATTACGTCACCGCGAATATTAACCGCCTGGAACACCAGCTTCAGCTGTTGCAGGAGGCGGTAAACAGCAAACGCCTGACCCTGACGGAAAAAACCGCCCAGGAGGCCGTATCGCCTGACGAAACCGCCCGCATTCAGGCGAATCCGCTGGTGAAACAGGAGCTCGAGGCCAACCACCAGCTTAGCCAGCGCCTGATACTGGCGACGGAAAACGGCAACTCGCTGGTTCAGCAAAATATCAAAGTGAAGAACTGGCTGGATCGCGCGCTGCAGGCTGAGCGCAACATCAAAGAGCAGATTGCGGTCCTGAAGGGCAGCCTCCTGCTGTCGCGTATTCTCTACCAGCAGCAGCAGACGCTCCCGTCCGCCGATGAGCTGGAGGACATGACCAACCGCATTGCGGATTTACGTCTGGAACAGTTTGACGTCAACCAGCAGCGCGATGCCCTTTTCCAGAGCGATGCCTTTGTCGCCAAAATTGAAGAGGGGCATTCCAGCGACGTGAACCCGGAAGTGCACGACGCGCTGCTCCAGGTCGTCGATATGCGTCGCGAGCTGCTGGACCAGCTCAACAAACAGCTGGGCAACCAGCTGATGATGGCCATTAACCTGCAAATCAACCAGCAGCAGCTGGTGAGCGTCTCGAAAAGTCTGCAGGAGATCCTGACCCAGCAGATTTTCTGGGTGAACAGCAACAAGCCGATGGACTGGGACTGGGTCAAATCCTTCCCGGAGACGCTGAAAACGCAGATTAAGAGCATGAAGATCACCGTAAACTGGGAGAAAGCCTGGCCTGCGGTGACGATTGCCTTGCTGGCGGGATTACCGCTGCTGCTGATTGCCGGCCTGATCCGCTGGCGTCTGGGCTGGCTGAAAAAATATCAGGCGAAGCTGGCCTCCGAAGTGGGGCAGCTGCGCAACGATAGCCAGCTCCATACGCCAAAAGCGATTCTCATCGATCTCATCCGCGCCCTGCCGGTGTGTCTGATTATTCTGGCGGTGGGCCTGATTCTGCTCACGATGCAGCTCAACGTCAGCGATCTGCTGTGGGCGTTCAGTAAAAAACTGGCGCTGTTCTGGCTGGTCTTTGGCGTGTGCTGGAAGGTGCTGGAAAAAGACGGCGTGGCGGTGCGTCATTTCAACATGCCTGCGCAGCTGACCAGCCACTGGCGTCGTCAGATTGTGCGCATCAGCCTGGCGCTCCTGCCGCTGCACTTCTGGTCGGTTGTCTCTGAGCTTTCTCCGCTGCACCTGATGGATGACGTGCTGGGCCAGCTGGTCATTCTGCTGAACCTGCTGCTGATTGCGATCCTGATGTGGCCGATGTGCCGCGACAGCTGGCGTGATAAAGAGTCCCACAATATTCGCCTGGCCACCGTGACGGTGCTGGCGATCATTCCGCTGGCGCTGATGGTGCTGACGGCAACGGGCTACTTCTATACCACGCTGCGCCTGTCCGGGCGCTGGATTGAAACGGTCTATCTGGTGATCGTCTGGAACCTGCTCTATCAGACCGTGCTGCGCGGCCTGAGCGTGGCGGCCCGCCGCATCGCCTATCGCCGTGCTATCGCGCGTCGTCAGCATCAGGTGAAAGAGGGGGCCGAAGGCGCGGAGCCTCAGGAAGAGCCGACCATTGCCCTGGAGCAGGTTAACCAGCAGACGCTGCGTATCACCATGCTGGTGATGATCGCCCTGTTTGCGGTGATGTTCTGGGCTATCTGGTCCGATCTTATTACCGTTTTCGCCTATCTCGACAGTATTACCCTCTGGCAATACAACGGTACCGAAGCGGGCGCGGCGGTCATGAAAAGCGTGACCATGGGTAGCCTGCTGTTTGCGCTGGTGTCGTCGGTGGTGGCCTGGGCGCTGATTCGCAACCTGCCAGGCCTGCTCGAAGTGCTGCTCCTGTCACGTCTGAATCTCCGCCAGGGGGCGTCCTACGCCATTACCACGATCCTCAACTACGTGATCATTATTGTCGGGGCGATGACGGTCTTTGGCTCGCTTGGCGTCTCGTGGGATAAACTGCAGTGGCTGGCGGCCGCCCTCTCGGTCGGTCTTGGTTTTGGCCTGCAGGAGATCTTCGGTAACTTCGTGTCCGGCCTGATCATCCTGTTCGAACGTCCGGTACGAATCGGCGATACCGTTACCATCGGCACCTTCTCCGGTACGGTCAGCAAGATCCGTATTCGTGCCACCACCATCACCGACTTCGATCGCAAAGAGGTGATCATCCCGAACAAAGCGTTCGTGACCGAGCGCCTGATCAACTGGTCGCTTTCCGATACGGTGACGCGCGTGGTGATCCGCCTGGGCGTAGCCTATGGATCGGATCTGGAGAAGGTGAAAGAGGTGCTGCTCAAGGCGGCGTCAGAACACCCGAAAGTGATGCACGATCCGGCTCCGGCGGTCTTCTTCACCACCTTTGGGCCGAGCACGCTGGATCACGAGCTGCGTTTATACGTGCGCGAGCTGCGTGACCGCAGCTACACGGTGGATGAACTCAACCGTTCTATCGATCGTCTGTGCCGTGAAAACGATATTAATATCGCCTTCAACCAGCTCGAGGTTCACCTGCGTAACGAGAAAGGTGATGAGCATACGGAAGTGAAGCGCGACATTAAGGGTGACGATCCTACGCCTGCTTAATCTATTTTCTCTCAGCCCTCAGGGGCGAGGGAACGATTTTCCCCCTCTCCCTCAGGGAGAGGGCTGGGGTGAGGGTAATTTACCTTCAAAATCCCGCCGCACAATCTCCAGCGCCTTAAGCACCGTTTCGGCGGGGATCTCATGATTCTCGAGAAGCATAATCAAATCGACGGCCAGCTTGACCTCATCGGGTGCATTTTCCAGTGACATGGGTGTAGCTCCTGTTAACGGGTCAAACGTTCAATGACGCGCTCAATTTCATCCCGCGCCTGACGGCAGCGGACGATGCGTCCTTCCAGCGCGCTAATCTCGCGCATCAATAGCTGCTGCTCTTCCAGCGTCTCGCTGTTGTTCAGCCGCGTCTCGCGCTCGCGCTTCATCTCAAAGAGCCTGCGCTCAAACTCCTGGTTCTCCAGCCGCTTGCGCTGCCATTTACCGAGCCCCGGCGAGGCGCTGTCCCAGGCGCGCAGCGGCCAGGCGGCGATTTCGCGATGCAGAGCGGTGATCTGCTCTGTGAGATGCTCTGCGAGCCACACTACCTGCTCCTGCTGTTCATTTTCAACCGCATGGCGAAGCTCGTCGAGGTTGGTCTGCGCTTCCGCCAGGTAATCCTGAATGACGGTGCTGCGGGTACGAAAAAGCTGCCGGTCAAAGCGCGGTTTCAGCGTGGCGTGGCCCATCAGCGGTGTAGCCTGCTCCCGCAGAGCACTAAGCTGATTTTGCAGCCTCTCAAGAAGCAGTGCTGTTTTCAAGGCGCTCTCCAGTGGTAAAGTAGCCGTTCAGTTTGATAACGATTCGCATTATGAAGCGTACTATTTTAATCATCATTGGCTGGCTCGCGGTAGTGCTTGGCACGCTGGGTGTGTTTTTACCCTTGCTGCCGACCACCCCGTTTATCCTGCTCGCGGCCTGGTGCTTCGCCCGCTCGTCGCCGCGTTTTCACCACTGGCTGCTCTATCGCTCATGGTTTGGCGGCTATCTGCGGCACTGGCAAAAACACCGGGCCATGCCGCCCGGCGCAAAGCCGCGCGCGATCGCGGTGATCCTCATCACCTTCGCTATTTCATTATGGCTGGTGAAAATGATGTGGGTACGTATTCTGCTGCTGGCGATCCTCCCCTGCCTGCTTTTCTTCATGTGGCGGATCCCCGTGGTTGATGAAAAGCAACAAAAGCACTGAAGCCTCATCATGGCTGTTGCAATTATCACGCGCAGCCAGTAAATTCGACCGTTTTCGAGCACAGGTGCGCCTGGTCAAAGGTTAAACAATTGTTGCCTTGGCCGACTCGTTGCGCGCTGTGAGTAACACTGTTTCATTTAGGCAAAACCGATGACCGCAACTGCACAGCAGCTTGAATATCTGAAAAACAGCATCAAAAGCATCCAGGACTATCCAAAGCCTGGCATTCTTTTCCGTGATGTCACCAGCTTGCTGGAAGACCCGAAAGCGTACGCGCTCAGCATTGAACTGCTGGTCGAGCGTTATAAAAACGCCGGGATCACCAAAGTAGTAGGTACCGAAGCCCGTGGCTTCCTGTTTGGCGCACCGGTTGCGCTGGCAATGGGCGTGGGTTTTGTGCCGGTGCGTAAGCCGCGCAAACTGCCGCGTGAAACCATTGCTGAGAGCTATGAGCTGGAGTACGGCACCGATCAGCTGGAGATCCACGTTGATGCGATCAAGCCTGGCGACAAAGTGCTGGTGGTGGACGATCTGCTGGCAACCGGCGGTACCATTGAAGCGACCGTGAAATTGATCCGTCGTCTGGGTGGTGAAGTGACCGACGCGGCATTCATCATCAACCTGTTCGATCTCGGCGGTGAACAGCGCCTGGAAAAACAGGGCATCACCAGCTACAGCCTGGTGCCTTTCCCGGGTCATTAATCCCGGTTTTCACAACCTCGCTCAATGGGTGAGGTTGTGATAGCATTCCCCTCCATAAATTCACCTTCCAGCGTTGCAGAGCCTGCCCATGAGTTATCAGGTGTTAGCCCGTAAATGGCGACCACAAACCTTTGCTGACGTTGTCGGTCAGGAACATGTGCTGACGGCCCTGGCGAACGGCTTGTCGCTAGGTCGCATCCATCACGCCTATCTTTTCTCCGGCACCCGCGGCGTCGGTAAGACCTCTATTGCCCGTTTGCTGGCAAAAGGTCTCAACTGCGAAACCGGGATCACCGCCACGCCGTGCGGCGTGTGCGATAACTGCCGGGAGATCGAGCAGGGGCGTTTTGTCGATCTGATCGAGATCGACGCCGCCTCGCGTACCAAAGTGGAAGATACCCGCGATCTGCTCGATAACGTGCAGTACGCCCCGGCGCGCGGCCGCTTCAAGGTCTACCTGATCGATGAAGTGCACATGCTGTCGCGCCACAGCTTTAACGCCCTGCTGAAAACGCTGGAAGAGCCGCCCGCGCACGTGAAGTTCCTGCTGGCGACCACCGATCCGCAAAAGCTGCCGGTCACGATTTTGTCGCGCTGCCTGCAGTTCCACCTGAAGGCGCTGGACGTTGAGCAGATCCGCGCGCAGCTTGAGCACATTCTTGATGAAGAGAAGATCGTTCACGAGCCGCGCGCCCTGCAGCTGCTGGCCCGCGCGGCGGACGGCAGCCTGCGTGATGCGCTCAGCCTGACCGACCAGGCGATTGCCAGCGGTGACGGCAAGCTCTCCACCGAGGCGGTCAGCACCATGCTCGGCACGCTGGATGACGATCAGGCGCTGTCGCTTATCGAGGCGATGATCGCCGCCAACGGCGAACGCGTGATGTCGCAGGTGAACGCGGCCGCTGCCCGCGGTATCGAATGGGAAGGACTGCTGGTTGAGATGCTCAGCCTGCTGCACCGCGTGGCGATGCTGCAGCTTTCTCCGTCCGCCATCGGTGCGGATATGGCCGCCATTGAACAGCGGATGCGTGAACTTGCCCGCACCGTGCCGCCTGCCGACGTGCAGCTGTACTACCAGACGCTGCTGATTGGCCGCAAAGAGTTACCGTTCGCGCCGGATCCACGAATGGGCGTTGAAATGACGCTGCTGCGCGCGCTGGCGTTCCACCCGCGCATGCCATTGCCGGAGCCGGAAGCGCCGCGGCAGTCTTTCGCGCCGGTCGCCCCTACGGCGGTGATGTCGCCGCAGCAGGTGCCACCGCAGCCGACACCGCCGCCGCCGCAAAACGTGCCGCTGTCGGATGCCACCAGTTCGGTGCTTGCCGCACGCAGCCAGCTGCAGCGTGCGCAGGGAGTAACCAAACCAAAAAAGAGTGAACCGGCAGCGCCAGGAAGAGCGCGGCCGGTGAACAACGCCGCGCTTGAACGACTGGCCTCGGTAACGGAGCGCGTACAGTCGCGTCCGGCACCGTCCGCGCTCGAGCAGAAAGCCCCGGTGAAAGAAGAGGCTTACCGCTGGAAGGCAACCACCGTCACCGAAGAGGTGAAGGAAGAGGTCGCCACGCCGAAAGCGCTGAAAAAGGCGCTGGAGCATGAGAAAACGCCGGAGCTTTCCGCGAAGCTTGCCGAAGAGTCCATTGCGCGTGACGCCTGGGCCGCCGAGGTCAGCAAACTCCAGCTGCCGAAGCTGGTCGAGCAGGTCGCGCTGAATGCCTGGAAAGAGCAGGACGGCAATCAGGTGCGTTTGCACCTGCGTCCGGGCCAGCGGCACCTCAATTCCCCTGGCGCGCAAAAGGCGCTGGCCGAGGCGCTCACCGCATTACAGGGTGCGCCGGTTGAATTGACTATCATTGAAGATGATAATCCGGCAGTGAAAACGCCGCTCGAGTGGCGTCAGGCCATTTATGAAGAAAAGCTCGCGCAGGCGCGAGAGGCGATTATTGCGGATAACAACATTCAGACCCTGCGCCGGTTCTTCGACGCCGATCTGGATGAAGAGAGTATTCGCCCCATTTGATCGTGAGTCTGACTTACGGTTGTAATCCTTAAACGTGAAAGAAGAGAGAAGCCTATGTTTGGTGGAAAAGGCGGTCTGGGTGGCCTGATGAAGCAGGCTCAGCAGATGCAGGAAAAAATGCAGAAGATGCAGGAAGAGATCGCTCAGCTGGAAGTCACGGGTGAATCCGGTGCCGGTCTGGTCAAAGTGACCATCAACGGTGCGCACAACTGCCGTCGCGTGGAAATCGACCCGAGCCTGCTCGAAGACGACAAAGAGATGCTGGAAGATCTGGTTGCAGCCGCGTTTAACGATGCCGCTCGCCGTATCGACGAAACTCAGAAAGAGAAAATGGCCTCTGTTTCCAGCGGTATGCAGCTGCCGCCTGGCTTCAAGATGCCATTCTGATGCAAACCAGTCCGCTGCTCACGCAGTTAATGGAAGCACTGCGCTGCCTGCCGGGCGTTGGCCCGAAGTCGGCGCAGCGCATGGCGTTTACGCTATTGCAGCGCGACCGCAGCGGCGGGATGCGCCTGGCGCAGGCTTTAACCCGCGCCATGTCAGAAATTGGTCACTGTGCGGATTGCCGCACCTTTACCGAGCAGGACGTGTGTAACATCTGTACGAACCCGCGTCGTCAGGAAAACGGTCAGATTTGCGTGGTGGAGAGTCCGGCGGACATCTACGCCATCGAACAAACCGGGCAGTTTTCCGGCCGCTACTTCGTGCTGATGGGGCATCTCTCCCCGCTGGACGGTATTGGCCCGGATGATATCGGTCTTGACCGCCTTGAACAGCGTCTTGAGTCCGAAACCATCAAAGAGGTGATCCTCGCCACCAACCCGACGGTGGAAGGGGAGGCAACCGCCAACTACATCGCCGAACTGTGCTCGCAGTACGGCGTTGACGCCAGCCGCATCGCCCACGGCGTGCCGGTGGGCGGCGAGCTGGAAATGGTCGACGGCACCACGCTGTCGCACTCTCTGGCCGGGCGTCACAAGATTATTTTCTGACCAAACGGAGGCTGCGCGCGCGGCCTCCGCTTGAAAATTTCCCCCCTTATCCCCATCTCTCACTCAACGTTTTAAAACCCCATTAAATGGCATTGTTGAGGTCGACATAGATGAAAGGACAAGAAACCCGTGGTTTCCAGTCAGAAGTAAAACAGCTTCTGCACCTGATGATCCATTCCCTGTATTCCAACAAAGAAATTTTCCTGCGTGAGCTGATTTCCAACGCCTCGGACGCGGCGGACAAGCTGCGCTTCCGCGCGCTGTCCAACCCGGACCTGTACGAAGGTGACGGCGAGCTGCGCGTGCGCGTCTCGTTCAATAAAGAGAACCGCACCCTGACCATCGCCGATAACGGCATCGGGATGAACCGCGACGAGGTGATCGACCACCTCGGCACCATCGCCAAATCCGGCACCAAAGCGTTCCTTGAGTCCATGGGCTCTGACCAGGCGAAAGACAGCCAGCTCATCGGCCAGTTCGGCGTGGGCTTCTACTCGGCGTTTATCGTGGCCGACAAAGTTACCGTCCGTACCCGTGCGGCAGGCGACAGCGCCGAGAACGGCGTGCTGTGGGAATCCAAAGGGGAAGGCGAATATACCGTTGATGACATCACCAAAGCGGATCGCGGCACCGAAATCACCCTGCACCTGCGTGAAGGGGAAGATGATTTCCTGAACGACTGGCGCGTGCGCTCCATCATCAGCAAATATTCCGATCACATCGCCCTGCCGGTAGAGATTGAAAAACAGGAAGAGAAAGACGGTGAAACCGTGGTTTCCTGGGAGAAGATCAACAAGGCGCAGGCGCTGTGGACGCGCAACAAGTCTGAAATTAAAGACGACGAATACAACGAGTTCTATAAGCACATCGCCCACGACTTTACCGACCCGCTGACCTGGAGCCACAACCGAGTGGAAGGTAAGCAGGAGTACACCAGCCTGCTGTACATCCCGGCACAGGCGCCGTGGGACATGTGGAACCGCGATCACAAGCACGGCCTGAAGCTGTACGTGCAGCGCGTATTCATCATGGACGACGCCGAGCAGTTCATGCCGAACTACCTGCGCTTCGTGCGTGGTCTGATCGATTCCAACGATCTGCCGCTGAACGTCTCCCGTGAGATCCTTCAGGACAGCACCGTCACCCGTAACCTGCGCAACGCCCTGACCAAACGTGCGCTGCAGATGCTGGAAAAACTAGCGAAAGACGATGCGGAAAAATATCAGACCTTCTGGAAACAGTTTGGCCTGGTGCTGAAAGAAGGCCCGGCAGAAGACACCGCGAACGTTGAAACGATCGCCAAACTGCTGCGCTTCGCCTCTACGCACACCGACTCCTCCGCGCAGACCGTGTCGCTGGAAGAGTACGTCTCCCGCATGAAAGAAGGGCAGGAGAAGATCTACTACATCACCGCCGACAGCTACGCGGCGGCGAAGAGCAGTCCGCACCTGGAGCTGCTGCGCAAGAAAGGCATCGAAGTGCTGCTGCTTTCTGACCGCATCGACGAGTGGATGATGAACTACTTGACCGAGTTCGACGGTAAATCCTTCCAGTCCGTAGCCAAAGCCGACGAGTCCATCGACAAGCTGGCGGATGAAGTGGACGAAAGCGCGAAAGAAGCCGAGAAGGCGCTGGAGCCGTTCGTTGAGCGCGTGAAAACCCTGCTGGGCGAGCGCGTGAAAGAGGTGCGCTTCACGCACCGTCTGACCGACACCCCAGCCATTGTCACCACCGATGCGGACGAAATGAGCACCCAGATGGCGAAACTGTTCGCGGCGGCGGGCCAGGCGATGCCGGAAGTGAAATATATCTTTGAGCTTAATCCGGATCATCCACTGGTGAAACGCGCGGCGGATACCCAGGACGACGCCCGCTTTGCCGAGTGGGTTGAACTGCTGCTGGATCAGTCCCTGCTGGCCGAGCGCGGCACGCTGGAAGATCCTAACCTGTTCATTAAACGTGTGAATGCGCTGCTGCTGGCGTAATTGAACACCTGCCCCTCACCCTGCCCTCTCCCCTTTGGGGAGAGGGTTAGGGTGAGGGGAAACAACCGCACTAATGCAAATAATCTCCCCCCGTTAACCGTTTCAGCCTTCCCGCCTTCCTTGAGCGATGCCCGTTCTGGTGGTATTGTTTAGCGCTTTTGAAAAATTGAAACGACTTTTGAGGGGATTTTCGCAATGCGTATTATTCTGCTTGGCGCTCCGGGCGCGGGTAAAGGAACTCAGGCTCAGTTCATCATGGAGAAATACGGTATTCCGCAAATCTCCACCGGTGACATGCTGCGCGCCGCTGTAAAATCTGGCTCCGAGCTGGGTAAACAAGCGAAAGACATCATGGACGCAGGCAAGCTGGTGACCGACGAGCTGGTTATTGCTCTGGTCAAAGAGCGCATTGCGCAGGAAGACTGCCGTAACGGTTTCCTGCTGGACGGCTTCCCACGCACCATTCCTCAGGCTGACGCCATGAAAGAAGCGGGCATCAACGTGGACTACGTTCTGGAGTTCGACGTACCGGACGAGCTGATCGTTGACCGTATCGTTGGCCGTCGCGTACACGCTGCTTCTGGCCGCGTTTACCACATCAAATTCAACCCGCCTAAGGTTGAAGGCAAAGACGACGTGACCGGCGAAGAGCTGACTACCCGTAAAGACGATCAGGAAGAGACCGTGCGTAAACGCCTGGTGGAATACCATCAGATGACCGCGCCGCTGATCGGCTACTACACCAAAGAAGCGCAGGCGGGTAACACCAAATACGCCAAAGTTGACGGCACCAAAGCCGTGGCTGACGTACGTGCAGAGCTGGAAAAAATCCTCGGCTAATCGCGCGCCTCTCACCCGGGCTCCCGGGTGAGAAATATTCTCATCTTACCTATTACAGCAATGGGTTTCGTTTAAACGCATTTCCGCTACAATTGACAACCTATCAAATGGTTAAGAGGCGTGAATGAGTCAGGCGAAAACCGGCATCCTGCTTGCCAATCTGGGCACTCCAGAAGCACCTACATCAGACGCGGTAAAACGCTACCTGCGACAATTTTTAAGCGACACGCGCGTCGTGGATTTCCCGAGACTGCTGTGGTGGCCGCTGCTGCGTGGCGTCATTCTGCCGATTCGTTCCCCGCGCGTCGCCAAACTCTATCAGTCCGTCTGGATGGAAGAGGGCTCGCCGCTGATGGTTTACAGCCGTCGCCAGGAAAAAGCGCTGGCCGCCCGCCTGCCGGATATGCCCGTCGCGCTTGGCATGAGCTACGGAAAACCGTCCCTGCAAAGCGCGGTGGAATCACTGCTGGCGCAGGGCGTGGACCATATCGTCGTGCTGGCGCTCTACCCGCAGTACTCCTGCTCGACGGTGGCCGCCGTCTGGGACGAGCTGGCCCGCATTCTGGCGACCCGCCGCCGCATTCCGGGCGTGACTTTTATTCGCGACTACGCGGATAACGATCTCTACATCCAGGCGCTTGCCAACAGCGCGCGCGCGTCGTTTGAAAAGCACGGCGAGCCGGATCTGCTGCTGCTCTCCTATCACGGGATCCCGCAGCGTTTCGCCAATGAAGGGGATGATTATCCGCAGCGCTGCCGCGATACTACGCGCGAGCTGGTTTCCGCCCTTGGCCTGCCGCCGGAGAAGGTGATGATGACCTTCCAGTCGCGCTTCGGTCGCGAGCCGTGGCTGACGCCTTATACCGATGAAACCCTCAAAATGCTGGGTGAGAAGGGCGTGAAGCACATTCAGGTGATGTCGCCGGGCTTCTCGGCAGACTGTCTGGAAACGCTGGAGGAGATCGCGGTGCAAAACCGGGAATTTTTCCTTGAGGCTGGCGGCGAAAAGTATGAGTACATTCCGGCGCTTAACGACTCGCCTGAGCATATCGACATGATGGTCTCGCTGGTAACGAACAGCCGCTGATCGCACTCCGGGCCGGGTTTGTGCTACCATTCCCGGCCCATATTCTTCGTACAGTTCAGACCATGAAATTTCCCGGTAAACGCAAATCCAAACACTACTTCCCCGTCGATGCCCGCGACCCGCTCCTGCAGCAAATCCAGCCAGAAAACGAAACCAGCGCGGCATGGGTCGTCGGTATCGATCAGACGCTGGTGGACATTGAAGCGAAAGTGGATGATGCGTTTGTCGCCCGTTACGGTCTGAGCGCCGGTCACTCGCTGGTGATTGAGGACGACGTTGCCGAAGCGCTGTATCAGGAGCTGGTGCGCGAAAACCTGATTACCCATCAGTTCGCCGGTGGCACCATCGGCAATACCATGCACAACTACTCCGTGCTGGCCGACGACCGCTCGGTGCTGCTCGGCGTGATGTGCAGCAATATCGAAATCGGTGGCTATGCCTACCGCTATCTCTGCAACACCTCCAGCCGTACCGATCTGAACTACCTTCAGGGCGTCGACGGGCCTATTGGCCGCTGCTTTACGCTGATTAGCGATTCCGGCGAGCGTACTTTTGCCATCAGCCCGGGTCATATGAACAAGCTGCGCGCCGAGAGTATTCCGGAAGAGGTGATCGCGGGCGCCTCGGCGCTGGTGCTGACCTCCTACCTGGTGCGCTGTAAGCCGGGCGAGCCGATGCCGGAAGCGACCATGAAAGCGATCGAGTACGCGAAGAAATACAACGTGCCTGTCGTTCTGACGCTGGGCACGAAATTCGTTATCGCCGATAACCCGGAGTGGTGGCAGGCGTTCCTGAAAGAGCACGTCTCGATTCTGGCAATGAACGAAGAAGAGGCCGAAGCGCTGACCGGCGAAAGCGATCCGCTGCTGGCGTCTGACAAAGCGCTGGACTGGGTGGATCTGGTGCTCTGCACCGCCGGCCCGGTTGGGCTCTATATGGCGGGCTTCACGGAAGAAGAGAGCAAGCGCAAAACCCAGCACCCGCTGCTGCCCGGTGCGATTGCCGAGTTCAACCAGTACGAGTTCAGCCGCGGCATGCGCTACAAAGATTGCGTGAATCCGCTGCGAATCTACTCTCATATCGCGCCGTATATGGGCGGGCCGGAGAAGATCATGAACACCAACGGTGCGGGCGACGGCGCGCTGGCCGCACTGCTGCACGACATCACCGCTAACGCCTACCATAAAACCAACGTGCCGAACTCCAGCAAGCACAAGTTCAGCTGGCTGACCTATTCCTCGCTGGCGCAGGTGTGTAAATATGCCAACCGCGTGAGCTATCAGGTACTGAACCAGCACTCCCCGCGCTTAACGCGTGGTCTGCCGGAACGTGAAGACAGCCTCGAAGAGGCGTACTGGGACAGGTAAAAGAAAACCCCTCACCCTAACCCTCTCCCCATAGGGGAGAGGGGATAGCACGAAGCCGTCTTTTCTCCCTCGCCCCTATGGGGAGAGGGCCGGGGTGAGGGGACCAGACCGCACCAAACCTACCCCGTCACCCCTTCTTCAACCGGCGGATTCTCCAGCAGCGTCAGCATCGTATTCGCAATCTCGCGCTCGCCCATCACCACCTTATTTGCCCCGCGCTCGGTAATGTACTCCACCTCGTCGTCATAATGCGCCCGGGCGATAATCTCAATCGTTGGGCACTTCTCGCGCGCGGAGGCCACAATCTCGCCCGCTTCATAGCCGTTAGGTATGGTCAGCAGCAGCCAGCGCGCGCAGTCCAGGTGCGCCAGATTCATGATCTCTTCGTTTGCCGCATTGCCCAGTACCGCACGAATGCCGCGCTCGCGCAGCTCGTCGACGCGGGTGCGTGAGGTCTCAATCACCACCAGCGGAATGCCCTGCGCCATCAGCTTCTCACCGAGCAGGCTGCCCACGCGGCCAAAGCCTACCAGCAGGGCGTGGTTGCAAATATCGACCGGGATCTGCTTCTCTTCTTCGATGGCCTCTTCGAGCGTCTGTTCTTCCAGCGTTTCGGTTTTATCGAGGTATTTTTCCAGCAGGGCAAACAGCACCGGGTTCAGCATAATCGACAGGATCGCCCCCGCCAGCACCAGGTTTTGCCCCGCCTGCGGCAGCAGGTTCAGGGCCATGCCCAGACCGGCCAGAATAAAGGCGAACTCACCGATCTGCGCCAGGCTGGCGGCGATGGTCAACGCCGTGCGCGGGGAGTGGCCGAACATCCGCACCAGGAAGAAGGCGGCAAGCGACTTACCAAAGATGATGATCGCCAGCGTGCCCAGCACGGCCAGCGGCTGGTGAATCAGGACCATCGGGTCAAACAGCATCCCGACGGAGACGAAGAACAGCACGGCGAAGGCATCGCGCAGCGGCAGTGTGTCATGCGCCGCGCGGTGGCTCAGCTCGGACTCGTTCAGCACCATCCCGGCGAAGAACGCGCCTAGGGCAAAGGAGACGTCAAACAGCTCTACGGCACCAAAAGCGATACCCAGCGCCAGCGCCAGCACAGAGAGGGTGAACAGCTCGCGGGAGCCGGTTGCCGCGCTGCGGGACATGATCCACGGCACCAGACGGCGTCCCACCAGCATCATGATGGCGATAAATGCCACCACCTTACCGATGGTGATACTCATATCCAGCGCCAGCGAGGCAAAGCCGACGTTGTCTTTTTCCATCATCCCGGCGACGGCTGGCAGCAGCACCAGCGTCAGGACCATCACCAGGTCTTCAACAATCAGCCAGCCTATCGCGATTTGCCCGCGCTGGCTGTCTATCAGCTGTCTCTCTTCAAGCGCGCGCAGCAGCACCACGGTACTGGCGGTTGAGAGACACAGCCCAAATACGATACCGGTCATTAACGACCAGCCCAGCACCGCCGAAAGCGCCATCCCCAGCAGCGTCGCCACCCCAATCTGGGCGATCGCTCCCGGTATGGCGATCGACTTTACCGCCATCAGATCCTTCAGGGAGAAGTGCAGGCCGACGCCAAACATCAGCAGAATCACGCCCAATTCCGCCAGCTCAGGGGCCAGCTTGGTATCCGCCACGAAGCCTGGCGTAAAGGGGCCCGCCAGTACACCCGCTAACAGATAGCCGACAAGAGGAGAAATACGCAGCTTATTGGCAATCATGCCGAGGATAAAAGCGAGCACAAGTCCACCAACAATGGTGGTGATAAGCGGTGTGGCGTGGTGCATTCCGTCTCCTTTCGTTGTGGGTGTTCCTTTTTGGCGAAAACCAAAAAACCGAGTAATAGTTTATGACAATTTTTACCCTTATGTTTATGAATTATTGTTGAAGTTTGAATAAAACAGCAATATGCACGTAAAAAAGCGCGTTTTGATAAATTCAGCGAGGGTAAGAAGAAGAAACCCTTATGGCATCAGGGTATCAGGTAGCCAAAGTAAAACTTTGGCTACCCGTAATTTACGCTTTATGACGGTTATCAGGCAGGAATATGGTCAACATCCCAAGAAGTGGCAGGAAAGCGCAGATTTTATAAACCAGGAAGATGCTGGTGTGATCCGCCACTATCCCCAACACCGCCGCGCCAAGCCCGCCCATGCCGAAGGCGAAACCGAAAAAGAGCCCGGAAACCATACCGATACGGCCAGGCAGCAGCTCCTGGGCATAGACCAGAATGGCGGAAAACGCGGATGCGAGAATAAAACCAATGATCACGGTTAAAATCCCCGTCCATTCAAGGCTCGCGTACGGCAAAATAAGGGTAAACGGCGCCACGCCGAGGATAGAGCCCCAAATGACGTATTTACGCCCAATCTTATCACCCACAGGCCCGCCAATGACCGTGCCGGCCGCAACGGCGAACAGGAAGGCAAACAGGTGGATCTGCGCATTCTGTACCGATAATCCGAATTTTTGCATCAGATAAAAGGTGTAATAGCTGCTGATGCTCGCCATATAGAAGTATTTCGAAAAAATCAGTACCAGCAGCACGGAAACCGCCAGGATAACCTTATTGCGCGGAAGGGGATTGATAACCTTCGCTTTAGGTTTACCTTTATTCACGCGATGCTGAGCGGCATACCAGCGGCTGATCTGCGCCAGCACGATGATCGCCAGCAGCGCGGCCAGTACAAACCAGGCCACGTTGCCTTTACCGTAAGGGGCAATAATCACCGCGGCCAGCAGCGGGCCGAGAGAGCTACCAAAGTTACCGCCCACCTGGAAGAGAGACTGCGCCAGACCGTGACGCCCCCCTGAAGCCATACGCGCCACGCGCGAGGACTCCGGATGGAAGACGGACGAGCCGGTGCCCACCAGCGCGGCGGCAATCAGCACCGCTTCAAAGCTCCCCGCCATGGCCAGCAGCACCAGCCCGCTTAGGGTGAAGCACATGCCAATCGGCAGCGACCACGGCATCGGGTATTTATCCGTCCAGTAGCCCACCACCGGCTGCAGCAGTGAGGAAGCCAGCTGGAAGGTCAGGGTGATCATCCCGATCTGCACGAACGTTAACGAAAACTCGGACTGCAGCAGCGGATAAATTGCCAGAATCAACGACTGGATCATGTCGTTGAGCAGGTGCGAGAGACTGATTGCGCCTAAGACTTTAAAGGAGGTGCGCGACGCCGGCGCGCCCGGAACGGGCTGGGTTGATTCACTGATTGCCATAGAGAGAAGTACCACGTCTTTCGTTATTAGAGATGCAGGG
The DNA here is from genome assembly GCF_019443845.1 of Enterobacter sp. DNB-S2. NCBI lineage: Bacteria > Pseudomonadati > Pseudomonadota > Gammaproteobacteria > Enterobacterales > Enterobacteriaceae > Enterobacter > Enterobacter sp. DNB-S2. Next base: position 1,771,122 of record NZ_CP050520.1, read on the forward strand.
TGTAATTATTATCCGACTAACATACCCGTCCGGGACATTTGAAGAAAGTCGCAATTCTGAAAACTTATTTGTCTATTCTTGTTAGTCACTGTAATTTTTGCCTTTGTCTATTGGTCAGGGAGAGAGAAGATGAAGTTAATGAAGCGGGGCGTCGCGCTGGCGCTCATCGCCGCATGGGGCCTGGTAAGCCTGCCCGCGCAGGCGTATGAAAAAGACAAAACCTATAAAATCACTATTCTGCATACCAACGATCACCACGGTCATTTCTGGCGCAGTGAATACGGCGAATATGGCCTGTCGGCACAGAAAACGCTGGTGGACGGCATTCGCAAAGAGGTGGCGGCCCAGGGCGGCAGCGTGCTGCTGCTGTCGGGGGGCGATATCAATACCGGCGTGCCGGAATCCGATTTACAGGACGCGGAACCTGATTTTCGCGGCATGAACCTGATTGGCTACGACGCGATGGCCGTGGGTAACCACGAGTTCGATAATCCGCTGACCGTGCTGCGTCAGCAGGAAAAATGGGCCAAATTTCCCTTCCTCTCCGCCAATATTTACCAGAAAAGCACCGGCGAACGCCTGTTTAAGCCGTGGGCGCTGTTTAAGCGTCAGGATCTGAAGATCGCGGTCATCGGCTTAACCACTGACGATACGGCGAAAATTGGTAACCCCGAGTTCTTTACAGATATCGAATTCCGCAAACCGGCAGACGAAGCGAAGCTGGTGATTCAGGAGCTGCAGCAAAACGAGAAGCCGGACGTGATTATCGCCACCACGCACATGGGGCACTACGACAACGGCGAGCACGGCTCTAACGCGCCCGGCGACGTGGAAATGGCGCGCAGCCTGCCTGCGGGCTCGCTGGCAATGATTGTGGGCGGTCACTCACAGGATCCGGTGTGTATGGCCTCGGAGAACAAAAAGCAGGTGGACTACGTGCCGGGCACGCCGTGCGCGCCGGACCGTCAGAACGGTATCTGGATAGTTCAGGCGCACGAGTGGGGCAAATACGTCGGCCGGGCGGATTTTGAGTTCCGTAACGGCGAGATGAAGCTTGTTCATTATCAGCTCATCCCGGTCAACCTGAAGAAGAAAGTCACCTACCCGGACGGTAAAAGTGAGCGCGTACTCTACACGCCAGAGATCGCTGAAAACCAGCAGATGCTCTCCCTGCTGACGCCGTTCCAGAACAAGGGCAAGGCGCAGCTGGACGTGAAAATCGGCACGCTGAACGGTCGTCTGGAGGGAGACCGCAGTAAAGTTCGCTTCGTGCAGACCAACATGGGCCACCTGGTGCTGGCGGCGCAAATGGCGCGCACCGGCGCCGACTTCGGCGTGATGAGCGGCGGCGGTATTCGTGATTCCATCGAGGGTGGAAACATTACCTATAAGGATGTCCTGAAGGTGCAGCCGTTCGGCAACGTGGTGGTCTATGCGGACATGAGCGGGAAAGAGGTGATTGACTACCTGACCGCCGTGGCGCAGATGAAGCCGGATTCCGGGGCCTATCCGCAGTTTGCCAACGTCAGCTTTGTGGCGAAAGACGGCAAGCTTAACGACCTGAAGATCAAAGGCGAACCGGTTGACCCGGCCAAAACGTACCGTCTGGCGACGTTAAGCTTTAACGCCACCGGCGGCGACGGCTATCCGCATATCGATAATAAACCGGGATACGTGAATACCGGCTTTATCGATGCGGAAGTGCTGAAGCAGTTCATCGAGCAGAATTCACCGATTGACGTGAATGCGTACGAGCCGAAGGGTGAGGTGAGCTGGCAGTAGTGGTGTGCGGCCTGATGCCCTCACCCCAACCCTCTCCCACCGGGAGAGGGCGCGAACACAAAAAACGGTAACGCCTGTTACCGTTTTGCTTTTACCTCGCAGCCGCCACCGGGCAATTTTCTCAATCCCGGCGCGCAATATCCGCAAACTTCGCGTCCAGCATTTTCGCCAGATCGCCCGCCGCCAGCTCGATATCCAGCCCGCGTTTGCCGCCGGATATAAAGATGGTTTCAAACTCCTGTGAAGGGGCATCAATCAGCGTCGGCAGGCGTTTTTTCTGCCCGAGCGGACTGATCCCGCCCACCAGATAGCCCGTGGTGCGTTGCGCCACCATCGGATCCGCCATATCCACCTTCTTCGCCCCCAGGGCTTTGGCGACTTTCTTCAGATCCAGCTGTCCCGCCACCGGAGTAACCGCGACGGCGAGGTGTTTCATATCGCCATTCACCGCCACCAGCAGCGTTTTATAAACCTGGTCAGCATTCAGCCCCAGCTTGCGCACCACTTCATCACCAAAGTTAGTTTCATTCGGATCGTGATCGTAAGTGTGGATCCGGAAAGAAATGTTGTTTTTTTCGAGTAATTTAACGGCGGGAGTCATAGCTATCCTTCTTACGACAGACAAATCATGCCATCAGCATACGCCTGACGTTTGTCTAAAAAATAGCACCATCTTGCGCAATAGTATTGGCAGTGATGGTCACTTTGAGCGACAATCGGCTCAACCGAAGGTCTCCTTCGGCATAATAAAAACGATGAAATTCCTCTTTGACGGGCCAATAGAAATATTGGCCATTTTTTTATTTCAACAGTGACGGCAAATTCCCTTCTCCGTACAAATGTAACGCCCCAACCGCCACCACGTAATGCCCCGGGGGCAAAGCATGCAGCGTCTGCCGCCAGGCTTTGTTGCGCGCATTCATCAGCACATCATACAGCGATTCGCTGAACGTCGACGGTAACGCCAGCTTACCGTCCTCAGGCGGCGCGTCCAGCCACCAGCCAATCATGGTCTGCAGCAGGCGCGCGTTGGTGTGCCAGTGGGTCAACGTATCATCCAGCAGCATCAGGCCGTCGTCGGGAAGCTGGCGCAGAAGCGCAATCTGGCTGTCCGTCCCTTCCAGCTCGATGACGGGCAGGCTGCGGGCCCTTGCCGCGTTCAGCAACTGGTAATCAATGCCGTAGTCACCGCGCAGTCCCAGACGCTGCGCCTGCGTAGCCTGCAGCACCATCGCAATTTGCCAGAGCGGCAGGGTGTCAATCATGGAGAGCGACACGCCGGTTTCATCCGCGACGCGCGTCAGTTCCGCAAGCCGGGGATCATCCAGACGTTCCGCCAGAGTGAGATCGCTTTCCAGCCCGACAAACGGCGACTCCTGACCCGAAATGTCCGCCTCAACGACCAGCGCGTCGGCGCGTTTTAGCAGTTTAATCAGGCCGGGTGGCAGGGGAGACATATCCTGCGTACCCATATGAATGCTGCCAACCAGGTGCAGGTGCTGCCCGCCGGGGAGAGAGATATCCAGACCGGGCCAGGCATAACGGCGAGGAAAGAGGGCGCGAAACGATGCTTTTATACGATTAAACAGACCCATACGCGCTCCATGAATGGAAAGGTTCATGCTAGCGCGTACGGGTACAAGGTTCAATCCTTCGGTTTAAAGCGCAGCAGGCGGTTGGCGTTGCTCACCACGGTAATGGAGGAGAGCGCCATCGCCGCGCCCGCGACCACCGGGTTAAGCAGCGTGCCGGTCAGCGGCCACAGAATACCGGCCGCGATTGGGATACCGAGGGTGTTATAGACGAACGCTCCCAGCAGGTTCTGCTTCATGTTGCGCAGCGTGGCTTTTGAAATGGCCAGCGCGTCGGCAACGCCCATCAGGCTATGGCGCATCAGCGTAATCGCAGCGGTTTCGATGGCGACATCGCTCCCGCCACCCATGGCAATCCCGACGTCCGCCTGGGCCAGCGCCGGGGCATCGTTGATGCCGTCGCCGACCATCGCCACCTGACGGCCCTGACTTTGCAGTTTCTTGATGGCGTCCGCTTTACCGTCCGGCAGTACGCCTGCAATGACCTCATCAATTCCGGCCTCTTTCGCGATGGCGTTGGCCGTTGTCGGATTGTCTCCGGTCAGCATCACCAGACGATAGCCCGCGCGGTGCAGACGCTGCAGGGCGTCCACGCTGTCCTGGCGAAGCGGATCGCGCACGGCCAGCAGCGCGGCGGCTTTGCCATCCACCGCCAGCAGAACCGGCGTGGCGCCCTGAGACGCCTGCGCCTTCAGCTCGCTTTCCAGCGCGGCGGTATCAATACCGTTTTCATTAAGCAATGCCTGGTTACCCAGCAGCAGCGCGTGGCCTTCTGCTTCACCGCTGACGCCGAGCCCGCGCAGGGTGCGGAAATTGCTGACCTGCGGCAGGGCAGAAGCATTCGCTTTATCGAGAATGGCGCGCGCCAGCGGATGGCTGGATCCTTGCTCCAGCGCGGCGGCGAGACGCAGCGCCTCCTCTTGCGCAATGCCTGCGGTAGTGACGGCCACCACCTGCGGTTTGCCTTCGGTCAGCGTGCCGGTTTTATCAAACACCAGCGTGTCGAGGGTGCTGGCCCGCTGCAGCGCGTCCGCATCCCGCACCAGTACGCCAAATTCGGCCGCGCGGCCTACGCCGGAGATAATCGACATTGGGGTCGCCAGGCCAAGGGCGCAAGGACAGGCGATGATCAGCACCGTAGTGGCAATCACCAGGGTGTAAACAATCTGCGGTGCCGGGCCGAAGAAATACCAGATCGCCGCGCTCAGCAGGGCAATGCCGACCACCACCGGCACAAAAATGGCCGAGATTCTGTCAGCAAGCTGGCCAATTTCCGGCTTGCTGCTCTGCGCCTGGCGCACCATGCGGATGATACGCGACAGCGTCGTGTGGCTGCCGACGGCGCTGGCGGTAAACAGCACGCTGCCGTCCTGCACCACCGTGCCGGCATGAACGGCGTCGCCGTCTGATTTCTGCTGAGGGATAGGCTCGCCGGTCAGCATCGCTTCATCCAGCCAGGCTTCGCCCTGGGTTATCTTGCCGTCAACGGGAACGCGATCGCCCGTCGTCAGGCGCAGCGTCATGCCGGGCTGAACTTCCGCCAGCGGGACGCTTTTCTCCCCCTCGTCCGTGACCACGCGGGCCGTCGGCGGGGTTAAATCAAGCAATCTTTCCAGCGCTTTCGAGGAGCGCTGACGGGCGCGGGCTTCCAGCATGTGGCCCAGATTAATCAGGCCGATAATCATCGCGCTGGCTTCATAATAGAGATGGCGCGCCTCCATCGGGAACCACTGCGGCCAGACGTTCACGCTCATCGAATAGAGCCACGCCGCGCCGGTTCCGAGCGCCACCAGCGTATCCATCGTCGCGGTGCGGTTTTTCAGGCTCTTCCAGGCGCTGGTGTAAAAATGCCCGCCTGCAAACACCATCACCGCAAGAGTAATCAGACCAATCACCAGCCACAGCGTGCGGTTGTCAGCGGTGACCATCATGTTGTCACCCATCATGCCCCACACCATCACCGGAATACCGACCAGCAGGGCGACAATCGCCTGCCAGCGGAAGCGCTTCATGGTGGCGATAGCCGTTTCCTGCTGGCGCTCGCGGCGCTCGGCATCATCTTCGATGGCCTCCGCCCCGTAGCCCGCTTTCTCAACGGCCTGCACTAAATCTGCGGCGGAGGCGCTGCCCATCACCAGCGCAGTGCGCTCCGCGAGGTTTACCCGTGCCTGCGCGACGCCCGGTACGGCCTGCAAGGCGTTTTGTACCCGGGAGACGCAGCTGGCGCAGCTCATGCCGTTGATCAGCAGCTGTTGGCTGTCGTCAATATCATCAGCTGCCGGAAGCTCAGGAGTGGCCGCTGTCAGTGCTTCCGACGGGGATGATGACTCTGCCAGCGGTTTAGCCTTTGGGTGGCTTAACTCCGCCCCGTAACCGGCCTGCTTGATGGTATCAATCAGCGCATCCGCGCTGGCGCTGCCGGTGACGGCTGCATGATCGATAGTCACGTCAGCGCTTTCAACGTCAGGGCGCTGTTCCAGGCTTTCTTTAACGCGTTTGACGCAGTGGCCGCAGGAGAGGCCGTCCAGCGTCAGGTCGATAGTGTGAGACATAACAAAACTCCCGTATAATGAACTGGTCAGTAGTTGACCGGAGTAACGCTTTTCGCTAACTGTTATGAAGGTTAAACCTTCCATCAAGGGGAAGGTCAAGGGGGAAATGTGAATATCAGTGACGTGGCAAAAAAAACTGGCTTAACCAGCAAGGCAATCCGCTTTTATGAAGAGAAGGGGCTGGTAACGCCACCGCTGCGCAGTGAAAACGGCTACCGCAGCTACACGCAGCTGCATCTGGATGAACTGACGCTGCTGCGCCAGGCAAGACAGGTGGGGGTTAATCTGGAAGAGTGCGGCGAGCTGGTGAACCTGTTTAACGATCCGAAGCGTCACAGCGCCGACGTGAAAAAACGCACGCTGGAAAAAGTGGCCGAGATCGAACGCCACATCATCGAGCTGCAGGCGATGCGCGAACAGCTGCTGCAGCTCGCGGAATCCTGTCCGGGGGATGACAGCGCCGACTGCCCGATTATCGATAATCTTGCCGGCTGCTGTCATCGTAAGGCTTCTGCTTAGCAGGCTTTCACCCGCAGGGTAATGCCTTCCACCGCAATGACCTCAACCCGCGTGCCGGCGCTGAGGTCTTCGTCTGCGACCACCGGCCACGAGCTGTCGCCCACGCGCATGTGCCCGCGTCCGTTTACCAGCGCGGTGTCGAGCGTAAAACGCTTGCCGACAATCTGCTGTCCGCGCTGGTTGAGGTGCGCGTCCAGCGGCTTTTGCTCGGTAACCCGCCGGTTTAGCCAGCGCCACCACAGCCACGCGGCCACCAGCGTGAGCACGGCAAATAGCGCACCCTGCCACGCCCAGTCCAGGGGAAGGATCCAGACCAGAAGGCCCGTAATGACGGCGGCAACACCGCTCCAGAGCAGGTAGCCGTTGCCGCCCAGCATCTCCGCCGCCAGCAATAAGCCGCCGAGGCTTAGCCAGAAGGCATGAGGATGTGCAGCGATCACCTCAATCATTTTTTACGCTCGTTTCCGCTGTCTTTAATCAGTTCGGCAATACCGGCGATAGAGCCCATCAGGCTGCTGGCCTCCAGCGGCATCATCACCACTTTGCTGTTGTTCGCCGATCCGATCTGTTTTAGCGCGTCGGTATATTTTTGCGCGACAAAGTAGTTCACGGCCTGGATATCACCGGCGGCAATCGCCTCGGACACCATCTGGGTGGCGCGGGCTTCCGCCTCGGCTGAACGTTCACGCGCTTCCGCCTGTAAGAATGCGGACTGACGATCGCCTTCCGCTTTCAGGATCTGCGACTGTTTTTCCCCTTCCGCTTTGAGGATCTCCGCCTGGCGTACCCCTTCGGCTTCCAGAATGTAGGCACGCTTGGTTCGCTCGGCCTTCATCTGGGCGTTCATGGAGGCGATCAGCTCCGCCGGCGGACGCACGTCGCGGATCTCAATACGGGTGACTTTGATCCCCCACGGGTTCGTTGCCTCATCGACAATGTGCAGCAGGCGGGTGTTGATGCTGTCGCGCTGGGAAAGCATTTCGTCCAGCTCCATCGAGCCGAGCACGGTACGGATGTTGGTCATCGTCAGGTTGACGATCGCCAGCTCCAGGTTGCTGACCTCATAGGCCGCTTTCGGCGCATCAATCACCTGAATAAAGCAGACGGCGTCAATGGTGACGTTGGCGTTATCCTTGGAGATGATCTCCTGAGAAGGAATGTCCAGTACCTGCTCCATCATGTTGATCTTGCGACCAATCCGGTCCATGAACGGAACAATCAGGCTTAAGCCTGGCTGGAGGGTATTGGTATATCGACCGAAACGCTCGACGGTCCACTGATAGCCCTGAGGGACAATTTTGACGCCTGCGCCCACAATAACCAGCGCAACGAAAATAAGGACAGGAACAACGATAAGCATAAAAACCTCCTGTTTTGCATGCTGTGATGAGTGAAAGTGTGTGTTTATTGCTCGTAAGTATAGGTAAAGTCAGAGATGAATCCATCACCCGCTTCGGCAATGGCTTTGGATAATCCCTGGTAGTACTTCTCCAGCCCCAGCGCTTCGATACGCTGGATCTGTTCGCGAATGGGGGCGCAGAACAGAACGGCATTCCCCGCTTCAACGCGCTTGTTATTAGGGGGAAGGTCGCCCGCGATGGCCTTGAACCACGTTCTGATACCCTGCTTTAAATTATGCGGCGCTTTAGTCAGGTTATCCATGCCCGTCAGAACCTGCAGGGTGGGAAACTCATCGGCCAGCACGGCGGTTTTCATGCGCACAAAGAACTGGCTGAACAATTCAAACGATCCCAGATCGGTCACGCGTGGTTTGGTCGTTTTGCCGTTTTTATTGCCGATTTTCCCTGCGGCTGACGCTGCGGCCGGAACCGCATTCACCTTTTCCAGATCCAGCCCGAATAACAAATTACAGTGCGCACGGCGCTCTTTCAGCGGGTAGGACATCAGCACGTCAATGAATTGGGTGGCCTTTACATCTGCAAGATCGTGGTTGATAAGCCACTGGGTACGAGAAAATTCAGCCGGAGAGACGAACCAGTCGGGTACCTCATTGAAACGTTTGGATTTTCCCTTGCCGTCAAATTCCAGGAAGTGTGTCCCGTTGTCGAAGGCGAAATAGCAATTTTTGAAACTGCCGATCGTGGTGTTCACGATAAGCGCCTTCTTAACAAAATCCACCACCTCTGCACCGATGACAAAACGCGTGAGTTCCGACGATTTGATGACTTCCATTAATGTTTCGACATCAGGAACACCAGGCTTCAGGGAAGGAAACTCATAAAAGATATGTGCCATGCTGCTTACTTCCTGTAGTGATGGTGGAGACAAATAACAAACAAAAAGTTTAACACTTGCTTTAGCGTGAGGCTATTCGCTCTGTGCGCACGAAAGGATTATGCTACAGGCGGTTATTACACGAAGCGGTTAACGGAAGCGTAATGAACGATAAAAAAGAACTATTACATCTCAGGGATATCGGATTTCGTGTTGGAGAAAATATTATTCTTCAGCACGTCGGGTTTAGCCTGTCGCCGGGCGAGTTTAAATTAATCACGGGACCTTCGGGCTGCGGTAAAAGCACGCTGCTGAAAATTGTGGCCTCACTCCTCAGCCCGACGGAGGGCACCATTCTGTTTGAAGGACAGGATATCTCAACCCTGTCCCCGGAAAACTATCGCCAGCAGGTCTCCTACTGCGTGCAAACCCCCGCGCTGTTTGGCGATACGGTTTATGACAACCTGATTTTCCCGTGGCAAATCCGCAATAAAACGCCGGAGCCGGAAAAGTTTATCAGCGATCTGGCCCGCTTTGGCCTGGCGCAGGAGACGTTAACCAAATCCATCACCGCGCTGTCAGGCGGAGAAAAGCAGCGCGTCTCGCTGATCCGCAACCTGCAGTTTTTACCGAAGGTGCTTTTGCTGGATGAAATTACCAGCGCGCTCGATGACGTCAACAAGCGCAACGTTAACGAGATTATTCATCGCTACGCCCGGGAGCAGAACATTGCCGTGCTGTGGGTGACGCACGACGCTAATGAAATAACCCATGCGGATGACGTGATTACGCTTCAGCCGCACGGCGGGAAAATGCAGGAGGCTAACCGTGGGTGAGCATAACATTACCAATGAATCACTGGCGTTTTCGATGGTGCTGGTGCTGATTGCGATTGTGGTCAGCTATCGGGAAAAGCTGGGGCTGGAAAAAGATATTGTGTGGAGTATCTGCCGCGCGGTGGTTCAGCTCATCATCGTCGGCTATGTGCTGAAGTATATATTTAACGTCAACCACGCTGTGCTGACGCTGCTGATGGTGCTCTTTATCTGTTTCAACGCGGCGTGGAATGCGAAAAAGCGCAGTAAATACATTGATAAGGCGTTTATCTCGTCGTTTATCGCTATTACCACCGGGACGGCGCTCACGCTGGCGGTGCTGGTGCTCTCCGGCTCGATTGCCTTTACGCCGATGCAGGTTATCCCTATCTCCGGGATGATTGCGGGGAACGCCATGGTGGCCGTTGGGCTCTGTTATAACAATCTCGGCCAGCGCTTCAGCAGTGAACAGCAGCAGCTTCAGGAGAAATTAAGCCTGGGGGCGACGCCTAAAGTGGCCTCGGCGCGGCTGATTCGTGAGAGCATTCGCTCATCGCTGAACCCAACGGTCGATTCAGCCAAAACGGTGGGGCTGGTGAGCCTGCCTGGCATGATGTCGGGGCTGATTTTTGCCGGTATCGATCCGGTCAAAGCGATTAAGTATCAGATCATGGTGACGTTTATGCTGCTTTCCACGGCAAGCCTGTCAACCATCATTGCCTGTTACCTGACCTATCGGAAGTTCTACAACGCGCGTCACCAGCTGGTGGTGACGCAATTAAAGAAAACGGGTTAAGCCTGTTTTGTAGGCCCGGTAAGCGTTAGCGCCACCGGGCATTTTTTTGTTAGTAGAGCAACGCGTACAGCTGACGACGATACTTCGATGCCAGCGCGTCTCCGGTGCCCAGCGCGGCCAGAATTTCCTGGAACATCTTGCGCGCCTGACCGTCTGCGGCTGCCAGGTCTTTTTGCAGGTGGCTGAACAGCAGCTCCAGCGCCTCTTCGTTACGCCCCACCTGGTGCAGCTGCAGCGCCAGCTGGCTTGCCAGCGCGGCATCGGCCGGGTTGTCGGCAACCTGCTGCTGCAGCTGCTGAATTTCCGGGGTGTCCGCGGCCTGTTTCAGCAGCTCAATCTGCGCGACCAGACCCTGATAGCGGGTGTCCTGATCCTGCAGCGGAACCGTCTTGAGTACGGCTTCCGCGTCTTCTGAACGGTGCAGGGCGATCTGCGTTTCCGCCAGCAGCAGGCCAATCTGGCTGTTCTGATTCGACAGCTGCCACGCCTCTTTGAGCAGCGGCAGCGCCTCGTCGTATTTACCTTCCTGCATCAGCGCCATGCCTTCCTGCGCTTTCAGCTCTTCTTCACGCGGCAGCACTTTATCCAGCAGGGCGCGGATAGCCTCTTCCGGCTGCGGCCCCTGGAAACCGTCAACGGGCTGACCGTTCTGGAACAGATAGACGGTAGGAATGGCGCGCAGACCAAACTGAGACGCCACCATCGGCTCGGCGTCGCAGTCCAGCTTAGCGAGAATGAACTGACCGTTGTACTGGGCGGCAAGGCTTTCCAGCACCGGCGTCAGCTGCAGGCAGTGTTGGCTGCGTTCAGACCAGAAGTAGAACAGGACCGGTTTGGTCATCGACTGTTCAAGGGTCTGTTGCAGGTTAGCTTCTGTAATATTGACGATATTCTGTACGGACATGCGGCTTTCTCTTTTGTCGGTTTGTTCTTTACATGGGGATGAGCGTCGTCGCTTCAACTCAACCGTGCAAAATTTTGTCCATCATCCGGCCCGGCAGCAGGCGTTTTAACCAGCCTACGGCATGGGTGACCAGCGTCACCGGATAGCGCATTTTAGGATGTTCGCTCTCAAAAGCATGGCGCACTTTGGCCACCACCGCCTCTGGCCCGAGGGTAAAACGTGCGGCAATGCCGGGGTTCTCGACCGGCTTATCCGCCTGGGTCTGGTTCACGTTTTCGGTAAAGCGGGTGCGGATCGGGCCGGGTTCAATCAGGCTGACCTTGATGCCGCTGTGGCGCAGCTCCATGCGCAGGGCGTCGGACCAGGCCTCCAGCGCATATTTGCTGGCGGCGTAGGCGCCGCGGCCCGGGGTGGAAATCAGCCCCATCACTGACGATGTCATCACGATGCGCCCTTCACCGTGCGGCAGCATCGCGGGGAGCAGGCGCATGGTGAGCTGATGCACGCCGAAGAAGTTGGTCGAAAACTGTTTCTCCAGCGTTTCGCGGGAGAGCGTATCCAGCGGGCCATACACGCCGTAGCCGGCATTGTTAAAGAGCCCGTAGAGACGATTGTCGGTCAGCGCGATCACCTCATCGGCGGCGCGTTCAACGCTCTCCGGCGAGTCCATATCCAGCAGCACGCCGGTAAAGCCCAGCCCGTTCATGCGTTCGACATCGTCGGGTTTGCGACACGCCGCCAGCACCCGAAACCCCTGGCGCTTCATTTCGAGCGCGCTTTCCAGGCCGATTCCACTGGAACATCCTGTAATTAAGACCGATTTTTGCATAACTTTACCTGTCAGGATCTCCGCTTAATCAGGAGTCATGTTTAACTAAAGGAGCCAGCCGCGTTGCCATCCAGTCGGCAATAAACGGCTGAGCATCGCGATTGGGGTGGATCCCGTCGTCTTGCATCCACTGGGGTTTGAGATAGACCTCTTCCATGAAAAATGGCAGCAGCGGAATATCAAACTCTTTGGCAAGCTTAGGGTAGATCGTGCTAAAGGCTTCATTATACCGACGACCGTAGTTAGCGGGCAGGCGAATTTGCATCAGCAGCGGCTGGGCGTTTGCCGCTTTGATATCCTGCAAAATGGTGCGCAGCGTTTGCTCGGTTTGCTGAGGCTGAAAACCGCGCAATCCATCGTTACCGCCAAGTTCCACCAGCACCCAGCGCGGCTGATGCTGTTTGAGCAGCGCAGGCAGGCGCGACAGGCCCTGCTGCGAGGTATCACCGCTGATGCTGGCGTTGATTACCGACGTCTTGCTCTGCCATTTGTCGTTGAGCAGCGCGGGCCAGGCCGCGCTGGCCGCCATGCGATAGCCTGCGCTCAGGCTGTCGCCGAGAACCAGTAACGTGTCCGCTGCCGCCGCGCGGAAGGTCATCAGAATCAAAAACAGGAAGGGCAAATGCCAGCGGAAAACAGTGTTGAAGTTCATCATCTTAAGAAGTCCGTCGGTCAGGGGGAACACGAGCTTTCCATCCTTACTGGAGTTGAACTCGTTGTCAAACGCGCTGAAACCATCGCGCTGATTGGCGAATCCGGCTCCGGCAAGTCCACGCTGCTGGCGATTTTGGCCGGTCTGGACGACGGCAGCAGCGGCGAGGTCCACCTTGTCGGGCAACCGCTGCATCAGCTTGATGAAGAGGCGCGGGCCGCGCTGCGCGCGCGTCACGTTGGTTTTGTCTTCCAGTCCTTCATGCTGATCCCAACCCTGAACGCGCTGGAAAACGTCGAACTCCCGGCGCTGTTGCGCGGTGAAAACAGCCGTGAAAGCCGGGCGCACGCGAAGGCGCTGCTGGAACAGCTCGGTCTGGGCAAGCGTCTCGACCACCTTCCCGCACAGCTTTCCGGCGGTGAGCAGCAGCGCGTGGCGCTGGCGCGGGCGTTTAACGGTCGTCCCGAAGTCCTGTTTGCCGATGAGCCCACAGGTAACCTTGACCGTAAAACCGGTGACCGGATTGCCGACCTGCTGTTTTCGCTCAACCGCGAGCACGGCACCACGCTGATCCTCGTCACCCACGATCCGCAGCTCGCCGCCCGCTGCGACCGCCGCCTGCGGCTGGTGAACGGTATTCTTCAGGAGGAGGCATGATTACCCGCTGGTTCTGGCGCGAGTGGCGCTCGCCCTCGCTGCTGATTGTCTGGCTGGCGCTAAGCCTGGCGGTGGCCTGCGTGCTGGCGCTCGGCAGCGTCAGCGACCGCATGGAAAAAGGGCTTAGCCAGCAGAGCCGGGAGTTTATGGCGGGTGACCGGGCGCTGCAAAGCTCCCGCCCGGTGCCGTCGGGCTGGATTGACGAAGCGCGTAAACAAGGGCTGAAGGTGGGGGAGCAGATAAGCTTCCAGACCATGACCTTTGCGGGCGACACGCCGCAGCTCGCCAGCGTTAAAGCCGTCGATGATATCTATCCGATGTACGGCGAACTGCAGACCAACCCGCCAGGGCTGAAGCCAAAGCCCGGCACGGTGCTGCTGGCATCACGTCTGATGGCGCTTCTGAACCTGAAACCCGGCGACAGCATCGACGTCGGCGACGCCACCCTCAACATTGCCGGGGAAGTGGTGCAGGAGCCCGATTCCGGCTTTAACCCCTTCCAGCTCGCGCCGCGCCTGCTGATGAACACCGCGGATGTCGCGGCAACCCATGCGGTACAGCCGGGCAGCCGCGTCACCTGGCGCTATAAGTTTGGCGGCACGCCTGCCCAGCTTGACGCGTATGAAAAATGGCTTCTGCCGCAGCTCAAGCCGGAGCACCGCTGGTACGGGCTGGAGCAGGACGAAGGGGCGCTCGGTAAATCACTTGAACGTTCTCAGCAGTTCCTGCTGCTTTCGGCACTGTTGACCCTGCTGCTGGCGGTGGCGGCGGTTGCCGTGGCGATGGGGCACTACTGCCGCAGCCGTTACGACCTGGTGGCGATCCTCAAAACCCTGGGGGCGGGCAGGGCGCAGCTGCGCAAGCTGATTGTCGGCCAGTGGCTGATGCTGCTGGTCCTCTCCGCGATTACTGGCGGAATAATCGGGCTGCTGTTTGAAAAACTGCTGATGGTGATGCTGAAGCCGGTGCTCCCGGCCGCCTTGCCGCCGGCCAGCCTCTGGCCGTGGCTGTGGGCGATGGGCGCAATGACGGTGATTTCGCTGCTGGTGGGGCTACGCCCGTACCGCCTGCTGCTCGCGACGCAGCCGCTGCGCGTGCTTCGCAACGATGTGGTGGCGAACGTCTGGCCGCTGAAGTTCTACCTTCCGGTGATTATTGCCGTGGCGGTGGGGCTGCTGGCGTGGCTGATGGGGGGCAGCACGCTGCTGTGGGCGGTACTGGCCGGGGCGGTTGTGCTGGCGCTGCTGTGCGGCGTGCTGGGCTGGATACTGCTTAACGTCCTGAAGCGGCTCACGGTGAAATCGCTGCCCGTGCGCCTGGCGGTCAACCGCCTGCTGCATCAGCCGTGGTCAACGCTCAGCCAGCTGTCGGCGTTTTCGCTGTCGTTTATGCTGCTGGCGCTGCTGTTAGTGCTGCGCGGCGATCTGCTCGATCGCTGGCAGCAGCAGCTTCCCCCGGAAAGCCCGAACTATTTCCTGATCAACATTTCCCCTGAGCAGGTCACGCCGCTGAAGGGCTTCCTGTCGGAGCATCACATTATCCCTGAGTCGTTCTATCCCATCGTGCGCGCGCGTCTGACGCAGATCAACGGCCAGCCAGCGGACGGAAACAAGGACGAGTCGCTGAACCGCGAGCTGAACCTGACCTGGCAGGATAAACGCCCTGACCACAACCCGCTAACCGCGGGCACCTGGCCGCCGAAAGCGGGTGAGGTGTCGATGGAAGAGGGGCTGGCGACGCGGCTGAACGTGAAGCTCGGGGACAGCGTGACCTTTACCGGCGATACCCAGGATTTTACCGCGAAAGTCACCAGCCTGCGTAAAGTGGACTGGGAAAGCCTGCGGCCAAACTTCTTCTTTATTTTCCCGCCGGGCGCGCTGGACGGGCAGCCGCAGAGCTGGCTGACCAGTTTCCGCTGGGAAAATGGCAACGGCATGCTGACCCAGCTCAACCGGGAGTTTCCGACGGTCAGCCTGCTGGATATTGGGGCGATCCTGAAGCAGGTGGGGCAGGTGCTGGAGCAGGTGAGCCGCGCGCTGGAGGTCATGGTGGTGCTGGTGACCCTCTGCGGCGTGCTGTTGCTGCTGGCCCAGGTGCAGGTGGGCATGCGCCAGCGCCATCAGGAGCTGGTGGTCTACCGCACGCTGGGTGCCGGAAAGCGGCTGCTGCGGATGACGCTCTGGAGCGAGTTTGCGCTGCTGGGGCTGGTGGCGGGTCTGGTAGCGGCCATTGGCGCGGAAACGGCGCTGGCGGTGCTGCAGACAAAGGTTTTCGACTTCCCGTGGGAGCCTGACTGGCGTCTCTGGTTGATCCTGCCTCTCAGCGGCGCGGTGCTGCTTTCTCTCTGCGGAGGCTGGCTCGGCACGCGGCTGTTAAAGGGCAAAGCCCTGTTCCGTCAGTTTGCGAGTTGATTTAGCACGGTGATAGTTGCGCACCGGGTTTTAATGCCGGTGCGCAGCGTTTAAATAGCACAAACTGATAATACCCACTCATTTAGTAGCACAAAACATTAAAAACCCGACCACACGGCCCGATTATTTCCAGTTAATATTCACCCGCTAAATATTTAGCAGCGTGTCTATTAAGGAAAAATAATGACTATAAAAAAATCAGCGCTGGCGGCAACGATCGGCGCGGCAGTGGCATTGACTACCTTCGCTTCTCAGGCGGAAATCACCGTTCTTAAGCAGGAGCCTCAGGCGGGTAACCCGCTGAGCCGCCTGAACTTTACCGTTGGCGGCAGTATTCGTCCTCAGTTCCAGAACATGACCGGCGACGACGGTAAAAACAGCTACAAGCGTAACGGCTTTGACGGCGGCACCCGTTTCCGTTTCGCGGCTGATTACTACCTGTTTGATGACATCAGCTGGATCAGCTACTACGAGCTGGGTGTCAATATTCCTGCGCAGTTTAACTGGGATCACCACTACGCCGACGGCGCACACGACACCACGCGTCGTATGCTCTACACCGGTCTGAAGAGCGATACCTGGGGTACGCTGACCTTCGGTCAACAGAACAGCGTTTACTATGATTTGGTGGGCGCGAAAACCGATATCTGGGACTACGACATGATCGGTCAGGCGCCAGGTAACGGGATCAACGGCGATTACGACGGTTCTTACCGTTCACGCCAGATGCTGAAATATAAGAAAACCGTGGGCGATGCCGACATCTACGCATCTTACCTGTTTGAAGACAGCGAATACCTGCCGGGCAACGGCCTGCGCTACAAGCGTAAAGGCGGCGGCTCGCTGGGGCTGGATTACCACCTGACCACCGATCTGACCTGGGGCGCCGCGTGGAACTACACCCGTGCGGACATGCGTAACCCGGACAACGGCGACAGCAAAACCTATGACCAGAACATCCTCGGTACCGCGCTGAGCTGGACGCCGGACAACTGGACCTTCTCCGCTGGCGGCGGCTGGTACCAGAACTTCATGACCACCAAAAAAGTGTCGGTTAACGACTACTTTGCGGGTGATGCATGGGGTATTGAATACTTTGCGGGCTACAAGTTCCCAGTCGGCCAGTACGCGGTTAAATCCATCCAGCCTTACTTCATGGGCGACCGTATTGAGTACGTGAACGGCCGTAACTACCAGCGCATCGACAACGGCGTGGGTATCAGCATCCAGCTGGATTACGGTTTCCGCGTGGATTACGAACACGTGTTCACCTCCAGCACCGACAACCTGGGCGACATGAACCTGGTGCGTCTGCGTTACGACTTCTAGGTCGTCTTGTAGGGTGCGGCCTGATGCCCTCACCCTGACCCTCTCCCACTGGGAGAGGGAACAAACATTAAAAACGGCAACCCTGGTTGCCGTTTTGCTTTTACCTCGCCACCCGGCTTTATTTTAGCGATCAAGCCACTCAGCAATTTCTTCGTACGTCCCGCGATACACAATCTTCTCCGCCTTTTTCTCCAGCTGATAGCCGTACATCGGGTCGTAATAGTCCTTCAGCAGCGGCGCAAGCCAGCTGAAGTGCACCTCTGTGCTGCCGGAGCGTTGCTGTTCCAGCAGCGCGGAATCTAACAGTGCGGTGAATTCTGCATACCGCTGCAGCCCCAGACGGCGGCGAATGGCGAACAGGCCGTGGTGCAGATACTCGCTGTATTCTTTCCAGCCCGCTTCCTCGCCGTATGCGGCAGAAAAGTCCGCCCACATGTGGTCGAAATACTCTTCGCGCAGGCGCTCAAGGCGGACGTCAAACGGGTCTTCGACGACAACGATAGGGGCTTCAGCCATGCGGTCGCGCAGGCACTCCGGCAGGTGGTTGGAGCCAATCATCCGGCCCTCGTCTTCCAGCACCCAGCGCGCGGCGTCTTTTTTCAGGAGCTCAACCGCAAGGTGGTTTTCAAAGCTGGCCTGGGTAAGCTGCGGCGTGAGCGTGCGGCCAAACGACGAACCGCGATGGTGCGCCAGCCCTTCCAGATCGATGCCCTGCGCGTGCTGCTTCACCAGCAGGGTTTTGCCGTTTCCGGTGCAGCCGCCAATAAGCACCATCGGCTTTTGCGACTGCTCGATAGTCACCTGAATCGCCGTCTGGCGGAGGGCCTTATAGCCGCCGCGGATCAGCGGGTAGTCGACGCCCGCCTCTTTCAGCCAGGCCTGCGAGATATGCGAGCGCTGGCCGCCGCGCGCGCAGCAGAGAAAGCCCTCAGGATGGGCAAGGCTGGCTTCCCGCCAGGCGTTGATGCGTGCCTCTCGCGTCTCGCCGCTTACCAGCTGATGGCCGAGCGCCAGCGCGGCGTCGGGCCCCTGGCGTTTATAGCAGGTACCGACGGCGGCGCGCTCGTCGTCGTTCATTAAGGGCAGGTTGACCGCCGCAGGCATCGCGCCCTGGGCAAATTCGATCGGCGCGCGAACGTCGATTAAAGGGGTATCAGACGCGAAGATCGCGCGATAGTCCGTTCCATCGTTCATGGTTGTTCCAGAAGAAAACTCAGCAGCAATGGGCGGGGATTGTACGCCGGGGAAGGGGAAGATCAACTCCCCGGCGCAGATGTCTTACTTGAGCTTAGACTGTGCCCAGACAATACCGCTCGCATATTCCGGCGGCAGGAGCGGGATCATCGCTTCCAGGGTGGCGCTCAGGCGGCCCGTGTCGCTGTCGTTCAGGTTCAGGTGACCGACCTTACGACCCGCGCGTACCTCTTTGTCATACCAGTGCAGATGCACGAGCGGCAGCTTCAGCCAGTCGTAGTTCAGATCGGTGCCGATCAGGTTGATCATCACCGACGGGCTGTTCACCACCGGCTGCGGCAGCGGCAGGTCGGTGATTGCACGCAGGTGCAGCTCGAACTGGCTGATGGACGCGCCGTTTTGCGTCCAGTGGCCGCTGTTGTGCACGCGCGGTGCAAGTTCGTTGATCAGCAGACCGGACGGGGTGATAAAGCACTCCATCGCCATGACGCCGACATAACCGAGTTCGTGCATGATGGCAGAGAGCATATCTTCCGCCTGCGCCTGCTGGTCAGCATTGGCGTGCGGGAAGGCGACGCTGGTGCGCAGAATGCCGTCCTGATGCAGGTTATGCGTCAGCGGATAAAAGACGGTATGCCCGTCGTGCCCGCGCGCGCCAACCAGCGACACTTCACCGCTGAAGTTGATGCCCTGCTCAACGATGCACTCGCCGTAGCAGTCGTCCGGCAGTTCTGCCGTTTCATCTGCACGCAGGCGCCACTGGCCGCGGCCGTCATAGCCGCCCACGCGGCGCTTCACGATTGCCAGCTCGCCCAGCATCGCGAAAACGTCATTCCACTCGCTTTTATCGGACAGGAGCTGCCACGGCGCGGTCGGCAGACCGAGCTTGTCGAACAGCTGCTTTTGCGTCAGACGGTCGGCGATGATCGGGAACACGTCGCGGTTAACGAAGGCGTTATGACGCGCCAGCTCGCGCGTCAGAGCCGTTTCCGGCCAACGTTCGATCTCGGCGGTGATCACGCTCTGGTGGAACGGTACGGCTTCCGGTTCGGCGTCCAGCCCGACGGGCCAGACGGCAATACCCAGCGGCTCACCGGCCTGACGCAGCATGCGGCCTAGCTGGCCGTTACCGAGGACGCAAACCTGCTTCATGCCGCACCCCGCGGGTCCGGATTGTCCAGCACCTCGTCGGTCTGGGCTTTACGCCACTCCGCCAGACGCTGGTGTAATGCTTTATCGTGCGTCGCAAGAATTTGCGCCGCCAGCAGGGCTGCGTTCGCCGCACCCGCTTTACCAATCGCCAGCGTGCCGACAGGAATACCGCGCGGCATCTGGACGATGGAGTAGAGGCTATCCACACCGCTTAACGCGGCGCTTTGGACCGGAACGCCCAGTACCGGCACCAGGGTTTTGGCGGCAATCATGCCTGGCAGATGTGCTGCGCCGCCCGCGCCGGCAACGATCACCTCATAACCGTTCTCTTCGGCGCTTTCGGCGAAGCTGAACAGTTTGTCCGGTGTACGGTGCGCGGAGACCACTTCAACGTGGTGCGGAACATTCAGGATTTCAAAGATTTCGGCGGCGAACTGCATGGTAGCCCAGTCGCTTTTGGACCCCATCACGATGGCGACACGCGCCGGATTATTGCGGGAAGACATGCGTCTTAAAACTCCTGTGGTGCGAAACACACTGCTTTCGAGGGCACAGAGAATAGCATGTTATACGGGCAAGGAAAACGGTTGCGCGGTTAAAAGGTGAGCAGTTATGGCGAGAAAGCGATAACAAAAAAGACCGCATGATGGCGGTCTTTTATATGATGTTACTGAAGATCCCCTGCGGACAGGTTCTCGTTGTCGAACGCGCGGCTGACATCGATATGATTCACCATGCTGGTGTCGGCATTCGAGCCCGATTTTGGCACGGAGAAGCGATTCTCCGCGGCCTGTGCGCCAGTGGACACCACGACTGCCAGCAGCAGGGTACTTACGATGCTGATGTTTTTCATTCTCTGTTCCTTCCTCATCGTATTGTCGCTGTCGCACGTCTTCGCTGGCGGCACGGCAATCAGGGTTTTTATTTAGTCAGTTCTGCGGTCATGTACACGCGGTTGTTGACCTTCGCGCTCGTGATTTTATAAGAGGCATTCTGCTCGGCGGCCTGCGCGGCAATTTTCGCTTCTGCGCGGTCAAGGGTAGAGGCGGTTGCGCTCACGCTTTGAGCGAAAGAACCGAAAGAAACCAGGGAAAGAGCGGCAACTGCAACGAAAGTTTTGATAGATTTCATGGTCGTATTCCTTAAGTATTTTATCTGGGATAGGGCGTGTTGCCCTGATGTGATAAATAATAGGCCGACCACGGGCTGATTAAAATCGAAACAATTTGCCGATATTGTTCAAAAAAATAGAATGATGGTGCGAGGGGTTAAAACGGAAAGGCGATCAGCTCCACGCCCTCTGGCGTGACTTTGACCATGGAGCCTTCGGTGTGCCAGGCACCCAACACCACGCGATGGGCCGGTTCGCCGTTGGCGATAAGGGAATGGACGTCAGGACGGTGCGTATGACCGTGGATCAACCACTGAACGCCATGCTTTTCCATCACGCTCGCCACGGCCTGCGGGTTCACGTCCATGATGGTCATGGATTTGCTGCTGTTGGCGGCTTTACTGCCCGCGCGCATTCTGGCAGCTATGCGGTTACGGATAAACAGCGGCAGCGCAAGGAACACCTTTTGGATCCACGGGGTGTGGACTTTGGCGCGAAACGCCAGGTAGCCGGTATCGTCGGTGCAGAGCGTGTCGCCGTGCATGATCAGAACCCTGCGGCCATAGAGGTCGAGCACCTGCTCTTCCGGCAGCAGCGTCATGCCGCTTTCGCGGGCGTAGCGCTTGCCGATCAGGAAATCACGGTTGCCGTGAATGAAGTAGCAGGGGACGCCGGAATCCACGAGCGCGTGAATGGCGGCGGCCATTTCACGGTGCAGCGGGTTAGGGTCGTCGTCGCCAATCCAGGCTTCAAAGAGGTCGCCCAGGATGTACAGCGCATCGGCGCTTTTCGCTTCACCGCGTAAAAAACGCAGAAAACCGGCGGTTATCGCCGGTTCTTCTGTTTGCAGATGCAGATCCGCAATAAAGAGTGTCGCCACGAATTACTCGCTGACGGTCACGCTTGTAATCACAACGTCTTCTTTAGGAACGTCCTGGTGCATACCGCTGCGGCCAGTAGCGACGGCTTTGATCTTGTCAACCACGTCCATACCTTCAACCACTTCTGCGAATACGCAGTAGCCCCAACCCTGCAGGCTTTCGCCGGAGAAGTTCAGGAAGTCGTTGTCCGCCACGTTGATGAAGAACTGCGCGGTGGCAGAGTGTGGCGCCTGAGTACGGGCCATTGCCAGCGTACCGCGGGTGTTTTTCAGACCGTTGTTCGCTTCGTTTTTAATCGCTTCTTTGGTCTCTTTCTGGTTCATGCCAGGTTCGAAACCGCCGCCCTGGATCATAAAGCCGTTGATCACGCGGTGGAAAATGGTGTTGTTGTAGAAACCTTCGCGGCAGTAGTCCAGGAAGTTTTTAACTGTTTCAGGCGCTTTGTCATCAAAGGTTTTGATTACGATATCGCCATGATTAGTGTGGAAAGTAACCATTTTTGCATCCTGTTCCGTTATTGTGGTACGTCGACCCGCGTTCGGGTCATCTATAGGGGCTTGTTATAGCATAACCACAGGATGCGATCACCTTGCATTGTGTGCTGCTTCGGGTTTGAATTACGGGTAGAATAGCCGGTTTTCAACCACACACGTGTTTACATGGAATCTTCGATGTTAAAAATCTTTAATACAATGACGCGCCAGAAAGAGGAATTTAAACCTATCCATGCCGGGGAAGTCGGCATGTACGTGTGTGGTATTACGGTTTACGATCTCTGTCACATTGGCCATGGCCGTACCTTTGTCGCTTTTGACGTGGTGTCACGCTACCTGCGTTTTCTGGGCTACACCCTGAAATACGTGCGTAATATCACCGACATCGACGACAAAATCATCAAGCGCGCTAATGAAAACGGCGAAAGCTTCGTTGCGCTGGTCGATCGCATGATTGTCGAAATGCACAAAGATTTCGACGCCCTGAATATTCAGCGCCCGGACAGCGAGCCGCGCGCGACCCACCATATTCACGAAATCATCGAGATCACCGAAAAGCTGATCGCTCGCGGTCATGCCTACGTTGCGGACAACGGTGACGTGATGTTCTCGGTGCCGACGGACCCAACCTACGGTTCGCTTTCCCGTCAGGATCTGGACCAGCTCCAGGCCGGCGCGCGCGTTGACGTGGTTGACGTGAAGCGTAACCCGATGGACTTCGTGCTGTGGAAAATGTCCAAAGAGGGCGAGCCAAGCTGGCCATCACCGTGGGGCGAAGGCCGTCCGGGCTGGCACATTGAATGTTCCGCGATGAACTGCAAGCAGCTGGGCAAGCACTTCGATATCCACGGCGGCGGTTCAGACCTGATGTTCCCGCACCACGAAAACGAAATCGCGCAGTCTACCTGCGCCCACGGCGGCGAGTACGTGAACTACTGGATGCACTCCGGCATGGTAATGGTTGACCGCGAGAAGATGTCTAAATCGCTGGGTAACTTCTTCACCGTGCGCGACGTGCTGAAGTATTACGACGCGGAAACCGTGCGCTACTTCCTGATGTCCGGCCACTATCGCAGCCAGCTGAACTACAGCGAAGAGAACCTGAAACAGGCGCGCTCGGCGCTGGAGCGCCTGTATACCGCGCTGCGCGGAACCGACAGGTCTGTTCCTGCTGCAGGCGGCGAAGCGTTCGAAGCCCGCTTTGTTGAGGTGATGAACGACGACTTCAACACCCCGGAAGCGTACTCCGTGCTGTTCGACATGGCGCGCGAAGTGAACCGCCTGAAGTCAGAAGATATGGCCGCGGCGAATGCGCTGGCGTCCCATCTGCGTAAGCTCTCCTCCGTGCTCGGCCTGCTGGAGCAGGATCCGGACGCGTTCCTGCAGAGCGGTGCGCAGGCGGACGACGGTGAAGTGGCGGAAATTGAAGCGTTGATCAAAGCGCGTCTGGAAGCGCGTCAGGCAAAAGACTGGGCGGCGGCAGATGCGGCGCGTAATCGTCTGACCGAGATGGGCATCATTCTGGAAGATGGCCCGCAGGGCACCACCTGGCGCCGTAAGTAATTTTCCCCTCACCCTAACCCTCTCCCAAAGGGAGAGGGAATTATTAGGTTTTCTCCCTCTCCCCGTGGGAGAGGGCCGGGGTGAGGGCATCAGCGCCCACGTTTTCTCCACCACAGCAACCCCATCAGCACGACTCCCGGCAGCCACACCCACAGCAGCTCCGACACGATCACCTGATGCCCGTACGGCGTGGTGTAGCGCGACAGCGCAAACGGCGCGACCTTAATCACCTGCCACGGCGCAAAGAAGCGTTCATCTGACCACGGCCACAGCCAGCCGACGCCTTTCCCGCCCGTGGTAATCGAATCCAGCAGGCTGTGCGAAAGCAATGACACGGTTAAAAACAGCCAGCACCGCGTCAGGCTGGCCCGGAACCACCGTCGTCCAGTCAGCACGCAGAGTATCGGCACCACAAAGGCGAACAGCAAGGAGTGGGTAAAGCCGCGATGGCCGAAAACATTGCCGTACGCGACGCCGAACTTGAACGCCAGCACGTCGGCATCCGGCAGCATGGCGAGGACAATCCCTGCAAAAAGCAGGCGGGGAGGAATCACTTTGGTTCCGAGGCCTAAGCCCAGACAAAGCGGAACAGCGGCGTGTGTAATAACGGTAGGCATTGCGATTATCCATGGCAAATCATGGAAATATAGCAGTAAACCCGCGCCGGCAGATCCGCGTCAAATTCTTATTTTTACGCCGACTCGCGCGCGATAAGCTGTCCGGAAAGCGTAATGCGCTGGGTTTGCAGCGTCGGCTCCTTCAGCGTGCGAATAATCAGCCCGGCAGCCTGACGCCCCGTCTCTTCGCTGGCGGACGACACGTAGGTAAAGGACGGCGAGGTGAGGTTAACGTGGAGCATATCTTCGAAACCGACCAGCGCGACCTGCTGCGTCAAAAACACATCTTTACCCACCGTTCGTCCAACCTGATGAATACCGGAGATGGAGCCGATCATGGCATCCGGCGAGTGGCAGAGCAGGGCGGTGATGGTGTTGTTTTTTTCCAGCAGTTGGCGGGTGGCGAAACCCGCTGCCAGGGTGTCATCGCTGCAGGCCGGAGAGTATTCATCGCGCCAGACCAGCCCGTTCTGCGTCATCGCGCTGCGAAAACCAAGAAGGCGCTGCTCGCGGATAAGGCAGCCTTCACGTCCGCCAATGTAGGCAATATTGCGATGGCCGCGCTCGATAAGATAACGCACCGCCAGATTTGCCGCCTGACGGTTATCGCGCATCACCAGATTGCATTTTTCATCCAGCAGCGACTGAGAAACCACCACCAGCGGCAGCGGGCAGCGGCGAATCTGCTCCGGCAGGGTGGAGGTGCGGGTATCCGAGGCCAGATAGATAACCCCGGCGACGCCCTGCTGCTTAAACGACAGCAGGCAGCGCTCAAGATGGTCATGGTCGTTCTGGGGCTGGCCGAGAAAAACCATATACCCCTGTTTTTCAAGATCCTGGACGATGCTCGCCATCACCTTGATGGAGAAACTGTCGCTAAAGTCGCGGAGGATCAGGCCAATCAGATTGGACGTATTGGCGCGGAGGTTGGCAGCGGCGACGTTATGAACATAGCCCAGCGTATTGATGGCAGCGTTGACCTTCTCGATCGTTGCCTCTGAGATTTTCCCTTTCTGGCGCAAAACCAGCGAGACGGTTGAGACCGACACGCCCGCGTGCTTTGCGACATCAATAATGCTGACTTTCTTCAAAACCGCTCCCTGAAATTCACCGATTATCAGTCAGATACGACAATGCGTCTCCCAGACTACAGGAGACGCGTCGTTCAGGCATCTTATTATTTGCCGATCATGGTGGACATGGTCTGGGCGATAAACTGTGCTCTGGCACCGAATATCACCTGAATACCGTTGTCGCCGACGAAGACCACGCCGCGCGCGCCGAGTCCGTTCAGGCCGTCCTTATCGACCACCTCGCTTTTTGCCACTTCCAGGCGAAGGCGGGTGATACAGGCGCCGACGGAGTCGATGTTGTGCGCCCCGCCCAGCAGGGTGATGATCTCGGTCGCGAGTTCTGAATCAGACTTATCATCCGCGTTGGCGGTCACTTCAGTGCGGCCCGGCGTTTTCACGTCGAAACGACGGATCACAAAGCGGAACGTGAAGTAATAAATCAGACCCATTGGAATGCCGATGATAATCGCATTCAGGAAGTTGGTCTTGTAGCCGTTAAAGGACGGCAGGATCCCGAATGACAGATAGTCGATAAAGCCTGCGGAGAACGACTTGGCGATATGCGCATGCAGTAGATACATGGTCATGTAGGCCAGGCCCGCCATGATGGCGTTAAAGACGTACAGGATCGGCGCCACAAAGATAAAGGTAAACTCGACCGGTTCGGTGATCCCCGTCAGGAAGCAGGTCAGCGCCGCAGAGAACAGAATACCGGCCGCGATTTTCTTATTCTTCGTATGGGCTTCGTGATACATCGCCAGGCACGCGGCGGGCAGCGCGAACAGCATCAGCGGGAATTCGCCCTGCATGAATTTACCGGCATTCTGGTAGGTGTCGCTGCTGAAGGACTTCACTCCTTCTTCCAGCATCTTGAACCAGATGGTCTGGTCGCCGTGGATCACCTGTCCTGCCTGAGTGGTGTAATCCCCGAACGAGTACCAGAAGGACGGATACCAGATGTGGTGCAGGCCGAGCGGGATCAGCGCGCGCTCTACCAGACCGAAGATAAAAGTCGATGCCGCCTGATTATCGCCGTTAACCACTACGGAGAGCGCGTCGATACCGGCCTGGATATGCTGCCATACGTACGGCAGCAGCAGCCCCATCAGGAACGACAGAAACGCCGTTGCAATGGCCACGAAGCGCTTGCCGGAGAAGAAGCCCAGGAACTCCGGCAGCTGCATGGTGTGGAAGCGGTTATAGCACCAGGCCGCGAGAATACCGCAGATCAGGCCGCCGAAGACGCCCATCTGCAGCGTCGGGATGCCGACCACCATGGCGTATTTCCCACCCTGGGAGGCCATTTCCGGCGTGATGCTCAGCACGGTGCTGATGGTGATATTCGTGACAAACACCGACACCGCCGCAGACAGCGCCGCGATGCCGGATTCTGACGCCAGACCCACGGCGGAGCCAATGGCAAACAGCATCGGCAGGTTATCAAAAATAACCCCGCCCGCGTTCATCATCAGCGGCAGATGGAACTTATCGCCGAAGGCCAGCAGCAGGCCCGCAGCGGGAAGCAGTGAAATTGGCAGCATTAAGGCGCGACCAATCATCGATAACTTAGACAGCGATTTAACAAACCCTGATATCAGACTCATGCTGATTTCCCCCGAGTAGCGCTTTTCTGGCGCTGTTATTGTAAGTATAACGTTTTAGTAGAACGTTCTACTTATCGTGGGCAAAGAGTGAAAAACGCGCAACTGAATTCTCACGTTTCAACAGATGAAATAGTGATTATTTGAAGTTGATCGATAAATAACCGCGATAGGTGTGAGGGGATTTTATATCCCCTCTCCCTGTGGGAGAGGGGTAGGGTAAGGGCATAAAACGGCTCAGGCCGTAACGGTTACGCTCTGTCCTTCAAAGCTCACGGTCTGACCCGCGACAATCTTGCAGCGCTTGCGCGTTTCTACCACGCCGTCAACTTTTACCAGCCCGTCGGCGATAACGATTTTCGCCTGCGCGCCGCTTTCGCTCCAGCCTTCCAGCTTCAGCAGGTCGCACAGCTCAACGTGCGGGTGTTTACCTAATGAAAAAGTCGCCATCTTACGCGTCCTCTACGTCGTGATATTCTTCGCACGCCTGCAGCGTATTCTGAATCAGCGTTGCTACGGTCATCGGGCCTACGCCGCCCGGTACGGGGGTAATGTAAGACGCGCGCGCGGCGGCATCTTCGTACACCACGTCGCCGACCACTTTGCCGTTTTCCAGACGGTTAATCCCGACGTCCACGACAATCGCGCCTTCTTTGATCCACTCGCCCGGAATAAAGCCCGGCTTGCCGACCGCGACGATCAGCAGATCGGCGTTCTCGACGTGGTGACGCAGGTTTTTGGTGAAGCGGTGGGTTACGGTGGTGGTGCAGCCCGCCAGCAGCAGCTCCATGCTCATCGGGCGACCCACGATGTTGGACGCACCGATAACCACGGCGTTCAGACCGTAGGTGTCGATGTTATAGCGCTCCAGCAGCGTCACAATGCCGCGCGGCGTGCACGGGCGCAGACGCGGCGCGCGCTGGCACAGGCGGCCAACGTTGTACGGATGGAAACCGTCCACGTCTTTATCCGGCGCGATACGCTCCAGCACCTTCACGTTGTCGATACCCGCCGGCAGCGGCAGCTGAACCAGAATACCGTCGATTTCTTTATCGGCATTCAGGGTGTCAATAAGTTCCAGCAGTTCTGCTTCGCTGGTGGTTTCCGGCAAATCGTAAGAGCGGGAGACGAAGCCCACCTCTTCACACGCTTTGCGCTTGCTGCCGACATAAATCTGCGATGCCGGGTTGCTGCCAACCAGCACAACGGCCAGCCCGGGGGCGCGTTTTCCGGCAGCTTTACGCGCCTTCACTTTTTCCGCGACCTCAGAGCGCACCTGCTGCGCAATCGTTTTACCGTCAATAATCTTTGCTGCCATCAGAGAGAAGATTCCGTCTGTAACGTTTGAAAGGGGGGATGGCGTGTATTTTGTCAGAAGCGAGCGTCGCTGTCAGTCACCCTTTACGCGTTTTTATCAGTGAGACGCAAAAACCCTTCTTAAGGGATGGTCAATTTCTTAGGCGGGATTAGGATGTGACCTGGCGAAATGGCAGCGTTTTGACATATTTAAAAAACGCGTCCTGAGCTACTTTGTCTCCTCCGAAATAAGCTTTCAATTAATCAATTGAACGTATTTCTTATTCCCGATTATTCGCGGGAAGGGTTATTTACATTTTAAAGGAATAGACATGAAACTCAGCAACATTGCTTCTACTGTTATTGCTACTTTGGCCCTGGTTGCAGGTGCCGCAAATGCAGCAGATCCTGCTGCGCCGGTTTCCGTAAATGGCGGTACCGTACATTTTAAAGGTGAGCTGGTTAATGCGGCTTGTTCAGTAAATACTGATTCTTCCGAGCAGACCGTTAATCTGGGTCAGTATCGCACCGCGAAATTTACCAAAGTGGGCGACACCACCTCTAATATTCCATTCAACATTGAACTGAATGATTGCGATCCGCTGGTTGCCAAAACTGCCGCTGTTGCGTTCACCGGTCAGATCGACCCAACCGACAAAACCCTGCTGGCCGTGACTTCCGGTAACAACGACAACACCGCGAAAGGCGTGGGTATCGAAATCCTCGACAGCAAATCCAGCGTTCTGACCCCAGACGGCGCGACCTTCTCTGCTGCGCAGACGCTGATCGAAGGGACCAACACCCTGAAGTTCACCGCACGTTACAAATCAACGGCTGCCACCACTGAGCCAGGCCAGGCAAACGCTGACGCCACCTTCGTAATGAAATACGAGTAATTCCTCCGCACAGGGATGTTCAGGCCTCACGGACGAGGCCCGTCATACGCTAATGCCAGGAACGAAGGATGACAAGGACTGGAACACTACTGCTGTTAACCCTTGCGATGGCTTGCCCGGCATCGGCGCATACCGTGGTGATCGAAGGTGGCAAGGTTCATCTCAGAGGTGAACTGGTAAACGGCGGCTGCGCCGTGGCGCCCGACAGCCAGAATATGCGCATCGACATGGGGCAGTACCGAACCAATTCATTTTCCGGTGTGGGCAGTTTTTCCACGGTTAACGTGCCTTTTACCGTGCGGCTGCTGGACTGCAGCGTTGATGTTTCGCGCACCGTGGGGATCCAGTTTCAGGGCGTGACGCCCGCAGAAGATCCGCAGGTCTTTCTGGCGACCTCGCGGCCGGGTGAAACGCCCGTCAGCAGCGGCGTGGGGCTGGCGCTTTTTGACGAACAGCAGCGTCAGATTATCCCAAATGCCACGGCCGTCAGCTGGCTGCCGATCGATACCCGCGAGCTCGCGTTCCATTTTAGCGCCCGCTATCGGGCTATTTCCGAACACCTCGAGCCAGGCAAAATTCAGTCGGATGTCTGGTTTACGTTGATTTATCCATAACACCTGCGAACACATTATTAAAGGTACGGTTGTGATGAATACCCTAATTAAACCAGGACTTTTTTTATCGTTTATTTTGATGATGGTTTCTGCCTGCGCAAATGCTTCCGGCGGTATTGCGCTGGGGGCCACGCGCGTTATTTATCCCGCAGAGGCGAAGCAAACGTCGCTGGCGATCACCAACAGCAACAAACAGGAACGCTATTTAATTAACGCGTGGATCGAAAATGCGAGCGGGCAAAAAGAAAAAACCTTTGCCGTCACTCCGCCCCTGTTTGTCAGCGAGCCGAACAGTGAAAATACGCTGCGTATTATTTACGCCGGGCCAGCGCTGCCTGCCGATCGCGAATCGCTCTTTTACATGAACGTGAAGGCGATCCCGTCGGTGAATAAAGCGAAAACGGAAAACAATAACGTGCTGCAGCTGGCGATCCTCTCACGCATCAAGCTGTTTGTGCGCCCGAACAACCTGGCGATGCAGCCGGAAGAGGCGCTTTCCCAGCTGCGGTTTGAGCGCGCGGGCAGCCATCTCAAAGTCAGCAACGCTTCCCCGTATTACATCACCCTCGTCAACCTGAAGCTGGGCGGGCAGCAGCTGGATAACCTGATGGTTGCGCCGAAAAGCTCGGCACAGCAGGTGCTGCCAGCCGGTGCTGGCGGTACGCTTTCCTGGCAGAGCGTGAATGACTACGGTGCCATCACTCCGGCGCGTAGCGTCAACCTGTGAGCAGAGTCAGGGCGATGAAAAAGCACCAGAGACGTTACTGCCCGGTTGCACTGGCGCTGATGGCTGCGCTCTGGCCGCAGGCTGGCTGGAGCGAAAGTTATTTCAACCCGGCCTTCTTGTCGGACGACACCGCCAGCGTGGCGGATTTGTCGCGTTTTGAACAAGGACACCAGCAGGCACCCGGCGTTTATCGCGTGGATATCTGGCGTAACGATGAGTTTATCGGTACCCAGGACGTGCGTTTCGAGCAGGCCGAGAACACGCCGCCGGTGGCGGGCGGTTTGTCGGCGTGTATTACGCGCGCGATGCTCGATCGCTTTGGCGTCAACGTCGCGGCGTTTCCCGAGCTGGCTAAGGTGCAGGGCGACACCTGCGTTCCGTTGACCACGGCCATACCCGGCAGCGAAACGGTATTCAATTTTGCCTCTCAGCGTCTGGACGTCAGCCTGCCGCAGGTGGCGTTGCAAAACAGCGCCCGGGGCTACATTCCGCCTGAACAGTGGGATGAAGGCATTCCCGCCGCGCTGGTGAACTACAGCTTCACCGGTAACCGGGGAAGCGAAGACGACAGCTATTATCTGAACCTGCAGAGCGGGTTGAACTATGGCGCCTGGCGTTTACGTAACAACGGCGCATGGCGGTACACGCAGAATAACGGGCAGCGGCACAGCGAGTGGCAGAATATTGGCACCTGGGCGCAGCGCACCGTCATCCCGCTCAAAAGCGAACTGGTGCTGGGCGACAGCAATACCGGGAATGACGTCTTCGACAGCATGGGTTTTCGAGGTGGGCGGCTCTTCTCGTCTGACAGCATGTACCCGGACAGCCTGCAGGGCTACGCGCCGACCGTGCGCGGGATCGCCCGTACGCCAGCCAAAGTGGTGGTTCGCCAGAACGGCTACGTTATCTATCAAAGCTATGTCCAGCCGGGCGCATTTGCGATTACCGATCTTAACCCGACCTCCTCAAGCGGTGACCTGGAAGTCACGGTTGAAGAGAAAGACGGCACCCAGCAGCGCTATACCGTGCCGTACTCCACCGTGCCGCTCCTGCAGCGTGAAGGGCGCTGGAAGTATGACCTCGTCGCGGGGGATTACCGCAGCGGTAACAGCGATCAGGATACGCCGTTCTTCACTCAGGGCACCCTGATTACCGGTCTTGCCAACGGTTACACGCTCTACGGCGGGACGCAGCTGGCGTCACGCTATACCGCGGTGGCCGTCGGGGCCGGGAAAAACCTGGGAGACTGGGGCGCGGTCTCACTCGATATCACCCACGCCCGCAGCCAGCTCGCGGACGACAGCAGGCACGAAGGGCAGTCTCTGCGCTTCCTCTACGCGAAATCCCTTAACGGCTTCGGCACTAACTTCCAGCTGCTGGGCTACCGCTACTCCACAAAAGGGTTTTACACCCTCGACGATGTCGCCTGGCGCTCAATGGAGGGCTATCAGTATGCCGATAGTCAGAACGATAACGATGTGCCGGACGTGCAGAGCTATCACAACCTGACGTGGAATAAAAAAGGCCGCTTCCAGCTCAACGTTTCTCAGTCGCTGGGGGACTACGGCTCGGTCTATATCTCCGGTAGCGAGCAGACCTACTGGGGAACAGACGAGACGAACCTCTGGTACCAGCTGGGCTATGCGGGCGGCGTGAAGGGGATCAACTACTCCGTCTCGTGGTCGTGGAACAAATCCGTGGGGATAGACGGCACCGATCGGATCGCGTCGTTTAACGTCTCCGTGCCGTTCAGCCTCTTTACCCGTCAGGGCTATCGCCGGGACAGCGCGATTGACCGCGCCTACGCTACGGCATCCGCCAGTCGAAACAGCGACGGCGACACAAGCTGGCAAACCGGCGTCAGCGGAACGCTGCTGGAGGATCGCAACCTGAACTACAGCGTGACCCAGGGACACGCCAGCACCAACGGCGCAAGCGGAAGCGCCAGCGCCAACTGGCAGGCGACCTACGGCACGCTGGGCGTTGGCTACAACTATTCCCGCGACCAGCACGATCTCAACTGGCAGCTCTCCGGCGGGGTGGTCGGCCACGCCGACGGCGTGACCTTCAGCCAGCCGCTGGGCGACACCAACGTGCTGATCAAAGCGCCGGGAGCATCGGGCGTCAGTATTGAAAACCAGACCGGCGTGAAAACCGACTGGCGAGGCTACGCGGTGATGCCGTATGCCACCGTCTATCGCTACAACCGCGTGGCGCTGGATACCAACACCATGAGCAATAACACCGATATCGAAAACAACGTGAGCAGCGTGGTGCCGACCAAAGGCGCGCTGGTGCGCGCCAGCTTTGAGACCCGCATTGGCGTGCGCGCCCTGCTGACGGTAACGCGCGGTAACCAGCCGGTGCCGTTCGGCGCGGTGGTGCGTGAGACCAAAAGCGGCGTGACCAGCATGGTGGGGGATGACGGGCAAATTTACCTGAGTGGGCTGCCGCTGGAGGGAGAACTGCTGATCCAGTGGGGCGACGGGGCGCAGTCCCAGTGTCGCGCACCTTACAGCTTGTCTGAACAGAGCCTGCAACAGGCAATCACACTTAAGGGGATCGGCTGTGACTAAAACTCAACTCTTTGCCTTGTCGCTGCTGGCGCTACTGCCCGCGACAAACGCATTAGCGACCGTGTGCGTCAATGAAAAAGGCGTGCCGACGGAAGTGCATTACGACTTGACGGATAAATTCAACAGCTCGAATAACCAGATTGGGCAGGTCGTGACGCTCAGCGAGAAATCGCAGTGGGTAGGGGTGAATGCCGTCTGCCCGAAGGGCACGACCGGGAATACCACCAAGCGCAGCTATGTGACCGACTACCCGGTAACGGGAACGAGCGATGGCTATCAATATCTGAAGCTTAACGACTATCTGGACGGGGCGATGAAAATTACGGACAGCTATGCTGGCGTGTTTTACCCGCCAAAAAGCTATATCCAGATGGGGAGCCATCCTAACGTCTCCAAAAACAAACCGTTTGGCGTTCAGGACTCCAGCCTGGTCTTCCGTCTTAAGGTGACCCGGCGTTTTATCAACATGGTGGTGATCCCGCGTGCCACCATGTTCCGCGTTTACGTCACCACTACCTCTTCCGATCCGTTAACCACGCCGGTCTATACCATCAGCTACAGCGGAACCATTCAGGTGCCGCAAAGCTGCGCCATCAATGCCGGTAACGTGGTGGAGTTTGATTTCGGCGACATTGGCGCCTCCTTGTTCAGCAAGGCGGGCGTGGGTAACAAGCCGGAGGGGGTCTCATCGCAAAGCAAAACCATCGCCATCAAATGCACCAACGTGGAGGCGAACGCCATGCTGACGATGCGGGTCGAGGCGGAAAAGGTCTCTGATAATGTACTGGTGTCGGATAACCCGGATGTGGGGTTCATCATTGCCAACGAGAGCGGGGCGCCGCTGACGCCCAACAACCTGACGAGCAAAATTCCGTTCCGCCTCGACGACAGCGCGCAGGCGCAGGTGGGGATCCGGGTCTGGCCGGTGAGCGTGACGGGCAATAAGCCAGCGGAAGGGCGCTTCACCTCGCGCGGGTATTTGCGCGTGGATTACGACTAAGGAGCCGATATGCGAAACAGGATCCGTTTTCTCACCGTAGCGCTCTTTGCGCTTTGCACGCAGGCTCAGGCGGACACCGCGTTGGGCGAGATTAACATTCGGCTCTACGGCAATATCGTCGATTTTACCTGCGTTGCCGAGGGCAGCGACAGCGACAAGGCCGTCCCGCTGGGCACCTGGCCCACGAAACAGCTCAGCACCACCGGGAGCCGCACGCAGCCGATGCCGTTTACGCTGAAGCTGACCGGCTGCCCGCCGGGCGCGGCGTCCATTACGTTTTCGGGTAAAGCCGACGGAAGCAATAGCGGCCTGCTGGCGCTGAATGACGCCAGTACTGCAAGCCATGTCGCCGTTGAGATCAGGGATGCGGATAAAACGCGGCTGGCGCTTCAGCAGGCCAGCCAGCCGGTCTCGGTTGATGCGCAGGGAAATGCGATTCTGTCATTTTATGCCAATTATATTGCCACTGCCGATAACCCTCAGCCCGGACGGGCTGATGCGGATGCCACCTTCATGATTAATTATAATTAGCACTGACCGCACTCCCTGCAGCTCAGATAAGCTGCAGGGAGTGAATTCAGGTTATAGCAGCTCGTGGGCTTTAGCGTAATCAATTAATTCCACGATGCTTTGCACACCCAGCTTGGAATAAATATTGGATTTATGCGCGCTAATGGTCTTGTTGCTTAATAGTAGCTGTTCAGCAATTTCCTTGTTGGATAATCCATTCGCCAGATACCGTAATACCGTGACCTCGCGATTCGATAATGGCATATCTACTGCCATCCCTTTCCCTGAACCCAGGTGGTTTATAAAGTTCAACGTCTCTGACGGGAAAAAGGAATAGCCCATCAGAATCATTTCTACGGCGTTGTAGATCTCACCCAAATCTTTTCGTTTACTGACGAAGCCATTTGCCCCGGCGCGAATGGCGCGACCTGCGTAAAACAACTCTGATTTAGACGAGAGGAACAGAACCTTAATGTTTTTGTTTAAATTCCTGATTCTCTTCACTAGAGAAGGCATCCGTGCCCGTGAGTTCAATGTCAAGGATCACCAGATCGATAGGGTGATTGCGGATACAGTCAAGGACTTCATGGCTATCGCCAGACTTGAGCTTGACTGTGATATTCTTATTTTTCTGTAGCAGGACTTCTATCGACATTCTGACGATAGGATGTTCGTCCATAATGATAACGGATGCCGGTTTCATTTTTAATGCCTCAGATTGTTAAAAGCGTTATGCAGAGTTTGGTAAAACTCTCGAAATGCCGGAAGGATATAATGTGCAGATCCCTATACCGTAGTATTTCCCTGGAAAGAGCGAAAGCATCCTTGTTTACGTAATGAAAAGAACTATGCCTCAGCGCGGTCATCTCATTAGGCTGGTGTTGGCAAAAAGGTTTTTCTTATTCATATTTGATACGCATCTTATTATACAGGGTAAGTTTTTTCCGAAAACCCTGTAAATTAATATGAGGGTATTGGTTTGTATTATCTTCTGGATCTGAATCGCTATTTTTTTAAATTTAGCGGAAATATCCTGTTATCTCATTTACCGCATTTTTTCATCTTTATGTAATAACAAAAAATAACAGATATCTCTGTATGTTGATTAATTGTTAACAAAAATACGCCTCTTTAAAGGGACGAACCCGCAAAAGTGAGGTTAAAAATTGCCCTCGCAGGCCGTCTGACCTTCATCTGAAAGTGCTTACGCCGATCCGGATAACGGCGTCTGGTGCACAGGAGAACGTGCTGCCCGCTTCGCTTTTTACTCCTGGCAGTTGTCGCTAAGCTGCTTGTTTTTACATCATTATCATCTTGTTAACGCCTTCTGCATTCGCTTAACGGATGGAGGAAAGTGCTGCCGTTCCGCTAATCTGTGGCATTTCACAAGGTTCGCGCCCATAAATTAGGAATAGTTATAAATTCGATTATATTGTTAAAAATTAACATTTTCGCAACGCAAGTGGTAAGTAAATTCTTAAACCGCTTTAGGAAATAAGGGGTTAGGACGTGAGTGAAAACGTGCAGTCTGAGAGGTTATTAAGAAGATGCAGCAATTCCTGGCGATGGCTTAGCCCCAGCTTCAGCAGGATGCAGCTGAGACGATAGATAATGCGGCTATAGGGGCGATTCTGCATAAGGGCAATCTGACGCAATGTCTTGCCCCGGGAAAGCTCCTGCAGAATGGGCCATTCGTTGCGCGAGAACCAGTCTTTCTCGGTACCCGGCGGAGGGAGGGGATCCTGCAGGCTGTGCTGGAGCGCGGCGGCGTTCAGCTGACGTTCGAGCACATGAAAGGGACCTGCCGCTTTGCAGAAGAGGCGGGTGTCGTAATTATCGGCCCGGACCAACAGCCAGGGCGTCAGGAACGGAGAAAACAGGCTATGCCGTCTCAACTGATCCAGTTTCTCCAGAAGCCCCGTGGATCGGCTTTCAATATCCACGACCAGACGGGCTGAGGGCCACTGCGTCTGAGCGATAAGGGCGTCGTCCAGCGTGGCGTAGTCGCAGCAGCTGCTCAGGGGAAACTGCCCGTGGAGAAAACCGGTGCGCAGGTAGTGATCCTCCGTCACCAGAAGGATAAACGGGGCGTCGGTTTTGCGGGGCTGGCTGATGGACTGGCTCAAAAATTCGAGCCGGTCGAAAAAGGGGGGAGCAAAAGGTGAGCGCGTAAATCCCAGTGCATCACTTCCTGTACGCCGCCGCCGGTAACGGCGCACTGTCATTCGCATGGTCTCCCTCCTGGAAATGGCTTTTTAATCCTCCGGCCATGTCCAGGACGGCCAGTAATATCCCTGACCGAGGTCTGCGCCTGCCTGCAGTGCCCAGGTACGATCGCGTTCAGTCTCAATACCTTCAATAAGCACTTTCCCGGCAAGCTGAAAGCAAAGGGAAACCAGTTGCCTCAGCGCAGGGGTGTCGCGTAAACGCCAGAATGCTTCCTTATCTATTTTGATGCCGCTTAACGGGAGTCGGCAGGATAAAAACGACTGCACTGTGACGTCATCCACGTCATCAAGCCAGATTGCGTGTCCCTGTCTGCAAAGTTGCCGCAAATTTTGAACGACATGCTGCTTCTCTACGAGGGAAAGCGCCAAAAAGGACGCGAGGTCGACAATCTCAATATTGAGCGGCACGCCTGGCAACCGGATAAGTCGCTGAAAAGACGCGGGCTCTGTCAGGACGGTTATCGGCAGATTAATAAAAAGATTATGACCGTGCGGCGTATTTTTTAACGCGGCAAGCTGCGCTTCAAGCAGCGTTATCGACCACTCTGCGGAGCGATCGCAAAAAAAGTTCTCGCTGTCCCGCGTGTCGGACAGAACGCTAAGGACCTCCACGCCAACCTGGCGCAAGGAGGAAAGGGCGACGATGGGCTCAAGCTTAATGCCGACGATGTCCTGAGAAATGTACTGTAACCGGGGGGGCGTATCGATCAGGTTTTGCGCTGTCACTCCATTGTCCTGTTGTCTGTCAGCCTCCAGGCGGCCGGGATACCTGACTCTAGTGTGACGAGCTGACGGTCAGGAAAACAGCAGGCGTTACTTAAATGCAACTAAGCCTTTTCGCAGCGCTAAATTTTACGGTGAAACAGGACGAAATGTTGAGAAAATAGCCGTATTTACAATCGGCTAGCGGTAATTGGCCCTGAAAACGGAAAAGGCATTGACTCACCTGCCATTGACCGTATAATTCTTCGCGTTTCACCACCGCGAAGTACACGCATATCAGTGCGCCCTTAGCTCAGTTGGATAGAGCAACGGCCTTCTAAGCCGTAGGTCGTAGGTTCGAATCCTACAGGGCGTGCCATTTCATTTCATAGAGTTACGCCTCTTTCACATCCTCCTGATTTCCGTTGTGGGACATATTTGGGACATCGCCCCTAAAATTTACCGGTCAAGAAGGACATTTATGTGGTATCTACTCGCAACTTCGCTTGCCGCACTCTCCCTTAATAAAAGCCTGGCTTACCTGATGCTGGGATTAACGGCATTTCTGGGCTGGAAACAGGGCATTCTTGACGCCCCGGCGCTGCTGGTTATTGCATCAATCGTTGTTGGCTGGTCTGTTGTTGAATGGCTACGTAATAAAAATAATAAATATACATATCTGGTCGAAGGCCTGTGCGTGGCCATCGCCGTTGCCCTGGTTTTGCATCTGATCCCGGGTTTTCATAACCCCAAAGTGCTGGATGCTGTCGTCGTAGGTCCGCAAAGCATACCGTTCAGTATGTACTTTAATATGGACAAGGCAGTGGTGCCGTTCTTTTTAATTACGTGCATGCCAACGTTATTCGTCGCAAAACCCCTCTATAAAGCGGGCAAGGTCGGCTGGGGAATATTGGTTCTTGCGATACCCGCGCTGTTACTTCTGGCTGTTGCGTTGGGCGGACTTAGAATTGAGCCGCATGCGCCAGAATGGTTCGCTCAATTTGCCCTTGCGAATATTTTTTTCGTCTCTTTGGCTGAGGAAGCCTTGTTCAGAGGCTACCTGCAGCAACGCTTGTCCCGGATTATTCATCCTGTTGTCGCGCTGTTGATTGCCTCAGTCATCTTTGGACTGATGCATTATAGCGGCGGTTTACTACTGATTATTTTTGCCAGCCTCTCCGGCATTATTTACGGCCTGGCGTGGATGTGGAGCGGCAGGCTCTGGGTTGCAACGTTATTCCATTTTGGGCTGAACTGCGTGCATTTATTGTTCTTCACCTATCCTATGTATGCCCCTCATGCGGTTATGTGATGCTTTTTAAATTAGTCGCCTTATAAATTTAGCGACCTCCGGATAAGCATAAAAAGCCCCGCAAGATCGGGGCTTTTATATCTGCCGGGCGCATGAATAACAGATTTACCTTCGCGTCATAATGAATAGAAGGCTAATGAATTTCACTGTAGGCAGGCTTAAGGTTTTCTTAATCTAAAAATTATCTCTCATTAAAATTTGGATTTTTATCATTCTAAAATCTGCTAAAAAGAAATTTTACACTTTTACGACTAAACTCGATTGATACTAATTATCATTAGCGTTGTTGTATGCTTTAATCCTGTCCCACAAAGCTATGAGTCGTTAATCCCGTTGGTCTATAAAGGATATGTTCATGAATTCTCGCCTGCTGTCCTGCTTCTCGCTTGCCTTGTTGTCTTCATCCCTTTTCCTTTCCACACAAGCGGTTGCCGCTGATAACAACGAAGGTATCGTTGTTTATAACGCGCAGCACGAAAACCTGGTGAAGTCGTGGGTTGACGGTTTTACCAAAGAAACCGGCATTAAAGTCACTCTGCGTAATGGCGATGACAGCGAGCTGGGTAACCAGCTGGTTCAGGAAGGCAGCGCGTCACCGGCAGACGTGTTCCTGACGGAGAACTCGCCTTCAATGGTGCTGGTGGATAACGCCAACCTGTTTGCGCCATTGGATGCAGACACCCTGAAGCAGGTACCGGCAGAATATCGTCCGGCGCACGGCCGCTGGATTGGCATCGCGGCGCGCAGCACGGTGTTTGTGTATAACCCGGAAAAGCTGAATGAAAAGCAGCTGCCTGAATCGCTGATGGATCTGGCAAAACCCGAGTGGAAAGGCCGCTGGGCGGCATCACCGTCAGGCGCGGATTTCCAGGCCATCGTGAGCGCGATGCTGGCGCTGAAAGGCGAAAAGGCCACGCTGGAATGGCTCAAGGCGATGAAAGCCAATTTCGTTGCCTATAAAGGCAACAGCACCGTGATGAAAGCGGTCAATGCCGGTCAGATTGATGGTGGCGTGATTTATCACTACTACCGTTTTGTCGATCAGTCCAAAACCGGTGAAAACAGCAAAAACACCCAGCTTTACTACTTCAAACACCAGGATCCGGGCGCGTTCGTGAGCCTCTCTGGCGGCGGCGTGCTGGCGTCCAGCAAACACAAAGCGCAGGCGCAGGCCTTCATCAAATACATTACCGGTAAAGAAGGCCAGGAAAGCCTGCGGACCAACAACGCCTTTGAATATGCCGTGGGCGTGAACGCGGCCTCAAACCCGAAACTGGTCCCGCTGAAAGATCTTGATGCGCCGAAAGTTGAACCTTCAACGCTCAACAGTAAAAAAGTTATCGAGCTGATGACGCAAGCCGGCCTGCTGTGATCCTGAGAGTGAAGTGAACGTCTTATGTCTGGTCTGAGTCTCGACATCGGAAAAAACAGAGTGCAGGAGCCTGCCCGCAGGCGTCCTGCACTGCCGATGGTTGCGTTAGCTGTGTTGTTTTCATTAATGGCGCTTCTGCCTTTGGGTTTTATCATTGCCATTGGCATTGAGACCGGCTGGGAAACCATTAAGGCGCTGGTGTTTCGCCCGCGTGTTGCTGAGCTGCTCAGCAACACGCTGTGGCTGACGGCTTTAGCGGTTCCGCTGTGTATCGTGACGGGCGTGGCAATCGCCTGGCTCACGGAGCGCACGCAGCTTGCCGGGCGAGGGATCTGGTCCGCACTGGCGGTCGCCCCGCTGGCGATCCCCGCGTTTGTGCAAAGCTACGCCTGGGTGAGCGCTGTCCCGTCCATGCACGGGCTCTCCGCGGGCGTGTTCCTCTCGGTTCTTGCCTACTATCCGTTTATCTATATGCCGGTTGCGGCGGTGCTGCGTCGCCTTGACCCGACGCTTGAAGATGTCGCCGCTTCGCTGGGTACGCCGCCGTGGCGGGTCTTTTTCCGCGTGGTGCTGCCCCAGCTTAAGCTCGCTATCTGCGGCGGCGCGCTGCTGGTGGCGCTGCACCTGCTGGCGGAATATGGCCTGTACGTGATGATCCGCTTTGATACCTTCACCACGGCAATTTATGACCAGTTCCAGTCTACCTTCAGCGGCCCGGCGGCGAACATGCTGGCGGGCGTGCTGGCCTTGTGCTGTCTGGCTATATTAATGCTGGAGGGCGTGACGCGCGGAAAAGCACGCTACGCGCGCATTGGCGCCGGGGCCGCGCGCGAGCAGAAACGCTGGCCGCTGAAGCCTGCGGCCGCCGCGCTGGGCCAGCTGTTTTTCATCGTGCTGATCGTGCTGGCGCTGGGCGTGCCGTTAATTGTCCTGTGTCGCTGGATTTGGCTCGGCGGCGTGCAAAACTGGATGAGTGCCGATCTCTGGCACTCCCTGCGCCAGACGCTGATGCTCGGCGTGGGCGGCGCGCTTCTGACGACGGCGTGCGTGATCCCCATCGCGTGGCTCGGTATCCGCTATCCGCACCGCATCTTCCGGATGCTGGAAGGGTGCATCTATATCACCAGCTCGCTGCCGGGCATCGTCACGGCGCTGGCGCTGGTCACCGTCACCATTCACTACGCCCGTCCCATTTACCAGACGGAAATTACCCTGTTCCTTGCCTACCTGCTGATGTTTATGCCCCGTGCGCTCATCAACCTGCGGGCGGGGATTGCGCAGGCGCCGGTCGAACTGGAGAACGTGGCGCGCAGCCTGGGCAGCACGCCCGCGAAGGCGCTCTGGAGCGTCACGATGCGGCTGGCCGCGCCGGGTGCGGCGGCGGGGGCCGCGCTGGTTTTCCTCGGCGTCAGCAACGAGTTGACCGCCACGCTGCTGCTCTCTCCGCTGGGCACGCGCACGCTCTCCACCGGATTCTGGGCGCTGACCAGTGAAATTGACTATGTGGCCGCCGCGCCTTACGCGATGCTGATGATCCTGATTTCACTCCCGCTGACCGCCATTCTCTATATGCAGTCGAAAAAAATTGCAGGGCTATGACATGCTTGAATTAACCGCCATTTCTAAATCGTTTTCTGATGTGCAGGTGCTCGACAGCTTAAACCTGAGCGTGGCGCCGGGGAGCAGGACGGCGATTGTCGGGCCGTCCGGGTCGGGGAAAACCACGCTGCTGCGTATTCTGGCCGGGTTCGAAACGCCTGACACCGGGCGCGTTGTCATGCAGGGGAGAACGCTGTTCGATGAAAACAGTTTTGTTCCCGCCCACCTGCGCCGGATCGGTTTTGTGCCTCAGGAGGGTGCGCTGTTCCCGCACCTCAATGTGGCAGACAACATCGCCTGGGGGCTGGACGGCACTCGCCACGAGAAGCGCCAGCGCGTTGAGGCGCTGATGGAGATGGTTTCTCTGGACAGGCAGCTCGCAACGCACTGGCCCCACGAGATTTCCGGCGGACAGCAGCAGCGCGTGGCGCTTGCCCGTGCGCTGGCCCAGCGACCTTCACTGATGCTGCTGGATGAACCGTTCTCGGCTCTGGATACCGGCCTTCGCGCGATGACGCGTAAGGCAACGGCCGATCTGCTGGCCGAAGCGGGCGTGGCCTCGATTCTGGTCACCCACGACCAGAACGAAGCGTTGTCCTTTGCTACCCAGGTCGCCGTCATGCGCTCCGGACGCTTCACGCAGGTCGGTACGCCTTATGACGTCTACACCCGTCCCGTTGACGAAGAGACGGCGCTGTTTCTTGGCGATGCCGTGATCCTCCCTGCTCAGCTCGCTGCCGGGTATGCCGTGTGCGCGCTGGGTGAAGTGCCGACGGACAACGCGCATGCAACAGGGCAGGGCAGGGTAATGATGCGCCCTGAACAATTACGCGTTACGGCATGTGCAGCGCATGAAAGCCCGATCTCGATTCTCGACGTGGACTTCACCGGCCAGCTGTCGACGCTCACCCTGGGATTAGCCGGGCAGCAGCAGCCCGTAATTCTGAAGACCGTAAGCCAGCCAGGATGGAACCCGGGCACGGCTGTACGCATTGATATTGCTGGCACCGCGCGGGTATTCGAATATTCTTAATATTCGTTAGTAATTTCATGCAACGGGTTGTTATAAAAGATTTTTCCCGAACGCATGGCAATTCCTGAGATTCTCTACCATGCTCATAAAACCTCACCACAATGCGTGAGGTTTTTCGTAGTTGCTGATTAATCTCAAGGAAAAAGGTTATGAAAAAGACGACTGCTATTTTGTTGGGAACGGCGTTACTGTTTACGACCAATGCTTTTGCTGCCCAGCTACTCACTAAAAGCGAGTTCAAGAAAGTTGCATCTCAATATAAAAAAATCGGTACGGTAAACACCTCGAATGAAGTATCGGTGGATGATGCGAAAAAAGAACTGATTGAGAAAGCCGATAAGCAAGGCGCGGATGTCCTGGTGCTCACTTCAGGGAACACCAACAATAAAATTCACGGTACGGCCAATATCTACAAGAAAAAATAATGTTATTGCAGCCATCCCCGAAACGGGGTGGCTGTTCCCCCTCTTTTCTCGCCAAATCTCCTTATGAACGCGGTTACACTTGCTAACGCATGGATAATGCGTATAGTTCTCATTTGCATTGCATTCAATACATTCTAAGGCCCGACAACGGGTCATTTTTGCGCGCACTTTAAAATGAGTTAACGATGAACAACACCAAAATACACAAGACGCTGCTGGCGCTCGCCGTTGGCGCGGCGACACATTCCGCCTTTGCGGCGGACAATCAAAAAGAGGACACCCTCGTTGTCCAGGCTGCATCAGCCAGCGATTTCAAACCCGGTGGCGACCAATTGGTACCGGCCTTCCTTGACGGACAGGTGGCGAACGGCGGGCGCATGGGTATGCTGGGCCAGCAAAACGCCATGGACGTGCCGTTCAACATCATCAGCTACACCTCGAAGCTGGTGGAAGATCAGCAGGCGAAAACCATTGCCGATGTCGTCGCGAACGACGCGGGCGTGCAGTTCGTTCAGGGGTACGGCAACAGCGCGGAGACCTACCGCATCCGTGGCCTGAAGTTCGACGGCGACGACATGACCTTTGGCGGCCTGTCCGGCGTGCTGCCGCGCCAGGTGGTGGATACCCAGATGGTCGACCGCATCGAGATCTTCAAAGGGGCCAACTCGCTGATGAACGGCGCGGCAAGCTCCGGCGTGGGCGGGATGATCAACCTTGAGCCAAAACACGCGGGCGAACTCCCGCAGGCGAAAGTCGGCGTGGACTACACCTCGGATTCCCAGATTGGCACCACGCTGGATGCGGGCCGTCGCTACGGTGACAGCGACCAGCTTGGCGCGCGGGTGAACCTGGTTCATCGCGAAGGGGAAACCGGCATACCGAATGACCGCCGCCGCACCACGCTGCTCTCTACCGGCCTGGATTACACCGGCGACCGCTTCCGCACCTCGCTGGATCTGGGCTATCAGAAGAAAACCTTCCACGGCAGCCCGACCAGCGTCAATATTTCCGCGGTGGATTTCGTTCCCGAGCCGCCGAAAAACGATCGCAACTTCTCGCAGAAGTGGGCCTACAGCAACATCGAAAACGAATTCGGGATGTGGCGCAGCGAGTACGACATCACCGACGGCTGGACCGCCTATACCGGTCTTGGCGCGCAGCACGCGCACGAGGAAGGCATCTACAGCGCGCCGAAGCTGGTGGATAAAAGCGGCAAGGCAACGGTCAGCCGTCTTGATACCAACCGCATCAGCGATTCCGTCAGCGGCATGGCGGGCGTTCGCGGTAATTTCACTACAGGCTTCGTCTCGCACAAGGTCAACGTTGGCTATTCGGCGATGACCAAAAATGAAAAAATCGCGTGGAAAATGTCGGCGACGAAAGATAACCCGACCACCAACATCTACCACAACACCGGCGTCGACATGCCGGATAGCACCAACTTCAACGGTTCCGGCGGAAAGTACAGCGATCCGCTGACCAGCGGGCGCACCCGTACCCAGGGCTGGCTGCTGAGCGATACGCTGGGCGTGCTGGATGACAAGCTGCTGTTCACCGCAGGCGCCCGCCATCAGAAGGTGGTCATTCGCGGGTATAACAAAGTCACCGGGGCGGAAAACGCGGCGGACGGTTTCGACGGCAGCCGCTGGATGCCCACCTACGGCGTGGTCTACAAGCCGTGGGAGGCGATCTCCCTTTATGCAAACCACACCGAAGCGCTGCAGCCGGGCAAAACCGCACCTAACACCGCCACCAACTACGGCCAGAGCACCGGTATCGTTCACTCTAAGCAGAACGAAGTGGGCGTGAAGGCAGA
Organism: Enterobacter sp. DNB-S2; assembly: GCF_019443845.1. Classification (NCBI taxonomy): domain Bacteria; kingdom Pseudomonadati; phylum Pseudomonadota; class Gammaproteobacteria; order Enterobacterales; family Enterobacteriaceae; genus Enterobacter; species Enterobacter sp. DNB-S2. Next base: position 1,815,987 of record NZ_CP050520.1, read on the forward strand.
CTTCGGCCGCGTGGGCGGATCGCTTGCGCTGTTCGAAATCAAAATGCCGTCGGCGATCCTCGACGACAGCGGCCACTACGGCCTGGACGCCGAGCAGCGAAACCGTGGCGTGGAGCTGAACGTCTTCGGCGAGCCCGCGCTGGGGATGCGTCTGAACGCCAGCGCTACCTGGCTGCAGGCCGAACTGACCAAAACCAAAAATGGCGTGAATCAGGGTAACGATGCGATCGGGATTCCGAACTTTTACGCCGTGCTGGGCGCTGAGTACGACATCAAGCCGATTGACGGCCTGACCGCCACCGCCCGCGTGAACCACTCCGGCGCGCAGTACGCTGACCTGGCAAACACCAAAAAGCTGGACAGCTACACCACGCTGGATCTGGGAATGCGTTATCGCTTCGCGGTGAACCACAATGAAAACCAGATGACGGTTCGCGCGGGCATCGACAACGTGACCAATGAAAACTACTGGGCCAGCGTGGACGATTCCGGTACCTATATTACGCAGGGCGAACCGCGCACCTTTAAGGTCTCGGTTGGCTACGCGTTTTAAGCGTTCCATCTCGTTATCCGGGGCAGGGATGCCCCAATCCCTTGCTACCTCCAGCATGAAGTGTTAAAACGTGCCCCTTCTAAAAAAGAGACAGGGGTAGGACGTGAAAGACGCGTCATCCGCTTCAGGCCATGGTAGCGCTGAAGCCTCGTCGGATCAGAATCCGACGCTGCAACGTGGTTTGCAAAATCGACATATCCAGTTAATTGCCCTTGGCGGCGCGATCGGTACCGGGCTGTTTCTCGGCATCGGCCCCGCTATTCAGATGGCTGGCCCGGCGGTGCTGCTGGGTTACGGTATCGCCGGGATTATCGCCTTCCTGATCATGCGTCAGCTTGGCGAAATGGTCGTTGAAGAGCCGGTTTCAGGCTCCTTCGCGCACTTTGCTTATAAATACTGGGGCCCGTTTGCTGGCTTCCTGTCCGGCTGGAACTACTGGGTGATGTTCGTGCTGGTGGGGATGGCGGAGCTGACTGCCGCAGGCATTTACATGCAGTACTGGCTGCCGGATGTTCCGACGTGGATCTGGGCGGCGGCCTTCTTCATCATTATTAACGCCGTTAACCTCGTCAACGTGCGCCTGTATGGCGAAACCGAGTTCTGGTTTGCGCTGATCAAGGTGCTGGCGATTATCGGGATGATCGGCTTTGGCCTGTGGCTGCTCTTTTCCGGCCACGGCGGCGAGCGCGCCACGATCGACAACCTGTGGCAGCACGGCGGCTTCCTGGCGACCGGCTGGAAAGGGCTGATCCTCTCCCTGGCAGTGATCATGTTCTCCTTCGGTGGACTAGAGCTGATCGGCATTACCGCCGCGGAAGCGCGCGACCCGCATAAAAGCATTCCCAAAGCGGTCAACCAGGTGGTGTACCGGATTCTGCTGTTCTACATCGGCTCGCTGGTGGTGCTGCTGGCGCTCTATCCGTGGGTGGAAGTGAAGTCCGACAGCAGCCCGTTCGTGATGATTTTCCACGATCTGAACAGCAACGTGGTGGCCTCGGCGCTGAACTTCGTCATTCTGGTGGCGTCTCTGTCGGTCTATAACAGCGGCGTTTACTCCAACAGCCGCATGCTGTTCGGCCTCTCCGTGCAGGGCAACGCGCCGAAGTTCCTCACCCGCGTCAGCCGTCGCGGCGTGCCGGTGAATTCCTTGTTACTTTCCGGCGCCATTACGTCGCTGGTGGTGCTGATCAACTATCTCCTGCCGAAAGAGGCCTTTGGCCTGCTGATGGCGCTGGTTGTTGCCACGCTGCTGCTGAACTGGATCATGATCTGCCTTGCGCACCTGCGCTTTCGCGCCGCGATGCGCCGCAAGGGACGCGAGACGCAGTTCAAAGCGCTGCTTTACCCGGCGGGGAACTATATCTGTATCGCTTTCCTCGGGCTGATTCTGGTGCTGATGTGCACCATGGATGAGATGCGTCTTTCGGCGATGCTGCTGCCGGTGTGGGTTATCTTCCTGTTTGTGGCGTTTAAGCTTTCCCGCAAAAAGTGATCTGCTTTTCTCCCTCTCCCCGTGGGAGAGGGCCGGGGTGAGGGCACCAGACTGCACCTGCCTTCACGCCCGGTGGCGCTTCGCTTACCGGGCCTACAAACGGATTATCTGGCGATAACGCCCGCCAGGGATCGAATATCGTTCCCGGTCGGGGACTGATGAATACGCAGCCCAAATTCATCCACCACCGCGAATATATGGTCGAAGATGTCGGCCTGAATCTCCTCATATTCTGCCCAGACCACCGTGTTGGTGAAGGCATATATTTCAATCGGTAAACCATTCGCGTCAGGCGCTAGCTGGCGCACCATCAGCGTCATATCTTTGCGAATACGCGGATGGTTGCGCAGATATTCATTCAGGTAGGCGCGGAAGGTTCCAATATTGGTCATCTTACGCAGGTTTAATACCGACTCCCCTTCACCGTTTTTTTGATTCCACAGGCTAATTTCCTCATGTCGCGCGGCCAGATAGGGCTTCAGCAGCTTCGCCTGAATGAGTTTCTGCTGCTCCTGCTCGTCGAGAAAATGAATGCTGGTGGTATCAATATTCAGGCTGCGCTTAATGCGTCGCCCGCCAGAGGCAGACATGCCGCTCCAGTTGATAAAGGCGTCGGAGACCAGCGCCCACGTCGGAATGGTGGTGATGGTGTTATCAAAATTGCGCACTTTAACGGTGGTCAGACCGATATCCGTTACCGTGCCGTTGGCACCGTATTTCGGCATCTCCAGCCAGTCGCCGAGCTTGAGCATGTCGTTGGCGGAAAGCTGGATCCCCGCCACCAGTCCGAGTATCGGGTCTTTAAACACCAGCATCAGAACGGCGGCCATAGCACCGAGACCGCTTATCAGAATTGCCGGGGACTGGCCGATCAGCAGGGAGATAATCAATATCCCCACCAGGATGGCGCTCACCAGCTTGATGCCCTGGAAGATCCCCTTCAGCGGCAGCTGTGACGCGGTGGCCATTTTCTGCGACAGATTAAAAATCACGTCCAGCAGCGAGAAGAAGGAGAGCAGGGCATACACCATGACCCACAGCTTTGCGCAGGTAGTGAGAATTTCCGCCGCTTCGCTGCCCTTTTGCAGCCACAGTACCGCCTGAACGTTGATGATTATCCCCTGAAGGGTAAAGGCCAGACGGTGAAATAATTTATTCTGGGTAATGATCTGCAGCCATAAATGGCTGCTGGCCTGCGCGCGTTTTTCGAAAGCGCGAAGCACCACTTTGTGCAGAATAAAATGAACGATGATGGCGGTAAGAAAAATAATACCAAAGATAATCACTAAAGAGGTGGTGTGATTAATTTCAATGCCTAACTCTTCAACCTGAGCAATTAATTCCTGCATAACGTCTCCTGTATTGATGCAGCCCCATAATGGCGGCTGCGGATCTATTATGCAAATTCCCGGGCTTATTTGGTGGCCTGGCAGACCTTCACCACCGGCAGGCACAGGCGATGGCGGATGCGCAGCGTCGCCAGGGCAAGCACCACCATCATCGCCGTTTCCACCATCAGGAAGACGTTCACCGCCTGGGTGTAATCCCCGTGATGGTTTTGCAGCGCGTGCAGCAAAATCGCGCCAAAAATGGCCGGGCCAAGCCCCAGCGCGGCCTGCTGTAGCGTGCTGAGAATGGCGCTCGCGGCCCCCGCGTCGTCAGGCTGAATATCGCGCATCCCGATGCGGTAGAAGCTGTTCACGATCAGCGCCTGCCCGTAGCCGACCAGCCCGGTCGCGGGCGCCAGCGTCAGGGCGGTATTCTTCATTCCCCAGACGCGGAACGTAGCGATCAGCGCCAGCAGGCCGGCAATCTGGATCGCCAGACCCGTCAGCAGAATGGTACTGGTGCTGTAGCGAGCAATCAGCCGCGGCGCGAACCACGCCGAAATAAAGTAAGTTACGCCCAGCGCGATAAAACTGTTTCCGGACTGCCACGGTGCCATCCCCAGACCGGTTTGCATGGTCAGCGCCATACAGAACATAAACCCGGACCAGACGCTGAAAAAGAGCATCGCAATCAGAATGCCAAAGCGAACGCTGCGAAGCTGCAGCAGGCGCGGCGGGATCAGCGGATGGGCGTTCTCACGCTCCTTTTTGCGCGCATTCAGCGCCGTCAGCCAGCCCAGCGGAATAATGGCGAGAAGCATAACCTTCAGCGGCCACGACCAGTGCCACTGTGGGCCGAGCGCCATCGGGAACAGCAGGCAGCAAAGAATGATCGCCAGCAGCACGGTTCCGGTCCAGTCGATGCGTGACGGCGTCTCGCGACGGGTTTCGGGTACGAAATGTCGGCTCAGCCCCAGCACCACCAGACAAATCGGCACGTTGATGAAGAAGGCGTTACGCCAGCCCAGCCCGGCGATATCCGCCGACACCAGCCAGCCGCCGCCCATCTGGCCGACGATAAACGCAATCCCACCGATGCCGCCAAACAGGCTGATGGCTTTAGCGTGCACCGTACCTTTCAGCGTCACGTGCAGGGTAGCAAGAATTTGCGGCACGATCAGCGCGGCTCCCGCCCCCTGAACGATGCGCGCGGCCAGCAGCTGTTCAATGTTCCCCGCCATCCCGCACAGCAGCGAGGCCAGGCCAAAGCTCGCGACGCCCCACATGAACAGACGCCGACGGCCAAAGTTATCCCCCAGCTTGCTGCCGAGCGCGAGGCAGACGGCGAAGGCCACGCCGTAGAGGGCGACTATCAGCTCCAGCTCGGTGGCGGTCGCGTTCAGCGAATGGGTGATGGCGTCCAGCGCCACGTTGGTGATTGAGGTATCAATCATCGGCAGCATCTGGCCGGTTAGCAGCAATATCAGGCCAGCGCGGCCCGGTGAAACAACTGACGTATTCATGGTAACTCCATTGCGTCATTCAACAGATGGTCGTAGCATCAACCATCTGATAAACGGGTACCAGTTCTTGCTTATACTGGTACTGGCACTACCATGCAGGGGGATTTATGGCCTTGATGTCTGAACCCGTCGTCTCACTTCAGGATGACACCCGAAAACAGCTGGGGGCATTTTTACGCGCGCGACGCGAAAGCCTCGATCCGCAGCGTCTCGGCCTGCCGCGCAGCGGTCGTCGCCGCACGCCGGGTCTGCGCCGGGAAGAGGTGGCGATGCTCGCGGACGTGGGAGTGACCTGGTACACCTGGCTTGAGCAGGGCAGGGACGTCAATCCGTCCAGCGCGGTGATGGCGGCTGTGGCAAAAGCGCTGCAATGCACCCCGACCGAGGCCCGACACCTGTTTGTGTTAGCCGGGCTGCCGCCGGGTGAAGCGCCGCAGGCGGTTTGCTGCGAGGGTATCAGCGAGGGCACGCGCCGCCTGCTGGATACGCTGATGCCTAAACCCGCCAGCATTCAGAAACCGAATTTCGACATCGTGGCGTGGAACGACAGCTTCGGGCACCTGATGGGCGTCGATTTCAATGAAATCCCGCCGGAAGACCGCAACTGTATTTACCTGTTCCTCACCCATCCGGCGTGGCGCGCGCGTCTCGGCAGGCGTGACGATGTGCTGCCCATATTTGTTTCCTATTTCCGGGCGGCGATGGCCGAGCATCGGGGCGATCCGCTGTGGGAGGCCAAACTGGCGCGCTTCTTTGCGGTGTCGGAAGAGTTTAAAACCCTGTGGCACCAGCGCAACGACGTGCGCGGCGTGGAGAACCAGCTTAAGCTGTTTACCCATCCCGAGCTGGGGGATTTTACGCTGCAGCAGATGTACTGGTACTCCGCGCCGCGAAACGGGTCGCGGCTGCTGGTGTATTTACCGGTGGATGAGGCGGGAGAAAGGGCAATGGCATGGTTGGCGAAGCAGAACAAATAAACCTGGTTACCCGGGTCAGTAGTGATCCGGAAGCCTGTGTATTGCCATTAAGAGCCCACGTTCAATTTTAATATAGTTGCCTGTTTTCAAATCGCTCAGGATCTTCATAATTCGACTGCGCGAAAGATGGGTTTTTTCCTGTATGTAATCACAGGCATTAACTGACAGACGAACGTCTTCTTTTTCGGTCATTAGTGACACAAGGTTTAAACGAATCAACTCGTATGTAGACAACCCAACCGAAGTTTCGTGAGCTTGTAGTAAACGTTTTATGGCATACATATACGAATAGGCGGCTTCCTGCCAAAGATTGCGATTGTTAATAGTTTCAAGTGTGGATTTTCGTGGTTTGATTTCATATCTAATTTCACCGCAGGCCTGCATATAAAAACCCGCATTGGTATCAATAAGATCATTCATACCAACGATCATCGGGGCTTCGATAAACTTCAGTAGAAGCCGGTCTCTCGTTCGGTAGACGGCGACGATGCCGGAATGCAGTATGAATGTCATCGGTTCTTCAAGCTGATCCAATGAAATGATTTGCCGTTGGCGTCCTACCCTTACGCGCGCCGGTTCAGAGAGTTCATGTATAAGTTTTATAATATAATTTTCAGGTTTCATAGCGTACAACATTCCCAGAGAAATATCACTACGAGTATATCAGAGGTTGATAAAAGTGGTGGTCGTGAGGACAAGGTTATAAATGACACCATGGGCTACGCGCAACAAACAACACGTTATCTTAATAGAGGCTGAAAGGTGAAGGATGTTTAACGTAAAGGCGATGGGGAGAACGCGTTGAATGCAGCCAGCAAAGACGCAAAGCGAGAGAAAATCATGATACCCCTTTCAGCACCCTATAATCAAAAAATGACCGAAAACGGCCATCCTTGAGCCGTATCCGGGAGAAAAACCCGTTTGTTAGTTATACGTGAATGACATCGTGATAACGGAGCTGATTTTTCCCGGTGTCGCGCCACCGTCTTTACTGAAAGCGCGAGTATGCATCTTAAAGGTGGGGGTCGTGCCTGCGGAGGCAATATCAATAGTCGCCGTTTTGCCGTTGCCGTAAGCTTCATTAGCCAAACCTTCAAGCTGAACAGCGATGTTTTTGGCCGCTTTGTTTTCACCCGCATCTACTGCCGTGTTGCTGTACAGTGTATTCGGGTCCCCAGCATCGGCTGTGCCGTGAAATGTCGCGGTAATGGTTGAAGTACCCGCCGGACAGCTTTTGAAAACGACGTTAATTGGTACCCATGCAGAACCGCTTCCTGCTGCATTGAGATCGGCGCTTTGCAACTGGTCTCCCAGAGAAATATTTAATGACTCGCTTCCCGTATCGATTACACAAGGTGAGGCGACAATATTCCCCGTTACGGTAATTTGTACTGGGTCTACGGCAAAAGCCGAGTGGACAATACCCGCAGCAAGGAAAATACAGGCTGTTGATGATAAAAAGAATTTATTTACGTTAAACATAATCATAACCATTTAAGCAGATTTTGAGTGCATCTTACCCACAGCGCCGAAGTCGCTGATGACGCTAAATTGAATATTTCCTGAATTAACACCCGCAGGTAGCGTAAAAGATGTTGTTTTTCCTGGAGACGCATAGGAGACATTCGTGAGTTTTTTTCCGGCAACACTGATTTCATTGAAATTAATGTAGCAGGGCGTCGGATTGTTGATATCCAGTTGGTTGCCAGAGATATGCCAGCTGAGTTTGTCGCTCTCTTTCTCTACATCCAGGTTTTTCAGCGAGTCCGGGCGGTAAATCAGTTTGATGCTGGTTGATACCGCAATCTGTAGCGTATTTTTTTCACGTGGCGCAGATGGGATTGCCTTAACACGTAGCCAGAACATGGACTCTTTATCTTGTGGAAGATTTCCTGACTGGATAACGCGCATCAGGTTTTCTTTCCCTCCATCAAGGCGATAAAGCGGAGGGGTGATGATAAAGGGCGGTTTTTGCGGACTACTATCAAGATTATCGATAACCGTCTGGATAAGATAAGGACTACTGTCCGGATTACGAACGCTGAGCGACACTTCTTTTTTTGCACCTGCATAGACGAGGCGTGTTCCGCCAATATTGACCGTTGCATGAGCCATCTGGCAGTTGGCAGCGATAGTGCAGCCAAGCAGTAAAATAGAAATAATTTTCACGGTAAAACTCCAAGAGATAATATATGACTCCTTAACGGGAAAAGACAGTTCTCCATGCTGATGCTGTAATTCTAAGTACCGCTAAGGGTATTGTCCTTCTAAACATTGTCCCATTTAGGAGCCAGGAGAGGATCGCATTTCATTTGAACTGGAAAGTTAATATTGTAAAAATTCCCATGTCAGTAAAACATTGTTGCAACATGCTGAGTATTTTTTCGCTGAAAAAATAATGTTTTATTTGAGAAAACAGGATTTTTCTTTCTTATAGGTATCTGGAGTTTTAAATGAAGAAGCATATGTTCGCTGTAGTTATGGCATCTATTATGGCAAGCGCCACCTGTGCACAGGCGGCAAGCACTACGACCGTCAACGGTGGTAATATTAAGTTTATGGGTTCTGTGGTAGACGCACCGTGCGCTGTTGCCCTGGAATCTGAAGACCAGGTTGTCCATATTGATCAAATTACGTTGAAAAGCCTCGGCGCTAAAGATGCCGTTTCTGGCCAGTCTAAGCCGTTCTACGTGACCCTGACTAACTGCGATGTCAGCACTTATACGAATGCCGCTATCAGTTTCAGCGGTCAGTCTGACGCTGTAACTGCAGGTGCTTTGGCTAACACCGCAGGTTCTGGCGGAGCAACTGGCGTGGCTTTGCGCCTGTTTGGGCCAGATGGTAAGGCGATGGATGTTAACTCTGGAACCGCATCTGACACCATTCCGCTGTCAAAAGGCGACAACACCATTCCTATGAGTGTTGATTATCTGACAACTGGCGATGAACCAACAGCGGGTGCTGTTGAAGCTGTTGCAACATTCCAGATCATCTATTCCTGATTGCTTTATTTATCCCCCTCTGGAATTCCGGGGGGGATATTTCTGGCGCTTCATCATTATTTTTTATTGAGATAAACATGTTTCGTCTGATAGCACTGATAATTTTCGTTCAACTGCTATTTATTCAGCCAAGTATTAGCAGCGATATATCAACCGTGGGAAAAGTGCATTTCTATGGTGCTGTGGTTAATAGCTCATGTTCAATTGATACGCAGAGTTTTGACCAGAGTGTCATGATGGGTCAAGTCCGTACCGGTTCATTTTTAGGGCCAGGAAGTTGGGCGGAACCGGTCACCTTCTGGATTAAGCTTGAAAATTGTGCCACTTCAACCAGCGAGTCGGCAGGCGTCACCTTCAACGGACTGGCTGATCTTAAGGATCCACAGGTCTTTCAGGCAGGTTTTGGCTCTGGTGCTGCAAAGGGCGTCGGAATTGGTATTTTTGATATGAGAGGCAACCAGGTAATTCCTGATAGCCAACCTCTCGCAAAAATGCCGCTGATTGCCGGAGAGAACACATTACTGTTTACCGCACGATATCGCTCTGTATCGATGCCCGTTACGGCGGGGGATGCCAGTGCGGCCGTCACTTTCTCGGTGATTTATCAGTAAGTAAAAATGGATAAGTGCTCACCAGGATGCTTTTTTATTTTTTTTTGGATTTTTTAAAAATGAAAACCCTTATTTCAATGTTACTCTTGCCAATGCTCTGTCTGGGAAATAGTCATTTTGTTTATGCAGAAGGGATCGCACTGGGGGCCACCCGAATCATTTATCCGCTGGGTGAAAAACAAACCAGCATCAATGTTGTTAACACCAATAACAAAGAGACGTTTTTGGTACAATCTTGGGTGTCCGATCTCCAGGGTAATAAATCCACACAGTTTACCGTGACGCCGCCATTGTTTGTGATGAAGCCTCAAAAAGCGAACGTTCTGCGCATCATGTATGTAGGCCCAAAACTTCCGGAAGATCGCGAGTCAGTATTTTACTTCAATAACAAAGCAATACCTTCACTCGATAAAAAACAACTTCAGGGTAATACCTTACAGATCGCTACGCAAAGTGTGATCAAATTATTTGTTCGCCCTGCGCATTTAAAAATGAAATCAATGGATGCACCTGCAACGCTGCGTTGCCAGCGTAGTGGAAAAAGCATCACCATTACAAACCCTTCTCCCTATTTTGTTTCGCTGGTGAAATTCAGCGTTGGAGGGAAAGCATTGCCGAACAACATGGTTCCCCCAATGGGTAACCTTCAGGTAACGGCGCCAGATAATGCCCAGGGCAGTATCTCTTTCCAGACCATGAATGACTATGGCGCAGTAACCCCAGCACTAACATGCAATGCGTAATGCAGACAGGTCATAAGATGTTATGAAACTTCGAAAACAAGCTCGAATGATTAATGCAGTCTGCTGGCGGTTATCTCCATTAGCTTTAGTTATTGGAACGGGTTTATTTCCCGGTGTTTTGCATGCAGAGAACTATTTTAATCCGGCTTTTTTAGCGGATGGCAAAAATCAGGTTGCCGATCTATCCCGCTTTGAAAACGACGGCAGCCAGGCCCCTGGGATATATCGCGTAGACATCTATCTCAATAATGATTTTATCACCAGTCATGATGTCGAGTTTCAGGCCCGGCAAACGCAGAATTCCAGTGCCCCGTCATCCTCCGATGATACAGGTTTGACGGCCTGTTTATCTGAGAAGGTGTTGGGCGGCCTGGGGCTCGATCTGAGTATTCCGCAAGACCGAAAACAGTCTGTAGACGGACAGTGTATCGACATCGCGACTTTGATTGAGGGGGCTAAAGCCAGTTTTGATTTTAGCAAGCAGCGCCTGGATCTCAGTGTGCCACAGGTTGCGCTTAAAAATAGCGCACGGGGCTACATTCCTCCGGAAAAATGGGATCAGGGGATTAACGCCCTGCTTCTGAACTACAACCTGAATGGCTCCAGACGAAAAGACAGCAGCGGCGAAGGTAGCAGCAATTTTCTGGGGCTAAACGGCGGCGTAAACCTGGGAGCATGGCGTTATCGTGACTATTCTACATTTAACCGTAGCACCAGTAGTAATGGAGAGACAACCAGCCAGTGGCAACACATTAGTGGTTTTCTGGAACGCACGATCATCTCGCTGAAAAGTGAACTGACGGTGGGTGACAGTTATACCAGTGGTGACGTGTTTGACAGCGTTAGCTTCCGTGGTGTTCAGCTGGCCTCAGACGACAATATGTTGCCGGACAGCCTAAAAGGCTTCGCCCCCACGGTGCGCGGTATTGCAAAAAGCAACGCTCAGGTGACGATCAAACAAAACGGATACGTTATTTATCAGACTTACGTAGCGCCTGGCGCCTTTGCAATAGACGATCTCTTTCCGACATCCTCAAGCGGGGATTTGACGGTAGAAGTAAAAGAGCAGGATGGTGCTATTACCTCCTATTCTGTCCCTTATTCCGCCGTCCCGTTACTACAGCGCGAAGGTCGTCTGAAATATTCTGCCACAGCCGCGAAGTACCGCACCAGCAACGAACAGCAAGATCAAGTCTCTTTCACACAAGGAACATTAAGCTGGGGCTTGCCGCATGGTTTTACGTTGTATGGCGGCGCACAGCTGTCTGACAACTACAAGGCAATGGCGATCGGGACGGGGGTCAATATGGGCCACTGGGGCGCGCTGTCTGCGGATGTCACTCACGCCCAAAGTACGCTTATTGATGAGACCGAGCATAGCGGTCAGTCATTGCGTTTGCTTTATGCAAAATCGTTAAACGAAATAGGAACTAACTTCCAGTTATTGGGCTATCGCTATTCAACGTCAGGCTATTACACCTTTACGGATACTACGTACAAGCACATGGATGGCTACAACAGCAATCCGCTGAACGAGGATGATGATGATAACAACGATGTGCCGCACTGGTTCGACTACTACAACCTCTATTACACCAAGCGCGGAAAGTTGCAGGTCAATATTTCTCAACAACTGGGTGGTTTTGGCTCCATTTATCTCAGCGGAAGCCAGCAAAGTTACTGGCATAACGATGATAAAGATACGCTGGTGCAGTTTGGTTATAACACCACCTGGAAGGATATTAATATCGGTTTGAGCTACAACTACAGCCAGATGTCCGGCCAACCCGTAGCCGACAAAATGATTGCATTCAACCTGTCGTTACCGATCGGTAAATGGCTCTCAGCGCAGGGAGCCTCGTCGTCAAATAACGCATTTGCGACATACAGCATGAACCACGATAACCACGGTAGCGTCACCCAGAACGCCGGGATCAGCGGTACTCTGCTGGAAGGCAATAACCTGAGCTACAGCGTTCAGCAGGGCTACGGTAATCAGGGTACAGGTAATAGCGGTAATGCCAGCCTTGCTTATCAGGGCGGATATGGTAATGCCAACGTAGGTTACAGCTACGACAGCAGTAATTCTCAGCAGGTGACCTACGGCGTTGCGGGCGGCATCGTGGCGCATCGACACGGCATTACTCTGAGCCAGCCGCTAGGGGAAACGAATGTCCTGGTTGAAGCGCCGGGTGCGGATAACGTTAAAGTTGAAAACTCCACCGGCGTGAAAACGGACTGGCGTGGATATGCTGTTGTGCCTTTCGCAACGACCTACCGTAAAAACCGTATAGGCCTGGACACCACAACACTGGGTGACAAAGTTGATCTTGAGGACACGGTAGCAGATGTTGTTCCTACAAAAGGTGCTCTGGTTCGCGTCTCCTTCAAGGCCCATGTAGGTAGCCGTGCACTGATAACGTTGCTGCATAATAACCAGCCTGTTCCGTTTGGGGCGACCGTCACGCGTGACGATGGTACTGGCAGCATTGTTGGAGAGGATGGACAGGTTTATCTATCCGGCCTGGCGCAAAAGGGCACATTCACGGTGCAGTGGGGAGAGGGCAGCAACATGACCTGTAACGCAAGCTATCAACTTCCTGTTGAAGCAGAAAATACAGCGATTACGCAGATCAAATTGATTTGTCGCTAATAGGGAAGGAAACCATGAAAAATAATGTGTTATGTTTTTTCTTGCTTATTTTTTCTGTGGCAGGGATATTCCCGGCTAAGGCGAGCGAAAGTACCCTGACCATCTCCGGCGATGTGGTGGCAAGCGTCTGTGAGGTTGCTTTCACAAAAAAAATCACTATAGGCTCATTTTCAGGTAAGGATTTTCCCTCTGTCGGCAGTAATTCTGCATTCAAAGCGATGAATATTAATCTCTCAAATTGTTACAGTAAATTGGCTTCAGTTTCGGTTAAGTTTTCGGGTACGCCCGATGCTGACAATCCAGTATTACTCGCTCTGAGCGAAACTGAAACAGGAACGACACTCGCTACAGGTATTGGTATTGAATTGCTGGATAACGGGGGCAAAACCATACCTTTTAATAAGTCCGAATCGAAGACATTTCCATTGGATGAGGGAGAAAATACGCTCTCCTTTCTGTTGCGTTACAAATCAACAAAATATCCTGTGACGCCTGGTGATGCGACAGCGGTGTTATTTTTTGATTTATCATATCAATGAGTTACTGGTCATGATTCAATGTAATAAGATACAGTTTATTTCCTGGTTAGTGATGATTTTTTGTGGCCTGTCACAGGCCCATGACGGAACGGTGAATATTGCAGGTGTTATTCAGGATAACACTTGCGAAATTGCTTCTGATTCACAAAATTTCGTTGTGGATATGGGGGTGATGGCACAAAAACAATTCAGGAAAGCAGGAGACAGTTCACCCGATAAGTCATTCTCCATTAATTTGGAACATTGCGGACCGGCGGCAAGTGAAGCCACCGTTACCTTTTCGGGCGTTGCGGATTCACTAAACTCTGATTTATTCGCTATTGACGTCAGTTCAGATTCAGTCAGTGGTCTGGCACTGGGAATCTATGACGGTAACGGTAAGCCTGTCCCACCGGGGAAAACCAGCACGGGTGTAGCACTGAAACCGGAGCAGGCTGAGGCGGTATTGGATTTCTCGGCGCGTTATACGGCTGTAAAAGACAGCGTTACGGCGGGAAGCACGAATGTGACGGTGACGTTTGTCATAAATTATGAGTGAAACGGCCAATGACAGATTTATGGCTTTTCTGTTTCATATTTAATACAAGTTCATTGTATTCTCTTTTTCAGTAACTAAAGAAGGATTGATCTGACTTTAGGTTTTTATGAGATATGTGTTATGAATCGAAATATCTTTTTTTTCCTTATTGCTTTTTTGTTTTGTAGTTATAGCTATGCTAGTTGTAGTCTAAGTGGTCAAGGCCAGGTAGCAGATTTTACCTTTAACGTTCTTAATATACAAAGAGATGTGCCGGTAGGCACCGTGTTATTGCAGAAGGAGGTTTCCGTCCCGGCGACGATAGGTATCAATGCAAGCAGCGGTACATGCACGCAAGAGATGAAGATGAATTATGCCGGTGCAACTAAAACATCACTTGCATCCGTTTATAATACAAACATTCCGGGCGTCGGCATTAAGGTGTTTACTTATACCCATTCAGGTGCCGGAGCTTACGATTATTTCGAGAATCCAGGGAAGAATAATTCTTTCAGTAGCCCGACTGGTTACAGTTCGTATACGTATTGGACAGCAAGTAATGTTGCAACCGTTTATTTAGTAAAAACTGGTGATATTACTTCGGGTCGGCTGGCGGCAGGCGAAATAGGCCGTGTGACCAATTTAGAAACAAGCACTGTTCTCTTTAACATAAATACATCGGGAGGGAATATTAACTCTTTGGCATGTTCAATTGAATCAGGCAATGGCTTGTCCTTTCCGATCGGAGACGTACTCACAACTGAATTTAAAGGGGTGAATTCTACTCCTGATAAGACGAGCACGGTGGATCTTAAGCTGGACTGCAATGCCGACGCAAATATCAATATTAAGCTTAATGGCGTACAGAACCCTGATTCAACCGAAAAGAGTATTCTGGCACTCAGTGGCAATCAGGGCCAGAACGGCGTTGCAGATGGTGTAGGCGTACAGCTTCTTTATAATGGTACGCCGCTTGAAATCAACAAACTCATTACTTTGAAAAAATCTTCCGGCGGGAAAGAAAGTTTTCCTATTACCGCTCGCTATATTCAAACTAAAGAAGCAATTCGTCCTGGCGCAGCAAATGCCACGGCAGTTCTGGAACTCATCTACCAGTAACGTCCGCAATGACCGACCGGGCAGGACGCCCGGCCTCATTTTTTCTTCCTCGTTTTATTCCCAATTCTTGCCCTGAACGGGTTTGATTCGGGCGATTTACGCAGAGTTAGCGTCGATACCATTCTTCTTCCCGCTTCAACTATACTTTTCAACGGCGTACCGCCAAAACCTGTTGTCTCTAGCCGCAATGCCAGAAGGTATTTTTGCTGGGACGTACCTCGCTATAGGCTATTTTAAACTGCAGGAGTGATGACATTCTGAGGAGAGGGAGGAATACGTGGATCTGCCTTCAGGACGTAATTCCACATATAAAAAAGCCGCGTTAATAAACGCGGCTGAAAGCGTTTTGGATCCCTTATGGTTTAAAACGATCGTCCCATGGCATTAACCGGTGGGCCTGGAGTTTTAATTTCTCAGCTTCGCTCTGGTGCTGTAAAAAGGACATAATATTGACCTGATCGTTCCAGGCATCCTCGACCATATGCAATGTAATCCACTCCCTGTTTTCAACGGCATACTTTTCCAGCTCATCGATATCGCCCGACCGGTTGAAATGCCACAAATGAAGCTGGCTAAGATCGCGCTGATAGCGCATCTGCATGAGTTCCGGCACGTGTAAACC
Organism: Enterobacter sp. DNB-S2; assembly: GCF_019443845.1. Classification (NCBI taxonomy): domain Bacteria; kingdom Pseudomonadati; phylum Pseudomonadota; class Gammaproteobacteria; order Enterobacterales; family Enterobacteriaceae; genus Enterobacter; species Enterobacter sp. DNB-S2. The sequence goes on from NZ_CP050520.1 coordinate 1,831,666, forward strand.
GGTAATGCTCTCAGGGAAAGCAAGTCTGCCCGTCTCAAAATTTCCCAGCACAATGCTGGCAAAAAAAAGCTGTGCAGAAAGCACTAAGCCATACAGTGCGATGAACACCAGCGGCCAACGTAACCGCGAACTGCGAACCTGAAATGTGCGGAGTTCTCCGTCTGCCGAGGCCATTAAAATAAGAATGGCAAAATAGTGCGCCACGGAATAATAGAGTGGAAACTCCACCTGAGTGTGCAGCAGAATCGGCAAGGTGGTGAGCAGTGCCGCCCACTGCCACAGGCTTTTTCGCCTCAGGAAAAGAACTATCCAGCCCCACAGGAGACACAGCCCGCCCGCCAGCGCCATCACGCCGCCCTCCGCCCAGATAAACAGCGTCTCATTGTGCGGGTGTTGCATCATTTCCCGGCTTGGATTATCGAACGGCAGCGCGGCCATAAAATTCTGGAAGGCGGGTTCAAACATTCCTAACCCCCAGCCCCGCCAAGGATGAACGCCGATCATACGTAGCGTGTATTCCAGGGTTAACATCCGCTGATTGCTGGAGCTTTCGTGCGCGAGGGATGCGTCCAGAGGCTGATTCAGCAGCAGCGTGCCTAAAAGCCCACCCGCGAACGGCAAAAGGACCACCAGCAGGCGGCGGCAACGTGTCGTTCTAACGCGAAAACGCGGGTGGCTGAACATCACCGATACGCACAGAATGCCGATTAACCCGCCGAGCCAGCCGGTGCGTGAGTGAAACACAACCAGCGTGGCCGATATCACTATGATGCTGACACAAATAAACAGCAGGCGATACGATTCTGCGCGAACCCGGTAACAGACGCATCGAGCATCGGCCAGAACAAACAGCAGGGCGACCAGCCCCGTCGCCAGAAATGAAGCGGTGACATTCAGTTGCTGAAATATACCCGGTGCGTAGCCAGAATAATTTTCAGCCAGGTTATTGAGCGGGAAGGGGAGATACGCCGGGCAGTAAATCCCCGCCAGCGAAATCAGACATTCCACAACGGCAGCGATAGCCAGCAGATAAAAAATCCCTGTGGTTTCTTTCTCCTGAAGAGGAACCTGAAGCAGAGTCACGTAACACATCACTCCGCCCCAGATCCCGACCAGCCGGGGTAGGGCAGTCGGTAATCCTTCAGAAGGAGACCAGAGGATCGGCAGCGTAAACAGAACCGCGCTCGCCAGCATGAGTATGCTGGTGCGTGTAATACGCACGGTTGCCGTACGCAGAAAAAGCCATACCAGCAGCGACAGCATGGACATCACGCCCCAGCACAGCAGGTTCATCGGCAGGTTCATGCCGTAATCGCCGTTGTTAGGCCAGGGGATATGGAGTAGCACCAGCCAGTAAAGGCTGAAAGTGGACAGTATCAGCACGCGTATCGTGCGGGCGTTTAGCAATATATTTGCCAGCGTAATCAAAGAGGATGTCAGCGTGTTCATTAGAGCCTGAAGAGGGTAAATCATGATTGTATTTACCCCCTCCGACAGGGGCTAACGCTCCTGCGTCCATTCTGAGACTTTCAGTGTCAGTACTGCCATTGCACCGAAAACCCAAGCGTGACGGGACTGGTATGCATCTCATCCGGTTTTGTCAGTGGTACGCCCGCAAAAAGGTCATACCCCAGATGGCCTTTTATCCCGCGCACGCCTGCGACCGCACCGGCAATGTGCGCCCCGCTCCAGTAATCATTTTCTGAGCCGCTGACTTCGCCATAGTCTGCGCCAATGTACGGCTGCATTCCCCATACCGGCAGATTCAGGTTGATATCGTTGCGCAGATACCAGCCTTTGTCGGCATACAATGAGGACTCTCCGTCAAAGCCGCGCACCGTCCAGCGGTTGCCGATGGTGAACTTATCGGGCTGGGTCAGCCTGTCCGGAGTGGTCTGTTGCTTGAAATGCGGTTCATAGCTGAGGGAAAACTGGCCCAGTTTGAACGGGAAAGTACCGTCTGCACTCAGCGTAATGATGCGCGCCTGCGCGTCGGCACTGCCCACTATCTCTTCAGCATCGGGTTCTTCACCAAACCACGGTGCGGCATGTTGATAACCGAGGCTTGCCGTAAGCTGACCGAAGGGAAGATAGGCTAAATGTTCCAGGCTGAGCTGCCAGCTGCTGGTGTCCCGGTGCTGAACCTCCACTTCCACGTCATTAAGATCGTAGCGGGAATCCCGCTTGATCCCTTTAAAGCCCAGCGTGGTTTTCTGGCTCGCGCTGCGGTAAACCACGCGGTTAAGCGCGGCGGTCATTAACTTTTCATCGCTACTGTACCGGTAGTTAAAATCACCGCTATGGAGAGTCTGCGTCGTTCTGTACTGGCTGGCATAAAGTTCCAGCGCCCAGTATCCCCAGGGAACGGAGTAAAACGCCGAGGTATTATCGTTACGCTTGCCGTTTTCATTTTTGAAGCCACCGCCATAGGCTGCATAAAACATATCGTTGAGCGAGGTGGGGTTATCCAGATACAGCGCCAGGCCCCCCCGGTACCGTCCGGTGTATTTACTACCGGAATCATCAAACCAGCTGCCCAGTCGCCAGGCTTTACGCTGGTCGCGCTTGATCTCAACGCGGGTATCGCCAGGATTTTCCCCCGGCACCAGACGAATACTGGCCTGCGAACCGGGAATACGCTGCAGGTTTTCCAGCCCCTGTTCCAGACCGCGTAAATCGAGGAGATCGTCCGGCCCTTGTGGGACGTTATTCCAGCGATAAACGGGGAGGCCGCTTTCATCCTGAATAATGACATCACTGACGCGTCCAGGCAGAATTCGCAGGGTTAACGTTCCCTTGTGCAAATTTTGCTCCGGTATTAATACGCGGGTAGTAATAAATCCGTGGGATATTAATCGATTCTGCACGGCCGTATGTATGGCTTTAATTCCCTTCACGCCGATACAGTTATTCTCAGCCTGACGAATGATATCGCGAAAAGTGAGCCAGTGAGGAAGCGACTGCGTATTGTCGATGTTCAGATGCTGAATGTCGTAGCACACTGTCTCATGTGGCAGTGCAAGCGCATCAGTTGCGAGCATGCCTTCTGATGAAAGGACTGACTTCCCAGGCGGTGCAAGCTGTTCGTGCCTCGCCTGATCCTGCTGCTGAGTGGTGGCCGGTTCAGCATGTACAGTGTCGGGAAGTGACGCGAGCAGTGATAGCAGAACGAGGCCAGATCGATAATTAGTCATGTAAATAACTTTATGGACCGCGAAGGATCCTGAATATAACGAAAAAATAGATAGCCCCATTCGATGAATGGGGCTTTGGTTTATTTCAAACGATTACGCGGTATAAATGGAGTAGCCGCCTGGGTAATAAACGATATCCTGAATGGGATACCCGTAATACAGATCGCCCGGATAATAGACAACGCCGTTTTCCCAAACGCCATTACCTTCAGGTGTACCGTTTGGCTTAACGGTGGTATTTCCACTGTTATTCGCCGTGGTATCTGAATCTGGGTTGGTATTATTGTTATCAGCAGTGTTACTACCGTTGTCTTGATTTGCTGTACCGGTCTCGTTAATAACACCCATGTTATTGACGTAACCCATGGTGTACACGCGATCGCCGGTAATATTACCGCTGGCTTCGTTGTTAATGCCGTTAGCCGTGTTCAGCGTAATACCGCTTGCACTGGTGATGTTACCGCTGTTGGTCAGGTAGTTGCTGACCAGGGTAATACCGTTATCAGCAGACAGCGTACCGCCGTTGATGAGGGTTACGCGGTCCATCTGTGCGTTCAGGGTATTACCCGCCACAATCGTGCCGTAGTTATACGCGGTGCTTTGAGACCAGCCGTAGCTGCCCATTACGTCGAGATTAATGTCATGCGCCGCGCGGATGTCACCGCTGTTGTCCAGATTGTTCATGACAAACAGCATGGCATCAGAACCCGCGTTGATCTGGCTGCCTGCATCGGTCATCAGATAAGAGGCGGTAATGTTGATGTTATGGTCTGCGACGAGCGTACCGTTGCCCCGGTTTTCCAGGCTAGTGGTGTTCAGGTTGATATCATTCTTGCTGACGATCGAGCCGCTGTTGGACAGGTCTGCCAGCTGAAGATCCATCTGATTAGCGGTAATGTCACCGCTGTTGTCGAACTGACTGCTGTTCATCTGCAGCGCCAGGCGACCGCCGGCCGCGATGGAACCGCTGTTCTGCGCCGGGCCGCCATAGTTATTCCAGCCATTAGAACCGATGGTTAACATCATATCCTGACCCGCTTTAAGGGTTCCGGCGTTCTGGAACGTACCGGTCACGGTCATGTCGATATTGCCGCCTGCTTCCATCTTACTGGCAAGGTCAGAATAGTAGGACGTGCCGTACATAAAGAGGTCTTTTTCGGCTGCGATGGTGCCGGACATATTATCCAGCGCGCCATTGATTGAAACAGAGCCGTCACTGTGGATTGATCCATTGCGGTTAGAGAGCATGTTGTTGCCGCTCACCTGAAGCTGGCTGTCAGATCCCAGAGACTGAATCACACCGTTATCGTTGTTCAGCATGGAGGCGCTAATCATGTTCCAGCCGTTCCCGGCGGAAATGAGACCGTTGTCGTTTGTCAGCGTGTCGACATTGACGCTCATCGCACCGTTGGTTTCTACGCGGCCAGCGGAGTTGTTCAGGCTGGCAGCGTCAACGCTGAGGGCACCCTTAGCAACAATGCGGCCATGGGTGTTATTCACGCCTTGCGCGTTGTAATTCCAGGAGGCGCGGCCGATCGTCAAATCGCCATTGCTGAGAATTTCACCGTCGCTGTTGTCCAGCGAGTCAGCGGTAATAAAGGTATTCTGGCTGCCCTGAATGGAACCATGGCTGTTAACGGTATTTTTGCCGGAAACATTCACCATCGCAGCTTTAATGACGCCGTTAGTGTTGTCCAGCGTGTTGTCTGCGGTAACGGACACCATACCCTCAGAGGTAATCTGACCGTTATGGTTCAGGACATCACTTCCCATCACGGTAACTGAATTTTTACCGCTGATACGTCCGCCGTTGTTTTCGACCACACCCTCAACGTTGATTGACAGCGTGTCGGATGCCGTCAGGTCAGAACGATCGATATGCACGCCAACGCCGGCGTCAGTGCCTTCCATATAGATTTTATTCGCGTACATGGAGCCCAGCGCAGACACATCCAGCGCTACGTCTGGGGCATTGCTGCTGTCATACTTCTTCTGCACACGGCCATATTTATCAATGTGGTTATTACCCGTGACGATATTCAGTTCGTTAGCCTGAAGTTTCGCATTGACCTTCACTGAACGGGCAATAATGTCGGTGTACTGCGTAGAACGAGTATCCATCCCTTTACCGGTGATGGTCACCTGACCTTTGCTCACATCCAGACCGCTAACATTACCCTTGTTATCGTAGGTGGCAGTACCGGTGGTCAGCGTAGCGTGGTTGGTATTGATAAAGCCGCAGCCGTCACAGGTAATGCCTGATGGGTTGGCGATAATCACCTGCGCGGACTGGCCCGCCACTTCGACCATGCCGTTCAGCTGGCTCGGATCGGATGAACGCACTTCGTTCAGGATCACTTTAGCGCTGCCGCCGGCCATATTCGCGTTGCCATTGATCTGGCCTGCTAATTGGGTGTTGGTTGCTGTGCCGCTGTTATTCAGGATCACGCCGTTGCTGTCGACGTTAAATTCGGAATAAACGTTATGGGAAACCCCACCCGCGCTCGCCTTGTTGATATCAACGATGGTTGCGCCACTTGCATCCGTATGAATGGCCGGTTTATCGGTATTACCTGCCACGATGGCAGCCTGAGCTGGCATAATCATGCCCAGCGCAAGCATGGTCGCAAAGCAGGTCGGCGCCAGTTTGGCGTGCAATACCTTTGAATTAGCCTTTGTGCTCACTGCACTTTTATTTTTCATATATCTATCCTTGTAATTCCTTGAAAAAGTGTTCCCATTTCTCTTCATGCGAAATGGACGCACATAAAAACATGCAGAACCTCGATTCCAAAAATAGACATGTAACAATTCATACAAAATGTGCATTAATTAATGCGGTACCAGAAGGGACTAATTAACGTGAGCGTGACAAAAAATAAATGGATATATTTTTGAGAGTTATTGATTGGGGTGATGAGAGGCTATAACTGGTTGATATCACATAGAAGAACGTAATTATTAATTATTAAATTGTATGCGAAATTTCCGATATAGGTATTTCTATGCTGTTACAAATAATTTGCCTGCTAACGGATGCATTTATACACAACGGGAGTATGCGGTATTGAAAACAGGCACGCCGGAACCCAGCGTGCCAGAGAAGATCAGCACTCAGTTACAATCGTGCTCAGCGGCAGGCGAGACTTCGGCAGCGTGGCGTTGAAATCTTCCACGCTGTGGTGCCCAACCGGTACTACCACCAGGCTGGTAAAGCCTTTCTCTTTCAGGCCAAACTCTTCGTCGAGAATAGCGGCGTCGAAACCTTCAATCGGTACCGCGTCCAGGCCCATCGCGCCTACGCCCAGCAGGAAGTTGCCGACGTTCAGGTAAACCTGCTTCGCCATCCACTGGTCGTCATCTTTCAGATCCACGCGGTGCATGTCGGCGAAGAAGGTGCGGCCCTTGTGGTTTGCGGCTTTGGCTTCCGGCGTGTTGAAACGGCCATCGGCCTCTTCCTGATCCACGACGCGCTCCAGCCAGGCGTCATCCAGCGCGGTTTTCGCGCAGAACACCACCACGTGAGAAGCATCCAGCATTTTGCGTTCGTTGAACACATAGGTGCCCGCGGCGGATTTCGCCACGCGCGCTTTTCCTTCCTCGGTGCTGGCCACAATGAAGTGCCACGGCTGGGAGTTGGTGCTGGACGGGCTGTACTGCAGCAGGGTTTTGATTTTTTCCGCTTCTTCCGCGGTCAGTTTTTTGCTTGGGTCGAACGCCTTGGTCGAGTGGCGTTTCAGGGCGACAGAAATGATATCCATAACAACTCCTGGTGATGAAATTCGCCCGCTCGCGGGCGCGAAAGGAAAGCAGATTACAGCGGGACGCGGAAAAAGATAAGTGCAATTCGAGCGCTTAATCTGTTCGTCTCAGACGAACAATCAGACCGGACGGATCCACTTCTGGTCTTTTTTCGGCAGCTTATCCACTACCAGATTCCAGGAGTCACGGATGAGGTCGGTAACCAGTTCCGGCGTCACGTCGTCGTTGCCGTAAAGGGAGATCCAGTGCTTTTTACTCAGATGGTAGCCTGGCTCGATCCCGCGATAGATCTGCTGATTTAACAGTGATTTCTCCGGGTCTGACTTCAGGCTGACGTGCGCTCGCCCGTGCGCGACCGCAACGATCATGAAAATCTTTCCGCCCACTTTAAACACGTCAAACTCCGGACCAAACGGCCAGCAGTGTTCGGTGAAGGGCAACTCAAGGGCCACGCGCATTGCGTGCTCCTGCAAGGATTTACTGTCCATCGCTCTCTTCCTGGGCCAGCCCGCGCCACATCACTTCAAAACCGAGCGCTTTAAAATCAACGGCGCGGGAAGGGTCGCGAGTGGCAAATTCCATCGTGGATTCGGCCAGCGATAAGAAAAGCGCATCGCCAAAGGTTTTAAATTCATCTGACATAAACACCTGACGCACCGAGCGGCGGCACAGCTCATGGAGTTCCGGGAACATCTCTTTCACCGCCTGTTCGGTTTCGGCGCTCAGCTTTTCACTGACGCCAATCTGGCGGATAGCCGCATGAGAAACGGGGTTACGAATACCCCAGTCCACGTAGCTGTTCCAGATATTGCGGGTATGTTCTTTGGGAAGCGTGATGGTGCGATCGAGGTTTGCCAGCATGGCCTGGCAGAGATCCTGCTTCAGATGCAGATAGAGGGCATTCAGCAGATCGTCTTTAGTGGGAAAGTAGCGAAACAGGGTCCCTTCGGCGACGCCCGCATTACGGGCGATTAACGACGTTGAGGCGGCAATACCTGACTGTGCGAACGCCACCGTTGCGGCTTCCAGTAAGGCCTGTTTTTTATCTTCACTCTTCGGACGTGCCACTAAATTTTCCCCCCTGTCAATTATAAAAACCCTGATTGAAACACGTGCTTTGACACGCTGCAACGCGGAATGTCAAAGATCGAAAACGTCTTGACGACTTTATCATCATATCTATAATGAGTGCTTACTCACTCATAATCAAGTTTACCCCGCGCAAACTATCGGATGGGGCGCGTTTTCGGGTCTGGATATGAAAAAACCTCTCTTCATCTGCGTGGTGTTAATCATGATTATTGCTTCAGCTGCGAGTTTACCGTTTGTTCTGAATGCCGGATTCGGCCAGCCGCCGCAGGGTGAGCAGCTCACTGAAGTGGAGGCCTCTCCCCAGTATCGCGACGGGAAATTCCACAACACGCTGCCGACGCCGGGCTATAACGGCGACAAAAACATGCTGGTCGCGACGTGGGATTTTCTGACCAAAAAAACCGAAAACGCGCGCCCGGCCCAGCCGCTGCCGCTGGTGAAAACCGATCTTGCGAGCCTGCCGCTTGAGGAGAACACCCTGGTGTGGCTCGGCCACTCCTCGTGGTACCTGCAGCTCGCGGGCAAACGCATCCTGATCGACCCGGTGCTCGGCAACTATGCCGCGCCGTTCTCGTTTCTGAATAAAGCCTTTGCCGGGGAATATCCGTGGCGCGCTGAAAGCATGCCGGAAATCGACCTGCTGATTATCTCGCACGATCACTACGATCATCTGGATTACGCCACCATCCGGGCGCTACTGCCGAAGGTGAAGCGCGTGGTGACGCCGCTGGGCGTGGGATCCCATCTGCGCTACTGGGGGATGAAGCCTGAGATTATTGACGAACGCGACTGGAACCAGTCAGTACGCATCAGCGATGAACTGACGGTGCATGTTCTGCCGGCGCGTCACTTCTCCGGGCGCGGCATCAAGCGCGATCGAACCCTGTGGGGCAGCTTTATGTTCGTCACGCCAGATCGGAAAGTTTATTACAGCGGGGACTCCGGCTACGGCCCGCACTTTAAGGCCATCGGCGAGCAGTTTGATGGCGTGGATGTCGCCATCATGGAAAACGGCCAGTACGACCAGGACTGGAAGTACATCCACATGCTGCCGGAGGAAACGGCGCAGGCCTCGGTGGATCTGAACGCGAAAGCCGTAGTGCCCGGGCATAACGGGCGCTTCGTGCTGGCGAAACATACGTGGAACGATCCGCTGATCCAGCTGGCTAAAGCCAGCAAGGATAAAAACTATCGGCTACTGACACCGGCGCTGGGCGAGCCCGTGCGGGTGAATGACGCCACGCAAACCTTTCGCGCGTGGTGGGAATAATGTTTAAGCGAGAAGCAGAGGGGGACAGCAGCATGACCATTTCCGCTCAAGTCATCGACACTATCGTCGAATGGATCGACGACAATCTGCACCAGCCATTACGTATAGAAGAGATTGCCCGCCACGCGGGCTACTCGAAGTGGCACCTGCAGCGGTTGTTTATGCAGTACAAAGGGGAGAGCCTGGGGCGTTATATCCGTGAGCGCAAGCTGCTGCTGGCGGCGCGCGATCTGCGTGAATCCGACGCTCGGGTGTACGACATCTGCCTGCGTTACGGGTTTGACTCGCAGCAGACGTTTACCCGTATCTTCACCCGCACGTTCAACCAGCCGCCTGGTGCGTACCGCAAGGAGAACCACAGTCAGGCGCACTGAGCTGTTTTCCGCCCTGGCGGGTCACAAAAATTGCCATCACAGGCCGGGTAAGGCGAAGTCGCCACCCGGCTTTTTTATTGGCTTACGACGCCAGTGAAAACCAGCGGCGCCAGACGAAACGCAGCACGAAGAATTCGATGGCACCCAGCAGTAAAAACCACACGCAGAACAAAATGGTGTAAAGCTGGTTCAGATCGACCATGTGAAAGGTCTGAACCAGCTTCTGCGCCAGCACCAGACCCAGCGACGGCGCGGGCAACAGCAGACAGGAGAGCAGGGCCAGCAATAAAATGCCGCCTGCCGTAAGCAGCGATTCTAACGGGTGTTTCATCGTAATGTTAATCGTCAGTTAAAAATGTCATTGTCCGGCATCCTGTAACGTAAAGCAATATCAGCGACTAAGACGTTATTGAATAAAAACCAAGATATTATTTGGGGAATAAATAACAAAATACGACCCGGCATTTATATTAATATCGCGTTATGTAAATAAATGTCTTTGTCAGGAAAATAATTTTACAAATGTATAAGTGCTATAACCAATTAACGTGGCAATAACAATGGCCGCGATAACGTATAACACCAGTCGGCGTCCGCGATAAATACCCCACATGGTTCCCCCTCGTTTAGTGTTGGTTTAGAAATATTTTGTAAAAATCAGGCCATCGAAATAGTTTTAATCAGTTTTGAATAACCGAGAAGTCATTATATTGCGGTAGATCAATTTTACCCGCAAGACTTAAAAATGAATTTATTTAGCCAGAAAGGAATTCAGGCTTCTGTTCACCGGATATTGAAGGAAAAATACGATGACCGAAAAAAAAGTGTCCCCAAACGTGCCGCCTTCCGGCGGGCTGGCATACCAGCAGACCGTAGAGCAGGTGCTCACCCACACGCAGAGCCAGGCCAGCGGTCTGGATCGTGCAGAGGCGCAGGCGCGTCTGCAAAAAACAGGGCCGAACGCGCTGCCGGAGAAAAAAGGCAAACCCGCCTGGCTGCGTTTCCTGGCCCATTTTAATGATGTGCTGATTTATGTCCTGCTGGCCGCCGCCGTATTAACAGCAATAATGGGCCACTGGGTTGATACGCTGGTAATTCTGGGCGTGGCGGTAATCAATGCTTTAATTGGCCATATTCAGGAAAGCAACGCGGAAAAATCCCTGAAGAGTATTCGCAATATGCTCTCCAGCGAGGCGCGCGTTATTCGTAACGGCAATCACGAAACTCTACCCACAACTGAAATAGTCCCGGGCGATATTATTGTATTACGCGCGGGAGATCGTATTCCGGCGGATATGCGTTTAATCGAAGCGCATAATTTACGCGTGGAAGAGGCGATTCTGACCGGTGAATCCACCGTGGTGGATAAACATATTAATCCGCTGAGCGGCGAACTGCCGCTGGGCGATCGCACCAATATGGTCTTCTCCGGGACGACCGTAAGCGCGGGCGGCGGCGTCGGCGTGGTCACCGCGACCGGTAAGGATACGGAACTCGGCCACATCAACCAGATGATGGCGGGTATCGAAAAGCACCGCACGCCGCTGCTGGTTCAGATGGACAAGCTGGGTAAAGCGATCTTCGCGATTATTCTGGCGATGATGGCCGCGCTGTTTGTCTTCAGCCTGGTGTTCCGCGAGATCCCGATGGGCGAACTGCTGCTCTCCCTGATTAGCCTGGCGGTGGCCTCCGTGCCGGAAGGTCTGCCGGCGATTATCTCCATCATCCTCTCGCTGGGCGTGCAGGCGATGGCGCGCAAGCGGGCGATTATCCGCAAGCTGCCGACGGTGGAAACGCTCGGCGCGATGACCGTGGTCTGTTCGGATAAAACCGGCACCCTGACCATGAACGAGATGACGGTTAAAGCCATTATCACCGCTGACGCCTGCTACCACGTGGACGGCAACAGCTACGAGCCGGTGGGCAACATCTACCTGGAAGGCAGCGATGAGCCGGTCCACATCCAGCCGGGCACCGTGCTGGAGCACTACCTGCGCACCATCGACCTGTGTAACGACAGCCAGCTGATCCAGGACGAGCGCGGCCTGTGGGGCATCACCGGTGGCCCAACCGAGGGCGCGCTGAAGGTGCTGGCGGCGAAGGCCAGCCTTGAGCCGGTCATGACCACGCTGGTTAACAAGATCCCGTTCGACTCGCAGTACAAGTACATGAGCACCCACTACCAGATTGGCGGTGAGGAGCAGATCCTGATCACCGGCGCGCCGGACGTCATTTTCGCCCTGTGCGCGCAGCAGCAGACCCGCAACGGTGCGGAAGCCTTCAACCGCGCGTACTGGGAAAGCGAGATGGAGCGCTATGCGCGTCAGGGGCTGCGCATGGTCGCCGCGGCGTTCAAGCCGGCGAACGGCGAGCAGGAACTGACGCACGATGACCTGAGCCACGGCCTGATCTTCCTCGGCATCGCCGGGATGATGGATCCGCCGCGTCCGGAAGCCATTGATGCGATTAACGCCTGCCAGCAGGCGGGGATCCGCGTGAAGATGATCACCGGGGATCACCCGCAGACGGCGATGAGCATCGGCGAGATGCTGGGGATCGCCAACAGCGAGCAGGCGGTCACCGGCTACGAGCTGGAGAAAATAGACGACGCCGCGCTGGCGGAAGCGGCGGTGAAGTATGACATCTTCGCCCGTACCAGCCCGGAGCATAAGCTGCGCCTGGTGAAAGCGCTGCAGGACAAGGGTGAAATCGTCGGCATGACCGGCGACGGCGTGAACGACGCCCCGGCGCTGCGTCAGGCTGACGTCGGCATCGCGATGGGCATCAAGGGCACGGAAGTGACCAAAGAGGCGGCGGACATGGTCCTGACGGACGATAACTTCGCCACCATCGCCAGCGCGGTGAAAGAGGGGCGTCGCGTTTACGACAACCTGAAGAAGACGATTCTGTTCATCATGCCGACCAACCTCGCGCAGGGGCTGCTGATTGTGATTGCGCTGCTGGCGGGGAACATCATTCCGCTGACGCCGGTGCTGATCCTGTGGATGAACATGGCCACCTCCGCCACGCTCTCCTTCGGCCTGGCCTTCGAAGCCGCCGAGCGCAACATCATGCGTCGTCCGCCGCGTCAGACCGGGCAGCACGTGATGGACGCCTACGCCGTGTGGCGCGTGGCCTTCGTCGGCACCATGATTGCCATCGCCGCCTTTGCGCTGGAAGCCTGGCTGGCCCCGCGCGGCCACAGCGCGGAGTTCATCCGCACCGTGCTGCTGCAGATGCTGGTCTGCGCCCAGTGGGTGTACATGATTAACTGCCGCAACACCGAAGGGTTCTCCCTGAACCGCGGCCTGCTGGCGAACAAAGGGATCTGGCTGGTGACGGGCGTGCTGTTCCTGCTCCAGGCGGCGATTATCTACCTGCCGTTGATGCAGATGCTGTTCGGCACCGAAGCCCTGCCGCTGCGCTACTGGTTTGTGACCCTGGCGGTAGCGGGCGTGATGTTCTTCGTCGTCGAAATCGAGAAGCGACTGACCCGCAGGTTCCGTAAGGCTGCATAACCAAAACCTTACCCCTCACCCTATCCCTCTCCCCTAAGGGGAGAGGGGACCGCCCGGTTTTCTCCCTCTGCTCTGAGGTGAAGGGGCTGCTCGGTTTTCTCCCTCGCCCCTTTGGGGAGAGGGCCGGGGTGAGGGGAGAAACAACGCTGAGGTACTCCCATGAAACTCCCACTCCTGTTCGCGCTCCTCGCCTGCACCCTGCAACCCGTATTCGCTGCCGCCATCCCCGTTCGCGTCGCCACCGTGGAGCAGACCGCCCACGCCGCCGAGCGCCAGATCCCGGGCCGCATCGAAGCCATCCACACCGTTGAGCTGCGCGCGCGTACCGAAGGCGCGATCGCCAAAATCCACTTCCGCGACGGGCAGTACGTGAAAAAAGGCGACCTGCTGTTCGAGCTGGACGACGCCGAGCCGCGCGCCGCCCTTCGTCTGGCGCAGGCTGAGGTGAGAAGCGCTGAAGCCACGCTGCGCCAGGCGCAGCAGCAGCTTTCCCGCTTTGAAAGCCTGGGCAGCAGCAACGCCATCAGCCGTCACGACGTGGACAACGCCCGCATGCAAAGGGACGTGGCGAGCGCGGCGCTGGAGCAGGCGAAAGCCCGGCTCGAAACCCGTAATGTCACCCTGAACTACACCCGCATCACCTCGCCGATCGACGGTCGCGTGGGGCACAGCCGGTTCCACGTCGGCAGCCTGGTCAACCCTGCCAGCGGCGTGCTGGTGGAGGTGGTGCAGCTCGATCCCATCCGCATCGCCTTTGCGCTGGAAGAGGGCGCGTTTGCCACCAAAGCCGGACAGCATGCGGATATCAGCGCCATGAAGCAGGCCTGGCAGGCGTTCATAGACAGCAACGGCCAGCGCGTCAGCGGTGAGCTGACGTCCGTGGACAACCGCATCGATCCGCGCACCGCCAGCGTGATGCTGCGCGCCGAGTTTGCCAACCCGCGCCATCAGCTGCTGCCCGGCGGCAGCGTGAACGTGACGCTGCGCCCGGCCAGCGAGCAGCCGGTTCTGACCCTGCCCGCCGCGGCGGTCCAGCAGAACGGCGACGGGTTCTTTGCCTGGGTGGTTAACGCCGACGGCAAAGCCGAAATGCGCCCGCTGAAGGTCGCCGGACAGATCGGCCAGCAGTTCCGGATTACCTCCGGCGTGAAGCCCGGTGAGCGAGCGATTACTGACGGCGCGCAGCGCGTGCAGCCCGGCGCGGCCGTCCAGATACTGAATTAAGGAGCCATCATGCTGACGTTTTTCATCAAACGCCCGCGCTTCGCGATGGTGATTGCGCTGGTCATCACCCTGCTGGGGGCCATTGCGCTGAGGATTATCCCGGTGGAGCAGTACCCGCAGATCGCGCCGCCGGTGGTGAATGTGTCTGCCAGCTGGCCGGGCGCCAGCTCGGCTGACGTGGCGGAGGCTATCGCCACGCCGCTGGAGACGCAGCTGAACGGCGTGGATCACATGCTCTACATGGAGTCCACCAGCTCGGACGAAGGCACGTATAGCCTGAACATTACCTTCGCGGCGGGCACCGATCCGGACCTCGCCGCCATCGACGTGCAAAACCGCGTTTCGCAGGCCGTGGCGCAGCTCCCGACCGAAGCGCAGCAAAACGGCGTGCAGGTGCGCAAGCGCGCCACCAACCTGATGATGGGGGTAAGTCTTTACTCACCGGACAACACCCACACGGCGCTGTTTGTGAGTAACTACGCCAGCACCCAGGTGCGCGAGGCGCTGTCGCGTCTGCCGGGCGTCGGGCAGGTGCAGATGTTTGGCGCGCGCGACTACAGCATGCGCATCTGGCTGCGTCCGGACCGCATGAACGCCCTGAACGTCACCACCGACGACGTGGCGCAGGCGCTGCGCGAGCAGAACGTGCAGGGTGCGGCAGGCCAGGTCGGCACGCCGCCGGTGTTTAACGGCCAGAAGCAGACCCTGACCATCAACGGCCTGGGGCGCTTAAGCCAGGCCGAAGACTTTGCCGACATTATCATCCGCGCGGGCGAGATGGGCCAGCTGGTGCGCCTGAAGGACGTCGCCACCATTGAGCTCGGCTCGCGCAGCTACAGCTCCGGCGCGCAGCTGAACGGGCACGACTCCGCCTATCTCGGCATCTACCCGACGCCGTCCGCCAACGCCCTGCGCGTGGCCGACGCGGTGCGCGCGGAGCTGGAACGGTTGTCCACACGCTTCCCGGACGATCTGGTCTACGAGGTGAAATTCGACACCACCTCCTTTGTGGCCGCCACCATTAAAGAGATCGGCGTCTCGCTGGCGCTGACGATGCTGGCGGTGGTGGTCGTGGTGTCCCTGTTCCTGCAAAGCTGGCGCGCGACGCTGATTGTCGCGCTCGCCATTCCGGTATCGCTGGTGGGCACCTTCGCGGTGCTCTACACGCTCGGCTACTCCGCCAACACGCTCAGCCTGTTCGCCATTATTCTGGCGCTGACCATGGTGGTGGATGACGCCATCGTGGTGGTGGAGAGCGTCGAAACGCTGATGGCGGAAGGGCAGAGCCGCACGGCGGCGACCGCGCTGGCGCTGCGCCAGATCGCCGGGCCGGTCATCGCCACGACGCTGGTGCTGCTGGCGGTGTTTGTGCCGGTGGCGCTCCTGCCGGGGATTGTCGGCGAGCTGTACCGCCAGTTTGCGGTGACGCTCTCGACGGCCGTCACGCTCTCAAGCCTCGTGGCGCTGACCCTGACGCCCGCCCTGTGCGCGATGCTGCTGCGTCCGCGCCCGTCGCAGCCCGCGGCAATTTTCCGTGGGTTCAACCGGGGGCTGGAGGCCACGCGTGGCGTCTACACCCGCATCGTGACCATCTTCAACCTTCGCCCGTGGCTGGCGCTGCTGGCCACCGCAGGCGCGGCGGCCGTGGTGGCGTTCGGCTTTACGTCGATGCCAAAAGGCTTCCTGCCGCAGGAGGACCAGGGCTACTTCTTCGCCAGCGTTCAGCTGCCGGAAGCGGCTTCGCTGGAGCGCACCGAAGCGGTGATGACCACCGCGCGGGAGCTGATCGCCCAAAATCCGGCGGTGGAAGACGTGATTCAGGTCTCCGGGTTTAACATCCTCAACGGCACCAGCGCCTCCAACGGCGGGTTTATCTCCATCATGCTCAAAGACTGGAGCGAGCGTCCGCCGCTGGATGAGGTGATGGGTACCCTTCAGCGCCAGCTGCTGGCCCTGCCGGAGGCGACCATCATGACCTTCGCGCCGCCGACGCTGCCGGGGCTGGGCAACGCCTCGGGCTTCGACCTGCGTATCCAGTCTCAGGCGGGGCAGAGCCCGGCGGAGCTGGAGCGCGTCACCCGCGAGGTGCTGATGAAAGCCAACCAGCACCCGCAGCTGAGCCGCGTGTTCACCACCTGGAGCAGCAACGTGCCGCAGCTGACGCTGACCGTTGACCGCGAGCGCGCCGCCCGCCTCGACGTGCCGGTATCGCGCATCTTTAGCAGCCTGCAAACCGCCTTTGGCGGCACCCGCGCCGGGGATTTCAGCATCAACAACCGCGTCTACCACGTGGTGATGCAGAACGAGATGCAGTGGCGCGAGCGCGCCGAGCAGATCGGCGAGCTGTTCGTGCGCAGCAACAGCGGCGAGCGGGTGCGCCTGAGCAACCTCGTCACCATCACGCCGACCGTCGGGGCGCCGTTCCTGCAGCAGTACAACCAGTTCCCGTCCGTGTCGGTGAGCGGCTCGGCAGCGGCTGGAGTGAGCAGCAGCACCGCCATGGCGGCGATGGGCGAGATTTTGGCGCAGAGCCTGCCAGCCGGCTACGACTACGCCTGGAGCGGCATGTCGTACCAGGAGCAGCAGACCGGCAATCAGGCGATGTGGATCGTGCTGGCGGCGGTGGTGATGGCGTGGCTGTTCCTCGTCGCCCAGTACGAGAGCTGGACGCTCCCGGCGAGCGTGATGCTCTCGGTGCTGTTCGCCCTCGGTGGGGCGCTGGTCTGGCTGTGGCTGGCGGGCTACGCCAACGACGTGTACGTGCAGATTGGTCTGGTATTGCTGATCGCGTTAGCGGCCAAGAACGCGATTCTTATCGTCGAGTTCGCCCGCGCGCGGCGTATGGACGGAATGGCGATTGTCGATGCCGCGCGGGAAGGGGCCTCGCGCCGCTTCCGCGCGGTGATGATGACCGCCGTGTCGTTCATTATCGGCGTTTTGCCGATGATGCTGGCGACCGGGGCGGGGGCCCAGAGCCGCCGCATCATCGGCACCACGGTCTTCAGCGGCATGCTGGTGGCGACCGTGGTGGGGATTGTGTTTATCCCCGCGCTGTTCGTGCTGTTCCAGCGCCTGCGGGAGTGGGGGCACGGCCTTACGGACTCGTCGCCCACAGCTCGCAGTGCTTCTGAACCAGAGAAATCAGCGAGCCGCCGTCGGCGATAAACTCCCGCATGCGCTGCGCCTCGCTCTTGCCCTGCTTTAACAGCAGGGCAATTTCATTGATTGCGCTCGTCGCGCCGAGCTTCTCGGCCGACGGCGCAACCTGCTCAAGCAGCCACGCAATGTCTTCCGCCACGGTTTTGTGCTCGCCGGTATGCACGTCCGTCAGGATCCCTTCCAGCCCGTAGCGACAGGCCTGAAAACGGTTAAAGCGGTACAGCAGAAAATCTTTTTCCTGATGCTTATAGGGCCGCGCGGTCAGCAGCCAGTGCGACGTCGCCTGAATAAGCCCGGCGATGTTAATCGCGTGGCCGAGCGTCAGCGGCGTATCCATCACCCGCACCTCAACGGTGCCGAAATGCGGGCTGGGGCGAATATCCCAGTGCAGATCCTTAATGCTGTCGATCATGCTGGTCGAACTCAGGCGGCGGAACAGCCCCTCGAACTCCTGCCAGCTGTTGACCCACGGCATCTGGCCGTTATCCGGGAACCCCGAGAAGATGTTGAGCCGCGACGAGGAGAACTTCGTGTCCGTGCCCTGCATGTACGGCGAGGCGGCCGCCAGGGCGATAAAGTGCGGTACGAATCGCGACAGGCCGTGCAGCAGGTAAATCGCGTCGTCCCCGGTCCGGCAGCCGACGTGCACGTGCTGGCCGAACACCGTCGCCTGCAAAATCAGGTAGCCAAAGCGCTCCAGCGTGACGTTATAGCGCTCGTCGTCGCACACCTCCTGCCGCTGCCACTTCTGGAACGGGTGCGTCCCGCCGCCGCAGATCTGGATATGCTGCTCCGCCGCCGCGCGCAGGATGCTCTGCTGCATCACCGAGAACTGCGCCGCCGCCTGGTCGATGTTCTGGCATACGCCGGTGGCGATTTCGAGCATGCTTTCGGTGATATCGTGTTTGACCTCGCCGCCTTTGATGTCGTCTTTGACGGCGGCGATGAGCGCGGAGGAGTCCTGGCTCAGATCGTAGCCCGGCGGGTTAACCACCTGCAGTTCGAGTTCGATGCCGAGGGTGAAAGGTTCAGAGGACTTAAAATCGGGTAAAGGCATGGCGCGCTCCGTTGTCTGTTGTGTGTTGAGTATAGACAACGACGTGGCGCTCACTTTTCAGGGTGGTATAACTGTTAGCAGGCTTAGCGAAAAGGGGAGTTAACCATGTCTGACAATCCAGTGATTGCGCTGATTGGGCCTGGCGCAATTGGTACCACCATCGCCGCGGTGCTGCATGACGTTGGCCGCACGCCGCTGCTGTGCGGACGCACCGCGCACGCGGAATTACGCCTGCGCCACGACGAGGGTGAAACCGTGGTACCCGGTCCGGTATTAACCGATCCGGCCGTCATCAGGCAGCCAGTGGATCTGGTTTTCATCGCAGTGAAAACTACCCAGAACGCCGACAGCGCCGGGTGGCTGCGCGCGCTGTGCGATGAAAACACCGTGGTCTGCGCGCTGCAAAATGGCGTAGAGCAAAAAGCCCAGCTTGAGCCGTGGGTTAACGGCGCGACGGTGCTGCCGTCGGTGGTCTGGTTCCCGGCCCAGCGCGAGCCGGATGCCTCCGTCTGGCTGCGCGCCAAACCGCGCCTGACCCTGCCGGACGTGCCGCAGGCGCAGCGGGTGGTGGAGGCGCTTCGCGGTACGCGCTGCGCGGTTGAGCTCTCGACAGATTTCGCCTCCGTCGCCTGGCGCAAGCTGCTACAAAACGCGGTCGCCGGGCTGATGGTGCTTTCTAACCGCCGCGCCGGGATGTTCAGGCGCGAGGATATCAGCGATCTTGCGCTGGCCTACCTGCGCGAGGGGCTTACCGTCGCCCGCGCCGAAGGGGCGAAGCTGGACGATGACGTGGCGCAGGAGATCCTGGCAAACTTTCAGCGTGCGCCTGAAGACCTGGGCACCTCGATCCTGGCCGACCGCCAGGCCAATCGCCCGATGGAGTGGGATATCCGCAACGGCGTGATCCAGCGCTACGGCCGCAAGCACGGGATTGCGGTGCCCATCAGCGACGTGGTGGTGCCGCTGCTGGCGGCGGGGAGCGAGGGGCCGGGCTAACGGCCGCTGTTTTTCCGTTCGGCAAAATAATGGGCGGGCGTGCTGCCCATCGCTTTTCTGAACATGGTGATAAACGCATTCACCGATTCATACCCGAGCGTTGCCGCCACGTTCTGGACGGGCACGCCGCTGGCCAGCTCCCGCAGGGCAATAATCAAATGCAGCTGCTGCCGCCAGCGCCCGAAGCTCAGCCCGGTCTCGCGCTGCATCAGGCGGGCAAACGAGCGCTCGCTGAGGGCGAGCCGTTTCGCCCAGTCCTTCAGGGTGCTTCTGTCCTCAGGACGGCTGACCAGCGCGTCCGCCATGGCGCGAATTTTCGGATCGGTTGAGACCGGCAGGCTTAGCTTCTGCTGCGGCATGCTGGCGAGCTCGTCAAGCGTGACCCGGGTCAATCTGGCGACGTGGCCGTCGGGGGGATAATCCACGCCTTCGCGCGTCAGACGATCGACCAGCTCCTTAATCAGCGGCGAGATCGCCAGCGTGCAGCATCTTTCCGGCAGCGCCGCCGCGCCGGGCTCAATAAACAGATAGTTAAGATGCGCGTTCCAGGTCGCCCTGGCGCTGTGCGGGATACCGCCGGGGATCCAGACGGCGCAGTCCGGCGGCACAATCCAGATATCATTCTCCGCGTAACAGCTGACCGCGCCGTATCGGGCAATAATCAGCTGCCCCTTGCGGTGGGTATGCACCGGCACTTCCGCGGCGTAGTCCACGAAGTCCAGATGACGCGCCACCGCCGGGCTGGCGGTAGAGTCGGGGTCATACAGCGTAGTAGCGGGTTGAGGCTTCACGATTCTGGCAACATTTAGGTATTTTTTGACAGAATAGAGTATTTAAGCGGGTCTGCAAGCCGGTAATAATCCCGGCATGAAAAACATCTTCTCTCATCCCGTGCGTCTCCCCGCCGCGCTGCGAAACGATGCGGGCGCGCTGATCTACTCTGCGAAGAGTTTTGCCGCGGCGATGCTGGCTTATTATATTGCGCTGTCGATCGGCCTCGAACGCCCCTCGTGGGCCATTATTACGGTTTACATCGTGTCGCAGACGTCGGTCGGCGCATCGCTGAGCAGAAGCCTCTACCGGCTGGCCGGTACCGTGGCGGGTGCCAGCGCGACCGTTGTGATTGTGCCTGCCTTCGCAAATACGCCAGTCCTGTGCAGCGTGGTGCTGACGGGCTGGATCGTATTCTGCCTGTGGCTCTCCCTGCTGGAACGCACGCCCCGGGCTTACGCGTTTGTGCTGGCAGGCTACACCGCGAGCCTGATTGGTTTTCCCGCGGTGTCCGATCCCGGCGGCATTTTTAACGTCGCCATCGTCCGCGTGCAGGAGATCGCGATTGGGATTTTCTGCGCGGCGCTGATCCACCGCTACGTGCTGCCCGCGCGCGTATCGGGCCAGTTCAACGCTAAATTATCCCAGACGCTACAGGCCGCGCGCGGGCGGGTGGCGGACATCCTATCACGCAAACCCGACGCGGCTTCCGGCCCTCTGCATCTGGCCCTGGCGCTGCAGTTCCTGCAGGGCATCAGCCACCATATTCCGTATGATTTTGCCCTTTCAGCCCCGGTGCGACAGGCCAGAAAAGCGATCCACGACCGGCTGGCGCGGCTGGTTATCGTCAACTGTGAACTGCACGATCGCCTGCCAGCGAGCGGAACCCTGCCCGCCGACGTGCAGGCGTTGATGCGCGACGTTCAGGCCTGGCTTACCGCTGAAGGCGCTGATGCCGGCAGTACGGCAGAGTCGCTGCGGCTCCGCTGTGCGCTTCTCATCGATCGGTATGCCGCGCAGGCGCAGACGTTTGACGACGCGCTGCAGGTCAGTTTTATCCGCTACCTCTCGGAGGCGATCGTGCTTCTGCAGCAGTGCGAACGTCTTTCCGGGGCCATCCACCGTGCAAAACCCGTGTTTGGTGAGGTGCAAACCCGCGCGGCGAAAGGCTACGTTTTCCACCGCGATCCCCTAACAGCCGCCCGCACGGCGCTGGGGGCTTTCGCTATCATCCTGAGCGGCTGTCTGGTCTGGATCTTCTCGGCGTGGCCGGATGGCGGTACGGCGGTTTCTATACTCGGCGTCTGCTGCACGCTGTTTGGCAGCTTCGACACCCCGGCGCCGCATATCGTGAAATACATCATTGGCTCATTCTGGGGCGTGGTCATTAGCCTGTTCTACAGCTTTGCGCTGCTGCCGCAGGTAAGCGATTTTACGGTGCTGGTGGCGGTGCTTGCCCCGGCGTATCTGCTGGCCGGGTCGCTTCAGGCGCGCCCGCCCACCACGTTTATGGCGATGGGCATCACCCTGACGCTGCCCATTCTGTGCGAGCTGGGTGCGCACTACAGCGGAGACTTCGCCGTCGCGGCCAACACCGCCATCGCGCTCTTTGCCGCGACCGGCTTTGCCGTCGTCAGCATGAGCCTGCTGCAAACCGTGCAGGCGGACGGCGCCATCGCGCGTCTGCTGAACCTCTGCCAGCGCGACATTCGCCGCAGCGTGAAGGGCACGCTGCGGGTTGATGAAACGCACTGGATCAACCTGATGATGGACCGGACCGCCCTGTTGCTGCCGCGCCTGCAGCGCAGCGCGCGCGCGCCGGAGCAGGCGCTCGATCGGCTGTTGCACGCGCTGCGTCTGGGGCTCGCGGTTATGCATTTACGCCGCAGTGGCGCACCGCCCGGCAGGGAGGTTGACGCGCTTTTTCATCGGATAAACGCCGCGGACCGCAACGCCTTACGCGAACGCATTGCCGCTATTATCGAGAGCCAACTGCCTGCGGCAGATGAACACGCGCGGCAATTGGTCTTCAGGCTGGTGGATCTGCACTGTGCATTACGGGGGCCAGACAATGGTTAACGATCTCAATATCGGCGGGATTTTTATTCCGGGGCTGCTGATGGTCGCCCTCGCGGCGCTGGTCTGCACGCTGGGCCTCGTCGCGCTTTTCTCGCTCAGCAGGCTCTACCGGCGCTTGCCGTTTCGCCCGCTGATGGATGTTTCAACCTGGATTGTCACTTTTTTCCTGCTGATGCAGGGTCTGACCGCGTTGGGGTTATTGTCATGAAATCACTGCTCTCTTTACTGGCTCGCTATGCGCTGACCTTAATCGCGGTCGCGGCGGCCATGCTTCTGGCCTTTATGATGTGGAAACACTATGCACAAACGCCGTGGACCCGCGACGGCCGCGTGCGGGCGGACGTGGTGCAGATTGCGCCGGACGTCTCCGGGCCGGTCATCAGCGTGGCCGTGCGGGACAATCAGTGGGTGAACCGGGGCGATGTGCTTTACACCATCGATCCGCGCTGGCTTAAGCTGGCGGTGGTCAGCGCGCAGGCGGACGTCGAGTCGAAACGCCATGAGATGCTGATGCGCCAGGACGCGGCCCACCGACGCACGCTGATTAAAAACGCCATCTCGAGCGAGGATTTACAGCAAACCGGCAGCGCGGCGAACGTCGCGGCGGCCAATTATCACGGCGCGCTGGCCGCGCTGGATCTGGCAGAGCTGAATCTGGCGCACGCCACCGTGCGCGCGCCGGTCTCGGGGTACGTCACGCACCTGCGGCTTCGCCCCGGAGACTACGCGACGGCCGGGGAGACGAAGGTCGCCATCGTTGATGCCCATAGCTTCTGGGTGGTCGGGTACTTTGAGGAGACCAAGCTGCGCCATATTCGCGTCGGGGATGCCGCGCAGGTGGTGCTGATGGGGTACGAGCCGGTCATCACGGGCCATGTGGAGAGCATCGGGCATGGGATCGGGGACAGCAACGATGAGGCGGGCGGGCTGGGCCTGCCCGACGTCGAGCCCACCTTTAGCTGGGTGCGCCTGGCGCAGCGCGTGCCGGTGCGCATTCATATCGACAGGTTACCGGAGGGCGTTGAGCTGGTGGCAGGGCTGTCGGCGAGCGTGGCGGTGGGGCGATAGATAAGGATTGAAGCGACTATTCCCCGCCTACAAACTTATCGGCTTCAGGAGAGTAATGCTGATAAACGCATGCGAGCTTATGCCCGTCAGGATCGCGCAGATAGGCAACATAAAAGTCGGGGCCGTACGCGCTTCGCGTACCAGGCTCGCCTTCATCCGTTCCTCCCGCAAGGAGGCCAGCTGCATGGAACCGTCTGACAAGATCCGCATTATCTGCACTGAATGCGAACATTGTCCCGTTTCCCGCCGTCGCGGGCTGCTGGTCAAAAGGAGGACAAAGACAGAAGCTGAACCCCTCGCCGGGATTATTTTCATCTCCCCACATTGCCCAGCTTTCAGTCCATGCCGGCAGACGCGAGTAGCCCAGAACGTTAAAAACAGCGTCATAAAAATTCACGGAGCGCTGAAAGTTGTTTGTACCTATTGTGATATAAGCCAGCATCTTATGACTCCCGTCCTTCAATATTCGATTTAACAGCCTTCAGCGTCCTTTTACGGATCCAGCCGCTTCCCGCCCGTATTATCAGCCAGTAAGCCGACATTTTTAGTCGAGTGCGTCTGTTCGGACAATAGATGAATGTTTCCGTAGAGAGCTCATGTTTGCCGGGCGCCAGCTCCGTTACCTTGTAGCGCAGCAACAGTTTCGCGCTGCCCGGCTCGGCTGGGGTCTGAAAAGCACTGGCATCCGGCACGTTTTCCAGACCGAAATCGGTACGCCAGAATTGCCCTCTTAAGCCATAGCAGAGCTCAGATGCAGAGTTCTTCAAAAGGGTAAAACTGTGCAAACCAAAGTTGCCGATCGACTGTGGCTTCTGGTTGCGCAGAAATTTTTGCGGTATTTGACGCAATGACATTAACCGCCGAATCACGGCATCTTGCCGGACGTCAAAGCTGGCAATCATCGGCAGAATATTTTCAGGGCGGCTAGTGTGAATGACCGTTAGGTGTTTTTCATGAAACTGGAACTGGGGGAGAAAAGCGGGAACATCTTTCCACTGAGCAAGCGCTTTGCGGGTAACGAATCCAGGGTTAAGCATCTCTCTTCCTTGTCATCCCTTGCGTCCTGCCAGAGTAACAGATGGTGTGTTGCAGGCAATTACCAGGAAAAGAGAGGGCAACAGGGAAGTAAATGTAACGAGCCGGTTGGGTTAACCACGTTCGCTTCTTTGCGAATGGAGGAGCTCAGTGATTTCTTTGCGCTTTCTTGTTGCCCATTCAGGTTTGATAGAGAGCATTAAACTATATTGCCTTCTGAAATAAACCTCTCTAAATTCTCGTTCAGATGAATGGCTGGCTGCATACGTTGAGGCGAGCCCCGCCACGGCACTCTCCACGAACCAATAAAGAATTTCATCGTCACTGAGCGTTACTTTTCGCTGTATTTCAAGGCCTCTTTCACTGACGATAAAATGATATTCTTTGCCATGAATTTCAAGATAGGGAGTTGCAACCCCATCGGGTTGGTCAGGGATAAAGAAGTAATGGTTTGGCCTTGTGCCTCCCCCTAGTTGCTCACCTATTTTTAGAAGCTCGTTTCGTAGTTCTTCAATTGTTTTCATAAACAGCTCTTTGTTCTTGTATGTAAACGACGCATTATCGCGGATTGGGTACAAAGCGCCTGCTCTCGATCACTTCCCCACAAACGCACTCACCGGCAAACCAAAACGCTTCGCCAGCGCACACATATGATCCAGCGTTAACGTTGGTACTGATCCATCAGCGTTCGCAATAACGCAACGCCTGACGGAATGCTGGCAACACGCGCGTTAAATTTTGCAAACTCCGGAGACTTGTTTTCGTATTTATCGATTTTAGTGGTGAGCATCTTCACCAACGTCAGCGCATCCTCGTAATCATGCCGCGACGGGCGTGAGCCCAGGAAAGGGAGCGCGTTTGTCAGATCCTTTGCCGCTTTGATGGCTGCTGCATAATTCATTCTTTCGTTCTCCGGTAGAGGTCCGTGAGCTTGTCATATTCTGCGTGTGTGCTGATGTGTTTGATGAAAATCTTTCCACGCTCAAAATCAGCAAAAAACATCACCGCTGCCCACATCAATGACCCACCATTTCACCCGGTATTTCATCCTGTCCAGGCTGGGGAATCGCTTTCGCATATCGTCCGGTGACGGGTAGTGTTCCTCTTTAGTACTCGGAAAAGATCGTCCAGGGCTTGTGCTTGATTAGGAAATTGTCTGGTAGCCGCTTCGAAAGGCGCTCTTGAGACTACGTGCATCCTTGCCTCGTGTTTCCATATTGGAAATATAATAGGTGATAGTTGGTGGGTTGATAATATGGAAACATTGATGGAGTACAGTTTTCAAATGCTCGTGCTGACGGCGGTCATTTAATGAGTGTGAACACTGTATGAGGTGACTGTGAAAAAAATGTCCGCTTTGTGCCAGAAGCGGACGTGGAGGAGAATGTTAATTTGATTCGAAATATTTGCGTAATATCTTTTCTAATAGCGAGAAAACGACCGTCACCCTTTTTGGCGTAATCAGCTGGTAAGGCCGGTATAAATAAAATTGCCATTTCTCCTGTCGCAGTTCTGGCAGTGGGGGAACAAGTTGGCCGCTTGCTAAGTACTCTCTACAGATAAAGTCGCTGGACTGTACAACCGTTTTTCCGGCCAATGCGGCCTGAATTTCGGCATATGGATCTGTAGTATAAAATTCAATATGACGAGGGACAAAAGTATTTACTGCGTCACTCATAAACTCAAATGATTTTCCCGTCTCAGGATTAATTAAACCACTAAATGGATAACGCTGTCGAAGATCTTCTAAATCAGTAGGTGCCCCCAGGCGCGCAATGAGTTCAGGGGATGCGACTAAAATATGTTCAACTTGCCCAATATTTTTAATGATAAAGTTTGGATTAGGTTCTCGCCCTACGCGTATACCTATATCAATACGATGCTCGATAGTATCAAGTTTCATCATATCTAAACGCCAGTCGATAAATAACTCAGGATAGGGACGTAGTGCAGTCAATAGTTCATACAAGATTTGTTCATGATTTGGAAGTCGAAGTAATGTGATACGAACAATGCCCTTCATTTCATTATCATCTTTTGCCGTCTGAAATAGTTTTTCTGAATCCTCCAGCAGTCGCTTCGCTTGGGGTAAAAATAGTTCACCGAAACTGGTGAGAAAGATCGAACGCGTATTGCGTTTGAATAGAGGTTCACCAAGTTGTTTCTCCAACTCAGCGACTGTTCGGCTTACTACTGATGGTGAAACCGACAGCTTGATTGCTGCTTCGCGGAAGTTCAAGGTCTCAGAGGCGATGATGAAAAATTTTAGAGCATCAAGTTTGTTCATGATTGTTGTGAAATTTGCATTAATATATTTTGATAATAGCAATTAATTTGCAACTATTCCAGTCATATAATCGAACGATAATATAAGTAACCTGTCTTACTTTTTATCAGAAATCAAAAGAGTAAATTATGTCAATTCAACCAGTAGAGTTAAACAAAGCCTATCGGCTATTACAGATCGGGCCAACGACGATGATATCGGCTAAAAATGATGGCATTGAAAATGTCATGGCAGCGGCTTGGGTGGGATTAGTAGGCAATAACAAAGTGATGGCTTTTATAGGTCCACAGGCATTTACTCGCGGGCTTGTAGAAAAAAGCGGATATTACGTTGTACAGATCCCAGTAGTAAATCAGATGGATATGGTCTTATATGCTGGAGGCCACAGTTATTCCGACACACCCGATAAAAACAGTAAAATTCCACTATTTTATCAAAAAGAGTTTGATCTGCCTTTAGTTGAAGGTTGCGCTGGCTGGTTAGTATGTAAGGTCATACCTAATGAAGAAAATGAAAAGCAGCACAACTTGTTTATGGGGGAAATTGTCGGAGCATGGAGTGATGACCGCGTTTTCAGAAATGGGCACTGGATTTTTGATGATGCGCCAGATGAATTACGTACTGTCCATTACGTAGCTGGCGGACAGTTTTACGCCATTGGTAAAGGTACAAAATTCAATTATGGCCCGGGAAAAGACTAATCCTTACTTCTGTATAAATGTAGCCATATAACATTGCTATATAGAGGTAGTAGCATAAAAAAACAACTTACTTAAGATGTCCGCTCCTCGCTTTTAGCAGACATTCAACGTTAGCGTAAGGTCGAAATCCTGCTTCTAACCAGCAGGATTCCGGCCACCTATCACCCACCTCAATGTGCCGAAATATAAGGCTCCTTTACAAATTCCGCCAGCAACCAAACCATATCATGCAGCAGCCCGGTGAGTTCTTTCGCCACGCTCACAGGCAACGTCCCTCCCATTACCGCAAGCGTTAACGCTACGGCATAATCCACCTGCAGCGTCGTCTCCTGCCAGCAGTCCGGCACGCAGGAGGCAATCTTTTCCCCCGCAATCAGTTGTTCAACCAGATGCGAAGGCAGTTCGGCATTGCAGCACTCCCGCAGTCGCTTAAGCGCAGCCAGCAATCTCTTACAGAGCGTGGCAAACGTCACCGCGTCGTCAGTTTCCACCAGCACGCTGACATACGCAGTGCAGGCATCGGCCAGTTCGAAGAGATCCGCAGAATCGGAAATTGAAGTGTTGATAAGGTGATGAACTGCGCTTTCCTCAGAGAGCGCGTAAGAAAATCCAGGGGTAGTCGCCATTTAGCATCCTCTTTGTCCAAAAAAACGTCATGTTATGCTAACGGGTTCCTACGCCCGGTTACGGATGTGCCGCAACGCAGGCACTTTACGGCGGCGCAAAAGGGAAGGAAAGGGATCACCCTGAATTACATAAGGTTTCTTGAAAGTTTGCGAGGCGGCTTCCAGAAGGGCATTGCCGGGTGGCGTCTGCGCCTTACCCGGCCTACAAAAACCAAAACCCCTCTATTGCCGTCACCCCTCGCTCATCATCATCAAAAACCGCTTCACCGTCCGCGAGCGTTCAAAGCGTCGCCAGCAGAGCGCGATATCGGTGTAGAGCTCCGGCGAGCTCAGCGCGTGATAGGTGACATTCGGCGGTGAAATGGCCGCCATGGATTTGGGCACCAGCGCGAACCCGCCGCCCGCGGAAACCATGCTCAGGGAGGAGGAAAGCTGCGACGACTGCAGCGCGTGCTGCACGTCAATTCCGGCCCGCTCGCAGCAGCCGTGAACCCGTTCGTACAGCCCCGGCGCGACCTCCTGCGGGAACAGCACCACCGGCGTATCCCGAAGCTGCTCTAACGCCAGCGAATCGCACGCCGCCAGCGGATGATCGCGATGCAGCGCCACCACCATCGGCTCCCGGTCGAGGATTTTTAACTCGAACGCCTTGCTGCTCTCGCACGGCAGGCGCACGAAGGCGATATCCAGTTCACCCTCCGCCAGCATCGTCGTCAGCGACGACATATTGGCTTCCACCTGGTGAACCTGCACCGCCATGTTCTGCACCTGAAACTGGCGGATCAGCGCGAAAATTTTGGGATGAAAAGCGTCGGAGCTGGTGATGCCAATCGACAGGTTGCCGTTCAGCCCGCGCGCGATGCCGCGGGCTTTTTCCAGCGCGGCATCGCTCAGCGCCAGAATTTTGCAGGCGTCCTCGTAGAAGGCTTCTCCCGCCTCGGTCAGCTCCACGCCCCGCGTCAGGCGTCTGAACAGCGGCGTGCCCACTTCCTCTTCGAGCCGTTTGATCTGCTGACTCAGAGGAGGCTGTGAAATACCCAGCGCTTCGGCCGCCCTGGTGAAGTGTCGCTCGCGTGCAACCGCGACAAAATACCGCAGATAACGAAGTTCCATATCTAAAACGTCTCAAACCAGCATGGTTTCTATATTGGAACTCTCTGCTGAATCGGGTCAACATTTATTTAACCTTTCTAAATAAAGTTGAAGAGGACGAGCACGATGATGCATTCATCTGCCTGCGACTGTGAGGCCAGCCTGTGCGAGACCCTGCGGGGGTTCTCCGCCCAGCATCCTGACAGCGTGATCTATCAGACATCGCTAATGAGCGCCCTGCTAAGCGGCGTGTACGAAGGAGAGACCACCATCGCCGATCTGCTGGCACACGGCGATTTTGGTCTGGGCACCTTCAACGAGCTGGACGGCGAAATGATTGCCTTCAGCAGTCAGGTCTACCAGCTGCGCGCCGACGGCAGCGCCCGGGCCGCGAAGCCAGAACAGAAAACGCCGTTCGCGGTGATGACCTGGTTCCAGCCGCAGTACCGCAAAACCTTCGATGCGCCGGTCAGCCGCCAGCAGATCCACGACGTCATCGACCAGCAGATCCCCTCCGACAACCTGTTCTGCGCGCTGCGCATTGACGGCAACTTCCGCCACGCCCATACCCGCACGGTACCGCGCCAGAAGCCGCCGTACCGCGCGATGACCGACGTGCTGGACGACCAGCCGGTGTTCCGCTTTAACCAGCGCGAAGGGGTGCTGGTCGGGTTCCGCACGCCGCAGCACATGCAGGGCATCAACGTGGCCGGCTATCACGAGCATTTCATCACCGACGACCGTCAGGGCGGGGGCCATCTGCTCGACTATCAGCTGGAGAGCGGCGTGCTCACCTTCGGTGAAATTCACAAGCTGATGATTGATCTGCCCGCCGACAGCGCGTTCTTACAGGCCAACCTTCACCCCAGCAATCTTGATGCAGCGATCCGTTCCGTCGAAAACTAACAGGAGAACTACCGTGAACAGTGAGAAACAGTCACGTCAGTGGGCGCACGGCGCCGATATGGTTGTCGGCCAGCTGGAAGCGCAGGGCGTGAAGCAGGTGTTCGGGATCCCGGGTGCGAAAATCGACAAGGTCTTTGACTCCCTGCTGGACTCCTCCATTGAGATCATCCCGGTACGCCACGAGGCCAACGCGGCGTTTATGGCGGCGGCGGTCGGGCGGCTGACCGGCAAGGCCGGGGTGGCGCTGGTCACCTCCGGGCCGGGCTGTTCTAACCTGATCACCGGCATCGCCACCGCCAACAGCGAAGGCGACCCGGTGGTGGCGTTGGGCGGGGCGGTGAAGCGGGCGGATAAAGCCAAGCTGGTGCACCAGAGCATGGACACCGTCGCCATGTTCAGCCCTGTCACTAAATACGCCGTGGAGGTCAGCTCACCGGACGCGATTGCCGAGGTGGTATCGAACGCGTTTCGCGCCGCCGAACACGGCAGGCCGGGGGGCGCGTTCGTCAGCCTGCCGCAGGATATCGTCGACCAGCCCGCCACGGGGGCGATTTTACCCGCCAGCGGCCCGGCGCTGATGGGCCCGGCACCGGAGTCAGCGATTAACGACGTGGCGAAGCTTATCGAAAACGCCAAAAATCCGGTCATTTTACTCGGCCTGATGGCCAGCCAGCCCGCGAACAGCGCCGCGCTGCGCAAGCTGCTGGAGAAAAGCCGCATTCCGGTCACCAGCACCTATCAGGCCGCCGGGGCGGTAAACCAGGAGCACTTCACCCGCTTTGCCGGACGCGTCGGCCTGTTCAATAACCAGGCGGGCGACCGGCTGCTGCATCTGGCGGACCTGATTATCTGCATCGGCTACAGCCCGGTGGAGTACGAGCCGTCCATGTGGAACAGCGGTGACGCGACGCTGGTGCATATCGACGTGCTGCCCGCCTATGAAGAGCGTAACTACGTCCCGGATCTGGAGCTGGTGGGGGACATCGCCGAAACGCTGAACCTGCTTGCTAACCGCATCGATCGTAAGCTCGAGCTGAGCCAGCGTGCCTCCGAAATTCTGCTCGATCGCCAGCATCAGCGCGATCTCCTCGACCGCCGCGGCGCCTCGCTCAACCAGTTTGCCCTACACCCGCTGCGCATCGTTCGCGCCATGCAGGACATCGTGAATAACGACGTGACGCTCACCGTGGACATGGGCAGCTTCCACATCTGGATCGCCCGCTACCTCTACAGCTTCCGGGCGCGTCAGGTGATGATCTCCAACGGTCAGCAGACCATGGGCGTCGCGCTGCCGTGGGCGATTGGCGCGTGGCTGGTGAACCCGGGCCGCAAGGTGGTTTCAGTCTCCGGTGACGGCGGCTTCCTGCAGTCGAGCATGGAGCTGGAAACCGCGGTGCGCCTCAACGCCAACGTGCTGCACATTATCTGGGTGGATAACGCCTACAACATGGTGGCGATTCAGGAAGAGAAAAAATACCAGCGCCTTTCCGGCGTCGAGTTCGGCCCGGTCGATTTCAAAGCGTATGCCGACGCCTTCGGCGCGAAAGGCTTTGCCGTGGAGAGCGCCGAGGCGCTTGAGCCGACGCTGCGTGCGGCGATGGATGTGGATGGCCCGGCCGTGGTGGCCATTCCCGTCGACTACAGCGATAACCCGCTGCTGATGGGCCAGCTCCATCTCAGCCAGATTTTGTGACTCAATATAAGGACAGAGAAATGCAAAAAGTTGCTCTCGTAACAGGCTCAGGCCAGGGGATTGGTAAAGCGATCGCGCTTCGCCTGGTGAAAGATGGCTTTGCCGTCGCCATCGCCGACTATAACGTTGAGACGGCAAGAGCCGTCGCCGATGAAATTATCCGTAACGGCGGTAACGCCGTCGCCGTGAAGGTCGATGTCTCTGACCGCGAACAGGTATTTGCGGCGGTGGAGAAAGCGCGCACCGCGCTGGGCGGCTTTAACGTGATCGTGAATAACGCCGGGATTGCGCCGTCTACCCCTATCGAATCCATCACGCCGGACATTGTCGACAAGGTTTACAACATTAACGTGAAAGGGGTGATCTGGGGGATCCAGGCCGCGATTGACGCCTTCCGCAAAGAGGGACACGGCGGCAAGATCATCAACGCCTGCTCCCAGGCGGGCCACACCGGCAACCCGGAACTGGCGGTCTACAGTTCCAGCAAGTTCGCGGTGCGGGGCTTAACCCAGACCGCCGCACGGGATCTCGCGCCGCTGGGGATCACCGTTAACGCCTACTGCCCGGGCATCGTCAAAACGCCGATGTGGGCGGAAATCGACCGTCAGGTCTCCGAGGCGGCGGGTAAACCGCTCGGCTACGGGACCGAAACCTTTGCCAAACGCATTACGCTTGGCCGCCTGTCCGAGCCGGAAGATGTCGCCGCCTGCGTCTCATACCTGGCAGGCCCGGACTCCGACTATATGACCGGCCAGTCGCTCTTAATCGATGGAGGGATGGTGTTCAACTAAATACTAATATACCCGTCATACTTCAAGTTGCCTGTGCGTTGGCTTTCCTCGCTCACCCCAGTCACGTACTGATGTACGCTCCCGGGGATTCGCTGCGTCGCCGCCTTCATGCAACTCGAATTATTTAGGGTAAAAGCTCTGACATGAGTTTTCCCCTGCACCCGTGCAGGGGCTTTTTTTTGTCTCCTCCGTCATTGTGCATTACACTGCGCGCTGCAAAACTTTAGTCATTACGATCTGACAGGCGGTAACAGCGATGAACGGTACAATCACAACGTGGTTTAAAGATAAAGGCTTTGGATTTATCAAAGATGAAAACGGCGACAACCGCTATTTTCATGTGATTAAGGTCGCGAACCCCGATCTGATTAAGAAAGATGCCGCGGTGACCTTTGAGCCAACCACCAACAACAAAGGCCTTTCCGCCTACGCGGTGAAGGTGATCCCCGAAAGCAAACATCTCTTTATTGCGGGCGAGCGCGTGAAGCTCTCCTCCATCAAATCCTTCGTGGTGTTTAACGAAGAAGAGCCGGCTGATACCAAAATCGACAAAGAGAACGCGGTGCTGTCGGTGGGGCTGCTGATGAACAGCATCAAGCCGAAATCCGAGAAAAAGCCGGGCGAAATGCGCACGGTGAAGAAGCTGGCGATCACCACCTTCCAGAACACGACGCTGATCTTCACCGAAGATGAGATCGACATCGACGCCACGGTGAAGCTGCTGAAGTGATTTTTTTTGCCGGGTGGCGGCTATGCCTTACCCGGCCTGTAAAACCCGCGCGGCGCTCGCCGCCACGCGGTTTACCCCATCCTGTGCTCACCCCGCAACATCGCCTCACGGTCAAACACCTTCTGGATCTCCCCGTGCGCCATAAACGCCGCCCGGTCGGACATATGGGCAATCACGTCCGCATCGTGGCTGACCAGCAGATAGGTCATGCCGTGCTCGGCCTTCAGGCGGTTCAAAAGATTGAGAATTTCCGCCTGCACCGACATATCCAGCGCCGAGGTTGGTTCATCCAGCAGCAGAAGCTGCGGGCGCAGCAGCAGCGCACGTGCAATCGCCACGCGCTGGCGCTGGCCGCCGGAAAGCTGGTGCGGATAACGCTTGCCCGCGTCGGCGGAAAGCCCCACCTGCTGCAGCGCATCCGCTACCTTTTCGGCAATCTGCGTTTCGCCGTGGATGTTTAACGGCTCCGACAGGGTGCGCGCAACGGTGTGGTTCGGGTGCAGCGACGCCCACGGATCCTGAAACACCATCTGCACGTTGCGGCGAAGCTCGCCTTCAAAACGCCGTCCTGGCCGTAGCGCGTCTCCCAGGATCGAAATACGGCCGTTCCACTCGCGCTGCAATCCCGCCAGCACGCGCAGAATAGTCGATTTCCCGCAGCCGGATTCGCCGATCAGGCTGAAGGTTTCACCTTTCTCGATGCCAAAGCTGGCGGCGGACACCGCCGTTTTCTCTCCGAATCTCACCTGGAGATCCTTAACCTCAACGAGCGCCATTATCGGCCTCCTTCCACGGCTGCGTGCGGTCCAGCGTCGGCAGCATCTGGCCGAACGTTTCCGCATTGGGTCGGCAGGTCCACAGGGTGCGGGTGTACGGATGCGTCGCCTGCGGAAGTCGGCTTGCCGCCATCTCATCGACCTTCTCGCCCTGATACATCACCAGCACGCGGTCACAGTGCTCCGCCACCAGCGGCAGATCGTGGCTGATTAACAGCATCGCCATCTGGCGCTCTTCGCTCTGCTGCACCAGCAGCTCGAGGATCTGATTGCGCAGGCGGGCGTCCAGCGCGGAGGTGGGTTCGTCGGCAATCAGCACCTGCGGGTTGTTGATCAGCGCAATCGCGATCATCACCCGCTGGCCCATGCCCCCGGAGAGTTCGCCGGGATAGCGCTGGAGAACATGTTCGTTGAGCCCGACGGCGCGGATAATGTCGTGAATGCGCGCCAGACGTTCGGCGCGGGGCAGGCGCTGGTGAAGGGTCAGCGCTTCATCAAGCTGAGCGGCGACGTTTTTCGCCGGATTCAGCGCGTAGCGCGGGTCCTGCAGGACCATCGCAATCCCGTTGCCGCGCAGCGCCTGCCAGCGGCGGTTATTCATGCTCAGTAGGTCGTTGCCGAGCACGTTAAGCCGGTTCGCGCTCACGATGCCGGGCTTACGCACCAGCCCCATCAGGGCGCGGGCGGACATCGATTTGCCCGAGCCGGATTCCCCCACCAGCGCCAGCCGCTCGTTGCCCAGCGTGAAGCTCAGATTGTTGACCACGTGCGCGGCGGGGTAGTCGATATTCAGCGCATCGACGATGACGCGGTGTTCAGTCATGCTGTGGCTCCAGTACGTCGCGCAGGCCGTCGCCCAGCAGGTTAAAGGCAAGGCTGGCAAACAGAATCGCCCCGCCCGGAATGGCGGCAATCCACCACTGGTCGAAAATCACCTGCATGCCGTCGGCGATCATCGCGCCCCATTCGGCCATCGGCGGACGCGCGCCAAGGCCGAGGAAGCCCAGACCGGCAGCCGCCAGAATAATCCCCGCCAGATCCAGCGCCAGCCGCACAATCGCGGACGGCAGGCACAGGGGCAGAATATGGCCGACCAGCAGGCGCGGGCCGCGAATGCCCATCATCTCGGCGGCGGCCAGATAATCGCTGTGGCGCAGCCGCTGGATCTCGCTCCGCGCCTGACGCGCGTAGGCCGGCCAGGTGGTTAAGGCCAGCGCCAGCGCGCCGTTGACCAGCCCCGGGCCAAGCATCGCCACAAACGCGAAGGCGAGGATCAGGCGCGGCATCGACATTACCACGTCGGTAAAACGCATCAGGATGCGCTCCAGCCAGCCGCCGTAGTAGCCGGACAAAATCCCCACCAGCAGCCCGGCGGGCAGGGTGATTACGGTAACTAATGCCACCAGCCCGAGCGCCGGACGGGTGCCGTAAATCAGGCGCGAAAGCAGGTCCCGCCCGTAGCTGTCGGTGCCCAGCCAGTGTTGAGTATTCGGTGCCTGCAGGCGCGCGGCGGCGTCCTGCCAGTTCGGGTCAAGCGGCGCGAGCCACGGCGCGAACAGGGCGATAACCACCAGCAGCGCGATGGCAGCCAGCCCGCAAAACGCGGCGGGGGAGCGGCGCAGGCGGCGTAAGAAAAGATAAAACGGCATCAGCGCACCCTGGGATCGGTCGCCCGCACAAGCAGGTCGGTAAGGTTATTGATCAGCACAAAGCAGACGCCAATCAGCAGCGTGCCGCCCATGACGGCGGTGGTGTCTCCGGCGAACAGAGCGGTGGTGAGGTAGCGCCCGATCCCCGGCCAGGAGAAGACGGTTTCGGTCAGTACCGCGCCTTCCAGCATGCTGGTGTAGGCGAGGGCGATCACCGTCAGCAGGGTGCCGCGAATGTTCGGCAGCACGTGGCGCAGCAGGATGGTCATCTCCCCGGCGCCCTTGGCGCGGGCAAGCAGGATGTACTCTTTGTTCATTTCGCTCAGGCAGGCGGAACGCGTCAGGCGCGTGATGCTCGCCAGCGAGTAATAGGCCAGCAGCAGCACCGGCAGCACCAGGTGGCTGAGGGCGTTGCGGAACGCCTCGCGATCGCCGGAAAGCCAGGTATCCACCAGCGCAAAGCCGGTACGCGGCTCGACGGTGAACTGCCAGATATCATCCAGCCTGCCGGGACCCGCGCTCCACTGCAGCTTCGCGTAGAACAGGGCCAGCATCAGCAGGCCGAGCCAGAAAATCGGTACCGAGTTGCCGAGCAGGGTGAGCGTTCTGATGGCGAGATCGAGCGGCGAACCGGCGTAGCGGGCGCACAGCACCCCGGCAATCACGCCGAGCACGGCGCCGATGATTAACGCCAGCGTGGCCAGCTCCAGCGTGGCGGGGAACGCGTGCAGCAGATCCTGCAGCACCGGCTGCCCGGTGGCGCTGGCGGTGCCTAAATCACCGTGGGCAAGGTTTTGCAGGTAGTGCCAGAACTGCACGGGCAGAGGCCGATCCAGCCCAAGCTGATGGCGAACCTGATCGTAGGTTGACTGGCTGGCGTGATCGCCCACGATCTGCAGCACGCGATCGACCGGTGAAAACGCCGAGAGCGCAAACGTGACGAGCAGCAGCCCGAGGAGCGTGAGCAGCAGGGTCAGCAGCCCCTGGAGAACGCGGGTGGAAAGATGTGGCATGGGAAAATCGTTATCCTGAAAATATGCACGGACGACCCCCTCTCCCTGTGGGAGAGGGCGGGGGTGAGGGGGAACAGGTGGCTCTGTTGCACGATGTTGCCCTCACCCCAACCCTCTCCCACGGGAGAGGGAGAAGGGCTACTTCGTGACGCGATCGTACCAGACCATATCCGCGTTCAGCCCCTGCTGATACCCCTTCACGTTATCGCGCACCACGATCTGGGTTTTCCCCTGATCGACGAACACGTACGGCGAATTCTGCTGCAGCTGTTCCTGCATCTTTTTGTAGAGATCCAGACGCTTCGCCGGATCCGGCTCGGCTACCGCCGCCAGCGTGGCTTTGTTCAGCTCGGGAATTTTCCAGCCGTTAAGCCCGGCCACGGTGCTGGATTTGCCGTCGTTCCACGCAAAGGCGCTGGCGTTTGAGTGCGCGTCGAAGTAGTCCGGGATCCACAGACGAATCGCCGCCTGATGCTGCTTTGCGCGCACGCGGGCATAGACCTGGCTCCCGGCGGCAGGCAGCAGATCGACCTTCACGCCGCCCTGAGCAAAGCTCGCCTGCATCGACTGGGCGAGGGTGATAAACGGCGGCTTGTTCTCCACGTCCAGCGTGAAGTGCGCGTCTTTAATGCCCGCTTTGGCGAGAATGGCTTTCGCTTTTGCCGGGTCAAATTTAAACGGGTTGTCTTCCAGCGCGCCCGGCAGGCCGACCGGCAGGAAGCTCTGATGAACAAAGTACTGGCCTTTCAGCAGATTTTTGGTGATGCCTTCATAATCGACCAGCCAGCGCGAGGCTTCCCAGAACGCCGGGTTGTTCAGCAGCGGGTTGGCGCTGTTGCCGGTGTTAAACACCAGGTAATTTTGCTCGGCGGACGGAATGCTCAGTACCTTCACGCCCGGCTTGCCGTCCAGGGCGCTTATCTGATCTGCACCGAGATCGCGCGCCACGTCCGCATCACCCTGCTGGATCAGCAGGCGGCGTGAGGCCGGATCGGGGACGTTTTTAATGATGATGCTTTTGAGCTTCGGCGCGCCGCCGGGCGCCGATTCGTTAGCTTCCAGCACGATAGCCTGATGCGGCTGATAGACGCGCATTTTGAACGCGCCGCTGCCCGCCGAGTGCATTTTCAGCCAGGCGTTACCGAAGTCGTTATCCTTCACGTTCGCCGCAACCTGCTTTTCATCGACGATGGAGGCAATCGGCGTTGAGAGAATATTCAGCGCCACCGACGGGCTAACGTCCGCCGTCCAGTGAAGCTGGAGGGTATGGTCGTCCACCTTTTTCAGCTGGCTGGCGATGTTGCTCGCGTCCCAGCCCAGCACGTTGAGGATAAAGGCCGGGGATTTGTTCAGCGTCACGGCGCGGGTGTACGAGAAAATCACGTCTTCCGGGCGCAGCGGGTTGCCGGAGGCGAATTTGGCATCGGGCTTAAGCTTAATCGTCAGGGTTTTTGCTGCCGCGTCCGCTTCCCAGCTTTCTGCCAGAATCGGGGTGATTTTTTCCGGGTTATCGCGGTCCGGCTGTACCAGACGCTGATACAGGCTCGGCACGGTCTGGATGCTGGAAAGCTCGTTGGCTTCGGCCGGGTCGAGGCTCACGATGTCATCCAGCCCCTGGGCAACAACCAGCGTGGTGGGCGGTGTAGCGGCGTGGACAGCGCCTGAGAGCGCAGCCAGCACCAGTAACGGCAACAGTTTTTTCGTCATAGCGATCCCTGAGAAGAATATATTGTGATTGTTTTATGCTCCGCTACGTTAGGGCGACTCTGACATTCCGCAAAGTCGAAATTCAGCTTTGCTTATGCCTTCCAGGAATATCGCATGCGCTCGGGCTATTAAAATACGCTGCTTTTCGCCCGCTTTTTAACCTGCTATAACAAACTCCTTACCTTTCAGGGAGTCACCGCCGTGCCCGAAATCAATCAACATGGTCAAACCGTTAACGATATCGTTCCCGACTGGAGAGGCGCGCGCGTATTAACCCGCACGCCGCTGTTCGGCCAGTATTGCCGCCTGGAGCCGCTGGATGCCGATCGCCACGCGGCCGATCTCTACGAGGCCTACGCGCTGGGCGACGACAGCGACTGGACGTGGCTTGCCAGCACGCAGCCAGCGAGCGTGGAAGCCACCGCGCACTGGATCGTGGGTAAGGTGATGGACGATGAGCTGGTGCCGTTTGCCGTCATTGATTTACGCACCGAACGCGCGGTGGGGCTGGTGAGCTATATGGCTGACGAGCGGCTGCTGGGGTCGGTGGAGATCGGGCACGTGACCTGGTCGCGCAGGATGAAAGGAACCCGGATGGGCACCGAAACGGTGTGGCTGCTGCTGAAAAATGCGTTTGATCACGGCTACCGGCGCGTCGAGTGGAAGTGCGATTCCATGAACGTTGCGTCACGCAATGCGGCGGAGCGGCTGGGGTTTGTCTGGGAAGGACGCCTGCGCCAGAAGCTGGTGCGCAAAGGGCGCAACCGCGACAGCGATATGCTTTCTATTATTGACGGCGAGTGGCCGCAGCGCGATGCCGAACTGCGCGCCTGGCTGGCGGCGGAGAATTTTGACGGAGAAGGGCGGCAGATTAAGCGGCTTTAGGCGTTTCGGTTATAAGTGTTTTATGTAGGGTACATCTGAAACGGTCGATCAATCTGCGGAAATGGCAATTTCAATCAAATTGGTTTTTCCTGACTGTAGCCCCTGCGTCACCGCCGTGGCGATATCCGCGGCCTGGGTCACCCGGCAGCAGCGGATACCCATCGTGGTGCCCAGCGACTGGAAATCAATTCGCGGGTTAATCAGATCCATCCCGTTAAAGCGACCCAGCTTTGTCGAACTGTAGCCCGGCTGTACTTTCATGAAGTTTTTCAGGATGTTGTACTCCAGGTTATTCATCACGATAAAGGTGACGGGCAGATTTTCGTGCGCCGCCGTCCAGAGCGCCAGCGGCGAGTACAGGGAGGCGCCGTCGCCAACCAGACACACAACCGGCTCGCGCCCCAGCCCCAGCGAGTGACCTACTGCTGCAGGCATTCCCCAGCCCAGACCGCCGCCGCGCATAAAGTAGTAGCGCGGGTGCTGCTGGTCGGAGATAAACCGGCGAACGTGTCTGGCCGTTGCAATCGCTTCGTCGACAATCGTGGTGCCCGGTGGAACGGACTTTATCACCTCGTAGGCCGCGACCATCGGCGAAATCGCCGGGCGCAGCCGCTCGGCTGCCAGACGCTCTTCCTGCAGTTGCCACTCTTTTTCACGTTCAGCGCGTGCAGCTTTAAGCAGCCGCTGATGCGTCAATTTGCTTGCCACCCGGCGCTGCTCAAGCTTCGGCAGCAGTTCCTTCAGGGAGAGTTTTATATCCCCCATCACCGAGAGGCGCGTGGCGTAGGTGCGTCCCAGCTCGTTCATATCCGCCGAGAGCTGATACACCGCGCAGGTTTCCGGAATGGCCTCGCCCTCGCTATACAAAATGGTAATCAGGCTTCTGCCGCCGATGATAAACACCGCATCGTAGGCATTAACGACGCTGGCGATTTCATTTGCGGTGGTGGGCATATTGCCTCGCCATAGCGCGTGCTGCGTGGGAAAGGGCAAATTCAACGGCCAGGAGGAGCCGTAGACATGGGCGCCGAGCGCTTCAGCAAGCTGGACAATCTCCTGCGTCGAGCCGCTGGAGTGAACTTCATCCCCCGCCACAATCATGATCCTGCCGGGGGTGACTTCGCTTAGCGCCTGCGCCAGCTCGTCCAGCGAGCCCGCCACTGTGTGGTAGTTCACTTTAGAGGCCGTTTGTATCCCGGCGTCGCTCAGCTCTTCCATCACGTTCATTGGCAGGGATAGCAGAACCGGACCCGCGGGAGGGTAGCTGGCGGCATGAAACGCCCGGCGCACAAGAACCGGGAGCTGGTCGGCGCTGGTGACCTCCTGCGCCCATTTCACCACCGGCGATCCAATGGAGACAATGTCATCGTACAGGAGCGGGTCGCGCACGTAGTGCCGGGTATCCTGCTGCCCGACGGTGACAACCAGCGGCGTTTTCATGATCCGCGAATTAATGAGATTCCCCATGCCGTGCCCAAGACCGCTGGCGGTATGCAAATTGATAAAACCGGTCTTGCCGGAGGCTTTCGCGTAGCCGTCGGCAATGGCGACCACGCTGCTCTCCTGGAGTGCCAGAATATAGTGAATATTTTCATGGCGAAGAAGGGCATCAATGAGCGGGAGTTCGGTGGTGCCGGGGTTGCCAAAAATATATTCCACACCTTCACTCTCCAGCACTTCAAGGAGAATATCGGCACCCGATCGCATATTTAAATCTGACAGGGACGTTAATGATTTAATCATAATGACACCTCATTCAGCGTTATTTAACTCATGCTAAAATTCTTCCTGCGTAGGACGGACAATTATTTCATTTACATCAACGTCGCCAGGCTGTTCGATAGCAAATAATACGGCCCTGGCAATCGACTCTGCCGGAATAGCCTGCTTATAAAATTCATGCAGGAACTGTTTGCTCGGGGCATCAGAGCTGCCAAACTGCAGCTCGCTTTCAACGGCGCCGGGGGAAATAAGGGTCGTCCGAACGGTTTTCCCCGCTTCCTGACGTAAGCCTTCACTCAGGGCGCGGACGGCGAATTTCGTGGCGCTGTACACCACGCCGCCGGGGGCAAGGACCTTGATACCCGCCACGGAGGCCACGTTAATAAAGTGTCCGCTCCCCTGACGCTGGAATACCGGGAATGCCGCTGCGATACCGTACAGCACGCCTTTGATATTGGTATCGATCATCCGGTCCCACTCGTCGGTTTTCAGCTCGCTGAGGGGAGCAATTGCCATAAAGCCTGCGTTGTTGATCAGCACGTCGACGCGCTGGTATGCGGCGACGGCAGCGTCAATCGCGCGCTGAACCTCCTCCTGTCGGGTCACGTCCGCCTTCACGGCAATCGCCTGGCCGCCCTGCTGAATAATGCGATCCACCAGGGCGTTAATTCTCTCCAGACGACGGGCAA
This sequence comes from Enterobacter sp. DNB-S2, assembly GCF_019443845.1. Lineage (NCBI taxonomy): Bacteria > Pseudomonadati > Pseudomonadota > Gammaproteobacteria > Enterobacterales > Enterobacteriaceae > Enterobacter > Enterobacter sp. DNB-S2. The sequence continues at coordinate 1,873,532 of NZ_CP050520.1, forward strand.
CCAGCACCAGAGAGAAAGGTTTATTTGCCAGATGAAGGGCAATGGCCTCACCAATACCGCTGCTGGCACCGGTGATAACAACAACTTTGTTTGCACTATTATTCATGATCTTATCTCACTGTTGTGTGATTCAAAATAAATAAAAATAAGGGAGCGGTTTAAGAATTATGAAAAATTCTTAAATGCTCGTTTTTGATATATTCTGTATCTGGAATGAAATAATGCTCGCTTAAAACTTAATGGAGTGCGGAAGAAAATGTCAATGACGTTTTTTAATAATTAAATTAATTGCAAGCTTAATATTTAATTCTTATATGTAACAATCATATGAACAGAATAAAATTTGGTGACCCCGCGGCCCTGCGAACAAGGCCGGAGGATTAAATCTTGCCGCTGTACAGCACGGGGCCGGTGGGTTGACCGGTGGGTGATCCCCCTTTAGGTTCAAGGCTTATGGCTATCATCGCGTCAGGGGTAAGGGTGTTGTTCCTGAGGGCAACATCAGTCGGTATATCACGTTGCAGCAGCCCAAGGGATATCGGGGCCTTCCCGGCAGGAATAAGCCAAAGCTGCAGGCTGTTTTGCGCCGCGACAGCGTTCGGTCTGAGAGGGGTGATGCTCAGATACTGGCGGCGGCTGTCCGCACTGACGATCCATTGCCCGTGCTGTTGGGCATCGTTGAGCACCATCAGCGGTGCGAGTTCCGGCGTTCGGGTGGAATACCAGGTCACGACGGTAACGGCGGCGAGGCCGGCCGCGACCACCCAGCCGAGATAGGGCCGGCTTTGGCGCAAAGGCTTTTTCGGTGGCAGATCGAGGGCTATCCTCTTCCACACCGTCTCGGGTGGGTGAACGGGCGCGAGATGACTGTCGAGCGTGCTGAACATTTCCTGCCAGTACGCCACGCGGGCAGCCAGACCGGGCTCAGCGGCAAGCCTCTTCTGGAACTGAAGCCGCGCCCCTCCGCGCAGGGTGCCGAGGGCATATTCTGCAGCCAGCATGTCATCGCGTTTTTCGCTGTCATTCATAGGCCCACGCACTCCCGAAGATGATCCATCGCGCGGCGGATCCAGCTTTTTACCGAGCCCACGGGCTGCTGGAGCCAGTCGGCAATGTCGCTGTGGGACATGCCCTGATAGTAGGCGAGCGTAATGCTCTGGCGCTGTTCCTGACTCAGATGATCCAGACAATGCCTGAGTCGTGCTGCCTGCGCGTCATCGTACCAGTTGTTTTGCTCATCGTTTTCGCTAAGCAGACTCTCTTCGGAATGCGACTCCTCGCGGGCGGCAGCGCGGGTTTGCCCGCTGCGCAGCCAGTCAATACAGCGGTTGCGAACAATATGCGTAAGCCAGGTCATCGGAGAGCTCAGGGCGGCGTTATAGGTTTCGGCTTTACTCCAGACGGTGACAAAACAGTCATGAAGGATCTCTTCTGCCCAGGCGCGATGGCGTAGCATGCGCAGCGCGACGGCAAACAGATGCGGTGAAGTGAGTCGGTAAAGCTGTTCAAATGCGCGGCGATCGCCGTTTGCGACCGCCTGCATTAATTTCAACTGCTGTTCAGCCAGCGCGTTATCCATGTTTTTCCCGGAAGGCAACGTCACACTTCCGAAGTATAGACAACTACTTAGGCATCAGGACGGTATCGATCACATCGATCACGCCATTTTTCTGATGGACGTCATAGGTGCTGATATTCGCCACGTTACCTTTACCATCCTTGAGCTGAATATTGTGCGGGCCGTTACTCATGATCCACAGCGGTTGACCGTTAACGGTTTTCAGCTCCGCGTGGCCGCCGCCCTGTTTAATTTTCTGCTCCAGCGCTCTCATATCGTAATTACCCGCAACCACGTGATAGGTCAGGATACTGGTGAGCAGCGCTTTATTTTCCGGCTTCACCAGATTGTCGACCGTACCTGCAGGCAATTTCGCAAATGCCGCATCGGTGGGCGCAAAGACGGTGAATGGCCCTTTGCTCTGCAGCGTATCCACCAGCCCGGCCGCTTTAACCGCCGCCACCAGCGTGGTGTGATCTTTAGAATTCACGGCGTTTTCAACAATGTTTTTGCTCGGGAACATTTCCGCTCCACCCACCATCACGGAGCCAGACGTCATGGCCGCTGATGCGCCTGCACAGAAGAGTAAAGCGCTGGATACGAATGCAACACTGAGTAGCTTTTTCATCATTTATCCTCGGATTAAGGAGCAAAGGCGTTGCTCACATACTCACATACGAGGGCAGGGGGGAAACTGGATGCAGGCAAATGAAAATAAATTTTGGGCGGGGTAGGTTAATCCCCTCTCCCCTATGGGCTGAGGGGGCACCATAAAGTAATGCCAGCACGGAACAGTCCCCTCTCCCCTTCGGGGAGAGGGTTAGGGTGAGGGGAACATAAGGCTGTAGTGGTCATTCCGTTCACTTTATGTTCCTTGCTACTCTGTAACAACATGACTGGTGAACGTGCCAGGGTGGCTCAGTCGCCACCACCCTGGCGACCCGGGCTCCCGGCGGTAAATCGCCGCTTCGCGGTCCCTTCGGCTTATTCCTTCCGGCTTATCGGGAACGGGCGGAGGTAACGTCCCTGTAAAGCCCGCCCTCTCGGCGCATCCATGCGCCTCGCCCCGGCCGGAAGGCAAACGCCTCAGCGATTTACAGCCGGACCAGGGCATCGCTGAAAGGCTTCAGTCGTTCTTAAACAACGTTATTGCTGCTTAAAAATTACTGGGGATCCCTCAGCCTATGGGGAGAGGGCCAGGGTAAGGGGAAATACCCTCAGCGTCGAACCGGCGCCCCGTTCGCCACATAATACGCAGCCGTGCTCTTCGCCAGCGGCTCGCGCCCGCGGATCGCGTCGGCAATCTTCTCGCCAATCATAATAGTGGTCGCGTTCAGGTTGCCGGTGATGATCTGCGGCATGATCGACGCATCCACCACGCGCAGCCCTTCCAGCCCGTGAACGCGGCCTTCGCCGTCGACCACCGCCATCTCGTCGTAACCCATCTTGCAGGTGCCGCACGGGTGGAAGGCGGTTTCGGCGTGGTTACGCACGAATTCGTCCAGCTGCTCGTCGGTCTGGCATTCGATACCCGGGCTGATTTCGCGACCGCGATATTTGTCCAGCGCGGGCTGGTGCATGATCTCGCGGGTGATGCGGATTGCGTCGCGGAACTCCTGCCAGTCCTGCTCGTGTGACATATAGTTGAACAGGATCGCCGGATGCTGGTGCGGATCGCGCGACTTGATGCGCACGTGGCCGCGGCTCGGGGAGCGCATGGAGCCGACGTGGCACTGGAAGCCGTGCTCTTTTACCGCGTTCGAACCGTTATAGTTAATCGCTACCGGCAGGAAGTGGTACTGAATGTTTGGCCATTCGAACTCTTCACGGCTGCGGATAAAACCGCCCGCTTCGAAATGGTTGCTCGCGCCCACGCCGGTGCCGCCAAACAGCCACTCGGCGCCAATCTTCGGCTGGTTCCACCACTGCAGGGCAGGGTAGAGGGAGACCGGCTCTTTGCATTCGTACTGGAGGTACATCTCCAGGTGATCCTGCAGGTTTTCGCCCACGCCGGGCAGGTCGTGCACCAGTGGGATATCGAACTGCTTCAGCAGCTCCGCGTTGCCCACGCCGGAGCGCTGGAGGATCTGCGGGGAGGCAATCGCGCCTGCGCACAGCAGCACCTCTTTATTCGCCGTCGCTCTGGAGGGGATAGTGCTTTCGCCCTCCAGCCACTCGACGCCCGCCGCGCGCTTGCCGTCAAAAATAATATGATCGGTCATGGCGTGGGTGCGGATGGTCAGATTCGGGCGCTTTTTGGCCTGGTCAAGATAGCCGCGCGCGGTGCTGGCGCGTCGGCCCTGCGGCGTGACCGTGCGGTCCATCGGGCCGAAGCCTTCCTGCTGATAGCCGTTGAGATCGTCGGTGCGCGGGTAGCCCGCCTGTACGCCCGCCTCCACCATCGCCTCAAACAGCGGGTTCACGCCCGGCTTCGAGGTGGTGACGCTCACCGGGCCGTCGCCGCCGTGGTAGTCGTTCGGCCCCACGTCGCGCGTCTCCGCCTTGCGGTAGTAGGGCAGGCAGTTGAGGTAGCTCCAGTGCTCAAGGCCAGATTCTTTGGCCCAGTTGTCGAGATCCATCGCGTTACCGCGGATGTAGCACATGCCGTTGATCAGCGACGAGCCGCCCAGCCCTTTGCCGCGTCCGCACTCCATGCGGCGGTTGTTCATGTAAGGCTCTGGCTCGGTTTCATACGCCCAGTTGTAGCGCTTGCCCTGCAGCGGGAACGCCAGCGCGGCGGGCATCTGGGTGCGGAAGTCAAAGCGGTAGTCCGGCCCGCCCGCCTCAAGCAGCAGGACGGTGGTATTCGGATCTTCAGTCAGTCGCGTTGCCAGTACGTTGCCGGCAGAGCCGGCCCCGATAATGATGTAGTCAAAGTGCAAATAAACCTCCCGGTTAAAATATGGACTGGAATTTACCCATCTCAACCTGGATGGACTTCACCTGGGTGTAGCTCTGCAGCGTCATCACGCCGTTCTCGCGGCCAATGCCGGAGTGTTTGTAGCCGCCGACCGGCATCTCTGCGGCGGATTCACCCCAGGTGTTGATCCAGCAGATGCCCGCTTCGAGCTGATGAATGGCGCCGTGCGCGCGGTTCAGGTCGGCAGTGACGATGCCCGCCGCCAGGCCGTAGTCGGTGTCGTTGGCCCGGCGGATCGCTTCTTCTTCGTTTTCATAGGTGAGGATGGACATCACCGGGCCAAAGATCTCTTCGCGTACGATGGTCATCTCATCGGTGCAGTCGGTGAACACGGTCGGGGCAACCCACGCGCCGTTGTCGAAACCTTCGCCCTTCAGCGCGTCGCCGCCGCACAGCACGCGCGCACCTTCCTCTTTGCCTTTGGCGATGTAGCGCAGCACGCTGTCGCGGTGCGGGAAGCTGACCATCGGGCCAAAGTTGGTGCGTTCATCGAACAGATCGCCCGCGCGGATGCGGCCCACGCGCTCGACGATTTTCTGCTCAAACGCGGCCTTGAATTTCGCGGGTACGAACACGCGGGTTCCGTTGGTGCACACCTGGCCGGAGCTGAAGAAGTTCGCCATCATGGCGATGTCCGCCGCGAGATCCAGATCGGCGTCGTCGAAAATAATCAGCGGGGATTTGCCGCCCAGCTCCATCGTCACCTCTTTCAGGGACGAGGCCGCCGAGTTGGCCATCACCTTTTTGCCGCTGGCGACGCCGCCGGTGAAGGAGACTTTCGCGATGCCCGGATGCTCGGTCAGGTACTGCCCGGTCTCCGCGCCTACGCCCGGCAGGACGTTAAACACGCCGTCCGGAACGCCCGCTTCGGTGTAGATTTCGGCAAGCTTCAGAGCGGTAAGCGGGGTGACCTCGCTCGGCTTGAAGATCATCGCGTTGCCCGCCGCCAGCGCCGGGGCCGATTTCCACAGGGCGATCTGGATCGGGTAGTTCCACGCGCCGATGCCCGCCACCACGCCCAGCGGCTCGCGGCGGGTGTAGACGAACGAGGTCTCACGCAGCGGGATCTGGCTGCCTTCCAGCGCCGGGATCAGCCCCGCGTAGTACTCCAGCACGTCCGCGCCGGTGACGATGTCGACGGTTGAGGTTTCAGAAAACGCTTTACCGGTATCGAGGGTCTCCAGCTTCGCCAGCTCGTCGTTGCGCTCGCGCAGGATATCGACGGCGCGACGCAGAACGCGCGAGCGCTCCATGGCGGTCATCGCCGCCCAGATTTTTTGCCCGCGTTTTGCGCTTTCCACGGCGCGGTCGACGTCTTCGCGCCCGGCGGCCTGTACGCTCGCCAGAACTTCACCGTTGGCCGGGTTGATGGTCTCGAAGGTGCGACCGCTGGTGGCGGAGGTATAACCACCATTGATATAAAGCTGCTGTTCTGCCATTCGGGACATAAATTCTCCTCGGTTATTCGGTCGGTAAATGCTGGCTGATAAAGTGGCTGGTGAGCGATTGCGCCAGAGTTTTATCCAGCGGCTTGCCGCTCAGCGCGGCGCGCAGCCACAGCCCGTCGATCAGGGCCGCCAGGCCGTAGCCCGCCTCTTCAGCCTGTTCGCGCGGCAGCTCACGGCGGAACTCGTACACCAGGTTTGACAACAAGCGACGGCTGCTCACCTGCTGCAGGCGGTAGAGCATCGGCTGGTGCATGCTGCTCGCCCAGAAGGCCAGCCAGGCCTTCATTGCCGCACCGCTGGTCTGGGTTTCATCAAAATTGCCGCCGACAATGGCCTGCAGGCGTTGCTCCGCGCTGCCGTCCGGCAGGGCGCGTAAGCGGCTCAAAACCGCGTCGCGCAGCTGGCCGGTAATGTCGCGCATGGTCGCTTCCAGCAGACCGTTTTTGTCTTTGAAGTAGTGACTGATGATCCCCGTGGAAACGCCCGCCCGACGGGCGATCTGCGCGATCGTCGCGTCGTGCATTCCCACTTCATTTATTGCTTCCAGCGTGGCGTCGATAAGCTGCCTGCGCCGGATCGGCTGCATCCCCACTTTGGGCATTTTTGCCACTCCATTCATCAGCGTTGGTAATACATTAAAGCGGTTTTTGATTGGACGTTCAATATAAAATGTGTCTTAATTGTTGCGGATTTGGATTTTAATAGTTACAAAAACAGTGGGGATACTGGATGACAGACCTTTCACAAGACAGAGAAAAAGACAAAATCAACCCGGTCGTTTTTTATACGTCCGCCGGGCTGATTTTGTTGTTTTCCCTGACGACCATCTTCTTTCGTGATTTTTCTGCCGAGTGGATTGGGCGCACCCTGAACTGGGTGTCGAAGACCTTCGGCTGGTACTATCTGCTGGCCGCGACGCTCTATATCGTCTTCGTGGTCTGCATTGCCTGCTCGCGCTTTGGTTCCGTGAAGCTCGGGCCTGAGCAGTCCAAGCCCGAATTCAGCCTGCTGAGCTGGGCCGCGATGCTGTTTGCCGCCGGCATCGGCATTGACCTGATGTTCTTCTCCGTGGCCGAACCGGTCACGCAGTATATGCAGCCGCCGGAAGGGGCGGGGCAGACGATGGAGGCCGCGCGCCAGGCGATGGTCTGGACGCTGTTCCACTACGGCCTGACGGGCTGGTCGATGTACGCCCTGATGGGCATGGCGCTCGGATACTTTAGCTATCGTTATAATTTGCCTCTCACCATCCGCTCCGCGCTGTACCCGATCTTCGGTAAAAAGATTAACGGCCCGATTGGCCACAGCGTTGATATCGCGGCGGTGATCGGCACCATCTTCGGTATTGCGACAACGCTCGGGATTGGCGTGGTGCAGCTCAACTACGGGCTGAGTGTGCTGTTTGATATCCCGGATTCGATGGCGGCCAAAGCGGCGCTGATTGCGCTCTCCGTCATTATCGCCACCATCTCGGTGACGTCGGGCGTCGATAAAGGCATCCGCGTGCTCTCCGAGCTGAACGTGGCGCTGGCGCTGGGTCTGATCCTGTTCGTGCTGTTTATGGGCGATACCTCGTTCCTGCTCAATGCCCTAGTGCTCAACGTGGGCGACTACGTAAACCGCTTTATGGGCATGACGCTGAACAGCTTCGCCTTTGACCGTCCGGTGGAGTGGATGAACAATTGGACGCTGTTCTTCTGGGCGTGGTGGGTCGCGTGGTCGCCGTTTGTCGGCCTGTTCCTGGCGCGTATTTCGCGTGGCCGCACCATCCGCCAGTTTGTGATGGGCACGCTGATTATCCCGTTCACCTTTACCCTGCTGTGGCTGTCGATTTTCGGCAACAGCGCGCTGCATGAGATCATCCACGGCAATGCAACCTTCGCGCAGGAAGCGATGGCGCACCCGGAGCGCGGCTTCTACAGCCTGCTGGCGCAGTACCCGGCGTTCACCTTTAGCGCCTCCGTGGCGACCATCACCGGCCTGCTGTTCTACGTCACCTCGGCGGATTCCGGCGCGCTGGTGCTGGGTAACTTCACCTCGAAGCTCAAAGATATCAACAGCGATGCGCCGAACTGGCTACGCATCTTCTGGTCCATCGCCATCGGCCTGCTGACGCTTGGCATGCTGATGACCAACGGCATTTCGGCGTTGCAGAACACCACGGTGATCATGGGCCTGCCGTTCAGCTTCGTCATCTTCTTCGTGATGGCCGGGCTGTATAAATCGCTCAAGGTGGAAGACTATCGCCGCGTCAGCGCCAGCCGCGACACCGCGCCGCGTCCGATGGGCGCGCAGGACAGGCTGAGCTGGAAGAAACGTCTCTCGCGCCTGATGAACTACCCGGGCACGCGCTACACCAAACAGATGATGGAGACGGTCTGCTTCCCGGCGATGGAAGAGGTTGCGCAGGAGCTGAAGCTGCGTGGAGCCTACGTGGAGCTGAAAAACCTGCCGCCGGAGGAGGGCGAGACCCTGGGGCACCTGGATCTGCTAGTGCACATGGGCGACGAGCAGAACTTTGTTTATCAGATCTGGCCGCAGCAGTATTCGGTACCCGGGTTTACCTACCGGGCGCGCAGCGGGAAATCGACCTACTACCGGCTTGAGACCTTCCTGCTGGAAGGGAGCCAGGGGAATGATTTGATGGACTACAGCAAGGAGCAGGTAATTACGGACATTCTGGACCAGTATGAACGGCACCTGAACTTTATCCATCTGCACAGGGAAGCGCCGGGGAATAGCGTGATGTTCCCGGATGTTTGATGTCTAGATGAGCATTATAAAGGTTAGGTAGCGGGGGCTGAGTGTTTAAACTTTGGCCCCGTTATTTTTGAAAATATGTGAAAAGTTTGTATTGGTGTATTTATATCAATAATTTATATTGATGGCATAACTCATTTTTCTGGGAATGAATTTGTTTTTTTTTGGGGAAATCTCACAATTAATTGGAGTTTTTAAATGGTTATCCGGAAGGGGCTTTTTGAATAATTAATGAACGCTTCTTGCTTAAAGGATTAAAAAACAGAAAGTGCGATCAACTACAATAAATATCATTAGCATAAAGCATATAACTGACTGGCAGTAAATTTCACTGCAATTAAATGAGGGTAACAAATTGCCAGTTTATGCAAACAAGGGTGGCGATTCTGGAGTCGTTTTTTATGAAACAACTAACGATTCAATCACTGTTCACTTCAGCGATGGATGGAAATATGTTTACGATACCAGCAAGTCCGGACTCGCTGTAGTGGCAAAGATGCAGCAATTAGCTCATGCTGGTCATGGACTCAATAGCTACATAAGTCGTGTTGTTAAGTCTAATTTCTCTCAAAAGTATCGTTAGTCTAACGCAAGAGGGCGATTTTTGCCCTCTTAACGCATCTAACTATATCATTCATGAATGGTATTGTATTGACTAATTTATTTACATAATATTTAAAAAAATTTTCACCTCAAGATTATTATTCCTCGAGTTACCTCGCATTTATCAAATTCCCCTTATTTTAATTCCCTGTGTATTTATACATGGAAGTATAATGGCCGAAATTAACCCAGCACTGAGATCTGGAAAGATATGTAAAAAGGCAACAAAAAGGAATCGCGGTACAAAGGTGTGCGACCACCTCCATACCGCTAACCACAAACAACTAAAAGGGAGTTGATTATGGCTGCGAAGAATTCTATGCCAGAGCGGGCTATTGCCCAAACAGAAAATGCAGATCTAGAGATTCAGCAAGAAAATCGCGAGAAGCTACGCAAAAAACGCATCCGGGCGTTGCATGACGAGCCGGTTCACTCTGCGTATCTTCATGAAAGAGGAGAGGCGGGTTCTGCCTGTGTTGAACTTTATACCCGAATGGAGCGAAACTATCTGCCGTTAACCGGCGCGTGGTTAACCCGCGCAGGGTTTAAAGCAGGAATAGCCGTGAAGATCCGCGTGATGCGTGATTACGCCGCAAAATTCCCGTGAGCTGTGGGGCTGTCTGGAAGGCGTCAGCGCAACGTATACAAATAAGCTGAAAATGATGAAGTGGCTGGAGACATTTCCGGGAGCGTTAATTGATACGGTGGATTTGCCAGTGAACGAAAGTGGAAAAGGGGAGCGGTAAACATCACGAGGCGATCCTGGGAATGCCAGGATCGCGCTTTGAGCAACCACATACATTAATATTTTATTAGATCAATCAGGATAGTTATGCTCTAGTTTTTTCTTTCTGCGCAGGTTTCATCCATAAATCACCATAAATAATATTGCCCTTGAGATAATTCCATTGAATACCACGGAATCGTAAGCCTACCACTTCATGCATGTTAGGCGCAGAGCTGCCCGGATAGTATACATGCGTGAAATCCAGAGATGAGATTACCACGCTATCAAGTGTGATGGTATAGATCTCTGTTTCCGCTCCCGCTTCAACAATTTCATAATATTTGATAATGGCTTTTTGCAGGCGTCTTCCTTCGCAAGCGACAACAGCAAGATAAGGACTCACTTTATCTAATTGCTTATGCAGAGTAACCGGACCATGCTGTCTTGTTCCGGTCATATTTCCGGTATGGCTATCGACGGCTTGTTTTATGCCGTAACTGCTGTTCATGATTTCTATAGCACCTTCTCGACCTGGCATCATACAGTCGCCCTGTACGAGCATTCCGTGCTCATCGTAGAGAAATAGGTAAGCGGGTAGTGACATTATAATCCTCCCAGATTAGTTAGTTGCCCGTCGTTATCGATGAAAAACTCATGTTCATAGTCTTCACCATTCAGTCCATAGTTAATTACGTAGGTATATCCATATTTCCAATTGATATCTATGCAATTATCAGGGTAGTTAAGATTCAAATGTTCTCTTCCGGAGCCCGTCACGATAGTTATATCGCTACCTTCACTAGAGTAAATTGTATAGTAATTAAGTTTGTCTTTTTTATTTACGCTAAAACAAAGATAATCTCCATTGATGTACGTGGCTCTGGGATGTGGCGCACATTTGCCTCCTGGACAGCCCGTCAGTAAAATGCATAAACTAAGCAAGGTAATTATTTTTTTCATCCAGGAAAACCTCTCAAAATCTCTTGGTATTTCAGAAGAAAGTAATAAATAGTCTCATTCCGGTTAAAATCACGATATTCAAACAAATGCTCATTGTTTGTTAATCCATGGAATTTCAATAACCAATAGTCACTTACTATTGATGCCTGTTGCTCTAAACCATAATGCAATAGATCTGCTTTATCTAAGCTGTATGAATAATCAGCAATCCCAGAAAATAATCCCCTGGTTCTGACAAACATTCCTTTTTGTGTCTGCCAGACGTGCATCATTTCATGCATGAATCGATGCTTTTTCCGGAGGCTTTTCTCTAACGAAAAATCTGGTGAATACGTTTCCTCTCTGTACCACATTTCACCATTGGGACTCATCGCTATATCGACAGGCTGGAGATTAAAAGGAAGATAACCTTCCCTGTGCACCCACACCAGATGATAATGGATACTGTAACCGTAAAGCGTCTTAGCGAGGGCTATCTCACCGATGGTGAGTTGTCGGATACCGCCTGGGTTAATCGGGGTTCCTGAGGTGGGAATAATGCGTTCATTTACCGGCATTATAAATCCATTTAAATTTTATGGTTATTGGGGTTTTATCCTACTCCTGCAGAAATGGAAAAGAAGATTGATATATTCCTAAAAAGTGTTTCTCGCATTGCGAGAAATAAAAGAAGTGAAAGAGTGGCTGAATAAAGATTTTCGATGCCTGACGCGCGTTACAGCAAAGTGATGACTTGATTACCATCAAGTAACCAGTGAACTGTAAATAGCGTATTTTCTTTAAACTCAGCCTGTGGGCGGGTCAGGGCCAGCGTAAGTGTTCTTTCATCGAGCGTCATAATACGAGCGCAGTCAAAACCCATGTAAGTCTTCACCTGCGGAAAGAGCGCCTTAAACAGACTCTCCTTGGCGCTAAAAGCCAGCGTCAGCGCCAGCGCAAAAGGGTAGCCCGAGTGCGTCAGGTACATCGCTTCCTGCGCATCAACGATGCCGTCCTGGATTTCGCGGGCTTCGTGGTCTGGAAGAATGGCTTCGCAATCAATACCTACGAGCGCATCTTGATGACGGACGACAACCGCCATCGCCTGCGCGCCGCTGTGGGTAATGCTCCCCGAAACTCCTTCCGGCCAGAGCGGTTCGCCGCTGGGGCCGATGCCGGGGATCGCGCGTTCATTTATCGCACCGAGCGCATGCGCGGCGGCGATGCGGCCTGCCAGATGCTCGGCTTTGCGTTTGCGTCCGGCGTTTGAAAGTTCAGCGTAGTGGGGGAGCCAGAGAAGGTCGGTGTCGGTGAAGGTGGTGGGGGCGAAGGTGACGTGGTGGACGGTGTGGCCGGCAAGAATGAACGTGGTGTGGGTTGTGTGCATGTTTTTCCCTTCAGAATTGTGCGGCCTGATGCCCTCACCCCGGCCCTCTCCCACGGGGAGAGGGGGGAGTTACTGCCTGAATCAGAAACGCGTATTCACGCTCATGTACCAGGTGCGACCCGGCTCATTATACGTATACGCTCCCGCACCGTACATATACGCACCGGTGGTGGCGTTGCCCGTGGTCTGGGCATTACCCGCGCGCCACTGGCGTTTGTCGAAGACGTTATCCACGCCGCCGGTCAGGCTGACGTTTTTGGTCATGTCCCAGGTCGCGCTCAGGCCAACGATGCTGTACGGACTGATTTCGTCTTTCTCAGACCCGGTCACCGGCTGACCTTTGTAGTTGTACTTCTTCGGCTGCTGCTTGCCGTACCAGGTAAAGGTCGACTGGAGCGACACGTCCTGATGAACCTGCCAGCTCAGGGTCGAGTTCAGCGTGTACTCCGGAATGATCGACAGACGGTCACCGGTCTCCTTGTTCTTGCTCTGCAGCATCCAGGTGATGTTGTTGGTCCAGTTGATCGTGTCGCTGACCGGCACGTTGAGGGAGCCTTCCAGCCCTTCGACGACCGCTTTCGGAACGTTTTCCCACTGGTAGATATCCGTCTGCACTTTACCGGAAGAGGTGTGACCGATCGGCGCGTAGCCCGCTTCAATCTTGTCGCGATAGTCGTTGCGGAACCAGGTCACGCCAGCCAGCCAGCCGTCGCGTTTCCACTCCAGGCCAATCTCTTTGTTGATGCTGGTTTCCGCTTTCAGGTCGTCGTTGCCCATCATGTAGCAGCCCACGCCGTCCGAGCTGGCGTAGCAGCCCTGGCCTTTGCTGTAGAGCAGGTAGTTCGGGTTGGTCTGGTAAAGGCTCGGCGCTTTATAGGCGCGCGCGATCCCCATCTTCAGCGTGAAGTCATCGCCCAGACCTTGCGAAAGGTTCAGGGACGGGCTCCAGTTGTTGCCGACGATGGTGTGGTGATCGAAGCGCAGGGCAGGGGTCAGCATGGTGCTGTCGGTCAGCTCCATGTTGTTTTCGGCGAACAGGGAGAAAATCTCCGCCGAGGTGTACGGGCTGCGGTCGTTGCTCATGCCCGGAATGGTGCCGCCCTGCAGGGTTTGCGTAAAGGAGGTGGAGTCCTTCATGCGCTGCTGGTTCCACTCGGTGCCCAGCGTCAGGTTCTGGTTGACGAGGAAATCAATCGGCAGGTTGATCTCGCTGTGCAGCATCACGTCGGCCAGGTCGGTGTCGGTGAATTTATTGCTGTTGAATAACCCTTCCGTCCCGCCCGCCAGACCTTCGCCCAGGCGGGAGTTGCGGGTGTGTTCGTACTGTGCCCAGCTGCTGGTGGTGATGCCGTTATCCCAGCCGCCGTTCCAGGTCACCGCGAAGTTCTGGCGGTAGATACGGTTAGTCTCTTTGCCGTAGTTCTTCTTCACCAGCGCGCTGTCGTTGTTGGTGTTCTGCGTGTCGCCCGCGTAGAGGTTGTTCTGGCGGCTGTAGCCCGCTTCGAACTCCAGGGACTGCATGGGCGCGAAGTCCCAGCGCACCACGCCGTTGATGTCTTTGTTTTCCACGCCCTCGCGGCCAGCCGGCAGGGTGTTGGCGTAGGCACCGGTACGATCGGACTGATGCCCCTGGTTGATGTCCCACGCGTAGGCCTGGGTTTTATCGAGGTTACCGAACATGCGGAAGCTGAAGTCGCCGCCCAGGGGGCCGCTCAGGCTGAAGTTGGTGCGCCTGGTGGAACCTTCGTCCTTATGTTCTGGCGCGTTCAGGTAGGTGTTCCAGGAGCCGTGCCACTGGTCGTCGAATTTTTTGGTGATGATGTTTACCACGCCGCCTGCCGCGCCGTTGCCGTAGCGCGCGGCTGCCGGACCGCGGATCACTTCGATGCGCTCGATCATCTCCGGCGGCACCCAGCCGGTATCGCCGCGGGTGTCGCGCTCGCCGCGCCAGCCCAGACGAATAGAGTTGCGGCTGGTGACCGGCTTGCCGTCGATCAGGATCAGGGTGTTTTCCGGGCCCATGCCGCGAATGTCAATCTGACGGTTGTTGCCGCGCTGGCCGCTGGTGGAGTTCCCGGTGAGGTTAACGCCCGGCATGGTGCGGATGATTTCCGCCACGTCGCGCGCGGGCGGGTTTTTGCGGATCTCGTCGGCGGTGATGGTCGACACGCCCGGCGCCTGTAAATTCTGCTCGGCGGCGGTGATCACCATCGTATCTTCGTGCTGCGCAGAGGCGGTGTTGTCGTCTGCCATGGCGGGCAGCGCGACACCATAAATCCCTAAATTGACCAGCAAGGCCAGAGAGTGAATCTTCTTATTCATTGTACGTCCCGCTTTTATGGTTATTTAATGAGCGCGCTTCCCACAGCGCGGGCATTACGCTATTGCAAATGCAAATAGTTATCAATAATATTATCAATAAAATTTGCTCTGAAACAAAAAAGACTGTGAAACATGGGGTTATAAGGGTGACGACGTTAACAACCGGAAGTGAAGCGTGGTGGCAGTCGAAAAACGGACCTGAATGGGAACGTCAGAAGGAGAAGTGTCGCGTCACCTTCTGGTGGCGGGATCCGGCAGGAACGCAGAAAACCTCATTGGTCAAACGCGTCTGGCTCTACGTTACCGGCGTGACCGATCACCATCAAAATGCCCGCCCGCAGTCCCTCGAGCGCATCCCGGATACCGACGTCTGGCAGTGGCAGGGCGAATTCAGCCCCGAGTGGCGCGGGAGCTACTGTTTTATCCCTTCTGTAAATGAAAACGATTTTGCCGATACCGTGTTTGAAGGCGAGCTGCCGGACCGCCTGGCGCTGCGCGAAGGCTGGCGCAGGCTGCTGCCGCACGCGGTTTCCGACCCGCTGAATCGGCAGAGCTGGCGCGGCGGGCGCGGTCATGCCGTTTCGGCGCTGGAGATGCCGGACGCGCCCGTTCAGCCCGGCTGGGATCGTCCCGATACGCAGTATCACCAGCCGGTCTGCATTGAGTGGAACAGCGAGCGTCTCAACAACCGTCGCCGCGTGTGGATTTTTACCACCGGGGACGACGGCACCGAGCGCCCGCTGGCGGTGCTGCTCGACGGGCAGTTCTGGGCCGAAAGCATGCCCGTCTGGCCTGCGCTGACGTCGCTCACCACCGGGCGCCAACTGCCCCCTGCGGTCTACGTATTAATCGATGCGATCGATATGGAACACCGCAACCGCGAATTGCCCTGTAACCCCGATTTCTGGCTGGCGGTACAGGAAGAACTTCTCCCTCTTGTAAAACATCTCGCCCCCTTCAGCGACCTCGCCGACCGTACCGTGGTGGCGGGCCAGAGCTTTGGCGGACTCTCTTCGCTTTATGCTGGCCTCAGCTGGCCGCAGCGGTTTGGCTGCGTGCTGAGCCAGTCCGGCTCGTACTGGTGGCCGCACCGCAGCGGGCAGCAGGAAGGGCGCCTCATCGAACAGCTCAGAGCCGGTGAGCTGACCGCGAGCGGGCTGCGTATCGTCCTCGAAGCCGGGCGCAACGAGCCGCTGATTTTCAATGCCAATCAGGCGATTTACGCCGAACTACACGCGCAGCAGCAGGTTACCTGGCGTCAGGTTGACGGTGGACACGACGCGCTTTGCTGGCGCGGTGGGCTGACGCAGGGGCTGATGACCCTCTGGCAGCCGATCATTCAATAACGGAGTCTGTATGGAATTCAGCAATCCTTTCGATAATCCGCAGGGACAGTTCGCCATTTTGCAAAACGACCGTGGGCAGTACAGCCTGTGGCCGCAGCAGTGCGAACTGCCTGCGGGGTGGCGCGTGGTGTGCGAAGCGCAGTCTCAGGAGGCGTGCCAGCAGTGGCTGGCCGGGCACTGGCGCACGCTTGAACCGTCTCATTTTGCGGGGGAGAACCCATGAACCGTCTTCCCCTCGTCGCCGCCCAGCCGGGTATCTGGATGGCGGAGCAGCTGTCCACGCTGCCAAACGCCTGGAGCGTCGCGCATTACACCGAGCTGAAAGGCGATATCGACGCGCCGCTGCTGGCAAAAGCGATTGCTGAAGGCATGATGCAGGCCGATACCCTGCGGATGCGTTTTGCCGAGGAGAACGGCGAGGTGTGGCAGGGGGTGGATAACACCCTCATTCTGCCGGAGCCGTCCATCGTTCGCGTTGACGACCACGCCGCCGCCGTGGCGCTGATGGAGGCCGATCTCCACCAGAACCTGCGCGTCGATAGCGGTCAGCCGCTGGCGTTTCACCAGCTGATTCAGGTGGGAGAAAGCCACTGGTACTGGTATCAGCGCTATCACCATCTGGTGGTGGATGGCTTCAGCTTCCCGGCCATTACCCGCCAGATCGCCGCGATTTACGCCGCGTGGAAAAAGGATGAACCGACCCCTGACTCCCCGTTTACGCCATTTGCCGAAGTGGTGGAAGAGTATCAGCGCTATCGCGACAGCGAGGCGTATCAGCGCGACGGCGCCTTCTGGGCGGAGCAGCGCAGGCAGCTTCCTTCTCCGGTCTCGCTCTCTTCCGCGCCGCTGCCGGGACGCGCCGCCACTACCGATATCCTGCGCCTGAAAATCACCGCCGACGGTCGCGCCTTTAGCCAGCTTGCGCAGGCGGCAGGGCAGGCGCAGCGTACCGATTTGGCCCTTGCGCTGGTGGCGCTGTGGCTGGGCCGCCTGACCGGAAGGCTGGACTACGCCGCCGGGTTTATCTTTATGCGCCGCATGGGCTCCGCCGCGCTGACCGCGACCGGGCCGGTGCTCAACGTCCTGCCGCTGGCGGTGAATATCAACCCGCAGGAGAGCCTGCCGGAACTGGCGCTGCGCCTGGCCAACCAGCTGAAAAAAATGCGCCGCCACCAGCGCTACGACGCCGAGCAGATCGTGCGCGACAGCGGGCGTGCCGCAGGAGACGAAGCCCTGTTTGGTCCGGTGCTGAACGTGAAGATGTTTGATTATCAGCTGGATATCGACGGCGTGGAGGCCATCACCCACACGCTCGCAACCGGCCCGGTGAACGATCTGGAGCTGGCGCTGTTCCCGGACGAACGGGGCGGATTGAGCATTGAGATCCTCGCCAGTAAGCAGCGTTACGATGAGGCGACGCTTTCCCGTCACGTCGCGCGCCTGAACGCGATGCTGATGCAGTTTGCGGCCAACCCGGACCTGCGCTGCGGCGAAGTGGAAACCGTTTCAGAGCAGGAATACCAGAGGCTTGCGCGCATCAACGATACCGGGCTGGCGCTGCCGGCCACCACGCTGGCGGATCTGGTGGCGGAGCAGGCGAGCAAAACGCCGGACGCCCCCGCGCTGGCGGACGCGCGTATTGAGCTCAGCTACCGCCAGATGCGCGAGCAGGTGGTGGCGCTGGCAAACCTGCTGCGCGCGCGCGGCGTGAAGCCGGGCGACAGCGTGGCGGTGGCCCTGCCGCGCTCGGTGTTCCTGACGCTGGCGCTGCACGGCATCGTCGAGGCCGGCGCCGCGTGGCTGCCGCTCGACACCGGCTACCCGGACGACCGCCTGCGGATGATGCTCGAGGACGCGAAGCCATCCCTGCTCATTACCACCGACGAGCAGCTTCCGCGCTTTAGCGATCTGCCGATTACTGCCTTTAGTTACAACACCCTTTTACCGGCTGCGGATGCAAAACCGCTGCGCCTGGCGAAGCCGGAGCAGACGGCGTACATCATCTTTACTTCCGGTTCGACGGGGCGTCCGAAAGGGGTGATGGTTGGCCATACCGCCATCGTTAACCGCCTGAAGTGGATGCAGGACCACTACCCGCTGGACGCGACGGACGTGGTGGCGCAGAAAACGCCGTGCAGCTTTGACGTGTCGGTGTGGGAGTTCTGGTGGCCGTTTATCGCCGGGGCGAAGCTGGTGATGGCCGAGCCGGACGCGCACCGCGATCCGCAGGCGATGCAGAGCTTCTTCGCGCAGTACGGCGTGACTACTACCCACTTCGTGCCGTCGATGCTGGCGGCGTTTGTCGCCTCGCTGACGCCGGAAAACGTCGACTGCTGCAGGACGCTTAAGCAGGTGTTCTGCAGCGGCGAAGCGCTGCCGACCGGGCTGTGCCGCGAGTGGGAGCAGCTCACCCGTGCGCCGCTGCACAACCTGTATGGCCCAACCGAAGCGGCGGTGGACGTCAGCTGGTATCCGGCGTTTGGCCCCGAGCTGGCGGCGGTGGAAGGCAACAGCGTGCCGATCGGCTTCCCGGTGTGGAACACGGGGCTGCGCATTCTGGATGCGATGATGCGCCCGGTGCCGTTCGGCGTGGCGGGGGACCTTTATCTCACCGGGATTCAGCTGGCGCAGGGGTATCTGGGCCGTCCGGACCTCACCGCCAGCCGCTTTATTGCCGACCCGTTCGCCCCGGGCGAGCGGATGTACCGCACCGGCGACGTTGCCCGCTGGCTGGACAACGGCGCGGTGGAATATCTCGGCCGCAGCGATGACCAGTTAAAAATCCGCGGACAGCGCATCGAGCTGGGCGAAATCGACCGGGCGATGCTGTCGCTGCCGGACGTGGCCCAGGCCGTGGCGCACGCCTGCGTGTTCAACCAGGCGGCAGCCACCGGCGGCGATGCCCGCCAGCTGGTGGGGTATGTGGTTTCCGAATCCGGCTTACCGCTGGATCGCGACGCGCTGCTTGAAGCACTAAAAGCACAGCTGCCGCCGCATATGGTGCCGGTGGTGCTGCTGCAAATCAGCGCGCTGCCGCTCAGCGCGAACGGCAAGCTTGACCGCAAGGCGCTGCCGCTGCCGGAGCTGACGAGTAAAACCTCCGGCCGTGCGCCGGAGACGGAAACCGAAGTCGCCGTCGCGCAGGCGTTTTCCGCCCTGCTGGGCTGCGAGGTCAACGACATCGACGCCGACTTCTTTGCCCTCGGCGGACACTCGCTGCTGGCGATGCGCCTGGCGGCACAGTTTAGCCGCGAGTTCGAGCGCAAGGTTACGCCGGGGCAGATTATGGTCGCCTCCACGGTGAGCAAGCTCAGCGCGCTGCTGGACTCGCAGATGAGCGACGAGCAGGCGCAGCGACTGGGGTATGAAACACTTCTTCCGCTGCGCGAAAGCGACGGCCCGACGCTGTTCTGCTTCCATCCGGCGTCCGGCTTTGCCTGGCAGTTTAGCGTCCTGGCACGCTACCTCAGCCCGCGCTGGTCCATCGTCGGCATTCAGTCGCCGCGTCCGGACGGTCCAATGCAGCAGCGTGCGGATCTGGATGGGGTGATTGAGCATCACCTGGCTACGCTGCGTAAGCAGCAGCCGCAGGGGCCGTATTATCTGTTCGGCTATTCCCTCGGCGGCACGCTGGCGCAGGGTATTGCCGCCCGTCTGCGCGAGCAGGATGAAGCGGTGGCCTTCCTCGGCCTGCTGGACACCTGGCCGCCGGAAACCCAGAACTGGTCGGAGAAAGAGGCCAACGGCCTCGACCCCGAGGTGCTGGCGGAAATCGAGCGCGAGCGTCAGGCGTTTATCGCCGCCCAGCAGGGTCAGGGCTCCAGCGAGCTGTTTAACGCTATCGAGGGCAACTACGCCGACGCGGTGCGGCTGCTCACCACGGCGCGCAGCGCGCGCTTTGACGGCAAAGCGACGCTGTTTGTCGCCGAGCGCACGCGAACGATGGATCCGCAGGTTGCCTGGGCGCCGTGGGTGGCGGAGCTTGAGGTGTACAGCCAGGACTGCGCCCACGTGGATATCATTTCACCGCAGGCGTTTGAGAAGATAGGGCCGGTGTTGAGGAAGATATTGGGGTAACGTCAAAAGCGCCTCTCCCACAGGGAGGGGGTGCTCCCTCTCCCTGTGGGAGAGGGCCGGGGTGAGGGCATCAGACCGCACGCTTGCCCAGCGGCACCACCAGCGGCGTACCCGCCACCGGATCGTCAATAATCATGCAGCGCATGCCGTAGATCCGCTCGATCAGCTCCGGCGTCACAATCTCTTTCGGCGCGCCCTGCGCCATGATCTCACCGTCTCGCAGCGCAATCAGATGCGTGGCGTAGCGGCATGCCTGGTTTAAGTCGTGCAGCACCGCCGCCAGGGTGTATCCCTGCGTGCGGTTCAGCTCGCTCAGCAGCTCCAGCAGGTCAATCTGATGGCTGATGTCGAGCCAGGTTGTCGGCTCGTCCAGCAGCATGATCGACGTTTCCTGTGCCAGCACCATCGCGATCCACGCCCGCTGACGCTGTCCGCCGGAGAGGGTGTCCACGCTCTGCTGGGCGAGATCGGTGATGCCCGTCGCCAGCATCGCGCGGTTCACCGCCTCGTCATCCTCTTTACGCCAGCGGGTAAACAGCGGCTGATGCGGGTAGCGCCCGCGCGAGACCAGCTCCTGCACCGTGATGTCTCCCGGCGTGGTGGCGTTTTGCGCCAGCAGCCCGATGCGCCGTGCCACCTCTTTGCTGACGAAGCGCTGGATCTGCTCCCCGTCGAGGAACACGCTGCCTTCAGCCGGCGTCATCAGGCGGCTCAGGGTGCGCAGCAGGGTCGATTTGCCGCAGCCGTTCGGGCCGATAATCGCGGTGAAATGGCCGTCCGGAATGGCGACGGATAAGTCACGGGCAATGATTTTTTTGCCGTAGCCGAGGGTTAAGTTTTCGCCGCGCAAGCGGGTGGTTGAATCAGTCATTTCCTGCGTGACTCCTGAACGAGCAAGACGATGAGGTAAATCCCGCCGAGGCTGACGGTCACCACGCCCACCGGCAGTTGATAAGGCATAAACAGCCGCTGGGCGCAGAGATCGGCGGCCAATAGCAGCAGCGCGCCGCACAGCGCCGCCTGGGTTAATCCCCAGCGCGCCGTGCCGCTAAGTCGCCGGGCGATGTGCGGTGCCACGAGGGCGATAAACGAGATTGGCCCGGCAATCGCGGTGGAGGCGGCGGTCAGCAGTACGGCGACCAGCATCAGCATCAGGCGCGAGCGCTCGACGCCCACGCCCAGCGCGCAGGCGGTGTCGTCACCCATCTCCAGCAGACGCATGCGCCGCACCAGCAGCAGCGCGCCGATAAAAATCAGCAAAATCAGCGGCGCGGCGGGCCAGGTTTTGCCCCACGTCAGGCCGTTGAGCGATCCGGCGTACCACAGCCCGGCGGAGAGCGCGGTTTCCAGCGAGGCCTGCAGTAAAAGCCAGGTGTTAAAGGCCATCAGCATGGCGCGGATGCCGATCCCGATGATGATCAGGCGAAAGGTGTCGATACCGTTGCGCCAGGCCAGCGCCCAGATCAGTAATGACGTCAGAATGCCGCCCGCCATCGCCGTAAAGGTAATGGCCGTCAGGTGCTGACCAAATAGCACCATCGCCACCAGCACGCCGCTCCAGGCCCCGGTGTTAAGGCCCATCACGTCCGGGCTGCCGAGCGGGTTGCGCATCAGCGACTGGAATATCGCACCGCTCACGCCGAGCGCCGCGCCGACCAGAATCGCCATCGCCACGCGCGGCAGTCGCCACTCCGTCACCACCATGGTGATGTTGCGCGGCGCGCTGCCGAGCAGGGCGTTGAATACCTGAGTAAAGTCGAGCGTCACCGCGCCGCTGCGCAGGCTCCAGACAGCCAGCAGCAGAATGACGATAGTCAGCAGGCATACGCTGGTGAGTAAACGACGGGACGGGGCCATCATGCGCCACCTCCGCGTTTACGGCGTACCAGGAAAATCAGCACCGGCGCGCCGATAAAGGCGCTGACCACCGAGACGCGCAGCTCGCCGGGCACCAGCAGGCGGCCCAGCACGTCGGCAAACAGCAGCAGGGCAGGGGTCGCCAGCAGGGTCACCGGCAGCGACCAGCGGTGATCCGCCCCCACCAGCCAGCGCGCCATGTGCGGCATCATCAGGCCGATAAAGGCGATCGGACCGACCACGGCGGTCGCGCTGCCGCACAGAATCGTGATGGCCAGAAGTCCAGTCAGCTGCGTGCGCGCCACGCGGTTGCCGAGGGCGGTCGCGGTGTCGCTGCCGAGGCTCAGGCTGTTGAGCGACCGGCTTAAAAACAGCGCCACGGCGGCGGCGATAATGACCGGGATCGCCACCACTTTTAGGGTTTCGAGGGTGCGGATATCCAGCGAGCCGGCCTGCCAGAAGCGCAGCTGGTCGTAGACGTCCGGGTTGAGCAGGGCGATGCCGTTGGACAAGCCCTCCAGCACCGCCGCGAGCGCCACGCCCGCAAGCGTCAGGCGTACCGGGCTCAGCTGCCCGCCGCCCTGGCTGCCGGTAAAGGCGACCACCAGCGAGGCGGCCAACGCGCCGCAGAAGGCCATCACCAGCTGTTCGGAGGGCGAGGTCAACCCGAACAGCGCCGCGCCGAGCACGATGGCAAAGCTGGCGCCGGAGTTAACGCCGAGAATACCGGGATCCGCCAGCGGGTTACGGGTAAGGGTTTGCATCAGGGCACTGGCAAGGCCGAGCGCGCCACCGGACAGCAGTCCGGCAAGCGTGCGGGGCAGTCGGGCGTCGAGCACGATGACGCAGTCGGCGCTCTGGCAGGTGCCGGAGAGCGCATCAACGATAACGGACGCGGGCAGCGGCTTCGCGCCGACCAGCAGGCTGAGTGCAGTCGCAAGGATCAACAGCAGCAATAAAACGGGCACGGCAACGGCGCGCACCGCGGAAGAGGAAAACGACATAGCAACATCCATGATTTGATAATGATAGTGATTATCGTTATCTATCTTATTTGGCTATGTTAGCATGTGCGCCCATGGAATGGGTAGAAATAGACTCAAGGCTTTGTCATGAATCAAAAATCCTGGCTGCTCAACCTCAGCCTGCTGAAAACGCACCCGGCGTATCGCGCCGTTTTTATCGCTCGCTTTATCTCCATTTTGTCCCTCGGGCTGCTCGGCGTGGCCGTGCCGGTCCAGATCCAGACCATGACGCACTCCAGCTGGCTGGTGGGGTTATCCGTCACCTTAACCGGCGGGGCGATGTTCATCGGCCTGATGGTCGGCGGCGTGCTGGCGGACCGCTACGAGCGTAAAAAGCTGATCCTGCTGGCGCGCGGCACCTGCGGCGTGGGCTTTATTGGGCTGTGTCTGAACGCGATGCTGCCGGAGCCGTCGCTGATCGCGATTTATGCCCTGGGGCTGTGGGACGGTTTCTTCGCCTCGCTGGGCGTGACGGCGCTGCTGGCGGCGACGCCCGCGCTGGTCGGGCGCGAGAACCTGATGCAGGCGGGGGCGATCACCATGCTCACCGTGCGTCTGGGCTCGGTGATTTCGCCGATGGTGGGCGGCCTGCTGCTGGCGACCGGCAACGTGGCCTGGAACTACGGGCTTGCGGCGGCGGGAACCTTTATCACCACGCTGACGCTGCTGCGCCTGCCGCTGCTGCCGCCTCCGCCGCAGCCGCGCGAGCATCCGCTGAAATCGCTGATGGCCGCGATTCGTTTCCTGTTCAGCAACCCGCTGATTGGCGGGATTGCGCTGCTCGGCGGCCTGCTGACCATGGCGAGCGCCGTGCGCGTGCTCTACCCGGCGCTGGCGGGAGAGTGGCAGATGAGCGCCTCGGAGATTGGCATTCTCTACGCTGCCATTCCGCTCGGCGCGGCGTGCGGGGCGCTGACCAGCGGCAACCTGGCGCAGGGCGCGCGTCCGGGGCTGATTATGCTGCTTGCCACGCTGGCGTCGTTTATCGCCATCGGCTTCTTCAGCCTGATGCCGGTGTGGGCGCTCGGGGTGCTGTGTCTGGTGATTTTCGGCTGGCTGAGCGCCATCAGCTCGCTTTTGCAGTACACCCTGATCCAGACCCAGACGCCGGAAGGGATGCTCGGGCGCATTAACGGCCTGTGGACGGCGCAGAACGTGACGGGCGATGCGATTGGTGCGACGATCCTCGGCGGGCTGGGGGCGATGATGACTCCGGTGGCCTCGGCGAGCTGCGGCGGGTTTGTACTGGCAATTATTGGCGTGATTTTGTTAGTGGCGCTGGTGGAATTGCGGCGGTTCAGGCAGGAGAGTGCTCCGGTGTGATTTGCCGGGTGGCGGCTGCGCCTTACCCGGCCTACATTTTGCACTCGTAGGCCCGGTAAGCGAAGCGCCACCGGGCGCAGCTGTTACCCAAAGATTGCTTCTAAACGCTGCAACACCAACACCGCGCTGTAGTAATCCAGGCGGAACGTCTCCGTTCCCAATGCCCAGACCCGTTTGTTTTTCACCGACGGCAAATGCGCCAGCAGCGGGTTGGCGTAAATCGCATCCACGTCTTTCCGATCGCCGGCAAACACAAACAGCCCTTCGCCGTTCAGCCCCGTCGCCAGATTTTCACCGCCCAGCTGAATGATGTCGTGGCGTTTGCCCTGGCTTTTTGAGGTGTGCAGTCCGGCGGGCAGCTCCGCAAGCGTAAAGCCCAGCTGGTGCAGCAGCTTGCCTTGCGCCGATTCCGCAGTCCACAGGTTGGCGCTGTGCGCGGCGGCGGTGTAGACGATGGCGTTCACCGGCTGCGGCGGCAATTTCATCTGCTGTTTCACCTGCGCGAGCTGTTTATCAAACGCGGCAATGCGCTCTGCGGCCTGTTTTTCCTGCCCGGTGAGGCTGCCCAGCTGGGTCAGCAGTTCCTGCCAGCTCTTGTCGTCGTAGTTGATGATAAGCGTTGGGGCGATGGCGGAGAGCTGATCGTACAGCGCCAGCGCGGAATCCCCGCCGGTAGCGCTGATCAAAATCAGATCCGGCATTTGCGCGGCGACCGCTTCGGCGCTCGGCTCGCCGATGTACAGCCGCGCAACCTTGCGCTGTTTCGCAATATTACCCCACTGACGCAAAAAGCCCTGCGCATCCGCCACGCGGTTGTTCGGCGTGGTCGCGCCGCTGGCAACGACCGGCGCGTCAATCGCCAGCAGGGAGCCGGTTAAGGTCACGCTGGTGGAGACAATGCGCGTCGGTTTGCTCTCAAGCGTGTGAACGCCTCGGCTGTCGGTCACCTGACGCGGCCAGTCGGCGGCAATGGCTGAGGCAAGTCCTAAAACTAAAAGTCCAGATAAAAGCAGGGTATTACGGAATAGGGCAGGGAATTTCACAGCGCGACATCCTGTTTTTGTTGAAGATAATGCTTCTCATTTTCATGGTTGATGCGAAGGGATGCAAGCTTTTGTCGCATAAGTTATTTGTCCGACGGTTGACAGCGAAGCGATGTGGGATTAGGTTAGCCGACGAAAATATAAATGATAATCATTATTGCTTCTTTTATCATTTTGAGGAGGATGATATGGACACGTCCCTGGCTGAGGAAGTTCAGCACACCGCGACCACGCTGCAATCAGACAGCTTTTTCTTTATGTCGCCTTACCGCAGTTTTACTACCTCAGGCTGTTTTGCCCGCTTCTCTGAACCCGCCGTCGGCGGTGACGATCCGGCCGGGCAATTTCAGCAAAAATTAGCCCAGGCCTTCCGGAATGCGAAAGCTAACGGTATCGCTCATCCGGTGATGGCAGGGGCTATTCCGTTCGATACCCGCAAGCCATCTTCTCTGTTTATTCCGCAGCGCTGGCAGACCTTTTCCCGTCCGGCACGTCAGCAGTCCGCACGCTATTTTTCCGGCTCGCAGGCGCTGAAGGTGGAACAACGCACCGAGATCCCGCCGCAGCCCGTGTTCGAAGAGATGGTCGCGCGCGCCGCGTCGCTTACCGCCACGCCGCAGGTGAACAAGGTGGTGCTGTCGCGTCTGATTGATATCGCGACCGACAAACACATGGACAGCGGTGCGCTGATGGAGCGGCTGATCGCCCAGAACCCGGCGAGCTTTAACTTCCACGTGCCGCTGGAAGACGGCGGCGTGCTGCTCGGCGCCAGCCCCGAACTGCTGCTGCGTAAAGAGGGCGCGCACTTTAGCTCGCTGCCGCTGGCAGGCTCTGCGCGCCGTCAGCCGGACGATGTGCTGGATCGCGAAGCGGGCAATAAGCTGCTGGCCTCCGAAAAAGACCGCCACGAGCACGATCTCGTAACCCAGGCGATGAAGGCCATTCTGGCACCGCGAAGCCACCACCTGAGCATGCCGTCTTCCCCGCAGCTCATCACCACGCCGACGCTGTGGCATCTGGCGACGCCGGTTGAAGGTGACGCGCGTGAAAACGAAAACGCCCTGACTCTGGCCTGCCTGCTGCACCCGACCCCGGCGCTGAGCGGCTTCCCGCATGAGGCGGCAAAAGAGCTGATCGCCGAGCTGGAGCCGTTCGACCGCGAGCTGTTCGGCGGCATCGTCGGCTGGTGCGACAGCGAAGGCAACGGCGAGTGGGTGGTGACCATCCGCTGCGCGCGTCTTCGCGAAAATAGCGTTCGCCTGTTTGCCGGCGCGGGCATTGTGCCTGCCTCTTCGCCGGTGGGCGAATGGCGCGAAACGGGCGTGAAGCTCTCCACCATGCTCAACGTGTTTGGCTTGCGCTAAGGATCGCTCATGACCATTCCCTTTACCCGCTGGCCTGAGGAATTCGCCCGCCGCTACCGCGAAAAAGGCTACTGGCAGGATCTGCCGCTGACCCACATCCTGACGGATCGCGCTGAAAGCGATGCCGTGGCGATTGTCGACGGCGAGCGGCACATCACCTACCGCGCGTTTAATCAGGCGGTGAACAATCTGGCGTCCGCTCTTCAGGCGCGCGGGCTGCAGCGCGGCGAGACCGCGCTGGTGCAGCTCGGTAACGTGGCCGAGTTCTACGTCACTTTCTTTGCGCTGCTGCAAATTGGCGTCGCGCCGGTTAACGCGCTCTTTAGCCATCAGCGCAGCGAGCTGAACGCCTACGCGGAGCAGATCAAACCCGCCGTGCTGATTGGCGATCGCGACCACGCGCTGTTTGCGGGCGATGATTTCCTCAACGCCTTTGTGGATGCGCATCGCTCGGTACGCCTTGTACTGCTGCGCGGCGATAAGGACGAACACGCCCTGGAAGCGGCGATTGCGCGTCCGGCGGATAACTTCATTCCGAACCCGACGCCCGCTGACGAAGTGGCGTTTTTCCAGCTTTCCGGCGGCAGCACCGGCACGCCGAAGCTCATCCCGCGCACGCACAACGACTACGACTACAGCATCCGCCGCAGCAACGAGATCTGCGGAATCAATACACACACCCGTTATCTGAACGCGCTGCCCGCGGCGCATAACTACGCCATGAGCTCGCCGGGATCGTTAGGCGTCTTCACCGCCGGCGGCTGCGTGGTGCTGGCGAACGATCCGAGCGCCACGCTCTGCTTCCCGCTGATTGAACGGCATCAGATTAACGTCACCTCGCTGGTTCCTCCGGCGGTAAGCCTCTGGCTGCAGGCGATTGCCGACGGCGCGGGCAACGCGCAGCTCAAATCCCTCAGGCTGCTGCAGGTGGGTGGCGCACGCCTCTCCGCCACGCTCGCGGCGCGCATTCCGGCGGAAATCGGCTGCCAGCTTCAGCAGGTGTTCGGCATGGCGGAAGGGCTGGTGAACTACACCGCGCTCGACGACTTGCCGGAGCGCATCATCAACACTCAGGGTCGCCCGATGTGCCCGGACGACGAAGTGTGGGTGGCGGACGAACACGGCAACCCGCTGCCGCGCGGTGAGGTCGGGCGTCTGATGACGCGCGGGCCTTACACCTTCCGCGGCTATTTCAACAGCCCGGAACACAACGCCAGCGCCTTTGACGCCGACGGCTTTTACTGCTCTGGCGATCTCATCGCCATCGACGAGCAGGGCTACATCACCGTGCAGGGGCGCGAGAAGGATCAGATCAACCGCGGCGGCGAGAAGATCGCCGCCGAAGAGATTGAAAACCTGCTGCTGCGCCACGAGGCGGTGATCCACGCCGCGCTGGTGAGCATGGAGGACAGCCTGCTGGGCGAAAAAAGCTGCGCGTATCTGGTGGTGAAACAGCCCCTGCGCGCGGTCGAGGTGCGCCGCTTCCTGCGCGAGCAGGGCGTTGCCGAATTCAAGCTGCCGGACCGCGTGGAGAGCGTGGATGCGCTACCGCTGACGCCGGTCGGCAAAGTCGATAAGAAACAGTTGCGCCTGTGGCTTGCTGAACGCGCCCGGGGCTGAGGAACAGAGTATGGCCATTCCAAAATTAACCGCTTACGCGCTGCCGACCGCCGCAGAGCTGCCGACCAGTAAAGTGAACTGGGCGTTTGAGCCTGAACGTGCCGCGCTGTTGATCCACGATATGCAGGAGTATTTCCTGAACTTCTGGGGCGAAAACAGCGCGATGATGCAGCAGGTGGTGGCGAATATCGCCAGACTGCGCGCTTACTGCAAAGCGCACAATATTCCCGTGTACTACACCGCTCAGCCGAAAGAGCAGAGCGACGAAGACCGCGCCCTGCTGAACGACATGTGGGGGCCGGGCCTGACCCGCTCGCCGGAGCAGCAGCGCATTGTCCGCGAACTGACCCCGGACGAAGCGGACACGGTGCTGGTGAAGTGGCGCTACAGCGCGTTTCACCGCTCGCCGCTGGAGCAGATGCTGAAAGAAACCGGCCGCAACCAGCTGCTGATTACCGGCGTTTACGCCCACATCGGCTGCATGACCACCGCCACCGATGCCTTTATGCGCGACATCAAGCCGTTCTTTATTGCCGACGCGCTGGCGGATTTCACCCGCGACGAGCACCTGATGTCGCTCAACTACGTGGCCGGACGCTCGGGCCGCGTGGTAATGACCGACGAGCTGCTGCCGTCCGTTCCGGCGACCAAAGCCGCGCTGCGTGAGCTGATCCTGCCGCTGCTGGACGAGTCCGACGAGCCGATGGATGACGAAAACCTGATCGACTACGGTCTGGACTCGGTGCGCATGATGGCGCTGGCCGCCCGCTGGCGCAAAGTGCACGGCGATATCGACTTCGTGATGCTGGCAAAAAATCCAACCATCGACGCATGGTGGGCGCTGCTGTCCCGCGAGGTGAAGTGATGGGTCTGGATTTCACCGGTAAAACCGTCTGGGTGACGGGCGCGGGTAAGGGGATTGGCTACGCGACGGCGCTGGCGTTTGTGGAGGCGGGCGCACGTGTGACCGGCTTCGATCTGGCGTTTCCGCTGGGGGATTATCCGTTCGCCACTGAAACCCTGGACGTGGCGGATGCCGCGCAGGTGCATGAGGTGTGCGGGCGCGCGCTGGCGTCGCTTGAACGGCTGGACGTGCTGGTCAACGCGGCGGGCATTCTGCGCATGGGGGCGACGGACCAGCTCTCGCAGGAGGACTGGCAGCAGACCTTTGCGGTCAACGTCGGCGGCGCGTTCAACCTGTTCCAGCAGACGATGGGCCAGTTCCGCCGTCAGCAGGGCGGGGCGATAGTCACCGTGGCGTCCGACGCGGCACACACGCCGCGCATCGGCATGAGCGCCTACGGCGCGTCGAAGGCGGCGCTGAAAAGCCTGGCCCTGACCGTCGGGCTGGAGCTGGCGGGCAGCGGCGTGCGCTGTAACCTGGTGTCGCCGGGCTCAACGGATACCGATATGCAGCGCACGCTGTGGAAAAGCGACGACGCGGAGCAGCAGCGTATTCGCGGTTTTGGCGAGCAGTTCAAGCTCGGCATTCCGCTGGGCAAAATCGCTCGCCCGCAGGAGATAGCCAGCACGGTGCTGTTCCTTGCTTCCGAGGCCGCCAGCCATATCACCCTGCAGGATATCGTGGTGGACGGCGGCTCCACGCTGGGGGCGTAAGATGATCTGGAAACGTCATTTACCGCTCGAGGAGCTGAACGCGACCAGCCTGAATACGCTGGTGGCGCATCTCGGTATCGTCTATACCCGCCTCGGCGACGACACGCTGGAAGCGGAGATGCCGGTGGATGCGCGTACCCATCAGCCGTTTGGCCTGCTGCACGGCGGCGCGTCGGCGGCGCTGGCGGAAACCCTGGGGTCGATGGCCGGCTTTCTGATGACCCGCGACGGTCAGAGCGTGGTGGGGACGGAGCTTAACGCCACGCACCATCGTGCGGTCTCTCACGGCAAAGTGCGCGGCGTTTGCCAGCCGCTGCATCTGGGGCGGTCGAGCCAGAGCTGGGAGATTGTGGTATTCGACGAGCAGGGGCGGCGGTGCTGTACCTGTCGGTTGAGCACGATGGTGTTGGGCTAAGCCAGGCAGATCAAAGTGATCGGCTTAACACTGTGGTGTAAATCTCTGGTTTGACCACGCATTATTGCGTTTCAAAGTTGTTAAATTTTTCCGGTTGTTCTAGAAACAAAATGTAACATCTCACTGTTTCACAACAACGGACAACAACTATGAACAACTCAGGGAAATACCTTATATGGGCAGGGCTCTCCGTTGTGGGAGCCTTTGCCCTGGGCTATATCGCCCTCAACCGGGGGGAACAGATCAATGCGCTCTGGATCGTTGTCGCTTCCGTCTGCATTTATCTGATCGCGTACCGTTTTTATGGCCGCTATATCGCGAAGAACGTTCTGGGCGTTGACGCGACGCGTATGACGCCTGCCGTCCGCCATAACGACGGGCTGGACTACGTGCCGACCGACAAAAAAGTGCTGTTCGGTCACCATTTTGCGGCGATTGCCGGAGCGGGTCCGCTGGTGGGGCCGGTGCTGGCGGCGCAGATGGGCTACCTGCCGGGGATGATCTGGATCCTCGCGGGCGTGGTGCTGGCGGGCGCGGTGCAGGACTTTATGGTGCTGTTCGTCTCGACCCGCCGCGACGGGCGTTCGCTGGGTGAGCTGGTGAAAGAGGAGATGGGGGCAACCGCCGGGGTAATTGCGCTGGTGGCGACCTTTATGATCATGGTGATCATCCTCGCGGTGCTGGCGATGATCGTGGTGAAAGCGTTGACCCACAGCCCGTGGGGAACCTATACCGTTGCCTTCACCATTCCGCTGGCGCTGTTTATGGGGATTTATATTCGCTACCTGCGCCCGGGCCGCATTGGTGAGGTGTCGGTAATTGGCCTGGTATTCCTGGTGTTCGCCATTATCTCCGGCGGCTGGGTGGCGGAAAGCCCGACCTGGGCGCCGTTCTTCGACTTTACCGGCGTCCAGCTGACCTGGATGCTGGTGGGCTACGGCTTTGTGGCGGCGGTGCTGCCGGTATGGCTGCTGCTGGCTCCGCGTGACTATCTCTCTACGTTCCTGAAAATCGGCACCATCGTCGGGCTGGCGATCGGCATTCTGATTATGCGTCCGACCCTGACCATGCCTGCGTTAACCAAATTCATCGACGGTACCGGCCCGGTCTGGACCGGTAACCTGTTCCCGTTCCTGTTTATCACCATCGCCTGCGGCGCGGTGTCGGGCTTCCACGCGCTGATCGCATCCGGAACCACGCCGAAGATGCTGGCGAATGAAAATCAGGCCTGCCTGATCGGCTACGGCGGCATGCTGATGGAATCCTTTGTCGCCATCATGGCGCTGGTCTCGGCCTGTATCATCGACCCGGGCGTGTACTTCGCGATGAACAGCCCGATGGCGGTACTGGCACCGGCTGGCACCGTTGACGTGGTGGCGTCCGCCGCGCAGGTGGTGAGCGGCTGGGGCTTTGCGATTACCCCTGATACGTTGACGAGCATCGCCAGTGAAGTGGGCGAGCAGTCGATTATCTCCCGTGCGGGCGGGGCGCCGACGCTGGCGGTCGGCATGGCGTATATTCTTCACGGCGCGCTGGGCGGGCTGATGGACGTGTCGTTCTGGTATCACTTCGCCATCCTGTTCGAGGCGCTGTTTATCCTGACGGCGGTGGATGCAGGAACCCGTGCGGCGCGCTTTATGCTGCAGGACCTGCTGGGGGTGATCTCCCCGAACCTGAAGCGTACCGATTCGCTCCCGGCTAACCTGCTGGCGACGGCGCTGTGCGTGCTGGCGTGGGGCTACTTCCTGCACCAGGGCGTGGTCGATCCGCTCGGCGGGATTAACACCCTGTGGCCGCTGTTTGGTATCGCCAACCAGATGCTGGCGGGCATGGCGCTGATGCTCTGCGCGGTGGTGCTGTTCAAGATGAAGCGCCAGCGTTACGCGTGGGTGGCACTGGTGCCAACCGCGTGGCTGCTGATCTGTACCCTGACGGCGGGCTGGCAGAAGGCCTTCAGCCCGGACAACAAGGTGGGCTTCCTGGCGATCGCCAACAAGTTCCAGGCGATGATCGACAGCGGCAAGATCCCGGCGCAGTACACCGAGTCGCAGCTGTCCCAGCTGGTGTTTAACAACCGTCTGGATGCCGGGCTGACTATCTTCTTTATGGTGGTGGTCGTGGTGCTGGCGTTGTATTCTCTCAAGACCGCGCTGGCGGCGTTGAAAAACGATCAGCCAACGGCGAAAGAGACGCCGTACGAGCCGATGCCTGAAAACCTGGAAGAGATTGTGACCCAGGCGAAAGGGGCGCACTAACCTTTGTGCCGGGTGGCGGCTTCGCCTTACCCGGCCTACATTTCTTCTCCGCCCTCTCCCTCCGGGAGAGGGCAGGAAACAAACGAGAAACTGATTATGTTCGACACCCTTTCCAAAGCAGGTAAATACCTGGGCCAGGCCGCCAAAATGATGATTGGCGTGCCGGACTACGACAACTACGTCGAGCATATGCGCGTCAACCATCCGGACCAGACGCCCATGACCTACGAAGAATTTTTCCGCGACCGCCAGGATGCCCGCTACGGCGGCAAGGGCGGGGCGAAGTGCTGTTAACCCTCTTTCGGTAGATAGAGGCTGATCTGCTCCTGCTTGCAGCCGTAGATAGCAGCCAGCTTTTCGCGGGTGCGCTTTTGCGGACGGGAGTCCAGCGCTTCCAGCTGTGACACGGCGGACTGGGTGATGCCGAGTTTCTCAGCCACCTCCTGCTGGGACATGCCGCGCAGGATACGCCACGCGGCCTGCAGGCTGACGTTCTGCCAGGTCATGATGCTGCACACTTCTCCGGGCAATTCCACGTCATCATAGCAATCGTGTTCGACTTCAATATCCTCTAGATCATCATCGGTTTCGTCGTCGATTTCTGCCATCTGTAAGCACATACGAAAGTATTCATCATAGGGAATTACGGCGTACTGCGCTTTTCCGTCATTGTCCTTAATTAGCTGAACAGCCATAGGGGGCTTTCTCCTCGTGAAGGTAGGTCGTTGAAGTTCTGCGCTTGACGGCCAAAACATAACAATGGTTATCGGGATCGTCCCGCAGCGTAATAAGGATGCGGTAATCGCCTACGCGTAACCGGTAATGATTTTCTAAAACCGATATTTTTATGATATCGGGCCGGGAAGCCGAGCGGTCATCCAGTTCAGCCAGTTTTGTTTCAATGCGTTGTCGATAGCGACTATCAATTCGGGACAACGACTTCTTTGCTACCTTTGACCACACAATCTTCATCCGTACCTCCACTGTACGCCCACACAAAGTATAAGGAAATAATAAGGCTATTAGATAAATTCCGAATTTCTAATGGGGTACTGTAGAGCGGGGAAGTAACCGGAGAAAGCGGCAAAACGCGAACCGTCGAGGGCGCTCGGAAACGCCTCTGCCGGACGACAGAGGCTTGCAGTGAGATTGCGATCAGGCGTTCAAACCGCCGTCCACGTCCAGGCCGGTACCGGAGATCTGCCCGGCCGCCGGACTGGCAAGAAACGTGACCGCCGCCGCGACGTCTTCCGGCTGACCGTAATGACCCAAAGCAATAAGCTGACGCTGAGAGTCAGCCTGTTCCCCGTCTTCCGGGTTCATATCGCTGTTGGTGGGGCCGGGGTGCACCAGGTTAACGGTTATGCCGCGTGGCCCTAAATCACGGGCCAGCCCGCGGGTAAGGGAATTCAGCGCCGATTTGGTCATCGAGTAAACGGCAATGCCCGGCTGCGCCACGCGGTTTGCCAGACAGCTTCCGATGTTGATAATGCGCCCGCCGTCGGACATGTGCACCAGCGCTTCCTGAATGGCGATCACCACGCCGCGGATGTTGACGTTGATAAGGGCGTCAATGTCCGCCAGCGTCATGGACTCCAGCGGACCGCCGCGCGCGATCCCGGCGTTGTTGACCAGAATGTCCAGCCCGCCAAGAGAACGCGCCGCATGGGTGACGGCATCCTGAATCGCCTGCGCGCTGGCGCTGTCGGCCTGCACGGCTTCGCTGTGGCGCCCCAGCGCCTTAATCTCATCGGCGACCGCCTGGGCCTTATCGGCAGATTTTTCATACGTAATAATCACATCCGCACCGGCGCGCGCCAGCGACAGGGCAATCGCACGACCCAATCCGCGGCTGGCACCGGTAACCAGCGCCTTTTTACCTGTTAAATCGATCTGCATGATGACCTCGTTACGAGAGTGGTAAGAATCATCATTAGGTATAGCCTGTCGGCGCGATTAACGGCTGAAGGATTCCACTTTCTCAAACGCGGCGCGCAGAACGTCAGGCGTTAACGTAACAGGTAAATAGTGAATCGACTCCACCGGGCGCAGGGTGTGGGCAATGACCCGATCCAGCTCGTCGCGGTTATTGATGTCGACGTCCAGCTCGCGAAGCGTGGTGGGCAGGTTAAAACGCTGGTAAGCCGTCACCAGCTGCGCCAGAACGTCGTCCTGGCCGAGCAGGGCGCTCTGCACCAGAATGCCGTAGGCCACCTTGGTGCCGTGCAGGTATTTCTCCGTCTGTAGCAGCACGGTTAAGCCGTTGTGTACCGCATGCGCCGCCGCCACGCGCGTATAGCGTTCGCCCAGGCCGCCGACCATCCCGCCGCCGGCGATGATTGCATCGACCACGTCCCGGAACGCCTGCGTCTGTTCGCCGCGCTGCTGGTCGGCCAGCGCCTCTTCGCTGCGCGCCAGCAGCACGTCGCGGATCGCCAGCGCACCGTTGATGCCCAGCCGCACCGTCAGTGGCAGGTTCTCAGGCTCAGGTGCCAATACCACCGCTTCGTACCACTTCGCCAGCGTATCGCCGATGCCCGCCAGCAGGTACTCCGCCGGGGCGTTAAGGACGATCTGCGGCTCCACCAGCACCAGGAAGTTGGCGTCGTCGAAGATCTCAAAATGCAGCGCCTGACCGGCATCGTTGTACCAGACGGAAAGCGGGGTCCACGCCGCACAGGTGGCGGCAATGGTGGGGATGCCCACAAACGGCACCCCTAAGCGGCGCGCCACGGCCTTGACGGTATCCATCACCGCGCCGCCGCCGACGCCAATCACCACGCTGGCGTCGCTGCCGGATTCATTCACCAGATGGGTGACGTCGCGCTCGCTGCAGTGGCCTTTAAACAGCAGGTGCTTCGCCTCCGGCGCGTTAAAGCTCGCCGGCAGGAAAGGGCGCGCGCCTTCGATAGCGCGCTCGCCGTAAATCCACACCGCGCGGGAAAGCTGTTCCGGGGTAAAGAAGTTATCCAGCTGCGCAAGGCTTCCGGGATGAGAGAAGTAGTTCGCCGGGCCAGGCACGACGCGGATATCGGTGTTGCTCATGATGGTGTCCTTTTTGCGGAAGCGCTAACCCGATGTTATGTCTGGACATCCGGATGGCTAATAATATTTCGCTTTAACTTATGCCTTTTCCGTCGTTGTCAGTCAACCAGAGCTGTGAAAAATTCGATAAATCAGAAGAGTAATGAAGGATTTACGCGGATGGTTTCCAGTCGCCTTGAGATGCGCGGTATCAGCCTGGCCTTTTCCGGCTTTCAGGCGCTGTCGCGCGTGAATTTCACCTTAACCGGCGGATCCGTACACGCGCTGACCGGCGCCAACGGCGCGGGAAAATCGACCCTGATGGCGGTGCTGTGCGGGACGCACGACCACTATGAGGGTGAGATCAGCATCAACAACCAGCCGGTGAGCATCCGCGAACCGCTCGATGCCAAACGGCTGGGGATCCACCTCGTTCAGCAGGAGGTGGACGTGGCGCTGATCCCGGGGTTAAGCATTGCCGAAAACATCATGCTCGACCAGCTGGCGCAGCCGGGGCATCGCTTCAGCTGGCGCGCGATCCGCCAGCAGGCGAGACAGGCGCTGGCGCAGCTCGACGTGACGCTGGACGTTCGCCGTTCCATCGACGGCTGTTCGCTGGCCGAAAAGCAGCAGATTTTGCTGGCGCGGGCGCTGTCCCATCACTGCCGTTTTTTGATTCTTGATGAACCCACCGCGCCGCTGGACGCGCACGAGAGCGAGCGCCTGTTTGCGGTAGTGAGACGTTTAAAGCAGCAGGGCATCGGCGTGGTGTTTATCTCTCACCGCATTCACGAGCTGAAGGCCATCTGCGACACCCTGACGGTGCTGCGCGACGGCAAGCTGATCGAGTCCGGCCCGATGGCCGATCTTAGCGGCGAAGCGATCGTCGAGAAGATGCTCGGCCACGTGCTGAGCGATATCTATCCGCCCGCGCGGCCGCCGCACGGCGACGAAACGCTGTTACGCGTTGAGGGGCTTCACGACGACGCGCTGCTGAAAGATATCTCCCTGCACCTGCGCAAAGGCGAAATTCTCGGGATTGCCGGGCTGGCGGGGGCGGGGAAAACCGAACTCTGCAAGGCGCTTTTTGGCGCCACCAAGAGCCGCGTGGCGCGCGGTGAGCTGAATCATCAATCCTGGCAGCCGTGCGACCCGGCCGACTCCGTGCTGCGCGGTCTGGCGCTGGTGCCGGAGGAGCGGCGGAAAGAGGGTATTTTTATCGACGAGCCGGTGAGCATGAACCTTGCCGTGTGCGCCGATAACAGCTTTTCGCGCTGGAGCCTGTTTGGCCATCGTCAGGCGTGGCGCTGGGCGGAAGAGGTCATCACCCGCGTCGGCGTGCGCGCGCGTGGGCCAGGGCAGGTGCTGCGCCGTCTTTCCGGCGGCAACCAGCAGAAGGTCGCCATCGGTAAATGGCTGCGCAATGACGCCAGCGTGCTGATATTCGACGAGCCGACCAAAGGCGTGGACGTGAAGGCCAAAACCGATCTGTTCCAGCTGATTGACGGCCTGGCGCGCGAGGGCAAAGGGGTGATTTACGCCTCGGGCGAGTTTTCCGAGCTGGTCGGGCTATGCGACCGCATCTGCGTCCTGTGGGACGGACGCATCGTGGCGGAAATCGCCGGGGCCGAGGCCCGCGAAGAGACACTACTTTATTATTCAACCGGAGGAACGGCGTCGTGAGCAAGGCCCTTTCAGTGAACGCGGCGGCGTCTGGCCGCCAGCAGATTTTCGATTTTCTCTACAGGTGGGGCATGCTGTTAACCGTCGTCGCGCTGGTGGCCGTCTTTGGCCTGGCGTCGGACAGCTTCCTCGATCCGAACAACATCATCAACATTCTGCGCTCGATTGCCATCGTGACGGTGATTGCCATTGGCGTGTCGATCTCGTTGACCATCGGCG
Source organism: Enterobacter sp. DNB-S2 (assembly GCF_019443845.1). Taxonomy (NCBI): domain Bacteria; kingdom Pseudomonadati; phylum Pseudomonadota; class Gammaproteobacteria; order Enterobacterales; family Enterobacteriaceae; genus Enterobacter; species Enterobacter sp. DNB-S2. The sequence goes on from NZ_CP050520.1 coordinate 1,911,064, forward strand.
GGTTCGATCTCTCCGTGGGATCCACCGCCTCGCTGGCGAACGCGCTGGTGATTTCACTTTTCGTCTGGCACGGCTTTGGCACTACCGAGTCGATTCTGATCACCCTCGCGCTCTGCACGCTGGTGGGTCTGTTTAACGCCTTCCTGATCGTCATCCTGCGCATTCCGGACATGCTGGCGACGCTTGCCAGCCTGTTTGTGATCCAGGGCGTGGCGATGACCTACAGCTACGGCGGGTCGATTACCGAGAACATGGTGCTGCCGAGCGGCGACATGGCGGAAGGGACCATTCCGGCGGCGTTCAGCCTGCTGGGGCAGGTGCCGACCATCGTGATCGTCATGCTGGTGGTGACCGTGCTGGCGCAGCTTGGCCTGTCGCTCACTACGCATGGCCGACGCATGTACGCCATCGGCGGCAACCCCGAAGCGGCGCGCCTCTCCGGCATTCGCACCACGCGCTACAAGGTGGCGGCCTACGTGATTGCCTCGCTGCTGGCGGGTCTGGGCGGGATTTTGCTGGCTTCACGCATCGGCTCGTCGCAGGTGAATGCGGGCGGCGGATACCTGATGGATGCGGTGGCGGCGGCGTGGATTGGCTTCTCGCTGGCCGGATCCGGCAAGCCGAACGCGCTGGGAACCCTGGTTGGGGCGGTCATTCTCGGCGTGCTGTCGAACGGGCTGGTGATGCTCTCCGTACCGTATTACGCCATGGACATTATAAAAGGGCTGGTGCTCGCGGTAGCGCTGGCGATTACCTACATACAAAAATGCTGACAACACAACGGGATAAAAAAATGAAAAAGATTGCACTCTCTTTGGTGGCACTTGGGTTGCTCACGGCTCTGCCAGGCTTCGCGGCTACGCCCGCGCCGCTTCCGGCTGCCATTGCGAACCATGACGGCCCCATTCGCATCGCGGTGATCCGTAACCTCGGCTCAGATGACAACACCACGCAGTTTATTGCCGGGGCAATTCAGGAAGGGAAGAAGCTCGGCTTTAAGGTCAGCACCTTTTTAAGCAACGGGGACGACGCCAAATTCCAGGACTTTGTGAACCAGGCCATCAGCCAGAAGTACGACGGGATTATTCTCTCTCAAGGGCGCGATCCGTACTCCACCGCGCTGGTGAAGAAAGCGGTGGATGCCGGGATCAAAGTCGCCGTCTTTGATACCGCCGTTAACGGTGAGATCCCGGGCGTGACCGTCACCCAGCAGGACGATGCCTCCCTGACGAACCTCTCCTTCGGCCAGCTGGCGAAAGATTTTAACGGCAAGGCCAATATCGTCAAGCTGTGGGTGGCGGGCTTCCCGCCGATGGAGCGTCGTCAGGCGGCCTATAAAGAGCTGCAAAAGCAGTATCCGGACATCAAAGAGCTGGAGTCTATCGGCGCCGTGTCCTCTGACGTGCAGGGCGATACCGCCAACAAGGTGGGGGCGATCCTGGCGAAATACCCGAAAGGCAAAATCGACGCCATCTGGGGAACCTGGGACGCCTTCAGCCAGGGCGCGTATAAGGCGCTGAAAGAGAACGGCCGCACCGAGATTAAGCTCTACAGCATCGACATCTCTAACCAGGATCTGCAGCTGATGCGTGAGCCGGGCAGCGCGTGGAAGGTGAGCGTGGCGGTGGATCCGAAGCTGATTGGCGCGACGAACGTGCGTCTGGTGGCGAACAAGATTGCCGGGGAAGCGACGCCTGCGACCTACGATTTCAAAGCGGCGGCCATTCCTCAGGCGCTGCTGACCGCCCAGCCGGGCCCGGTGAACGTGGCGTCGCTGGGGAAAATCATTCCGGGCTGGGGCCAGACGGAAGATTTTATCGCGCCGTGGTTTGCGACGCTGGAAGCGAAGAATAAATAAAACCAGGCCGGGTGGCGTCAGGTGCGGCCTGATGCCCTCACCCCGGCCCTCTCCCGCAGGGAGAGGGGGAAAACCCAAAGGAGCTAACGGTGACGCAAGTACCCCTTCCAGAATACAGCCGCAATATGCGGCTGATTGGCCATAGCGATCAGGGCGGTCGCCCGGACGGCGTGCAGCTGATGGTCCATCGCGGTTTCGCCTATATCGGCCATATGGTGTCGCAGGGATTTTCGATTGTCGACGTGCGCGACCCGAAAAACCCGAAAGCGGCGGGCTACGTGCCCGCGCCGCCCGGCACCTGGAACGTGCACCTGCAGGCGCATGACGACCTGCTGCTGGTGATTAACGCCCGGGATCTGTTTGCCGATGCCCGCTTTGCCGACGAGAAAGTCTACTACACCCGCCAGGTGGGGGAGACCGTCAGCGACGTGCAGGACAAAGGCTGGAGCGCCGGGCTGCGGGTGTTTGATATCTCCACGCCCGACAGGCCGCGCGAAATCGGCTTTCTGTCGCTGAGCGGCATCGGCATCCACCGCATCTGGTACGTCGGCGGCCGCTGGGCGTATGTGTCAGCGCTGATCGATGGCTTTACCGACTACATTTTCCTGACCATCGATCTGGCCGATCCGCGTAAGCCTGAAGTGGCGGGGCGCTGGTGGCTGCCGGGGATGAACCAGGCCGAAGGGGAGAAGCCGAACTGGCCGGAAGGGAAACGCTACGCGCTGCATCACGCGATTATCGCGGGCGATACCGCCTACGGCAGCTGGCGCGACGGCGGCCTGACGCTGCTGGACGTGAAGGACCGCACCCGGCCGAAGCTGATTAGCCACCGCAACTGGAGTCCGCCGTTTGGCGGCGGGACGCACACCGCGCTGCCGCTGCCGGACCGCGATTTGCTGGTGGTGCTGGACGAAGCGGTGCTGGATAACCAGGAGGACGGCGAAAAGCTGATCTGGCTGTTTGATATCCGCGAGCCGTCGAACCCGGTCAGCATCTCGACCTTCCCGCAGCCGGAAGAAACCGACTACGTGGCGAAAGGGGCGCATTTCGGCCCGCATAACCTGCACGAGAACCGGCCGGGGAGCTTTGTCAGCTCGACGCTGATTTTTGCGACGTATCAGAACGCGGGCGTGCGTGCATATGACATTTCCAATCCGTATCGACCGGTGGAAACCGGTGCGCTGGTGCCCGCCGCGCCGGAGAGAATGATGGACACGCGGCCGAATCGCCCGCAGGTGATCCAGTCGTGCGACGTGTTTGTGGATGCGCAGGGGATAATTTACAGCACGGATTATAACGGCGGGCTGTCGGTGATTGAGTATCTGGGATGAGTGCGGTTTGATGCCCTCATCCCGGCCCTCTCCCACAGGGAGAGGGAGAAAACCAAATATAATCAGCTGTACTGCCGCACCCGTGCCACCAGATCTTCGGCGCTGTCGATGCGGTCGGCAATGACGATCAGCGCTTTACCGAGCGTAATCGCGTGGCGCAGGCACTCGTGGCGCATCGCCTCGTCCTGGATGGTGTCGATATCCGCGACGTGGGAAAGCCCGACGCTGCGGCGAATGAGCTCGGTGCCGCAGAAGCCGATGGCGTCATGCCAGACCTTTTTCAGGAACGCGGAGGCATAGCCCGGCGCGCCGAGCGCGGCGTCGCGCGTTTTCTCGTTTGCCAGCGCCTGGAAGCGTTCCGCGAAGGTGTTCCACAGCTCCTGAATATCGGTCAGGCGCTGCTCGCGCGCGGCGGCGGCATCGCGAATGCCCAGATGCCCCGGCAGGCCGCAGAAGTTCAGCAGCAGGTTGCCGATGGCGGTACCGACGTCAAAGCCAATCGGGCCAAAGTAGCCGAACTCGGCGTCGATGGCCTTCAGGCTGCCGTCAGCCACAAAAATCGAGCCGCTGTGAATATCGCCGTGCAGGAGCGCTTCGGCGTGCGAGAAGAAGCGGTGCTTCAGGGAAGCTACGGCAATTTTAAGCTGAGCGTCGTCGCGCAGGTCCGCTACGTCATTTTCCAGCTCGGCCGGGTAGCTGTTGCGTTCGTGGATCTGGTACGGATCGTTGAAGAACAGATCTTCGGTGATCTCGCACATCTCCGGGTTGATGAATTTCGCCACCTGCGCTTTTTTCGCGTGCGGGTGCAGGTAGAAATCGCTGGTGTGGAACAGCGCGTGCGCGAGGTATTCGCCCAGCTGACGGGCCGCCTGCGGGTAGTAATTGTTTTTAATCAGCTCGCCGCGCCAGATGCGATGGCTGGAGAGATCTTCCATCACCATCACCGCCAGCTCCGGGTCAAAGTGGTGGATTTTCACGGTGTGCTGCGGGCTGTGCTGGTAGTGCTCGACCAGCGTTTGCGCTTCAAGGCGGGCGCGGTCCAGCGTCAGCGGCCATGACTCGCCGACGCAGCGGACGTAGGGCAGCGCCTGCTTAACGACGATGCGGCTCACGCCCGCGCCGTCGAAAATTTTGAATACCAGATTGAGGTTGCCGTCGCCTACTTCCTGCGCCTCTACCAGCGATGAAGGATCGTCAAGTCCGCCAAACTGCCTGGCATACTCCACGGCGTCCTGAGCGGTAAAGGTACGGTATTGCGACATGGCCTGCTCCTCACGAGTTTTCTAATTAAGACATGTAGACGTCTATACATCTGGATTTCATCCTGACACAATGTGCTACAACAACGCAACAGGGAATTAACGACATGCAGACATTACAGACGACCAGCCTGCGGGTGGCGGATAATCAGCTCTTTATTCTCGACCAGCAGGCGCTTCCGCAGGAGAAACGCTGGCTGGATGCCTCGACGGTAGAGGCGCTGGTCGGGCATATCCACGCCCTGCGCGTGCGCGGCGCGCCGCTGATTGGTCTCTCTGCAAGCCTGCTGCTGGCGCTGCTGGCGGAAAACGGCAAAAGCCGCGACGAGCTGGCGGCGGCGCTGGAAACCCTGCGCGCATCCCGCCCGACGGCGGTGAACCTGATGAACAATCTCGACCGCATGAAGCTCGCCCTGTGGCAGGAAGATTTTGTACCGGCGCTGGTGGCCGAAGCGCTGCGCCTGATTGACGAAGACAAACGTCTTTGCGACGCGATCGCCAAAGCCGGCAGCGCGCTGGTGAAGCCCGGCAGCCGTCTGCTGACCCACTGCAACACCGGCGGGCTGGCAACGGCGGGCGTTGGCACCGCATTGGGCGTGATTGCCCGCGCGCATCAGGAGGGTAACGTCAGCAACGTCTGGGTGGATGAAACCCGTCCGCTGCTGCAGGGCGGCAGATTGACCGCGTGGGAGCTTGGCGAGCTGGGCGTGCCGTATCAGCTGATTACCGATTCCATGGCCGCCAGCCTGATGGCAAAAGGGCTGGTGGACGCCGTGTGGGTGGGCGCAGACCGCATTGCCGCCAACGGCGATGTGGCGAACAAGATCGGCACCTATTCTCTGGCGGTGCTGGCGAAATTCCACGGCATTCCGTTCTACGTGGCCGCCCCGCAAACGACCCTCGATCCGGACTGCCCGAACGGGGACGCGATCCCCATTGAGCAGCGCGCCGCCAGCGAGGTGACGGGCGTGGCGGGAAGCTTTGGCGCGGTGCAGTGGGCGCCGGAAAACGCGCAGGTCTATAACCCGGCGTTTGACGTCACACCTGCCTCGCTGATTAGCGGCTGGGTGCTGGATACGGGCGTAGTCACGCCGGAAGAGGTGGCAAACGGGAAATTCGCCTGAGTCCGGCTATCCTTTAAGGGGTTCCCTTGAGAGGACAATATCGTGACGCTCGATCCTGAAACAGACTTAAAACTGGAGCGCGTGGTGGATGCACCGCGCGACCTGCTGTGGCTGTGCTGGACCACGCCGGAACACATCAAAAACTTCTTCATTCCTGCTCCCCATAAGGTGACCGAATGCGACCTCGATCTCCGCGTGGGCGGGAGGTTCAACACCGTGTTTGAGGTGGACGGTCAGCGGATGGATAACCGGGGCGTCTTTCTTGAAATCGACCCGGGTAAAAAGCTGGTCTTTACCGACGGCTATACCGAAGGCTGGAAACCGGCCGAGAAGCCGTTTATGACGGCGATCCTGCTGCTGGAAGATGTGGGCGAGGGCAAGACCCGCTACACGGCGATTGCGCGTCATCCGACGAAGGAAATCCGCGAGCAGCATGAGCAGATGGGCTTCCACGAAGGGTGGGGGATTGTGCTGGATCAGCTGGTGGGGTATGTGAAAGGACTGGAGCGTTGAAGCTCGAGCGGCCTGATGCCCTCACCCCGACCCTCTCCCACAGGGAGAGGGAGCAAACACTAAAAACGGCAGCTCTAGCTGCCGTTTTGCTTTTACCTATGCCAACCGTGGATACGCATCCGCGATGGCATCGCCCGTAAACTGCGCCACCCAGCCTTCCGGATTGTCGAAAATACGAATGGCGGTAAAGTTCGGCTCTGAGCCCATATCAAACCAGTGCGGCGTGCCCGCAGGAACGGAAATCAGGTCGTTTTTCTCGCACAGCACCTGATACACCTCATCGCCAATGTGCAGGCAGAACAGCCCCGCGCCTTCCACGAAGAAGCGCACTTCGTCTTCGCCGTGGGTGTGTTCGTTCAGGAACTTCGCGCGCAGCGCCTCTTTCTGCGGGTTGTCGGCGCGCAGGCTGATCACGTCCCAGCTCTGATAGCCTTTCTCCGCCACCAGCTTGTCGATCGCATGCTGATACGCCGCGATCACGGCTTCGGGCGCGGGATCGTGTCCTAAATCGCGATCCGCCGCCCAGCGTTCAAACCGCACGCCTTTGGCATTGAGCTGCTGGGCGATCTCGGCGGCGTCGGTGCTGTGCCACTGGTGTTGACTGGCGTCTTTATCGGAATAAATGGTCAATGCGCTCATGAAGGGATCTGCTCCGGATTAATCTCGTCAAACTGGTGGACCTGATGGTGATGGCTTGCGCCGTCATCATCACCGCGAATCAGCTGCAGTGTGCGAAAACCTGCCTGTTCAGCCGCGTCCAGCTCCTGATGAATATCGGACAGGAACAGGATCTGCGACGGGGCGATGCCCGTTTGTGCCGCAATGTTCTGATAGGACTGCACCTCGCGCTTGGCGCCGATGTGGGTATCAAAATAGCCGCTGAACAGATGAGTAATATCACCTTCGTCGCTGTAGCCAAATAACAGTTTCTGCGCGGCGACGGAGCCAGAGGAATAAACATAGAGATCAATCCCTTGCGCTTTCCACTTTTCCAGCGCAGGCAGTACGTCCGGGTAGAGGTGGCCGGTAAAGTCGCCGTTCACGTAGCCGTCATGCCAGATGATCCCCTGCAGGGCTTTGAGCGCCGTGGATTTGCGGTCTTCATCCATAAAGGCAAACAGGGCGTCGATAAGCTCGCTGACGCTGGCGTGCGGGTTACCGATTTCATCACGCAGGTTGTCCAGAATGGATTTGACCGGCTCGGCGTACTGCTGCGCGGTCACGAAGGCCGCCAGCCGCTCACGCGCGTAGGGGAACAAAACGTCATGGACAAAACGGATATCGCTGGTGGTCCCTTCAATATCCGTCACAATCGCGCGAATCATACTCTCTCCAGTTGTCGTAAACGCATTTCGCATTCAAATAAGAATTCTAGTCCTTCCAGATGACGGCGGGCCTCGGCCACGTCGCGTCCCCAGCAGGTTAAGCCATGACCGCGCAGAAGAAAACCATAATTAAGCGGGCGTTCCTGTGCGTAATGGGCGATTCGGGAGGCGAGGGCGTCAATATCCTGGTCGTTATCGAAGACCGGGATAGCCACCGTATCCAGATGCGTGGTCTGCCCGGTGAGGGATTTTTGCATCTCAAAGCCGCTGATGTTGAGCTCGGCTTCTTTGACCAGACGCGACAGCACCGTGGCGTTGACGGTATGAACGTGCAGGACGGCGTTGGCTTCCGGGAACAGGCGATAAATCAGCGTGTGAAGACCGGTTTCCGCCGACGGCCTGCGGCCAGACGGCGCGCGGTTGGTGGCAATTTCAACCTGCAGAAAATCCGCCGTTGTCAGGCTGCCTTTGTCTTTGCCGGATTCGCTGAGCCAGCAGAGGCGCTCGTCCTGACGCACCGACATGTTGCCGCCGGTGGCGGGTGCCCAGCCTTTGGCGCCAATCCAGCGGCAGGCGTCGACAAGATGTGTGAGTTGCAGGTTGTCTGTCATTTCCTTTTACCCTCGCGGCCAGGAATATTCATATGGTTTAGACGTCTAAGCGTCTTGATTGCCAAAGACTAACATCGTGTTATAGTGGCAGCAACATAAGTATTACAAGCAGGCACGACACAATGAGCAATAACGCATTGATTCCTCAGAGTAAACTTCCCAATCTCGGTACTACCATCTTTACGCAGATGAGCGCTCTGGCGCAGCAGCACAACGCCATTAACCTTTCTCAGGGATTCCCGGATTTCGACGGCCCGACCTATCTGCAGGAGCGCCTGGCGTACCACGTGGCGCAGGGGGCGAATCAGTATGCGCCGATGACGGGCGTGCAGGCGCTGCGGGAAGCCATTGCGGATAAAACGGCGGAGCTGTACGGCCATAAGCCCGATGCGAACAGCGATATTACGGTGACGGCAGGGGCGACCGAAGCGCTCTATGCGGCCATCACCGCGCTGGTGCGTACGGGCGATGAAGTTATCTGCTTTGATCCGAGCTACGACAGCTATGCGCCTGCGGTTGAACTCTCCGGCGGCGTGGTGAAACGCGTGGCGCTCCAGCCGCCGCATTTTCGCCCTGACTGGCAGGCGTTTGCTGCGCTGCTGAGCGACAAAACCCGCCTGGTGATCCTGAATACCCCGCACAACCCGTCGGCGACGGTGTGGCAAAAGGCCGATTTCGCCGCGCTGTGGCAGGCGATTGCGGAACGTGAAATTTACGTGCTGAGCGATGAAGTCTACGAGCACATCTGCTTTGCAGAAGAAGGACACGCCAGCGTGCTGGCCCATCCGCAGCTTCGCGAGCGTGCTATCGCCGTCTCGTCATTCGGTAAGACTTACCATATGACCGGCTGGAAAGTGGGCTACTGCGTCGCACCGGCGGCTATTAGCGCCGAGCTGCGCAAGGTGCACCAGTACCTGACCTTTGCAGTGAACACGCCGGCTCAGCTGGCGCTGGCGGATATGCTGCGCGCCGAGCCGGAGCACTATCGCGAGCTGCCGCATTTCTATCGTGAACGTCGGGATCTGTTTGTGACGGCGCTCAGCAAAAGCCGTCTGGAGATTTTGCCCTCAGAAGGGACCTATTTCCTGCTCGCCGACTACAGCGCGATATCGGATCTGGACGACGTGAGTTTCTGCCAGTGGCTGACGAAAGAGGTGGGCGTGGCCGCCATTCCGCTGTCTGTATTCTGCGCCGATCCCTTCCCGCATAAGCTGATTCGTCTTTGCTTTGCGAAGCAGGAATCGACGCTGCTGGCGGCGGCAGAGCGCCTGAACACGCTCTGATTATTTCACCGTCCAGGCTTCTGAGTAACGACGGTCTGCAAACAGCTCCAGCAGACCGTTGATTTGCTTGAGGCGCAAGACTTCATCGCCGTCCATTCCCAGCTCCTTGCTTATTCTCTCGTCATTCCAGCCAAGCTGCACCAGCTCGCGAACGATCTCCGACATAGCGTTAATCTGGTGTCGACCCCGCGCCCGGTTGTGACGAATAGTGGCAGCCATACGGTCATGTTTATCCTGTCGGTCCTGGCGCAGGAAGGTCACAGGGAGATAACCCTTGAGCTGGTGCTTCAGTGCCGCCCGATTTGTACCGATTTCATGGCGATGAAAACCATCCACAATTTCATAGTGTTGCGGTTCACTTTCTGTCACAACGATAGGTTGGGTGAATCCATCGAGTTCCAGCGACTTACTGAGCAGCCTTTTTTCTGGCGGGGCAACATTATTGGGGTTGTAGTCGTTAGCGGTAATAGCGTCCTGTCTGATCCAGAGGACGCAGTCTATCGGTTGTGCACGAAACGGACTGTGTTTATGGATCGCTTCACGAAAAGCATTTATGGCGTTAATGCGTTCCTCTTCGGGAAGTGACTGAAGGTACGTTTCCATCTCGTTGATTAGTTTTTGTCGCATAATATGCCCCACTCCTTGCGTTTCGCCTTCACTCTGTCGCTGTAGCGCTGATAATGTTTGGGTTTATTTGGGCTGAACGATAGCGCCCTGCACCAGTAGTCGTTATTCAGGAGAACCTTACAAATACGGCGCCATGAGGGAACATCTTTGGCACCGATATCACCGTCCTGCGTATCGGGAATCTCCTCTGTGCCTCTCTTCTGATACCAGTGCAGATAAATGGCGATTTTATTGCGGTAATGCTCAGCCGTATTTTGCGGCATGCTGTCGAGGAGCAGCATGGCATATTCGCGCCAGCACAGGTGTTCGGGTTTCAGAATTTTTCGGTGACCATAAAAATGGTTATCGTGTCCGGCGTACATCCCCCCGCTGCGCGCACCGCTCACGCGCTCACACATGGCCGCCCAGCGATCGGGCTCAACAACGTGGTAGAGCCATAATCCCTGGCGCTGTTCCGGACCAAAGGGTTCACAAATCCGCATGTAGCGTAGCGGCACGCCGGCCTGAAACATCAGGTCATAGAGTGGGTTATAGCAACACCCTGATTTGGCGAACCAGGTCCATATATCGGCGGTTTTCCAGTCGTAGAGAGGGTAGATATACCAGGCATGTCCTCCCGGTGCGACGGTTGTCCAGGGTTTATCGTCGGCAAACCGCTGTTTACGCGCCGACGCGACAGCCAGAAAACGGTTGTATGACTCATCGGCGCGGATGCCAATCAGTACCGCCGCCGGGCGATTGCGAGAGAACCAGTCGGAGAAACCGCGGACAAAGGTTTCAAACGTCATGCCTGGCTGGTAGAAGGGAAAAAAAGTGGGATCGGTTATCGCATCGTCAGGAGGCTGGCGGACCCATTGTGTGCCGGGTTCCCAGCATTGCCATTCCGGCTGGAATTGCGACAGTGAATTTTGCGTTGTCAGGGGGAGCGCGACCCACCAGAAATGGTCGATGACATCGCTGTACAACTCGCGCATATGTTCCACATGGATAATGGTATGGGAAAACTGCGCTTCCCAGTCGATAAAGAGCACATCTATTTTGATGTTCATCAGTCGCGCCTGCTGGGCAACCAGATGCAGCATGACGGTGGAGTCTTTACCTCCTGAAAAAGAAACACAGATTCTGGGTAAGTTTTCGAGCGTCCATTTTATTCGCTCCCGAGCAGCGGTAAGAACATCCTGATTTAAAGGGTATTTATAAATTGACATGCTTATTCTCATCCTGAGGAATAAATACCTGACTGTAGCGTCAATACTAATAAGAGGATTATATCAGTCAATAATTAATTGGATATGTAACGGTTATGCCGCGTAATTCTATAACGGTGGTGTATGTTTTAACGGTGTGGTTCCCATTTTGTGCGAGAACCACAGCAATATCTCACGGTAAGGATATTTCTTCAATAAAACTCGCGAATGCCGAGCTATTGAGCGCGGAACGATTGTACATCATGTAAATATCAATGCTGGGGAATTGAATGTCAGTTTCCACTTTTCGCAGGTTGAGGGCTGGCCCATATTGTTCGAAGGCCGGCGCGGGCACTAATCCTATGAGGTCGGACGAACCAATCACCGACAGAAGGGATATATAAGAGTCGCTGCGATAGACGATATTTCTTTCGGTTAACAGGTTTTCGGCCTTTTCCTGATAGTCTTTGAAGCTGTTTTCATCGTTCAGGTAGGCGGTGAAGTTTTCATTCAGAATCTCTTCACGCGTGGGATTTTCACTGAGACGGGGATGGCCCTCCCGACAAACGAGGACGAAAGGAAGTTTATGGTAGAGGCTACAGGCGATAGAATGATTGGTAGAAGAAGAAAACGAAAATATCAGGTCGGCTCTTCTGTAGGCTAAGAGATCTTCTGCAGAATCAGACGAAAGAAAAACATCATGTAATTCAATTGAATAGTTATGATTTTCCATCAGCAGCTTTATAGGGTCAAGCGTTGCTTTCGTACTCATAAAATGCGGGCAATAAATGACAAAGTTCTTCTTCAACCCGCTGCTGTGCATGATATTGATAGTCTGCTCCAGCTGGTTCAGGTTCTGTTCCAGATGATGATGCAGATTGACGCCGACGGTCGTGGGCGTGATCCCTTTACCGGAACGGATAAACAGAGGATCGTTGAGTTGTCCTCTCAGACGCTGCAGTGACTGGCTCACGGCAGAGGGTGTGATATACAGCGTCTCGGCGGCTTTACTGATACTAAGGTGCTGGTAAATGCACTCGAAAATGACTAACAGATTAAGATCGAATTTTTTAAGGTCATACAGGTTTGCCATGTTTCGTCCTGAAGGTACTGCGTTTGCTGTGGTTATCATATAACTGATAACAATAGTTTAAGGCTAACCATTTATAACTCTTTCGGTTAGCTCTCTTAGTTTTAAATTAAATCATCTTAATATATCACGGTGGCAGATTATTGAAATAGCGCTTCAAAAGCGATTAAGACAATTTTATCTTAAGAAAGGGAACAATGATTTTAAATAACAACTGTCATTTATATATTGCGATAGTTTTATAATAAAAATAAATTTATAACGCACCGTAATGATGTTCGGCACAACCTATCACAGCCATAGGCAGGAATGCCTCTCTTATGGATTGCTCAATCCCTGTGCGGGTGGTGTAATCAAACGGCTGTTACCGCCTTGATATAAAGGGTTGTAGAGCGCAACGCAACGCCAGTCTCGGCTGGCACTGAATGTACCTGCGGGGAATTCAGGTATCAGGGCCGCCCGTTGAGGCGGCCTTTTTACTTTCAGGCTTTCCTGTAAAAGGTTCACCTTGTTGTCTTGTCGACGTTGTAAGGTTTGGCTGATTGATTTGATAAAGCATACGCATTAGCCCCGATGAATAAAGTTGGTTACCTTACATCTCAACGAAAACACGGAGGAAGTACAGATGTCTTTGATTAACACCAAAATTAAACCTTTCAAAAACCAGGCGTTCAAAAACGGTGAGTTCATCGAAGTTACCGAAAAAGATACCGAAGGCCGCTGGAGCGTCTTCTTCTTCTATCCGGCTGACTTTACCTTCGTTTGCCCGACTGAACTGGGTGACGTTGCAGACCATTACGACGAACTGCAGAAGCTGGGCGTAGACGTTTACTCTGTCTCTACCGATACCCACTTCACCCACAAAGCATGGCACAGCAGCTCCGAAACCATCGCGAAAATCAAATACGCGATGATCGGCGACCCGACTGGCGCCCTGACCCGTAACTTCGACAACATGCGTGAAGATGAAGGCCTGGCTGACCGCGCCACCTTCGTTGTTGACCCGCAGGGCATTATCCAGGCTATCGAAGTTACCGCTGAAGGTATCGGCCGTGATGCTTCTGACCTGCTGCGTAAAGTGAAAGCCGCTCAGTACGTGGCTTCTCACCCAGGCGAAGTGTGCCCGGCGAAATGGAAAGAAGGCGAAGCGACGCTGGCTCCATCCTTAGATCTGGTTGGTAAAATCTAAGTTTTGCCCATTCGGTAATCAATGGGCGCACCCCGCGCCCATTTCATTCCAGCACCATGATGCAAGTTGCATTCAGGCCGCCCGTATAAGGCAGCTTGCATGATGACGTCTTAAGAGAGGGAAGAACAATGCTCGACACTAACATGAAAACCCAGCTCAAGGCCTACCTTGAGAAACTGACCAAACCCGTTGAGCTGATTGCCACGCTGGACGACAGCGCCAAATCGGCAGAGATCAAGGAACTGCTGGCGGAGATCGCCGAGCTGTCGCCGAAAGTGACCTTCAAAGAAGACAACGCGCTGCCGGTCCGTAAGCCCTCTTTCCTGATTACCAACCCAGGATCCGACCAGGGACCGCGCTTTGCCGGCTCGCCGCTGGGTCACGAATTTACCTCACTGGTGCTGGCGCTGCTGTGGGCCGGTGGTCATCCGTCAAAAGAAGCGCAGGCGCTGCTGGAGCAGATCCGCGATATCGACGGTGATTTCGAATTTGAAACCTATTACTCGCTCTCCTGCCACAACTGCCCGGACGTGGTGCAGGCGCTGAACCTGATGTCGGTTCTGAACCCGCGCATCAAGCACACGGCGATTGACGGCGGTACCTTCCAGAATGAAATCACCGATCGCAACGTGATGGGCGTTCCGGCGGTCTACATGAACGGCAAAGAGTTCGGCCAGGGCCGTATGACGCTGACCGAAATCGTAGCCAAAGTGGATACCGGTGCTGAAAAACGTGCGGCGGAAGAGCTGAACAAACGCGATGCTTACGACGTGCTTATCGTCGGTTCCGGCCCTGCGGGCGCGGCGGCAGCGGTGTACTCTGCGCGTAAAGGTATTCGTACCGGCCTGATGGGCGAACGTTTTGGCGGCCAGGTGCTCGATACCGTGGACATCGAAAACTACATCTCCGTGCCGAAGACCGAAGGCCAGAAGCTGGCGGGGGCGCTGAAGGCGCACGTCAGCGACTACGACGTGGACGTGATTGACAGCCAGAGCGCCAGCAAGCTGGTTCCGGCAGCGGTCGAGGGTGGTTTACACCAGATTGAAACCGCGTCCGGCGCGGTGCTGAAAGCGCGCAGCATTATCATTGCCACCGGCGCGAAATGGCGCAACATGAACGTTCCGGGCGAAGATCGGTACCGTACCAAAGGCGTGACCTACTGTCCGCACTGCGACGGCCCGCTGTTTAAAGGTAAACGCGTGGCGGTGATCGGCGGCGGTAACTCCGGCGTTGAAGCGGCTATCGACCTGGCGGGGATTGTTGAGCACGTTACCCTTCTGGAGTTCGCTCCAGAGATGAAGGCCGATCAGGTTCTGCAGGATAAAGTTCGCAGCCTGAAAAACGTCGACATCGTACTGAACGCGCAGACCACGGAAGTGAAGGGCGACGGCAGCAAAGTGACCGGCCTGGAATACCGCGACCGCGTGAGCGGCGACGTGCATAGCGTTCAGCTGTCAGGGATCTTCGTGCAGATTGGTCTGCTGCCAAATACCACCTGGCTGGAAGGCGCGATTGAGCGCAACCGCATGGGCGAAATCATCATCGATGCGAAATGTGAAACCAGCGTGAAAGGCGTGTTTGCGGCGGGCGACTGCACCACCGTGCCGTACAAACAGATCATTATCGCCACGGGCGAAGGGGCGAAGGCGTCTCTGAGTTCCTTTGACTACCTGATTCGCACCAAAACCGCATAACAGAAGAAAGTAAGGCTACACCTGCAATAGCGAGAGGCCACCGGAAGGTGGCCTCTTTTTTTATCTTACGACCATCACCGGTATATGGGTGTGGCGGATCACGCTGGAGGCGTTAGAACCCAGCAGATGCGTGGTAATGGAAGGGTTGCGCGAACCGATGACCACCACGTCTGCTTTCAGTTCGTTCGCCAGTTCGTTTACCGCATCGCGTACGCTGCCGAATCTGACGTGCGTTTTGATGCGCGAAGGGTCGATGCTGAAGTGGCTGACCATGGTTTGCAGGCGAGTTTCCGCTTCATGCTGCAAATGCTCCTCGAAGCGACGCACGTCGGCGGCAAAGCGGTGCAGGCTCAGGCTGGCGGAGCCCGGCAGTACGTGTAAAAGATGGATAACACCGTCCTGCTGCGCCAGGAACTCCGCATGGCGTACGGCTTTGTCGCTCAGCTCCATCTCAAAAACATCAACCGGCATTATGATTCTCTGATACATACCCGTTTCTCCTTGTTTATAAACGCTGAACTCATTCAACCATAAAATAGATATGGTTTCTGTAAGCGCCCCGTCAGTTTTCTTAAGTTGCCAGGATAAATCTCAAAAGCCCCGGATTCCAGGGCAGACCTTCAGGTGTAGCTACCCTTATACACTTACCTGGAACCTTTCGGAGGTCGCATGAAAGCACTTACGTATCACGGTCCGCACCATGTACGCGTCGAGAATGTCCCCGATCCCATTATCGAACAGCCCGACGATATCATTCTGCGCGTCACGGCCACGGCTATCTGCGGCTCCGATTTGCATCTCTATCGCGGAAAGATCCCGAAGGTGCAGCACGGCGACATTTTTGGCCATGAGTTTATGGGGGAAATCGTCGAGTGCGGCGCAGAGGTGAAGAATTTGCAAAAAGGCGATCGCGTGGTGATCCCCTTTGTCATTGCCTGTGGGGACTGTTTCTTCTGTCGGTTGCAGCAATACGCGGCCTGTGAGAATACCAATGCCGGGCAGGGCGCCGCGCTGAACAAAAAGCAAATCCCCGCGCCGGCCGCGCTGTTTGGCTACAGCCATCTCTACGGCGGCGTGCCGGGGGGACAGGCGGAATATGTCCGCGTGCCAAAAGGCAACGTCGGGCCGTTTAAGGTCCCGCAACTCCTCTCCGATGATAAGGCGCTGTTCCTTTCCGATATTTTGCCCACGGCCTGGCAGGCGGCAAAAAATGCGCAGATTGAAAAAGGCTCAAGCGTTGCGGTTTTCGGCGCCGGGCCGGTGGGGCTCCTGACCATTGCCTGCGCGCGGCTGTTAGGGGCCGAGCAGATCTTTGTTATCGATCACCACCCGTACCGTTTGCGATTTGCCGAGGCGCGTTACGGCGCAATCCCCATCAACTTTGATGATGATAACGACGCAGCGGAAAAAATCATCGAGCAGACCGCTGGCCAGCGCGGCGTTGATGCCGTGATTGATGCGGTAGGGTTCGAAGCGAAAGGCAGCACCACCGAAACGATCCTCAGCAATCTTAAAATTGAAGGCAGCAGCGGCAAAGCGCTGCGGCAGTGCATTGCTGCCGTTCGACGCGGTGGCGTAGTTAGCGTACCCGGCGTGTACGCCGGGTTTATTCATGGCTTCCTGTTTGGCGATGCCTTTGATAAGGGGCTGACGTTTAAGATGGGCCAGACGCACGTCCATGCCTGGCTGGGTGAGCTGCTGCCGCTGATCGAAAAAGGGTTGCTTACCCCGGAAGAGATCGTGACCCATTATCTCCCCCTTGCCGATGCGGAACGCGCCTATAAGGTATTCGAAAAACGGGAGGAGGAGTGCCGGAAGGTGATTCTGGTCCCTGGCGCAGAAACGCCTGAGGCCGCAGAGCAGAAAGTTAAGGGCCTGGTGAATGCTTTCCCCGGTGGGGTTGCATGAATACTCGCCTAGCTGTGGCGTTCAAGATAAAGCACGCCCAAGACGATAATCGCCGCAATAATCAGAAAAATAAGTGTGATAGCCAGTATCTCACTCATGACCGTCCCCACGGCACCAAAACAGATTAAGCGTGGATTAAGGGCTTTTTGCGCGATATAAGAAAATGGGGTGAATTTACGGAAAGAGGATGCGGCTGCATCCTCTGTGCAAAGCGGGTGGGCGCTTGTTCAGAAGTGGTTAACGCAGGTAATCGCCCGCGGCTTCTGGCTGGTAGAGCAACGCCAGCACTTCAAGATGGGCAGAGGCGCCGCCCGGCAATTCCCAGTGGATGGTATCGCCCGTGCGCAGGCCCAGCAGTGCGGCACCCACAGGCGCAAGAACAGAAAGCTGTGCGCTGCTGTCGGTCATCTGAGCCGGGTAAACCAGCGTGCGGGTCAGCTCTTCACCGGTGGTCAGGTTGCGGAATTTTACCTGGCTGTTCATGGTGACCACGTCATGCGGCATCGTCTCAGGCGTGCACATCTGCGCCCGGTCGAGCTCCTCATTCAGGGCGTCGGCCACGGGAAGTGAGGCAAACTCCGCTTTTTCCAGCAGCCTGTCGATACGTTCTGCGTCGAGCTCGTTGATGATAATTGTAGGTCTGGACATTTTTACTCCATGTCGTTAATGCTGCGCGTAACGCAGAAACCAATCCAAAAGAAAACCCTCGCCGTCTGGCAGCGAGGGTTTAACTCTCCCGATGATACTGGCTGAGCGCGCAAGTTTGAAGTGATGAAGGTCACATTCATGGTCCATATGAATTTTCGCTGAAATTTATTCAGTCTTCATTCCCGGCAGAATACGTTACGCTGAGTGTCCTGAACCCGGGCGTTGCGCGAAGCGCAATTCGCGTCCGCCCACCAACGAGAGAGAACTATGTACTTCTACCAACCGTCTCAGGGGCACGGCCTGCCGCACGATCCGCTGAACGCCATTATTGGTCCACGTCCGATCGGCTGGATCTCCTCATGCGACAAGGCCGGTCAGCTCAACCTCGCACCGTATAGCTTCTTTAACTGCTTTAACTATCGCCCGCCGATCATCGGCTTTTCCAGCAACGGCTGGAAGGACAGCGTGCGTAATATTACCGAAACAAAGGAATTTGTCTGGAACCTGGCGACGCGCGATCTCGCGCAGGCGATGAACCAAACCTCTGCGATGCTTCCGCACGATCGGGATGAATTCAGCTTTGCCGGACTTACGCCAGCGGCGAGCCAGCTGGTTAACGCGCCCCGCGTCGCAGAAAGCCCGGTGAACTTTGAGTGCCGCCTGTCGCAGTGCATTCAGCTTACCGGTGCTGACGGCACACCGGTCGATACCTGGCTGGTGCTGGGGGAGGTGGTCGGTATCCATATTGCCGAAACGCTGCTGGAAGAGGGGATTTACCAGACGGCGAAAGCGCAGCCCATCCTGCGTGCGGGTGGGCCGACGGCGTATTATGGCATCAGTGACGAAAACCGGTTTGATATGGTGCGCCCGGGCGCGGATCAGTAGCCGGCTTTATCAATCACGAACTGTTTTCCGCAGTTACCCGGATGTGGCTGCGGGGCAAATGACGCCGCAGAAAGCGGGTTGTTAATGGTGTCCGCCTTCAGCGAAACCTGCATCTCGGTCAGATTCGCCGGATTGCCGTTGCAGGTCAGCTTGATCGCTTTGATGTTTTCTTTTCCCCAGCTTTTGGCAACGGCACCGTCAAAGTCGCTGCGATTGACGGTTTTCCCGTAATTATCGGCGAGGAATTTACCGACCGCGCTGTTTTTAACTTCCTGATTCATCCGCACCATCGTGCCAAAATAGGCATCTGGATCGAAACCAAAGCAGACGCCATGTTTGGCATATTCATAACGTTCCAGGCAGGAATTACCGCCCGCGCCCGGCATCACGTCGTTGAGCTTTGCGGCTGCGGAAAGCGACAGTCCGGTTTCGGCGGCATCGCATTTGCGGCTAGCCTTTACTTCCGGCATGTTCGGAATGGGGCGCGTGGCGCAGCCAAAACGCATCCACCGACGTTCATCCACGCCGCGAGCGGCAATGGATTTTGGCAGGCCAGGCCATAGCCCGTGGACGGTCAGAAAATCGGCTTTATTATCGCGCTCTTTTTGCAGGCGACATTCGTCAGGTTCATTGCGGTTGCGTTCGACCATGCTCTGGCAAAAACCGGTTTGCCAGGACAGAGCCAGCACATAGCGATCGAAATCGCCATACTGTGTTGCCTTCAGCGGTTCCGCCTGTGCGGAAAAGAGACAGAGAGCAAGCGCGATTGCGCCAGACGGGATGACGATATCCTTCCTGAACATATGATTTCCTGATCGAATGAGCACGATTAATTTCTGGAAGTTATTAAAGCACAAAAAGCGCCTACAGGCGCTTTTTGGATATCCCTAATTTAGCTTAGGCCGCGCCGGGTACCAGCACTTCCGTGGCGATAATCACGATAATCAGACCAACTATAACGGGCACTGAGGTGCGTTTGACGACTTCGAATGGCGAGATTTTCGCCATCCCGGCAACGGCGACGACCACACCCGACACCGGCGAAATGGTGCGGCCCAGATTTGATGCCTGCAGCATGGGAATGGAAAGGTAGGCCGGGTTAATACCGGAGGAGTGAGCCAGTTTCGGGATCATCTCAACGAAAGCGTAGAAAGGCGCATTACCGGAACCGGTGGTCATCGCCGCCAGCATGGTGAGCACCACCAGAACCAGCATCAGGATAATACTGGCGGAGCCGAACGAGGTGGCGATAGAAATCAGGCTCTGGATAAAGCCGATCGTGCTCAGACCCTGGGCAAAAACGCCCGCTGCAACCAGCAGGATCACCACGCCAGCGAAGGCATCCGCCATACCGCGATACGCAACTTCCAGACCCGAGAAGACTTTTTGCGTGTTAAAACCGCGCACAAACTCCAGCACGGCGGCCAGCAGCATGCAGATAACCAGAATGGTGATGATGTGCAGCTGTGGACCCCATTTGCCGTCAAAAATCAGCACTCCGACGATCGGGGTGAAGGGCAGAATGGCATAGAACGCGGGAGCGGTCGTGGTGATTTCACTCACGTCCATCATTTCATGGCTGATGTTTTCTTTCTTATCGAGATAGCGCTGCCAGAAGAAATGCGCGATCCCCATGCCCACGATGGCAACAATTGAGATCGGTAACGTGGTTTTAAAGGCGAAGTCGATGAGTGACATCTCCGCCGCCTTTGCCGCCAGCACAACGTCGCCGGAGGTCGGGGAGAGAATAATCGCTGCCGGAGACGCGCAAATTGCCGCGGCCGCGCCACGGCTGATACCGACGTTCACCATGACCGGGAACAGCGTCGCCATGAGCAGTACGCCAAGCCCTGTAGCCGACGAAACGGCCAGTGACATGAGGCAGGCGAGGAAATAGGCTGCGACCATTAGCAGATACGGCGAGTTGATGTATTGCAGGGGTTTAGAGGCAAGCTTAACGACCATGTCGTTGGCGCCAATATGGGTCATGTAGGCTGCAAAACCGCACAGCATCATGATCATCATACCCAGATCACCGCCGCGGCTCATGAGCAATATTTTAATGTATTCAACAATATCTGTAGCCGTGTAACCGGTGCTGGTCGCGCTGGCAGGTAACACCTGGTGCCCCATTATTGCGCTGATAATCAGCAGCGTTAGACCGCCGACAAATAATACGCCCGTGGCCGAGTAGCCTTTAATGATGTAGCGTGCGACGCCGACAATGACGACGACTCCAATAAGGAGTTCGAATAACGTAAGCATGATTTCCCCTGTATCTCTGCTGCAATGGAGCACAAAAAATCAAAAAAAAGAAGGATGAAAATGTGCCGAATAATTGGCCTGTTCTTGCTGATTAAAATCAATAAACAGACGACTAAAGAACAGAACAACCGTCTTTTTGCCATGGCCCATACATTTATGTCATGAGGGCCTTGACCGTCAGAAATAGCGCAATATGTCCTAATAATGATAACAAATTGTTAATGTTTTGTGTGGTTTTACATGTCACTGATTCAGAACATTAAATGGGTAAAGTCACACCCCTTGTGGGTTTATTTTGAACGCATTGCCGCCTTTCCTTAAGAATATTCCCGAAAAGAAGCTGAATAATTAGGAATAACGCCGATGTCGTTAAGCTTTGATTCAACTACTTTATGGTAAACTTTGCCTCGAATACTAAGAATGGTAATTGCATTGTGATTGTACGTAATACATTTTTCTCTATTTTGTTGTTTATTTTTGGGCAGTTAACGTTTTGTTCTGTTGCACAGGCAGAAGGCAACGCGACGGATAAAGGCTGGTTCTCAACCTTTACGGATAATGTTTCCCAGACATGGACGGCACCTGAACATTATGATCTCTATGTCCCGGCAATAACGTGGCATGCGCGTTTTGCTTATGACAAAGAGAAAACCGATAAATACAACGAGCGTCCGTGGGGCGCGGGTTTTGGCCAGTCGCGCTGGGATGAAAAGGGAAACTGGCATGGCATCTATTTGATGGCCTTCAAAGACTCGTTTAATAAATGGGAGCCGATTGGGGGGTATGGTTGGGAAAAAACCTGGCGCCCGCTAGCGGACGAGAACTTCCACGTCGGTTTGGGCTATACCGCCGGGGTTACTGCACGTGACAACTGGAAATACATTCCAATCCCGGTGCTGCTGCCTTTGGCCTCTATCGGCTATGGCCCCGCAACGTTCCAGATGACCTACATTCCGGGTACGTACAACAACGGTAACGTTTACTTCGCCTGGATGCGTTTTCAGTTTTAACTGACAAAACGTTACATGCTGGTGAAAAAACGCGCAGGCGTTGATTCATAAGCGATAAAAATCTGTCAGTGAAAATTAACGCGACTTTAGTCACTTTTTATCAAAGATCCGCTGGACAAAAGGTCCCACAATTGATGTACTGATAACCGACACAGCATTTGTGTCGTTTTTTAATGTAAAGGTAATTTTGATGTCTAAGATTAAAGGTAACGTTAAGTGGTTTAATGAGTCCAAAGGATTCGGTTTCATTACTCCTGAAGATGGCAGCAAAGACGTGTTCGTACACTTCTCTGCAATCCAGTCTAATGGTTTCAAAACTCTGGCTGAAGGTCAGCGTGTAGAGTTCGAAATCACTAACGGTGCCAAAGGCCCTTCTGCTGCTAACGTAATCGCTCTGTAATTCAGACGCGTCAGCAAGAATTTCAAAACCCGCTCACTGAGCGGGTTTTTTTCGTTTTGAATCAGCCAAGCAGATACATTTTCAGGAAGCTGGCAACGATCAGCACGCTCAACAACACCATTCCTGCGCTCATCAGACTCTGTTTCATTCTGTCACCCTCGTTCAGTACTGCATCCAGAGTGACAGAGAAAAATTAAGCCAACATTAACGGTTCGGCTGTTAATGCGCGCTTGCGGAAGAAAATAGCCAAAATGCGATCCCCGTCATCGCAAAGGAGCCGAGCATATTGATAGCCATATTCATCAGCGCCCAGCCGACACGGCCTTCCTGAAAGAGAAAAACCGTCTCCGCAGAAAAGGTTGAGAAGGTGGTCAAACCGCCGCAGAATCCGGTGGTAATCAACACCTTCCACATTGGGTCGATGTGCGTCATTCGGTTAAACCAGGCCAGCCCCATACCAATGATAAAGGCACCAATCAGGTTTGCGGCAAGTGTCCCCATAGGAATCGCCTGATGCAGGGGGGTAAACCGCATACTCAGAAACCATCGCGCAACGCTACCCGTTCCCCCACCAATAAAAACGGCTAAAAGTAGTTGTAACACGCTAAATACCTGCTATTTGATGTGTAAGAGTAGCGAGTTTAACGCCGTTTATGATGAGGGGACAAATATGTATGTAGCGGTAGGGCAGTTTGCCGTCACGCCTGACTGGCATGAGAATGCGAGAACATGCGTCAACCTGATGATGCAGGCCCGGCAGAAAGGCGCGTCGCTGCTGGTTCTCCCCGAGGCGCTGCTGGCCAGGGATGAAAATGACCCGGATTTATCCGTGAAGTCCGCGCAGCCGCTGGACGGCGAATTTGTGCAGCAGCTGCTTGCCCAGAGCGCGGGCAATACGATGACGACGATCTTAACGATCCATGTTCCTTCCACGCCGGGTCGCGCGATGAATACACTCGTGGCGATTCGTGACGGGGCCATCGTGGCACATTACGCCAAGCTTCACCTCTATGATGCGTTCAGCATCCAGGAGTCGCGACGCGTTGACCCCGGAGACAATATCCCTCCGCTGCTGGAGATTGACGGATTTAAGATCGGACTGATGACCTGCTATGACCTGCGTTTTCCCGAGCTGGCGCTCCATCTGGCGCTGCAGGGGGCTGACGTGCTGGTACTGCCTGCCGCGTGGGTCAAAGGGCCGTTAAAAGAGCATCACTGGGCAACGCTGCTTGCGGCACGCGCGCTGGATACAACCTGCTATGTCGTTGCCGCAGGGGAATGTGGCACGAAAAACATCGGGCAAAGCAGGGTGGTTGATCCGCTGGGGGTGACGATCGCCGCCGCCGCTGAAGCCCCGCATTTACTGGTGGCGGAGATAAACTCAGAAAGAATCGCGCTTGCGCGTCAGCAATTACCCGTTCTTCGCAATCGTCGGTTTGCGCCACCACAATTATTGTGATGTTTTTTTCAACAATGCTTGATTCACCTTGTTACAGATTGCTATTGTGTGCACGCGCAAAATGACCGTTAATACAGTCAGGTTTTGGCGCTGAATGCAGCCTGTTTTAAGTAAAGAAGGTATCTATGGGTGAGATTAGTATTACCAAACTGCTGGTGGTTGCCGCACTGGTCGTCCTGCTGTTTGGTACCAAGAAGTTACGCACGCTGGGTGGTGACCTGGGGGCTGCCATCAAAGGCTTTAAGAAAGCGATGAACGATGATGATGCAGCGGCGAAGAAAAGCGCCGAGGATAACGTCCCGGCAGACAAGCTTTCTCACAAAGAGTGACAGCAACGCCTGAGGGCTTGCGAAAAAAAACCGGCTCATGAGGCCGGTTTTTTTGTATTACTGTAAATGAATATTACAGCATTATTTAACTTCTTCGCCTTTAGCCTGCATATCGGCATGGTATGAGGAGCGAACGAATGGGCCGCAGGCAGCGTGGGTGAAGCCCATCGCCATCGCTTCGGCTTTCATTTCATCGAACTCGTCCGGGCTCACGTAGCGCTGCACCGGCAGGTGGTGACGGCTTGGCTGCAGATACTGTCCCAGGGTCAGCATGGTCACACCGTGGCGGCGAAGATCGCGCATCACCTCGATGATTTCATCATTGGTTTCACCCAGACCCACCATCAGACCAGACTTGGTCGGAATATGCGGATGCGCTTCTTTGAAACGCTCCAGCAATTTCAGGGACCAGTTATAGTCAGCGCCCGGACGGACCTGACGGTAAAGACGCGGCACGTTCTCCAGGTTGTGGTTAAACACATCTGGCGGCGTCGCGGTCAGGATATCCAGCGCGCGGTCCATACGGCCGCGGAAGTCAGGCACCAGCGTCTCGATTTTGATGTTAGGGCTTTTCTCGCGAATGGCCGTAATACAGTCGGCGAAGTGCTGAGCACCACCATCACGCAGGTCGTCACGGTCAACGGATGTGATAACCACATAACGCAGCGCCATGTCGGCGATGGTCTGCGCCAGTTTCTGGGGTTCGTTAGCATCAGGCGCGACTGGACGGCCATGAGCAACATCGCAGAATGGGCAGCGGCGGGTACAGATAGCACCCAGAATCATAAACGTCGCGGTACCGTGATTGAAACATTCAGCAAGGTTCGGACAAGAGGCTTCTTCACAGACGGAGTGAAGGCCATTCTTGCGCATCGCCGCTTTGATCCCCTGGATACGCGAAGAGTCGGCCGGAAGTTTGATTTTCATCCATTCCGGTTTTCTTAACAGCGCCTCGCGCTCTGTAGCCACGTTTTTAACCGGGATAAGGGCCATTTTATCGGCATCGCGGTATTTAACACCGCGTTCCATCACAATGGGTTTACTCATAGCGTGCGTGTTCCAGTTGCGAATATCGAAGGAAAGCGTTTCAATTCAAGGGAATGTTGTATTTATCAACTATTTTTGAATGAACGACAGGCAGTATATCATTGAAACGGTCGTTAAAGCAGCCTGCCAGATCGCCAATTTGTAAAATAGTTGTTGTTTTGTGCCTTTTGCCCTGCGGGTTGCAGGGGCTTGTGCTGGCTAAACCTGTCAGAAGGCCTGACGGATGATGCGGATGACGTTTTCCAGGACCGGATCGCGCAAACTCAGCTTGTTGTAATGCAGTGAAATCTCGATAGATTCCGCATTAAGCTGGCTGAGCGGGATGCTTTCCAGCGGCCAGCATTTTTGTAGCAGGCTGTACAGGCGTGATGGCATAACGCACAGCATGTCGCTGCTGCCGATCAGGGATGCGGTGGTAAACATATTGTAACTGCTGAAGCTGATCTGACGTTCCGGGAAAATTTCATCAATACGCTGACGAAGCGCATGATTAGATTGCCCTTCGGTCATGAAAGACGAGTGGTCGTAGTTGCGCAGGTTTTCGATGGTTAACGGCTCGCTAAGAGCAGGATGCTGCTGGCGGCAAACCAGTACCAGGTTATCCGCATAAAGCACATTTTGCCCCAGCGCTCTGGCACTGAAGCTGCCGCTTTCAATAATCAGGTCCGTCTGGAACTGGGCAAGCTGAATGTCAGGTTCATTGAGAGGCACATTGCGAAGCAGGAGCTGCGGAGCATGCTCTTTTACGGCCTGGAAGATCGCTGGCATCACCAGCACCCCGACAGAAGGGGAACAGCCGATGGTGATGGTTCGCTGCTTATCATAGCTCCCGGTTAAATCCAGTGCGCCCAGAATCGACTCCAGCCCCTGGCTGATGTACTCGTGGAGATGCGTGGCATAAGCCGTCGGCGTTACCCCCTGGCCCTTGCGGATAAATAACGGGTCGGGAAATATAGCGCGTAGCTTTTGGATTGACTGGCTTATTGCTGATGGCGTGAGATTAAGAATTTTCGCAGCGTTAACGATACCCTTATGGACATATACCGCCTCAAAAATAGTCAGTAAATTGAGATCAATATTACGTAAAGTCCGAAAAATTTGCGGCTTGTCTTCGCCACCGGGTTCATTCAGTCGTTTGGCTGGTAAATTATTATACTCCACGCTTTCACTCCGTATACATTCACAATATGAATGATAGTTGAATTTATTTATTATGCTTGTAGAGATTCGTAAAGTGTTGGTTTTGTTTCACTTGTTTATCAATGGCAAACGGTTGTGTGATAATTGCTCACCTTACTTATGCCGTGTTTGCCATGCTTGCTGGAGGCTAAATAATATGTGGCGGTAATATTCGGGCGCTTCGAAAATATAGAATCTGTGGATTATTGTAAAGTGCAAAAGCTGTAAATAAACAGTGGCCCGCCAAATTATCGAGCCATGTTGTATGATGTATTAAGCAGGGATATATTCGTATGGGGGATTGTTAAGTAGCGCTAACATCTGCTTTAAAAGCACGGGACGAATATGTTCTGGCGTAGCGGTTTCAACCCACTGACGCATTTGCGTCATTTCCATGCCGGCGTAGCCGCAGGGGTTAATGCGCTGGAAAGGCGCAAGGTCCATATTAATATTCAAGGCCAGGCCATGGAATGAGCAGCCTTTACGAATACGCAGCCCCAGTGAGCAGATCTTCATTTCCCCAACGTAGACGCCCGGCGCATCGGCGCGCGGATGCGCGTCAATACCATATTCCGCCAGCGTGTTGACGACAGTTTGTTCCAGTAAGGTAACCAGTTCACGCACGCCCAGCTTTCTGCGCTTCAGATTGAGCAGGACGTACATCACCTGCTGACCGGGCCCATGATAAGTGACCTGACCGCCGCGATCGCTCTGAATAACCGGGATATCTCCCGTCATTAACAAATGCTCTGCTTTACCCGCCTGGCCCTGCGTAAATACCGGCAGGTGTTCGACCAGCCAGATCTCATCCGGGGTGCTGTCATCGCGTGAATCGGTGAAGTCATGCATAGCCTGGGAGACAGGCTCATAAGGTTGCAGCCCGAGGTGACGGACCAGAATTTTATCCTGATACAAAACTGCGTCTCCGAAGACGAGGGACAAAAGGTGTGGAGGAGTATATCACAGCGGGGGAGAGGGGTTACCCGGCAAACCGGGTAACCGCAAAGGGACTACAGCACCATACGAACAATTTCGATATTGCCGAGCTCTTCGTACAGCGTTTCAACCTGCTCAATGTGTGTCGCAGTGATGGTAATAGAAACCGAGTGGTAGTTGCCCTTGCTGCTTGGTTTTACTGACGGAGAGTAGTCACCCGGCGCATGGCGCTGTACCACTTCAACCACCTGATCAACCAGCTCAGGTTTCGCCAGACCCATTACTTTGTAGGTAAATGAGGTTGGGAATTCAAGCAGTTCGTTAAGTTTGGTTTTCATGTCAGCTCCGGCGTAACGTCAAAAAATAATAACTCCCACGTCAGGTGGGAGTTATCAGGATACTTAGTATATGGGGATCAAAATCACACTTTCAAGTGTTCAATTTTTAACCAAACCAGTGGTGGAACATCAATTTAATGTAATCAATGATTTTGCCGAAGAAATTGCCTTCAGGAATTTCTTGCAGGACAACCAGCGGACGCTGATCGATCGTTTTTCCATCCAGCTGGAAGTTGATCGTACCCACAACCTGGTTTTTCTGTAGCGGGGCATGCAGCTCGGTGCTGTTCAGCACGTAGCTGGCTTTCAGATCCTTCATGCGACCGCGTGGAATGGTCAGGTAGAGATCTTTATCAACGCCGAGTGAAGCACGGTCGTTGTCGCCGAACCAGACGGGTTCAGACGCAAACTCTTTGCCTGCTTTCAGTGGGTTCACGGTTTCGAAGAAGCGGAAGCCCCAGGTCAGCAGTTTCTTGCTTTCTGTTTCACGGCCTTTAAAGGTACGGCCGCCCATCACGGCAGAGATCAGACGCATCTGACCTTCAGTGGCAGAAGCCACCAGGTTGTAGCCCGCTTTATCGGTGTGGCCAGTTTTGATGCCGTCAACGTTCAGGCTGTTATCCCACAGCAGGCCGTTACGGTTGGTCTGACGAATACCGTTGAAGGTGAACTCTTTCTCTTTATAGATAGAGTATTCATTCGGTACATCGCGGATCAGCGCCTGACCAATCAGGGCCATGTCACGTGCGGAGCTGTACTGACCGTCTGCGTCCAGTCCGTGTACGGTCTGGAAATGGCTGTTTTTCAGACCTAGCGCGTTAACGTAGCTGTTCATCAGGCCCACGAAGGCATCCTGGCTACCGGCGGCGAAGTCGGCCATCGCCACGCAGGCATCGTTACCAGACTGCAGGTTGATACCGCGAATTAGCTGGGAAACAGGAACCTGCATACCCGGCTTCAGGAACATCAGAGAGGAACCTTTGAAAACAGGGTTCCCGGTTGCCCACGCATCGTTACCGATGGTGACCAGATCCGATTCTTTGAATTTACCTGCCTTCATCGCCTGGCCGATAACGTAGCTGGTCATCATTTTGGTCAGACTGGCCGGGTCACGGCGGGCATCGGCATTCTGTTCTGCCAGCACTTTGCCAGAGTTGTAATCGATCAGGATGTAGGATTCCGCGTCGATTTGCGGAACGCCAGGGATCATGGTCTTGATATTCAGGTCATCGGCGTGAGCTGCAGAGAGCGCAGCAGCGCAAAGGGCCGTGGTCAGCGCCATGCGCTGCACAAAACGAGCAGAAAAAGTGGTCTTCATGGTCAGAACTACGACATCCGTGATGGAATTAAAAAAAGTGCCTTACTATAGCAAATGCTATTCAGGCAGGCATCCGACTTTAAGCATGAGTTTGTGAATGTGTTTTACACTAACTGACAATTCGGATACCGCCGGTTAATTATTTCGCAACAGCGATAAATGACTGAAGTTGAGCTTCATTCTGCAGACGCTGCTGCAGGGACGCGGCCTGCGATTTGCTGGCAAACGGCCCCATCTGAATGCGCCAGACCGCGCCGTTCTGCTCAACGCGTCCCGGTACGCCAAACTGCTGGCTCAGACGCTGTTGATACTGCCTGGCCCGGGCCTGATCGCTTACTGCGCCTACCTGAACCACATAGCTGCCGCTGGCCGCTGCTGGAGCCGTTACCACCGCACTTTGCGTGGCTGCAGGCGCCGTTACGGGAGCCGGCTGGGTTGCTGGTGCCGCAACGGGAGCAGGGGCTGGAGTCGGCTCACTGCCTTCCAGCACGCCCGAGGCTAAGGTCGTCGGTGCGCCAAGAAAACCGCTACTCTTTACCGGCGCGCCGGTAGAATCCTCACTTTGCAGCGTGTCATTGCTGATCGGGCGTATTTCTCCCCCCGGCTGAGCAGGCTCTGCCGGAGACGAGACGCTTCCCATTCCGCCGTCAAGATTTGGGCGGTCAGGAAGGGCATAGGTCTGTTTTGCCACCGTCGTACACGCGGTACCCGGCCCGGAGAGCGAACCATCCTGTGCGACGATAATCGGATCAATACGGACTTTGGTGTTGTTCGAGGTGTTCAGGCGATCGGCAGACGCGCGCGACAGGGAAATCACCCGGTCATTTCCGTAAGGACCACGGTCGTTGATCCGCACGACGATCATACGGCCATTCGCCAGGTTGGTGATACGAGCGTAGCTCGGGATCGGCAGCGTCGGGTGTGCTGCCGTCAGCTGCATTGGGTCGAACGCTTCCCCGGAAGCCGTCAGGTTACTGCCCGGCTCGGCATCATAAATGGCGGCAAAGCCCGCCTGGCTGAAACGGGAAGGATCCTGAACAATTTTATAGCTTTTGCCGTCGCGCTGGTAATCCTGATTGGCACTGGCATTCAGCGGTTCATAAACGGGATCGGCACCGCTAATTTCAACGATCGGGCCATTACACACCGCAGGCTGCGGCGGCGCGACGGTTGCCTGTTGCTGACCATCATCACTTGTGCAGGCCGCAAGTAAACTTGCCGCGATGCAGATCCCCAGCCACTGCTTACGCATTCCGATCCCCTTATTTTTATACGCTTTTTGACAACATTTTTCTGTGGGTATGGATCGACATCACGATACCAAACCCGGCCATCAACACGATCAGTGCCGAGCCTCCGTAACTCACCAGCGGCAGCGGTACGCCTACCACCGGCAGAATACCACTCACCATACCAATATTTACGAAGACATAAACGAATAAAATCAGCATCAACCCGCCGGCCATGACGCGACCAAAAGTGGTTTGTGCGCGTGCTGCAATCCACAATCCCCGCATGATCAGCAGTACGTACAGCGCCAGCAATATTAAGATGCCAACCAGCCCCAGCTCTTCCGCCAGTACGGCGAAGATAAAGTCGGTGTGGCGTTCCGGTAAAAATTCCAGCTGTGACTGCGTGCCGTGCAGCCAGCCTTTACCGCGCAGGCCGCCGGAGCCAATCGCAATCTTGGACTGAATAATATGATAGCCCGCGCCCAGCGGATCGGTTTCCGGATCGAGCAGCATCATGACGCGCTGGCGCTGGTAATCATGCATCAGGAAGAACCAGAGGATAGGAATGAACGCTGCAATCAGCACCACCGCGATACCAATCAGGCGCCAGCTCAGTCCCGACAGGAAAAGGACAAACAGGCCGGAAAGGGCGATAAGAATTGAGGTACCGAGGTCAGGCTGCGCCGCAACCAGCAGCGTCGGCAGAAAAATCAGCACCAGCGCGATGGCGGTGTTTTTCAGCGACGGCGGACAGACGTCGCGGTTGATAAAGCGTGCCACCATCAATGGAACGGCGATTTTGGCAATTTCCGAGGGTTGGAAGCGGACAACGCCCAGATCCAGCCAGCGCTGCGCCCCTTTTGAAATGGCGCCAAACGCATCTACCGCAACCAGCAAAATAATACAGAAGATGTAGAGATAGGGCGCCCAGCCTTCGTAGACGCGCGGCGGGATTTGCGCCATCACCACCATGATGATCAGACCCATGGCGATCTGGCCGATTTTGCGCTCCATCATGCCGATGTCCTGGCCGCTGGCGCTCCAGATAACCAGGGCGCTGTACACCAGCAGAGCCAGCAGGATCAGCAGCATGGCTGGGTCGATGTGGATTTTATCCCACAGCGATTTTTTATTTGGATTATCCGTCATGATTATTGGTCCTCCGCCGCAGCGGCGGCCGGGTTTTCAGCCGGCAGTTCGGTGTTGTTATCACCCAGCATAATGTGGTCAAGGATCTGGCGCATGATGGTCCCTACTGCTGGCCCGGCACCGCCGTTCTCCAGAATCATCGCCACCGCGACCTGAGGGTTATCATAAGGGGCAAACGCCGTCATCAGCTTATGGTCACGCAGACGTTCAGCAATGCGGTGCGCGTTATAGGTTTCGTTGGCTTTCAGACCAAATACCTGCGCAGTACCGGATTTCGCGGCTACTTTGTACGGCGTACCGGTGAAGTACTTATGCGCGGTACCGTTCGGGCGGTTTGCCACGCCGTACATACCGTCTTTCGCAATTTCCCAGAAGCCGGAATGGATGTCACCCACCGGGGCCTCGTGCGGCTGATTCCACGGCACTTTTTTGCCGTCTTCAACCGTACTCTGTAGCAGATGTGGCACTTTTACCACGCCGTCATTGATGAGGATCATCATGGCTTTGTTCATCTGAAGCGGCGTTGCTGTCCAGTAGCCCTGACCGATACCTACCGGAATGGTGTCACCCTGATACCACGGTTTTTTAAAGCGCTTCAGCTTCCATTCACGCGTTGGCATGTTGCCAGAACGTTCTTCTGAAAGGTCCACGCCGGTGTAATGCCCGTAGCCGAATTTGCTCATCCACTCTGACAGGCGGTCGATACCCATGTCATACGCCACCTGATAGAAGAAGGTATCCGCAGATTCCTCCAGCGATTTGGTGACGTTCAGATGACCGTGGCCCCATTTTTTCCAGTCACGATAGCGCTTATCTGAACCCGGCAGCTGCCACCAGCCCGGGTCAAACAGGCTGGTATTACGGTTGATGACGCCGGCACTCAGCGCAGAGACCGCCACGTACGGTTTAACCGTTGATGCTGGCGGGTAAACCCCTTGTGTCGCGCGGTTCACCAGCGGCGTGTTCGGGTCATTCAGCAGACCGGAATAGTCTTTACTGGAAATGCCGTCAACAAAGAGGTTCGGGTCATAGCTAGGCATGGAGACCATTGCCAGGATGCCGCCGGTACGAGGATCGGTGACCACAACGGCTGCACGGCTGCCCGCCAGCAGGGTTTCGATATACTGCTGAAGCTTGAGGTCGAGCGTCAGATAGACGTCATGCCCCGCCTGAGGCGGCACTTCTTTTAGCTGGCGGATCACGCGGCCGCGGTTGTTAACCTCAACCTCTTCATAGCCGGTTTGCCCGTGCAGAACGTCTTCGTAGTAACGTTCGATCCCAAGCTTACCGATATCGTGCGTTGCAGCGTAGTTGGCCAGCTTGCCGTCTTTATCAAGGCGGTCGACGTCTTTGTCATTAATCTTGGAAACGTAGCCAATCACATGCGTCAGCGCGGAGCCGTAGGGATAGTAGCGACGCTTATATCCCTTCACTTCCACGCCGGGGAAGCGGTACTGATTCACCGCAAAGCGGGCCACCTGGACTTCCGTAAGATTGGTTTTAACCGGAATCGAGGTGAAGCGGTGAGAGCGGGCGCGCTCTTTTTTAAACGCCGCGATATCGTCATCGTTAAGGTCGACAACGCTTTTCAGCGCTTCCAGCGTATCCTGAACATTATCGACTTTTTCCGGCATCATCTCGATTTGATAGATGGTGCGGTTCAACGCCAGCGGGGTGCCGTTACGATCGTAAATAATGCCGCGGCTGGGTGCGATAGGCACCAGCTTAATGCGGTTTTCGTTTGAACGCGTCTGGTAGTCGGTAAAGCGGACAATTTGCAGATTATAGAGGTTGGCGATCAGCACGCCGGTAAGCAGCAAAATCCCGGTAAAGGCGACCAGCGCCCGGCGCACAAACAGCGCGGACTCAGCCGTATAGTCGCGAAAAGAATTCTGTAGTTTCATCCGCTGCTTAATCTACCCTGGTCAGTCATTACTCGCGGTGATAGGGGTGGTTGGTAGTAATGCTCCACGCGCGATACAGGCTTTCTGCCACCAGTACCCGAACGAGCGGGTGGGGAAGCGTCAGCGCGGAGAGGGACCAACTTTGTTCAGCCGCTGCTTTGCAGGCAGGGGATAACCCTTCTGGTCCGCCAATCAACAGACTGACGTCACGGCCATCCTGCTTCCAGCGCTCCAGTTCTTGTGCCAGCTGCGGCGTATCCCAGGGTTTACCTGGAATATCGAGGGTGACGATGCGGTTTTTGCCAGCGGCAGCCAGCATCAGTTCGCCCTCTTTATCGAGAATACGTTTGATATCCGCGTTCTTGCCGCGCTTCCCGGCGGGAATTTCCACCAGCTCGAACGGCATGTCTTTTGGAAAACGACGCAAATATTCAGTAAAACCGGTTTGTACCCAGTCCGGCATTTTGGTGCCGACGGCGACCAGCTGCAACTTCACGCATTAACCCCAGAGTTTTTCCAGCTCATACAGGCGACGGCTCTCGTCCTGCATGACGTGGACAATCACATCGCCGAGG
The DNA here is from genome assembly GCF_019443845.1 of Enterobacter sp. DNB-S2. NCBI lineage: Bacteria > Pseudomonadati > Pseudomonadota > Gammaproteobacteria > Enterobacterales > Enterobacteriaceae > Enterobacter > Enterobacter sp. DNB-S2. The sequence continues at coordinate 1,944,737 of NZ_CP050520.1, forward strand.
TCGACTACCACCCAGTCAGCCGTCGCTTCACCTTCAACACCCAGCGGCAACAGCCCTGCTGCACGCGATTCCTGAACCACGTGATCGGCAATTGAAACAACATGACGCGTCGATGTACCGGTGCAGATGATCATGCAGTCGGTAATACTGGATTTACCCTTAACGTCGATAGCGATGATGTCCTGACCTTTCAGGTCATCAATTTTGTCAATAACAAAATCCTGGAGTGCTTTACCCTGCAAGTTTTCCCCCTGGGGTGAATGAGATTGTAAAACTTTGAATTCGTAGCCAGACAGTATACCTGAACTCACGCCTGCGTCGGGACAAATGTCTCCGGCCGGGCTTTTGAAGGCGGGTATCATCCCACCCTCCGCCTGAGATTGCATTGCCATTTTTGTAAAACAATTTCTGTAAAGCAATGATCGGCGGGAAAGTCTGGCAGCGGAGAATAACAGTATGGCTTACCCTGTCAAGGCGGGATAAACAATAAGCCGCTTTTTATGCTCTCCGGCTATTCATCTGCGCTTTTCTGATACAAACCGTGCGCATGGATATAGGCCAGCACCGGGGTCGGCAGCAGATCGTCACACGCTAAACCCTGCTGTAGACGCTCGCGAATGAGGGTTGCAGAGATATCAAACCACGGCGTTTCCGCCAGATAGATCTTCCCGGCAGGCTGGTTGTGAAGATCTTCAACATTATCGGTGAGATGGTCTTCCAGCCACTGCTGGTACTGCTCTTCGCGCATGGTCAGCGGATAGCCGGGACGGCGGCAGACGAGCAGGTGGCTGTTCTCCAGGATGGTTTCATACTGATGCCACGTAGGGAAATTCAGCAGAGAATCCTGGCCGATGATAAAGGCCAGCGGCTGGTCTGGCCCTTGTTCGGCGCGCCACTCCTGAAGCGTCTGAGACGTCCAGGAGGGCGTGTCGCGACGCAGCTCACGCTCGTCAAGTCGGAAGAGCGGTTTATCTGCGATGGCAAGGGCAAGCATCTCTTTTCGCTGCTCGCTGGTCGCCTCGGGTTGTGGACGATGGGGCGGGACATTGTTGGGCATGATGGTGACGCGCTGAAGGCCGATCAGATTTGCCAGAATTTCAACCGGCTTCAGGTGCCCGTAATGTACCGGGTCGAAGGTGCCGCCATATAAGGCCTGTAAAGAATGCATGCTATCCATCAATAAAAACGTCTGCCAGCGCCTTGTGGCAGAGCAGGAGAGAAAGACTTTCCAGCTCCGCCCAGACCGACTGGCCATAATCTTGCTTTAACGTGAGTTCAGCGCGCATCAGAAGCTGCACAGCCTGACGAAGCTGTTCATGACTCAGGCGGTTGACGGCTTCGGTGATCAAAGCCCGGCGATTTTGCCACACGCGGTGTTTATCAAACAGCGAACGCAGCGGCGTATGGGCAGACTGACGCTTGAGCGTAATCAGCAGCAATAATTCGCGCTGCAGCGTACGCAGCAGAATAACCGGTTCGCTCCCTTCGAGACGCAGCTGTTGCAGAATATGCAGGGCGCGTTTGCTTTTCGCCGACAGCAGCGCGTCCACCCAGTGGAACGGCGTGAAGTGTGCCGCGTCGTTAACGGCCTGCTCGACGCGCGGCAAGGTCAGCTTGCCATCCGGCCAGAGCAGGGAGAGTCTGTCCAGCGCCTGCGCCAGGGCCAGCAGGTTACCTTCATAGCAGTAGCAGAGCAGTTGGTTCGCCGCATCATCCAGCTGAAGGTTGTTCTGCTTCGCTCTCGCTGCCACCCATTTGGGCAGATGCGCCTGTTCAGGCGTCTGACAGGTGACCTGCACCGCGTGGGCTGCGAGTTGGGTGAACCACGCCGCATTTTCCTGCGCTTTGGTGAGCTTGTTGCCGCGCACAATCAGCAGCAGATCGCTGTGAAGCAGGCTGACCAGCGTGGCCAGCTGTTCATTGATGGCCGCGTTAGGGCCGTTTTCCGGCAGCAGGATCTGAATAGTCTGGCGCGACGCAAAAAGGCTCATCGCCTGACAGAGTGAGAAGAGGGCATTCCAGTCGGTGTTGTTATCCAGCTGGACGGTGTGGTGTTCATCGAAGCCCTGAGAGGCGGCTTCATGCCGCACGGCATCCAGGCTTTCCTGAAGCAATAACGGATCGTTTCCAAGAAGCAGATACGCCGCGCGCAGCCCTTCTTTGAGCTGCGCGCGGAGTTGTTCAGGATACAGCCTGATCATCATTTACCCAGAGAGTTAGCAGCAGGAAGCGTGCCAGCAACCGGTTTTTCAACAATGTCAGAGCCTTGTCGGGTAGACGCTGCAATACCTGGCAGTTTACGGATCAGCTGTTCCGCCGCCTTGTCGTACATTTCGTTGATGATAATCTGCTGTTCGGCATCTTTTGCCAACGCCGTCTGCGGGTTATCGAAGAACGAACGGAACACTTTCGTGCTGATCGGATAGATGTCTTTACCCGGGATCAGGACCGCTGCGTTGACCGTCAGCACCATCTGATATTCAGCTGTACGACCGTCCTGGAAGATGGAGGCCGTATCTCTCGACAGACCTCCTCCGATGATACGCAGAGACGGTACATCCTGGCGCAGCGTTTGTTTCTCAACAAGCTCAACGCCGTTCAGACGCAGCTGATTACGAACTGCCCGGCTGAGTGGACCATTCGGATCCGATGAGTCGAAAATCATCGTTTTCATCTCAGCAGGCACCGCCGTGGTATTGCGCAGGTGCCAGCCACAGCCAGCGGTGACAAGCACCGCCAGTGATAAGAGTATTGTTGCCAGTTGTCGCACGTTTCCTCCCGCGCTTAGCCAACGACCAGATTGAGCAGTTTACCCGGTACGTAGATCACTTTACGTACGGTAACGCCCTCAAGATATTTTGCGACCAGAGGTTCCTGGCCCGCGCGCTCGCGAACCTGTTCTTCGGTTGCATCGACCGCCACGGTAATTTTACCGCGGACTTTGCCGTTTACCTGGACCACAACCAGCGTCGTGTTTTCCACCATCGCGGCTTCGTCAGCCTGCGGCCACGGCGCGTTGTCAATATCGCCTTCGCCTTTCAGCTCCTGCCACAGGGTGAAGCTGACGTGTGGAGTGAACGGGTTCAGCATGCGAACGACGGCCAGCAGCGCTTCACGCATTAAGGCACGATCCTGCTCACCGTCCTGCGGGGCTTTCGCCAGCTTGTTCATCAGTTCCATAATAGCCGCAATTGCGGTATTGAAGGTCTGACGACGACCAATATCATCGGTCACTTTCGCAATCGTTTTATGAACATCGCGACGCAGCGCCTGCTGATCTTCAGTCAGTGCGGCGGCGTTCAGCGCCGGGGCATCGCCCAGTGCAGTGTGTTCGTAAACCAGTTTCCAGACGCGTTTCAGGAAGCGGTTCGCCCCTTCCACGCCAGACTCCTGCCATTCCAGGGTCATGTCGGCCGGAGAGGCAAACATCATGAACAGACGCACGGTGTCCGCACCGTAACGCTCAACCATCACCTGCGGATCGATGCCGTTGTTTTTCGACTTGGACATCTTGCTCATGCCGGTGTAGACCAGTTCATGACCTTCGGCGTCTTTCGCCTTAACGATACGGCCTTTCTCGTCGCGCTCGACGATCGCATCAACCGGAGAAACCCAGTTACGCTCGCCGTTAGCACCGACGTAATAGAACGCATCTGCCAGTACCATGCCCTGACACAGCAGCTGTTTTGCTGGTTCGTCAGAGTTCACCATGCCTGCATCGCGCATCAGTTTGTGGAAGAAGCGGAAGTAGAGCAGGTGCATGATGGCGTGTTCGATGCCGCCGATATAGATATCAACCGGCAGCCAGTAGTTTGCCGCATCGGAATCGAGCATACCGTCCTGATACTGCGGGCAGGTGTAGCGCGCATAGTACCAGGATGACTCCATAAAGGTGTCAAAGGTGTCGGTTTCACGCAGCGCAGGCTGACCGTTGACGGTGGTTTTTGCCCACTCAGGATCGGCTTTGATCGGGCTGGTGATACCGTCCATGACCACGTCTTCCGGCAGGATCACCGGGAGCTGATCTTCCGGCGTTGGCATCACGGTGCCATCTTCCAGCGTCACCATTGGGATTGGCGCGCCCCAGTAACGTTGACGGGAAACGCCCCAGTCGCGCAGACGGAAGTTAACTTTACGCTCGCCCACGCCCAGAGAGGCCAGCTTATCGGCGATGGCGTTGAAGCCCTCTTCGAAGCTCAGGCCGCTGAATTCACCGGAGTTGAACAGGGTGCCTTTTTCGGTCAGCGCTTGTTCGGACAGGTCGGGTTCAGAACCATCGGCGGCCAGAATAACGGCTTTAATCGGCAGGCTGTATTTGGTGGCAAACTCGTAGTCGCGCTGATCGTGTCCCGGAACGGCCATTACCGCGCCTGTACCGTACTCCATCAGCACGAAGTTCGCTGCCCAGACAGGAATCGCTTCGCCAGTCAGCGGATGCTTCGCATAGAAGCCTGTCGCGACGCCTTTTTTCTCCATCGTCGCCATGTCGGCTTCGGCCACTTTGGTGTTGCGGCACTCGTCGATGAAGGTGGCCAGCTCCGGGTTGTTCTCTGCCGCTTTCTGCGCCAGCGGGTGACCTGCGGCCACGGCCAGGTAGGTCGCGCCCATGAAGGTGTCCGGACGGGTGGTGTAGACAGTCAGGGTCTGGTCGTAGTTCTCAACGTTGAAGGTAATCTCCACGCCTTCAGAACGGCCAATCCAGTTGCGCTGCATGGTCTTAACGGTATCTGGCCAGTGGTCGAGGTTATCCAGATCGTTCAGCAGCTCATCAGCGTAAGCGGTGATTTTGATAAACCACTGTGGGATCTCTTTACGCTCAACTTTGGTGTCACAGCGCCAGCAGCAGCCGTCGATAACCTGTTCGTTCGCGAGAACGGTCTGGTCATTCGGACACCAGTTAACGGCAGAGGTCTTCTTATACACCAGGCCTTTTTTATACAGCTCGGTGAAGAACTTCTGCTCCCAGCGATAGTATTCCGGGGTACAGGTTGCCAGCTCGCGGCTCCAGTCATAGCCAAAGCCCAGCATCTTGAGCTGGTTTTTCATGTACGCGATATTGTCGTACGTCCACGGCGCCGGTGCGGTGTTGTTTTTGACCGCCGCGCCTTCCGCAGGCAGACCGAACGCATCCCAGCCGATAGGCTGCAGAACGTTTTTACCCAACATGCGCTGGTAGCGTGCAATCACATCGCCGATGGTGTAGTTACGCACATGGCCCATGTGTAGTCGACCAGAAGGATAGGGAAGCATCGACAGGCAGTAATACTTCTCTTTGCTCTCGTCTTCGGTTACTTCAAAGGTGCGCTTCTCGTCCCAGTGTTGCTGGACTTTTGATTCTATCTCTTCCGGGCGGTATTGCTCTTGCATGGCAGCCAGTGGTCCTGTTTTCAATACAGCTACAAATGTAGCCAATGGATGTGGTAATTCAGATCCGCATAGCATAGCCCAAACGCCCGCGTCAAAACAGCCTTTCGCACAAATGCGCTTTGCAGGAATTTACCGGGTCTGTGCTTCACCTGACAAAGCGGCGATGAAATAAGGTCTATTATTAGAAATAGTTACTTACCCGGGAGGCAAAATGATGAACAAGGTTGCTCAATTTTACCGCGAACTGGTGGCGACACTGACGGAACGGCTGCGTAACGGCGAGCGAGATATCGACGCGCTGGTGGAGCAGGCGCGTGCCCGCGTGACGCAAACGGGTGAGTTAACGCGAACCGAAGTGGAAGAGGTGACGCGCGCCGTGCGTCGCGATCTGGAAGAGTTCGCGCGCAGCTACCAGGAGAGTCAGGAGGAGGTCACGGACAGCGTTTTTATGCGGGTGATTAAAGAGAGCCTGTGGCAAGAGTTGGCCGACATCACGGATAAAACGCAGCTGGAGTGGCGCGAGGTCTTTCAGGATTTGAACCATCACGGTGTGTATCACAGTGGTGAGGTGGTCGGCTTGGGAAATCTGGTATGTGAGAATTGCCACCATCATATTGCGGTATATACGCCGGATGTCCTGCCGATGTGTCCGAAATGCGGCCACGATCAGTTCCAGCGTCGGCCGTTTGAGCCCTAAATAAAAGCAAAACTCTCTGCTCCCTCTCCCCGTGGGAGAGGGTTGGGGTGAGGGCATCAGACCGCACAATAGTAAGCCAGTCTCTCCGCCAGCAAATCCACAAACGCCTCGCGGTCGATGTCCACCATCACCGTGGTATTCGGTTTATTCCCCGTCAGCGAGTAGTAATCCACCACCGTCATTCCCTGGGTGTATTTTCCCTGCGTCTCAACACCAACCCATCTGTCCACCGTAGTGAACATCTCCGGCTTCAGTAGCCAGGCAATGGTGCACGGGTCGTGCAGCGGCGCGCCGTGGAAGCCCCACTTCTCGGCTTTGTGATACTCCATAAAGAAGTCGAGCAGCTCGGCCACGGTTGTCGCAACCGTATTTCCCACGGAGCGGAATCGCTCAATATCGTCCGCCATAATCTGCGCGCGGTGGGTAACGTCCAGTCCTGCCATTACAATCGGTAAGCCGGACTGGAAGACAATTTCTGCGGCTTCCGGGTCGACAAAGATGTTGAACTCCGCCGCAGGCGTCCAGTTCCCCAGCCCCATGGCCCCGCCCATAATCACAATTCGGGCAATTTTATTATGCAGCTCAGGATGGCTGTTCAGCAGCAGCGCAACGTTGGTTTGCGGTCCGGTTGCCACCAGCGTTACCGGTTCTGCACTCTCACGTAGAACCTTCGCCATCAGCTCCACGGCGGTACAGTTTTGCGGCGTGAAACCCGGCTCCGGCAGTGCCGGACCGTCCAGCCCGCTTTCACCATGAACGTTGTCGGCAATAATCAGCTCGCGCATCAGCGGCTTCACGGCCCCGCCGGCGACAGGAATGTCGGTGCGTTTGAGCAGCGTGAGCATGCGCAGCACGTTGCGCAGGGTTTTGTCCGGCGTCTGGTTTCCGGCGGACGAGGTGACGGCTTTTACCTCGAGTTCAGGGGAGGCAAGAGCGAGGACGAGCGCGATCGCGTCGTCATGACCCGGATCGCAGTCGAGAATAATAGGCTGTGCCATAGCGTTCTCCATACGTAGCGTTATTTTGTGACAAGGTTAACGCTGCAATGTGACGCCGACGAGAGGAACTGAGTGAAAGCGTGAAGCAGTGCGCAATCCGCAGATTGCGCACCGGGAAGGTTAGTGCAGGATTTTCGCGAGGAAATCTTTCGCACGCTCTGATTTCGGGTTAGCGAAGAACTCTTCTTTCGGTGAGTCTTCGACAATTTTCCCTTCGTCCATAAAGATTACGCGGTTGGCCACTTTACGGGCAAAGCCCATTTCGTGGGTCACCACCATCATGGTCATCCCTTCGTGCGCCAGCTCGACCATTACGTCCAGCACTTCATTGATCATCTCTGGATCGAGCGCCGACGTTGGCTCATCAAACAGCATTGCCACCGGATCCATGCACAGCGCGCGGGCGATCGCCACACGCTGCTGTTGGCCGCCAGAAAGCTGTGCCGGGAACTTATCGGCATGCGCCGAAAGCCCAACGCGTTCCAGGAGCTTCAGACCTTTCTCGCGCGACGCTTTTTTATCACGCTTCAGCACTTTTACCTGCGCCAGCGTCAGGTTCTCAATAATGGAGAGGTGAGGGAACAGCTCAAAGTGCTGGAACACCATGCCAACGTGAGAGCGAAGCTGGGCGAGATTAGTTTTCTTATCGTTGACTTTGGTGCCGTTGACGACGATCTCACCCTGCTGCACCGGCTCCAGTCCGTTGACGGTTTTAATCAGCGTCGATTTACCGGAGCCGGACGGCCCGCATACCACCACCACGTCGCCTTTTTTGACTTCGGTGGAGCAGTCGGTCAGCACCTGAAAGTGCCCATACCATTTAGAAACATTTTTCAGGGAAATCATTATACCGTCCTTTTCTTCAGCCAGCTGACCAACAGCGACGCGCTTAAACTAATCACAAAATAGACCGCACCCGCAAAGAGCACCATCTCGACCTGCGTACCATCACGTTCACCGATGGTTGACGCGGTACGGAAGAAGTCTGCCAGACTCAGAACGTAGACCAGCGAGGTATCCTGGAACAGCACGATGCCCTGGGTCAGCAGGAGCGGAACCATGGCGCGAAACGCCTGCGGCAGAATAATGAGCTGCATGGACTGCCAGTGCGTCATCCCCAGCGCCAGCGCGGCGCTGGATTGCCCGCGGGAGATACTCTGAATGCCCGCTCGGATAATCTCCGAGTAGTAAGCGGCCTCGAACATTGAAAACGCCACCATGGCGGAGATCAGACGGATATCGGTTTTCGGCGACAGCCCCAGCACGTTCTGCAGGAAGCCGGGCACAATCAGGTAAAACCACAGCAGCACCATCACCAGCGGGATGGAGCGGAACACGTTAACGTAGGCGGTCGCAAACCAGGCGAGCGGCTTAAAGCTCGACAGGCGCATAACGGCCAGCAGGGTGCCCCAGACGATACCAATGATGATGGCAATAACGGTGATTTTTAAGGTAATCACCAGGCCATCAAGCAGGTAAGGCATGGATGGAACGATAGAACTCCAGTCAAATTCGTACATTATTTGCCCCCCAGATTACCCGGCAGGCGGATTTTGCGTTCAACCAGGTTCATCACCAGCATGATGAAAGCGTTAATCAGAACATACGCGAGCGTGATCGCGGTGAAGGATTCCCACGCGTGAGCGGAGTAATCCAGCAGCTTGCCCGCCTGCGCGGCCATGTCGACCAGGCCGATAGTCGAGGCGATGGCCGAGTTTTTCACCAGGTTCATCATCTCGGAGGTCATCGGTGGAACGATAACGCGGTAGGCGTTAGGCAGCAGCACGTAGCGGTAGGTTTGGGGCAGCGTCAGGCCCATTGCCAGGCCCGCGTTTTTTTGTCCGCGCGGCAATGACTGAATGGCGGCACGCACCTGCTCGCAAACGCGCGCAGCGGTAAACAGCCCCAGACACATCATGGAGGAGACAAAGAACTGCACGTTCGGATCCAGTTCCGACTTGAACCACATGCCAATATTTTCCGGCAGCAGTTCCGGGATGACCAGATACCAGGTAAAGAATTGCACGATCAGCGGAACGTTACGGAACAGTTCCACATACAGGGTGCCAAGCGTTGAAAGAAAACGGTTAGGGACGGTGCGCAGAATACCGAACAGAGAACCGACAAGAAACGCGATAATCCACGCCGTTATCGATAGTGCCACGGTGACCTGAAAGCCGCTCCACAGCCAGCCAAGATAGGTGGTGTTGCCGAACGGGGCTTGTTGCAGGAATATGCCCCAGTTCCAGTCTATTGACATAATAAACTCCAGAAAAAAAAGGGTAGCAGCGCTACCCTCGAAGATTGGTGAGAAGCTCATTTTTCGCGCTGAGTGGGGAACGACCACTCAACGTATAGTCTGTCCATGCTTCCCGACAATCGAGAGGGCAGGAGATCCCGCCCCTGTTGTTCTAATTAGTTAAGAGCCTTGTCATTTGGAGATTTGAACAGCGCTTTCATGTCGTCAGACAGTTCAAAATTCATGTTCAGGTTTTTTGGTGGAATCGGGTTCTTGAACCATTTGTCGAACCATTTTTCCGCTTCGCCGGAGGTCTGCACCTGAGCGATGGTGTCATCGATCAGCTTTTTGAACTGCGGATCGTCTTTACGCAGCATACAGCCGTAGGCTTCTTTGGACTGCGCGGTACCGACGATATCCCAGTTGTCTGGTTTCTTCGCTTTCGCACGTTCGCCCGCCAGCAGGGCGTCATCCATCATAAACGCGACGGCACGACCGCTTTCCAGGGTACGGAAGGAGTCGCCATGGTCTTTCGCGCTGATGATGCGCATATCCATTTTCTTCTCGTCGTTCAGCTTATGCAGCAGCACTTCTGACGTGGTACCGGAGGTCACAACAACCGCTTTGCCTTTCAGGTCAGCGAAGTCTTTGATCTCGCCGCCTTTCTTCGTCAGCAGACGAGTGCCCACGACAAAGATGGTGTCAGAGAAGGCAGCCTGTTTCTGACGCTCGAGGTTGTTGGTGGTGGAGCCACACTCGAAGTCAAAGGTGCCGTTTTGCAGCAGTGGAATACGGTTCTGTGAAGTGATTGGGATCAGCTTCACCTGCAGGTCAGGTTTGTTCAGCTTTTTCTTCACAGCTTCAACGATGGCGTTGGAATAATCCTGTGAATAGCCCACGACTTTTTGCGTGTTGTCGTAGTAAGAGAACGGGACTGAAGATTCACGGTGGCCGACCACGATGACGCCGTTTTTGGCAATCTTGTCGAGAGTGCTGCCTGCTGCAGGCGCATCTTCAGCGTGAACCACGCCTGCAGACATTCCCATAACCAGCATTGCTGTGGCCAGTTTACGTAATTGCATACCCAACTCCTTTTTTATCAGCGCCAGCGACGCATTGATACCCATTGTGATGTTGTTATATCTCGCGCAGTGCGAGTGCAGTGTTATGCAAGCTTGTTAACATTTAGTCTGGCTTAATGTAAAGATTTTGCTGCGTTATTGTTTATTTTTGCGAAGCGCGCCGCACCATTCAGAGGCAAATATCTCCCGTTGCACCGTTTCGGTGCTACCGATGATCTACGCTGGTGCGACAAAGTTGCACGTTAAGCCAAACTGCGTTTACCTGAATAAACAAAGCAATAGGCGTGCCAGAATGGGAGTCTGGAGAAAATTGTCGGGTGGCGGCTACGCCACCCGACAACAGAAGGGAAGGTTATTTCCGACGCTGACGCAGGCTCATCAGCACCGCGCCAAAGCCGAACAGCACGGTCAGTATCCACAGCGGCCAGTTGCCGGTGCGCGCGTATGGCGTCAGCCCGGTGGTTGGCGTGACTTTAGTGGTCAGTACCTCACGGGTAAACTGCGGGATCATCGCCTGAATCTCGCCCTGCGGACCAATCACGGCGGTGATGCCGTTGTTGGTGCTGCGCAGCAGCGGACGCGCCAGCTCCAGAGAGCGCATACGTGCCATCTGGAAGTGCTGCCACGGGCCGATTGACTTACCAAACCAGGCGTCGTTGGAGATGGTCAGCAGATAGTCAGTATCCGGGCGGAAGTTATCGCGTACCTGCTCGCCGAGAATGATTTCGTAGCAGATGGCCGCCGTCAGGGCCAGGCCGTGCGCGTGCAGCTGAGGCTGTACGTACGGGCCGCGGCTGAAAGAGGACATCGGCAGGTCAAAGAACGGGGCCAGCGGGCGCAGAATCGACTCCAGCGGGACAAATTCACCAAACGGCACCAGGTGGTTCTTGTTGTACCGGTCAGTGGAGTGGTAGCTGTACTCGCTATCTTTCCCGAGCGTAATGATGCTGTTGTAGGTGTCGTAGCGGTTCTGCTGATTCAGACGCGCATCGACAATCCCGGTGATCAGCGTGCTGCCGTGCGCCAGCAGCAGGTCGTTCATCATGTTGAGGAACGGCTGCTGGTTAATTTCCAGATCGGGGATCGCAGATTCCGGCCAGATAATCAGCTGGGATTTACCCATCACCTCTTCGGTGGCGTTGGCGTAGATCTTCAGCGTATTCAGCAGCTCTTTCTCATCCCACTTCATAGACTGCGGAATATTCCCCTGCACCATGGACACCTGCAGGGTGCGCTCTGGCTCAGGCGTGAACCACTGGATATAGCGCAGCGGGAAGGGCAGGGCAAACAGCACCAGCGCCACAGCCAGCGGCTTCCAGCAGCGCTGGACCAGCGCCAGGACCAGCAGGCCGCTGACCACCATCAGCAGGAAGTTGATGGCCTCAACGCCCATTACCGGCGCCAAACCCTTCAGGGGGCCGTCAATCTGGCTGTAGCCGAACTGCAGCCACGGGAAGCCCGTCAGCACCCAGCCGCGCAGGAACTCGGTTATCTGCCAGACCACCGGCGCGGCAATGGCGACGCGCAGCCAGGTGGTTTTTGGCCACAGGCGAGAAAGGATGCCGGCGAACAGACCGGTATAGAGCGAGAGATACGCGGCGAGCAATACCACCAGGAAGACGTTAACCGGGCCAGGCATACCGCCAAACTGGGCGATGCTGACATAGACCCAGTTGATGCCTGAGCCAAACAGCCCCAGTCCCCAGAAGTAACCGATAGCCGCAGCCTGTACCGGACGACGATTCAGGGTCAGGCCCTGAAGCCCCATCAGGGAGAGAATGGCGGCGGGCCAGATATCGTAAGGAGAAAAAGCCAGCGTACCGCTGGCTCCGAGTAACAGCGCCAGCAGCAAACGGATGCGCTGGCGTTCAAGCAGTGGGGCAAATGCCATTTACATTAATCTTCCAGTTTTGGCACCGGTGAGTCGTCCGGCGTTCTGACGTGAACCTGTATAATACGTCGGCTGTCGGCCATTGCCACTTTGAACTGGTAACCGTCAATGTCAACGGTCTCACCGCGCGCCGGGAGGTGGCCAAAGGCCTGCATCACCAGCCCGCCAATGGTATCGACCTCTTCATCGCTGAAGTGGGTACCGAAGGCGTCGTTAAAGTCCTCAATAGAGGCCAGCGCGCGCACGGTCCAGGTGTGGCGGCTAAGCTGCCGGAAGTCGATATCTTCTTCTTCGTCGTACTCGTCTTCGATTTCGCCCACGATCAGCTCAAGAATATCCTCGATCGTGACCAGACCGGAAACGCCACCAAACTCATCAATAACAATCGCCATGTGGTAACGCTGAGAGCGAAACTCTTTCAGCATCCGATCCACACGTTTACTTTCCGGCACAACCACGGCCTGGCGTAACACTTTTTCCATGCTGAAGGCTTCGGCATCGCTGCGCATAAACGGCAGCAGATCTTTGGCCATCAAAATCCCTTCGATGTGATCTTTGTCTTCGCTGATGACCGGGAAACGCGAGTGGGCGGATTCGATGATCACATCGAGGCACTCGTCCAGGGTCTGGTTACGTTTCAGGGTGATCATCTGCGAGCGGGGGATCATGATATCGCGAACGCGCTGGTCGGCGATGTCCATAACCCCTTCGAGCATTTCGCGCGTATCTTCGTCGATAAGGTCGTTCTGCCCGGAATCACGAATCAGCTCCAGCAGTTCATCACGGTTTTTGGGTTCGCCGTGGAAAAGCTGGTTCAGAATGAGGGAGAAAAATCCCTTTTTACTGGTTGTCGTGTCGCTACTGTGTGAATTGTCGTCGCTCATGGCGTTTGTTAAGGGTTCTCTTGTTAGTTCAACGTTTACCGCCACGCGATATCCTTTCGTGGCGGCATGTGAGTCCGTCAGGTGACGGACTATTCTTTCTCGGCAATGTACGGATCCTCATAGCCCAGAGCAAGCATTATCTCTGTCTCGAGGGACTCCATCTCTTCCGCTTCGTCATCTTCAATGTGATCGTAGCCGAGCAGGTGCAGGCTGCCGTGTACCACCATATGCGCCCAGTGGGCCTCAAGCGGCTTTTGCTGCTCTTTGGCTTCCTGTTCAACCACCTGACGGCAGATGATCAGATCGCCCAACAGCGGCATCTCAATGCCCGGCGGCGCTTCGAACGGGAAAGAGAGCACGTTGGTCGGCTTATCTTTCCCGCGATAGGTCAGGTTAAGCTCATGGCTTTCTGCTTCATCCACCAGGCGAATCGTGACTTCTGATTCTTCCTGAAACTGAGGAATAACGGCATCCAGCCATTTCTGAAACTGTGCCTCATCTGGCATGCCGGAATTGTCTTCACAGGCCAGCTGTAAATCGAGGATCACCTGACTCATTTCTGTTCTTGCTCCTGCGCTTCGCGCTTACGTTCTGCGGCCAGTTCGGCCTTACGCTTCTGATCCGCCTCTTCCCAGGCTTCATAGGCGTTAACGATACGCGCGACCACCGGGTGGCGTACCACGTCTTCACTGTGGAAGAAGTTAAAGCTGATTTCGTCGACCTCGGCCAGCACCTCAATGGCGTGGCGCAGGCCGGATTTGGTGCTGCGTGGCAGGTCGATCTGGGTGACGTCACCGGTAATGACCGCTTTCGAGTTAAAGCCGATACGCGTCAGGAACATCTTCATCTGTTCGATGGTGGTGTTCTGGCTCTCATCGAGAATGATGAACGCATCGTTCAGCGTACGACCGCGCATGTAGGCGAGCGGGGCCACTTCGATAACGTTACGCTCAATGAGCTTCTCGACCTTCTCAAAGCCCAGCATTTCGAACAGCGCATCGTATAACGGGCGCAGATACGGGTCGACCTTCTGGCTCAGATCGCCCGGCAGGAAGCCCAGCTTTTCGCCCGCTTCAACGGCCGGACGGGTCAGCAGAATACGACGGATCTCCTGGCGTTCCAGCGCATCTACCGCAGCGGCAACGGCGAGATAGGTTTTACCCGTCCCCGCAGGGCCCACCCCGAAGGTGATGTCGTGGTCGAGGATATTGGCGATGTACTGCGCCTGGTTTGGCGTACGCGGCTTAATAACGCCACGTTTGGTCTTGATGTTAATGGCCTTGCCGTAGTCCGGCACGCTTTCCGCGCTCTGCTCAAGCACGCGCGCCTCTTTAATGGCGAGGTGAATTTGTTCCGGTTCGATATCCTGAATTTCGCCGCGCATGGGTGATGTATCCACATACAGGCTACGCAGAATGTCCGCAGCGGCGTTGACGCAGATAGGGCGTCCGGTAAGTTTGAAATGATTATCGCGACGATTGATTTCGATACCCAGACGTCGCTCCAGTTGTTTGATGTTGTCATCAAACGGCCCGCACAGGCTCAGCAGGCGAGCGTTGTCTGCTGGCTCAAGGCTAATTTCACGCGTATCTATATTCAAACTGTTCCTCTTTAATTGGTTAACTGACCCATTGCGATAGGACGTAATAAAACGGTCATTACCGAAATTATTCACGCCACAGAATAAAGGCGCAAGCGTTGCGGAAGATATTGGGGACGATGAAAGGAAATACAAGGCCTGCCGGAAAGGCAGGCCAGGAGGATTAAGGCTGGTAAATCCCCACGCCAGAATCGTTTTCTTTACGGGTACGAGAGATCACGGATTCCGGTGACTCGGCAATACGCAGGCCCATTTCGTCCTCGGTGCGTACCAGCTTCGCGCGCAGCGAGTTGGTCAGCACTTCGACAATCTCGACGTCCACGAATTTACCGATCATATCCGGGGTGCCTTCAAAGTTCACCACGCGGTTGTTTTCGGTACGACCGGAGAGTTCCATAATGCTCTTGCGGGAGGTGCCTTCCACCAGAATGCGCTGAACGGTGCCGAGCATACGGCGGCTCCACGCGTTGGCCTGCTGGTTAATACGCTCCTGCAGAATATACAGACGCTGCTTTTTCTCTTCTTCCGGCACATCGTCAACCATATCGGCCGCAGGTGTTCCAGGACGCGCAGAGAAGATGAAGCTGTAGCTGACGTCAAAATTCACTTCACCGATGAGCTTCATGGTGCGCTCGAAGTCATCAGCG
This sequence comes from Enterobacter sp. DNB-S2, assembly GCF_019443845.1. Taxonomy (NCBI): domain Bacteria; kingdom Pseudomonadati; phylum Pseudomonadota; class Gammaproteobacteria; order Enterobacterales; family Enterobacteriaceae; genus Enterobacter; species Enterobacter sp. DNB-S2. The sequence goes on from NZ_CP050520.1 coordinate 1,960,142, forward strand.
GTTTCGCCAGGGAAGCCGACGATGAAGTCGGAGCTGATCTGGATATCCGGACGCGCTTCACGCAGCTTACGAATGGTGGACTTGTACTCCAGCACCGTATGCGGGCGGCCCATCAGGTTCAGCACGCGGTCAGAGCCACACTGAATCGGCAGGTGCAGGAAGCTCACCAGCTCTGGCGTATCGCGATACACGTCAATGATGTCGTCGGTAAACTCCATCGGGTGGCTGGTGGTAAAGCGAATGCGGTCGATACCGTCAATCGCGGCCACCAGACGCAGCAGCTCGGCAAAGCTGCCGGTGGTGCCGTCGTAGTTTTCTCCGCGCCAGGCGTTTACGTTCTGGCCCAGCAGGTTCACTTCGCGAACGCCCTGTGCGGCAAGCTGCGCGATTTCAAACAGAATATCGTCTGCCGGACGGCTGACTTCTTCACCACGGGTGTAAGGCACCACGCAGTAAGTGCAGTATTTGTTGCAGCCTTCCATGATGGAGACGAAGGCGGTCGGGCCATCGGCGCGCGGCTCCGGCAGACGGTCAAACTTTTCGATTTCCGGGAAGCTGACGTCAACGACCGGGCTACGGTTGCCGCGAACCTGATTTATCATCTCCGGCAGGCGGTGCAGGGTCTGAGGGCCAAAGACGATATCCACATACGGGGCTCTCTGGCGGATCAGCTTACCTTCCTGCGATGCGACGCAGCCACCCACCCCGATGATCAGATCCGGATTTTTTCGTTTGAGTAGCTTCCAGCGGCCTAACACGTGAAAGACTTTTTCCTGCGCTTTTTCACGAATCGAACAGGTGTTCAGCAGCAGCACGTCCGCTTCTTTCGCATTTTCAGTCAGCTGGTATCCGTGGGTTGAATCCAGCAGATCGGCCATCTTGGATGAATCGTATTCGTTCATCTGACAGCCCCAGGTTTTTATATGGAGTTTTTTAGTCATCGACTTGCTCAGCTCAGGATTGCAAGCCGCGTATTGTAATGCTTTGGTGGGGTTGTGACCAGTATGAAGGTTATGTGTCTCAGGACCGCAAAAATCCGGTAAACTTAAGGGATTCTCCAATAAGGAAAATTGACCATGACACTCCTACACACCGAAGTTGCCGTTGTCGGCGGCGGTATGGTCGGCGGCGCGCTGGCGCTGGGGCTGGCGCAGCAGGGATTTGAGGTAACGGTAATTGAACAGGCTGCTCCGCCTGCATTCGATCCCGCGAGCAAACCGGATGTGCGCATATCCGCGATCAGCGCGGCGTCCGTCGATCTGCTGCGCGGGCTGGGCGTCTGGGAGGCGGTGCTGGCGATGCGCGCCCATCCTTACAGCCGTCTTGAAACCTGGGAGTGGGAAAATGCCCACGTCGCGTTTGATGCCGCTGAGCTGAAGCTGCCGCGCCTGGGTTATATGGTGGAAAACAATGTGCTCCAGCAGGCGCTCTGGCTGGCGCTGGAGGCGCATCCGAAGGTGACGCTGCGCGTTCCGGCGTCGATTAAGGCACTGCATCCTCACGAGAGCGGGTATTTGCTGACGCTCGACAGCGGCGATGAACTGGCCGTGAAGCTCGTCGTCGGAGCGGACGGCGCTAACTCGCAGGTCAGACAGATGGCGGGAATTGGCGTTCATGCCTGGCAGTATGAGCAGTCCTGCATGCTGATTACCGTCGAGTGCGAGCATGCGCCGGGAGAAAGCACGTGGCAGCACTTTACGCCGAATGGCCCGCATGCGTTTTTACCGCTGTTTGATAACTGGGCATCGCTGGTCTGGTACGACAAACCGGCACGCATTCGTCAGCTGCAGGGGCTTTCAATGGAACAATTGCAGCGGGAAATCCGCCTGCATTTCCCGGGCCGTCTGGGCAACGTTACGCCGGTGGCTGCCGGGGCGTTTCCCCTCACGCGACGTCACGCTTTGCAGTATGCCCGTGAAGGGCTGGCGCTGGTGGGCGATGCGGCACACACCATTCATCCGCTGGCCGGGCAGGGCGTGAATCTGGGGTACCGTGATGTCGATGCGTTACTGGATGTGCTGGGCAGCGCCCGCGGGCACGCGGAAAACTGGGCCAGCCATCAGATTCTGAAGCGTTACCAGACGCGACGCATGGCGGATAACTTTATTATGCAGTCGGGGATGGATCTGTTCTATGCCGGGTTCAGCAATGACTTAGCCCCGGTGCGCATTCTGCGTAATATTGGATTGATGGCAGCGGAACGTGCCGGTGGTCTGAAGCGACAGGCGCTGAAATACGCGCTGGGACTCTAATCTTTTGCCCCTCTCCCAGTGGGAGAGGGGCAGGGTGAGGGCATCAGGCCGCACCATCCTGAACAACAAAAACAAAAAAGCCCGCAGAGCGGGCTTTTTTGTTACTTAAGTGGCTGGGGTGCAGGGATTCGAACCCCGGAATGCTGGTATCAGAAACCAGAGCCTTACCGCTTGGCGACACCCCAATTGCGTTAAACAAACTGCTTAACGACTTTTTAAATTGGCTGGGGTACGAGGATTCGAACCTCGGAATGCCGGAATCAGAATCCGGTGCCTTACCGCTTGGCGATACCCCAACAATTTGTCTTGATTACCGAAAAATCGACAATCTTAATTTGGTGGCTACGACGGGATTCGAACCTGTGACCCCATCATTATGAGTGATGTGCTCTAACCAACTGAGCTACGTAGCCAGTACTGCAATCTTCGATGGCTGGGGTACCTGGATTCGAACCAGGGAATGCCGGTATCAAAAACCGGTGCCTTACCGCTTGGCGATACCCCAATACCGCGGAGAACCGCAAAATCGAAGAAATATGGCTGGGGTACCTGGATTCGAACCAGGGAATGCCGGTATCAAAAACCGGTGCCTTACCGCTTGGCGATACCCCATCCGTGCAACGCTTACCCGGGAATGGTGCGGGAGGCGAGACTTGAACTCGCACACCTTGCGGCGCCAGAACCTAAATCTGGTGCGTCTACCAATTTCGCCACTCCCGCAAAAAAGATGGTGGCTACGACGGGATTCGAACCTGTGACCCCATCATTATGAGTGATGTGCTCTAACCAACTGAGCTACGTAGCCATCTTTTTTCGCGTTACCTTATCGGCGTTGCGGGGCGCATTATGCGTATAGACCCTTGCAGCGTCAACACCTTTTTCAACGAAAATAGCCGGAATGTGACTGTTTGGTTAGGTTGCGAACAGCGTGGCCGAATATTCGGCAATTATTGGTTATTAATCAGATTTAGACGGTGAAATGTGAGGCAAAAAAATCAGGCCCCTGAGGGGCCTGATTGCGATCTGAGTGATTATTTGTAGGCTGACTGATGAACGCCTACCGCGCGTCCTGACGGATCGTTCATGGATTTGAAAGATTCATCCCATTCAATCGCTTTGGCAGAAGAGCAGGCGACGGACGGGCCACCCGGTACGCACTCCGCGGCACTCGGAACCGGGAACAGCTCTTCAAAAATTTCACGATACAGATAGGCCTCTTTCGAGCCCGGCGTGTTGTACGGGAAGCGGAAGCTCGCGGTTTCCAGCTGTTGGTCAGAAACCTGTTTCGCCGCGACCTCTTTCAGGGTGTCGATCCAGCTATAACCAACGCCATCAGAGAACTGCTCTTTCTGACGCCATGCCACGCTCGCCGGCAGGTAGGATTCAAAACACTCACGCAGGATATGTTTTTCCATTTTGCCGTTGCCGCACATCTTGTCCTGCGGGTTGATGCGCATCGCCACGTCGAGGAATTTCTTATCCAGGAACGGCACGCGCGCTTCCACGCCCCAGGCCGACATCGCTTTGTTGGCACGCGCACAGTCGAACATGTGCAGCGCCTGCAGCTTACGCACGGTCTCTTCGTGCAGCTCTTTGGCGTTCGGCGCTTTGTGGAAGTACAGGTAGCCGCCAAACACTTCGTCAGAACCTTCACCGGAGAGCACCATCTTGATGCCCATCGCTTTGATCTTACGCGACATCAGGTACATCGGCGTAGAGGCGCGGATGGTGGTCACGTCATAGGTTTCAATGTGATAGATCACATCGCGGATCGCATCCAGACCTTCCTGCACGGTGAAGTGAATCTCATGGTGCACGGTGCCGAGGTGGTTCGCCACTTCCTGCGCGGCTTTCAGGTCAGGAGCCCCTTCCAGGCCAACGGCAAAAGAGTGCAGCTGTGGCCACCAGGCTTCTGAGCGCTCCTGATCTTCCACGCGACGGGCCGCGAATTTCTTGGTGATCGCGGAGATCACGGAGGAGTCCAGACCGCCGGAGAGCAGCACGCCGTAGGGCACGTCAGACATCAGGTGGCTTTTCACGGAGTCTTCAAGGGCCTGGCGCAGCTCGGCTTTGTCCGTGACGTTGTCTTTTACCGCATCATAGTCGAACCAGTCACGCTGGTAATAGGAGCGGATCTCGCCGTCTTTGCTCCACAGATAGCTGCCCGCCGGGAATTCTTTAATGGTGCGGCATACCGGCACCAGGGCTTTCATTTCAGAGGCCACGTAGAAGTTGCCGTGCTCATCGTGGCCCATGTACAGCGGGATAATGCCGATGTGGTCACGGCCAATCAGGTACGCGTCTTTTTCGCTGTCGTACAGGGCGAAGGCGAACATGCCCTGCAGGTCGTCCAGGAACTCGGGCCCTTTCTCCTGATACAGCGCCAGGATCACTTCACAGTCAGAACCGGTCTGGAACGCGTAGCGGTCGCCGTATTCGGCGCGCAGCGCCTGGTGGTTGTAGATTTCACCGTTGACAGCCAGCGCGTGCGTTTTTTTCTCGTTATACAGCGGCTGTGCACCGGCGTTGACGTCAACAATGGACAGACGTTCGTGAGCCAGAATCGCTTTATCACTGGCGTAAACGCCTGACCAGTCTGGTCCGCGATGGCGCATCAGGCGGGACAGTTCGAGTGCCTTTTTACGCAGTTCGCCCGCGTCAGTTTTAATATCCAGTACGCCAAAAATTGAACACATAACCTTCTCCGTTAACCCTGTTGCTTTGTAATGTTGCTTGCTTATGAAAATGCCGCAAAGGGGCAGGGCGCGCAAGCGTTTTACGGGTGAAAACGGAAATAGTGCAACAGTGATTGCGGAATAGTGAAAAAAGAGCACGCCAGAAATTCTTTTATTGATGATTATGCAATGAAACGTGCTTTTTGTTAGATGAGAATTTATTTTTGTAGGCCATAAATGAAAAACCACGCCCTGAGGCGTGGTTCGGTATCAGATGATGTCGATTTCATCGACGGAGGGGTAAATCCAGCTTGGCCGGAACGGCATCGAATCAATGTCATCAAGTTGAGAGACGCCGGAGAGGACCAGAATCGTCTCCAGACCCGCCTGGAATCCGGCCAGAATATCGGTGCGCAGGTTGTCGCCGACAATAACGGTTTCTTCAGAGTGGGCCTGCATCTTGTTGAGCGCGGCACGAATGATCCACGGGCTCGGTTTACCGACTACAAACGGCTGACGACCTGAGATTTTTTCGATACCGGCGCACAGCGCGCCGCAGGCCGGATAAAAACCACGGCCGTGCGTATCCGGGTTGGTCGCGATAAAGCGCGCGCCGCTGGCGACAAAGTATGCTGCCTTATGCATCATCTCCCAGTTAAAGGAGCGCGTTTCGCCGACAATCACGAAGTCCGGGTTCACGTCAGTGATGGTAAAGCCAGCTTTGTACAACTCGTGTATCAGCGCACCTTCACCCACCACGTAGGCTTTTTTCCCTTCCTGACGCTTCAGAAAATCCGCCGTGGCCATTGCCGAGGTATAAAACACGCTGTCCGGAACGTCGACGCCCGCCGTGGCAAAGCGGTTAGCCAGATCCTGACCGGTTTGGGAAGGGTAGTTCGTGAGCAGAACCAGAGGCATTCCTTTGTCGATGATGCGGTGAAGAAACTCCGCAGCACCCGGCACGGCAACGTTGTCGTGCATCAGCACGCCGTCGATATCACAAATTACATTCTTAATGGTCATGGACAGTCCGACATCAAAAAAAGAAGGCGTTACTATAAGGTCCGATCAACTTTCCAGCAAATGCTGCAGCAGAATTCCGTTGAGCATGGCGCGTTTGACCAGCGCGAACGCGCCAATCGCCGAGCGATGATCGAGCTTTGAACGAACCACCGGGAGGTTCTGGCGGAATGCTTTCAGCGCCTGGGTGTTAATACAGCCTTCAATGGCGGGGAGCAGCACCTTTTCCGCCTCCACAATTTCACCGGCGATCACCACTTTCTGGGGGTTAAACAGGTTAATGGCGATGGCGATGGTTTTCCCCAGATGGCGGCCTACCTGCTCGATCACTTCACAGGCCAGCGCGTCGCCTTTATTGGCGGCTTTGCAGATGGTGCCTATCTTGCAATCGTCCAGCGTGACGCGGCTTTGGTAACCCTGTTCAAGGAGATGGCGAACGCGCTGCTCGATGGCCGTGTTGGCGGCAATCGTTTCAAGGCAGCCGAAGTTGCCGCAGTGGCAGCGCTCCCCGAGGGGTTCAACCTGAATATGGCCGATCTCGCCAACGTTACCGTTGCGACCAATAAAAATACGGCCGTTAGAGATAATACCGGCGCCCGTTCCGCGGTGAACGCGCACCAGAATAGAGTCTTCACAGTCCTGGCTCGCACCAAAGTAGTGCTCTGCCAGCGCCAGAGAGCGAATGTCGTGGCCCACAAAGCAGGTCACTTTAAAACGCTTTTCCAGCGCGTCGACCAGCCCCCAGTTTTCAACCTGAATGTGCGGCATATAGCGGATCACGCCGCTTTCCAGGTCGACCAGGCCGGGCAGAATCACGGAGATGGCAATGAGTTCACGGATCTTGCGCTGACAGCTTTCAATAAACTGCGCAATGGTATTCAGCAGCGCATGCTCCAGCGTCTCCTGGGTGCGCTCCGGAAGAGGGTAGTGCTCTTCCGCAATCGCTTTACTGCTCAGATCGTACAGCGTGAGCGTGGTGTCATGGCGGCCCAGACGGACGCCAATGGCCTGAAAATTGCGGGTTTCGGTAATAATGGAGATCGCGCGGCGGCCCCCGGTGGAGGCCTGCTGATCGACTTCTTTGATCAGACCGCGCTCAATGAGCTGGCGGGTAATTTTTGTCACGCTGGCGGGAGCAAGCTGGCTTTGTTCGGCTATCTGAATTCGCGAGATTGGTCCGTGCTGGTCAATCAGGCGGTATACCGCCGCACTGTTAAGTTGTTTAACGAGATCGACATTACCGATTTGAGCTTGTCCGCCAGGTGTCATACTTTTACTTACTCAGTGACGACCTCGTTACCATTAACGATGGTCTTAATAATTTTATAATCGTGTGTGAATGCCGTCAGGTTTGCAACCATACCTGGTGCAATTTCGCCGAGCTGTTTATCCACGCCCATTGCGCGCGCCGGATAAAGGGTGGCCATACGCAGGACTTCATCAAGCGCAATCCCGCAATGTTCAACCAGGTTACGCACCCCTTCAATCATGGTTAAAGAGGAACCGCTCAGCGTACCGTTTTCATCCACACACAGTCCATTGCGGTAGTATATTGTTTTACCGGCAAAAATGAACTGCTCAATATTTGCACCTGCCGGTGCGGTGGCATCCGTCACCAGACAAAGCTTGTCACCTTTCAGCCGCTTAGCGTTGCGGATGTTGGTGTAATCGACATGTAAGCCGTCGGCAATAATGCCGCAGTAGACGTCTGGCTCATCCAGAATCGCCCCGACCAGACCCGGTTCACGGCCTGTGATATACGGCATAGCGTTGTAAAGGTGCGTTGCGAAAGTAATGCCCGCGCGGAAACCGGCTTTCGCTTCTTTCAGCGTCGCGTTTGAGTGGCCTGCTGAAACGATAATCCCGGCACCAGCCAGTTTGCTGATGACATCCGTACCCGTCATTTCAGGTGCCAGCGTCACTTTGGTGATCACATCGGCGTTCGCACACATGTAGTCAACCAGCTCCGCATCAGGTTTACGCACGTAATTCGGGTTATGCGTTCCTTTCTTGACCATATTCAGCCATGGCCCTTCAAGGTGCAGACCCAGCGCCTGGTTAGGGTGTTTGGCCAGGTATTCGCGCATCACGCGGATACCCTGCTTCATGAGGTCATCACTGCTGGTGATGAGCGTTGGCAGATAGCTCGTGCAGCCCGATTTCTCGTTGGCTTTCTGCATGATCTCCAGCGTTTCGACCGTCACCGCATCCGCGGTGTCATTGAATTGCACACCGCCGCAGCCGTTGAGCTGTACGTCGATGAAACCGGGGGAGATTACTGCTCCATTGAGTGAGCGCTGTTCAATCTCCAGCGGCAGTTCTGCCAGCGGGCAAACACGTTCAATCAGGCCATCAGCGATAACAATCGCATGGTCATCCAGAATTTCATGGCCGGTATAAATCCGACCGTGGGTTAAAGCGTACATAACGACCCCCGGTTAAAAAAAGCGGCCGCCTCTTGATGAAGAGGCGGTTATTCAATTACAGACCTTTGATGTTCTCAGCTTCTAACTCGTTGAAGTATTTCAGCGTTTTAACCTTCAGCTCCATCGTGGACGGTTCGTCGCAGACGATGACTGATTTCGGATGCAGCTGCAGGCAGCTGATGGTCCACATATGGTTAACGTTGCCTTCAACGGCAGCCTGGAGCGCTTGCGCTTTCACGCCGCCCAGCACCAGAATCATCACTTCTTCGGCATCCAACAGGGTGCCTACGCCTACGGTCAGGGCGTATTTTGGAACCTGGTTAACATCGCCGTCAAAGAAGCGGGAGTTTGCCACGCGCGTGTCATGGGTCAGCGTTTTAATACGGGTGCGGGAAGCCAGAGATGACGCCGGTTCGTTAAACGCGATATGACCATCATTACCTACACCACCCATGAACAGGTGGATCTTACCGTAAGAACGGATTTTTTCTTCATACTGACGGCATTCTGCGTCAATATCAGGCGCGTTTCCATTCAGCAGGTTAATATTTTCAGATGGAATATCAACGTGATCAAAGAAATTGCGGTGCATAAAGCTATGGTAGCTTTCCGGGTGGTCTTTCGGTAAGCCAACGTATTCATCCATATTGAAGGTCACAACATGTTTAAAGCTAACCTGGCCTGCTTTATGCATCTCAACCAGCGCCTTATAGGCGGTTAGCGGCGTGCCGCCTGTCGGAAGTCCAAGAACGAAAGGACGATCGGCGGTCGGTTTAAAGGCGTTAATACGGTTAACGATATGGCGAGCGGCCCATTTACCGACTTGTTCAGCAGTTGCCAGGGGAATCAGTCTCATTGTTCACCTCAAGAGTTTAAGTAGAAGAGTGGGCGGATGGCTATCTGGACCTGATACTTAAGCGTAACCTGGAAACTTTCAGGCCGGATCAATCCGTCTTGATTTTTTGAATGATAAAATAAGTTTTCGCTGTTAGCCAGTATGAGGGAGGGTGAATAACGATATTTGGTGACAAAAATCACAAAAAGTACGCGTTTAATTTGCGATACGAATTAATTTTTCACACACTCACAATGCCAGTGAAGCATCAACTGTATCTATAGTTCGTGACACAATAAAAAACAGAGCTGAGAACATGCCTTAAACGGGGTCTCATAGGGGGAAGAAAGTGAGTATTCTAGGTTATTTACAAAAGGTTGGCCGCGCGCTTATGGTGCCGGTCGCCACGCTGCCTGCCGCAGCCATCCTGATGGGTGTCGGCTACTGGATCGACCCCAACGGCTGGGGTAATACCAGCGCGCTGGCGGCGTTCTTTATCAAGTCAGGTTCCGCCATTATCGACAACATGTCCGTGTTGTTCGCGATTGGTGTGGCTTACGGTATGTCCAAAGACAAAGACGGCGCCGCTGCGCTCACCGGTTTTGTCGGTTTCCTCGTGTTAACCACCCTCTGCTCGCCTGCAGCGGTGGCCATGATCCAAAAAATTCCGGCGGACCAGGTTCCGGCGGCGTTCGGTAAGATCAGCAACCAGTTTGTCGGTATCCTTGTGGGTATTATTTCCGCCGAACTGTATAACCGCTTCAGCAGCGTAGAGCTGCCAAAAGCGCTCTCCTTCTTTAGCGGTCGCCGCCTGGTTCCTATCCTGACCTCGTTTGTGATGATCGTTGTCGCGTTCATCATGATGTACGTCTGGCCGATGATTTTCGACGGTCTGGTGAACTTCGGTGAGCACATCCAGAAACTGGGTTCTGTCGGTGCGGGCGTGTACGCGTTCTTCAACCGTCTGCTGATCCCGGTCGGTCTGCACCACGCGCTGAACTCCGTATTCTGGTTCGACGTTGCCGGTATTAACGATATCCCTAATTTCCTGGGTGGCGCACAGTCCATCGAAGCAGGTAAAGCGGTTGTCGGTATCACCGGTCGTTACCAGGCGGGCTTCTTCCCGATCATGATGTTTGGTCTGCCGGGTGCTGCGCTGGCTATCTACCACTGCGCGCGTCCAGAGAACAAAGCGAAAGTGCTGGGTATCATGATGGCGGGGGCGTTCGCGGCCTTCTTCACCGGTATCACCGAGCCGCTGGAGTTCTCCTTCATGTTCGTGGCGCCGGTTCTGTATGTGATCCACGCCGTGCTGACCGGTATCTCCGTGTTCATCGCTGCCAGCATGCACTGGATTGCCGGTTTCGGCTTCAGCGCCGGTCTGGTGGATATGGTGCTGTCGTCCCGTAACCCGCTGGCGACCCACTGGTGGATGCTGATCCCGCAAGGTCTGGTGTTCTTCGCGATCTACTACATGGTGTTCCGTTTCACTATCACCAAATTCAACCTGATGACCCCGGGTCGTGAACTGGCCGTGGCCGGTAGCGAAGCGGATGGTCAGGATGTGAACGTGAGCGGTGCTCAGGATCAGGACGTTTCAGGCCTGGCGCGTCAGTACATCGCCGCTGTCGGCGGTTCTGACAACCTGACCGGTATCGACGCCTGTATCACTCGTCTGCGTCTGAACGTCAAAGACTCTTCCCTGGTGAACGAAGCGCTGGCTAAACGTCTGGGTGCTTCCGGTGTTATTCGCCTGAACAAAACCAGCGTGCAGATTATCGTTGGCTTCGTGGCAGAGAAAATTGCTAATGCCATGAAAACCACTGGTCCGGTAGCCGCAGCAGAAGCTTCTGCCGCACCTGCCGCCGCGCCAGCGGCTGCAAAACCGCAGGCGGTACCGAACGCCAAAACGGTAGCCGCGCTGGTTTCACCGGTAACAGGTGAAGTGGTTGCGATTGAGCAGGTGCCTGACGAAGCCTTCGCCAGCAAAGCGGTTGGTGACGGTGTGGCGGTGAAACCAACGGAAAAAACCGTTGTGTCTCCGGCGGCCGGTACCATCGTGAAAATCTTCAACACCAACCACGCGTTCTGCCTCGAAACCGAAAATGGCGCGGAGATCGTTGTCCACATGGGTATCGATACCGTTGCGCTGAACGGTCAGGGCTTTACTCGCCTGGTGGAAGAGGGCGCTGAAGTGGTGGCCGGGCAGCCGATTCTGGAAATGGATCTGGACTTCCTGAACGCCAACGCGCGCTCCATGATAAGCCCGGTCGTTTGCAGCAACATCGATGACTTCAGTGGCCTGGTCATTCAGGCGAAAGGTCAGGTTGTTGCGGGTCAAACGCCGCTGTATGAGATTAAAGGCAAGTAATCGCTCCTGAGTAGAGTCATGCCTTAAGCGGCGGGGGATATCCTCCGCCGCTTTTTTTTGCAGCAAAAGCCCCCATTATTTTCTTCAGAGACGTTTTAAGGGTTGTCACTACGTCCGGCTTATAAGATCATATGCCGTTATACGTTGTTTACGCTTTGAGGAATCCACGATGAGTGAGGCAGAAGCCCGCCCGAGTAACTTTATTCGTCAGATCATCGATGAAGATCTGGCTAGTGGTAAGCACACCACAGTTCATACCCGCTTCCCGCCGGAGCCGAACGGCTACCTGCATATCGGGCATGCGAAGTCCATCTGCCTGAACTTTGGCATTGCACAAGACTACCAGGGACAGTGCAACCTGCGTTTCGATGACACCAACCCAGTAAAAGAAGACATCGAATACGTTGAGTCCATCAAGAATGACGTGCAATGGCTGGGCTTCAACTGGTCTGGCGATATCTGCTACTCCTCTGACTATTTTGATCAGCTGTACGCCTACGCGGTTGAACTGATCAACAAGGGTCTGGCGTATGTTGACGAACTGTCTGCTGATGAAATCCGTGAATATCGCGGTACGCTGACCGCCCCGGGCAAAAACAGCCCGTTCCGCGATCGCAGCGTGGAAGAGAACCTTGCGCTGTTTGAAAAAATGCGTGCCGGTGGCTTCGAAGAAGGCAAAGCGTGCCTGCGTGCCAAAATCGACATGGCGTCTCCGTTCATCGTGATGCGCGATCCGGTGCTGTACCGCATTAAGTTTGCGGAACACCATCAGACCGGCAACAAGTGGTGCATCTACCCGATGTACGACTTTACCCACTGCATCAGCGATGCGCTGGAAGGCATTACGCACTCCCTGTGTACGCTGGAGTTCCAGGACAACCGTCGTCTGTACGACTGGGTTCTGGACAACATCACCATTCCTGTACATCCGCGCCAGTACGAGTTCTCTCGTCTGAATCTGGAATACACCGTGATGTCCAAGCGTAAGCTGAACCTGCTGGTGACCGACAAGCACGTTGAAGGCTGGGATGACCCACGTATGCCAACCATCTCGGGTCTGCGCCGTCGTGGTTACACTGCCGCCTCTATTCGTGAGTTCTGCAAACGCATCGGCGTGACCAAGCAGGACAACACCATCGAGATGGCCTCCCTTGAATCCTGCATTCGCGAAGATCTCAACGAAAACGCCCCGCGCGCGATGGCCGTTATCGACCCGGTGAAACTGGTTATCGAAAACTATCCGCAGGGTGAAAGCGAGCTGGTCTCCATGCCTAACCATCCGAACAAACCGGAAATGGGTAGCCGTGACGTGCCGTTCAGCGGTGACATCTGGATTGACCGCGCTGACTTCCGCGAAGAAGCCAACAAGCAGTACAAGCGTCTGGTGCTGGGTAAAGAAGTGCGTCTGCGTAATGCCTACGTCATCAAAGCCGAGCGCGTAGAGAAAGATGCGGAAGGGAATATCACCACCATCTTCTGTTCTTATGACGCTGAAACGCTGAGCAAAGATCCGGCGGATGGCCGCAAGGTGAAAGGCGTGATTCACTGGGTGAGCGCTTCCCACGCGCTGCCGGTAGAAATCCGTCTGTACGATCGTCTGTTCAGCGTGCCTAACCCAGGTGCAGCGGAAGACTTCCTGGCGACCATCAACCCGGAATCCCTGGTGATCAAGCAGGGTTATGCGGAGCCTTCTCTGAAAGCCGCTGAAGCGGGCAAAGCGTTCCAGTTCGAACGTGAAGGTTACTTCTGCCTGGACAGCCGTTACAGCACGGCGGAAAAACCGGTATTCAACCGTACCGTAGGCCTGCGTGATACCTGGACGAAGATCGGCGAATAATATTGCTGCTCTGGTCAATGAGAGACAAACGCCGCACTATGCGGCGTTTTTTTTATTTAACGATCAGGGTATTAAGACAGGGCCTAAAAAGGCGTGATAAAAATATCAGGTCAATGAGGTGCTACTTATTTTTCAAAAAAAAAGTTTGTGTCATTGCGGAAATTAAAAAGGTTTTAAAAAAGGAAAGAATTCTCACGTCTAGCCACTGAAATACCTGATAATTCCCCGCCATTCCTCGCCTCCTCACAAATGTTACAAAGCGCTACCAATTATGTGCACTTCGTCATAATCCTGACTTTTGTCCGCTAAAAAGCATTGATAATTCGCGTCGCGAAAAATAACCTAAAGACGGTAGTTAATTCGAGGGTATTTAAAGCTACCCCTGACCATTTGGTCTTTTTTATTTACGCCGCTTCAGGCGTTTTAATTCGTCAAAGAGGAATAATCTATGCGTACGTTCAGTGGCAAACGTAGTGCGCTGGCGCTGGCTATTGCCGGTGTGACAGCAATGTCGGGTCTGGTGGTGACACCTGAAGCGAAAGCGGCGGGCTTCATCGATGATTCTACCCTCACGGGCGGTATTTATTACTGGCAGCGTGAACGTGACCGTAAAGACGTCACCGAAGACAAATACAAAACCAACCTTTCGCACTCCACCTGGAACGCCAACCTGGACTTCCAGTCAGGCTATGCCGCGGATATGTTCGGTCTGGATATTGCTGCGTTTACCGCGATTGAAATGGCGGAAAACGGCGACAGCGCCCACCCGAACGAAATTGCCTTCTCCTCCAGCAACAAAGCCTATAAAGAAGACTGGTCCGGGGATAAGAGCGGCATTAGCCTTTACAAAGCCGCTGCAAAATTTAAATACGGTCCGGTCTGGGCGCGCGGTGGTTATATTCAGCCAACTGGCCAGACTCTGTTAGCACCGCACTGGAGCTTTATGCCGGGTACCTATCAGGGTGCCGAAGCCGGGGCGAACTTTGACTACGGTGATGCGGGTGCGTTGAGCTTCTCCTATATGTGGACCAACGAGTACAAAGCACCGTGGCACATCGAGATGGACAAGTTCTACCAGAACGATAAAAAAACCAAAGTCGATTACCTGCACTCGTTGGGCGCGAAGTACGACTTCAAAAACGATCTGGTGCTGGAAGCGGCATTTGGTCAGGCACAGGGCTATGTCGATCAGTATTTTGCCAAGGCCAGCTATAAATTTGATGTCGCGGGTAGCCCGCTGAGCACCAGCTACCAATTCTACGGTACGCGCGACAAGGTCAGCAACGGTGGCGTAAACGACATTTATGACGGCACCGCGTGGCTGCAGGCGTTAACCTTCGGCTACAAGGTCGGTCAGGTTGATTTGCGTCTGGAAGGCACATGGGTGAAGGCAGAAGGGCAGCAGGGCTACTTCCTGCAGCGTATGACCCCGACCTACGCCTCCTCCAACGGTCGTCTTGATATCTGGTGGGATAATCGCTCAGACTTCAACGCCGACGGCGAGAAAGCGGTCTTCTTCGGCGCAATGTATGACCTGAAAAACTGGAACCTGCCTGGCTGGGCGGTGGGCGCTTCTTACGCTTACGCCTGGGACGCAAAACCTGCCGATATGGCCACGCCGGACGCATACTACGATCCCAACTATCGCCTGAAAGAGTCTTCCTACAGCCTTGATGCTATCTATACCCTGCAGGATGGCCGTGCGAAAGGCACGATGATCAAACTGCACTTCACCCAGTATGACAACCACTCCGATATCCCGAGCTATGCGGGCGGTTACGGCAACATCTTCCAGGATGAGCGTGACGTGAAATTCATGGTTATTGCCCCATTCACCATCTTCTGATGAACGCACCGGCGGGCTGAGTCCCGCCGGCATGGAGACTGCACATGATGAAAAAAATCGTAATCGTCGCGTTGCTGGCATCAGGGCTGGCGGCGTGTGCTCAGAATCAGGCGCCGAAAGAGGACTCCCGTCTGAAGGAGGCGTATAGCGCCTGCATAAATACTGCGGAAGGATCGCCGGAGAAAATTCAAGCCTGTCAGAGCGTGCT
Source organism: Enterobacter sp. DNB-S2 (assembly GCF_019443845.1). Lineage (NCBI taxonomy): Bacteria > Pseudomonadati > Pseudomonadota > Gammaproteobacteria > Enterobacterales > Enterobacteriaceae > Enterobacter > Enterobacter sp. DNB-S2. Next base: position 1,975,612 of record NZ_CP050520.1, read on the forward strand.
GAACGTGCTGAAGAAAGAGAAAGCGCATGAGCAGTTCGCGACGCAGGAGAACGTCCGCGTGATGGATTACCAGGCCTGTATTCAGGCGCGTAAAACCGGTAACGATCAGGAAGTGGCGAAGCGTTGCGATAAGATCTGGAACGAGATACGCAATAACAATAATTAAGTGCTTTACGCCCGATGGCGCTGCGCTTACCGGGCCTACAAAGGTGTTATAGCCCGTAGGCCCGGTAAGCGCAGCGCCACCGGGCTTTTTTAGGCAAAAAAAAGCCAGCCTTTCGGCTGGCTCAGAGTATGAATCTTATTATTTCGCGTCGTGCGCGTGATCGTCTTCGCGGCAGTCGCCTTCAGCGCAGTGACCGTAAAGGTACAGGCTGTGGTTCGTCAGGCGGATGCCATGACGCGCCGCGATTTCACGCTGGCGCGCTTCGATGGAATCATCGCTGAATTCAATGACCTTGCCGCAATCGAGGCAGATCAGGTGATCGTGGTGCTGCTGCTGGGTCAGTTCGAAAACGGATTTACCGCCTTCGAAATTATGACGGGTAACAATGCCCGCGTCATCAAACTGGTTCAGCACGCGATAGACGGTAGCCAGCCCAATCTCTTCACCCATGTCGATAAGACGTTTATAAAGGTCTTCCGCACTGACATGGTGATTGTCTGGACCCTGAAGCACTTCAAGGATTTTTAACCGAGGAAGCGTAACTTTCAGGCCAGCCTTCTTTAATGCGGTATTGTTGTCAGTCATGCGGAATCTGTCCTGTTGCTAAACGATTCACTTCTGTAGGAAGTGACAGAAAATGCACCCGGGATAATGCGTCTCATTATAGAACTGCCATGGCTAAATGAAAACTGCAAGTCTCAGGCAAAATATGCTTATAAAAACGTGGTATCACCAACAAACTTGCTCAATGGAAAACCACGTTTTATCAGGGAGACATTGTACAGGTCTGGGCGAAAAAGTTAAAAGATTGTAGCGATTAATTTAATCGGTTTGACCTGGAGCATGGGCGCAACCGCAGTTGCGCCGCGATAAAATCAGGCGTTCAGAATATCATCCAGGTGCAGTTCTTCGCGGATCTGCTTCACCCACTTCTCAACGCGCTCTGCGGTCAGTTCTGGCTGACGATCTTCGTCGATGGCCAGGCCTACGAAATGATCGTCATCGGCCAGGCCTTTAGACGCTTCGAAGTGGTAACCGGCGGTCGGCCAGTGGCCTACGATAACCGCGCCGTTCGGCTCAATGATATCGCGGATGGTGCCCAGTGCGTCACAGAAGTATTCGGCGTAGTCTTCCTGATCGCCACAGCCAAACAGGGCGACCAGCTTACCGTTGAAGTCCACTTCTTCCAGCGTCGGGAAGAAATCATCCCAGTCGCACTGGGCTTCACCGTAGTACCAGGTTGGGATACCCAGCAGCAGAATGTCATAGCCTTCCAGATCTTCTTTGCTGCTCTTGGCGATGTCATGCACATCAGCAACGTCTTTACCGAGCTGTTTTTGAATGTTTTTTGCGATATTTTCGGTATTGCCGGTATCACTGCCAAAGAAAATGCCGATGATTGCCATGAGTAAAATAACCTCTTGAAACTTAATAGTATGGTGGCGCAATTCGGCCACGGATAAGGGCAATAATAGCAGAACTGGCAACCCTGCGGAAACAGCTATCGCGCAGGACTGCACTCTGTGCTACATGAAAAGGGTGAGAAAGGGGATTTTCAGACTTATGCCTGGCTGCGTAACGTCTCAAGCTGGACGAGCAACATCTCTTCAATGAGCTCGCTGCGGCTGATATTTCGCGCGTCAGCCAGCTCGTTCAGCGCGTCGACGGCGTCGGCGTTAAGCTTCAGTTCGACACGCTTAAGCCCACGATTTTTATCGCGTTTAAGCTGGTTGCGTTTATTGATACGCAGCTGTTCATCGCGCGAAAGCGGATTCGTCTTGGGTCGTCCCGGGCGACGCTCATTCGCGAACAGATCTAGTGTCGTACGGTCCGTTTGTTCTTTGGCCATGATTCTGAGACTTCGGGGGAAACACGCCGCCCTGCTAATGCCCGGGCGATAAGCGCGCCATCATACATCACCAAAAACGGCACGCCAACGACTGGAAGCCCGCAGCCTTCCAGTCGCTTTCTTTTTAATCAATTTGCAGTATCAGTGAGATAGCGGCGAATGGCGCGCAGTACAGCATCCGGTTTTTCCGCATGCACCCAGTGCCCGGCACCGGCAATCACGTGGGCGCGAGCCTGCGGGAATTGGGCCAGCAGCGTGTCGCGGTACGCGTCGGTAACGTAAGGCGAGTTTCCACCGCGAATAAAGAGGGTAGGGTGTGGCCAGGCCGGGACGGTTTCCCAGCCCACGATGTTATTGTACTGCTCCCAGAGTACCGGCACGTTAAAACGCCATTGGCCGTCAACAAACGACTTCAGCAGGAACTGCACGACGCCTTCTTCATCAAGATGCTCACGCATGACGGCAGCCGCCTGTTGGCGCGTCGCGACACCCGCTTCTGTGACCGCATTGATGGCGGCAAAAATCTCGTCGTGACGGCGGACGTCATAATCCACGGGCGCGACGTCAATCACCACCAGGCCGCTAATACGGTCCGGGGCCAGTGCCGTCAGGGCCATCACCGCTTTGCCACCCATTGAATGCCCGATGAGGGTCACCTTTTGCAGGTCGTGGGCATCCAGCGTATCCAGCAGATCCTGCGCCATCGCCGCGTAGGTCATCTCGTCGGAACGCCCGGAAAGACCATGATTGCGCATATCGACCTGTAAAATATCGTGGTCGGTAACCAGATCGCGCGCCAGCACGCCCAGGTTATCCAGACTGCCAAAAAGCCCGTGAACCAGTACGATGGGAGAATTATTGTTCGGCGATTGTGCAGTTTGCGCTCGGGTATTCAATTTCATGGCAAAGTTCTTTTTTTACGTATGTCAGGTTAGGGTATCATGTTGACCATTCTGCCGCCCGGCTGCAAGGTTCCAGTTTAATCTGACTTTTGCGGCCAACCTGGTTTGACGCTATCCGCTGTTGGGATTTGACCTTATAATCCCAATGACTTGTATTCAGATAAGATATCGCACTGGATTAAGATGAAAACAATCGAAGTTGATGACGAACTCTATCAGTATATTGCCAGCCAGACGCGGCATATCGGGGAGAGCGCGTCCGACATTTTACGGCGCATGCTTAAAATTTCCGCCGCTTCACAGCCTGCTACCCCAGTCACCAAAGATGTCGTGTCTCAGCCGAGCGTTGTTGCACAAGCAAAACCTGCCGTGACGCCGGCAAAAGATAAAGTGCGCGCGATGCGCGAGCTGCTGCTCTCCGATGAATACGCGGAGCAGAAAAAGGCGGTTAACCGCTTTATGCTGGTGCTGTCTACACTTTATTCACTGGATAACAAAGCGTTTGCTGAAGCGACCGAGTCGCTTCACGGCCGTACTCGCGTCTACTTCGCGGGCGACGAGCAGACGCTGCTGCAAAATGGCAATCAAACCAAACCTAAACATGTTCCTGGCACCCCGTACTGGGTGATCACCAATACCAATACGGGCCGCAAGTGCAGCATGATTGAACACATCATGCAGTCCATGCAGTTCCCGGCGGAATTGATTGAAAAGGTTTGCGGTACAATTTAACCCTTGCATCAGAAGGACCCGGTAATGGCAAATCACAGCCGTGCAGGCCAACCTGCACAACAAAGCGATTTGATTAACGTCGCTCAGCTGACCGCGCAGTATTACGTGCTGAAACCGGTCGTGGGCAACGCAGAACACGCAGTGAAGTTTGGTACATCTGGTCACCGCGGCAGCGCGGCGCGCCACAGCTTTAACGAACCGCATATTCTGGCCATTGCTCAGGCCATTGCGGAAGAGCGCGCTAAAAACGGCGTTACCGGTCCGTGCTACGTGGGGAAAGATACCCATGCCCTGTCTGAACCGGCGTTCATCTCTGTTGTGGAAGTGCTGGCGGCAAACGGCGTCGATGTGATTGTTCAGGAGAACAATGGCTTCACCCCAACGCCTGCGGTCTCTAACGCCATCCTGGTGCACAACAAAAAAGGTGGCGCGCTGGCGGACGGTATCGTTATCACGCCATCCCACAACCCGCCGGAAGACGGTGGTATCAAATACAACCCGCCTAACGGTGGCCCGGCCGACACTAACGTCACCAAAGTGGTGGAAGATCGTGCGAACGCGCTGCTGGCTGACGGTCTGAAAGGCGTGAAGCGTATTTCTCTGGATGATGCCATGGCGTCCGGTCACGTGAAAGAGCAGGATCTGGTTCAGCCGTTCGTGGAAGGGCTGGCGGATATCGTCGATATGGCGGCCATCCAGAAAGCCGGCCTGAAGCTGGGCGTGGATCCGCTGGGCGGCTCCGGTATCGAATACTGGAAACGTATCGCCGAGCACTACAAGCTGGATCTGACCATCGTGAACGATCACGTCGATCAGACCTTCCGCTTTATGCACCTGGACAAAGACGGCGCGATCCGCATGGACTGCTCATCCGAGTGCGCGATGGCGGGCCTGCTGGCGCTGCGTGATAAATTCGATCTGGCGTTTGCTAACGACCCGGATTATGACCGTCACGGTATCGTCACCCCTGCCGGGCTGATGAACCCGAACCACTATCTGGCTGTTGCAATTAACTATCTGTTCCAGCACCGCCCGCAGTGGGGCAAAGAGGTGGCCGTCGGTAAAACGCTGGTTTCCTCCGCGATGATCGACCGCGTGGTCGAGGCGCTGGGCCGCAAGCTGGTGGAAGTGCCGGTCGGCTTCAAATGGTTCGTTGACGGTCTGCACGACGGCAGCTTCGGCTTCGGCGGTGAAGAGAGCGCGGGCGCATCTTTCCTGCGTTTCGACGGCACGCCATGGTCAACCGATAAAGACGGCATCATCATGTGCCTGCTGGCGGCGGAGATCACCGCGGTCACCGGTAAGAACCCGCAGGAACACTACAACGACCTGGCGGCACGCTTTGGTGCACCAAGCTATAACCGTATTCAGGCGAGCGCGACGTCAGCCCAGAAAGCGGCCCTGTCCAAACTCTCTCCGGAGATGGTCAGCGCAAGCACCCTGGCGGGCGATCCGATCACCGCGCGTCTGACGGCTGCACCGGGCAACGGCGCATCCATTGGTGGTCTGAAAGTGATGACTGAGAACGGCTGGTTCGCCGCGCGTCCGTCCGGTACGGAAGATGCGTATAAAATCTATTGCGAAAGCTTCCTCGGCGCTGAGCACCGTCAGCAGATTGAGAAAGAAGCGGTAGAGATTGTCAGCGAAGTGCTGAAAAACGCGTAAGTGATGTTCGGGGCGGGCTGATGCCCTCACCCCGGCCCTCTCCCACAGGGAGAGGGAGAAAACACTAAAAACGGCAACCCCTGGGTTGCCGTTTTGCTTTTACCTCGTAGGCCCGGTAAGCGCTAGCGCCACCGGGCTTTTTTTTAACTATGCTTATTCTTCAATTCAAACCGTGGTGACACCAGACCGTACAGCGTCCAGCCCATAAAGGTCACCATTGCCCCGTAGAGCATCGCTTCCTGGCCGGATGAGTAGAGCGCATAGAAGCTGTAGATTGCCCCGATCAGCGCCACGATATTGGCCGCACGCGCTTTGCGTGGATCCACCTTCGCCACCTTCTGGATGATCACCAGCGCTGCCATCGACAGAATATACGGAATGATGTTCGTCACCACCGCCAGGTTAACCAGCACGTTGAACTGGCTGTTCAGCGACGGGCTAATGGTCATCAGCGACAATCCGCTCTGGAAGATGACAATCGCCAGCATCCCCTGCACCGGCGCATCCGCTTTGGTCACGCGGGAGAAGATTTTTGGGAAGTAACCTTCATCAGCCGAGGATTTAAACACCTGTGCGATGGTGAACTGCCAGCCGAGGAGTGAACCGCAGCAGGACATCACCATCAGACCCATAATCACCTTCCCGACTTCCGGGGTGAACATCTGCGCGAAGGCCAGACCGAACGGCGCCGTGGAGTTAGCCAGATCCATATTCGGTACGATGCCTGCAATCACGTTAGTCGAGACGATATAGATCACCGCCGCGCCCAGCGTGCCGCCGAGGACCGCAATCGGCACGTTCTTTTCCGGATTATCTACCACTTCCGCGTTCGCGCAGGCGGATTCCAGACCCAGGAAGGCCCAGAGCGTCATGGCGATAGAAGAGCCGACCGCGGTAAAGAACGGCACATGGTGCGGGTTCCAGGAGTTGGCGTAGAGTGTCGGGCTGAACCAGAACCAGCCGATGATGCACAGGCCGACAACCGGGATAATCACGCCCCAGACGGTGATGCTGGAGAGCTGTCCGGTAATACGCGCGCCGCCAAAGTTAGCCACGGTACAGATCCACAGCACCCCGATGGTCGCCAGCCCAATTTGCACCGGGCTGAGCGTCGCGCCAAACAGCTCCGTACCGTAACCCACGGCGGAGATGGCAATCGCCACGTTGGCGATCAGCAGCGATACCCCGTAGGTATAGTTGGCCATAAAGTTGCCCGACTTGCCGAAGGCGTATTCGGCATAGCCGCCCATGCCGCCTGACTTACGGCTGAACATTCCGCACTTGGCAAACGCCCACGCCAGCGCCATTGAACCGACTGCCGTCACCAGCCAGGAGATGATAGAGATGGTGCCCACCTCTGCCAGTTTGGTGGGCAGCATGATAATCCCGGAGCCCATCATGTTCACCATGGTGAGGATGGTCAGCTGCACCACGCCCATCTTGTTGGACTTACTCATAATTTCTCTCCTTTCAGCAGCGCGGGCTGAGCGGCGGGTTGTTTGATGACGTTACAGCGAACCTGCTTGCGACCCTCACACTCCTCGACGTACACACCCTGCAGCTCCGGCGCGAAGCCCGGCAGCAGATTGATGCCTTCTTCCAGCGCGGCAAAGTAGCGCAGCACGGAACCGCCCCAGACTTCCCCTGGGACAACGCACAGCACCCCTGGCGGATAAGGGAGCGCGCCTTCGGCGGCGATGCGGCCTTCCGCGTCGCGCAGGGAGACCAGTTCAACTTCACCGCGCAGATAGGCGTAGTTCGCGTCCTGCGGGTTCATCATCACGCGTGGGAAGTGAGACTTGCGGAACATCTCTTTCTGCAGCTGTTTCACGTTGTGGCGGGCGTACAGGTCATGCATTTCCTGGCAGATCTGGCGCAGGGTGTAATCCGCGTAACGTTCCGGATGCTGTTTGTAGAGAGATGGCAGGACGTCTTTCAGCGGAACATCGCTCTCGAGCAGTTTTTCGAAGCGCACCAGCTGCGCCACCAGCTGCTGCAGTTTTCCCATATCTTCCGCAGGCGTGAGCAGGAACAGGATCGAGTTGAGATCGCATTTTTCCGGCACGATGCCGTTTTCACGCAGGAAGTTGGCGAGGATAGTGGCGGGCACGCCGAAGTCGTCATACTCCCCGGTGCGGGCGTTAATACCCGGCGTGGTCAGCAGGAGCTTGCACGGGTCGATAAAATACTGATGCTCAGCGTAGCCTTCAAAAGCGTGCCAGTTTTCACCCGGTACGAAGTGGAAGAAGCGCAGATCGGTCGCAATTTCCGCCGTGTCCCAGCTTTCCCACGGACGGCCATCCACCGTTTCCGGCACGAAGGGGCGCAGATACCGGCAGTTCTCCAGGATCAGCTTGCGCGCTTCGATACCGTTCACCACGCAGTCCATCCACATGTTGCGGCCGCTCTGGCCTTCGTGCATACGGGCGTTGATGTCCAGCGCAGCGAACAGCGGATAAAACGGGCTGGTGGAGGCGTGCATCATAAAGGCATTGTTCAGCCGCTTGTGCGGGACATAGCGCTGTTGCCCTTTGATGTGGCTGTCTTTCTTATGGATTTGCGAGGTCTGCGAGAAGCCAGCCTGCTGTTTATGCACGGACTGGGTGACCAGGATCCCCGGATCGTTTTCGTTCAGCTCCAGCAGCAGCGGAGAACAGTCGGCCATCATCGGAATAAACTGCTCGTAACCCACCCAGGCCGAATCAAACAGGATGTAATCACACAGGTGTCCAATCTTATCCACCACCTGACGAGCGTTATAGATGGTGCCATCGTAGGTACCCAGCTGGATCACCGCCAGACGGAACGGACGCGCATCGCGTGCACGGCCAGGCGCCACCTCTGCCACCAGCTCGCGCAGATAACTTTCTTCAAAACAGAGGGCGTCAATGCCGCCAATAAAGCCGTACGGGTTGCGCGCGGTTTCCAGATAGACCGGCGTTGCGCCAGCCTGGAGGAGGGCTCCGTGATGGTTGGATTTGTGGTTGTTACGGTCGAACAGCACCAGGTCGCCCGGGGTGAGCAGGGCGTTAAGCACCACTTTGTTGGATGACGAGGTGCCATTCAGCACGAAGTAGGTCTTATCAGCATTAAAGACTTTTGCAGCATGCTGCTGGGCGATGCACGGTGCGCCTTCGTGGATCAGCAGATCGCCCATCGCCACGTCGGCGTTACACAGGTCGGAGCGGAAAAGCGTCTCACCAAAGAAGTCGACAAACTGATTACCGGCAGGATGGCGGCGGAAGAACTGGCCACCCTGATGCCCCGGGCAGTCAAACGCGCTGTTGCCCTGCTTCACATAGTCGACAAGGGCGCGGAAAAACGGCGGGCGCAGCTGGGTTTCATACTTCAGCGCTGCCGCTTCCAGCTGGCGTCCATAAAAGTCGTTGCTGGTGTCTGAATACTCAAATACGCCGTGAATGCGCGATAAATAGTCTGCCGGGATGAACTCTTCTTTGTGCGTCGCGACAAAAACAGGAATGCCAAAACCGGTGGCTTCTATTTCGTCCAGGATACCGCTGGCAATATCCGTGACCGCCAGAACAATGGCGGCAACATCAATATAATCAGAGGCGCGGACATCTACCAGTTCACGCTGGGTAGTAAAGCAATCCGGACATGCACGGCTGGCTGCGATTTTTAAACTTTTCATCTTTCTCTCTTTATTTTAGGTAATAAGCGTCCCTCGATTTCTTGCAAGAAAGAAATCGATAATTTACCGGAAAAAAAGCAAAGGGTGGCCGCTGATTAAAATCAGTGAATTGCTTTTTTGATGATTGAAATTCAGTCCGCCCGGTGCGGATGAGTCTGAATTAAAATGAATGAGCGCACGAGTTCACAGGCAATGGCCTGTAAAATAAGGTATTTCAGGATAACCTGTAAGCGAGTGCGCCAGAAGTCGAAGGACTACCGGGCATTAAAGAGATGAAAGTCAAAGCAGTTTCGGTGGGCAAACATCATGATATGTGTTGTCCGCCTTATATGGGGCATTAAGCGATTGTTGTTTTCCATGTTTCATTTTCCTTTCAGTAATTGAAAGCATGGTCATTTTATCCAGGGAAAGACGATTAACCGTGAGGTAGATCACTGTTAACCGATCAAATCAGAAATAAATATTCGTTTTAGATGAATATCGCAGATCAAAATTCTGATTTGTTGATGATGCGTTAACAGGTTGTGTTGTCAATGTTTTAAATGAGCGAAAATAGCCCGTAAAAATAATTTATGGGTTATTTGTGAAATATTGTCTGAGGGATTTCGTTTTTATTTAAAAATAAAATGAATGGTTATTCAAAGCATAAACCGATAACCGATACCGGTTTCAGTTAATAAATGGCGGGGGCGAGCGGGGTCAACTTCGAGTTTCTGACGAAGGTGTCCCATATATATGCGTAAATAATGACTATGTTCCACCGCGTTGGGCCCCCACACCTGACTTAACAGCTGGCGTTGGGTGAGTACCTTGCCGTGGTTGTTGAGCAGTACGGCGAGCAGGCGAAATTCTATTGGCGTCAGATGGATTTCTTCTTCACCGCGCACAATACGCCGCGCGGCCAGGTCAACCCGGATATCCCCAAACGTGTAGGTTGGGTCAGCTGGCGTGGTTGCGCTGTGGCGACGCAGCGCCACGCGAAGGCGAGCCTGAAGCTCGCCGATACCAAAAGGTTTAATCAGATAGTCATCCGCCCCGGCATCCAGCGCCGCGATTTTATCCGTCTCTTCCGTACGCGCGGAGAGCACGAGGATCGGCATCTGGTTCCACTGACGCACTTCCCGGATAAAATCGATGCCGTCGCCGTCCGGCAAACCAAGATCGAGGATCACCAGGTCCGGCTTGCGGGTGGCGGCTTCAATTAAACCCCGTTGAAGCGTGCCCGCATCATGAACGCGCAGACCATCCCCTTCCAGCGCAGCGCGCAGAAAACGGCTAATGGCGATCTCATCTTCAACAATCAGAACGTTGATCACAAATCCTCTGGTAATTCATTAAGTTCTGGCGGGGTTTCCAGAGGAAGTGTAACACAAAACCGCGCGCCGCCTTCGGGGCGATTCTCTGCGGAGATGGACCCGCCATGGACGTCAATGATCGCCTGGCAAATCGCCAGCCCCAGCCCCACGCCCGGAATGGCAGACTCCTTATTGCCGCGCGCGAATTTTTCGAAAATAGCCAACTCCTGCCCGGCTGGAATGCCGGGTCCGGTATCCCAGACGTCAAGATGAAGCGTGCCGTCGTCCACCGTTGCATCTACGCCAATTTGCGCGCTGGCGCCCGCATATTTGCCGGCATTTTCCAGCAGGTTGATCAGCACCCGTTCAAACAGCGGACCATCAACGTGAATTAAGGTCAGGGGCTCGGGCATGTTCAGCGCAATATGCCGCCCGCCCAGGCCGGGTTCGAGCATTTTCAGGGCGCTGCCCACTACCTCTTCAAGCGTGAGCCACTCTTTTTTGAGGTTAAAACCGCCTGACTGGATACGCGCCATATCGAGCAGGTTATTCACCAGACGCGTGGTATTCAGCACATGCTGGCGGATCTCGCTGGCCTGAAGGGCGTGTTTAGAGCCTTCGGCCGCCAGGTCCAGCGTCAGGATTTCTGACTGACCAAACAGGACGGTGAGCGGGGTTCGCAGATCGTGAGAGAGCGCCGCCAGCAGCGAGTTACGAATGCTTTCACGCTCGCTCGCCAGCCTGGCCTGCTCTTCGCTGGCGGTGAGGGCCAGCCGCTCCAGCGCGCTGGCAACCAGCAGCGTAAAGGTCTCCAGCAGCCGCTGCTGTTCGGGGATCATCAGCTGGCGCAGGTTTGAGGGCTCAACAATTACCAGCCCCTGATTTTTATCGGCGCTGCGCAGCGGCAGAATTTGGTAGGGCACGCCGGGCAGGGTGTCGGTCCCTGCGCCCGCAGGTAACCCTTTATCAAAGCTCCAGCGCGCGATGGCTTCGTCCCAGGGCGTCATGCCTGAGGCCGACGTCAGCGGGCGCAGCTTGCCGTGTTCGTCAGGGAGTAAAATCAGGTTGCTGGCATGAAACGTCGAGCGAATGAACTGCTCGCTGGTCTGCACGATATCCAGCGGCGTGCGGCCCACCGCCAGCGATTTCGACATCTCATAGAGATGGCGCGTGCGCTGTTCGCGATAGCGGGCAATACGCGCCTGGTAGCGCACGCCCGCCGTCAGATTCCCGATTACCAGCCCGACGGTGAGCATCACCGCGAAGGTGAGAATGTACTGCACATCCGATACGGCGAGCGTCCCGCGGGGGGCAATAAAGAACAGATCGAAGCTGATGACGTTAATCACCGTCGCCAGTACCGACGGCCAGCGCCCGTAAAAGAGCGCCACCACCACTACGCCAAGCAGGTAGATCATCACCAGGTTGGCGGCATCAAATGCGATCAGCCACTGGCTGGCAATCACGGTAATCAGGGCGCAGAGCACGACGGCGACAAGACAGCCGCGCAGCTGAATGCGCCATTTATCGCTGAAGGCACGGCTGTCCGGCGCGCGGCTGGGTAACGGCGTCGGCTTATCATCCAGCGCCACGATCACCAGGTCCAGATCCGGTGCGCGGCGGGCCAGCTTGTCGGCAAATGATTCGCGGCTAAACCAGCGGCGATGCTGGCGACGGCCAATCACGATTTTCCCGAGATTGTGCTCACGGGCGTAGCGCAGGATGGCTTTATCTTCCTGAGGGTCGGAAAGGGTGGCGGTTTCGGCACCCAGCTCCTGCGCCAGGCGAAGCGAACTCAATATCGCGCGGCGCTGGTTCTCGGGGAGCGCGTGCAGCTGCGGCGTTTCGACATACACCGCATGCCAGACGCTGCCAAATTTGGCCGCCAGGCGCGCGGCGGTGCGGACAAGCTTTTCATTGCCGCTGCCGTGGCCTACGCACAGCAGGATGGCATCTCGCGTATGCCAGACGCGCTCCTGGCCCTGCAGGTCGCGCCAGGCGCGCATCTGATCGTCGACGCGATCGGCAGTACGACGCAGGGCCAGCTCGCGCAGGGCAATCAGGTTACCTTTACGGAAGAAATGTTCGATGGCGCGCTCGGCCTGGCCGGCAATATAAACCTTGCCTTCGTGCAGGCGCTGGCGCAAATCGTCAGGGGGCAGGTCAACCAGCACCACTTCATCGGCGGAATCAAAGAAGGGGTCGGGCACCGTCTCGCGCACCTGAATGCCGGTCACGCCGCTGACCACGTCGTTCAGGCTTTCGAGATGCTGAACGTTAACCGTCGTGAATACATCGATGCCGGCTTCGAGCAGCTCTTCTACATCCTGCCAGCGCTTTGGGTGGCGTGAGCCTGGCGCATTGCTGTGCGCCAGTTCGTCCATCAGGATAAGGGCGGGACGGCGGGCGAGGGCGGCATCGAGATCGAATTCGGTGACTAGCCGACCGCGGTGGCTGATGCGGCGGGGCGGCTGGGTGGCCAGCCCCTTCAGCAGCGATGCGGTCTCTTTGCGTCCGTGGGTTTCTACCACGCCTATCAATATATCGAGCCCCTGCGCCCGAAGCCGCTGGGCTTCCGTCAGCATGGCGAAGGTTTTCCCGACGCCTGCGCAGGCGCCAAAGAAAATTTTCAGTTTGCCGCGATGGGCTTCGGCCGTCTGTTCAAGCAGCCTGTCCGGATCCGGGCGCATGGGCTCGTCGGTCATTTAGTTTTTCCTTAGCGCGTCCAGCGCCAGATTCAGCTCAACAATATTCACCACGGGCATGCCGATAAAGCTGACCAGCGGCTTTTGCGTGTGCTCTGCAACCAGCTGGCTAACCTGTTCGACGGTCAGCTGACGGGCGGCGGCGACGCGCGGGATTTGCCATGCCGCGGCTGCCGGCGTCAGGCTGTAGTCCAGCCCGCTGGCCGAGGCGGTCACCAGCTCTACGGGCACCTCACGGCTGGCCTGCGGATTAGCGGCGCGCAGGGCTGCCACGCGCTCAGCAACGGCTTTGTCCAGCTCGGGGTTGCTGCCCGCCAGGTTACTGCCGCCGGATGCCATCGGATTATACGGGCTTTCGGCAGTGGCGGAAGGGCGTCCCTGGAAGTAACGGGCATCCGTAAAGTTCTGACCAATCAGGCGCGAACCGCGGTTTTCACCGTTTTGCATAATCAGCGAGCCGTTGGCCCGATCCTTAAACCACCACTGTCCCAGCGCGGTGGTCACCAGCGGGTACAGCCCGCCGGTAATGAGAGACAGCAGAATAAACAGAAGTATAGCGGGGCGTAACATCGTCATTTGATTCACCTTTTAAACCAGGCCGAACAGCGTCAACAGCAGGTCGATAACCTTGATACCGATGAAGGGCACCACCAGCCCGCCCAGGCCGTAAATCCACAGGTTGCGGCGCAGCATGGCGGCGGCCGTGAGCGGCTTATAGCTCACGCCTTTCAGCGCCAGCGGGATCAGGAAGACAATAATCAGGGCGTTAAAGATCACTGCGCTCAGAATGGCCGATGCCGGAGAGTGCAGGTGCATCACGTTCAACGCGTTTAATTGCGGGTAGGTCGCAGCAAACGCCGCCGGAATGATGGCGAAATATTTCGCCACGTCGTTGGCGATACTGAACGTAGTCAGCGACCCGCGCGTCATCAGCATCTGCTTGCCGATGTGCACCACTTCAATCAGCTTGGTCGGGTTAGAGTCGAGGTCGACCATGTTTCCCGCCTCTTTTGCCGCCTGGGTACCGGAGTTCATCGCCACCGCCACGTCGGCCTGCGCCAGGGCAGGGGCATCGTTGGTACCGTCGCCCGTCATCGCCACCAGACGGCCTTCCGCCTGATACTGACGAATCAGCGCCAGTTTTGCTTCCGGTGTGGCTTCAGAAAGAAAATCATCCACGCCCGCTTCGGCGGCAATCGCCGCGGCGGTAAGACGGTTATCCCCGGTGATCATCACCGTTTTGATCCCCATTTTACGCAGCTGGGCAAAGCGCTCCTTGATGCCGCCTTTGACGATATCCTTCAGGGCAATTACCCCCAGCACGTGTGCCCCTTCGGCCACCACCAGCGGCGTCGCCCCCTGACGGGCCACGCTTTCGACCAGGCTGTCCACTTCCGGCGGGAAGTGGCCGTTGTTGGCCTCAATGTGGCGACGGATGGCGTCAACAGAGCCTTTACGGATCATGCGATCCTGAATGTTAATGCCGCTCATGCGGGTTTGCGCCGTGAAGGGCACGAAAGTAGCGTGAAGGCTCTGAACGTCGCGCTGGCGCAGGTTAAAGCGCTGCTTGGCGAGGATCACGATACTGCGGCCTTCCGGGGTTTCATCTGCAAGCGAAGAGAGCTGCGCGGCATCCGCCAGCGTTTTTTCATCCACGCCCGGGGCGGGCAGGAAATCTGACGCCTGGCGGTTACCGAGGGTAATGGTCCCGGTTTTATCCAGCAGTAAGACGTCCACGTCACCGGCGGCTTCAACCGCACGCCCGCTGGTGGCGATGACGTTGGCACCGAGCATACGGCTCATGCCGGCTACGCCGATGGCTGACAGCAGGCCACCAATGGTGGTGGGGATCAGGCAGACCAGCAGCGCCACCAGCACCGTGATGGTGACCGCGGTGCCGCCATAGGCGGAGAACGGCCACAGGGTCGCGGTTGCCAGCAGGAAGACGATGGTCAGGGCCACCAGCAGGATGGTCAGGGCGATCTCGTTCGGTGTTTTACGGCGCTGGGCGCCTTCCACCATGGCGATCATCCGGTCGAGGAAGGTTCCCCCCGGGTTAACGCTACACTGGATCACCAGCCAGTCGGAGAGAATGCGCGTCCCGCCCGTCACGGAGGCGAAATCGCCGCCGGACTCACGGATAACCGGCGCGGACTCCCCGGTAATGGCGCTTTCATCCACCGAGGCACCCCCTTCGATGACTTCACCGTCGCAAGGGATAATGTCACCGGCTTCCACCAGCACCACATCGCCTTTGCGCAGTTCATCCGCCGGAACGTGGTCCATCTGCGCGCCATATTTCGGTTCACGCAGCTTGCGCGCGAAGGCGGTTTTCTTCACCCCTTTCAGGCTGTTGGCCTGGGCTTTACTCCGGCCTTCCGCCAGCGCTTCCGCAAAGTTGGCGAACAGCACGGTAAACCACAGCCACAGGCTGATGGCGCCGGTAAACGTTGCATTTCCCGGCATGTGGCCCGTTCCCATGGCAATCGCCAGGGCGGTGGTCAGGACGCTTCCCGCCCAGACAATAAACATCACCGGGTTGTGCCACTGCACGCGCGGACTCAGCTTTTTCACCGCATCCATGAGCGCTTGGCGAACTAATGACGGTTCGAACAGGGCCAGTTGTTTACGACTCATGACAATTTCTCCGCAAAATCAGCGTAAAGAGAGGTATTCCGCGACCGGGCCTAACGCGAGGGCGGGGATAAAGGTCAGGGCGCCGACCAGTAACACGGTACCCGTCAGCAGGCCGATAAACAGCGCGCCGTGGGTTGGTAATGTCCCGGTGGTGGTCGGCTGGATTTTTTTATTCACCAGCGATCCGGCAATCGCCAACACCGGCACAATGATCCCAAAGCGACCCACAAACATGCAGAACGCTAGCAGGCAGTTCCAGAACGGTGAGTTGGCGCTTAAGCCCGCAAACGCGCTGCCGTTGTTGTTGGCGGCAGAGGAGACGGCATACAGCACTTCGCTAAAACCGTGAATGCCGGGGTTAAAGATGCCGCTGCGTCCGGTCTCGGTCATCAGCGCCAGCGCGGTGCCGAGCAGCACAAGCGCAGGGGTGACCAGAATCGCCAGCGCGGTTAATTTCATCTCGCGGACGTCGATTTTTTTACCGAGGTATTCCGGAGTGCGGCCAATCATCAAACCGGCAATAAACACCGCCAGCAGCACGAACAGCAGCATGCCGTAAAGACCCGAACCCACGCCGCCAAAGACGACTTCGCCAATCTGCATCAGCCACATCGGGATCATGCCACCCAGCGCCGTAAAAGAATCATGCATGGCGTTAACTGCCCCGCACGAGGCCGCCGTGGTGACTACCGCATACAGGCTGCTGGCGAGAATGCCAAAGCGGCTCTCTTTACCTTCCATGTTGATATTGCTGTTGGCCCCTAGCTGCATGAAATGGCTGTTGCCGTTCCATTCAGCCCACATCACCAGCGCCACGCAGACCACAAAGATCAGCGACATCGTCCAGAGCAGGGTGCGGCCCTGACGGCGATCGTTAACCACGTCACCAAAGGCGAAGCAGAGCGCGGCGGGGATCAGGAAAATCGCCAGCATCTGCACAAAATTGGTCAATGCGGTAGGGTTTTCAAACGGATGCGACGAGTTGGCGTTGAAGAAGCCACCCCCGTTCGTCCCGAGCATTTTGATGGCTTCCTGTGACGCTACTGGCCCCATCGGCAGGAGCTGTTTTGCACCTTCCAGCGAGGTATAGGGCGCGTAAGGCATCAGGTTTTGCAGGGTGCCCTGCTGGATGAAGAACAGCGCGATCAGCAGCGCAATTGGCAGCAGGATCCACAGCGTAATTCGGGTTAAATCCACCCACGCGTTACCCAGGGTATTGATTTTCTGACGCGCAAACGCACGCGTCAGCGCGAAGATCACCGCGATACCGCTGGCGGCCGAGAGGAAGTTTTGCACGGTTAACCCGACCATCTGGCTGAAATAGCTCAGCGTGGTTTCACCGGCGTAGGACTGCCAGTTGGTGTTAGTGACAAAGCTCACCGCCGTGTTCAGCGCAAGATGCCAGGACAGGCCCGGTAACTGTTGCGGATTCAGCGGCAGGATGCCCTGCAGCATCAGCATGGCAAAAAGCGCAATGAGCCCAACGATATTCAGCAGCAGAATGGCGATCAGATACTGACGCCAGTTCATCTCCCGATCGTCTATTCCCAGCACGCGCCAGATCCCTTTTTCAACGCTTCCCGTGCCGGGCAAAGGAACGTTGTTGATCAATCGTGCCAGTCCCGATCCCAGTGGCCTTGCCAGAATGAACAGTACCACTAAGAAGCTGGCAATAAGCAGAAACGCCTGAGCAGCCATCAGAAGGCCTCCGCATTTATCAGGGCATAGACCAGATAACCCAATAACAGGAACACCAGCACGATGCCGGCAATAAGACCTGCACTCACAATCCACCTCCAGGTGACTTTCGTTGTTGTACTAACGGTAGGATTTCCGGCGCAAAGATTTCGCAAAAATGGGGAGGGCGGGTGTAAAAAAAGTATAAAAATGGCAAAACCCACAATTTAACTATTGATAAGTAAACTGTTAACTTTTTTGTAACTTAATTACGGCGTGAATGTAAATATTCACTAAATGGGCAAAAATAAGTGGTCGGATGAGTAGTAAAATTACAAACAAAGCGATATTATTTTAGCCAGGTCACAGATTTTGAATTTTCCGGATGACGTTTCCGGCCAACTATAGGGGAGAAAATATGGATCTTTATAAAGAGTATCCGGCTCATATCGTGTTTTTGCGCCGCGCTTTCGCCGTAGTGGCTGGCGTGCTGGCTCTGCCGGTGATGCTGTTCTGGAAAGATCGTGCACGTTTTTACAGCTATCTGCATCGCGTCTGGGCGAAAACCAGCGAGAAGCCGGTGTGGATGGATCAGGCCGAGAAAGCGACCTGCGATTTCTACTGATACGAAGACTACACATAGCAATAAAAAAACCGCCAACAGCAATGTGGCGGTTTTTTTGTCCCTCCGGATTCGCGGTCCGTTGGGTGGCTTCAGGCCTTCGTCAGAGGTTACAGACATATATTTAGCCCTCTTTCTTGCCGGGTGACGCTGCGCTTACCCGGCCTACACAGTGCAAAGATATCAAGTATTGCATGTTTCATTGTAGGCCCGTGCAAGCGTAGCGCCGCCGGGCGAAACGCACATCAAGCACTTTGTTAGCAGTCTGTAAGGCCGCCTCGGGCGGCCTTTTTTATTTCATCCCGTCTACACTTCATGGCAAAGTAGTTCAATGCATGCTTTTTCCTTTTACGGCATGCCCTTACGGACATAATGGATAATTGCCTGGAGTTTTATGCCCACCCATCTGGTTTGGTTTCGCGCGGACCTGCGCGTACATGACAACATCGCCCTTGCGGCAGCCTGCCGCGCCAAAGACGCTAACGTACTGGCCCTGTTTATGGCCACGCCCGAGCAGTGGCGGCAGCACGATATGGCCCCCCGGCAGGCGGCCTTGCTCCGGGCGTATCTGAACGATCTGCAGCACTCGCTCGCTGGAAAAGGCATACCGCTTCTCTATAAAGAGGTGAGTGATTTTGCCGCACAGCTTCAGACGGTGCAGGAGATATGTAAGCAGCACAACGTCACGCATCTTTTTTACAACTATCAGTACGAATTCAACGAACAGCAGCGCGACCGTCAGCTGGAGAAGATGCTGGAAGGGGTGGTCTGTGAAGGGTTTGATGACAGCGTGATGCTGGCACCGGGCAGCGTGATGACCGGCAACCACGAGATGTATAAAGTTTTTACGCCGTTCAAAAATGCCTTTATCAAACGTCTGAAAGAGGCGCTGCCGGAGTGCGTTGCCGCGCCTGCCGTACGAGGCGAAGCCATAAAGGATCTGCCTGAGCTGACGTTTGATTACCCTCAGCAGCCGTTTGATAAAACGCTGTTCCCCGCCGATGAGAAATCGGCCATCGCCCAACTGCGCCAGTTCTGCAAGCAGGACGCGGGATATTACGACGCGCGTCGGGATTTTCCCGCCATA
Source organism: Enterobacter sp. DNB-S2 (assembly GCF_019443845.1). Taxonomy (NCBI): domain Bacteria; kingdom Pseudomonadati; phylum Pseudomonadota; class Gammaproteobacteria; order Enterobacterales; family Enterobacteriaceae; genus Enterobacter; species Enterobacter sp. DNB-S2. Next base: position 1,994,601 of record NZ_CP050520.1, read on the forward strand.
GAGGGCACCAGCCGCCTGTCGGCCTGTCTGGCGCTGGGCGCGATCTCACCGCGCCAGTGTTTGCATCGTCTGCTGGCGGAGCAGCCGCAGGCGCTGGAGGGTGGCGCAGGCTCTGTCTGGCTGAATGAACTTATCTGGCGCGAGTTTTATCGCCATCTGATGACCTTTCATCCAGGTTTATGTAAGCATCGGCCCTTCATTGGCTGGACCGATAACGTAAAGTGGCAATCGAATGATAAGCAGCTTAAAGCCTGGCAAAGCGGGCAAACGGGTTACCCGATAGTCGATGCCGCCATGCGTCAGCTTAACGAGACGGGGTGGATGCATAACCGCCTGCGGATGATTACCGCCAGCTTTCTGGTGAAGGATCTGCTTATCGACTGGCGTATCGGAGAGCGCTATTTTATCTCTCAGCTGATCGATGGCGATCTCGCGGCGAATAACGGCGGCTGGCAGTGGGCAGCCTCTACCGGCACCGATGCCGCGCCCTATTTCCGGATTTTCAATCCGACCACGCAGGGGCAAAAATTTGATGCGGACGGCGAGTTTATCCGCCGCTGGGTTCCTGAACTTAACGGCATACCTGCTAAAGCGATCCACGAACCGTGGGCATGGGCGGATAAACAGCGTGTAAAGCTGGATTACCCTCGTCCGATTGTCGACCATAAACAGGCGCGTGTCGCCACGCTGGCGGCGTACGAAGCTGCCCGCAAAGCATAAGAGAGTGATGATGAAAAACAGCGAACTGGAAAGCCTGATTAACGAAAAACTGAACAGTACCTCTTTCAGCGATTACGGCCCGAACGGGCTCCAGGTTGAAGGCCGTGAGACGGTGCAAAAAATTATCACCGGCGTGACGGCAAGCCAGGCGCTGCTGGACGAGGCCGTTCGTCAGAACGCCGACGCGGTGATTGTTCATCACGGTTACTTCTGGAAAAACGAATCGCCGATTATTCGTGGGATGAAGCGCAATCGCCTGAAAACGCTGCTGGCAAATGACATAAACCTGTACGGCTATCATCTGCCGCTGGATGCGCACCCGGAGCTCGGCAACAACGTCCAGCTGGCGCAGCTACTGGGAATTACCGTGATGGGTGAAATTGAGCCGCTGGTGCCGTGGGGCGAGCTGGCGATGCCGGTTCCGGGGCTGGAGCTGGCCTCATGGATTGAAGCGCGCCTGGGCCGTCGCCCGCTGTGGAGCGGTGATACCGGTCCGGATACGGTGAAGCGTGTCGCATGGTGTACCGGCGGTGGTCAGGGCTTTATCGACAGCGCCGCGCGTTTCGGCGTCGATGCTTTTATCACCGGCGAGGTTTCCGAGCAGACCATTCATTCGGCGCGTGAACAGGGGCTGCATTTTTACGCGGCTGGCCATCACGCCACCGAGCGCGGCGGCATTCGTGCCCTCAGCGAGTGGCTGACGGAAAATACCGATCTGGATGTGACCTTTATTGATATCCCTAACCCAGCCTGACGAGAGGTAGTTAAGTGCAGCGAGCGCGTTGTTATCTTCTGGGTGAAACCGCCGTGGTTCTGGAGCTTGAACCACCGGTGACGCTTGCCACGCAAAAGCGTATCTGGCGGCTGACCCAGCGTCTGGCCGAACTACCGGAGGTGGTTGAAGCCATTCCGGGGATGAATAACATCACAGTGGTGCTGCGTAGCCCGCATACCCTGGCGCTGGATGCCATTGAGCGTTTGCAGCGCTGGTGGGAAGAGAGCGAGGCGCTGGAGCCGGAATCGCGCGCCATTGAGATCCCGGTCGTTTATGGCGGTACGGGTGGGCCGGATCTTGGCGTGGTGGCAGATCACTGCGGATTAACCGAAAAGCAGGTTGTTGAGCTGCACAGCTCGGTTGACTACGTGGTCTGGTTCCTGGGATTTCAGCCCGGGTTCCCGTATCTGGGCGGATTATCTCCCCGGCTGCATACGCCACGCCGTGCCGAGCCGCGCGTGAGCGTGCCGGCGGGAACGGTGGCTATCGGCGGCGAGCAGACCGGCGTTTATCCCCTGACATCGCCCGGCGGCTGGCAGCTTATTGGGCATACCGCTACACCGTTATTTGAACCCGGGCTGGAGACGCCAATACTCCTGCGTCCCGGCGATACCCTTCGCTTTATCCCGCAGAAGGAGGGGGTATGTTAACGCTTATTCGCGCCGGGCTTTACACCTCCGTACAGGATGCCGGGCGCTTTGGTCTTCGCCAGTCGGGCGTGAGCTACTGCGGTGCGCTTGACCGTCCTTCGCTGGAGATTGCTAACCTGCTTGTGGGCAACCCAGGCAGCACGGCGGCGCTAGAAATTACGCTGGGTCAGTGTGTGATTGAGTTTGGTCAGGAGACCTGGTTTGCCTTAACCGGCGCAGGGTGTGATGCGACGCTGGATGGCAAAGCGGTGTGGACCGGCTGGCGGCTGCGGGCGAAAGCCGGGCAGCGCCTGACGCTCAAACGTCCGCTGCACGGCGTGCGTAGCTATCTCGCGGTGGCTGGCGGCATCGACGTGCCGGAGGTGCTGGGTTCATCCAGTACCGATCAAAAAGCCGGGATCGGCGGTCACGAAGGACGTTTGTTGCGCGACGGCGATCGGCTGGCAATCAAAGCCTCCGCGCGCCATTTCTCGACCACGCAGGGCGTAAAACAGCTGCTGTGGGGAAACCAGATCCGCGCCTTACCGGGGCCGGAATATCATGAGTTCGACGAGGCCTCTAAAGAGTCCTTCTGGCGCGCGCCGTGGAAGATCAGCCCGCAGAGTAACCGCATGGGCTACCGCCTGCAGGGTCAGCCGCTGACCCGCACGACGGACCGGGAACTGCTCTCCCACGGTTTATTGCCGGGGGTTATTCAGGTGCCGGGGAACGGTCAGCCCATCGTGTTAATGAACGATGCGCAAACTACCGGCGGTTATCCGCGAATTGCCTGCATCATTGAAGCGGATCGCTACCATCTGGCGCAAATTCCCCTCGGTCAGCCGATTCACTTCGTGCAGTGTTCGCTGGAGGAGGCGCTAAAAGCGCGGCAGGATCAGCAGCGTTATCTCGAACAGCTGGCGTGGAGGCTTGATGGTAAAGATTGATTTGAACGCCGATCTGGGGGAGGGAAGCCGCGCTGATGCGGAACTGATGACCCTGGTCACCTCGGTCAATATCGCCTGCGGCTTTCACGCGGGCGATGCGCAAACCATGCTGGAGAGCGTGCGTAATGCCATTAAAAACGGCGTCGCGATTGGGGCTCACCCCAGCTTTCCCGATCGGGAAAACTTTGGCCGTACGGCGATGGATCTGCCCCCTGAGACGGTCTACGCGCAGGTGCTCTACCAGATCGGCGCGCTGGAGGCGATGGTGCGCGCCCAGAACGGCGTGATGCGCCACGTGAAGCCGCACGGCATGCTCTATAACCAGGCGGCGAAAGATCCGGCGCTGGCGGAGGCGATTGCCCGCGCGGTGCGGGACTGTAATCCGCAGCTGATTCTGGTAGGCCTTGCGGGAAGCGAGCTGATTCGCGCCGGACAACGGCTGGGGCTGACCACGCGTCAGGAAGTGTTTGCCGATCGTGGATACCAGCCGGACGGCAGCCTGGTGCCGCGGACGCAGGCCGGGGCGCTGATTACCGATGAAGGCAAAGCGCTGGCGCAGACGCTGGAGATGGTGCGCGCCGGGCGGGTGATCGCCGTGGATGGAACACCGGCAAATGTTCAGGCCGATACGGTATGTTTACACGGCGACGGCGAGCATGCGCTCCAGTTCGCACGCCGCTTGCGGGCAGCGTTTTCTGAAGAGGGTATCCTCGTCAGCGCCGAATAATGACGATAAGGACACAAAAATGCCTGAAGGTCCGGAGATCCGCCGCGCGGCGGATAGCCTGGAGGCGGCGATAAAGGGCAAACCCCTGACGGATGTCTGGTTTGCTTTTCCTCAGCTAAAACCGTTTGAATCACAGCTGGTGGGCCAGACGGTGACCCATATTGAAACGCGCGGCAAGGCCTTGCTCACGCACTTTTCTCATAACCTGACGTTATATAGCCATAACCAGCTTTACGGCGTCTGGCGGGTTGTGGAGGCAGACGAGCAGCCGCAAACCACCCGCGTGCTGCGCGTCAGGCTGCAAACGGCGGATAAGGCGATCCTGCTCTATAGCGCGTCGGATATCGAAATGTTAACGCCGGAGCAGCTGCTGACGCACCCGTTTCTGCAGCGGGTCGGGCCGGACGTGCTGGACATGCGCCTGACGGCAAGCGACGTGAAGGCCCGACTGCTATCCCCAAAATTCCGCAACCGGCAGTTTTCCGGGTTATTGCTCGATCAGGCTTTCCTGGCTGGCTTAGGCAACTATTTGCGGGTTGAAATCTTATGGGAAGTCGGGCTGGCGCCGCAGCATAAAGCGTCTCAGCTGAATGATGAACAGCTGGAGGCGTTATCCCACGCGCTGCTGGATATTCCGCGGCTGTCGTACAACACGCGCGGCGTGGTGAATGAGAACACGCATCACGGGGCGCTGTTCCGCTTTAAGGTGTTTCATCGGGCGGGGGAAAAGTGCGAGCGATGCGGCGGGATTATTGACAGGATTATGATCTCTTCGAGACCCTTTTACTGGTGCCCGCACTGCCAGAAATAAAAGTAAAACGGTAACTCAGGGGTTACCGTTTTTAAGGTGTTCACCCTCTCCCTGTGGGAGAGGGCCGGGGTGAGGGCATCAGGCCGCACCGAACTCCTGTTAGCGCTTAATATCAGACTTAAAATCACGCTGCTCGTAGCCGGTATACAGCTGACGAGGACGGGCGATTTTCATGCCTTCGCTGTGCATTTCGTTCCAGTGCGCAATCCAGCCTACGGTACGGGCCATGGCGAAGATCACGGTGAACATGGAAGACGGAATGCCCATCGCTTTCAGAATAATGCCAGAGTAGAAATCGACGTTCGGGTAGAGTTTCTTCTCAATGAAGTACGGGTCGTTCAGCGCGATGTGTTCCAGCTCCATCGCCACTTCCAGCAGGTCATCTTTGGTACCCAGCTCTTTCAGCACTTCGTGGCAGGTCTCACGCATAACGGTAGCGCGCGGGTCGTAGTTTTTGTAAACACGGTGACCGAAGCCCATCAGGCGGAAGGAGTCATTCTTGTCTTTCGCACGACGCACGAACTCAGGAATGTGCTCAACGGTACTGATCTCTTCCAGCATCTTCAGTGCCGCTTCGTTCGCGCCACCGTGCGCCGGTCCCCACAGGGAGGCGATGCCCGCAGCGATACAGGCGAACGGGTTCGCGCCTGAAGAGCCCGCGGTACGGACGGTAGAGGTAGAGGCGTTTTGTTCGTGGTCAGCGTGCAGGATCAGAATACGGTCCATCGCGCGTTCCAGCACCGGGTTCACTTCGTACTCTTCGCACGGCGTGGAGAACATCATGCGCAGGAAGTTACCCGCGTAGGAGAGGTCGTTGCGCGGATACACAAACGGCTGGCCGATGGAGTATTTGTAACACATCGCCGCCATGGTAGGCATTTTTGACAGCAGGCGGAACGCCGCGATATCGCGGTGACGCGGGTTATTCACGTCAAGGGAGTCGTGGTAGAACGCCGCCAGCGCACCAGTGATACCGCACATCACCGCCATCGGGTGAGAGTCACGGCGGAACGCATGGAACAGACGAGTAATCTGCTCATGGATCATGGTGTGACGGGTCACGGTGGTTTTGAATTCATCGTACTGCGCCTGCGTCGGTTTTTCGCCGTTCAGCAGGATGTAGCACACTTCCAGATAGTTGGATTCGGTGGCTAACTGATCGATGGGGAAGCCGCGATGGAGCAGGATACCTTCGTCACCGTCAATGTAGGTGATTTTGGATTCGCAAGATGCGGTAGAGGTAAATCCAGGGTCAAAGGTGAATACACCTTTAGAGCCCAGCGTACGGATATCAATAACATCCTGACCGAGCGTGCCTTTTAGCACATCCAGTTCAATAGCAGTGTCACCATTTAGGGTGAGCGTTGCCTTTGTATCAGCCATTTACGGTCTCCTTAGCGCCTTATGCTTAAGACTGCGCTTTACCGGATTTGCTTTCAGCTGTTAATCACCGTTACCAGATTGTTATTTGGCTTACCGCTCAGCTCACGAGGACAAACCAGGGTACAGAGCTATGGCGCCTTGCAGGTAAACGAATGAAATATCAGTGAAACAACAGCAAATCAGCGTTTTTGCAGTCCGAATTATTCAAACCTGTATATCACTAATAACTGTCCTGATAACTTCGGTCAATACCATCACACTGTTACATAACTATTTGTCAGGTGAAAGAGAGACCTCATAACTTTTGCGCATTATATGCCTTTTCTGATGACGTTTGTAACAATATTGTTTAACATTTGTCAAATCAGATGATTAAAAATTAAAAAGATGTTGTTATCGTGACCCTGATCACTGTTCCAGAGAAAACCCGACAAACTGTATGTAGGTTAATTGTAATGATTTTGTGAACGGCCTATACTGCCGCCAGGTCTCCGGAACACCCTGCAATCCCGAGCCACCCAGCGTTGTAACGTGTCGTTTAAGCATCTGGAAGCAGTGTTTTGCATGACGCGCAGTTATAGAAAAGGAACGCTGCTTGACCCGCATCGCAGTCCGGAGGAAGGAAACAATAAGAACAGCATGTGGGCGTTATTCATGATAAGAAATGTGAAAAAACAAAGACCTGTCAATCTGGATCTCAAAACGATCCGGTTCCCTGTAACAGCAATAGCGTCCATTCTGCACCGTGTTTCTGGTGTGATTACGTTTGTGGCGGTTGGTATTTTGCTGTGGTTACTGGGCACCAGCCTCTCTTCCCCTGAAGGATTCCTCCAGGCCTCCGCCACCATGAACAGCTTCTTCGTGAAATTTATCATGTGGGGCATTCTGACCGCGCTGGCGTACCACGTCGTCGTCGGTGTTCGCCATATGCTGATGGACTTTGGCTACCTGGAAGAGACTTTCGAAGCCGGGAAACGCTCCGCTAACATTTCATTTGTGATTACTGTCGTGCTTTCACTTCTCGCAGGAGTTCTCGTATGGTAAGCAACGCCTCCGCATTAGGACGCAACGGCGTACATGACTTCATTCTGGTCCGTGCTACCGCCATCGTTCTCACTCTTTACATCATCTATATGATCGGTTTCTTCGCGACCAGCGGCACGCTGACGTGGGAAATCTGGAGTGGGTTCTTCGGATCCGCCTTCACCAAAGTGTTCACCCTGCTGGCTCTGTTCTCCATCCTTATTCATGCCTGGATTGGCATGTGGCAGGTGTTGACCGATTACGTTAAACCGCTGGCGATTCGCCTCCCACTGCAGCTGGCCATTGTTGTTGCACTGGTGGTTTACGTTATTTATGGATTCGTTGTGGTGTGGGGTGTGTAATGAAACTGCCAGTCAGAGAATTTGATGCTGTTGTAATTGGTGCCGGTGGCGCAGGTATGCGTGCCGCACTGCAAATTTCCCAGAGCGGCCAGACCTGTGCGCTGCTCTCTAAAGTTTTCCCGACCCGTTCCCACACTGTGTCTGCGCAGGGCGGTATCACCGTTGCGCTGGGCAACTCCCATGAAGATAACTGGGAATGGCACATGTACGACACGGTAAAAGGTTCCGACTACATCGGCGACCAGGATGCCATCGAATATATGTGTAAAACCGGCCCGGAAGCGATTCTGGAGCTGGACCACATGGGTCTGCCGTTCTCCCGTCTGGAAAATGGCACCATCTATCAGCGTCCGTTTGGCGGCCAGTCGAAAAACTTCGGCGGCGAGCAGGCGGCACGTACCGCGGCGGCGGCTGACCGTACCGGTCACGCACTGCTGCACACCCTGTATCAGCAGAACCTGAAAAACCACACCACCATCTTCTCCGAGTGGTACGCGCTGGATCTGGTGAAAAACGCCGATGGCGCAATCGTCGGCTGTACCGCGCTGTGCATCGAAACCGGTGAAGTGGTTTACTTCAAAGCCCGCGCTACCGTGCTGGCTACCGGCGGCGCAGGCCGTATCTATCAGTCCACCACCAACGCCCACATCAACACCGGTGACGGTGTCGGTATGGCTATCCGCGCGGGCGTGCCGGTGCAGGATATGGAGATGTGGCAGTTCCACCCAACCGGTATCGCCGGTGCGGGCGTTCTGGTAACAGAAGGCTGCCGCGGTGAAGGGGGTTACCTGCTGAACAAGCACGGCGAGCGCTTCATGGAGCGTTATGCCCCGAATGCGAAAGACCTGGCGGGTCGTGACGTGGTGGCGCGTTCCATCATGATCGAAATCCGTGAAGGCCGCGGCTGTGACGGCCCATGGGGTCCACACGCGAAGCTGAAGCTCGACCACCTGGGTAAAGAAGTTCTGGAGTCCCGTCTGCCGGGCATCCTGGAGCTGTCCCGCACCTTCGCACACGTCGACCCGGTGAAAGAGCCGATTCCGGTTATCCCAACCTGCCACTACATGATGGGCGGTATTCCGACCAAAGTGACCGGTCAGGCGCTCACCGTAAACGAGCAGGGCGAAGACGTGGTCATTCCTGGCCTGTTCGCGGTAGGCGAAATTGCCTGCGTATCCGTACACGGTGCAAACCGTCTGGGCGGTAACTCTCTGCTGGACCTGGTGGTGTTTGGTCGCGCAGTCGGTCTGCATCTGCAGGAATCCATTGCCGAGCAGGGCGCGCTGCGTGACGCAACCGACGACGAAATTGATGCCTCTCTTGAGCGCCTCAACCGCTGGAACGGTAACCGTAACGGCGAAGATCCGGTGGAAATCCGTAAAGCGCTGCAGGAATGCATGCAGCACAACTTCTCGGTATTCCGCGAAGGCGACGCGATGGCCAAAGGTCTTGAGCAGCTGAAAGCAATCCGCGAGCGTCTGAAAAATGCCCGTCTGGACGATACCTCCAGCGAATTCAACACCCAGCGCGTTGAGTGCCTGGAGCTGGATAACCTGATGGAAACCGCGTTCGCGACGGCGATGTCGGCAAACTTCCGTACCGAAAGCCGTGGCGCGCATAGCCGCTTCGACTTCCCGGATCGTGATGACGAAAACTGGCTGTGCCATTCCCTGTATCTGCCAGAGTCGGAATCCATGACGCGTCGTAGCGTCAACATGGAACCGAAACTGCGTCCGGCGTTCCCGCCGAAGATTCGTACTTACTAATGCGGAGACAGGATAATGAAACTCGAATTCTCAGTTTATCGTTATAATCCGGATGTTGATGACGCTCCGCGTATGCAGGACTACACCCTGGAAGCGGAAGAAGGTCGCGACATGATGCTGCTGGATGCCTTAATCCAGCTGAAAGAAAAAGATCCTACGCTGTCGTTCCGCCGCTCCTGCCGTGAAGGGGTTTGTGGCTCTGACGGTGTGAACATGAACGGCAAAAATGGCCTGGCCTGCATCACGCCAATTTCAGCGCTGCAGCGTCCTGGTCAGAAAATTGTTATCCGTCCTCTGCCAGGCCTGCCGGTCGTGCGTGATTTGGTGGTAGACATGGGGCAATTCTATGCACAATATGAGAAGATTAAGCCTTACTTATTGAATAATGGGCAAAATCCACCCGCTCGCGAGCACTTACAGTCTCCTGAGCAGCGTGAAAAACTCGATGGGTTGTACGAGTGTATTCTCTGCGCATGCTGTTCAACGTCCTGCCCGTCGTTCTGGTGGAACCCGGACAAGTTTATCGGCCCGGCCGGTCTGCTGGCTGCCTATCGCTTCCTGATCGATAGCCGCGACACCGAAACCGACAGCCGTCTGGAAGGGCTGAGTGACGCTTTCAGCGTATTCCGCTGCCATAGCATCATGAACTGCGTCAGTGTGTGTCCGAAGGGGCTGAACCCGACGCGCGCCATCGGCCATATTAAGTCGATGCTGTTGCAGCGCAGTGCGTAAGTAGTGAGAGGGGAGCGCTGTTCCCCTCACCCTAACCCTCTCCCCAAGGGAGAGGGGACAGTTTGCAGAAACCTTTAAAAACTGCCCTGAAGTCTAGACAGTTTCTAAAGGTTCCTTCGCGGGCCACAAAGAGCTCGCAGGTGAACCCCGGCACGTACACGTGGTGTGCGTGGTAGTTTCTACGGCGAAAGTAAGCATAAAAATGCTTAAGGGATCACGATGCAGAACGGCGCAATGAAAGCCTGGCTGGACTCTTCTTTCCTTTCTGGTGCGAACCAGAGCTGGATTGAACAGCTCTATGAAGACTTCTTAACCGATCCTGACTCAGTGGACGCAAACTGGCGTTCCATGTTCCAGCAGTTGCCTGGCACAGGGGTCAAACCGGATCAATTCCATTCCAAAACACGTGATTATTTCCGTCGTCTGGCGAAGGATGCCTCACGTTACTCTTCTGCGATTTCCGACCCTGACACTAATGCGAAGCAGGTAAAAGTCCTGCAGCTTATCAACGCTTATCGCTTCCGCGGTCACCAGCATGCGAATCTCGATCCGCTGGGACTGTGGCAGCAAGACCGTGTGGCCGATCTCGATCCGGCGTATCACGATCTGACCGAGGCCGATTTCCAGGAAAGCTTTAACGTAGGTTCCTTTGCCATCGGCAAAGACACGATGAAGCTGGGCGATCTGATTGACGCGCTCAAGCAAACCTACTGCGGCTCCATCGGCGCGGAATACATGCACATTACCTCTACCGAAGAGAAACGCTGGATCCAGCAGCGCATCGAATCCGTAGCGGGCCACGCGACCTTCTCGGCTGACGAGAAAAAACGCTTCCTGAACGAACTGACTGCAGCGGAAGGGCTTGAGCGCTATCTGGGCGCGAAATTCCCGGGCGCAAAACGCTTCTCGCTGGAAGGCGGCGACGCGCTGGTGCCGATGCTCAAAGAGCTGATTCGTCACGCAGGCAAGAGCGGCACCCGTGAAGTGGTACTGGGCATGGCGCACCGTGGTCGTCTGAACGTGCTGGTCAACGTGCTGGGTAAAAAACCGCAGGACCTGTTCGACGAATTCGCGGGCAAACATAAAGAACACCTCGGCACCGGCGACGTGAAGTACCACATGGGCTTCTCGTCGGATATCGAAACCGAAGGCGGTCTGGTTCACCTGGCGCTGGCATTTAACCCGTCACACCTGGAAATCGTTAGCCCGGTGGTTATCGGTTCCGTGCGTGCGCGTCTGGATCGTCTGGACGAGCCGAGCAGCAATAAAGTTCTGCCAATTACCATCCACGGCGATGCGGCGGTAACAGGGCAGGGCGTGGTTCAGGAAACCCTGAACATGTCGAAAGCGCGTGGTTATGAAGTGGGCGGTACCGTTCGCATCGTGATCAACAACCAGGTGGGCTTCACCACCTCTAACCCGCTGGACGCGCGTTCTACCCCGTACTGCACCGACATCGGTAAGATGGTGCAGGCACCGATCTTCCACGTTAACGCGGATGACCCGGAAGCCGTTGCTTTCGTGACCCGTCTGGCGCTGGACTTCCGTAATACCTTTAAACGCGATGTGTTCATTGACCTCTTCTGCTACCGCCGTCACGGCCACAACGAAGCGGACGAGCCAAGTGCAACCCAGCCGTTGATGTATCAGAAAATCAAAAAACACCCGACCCCGCGCAAAATCTATGCTGACAAGCTGGAGAGCGACAAAGTGACGACGCTGGAAGATGCGACCGAAATGGTCAACCTCTACCGCGACGCGCTGGATGCGGGTGAATGCGTGGTGAAAGAACTGCGCCCGATGAACATGCACTCCTTTACCTGGTCGCCGTACCTCAACCACGAGTGGGATGAGAGCTACCCGAACAAGGTTGAGATGAAGCGCCTGCAGGAGCTGGCTAAACGCATCAGCACCGTACCGGACGCTATCGAGATGCAGTCTCGCGTGGCGAAAATTTACGCTGACCGTCAGTCCATGGCGGCAGGCGAGAAGCTGTTCGACTGGGGCGGCGCTGAAACGCTGGCTTACGCAACGCTGGTTGACGAAGGCATTCCTGTTCGTCTGTCCGGTGAAGATGCGGGCCGTGGGACCTTCTTCCACCGTCACGCGGTTGTTCACAACCAGTCCAACGGTTCAACCTACACCCCGCTGCAGCACGTGCACAACGGTCAGGGCCAGTTCAAGGTCTGGGACTCCGTGCTGTCTGAAGAAGCGGTTCTGGCCTTCGAATACGGTTATGCCACCGCTGAACCACGCACCCTGACCATCTGGGAAGCGCAGTTCGGTGACTTCGCCAACGGCGCGCAGGTGGTTATCGACCAGTTCATCTCCTCCGGCGAGCAGAAGTGGGGCCGCATGTGTGGCCTGGTGATGCTGCTGCCGCACGGTTATGAAGGTCAGGGTCCGGAGCACTCCTCCGCGCGTCTGGAACGTTATCTGCAGCTCTGCGCCGAGCAGAACATGCAGGTCTGCGTACCGTCCACCCCGGCTCAGGTCTACCACATGCTGCGTCGTCAGGCGCTGCGCGGTATGCGCCGTCCGCTGGTGGTGATGTCGCCGAAATCCCTGCTGCGTCACCCGCTGGCGGTGTCGAGCCTGGAAGAACTGGCGAACGGAACCTTCCTGCCAGCCATCGGTGAAATTGACGAGCTGGATCCGCAGGGCGTGAAGCGCGTGGTGATGTGTTCTGGTAAGGTTTATTACGACCTGCTGGAACAGCGCCGCAAGAACGATCAGAAAGATGTCGCCATCGTGCGTATCGAACAGCTTTATCCGTTCCCGCATCAGGCGATGCAGGAAGTGCTGAAACAATATGCTCACGTACATGATTTTGTCTGGTGCCAGGAAGAGCCGCTCAACCAGGGCGCATGGTACTGCAGCCAGCATCATTTCCGTGAAGTGATTCCATTTGGGTCAGCCCTGCGTTATGCAGGTCGCCCGGCCTCCGCCTCTCCGGCGGTAGGGTATATGTCCGTTCACCAGAAGCAGCAACAAGATCTGGTCAATGACGCGCTGAACGTCGATTAATTAAAGGATACAAAATGAGTAGCGTAGATATTCTTGTTCCCGACCTGCCTGAATCCGTAGCAGATGCGACCGTCGCTACCTGGCACAAAAAACCAGGCGATGCCGTTAAGCGCGATGAAGTGCTGGTAGAAATCGAAACTGACAAAGTGGTACTGGAAGTACCGGCTTCGGCGGATGGCGTTCTGGACGCGGTGCTGGAAGATGAAGGCACCACCGTAACCTCTCGTCAGATCCTGGGTCGCCTGCGTGAAGGCAACAGCGCGGGTAAAGAGTCCAGCGCGAAATCTGAAGAGAAAGCCTCTACGCCGGCTCAGCGCCAGCAGGCTTCTCTGGAAGAACAGTCTAACGACGCCCTCAGCCCGGCGATCCGTCGCCTGCTGGCTGAACACAGCCTTGACCCGGCAGCCATCAAAGGCACCGGTGTGGGCGGTCGTCTGACCCGCGAAGACATCGACAAACACCTTGCGAAAGCGCCAGCTCAGGCAGAAGCGAAAGCCCCTGCGGCAGCACCAGCAGCGCAGCCTGCTCTGGGTGCCCGCAGCGAAAAACGCGTTCCAATGACTCGCCTGCGCAAGCGCGTGGCCGAGCGTCTGCTGGAAGCGAAAAACTCCACCGCGATGCTGACCACCTTCAACGAAGTGAACATGAAGCCAATCATGGACCTGCGCAAGCAGTACGGTGACGCGTTTGAAAAACGTCACGGTATCCGTCTGGGCTTTATGTCCTTCTACGTGAAGGCGGTAGTTGAAGCGCTGAAACGCTACCCGGAAGTGAACGCGTCTATCGATGGCGATGACGTGGTTTACCACAACTATTTCGACGTCAGCATGGCGGTTTCTACTCCACGCGGCCTGGTCACCCCGGTTCTGCGTGATGTGGATACCCTGGGTATGGCTGACATCGAGAAAAACATTAAAGAGCTGGCTGTTAAAGGCCGCGACGGCAAGCTGACCGTAGACGACCTGACCGGCGGTAACTTTACCATTACCAACGGCGGCGTATTCGGCTCGCTGATGTCTACCCCGATCATTAACCCGCCGCAGAGCGCGATCCTGGGTATGCATGCCATTAAAGATCGCCCGATGGCGGTAGACGGTAAAGTTGAGATCCTGCCGATGATGTACCTGGCGCTCTCATACGATCACCGCCTGATCGACGGCCGCGAGTCCGTGGGCTTCCTGGTCGCGATTAAAGAGCTGCTGGAAGATCCAACCCGTCTGCTGCTGGACGTCTAGTTTTGCAGTCTTGCCCGGCGGCGTATGGCTGCCGGGCCAATAAAAGCACGACCTAACGATTACCTGAAGGATGGATAGAACACATGAACTTACATGAATATCAGGCCAAACAGCTGTTTGCCCGGTATGGCTTACCGGCTCCGGTGGGTTATGCCTGTACTACCCCGCGTGAAGCAGAAGAAGCCGCATCTAAAATCGGTTCCGGCCCTTGGGTAGTTAAGTGTCAGGTTCACGCTGGTGGCCGTGGTAAAGCGGGCGGTGTGAAGGTTGTTAAGAGCAAAGAAGAGATTCGTGCGTTTGCTGAACATTGGCTCGGCAAGCGTCTGGTAACGTACCAGACAGATGCGAACGGCCAGCCGGTTAACCAGATCCTGGTTGAAGCGGCGACCGATATCGCGAAAGAACTGTACCTGGGCGCGGTTGTTGACCGTAGCTCCCGTCGCGTGGTGTTCATGGCGTCTACCGAAGGCGGCGTGGAAATCGAAAAAGTGGCGGAAGAACCCCCGCACCTGATCCACAAAGTGGCAATCGATCCGCTGGCGGGCCCAATGCCTTACCAGGGTCGCGAGCTGGCGTTCAAACTGGGCCTGGAAGGCAAGCTGGTTCAGCAGTTCACCAAGATCTTCATGGGTCTGGCGAACATCTTCCTGGAGCGCGATTTGGCGCTGATCGAGATCAACCCGCTGGTGATCACCACCCAGGGCGACCTGATCTGCCTCGACGGCAAGCTGGGCGCTGACGGCAACGCGCTGTTCCGCCAGTCCGATCTGCGCGAAATGCGCGATCAGTCTCAGGAAGATCCGCGTGAAGCGCAGGCTGCACAGTGGGAGCTGAACTACGTAGCGCTGGACGGCAACATCGGCTGCATGGTTAACGGTGCGGGCCTGGCAATGGGCACCATGGACATCGTTAAGCTGCACGGCGGTGAGCCAGCAAACTTCCTCGACGTAGGCGGTGGCGCAACCAAAGAGCGCGTAACCGAAGCGTTCAAAATCATCCTCTCTGACGACAACGTGAAGGCCGTTCTGGTTAACATCTTCGGCGGCATCGTTCGTTGCGACCTGATTGCCGACGGTATCATCGGTGCGGTAGAAGAAGTGGGTGTTAACGTTCCGGTGGTTGTGCGTCTGGAAGGTAACAACGCTGAACTCGGCGCGAAAAAACTGGCTGACAGCGGCCTGAATATTATTGCAGCGAAAAGTCTGACGGATGCAGCTCAGCAGGTTGTTGCCGCAGTGGAGGGGAAATAATGTCAGTTTTAATTAATAAAGATACCAAGGTTATCTGCCAGGGCTTCACCGGTAGCCAGGGGACTTTCCACTCCGAACAGGCGATTGCCTACGGCACGCAGATGGTTGGCGGCGTAACGCCAGGTAAAGGCGGCACCACGCATCTGGGCCTGCCGGTATTCAACACCGTGCGTGAAGCCGTTGAAGCGACGGGCGCAACCGCGACCGTGATCTACGTTCCGGCACCGTTCTGCAAAGACTCCATTCTGGAAGCGATCGACGCAGGCATCAAGCTGATCATCACCATCACTGAAGGCATCCCGACGCTGGATATGCTGACCGTGAAGGTGAAGCTGGATGAAGCAGGCGTGCGCATGATCGGCCCGAACTGCCCTGGCGTTATCACCCCGGGCGAATGCAAAATCGGCATCATGCCGGGCCACATTCACAAGCCGGGGAAAGTGGGCATCGTGTCCCGTTCCGGTACGCTGACCTATGAAGCTGTGAAGCAGACCACCGATTACGGCTTCGGCCAGTCCACCTGCGTTGGCATCGGCGGTGACCCGATCCCGGGCTCTAACTTCATCGACATCCTGAAGCTGTTCCAGGAAGATCCACAGACCGAAGCGATCGTGATGATCGGTGAGATCGGTGGTAGCGCGGAAGAAGAAGCCGCTGCTTACATCAAAGAACACGTGACCAAGCCAGTTGTCGGTTACATCGCGGGTGTGACCGCGCCGAAAGGCAAGCGTATGGGGCACGCAGGCGCGATCATCGCCGGTGGTAAGGGTACGGCTGATGAGAAATTCGCAGCGCTGGAAGCCGCAGGCGTGAAAACCGTTCGCAGCCTGGCGGATATCGGCGAAGCACTGAAATCCATCATTAAGTAAGTCCTCTCTGCTCCCCGAAAGGGGGGCGTTGAAGTATAAAAATGTCCGTTTCGACATGGTTGGCCGCTGTAAAGCGGCCTTTTTTATTGCCTGCCGGGTGTCATGCAATAGTCACTAAATGGTGTTAATTAGAGAGGGGGGGGTAAAAGTAAAATAATTGTTATTTATTTACCTTAAAGAGAGCGGATGGAAAAAAACGAAAAACGCACTAAAATTTATGTCCTGAATAAATTAGGCATTCGGGCTTCTGAGTTAATAAAAATCACTTCTGTTTATATTCATCAATCGACTTGATAACCTTAATTGTATTTTATATACATATCTTTAACATGGTTTTTACTATGTTCACCGCATCAAAACACATTTAACACAACGGATTGTTTTTGATTTAAATCAATGTTTAATCCTTGGAAAAACCCATCAAAAGGCGGTAAATTGTCCCCGATCAAAATGGCCGAAAAGTGGTAATTTTGCTATAAATTGATCGCCGTCGAAAAACGTAAATGTGATTCAATAAAAACCTGTTTATTGTAAGGGTTTTGCAGCGTATTATATTTGCGGGATCAATTTGAGTTTTTTATTAACGTATTTGTAACCTCACGTCATCGTTTTTATCCTCCTTCAGGGTAATAACGACGACAAGGATGCGAATAATTTGTATTGGGGCATGCGTGTGGATCTCTCTCTGACGGGGTTCACTCTCGGAGTCTTCATGCGATGAGCAAGGAGTCATGATGTTAGATATAGTCGAACTGTCGCGCTTACAGTTTGCCTTGACCGCGATGTACCACTTCCTGTTTGTGCCACTGACGCTCGGTATGGCGTTCCTGCTGGCCATTATGGAAACGGTATACGTTCTCTCCGGCAAACAGATTTATAAAGATATGACCAAGTTCTGGGGCAAGTTGTTTGGTATCAACTTCGCGCTGGGCGTGGCAACCGGTTTGACCATGGAGTTCCAGTTCGGGACTAACTGGTCTTACTATTCCCACTATGTAGGGGATATCTTCGGTGCGCCGCTGGCCATTGAAGGTCTGATGGCATTCTTCCTCGAATCCACCTTTGTAGGTCTGTTCTTCTTCGGCTGGGACCGTCTGGGTAAAGTCCAGCATATGGCGGTGACCTGGCTGGTGGCATTAGGTTCGAACCTGTCCGCGCTGTGGATTCTGGTGGCGAACGGCTGGATGCAGAACCCTATCGCGTCTGATTTCAACTTCGAAACCATGCGTATGGAGATGGTCAGCTTTGCCGAGCTGGTCCTGAACCCGGTTGCGCAGGTTAAATTCGTTCACACCGTCGCCTCTGGCTACGTGTGCGGCGCGATGTTTGTACTGGGCATCAGTTCTTACTACATGCTGCGCGGTCGTGACTTCGCCTTTGCTAAGCGCTCCTTTGCTATCGCTGCAAGCTTCGGTATGGCTGCAATCCTCTCTGTTATCGTTCTGGGTGATGAATCCGGTTACGAAATGGGTGACGTGCAGAAAACCAAACTGGCCGCCATCGAAGCCGAATGGGAAACCCAACCGGCGCCTGCTGCCTTTACGCTGTTCGGTATTCCGGATCAGGACGCGCAGGAAAACCGCTTCGCCATTCAGATCCCTTATGCGCTGGGTATCATCGCCACCCGTTCTGTTGATAAGCAGGTGACCGGTCTGAAAGAGCTGATGGTTCAGCACGAAGAGCGTATCCGTAACGGTATGAAAGCCTACTCTCTGCTGGAACAGCTGCGTGCCGGTTCTACCGACCAGGCCGTTCGCGACCAGTTCAACAACGTGAAGAAAGATCTGGGTTACGGTTTGCTGCTGAAGCGTTATACCCCGAACGTTTCTGATGCGACAGAAGCGCAGATCCAGATGGCAACCAAAGACTCGATTCCACGCGTTGCGCCACTGTACTTCGCATTCCGTATCATGGTGGGCTGCGGCATCATCATGCTGCTGATCATTGCGGCGTCCTTCTGGTCCGTGATTCGTAACCGCATCGGCGAGAAAAAATGGCTGCTGCGCACCGCGCTGTACGGTATTCCACTGCCGTGGATCGCGATTGAATCCGGCTGGTTTGTTGCGGAGTACGGCCGTCAGCCATGGGCGATTGGTGAGGTACTGCCAACGGCGGTAGCGAACTCGTCCCTGACAGCGGGCGACCTGATCTTCTCCATGCTGCTGATTTGTGGTCTGTACACCCTGTTCCTGGTGGCTGAACTGTTCCTGATGTTCAAGTTCGCGCGCCTTGGCCCAAGCAGCCTGAAAACCGGTCGCTATCACTACGAGCAGTCCACTGCGACTACTCAGCCGGCACGCTAAGACAGGAGTCATCAAATGATCGATTATGAAGTATTGCGTTTTATCTGGTGGCTGCTGGTTGGCGTTCTGCTGATCGGTTTTGCCGTCACGGATGGTTTCGACATGGGGGTGGGGATGCTCACCCGTTTCCTCGGTCGTAATGACACCGAGCGTCGAATCATGATCAACTCCATCGCCCCTCACTGGGACGGTAACCAGGTGTGGCTGATCACCGCTGGCGGCGCGCTGTTCGCTGCCTGGCCGATGGTCTACGCGGCTGCGTTCTCCGGCTTCTACGTGGCGATGATTCTGGTGCTGGCCTCTTTATTCTTCCGTCCGGTTGGTTTCGACTACCGTTCCAAGATTGAAGACACCCGCTGGCGCAACATGTGGGACTGGGGCATCTTCATCGGTAGCTTCGTTCCACCGCTGGTGATCGGCGTGGCGTTCGGTAACCTGCTGCAGGGCGTACCGTTCCACCTGGACGAATACATGCGTCTTTACTACACCGGTAACTTCTTCCAGCTGCTGAATCCGTTTGGCCTGCTGGCCGGCGTGGTGAGCGTGGCGATGATCATCACTCAGGGCGCAACCTATCTGCAGATGCGTACGGTTGGTGAACTGCACCTGCGTTCTCGCGCGACGGCTCAGGTCGCTGCGCTGGTAACGCTGGTCTGCTTCGCACTGGCCGGTGTGTGGGTGGTGTACGGCATTGATGGTTATGTGGTGACCTCTGCAATTAACCACTCGGCACCGTCTAATCCGCTGACCAAAGAAGTGGCGCGTCAGGCTGGCGCATGGCTGGTGAACTTCAATAACACCCCTGCGCTGTGGGCGATCCCGGCTCTGGGCGTATTGCTGCCGCTGCTGACCGTGTTGACGTCTCGTCTGGAGAAAGGCGCGCTGGCGTTCGTGTTCTCTTCGCTGACCCTGGCGTGCATCATCCTGACGGCGGGTATTGCGATGTTCCCATTCGTCATGCCATCCAGCACCATGCTGAATGCTAGCCTGACCATGTGGGACGCAACGTCCAGCCAGCTGACGCTGAACCTGATGACGTATGTTGCTTGCGTGTTCGTACCGATTATCCTGCTCTACACCACCTGGTGTTACTGGAAAATGTTCGGTCGCATCACTAAAGAACATATCGAAAGCAACACCCACTCTATGTACTAAGTAAGGAGCTGAATATGTGGTATTTCGCATGGATTTTAGGGACGCTTCTTGCCTGTGCATTTGGTGTCATCACTGCCCTGGCGCTTGAGCACGTCGAAGCGACCAAAGCGGGTGAAGAAAAACACTGATGAATATTATCGCGACGCTTTACGCGGTAATGGACAAGCGCCCGTTACGGGCGCTTTCTTTAGTGATGGCATTACTGCTGGCAGGTTGTATCTTCTGGGACCCTTCGCGCTTTGCAGCGAAAACCAGCGAGCTTGAAATCTGGCACGGCTTTCTCATTATGTGGGCGGTCTGTGCAGGTGTGATCCACGGCGTCGGCTTTCGTCCGAAAGCCATTCACTGGCAGGGAATTTTTTGCCCGCTGATTGCCGATCTGGTGCTTCTCGCCGGTTTGATTTTCTTCTTCTTCTGAATAAGAAATGTCCGTTAACGTTATGGGCTTACCCGAGCCCATAAAAATTTACTCTCCGTTTACTTTCTCCCATTCCCAACCCTCTTTCCCGCGCGTATAGTAGCGAAGTTTAAAAGCATTAACTTTTGTTGCATTACCGGGATGTAAAGTGAATACAACGCTGTTTCGATGGCCGGTTCGTGTCTATTACGAAGATACCGATGCCGGCGGTGTGGTTTACCACGCCAGCTACGTTGCTTTTTATGAACGGGCACGCACAGAGATGCTGCGCCATCATCACTTTAGTCAACAGGTGCTGTTGGCTGAGCGAGTTGCCTTCGTGGTACGCAAGATGACGCTTGAGTATTTTGCGCCTGCCAGACTCGACGATATGCTCGAAGTCCAAACTGAAATTACATCAATGCGCGGGACCTCACTGGTTTTCACGCAGCGGATAGTCAACGCAGAGAATACCGTACTGAACTCAGCTGAAGTGCTGATTGTTTGTGTTGATCCAACCATAATGAAGCCTCGTGCGCTTCCTAAGTCTATTGTCGCGGAGTTTAAGCAGTGACTGACATGAATATCCTTGATTTGTTCCTGAAGGCAAGCCTTCTGGTTAAACTTATCATGTTGATTTTGATTGGTTTTTCAATCGCATCCTGGGCCATCATCATCCAGAGAACGCGTATCCTCAATGCCGCTGGCCGTGAAGCTGAAGCGTTTGAAGATAAGTTCTGGTCGGGTATTGAGCTTTCTCGTCTGTATCAGGAAAGCCAGGGACGCCGTGAAAACCTTACAGGCTCCGAGCAAATTTTTTATAGCGGTTTCAAAGAGTTTGCTCGTCTGCATCGTGCAAACAATCATGCGCCGGAAGCGGTTGTAGAAGGTGCCTCGCGTGCGATGCGTATCTCTATGAACCGTGAGCTGGAAAATCTCGAAACGCATATTCCATTCCTCGGCACTGTCGGTTCCATCAGCCCGTATATCGGCCTGTTTGGTACCGTGTGGGGGATCATGCACGCCTTTATCGCGCTGGGCGCGGTGAAGCAGGCGACGTTGCAGATGGTTGCACCGGGTATCGCTGAAGCACTGATTGCGACCGCTATCGGTCTGTTTGCGGCAATTCCTGCGGTTATGGCTTACAACCGTCTGAACCAGCGCGTGAACAAACTGGAACTGAACTACGACAACTTTATGGAAGAGTTCACTGCGATTCTGCACCGTCAGGCGTTTACCAGCACCGAGAGCAACAAGGGGTAAACCATGGCCAGATCGCGTGGACGAGGTCGTCGCGAGCTCAAGTCCGAAATCAATATCGTTCCACTGCTGGACGTCCTGCTGGTACTGCTGCTGATCTTCATGGCGACAGCGCCAATCATTACTCAGAGCGTGGAAGTGGATCTGCCGGATGCGACAGAATCACAGGCGGTGAGCACCAATGACGATCCTCCGGTTATCATTGAGGTTTCCGGCGTAGGGCAATACAGCGTCGTGGTAGAGAAAGATCGTATGGATCAGCTGCCGCCTGAGCAGGTTATTGCTGAAGCGCAGCGTCGTCTGGAGTCAAATCCGAAAACGGTCTTCTTAATCGGTGGCGCGAAAGACGTACCCTACGATGAAATTATTAAAGCGCTGAACTTGCTACATAGTGCGGGTGTTAAGTCAGTTGGCTTAATGACCCAACCTATTTGATCATCCGCGTAGTTTTTGGGAACCGATAGTGTCAAAGGCAACCGAACAGAACGACAAGCTTAAGCGAGCGATAATCGTCTCCGCAGTGCTGCACGTGATTCTCTTTGCAGCGCTGATCTGGAGTTCGTTCGACGAGCATATTGATGCATCAGCCGGTGGCGGTGGAGGGTCTTCCATTGACGCCGTGATGGTGGATCCCGGTGCGGTAGTACAGAACTATAATCGCGAACAGCAGCAGAAGGCGAGTGCCAAACGGGCTGAAGAGCAGCGTGAAAAACAGTCGCAACAGCAGGCGGAAGAACTGCGTGAAAAGCAGGCCGCAGAGCAGGAGCGTCTGAAGCAGCTTGAGAAAGAGCGTTTGCAGGCGCAGGAAGCTGCGAAAGAGCAGGCGGAACAGCAGAAGCAAGCCGAAGAGGCCGCGAAGAAAGCACAGGAACAGCAAAAGCAGGCGGAAGAGGCGGCAGCAAAAGCCGCAGCGGACGCGAAAGCACAGGCTGATGCCCAGGCAAAATTAGCGGCAGAAGCGGCGAAGAAAGCCGCTGCTGATGCTCAGAAGAAAGCTGAAGCGGAAGCGGCGAAGAAAGCCGCTGCCGATGCTCAGAAGAAAGCTGAAGCGGAAGCCGCGAAGAAAGCCGCTGCTGATGCTCAGAAGAAAGCCGAAGCGGAAGCCGCGAAAAAAGCCGCTCAGGAAGCAGAGAAGAAAGCTGCTGCCGAGGCCGCGAAGAAAGCGGCTGCTGCTGAGAAAGCGGCTGCAGAAAAAGCTGCCGCCGCTGAAAAAGCCGCTGCCGATAAAAAAGCTGCAGCTGAGAAGGCCGCTGCCGATAAGAAAGCTGCAGCTGAGAAGGCCGCTGCCGATAAGAAAGCTGCTGCTGATAAAGCGGCGGCCAAAAAGGCCGCGGCTGCTGAAAAAGCCGCTGCTGCCGCAGGGGTTGACGATCTGCTGGGCGATTTAAGCTCCGGTAAGAATGCACCGAAAACGGGCGGTGGGGCGAAAGGAAACAACGCAGCGCCGACGGGAAGTGGTAACACTAAGAGTAACGGTGCGACAGGGGCTGAAATCAACGGTTATGCCGCGCAGATTAAATCCGCTATTGAAAGCCGATTCTATGATGCGTCTTCCTATACCGGTAAAACGTGTACGTTGCGTATAAAACTGGCTCCGGACGGCATGCTGCTGGATATCAAGTCTGAAGGTGGCGACCCGGCTTTATGTACTGCGGCCCTGGCTGCAGCGCGTCAGGCGAAGATGCCTAAACCGCCGTCTCAGGCAGTTTACGAAGTCTTCAAAAATGCGCCGCTGGACTTCAAACCTTAAGTTACATTTTCCCCGTGCAAACGGGGAAAAATAGACCAAGTTTAGTCACAGGGTTCTGGTAGTTTTGTCTATTTGAGTTTGTTAACATTCTGCTAAATTATCGTGGGTAAGGTTACCCGGATAAGGGAGATATGATGAAGCAGGCATTACGTGTAGCATTTAGTTTTTTAATGCTGTGGGCAGCAGTACTGCACGCAGAAGTACGTATCGAGATCACCCAGGGGGTGGACTCGGCACGCCCAATCGGTGTTGTTCCGTTCCAGTGGGCCGGTCCTGGCGCTGCACCTGAAGATGCCGGTGGCATCGTGGCGGCTGACCTGCGTAACAGCGGTAAATTCAACCCGTTAGATCGTTCTCGTCTGCCTCAGCAGCCGGGCAGCGCGCAGGAAGTACAGCCTGCAGCATGGTCTGCACTGGGTATTGATGCCGTGGTTGTGGGTCAGGTTACGCCTAACCCGGACGGCTCTTACAACGTGGCCTGGCAGCTGGTGGATACCGGCGGTGCACCGGGTACCGTTCTGGCACAGAACTCTTACAAGGTCACTAAGCAGTACCTGCGCTACGCGGCACACGCTGCCAGCGATGCGGTATTTGAAAAACTGACCGGCATTAAAGGGGCGTTCCGTACCCGTATTGCTTATGTGGTGCAGACCAACGGTGGTCAGTTCCCGTATGAGCTGCGCGTATCTGACTACGACGGCTACAACCAGTTCCTGGTGAAACGTTCTTCACAGCCGCTGATGTCTCCAGCCTGGTCTCCTGACGGTTCTAAACTGGCCTATGTAACCTTCGAAAGCGGCCGTTCAGCGCTGGTTATCCAGACGCTGGCAAACGGTGCTGTTCGTCAGGTGGCGTCTTTCCCACGTCACAACGGTGCACCTTCCTTCTCTCCGGACGGGTCTAAACTGGCGTTTGCGCTGTCAAAAACCGGTAGCCTGAACCTGTACGTGATGGACATTGGCTCTGGCCAGATCCGTCAGGTGACCGACGGTCGCAGCAACAACACTGAACCTTCATGGTTCCCGGATAGTCAAAACCTGGCGTTTACTTCTGACCAGGCTGGCCGTCCACAAATCTATAAAGTCAACATCAACGGCGGTGCTCCGCAGCGTATTACCTGGGAAGGTTCGCAGAACCAGAACTCAGACGTGAGCAGCGACGGTAAATTTATGGTAATGGTGAGCTCCAACGGTGGGCAGCAGCACATTGCCAAACAGGATCTGGTAGCGGGTGGCGTTCAAGTTCTGTCGTCAACGTTCCTGGATGAAACGCCAAGTCTGGCACCTAACGGCACGATGGTAATCTACAGCTCTTCTCAGGGGATGGGATCTGTGCTGAATCTGGTTTCTACAGATGGGCGTTTCAAAGCGCGTATTCCGGCAACTGATGGACAGGTAAAATCACCTGCCTGGTCGCCGTATCTGTAAATAATAATTAATTGATTACTAAAGGAATCATAGAAATGCAACTGAACAAAGTGCTGAAGGGGCTGATGATCGCTCTGCCTGTAATGGCAATCGCAGCGTGTTCTTCTAACAAGAACGCCAGCAATGACCAGAGCGGCGAAGGCATGATGGGTGCCGGCACCGGTATGGACGCGAACGGCAATGGCAACATGTCTTCTGAAGAGCAAGCGCGTCTTCAGATGCAGCAGCTGCAGCAGAACAACATCGTTTACTTCGATCTGGATAAATACGACATCCGTTCTGACTTCGCTGCGATGCTGGACGCTCACGCTAACTTCCTGCGTAGCAACCCATCTTACAAAGTCACCGTAGAAGGTCACGCGGACGAACGTGGTACTCCAGAGTACAACATCTCCCTGGGTGAACGTCGTGCTAACGCTGTTAAAATGTACCTGCAGGGTAAAGGCGTTTCTGCTGACCAGATCTCCATCGTTTCTTACGGTAAAGAAAAACCTGCAGTACTGGGTCACGACGAAGCGGCTTACTCCAAAAACCGTCGTGCCGTACTGGTTTACTAAGAGAATTGCATGAGCAGTAACTTCAGACATCATCTGTTGAGTCTGTCGTTACTGGTTGGAATAGCGGCCCCCTGGGCCGCTTTTGCTCAGGCACCAATCAGTAGTGTCGGCTCAGGCTCGGTAGAAGACCGGGTCACTCAACTCGAGCGTATTTCTAACGCTCACAGCCAGCTTTTAACCCAACTCCAGCAACAACTTTCTGATAACCAAAACGATATTGACTCTCTCCGCGGCCAGATTCAGGAAAGCCAGTATCAGTTGAACCAGGTTGTGGAACGTCAGAAGCAGATTTTGCTGCAGATGGATAGTCTGAGCAGCGGTGGTGCAGCAGCACAAGCACAGCCAGCCGCGGGCGATCAGACCGGTGCGGCGACATCAGCTCCGGCTGCGGATGCTTCTGCTTCAACAGGTGCGCCTGTACAGAGCGGTGACGCGAATACGGACTACAACGCGGCCATTGCCCTGGTGCAGGATCAATCTCGTCAGGATGACGCGCTTGCTGCGTTTCAGAACTTTGTTAAGAAATACCCTGATTCCACTTATCAGCCAAATGCGAATTACTGGCTCGGTCAGCTGAATTACAACAAGGGTAAAAAGGACGATGCGGCGTTTTATTTTGCCTCAGTGGTGAAAAATTACCCGAAATCGCCAAAAGCGCCTGATGCGATGTATAAAGTGGGCGTCATCATGCAGGACAAAGGCGACACTGCGAAAGCCAAAGCGGTTTATCAGCAGGTGGTCTCTAAATTCCCGGGTACCGAAGGTGCTAAGCAGGCGCAAAAACGTCTGAATTCGATGGGATGATTATCGCATGACCAGAAATCGCGTTATTTCTGGTCGTGCAGCATGATTCGTAAGCAGTTAAGTGATCTTCATCGAAATTTTTGTTGCGCTGAATTCTTAAATCAGTAATATATGCCGCCGTTGCCACGGGATATCAAACAACGTGAAAACAGCGTAAAAGTGGGTCGTTAGCTCAGTTGGTAGAGCAGTTGACTTTTAATCAATTGGTCGCAGGTTCGAATCCTGCACGACCCACCACTAAGTCAGGTGGAAGTAGTAAAACGTGAAGGATAACGTTGCGTCAGCAACGGCCCATAGGGCGAGGCGAAGCCGAGTCATCCTGCACGACCCACCACTTAACGCACACCAGCAGTACAGAGTGGGTGATTAGCTCAGTTGGTAGAGCATCTCCTTTACACGGAGGGGGTCGGCGGTTCGAGCCCGTCATCACCCACCACTCGGGTCGTTAGCTCAGTTGGTAGAGCAGTTGACTTTTAATCAATTGGTCGCAGGTTCGAATCCTGCACGACCCACCAATTTTATTGGTTCCGAGTGATAATTCAGGCAACACCCAAAAGGGTCGTTAGCTCAGTTGGTAGAGCAGTTGACTTTTAATCAATTGGTCGCAGGTTCGAATCCTGCACGACCCACCAGCCTGAATAAATTTGAAGTACATCCCGCAAGGGGTCGTTAGCTCAGTTGGTAGAGCAGTTGACTTTTAATCAATTGGTCGCAGGTTCGAATCCTGCACGACCCACCAGTGTAGAAAGGCGCCCTAAAGGCGCCTTTTTGCTATCTGCCGTCTGTGCAGGTCGGGCAAGGCGAAGCCGCCAGCCGACAAATGCTATCCGCACCTATTTCCGGTGACTTTTCCTCTCATATTCGCTATCTTGTTTAGTATACAAAACACAATTGCCATGCGTTTTGCTATGTCATGCAAAAGAAAGGCAATATTGTTAAGCCCGTAAAACGAGAAGCCATAATGAGTGTGATGTTTGATCCTGAAGCCGCAATCTATCCGTTTCCGCCAAAGCCTGTCCCGCTGAGCCAGGACGAAAAGCAATTCTACCGTGAGAAGATCAAACGTCTTCTCAAAGAACGAGATGCGGTGATGGTGGCCCATTACTACACCGACCCGGAAATTCAGCAGCTGGCGGAAGAGACCGGGGGCTGTATTTCAGATTCACTGGAGATGGCACGCTTCGGTGCAAAACATCCTGCTTCCACGCTGCTGGTTGCCGGCGTGCGTTTTATGGGCGAAACGGCAAAGATCCTGAGCCCTGAAAAAACCATTCTGATGCCGACGCTTAATGCGGAGTGTTCACTGGATCTCGGCTGCCCTATTGACGAATTCACGGCCTTCTGTGACGCCCACCCTGACCGGACCGTGGTGGTTTACGCCAACACATCTGCGGCGGTAAAAGCGCGGGCAGACTGGGTTGTCACCTCCAGCATCGCCGTTGAGCTGATTGAACATCTGGATAGCCTGGGCGAGAAAATCATCTGGGCGCCTGACCGCCATCTTGGAAATTATGTCCAGAAGCAGACGGGGGCTGACGTTCTCTGCTGGCAGGGTGCCTGCATTGTGCACGACGAATTCAAAACTCAGGCGCTGGCGCGCATGAAGGCACTTTATCCTGACGCCGCGATTCTTGTTCACCCTGAATCACCGCAGTCGATTGTCGACATGGCGGACGCCGTGGGCTCAACCAGCCAGCTTATCAACGCGGCCAGAACGCTGCCTAACAGGCAGCTCATCGTGGCGACCGATCGCGGTATCTTCTACAAGATGCAGCAGGCCGTGCCGGAGAAAGAGCTCCTTGAAGCGCCAACGGCGGGCGAGGGCGCAACGTGTCGCAGCTGTGCGCATTGTCCGTGGATGGCGATGAATGGCCTGAAGGCCATTGCCGAAGGGCTCGAGACGGGCGGGGCAGCACATGAAATCCATGTGGATGCCGCCCTGCGTGAAGGTGCATTAATTCCGCTTAACCGCATGCTGGATTTTGCGGCTACACTACGTACTTAATTCAAAACGACCGGGGAAAAGATGGATTTTTTTAGCACGCAGAACATTCTGGTTCATATACCGATTGGTGCAGGTGGCTATGACCTGTCATGGATTGAGGCCGTTGGCACGCTGGCGGGATTACTCTGTATCTGGCTGGCAAGCCTGGAGAAGATTAGCAACTACGCGTTCGGGCTGATTAACGTTACGCTGTTTGCGATTATCTTCTTCCAGATCCAGCTGTACGCCAGCCTGCTTTTGCAGCTGTTCTTCTTCGCCGCCAATATTTACGGCTGGTACGCGTGGTCGCGTCAGAACAGCCAGCAGGAGGCAGAACTGCAGATCCGCTGGCTTCCATTGCCGAAAGCCATCGCCTGGTTTGTCGCCTGCGTGGTCGCCATTGGTTTAATGACCGTCTATATCAACCCGGTGTTTGCGTTCCTGACCCGCGTTGCCGTTTCGGTCATGTCCGGTTTCGGCCTGAACGTGACGATGCCCGAGCTCCAGCCGGATGCCTTCCCGTTCTGGGATTCCTGCATGATGGTGCTGTCGATTGCGGCGATGATCCTGATGACCCGTAAATACGTTGAGAACTGGCTGCTGTGGGTCATCATCAACGTGATCAGCGTGGCAATCTTCGCCCTGCAGGGCGTCTATGCGATGTCGCTGGAATATCTGCTGCTGACCTTCATCGCGCTGAACGGCAGCCGGATGTGGATTAAGAGCGCGCGTGAGCGGGGTTCTCACGCGCTTTCCAGCTAGTGGTGATGCTGATGTGAATGTCCGGACTGCGCCTCGTTAAGGTGGCAGTCCGGCCCGTTACAGGGCTGATACTCCATCTGGATGGTGGCGTGGCCAATTTCGTAGTGATGTTCAAGAAAATGCTGGATGCGTTCAAGCAGCGCATCGTGGTCGTGAGGCGGGATCACCTGGACGTGCAGCGTCATGACCGGTTTTTCCCCCACCAGCCAGACGTGAACGTGATGAACGTTGCGCACTTCCGGGACTGAACGGCGCAGGTTGCGCTTTAGCTGGTCAATATCCATCGATGTCGGTGCCCCTTCAAGCAGTTCATTCACGCTCTCCTTCAGCAGCCGCCAGGCGCTGCGCAAGACCAGACACGACACCAGCACGGACAGAATCGGATCGACAGGCGTCCAGCCGGTGTAGAGGATCACCAGCGCGGCGACAATCGCCCCGACTGAGCCGAGCAAATCACCCAGAACATGCAGAGCCGCAGCGCGCACGTTGAGGTTCTTTTCCCCGCTGCCGCGGTGCAAAATCCAGAAGGCGAGGATATTCGCCAGCAGCCCCGCCACGGCAATCACCATCATTGTCGCCCCGGCGATCGGCTGCGGGTGTCTGAATCGCTGGACGGCCTCCCAGACGATAAGAACGGTAATGACCACCAGCGCAATGGCGTTAACAAACGCGGCGAGGGTTGTCAGCCTCAGCCAGCCGAAGGTATGGCGCGCATTGGGAGGACGACGCGCAAACTGCACCGCCAGCAGGGCGAAGAGCAGCGCTGCGGCATCGGTCAGCATATGTCCGGCATCAGCCAGTAGCGCCAGAGAGCCGGAAATGAGGCCGCCAATGACCTCGATAATCATAAACGTTGCGGTAACGCCAAAGGCCAGCATCAGTCGTTTAGCGTTGTCGTTGCCGGGAGAGGGTGAGTGGGAATGGGAGTGCGCCATGTCTGCTTTCCTGATGTGTTATTGTTTTTAGTGTAGCGTTTTTAATAGGTTACTCCAAAAAGAAAGGAGAGCCAGAGCTCTCCTTTTTCTAACCGAACATCCCCATTACTGGGTGGTGCCATCGGTTTTGGTATTCGCGTCGTTTCCTACTTTGTCATTAGGGTCAGGGCATTTGCCGTCCTTGCACATTGAGTTCTTATGAACCTCGTCCGAGCTCATATTGTCATGATTCATGGTGCCGGAACCACTGCCGTTGGGATGCAGCATGGTGCCTCCGGTGTTAGTGTTGCCGGTATTGATCTGGCTGTTGTCGACATTATTCGGGGCGATATTCTGTTTCGCATCAGGTGCGGGCTGGCCTGCTGCTGCCGCGGCATTCGCATCACCGTTGCTGTCTGATGTGCCCGTTTCCGCGGCCAGGACGCTGCCGCTGGCCAGAGTGAGTGTGGCGGTCAGGAAGAGGGTTGCCAGTTTTGTCATTTTCATCATGGTGCTCCTGTTCTTGTCGTTACGCTGGATAACATTCTCCAACAGTGCATCTTTTTCTGAGGCGAAAGATTCCGCCTTACGGACTTACGTCAGTAGGGAATCGCGTTTAAGCGTGTAAAATTGGTTGTTACAGTTAAAAAGCTTAGGTTAGATCTCGTTTTTCGCTATTTTGTGGCGATTTTTAGGCGAATTCCAGGAATTATCTGCGTGAAGTGTAAAACCGTGTTTACACTTCCTGGTCGACAAGATAGATTGAAAGGATTGCTTTCATTACTAAAGATATGGCAGAGCTGGAAAGAAAATGAATTATCAGAACGACGATTTACGTATTAAAGAGATCAATGAGTTATTACCTCCTGTAGCGCTCCTTGAGAAATTCCCCGCCACTGAAAATGCCGCAAATACGGTTTCTCATGCTCGTAAAGCGATCCATAAGATCCTGAAAGGTAATGACGATCGTCTTCTGGTGGTGATTGGTCCGTGCTCTATTCACGATCCTGCAGCTGCGAAAGAGTACGCAGCCCGTCTGCTCACCCTCCGTGAAGAGCTGAAGGACGAGCTGGAAATCGTGATGCGCGTTTATTTTGAAAAACCGCGCACCACCGTGGGCTGGAAAGGGCTGATTAACGATCCGCATATGGATAACAGCTTCCAGATCAACGACGGCCTGCGCATTGCGCGCAAGCTGCTGCTGGAGATCAACGACAGCGGCCTGCCTGCGGCCGGTGAATTCCTCGACATGATTACGCCACAATATCTGGCAGACCTGATGAGCTGGGGCGCAATTGGTGCCCGCACAACCGAATCTCAGGTTCACCGCGAGCTGGCGTCCGGTCTTTCTTGCCCGGTGGGTTTCAAAAACGGCACTGACGGCACCATTAAGGTGGCTATCGACGCCATCAACGCAGCGGGTGCGCCGCACTGCTTCCTGTCCGTGACCAAATGGGGCCATTCCGCCATCGTTAACACCAGCGGTAACGGTGACTGCCATATCATTCTGCGCGGCGGCAAAGAGCCAAACTACAGTGCGAAACACGTGGCGGAAGTGAAGGTCGGGCTGGAAAAAGCCGGGCTGTCACCGCAGGTGATGATCGATTTCAGCCATGCCAACTCCAGCAAGCAGTTTAAAAAGCAGATGGAAGTGGGTGCAGACGTCTGCCAGCAGATTGCCGGCGGTGAGAAGGCGGTGATTGGGGTAATGATCGAAAGCCATCTGGTTGAAGGTAACCAGAACCTGGAAGGCAGCGAGCCGCTGGTGTATGGCAAAAGCGTCACCGATGCCTGCATTGGCTGGGACGATACCGATACCATCCTGCGTCAGCTGGCGAATGCGGTAAAAGCGCGCCGCGGCTGAATTCTCAGGCACAAATAAAAAAGCGCGGAAGGCTCCGCGCTTTTTTTTATGCCTTGCGAAAGTTACTTCGCTTTACCCTGGTTCGCGACAGCCGCTGCTTTCGCCGCGATCTCTTCTGCGTTACCCAGATAGTAGTGTTTGATTGGCTTGAAGTTTTCGTCGAACTCATACACCAGCGGTACGCCGGTTGGGATGTTCAGTTCGAGGATTTCGTCTTCACCCATGTTGTCCAGGTATTTCACCAGCGCGCGCAGGGAGTTACCGTGAGCAGCGACGATCACGCGCTCGCCGCTTTTCAGGCGTGGCAGAATGGTTTCGTTCCAGTAAGGCACAACACGGTCGATGGTCAGCGCCAGGCTCTCGGTGGTTGGCAGCTCAGCGTCGGTCAGCTTCGCGTAACGCGGGTCGTGGCCCGGGTAGCGCTCGTCATCTTTGGTCAGCTCTGGTGGGGTGATTGCGAAACCGCGACGCCACTGTTTAACCTGCTCGTCGCCATATTTCTCGGCGGTTTCCGCTTTGTTCAAGCCCTGCAGCGCACCGTAGTGACGTTCGTTCAGTTTCCAGGACTTCTCAACCGGCAGCCAGGCCTGATCCAGTTCGTCCAGCACGTTCCACAGGGTGTGGATGGCACGTTTCAGCACAGAGGTGTAAGCAAAATCAAAGCTGAAGCCTTCTTCCTTCAGCAGTTTACCTGCTGCTTTTGCTTCGCTTACGCCTTTCTCAGACAGATCAACGTCGTACCAACCGGTAAAGCGGTTTTCGTTGTTCCACTGGCTTTCGCCGTGACGCACCAGGACCAGCTTAGTTATAGCCATCTCTTACTCCTCAAGCATTTTTAGAATGATAACAATTCTCATTATATTGCCGTGGCCGTGCCACCAGCAACGCTTAACCCTAACCATAGCGAAAATAGTCTCTGAGTGTAAGATGCTTGTGAATCCAGGGTTATGATTTTGTCTGCGATCGGCGCTATTTTCAGCAAGGCGGGCAGAAAAAAGCCCTCCGGAGGGAGGGCTGGATATTAATGTGGAATAAAATGATATTCCGTCACGCTCACGTACTCTTTACCCGGACGCAGCACGCAGTCCGGCTGCGGCCATTCCGGATGGTTCGGGCTGTCCGGCAGGAACTCGCTCTCCAGCGCCAGGCCTTGCCAGTCGCTGTACTCATCGTGTTCGCGCGCCGTCGTCCCGCCGAGGTAGTTGCCTGAGTAAAACTGCAGTGCAGGGGCTGTGGTATAAACCGTCATCTGCAGTTTCTCATCCGCAGACCAGACCTGTGCGGCAGGCTGTTTCACATCGCCTTTGGCCTGCAGCAGGAAAGCGTGGTCGTAGCCTTTTACCTTACGCTGATCGTCATCGCTCATGAAATCCTGGGCGATGGACTTCGCGCTGCGGAAGTCAAAGCTGGTGCCGCTCACGTCTTTGAGGCCCTGATACGGAATGCCCATCTCGTCAACTGGAAGATATGCATCCGCCAGGATCTGCAGCTTGTGGTTACGCACGTCGCACTGGCTACCGTCCAGGTTGAAATACGCGTGATTGGTCAGATTGACCGGACACGGCTTATCGACCGTCGCACGGTATTCGATGGCGATACGGTTGTCGTCGGTCAGCGTAAAGCGCGCGGACGCGACAAGGTTCCCCGGGAAGCCCTGATCGCCATCAGGCGAATCCAGCGAGAACAGCACTTCGCCATCGTTTTGACGAACAATCTTCCAGCGGCGTTTATCGAATCCGTCCGGACCACCGTGCAGCTGGTTCTCACCCTGGCTTGGAAGCAGGGTGTACTGCACGCCGTCGAGTTCAAAACGGCTCTTCGCGATGCGGTTAGCATAGCGCCCGACGGACGCGCCCAGATAGGCGGACTGATTGATGTACTGCTCAGGCGAGGCGCAGCCGAGCAGGGTCTCGCGCACGCTGCCGTCCGGCATCGGTACGCGTGCAGAAAGAAGGGTTGCCCCCCAGTCCATCACCGTAACGACCATCCCCGCGCTGTTGCGCAGGGTTAACAGGCGATACGGCAGACCATCCGGTGCAAGGGTAGGTGTTTCGTTTAGCACTGTCCGGCTCCTTGTGATGCTTTACAAACATAGAAGGTTTCTTTGATACCCGTTTTTGCTTCGTACTGCTTCGCCACGGCATCCTGTACGGCAGGAACCAGCTCTTCTGGCACCAGCGCAACGATGCAGCCGCCAAAACCGCCGCCTGTCATGCGCACGCCGCCTTTGTCGCCAATGGTGGCTTTAACGATGTCCACCAGGGTATCGATCTGCGGAACGGTGATTTCAAAATCATCGCGCATGGAGGCGTGAGATTCCGCCATCAGCTCACCCATGCGTTTCAGGTCACCTTTTGCCAGCGCGGACGCGGCTTCAACGGTACGGGCATTTTCCGTCAGCACGTGACGAACGCGTTTGGCGACAACCGGATCAAGCTCGTGCGCCACTTTGTTAAATTCATTGAGCGTCACGTCGCGCAGGGCAGGCTGCTGGAAGAAGCGGGCACCGGTTTCGCACTGCTGGCGGCGGGTGTTGTATTCGCTGCCCACCAGCGTGCGCTTAAAGTTGCTGTTGACGATCACCACAGCCGCGCCTTTCGGCAGGGGAACGGCTTTGGTACCCAGCGAGCGGCAATCAATTAACAGGGCATGCTCTTTTTTGCCCAGCGCGGAGATCAGCTGGTCCATAATGCCGCAGTTGCAGCCCACGAACTGGTTTTCTGCTTCCTGACCGTTCAGGGCGATTTGCGCGCCGTCCAGCGGCAGATGATAAAGCTGCTGGAACACGGTACCCACGGCGACTTCCAGGGACGCAGAGGAGCTTAAGCCCGCACCCTGCGGCACGTTACCGCTGATAACTAAATCGGCACCGCCAAAGTTCTTGTTGCGCTTCTGAAGGTGTTTCACCACGCCGCGCACGTAGTTAGACCACTGCTGGCTGTCGTGCGTCACAATCGGGGCATCGAGGGAAAACTCGTCCGTCTCATTACCGTAATCCGCCGCAATCACGCGAACTTTACGGTCGTCGCGCTTCGCGCAGCTGATGACGGTCTGGTAATCGATAGCGCACGGCAGCACGAAACCGTCGTTATAGTCGGTGTGTTCACCGATCAGGTTAACGCGGCCTGGCGCCTGAATAACGTGGGTGGCAGGGTAGCCAAATTTCTCAGCAAACAGGGATTGTGTTTTATCTTTCAGACTCATTTTTTAAACTCCTGATTCGCGATAGTGGACGTCGCTAACGGCACGCAGACGTTCTGCCGCCTGTTCCGCCGTCAGGTCACGCTGGGTTTCCGCCAGCATTTCATAGCCCACCATGAATTTACGCACCGTCGCAGAGCGCAGCAGCGGCGGATAGAAATGGGCGTGCAGCTGCCAGTGTTGATTCCCTTCGCCGTTAAACGGGGCGCCGTGCCAGCCCATGGAGTACGGGAAAGAGCACTGGAAGAGGTTGTCGTAACGGCTGGTCAGCTTTTTCAGCGCCAGGGCAAGGTCGTCGCGCTGCGCGTCGCTAAGATCGGTGATGCGCTGCACGTGCGCTTTCGGCAGCAGCAGCGTTTCAAACGGCCAGGCGGCCCAGTAAGGGACGACGGCCAGCCAGTGTTCGGTTTCCACCACGGTGCGGCTGCCGTCGGCCAGCTCGCGCTGGGTGTAATCCACCAGCATCGGCGAACCGTTTTCCGCGTAATACGCTTTCTGCAGACGGTCTTCACGCTCGGCTTCGTTAGGCAGGAAGCTGTTCGCCCAGATCTGGCCGTGCGGGTGCGGGTTTGAGCAGCCCATGGCCGCGCCTTTGTTTTCGAACACCTGCACCCACGGATAGCGCTGCCCCAGCTCTGCGGTTTGCGCCTGCCAGGTGCTGACGACCTCTTTCAGCGCGTCCACGCTCAGCTCGGGCAGCGTTTTGCTGTGATCCGGCGAGAAGCAGATCACGCGGCTGGTTCCGCGCGCGCTTTCGCAGCGCATCAGCGGATCGTGGCTTTCCGGCGCGTCCGGCGTGTCGGTCATCAGCGCGGCAAAATCGTTGGTGAACACGAAGGTGCCTTTGTAGTCCGGATTTTTATCCCCGGTGACGCGCGTGTTGCCCGGACAGAGGAAGCAGTCCGGGTCGTGCTGTGGCAGCGTCTGTTTTGCAGGCGTCTCCTGCGCCCCCTGCCAGGGGCGCTTGGCGCGATGCGGAGAGACCAAAATCCATTGCCCGCTTAACGGGTTAAAACGACGATGCGGATGATCGACGGGATTAAATTGCGTCATGACGGATCCTTAGTCCGGATAGCCTTGCGGGTGGCGTGACTGCCAGTGCCAGGTATCCTGTGCCATTTCATCAAGCGTGCGCGTCACACGCCAGTTAAGCTCTTTGTCGGCTTTGGTAGCATCAGCCCAGTAAGCAGGCAGGTCGCCATCACGACGCGGAGCGAAGTGGTAGTTCACCGGCTTACCGCAGGCTTTGCTGAAGGCGTTAACCACGTCCAGCACGCTGCTGCCGACCCCGGCGCCGAGGTTGTAAATATGCACGCCCGGTTTGTTGGCTAGCTGCTGCATGGCCGCAACGTGACCGTCGGCCAGATCCATCACGTGGATGTAGTCGCGCACGCCGGTACCGTCTTCGGTCGGATAGTCATTGCCAAAAATCGCCAGCGAGTCGCGGCGACCCACGGCAACCTGGGCGATATACGGCATCAGGTTGTTCGGGATGCCCTGCGGATCTTCACCCATGTCGCCGGACGGATGCGCGCCGACCGGGTTGAAGTAGCGCAGCAGCGCGATGCTCCACTCCGGCTGTGCTTTTTGCAGGTCGGTCAGGATCTGCTCTACCATCAGCTTGCTTTTGCCGTACGGGCTTTGCGGGGTACCGGTCGGGAAGCTTTCAACGTAAGGGATTTTGGGCTGATCGCCGTAGACGGTGGCGGAGGAGCTAAAGATGAAGTTTTTGACGTTGGCCGCACGCATGGCGGAGATGAGACGCAGGGTACCGTTGACGTTGTTGTCGTAATACTCGAGCGGCTTCGCAACGGATTCACCGACCGCTTTCAGACCCGCGAAGTGGATCACCGCTTCGATGGCATGGTCGTGAAGGATCTCGGTCATCAGCGCTTCGTTGCGGATGTCGCCTTCCACGAAAGTCGGTTGTTTACCGCCAAGGCGTTCAATCACCGGCAGCACGCTGCGCTTACTGTTGCACAGGTTGTCGAGGATGATGACGTCGTGACCGTTTTGCAGCAGTTGCACGCAGGTATGACTACCTATGTAACCGCTACCACCTGTTACCAGAACTCGCATATTTCGCTCCATTGGGCTTATGGTATGTAATAACCATAGCATAACAGAGACGCGAAAAGTGTGACATGGGATAAAATAGTGGAATCGTTTACACTCGTTTTCACACTCGCTTTTTCAATGACTGAGTGCATTCTAGATCAAAGAGATAGCCATGTATTGATGCAAGTTATCTGAAAAAGAGGAGGGCAGAGCCCTCCACGGTTAATCGACGTTACTGAGAAAGTAGCGATAACCCTCACCGTCCGGCACAAACTCCAGGCGATGCGTGATGCAGGCGGGGGCATCTTCGGCATGATGTGAAACGAACAGCAGCTGCGTTTCACCTTCGCTAATCAGCACGTCCACAAAGCGGCGGATAAGCTGGCGATTCAGCGGATCGAGTCCCTGCAGCGGTTCGTCGAGGATCAGAAGCGTAGGGTGTTTCACCAGCGCGCGAACGATCAGGGCCAGACGCTGCTGCCCCCACGACAGACTATGAAACGGCGCGTCAGCGACCCGGTTGTCCATGCCCAGAATATCCAGCCACTGCTGGGCGAGCTTGTGCTGTTTGTCAGACACCGCCTGATAAATACCGATGGAATCAAAATACCCGGAAAGGATCGCGTTGCGTACCGTGGTACTGACCCGGTAATCCAGATGCAGGCTGCTGCTGACGTAGCCGATATGTTTTTTAATATCCCAGATGGTTTCGCCGCTGCCGCGACGCCGACCAAACAGCGTCAGATCGTTGCTATAGCCCTGCGGGTGATCGCCGGTGATAAGGCTCAGCAGCGTGGATTTTCCCGCGCCGTTAGGGCCGACAATCTGCCAGTGTTCGCCGGGATTGACCGTCCAGCTAAGACGGTTGAGGATCGGGCGATCGTCATAAGAGACAATCCCATCCCGCAGTACGATGCGCGGCTGGTGGGGATCGAGCGCATGGCGGGCCGAAGGGGCGTCAGGTTCCGGAAGCGTAATTCCGTCGAGTTGTTCACTGTGTGCGAGCTGGGCAATGAGCGCCTGCTTAAGCAGCGCGTTTTTTTCACCGGTCTCGGTCAGGTTACAGTCGGCCAGTACGCCCGCGTGCTGAATAAAGTCCGGAATTTCATCGAAGCGGTTAAGCACCAAAACCAGGGTATAGCCCTGCTGATTAAGCGACTCCAGCAGGGCCGCCAGCTGCGCACGGGACTGCACGTCAAGGCCGTCAAAGGGTTCGTCGAGGATAAGCAGCTCGGGCTCGCTCATCAGCGCCTGGCAAAGCAGCGTTTTTCGCGTCTCGCCGGTTGAAAGGTATTTAAAGCGCCGGTTGAGCAGGGCGGTGATGCCGAACCGTTCTGCCAGGCGCTGACAGCGGGCGGGATCTTTCACCTCATCCTGAATAATTTCCGCCGTCGTACGGCCGGTATCTTCTTCGCCAGGGCTGAGTAAATCAGTGTTATTGCGCTGCCACTCGTCGCTTACCAGCTTTTGCAATTGTTCAAATGACAGGCGCGTCAGGCGCGTAAAGTCGCCCTGGCATTCGCCCTTGAGGAGGGGGAGCTCGCCGGCCAGCGCGCGGGCCAGCGCGGATTTACCGCTGCCGTTAGTGCCGACAAACGCCCAGCTTTCACCCGCGCGTAGCGTTAAATCAGCAATCGTCAGCGTTCGGGTATCGCTAAGACGAAACGTGCCTTGCGAAATATGCAATGATGACATGATTTATCCCTGTTTTTGCAGCAATAGATATCAGGGATACGCACTGTCGGCGCGATTGTCAATGCGCTCAGCACAATGTGGCGATAATCACCCGGTCTGCGTTGAACCAGGCGGTAACGACAGAACCTTCTTCTAAACCGTCCGCTTCGCTAAGCGGTATCGTCGCGCAAAGCGGTTGCCCGTCTGCGAGGGTCATCAGCACTTCGCACTGCGCCTGGCCGCGTTCGATATGGCTAATAGCGCCCTGGAGCTGGTTATCGGCCGCCTTTGCGGCGTCGGGATCGCGCGTGATATTGACCCACGGCGCTTTCAGCAGCACCAGCACCTCTTTACCTTCATCGAGCTCAAGGCGCTCTGCGCTCTGCGCCGTTATTGCGGCCTTCAGACGGGTGGTGCCATCGGCAAGCAGGATCTCAATATGCTGCTGTACCTGCAGATTGTCGCGCGCCGTCACCGTACCAAACCACTGGTTGCGGGCGCTGGTTTGTAACGAGAAGCGGGAAATGGCGGCCAGCAAGCTGTCCAGCGGAACGTTATCGTCGTCGCTCAACACATCGAACGCCTTTTGCTGGATCTGGGCCAGCAGATCGTAAAGCTGAATAAGGCGCTGGCCATAGCGCGTCACGATCGCACCGCCGCCGCCTTTGCCGCCTGTGGCTCTGTCCACCAGCGGGTGTTCGCTCAGGGTGTTCATTTCGTTGATGGCGTCCCAGGCACTTTTGTAGCTGATACCCGCGTTTTTCGCCCCCTGGCTAATCGAGCCCGTTTGTTCTATTTGTTTAAGCAGGGCGATACGTCGCGGATCGGCGAAAAGCTTTTGCTGAAGTCGTAGAGTGAGAAGAATTTCGGCCTGCATAACAGTGTCCTGGCAAAAAGAGTATTGTGACCCAAATGGTGCAGGGCGCAAAGGGTACCGCACAAAAGGGGATGTTTTTCTCACTTGAAAGGGTAGAATGAGCCGTTCACAATATCTGGAGAAAACCATGTTAGAGTTGTTGAAAAGTCTGGTATTCGCCGTGATCATGGTACCAGTAGTGATGGCCATCATCCTCGGTGCCATCTACGGCCTGGGTGAAGTGTTCAACGTCTTTTCGAACATTGGTCACAAAGACCAGGCTAAAAAGCAGCATTGATTCCCCACAAAACGCCCGGCGAGTCCGGGCGTTTTGCTCTCAAGATTTTCCCGTCTACGCCGATATTATTTAACGCATCACACCGGTTTACCTCTTCAGCGGTACGATTAAACGCTGGGATCTCCCTGACGTTATCGTTATATTAAGATGTATATAACGCTACTCACAGGAGTTACAGATGGCACGTTCATGGGTACGCCTTTTCGCAGGGGCAACGCTGACGCTTTCACTTACCGGACACGCGCTGGCGGACGAGGGTAAAATCACTGTCTTTGCCGCGGCGTCGCTGACCAACGCGCTGCAGGACATCGCGGCGGCGTATAAAAAAGAGAAAAACGTCGAGGTGGTCTCCTCTTTTGCCTCTTCCTCGACGCTGGCGCGCCAGATAGAAGCGGGCGCACCGGCGGATCTGTTCATCTCGGCTGACCAGAAGTGGATGGACTACGCGACGGAGAAGAAATCGATTGATGCCACAACCCGCGAAACGCTGCTGGGGAATAGCCTGGTTGTCGTGGCGCCAAAAGCCAGCGCGCAGGCGGACTTCACCATCAACAAAGAGACCCACTGGGCGAGCCTGCTGAACGGTGGCCGTCTGGCCGTGGGCGACCCGGAGCACGTTCCGGCCGGGATATATGCCAAAGAAGCGCTGCAAAAGCTGGGTGCATGGGAGACATTGTCACCGAAGCTGGCCCCGGCGGAAGACGTGCGCGGCGCGCTGGCGCTGGTAGAACGCAATGAAGCCCCGCTGGGCATTGTGTATGGCTCTGATGCCGTTGCCAGTAAAGGTGTAAAAGTGGTCGCAACGTTCCCGGAAGACTCCCACAAGAAAGTGGAATATCCTGTTGCGATTGTTGATGGACATAAAAATGCGGCCGTGACGGCCTTCCGCGATTACCTGAAAGGGCCGGAGGCGTCCGCAATCTTTAAACGTTATGGATTTACGACTCACTGATGATATTGACCGATCCTGAATGGCAGGCTGTTCTGCTGAGCCTAAAAGTCTCTTCCCTGGCGGTTGCGCTGAGCTTGCCCTTTGGGATCTTCTTTGCCTGGCTACTGGTTCGCTGTCAGTTTCCCGGCAAAACGCTGCTCGACAGCGTGCTGCATCTTCCGCTCGTTTTGCCGCCCGTGGTGGTCGGTTACCTGCTGCTGATTTCGATGGGGCGACGCGGTTTTATCGGCGAGAAGCTCTATGACTGGTTTGGGCTGACGTTTGCGTTTAGCTGGCGCGGTGCGGTACTGGCGGCGGCGGTGATGTCATTCCCGCTGATGGTGAGGGCGATACGCCTCGCGCTGGAAGGCGTGGACATGAAGCTCGAACAGGCGGCCCGCACGCTGGGCGCAGGGCGCTGGCGCGTCTTTTTCACCATCACGCTTCCGCTCACGCTGCCGGGCATTATTGTCGGGACGGTGCTGGCCTTCGCCCGCTCGCTGGGCGAGTTTGGCGCGACGATCACGTTTGTGTCGAACATCCCCGGCGAGACGCGAACCATCCCGTCGGCAATGTATACCCTGATTCAAACGCCGGGCGGTGAAGGCGCGGCGGCGCGGCTGTGTATTATTTCTATTGTGCTGGCGCTGGTATCGCTGATGGTGTCTGAATGGCTGGCGCGGCTCAGCCGCGAGCGGATGGGGAAATAAGCATGCTGGAACTCCATTTCACCCAGACGCTGGGAAACCATACCCTGACGCTTAACGAGACGCTGCCGGCAAGCGGAATCACCGCTATCTTTGGCGTGTCGGGGGCGGGAAAAACGTCGCTGATTAATGCCATCAGCGGCCTGACCCGCCCGCAGTCAGGCCGTATTGTCCTGAATGACCGCGTCCTGAATGACGTGGAGAACAAAATTTACCTCTCGCCGGATAAACGCCGCATCGGCTATGTTTTCCAGGACGCGCGCCTGTTCCCGCACTACAGCGTGCGCGGCAACCTGCGTTACGGCATGGCGAAAAGCATGGCCGGGCAGTTTGACAAGCTGGTGACGCTTTTAGGCATTGAGCCTCTGCTCGACAGGCTGCCATCCTCACTCTCCGGCGGAGAAAAACAGCGTGTGGCCATTGGCCGCGCGTTGCTGACCGCCCCGGAGCTGCTGCTGCTCGACGAGCCGCTGGCCTCGCTCGATATTCCGCGTAAACGCGAACTTCTGCCTTATCTACAGCGACTGACGCGCGAAATTAATATTCCGATGCTCTACGTTAGCCATTCGCTGGATGAGATCCTCCATCTGGCCGACAAGGTGCTGGTGCTGGAAGAGGGCAGCGTGAAGGCCTTCGGCAACCTGGAAGAGGTGTGGGGCAGCAGCGTAATGCACCCCTGGTTACCCAGGGAACAGCAGAGCAGCATCCTGAAAGTGAGCGTTCTGGAACATCACCCGCACTACGCGATGACCGCCCTGGCGCTGGGCGACCAGCATCTGTGGGTCAATAAGATCGACAAACCGCTACAGTCCGCGCTGCGAATTCGCATCAAGGCGTCGGACGTCTCGCTGGTGCTGCAGCCGCCGCTGCAAACCAGTATTCGAAATATTCTGCGCGCCAAAGTCGCGGAGTGTTTTGATGATAACGGGCAGGTGGAAGTGAAGCTTGAAGTCGGCAGCAGGACGCTCTGGGCGCGCATCAGCCCGTGGGCGAGGGATGAGTTAGGGATCAAACCCGGCCTGTGGCTTTACGCGCAAATTAAGAGCGTCTCGATCACCGCCTGATTACAGCAGGTGGGTATAAATGTACTGCGCGATGCTGTCGGT
The DNA here is from genome assembly GCF_019443845.1 of Enterobacter sp. DNB-S2. NCBI lineage: Bacteria > Pseudomonadati > Pseudomonadota > Gammaproteobacteria > Enterobacterales > Enterobacteriaceae > Enterobacter > Enterobacter sp. DNB-S2. The sequence goes on from NZ_CP050520.1 coordinate 2,036,865, forward strand.
GGTGTTGTCACCAATCACCACGTTGGCGCGGGCTTTTACCGCGTCGTCGGCATTGCCCATCGCCACGCCGGTACCGGCGGCTTCCAGCATGCTGATGTCGTTGTAGTTGTCGCCGAAGGCGATCACGTCACGCATCGACCCGCCCTGTGATTCCACATACTGCGTCAGGCGCTTGCCTTTGCTGTTGCCTTTGCGGGCAATATCCACCTGGTCATGCCAGGACCATTCGCACTCCAGACCCAGCGTTTGTTCCACGTGTTTTGCGAAGGTATTCAGTTTGGTGGTGTCTTCATCGGTCAGGGCGAATTTCCAGATAGCCTCAACGTCCTGGGCTGCCTGACGCAGGGAGGAAACCTGGGTAAAGACCGGACGCTGCGCTTCAGGCAGGGACAACGCCCAGTTGCTGGTGCGCACCACGTGGCCTGTAGGGCGCTCGTACACCATCGCGTTATCCACGTACATCAGGCCGTGAACGGCATGCTCATCCAGCAGATCGATCAGCTGCAGCGCCTGGGGAACCGGCAGCGGGTCGGATTCTAAAACCTTTTTTGCCTGATAATCATACAAATAAGTGCCATTACAACAAATTGCAGGTGTATCTAACGCCAGTGCCTGATAAAAAGGGTGAATGGCAACGTGATGTCGACCCGTTACGATAAGGAGTTGATATCCCACTTCCTGCGCGCGTTTTAGCGCCTCAAGGGAGGAGGGGAGGAGGGTTTTTTGCGGCGTCAGTAAGGTACCGTCTAAATCCAGAGCAATCACACGCGAGGTCATCTGTTTTCCCGGGTTAATATTGAATTTACGTTTTGATGGGATGGTACACCGAGAAGCGAACGCTTCAAAACTCCTGTCGACAATTCAGCATTCACCGTCAAAAGTTAACTACTTTCATGCGCAGTGAGGAGTGAATATTCATGAAACAAACCGTTTATACCGCCAGTCCTGAAAGCCAGCAGATCCACGTCTGGCGTTTAAATACCGAAGGGACACTCACGCTGGTTCAGGTTGTTGATGTGCCAGGCCAGGTGCAACCGATGGTCATCAGCCCGGATAAACGTTTCTTGTACGTGGGTGTGCGCCCGGAGTTCCGCGTGCTGGCCTATCGCATTTCTCCGGACGATGGCGCGCTGACGTACACTGCCGAAGCCCCGTTGCCGGGCAGCCCAACCCATATCTCGACCGAACGTAAAGGCAACTTTGTCTTCAGCGGCTCTTATAACGCGGGCTGCGTCAGCGTAACGCGTCTGGAAGATGGTATTCCGGTCGAAACCGTGGATGTGGTGGAAGGGCTTGAAGGCTGCCACTCGGCGAATATCTCTCCGGATAACCGCACGCTGTGGGTGCCTGCGCTGAAGCAGGATCGTATCTGCCTGTTCACCCTGAGCGACGATGGTCACCTGGTGGCGCAGAATCCTGCCGAAGTGACTACCGTTGAAGGCGCCGGTCCGCGTCATATGGTCTTCCATCCGAACCAGCAGTACGCCTACGTGGTCAATGAGCTGAACAGCTCTGTGGACGTATGGGAGCTGAAAGATCCAAACGGTCAGATTGAGTGCGTGCAGACGCTGGACATGATGCCGTCTGATTTCTCCGATACCCGCTGGGCGGCGGATATCCACATTACGCCAAATGGCCGCCATCTGTACGCCTGTGACCGTACCTCCAGCTTGATTACCGTCTTTAGCATCTCTGAAGACGGCAGCGTGCTGGCGATTGAAGGGTTCCAGCCAACGGAAACCCAGCCGCGCGGCTTTAATATCGATCACAGCGGTAAATACCTGATTGCGGCGGGGCAGAAATCCCACCACATCGCGCTGTATGAAATTAAAGGCGAGCAGGGGCTGCTGGAAGAGAAAGGGCGTTATGCCGTAGGCCAGGGGCCAATGTGGGTGGTGGTAAACGCTCACTAAGCGGCTAAAAACAAAAAACCTCGCGAATGCGAGGTTTTTTTATGCCCGGTAAACGCAGCGCCACCGGGCAAAACAGCTTACTGCTTCGGCTCAGCAACCACTTTGCTACCCAGACCGCGGTTGTTGTATTCCCACATGCGGTTGAAGTTAGCGTCGTTCAGGTTGCGCTGCACGTTCCCTTTATCATCCACCGCGCCGGTATTGCCGGAGAATGGACGTTTGGAGATCGCGGCATCAGCCCACGGCTTCGCCATGTTGAAGCCTTCATTGATCACGCTGTCGCGGATCACGACCTGACCGTTGGTCGCAGAGTCCACGTCCAGGGAGCGTCCCAGCTGCGCCACGCTGTCACCGGCAGCGTTAAAGCGGCTGTTCACGGCCAGGAAGCCGTAGAAGAGGTTAGACTGGGTTGCCGGAGCAAACACGTAACCTTCCTGCTGAGTGCGGGAGTTCACCACGCGGAAATCGGTATTATCAAACACCACCGCGCCGCGACCGGACACCAGATCCACGTCACCTTCAACGTAGCTGTTGGTCACCAGAGTACGGGTCAGGCGGTTATTCTGCAGGGTGTTCTGCACGCCGCTGTTGGTCACGAAGAAGGTGTTCTGACGGCCCAGAATGTTGACGTTGTTAATCTGCACCTTATCGCCATCGCTACGCAGCGCAACGGCTTGGTGGCTGCCGGCATCAACGCTGTCGCCCAGGGTATTCTGAATGGTCAGGTTCTGCAGCTGCAGACCGTTATTCTGAGACCAGAACACCGCCGAGCACATCACGCCAATGGTGGCGGAACGCTTGCTCTGGCAGTTATCAAACATGTACCAAGCCGGTTTGCCCGGCATATATTTACCGGCCGGGTTCACCAGGTGACGCCAGGTGTTGCTGTCGATTTCGGAATCAATCGCCAGGCCAATTTTTACGTCGATCGCTTTTTCGCCCAGACCGTAAAGCGTAATGCTGCCAGGGGCTGCCGGAACATACACGGTACCTTCATATTCACCCGGCAGGATCGCGATGTACTGGCGAGACGCGCTGTGTTTAGTGATGGCAGCATCAACCGCAGCCTGAATAGAGGTATGCGTTACGCCCTGCGCACCCGCCGGGCCAACCACGAAGTCAGGCTGTTTAGGCAGGTTAATAGAAGACGGTGTCCACGGCGCAGCGTTAGGATCCATTGCCGAGAAGTAGTGCGCACGATCGAAGTTCTTCGCTTCATCAGCGGACAAAATCGGGCGGGAGGCGGTACCGGGCGCAACCTGCTCAGAAGGACGCTGATCCGGTGGTGTTGAACTGCATGCGGATAAGGTCACGCCAAAGGCGAGTGCTAACGCCAGACGGGAAATCCTGGAAATGTTCAAGGTAGAGCTCCTGGGTATGCAAGTCTTAAACGGGATAGACGAAATAGCCTGCTTTTTTATACTAAGTTGAGCGAAACGGGAAGATAAAAAGGGTAAAAGTTGCATTTTTAGCCCCGGAGCGGCAGGTAGGTGATCACAAATAAATAACATTTTCAGTCAAGGCGGTTGACAGTAGACGGTGGATGCAAATAAATGTCTATACAACCTAAGACAAGTGGAATGCCCCATGCAGCAGATTCATCCCGACGATGTAATATGGCGAAATGCGCGACTGGCTACGATGGCGCCGGACGTACCTGCGCCTTATGGACTGAAAGAGCAACACGCCCTGGTCGTGCGCGGCCACACTATTCTGGCCGCGATCCCTGAATCTGACATTCCTTCGGGACACCGACACTGTGTCGATCTTCAGGGACGTCTGGTCACGCCTGGCCTGATTGACTGCCACACCCATCTGGTATTTGGCGGCGACCGCGCGGCGGAGTGGGAGCAGCGCCTGAACGGCGTCTCTTATCAAACCATCAGCGCCCAGGGGGGCGGGATTAACGCTACCGTGACGGCGACGCGCAGCAGCTCAGCCGAAACCTTGCTGAAACTGGCGCAGCAGCGGCTCCAGCGTCTCATGAATGAAGGCGTGACGACCGTTGAAATCAAATCGGGATACGGGCTCAACGCCGAGGCCGAAGAGAAGATGCTGCAGGTTGCCCGCCAGCTGGGCCTCAATAATCCGATCGATATCAGCCCAACGCTGCTGGCGGCCCATGCGGTTCCGCCGGAATACCGGCAGGATCCGGATGCCTACCTCACGCTGGTCTGCGAGCAGATACTGCCCACGCTGTGGCAAAAAGAGTTATATGAAGCAATCGACGTGTTTTGTGAAAACGTCGGCTTTACCCCGTCGCAAACCGAGCGACTTTTCAAGGCCGCCGCCACGCTCGGTATCCCGGTGAAAGGGCATGTCGAACAGCTGTCGAATCAGGGCGGCGCGGCGCTGGTCAGCCGATATAAGGGGCTTTCCGCCGATCATATTGAGTATCTCGATGACGCAGGCGTTCAGGCGATGGCGGAAAGCGGCACGGTTGCCGTCCTGTTGCCGGGTGCGTTCTATTTTCTGCAGGAGCGCCAGCGTCCACCGGTTGAACAGCTCAGAAAACAGGGCGTGCCGATGGCCGTCGCCACCGACTATAACCCCGGCACCAGCCCGTTTGCGAGCCTGCACCTGGCGATGAACATGGCCTGCGTCCAGTTTGGTCTGACCCCTGAAGAGGCCTGGGCTGGCGTCACGCGGCATGCCGCGCAGGCGCTGGGCCGTGGCGCAACCCACGGACAACTCAGGGCAGGGTTTGTCGCCGATTTTATCGTCTGGGATGCACATCATCCGGTTGAGATGGTCTACGAGCCGGGACGCAACCCGCTGTATCAACGTATTTTCCGTGGGGAGGCAGTATGAAGTTATGGCGGCCCGTAGCCAAAACCGTCTGGCAGGGGCGAGATGACAGCGCCGAGGCCAGCAGTGCAAAGCGCATTTTCCAGACGATAAAGCAGCAGGGCCAGTTCACGCCGCTTTCATCCGGCATCGCGCTGATAGGCTTTGAATGTGATGAAGGGGTAAAACGCAATCAGGGCAGGCCCGGCGCCGTGCAGGCACCGGATATGCTGCGAAAGGCGCTGGCAAATATGGCAAGCCATCAGGGGCATGACCGGCTGGCGGATATGGGCTCGGTGTACGTTGAAGGCGGCGAGCTGGAAGCGGCACAGCAGGCGTTAAGCGATGCCGTCACGACCTGTCAGCAGTCCGGGATGCGCACGCTGGTCTTTGGCGGCGGGCACGAAACCGCGTGGGCGCACGGTCGCGGCGTGCTGGAGGCCTTCCCGAACGAGCGGGTTGTCATTATCAACCTTGATGCCCATCTCGATCTGCGCAAGGCCGACCAGGCCACATCCGGCACCCCGTTTCGCCAGCTGGCGCGCTACTGCGATGAGCGGGGGCGGGAATTTCACTACGCCTGCCTTGGCGTGAGCCGGGCGGCGAACACGCTGGCGCTGTGGGATGAGGCCGAACGCCTGAACGTCACGCTGGTGGAAGATCTCCATTTCAGGCGCGATGCGCTATCCGCGCTGGAAAGGGTGCTGGCGCAGGCCGATCGTATCTATCTGACGATCGATCTGGACGTCCTGCCCGCCAGCGAAATGCCTGCCGTGTCCGCACCGGCTGCGTTAGGCATACCGGCGCTGGATCTTCTCCCGGTTATCGAACAAATCTGCCGTAGCGGTAAGCTACAGGCCGCCGATCTGGTAGAGTTTAACCCGCAGTACGATCGGGACGGGCAGGGCGCTAAGCTCGCCGCCCGCCTGGCCTGGCAAATTGCTCACTGGTGGGCATAACACTATTCAAGGAGTCACGATGTTTTCACGCTCACCTCTGCCGCAGTCGAGCCCTCCCGCGCCTTTCTATGAAAAGGTGAAGCAGGCAATTAGCGAAAAAATCGCTACCGGCGTCTGGCGCCCGCACGATCGCATTCCTTCGGAGGCCGAGCTGGTAGCGCAGTTTGGTTTTAGCCGGATGACCGTCAACCGGGCGCTGCGCGAGCTGACCGACGAAGGGCTTCTGGTGCGCCTGCAGGGCGTGGGGACGTTTGTGGCGGAACCGAAAGGACAGTCGGCGCTGTTTGAAATCCGCAGCATTGCGGACGAGATAGCCGCGCGTAATCATCAGCACCGCTGCGAGGTGCTGGTGCTCGAAGAGACCCAGGCCAGCGCCGAGCAGGCCACGGAGCTTAACGTCAAGGAGGGAAGCCGCATCTTCCACTCCGTGATGGTGCATTTCGAAAACGACATTCCGGTGCAGATTGAAGATCGCTGCGTGAACGCTGAGCGGATACCGGACTATCTGAACCAGGATTACACCCAGACCACGCCGCATGCCTATCTCTCGCTCGTCGCACCGCTGACGGAAGGGGAGCACATTGTGGAGGCCGTGCGCGCCACGCCGCAGGAGTGCGAAAGGCTACGCATTAAAGAGCACGATCCGTGCCTGCTGATCCGCCGTCGAACCTGGTCCTCGTCGCACATTGTGTCGCATGCCCGGCTGCTTTTCCCGGGGAATCGCTACCGGCTGCAGGGCCACTTCATGTCATAAGTTTTATAAGCGTGATCGCTAACGCAATATAACAAAATTGTATCTTTTTTGTTAAATATGACCTTGTGTGTGCTTGTCTATACAAGTATATCTAAATGCATCATCTGTCCCCTATGAGGAGCACACAATGTCGTCAGGTAAATACCGCCAGCAGGACGTCCGCGCTGCGCGCGGCACCACGCTTACCGCCAAAAGCTGGCTCACCGAAGCCCCGCTGCGCATGTTGATGAACAACCTCGACCCTGAGGTGGCGGAAAACCCCCACGAGCTGGTGGTCTACGGCGGCATTGGCCGCGCCGCGCGCAACTGGGAATGCTATGACGCAATTGTAAAATCCCTGACCGAACTCGAACACGACGAAACCCTGCTGGTGCAGTCCGGCAAGCCGGTTGGCGTGTTCAAAACGCACAAAAACGCGCCGCGCGTGCTGATCGCTAACTCTAACCTCGTGCCGCACTGGGCCACGTGGGAACATTTCAACGAACTGGACGCGAAAGGGCTGGCGATGTATGGCCAGATGACCGCGGGTAGCTGGATCTACATCGGCAGCCAGGGGATCGTGCAGGGCACCTACGAAACCTTCGTGGAAGCCGGTCGCCAGCACTATAACGGCTCGCTCAAAGGCCGCTGGGTGCTGACCGCGGGTCTCGGCGGCATGGGCGGCGCGCAGCCGCTGGCCGCCACGCTTGCCGGTGCGTGCTCGCTTAACATTGAGTGCCAGCAGAGCCGCATTGATTTCCGTCTGCGCACCCGCTACGTCGATGAGCAGGCAACCGATCTGGACGATGCGCTGGCGCGCATCAAAAAATACACCTCCGAAGGCAAAGCGGTGTCGATTGCCCTGTGCGGCAACGCGGCGGACATTCTCCCGCAGCTCGTCGCCCGCGGCGTGCGTCCGGATCTGGTCACCGACCAGACCAGCGCCCATGACCCGCTGCACGGTTACCTGCCAAAAGGCTGGACGTGGGAAGAATATCAGCAAAAAGCGGAAACCGACCCGGAAGGCACGGTGCTTGCCGCGAAACGCGGCATGGCCGAGCACGTCTCCGCCATGCTGGCCTTCAGCCAGATGGGCATTCCGACCTTTGACTACGGCAACAACATCCGCCAGATGGCGAAAGAGATGGGCGTGAATAACGCGTTCGACTTCCCGGGCTTCGTTCCTGCCTATATTCGCCCGCTGTTCTGCCGCGGCATCGGTCCGTTCCGCTGGGTTGCCCTGTCCGGCGACCCGGAGGACATCTACAAAACCGACGCCAAAGTGAAGGAGATCGTCGCCGATGACGAACACCTGCATCACTGGCTGGACATGGCCCGCGAGCGCATTAACTTCCAGGGCCTGCCGGCGCGTATCTGCTGGGTAGGGCTGGAGTGGCGTCAAAAACTCGGCCTCGCCTTCAACGAAATGGTGCGCAGCGGTGAAGTCTCCGCGCCGATCGTCATCGGTCGCGATCACCTGGACTCCGGCTCCGTCGCCAGCCCGAACCGCGAAACCGAAGCCATGCGCGACGGCTCGGATGCGGTCTCCGACTGGCCGCTGCTGAACGCTCTGCTGAACACCGCCAGCGGCGCGACCTGGGTGTCGCTGCACCACGGCGGCGGCGTGGGGATGGGCTTCTCCCAGCATTCCGGGATGGTCATCGTCTGCGACGGAACCGATGAAGCCGCCGCGCGTATCGCTCGCGTGCTGCACAACGACCCGGCCACCGGCGTGATGCGTCACGCGGATGCGGGTTACGAAATTGCCATTGACTGTGCCAAAGAGCAGGGCCTTAACCTGCCGATGATCCCTGCCACACAAGGAAAGCATTAATGAACGCATTAACACTCACTCCCGGCTCGCTGACGCTCAAGCAGCTGCGTAACGTCTGGCGTAAACCGGTCACCCTTTCGCTGGATGCAAGTGCCCACGCCGCCATTAACGACAGTGTCGCCTGCGTCGAAGCCATCGTTGCCGAAGGGCGCACCGCCTACGGGATTAACACCGGATTTGGCCTGCTGGCGCAGACCCGCATCGCGACACACGATCTGGAAAACTTACAGCGTTCGCTGGTGCTGTCACATGCGGCGGGCGTGGGTCAGCCGCTGGATGATGAGATTGTCCGTCTGATGATGGTGCTCAAAATCAACAGCCTGGCCCGCGGCTTCTCCGGCATTCGCCTGAGCGTGATTCAGGCGCTGATGGCGCTGGTCAATGCGGAAGTCTATCCGTGGATCCCGGCAAAAGGTTCCGTTGGCGCATCCGGCGATCTTGCGCCGCTGGCGCACATGTCGCTGCTGCTGCTGGGCGAAGGCAAAGCGCGCTGGCAGGGCGAGTGGCTTCCTGCGAAAGAGGCGCTGAAAAAAGCCGGGCTAAACCCGATCACCCTGGCGGCGAAAGAGGGGCTGGCGCTGCTGAACGGCACGCAGGCATCGACCGCCTTCGCGCTGCGCGGCCTGTTTGAAGCGGAAGATCTGTTTGCCTCGGCGGTGGTGTGCGGTGCGCTGACTACCGAAGCCGTGCTGGGCTCGCGCCGCCCGTTCGATGCCCGCATCCACGAGGTGCGCGGTCAGCGCGGGCAGATTGATGCCGCCGCGATGTACCGTCACGTGCTTACCGACACCAGCGAGATCGCGGATTCACACCACAACTGTGAAAAGGTGCAGGATCCGTATTCCCTGCGCTGCCAGCCGCAGGTGATGGGCGCGTGCCTGACGCAGCTGCGTCAGGCGGCAGAAGTGCTGCTGGTGGAGGCCAACGCGGTGTCCGACAACCCGCTGGTGTTCGCTCACGAAAACGAGGTGGTCTCCGGAGGCAACTTCCACGCCGAGCCGGTGGCAATGGCGGCGGATAATATCGCCCTGGCGATTGCCGAAGTCGGCGCGTTGTCCGAGCGCCGCATCGCGCTGATGATGGATAAACATATGTCCCAGCTACCGCCGTTCCTGGTGCGTAACGGCGGGGTCAACTCGGGCTTTATGATTGCCCAGGTGACCGCGGCGGCGCTGGCGAGCGAGAACAAAGCCCTGTCGCACCCGCACAGCGTGGACAGCCTGCCAACGTCAGCGAACCAGGAAGATCACGTTTCGATGGCGCCGGCTGCCGGGCGTCGTCTCTGGGAAATGGCCTCCAACACCCGCGGCGTGCTGGCGGTGGAGTGGCTGGCGGCATGTCAGGGTGTCGATCTGCGTGAAGGGTTAAAATCCAGCCCGCTGCTGGAGCAGGCGCGTCATGCGCTGCGCGAGCTCGTATCGCACTACGATGACGACCGCTTCTTTGCGCCGGATATTGATAAGGCGATGCAGCTTCTGGAAGAGGGAAGCCTTGTAGGACTGCTACCTTCAGTGCTGTGATTTTTGCCCTAACCCTCTCCCAAAGGGAGAGGGAATTGCCCGGTTTTCTCCCTCTCCCTGTGGGAGAGAGCCGGGGTGAGGGCATCAGCCCGCACTATTATGAATACATCGCCGTAATCGACGCGCTGCCCAGCGAATGGAAATGCACGTTAAACCCGACCATCGCGCCGCTCGCCCCTTCATCGACCTCAATCTTCTCCACATCCAGCGCGTGCACCGTGAAGATATAGCGGTGGGTTTCCCCTTTTGGCGGCGCCGCGCCGCCGTAGCCCGCTTTACCAAAGTCAGTGCGCGTCTGAATGGCGCCTTCAGGCAGGGCAACCAGGTCTGAACCGGAACCCTGCGGCAGGACGCGCGTGTCGGCAGGCAGGTTCGCCACAATCCAGTGCCACCAGCCGGAGCCGGTCGGCGCATCCGGGTCGTAGCAGGTCACGACAAAGCTTTTGGTTCCGGCCGGAACCTCGTCCCACGCCAGGTGCGGGGAGATGTTGTCTCCCTGATACCCCATGCCGTTGAATACGTGGCGTTCCGGCAGTTTTTCACCGTCGCGCAGATCTTTACTGATGATTTTCATACGGTTTACCCTCGTTGATCGCTCGTTCAGCAAGTGTAATGCATAGGGTTACATCGTGAAATGCGCGGGAATGTTAACGGCTGTTACAACCGCGTCGGTTAATTTACGCAGCTGCTCCGGCGTAATGCTGTACGGCGGCATCAGGTAGATAAGCTTGCCGAAGGGCCGTACCCACACGCCCTGGTTCACGAAGAAGCGCTGCAGCGCCGCCATATTCACCGGATGGGTGGTTTCAATCACGCCGATGGCGCCCAGCACGCGCACGTCTGCCACAAAATTCGCGCCCGAGGCGGCGCTCAGTTCATCTTTCAGCTGCGCCTCAATCGCCGCAACCTGCGTCTGCCACTCGCCGCTCTCCAGAATGGCAAGGCTTTCGCTTGCGACGGCGCAGGCCAGCGGGTTGCCCATAAACGTCGGGCCGTGCATAAAGCAGCCCGCCTCGCCGTCGCTGATGGTGTCGGCCACCTGGCGGGTCGTGAGCGTGGCGGAGAGCGTCATGGTGCCCCCGGTCAGCGCTTTACCCAGACACAGAATATCCGGCGCAATGCCCGCATGCTCGCAGGCAAACAGCCTGCCGGTGCGGCCAAAGCCGGTGGCGATCTCATCGGCAATCAGCAGAATGCCCTCGCGGTCGCACATCCTGCGAATGCGCCTCAGCCATTCCGGGTGGTACATCCGCATTCCGCCTGCGCCCTGCACAATCGGCTCCAGGATCACGGCTGCGATTTCATGGCGATGCGCCGCCATCAGCCGCGCGAAACCGACCATGTCCATCTCGTTCCACTCGCCGTCGAAACGGCTCTGCGGGGCAGGGGCGAACAGGTTTTCCGGCAGATAGCCCTTCCACAGGCTGTGCATGGAGTTGTCCGGATCGCACACCGACATCGCCCCGAAGGTATCCCCGTGATAACCGTTGCGGAAGGTGAGGAAGCGCTGGCGCGTTTCGCCCTTCGCATGCCAGTACTGCAGCGCCATTTTCATCGCCACTTCCACCGCCACGGAGCCGGAATCGGCCAGGAACACGCACTCCAGCGATTCAGGCGTCATCGCCACCAGGCGACGGCATAAATCCACCGCGGGCTGATGGGTGATCCCGCCAAACATCACGTGCGACATCTGGTCAATCTGGGCCTTCATCGCCGCATTCAGGCGCGGGTGGTTGTACCCGTGAATGGCCGCCCACCACGAAGACATCCCGTCAACGAGCCGCTCGCCGCTGGCGAGGTGCAGCTCGCAGCCGTGGGCCGAGGCCACCGGATAGACGGGAAGAGGGCGGGTAGTGGAGGTGTAAGGGTGCCAGATATGCTGCTTGTCGAAGGCGAGATCGTCCTGGGTCATAATCGACTTGTAAACCATTTTGAAAAGTTTTAGGTTTACGAGTATAAACCGAACCGAAAATTAACAAAACCCTTTGGAGAAGCCCGATGGCTCACCACGCACGCTGGACGATGTCGCAAGTCACTGAATTATTCAACAAACCTTTCCTTGAGCTGATGTTCGAAGCCCAACAGGTGCATCGTCAGCACTTCGATCCGCGCCATGTTCAGGTCAGCACGCTGCTGTCGATCAAAACCGGTGCCTGTCCTGAAGACTGCAAATATTGCCCGCAGAGCGCGCGCTACAAAACCGGCCTGGAATCCGAACGGCTGATGGAGGTGGAGCAGGTGCTCGACTCGGCGCGCAAGGCGAAAAACGCCGGTTCAACCCGCTTCTGCATGGGCGCGGCGTGGAAGAACCCGCACGATCGCGACATGCCGTATCTGGAGCAGATGGTGAAGGGCGTGAAGGAGATGGGCCTCGAAGCCTGTATGACGCTCGGCACGCTGAACGAGGAGCAGGCGCAGCGCCTCTCTGCGGCGGGGCTGGACTACTACAACCATAACCTCGACACCTCGCCGGAGTTTTACGGCAACATCATCACCACGCGGACCTATCAGGAGCGTCTGGACACGCTGGATAAAGTGCGTGACGCCGGGGATCAAGGTCTGCTCCGGCGGTATTGTCGGCTTAGGCGAAACGGTGAAAGACCGGGCGGGCCTGCTGCTGCAGCTGGCAAACCTGCCGACCCCGCCGGAAAGCGTGCCGATCAACATGCTGGTGAAGGTTAAGGGAACGCCGCTGGCGGATAACGACGACGTGGATGCGTTTGATTTTATTCGCACCATCGCGGTGGCGCGCATCATGATGCCGACCTCTTTCGTGCGCCTCTCTGCCGGTCGCGAGCAGATGAACGAGCAGACCCAGGCGATGTGCTTTATGGCCGGAGCCAACTCCATCTTCTACGGCTGCAAGCTGCTGACCACGCCGAACCCGGAAGAGGACAAAGACGTTCAGCTGTTCCGCAAGCTGGGGCTTAACCCGCATCAAACCGAAGTGCTGACGGGCGATAACGAGCAACAGCAGCAGCTGGAGCAGCAGATTTTCAACGCCGACACCGACCAGTTCTACAACGCGGCAGCCGTATGACCTGGCAGGCACGAATAAATACCGCGCTGGACGAACGCCGGGCGGCAGAGGCGTTTCGCGTTCGCAGGGTGGTGGAAAACGGCGCGGGCCGTTTTCTTACCCGCGAGGGGCGGCAGTTTTGTAATTTCTCCAGCAACGACTATCTCGGGCTGAGCCAGCATCCGGCCATCATCCGCGCCTGGCAGCAGGGTGCGGAGCGGTTTGGCGTGGGCAGCGGCGGCTCGGGACACGTCAGCGGCTACACCACGGCGCATCAGGCGCTGGAAGAGGCGCTTGCCGACTGGCTCGGCTACCCGCGCGCGCTGCTGTTCATCTCCGGCTTTGCCGCCAATCAGGCGGTCATTACCGCCCTGATGGGAAAAGAGGACCGTATTGTCGCCGACCGCCTGAGCCACGCCTCGCTGCTGGAGGCGGCAAGTTTAAGCCCGGCGCAGCTGCGCCGCTTTGCCCATAACGATGCGGGGCAGCTCGCCGCGCTGCTGGATAAACCCTGCGACGGACAACAGCTGGCGGTTACGGAAGGGGTGTTCAGCATGGACGGCGACAGCGCGCCGCTTGCCGCGCTGCACGAGGCAGCAAAGCGGCAAAACGCCTGGCTGCTGGTCGACGATGCCCACGGCATTGGCGTAATGGGTGACGAAGGTCGCGGCAGCACATACCAGCAAAACGTGAAGCCCGAGCTGCTGATCGTCACCTTCGGCAAAGGCTTTGGCGCCAGCGGCGCCGCCGTGCTGTGCAGCGAGTCCGTCGCCGACTATCTGCTGCAGTTTGCCCGACACCTGATCTACAGCACCAGCATGCCCCCGGCGCAGGCCGTGGCTCTGTCTGCGTCGCTGGCGGTGATCCGCAGCGCAGAAGGGGATGAACGTCGTCAGCGGCTGGCAGAGCATATCTCCCGCTTCCGCAAGGGGTTAGCGGCGCTGCCCTTCCACAGTCCCGATTCGCAAAGCGCCATCCAGCCGGTGATTGTCGGCGAAAACGGTCGCGCGCTGGCGCTGGCACAGGCGCTGCGCGAGCGCGGCATGTGGGTGACCGCCATTCGCCCGCCAACGGTCCCGCCGGGCACCGCGCGGCTGCGTTTAACCCTGACGGCGGCGCATGACGCTCGGGATATCCAGACGCTGCTGGAGGCGCTCCATGACGCCGGTGAATAAGCAGGCCGTTGCGGCGGCATTTGGCCGGGCCGCGCAGAGCTATTCGCAGCACGATGAGCTGCAGCGTCAGAGCGCGGAGGGGCTTCTGGCCGCGCTTGGCGACAACCGCTTTCCGCAGGTGCTGGACGCGGGCTGTGGTCCCGGCAGCAACAGCCGCTACTGGCGCGGGGCGGGAAGCCAGGTCACGGCTATCGATCTCTCGGACCAGATGCTCGACGAGGCGCGACAGCGGCAGGCCGCGGACCATTATCTGCTGGCGGATATCGAGGCGATCCCGCTGGCGGATGCGCAGTTCGATCTGGTCTGGTGTCATCTGGCGGTCCAGTGGTGCAGCAGCCTGCCGCAGGCCTTGCGCGAGCTTTATCGCGTCGCGCGACCGGGCGGGAAGGTGGCCTTTACCACCCTGCTGGAAAGCTCGCTGCCGGAGCTGAATCAGGCGTGGAAAGCGGTGGATGAGCAGCCGCACGCTAACCGCTTTTTATCGCATGAGCAGGTCATGCAGGCGCTGGCAGGCTGGCGCTACCGCAGCACGGTGCAGACTATCACCCTCAATTTTAGCGATGCGTTCAGCGCCATGCGTTCGCTGAAGGGCATCGGCGCCACGCATCTGCACGCCGGACGGGAGAAAAAACCGCTGACCCGGGGCCAGCTGCAGCGTCTGGAGCTGGCCTGGCCGCAGCAGCGGGGACATTTCCCGCTCTCTTATCAACTTTTTCATGGGATTATCGAACGTGACTGAACGTTATTTTGTTACCGGCACGGATACGGAAGTGGGCAAAACGGTGGCCAGCTCGGCGCTGCTGCAGGCGGCACGACTGCTCGGAAAAAACACCGCCGGGTATAAGCCCGTTGCTTCCGGCAGCGAGATGACGGCGGAAGGGTTACGCAACACCGACGCGCTGGCGCTCCAGCGTAACAGCACCCTTGAACTCGCCTATTCAGCGGTCAATCCGTACACCTTTGCCGAACCGACCTCGCCGCACATCATCAGCGCTGACGAAGGTCGTCCGATTGATTTCACCGTGCTGTCAGCCGGGTTACGGACGCTGGAAAGCCATGCCGACTGGGTGCTGGTGGAAGGTGCAGGCGGCTGGTTTACGCCGCTTTCGGAGACGCAGACGTTTGCTGACTGGGTGCAGGCCGAGCAGCTTCCGGTCATTCTGGTCGTCGGCGTCAGGCTGGGCTGCATCAATCACGCCATGTTGACCGCGCAGGCCGTCCAGCAGGCCGGGCTGACGCTGGCGGGCTGGATAGCCAACGACGTGGTTGCGCCGGGTAAACGACACCAGGAGTATCTGGCGACGCTCAGGCGCGTACTTCCCGCCCCGTGCCTCGGGAAAATTCCCTGGCTTGCTGACGGCGCGGAAAATGCCGACACCGGGCGTTATCTCGATCTCAGCGTCTTGCTTCCCGCGACATCCAGTGCGCGATAAGCTCGTCATCCAGTTCGTTAACGTGGCCCTGCGCCACGTTACGCCCGCGATAGAGCATGCAGAAACGGTCCGCAACCCGGCGGATAAACGACAGCTGCTGTTCCGCTAATAGCACCGTCATACCTAACTCCCGGTTTAAGCGCGCCAGCAGCTGCCCCAGCTTCTGGGCGAAGCTGTGTCCTGCGCCGTGCAGGGGCTCATCGAGGATCAGCAGGTTCGGGCGGTTCACCAGCGCGTTAGCCAGCGCCAGCTGATACTGATCGTCCGGAGAGAGCGTATTGGCGCGGGCCTGCCGCAATGCGTAGAGCGCCGGAAACAGGTCGTAAACGTCACTTTTCGCCTCCGGGTTGGGTTTCCCCATCGCCCGCATGGCGATATGCAGATTCTCCTCAATCGTTAGCTGGGAGAAGATCCGCCTGTCCTGCGGGACATAGCCTATTCCCGGTCCTGAGCGCTGTTCTGGCGGCAGGTTAAGCAAATCGCGCGGCGGCGCGCCCGCCTCGTGCCAGATGATGCTGCCGCTTTCAACGGGCACTCTCCCGGCGATGCAATTCATGAGGGTGGTTTTCCCCATCCCCGGCAGGCCAACGACGCCTGTACACATCCCTTGCGGAAAATCCAAATTCACGTTCCATAGCGTATGTTGGCTTCCGTAAAACTGATTCACAGCACGCAGACTCAACATCTTTTTCTCCTTAAAAATGTGTGTAGGTGAGGCTCGTGTTTGAATCTGCAAAACCCCTGCCAGAAACCGAAAAGTGTTCAAAAAAACGGCTTTTTTAGGAATGAATCACCAGAAAGCGGTTTATAAAAAACCGGATTGCACAGCGACGGTGCTGCAGGTGGTGAGTTGTGGTGCAGAACCCAAAATGATGAAAATGTGAGCAAGATCTCATCGACTGGTTATGAATGACGCAACTGTTAATCATCAAAAAATAGCTATAAAAATTTTTTACTGCCGTCTCGTGGGAAAAACCGGGAATTTGCCGAGCGCCAGTCTGTATGGGCTGGAAGCAGTTATCCACTATTCCTGTGGATAACCATGTGCATTAGAGTTAGAAAACACGCGATAAGCGAGAGAAGACGCGGCTTACGCCCAAATTGGCGCGAAACGCGGCTTTAGAAAATATCGTTTATTATTTAACTGCTTAGATAAAAGCAATTCCCGTCATGAAAGTGTCACCCGTTGCCACAAAACTATCATTACCTGGCTTGACAAATGTTAAAAAAGAAAAAGTTCTGGGGATAACCTGACCTGACTGGTGTTTTATATTGTCACAGTCCAAATTTTGGCCGCTATCGCGCTAATCATTCAGGCGCTATGCTAAATATCCTGACATGCTACTGGTTTTTCATCCAGTGTTTTTTACTGGCATTCCTGGCAACAACGAGTAAAATTACTCACCTGCCGCTTATAACGTCATCAGGTCGTCGCCCATGAGTAAACCGTTCAAATTGAATTCAGCTTTCCGTCCATCTGGCGATCAGCCTGAGGCGATCCGTCGTCTGGAAGAGGGGCTGGAAGACGGGCTGGCGCACCAGACGCTGCTGGGGGTAACCGGCTCGGGTAAAACCTTCACCATCGCCAACGTGATTGCGGATCTCCAGCGTCCAACGATGGTGCTGGCACCCAACAAAACCCTGGCCGCACAGCTTTACGGCGAGATGAAAGAGTTCTTCCCGGAAAATGCGGTGGAGTATTTCGTCTCCTACTACGACTACTACCAGCCTGAAGCCTACGTACCGAGCTCTGACACCTTCATCGAGAAGGATGCCTCGGTGAACGAGCACATCGAGCAGATGCGTCTGTCGGCCACGAAGGCGCTTCTGGAGCGTCGCGATGTGGTCGTCGTCGCATCGGTTTCCGCGATCTACGGTCTGGGCGATCCGGATCTCTATCTCAAGATGATGCTGCACCTGACGCAGGGGATGATTATCGACCAGCGCGCCATCGTCCGCCGTCTGGCAGAGCTGCAGTACGCCCGTAACGATCAGGCGTTCCAGCGCGGCACCTTCCGCGTACGCGGAGAGGTGATCGACATCTTCCCGGCGGAATCGGACGATATGGCGCTGCGCGTCGAGCTGTTTGACGAAGAGGTTGAACGCCTGTCGCTCTTCGACCCGCTGACCGGACACGTTGAGTCAGTGATCCAGCGCTTTACCATCTACCCGAAAACGCACTACGTTACGCCGCGCGAGCGTATCGTGCAGGCGATGGAAGAGATCAAAGTGGAGCTGGCCGAGCGCCGTAAGGTGCTGCTGGCGAACAATAAGCTGCTGGAAGAGCAGCGCCTCAGCCAGCGTACCCAGTTCGACCTTGAGATGATGAACGAGCTGGGCTACTGCTCCGGCATTGAAAACTACTCGCGCTTCCTCTCCGGACGCGGGCCGGGCGAGCCGCCGCCAACGCTGTTTGATTACCTGCCGGCAGACGGTTTGCTGGTGATCGACGAATCCCACGTCACGATCCCGCAGATCGGCGGGATGTACCGCGGTGACCGGGCGCGTAAAGAGACGCTGGTGGAGTACGGCTTCCGCCTGCCGTCAGCGCTGGATAACCGTCCGATGAAGTTTGAAGAGTTTGAGGCATTAGCGCCGCAAACCATTTACGTCTCGGCCACGCCGGGCAACTACGAGCTGGAGAAATCCGGTGAAGACGTTGTCGATCAGGTTGTGCGTCCGACCGGGTTGCTCGACCCAATTATTGAAGTTCGTCCGGTGGCCACGCAGGTGGACGATCTGCTCTCTGAGATCCGCGCCCGTTCCGCCATCAACGAGCGCGTGCTGGTCACCACGCTCACCAAGCGTATGGCGGAAGACCTCACCGAGTATCTCGAAGAGCACGGCGAGAAGGTACGTTATCTGCACTCGGATATCGACACCGTGGAGCGCATGGAGATTATCCGCGATCTGCGTCTGGGCGAGTTTGACGTGCTGGTGGGGATCAACCTGCTGCGAGAAGGTCTGGACATGCCGGAAGTCTCGCTGGTGGCGATTCTGGATGCGGACAAAGAGGGCTTCCTGCGTTCTGAACGCTCCCTGATCCAGACCATCGGCCGTGCCGCGCGTAACGTCAACGGTAAAGCGATTCTGTACGGTGACAAAATCACCCCGTCGATGGCGAAAGCGATTGGCGAAACGGAGCGCCGACGCGAGAAACAGCAGCGTTACAACGAAGAGCACGGCATTACCCCGCAGGGGCTGAACAAGAAGGTGGTGGATATTCTGGCGCTGGGTCAGAACATTGCCAAAACCAAAGCGAAGGGTCGCGGCAAGGCGCGTTCAGTGGTGGAAGAGGATACCGTCGTGCTGACGCCGAAAGCGCTGCAGCAGAAAATCCACGAGCTGGAAGGGCAGATGATGCAGCACGCGCAGAATCTGGAGTTCGAAGAGGCGGCGCAGATCCGCGACCAGCTTCATCAGCTGCGGGATCTTTTCATCGCGGCATCGTGAGTAAAGCGTTGTTTTCTCCCTCTCCCCGTGGGAGAGGGCAGGAGTGAGGGCAACAGGCCGCACAAAACGAACCTAACCCAGCGCCTGAATCGCCTTCTCCAGCGCCTCGCGCAGCAGGTGACGATCGTGGCGGTACTTGATATCGCTGGCCTCCAGCGGCTCCTGCACCACCAGACGATTGCCAATCCCTGACACATCCACTTTTGGGCCCACGACTACGCCGTCAATGATTTTCTTGCCGACGTAATGCTCCATTAATTCCAGTTTGTCAGCCAGCGACAGGCTCGCCGCCGCGGGGCTCAGTTCACGTCCCAGGTTACCGATGTAAACCATCGGGGCAGGGGTTCGGCGCAGCGCCTGAGCCAGCTCTTTTACGAGTAGAATTGGCATCAGGCTGGTATAAAAACTGCCCGGACCGATCAGGATAAGATCCGCTTCCCCGATGGCCTCCACCGCTTCTCGCGTGGCGGGCACGCTCGGATAGGTCATTAACTCCGTTGGCGGCAGGATGAGCTGGTCGATATTCACTTCGCCGTACACTTCATGCCCTTCGGCGTCGATGGCCATCAAGTCTACCGGTTGTTCTGACATGGGGATCAGGAATGCGTCCACTTTGAGCAGATTACGGATTAAGTTGATGGCTTCCAGAGGCCTTACGCTCAGGTGATCGAGCGCCTTTAACATCAAATTTCCGAGGTTATGTCCGGAAAGTTCGCCATTACCGCCAAAACGGTACTCAAACATCGCCGACGCGACGCTCGGCTCGGTAATTAACTGGTTCAGGCAGTTGCGCATATCTCCCCAGGCAATGCCGCCTTCGGCACGACGAATGCGCCCGGTTGAGCCGCCGTTGTCGGTGGTAGTTACTATCCCTGTCAGCCTTGAGCCGAGTGACGACAAAGAGGACATAACCCGGCCTAAGCCGTGTCCTCCGCCAAGAGCGACCACTCGGTCAAGATCCGCAAAAGTGCGATTGCGCATACGTATTCCTTATCACGTTCGATCGCGTAACAGTAACCTAACTACCCCTAAAAGACGATGCCTCACCCGATGCAAAATGACGTATATCAATGTGAAAATGCGGTTTTTAGGTATTCTGTAGCGAAAATGCAGGAACGATTCGCTATATAGATAATTATATAGCGTGAGGCGATAATGGCGTCGTCAGAATTTCCGCGCTACTATCGCCCTAACCACGTTTTCAAAATTGAAAACATACACTCTAGCCCTTGTGCCTGTGTCGAAAGATATGGCGCTCTGGCCGTGGCGAATTTGCCACCAGGGTACAGAAAGAAATGACTGTGCCTCCCGATCTGGAAAGGTGTACATGGCTTCACAACTTACTGATGCTTTCGCGCGTAAGTTTTATTACTTACGTCTGTCGATTACCGATGTGTGCAACTTCCGTTGCACCTACTGCCTGCCCGATGGCTACAAACCGGGCAGCGTCACCAATAACGGCTTTCTCTCCGTGGATGAAGTGCGCCGCGTCACGCGCGCTTTCTCTGAGCTCGGCACCGAAAAAGTGCGTCTGACCGGCGGAGAACCCTCTCTGCGCCGCGATTTCCCCGACATCATTGCCGCCGTGCGTGAAAACGAACGCATCCGCCAGATTGCGGTGACCACCAACGGTTACCGCATGGCGCGTGACGTGGCGAACTGGCGCGATGCGGGGCTGACGGCGATCAACGTCAGCGTCGATAGCCTGGATGCCCGTCAGTTCCACGCCATTACCGGCCAGGATAAATTTCAGCAGGTCATGGACGGCATCGACGCGGCATTTGCGGCCGGGTTCGAGAAGGTCAAAGTCAACACGGTGCTGATGCGTGATGTGAACCATCACCAGCTCGATACCTTCCTGGCGTGGATCAAATCCCGCCCTATACAGCTGCGTTTTATTGAGCTGATGGAAACCGGCGAGGGCAGCGAGCTGTTTCGTCGCCATCACATCTCCGGCATGGTGCTGCGCGACGAGCTGCTGAAACGCGGCTGGATCCATCAAATCCGCCAGCGCAGCGACGGCCCGGCGCAGGTCTTCTGCCACCCGGATTACGAAGGTGAGATTGGGCTTATCATGCCCTATGAGAAAGACTTCTGCGCCAGCTGCAACCGCCTGCGCGTCTCCTCCGTTGGCAAGCTCCATCTTTGCCTGTTCGGCGACGGCGGCGTGGATC
This sequence comes from Enterobacter sp. DNB-S2, assembly GCF_019443845.1. Classification (NCBI taxonomy): domain Bacteria; kingdom Pseudomonadati; phylum Pseudomonadota; class Gammaproteobacteria; order Enterobacterales; family Enterobacteriaceae; genus Enterobacter; species Enterobacter sp. DNB-S2. The sequence goes on from NZ_CP050520.1 coordinate 2,057,865, forward strand.
TCCGCGATCTGCTGGAAGACGATGCGCAGCAGGCCGCGCTTGAAGCACGCATTTCTGACGCGCTGACGCATAAAAAACAGACCCACTTCCTGCATCAGGGCAATACCGGTATTACTCAGAACCTGTCCTACATCGGCGGGTAATCAGGCTTAAGAAGGAATCAGAAGATGAGTCAGGTAAGCGCAGAATTTATCCCGACACGCATTGCTATCCTTACCGTTTCCGACCGCCGTGGCGAAGAGGATGATACCTCTGGCCACTGGCTGCGCGAGGCGGCCCATGACGCGGGGCATCACATCGTCGATAAAGCGATCGTGAAGGAGAACCGCTACGCCATTCGCGCTCAGGTTTCGCAGTGGATTGCGAGTGATGAGGTGCAGGTGGTGCTGATCACCGGCGGCACCGGTTTTACCGCAGGCGATCAGGCCCCCGAAGCGCTGATCCCGCTGTTCGACCGCGAGGTAGAAGGCTTCGGCGAAGTTTTCCGCATGCTCTCCTTTGAAGAGATTGGTACCTCCACGCTCCAGTCGCGCGCCATTGCCGGGGTGGCTAACAAAACCCTGATTTTCGCTATGCCGGGCTCGACCAAAGCCTGCCGCACCGCGTGGGAAAACATCATCGCCCCGCAGCTGGATGCCCGTACCCGTCCGTGTAATTTCCATCCCCATTTAAAGAAATAAGCTATGTCACAACTGACCCACATTAACGCCGCCGGCGAAGCGCATATGGTGGACGTCTCCGCCAAAGCTGAAACGGTGCGCGAGGCGCGCGCGGAAGCGTTTGTCACCATGCTGCCGGAGACCCTGGCGATGATTATCGACGGCAGCCATCACAAGGGCGACGTCTTTGCCACCGCCCGCATCGCCGGTATTCAGGCCGCCAAACGGACCTGGGAGCTCATTCCGCTGTGCCATCCGCTGATGCTGAGCAAGGTGGAAGTGAACCTGCAGGCACAGCCGGAGCATAATCGCGTGCGCATTGAGTCACTCTGCCGCTTAACCGGCAAAACCGGCGTGGAGATGGAGGCGCTGACGGCGGCCTCAGTCGCCGCGCTGACCATCTACGACATGTGCAAAGCGGTGCAGAAAGATATGGTGATTGGCCCGGTTCGCCTGCTGGCAAAAAGCGGCGGCAAATCCGGTGATTTTAAGGTGGACAGCCATGATTAAGGTGCTCTTTTTTGCGCAGGTGCGCGAGCTGGTGAATACCGACAGCCTGACGCTGGATGCGTCCTTCGAAAACGTCGCTACCCTGCGAGCGCATCTGGCGGCACAAAGCGACCGCTGGGCGCTGGCGCTCGACGAAGGCAAGCTGCTGGCCGCCGTTAACCAGACGCTGGTGGAATTCACCCATCCGCTGAAGGAGGGCGATGAAGTGGCCTTCTTCCCTCCGGTTACGGGGGGCTAAGATGGCTGAAACCCGAATTCTGGTGAGTCCCGAACGTTTTAACGTGGGGACCGAATACAGCTGGCTGGCGGAACGCGATGAGGACGGCGCGGTCGTCACTTTCACCGGCAAGGTGCGCAACCACAACCTCGGTGACAGCGTGAAGGCGCTGACGCTGGAGCACTATCCGGGGATGACCGAGAAATCGCTGGCGGAGATTGTCGACGAGGCGAGAAGCCGCTGGCCGCTTGGCCGCGTCACGGTTATTCACCGCATCGGCGAGATGTGGCCTGGCGAGGAGATTGTCTTCGTCGGGGTGACCAGCGCGCACCGCAGCAGCGCGTTTGCGGCAGGGGAGTTCATTATGGATTACCTCAAAACCAAAGCGCCGTTCTGGAAGCGCGAAGCCACGCCGGAAGGTGACCGCTGGGTAGAATCGCGCGACAGCGATAAACAAGCCGCCAGCCGTTGGTAGTCGGTTTACGTGGATGTGTTAATCTTAACGTGTGTGTCTACTTAATCTTAATCAGGAGTGAATCATGGACCGATTTCCGCGTTCCGATTCAATAGTACAGCAGACCCGTAGCGGCCTGCAGACGTATATGGCTCAGGTGTACGGCTGGATGACGGTTGGCCTGCTGCTTACCGCGTTTATCGCGTGGTATGCGGCGAACACGCCTGAACTGATGATGTTTATCTTCTCCAGCAAAATCACCTTCTTTGGGCTGATTATCGCGCAGCTGGCGCTGGTGTTTGTGCTTTCTGGTCTGGTGCAAAAGCTGAGTGCCGGAATGGCGACTACGCTGTTTATGCTCTATTCGGCGCTAACCGGGCTGACGCTTTCCAGTATCTTCATCGTTTACACCTACTCCTCCATCGCCAGCACCTTCGTGGTCACCGGCGGGATGTTCGGTGCGATGAGCCTGTACGGTTACACCACGAAGCGCGATCTGAGCGGTTTCGGCAGCATGCTGTTTATGGGGCTGATCGGGATTGTGCTGGCGTCGCTGGTAAACCTGTGGCTGAAGAGCGACGCGCTGATGTGGGCCGTGACCTACATCGGGGTGGTGATCTTCGTTGGGTTGACGGCGTATGACACCCAGAAGCTGAAAAACATCGGCGAGCAGATCGACGTACGCGACAGTTCGAACCTGCGCAAATACGCGATTCTGGGCGCGCTGACGCTGTATCTGGACTTCATCAACCTGTTCCTGATGCTGCTGCGGATTTTCGGCAACCGTCGCTAAGGTTGTTTTGCCGGGATGCGGTCTGGTGCCCTCACCCTGACCCTCTCCCGTGGGAGAGGGAACAAACACTAAAAACGGCAACAAGGTTGCCGTTTTGCTTTTATTTCGCTAACGCCTTCTCGTTCTTCGCTCTCAGCTTTTTCGCCCGACTCTCCAGCACCAGATAACACACCGTTGCCAGGGCCAACGGCAGGAAGTAATACAGCATGCGGTACGCCAGCAGTGCGGCGATAATCGTTCCCTGAGAGACATGCTCCCCGGCCAGCAACGCGATAAACACCGCCTCCAGCACGCCGATCCCCGCCGGAATATGCACAATCACGCCCGCAATACTGCTCACCAGCAGCACGCCCAGCACGAAGAAGTAATTGACGTCCTCGCCAATCAGCAGCCAGATAATGGCCCCCATCGCCATCCAGTTGGCGCTGGAGACGGCCATCTGCAGCACCGCAAACTTCCACGAGGGCAGCACCAGCTTTTGCCCTTTAATGGTCATATGGCGGCGTCTGGCAAAGGCGCAGGCCCACAGATAAACGGCGATAATCAGCAACAGCACAATGCCCAGAATGCGCAGCGTGGCCTCATCGATATACCAGTGCGCGGGCAGCTGCACCACGCCGATGGTGAAGATCACCCCGCCGAGCAAAATATAGCCCAGCCAGTTGGTGGTGATGCTTAACGAGAAAATGCGCGTGATGGTCCCGCCCGGCAGTCCGAGCCGCGAGTAGAGGCGATAGCGCATGCCAATGCCGCCGACCCAGGTGCTCAGCGTCAGGTTGAAGGCGTAGCAGATAAACGACACCAGCATAACCTGACGTTTGGCCAGCTTGTGGCCGCAGTAAGCACGGCCCAGCAGGTCATAACAGCCGTACATCAGGTAGCTGACAATAACCAGCCCCACAGCGCCCAGCAGCACCATCCGGTTATAGTTGCGGATGACTTTCCACACCTCTTCCCAGTCAACTTTCTGCGCGTAGACCACCAGCAGAACCGCGACCGCAATAAAAAACAGCCAGGTCAGGATCTTTTTTGCCAGCCGCCAGCGCGGATGCGATTTCGACATCAGGGTTTGCCTCCGTCTTCCGCTTCAATACGGTCCTGGGTTTCCATTTCGGGCTGTACCGGCGGGTCCACCTGCGCAAGCTTAGGCGTATGCGCCGGCAGCCAGCCGACCATGGCCGGGAAATGACGCAGAAAGTGGAACACCACCACGCTGATGCCCAGATTCCACCAGGTGCGTTTGGGAACCATGGATTCGTCCACGCGCACGCAGTCGTTAACGATCAGCGCCTGCAGGTTATCCCGCAGGGTCTGGTTAAACTGGCGATCGTGAATGATCAGGTTAGCCTCGAGATTGAGCGATAAGCTCAGCGGATCGAGATTACTGGAACCCACGGTGGCCCAGTGATCGTCCATCAGCGCCACTTTGCCGTGCAGCGGTCGGCGGCGATATTCGTAGATCTGTACGCCGCCCTTCACCAGATAGTTATACAGCAGGCGTGCGCCCACTTTGACAATCGGCATATCCGGCTCGCCCTGCACAATCAGCTTCACGCGTACCCCGCGCCGGGCCGCATTGCGCATGGCGTGCAGCAGACGATAGCCGGGGAAAAAGTAGGCGTTAGCAATAATCACTTCGCGCTTCGCGTTGGCGAGCATCTTGAGATAATGACGTTCAATGTCGTCCCGGTGCTCGCCGTTATCCCGCCAGACGAAAAGGGCCTGCGCTTCGCCGGGCTTCCGGTTCTCTTCCGGGCGATGGCGGCGTCTCCACCAGCGGCGAACGGCCTCTTTACCCGGCAGGTTCTCCAGCTCAAACAGTAAGATGTCCTGCACCACCGGGCCTTCAATGCGAATAGCGTAGTCCTGCTTCGCCTCCGGGCCGTAGTCGGACATATGCTCAGCGGAGTAGTTAATGCCGCCGACAAACGCCACCGTCTCGTCCACCACCACTATTTTGCGATGCATCCGGCGGAAAAGATTGGTGCGCATGCCGAACAGGCGAGGGCCGGGATCGTAGTAGCGGAACACCACGCCCGCAGCGGTCAACTCATTCACAAACGTATCGCTGAGATCCGGCGAGCCATAGCCATCAAGCAGCACTTCAATTTTGACGCCGCGCCGGGCGGCGCGCAGCAGCACGCCATGCAGCTGCTTGCCGACGTCGTCTTCGAACCAGATAAAGGTTTCGAGGATCACCTTCTGCTGTGCATGGTCAATCGCTTTAAACACGGCCGGATAATACTCGTCCCCGTTGACCAGCAGCGTGATTCGGTTGCCTTCCTGCCAGGAACATTTCATAGGTGGATCTCCGCGCTGAGCGGGGCATGGTCGGAAAGATGTCGCCAGTTAAGGAGCGCCAGGGCGGTCGGGCTGCTGGCGTGGGCATTTTTCACGTAGATGCGGTCAAGCCGAAGCAGCGGGAAACGGACCGGGAAGGTGCGCGCAGGCCTGCCGTTGGCGCGAGTAAAAATCTCTTCCAGCCCGGCATCTACTTTCAACGGATGGTTTGCCCTCTGTCTCCAGTCGTTGAAATCGCCCGCTACCACCACCGGTTCACCTTCGGGAAGCGCGTTGGCCCATTCGGCCAGCATTTTCAGCTGCGCCTGACGATGGGCTTCGCGAAGGCCCAGGTGAACACAGCCGACATGGACAGGTCGCTCGAGGTCTGGCGGCGTAATGCGGCAGTAAAGCAGGCCGCGTTTTTCGCTTTCCCCGACGGAAACGTCGCGGTTTTCGTAATGTTCAATGGGGTAGCGGGACAGCACCGCGTTTCCGTGATGCCCTTCCGGATAGACGGCGTTGCGGCCGTAGGCGTAGTCACTCCACATGGTGTCGGCCAGAAATTCATAGTGCGGCGTATCTGGCCAGTTCTCAAAGTGGAGCGGGTGCACTTCGTGTGCGCCCATCACCTCCTGCAGGCAGACAATATCCGCGCTGACGGTGCGTACCGCGTCGCGCAGCTCCGGTAAAATGAAGCGGCGGTTAAATGCTGTGAAGCCCTTATGAATGTTTATCGTCAGCACCTTAAGCGAGAAATGCTGCATTTTTTGAGTCATAAGCTCCTTCCTGAGTGACTATCCCAATGAAAATAAAGTGTAGTCGTCGTCACAAAAAGATGCGGCGTTACGGAATTTTCCGTAAAGTGCGGTAGTCTGATTAAGCAGAGAAAAATCCTTCAGGAGAGAAGCCATGAAGTGGCAACAACGTGTTCGTGTCGCAACTGGCCTGAGTTGCTGGCAGATAATGTTGCATTTACTGGTCGTGGCCGTACTGGTGATGGGCTGGATGAGCGGCACGCTGGTGCGTGTTGGCCTGGGGCTATGCGTCCTTTATGGCGTCACCGTGCTGTCGATGCTGTTCTTACAGCGCCACCATGAAGCGCGCTGGCGCGAGGTGGGTGATGTGCTCGAAGAGCTCACCACCACCTGGTATTTTGGCGCGGCGATGATTGTGCTTTGGCTGCTGTCGCGCGTGCTGCAAAACAACCTGCTGCTGGCCCTGGCCGGTCTGGCTATCCTCGCAGGGCCTGCGGTGGTCTCGCTGCTGACCAAAGAGAAAAAGCTACGCAATGTTGCGTCTAAACATCGCGTACGCCACTGAGCCCGTCGTGGCCGCTATGACCAGTAGCGGCCACAAACTTCCCCAGACAATATCCAGACTCGCATCCTTCAGATAGATTTGCTTGGTGATGTCCGTAAAGTGCCGAATCGGGTTTACCCACGTCAGATCCTGAAGCCACACCGGCATGTTCTCGACGGGTGAAACATACCCCGAGAGCAAAATCGCGGGCATCATAAAGACGAACACCCCGATAAACGCCTGCTGCTGCGTCGAGCAGAGCGCCGAGATCAGCAGTCCAAATCCCACCAGCGACAGCCCGTAAATGACCATCGTGAAGTAAAACAGCGCCAGCGAACCGGCGAACGGGATCTGATAGGCCCAAATTCCCACCCCCAGCACGATGGTGGCCTGAAACGTCGCGACGATCAGCGCCGGGACCGCTTTGCCGACGAAAATTTGCCAGGTGGCGAGCGGGGAGACCAGCAGCTGGTCCAGCGTGCCCTGTTCGCGCTCGCGGGCGACGGAAAGGGAAGTCACGATCATCACCCCGATAGTGGTTATCATGGCGATTAGTGACGGCACCACGAACCACTTGTAGTCCAGGTTCGGGTTGTACCAGTTACGCACCACCAGCTCGCTGTTGTTGGGCTTCGGTTTGCCGTCCATCAGCTCCTGCTGGTAATCCTTCACCACCTGCTGCAGGTAGTTGGCCGCTATCTGGGCGCTGTTGGAGTTACGCCCGTCGAGGATCAGCTGCATCGGCGCGGTCTGGAAGGTATCCAGATTGCGGGAAAAATCCGCCGGGAACCGCACCAGCAGCAGCGCTTTTTGCGTGTCGATGATGGGCTGGATCTCCTGCGGGCTTTTCAGCAGCAGGATGTGGGTAAAGGCTTTTGCACGGGCAAAACGCTGCGTCAGCTCGACGGAATGTTTGCCGTTATCTTCGTTGTAAATGGCAATGGTGGCGTTGGTCACCTCAAGGGTGGCGGCAAACGGGAACAGTAAAACCTGGATCAGCACCGGCAAGACCAGAATGGCGCGGGTTTGCGGCTCGCGCAGCAGGGATTGCAGCTCTTTGCGTATCAACGTCCATAATCGGTGAAACATGTTCGCTCCTTAATCCAGTCGCCGTTTGGTTTTCATCCACGTCAACCCAATAAACATCGCCGCTGACGCCATTAAAAACAGCGTGTTGACGATCAGCACCACCGGAATATTCCCCGCCAGGAACAGGCTTTGCAGCGTGCTCACAAAGTAGCGCGCCGGAATAACATAGGTCACGGTGCGGATCACCGCAGGCATACTGTCTATCTGGAAGATAAACCCGGACAGCATAATCGACGGTAAAAAGGCGGCGTTGAGGGCCACCTGCGCGGCGTTGAACTGGTTGCGGGTGATGGTGGAGATGAGCAGCCCCATGCCCAGCGTGCTGAGTAAAAACAGGCTGGTGATAAAAAACAGCACCACCAGCGAGCCGCGATACGGCACGCCGAGGATAAAGACTGAGACAAGCATACAGAGCAGCATCGCCAGCATGCCGAGGAAATAGTAGGGGATGAGCTTGCACAGCAGCAGCTCGACGCGCGTCACTTCGGTAGAGAGCAGCGCCTCCATGGTCCCGCGCTCCCACTCGCGGGCAATCACCAGCGAGGTCAGGATCGCGCCAATCACCGTCATGATAATCGTCACCGCGCCCGGAATAATAAAGTGCTGGCTGATGGCGGCGGGGTTAAACCAGTAGCGCGTCTGCACGTCGATCAGCGGTTTAAATTCTTCACCCCGGTCCTCCGCGCGCTGCATCTGCCACAGCTGCCAGATCCCCTCCGCGTAGCCCTGTACAAAGTTGGCGGTGTTTGGCTCGCTGCCGTCGGTAATCACCTGGATCGGCGCGTCGGTATCCGCCCGCGCCATATTGGCGGCGAAATCCACCGGAATGACGATCAGGCCGCGAATTTTCCCGGCCTGCATTTTCTGGATCAACTCCTGCCTGTTATCGCTGATAGTGGCGTCAATGTAGGGCGATCCGGTCATGGCGTGAGTAAAGTCCAGCGCATCCTCACTCTGCTGCTCCAGCAAAATCCCGACCCGCAGCTTGCTGGAGTCCAGGTTAATGCCGTAGCCAAAGATAAACAGCAGCAGCAGGGGGATCACCACTGCAATCAGCCAGCTGCTGGGGTCACGCACGATCTGCCGCGTCTCTTTAATGCACAGCGCGCGCACCCTGCGCCAGGAAATGGCATTACTGCGCATGGGCATTCTCCTTATCCCAGTCGTGGATGAGGGTGATAAACGCCTGCTCCATGGTCGGATCCGGAACCTCATCGTCGGCGGCCTGGTTTTTCAGGTCGTCCGGGGTACCGTGGGCAATCAGCTTGCCGCGATACACCAGCCCGATGCGGTCACAGTACTCCGCCTCGTCCATGAAGTGGGTGGTCACCATCACGGTCACGCCTTTTTCCACCATGCTGTTGATGTGCAGCCAGAACTCACGGCGGGTAATGGGATCAACGCCAGAAGTGGGTTCATCAAGAAACAGAATATCCGGCTCGTGCATCAGCGAGCAGGCCAGCGCCAGCCGCTGCTTAAAGCCGAGCGGCAGCTCGTCGGTGGCGTGGGAGGCAATGTTGGTTAAGGCGAAGGCGTCGCTCATGCGGCGGATTTTCTCGTTCTGTGCCCGCCCGCGCAGGCCGTACACGCCGGAGAAAAAGCGCAGATTCTGCTCGACCGTCAGGTTGCCGTACAGGGAAAACTTCTGCGCCATATAGCCGAGATGCTGGCGCGCCTTGCCGGAGCTGACCTTAAGGTCCATATCCAGCACCAGCGCCTTGCCGGACGTCGGCACCAGCAGGCCGCACATCATCTTAAAGGTGGTCGATTTTCCCGCGCCGTTCGGTCCGAGCAGGCCAAAAATTTCCCCCCGCTTCACCGCAAAGTTGACGTTGTCGGTGGCGGCGAAATCCCCGAACTTTTTGGTGAGGGATTTGGCTTCAATCACCGTTTCGCCCGGCGTGCCTTCCACCGTATGCAAAATGGCGGCAAGCGGCGACTCTGAGGTACCCGCGCCGCCCAGCAGGTCGATAAACGCGTCCTCAAAGCGCGGCGCGGTCTCTTCCATCTCGATCTCAGGCATGCCGGGCGCCTGGCGAATATCGTCGACGGTGGCCTCTTTTTTGAGGATCACCCGTACCGAGCGGCCCTGGATCATCCCGTCGCTGACCTGCGGCAGCCTGAGCACCCGCTGCAGCAGCCTGCGGTTAGACTCCTGCGGGCTGTGCAGCAGGAAGCTGCGCCCGGCCATGCTCTGCGTCAGCGTCGTCGGCTCGCCCTGATAAAGCAGTTCGCCTTCGTTCATCAGCAGCACGTCCCGGCACTGTTCCGCTTCGTCGAGGTAGGAGGTGCTCCAGAGGATCAGCATCCCGTCGCCCGCCAGCTCGTGCACCATCTGCCACAGTTCGCGGCGCGAAATCGGGTCTACGCCGACGCCGGGCTCATCCAGCAGCAGCACTTTCGGCTCGCCGACCAGCGTGCAGGCCAGCCCCAGCTTCTGCTTCATCCCGCCGGAGAGCTTGCCCGCCAGCCGGTCGGTGAACGGGCCGAGGGAGGTAAACTCCAGCAGGCGCGCGAAGGTTTTCTGCCGCGTTTCGCCGGTGACGCTGCGCAGGTCGGCGTACAGGTTCAGGTTTTCCATCACCGTCAGGTCTTCATACAGGCCAAACTTCTGCGGCATATAGCCGAGCATGGCGTGAAGGGCTCCGTCATCCTCGATCGGGTCAAGACCGAGCACGCTGGCGCTTCCTTCATCCGGCTTGAGCAACCCCGCCAGCATCCGCATCAGCGTGGTTTTCCCCGCGCCGTCCGGACCGACCAGCCCGGTCACATAGCCTTTCCGGATGGTGCAGTTCAGCGGCGCGACGGCCGGTTTGTCCATTCCCGCGAAGCGTTTAACCAGATTGTTGAGCTGAATAACCGCGTCATTCATGTCGTTCCCCGTTGTCTACTTTTGCGGTGACGGGCATGCCCTGACGCAGCGCGTCGTCCGCATCGGTCACGATGATGCGCAGGCGATACACGAGGTCGGTACGCAGGTCCGGTGTTTCAACGGTTTTCGGCGTGAATTCGGCGGTAGGGGAGACAAAGCCCACTTTGCCGTGATACGGCTTGTCCGGGCGACCGTCGGTATAAAGCAGCAGTTCGCGGCCCGGCTGCATCTGGCCGAGATTCGGCTCATCAACGTAGGCGCGTACCCAGACCGGGCGGGTCAGGGAGAGCGTTAAGACGGTGCTGCCCGCGCTGAGCATGCTGCCCGGCTCCACGGCGCGGGTCATCAGCATGCCGTCAGACGGCGCGATTAAGGTAGTGTCGTGCAGATCCAGCTCTGCCTGAGCCAGCTGCGCCTGCGCCTGTTCAAGGCTGGCTTTCGCCTGGGCGATATCCTGCGGGCGGTTACCGGTGTGGTACTGGCTTAACTTATCCTGCGCGGACTTCAGCGTTGCCTGCGCCTGGTCGCGGGACGAGCGCGCATTTTCCAGATCGTTAGCGGAAATGGTGCGGCTTTTCCACAACCCCTGCTGGCGCGCGTAGAAGTTCTGCGCGTAGTCATAGGCGGCTTGCGCCTGCTTAACGGCAGCGGCGGCCTGGGCGATCTCTTCGTCGCGATAGCCTGCCAGCATCAGGTCATACTGCGCCTGGGCGACGGACACCCCCGCTTTGGCCTGCAGCAGCGCATTCTCATAGGGCGCTTTATCCAGCATCCCCAGCGTCTGCCCGCTTTTAATGGCATCGCCTTCGTCAACGCTCAGCGAGGCGAGACGTCCGCCCACGCGGAAGCTCATGTTCACCGTGCGAATATCCACGTTGCCGTACAGCGTCAGGCCTTTATCCTGATGGCTCTGATACCACAGCCATCCACCGACTCCGGCGGCAAGCAAAACAATAACCACCAGAATGATGGCGACAGGTTTTTTCATGACTTCAGGCTCCTTTGCGTTAAGCCTTGCAGGATCAGATCGACGTGACAGGCGATCACCTTGCTAATCTGCGCGGCTTTATCCTCATCAAATTGTGTCCAGCCGGTGCGTAACAGGATGGTTTCCCTGCCCAGACGGAAGGCAAGAATTTCCCCCAGCAGGGCGTGGGTATGCAAAATTGTCTCGGTATCACTGGCGTCCCGCCCGGTATAGGCGGCGATCAGCCGGGTCAGGTGCGAGTGCATTGGCTCAATCACCCGATCGTGTACCCGCTGGTAGGCGACGGTCGGGGAGAGCTGCTCCCGGGAGATAAACTTGCTCAGGTTGAGCGTATCGTCGTGCGTGAGCAGGCGGATCATATCGTGGCAGGCATTGAGAATAAGCTGGCGAACGGCGGCGCGATCGGGCGACGGCTGGCCGAGCAGCGCGGTGGCTTCCTCAACGTGCGGGTGAAACTGCGTGCCGATAAAATCGGCGATCCACTCGGCGCAGGCGAGGTATAAATCCTCTTTTGAGCCAAAATAGTAGGTAATCGCCGCAATGTTCTGCCCGGCCAGCGCGGCAATATCGCGGGTGGTGGCATGCAGCCCGTACTCACCAAACTGCGCCAGCGCGGCGGCGATAAGCTGATTTTTAGCCTGTTCACCTTTGGTTGTTGTGGGTATTGTATTCATGGCGGCATTAAGAATTAATCAATCGATTGATTAAGATTATGCCTGATTCACGCTAACGTCGAGGGAACGCTGAGGGATATTTTATGCGCCACGTCACAAAAGCTGCTACACTCCGCTCCTTCGCGACATTGTGGTTTTTGTCCTCCCCTATTCGTTATATCTCCCTGAAAACTACACCTGTGATGGTCGGGGCGGTTCGGAGTTTTTATGTCTTTTGATTCCCTTGGCCTGAACCCGGAAATTCTGCGCGCGATCGCAGAGCAGGGCTACGTTGAGCCAACCCCAATCCAGCAGCAGGCGATCCCCGCCGTTCTGCAGGGCCGTGACCTGATGGCGAGCGCCCAGACCGGTACCGGCAAAACCGCTGGTTTTACCCTGCCGCTGCTGGAACTGCTGGTAAAAAACCAGCCGCACGCCAAAGGCCGTCGTCCGGTTCGTGCCCTGATCCTGACCCCAACCCGCGAGCTGGCGGCGCAGATTGGTGAGAACGTGCGTGACTATAGCCGCTATCTCAACATTCGTTCGCTGGTGGTTTTCGGCGGGGTAAGCATCAACCCGCAGATGATGAAGCTGCGCAGCGGCGTCGACGTTCTGGTTGCGACTCCAGGTCGCCTGCTGGATCTGGAGCACCAGAATGCGGTGAAGCTGGACCAGGTTGAAATTCTGGTGCTGGACGAAGCCGACCGCATGCTCGACATGGGCTTTATCCACGATATTCGTCGCGTGCTGGCCAAGCTCCCCGCGCGTCGTCAGAACCTGCTCTTCTCCGCGACCTTCTCCGACGAGATCAAGGCGCTGGCGGAAAAGCTGCTGCATAACCCGCTGGAAGTGGAAGTGGCGCGCCGCAACACCGCCTCCGAGCAGGTGACGCAGCACGTTCACTTTGTGGATAAAAAGCGCAAGCGGGAACTGCTCTCCCAGATGATCGGCCAGGGCAACTGGCAGCAGGTGCTGGTCTTTACCCGCACCAAGCACGGCGCCAACCACCTGGCGGAACAGCTGAACAAAGACGGCATTCGCAGTGCGGCGATCCACGGCAACAAGAGCCAGGGCGCGCGTACCCGTGCGCTGGCTGAGTTCAAATCCGGCGACATCCGCGTGCTGGTGGCGACCGACATCGCCGCCCGTGGCCTTGACATTGAAGAGCTGCCGCACGTGGTGAACTACGAGCTGCCAAACGTGCCGGAAGATTACGTTCACCGTATCGGCCGTACCGGCCGCGCGGCGGCAACCGGTGAAGCGCTCTCTCTGGTCTGCGTGGACGAGCACAAGCTGCTGCGCGACATCGAGCGCCTCCTGAAGAAAGAGATCCCGCGCATCGAAACCCCGGGTTACGAAGTGGATCCGTCGATCAAAGCCGAGCCGATTCAGAACGGTCGTCAGGGCGGCGGTGGACGTGGTCAGGGCGGTCGCGGTCAGCAGCCGCGTCGTGCCGAAGGCGGTGCGCCGAAATCATCCGGCAAACCGCCGCGTCGTAACAACGACAGCAAACCGGCGGGTGAAAACCCGTGGCGCAGCGGCGAAGGGAAACCGGCAGGTGAAGGGCAGCGTCGACGCCGCCCGCGCAAGCCTGCTAACCCGCAGTAATCTGGAAGCCCGGTCGTAAAGCCGGGCTTTTCTTTTTGCGGCAGCGAAGAGAAAGTGCCACAATAGTGGCTGTTTATACAGTATTTCAGGTTTTCCGATGGCTTTAACCGCTGCGCTCAAGGCGCAAATTGGCGCATGGTATAAGGCGCTACAGCAGCAGATCCCCGACTTTATCCCCCGAGCGCCGCAGCGGCAGATGATTGCTGACGTGGCAAAAACGCTCGCCGGGGACGACGGGCGACATCTGGCGATTGAAGCCCCAACCGGCGTCGGGAAAACCTTGTCGTATCTTATTCCCGGCATCGCGATTGCGCGGGAAGAGGACAAAACGCTGGTGGTCAGCACCGCCAACGTGGCGCTGCAGGATCAGATCTTCAGCAAAGATTTACCCCTGCTGCGCAAAATCATCCCCGACCTGCGGTTTACGGCAGCCTTTGGGCGCGGGCGTTACGTGTGCCCGCGTAACCTGGCGGCGCTGGCCAGCAGCGAGCCGAATCAGCAGGATCTGCTCGCGTTTCTGGATGACGAGCTAACGCCAAACAATAAGGCCGAGCAGGAGCAGTGTGCAAAACTCAAAGTCGAGCTCGACGGCTATAAGTGGGACGGCCTGCGGGATCACACCAGCCAGGCCATCAGCGACGACCTGTGGCGCAGGCTCAGCACCGACAAAGCCAGCTGCCTGAACCGCAACTGTCACTACTACCGCGAGTGCCCGTTCTTTGTCGCCCGGCGCGAGATTCAGGAGGCGGAGGTTGTGGTCGCAAACCACGCGCTGGTGATGGCGGCGCTGGAGAGCGAAGCGGTGCTGCCGGAGCCCAAAAACCTGCTGCTGGTGCTCGACGAAGGCCACCATCTGCCGGACGTGGCGCGGGATGCGCTGGAGATGAGCGCCGAAATCACCGCTCCGTGGTTCCGCCTGCAGCTGGATCTCTTCTGCAAGCTGGTAGCGACCTGCATGGAGCAGTTCCGCCCGAAAACCACGCCGCCGCTGGCGGTGCCGGAGCGGCTGAGCGACCACTGTGAAGAGGTCTATAGCCTCATTTCATCCCTGAACAACATCCTGAATCTTTATCTTCCGGCAACCCAGGAAGCCGAACACCGCTTTGCGATGGGTGAGCTACCGGAAGAGGTGATGGAGATCTGCCAGCAGCTGGCGAAACATCTGGAAAAGCTGCGCGGGCTGGCGGAGATGTTCTTAAACGATCTCAGCGAGAAAACCGGCTCGCATGACGTGGTGCGTCTGCACCGCGTTCTGCTGCAGATGAACCGCGCGCTGGGGATGTTCGAAGCGCAGAGCAAGCTCTGGCGGCTGGCCTCGATGGCGCAGGCGTCCGGCGCGCCGGTCACCAAATGGGCCACCCGCGAAGTGCGGGACGGGCAGGTGCACCTCTTTTTCCACTGCGTGGGCATCCGCGTGGCCGATCAGCTGGAAAAGCTGATCTGGCGCAGCGTGCCGCACGTGGTTGTCACCTCTGCCACGCTGCGTTCCCTGAACAGCTTCTCAAGGCTGCAGGAGATGAGCGGGCTAAAAGAGAAAGCGGGCGACCGTTTCGTGGCGCTGGACTCGCCGTTTAACCACTGCGAGCAGGGCAAGCTGGTCATTCCGCGCATGAAATTCGAGCCGCTCATCGACAACGAAGAGCAGCACATCGCGGAAATGGCGGCCTACTTCCGCGAGCAGGTCGAGAGTAAAAAGTACCCCGGTATGCTGGTGCTGTTTGCCAGCGGGCGGGCGATGCAGCGCTTCCTCGAACACGTCACCGATCTGCGTTTACTCCTGCTGGTGCAGGGGGATCAGCCGCGCTACCGGCTGGTGGAAACCCACCGTAAGCGCATTGATAACGGCGAGCGCAGCGTGCTGGTGGGGTTGCAGTCGTTTGCTGAAGGTCTGGATTTGAAAGGCGATTACCTGACGCAGGTGCATATCCATAAAATCGCCTTCCCACCCATCGACAGCCCGGTAGTGATCACCGAGGGGGAATGGTTGAAAAGCCTCAACCGCTATCCGTTTGAGGTACAGAGTTTGCCTGCGGCGTCGTTTAACCTGATTCAGCAGGTCGGGCGCTTGATTCGTAGCCACGGCTGCTGGGGCGAGGTGGTGATTTATGACAAACGTCTGCTCACCAAAAATTACGGCCAACGGCTCCTGAACGCGCTGCCGATCTTCCCGATCGAACAGCCGGAAGTGCCCGAGGTAAAAAAACCGCCGGTCAAACTGACTTCCGGGCGCAAGAAAAGCCTCCGTGCTAAGGGGCGCGGTCCTACTGGTAAATGAAGGTCACCTGCACCACGCTGCTGAACGTTCCTGCCGTGACCGGCAATGAGGTGGCGTAATAGCGGGCGGCCAGCGGGAAATCCGCCGTGTGATTGTCCTGGTTGATCAACACGCTGAAGCTGGCGTCCGGGGCAAGCGAGATCTGATCCTGCGGGTCGGCAAGCTCCAGCGCCAGTCCTTTCGCTGTTCCGGTGCTGGCGAATTTAGTCGGATGAATGCTGTCTGGCTGACCGTGAAAGGTGGCCGTGGCCAGCACGGAAGTGGTTGGGCATTTCGACAGGGTTAAGTCGAATGAATGCCATTGTCCGGTATCGCCCACATCCTTAAAATCGCCGGCATTCGCTTTGCCCAGATTGACCGTCAGGTTCTGGCTGGCGCTGTCTACCTGGCAGGCGTTGGCATAAATGTTTCCGCGAATATCGAGCTGAATCTCTTCCGCCAAGCTCTGGCTGGCGACTCCAAGGAGTAAAAGGGCTAATAAGGTTTTCATTTGTAGGCCACCGTAATGGTTGCGACGGCATTCGCCGTTCCGGGCGTTACCTCCGAGCTGGTTTGTTCGTAAGAGACGCTGAAGGGATATTGCGAGCGGATATTGGCATAGGCGGTAAAGGTATCCATGTATTGCCCGAAAACAGGTATCTGACCGTTAAAGAGCATTCTCACCCCCACGCCGGTCGCCACGCCGTTTTCCGGCGTTAATTTGATCACGCCAGGAAAATTCGTTTCATAGCCATTGGCGCTGGTGATCATCATTTCCGGCTGTACATCCTGATCGCAGAGCATGTCGATATTGAATACCGACTGGGAGACCAGGGTTCCCGGACCGGTAAAACGGCTCACCGGAAAATCCCCCAGCGTGACGGTCAGAGATTTGGGTGATACGGTGCAGGTGACTGCTTTAACCACCACGTTACCTGAGTAGGAGAGGGTGTTTGGATAACTCAAGCTTTCTACTTGCTCAACACCAAAGCCAAATTGTGTATTACTGGATGTGAGTGTACCGGCGGTTACCACCTCGCTGGTTTTCACCAGTTCCAGCGAGACGTCGAAGCTAAACGCAAATGAACCATCGCTACCGCTCGAATCAGACACCTGACCCACGGAAGACTTAGTTGTGCAGATTTGGTCTGCTGCTCCCATCACACGCTCCCCTTTACTGTTTCGGAGCGACACGCCGATCCCGGCAACACCCGACTCATAAACACCAGGGATATTGGGAGTCTCTCTACCTAGGCCGTGGTAACAGGCAATGATCTGACGGCCTGCGTCTTCGGCTGTATAGCAGCCCCCCGCAATGTGAGCCGAACGTTCCGTTCCCGGGATGGTTTCTCCCACGGGAAGGCTGGTAGGCACTGAAATAGACGCTAACGACAGCAGCGCTGGTAAATTTGGTGAGACACAGTTGGCCTTTGCGTGCGGCATGAAGAGTGCTGCCGTCGCCAGAACTAAAAGTAAGAAAAACGATTTTGCTATCTGCATTCTGATCGGTCCGGTGTTAATCAGTGACACTGCGCGGCAGCGTTAATAATGTTGGTGTCATCCTTCTCTTGCGTCAGGGCGTAATCGGCGACGCAATGCTCGCTCGCCTCCTTGCCCCACGAAACGAAAAGGCGTCCTTGCTGCGGCAGTCCGGTGAGATACACCAGGCCGTCGTTACCGACGATAAATTCGCTGCTCTTGTCTTCCGTGGTGACCGTTGCGCCAAAGGGCAGCGGTTTGTCTTTCCAGGCCAGCGTCATTAAGACGCGGTTGCCCACGCGAGTATCGAAGCTGGCGCGAACTATCGCGCCGCGCGTTGGTGTTACCGTCTGCGAGGCGTGTGTCACGTCGGCATCGTCTGGCAGCGTCTCGGTATCCAGCGAAATTGGGTTGTGACGCCACGGAGTGACAAACGGCACCAGCGTATAGCCGCGATAGTCCGTTTCCACGCCCGTCTGGTTGGCAACGTGCGTGCCGTGCGTTCCCGGCGCTTTAATCAGCACCACGGTTTCTCCCAGGGTCTGACCGAAGGTGACGCCGTCAGAGTGGGCGACGATGCCGCCCTGGATCCCGGCGTTCACGGTGTGCTGATGGCTGTCCTGGCTTACGCCGCCGCGCACTTCACCGTAGGTGCCTTTGTAATCCGCATTCATACTGGTGGAGGTGTTGTTATTGGCGCTGTCCAGTCCCTGCTGAACGTTCCAGCTCAGCTTGTCTCCCTCCAGCGCGGTACCATTCAGGCCCAGGTTGTGGGTGGTGCCGTCTTTACCGTTGTTCAGGCTGTAGTTTGCCCAGGTGTTAGGCAGCCAGCGGTCGAGCGGAACCGACACGTTAAGGCCGATTTGTCGGTCATAGCTGATGGATTTACCGTCCTCGTCCGTGTCGTCGCTGTTTTTATTGATGCTGTAGCTCAGGCTATAGCTCACGCCGTGCCAGCTATTGTTGTAGTTAACGCTCAGGGAGGTCATATCCTGACGCTGGCTCCAGTAACTCTCTTTCACCAGGCTTAGCGTCACCGAACCCCACTTTTCGCCCAGCGTCTGGTCGACGGTGGCCTCCGCCCGTGCGCGGCGCTGCTGTGGAGCGGACCAGTCGTTTGCACTGGTCCAGGACTCCATGGTGTCCTGCAGGGTGTAAAAGCCTTTGCTGTTGTAGCGATAACCCGCCAGCGAAAAGTGAGTGCCGGTCGCGATAAAATTTTTGCTGTAGCGCAGACGAAGGGATTGCCCTTTGCTGGTTTTGCGCTTTTTCAGTAACGCTTTGGCGCGGGTAACGTCTACGGAGAACGCGCCGAGGTCTCCAACGTTTTTCCCTGCGCCGAGCGCGGCGGAGTGGTAATGCGAACTCTGCTGCGTACCGCCGTAAACGGTGACGCCGTGTGGCAGGCCATAGATGGCGCTGCCCTGGGCGAAAGGGGTCTTCTCAACCTCTTTATCATATGAACGGTAGCGCCCTGCAGCGATGCTGTACTTGAGGTGTTTTTCCCGCTGCAGCACCGGCACGGAGGCAAACGGCACCACGAAGTGACTCTCGCTGCCGTCGGTCTCTTTTACCGTGACGTTCAGATCGCCGCTGCTGCCGGTGGGGTAGAGATCGTTAATCTCAAACGCGCCGGGGGCGACGGTGTTTTGGTAGATAACGTAGCCATTCTGGCGAACCACCACCTGGGCGTTACTGTGCGCCGTACCGCGTACCACCGGGGCATACCCGCGCTCGCTGTCCGGCAGCATGTCGCTTTCGGTAGCCAGCTGTGCGCCAGTGTAAGAGACACTGTCGAAAACGTCGGCCTGGGTGCTGCTCTGTCCCATGGTCAGCTCGCTCTTCAGCCCCACGATATCGCGCTGGGCATAGGTATAGACCGGGGTCAGCTTGCCGTCGCCCTGACCGCCATCCGAATTGTGGTTCCAGGTGCTGTAATTTCGCACGCGCCAGGCACCGGTGTTAAAACCGGGGCGCAGGTTAATAAACTGGCTGCTGTTGTCCGCTTTCCCATGCTGGCGGGCGTGGCTTTGGCTGGCGTTAACGCTATAGTTCAGGATGCCCGCGGTGATCCCTTCGTCATACTCTTTCGGATCGATATAGCCGCGAGGCACCTGGCCCAGCGCCGACTGGGGAATACTCAGCAGTAGTTGCTGGTTTTTGATACGGAAAGTCGCCGAGGCCGAAGGGATGGCGCTGATATCCGCGCATTCCCCTTTTGCCGCCAGCTTTGGATAATCTTTGGTTTTGATGCCCAGATGCGTTAATTCATCCAGACTCAGGCATGGCTGCAGGGAATCATCTCCCTGCGCATCTTTTTGTAATATAAAAAGGACGTCACGAGTGTCGATTTTATTATTATTGACGAACATCGTGACCTGATATTTACCTGGCGCCTGACCGGGACCGTTTTCATAAACAGAGAGATCGGTCTTTGCCTGCTCTGGATTATCAATATCCAGCAGGGCAGGGTTAAAATAATCATCAGCGTGGGCCTGCAGCGCGCAGCATGTCACCGCTATCCCACAAAAAGTGGGCAGCATTTCACGCAGTCGACGTAATAGCGGCTTAGTTGTGCTGTACATGATTATCCAGGCGTTGAATAGAGTATTAACGAACGGGTGCAGACCAGGTTTTACTGATGCTTCCGTAATCGTTAATGACCGACCAGCTTACGGTGTTACCGTTCATATTTGCCGGAAGGGCAAAGCGGGTAGAGGTATCTGGCACAGCCCAGGTAGCTTTTGCCACTTTTTGGCCGTTCAGCGTTACGCTCTGGAAATTCATATAGAAAGGCGTGGGGTTGTTTACCACCAGATCATTGCCTTCGCGGTGCCATTCCAGTTTATCAGCCACTGCTTCGGGTTTACCTTTAATCGATGCAGGGCGATACAGCAATTTAATACGGGTATTAATGGCTATTTGTAATGTATTAACGCCCTCTTCATGGCTTGAAGAAGGAATGGCTTTAATATTTAACCAGTACAACGACTCGCGATCTTCTGGCATATTTCCGCCGGTGCGCACCACGCGCAGCACGTTGTCTTCTTTAGCGTTCAGACGGAACAGCGGCGGGGTAATCAGAAATGGCGCTTTACCGCCTTTTTTCAAACCGGTATCCACCCAGGACTGTACCAGATAGTTAATATCATCCGGATTGGAAATCCCAATCGAAGACTCTTTTTTCTCTCCCTGATAAACCAGTCGGGTGCCATTAATAATCACACCTGCATGGGCTGTTACTGCGGTCAGTAAAAGTGCGCTTAATAAATAACTGTGTCGCATAAATCTGTCTCAAAGAAAGAGGAGATATTAACCTTCGCGTGAAGGCGAATATCTCCTTATTGATCGTATCAGTTATAAATAACTGTAAAAGTAGACGCTGAGTTAGCCTGGCCGGCAGTGATCGATGCCTGTGTCTGTATATAACGTGCGCCAAACTCCAGATTATTTACCGTCGTGCCAGCAGCTAAAGGATACTGCTTCGAAGGCGTATATAAACTGACGGGCTGTTCGGAAGAATCCACCAGCTGAATCGCCACGCCAGTTGCCGTCGTCGCACCCGGGGTCAAGGCCAGCGTGGTGTTATTATCCGCATCTGGCGTACCACCGAAGTTGATGGCTGCAGATGTGACCGTTTCCGGGCAGTTTTTTAACTGAATATCAAATTTCGTTAAGGTGCTGGTAGAGCCTGCGCCGGTAAACGCTGTTTTGGAGACTTTGCCCAGCGCAACATTCAGCGGACTGCTTAAGCCGTTAACCACCTGACAGGCGGAATCGATAATTTCACCTGTGAAGTTAATTTGCCCTTCACCGGTGGATGCTGCGAAAGAAGATGCAGAGCATCCCAAAGCGGCAGCAATGAATATACCTAAAGTGACTTTTTTCATATTTAAACCTGTATGTTTCTCCTTTCGACATCTGCATCCCGCATTATTCGAAGTTATGTCTCAACTACTCACCGCTGGCTATTTAATCAGAAAATTCAGGCCGGGAAAGGTCCCGCGCGGCTTCCAAATAATTCAATTAATTCTTGAAAAATAATTTTTCTTACTAAAACAACTGATTATAAAAAACCGCAGAGTGGGCAAAAAAACTAACAGCGGAGTCATCATCAGGGCTATATTGTTGATAACCTGCTGTAAGGAGAAATGTCGTGGATTATCGTAAAATTATCAAAGAGGTAGGCAGAGGCAAAAACCACGCCCGCGATCTGGACCTTGAAACCGCGCGTGCGCTTTATACCCGCATGCTTAACGGCGAGGTACCGGAGCTGGAGCTGGGCGGTATTCTTATTGCGCTGCGTATCAAAGGCGAAGGTGAAGCGGAGATGCGCGGTTTCTATGATGCCATGCAGGCGCAAACGCTGCGCTTAACGCCGCCGGTGGCGAAACCGATGCCGATTGTGATCCCGAGCTATAACGGCGCGCGCAAGCAGGCAAACTTAACCCCGCTGCTCGCTATCCTGTTACACAAGATGGGGTTCCCGGTTGTGGTGCACGGCGTTAGCGAAGATCCCACTCGCGTGCTGACGGAGACCATTTTCGGGATGCTGGGCATCGAGCCAACGCGTCATGCCGGCCAGGCGCAGGCGAAGCTGGATGGTCATCAGCCTGTTTATATCCCGGTCGGCACGCTCTGCCCGCCGCTGGAAAAGCAGCTCGATATGCGCTGGCGCATGGGCGTGCGCAACAGCGCGCACACGCTGGCGAAACTGGCCACGCCGTTTGGTGAAGATGCCGCCCTGCGTCTTTCCAGCGTCTCGCACCCGGAATACGTGGCGCGCGTGGGGCAGTTCTTTGAGGCAATTGGCGCAAGGGCGTTGCTGATGCACGGAACGGAAGGAGAGGTTTATGCGAACCCGCAGCGCTGCCCGCAGGTGATGCTGATTGATTCTGCAGGCACGCGCGCTATTCTTGAGCGCGGGGAAGAGAATACCGGTGTGATACTGCCTGAGGCAAAAGATCCCCATACTACAGCCCACTGGATTGAGCAGTGCCTTGCCGGAAATGTTCCTGTTCCGCATTCGATCAAGCTGCAGATGGCCTGCTGTTTGCTGGCTACCGGAGAAGTGGAATCCGTTCAGGCCGGGCTTGAACGCGTGGCGCAGGCGTTTTAGACAAAAAAAAGCCCGTCCAGTGGCGGACGGGCAAGCAAGGGTAACAACAACAGGGTCAATGAGGGTGGAGCAGCTCACCAGAGGGTATGGCGAGGGTACAGCATTCATTCAGTCGATTATTTGTAGATAACCGCGGTACCGCTCAGCTTGTTATTGCCGTTAGCGGAGGTAATGGTGTATCCGCTTGCACCGGCAGCAGCGGCTTTCTCAGCCAGTTTGGCTTCCAGGCCGTCCAG
The DNA here is from genome assembly GCF_019443845.1 of Enterobacter sp. DNB-S2. NCBI lineage: Bacteria > Pseudomonadati > Pseudomonadota > Gammaproteobacteria > Enterobacterales > Enterobacteriaceae > Enterobacter > Enterobacter sp. DNB-S2. The sequence goes on from NZ_CP050520.1 coordinate 2,080,378, forward strand.
CGTGGTGGCGCCATCAGCACTGACCACACCAACTTTGTTCATGTTCTGTGCCTGAGTAGAAGAGACAGGCTCTACGGCGAAAGCGCCGAAAGACAGAGCGGACAGGGCAACAGCAGCTACAGCATATTTGATGGTTTTCATAATTAATCTCTCGCAGGTGTTTCTGTTAAGGGGACGATGTTCCGTCGATGTGATAAGTATCACGGTTTTTTGCGAGTGATAAAATCGAAGAGAATTGACGTGGTTGCTCAAAAAAATTGAATGACAAATAACTTATTGAATATTAATAAATTCAAAGCACCCCTTTACACTTCTTACGGATGCGCTTTACAGAAGCAATACGAAGGGCACGTTTTGCTACGCGTCTGGCTAAAAACCGTGAGCGTAAAGGAACGTGCGGGCTCGGTTAGCCTGGGTAAAGTAAAGTCAACGCAACTGGCTGTCTTTCGAACCTCTGCGATTATATCCTGAGTGAGATGAGTTTTTCGAATCTTTATGCTGCTGACACGTAATGCAAAGCCGCACGCCGGGGATGGCTTTTCGACGCGCCTCCGGAATGGGTTCTCCGCATTCTTCGCATTCCGTTAAGCTTTCGCCGCGCGGAATTTCACCGCGGGCACGCGCAACCGCATCTTCAATTGTACTGTTGATCTGTTCGTTAACAGCGTCGTCATTTGCCCAGCCGGAAGCCATAGCGTCCTCCTGAAATCGGTTTAGGCCATACGTTTACTATGGGGTTAAAAAATGAACAATCAAGGCGAAGGGAGAAGAGAACTGCACCCGTTGGGCAGATGCAGTCTTGTGGAAGAGACAGGTTATTTATAGATAGTCGCAGTGCCGTACATATGGTTATCTCCGCCAGCGGAGTTCACCACGAATCCTTTTGCACCTTCCTGACGGGCTTTTTCGGCGAGTTTAGCCTGTAGGTCGTCAAGGTTACTGGCACGGCTTACCGAAACGGTGCCCGCAGGGCGTAGCTGGCTGTTGTCAGTACTCTGGGTCAGCGACTGGACGGCCATGGCAGAGAAGGACGCGGTCGCCAGGGCGGCTGCGATAACAGCAAGGGTCAGGTACTTTTTCATAATCACATCCTCATGAGGAAACAACAGGTGATTCCCTTTAAGTTTAGAAGCCTGACGAGTGTGACTTAGCGCAAATATTTGATGATGATATGCTTATTTTTTGAACGATATAAATTGACAATTCGCTGACGGATCATAGACATAAAGGTGTTTGATTTATGGCGGTTTTTTGAGCGTCGCAGAGAAAGATTTACCGTTGGGCCTGCAAAGGGTATCTTACGCCGCTGTTTAAAGGAGAATGCCATGACTGCCCAAAAGCCGGGATTGCACCCGCGAAATCGCCACCGCAGCCGCTACGACATGAACGCGTTATGCCTGAGCTGCCCGCCGCTGAAGGACTATCTTGTTCAGACCCCAGCGGGTGAGCCCTCGGTTAACTTTGCCGACCCGCAGGCGGTTAAAATGCTGAACAAAGCCCTGCTGGCGCATTTTTACGGTGTGGCTCACTGGGATATTCCGGAAGGCTTTCTCTGTCCACCCGTGCCGGGCCGCGCGGATTACGTTCATCACCTTGCCGACCTTCTTGCCGAAGGCAATGAGGGTGTCGTGCCACAGCAGGCCACCATTCTGGATATTGGCACCGGGGCGAACCTGATTTACCCGCTGATCGGGGCGCATGAATATCAGTGGCGCTTTACCGGAAGCGAAATCGGTGACGAGGCTTTTGCCAGCGCCCAGGCGATTATCAGCGCTAACCCGGGATTAAGCCGCGCCATTCGCCTGCGTCGTCAGAAAGATGCAGGGTCGATCTTCAACGGCATTATTCACAAAAACGAAAGCTATGACGCTACGATGTGCAATCCGCCGTTCCATGATTCGGCGGCATCGGCCCGTGCGGGCAGCGAGCGCAAGCGCCGTAACCTCGGTCAGGCTGAAGATGCCGCGCTGAACTTCGGCGGACAGCAGCAGGAGCTCTGGTGCGACGGGGGCGAAGTGGCGTTTATCCTGCGCATGATTGCGGAAAGCAAACAGTTTGGCCGTCAGGTGAAGTGGTTCACGACGCTGGTTTCCCGCGGGGATAACCTGCCGCCGCTCTACCGCGCGCTGACCGAAGCGGGCGCCGTAAAAGTGGTGAAAAAAGAGATGGCGCAGGGCCAGAAACAGAGCCGCTTTATCGCCTGGACGTTTATGGACAACAACAAACGTCGCAAATAGCACCCTGTCATAGGCCGGGTAAGGTGAAAGCCGCCACCCGGCTCGGTTACAGCGTCGGCTCCTGCGGCGGGAGCGGCGATGCGGGCGGCGGCAATACCTGATACGTCTGCACGGGCATCCGCACGTTCGCCAGATCGAAGTGTTTTTTCACCATGCTGTCGAGGGCAAAGCGCACCGTCCACTGCTTCAGCGGCTGGGTGGTGAACGACACGCGCAGGGTAAACGCCGTGTTCGTCAGCCCGACGATGCCGGCAAATGACGGCTCTCCGATCACCAGCCCGCGGATATCCTCCATCTCCATCAGTTCTTCTACCGCATCGCGCAGCGCCTGCTTCGCTTTGTCCGCATCCTCGTGGCGATCCACATCATAGTTCGCCACAACGGAACCAATCCCGCGCACAAAGTTGGCGAAGGTGGTGATCGAAGACCAGGGGATGATGTGGTAGGCCCCGGTGTCCTGACGCACGCCAACCGAACGGATGGACATCCTCTCCACGGTGCCGGTTAACGGTCCTATGGTCACCAGATCGCCCGTGTTCATCCCGTTCTCAAACTGAATGAAGATGCCGGTAATAATATCCTTCACCAGCGTTTGTGAGCCGAAGGAGATGGCCAGCCCCAGGGCACCGGCACCCGCCAGCAGCGGGGCAATATTCACGCCGATTTCTGACAGCACGATCATGATGGTGATGGTGCTGATAATCACCGCCAGCGCGTTGCGGAACAGGGTTAACAGCGTTCTTGCCCGCGCGCTGGGCAGGGGTCTGCCGTGAATATCCGATACCAGGCGGTTCTCAATAAGGCTCGCCAGCAGCGTCCAGCCGACGGCGGAGAAGAAGAGAATCAGCGCGATGCGAATCAGGATGTCGACCGTTTTTTCACCCGCACCGTTGTGCAGCCAGTTCCAGAAATCAAACAGGCTCCACGCATTCAGAAGCAGCATAATCGCCACGCAGACGGTGAGAATGCGCGCCACTTTGAGCGATACCGACATCCAGCCGTTTACCCGCTTTTGCAGTTCCGGGTAATTACGCTGCACCTGCGGCGACAGGGTGATGGTTTTTGAAATCCAGCGCGACAGCAGCCCCGACACAAAGGCCGCGATGCCGATAATGGCCAGGCTTTTGAACGTCGCCCCCATCATAAATTTCAGGCTATTGCCCGGGTCAAACAGCGAGAAGAAGCACAGCACGATGAAGTAAGCGCTTGCCAGCCAGTGCCACACAAGAGCGAACGCGCGAATAAAGAGGCTAAAGAACGAGAGGGAGCGATCGGCCAGATTCAGCAGGCTTTGGGTAATGGTTTTTTTATTGTGGAAGATAAGATACAGCGACCAGACGGTAATGCAGATCATGATCAGCACGTTTGCCAGCGCGCCAAACTGGACGTTCACCTGGTTGGAGATGATCGGCACGGCAACCAGCAGGCCGTAGCCAATCAGCCCGCTGAGCACGCTCAGACGCAGCGCCCAGTACTTCGCGCTCGCATCCCGAATGGAGAAGGGACGCAACTCCGGCACGTGCGGACAAAAGAGTAACCGCAGCAGCGCCTTGAAGAACTCAATCAGGGCAAAGGCATTCAGGAAAAGCGACTGCTGGAAGGCGATGGTTTTGTTGCCTGCATTCAGCCTGTCGGCCAGCATCTGGCCTAAAAACAGCGTCAACGCCAGCAGCAGTAAATCGATGATAAACGCTGAGGCTATCATCAACGGCAGGTGCAGCCAGCTGCTTTTATGCTGATTCTTCCTGCGTCCCCATTGCCCCATTTTGCGGTACAGCGGCCACGCGCACAGGCGCACCAGCCAGTAAAAAAGAAATACCGCACCCGCCAGCATCAGGAACTGCGTAGCGGCGGCGGTAAACGTTTGCGGGTTAAACGGCTTGTGCGGGGAGCCAATCAGGTTGCGGTACAGCTGAGCGAAGCGTGAGGAGAGCGCTTCCCCATAGTGGCGGCTCACGTCGGTGACGTTTTCCAGCACCGTTTTTTGCTCATCAACCTGCGGCGGGGTGAGGGTTGGCACCGACTCCTGCGGCGGCGTGGCGGCGGCTTTGCGCAGCTGGCCAATGAGCTCCTGCCGGGAGGTGTCGTTTTCAAGGACGTCGGCAAGCGCACCGTAGGCGGCTTTTTTCTGTTCAACATCGGGTTCCGGAGGCGGCGTATTTTGCTGGGTCGCAGGGGTTCCGGTGGTGACGCCGGGGATCGCGACGGCGAACGAAGGCGCACTAAACAGGCTAATCAACAGCAGCAGGATCCACGGCACGGCGTCCTCCGGTGAAAATGTCGAACAAAATGATAAGTATAGAAGTCGAGGCGAGGAGGGGGATTTTTGGGAACAATCTGGCGTAAAAAAGCCGGGCAAGCCCGGCTTAGCGTAAAGCGATGGATCAGGAGACGTGCTGCAGGAACTCCTGCAAACGCTGGCTCGGCGGGTTCGCAATCAATTCCTGCGGGTTACCGTCTTCCGCGATACGGCCTTTATCAATAAAGATCAGGCGGGACGCCACTTTCTCGGCAAAGCCGATTTCGTGGGTTACGATAACCATCGTCATCCCTTCTTCCGCCAGATCCTGCATGACTTTCAGCACCTCGTGGCGCAGCTCCGGGTCGAGTGCGGACGTAGGCTCATCAAACAGCATCATTTTTGGTTTGACCGCCAGGGCGCGGGCAATCGCCACACGCTGCTGTTGACCGCCGGAGAGCTCGGAAGGGAAGTGGTGCGCACGTTCTGCCAGGCCGACTTTCGCCAGCAGATCTTTTGCCAGCGCTTCCGCCGCCGCTTTGCTGGCACCGCGCACGCGCAGCGGGCCAAACATCACGTTTTCGAGCGCCGTCAGGTGTGGGAACAGGTAGAACTGCTGGAACACCATGCCCGCTTCCTGACGAATCAGACGGTCGTCCACTTTCGGGTCGTTTACCTTCAGGCCGTCGACGATCAGATCGCCGCTGGTGATCTCTTCCAGCTTGTTGATGCAGCGCAGCAGGGTGGATTTACCGGAGCCGGATGGCCCAATAATCACCACCACTTCACCCTGTTTGATGTTCAGATCGATATTGTGCAGCACCTGGGTTGGGCCAAAGTGCTTGGAAACGTTTTTAAATTCAATCACAGGATTTTCATCCTTCTTTCAAGACGACGCAGAACGAAGCTCAGAACCAGAGTAATGATCAGGTAGACAACGGCTACCGCACTCCAGATTTCCAGCGCGCGGAAGTTGCCAGCTATGATCTCCTGCCCCTGACGGGTCAGCTCTGCCACGCCGATAACAATGAACAGCGAGGTATCTTTAATGCTGATGATCCACTGGTTACCGAGCGGCGGCAGCATGCGACGCAGCGCCAGCGGCAGAATAACGTGGCGGATCGTTTCGCGACGAGAAAGACCTAGCGCCAGACCGGCTTCACTGAAACCTTTATGAATCGACAGCACCGCACCGCGGGTGATTTCCGCAATGTAGGCGCCTGAGTTGATCATAATGGTGACGACGGCTGCGCTGAACGGGTCGATGCGCAGGTCGGTGAACGCCATAGGCAGGGCGAAGTAGATGAACATGACCTGCACGACAATAGGCGTGCCGCGGATCACTTCGATGAAAACCAGTGCGATGTGGTTTGCGATCCAGCCGCCGTAGGTGCGGGCGAAACCGGCGACAAGACCGATAATCAACCCACCAACCAGACCCAGGACCGAAATCCACAGGGTCATTTTAGCGCCTTCAAGCAAGAGTGGAATGGCAGGCCAGATGGCGCTCCAGTCAAACTGCATGATAATTTCCTGTTACTGTTACCGTGTTTCAAAAATAGCAGGGGCGAAAGGTCGCCCCCGAGTGAACGTCATTTTTACGTCTTATTATTTAGGCTCGGTACCGAACCATTTTTTGTAGATTTCGTTATAGGTGCCGTTCTCTTTCAGCGTTTTCAGCGCGCCGTTAACTTTCGTGCGCAGGTCGTCGCTGCCTTTCGGGAACGCGATACCGTACTGCTGCGCTTCCAGAGACTCGCCAACGGCTTTGAACTTACCGTTACCGGCTGTCTTGATGAAGTACAGGATGTTAGGCGTGTCGTGCAGAACAGCGTCAGCACGGCTGGTGCCGAGTTCCATGTACGCGTTGTCGATGTTCGGGAACTGACGCAGGTCTTTGGTTTTGATATTTGCTTTCGCGTAATCAACAGAACCGGTGCCGCTCTTCACTGCCACCACTTTGCCGTCGAGATCTTTCACGCTTTTTACGTCGTTATTATCGGCTTTGACCATGACCAGCAGGCCGCTTTTGTAGTAGCCGTCAGAGAAGTCGATCGCTTTTTTACGTTCATCGGTAATGGTGATGCCTGCCAGCGCCAGATCAACGTTTTTGGTTTGCAGTGCCGGGATGATGCCGCTGAAGTCCATAGGCTTCAGGGTGTAATCCAGCTTGAGTTCTTTTGCGACAGCGGCCCACAGATCCACATCAAAACCAACGTATTTATCACCCTGTTTGAATTCAAACGGGACGAACGCCGTGTCGGTCGCCACAACCAGTTTGTCGGCAGCCTGAGAGGACACTGCAAAAGCCAGGGTAAGTGCAGCCAGTGAAACTTTTAATACAGACTTCATAGCATTTCCTTTTATATCCACGGGGCGATCCCCTGCGAGAACAGGTGGCACAATGAAAAAATCGTGCCAACTTTACAAGCTATTGTTTTGCAAAGGGGATGATGTCATGCATTGCACAATAAATGGGGCAATGAGGCTTTATTGCACCAAAGTGGAGCACCGTTTTGGTGCGCTTCGTTTGGCTCAACTGACGGGGAGATATTTAGCGTAAATTCTGACGAAAAAACAATCTTCCGTTAACGGTTGTGTGAGGTGATTATTACATTTCGTTCACTTTTGCAGGTGTGCAGACAAAAACTGTGCACCATAGATGTGCAAAACCCTCACCGGAGGGCGAGGGTTTGATAGAAAATTCGTATGAATTATTCGATGTTAGATTCGATAAACCACAGGAACTGGTCCAGGTCGCGGGAGGCGGCAGTGAAAATGTCTGCCGTATCTTCGTCTTTGGCTTCGCCGATCGCTTTGCGCACGTCATTGGCCACAATCGCGTAGCGGTCCGCCAGCTCTTTCAGGTGATCCTGAACGGTATGGATATCCAGCGGATAACTCTTCAGTGGCGTTTTGCTGTTGATCACCTGCGTGGTACCCAGCGCCACGCCGCCTAACTGAACGGCGCGTTCAGCCATCGTATCGAGGTGTGTCACCAGTGCTGTGCGGAAGCCATCAAGCATTTCATGAACGGCAATAAAGTTTGCACCGCGCATATTCCAGTGGGCCTGTTTGGTGATCAGCGAAAGATCGATGAACTGGATCACCTGGCGATTCAGCAACTCAATGGTCGCCTTTTTGTCGCTATCCGATACATCGTTACGGGTATAAAGCAGATTAGACGCTTTCGTTTTCACCAGTTTAGCGGTACTCATAATCTCATATCCTCTTGATGTTTATGTCCCAGGTAATTACGGAACTAAGTATAGCACCGGATTTTTTCTCTGCGGTTTGGCTGTGCCTATCGGTTTAATAGCGAGAAGTGGCTTGTGAATTTAATTCATTGAAATGAATGGGTAATTTTAAAATTGATACAGATCAATCTTAATTGCAGGATGGGGATGTAAACGCAGAGGGATATTTCGAAAATAGAACAAAGTGTGTAAGAAATTATAACGTCTGTCTTTCTGGCCTTTATTCTGCATGGCGTGGAAGCCATGCAGAATATATGGCCTTAGCTGATATCCACTTTCTCAACTTTAGGTTCCGGGCGCATGGTGAGCGTCGAGCCCATTGATGCCGCGATAATCGAGCAGAGCGCCAGCGTCTGCGTCAATGTCAGGGTTTCGCCGAGAAATACCATTCCAGAAATGGCGGCTAGCGCAGGCTCCATGCTCATCAGGGTGCCAAATATGCGCGTCGGCAGACGCGTAAGGGCAATCATCTCCAGAGAGTAGGGGAGTGCGGTAGAGAGAATCGCGACCGCCAGCCCGATGGGCATGACGGACCATTGCCAGATAGAGTCGGTCGCCTGCGCCATGCCGATAGGCACGAAGACGATGGCTGCGATCAGGGAACCTAACGCGACGGTTGCCGGACCGTGCTCTTCTCCTGCACGCTGGCCCGTAAGTATATAGACGGCCCAGCAGGCGCCAGCACCCAGCGCCAGGGCTGCGCCCGTCAGATCGATCTCAGCGACGCTCTGGCCCAGCGGCAGCAGGAACCATAAGCCCAGAACGGCTAACACGACCCAGATAAAATCGACCGGACGTCGGGAGGAGAAAAGCGCCACCGCCAGCGGGCCGGTAAACTCCAGCGCGACGGCGATCCCCAGCGGTATCGTCTGAATAGAGAGGTAGAATAGATAGTTCATTGCCCCGAGGGAAAGTCCATAAAACAGCAGGGGTAAACGCTGCTCCTTTTTGAAGCGCAGACGCCAGGGTTTGAAAATGACCACCAGTATCGCCGTGCCCAGCACGATACGCAGGGCAGTCACGCCTGGCGCACCTACCAGCGGGAAAAGTGATTTTGCCAGCGAAGCACCGCTTTGAATGGACAACATGGCAATGAGTATGACTGCCACCGGCAACCAGACCGACGACGTGCGGGATAACCCAGGCATCCTTTCTCCTGTCAGCTTATGTCAAATGAGGTAAAGGTTGCAGTGTAAAGGAAATAAGCGGCAACGGTTGAGGCGCTGTTGAAAAAAAACCGTGTCAAATCCGTAAAATGGTTAAGCGCTGGTGGATTTATCGCCTGATAGATTAGGAATAATCTGGATGAATGTAACGGCGCGTACGCGCAATATGCGCATTTAGTAGTGAAAATTGCATGTGATTTGAAAGAGATAGCTGATGCTGGAAACGTTCTGTTACAGGAAAGGTTTCATTAGACATCACGAATCACAAAGAGTTTCGCAAATTTTTTTGATATATTTAAAACTTACGGACTTACTTGAAGCACATTTGAGGTGGTTATGAAAAAAATTGCATGTCTTTCAGCACTGGCCGCTGTACTGGCTGTTTCCGCAGGTACCGCTGTAGCTGCTACTTCTACTGTTACTGGTGGTTACGCTCAGAGCGACTATCAGGGCGTGATGAACAAAGCTAACGGTTTCAACCTGAAGTATCGCTACGAGCAGGACAACAACCCACTGGGCGTGATCGGTTCTTTCACCTACACCGAGAAAGATCGTTCTGAAAACGGCGCATACAACAAAGGCCAGTACTACGGTATCACCGCTGGTCCAGCTTACCGTCTGAATGACTGGGCGAGCATCTACGGTGTTGTAGGTGTTGGCTACGGTAAATTCCAGCAGACTGAAAACCAGAGCGAAAGCCGCACTGCAAGCAACAGCGACTATGGCTTCTCCTATGGCGCAGGCCTGCAGTTCAACCCAATCCAGGACGTTGCTCTGGACTTCTCCTATGAGCAGAGCCGTATCCGCAACGTTGACGTTGGCACCTGGATCGCGGGCGTAGGTTACCGCTTCTAATCACTCCGGTGAGCTAATAAAAAATCCGCCCAATGTGGCGGATTTTTTTTTGAAGGTAAAAGCAAAACGGCAACCCCAGGTTGCCGTTTTTAGTGTTTGTTCCCTCTCCCCGTGGGAGAGGGCCAGGGTGAGGGCATCAGTCCGCACGAGACGGCAATTACTTACTCTTAATATCGAAAATATCCGTACCCAGATGGTTGTAGTCAACTTTCTGTAACTTGAAGTTGGTAACGTACACTGGAGGAGCTTTCTTGTTAGAGACAAACGGGTAAGCCGTTTTTATCTGCTCGGCTGTAATCCCCGTCCACTGCGAGAAGAACTGCAGGAAATCATTTGCCGAACGGCGCGCTTTAATCACGCGATGCGTTTTATCGTCGCTCGACAGCACCATAAACGGCACCTGGAAGTTCTGCTGGAACTTGTCATCGTGCGCTAGGTACTGCACCTCTTTACCACGCTCTTTAAACGCCAGTCCGTGATCCGAGAAATAGACCATGGAGAAGCTGTCGCCCGTATTGCGCAGCTGATCGTACAGCTTGCTCAGCAGCTCATCGGTTTGCGTCATGGTGTAGAGATAGCAAGAGGTCTCTTTGGACTGCACGAACTCCGCGTACTTCCCGCCGGTGCGATCGCAGGCTTGCGGGTGCGACCCCATCAGGTGCAGGACGATCAGCTGAGGCTGGGTGCGCGGAGTGGCGAAAACCTGTGCCGTCATTTTCAACAGCGCTTCGTCTTTGGTGTTTTTGTCGGCTTCAAAGTCGCCGTTCTTCAGGAACTGCACTTCGTCGGCACGTTTGGCGATACTGGCGATGGCCGTATCGTATTCGCCAATTTGCCCCTGATTGGAGAACCACCAGGTCTGATAACCCGCGCGGTTTGCCAGGGTGACAAAATTATCCTGATACTGGGGTTTGCCGTCGACGACACGGTTTAGGGTCAGGCCGAGCGATTTCTGCGTCGAGCCGCTGGCCGCGACATAATCGGTAAACAGCGTGCCTTTAACCGAACTGGCAAACGGTGTGTTATCCCAGTGTCCGCCGAAGGCTCCCATTGCATCGCGACGGGCACTTTCGCCAATCACCACTACATAGGTATGATATTTTGGCTTAACGGCCAGCACGTTCCAGGTGTCTTTCATATTGGAAAGCTCAGCCATGCGCGCCTGCTCGTCGAGAACCTCTTTATTATTGACAACGACGTCCTTCACGAAGCGGAAAACCGGATAGCCGATATTGGTGAGCCTGAGCTTACCGTCCCAGGGAATATTCTGGATGGGAGCGACAAACGCCACGGCAACGCTGAACACCAGACAGAGTATTTCGATCTTACCCCAGGGTTTTTTCTCGCCCGGCTGACGGCGGATGGCGATAACGCCCAGCGCGAAGATAAAGATCCCGACCACGTAGCTGTACCACGGGAAGATCGTCAGGATCTCCGTTGACTCTTCCATATTGGTCGAGTGCAGCGCCAGCAGGGTATTAAAGTTTGGCGCGCCGTAAGCCTGGCCAAACGGGAAATAGAGTGCAGCGACCAGCGAGCAGATCCCGATTAACGCTTTTTGCACGCGCGGTGCGGATCGCCACAGCACATGCAAAACGCAGGTGAACGCCACCGCGTAGAGCAAACTAAAGGGATAACCCAGCGCAAAGTTAATCAGTAATGACTGCAAAAAGTAAAAACCCGTCCACGGGCTTAAGGCCCGGCTGCGGGTCACAACGGTATCTATCAGGGTTACATTCATAGGTCACTATCATGGATGAAAACGCCATGTGCTCACCCTGGCGTCAAGGGTCATAACCTGCCTGACAGTGCGTGGAGAGGGAATGAGGGTCCGCTTCAGCGAGCCGCAAATTGTGCAGGGCTGCAAGAAGATAGTGCGAGCGCTAAAGAATATCAACAGTTGCTAAGCAGATGTTTTGCGAAGGGGACTGCAAATCCGTAAAAAAGATCGGGAATAAGGCGGCTGGAAGCCAGTTTACAGCGAGATTGTGACGGGAAAATGAAGCGGCGTACCGCAACGCCGCTTAGTGGGAAGGTTTGTCGTCCTGATGCGGTTTGGTGTTAAACATATCGCACAGCATGTTCAACAGCATTAAGCGCACTTTAAAGGGAGAGTGGGTAAACACGGTCATGCACCTCTTGAATTCGTTCATAATACCTCCTGAGTTTTGATCCCTTCGATCCGTGAAGGGTGACTGCATTACATACAGATATAGCACAGGCTATATTGTATAGCTATGGCTATTTCGTTAATTTTTTGTGCTTGCGGAGCTATGGTTTACAATGTGCGCTCTCGAATCCGGGCGCTGGAAGCGTCACCCCACTGAGGAAGTACAATGAACCGTCGCGCAGGTCATCCGACAATGAGGAAAACGACGCAACTGGTGAATGTTGAAGAACATGTCGAAGGTTTTCGCCAGGTCCGTGAAGCGCACCGGCGTGAACTGATTGATGATTATGTTGAACTCATTTCCGATCTGATTCGTGAGGTCGGTGAAGCGCGCCAGGTCGATATGGCCGCCAGGCTGGGGGTCTCACAGCCAACTGTCGCTAAAATGTTAAAACGCCTGGCCTCCGTGGGCTTAATTGAAATGATCCCCTGGCGCGGTGTTTTTCTGACGCCGGAAGGGGAGAAACTCGCGCAGGAGAGCCGCGAGCGCCATCAGCTTGTCGAGAATTTTTTACTGGTGCTGGGCGTCAGCCCGGAGATTGCCCGCCGGGATGCGGAAGGAATGGAACACCACGTGAGCGAAGAGACGCTGGTGAAGTTTCGCGAATTTACCCTTAAATATGGTCCCTCCGCTGAATGAAAATCCCCGGACTGCAGGCCCTGGCACGCGATCGTTTCTTCCATCTCTTATTAATCATTGGCGCAGCGTTAAGCCTCTTTGTGCCTTTTGCGCCACACGCCTGGCCCGCCGCAATTGACTGGCGCACCATCATTACCCTGAGCGGCTTGATGATGCTCACCAAAGGGGTCGAGCTGAGCGGCTATTTTGACGTTCTGGGCCGTAAAATGGTGCGCCGCTTTGCCACCGAGCGCAGGCTGTCCCTGTTTATGGTGTTCTCCGCCGCGGTGCTGTCGACGTTTCTGACCAACGATGTGGCGCTGTTTATCATCGTACCCCTCACGCTCACGCTGCGTAAGCTGTGCGAGATCCCCGTCAGCCGGCTGATCATCTTTGAAGCGCTGGCCGTCAATGCGGGCTCGCTTCTGACGCCAATCGGCAACCCGCAAAATATCCTTCTGTGGGGACGGTCCGGGCTGTCGTTCGCCGCCTTTACCTGGCAGATGGCCCCTCTGGCGCTGGTGATGATGCTGTCGCTGATGGCGGTGTGCTGGTTCGCGTTTCCGGATAAAAAGCTGCAGTATCACAGCGGCACAACCGGCCCGCAGTGGCAGCCGCGCCTTGTGTGGAGCTGTCTCGGGTTATACATCGTCTTTCTGTTCGCGCTGGAGCTGAAGTATGAGCTGGCGGGCGTCCTGCTCGTTGCCGCAGGCTTTGTCGTCCTGGCGCGTCGCGTGCTGGTGAGCGTGGACTGGACGCTGCTGCTGGTCTTTATGGCGATGTTTATTGATGTGCATCTCCTTATCCAGCTTCCGGTGCTGCAGAACGTTCTGCACAGCGTCAGCACGCTGTCTCAGCCGGGACTGTGGCTGACGGCGATTGGCCTGTCGCAGTTTATCAGCAACGTGCCGTCCACCATTCTGCTGCTCAACTATGTTCCGCCCGATACGCTCCTGGCCTGGGCGGTCAACATCGGCGGGTTTGGGCTGCTGCCCGGTTCGCTGGCAAACCTGATTGCGCTGCGCATGGCCAATGACCGTCGTATCTGGTGGCGTTTCCACGTCTGGTCGATTCCGATGCTGGTTTGGGCCGCGGCGATCGGTTTCGGAATATTCCTTCTCATATAGTGCGCAATTTGTCAGTTTTTCCTGGCAAACGTATAGCAACGTCCTAGCTTTAGTGAACGGCATAGTGTGATGCCGCTCACTGACAGGACCGTTGCTGAACTATGGCTGAAGATCAAAACCCGCCTGCTGACGAGCAGGACAAAAACAATAATGAGCGTAAGCGCCCGGGCAAGAAACCGTTAATTATCCTCGGCATTGTCGTGGTGGTGATGGTCGTCGTGGCGCTGGTCTGGTGGTTTTTAACCCGTAACGAAGAGACGACCGACGATGCCTTTACCGACGGCGACGTGGTGACGATTGCCCCCAAAACGGCGGGCTACGTTACCGAGCTGCGCGTGCGCGATAACCAGCGCGTGAAAAAGGGCGATCTGCTGGTGGTTATCGATCCGCGGGACACCACCGCGCAGCGCGATCAGGCTCAGGCCCAGCTTGGGCTGGCTATCGCGCAGCTGCATCAGGCTCAGGCGCAGCTGGCGCTTTCAAAAGTCCAGTATCCCGCCCAGCGTGACGAAGCCAAAGCGCAGGTGCTGAAAGCGCAGGCCGATCTGGCGAACGCGCAGGCAGAGTACCGTCGTCAGCGCGGCGTCGACCCGCGTGCGACCACTCAGCAAAGTATCGATTCCGCGAACGCACAGCTGCGTAGCGCACAGGCGGGGCTGGCCAGCGCTCAGGCGCAGCTGGAAGTGGCAGAGCAGGTCCAGCTGCAAATCCGCCAGCAGGAAACCAACGTTGAAGCGCGCGAGCGTCAGGTCGATCAGGCTAAAGCGCAGCTGGAAACCGCCAACCTTAATCTCTCCTATACCGAAGTCCGCGCCCCGTTCGACGGCGTTGTCACCAAACGCAACGTGCAGCCCGGCACGCTGGTGCAGGCGGGGACGGCGCTGTTCTCGCTGGTTTCCCCGAACGTGTGGGTGGTCGCGAACTTTAAAGAGTCGCAGCTCGAGCGCATGAAGCCGGGCGATAAGGTCACCGTGTCCGTCGACGCGTGGCCGGATATGGAGCTTGAAGGGCACGTAGACAGTATCCAGCAGGGCAGCGGCTCGCGCTTCTCCGCCTTCCCGGCAGAAAATGCCACCGGCAACTTCGTCAAAATTGTGCAGCGCGTGCCGGTCAAAATCGTGATTGATAAAGGCCTGGATCCAAACAAACCGCTGCCGCTGGGGCTGTCGGTTGCACCGAAGGTGACGGTGGAATGACGGATCACAGCCACGACAGCTGGAAACCCGCCAGCAATCCGTGGGCGGTGGCGATTGTCGTTACCCTGGCGGTATTCATGGAAATTCTGGACACCACCATCGTCAACGTGGCGCTCCCCCACGTGGCAGGCTCGCTCTCGTCCAGCTATGACGAATCCACCTGGGTGTTAACCAGCTATCTGGTCGCGAACGGCATCGTGCTGCCCATCTCGGCGTTTCTGAGCCGGGTGTTTGGCCGCAAGCAGTTCTTCCTGATTTGCATCGTGATGTTTACCGTCTGCTCGTTCCTGTGCGGGATTGCCACCGAGCTGTGGCAGATCATCCTGTTCCGCGTGATGCAGGGCTTTTTTGGCGGCGGGCTGCAGCCCACGCAGCAGTCGGTGCTGCTCGACTACTTCAAGCCGGAGGACAGGGGCAAGGCCTTTGGTCTGTCCTCCATTGCGATTATCGTTGCGCCGGTGCTCGGCCCGACGCTGGGCGGCTGGATCACTGACAACTACTCCTGGCGCTGGGTGTTCTTTATCAACATTCCGGTGGGGATTGTCACGGTGCTGGCGATCTACCAGCTGCTGGAAGATCCGCCGTGGGAGAGTAAATCAAAAGAGAAGCTGACTATCGACTGGACGGGGATCGGCCTGATCGCGCTGGGGCTGGGTTGTCTGCAGGTAATGCTCGACCGGGGAGAAGATGAGGACTGGTTCTACTCGAACTTTATCCGCACCTTCGGCGTGTTGACGCTTGTCGGCATTATCGGCGCCATCTACTGGCTGGTGTATGCCAGAAAGCCGGTGGTGGATCTGCACTGCATGAAGGACCGCAACTTTGCCATCTCCAGCCTGCTGATGGCGGGGATGGCGATGATTTTGTACGGCAGCTCGGTGGTGATCCCGCAGCTGGCGCAGCAGGACCTGGGCTACACCGCTACCTGGTCGGGGCTGGTGCTGTCGCCCGGCGCGGTGCTGATTGTGTTAACCATTCCGCTGGTGCTGAAGCTGATGCCGGTGGTGCAGACGCGCTGGATTATCGCCTTTGGCTTTACCTGTCTGGCGGTGTCGTTCTTCTGGTCGCGAACGCTGACGCCGGATATCGACTTCGAAACCCTGGTGCTGTTCCGCAGCGCCCAGTCGATAGGGCTGGGGTTCCTGTTTGTGCCGCTCACGACGATTGCATTTATCTCGATACCGAGGCGGCTGAATGCCGATGCGGCGGCGCTGTTTACCATGTTCCGCAACGTCGCGGGTTCGATTGGCATATCCCTTTCGACGGCGGCCATCACCGAACGCGCGCAGGCGCACAGCGCGCATCTGGCGTACCACGCCTCGCCGCTTAACGAGCAGTTCCAGCAGGCGATACGCGAAAGCGCCCAGGCGATCCAGAACTTCACCACCCAGGTGGGCGACCCCACCGGCATCGCCACCGGACGCATGTACCAGACCATGATCGAGCAGTCGCGCATCCTGGCCTACATCGACGTCTTCACCATTCTGAGCGCGGTGGCTTTGTTACTGATTCCGTTTTGTTTGTTGCTCTCGCCGGTTAAGAGCGAGGGGAGTGCAGGAGCACATTGATGATACACAGACGTTTACACCCCCTGATGATAATGATGCTGCTGGCGGGCTGCGCCGTCGGGCCTGACTACCAGCAGCCTGCGCCGCCCGCCGTTACGCACTGGAACGATAAGGGCGACAGCGCGGTGAAATCGCAAACTACTTCCGCTGCGACCAATCCGCGCTGGTGGAAGACCTTCGGCTCGCCGCAGCTCGACAGCCTGGTTGAGCGCGTCATCGCCGGAAACCTGACGCTGCAGCAGACGGTGCTGCGCATCGCCGGGGCGCGAGAGCAGATTAACCAGGCGGGCGGGGCGTTTTATCCGTCGGTGAACGGCAATCTGCAGGCGACGCGCCAGCAGCTTGGCCTGGAAGGAGAGCTGAAATCTCATGGCGTGTATGACCAGGTGGATAGTATTGATCCCAACCTGAAGGGCGCGCTGGGGCCGCTGACGCAGCCGATTAACCTCTACCAGGGCAGCTTCGACGCCCAGTGGGAAATCGACCTGTGGGGCAAGGTGCGTCGTCAGGTGGAAGCCGCCGAAGCGCAGCAGAAAGCGGCTATCGAGCAGCGTAACGACGCGCTGGTGTCGCTGGAGGCCGAAGTGGCGCGCGCGTGGCTCCAGCTGCGCGGGGCGCAGAGCATTATCGCCACGCTGAACACCCAGATTAAAAGCGCGCAGCAGACGCTGGATCTCACCGAAAGCCGCCAGCGGGGCGGGCTGTCGCCGCAGATGGATGTGGAAAATGCCCGGGCGCAGTTAGGCAACCTTGAGGCACAGCTTCCGCAATATCAGGCGCAGGAGCGGCAGGCGATGAACGGCCTGGCGATCCTGCTCGGCAAGCCGCCAGGGGCGCTGGATGCGGAATTGCAAAGCGTGCAGCCGATGCCGGCGTTGCCGGATATCGTGCAGACCGGCATTCCGTCCACGCTGGCACGACGCCGTCCGGACGTGCGCGAAGCGGAGGCGAACCTTCATGCCGCCACGGCGCAAATCGGCGTCTCGGTGGCGGAGCTGTTCCCGAGCTTTACGCTCTCCGGGCAGTTTGGCCTGCGCAACAGCGAAACCAACTGGCTGACCGACTGGAGCAGCCACTTCTACAGCTTCGGCCCGCAGGTCTCCATTCCCATCTTCCAGGGCGGTCGACTGGTCTCCAGCGTCAAGGTGGCGCGCGCGCAGCAGGGGGCGGCGGTGCTGGACTATCGCCAGACGGTGCTGACCGCGCTCGGCGATGTCGAAAACGCGCTGGTGAGCTATCGCACCGACCAGCAGCGTGAAGCGGGTCTCGCAAAAACGATCGACGCCCTGCAAAACGCCTTTGACCTGGCAAGCGACAGCTACCGCCAGGGGATTGCCAGCTTTATCGACGTGCTGGACGCCCAGCGTCAGCTGGCGCAGGCCCAGCAGCAGCGCGCACAGGCGCAGGTGCAGAGCGCGCTCGATCTGGTGGCGCTCTACAAGGCCCTCGGCGGCGGCTGGGAGCCGTATCAGCAGGTGCAGTTACCGAACTACAGCGTCTTTGGCGACGCCCCGCGCGGATAAATTCAGAGGATTGGGCAAGAAACGGACAGGAACACCACATTCGCGATGGCTGAGGGGCGGGTATAACTATCGGGTACCCAATCGACATGCGAGGAATAACTTATGCGTTATCAAAAACTGGGCAACACCGGTCTGTTTGTTTCTGAACTGTGCCTCGGCACCATGACCTTCGGCGGTGAGGGCGGCATGTGGGGCAAGATTGGCCAGCTCCAGCAAAGTGAAGCCGAGCAGCTAGTGGGCCGCGCGCTGGATGCCGGGATCAACTTTATCGACACCGCGGACGTTTACTCGGAAGGACGCTCGGAGGAGATCACCGGGCAGGCGCTGAAAAACCTGAAGATCCCACGCGAGAACGTGGTGGTCGCCACGAAAGTGTTCGGCGAAACGGGAACGGCAGGGGTGAACTCGCGCGGCAGCTCGCGCTATCACATCATCAGCAGCGTGAAGGAGAGCCTGCGCCGCCTGCAGCTCGATCATATCGATCTCTACCAGCTTCACGGCTTCGACCCCGCAACGCCGATTGAAGAAATGCTCTACGCGCTGGATAACCTGGTGCAGCACGGCCACGTGCGCTACATCGGCGTCTCTAACTGGGCGGCGTGGCAGATTGCCAAAGCGCTCGGTATTTCTGAACGTCTTGGGCTGGCGCGTTTCGCGTCGCTGCAGGCGTATTACACCATTGCCGGACGCGATCTTGAGCGCGAGCTGGTACCGATGATGCAGAGCGAAGGCGTCGGGCTGATGGTCTGGAGCCCGCTTGCGGGCGGTCTGCTGAGCGGAAAATATGGCCGCGACGGTCAGAGCGAAGCCGGTGGTCGTCGTCTGGAGTTTGACTTCCCGCCGGTGAACAAAGAACGCGCCTTCGACTGCGTGGACGTGATGCGCACTCTCGCCGAAAGCAAGGGCGTCTCCGTCGCGCAAATCGCGCTGGCCTGGCTGCTGCATCAGAAAGCGGTGACCAGCGTCATCATTGGCGCGAAACGCGTCGAACAGCTGGACGACAATATCGCCGCGACCGGGATCCGACTGAGCGAAGACGAGCTTAAGCAGCTTGATGCGGTGAGCGCGCTGCCGCGCGAATACCCTGGCTGGATGCTGGAGCGGCAGGGGGAATATCGCCGCAATCAGCTCGCGCAACAATAACCTTCCTCGCCCCGGTAGTGCATCGCTAACCGGGGCTTTTTTTCCCGCATTGCTCACAAAAAACGATCCTCCTCTTTGATCCCCATTTCATCTTCGCCTATATGACTAGTCATGAAATTTTAAATGACTAGTCATATAGGGAGAGAGCATGAACAATTCGCTGCCGGCCAATTTTTTATGGGGCAACTCGGTGTCCAGCATGCAGACGGAAGGGGCATGGAACGAGGGCGGGAAAGGGATGTCGGTTTACGACATTCGCGAAGCCGGGGAGAACGTCTCCGACTGGAAAGTCGCGACCGACTCCTACCACCGCTACCGGGAAGATTTCGACCTGATGCAGGATCTGGGCATGAACTGCTATCGCTTTCAGATCTCATGGAGCCGCGTCTGCCCGCAGGGCGACGGCGCGTTCAACGACGAGGGCATCGCGTTTTACGACCGCTTTATTGACGATCTCATCGCCCGCGGCATCGAACCGATGGTCTGCCTGTACCACTTCGATATGCCGCTGGCGCTGGCGCAGGAGTACAACGGCTTCAACGACCGCCGCGTGATGGAGGCCTTTATCCGCTACGGCAAAAAGATGATCGACTGCTATGGCGACCGCGTGAAGTACTGGCTGACCTTCAACGAGCAGAACATCTTCCATATGCCTGAAGCGTTCCGCATTTCCGGCTATATGCACGGTGAGAAAACCCTGCGCGAGCTGTACGAGCTGCAGCACCATACGATGGTGGCGCACATGGCGCTGACCGAGTATCTGCATCAGACCAGGCCCGGCCAGCTGATGGGCGGCATGCTGGCGCACCAGCTGATCTACCCGGCCACCTGCAAACCGCGCGATATCTTCTGCGCCCAGCAGTACGACGAGTTCCTCAACCAGAACCTGCTGCGCGTCTTCGCAGGGCAGGGCTACAGCCCGGCGGTGATGGCGGTGGTGGAGCAGGAGGGCTTTGGCGATATCTACCGCGCCGAGGATTTAGCGCTGCTGGCGCGGACTAAAAACGACTATATGGCCTTCAGCTACTACGCCAGCAAAACGCTGGACAGCGATGCGATCCCGGAAGGCACGCCGGTGAACTATTACCTGCTGCACGGCGAGAAAAACAATCCGTACCTGAAGGCCACCGAGTGGAACTGGCAGATCGATCCGCTGGGCTTTCGCACCATCATCACCCGCTACGCCAACGACTGGCGGATGCCGGTCTTCCCGATCGAAAACGGCATCGGGGTGATTGAGTCCTGGGACGGCGTCAATCCGATCGAGGACACCTACCGCATCGACTACCACCGGGCGCATATCAATGCCATGAAGGAGGCGATGTTCGAGGACGGGGCAGAGGTGATCGGCTACCTCGGCTGGGGGTTAATCGACATTCTCAGCTCCCAGGGCGACATGCGTAAACGCTACGGCGTGGTCTATGTCAATCGGGAAAACCACGACCTGAAAGACCTGAAGCGCGTGCCGAAGAAGAGTTACGCGTGGTTAAAACAGGTTATCCATACCAACGGACGCGAGATGTAAGCCGTACGCTGCCGGGCCGTTTTTGTGACTGATTGATGGGAACTATCCGCTATGTCTGAAACAAAAATAACACCGCACATGCAGTCTTTTGTCGATAAGTTTGTAGAGTTCTCGGCGCGCCTGGCTAATCAGGTGCACCTGCGCTCCCTGCGCGACGCTTTCGCCACGGTGATGCCGATTTTCATCCTCGCCGGTCTGGCGGTGCTGGTGAACAACGTGGTATTTCCGTGGATTTTTCACGGCGACACGCTCGCGCAGTTTAAGGTGTGGGGCGAGGCGATTATCAACGGCACGCTGAACATTGCCGCGCTGCTGCTGGCCCCGATGATTGCCTGGTCGCTGGCGCGCAACAAAGATTTCGACAATCCGGTCTCGGCAGTGGTTATCGCCGTCAGCAGCTTCATCATCATGATGCCGATGCGCCTGCAGATTACGCCCGTCGGCAGCGATGCCGCGGTGAACATCACCCAGGTGCTGACGTTCACCAATATTGGCTCAACCGGGATTTTCGCCGGGGTGCTGATCGGGCTGCTCTCAACGGAAGTGTTTATCGCCATTTCGCGCCTGAAGGCGCTGCACATTTCCCTCGGGGAAAACGTGCCTCCGGCGGTGAGCAAATCCTTTACCGCGCTGATCCCGACCATCCTCACGCTCTCTCTTTTCGCGGTGCTGGCGGCAGTGCTGGCAAACGTGCTGCACACGGACCTGATCCATCTTATTACCACCTTTATCCAGCAGCCGCTGCGGCTGATTAACACCAGCCTGCCGGGGACGATTTTCATCTACAGCTTCGGTAACTTCCTGTTCACGCTCGGTATTCATCAGTCAGTCGTTAACAGCGTGGTGCTGGAGCCGTTCCTGCTGATCAACACCAACGAGAACATGCTGGCCTTCGCCAACGGTCAGCCCATCCCGCATATCATCAACAACATCTTCGTGCCGACGTTTGGCATGGTGGGCGGCACGGGCAGCACGATCTCGCTGCTGATCGCCATCTTTATCTTCTCCCGACAAAAGTCGGCGAAGCAAGTGGCGCGTCTGTCGCTGGCGCCCGGTCTGTTCAACATCAACGAGCCGGTGATTTTTGGCCTGCCGATCGTGTTTAACCTGCCGCTGATGATCCCATTCGTGCTGCTGCCCGCCATCGGCATTTACTTCGCCTGGCTCTGTACCACGCTGGGGTTAATGTCGCGCTGCGTTGTGATGATCCCGTGGACCACGCCGCCCATTCTCAGCGCCTGGCTGGCCACGGCGGGTGACTGGCGGGCGGTGGTGGTGCAGTTGGCAATCATCGTATTTGGTGTATTCTTCTACCTGCCTTTCCTCAAGATTG
Source organism: Enterobacter sp. DNB-S2 (assembly GCF_019443845.1). Classification (NCBI taxonomy): domain Bacteria; kingdom Pseudomonadati; phylum Pseudomonadota; class Gammaproteobacteria; order Enterobacterales; family Enterobacteriaceae; genus Enterobacter; species Enterobacter sp. DNB-S2. Next base: position 2,102,336 of record NZ_CP050520.1, read on the forward strand.
CCGAGAGAGTGGCCTTGAAAAACAGCGGGATAGAAAACTAACTGAAAGGAAGAACGATGGCGGCGAAGTACATCACCATAGCGCGGGAAATTAAGAAACGCATTATCAGCCAGCAGTACGCCGCCAACGAACCCCTGCCGGACCAGTTTGCGCTGGCGGCGGAGTTCAACTCCAGCCGGATGACCATTCAGCAGGCGATGCGCCAGCTCATCGTCGAAGGTCTGGTCTATACCCGCCAGGGCCAGGGCACGTTCATCCGCAAAAACTTCCTTCAGCTCTCGCAGTGGGACCTCTCCGGCAGCGACTACTTTGGCGCGACCAAAACCTGGGCGCATCTGGGCACGGTGACCAGCCGGGTAGTGCATTTCGAGCTGCGCTTCCCGAACGAAAAAGAGCAGGCGTCGCTGATGATTAACGCCGATGCGCCGATCTATGACTTCATTCGACTCCGTCTGCTGAACGGCGAACCGATGTCGCTGGATTCCACGGTGATGCCGATGAATCTGGTGCCGGGCCTGACGAAAAACCATCTTGAAGGTTCAGTTTTCCAGTACGTGCAGGAGACGCTGGCGCTGAAAATTATGGGGTCGTATCGGGTGGTGCGGGCGCTTAAGCCCAACGCGCTGGACAGGGAGCATCTGGTCTGCGAGCAGACCGATCCCGTCCTGGAAGTGGAGCAGGTGATTTATCTGGAGGACGGCACGCCGCTGGAGTATGCCCACTGCCACTATCGGTACGACCACGGCGGGATCGTGATCGTGAATAACGGATAAAAAAAAAGCGGGCAACGAGGCCCGCTTTTTTAATGCTTCGCTATCAGTTCAAACGCACCGGCATACCGGAGCGGTTCTGCACGGCCTGGTCAACAATCGCCGTTTCTACGTCTGGCTGAGAAGTCACCGCCTGTACCGCGCTGTTCAGCGTAACAGGGACGATTTCGTTGTTGTTGATCTGGTCTTCGCTGGTGGACAGCGGGTTGTGCACTTCGATGTAGCGGCTGCCGTCTGGCTCAGAGGTCGCTTTCACCGGTTCGTTGATGAACTGCACGCGCGTACCGACCGGCACGTTTTCGAACAGGAATTTGATGTCGTCGTTACGCAGGCGCACGCAGCCGTGGCTTACGCGCAGGCCGATACCGAAGTTGGCGTTGGTACCGTGGATAGCGTACAGGCGGCCAATGTACAGCGCGTACAGACCCATTGGGTTATCCGGGCCTGCCGGTACAACGGCTGGCAGCGGTTCACCCGCAGCGATGTATTCCGCGTGCATTTTGGCAGTCGGCGTCCAGGTTGGGCCCGCTTTCTTACGCTCAACCTTGGTGGTCCAGTTCATCGGGGTGTCTTTACCCAGCTGGCCGATACCGATTGGCAGCACGATAACGGTGTTGGTGCCTTTCGGGTAGTAATACAGACGCATTTCGGCGCTGTTAATCACGATACCTTCATGAACGGTATCCGGCAGGATCAGCTGCTGAGGAATATTCAGCACGGTGCCCGCTTTCGGCAAATACGGGTCAACGCCCGGGTTCGCTTCCAGCATGTTAGACAGGCCCAGCTGGTACTGCGCAGCGAAATACTCCAGTGGCTGAGAGTTACCTTCTGGTACCGTCACAACCTGGTTCTGGCCTACCAGACGGCTACCGTCTGTTGGCAGGGGATACGTCACCGCAGACGCGGTCTTACAAAAACCTACTACGGCTAACGCCGCCGCTAAAAGCGTTGTTAATTTCATGTTCATGTTGTGCGAGGTATCTAAGCCATTCTGGCGATGAGTTGATAAGTCTGAATCTGTGATGGGAGCGCATTATATGTGCATTCCCGCTAACAGGGAATTCAGATGTGTACGAAATCACATTTTTTTCGATTTTGTTAAAGTTTAGTGGATTGCCGCAACACGGGATCTCAATTCGGAATTGTGGCATAATGCCGTGTTTATCACACTTTTCGCAGGAATCTCCCCGTGTTAGTTACCAGCAACGTCACTATGCAGTTTGGCAGTAAGCCGCTGTTCGAAAACATTTCCGTCAAATTTGGCGGCGGCAACCGTTACGGCCTGATTGGTGCCAACGGTAGCGGAAAATCCACCTTTATGAAGATCCTCGGCGGTGACCTGGAGCCGACGCTCGGTAACGTATCGCTCGACCCTAACGAGCGTATCGGTAAGCTGCGTCAGGATCAGTTCGCCTTCGAAGAGTTCACCGTGCTCGACACCGTGATCATGGGGCATGGGGAACTGTGGGAAGTGAAGCAGGAGCGCGATCGCATCTACGCGCTGGCCGAAATGAGCGAAGAAGACGGCTATAAAGTGGCCGATCTGGAAACGCAGTACGGCGAGATGGACGGCTACTCTGCGGAAGCGCGCGCGGGCGAGCTGCTGCTGGGCGTAGGCATTCCGGTTGAACAGCATTACGGCCCGATGAGCGAAGTTGCGCCAGGCTGGAAGCTGCGCGTGCTGCTGGCACAGGCGCTGTTCTCTAACCCGGACATCCTGCTGCTCGACGAACCGACGAACAACCTGGACATCGACACCATCCGCTGGCTGGAGCAGACGCTGAACGATCGCGACAGCACCATGATCATCATCTCGCACGACCGTCACTTCCTGAACATGGTCTGTACGCACATGGCGGATCTGGACTACGGCGAGCTGCGCGTTTATCCGGGCAACTACGACGAGTACATGACGGCGGCTACCCAGGCGCGTGAACGTCTGCTGGCGGATAACGCCAAGAAGAAAGCGCAGATTGCTGACCTGCAGTCCTTCGTCAGCCGCTTTAGCGCCAACGCCTCTAAGTCGCGTCAGGCGACCTCGCGTGCCCGTCAGATCGACAAAATCAAGCTGGACGAAGTCAAAGCTTCCAGCCGTCAGAACCCGTTCATCCGCTTCGAGCAGGACAAGAAGCTGTTCCGTAACGCGCTGGAAGTGGAAGCCCTTGAAAAAGGCTTTGAGAACGGTCCGCTGTTTAAAAAATTCAACCTGCTGCTGGAAGTGGGCGAGAAGATTGCCATCCTCGGTGCCAACGGCGTGGGTAAATCCACCATGCTGAAAACCCTGGTCGGCGAACTGCAGCCGGATAACGGCACCGTGAAGTGGTCTGAAAACGCGCAGATTGGCTACTACGCGCAGGACCATGAATATGAGTTCGAAAACGACCTCACCGTCTTCGACTGGATGAGCCAGTGGAAGCAGGAAGGCGACGACGAGCAGGCGGTGCGCAGCATTCTGGGTCGTCTGCTGTTCAGCCAGGACGACATCAAAAAGCCGGCTAAGGTGCTCTCCGGTGGCGAGAAGGGACGCATGCTGTTCGGCAAGCTGATGATGGAAAAACCAAACATCCTGGTGATGGACGAACCGACTAACCACCTGGACATGGAATCTATCGAATCCCTGAACATGGCGCTGGAGATGTATCAGGGTACCCTGATCTTCGTCTCTCACGACCGTGAGTTCGTCAGCTCGCTGGCGACCCGCGTGATCGAAATTACGCCAGAGCGCGTGGTGGACTTCACCGGTAATTACGAAGATTACCTGCGCAGTAAAGGTATCGAGAACTAAAAAAAAGCCGGGTGGCGGCTTCGCCTTACCCGGCCTACGTTCTGTTCCCTCTCCCCGTGGGAGAGGGTTAGGGTGAGGGCATCAGGCCGCACTAGACCACCCACTCGCCCCCTTCGACCCCGTTCACCAGCAGCGTACGTTTTTCCCCTGCAGGCAGCGACACCTTAAGCGATTTCCACGCCGGACGATAATCCCCGCGCGCGTTGACCTTCAGGTTGATGGTTGCGCCGTCGCACACCATTTCCCACTCCACCCACAGCGCGTTGCCGTTCTGGTAGCCCCAGCTTTCGCCGTCGTCTTCAAACAGCATTCCGGTGGTCGTGCCGACGCCCTTCACCGGGAACAGCTTCAGTTCACGGGTCGTATCATTTTCGGCACTCACATGCGTGATGCGTTCGCTCAGCGGCAGACCGGCACCGGCGCGCACCAGCAGCGGCAGTTTTTCCAGCGGCGCGTCGAGGACGATTGACTGGCCGCCCGCATACCACGCGTGGGTGTAAAAATCATACCAGCCGGTGGTGTTATCCGGCAGCCAGACGCGGCGCTCGCGCTGCCCGGCTTCGACGACGCTGGCGACCAGCAGGTCGCGGCCCAGCAGGAAGTCATCGCACTCCTCAAACGTCTGCGCATCGTGTTCGTGGTCGAGGAAGGTCGGGCGCAGCATCGGCTCGTCGTCGGCGTGCGCCTGCCAGAGCAGGGTATAGAGGTACGGCAGCAGGCGGTAGCGCAGCTCAACCGCGCCGCGAATGGCTGGCGTGACGCCCGGGTACATCCACGGCTCGTTCACGGTGTGGTCATCGTTCCACGAGTGAATGGTAAAGCGCGGGTGCATCACGCCGTTCTGCACCCAGCGCACGAACAGCTCGGCGTCCGGCTTGTCGCCGGAGAAACCGCCGACGTCGTGACCGACGTTGAACAGACCGGACAGGCTCATGCCCAGACCCATGCGGATGTTATAGCGCAGGGTGTCCCAGCTGGTGCGGTTGTCGCCGCTCCAGGTCTGAACGTAGCGCTGCATCCCGGCGCAGCCGGAGCGGGAGATCAGGTACGGACGTTTTTCCGGCGCGAAACGCTGCTGCGCTTCCAGCGAGGCGCGCATCATCAGCAGCGGCATCACCGGGCGAATATGCTTGATGGCGATCTCTTTGCCGAAGCCAAAGCAGCGCGCCTCCCCGTCCCACACTTCATATTCGTTGTTGTCGTTCCAGGTAGAGTCGATGCCCATCTCCAGCAGCTGCGTGGTGACGCCGTTCTGCCACCACTGCACCGTCTGCGGGTTGGTAAAGTCGAGGTGCGAGCCTTCGTCATCCCAGAAGCTGGAACGTTCCGGTGCATCGGTTTCTGAATCGCGAATGAACAGACCGCTCTCCGCCACTTCGTTATAGCGCGGATGGTCCTGCAGCAGGCACGGCTTGATGTTTGCCGCCAGCTTCAGCCCAGCGTCGTGGAAGGCCTGGCTCATCACCTTCGGCTGCGGCACCTTGTCATAGTTCCAGTTAAATACGTAGCGCTTGCCGTTGATAGAGGTATAGCCGGAGGAGAGCTGGAACGAGTCGCACGGAATGGCGTGCTCTTCGCACAGGCGGATGAAGTTCATCAGCTGGTTTTGCGCGTCCGGCGCGTCGGTGTAGTGCATGGTCGAGCCGCTGTAGCCCAGGCTCCATTTCGGTCCGAACAGCGTTTTCCCGGTCAGGCGCACGAAGGCTTTGGTGACGTCCAGCACGCGCGTGCCGGTAAAGATGTAGTAATCGATGTCGCCCGCTTCCGCCTGCCAGCGACGATAGGCGGTGTGGTAGTTGTCGATTTCGTTACCCAGATCCAGCCAGCAGCTGCTCAGGTTGTCGTAGAACAGGCCGTAGCTGACGTCGTCGCGGCGGGCGATAGTGAACGGAATATGCTTGTAGAGCGGGTCGGTGCTGGCCGCGTTGTACCCCATGGCGTCGAGGTTGCGCATCTCATAGCGCTTGCCGTTGCGCTGCAGATCGCCCGCTTTTTCGCCAAGGCCGTAGAAACGCTCGTCCTTGCGGCGGCTGAGGTAGTGCGCCACGCCGTCGCCGTGGGCGTTCAGCAGGTAGGCGCTGGTTGGACGGTCGTTGGCCAGCGGCTGCCACTCGCCCGCCTCATTGCGGTAGTGCCACTCCAGCCACAGCGGCTGGTGGACCGTCACGCGCAGCTGTTCGGTTGCCACGGTGAGCGTCTCATCCTGCTGCGTCAGGGTCCAGGCCGGGCAGGAGAAACCGCTTATATCGTCACGACGGCGGCCTTCCCACGGCACGTCTTCTTCCGGCGCGATGCTCCAGGTGCGGTCCAGCGCCAGCTCGCCTTTGCGTTTAATCAGCACGCGGAACAGGTTCTCTTCCAGCACATACAGGCACAGGCGGTGCTGGTTATCGACCAGCAGTTCCAGATGGTTTGCCGACTGCGTATCTACGGTCCAGTTTTTCAGGGTTTTCATATGCAATACATCCACTATCAGGCGCGCTTGGTGCGACGTTCAGCAATAAATGCTACCAGGAAGACAGCGCCAATCAGGTCAAAGAAGCCCATGGCAATAAAGAGCGGGTTAAAGCCGATTTTGTCGGCGGTCACGCCGATTAACAGCGAGAACAGGAAGCTGGCGATCCACGCCGCCGAGCCGCGCATGCCGTTGACGGTCGCCATCTGGCCTTTGTCGAACGACTCAACGACCAGGGCGCTCAGCATGCAGGAGATAATCTGGTGCCCGAAGCCGCCGATGGAGATCAGCACGATGGTGATATACGGGTCGCGGGTAATGGCCACGATGCCCAGCGAGATCATCAGGAACGCGCCCGTCACGGAGCTGGCAACGACCGAGTTAACGCGCGAGCAGCCGAACAGACGGGTGTACAGACGCGTCAGGTAGCCACTCGCCACGCTGCCGAGGTCGGCGGCGAGGAACGGCAGCCAGGCAAACATCGCAATCTGCTTCAGGTCCATGCCGTGCTCTTTGGCGAGGTACAGCGGCACCCAGAAGCTCAGCACCGCCCAGGCCGGTTCCGCCATAAAGGCCGGGATGGCGATACCGTAGAAGCGTTTGTTTTTCGAGACGGTTTTCAGCGCGGTCAGGAAGGGCAGTTTGACCGCAGGCGGTTCGTTATCCTGCTTGATAAATGCCAGTTCGTCCTTGCTCAGGTTCGGGTGCTGCTCCGGGTTGTGGTAGAACGCCCACCAGAGGATCACCCACAGCAGCGCCAGCACGCCGGTAAACATAAACGCACCCTGCCAGCCGAACGACGCGTGAGCAAAGTAGATGATAGGCGGGGCCAGCATCGCGCCGATGGAGAATCCCACGCCAGCCCAGCCAGCGGCAACGGGTCGCTCTGATTTCGGGAACCATTCGCCGATGGTTTTGGCGTTCGCCGGGGTAGCGGCGGCCTCAGAGGCACCCATAAAGAAGCGCAGAATAGCGAGGTGCAGCCAGCTTCCGGCGCCCGCGTGGAAGATACACATCAGCGCCCAGATCCCGGCGCAGACCATAAAGCCAATCTTCAGGCCGATGACGTCAATCAGCCAGCCGCACAGGGGCTGGAAAATGGTATAGGCGATCTGGAACGCACCGACGATCCAGGAGTATTGCTCGGTGGTGATCCCGAGGCTCTCTTTCAGTTCCGGGGCGAGGATCCCGAGTGAGTTACGGGTGATGTAGTTAACGGTGACGCCAAGTAAGAACAGCACCAGCACGTACCAGCGCAGGTTCTTGATGACGCGACGGGTTTTGCTTGTCGCTACGGTGTTATTGATGTCCTGACTCATTTTACTCTCCACAAGACGGACGGTAAGGGGACGGAGGTTCAGGTGTCACACGGATTTTTATGCCTTTGATTTATATCCGTTTAAAATGCTTAAGTTGGTATACAACTAGTATGGAAGTTGTGTGACAAGTTCACCTTAAGGAAGAAAATGAGTGGGCAAAAGTGGATTTTGTGCAAAATTTCTCATAACTGACGTATACCCTCTGGCATGATGGCCCTTATGTCAGCTATTGTCTGACCAATACGCTATGAAAATTTTTTCATTTCGCAAATGGAGCCAGATCACAAAATGGACAAAAGGCTAAAAATCACCGAAATCGCGGCCCGGACGCAGCTCTCGATCAGCACCGTGTCGCGAGTGCTGGCGGGAAAAGCGAATACCAGTGAAAAAGCGCGCGCAAAGGTGCTGGCGTGCGCGCGGGAGCTGGGGGTCATGGACGGCATGGCGGCAGGGCGTCTGCTGCTTAACAGCCTGGTGGTTTTTGCCCCGCAGCGGGCGTTTGACGAGCGGTCCGACATCTTTTACTACCGCGTGATCCAGAGCGTGAGTAAAGGCCTGGCGTCCCACGATGTGCGTCTTCGCTACTGCGCGCTGGAGGAGAACGACAGCGACGCCCAGCTGTTTCTGGCACGCATGAACGAAGCGGACACTCAGGCGGCAATCCTTCTTGGCATCGACGATCCCCATATCTACGATCTGGCGGTGGACGTGGGTAAACCCTGCATGCTGATTAACTGCCGCGACCGGCACATGCGTCTGCCTGCCGTCGCGCCGGATCATCGCGCTATCGGCGAGCGGGCGGCGGAATATCTGTTCGAGATGGGACACCGTGAGGTGATGAACGTGCTGTGCCTGCGCCGCTACACCATGGAGCTGCGCCTGGCGGGGATCCGCGACGCGTGGCAGTCTCACAACCTGAAATTCATCGATAAACGCGATCTGCTGGTGGTGCCCAGCTTCAGCGCGCGCGAAACGGAACAGATGGTCAGCGGCTGGCTCAGTGAAGTGCAGGGGAAGGATTTACCGACCGCGTTCCTGGTCGGCGGCGACTTTATGGCGGCGGGCACCATTAGCGCATTACAAAACCACGGCCTGCGCGTGCCACAGGACGTGTCGGTGATGAGCATTGACGGCTTTAACCTGGCGGCGATTCAGGATGTTCCATTAACGGCGGTGCACGTTCCGCGCGATGAGCTGGGAACCGAAGCGGTATATATGCTCCAGCAGCGGCTGATGCGCCCGGACGCGCCGGTGGGGACGTTACTGCTTAACGGCACGCTGGCCGTGCGGGAATCGGTACGGCGGATACGTCAGGGGAAACGACGCACCGCCGTGGAGCGGGAAGGGCTGTATGACAGTTAAACCATGCCCAGCGCGCGCTTGCCGTGGATGTTGAGATCGTTCACGGTAAAGCGTTCCTGCCAGCTTTTTTCATAATCCTCGCGCGGGAAGTCTCCCGGCGACGCGCCGGTTTCCAGCGCTTCCTTGACCTTCTTCGCGTAGGCGAGGTTTTTCTCGCACATCGGCGCGGCAGGGATGTACATCACGTTGCCCCAGCCCTGCTGATTTTCCACCGGCGCCACGGAGTGGATCACATCGCAGTGCCACCACACGGAATCGCCCGCCTCGAGTGCCGGAATGCTGCTTAATGCCTCGATCAGCAGCGGGTGCCACTTCTCGGAAACCGGCAGCACGCGCCCCGGCGCCACGCCGCACAGCTCGTCTTCCGGCACGTCGTCCAGCAGCGGACGCAGCAGAATGTAGGCCATCGCTTCCGGGATTGGCACGACGTGCAGCAGCCCCTGACCTGGGATCATATCCGACAGTGCCGTCCAGCCCTGGAAGGTGCGGAACACCGAGCATTTAGTGGTGTTATCGACGGTGTACTCTTCCACTTCGGTACGGTGCGCGGCGTTCCACGGATCGTACTTATCGACGTTGCCGTCAAACACGCGGGCAAACACCTGCTGATAGGCTGGCAGCAGCCAGCGCTCCAGCGCGCCGGAGTCGGTATGTGCCCCAAGCCCTTTCGAGGTTGTTCCCGGCGGACGGCGGCGGATACGGTCCGGGTAAATCACGCTCACGTCCGGGTCGAACCACTGCTTGCCGTTGCTCTCGAATGTCCACAAACGGTTCAGGAACGACTGCACCTGCGCCATCTCTTCGCTCTGGCGCGCCTGCATCTGCGCCTGAGACCAGTAAATCGGGTAAATCTCCGGACGAGAGGCCGTCAGGGTGCCGAAGAAGTTATCGCCCGGGCCTTTGTACACCTCGTCAAACTTGTTCAGATCGAGGTAGTCGAGCATCGACTGATCCCACGCCAGCGCCTGCTCGCGCGGGAAGTGACCTTTAATCACCGCGCAGCCGCGGCGTTTAACGGCCTCGCGCTGTGCGTCGGTAATGGTGCCGTTTTTCACATTCGCAAACGGGATCACCGGCCAGACGGATTCGCCTTTGTTCTTAAGCGCGTTGATTTCCGCCACGCGGGTGGCAATTTTGTCGCTGAGCTTATTAAACACTGCCTGCACGTCGCCGATCTGCGCGCGCATCTCACGTTTTAACTGACGGATTGCCGCTTTGTGATCCGCTGGCAAGGTTTCACTGGTAAAGGTCATAACTGCCTCGCATCTTTCATTCGAAAGTAAAAATGTCTACAAGTGATACTTTAAGTTAAAAATAAGTTAATGCAAGTTTAAAAACTTGACGCAAGCCACAGGTCGGAAAAAGAGTGAGAGGCCGGAGCGACGCTCCGGCGAGGAGAGGATCAGACGTCGAACGGGGAATGGTTGTCGAGCACGGCCTGGATGACGTTCAGCGCGCCCTGATGGTTGTTGTCGTCGGTGCCGTAGCGGCTGATTTCTTTGATGCTCTCTGCCGCGTTGCCCATCGCAAAGGAATATTTCACCAGCTTCAGCATCTCGGCATCGTTGCCGCTGTCGCCAATGGCCACGCACTCCTGCGGGGAGATTTTCCAGCGTTTCAGCAGACGGCTAATGCCGTTGGCCTTGTGCAGGCCGGGGATAATCAAATCCACGAATCCAAAGCCGCTGGTGACCGGCTTCATGATGCCGTCCAGGGAGACGTGCAGTTTATCCACCAGATTAGGGATATCGCTGTCCGGCAGGTTCAGGGAGAACTTAAACAGCACGTCGTCAATTTCGCGGTAATCGCTGATGCGCTTTAAGCGGTGATAGTGCTTTGACATCAGCGCCACGAATTCTTCAGGAGCCTGGTCGCTGACCCAGGCGCTCTCCAGCCCGCAGGCCACGAAGTTCAGCCCTTTGTCTTTCAGCAGTTCGCCAATCACGATCTGCGATTCATGACGCGTCAGCTCGCCGTGGAAAATCTGTTCGCCGCGATCGAACACCAGCGCGCCGTTTTCCGCCACGAAGGAGATCCTGTCTTTCAGCTCCGGAAAGAAGGAGATGAGCTGGTAATACTGGTTGCCGCTGGCGACAACGAATTCAATGTCGCGGGCTTTAAGCTGTTCAAACTGTGCCTGGAAGCGGTCACGATCGTACTGCTTGGCATCATCAAGGAAAGTTCCGTCCATATCGGTGACGATAACTTTAACGGTCATACTGTGCTCCTGGGTCACTGCGTTTTGAAACATTCTAATAACAAGGTGACGGGGAGCACAAATTTAATTTCATTCGAAAGTAAAAGCAAAACGGCAACCGAGGTTGCCGTTGTTAGTGTTTTCTCCCTCTCCCCGTGGGAGAGGGGCGGGGTGAGGGGATATGCTGTTACAGCGTATGCTCAGTACGGGCGATAATATCGTCCTGCGCGTCCGGCGACAGGGCGGTGAAGAACGCCGAGTAGCCCGCCACGCGCACCACCAGGTCACGATACTGGTCAGGATGTTTCTTCGCTTCCAGCAGCGTTTCGCGCGAGACGATGTTGTACTGGATATGCCAGCCTTTATGCACCTCGAAGAAGGTGCGCAGCAGCACCATCAGCTTCTGGCGATCGCTGTCGTTTTCCAGCGTCGACGGGTTCAGCTTCTGGTTCAGCAGCACGCCGCCGAGAATCGCTTCCGTCGGCAGTTTACCCACCGAGCCAATTACCGCCGTCGGGCCGAGGTGGTCCGTACCGGAGGCCGGGCTTGCTCCTTCCGCCAGCGGGGTGTGCGCCTTACGTCCGTCCGGGGTGGCCATCGTTGCCGCGCCGAACGGCACGTTTGCGGAGATGGAAGAGGTGCCCGCGTAGTAGTTACCGCCAATCGGGCCGCGACCGTAGCGCGGGTTGTGGTACTGCTTCAGCTCTTCGATGTAGGTCTGATAGGCGCGCGTCAGCAGCATGTCCACGCTGTCGTCGTCGTTGCCGTACTTCGGCGCGCCGTTAATCAGGCGCTGGCGCAGCTGCTCGTGGGTCAGCCCGTCGAAGTCATCCGCCAGCGCCGCCGCCAGCTGCTGTTGACCAATAGTGCCCTGTTCGAACACCAGCTTTTTCACTGCAGCCAGGCTGTTGCCGAGGTTAGCGATGCCCACCTGCAGGCCGGAGACCCAGTCATACTTCGCGCCGCCCTGCTTGATGCTTTTCGCGCGTTCGATGCAGTCGTCCACCAGCGCCGAGCAGAGAATGTCGTGGACGTTCTCTTCCAGCATGGTATCCACCACGTACTCAATCTCGATAGATTTGCGGGTGTAGTAGCGGATCTGGCTGTCCCACGCCGCCATCACTTCGTCGAAGTTGTCGAAGTTACCGGCGGAGAGCGCTTTCTCCTGTGGCAGGAACACCTTGCCGCTGGTGGCGTCGCGCCCGCCTTCCAGCGCGGCCAGCATCACGCGGGCGAAGTTGATAAAGCTCATGCCGGTGCAGCGGTAGCCCCACTTGCCGCCAACCGCGGTTTCGATACAGCCGATGGCCGCGTAGTCGTAGGCGTCGTCTCGTTCAACGCCGAGCTTGATGAATTCCGGAATGACGATTTCATCGTTGTTGAACGCGGGCATCCCGAAGCCGCAGCGGATCACCTGCACGCAGGCGTCGAGGAAGTCATTGCTCATGCCCGCGTGGTAGCGCACGCTCAGGTTTGGCTGGGTGGAGCGCAGGCGACCGCAGGACTCCAGAATCGCGTAGGAGAGCGGGTTCACCGCGTCCATCGGCTCACCGTTGACCAGCTTCTGGCCGCCGATGGTGACGTTCTGGTACAGCGGGCTACCGGCGGAAGCCTTGGAGTGCGAACCGGAGCGGATTTTGTTCACTTCCAGCAGCTTCAGCCAGCAGCTGTGCAGCAGCTCGATAGCGTGTTCGCGGTCGAGGCTCTGGTTCAGCTCGACGTCGCGGCGGTAGTACGGATAGAGATACTGGTCCATACGCGCGAAGGAGACGGAGTGGCCGTTTGACTCAATCTGCAGGATCAGCTGGATGAAGTAGCACAGCTGCAGCGCCTGCCAGAAGGTTTTTGGCGGCTCGTGGGCAATCACGTCGCAGTTTTCCGCCATCGCCAGCAGCTCGTCGCGGCGGCTTTCGCGGGTTTCGGTGGACGCCATTTCACGCGCCAGATCGGCAAAGCGTTTGATGTGCAGGCTTACGGCTTCCAGCACGATATCGATCGCCTTCAGGAACTGATCGCCGTGCAGGTCTTCCAGCACCGTCAGGTTGATGCGCGTGCGGCGCTCGGCCACCTTAGCGCGCAGGCCGTCGAGGCCTTTTTCCAGCACCAGCGGGAAGTTAACGGCCAGGTGCGCGTCGCCGGAGGTCATGTTGCCTTCGGCTTTGATAATGCCGGTTTCCAGCAGGCCTTTCTGCTCGTCGGTGAACATGCCGTAGCAGCGGTCCTGCACCGTCTGGCCGCGCCACCACGGGCAGATCTCATGCAGCACGCGCTTGTTCTCTTCGCTCACCGCAAAGCCCGCGCCCGGGCGGTCCGCCAGATCGTCGATCTCTTTCTCAATCCAGGAAACGGTGTATTCCGGGAAAATAGGCGCGGCGCGCACTTCGCTTGCCTGGTTACCGATAATCAGTTCGTCGTGTTTGATCCAGATGGTACGTTCCGCCAGGTGATGCGCCAGCGCCAGAGCGCGACGTACCGGGATCGGCTTGTCCATGTGCTGCTGGTACATTTCGGTGTAATGCTGCGCGCGCTCGGTACAGACCGGCGGCTTAACGATATGCACCAGCGCCGTTTTGTGCGCCTTAATGCGCTCGCTGAGGGTGTTGAGATTCAGGGTCGTCATAGGTTTATCCTCGTAAGGTCGCGGTTAACCCTTTCTGGCAGGCGTATTGCTGCGCGAAATCCAGCAGGGCAGGGTTATCCAGCGGTTTGTCAGGGGCAGAGTAGGCTTGGCCGAGCAGGGTGTATTTGTTCATGCCCAGCGTGTGATACGGCAGAAAATGAATATCGTCGACGCCGAGCTCGTCGGCGGCGAAGTTGGTAATGGCGGTGATGGACGCTTCGTCAGCGTTAAAGCCCTGGATCAGCGGTACGCGGATGGTGATTTTTTTCCCGGCGGCGGCAAGGCGTTTCAGGTTATCCAGGATCCGCTTAGCCGAACCGTCCGTCCACTGTTTGAACACGTCACCGTCGACGTGCTTCAGGTCGGCGAGGAACAGATCGACGTACGGTAATGACGGCTCGATGTAGTGCCACGGCACGTGAAGGCAGGTTTCCACGGCGGTGTGGATCCCCTGTTCGTGGCTGGCTTTAAACAGGGCGTACGCCAGCTCAGGGTTCATAAACGGCTCGCCGCCGGAGAGGGTGATCCCGCCGCCGCTGCGGTCGTAGAAGGGTTTATCGCGCAGTACGGTCGCCATGATCTCCTCGACCTGCTGTTCTTCACCGCAGACGGTCAGCGCCTGCGTCGGGCAGCAGTCGGTAAGGGCGTTGAGCGTCGCTTCATCAAGCTTCTCGCGGTGGATAACCAGGCCATTCAGCGCGCGTTCGATACAGCCCGGTGCCGCCTGCTGGCACAGGTCGCAGCCGTCCAGGCACAGGCGCGGGTCAAACAGCACGTCCCGGCTGCGGGAGCGGCTTTCCGGGTTCTGGCACCAGCGACAGCCCAGCGAGCAGCCTTTCAGGAACACCACGGTTCGAATACCGGGGCCGTCGTGGGTAGAGTAACGCTGAATATTGAAGATCATGATTTCGCCTCTCGTATTGCATATGAAGATTAAATTACTTTCGAATGAAAGTTATCTTGATGCAGGTCAACTACTGAGCAGGTTTTGTCGTGATAGGGTAAGTACAGGCTAAATTTGAGGGTGACATCATGGAACTTTATCTCGACACATCTGACGTTGCGGCAGTCAAAAAGCTGGCGCGTATCTTCCCGCTGGCGGGCGTGACCACCAACCCAAGCATTGTGGCGGCAGGTAAAACGCCGCTGGACGTTTTGCTGCCAGCGCTGCACGACGCGCTGGGCGGCAAAGGCCGTCTTTTCGCCCAGGTGATGGCGACCACCGCTGAAGGGATGGTGGAGGACGCGCGTAAGCTGCGCGCCATCATCAACGACCTGGTGGTAAAAGTGCCGGTGACCGCAGAAGGGCTGGCGGCAATCAAGATGCTGAAAGCGGAAGGGATCCCGACGCTGGGTACGGCGGTTTACGGTGCTGCGCAGGGGATGCTCTCCGCGCTGGCGGGGGCGGAATATGTGGCGCCTTACGTTAACCGCGTGGACGCGCAGGGCGGGGACGGGATCCAGACCGTGGTTGAGCTGCAACAGCTGCTGACGCTGCACGCCCCGCAGTCAAAGGTGCTGGCCGCGAGCTTTAAAACGCCGCGTCAGGCGCTGGACTGCCTGCTGGCAGGGTGCGAGTCCATCACGCTGCCGCTGGACGTGGCGCAGCAGTTTATTACTTCTCCGGCCGTGGATGCGGCGATTGTGAAGTTTGAGCAGGACTGGCAGGGCGCGTTTGGACGGATGTCTATCTGACGGGTGCGGCCTGATGCCCTCACCCCAACCCTCTCCCACAGGGAGAGGGAGCAAACACTAAAACGGCAACCTGAAGGTTGCCGTTTGCTTTAACCTCCGCAAACCTCACACCCCGGGTTACGCATCAGCTTCATTTCGCGGAACTGGCAGGTCATCGCGTCATACATTACGATTTTCCCCGCCGCAGGCGTGCCGTAGCGCGCCAGCACCTTGATCGCTTCCATCGCCTGCAGCGAGCCAATCACGCCGACCAATGGCGCCATCACGCCCGCCTCAACGCAGGTCAGCGCGTTCTCGCCGAACAGGCGGCTCAGGCAGCGGTAGCAGGGTTCGCCTTCCCCGTACGTGAAGACGCTGATTTGCCCCTCCATGCGGATCGCCGCGCCGGAGACCAGCGGGATTTTGTGGGCAAAGCAGCCCGCGTTCAGCTGGTTACGGACCGTGACGTTATCGGTGCAGTCCAGCACCAGATCATGCTGCGCAATCTGCGCGGACAGCACGTCGTCATCCAGCATCGCGTCAATCAGGGTGAACTGAACGTTGGGGTTGATGCGCGCCAGCGCCGTGCGGGCAGAATCCACCTTCGGCTGTCCAACCGTCGCATCGCTGTGCAGCGTCTGGCGCTGGAGATTTGACACCGACACGGTATCAAAATCCAGCAGCGTCATCCTGCCCACGCCCGCCGCCGCAAGATACTGCGCGGCGGCGCAGCCCAGGCCGCCGAGCCCAACAACCAGCACGCTTGCTGCCTTAAGCGCTTCCTGACCTTCGAAATCAAACCCGCGCAGCACAATCTGGCGGTTGTAGCGCATTATCTCCGGGTCGCTCAGCTCCACCGTCATGTCAGCCTCCGAACAGGTGGTTAAAACGCTCGATCTCAACCCACTCGCCTGCTTCCACATTGCCGCGCTCGCGCTCCAGGACGATAAAGCAGTTACCCTGGCTGAAGGAGCTGAAAATGTGTGAGCCCTGGTGCCCGGTGGTGCTCACTTCGAGCTCTCCGTCCGCGTTGCGCGCCAGAATGCCGCGCTGAAAATCGAGGCGGCCCGGCGATTTTTTCAGGCGCGTGGCGGCGCGCACGCGCTGGCGTTCCGGCAGCGGGCTGGCGCTGTTGCCGGAAAGCTTCGCCAGCAGCGGGATCACCAGCTGGTAGAAGGTGAGTGCCGCCGAGACTGGATTACCCGGCAGGCCACAGAACCAGCTGTGTTGAAGCTTGCCAAACGCGAACGGTTTGCCCGGCTTGATGGCCAGCTTCCAGAAGGCGATCTCGCCCAGCTCTTCAAGGATGGTTTTGGTGTAATCCGCTTCGCCCACAGAGACGCCGCCGGAGCTGATAACCACGTCGGCAGCGTTATCCGCCTCGATAAACGCGGCGCGCAGTTTTTCCGGATCGTCAGGAATGATGCCGAGGTTAATCACCTCGCAGCCCAGCTGCTCCAGCATCAGGTGTACCGCCAGGCGATTGGTGTCGTAAATCTGACCGTCCTGCAGCGGCTGGCCCGGAAGCTGAAGTTCGTCACCGGTGGAGAAGACGGCCACGCGCACTTTACGAATAACGTCGATTTCAGCCACGCCGAGCGACGCCAGCACCGGCAGCTCACCTGCCGTCAGCTTCTGCCCGGCGGCAAAGACCGTCGCGCCAAGGGTGATATCTTCGCCCGTGCGGCGGATGTTCTGGCCCGCTTTAACGTTCGCGGTAAAACGCACGCCGTCGTCGGTCTGTTCGGTCTCTTCCTGCATTACCACGGCGTCGCAGCCAGCCGGAACCGGCGCGCCGGTCATGATGCGCACGCAGGTGCCCGCAGGCCATTCACCGCTAAACGGCTGGCCCGCAAAGGCTTTACCCGCCACAGGCAGGGCATTACCCGTCTGGAGATCCGCCAGGCGTACCGCGTAACCGTCCATCGCGGAATTATCAAACCCCGGCACGTTAAGCGGAGAGACGATATCGCGCGCGGCAATACGGCCAAAACAGCGCACGAGGGGCAGCGTCTCAACGTCATTCAGCGGGGAAACTCGGTCAAGCATCTGCGTGAGTGCCGTCTCAAGCGGCATCAGTCCGGCGGTAAAATCCATGGTGGGCTCCTGCGGAGTAACAACGAAAGCGGCCATTATGGCAGAAAAGTGCGGCTAACTGTATGACCCGATGGGTGTACGCTTTACATCACAGTTACGTCTTTCTATATTCAAAAATCATCTGAAGTTTCATCGACGATAATGATATTTATAGAAAAAGCCGCAAATCAGGCTAACGGGTGATGCGAATGGTTAATGCGGTAATCGCAATTCATGGTGGCGCCGGGGCAATCACCCGAGCACAGCTCAGTCCCGAGCAGGAAAAGCGCTATATCGACGCGCTGTACGCCATTGTGGAAACGGGCCAGAAAATGCTGGAAGCGGGCGAAAGCGCGCTGGACGTGGTCACCGAGGCGGTGCGCCTGCTGGAAGAGTGCCCGTTATTTAATGCGGGGATCGGTTCGGTCTTTACCCGGGATGAAACGCACGAGCTGGATGCCTGCGTGATGGACGGCGTCACCCTGAAAGCGGGCGCCGTGGCGGGCGTGAGTCATCTGCGCAATCCGGTGCTGGCGGCGCGTCTGGTGATGGAGGCGAGTCCGCACGTGCTGCTCACAGGGGCCGGAGCGGAGGCGTTTGCCTTCGGGCACGGGATGGAACCGGTATCGCCGGATCTGTTTTCCACCGAGGAGCGCTATCAGCAGCTGCTGGAAGCCCGTTCGGCGGGCATGACGCAGCTTGACCATGCAGCGCCGCTTGATGAAACCACCAAAATGGGCACGGTCGGCGCGGTGGCGCTGGATAAGGCCGGAAACCTCGCGGCGGCGACCTCAACGGGCGGGATGACCAACAAGCTGCCCGGACGCGTGGGCGACAGCCCGCTGCCGGGCGCCGGCTGCTACGCCAATAACGCGACGGCGGCGGTGTCGTGTACCGGCACCGGGGAAGTGTTTATTCGCGCCCTCGCGGCCTACGACATCACCGCGCTGATGGATTACGGCGGTTTAAGCCTCAGCGAAGCCTGCGAGCGCGTGGTGATGGAGAAACTGCCCGCCCTGGGCGGCGTCGGCGGACTCATTGCGGTGGATCGTGAGGGCAACGTGGCTCTGCCGTTCAACAGCGAAGGTATGTACCGCGCCTGGGGCTATGCCGGTGATGAGCCGAGCACGGGCATCTATCGTGAATAAGGGGGCAGCGCGTGCCGCACAGTGAAGAACTGGACAACCGCGAAGTGCTGGCTGTCCATCAGCTCAATATTGCGTTTCAGGAAGAGCGGCAGTTCATCCCCGCAGTACAGAATTTATCGTTCACGCTCAGGCGCGGCGAGACGCTGGCGATTGTTGGCGAGTCCGGATCCGGTAAATCGGTCACCGCGCTGGCGCTGATGCGCCTGCTGGAACAGACGGGCGGGCAAATCAGCAGCGAGAAAATGCTCCTGCGCCGCCGTAACCGTCAGGTCATTGATTTAAATGAGCTGAGCGGTTCGCAGATGCAGGGCGTGCGCGGGGCGGATATTGCGATGATCTTCCAGGAGCCGATGACCTCCCTGAACCCGGTTTTCCCGGTCGGGGAACAAATCGCCGAGTCCATCCGCCTGCATCAGGGGCTGAGCGGCGATGAAGCGCTCAAAGAGGCCCGACGGATGCTGGAGCTGGTGCGCATTCCGGAGGCGCAGGCCATTCTGGGTCGCTACCCGCATCAGCTTTCCGGCGGCATGCGCCAGCGGGTGATGATTGCCATGGCGCTCTCCTGCCGTCCGGCGGTGCTGATTGCCGATGAACCGACGACGGCGCTGGACGTGACGATTCAGGCGCAGATCCTGCAGCTCATTAAAGTGCTGCAGCAGGAGATGGAGATGGGGGTGATATTCATCACCCATGATATGGGCGTAGTCGCCGATATCGCCGATCGGGTGCTGGTGATGCACAAGGGCAGCGCGGTGGAAACCGGCCCGGTTGAGCAGATTTTTCACGCGCCCGCGCATCCTTACACCAAAGCGCTGCTGGCGGCGGTTCCGCGCCTGGGGGCGATGAACGGCAGCGATTTGCCGCGCCGCTTCCCGCTGATTTCTCTTGAGGCGTCTGAGCTACAGGAGGAGGAGCGCGAGCAGGACACCGTGGTGCCGGGTAAGCCCATTCTGGAAGTGCGCGATCTGGTCACCCGTTTTCCGCTGCGCAGCGGCGTACTAAACCGCGTTAAGCGCGAAGTGCACGCGGTGGAAAACGTCAGTTTCGATCTTTGGCCGGGCGAAACGCTGGCGCTGGTGGGGGAGTCCGGCTGCGGTAAATCCACCACCGGGCGCGCGTTGCTCCGTCTGGTGGAATCACAGGAAGGCAGCATTACCTTTAACGGCGAGCGCATTGATACCCTTCCGGACAGCAAGCTGCAGGCGGTGCGGCGGGATATTCAGTTTATTTTCCAGGACCCGTATGCCTCCCTCGATCCGCGCCACACGGTGGGGTATTCGATCATGGAGCCGCTGCGGGTACATAACCTGCTCGACGGCGAAGCGGCCCAGCGTCGCGTGGCCTGGCTGCTGGAGCGCGTCGGCCTGAAGCCGGAGCACGCATGGCGTTATCCGCACGAGTTTTCCGGCGGGCAGCGGCAGCGTATCTGCATCGCCCGCGCGCTGGCGCTGAATCCAAAAGTGGTGATTGCCGATGAGTCCGTCTCGGCGCTGGATGTTTCTATCCGGGCGCAAATCATCAACCTGTTGCTGGATTTACAGCGGGATATGGGCATCGCCTTCCTGTTTATCTCGCACGATATGGCGGTGGTCGAGCGCATCAGCCATCGCGTGGCGGTGATGTTTATGGGGCAGATCGTGGAGATTGGGCCGCGAAGGGCGGTGTTTGAAAACCCGCAGCATCCGTACACCCGCAAGCTTATCGCGGCGGTCCCGGTTGCCGATCCGGCGCATCGTCACGGCCAGCGCGTGCTGCTGCAGGATGAAATGCCGAGCAATATTCATAAACGCGGCGAGGCCGTGGAGCGCGTGACGCTGCGCGAGGTCGGGCCGGGTCATTTCGTCGCTCCCCCGCGTCAGGACAACGCTTTTTCGCGGTTATAACTTACAACAGGCAGGAGAACACAATGGTTACATTTGTAGCGCGTAGATGGTTGTTAGCCGCGAGCGTGACGGCAGCCCTGGCCGCTGCCCCCGCGTTCGCTGCCAAAGACGTGGTGGTTGCCGTCGGCTCGAATTTCACCACGCTCGATCCGTATGACGCCAACGACACGCTCTCTCAGGCGGTGGCGAAATCGTTCTATCAGGGCCTGTTTGGCCTCGATAAAGAGATGAAGCTCAAAAACGTGCTGGCGGAGGGGTACACCGTGTCCGACGACGGGCTGGTGTATACCATCAAGCTCAGGACCGGCGTGAAGTTCCAGGACGGGACAGACTTCAATGCGGAGGCGGTGAAGGTTAACCTGGACCGCGCCAGCAATCCGGAAAATAGCCTCAAGCGCTATAACCTGTATAAAAATATCGCCAGCACCGAGGTGGTCGACCCGGCGACGGTCAAAATCACCCTGAAAGAGCCGTTCTCCGCGTTTATCAATATCCTGGCGCATCCGGCAACCGCGATGATTTCCCCTGCTGCGCTGAAGAAATACGGCAAGGAGATCGGTTTCCACCCTGTTGGCACCGGCCCTTACGAACTGCTCACCTGGAACCAGACCGATTTTGTGAAGGTGAAGAAATTCGCGGGATACTGGCAGCAGGGGCTGCCGAAGCTCGACACCATCACCTGGCGCCCGGTGGTGGACAACAACACCCGCGCGGCGATGCTGCAAACCGGCGAGGCGCAGTTTGCTTTCCCTATCCCTTACGAGCAGGCCGCCATTTTGCAGAAAAATAGCAAGCTGGAGCTGGTTGCCAGCCCGTCGATCATGCAGCGCTACATCAGCATGAACGTCACGCAAAAGCCGTTCGATAACCCGAAGGTGCGTGAAGCCATCAACTACGCCATTAACCGTCAGGCGCTGGTGAAGGTCGCCTTTGCCGGCTATGCCACTCCGGCCACCGGCGTGCTGCCGCCGGCGATCGCCTATGCGCAAAGCTATCAGCCGTGGCCGTACGATCCGGCTAAAGCGCGCGAGCTGCTGAAAGAGGCGGGCTTCCCGAACGGTTTCAGCACCACGCTGTGGTCCTCGCATAATCACAGTACCGCCCAGAAGGTGCTGCAGTTTACCCAGCAGCAGCTGGCGCAGGTGGGGATCAAGGTACAGGTCACCGCAATGGATGCCGGACAGCGTGCGGCAGAAGTGGAGGGGAAAGGGCAGAAAGAGAGCGGCGTGCGGATGTTCTACACCGGCTGGACGGCGTCGACCGGTGAAGCCGACTGGGCGCTGTCGCCGCTGTTTGCCTCGCAGAACTGGCCGCCAACCCTGTTCAACACCGCGTTTTACAGCAACCCGCAGGTGGACAAAGACCTGGCCGATGCACTGAAAACCACCAAACCGGAAGAGAAGGCGCGTCTCTATAAAGACGCGCAGGATATTATCTGGAAAGAGTCACCGTGGGTGCCGCTGGTGGTGGAGAAACTGGTGTCAGCCCATAACAAAGCGTTGACCGGGTTCTACATCATGCCGGACACGGGCTTTAGCTTTGACGATGCGGATTTAAAATAAACCTCATGCTGAATTATGTTTGTAAACGCCTGCTGGGGCTTATTCCGACGCTGCTGATTGTGGCGGTCCTGGTGTTTCTGTTTGTCCATATGCTGCCGGGCGATCCGGCGCGTCTGGTCGCCGGGCCTGAGGCGGATGCCACCGTTATTGACCTGGTGCGTAAGCAGCTTGGCCTCGACCAGCCGCTGTATATGCAGTTCATCCATTACATTTGCAACGTTCTGCAGGGCGATTTTGGTATCTCGATGGTGTCGCGCCGTCCGGTGTCGGAGGAGATTGCCAGCCGCTTTATGCCGACGTTCTGGTTAACGATAGCCAGCATGAGCTGGGCGGTCGTGTTCGGGCTTGGCGCCGGGATTATCGCGGCCGTCTGGCGCAACCGCTGGCCGGACAAGCTCGGCATGGCGCTGGCGGTGACCGGCATCTCCTTCCCGGCGTTCGCGCTGGGGATGCTGCTGATGCATATCTTCTCCGTCGAACTGGGCTGGCTGCCGACCGTCGGGGCCGATACCTGGAAGCATTACATCCTGCCTTCCATGACGCTGGGGGCTGCCGTCTCGGCGGTAATGGCCCGCTTTACCCGCGCCTCGTTCGTTGACGTGCTGAGCGAAGATTATATTCGCACCGCGCGGGCGAAAGGGGTCAGCGAGAAGTGGGTCATTCTCAAGCACGGATTCCGCAATGCGATGATCCCGGTGGTGACGATGATGGGGCTGCAGTTTGGCTTCCTGCTCGGCGGCTCGATCGTCGTGGAAAAGGTCTTCAACTGGCCGGGGCTGGGACGCCTGCTGGTCGATTCCGTCGAGATGCGCGACTACCCGGTGATTCAGGCGGAAGTCCTGCTTTTCTCACTGGAGTTTATTCTTATCAACTTAGTGGTGGACGTGCTCTACGCCGCCATTAACCCGGCCATCAGGTACAAGTAAGATGCGATTGTTGAACTGGCGACGTCAGGCCGTTTTAAACGCGATGCCGGGGCTAAAACCGGACCACGTCCGCACCCCGTGGTCTGAATTCTGGCGGCGTTTTCGCCGTCAGCCGGTCGCGATGACCGCAGGGCTGTTTGTGCTGCTGCTGATTGCGGTGGCGGTGATTGCGCCGTGGGTGGCGCCGTTTGATGCGGAAAACTATTTTGACTACGACCGTCTGAACGACGGACCGTCGATGCTGCACTGGTTCGGCGTGGACTCACTCGGGCGCGATATCTTTAGCCGCGTGCTGGTCGGGGCGCAGATCTCGCTTGCCGCCGGGGTGTTCGCGGTGCTGATCGGCGCGGCCATCGGTACCGTGCTGGGCCTCGTTGCCGGGTATTACGAAGGCTGGTGGGACCGCATCATCATGCGTATCTGCGACGTGCTGTTTGCTTTCCCCGGCATTTTGCTGGCGATTGCGGTGGTAGCGATCATGGGCAGCGGCATGGCGAACGTCATCATTGCGGTCGCGGTATTTTCGATTCCGGCTTTCGCGCGCCTGGTGCGCGGCAACACGCTGGTGCTGAAACAGCAGACGTTTATCGAATCAGCCCGCAGCATGGGGGCCAGCGATGCCACCATCCTGTTCAGCCATATTCTGCCGGGTACGGTGTCGTCCATCGTGGTCTATTTCACCATGCGTATCGGCGTGTCGATTATCTCGGCGGCGAGCCTGTCGTTTCTGGGGTTAGGGGCGCAGCCACCGACGCCGGAGTGGGGCGCGATGCTGAACGAGGCGAGGGCGGATATGGTGATTGCGCCGCACGTGGCGATCTTCCCGAGTCTGGCAATTTTCCTGACCGTGCTGGCGTTTAACCTGCTGGGGGACGGGCTGCGCGACGCGCTGGATCCGAGGATTAAGGGGTAGGCTTTTGCTTGCCCCTCACCCCGGCCCTCTCCCCAAAGGGGCGAGGGTGAAAAACCGCACCCAGCAGTCCCCTCTCCCCAGTGGGGAGAGGGTTAGGGTGAGGGGGAAAGGAGATTAAACCCGGCTACCCCACAGGTCATACTCGTCCGCGTTTTCAACCTTCACGCGAATAATATCACCCGGCTTAACGCTGGTTTCGCCGTTCAGGTACACCGCGCCGTCGATTTCCGGGGCGTCCGCCATGCTGCGGCCAATCGCGCCTTCTTCGTCCACTTCGTCAACGATGACCATGATCTCGCGGCCCACTTTTTCCTGCAGACGCTCGGCAGAGATCTGCTGCTGCAGCTGCATGAAGCGGTTCCAGCGCTCTTCTTTCACCTCTTCCGGCACCTGGTCCGCCAGCTCGTTGGCGGTAGCGCCTTCAACCGGGCTGTACTTGAAGCAGCCTACGCGGTCCAGACGGGCTTCTTTCAGGAAGTCGAGCAGCATCTGGAAGTCTTCTTCGGTTTCACCCGGGAAGCCGACGATGAAGGTGGATCGCAGGGTCAGATCCGGGCAGATCTCGCGCCACTGCTTGATGCGCGCCAGCTGGCGATCAACGGATCCAGGACGCTTCATCAGCTTCAGGATGCGCGGGCTGGCGTGCTGCAGCGGGATATCTAGGTACGGCAGAATTTTGCCTTCCGCCATCAGCGGGATCACGTCGTCAACGTGCGGATACGGATAGACGTAGTGCAGACGCGTCCAGATACCGAGTTTAGACAGCTGTTCGCACAGGCCGACCATGCTGGTTTTCACCGGCTCGCCGTTGTGGAAACCGGAGCGGTGTTTAACGTCCACGCCGTAAGCCGAGGTGTCCTGGGAGATGACCAGCAGCTCCTTCACGCCCGCGTCGGCCAGACGTTTAGCTTCCGCCAGCACTTCGCCAATCGGACGGCTCACCAGATCGCCGCGCATGGACGGGATGATGCAGAAGGTGCAGCGATGGTTGCAGCCTTCGGAAATTTTTAAGTAAGCGTAGTGGCGCGGCGTCAGCTTCACGCCCTGCTCTGGCACCAGGCTCAGGAACGGGTTGTGCTTTGGTTTTGGCACGTAGTGATGAACATGTTCCAGCACCTGCTCGTAGCTGTGCGGGCCGGTGATCTCCAGCACCTTCGGGTGCACTTCGCGGATCTGGTCTTCTTTCGCGCCCAGACAGCCGGTAACAATCACTTTGCCGTTTTCCGTCAGGGCCTCACCGATGGCTTCCAGTGATTCCTGAACCGCGCTGTCGATAAATCCGCAGGTGTTCACGATCACCATATCGGCGTTGTCGTAGCTTGGCACCACGTCATAGCCCTCGGTGCGCAGTTCGGTCAGGATGCGTTCGGAATCCACCAGGTTTTTCGGGCAGCCCAGGGAGACGAAGCCGATTTTCGGCTGGTGCGTAACATTGCTCATAGGTTAAAAATTCATCAATTATGGAGTTATCAGGGCGGGATTTTACAGCGTATCGCGGGGGATTTATACACTCTTTGCAAGGCGGATGCGCCGGGCAGACGTTGTAACATTGTAAATAATGTTAATCAGTTAATAAAAATTGATCCCAGGCATTAAACTGTACAAAAAATATACTTATCCTGACTATGCACAATGGCTGACAGAGGAGGAAAGAGCATGACCGTTGACAGACTAAAACGCGATCTGCTTAACAAGCTGATCAACGCCCGAATCGACCTGGCCGCGTACCTGCAGTTGAGGAAGGCAAAAGGGTATATGTCAGTCAGCGAAAGCGAACATCTGCGTGATAACCTGTTTGAACTTTGCAATTTCATGCGTGAAAAAGCACCGACCCTGAAGGCGAAATACGGCGAAAGTGAGCTGATCGCCCTGCGCCGCGCCGCTGAGGTACTTTCCATCGCTGGGGTATGTTTGATGAACGGACGCCACGACTGCCCGAATTTTATCGCTGTTAACGCGGAGAAGCTTGAAAACTGCCTGACCACGCTCTCTCTATGCATCATGTGCCTGAACGAGCACGAGAAGCTTGAACAGCACTGACCCAGGGGGAGGCAACTCCCCCTTCTGATTAAGCTTTTGTAAAAGTGGTAACGCGCCCGGATGCAGTGGCTAACCTTTATGCCATATGCCGATAAAGGAGCGCGTTATGCCTCGATCCTCGCTAATTTCCCTGCCTGCGCTGTTCATTCCGTTTTCGCTTCTTGCTGCCCCAGAGGCAGTCAAGGTCGAGGTGCTGCAAAACAAACTCGATCATCCCTGGTCTCTGGCGTTTCTGCCGGACAATAAAGGCCTGCTGGTGACCCTGAAGGGCGGTCAGCTCAAACGCTGGCAGGCCGGAAAAGGGCTGTCCGATCCGATTGTCGGCGTGCCGAAGGTCTGGGCAAACGGTCAGGGAGGATTGCTGGACGTGGTCCTCGCCCCGGATTTTAAAAAATCACGCCGCATCTGGCTGAGCTTCGCCGAAGCCGGGAGTGACGGCAAGGCCGGAACGGCGGTGGGCTATGGCCGACTGAGTGACGATCTGACGCGCATTGAAGCCTTCCAGGTGGTGTTCCGCCAGATGCCGAAACTCTCCACCGGGAACCATTTTGGTGGGCGACTGGTATTCGACGGCAAAGGCTCGCTCTTTATCGGACTCGGCGAGAATAACCAGCGTCCGACGGCGCAGGATCTGGATAAATTGCAGGGTAAATTGGTGCGCCTCACCGAAGACGGAAAAGTGCCGCTGGATAACCCGTTTGTGAATACCCCCGGCGCGCGACCCGAAATCTGGTCTTACGGCATTCGCAACCCGCAGGGGATGGCGATGAATCCCTGGAGCGACGCGCTGTGGCTGAACGAGCACGGTCCGCGCGGCGGGGATGAGATCAACATCCCGGAGAAAGGAAAGAACTACGGCTGGCCGCTGGCGACGCACGGCATTAACTACAGCGGTCTGAAAATTCCGGAAGCCAAAGGCGAGCACGTTGAGGGAACCGAAAAACCGCTGTTCGTCTGGAAAGTGTCGCCTGCCGTGAGCGGTATGGCGTTTTACAACAGCGACGTCTTCCCGCAGTGGAAAAACAAGCTGTTTATCGGCGCGCTGAAGGAAAAGGACGTTATCGTGCTGAGCGTGGACGGCAATAAGGTGACGGAGGACGGGCGAATTCTCGGCGACCGGGATAAACGTATTCGCGATGTGCGGGTGGGGCCGGACGGCTATTTATACGTTCTGACCGACGAGACGGACGGGCAGCTGTTAAAAGTCAGCCCGTCCGGTGCGTAATCAGGTGACCGGGATCATTACCACGTTGCGGTACGCCGGGCGATCGCTCAGCTGTTTTAGCCAGCGCTCAAGGTGAGGGCGCGGCGTCCACTTCAGGCCGAGGTTGGTCAGGTTCCAGACGAACGGCGCCACGGCAATATCGCCCACGCCGAACGCCTCACCGGAGAACCAGGCGTGCTTCGCCAGTTCGTCATCCATCATCGCAAACAGGTTTTCACACGCATCCTGAGCGGCATGAATGGCAGGATAGTCGCGCTCGGCTTCAGGGGTTCTGACTAACCCCATCAGGATCACGCGGTGGGTTGGCGATAGCGTCTGATTCGCCCAGTCCATCCACTTTTCACCCTGGGCGCGACGGGCCGGGCTTTCCACCCACAGGCGGCCCTGACCGTACTGGGCGGCAAGGTAACGGACAATGGTGTTGGATTCCCAAAGCGTCGCGTCGGTTTCATCATCGCGCAGCAGCGGCACCAGGCCGTTCGGGTTCATGGCCAGATAGTCGGCCTCTTTGTTCACGCCGAACGACATGCCGGCCATGATTTGATTGAACGGTAAATCCAGCTCCTCGAGCGTCCAGAGCACTTTCTTAACGTTGGTCGAGTTGTTCCTGCCCCATAGCGTAATCATATTTACTCCTGATGAGATGTGAATCCGGGTCAGCTTTCGCCATGGTGAGATAAACCTAACAATTACGCAACAGAAGACAAAAAAATCGTCTGAATCAAAGCGTATCTGAATGTTATTGCATAAACTTTAATAACTTTACCCTCGTTGGGTTTCTTTAACCGTTTTAGTGCGCTATTACTCATCGCTTCTTGCGACACGGTGATGTGACGTAATTTTTGAATGGACACTCGGGTGGCATTTATGACGCGTAAAATGACTTCTCTGCGCAGCCTTGCGACAGGCTCTGCGCTCCTTTTCCTGTTTGCACCAACGCTCTACGCAGCTGAACAGGCTGCGCCCGAAGCGCCGCCTGTGGATGCGCGCGCCTGGATCCTGATGGACTACTCCAGCGGTAAAGTGTTGGCGGAAGGCAACGCGGATGAGAAACTCGATCCGGCAAGCCTGACCAAAATCATGACCAGCTATGTGGTCGGCCAGGCGTTGAAAGCGGGCAAGATCAAGCTGGACGATATGGTCACCATCGGGAAAGATGCCTGGGCGACCGGCAACCCGGCGCTGCGGGGCTCTTCGGTGATGTTCCTGAAGCCTGGGGATCAGGTCTCTGTTTCCGATCTGAACAAAGGGGTAATTATTCAGTCGGGAAATGATGCGTGCATCGCGCTGGCCGATTACGTTGCCGGCAGCCAGGATTCATTCATTGGCTTGATGAATGGCTACGCGCAGAAACTGGGCTTAACCAACACCACGTTCAAAACGGTTCACGGTCTGGATTCGCCGGGACAGTTCAGTACCGCGCGCGACATGGCGCTGCTGGGGAAAGCGCTGATCCACGACGTGCCGGATGAATACGCAATCCATAAAGAGAAAGAGTTTACCTTCAATAAAATCCGCCAGCCGAACCGCAACCGCCTGCTGTGGAGCAGCAATGTTAACGTGGACGGAATGAAAACCGGCACTACGGCGGGCGCGGGCTATAACCTGGTGGCCTCCGCGACCCAGGGCGACATGCGCCTGATTTCGGTGGTGCTGGGCACCAAAACCGACCGTATTCGCTTTAATGAGTCAGAAAAACTACTGACCTGGGGCTTCCGCTTCTATGAAACCGTGACGCCGATTAAACCGGATGCCACGTTCGTCAGCCAGCGCGTCTGGTTTGGCGACAAGAGTGAAGTCAATCTCGGGGCGGGTGAAGGCGGCTCGGTGACCATTCCGCGCGGTCAGCTGAAAAATCTGAAGGCCAGCTTTACCCTGACCGACCCGCAGCTCACGGCTCCGCTGAAAAAAGGCCAGGTGGTCGGGACGATTGATTTCCAGCTAAACGGTAAGTCGATTGAACAGCGTCCGCTGATTGTAATGGAAGCGGTGGAAGAGGGCGGCTTCTTCAGCCGGATGTGGGATTTCGTGATGATGAAATTCCACGGGTGGTTTGGCAGCTGGTTTAGCTAAACCTGATGGATTTTCTCCCTCTCCCTGTGGGAGAGGGGCGGGGTGTGGGCATCAGACCGCACCCCCTTAATACATTAACTTCACCTGCTGCGCCTTCGCGTGGGCCACGATCTCGTCGTCCGGGCGGCAGTCGCTGACGATGGCGTCAAACTGCGCCAGCTCACCCATTCTTGCCGAACGCACCTTGCCAAACTTGCTGTGATCGACCACCAGCACATGATACTGGGCCGCGCTTAACGCCCAGTGTTTCACCGGCAGCTCTTCCAGGTTAAAGCAGGTCGCACCCTGACGCACGTTGACGCCTGCGGCGGAATAAAACGCGATATCCGGGCAGAGATTGCTGAGCGTGTCCTGCAGGTTGAGCGGCTTAAAGATGGCGTTGCTGGCGTGAAACTCGCCGCCGCAGAGGATCACCCGGCACTCCGGTTTCTCCTGAAGCGCCAGAAAGGTGTTCAGGGAGTAGCACACGGCGGTAAAAGGGATGCTGCTGTCGATGGCTTCGATAATCCACGGCGTGGTGGTTCCGCAGTCAAAAAACAGCGTCTGGTGCGGCTGTACCAGTGAGGCCGCAAGCCGGGCGGCTTTGCGTTTCTCTTCCACCAGGCGCGTCTTCTGGTCGCTGATCAGATAATGGCTGGCGCTACGCGGCTCAAGCACAATATACCCGCCGAGCAGCACGACGGGCGCGCTTTCGCTGTTCAGATCCCGACGAATGGTCATCTCTGAGACGCCGAGGAGGTTGGCGGCTTCCTTAAGATGCAGCTTATCGCTGCGCTTCAGCGCCTGTAGCAGCTGAGCAATGCGGTCATCGCGACGTGTTTCCATAGTTCCTCGGGATAAAAAAGTGAACCCCCGCAGGGCGGGGGCTCAAGTGTAACCTGTCAGGTTGGGGTTAGTCACGTATCCAGCCTTTGCGGATCGGGATAGCGAAAATGGCGCGATAAAGCGAAGACAGCGTGCGGTAAAGCGCTTCACCGAAGAGGCTCCACAGGATAGCCGCGCTCACGCAGCCAATCAGCCCCACCAGGAAACCGCCCACCATATCCAGCGGCCAGTGAACGCCCAGGTAAACGCGAGACCAGGCGATAGCCAGGGCCGCCACCATCAGGACCGCACCGGACCACAGGCGATGCCAGAACAGGAAAGCCAGCGCGAAGGTAAAGATCACCGTTCCGTGATCGCTCGGGAACGAGTCATCCGGCGCGTGGTGCAGGAAGGTATAGCCGACATGATCGACAAAAGGACGATCGTGCGGGAAGGCGTGACCCAGAATGTAGCTCAGCAGTACGCTTACCCCGAGCGCCATCGCGACTTTAATCACCAGCTGGCGCTGCGCCTTCACCTGGCTGCGGGGACCCCACAGCCAGAGAATCGCAGCCAGTGCAGGCACGATGCTGATCAGATCTTTTGCCAGAAAGGTGGCAAAATCGATCGTCCACTCAGGCGAGGCTGGCGTGGCGTTGATCAGATAAAACAGCTGATAATTCAGATTCTCTAACATAGCGTTATCACTCTTTAGCAAACCGGATGGAAATAAGTCCGTAGACCACCACCTGGGAAAACCAGACCCACCACCCGGCCCACAGGTTGTGAGAGAAAAAATGCGCCCCGCGCATGACCTGGCCGTAGCCCATCGCCAGACCTAACACCACGCCCAGCGCGACGAAGCACCAGGCGAGACGCGGACGCTCGCGCCAGAAGGCAAAAAACAGCCCCATCACCATAAAGCCGCTGGATGCATGACCGCCGGGAAAACAGCGCCCCGGACCGCTGTCAGCAGGGACGGCGCTGAACAGGGGATAAGACATAGCCTTACCGCCATATTCCACCAGATCCCACGGGCAGCTGTGATGGCTCACGCTTTTCAGCACGCCTACCACCAGCGCGCCAACGCCCATCAGTAGCGCCGCCGTCACCAGCCTTGCGTTGCGCTTGTAGGCGCCGTAAAACAGCGCTACGGCACCTAAGCCGATGGCGATGTACTTCGCCAGGCGGTGGTTCAGCAGATCCAGCAGGTGGTCCTTCTGCAGCGGAAAGCTCTGCGTTGCCGCGTCATACCAAAAGCCGGTGATCCATCTGTCGAGCGCTTCACTGCGCGATAGCCACGTAAAGACCACGGCAAGGGCAATCAGTACGAAAAGCTGATAACCATAAAAGCGGGTCGGCAAGCGGTAAAGTCGTTTTGTCTTATTTGTCTGTAAGTTAGACAATTCTGAACGGCTGGAGGTGAGTGCCATAATTTGGGATCGTTGACGAGTAATCGCGCTATCATAAAAGTGTCAACTTAAGGAAACCTTAAACGAAGACGATATGTGCTTTATTTCTGTTTATCCTCGATAAATCACTATCTCGGGCTGCGGCATTTCATTAAACTCGTCGCGATTTTGTCATTATAAAGAGATTGCATGTTAAACCGTTCTTCTTCTGGTTCACGTCTGGGTCGTCAGGCGTTGCTTTTCCCTCTGTGTCTGGTGCTCTACGAATTCTCTACCTATATCGGCAACGATATGATCCAGCCCGGTATGCTGGCCGTTGTGGCGCAGTACAACGCGGGTATTGAGTGGGTGCCGACCTCCATGACCGCCTATCTGGCCGGCGGCATGTTTTTACAGTGGCTGTTAGGCCCGCTGTCGGATCGTATTGGCCGTCGTCCGGTGATGCTGACGGGCGTGGTGTGGTTTATCGTCACCTGTCTCGCCACGCTGCTGGCGCAAAACATTGAACAATTTACCCTGCTGCGCTTCCTGCAGGGGGTGAGCCTGTGCTTTATCGGCGCCGTGGGGTATGCCGCCATTCAGGAGTCGTTTGAAGAGGCGGTGTGTATCAAAATTACCGCGCTGATGGCGAACGTGGCGCTGATCGCCCCCTTACTCGGGCCGCTGGTGGGTGCCGCGTGGGTGCACGTTGCGCCGTGGGAAGGGATGTTTGTGCTCTTTGCGCTTCTCGCCGCCTTCGCGTTCTTTGGCCTGCACCGGGCGATGCCGGAAACGGCCACCCGCATCGGCGAGAAACTCTCGCTGAAAGAGCTGGGTCGGGATTATAAAGAAGTGCTGAAGAACGGCCGCTTTGTGGCGGGCGCGCTGGCGACCGGGTTCGTTAGCCTGCCGCTGCTGGCGTGGATCGCGCAGTCGCCGGTCATTATCATCAGCGGTGAAAAGCTCAGCAGCTACGAGTATGGCCTGCTGCAGGTGCCGATCTTTGGCGCGCTGATTATCGGGAACCTGGTGCTGGCACGCCTGACGTCACGCCGCACCGTGCGTTCACTGATTATCATGGGCGGCTGGCCGATTGCGGCAGGGCTGATTCTGGCTGCAGTGGCGACCGTCGCGTCATCCCACGCCTACCTGTGGATGACGGCGGGGCTCAGCCTCTATGCCTTCGGAATTGGCGTGGCCAACGCCGGGCTGGTACGCCTGACGCTGTTTGCCAGCGAGATGAGTAAAGGCACGGTGTCAGCGGCGATGGGAATGCTGCAGATGCTGATTTTTACCGTCGGTATTGAAGTGAGCAAGCATGCCTACGCGATGGGCGGCAACGGGCTGTTCAGCCTGTTTAACCTCGCCAACGGCGCGCTGTGGGTTGGCCTGATGGTGGTGTTCCTGAAAGATAAACGCGTCGGGAACGCCCTGCAACCATAATCTTTTTTCCCTCTCCCCTTTGGGGAGAGGGCTAGGGTGGGGGGCGAGGGCACCAGACCGCACGCTGTCAATTAAACGGTGCCTCCCCGTTCAACACCTTCTCAATCACGTTTAAAACGCCTTCATCGTTATTGTGCGGCGCTTCAAAACGCGCGGCCGCTTTAATATGCGGTCTGGCATTCGCCATCGCAAAGCTGAACCCGGACTGGCGCAGCATCTCCACGTCGTTGCCGCTGTCGCCGAAGGCCACCACTTCGCTATCGTCAATGCTCCAGCGCTTTTGCAGGATCCGCAGGCCGTTAGCTTTATGCACGCCGGGGATAATCAGGTCGATACTGCCGTGACCGGTGGTGACGGGCACCATGATGTCGCTCAGCTTTTCATGCAGCAGCGCCTGAATTCGCGGAATTTCATCATCAGAGACGTTAAGCCCGAACTTGAAGAAAATATCGTTCAGGTTATCGAAATCGCTGACCATTTCGAGGCGGTGGTAATACTTCGCCGCGATATCCTTAAAGCCCTCGTCATAGCATTTCAGCGTGTACGCGCTGCTTTTCCCGCAGGCGATAATCTCAATGCCCGGAACCTCGTTTAGCACGTTCGCGACGGTCTCGAAATGGGCTTTCGACAGTTCGCCGTTAAAGACATCTTCACCTTCGCTCACGACCCAGCCGCCGTTTTCGGCGACGAACGCAATCTCATGCGCAATCTCCGGGAAAAAGGAGATCAGCTGGTAATACTGGTTGCCGCTGGCGACCACGAAGCGGATTCCTTGCGCCTTCATGCGGGCGTACTGCGCCAGAAAGCGCGGCCGATTATAGGTCTTGGCATCGCTCAGAAAAGTACCATCCATGTCGACGGCGATCAGTTTAACGCTCATATCCCTTCTCCAGTGTCGTTTGATTCGTTTCCGGCTTTGCCACCGCACGCGCCACCAGCGCGGCGATGATGACCAACCCTAACACCACCAGCATGGCGCTGCGCAGCCCGTAGTGCTCGCCGAGGAAGCCGAGCAGCGGCGGCCCGACCAGGAAGGCGAGATAGCCCGTGGTTGCCACCACGCTGACGCGCGTTGGCGCATCCGGGCCGGTGTCGCTGGCGGCGGAAATGGTCAGCGGGAAGCCAAGTGATGCCCCCAGTCCCCAGAGGATCACGGAAACGCCCGCAATCCAGTCCACGTCCACAAAGATGATGATCGCGATACCCAGGCCGCCGAGCAGGGCGCTGGCGCGCACCACCGCCACGCGGCTGTAGCGGTCGATAAACCAGCCGCCGGTGAAGCGCCCGACGGTCATCCCCAACGTAAACCCGGCATAAATCAGCGAGCCGGAGGTCGGGCTAAAGCCGTGACCGTCCACCATCAGCAGCGGCAGCCAGTCGTTGGCGGAACCTTCCGCGAACGCCATCGCCAGCACCACCACGCCGATCAGCATCAGCTGGAAGTCGCGGTAGAAGGGCAGCCCTTTTTCGGCCGAGTGATGTTCGTCAGCGGAGTTTTTACCGGTGCCGTCCGGGATGGCCCGGATACCGGTCAGGATCGGAATGATGCACACCAGCGCCGCCAGCAGGATATGCAGATTCGCGCTTACGCCGGTGGCCGTCAGCGCCATCCCCACGCCCGCACCGGCCAGCGTGCCGAGGCTGTAAAAACCGTGCATCATCGGCAGCACGGTTTTATTCATCTCACGTTCGACCGCCGCCCCTTCCACGTTGATGGCAACTTCCGCCGAACCGAAGCTGCCGCCAAATACCGTCAGGCCCAGGGCGAACAGCACCGGCGAGGCACACCACAGCGCCACGCTTAATATGCCCATCCCGAACACGGCAAAGCACATGGTGGTGCGGATCACCGCTCGCGTACCAAAGCGCTTTACCAGCCACGCGGAGCAGAGGATGCCGCTCATGGAGCCTATCGACAGGCCGAACAGCACGATGCCCATCTCGGCGGTAGAAACGGACAAAATATCGCGAATGGCGGGGGTGCGCGTGGCCCAGGAGGCCATCAGCAGGCCGGGAATAAAGAAGAACATAAACAGCGCCCACAGGCGTCGCTGCAGGGCTTTACGGGGAGAGGTCTGCGTCATTGGGGTAGCACCAGAAGTACAACAATAGCGACAACACTAGCAAGTTTGTGTACATTTGTACACAAACCACGTGAGGAATTTATGAGCAGACCACCGAACGATCCGCATCGCCGGGAGAAGATCCTGCAGGCAACGCTCGATACCATTGCCGAGCACGGCATTCACGCCGTCACGCACCGTAAAATCGCCACCTGCGCGGGCGTGCCGCTGGGGTCGATGACCTACTATTTCGACGGCATGGAGCCGCTGCTGGAGGAGGCCTTCACGTGGTTTACCCGACAGATGTCGCAGCAGTACCGGGATTTCTTCGCCGGCGTCACCGGGCCGGAAATGGCGTGCGAATCCATCACCACCCTGATCCACAGCTCGCAGGTGACCACGCCGCACAACATGGCGCTGATGTATCAGCTCTACGCCTTTATGCACCGCAGCGCGGCGCTCAAAACGGTGATGCAGGACTGGATGAAAATGAGCCAGACCACGCTGGAGCAGTGGTTCGACCCGGTTACCACCCGCGCCCTGGACGCGTTTATCGAAGGGATGACGCTGCACTATGTCACCGACCGGGCGCCGTTAACCCGGGAGGAGATCCGGGCGATGGTGGGGAGAATTGCGGGCGAGGGCGGCCGCTAGGTTGCGCCCGCGGTCATATTGACGCTGGTTCCCGTCATAGCGCCTGCCGCATCTGAGGCCAGAAACGTAATCGTGTCTGCCACCTGTGCCAGCGTCGGCAGGCGACGCGTCAGGGTGCTTTGCGCGGCACCGCTGAGAAACTGCTCAACCGTAATCCCCATCGTCTGCGCCCTGGCGGCGAAAATGGCTCCCACATACGAACCCGCCTGCACCGCGTCTGCTATCGCGTGCGAACGCACGCACAGCACGCGAATATTTTGTGTCCCCAGCTCCGCCGCCAGCGCCCGGGTCAAGGCTTCCGTTCCCGCGCAGCCGACGATATGCCCGAGGTGGCCCGCGATCGTCATGTTCGCGGCAGGCGCGACGACGGTAATAATGACTCCACCATGCTCGCCGCCCATGCGGGGCGACACGGCTTTCGCAATGTTAAAGTAGGCAGCCAGGAAGGGATCAAAACCCTGCCTGAACTCATCGAGCGTTAACGCCTCAAGGCGTTTGCCCTGATCGTGCATAAAGCCCGTGGCGTTGACGACGATATCAATGCGGGCAAGGTCGGGGAGCAGCGAGGACTCCTCGAGCGCATCGAAAACAAACGTGCTGGCAGAACCGCCCGCGGCGCGAATGCTGCTGGCGACCTGCTCCAGCCTGGCGTGGTCGCGTGCGGCGAGGTACACATCCGCCCCTTCACGCGCCAGAGCGTGCGCCACTGAACTGCCGATGGCGCCGCTGCCGCCGAAGATGACGGCGGTTTTGTTCCTAAAGCCCATACCTGCATACCCTCACCAGGATTAACCCTCAGAAGTATGTGCCGGGTTTCGGCTGATGCAACTCGGCCGGTGGGTGAGTTATGCGGCTGGAAGGCCTTACTGCGCCATTATCAATGAGTTACTTTGGCGAGATTTTTTTGCCGCTGGCGTCCACGACCGCTTCGCCATCCTCTTTCGTAAACGCCCCTTTCTGCGCATCCGGCAGGATGTCGAGGACGACTTCAGACGGGCGGCACAGGCGGGTACCCAGCGGCGTCACCACGATCGGACGGTTAATCAGGATCGGGTGCTGCAGCATAAAATCAATAAGCTGGTCGTCGGTGAACTTATCGTCGGCAAGGCCGAGCTGTTCATAGGGCTCCACGTTTTTACGCAGCAGATCCCGCACTGAAATGCCCATCTCGGCAATCAGGGTGGTCAGCTTATCGCGCGACGGCGGGGTTTCCAGATAAAGGATAATCTCTGGCTCCGTGCCGCTGTTGCGGATCATCTCCAGCGTGTTGCGCGAGGTTCCGCAGGCCGGGTTGTGATAAATGGTGATGTGGCTCATATCAGTGGCTCATTACAGTGTGAAGGAGAGACGTAGCGCCAGCGCGGCGAGCGTCACAAACAGGACCGGCAGCGTCATAACGATGCCCGTCCGGAAATAGTAGCCCCAGGTGATCGTCATGTTTTTCTGCGCCAGCACGTGGAGCCAGAGCAGGGTAGCGAGGCTGCCGATAGGCGTGATTTTCGGCCCCAGATCGCAGCCAATCACGTTGGCGTAAATCATCGCTTCTTTGATCAAACCTGTCGCCGTACTGCCCTCGATGGAGAGCGCGCCAATCAGCACGGTGGGCATATTGTTCATTATGGATGACAGAAACGCGGTGATGAACCCGGTTCCCAGCGTGGTGGCCCACAGCCCGTGTCCGGCCAGGCTATCCAGTACGCCTGTGAGAGAGTCCGTCAGCCCGGCATTGCGCAGGCCATACACCACCAGATACATCCCCAGCGAAAAGATAACGATCTGCCACGGCGCGCCGCGCAGCACTTTTCCGGTGTTTATCGCATGTCCGCGTTTTGCGACAGCGAATAAAATCAGCGCGCCGACGGTCGCGATGGCGCTCACCGGAATGCCGAGAGGTTCAAGCACAAAGAAACCGACGAGCAGAAGGAGCAGGACGATCCAGCCCGTTCTGAACGTCGGGAGGTCGTGAATGGCCCGCGCGGGCTCGCGGAGTTTTGCCAGGTCATATTCCGGGGGGATTTCCTTGCGAAAGAACAGATGCAGCATCACCAGCGTTGCGGCAATCGCGGCGATATCTACCGGGACCATCACCGAGGCGTATTCTCTGAACCCCAGCTTAAAAAAGTCTGCCGACACGATGTTGACCAGGTTAGACACAATCAGCGGCAGGCTGGCGGTATCGGCGATGAAGCCCGCCGCCATCACAAACGCCAGCGTGGCCTGCTTGCTGAACCCCAGCGCCAGAAGCATGGCGATGACGATAGGGGTCAGGATCAGCGCCGCACCGTCATTGGCAAACAGCGCCGCCACGGCTGCGCCCAGCAGCACGATATACGTAAACAGCAATCGCCCGCGACCGTTCCCCCAGCGGGCGACGTGCAGCGCCGCCCACTCGAAAAAGCCGGACTCATCCAGCAGCAGGCTGATGATGATGACGGCAATGAACGTTACCGTGGCGTTCCAGACGATATTCCACACGACCGGAATATCGTTAATGTGAATCACGCCGCTGGCCAGCGCCAGTACGGCGCCGATAGTCGCGCTCCAGCCGATACTGAGCCCTTTGGGCTGCCAGATGACCAGTACCAGCGTAAACAGAAAAATAGCCCCTGCCAGAAACATCTTCTACCCCGTTATATCTGTTTTTGTGAATGTGTTTTGCCTAGCACGAGCCTGAGAGTCGGTTTTTCAGCTTCATGCGCGTCTCTTCCCGCAGGCAGTTCCAGCTGTTGTCGATAACGGTTGCCGCCCATGCAGGCATGTTGGGAGACAAACGGTAATAGACCCACTTCCCCTCGCGACGGTCGATAACCAGCCCGGACTCGCGCAGCAACGCCATGTGGCGGGAGACCTTAGGCTGAGACTCGGTGGTTGCGGAGCAGAGATCGCAGACGCATAGCTCGCCCGCTTCGCGGAGCAGCATGACGATGGCGAGCCGCGTTTCGTCGGAGAGGGTTTTGAAGAGCTGGAGTGGGTGGAGCATGGGCGATCCTGCAGGTGGAATGGTTTATATATGTTTAATCATATATGTTTTGATTGCAGGATAGAAGCGGAGATGAGCGGTACGGGAATTTCAGGCAACAAAAAACCCATCAACCTTGAACCAAAACGGCGGGGTTGATGGGCTCCACAAATTGGGGACATCAAAGAAAAGCAGTGGCACTAGTTATGACTGCCCCCTGATAAAAAAGTTCTGCGCGTAACGAAAATAATTTTCCCCGCGCGCAAACTTAGGAGTTATCCGAGTCCCGGCCAGATGATAACGATCAGCGTACCCGCCAGCGTAAGCAGTACGTTAGCGATAGCGTACGTGCCCGCATACCCCAGTGCCGGGATGTTGCTGCGCGCGGTATCGCTGATGATTTCCATGGCCGGCGCACAGGTACGCGCGCCCATCATCGCCCCGAACAGCAGGGCGCGGTTCATGCGCAGCACGTAGGCGCCGAACAGGAAGCAGATCACCACCGGCACCAGGCTAACGATAAGTCCGGAAACCAGCATCTGCCAGCCGACGGCGCCCAGGCTGTGGCCGATACCGCTTCCCGCGCTTAAGCCCACGCCTGCCATAAACACCATCAGACCAAACTCTTTCACCATGTTCAGCGCGCCCTGCGGAATGTAGCCGAAGGTTGGGTGGTTGGCTCGCAGGAAGCCCAGCATGATCCCGGCAAACAGCAGCCCGGCGGCGTTACCGATGCCAAAACTGAAGTTGCTGAACTGGAAGGTGATCATCCCGATCATCAGGCCAACGATAAAGAAGGCGCAGAAGGCCAGCAGGTCGGTGACCTGGCTGTGAATGGAGATAAAGCCGATGCGGTCGGCAACGGTTTTCACGCGTCGCGCGTCGCCGCTGACCTGCAAAACATCGCCTTTGTTGAGCACGACGTTATCGTCGATCGGCATCTCAATCTGGCTGCGGATCACGCGGTTGAGGAAGCAGCCGTGGTCGGTCAGCTTCAGCTGCGCCAGACGGCGGCCCACGGCGTTATGGTTTTTCACCACGATCTCTTCGGTGACGATACGCATGTCGAGCAGGTCGCGGTCGAACACCTCTTTGCCGTTACGGAAGCTCGGGTCGAGACGGGCGTGGGCGTCCGGATAACCCACCAGCGCGATGTCGTCGCCCATCTGCAGCACCGCGTCGCCGTCCGGGTTCGCCAGAATGCCGTTGCGGCGGATACGTTCGATATAGCAGCCCGTCTGGCGATAAATCCCCAGCTCGCGCAGGTTTTTGCCGTCTGCCCATGCCACCAGCTCTGGCCCGACTCGATAGGCGCGGATCACCGGGAGATAGACTTTACGTTTGGAATCGGTATCCAGGCCGCGCTCGCGCGCGATTTGCTGGGCGCTGGTCTGCAGATCCTGGTGCTGTAGTTTTGGCAGGTAGCGCGCGCCGACGATCAGGCTCACCAGACCAATCAGATAGGTCAGGGCATAGCCCAGGCTCAGGTGGTCGAGGGCGGTAGAGAGCTGCGCGCCGGCCATGCCGGAATGGCGCAGGGTATCACCGGCACCCACGAGCACGGGGGTGGAGGTCATGGAGCCTGCCAGCATACCGGCCGTTAACCCGATATCCCAGCCAAACAGTTTACCCAGCCCTAACGCGATCAGCAGCGCGCTGCCGACCATCACCAGCGCCAGCATCAGATAATTTTTGCCGTCGCGGAAGAAAATTGAAAAAAAGTTCGGTCCCGCTTCCACGCCAACACAAAAAATAAACAGCATAAAGCCTAAGTTGAGCGCGTCCGTGTTAATGCTGAAGTGCTGCTGGCCTAATAATAAGGAGACGACTAAAACGCCAATGGAATTACCAAGTTGAACTGAACCCAGGCGCAATTTACCCAGGCAGAGGCCCAGCGCCAGTACCACAAATAATAACAGGATGTAATTCCCATTTAACAAGTCTGCGACGTTTATATTCACGGAGGCTAACTTCTTGTTTACCAGTAAGTTGTTGAATGAAAGGACTATTTGGGCTACTGTTTTCTGAGCCAGGGAACGTGTTCAACCCTCCCTGTTACCTAATTTATTCCCTAAAACATTAGCTGGCCGATAGTTTAATCGTATTAGCTACTGACAGCTACCTATTATCGCATCACCCTGTGCGTACTTTGGCAAGGATTGCCGCATTGCTTTATCTGACTGGGCGTCTACCCGACGAAGGTGTATTTGATAGAGATAAGTCAGGAGGATAGTTTGAACATTAAACGAAACTGGGCGGGGGTTATCAGCTGCTTTTTGCTGTTTACCGTCGTGTGCATGTCGCTCGCTTTTAATGTGAAGGGGGCATTCAGGGCTGCCGGACACCCGGAGCTGGGGCTGCTCTTTTTTACCCTGCCGGGAGCGGCAGCCAGTTTTCTTTCCCGTAAAGGGGAGGTGGTCAAGCCGCTTATTGGCGCAATGCTGGCGGCACCGCTGTGTCTGCTGCTGATGCGCATGCTGTATGTATCAACGCGAAGTTTCTGGCAGGAGATGGCGTGGTTGCTGAGCGGCGTCTTCTGGTGCGCCCTCGGCGCGCTGTGCTATTTGTTTGTATGCAGCCTGATTAAGCATCGACGGCACCACAAATAAAAACGCCCTCCGGGTGAGGGCGTCTTCGCATTACTGGGCGGCAAACAGGCCCAGATGCTCTTTGGCGTAAGCTTCAAAGTCAGTGCAACCGCCGATGTGTTTCTGATCGAGGAAGATCTGCGGTACGGTTTCAACCGGCTTGCCGACGGTTTTTTCGAGATCCGCTTTGGTGATGCCTTCCGCGTGGATGTCCACGTAGCGGAAGTTGAAGTCATCGCGCTCTTCGGTCAGTTTCTCAGCCAGCTCTTTCGCGCGCACACAGTAAGGGCACCCTGGACGACCAAAAATTACTGCAAACATTTCTCTCTCCTCAAAAAACAAGCCTGACGGCGAATAGGACATATAGTGCCCGATAACCTGTCGCCATTAAAGAAGGTTTCGCCTGTCGCTTTGATACAGTAAGGCTATGTTTCGCCAATTACACCGCGCAAATCATTGCCTATACTGGCTGCCATACGGTTTAAGCAAGACAAAGAGAGACAAGATGACGCCAACCATAGACCTGCTCACATCCCACCGTTCCATTCGCCACTTCACCGACGAGCCGATTACCGAGGCGCAGCGCGAAGCGATTATTAACAGCGCCAGGGCGACCTCCAGCTCCAGCTTTCTGCAGTGCAGCTCGATTATCCGCATTACCGACCCGGCCATGCGTGAACAGCTGGTCGCGCTGACCGGCGGACAGAAGCATGTGGCCCAGGCCGCGGAGTTCTGGGTGTTCTGCGCCGACTTTAACCGCCACCTGCAGATCTGCCCTGAGGCCGAGCTGGGGCTGGCCGAACAGCTGCTGCTGGGCGTGGTGGATACCGCACTGATGGCGCAAAACGCCTTTACGGCGGCGGAGTCGCTGGGATTAGGCGGCGTATATATCGGTGGCCTGCGTAACAACATTGAAAGCGTGACCGAGCTGCTGAAGCTGCCAAAACACGTCCTGCCGCTGTTCGGCCTGTGCCTCGGCTGGCCTGCGGATAACCCGGATCTGAAGCCGCGTATTCCTGCCGCCATGCTGGTGCACGAAAACCACTACCAGCCGGTCGATCAGGACGTTCTGAATCAATATGATGAAGAGCTGGCGAACTACTACCTGACGCGCGGCAGCAATAACCGTCGCGATACCTGGACTGACCATATTCGTCGCACCATCATTAAAGAAAACCGCCCGTTTATTCTTGATTACCTGCACAAACAGGGCTGGGCGACGCGATAGTCCATTCCGCCTGCGCCTGCCTGCGTATATGATATGCAGGCTTTTTCCATGTCTTCAGAGAGGTGCAGGGTGAAAATTGCCATATTGTCCCGGGATGGAACGCTCTATTCATGTAAGCGCCTGCGAGACGCGGCGGCGAAACGCGGGCATCAGGTTGAGATCCTCGACCCGATGTCCTGCTATATGAACATTGACCCGGCCGCCTCATCGATTCACTACAAAGGCCGCAAGCTGCCGCACTTTGATGCGGTGATCCCGCGCATCGGCTCCCAGATCACCTATTACGGCACCGCCGCGCTGCGCCAGTTCGAGATGTTGGGCAGCTATCCGCTTAACGAATCCGTCGCCATTTCGCGCGCCCGCGACAAGCTGCGCTCGCTGCAGCTCCTCGCCCGTCAGGGGATCGATCTTCCGGTTACGGGGATTGCCCATTCACCGGACGACACCAGCGATCTTATCGATATGGTGGGCGGTGCGCCTTTGGTCATCAAGCTGGTGGAAGGCACGCAGGGCATTGGCGTGGTGCTGGCGGAAACGCGTCAGGCGGCGGAG
Organism: Enterobacter sp. DNB-S2; assembly: GCF_019443845.1. Taxonomy (NCBI): domain Bacteria; kingdom Pseudomonadati; phylum Pseudomonadota; class Gammaproteobacteria; order Enterobacterales; family Enterobacteriaceae; genus Enterobacter; species Enterobacter sp. DNB-S2. The sequence continues at coordinate 2,145,046 of NZ_CP050520.1, forward strand.
AGCGTGATTGATGCCTTTCGGGGTCTCAATGCCCACATTCTGGTGCAGGAGTACATCGAAGAGGCGAAAGGGCGCGATATTCGCTGCTTCGTGGTCGGCAATGAAGTGGTGGCGGCCATCGAGCGCCAGGCGAAAGAGGGCGATTTCCGCTCTAACCTTCACCGCGGCGGCGTGGCGAGGGTAGCTGATATTAGCGATCGCGAACGGGAAATTGCCGTCAAAGCGGCGCAAACCCTGGGGCTGGACGTGGCGGGCGTAGACCTTCTGCGGGCGACGCGCGGGCCGCTGGTCATGGAGGTGAACGCTTCGCCGGGGCTGGAAGGCGTAGAAAAAACCACAGGTGTCGATATTGCAGGTAAAATGATCGCATGGATCGAGCGTCATGCCACGCCAGGCTACTGTCTGAAAACGGGCGGTTAAATGGTATTGAACGCACTTTTTGCGTAATCTATACCCTAAATAATTCGAGTTGCAGGAAGGCGGCAAGGGAGTGAATCCCCTGGAGCTTACATTAGTAAGTGACTGGGGTGAACGAGCGCAGCCAACGCACATGCAACTTGAAGTATGACGGGTATATGCGAAGTTTTTAATTAAGAGGCTGCACAGCGATGGATTTACAGGTCGTACCTACACTGGATACGTTACGTCAATGGCTTGATGATGCCGGAATTACGTTCTTCGAATGCGATTCCTGCCAGGCGCTGCATCTGCCTCATATGCAGAATTTCGACGGCATTTTCGATGCCAAAATCGATCTCATTAACGACGTGATCCTTTTCTCCGCGCTGGCCGAAGTGAAGCCCTCCGCGCTGCTGGCGCTGGCCTCCGACCTGTCAGCGATCAACGCCAGTTCTTTGACGGTGAAAGCATTTCTCGACATACAGGATGATAATCTGCCAAAACTGGTCGTTTGCCAGTCTTTATTCTCCGGTGCCGGGCTGTCGTTCAAGCAGTTCTCCTGGTTTATGCGCTTGAGCGAAGAGCAAATTTCCATGGTCATGATGGAAGCCAATGCACACCATCTGCTGTATAGCGCGGAAGATGATGCAGAGAATAATGATGCATCTCCCAATTTTCTTCACTAAGCCTGTCTGACTTTTGCGCAGTCGCTGCCATAGCGGCTGCAGAAGGCCATTTTTTCTGCTGCTTTTAACCTTTCTTTAAAGAATTTTTCACCTCCCTGAAGGCCGTTTCGGCTTATCACGTAGACATAACCTGCATAAAAAATTGATAAAAGGCGTTTTTTCGTCTGGGCTATAGCCGGAGACACGGGCTACAGTTATTCTTGCGATGCTTAAAAAAGCGAGCGGAAGCTGCCGGGTAAAGAGGTTTCTTTTTATTTTGGGCAGAGCGACAAACTATGCATGATTATTGCATATCTTCAGGTTGCACAGTTTTAGTTCGTTTGTTAACGAGCTTTCAGAAGGAATAAAGATATGATCGCCTTGAATAAAAAATGGTTATCGGGTCTGGTTGCGGGTGCTCTGATGGCCGTCTCTGCCGGCACGCTCGCTGCGGAACAAAAAACGCTGCACGTTTACAACTGGTCTGACTATATCGCGCCGGACACGGTGGCGAATTTTGAAAAAGAGACCGGCATTAAAGTGGTCTACGACGTATTCGATTCCAACGAAGTGCTGGAAGGAAAACTGATGGCGGGCAGCACCGGGTTTGATCTCGTGGTGCCTTCCGCAAGCTTCCTCGAGCGTCAGCTGACGGCAGGCGTCTTCCAGCCTCTGGACAAGAGCAAGTTACCGAACTGGAAAAACCTCGATCCGGAAGTGCTGAAGCTAGTGGCGAAGCATGACCCGGACAACAAATACGCCATGCCTTACCTGTGGGCGACCACCGGTATCGGCTACAACGTGGATAAAGTCAAAGCGGTGCTGGGCCCGGACGTCAAGCTGGACAGCTGGGACGTGGTGCTGAAGCCGGAAAACCTTGAGAAGCTGAAAAGCTGCGGCGTCTCCTTCCTCGATGCGCCGGAAGAGATTTTCGCCACCGTGCTGAACTACCTGGGCAAAGACCCGAACAGCAGTAAAGCCGATGATTACACCGGCCCGGCGACCGATCTGCTGCTGAAGCTGCGTCCAAACATTCGTTACTTCCACTCGTCTCAGTACATTAACGACCTGGCGAACGGCGACATCTGCGTCGCGATCGGCTGGGCAGGGGACGTGTGGCAGGCGGCTAACCGCGCGAAAGAGGCGAAAAACGGCGTGAACGTCTCTTACTTCATTCCGAAAGAGGGGGCGCTGGCGTTCTTCGACGTCTTCGCGATGCCGGCTGATGCGAAAAACAAAGACGAAGCGTATCAGTTCCTCAACTACCTGATGCGTCCTGAGGTGATCGCCCACATCAGCGACCACGTTTACTACGCGAACGGTAACAAGGCCTCCGTGCCGCTGGTAAGCGAAGAAATCCGTAACAACCCGGCTATCTATCCGCCAGCGGATGTGTTCGCCAAGCTCTTCACCCTGAAAGTGCAGGATCCAAAAATTGACCGCGTGCGTACCCGCGCGTGGACCAAGGTGAAAAGCGGTAAATAACGGCGTTGGGTATTGTTGCCTGGTGGCGCTGTCGCCTACCGGGCCTGTACAACCCGTAGGCCGGGCAAGCGTTAGCGCCGCCCGGCGATGCGCACCCTGACGGTGCGTTTGCACCAGTACTGATCTATGCCGGAGAACACCCCGTGAATGACGCGATCCCCCGCCCGCAGGCGAAAGTCCGTAAAGCGCTGACCCCGCTTCTTGAAATTCGTAACCTCACCAAATCTTTCGATGGCCAGCATGCCGTGGACGACGTCAGCCTGACTATCTATAAAGGCGAAATTTTTGCCCTCCTGGGAGCTTCTGGCTGCGGAAAATCGACCCTGCTGCGTATGCTGGCCGGTTTTGAACAGCCCACCGCCGGGCAAATCATGCTTGATGGCGTGGATCTCTCCAGCGTGCCGCCGTATCAGCGCCCGATTAACATGATGTTCCAGTCCTACGCGCTGTTCCCGCACATGACGGTGGAGCAGAACATCGCCTTTGGCCTGAAGCAGGACAAGCTGCCGAAGGCCGAAATTACCGCGCGCGTGGCCGAGATGCTGAGCCTGGTGCACATGCAGGAGTTCGCGAAGCGTAAGCCGCACCAGCTCTCCGGCGGCCAGCGCCAGCGCGTGGCTCTGGCTCGCAGTCTGGCAAAACGGCCGAAATTATTGTTGCTCGATGAGCCGATGGGCGCGCTGGATAAAAAACTGCGCGACCGTATGCAGCTCGAAGTGGTGGATATCCTCGAGCGCGTGGGGGTGACCTGCGTGATGGTGACCCACGACCAGGAAGAAGCGATGACCATGGCCGGACGCATCGCGATCATGAACCGCGGGAAGTTCGTGCAGATTGGCGAGCCGGAAGAGATTTATGAGCACCCGACCACCCGCTACAGCGCGGAGTTTATCGGCTCGGTCAACGTCTTCGAAGGGCTGCTGAAAGATCGTCAGGAGGATGGCCTGGTCATCGAATCGCCGGGGCTGCAGCATCCGCTTAAGGTCGATCCGGATAACTCCGTGGTGGATAACGTGCCGGTCTACGTCGCGCTGCGTCCGGAGAAGATCATGCTCTGTGAGGATCCGCCTGCCGATGGCTATAACTTTGCCGTGGGCGAAGTGGTGCACATTGCCTACCTGGGCGATCTGTCTATCTACCACGTGCGGCTGAAAAGCGGGCAGATGCTCAGCGCGCAGCTACAGAACGAACATCGCTACCGCAAGGGGCAGCCAACATGGGGTGACGAAGTGCGCCTGTGCTGGGATGCTGACAGTTGCGTCGTGCTGACGGTATAAGGAGCTGCAAATGAGTGCACTTGAACCTCCAGCTCGCGCAGAAAAGCCGGGCGGTTTTGCCCAGTGGCTAACGCGCTTGCAGATGAACCACGGCCGCAAGCTGGTGATTGCCATGCCGTATGTGTGGCTGATCCTGCTGTTCCTGCTGCCGTTCCTGATTGTTTTCAAGATAAGCCTGGCGGAAATGGCGCGGGCGATCCCGCCCTATACCAACCTGCTGGACTGGGCCGACGGGCAGCTGACGCTGACGCTTAATCTCGGCAACTTCCTGCAGCTCACCGACGATCCGCTCTATTTCGAAGCGTATCTGCAGTCGCTGCAGGTGGCGGCGATTTCGACGCTCTGCTGTCTGGTGATGGGCTACCCGCTGGCGTGGGCGGTGGCGCACAGCAAACCGTCGACGCGTAACATCCTGCTGCTGCTGGTGATCCTGCCGTCGTGGACCTCGTTCCTGATCCGCGTTTATGCCTGGATGGGGATCCTGAAAAACAACGGCGTGCTGAATAACTTTCTGATGTGGCTCGGGGTTATCGATCAGCCGCTGACGATCCTGCACACCAACCTCGCGGTCTATATCGGCATTGTGTACGCCTATCTGCCGTTTATGGTGCTGCCGATCTACACGGCCCTGACGCGTATTGATTACTCGCTGGTGGAAGCGTCGCTCGATCTTGGCGCCCGTCCGTTAAAAACCTTCTTCAGCGTCATTGTCCCGCTGACCAAAGGCGGCATTATCGCTGGGTCAATGCTGGTCTTTATCCCGGCGGTAGGGGAGTTTGTGATCCCGGAACTGCTCGGCGGCCCGGACAGCATCATGATTGGCCGCGTGCTGTGGCAGGAGTTCTTCAATAACCGCGACTGGCCGGTGGCCTCGGCGGTAGCGATTGTTATGCTCCTGCTGCTGATCGTGCCGATCATGTGGTTCCACAAGCATCAGCAGAAACAGATGGGAGACCACGGATGAACAACTTACCGGTAGTGCGCTCCCCGTGGCGAATTGCGATCCTGGTGATCGGCTTTACCTTCCTGTATGCGCCGATGCTGATGCTGGTGATCTACTCGTTCAACAGCTCTAAGCTGGTAACGGTCTGGGCTGGCTGGTCGACGCGCTGGTACAGCGAGCTGTTCCACGACGATGCGATGATGAGCGCGGTGGGGCTGAGCCTGACCATTGCTGCCCTTGCGGCGACAATGGCGTCGGTGCTGGGCACGATCGCCGCGCTGGTGATGGTACGCTTCGGGCGTTTTCGTGGCTCAAACGGGTTCGCGTTTATGATCACCGCGCCGCTGGTCATGCCGGACGTGATCACCGGTCTCGCGCTGCTGCTGCTGTTCGTGGCCCTGGCGCACGCCATCGGCTGGCCGGCGGATCGCGGCATGCTCACCATCTGGCTGGCGCACGTCACCTTCTGTACGGCCTACGTGGCGGTTGTGATCTCCTCGCGCATGCGCGAGCTGGATCGCTCCATTGAAGAGGCGGCGATGGATCTTGGCGCGACGCCGCTGAAGGTCTTTTTCATCATTACCCTGCCGATGATTATGCCGGCGGTGATCTCCGGCTGGCTGCTGGCGTTTACGCTGTCGCTGGACGATCTGGTTATCGCCAGCTTTGTCTCCGGACCGGGCGCGACGACGCTGCCTATGCTGGTCTTCTCCAGCGTGCGCATGGGAGTCAACCCGGAGATCAACGCCCTGGCTTCCATCATCCTCGGCGTGGTCGGAATTGTCGGATTTATCGCCTGGTATTTGATGGCGCGCGCGGAAAAACAGCGCGTGCGCGATATCCAGCGTGCAAGACGCGGCTGAAGGATTTAAAATTTCCAGTGAAGTGCCGCGCATGACGCGGCACTGTTTTTCAGGGAAGTAAAACATTGGGATTATTAAAAAAATCACGTACTACGCACGCGCGTCCTAACGTACCTGCTCTGGTTCAGGTGGCGGCGCTCGCCATTATTATGATCCGCTGCCTGGACGTGCTGATGATTCTGAACACCCTGGGCGTGCGCGGCATCGGTGAATTCATTCACCGCAGCGTGCAGACGTGGAATCTGACGCTGGTCTTTTTGAGCAGCCTGGTGCTGGTGTTTATCGAGATCTACTGCGCGTTTTCGCTGGTCAAAGGGCGCAACTGGGCGCGCTGGGTCTATCTGCTGACGCAAATTACCGCCGCCAGCTATCTGTGGGCCGCCTCGCTGGGATACGGTTACCCGGAGCTGTTCAGCATTGCCGGGGAATCCAAACGCGAGATCCTGCGCGCGCTGTTTATGCAAAAACTTCCGGATATGCTGGTGCTCTGTCTACTCTTCGTTCCGGCCTCAAGCCGGCGGTTCTTCCGCCTGCAATAATGTGTATAATCGCAGCCCTCGTGATTCTTAAGGTTTTCATATGCAGTGCGCACTCTATGACGCCGGACGCTGCCGCTCCTGTCAGTGGATAGAACAGCCGGTCTCTCAACAACTCACCGCCAAAATGGCCGACCTGCAACAGCTGCTGGCAGCACAAGCGGTGGGCGAGTGGTGCGCACCCGTCAGTGGCCCGGAGCTGGGCTTTCGTAATAAGGCCAAAATGGTGGTCAGCGGCAGCGTTGAAAAACCGCTGCTGGGAATGCTGCACCGCGACGGCACGCCGGAAGACCTGACCGGCTGCCCGCTGTATCCCGCCTCGTTTGAACCCGTCTTTGCCGCGCTGAAACCGTTTATCGCGCGTGCAGGGTTAACGCCTTACAGCGTCGCCCGCAGGCGCGGCGAGCTGAAGTACCTTCTGCTGACGGAAAGCCAACTCGACGGCGGCATGATGCTGCGCTTCGTGCTGCGCTCGGAAGCCAAGCTGGAGCAGCTGCGCGCGGCGCTGCCGTGGCTGCAGGAACAGCTGCCGCAGCTGAAGGTCATTACGGCGAATATTCAGCCGGTGCATATGGCGATCATGGAAGGGGAGAAAGAGATTTTCTTCACCGACCAGCACGCGCTGGCCGAAAGCTTCAACGGCGTGCCGCTGTGGATCCGCCCGCAAAGCTTCTTCCAGACCAACCCGACCGTGGCAAGCAGCCTGTACGCCACCGCCCGCGACTGGGTTCGTGCGTTAAACGTCCATCATATGTGGGATCTCTTCTGCGGCGTGGGCGGCTTTGGCCTGCACTGCGCCACGCCAGAGATGCAGCTCACCGGAATAGAGATTTCTGCCGAAGCAATAGCCTGCGCGAAACAGTCCGCCGCCGGGCTGGGGTTAACGAATCTGCACTTCCAGGCGCTGGACTCCACGCAGTTTGCGACCGGCCAGGGCAACGTGCCGGAGCTGGTGCTGGTCAACCCGCCGCGCCGCGGCATCGGCAAGGCGCTGTGCGACTACCTGAGCCAGATGGCGCCCGAGTACATCGTCTATTCCAGCTGTAACGCCCAGACCATGGCGAAAGACATCGCCAGCCTGCCGGGCTACCGCATTGAACGCGTTCAGCTTTTCGATATGTTCCCGCATACCGCGCATTATGAAGTGTTGACGTTGCTCGTGAAATCTTAAACAAAATGTGAACTCTTCCCCCGCTCGAAATCAGGTAAGCTTACGTCATAAGAAATGATTGAAGGCTTACCCATGAAGCAGATCCTGCTGGTGGAAGACGACCACGATATCGCGGCGCTTCTGCGACTCAATTTAGAAGACGAAGGCTATGCCATCACCCACGAGCCCGACGGGGGCAAGGCCTTACAGCGTCTTGAAAAACAGCCGTGGGATGCGGTGATCCTCGACCTGATGCTGCCCAGCGTTGACGGTCTGGAGATTTGCCGCCGTATCCGTCAGATGACGCGCTACCTGCCGGTGATCATCATCAGCGCCCGCAGCAGCGAGACCGACCGCATTACCGGGCTGGAAACCGGCGCCGATGATTATCTGGCTAAGCCGTTTTCGGTGCAGGAACTCATTGCGCGCATAAAAGCGCTGTTCCGTCGTCAGCAGGCGATGGGGCAGGCGCAAACCGACGGTCAAATTCAGGCCCACGGTCTGACCATCGATCCTCTGGCGCGCAGCGTGCTGCTTCACGGTCAGGTGGTGGATCTCACCCCGCGCGAGTTCGAGCTGCTGTACTTTTTTGCCCGTCATCCCGGCGAGGTCTTTTCGCGTCTGGCGCTGCTGGAGCAGGTCTGGGGCTATCAGCACGAAGGCTATGAGCATACCGTTAACACCCATATCAACCGCCTGCGCATCAAGATTGAGAAGGACGCCGCCGAGCCGGAGATTATTCGCACCGTCTGGGGCAAGGGCTATAAATTTGCGGAGCCAAATCATGATGCGCCGCTTTAGCCTGAGTCAGCGCCTGACGCTGCTGTTCATTCTGCTGATGATTCTCTGCGCCACCGTCGCCTGCGCCGTGCAGCTCTACACCAGTACGCAGTACGGTAACGCGATGGTGCAGCGGCTGTCGGGCGGGCTGGCGCAGCAGATAGTCCAGCGTGAACCGATTCTGGACGCGCAGGGCAGGGTCGACCGAAGGGCTCTCAAGCCGCTGTTCGATCGGCTGATGACCTTTAATCCGAGCGTTGAGCTGTACGTTGTCTCCCCGGACGGCGATATCCTGGCCGATGCCGCACCGCCGGGCCACATTCAGCGGCAAAAAATCGATCTGGCACCGGTTCAGACCTTCCTGAGCGGTACCGCCATACCGGTCCTGGGCGACGATCCTCGGAGTCAAAATAAAAAGGTCTTTAGCGCCACGCCGCTGCGGCAGGACGGCGAGCTTAAGGGCTACCTGTACATTATTTTGCAGGGCGAAGAGTCAAACGCCCTGGCGGAAATGGCCTGGCATAAGGCGCTGTGGAGCACGGTGCTGTGGTCATTGCTGTGGGTCGCGCTGTTTGGCCTGCTGGCAGGTTTACTGATCTGGTACTGGGTCACGCGCCCGGTAAAACAGCTGACGGTGGAGCTCGCCGGGCTGGAGCAGGACAGCATCAGCGCTATCAGACAGCTGGCGGCGCAGCCGTCGGACGCGGCGGCAAAGGATGAAGTGGCGATCCTGCGCAACAGCTTTATCGAGCTGGCACGCAAAATCACCCGCCAGTGGGACCAGCTGGCCGACAGCGATCGCCAGCGCCGGGAGTTTATCGCCAACATTTCGCACGATCTCCGTACGCCGCTGACCTCGCTGCTGGGCTATCTGGAAACTCTGTCGCTAAAAGCCGCAACGCTGACGCCGCAGGAGCACCAGCAGTATCTCGCCACCGCGCTGCGTCAGGGACAAAAAGTCCGTCATCTTTCGCAGCAGCTGTTCGAGCTGGCGCGTCTTGAGCACGGCGGCATTAAGCCGCAGCGCGAGCGTTTCGCGATGGGGGAGCTGATTTCCGACGTGGCGCAGAAGTTTGAGCTCACCGCCCGCACGCGAGAAGTGAATCTGCATATTGACGTGCCGGGACCGCTGCCGCTGATTAACGCCGACGTGTCGATGATCGAACGCGTGGTGACCAACCTGCTCGATAACGCGATGCGCCATACGCCATCTGGCGGGGAAATTCGTCTGGCGGTCTGGCAGGAGAATGAACGGCTTCAGGTCGAAGTGGCTGACAGCGGAACGGGCGTGGATGCCTCGCTGCGCGACGATCTGTTCCAGCGGCCATCGGCGTTGAACACCCAGGCATCGCGGGAGAATCGCGGCGGACTGGGGCTGTTAATCGTGAAACGTATGCTGGAGCTGCACGGCGGTGGGATCAGGCTGATGGAGTCGGTGAGCGGGGCGCGGTTCAGGTTCTTTGTGCCGTTGTGAGAGAGTGCCGGGTGGCGGCTTCGCCTTACCCGGCCTACAGACTACCACCCCCGTAGGCCGGGCCACCCGGCAAAAAAATCTTACTGCGGGAACCACTGCTCGCTGATTTTCTGATACGTACCGTCAGCTTTAATCGCTTTCAGCGCGCCGTTCAGTTTTTCCAGCAGGGCCTTGTTATCCGGACGTACCGCGATGCCCAGACCCGTGCCGAAGTACTGCGGATCGGTCACTTTCTCGGTTGCGGTGCCCAGCTGCGGATTGGTTTTCAGCCATTCGTTCACCACGGCGGTATCGCCGAACACGCCGTCGATGCGGCCATTTTTCAGGTCGATAATCGCGTTCTGGTAGCTGTCATAAGCCACGGTTTTCACTTCAGGATGTTTGTCCTGGAGGTATTTCTGGTGCGTGGTGCCGTTTTCCATCCCGATGCGTTTGCCTTTCAGCTGATCGAAAGAGGTATAGGCACCTTTCTTCGCAATCACGACCGCCGAGTTGGCGTAGTACGGGTCGGTAAACGCAACCTGCTTGCTGCGCTCAGGCGTGATGTCCATCCCGGAGATCACCGCGTCGTATTTTTTGAATTTCAGCGACGGGATCAGGCTGTCGAAGGCATGGTTGGTAAAGGTGCAGTCGGCCTGCATTTGTTTGCACAGCGCTTTCGCCAGGTCAATGTCGAAACCCACGATCTGGTTGCTGGCATCCAGCGATTCAAACGGCGGATAGGTGGCGGACACGCCAAAATTGATTTTATCAGCTGCGGATGCGCCAGCGGCGAAGGTGGCGAGCAATGCGGCCAGAACTAACTTTTTCATTGTAATACTCCCGTCTGTCTTATTTATGCGCCGTGTCTGCGGCATGGATGTACAATGCCATTTAATGAATTTATATGCAATAAAAATGATTAAGTATTATTTTTATGGCAAAAAAAAGCGGATAACCAAAAAGTTATCCGCATTGATTAATCACATTTATGCACTTCTTGCCGGGTGGCGCTGCGCTTACCCGGCCTACGATCTGCGCTCAAACGCCAGCGCTTTACGCTCGATCAGGCGCATCATCAGCGTCAACAGGCCGTTAACCACCAGGTAAACCACGCCTGCCGCGCCGAACACCATCACGTCATAGGTGCGCCCGTACAGCAGCTGTCCGTGACCCATCACCTCCATCAGGGTGATGGTGTAGGCCAGAGAGGTACTCTTGAACACCAGCACCACTTCGTTGGAGTAAGAGGAGAGCGCGCGCTTAAAGGCGTACGGCAGCAGGATCGCCAGCGTGTCTTTCTTGCTCATGCCCAGCGCTCCGCAGGACTGCCATTGTCCTTCCGGAATGGCGCGGATCGCGCCGTAGAACAGCTGGGTGGTATAGGCCGCACTGTTCAGCGAAAGGGCAATCAGGGCACACAGCCACGGTTCAGAAAGCAGATGCCAGATAACCGGATACTCCTGCAGCGACGGGAACTGGCCCGGGCCGTAGTAAATCAGGAAGATCTGCACCAGCAGCGGCGTACCGGTAAACAGGGTGATGTAGCCGCGCACAATCCACACCAGCACCGGCGTTTTCAGCGTCAGGATGATGGTGAAGATAAGGGCCAGGATCAGCGCCACGATAATGGACGCCACGGTCAGCGTCAGGCTGGTGTGCAGCCCTTTCATCAGCTCGGGGAAATATTCAAGCATCAGCCTGGTCTCCGTTCAAAGCGCGTCGCACGCAGGTCAATACGCTTGAGGATGTACTGACTGAGCAACGTGATCACCAGGTAGATAGCCGCCGCCACAATGTACCAGGTAAAAGGCTCCTGGGTACGGGTGGCGATGCTTTTGGTTTGCAGCATCAAATCGTTAACGCTGATCAGGCTCACCAGCGCGGTATCTTTCAGCAGCACCAGCCACTGGTTGCCGAGGCCCGGCAGGGCATGGCGCCACATCTGCGGCATGACCAGACGAAAGAAGATTGCTGATTTCGACAAGCCTAACGCCTGACCCGACTCCCATTGACCCTGCGGCACGGCTTTCAGCGCACCGCGCAGGGTTTGCGACGCGTACGCGGAGTAGAGCAGGGAGAGGGCAATCACGCCGCACAGGAACGGGCTGACGTCGAAGTTTTCAATCTGCATCTGCACCGGGATTTGCGCAAAGCCAAGATTGATCGTAAAACCGTCCGACAGCGTCAGCAGCAGCTGTGAGGAGCCGAAATAGATAAACAGGACCACCAGAATTTCCGGAAGCCCACGCAGCACGGTGACCAGCGCGGAGCCTGTCCAGGCGACGGGGAACCATTTCGCGGATTCCCACACCGCAAAGAACATCGCCAGCACGAGGCCGATAATCAGTGCGCAAACGGCAAGGCCGACGGTCATCCCGGCGGCGCTTGCTAAAGGAAAAATTTCATTCATCAGGAATTACTTCTGGAACCATTTTTTGTAGATGGTTTCGTAGGTGCCGTCTTTCTTCACTTTTTCCAGCGCAGCGTTGAATTTCTGCTGCAGCTCAGTGTTGCCCTGACGAACGGCAATCCCCAGACCGGTACCGAAGTAATCCTTATCGGTCACTTTGTCGCCCACTGGCGCCAGTTTATCGTTGGCTTTCAGCCACTCAGTTACGACCGCGGTATCACCAAATACGCCGTCGATACGGCCATTTTGCAGATCCAGCTTCGCGTTCTGGTAGCTGTCATACGGAACGGTAGTGATTTCCGGATGTTTATCCATGATGAATTTCTGGTGCGTGGTGCCGTTCTGCACGCCAACTTTTTTGCCTTTCAGCTGATCGACAGAGGTGAATTTCCCTTTCTGACCAATGAACAGGGCGGAGTTGTCGTAGTAAGGCGTAGAGAACAGAACCTGCTTTTCACGCTCCGGGGTGATGTCCATACCGGCCATCACGGCGTCGATACGGCGGAACTTCAGGCTTGGGATCAGGCTGTCGAACGCCTGGTTGCTGAAGGTACAGGTCGCGTCGATCTCTTTACACAGGGCGTTAGCCAGGTCCACGTCGAAGCCAACAATTTTGTTGTTCGCATCAATGGACTCAAACGGAGGGTAAGAGGCTTCCGTGGCGAAACGAATGGTCTGAGCTGCGGTAGCGGAAAGGGTAACGCCAGCAAGCAGCACGGCAAGTAATACTTTTTTCATTATATTTCCCCTGACACAATCAATGAGATAAATAGTTTTTGAAGGCATCGGTTTGCGGGTTCGCGAAGCAGCTCGCATCACCTTGCTCAACGATATACCCGTTTTCCATGTAGACCACACGGCTGGCGGTTTTACGCGCCACTTCCACTTCGTGGGTGACGATAACCTGAGTAATATTGGTTTCCGCCAGCTCGCGAATGATGCTGACGATCTGGGCGGTAATTTCCGGGTCCAGCGCCGCGGTCGGTTCATCAAACAGCAGTACCGCAGGCTCCATCATCAGCGCGCGGGCAATGGCTACGCGCTGCTGCTGACCACCGGAAAGGTGCAGCGGATAGCGGTCGCTGTAAGGCTTAAGGCGCAGACGATCCAGCAGCTTTTCAGCGCGCGCGATCGCCTGATCCTTGCTTAACCCCAGCACGCGGCACGGCGCTTCAATCAGGTTTTGCAGGACGGTCAGATGCGGCCAGAGATTGTATTGCTGGAAGACCATGCCGACGTTTTGACGCAGTTCGCGAATCGCTTTATCAGACGGCGTTTTAGCGAAGTCAAAATGGTTACCGGCAATTGCCAGCGTACCTGAACGGGGCATTTCAAGCAGATTAAGGACGCGCAGAAGGGAGCTTTTGCCTGCACCGCTTGGGCCAAGCAAAACCAGCGTTTCGCCTTCCGGGCAGTTCAGCGTGATGTCAAACAGCGCCTGGTGTGCGCCGTAGAAGCAGTTAATGCCGTTTAGTTTAATACTCATCGGGGCAGTCTTTACTCATCCAGGCAATCTATAGCAATTGAGGCCGCAGATAGTACCGTTGACAGAATAGTTATGCAATATTTATGCGTTAAAAGTTAAATATAACCCGTGTTTCCTCTTAAACATAGCACAAAATAGCGAACGGTAAGGTCGGCGAGTATAAATGTCGGCATTCCGCATGAAATGCCGCACATTTTACGGGGGTTACCGGGTTGTATCGGCGGGTTTAGCGATTCTCAATCGACTGGCGCAGCGTGCCTGCCGGGGCATGAACGCTGCCGCCAACGTAGCGCACGTCGTCTACCGCCCAGCACTGTCCTTCACGGATCATCAGCACTTCATCCTGCCAGGTTTGGGTTCCCTGCGTCAGCTTCACGCGCAGCGGAATATTACGGGCATCGGTATTTGGGATGGTTGACGCGCTGGCTACTTCGGCGCTGTCCGGCAGCGTGGTGCGGCTGGAGAACGGATCGGATTTCAGCAATGTGTTGTGCTGAGGATCGCGGGTGGCGTCGTTAAGCAGTTTTGCCAGACCGTCGCTCAGATACGGGCGCAGGCCGGTGAGATCGTTGCTGCGGTGCTGAATGCGATAATCATAGAACTGCTGCGCCACGGCGTCCGGGCCGCCCTCAATGCAGGGGCCGCTGCGGGTACCGATATCCTTAAAGGCTGGCGTGACCGTGGTGGTACAGGCGCTGAGCACCAGCGCGCAGGGCACCAAAAGTGTTAAAGCAGAATAGCGCATGTTGATTTCCTTATTTATTAACTATCCTTTCAATCATAGCGTAACGAACCGATAATGCTGTGCCTAAGGCATTGAACGCTAAAGAAGGAGAGAAACCATGCAGTTTTCAACAACGCCAACCCTGGAAGGGCAAACAATAACCGAGTATTGCGGTGTGGTTACCGGCGAAGCCATTCTCGGCGCCAATATTTTCCGCGACTTTTTCGCCGGTATCCGCGATATCGTTGGCGGCCGCTCGGGCGCATACGAAAAAGAGCTGCGTAAAGCGCGCGAAATCGCCTTTAAAGAGCTTGGCGAGCAGGCGGAAGCCCTCGGCGCTGATGCGGTAGTGGGGATTGATATCGACTACGAAACGGTCGGGAAAGATGCCAGCATGCTGATGGTGAGCGTAAGCGGTACGGCGGTGAAAACCCTCCGATGACGCGTTCGTTTGCCACGCTCCTGCTGGCGCTGTTGCTGGCAGGATGCGTCACGGAAAAAGGGATTATCGACAAAGGCGCCTACGAGCTGGACACGCGTCATCAGGCGCAGGCGGCTTACCCGCGCATCAAGGTGCTGGTGATCCACTACACCGCAGATGACTTTGACAGCTCGCTGGCCACGCTGACGGATAAGAACGTCAGCTCTCACTATTTGATCCCGGCTAAACCCCCGGCACCGGACGGTAAGCCCCGCATCTGGCAGCTGGTGCCTGAAAGCGAACTGGCCTGGCATGCGGGCATCAGCTTCTGGCGCGGCACCAACCGGATTAACGATACGTCTGTCGGCATTGAGCTGGAGAACCGCGGCTGGCAAAAAACGTCGGGCGTTAAGCATTTTACGCCGTTTGAGCCTGCGCAAATTGCGGCGCTGGTTCCGCTCGCCAAAGACATTATTGCCCGCTACAACATCAGACCTGAAAATGTGGTGGCCCATTCGGACATCGCCCCGCAGCGCAAAGACGATCCCGGCCCGCTGTTCCCGTGGCAGGCGCTCGCCATGCAGGGTATCGGGGCGTGGCCCGACCCGGCGCGGGTGGCGTTTTACCTGAACGGCAAGCCGCGCGACGAGCTCGTGGAGCCGAAGGTGCTGCTCGATCTGCTGTCGCGCTACGGCTATGAGGTGACCGATAACATGACGAACGCGCAGCAGAAGCGCGTTATCGTCGCGTTTCAGATGCATTTTCGCCCGGCGCGCTGGGACGGCGTGGCCGATCGCGAAACGCTGGCTACCGCGGAGGCGCTGCTGGAGCGCTACGGGCAGGGGTAATCCTTCGGGTTACCCGACTTCACCTTTATAGGGTCTTCTTTTGGACTGATTTTTTAATCACATTCACGTCGTAAATGTTTTATAGTTTCCTCAGTCGAAATTACTCGCAAACGTGGTTGACAATATATCAGCACGACAAATAAGAAATACGGATGTTCTAACGTCTTAGCTTTACTTTACATTTGTTAAATGGACTACGCGTTTATGCGCTGTGATTGCACACGTTCACCTTTTTCAATTTAATATTAATAGGTATAACAATGTTAAGTATCTACAGTAAAAATAGCCGTCCACAAGCAGAACTTGACGCCCTTATCGCGGCAACTGAAGGTTTTGAAGAAAGAACCTTACGCAAATGGCAGCGTATCAGTACCGATAACAACGAAGATATTCATTTTATCGTTAGCGGTGAAGTTGAATTCCGCCGCGAGTCGGATGAACTGTGTATGTTCACCTTACAGAATAAATGTATTTTTGGTCTCTCCTCTATTTATTACAACTCAACGCATATGTACGGCCTGGTTCGTGCCAACACCGTGGTGCGCACCATTAAAAAAGATGATTTTGTCCGTCTGATAAGCGAAAAAAACCTGTGGGAAGCCTTGAGTAAAGTCCTCTCCTGGTACGTTTGCCTGCTCAGCAAGCGTGACGAAGTGCTGGTGGCTCGCAGCGCGTACTCGATTGTTCGCGAGTTCTTGCTGGAAATTAACGAACTGATTGTGCACCATCAGCGCGATATCAATATTTATGACTATATTCAGGAATATACCAGCCTGGCCCGCAGTACCATTATTAAAATCCTAGCCGACCTGAAGAAAGGTAATTATATTCAGGTTGAGAAAGGCCGCCTTATGTATTTATCAGTATTGCCAGAGAAATATTAATCGCTATTTACCTCCTTTTTAACTGAAAGGAGGGCTATGTTTCATTACATTATTTGCCTGCGTTCCTGCCGTGGATTCATCTACAGGAGGCGCGGGCATTTTCCCTTGCGAATAATCTTTTTCCTGCTCTTTTAACGCCTTCATCAATAATGCCTTGATCGCCCCGTCATCAACTGTCTGACCGGTATTATCCCGTTCGGGGATAGCAGAATGGCTCACTTCTGTCCCTGGCAATGTATCCCGGGAAAGATTATTCGGCATTTCACCGTCGGGCGCCTGCTGCCAGTCGGCATCGCCGCTATCAATGGGCATCTCCTGCAGCGGCGGCATCTCTTTTGTTACCGGTTCTGGCTTTGGTTCAGGCTGCGGGAACGGTTTACTGACATAGACATAATGCATATCCGATAGCGTCGTTTCTGGCTTAACGGCGCTCGCTTTTATTGGCTCAGGTGCCGGATGGCGCAGATCCCAGTAGAGATGAGCGTAGAGTCCCGCAGCGATCGTCATCACTATTCCCACCACCCAGAGCAGGGTGGCGCAGACCGCTTTTTTCAGCGAGGGGCGCCGGTAAGAAAACCAGACCGGTGCGTTCAGGGTATAGCTGCGCTGGGCAGCCAGAGTAATCGTCGACATTATGAATGTTTCTCCTGCGCGGTGGGGGTCGCAGATATATTTGCGGACTGAATAAGTACGCTTGGCGTAGTCCTGGTTTCACGCATTAACTGCATCAATGTATCTTCACCCGGAATCCCGTCCACGTGCAGATGCATTTTCTGCTGAAACTCGCGGGTACGTTGCATCAGTTCGGCCGTCCACGCCTTTGTATGGGTTTCAGGTAGATTCAGCGCCAGGCTAAGCTGCTGATCCATCCAGCCCAGATCTTTGGCGCTGCTTTCGGCGCTCACGGCATCTTTCCCCTGCGGCGTAAGGCGGTGCAATTGGGTGTAATTGCCGGTTGCATGCTGGTTAAACCAGCTGCGGCTCACCTGCCAGGTGCGATTATTCATCAGCAGATCCAGCGAGTTATCATCTACTCTGGCCACCACGGCATAGTTCAGGTGATCGCCAGTTTTGATCTCGCCGATCCACGGGTAACCCTCTTTTGCCAGCTCTTCGACCGGAGCGCTGCCCTCCTTACACATCAGGTTGACCTGCCCGGCGTTCTGGCAGAGCGCCTCTTCCATCGTGGCGTCATAACCCCACATGGTATAGAGCTGATGCATCGCATCGGGCTTATTCACCACTTCATTATCGATAACCGGCACCGCTGGGGCGTCGGTTTTTGGTGCCTGCGGTTTCCAGCTGGCCATCACGGGCAGCTGTACCGGCAGTCTGGCGGTAATGGTGGGCATCAATGTCCAGCCGCAGGCGGCAAACAGTACGGAGGCAAAAAGGCCCATAACGGCAAGGCGTTTGCCCTTAGGTTTCGCCGGCAGAACTTCTCCTGCGGCGAGGCGCAGATGGCGCGGCGATACCTGCGCCGAACGCTCGGTCCAGGCGGCTAGCATCGCAAGGTGCGCCAGCTCGTTGAGTTTGCCTGTCTGTCCTTTGGTCAGAACATGCATCCTGCGCATGCGGGCCCGGGTGAACGGCGTCGCGTCGCTGCCATGCGCTTCACACTGGGCCTGAATATAGCTCAGGGACTCGCGGCAGGTGGGGGGCCGGAGCGTGTGATGCGTATGAAGATATTCACGCAACCCGCACTGCTGGAGGGCGGCTTCCTGGTCGGCCGATCCCATCAGCACAACCGACAGAGGCACATCCAGCTCCTGCGCGCGGGTTAACAGCATGGACAGTGCCTCATGGCAATTCGCTTTCATTGACTGAATATGCGAAATGACCAGCACTTTACGCGTGGTTTTGCGGGACAACATCTCGTCCTGCCACTGACGCAGCACGGCATCAATAGCCTGGATCCGGGTTTTGCTCTCTTTAGTGGTGGCGTTGAGTTTATAGAGCAGGCCGCTGGCGCTGAGTTTTGGGAAGGCGTTAATGGCAAGCAGCGTGCCGTCATGCTTTTTCAGCGCATCGCAAAACTGCGACACGAGATAGCTGTCGTCGCTAAAGAGCGCAGTGACGCCTGTTGTCTGGCACTTCTCTTTCAGCAAACCGAACACATCCTGATGATACGGAACAAAAAAATCACCTGACATCCGGGTGATAGCCCGGAAAGGCTGGGTAGTGAAATTAAAATGGCGCATATACATAGCGTATTACCGTCTCTTTGATTCATAGCAAGGAGCCGGAAAAGTAAAGGATATAGGCGAAAGGAGCAATTTGAATACAGGATAAAAATATTCTGTCTGGACCTCTATCATAGGTTTATTTAACGATCAATCTTTTTCTAAATTATTGTTAGCGGCAGTGTGAATGGGCGGGGGCGAGGAAACACATTAGTATTTACGCCACTTACTCATACAGCCCTGTGCTGTGAATTACTGACTGGCAGAAAGGCTCGTTAAAAAATGCGGATGTCATTTGTTACTCTATTGATTATGCCCTGCGTCATGTTTGTGCTGCTTATATTCTGCGGCCAGCAAGGGTATATGGTTTATAAAGATTATAAAAAAGTGACGAACAGGTTGTCTGATTCAAAAAAGACTATGCAAAAAAAAAGTCACGATGAAACCCAGTTTGTGCTTTTTACGCCGGCGGTGATGCCAGCGAAACAGCCAGCGGCGGTGAAAAAGCCGCTCAGTGCGGAAATCGAAGGTATTCTCAGCAGCGATGAAGCCTGGCTGTCCTTTGCGGTGATAAAAACTCCCGCAGGACAAAAGAGCTATCGCGAGGGCGAAATGCTCGCCGGTTTTGACAATGCCTATATTGCCGAAATTCATCCTGATAATGTGGTGGTGAATTATGAAGGCGCGCCGCAGGTTATTTCACTTAAAAAACCGGACTATTTCAAAGGCGGCGTTGACAGCGCCCCGGTAACCAAATCGAAGAAAGATGCAGGGTTAGATAATCTGCATCTGGATGATTATCTGGTGTTAAAACCAATAATCGAAAAAGGCCAGCTGGAAGGCTACAACATTAATCCACGCAATGCGTCGCCTTTCTACAGCCATGCTGGCCTGGAAAAAGGTGATGTGGTGGTAAAAGTTGACGATGTGGATATGACTAAAGAGGCGCAGGCAAAAGAGCTCGTTGCCCGCTGGTCAAAAATGAAAGAAGCGGATGTCGTTATCTGGCGTCACGCTCACCTTGAAAATATTCGGGTCAATGTTCTTAACAATTAATAAGTGTACAGACATGAAGAAATTTCCATGGGCGTGCGTAGCGCTGACCGCATTGTCGTTATATTCAGGTTCGCTGTTCGCGGCGAACTTTAGCGCCAGTTTTAAAAATACCGATGTCCGCGAATTTATCGATACCGTCGGGCGTAACCTCAATAAAACCATTCTGGTCGATCCTTCCGTTCAGGGAACGGTGTCGGTTCGCACCTACAACGTACTGACGGAAGATGAATATTACCAGTTCTTCCTGAGCGTGCTGGATCTCTATGGTCTGTCGGTGATTCCGATGGATAACGGGATGGTGAAAGTCGTGCGCTCCTCGGTAGCGCGCATGTCGGGCGCACCCATTGCCGACAGCAAAAACCCAGGCAAAGGCGACGAAGTCATCACCCGCGTGGTGCGGATGGAGAACGTTCCGGTACGTGAGCTGGCCCCCCTGTTGCGTCAGCTGAACGACGCCTCCGGCATCGGCAACGTGGTCCATTTTGAACCGTCAAACGTGCTGCTGTTAACCGGCAAAGCCTCGGTGGTTAACCGCCTGGTGGATCTGGTGCAGCGTGTGGACCAAAGCGGCGTCCAGCGCCGTGAAATCGTGCCACTGCGTTTTGCCTCGGCCAAAGAGCTTTCTGACATGTTGAACAACCTCAACAATGAAGAGCAGAAAGGGCAAAACGCCCCGCAGCTGGCGACCAAAGTGGTCGCCGACGATGAAACCAACAGCCTTGTGATCAGCGGCAGCCCGGACGCGCGTCAGCGCACCCGGACGCTGATCTCCCAGCTCGATCGCGAGCAGAACAACGAGGGCAACACCCGCGTCTTCTACCTGAAATACGCCAACGCCAGCAAAGTGGTGCCGGTGCTGACGGGGATCGGCGAGCAATTGAAGGATAAAGCGGGCGGTGGCAAGAGCAAAGCCGCGCCGATGGCAGGCGATCTGAATATTTCCGCCGACGAGTCTACCAATTCGCTGGTGATCACCGCCCAGCCAAACGTCATGAATTCACTGGAAAAAGTGATCGACAAGCTGGATATCCGCCGTCCGCAGGTGCTGGTGGAGGCGATCATCGCCGAAGTTCAGGACGGTAACGGTCTGGATCTGGGCGTGCAGTGGACCAGTAAACACGGTGGGGTTCAGTTTGGTTCGACCGGCCTGCCGATCAGCCAGATCAAGAAGTCAAAAGTCATTGGCAGCTATACGGGCCTGGCGACCGGTTTCTTTAACGGCGACTTTGGCGCGCTGATGACGGCGCTGTCCACTAACGGCAAAAACGACATTCTGTCGACGCCGAGCGTGGTGACGCTGGATAACAAAGAGGCGTCGTTCAACGTCGGTCAGGACGTTCCGGTCCTCTCCGGTTCGCAGACCACCAGCGGCGATAACGTCTTTAACTCGGTGGAACGTAAAACCGTCGGTACGAAGCTGAAAATCGTACCGCAGATCAACGATGGCGACATGATCCATCTGAAGATCGAGCAGGAGGTTTCCAGCGTGGATAACACCTCGACGGCCGATGCCAGCCTGGGCCCAACGTTCAACACCCGCACCATCAACAACGAAGTGATGGTCCACAGCGGGCAGACGGTGGTGCTGGGTGGGTTGATGGAAAACGTCACCAAACAGTCGGTCTCGAAAGTGCCGTTGTTGGGCGATATTCCGGTTGTGGGTCAGCTGTTCCGCTATACCTCCCAGGACAGCGCCAAACGTAACCTGATGGTGTTTATCCACACCACCGTACTGCGCGACGACGACAACTACGGCGCGGCGTCGAAAGAAAAATATGAGCAGATCCAGGCGCGTCAGCAGCAGCGTATGGAAGAGCACAAGCTGGGCATCGTAGAGAATGCGGATTCACCGATGCTGCCAGTCTATCCGTCCCAGAGCCATGCCGCGCCGGTGAGCGCCAGTGCGCCGGTGTCGTCCCGCAACCCGTTTAAAGAGTAAGGCGCAAGCGACATGACCGAGATGAGTAATGCGCTCTGTACCAGCACCTGGGCGAAAGAGAACGGGGTCCTGTTCTATAACGATGAGGTTTATATCCGCGAGGATGCGCAGGCGTATGCCCTGCTGGAGATGCGCCGCGTGCTGGGGCGCTCCTATGCCCCGACGATCCTGACGGCGGAAGCGTTTGACGAACTGCTGACCAACATCTGGCAGCAGAACAGCGGCGTCTCGCAGCAGCTGGTGGACGACATGGACGCCGATATTGACCTGATGGCGTTAACCGAGGAGATCCCTGACAACGAAGATCTGCTCGATAACGACGAGAACTCGCCGGTGATCCGCCTGATCAACGCCATTATGGGCGAAGCGGTGAAAGAGGGGGCCTCCGATATTCATATCGAGACCTTCGAGCGCACCCTGAGCATTCGTTTTCGCGTTGACGGCGTGCTGCGTCCGGTGCTGCAGCCGGCGCGCAAGCTCGCGCCGCTGCTGGTGTCGCGTATCAAAGTGATGTCCAAACTGGACATCGCCGAAAAACGCCTTCCCCAGGACGGTCGTATCTCGCTGCGCATTGGTCGTAAGGCCATTGACGTGCGCGTCTCCACTATCCCGTCTCAGTACGGCGAACGCGTGGTGATGCGTCTGCTGGACAAAAGCAACCTTAAGCCGGACATCAACAAGCTCGGTCTGATTGACGAAGAGCTGGTGAAGTTAAAGGGACTGATTGAACGTCCGCACGGCATCATCCTGGTGACCGGCCCGACCGGTTCGGGGAAAAGTACCACCCTGTACGCGCTGCTGTCGGCGCTTAACGGCCATGAACGCAACATTCTGACCGTGGAAGATCCGATCGAGTATGAACTGGAAGGGGTAGGGCAGACCCAGGTCAACCCGCGCGTGGACATGACCTTTGCGCGCGGACTGCGCGCCATTCTGCGCCAGGACCCGGACGTGGTGATGATCGGGGAAATTCGTGACGGGGAAACCGCGCAAATCGCGGTACAGGCCTCGCTCACCGGTCACCTGGTGATGTCCACGCTGCACACCAACAGCGCCGCGGGCGCTATTACCCGTCTGCGTGATATGGGGCTGGAGTCATTTTTAATCGGTTCGTCGCTGCTTGGCGTCATTGCCCAGCGTCTGGTGCGTCGGCTGTGTCCGCACTGTCGCACGACCAGTCCGCTGGATGACAATGAGAAAGCGCTGTTCACCTTTATGGAAACGCCGCCGAAAGCGATTTATCGCGCCGTGGGCTGTGAACAGTGTCGCCAGAGCGGCTACCAGGGACGCGCAGGCATCCATGAATTTCTGGTGGTCGACAGCGCCATGCGCCGTGCGATCCATGAAGACAAAGATGAGATGTCCATCGAAACGCAGCTTTTCAAAGAGGCCTACAGCCTGCGTGAAAACGGTCTGCTGAAGGTGATCTCCGGCGTGACCTCGCTGGAAGAGGTGATGCGCGTCACCGCCGAGCGCGGGGGGGATGCGTAATGGCCTGGTATGCGTGGTCCGCGACGGACGCTGCGGGGAAAACTCAGCGCGGCACCCTTCAGGCCGAAGGGCCAAAGCAGGTGCGCCAGATGCTGCGCGAACAGAAGCTGATGCCAGTGAACATTGCGCCGACCAGCGATCCGGCGGCGGGAAAAAACGCCCGTAAAGGGGCAAAACTGTCGATTCCGGTGCTGTCGATGTTTACCCGACAGCTCGCGACGCTGGTCAATGCCGCGCTGCCGCTGGAGAGTGCGCTGAAGGCGATTGCGAAGCAGACGGAAGATAAAACCCTGGCGGCGATGGTGACCGAGATCCGCGACAAGATTGTAGAAGGTCACACGCTGTTCGACGCCTTCAGCCAGTTTCCGCGCAGCTTCGACAAGCTCTACTGCACCCTGGTAATGGCCGGTGAAAAGACCGGTCATCTCGGTGGCGTGCTGGAAAAGCTCGCCGAGTACAACGAGCAGCGCCAGAAGATGAAAAGCAAGCTCACCCAGGCGATGGTCTACCCCATTACCCTGACGGTGGTGGCGATCGCGGTGATCTCCATTCTGCTGGTCGCCGTGGTGCCGCAGGTCATCGACCAGTTCACCCACATGAAACAAGAGCTGCCGGTAACCACCCGCACGCTGATTGCGGTGAGCGATTTTTTACAGGCCTGGGGCATCGTTATCGCCAGCGGCCTGTTCGGGGCGTCGGCGAGCTTTAAATTTTGGATAAAAGTAGAAAAGAACCGGTTTGTTTACCATCGGTGGCTGTTGCTAAAGTCACCGCTGAAAAAACTGGTCTGCGCCATCAACAGCGCGCGCTACATCCGTACGCTGAGTATTTTGCAGGCCAGCAGCGTTCCGCTGCTGGAAGGGATGTACATCGCGATGGACGGGATTGAAAACCTCTATGCCCGGCAGGTGCTTGAGCAGGCGGCGGACACCGTGCGCCAGGGGGCATCCCTCTACAACGCGCTGGAACAGGCGAGAATTTTTCCACCCACCATGCTCTACATGGTGGCCTCCGGGGAGGAGAGCGGCGAGCTGGGCTCGCTGATGGATCGTGCGGCGGAAAACCAGGAATCTGCATTACAGCATCGAATTACGTTAACGCTGTCGGTATTTGAACCGGCACTGGTAGTAACTATGGCGACCGTTGTTTTATTTATCGTTCTTTCAATATTACAACCGCTTCTTCAACTTAATAATATGGTGGGTTAATCATGTCTTTGAAAAAAAATAGCCTGAAGCGTCAGGCGGGGTTCACGCTGCTCGAATTAATGGTAGTTATCGTTATTCTCGGTGTGCTGGCCAGTATGGTTGTGCCTAATTTAATGGGCAATAAAGAAAAAGCCGATATTCAGAAAGCGACCAGCGATATTGTGGCGCTGGAAGGTTCGCTGGATATGTACAAACTCGACAACCATCGCTATCCGACCACCGAGCAGGGGTTGCAGGCGCTGGTGACCAAACCTGAAATTGCGCCTGTTCCGAAAGGCTACCGTGACGATGGCTATATTCGTCGCCTGCCGCAGGACCCATGGGGCAATGACTATATTCTGGTCAGCCCGGGCGAGCATGGCGCTGTCGATATTTTCTCAGCCGGTCCGGATGCAGAAGCTAATACTGCCGACGATATCAGCAACTGGTCTTTTGATAAAAAAGCTAAGTAATGAATAAGCAACGTGGATTTACCCTGCTGGAAATTATCGTGGCGCTGGTGATATTCGCCCTGAGCGCCATGATGGTGGTCACCACCATTCCATCACGCAGCGGCGCAGATACATTTGGTCAGCAGCTAAAATCCCTCGTTGAATATGGTTCTGACCGTGCGGTAATGGACGGAAATATTGTCGGGCTGGTGATGACCTCGTCAGAATTTGAACTGGTGACGCAGGTTGTAAATAACGGCGAGCGCCACTGGGCACCGTTAAAGTCGGGGCGGATCGCCACACGCGGCGAGTTTCCTGAGGAGATGCATGTCTCCCTCTCATCGCGAACGCTGGCGGCCACGCTGGACGATGAACCGCAAATCATTTTTTTGCCGGACGGCGAGCTTAGCCGCTTCACGCTCAGCCTCGAAAGCCTGGATAAAAAGCAGCGCTTTCACGTGACGTCACAGGGCTCTGTTCCCGTGGTGGTGGAAAACGATGACTAAACGCAAAACCAAAGAGCAGGGGATGACCCTGCTGGAAGTGATGGTGGCGCTGGTGATTTTCTCCACCGCGGCGCTGGCGCTGATGAACTCCGTCACCCTTAACGTGCGCTTTACCCACAGCCTGTCGGAAACGCTGCAGGCCGGATGGGTGGCGGAAAATCAACTGGCGCAAGCGCAGCTGGCTCAGACCGACTTCCCGGACGCCGAGCAGGTGGGTACCGAAACCATGGGCGGACAAACCTGGACCTGGCATATCCAGCGGGTGAAAACCGCCGAAAATACCTTTGCCGATGAGGTACGGGTTTACAGCGAAGCAAGCGATGCGCAACCGGTGGTGGCGCTTCAGCTCGCCGAACCGGAGGTGGATCGTGAGTAAGGTGCAGCGTCAGCAGGGCTTTACCCTGCTGGAAATTATGATTGCGCTGGCCATCTTCGCGGTGATCAGCATTCTCGCCTGGCAAACGCTCGACGGCGCGATGCGCACCTCGACGGCCAGCGACGAGGCTGCGACAAAAGTGACGGCGCTTCAGCGCACGTACAACCTCCTCTCGCGTGACTTTTATCAGCAACAGGCGCGCGCGCCGCGCAACAGCGGCGAGGTGTTCGTCCAGCAGCAGAATGGTGTGGAAATGACAACCCTGAACGGCATCAGCGGCCAGGTGCAGCTGGAGCGGGTTAGCTGGACGTTAAAGGACAAGCGCCTGTGGCGCAACGTCTGGGCTGCTATCGACGGTCCCGCCAGCGCGCAGCCGGAAGAAGTGCCGATTCTGAGCGATGTGAAAGAGATGAAATGGCGCTTCTGGCACGAAGGTTGGCAGGAAAAATGGACCGACATCGCCCATCAGCCTGATGGCGTTGAGCTGAATCTGACCATGGAAAACGGCGAAACCTGGCGCTGGGTTTTTCTCACTCCCGGCGATATGCCTGAGATCCAGACCGCGCCAAAAGAGACGAATGCGGACCCGGCGCAGCCGGCAGCGGAGCATGCGGCCCAGCCCGTAACAACCCCGCAGCCCGATACGGCAGCCGATCCAGGAGTGAGTTCATGAGCGGCAAAACAGCGCGAAAAGAGCGTGGCGTGGCGCTGCTGGTGGTGCTGATCCTGCTGGTGATGATGTCCGCCCTGGCGGCGAAAATCAGTCAGCAGTTCTGCCGCCACCTGCAAAAAACGCATTATCAGGTCAGCCAGCAGACGCTGCGCTGGGCCATTGCCCGTCAACAGAAGGTACTGGAAAACGTGTTGCAGAAAGCGGCCAGTTCAGAAGGGGCGGGGCTGTCGCCGCAAGGTGACTGGGCACAGCCGCTGAAAACCCACGGGGATAATTACACCGTGGTGAGTCAGGTGGAGGATGCCCGGACCTGCTTTAACGTCAATAGTCTGCTGGGCGGGGACGCGGCGCCAGCGGCCCCGGCCGACCCAACTGCGCTGCCGGAAAAACCGGTCAAAGAGCAGATTATCGAACAGCTGCTGGCTGAAAGTGGCGTCGGTACGCTGGCGGCAGAAGAGATTTACCAGCAGCTGGTGGATTATCTTGACGCCGACGACGTGACGGCGAAACAGGGCCAGGAGGTCGACGCCTGGGCGAGCGTGACGCCCGCCCGCGGTCCGGCGAATCAAATGATGCGCACCATCAACGAAATCAGACTGCTGCCCGCCTTTCCGCAGGCAGCGTGGCCGAAGGTCGGCAAGCTGCTGTGCGCCTTGCCGGATACGGATGGCACCATAAATGTCAATACCTTAACACGCGAACAGGCGCCGCTGCTGGCGGCGGTTTTTACCGGCGTGCTAAACACGG
This sequence comes from Enterobacter sp. DNB-S2, assembly GCF_019443845.1. Lineage (NCBI taxonomy): Bacteria > Pseudomonadati > Pseudomonadota > Gammaproteobacteria > Enterobacterales > Enterobacteriaceae > Enterobacter > Enterobacter sp. DNB-S2. Next base: position 2,171,983 of record NZ_CP050520.1, read on the forward strand.
ACGACGCTGCCCGCCTGATCGATTCACGCCCGGAGGAGGGGTGGGCGTCGCTGGAGGCATTCAGCAAAGTGCTGGAGAGCAACTATCCGCAGACCAAAGATATCCTGGCGCAGATTCAGGACAGGGTTGCGGTCATCAGTCGCTATTTTCGGGTGGAAACCACCGGCAATACCGATGATTTAACGCTGCGCGTCGTCAGCCAGCTTCACGTTGACAGTGAGGCTGGCAAGGTCGTGACCTGGCAACGCCGCTACCGAATGGTTGAATAAGATAAGTAGATGATAATGAAAAAGGTGCTTTTTATTCGTCCCGACACCCGTGAGGACGGCAAAATCTGGTGGTGTGAATCCGGTAACGATCGGGTGGAATATCTGACGGGCTGGAGCGCACTGAGCGAACTTTCCTGCCACCCGCTTTCTCAGCAGGTGTGCCTGCTGCTGCCGGCGAGCGAGACGATCTTTCGTCATTTTACCCTGCCGAAAAAAGGACTTTCCGCCCAGACGGCGCAGTTCTCGTGGATGGCGGAAGAGACGCTGCTCGGCGAGGTAGATACGCTGCACTGGACGGTGCTGAACAAAAAGGGGCCGGAGGTGGATGCCGTGGCCATCGAGGCTGAACGTCTGCGCCACTGGCTGGAGCTGTTCGCTCAGGCGGGGCTCACGGTGGCCCAGGCGCTGCCGGATGCCTGGCTGCTGCCGGTGAGCGAAGGGGGCACGACGCTGGTGAGCCTGGAGGAGAGCTACTGGCTGCGTTTTTCCCCCGGCAGCGCTGGCGAAGCCGATACGGTCCTGCTGCCGCTGCTGTTGAGTAAATGCCGGGCGGGTGAGGTGTGCTGCTACGGCGATGCGCCGCAGGAGGTACAGGTGGATGAACGGCTGGCGTGGCAGCATCCGCTGGTGCTGATCCAGCCCCAGTGGCAGGGCTGTCGTATCAACATGCTGCACGGGGAGTTTTCCGGGCGCAGCGCCAGCGGTCCGCGTTTTCGCCATGCGAAAACGGCCCTCGCGGCGGCGGCGCTGCTTTGCGTCGGCCTGCTGATCGGCCCCCGCGTTGGTATGGCGTGGATGCTCACGCATCAGCAAAACGAGATCCACCGGGAGATGACCACCGTAGCGCAGCACTATTTCCCGACCCTGCGCCAGACCAGCAACCTGAAATACTACGTTGGGCAAAATATCAGCAAGGCGAAGAAAGGGATCTTCCTGCAGCTCGAAGCGCTGAATCAAATCAGGCAGTCATTGCCGTCGCTGGAGATCAATAACGTGGAATATGACGAAAAGCAAAATCAGCTGACGCTGAATGTGAAATCCATGGATAAACAGACCCTGCAGGATTTTGTCGCCCGCAGCGCCGAAACCTTTGAATTTACGATGCAGCCGATTTCCGGCGAGGCACCTTATACCGCCATTATTACCGGGAGCTATAAATGAAAACGCAAATAGCCCAGTTAAAAAACCGCTGGCAACATTACAGTCCACGCGAGCGTAATTTATTTAAACTCTGCGGCGGGGCACTCTGCTGCGCGATGGTTTATTACGGCGCGATGATGCCGCTCGATACTCTCATCAAAAATAACGAGGCCGTGTTATTTAAGCAGAAGCAGACGCTGAACTGGATGCGCCAGGAAATTGATAAAAACCATCTCCAGTCCAGAATCGTCAATACCCCGAACCCGCGCAGCATGGTGGAAGAAAGTGCCAAAGTCGTGCACGTCGCGTTGACAAGCGTGCGTCAGGAAGAGCAGTCGCTGACCTTTGATGTCGAGCGCGTCAGCGTTTCTGCCCTGCAAAACTGGCTGCGTGAGATGAACGTCTCTTCCGGTATCCATCTGGAGAAACTCGCGTTGACGCCGGTGGATCGTCAGAGTGACGTGAAAGCGCACATTACGCTGAGCTGGGCGAAAAGCGCATGAGCCCACTAATGCTGTTGCAGCAGGCGAATCTGCCGGGTCTGTGCGTCATGAGCGGAGCGCTGGGCGCGATCCTCGGCAGTTTCCTCGGCGTAGTGGCGGAGCGTATTCCGCCGCTGGTAATGGAAGAAGAGGGGGGAGGCAATCTGCTGTTTCCCGCCTCTCACTGCCCGGAATGCAACCACGCCCTGAGCGCGTGGGAAAATATTCCCATCATTAGCTGGTGTGCGCTGCGCGGCCGCTGCCGCCACTGCCATAGCGCGATTCCGCTGCGACTGCTGCTGGTGGAAGTCTGTAGCGCTCTCTTCTTTGCCGCCAGCGCCGCGCTGGCGCCGTCGTTTTTGGCGCTGATCGCGCTGTGGGTGATGTGGAGTCTGCTGCTGCCGCTGGTGGTGATCGACGCGCGCCATATGCTGCTGCCGGACTGTCTGACCCAGCCGCTGCTGTGGACGGGGCTGATGTTCCATGCCCTGTTCCGTACGCTACCGCTGACCGATGCTATCTATGGCGCGGTGGCGGGATATCTGTCGCTCTGGCTGGTTTACTGGGCATTCCGCCTGCTGACCGGCCGGGAAGGATTAGGCTATGGTGATTTTAAGCTGCTGGCGGCGCTGGGCGCCTGGTGCGGCTGGCAAGCGTTGCCCTCTATTGTGCTGATCGCGGCGCTGGGGGGCATTATCATGCATTGCCTGTTAAAGCCCTTTGAGAATAAAAATAACCTTATTTCCTTTGGTCCATATATTGCATTTTCCGGGCTGGCTGTATTTATCGCGCAAATCCCATACCTCATCTTTTAAATAATGCAGTCAAGTTTTTTTTGAAATTTTTTCATCGGGGGAATGAAAGGCGAAAATAAATTCCCCGCTGTATTCTTCTCTACGCAATAAAACATTTGTCGAAGGTTTTATTAGTGGAGGAAGGTACAACGCAATAATAAGCAGGTCTTTCGCGAACCAGAAACGTTCACGATTAATTTATCAGTAAATAACGTTTGTCCATGTTTAATGGAAAAGCATGGGTATTTAATTTCACAAATCGTATTATCAGGATCAAATAATGAAATTTCTGAAGCCTAAATATCTGGCACTCTTCGTTGCAGCGGCTGCAAGCCCGGTGTTCGCAGCCGTGCCAGGTAAAGCAACTATCGCCAGTGGTAATGATAAATTTGCCATTGTCGAAGTTGATCAGTCTGCTACTGCTTACAACAACCTCGTCAAAGTTCATGATGGCGCCGATGTTAAAGTGCAGTGGGATGTCTGGAGCGGCGCGGCGCCGACTTCAGCGAAAGTGTTGCTCGACGGCAAAACCGTCTGGACCGGTGCAGGCAGCATGTCCGGCACGGCAACATTTAAAGTGACCAAAGGCGGTCGCTATCAGGAAACGGTTGAACTCTGCAATGCCAGCGGGTGCAGCACCAGCGCCAGCAAACTGATTATCGTCGCGGATACCGACGGTAGCCATCTGCTGCCGCTTAACACCACCATGCAGGAAAATAATAAAACCCTCTCTAAGCATACCGATAAAGTGGTCGGTGCCTATTTCCCTGAGTGGGGCGTTTATGACCGTAAATTCCCGGTGGATAAAATCCCGGCAGCTAACCTTAACCACATTCTGTATGGCTTCATTCCAATCTGCGGCGGCGATGGCATCAACGACAGCCTGAAAACCATCGAAGGGGGTAACAGCTTCGAAGCGCTGAAGCGCGCCTGTGCGGGCCGTCAGGACTTCCAGGTGGCGATTCACGACCCGTGGGCCGCACTGCAGCAATCCCGGACTGGCCTCGACAGCTGGGACGAGCCCTACAAAGGTAACTTCGGCCAGCTGATGGCAATGAAGAAAGCCAATCCAGGGCTGAAAGTGCTGCCGTCTATCGGTGGCTGGACCCTCTCCGATCCGTTCTTCAAAATGCATGACAAAGCGATCCGCGATCGCTTCGTGGCTTCCGTGAAAGATTTCCTGAAAACCTGGAAATTCTTCGACGGCGTGGACATCGACTGGGAATTCCCGGGCGGCGGCGGTCAGAACGAAACGCTGGGCAACCCGCAGCAGGATAAAGAGACGTATACCGCACTGATGCGCGAACTGCGCGCCATGATGAATGAACTGTCAGCCGAAACCGGCCGTACCTTTGAACTGACCTCAGCAATCGGTTCAGGCAGCGACAAAATTGAAGACGTTGATTACACCACTGCCCAGCAGTACATGGATCACATCTTCCTGATGAGCTACGACTTCTACGGCGGCTGGAGCAATACCGATCTGGGTCACCAGGCGGCACTGCGTGCGCCGGCGAACAAACCGGATACCAATTACACCACCGAAAACGGCGTCAATGCGCTGCTGGCGCAGGGTGTACAGCCCGGCAAAATTGTCGTGGGGACGGCCATGTATGGCCGCGGCTGGACCGGCGTTCACGGTTACAGCAATAACAACCCGTTCACCGGCACGGCAACGGGCATGGTGAAAGGGACCTGGGAACCGGGCGTGGTTGACTATCGTCAGATCGTTAACGAGTACAAAGGCAAAGCGGGCTGGGAATACAACTATGATGCCACCGCTGAAGCGCCGTATCTGTTTAACAAAACCACCGGCGATCTGATCACCTATGAAGATGCGCGTTCCGCAACGGCGAAAGGTCAGTATGTGCTGGCGAAAAACCTGGGCGGTCTGTTTGCCTGGTCTATCGACTCCGATACCGGAGACATTCTGAACGCGATGAATGAAAGCCTGACAGGCGGCGGCGCTGCGCCGGTTGATCCGGTGGTGACCAACCATGCGCCGGTAGCGACTTCCGCTGACCAGAGCGTAACCGGTCCGGCGACGGTGACCCTGGATGGCTCGGCTTCTACCGATCCGGATGGCGATGCCATTACCTACAAGTGGACGCAGATCTCTGGCCCGTCGGTGACCCTCACCAACAGCACCAAAGCGAAAGCGACCTTCAACGTTGCCGCTGTCACCAGTAACCAGACTCTGGCGTTCCGCCTGACGGTCACTGACGCGAAAGGGTTGAGCAGCACCGCTGACGTCCAGGTCGTGAACAAAGCGCCGAAAGCAAACCAGGCGCCGGTCGTGAACCAGATGGAAGCCGTGACGCTGGAAGCGGGCCAGAGCTACTCTCTGCACGCTCAGGCTAACGATCCTGATGGCGACGCGCTGACCTACTCCTGGAGCGTTCCTGCGAATATGCAGGCGACAGGCGCAGACACCGCGAACCTGAACATCACCGCACCGGACGTGGACGCGGAATCAACTTACACGCTGACCGTGGTGGTAAGCGATGGCAAGTCCAGCGTACAGACTAACGTGCAGGTGACGGTAACGCCTAAAGCGGCGGAAACGCCGTCTGACGAAGGCAATACCCCTTCCGATGAAGGCAACACGCCGTCTGACGAAGGTAACACCCCATCCGATGAAGGCAACACGCCGTCTGACGAAGGTAACACCCCATCCGATGAAGGCAATACGCCGTCTGACGAAGGTTCTGCCACCAATAGCTGCGATAAGCCTGTTGACGCCAACGCCAGCAAATACGCTGCCTGGAGTGCAAGCAAGGTTTACAACGCGGGCAATACCGTCAGCTTCGACAACCTGGTCTGGAAAGCAAAATACTGGACTCAGGGCAACCAGCCGGGCTTCGGTGTGGATGCATGGGAGCTGGTAAGTCAGGTGAAATTCAACTGGCGCTCCGACGTGGTCTATAACGGCGGCGACACCACTACCTACAACGGTTACTCCTACACCGCGAAATGGTGGACGAAGGGTGATAAACCGGGTAGCAGCGATGTATGGGTGAAAAAAGGCCCTGCGGCTGACTGCCAGTAAGTCACAGCCATAACGATGCGGGTAAGTAACTTGCCCGCCATCACGGTCCACGTCCCGCGACGGACGTGGACCGTGAATCAGGAAACAGAGTGATAAGCGCGTAAGGAGACAATGAAAAAGAGCCGGACTGAAAATGAAAACGTTATTTTTATTGTTGCTGATAATAAGCCATAGCGTCTTTGCCAACTGCTGGGATAAAGCCGCCAGTTATTACCATGTGGATCCTTATCTGTTGTATGCCATTGCTAATGTTGAATCGGGAATGAATCCCAATGCGATTGGACAGAATAATGATGGAACGCGTGATGTCGGCCTGATGCAGATTAACAGTTCACATTTTTCCGAGCTGGAGCGAAAAGGCATTAATGAGTACCGGTTAATTACCGAGCCCTGCACCTCGATTATGGTTGGCGCATCGATATTATCCGGAATGATTAAAGTTTATGGCTATAACTGGGAGGCGGTCGGCGCCTATAACGCGGGTCTGAAAAAAGAGAGTTACCCGCAGCGTATGGTCTATGCCCGTAAGGTCTGGAATAAATATCAGAAATTAAAACGTAGCACCCGTAACCGTTATTATTATTGATTTTTGTTTTTTGAAGAGTACCGACTGGTGTTCTTCATAAAACGAAAACTGCTCCCGGGTTTATTTATTAAATGATTAATAAATAAACCGCGAAACAAATTAACTTTTATATACCCTTAATATAATTAAGAGGACCATTGACATGAACAAAAGAACATTACTCAGTGTTCTTATCGCGGGCGCATGTGTTGCACCGTTTATGGCTCAGGCAACCCAGCTGCAGGCCAGCAGCGAACCTTACACCGTTAAGGCCAGCGATCTGCAGAAGAAAGAGCAGGAGTTGACCAACTTCCCGCTGATGGCTTCAGTGAAGTCAACCATCCGCACGCTGGACAACAGCCTGGTGGAACAAATTGAGCCGGGTAAATCGACAAACCCGGAAAACGTCAAGCGCGTGGAAGGGATTATCAAGGCCAGCGACTGGGAATATCTCTTCCCACTGCGTGCGCCGGAATATACCTACAGCAACTTCCTGAAAGCGGTCGGTAAATTCCCGGCACTGTGCCAGACCTATACCGATGGTCGTAACAGCGATGCCATCTGCCGTAAGTCTCTGGCAACCATGTTCGCGCACTTCGCGCAGGAAACCGGCGGCCACGAGTCCTGGCGTCCGGAAGCCGAGTGGCGTCAGGCGCTGGTTTACGTGCGTGAGATGGGCTGGAGCGAAGGTCAGAAGGGCGGCTATAACGGCGAATGTAACCCGGATGTCTGGCAGGGTCAGACCTGGCCGTGCGGTAAAGACAAAGATGGCGATTTCGTTAGCTACTTTGGTCGCGGCGCGAAACAGCTCTCCTATAACTACAACTACGGCCCGTTCTCTGAAGCGATGTACGGCGACGTCCGCGTACTGCTGGACAAACCTGAGCTGGTGGCGGACACCTGGCTGAACCTTGCTTCCGCGATCTTCTTCTTCGCCTACCCGCAGCCGCCAAAACCGAGCATGCTGCAGGTTATCGACGGCACCTGGCAGCCGAACGATCACGATAAGGCGAATGGTCTGGTTCCGGGCTTCGGCGTGACCACGCAGATCATCAACGGCGGCGTGGAGTGCGGTGGCCCGACTGAGATCGCCCAGTCTCAAAACCGTATCAAATACTACAAAGAGTTCGCCAACTACCTGAAGGTGCCTGTTGCATCTAACGAAGTGCTGGGCTGCGCCAACATGAAGCAGTTCGACGAAGGCGGTGCCGGCGCGCTGAAGATCTACTGGGAACAGGACTGGGGATGGAGCGCGGATACCCCGTCAGGCCAGACTTACTCTTGCCAGCTGGTGGGTTACCAGACGCCATTCAGCGCCTTTAAAGAGGGTGACTACACCAAATGCGTGAAGCATTACTTCAACGTCAACGTGGTGGGTGAAGACGGCACTTCCGACGGCGGTAGCGTCACGCCAGCTCCGACCCCGACCCCGACCCCTGTCGACCCAACGGACGAAGGCAACACCACGCCGGTGCCGGACGATAACACCCCGGCTCCGGAAGATAATACGCCAGCGCCGGTAAACCATGCGCCGGTAGCAAAAATCGCCGGTCCGGTGGGGGCGGTTGAAGCGGGTAAATCTGTTTCTCTGAACGCGTCTGGCTCGACCGACGAAGACGGTAACCACCTGACTTATACCTGGACGGCTCCGAACGGCCAGACCGTAAGCGGCGATGATAAAGCGATTATTACGTTCAATGCACCGGAAGTGGCGGCGACGACGCAGTACCCGATCAACCTTACCGTCAGTGACGGCGAGCTGAGCAGCACTACCACCTATACGCTGAACGTACAGGCTAAGCAGACCAACGGCGGCCAGACCGGGACTTACCCGACCTGGACCTCCAAAACCAAATGGAAAGCAGGCGATATCGTTAACAACCGCGGCCAGCTGTTCCAGTGCAAACCTTATCCGTACAGCGGCTGGTGCAATAACGCGCCATCCTACTACGAGCCAGGTAAAGGGATTGCATGGCAGGACGCGTGGACTGCGCTGTAATCAGCACAACAGCAAAATGACAAACGGCAACCTTCGGGTTGCCGTTTTTTTTCTCATCGTAAAAATGCAGGACCCGATCTACCGATGAAGCTTCCCGTGATCCCGCAGCCACGCCGCCGTACGCGTAATCCCTTCATCCAGCGTCACGATCGGTTTGTACCCAAGCTCGTTCTCCGCCCGCGAAATATCCAGCGTGAAATCAAAGTTCAGCTTCGATACGCCGTAATGCGTCAGCGCAGGCTCTTTGGCCGATTTACTGCCAAAACGCTCCATGCTGCGGGCAATCATATCCAGCATTGGGTAAGGAACTGAACGGATGCGGCAGTCGATCTGCAGCTCGTCAATTAAACGCTGCACAATGCTGCGCAGCGTGCACGGTTCGCCGTTCGTGATGTTGTAGGCGCGACCGGAGATCAGCTTATCGCAGTCCGGCTGGCTTGCCAGCCACATGGCGTGAACGGCGTTTTCGTAATAGGTCATATCCACCAGCGCATCGCCGCCGCGCGGCAGCAGTACGCTGCCGTAGTGGTGCATCATCTGCGCCAGGCGCGGAATAAACACTTTGTCGTGCGGCCCGAACAGGCTCTGCGGACGTAAGACCGTAAAACGGGTGTGCGGGTTCGACTGTGCCAGCAGGTCAATCACCTCTTCGCTGGCCGCCTTGCTGCGGGCAAACTCGCAGGCAAAGCGAGCGGGACGGAAATCTTCCTGCACCTCACGATGGTGGTGATAGTCGAAATAGAGTGAAGGTGACGAGATATGAATAAAGTTACGCACGCCCCAGGCAACGGCCCATTCGCCCAGACGGCGGGTTGCCCGCACGTTGGCGAGATCAAAGGCTTCCTGGGTACCCCACGGGGAGGTGAAGCTGGAGCAGTGCCACAGCGTGTCGATACCGGCGAGCATCACTTTCGCTTGAGAGGAGACCAGCTCCGTCAGGTCAGCATGGACGAACTCCGCGCCCATTTTTTGCAGCAGCTTTCCCATCGCTTCGTTGCGACCGGTAGCCCTGACGCTGATGCCCTTGTTGCGCAGAAATTCGACCGCATTTCGGCCTAAGCCGCTGGTCCCCCCGGTAACCAGTACCTTCATATCAATCCACTGTGTTGAAAAGAATTTCGTGCGCATTCTTTCGTGAATTACGGCGCTATGCAATGGGAAAGGTGAAAGAAAGAGAGTTTTATTTAGATCTTTTCCGTCTTTTGTTCTGCCCGTTGCGCAATCCGCTTTGCCATCCCGCGGAAGATAAACAGGTGGGCGGGGATCATCAACAGCCAGTAGAACAGACCCGGCATTCCGTGCGGATGCCACCAGGCGCGGACGTCCAGTTCACGACAATCGCCTTTGTCTTTCAGGGTAAAGCAGAGCCGGCCCAGCCCCGGGGCTTTCATACCGAACAGCAGCGCCAGCTGTTTTTCCGGCTCGACGATGATGACCTTCCAGCTGTCGACCGCGTCGCCCACCTCAAGATACGGGCGTGCCGGACGGCCTTTTGCCAGCCTGTGCCCCACCAGCAGATCCATTGCTCCGCGCGTTTGCCAGAGGATATTACCGAAGAAATAACCGTCTTTGCCGCCAATCTGGTTCACCACTTCCCACAGCGCGGCCAGGCTGGCGTGGGTTTTCACCGTGCAGCCCGCCTGTTTCGGGTAATAGCCGTACTCCGGCCGCCAGCGGGCAAACGCCTGGGCGTCGTAACCCCAGTCGCTGGAGTTCACCAGCTGCTCTTCTTCTTTCAGCGTATTGCGCACGGCATCGTCAAAACGGATCAGGTCCTGGGGAATGAGTGCCCGCAGTTCGCGATCGTCCGCCAGTAAATCATGTTTGAGCCCCTGGATCAGCGCTTTGGCGGTCGTCGGCGGCACGGAGGTGATCACATTCAAAAACCACACCGAAATCCAGCGGGTCGGGAAGGGAATGGGGATCAGCCAGCGGCGGCGGCCGCTGACGCGCATGAAATGTTCGAACTGCTCCTGATAGCTCAGCACTTCAGGGCCTGCCGCCTCCAGCACGCGGTGTTGCTCCGCCGGGCGATCCAGCATGGCCACCAGATAATGCAGTAAATTCTCCAGCGCAATCGGCGTGGTGCGCGAGCGCACCCAGCGCGGCGGCGTGAGTACGGGCAGGTTGTAAACCATATCGCGCATCACTTCGAAGGCGGCGGAGCCTGCGCCGACGATGATCCCGGCGCGCAGTTCGGTGACGGGGATATTCGCCCCGCGCAGGGTGTCAGCCGTCAGCTGGCGGGCGCGCAGGTGATCGGACTGCTCGTGTTCGGGCGCCTGGAGCGAGCTTAAAAAAATGACCTGCTTCACCGGGGTTTGCAGCAGGGCGTCGCGAACGTTCATCGCCACCTGCCGCTCGTGGGCGATGAAATCCCCGCCTTCGCCCATGCTGTGCACCAGGTAGTAAAGCGTATCGACCCCTTCCAGCAGGGCGGGAAGTTCCTTCGGCCAGTTGAGGTCAACGCTGTGGCAGGTGACGCCAGGCAAACTGAGTTTTTGCAGGCGTTCGGTATTGCGTGCCGCTGCCAGCACCTGGTGTCCCTGCTGGCTTAACGCCGCGGTGAGATGCTGACCGATGTACCCGCTGGCGCCGAGCACCAGAATTCGTTGCGGCACGTGATGCTCCTTATCGCTGTAAAAACGCCTGCCAGTGTTTCACCACGTCCGCCAGCTGTTCGCGGCTCACGTCGAGATGCATGACCAGGCGCACGACGGGTGAGGCGTTGATCAGCACGCCACGTGATTTCATAAACTCACCCAGCGCGGCGGCGCGGTCATCGCCCACGCGTACGAACAGCATGTTGGTGTCGTGGCGCATCACGTCGGCGCCAATCTCGCGCAGCTGCGCCGCCATCCACGCGGCGTTGTCGTGATCGTCCTTCAGGCGCGCCACGTTATTTTTCAGGGCATACAGCCCGGCAGCCGCCAGAATACCCGCCTGACGCATGCCGCCGCCGGTCATTTTACGCCAGCGGTTGGCGCGCTTGATGTAGTCCGCGTCGCCCACAAGCAGAGAGCCCACCGGCGTGCCCAGCCCTTTTGAGAGGCAGATGGTGAACGAGTCGCAGTATTGCGCAATCTCTTTCAGCTCGCAGCCATACTCCACGACGGCGTTAAAGATACGCGCGCCGTCAACGTGCAGGCCGAGCCGGCGCTCGCGGGTGAATTCCCACGCTGCTTTCAGGTATTCGCGCGGCAGCACTTTGCCGTTGTGGGTGTTTTCGAGGCTGAGCAGTCGGGTGCGGGCGAAGTGAATATCGTCAGCTTTGATTTTCGCCGCGACTTTATCGAGCGGCAGGGAGCCGTCCGGCGCGGCGTCAATCGGCTGCGGCTGAATGCTGCCGAGCACCGCCGCGCCGCCGGCTTCGTAGAGATAGTTATGCGCGCCCTGGCCGACGATATACTCTTCCCCGCGCTCGCAGTGGCTGAGCAGCGCCACCAGGTTAGCCTGCGTGCCGGTCGGCAGGAACAGCGCGGCCTCCTTGCCGCTCAGCTCTGCCGCGTAACGCTGCAGTTCGTTAACCGTTGGGTCATCGCCGTAGACGTCATCCCCGACCGGGGCGGCCATCATCTCTTCGAGCATGGCGCGGCTCGGGCGGGTTACGGTATCACTGCGTAAATCAATCATTTCACATCCCTTTATTTTAAGAGGTCATGCGAAATGTTTTACCTGAGCCAGTTGGTTTTTGCCAGTTCGATCACCTCGTCGCCGCGCCCGCTGATGATGGCGCGCAGCATATACAGGCTAAAGCCTTTGGCCTGTTCCAGCTTGATCTGCGGCGGGATCGCCAGCTCTTCTTTGGCGACGACGACATCCACCAGCACCGGACCGTCGATGGAAAATGCGCGCTGCAGGGCTTCGTCCACCTCTGAGGCTTTCTCCACGCGAATACCGGTGATGCCGCAGGCCTCGGCGATGCGCGCGAAGTTGGTGTCGTGCAGCTCGGTGCCGTCCGTGAGATAGCCTCCGGCCTTCATCTCCATCGCCACGAAGCCCAGCACGCTGTTGTTAAAGACCACGATTTTCAGCGGGAGCTTCATCTGCACCACCGACAGGAAATCCCCCATCAGCATGCTGAACCCGCCGTCGCCGCACATCGCCACCACCTGACGCTCCGGCGCCGTCGCTTTTGCGCCCAGCGCCTGCGGCATGGCGTTGGCCATAGAGCCGTGGTTGAACGAGCCGAGCAGGCGACGCTTGCCGTTCATCTTCAAATAGCGTGCCGCCCAGACGGTTGGCGTGCCCACGTCGCAGGTGAAGATGGCGTCGTCGTCCGCGAAATGGCTGATCTGCTGCGCCAGATACTGCGGATGAATGGCTTTGTCGCTCGGTTTGGCGAGGTCGTCCAGCCCCTTGCGGGCGTCGCGATAGTCGCTCAGGGCTTTATCAAGGAACTTGCGGTCCGTTTTTTCTTCCAGCAGCGGCAGCAGGGCGGAAAGGGTAGATTTGATATCGCCCACCAGCGCCATATCAACCTTGCTGTGCGCGCCGATGCTGGCCGGGTTGATATCAATCTGAATGATTTTGGCATCCGTCGGGTAGAACGCGCGATACGGGAATTGGGTGCCGAGCAGGATCAGCGTGTCGGCGTTCATCATGGTGTGGAAGCCGCTGGAGAAACCGATCAGACCGGTCATCCCCACATCAAAGGGGTTGTCGTACTCGACGTGCTCTTTGCCGCGCAGGGCGTGAACAATGGGGGCCTTAAGCTTACCCGCAAATTCAAGCAGCTCCTTGTGCGCGCCCGCGCAGCCGCTGCCGCACATCAGGGCGATATTGCTTGAGTACCGCAGCAGCTGTGCCAGCTTTTTCAGCTCCTCTTCCGCAGGCGTCACCACCGGCTGCGGGGCGTGATACCAGTGGGTGCTGGCCCCTTCAGGCGCGGCCTTGAGGGCCACATCGCCCGGGATAACGACCACAGAAACGCCGCGGTTCAGCACGGCTTTGCGCATGGCGATCGCCAGCACCTGCGGGATCTGCTCTGGGGATGAAACCAGCTCGCAATAGTGGCTGCATTCACGGAACAGCTCCTGCGGATGCGTCTCCTGAAAATAGCCGCTGCCGATTTCGGAAGAGGGGATATGGGCGGCAATTGCCAGCACCGGCACGTGGTTACGGTGACAGTCAAAGAGGCCGTTGATCAGATGCAGGTTGCCGGGACCGCACGATCCGGCGCAGACGGCCAGTTCCCCCGTGATCTGTGCTTCAGCGCCTGCGGCGAAGGCGGCAACCTCTTCATGGCGCGTGGGCATCCATTCGATGGTCTTCATCTTGTTGAGGCTGTCGCTAAGTCCGTTCAGGGAATCGCCGGTTACGCCCCAGATACGTTTCACGCCAGCCTGTTCGAGCGTTTTCGCTATATATGCAGCCACGGTTTGTTTCATGGTTGTCCGTCTCCTTTTTGTGATATCGCTTACAAGCTTAGAAGAAAGTCTCCGTATTGCCCGTCGCATCCCCCCAATTAAAAGGTGCTTTTCATGCGCAATTATTCGGCATAATCTGGTGCTACCTCAGTAAAAACAGGAAGTATTTCAAATGGTTAAATCATTGTTAATCGCTGTTAATGAAAAGCTATCGTGCGACGATCTTGGCAAACTCTTGTTACGACTTGCCGTCGGCGGGCTGATGCTATTTCACGGTTTGCACAAGCTTTTTGGCGGCGTGGGCTTTATCAGCGGCATGCTGGTGGAGAAAGGGCTGCCGGGGTTTATCGCCTACGGCGTGTTGGTTGGCGAAGTGGTGGCACCGATCCTGATTATTGTTGGGCTCTTTACGCGCCCGGCCGCGCTGGTGCTGGCCTTTACGATGATTGTGGCGTGGCTGATGGTAGGAATGGGTGAAACGCTCGCCCTCGATAAGGTAGGCGCATGGGCGATTGAAAGCCTGGTGTACTTCTTTATCGGCTCGCTGGCGGTCGCGTTTTTAGGGGCGGGGCGGTTTGCGCTGGGTAAAGCGCCCGCGTGGCGGTGAGGTTGTCGTAGGTCGGGTAAACGCAGTGTCACCCGACAAAAAGCCCGGTGGCGCTGACGCTTACCGGGCCTACGATCGAACGTTTACCGTTTATGCGAGGACGAGATCGCCCTGTGGATGGCATGAGCATGCCAGCACGTAACCCTCGGCAATTTCCGCGTCGGACAGCGTCATGGTGCTGGTGACGGTGTACTCCCCGGAAACCACCTTCGTCTTACAGCAGCCGCACACGCCCGCACGACAGGCAGCCACTACCGGCACCTTGTTGCTTTCCAGCGCCTCCAGCAGCGTGGTCCCCACGCGGCCAAAGAAGGTCTGCGCAGGCTGCAGTTTGGTGAAGGTAATGCCGCTGGTTGCCGCTTCCGCCACCGGCGTGAAGAACTGCTCTTTGAAGAAGCGGGTCACGCCAAGCGCTTTCACCTCTTTTTCCACGATATCCATGTACGGCGCCGGGCCGCAGGTCATCACGGTGCGGTTCGCGATATCCGGTACGCTTTGCAGCAGCTCGCGGCTCAGGCGACCGGGCACAAAGCCGTGGGTCGCGTTGTGCTCCGCCACCAGCGTCACCGGATAATCACGCCATTCCCCGGCAAAAATCACATCTTCCGGGGAACGGACGCTGAAGATCGACTGCACATCGGCCTGCGGGCGATTTTTTGCCAGCCAGCGGCGCATCGACATAATTGGCGTTACGCCACAGCCCGCCGCCAGCAACAGGAATTTATCGTCTGCTTTGTCGTCACAGGTGAAATCTCCCTGCGCGTCAGACAGCCAGATGTAATCCCCGCGCTTGACGTTCCGCGTCAGCCACTGCGAGCCCGCGCCGTCGTCAATGCGGCGGACGGTGAGCGTAATGTACTCGCTCACGCCCGGCGTTGAGGAGATCGTGTAGGCGCGCAGCGTATCCGCCGAATTGCGAACGCTGACCAGCGCGTACTGGCCTGCACGGTACGGATAGTAGTCATGGCACAGCAGCGACAGCGTCCACACATCCGGCGTCTCCTGATGGATGTGATGAACCTGCATCCGCCACGGACATTGTGAGGTTGGCATGGTCATGAATAACTCCTTACGCGCTCAGCAGCTGCTTCATATCATCTTCAACGTTGGTCACGGAACGCAGGCCGAATTTCTCGTTCAGCACCGCCAGCAGGTCCGGCGTCAGGAAGCCAGGCGCGGTCGGGCCGGTCACGATGTTGGTGACGCCGAGAGAGAGCAGGGTCAGGAGGATGACAATCGCTTTCTGCTCGAACCATGACAGCACCAGCGACAGCGGCAGGTCGTTCACGCCGCAGTCCAGTTTCTCCGCCAGGGTGACCGCCAGAATGATGGCCGAGTAAGCATCGTTACACTGGCCTGCATCGATCAGGCGCGGCAGACCTTCGATGTCGCCGAAGTCCAGCTTGTTGAAACGGTATTTGCCGCACGCCAGGGTCAGGATCAGGCAGTCTTCCGGTACGCTGGTGGCGAAATCGGTGAAGTAGTTACGCTCGCCGCGCGCGCCGTCGCAGCCGCCGACGAGGAAGATGTGGCGCAGCTTTTCACGGCTGACGAGATCGATCAGCGAATCAGCGGCACCCAGCAGGGTTTCACGACCGAAGCCGACGGTAATAAGGTGCGGGATCTCGCTGTACGGGAAGCCTGCCATCTGCTGCGCCTGGGCGATAACCGGACCGAAATCGTCACCTTCAAGATGGCTCACGCCCGGCCAGCCGACGATGCTGCGGGTCCAGATGCGGTCATCGTACGCGCCGACGGTCGGGTCGATGATGCAGTTAGAGGTCATCACGATAGGGCCAGGGAAGCGGGCGAACTCCACCTGCTGGTTCTGCCAGCCGCTGCCGTAGTTACCGATCAGATGCTTAAATTTACGCAGCTCAGGGTAGCCGTGCGCCGGCAGCATTTCGCCGTGGGTATAAACGTTAACGCCGGTGCCTTCGGTTTGCTTCAGCAGGTTGTAGAGATCTTTCAGGTCGTGACCGGAAATCAGAATGCACTTGCCTTCGGTTGCCTTGACGTTGACCTGCGTCGGCGTCGGGTGGCCGTAGGTGCTGGTTTCACCGGCATCCAGAATGCTCATCACGCGGAAGTTCATCTGGCCGATTTCCATTGAGCACTCAAGCAGGGCGTTCATATCGGCAGGCCAGGTGCCTAGCCACGCCATGATTTTGTGGTACTGGGCGTAGATGTCGTTGTCGTACTGACCCAGAACGTGCGCGTGTTCCATATAGGCCGCAGCGCCTTTCAGGCCGTACAGGCACAGCAGGCGCAGGCCGAGAATGTTCTCGCCAATCGCCGCTTTGTCTTTATTCGGGGTGAATTCTGCCGCCTGACGCTGGAGGTCGCCCAAATCGTCGCTGACCAGCTGCAGTTCTGACATCGGGTTTTCCACGCGAGCGGAGGCATCCGCCTTCAGGCACTGTGCTTTCAGCGCTTCACGCAGGGCAATCGCTTCGCGGGCGTAGCCGACAATGCGCGGAGAGTCGAAGTTAACGTTGGTCAGCGTGGAGAAGAAGGCGCGCGGGGCGAAGCTATCGACGTAATGGTCGACAATGCCGTATTCGCGGGCTTTGAACGCCCATGCGGAAAGGCCTTGCAGAGCCGCAATCAGCAGGTCCTGCAGGTCAGATGTTTCTGCGGTTTTGCCGCACATACCCTGTGCGTAAGAGCAGCCATTGCCTGCCGGGGTACGGATGGTTTGTTCACATTGCACACAAAACATAATCACACCTGTTAAAGTTATATTTGATATACATGTTTAAGGTTATGCCTGTGCCAGAACGGAGAAAAGGGCTTTCTGCTACAAAATAGAGGGAGATTGATTTAGCGCAATTTTGGCGGCAGGAAACCTACCGCCAAAGAAGTATCAGGCAGAGAAGAAGGCCATCAGGACCGGAACCAGCAGGCTTAAAATAAAGCCGTGCA
The DNA here is from genome assembly GCF_019443845.1 of Enterobacter sp. DNB-S2. Taxonomy (NCBI): domain Bacteria; kingdom Pseudomonadati; phylum Pseudomonadota; class Gammaproteobacteria; order Enterobacterales; family Enterobacteriaceae; genus Enterobacter; species Enterobacter sp. DNB-S2. The sequence goes on from NZ_CP050520.1 coordinate 2,189,182, forward strand.
CGATAGCCGCGGGCACCATCTCCAGCCCGCCGGAGCGTTGTAGTACCGGCAGGGTAAAGTCCATCGACGTCGCGCCGCACAGACCCAGCGCGGTAGAACGACTGCGGCGAACCAGGCTCGGGATCAGCATGATGGCAATCAGCTCGCGCGCCAGATCGTTAAAGAAGGCGGCGCTGCCGATCACCGGTCCGAATGATTCGGTCAGCAGAATACCGGAGAGCGAATACCAGCCAAAACCGGATGCCATCGCCAGGCCGGTTTTCAGCGGCAGATCGAGAATAAAGGCGTTGATGACGCCCGCCACCATTGAACTGGCAACAACCATAACCGCAACCATCATTCCCCGACGGTTGAGGACAATTTGTTTCAGCGTCATGCCATTATTTCGCAGCTGAATACCGATCAGGAACAGCAGGAAGATCAGTGTATATTCACTGGCCTCAGTCGCGTGCTGTAAAAATGCCCAACCGGTCAGCCCAAGAAGAAAACCGAGCACCACGACGCCGCATAATTTTAATGATTCAAGCGCCATTGCAATTCGTGAAGGGAGTTTTTCCTGATGATGGTGATTTTTCCATGGAATAGTGCGTTCCAGCCACAGCAGCGCGGCAATATTGCACAGCAAAATAACCACCACGGTGACGACAGAATAATGGAGGATGGAGAGTAAATTCGCCGATAAGTTGTCCAGAAATGCCAGGCTAATCCCCATAAAGAAAAGAATAACGTAGACAATCCAGCTCAGGAATCGATTAATGAGCCTTAATGCGGATTCACGATGCAGCGGAATAAGATAGCCCACGATCAAGGGCAGCAAAATGATGAGGAGTCCTGAAAACATGAACAGCCGGTCCTTTTTGAGTATCGGTTAAGCGCCAGTGACACTACCCAATAAAGGCTGTTCAGTAAAGCGGCAAAAGAAAGCCGGGCGGCGGCTACGCTTTACCCGGCTTGTGTCTACGTGGGGTGTGCGGCCTGAAGCCCTCACCCCGGACCTCTCCCACGGGGAGAGAGAGGAAAGATTAATCGCGTTTTTCCAGCAGGGTGCGATACAGCACGCCACCCAGAATACCGCCGATAACTGGCATCACCCAGAACAGCCACAGCTGCTCAAGCGCCCAGCCGCCCTGGAAGATGGCGACGGCGGTACTGCGTGCCGGGTTAACGGAGGTGTTGGTGACCGGAATAGAAATCAGGTGGATAAGCGTCAGCGCCAGACCAATGGCAATTGGAGCAAAACCGGCCGGGGCGTGTTTGTCCGTTGCGCCGTGGATCACCAGCAGGAAGCCGGCGGTAAGCACGATTTCGATCACGATGGCAGACAGCATGGAGTAACCGCCAGGAGAGTGTTCGCCGAAGCCGTTAGAGGCAAAGCCGCTGGCCGCCGCGTCGAAGCCGGCTTTACCGCTGGCAATCACGTACAGAACGCCCGCCGCAATAATACCGCCAACTACCTGCGCCACAATGTAGCCAATTACGTCTTTCGCCGGGAAACGGCCGCCCGCCCATAAACCTAACGTCACTGCCGGGTTAAAATGACCGCCGGAAATATGTCCCACGGCAAATGCCATGGTTAATACGGTTAAACCAAACGCCAGCGCGACGCCGACAAAACCGATACCTAATTCCGGGAATGCTGCTGCCAGAACGGCGCTACCGCAGCCACCAAATACCAGCCAGAATGTACCAAAGCATTCTGCTGCCAATTTTCTAAACATAACCACCTCAAATAATTTTCCGCACGCTTTCCCGCGCGCGGGATATATCGCCATAAAGGGATGACGACTCAAAGAGCCCGTATTTTAAAAACCAACAACACCCCTTCGCCACTTAAATAAATTCGATTAATTTGATTTAAGGCAATGTGATGTCAATCCTTGTTCAAATCAGCGGTAAATAGAGCATAGACCAATTTGCGGGCGGTAGTATCTTGTGAGATGTGGGTTATTTCAAATGAAACCTGATGGATAAATTCTGAATTTTTCGTGCTTCCGCCAGGTTATGAAGGCGGATTGCAGTGTCAAGCCCGTCTGCATCCCGCTATACTGCTGATTACTTGAAGGAAAAAGTGATCATATCGCGGGGGATTTATGCTTCTCGAACGTGTGGAAATTGTCGGGTTTCGCGGTATTAACCGCCTGTCGCTGCAGCTGGAGCAGAACAACGTCCTGATCGGCGAGAACGCGTGGGGTAAGTCCAGCCTGCTGGATGCATTGACGCTACTGCTTTCGCCCGAAGACGATCTGTATCACTTCGTCCGCGACGATTTCTGGTTCCCGCCCGGCGACGTAACGGGGCGCGAGAAGCACCTGCATATCATCCTGACGTTCCGCGAATCCGAGCCCGGACGTCATCGCGTGCGTCGCTTCCGCCCGCTGTCACCCTGCTGGGTGCCGTGCGATGACGGTTTCCACCGGATTTTCTATCGGCTGGAAGGCGAGATGGCGGAGAACGAGGGAGTACTCACCCTGCGTGATTTTCTCGATGAGAAAGCCAACCCGATCCCGCTGGACAATATCGACGATCTGGCCCGTCACCTGATCCGCCTGACGCCGGTGTTACGCCTGCGCGATGCGCGCTTTATGCGGCGTATTCGTAACGGAACCGTACCCAATATGCCGGAAGTGGAAGTCACCGCCCGCGAGCTGGATTTTCTGGCCAGAGAGCTGGTGTCGCGCCCGCAGAATCTGACCGACGGACAAATCCGTCAGGGGCTGTCCGCGATGGTACAGCTCCTTGAGCACTATTTTTCCGAGCAGGGAACGTCGGAGTCGCGCCACCGTCTGATGCGCCGCCGCTCTCATGATGAGCAGCGAAGCTGGCGTTATCTCGACATCATCAACCGGATGATCGACCGGCCCGGCGGCCGTACCCATCGGGTGATTCTGCTGGGGCTGTTTTCAACGCTTCTGCAGGCCAAAGGCACCGTTCGTCTTGACCGGGACGCCCGGCCGCTGCTGCTGGTGGAAGACCCGGAAACGCGCCTGCATCCCATCATGCTCTCCGTGGCATGGCATCTGCTGAACCTGCTGCCGCTCCAGCGCATTACGACCACCAATTCCGGAGAGTTATTATCGCTGACGCCGGTAGAACACGTCTGTCGCCTGGTGCGTGAATCCTCCCGCGTCTCCGCTTTCCGGCTTGGGCCGGGCGGTTTGAATGCGGAAGACGGGCGGCGCATCGCGTTTCATATTCGCTTTAACCGGGCGTCGTCGCTCTTTGCCCGCTGCTGGCTGCTGGTGGAGGGGGAAACGGAAACCTGGGTCATCAACGAGCTGGCGCGCCAGTGCGGCCACCATTTTGATGCGGAAGGCATTAAGGTGATTGAATTCGCGCAGTCGGGATTAAAGCCGCTGATAAAATTCGCCCGCCGGATGGGGATCGAGTGGCACGTGCTGGTAGACGGTGATGAGGCGGGTAAAAAATATGCCTTGACCGTGCGGAGCCTGCTGAATAACGAGCGCGAGGAAGAGCGGGACCATTTAACCATGCTCCCCGCGATGGACATGGAACACTTTATGTATCGTCAGGGGTTCGACGACGTCTTCCACCGCATTGCCATGGTACCGGTCGATGTCCCGATGAACATGCGGCGGGTGATCGCCAAAGCCATTCACCGTTCGTCAAAACCGGATTTAGCCATTGAAGTGGCGACGGAAGCGGGCAGGCGGGGCGTGGAGGCGGTACCGACCCTGCTGCGGAAGATGTTCTCCCGCGTGCTGTGGCTGGCACGCGGGAAAGCGGATTAGCGTTGGGTCGCCTGTTTCATCTGCTGAATCAGGCTATCCAGCAGCGCGTAGCGGCGGCGATATTCGGAGCGTTTTTTGCTGGCGATCTCTTCCATCGGTTTACGCGGCATGACGAGCGGCAGCATAAAATTACCGTTATCCTGCTTTTCACCGCCGATGGAGCTCCAGAAACTGTCGTAATCGGCCAGCAGTTTCCCCTCTTTTTTCTTGCGGTAGCGCCAGCTGCGATAAATGTGGGTATCGTTACTGACGGCGACTATTTGCTCTACCGGGAACGCGGCGCCGAGCGTCATTGCGGCCTCGACCAGCAGACGTTTCGGGAACAGACCGTGGCAGGCTTTCGTCGCACCCTGGATCAGCTCGTGGGGAACATGCGCTTTTGCGCCCTGCAAACCGCCAATGAACAGCGTTGATTTTCCCTCAAACTGGCATAGCGTAAAGGTCATCTCCGCCAGCGCCGTATTTTGACTGTCACAGAAAACGAGGGTAGCTTCTCCCTCTTTATCCATAAACGCGTCGGCACACAGGCGGACGGTAAATTGCTGTTCATCTTTTCCGGTTAAGGTCAGCAGAGTCACGCCCTGCTTTGAAAGATAACCCTTTGTCAGCGTTGCCGGCAGCTGGCGGCACATCATCTGATAGTGCCAGGACAGCGATTCCAGCGCACGCTGTCGATCCATATTGACCGTCAGCCACGGACGATGAAGGCGACACGGCAGCCCCGGCTGAACCTGGAGCATTTGCATCAGGTGCGGATGTTTCGCAAGATCAGACAGCAGGCGAGCGGTGCTGAGCGGTGTCGCCAGTGAACGCAGCATGAACTTACGTCGGTAGGCGGTTTTTTCCCATGCCAGCCCGGGTGCGATCTCACCAAAAGCCAGGTTTTTGAAGAGCTGCCAGCCGGTTTTTGGCTGCGGCAGGTTTGAAAGTGATGTATCGACGATAGAAGACATGGTAGATCCTGATCCTTTTGGAATATCGCTATTTCAACAGGGGAAATGTCAACGTCTCGTAAACAAATTAGGGCGATTTCGGAGAACAGGGGTTTCGTTGAGGAGTCGTTTAGATAGAATCAACATTTATAATTGCCAGAACATTTATTTGGAATATTTATGAACCTCAAGGGAAAACGCAGAACGCTGTTTCTGCTGCTGGCGGTCGCGGTTTTAGCCGGTGGGTACTGGCTATGGCAGGTGCTGAATGCGCCGGTGCCGCAGTATCAGACGCTGATCGTTCGCCCGGGCGAACTGCAGCAAAACGTCCTCGCGACGGGCAAGCTTGACGCGCTGCGCAAGGTTGACGTCGGCGCTCAGGTCAGCGGCCAGCTGAAAACGCTGTCGGTTGAGATTGGCGACAAGGTGAAAAAAGGCCAGCTGCTCGGCGTTATCGATCCTGAGCAGGCTGAGAACCAGATCCGCGAGGTGGAAGCCACGCTGATGGAGCTGCGCGCGCAGCGTGCGCAGGCGCTGGCAGAACGTAACCTGGCTCAGGTAACGCTGACCCGTCAGCAGGCGCTGGCCAAAACCCAGGCTATTTCGAAACAGGATTTAGATACTGCCACCACAGAACTGGCGGTGAAACAGGCGCAGATTGGCACGATTGACGCGCAAATCAAACGCAATCAGGCCTCGCTGGATACGGCAAAAACCAACCTCGACTACACCAAAATCGTCGCGCCGATGGCGGGCGAAGTCACCCAGATCACCACGCTGCAGGGCCAGACGGTGATTGCCGCGCAGCAGGCGCCAAACATTCTGACGCTGGCTGACATGAGCACCATGCTGGTCAAAGCCCAGGTCTCAGAGGCGGATGTTATCCATCTTAAGCCCGGACAAAACGCCTGGTTTACGGTGCTTGGCGACCCGCAGACGCGCTACGAAGGCGTGCTGAAAGACATTCTGCCGACGCCGGAAAAAGTTAACGACGCTATCTTCTACTATGCCCGCTTTGAGGTGCCAAACCCGCAGGGCGTGCTGCGTCTGGACATGACCGCACAAGTGCATATCCAGCTGACCGGCGTGAAGAACGTGCTGACCATTCCGCTCTCTGCGCTCGGCGAGTCCGCCGGGGAGAGCCGTTATAAAGTGAAAGTGCTGCGCAACGGCGAAACGCGCGAGCGCGAGGTCGTGATCGGCGCGCGCAACGACACCGACGTGGTGGTGGTGAAAGCTCTGGAAGAGGGCGAGGAGGTTGTTGTCAGCGAAAGCCTGCCCGGAGCCGCTAAATGACGGCGCTGCTTGAGCTGAATAACATTCGTCGCAGCTATCCGTCAGGCGACGGTCCGGTGGAGGTGCTGAAGGGCATCTCCCTGCGCGTGGAAGCGGGCGAGATGGTGGCGATTGTCGGGGCATCGGGTTCCGGTAAATCGACGCTGATGAACATTCTCGGCTGTCTGGATAAACCGACCAGCGGTACCTATCGCGTGGCCGGGACGGATGTCTCCACGCTGGGCGGCGATGCGCTGGCGAAGCTGCGCCGGGAACATTTCGGCTTTATCTTCCAGCGTTACCATTTGCTTTCTCACCTGAATGCGGCGCAGAACGTGGAAGTGCCTGCGGTGTATGCGGGCGTCGAGCGGAAAAAGCGACTTGAGCGCGCGCAGATGCTGCTGACGCGTCTGGGGCTGGCGGAGCGGGTGGAGTACCAGCCCTCGCAGCTGTCCGGCGGCCAGCAGCAGCGCGTGAGTATTGCCCGTGCGCTGATGAACGGCGGGCAGGTGATCCTCGCGGATGAACCGACCGGGGCACTTGACAGCCATTCCGGCGAAGAGGTGATGGCGATCCTTCACCAGCTTCGCGATCAGGGCCACACTGTCATCATTGTTACCCACGATCCGCAGGTGGCGGCGCAGGCGGAACGCATTATTGAGATCCACGACGGCGAGCTGGTCAGCAATCCGCCGCCGCGTGAGTCCAGGGCAGCGGCGCCGAAAGAAGCGCTGCCGGCATCAACAGGCTGGGGGCAGTTCTCCAGCGGCTTTCGCGAGGCGCTGACCATGGCCTGGCTGGCGATGGCGGCCAATAAAATGCGTACCCTGTTGACGATGCTCGGCATCATTATCGGGATCGCCTCGGTGGTGTCGATTGTGGTGGTGGGCGACGCGGCGAAGCAGCTGGTGCTGGCCGATATCCGCGCCATCGGCACCAATACCATTGACGTCTATCCCGGCAAAGACTTTGGCGACGACGAGCCGCAGTATCAGCAGGCGCTGAAATACGACGATCTGGCGGCGATTCAGAAGCAGCCGTGGGTGAACTCCGCCACGCCTGCGGTTTCGCAGAACCTGCGTCTGCGCGTGGGCAACGTTGACGTGGCCGCCAGCGCTAACGGCGTCAGCGGAGACTATTTCAACGTCTACGGCATGACCTTCAGCGAAGGTGCCACCTTCAACGCCGAGCAGCTGGCGGGCAGGGCGCAGGTGGTGGTGCTGGACGCGAACTCGCGCAGGCAGCTTTTCCCAAACAAAGCCAACGTGGTGGGCGAAGTGATTCTGGTCGGCAACATGCCTGCCACGGTCATCGGCGTGGCGGAAGAGAAGCAGTCGATGTTTGGCAGCAGTAAGATCCTGCGCGTCTGGCTGCCCTACACCACCATCTCAGGGCGGATTATGGGGCAGTCATGGCTCAACTCCATCACCGTACGCGTGAAGGAGGGCTACGACAGCGCGCTGGCCGAACAGCAGCTTGAGCGGCTGTTAACCCTGCGCCACGGGAAGAAAGATTTCTTCACCTGGAATATGGACGGCCTCTTGAAAACGGCGGAAAAGACCACACGTACTCTTCAGCTGTTCCTCACGCTGGTGGCGGTGATTTCGCTGGTCGTCGGCGGCATCGGGGTGATGAATATCATGCTGGTGTCGGTAACCGAACGTACCCGGGAGATCGGCATTCGCATGGCGGTCGGCGCCCGGGCCAGCGACGTGCTGCAGCAGTTTTTGATTGAAGCGGTGCTGGTGTGTCTGGTTGGCGGGGCGATGGGTATTGCGCTCTCGATGATGATCGCGTTTGCGCTTCAGCTCTTTTTACCCGGCTGGGAGATTGGCTTCTCGCCGGTTGCCATTATTACCGCATTTTTGTGTTCGACCTTTACCGGCATTTTGTTTGGCTGGTTGCCCGCCCGCAACGCGGCGCGGCTGGATCCGGTGGAGGCGCTGGCTCGGGAATAACCCGAAAATAAAAATGCCAGCCGATCGGGCTGGCATTTTGACTGCGGGATGTACACAATAAAACAGAGAGCTATGCAACCGTCTCTGCTTCAACGGGTACGATTAGGCTGGCATGATTGCCTTTTGGTCCCTGATGTACATCGAACCGGACGGACTGCCCGGCTTTGAGCGTTCTGTAACCATCCATCTGAATGGTGGAATAGTGAGCGAAGATATCCTCGCCGCCGCCTTCGGGGCAGATGAAGCCAAACCCTTTGGCGTTGTTGAACCACTTAACAGTACCCATTTCCATGCTTCGACATCCTTCGTAAATCTTATAAGTTAAGATGGAATGAACCGGTGGTGGAGTGGGGGCTGTTCAAAACCTCGCCATCTCACGCTTGTACAATTTAGAGAAACGAAAGAAGTCGTCAAGCGTTTGGCGCTGGAGATGGGACAATAATCAACCAAAGTTTGAAGCAGTTAACGCTATTGCAACAGTTTGTGACAGACATCGCGGATGACAGTAATAGATGATTGTTATCTAACATCTGAGGTAGATTCAAAGTGGTTATGCATAATGGGTAAGACCAACGATTGGCTGGATTTCGACCAGCTGGCGGAAGACAAAGTGCGCGACGCGCTAAAACCGCCATCTATGTATAAAGTTATGTTAATGAACGATGATTACACGCCGATGGAATTTGTTATTGACGTGCTACAAAAGTTCTTTTCTTATGATGTAGAACGTGCAACGCAACTGATGCTTACCGTTCATTATCGTGGCAAAGCTATCTGCGGCATCTTCACAGCCGAAGTGGCGGAAACCAAAGTGGCGATGGTGAACGACTATGCGAGGGAGAACGAGCATCCGTTGCTGTGTACGCTGGAAAAGGCCTGATAAGGCATAAAATTGGGGGAGGTGCCTATGCTCAATCAAGAACTGGAACTCAGTTTAAACATGGCTTTCGCCAGAGCGCGTGAGCACCGACATGAGTTTATGACCGTCGAGCATTTACTGCTCGCACTGCTTAGCAACCCATCTGCCCGCGAAGCGCTGGAAGCCTGCTCCGTGGATCTGGTGGCGCTACGTCAGGAACTCGAAGCCTTCATAGAACAAACCACACCGGTGCTGCCAGCCAGTGAAGAAGAGCGCGACACGCAGCCGACGCTCAGCTTCCAGCGCGTGCTGCAGCGCGCGGTATTCCACGTCCAGTCTTCCGGGCGTAGCGAAGTGACTGGCGCAAACGTCTTAGTCGCCATCTTCAGCGAGCAGGAGTCACAGGCTGCCTACCTGCTGCGCAAACACGAAGTCAGCCGCCTCGACGTGGTTAACTTTATTTCTCACGGAACGCGCAAAGACGAGCCTAACCAGGCATCGGATTCCAGCAATCAGGTCAATAACAATGAAGAGCAAGCAGGCGGGGAGGATCGTATGGAAAACTTCACCACCAATCTTAACCAGCTTGCTCGCGTTGGCGGTATCGACCCGCTGATTGGTCGCGATAAAGAGCTGGAGCGCGCGATCCAGGTGCTGTGCCGTCGCCGCAAGAACAACCCGCTGCTGGTGGGTGAGTCAGGCGTGGGTAAAACCGCGATTGCCGAAGGGCTTGCCTGGCGCATTGTGCAGGGCGACGTGCCGGAAGTGATTGCCGACTGCACCATCTACTCGCTGGATATCGGCTCGCTGCTGGCGGGCACCAAATACCGCGGTGATTTTGAAAAACGCTTCAAGGCGCTGTTGAAACAGCTGGAGCAGGACACCAACAGCATCCTGTTTATCGATGAGATCCACACCATCATCGGCGCAGGTGCGGCCTCCGGTGGCCAGGTGGATGCCGCGAACCTGATCAAACCGCTGCTCTCCAGCGGCAAGATCCGCGTGATTGGCTCCACGACCTACCAGGAGTTCAGCAACATCTTTGAGAAAGACCGTGCGCTGGCGCGTCGCTTCCAGAAAATCGACGTGACCGAGCCGTCCGTTGAGGAGACGGTGCAGATCATCAACGGCCTGAAGCCGAAGTACGAAGCGCACCACGACGTGCGTTACACCGCGAAAGCGGTCCGTGCGGCGGTGGAGCTGGCGGTGAAATACATCAACGACCGTCATCTGCCGGATAAGGCGATTGACGTGATTGACGAGGCAGGCGCGCGTGCACGCCTGATGCCGGCCAGCAAGCGTAAGAAAACCGTTAACGTGGCGGATATTGAGTCCGTGGTGGCCCGCATCGCGCGTATCCCTGAGAAGAGCGTTTCTCAGAGCGACCGCGACACGCTGCGCACCCTCGGCAATCGCCTGAAAATGCTGGTCTTTGGTCAGGATAAAGCCATTGAGGCCTTAACCGAAGCGATCAAGATGGCCCGCGCCGGGCTGGGGCATGACCACAAGCCTGTCGGTTCCTTCCTGTTCGCTGGCCCGACCGGCGTAGGGAAAACCGAGGTGACGGTTCAGCTCTCCAAAGCGCTGGGCATTGAGCTGCTGCGCTTTGATATGTCCGAGTATATGGAGCGTCACACCGTCAGCCGTTTGATTGGTGCGCCTCCGGGCTACGTGGGCTTTGACCAGGGCGGCCTGCTCACCGACGCGGTGATCAAGCATCCGCACGCGGTACTGCTGCTCGATGAAATCGAGAAAGCGCACCCGGACGTGTTCAACATCCTGCTGCAGGTGATGGACAACGGGACGCTGACCGACAACAACGGGCGCAAGGCGGACTTCCGCAACGTGGTGCTGGTGATGACCACCAACGCCGGGGTGCGTGAAACCGAGCGTAAATCCATCGGCCTGATCCACCAGGATAACAGCACCGATGCGATGGAGGAGATCAAGAAGATCTTCACGCCGGAGTTCCGTAACCGTCTGGACAACATTATCTGGTTCGATCACCTGTCTACCGAGGTGATCCATCAGGTTGTGGACAAGTTCATCGTCGAGCTGCAGGTTCAGCTGGATCAGAAAGGCGTGTCGCTGGAAGTGAGCCAGGAGGCCCGCAACTGGCTGGCCGAGAAAGGCTACGACCGTGCGATGGGTGCCCGTCCGATGGCGCGCGTGATTCAGGACAACCTGAAGAAACCGCTGGCGAACGAGCTGCTGTTTGGCTCGCTGGTGGACGGCGGTCAGGTGACCGTGGCGCTGGACCAGGCGAAGAACGAACTGACGTATGATTTCCAGAGTGCGGCGAAGCACAAGCCGGAAGCGGCTCACTGAGTTAAACGTTAATGTAAAAAACCGGGCATTTGCCCGGTTTTTTTATGCCTGCCAAGGTAAAAGCAAAACGACAACAGTGTTGTCGTTTTTAGTGTTTTCTCCCTCTCCCTGTGGGAGAGGGCGGGGGTGAGGGCATCAGGCCGCAGAGGAATTTTGCGAGGCGCTTTCCAGTTTCTTTCGAAGTCAGTTGCTGGATAAATCTACAGTAATAAAATGGCGGCGCACCTGCAAAATCAGGTGTCAGGATTGGCGTCCTGATTACACACGAGAAATGATGTTGATACGTCAACTATCATCAGGTTCGTTCACACTTTTGAAAGCTAGCGATATAATCCGCAGACTCAATTATGGTGGGCTGAACCGGGGCTTCTTTTGAAGCGCCGATTTTCCCGTGTGGGTCGGTACGCCAAACCGGTTCAGTCTGCCACCTGAGTTGGCGTTCGGGTGGAGATCTCATCATTTCACACGGAGTCAAAATCAAATGGAACATAACAATCTTTCACTGCTTTACACCGAACTCTCCCTCAACCCCGATCTCCCAACCCTTGCAGAGCGCTGCAAACTGCTCACTGAAATCCTCCTCGACTGCACATCACTCCCACAAACGCAGCCCGTCTGTCGCTGCCTGGGAGCGTATCTGGAAGAAATGAAAGCCGGCCTCACAGAATCAATGCGTGATTTTCAGGTGGTGGAATTTGAGGACGACGCGGAACAACCGAGACAAAAAGAGTGGCTGCTTGAAGACACCGAAGCACAGTGTGATTACTGTCGGGCGTTAAACCACATACTGCTGGTATCGCATTTTGACCGCGATATGTTGCCGCACCTGACGGGACTGCTGCATGACATAACGCATTCGATGGCCGCAGATGTCGTTGCACCGTAAAGTGCAAAAACGGTAATTCACATTATTTCCTGACGTCGATCCGAGGCGTCGGCGGAGTTCCTCTGACGCCAAATGGATTAATCTTCGGAAAAGTGGGTGTTACAGGAAGACGTTAATAACTTTTGATGACAATAAAAAATAGTGCAGTTCGCTTTCAGTTCGCTGCCGTACAGCTCGCGTTATGTAGCCCTTAACGGCCTGAATTTTCCTTCATCTGTTGGTTGTAAATACAGCCAAGACCCACTAAATGCTGGCTCACTACCCGCGCCCCAAAGTTATGACACTGTAATGACCATGGATGGGATTTCAGCCAGACAGCAAATGCAGTGCAGGATGCAAGTGAAATCAACGCGGGTTCCGCTGTACTTTGCTGTCCGGTCAGCAGGCCAATCATCTTGCATATCTCGCCATTATCCCAACGCTGCCACACATTTTTCCACCATCCCATTTTCCAGCTACCAGTAAGGCAAAATGCTTTGTCAGAGAGGTTGGCGTTTTCAATATTTTCAGACACAAACCAAAGATCGGTTTTCCCAAGTCGGACTTCTGTTGACCAGGCAGTTATAGCCCCGCCGCGCAAAACGCACTCATGGGCGAGATAATGATCGGTTACACCCGGGAAGCGTCGTTTTAATCTCTGGAAATGACTGTGTATGGTAATGACAGGACGGACCATGCTTCCCCGGTCGTTTCGCTTAAGCTCGGCACTACCGTACTGAATTTCATCAAATTGGCTCCGTTTAAGAAATTGCATCTCTTGCTCCCGAATAAGATCGGTATCGCTCGACGGTAGTATCGAAGAAGGGAAAGACTTAGAACCCTGATAGAGCAATGAATTACCTGCCTTCCAGTCGCAATAGTTGGTTGTTACTTGAATAATTTTGCCGGAGTCAGCATCGGCACTGATCACAACATACAGTTTCTGCCTCGCAGAATGACCCTGAAACGGTATAACCATTGTGGTCGTTGACACCCTTGTTAGCGCAGGGAGTGAAACATGCAGATCGTGTTCGAAACCGTTAACCGCTTGCGCAAGGACTCTTTGGTTTGTCGTTTCACCAGAGTGCACCCCTTGTTCGAGCTGGGAAAGAAGGGTGATATTTTTATTCAGGCCTACAGCATTGTCATAGTGTGGAGTAAATACATAACGGCAGGTGCAACATTGAAAGCGGGGTGTTCTGGCTTTTGTGTATCCATAGCGAATGATGTGCGCTGTAAAACAGCGGGGACAACCTTGTCCTGTATTTCCTAATTTTCGTTGCATGAATTGACTGAACCACTCGTCACATTCTTTTGTATTAAACAGTGGAGGAAGACTGCCACATTTTTGACATTCAAGTGCAGCGTAGCCCAGACGATAAATAGGAAAAACATAATCACTCGCATCTGGTATGCCGAGATTTGGACATGACCAGCTTTTACAAACATTGAGATCTATTTTTGGAGCGGATTCCATGTGCTTCACCAACTGATTCTGTTAGTCGTAAATTTTCGCGTCTCCCTTTTTCATATGTCGTGAGAAGGTTCACAAAATCTGTTTTTTGCTAATCGATAATGAAATTCTTTCTTTAATTCGAGAGTTAAAAAATGAAAAAAACAGTAATCGCGGTTTTATTACTATCGGGATATGCTTCGCTAAGTCCAGCGCAGGACGTTACCGTCATTTATACCAATGACCTGCATGCACATGTTGAGCCCTATAAACTTCCTTATGTTGCAGAAGGTAAAAGAGCTGTCGGTGGCTTCGCAAATATTGCGACTTACGTTAAGCAAGAAAAGAAAAAGAATAAGGCTACTTTTTATTTCGATGCTGGAGATTACTTTACCGGTCCATACATTAGCAGCCTGACAAAAGGGCGGGCAATCATAGATATTATGAATACAATGTCATTTGATGCTGCGTCTGTCGGCAATCATGAGTTCGACCATGGTTGGGATAATACGCTGATACAGCTCAGTCAGGCTAAATTCCCGATACTGTTAGGTAACGTGTTTTATAAAAATAGTAATATCCTTTTCTGGAATAAGCCGTATACCATCATCGAAAAGGATGGCGTTAAAATTGGGGTCATTGGGTTGCATGGCGTATTCGCTTTCGATGATACCGTTTCATCGTCAATGCGTCAGGGCATTGAAGCGCGTGACGAGGTGAAATATCTCCAGCGTTATCTGGATGAACTACGTGGAAAAGTAGATATAACCGTTGCACTCATGCATGAAGGTTTCCCTGCACGCCAGTCCAGTATCGGCAATACTGATGTCAAACGCGCCCTTGATAAGGATATCCAGACGGCGAAGCAGGTGAAAGGACTGGATATTCTGATTACCGGACATGCGCATGTTGGAACGCCGGAGCCGCTTAAAGTAGGTAACACGCTGGTGCTTTCGACTGACAGTGGTGGGATTGATATTGGTAAACTGGTCCTGGATGTGGATCTAAAAAAACATCACAACAAAATAAAAAGCTTCGAACTTAAGACCCTTTACGCTGATGAATGGAAACCCGATCCGGCAACTCAGAGTGTTATTGATAGCTGGAATAAAAAGCTCTCCGAAACGGTTCGCCAAAAAGTTGGAGAGACGCCTGTTACGCTTACGCGCGCCTACGGGGAATCATCTTCGCTGGGCAATTTGTTTACCGATGCAATGCTTGCCGCTGCGCCTGATGCGCAACTGGCGCTCACTAATTCAGGTGGTCTGCGGGCTGATTTGAATGCCGGTCCGATAACCCTCGGCGATGTTATTAGCGCGTTCCCGTTTCCAAATGAGCTTACCGTAATGGATTTGAATGGGAAATCCTTACGAAATCTTATGGAGCATAGTGCGTCACTCACTAACGGTGTTTTGCAGATGTCGAAAGGACTGGAGATGCGCTACGACCAACATAAACCTGTCGGGCAACGCGTTGTACTATTTACGCTTAATGGCAAGCCAATTGTAGACTCTGAAACCTATCGCGTAGCGACAAATAGTTTCCTTGCTCCTGGTGGCGATGGCTTTACTGCATTCATTGATGGTCAGAACAAACAGGTAAAAGGTGGATATAACCTTTCCGATGCGGTTATTGATTACCTGGTGAAAGGAAATAAGATCATTCCCCAACAGGTGAATGAGATGCGAGTAAAAGAAGTTACACAGTAATAATTAACAACAGGTGAATAATATGGCAATTACCTATCTTGGAATGGAACTCGCCCCTGCTAACAACCAGCTTGCGGTCTATCTGAAGTTTATAATTGATGAGGCGATAACATATTCCTATACGGTACTGGGAAGAACGACTAGCACGACAAGTTTAGACTTTACGTATTCATCAAATGACATTGTCTCTTTACCTGAGATAAAAATTCCGGTTATTGGACTGTATGCAAACTACCTTAACCATGTGCAGGTTATCTTTAAAAACCTTAGCGGAGTGGAAGTTTTTAATCAAACCATCCAGGTAAGCACACAGCAACAACTCTACCGCGATGGGACGATTTTCCATATCGATATTGAGCAAACTGATCCCGCTAACTTCACGACCGTATGGGGAAACAGTTGGTTAATGACTACCAATTGTGATGGCTACGACCGGAACGGCGATCTTCGCTGCTATTATGCTCAGCCCTACCGTAATCAGATGCTAAAAACGCATAATGGTTATTTCTATATCGGCAGTGATGAAGATGAACACTGGTATGGGCGACGCTTTTTCAAAATCGATATTTTGGGCAACGAGATTCTGGAGTTTGATTTACGTGACCGCGATGGTAACCGCTATGCTAACACACACGATCTGATTTGGGATTCCGCCGATAATCTTTTCATGATTGGTAATGATAACCCGGACCGTTCGACCAACACGATGAGACAGGACGCATCAATTTTAAAATTTGATGAAAAGACAGGCGTGATGCTGTGGGCAAAAAATTATACCCGTGCATTTGATAATACTCAGATCCTGAATAATAGCCCCACAAACGATGCTCACCTTAACTCGCTTTCCTGGATCCCCGCAGGCGAGGCAAATGCTGAAGCGATTGTTGTCCATACTCGTTCTGCAGGCCTGACGTTTGGTATTTCTCCTGCCGACGGCAAGATATTATGGAGTATTAATACCGGGGGATTTAACAGTAATTTCGCAGCAGGACAGGGCGTTACGCAGATAGATACTTCCGGTATTGAGAGTTTTGAAAATGGCGCTCATACCGTATTCGTCACTAAAAATAGCGCTTTTGCTGGGTTAAGCAATGAGACTGAAGGAAAATTTGTTCTTTCGCTCTTTGATAATCGCTCCTGCGTTGATAATGAAGGCAATGCGGTTACTCGAGATATTACACGTGATTCAACGACTGATTCTTACAAAACCGATCCTTCGAGAGTCATGTTCTATGCTGTTGATCTCGTCGCCAATACAGCAACCCAGGCAGGTAGCATTATCCAGTTACCCTCCGATCGTGTTCCTCAGGTCACTGATTTTATGGGGGCAGCAATAGATTATGGTGACTACTATGGCATCTACACCAACCACGCACGCTCTTTCTTGATCAGCGATGCAACAGGCCATATTATTGCCACAATCTACGATCTGATTTGCTCGATGGATGGCTATCCAGAGTTCCCTGGTGAATGCTACCGGGCAAGGTTGTTTGCAAAAGACGAGCTTGATGCTTTGATAAATATAGGTTATCAGGTGGCAAACGCCTGATAGCTTAGCAAGACACAGCCATTAAAAGGGCATTGCTGTCGAACAGACAGCCCTGACGCTGAATCGAACGGCAAAAATAATTGTTCAAATAATAGCCTGCAGCACAAAAAAGTAAGGCCGGGAAAATCCCGGCCTTATTTAATATTCATCTGCCATTACAGGCGAAAACAATTAGCGACTACGGAAGACAATGCGGCCTTTGCTCAGGTCGTACGGGGTCAGTTCAACAGTCACTTTGTCGCCCGTCAAAATGCGGATGTAGTTTTTGCGCATTTTACCGGAGATGTGCGCAGTTACCACGTGACCGTTTTCCAGCTCTACGCGAAACATGGTATTAGGCAACGTATCAAGTACGGTACCCTGCATTTCAATATTGTCTTCTTTGGCCATCTAATCCTCTGGGGTATCACTACCAAGTTTTGAACCGGCAAGATAATGCCGAAATTCATCAATTAAGTAAAGAATTGCGCGATTAAAACGCAGCAAAACAGTTTCGGCGCATTGCCCAAGCGTCACGGTACAACCGAACAGGAAGCGCATTCGTAAAGGGGAGACAACAGGATAAACGTCAGGACGTTATCTGAAGCGAGGGTCCCAAACGGCGGCGGGGCAACAGGCAGAAGCTACTCTGCGGCATAATTATAACACCCTCACAAAAAATATGCGGAAAACATTTAGGCATTGGGCATAAAGAGCGTTCTCGGTATCCAGAAGTCGCGCGGGAGCTTCTCCTGGCGGCTGACGTCCAGATGCTCGATATACTGGCGTCGCGGGATTTCAACAGCACCCAGCGAGGCCGTGTGCTCGTTGAGCACCTGACAATCGATCAGGCGTCCGCCGCGCTGGGCAAACGCCTCGCAGAAGACCAGCAGTGCGGTTTTCGAGGCGTTAACCGCACGAGTGAACATCGACTCGCCGCAAAATAGCGTGCCTTGCGCCACGCCGTACATGCCGCCGACGAGTGCTCCGCCTTCCCACACCTCGATGGAGTGGGCATAGCCAAGCTCGTGGAGCTGGTGGTAGGCGGTAATGATATCGCGGGTTATCCATGTCCCTTCATAGCGGTCTTCAGCGCAGCCTTCAATGACCTGACCAAAGGCGTGATTGAGGGTGACGCGGTAGGGTGATTTCGCATGGAAACGCTTCATGCTGCGGCTCGCGTGAAACTGCGCTGGCCACAGCACGGCACGCGGATCGGGGGACCACCATAAAATCGGATCGCCGGGGGAAAACCAGGGAAATATACCGCGCTGGTACGCCATCAAAAGCCGTGCGGGACTGAGGTCACCACCAAGGGCCAGCAGCCCGTTGGGCTCACGCAGCGCCCCTTCCGGAGAAGGGAACGCGATGTTATGACGAGAAAGCTGGACCAGGCGCATGACAGCAAAACTCCAGTACGCGAGTAAGGACGCTACAAATATAGTCTACAGACGCTGTTTAAACTGGTAGTAGCGACCCTGTTTCGCCAACAGCTCTGCGTGACTACCTTGCTCAATAATGTGTCCGTTGTCCATCACAATTATCCGATCAAAACTCGCCAGTCCACGCAGGCGGTGAGTGACCATCAGCACGGTTTTGCCGGTCATAACATTTGCCAGTAAATCAAGGATTTGGCTCTCGGTGGTGGCATCCAGCCCCTCGGTGGGTTCGTCGAGCAGCATCAGCGGCGCATCGTGCAGCAGCGCGCGCGCAATTGCCAGACGGCGCAGTTCACCGCCGGACAGCTGACGGCCGCCTTCGCCCAGCCAGCTGTTTAGCCCGTTGTCCTCAAGCAGTTTTTGCAGCCCGACCTGCTCCAGCACGGCGCGAAGCGCATCATCAGAGGCCTCTGGCGCGGCCAGCAGCAGGTTATCGCGCAGGGTGGCGCTAAACAGATGCACGCGCTGCGGAACGACGCTCACCGTCTTGCGCAGGGCCTGCTCGCTGAAATCGGTCAGCAACGTGTTATTAAAACGAATATGGCCGCGCTGCGGATCCCAGGCGCGGGTCAGCAACTGCAGCAGCGTCGATTTACCGCAGCCGGTACGGCCGAGGATCGCCATCCGCTGACCTGCGTTAACAGAAAGGTTAATACCGTCCAGCGCGTTCTGCGCCTGTTTGTCATAGGCGAAGGTGACATCTTCAAGCGTCAGCGCGACCTGCTCTGGTACCGCGGTCTGCCCGGCACTGAACGTGACTTCAGGCTCCTGCTCGGCAATCTGCGTGATGCGCAGGGCAGAGGCGATCACCTGGCCCAGATGCTGGAAGGCGCCCGTTACCGGGGCCAGCGCCTCAAACGACGCCAGCGCGCAGAAGACGAAAAGGGCAATAAGAGGACCCGGCTGTGAATTCCCCCCGACATCGCCGGAAGCCAGCCACAGCATGGCAATCACCGCCACGCCGCCGATTAACATCATCAGCGCCTGAGAGAAGGCTGTCAGCTCCGACTGGCGGCGCTGGGCCTCATGCCAGTTAAGCTCCGTACTTTCCATCCGCGCACGGTAGCGCTTGCTGGCGCCAAAAATCGTCAGCTCTGCCTGCCCCTGAAGCCAGGAGGTGAGCTGCTGGCGGTAGTCCCCGCGCAGGCGCGTCAGGTTTTCCCCGGTGGATTTCCCGGCGCGGTAAAACAGCGGCGGCAGAATGATGAGCGTCAGCAGCATGATCCCGCCCAGCGTCAGCGCAACGGAAACATCCAGAACAGACAGCCCCAGCGTGACCACCACAATCACCACAAACGCGCCCACGATCGGGGAAATCACGCGCAGGTACAGGTGATCCAGAGTGTCGACATCCGCAACGACACGGTTAAGTAACTCACCCTGACGAAAACGCGCCAGCCCGGCAGGGGAGAGGGGCAGCAGTTTGCTGAAGGTGTAGATGCGCAGGTGCTGCAGCACGCGGAAAGTGGCGTCGTGGCTGACCAGGCGTTCGAAATAGCGACCGGCAGTACGGGTGATGGCGGTACCGCGAACGCCGGCAGCCGGGAGCATATAGTTGAAGCTGTATAAACCGGCAAAGCCCGCGACGGCCGAGGCCGACAGGAACCAGCCGGAAAGCGTGAGCAGGCCAATGCTGGCGAGCAGCGTGACAATCGCCAGTACAATCCCCAGCGTCAGCATCCATTTGTGGCGTTTATAGAGCGCAAGATAAGGCAGCAGAGCACGCATCAGATGTCCTCCTGACGGTTCGCCAGCAGGGCGGCAAACGGTCCCTGGGCGGCAACGAGAGAGGCGTAATCGCCTTGCTCAACAATACGGCCGTTCTCCATGACCCAGATCTGGTCCCAGTCGGCAATCCCCTCCAGCTGATGGGTAACCATCAGGGTGGTTTGCTGCCGGGAGGCGGCGTTCAGGGCCTCCATTACGCGCTGCTCGCTGTGGGCATCCAGGCTGGCGGCGGGCTCATCCAGCAGCATCAGCTGACAAGGATTCAACAACGCGCGGGCAACGGCCACGCGCTGCGCCTGTCCGACCGACAGCCCGGCGGACTGGTCGCCGACCACGGTATCTACACCTTGCGGGAGCAGGGGCAGAAACTCGCTGACCCAGGCGCGGTCAAGCACCGACTGCAGTTCATCTTCACGCGCGTCCGGGCGCGCCAGCAGAACGTTTTCACGCAGCGTTGAGGCTGGAAGCTGCGGGTTTTGTCCTACCCAACTGAGCTGTTTACGCCAGGCGTCTGGATCGAGGTTGCGCAGTTCGGTTTTGTTGATCCGCAGTGAACCCGTGTAGGTCATAAAGCCGGATAGCGCATTCAGCAGAGAACTTTTACCGGAACCGCTGGTGCCGACGAGCACCACCCGTTGTCCGGCAGGTAAGGTAAAGTTCAGCGGACCCGCGAGCACTTTGCCTTCGGGTGACAGAATAGAAAAGTCCTGCGCTTCAATCGTCACGGGGTCTTTAGCATTCAGCGTCACGTCACCCCGCTCCGGGTGTGCCAGCGGCGTTTCCAGGAACGTTTTCAGACTATCGGCTGCGCCAACTGCCTGCGCTTTGGCGTGATAGAAGGTTCCCAGATCGCGGAGCGGCTGGAAAAACTCCGGGGCCAGGATCAGCGCCAGGAACCCGGCTGAAAGGGTTACCGCCGTGCCGTAATGGCCGAAATCCAGCGCGCCGAGATAGGAGAAGCCGAAATAGACCGCCACGAGGGCAATCGACAGTGAGGTAAAGAATTCCAGTACGCCGGAAGATAAGAAGGCGAGGCGTAACACTTCCATGGTGCGCTGACGGAAGTCCTGCGATGCCTGGCGAATGTTTTCGGTTTCTGCTTCACCGCGGCCAAAAATGCGTAATGTCTCCATGCCTCGAAGACGATCGAGGAAATGACCGCTCAGGCGACCCAGTGCCAGGAAGTTACGGCGGTTGGCATCCGCTGCACCCATGCCGACCAGCGCCATAAACAGCGGGATCAGCGGGGCGGTGCCCATCAGAATCAGCGCAGCCATCCAGTTCACCGGGAAGATGGCGATCACGATCAGCAGCGGAACGAAGACGGCAAGGGCCATCTGCGGCAGATAGCGCGCATAGTAGTCGTGCATATCGTCAATCTGCTCAAGGATCAGCGTCGCCCAGCTACCGGCAGGTTTACCCTGGATCCACGCGGGCCCGGCTTCCTGAAGACGATCGAGCACCTGGCGGCGGATCTCGTAGCGGATGTGCTGACCGGCGTGAAAACCGACGCGCTCACGCAGCCACACCACCCAGGCGCGCAGGATAAAAATCAGGATCAGGACAATAAAAGGCAGCAACAGCGCTTCGCGCGGGATGTTCTCCATGATCATGTGATTAAGAATGCGGGCCAGCAGCCATGCCTGGGCAACAATCAACAGACCGCTAACGAACCCCAGGAGACGGGAAATCGTAAGCCAGCGGCGGGAAATAACGCTTTGCTGTTTCAGCCAGCGTGTTAACTCTTGTTGACGGGTTTTTTCCATTGCGTACTTTGCAGGTGACGTTATTAGAAATTGGGCAGCGCAATGTTACAACGGGGAGACAATAAAGGCGACTTATCGCCGCCTTTATTTACGTTTGTTACTGACTTGTAAAGATTATTTACCTTGTTCAGCCAGTCCATCGAGGTAGCGTTCAGCGTCGAGCGCGGCCATACAGCCTGTGCCCGCAGAGGTGATCGCCTGACGATAAATATGGTCCATTACGTCGCCAGCCGCGAACACGCCCGGGATGCTGGTCTGGGTCGCGTTACCGTGAATGCCGGACTGCACTTTGATGTAGCCGTTTTCCAGCTCCAGCTGACCGTCGAAGATCGCGGTGTTCGGGCTGTGACCGATCGCCACGAAAAGACCCGCCACTTCAAGCGTTTCGACGTTATCAGTGTTCTGGGTATCACGAATACGCAGACCGGCAACGCCCATCTGGTCGCCCGTCACCTCTTCCAGGGTACGGTTGGTGTGCAGCACGATGTTGCCGCTGGCCACTTTATCCCTCAGACGTTTGATCAGGATCTTCTCCGCGCGGAAGGTTTCGCGACGGTGGATCAAGTGCACTTCAGAGGCAATGTTCGCCAGGTAGAGCGCTTCTTCCACTGCGGTGTTGCCGCCGCCGATGACCGCGACTTTCTGATTACGGTAGAAGAAACCGTCACAGGTTGCGCAGGCAGAGACGCCGCGGCCTTTGAACGCTTCTTCAGATGGCAGGCCGAGGTAACGGGCAGAGGCGCCGGTGGCGATGATCAGCGCGTCACAGGTGTATTCGCCGCTGTCGCCCGTCAGGCGGAACGGACGGTTCTGCAGATCGACCTTATTGATGTGGTCGAACAGAATTTCAGTTTCGAATTTAGCGGCATGCTCGTGCATACGTTCCATCAGCAGCGGCCCGGTCAGGTCGTTCGGGTCCCCTGGCCAGTTTTCCACTTCGGTGGTGGTGGTCAGCTGACCGCCTTTTTCCATGCCGGTGATGAGTACCGGGTGCAGGTTAGCGCGTGCAGCATAGACCGCTGCGGTATATCCCGCAGGTCCAGAACCAAGGATTAGCAGCTTACTGTGTTTGGCCGTGCCCATGAGATCCCCATTGTTGTTGGCAGACATTTGGCTGGATTGTAGGGAATTTGTTGTCGTAAAAAAAGAGCGCAGCAATTTTGATATCAATCTGTGTAATAGCCACGAGCGATGAATGAGGCGCTATAACATCACGCTTTCGCCTGAAAACCGGTCGTTTGTAAGGCAATAAAATGAGGATTAATACCCTGCCGTAATGAATATCCGGCATGTTGTACTAAAAAACGATGTTTTGCTTTGACAATCCCCTGCGCTTTTGCGAAAACATTCAAGGAAGAAAAAAAACCGCGTTAACCGTATGCCGCATAGGCATGCACGTAAATGCCATTTTTACCGGGTCAGTGAAATCTACGCATGGCGTGGACAGACGCCATACGTGATGTCGGTGACTGCCTTCGGGCAACGGTCTTCTTACCAACAGAACCCGAATCCGCATCGCGTCTAATACAAAACCAGGCGATGTGATGACTAACGGGTACAGGCTCTGAACAGTGATGTGCACAGGGTCCAGGCAGGAGTAGGGAAGGAATACAGAGAGACAATAATAATGGTAGATAGCAAGAAGCGCCCTGGCAAAGATCTCGACCGTATCGATCGTAACATTCTTAATGAATTGCAAAAGGATGGGCGTATTTCCAACGTCGAGCTTTCAAAACGTGTGGGACTTTCCCCGACGCCGTGCCTTGAGCGTGTGCGCCGACTGGAAAGACAGGGTTTCATTCAGGGCTATACTGCTCTGCTGAACCCGCATTATCTGGATGCCTCACTTCTGGTATTTGTTGAGATTACTCTGAATCGTGGTGCGCCGGATGTGTTTGAGCAATTTAACGCCGCTGTACAAAAACTTGAAGAAATTCAAGAGTGTCATCTGGTGTCCGGTGATTTCGACTACCTGTTGAAAACCCGTGTGCCTGATATGTCCGCCTACCGTAAGCTGCTGGGGGAAACCCTGCTGCGTCTGCCAGGCGTGAACGACACCCGTACGTATGTGGTGATGGAAGAGGTCAAACAGAGCAATCGTCTGGTTATTAAGACGCGCTAACACGGAACAGGTGCAAAATCAGCGTAGTTTGATTACACTCCTGTTAATCCATACAGCAACAGTGCCGGGGAGTCCCGGCGCTGTTGTCCGTTTTAGCAAAAAGGCAGGATATGCCTGATACCTGGAGAGCCTTTTTTGAGCCAGGAATACACTGAAGACAAAGAAGTCACACTATCGAAGCTAAGCAGCGGACGTCGTCTCCTCGAGGCTTTGCTGATTGTTATTGCCCTTTTTGCCGTCTGGCTGATGGCAGCCTTACTCAGTTTCAACCCCTCAGATCCCAGCTGGTCACAAACTGCATGGCATGAGCCTATCCATAATTTAGGCGGTGTCCCCGGTGCCTGGCTTGCGGACACGCTGTTCTTCATTTTCGGTGTGATGGCCTACACCCTTCCCGTCATTATCATTGGCGGATGCTGGTTTGCGTGGCGTCATCGTCAGAACGATGATTACATCGACTATTTTGCCGTGTCGCTGCGCCTGATTGGCGCGCTGGCGCTGATCCTCACCTCGTGCGGGCTGGCGGCAATCAATGCGGATGATATCTGGTACTTCGCCTCTGGCGGAGTGATCGGCAGTTTACTCAGTTCTGCGCTGCAGCCGATGCTGCACAGCAGCGGCGGCACGCTGGCGCTGCTGTGCATCTGGGCGGCCGGGCTGACGCTGTTTACCGGCTGGTCCTGGGTGAGCATTGCTGAGAAGATCGGAAGTTTTATCCTCACCATTCTGACTTTCGCCAGCAACCGTACCCGCCGTGACGATACGTGGGTTGATGAAGACGAATACGAAGATGAAGAGGAAGATGACGCGCCTGTGCAGCGTCGCGAGTCTCGTCGTGCGCGTATTTTGCGCGGCGCGCTGGCGCGTCGCCAGCGTGTTGCTGAAAAATTTGCCAATCCGCTGGGTCGTAAAACCGATGCGGCGCTCTTCTCCGGTAAGCGCATGGATGAAGACGAGCAGGTGGCGTATCGCGCTGCGGGTGTCGCCGTCGATCCTGACGATGTGCTCTTCTCCGGCAGCCGGGCCACTCCGGGTGACTTCGACGAATACGATCCGCTGTTAAATGGCCATTCGGTTACCGAGCCGGTTGCAGCCGCCGCAGCCGCGACGACCGCTGCGCAGGCGTATGCCGCGCCTGTCGGGGCCGTGACGCCATCCGCGCCGGTTTCGCCGCCGGAATCCGTTATTCAGCAGCCTCAGGTTGACTGGCAGACTGCGCCAGGCGTTCACACGCCGGAGCCGGTTATCGCGCCTGAACCTGAAAGCTACATCCCTGTGCAGCAGGAGCAGTGGCAGCAGCCATATCAGCCGCCGCAGCCTGCATATGAACCGCAAGAGTCCCCGCACTATGAACAGCCTGTGGCCCAACCTTATCAGGAGTATGTGCCTGAACCGGTTGAACCTGTGCAGCCTTATGTAGAGCCGCAGCCTGAACCTGAAATTGTGGAAGAGGTAAAACCCTCTCGTCCGCCGATGTACTATTTTGAAGAAGTTGAAGAGCGTCGCGCGCGTGAACGCGAGCAGCTGGCGGCCTGGTACCAGCCTGTGCCTGAACCGGTGCAGGAGCCGGTGACGAAAGCGCCTTCTGTTTCCGTTCCACCGATCGACCCGACGCCTGCAGTCGCACCCGTAGCGGAAAGCGTGAAGCAGGCTACCGCGGCCGCTGCCGTGGCTGCACCTGTTTTTAGCCTGGCAACCAGTGGCGCGCCACGTCCTCAGGTGAAGGAGGGGATTGGTCCGCAACTGCCTCGCCCTAACCGCGTTCGCGTTCCAACCCGCCGTGAGCTTGCCTCTTATGGCATCAAGCTGCCTTCCCAGCGTATGGCGGAAGAGAAAGCGCGCGAGCCTGAGTACGAAGATGACGCCGATGAAATGCAGCAGGACGAGCTGGCCCGTCAGTTCGCCGCGCAGCAGAATCAGCGCTACGGTAATGAATACCAGCACGATGAACCTATGCTGGAAGACGAAGAGGACGCGGCTGAAGCAGAACTGGCGCGCCAGTTCGCCGCCACCCAGCAGCAGCGCTATTCCGGTGAACAACCGGCTGGAGCAAATCCGTTCTCGCTGTCTGATTTTGAATTCTCGCCGATGAAGGATCTGGTGGATGATGGCCCTAGCGAGCCTTTATTTACCCCGAGCGTGATGCCGGAAGCGGAGCCTGTGCGCCAGCAGCCAGCACCACAGGCCTACGCGCAGCCGCATCAATCTGTTCAGCAACCGCAGCAGCCACCACAGCCGCCGCAGTTCCAGCAGCCTGCGCCTCAGCCGCAGGAAAGTCTGATTCACCCTCTGCTGATGCGTAACGGTGACAGCCGTCCGCTACAGCGTCCAAGCACGCCGCTGCCGTCGCTGGATCTGTTAACGCCTCCGCCGTCAGAAGTGGAGCCGGTCGATACCTTCGCGCTGGAGCAGATGGCGCGTCTGGTGGAAGCGCGTCTGGCTGACTTCCGCATCAAAGCGGACGTGGTGAACTACTCGCCGGGTCCTGTGATCACCCGTTTTGAACTGAACCTGGCGCCCGGCGTTAAAGCCGCGCGTATTTCCAACCTGTCCCGCGACCTGGCGCGTTCTCTCTCGACCGTGGCGGTACGTGTGGTGGAAGTAATACCGGGCAAACCGTACGTTGGCCTTGAGCTGCCGAACAAGAAACGTCAGACCGTCTACCTGCGTGAAGTGCTGGATAACACCAAATTCCGCGATAACCCGTCCCCGCTGACCGTGGTGCTGGGTAAAGATATCGCTGGCGATCCGGTAGTCGCGGATCTCGCCAAAATGCCTCACCTGCTGGTAGCGGGTACCACCGGTTCCGGTAAGTCTGTCGGTGTGAACGCCATGATCCTCAGCATGCTCTATAAAGCGCAGCCGGAAGATGTGCGTTTCATTATGATCGACCCGAAAATGCTCGAACTGTCGGTCTACGAAGGCATCCCGCATCTGCTGACCGAAGTGGTCACCGATATGAAGGACGCCGCCAACGCCCTGCGCTGGAGCGTCAACGAGATGGAACGCCGCTACAAGCTGATGTCTGCGTTGGGCGTGCGTAACCTGGCCGGGTATAACGAGAAAATTGCCCAGGCTGTGCGCATGGGGCGTCCGATCCCGGATCCTTACTGGAAGCCGGGTGACAGCATGGATGCTCAGCATCCGGTGCTGGAAAAACTGCCTTATATCGTCGTGCTGGTTGATGAATTCGCTGACCTTATGATGACCGTCGGTAAGAAAGTAGAAGAGTTGATTGCCCGTCTGGCGCAGAAAGCGCGTGCGGCCGGTATTCACCTTGTGCTGGCGACCCAGCGTCCTTCCGTGGACGTTATCACTGGTCTTATCAAAGCGAACATCCCGACGCGTATCGCCTTTACCGTATCCAGTAAAATTGACTCCCGTACCATTCTTGACCAGGGCGGCGCAGAGTCGCTGCTGGGTATGGGTGACATGCTCTATTCAGGCCCGAACTCCACCTCTCCGGTGCGTGTCCACGGTGCGTTCGTCCGCGATGAGGAAGTTCACGCCGTCGTGCAGGACTGGAAAGCGCGCGGTCGTCCGCAATACGTTGACGGTATTACCAGCGACACGGAAAGCGAAGGCGGCGGCGGTGGCTTCGACGGCGGCGAAGAGCTGGATCCGTTATTCGATCAGGCGGTTAACTTCGTTACCGAAAAACGCAAAGCGTCCATCTCAGGCGTGCAGCGTCAGTTCCGCATCGGCTATAACCGCGCGGCGCGCATCATCGAGCAGATGGAAGCGCAGGGCATTGTGAGCGAGCAGGGGCATAACGGTAACCGCGAGGTGCTGGCGCCTCCGCCGTTTGATTAACCTTCAGCGATTGCAAAGAAGGGTAAATCAGCCCAAATTAAGCATTTTCTTCTGTCGCCTGCCTTCGGGCAGGTCCAGAATAGAAGACGGAAACCCCATATCGGGAAGACGTATTTTAAGGAATAACAATGAAAAAAATCGCCATCGCCTGTGCATTACTCACCAGTTTTGTCGCCAGCAGCGTCTGGGCTGATGCGGCCAGCGACCTTAAAAGCCGACTGGATAAAGTAAGCAGCTTCCACGCCAGCTTCACGCAAAAAGTGACTGACGGCAGCGGCAACGCGGTGCAGGAAGGTCAGGGAGATTTGTGGGTAAAACGCCCAAATCTGTTCAACTGGCACATGACCCAGCCGGATGAGAGCATCCTGGTGTCTGACGGCAAAACCTTATGGTTCTTCAACCCGTTCGTTGAGCAGGCAACGGCGACCTGGCTGAAAGATGCCACCAGCAATACGCCGTTTATGCTGATTGCTCGTAACCAGTCCAGCGACTGGCAGCAGTACAATATTAAACAGACGGGTGACGAGTTTGTCCTGACGCCGAAAGGCAGTAACGGCAACCTGAAGCAGTTCACCATTAACGTAAGCACCAACGGTACGATTAATCAGTTTGGCGCGGTTGAGCAGGACGATCAGCGCAGCAGCTACCAGCTCAAGTCTCAGCAAAACGGCGCCGTTGATGCATCGAAATTCACCTTTACCCCGCCGCAGGGCGTAACGGTGGACGACCAACGCAATAAGTAAGAGGCGTGAGTGGGCAATCTGTCGCTCGATTTTTCAGATAACGCGTTTCAACCTCTGGCCGCCCGTATGCGGCCAGAAAATTTAGCGCAGTACATCGGCCAGCAACATCTGCTGGCTGCCGGTAAGCCATTGCCGCGCGCCATTGAGGCCGGGCATCTTCACTCCATGATCCTCTGGGGCCCCCCTGGCACCGGCAAGACTACGCTTGCAGAAGTTATCGCCCGCTATGCCAACGCGGACGTTGAACGTATCTCGGCGGTCACCTCCGGCGTGAAGGAGATCCGTGAGGCGATCGAGCGTGCGCGGCAGAACCGCAATGCCGGACGGCGCACCATCCTCTTCGTGGACGAAGTCCACCGCTTCAACAAGAGCCAGCAGGATGCCTTCCTGCCGCATATTGAAGACGGCACGATCTTCTTCATCGGTGCGACCACCGAAAACCCATCGTTTGAACTGAACTCGGCGCTGCTTTCCCGCGCGCGCGTTTACCTGCTCAAATCGCTGACCACCGAGGACATCGAAAAGGTTCTCACCCAGGCGATGAACGACAAAGCGCGCGGCTACGGCGGGCAGGATATCGTTCTGCCTGACGACACGCGTCGTGCGATTGCCGAGCTGGTAAACGGTGATGCGCGGCGTGCGCTGAATACGCTGGAAATGATGGCCGATATGGCCGAAGTCGACGATGCCGGGAAGCGGGTGCTGAAGCAGGAGCTGCTCACCGAAATTGCGGGGGAGCGCAGCGCGCGTTTCGATAACAAAGGCGACCGTTTTTACGACCTGATCTCGGCGCTGCATAAGTCCGTGCGCGGCAGCGCGCCGGATGCGGCGCTTTACTGGTACGCGCGCATTATCACTGCGGGCGGCGATCCTTTATATGTCGCGCGTCGCTGTCTGGCGATTGCGTCAGAAGATGTCGGCAATGCCGATCCTCGCGCCATGCAGGTTGCGCTGTCGGCCTGGGACTGCTTCACCCGCGTTGGACCTGCGGAAGGCGAACGTGCCATTGCGCAGGCGATTGTTTATCTGGCCTGCGCGCCGAAAAGCAATGCGGTTTATACCGCCTTTAAAGCGGCGATGTCCGACGCGCGTGAACGTCCGGACTACGATGTGCCGGTTCACCTGCGTAACGCGCCGACCAAACTGATGAAAGAGATGGGTTACGGGCAGGAGTACCGTTACGCTCATGATGAACCCAATGCCTACGCTGCCGGGGAGGAATATTTCCCGCAGGAGATGGCACAAACGCGCTATTATCACCCCACAAACAGAGGTCTTGAAGGCAAGATTGGTGAAAAGCTCACCTGGCTCGCCGGACAGGATCAAAATAGCCCTATAAAACGCTACCGTTAGTTCAATCGTTGCGGTAATGTTGGCAATGTATCCTTGTGGCCGCAGGCTGTGGTCACATTTTCCTATTTTAATTCGATAAGCACAGGATAAGCATGCTCGATCCCAATCTGCTGCGTAATGAGCCAGACGCAGTCGCTGAAAAACTGGCACGCCGGGGCTTTAAGCTGGATGTAGATAAGCTGCGCGCTCTCGAAGAGCGTCGTAAAGTTCTGCAGGTACAAACTGAAAATCTGCAGGCAGAGCGTAACTCTCGATCGAAATCCATCGGCCAGGCGAAAGCGCGCGGGGAAGATATTGAGCCATTACGCCTGGAAGTGAACAAACTGGGTGAAGAACTGGATCAGGCTAAAGCTGAGCTGGACGTTCTTCAGGCCGAGATTCGTGATATTGCCCTGGCTATCCCGAATATTCCTGACGACAGCGTGCCTGTCGGCAAAGATGAAAACGACAACGTTGAAGTGAAACGCTGGGGTACGCCTCGTGAGTTTGACTTCGAAGTGCGCGATCACGTGACGCTGGGCGAAATGCACGCGGGCCTGGACTTTGCGGCAGCGGTTAAGCTGACCGGCTCCCGTTTTGTGGTGATGAAAGGCCAGATTGCCCATCTGCACCGCGCACTGGCGCAGTTCATGCTGGATCTGCACACCGAGCAGCATGGCTACAGCGAAACCTACGTGCCGTATCTGGTCAACCACGATACGCTGTACGGTACAGGCCAGCTGCCAAAATTTGCCGGCGATCTGTTCCATACCCGTCCGCTGGACGAGGAAGCAGACAGCAGCAACTACGCGCTGATCCCAACCGCTGAAGTGCCGCTGACTAACCTCGTGCGTGATGAGATCATCGATGAAGACGACCTGCCAATTAAGCTGACGGCACATTCACCGTGCTTCCGTTCTGAAGCAGGTTCTTACGGTCGCGACACGCGCGGTCTGATCCGTATGCACCAGTTCGACAAAGTTGAGATGGTGCAGATCGTCCGCCCTGAAGAGTCCATGGACGCGCTGGAAGAGATGACCGGCCACGCTGAGAAAGTGCTGGAGCTGCTGGGCCTGCCGTACCGTCGTATGGCCCTGTGCACCGGTGATATGGGCTTTGGCGCCTGCAAAACCTTCGATCTGGAAGTGTGGGTGCCTGCTCAGAACACCTATCGTGAGATCTCCTCCTGCTCTAACGTCTGGGATTTCCAGGCGCGTCGTATGCAGGCACGCTGCCGCAGCAAATCTGACAAGAAAACCCGTCTGGTGCATACCCTGAACGGTTCTGGTCTGGCTGTGGGCCGTACGCTGGTTGCCGTGCTGGAAAACTACCAGCAGGCAGACGGTCGTATTGAGATCCCTGAAGTGCTGCGTCCATACATGAAAGGCCAGCAGTACATCGGCTAATTCTTTGCCTCACAATAAAAAAGCGCCTTTGGGCGCTTTTTTTATGCCTCTGAATTGACACGACGCAATACCCCCTCCCTCTAAAGTAGTAATACTCCTCCGAATGAAAGTCAGCAGAAAAAGCTGATTACGTAAAAATTCGTTGTATATAAAAATACATAGCGGTTTGCGCCGCCACTCTTTTCTTTGTGAGCAACCAAAGTGAGTCTCTATGAAAATCAACGCGCCTGAAGCATTAATGGCTGCCGAGGTCACTCGCCGTGGGTTGATGAAAACCACGGCAATAGGCGGCCTGGCCGTAGCCAGCAGCGCCTTCACGCTTCCTTTTACCCGACTGGCCTCAGCGGCTGATGCACTATCCCCAGCCTCAGCTCCGGAAAAAGTGGTGTGGAGTGCCTGTACCGTAAACTGCGGTAGCCGTTGTCCGCTGCGTATGCACGTGGTGGATGGCGAAATAAAATATGTCGAAACCGACAATACCGGCGACGATAACTACGAAGGGTTACATCAGGTTCGTGCCTGTTTGCGCGGCCGCTCAATGCGTCGTCGCGTGTATAATCCGGACCGCCTGAAATATCCGATGAAGCGCGTCGGTAAGCGTGGGGAAGGGAAGTTCGAGCGGATTAGCTGGGATGAAGCCTACGACATTATCGCCACCAATATGCAGCGCCTTATCAAAGAGTACGGCAACGAATCCATCTACCTGAACTACGGCACTGGGACGCTCGGCGGTACGCTGACCCGCTCCTGGCCACCGGGTAAAACGCTGGTGGCACGCCTGATGAACTGTTGCGGCGGTTATCTCAACCACTACGGCGACTACTCATCGGCGCAGATTGCTGCGGGCCTGAACTATACCTACGGCGGCTGGGCGGACGGCAACAGCCCGTCCGATATCGAAAACAGTAAGTTGGTCGTCCTGTTCGGTAACAACCCGGGCGAAACCCGCATGAGCGGCGGCGGGGTAACCTATTACCTCGAACAGGCCCGCGCCAAATCCAATGCCCGCATGATCATTATCGATCCGCGCTATACCGACACCGGCGCCGGACGTGAAGATGAGTGGATCCCAATCCGTCCGGGTACCGATGCAGCGCTGGTCTCGGCGCTTGCGTGGGTAATGATCACAGAAAACCTCGTCGATCAGCCTTTCCTGGATAAATACTGCGTCGGCTATGACGAGAAAACCCTGCCAGCCAGCGCGCCTGCAAATGGCCATTACAAGGCCTATATTCTCGGACAGGGCAGCGACGGCGTGGCGAAAACGCCCGAGTGGGCGTCCACCATCACCGGTATTCCGCCCGAGCGTATCGTTCAGCTGGCGCGTGAGATTGGCTCGGCCAAACCGGCCTACATCAGCCAGGGCTGGGGACCGCAGCGCCATGCGAACGGCGAAATCGCGACTCGCGCCATCTCCATGCTCTCCATTCTGACCGGCAACGTCGGTATTCACGGCAGTAACACCGGCGCGCGTGAAGGCTCGTATGAAGTGCCGTTTGAACGTATGCCTACGCTGGATAACCCTGTTCAGACCAGCATCTCCATGTTTATGTGGACCGATGCGATCGAACGTGGTCCTGAAATGACCGCCCTGCGCGACGGCGTGCGCGGCAAGGACAAGCTGGACGTGCCGATCAAGATGATCTGGAACTATGCCGGTAACTGTCTCATCAACCAGCACTCCGAAATCAACCGCACCCATGAAATCCTGCAGGATGATAAGAAGTGCGAGATGATTGTGGTCATCGACTGCCACATGACCTCCTCGGCGAAATACGCCGATATCCTGCTGCCGGACTGCACCGCCTCTGAACAGATGGATTTCGCGCTGGACGCCTCCTGCGGCAACATGTCCTACGTGATCTTTACCGACCAGGCGATCAAACCGCGCTTCGAGTGCAAAACCATTTATGAGATGACCTCTGAGCTGGCGAAACGTCTTGGCGTTGAGCAGCAGTTTACCGAGGGGCGTACTCAGGAAGGTTGGATGCGCCATCTGCATGAACTCTCCCGTAAGGCGGTCCCTGACCTGCCGGATTTCGATACCTTCCGCAAGCAGGGGATGTACAAACAGCGCGATCCGGAAGGGCACCACGTGGCGTACAAAGCGTTCCGTGAAGACCCGCAGGCGAACCCGCTGACCACGCCGTCGGGCAAAATCGAAATCTACTCCGAAGAGCTGGCAAAAATCGCGTCGACCTGGGAGCTGCCGGAAGGGGACGTTATCGATCCTCTGCCGATCTACACGCCAGGTTTCGAGAACTATAACGATCCGCTGACGGCGAAATTCCCGCTGCAGCTGACCGGTTTCCACTACAAAGCGCGCGTTCACTCCACCTACGGCAATGTCGAAGTACTTAAGGCCGCCTGCCGTCAGGAGATGTGGATCAACCCGATGGATGCCAAAGCACGCGGCATCAGCAATGGCGATCGCGTGCGTATCTTCAACGGCCGCGGCGAGGTGCACATTGAGGCCAAAGTGACGCCGCGCATGATGCCAGGCGTGGTGGCGCTGGGGGAAGGGGCCTGGTACAACCCTGATGCCAACCGCATCGACCAGGCGGGCAGTATTAACGTGCTGACCACGCAGCGTCCGTCGCCGCTGGCGAAGGGCAACCCATCCCACACAAACCTTGTCCAGGTTGAAAAGGTTTAAGGAGTAGCCGATGACAACCCAGTATGGATTTTTTATCGATTCCAGCCGTTGCACCGGGTGCAAAACCTGCGAGCTGGCCTGTAAAGATTACAAAGACCTGACTCCTGACGTCAGCTTCCGCCGCATCTACGAATACGCCGGGGGCGACTGGCAGGAAGATAACGGCATCTGGCATCAGAACGTCTTTGCCTATTACCTGTCGATTGCCTGTAACCACTGTGAAGATCCGGCCTGCACCAAGGTCTGCCCGAGTGGGGCGATGCACAAGCGTGAAGACGGCTTTGTGGTGGTGGACGAAGATGTCTGCATCGGCTGTCGGTACTGCCACATGGCGTGCCCGTACGGCGCGCCGCAGTACAACGCCGCCAAAGGTCATATGACCAAATGCGACGGTTGCCACACCCGCGTGGCGGACGGCAAAAAGCCGATTTGCGTCGAGTCCTGTCCGCTGCGCGCGCTGGACTTCGGTCCGATTGAGGAGCTGCGTCAAAAACACGGTCAGCTTGCCGCAGTGGCACCGCTGCCGTCTGCGCACTTCACGAAGCCGAGCATTGTGATTAAACCTAACGCCAACAGCCGTCCTACAGGTGACACCACCGGCTACCTGGCAAATCCGAAGGAGGTGTGAGATGGGAAGTGGATGGCATGAATGGCCGCTGATGATCTTCACGGTCTTTGGCCAGTGCGTGGCGGGCGGTTTCATTGTGCTCGCGCTGGCGCTGCTGAAGGGAAATCTCAACGCTGAACAGCAGCAGCGTTTAGTGTTGAGCATGTTTGGCCTGTGGGTGCTGATGGGAATTGGCTTTATCGCCTCTACGCTGCACCTGGGTTCGCCGATGCGCGCGTTTAACTCTCTGAACCGCGTGGGGGCCTCATCCCTCAGTAACGAGATTGCCAGCGGGGCAATTTTCTTTGCCGTCGGTGGGCTGGGCTGGCTGCTGGCCGCTTTGAAGAAATTGCCTGCGGGTCTGCGCAGCCTGTGGCTGATCGTGACCATGGTGCTGGGCGTGGTGTTCGTGTGGATGATGGTGCGCGTCTATAACACCATCGATACCGTTCCAACCTGGTACAGCGTCTGGACGCCGATGAGCTTCTTCCTGACGATGTTTATCGGCGGGCCGCTGCTGGGCTACCTGCTGCTGCGCGTGGCGGGCGTAGACGGGTGGGCAATGCGTTTGCTGCCGGCTGTTTCGCTGCTGGCGCTGGTGGTGAGTGCGATGGTCGCTCTGATGCAGGGGGCAGAACTGGCAACCATTCACAGCTCTATCCAGCAGGCTTCTGCCCTGGTGCCGGACTACGGTTCTCTGATGGCCTGGCGCATCGTTCTGCTGGTCGCTGCGTTGGTATTCTGGATTGCTCCTCAGCTCAAAGGTTATCAGCCTGCGCTGCCGCTGCTGTCACTGGCCTTTGTGCTGGTCCTGGCGGGTGAACTGATTGGCCGCGGTGTGTTCTACGGGTTGCATATGACCGTAGGTATGGCTATCGCCAGCTAACGTTGCATTGAGTTATATCAAGCCGGGTCTGAGTGCCCGGCTTTTCTTTTTTCGATCATGAAATTTTTCGACTGTCGTTTTGTTTTAATTTCGCTCATTAATAAATAAAAACAGACACATAATTAATATCTATAGCAGGCGTGGCATTAGCAGGATAAGTTTTTTAAATCGACAGGGAACATATTGTGCGAGGCGGCTAAATCAGTGGATTGACTTTGGTTTTGCCAGTGGCATGATGCGCACGAAATCTGAACTTCCTCACGGTTTTTAATCCATGACCACCTATACCCGGCCAGTGCTTCTGTTGCTTTGTGGCCTGCTTCTGTTGACCCTGGCGATCGCAGTGTTAAATACGCTCGTCCCGCTATGGCTCGCCCATGAAAACTTACCGACCTGGCAGGTGGGTATGGTCAGCTCGTCCTTTTTTACCGGGAACCTGCTGGGTACGCTAATGACCGGGAGCCTGATTAAGCGCTTTGGCTTTAATCGCAGCTATTATCTGGCTTCGCTGATTTTCGCCGCCGGGTGTGCCGGGCTGGGCCTGATGGTCGGCTTCTGGAGCTGGATGGCATGGCGCTTTATCGCAGGCGTAGGCTGCGCGATGATTTGGGTGGTGGTTGAAAGCGCGCTGATGTGCAGCGGCACTTCGCGCAACCGTGGACGCCTGCTGGCGGCCTATATGATGGTTTACTACGTCGGCACCGTGCTGGGGCAACTGATGGTCAGCAAGCTGCCAACCGATCTGATGAGCGTTCTGCCGTGGGTAACGGGCATGGTGCTCGCCGCGATCCTGCCGCTGCTCTTCACGCGCATTGTGAACCAGAACAGCGAGCATCAGGAAGCGACCCACGTCTGGCCGATGCTCAGACTCCGTCAGGCGCGCCTGGGCGTTAACGGCTGCATTATCTCGGGGATTGTACTGGGCTCGCTCTACGGCCTGATGCCGCTCTATCTGAATCATCAGGGCGTCAGCGATTCTGGAATTGGCTTCTGGATGGCGGTGATGGTGAGTGCGGGGATCGTCGGGCAGTGGCCGATTGGCCGTCTGGCGGACCGCTTCGGTCGTCTGCTGGTGCTGCGCGTGCAGGTCTTTGTGGTCATCATGGGATGCCTTGCCATGCTCAGCAACGCCGCGATGGCGCCTGCGCTGTTTATTCTCGGGGCGGCCGGCTTTACGCTCTATCCGGTCGCGATGGCCTGGGCCTGTGAGAAAGTTGAACATCACCAGCTGGTGGCAATGAACCAGGCGCTGTTACTGAGCTATACCATCGGCAGTTTATTAGGGCCGACGTTTACCGCGATGCTGATGCAGAATTATTCCGATAATTTATTGTTTATCATGATCGCCAGCGTGTCGTTTATTTATCTCTTGATGCTGCTGCGCAAAGCAGGCGAGCATCCAACGCCTGTGGCACATGCCTGATTAAATAAAAGCCTGTCGATGACAGGCTTTTTTGTCCCTGTCACAACTAAGAGTTTTACTTATTGTTTGTTTATTGCGCCAGGCGATAATTCATGTGAGTCCTACCACTATAAGGCAGCAATCATGTCTATTCGTCGTTTTTCCACTACCGCACTTGCCGTAGTGTTGTCTTTAACGTTTGCAACGGCTCCGGTCATGGCTAATCCTGGAAACGGGAATGGCGGTGGTCACGGAAACGGTGGCGGGCAAGGTAATGGCGGTAATCATGGTAACGGGAATTCTGGTAACCATGGCAATAAGCAAAATAACGGTCAGGATAACCCTGGAAAATCGGATAAAAGTTTTAAAAGCAGTAAAGATGTCGGTAACGATGTCGACGCTCGCGTGAGCTTCGATCATGCCCGCCATCTGGCGCTGAATTATGGCTTAACGGGCTATGACTCTCTGCCTCCGGGTATCGCGAAAAACCTGGCGCGCGGTAAACCGTTGCCTCCGGGCATTGCGAAGAAAACCGTGCCGGCCTCAATGCTGGGTCAGCTTCCTTCCTACCCTGGCTATGAATGGCGCGTGGTCGGAGACGACCTGGTCTTAATTGCGCTGAGTACAGCCATTGTGACGTCCGTTATTAACGGCGTCTTTAAATAGAATATAAAAAAGCCCGGTTTTCACCGGGCTTTTCTTTAATACATCACCTTGTGGCCGTACTGTTCAAGAATACCTTTGACGCGTTCCATCGTCTCTTTTTTTGGCGGCTTCACGCCATCAAGTTTGTACTCTTCGCCCATCGCCACCCATTTATGTTTACCCAGCTCGTGATAGGGGAGAAGCTCGATTTTTTCGACGTTGCCCATGTCGCGGGTAAATTCCCCCAGGCGGTGCGCGGAGTCGTCGTCATCTGACCAGCCGGGAACCACCACGTAGCGGATCCAGGTTTTGATGCCTTTATCGGCAATGTATTTGGCGAATTCCAGCGTGCGGTGGTTTGAGACGCCAACGAGGTTCTGGTGGATCTCATCGTTCATCTGTTTAAGATCGAGCATCACCAGATCGGTCACTTCAAGCAGCTCGTCGATAACCGGATCGTAGCGGCGCACAAAGCCGTTGGTGTCGAGGCAGGTATGAATGCCTTCTTTATGGCAGGCGCGGAACCAGTCGCGGACAAATTCGGCCTGCAGAATGGCTTCACCGCCGGATGCGGTGACGCCGCCGCCGGACGCGTTCATAAAGTGGCGGTAGGTCACCACCTCTTTCATCAAGTCTTCAACGGTCACTTCTTTACCGCCGTGCGTATCCCAGGTGTCACGGTTATGGCAGTACAGGCAGCGCATCAGGCAGCCCTGGAAAAAGGTGATGAAACGGATACCCGGGCCATCGACGGTGCCACAGGATTCAAAGGAGTGAATGCGACCAATAATTGACATTGCGGTGATATCTCCAGCATCGGCCCGTCCGGGGCCTGAGTATGCACAGCTCAAAGCCGGCTGTGTTGAAGTCTGTTTTGGCTGATATCCATAGAGTATAGATAGCGGACAAAAGAGACTGAGGTGGAGAGGGTGCTAAAAAGGCCCCACTGACGTGGAGCCTTTATTGTACGCTTTTTAACGCGTGATTTCAGTCAATTCCAGTTACATGGACTGAGTGAAAGTACGGGTGATAACGTCCTGCTGCTGTTCTTTAGTCAGGGAGTTAAAACGTACTGCGTAGCCAGATACGCGGATGGTCAGCTGAGGATATTTCTCAGGGTGTTCCATCGCGTCGAGCAGCATTTCACGGTTCATGACGTTCACGTTCAGGTGCTGACCACCTTCGATGGACGCTTCGTGGTGGAAGTAACCATCCATCAGACCCGCGAGGTTAGTTTTACGCACTTCGTCGTCTTTACCCAGCGCGTTTGGCACGATAGAGAAGGTATAAGAGATACCATCTTTCGCGTAAGCAAACGGCAGTTTAGCAACGGAGGTCAGAGAGGCAACCGCACCTTTCTGGTCACGACCGTGCATTGGGTTAGCACCTGGGCCGAATGGCGCTCCAGCACGACGACCGTCTGGGGTGTTACCGGTTTTCTTACCATACACAACGTTAGAGGTGATGGTCAGAACAGACTGAGTCGGGATAGCGTTACGGTAAGTAGTCAGTTTCTGAATTTTCTTCATGAAACGTTCTACCAGGTCAACCGCCATGTCATCAACGCGAGAGTCGTTGTTACCAAACTGCGGATATTCACCTTCGATTTCGAAGTCTACAGCCAGGCCGTCTTCGTCACGAATTGGTTTAACTTTCGCATATTTGATTGCAGACAGGGAGTCAGCAGCAACGGACAGACCAGCGATACCACACGCCATGGTGCGGATAACGTCACGGTCGTGCAGCGCCATCAGAGAGGCTTCGTAGCTGTACTTGTCGTGCATGTAGTGGATTACGTTCAGCGCAGTGACATACTGTTTAGCCAGCCAGTCCATGAAGTGATCCATACGTTCCATCACTTCGTCGAAGTTCAGAACGTCGCCTTTGATCGGCTCAGACTTAGGACCAACCTGCATTTTCAGTTTTTCATCAACGCCGCCGTTGATTGCGTACAGCATGGTTTTCGCCAGGTTTGCACGCGCACCGAAGAACTGCATTTGTTTACCAACAACCATTGGGCTTACGCAGCAAGCGATAGCGTAATCGTCGTTGTTGAAGTCCGGACGCATCAGGTCATCGTTCTCGTACTGCAGAGAAGAGGTATCGATGGACACTTTAGCAGCGAATTTCTTGAAGTTCAGAGGCAGTTTTTCAGACCACAGAACGGTGATGTTCGGCTCCGGAGAAGGACCCATGGTGTAAAGGGTGTTCAGGAAGCGGAAGCTGTTTTTGGTTACCAGAGTACGGCCGTCAACGCCCATACCACCGATTGATTCTGTTGCCCAGATTGGGTCACCAGAGAACAGCTCATCGTATTCAGGAGTACGCAGGAAGCGAACCATACGCAGTTTCATGACCAGGTGGTCAATCATTTCCTGAGCGTCTTGCTCGGTGATTTTGCCTGCTTTGATGTCGCGTTCGATGTACGCATCCAGGAAGGTGGATACGCGACCAAAGGACATTGCTGCACCGTTCTGAGACTTAACAGCGGCCAGGTAGCCGAAGTAGGTCCACTGGATAGCTTCCTGAGCGTTGGTAGCCGGACCAGAGATATCGCAGCCATATTTTGCTGCCATCTCTTTGATCTGACCCAGCGCGCGGTGCTGTTCAGCGATTTCTTCACGCAGACGGATAGTCGCTTCCAGGTTTACGCCGTTTTCCAGATCGGACTGCAGGGAAACAAACTGCGCGTACTTGTCTTTCATCAGGAAGTCGATACCGTACAGCGCAACGCGACGGTAGTCACCGATGATACGGCCACGGCCATACGCATCTGGCAGACCAGTCAGAACGCCAGATTTACGGCAGTTCAGAATGTCTTTGGTGTAAACATCGAATACGCCCTGGTTGTGGGTTTTGCGGTATTCGGTGAAGATTTTTTTCAGCATTGGGTCCAGCTCGCGGTTATACGCTTTGCAGGAACCTTCAACCATTTTGATACCACCGAACGGGATGATTGCGCGTTTCAGTGGTGCTTCAGTCTGCAGACCAACGATTTTCTCAAGGGCTTTGTTGATGTAGCCAGCATCGTGAGAAGTGATGGTGGAAGCAACGGAGGTGTCAAAATCAACTGGCGCGTGAGTGCGGTTTTCCAGTTTAACGCCTTCCATTACGCTGTCCCACAGCTTGGTGGTCGCGTCAGTTGCGCCAGCCAGGAAGGATTCGTCACCTTCATACGGGGTATAGTTTTTCTGAATGAAGTCACGTACGTTTACTTCATTCTGCCAGTCACCTTTCGCAAAACCTTCCCAGGCTGTGGCTAACTTTTCATTAAGCTCGGACATGTAACACCTACCTTCTTAAGTGGATTTTTTATTTACTGCCTGAGAAAACCATCAATGATGATCGTCGCCACGCAGGTAAATGACCCAGTATGTCAACCCAACTAACAGACCCCCACCGATAATGTTCCCGATAGTGACAGGGATCAGGTTATCAGTAATGAAATTCATAATAGTCAGGTGAGAGAAACTTTCCGGGGATGAACCAACTGCGGTCCAGAACTCCGGGCTTGCAAAGTCGCGGATGACAATGCCCATTGGGATCATGAACATATTCGCGATACTGTGCTCAAAGCCGCTGGCAACAAACATCGCAACCGGCAGAACCATAATTAAGGCTTTGTCCATCAGGCTACGACCCGAGTAGCTCATCCATACAGCCAGGCAGACCATCAGGTTAGCGAGGATGCCGAGAGCAACGGCTTCGATAAATGTGTGGTGCATTTTGTGGTCGGCGGTTTGCAGGACGTTAAGGCCCCAGCCACCGTTGGCGGTCATGTACTCGCCAGAAAGCCACATCAACAAAACAAAGAGCAGACAGCCAACCAGGTTACCCACGTAGACGTTAAGCCAGTTGCGTGCCAGCTGACCCCAGGTAATTCTTCCGCTGGCCTTTGCCACGACAATCAGCACCGTTGAGGTGAAGAGGTCGGCGCCGCAGATGACGCAGAGAATCAGACCCAGTGAGAAGCAAATGCCGCCAATCAGTTTGGCCATGCCGAAAGGCATTCCGGCAGTACCGGTGGTGGCGGTGATGTAGAAGACGAAAGCGATAGAGATGAACACACCAGCCGTGATCGCCAGATAGAACGTCTTCATCGGGTGTTTCGTTGCTTTATAGACACCCGCTTCTTCGGCAACTTTGGCCATCGCAGCAGGGAGTAAAAGATCAAAAGGGTTGTCAGCTTTCACACTAACTCTCTCTTTATTAAGTCGGCGACGAGATACTAACAAAGCATTATAGAAGAGAAATTGATATAGATCATATCTCGCCTGGCTTATAGGCCCGCAGTGTGTATGGTTTTACAGCAAATGCGGAGTAAGTATTTGATTATCCGTATAAAAATAAATTTTAAAAGTTATGAAAAGAGTTGAATTTTTTCGTTCAGCCACCTCTGACGCAGTTAATTAATATGGAGTATTTACCATAAAAAGTAACAGTAAAGCCCAGGTAAATATTATTATATTTACCCATGTTTAACTTTATTATTACAATCAACAGTCATTGCCGAAGAAAATAAAAAACGGGGCAATGAAATTGCCCCGTAATATAGCCCAGACGATTGAATACGCCTACAGCTGGTAATGTTATGTGCGCTTATTTTGACCAGTAAGCGGCTTTTGCTTTCTGCAGTTTTTCGTAGGCCTTCAGCAGCGACTGATGCGCCGGGAAGGCTTTCAGATCGCTATCAACAGCCTGCAGGCCATAGAACGGCTCTTCGCCGCTCAGGGCTGCGCTGGCTGCTTCTACGGCTTCAGCACCGTACATACGCACGAAAGCGTTCAGGTATTGCAGCGGCTCGCGATCCTCTTCCTGGGCCAGCAGCAACAGGGTTTGCAGGCAGCGGTAATAATTGGTGCGCTCGGCAGAGAAGACAGACTGGTTGAATTCCATGGTCCACTCGGTCCAGGCCAGGGCCTGATCCAAATCGCCACCCGCCAGGGCCAGCATCGCTTTCAGCTCACCGATGCGCAGGGTATACCAGCCGTTGTCTTTACCGGTCGCCAGGCCCAGCAGTTCGCGTACGCGGGTAAAGTCATCATGGCCTTCTTCGTCCAGCTGGGCGATCAGGTTCAGATAATCTTCTTTCTCCCACTCGCTGCCCGGCAGAGCCAGCAGCGTTTCGCGCAGGTGCGCGCCCATGCTGTTATTCGCCAGCCACAGATCTTCAGCCGGGTAGATATCGGACATGCCCGGAACGATAATGCGGCACGCGTAGACGCCAAGATGTTCGTAGTCGGCAATATAAACTTCCCGATCTTCCGCGTTGAAGATCGCCATCAGCGTGGCGAACTCTTCTTCCGTGGTCCCGGCAAAGCTCCAGTCCACGAACGGATAGTCGGCGTCCTGCTTGAACATATCCCAGGAAATTAAACCGCTGGAGTCGATGAAGTGGGTTTCAAGGTTGGTATGCTCGGCCACTTCTTCATCGTCAAACGTTGGCGGGGTGAAGACGTCGAGATCTTTCAGGCTACGGCCCTGCAGCAGCTCGGTAACGGTACGCTCCAGCGCCACGCCGAAGTCAGGGTGCGCACCGAATGAGGCGAAGCAGGTGCCGTTGGCCGGGTTAAACAGCACCACGCAGATAACCGGATACTTGCCGCCCAGCGAGCCGTCATAGGCAAAGATTGGGAAACCTTCGGCTTCCAGCTTAGCGATGGACTCCACTACGCCCGGGTAGCGCGCCAGCACGTCTGCCGGAATTTCAGGCAGGCTGATGGATTCAGCGATGATGCGGTTTTTAATGTGGCGTTCAAAGACTTCAGACAGACCCTGCACGCGCGCTTCATTGCGGGTGTTACCGGCGGACATACCGTTGGACACATACAGGTTGCCGACGATGTTCATCGGAATATACACGGTCTGCTCGTCAGACTGACGGGTGAACGGCAGGGCGCAGATCCCACGGTCTTCATTGCCAGACTGCAGATCGATCAGCATGCTGGCGGTCAGTTCGCTGTCTGGATCGTAGAAAGCACGCAGGCGCGCGTCGAGAATACCTTCCGGCAGCTCGTCATCTTCGGTCAGCGGGAACCATTTTTCATTTGGATAGTGAACGAACGGGCCGTTAGCGATGGTTTCGCCCAGCCAGAAGTCAGCAAAGAAATAGTTGGTGGACAGACGCTCAAAATACTCACCCAGCGCAGAGGCCAGTGCCGCTTTTTTTGTCGCGCCTTTACCGTTGGTAAAGCACAGGGCACAGTCTTTATCGCGAATATGCACGGACCAGACATGAGGCACCGGATTGAGCCAGGAGGCTTCTTCGATGTTAAAACCCAGGTCGGTCAGTTTCTGCTGGAAGCGAGCGATGGAGTCTTCCAGAGCGGCGTCTTTGCCGGGGATAAACGTTTGAGTCATGGCGTTCACTTTTATCGTACGTAAAGCGCGCAATGATACGGGTTTTGCGTGACGGGTGCTATCTTCGGCGAAAATAAAAGGCTGGGCTATGCTTAGTGGCAGTAACTGACTGTTAAGGCATAGAAAAATGAAAGCATTTGATCTCCAGCGGATGGCGTTTGATAAAGTTCCTCCCGAATTTCTGGGCGAAGTGGCGCTGCGCAGCCTGTATACCTTCGTCCTCGTCTTCCTGTTTCTTAAAATCACCGGCCGCCGCGGCGTGCGGCAGATGTCGCTCTTTGAGGTGTTGATCATCCTGACGCTGGGCTCGGCGGCGGGTGACGTCGCCTTTTATGACGACGTGCCGATGGTGCCGGTGTTTATCGTTTTTGTCTCACTGGCGCTACTTTATCGCCTTGTCATGTGGCTGATGTCGAAAAGCGAAAAGCGAAAAGCTGGAAGATCTGCTTGAAGGGAAGCCGGTCGTTATCGTCGAGGACGGACAGCTGGCCTGGGAAAATGTACAAAGCGCCAATATGACCGAGTTTGAGTTCTTTATGGAGCTTCGCCTGAACAGCGTTGAACAGCTCGGGCAGGTGCGTCTGGCGATCATGGAAA
Source organism: Enterobacter sp. DNB-S2 (assembly GCF_019443845.1). Classification (NCBI taxonomy): domain Bacteria; kingdom Pseudomonadati; phylum Pseudomonadota; class Gammaproteobacteria; order Enterobacterales; family Enterobacteriaceae; genus Enterobacter; species Enterobacter sp. DNB-S2. The sequence goes on from NZ_CP050520.1 coordinate 2,233,340, forward strand.
CCAACGGGCAGATCAGCGTCTATTACTATTCTGACGACGAGGTGAAGCCGGGACTGTGTATCCTGCCGGATATGCTGATCGAGCGTTTCAGAACCGCACCTGAGTCAGGCGAGTATGCTTGCGTAAGATGTAGCCATGTAGTCGCGATGCAGCCGGGGGATCGTCAATTATGCCCCCGCTGTGCAAATCCGGAATGGACGAAGGTTAGCCGGGCCAAACGCATCACCTGACAGCCATTTTGTCGGTTTTGTCCTGGCGAGGCGGCAGATTGTTTTGTGTGACGCGGGGCACATTTCGCGGGTCATAAGTTTTAGACATTGCGGCGCGTGTCACTGAATGATAAAACCGATATCCACAGTTATAACTTATGGCTTTTAGCGTGGTGAGGGGAAATGGCTCAAGTCTTTAATTTCAGTTCAGGTCCGGCAATGTTACCGGCAGACGTGCTTAAACAGGCTCAACAGGAACTCTGTGACTGGAACGGTCTCGGTACGTCGGTGATGGAAATCAGCCACCGTGGTAAAGAGTTTATTCAGGTGGCGGAAGAGGCAGAAAAGGATTTTCGCGATCTGCTGAATATTCCCTCGAACTACAAAGTATTGTTCTGTCACGGCGGTGGACGCGGCCAGTTTGCAGGCGTTCCGCTGAATATCCTCGGTGACAAAACGACGGCTGACTACGTTGACGCGGGTTACTGGGCGGCAAGCGCCGTTAAAGAAGCGCATAAATACTGCACGCCGAATGTTATCGACGCCAAAGTGACCGTTGACGGTCTGCGCGCCGTGAAGCCAATGAGCGAGTGGCAGCTTTCCGATAACGCAGCGTATCTGCACTACTGCCCGAACGAAACCATTGACGGGATTGCCATTGACGAGACGCCAAACTTCGGTAGCGATGTCGTGGTTGCCGCCGACTTCTCCTCCACCATTCTGTCTGCGCCAATTGATGTCAGCCGCTACGGCGTTATCTATGCGGGCGCGCAGAAAAATATCGGCCCGGCCGGTTTGACTATCGTCGTTGTGCGTGAAGACCTGCTGGGTAAAGCACATAAATCCTGTCCGTCGATTCTCGATTACACCGTGCTGAACGATAACGATTCGATGTTCAACACCCCACCAACGTTTGCCTGGTATCTCTCCGGCCTGGTCTTCAAATGGCTGAAGCAAAACGGCGGCGTGGCGCAGATGGACAAGGTGAATCAGCAGAAAGCTGAACTGCTGTATGGCGTGATCGACAAGAGCGATTTCTACCGCAACGATGTGGCGAAAGCGAACCGTTCCCGTATGAACGTGCCGTTCCAGCTGGCGGACAGCAGCCTGGACAAAGTGTTCCTGGAAGAGTCCTTCGCGGCAGGTCTGCATGCGCTTAAAGGTCACCGTGTCGTTGGCGGCATGCGTGCCTCCATCTATAACGCGATGCCGCTGGAAGGCGTTAAAGCCCTGACGGATTTCATGATCGACTTCGAACGTCGTCACGGTTAATTTGCTGTTTTTCACCCCCGCAGCGTCCCTGCGGGGTTTTTATTATGTTGAGTTGAGAGTTTAGTTTTCATGGAATCCCTGACGTTACAACCTATCGCGCGGGTAGATGGCACCATTAATCTGCCTGGTTCAAAAAGTGTCTCGAACCGCGCTCTGCTGCTGGCAGCTCTGGCAAACGGCACCACCGTCCTCACAAACCTGCTGGACAGCGATGACGTGCGCCATATGCTCAATGCGCTGAAAGCGTTGGGCGTTCATTACACTCTCTCCGACGATCGTACCCGCTGCGAAGTGACCGGCAACGGCGGCGCGCTGCGATCGGGCGAAGAGCTTGAGCTGTTTCTGGGCAACGCCGGTACCGCGATGCGCCCGCTGGCGGCGGCCCTGTGCCTGGGTAGCAATAACATTGTGCTGACCGGCGAGCCGCGCATGAAAGAGCGTCCGATTGGTCACCTGGTGGATGCTCTGCGTCAGGGCGGCGCGCAGGTTGAGTATCTGGAGCAGGAAAACTATCCGCCACTGCGTCTGCGCGGCGGTTTTACCGGCGGTCACGTCGAGGTGGACGGCAGCGTCTCCAGCCAGTTCCTGACGGCCCTGCTGATGACCGCGCCGCTGGCACCGCAGGATACGGTTATCACCATTAAAGGTGAGCTGGTCTCCAAACCGTACATTGATATAACCCTGCACCTGATGAAAACCTTCGGCGTTGAGGTGGAAAACCAGTCTTATCAGCGCTTCGTGGTGCGCGGGGCGCAGCAGTACCAGTCTCCGGGTAACTATCTCGTTGAAGGGGATGCGTCATCCGCGTCCTACTTCCTGGCCGCGGGTGCGATTAAAGGCGGCACGGTAAAAGTGACCGGTATTGGCCGTAACAGCGTGCAGGGCGACATCCGTTTTGCGGACGTGCTGGAAAAAATGGGCGCCATTGTCACCTGGGGCGATGACTTCATCTCCTGTACTCACGGCGAGCTGAACGCCATCGACATGGACATGAACCATATCCCGGATGCGGCGATGACCATTGCCACGGCGGCGCTGTTTGCCAAAGGCACTACCACGCTGCGTAACATCTACAACTGGCGCGTAAAAGAGACGGACCGCCTGTTCGCGATGGCGACCGAGCTGCGAAAAGTCGGTGCCGAGGTGGAAGAGGGCGAAGACTACATTCGCGTGACCCCTCCGGCAAAACTGCAGTTTGCGGAAATCGGCACCTATAACGATCACCGTATGGCGATGTGCTTCTCGCTGGTGGCGCTGTCAGACACGCCAGTCACCATTCTTGACCCGAAATGTACGGCGAAAACGTTCCCGGACTACTTCGAACAGCTGGCACGCATTAGCACGCTGGCCTGATAACGTATTGCCGCATCGCCCGATGCGGCATTTGCTTACGCTTCATTACGAACATCTCCGCTCATTTCTTCTACACTCTGCTTCAATCATTCCGTAATTTGCACGCAAAGGTAACAGTTGCGCACGTTGGCGCGTATAATGCGCGGCGTTCATGTAAACGGTATGCCTTATTTAAGGAGAAAAAGATGACGGCAGTTGCCCCGGTAATCACCATTGATGGGCCGAGTGGCGCAGGGAAAGGTACTCTGTGCAAAGCGATGGCGGAAGCATTGCAATGGCATCTTTTAGATTCGGGAGCAATCTATCGCGTGCTGGCGCTGGCCGCGCTGCATCACCATGTGGATGTCGCGTCTGAAGAAGCGCTGGTTCCGCTGGCTGCGCATCTGGATGTGCGTTTCGTATCGACCGATGGCAACCTGGAAGTCATCCTTGAAGGGGAAGACGTGAGCGGCGAAATCCGTACGCAGGAAGTGGCTAATGCGGCCTCTCAGGTCGCGGCGTTCCCGCGCGTTCGCGAGGCGCTGTTACGTCGTCAGCGCGCGTTCCGTGAAGCCCCGGGGCTGATCGCTGACGGACGCGATATGGGAACGGTGGTATTCCCTGATGCGCCAGTGAAAATTTTTCTTGACGCCTCTTCGGAAGAACGTGCTCAACGCCGCATGCTTCAGTTGCAGGAAAAGGGGTTTAGTGTTAACTTTGATCGCCTTTTATCCGAGATAAAAGAGCGCGATGACCGCGATCGTAACCGCGCCGTCGCCCCACTTGTTCCTGCAGAAGATGCATTAGTTCTGGATTCAACCAGTTTAACTATTGAGCAAGTGATTGAAAAAGCGCTACAATATGCGCGCCAAAAACTGGCACTCGCGTAATCGCGACCGATTTAGTAGTACCCCCGCTGCAATGGATTGACGGCGGGTATGTGAAACAACCCCATCCGGCACGGAGCCAGGTGGACGTTAATATTAACCTGAAGATTAAACATGACTGAATCTTTTGCTCAACTGTTTGAAGAATCCTTAAAAGAAATCGAAACCCGCCCGGGTTCCATCGTTCGCGGTGTTGTTGTTGCTATCGACAAAGACGTAGTACTGGTTGACGCCGGTCTGAAATCTGAGTCCGCCATTCCGGCAGAGCAGTTCAAAAACGCCCAGGGCGAGCTGGAAATCCAGGTAGGTGACGAAGTTGACGTTGCTCTGGACGCAGTAGAAGACGGCTTCGGTGAAACCCTGCTTTCTCGTGAGAAAGCTAAACGTCACGAAGCATGGATCACGCTGGAAAAAGCTTACGAAGAAGCTGAAACTGTGGTCGGTGTTATCAACGGCAAAGTTAAAGGTGGCTTCACTGTTGAGCTGAATGGTATTCGTGCGTTCCTGCCAGGTTCTCTGGTAGACGTTCGTCCAGTTCGTGACACTCTGCACCTGGAAGGCAAAGAGCTTGAATTCAAAGTAATCAAGCTGGACCAGAAGCGTAACAACGTTGTTGTTTCCCGTCGTGCCGTTATCGAATCCGAAAACAGCGCAGAACGCGATCAGCTGCTGGAAAACCTGCAGGAAGGCATGGAAGTCAAAGGTATCGTTAAGAACCTCACTGACTACGGCGCATTCGTTGACCTGGGCGGCGTTGATGGCCTGCTGCACATCACCGACATGGCGTGGAAACGCGTTAAGCACCCAAGCGAAATCGTGAACGTGGGCGACGAAATCACTGTTAAAGTGCTGAAGTTCGACCGCGAGCGTACTCGTGTATCCCTCGGCCTGAAACAGCTGGGCGAAGATCCATGGGTAGCTATCGCTAAGCGTTACCCAGAAGGTACTAAACTGACTGGTCGCGTAACCAACCTGACTGACTACGGCTGCTTCGTTGAAATCGAAGAAGGCGTTGAAGGCCTGGTGCACGTTTCCGAAATGGACTGGACCAACAAAAACATCCACCCATCCAAAGTTGTTAACGTTGGTGATGTAGTGGAAGTGATGGTTCTGGATATCGACGAAGAACGTCGTCGTATCTCCCTGGGCCTGAAACAGTGCAAAAACAACCCATGGCAGCAGTTCGCGGAAACCCACAACAAGGGTGACCGTGTTGAAGGTAAAATCAAGTCTATCACTGACTTCGGTATCTTCATCGGCCTGGACGGCGGCATCGATGGCCTGGTTCACCTGTCTGACATCTCCTGGAACGTTGCAGGCGAAGAAGCAGTTCGTGAATACAAAAAAGGCGACGAAATCGCTGCAGTTGTTCTGCAGGTTGACGCAGAGCGTGAGCGTATCTCCCTGGGCGTTAAACAGCTCGCAGAAGATCCGTTCAACAACTGGGTTGCACTGAACAAGAAAGGCGCAATCGTAAACGGTAAAGTGACTGCAGTTGACGCTAAAGGCGCAACCGTAGAACTGGCTGACGGCGTTGAAGGTTACCTGCGCGCTTCTGAAGCTTCACGTGACCGCGTTGAAGATGCCACTCTGGTTCTGAACGTAGGCGACGACGTTGAAGCTAAGTTCACCGGCGTTGACCGTAAGAACCGTGCAATCAGCCTGTCTGTTCGTGCTAAAGACGAAGCTGATGAGAAAGATGCAATCGCAACTGTTAACAAACAAGAAGATGCAAACTTCTCTAACAACGCAATGGCTGAAGCTTTCAAAGCAGCTAAAGGCGAGTAATATCAGGTTCTCAGCATCATTTGCGCTGTAACGCATTTACAGCGTGAAGGATGAGGAGCAAACTTGACAGATTGCAGGATTCGTCCTGTAATCAATAACAAAGGGCGGCTACGGCCGCCCTTGTTTAATGAGCTGTTCAGCTAATTGGTTTGAAAGGAACCGGAGGAATCATGACCAAGTCAGAATTGATTGAAAGACTTGCCAGTCAGCAACCGCATATCCCTGCCAAGGCAGTGGAAGATGCCGTAAAAGAGATGCTGGAGCATATGGCCTCCACTCTTGCCCAGGGCGAGCGCATTGAAATCCGCGGTTTCGGTAGTTTTTCTCTGCACTATCGTGCTCCACGTACCGGGCGTAACCCGAAAACTGGCGATAAAGTCGAGCTGGAAGGTAAATACGTTCCACACTTTAAGCCGGGTAAAGAACTGCGCGATCGCGCCAATATTTACGGCAACTGAGTTTAGCCAGACGGTTAAACTGGGTTCGAAAGAAAGCACCTGCGGGTGCTTTTTTTGTCTCTGTCGCTTTCCTTCTGAAGGTGCCCCGCATTTTTCCGTTTCGTTTTCTGCAAACCGATAAAAACAGCACAGCGCGCGCTGTAAAACGTACTTTTCCCATCTGACAATTCGCTCTGCCTGATTAGATACTGCCCCTCTGAAACAGGGAGGTAGCAATGGGAATTCCCGCGCTTAGCATCTGCGTCATTCTGGCAATAGCCCCGTTACTCTGGTTACCTCAACTGCCATCACGTCATACCGTGTGGATAATGATTGTTGGCGGGATCGTGCTGGCCGCACGGCGAAACGTACGACTGAAGTATGCGGGTATCACGCTGTTATGTTGCGTGTGGGGTATTCTGGCTGCGAAGGAGAGCGTCTGGCCGATGCAGCATTTAACCACGGGGGCCGTGCAGGCTGAGGTAGCGATCGCCGCCACAGATGGCGCAACGCAGCATCAGGGAAACATTCTTAGCGTTGATGGCAAGCGCTGGTGGGCCTCTACCGGCATAACGCTGTATGGCAATTATCTGCCACAGAAAGCGTGTGCCGGTCAGCGCTGGACCATGACGCTCAGGCTCAGGCCTGCGCACGGCGAGCTGAACGACGGCGGTTATGATTCTCAGCGCAGCGCTTTTGCCCGCCATCAAACGCTGAGCGGGCGTTTCACCCGTGCGGAACTCGTTGATGGACGCTGCAGCCTGCGAGCGCAATATCTCATGTCACTGCAAAACCGCCTTTCTGCTTACCGATGGGGGGCAGTTATCCTCGGACTGGGAATGGGTGAACGTCTGGATGTGCCTCGGGAAATACAAGACCTGATGCGTGAAACCGGGACGCTGCATCTGATGGCGATTTCGGGACTGCATATCGCGCTGGCGGCATCCCTCGCCTGGTTACTCGCACGTGGGCTCCAGTTTTTATTACCCAGCCACCGGATCCACTGGCAAATGCCTCTTCTGGCCGGGTTATGCTTTGCCGCTTTCTACGCCTGGCTTACCGGTCTTCAACCGCCTGCGCTACGAACGGTCATCGCGCTTGCTGTGCTTGCAATGTTGCGGATCGCTGCCCGACAATGGTCTCCCTGGCAGGTGTGGGTTTGCTGTATCGCGGCAATCCTGATAAGCGATCCCTTAGCCATACTCTCGCAGAGTCTGCTCTTGTCTGCATTTGCCGTCGCCGCGCTGATTTTCTGGTTTCAGTGGCTACCTCTTCCTGGCTGGCGCAGGGCACGACGTCTACGGCCGCTGCTGAACCTGATCTATCTGCAGGTGGGTATGTTGATGCTGCTGATGCCGCTACAGGTCCTGATTTTCCATGGCTTCAGCATTTCTTCTCTGGTCGCGAATCTCTTTGCCGTTCCCCTGGTGACGTTTGTCTCCGTGCCGCTGATCCTGCTCGGTATGCTGCTTCATCTGCTGCCGCTGGCGGCACCTGAAAGCGTCGTCTGGTTCGCAGCCGATAAATCACTTGCGGGGCTGTTCTGGCTCCTCATGCGCCTGCCTGACGGCTGGCAGAGTGTCGATCAACGCTGGCAGTACATGACGCTACTGCCCTGGCTTATCATCATCGGCTGGCGCTTTCGTGCCTGGAAAACCCTTCCTGCCGTTTGTCTTGCAGGAAGTGTCTTACTGACATTTCCTCTCTGGCGAACGGAAAAAAGCGAGAGCTGGACGCTGCATATGCTGGATGTGGGGCAGGGGCTGGCGATGGTCATTGAACGGCAGGGAAAAGCCATTCTCTATGATACCGGGCTCGCCTGGCCGGGCGGGGATAGCGCGCAGCGGTTGATTATCCCGTGGCTTCGCTGGCATCACCTGCGGCCTGAAGGCGTTATTCTCAGTCATGAGCACCTCGACCATGCGGGAGGACTCGCATCGTTGCAAAAAGCGTGGCCTGACGCGTGGGTAAGAAGCCCATTGCGCCAGGCGGGACATCGCCCCTGTTTTCGCGGGCAGAGATGGAAATGGCAGGGACTCTCCTTCACCGTCCACTGGCCCCCCGAAAATTACCCGGCGCAGGGAAATAACCATTCCTGCGTGGTCAAGGTGGACGACGGTGAGCAGAGCGTTCTGCTAACAGGGGACATTGAAGCACAAACGGAACAGGCTATGCTTAGCCATTACTGGCGTTATCTGACGTCTACGCTTATACAGGTGCCCCATCATGGCAGCAATACTTCTTCTTCATTGCCGCTGGTGCAGCGGGTGGAAGGTCAGATCGCCCTGGATTCAACGGCCCGCTATAACGCATGGCGATTCCCGTCGGCAAAAGTTGTCCGACGTTATCGAAAAGAGGGGTACATCTGGCACGATACCCCTCATTCTGGACAAATATCGGTGACATTCTCGCAACATCACTGGCAAATCCGGCGCTTGCGAGAGCAATTTTTACCCGTTTGGTATCATCAGTGGTTTGGCGAGCCCGTCGATAACGGGTAGAATATGCGGCTATTTCAACGAATGCTGGTTTTTTGAATGCATAACGACAAAGATCTCTCCACGTGGCAAACCTTCCGCCGACTCTGGCCGATGATTGCGCCCTTTAAAACAGGCCTGATCGTGGCGGGAGTAGCGTTAATCCTCAACGCAGCCAGCGATACTTTTATGCTATCGCTTCTCAAACCGTTACTGGACGACGGTTTTGGTAAAACGGATCGCTCAGTGTTGCTATGGATGCCTCTGGTGGTTATCGGACTGATGATCTTACGCGGCATCACCAGCTATATCTCCAGCTACTGTATTTCCTGGGTATCAGGGAAAGTGGTGATGACCATGCGCCGTCGCCTGTTCAGCCACATGATGGGCATGCCGGTCTCGTTCTTTGACAAGCAGTCTACCGGGACGCTGCTGTCCCGTATTACTTACGACTCAGAGCAGGTTGCCTCCTCGTCCTCAAGCGCGCTGATCACCGTTGTGCGTGAGGGTGCGTCAATCATCGGCCTGTTCGCGATGATGTTCTATTACAGCTGGCAGCTGTCGATCATCCTTATCGTTCTGGCACCGATAGTTTCTATTGCTATCCGCGTCGTCTCAAAGCGCTTCCGCAATATCAGTAAGAATATGCAGAACACGATGGGGCAGGTGACGACCAGCGCGGAACAGATGCTGAAAGGGCATAAAGAAGTTCTGATTTTTGGCGGTCAGGACGTCGAAACCAAACGCTTTGATAAAGTCAGCAATAAAATGCGTCTGCAGGGGATGAAAATGGTCTCGGCCTCTTCCATCTCTGACCCGATTATTCAGCTGATTGCGTCACTGGCGCTGGCATTCGTCCTCTATGCGGCAAGTTTCCCTAGCGTGATGGAGACGCTGACGGCGGGTACTATCACCGTGGTCTTCTCCTCAATGATCGCCCTGATGCGTCCGCTGAAATCCCTGACGAACGTGAACGCCCAGTTCCAGCGCGGGATGGCCGCCTGTCAGACGCTGTTCAGCATTCTGGATTCCGAACAGGAAAAAGATGAAGGTACTCGCGAGATTGAGCGCGCCCGTGGCGATGTTGAATTCCGCAATGTCACTTTCGCCTATCCTGGACGTGAAACGCCGGCGCTGCGTAATATCAACCTGTCCATTCCGGCGGGTAAAACCGTGGCGCTGGTGGGCCGTTCCGGCTCGGGTAAATCGACGATTGCCAGCCTGATCACCCGTTTCTACGATATTAACGAAGGTGAGATCCTCCTGGACGGTCATGACCTGCGGGAATATACCCTGCAGTCGCTGCGTAACCAGGTGGCGCTGGTTTCCCAGAACGTGCACCTGTTCAACGATACTGTGGCAAACAACATTGCTTATGCGCGCACGGATGAATACAGCCGTGAGCAGATTGAGAATGCCGCGCGTATGGCCTACGCAATGGACTTTATCAACAAGATGGATAACGGTCTGGATACGATAATCGGTGAGAACGGTGTACTGCTCTCCGGCGGTCAGCGTCAGCGTATCGCCATTGCGCGTGCGCTGCTGCGCGATAGCCCGATTCTGATCCTGGACGAAGCGACCTCCGCGCTGGATACGGAATCTGAACGCGCTATTCAGTCTGCCCTGGATGAGCTGCAAAAGAACCGTACCTCGCTGGTGATTGCGCACCGTCTGTCGACTATCGAGCAGGCTGACGAAATCGTCGTGGTTGAGGACGGTATCATTGTTGAACGCGGAAGCCATGCTGATTTGCTGGAACACCGCGGCGTTTACGCCCAGCTTCATAAGATGCAGTTTGGCGAATGATTGCACGCATCTGGTCCGGTGAATCTCCGCTGTGGCTCCTGCTTTTGCCGCTCTCCTGGCTATACGGCCTGGTGAGCGGCATTATCCGTCTGCTTTACCGTCTGGGGCTGAAGCGCGCCTGGCGCGCGCCGGTTCCGGTTGTGGTGGTCGGTAATCTTACGGCGGGCGGCAACGGTAAAACGCCGGTAGTGATCTGGCTGGTGGAGCAATTGCAAAAACGCGGTATCCGCCCCGGGGTGGTATCGCGCGGATATGGTGGTAAAGCGGCGCGTTATCCGCTGCTGCTGACGGCGGAAACCACGACTGCCGAAGCGGGTGATGAGCCGGTATTGATTTTCCAGCGTACCGGCGCGCCGGTTGCGGTCTCCCCGGTGCGCAGCGACGCCGTTCAGGCACTGCTTGCCGAACATGCGGTACAAATCATTATCACTGACGATGGCCTGCAGCATTACGCCCTGGCGCGTGATAAAGAGATTGTGGTCATCGACGGGATTCGTCGCTTCGGTAACGGCTGGTGGCTGCCGGCCGGGCCCATGCGCGAACGCGCTTCGCGTCTTAAGTCCGTTGATGCGGTGATTGTGAACGGCGGTGAGGCAAAAGCGGGTGAAATCCCGATGTACCTGCAGCCGGGCCTGGCGGTCAACCTGGTGACGGGTGAACGCCGGTCGGTTGCTGAGCTGCCTTCACCGGTGGCGATGGCGGGGATTGGCCATCCGCCGCGCTTCTTCGCGACGCTGGAACACTGTGGTGCCCGGCTGGAAAAACGCGTTCCACTGGCCGACCATCAGGCGCTGGTGGAAGGGCAGGTAGACGCCCTGACCGTACCCGGGCAGTCGCTAATCATGACCGAAAAAGATGCGGTGAAATGCCGTGCCTTTGCGAAAGATAACTGGTGGTATCTGCCGGTTGACGCTGAACTCAGCGGCGAGCAGCCGGAACACTTGCTCCAGGAACTGATTGCGTTGGTGAAATAAACGCTTACGCGGTTCTGGTGGCGCTTTGACTGACAGGATAACGCATGTCTTTACCGCAACTCTCGCTTTCAGCCGCACGTCATTTACATCTTGCCGCGCAGGGACTGCTTAAAAAGCCCCGCCGCCGCGCGCAGCCTGCCGATATTCTCTCTACCGTCCAGCGCATGTCGCTGCTTCAAATTGACACCATTAACATTGTGGCCCGTAGCCCTTACCTGGTGCTGTTTAGCCGACTGGGAAATTATCCTTCGCAGTGGCTGGATGAGGCACTCAGCAAGGGGGAGTTGATGGAGTACTGGGCGCACGAAGCCTGCTTCCTGCCCCGCAGCGATTTTGCCCTGGTTCGCCACCGTATGCTTGCCCCTCAAAAGATGGGCTGGAAATACCGTCAGGCGTGGATGCTGGAACATGCTGCCGAAATTGAGCAGCTTATCGCGCATATTCAGGAAAACGGTCCCGTACGCTCCGCCGATTTTGAACACCCGCGCAAAGGCACCAGCGGCTGGTGGGAGTGGAAGCCGCATAAACGTCATCTCGAAGGGCTGTTTACCTCTGGCAAAGTCATGGTGATTGAGCGGCGTAATTTTCAGCGCGTCTACGACCTGACGCATCGCGTGATGCCGCACTGGGACGACGAGCGTGACCTGCTTACCCAGGAGGCGGCCGAGGCTATCATGCTCGAAAACAGCGCCCGCAGCCTGGGAATTTTCCGCCCGCAATGGCTGGCTGATTATTATCGCCTTCGTCAGCCCGCGCTGAAACCGCTGCTGGATATCTGGCAACGCGAACAGCGCGTCATCCCCGTCACGGTGGAAACGCTGGGCGAAATGTGGCTGCATGCGGATCTCCTCCCGCTACTGCCTCTGGCCCAGGAGGGGAAACTTCAGGCAACCCACAGTGCGGTGTTGTCGCCTTTCGACCCGGTCGTCTGGGACAGAAAACGCGCCGAGCAGCTGTTCGATTTTAGCTACCGGCTGGAATGTTATACCCCAGCGCCAAAGCGCCAGTATGGTTACTTTGTTCTCCCGCTGCTGCATAAGGGGCAACTGGTCGGGCGTATGGACGCCAAAATGCACCGCAAGACAGGCACGCTTGAAATTATTGCGCTTTATCTGGAAGAGGGTGTCAGGGTGACGGCGAGCCTGGAAAAAGGGTTAACGTTCGCCATTAGCGAATTCGCGCGCTGGCAGGGTGCCTGCGACGTGACGCTGGGCCGGGTGCCCGACGGACTGTTTACATCCTGTCGAAGTGGCTGGGAAACAGGCACTCCCTGAAAAGGGAATGTGTTAAGCTTTAGCGATTACCCATACGGAGGAACTATGGATCACCGTTTACTTGAAATTATTGCCTGCCCGGTATGCAACGGCAAACTCTACTACAGCCAGGACAAACAGGAGCTGATTTGCAAGCTGGACAGCCTGGCTTTCCCGCTGCGTGACGGCATTCCGGTACTGCTGGAAAATGAAGCTCGTTCCCTGGTGGCAGAAGAGAGCAAACCATGAGTTTTGTTGTCATTATTCCTGCGCGTTATGCCTCAACGCGTCTGCCGGGTAAACCGCTGGTGGATATCAACGGCAAGCCGATGATTGTGCATGTCCTTGAGCGTGCGCGTGAATCCGGTGCCGATCGCGTGATTGTTGCTACCGATCATCCTGACGTCGCCCGTGCGGTTGAGGCGGCAGGCGGTGAGGTATGCATGACCCGCGCCGATCACCAGTCCGGCACCGAGCGTCTGGCGGAAGTGGTTGAAAAATGTGGCTTCGGTGATGATACGGTCATCGTGAACGTGCAGGGTGACGAGCCGATGATCCCGGCGGTGATTATCCGTCAGGTGGCAGAAAACCTGGCTCAGCGTCAGGTCGGTATGGCGACGCTCGCGGTGCCCATTCACCACGCTGAAGAGGCATTCAATCCCAATGCGGTGAAGGTGGTCATGGATGCCGAAGGCTATGCGCTCTATTTCTCACGCGCCACGATCCCGTGGGATCGCGATCGCTTTGCGCTCTCTAAAGAGACGATCGGTGATACTTTCCTGCGTCATATCGGGATCTACGGCTATCGCGCCGGTTTTATTCGTCGATATGTTACCTGGGCGCCGAGTCCGCTGGAGCATATCGAAATGCTGGAGCAGCTTCGCGTGCTCTGGTACGGCGAAAAAATTCACGTTGCCGTTGCCAGCGAAGTGCCTGGAACGGGCGTTGATACGCCGGAAGATCTTGAGCGCGTTCGCGCCGAGTTGCGCTAATCCCGCCTGCATCCCTCCTGTCGGAGGGATGTTCTCTCCCTCGCTAATTCCCCTTTCTTTTTCCTAATTGTTCTCTTCCGGGTGACATCTCCCTTCAGGACGCTCATTATAAAAGCAGTAGTCTTAATAGGGGTAATCTCATATGGAACAGCTGCGTGCCGAACTTAGCCATCTGCTGGGTGAGAAATTAAGTCGGATCGAATGCGTGAGTGAAAAGGCCGATACCGCGCTTTGGTCGTTGTATGACAGTCAGGGCAACCCAATGCCGCTGATGGCCAGAAGTTTCACCTCGCCGGGCGTTGCCAGGCAGCTGGCATGGAAAATGTCGATGCTGGCGCGGGAGGGAACCGTCCGTATGCCGACGGTGTACGGCGTGATGACGCACGAGGAACACCCCGGCCCGGACGTGCTGCTGATTGAGCGTTTACGCGGCGTGCCCGTTGAAGCGCCCGCGCGCACGCCGGAACGCTGGGAGCAGTTAAAAGACCAGATTGTCGAGGCGCTGCTGGCCTGGCACCGTCAGGATAGCCGCGGGCTTGTCGGTCCGGTCGACAGCACTCAGGAAAACCTGTGGCCGCTGTGGTATCGCCAGCGGGTGGAAGTGCTGTGGGGAACGCTTAACCAGTTCAACAATACCGGTTTAACCATGCAGGACAAACGTATTCTGTTTCGCACCCGCGAGTGCTTACCGGCGCTATTCGACGGTTTTAATGACAACTGCGTGCTGATCCACGGTAATTTCACCCTGCGCAGCATGCTCAAGGACTCCCGCAGCGATCAGCTTCTGGCGATGCTCGGGCCGGGGATCATGCTCTGGGCTCCGCGCGAATACGAGCTGTTCAGGCTCAGCGACAGCGGGGCGGCGGAAGGTTTACTGTGGCACTACCTTCAACGCGCGCCCGTTGCAGAAGCGTTTCTCTGGCGGCGCTGGCTTTACCTGCTCTGGGACGAAGTCGCGCAGCTGGTCAACACCGGACGTTTTAATCGCGCAAATTTCGATCTGGCAACAAAATCACTCTTGCCCTGGCTCGCCTGACGATCCTTTCAGCCACTGCCAGAGGCGTCCGAGCGTCTCATAACCGACGCGATCGCTATGCATCAGCCAGGCCGGGGATGGGATCGCCCGTTCCCACGGGTTGAGCGGCGCGTCGATGGCCATCTGGTTTGCCGGTGCGGGAAGCGGGTGCAGGCCTTGCTTCTGGAAGAAAATCATCGCGCGTGGCAGGTGTGAGGCGGAGGTCACCAGTAAGAACGGGACATCGCCAATTGCCTGCTTCACTGCGGCAGCCTCTTCTTCGGTATCTTTTGGGCTGTCCAGGGTGATAATCGAGGAACGCGGCACGCCGAGTGATTCTGCGACCCTGGCGCCCGCTTCAGCCGTACTCACCGGGTTCGTTTTGGCCGCCGCGCCGGTGAAGATCATTTTTGAACCCGGGTTCGCCAGCCAGAGGCGAATGCCTTCGTTTAGCCGTGGCAGGCTGTTGTTGATCAGGTTTGAACTGGGGGCCCAGTCAGGATCCCAGGTATACCCGCCGCCCAGTACCACGATGTACGCCACTTTCTGATTTCCCTGCCATGTTGGGTACGTGTTTTCGATGGGGCGTAACAGACCATCCGCGACCGGCTGCAGGCTCAACAGCAGCAGGACAAACCAGCCGAGCGTGATAAGCGTTTTGCCACTCTTCTGAAAGCGACTGAACCACACCAGCGCCAGCCCCAGCGCGATGGTGATGAGCAGCAGCGGAAGGGGAAGCATCATCCCTCCAATGTATTTCTTAAGGGTAAAAAGCATCCTTTTTGGTTCCTTTTTTGACCATATAGCAGGTGATTACCCGTGATATTACACCAGAGAGGTTCATTCTCCGCGCGGGTGTGACAAAATAGCGGTTTTGCAGTTAGCGAGTGGAACTCTCCCAATGCGGGATCGCAATTTTGATGACATCGCGGAAAAGTTTTCGCGCAACATTTATGGCACCACGAAAGGGCAGCTCCGTCAGACGATCCTCTGGCAGGATCTGGACACCATTCTGGCCACCTTTGGTGGGCAAACGTTGCGCGTGCTGGACGCCGGTGGCGGTGAAGGGCAGACAGCGATAAAAATGGCCGAGCGCGGTCATCACGTCACGCTTTGCGATCTTTCTGCTGAAATGGTCGCCCGCGCGACGCGTGCTGCAGAAGAGAAAGGTGTGAGCGACAACATGCATTTTATACAATGCGCCGCTCAGGACATCGCACAGCATTTGGAAACCCAGGTTGATCTGATATTGTTTCATGCGGTGCTGGAGTGGGTTGCCGATCCGCAAAGCGTGTTACAAACCCTGTGGTCTATGTTGCGCCCGGGCGGCACGCTGTCGCTGATGTTCTACAATGCTAACGGCTTCCTGATGCACAACATGGTTGCAGGAAACTTCGACTATGTGCAGGTCGGGATGCCCAAAAAGAAAAAGCGCACGCTTTCCCCGGACTATCCGCGCGATCCACAGCAGGTTTATGGCTGGCTGGAAGCGATTGGCTGGCAGATCGTCGGGAAGACGGGCGTCAGGGTGTTTCATGATTATCTGCGTGAAAAACACAAACAGCGTGACTGTTTTGACACCTTAACAGAATTAGAAACGCGGTATTGCCGTCAGGAGCCTTTTATCAGCCTTGGCCGCTATATTCACGTCACCGCGCACAAGCCGCAGATGCAAGGATAACCTATGAGTGAATTTTCCCAGACAGTCCCCGAACTGGTTGCCTGGGCCAGGAAAAACGATTTCTCCATCTCGCTGCCGGTAGACAGACTCTCTTTCCTGCTGGCGGTTGCCACGCTGAACGGCGAACGGCTGGACGGTGAAATGAGCGAGGGTGAACTGGTGGATGCGTTCCGCCATGTCAGTGATGCGTTTGAGCAAACCAGCGAAACCATTAGCGTGCGTGCCAACAACGCAATCAACGATATGGTGCGTCAACGTCTGCTGAACCGCTTTACCAGCGAGCAGGCGGAAGGAAACGCCATCTATCGCCTGACGCCGCTGGGCATCGGCATCACCGATTACTATATTCGCCAGCGTGAATTTTCTACGCTGCGTCTTTCCATGCAGCTCTCGATCGTGGCGGGTGAGCTTAAGCGCGCCGCCGACGCGGCGGATGAAAACGGTGACGAATTCCACTGGCACCGTAACGTCTACGCGCCGCTGAAATATTCGGTGGCCGAGATTTTCGACAGTATCGATCTCACCCAGCGCCTGATGGACGAACAGCAGCAGCAGGTGAAAGATGATATCGCCCAGCTGCTGAATAAAGACTGGCGAGCGGCCATCTCCAGCTGTGAACTTCTGCTGTCAGAAACCTCCGGCACGCTGCGTGAGCTCCAGGATACGCTGGAAGCCGCAGGAGACAAGCTGCAGGCTAACCTGCTGCGTATCCAGGATGCGACGCTGGCACACGACGATCTGCATTTTGTCGACCGCCTGGTGTTCGATCTGCAGAGCAAACTCGATCGCATTATCAGCTGGGGCCAGCAGTCGATCGACCTGTGGATCGGCTATGACCGACACGTGCATAAATTTATCCGTACCGCGATTGATATGGATAAAAACCGCGTCTTTGCTCAGCGTCTGCGTCAGTCGGTGCAGACCTATTTCGATGCGCCGTGGGCGCTGACCTACGCCAATGCCGATCGTCTGCTGGATATGCGCGACGAAGAGATGGCGCTGCGCGATGAAGAGGTGACCGGTGAACTGCCGCCGGATCTGGAATACGAAGAATTTAACGAAATTCGCGAGCAGCTTGCGGCGATGATTGAAGAACAGCTCGCTGTCTACAAAACCAGACAAGTGCCGCTGGATCTTGGGCTCGTGGTGCGCGACTATCTGGCGCAATATCCACGCGCGCGCCACTTCGACATTGCCCGCATTGTGGTAGACCAGGCGGTGCGCCTGGGCGTCGCGCAAGCAGATTTCACCGGCCTGCCGCCGAAGTGGCAGCCAATCAACGATTACGGAGCCAAGGTACAGGCGCATGTCATTGACAAATATTGAACAAGTGATGCCAGTTAAGCTGGCACAGGCGCTGGCGAATCCGTTATTTCCGGCGCTGGACAGCCAGCTGCGTGCCGGTCGTCACATTGGATTAGACGAGCTGGATAATCACGCCTTTTTGATGGACTTCCAGGAGTACCTGGAAGAGTTTTACGCACGCTATAACGTGGAACTTATCCGCGCGCCGGAAGGGTTTTTCTACCTGCGTCCGCGCTCCACGACGCTGATCCCGCGTTCCGTGCTCTCCGAGCTGGATATGATGGTCGGCAAAATTCTTTGCTACCTCTACCTCAGCCCGGAACGTCTGGCGAATGAAGGGATCTTCACCCAGCAGGAACTTTACGACGAGCTGTTGACGCTGGCAGATGAAAGCAAGCTGCTGAAGCTGGTGAACAACCGCTCCACGGGGTCGGATCTTGACCGTCAGAAATTACAGGAAAAAGTTCGCTCTTCCCTGAACCGTCTGCGCCGTCTGGGGATGGTCTGGTTTATGGGCCACGACAGCAGCAAATTCCGCATTACGGAATCTGTCTTCCGCTTCGGCGCCGACGTGCGCGCGGGCGATGACGCGCGTGAAGCGCAGCTCCGCATGATCCGCGACGGTGAAGCGATGCCGGTGGAAAACCATTTGCAGCTCAATGACGAGCATGAAGAGAATCTGCCGGATAGCGGGGAGGAAGAGTAATGATTGAACGCGGTAAATTTCGCTCACTGACGCTGATTAACTGGAACGGCTTCTTTGCCCGAACATTCGATCTGGATGAGCTGGTCACGACGCTCTCCGGCGGTAACGGTGCGGGTAAATCCACCACCATGGCGGCCTTTGTTACGGCGCTGATCCCCGATCTGACGCTGCTTCACTTCCGTAACACCACCGAAGCGGGAGCCACAAGCGGCTCACGTGATAAAGGTCTGCACGGTAAGCTGAAGGCCGGCGTCTGTTATTCGGTTCTGGACGTCATTAACTCCCGTCATCAGCGTGTGGTAGTGGGCGTGCGCCTGCAGCAGGTCGCCGGTCGCGACCGTAAAGTGGATATCAAGCCGTTTGCGATCCAGGGTCTGCCGACCTCCGTGCAGCCGACGGCGCTGCTGACGGAAACCCTGAACGAACGCCAGGCGCGCGTGCTGACGCTGCAGGAGCTGAAAGACAAGCTTGAAACCATCGAAGGCGTACAGTTCAAGCAGTTCAACTCGATTACCGACTACCACTCGCTGATGTTCGATCTGGGCGTGGTGGCGCGTCGTCTGCGCACCGCATCAGACCGTAGCAAATACTACCGCCTGATCGAAGCGTCTCTGTACGGCGGTATCTCCAGCGCGATTACCCGCTCCCTGCGCGACTACCTGCTGCCGGAAAACAGCGGCGTGCGTAAGGCCTTCCAGGATATGGAAGCGGCGCTGCGCGAAAACCGCATGACGCTGGAAGCGATTCGCGTTACCCAGTCTGACCGCGACCTGTTTAAACACCTGATCAGCGAAGCCACCAACTACGTGGCGGCGGACTACATGCGCCACGCCAACGAGCGCCGCGTGCATCTCGATCAGGCATTAGAATACCGTCGCGAGCTGTTTACCTCCCGTAAACAGCTGGTAGCGGAGCAGTACAAGCACGTTGAAATGGCGCGCGAGCTGGGCGAGCACAACGGTGCTGAAGGCGACCTGGAAGCCGATTATCAGGCTGCCAGCGATCACCTGAACCTGGTGCAGACCGCGCTGCGTCAGCAGGAAAAAATCGAGCGCTATGAAGCGGACCTCGATGAGCTTCAGATTCGTCTCGAAGAGCAAAATGAAGTGGTGGCCGAAGCCGCCGACATGCAGGAAGAGAACGAAGCCCGCGCCGAAGCGGCCGAGCTGGAAGTGGATGAGCTGAAAAGCCAGCTTGCCGATTACCAGCAGGCGCTGGACGTGCAGCAGACGCGAGCGATTCAGTACACCCAGGCACTGCAGGCATTACAGCGTGCAAAAGAGCTGTGCCATCTGCCTGACCTTACGCCGGACAGCGCCGACGAGTGGCTGGATACCTTCCAGGCCAAAGAGCAGGAAGCCACCGAGAAACTGCTCTCCCTTGAACAGAAAATGAGCGTCGCGCAAACGGCGCACAGCCAGTTTGAGCAGGCTTATCAGCTGGTAGTCGCGATTAACGGCCCGCTGGCGCGTAACGAAGCCTGGGACGTTGCCCGTGAACTGCTGCGCGACGGTGTGAACCAGCGCCATCTGGCCGAGCAGGTTCAGCCGCTGCGTATGCGTCTGAACGAGCTGGAGCAGCGCCTGCGTGAGCAGCAGGAAGCCGAGCGTCTGCTGGCGGAATTCTGCAAGCGTCAGGGAAAAAATTACGATTTCGACGAGCTTGAGGCCCTGCATCAGGAGCTGGAAGCGCGTATTGCGGCCCTGTCCGATACCGTATCAAACGCCAGTGAACAGCGTATGACCCTGCGTCAGGAGCTGGAGCAGATTCAGTCCCGTTCGAAGACGTTCCTTGAGCGTGCGCCGGTCTGGCTGGCGGCTCAAAGCAGCCTGAACCAGCTCAGCGAGCAGTGCGGCGAGCAGTTCGAATCCAGTCAGGAAGTGACCGAATACCTGCAGCAGCTGCTGGAGCGCGAACGTGAAGCCATCGTTGAGCGTGATGAAGTGGGCGCCCGCAAGCGCGACGTCGATGAAGAAATTGAGCGCTTAAGCCAGCCGGGCGGGTCAGAAGATCCACGCCTGAATGCGCTAGCGGAGCGTTTTGGCGGCGTGCTGCTGTCCGAGATTTATGACGACGTTGGCCTCGATGATGCCCCGTACTTCTCCGCGCTGTACGGTCCATCCCGCAACGCGATTGTGGTCCCGGATCTGTCGCTGATTTCTGAGCAGCTTGCCGGCCTGGAAGATTGCCCGGAAGATCTCTACTTGATCGAAGGGGATCCGCAGTCGTTCGATGATAGCGTATTCAGCGTCGACGAGCTGGAAAAAGCGGTGGTGGTGAAAATTGCCGACCGCCAGTGGCGTTATTCCCGCTTCCCGGAGCTGCCGCTGTTTGGCCGCGCCGCGCGCGAAAGCCGCATTGAGAGCCTGCACGCCGAGCGTGAAACGCTGTCTGAACGTTTTGCGACCCTGTCGTTTGACGTGCAGAAAACCCAGCGTTTGCACCAGTCGTTCAGCCGCTTTATCGGCAGCCATCTCGCCGTAGCGTTTGACGCGGATCCGGAAGCCGAAATCCGCAAGCTCAATACCCGCCGTGGCGAGCTGGAACGTGCGATTGCAAGCCATGAAAGTGATAACCAGCAGAGTCGCGTTCAGTTTGAACAGGCGAAAGAGGGCGTCGCTGCCCTTAACCGCATTCTGCCGCGCCTGAATCTGCTGGCGGATGACACGCTGGCTGACCGTGTGGATGAGATCCAGGAGCGTCTGGATGAAGCGCAGGAAGCCGCGCGTTTCGTTCAGCAGCATGGCAATCAGCTGGCGAAGCTGGAGCCCGTCGTGTCTGTCCTGCAGAGCGACCCGGAACAGTTCGAGCAGTTAAAAGAAGATTATGCCTGGTCGCAGCAGGTGCAGCGCGAAGCGCGTCAGCAGGCGTTTGCCCTGACGGAAGTGGTGCAGCGTCGGGCCCACTTTGGCTACTCCGATTCGGCTGAAATGCTGAGCGGTAACAGCGATCTGAACGAAAAACTGCGTCAGCGCCTTGAGCAGGCGGAGGCGGAACGTACTCGCGCCCGCGAAGCAATGCGCAGCCATTCCGCTCAGCTGAACCAGTACAACCAGGTGCTAGCCTCGCTGAAAAGCTCCTTCGACACCAAGAAAGAGCTGTTAAACGATCTGCAGAAAGAGCTTCAGGACATCGGCGTTCGTGCCGACAGCGGGGCAGAAGAGCGCGCGCGTATTCGTCGTGACGAGCTGCATTCGCAGCTCAGCAATAACCGCGCGCGTCGTAATCAGCTGGAAAAAGCGCTGACCTTCTGCGAAGCCGAAATGGATAACCTGACCCGTCGTCTGCGCAAGCTGGAACGCGACTATCACGAAATGCGCGAGCAGGTCGTGACCGCCAAGGCGGGCTGGTGCGCGGTGATGCGCATGGTGAAAGACAATAACGTTGAGCGTCGTCTGCACCGCCGCGAGCTGGCGTATCTCTCTGCCGATGAGCTGCGCTCCATGTCGGATAAGGCGCTGGGTGCGCTGCGTCTGGCGGTGGCGGATAACGAACACCTGCGCGACGTGCTGCGCATGTCGGAGGATCCGAAACGTCCGGAACGTAAAATCCAGTTCTTCGTGGCGGTTTACCAGCACCTGCGCGAGCGTATTCGTCAGGACATCATCCGTACCGACGATCCGGTCGAAGCCATCGAACAGATGGAAATCGAGCTGGGCCGTCTGACGGAAGAACTGACCTCCCGCGAGCAGAAGCTGGCGATCAGCTCCCGCAGCGTGGCGAACATTATTCGTAAAACCATTCAGCGCGAGCAGAACCGTATCCGCCAGCTGAACCAGGGTCTGCAGAGCGTGTCGTTTGGCCAAGTGAACAGCGTGCGCCTCAACGTCAACGTGCGTGAGGCCCACGCGACGCTGCTGGAAGTGCTCTCAGAGCAGCACGAGCAGCATCAGGATCTGTTCAACAGCAACCGTCTGACCTTCTCCGAAGCGCTGGCGAAGCTGTATCAGCGCCTGAACCCGCAGATTGATATGGGCCAGCGTACGCCACAAACCATCGGTGAAGAGCTGCTGGACTACCGTAACTACCTGGAAATGGAAGTTGAGGTAAACCGTGGCTCAGACGGCTGGCTGCGTGCGGAATCCGGGGCGCTCTCTACCGGTGAAGCGATCGGTACCGGCATGTCAATTCTGGTGATGGTCGTACAGAGCTGGGAAGATGAAGCGCGCCGCCTGCGCGGCAAAGATATCTCGCCATGCCGACTGCTGTTCCTGGATGAGGCGGCGCGACTTGATGCCCGCTCGATTGCCACGCTGTTCGAGCTTTGCGAACGTCTCGATATGCAGCTCATTATCGCGGCGCCGGAGAACATCAGCCCCGAGAAGGGCACCACCTACAAACTGGTGCGTAAGGTGTTCCAGAACAGCGAACACGTTCACGTTGTGGGGCTGCGTGGCTTTGCGCCGCAGCCGCCGGAGTCGTTGACGGAAACCACGGCGGACGCTTCCTGAAGCGTCTTCTGACCCGAAGCGGCGCACTGGCGCCGCTTTTTTTTTAAACTTAACTTGTGCTTGGGGCTGCGTTATCTTTAAACTTCTTTACATAAGGTAAGGCAACAGCTTAGCCGTCTACCTATAATGAAAGAAAGCCCCAGCGTGATGGGCATGTCGTGAAAACAGGGGGCAAGGGATGTTGCTAAAGAAAGAATGTGGTCGTCAGCTGTCTGCGCTGAGTTTATGCCTGGCAGTGATGTTTGCTCCGCTGTTAACCGCCCAGGCCGACGAGCCTGAAATTGTGCCGACTGACAGCTCGGCAACGACAGGCGCGCAGCCAACGTCGTTGTCCCAGCCGCTGGAACAGTCTCCGGCAACGGCGATCATGGCCGGTATTAAACCGCTGCCGGAAGGCATCGACGCGGAATCGCTCAGTCAGCAGCTGCAGTCGGAGCTGCCGTCAGGCTACACGCCTGTCTATATCAACCAGCTCACGCTCCTCTATGCTGCCCGCGATATGAAACCGATGTGGGAAAATCGCGATGCCGTGCGTGCCTTCCAGCAGCAGCTGGCAGAGGTTGCGATTGCAGGGTTTCAGCCGCAGTTTACAAAGTGGGTTGAGCTGTTAACCGATCCTGCCGTCACCGGGCAGGCGCGGGACGTGGTGCTTTCCGATGCCATGATGGGCTACCTGCAGTTCGTGGCGGGAATCCCGGTCTACGGCAACCGCTGGCTGTACAGCGATAAGCCGTACAAGCTGGCGACGCCGGCGCTGTCGGTGATTAACCAGTGGCAGCTCGCGCTGGACAATGGTGAACTGCCGCGTTTTATTGCCAGCCTGGCACCGGCGCATCCACACTATGCCACCCTGCACCAGTCGCTCCTCACGCTGGTGGGGGACACGCGTCCATGGCCGCAGATGCGCGGCACCGCGACGCTGCGTCCGGGGCAGTGGAGCAGCGATGTGCCCGCCCTGCGCGAGATCCTGACGCGTTCCGGTCTTCTTGACGGCGGGCCAAAGATTGTTCTCCCGGGTGACGATCCACAAAACGTCGCCGTCAGCCCGTCAGCGCCAGTTAAAGAGAAGAAAGCCGTTGCCCTGAGCAACAAACCCGCGGCTTACGATCGCGAGCTGGTTGCGGCCGTTAAACAGTTTCAGACCGCTCAGGGGCTGGGGGCCGATGGCGTCATTGGCAAGACGACGCGCGACTGGCTGAACGTATCGCCTGCGCAGCGGGCAGGGGTGCTGGCGCTCAATATCCAGCGTTTGCGTTTGCTGCCGGGAACGCTCTCTACCGGAATTATGGTTAACATCCCGGCGTATTCCCTGGTCTATTACCAGAACGGCAGCGAAGTGCTGGCGTCGCGCGTGATTGTCGGGCGTCCGGATCGTAAAACACCGATGATGAGCAGCGCGCTGAATAACGTGGTGGTTAACCCGCCGTGGAACGTGCCGCCGACGCTGGCGCGTAAAGACATTCTGCCGAAAGTCTGGAACGATCCGGGTTATCTGGAACGTCATGGCTACACGGTGATGCGTGGATGGAACAGTAAAGAGGCCATCGATCCTTATATGGTCGACTGGTCGACGATCACAGCGTCGAATCTGCCGTTCCGCTTCCAGCAGGCTCCCGGAGCGCATAACTCTTTAGGGCGCTACAAATTCAACATGCCGAGTTCAGAAGCTATTTATCTGCACGATACGCCGAACCACAACCTGTTCCAGAAAGATACGCGCGCGCTGAGTTCTGGCTGCGTGCGCGTGAACAAAGCCTCGGAGCTGGCCAATATGCTGTTGCAGGATGCGGGCTGGAACGACACGCGTATCTCGGATGCCCTGAAGCAGGGGGATACGCGTTACGTGAATATTCGCCACAATATTCCGGTCAATCTTTACTATCTGACGGCATTTGTGGGTGAGGACGGGCGTACCCAGTATCGTACAGATATTTACAATTATGATCTCACCGCGCGATCCGGCGCACAAATATTGCCAAAAGCGGAACAATTAATCAGGTAAATGAAGCAGTTCGGGAAAAATGATTGTCGTAAATTAGGGTGAATAGGGGGCAATATCGCTGTAAGCCGTGTATTCACTGGGGTTGGGCGCCTTGACGTACCTGGTTTTGCCAGTTAAGGTGCCCTTCGTGCGCTAAGCATATTACGATTTCTTTTACCTGTAGACCTGATTATCATGGACAAATTTGACGCTAATCGCCGCAAACTGCTGGCGTTAGGTGGTGTTGCGCTTGGCGCAGCGGCCATCCTGCCGACGCCAGCATTTGCCACCCTCTCGACACCTCGACCGCGAGTTTTAACGCTCAACAACCTACATACCGGTGAGTCGCTAAAAGCGGAGTTTTTCGATGGCAGAGGCTATATTCAGGATGAATTAGCAAGACTTAACCATTTTTTCCGTGATTTCCGCGCGAATAAAATAAAAGCCATCGATCCAGGACTGTTTGATCAGCTTTTCCGCCTTCAGGGCCTGCTGGGCACCAGCAAGCCGGTTCAGCTCATATCTGGCTATCGCTCGATTGATACCAATAATGAACTGCGCGCCCACAGTCGCGGGGTAGCCAAAAAAAGCTATCACACGAAGGGACAGGCAATGGATTTCCATATTGAAGGCGTTTCGTTAGCCAATATTCGCAAAGCCGCGTTATCTATGCGCGCAGGTGGTGTAGGATATTACCCCAGCAGCAACTTTGTGCATATTGATACCGGTCCGGTTCGGCACTGGTAATAACGAAACACAGGAGCAGTATGAACTATCGTATTATTCCGGTTACCGCGTTCTCCCAGAATTGTTCATTGATCTGGTGCGAACAGACTAAACTGGCCGCGCTTGTCGATCCCGGCGGTGACGCTGAGAAAATCAAGCAGGAAGTCGCCGACAGCGGCGTGACGCTCATGCAGATTTTACTGACGCACGGTCACCTCGACCATGTGGGTGCAGCGGCTGAACTCGCTAAACACTACGGTGTGCCGATCGTCGGTCCGGAAAAAGAAGATGAGTTCTGGCTGCAGGGGTTACCCGCCCAAAGCCGCATGTTTGGCCTTGATGAGTGTCAGCCCCTGACGCCCGATCGCTGGCTGAACGAAGGAGAGCGCGTTAACGTAGGGAATGTGACTTTACAGGTGTTGCATTGTCCTGGGCATACGCCAGGCCATATCGTCTTCTTTGATGACCAGTCCCGTCTGCTGATTTCCGGCGATGTGATCTTCAAAGGTGGCGTAGGACGCAGCGATTTTCCGCGCGGCGATCACGGGCAGCTGATTCAGTCGATTAAACAAAAGTTATTGCCGCTGGGTGATGACGTTACGTTTATCCCTGGACACGGTCCGATGTCGACGCTGGGCTACGAACGGCTCCATAATCCGTTCCTTCAGGATGAGATGCCTGTCTGGTAACCAGAATAAAAAAAGCCTGCATAATGCAGGCTTTTTTATGGACGCAAATTACAGTACGGCGACAATCGCTTCGCACAGTGGCGCCATGTTGTCAGGCGTCATGCCTGCAACGTTCACGCGGCCTGAGGCCACGGCGTACACGCCAAACTCTTCACGCAGACGCAGAACCTGCTCTTTGGTCAGGCCGCTGAACGAGAACATGCCGTTCTGTTTGATAATAAAGCTGAAGTCGCGGTCCGCGCCTTTCTCAGCCAGTGTGTTCACAAACAGCAGGCGCATGCGCTGAATACGTTGACGCATATCGTTCAGCTCTTGTTCCCAGATAGCGCGCAGCGCATCGTTGCTCAGGATAGTGGCAACAACAGACGCACCGTGTGCCGGTGGGTTAGAGTAGTTAGCGCGGATAACCGATTTCATCTGGCTGAACGCACGATCGACGGTCTCTTCGTTAGCGGCAACCAGCGTACAGGCACCCACGCGCTCATTGTACAGACCGAAGTTCTTGGAATACGAGCTTGCGACAATCAGCTCCTGGTGAACGGCTGCGAACGCGCGCAGGCCTTCGGCATCTTCTTCCAGACCACGGGCAAAGCCCTGGTAGGCAAAGTCAAACAGCGGCAGCCAGCCTTTTTCAACGGACAGCTTCGCCAGGTGTTGCCACTGCTCAAGCGTCGGATCGATACCGGTTGGGTTGTGGCAGCAGCCGTGGAACAGAACCACGTCACCTGCCTGCGCTTCGCTCAGGCTCGCCAGCAGGCCGTCAAAGTCGAGAGAGTGGTTTGCCGCGTCGTAGTATGCATATTCACGCACTTCCAGACCCGCAGAGTTAAACACGCTCTTGTGGTTCGGCCAACTTGGGTTGCTCACCCATACGCGCTTAACAGAGGTGTTTTTCGCAAGGAAATCCGCCGCTACGCGCAGCGCACCGGTACCGCCTGGGGTCTGTGCTGTACGGGCACGTTTGTCACTCACAATTGCGCTGCCTTTACCGAACAGCAGCTCCTGGGTGCAGCGACCAAACTCAGGGATACCATCAATACCGAGGTAGTTTTTGGTGGTTTCGTTTTCCAGCAGATACTGCTCAGCTTTCTTAACGCTGGTCAGTACCGGAGTTTTGCCGGTTTCATCTTTATATACACCAATACCCAGGTTGATTTTGCCAGGGCGGTCGTCGGCACGAAACAGATCGGCCAGGCCCAGAATAGGGTCGGCAGGAGCGGCGGTAATGTTCTCAAACATGACGAAGTTCCATTGTGATTACAGAAGTGAAATCCGCTATCAGGTTAACGGTAGATTTACAAAATGCCAACCGTTTGCGACGAAAAGCGTGCGGCTTTTCAAAAGTCGCCATTATTTTCTGTCACGCATAAAAAAACAGGGCCGAAGCCCTGTTCATTAAGCATATAACAAAGTGGTGTACTGATTAGAACTGGTAAACGATACCAACACCAGCCTGGTCGTCGGTAGACAGGCCTGTTGCACGGGTATAATCATTCTCATCCAGCAAGTTGAACTTGTACGCAGCATAAACGTTCATGTTCTTGTTGAAGTAGTACCAGGTACCCACTTCGATGTATTTTACCAGATCAGCATCGCCACCTGCGAAAGTAGCACCGTTAGCAGTACGGCCAGTCAGGTCTTTACCCTTTGACTGCACATAGCCAATGGATGGACGCAGACCAAAGTCGAACTGGTATTGAACCACAGCTTCGAAGTTCTGCGTTTTGTTTGCGAATTCATCATCGTTTTCACGAGTCATGTTACGGGATTCACCGTACATTACAGATGCGTATACGCTGTTCGCATCATATTTCAGTGACGTTGCCCAACCCTCAGCACGTTCACCTTTACCATCGGTAGTCTGCTTAGTGGAACGGTCAGAGTTGGTATATGCCGCGGTCACGTTGAAGCCGTCTGCGAAGTCATAACCCAGAGAGTAGCTGCCGCCATCGCCGTTCTGGCGAGAAGTGGTGTGGCCGTTTTCATTTTTACCCTGATACTGCAGGCCCAGTGCCAGACCATCAACCAGACCGAAGAAGTTAGAGTTACGGTAGGTAGCCAAACCGGTGCTACGTGCGGTCATGAAGTTATCAGTTGCGGCCAGAGAGTCGCCACCCCAGATAACCAGCATGTCGGTTGAAGCCAGCGCATCATAGAACACACCGTAGTTACGGCCGTAATCAAATGAACCGTATTCACCAGCTTTCAGACCTGCGAAAGCCAGACGGGTTTTGGTACCCTGAGCACCTTCCTGAGAGGAAGCGTCCATGTTGTATTCCCACTGGCCGTAACCAACCAGTTGGTCATTAACCTGGGTTTCACCTTTGAAACCGATACGGGCATAGGTGGTATCGCTGTTATTAGATGCGCCGTTAGTAGTCCATTGATGCTCACCTACAGCTTTACCGTAGAAGTCCAGCTTGTTAGCGTTTTTGTTATAGATTTCTGCAGCGTTAGCTGCACCGGCTACCAGCAGGGCAGGGATTACCACTGCCAGAATATTGCGCTTCATCATTATTTATTACCCTCATTGGTTTTTTTATGACACTCGCCACTGCCGTCAATAAATTCTGTCAATAAATATTTCCGGAACTATTGATGAGAGTTTGGTGTCTTTATGTATCTGACAGGCATCTTTCCATTCGGCGAAGCGTTTCGCTAGCCTGAAAGTGCTACAATTTTCAAGATTAAGTAACCGAAAGAAAATATGTGTAACCAAATATGTATTTTTCGGAACTTTGTGAACCATCTCAAACTTCAGAACGCCCTGGCGAATTAAACAGCAAATCCTATCCTATATATATGAATTCCTTATGATTAATTGAGATAAAGGCGATTCGTATAAACAGACCTTAAACGGCTCGTTTTTTCTTATGACTGTGAAAGGCCTTCCGGATGGCTGTAAAAGTGGTTGAAATTTGTGCTATCGCTTGAGGGTGTAATAATCGCAATAAGAATGGGGTTTATTTTTTGTGGCTGGATATTTCGCGGAAACAAAACGTAACAGGTAGTGGTTGTGACGGGGGGAAGGTTTAAAGACGCTGACTTTGCGCTGACGAAAACTGACAATACAGAATAAAATAATGGCCAGCATCTGCTGGCCATTTCAGTCTTTTACCGATTAGAAGCTGGCGTTACGTGGAGTACGTGGGAACGGGATCACGTCTCGTACGTTCTGAACACCGGTAACGTAGGCAATCAGACGCTCGAAGCCCAGACCAAAACCGGCGTGCGGTACGGTACCGTAACGGCGCAGATCGCGGTACCAGCTGTAGTCAGCTGGGTTGAGCCCCATCTCTTCCATACGCGCGTCCAGCACGTCAAGACGTTCTTCACGCTGAGAGCCACCGATGATTTCACCAATGCCCGGCGCCAGTACGTCCATCGCTGCCACGGTTTTACCGTCTTCGTTAAGGCGCATATAGAAGGCCTTAATGTCTTTCGGGTAGTTTTTAACGACAACCGGCGCTTTGAAATGCTTCTCGGCCAGATAGCGTTCGTGCTCAGACGCCAGGTCAACGCCCCAGTAAACCGGGTTCTCGAACGTCTCACCGCATTTCTCGAGGATCGCCACCGCGTCGGTATAGTCCACCTGCGCAAAGTCGGCAGAGACGAAACGCTCCAGACGCGCTACAGCATCGCTGTCTACGCGTTCTGCGAAGAATTTCATGTCGTCAGGACGCTCTTCCAGCACCGCTTTGAACACATACTTCAGCATGGCTTCAGCCAGACCCGCAACATCGTCGAGGTTGGCGAAGGCCACTTCAGGCTCCAGCATCCAGAATTCCGCCAGGTGACGGCTGGTGTTGGAGTTTTCGGCGCGGAAGGTTGGGCCAAAGGTGTAGATCTTAGACAGCGCGCAGGCGTACGTTTCGCCGTTGAGCTGACCAGATACCGTCAGGAAAGCTTCTTTACCAAAGAAGTCTTTGTCATAGTCCACTTTACCTTCAGGCGTGCGCGGCAGGTTTTCCATGTCCAGCGTCGAAACGCGGAACATCTCACCGGCACCTTCCGTATCGGACGCGGTGATCAGCGGGGTAGACACCCAGAAGTAACCCTGCTCATCGAAGAAACGATGCAGCGCCTGCGCCAGCGTATGACGCACGCGCGCCACCGCACCAATCAGGTTGGTACGCGGACGCAGGTGGGCGACTTCACGCAGATATTCGATGCTGTGGCGTTTTGCCGCCATCGGATAGGTGTCCGGATCTTCAACCCAGCCGGTGACTTCAATCGCAGTGGCCTGAATTTCGAAGCTCTGGCCCTGACCCGGTGAAGCCACAACCACGCCGGTAACAATGACGGAGCAACCCGTTGTCAGTCGCAGAACGTCATCATTGTAATTGGGCAGAGAATTATTAATGACGGCCTGTACAGGATCAAAGCAGGAACCGTCATAGACGGCGAGGAAGGAGATGCCAGCTTTAGAATCTCGGCGGGTACGCACCCATCCGCGCACGGTGACTTCCTGGTCAACGGCGACACGGCCCTGGAGTACGTCGGCTACAGGCACAACGCTCATAATATTCTCTCTGTTAATAGTCGGAAAAAATAAACACTTGTCCACCCTTATGGGGGGATATCTATGTTACCTGCCATCCGCTATCAGACAAGTAAATTTCGCAGTCAAAAGAGAAGAATTGAGAAATAAATAATAAGAAGGGAGCCATAAAGGCTCCCGTAAGCGCTTAACTGGCTTTTTTGATCAAGGGGAGGTCGAACGCTTTGCGCAATGCGCGGACAAACGCTTTGTCATGGCAGATGGTTTTACCCGGGCTGTCGGAGAGTTTCGCCACCGGCTTGCCGTTACATTCCACCAGTTTGATGACGATATTCAGAGGTTTTACCTGAGGAATATCGCAGGTCAGACGGGTACCAATCCCGAAGCTCAGGTTCACACGGGTGTTGAAATGACGATAGAGGTCGACCGCTTTCGCCAGGTCGAGATTATCCGAGAAGACCAGCACTTTGCTCATCGGGTCAATGCCGAGTTTTTCGTAATGGGCAATGGCTTTCTCGCCCCATTCAACCGGATCCCCGGAGTCGTGCCGTAACCCCTGGTAACGTTCAGCGAACTCGGGACCAAAGTCGCGCAGGAAGGCATCCATCGTAATACAGTCGGTGAGGGCGATCCCTAGCTGATTCGGGTACTCCTCAAGCCATGCGGCCAGCGCCGCGCGCTGGCTGTTAGCCAGATCGGGGCTGATCTGCTGATGCGCCTGGAACCACTCGTGCGCCTGGGTGCCCATTGGCGTCAGGCTGAGGCGGCGTGCCAGATCGTAGTTACTGGTGCCCACGAACCACGGCTCCCGCTGCAGACGTTTAACGATGGCCTCCTGAACGTCACGCGAGAAACGGCGACGCGTGCCAAAGTCCATCAGGCGGAAGCGGGACATGTCCAGCCCTTCGGTCAGCGTGGAGAAGGCTGCGAGTTTATTTTCCAGCGCGGCAACCGCCTGCTCGACGCCTTTTTCCGGCGAACGGTAGCGGTGAGCCAGTTCACTGATCACCGCCAGAAGCGGCACTTCCCACATGATCACTTCCCGCCACGGACCTTCAAGGCGAATATCCAGCTTGCCATTATCGTTAACCACGCTGACCTGCTCCGGCTTATAGCGGAAATCGCGCAGCCAGTTCAGGTAGTCGGCTTTGAAGAAAGGCAGGCCAGAAAGCCACTGATATTCCTCGTCCTGCAGCGTCAGATGCTGCATAGCATCGACCTGTTCACGAATGGCGTCTGCGTAGATACCGAGCAAGTCGTCACCACGACAGCGGAATTCCGCCGCGACGTGAACGTCATAGTAATGGTGGAAAACGGCTTGCTGCATATGCAGTTTATACGCGTCGGTATCCAGCAACGTATGCAGAACTGGAGAAGCGAATTGAGTCATAGGTGCGCAGTAGCATCCTCTCACAGGAGCGTTTAGTACAATAAACAACTCCGGAGTATACCTTGTTTAGTGATTTATTGAACCCCGATCACAACATAAGCGCGTTTTATGGTCGAGGGCATTTTGTGCCCCGTGTTATACAAATGTAGCAAAAAAAGGTTTTGACCCTGAAAAGATGAACATTCTGCATAGCGCGATTTGCGCAACAGGAATATATTGAAACGTTACTCGACAAACGATGCATAAGGTTTTCTATGACACAACAGCCACAAGCCAAATACCGCCACGACTACCGTGCGCCGGATTACCTGATTAGCGAAATCGATCTGACTTTTGACCTGGATGCCACTAAAACCGTTGTCACGGCGGTGAGCCAGGTGACGCGCCATAGCGCAACTGCGGTGCCGCTGCGTCTGGATGGTGAAGACCTGACGCTGGTCTCCCTGCATATTAATGATGAAGCCTGGTCAGACTATAAAGAAGAAAACAACCAGCTGGTCATCGACAACCTGCCGGAACAGTTTACGCTGCGCATCGTGAATGAAATCAGCCCAGCCGCCAACACCGCGCTGGAAGGGCTTTACCAGTCGGGCGTGGCGCTGTGTACCCAGTGTGAAGCGGAAGGGTTCCGCCACATAACCTGGTATCTCGATCGTCCGGACGTCCTGGCGCGCTTCACCACCAAAATCATCGCCGATAAAACCCTGTATCCCTTCCTGCTCTCTAACGGTAACCGCGTAGGCGAAGGCGAGCTAGAGAATGGCCGTCACTGGGTGCAGTGGCAGGATCCCTTCCCGAAACCGTGCTACCTGTTTGCGCTGGTGGCGGGGGACTTCGACGTGCTGCGCGACACCTTCAAAACGCGCTCAGGCCGCGAGGTGGCGCTGGAGCTGTTTGTTGACCGCGGCAACCTTGACCGCGCGCCGTGGGCGATGACCTCCCTCATCAACTCCATGAAGTGGGACGAGGAGCGCTTCGGCCTCGAATATGACCTCGACATCTATATGATCGTCGCCGTCGATTTCTTCAACATGGGCGCAATGGAGAACAAAGGCCTTAACGTCTTTAACTCCAAATACGTGCTGGCGCGTACCGATACCGCAACGGACAAAGACTACCTTGATATCGAACGCGTTATCGGCCACGAATATTTCCACAACTGGACCGGTAACCGCGTCACCTGCCGCGACTGGTTCCAGCTGAGCCTGAAAGAGGGCCTGACCGTCTTCCGCGATCAGGAATTCAGCTCCGATCTGGGTTCACGCGCGGTGAACCGCATCAACAACGTGCGTACCATGCGTGGCCTGCAGTTTGCGGAAGATGCCAGCCCAATGGCGCACCCGATCCGGCCGGATAAAGTCATCGAGATGAACAACTTCTACACCCTGACGGTGTACGAGAAGGGCGCTGAAATTATCCGCATGATCCACACCCTGCTGGGCGAGGAGAACTTCCAGAAAGGGATGCAGCTGTACTTCGAGCGTCATGACGGCAGCGCGGCCACCTGCGACGATTTTGTGCAGGCTATGGAAGATGCCTCTAATGTCGATCTCTCTCACTTCCGCCGCTGGTACAGCCAGGCCGGGACGCCGGTTGTCACCGTCAAAGACGATTACAATCCGGAAACCGAGCAGTACACCCTGACCATCAGCCAGCGCACGCCGCCGACGGCGGAGCAGGAAGAGAAATATCCGTTGCATATTCCGTTCAGCATTGAGCTGTACGATAACGAAGGCAAAGTCATCCCGCTCCAGAAGGGCGGCCACCCGGTACACCACGTGCTGAACGTGACTCAGGCCGAACAGACCTTTATCTTCGATAACGTCTACTTCCAGCCGGTGCCTGCGCTGCTGTGCGAATTCTCCGCGCCGGTGAAGCTGGAATACAAGTGGAGCGATCAGCAGCTGACGTTCCTGATGCGTCACGCGCGTAACGACTTCTCCCGCTGGGACGCGGCGCAAAGCCTGCTGGCGACCTACATCAAGCTCAACGTAAACCGCCATCAGCAGGGCCAGCCGCTGTCGCTGCCTGTCCATGTGGCTGACGCGTTCCGCGCGATCCTGCTGGATGAGAAGATTGACCCGGCCCTGGCCGCTGAAATTCTGACCCTGCCGTCAGCGACTGAAATCGCCGAGCTGTTTGACATCATCGACCCGATTGCCATCGTGGCGGTGCGTGAAGCGTTGACCCGTACGCTGGCTGCAGAGCTGGCCGATGAGTTCCTGGCTATATATAACGCCAACAAGCTTGACGCTTATCGCGTTGAGCACGCGGACATTGGCAAACGTTCTCTGCGCAATACCTGCCTGCGCTATCTGGCGTTTGGTGAAACCGAGCTGGCGAACACCCTGGTGAGCAAGCAGTACCACGAAGCGGATAACATGACCGACGCCCTGGCCGCGCTGGGTGCAAGCGTTGCCGCTGAACTTCAGTGCCGTGATGCGTTAATGCAGGAGTACGACGACAAGTGGCATCAGGATGGCCTGGTGATGGACAAATGGTTCATCCTGCAGGCGACCAGCCCGGCGGCCGATGCGCTCAGCAACGTGCGCAGCCTGCTGAAGCATCGCTCCTTTACCCTGAGCAACCCAAACCGCGTGCGTTCTCTGATTGGCGCGTTTGCCAGCAGCAACCCGGCCGCGTTCCACGCCGAAGACGGCAGCGGGTATCAGTTCATGGTGGAAATGCTGACCGAGCTGAACAGCCGTAACCCGCAGGTGGCGTCGCGCCTGATTGAGCCGCTGATCCGTCTGAAACGCTACGATGCGAAGCGTCAGGCGAAGATGCGTGCCGCGCTTGAGCAGCTGAAAGGGCTGGAGAACCTGTCTGGCGATCTGTACGAGAAGATTGCTAAAGCCTTAGCGTAATAAAAAATTGCCCTGTGGGCAGGTAAAAGCAGAACGGCAACCTCGGTTGCCGTTTTTTGTGTTTTCTCCCCGTGGGAGAGGGCCGGGGTGAGGGCATCAGGCATTAGCCTTGGCTCGCTGTAACTCCGTCCCCCCGCGCTTCATCACCCGATCCAATACCTCAGCTTCCAGCTCCGCCAGCCTTGCCGAGCCCACGCGACGAGGGCGCGGAAGATCCACCGTCAGATCCAGACCTATTTTCCCGTCCTCAATTAGCAGCACCCGGTCAGCCATCGCGACGGCCTCGCTCACGTCATGCGTCACCAGCAGTACCGTAAAGCCGTGCGCCTGCCAGAGGGAGCCAATCAAATCCTGCATTTCGATCCGCGTCAGGGCGTCGAGCGCGCCGAGCGGTTCATCAAGCAACAGCAGGCCCGGACGGTGAATCAACGCGCGCGCCAGCGCCACGCGCTGCTTCTGCCCGCCCGAGAGGGCGGCAGGCCATTCGCCCGCACGATTTTCCAGCCCAACGGCGGCCAGCGCCTGGCGGGCTTCATCCCGCCAGCTGCCTTTCAGACCGAGCCCCACATTGTCGATAACCGTTTTCCACGGCAGCAGGCGTGCATCCTGAAACATCATGCGGGTATCGTCCTGAATATTCGAAAGCGGCGTCGTTCCTGCCAGAATGTCACCGCCGTTGGGGGCTTCCAGGCCGGCCAGAAGCCGTAGCAGGGTACTCTTGCCGCCGCCGCTGCGCCCGACAACGGCCACAAATTGTCCGGCGGGAATATGCAGATCCAGCCCGTTAAGTATGGTGTTTTCGCCGTAGCGTTTGGTCACGCCGTTCAGCAGTAACGGCGTTCCCTGGTTCAGTCGTGCAGTATTCATGCTTTCGCCTCCTGAAGGGTATAGGCCGGGTTCCAGCGCAGCCAGCTGCGCTCCAGCCACTGAGCGCTGACGTCGGCGAGCTTGCCGAGCAGGGCATACAGAATGATGGCAACCACCACCACGTCCGTTTGCAGGAATTCGCGGGCGTTCATCGCCAGGTAACCAATGCCTGAGTTGGCCGAGATGGTCTCCGCCACAATCAGCGTCAGCCACATCAGGCCGAGCGCAAAACGCACCCCGACCATAATGGAGGGCAGGGCGCCCGGCAGAATCACGTGAGTAAAGAGGGAAAAACCCGATAAGCCGTAGCTGCGCGCCATCTCCACCAGACCGCGATCGATGTTGCGGATGCCGTGCCAGGTGTTGATGTAGATCGGGAACAGTGTGCCCAGCGCTACGAGGAAGATCTTGGCGCTCTCATCAATCCCAAACCACAGGATAACCAGCGGGATCAGCGCCAGATGCGGCACGTTGCGCAGCATCTGAATGGAGGTATCCAGCAACCGCTCGCCCCAGCGGGAAAGGCCGCTGATCAGGCCCAGAACCAGACCGATGCTGCCGCCGATGGAAAACCCAATCACGGCGCGCCAGGAGCTGATCGCCAGATGCTGCCACAGCTCACCGCTGACGCTCAGCGACCAGAACGCTTCTACGACGCCCTCCGGAGAGGGCAGAATGCGGCTCGACAGCCAGCCGGCGGACGACGCGAGCTGCCAGAGAGCCACAATGCCGACGGGTAAAAACCACGGCGCGGCGCGCAGCAGCCATTTTTGGGAGGTGGCAGACATAGTCACTCCTTAGCTCTGTGCGGCTTTGCGTGGAATAAACTCGTTCGCCACGGCTTCGCCCTGAAGCTGAAGCCGCTGCGGCTGCGGGATCTCCGGGATGGCGACATCCAGATGCGGGAATAACAGCTCGCCCACCTTGTACGCCTCTTCCAGATGCGGATAACCGGAGAGAATAAAGCTGTCGATACCCAGGTCTGCGTATTCATTAATCCGGGCGGCTACGGTCGGTCCGTCGCCGACCAGCGCCGTGCCCGCCCCGCCGCGCACCAGGCCAACGCCCGCCCACAGGTTCGGGCTAATCTCCAGGTTCTCGCGCTTGCCGTTGTGCAGGGACGCCATTCGGTGCTGTCCGACGGAGTCGGTTTTCGCAAACGCGGCCTGCGCCCTGGCGATGGTCTCATCGTCCAGGTGGGAGATCAGGCGGTCGGCGGCCTGCCAGGCTTCTTCATTGGTTTCACGCACGATCACGTGCAGGCGAATGCCGAAGCGCACCTTGCGACCATGGGCGGCCGCCTTAGCGCGCACCTGGGCAATTTTTTCTTTCACCAGCTCAGGCGGTTCGCCCCAGGTCAGATAGAGATCGACCTGTTCTGCCGCCAGATCCTGGGCTACATCCGACGATCCGCCAAAATAGAGCGGCGGTCGCGGCTGCTGCACCGGCGGGAAGTAGAGCCTCGCGTCACGAACGTGAATATGCTTGCCTTCAAAGGTGACGGTTTCACCTTCCAGCAGACGTCGCCAGACGCGGGTGAACTCGGCGGAGGCTTCATAGCGCTCGGTATGGTCGAGGAACACCCCATCGCCCGCCAGCTCCTGCGGATCGCTGCCCGTCACCAGGTTAAACAGGGCGCGACCGTTGGACAGCCTGTCCAGCGTTGCCGCCTGACGCGCCGCCACGGTGGGGGAGACCACGCTCGGGCGTAAGGCAACCAGGAACTTCAGACGCTGGGTGACCGGGATCATCGACGCGGCGACCAGCCAGGCATCTTCACATGAACGTCCGGTCGGGATCAGCACTCCGGTGAAACCGATTCGGTCCGCCGCCTGCGCAATCTGCTGCAGGTAGCCGTGGTCAACCGGGCGCGAGCCCTCTTCTGTACCAAGATAGTGTCCATCACCGTGGGTGGGTAAAAACCAGAAAAGATTCAGACTCATGATTTAGCTCCTTCTTTGCCTGCGGGCTGCCAGATGCGTTCGCGAATAGTGACCTGTTTTGGCACCAGGTGGTTTTGATAGAAAAGGTCAGCCGTTTGTTGCTGAAGCGCGGCGACGTGCGCGTCCACGGGCGTAATGGTGGTCGGCGGACGGTGGTTGAGATAGCTCGCAATCACCGGCTCAGGTAAGCCCATGGTTTTCGCCAGCAGGGCAATGCTCTCCTGACGCTGGGTCTGGGTCAGCGCATCGGCCTGAGTAAAGGTATCCAGTACGCCCTGAATAAATGCGCCGTTCTTTTCCGCATAAGGACGCGCGGCCAGATAGAACGAGCCGGTCTGCTTCAGCGTGGTACCGTCTTTCAGTACGCGAACGCCGCCCTGCAGCAATGCGGCGGAGTAGTACGGATCCCAGATGGCCCAGGCATCAACGTTCTTCTGCTGGAACGCGGCGCGCGCGTCGGCAGGCGTCAGGTAAACGGGCTGAATGTCAGTGAACTTGAGCCCGGCTTCCTGCAGGGCACGCAGCAGCAGGTTGTGCGAGCTGGAACCTTTCTGGAAAGCCACTTTATGCCCTTTGAGGTCCGCGACGCTTTTAATGTCGCTGTTTTCAGGCACCAGGATCACTTCGGCCTTCGGTTTGGGCGGCTCAACGCCAACATAGACGAGGTCCGCTCCCGCCGCCTGGGCGAATATCGGCGGAATATCACCCGTGCTGCCGAGATCGATACTGCCGACGTTCAGGGCCTCCAGCATCTGCGGGCCAGCCGGGAATTCCACCCACGAGAATTTGGTGTCCGGGAAGCGTTTTTCCAGAAGCTGGTGGCTTTTCGCCAGCACCATGCTGACGCTGCCTTTCTGATAGCCAATGCGCAAACTTTCCGGAG
This sequence comes from Enterobacter sp. DNB-S2, assembly GCF_019443845.1. Lineage (NCBI taxonomy): Bacteria > Pseudomonadati > Pseudomonadota > Gammaproteobacteria > Enterobacterales > Enterobacteriaceae > Enterobacter > Enterobacter sp. DNB-S2. The sequence goes on from NZ_CP050520.1 coordinate 2,271,775, forward strand.
CCGCTTCTGCGGCATGGGCCAGCGAGGTAAGCGCCATCAGACCTGCCAGGCCGATGCGGGTTAACGTTTTAAACATGTGCGACTCCTTGAGGCTGACCAAACGCCGGGGCCTGGATATCCCTGCGGTGCAGGGCATGCCAGAAGGTTTCCAGGGCAGTATCGAGGCGGGTTTGCAGGTTCGGCGTAAAATGAGGTTTATGTTGGTAATCGATAACCTGGGAGTCATCTGCGAAAACGCCGTGGAGGATCTCCTGCGCTTTCAGCGCGTTCAGCACCGGCTTCAGGGCATAATCCACGGCCAGTAAATGGGCAACCGTACCGCCCGTTGCCAGCGGCAGCACGACTTTGCCGTCCAGGGCGCGTTCCGGAAGCAGATCGAGCAGGGTTTTCAGCGCCCCGGAAAAAGAGGCTTTATAAATAGGCGTTGCCACAATTAAGCCGTCAGCGCCGTTAAGCTGCTCGATGAGCGTTTTCAGCGCTGGGCTGTCGAAGCGGGCGTAGAGCAGATCTTCAGGTTCGAAGTTATGCAGGTTCCAGTGGCACACTTCCACATCCAGGGCATTGAGTTTTTCGCGGGCATATTCCAGCAGGGCGCTGGAGCGCGAAGGGAATCGTGGACTTCCGGCCAGGGTAATGACGCGCATACTTCCTCCTTATAACCAATTGTTTGCTTTTATCTAACATTCATAACAATTTTCAGGAGTGTGACACCGCGCGGTTATTCCACTAAATGATTTATCTGCAATTAAAATGCGAAAAAGTGCATAAGAAATAGACGGGGAGGTAAACGATTGCGTTTTACGCTGATTTTTTGCCGCAGGTCAATTCCCTTTCGCGCGTGGATCGCCCATAATCCCCTCCCGGTTTGCACACCGGGAATCCAGGAGAGTTCATGTACTACCCCTTCGTTCGTAAAGCCCTTTTCCAGCTCGACCCTGAGCGCGCTCATGAATTTACATTCCAGCAATTACGTCGTATTACCGGAACGCCGCTGGCCGCTCTGGTGCGTCAGAATGTGCCGGAAAAACCTGTGCAGTGCATGGGTCTGACCTTTAAGAATCCGCTGGGTCTGGCGGCCGGTCTGGACAAAAATGGCGAGTGCATTGATGCCCTGGGCGCGATGGGCTTTGGCTCCATTGAAATCGGTACCGTCACGCCGCGCCCGCAGCCGGGAAATGACAAGCCGCGCCTGTTCCGCCTGGTTGAAGCCGAAGGGCTGATCAACCGCATGGGCTTTAATAACCTCGGTGTTGATCACCTGGTTGAGAACGTAAAAAAAGCCCATTTTGACGGAATATTAGGCATCAATATCGGTAAAAATAAAGACACGCCGGTAGAGCAGGGTAAAGATGACTATCTGATTTGTATGGAAAAAGTCTACGCCTATGCCGGTTATATCGCGGTGAATATTTCTTCACCCAATACTCCGGGTCTGCGTTCCTTACAATATGGCGAAGCGCTGGACGATCTTCTGAGTGCCATTAAAAATAAACAAAATGAACTCCAGACGATCCACCATAAATATGTTCCGGTCGCGGTTAAGATCGCCCCGGATCTTTCTCCTGAAGAATTGATCCAGGTTGCCGACAGTTTGGTTCGCCATAATATTGATGGTGTTATTGCGACCAATACCACTCTCGATCGTTCCCTCGTGCAGGGAATGAAAAACTGTGACGAAGCGGGTGGGTTAAGTGGACGTCCGGTGCAATTAAAAAGCACCGAAATTATTCGCGCCCTGTCTGCAGAATTAAAAGGACGTCTGCCGATTATTGGTGTCGGCGGCATTGACTCAGTGATTGCTGCGCGCGAGAAGATGGCGGCGGGTGCATCACTGGTGCAAATCTATTCCGGCTTTATTTTTAAAGGACCGCCGCTGATTAAAGAAATCGTTACTCATATCTAATCTTTTCTCTTAATCAGACAACCAGGGCTTTATTTCCAGCCCTGGTTGTTTTATATTCCGTCACTGTTGCTTATTTAGTCATTATAGTCTTTTATTAATGGTGTTATAAACGAGGCGGCAAACAGGACATTTTTAGTACAGGACGTTTGGGGACGGGAGAGACACATGCGAATTAAACCTGACGATAACTGGCGCTGGTATTTTTGCGACGAGCATGACCGAATGATGCTCGATTTAGCCAATGGCATGTTGTTTCGTTCTCGTTTTGCCCGCCGAATGTTAACCCCGGATGCATTTTCCCCGTCGGGCTTTTGCGTTGACGATGCGGCGCTTTATTTCTCCTTTGAAGAAAAATGCCGCGATCTGGTGCTCTCTAAAGAGCAGCGTGCAGAGCTGGTATTAAATGCGCTGGTGGCTATCCGCTTCCTGAAACCGCAAATGCCAAAAAGCTGGCATTTTCTTGCGCATGGTATGAGCTGGACCCCGGCAACGGGTGACGCGGCCAGCGTCAATCTGAGCGATACCGCAGAAGAGGTGAGCCTGCTGGTGGTTGAGCCAGGTGAAAATGCTGCGCTCTGCCTGCTGGCACAGCCCGGCGTAACCATTGCCGGGCGGACGATGCAGCTTGGCGATGCCATTAAAGTGATGAATGACCGGCTGAAGCCGCAGCTGCGCGTAGATTCTTTCAGCCTTGAACAGGCGGTTTAAGCTTCCAGCTGTACGGACGTTTTCGGTATGCAGCTACAGCACAGAATTGTGCCGTCATTTCCAATTGCCGATTTTTTCAGCGCACTAACCTCTCCATCCACCAGCCTGATGCGGCAGCATCCGCAAATGCCTGCGCGACAGGAATAGGGTACGCGAATACCTGCCTGCTCCAGTTGCTCCAGTAATACCTGCTGGTTGTTGCCACGGATGACGTTGCCCTGCCAGTGAATATCTACCGCAGAAGCGACATTTGTCACAACGTCGACCATTTCTTCTTCCTGACCTGAGCCGTACGCTTTTGCAGGCCCTCTGGCAAGAATTTCTACCTCATCACCGACGCGGATTGCGCCGCTGGAGCGCGGGATCAGGTTCTGGCCGAAATCCACATCGCCGTTATCCTGTGCGGTGCGGAACGACTGCAGCGTCTTCAGCGGTTCGCCGGAAGGGTGCTTCTGGCCTTTCTCAGGGCTCACCGTGGTGAAAATGCAGCGGCTGCAGGGTTTTACGACATCAAAGATGACGCTGCCGATGCGGATCACTTTCCAGGTGTCTTCTTCCCAGGCGTCGGCACCCGTAACCACCAGGTTCGGACGGAACTGTTCCATCTGAACGCTGGCCTTGCAGCGGCCTTGTAAATCACGCAGCGAGGCTTCGTTAGTCAGCAGGAATGGGAAACCATCGGCGAAGGAGAGGGGAACGGCGTCGTGGCGCTTCACGCGACGCGTCGGTTCAGGACCTACCCAGCGCAGCTGCACGTCGCGGGAGAAGAAACCGCTCAGCCAGCGGTTAATCTCATCCGGGGCGATGCGCGCGGTAAAATGATTGCCCCACACTTCCGTTGGCGCATCGACAGGCGCAAAATCAGCAAAGCGAATGACCGCGCTGGAACCGTCCGGCGCGGTAAGGTGCAAACCGTCATGAAGCGGGGAAGGGGTAAAGCGAACCATCTGCGGGAACTGGCGTGCGGTGATGAACGTGCCGTCAGGCTCGGTGACCATAAAAATACGATCGAAGGCGAATCCGCTCATGTCGGCCAGCGCGTGAGAGACGCCGATGCCGCGCATGGATTTCACCGGATGAATAAAAAGCCTGGATAACGTCGCCACTGCACACTCCCACAAATGAAAATAAGCCTTCAACTTTATGACATACACGCCATATTAGCTATAATGCGCGACAATTTTCTAAGAGTAAAAGTGACGATATGAATTCTCTGTTTGCCAGTACGGCCCGTGGGCTGGAAGAGCTGTTAAAAACTGAACTGGAAAGCCTGGGCGCGCAAGAGTGCCAGGTGGTTCAGGGTGGTGTCCACTTTGAGGGCGACACGCGGCTTATTTACCAGAGCCTGATGTGGAGCCGTCTGGCGTCGCGCATCATGCTGCCGATGAAGGAGTGCAAGGTCTATAGCGACCTGGACCTCTATACCGGCGTACAGATGATCGACTGGACAGAGATCTTCACGCCCAATGCCACCTTTGCGGTGCATTTCAACGGCGTGAATGACGAGATCCGCAACAGCCAGTACGGTGCCCTGCGCGTAAAAGACGCCATTGTGGACTGCTTCACGCGTAAAAATAAGGAACGTCCGAACGTCGATCGCGAAAATCCGGATCTGCGTATTAACGTCTGGCTCAACGGTGACTCGGCGAGTATTTCTCTCGATCTGAGCGGCGCGGGCCTGCACCTGCGCGGCTACCGCGATCGTACCGGTATGGCGCCAATTAAAGAAACCCTGGCAGCCGCTATTGTGATGCGCTCCGGCTGGCAGCCGGGCACGCCGCTGCTCGATCCGATGTGTGGTTCCGGTACGTTACTGATTGAAGCGGCCATGCTGGCAACCGACCGCGCGCCAGGCCTGCATCGCGGTCACTGGGGCTTTAAAGGCTGGGCCCAGCACGACGAAGCGCTCTGGAAAGAGGTCAAAGACGACGCGCAGACCCGCGCGCGTAAAGGTCTGGCGGAGTACACCTCCCACTTCTACGGTTCGGACAGCGACCCGCGCGTAATCGAACGCGCGCGCAGCAACGCCCGTCGCGCCGGTATCGGCGAGCTGGTCACCTTCGAGGTGAAAGACGTGGCGAATCTGACCAACCCGCTGCCAAAAGGCCCGTACGGTACCGTGATCAGCAACCCGCCATACGGCGAGCGTCTGGACAGCGAGCCGGCGCTGATTGCCCTGCACAGCCTGCTGGGGCGCAATATGAAGGACTACTTCGGCGGCTGGAACCTGTCGCTGTTTAGCGCCTCGCCGGAGCTGCTGAGCTGCCTGCAGCTGCGTGCCGATCGCCAGTTTAAGGCGAAAAACGGCCCGCTGGACTGCGTGCAGAAAAACTACCATCTGGCGGAGAAAGCGGCGGACAGTAAGCCTTCCGGCGTGGCGGAGGATTACGCCAACCGCCTGCGCAAGAACCTGAAAAAATATGAAAAGTGGGCGAAGCAGGAAGGGATTGAATGCTACCGCCTGTACGACGCCGACCTGCCGGAGTACAACGTGGCGGTTGACCGCTACGCGGACTGGGTGGTGATTCAGGAATATGCGCCACCGAAAACCATTGATGCGCAAAAAGCGCGTCAGCGCATGCTGGACGTTATCGCGGCCACCATCGCCGTGCTCGGCATTGCGCCGAACAAGCTGGTGCTGAAAACCCGCGAGCGTCAGAAAGGAAAAAATCAGTATCAGAAGATGGGCGAGAAGGGTGATTTTATCGAAGTGGGCGAATACAACGCTCGCCTGTGGGTCAACCTGACCGACTATCTGGATACCGGCCTGTTCCTCGACCACCGTATCGCGCGTCGCATGCTGGGCCAGATGAGCAAGGGCAAAGATTTCCTCAACCTGTTCTCCTATACCGGCAGCGCGAGCGTGCATGCGGGTCTGGGCGGCGCGCGAAGCACCACCACGGTGGATATGTCCCGCACCTATCTGGAGTGGGCGGAGCGCAACCTGCGTCTTAACGGGCTGACCGGACGTCAGCATCGTCTGATGCAGGCCGACGTGCTGGGCTGGCTGCGTGATACTGACGAGCAGTTCGACCTGATCTTTATCGATCCGCCGACCTTCTCCAACTCCAAGCGCATGGAGGATAGCTTTGACGTTCAACGCGATCACCTGCGCCTGATGACCGACCTGAAGCGCCTGCTGCGTAAGGGCGGTACCATTATGTTCTCGAACAACAAACGCGGCTTCCGTATGGATCATGACGGCTTAGCAGCCCTGGGACTGAAAGCACAAGAAATCAGCCAAAAAACGCTGTCTCAGGACTTTGCCCGTAACCGTCAAATTCATAACTGCTGGTTGATTACCGCGGCCTGAAAGGAAAAATAAATGTCTTTAATTAGTATGCACGGCGCGTGGCTCTCTTTCAGCGACTCGCCGCTTCTCGATAATGCAGAGCTGCATATCGAAGATAACGAGCGCGTCTGTCTGGTGGGCCGTAACGGTGCGGGTAAATCCACGCTAATGAAAATCCTCAACCGCGAACAGGGGCTGGATGACGGTCGCATCGTTTACGAGCAGGATCTGATCGTCTCCCGCCTCCAGCAGGACCCGCCGCGTCACGTGACAGGCAGCGTTTACGATTTCGTAGCGGAAGGCATTTCTGAGCAGGCCGAATACCTGAAGCGCTATCACGAGATTTCGCATCTGGTGATGACCGACCCGAGCGACAAGAACCTCAACGAACTGGCGAAAGTGCAGGAGATGCTCGATCACCACGGTCTGTGGCAGCTCGAAAACCGCATTAACGAGGTTCTGGCCCAGCTTGGTCTGGAAGCGGACATGGAGCTGTCGGCGCTCTCCGGCGGCTGGTTGCGTAAAGCGGCGCTGGGCCGCGCGCTGGTCAGCGGGCCGAAGGTGCTGCTGCTGGACGAACCGACGAACCACCTGGATATCGAAGCGATTGACTGGCTGGAAGGCTTCCTGAAAACCTTCAGCGGCACCATCATCTTTATCTCGCACGACCGTTCGTTTATTCGCAACATGGCGACGCGTATTGTCGATCTCGACCGCGGCAAGCTGGTCACCTATCCTGGCGATTACGACACCTATCTGCTGGAGAAAGAAGAAAACCTGCGCGTGGAAGAGCTGCAAAATGCGGAGTTCGACCGCAAGCTGGCGCAGGAAGAGGTGTGGATCCGCCAGGGCATCAAGGCCCGCCGTACCCGTAACGAAGGCCGCGTGCGCGCTCTGAAGGCAATGCGCCGTGAGCGCAGCGAACGCCGTGAAGTGATGGGCAGCGCTAAAATGCAGGTAGAAGAAGCATCCCGTTCCGGCAAGATTGTCTTCGAAATGGAAAACGTCAACTATCAGGTTGATGGCAAAGTGCTGGTGAAAGATTTCTCCGCCCAGGTGCAGCGCGGCGACAAAATTGCGCTTATCGGCCCGAACGGCTGTGGTAAAACCACGCTGCTGAAGCTGATGCTGGGGCAGCTGCAGGCCGACAGCGGCCGCATTCACTGTGGGACTAAGCTGGAAGTGGCCTACTTCGACCAGCACCGCGCGGAGCTGGATCCGGACCGCACGGTGATGGATAACCTCGCCGAAGGCAAGCAAGAGGTAATGGTAAACGGCAAACCGCGCCACGTACTGGGCTATCTGCAGGACTTCCTGTTCCATCCGAAACGTGCGATGACCCCAGTGCGTGCGTTATCTGGCGGAGAGCGTAATCGTCTGCTGCTGGCGCGTTTGTTCCTGAAACCAAGTAACCTGTTGATTCTCGATGAACCAACGAACGACCTGGATGTCGAAACGCTGGAATTGCTCGAAGAATTGATTGACGGTTATCAGGGGACCGTAATGCTGGTCAGCCACGATCGTCAGTTCGTGGATAACACCGTAACCGAGTGCTGGATCTTCGAAGGTGAAGGGCGAATTGGACAATACGTAGGTGGTTATCACGATGCAAAAGGGCAGCAATCGCAGTCTCTGGCGCAGAAACAGTCAAAGTCCAAAATAAGTTCAGAACCTGCTGTAACAAAAGCAGAAACTGTCAAGAAAACCTCGGCTAAACTAAGCTATAACCTGCAGCGCGAACTGGAGGGGCTACCGCAGCGTCTTGAAGAGCTGGAGGCCGCGCTTGAGGATCTGCAAAAACAGGTCGCTGATGCGTCATTCTTTACCCAGTCGCATGACTATACTCAGAAAGTACTGGCTGAACTGTCCGCGGCTGAAAAAGCCCTGGAAGAAGCATTTGAGCGCTGGGAGTACCTTGAGTCTCTGAAAAACGGCGCATAGACAGGGATAACATATGTGTGACCAGCACCATGCCGACAGGCATATTTTATGCTCGCAATGCGATATGCTCGTGGCGTTGCCAGAGCTTGGTCACGGACATAAAGCCCTGTGTCCACGTTGCGGCGCAACGTTGACAACCGAGTGGGACGCGCCGCGGCAGCGTCCCACTGCTTACGCTCTGGCAGCATTGTTCATGCTGCTGCTCTCCAATCTCTTCCCTTTCATCTATATGAAGGTGGGAGGGATAACCAGCCAGGTGGATCTGCTTGAAATCCCGGGCGTGATGTTCTCGGAAGATTACGCCAGCCTCGGCACCTTTTTTCTCCTGTTTGTCCAGATAGTCCCGGCTTTTTGCCTGGTCGTTATCCTTTTGCTGGTCAACCGCGTCAGGATGCCCTCATCACTGAAAATCCGGCTGGCGCGTATCCTTTTTCAGCTTAAAAGCTGGGGCATGGCCGAGATCTTTCTGGCGGGCATTCTGGTCAGTTTCGTGAAGCTCATGGCGTACGGCGACGTGGGGATCGGCAGCAGCTTTATTCCGTGGTGCCTGTACTGTGTCCTGCAGCTGCGTGCTTTCCAGTGCGTGGACAGACGCTGGGCGTGGGATGATATCGCCCCGGCACCGACGCTTGCGCAGACGGTAAAAGTCGGCGTGCCCGGCATTCGTCAGGGGCTGCGTTCCTGCCCGTGCTGCACCGCCGTGCTGCCCGCCGATCTCGACGTTTGTCCGCGCTGCGAAACGAAGGGTCACGTACGCCGTAAAAATAGCCTTCAGTGGACGATGGCCCTGCTGGTCACCTCCATCATGCTGTATCTGCCTGCCAATATTCTACCGATCATGATCACCGATTTGCTCGGCGATAAAATGCCCTCGACGATCCTCGCCGGGGTGATCCTGCTGTGGGGCGAAGGTTCCTATCCTGTCGCCGGCGTGATCTTTATCGCCAGTATTATGGTGCCAACCTTAAAAATGATCGCCATCGCCTGGCTCTGTTGGGATGCGAAGGGTCATGGAAAACGCGACAGCGAACGCATGCACCTGATTTATGAAGTGGTCGAGTTTGTCGGACGCTGGTCAATGATTGACGTGTTTGTCATCGCCGTTCTCTCTGCACTGGTGCGGATGGGCGGTTTGATGAGTATTTATCCCGCGATGGGGGCTTTAATGTTTGCACTGGTCGTGATTATGACCATGTTTGCGGCCATGACCTTCGACCCTCGTTTATCGTGGGATCGTGAGCCTGAATCAAGCCATGAGGAAGAGTAAGAGCATGGAAAATAAGAGTGGAGAGGCGAAAGTGCAGAAGGTCAAAAACTGGTCGCCGGTGTGGATTTTCCCCATTGTGACCGCGCTGATCGGTGCATGGATCCTGTTTTATCATTACAGCCATCAGGGACCGGAAGTCACGCTGATAACCACCAATGCCGAGGGGATTGAGGGCGGTAAAACGACCATCAAAAGCCGTAGCGTGGACGTGGGCGTGGTCGAAAGCGCAACCCTGACCGACGATTTAACCCACGTGGAAATTAAGGCGCGCCTTAATGCCGGCATGGAAAAACTGCTGCACGGCGATTCCGTTTTCTGGGTCGTTAAACCGCAGGTGGGGCGCGAAGGGATCAGCGGCTTAGGGACGCTGCTCTCCGGGGCCTATATTGAACTGCAGCCCGGCACGAAGGGCAGCCAGCCTGGGCAATATCAGCTTCTCGACTCACCGCCGCTTGCGCCGCCTGATGCCAAGGGTATCCGCGTGATCCTCGACAGCAAAAAAGCAGGCCAGCTTACGGCGGGTGACCCGGTACTGTTCCGCGGCTACCGCGTCGGTTCCGTTGAAACCAGCACCTTCGATGCGCAAAAGCGTACCATCAGCTATCAGCTTTTCATCAATGCGCCAAACGATCGTCTGGTGACCAGCAACGTTCGCTTCTGGAAGGACAGCGGGATCGCGGTCGATCTTACGTCGGCGGGGATGCGCGTAGAAATGGGTTCCTTAACCACGCTGTTTGGCGGTGGGGTGAGCTTTGATGTGCCGGAAGGGCAGGATCTGGGGCAGCCGGTTGCCGAGAAAACGGCGTTCAGACTCTTTGACGATCAGCGAAGCATTCAGGACGCGCTTTATACCGACCACATCGACTTCCTGATGTTCTTCAAGGATTCCGTCCGCGGTCTGCAGCCGGGCGCACCCGTTGAGTTCCGCGGTATTCGTCTTGGTACAGTTGGGCAAGTTCCGTTCTTTGTTCCGGGCCTGAGCCAGATGCTTGACGATGATTACCGCATTCCGGTACTGATCCGCATCGAGCCGGAACGTCTGCTTAACCAGATTGGCGAGAATCAGGATATTGCCACCCATATCAGTCAACTGATGGACCGTGGTCTGCGAGGTTCCTTGAAGACGGGTAATCTGGTGACCGGTGCGCTGTATGTGGATATGGACTTCTACCCGAAAGCACCGCCGATTACCGGTATTCGTGAATTTGGTGGCTACAAGATCATTCCAACGGTGAGCAGCGGTCTGGCTCAGATCCAGCAGCGTCTGATGGAAACGCTGGATAAGATCAACAATCTGCCACTGAATCCGATGATTGAAGCGGCGACGAACTCTCTGAGCGAAAGCCAGGCAACGATGCGTCGCCTGCAAACCACGCTGGATAACATCAACAAGATCACTGCGAGCCAGAGCATGCAGCAGCTGCCGCAGGATATGCAGAAAACGCTACGTGAGCTGAACCGCAGTATGCAGGGCTTCCAGCCGGGTTCAGCGGCGTACAACAAGATGGTGGCAGATATGCAGCGTCTTGATCAGGTCTTGCGTGAACTGCAGCCGGTGCTGAAAACGCTCAACGAGAAGAGCAATGCGCTGGTGTTCGAAGCGAAAGATAAAAAGGATCCTGAGCCGAAGAGGGCAAAAGAATGAAAAAGTGGCTATTGATGGTTGGCGCTCTGCTGTTAACGGCGTGCAGTTCAGGGGTAGATAATAAAAGCTACTATCAGCTGCCTGTGTCTACCCACAGCGGTGGACAAAGCACGGCCAGCCAGGGAAACCGCCAGCTGTGGGTTGAGCAGGTTGCCGTGCCGGATTATCTGGCAGGAAACGGCGTGGTCTATCAGACCAGCGACGTTAAATACGTGATTGCGACGAACAACCTGTGGGCCAGCCCGCTGGATCAGCAGCTGCGTAACACGCTGGTGGCCAATCTGGGCAGTCAGCTTCCGGGCTGGGTTGTCGCGTCGCAGCCGCTGGGTAACGACCAGGATACGCTTAACGTCACGGTAACGGGCTTCCACGGCCGTTATGACGGTGCGGTGGTGATCAGCGGGGAGTGGTTGCTGAACCATCAGGGGCAGCTGATTAAGCGTCCTTTCCATCTGGAGCTGAAGCAGCAGAAAGATGGCTATGATGAAATGGTGAAAGTTCTGGCTCAGGGTTGGGCACAGGAGTCGGCCAGCATCGCGAGAGAAATTTCCCGGCTGCCATAAGTAAAATTCATCATCAAAAACCGCAGTTGGCCTGTTGCTGATTGCGGTTTTTTTTCGTTTTCAGTTCAGATTGTTACTTGTGCCACGTCACAATTTTTGTACAAATGAACTTCCGGCTAGCTCACAAATATGACACCTGTATGAATTTTGAACATTGACGATGCGACTAATTCGGGGTATTCGTTATCTGTGCCTGTGCAGATAGTGCAGACACTGTTTTCTTTCCACCAGACAAAAGAATGAGGGAAACGAGGCATGAAGAGACAGAAACGAGATCGCCTGGAACGGGCTCATCAACGTGGTTATCAGGCCGGCATCGCTGGACGTTCTAAAGAAATGTGTCCTTATCAGACGATAAATCAAAGGTCACAATGGCTTGGAGGCTGGCGAGAAGCCATCGGCGACAGGGCACTCATAGCCTGATAACGTCTCTTTTAAAAAAGAAACCTCCGCAATGCGGAGGTTTCGCCTTTCTGGGGGTGCCAAAAGCACGATCAGAAAGCTGAAGTATCCTGGAACAGGCCAACTTTCAGGTCGCTTGCGCTATAGATCAGACGACCATCGACCAGCACTTCGCCATCTGCCAGGCCCATAATCAGGCGGCGGTTAACGATGCGCTTGAAGTGAATACGATAGGTCACTTTCTTCGCCGTAGGCAGAACCTGGCCAGTGAATTTTACTTCGCCCACGCCCAGCGCGCGACCTTTACCTTCGCCGCCCAGCCAGCCCAGATAGAAGCCAACCAGCTGCCACATGGCATCCAGGCCCAGACAGCCAGGCATTACCGGATCGCCAATAAAGTGGCAACCGAAGAACCACAGGTCCGGGTTGATATCGAGTTCTGCTTCTACGTAACCCTTATCGAAGTTGCCGCCGGTTTCGGTCATTTTCACGACACGGTCCATCATCAGCATGTTCGGGGCCGGTAACTGTGGGCCTTTAGCGCCAAACAGTTCACCGCGACCAGAGGCAAGAAGATCTTCTTTTGTATAGGATTCGCGTTTATCTACCATGTTCTCAGTAAGCCTTATTTTAGTGAAGGACGCAGGATAGCTAACACGTGTACGCTGAACAAGTCCGATCAGTTCGAACTAAACCAGCCCAGCCAGCGTAACGGCCATGGATGACGATGACGAGCATCCTGCTGCGTCGCCTGAGCAATGCGCTCCTGGATAGTCTGCATCAGGGTGGTTTGCCCTTCGCCATCCCAAACCAGATTTGTCAGTAAGGGTAGCGCATCCTCAATCCCTTCGATGGCCCAGATGGTGAATTGCTCTTGCTCAACCGCATCCAGAATATCCTGGCTGAGGCTCAAATGGCGTGCGTTGGGAGCAGGAATAATCACACCCTGTTTGCCGTTTAAACCGCGCTGCTGACAGATAGAGAAGAAGCCTTCAATTTTTTCGTTGAGGCCTCCCACTGGCTGTGCACGACCGAACTGGTCCACCGAACCGGTGATCGCGATGTTCTGATTGATGGGCACTTCCGCCAGGGCGCTGATTAAGGCGCACAGCTCGGCCATAGAGGCGCTATCGCCATCCACTTCGCTGTAGGACTGCTCAAACGTCAGCGAGGCGGAGAAGGGGATCTGTTGCTCAAGCTGCAGCTCTGACATCAAAAACGCCTGCATGATCATCATGCCTTTCGCGTGAATGTTGCCGCCCAGCTCGGCTTTTCGTTCAATATCGGTGAACTCGCCATCGCCAATGTGCACAACGCAGCTGATACGGGACGGCTCCCCGAATGCGCGCGGATGGCCAGGAAATTCAATCACCGACAGGGCGTTGATCTGCCCGACGCGTTCGCCTTCGGTTTCCACCAGAATTTGTTCCAGCAGAATTTCATCCTGCATACGGTCGGCAAGATAGCCTTCTCGCCACTCACGCTGAGCCAGCATCTGAGTGAGCTGTTCTCCGCTGAACGCCCCGTTACCGCTAATCACACCCACTTCACGCAGCTGTTTGCCGATCCAGAGCGGGCAAAGCGGCAGCGTTTCCTGGTCACCGGTGTAGCGTACCGCTTCGCGGATTAAGCCCGGCCACGCGTCAGCCGCAGGGGTTGGCAGCGAAAAACGCTCAGCAACGGCCATCACCCACTGGCACCACTGCGCCATATCGTCGGCGTCAGCAATCTGGATGTTGTCTTCGTATTCGCTATACACCGCCTGCTGAGCCAGTTCCGGCTCCATTTCCTGGAAGTCCGCCAGCGATTCGCGGTCGCCCGTCAGCACGACGGTCAGCGACAGCGGCATAGACGGAACAGAGACAGGCAGAGGACGAGACTCATCGTAGCCGACCCAGTCGAAACGCTGCTGGTTGACGATAGTTTTCAGACGCATCCACAGCAGCGGCTGCGAGAGCAGGGTACGCAGTGAGATGATGAGAACACCGCCATTTGCGCGATGAACCAGCCCCGGCTGCAGCGAAAGTTCGCCGTTAAACTGGCGCAGACAACCAAAGAGTTGTTCCGCCTCGACCCAGTTAGCGGTAATCACTTCGCCTTTAACGGCAAAACGGCCATCGGTCTGCGCCGTTGGTTCGAAAGTGACATCATGTCCCGCAATACGATACTGGCCGCCAAAAACTGCGTTCGCTTCCGGCTTCAGCTGGCGCACGGCATCACCGAGCAGCGTCAGGTATTCCGCTTCTTCCGGGGCCTTGAGCAGCATGAAGGGCGCTGTTGCCCATGGGCTTAACACCTGCTCCAGCGCATAATGCAAACGAGGCTGCGTATCGCTAAGGATGAATTCGTGTTCTTTTGCGAGTTCGGGCTGTGCAAACAGTTCCTGGTAACTTTCGGTATCCGGAACAAGGTCACGCCATGCAAGTTTCGTAATGGTCAAAGTTGATGTTTTTTAGTCAGATGTAAAAGCGTGGAGTATACCGTAAGCGGGGGGCTCTACCCAAGCAGGATTGGGCATTTCGACAGGGCGATTGGCTGCATTCACTCACAGGATATGATTTCTTTTCAGCAGATTGCTAAAAAACTGATATTCTGAACAGAGTTACGTGGTAACACTGAGATCGCAATGAAATATCAACAACTGGAAAATCTCGAAAGCGGCTGGAAATGGAAGTACCTGGTCAAAAAGCACCGTGAAGGGGAGCTGATCACCTGCTACGTCGAAGCCAGCGCTGCGCAAGAAGCCGTGGATATTTTGCTGACCCTCGAAAATGAACCGGTACAGGTTAACGGCTGGATTGAGAAACACATCAATCCCGCGTTGTTAAACCGGATGAAGCAAACTATCCGCGCGCGACGCAAACGGCATTTTAATGCTGAGCATCAGCACACTCGCAAAAAATCAATCGACCTGGAGTTCGTTGTCTGGCAACGCCTGGCTGGGCTGGCACAACGACGGGGCAAAACGCTGTCGGAAACCATCGTGCAGCTGATTGAGGATGCCGAACATAAAGAGAAGTACGCCAACCAGATGTCGACGCTGAAGAACGACCTTCAGGCTCTGTTGGGTAAAAAATAGATTTTTCTTTTCTTCAGACAATAAAAAACCCCGCATGGCGGGGTTTTTTTATAAGACGATAACTTATGCCGCTGGCTGAGTTACAACGTCTTTGATGCCTTTAACTTCGATCTCTACGCGACGATCTGGAGCCAGGCAGTCGATCAGTGCAGCGCGAGCTTTCACGTTGTCACAGGTGTTGCCAGTAACTGGGTTAGATTCGCCCATACCACGTGGGGAGATCTTGTTAGCTGGGATACCTTTAGAGATCAGGTAATCAACAACAGACTGAGCACGTTTCTCAGACAGTTTCTGGTTGTAAGCGTCAGAACCGATACGGTCGGTGAAGCCCAGAACCACTACGGAACCGTCTTTAGGATCCAGGTTGCTCAGCTGGGTGTACAGCTGATCCAGTGCCTGCTGGCCTTCTGGTTTCAGAGTCGCTTTGTTGAAGTTGAACAGAACGTCAGACTTCAGAGTGAAGTGCTTGGTCTGTACTTCTGGAGCTGGAGCCGGCGCTGGAGCAACAACTGGAGCTGCTTCTTCCTGCTGGCCGAAACGGTAGGAAACACCTACGCTCAGCATGCCGTTGTCTGGACGAACACCAACGGTGTTGCCGTCGCCGATGTTGTTAACCCACTGGTATTCCAGACGGGTAGCGATGTCACGGGTCATAGCCCACTCAACGCCACCAGCGAATACTGGGGAAACACCGGTGTCATGGTTGTCACCAGAGATGTTGTTGCTGGAATCTGCGCGCCATACCATGCCGCCCAGACGGGTGTACACGTCCAGATCGTCAGTGATTGGGTAGCCCAGTTTAGCGGTCAGCTGAACGCCCTGTGCTTTGAAAGCGCCGTTGATGGTGTCGCCTTTGTATGGCATACGACCTAACCAGTCGTAACCCATTTCAAAACCAACATACGGGTTAACCTGATAGCCACCGAACGCACCTGCACCAAGCTGGCTCTCGTGAGTTGGGCCATCATTGTTCAGGCTGCTGTTGTACCAGCCGGTGTCGTGGAACTGAGACCAGCCCAGTTTACCACCTGCATACCAGGTATTATCTTTCGGAGCGGCCTGCGCTACGGTAGCGAAGCCAGCCAGTGCCACTGCAATCGCGATAGCTGTCTTTTTCATTTTTTGCGCCTCGTTATCATCCAAAATTCGCCATGAAAGTCTCAGGAGAGAATCACGGTTAAATCCTTCACGGGGGGGCGTGGTCAAATATAAATCTACCGATATCTTCGGCTTAGGCCGAGCACCCCTGGCGATGTAAAGTCTACAACGTAGCTGAAAACTTACAAGTGTGAAGTCCGTCAGGCATATGAAAAAAAAAGTTCCGTATACCGATTATTTAACATTTTTCGAACGAATTTTGTGCAATAAAATTAAGGAGAACCGCACCAGACAAGCCTTGCCGCAATTTTCAGGCCGGGAACTTTAATGCCATCTTGTGGTCAAAAAAAATTCCAGGAAAAATCTTAATTTCTCTCAATGATACAAATTTGAGTGAATTTT
Source organism: Enterobacter sp. DNB-S2 (assembly GCF_019443845.1). Lineage (NCBI taxonomy): Bacteria > Pseudomonadati > Pseudomonadota > Gammaproteobacteria > Enterobacterales > Enterobacteriaceae > Enterobacter > Enterobacter sp. DNB-S2. The sequence goes on from NZ_CP050520.1 coordinate 2,288,075, forward strand.
TAGCCCAGAAAGTTGTCCTCTGCGGTAAGAATCCGATCGAACCGGACGCATAATGAACCCGATCGCATTCCCTTCTTCGGCTGCTTCAGTCAGACGGAAATGTTCCTCTTCCGTCAATTCTTCCGGGAACCATCCAATCACCACGCTGTAATTTCCGGTGCGTAACGCGCGGATCATCGACTCAACGGTATCGCACGGCGGGAGCTGATTAATTTGCATGACCTTAGTAAGCGGAAGGCCTGCGGACTGAACCCACTCACGGCTCAGTTTTTGCTGAGGCGTGAGCCAAAGCTGCCAGCGCGATTGCTGACCAAGCTGTTGTAATAACGGCAACAACAGAAGTTGCGTCAACAGGGGCTGGTCTTCACGATAAACCACTTCACTGATAAGCCCCGTGGAAACACGCTCGACGGAATTCTGCGCGACATTGCCTGCGGTAGAAGAGAGAGAGGTTGAGCGATTTGCATAGCCTGAAGTGTGCATATTCATTCCAGCCCTGTAGTTACTGTATGGATATACAGTAACCCCTGTATGCATAAAGATCAACCTCATTTTCGGAAAGCGACTCGCAAAATTCATTCAATGTTGATGTCCCTCGAAAAATCATCTTGCTCATCGGCAATAAGTTGCCTATTTTCCTGCTAACGGATCCGCTAGTAAGAAATTTCGTTGTTACTTTATGATTTTGAAGGGAAATATCATGAAAAAGATATCTTATGAACGGATTTATAAATCCCAGGAATACCTCTCCCCGTTGGGCGAGATTCATCATCGTGCGCTGTTTGGAGGCTATACCCTGGCGGTGGATGATGCGGTTTTTGCCATGGTGTCAGACGGAGAGCTTTATCTTCGCGCCTGTGAAGAGAGTGCGAAATACTGTGTAAAAAATGCCTCCTCTTTTTTGACGTTGATGAAGCGAGGCCGCCCTGTGCTGCTCAACTATTATCGTGTGGATGACGGATTATGGCAGGACAGGGAGCGGTTGCTTCAGCTCTCCTCGTTTGCGCTCAGTGCGGCAAGAAAAGAGCGTTATCAGCGCCATCAACGAAACCGACTCAAGGATCTGCCAAACCTGACCTTTCAGCTTGAAGTCTTGCTCTTTGAAGCTGGCATCACCAATGAGGAAACGCTGCGGGCGCTGGGTGCCAGAGCGAGCTGGCTGAAGATGCGGGCAAAAAACAAAGCGCTCGGTATTAAAGTTCTTTTCGCGCTGGAAGGGGCTATCGAGGGGCTGCATGAGGCGGCACTCCCGGCAGGCATTCGCCGGGAGCTGACGGAGTGGTTTAATGCGCTGCCTGAGCCACAGGAGAATCACTCCTCCAGGTAGCGATTTGCTGTTGCAGCCGGCAAATTTCAGGCAGCAGAGCGATAAGCAGGCCTATTTGCTGAAGAACCAGCGGCGCTTTGCTGTCGTTTCCTGGGTCAAGATGCGCAATGCGTTGAGCCAGTTCATCCAGGGCCTGTTGAACGCGCGGCTCATCGGCCGGTCGGTGATGAAGTGCGTCATCAACGTAACAGACGGCATCATCGAGCAGGTTGAGAATGCCCGGGTTGGTGAGTTTCTCACGGTGGGCACCCAGCGTCGAAATATAGCTGGTGAACGTATGGTTCAGACAGAGCAGGCGGAACGCAGTCTCACGAATCTCCGCCGTGGCGCGAGGCTCCGTTGACATGTTAGAGACAACGGAGGCCAGTTCTGCGTCACTGTTGTGCGCGTCGCGACGGGCTATCCGGTAAGCCAGGCGGTTATCGCGCCCCTGGTGGTACTGCTCCAGGATTGCGTCAAGGTATCGACAGTTGGCGTTCATTGCCCTGTCTACCACGCGCGGCAAATTGCGGAAACGCCAGTCCGGCCAGATAAAGCTGACCGCAGCCCAGGCAATCGCACAGCCAATCAGGGTATCGATCACGCGGGGCAGGGCAACTTCAAACCCTTCACCCAGCAGGTTAAAGCAGAGCAGCACCAGCAGCGTGATGAACATGGTGGCGTGCGCGTACTGCACGTTGCGAAACGCGAAGAACAGCACGCCGGTGATCACAATCAGAATCAGTTGACCTTCAACGGAGGGCACGAAATAGAGCACCGGAAGGCCGATCGCGACGCCGACCAGCGTGCCGATAATACGCAGCGCAAGACGGTGTCGGGTGGCGTTATAGTTTGGCTGGCAGACGAACAGGCTGGTCAGCAGGATCCAGTAGCCGTGGTGCAGCCCGGTTATCTGGATAAAGGCATACCCCACGCACAGCACCAGCGACATTCTTACCGCGTGGCGAAAGAGTGCCGACTCCGGCGTAAAGTTACGGCTCAGCCGTAGCCACATATCGCTAACGCTGTGCACGCTGTCATCAGCAAGCTGATTTTCCACCTCACTGCCCGGCAGCGCCATCGCCTGTTCGGACTCAATGGTCGCCAGCTGAGCATCAATCGCCCGCAGGTTGTTCAGCAGAAAGCCCAGCGCTTTGATGTGCTCCGGTGACGTTCCGCTGGCCTGAACGCGGTCGAGCGCCGCATCAAGATGGCTGAATACGCGTTCAAAGCGGGGGTCATGCTGATAGGGCGTACGCAGCAGAATGGAGCGCGAGAGCTGCTGACACGCCTGAGACTGCATGGACAGCAGGCGCTGGAAGCGGAACATCACGTCGCTGTAGCGGAACTTCTCGCGCAGGGCCGCGTATTGAACGTGCGAGGAGCTGGCACGTTCGTGAATGTCCTGGGCGGCAAAATAGTAGTGTAAGGTCCTTCGCGTTCCGCGCTGACCGCGATCGCCGCGAAGACGGGTAAGCAGAGAGGCTTTTGTCTGGTTAAGGGTGGCGACCAGCTGGCCGTTTGCCAGCGCCAGATCGTAGAGCGGAGCCTGGCTTTCTTCCTCGATATCCGGGTCGAACAGCCGGGATTTCAGTTCCAGATAGTGGGCTAACTGCTCAAAGCTGCGGGCAAGGTTATCCTGCAGCGGGCGAACCGGGAAGATCAGATGACCGGTTAGCGTCAGCAGGTTATACCAGATGGCGCCCAGCAGCAGGAGAACCGGCTGCTGGTACCACTGGTCGTACAGGGAAACGCCCAGCATCGTGTAGATGGCGATCAGCAATGCACCAAACGCGATGGTGGCATAGCGCTGCCCGAGGCCGCCCAGCAAAATAAACCCGCTGGTTGAGAGCGTAAGGCCCAGGGCAAACAGCCAGGGCCACGGGAAAAGCAGCTCAACGGACGCTGACGCAATGAAAAAGCAGACGAGCGTAATGACCAGGTTACGTAAACGTCCGGCCAGACGATCGTCCAGGTCCGCCAGCGCCCCGGCCACCACCCCCAGCGTAAGCGGAATGGTGAGCTTGACATCATTCAGCCACCAGGGCAGGGCAACCGTGCCGCAAAGCGCGATAAATATCCTGACGTTGTATAGCCAGGTGCTGTTCCAGGTATAACGGCGAAGCAGTGGGCTTAGCATAAACGCGGCCGGTCCTTATTTACTGAAAACGACGACGCGCGTTTGCTTCACGCGCCGCCTGGGCCACTTCTACCGGAACAACCCTGCGACCGACGGGCCAAAGGGCGATAGCGGCGATCTTAAAGTTCGCTATCCCCACCGGAATACCAATAATCGTGATGCACTGTGCAATACCGGCAAAAATATGCATGATGCACAGCCACCAGCCGAAGAAAATCAGCCACAGAATGTTCAGCAGGGTTCCGCCCGTATTCATCAGGGCGTTTTTGCTCTCCGGATTGAGCTCGTCAACGTGGATAGCTTCATTTCCGTAGGGGATTAAGGAGAGTTTTGTGATCTCCCAGCAGGAACGGGTCAGGGGAAGCGTGAAAATCAGGACGATGCTCACCAGCGTGGCGAAAAGCCAGGAAAGGGTGGTGGCAAAACCGCCCAGCACAAAATTCAACACATTCAGAACGGTACGCATAAACCCTCACTTCCTTTCGATAAAATTAACGCCCAATGATTGTAACGTTTTTTTAGGCTGGAGCACCTTAAAACTGGCAGTTAAACTGTCAGGTAAATTATCTCTTCGTGGATTTGGCGGAACATGGAACTGAAAGCAACCTCGTTAGGCAAACGCCTGGCGCAACACCCTTACGACAGGGTGGTTCTCCTTAATGCCGGGGTGAAAGTCTCCGGGGAACGCCACGAATACCTTATTCCGTTTAATCAGCTTCTGGCTATCCACTGTAAGCGCGGGCTGGTGTGGGGCGAGCTGGAGTTCGTTCTGCCTGACGATAAAGTCGTGCGTCTTCACGGCACCGAGTGGTCGGAAACCCAGCGTTTCCATCATCACCTGAACGCACTCTGGCAGCAGTGGAGCCAGGATATGAGCGTAATTGCCGCCCAGGTGCTGCAGCAGGTGCTGGACGATATCGCGCAGAGCAACGCACAGCACGCGTGGCTGACCCGTCAGCAGACCGCCGGGCTGCAGCAAAAGATCCGACAGGCACTCTCGGCGCTGCCGCTCTCCGTGACGCGTCTCGACGAGTTTGACAACTGTCGCGACGCCTGGCGCCAGTGTCAGGCGTGGCTGAATGATAAGGATAAAAGCCGTCTCGCCCATAACCAGGCCTGGACGGACGCCATGCTCACCCAATACGCCGACTTTTTTAGTACGGTGGAGTCTTCACCGCTCAATCCGGCCCAGGCGCGCGCGGTGGTCAACGGCGAGCAGTCGCTGCTGGTGCTGGCGGGGGCCGGTAGCGGTAAAACGTCGGTGCTGGTGGCGCGTGCCGGCTGGCTGCTGACGACCGGAGAAGCGGTAGCCGATCAAATACTGCTTCTGGCCTTTGGCCGCAAGGCTGCCCAGGAGATGGACGAACGTATCCAGGAACGTCTGCACACGCGGGATATCACGGCCAGAACCTTCCATGCCCTTGCGCTGCATATTATTCAGCAGGGCAGTAAAAAAGTGCCTTCCATCAGTAAGCTGGAAAACGACGCGCAGGCGCGTCAGGCGCTGTTCATCAAAGCGTGGCGCCAGCAGTGCAGTGAGAAAAAGGCGCAGGCGAAAGGGTGGCGTCAGTGGCTGGAGGAGGAGCTCAGCTGGGAGGTGCCAGAGGGCAGCTTCTGGCAGGATGACAAACTGGCGCGTCGGCTGGGTTCGCGACTTGACCGCTGGGTCAGCCTGATGCGAATGCACGGTGGAACGCAGGCAGAGATGATTGAAAGCGCGCCGGAGGCGATCCGCGATCTGTTTTCGAAGCGGGTCAAGCTGATGGCTCCGCTGCTGAAAGCCTGGAAAACCGCGCTGAAAGAGGAAAATGCCGTCGATTTCTCCGGTTTAATCCATCAGGCCATCATCATTCTTGAGAAGGGACGTTTTGTCAGCCCGTGGAAACACATTCTGGTGGATGAGTTCCAGGATATCTCTCCGCAGCGTGCTGCACTACTCTCGGCGCTAAGGGCGCAAAATAAACATACGTCGCTGTTTGCGGTGGGTGACGACTGGCAGGCCATCTATCGCTTCAGCGGGGCGCAGCTCTCCCTGACGACCGCGTTCCACCACTATTTTGGCGAAGGGGATCGCAGCGATCTGGACACCACCTACCGCTTCAATTCACGCATTGGTGAGATCGCCAACCGCTTTATCCAGCAAAACCCGCATCAGCTGGCCAAGCCGCTCAATAGCCTGCGCCCAGGGGATAAAAAAGCCGTCACCCTGCTTGCAGATGACCAGCTGGAGCCGCTGCTGGACAAGCTCAGCGGCTACGCGAAGCCCGATGAACGTATTCTGGTGCTGGCCCGCTACCATCACCTTAAGCCCGCGACGCTGGAAAAAGCCGCCACCCGCTGGCCGAAACTGCAGCTTGAATTTATGACAATTCACGCCAGCAAAGGGCAGCAGGCTGACTATGTGATTGTGGTGGGGCTGAAAGAGGGCAGCGACGGTTTCCCGGCCCCGGCCCGCGAGTCGGTGATGGAAGAGGCCCTGCTGCCGGTGCCGGAAGATTTCCCGGATGCCGAAGAGCGGCGTTTGCTGTATGTGGCCATCACCCGCGCGCGGCATCGCGTGTGGCTGCTGTTCAATAAAGAGGAGCCATCCGTGTTTGTCGATATCCTGAAGAGTATTGATGTGCCGGTGGCGCGTAAGCCATAACGATGTCAGGAAAGATTTTCCAGGCCGGGTAAGGCGTAGCCGCCACCCGGCAAAAAAGCTACTTCAGTCTCTCGGAAAGATAACGCTGATAGTCCGGAATAAGGATATCAACCGGCGAGTTAAACTGCGGCGATTCGATGATGAAATCCGCCGTCGACAGGTTCGTCGCCACCGGAATATTCCACACCGTCGCCAGGCGCAGCAGCGCTTTAACATCCGGATCGTGCGGAACCGCGTTCAGCGGGTCCCAGAAGAAGATCAGCACATCAATTTTCCCTTCGGAAATCTGCGCGCCGACCTGCTGATCGCCGCCCATCGGGCCGCTCAGCATGGCATTCACCTGCAGACCCGTTTCGCGCTGGATCAGGTTACCGGTTGTGCCGGTCGCCGACAGGGCGTGCTTTTCCAGCGAAGGCTGATGGCGTCGAACCCAGTTAAGCAGCATTTGTTTACAGTGATCGTGCGCCACAAGAGCAATGTGTTTGCGCTCAGGCAGCGTGCGTGTTGTCAGTTCCATAATCATATCCATCAGGTTAACTGACTACACGATGACGGGAACCGTCTGACGCTGCAAGAGAAAGGCGTAAAAAATGTGGCTTATGATGAAGGTTGTTGTTTTGCCCACTGTAAAAAACGGGCCCGCGTGTCGGGATCGGCCTGCTGGAACCAGAATTTAAGACGCTGTTCCGTCAGGGTCTGGGACTGGGGAGGAATAACGTCCAGTTCAGAGACGCCGGATAAAAGCGTACTGTCGTCCGCCATCATGGTGGCAAACTGCGGAAGCGATGCGCGTTTTCCCGCTTTGTTATAGGCCTGGGTCGCGGCCTCGTAATCCGGGCCTTTCGGCGAGGTCGTTAACGCCAGAATATCCAGCTTCACCGGGATCGGCATCGCATTCCCGTCCAGCAGTTCAACGCGGGGTGAAGCGTCGAAGGCCGCAGATTCCTTCTCCGTTTCAAGGCGAGGCAGGGTGATGTTCACCTGACTGATTTGCCGGGTATTAAAGCTGACGATCAGCGGCGGGGAGATGTACATCCGTTGCTCGTGATTAGCCAGACCGATCGACTTTTCTACCCGAAAGACCAGCTGATGCGGCCCGTTATCTAACTCGATGCTGTCTGCACCGCGCAATAACGAGCTGGAGACCTTTTTTCCGTCCAGTACAAGAAGATCAATGTCGGTAGAGAGCCGGAGCGTGGTAGCAAAAACGCAGACCGGCATCACTAACGCAATCAGGGCAGTGGCAATACCGGTTTTCATAGAAGGCTCCCGTCAGAAATCCTGTCGCCGCATTAATGTATCTAAATTTTTCGATAATCACGTTTACTAACATATAGACATATTTCGCCGTTTTGCCCTCATGCATCTGTATGGGATGGATGGTTGAGATGTGCGGTTTGGCGTACACTTTTAAAAAAGCCAGGAGAAAAACCATGAAAGAGAACGATATTGCCGAGATTCTGACATCCACGCGTACCATTGCGCTGGTGGGCGCGAGCGATAAACCCGATCGTCCCAGCTATCGGGTGATGAAATACCTTCTCGATCAGGGCTATCACGTTATCCCGGTCTCACCAAAAGTGGCGGGGAAAACATTGCTGGGTCAGCAGGGTTACGCCACGCTCGCGGACGTGCCGGAAAAAATCGATATGGTCGATGTCTTCCGTAATTCCGAAGCAGCGTGGGAAGTGGCGCAGGACGCTATCGCCGTAGGGGCGAAAACGCTGTGGATGCAGCTGGGCGTGATTAACGAGCAGGCCGCCGTGCTGGCGCGGGATGCGGGGTTGAAGGTCGTCATGGATCGCTGTCCGGCGATCGACATCCCCCGTCTGGGGCTGGCGAAGTAATAAAAAAAAGCCCGTTATCGGGCTTTTTTTACACGCTTAGTTCCGCAGGCGCGGAGCCTGTAACTGTTTGCGGATAGTCTGAGCAAGTTCATCCATTGTGGGTTGCTCCGGATGCTCTTCCTGCAGCTCGCTACTCAGCTGCGCTTCGGCCAGATAGGTGTGAACGGGTTGTCCATCATCACCTTCCATTACCACATGGTACCAGGGCGCGGCGCGAAGCTCTGCGTTCACCGCCAGCTCGTCTGCTGACGGTTCATCAAGGGAATACTCCGGGTCGATATCCACGACCACACCCAAATACCCTAGCAAAGTGTGGCGGACCTGCTGGCCGATACCGAATTTGCTGGCAATCATAGTCACCTCCCGGGAAATACGACTTACACGTTATGTGCGGGCAATATTTCTCTTTTCAAGTTACATGACGCGACAGGCAAACCCTTTCAGATACAGTCCTTCCGGGTAGGTAGCAATCACGGGGTGATCGGCTGCCTGACGGAACTGCTCTATAAATTGTACATCACGACCAGCATCTATTGCGGCATCGGCGATGATTTTCTGAAATAAATCTGTGGTCATCAGGCCGGAGCAGGAGAAGGTGAGCAGAACCCCGCTCGGGTTCAGCAGCTGGATAGCCAGCATGTTGATATCTTTATACCCGCGGCACGCGCCCATCAGCTGGCTTTTGTTTTCCACAAACTTCGGCGGATCCATCACGATGACGTCGAACTTCTCGCCCTGATCGCGATATTTACGCAGCAACTTGAACACGTCATCGCGGACAAACTCCGCTTTGCTCAAGTCCAGCTTGTTTAGCTCGACGTTCTGTTTTGCCACGTCCAGCGCTTCCTGCGACGTGTCCACGCTTACCACCTGGGCACAGCCGCCCATCAGCGCCGAAACGGCAAAACCGCCGGTATAGGAGAAGCAGTTCAGCACGCGTTTGTCGGCAACGTACTGACGCGTAGCCAGACGGCTGTCGCGCTGGTCGAGGTAGTAACCCGTTTTGTGCCCGCCCTGAATATCCACCAGCAGCTTCATGCCGTGCTCTTCAATCGGCAGCAGGGCCGGTGGCAGTTCGCCCGTTACGGGCCCCTGAGTCAGCTCCATGCCTTCTTTTTTGCGCACCGCCACATCGCTGCGGTCGTAAATGGCGCATTCCGGGAACAGCGTTTGCAGCGCGCTGATCAGCGCGGCACGCTGGTATTCCGCTCCGGCGCTCAGGAGCTGCAGCACCAGGAAGTTACCGAAGCGATCGATGGTCACGCCAGGCAGGCCGTCGGACTCACCGGCAATCAGGCGGTAGCTGTCCAGCCCGTCGCGTTTTGCCAGCCAGTCGCGCCACTGCTGCGCCTGCTGCAGACGGCGAACGAAGAAGTCGATATCAATGGTTTCATCTTTATCAAACGTCCAGACGCGAGCGCGGATCTGGGACGCTGGCGAGTAGGCGCCTCGCGCTAACCATTTCCCCTGATGGTCAACGATATCAATGGTTTCACCGAGGCTGGCTTTGCCTTCCATACGGGCAACCGCGCCGGAAAAGACCCAAGGATGACGGCGCAGTAATGATTTCTCGCGCCCTTTGGCTAACACTAAACGTACACTCATAATTTGCTGTTCTGTCGATTTCAGGAAATGGCGCGTAGATTACCACATTCAGCAAGGCGCAATCATCTGCGGATACCGTTGAGCGTTTCGGCACAAAATCAAATCGCTTAGGCACATTCCGGTATAGCAGCAGGCTTTACAGTAGGGCTTCCGGTACAGCAGAGGGAGCACCCATGAAAAAGCGCAGTGTGATAGCAATAGCCGCTCTGGCGGCGATGAGTTTTCAGGTTTTAGCAACAACGCCTTTCGGCATCACCAGCCAGGATATTTCCGGCGAAAGGCGGCTGGCGCAACAGCAGGTATTTGAGGGGTTTGGCTGCCACGGTGGGAATATCTCACCGCAGCTGGCATGGAAAAATCCGCCTGCCGGTACGAAAAGTTTTGCCGTCACGGTATATGACCCGGATGCGCCCACCGGCAGCGGCTGGTGGCACTGGACCGTAGCCAATATCCCGGCGAAGACAATGACGCTGCCCGCTGATGCCGGTAACCCGAACGGCGAGAAATTACCTGCCGGCGTTGTGCAGGGGCGTAATGATTTCGGCTATTCTGGATTCGGCGGCGCATGTCCACCCGAAGGGGACAAGCCTCACCGCTATCAGATTACCGTCTGGGCCCTGGACGTGGATAAACTGCCCGTCGACAACAATGCCAGCGGCGCGCTGGTCGGTTTTATGCTCAATAGTCACGTTCTGGCAAAGGCTCAGTTAACAGCAACCTACAGCAGATAAGGATGGCAGGGTGCAGGAGTTTCATTTTCGACATAACCATCTTACCGCGGGTGAAGTGACTGCCAGCAAAATGCATCGCCTGCACCAGGTTAAGCTCTTTTTTCCGGCTATTTGTCATATCACTCACGGCACTAAGGTGATAGTTCAGGATGATAACCGCCTGGAGGCGACACGGGATGAGCTCATCATTATCCCGGCCAATACGGCGATGGAGATTATCAATCAGCCTGTAAACGGTCTGTTTCACTCGGATTTGCTAATGTTATCCCCGGAGATCGTCGCCGAGTTTAAGGCGCATTACCTGAAATCCTGGCCGCGCACGACGCTGCATTCGCTCTGCGCCCCGCTGAGCGAGGGGTTGGCGTTTATGTGGGACAATCTGCTGCACGCCGTGCGTCAGGATTTACCGGAGGCTCTACAAAAGCATCAGGCTTTCGGCCTTTTGCTGGCCCTGCTGCACGATGGCGTGGCGGGTCCGCTGCTTGTTGAGCGTAACAGTAACCTGACCGAGCAGGTGCGGCAGTTCATTATGCTGTCGCCCGCCAGAGCCTGGACCGCGCAGGATGTTGCCAGCCGTCTGGCCTTAAGCGTGCCGACGCTGCGCAGACGCTTGCGTGAAGAGTCGCAGAGTTTTCGCCAGATCGTGGAGGAGGTGAGGATGGCCGTTGCTTTGTCACAGCTCCAGTCAACCCGATTACCGATTGGCGAAATCGCATTACAATGTGGGTATCTTTCCAGCTCTCGTTTCACCGCCCGTTTCCGGCAGCACTATGGCTGTTTGCCTAAAACGCTACGTTAAGGAGAAGAAAAATGTCAAAAGTCTGCACCATTGCCTGGGTTCACGGCGTTGTTCAGGGCGTGGGGTTCCGCTACAGCACCCAGCGCGAAGCGGTTGAGCTTGGGCTCACGGGATACGCGCGAAATAGGGACGACGGCAGCGTTGAGGTGGTCGCCTGCGGCGAAGCGGAGCAGGTCGACAAGCTGGTGGCGTGGCTGAAAGCGGGCGGGCCGCGCAGCGCACGGGTTGATAAGGTGTTAACGGAACCGCATCAACCCGGGCGCGAATACGTAAACTTCGGGATTCGGTATTAAATACACTTCACCGGCTTAGGCAGGCCGGCAATTTTGGTGGCCTGTTTTGCCGGGCCTTTCGGGAACAGACGATACAGATAGCGGCTGTTGCCTTTCTCTTCGCCGAACTTATTGGCCATGGCTTTAACCAGCATGCGGATCGCCGGAGAGGTGTTGAATTCAAGATAGAACTCGCGAACAAAACGCACCACTTCCCAGTGTTCGGGGGAGAGGGTAATCCCTTCGTTTTCCGCAATTTTCTCCGCCAGCGGCTCGCTCCAGAGCGTCGTATCTTTCAGATAGCCTTCGCTATCGGTCTCAATTTCCTGGCCTGCAAAAATGAACATAATCTTCTGTCGTCTGTGAAAAAAACGGCGACAGTGTAGCAAAAAAGCCGCCGAAGGATAAGCCGTGCCCTACAGGAGCAGTTGCAGCAGATTGTTGGCATTAAGCTTTTTCAGCGCGTTGCATTTATGGGTCGAAACCTGCTTCTCAGACATACGCGTCACGATGGCAATGTGGCGTACCGGCAAGCCGGTAAGCATCAGATCGAGCACGTTGAATTCAAGGCCGGTAAGACAGCAGTCAAGACTTCGGACGCGGCGAGGCTCTTTTGCCAGCAAATATGCCGCATCAGCGACGGCGATCCGGTCATCGATGATATAAAGGGTCAACGTACTGAAACGCTTGCGTAAATGCGTCGCCAGCGCCCACCCCTTTTCATTGCAGACCAGATACAGGCTGCCTTGCCAGCGGGCGGCTTCCAGTCTGAGCAAAATGTTTATCAATGCCTGATGCGTACCCGCCACGGAAAAACGGCAGCGTACGACAACCACGCGGCGGGTAAGCAGCGCTGGCTGCCATTGCACGGTGTCGCTTTGGACCTCTGGCTGAACGCCCCGACGCAGCAGCGCGTAGCGCAACCCTTCGGCGTAAAATCGATTATTGTCGAGAATAGCGTAACTCACGGTGACCTCGTTATAACGTGCTGGGCGTATAGATAACGCGCAGCGTGCCGGTATAGTCGCCCGCGTTTTTGCTGCTGGCGGCAAACGCGGGGGTTTTCAGGATAATAGGGGCAGGAATGCACAATACGCTCTCGCGTCCGCCGGGCAGCACGACCTGACGCAGATGCTGCGGATCGTTCGTGCCTTGCCAGACCAGGGTTTTACCGTTCGCGACGGCTTCGGTTGCGCCTGTTATTGGATTGGTGACGGAGACCCGATAATCGAGACGATCCCGCGCATCGGTCTGGCTACCGCCGCGTCGCCTGATTGAAAACGCGCCTTCGGCACGATCCGCTGAGGGGAGTCCGTCATCCTCAAAGCGAAGATAGGCGCGGGTGCTGGTGCTGTTATTACCGTCGTACAGGCACATATCCAGCGAGTTTTCCCCCTGGATCTCACTACCTCCCGGCCGCCCCGGGAAGTTGGTCAGGTTGAGGTTAACGATAGGCGTAGAGTGCGGAAATGCCGGCAGATAAATCTGCTGATTACCCGGATCGACCACCTCAATGCGAATGTTTGCCTGCCACCTGGCGATGGTGAGGTAGCCAGGGCATCCGACGTTTACGTCATTGAAGTTTCCGCCACAGTCGGCGCTCCCCCATTGACGCAGGTTCTGCTTCAGCGTTGCGGTCCAGATCCCCGGCAGGGCGAGCTTATCCAGTTCGCTTTTCACAATATAGAAATCGAAATAGGGCTCTCTGTTCCAGGCGCTGAGATCGCCCGTTCCCCCTGTGACAAAACTGGCGAAGGTAAAGACTTTATTGTTGATAAACATGTAGTGATCGCCATATACCTTGATATCCACCGTCTTGCTGGTGAGGGCATGCGTGAAACGTAAATTGATGGCATAGGGCGCGGCCGGGTTAGCTGAGAACCAGACCGGCGAGTTCATGCAGGCCCCGTTCGTGGTATCAGTTCGGGACTCACAGGTCAGGGTATTACGTCCCCACTTTTGCGGGTCGGCGAGGTCATAGCCGCCCGATTCATGAAACCAGATATCGAAACGCGCAGGCGGTGCCGTACGATCGAAGCTGATCCCAACGCTGGTGTTTCGTCCCGCAGGGGCGCCCGCCAGCGCCTGGCCTGTCCACAGGCTTAAGAACAGTAATATAAAGAAGCACTTAATCACATCATTTCCCTTTAGTGAGGTTGTCGGCGTTCATGGCTGTTGGACCGGCAGGTACCGATCGTCCGGCGAGCATCAGCTGCGCCTGCTGCTGGACGGCATCCGGCAGGGCGGAGAAGGTTAACTCCCGGCAAGGAATTGAGCCGACATAGCGCACCACGTCGCGCATACTTTTCACGTTGAGTTCGCACTGATAAAACTGCTGCTGGCGCACCAGGTAGAGGTTATGCAGCAGGGCATCGCTCTGGGCGCTGAATCCGCCGTTGCCGAGATCGCTCCAGCCGTTAACGTTCAGCGGCACGCCACCGATAAACGGCGAATGACGCTCGTCGGTTAACTGGCCGAGCCAGGTGTAGCTTGCGGTGGTTTGTACATCCCGACGCAGCAGTTTGCCAGGCACCATAAACAGCGTTCTGCTGCCTGAACCTTGCGTGATCTCACTGCTGGCTCCCCGGGATACGTCCAGCGATTCGTTAATCGTCAACGTTGTCTGCTGGTAGCCCGGCACTGCGAAGAGGGCGCGGCTATTGCCCGGAATGTCTGCGCTCCCGCTGTTATCCAGCGACACGGCAACGCTCGGAGCCTGGGTATCTTCCGGTGTGGCAACGTTAACCGCGACGGCGGAAGCAGGACGACCGTCGCTCCAGCGTCCCAGCCACAGGCCAGAACGCGACAGCGCAAGGGTCGAGCTGTAGTTGCCGCTGCTGCTCAGCGTATGGCGCCTGTCCTGACGATCCCAGGCGTCGCTGACGGTCAGGCTGCCGTTGCCGTATCGCCCGCCCTGGCGCGTATAGGCTGAGGTATTCAGCGAGTCGCTGTTAATGCCCGACGCGCTCAGACCATACTCGTTTTCACCGCGTGCATCGGCGTACCAGTTATGCGCCACGTTGTAGCTCAGCTGATTTTTTTCACGCTGCTGGTGCTGCCAGGTCGCGCCAAGAGAGGTATAGCTCGACGCATCACCCTGACGGTTATGCGCCATGGACAGGCTCACGCTCAGGTAGCCGCCTTTGTCCCTGCCGTCGCGGGCGTCATCGTGACGCATGAACAGGTTAATGCTGCTGTTAATGTTGAGGCCTCGGGTGCTAAAGGCATTGCTCAGCCCTCCCTGCCAGGCGCGCGAGCGCGAGCGGGTCATATAGACCGATTCCCACGGCAAACCCGCATCGTGGCGGTCGTCGCTGTCCGGGAGCTCCCGACGTGAAACGTACCGTCCTTCGTTGCGGTTATCCGAATATCCGAGGCTCGCATACCAGGCGCCGACAGGGACGGAAAACATCACCGAGAGGGTGCGATAACAGCCGTTCACGGCGTCAAACCCCGCGCTTCGGGTGTTGCAGTTTTCCGCTGATAGCGCGTTGCGATAGAGGCTCAGCGAAAAACCGTCGTTGTAGCTGATTTGCTGAATATTGCCGCGCTGGCCTTCGCTGCCGTAAAGGTAGCTAAACCGGGTACTCAGCACGCCGTCGATCGGGCCCGCGTTGAAGCCCCGGCTCCAGTCGAGCGCATTTTCCAGGAAACGCTGGTTTTTCTTTATCGTTGCTCCGCTGGTCAGCGCCAGGGTCGGGGTGACGGGCAGGCGCACACCCGCCTGCGCAACCGCGCTGCGTTCTTCGTTCCGATCGCTATTGTCGGTTTCACCCGCCTGCAGGAACCACTCGACGCGGTCAAACGGCGTAATGCCGGTTCGGGTAAACGGCACCTGCTCGGTACGCGTCAGCCGGTTATTTTCATAGACCGACAGCGTGACGGTGTAGCTCCCGTCCGGAAACGATCGCGTGTCGAGGGTTTGCGCCCCGGCATTCAGATAAAAGCTGGCCAGCAGCTGATTGCCACGGCGGGCGTCGATACGCGCGTCATGGGAAAGCAGTACGGTGACAGGAGTTCCCTTTGACTGCTGAACCGGATTCATCCACGCCCGTGTTGAACCCGTGCGCAGACCGCGAATTTTGCCCAGCGGCAGCTGGCTGAGGTTGATATTTCCGCCGGCATTACTGAACAGATCGCGGGTATCCATCTCGCCCAGCTGGACATAGTACTGACGCAGGATATCCTGGCGGAACCAGGCGTTGTTGACGGTTATCTCCTGCTGCTGCTGACGCCGTGAACGCTGTCCCAGCCAGGTCCAGTCGAGGTTAACATAGCCGTCCTGCGTGAGCGCCAGCGCGCCATTGCCCTGTACCGTGGCCGACTGATAATCCCTGTCGGCAACGAAGTTAATATTCTGCTGATGGATCAGCGCATTTTCGGTGTCCTGCGTGGGCTGATACCACTGATTTTCCGCGGTGGCTTTAGGCAGAAATTTCTTGTCCAAAAACAGGCTAATACGGGCGTTATTCTCATCATAGATAATGGCAGCGCGGTCGGTATCAATGTAATCGCAGCCCGCTGCGGAGCCGTTGCTGCTGCAGGCCTGGTTGCCGTTACGGGCAAGCGGAACGGCCAGCGCGGCAGACACGGTGCCAACGAGAGCAGGGTCGTCGTTAAACCGGCGTTTGATGGCCGCCACAACGGTTTCAGGTGCGACAAAACTGACCGTTTCAAGCGTGATATCCGTTTCAAAAAGTCCAAGCGACTCGCCGTAGAGGTTGACCTCTGTCCACAGGCGCTGCGTTTTCGCCAGATCTTCAAAACCTGCCGGGACGGCCATCCCGGCGCAGGCGAGTTGGATGGATGCGGGTAACAAAGCAACAAAGAGGAGAGTATTTCTGTGAAACGCCATGAACGAGCCTCGACATCATCCTGACGTCAGAGGGTGGGCACCCTCTGACGTTATTCCTTAGGTGCTGTGGTGTTACGCACCGCCTTCCGTGGTAGTCGCCTGCGTCAGCATCAGGCTGACAACGCCGCTGTACTGACCGGTTTTCAGAATGCCTTTGGTGGTCTGAGAAATGGTCAGCGGCAGTACCGCTGAACCGTTTTCAATGCTTCCCGGGAACAGTTCGGTACCGGTATATTCCACATCGGCGGTAGAGAGGGTTTTGTCGCCCAGCTTCACCGTCATTGGGATGGTCTCAGCACCGTCGGCATTTGCCAGCTTCGCGGCGCTTACCAGACGGACTTTCACGTTGCTGGTGGCGGAGTTAGACCACACCTTGGTATTCAGGCGGTAGCTTTCCAGACCGCGGCCAGGCAGGTACTGCATATCGATGCTTGCCGGCAGCGGCGTGTTATCGGCCTGGGTCATATCCAGCTGTGAATCAACGCTGGCGTTGACGGTAATATCTTTTTGGATCGCCAGCGCGCTAACGGACGTGGTCATCGCGGCAACAATCATCAGAGGTTTAAAGTACTTACGCATTGATATCTCCATATTTACAAATGAGCACCCTGGCTCTTTAAACAAACCCTTTGGGGTCTTTACGGTAACGTCGTGTTATTGCACGACGGGTAAATCAGCTTCTTCAGCGGTTTTATTCACCCAGTTGAAGTAGCGGAATTTATATTTCTGGCCTTGTGAATTTGTGAGCGTTTTTAATTTCCGTTCGGTATCCGGATAAATCGTCGCGTCTTCTTTAACCCATTTACACGACGAATCTGCGTCACAAATACCGATCTCTCTCAGCGGCACGCGCAGCGTACCGTTGTTTTTTAACGTGCCCCTGCGAGGGTCTATCGAGAGTGAAACCACACTTTTTTCCGGGGCGAGGTGGATCAGGGCGCCCCAGATCACATTGACGCCCAATGTCGCCGTCGCAGCCGGGCTTTCTGCCTTGCCGGGAATAATGCTGTCAGGCTGCTTAACCCCTTCAAAATAGACGCGCCAGGTGGTCTCTTTTTCCGGTGGCGTAAGCGATACCAGACGAACGACGCGCATTGCGCCTGCCGCGAGGGCAAATTTTTCGGGCGTGACAACAACGCCGCCTTCTTTCCACGAGGCCACATCAATCTCTTTTTCCTGGGCCGTGCCGGGATTAAGAATTTTCTTTTGCCTCACCCGAATGAACTGAATATCATCCGTTTTCGACGCTACCTTAATTTGCGCCGCACCGGACCTGTCCACATTCAGTTCCATGGGGTACACGCTCATATTGGCCATTGCCATTTCTGAGAAAAATGGCAATGACAGCGCGGCGACATAAAAGGCGGTTGTCATGTTCACTCTATTTTTCTGTTTCACATTCAGTCTGCCTGCTCTGAGTTCATCGGCGGCGCGTTAACACCAGGACACCGTCTGCTTTCGTATTGCTTCAGGGCAGGGAAACTTTAACCAGAACAGCGGTTTGTGAAAATTTGTATTAATTAACTCGTTAAATACAGGTTTTTATCCTGCTTTTCTGTCTTTAAGGTTGTATAGTTAAGCGAAAATACCGCGACCAGGGATAGGAAGAAAATTCCTTCTGATGAAAAAATAAGCAGGTCAGGAGGCGGTTTTCATGTCGATGTACCAGGGATTAAAAAAGCATGCGGTAACAGCCGAGAATAAAAGATGTTTTTTATATGCAATAATTCGTTGTTATTCGATCCTGAAGCACATGCAATAAGTCTTGTTGGACAACCAGAATCTGTATTAACGCTTTCGGCGCCAGCCGTGCGGCTTTTGCAGGAATTTATAAAACACAAAGGGCACGACCTGAGCCGGGAGGAATTGATCACTCGCGTGTGGGAGGAATTTGGCTTTACGCCATCGGGAAATAATCTCAATAAAGCGGTAAGCGAATTACGTAAAAGCTTCCAGTCTCTGGGAGAGGGGCACGAATTTATTGTGACCGTACCCCGTTACGGATTTCGCTTTGATGCTGAGGTGATTTTTCAGCCCGGGGAGAATATTCCATCCGTCGATCCGCAGCCCTCGGTCGCACCGCAAGAAGTAAAGCCTCAACGCGCCTCCATGAAAAAATGGGCGATTGTGGCCGTATTGATCGTCGCTGCGCTGGGGACGAGCCTCTACTTCAGCCGACAGCAGGGGATTTTCATTCCGGCGAAACTCAAGCCGGTTAAGGAAAAAATCGCCAGTTGCAGCATCTGGATTATCAACGATCACGGACGACCGCTGGTGCTATCGAAATTAGCGGAGCGGCTGGAGGCTAATAACATAGCGTGCGGACGGGAGGCGTACGACATTTATTATTTCAGCGCCCGTTTTACTATTTCCGCTGCAGATGAGGTGTTTATTGGTGCCTGTCCGGTCAGCAAAACCAGCCTGTGTAAAACCATACGTTATAAAAGCGGGGCACAAAAATGAAAATAAAACTTCTTTTTGGCGTGGGCGGTGTACTGGTTGGTTGTTCGCTGGCATTTTTTTACTATTCCGGCAGCGTGGGTAAAAAGGATGTGCTGGCCTGCAGCACTGAATTTAATTTCACGCGCAATGAGGGAAAAGCCAGTGAAGTGAAGGTCAATACCGTTGCCCAGTTCTATTTTCATCGGGACGGTACCGGGTTGACCACCTATAAAGGCGCGGCAAGGGCTGGCGGGCAATGTTTGATCGTTGACAGGGATGTGGATTTTACCTGGCAGCAGCGGGACGATGATAACGTCATCGTATTGAGCTACACCAAAACCTGGCGTCGGCACAATGACAATACGCCTGATGCTCAGTGGGGTAGCTTCGCCAATCCGACCGCACGCTACTACCTGACGATCTCTGAACTCTCGCCTTCCGTGTGGCTGATTCAGGACCGGCGCTATCCCACCTATATTTGCCGGGGTGAGTAGGGCATAAAAAAAGGAGAATGCCACAGGCATTCTCCTTTTTCGTATCCGTTGTGCTTAATCGCGGCTGGCGAAGCCCAGGATGCTCAGCAGGCTGACGAAGATGTTGTACAGCGACACATACAGGCTCACGGTGGCGCGGATATAGTTCGTCTCGCCGCCGCGAATGATGTTGCTGGTTTCAAACAGGATCGCGCCTGAAGAAATCAGAATAAACACGGCGCTGATTGCCAGATGCAGGGCAGGCAGCTGCAGGAAGATGTTTGCCACCATGCCCACCAGCACTACCACAACACCCGCCATCAGCATACCGCCGAGGAAGGACATGTCCTTACGCGTGGTCAGCACGTAGGCCGAGCAGCAGAAGAACACCAGCGCGGTACCGCCCAGCGCCATGCCGATAAGATCACCCATACCGGCAGACAGATACGCATTCAGCATCGGCCCCAGGATGTAGCCCAGGAAGCCGGTGAAAGCAAACGCGGACAGGATGCCGACGGGCTTGTCAGCGGTTTTGTAGGTCAGGAACATCAGACCATACATACCCACCAGCGTCAGGATCAGCCCCGGAGACGGCAGCATCAGAACGGTGCTGGCGGTGGCGGTGATCGCTGAGAAAGCCAGCGTCAGGCTGAGCATGAAATAGGTATTGCGCAGCACCTTATGGGTGCTGAGTAGCGATGTGCGGTCGCGTGAAGAAGTAATTATACGATCCATGAGTCACTCTCTTATGACAGATGTAATTAGTGGAAAGAATAGGAAACGGCACGCCAGTCTCAAAGTGGTTTTACCCATCTTTACTCAGCACGTTAGCGCTGGAGGTGGTTATTTCTTCTGCAGAAATCCGTTTCGCCAGTATGAACAGCGGTTTGCGACAATTTACCAGATCAAGCTCTTATAGGTTACTGAAAAATATTGCGTTATTACCATTCGAACGCTAAGAGTTATTTCCGGATCGTCATAAAACAGACTATAAGGCGAAGGAAATGAAACCACAAACACGCACTCACTTTACGCTCTCTTTGTTAACCGCAGGGATCCTGTGCGCCAGCACGGCAGCCTGGGCGGCTAACGTGCCGGCAGGAACCGCGCTGGCCGACAAACAGGAACTGGTCAGAAACAACGGCAGTGAACCGGCTTCGCTCGACCCGCATAAAGTCGAAAGCGATGTCGAATTCAATATTATCAGTGATTTATTCGAAGGGCTGGTGGGCGTTTCCCCAGCAGGCGAAGTCCAACCGCGACTGGCGGAAAAATGGGAGAACAAGGACAACACCGTCTGGACGTTCCATTTGCGCCCGGGCATCACCTGGAGTGACGGCACGGCGATTACCGCTGAGGATGTGGTCTGGAGCTGGCAGCGCCTGATCGATCCGAAAACGGCTTCGCCGTATGCCAGCTATCCGGGCAACATGCATATCGTCAACGCGGCCGATATTGCTCAGGGAAAAAAAGCGCCCGATACGCTGGGCGTAAAAGCGATTAACGACACCACGCTGGAAGTGACGCTCACGCAGCCAAACGCGGCCTTCCTCGCGATGCTGGCGCACCCGTCGCTGGTGCCGGTGGATAAAGTGCTGATTGGCCGCTTCGGGGATAAGTGGACCAAGCCGGAGCATTTCGTCAGCAGCGGGGCGTATAAGCTGTCGCAGTGGGTGGTCAACGAACGCATCGTGGCAGAGCGCAACCCGCGCTACTGGGATAACGCACATACCGTGATTAACAAAGTCACCTACCTGCCCATCACGTCCGAGGCCTCGGATGTGAACCGCTATAAGGCGGGCGAAATTGACATCGTGTACACGGTGCCGATCAACCAGTTTGCCCAGCTCAAGAAAACCCTCGGCAGCGAGCTGGACGTTTCACCTCAGCTGGCGACCTATTACTACGAATTCAATACCACCCGGCCGCCGTTCAACGACGCGCGCGTGCGTAAGGCGCTGAACATGGCGCTGGATAAAGACATCATTGCCGGAAAAGTATTAGGGCAGGGGCAGCGCCCGGCGTGGCTCATCAGCCAGCCGGATATTGGCGGCGTGAAGTTACAGAACCCGGATTACGCCAGCTGGCCGCTGGACAAGCGCATCGCTGAGGCGAAAAAGCTGCTGAACGAGGCCGGATATAACGCCAGCCATCCTCTGAGCTTCAACCTGCTCTACAACACCTCTGAATCGCACCAGCGCATCGCGATTGCGGCCAGCTCCATGTGGAAGAAAAACCTTGGCGTGGAGGCAAAGCTGCAAAACCAGGAGTGGAAAACCATGCTGGATACCATGCACACCCACAACTTTGACGCGGTGCGGTACGCGTGGATTGCCGATTACGACGATGCGGCGACCTTCCTGAACAACTTCCGCACGGGCGACAGCGAAAACACCAGCCAGTACAGCAATCCGGAATACGATCGGGCGCTGCTCGATGCCGCAAAAGCCAAATCAGCGGAAGAGCGGGGTAAGTTCTACCAGCAGGCGGAAGATCTGCTGGGGCGTGATGTACCGGCCATTCCGGTTTATCACTACGTCCGCACGCACCTGGTGAAACCGTGGGTAGGCGGATTTACGCCGGATAAGCTGGGGTACTATTTCACGAAAGACATGTACATCAAAAAACACTAGGCCTGTGCTGATAAAATCGTCGATGTGTCGTCAGTTCAACCGATTAGACACGTTTTGACTATTTTTACAGCGAACGAGTGCAGCCACTCTTTACAGCTCGCGGTGAGGTGTTTATAGTTCGCCTCACTTAGGAAGTGTGGCCGAGCGGTTGAAGGCACCGGTCTTGAAAACCGGCGACCCGAAAGGGTTCCAGAGTTCGAATCTCTGCGCTTCCGCCAGATATAAACCCCAGGTTACTCGTTAACCTGGGGTTTTTCTTTTGCCTTAACGCGGGTTTGTCTGTCACCAGATTCTGGCCATTCCTTCGCTTTCCGGGCGAACGAGCGTAAAACCAAATTTTGCATAAAGCTCAGGCACATCCGCCATTAAACAAACGTAGGCCCCTTTACAGGCATGGGTATCCAGCCAGGCTACAAGCGTTTCCATAATGACTCTGCCAAGCCCTTTCCCCTGATAAAGGGGATCAACGGCGACATCGACAATATCGAAATTCAACGCACCGTCCCCCACGATTCGCCCCATACCCACTGGTTTACCCTCATACAGAATATGCATGCCGTAACAGCTGCCAGGCAGTGCTTTCCGGGCTGCCTCCAGAGGACGAGGGCTGAGGCCCGAGATTTCGCGCAGCCGACAAAACGCTTCTGCAGTGGGGACGGTCTCAACAACGGTATAGTTATCAGGCATAAAAAAGCTCCAGTCAGTGTCCATCAGGGGATCCCAGTCTGGCAGTAAAACTGACTAAACACGATTTTTAGGATCGATCCGCCTCACACTTTTAAGACTCTGCTATTTCCCTGTAAAAAACAGGCGTTATCATTCATCCCGTAAATATATTGCTATCTCTTACCGAGGCTTTGATGCTGGAGAATGTTTTCATCAGATAATCAGTTTCCCGCCCTTTTCAGGACGGACTGGTTATCGCTGCGCTTAAACCTTACGCGCGCACCTGCGGGTGTGGGCTCGTTTTTACGCATGATGATTACACAGGTTTTCCAGTATGAATTTATCCCGTCAGGAACAACGCACCTTACACGTTCTCGCCAAAGGTGGACGTATTGTGCACGTCCGCGACAGCTCTGGCCGCGTCACTTCCGTAGAGTGCTACACCCGTGAAGGGCTGGTGCTGAGCGACTGCACGCTTAGCGTCTTTAAAAAACTCCGCACCAAAAAGCTGATCCGTTCCGTGAACGGGCAGCCTTACCGCATCAACACTACCGGGCTGAACAACGTTCGCGCCCAGCTGGATAATCGCTAAGCGGAATAAACAACGCCACCCGCGGGTGGCGTTCATGCATTGAACTGGCAATTTAGCGATATCGTTGCGGATGCAGGAGTGTAGGCCGGGTAAGCGCAGCGCCACCCGGCAATAAAGGCGACGTTTAAGAGCGGATAAAGGCCAGAATGTCCGCGTTGATGGTATCCGCGTGCGTGGTATGCATCCCGTGCGGGAAGCCCGGATAAATTTTCAGTACGCTGTTCGCCAGCAGCTTGTCCTGCAGCAGGGCTGCATTCTTATACGGCACGACCTGATCGTCATCGCCCTGCAACACCAGAACGGGAACCGTGATGGTTTTTAGATCCTCCGTCTGGTCGGTCTCTGAAAATGCCTTAATCCCCTCGTAGTGGGCCTTGGCGCTGCCGATCATTCCCTGACGCCACCAGTTTTGAATCGTGCCCTGTGAAACGTCCGCGCCATCCCGATTAAAGCCGTAGAAAGGGCCGCTGGCGACGTCGAGGTAAAACTGGGCGCGATTAGCCGCCAGCGCTTTGCGGAAGCCGTCGAAAACCTCGATGGGCGTTCCGCCGGGGTTACTGTCCGTTTTGACCATCAGCGGCGGGACGGCGCTGACGAGCACCGCTTTGGCGACGCGCCCCTGCGGTTGCCCGTACTGCGCAACATAGCGGGCGACCTGTCCGCCGCCGGTGGAGTGACCGACGTGCACGGCATTGCGCAGGTCGAGGCTTTCAACCACGGCCGACGCGTCGGCCGCGTAATGATCCATATCGTGGCCTTCACTCACCTGGTCCGAACGCCCGTGTCCACGACGATCGATAGCGATAACGCGATAGCCTTCAGCGAGGAAGAAGAGCATCTGGTTATCCCAGTCATCGGCACTCAGCGGCCAGCCATGGTGGAAAACGATGGGTTGAGCCTCTTTTGGGCCCCAGTCTTTGTAGTAAATATTGACGCCGTCTTTCGTTGTTACGAATGCCATACCGCAGACTCCTCTGTTAAAGGCAAAACGTTCCCCGGCTGAGCGCACAGCGAATCATTAATGCCTTAAGTAAGTTGGCTTTTTTCTGTTTCCCGTACCGACAGTACTCCTAAAGTGTAGGAGAAATAGTAAAAGCAGTCGGTTTCATTCCTGTGAAAAGGAGAAGAACAGCGTTCAGGGGGAGGGGGAACGAATGAAGGCTCTGGAGAGATCCTCCTGAGCCTTCAGGGCAGCATTAACAGCAGGGGCGTTTAGCGGTTTTCTTCAATATAGCGGGCCAGGTCCGCCGGGGTTTTTAGCACCGTCGCCACGTCAGTTGGCGGGATCATGCAGCCGTAAACGTCCTGCACTTCCAGCACCATATCGACCGCCAGGATGGAGTCGAGAATGTCGGATTCAATCAGTTCATCGTGAAAGCCCACCTTACGGGATAACACTTTTTCGAACAGGGCGAGAATTTCTTGTTCCATAATTTTTCCTGGAGTCATTAATTTGTGCGGGCGTAAGCGTCCAGCAGCTTGCGGTCAATTTTGCCGTTAGGATTCAGCGGCAAAGCGTCTTTTACGATAATTTGTGAAGGCACCATATAGTGCGGAACGACCTTCGACAGCGATGTTTTGATGGTGTCCGGCGCCATATCCGTCACGCAGAACGCGGCAATGCGCAGTACGCTGCCGCAGGATTTCATCAGCGGCAGGACCACCGCTTCGTTGATGCCGGACATGGCCAGCAGGCGGTTCTCGATCTCGTTGATTTCAATACGGTAGCCGTTCAGTTTGACCTGGCTGTCGTTGCGGCCCTGACAGTAGATCAGCCCCGCTTCATAGCCCAGATCGCCGGTCCGGTAGCCGCGAAACGCTTCATCTTCCCGACGGAGTAATTTCGCCGCGTTCTCCTGCGGCAGGCCGAGATAGCCGCGCATGACGTTTTTACCCCAGATAATCAGCTCGCCGTCGGCGGAAATTTCCATTTTGCTCTCAGGCATCATGACCCCCACCGGCAGCACGGCGCTGTCGCTGTTCAGGATCGCATCCGTGATTTCAACCACGGTCGTCGCAATCGTCGCTTCCGTAGGGCCATACGAGTTAATGATTTTGGCCTGCGGGAAGCGGCGGCGAAGCTGTTTAACCAGCGCTTTATTGAGCACTTCACCAATGAAGATAAAGACGTTGAGCGCGGGCAAATACTCGCTGTTGAACTGCGGGGAAAGCAGCTGCTGGTATGCAAAAGAAGGGGTGGAAACCCAGGCGGAGACCGCGTTGCTTTTCAGTCGCTCCAGCCAGTTCTCTTTCTGAATGTCCTCTTTGGCGTTCAGCACGATGTGTCCGCCCATCGCCAGATTCGCCAGCAAAGGGATCAGGGAGAGGTCAAAGCTGAATACCGCGTGGTTCATCAGGACCGGTTTTTCCGGCAGTGAAAAGTCCTGGCTGACCCATTTCATGAAGTGCCATACGCTTTCACGCCCAATCTGCACGCCTTTAGGTTTACCGGTGCTGCCTGAAGTAAACATGATGTAGGCCAGATCCTGCTCCTCCAGTACCTTGCCCGGTTCCCCGGTGGCGATGAACTGCCGGGTCACGACGTCGTAATAGTAAGGGGCGCTGGCCAGATGGCAGATCTCCCGAAGGCGCTCCTGCGGATAGATGCAGTCCACCGGGATGTACGGAATGTTGTGCAGCAGGCAGCTATAAATCGCCACGGCGAACTCGGCCTGCTGGTGTCCGTACAATACGACCGGCGTACCGGCAACAGGCTGGCAGCGCTGATAGCGATGCGCCCAGTCCGTCACGGCAGCAGAAAGCTGTAGCCAGCTTAAGGCTTCGTCGCTGCCGCTGATGGCCAGCTGCTGCGGGGAGGCGGGATCGCATAATGCCGCACGTAAGAAATCCTGCAGTTCCTGAAGATCGGAGTGATTTTTCATAGAGGTGACATTCCACTAAAGATGTAAAGGGATCCTGCGGCGCTTCCCAGCGTCAGAATTCGCCCTAAAAACGCAACGGCCGGATACTGCAGGCCGCGGTGCAATGCCGGGCTGCGTTTGGCTGACCACAGCAGCATATTGTGAGCGACGGAAATCGCGCCAAACAGCGCGCCGCTGATGACGTAATGGCGTTCCAGGCCATTCCATGCCCCCATGCAGAATAAGGTGCAAAAAATACCGATATTTTGCGCCAGCGTTTTGTTCTGACGGAAAAAGTTGAATTTCATCAGGTTCATATAAACGGGCATAAAGACCACATCGCGCAGCCATTCAGACAGGCTGATGTGGAAGCGGCGCCAGAAATCCTGCGGGTTCTTTGCCAGAAGCGGCATGTTAAAGTTTGCCGGAATGCTGAGCCCAAACAGGCGGCCCGCGCCGATGGCCATATTGCTGTAGCCCGCAAAATCAAAGTACAGGTAGGTGCTGTAGGCAATCGACATCACCACGCCCACGGTCAGCGTAAACGGCTTATGGCTCCAGGGCTGCACGACAAGCGAATCAATCAGCATGGCAAACAGGAACTTCTGGACAATGCCGGTAATGATTTGCTCCAGCGCGACTAAAAACTGTTCGCGGTTAAGGGCAAATACGAGCTTGCTGACGTCACTCATCCACGTCCGCCAGCGGTACATTGGGCCGGCCAGGATAATAAAGGGCATAAACAGATAACAGAAATAGTGCAGGAAATTCTGACCTTCTTTTTTACTGCGATAGAGCAGCACGTCCAGCGCGCGGAACGTCATAAAAGAGAGGCCGATCATGCCCCAGTGGTTATTTAAATGTAATTTCACCAGCAGCAGCGGCAATAATGTCAGAATGACCGCCTGCCACGTTTTTAACCATCCCTTCTCTTTTAGCGTGGCAAAAACATAAAAGCTGAAAAAAACGGCGACGGGGACAATATAATCCCCCTGAAATATATATCCCCATCCCAGCGCCGTCAGCACCGACAGCGCAGATAACCAGGTCAGACGATGGCGTAATACGCGATTAACCAGCGCAAACGCCAGCGCGGATGAAAACAAATAAACAAAAAACATTCCTGAGCTGTACATCATTCGGCCTCAGAACTTTTGATATTCAAAATGCAGCTGCATACTCATGCTGTCATCGACAGAGGTCCACGCGACGATGGTGATCGCCAGCAGGAGATAAAGTAAAAAAAGACGGATCGCGATTTTCATCATTTAAAACTCTGTGCAATAAAGCGAATCATAGGAACCCAGGCCAGTTCGGAAGGGTGCAAACGATCCCAGTTCCAGCCATTCTGATAAGGCATGGCGTACATATCTAAATAAGGGATCTGGTTCTTTTCCAGAATGGTTTTTATTTGTTTATCAACCGGGCGGAAGGTATCGGTATTGTAAAGCGCCCAGGGGTTAACCGGGTCGACGATAGCAATGACCTGCACGTGGTGTTCCTTAAGCAGCTGGACGGTTTTACTGAAGGCGGCGATTTGCGCAGGCACAACCGGCGTGTCATCCCACTGCTGCCGCGTACTGTCCTCCTCGTAAATCGTTTTGTCCATCCACAGGGTGGCCGCGCTCTGCTGGCGTTTTTTATTTAACTCGCGCGCATTCGCCAGCTCTTTATCCCAGTGGGGGGCAATGTGGGCGGCTGGCTGCTGCGGCCAGGGCTGTACCGTCTGGGGCGTGATGTTGAGCAGCGCCAGCCAGTCGTTTTTTATCAGGGTGCAGACGTTGGCAAACTGGAAGCTCAGCTCGTCCCACATCAGATCGGGGTGCCAGCCAAAGACGCGCATTTGGCCGAAGGTTAAATGGCTTATTTCTTTACTATCAATATGCTTTAAATAATTAACCAGCAGCGGGCGCGCCTGCGGATCCTTCATCAGCGGATTAAAAATAGAGCCGGGGAAATTATCGGCATAGATAGCCGGTGGCAGCCCTTTTGAATAAAAGCTGTCAGGAGCCAGAAGCAAAACAACTTTACTGTTTGCGTTAAGGCTATTTTTAAAACGAGAGAACAGTAAAAATTGCGTTTCATCATCGACGAACGCATCGCCATACGCCACGACGGGTTTGTGTAATTGCTTATTAAAGTAATTATATACAGCGTAATGTTCATCTTCTGAGGTGGCCACCTCAGACGCGCCAATGAAGAAAATAGCATTCCCTTCTAAGGCATGGGAAATAGTCGCAATTTTTTCCGCTTGTTCTTTCGGCGTGCCCGCCATTGATTTAATCAGCGGCTGGAAGGTGAGGGGCGGATTGAAGCTCGTCACCAGCGGGTGAACACAAAGGAACAATATGGCCAGGGTCGCCATCAGGATATGTAAGCAAAGCGTATTTTTGATTTTCATCATCAACCAGTAACACTGCATGGCAGTAATTTCTAAATCTGCGGGTACTCAGATTTATAACAATTACACAACAAATGACCGTTTATTTTTGTGGCATTCTATACCAGAGCGATTTAAAAGGATGAGCGTTGCTGTGTAACGGTATGTACAAGGTGGCTGTGACCGGTGCGCGGCAAGCGCCTGGGTGATTTTTGCGCAGTCAAACGCCGGCGGGTGAAAATAGAAAAATTCCTGCTTTACAAGGGGCTAATAGATGTTTATAGTGCGCCTCACTTTGGAAGCGTGGCCGAGCGGTTGAAGGCACCGGTCTTGAAAACCGGCGACCCGAAAGGGTTCTAGAGTTCGAATCTCTACGCTTCCGCCAAATTCGAAACCCTGCGATAGCAATATCGCAGGGTTTTTTCGTTTTACAGGGCAATCACCAGCTCCCCGGAATGGCTCCGCGAACAGCACAGCGCCACCTGCTGGTCCGTCGCGCTTTTTTCCGCCTCCGACTGCACGCTATCCCGGTGATCCACCACGCCGTCAATCACCGGCGTCAGGCACGCCCCGCAGATCCCCATTTCGCATGACAGCGGCACGTCCACGCCGTTTTCCTGTAGTACCTGAGCGATGGTCTTATCCACAGGCACCGGCCAGCGCTCCCCGGTGGAGGCGAGTTTGACCGTAAAGATCTCGCCCGCGTCACCGCGTGCGGCAGGGACCGCGGGCTGAAACGCCTCGCTGTGGAGATGGCCATCATCCCATCCCCTGGCCGTCGCCACGTCTCGCACTTTTTCCATAAACCCGGCCGGGCCGCAGATCCAGGCGTGAAGCCCCGCCTCGGCCACCGGAAGATGCTCTGCCAGCGCCGTGCGCGGGCTGGCGGTATGAATCTGGCACTCACCGAACCGGTAGAGTTCGCGCGCAAAGGCCGCGCTTTCGCGGCGTTTTACGTAATAGTGCAGCGTAAACGGCGTTCCGGCCGCCTTCAGCTGCAGGGCCATCGCATACAGCGGCGTAATGCCAATGCCCGCCGCCAGCAGCAACACCCGCTCAGCCTGATGCAGCGGAAACAGATTGCGCGGGGCAGAGATCGCTAATTTCTGCCCGGGTCGCAGCGTCTCGTGAACGTAACGCGATCCGCCGCGCGAGGCGGTTTCCCGCCCCACGCAGATAAGATAGCTCTCGTCTCCACACGCACCGGTCAGGGAATACTGGCGCACCGCGCCGCAGGGCAAGTGGACATCAATGTGCGCGCCGGGCTGCCACGCCGGCAGCGCGTTACCGTCTTCAGCCACCAGCCTGACGGCGAGGCTTTTGTCGCCCTCG
This sequence comes from Enterobacter sp. DNB-S2, assembly GCF_019443845.1. Taxonomy (NCBI): domain Bacteria; kingdom Pseudomonadati; phylum Pseudomonadota; class Gammaproteobacteria; order Enterobacterales; family Enterobacteriaceae; genus Enterobacter; species Enterobacter sp. DNB-S2. The sequence goes on from NZ_CP050520.1 coordinate 2,317,653, forward strand.
CGCCACAGCCCGTCAACAATTACGCTCAGCATATCGGCCTCCGTCATACGAGGAAAAATTCGCCAAAGCCCATCTTCTTCAGTCCCCGACGGTAGGCAATTGAGCTCTTATCGGCGGGAATATGGGCTTCCAGCGTCAGATCCAGCGGCAGACTTTCCGGGCGCTGGGTTTCCACCATCAGGCGATCCTCTTCAAAAATGCGCAGATTGAAGGCATGCACATCCTCCACCGGAATATGCAGGTCAAAGTTACGCGCGATAGGGGCGAACATGCGGGTGACGCGCGATGACACGGGCGACGCGGCGTTCATGATGACCAGTCGCGATTCTCCCGGAAAATGAATCGTCAGGGTGGCGGTAAACGGCAGATGCATTTCAAAATGGCGCAGCCACTGGAACCCTTCCGGCGCCTGCACGGGTGAACTGGCGGGATAGTTGCTCACGGAGCTCCAGTAATCGGCAACAAAACCGAACGGCGTCTCCTGCGGTTGATAGGTGGGGACCCGCTGATTATTGGGGTCGGCAAAGGTCTCGGTGTGGATCCAGGCAAAGTGCGCCACGTCCAGAAACCCCTCTACCTGACGACCGGCAAAGCCGTTCACCTCAAACGCCGGGCAGTTGATCTGCTGAAATCCGTCGTCATCCCAGTGCGGCATGGTGGGCAGCGGCACAGGATTGTCCGGGTCAAACGCCAGGCAGGTCCAGATCAGGCCGAAGCGCTCCTCCACGGCGTAGTTAATCAGGTTCAGCTTCGCCGGAACGGGCTGGTCGGGGCTGGACGGAATACGGTTGCAGCGCCCGTCTTCTCCAAAGCGTAAGCCGTGGTAGGGGCAGATAATTCCGTGCTCGTCGTGAAAGCCGAGCGTCAGCGGCACGCCGCGGGGCGGGCAGACGTCACGGGCGACCACGACCTGGTCGTTAATCCGGTAAATCACCAGCTGTTCGTCCAGCAGGGTCGCCTTAACCGGCGCCGGGCCGACGTCGCAGGCGCGCGCGACCGGATGCCAGCACTTCGCGAGGCGCAGCCAGTCCTCTGGCTCAAACGTGCAGTGGGCGGGTGGAGTCGGTTCTCTTTTCATCGTTGTCCCTCTTGCGTTCAGCCTAACGGGCCGCCCTGAATGGTCTCGCACAGACCGTTGATGATGCGCTCACCGGTCTCCTCTTTGAGCTCCTGATACCAGGCCTGCGTCAACGCCATGTCTTTCCCGTGGGTGACGTCGCAGCGTTTACGCGCCTTCAGCACCAGGTCGCGCACCCGGTCGCAGCGCAGCGCTTCGTACTGGCGCAGCGCCAGCGTAATGCTGTGGTTTTCACGCAGGCACTCACCCAGCACCACGGCGTCTTCCATCGCCGCACAGCCGCCCTGGCCGATATCCGGCGTGGTGCTGTGCGCGGCATCGCCGAGCAGCGCGACGTTGCCGCGCACCAGGCTGTCGAACGGCTCAATGTCGTGGATTTCAATGCGGTTGGTCGTTTCAGGATCCAGCGCCGCGATAAGCTTCTGCACCGGCGGCGCCCAGCCGCGGAAGTAGCCCGTGAGGTCGGCGCGCAGGGTGGTGCGATCCTCCGCCAGGCCCGCGGGCAGCGGTACGTCAAAAAAGAAGTAGAAACGTCCGCCGGAAACGGGCATCAGCGACACGCGTTTGCCTTCGCCAACGAAGGTGGTCCACTGGTGCGCGGGGGCGATCTCTTCGTCAATCTTCACCAGCCCGTTCCAGTTCACGTACCCGGCGTAGCGGCGCTCCGGGGTATACCCCAGCACGTACGGGCGCACGGCGGAGTGGCTGCCGTCGGCGGCAATCAGAAAATCGCCCACTGCCGTGGTGCCGTCGGTGAAGGTCACGCTCACGCCCGCGCCGTCTTCGCTTACGCGTTCGACGCGCTTGCCGAACTGCACCCTGTCGGGCCCCCAGAAATCCAGCATTTCGCGCTGAAGCTCAGCGCGCGAGACGGGGCAGGGGCGCCCGCCGGTACGCTCAACCAGCGGGGCAAGGCTGAAGCGGGTCAGAGTCTCGCCGCGCCGGTAATCCTTGTAGGCCATAAAACGCATCGGACCGCCGTAGGTCTCGATGATGTCGCCCATGCCGAGGTGCTGCATGCATTTCACGCCGTTAGGCCAGATGGAGATGGCCGCCCCGACGGGCCTGATCTCTTTGACGGCTTCAAACACGGTACAGTCGATGCCCGCTTTCTTCAGCGCGACGGCGGCGCTCAGGCCGCCAATACCCGCACCAATGACGATTGCTCTCATGCTTCTCTCCTTTTGCAGGGTGTAAAGACATTCAGCAATTTGCGTACCAGGCTGCAGAGTGGTGAAAACGGCGTTGTGAGAGGTGAGTTTGCACTGCTAAGGTGCGCAAACGCGGTGAGCGTGCCTTTTTTTGAATCAAAAATTTCCAGTTGAGCTATACGGAATCGACTGTTTCACGCCCGCGCTCAGAGTGGCGTGGTTTGTGCAACAATCAGGAAGAAGACAATAAAGGAGACGCTATGATCGCACTGCACGACTTCAATCATCTTCCCCACGAAAAGGCGTTAGCGCTGATTCACCCCTGCGTGGCGCTCCCCGAGTGGGCCGATGCGCTGGCTCTGGGGCGGCCCTACGCCAGCCGGGACGAATTGTTCAGTACGGCAAACGCGCTGACGCAAAACTGGGACGAAGCGGCGCTGGCGCAGGCCCTGAGCGCCCATCCGCGCATCGGAGAAAAGCCCGCAGGTTCACAGGCGGAGGCGGCGCTGTCGCGCCAGGAGCAGGGCGCGGTGAATGAAGGCGATGCTGCCCTTGCCCGGGCGCTGCGCGAGGGCAATGCCCGCTACGAGGCCCGCTTCGGACGCGTGTTTCTGATCCGCGCGAAGGGCCGCAGCGGCGAGGAGATTTTACAGGCGCTGCACGCGCGGCTGGAGAACAGCGACGCGCAGGAAGTCCGTGCCGCGCTGGAACAGCTGCGGGAAATTACGCTGCTACGGCTGGAAGGAGTTATTAGCGAATGAGCACACTCAGCACCCATATTCTGGATATCTCGACGGGCAAACCCGCAGAGGGCGTGACGGTTCATCTACAACAGGACGGGAACACGCTGGCCTCGGGCGTGACCAACGTCCAGGGACGCATCGCCGCGTTCGTTCCCTCTCTGCCCGCAGGCCGCTATCGGCTGGTGGCGGAGATCGGCGCGTGGTTTAGCGAAACCGGCCGCGACACGCTATACCCCTGCGCGCAAATTGATTTTGTGACGGGAGAAGCGGCAGACGAGCATTTCCATCTGCCGTTTGTGATTGCGCCCGGCGGATGGTCAACCTACCGGGGAAGTTGACCACACCCGCTCGCCGTTGACCCAGGTCTCGCTGATGTTGCGCTCGTCGCCGAGGGTCATCAGCACAAAAAGCTGCTCGTAGATATCCTGACAGCGGCGATTGCGCAGGCGCTGCAGCGGCGTCACGTCAGGGTCGATCACCACGAAATCCGCCTCTTTGCCGGGTGCGAAGTTGCCAATCTTATCGGCGAGCCTGAGGGCGTGCGCGCCGCCCAGCGTGGCGTGATAAAACGCCTCGCTGGCGCGCAGGCGGTAGCTCTGAAGCTGGCCGACCTTGTAGGCCTCCCCCAGGGTGCGCAGCATGCTGAAGGTGGTGCCCGCGCCGACGTCGGTGCCGATGCCCATCCGCACCTTGTGCTGCCAGCAGGCGGGCAGGCGAAACAGCCCGCTGCCGAGAAACAGGTTAGAGGTGGGGCAAAACGCCACCGCCGAACCGGTGTCATGCAGGCACTGCCACTCGCTGTGGTGAAGGTGAATCGCGTGGGCAAACACGCTGCGCTCGCCGGTCAGGCCGTAGTGGTGATACACGTCCAGATAGCGCTCGTGCTCCGGCCAGAGGTCGCTCACCCAGGCCACTTCGTTGGGGTTTTCGCTCAGGTGGGTCTGCATCCAGGTATCCGGGAACTCCTCTCTGAGCAGGCTGACCGCGGCGAGCAGCTCGGGGGATGAGGTCGGGGCAAAGCGCGGGGTAATGGCGTAGCCCAGCCGTCCCCGGTGGTGCCAGCGCTGGATCAGCGCCCGCGTCTGCCGGTAGCTCTGCTTCGCGTCTTCGCTCAGGTAGTCCGGCGTGTGTCTGTCCATCATCACCTTCCCGGCGATTAGGCGCATGTTGAGGCGCAGGGCTTCGGTAAACAGCGCCTCGACCGATTCCGGATGCAGCGTGCAAAACACCAGCGCGGTGGTGGTGCCGTTGCTTACCAGCTGGTGAATGAAAAATTCGGCGATCTCTTTCGCGTAGGCTTCATCGGCAAACTGGCTCTCCACCGGGAAGGTGTAGGTGGTCAGCCACTCCAGCAGCTGCTCGCCAAAGGCACCGATCATCTCCGTTTGCGGATAATGGACGTGGGTATCGACAAAACCGGGCAGCAGTAGCTTACCGCGCAGGTCGGTGTAGCCCTTGTGGGGGTCAAGATACTGCTCGCCCTCCTGCCACGGCATGTGCGCCAGAATTTTTCCGTTCTGTATAAACAGCACCCCGTCCTCAAGGTAGCGCGCGTGCCGGGCAATCGCGTCTGCGCTATCGCAGACCTGGGCAATATCAAAAAATGCGCCGCGGATCGCTGTCTGGTAATCCATCATGGTTCCTGCCTTATTGTGTACATAACGGGGTGATAAGGCGCAGCAAGAACGGTGCCAGAATGAACGGGCCGCAGCTAAGCTGCGGCCGGAAGGAGGAAGTTACTCTTTTTGCGTCGCCACGCGGGAGCTGAACGACGTCGCGCCCGCCGTCTCGCGATCTTCCCGCGCCAGCCAGCGGTAGGTCACGCCGCCGAGGAAGACGCCGATAAACCAGCTGAAGTTCGCCACCTCATGCAGGGCCGGAATAAAGCTGATCACCAGGCCCACGGCAACGGACGGGATCAGCGCGCCAATGGCTTTCGGGTTGAAGCCGTTGCGGTACCAGTATTTGCCCTTCGGCGTGTCGTCGAACAGATCGTCAACCGACACCTTGCCGCGCTTAATCAGGTAGAAGTCGGCAATCAGAATGCCGAACAGCGGGCCGATGAACGCCCCGAGCACGTCCAGGGTGTAGTGGATAAGCTCCGGCGAGTTGAACAGGTTCCACGGGGTAAGCAGGATCGAGCCAACGGCGGCAATCATGCCCCCGGTGCGGAAGCTGATTTTCTGCGGCGAGCAGTTAGAGAAATCAAATGCCGGGGAGACGAAGTTCGCGACGATGTTGATCCCGATGGTGGCGGTGATCATCGTCAGCAGGCCAATCGCTACGGCCAGATCGTTGCCCACGCGGCTGACGGTTTCGATCGGGTCGGTGATCATGCGGCCAAACAGCGACTGGGTGCCGGAGACAATCACCACGGTGACGATGGAGAACAGCAGGAAGTTAAACGGTAGCCCCCAGCGGTTGCCGCGGCGGATCTCGCCCATGCTTTTGCCGTAGCGGGAGAAGTCGCCAAAGTTGAGCAGCGGGCCGGAGAAGTAAGACACCACCAGCGCGGTCGCGGTGATCATCTGCCAGGTCTGCTCCCCCGCGCTCAGGGATTTGCTGGCGAGAGTGAAGGAAATGCCGTCAAAACCGGTCTTGTATACAATCCAGCCTGCGAGGGCCAGCATCACCACGTAGACCGCCGGACCGGCGATATCAATAAAGCGCTTGATGGCGCTCATGCCGTGCCAGAAGACCATCGCCTGCAGCACCCACATGATGGCAAAGCAGATCCAGCCGAGATGCGACAGGCCCAGGAATGCGCCGGTAGTGAGCGAAGAGAGCGACGGCCAGAACTTGAGCGCCACCAGCATCAGGGCGTTGGCGGCCAGGTAGGTCTGAATGCCGTACCACGCGAAGGCGATCAGCCCGCGGATCACCGCCGGAATATTGGCCCCGAACACGCCAAACGCCTGACGGCTGATTACCGCGTAGGGCACGCCCGCCATCTGGCTCGGTTTGGCTACCAGGTTGGCGCACAGCTGCACGATGCAAATCCCCACCAGCAGGCACAGCAGCACCTGCCAGCTTGCCAGCCCGAGCGTAAAGAAGCTCGCGGCGACAACATAACCCCCCATGCTGTGAACGTCCGACATCCAGAACGAAAAGATGTTGTACCAGCTCCAGTTCTGGTCACGCGTCGGTGCCAGATCCTCATTGCAAAGACGTGGGCTGTAAACCGCACCGGAATCAGCGGCCGTACCCTGCTGCGCGTTTTGACTGTTTGGCATGAAACCTGCTCCTGTGAATGAAAACCCGTTAAGCGGGAGTGCAGACGGTGTTGCAGGATCCAGGCCAAAATAATAAATCTTGTATGCAATATTTTATTTTTATGTATACGATTCGATAACGAAGAGTAAAAGACGGAGTGGTGAATGAACAACATAAACGCCCTGCAGACCGCGCCAGACCTGCATGACAAAGACGAATCGATCTTTCAGGCACTGATGACCGCGATTGTCGAACATCAGCTGCTGCCGGGGAGCAAACTGCCGGAGGAGGCGCTGGCCGAGGTCTTTGGCGTAAGCCGCACGGGCATCCGCAAGGTGCTTCAACGACTCGCGGCTGTGCAAATGGTCACCTTAACGCCCAAGCGTGGTGCACACGTTGCCAGCCCGACGGTGGAAGAGGCGCAGCATATCTTCCGCACCCGCGCGCTGCTGGAGGTCGCCAACCTGCCGGACGTGCTGGCCCGCTGCCAGCCGCCGCACCTTGCCGCGCTGGAGGCCATTATTCGTCAGGAGCAGCAGGCGCACGAGGCGTACGACGGCCCGGCGGCAATCCGCCACTCCGCCAATTTCCACATTCAGCTGCAGGCCATCTCCGGCAACCAGGTGCTGACGGAGATGGTGACCGGCCTGAGCCAGCGCTCCTCGCTGGTGATTGCCACCTGGGGCGCGCCGTGGCGTCAGGGGTGCCGCTGCAACGATCACGAACAGCTTGTGGATCTGCTGCGCCAGAAGGCGCTCCAGCCGCTAAGCGATGCCTTAATGCACCATTTTGAACATATCGTCGCCAGCCTCTGCTTCGAGCGGGCGGGCGAGTGCCTGCCCGATTTTGCCCGGCTGTTTGCCGGCCACAAGGAGTCGTAATGTCATCTGTCTGTATACAAGTGATCAACCCCAACACCAGCCTCGCGATGACGGAAACCATCGGCGCGGCGGCCCGCGCGGTGGCGGCGCCTGGAACGGAGATCCTCGCGGTCTGCCCCAGCGCGGGCGTGCCGTCTATAGAAGGCCACTTTGATGAGGCCATCGCCGCCGTGGGGGTTCTCGAACAGGTTAAGCTCGGCAGAGAGCAGGGCGTCGATGGTCACGTCATCGCCTGCTTTGGCGATCCGGGCCTGCTGGCGGCGCGCGAGCTGGCGCAGGGGCCGGTGGTCGGTATCGCCGAAGCCGCCATGCATATGGCGACGCTGGTGGCGACGCGCTTTTCGGTGGTCACCACGCTGCCGCGCACGCTGATTATTGCCCGCCATCTGCTGCACCAGTATGGCTTTCAGGACAGGTGCGCGGCGCTGCACGCTATCGATCTCCCGGTGCTGGCGCTGGAAGACGGCAGCGGTGTGGCGCAGGAGAAGGTGCGCGCGCGCTGTATACAGGCGCTGAAAGAGGACGGCTGCGGCGCCATCGTGCTGGGCTGCGGCGGTATGGCGACGCTGGCGCAGGAGCTGACGCGCGAGCTGCGCGTGCCGGTCATCGACGGCGTCAGCGCGGCGGTGAAGATGGTGGAATCGCTGGTGGCGCTGGGGCTGTCGACCAGCAAGCACGGGGATCTGGCGTTCCCGGAGAAAAAAGCGTTAAGCGGACATTTTCAGGCACTGAATCCATTTTAATTTTTGGGGGTGGCAATGGGGCTTTTTGAACAGGATTACCCGCGGGATCTGCGCGGCTACGCGGGCAACCCGCCGCACGCGCGGTGGCCGAATCAGGCGCGCATCGCCGTGCAGTTTGTGCTCAATTATGAGGAAGGGGCGGAAAACCACGTTCTGCACGGCGATGCCGGATCCGAGCAGTTCCTGTCGGACATTATCGGCGCGGCCAGCTACCCGGATAAACACATGTCGATGGACTCCCTCTACGAATACGGCAGCCGCGCCGGGTTCTGGCGGATCCACAATGAATTTCAAAAGCGCGGCCTGCCGCTGACGGTTTTCGGCGTGGCGATGGCGCTGGCGCGTCATCCTGAGATCGTCGAGGCAATCAAGGGAGCGGACTACGACGTGGTCAGCCACGGCTGGCGCTGGATCCACTATCAGAGCATGAATATCAGCCAGGAGCGCGAACACCTGCACAAGGCGGTGCACGTGTTGACCGACCTTTTCGGCAAGCCGCCGACGGGCTGGTACACCGGGCGCGACAGCCCCAACACCCGCCAGCTGGTGGTGGAGCACGGCGGCTTCGACTACGACAGCGACTACTACGGCGACGATCTGCCCTTCTGGACGGAAGTGGCCTGCGGCGACGGCACCCGTAAACCGCACCTGATCGTGCCGTATACGCTGGATGCGAACGACATGCGCTTCGCCACCGCGCAGGGGTTTAACACTGCCGAGCAGTTTTATACGTATCTGAAGGACAGTTTTGACGTGCTGTACGAAGAGGGGGAAAGCGCGCCGAAGATGATGTCCATCGGCATGCACTGTCGCCTGCTGGGGCGGCCGGGGCGTTTTCGCGCGCTGCAGCGGTTCCTGGATTACGTGCAGCAGCACGAGCGGGTGTGGGTCTGTACCCGCCAGCAGATTGCCGATCACTGGCGGGAGGTGCATCCGTTTAAGAAGTAAGTGTGCCGTGTTTAGCCGGGTGGCGGCTGCGCCTTACCCGGCCTACAGGACCCACAGGGCATACGGGACATCGTAGGCTCGGTAAGCGCAGCGCCACCGGGCAGGTTTTTCAGCTTTACACCATCAAACTCACCTGCGCCGCCACGATCCGCCACCCGTAGGCAAACCGCATAAGGTCTACGTGTTGTGGTGGAAGCCTTACCTATATCACAACGCCCCGTTCCAGTTAGATAGTTCACTCCCTGCTGGGCTGTAAGCAAGAGCCCCCCGTTCAGCCCGACTGCTGCGCCTGTTCCGGTAACTTTACTCTGGAGCCAACCCGGACAGATACTACAAATCGCCACAGGCAGCAGCCACTGGTCACTAAGGTTCGCGGAAGAAGGCAGACTGATAGTCAACATAAGTAAAACTGTCGTTTACTATTAAACAGACAGCCTTGTAGAGGCTAACTGAAAGAAGCGATTTGGTGACTGTCTTCCGCTAAAGATCCAGTTACCGTCCGGTTTCCCGAGTTGCAAGCTCAACGAACCCGGATCAACCCGCCTACTGGCGGGTTTTTTCGTTTACAGGGCAAGAGATTATGCGTTAAAAAAGGATCTCAAGAAGATCCTTTTGGTAAGTATTATTATCTATAAAACAGCCCGGTATTTTGGCTAGACATAATCCATAGCCGAGGGTGTTTTTCGATACATCGCGCATCTACGGGCATTTCATCGAAGCAAATTAAATCAGAGTCTTCATCCGTCCCTCGAACAATACGATAACCGTCGCCAAAGTCCATAATAGTTACGCTGTAATAACCACCTTCGCTTTTATTAGGTATCCCATATTTCGCCTGAATTATATCTTTGTTGGCTTCCCACCAAGCTATTTGGCGACTTTTCAGATACGGGAAATTCCTAACTAAGATCGTATCCCCTTCATGCACCGCCACTATTTCAACTGGTGTCAAAAGCTGCCAGAGCACATAACCACAAGCTACTACCGCAATAGCGCCAGCTAACAGCCGTTTATTCACCTCGCCTCCCGTTAATTTCGACAGAGGCATTCATCTCAGTGATAAACGGCTTATATCCGTACTCATTCCAACGCTGTAGCGCGAACCACAAACGGAAAATACGAAACTCCCGGTATACAGGGTTCAGTACATCATCGTCATCGAGTCCAAAGTGATCCTGAATCCGGTAATGCACCGTTGCCCGGTAGCTGTCACCACTCACCAGTAGTGATACCAGCGTGATATGAGTGGACCAGGTGTCATGTACAGAGATCAACAGACCGTTAGTGTTATCTATCTTCCGGTCAAATTTAGGCAGTACAGTTTTCCCTATTTCTTTAAGGTTTCCATTTTCGTCGAAGATATCGCCTTTTTTATCCAGTGGTATAAATCCATGTTCATAGTCAATTACTCGTTTCAGAACATCTTTAATTTCCAGCAAAGAGCTTTTCTCTGAATGGTCATTCAGGATCTGCTCCTTCAACGCCCTGTCCAGCAACGGGCTGCTGTATGGTGCACCGTGATTCTCCTGCATATGGTCAATCATCTCGGTGATGATGTTCTTATACGGACCGTGGAAGGAATACAGCTTCGCCAGTTCCCGGAACTCATCAAACATCAGGCGCGTCACCTCATCCCTGCTGACAGACGGCTGCTGCTGTTCAAGATCCTGCATGGCATAAGGGGAATATTGTGTTGCAGTGTTCGCTGTCGGCTGTAGCTTCAGGGTTCGAGGGTTCACCTTCGCGGACACATTGTCCACGTCGATGTAAAACTGGTTACGTAGCGTCAGCGTGTCCAGATCGCCGTAGCGCATATCCTTGGCCTGATAGTCATCCATCTGCCTCGTGGTCTGGTAAATTCGCGCCGGAAGAGGGAGAGGTTCAGAGCGAGGTTTTTCCGCCGTCTGCGCATGCAGTTCCGGCTCTGGGGCTGCGACCGGTACCATCCCGGCGCTTGGCTCTGAAAGCTGCGGGATAGTACCCGGGGCAATCAGAAAATTGGACCCCTGCGGACACCCGCAACGGATCTCCGCACCATCCACCGCAACAGCGGCACTGTTTGAGCAGCGGTGATCCCCGTCCACAATGACTCCCACCTCCCCACACTTCGGACAGGGTGTGGTCTTGTCGCCGATATAGAGTTTCAGCAACCCCATGACCGACATACCGGGCCGGGCCGCGATACATTGTGCCCCCGAGGAGGTTTTATCTCCGTGTAATCCGACATTCTTGCCGTGAACGCTACCCCCTCTCATGATGGACATAATTCAGCCCTCTGCCGGTAAATCTCCACCACCGGATGTTCATGCATGAATGTTTCCTTCGCTTCGACTGTGTGACGGGAATCGTCAGATATTACAGCCTTTTTCTCCGCCGAAAACGGCGGACGAGCGAGTGTGGCGACTAATTCCGGGGTCAGTTCGTTAGTATATTGCTGTGACATATCAAATCCTTCTGGTTCATAATGTTATTGTCTCATCCATCATACACCGGTCGAGACTTAACCAAAATTCCCCTATATGTCGCACTCTGTCGCCGGCTTGCCGTCGGATGTAACTATAAGCATCTTTTCATTACACCATCAAACTCACCTGTGCCGCCACGATCCGCCATCCGTAGGCAAACCGCACCCACGTCTGCTGCTGGCGGCCAATGCGTTCCGTCCCCTCGCGGGTAAACTCGGTGCTGCACACCGCATAATCCTCGCCGAAGGTGGTGATGACGGTGTGGCGCAACGTCCGCTGCAGCCCGGCGGCGGGGCGCGCCGCCCGAAAGGCGCGGATTTCATCAATCCCGTACAGGTTTTCACCCGCCCCCAGACGCACCGTGTTTTTGTCGTGCCAGAACAGCTCGTCCAGCACCGCAACGTTGTTGCTGACCAGCGCGTCTTCATAGCGGTAAAACGCGGCGGTCACCTCGGCAACCACCCACGGCAGGTTAATGTCATCGTGATTCATCATGCGGCCACCTCCGCCGGACGGGCGTCGGCGATGCCGCTCTCTTCCAGCACGCGCGCGGCGCGCAGGCAGGCCTGCTCGTTAAACGGCGCGGCAATCAGCTGCAGGCCAATCGGCGCACCCTGCGCGGTACGCAGCGGAACGGTGGTCACGGGCAGGCCCAGAAATGAAATCGGCTGGGTCAGCATCCCCATGCTGGCGCGGATGGGGAGCGGCTGACCGTTAATCTCCATGGTCTGCTCACCCGCGAGCGTCGCGCTGCGCGGCGTTGCCGGAGCGATCAGCACGTCGGCCTGCGCGAACAGGGTTTTAAACGCCTGTCGGGCGTGCGCGCGAAACCGCTGGGCCTGAATGTACCAGGCGGAGGGGATCATCGCGCCTGCCAGCAGGCGTTCCCGGGAGTGCGGCTCAAAACGCTCGGGCTCGCGGCGAAGCGCGGGCAGGTACTGGTTTCCCCCTTCGGAGGCGCTGATGATAAACGCCGCGGAGCGCGCCAGTTCGGCGTCCGGGAACTGCAGCTCATCCCGCACGTCGAGCGCCTTCGCCGCCCGCGCCACGGCGTCTCTGGCATCCGCATCGCACCAGGTGGCGAAGTAGCCGCCGAGCACCGCGCAGCGCAGGCCGTCAAGCCCGCGATCGAGGAGGGGGCGCGTCTGCTCGCGCGAGCTCTCTGCCTGAAAAGCGTCGCTGCTGTCCCGCCCCTGCAGCGCATCGTAGACGGACGCCAGGTCGCACACGCGGCGGGCAAAGGGGCCGATATGATCCAGGCTCGCGACAAACGGATGGCTGCCGGATCGCGACAGGCGGCCAAAGGTGGGCTTCAGACCGTAGATGCCGCACAGGGAGGCCGGAACGCGAATCGAGCCGTTGGTGTCGGTGCCGAGCGAAAAGTGCACCAGCCCGGCGGCCACGGCGGCGGCCGAGCCGCCGGAAGACCCGCCCGCAATGCGCGCCAGATCGTGCGGGTTACGCGTCGTGCCGTAGTGGCTGTTTTCGGTCGTGAAGCCGTAGGCGTAGGCGTCCATATTCACCATCCCGGTCAGCAGCCCGCCCGCGCTGCGCAGCTGGCGCACCGCGAAGCTGTCAGCGGCCGCGGCGGGGCGCTGGCTGAACAGCTCTGCCCCGGCAAGGGTGGTGTGGCCGGCAACGTCGAACAGGTTTTTTACCGCGTAGGGCACGCCCGCCAGCGGGGGCAGGGGGCGCTTTTCGCGGCGCAGGGTGTCGATGCTCTCGGCCTCGGCGAGCATGCGCGCTTCCGTCACGGCGGTCCAGGCGCCGATCTGCGGGTTAACGCGCGCAATCGCCTCCAGCGTCTGGCGGGCAATCTCGCGAGCGCTCAGCTCGCCCGCGCCCAGCGCATGCTGGATCGCGCTGATACTCATCTCGTGTAGCCTCATGCTTTGTACACTCCTGCGATCTCCAGACGGTCATCGAGCGGCAGCGCCATCAGCGGGGCGGCCATGTTTGCTATGCGGCTGAACTGCACCTGCAGCTCGGCGCGGCGGGCATCGTCCAGCGTCACGCCGAGCACGGACTCCATTTGCGCCAGATACGCCTGCCAGTCGGGTTGTTGTGTCGTCATAGTTTTCTCCTCAGAATCCGGCGGCCGCGCCGTTGCTGCGCGGGTCAAATGCCCCTTCGAACAGCCCGTTGGGGTGGCGGACAATCGCGCCCGCGTGGCCCATCGCTTCGCTGAAGTCAGGGAACATTTCCACCTCGTGCCCGAGTGCCTGAAGCCGTGAGACCGTCTCAGCGGTAAAGCGTCCTTCCAGCTTTAACGTGTCCGAGGTTTGTCCCCAGGTGCGCCCCAGCAGCCAGCGCGGGCGGGAAATGCTCTCCTGTAAAGGCACGCCCTGAATCGCGTAGCGGGTAAAGAGCGCGGCCTGGGTTTGCGGCTGTCCGTCACCGCCCATCGATCCGTAGACCATCACGCGCCCGTCCTTAAGACGCGCCGCCGCCGGGTTCAGGGTATGGAAGGGCTGCTTGCCCGGCGCGAGGGCCAGAAGATGATTGGGATCGAGGCTGAACGATGCGCCCCGGTTCTGCCAGACGATGCCGGTGTCGGGCAGCACCACGCCGCTGCCGAACTCGTGATAGATACTCTGGATAAACGACACGGCAAGCCCGCTGTTATCCATCACTCCCATCCACACCGTATCGCCGGGGCCTTTTCCGGTGCCCCACGGCGCGGCGCGGCCGTCGTCAACCCTGTCGGCAAGCGCCTGCAGGGCGGCGGGATCCAGCAGACCCTGAATATCGGTTTTCAGCTCGCGCGGGTCGGTAATGTGGGCATCGCGCAGGCCAAAGGCCAGCTTGGTGGCTTCAACGATGCGGTGAATGGTATCGGCGTCGTCGGCCTCGGCCATGTTCAGGCGGTCGGTGATGCCGAGTATCGCCAGCGAGACCAGCCCCTGCGTCGGCGGGGCGTGGTTAAAGATCTCCCCCTGCTGATGCTGCAGCCTCAGCGGTGCGGTGCGCCGTGCAGCGTGCGCGTTAAGATCGGCCAGCGTCACGGGCAGGCCCAGCGTCTCCATGCCGTGCGCCAGCACGTCCGCCAGCGGGCCGCGGTAAAAGCTGTCCAGACCGTCTTCCACCAGGCGCGTCAACGTCGTGGCCATGGCGGGCTGGTAAAAGCGGCTCCCGACCTGCGGCGGCTTACCGTCCACCAGCCAGGTTTCCGCGAAGCCGGGGACGTCCTTCAGCTCGTCGAATTTGCTGGCCGTGGCGTGGGCCTGAGAGGCCGTAACCGGCGTGCCGTTTTGCGCATAGTCAATGGCGTCGGCCAGCAGGCGAGCCAGCGGCAGCGCCTTGCCGGTCAACTCGCGCGAGACCTTCAGCGCCTCGTCCCAGCCGCTCACCGTGCCGGCGACGGTCAGCGCCGCGCGGGGGCCGCGATGGGGGATATGCGCCAGACCGTCGTAGGCGGCGAGCGTCGCGCGCGATCCCGCCGCGCCGCTGGCATCAATGGCGACAGGTTCGCCTTCCGGGGGCACGATAAGCCAGAAGCCATCGCCGCCCAGCCCGTTCATGTGCGGGTAAACCACGGCAACGGTGGCCGCCGCGGCGACCATCGCCTCTATCGCGCTGCCGCCTTCGCGCAGCACCGCCAGAGCGCTCTGGCTGGCAAGATGGTGGGGCGCAACGGCCATGCCGTGCGTGGAGACATTACTTTGCATAGAGAGTCCTCGTAACCCTGAAAGTCACAAGGCGCTGCAAAAGCTGTTCCAGTTCTGAAAGAAAAGTTTCAGTAAACTGGCACGTATAATGAATACGCATAATAAAAGGTACAATGTGATGAAACAAAAGTTACAGAGGCGCTATGGAACAACTGGATGAACGTCTGAAAGCACAGTACCCGTCGCTGTCGCCGCAGGAGCAGCGGGTGGCGGACTTTATTTTCGATCATTTTGACGATCTCATTAGCTACAACAGCGCCGAGCTGGCGCAGCTGAGCGGGGTGTCGAAAGCCACGGTTAGCCGCCTGTTTAAGCGTCTGGGCTATGAGAAATATAAGGACATGCGCGACGAGCTGCGCACCCTGCGCCAGAGCGGGATGCCGCTCACCGATAACCGCGACGCGGTGCAGGGCAATACGCTGCTGGCGCGCCACTATAAGCAGGAGATGGCGAACCTGACCCAGTGGGTCAATGCCCTCGACGCGCAGCAGTTTGCCGACGCGATGGCCTGCATGGTGAAGGCGCGGCGCATCGTCATTATCGGCATGCGTAACGCCTATCCGGCGGCGCTGCACCTGCGCCAGCAGCTGCTGCAGGCGCGCGGTCAGGTGCTGGTCCTGCCGCAGCCGGGGCAGAGCCTGAGCGAGGAGCTGGTGGATTTAACGCCGGACGATCTGGTGGTCATGATGGCCTTTCGCCGCCGCCCGCGCATCATCCGCCCGCTGATGCAGCAGCTTCAGAGCGGCGGTACTCCGGTGCTGCTGATGTGCGAGCCGCAGGCGCACAGCCTGTTTCCGCTGGCGAGCTGGCAGCTCTGCGCCCCGCTGGACAGCGTCTCGGCCTATGACAGCTACTCCTCGGTCAACAGCCTGATTAACCTGCTGGCAAACGCCTTCCTGCATGACAGTCTCGATAAAGGCCGTCCGCGTATTCACAAAATTGCCTCCCTCTACCAGCAGCTGGACGAACTCGAACAGCGATAATGGGGCATCAGGCTGGTGCTTTGCATTAAAATGGTGCATCTGACGGGTCGGGAAAACATACGTTTTTTCGACCCGTCCGCGTTTTAACAGGCTTCGCAAGAATATTTTCCGCTTCGCCCTGGTTGGCACATTAGTTGCAAAATCACACTCAAAGAATCTTTTGTTTCATGTTAACGTTACGGGGAAGCACCATGAAAAAATTGTTGATTGCACTGGCCGGGGCCGCATGTCTCTTCACACAGCTGCCGGCAAAGGCTGACCAGCTTCAGGATATCGAGAAGCGCGGCACCATTCGCATTGCCGTTCCGCAGGACTTCCCGCCGTTTGGCTCGGTGGGGACCGATCTGCAGCCGCAGGGCTATGACATCGACATGGCGCGCTATCTGGCCAAACAGATGAAGCTCAAGCTGCAGCTGGTGCCGGTGACCAGCGCCAACCGCGTGCCGTACCTGCAAACCGATAAGGTGGATCTGGTCATTTCCAGCCTCGGTAAAAATCCGGAGCGCGAGAAGGTGATCGACTTTAGCCGCGCCTACGCGCCGTTCTTCCTCGGCGTGTTTGGTCCGAAAGGGGCCGAGCTGAAAGACGCCGCCGCGCTGAGCGGAAAAACCATCGGCGTGACGCGCGGGGCGGTGGAGGACATGGTGCTGACCGGCCTGGCGCCGAAAGACGCGGACGTGAAGCGCTACGAAGATAACAACACCACGCTCTCCGCCTACCTCTCCGGACAGGTGCAGTACGTGGCGACCGGCAACCTGGTGGTGGCGGCCATTTCGCGCCAGAACGCGGATAAAGCTCCGGTGCCGAGCTTTATGCTGAAAGATTCGCCGTGCTTTATTGGCCTGAAGAAAAACGAACCGGCCCTGAAGGCAAAAGTGGACGCGCTGATTGAGCAGGGTATCAAGGACGGCACGCTGAACGGCCTGTCCGAGCAGTGGCTGAAGGCCCCGCTGCCGGCCAACCTTGGCGCCTGAGCCGATGACTGAGCAACTTCATTTCTCCGCGCTCTGGCCGCACTGGCCGGAGCTGCTGGCGGGGCTGTGGGTCACTATTCAGCTGACGGTGATGGCGACCGTCGGCGGCCTGGCGATAGGGATTTTCGGGGCGGCGATCCGCAGCGCGCGCCCAACCTGGTACAGCCGGATCTGGGGCGCGTACGTGGAGATCATCCGCAACACGCCGTTTGTGGTGCAGCTGTTTTTCATCGTCTTCGGCCTGCCGAATCTTGGGCTGAAGATGACGGCGGGGGAAGCGGCGCTGCTGGCCATGGTGGTGAACCTGGGCGCCTACAGCACCGAGATTATCCGCGCGGGCATTCAGGTCACGCCGAAAGGGCAGTGGGAAGCCGGACGCGTGCTGGGGCTGACCCGCCTGCAGGTCTTTATCCGCGTGGTGCTGCCGCCCGCGCTGCAGCGCATTTACCCGGCGCTGGTGAGCCAGTGCATTATCGTGATGCTCGGCTCGTCGGTGGTGTCGCAGGTCTCGTATGAAGAGCTAACCTTCGCCGCCAACCTGATCCAGTCCAGAACGTTTCTGAGCTTTGAGGTTTATCTGGTGACAACCGGGATTTACTTAGCGCTGTCGATTACCCTGCGCCAGCTGATGATGGCGGCGGGACGCAAATGGCTGGGGGTGCAGGCATGATGACCACCTTTACCGACTGGGACATTATTCGCAACCTGCTGCTGGCCGGACGCTGGACGGTGCTGCTGTCGCTGGTGGCGTTTGTCGGCGGGGCGGCGGTGACGCTGCCGCTCCTGCTGCTGCGCCTGACGGGCGGGCGCACGGTCAGGCGCATCATCCGCGGCTATATTGAGCTGTTTCAGGGCACGCCGCTGCTGATGCAGCTGTTCCTGGCCTTCTTCGGCGTTGCGCTGTTCGGCATCGACGTCTCGCCGTGGACCGCCGCCTCGCTGGCGCTCACCTTCTACACCAGCGCGTTTCTGCTCGACATCTGGTTTGGCAGTATTCGCGCCTTGCCAAAAGGGCAGTGGGAAGCGTCGCGCTGTCTGGGGCTGACCTTCGGCCAGACCCTGTTTCGCGTCGTCGCCCCGCAGGCGCTGCGCATCGGTATCGCCCCGACGGTCGGCTTTGCCGTGCAGGTGATCAAGGGCACCGCTCTGGCGTCGATTATCGGTTTTATCGAGCTGACCAAGGCCGGGACCATGCTGACCAACGTGACGTATCAGCCGTTTAAGGTTTTTGCGCTGGTGGCGCTCGGCTACTTTATTCTGTGTTATCCGCTGTCGCGCTACAGCCGCTATCTGGAGACGAAATTCAATGCCTCTCATCACCATTAATCAGGTGCAGAAGTACTACGGCGATAACCACGTGCTCAAGGGCGTCGATCTGGATATCGACATGGGCCAGGTGATCTCCATTATCGGGCGCAGCGGATCGGGCAAAAGCACGCTGCTGCGCTGCATCAACGGCCTGGAAGGCTATCAGGACGGCAGCATCAAGCTGGGCGGCATGACCATTACCGACCGGGATTCTCAGGCGCGCGAAATCAGCCGCTCGGTCGGGATGGTGTTTCAGAGCTTCAACCTGTTTCCGCACATGACGGCGCTGGAAAACGTGATGCTCGCCCCGCGTCGGGTGCTGAAGAAAAGCGCCGCCGAATGCCGCGATCTGGCGCAGCAGATGCTGGAGAAAGTGGGCTTAGGCGATCGTCTGGATTACTACCCGTCGAATCTCTCCGGCGGCCAGCAGCAGCGCGTGGCGATTGCCCGCGCGCTGGCCATGTCGCCGAAAGTTTTACTCTGCGACGAGATCACCTCCGCGCTCGACCCGGAGCTGGTGGGCGAAGTGCTCAAGGTGCTGGAGCAGCTGGCGGCGGAGGGGATGACGCTGATACTGGTTACCCATGAAATGAATTTTGCCCGCGAAGTGGGCGACCGCGTGGTGTTTATGCACCAGGGGAAAGTCTGGGAGCAGGGCGACAGCAAAACGCTGTTCGCCAACCCGCAGACCACGGAACTGAAGCAGTTCATCTCCTCCGTGCGCGGCCTCAACTGATAAGGACTTAACAATGGATATCGCACGCTTTCCGCAAATCAACCCGCCCCAGCGCCTGCTGATGGGGCCGGGCCCGATCAACGCCGACCCGCGCGTGCTGCGCGCCATGTCGAGCCAGCTGATCGGCCAGTACGATCCGGCCATGACCCACTACATGAACGAGGTGATGGCGCTCTATCGCGGGGTGTTCCGCACCGAGAACCGCTGGACGATGCTGGTGGACGGCACCTCCCGCGCGGGAATTGAAGCCATTCTGGTCTCCGCCATTCGCCCGGGAGATAAGGTGCTGGTGCCGGTCTTTGGCCGCTTTGGTCATCTGCTGTGCGAAATTGCCCGCCGCTGCCGCGCGGAGGTGCATACCATCGAGGTGCCGTGGGGCGAGGTGTTCACCCCCGACCAGGTGGAGGATGCGATTAAGCGTGTTCGTCCGCGCCTGCTGCTGACCGTGCAGGGCGATACCTCCACCACCATGCTCCAGCCGCTCGCCGAGCTTGGCGCGATCTGCCGCCGCTACGACGTGCTGTTCTACACCGATGCCACCGCGTCGCTCGGCGGCAACGCGCTGGAGACCGACGCCTGGGGGCTGGACGCCGTCTCGGCCGGGATGCAGAAGTGCCTCGGCGGCCCGTCGGGCACCTCGCCGATCACCCTGAGCGCGCGCATGGAGGAGGCGATCCGCCGCCGCAAATGCGTTGAGGAGGGCATCCGCACCGACGCCCACCGCGACGGCGACGAGGAGATGATCTACTCCAACTATTTCGATCTCGGCATGGTGATGGATTACTGGGGCCCGGAGCGGCTGAACCACCATACCGAAGCCACGACCGCGCTGTTTGGCGCCCGCGAGTGCGCGCGTCTGATCCTGCAGGAAGGGCTGGATAACGGCATCGCGCGCCATAAACTGCACGGCGATGCGCTGCTGAAGGGCATTCAGGCGATGGGGCTGGAGACCTTCGGCGACCTGAAGCACAAGATGAACAACGTGCTGGGCGTGGTTATCCCGCAGGGCGTCAACGGCGACCAGGTGCGCAAGCTGATGCTGGAGGATTTCGGGATTGAAATCGGCACCTCGTTTGGTCCGCTGCACGGCAAAGTGTGGCGCATTGGCACCATGGGCTACAACGCGCGCAAAGACTGCGTGATGACCACCCTGAGCGCGCTGGAGTCGGTGCTGAACTACCTGAAATTCTCCACCACGCAGGGTGCCGCCATGCAGGCCGCGTGGGACCACTATCGCCGCGAGACGCCGCAATGAGCCCGGCGGCAGAACGGGTGATGGCGCGCGCCGACGCGCTGGCCGCCATCAGCGAAACCCCGGATGCGCTGACGCGGGTCTATCTCTCCACCCAGCATCTGCAGGCCAACCAGCTGGTGGGGCAGTGGATGAGCCAGGCGGGAATGACCGTCTGGCAGGACAGCGTGGGCAATATCTGTGGACGCTATGAGGGCGCGCAGGAAGGGGCGCAGGCGGTGCTGCTCGGCTCGCATCTCGATACCGTGCGCAATGCCGGGCGCTACGACGGCATGCTCGGCGTGCTTGCCGCCATTGAGGTGGTGGACAGCCTGCACCAGCAGGGGGTGCATCTGGCCCAGGCCATTGAGATTGTCGGCTTTTGCGACGAAGAGGGAACCCGCTTCGGCATTACGCTGTTAGGCAGCCGGGGGCTGACGGGAACCTGGCCGCAGGGCTGGCTGGAAAAAGCCGACGCCAGCGGGATCAGCGTGGCGCAGGCGATGACCCTGATGGGGCTCGATCCTGCCCGCGTGCTCCATGCCGCGCGCCGTCAGGAGGATTTCAGCGCCTATCTGGAGCTGCATATTGAGCAGGGGCCGTGCCTTGAGCAGGAGGCGCTCGCCCTTGGCGTGGTGGAAGCCATTAACGGCGCGCGCCGTCTGAACTGCCGCTTTACCGGCGAGGCCGGGCATGCGGGAACCGTGCCGATGCTCCACCGCAGGGACGCGCTGGCCGCCGCCGCCGAGTGGATGGTTATCATTGAAAACGCTACCCGACAGCAGGGCGGCAACCTGGTGGCGACGGTTGGCGAGCTGCGCTGTCTGCCGGGGGCGGTGAACGTGATCCCCGGCGAGGTTCAGCTCTCGCTGGATATTCGCGGGCCGCAGGATGCGCCGCTTGATCGGTTGCTTAACGACCTGCTGGAACATGCCCAGGCGATCGCATCGCGCCGCGGTCTGGACTTCAGCGCCGAGGAGTTTTACCGCATTGCCGCCACGCCGTGCGATATCCACCTGCAAAAGGTGCTGGGGGAGGCCGTCACTTCGGTACAGAGGCGCTCGCTATCGCTGCCCAGCGGTGCGGGCCACGATGCGATTGCCATCGCGGAACGCTGGCCGGTCGGCATGCTGTTTGTGCGCTGCAAAGGGGGCGTCAGCCACCATCCGGCGGAATCGGTGATGGCTGAAGATGTCGCCCTGGCGATTGAGGCGTTTGGGCGGGCGGTAAGAACGCTTGGTGCGATCTGAGTATTGCCCGGCGGCGCTACGCTTGCACGGGCCTACGGGATGGGTAGGCCGGGTAAGCGCAGCGCCACCCGGCAGGGAACTACGTTACTCCAGTCCCAGCGTATATTGCGCGATCTTGAAGTAGATAATCAGCCCGGTGCCGTCGATAAGCGTCGCGATAAACGGCGCGGAGACGACCGCCGGGTCAATGCCGCAGCGCTTGAGCACCATCGGAATGACCGACGACACGATCGCACTCCAGAGCGTAATGCACACCAGCGTCAGGCTGACGATAAGCGTAATTTCCAACCCAATCCCCATCATCCAGGCGCGAATGCACCCGGCGACACCGAGCGTGGCGGCAATCATCAGCGAGGTGGTCATCTCTTTACGCAGCACGCGGCCAACGTCGCGCAGACGAACTTCCCCCAGCGCCATGGCGCGCACCAGCGTGGAGGTGATCTGCGTCCCGCTGTTGCCGCCCGTGCCGATCAGCAGTGGAATAAAGAACGCCAGCGCGATGGCGGACTCCAGCGCCTCTTCAAAATGCTGGATCACCGAGCTGGTGTAGGCCTCCGCGACAAACAGCAGCAGCAGCCAGACGGAGCGTTTCTTCCACAGGCTATACGGGCTGGTGTCCAGATAGGGCTTCTCCAGCGGCAGCGTCGCCCCCTGAAGCTGGGCGTCTTCGGTGACGTCATCTTCCAGCAGATGGGCGATTTCGCGCTCGGTCAGGCAGCCGACGAGCTTGCCGTGGGTGACCACGGGCACCACATCCGCGCCGCCGTGCGCCAGCAGTCCGGCAACGTCGGCACGTTCGTCCTCCGGTTTGACCTGCAAAAACTGCGAAATCATCAGCGATTTCACCGGCTGTACCGTATCGGCGGTTTGCAGCAATTTGCGCACGGCAATCATGCCCGCCAGGCGGCCATTGTCTTCAATAAAAATATGAGACGGAATATCGTCGTCTTTTAATTTTTCGAAGAATTGCTCGCGCGCCAGCGCCACGCATAATGAAATATCGAGGACAATAAAATCGGTATTCATATATTGCGCGATCGCGCTGTCATTGAATGCCAGGTTCTGGTTGTGAATAGCGTAAGACATAGTGAATTCCCTTTGAATAATAACATCTCTCAGGGGCGAGCAAGACAGGGCATGTCGAAGAGGAGATCCCCACGTCCTGGGTTCAGCACTGTACACCGTATCCCGCGAGGGAAGTTATACTGACAAAGCCTTGATTCGACAGTGCCTGTTTTACCCTGTGTCGGTTCTCTCGAACCTACCAGAGCGATAACGTGTATTTGTACAGGAGCCTCGCCATAACGAGATCGTTGTAAAACGTGAGGAATAATACGCTTATTTAAATTTACCGCTCAGAAAATTAAATAATGTTTAAGAACGGTTTAGACGATTTTTATTAATAAAATGTTGAGGGTTTATTTAGGTTAATTCATTTCTAATGGAGGATTAAATAATCAACGGAGGAGAGGATAATGGCGTGGTTTGATAATCTGCTGAATCATTTTGCGCTGTATCCGGCACATCTTTTCGCGCTGTTATTTGTGATGGCGCTGAGTAAATCGACGGTGCTAGTCTCCTCCGTGCTGCCGCCCGCCTCGGTGATGCTGCTGGCGGGCATTACCGTCAGCCAGGCGAGCATGCATCCTGCGCAGGCGTGGCTGGCCGTGGTGTTGGGGGCAACGGCGGGTTCGGTGCTGAACTACCATATCGGCCAGCTGATGGGGCACACGCGATGGATGACCCGCTTCTCGGCAAAGCACGCCGGTAAAATGCTGCGGGTGCAGCATCAGCTGCAGAAAAACGGGGTGCTGGTCCTGTTCACCGCGCGTTTTCTGGCGGTGCTGCGCTACATCGTGCCGCTGGCGGCGGGAATGCTCAGGCTGAATGCAGTCAAGGTCTACGCCGTCAGCCTGCTTTCCGCCTGCGCATGGGCGGCGCTGTATGTCGGCATCGTCACCGGCATCAGCGCCTTTTGAGTTACAAACTCCCCATTCCGCCGTCGACCAGCAGCTCCGTTCCCACCGTGTAGCTCGACTCGTCGGAGGCCAGATAGAGCGCGGCTTTTGCCAGCTCCGTCGTCGAGCCCATTCTGCCGAGCGGCACCAGCTTGATGATCTCCGCCATCATCGCGTTAAGCGCCTCGTCGCTTAAGCCCGTTTTGGTAAACGCCGGGGTCTCCACCGGACCGGGGCTCAGGCCGTTGACGCGGATCCCGCGCGGCAGCAGCTCCGCCGACAGCGTGCGCGCCAGCGACAGCAGGGCGGCCTTGCTCGCGGCATACACGCTGCTGGTCGGCAGGCCGATACGCGCGCTCACCGAACCGCAGAGGATCACCGACGACGGGTTATTCAGCAGCGGCAGCAGCGCCTGAATTAAAAAGAACGGCCCCTTCAGGTTGATGCCCATCAGTCGGTCCCACGCCTCCTCCTGCCAGGCTTCCAGCGGCGCGTGCGTTACGTCACCGGCGTTGAGAAACACCGCGTCCAGGCGTGGCCAGCGGGCGGCGAGGGTTTCCGCCAGCGCTTTTTGCGAGGCGATATCTCCCGCATCGGTCGGGATCACCCAGGCCTTATCGCCAAGAATACGTTCTGCTTCGGCGAGGGTGTCCGGGTTGCGTCCGGTCACGGCGACGCGCGCGCCTTCGGCGATAAACGCCTGCGCGGTGGCAAGACCGATGCCGCTGGTGCCGCCGGTAATCAGCGTATATTTATCTGTTAAACGACCCATGTTCTTCTCCTGAAATGTCTCTGGAGAAAGCACTATAGAAACGTTAGTATCGAAAGGAAACCAGGTACCAAATGGATACTAAAGAGGCAAGAGGTGTGCTATGGCAGAAATGCTGGAGGTGTGCTGTGAAAAAAAATCTGAGGCGTATACCTGCCCGATGACGCAGTTTGTGAACCTGATATCCGGTAAGTGGGCGATCCCCATTTTGTACCGTCTGATTGTGTTCAACACGCCCGTACGCTTTGGCGATCTGCTGCGGGCCGCTGCCCCCATCACGCAGAAAGAGCTGACCAAGCAGCTGCGCCTGTTTGAGCAGCGCGGGCTGGTGACGCGGACGGTCTACCCGGAGATCCCGCCGCGCGTGGAGTATCAGATCACCGCGCTGGGGTTAACCCTGCAGGACGCACTCTCCCCGCTGGCCGCCTGGATGAGTGAGTACGGCGACCAGCTTGAGCGTTAGGCTACTGTTTTGCGTAGCGCGGTGCCGGAATGCCGGTGCGCGCGCTGTTGAACAGCTCAAGACGCGCCGCTTCGTAGCGATCCCACAGGCCGGCGTCATGCATCGGCGGGATAGTGATCGGTTCACCCTGATCCAGACCCGCCAGCGATGCATCCACCATATCGTCGGTGGTCATCACCGATCCTTCCGGCAGATCGTTCACCGTGACGCCCGAATGGCTCCAGATTTCTGTCGCCGTGGCGGCGGGCAGCACGGCCTGAATGCGCACGCTGCTGTCGGCAAATTCTTCCTGTAACCCACGGGTAAAGCTCAACACCCACGCCTTGGTGGCGCTGTAGAGCGCGCTGCCCGCCCGGACGTGCAGGGCCAGCACGGACGTGATATTGATCAGCGTGCCGCGATTGTTCTGCGCCAGGCGGGGCAGGATGGCGTAGGTCAGACGCATCAGCGCCGTGGTGTTCAGGGTGTTAATGGCCTGATGCTGCGCCACATCGCCCGCGAGGAACGGCGCCATCTGCGCGGTGCCCGCGTTGTTAATGAGCGTATCAATCGCGGTATTGCTGCGCAGCGCCTCTTCCACGGCGCGGATCCCGGCTTCATCGGTAAGATCGGCCACCAGAATATCGACGGCCACGCCGTAGCGCGCGCGAAGGTCGGCGGCAAGGGTGTTCAGGCGATCTTCGCGACGGGCGACCAGCACCAGGTTAGCGCCGCGCGCGGCAAGGCGATCGGCATAAACAGCACCAATTCCGGAAGAGGCGCCCGTAATCAGGGCGGTGGTGATTTGCGTAGTCATCGTGTGTTACCTCAGGGCAAAGTGGGTTATTTGGTTTCAAGATGAAACTCAATAAACTCTCTGCTATTTGGTTTTATAATGCAACCATATTTGCGAGCATTTTGTGCTGTTGCCGTCGGGAACGATCAGGAGGGGAGTTTCGCCACGATCTCTTCAGGCGTCAGTTCGCGGCCATCGTCGGCGATAAGCGCCAGTTTGCGCAGGGGTTTGCGCTGTTCGGTATCGACCAGCACGGTGCCGCATTCGTTATCCGCAAACAAAAATTCATTGCCCCACTGGGAGAGGGCAACCAGCACCGTTTGCAGGGCTCGCCCCTTGTCGGTCAGGACGTATTCCTGCCAGGCGCTGCCGTCGGACGCGGGCTGAAGCCGGAGGATGCCTTCGTCGACCAGCAGTTTCAGCCGCGTGGTCAGCATGTTTTTCGCGATGCCGAGGCTTTTCTGGAACTCGCCGAAGCGCTTAATCCCGCGCAGCGCGTCGCGAACAATCAGCAGCGACCACCAGTCGCCGATGATATCCAGCGAACGGGCGACGGGGCAGGTGCTCTCTTCGAGGCGGGTACGTTTCACGGTCAATTCTCCGGTGGGGTGTGGTTTTATTATAAAACTTATTGGCACACACCGTAAGCACGTTAATCATCAGTTTGAGAAATGCTTCCCGGAAAATTGTCACGAATCTGTCACACTGAACGCGACATTTTAAAACGAGTGAGGAATTAGGGATGAAAAAAGCACTACTCGCGCTGGCAGTCGCCGGTTCCATTTCAGCAACGTTTGGCGTGCAGGCGCAAGAGACGCCGGAAGGGTATCAGCTGGAGCAAGTTTTAATCATGAGCCGTCACAACCTGCGCGCGCCGCTCGCCAATAACGGTAGCGTGCTGGAGCAGTCCACGCCGAAGCAGTGGCCGGAGTGGGAGGTGCCGGGCGGTCAGCTCACCACCAAGGGCGGCGTGCTGGAAGTCTATATGGGCCATTACATGCGCGAGTGGCTGGCGCAGCAGGGGATGGTGAAGACGGGAGAATGCCCAGCGGCGGATAGCGTTTATGCTTACGCCAACAGCCTGCAGCGTACCGTCGCCACCGCGCAGTTCTTCATCACCGGTGCGTTCCCGGGCTGCGACGTTCCCGTGCACCATCAGGAAAAAATGGGCACCATGGATCCGACCTTTAATCCGGTGATTACCGATAACTCGCCGGAATTTCGCGAAAAAGCGCTCAAGGCGATGGAGTCCGAGCGGCAGAAAATGCAGCTGGGCGAAAGCTATAAGCTGCTGGAGCAGATGACGAACTACGCGGATTCCCCGTCCTGCAAAGAGAAAAAGGTCTGCTCGCTGACTGACGCGAAAGATACCTTCAGCGCCGACTATGAAAAAGAGCCTGGCGTATCCGGGCCGCTGAAGGTGGGTAACTCGCTGGTGGACGCGTTCACGCTGCAGTATTACGAAGGCTTCCCGGCCGACCAGGTGGCCTGGGGCGAAATCAAAACCGACCAGCAGTGGCGCGTGCTGTCGAAGCTGAAGAACGGCTATCAGGACTCGCTGTTTACCTCCACCGAAGTGGCGCAAAACGTGGCGAAGCCGCTGGTGAAGTACATTGATAAAACGCTGGTCACCGAACAGGCGAAAGCGCCGAAAATCACCCTGCTGGTGGGGCATGACTCGAACATCGCTTCCCTGCTGACGGCCCTGGATTTCAAACCGTATCAGCTGCACGACCAGCAGGAGCGCACCCCGATTGGCGGCAAGATTGTCTTCCAGCGCTGGCATGACAAAAATGCCAACCAGGAGCTGATGAAAATTGAGTATGTCTACCAGAGCTCAGAGCAGCTGCGTAACGCCAGCGTGCTGTCGCTTAAGTCCCCCGCGCAGCGCGTGACGCTGGAGCTGAAAGGCTGCCCGGTGGATGCGAACGGCTTCTGTCCTGTCGATAAATTCAATGCGGTGATGAATAACGCGGCGAAGTAAAAGAGAACCCCCCGCTGCGGCGGGGGGAAACGCTTAGACGTTTTTACGTTCGATGGTTTGCTCGCCCCAGAAGAGCGAGTCTTTATCCGTTTTTTCGAAGGCGCGCACCAGCACCTCATCGTTACCTTCCTCCCAAATCTGCTCGGCCAGCTTTTCATCGTACTTTGCGACTTCAAAGATAGCTTCGGCAATCTCCGGAGAGGTGTTGCGTAAACTTGCCCATTCGCCCACGTGGTGAGCTTTGGATTCTTGAGTTGGCATGCTTGTCCTCCTGTTGGGTGTTAGCCGTTCAGTTTTTTGGCCAGACCCGCGACGTATTCACCCTGATAGCGGGCGATAGACAGTTCTTCATTGCTTGGCTGACGTGAGCCATCCCCACCGGCAATGGTGGTTGCGCCGTAAGGCGTACCGCCACGCACCTGGGAAATGTCAAACAGCTCCTGGGCGCCGTAGCCAATCGGCACAATCACCATCCCGTGATGAGCAAGGGTAGTCCAGGTTGAGGTAATCGTCTGCTCCTGACCGCCGCCGGTGCCGGTAGAGCTGAATACGCTGGCGAGTTTGCCGTAGAGCGCCCCGGATGCCCAAAGTCCGCCGGTTTGATCGAGGAAGGTGCGCATCTGGCCCGACATATTGCCGAAGCGGGTCGGTGTGCCGAAGATAATGGCATCATAGTCCGCCAGCTCCTGCGGGGTGGCGACCGGGGCGTTTTGCGTTTTCCCCCCGGCTTTCAGGAAGGCTTCCGCCTGCATGGTTTCCGGTACGCGTTTCACCACAACCTCAACGCCATCAACCCTGTTCGCACCTTCTGCTACCGCGTGAGCCATGGTTTCAATGTGTCCATACATGGAATAATAGAGCACCAGAACTTTTGCCATTTTGCATCACTCCTCGTTGGTTTTTCTGACAGCGGATCGCTGCGTTCTTTTAAAGATATGCCATCACAGCCAGACTGCAAAAATGAACGGCATTTCTTTGATTTATAACAATATGGTTACAAAAAGGCTTTGTAGCAAAATGAAACAACTTTTTGGCAGCAGATTTTTGAAATGATAAGAAAGGTTTATGAATCGCCGCCGCGTCATCTCACCCGAAAGGCTGAGTTCATGTTGCAGAATATTACCTGCGGCTTGCCGGATAGCGGCATTCCACTAAGCTTAGTTTCACGCGGCACAGATAAAGGCACTGTCCTTGTGTTGCGAGGTGAAAGAATCCTCTTTTACTGAATGCAATATGATGTCTAATGTTTCACATTCTGGAGGTTAGAGATGGCAAACCATCGTGGTGGTTCAGGTAATTTCGCAGAAGACCGTGAAAGAGCATCAGAAGCAGGCCGTAAAGGTGGCCAGCATAGCGGGGGCAACTTCAAGAATGACCCGCAACGCGCATCTGAAGCTGGCAAGAAAGGGGGGAAAAACAGCCACGGCAGCAGTAAGTAACACGCCGGGTTGAACCCCTGCCGCCGGGATCTCCCGGCGGTTTTTTTATTTCTGCAACATTGAACTGTAACCAAAGGCAACGCACACTAGGGAATTGATCTTAACCGCGAGTGCCGCATGTCTGTTTCACGCTTCAAATTCTCCGTTAAACCGCAGGAAGCCATCCTGATTCTCATCACCATGTTCTGGGGCGGGACGTTTCTGGCCGTTCAGTACGCGGTGACCCTCAGCGATCCGTTCTTTTTTGTTGGCCTGCGCTTTGCGACGGCGGCGCTTGCCGTGGGGCTGATTTCGCTTAAAACGCTGCGGGGGCTGACGCTGAAAGAACTTAAGGCCGGCGTGGCGATTGGGGTGGCGATAGCGATGGGCTACAGCCTGCAGACATGGGGATTGCAGACCATCTCCAGCAGTAAATCCGCGTTTATCACCGCCATGTATGTGCCGCTGGTGCCGCTGCTGCAGTGGCTGTGCCTGGGGCGGCTGCCGGGGCTGATGTCCTGTATTGGCATCGTGCTGGCGTTTATCGGCCTGATCTTACTGGCCGGGCCGGAAAACAACCTGCTGGCGCTGGGGGCGGGCGAAATCATCACCCTGATAGGGGCGATTGCCATTGCGGCGGAAATTATTCTGATTAGCGCCTGGGCGGGCAAGGTCGACGTCAAGCGGGTAACGGTGGTGCAGCTCGCCACGGCGTCGCTGGTGGCGTTTGCGACGATGGTGCCGGCAGGCGAGTCCGTGCCGCCGATGTCCACCGGCCTGGTGGTGGTCGCACTGGGGCTGGGTATTTTCAGCGCCATTATTCAGGTCACCATGAACTGGGCGCAGCGCAGCGTATCGCCAACACGCGCGACGGTGATTTATACCGGCGAACCGGTCTGGGCGGGGATTTTCGGACGCATTGCAGGTGAGCGTTTGCCGCTTCTGGCGCTGGTGGGCGCGGCATTTATTGTCGCCGGGGTGCTGGTGAGCGAGTTAAAGCTCAGAAAACGTCGGAGTGAGGTCAGGGATTTGACGGCAAAAGAAGGTTTAGATTGAAAAAATGGACAGGCTTATTTACGATGTGTACGGATAAATACCGTACACGGTGATGTAAACCATGCCAGCACTTAAAAAACAGCGTATCGATCTTCGCTTAACGGACGAAGACAAAACAATGATTGAAGAAGCGGCGGCGATGACGAACCAAACGATCACCCAGTTTATGGTGAACAGTGCGTCAGAGCGTGCTGCAGAGGTCATTGAGCAGCACCGTCGTCTCGTATTAAACGAAGCATCATGGAATGCGGTGATGGATGCCATCGACAATCCGCCTGAGCCAAATGAACGCCTGAAACGAGCAGCAAAACGGCTTCGAAACATGGAGTGAAGCGCCGTGGAGAATCTCACGATCGAAATGTTATCAGAGGGAACCGATTATGACTTCGAGGATTTTGATTGTGGCGAACCCTCGCTAAATGCCTTCCTTGCTGAACATCTGGTGCGTCAGCACAATGGGCGTATTTTACGAGCCTACCTGCTTAAAGAGCGCGATCGTCCGCGTGTCCTGGGTTATTACACGTTATCGGGAAGCTGTTTTGAAAGAGCGATGCTTCCTTCTAAGACTCAGCAGCGCCGAATCCCTTATATCAACGTACCCAGCGTGACGCTGGGACGTCTGGCTGTAGATAAAACACTACAGGGAAACGAGTGGGGAACAACGCTCGTTGCGCATGCTATGCGCGTTGTCTACCTGGCTTCACAGGCTGTGGGGGTACACGGAATATTTGTTGATGCCCTTAACGAGCGGGCAAAACGATTTTATCTGAAGCAGGGCTTTATCCCGCTGACAGCTGAAAACAGCCATTCTTTGTTCTTCCCTACAAAATCTATCGAACGGCTGTTTGAGTAAGAGTGATTGCTTTACTACCTGTTGTTCTGAAGGAATGTACACGTCGGGTGATGCCTGGCCGTCACCCGACATGGTGATTTCACGAATCCTGATGCACTACGGCGCCCTGCGGCGCAGCGGCCATCCGGCGGCTCAGCAGGGCGTTAAGCAGGATCGCACCGAAGGTCGCCGTGCCAATCCCGCCAATCGTAAACCCGCCCAGCGTCAGGGCAAAATCGCCTGCGCCCAGCACCAGCGTGACCGCCACCATAATCAGGTTACCGTTCTGGCTGAGATCGACGCGATGCTGTACCCAGATGCGCGCGCCGGCTACGGCGATCAGCCCAAACACCACAATCGATGCCCCGCCGATAACCGGGGACGGAATGGTGTGGATCAGCGCGCCGAACTTCGGTGAGAAGCCGAGCAGCATCGCCATCACCGCCGCCGCCACGAAGACCAGCGTCGAGTAGACCTTGGTCACCGCCATCACGCCGATATTTTCGGCATAGGTGGTGACGCCGCTGCCGCCTACGGAACCGGAGAGCATGGTCGCCAGACCGTCACCGACGAACGCGCGGCCCATGTACGGATCCATGCTGCGCCCGGTCATCCCCGCAACCGCCTTCAGGTGGCCTAAGTTCTCCGCCACCAGGATCACCGCCACCGGTGCGATAAGCATCATCGCCTGGGTGTTAAAGGTGGGTGGGGTCACCTTCGGCAGGCCGAACCAGGCGGCCTGGTGGAGCAGCGTAAAGTCAACCGGCTTGCCCAGACCGAAAACGTTGGCCAGCAGGGTGTAGACCAGGCAGGCGACAATCAGCCCAACCAGGATCAGCAGCCGCTGGATCATGCCGCGCGTGAACACTGCCACCAGGCCGATGCACAGCACGGTGATCACCGCCATCCAGCTTTCAAACGGCGAGGCGGAGACGCTCCTGACCGCAATCGGGGCGAGGTTGAGGCCTATCGCCATCACCACGGCGCCCGTCACGACCGGGGGCATCATTCGCTCGATCCAGCGCGTGCCGATTTTCATCACCACCAGACCAATCAGGGTGTACACCAGGCCGCAGGCAATGATGCCGCCGAGGGCCACGCTCAGGTTGGGGTTGATCCCCTGGCCGTTAAACCCGGTGGTGGCGATGACGACGCCCACAAAGGCGGCGCTGGATCCGAGATAGCTGGGCACGCGCCCGCCGGTGACGAAAAAGAACAGCAGCGTGCCGATACCCGACATCAGAATAGAGAGGTTGGGATCGAGTCCCATCAGCATCGGCATCAACACCGTGGCGCCAAACATGGCGACCGCGTGCTGAACGCCCATCACCATCGTCTGCCCGAGCGGGAGACGTTCATCCGGCGCGACCACGCCTGCTTCTGTGGAGGTCGATTTCAACTGCCAGTGGGGAAATCCGAACATGGTCTGTCTCCTTAAGGCGGGTTAACAGGCGGGTCGCATAAGCGCGTGATAGCCGCGGTCAAACCACACCAGCCCTTGCGGCGCGGGGTGGCGAATAATCGAAATAATGTCGCAAAACAGAATGTCGTGAGTGCCGACGCTCACCACCTGGCTGATGCGGCAGTCAAACGAGGCCAGCGCATCTTCCAGACGCGGACAGCCCGTGTCGCCCGTCTGCCAGCGGGCAGCGGCAAAGCGTTCCGCCATCGGCGTTTTACCGCCAAACAGGTTAGATAAAGGCTCCTGTCCGGCGCTCAGGGTATTCACGCAAAGGGTGCGGTTTTCGCTAAACGTTGGCCAGACGGACGCACCGCGGTTCAGGCACACCAGCAGGGTGGGCGGTGAATCCGTGACGCTGCACACCGCGCTGGCGGTGAAGCCTGCCATCCCCGCCGGGCCGTCGGTGGTGATGATGTTGACCGCCGCGCCAACGCAGGCCATGGCGTCGCGAAAGGTTTGTTTATCCGGTGATGTCATCATCGCTCCTTACGCCAGCCCGCAGGCATCGTCAAAGTCCAGGCGCGGCAGGCGCCCGTAAAGTTTGCGGGTATCGCCATAGCCTATGTTGATCAGCAGATTGCTTTTAAGCGTCGTGCCGGTGAAAAAGGCTTCGTCGACCTTCTGGCGGTCAAATCCCGACATCGGGCCGGTGTCCAGCCCCAGGGCGCGACAGGCGAAAATCAGGTAGGCGGCCTGCATTGAGCTGTTGCGAAAGGCGGTCTCTTCTGCATGCGCGGGGCTGGTGGTGAACCAGCTCTTTGCATCGCCGTGCGGGAACAGCTCGGGCAGGCGCTCGTAGAATTCACCGTCCCAGGCGACAATCGCCGTGACCGGGGCGGTGAGCGTTTTCTCGAGATTGCCGCTGGAGAGCGCCGGGCGCAGCTTCTCTTTTCCCTCCGCGCTTCGCACAAACACAATTCGCGCCGGGGAGCAGTTGGCGGACGTGGGCCCCCATTTCATCAGGTTGTAGATTTCGCGCAGCGTTTCGTCGCTGACGGGCATATCCTGCCAGCCGTTATGAGTGCGGGCGCCGGTGAACAGCGTTTCCAGCGCGGCGGGGGTAATGGCTTCGCTCATTAAAGCTCCTTATAAAGCGGGTTCCGGGCTGTGCAGCAGGCTGGCAAGCCCGTTCAGCAGCAGGGTGTTGAAGGTATCCGGCTCGGTGACGTTGCAGGCATGTCCGCCCTGGCGCATCACCGCGCTGCGGCTGTGCGGGATCGCCGCCTGCAGCTCGGACGAGCAGACGGAGGGCACCAGCATGTCGTCGGCAGAACAGATAATCTGTACCGGGCAACGAATGCGCTCCGCATGGCGGCTGAAGTCGGCCTTTTTCAGGGCGCTGAGCCTGTGCAGCAGGTTGGTTTTGCCCTGGAAATGGGCCAGCGCCAGCGCTTCTTCGGCCTCCAGACGAGGGGCGCGGGCGGCCATCCAGTCCGCAGGGTAGAGAAACAGCGGCTGCGCCTCGACCCACGCCTGTGCGCCGCCGTAATGCAGCAGGCGCTCGCGGATCTGAAAGCAGCGGCGGGTGTGGGCGTTGAGGGTCAACCAGCCGTTAACGCACACCAGCGCGGTGAGGGCGTCGGGCCTGTCGAGGGCCAGCTGCAGGCCGACCAGCGCCCCCAGCGCGTGACCCACGACGCTGTAGCGGACAATCCCGGCTTCAGCCAGCGCCTGGGCCAGCTCGTCCGCCATCTGCGCAAGGCTGTACCCTTCCGGCAGGGTGGCGGGGTTATTGCCCGTTCCCCGCTGGTCATAGCACACCACCTGATACTCCGGCTCCAGCGCGGCCAGCTGGGGCAGCCAGTAGCTGCCGCTGCCGCCGAGACCGGAAATAAAGACCACCACGGGCGCGCCCTCGAACGGGGGCGGCGAGACGGAAAGTTTCATACCTGCCTCACTTCGCGATGTGCGCAACGGTGGCGATTTCAACCAGCGCCTCTGGCTTCACCAGCCCGCACTGAATGCAGAACCGCGCCGGTTTATCGCCGGGGAAGAACTCGGCGTAAATCTCGTTAATCGCGGCGTAGTTTTTCCAGTCGGTGATAAAGATGCTGTTGAAGGTCACGTCCTCCATCGTGCCACCCGCCGTTTCGATCACGGTTTTGATCGTCTCGAGCACGTGGCGGGTTTGCGCCTTTGGGTCGTTGATAAACACCACGTTGTTGTCTTTATCAAACGGCAGCGTGCCGGAGACATACACCACGCCGTCGGCGAGGGTACCGGGAACAAACGGGGCAATCGGCGTGCTGGTGCCCGGCGGAATAATCACGGATTTTGGCATCAGGCGTCTCCTCAGGCGATACGGGCAAGCGGGGGAGTCAGGGCGTCGCAGAAATCATTGACGTTACTGACCCAGCCAAAAAAGGTTTCGATGTTGAACAGGGCCGCCTTCTGGGCGAATTCCGGCCCGGCCTGGTGGGTCGCGTCTTCCAGAACCACGCCAAAATACTCGAGGAAAAAGCCGTCGCGCAGGGTCGACTCCACGCAGACGTTGGTGGCGATGCCGGTGAACACCAGATGACGAATGCCCCGGCTGCGCAGCAGGCTGTCGAGCGGGGTGTTGAAAAAGCCGCTGTAGCGCGGTTTGGGCAGAACAATATCGCCCGCCTGCGGTACCAGCTCATCCACCAGCTGATAGTCCCAGCCGCCTTTCGCCAGCAGCTTGCCCTGCAGTTCGGGCCGTTTACGCATGGTTTTCAGGGCGTTCGACTTGTGGAAGTTGGGCGAGCCGGGGCCGCCTGCCTCGACGTACTGGTCATCCCAGCCGTTCTGGAACCAGATGATGAGCATGCCCGCGGCGCGCGCGGCGGCGACGGCAGTTTTAATGTTCTCGATCACCGGCCGGGTGGCGGAGACGTCGAACCCAGCCAGATCCAGATAACCGCCCTGGCTGGCGTAGGCGTTTTGCATGTCCACCACGATCAGCGCGCTCTGCTGCGGCGCGAAGGTGATGGCTTCCGGGCGTGCGTTAAGGGTCGTCATTACGCCACCTCCTTCGTGACGGCAGGAATGTGGGCGCGGCACTGCATCAGCGGCTGGATGCGCTCGCCGAAGGTCTCCACGCCGGTGAGGAAATCGTCGAAGGTCAGCAGGACGCCTTCCGCACCGGGGACGGCCGCCACTTCGTCAAGCATTCTGGCGACGCTGGCATAAGAGCCAACCAGGGTGCCCATGTTGATATTGACGGCGGAGGTCGGGTCGGCCATCTGGCGGACGTTGGTATCCGCCCCGGAGCGGGTATCCTTCTGGCTCTGCTCGGTGAGCCAGCTCAGTGCCTCCTCGTCGGCGCCGTCCTTATAGCGCTCCCATTTGGCGCGCGCGGCGTCGTCGGTCTCGTCGGCGATCACCATAAACAGCACGTAGGAGCCCACGTCGCGCCCGGTTTTGTCGGCGGCTTCTTTCATCCGCGCGGCGGTCGGAGCGAAGGCGGCCGGCGTGTTCACGCCTTTACCGAAGCAGAAGTTGAAGTCGGCGTATTTCGCGGAAAACTCCATCCCCGCGTCGCTTTGTCCGGCGCAAATCACCTTCATCGGCACCGACGGCTGGGGGCTGACGCGGCAGTCGTTCATGGTGAAGAAATCGCCCTTGAAATCGCTTTTGCCGGTCCCCCACAGGTCGCGCAGCACCTGCACGTATTCGGTCAGGTAGTCGTAGCGACGCGAGAAGTACTCGTCACCCGGCCAGAGCCCCATCTGCTCGTACTCCGGTTTTTGCCAACCGGTGACCAGGTTGACGCCAAAACGCCCGCCGGAGATGGAGTCGATGGTGGAGGCCATGCGCGCGACGATCGCCGGGGGCAGGGTGAGTGTGGCGGCGGTGGCGTAGATTTGGATCCGCGAGGTGACCGCGGCCAGCCCGGCCATCAGGGTAAAGGACTCCAGGTTGTGATCCCAGAATTCAGTTTTGCCGCCAAAGCCGCGCAGCTTGATCATCGAAAGCGCAAAGTCGAAATGGTAATGCTCTGCTTTCTGCACGATGGCTTTATTGAGCTCAAAGGTCGGCATGTATTGCGGTGCAGTGGTCGAGATAAGCCAGCCGTTGTTGCCGATGGGTACAAATACGCCAATTTTCATCACGAACCTCTCTTCATTACGTCGCAGGTGTATCGGTGTTTTTGCAAAGGCGGTGCCAGTTTTGAAAATGGCTGTGTTATTAATGTGTTAATCAGAAGTTGGTGGATTGATTCGGCTAAATGTGGACTAACTGGTCAAAAACATTGCACAGAAAACAGGCATTCATGCGCGATCGGAGTGCAGGATGTCGTGGCGAGTCGGGGGTTTTGCTATGCTGAGGGCAACGCAGAATAAGGAGAGCGGGAATGGCACAAGGCGCAGTGAAAACACCAGGTAAACGTTCGCAGGCGGTGAGCGCCAAGAAGCAGGCGATCCTCAGCGCGGCGCTCGAGACTTTTTCGCAGTTTGGTATTCACGGCACGCGCCTGGAGCAGGTGGCGGAGCAGTCCGGCGTATCCAAAACCAATCTGCTTTACTATTACCCGTCGAAAGAGGCGCTCTATGTGGCGGTGATGCAGCAGATCCTCGATATCTGGCTGGCGCCCCTCAAAGCGTTCCGCGCGGAGCTGGCCCCGCTGCTGGCGATCAAAGAGTACATTCGCCTGAAGCTGGAGGTGTCGCGCGATTACCCGCAGGCGTCGCGACTGTTTTGTCTTGAGATGCTGCAGGGCGCGCCGCTGCTGCAGGCGGAATTAACCGGAGATTTAAAGCAGCTGGTGGACGATAAGTCGGCCATTATTGCCGGATGGGTCGCCAGCGGAAAACTGGCCCCGGTCGACCCGCATCATCTGATCTTTATGATCTGGGCCTCCACCCAGCATTACGCTGACTTTGCGGCCCAGGTTGAGGCGGTGACCGGTAAAACGCTCCAGGACGAGGCGTTTTTCCACAGCACCCTGGAAAACGTGCAGCGGATGATTATCGAAGGGATCCGCCTGCGCTAGTTTCCCCTCACCCCAGCCCTCTCCCTCAAGGGGGAGGGGGCCGTCCGCGCAGGTATTATTTTGTGGGGATCCCTCAGCCCGGCGGGAGAGGGCAGCTTAAGTCGCCCTCTTCACACTGCATCAGCGAGGCCAGAAACGCTTCGCGCTCCACGGTTTTTTCCGCCAGGCACTGGTTAACAATCATTGGCTGGACGCTCCCGCCTTCCGTCCCCGAACCGATAAACGCGCAGTCCGCATCGCGCAGGGTAATCCACGCCTGCTGCGCTTTTTTCAGCAGGTCGCGCTGAGGAGCTGCCGCGCGTTTGATGGCGGCCTGATACGTCTGGTTGAGTTTTTTATCAGCAGCCTGGTACTGCTGCGCGCTACAGGTATTCAGTTCAAGCTGGGTGGTCGCGTTGTCGCACTCGTCGGCCAGCGCGCTGGCGCTCAGCAGCAGTGCCGCACTGGCGATAAGATATCGTTTCATATACTCCCCAATAAAATAAGGCTCCGTCTCCGGAGCCTTATTAGCACAGCGTTAGCCTATTGTCATCAGGCTGGCATTACCGCCTGCCGCCGCGGTGTTGACGCTGAGCGAGCGCTCCACGTACAGACGCTCCAGCAGCAGGTTAGTTTCTCCGCGCGCAAAGCCCTGCACGGAAACGATGGCGCCGCTGCGGGCCGCAACCTGCTCGCACAGTTCGCGCAGCTGATCGGAATCACCGTGGTAGATCACCGCATCAAACGGCTGGGTCAGCAGGCTATCGGCTTTCGCGAAGCGAATGCGGGCCGAGACCGCCTTCGGCAGCTGTTTGGCGAGATCGCGATGCAGGGCATCTTCCGGCCACAGCACTTCACAGCCGGTTGCCATCGCGGCGGCCAGCTGCACCAGCGCGTCCTGCTCGTTATCGGCCACGCACAGCACGCGCTCGCGCGGCATCAGCGTCCAGGTGTTGCGCTCGCCGGTTGGACCCGGCAGCAGACGCTGCGTGCCCGCCTGCGCCAGCTCGCCGTACTGCTTCGCGACGGCACGCAGTTCAGGACGTTTTTCTGCCCATGTAATGAGCGCCTCCAGCGGCTGGGTCAGCACGGTTTTCAGCTGCGCATCCACCGGATAGTCCGCATCCTGGCGTGCCAGGGTGACGCCCAGGGCGTTCTCCGGACGGTTCGCCAGCAGACGGTACAGGTAGAGCGGACCGCCCGCTTTCGGACCGGTGCCGGAAAGGCCTTCGCCGCCGAACGGCTGCACGCCCACGACCGCGCCAACCATGTTGCGGTTGACGTACAGGTTGCCCACTTTGGCGCTGCCGGTGACCTGCGCGATAGTCTCGTCGATACGGGTATGCACGCCGAGCGTCAGGCCATAGCCGGAGGCGTTGATCTGCTCAACCAGCTCGTTCAGGTTGTTACGGTTGTAGCGCACCACGTGCAGCACCGGGCCGAAGACCTCTTTTTTCAGCTCGTCGAAGCTTGCCAGCTCAATCAGCGTTGGCGGCACAAAGGTGCCGGTCCGCCATTCGCGGGCATCTTCGCTGTTCTCGCGCACCGCCTGGAACACCGGGCGGCCTTTCGCGCGCATGGTCTGAATGTGGTTTTCGATGTTGGCTTTGGCTTCCGCGTCGATCACCGGCCCGATATCGGTAGTGAGACGGCCCGGGTTGCCCATGCGGCATTCGGCCATCGCGCCGCGCAGCATCTTCAGCGTGTGGTCCGCCACGTCGTCCTGCAGGCACAGCACGCGCAGGGCGGAGCAGCGCTGACCGGCGCTGTCGAACGCGGAGGCCAGCACGTCGACCACCACCTGCTCGGTAAGGGCAGAGGAGTCTACGATCATGGCGTTCATCCCGCCGGTTTCCGCGATGAGCGGCGTAGGGCGGCCCTGCGCATCCAGACGGGTGGCAATGTTGCGCTGCAGCAGAGACGCTACTTCGGTCGAACCGGTGAACATCACGCCGCGCACGCGGTTGTCGGAGGTCAGTTTGGCACCGACGGTTTCACCGCGGCCCGGCAGCAGCTGAACCACGCCCGCCGGCACGCCGGCTTCGAGAAGAATGTTGATGCCCTGCGCGGCAATCAGCGGGGTCTGCTCTGCCGGTTTTGCCAGCACGCTGTTGCCTGCGGCCAGCGCGGCGGCAATCTGGCCGGTGAAGATCGCCAGCGGGAAGTTCCACGGGCTGATACAGACGACCGGACCCAGCGGACGGTGGGTTTCGTTATCGAAATCATCGCGCACCTGACCGGCGTAGTAGTGCAGGAAGTCGACGGCCTCGCGCACTTCGGCAATCGCGTTGCTGAAGGTTTTACCCGCCTCGCGCACCAGAATGCCGATGAGCGACTGCATCTGATCTTCCATCAGCACCGCCGCGCGCTCCAGAATCGCGGCGCGCTCCTGCGGCGGCGTGGCAAACCAGATAGGGGCGTTGTTCACCGCGCTGTCCAGCGCCTGATCCACTTCCGCTTCGGTCGCTTCACGCGCGTAGCCGACGATATCCTTCGGCTCGGCCGGGTTGATCACCGGCTGCATTTCGCCGTCTGCAACGGGCTGCTCCAGCATCGGTTTGGCCTGCCACTTCTGCAGCGCGCTGTTGAGCAGGGCAGAGGAGAGGGACGCCAGACGGTGTTCGTTGGCGAGATCCAGACCCGCCGAGTTGACGCGGCCTTTGCCGTACAGCTCGCGCGGCAGGGCAATCTTCGGATGCGGCAGTCCAACCTGGCCTTCCTGCGCCGCCATCTTCTCAACGGCCTGCACAGGATCGGCCACCAGTTCGTCCAGCGGCAGCGTGGTGTCGGCGATGCGGTTAACGAAGGAGGTGTTCGCGCCGTTTTCCAGCAGACGACGCACCAGGTACGCCAGCAGGGTTTCGTGCGTTCCCACCGGAGCATAGATTCGGCACGGGCGGTTCAGCTTGCCGTCCGCCACTTTACCGGTGACCTGCTCGTACAGCGGTTCACCCATACCGTGCAGGCACTGGAACTCGTACTGGCCCGGATAGTAGTTTTGCCCGGCCAGGCTGTAGATCGCCGCCAGGGTGTGGGCGTTGTGGGTAGCGAACTGTGGATAGATCAGGTTCGGCACGCCGAGCAGCTTTTTCGCACAGGCGAGGTAAGAGACGTCGGTGTAAACCTTGCGGGTATAGACCGGATAGCCTTCCAGCCCTTCCATCTGGGCGCGTTTGATTTCGCTGTCCCAGTAGGCGCCTTTCACCAGACGGATCATCAGGCGACGGCGGCTGCGGCTTGCCAGGTCAATCAGGTAATCAATGACGAACGGGCAGCGCTTCTGGTAGGCCTGGATAACGAAGCCGATGCCGTTCCAGCCTGCCAGCTCCGGCTCGAAGCACAGTTTTTCCAGCAGATCGAGGGAGATCTCCAGACGGTCGGCCTCTTCGGCGTCAATGTTGATCCCAATGTCATACTGGCGCGCCAGCAGGGTCAGGGACTTCAGGCGCGGGTAGAGTTCTTCCATCACCCGGTCGTACTGCGCGCGGCTGTAGCGCGGGTGCAGGGCAGAGAGCTTGATAGAGATGCCCGGGCCTTCATAAATACCGCGACCGTTGGACGCTTTACCGATGGCGTGGATCGCCTGCTGGTAAGAGACCATGTAGGCCTGCGCGTCGGCGGCGGTCAGGGCCGCTTCGCCCAGCATGTCGTACGAGTAGCGGAAACCTTTATCTTCCAGCTTGCGGGCGTTCGCCAGCGCTTCGGCAATGGTTTCCCCGGTCACAAACTGCTCGCCCATCAGGCGCATCGCCATGTCCACGCCTTTGCGGATCAGCGGCTCGCCGCTCTTGCCGATGATGCGGTTCAGGGAGCGGGAGAGGTTGGCTTCGTTATGGGTGGAGACCAGTTTGCCGGTAAACAGCAGGCCCCAGGTGGCGGCGTTAACGAACAGCGACGGGCTGCGGCCAATGTGGGAATGCCAGTTGCCGTTGCTGATCTTGTCGCGGATCAGCGCGTCGCGGGTGGCTTTATCCGGAATACGCAGCAGCGCTTCCGCGAGGCACATCAGCGCCACGCCTTCCTGAGAGGAGAGGGAAAACTCCTGCAGCAGACCCTGAACCATCCCGGCGCGGCCGGTGGCGGTTTTCTGGTTGCGCAGCTTGTCGGCTAACTGATACGCCAGGCTGTGCGCCTGTGCGGCAATGGCTTCCGGCAGGCGAGCCTGCTCCAGCAGCATCGGCACGGCGTCGGTTTCGGCACGGCGGTAGGCGCCGGTAATGGCGGCACGGCTGACGGACTGCGGCAGGATCTGCTCGGCGAATTCGAGGAACGGCTGATGGTTCTCGTCGCCAGCGGCTGGAGCCTCCTCGCTTTCGTTCGCCGCGCCGGCCAGTAGGGCAGGCAGCTCCGGCAGACCCTCATCGCTCTCAAGTCTTTCGAGATAGTTAAAAATCGCCTGCTTAATTAACCAGTGCGGCGTGCGGTCAATGCGGGTTGCTGCGGTCTTAATCCGTTCGCGGGTTGCGTCATCCAGCTTAACCCCCATGGTGGTCATACCCATGCCAAAGCTCCTGTTGTTCTGTAATAGCGTTCTGTTGATAGCGTGAAATATCCACCATGTTGCAACTTTGTGCAACCGTGTTAAATGTGACCTGGTTTGCAACCCGGAAAATGAATGGATTGTTAACGAATGGTTAGCTGGAAAAACGCACTGGCTTTTGTGCAGGAGGCCTGGTTTTATGCGGTAGTTAACACTTTTAAAAGGTGCAACCCGCAAAAGCGTGAGCGAGTGCAACCTATAGGAAACTCGTATCAAACCGGGGATGAAATTGATGTAAATGCAGTGTTAAATCGTTTGTCAGCGGAAGGCGCATACGGCAGGATAGCGCGCCCAACCGAAACACAAGATACATTCACCTCGTTCCGGTGATCATATAACAAGGCAGCCCGGATGGTTGTCGCTCGACATTTTGGAGAATTTGAATGGCTATTAGCACACCGATGCTGGTGACATTTCTCGTTTATATTTTTGGCATGATCCTGATAGGGTTTTTGGCGTGGCGTTCTACAAAGAACTTTGACGACTACATTCTGGGCGGACGCAGTTTAGGCCCGATGGTGACCGCACTCTCTGCGGGCGCCTCCGACATGAGCGGCTGGCTGCTGATGGGGCTGCCCGGCGCGATTTTTATCTCCGGTATCTCTGAAAGCTGGATCGCCATCGGCCTGACCGTCGGCGCGTGGATCAACTGGAAGCTGGTGGCAGGCCGTCTGCGCGTGCATACCGAGGCCAACAACAACGCCCTGACGCTGCCGGATTACTTCACCGGACGTTTTGAAGATAACAGCCGCATCCTGCGCATTATCTCTGCGGTGGTTATCCTGCTGTTCTTTACCATCTACTGCGCCTCCGGCATCGTGGCCGGCGCGCGTCTGTTCGAAAGCACCTTCGGCATGAGCTACGAAACCGCCCTGTGGGCCGGTGCGGCGGCGACCATCCTCTATACCTTCGTGGGCGGGTTCCTGGCGGTAAGCTGGACCGACACCGTGCAGGCGAGCCTGATGATCTTCGCCCTGATCCTGACTCCGGTGATTGTGGTTTTCACCGTTGGCGGCTTTGGCGAATCGCTGGAAGTGATCAAGCAGAAAAGCATCGAAAACGTCGACATGCTGAAAGGGCTGAACTTCGTGGCCATCGTCTCCCTGATGGGCTGGGGCCTGGGCTACTTCGGTCAGCCGCATATCCTGGCGCGCTTTATGGCGGCGGATTCTCACCACACCATCGTTCATGCCCGTCGCATCAGCATGACGTGGATGATCCTGTGTCTGGCAGGGGCGTGTGCGGTCGGCTTCTTCGGCATCGCGTACTTCAACAACAACCCGGCGCAGGCGGGCGCGGTGAACCAGAACGCCGAGCGCGTGTTCATCGAGCTGGCGCAAATTCTGTTTAACCCGTGGATTGCCGGTATTCTGCTCTCTGCAATCCTGGCGGCGGTGATGTCCACCCTGAGCTGCCAGCTGCTGGTTTGCTCCAGTGCGATCACCGAAGACCTTTACAAAGCCTTCCTGCGTAAAAATGCGAGCCAGAAAGAGCTGGTGTGGGTAGGGCGCTTTATGGTGCTGCTGGTGGCGCTGATTGCCATCGCGCTGGCGGCCAATCCGGAAAACCGCGTGCTGGGCCTCGTGAGCTACGCGTGGGCGGGCTTTGGCGCCGCGTTTGGTCCGGTCGTGCTGTTCTCCGTCATGTGGTCACGTATGACCCGTAACGGCGCGCTGGCGGGGATGATCATCGGTGCGCTGACCGTTATCGTCTGGAAACAGTTCGCGTGGCTGGGCCTGTACGAAATCATTCCGGGCTTCATCTTCGGCAGCATCGGCATCGTGGTGTTCAGCCTGCTGGGTAAAGCCCCGTCTGCCTCCATGCAGAAACGCTTTGCTGAAGCCGACGCGCATTACCACACTGCGCCGCCGTCTAAGCTCCAGGCAGAATAATTTTTCTCGCAGCACAATGCAGGCCGGGTGAGCGCAAGCGCACCCGGCTTTTTTCTTGCCAAAATCCGTAATTTCCTGTGATATCCCTGTGCTTATAACAATGAGGATAGCGAAGCATGACAATCAAAACAGGGGTAATGGCAGCGGCATTATTGATGCTCGCTGGCTGCACGGCGCCATCGCAACACGCGGCTGTAGAGACCTGCAAAGCGGATAACCAGATGCAGCAAACCACGCTCTATTTCGGCTTAAATCGTCCTGCCGGGGCGCAAATCACCAGCAACGAGTGGCAGCAGTTTGTTGACCAGGACGTGACCCCGCGTTTCCGCGATGGCTTAACGGTGTTTGACGCGCGCGGGCAGTGGCTGGGGAACGACGGGAAAGTGGCGCGTGAACCCAGCAAAGCGTTGATGCTGATCCACGGTAAAGATGCGCAGAGCGAGAAGAACATCGAAGCGTTACGCGGGATTTATAAATCACGCTTCGCGCAGGAGTCGGTGATGCGCGTCGACCAGCCGGTGTGCGTGCAGTTCTAATAAAAACGGCGGGAAATCCCGCCGTTGTTGTTTTGTAGGCCGGGTAAGCGAAGCGCCACCCGGTATTGCATCAGAGCACCAGCCCCGCAAAGCTCGCCGACAGGAGGCTCACCAGCGTCGCGCCGTACACCAGACGCAGACCAAACCGCGACACCACGTTCCCCTGCTGCTCGTTCAGGCCCTTAATCGCCCCGGCCACAATGCCGATGGACGCGAAGTTCGCGAAGGACACCAGGAAGACGGATAAAATGCCCAGCCCGCGCGGGGACATCTGATGCGCGATTTTTTGCAGCTCAATCATCGCCACAAATTCATTCGCCACCAGCTTGGTCGCCATAATACTGCCCGCGTTTAAGGCATCACTCAGCGGAATACCCACCAGCCACGCCAGGGGATAAAATACATAGCCCAGGATCTGCTGGAAGCTCATGCCAAATATGCTGGAGAAGAGGGCGTTAACGGCGCTAATAAGTGCGATAAAGCCGATCAGCATAGCCAGAATAATCATCGCCACCTTAAAACCGGCCAGAATATACTCGCCGAGCATTTCGAAGAAGCTCTGCGATTCATGCAGTTTTTCCAGCTTGATATCCGGCTCCGCTTCCGGGCGCGCCGGGTTGATGACGGAGAGAATAATAAAGGTGCTGAACATGTTCAGAATCAGCGCCGCGACGACAAATTTGGCGTCGAGCATGGTCATATAGGCGCCGACAATCGACAGGGAGACCGTCGACATCGCCGTGGCCGCCATGGTGAAGAGACGACGAGAGGAGAGATCGCCCAGCACGCCCTTGTAGGCAATGAAGTTTTCCGACTGGCCGAGGATCAGCGAACTCACCGCGTTAAAGGATTCCAGCTTGCCCATACCGTTCAGTTTTGACAGCAGCGTGCCGATGACCCGAATAAAAATCGGCAGGATCCGCCAGTGCTGAAGAATACCAATCAGTGCGGAAATAAAAATAATCGGGCAGA
Organism: Enterobacter sp. DNB-S2; assembly: GCF_019443845.1. Taxonomy (NCBI): domain Bacteria; kingdom Pseudomonadati; phylum Pseudomonadota; class Gammaproteobacteria; order Enterobacterales; family Enterobacteriaceae; genus Enterobacter; species Enterobacter sp. DNB-S2. The sequence continues at coordinate 2,362,618 of NZ_CP050520.1, forward strand.
GCACGCCGAGGAAAATGAACGCCAGCCCTTTTTCCCCCATTCCGCCAAAGACGAAATTGGTCCCTTCCGAAGCAAATTTCAGCAGCGACTCAAAGAAGCCGGAAACATATTTAATCAGGAATAACCCGCTTTCGGCGTGCAGGAAAAAGAACGCCAGCGCAATTTCAATAACAATCAGCTGTAAAACATAACGAATGCGAATTTTTCGGCGGTCGAAACTTACCAGCCAGGCAAGCGCGAGAATAATGACCAGCGCCAGCAGGAAATGGACAATTTTAAACATAATTAATTTTCACCAGGTGTTTGAGGCGGATATTTAGCCACAGCCCCGTACCAGCGTAAATGGGCATTTTCGTTATAACTTATAAACCTGAACGTAACGTATGTAACTATTACCAGGCTCGGCGTTTACAACTCGTCATCAAAACACCACACATTTCGCTTGTGTTTCTTTCCGCCGTAATGATAATCACTATCACAAGAATTTACCTTTCTTTGCATCAGTTGACCGCGATAAACATTTAAGGTGTCGGCATGTTTGTTCCATTTCTCATTATGTTACGTGAAGGGCTCGAAGCTGCCCTTATCGTGAGCCTCATCGCCAGTTATCTGAAGCGAACCCAGCGCGGACGCTGGATTGGCGTCATGTGGGTCGGGGTATTCCTTGCCGCGGCACTCTGTCTGGGCCTCGGTATCCTCATCAACGAAACCACCGGGGAGTTCCCGCAGAAAGAGCAGGAGCTGTTTGAGGGGATCGTCGCCGTAATTGCGGTGGTGATCCTGACCTGGATGGTGTTCTGGATGCGTAAAGTCTCCCGTAACGTGAAGGTGCAGCTGGAGCAGGCGGTGGATAACGCGCTGCAAAAGGGCAATAACCACGGCTGGGCGCTGATCATGATGGTCTTTTTTGCCGTCGCGCGTGAAGGCCTGGAGTCCGTTTTCTTCCTGCTGGCTGCGTTTCAGCAGGACGTGGGGATATGGCCGCCGCTGGGAGCCGTGATGGGTCTCGCCACGGCCGTAGTGCTCGGTTTCCTGCTCTACTGGGGCGGTATTCGCCTGAACCTGGGCGCCTTCTTCAAGTGGACCAGCCTGTTTATTCTGCTGGTGGCGGCTGGGCTGGCGGCAGGGGCGATTCGCGCCTTCCACGAGGCGGGCCTGTGGAACCATTTCCAGGACGTGGCGTTCGATCTCAGCAACGTGCTCTCCACGCACTCTCTGACCGGCACCCTGCTCGAAGGTATCTTCGGCTATCAGGAAACGCCGAGCGTCAGCGAAGTGGCGATGTACTTTATTTATCTGGTTCCGGCGCTGGTGCTGTTCGCAATGCCGCCGCGTACCGGCACACAGGCGTCGCGCGTTACGCCATAATTTTTGTTTTAGTTACAACATACTTTTAAAGGGAAGAGTCATGGCAATTCAGTTCCGTCGTAGTGCGTTATGCGCAGGCATTGCCGCGCTGTTCGCTTCTGCATTCTCCGCCTGGGGCGCGGATGTACCTCAGGTTAAAGTCACCGTTAATGATAAGCAGTGTGAGCCGATGACCCTTACGGTGAACAGCGGCAAAACCCAGTTCATTATTCAGAACCACAGCCAGAAGGCGCTGGAGTGGGAGATTCTGAAAGGGGTTCTGGTGGTGGAGGAGCGTGAAAACATCGCCCCTGGCTTCAGTCAGAAGATGACCGCCAACCTGCAGCCGGGCGAGTATGAGATGACCTGCGGCCTGCTGACCAACCCTAAAGGGAAGCTGATCGTCAAAGGTGAAGCGACGGCCGATGCGGCGAAAGGTGCTGCGGTGCTGAGCCTGGGCGACGCGATTACGGCGTATAAAGCCTATGTCACGAAAGAGACGGCGGACCTGGCGGCGGCAACCAAAGCCTTTACCGATGCGGTGAAGGCCGGTGACATCGAAAAAGCGAAATCCCTGTATGCGCCAACCCGTCAGCACTACGAGCGCATCGAGCCGATTGCCGAACTGTTCTCTGACCTTGATGGCAGCATTGATGCCCGCGAAGATGATTACGAGCAGAAAGCCGCCGATCCGAAATTCACCGGTTTCCACCGTCTGGAGAAAGCCCTGTTTGGCGACAACTCTACCAAAGGGATGGAGAAATACGCCGAGCAGCTGAACGGCGACGTGCTGGAGCTGCAAAAGCGCATCAGCGAGCTGGCCTTCCCGCCGTCAAAAGTGGTGGGCGGCGCGGCTGGTCTGATTGAAGAAGTGGCCGCGAGCAAAATCAGCGGCGAAGAAGATCGCTACAGCCATACCGATCTGTGGGACTTCCAGGCCAACGTCGACGGCGCGCAGAAAATTGTTAACCTGCTGCGTCCTCAGCTGCAGAAAGAGAACGGCGAACTGCTGGCCAAAGTGGATGCCAACTTCAAAAAAGTCGACACCATTCTGGCGAAGTATCGTACCAAAGACGGGTTTGAAACCTACGACAAGCTGACCGATGCCGACCGTAACGCGCTGAAAGGCCCGATTACCGCCCTGGCGGAAGATCTCTCTCTGCTGCGCGGCGTACTGGGTCTGGACTAAGCACGATGAATAAGCATAGCGATAACGATGTGGTTGAGCCTTCACGTCGTCGATTGTTAAAAGGAGTAGGGGCGCTGGGGGGCGCTCTTGCTCTGGCCGGTGGCTGTCCGGTAGCGCATGCGGCGAAACCGCAGAGCGCGCCCGGCACGCTGTCACCCAATGCCCGCATGGAGACGCAGCCGTTTTATGGCGAGCATCAGTCGGGCATCCTGACGCCGCAGCAGGCGTCCATGATGCTGGTGGCCTTTGATTCGCTGGCCAGCGATAAAGCCGATCTGGAGCGCCTGTTCCGCCTGCTGACGACGCGTATCGCGTTTCTCACTGCCGGCGGACCGGCGCCCGATACGCCGAACCCGCGTCTTCCGCCAATGGACTCCGGTATTCTGGGGCCGTTTATCGCCCCGGATAACCTGACCATTACCGTTTCGCTGGGTGAATCTCTGTTTGACGCGCGCTATGGGCTGGCAAAACAGAAGCCGAAAGCGCTGCAGAAAATGACGCGTTTCCCGAATGACTCCCTGGACGCGGCGCTGTGCCATGGCGACCTGCTCCTGCAGATTTGCGCCAATACTCAGGACACGGTGATCCACGCCCTGCGCGATATCATCAAGCACACGCCGGATCTGCTGAGCGTGCGCTGGAAGCGGGAAGGTTTTATCTCGGACCACGCCGCCCGCAGCAAAGGGAAAGAAACCCCGGTGAACCTGCTGGGCTTTAAGGACGGTACGGCCAACCCGGACAGCAGCGATGCGGCGTTGATGAAAGACGTGGTATGGGTGACGGCGGATCAGGGCGAACCGGCATGGGCGGTGGGCGGCAGCTATCAGGCGGTGCGGATTATCCAGTTCCACGTGGAGTTCTGGGACCGCACGCCGCTCAAAGAACAGCAGACGATCTTTGGTCGCGATAAGCAAAGCGGCGCGCCGCTCGGCATGAAGAACGAGCATGACGTGCCCGACTACGCCAGCGATCCCAATGGCGATACCATCGCGCTGGACAGCCACATTCGTCTGGCTAATCCGCGCACCAAAGAGACGCAGTCCAGCCTGATGATGCGTCGTGGCTACAGCTATTCGCTCGGCGTGACCAACGCCGGTCAGCTTGATATGGGCCTGCTGTTCGTCTGCTATCAGCACGATCTGGAAAAAGGCTTCCTGACCGTGCAGAAGCGGCTCAACGGCGAAGCGCTGGAAGAGTACATTAAGCCCATCGGCGGCGGCTATTTCTTTGCCCTGCCGGGCGTGCGCGATCGGAACGCGTACCTCGCTCAAGGTCTTATTGAAGCCTGATAATTGTCCCCGCAACCGTTCGCGGGGACATTATTTTTTCATATGACTATCCTCCTGTTATATTTCTGTAATATTTCTATATGAGACTGATTTCACCTGTAGGGACAGTCTTAAAAGTTGCATTCAGGTAAAATAAATGTTGCATTTATGATAACTCCTGATGTACTTAAGATAAGACAGCGGTAGTTCCCGGCAGTGATGCTGAATCACTATGGAGATCGCGAATGGTTGCGTCCTGTACTGGACAAGGTAAACATAACAACCGCAGCACCCGGCGCGGAGGCTCAGACTCCGGCAGCGATTTCCTCACCACTAAATTCTCCCCCCTTCCTCAAGAATCTGATTCGACCGACGTGCAGAACGGTGCGCGTAGCTGTTCCGTATCGTTATCCGATAAAGCAAGCAATGGCTTACAAGGAAGCCAACCCTCTGATGTTCGTGCGCATAATCGTGCCGAAGCTGGCGCGTGTGATGAATACCAACAACTCAAGGTGCTATCCATGGGAAGACAAAAAGCAGTGATCAAAGCTCGTCGCGAAGCAAAACGTGTGCTGAGACGGGATTCACGTAGCCATAAACAGCGTGAAGAAGAATCGGTCACCTCGCTTGTGCAGATGAGTGGCGTAGAAGCAATTGGCATGGCCCGAGACAGCCGTGATAATTCTCCAATTGTGGCGCGCAATGAGGCTCAGGCGCACTACCTGAATGCTATCGAGAGTAAACAGCTCATCTTTGCAACCGGTGAAGCCGGATGCGGGAAAACCTGGATCAGTGCAGCCAAAGCGGCGGAAGCGCTGATTCATAAGGATGTGGAGCGCATTATTGTTACCCGTCCTGTACTGCAGGCTGATGAAGATCTCGGCTTCCTGCCCGGAGATATTTCGGAGAAGTTTGCTCCGTACTTCAGGCCCGTCTATGACGTGCTGGTGAAGCGACTGGGTGCATCCTTTATGCAGTACTGCCTGCGACCAGAGATTGGCAAGGTGGAAATCGCGCCGTTCGCCTATATGCGCGGACGTACATTTGAAAATGCGGTCGTCATTCTTGACGAGGCTCAGAACGTGACCGCTGCGCAAATGAAGATGTTTTTAACGCGCCTCGGGGAGAACGTGACGGTTATCGTTAACGGCGATATTACCCAGTGTGACCTGCCATCCGGCGTGAAATCCGGGCTGAGCGACGCCATGTCACGTTTTGAGGAAGATGAGATGATTGGGGTGGTACGCTTCACTAAAGAGGACTGCGTGCGTTCAGCGCTCTGTCAGCGCACGCTGCAAGCGTATTATTGAGTTTGCTGTTGTGTTCAAGGCCCGGGAAACCGGGCTTTGTTTTTTGTGCTTTTTATCCCCTCTCCCCTGGGGAGAGGGGCAGGGTGAGGGGCTCAGGCCGCACCGGGCTGCATATAGCACCGGGGGATTCTCATCCCCCCAGAGGTGTGCAACATGCGAAAAAAAAGCCCGCATTTTCATGCGAGCTCTTCTTTAAATATGGCGGTGAGGGGGGGATTGACTCGCTTCACTCGCCCTGCGGGCAGACTGTTCGCTACGCTCTCAGTCTGTCCAGCTGGCTGTCGCCAGTTGTCGAACCCCGGTCGGGGATTCTCATCCCCCCGCAGGCATGCAATATGCGAAAAAAAAGCCCGCATTTTCATGCGAGCTCTTCTTTAAATATGGCGGTGAGGGGGGGATTGACTCGCTTCGCTCGCCCTGCGGGCAGACTGTTCGCTACGCTCTCAGTCTGTCCAACTGGCTGTCGCCAGTTGTCGAACCCCAGTCGGGGGTTCTCATCCCCCCCTTTTCGGAGAATATAAAAGAAAAAAGCCCGTACTTTCGTACGAGCTTTCATCTCGAATATGGCGGTGAGGGGGGGATTCGAACCCCCGATACGTTGCCGTATACACACTTTCCAGGCGTGCTCCTTCAGCCACTCGGACACCTCACCATATTTTTTTGCTGCCTGACCGCTTGGGGGGCAACGGGGCGCTACTATAGGGAGTTGCGCTAACACGGTCAAGCAGATTTTCTGTATTCGTGCTCGTTCGGTTAAGCCTTAATCAGCTCTTGTCGCAGCACGGGTAATTAACGCTGTGAATCGAGCACTTCGCTGTTTTTAACTACTTCCTGTGCTTTGCCGTAGCTTTCGATCAGCAGCTGGTAAGCCGGGAAGATGTGGGTATATACCTCAGCCCACTCGGCTGCGTCCTCACGGTTCCATGTTCTCTGGATCTCAGAGGCCACCGCCGCCGTATCCATCGGAACCACACCGGCCTGCACCACGCGCGCCAGGGTGATCTCCTGCGCCATTTTGCTGTAGGTGCCGGAGGCATCAATCACCGCAAACACCTTATAGCCGTCCGCTACCGCGCTGATTGACGGGAAGGCCATGCAGACGCTGGTGATAGTACCCGCGATAATCAGCGTCTTGCGCCCGGTCGCTTTCACCGCAGCAACAAAATCCGGGTTATCCCAGGCGTTGATCTCGCCTTTACGGGCAACATATTGCGCATGCGGCGCGTTGGCGTGGATCTCCGGGATAAGCGGTCCGTTCGGTCCCTGCGGGACTGACGCGGTGGTGATCACCGGGATCTTCGCCAGAGTCGCGATTTTTGCCAGCGCAGCCGCACGGGCGCGCAGTTCCGGCATTGGCATATCCCCAACGGTCTGGAACAGACCGCTCTGGTGATCGATAAGCAACATCACCGCATCGTTCACATCAATAACCGGACGTGCGCCATTAAAATTCGCAGGTGTAGACATTATCTTCTCCTTTATTAATTTCAGATCTGGCCGAAGCGGCCGGAATTAAAATCACGAATGGCTTCGTTGATTTCGCTTTTACTGTTCATCACAAACGGGCCATAGCCCACGATGGGTTCATTCAGCGGCTCGCCCGCCATCAGCAGAACTTTGGCATCGCTGTTCGCCTCCAGGTGCAGTTTGTCGCCTTCCTGACTCAAAACGACCAGCTGGGCTTCACCCGCCTGCGTTGTACCGTTCACCGTAATGTTGCCTTCAAGCACGACCAGCGCGGTGCTCCAGCCTTCGGGCTGATTGAGCGTCAGATGGCTTCCCAGGTTCAGCGCGATGTCCCAGACGTTGAGCGGTGAGAAGGTGTGCGCCGGGCCGGTTACAGCCTCGTAGCGACCGGCAATAACCCGCAGCGAACCGCTGTTATCCGGTAGCGTCACGACCGGGATCGCATCCTTCGTCATGCTCTGGTAGCCCGGTGCCGCCATCTTGTCTTTGGCCGGCAGGTTGACCCAAAGCTGCATCATTTTCAGTTCTCCGCCTTTCTGCGAGAACGCGCTGGAGTGGAACTCCTCGTGCAAAATGCCTGCACCTGCCGTCATCCACTGCACGTCGCCGGGGCCAATGACGCCGCCTTTGCCCGTGGAGTCGCGATGCTCCACTTCACCGGAATAGACGATGGTGACCGTTTCAAAACCCCGGTGAGGGTGTTGGCCTACGCCGCGTTTCGCCCCATCTGCCGGAAAGGTGTACGGGCCCGCATAGTCCAGCAGCAGGAACGGGCTCAGCGGCTCGCCGTGGGTTTGGTAAGAAAACATCGAACGGACCGGGAAACCATCGCCAACCCAGTGCTGGCGGGGAGCGGTATAAACGCCTGTTACGTTTTTCATGATTAACTCCTGATGTTCTGTTGATGTAATTAGCTTATATTCAGAGTTAATACTCCGGTAGATAGTGAAAATGGCATTCACTGTTCTGAAAATGGAACGATGAGGATTTATGCAGGATCTCAATGACTTCGTCTGGTTTGTGAAGGTGGTGGACTACGGCGGCTTTGCGGCGGCGGGAAGGGCGCTTGACCAACCCAAGTCCAAACTGAGCCGCAGGATCGCGCAGCTGGAGGAGCGGCTTGGCGTACGGCTTATCCACCGAACAACCCGACAGTTTACGGTGACCGAGGTCGGGCAGACCTTCTACCAGCACTGTAAAGCGATGATGGTGGAGGCCGAGGCCGCGGAAGAAGCCGTTGCTGCACTGCAGGCTGAACCGCGCGGTGTTGTCAGGATTACGTGCCCGATAACTCTGTTGCATGTCCACGTGGGTCCGATGCTGGCCAGATTTATGGCGCGCTACCCCGGGATTAATCTTCAGCTTGAGGCGACCAACCGGCGGGTAGACCTGGTGGGAGAGGGGGTTGATATCGCGATCCGCGTTCGCCCGCGTCCCTTTGATGACAGCGATCTGGTATTAAGGGTGCTGGCTGACAGGGGACATTGTCTGGTCGCGGGTCCGGCGTTGATTCAACGCATGGGAGAACCCGTCGTGCCGTCTGAACTCAGTGCCTGGCCCGGGTTAAGCATGAACGAGGGGAAACATATTCATAAATGGGAGCTGTCCGGTCCCGGAGGTGCCAAAGCGGAGATCCATTACCATCCTCGATTGATCACCACCGACATGCTGGCGCTACGTGAAGCTGCCATGGCAGGCATCGGCGTGGTGCAGCTGCCGATTTTGATGGTTAAGGACCAGCTGGCGACGGGGGAACTGGTACAGGTGCTGGATGCGTGGGAACCCCGACGCGAAGTGATTCACGCGGTTTATCCGTCAAGGCGCGGCCTGCTGCCGTCCGTCAGGACTCTGGTGGATTTTCTGACCGAAGAGTATGCGCGGATGGTGGAAGAGTAACACTTCCCTCTCCCCTGGGGAGAGGGGCAGGGTGAGGGGCTCAGGCCGCACCGAGCTGCATATAGCACCGGGGGTTCTCATCCCCCCCTTTACGGAGAATATAAAAGAAAAAAGCCCGTACTTTCGTACGAGCTCTCATCTTAAATATGGCGGTGAGGGGGGGATTCGAACCCCCGATACGTTGCCGTATACACACTTTCCAGGCGTGCTCCTTCAGCCACTCGGACACCTCACCATATTGTCATCCCGTTGTTGCCGGGACGGGCGCTAATGTAAGGAAAAGCCGAACTGCCGTCAACTCACTTTTTCAGTAATTTAGCGCGTTTAGACAAACTTCAGGCAACATGATTCTTAAATGTGCTGAAAGCGTCTTTTTTATCAGCAACACAGTCGCGCTATAAATTTGTTATGCTGACCGTCCAGTGAAAAAGCAAAATAAATCAGCGCAATAAAAGGCAGGAATGACTATGGATATACTTTTCTATCACCCAACGTTTGATACGGCATACTGGATCAAGGCGCTTTCGTCGGCGTTACCCGGCGCACGCGTTCGCGAGTGGAAGCGTGGCGATAATGAACATGCCGACTATGCGCTGGTCTGGCATCCTCCGGTTGAGATGCTCCAGGGCCGCAAGCTGAAGGCCGTTTTTGCCCTGGGAGCCGGCGTGGATTCCATTCTGAGCAAACTGAAGGCACACCCTGAAATGCTGCCGGAAGATGTCCCCCTTTTCCGCCTGGAAGATACCGGAATGGGCCAGCAAATGCAGGAATATGCCGTGAGCCAGGTACTGCACTGGTTCCGCCGCTTTGATGATTATCAGGCCTTTAAACAGCGAGCCCACTGGGAGCCGCTGCCGGAGTACCATCGCGAAGACTTTACGATCGGCATACTCGGTGCGGGCGTGCTGGGCTCAAAAGTGGCCGAAGCGCTTGCCCCGTGGGGATTCCCGTTGCGCTGCTGGAGCCGCAGCCGCAAGGATTATCCGGGCGTTGAGAGTTTTGCCGGAACGGATGAGCTTCCTGCATTCCTGAAAGGGACACGCGTGCTTATTAACCTGCTGCCAAACACGGCGGAAACGGTAGGGATCATCAATGAAGCCCTGCTCAATCAGCTCGTCGACCAGAGCTACCTGATGAACCTGGCGCGCGGGGTACATGTCGTGGAAGGCGATCTGCTGAAGGCGCTGGACAGCGGAAAGCTAAAAGGCGCCATGCTGGATGTCTATAGCCGTGAGCCGCTGCCCGCGGAAAGCCCGCTGTGGGCGCACCCGCGCGTGGCGATGACCCCGCACGTGGCTGCCGTGACGCGTCCGGCAGAAGCGGTGGCGTATATATCCCATACCATCAGCGAAATGGAAAAGGGTAACGCGGTCACCGGACAGGTCGACAGACAGCGCGGCTACTGAGAGAAACCCGGCGTTCGCCGGGTTTTTGCTAATATTCGCCGCTGATAACTGCTATCCTTTGGAAAAACCGCAGAGGAGAGAGAGATGTATCCCGTTGACCTGCATATGCACACCGTCGCCAGCACCCACGCGTATAGCAACCTCCATGATTATATCGCCCAGGCGAAGCTTAAAGGCATCAAGCTGTTCGCGATCACCGATCATGGCCCGGACATGGCGGATGCGCCGCACTACTGGCATTTTGTGAATATGCGGATCTGGCCACGTCTGGTGGACGGCATTGGGATACTGCGCGGCATTGAGGCGAACATCAAAAATACCGACGGTGAGATCGACTGCACCGGCCCGATGCTGACGTCTCTTGACCTTATCCTCGCCGGTTTTCATGAGCCGGTTTTCCCGCCTCAGGATAAAGACACCAACACCGCGGCGATGATTGCCACCATTGCCAGCGGCAATGTGCACATTATCAGCCACCCCGGTAACCCGAGGTATCCGATTGATATTCAGGCTGTCGCGCAGGCGGCAGCGAAGCACCGCGTGGCGCTGGAGATTAACAACTCCTCTTTTGTGCACTCGCGTAAGGGCAGTGAAGCCAACTGTCGCGAAGTGGCGGCCGCCGTGCGTGACGCAGGTGGCATGGTGGCGCTGGGCTCAGACTCTCATACCGCGTTTACGCTGGGCGATTTCAGCGAGTGCCTGAAAGTGCTGAATGATGTTAACTTCCCGGAAGCGCAAATCCTGAACGTGACCCCACGCCGCATGCTCGATTTCCTCGAGTCGCGCGGAATGGAACCGATAGCCGAATTTGCCGATCTTTAATTGTGTAATGGAATCATAAAAATGAACGAGTTTTCCATCCTCTGCCGCGTGCTGGGTACGCTCTATTATCGCCAGCCGCAAGACCCGCTGTTAGTTCCGCTCTTTACGTTAATTCGTGAAGGCAAACTGGCGCAGAACTGGCCGCTGGAACAGGATGATTTACTGGAACGTCTGCAAAAAAGCTGCGACATGCAGCAGATTGCGACGGACTACAATGCGCTGTTCGTTGGCGATGAGTGCCGCGTTTCGCCATACCGTTCAGCCTGGCAGGAAGGGGCAACGGAAGCGGAAGTCCGTGCGTTCCTCTCCACGCGCGGTATGCCGCTGAGCGATACGCCAGCCGATCATATCGGTACGCTGCTGCTGGCGGCGTCCTGGATCGAAGACAACGCCGGTGATGATGAGAATGAAGCCATCGAAACCTTGTTCGAAACGTACCTGCTGCCGTGGGTCGGGACATTCCTGGGTAAAGTCGAAGCGCATGCCACCTCGCCGTTCTGGAGAACGCTGGCCCCGCTGACCCGCGACGCTATTGCGGCAATGTGGGATGAGCTGGAAGAAGAGAACGAAGAGTGATTTAGATCACATAAATTCTGCAACTCAACATTTCAACTTGCACGTAATGTGCTTCTGATCTCATTTCTATAGTGCGCATCTGCTAAGATGCGCGCCATGAATATATTACTTTGTATCGCACTAACGACAGGTATTCTCTCCGGACTCTGGGGATGGGTAGCCGTGTCTCTCGGATTGCTCAGCTGGGCCGGGTTCCTCGGCTGCACCGCCTATTTCGCCTGTCCGCAGGGGGGCGTCAAAGGGCTCTTTATCTCTGGCTGCACGCTGATGAGCGGTGTTATCTGGGCGCTGGTGATCATGAAGGGCAGTGCGCTGGCGCCGCATATGGAGATGCTGGGGTACGTCATGACGGGTGTCGTTGCCTTTTTAATGTGCATCCAGGCTAAGCATCTGCTGCTTTCATTTGTGCCGGGGACCTTTATGGGGGCGTGCGCGACCTTTGCAGGGCAGGGTGACTGGAAGCTGGTGGTTCCCTCCCTGGCGCTGGGGTTGCTGTTTGGCTATGCCATGAAAAACAGCGGTCTTTGGCTGGCGTCGCGACGGGGAAAAGCGCAAAACATCACTGCGGTGAGCGAATAAAAAAAGGCGAGATAATCATCTCGCCTTTTTTATGCGCTTCCTGTCAGGATTCCGGAGGGACTGACATATCGCGGTATTTCACCAGTATCGGGTTCTGCACGTCTGCTTTGTTTTGCAGATCCCACAGCCCGCGGTCAATACCGTCGTTGATTAAGAAGATCACGCCGGTTTCAATGGCTGACATCAGGCACATCATGACCGGCTCGTTAGAGGTGTAGCCAATTTCACCTTCCAGCAAACGCTGGTAATCGATGAAGCGGAATACCCCTGCCTGCACTTCATAAGACAGAATGGTTTTGCTGGTGTTCACCGAAGAGAGCACTTCGCCTGTACTGACGTTAACCACACGCAGGTTCACGGCGATTTGGTCAAGCTGGTACTGGGTATCCGCACCGATACCGAAGTAACGAGCTCCTGCACCACCCGACTTAACGTTACTTTCGTAGCCAATAATCGATCCTTCGATCATCACGTTCGCTGCCGCCAGAGATTGCAGAGGCATGCGGTTATTGTCCGCGACGGTGCCATTTTCCTGAGCGGCACGAATGATTTTGCGTTCATTCAACAGGTTCTGGAGCCCCTGACGTTCCAGCGGAATAAACCAGTGCGAATCCTTGAGCGCGGTAACCAGCATGGCGGTGGCGCTTTGCGGCACAGCCGTGGAGAAGTTACTTGCCGGGTAAGGTTTGAATTGCCCGGTTTCATCCTGAATGTTGTATACGGAGACAAATATTTTCCCCGTCGGTGAAGGTAAATGCGTTAAATCACGATAACTCTGGGCCCGAGGCATTAATGTCGGTTTTGCAGCTTCTTTAGGTGGAGCAGTTAAACAACCGCTCAATAAGCACACTGCAACAAATATCAGGAAGCGCTGCATGATCGTTGTCCTTATTTAGCTATTGTTTAAAAGTCAGTTGAATTACTTTGTAGACCGGAAACCTGAATGGTGGAGATTCTTCCGGTTTTACGATCGGTCACGTTCAACTGAAGCTGTCCGTCAGTATTGGCGATATCAACGATAAAGTCGTTGGTCACCATGCGGCCGGGTTTACCGGTATTAATGTTGGTCAGTAACCCCCCTAAAATCTGCGACTGAATAGCTTGAGTGAAGTTGTCCAGTGCGGACGGGGTATCAACGCTAAAATCCTTTAAGCTGGGATCCTTATAGGAGTTTTGCGCCTGGGCTTCGTTCAGCAGGAACGCGCCGTTATTAGGGTTACCGCCAAAGTTAGGGTTACGGAACTGAAACGTCATGTTTCCGGCCCAGCTTATGGGTGTTATCAGCATTATCGAAACAACTGCATATGCAATACGCATGACAGCCTCCGCATATCGGTTCGCTAGAACTCGTCTTTTGCTAAATCGCTGGTGCTTAATAGGGCTTTATCTATTTGCAGGCGATTAATAGCGTCTTCTGATTGTGCCAGTGCTAAGGCTACGTTTTTATCGAAGTCTATTTTGGTCGGGAATAAAAACGTTTGATAAATAACGTACTGATTAGCCGTTATTGTTATCCAACTTCCCCATCGTGCACTTGGCCGCTCGTTGATTGTTATATTTCCGGTGTAGGTACTGTCCCATTTGTCACTGAAGGCGCGGTAAAAACTGTGCCCGACCGATGAGACAGTGTGGTCTGTTAACAATCCGGGAACTTCGACCTCGACGGCCTTCAGATTCCCGGCAGCGAGCAGGAAACTCGCTGCGGCGATCCAACTCAACGTGCGCTTCATGTGATTAACGCCTGAGGTTATCGTTTGCCCACGAAACAGCCTGAGTTCGGTTTTTAACAGCTATCTTCTTGAAAAGATTATATAGGTGCGTCTTTACCGTATTTTCGCTGATAAATAACGAACGGGCGATTTCAATATTTGAAGCACCAATCCGTAACTTGTTCAGGATCTCTTTCTCACGGTGCGTGAGCAGCGCGGACTCTGAACTGTTATAGCGATAATTTCCGGAGTGCGTGATGAGATAGCTGGCAAGCTTTTGCGAAAAATAACACTCTCCGCGCAATATACCTTGCAGCCCCTCTACCACCCGGTCTTCTTCTTCCGTGACGTAGAACACGCCATTGATATGCGGCCAGCTTTCAATATCTCTGAAAGGATATTCATCAGGCGTATTCAACAATAGCACGCGGATATTATTGTTTTTCCTGCTTAAAATATCTTGCCAGTAATGGATAAGCTTTTTATCAGCTTCCATCATATCGAAAAGAATGATGCTGCCAGGTGCAATATCATCAAAAGAACGTTGAATATTATGCAATTTCCCGTTCAGTGATAAAGATTGCTTTAAATGTTGTAATAAAGCTGTCGCTTGCAAAGAAGGTTTTGTGATCAACAGTAATGTATGACCATGTAAACTATGGACTTCATTATACATGATGAAACCCCACTTTTTTTTGGCACCTGGCAGCTGTCCTCCTGTTTATTAGAGGACACCAGAAGTACTGACAGATGTTGCACTGCTGTGTGTAGAATCAGACCATAACCTCCACAGGGAGGTAAATATAAAACCAATTTCGTACATCTAATTTCAATCTAGCTTTTACGAAGTTTAAAGCAAGTGTTAAACGTGTAACAGAATGTAAAAATCAATATTAATTTGTGAAAACTGCTTGTTGTTAATGGTAATAATTGATGAAAAAGTTGTACATATAAATAGATGTGCACAGATTTTAAAAATCATACAAATATTTTTATATGATTGATTTTTGAGGTTATTTGTTATTTTTACGCAGCAGTGATTAAGTATGAGTTTCAGATTATTTCTAAGCCCATGAATGGGCTACTGCCTGGCTTAAGAAAACAGGCGTCGTGTCACGCACTGAGAAAAATGATCTCCAGCCGTTACGTTTAAACAACGCGGGATGACGCCTGGACAGCCTTCATCCCGTTGTACAACCCGATCGCAAGACCTGCTTAATAAAAAATATAAGCTGACCTGATTAAAGTGATTTTTGATGTAAATTACGACTTTGTGGTGAGCCGATAAATAAAAATAAGCCGCGCGGGTGAGATATTTAAAATGTTTCAGCGGACATACTCTTCACCGTAACGACGCGTTAACACAATACGAGTCGTTTTAACAAGTAGCATTGTTATAGGGTTATGGCGTGATTAAATAGCCAGGTCCAGGGTGACAACATGAAAAACACATCGTTAATTATGATGTTTACATTACTGGGTGCGCCTGGATTTGTAACCGCAGCGAATTCAGATTTGGCAAATGCTGAATATAACTTTGCGGTTAACGAATTAAGTCTTTCATCACTCAATCAGGCAGCCATTATTGGTCAACGGGGCGTTTTCAATAACGCTGAGGTTAGCCAGGACGGTTCAAGACTCTTATCCATTGTATCTCAGGATGGGGCGGGTAACAGAGCGAGAGTTGATCAATCAGGGAGTTACAATTTAGCCTGGATCGATCAGAGCGGTAACGGGAATGATGCAGGTATTACGCAAGATGGATACGGTAATAGCGCGAAAATTATCCAGAAAGGGTCGGGTAATAGAGCAAATATTACGCAGTACGGTACGCAGAAAACCGCAGTTGTAGTGCAGAAACAGTCGCAAATGGCGATTAACGTTATTCAACATTAGCGCGTTCGCGACGACTTTAATCAATCCGATGGGGGTTTACCATGAAATTTATCAAAGTGGCAGCACTTGCAGCAATCGTAGTTTCTGGTAGTGCTATGGCGGGTTCTATTAATCAGGGCGGATGGGGTCATGGACATGGTCATGGTGGAAACAGTGGCCCAAATTCAACCCTGAATATTTATCAGAACGGTGGCGGTAACTCCGCGGTTGCCCTGCAGACAGACGCCAGAAATTCCGTCCTGAATATTAGCCAGACCGGCGGCTTTAACGGTGCTGACGTTGGTCAGGGCTCTGATGACAGTAAAATCAACCTGACCCAGAAAGGTTTTGGCAACAGTGCGACACTTGATCAGTGGAACAGTAAAAAATCCGTTATGAACGTTAGCCAGTCCGGCGGCTTTAACGGTGCACTCGTAGACCAGACTGCGTCCAACTCGACTGTTAACGTTACCCAGATCGGTTTTGGTAACCACGCGTCAGCTCATCAGTACTGATACTGAAATCTGTGCTACAAAAAAACAGGGCATCAGCCCTGTTTTTTTTCGGGAGTTCATCATGAATACCTTAATTCTACTCGCCGCGCTTTCCAGCCAGATCACCTTCAAAACGTCACAGCAGGAAAATATGACCACCATTGTTCCTCAGGTCACTCTGGCGCAGTCGTGTGATTGTCAGGTTCAGATTGTTTCTGTGCGAGAAGGGCAGGGGGGACAAAGTTCTTCCCGGCAGCAAAACACCCTTTTTATACCCGCTAATCAGACGATTGATTTAATGCGCCTGAGTTTAAATATTAATGCGGGAGACACGGTAAAAATCGTTGTCACCGTTTCAGACGGTAAATCGCTACATTTATCACAACAGTGGTCGCCAGCGGAACGTTCGCTATAAAAACCCATTAAATCAATAGGTTGTGAATGTGGCGGGTCTGGGCCGTTGAGCTATGCTGATATCAGGGACCAGGTCGTTATGTTCCGTAACGTGAAACTTCGTTTGTCATAATAAATGAAGCGCGTTTACCCCTCATGGACGATTTTCATTGAGGAGTACCTATAATGAACAACTATTTTGCTCGACTCATGGTAGGTCTGGGTCTGGTCGTTTCTGCTTTGAGTATCCCGGCTTATTCGGCCACGGTTGTTGACGGCGGTGTCATTCATTTTCGCGGTGCCATTGTCGCCGACCCCTGTGAAGTCACTCCCCAGAAGCAACAGTTTGCCATGTCATGTCCAGATAATAACCGTATGCAAACGCGTATGGTCAGCTATGAAGAGGCGCTTAACGGGAAAGTGAGCGACTCAAACGTGGCAACGCTCAATATGAAATACCTTAATCCTGAAAAAACGCTCGCGGTTGTCGAAATCCAGTATCACTAATGCGCGCTCTCCCGCCCTGCGGTGGATGAGGATTTTTTCTGATAGTTTTTTCTCCCGGTCTCCTCTGCGATACACTTAAGAAAATGGCGGGTTGCAGAGGGGCTTTATGAAACCGCAAATTGAAATTATTCATGGCGATATTACGACAGTGCACGTCGACGTCATCGTCAATGCGGCCAATCCCTCCCTGATGGGGGGAGGCGGCGTGGACGGGGCTATCCACCGGGCTGCCGGACCGCAGCTGCTGGAAGCCTGTAAAACCGTGCGGCAACAGCAGGGCGAATGTCCTCCCGGTCACGCGGTGATTACGCTGGCGGGCAATCTGCCTGCAAGAGCGGTAATTCACGCGGTAGGGCCGGTCTGGCATGGCGGGGACCAGCACGAAGCGAGTATTCTGGAAGAGGCTTACCGGAACTGTCTGCGACTGGCCGCCGACAACGGTTATAAAACGATGGCGTTTCCGGCCATCAGCACCGGCGTGTATGGTTACCCTAAGGCCGCTGCCGCAACGATCGCCGTTGAAACGGTTTACCGCTATTTGTCGCTAAAACCGCTGCCAGAGAAGGTGATTTTTGTCTGTTTCGACGACGACACCACGCATCTTTATCAGCGGCTTCTGACTCAGCGCAGACAAGAGCTGGAGAGCTGATGCAAACGCGGCGCATCTGATGCGCCGCGTGATTTATGAGGCTTTTGCCTGTGGTTTTCCTGAAAAGAGGAAGCGCAGGAGCGGGATCCGCAGATGGATTTCGTAGAGTACGATTGCCACCCCTACAACAAACACCAGCCCGGTAAAGAAGCCCAGCGTGTTGGAGGCGATGTGCGGTGTGATGTAAGCCCCGAAGAAAAGCGTCAACGGGTGATGCACCAGATAGATAAACAGTGATGCATTAACGAAGTAGGTCACGCGGCTGGACTTAAAGTTCAGCAAGCGGTGGCCCAGCGCGAATACCACGTTCACCATCCACAGCCCCAGCAGCATAGTGATCACGCTTTCCGTTTCATACATCCAGGCGTCGCCGCTGCCGTAGCGCTGATTCAGCAGATAGGCCGCGAACGCGAGGGTGGCCCCCAGCGCGCACCACGGTGATGGGGTGACAAACAGCGATTTAAGCTTCGGATGAATAAAAGCCAGCGCGCCGATTAAAAAGAACGGAATGTAGAACAAGGACTGCATCACCACAAAATTAAATAACCCGTCGCTCAAAATCGGCGGATAGACGATAAGCAGCGTCCGTCGCACGGCGGCATAGGCAATCCCCAACAGCAAGAAGAGCACAGACAGTTTGCCCATCGTAACGTTGGCGAAGAAGGTGTCGGCTTTTGTACTCAGACGGTGGCGCAGGCGGCTGAAAATCAACAGGCTCACCGTTGTGAGCACCACCAGCACCAGCAGGAACCAGAGGTGAGACACCAGCTCCCAGACCAGCGTATTGTACTTTTCATACAGCGTAAGGTTCGGCCAGTTCTCCGCTTTGCCTTTGACGTATTGCAACATAATGAACTGAGGCAGCGTCAGCAGTGGAATTGCGGTCAGCATGGGGATCCCCACGCGCTCTACGCGCACTTTCCACCAGCGCTTGAGCGGGTATCGCAGAAACAGCATGTAAGAAAAATAGCCGGATATAACGAAGAACACCTGCATACGGAAGGCGTGAATAAAGTCATTAAACAGCGTCAGCCACCAGGAGGGCATCTGGCTATTCACATGCCAGGTGTGGCTGGAGTAAATCAGTGAAATGTGAAAGGGGATCCCCAATAGCATCAGCCAGGCCCTGATCGAGTCGAGGAAATATTCACGTTCTGTTGGTGTTGTGCTCATATAACGTTGTGCATTCTCAGACTTTTCGTCTTATCCCTAAGACTCATAATGGTTACATTCGAAGCCAACCCTACACCAAGACCGACACCCTGTCTCCAGGATAAGCACGCAAAGTGAATAGCGGGTTCTTTCATTTGCTTATTCCATGAGCCAGCAGCTGAACAAAGCAGTGATAATGTTGTCGGATTGCCTGAGTTTCCATTAAAATGGATCGGATCGATATAAGCACACAAAGGGGGAAGTGCTTACTTATTATGAAACATAAACCACAGATGATGAAAATGCGTTGGTTGGGTGCTGCAGTGGTGTTATCACTGTATACCTCATCGGCACTGGCCTTTAACATCGACGATGTCGCAAAACAGGCAAAATCGATGGCAGGCAAGAGCTACGAAGCGCCGAAAAGTAACTTGCCCTCCGTTTTCCGCGACATGAAGTATGCGGACTATCAGCAGATCCAGTTCAATCACGACAAAGCGTACTGGAGCAATATTAAAACCCCGTTCAAGCTTGAATTTTATCATCAGGGTATGTACTTCGACACGCCTGTTGCCATCAATGAAGTGACGGCAACCGCGGTACGTAAGATCAAGTACAGCCCGGATTACTTCAATTTTGGCAATGTGCAACACGACAAAGATACGGTGAAAGACCTGGGCTTCGCAGGCTTTAAGGTGCTTTACCCGATCAACAGCAAAGATAAAAACGACGAAATCGTCAGCATGCTTGGCGCCAGCTATTTCCGCGTTATCGGCGCGGGGCAGGTGTACGGGCTTTCTGCGCGTGGTCTGGCAATTGATACCGCGCTGCCATCAGGTGAAGAGTTCCCGCGTTTCCGTGAGTTCTGGATTGAACGTCCAAAGCCAACGGATAAGCGTCTGACCATTTATGCGCTGCTGGATTCCCCGCGTGCAACCGGTGCCTATCGCTTTGTGATTATGCCGGGTCGTGACACGGTAGTTGACGTGCAGTCCAAGGTTTACCTGCGTGATAAAGTGGGCAAACTGGGCGTTGCGCCACTGACCAGTATGTTCCTGTTTGGGCCGAACCAGCCGTCACCGGCTACCAACTTCCGCCCGGAACTGCACGACTCCAACGGTCTGTCTATTCATGCCGGCAACGGTGAGTGGATCTGGCGTCCGCTGAATAACCCGAAACATCTGGCGGTTAGCAGCTTCGCAATGGAAAACCCGCAAGGTTTTGGCCTGCTGCAGCGTGGTCGTCAGTTCTCCCGCTTTGAAGATTTGGACGATCGCTATGACCAGCGTCCAAGCGCCTGGGTCACGCCAAACGGTGACTGGGGTAAAGGCAAGGTCGAGCTGGTAGAAATTCCAACCAACGACGAAACCAACGATAACATCGTCGCTTACTGGACGCCGGATCAACTGCCGGAAGCCGGTAAAGAGATGAACTTCAAGTACACCATTACCTTCAGCCGCGACGAAGATAAGCTGCATGCGCCGGATAACGCGTATGTAATGCAGACTCGCCGCTCAACGGGTGATGTGAAGCAGTCTAATCTTATCCGTCAGCCTGATGGTACCGTGGCGTTTGTCGTGGACTTCACAGGCCAGGATATGAAGAAACTGTCGCCGGACACCGCCGTTGCCGCTCAGGCCAGCATCGGTGATAACGGTGAAATCGTTGAGAATACCGTGCGTTACAACCCGGTAACCAAAGGCTGGCGTCTGACCCTGCGCGTGAAAGTGAAAGATCCGAAACAGACCACTGAAATGCGTGCTGCGCTGGTCAGTAACGATCAGCCGCTGAGTGAAACCTGGAGCTATCAGCTACCTGCCAATGAATAATACATCTGAATATATTGATGCCATGCCGCTGACGGATATCGAAAAAGCGGCACTGCCAAAGAGCGACATCCGCGCGGTTCACACCGCGCTGGATGGTGAACATCATACGTTTTCCCGTGATGATGATACGCCGCTCGGGTCAGTCAAGGCGCGTCTGGAGCAGGCCTGGCCGGACTCGCTGGCGGAAGGGCAGTTGATTAAAGACGACGAAGGACGCGATCAGCTTCAGGCGATGCCGAAGGCTACGCGTTCCTCTATGTTCCCCGATCCATGGCGCACCAACCCGGTGGGTCGCTTCTGGGATCGCCTGCGCGGGCGTGATGTGACGCCGCGCTATCTGTCGCGTCTGACGAAAGAAGAGCAGGCGTCCGAACAGAAATGGCGTACCGTCGGGACAATCCGTCGCTATATCCTGCTGCTTCTGACGCTGGCGCAGACGGTCGTCGCGACCTGGTACATGAAAACTATCCTGCCTTACCAGGGCTGGGCGTTTATCAACCCGACGGACATGATGGGCCAGGATCTCTGGGTCTCCTTCATGCAGCTGCTGCCGTATATCCTGCAGAGCGGCATTCTCCTGCTGTTCGCGGTCCTCTTCTGCTGGGTCTCGGCCGGTTTCTGGACCGCGCTGATGGGCTTCCTGCAATTGCTCATGGGGCGTGACAAATACAGCATTTCGGCGTCAACGGTCGGGGATGAACCCCTTAATCCCGAGCACCGTACCGCGCTGATTATGCCTATCTGTAACGAGGACGTTGACCGCGTATTTGCGGGCCTGCGTGCGACCTGGGAGTCCGTGAAGGCGACCGGCAACGCGGAGCATTTCGACGTTTACATCCTGAGCGACAGCTACAACCCGGATATCTGCGTGGCGGAACAAAAAGCGTGGATGGAGCTGATTGCAGAAGTTCAGGGCGAAGGCCAGATCTTCTACCGCCGCCGCCGCCGTCGCGTGAAGCGTAAAAGCGGCAACATCGATGACTTCTGCCGTCGCTGGGGTAACCAGTACAGCTACATGGTGGTGCTGGATGCTGACTCCGTCATGAGCGGAGACTGCCTGAGCGGTCTGGTGCGTCTGATGGAAGCCAACCCTAACGCCGGTATCATTCAGTCCTCGCCAAAAGCGTCCGGAATGGACACCCTTTATGCGCGCTGCCAGCAGTTCGCCACCCGTGTTTACGGGCCGCTGTTTACGGCCGGTCTGCACTTCTGGCAGCTGGGTGAGTCGCACTACTGGGGCCACAACGCCATTATCCGCGTGAAGCCGTTCATTGAACACTGTGCGCTGGCGCCGCTGCCGGGTGAGGGTTCGTTTGCCGGTTCTATTCTGTCGCATGACTTCGTAGAAGCGGCGTTGATGCGTCGTGCTGGCTGGGGCGTCTGGATTGCCTACGACCTGCCGGGATCCTACGAAGAGCTGCCGCCGAACCTGCTGGACGAGCTTAAGCGTGACCGCCGCTGGTGTCACGGTAACCTGATGAACTTCCGCCTGTTCCTGGTAAAAGGGATGCACCCGGTTCACCGCGCGGTGTTCCTGACGGGCGTGATGTCTTATCTCTCCGCACCGCTGTGGTTTATGTTCCTGGCGCTGTCGACTGCCTTACAGGTGGTTCATGCCCTGACGGAGCCGCAATACTTCCTGCAACCGCGGCAGCTGTTCCCGGTGTGGCCGCAGTGGCGTCCGGAGCTGGCGATTGCGCTGTTTGCCTCCACCATGGTGCTGCTGTTCCTGCCTAAGCTGCTCAGCATCATCCTGATCTGGTGCAAAGGCTCGAAAGAGTACGGCGGTTTCTTCCGCGTGACCCTTTCACTGCTGCTGGAAGTGCTGTTCTCGGTCCTGCTGGCGCCGGTACGTATGCTGTTCCACACCGTGTTTGTGGTCAGTGCGTTCCTGGGCTGGGAAGTGGTCTGGAACTCACCGCAGCGTGACGACGACTCCACGCCGTGGGGTGAAGCCTTTATGCGCCACGGTTCTCAGCTGCTGCTGGGTCTGGTGTGGGCTGCCGGGATGGCGTGGCTGGATCTGCGCTTCCTGTTCTGGCTGGCGCCGATTGTCTTCTCGCTGATCCTGTCGCCGTTTGTGTCCGTGATTTCCAGCCGTTCAACGGTGGGGTTGCGAACCAAACGCTGGAAGCTGTTCCTGATCCCGGAAGAGTATTCCCCGCCGCAGGTGCTGGTGGATACCGATCGTTACCTGGAACAGAACCGCAGTCGCTCGCTGGATGACGGCTTCATGCACGCCGTGTTTAACCCGTCATTCAACGCCCTGGCGACGGCAATGGCGACCGCGCGTCACCGCGCCAGCCAGGTGCTGGAGATTGCCCGCGATCGTCACGTTGAGCAGGCGCTTAACGAGACCCCGGAAAAACTCAACCGCGACCGTCGTCTGGTGCTGTTGAGCGACCCGGTGACAATGGCGCGTCTTCACTACCGCGTGTGGTCCGCTCCGGAGAAATACTCTTCGTGGGTGAACTACTATAAGGACGTGAAGCTGAATCCGCTCGCTCTGAAGGCGAAGTAAGCAGTTAAGTAAGGCGAGTAAGCGAAGCTCCACCCGCCATATAAAATACCGGCTTAATCGCCGGTATTTTTTTAGAGGTTAAAGATGAGAATAATCATCGTCGTTATGGTGGCATGCCTGCTCAGCGGCTGCGGCAGTATCATCAGTCGCACCATCCCAGGGCAAGGCCACGGAAATCAGTATTACCCGGGCGTGAAATGGGATCTTCGTGATTCCGCGTGGCGCTACCTGACCGTGCTCGATCTACCGTTCTCGCTGATTTTCGACACGCTGTTGCTGCCGATAGATGCCAGCCACGGCCCTTACGAATAGCGTAAATTAACGCTCGTCCCACTCGTCGGCTGCGGTTTGACCTTCTTCCGTATCCAGCGGCGGCTCGAGCTGAAACTCACCCTCATCCCACTCGTGCAGGGTATTCTCTTCCAGCCATTCCTGCCGAAGTTCGATTTCGTCATAGTCGCCATCAAAGACGGCCTGCGCACCTTCACCGCTTAATATCGGCAAACATTCCCCTTCTTCACCTTCATCGGCAAAGAATTCGGCCTGCCACATAATATCCCCATCCTGCAGAACGTATTTTTGGATATTAAGCTGTTGCACGTCAGCATCTTCTTCTTCAACGCCGGGGTTGTCGGCGAGGAACTCTTCACGAGCGGCATCAATAGCTTCTTCCAGCGTGGCGTACATGGTCATTGGTGTCTCCCTGTTTTCCAGAAGGTTTCAGGGAAAGAATAGCTGAATATAAGATTCTGCAAGTATGAATGCGAAAATAAGCCGTCAGGCGTTCGTCTTATTCCGTCACGGGCCGCAGCGCGCGGGATAAACTGAACCATGAATAGATGGCATTGAACAACACGACGCCCGCCGTCACGATAAAGACGGCGCGAAAACCGAAGCTGGCGGAAATCCCGGCCCCGAGCAGCGGTCCGGTGACGTTACCGATATCGCGAAATGACTGGTTATAGCTGAAAATACGCCCGGCGATCTGGTTCGTGGAGTTGTAGACCAGCAGGGTCTGTACGGCGGGCAGCAATGCGCCGTCGGCGGCACCCAGCAAAAAGCGCAGGACGCCCAGCTGCCATGGCGTTTGCACCATCGACATCGGGATAAGCAGCAGGACGGAAATCACCAGCGCGCAGATCAGGATTTTCTCGGGACCCACCCGGTCCCCCAGTTTTCCGAGCCTCGGGGCGCTCAGCAGCGCCGCCACGCCGGGCACGGAGGCAATCAGCCCGCTGATGAACGCAATATTGCTAACGTTACCCGCCAGGTCGCGAACGTACAGCGTCAGAATAGGGGCAATCGACCCGGTAGCCACCTGGATAATCATTGTCGTCAC
The DNA here is from genome assembly GCF_019443845.1 of Enterobacter sp. DNB-S2. Lineage (NCBI taxonomy): Bacteria > Pseudomonadati > Pseudomonadota > Gammaproteobacteria > Enterobacterales > Enterobacteriaceae > Enterobacter > Enterobacter sp. DNB-S2. The sequence continues at coordinate 2,386,946 of NZ_CP050520.1, forward strand.
GAACAGGCTCAGCACCAGTCTGGGATTTTTGAGCGAGGTCAGCACCTCTCTGGCGTGGAGCATCTCTTTTTTGGCGACAGGCGTGAAGTTTTCCCGGATACAGAGCAGGGTGACGATAAAGCACAGGAACAACACGCTGGCGGTGATAAAGAAGACCGGCCGCAGGCCGTAGTTATCCGCCAGTAATCCGCCGGCCAGCGGTCCCAGCAGAGCACCGCTCACGCCGCCGGTAGAGAGCGTCCCGAGCGCCCAGCCGCTCTTATGGCGGGGGATTTGCGTGGCTATCAGGGCATTCGCGTTGGGAATAAATCCCCCCAGCAGGCCCAGCAGCGCGCGCAGGATCAGAAACTGCCAGACGTTCTGCGCCACGCCCATAAGCGCCATGATAATGGCCATCCCCAGCGCCGAACGCAGCAGCATGATTTTACGTCCCTTGCGGTCGGCAAGGCCGCCCCAGAAGGGCGAGGCCATCGCGGAAAAGAGAAACGTGATGCTGAATACCAGACCGGACCACATATTGAGCGCGCTGTGGCCCGTTACGCCAAGCTGTTCGACGTAGAGCGGCAGGAAGGGCATGACCAGGCTAAAGGCCGCGCCGGTAAGAAAACAGCCAAGCCACGCAACCGCGAGGTTACGCTTCCAGTTTATGGGGGCATCTGAGGGTGACATAACTATCCGCATAATGAGGTGCAGAGCACCTGAAGCATAAAGTAATAAGCCTGCTAATTATGCGCCTGGGTTATGATTGCCGCAATGACGAGGAGCTTTTAAAGCTAAAACGGCATGCGGCCCTGAAGACCGCATGGGGATTAATAGCGGGACGGCGCGCCTTGTGGACGCGTTTTAAAACGGCGGTGCAGCCACATATACTGCTCGGGCGCCAGCATGATGCACTTCTCCACAACGCTGTTCATCCAGCGCGCGGTGGCTTCCGCATCGTCGAGCGGCGGCGCGAGTTCCGGCTCCAGCATCATCAGCTCGTAACCTGAACCATCCGGCTTACGGCGGGGGACAAAAGGCACGATGGCGGCTTTGGACATGCGCGCCAGCATCCAGGTACCGGTCGTTGTGGCGGCCTCTTCAACGGCGAAGAAGGGAACAAATACGCTGGCCTGTGGGCCATAGTCGTGGTCGGGGGCATACCAGACCACTTCGCCGGATTTCAGCGCGCGGATCATCCCCTTCAGGTCCTTACGGTCGATCATGCTTTTGTTGGAGCGCATGCGGCCGTTGGTCTGGATTAAATCGATGACCGGGTTATCGTTAGGACGATAAACGCCAATGCCAGGCGCCTGCATGCCGAACATGCGCGCCCCGATTTCCAGCGTCAGGAAATGAACGCCGATCAGCAAAACGCCCGTCTGGTTGGCCTGAAGCGTATGCACAGGCTCCATGCCGGTTCCCGTTACCTCGCTCCAGCGGGCCATGCGTTTGTCCGGCCAGAACCACGCCATACCGGTTTCCATGAGCCCCATCCCGACGGATTCGAAATTCTTCGCGACCATATCGTGACGCTCTGGCTCGCTCATCTGCGGAAAACACAGCTCAAGATTGCGGTACGCGATTCTGGCGCGACGCTTCATAAACAGTTGCGCGAAGCGGCCCAGAAATTTACCCAACCGAAAAATAACAGGGTAGGGAAGCTGTACCAGAAGCCATAAAAAGCCGATGCCAAGCCAGGTCAACCAATAGCGGGGATGCAAAAGGGCGGCAGTAAATTTTGGTAACTGGGTCATGTCTTTCCTGTGTTCAAACGTCCTGTTTTGCTAGTGTCTCATTTTTTGAGACATAGCCAAAATATCTGCTTTCGAAGCGTGCACGAATACAGCAATTGTTAAGCCTGATTAATCAGGGTGTGTGAAATGTAGCGTAAATTGTGGGGATGTAAATTGGTTTTGTTTGCTATATGATGCCGACCGATTTTTCATTCTCTCTAACGATTCCAGGACTGTACACCATGCCAGTGTTACACAACCGCGTATCGAATGAGATGTTGAAAGCGCGTATGTTGGCTGAAACCGAACCGCGCACAACCATCTCTTTCTATAAATACTTCACGATCGACGATCCGCAGGCGACCCGCGATGCGCTTTATCAGGCGTTCACGGCCCTGAACGTCTTCGGCCGCGTCTACCTTGCCCGTGAAGGCATCAACGCGCAAATTAGCGTACCGGAAAGCAAAGTCAGCGCTTTCCGCGAGTGTCTTTATCAGTTCGATCCGGCCCTCGACGGCTTACGCCTGAACATTGCCCTGGACGATGACGGGAAATCCTTCTGGGTGCTACGTATGAAGGTGCGTGAACGCATCGTGGCGGACGGTATCGACGATCCTGCGTTTAACGCGGCGGATGTCGGTGAATATCTCAAGGCTGCGGAAGTGAATGCGATGCTTGACGATCCGGATGCCGTGTTCATTGATATGCGTAACCACTATGAATACGAAGTGGGGCATTTCGAGAACGCGATGGAAATCCCGGCCGATACCTTCCGCGAGCAACTGCCCAAAGCGGTTGAGATGATGCAGGAACATAAAGATAAAAAGATCGTTATGTACTGCACCGGCGGTATCCGCTGTGAGAAAGCCAGCGCGTGGATGAAGCACAACGGCTTTAATAAGGTCTGGCATATTGAAGGCGGCATTATCGAGTACGCCCGCCGCGCCCGCGAGCAGGGTTTACCGGTACGCTTTATCGGGAAAAACTTTGTCTTTGACGAGCGTATGGGTGAGCGTATTTCTGAAGACGTTATTGCCCAGTGCCACCAGTGCGGCGCACCGTGCGATACCCACACCAACTGCAAAAACGACGGGTGTCATCTGCTGTTCATTCAGTGCCCGGCCTGTGCCGAGAAGTTTAACGGCTGCTGTAGCGAACTGTGCAGCGAAGAGAGCATCCTGCCGGAAGAAGAGCAGCGTCGCCGTCGCGCAGGACGTGAAAACGGCAACAAGATTTTTAATAAATCACGCGGCCGTCTGAATACCAAACTGGGTATCCCTGACCCGGAATGATAATAACGCCCGGCACGGCGAAAGCCTGCCGGGCGCATCTATTATGATTTCTGCTGTACGCCTTCAACGGAAATAATCAGCTCAACGTCCTGAGACGCCGGGCCTAAATCCGTTGTGATATTAAAATCTTTCAGGTGAATTTTACCCGCCGCTTCAAAACCTGCGCGTTTACCGCCCCACGGATCGTCACCCTGACCCAGTAATTTAGCATCCAGCGTGACCGGTTTTGTTACGCCGTTAAGCGTCAGGTTGCCGGTAATATTCAGCTTATCACCCTCTTTTTTCACTTCCGTGGAGGTGAAGGTCGCCTGCGGGTATTTCGCGACATTGAGGAATTCCCCGCTGCGCAGATGTTTATCACGTTCAGCATGATTGGTATCCACGCTGTTGGTATTAATGGTTACGTTGACCTTATCGGCGGCAGGATTCTTCTCGTCAAAGGTGAATGTGCCGTCAAAATCTTTAAAGGTACCGTACAGCCAGCTGTATCCCAGGTGCTGAATACGGAAATTGACGAAAGCGTGCTGGCCCTCCTTATCAATTTTATAATCAGCCGCCACGGCGGAACCGGCGGTGAATAACAGAGAACCCAGGGCGATACCCAGCAGGTGTTTTTTCATTTTATGCTCCAGAGTCAACTGACGAGCGGCCAAGCATGCGCTTTAGCGTATCGTCTTTATCAATAAAATGGTGCTTGAGGGCGGCAAGCCCGTGCAGCACGGACAGGATCACGACGCTCCACGCAAGCCAGAGGTGAACGACCCCGGCGGTGTCAGCCTGAGCGCCCGCATCGCTGAGCGTTGCCGGGACGTCAAAAAGGCCAAAGACGCTAATCGGCTTACCGTCCGCCGTTGAGATAAGATAGCCGCTGATCAGAATGGCGAAGAGCAGCGCATAGAGCGCGATATGCGCGGCAACGGCACTCAGGCGGGTCATTTTTCCGTGGGTCTTAGGCGCCGCGGGCGGCGGGGAAATATGTCGCCAGATCACACGAAAAACCAGACCCAGCATCAGGAGAACGCCAATGCTTTTATGTAACTCCGGTGCCTGGTGATACCAGCCGTCGTAATAGCTGAGCGTGACCATCCAGAGTCCAAGGCCAAACATACCGTAGACGGCAATAGCAAATATCCAGTGCAAACCTATGGATATTATTCCGTAGCGCCGGGAGGTGTTACGCAGTTGCATCAGAATGTCCATTTTCGTATTAACCGAAGGGTAAAAATGAACGGGAAGATGTGACATTGCAACTGAAATAATTGTCTATTGATTTTTATTTTATTTATTTCAGCGCTTTTGAACAGGATCGATAAATGTAATTCAATGTCTTCGTGCAAGTAAAATAGAGAGTTTCAATAAAGCTAAATAAATGTCAATTATTGTCAATCTGGCCTTTCAATAAAATACAATGTAAACAACATCAATAATAGCCAGCAGCGCCCACAATAAGATATAGAGCATAAAATGCTCGCGAATATTATTCATCAGAAAGCTAACGATCCTGCGCATAACGCCCCGTAATGCAGTGTGAATAAAACGGGCCCCGGTACCTCCAGAGCCCGTGCGGATTATCCGTTAAAACGCGAGAGTGAGAAGGGCGTCAGATCAAACTGCGGCGTGATGCCCTGGGCAAACTGCGCGGCAATCTCGCCCAGCACGGAAGCGAACTTAAAGCCGTGGCCGCTCAGCCCGGTAATCAGCAGGACGTTGTCATGCCCTGGCAGGGTATCAATGATGAAGTCTTCATCCGGCGTGTTGTCGTAGGTACAGGCCGCGCCATACAGCAAGCCACCGACGCCCGGAAGAATAGTGCGCAGGAACGAGAAGGCTTCCGAACCATCCTGTGGGAAAGCGCCAAAAGGCTTGCGTTCGTCAGGAGAGGCGATAGCCTGGCCACCGTTGTGTTTACCGATTTTCAGCGCGTCTTTCTCGGAAGGGAAACCGTAGAACTGATCGCCATTCGGCAATTCGCCGGTGAAGGCCGGGAATTTATTCTGCGCGCTGTAGCGACCATCCGACTGGAACCAGGAGAAGACCTTCCGCACCGGCTGGATTGGCAGTTCCGGCAGCAGGCGAGTGACCCAGGTTCCTGCGCTGACGAGCAGGTGGGACGCTGAATAGTCGCCGTCAAGAGTCGTTACCGTGACGCCATTCTCGTCATGGGTGATGGCCTCCACCGGACAGTTAAACAGCTGCGCACAGCCGGCCTTCGCGGCAAGATCGATCCAGGTTTTGATCGCCGCTTCACAATGCAGCACGCCGGAGTGGGCTTCAAAGAGGCCGATGTAATCGTCCGGGACGGTAATTTCAGGCCAGCGCGCGGTAATGCCCGTTGCGTCCAGCTTCTCGACATCCAGATTAAAGGCTTTTGCGCTGCGCTCGACGCCGGCGAGAAAATCAGAATGAGCAGGGCCAAGGTTGACGACCCCGGTACGCTCGAAAATACGCTCTTCGGTCTGTGTCGCCAGTTCATCCCACAGCGTCTGGGCGCGAAGCACCAGCGGCACATAGCGCTCGCCTTCTCCATACGCATGGCGCATGAGACGGGTATCGCCATGATGGCTGCCCTCCGAATGAGGAGGAAGGTGGGCATCGATCATCAGGACCTTCAGACCTGCCTGTGTTGCGTAATAACCGGCGGCGGAACCCACGGAGCCGCTACCAATAATGATTAAGTCGTATCTCATATGCATCTCGTAAACTGATGTTTTGTTAGCAGAGTAATTAACAACGCGGGGTTAGACAAGGGAGAAATAAATAAGGCACCGCGAGGGTGCCTGTAGAGAGAAAAGTGGGCATAAGCTTAGTGCCGTTTATACTCATTTTCCTGATAGTCGCCAGATTCTATTTTTGCAATACCTGCCTCTAAAATAGAAATAAACTGACGGGCGACGTCTGTTGTTAGCCACAGCGTCTGTCCAACTTCCGCTTCTTCACGGTTGAGTTGATTCGGGGTCTGGTAGTGCAAACGCAGCATCAGCGCATCGTAGCTATCTACGGTACTGATATCCCAGCCAACCAGTGGATGGGTCTGGATCACTTCACTATTCTTTTCCATTATAACCCCCTTAATGCGTGTTAGAAGACAACGGCTCTGAGGTTCAATGCATGTTTTTCTGAAAGCATCTTCAGTATACCAAGTAATAAGGGTTCCAACGGGAAAAATAAACAGGTGGCAACACATTTTTCTGCTTTTTAGGATTGTTCGAACAATAAAACACCATCTCGTTCACGATTTTTAAAGAAGATGCCGAATTAATTTGAACTTGCAGGATTTTTAGACAAAAAAAAGCCGGGGCGACCCGGCAAAAAAACACAATGAGGGAGCAGTGTTAATCTGTGATAAACCAGTCGTCTGCGCTTTCCCACGTTTCCTGCAGGATTTCGCTGATGCGATCTTTATCTTCTTTCGCAGCACCAATGACGGAGAGGTTGTTCGCCGCGGCGTAACGCACCGTTACGGCACCCGCGTTGTCGGGAAAGGTGTTGTTAATACGGCGGGATAATTCGCCTGCCAGTGCATCAAGCGCGCCGGCAGGCAGAACAGTTGTTTTGGCTATGGTGACTTCAATACGCATAAATGCCCCCTGTGTAATATACTGTTTATTTATACAGGTATATTATCGGTTTGACAACAAGGGGCATTGATTTTTTAACGTTTTACCGTCCAGTTAACGGTTTCGCCCGCCAGGAATGGGATCAGCGTGTCATCCGTCAGCGCAATGGACTCCTCAACGTGGCTCGCTTTACGCTCCAGTTCGATAAAGGTGTCGTTGACCGGCAGGCCGTAGAAGCGCGGGCCGTTAAGGGAGCAGAACGCTTCAAAATGTTCGAGCGCGTTCATCTCTTCAAAGACGGTCGCGTAGCTGGCCAGTGCCGTTGGGGCGTTGAAGCAGCCTGCACAGCCGCAGCTCGCCTCTTTGCGGTGGCGGGCGTGAGGTGCGGAATCGGTGCCGAGGAACGCGCGGGAGAACCCGCTGGCAACCAGCTCGCGCAGCGCCTGCTGGTGGATGTTGCGTTTGAGAATAGGCAGACAGTACAGGTGAGGACGCACCCCGCCCACCAGCATGTGGTTACGGTTAAACATCAGGTGCTGTGGCGTAATGGTCGCGGCGATAAGATTGTTGCCGTCGCGCACATACTCTGCCGCGTCTTTGGTGGTGATATGCTCAAAGACCACTTTAAGTGCGGGCAGGCGCTGGCGCAGAGGCTCCATCACGGTCTCGATAAAGCGGGCTTCACGGTCGAAGATGTCAATCTCGGCATGCGTGACTTCACCATGGACCAGCAGCGGCATGCCCAGTTTCTGCATGCGTTCCAGAACCGGCATGATGGCATCAATGCTGGTGACGCCATGGCTGGAGTTGGTGGTGGCATTTGCCGGGTAGAGTTTCGCCGCCGTAAATACGCCTTCGTTAAACCCGCGCTCCACTTCGTTCGGATCCAGCGAGTCGGTAAGATAGCAGGTCATCAACGGGGTAAAATCGTGTCCCGCAGGAACGGCATCCAGGATGCGCTGGCGATAGGCCATCGCGGCATCGACGGTGGTGACTGGTGGAACCAGGTTAGGCATGACAATCGCGCGGCCATAAATTTCGCTGGTATAAGGCACGACGGTTTTCAGCATATCGCCATCACGCAGATGGATATGCCAGTCGTCAGGGCGGCGGATTTTAAGAACCTGGGGTTGTGCAGTCATGGAAGCTCCGGCTTGTCAGGAATCAGTCATAAGGATGGCTGTTTTTGCCGGACACAAATCATAAGCGGAAACGTTTTCGTTTGCACACTTTTCCGTAAAAAAAAGGGCGCCGCAGCGCCCTTCAGGTTAATCGGTGAAAGGAATGATAATTTCTCCCGGTTTCACCTCTATACCTTTTGCATATTTTTTCGCCAGAGCTTCACCCTTGCTTTTGTCTTCGCTTAAGACGTACGCGGGCTGCTGGTTAAAGTAATTACGCAGCGATTGGTTCAGATAGGGCATCAGGGTTTGCAGAACCGGTGCCATCTTGTCCGGCGACACCTGCGCATCGACGACTTCCATCTCCTGCAGGAAAATTGCCCCTTTCTCTTTGTTGAAAACGGGCAGGGCCTTCAGCTTGAGCTTGATGTTGGCCTTCTGATTGCCAAAGAGGGATGACATATCGAGATCCGCATCACCGGCCAGGGTGACTTTGTTTGGCTCTTCACGACCGATCTGGCTGGTCAGGTTCGTCAGGACGATATGCGCGTCCGCCAGTCCCGGCACGCCAATGTCTTTAGAGAAATTGTTATGTTTTTCCAGCGCCTGATTAATTTCCTGTTCACTGACGGTATATTGCGTGAGCTGGTTACAGCCAACCAGCAGGCCGCTGACTACTAATGCCGCGGCAAAGACAATTTTCTTCATAGTGTTCCTCAACGAAAAATCGGCGCTTCTGTCCTGTTACGCCAGTATGTCAGTGTGAATTGGCAGAAACCAGCAGAAAAAACTGAGAAGTGGGGCGGGAGGGACTCCCGCCCGAGGGAAAGGCTACGCGCCAGGCTCGAGCATCCCGCTCGCGCTGCGTTTCGGGCTGAACTGCCACCACAGAGCAAGGAGCGTCATAAAGCCCACCACGCCGAGCATCATCCACGGGAGTTCGGGCTGGTTTAACGCTTTGCCGGCATCAAACAACCAGCCGCCACCCGCGTAACCTAATGCGCCGCCAAGCGCCAGCCCCAGCCGGCTGAAACCCATATAGCTGCCGCGCGCACGCGCATCCGCAAGCGAGGCGCTCAGCGTTTCACGGGCAGGCTCGGCGATGATCGAGCCAATATAGAACGTGCAAATCAGCGTAAACAGCTGCTGGAGAGAGTTCACCAGGCCGATCGGCATCATGCTCAGCGTCATCAGGAACAGACCGGCCATCAGGCGATGCTCCAGACGAAAACGCCGTTCGCTCCAGCGGGCAATCGGATAGAGCAGCGTTAACGACAGGCAGGCTTCGATGGCGTACATCCATTTAACGGCAGCAGGGGTCCCCGCGATGTCGTTAACCATGATCGGCAGCATCAGCATGACCTGCACAGCCAGCATGTAGTATCCCGTCAGGGTCAACACATAGGTGACAAAACGCCTGTCGCGCAGGACGCGGCCAAGCCCTTCCCGGACCGGCGCTTTGACCGTCGACAGTTTCCAGGCGGGCAGGAACAGGCCATTGAACAGCGCGCACAGAATAAAGAGCACCGCCCCAGCGGCGCAGACCAGACGGAAGTCATACTGCAGCAGCCAGCTTCCCAGCAGGGCGCCGATAACCGCCCCGGCACTGTCCTGCATCATCAGAATCGAGAAGAAACGGCCGCGGTGCTGGGGGCGAATAAGCTTCACCACCAGCGCGGTGCGTGGCGGATCGAACAGCGTGCCGCCGATACCGGAGAAGAAACAGGAGAACCAGAGCAGCCATGGCTCCTGGGCGACCGCCATCGTGGCAAAACCTGCCGCGCGCAGCAGCATACCGGTAACGATCATCGGTTTAGCGCCAAAGCGGTCGGCAATGGCCCCGCCAAAGACGCCCAGGCCCTGCTGGACAAACTGGCGTAGCCCCAGGGCAATGCCAACCATTAATGCCGCCCAGCCCATCTGATCGACAAAGCGGATCGATATCAGCGGAAAAACGACAAAAAAGCCGAGCACGACCAGCATGTTATCGACGAGCAGGAAATATTTACCCAGGCTCCTGGCCTGTGATACGCGGGACATTTTCCCTCCAGGGAAAATAAGAGGTGAGCACGCTAACATTCTGCGGTGTCGCCGCGTTTTTTCCCACACCCGCGGGTGACAATATTTTTTTATCAAAAGGGTGCTTTGATAGAGAGTTCTCATCGAAAAATGTGAAAAGAGGTGAAAATGGTATGTCACTGTTTTCACAGACGGCACAGGCGCAGGTATAGTAAAGCTAATGGGTCAGCAGAAGTGACGGGAAGGAGTGGTATCGATGTTTGGCTATCGCAGCAATGTGCCAAAAGTGCGTCTGACAACGGACCGGCTGGTCGTTCGTCTGGTGCATGAGCGTGATGCCTGGCGTCTGGCGGATTATTACGCCGAGAATCGCCAGTTTTTAAAACCCTGGGAACCCGTTCGGGATGAGAGCCATTGTTACCCTTCCGGCTGGCAGGCGCGCCTCAGCATGATTACGGAATTTCACAAGCAGGGCAGCGCGTTTTATTTCGCGCTGCTGGATCCTGAAGAGAAAGAAATTATCGGGATCGCCAACTTTTCAAACGTGGTGCGCGGGTCGTTTCACGCCTGCTACCTTGGCTACTCCATCGGCCAGAAATGGCAGGGGCAGGGGCTGATGTACGAGGCGTTAACGGTGGCGATCCGCTATATGCAACGCACGCAGCATATCCATCGCATTATGGCGAACTATATGCCGCATAATCAGCGCAGCGGCAATTTGCTGGCCCGCTTAGGGTTCGAGAAAGAGGGTTACGCCAAAGACTATCTGCTGATAGACGGAGAGTGGCGCGACCACGTTCTGACGGCGTTAACCACCCGGGACTGGACCGCAGGTCGTTAAGGAGAAAAGATGAAGTATCAGCTAAACGGTACAGAAGCGCGCGTGATTGGGTGCTTACTCGAAAAACAGGTCACCACGCCGGAGCAGTATCCGCTCTCCGTCAACGCCGTAACCATGGCCTGCAACCAGAAGACCAACCGCGAGCCGGTGATGAACCTCAGCGAACATGAGGTTCAGGACGTGCTGGATGCGTTGGTTAAACGCCACTATCTGCGCACCGTCAGCGGCTTCGGCAACCGCGTGACCAAATACGAACAGCGCTTCTGTAACTCCGAATTCGGCGACCTGAAGCTGAGCAGTGCGGAAGTGGCGGTCATCACCACGCTGCTGCTGCGCGGGGCGCAGACGCCGGGAGAGCTGCGCACGCGCGCTTCCCGTATGCATGAGTTCAGCGATATGCAGGAAGTTGAGCAGACCCTGGAAGGGCTGGCCTCACGTGAAGACGGCCCATACGTGGTGCGTCTGGCGCGCGAGCCGGGCAAACGTGAAAGCCGCTATATGCATCTGTTCAGCGGCGACGTCGATGTCGCTACCGTGGAGAGCGACGCGGGATCCTCAGCAAGCAATGACACTCTTGCCGCGCGCGTAGAAGCGCTGGAAGACGAGGTCGCCGGGCTGAAACAGCGCCTGGATGCGTTGCTGGCACATCTGGGAGACTGACGGTGAAAAAATTACGCGTAGGCGTGGTGGGGCTCGGCGGCATCGCGCAAAAAGCCTGGCTGCCTGTTTTAGGTGCAGCAACGGACTGGACCCTGCAAGGGGCATGGTCACCCACTCGAGAAAAGGCAGAACGTATCTGCGAAACCTGGCGCATTCCGTATGCTGCCTCCCTGCAGGATCTGGCCCGCGAGTGTGATGCGGTCTTTGTACATACCTCAACGGCAACCCACTATCAGGTGGTAAGCGAGCTGCTCAATTTAGGGGTTCACGTCTGCGTGGATAAGCCGCTGGCGGAAAATGTTCAGGATGCCGAACGTCTGATTGAGCTGGCCGCGCGCAAAAAACTGACGCTGATGGTAGGCTTCAACCGCCGCTTCGCGCCGCTTTACCAGCAGCTGAAGGCGCAGTCGGACACGCTCGCCTCGCTGCGGATGGATAAACACCGCACCGACAGCATTGGGCCAAACGATCTGCGCTTCACCCTTCTGGATGATTATCTGCACGTTGTGGATACGGCGCTGTGGCTGAGCAACGGCCATGCGCAGCTGAAGAGCGGTACCCTGTTAACGAATGACCAGGGGCAGATGGTCTACGCGGAACACCACTTCGCCGTTGAGCATCTTCAGATTACCACCAGCATGCACCGTCGGGCGGGAAGCCAGCGTGAATCCGTGCAGGCGGTGACCGAGGGCGCGCTGTACGACATTACGGACATGCGCGAGTGGCGGGAAGAGAAGGGCAACGGCGTGGTGACGCTCCCGGCGCCAGGCTGGCAGAGCACCCTCGAGCAGCGCGGTTTCGCAGGATGCGCCCGTCACTTTATCACCTGCGTGCAAAATCAGACGGTTCCTGAAACGTCCGGCGAGCAGGCCATTATGGCGCAGCGCATTGTGGAAAGGCTCTGGCGCGATGCCATGAGCGAATAACTCGCTGTAACATCTGCGGATAGTAATTCGTTGAAATCCGGTTAGACTAAGCGCCGCTTGTTGGCTTTGCCGGGTGGCGCTTACGCTAACCCGCTCTACAAATCCGTATGGTTCTGGAAATTCACGTTAATGAACTTATTAAAATCGCTGGCGGCCGTCAGCTCGATGACCATGTTTTCCCGCGTGCTGGGTTTTGCGCGCGACGCCATTGTGGCAAGGGTATTTGGTGCAGGGATGGCCACGGACGCCTTTTTCGTCGCGTTTAAATTGCCGAACCTGCTGCGTCGTATTTTTGCTGAAGGGGCGTTTTCCCAGGCATTCGTGCCCATTCTGGCGGAATATAAAAGCAAGCAGGGTGAAGACGCGACGCGCGTCTTTGTTTCTTATGTCTCCGGGCTGCTGACGTTGGCTTTAGCGGTGGTGACCGTACTCGGGATGCTGGCCGCGCCGTGGGTGATTATGGTGACCGCGCCCGGTTTTGCCGATACGGCTGACAAATTTGCGCTGACCTCGCAGCTGCTGCGCATTACTTTCCCCTATATTCTGCTCATCTCGCTGGCCTCGCTGGTGGGGGCGATCCTGAACACCTGGAACCGCTTCTCTGTTCCGGCGTTTGCGCCAACGTTTCTCAACGTCAGCATGATCGGTTTTGCCCTGTTCGCTGCGCCGCACTTCAACCCGCCGGTGCTGGCGCTGGCCTGGGCGGTCACCGTCGGCGGCGTGCTGCAGCTGGCGTACCAGCTGCCGCATCTGAAAAAAATCGGCATGCTGGTGCTGCCGCGCATCAATCTCAAAGATGCCGGGGCGATGCGCGTGATCAAGCAGATGGGGCCCGCTATTCTCGGCGTCTCCGTCAGCCAGATCTCGCTTATCATCAACACCATCTTTGCCTCTTTCCTCGTGTCCGGCTCGGTTTCCTGGATGTACTACGCCGACCGTCTGATGGAGTTCCCGTCCGGGGTGCTGGGCGTGGCGCTGGGGACCATCCTGCTGCCGTCGCTGTCGAAAAGCTTTGCCAGCGGCAATCATGATGAATATTGCCGCCTGATGGACTGGGGTTTACGTCTCTGCTTCCTGCTGGCCCTGCCAAGCGCGGTGGCGCTGGGTATTCTGGCCAAACCGCTGACGGTGTCGCTCTTCCAGTACGGGAAATTCACCGCCTTTGATGCCGCTATGACCCAGCGCGCGCTGATTGCCTACTCGGTCGGCTTGATGGGGCTGATCGTCGTCAAGGTGCTGGCGCCCGGGTTCTACTCGCGTCAGGACATCAAAACGCCTGTGAAAATTGCCATCGTGACGCTGATTATGACCCAGCTGATGAACCTGGCGTTTATTGGTCCGCTGAAGCATGCCGGCCTGTCGCTGTCTATTGGTCTGGCGGCCTGTCTGAATGCCGGGCTGTTGTACTGGCAGCTGCGCAAGCAGGATATTTTCACGCCGCAGCCGGGGTGGGGAAGTTTCCTGGTACGTCTGATCGTTGCGGTACTGGTGATGTCAGCCGCGCTGCTCGGCATGATGTACGTGATGCCGGAGTGGTCCCTGGGCACCATGCCTTATCGCCTGATGCGGCTGATGGCCGTGGTAGGCGTCGGGGTCGTGGCTTACTTTGCCACGCTCGCGGTGCTGGGGTTCAAAGTGAAAGAGTTTGCCCGCCGTACGGCATAAACGCCAAAAGGGGAGTTCACCTTATGGTGCTCCCCGCTGCATGATTTGTCGCACAGGCGTCAAATCGAAATCTTTTTAACTCCCGCAATACGCGCAGTCGCTGTTTGACCATCCGCACCGTACAGTCCGGTTTCTTTATGCGGTTTCAATACCTCAAGCGCCTGCTGATTACGCTCAATCTGACCTTCCAGTAGCCAGCCGTTGTGCTGGTTAAGGTCGCGCAGGTGCTGGGTTTTTTCGGTAATGGTTTGCCAGCGCTCAATAATATCGTCATTGGCGCTACGCTTAGGATCCTGCTCAGCGCGGCGCTGCTGCTCCAGATAATCCAGCGTCGCCAGTAGCGAACTCTTATCTTCAGTAATACGCTGCAGCGCGCTGCCGTTGATGTGACCGGAAGAGAGATGCTGCTGTTCAGCGTCCATTACCGTTTTCAGGTCGTTAAGAACAACCGTCATTTGATCCAGTATTTCTGACAGTCGACTCATACGGTTAGTTACTCTGTAAGAAACTCTGTGCTTCCTGAATCAGGGCGTCAGCGATTTTGCTGGTGTCCATTTTCAGCTCACCGTTACGAATAGCCGTTTTCAGCGCTTCAACACGTTCCATATTGATATCGTTGCTGCCTGGCTGCATCAGTTTTGCCTGTGCGTCGCTCAGGGTCACGCTGGTGCTGTTGGACGTTGACGGTTTTTCCAGACGCGTTTTCTGCGCAGGAGCGTCATTCGTTTCGCGAGGTTGTACAGCGCTTACCGGCTTCAGGGCTGATGTACGATCAATGCTCATAGTGTTGTCCTCATCGAGGGTTCGCGGCGTTTGCGCCTGACATCATCATTAGTGGAATATTTATCGGCACGCGCCGCGAAATCTTTAAAAAGATTATAGGTTAATCAGAATATTCCCATCAGAATCGACGGTTCCGCTCACCACCTGGCCTGAGGACATTCTGACGCGGGCGTTTTGCGCCACTGCGGCATTGTTTAACGCTTTCCCTTCACTGTTGATGCTAAAGCCATCTCCGTTGGCCACCACCATCACCTGTTGACCTGCTTTTACCCGCCATGACTGACGCAGCATTGAGAGCTGTATCGGCTGGCCGGGTGCGACATCGCGCAGGCTGACGGCGTCCTGTGCCTGGTTCATTTCCAGCATGGTGCGTGGAGGCAGCTGATCCAGACGGCCGCGCTTTAACGTCACGCTGTTCGTCTGCAGCACGCTGCCGCGCGCAATGGGCACGGCGGCGACAACATAATTGCCCGTCGCCTGAACTGCAACCTGTAAATAGCGTTTTTCGTTCGCGCAGCGTGCCAGCACGTTCACATTTCCCCACAGCCGGGTGGTTCCCGTCACGCTAAATGACGGTTGGTCACAGGTCGGGTACAGATTCGGTGGGGTGCGCACGGTAACGTTAACCTCATCGCTAAAGCCCGCCAGCTTTTCAGCAAAAAAAGCCGTAAGCCGATCCTGTAAGCCTTCAGCCTGCACCAGAGGGCTAAACAGCAAGAAAGTTGCCACCAGGCCACGTTTTAACGTTTGCATCGCAAGTTCCACCGTTTCCAGAGTTGAATGAATTCTACCTGCAGTGGTTTTGCATCAACGCAATAAATAGCGACGCATTTTGCGCTTATTCCGTCGATAGGGGAGACCGGGTGAGATTTAAGCTGTGAACTGAAATTTTGCCATCAGCGGAGGAGACATGCTCGATAAACTCGACGCCGCGTTACGTTTTCAGCAGGAAGCGCTCAATTTACGCGCCCAGCGGCAGGAGATTTTAGCCGCCAACATCGCTAACGCCGATACCCCAGGGTTTCAGGCGCGCGATATTGATTTTTCCAGTGAACTCAAAAAGGTGATGGAGCGTGGACGTGCCGAAGGAACGGGTGTTGCACTTGCCATGACATCCTCTCGCCATATTCCTGCTCAGGCGATGACCGCGCCAGCGACCGATTTACTTTACCGCATTCCCGATCAGCCCTCACTCGACGGTAACACCGTGGATATGGACCGGGAGCGTACCCAGTTTGCCGATAACAGTCTGAAATACCAGACGGGCCTGACCGTACTCGGCGGACAAATCAAAGGCATGATGAACGTCCTGCAGGGGGGGAACTGATAGATGGCCTTGTTGAATATTTTTGATATTGCCGGTTCGGCGTTAACCGCGCAGTCCAAACGCCTGAACGTGGCTGCCAGTAACCTGGCGAACGCCGACAGCGTAACCGGACCAGACGGCCAGCCTTATCGCGCCAAACAGGTTGTCTTTCAGGTCGATGCTGCGCCGGGCGCGGCGACGGGCGGCGTGAAGGTGTCAGATGTGGTAGAGAGCCAGGCGCCGGACAGGCTGGTGTATGAGCCGGGTAACCCGCTCGCGGATGCCAGCGGATACGTGAAAATGCCAAACGTGGATGTGGTGGGTGAGATGGTGAACTCCATGTCGGCTTCCCGCAGCTACCAGGCCAACGTTGAAGTGCTGAATACCGTGAAGAGCATGATGCTCAAAACGCTCACTCTCGGCCAGTAAAGGAGACATGCATGTCCATCGCCGTAAATGTGAATGATCCTACGAACTCGGGTGTTAATAACACGAAGAGTACGACGGGTTCTAACTCCCTCACCGGGAGCAATGCCTCCGATCTTCAGGGCAGCTTTCTGACGCTGCTGGTGGCGCAGCTTAAGAACCAGGATCCCACCAACCCAATGCAGAACAACGAACTGACCACGCAGCTTGCGCAGATCAGCACCGTGAGCGGCATTGAGAAACTCAACACCACCCTCGGCTCCGTCTCCGGGCAGATCAACAGTGCCCAGTCTCTGCAGGCGGCAAGCCTGATTGGCCACGGGGTGATGATCCCGGGAACCACGATTCTGGCGGGCACCAGCACCACTGAAGGCAACACCACAACGACCACCACGCCGTTTGGCGTTGAGCTCCAGCAGGCGGCTGAGAAGGTCACTGCAACGATCATGGATGCCAATAACGTGGTAGTTCGCACCATTGATATCGGTGAGCTGAAGGCGGGCGTTCACACCTTTACGTGGGATGGCAGCCTGACCGACGGCACTAAAGCACCAAACGGTTCTTACAAAGTAGCGATCAGCGCCAGCAACGGGACGACCCAGCTGGTGGCGCAGCCGCTGCAGTTCGCGCTGGTCCAGGGCGTGATTAAAGGAAGCGACGGCAACAAACTGGATTTGGGAACCTCTGGTTCCACCACACTCGACGAAGTTCGGCAGATTATCTAAGCCTTAACACTTATCAGGAGTAAGTCATGGCCTTTTCTCAAGCGGTCAGCGGCCTGAATGCTGCGGCCACCAACCTGGACGTCATTGGCAACAACATCGCCAACTCCGCGACCTATGGTTTTAAATCCGGTTCTGCTTCATTTGCGGACATGTTTGCCGGTTCCAAAGTCGGCCTGGGCGTGAAAGTTGCGGGCATCACTCAGGACTTTACCGACGGTACCACCACCAACACTGGTCGTGGTCTGGACGTTGCTATCAGCCAGAACGGTTTCTTCCGTATGGTCGATTCCAACGGTTCTGTGTTCTACAGCCGTAACGGCCAGTTCAAGCTGGACGAAAACCGTACGCTGGTTAACATGCAGGGCATGCAGCTGACGGGCTACCCGGTAGCTGGAACGCCTCCAACCGTTCAGACCGGTGCGAACCCTCAGGCGATTACTATCCCGAATACCCTGATGGCGGCGAAATCTACCACCACCGCGACGCAGCAGATCAACCTGAACTCAACCGATCCTGTTCAAACTGCCCCGTTCGATGCGACCAACCCGGATACCTATAACAAAAAAGGGACCGTGACCGTATTCGACAGCCAGGGTAACGCCCACAACATGTACGTCTACTACGTGAAGACGGCCAACAATAAATGGGATCTTTACACTCAGGACGGCAGCGTTGCGGGTTCTACTGCAGCGAAAGCGGCGCAGATGAACTTTGATGCGAACGGTAACCTGGCGGGTGTCTACAACTACGACGCTGCGGGTGTACTGAGCGCAACGCCAAACGCCACGCCGGCCATTAACATCACCACGGGTTCTGTCAGCGGTGCGACGGCGGCGACCTTCTCCCTGAGCTTCCAGAACTCCATGCAGCAGAACACCGGTGCAAACAGCGTTGTGGCAACCAATCAGAACGGCTACAAGCCTGGCGACCTGGTGAGCTACCAGATCAACGACGATGGCACCGTGGTGGGAAGCTACTCTAACGAACAGTCTCAGGTTCTGGGCCAGATCGTGTTGGCAAACTTCGCGAACAACGAAGGCCTGAAATCTGAAGGCGACAACGTCTGGTCTGCCACTCAGTCCTCCGGCGTGGCGCTGCTGGGTACCGCAGGCACCGGTAACTTCGGCAAGCTGACTAACGGCGCGCTGGAAGCTTCCAACGTGGATATGAGTAAAGAACTGGTGAACATGATCGTCGCGCAGCGTAACTATCAGTCGAACGCGCAGACCATCAAAACCCAGGACCAGATCCTCAACACGCTGGTTAACCTGCGTTAAGCGGCTAACAGGAAAGCGCAATGGATCACGCAATATATACCGCGATGGGCGCGGCAAGTCAGACGCTCAATCAGCAGGCCGTTACCGCCAGCAACCTGGCAAACGCCTCTACGCCGGGCTTTCGCGCGCAGCTTAATGCGCTGCGCGCGGTGCCGGTTGAAGGGCTGTCCCTGCCGACCCGTACGCTGGTGACGGCATCAACCCCTGGCGCAGATATGACGCCTGGGCAGATGGACTACACCTCGCGCCCGCTGGACGTTGCCCTGCAGCAGGACGGCTGGCTGGCGGTGCAAACTGCGGACGGCAGCGAAGGCTATACCCGTAACGGCAATATCCAGGTGAGCGCGACGGGCCAGCTGACGATTCAGGGGCATCCGGTAATGGGGGAAGCGGGTCCGCTGACCGTGCCGGAAGGCTCTGAGCTGACTATCGCCGCGGACGGTACCATTTCGGCGCTGAACCCGGGCGACCCGGCCAACACCGTTGCACCCGTCGGACGTCTGAAGCTGGTGAAAGCGGAAGCCAAAGACGTGCAGCGCGGCGACGACGGCATGTTCCGTCTGACCCAGGCGGCGCAGGCGACGCGTGGCGCCACGTTACAGGCCGATCCGAGCATCCGCGTGATGTCCGGCGTTCTGGAAGGCAGCAACGTCAAGCCGGTCGAAGCCATGACCGACATGATTGCCAGCGCCCGTCGTTTTGAAATGCAGATGAAGATCATCAGCAGCGTGGATGAAAACGCGGGCAAGGCTAACCAACTTCTGGCTATGAGTTAACAGGACTCCTTATGATCAGTTCTTTATGGATCGCGAAAACTGGCCTGGACGCCCAGCAGACCAATATGGACGTGATTGCCAACAACCTGGCAAACGTGAGCACCAATGGTTTCAAGCGTCAGCGTGCCGTTTTCGAAGATTTGCTTTATCAAACCATCCGTCAGCCGGGCGCGCAGTCTTCTGAACAGACGACGCTGCCGTCGGGTCTGCAGATCGGTACCGGTGTTCGTCCGGTGGCCACCGAGCGTCTGCACAGCCAGGGCAACCTGTCTCAGACCAACAACAGTAAAGACGTGGCAATCAAAGGCCAGGGCTTCTTCCAGGTGCAGCTGCCTGACGGGACCTCTGCCTATACCCGCGACGGTTCATTCCAGGTCGATCAGAACGGCCAGCTGGTGACAGCGGGCGGTTTCCAGGTTCAGCCTGCGATTACCATCCCGGCGAACGCCCTGAGCATCACCATCGGACGCGACGGTGTGGTCAGCGTGACCCAGCAGGGACAGGCCGCGCCGGTTCAGGTCGGGCAGCTCAACCTGACCACCTTCATGAACGATACCGGTCTGGAAAGCATTGGTGAGAACCTCTACACCGAAACGCAATCCTCCGGTACGCCGAATGAGAGCACCCCGGGCCTGAACGGCGCGGGCCTGCTGTACCAGGGTTATGTTGAAACGTCCAACGTGAACGTGGCGGAAGAGCTGGTGAATATGATCCAGGTCCAGCGCGCGTATGAAATTAACAGTAAAGCAGTGTCGACGACCGACCAGATGCTGCAGAAACTGACGCAACTCTAAGGTGTAGCCCGGTGCGGTAAACGCCGCACCGGCTCCCTGTTTTCGAAGATGAAGGCAATGCAAAAAAACGCGGCGTTTCGTTATCCGATACTGACTGTTCTGGCTGTCACCCTCAGCGGGTGTGCTTTGATCCCGTCTAAACCATTGGTCCAGGGTGCGACGACTGCCCAACCCGTTCCTGGCCCCGCGCCAGTGGTAAACGGCTCCATTTTCCAGACCGCGCAGCCGATTAATTACGGCTATCAGCCGCTGTTTGAAGATCGCCGCCCGCGTAACGTCGGCGATACATTGACCATTGTGCTGCAGGAAAACGTCAGCGCGAGCAAGAGCTCGTCGGCGAACGCCAGCCGCGATGGCAAAACCAATTTTGGCTTCGATACCGTGCCACGCTATCTCGAAGGGCTGTTCGGCAACGCGCGTGCTGATGTGAACGCGTCCGGCGGCAATACCTTTAACGGCAAAGGCGGCGCGAACGCCAGCAACACCTTCAGCGGTACGCTGACGGTCACGGTTGACCAGGTACTGGTTAACGGCAACTTACACGTTGTGGGTGAAAAACAGATCGCCATCAACCAGGGCACTGAATTCATTCGCTTCTCGGGCGTGGTTAACCCTCGCACCATCAGCGGCACCAACACCGTTCCGTCCACCCAGGTGGCGGATGCGCGCATTGAGTACGTCGGTAACGGCTATATCAATGAAGCGCAAAATATGGGTTGGCTGCAGCGCTTCTTCCTTAATTTATCGCCGATGTAAGCGAGGTGACCCATGTTTAAATCGATCTTCGCCGTGGCGCTCGCGCTGGTGGCAACGTTTGCCCAGGCTGACCGTATTCGCGACCTCACCAGCGTTCAGGGCGTTCGTGAAAACTCCCTGATTGGCTATGGCCTGGTGGTCGGTCTGGATGGTACCGGTGACCAGACGACCCAGACGCCGTTCACCACCCAAAGCCTGAACAACATGCTTTCCCAGCTCGGCATTACCGTGCCGGCGGGAACCAACATGCAGCTGAAAAACGTGGCCGCGGTAATGGTCACTGCGTCCTACCCGGCGTTTGCGCGTCAGGGGCAGACCATTGATGTGGTGGTATCCTCAATGGGTAACGCCAAAAGCCTGCGCGGCGGTACGCTGCTGATGACCCCGCTGAAAGGCGTTGACAGCCAGGTCTATGCGCTGGCGCAGGGGAACATTCTGGTTGGCGGTGCGGGGGCATCCGCAGGCGGAAGCAGCGTGCAGGTGAACCAGCTGAACGGTGGACGTATCACCAACGGTGCGATCATTGAGCGTGAACTGCCGACCCAGTTTGGCGCAGGCAACACCATCAACCTGCAGCTTAATAATGAAGACTTCACCATGGCGCAGCAAATTGCCGATACCATCAACCGCAGCCGCGGCTACGGTAATGCAACGGCACTCGACGCGCGCACCGTGCAGATCCGCACCTCCACCGGCAGCAGCAACCAGGTGCGCATGCTGGCGGATATCCAGAATATGGAAGTGAACGTTCCGGTTCAGGATGCGAAAGTGATCATCAACTCCCGTACCGGCTCGGTGGTGATGAACCGGGAAGTGTCGCTGGACAGCTGTGCCGTGGCGCAGGGTAACCTCTCCGTGACGGTAAACCGCTCCGCGAACGTGAGCCAGCCGAATACGCCATTTGGTGGCGGTCAGACGGTGGTGACGCCGCAAACGCAGATTGATATGCGTCAGAGCGGCGGGTCGCTGCAGAGCGTTCGCTCCAGCGCCAACCTGAACAGCGTGGTGCGTGCCCTGAACGCCCTGGGCGCAACGCCGATGGATCTGATGTCCATTCTGCAATCCATGCAAAGCGCGGGCTGCCTGCGCGCCAAACTGGAAATCATCTAATGCTGACCGATAGCAAACTGTTGACCAGTGCAGCCTGGGACGCCCAGTCGCTCAACGAACTGAAAACCAAAGCAGGCAAAGACCCGGCGGCGAATATCCGCCCGGTCGCCCGCCAGGTGGAAGGGATGTTTGTACAGATGATGCTGAAAAGCATGCGTGAAACCCTGCCGAAAGACGGGATGTTCAGCAGTGATTCAACGCGTCTCTACACCAGCATGTATGACCAGCAGATTGCGCAGCAGATGACCGCCGGTAAAGGCCTCGGTCTGGCTGACATGATTGTGAAACAGACCGAAGCCGCGCAGGGCATTCAGCCTCAGGATCAGACGCAGCAGGTGCCGATGAAGTTCGACCTGGAAACGGTGACCAGTTATCAGAACCAGGCTCTGACGCAAATGGTGCGTAAAGCGATGCCAAAAGCCACGGGCAGCGGCGATGAGCCGCTCTCCGGTGACAGCAAAGACTTCCTGGCGCAGCTTTCTCTGCCCGCGCGCCTTGCCAGCGAACAGAGCGGCGTGCCGCATCACCTGATTCTGGCACAGGCCGCGCTGGAGTCGGGCTGGGGCCAGCGTCAGATCCGCAAGGAAAACGGCGATCCGAGCTTCAACATCTTCGGCGTGAAGGCCACCTCCAGCTGGAAGGGGCCAACAACGGAGATCACGACCACCGAATACGAGAACGGTGCGGCGGTGAAGGTCAAAGCAAAATTCCGCGTCTACAGCTCCTACCTGGAAGCATTGTCCGACTACGTTGGCCTGCTGAGCCGCAATCCGCGTTATACCGCCGTTACGCAGGCGGCGACGGCGGAGCAGGGCGCTCAGGCCTTACAAAACGCGGGCTACGCGACCGACCCGAACTATGCGCGCAAGCTCACCAGCATGATCCAGCAGCTGAAATCCATGGGCGAGAAGGTCAGCAAAGCCTATAGCACAGATATTGAAAATCTGTTCTGAAAGTTCTCAAGTCCCGGTGGAGGTTGCCGATAACCTTCATCAGGACTCGTGTCTGAACGTATAAAAGGAACCCCCATGTCCAGTTTGATTAACAGCGCCATGAGTGGCCTCAGTGCCGCGCAGTCGGCACTCAATACCGTCAGTAATAATATTTCAAGCTATAACGTGGCAGGTTACACCCGCCAGACCACGGTGCTGGGTGCATCTAACAGCACGCTGACCGGCGGTGGCTGGGTGGGTAACGGGGTTTATGTCTCCGGTGTCCAGCGTGAGTATGACGCCTTCATCACCAACCAGCTGCGCGCCGCGCAGACGCAGAGCAGCGGTCTGACGACCCGCTATCAGCAGATGTCAAAAATTGACGATGTGCTCTCCGATACCACCAACTCGCTCTCCACCACCCTACAGGACTTCTTCAAAAGCCTGCAAACCCTGGTGAGCAACGCGGAAGACCCGGCAGCACGTCAGACGGTGCTGGGTAAAGCGGGCGGTCTGGTCAATCAGTTCAAAACCAACGATCAGTATCTGCGTGACCAGGATACGCAGGTCAATACCGCGATTGGGACCAGCGTGTCTCAGATCAACAACTATGCCAAACAGATTGCGAACCTGAACGATCAGATCTCCCGTCTGACCGGCGTCGGTGCGGGCGCATCGCCTAACGATCTGCTCGACCAGCGCGATCAGCTCGTGACTGAACTGAACAAAATCGTGGGCGTGGAAGTCTCCGTGCAAGATAGCGGCACGTTTAATATCTCTCTCGGCAACGGTTACAGCCTGGTGCAGGGCAGCAAAGCCAGCCAGCTGGCGGCCGTGAAGTCCAGCGCCGATCCGGCTCGTACGACTATCGCCTACGTCGATGACGTGGCGGGTAATATTGAGATCCCCGAGAAATTTATCACCACCGGTTCTTTAGGCGGTTTACTGACATTTCGTGCTGAAGATCTGGATAAAGCCCGTAACAGCCTGAACCAGATGGCGCTGGCCTTTGCCGACGCGATGAACACGCAGCATGAAGCCGGTTTTGATGCGAACGGTGATGCGGGCGGTAAGCTGTTCAACTTCGGTTCTCCGGCGGTCCTGTCCAACAGCAAGAACGGCGGCTCTGCCGTTGTTACGGCTTCTGTGGCGGACAGCAAACAGGTCCAGGCGACAGACTATAAGCTGCAGTTTAACGGCACTGACTGGACGATCACCCGCACGTCAGACAAAACCAGCTTTACGATGAGCCCGGATGCCAGCGGCAATCTGTCGTTTGATGGCCTTAACGTCAACGTGAGCGGCACGGCAAATACCAAAGACAGCTTTACCGTGAAGCCTGTTTCCAACGTCATCATGAACATGGATCTCGCGATCAGCGACGAGTCCAAACTGGCGATGGCATCTGTGCAGAACGGCGGCGAAAGTGACAACCGTAACGGCCAGAAACTGCTCGAGCTGCAAAACGGCAAAGTGGTGGGTGGAAATAAAACCTTCAACGATGCGTATGCCTCTCTCGTCAGTACCGTCGGTAGCTCAACGGCGTCACTGAAGGTGAGCAGCCAGACGAAAGCCAACGTGGAAACGCAGTTAATCAAGCAGCAGCAGACCATCTCTGGGGTAAACCTCGACGAAGAGTATGGCAATTTGCAGCGTTATCAGCAGTATTACCTGGCCAATGCCCAGGTGCTACAAACTGCCAGTACGCTCTTCGATGCAATTATCAACATTCGTTAAGGTTGAGGTGAACAATGCGTATTAGCACCCAGATGATGTACGAGCAGAACATGCGTGGGATCACCGATTCCCAGAGCAGATGGCTGAGCTACGGTGAGCAGATGTCCACCGGCAAGCGCGTCAATCGTCCTTCGGACGATCCTATCGCCGCGTCGCAGGCCATCGTTCTGTCACAGTCTCAGTCGCAAAACAGCCAGTTTGCGCTCGCGCGTACCTTTGCAACGCAGAAGGTCTCGCTGGAAGATAACGTGTTAACCCAGGTCAACACCGCGATCTCAAGCGTGCGCGAGAAGCTCGTTTATGCGTCGAACGGCACATTAAGCGATGACGACCGTCTTTCTCTGGCAACCGATATTCAGGGGATCCGCGATCAGCTGATGAACCTGGCCAACACGACGGATGGTAATGGTCGTTTTATCTTTGCGGGATACAAAACCGAGAGCGCACCGTTTGATGCCGCGACCGGGGATTACAACGGCGGCGCTGAGGCCATCACACAGCAGGTTGATACGGCGCGAAATATGACCATCAGCCATACCGGCCAGCAAATTTTCGAAAGCATTACCAGTAATGCGGAACAGCTGCCGGGCGGTGGATATGGCCAGACCAACATGTTCAAAATCCTGGATTCTGCTATTGCCTCGCTGAAGACACCGATTGAGAACGATCCGGCTGCCGCAACGGCGCAAAGCCAGGTAATTGCCAATGCGCAAATCGGCATCAAAAACTCCCAGAACAATGTCCTGACGGTCGTTGCGGATGTGGGAACCAAGATGAACGAGCTGGAAAAACTCGACACGCTGGGTGATGACCGCGCGCTGGGTCAGACCAAGCAGATGAGTGACCTGGTGGATGTTGACTGGAACGAAGCGATTTCCTCTTACACCATGCAGCAGGCGGCCTTGCAGGCGTCTTATAAAGCGTTTAGCGATATGCAGGGCATGTCTCTGTTCCAGCTGAACAAATAACATCTTGACCTCTTGGAACATGTCTTGAAACTGGGCATGTTTTACTGCCCAATCCGTCTGGATTGGGCATTTTTTTTATGCAACTTCTGCTGATGAGGAGGTGACTCGTGCGCTTTCTATCAGACGGATTGCCAGCGCAATGACGCCACAGACCGTCGCCAGCGCGACCACGCCCGTCCAGCCGGCCAGCGAGTAGATATTGCTGCCTAACGCGGAACCCAGCGCCATCCCGATAAAGACCACCGTAAAGAGCAGGGCGTTGAGGCGACCGCGCGCCTGCGGTTCAAGGCTGTATACCAGGTTCTGGTGAGCGACCAGGCTGGACTGCAGCCCCAGGTCGAACCCGACGGCGGAGATGGCGATCAGAATCAGCTGTCCATGAACGCCCAGCGCGGGCATCAGGAACATCAGGGCGAATGAAGCGGTCACAAGAGCGGCACCAATCTGCGTGACTTTTCCTGCGCCCAGTTTGTCTGCCAGACCCCCTGCCAGCGGGGCAGCTAACGCACCGGCGGCACCTGCAATACCAAAACCACCCGCTACGGCGCTACCCAGGTGATAGCGTTCCAGCAGCATGACCGCAAGCGTAGACCAGAAGGCGCTAAAGGCAATCGACAGAAAGCCCTGAGCCAGCGCCGCACGGCGCAGCGCCGGATAGCGACGCCACAGATGCTCCATTGAGCGCATCAGCGCGGGGTAGCTCAGCGTGGAGTGAATGGCAAAACGGGGAAGCACAAACCACATCATCACCCCGACGAACGCAATGCTCGCCGCCGCCAGCTGGTACATGACGCGCCAGCCAAACGCTTCGCCCACCACGCCGCTCACGGTTCTTGATAATAAGATCCCCATCAGCAGCCCGGTCATTACCGTACCCACGGTTTTCCCCTGTTTACCTTCCGGCGCAAGGATGGCTGCGGCAGGGACAATATCCTGTGCCATGGTGGCGGCCATGCCGATGAGCAGGCTGACCAGCAGCAGAGAGTGGATCTGCCCGGTCAGGCTACAGCCGAGAAGAAACAGCGCCAGCGCCGCACTTTTTATCAGGATTAACGTCCTGCGGTCGTGGCGATCGCCGAGCGGGAGCAGGAACAGGATCCCCAGGGCATATCCCGCCTGGGTGAGCGTCGGAACCATGCCCATTCCTTCGATACTCAGGTGAAGGTCTGCGCCCATCAGCGGCAGCAGAGGCTGGGCATAATAGATAGATGCCACGCTGAAACCTGCACCGATCGCCAGCATTAAGATTACCCAGCGGCTCACGGCATGGGCGGCGGTTGTTGTGTTCATAAGATGTTCCTCATTCGTCGTGTGAGGTTATTTTTTATCAGTACGCCTTGCGACGGTAGCGGGCCCGGTGGTAAAACGCTTATACGTTGAACGTATAAATGAAAATGCGATGAAAAGAGCTGAGCGTATAGACAGGGTGGAGCTAATGCGGACGTTTGTTCGTATTGTGGAGGCGGGATCCCTCTCTGCGGCGGCACGGCAGCTGGCCACTACCCAGGCCACGGTAAGCAGACGGTTACAGTCGCTGGAGACCATGCTGGGCGTGCGCCTGATATTGCGCACCACCCACACGACGCGGCTGACGGATGACGGCGAGCGCTGCTATCAGCACGCCCGTCGGGTGATTGACAGCTGGCTGGCGCTGGAAGATGAGGTGGGGCAGACGGAAGATGAGCCGGTAGGCGTGCTGCGGGTGCGCGCTCCGCACGCGTTTGGTCAGGATCAGCTTCTGAAACCCGTAACCGAGTTTTTGCAACGCTATCCCCAGCTTTCGATTGAGTGGATGCTCAACGATCGGTCAGCGGACTTCCTCGGCGACAACCTTGACTGTGCGATTCGGGTGGGCGTGGAAGTCGATCCGGCGACCGTGTCCGTGCTGCTGGCCGAAGTGCCGCGCTCGGTGGTGGCTTCACCGGCACTGCTGGCCCGTTTCCCGTCGGTTACCACGCCGGAGGATTTACAGCAGTTTCCCTGGATAGCGATCAGCTCATTCTACCAGCGCCATGTGGAGCTTTTTCACGATGCATCACCCGCCACCGCGCGGATTGCTATTACGCCACGGCTGAGCACCGACAGCCTGTATGTCGCACGTAACACGGCGCTCACCGGGCTTGGCGTGGCGGTGGTATCCAGCTGGACGGTACAGGATGATATTCGGGAAGGTCGGCTGGTGCATTTGCTGCCAGAGTGGCAGCCAGCGGCGTTACCTGTGCATCTGGTTTACCCCTGGTCCCGCTATTATCCGGCACGCTTGCGGCGTTTTCTGGAGTTGATGCGCCAGGTCATGCCGGAGGTCACCGGGATGAGAAAGCCCGTGCAGCAGCCATAAAAAAAGCCGACCATAAGGTCGGCTTTTTACTTTCAGCGTCGTTATTCGACAGACTGCGGACGCGTTGCCGGTGCAGTTGCCTGATGCGTTGCACTGTGGCCGCCTGCAGCGCCTTTACCATCGAAGCTGAATGCCGGGCGTACCCAGTCACTGTGTCGCGGGGCTTCAGGCACGTAATCCGGCGCGGGGGCGCGCGTCATTGGTGCTGTCGCCACGTGGGCTGCGGCTGGCGCAGAGACAACCGGCTCAGGTTTCACCTCTGGCGCTTTCGCTTCTTCGACAACCGGTTCAACCTGAATCTCAACGTCCTGAACGACTTCTTCAGTGGTGGTTTCAACCAGGGTTTCAGCGGTGTCTTCCACTGCGGCTACAGGTTCAGCCTCTTCAGCGACTTCCTCAGCCACCACGGCATCTTCTTCGGCGATAAGCTGCGGTGCGGCATCAACCGGCGCGGCAATTACTTCTGGATGGGTGGTTTCAACTTCCACTGCGTGAGGTGCTTCAGCTTCAACAACCTCAGGTTCAACCACGGTTGCCGCTTCAGTCACGACAGCTTCTACCGCGGCTGCGGGTGCAATCACCTCTTCGGTTACAGGCTGTTCTTCAACAACCTGCTCCGGGCGAGCAACCGGGTAGCGGATCCAGACTTTGCCGGAGGCCATTTCTGGTGAAGCACAGGCAATGGTCAGCGGCATTGGCGACTGAGTCGGGTAACGCTCGTCACGATAGCGACGACGGCGCTGGCCGCTGACGCGCAGATGACGTGGAGAACGACGTGAACGGCGCGGCATACCGGCGTTATCACGGTTTTCACCATTATCATCCTGCTCAACGTTGTTTTCAACGACCGCTGGCAGGTCAACTTTTGCCACTTGTGTACCGGTTGCGATCTCGCTGGTTTCAACCGCGATAGCGCCTGACTCTTCGGTTGCTTCAGAGGCGAAGCGAACTTTCTGAGAAAGCTGGCGCTGCTTACGACGCGGCATAACCTGAGTACGTTCTTCCTGCTCGCCGTCCTGCTGTTCAACAGGCTCTTCGCGGTTCAGGTTTTTGACTTCCTGCTGTGCCTGACGCTTCTCGTCGTTACGGCGACGGCTGCGTTCACGGCGCGGCTGCTGGTCGTCACGCTGTTTGCTCTTCTCAGACTCATCGCCCGCCTGCTGGCGAATTTCACGATCTTCAACATTCGGCTGTTGTTTCTCGCGACGGTTGCGACGGTTGTCTTCGCGTTGCTCACGGCCTTCGCCATTCTCAGAACGGTTGTCACGGTTGTCACGACGCTCGCTGCGGTCATTGCGATCGCTGCGGTCGTTACGATCGCGGCGGTTGTTCTGACGCTTACGGCGATCCTGCTGACGCTCTGGCTTGGCTGCTTTTGGCTCTTCTTTCGGCTGCTCTGGCTGAACTTCTTCTTCAGCAAACATCTTCTTCAGCGCGCCAAAGAAGCGGCTCAGCAGACCCGGTTGCGCCGGCTGAGCTTTCGCTACCGCGGCTTCTGGTTTCTGCGCTGCAGGTTTGGCCGCAGGTTTTTCCAGGGCTGCTTCCGGTGGTGCTTCAGGCATGATGAAGGTCGCTAACGCAGGCTGCTCTGGCAGTTTGCGCTCGGCTGGCTCTTCATCGGAAGGCAGGGACATCTCTTCTTCATGCAGCTTCGGCAGCAGGTAGCTGAGGGTGGTCGTCTCTTCGCCCTTACGCACGCGCAGCACGTGATAGTGTGGGGTCTGCATCTGGTCGTTTGGCACGATGATGCAGCGAACGCCACCCTGACGTGCTTCAATCGCACTTACCGCTGCACGTTTTTCGTTAAGCAGGTAAGAGGCAACGGGCACCGGCACAATAGCGTGAACCTCTTTGGTGTTCTCTTTCAGCGCTTCTTCTTCAATCAGACGCAGAATGGAGAGGGACAGAGATTCGTTATCACGCACGGTACCGGTGCCGGAGCAGCGCGGACAAACGTGATGGCTGGACTCGCCGAGAGACGGGCTCAGACGCTGACGGGACATCTCCAGCAGGCCAAAGCGTGAGATATGACTAATCTGGATACGCGCCCTGTCCTGACGCACCGCTTCGCGCAGACGGTTTTCAACCGCACGCTGGTGGCGTACCGGGGTCATGTCGATGAAGTCGATAACAATCAGACCACCCAGGTCGCGCAGGCGGAGCTGGCGGGCGATTTCATCAGCGGCTTCGAGGTTAGTGTTGTAGGCGGTCTCTTCGATATCGCCACCGCGTGTAGCACGCGCGGAGTTGATGTCGATAGCGGTCAGCGCTTCAGTGGTATCGATAACGATAGAACCGCCGGATGGCAGACGCACTTCACGCTGGAAGGCGGACTCAATCTGGGATTCGATCTGATAGTGGCTGAACAGCGGGATTTCACCGGTGTACAGTTTAATTTTGCTGGTGAAATCCGGACGACCCAGCGCGGCGATGTGCTGGCGCGCCAGCTCAAGCACTTTCGGGTTATCGATCAGAATCTCACCGATGTCCTGACGCAGGTAATCACGGAAGGCACGCACGATAACGTTGCTTTCCTGGTGGATCAGGAACGGAGCAGGGCGGCTTTCAGCTGCTTTCTGAATGGCTTCCCAGTGCTTCAGACGGAAGCTCAGGTCCCACTGCAGCGCTTCGGCTGATTTGCCAACGCCTGCGGTACGCACGATAAGCCCCATGCCATCAGGCAGTTCGAGGCTTGCCAGCGCTTCTTTCAGCTCGGTACGGTCATCACCTTCAATACGGCGAGAGATGCCACCCGCACGCGGGTTGTTAGGCATCAGAACCAGATAGCTCCCTGCCAGGCTGATAAAGGTGGTCAGTGCGGCACCTTTGTTGCCACGCTCTTCTTTATCAATCTGAACGATAACTTCCTGGCCTTCACGCAGAACATCTTTGATGTTTGGGCGGCCATGGGCGTTGTAGTTTGCGGGGAAATATTCGCGGGCGATTTCTTTCAGAGGGAGGAAACCATGACGCTCAGCACCGTAATCGACAAATGCAGCTTCAAGGCTTGGTTCAATGCGGGTGATTTTACCTTTGTAAATGTTCGCTTTTTTCTGTTCGTGTCCAGGACTTTCGATATCCAGATCGTACAGGCGCTGCCCATCCACAAGGGCGACACGCAACTCTTCTTGCTGAGTTGCGTTGATTAACATTCTTTTCATCGTAACTTACTCGTTATTCTTACATTGACGACAAAGCTGCGGGCAAGGTGACGCTTTCCGGGGTATGAACCGATGGCCTCGTGTCTGTTCACGTCGCCAACCTCACGGTTGTCGCTCGCTTAAGAGGCGCAGAGTGTCGGTTGCCTGTGTTTCATACGGAAACACAGCGCAATTATCAGGGGAATTGCCTGGGTAGAACTCTCCAGAGAACAATCCTTATACCGGGAAGTACTGCAACCCGCAGCCCGCTAACTGCCTGAAAGATCAATACGTCTTACGCCATTGCTGCGTGGATGATCGGTCAGACAAAATTGGTCATTCCGTCAACATCCTTACTTAACCAGGATTTAACACGGAAAACAGCCTCATTATTCCACTGCTCGCCGGGTTATAGCAAGATGACTTTTACCAATTATCACCCGGTTACTCACAGTTTCTTCACTTCAGAATGGCGATTGGTTTAATAACCACCAAATCGGTTGCGCGAAACGGGGAGCTGGCCGGATAAAAGTAAATATAAGCATAGAAAAATGAGTGGCGCTAATGGCTGACGATATTTAGAATCGCCAACCATGAAAACAGAGACTCCAGCCGTAAAAATGGTTGCCATCGCCGAAGATGACGCGGGGCAACGTATCGATAACTTTTTGCGCACCCAGTTGAAAGGTGTACCAAAGAGCATGATTTACCGCATCCTGCGCAAGGGCGAGGTGCGGGTGAACAAAAAACGCGTGAAGCCCGAGTACAAACTCGAGGCGGGCGATGAAGTACGTATTCCGCCGGTGCGCGTTGCGGAACGTGAAGAAGAGACCGTTTCACCGAAGCTACAGAAAGTGGCGGCCCTGAGCGATGTGATCCTGTACGAAGATGACCACATTCTGGTGCTCAATAAACCGTCAGGAACGGCTGTTCATGGCGGTAGCGGTCTGAGCTTCGGCGTGATTGAAGGGCTGCGTGCCCTGCGCCCGGAAGCGCGTTTCCTTGAACTGGTGCACCGTCTTGACCGTGATACCTCTGGCGTACTGCTGGTGGCGAAAAAGCGTTCTGCGCTGCGTTCGCTGCATGAACAGCTGCGTGAAAAAGGGATGCAGAAAGACTACCTGGCGCTGGTGCGCGGTCAGTGGCAGTCCCATGTAAAAGTGGTGCAGGCGCCGCTGCTGAAGAACATTCTGCAAAGCGGCGAACGTATTGTCCGCGTAAGCCAGGAAGGGAAACCGTCTGAGACACGCTTTAAGGTTGAAGAGCGCTATGAGTTTGCCACGCTGGTGCGCTGCAGTCCGGTGACCGGTCGTACTCACCAGATCCGCGTGCATACGCAGTTCGCAGGGCATCCAATTGCCTTTGATGACCGCTATGGCGACCGCGAGTTTGATAAGCAGCTGGCGGGGACGGGGCTGTCGCGTCTGTTCCTGCATGCGGCAGCGCTGAAGTTTACCCATCCTAATACGGGGGAAGTCATCCGTATTGAAGCGCCGCTGGACGAGCAGCTGAAACGCTGTCTTAAGGTTCTGCGCGGCTAAGGTAAACGTAAAACGGCAACGAATGTTGTCGTTTTTAATGTTTGCTCCCTCTCCCTGCGGGAGAAGGCCGGGGTGAGGGCATCAGGCCGCAGTTTAGTAGGCCCATGCAAGCGAAGCGCCGCTGGGCAAAAGTCACATGGTCAGCGGATTACACTCTTCTCGTCTTAACATCTGACACAGGGCAATCAGCGGTAACCCCACCAGCGTGTTGGGATCGCGACCGTCCAGCTTGTCGAACAGCGCAATCCCCAGTCCTTCGCTTTTAAAGCTCCCCGCACAGTTCAGCGGACGTTCCCGGCGCACATAATCCACGATCTCTTGCTCGCTGAGATGGCGGAAGTGTACGTCGAACGGCTCGCATTCGGTTTGCAGATGACCGGTGGCGGAGTTATAGAGCGCCAGGCCGGTATAAAAGGTCACGATAGTGCCTCGCGCTCGCAGAAGCTGCTGGCAGGCGTTCTCCTCCGTATGGGGCTTGCCGGTGATTTCGCCGTCCAGTACGCAAACCTGGTCGGAGCCTATAATCAAATGTGCGGGATAACGTGCGGCCAGCGACTGCGCTTTCTCCTTAGCAAGACGCATCACCAGATGACGCGGTGATTCGCCCGGCTGTGGCGTTTCATCAACCTCTGGCGTGGCGCATTCAAACGGGATCCCGAGCTTTTCCAGCAGCATTCGGCGGTAGGGAGACGTGGAAGCAAGGACGAGATTTGGCATATTTTTATCACCAGATATAGCGTATCGATGCCAGCCATTTTAAACTACAGGCCGCAATGTGTGCGAATAATTGGCAAAAGGCAGCTCTGGTTGCCTTTTTCTTTGACTCTATGACGTTACAAAGTTAATATGCGCGCCCTATGCAAAAGGTAAAATTACCCCTGACTCTTGATCCGGTTCGTACGGCTCAAAAACGCCTCGATTACGAAGGTATCTATACTTCCGATCAGGCTGAGCGTATTGCCGAATCCGTAGTCAGTGTGGACAGTGATGTAGAATGCTCCATGTCGTTCGCTATCGACAACCAGCGTCTCGCCGTTTTAACCGGTGATGCAAAGGTGACGGTAACGCTCGAGTGTCAGCGTTGCGGGAAACCGTTTGTACAGCATGTTCACACAACGTATTGTTTCAGTCCCGTTCGTTCTGACGAACAGGCTGAAGCACTCCCGGAAGCGTATGAGCCGATTGAGGTTAACGAATTCGGTGAAATCGATCTTCTGGCTCTGGTTGAAGATGAAATCATCCTCACCTTGCCAGTCGTTCCGGTGCATGATTCTGAACACTGTGAAGTGTCCGAGGCGGACATGGTCTTTGGGGAACTGCCTGATGAAGCGCAAAAACCAAACCCATTTGCCGTATTAGCCAGCTTAAAGCGTAAGTAATTGAGGAGTAAGGTCCATGGCCGTACAACAGAATAAACCAACCCGTTCCAAACGTGGCATGCGTCGTTCCCATGACGCGCTGACCGCAGTTACCAGCCTGTCTGTAGACAAGACTTCTGGTGAGAAACACCTGCGTCACCACATCACCGCTGACGGTTTCTACCGCGGCCGCAAGGTTATCACTAAGTAATCACGCGCAAGCGTGATTAGGCTTAGTGAGGATTTCCCCGTGCAAACGGGGAATTTACCGAACCAGGCTGCGACGATACCTTGACACGTCTAACCCTGGCGTTAGATGTCATGGGGGGAGATTTTGGCCCTTCCGTGACAGTGCCTGCAGCATTGCAGGCACTGAATTCTAATTCGCAACTCACACTTCTTTTAGTCGGCAATCCCGACGCAATCACGCCATTACTCGCAAAAGCTGACTTTGAACAACGTTCGCGTCTGCAGATTATTCCTGCGCAGTCAGTTATTGCCAGTGATGCCCGACCCTCGCAGGCGATTCGCAATAGTCGTGGCAGCTCTATGCGGATAGCGCTGGAGCTGGTGAAAGAAGGGCGAGCTCAGGCTTGCGTCAGCGCGGGAAATACCGGCGCGCTGATGGGGCTGTCGAAATTGCTGCTCAAACCTATTGAAGGTATTGAGCGCCCTGCGCTGGTAACGGTGTTACCGCATCAGCAGAAGGGCAAGACGGTGGTGCTCGATTTGGGCGCTAACGTCGACTGTGATAGTACTATGCTGGCTCAGTTTGCCGTGATGGGATCGGTGCTGGCAGAAGAAGTTCTCGGGATCAACACTCCCCGTGTTGCGTTACTGAACATTGGTGAAGAAGAGACCAAAGGCCTGGACAGCATTCGCGAAGCGGCTGAATTGCTCAAACAGGTTCCCTCCATCAACTATATTGGTTATCTCGAAGCCAATGAGTTGTTGACGGGTAAAACGGATGTTCTGGTGTGCGATGGCTTCACCGGAAACGTCACGTTGAAGACCATGGAAGGGGTCGTACGCATGTTTCTTTCTCTGCTGAAATCTCAGGGAGAAGGCAAAAAAAGCGCCTGGTGGCTGATTTTATTGAAGCGTTGGTTACAAAAGAGCCTGACGCGGCGATTCAGTCACCTCAACCCCGACCAGTATAATGGCGCCTGTCTGTTAGGATTGCGCGGCATCGTGATTAAGAGTCATGGCGCCGCCAATCAGCGAGCATTTGCTGTCGCGATTGAACAGGCAGTGCAGGCGGTGCAGCGACAAGTCCCTCAGCGGATTGCCGCTCGCCTGGAATCTGTATTAGCTAAAAGTGACTGAGCGTACATGTATACGAAGATTTTAGGTACCGGCAGCTACCTGCCAAAACAAGTGCGTACCAACGCCGATCTGGAAAAAATGGTAGATACGTCTGACGAGTGGATTGTCACGCGCACAGGTATCCGTGAACGTCGTATTGCCGCGCCAGACGAAACCGTGTCGACCATGGGTTACGAAGCCGCACAGCGTGCTATCGAAATGGCGGGCATTGATAAAGAACAGATTGGTTTGATCGTGGTCGCCACGACGTCTGCCACGCATGCTTTCCCAAGCGCAGCGTGCCAGGTGCAAAACATGCTCGGCATTAAAGGCTGTCCGGCGTTTGACGTCGCTGCCGCGTGCGCAGGCTTCACCTATGCGCTGAGCGTTGCCGACCAGTACGTGAAATCCGGTGCCGTTAAATACGCGCTGGTGATCGGTGCTGACGTGCTGGCGCGTACCTGCGATCCAACCGATCGTGGAACGATCATTATTTTTGGTGATGGTGCGGGTGCGGTGCTGCTGGGGCAGTCCGAAGAGCCGGGTATCATCTCCACGCATCTGCATGCTGATGGCAGCTATGGCGAACTGTTGACCCTGCCTAACGCCGATCGCGTTAATCCGGACAACTCGATTTACCTGACTATGGCAGGGAACGAGGTGTTCAAGGTGGCGGTAACCGAGCTTGCACACATCGTTGATGAAACGCTGGAAGCGAATAACCTTGAGCGTACCGCACTCGACTGGCTGGTGCCGCATCAGGCGAACCTGCGTATCATCAGCGCGACCGCGAAAAAGCTGGGCATGTCGATGGATAACGTTGTGGTGACGCTGGATCGTCACGGCAACACCTCTGCGGCGTCGGTACCGTGCGCATTTGATGAAGCGGTACGCGATGGACGAATCAAACGGGGCCAGCTGGTCTTGCTTGAAGCCTTCGGTGGCGGGTTCACCTGGGGTTCCGCGCTGGTTCGTTTCTAGTATAAGGAATAAAAAATGACGCAATTTGCTTTTGTGTTCCCGGGCCAGGGCTCTCAAACCGTTGGGATGTTGTCTGAAATGGCAGCACGCTATCCGGTAATTGAAGAGACTTTCCGTGAAGCTTCTGATGCACTGGGTTATGATTTATGGGCGCTGACCCAGCAGGGGCCGGCCGAAGAACTGAACAAAACCTGGCAGACACAGCCGGCACTGCTGACCGCGTCTGTTGCGCTGTGGCGTGTCTGGCAGCAGCAGGGCGGTAAAGCGCCAGCGCTGCTCGCGGGTCATAGTCTGGGTGAATACTCTGCGCTGGTATGTGCCGGCGTGATCGCGTTTGCTGACGCGGTACGTCTGGTGGAACTGCGCGGTAAATTCATGCAGGAAGCGGTGCCGGAAGGCACGGGCGGTATGTCTGCCATCATCGGTCTGGATGATGCTGCAATTGCAAAAGCGTGTGAAGAATCTGCTGAAGGCCAGGTTGTCTCTCCGGTAAACTTCAACTCGCCGGGCCAGGTGGTTATTGCCGGTCATAAAGAAGCGGTTGAACGTGCGGGTGCGGCCTGTAAAGCAGCGGGTGCTAAGCGTGCGCTGCCGCTGCCGGTCAGCGTGCCGTCTCACTGTGCGCTGATGAAGCCTGCTGCCGAAAAACTGGCGGTTGAGCTGGAAAAAATTACGTTTAACGCACCGACGATTTCCGTTGTGAACAACGTCGATGTGAAATGCGAAACCACGCCGGAAGCGATCCGTGACGCGCTGGTTCGTCAGCTCTACAGCCCGGTACAGTGGACTAAAACCGTTGAGTTTATGGCCGCTCAGGGCGTTGAGCACCTGTATGAAGTCGGCCCAGGTAAAGTCCTCACCGGTCTGACAAAACGTATTGTTGACACCCTGACAGCCTCGGCAATTAACGAGCCGGAAGCGATGTCAGCGGCACTCTCGCAATAAAAGAGGAATACCATGAGTTTTGAAGGAAAAATCGCCCTGGTCACTGGCGCAAGCCGCGGTATCGGGCGTGCAATTGCTGAAACACTGGTTGCGCGCGGCGCGAAGGTGATTGGTACAGCAACCAGCGAGAATGGCGCTCAGGCCATCAGCGAGTATCTGGGTGCAAACGGTAAAG
The DNA here is from genome assembly GCF_019443845.1 of Enterobacter sp. DNB-S2. Lineage (NCBI taxonomy): Bacteria > Pseudomonadati > Pseudomonadota > Gammaproteobacteria > Enterobacterales > Enterobacteriaceae > Enterobacter > Enterobacter sp. DNB-S2. Next base: position 2,424,115 of record NZ_CP050520.1, read on the forward strand.
GTCTGGTACTGAATGTGACCGAACCTGCATCTATCGAATCTGTTCTGGAAAATATTCGCGCAGAGTTTGGTGAAGTGGATATTCTGGTAAACAATGCCGGGATCACTCGCGATAACCTGTTAATGCGAATGAAAGACGACGAGTGGAACGATATCATCGAAACCAACCTGTCATCTGTATTCCGTCTGTCAAAAGCGGTAATGCGCGCTATGATGAAAAAGCGTCATGGACGTATTATCACTGTCGGTTCTGTGGTTGGTACCATGGGAAATGCTGGTCAGGCTAACTACGCTGCGGCGAAAGCAGGTCTGATTGGTTTCAGTAAGTCGCTGGCGCGTGAAGTCGCGTCCCGCGGTATTACTGTAAACGTTGTTGCTCCGGGCTTTATTGAAACGGACATGACGCGTGCGCTGACTGATGAGCAGCGTGCGGGTACGCTGGCGGCAGTTCCGGCGGGTCGTCTTGGCGACCCTAAAGAAATCGCCAGTGCGGTTGCATTTTTAGCCTCTGACGAAGCGGGTTACATCACTGGTGAGACCCTCCACGTCAACGGCGGGATGTATATGGTTTAACCACGAGATACACTAAATCATTCTGGTTGGATCAAGGCGGCAAGACCGAGAAGCCTGGGAGCATAGATTACTATGTGACCGGGATTAGAGGGCGCAGCCAACGCAGAGGCAGCCTGGATGATGACGTGTAGAAAAATATTTGCGTTATTAGGGCAAATGGCCTCAAAATAACGTAAAATCGTGGTACGAACTGCCGGGATTTAGTTGCAAATTTTTCAACATTTTATACACTACGAAAACCATCGCGAAAGCGAGTTTTGATAGGAAATTTAAGAGTATGAGCACTATCGAAGAACGCGTTAAGAAAATTATCGGCGAACAGCTGGGCGTTAAGCAGGAAGAAGTTGTGAACTCCGCTTCCTTCGTTGAAGACCTGGGCGCAGATTCTCTTGACACCGTTGAGCTGGTAATGGCTCTGGAAGAAGAGTTTGATACTGAGATTCCGGACGAAGAAGCTGAGAAGATCACCACCGTTCAGGCTGCCATTGATTACATCAACGGTCACCAGGCGTAAGTGAACATCTCCAGGCGGTCATTCGACCGCCTGAGTTTTATCTTTTTTAGTCCCACGAATCTCTTTTTTTATCCCTCCCTGGAGGACAAACGTGTCTAAGCGTCGTGTAGTTGTGACCGGACTTGGCATGTTGTCTCCTGTCGGCAATACCGTAGAGTCCACCTGGAAAGCTCTCCTTGCCGGTCAGAGCGGCATCAGCCTAATCGACCATTTCGATACTAGCGCCTATGCAACGAAATTTGCTGGCTTAGTAAAGGATTTTAACTGTGAAGAGATCATCTCGCGCAAAGAACAGCGCAAGATGGATGCCTTCATTCAATATGGAATTGTCGCTGGCGTTCAGGCCATGCAGGATTCTGGCCTTGTGATTACGGAAGAGAACGCAACCCGTATTGGCGCCGCTATCGGCTCCGGGATTGGCGGTCTTGGCCTGATCGAGGAAAACCATACATCTCTGATGAATGGTGGCCCGCGTAAGATCAGCCCGTTCTTCGTTCCGTCCACGATTGTTAACATGGTGGCGGGTCACCTGACCATCATGTTCGGCCTGCGTGGGCCAAGCATTTCAATCGCGACTGCCTGTACGTCTGGCGTACATAACATCGGCCAGGCCGCGCGCATTATTGCGTACGGCGATGCAGATGCTATGGTTGCGGGCGGTGCTGAAAAAGCCAGTACCCCACTGGGTGTCGGCGGTTTTGGTGCGGCGCGTGCGCTGTCTACCCGCAATGATAACCCGCAGGCGGCGAGCCGTCCGTGGGATAAAGACCGTGACGGCTTCGTGCTGGGCGACGGGGCGGGCATGATCGTACTGGAAGAGTACGAACACGCGAAAAAACGCGGCGCGAAAATTTATGCTGAAATCGTTGGTTTCGGCATGAGCAGCGATGCTTACCATATGACGTCTCCTCCTGAGAACGGCGCGGGTGCTGCGCTGGCGATGGAAAACGCGATTCGTGATGCGGGTATTACCCCAGCACAAATTGGCTACGTGAACGCGCACGGTACTTCTACACCTGCAGGCGATAAAGCTGAAGCTCAGGCGGTTAAGTCTATCTTCGGCGAATCTGCCAGCCGCGTAATGGTGAGCTCCACCAAGTCCATGACTGGTCACCTGTTGGGTGCGGCGGGTGCAGTAGAGTCAATCTACTCCATCCTTGCGCTGCGCGATCAGGCTGTTCCGCCAACCATCAACCTGGATAACCCCGATGAAGGTTGCGATCTGGACTTCGTTCCTCACGAAGCGCGTCAGGTTAGCGGTATGGAGTACACCCTGTGTAACTCCTTCGGCTTCGGCGGCACCAACGGCTCTCTGATCTTCAAAAAGATCTGATCCTGACGTCCCGATAGCATTTAAAAAGGTCCGCTTGCCGGGCCTTTTTTATTAAGCCTAATCTTCTTGTCGGCTGCATGACATCCTGCCAGACTAATTGCCCACGCATAAGGAGCCACCATGTTTTTAATCAATGGCCTTGAGCAGGACACGCTGCCTGCCAGCGACAGGGCGATACAGTTCGGTGATGGTTGCTTTACGACGGCGCGCATTCTGGACGGCGATGTCTGCCTGCTGGAGGCGCACATTCGACGCCTGCAGCATGGCTGTGAAAAGCTCATGATCCCCTTTACGCACTGGGACACGTTGCGACAGGAAATGTGCCAGTTGGCAAGCGGGAAGGACAGCGGCGTACTCAAAGTCATCATCAGCCGCGGCAGTGGAGGCGGGGGTTACAGCGCCGCATCGTGTATCAACCCTACGCGTATTCTCTCCGTTTCTGCTTATCCCGCGCATTACACTCGCTGGCGAGAAGACGGCATCACGCTGACGCTGAGCCCAGTACGACTGGGACGAAACCCGATGCTGGCCGGGCTTAAGCATCTCAATCGCCTCGAGCAGGTGCTCATTCGTACTCATCTTGAACAGACGGACGCCGATGAGGCGCTGGTTCTTGACAGCGAAGGGTTCATTACGGAATGCTGTGCGGCTAATTTACTCTGGCGGCAGGGGGAAGAGGTGTTCACTCCGTCGCTGGAACACGCTGGCGTAAATGGGTTAATGCGTCAGTTTTGTCTGCAACAGCTGGCACGCTCTGGCTTTCGCGTTGTCGAAGTTAGCGCAGGAGAAGCAGCGCTACAGAACGCCGATGAAGTCATCATCTGCAATGCGCTTATGCCTGTTGTACCCGTCCGTGCGTATGGCCAACAACGCTGGTCTTCACGCGAGCTGTTTCAGTTTTTAGCCCCGATATGTGAGCAAACCAGATAGTCATGAAAAAAATGTTGCGCGTTGTCCTTATCCTCATCGTTGCGCTGGGCGTCGCCGGCGGAGCAGGCGTATGGAAAGTTCGCCAGCTGGCTAACAGCAAGATCCTGGTTAAAGAGGAAACGATCTTTACCCTGAAAGCGGGAACCGGCCGTCAGGCGCTTGGGGAACAGCTGTATGGCGACAAGATTATTAATCGTCCACGCGTATTCCAGTGGCTATTGCGCGTGGAACCTGAGCTGTCACATTTCAAAGCCGGTACCTATCGCTTTACGCCGGGAATGACCGTCAGAGAGATGCTGCAGCTGCTGGAAAGCGGTAAAGAAGCCCAGTTCCCCCTGCGGTTTGTGGAAGGGATGCGCCTGAGTGATTACCTCAAACAGCTGCGTGACGCGCCGTATATCAAACATACGTTAAAAGACGATAGCTATCAGACGGTGGCAGAAGCGCTGAAGTTTGAACATCCGGAATGGGTGGAAGGCTGGTTCTGGCCAGACACCTGGATGTACACGGCAGGCACGACCGATGTGGCTATCCTGAAGCGGGCGCACAAAAAAATGGTTGCCGCCGTAGATGCCGCCTGGGAAGGGCGGATGGAAGGATTGCCTTACAGCGATCCGAACCAGTTCGTCACCATGGCCTCGATCATCGAGAAAGAGACGGCCATCGCTGCTGAGCGCGATCGGGTGGCGTCAGTATTTATCAACCGTCTGCGCATCGGCATGCGTCTGCAAACCGACCCTACCGTAATCTACGGCATGGGTGAGAGCTATACCGGCAAGATCTCAAGAAAAGATCTGGAGACGCCAACGGCGTATAATACCTACGTGATTAGCGGTTTACCGCCGGGCCCGATTGCCACGCCGAGCGAGGCGTCGCTCAAAGCCGCCGCGCATCCGGCTAAAACACCGTATCTCTATTTTGTGGCTGATGGAAAAGGGGGGCATACCTTTAACACCAACCTTGCCAGCCACAATCGCTCTGTTCAGGACTATCTGAAGGCACTTAAGGAAAAAAATGCGCAGTAAATACATTGTCATTGAGGGACTCGAAGGGGCGGGTAAAACCACCGCCCGCAACGTGGTGGTGGATACGCTCAAAGCGCTTGGCGTGGCGGACATGGTATTTACCCGCGAGCCGGGCGGCACGCAGCTGGCTGAAAAGTTGCGCAGCCTGGTACTGGATATCAAATCCGTCGGCGACGAAGTTATCACTGACAAAGCCGAAGTGCTGATGTTCTACGCGGCGCGCGTTCAGCTGGTTGAGACGGTGATCAAACCCGCGCTGGCCGAGGGCAAGTGGGTGATCGGCGACCGTCACGATCTGTCGACTCAGGCGTATCAGGGCGGAGGACGCGGCATCGACCAGACAATGCTGGCAACGCTGCGTAATGCCGTATTGGGTGATTTTCGCCCCGACCTGACGCTTTATCTGGATGTGACTCCGGAAGTGGGTCTCAAACGTGCCCGCGCGCGCGGCGAGCTGGACCGCATTGAACAAGAGTCGTTTGATTTCTTTAACCGCACCCGCGCGCGCTATCTTGAGCTGGCCGCACAGGACAGCTCAATTTGTACCATTGATGCGACGCAGTCCCTGGACGACGTCACGCGCGACATTCAGCACACCATTACGCAGTGGGTGCAGGAGCAGCAGGCATGAAATGGTATCCATGGTTGCGCCCACACTTTGAACAGCTGATCGGCAGCTATCAGGCGGGTCGGGGGCATCATGCGTTACTGATTCAGGCGTTGCCAGGAATGGGTGATGATGCGTTGATTTATGCCATCACCCGTTTTCTGATGTGTCAGCAGCCGGAAGGGCACAAGAGCTGTGGTAAATGCCGTGGCTGCCAGCTGATGCAGGCGGGCACGCATCCTGACTACTACACCCTTGAGCCTGAGAAGGGTAAAAGCTCGCTCGGTATCGATGCCGTGCGTGAAGTCAGTGAAAAATTGTATGAACACGCGCGACTGGGCGGCGCTAAAGTGGTCTGGCTTAAAGACGCCACGCTGCTTACCGAGGCGGCGGCTAACGCCCTGCTTAAAACCCTGGAAGAGCCGCCGGTTAAAACGTGGTTTTTCCTCTCATGCCGTGACCCGGGACGATTGCTGGCGACGTTGCGCAGCCGTTGTCGTCTTCATCACCTTGCAGTACCTCAGGAATCGTGGGCGCTGAGCTGGCTTGAACGAGAGGTGACAACGTCACCTGAGAGCGCGCTGTCCGCCTTACGCCTGAGCAGCGGCGCGCCCGCGGCGGCGCTGGCACTACTGCAGCCTGACGTCTGGTCAGAGCGAGAAACGCTCTGCCGGACCGTGGATGCGTCGCTGAACAGTCACGACTGGCTAAGTTTACTGCCTGCGCTTAACAGCGATCGGGCCGTTGATCGTCTGCACTGGCTGGCCTCCCTACTGCTGGATGCGCTCAAAATCCAGCAGGGGGCAACGCTGCTGACCAACCCGGACGCGTGGCCACTGGTGAATACGCTGGCGAACCGCCTCTCAGGGAAGATTCTTCACGCGATGCTCCATGACATCTGCCAGAGCCGTGAACAGCTTTTAACCGTGACGGGTCTTAATCGCGAGCTTTTACTGACCGACCAGTTACTGCGTATCGAACATTACCTGCAACCCGGCGTCACACCGCCAGTTTCCCATCTCTGAGAGAGACATTATGTTTTTAGTCGACTCACACTGCCATCTTGATGGCCTGGATTATCAATCCCTGCATAAAAACGTGGATGACGTGCTGGCAAAAGCCGCTGCCCGCGATGTGAAATTCTGTCTTGCGGTGGCGACGACGCTGCCGGGCTACCGCTCCATGCGTGAGCTGGTGGGCGTTCGCGATAACGTGGTGTTCTCCTGCGGCGTGCACCCGCTGAATCAGGACGAGGCCTACGACGTTGAGGATCTGCGCCGACTGGCAGCAGAAGAGGGCGTGGTAGCGATGGGCGAGACCGGTCTGGACTATTTTTACACGCCGGAAACCAAACCGCGCCAGCAGGAGTCCTTTCGCAACCATATTCGCATTGGCCGGGAACTGAATAAGCCGGTTATCGTCCACACCCGCGATGCGCGCGCGGATACCCTGGCTATCCTCCGGGAAGAAAACGTGACGGATTGCGGTGGCGTACTACACTGTTTCACAGAAGACAGAGAAACGGCGGGGAAGCTGCTTGATTTGGGGTTTTATATCTCGTTTTCGGGGATCGTGACGTTCCGTAACGCTGAGCAGCTGCGTGATGCTGCGCGTTATGTTCCGCTCGATCGCATTCTGGTGGAGACGGATTCTCCTTACCTGGCACCGGTACCGCATCGCGGTAAAGAGAACCAGCCCGCTATGACGAGAGACGTGGCTGAGTACATGGCCGTACTGAAGGGCGTCAGCATCGATGAGCTGGCCCGCGTGACGACGGAAAACTTCTCCACGCTGTTCCATATCGACCCCGCCCGCCTGCAATCTGTTTGATACACCTGTTTTTTTTAGGCTCGTAATTAATAAGTAAAGCGAGTAAAGTTCACCGCCTCATTTGGGGCGGTGAGTGTGTATTTAGACACATCCGGACATGCTTTTTGTAAATAACTGAAAGTTTTTCGACCGCCTTAAGCTGAAACGTGATAGCCGTCAAACAAACTCAGAGGGAATTATTTTACTCTGTGTAATAAATAAAGGGCGCTTAGATGTCCTGTCCACGGCACGGTACTCCCCCCGGGCCAATGCGTGAAAGCGTAAAAAAAAGCACAAATACTCAGGAGCACTCTCAATTATGTTTAAGAATGCATTTGCTAACCTGCAAAAGGTCGGTAAATCGCTGATGCTGCCAGTATCCGTACTGCCTATCGCAGGTATCCTGCTGGGTGTCGGTTCTGCTAACTTCAGCTGGCTGCCAGCCGTAGTGTCCCACGTGATGGCCGAAGCAGGCGGTTCTGTCTTTGCTAACATGCCACTGATCTTCGCGATCGGTGTGGCTCTGGGCTTCACCAATAACGACGGCGTTTCTGCGCTGGCTGCAGTGGTTGCCTACGGCATCATGGTGAAAACCATGGCTGTGGTTGCGCCGCTGGTTCTGCATTTACCGGCAGAAGAGATCGCCGCGAAACACCTGGCGGACACCGGTGTTCTGGGCGGTATCATCTCCGGTGCGATTGCAGCGTATATGTTTAACCGCTTCTATCGCATCAAGCTGCCTGAGTATCTGGGCTTCTTCGCGGGCAAGCGTTTCGTTCCGATCATCTCTGGTCTGGCAGCGATTTTCACTGGCGTGATCCTGTCCTTCATCTGGCCACCAATCGGCTCTGCTATCCAGACCTTCTCTCAGTGGGCTGCTTACCAGAACCCGGTTGTGGCGTTTGGTATCTACGGCTTCATCGAGCGTTGCTTGGTGCCATTCGGTCTGCACCACATCTGGAACGTTCCATTCCAGATGCAGATTGGTGAATTCACCAACGCAGCAGGTCAGGTATTCCACGGCGATATCCCACGTTACATGGCGGGCGACCCAACTGCAGGTAAACTGTCTGGTGGCTTCCTGTTCAAAATGTACGGTCTGCCAGCAGCTGCGATTGCTATCTGGCACTCTGCTAAGCCAGAGAACCGTGCAAAAGTGGGCGGTATCATGATCTCCGCAGCGCTGACCTCGTTCCTGACCGGTATCACCGAGCCGATCGAGTTCTCCTTCATGTTCGTTGCGCCGATCCTGTACGTTATCCACGCGATTCTGGCGGGCCTGGCGTTCCCAATCTGTATCCTGCTGGGTATGCGTGACGGTACGTCCTTCTCTCACGGTCTGATCGACTTCATCGTTCTGTCCGGTAACAGCAGCAAACTGTGGCTGTTCCCAATCGTGGGTGCGTGCTATGCCGTTGTTTACTACACCATCTTCCGCGTGCTGATTAAAGCACTGGACCTGAAAACTCCGGGTCGTGAAGATGCGACAGAAGACAGCAAAGCTGGCGCTACCAGCGAAATGGCTCCGGCACTGGTCGCAGCGTTCGGCGGTAAAGAGAACATCACTAACCTGGACGCGTGCATCACTCGTCTGCGTGTGAGCGTTGCCGACGTGGCGAAAGTAGACCAGCCGGGTCTGAAAAAACTGGGCGCAGCGGGCGTAGTTGTTGCAGGTTCTGGTGTACAGGCAATCTTCGGTACCAAATCCGATAACCTGAAAACAGAAATGGATGAGTACATCCGCAGCAACTAAGTTGTGACCTGGGGAGACTAAGGCAGCCGAATGGCTGCCTTTTTTATTTGTGTCTTAAAAAACGCCACTGAGACGCGAGAGCGGTCACTCTTCAGTCAGCTGATGAACATTCAGGAAAGAAATCGAGGGAGGAGGTTGAAAGGACAGGAGAAACTCGCTCATACTCTTGGATTGTGTCACACACCGATCCCGGGAGTGTGTTTACAGCGGACGCATTGCGCCAGATTAAACAAAAAAGGAAAAGGTCATGGCTGAAGAAACGATTTTCAGTAAAATTATCCGCCGCGAAATCCCGTCGGATATCGTCTATCAGGATGAACTGGTGACGGCTTTCCGGGACATTTCCCCTCAGGCCCCGACGCACATCCTTATCATTCCCAATATTCTGATTCCGACTGTAAACGACGTAAAAACCGAGCATGAAGTGGCGTTAGGTCGTATGCTGACTGTGGCTGCCAGAATCGCTGAACAGGAAGGGATTGCAGAAGACGGTTACCGTCTGATCATGAACTGCAACCGCCATGGTGGCCAGGAAGTTTATCATATTCACATGCATCTGCTGGGTGGACGTCCTCTGGGGCCGATGCTGGCACATAAAGGTCTTTGACATGCTGAAAGGGCGTATTGCAGCGCTGGTAATGGCGATGATGATTGTGGGGTGCAGCTCGCGTCCGGCGATCCCCGTGAATGATGAACAGACGCTGGTCATGGAGTCCTCCGTGCTTGCCGCGGGCATCACGGCGCAACAGCCCGCGTTGACCATCAGTGAAATCAACTCATCTGCCTCCTCTACGCTCTTTAATGAAAGACATGAACCGGTGACGGTCCACTACCGTTTTTTCTGGTATGACGTAAGAGGTCTTGAAATGCATCCGCTGGAGGCGCCGCGCAGCGTCACCATTCCGGCCAGGTCGTCGGTAACGCTCTATGGCAGCGCCAACTATCTGGGTGCGCATAAGGTGAGACTTTATCTTTATCTCTGAGGGGTGAACCTTGATTAAAAATTTGAGCCGCTATGCGCTCGTGACAGCTTTCGCTCTGTTTCTTGCAGGGTGTGTGACCCGAACTGAACAGCCTGCGCCTGTGGAAGAGGCTAAACCGGGTACTGAACAGCCGACACCGCCAACGCAGCAGCAGCCAACCGTGCCGTCTGTACCGTCTATTCCGGCGCAGCCAGGCCCGATTGAACATCCGGACCAGACGTCACAGCCCACGCCGCGCGTGCGCCATTACGACTGGAACGGGGCTATGCAGCCGATGGTAGGCAAAATGCTGCAGGCGCAGGGCGTGACGGCGGGCAGCGTATTGCTGGTCGACAGCGTGAACAACCGTACCAACGGTTCGCTGAACGCGGGTGAAGCCACGGAAACCCTGCGTAATGCTCTGGCTAACAACGGCAAGTTTACGCTGGTCTCGGCTCAGCAGCTCGCCGTCGCCAAACAGCAGCTGGGCCTGTCGCCGCAGGATAGCCTCGGTACCCGCAGCAAGGCGATCGGCATTGCACGTAACGTTGGCGCGCAGTATGTGCTTTACTCTAACGCCACCGGTAACGTGAATACCCCAGCCCTGCAGATGCAGCTGATGCTGGTTCAGACAGGCGAAATTATCTGGTCAGGTAAAGGTGCGGTTACGCAACAATGACGGCACGCGTGAAGAGATTCTGACGCGCTATTTTCCTCAGTACCGCCTTATCGCGCCGCAGGCCCATTCCGGGCTTGGCGGCGCGAGTTGCATTATAGAACAGGGCGAACGACGTCTGGTCTTGCGGCAAAATCACGACCCCGACGCGCCTGCCTCCCATTTCCGTCGTCAGTTTCGTGCCCTGAGACGTCTTCCGTCAGATCTCGTGCCTGCCCCTCGTTTTTTCAGACAGGGCTGGATGGCCGTGGACTATCTGGAAGGTGAAGTTAAAAGCGCGCTGCCGGACACGCCGGAGCTTGCGGCGGTGCTGTATCATCTGCACCGGCAGCCACGTCTGGGATGGCGAATTACGTTATTCCCGCTGCTGGAACATTACTGGCAGCAAGCCCTGCCTGACAGACGTACTCCAGTGTGGCTGGCACATCTCAGGCGGCTGCGTAAAACGGGCGAGCCGCAGCCGATTCGGCTCGCGCCGCTGCATATGGATGTTCATGCCGGGAATATTGTTCATACGCCAGCGGGGATCAGGCTTATCGACTGGGAGTATGCCGGAGATGGCGATGTGGCGCTGGAGCTGGCGGCCGTCTGGACGGAGAGTGAAGCCGCGCGGCAGATGCTCATCAGGGAATACGCCCGGGTAGCGCATATTGACCCCGACGCGCTGAGGCGTCAGGTCAGACGCTGGCGACCCTGGGTCATTATGTTAATGGCTGGCTGGTTTGAAATGCGCTATCGGCAGTCCAGAGACAAACAATTTATTGCGCTGGCGGACGATGCCTGGCGTCAGTTACAAACGAAAGGATAAGAGAGGTGGATGTGGGTCCAGTCATGTTGGATGTTGAAGGGTTTGAGCTGGATGCGGAGGAGCGTGAAATTCTGGCGCATCCGCTGGTGGGTGGCCTGATCCTGTTTACTCGCAACTATCACGATCCGGCGCAGCTGCGCGAGCTGGTGCGTCAGATCCGCGCCGCGTCGCGTAACCATCTGGTGGTGGCCGTCGATCAGGAAGGCGGGCGCGTGCAGCGTTTTCGCGACGGTTTTACCCGTCTCCCGGCAGCCCAGTCATTCGCCGCGCTGCTCGGCACGGAAGAGGGTGGAAAACTGGCGCAGGAGGCCGGCTGGCTGATGGCCAGCGAAATGATTGCCATGGATATCGACATCAGCTTTGCCCCGGTGCTGGATGTAGGGCATATCAGCGCTGCCATTGGCGAGCGCTCATACCATGAAGACCCGCGTATTGCGCTGGCAATGGCAACCCGGTTCATCGACGGCATGCACGATGCAGGAATGAAAACCACCGGGAAACACTTCCCGGGTCACGGGGCGGTGACGGCGGATTCTCACAAAGAGACCCCGCGCGATCCGCGCCCGGAAGCGGAAATTCGCGCCAAAGATATGTCGGTTTTCCAGTCGCTTATCACCGATAACAAGCTGGATGCCATTATGCCCGCGCACGTGATTTACAGCGACGTCGACCCGCGTCCTGCCAGCGGCTCTCCGCACTGGCTGAAAACCGTCCTGCGTCAGGAACTGGGCTTCAACGGCGTGATTTTCTCTGACGATTTGTCGATGGAAGGGGCCGCGATCATGGGCAGCTACGCTGAACGCGGTCAGGCATCGCTGGATGCAGGTTGCGATATGATCTTGGTCTGCAATAATCGTAAAGGTGCCGTTAGCGTGCTGGATAACCTGTCGCCGATCAATGCAGAGCGTGTTACACAATTGTATCATAAAGGTTCATTTAGCCGTCAGGAGCTGATGGATTCGGCGCGCTGGAAGACGGTCAACGCCCGGCTTGAAGACCTGAATGAGCGCTGGCAGGCACATAAAGCCAGCCTGTAAACCCTCCCGGAAGGCGTAGCGTGGTGAGAAGACGATGATCATCTATTTACACGGTTTTGACTCAAACAGTCCTGGTAATCATGAGAAGGTGCTGCAGCTGCAGTTTATCGATCCGGATGTACGGTTGATCAGCTACAGCACGCGCCATCCGAAGCATGATATGCAGCATCTGCTCAAAGAGGTGGACAAGATGTTGCAGCTCAACGTCGACGATCGCCCGTTGATTTGCGGCGTAGGGCTGGGCGGCTACTGGGCGGAGCGGATTGGCTTCCTGTGCGACATTCGCCAGGTGGTGTTCAATCCTAACCTGTTCCCGAACGAGAACATGGAAGGCAAAATTGACCGTCCGGAAGAGTATGTCGATATTGCGACCAAGTGCGTGAGCAACTTCCGTGAGAAAAACCGCGACCGCTGCCTGGTGATCCTTTCCCGTAATGATGAAGCGCTCAACAGCCATCGGGCAGCAGAGCTCCTGCATCATTACTATGAGATCGTCTGGGACGAAGAACAGACCCACAAGTTCAAAAACATCTCCCCGCATCTGCAGCGTATCAAAGCGTTTAAAACGCTGGGTTAATCAATTTCCCGCATGCATCAAAGCCCGGCCGCGAAAGCGTGCCGGGCTTTCTTTTTGACCAGAATTGTCTACTTTTAAGCCATCAAAACTTGATGCATATCAATTTTGGTATGACCAATGCGCCTGACGTGGTATTCTCAATGCACCTGAATGGTTTCAGTGCTGTAACCTGTTGTTAATTAAGGGTTATTTTTATAACTTTTAATTAACAATTGGTTAATAATTTGAGGGGGTCACGTTGACTACGCCATTGAAAAAGATAGTGATTGTAGGCGGTGGTGCTGGCGGGCTGGAGCTGGCTACACAGCTGGGCAAGAAGCTGGGTCGCGGTAAAAAAGCCAAAATTACGCTGGTGGATCGTAACCACAGCCACCTGTGGAAACCGCTGCTGCACGAAGTGGCGACAGGTTCTCTGGATGAGGGCGTGGACGCGCTCAGCTATCTGGCGCACGCGCGCAACCATCATTTCCAGTTCCAGCTGGGCTCGGTGGTGGACATCAACCGTGAAAGCAAAACCATCACCCTGGCAGAGCTGCGCGATGAAAAAGGGGAGCTGCTGGTTCCCGAGCGTAAACTGGCGTACGACACGCTGGTCATGGCGCTGGGCAGTACCTCCAACGACTTCAACACGCCGGGCGTGAAAGAGCACTGCATCTTCCTCGATAACCCGCACCAGGCGCGTCGTTTCCATCAGGAAATGCTGAACCTGTTCCTGAAGTACACCAGCAATATGGGTGCGAACGGTAAGGTGAATATCGCTATTGTCGGCGGCGGCGCGACGGGCGTTGAGCTGTCAGCGGAGCTGCACAATGCGGTGAAGCAGCTGCACAGCTACGGCTACAAAGGGCTAACTAACGAAGCGCTGAACGTGACGCTGGTTGAAGCCGGTGAACGGATCCTGCCTGCGCTGCCTCCGCGTATTTCCGGTGCGGCGCACAATGAGCTCACCAAGCTGGGCGTGCGGGTGCTGACGCAAACCATGGTGACCAGCGCCGACGAAGGCGGCCTGCACACCAAAGACGGCGAGTATATCAAAGCGGATCTGATGGTCTGGGCGGCTGGTATCAAAGCGCCTGACTTTATGAAAGAGATCGGCGGTCTGGAAACCAACCGCATTAACCAGCTGGTAACCGAGCCAACGCTGCAAACCACGCGCGATCCTGAAATCTTTGCCATCGGTGACTGTGCCTCCTGCGCGCGTCCTGAAGGTGGATTCGTGCCGCCGCGCGCGCAGGCCGCTCACCAGATGGCAAGCCTGGTGCTGCACAATATTCTGGCGCAGTACAAAGGCAAGCCAATGAAAGCCTATGTCTACAAAGACCACGGTTCACTGGTGTCATTGTCAAACTTCTCTACCGTCGGCAGCCTGATGGGCAACCTGATGCGCGGCTCAATGATGGTAGAAGGGCGCATTGCCCGCTTCGTGTATATCTCCCTGTACCGCATGCATCAGATTGCGCTGCACGGCTACTTCAAAACCGGGCTGATGATGCTGGTGGGCAGAATCAACCGCGTGATCCGTCCGCGTCTGAAGCTGCACTAATCTTTCACTCCCTCCGGGCCCTCCGGAGGGAGTTTTTAGCATTTCATGCTGTAGATCACAGTTTGACTGCTTAAGAGTTCTCCTAAATACAATATATCTCCTCTCCACGCCCCCTTTTTTGATCCTTTATCTTATTGGCGAAGCCGTGCCGCCATTGCAAAATTGTTACCAATAGCAACAAAGGAGGAAGTCCCGTGAATAAATCAATGTTGGCGGGTATAGGGATTGGCGTCGCGGCTGCGTTAGGTGTGGCTGCCGTTGCCAGTCTCAACGTATTAGATCGCGGCCCGCAGTATGCACAGGTGGTTTCTGCTACACCGATTAAAGAAACCGTAAAAACGCCTCGTCAGGAGTGCCGTAACGTCTCAGTGACGCACCGTCGTCCGGTGCAGGATGAAAACCGCATTGCCGGTTCTGTTCTGGGTGCAGTAGCGGGTGGCGTTATTGGTCACCAGTTTGGCGGCGGCCGGGGTAAAGACGTGGCGACCGTGGTCGGCGCGCTGGGTGGCGGCTATGCCGGTAACCAGGTGCAGGGCGCGATGCAGGATAATGATACCTACACCACGACTCAGCAACGCTGCAAAACCGTCTATGACAAGTCGGAAAAAATGCTGGGCTATGACGTGACGTACAAAATTGGCGATCAGCAGGGCAAAATCCGCATGGATAAAGACCCGGGCACGCAAATTCCACTGGATGGAAACGGCCAGCTGGTTCTGAATAACAAAGTGTAAAAAAGATGTTCTCTGAATTTAGCTCCTCATGCGCTCAGGCTGAGGAGCTTTTTTTTTGCTTCAGATTTTCAGTAGCTCAGGCCACAGCCGCAGCGTGGTTTCGCTAATATGCTGCAGTTTTTCCAGCGTGGCCCCTTCACGGGCGCTGATCGACATCCCCTGCAAAATACAGCTCAGGTATTGTGCCAGCAGCTGAGGGTTGCATTGCGCGGGGATTTCACCGCGCTGCTGGCGCTGAGCCAGAAATGCGCTGAGGGTCTCCTCCTGCATGGCATGCCGTGATTTCACCGTATTGGCAATCTCTTTAGAGGACGCCGCCAGGGTGGCAGAGGTGTTAATCATAAAGCAGCCCGCAGGCGTCTCTTTACTGGTAAAGCAGGTCGCGACGGCGGTGAAATAGTCCCGGAGCGCCTGTTCAACGCTTTTCTCTTCGCAGAACAGCTGGGCTTCGTGTTTCGCCGCAAAGCGCGAAATGTATCTGTCCAGCACCGCCCTGAACAGCCCCTCTTTATTGGTAAATTCGGCATACAGCGTCGGCGCTTTGGCTCCGGTGGCTTCTACCAGATCGGAAAGCGAGGTTGCTTCATACCCATGTTGCCAGAAGAGAGTCATGGCCTTATCAAGCGCTGCATCCCTGTCAAACACTTTTGGTCGGCCACGGCTTTTCTTCGCACAACTCGTGACATCGGTTGTCATTTGCCGTTGGTCCTCTGTTGGTTTGGTGAATGACCATTATAAAAATAAAAGCAACCCACCACCAGTGCAGAATGCTTAAAAATAAATTAATCATATATGTATGAAAAATAACAATTTTAAAATTAAGTTAACGCTCGTTATAAAATTATGTTGACGCGTGACATGGATCACATTTATGATTTACCTATCGATCGTTAACTAAATGATTAACGACCTCCAAATTCATCTGCTAAAGGTAAACATCATGAAAAACGTAAAAACTCTCATCGCTGCCGCTGTCCTGAGTTCACTCTCTTTCGCAAGCTTTGCTGCTGTACAGGTGCAATCCACCCCTGCCGACCAGCATAAAGTCGGGACAATCTCTGCGTCTGCAGGTACTAACCTGGGTTCCCTGGAAGATCAGCTGGCGCAAAAAGCGCAAGAGATGGGTGCAAAATCTTACCGCATCACCTCAGTGACCGGTCCTAACACTCTGCACGGCACTGCGGTCATCTACAAATAAGCCGGGCATAAACCCTCATTTATGCCGCTGCAATAAAAAACGCCCTGCTGAGCAGGGCGTTTTTTTATTTCCGATTTACATCGACTGCGGGACGACATCGTGATGCCGGGTGACATCGGTCGGCATGCCTGACCGGGCTTCCATCGCACGCTCCATCACCACGCTGTTGGTATTCGCATTCGTTTTGAAGCTTACCATCGCGGCATTCAGGTTGATGGGCAGCGTCTGCGGATCGTCGCCGATATTTTTCGATAACGGCTGATGGATCTCAACCAGCCGCACGCCGCCGGGCTCCTCTGAAACTTTAATCGGCGTATTGATAATATTCACTTTGGTTCCCGGCGTAACGACGTTAAACAGCGTTTTGATATCGTCATCGCGCAGACGAATACAGCCGGAGCTGACGCGCATGCCGATGCCAAAGTCCGCATTCGTTCCGTGCAGCAGGTAGACGCCTCCGTATGCCGCGAGGCGTATCGCGTGGTGCCCCATCGGGTTATCCGGACCAGCCGGCACCACGGCAGGAAGATCGATCCCCTGGGCCTTATAGCGGGCACGAATGTTCGCCGTTGGGGTCCAGGTTGGATTCGCGCGTTTATCCGAGACGGTGGTGACCATCGTCGGCGTCAGCGTGTCGCCGCCCAGCTGACCAATACCGATAGGGTAGACGGTGACTTCATTTTTACCCGGCGGGTAATAGTACAGACGCAGCTCGGCCAGGTTTATCACCATCCCCTCGCGCGGGGCATCCGGCAGGATAGTCTGTAACGGGATGGTCAGTACGCTGCCCGCGCGCGGGACATACGGGTCGACGCCGGGGTTCGCCTGCAGCAGGGCCAGAAAACCGACGTTATATTTTTTGGCAATCGCTTCCAGTGAACCACCATTGTTTTCAACCACATGAAAGCGGTTTTCCCCCACCACCTTGCTGCCGGGAGGGGGAAGGGGCCAGGTGTTTGCCCGGGCGGGAAGCGCCACCGCGACGGTGGCTGCCAGCGCCAACAGGGTCATCCAGCGAGTAAAACGCGAAGAGGTCATCATCACCATAATCCATGCAAATGATAAGGTTATTGTTTTATAAGACGTTAAACATAATTATGGCGAATGGGTGTGTCGGGAAGATCGGGTGAAGTGCAAAGAGTTTGTAAATTGTCCCCCGTAGCGCCGGGCTAACAGGGGGAAGGGATCCCCATAAAATAATGCCTGAACGGACGACCCTCTCTCCCTTGAGGGAGAGGGTTGGGGTGAGGGGGAACATACGGCTCTGGTGGTCATTCCGTTCACTTCATGTTCCTTGCTACTCTTTAACGACATAACCGGTGAACGTGCCAGGGTGGCTCAATCGCCACCACCCTGGCGACCCGGGCTCCCGGCGGTAAATCGCCGCTTCGCGGTGCCCTCGGCTTATTCCTTCCGGCTTATCGGGGACGGGCGGAGACAACGTCCATGTAAAGCCCGCCCTCTCGGCGCATCCCTGCGCTTCGCCCGGCCTGCAAGGAAACTCCTCAGCTAACAGGGGGAAGGGAGGTTATGCGATCGCGTTCTCTTCCAGCTGGCGCATAAAGTTACGCACCCAGTCCATACGGGTTTTGCGCTCCGTCAGCTCCTGGGTAAATTTCAGACGGGTTGGACCATCCAGACGGAAATGCTGCGGCTGTTTTTGCAGCAGGCCGATTAGCCACATCGGGTTGACGTGATTCTTCTCGGCGAATTCAATCACGCCGCCTTTTTCATTGCCTTCAAGCTTGCGGATCCCCAACTTTTGCGCCTGCTGGCGCAGCCTCGCGATATCCAGCAAATTTCTCGCCGGATCGGGCAGCAGACCAAAGCGGTCAATCAGCTCCACCTTGATCTCTTCCAGCTCGTTCTCCTTCTTCGCGCTGGCGATGCGCTTGTAGAACGACAGTCGGGTATTCACGTCCGGAATAAAATCGTCCGGCAGCAGGGAAGGCATACGCAGCTCGACCTCGGTCTGCTGGCTGGTGAGATCTTCCAGCGACGGCTCGCGTCCGGCCTTCAGGGCATCAACCGCGTTTTCCAGCAGCTCCATATAGAGCGAGAAGCCGATGGTTTCCATGGAGCCGCTCTGGTCTTCACCCAGCAGCTCGCCGGCACCGCGGATCTCGAGATCGTGCGTCGCCAGCGCAAAGCCAGCGCCCAGGTCTTCCAGCGAGGCGATGGCTTCCAGACGCTTTTGCGCGTCGGTGGTCATCGCTTTCGGATGCGGCGTCAGCAGCCAGGCGTAGGCCTGATGGTGCGAACGCCCGACGCGGCCGCGCAGCTGGTGAAGCTGCGCCAGGCCAAAGTGATCTGCACGCTCAATGATGATGGTGTTTGCCGTCGGAATGTCGATCCCGGTCTCAATGATGGTGGTGCACACCAGCACGTTAAAGCGCTGGTGGTGGAAGTCGTTCATTACCCGTTCCAGCTCGCGCTCGCGCATCTGCCCGTGACCGATAGCTATGCGCGCTTCCGGCACCAGCTCCGCCAGCCTGTCCGCGGCTTTCTGGATGTTTTCCACGTCGTTGTAGAGATAGTAGACCTGACCTCCGCGCAGCACCTCACGCAGAATGGCCTCACGCACCACCAGATTATCGTACTCGCGAACAAAGGTTTTCACCGCCAGACGGCGCGCCGGCGGCGTGGCGATAATCGACAGATCGCGCATGCCGCTCATCGCCATGTTCAGGGTTCGCGGGATTGGCGTTGCGGTCAGGGTGAGGATATCGACGTCGGCGCGCATCGCTTTGATTCGCTCTTTATGACGCACCCCGAAGCGGTGCTCTTCGTCGACGATCAGCAGCCCCAGATCTTTCCACTTCACGTCGCTTTGCAGCAGCTTGTGGGTGCCTATCAGAATATCGATTTTACCTTCGCTGGCCTGTTCGAGGATCTGCGTCTGCTCTTTAGTGCTGCGAAAACGCGAGAGCATCTCGATACGTACCGGCCAGTTGGCGAAACGGTCGCGGAAGTTATCGAAGTGCTGCTGAGCGAGCAGGGTGGTCGGCACCAGCACCGCCACCTGCTTGTTGTTTTCCACCGCAAGGAAGGCGGCGCGCATCGCCACTTCGGTTTTGCCGAAGCCGACGTCGCCGCAGACTAAGCGGTCCATGGCCAGCGGCTGGCACATGTCGCTCAGCACGGCGTTGATGGCCTGGGCCTGATCCGGCGTGGTTTCAAACGGGAAGCTGTCGCAGAACAGCTGGTACTGTTCTTTATCGTGCTTAAAGGCGAAGCCCTGTTTGGCCGCGCGCTGGGCGTAGATATCCAGCAGCTCGGCCGCCACGTCGCGCACTTTTTCCGCCGCCTTCTGGCGCGCGCGCGCCCAGGCATCGCCGCCCAGCTTGTGCAGCGGCGCATTCTCTTCGGCGCCGCCCGCGTAGCGGCTGATCAGATGCAGGGAGGAGACCGGGACATACAGTTTGGCGTCGTTGGCGTAGGTGAGCATCAGGTATTCACCTTTGATGCCGCCCGCTTCCAGCGTGGTCATCCCCTGATAGCGCCCAACGCCGTGTTCCAGGTGAACAATCGGCTGGCCAGGATGCAGCTCGGCCAGGTTACGGATCAGCGTATCCGGGTTGATGGTCCGACGGCTGTCCTGACGGCGGCGCGCGACGCGCTCGCCCAGCAGGTCGCTTTCGCAAATCAGCGCCAGGTTGTTGAGCGTGTCGATGAACCCGTGCTCGGCGGCACCAATCATCAGGTAACGACCGTTTCCGGTCGCTTCGCTCAGACGCAGGATGCGCTTCGGCGCCACCTTAATGCGTCCCAGCAGTTCACCTAAAGCTTCACGGCGGCCTTCACTCTCAACGGAGAACACCACCGGGCCAGTAAAGGACTCCAGGAACTTGCGCAGATTATCCAGCGGGGATTTCTGCTGCGCCTGAACGGCCAGGTCCGGCAGCGTCCGGAAGGCGAGGTTGGTGTTAGCGGCCTTGTCGGCAAGCGAATCGGTTTTCAGCTGCATGCGCGGCCAGCGCTTCAGCTCGGCGTTCAGCTCGTCGGTGCGCAGCCACAGCGCTTCCGGTGGCAGCAGCGGACGCATCGGGTCAACGCCACGGTTTTCAAAGCGGGCGCGGGTTTCGCTTTCAAAGCGGCTGGCGCTGGCGTCGATATCCCCGGTGTTGACAATCAGCGTGTTCGCCGGGAAGTAGCTGAACAGGGCAGGCAGCGGCTCGTTGAAGAACAGCGGCTGCCAGTATTCGATCCCGGCTGGAAGCGTGCCTTTACTGACCTGCTGATAAATATGTTCCGCGTCGCGCTTCACCTCGAACTTATCGCGCCACTGGCTGCGGAACAGCTCGATAGCGGTTTTGTCCGTGGGGAACTCATGCGCGGGCAGTAAATTGATCGACTCGACTTCCTCCAGCGTGCGCTGCGTGTCGGCGTCGAATACGCGCAGGCTGTCGATTTCATCATCAAAGAAATCCAGACGATACGGCTGGTCGCTGCCCATCGGGTAAAGGTCAAGCAGCGCGCCGCGGGTCGCGTATTCCCCGTGCTCCATCACCTGGTCGACGTGGCGATAGCCGGCACCGTCAAGCTGCGCGCGCAGGGCATCACGGGACAGACGCTGGCCCTTTTTCATCACCAGCGCGTGACCGTGCAGATAGCTGTGCGGACAGACGCGCTGCATCAGGGTGTTCACCGGCACAATCAGCACGCCGCGCTGCATGGTCGGCAGCTGATAGAGCGTCGACAGGCGCGAGGAGATGATCTCCTGATGCGGAGAGAAGCTGTCATACGGCAGCGTCTCCCAGTCGGCCAGGCTGAATACCAGGCTATCGGTGAACTGGCGAATTTCGTCGTGCAGGCGCAGGGCGTTTTGCATATCCGGGGCAACCAGAATCACCGGGCCTGGATGACGCTCGGCGATTTCCGCCACCAGCGTGGCGCACGCCGCGCCCGTGAGTTCACCCAGCTGGCGCTGGTCGCCCGCTTTGACAGGCAAGGAATAACGATAGTGTTCAGGCATGGCTATGTCAGAGTCTCTTATGGATATACCAACAGTATTGGGGCATATCACTGATACGCAATGTCTTTATTATCCTCGATCGTTTTACATAAGCAAATCGTAACCGCACGGCGGGGCTAAACGCCCCCGAAACGGGGGGGGAGAGGGCATTAACGCGTTGAAGGTGACAGGGTTAGCGTAGACGGAGGAGAGAAGAAAACGTCCCCAAACAGCGCGGTGGAGATTTTACGCACTCCGAGCCCGGCAAGGGTACAGATAAGCAGGCTGGCAAACGGGTAGACCAGCACCAGGGTGAGCTCTGCCCAGACCGGCCACGAGGCGGCATTCATTTCGCCAATCAGGAACAGGCTAAAGGCCTCAATCAGGATGCGGTGGGTGGTATAAATCGCAATGGTATTGGAGCCAATCACGTTCAGCAGATTGTTCGGGTTAACGGCGTAGCGCTGCTCAAGGCTGTAGAACAGCTTCATGATCAACACAATCGACAGCAATGAGAGGAGCAGCGGAACGTTAGCAAACCACAGCACCACGGAGACGGCGGCGAAAGCGCCGGTTGCCAGCCAGATGCGGCGCAGGTTGACGCTTTTCATCCACGTCATCAGCGCTGCGCCATACCACGCCCCGAGGCTGTAGTAGATCATGTTGCGGACCACGCTGTTCATCCCCCACCACGGCAGCGGCATGAAGTTAATCGCGATGCTCGCCAGCGCCAGCAGTCCCAGAACCGGCAGCTTCCAGCGGCTCAGCAGTTTACACAGCGTGAAGTAGACCACCAGGGCATACAGATACCACAGGCTGGTGCTGGCGGTGAGCATACCCCGTACAAATCCTGAGAGCGAGTCGGCGTAGGCCGCGTTCGACGCGGTGGCAAGCTCACGCTCGGGCGCCAGCCAGGCGTTCAGGTGGGTCAACGCCTGCCATTGCAGGACGCCCCACAGCGCCAGGACCCAGACAATACTCCAGATCCGTTTATCGAGACTGGTTCGCCAGTCCACTTCGTCAATATAACGACGGATCAGATAGCCGGAGATAAAGAAGAAGACCGGCATACGAAACGGTGCGAGATAGAGGTTAAAATAGACCCAACATTTGGCGAGAAGGCCGGAGAGCGGGTGCTGCAGCCCGATCAGATGCGGATAAAACGTGATAACCGAATGATAGATAACCACCAGGCAGATACACAGCCCTTTTATCTGGTTAATCCATAATGCTTTTTGCTTCATTGTTCGCCACTACCTTATTGCCATAAACGAACGAGCAATTGTTGTAAAACGAAGCCGGGATGTAATGGGTAACAGTCTGTATCCGGCGGTTTTTCGGAAAAGGTGGAGATTGCGAGGCGAGTATTCAGACAATAGCACCCTGATTTATCTGAATTTTTCGGAAGAATGATTACCAAAGCTTACTGTTTCAGTCATTTACGCTTAACGGATTCGCTTATATACTCGTGGGTCTGCTATCAGCAAACAGACGGATTTCATGTATCAACCTGTCGCACTCTTCATAGGCTTACGTTACATGCGTGGGCGCGCCGCGGACCGCTTCGGTCGCTTTGTCTCCTGGCTTTCGACTATTGGCATTACGCTTGGCGTGATGGCACTGGTGACGGTACTTTCCGTCATGAATGGCTTTGAGCGCGAGCTGCAAAACAATATCCTGGGGCTGATGCCGCAGGCCGTTCTCTCATCATCCAACGGTTCGGTTAACCCGCAACAGCTGCCGGAAAGCGCGGCGAAGTTACAGGGCGTCACGCAAGTAGCGCCGTTGACGACCGGCGACGTGGTGCTGCAAAGCGCCCGCAGCGTGGCGGTCGGCGTGATGCTGGGTATTGACCCGGCGCAAAACGATCCGCTGACGCCGTATCTGGTTAATGTGAAGCAGACCGATCTGGAAGCCGGGAAATACAACGTGATTCTGGGTGAACAGCTTGCCGGACAGCTTGGCGTCAACCGTGGCGATCAGCTGCGCGTGATGGTGCCTTCTGCCAGCCAGTTTACGCCGATGGGGCGCCTGCCAAGCCAGCGCCTGTTTAACGTGATTGGTACCTTTGCAGCCAATAGCGAAGTCGATGGTTACCAGATGCTGGTTAACATTCAGGACGCTTCACGCCTGATGCGCTACCCGGCAGGGAACATCACCGGCTGGCGCCTGTGGCTCGATGCGCCGCTGAAGGTCGATACCCTCAGCCAGCAAAAACTGCCGGACGGCACCAAATGGCAGGACTGGCGCGAGCGTAAAGGCGAACTGTTCCAGGCCGTGCGGATGGAAAAAAACATGATGGGGCTGCTGCTGAGCCTGATCGTGGCCGTGGCCGCATTTAACATCATTACCTCGCTGGGCCTGATGGTGATGGAGAAGCAGGGCGAAGTCGCCATTCTGCAAACCCAGGGGCTCACGCCGCGCCAGATTATGGCGGTGTTTATGGTGCAGGGAGCCAGCGCAGGCATCATCGGCGCGCTGCTCGGCGCCGTGCTGGGGGCCTTGCTTGCCAGCCAGCTTAATAACTTAATGCCGATCATCGGCGCCCTGCTCGACGGCGCGGCGCTGCCGGTGGCTATCGAGCCGCTGCAGGTGGTCGGTATTGCGCTGGCCGCGATGGCCATTGCGCTGCTTTCTACGCTTTATCCTTCCTGGCGCGCTGCCGCCACTCAACCCGCTGAGGCTTTACGTTATGAATAAGATCCTGTTGCAATGCGACAACCTGTCCAAACGCTATCAGGAAGGCACTGTGCAAACCGACGTGCTGCACAATGTGAGCTTCAGCGTGGGCGAAGGCGAGATGATGGCGATTGTCGGCAGCTCCGGCTCGGGTAAAAGCACGCTGCTGCATCTGCTGGGCGGGCTGGATACGCCAACTAACGGCGACGTGATTTTCTCCGGCCAGCCGATGAGCAAAATGTCCTCCGCGGCGAAGGCCGAGCTGCGCAACCGCGAGCTGGGCTTTATCTACCAGTTCCACCACCTGCTGCCGGATTTCACGGCGCTGGAAAACGTGGCGATGCCGCTGCTGATTGGCAAAAAGAAACCGGCAGAAATTAACGCCCGCGCCAGCGACATGCTGAAAGCGGTAGGGCTGGGCCATCGCGGTAACCATCGTCCCTCTGAGCTTTCCGGCGGCGAGCGCCAGCGCGTGGCGATTGCCCGTGCGCTGGTCAACAACCCGCGTCTGGTGCTGGCGGATGAGCCTACCGGTAACCTGGATGCCCGCAATGCGGACAGTATTTTCCAGCTTCTGGGCGAGCTGAACGCCTCGCAGGGCACCGCGTTTCTGGTCGTAACCCACGATCTGCAGCTGGCAAAACGCATGGGGCGTCAGCTTGAGATGCGCGACGGCCATCTGAACGCGGAACTGACCCTGATGGGAGCAGAGTAATGGCGTCACCGTTATCGTTACTCATCGGTTTACGTTTTAGCCGCGGCCGCCGTCGCGGCGGCATGGTGTCGCTGATCTCCGTCATCTCGACCATCGGTATTGCGCTCGGTGTGGCGGTGCTGATTGTGGGCTTGAGCGCCATGAACGGCTTTGAGCGCGAGCTGAATAACCGCATTCTGGCGGTAGTGCCGCACGGGGAGATCGAGCCGGTTAACCAGCCGTGGACGAACTGGAGCGATGCGCTCGCCAAAGTCGAAAAGGTGCCGGGCATTGCCGCCGCCGCGCCCTACATTAACTTTACCGGGCTGGTGGAGAGCGGGGTAAACCTGCGCGCGATTCAGGTAAAGGGGGTTAACCCCGCCCAGGAAGCGCGTCTCAGCGCGCTGCCAAACTATGTGCAGAACGGCGCGTGGGCCAACTTTAAGGCCGGCGAGCAGCAGATCATCATGGGTAAAGGCGTGGCCGATGCCCTGAAGGTGAAGCAGGGCGACTGGGTGTCGATCATGATCCCGAACGCCAGCGCCGACCACAAACTGCAGCAGCCTAAGCGCGTGCGCCTGCACGTCACCGGTATTCTTCAGCTGAGCGGTCAGCTTGACCATAGCTTTGCGATGGTGCCGATGGAGGATGCGCGCCAGTATCTCGACATGGCTGACAGCGTGACGGGCATTGCCATTAAGGTGAACGACGTCTTTAACGCCAACAAACTGGTTCGCGACGCGGGCAGCGTGACCAATAACTATGTCTACATCAAAAGCTGGATCGGCACTTACGGCTATATGTACCGTGATATCCAGATGATCCGCGCCATTATGTATCTGGCGATGGTGCTGGTGATTGGTGTCGCGTGCTTTAATATCGTCTCGACGCTGGTTATGGCGGTCAAGGACAAGAGCGGCGACATCGCCGTGCTGCGTACGCTGGGGGCGAAAGATGGTCTTATTCGCGCCATCTTCGTCTGGTACGGTTTGCTGGCGGGGCTGTTCGGTAGCCTGTGCGGCGTGGTGATTGGCGTGGTGGTTTCCCTGCAGCTGACGCCGATTATCAACGGGATCGAAAAGCTTATCGGCCACCAGTTCCTGTCGGGTGATATCTACTTTATTGACTTCCTGCCGTCTGAACTGCACTGGCTGGACGTTTTTTATGTGCTGGTTACAGCACTTTTACTGAGTCTGCTGGCAAGCTGGTATCCGGCGCGTCGCGCAAGCCGAATTGATCCGGCGAGGGTATTAAGTGGCCAGTAATTACGTCATGATCTAGCGGCTTTCGGGCCGCCAGGTTAAAAGAGGAATGCGTTATGTATTACGGATTTGATATTGGCGGCACCAAGATTGCGCTCGGCGTGTTTGATAAAGACCTCAGGCTGCAGTGGGAAACCCGCGTTCCCACGCCGCGCGAAAGCTACGACGAATTTTTAACCGCGATTGCCGCGCTGGTGGCGCAGGCCGATGAACGCTTTGGCGTGAAAGGCAGCGTCGGCATCGGCATTCCGGGTATGCCCGAAACCGACGACGGCACGCTGTATGCCGCCAACGTGCCTGCCGCCAGCGGTAAACCGCTCCGCGCCGATCTCTCTGCTCTCCTTGAACGCGACGTGCGTTTAGACAATGATGCTAACTGCTTTGCGCTCTCCGAAGCCTGGGACGAAGAGTTCCGTCAGTATCCGCTGGTGATGGGGTTGATCCTCGGTACCGGAGTCGGCGGGGGGATTGTGATCAACGGTAAGCCGATCACCGGGCGAAGCTACATCACCGGCGAATTTGGTCATATCCGTCTCCCGGTGGATGCCCCGGAAGTCGTGGGGCGCGATTTCCCGCTGACCCGCTGCGGCTGCGGCCAGCACGGCTGTATTGAGAACTACCTCTCCGGTCGCGGGTTTGCATGGCTTTACGAACACTTCTATCATCAGAAACTTGAGGCCCCTCAAATCATTACCCTGTGGGAGCAAGGGGATGCGCAGGCGCGTGAGCACGTCGAGCGCTATCTGGATCTGCTGGCGGTGTGTCTGGGAAATATTCTCACCATCGTCGACCCGGATCTGCTGGTGATCGGGGGAGGGCTTTCAAACTTTACCGCGATTACGGAACGGTTGTCCGGGCGTTTGCCCCGACATTTATTGCCGGTTGCCCGCGTGCCGCGTATTGAACGCGCGCGACACGGGGACGCAGGAGGCATGCGCGGAGCCGCATTCCTTCATCTCACCGATTAGTTTACGAGGTTTCTATGCTGTCGCGTCGCCAGGGTCGACTCAGCCGTTTTCGCAAAAACAAACGCCGCTTGCGTGAGCGCTTGCGCCAGCGGATTTTTTTCAGAGACAGAATAATGCCAGAAGCGATGGATAAACCCAGAGTGGTGGTGCTGACCGGGGCGGGGATCTCCGCCGAGTCAGGAATTCGAACCTTCCGCGCGGCGGACGGGCTGTGGGAAGAGCACCGCGTGGAGGATGTAGCCACGCCGGAAGGCTTTGCCCGCGATCCGGATCTCGTCCAGGCGTTTTACAACGCCCGCCGTCGTCAGCTTCAGCAGCCTGACGTCGCGCCGAATGCGGCGCATCTGGCGCTGGCGAAGCTCGAAGAGGCGCTCGGCGATAGTTTTCTGCTGGTGACGCAGAATATCGATAACCTGCACGAGCGGGCCGGTAACAAGAACATCATCCACATGCACGGCGAGCTGCTCAAGGTTCGCTGCGCCTGGAGCGGTCAGGTGCTGGACTGGCAAGAGGACGTGCTGCCAGAGGATAAGTGCCACTGCTGCCAGTTCCCGTCGCGCCTGCGTCCGCACGTGGTCTGGTTCGGCGAAATGCCGCTGGGAATGGATGATATCTACAGCGCGCTGGCGATGGCCGACGTGTTTATCGCCATCGGCACATCCGGTCATGTTTATCCGGCGGCGGGGTTTGTCCACGAAGCGCGCCTGCACGGTGCGCATACGGTAGAACTCAATCTTGAGCCAAGCCAGGTGGGCAGCGAGTTTGAAGAGAAACACTACGGTCTGGCAAGCACGGTCGTCCCGGAGTTTGTCGACAAGCTGCTGAAAGGGCTGTAACGGCAATCGCGTGAAAAGGCACCCGCTGGACGGGTGCCTTTTTATTTATGAGTGGAAGAACGCCAGCGTCTTCTCGAGCGATTTAGCCTGCTCATCCAGCGAGAGCGCCGCCGCAGAGATCTGCTGAACCAGCGAGGCGTTCTGCTGGGTCGTGCTGTCCATCTGGTTAACGGCGGTGCTGACCTGGCTAATCCCGCGATTTTGCTCGTCCAGCGCCTGAACGATATCGTTGATGACCAGATGCACATGCGATACCGCTTCAATCACCTGTTTCATCATCACGCCGGTTTCATTGACCAGCTCAACGCCTTTGCTGACGCGCCCTGAGGACTCGGCAATCAGCTGAGAGATCTCTTTTGCCGCGTTAGCGCTTCGCTGGGCAAGATTGCGCACTTCCCCTGCGACGACCGCGAAGCCGCGCCCCTGTTCGCCAGCCCGTGCCGCTTCAACGGCAGCATTCAGCGCCAGGATATTGGTCTGGAAGGCGATGCCATCGACAATGCTGTTAATCTCGCCGATCTTACGCGCGCTCTCATCAATCTCCCCAATCACCACGACCACGTCGTTCACCAGCGTTTCGCCATGCCCGGCGAGGCTCGCGGCGCGATCGGTCAGCGTGGTCGCCTTGTGGGCGTTGTCGGCGTTATTCTTCACCGTGACCGAAATCTCTTCCATGCTGGCTGCCGTTTCAACAATCGCAGCCGCCTGTTCCTCGGTTCGCGAGGCGAGGTCCAGGTTGCCCGCCGAAATTTCGCTGGTGCCGCCGTGCACGGAGTGGCTGGCTTCGCTGATATTGTCGACGATGCGCTTGAGCTGCATCTGCATGGTGTGCAGGGCATAAAAAATGCTGCGGGTATCTCCGGAACGCACCGGGATGGTGTTGTTCAGGTCTCCCCGGGCGACGGCCAGGGCGATTCCGGCGGCCTCCGAAGGTTCGCCCCCAACCGGACGGTCAACTTTGCGGGTGAAGATCTGTGCCATGACCAGGCTAACCGCCACGATGCTTAACACCATCATGATGATGGCTTTCAGTAAAAATGCACGCGCTTCGGCCATCACTTCGCTGACCGGCGTGATAATGGCGAGTTTCCACGGCGTCTGGCTATTACCGACGGCGATGTCCTGCCAGGTGATGAACACGTCCTCCTTCAGCAGCGGATCGTTTACCCGGGTGACGTCATGACCGGCAATCTGACCGGCGTAAGGCTTGCCCGCCGCGCGTTTGTCCGGGCTGGAGACCACGTTATTACCTGCGGAGAGGAGCAGGGCATAGCCCGTGCCGTTCCACGGTTTAATCGCGCCGATCGTCGACTGCAGCGTGGCAAGGGAGAAGTCAGAGGTGACCGAGCCCAGAAACTGACCGTTACGCATGATGGGGGCGGCAATCGAGGTGAGCATCACGTCCACGCCGTTGTAGGGATAGATATAGGGCTCGATGATCACATCTTTATGGCGTTGTTTCGGCAGCAGATAATAATCGCCGCTGCCGGGCGTTTCGATATCCGTCAGCAGGTGTAATGCCGGTTTGCCGGTGGCGTCCCGGTCAACGTAGCGGGCGTAGCGCCCGGAAGGGTCTTCACCGCTTTGACCGGCCCAGACGGCATCTTTATCGTCGAACGCGTTAGGCTCAAAGGCCATCGACATGGAGAGAAACTGCGGGTGAGCCGAAAGGTAGTGGATGAGCAGCTGGTTCAGGCTCTGGCGATCGGTTACGCCCGCCTCGCGCAGCGCCAGGGCGCTGTTGCCCATATCCCGGGCGGCAGTCAGGGCAGAATCCAGCTGTTTACTGACCTGCAACGCTTGCACCTCGGCAATCTGGCGGATATGCTTTTTGGCCAGAACCTCCTGCTGTGCCATCCACTGCCACATCATAAACCCGATCGTTGCCGTAAAGCCCACCGTTACGGTGAGGAAAATGGACAATAGCATCAACGTCTTGACTCTTATTTTTTTTCTTTGGACCACGGCGTCTTTCATTCTCATCTCCCGTAATATCGTGCATGTCGGGCAGGCACATATTCCTTATCGGATATTTTCTCCTCTTTCTGTAGAGCGCCAGGGATATTTAATTTAAATTTTTATTTGTAAATCCAGTTAATTAGTGTGGATGCTTTTATTTTGTGCATTCAATCAAAATAGTGCTCGATAAAGCTCGTTATCGTCGTGTAGAAAGAGGATGCTAATAAATATAAAGTTGTAGAGGAGGATGGGATATGTACGGATTTATTGCGCGACAACCCATTTTTAACCCTGAGATGAAGACGGTGGCCTATGAACTGCTCTTCAGAGATGGGATGACAAACCGTTTTCCGGATGTGTCGGCGGAATATGCCACCTCCAGGATGATATCAGATCAGTTTTTATGCGTGCCGTCCCAGCGCATCGCCGGGGCACATACGTCGTTTATTAATTTCCCTTCGCGGATGGTCATAGACCGCAGTGGAGAAGCGCTGGATAAAGAGAGCGTGGTCATTGAGATCCTGGAAGATGCTGTGCCGGGAGCGGAGCTGTTGCAGGCCGTCAGGGAGATGAGTGCGGATGGGTATCAGTTTGCGCTTGATGATTTCACCCTTGCTCCAGAATGGGATGCTTTTTTACCCTATATTTCAATACTGAAATTTGACGTCAGAAATTATACCTTAGCGCAAATTAAACAGTATCTGAAAGAGCGTAAACATTTAACCGGGCATATTAAATATCTCGCTGAAAAAATTGAGACTAAAGAGGAATTCAGCCAATACAGGGAAGAGGGATTCTCGCTGTTTCAGGGCTATTTTTTCTGCCGTCCGGAGGTCATTAAATATAAACGGCTATCGCAAAATCAGCTGGCAATTTTTCGGCTGCAAATGGAGGTTGGGCGCAATAAGCCTGATTTTCGGATCGTCGAGTCGTTGATTAAAACCGATCTCACGCTGTCCTGGAAAATCATGCGCTACATGAAGCACACCGCCTTTAAACATATCGGTGCCTGTAATTTCAGCAAGTTAACCCTGAGTGAAGTCCTCAGATATCTCGGGGAAAACCAGCTGAGACGGTTTGTTGCCGTCGTGGTCCTGGCGAGCGCAGGCAATGACACCGTCAGCGAGCTTTATCCGCTGAGCATGATGCGCGGCAAGTTCTGCGAGCTGATAGCCGGGACGATGAACGAACCGGCGCTGGCTGAAAATGCCTTCATGTGCGGCCTGTTTTCTCTGCTCGATACCCTCCTCGAACAGCCGATGGCCGAGTTGATGAAGCAAATTGCGGTCCCGCAGAGCGTGAGCAATGCCCTGTGCCATCAGGAGGGACGGTTAGCCGATATGGTGAGCCTGTGCCGATACTATGAACAGCAGCAGTGGGACGAGGCGACCCGGGTTCGTGAGGCGCTGGGTCTGTCGGATGAGGATGTGGTTGAGGCGATGAGAAAGGCGACGATCTGGGCTGGGGAGAACGCGGTCAGTTAATCCTCCTCACGCCGCACGTACGGCGTGAGGAAGAACGCGATACCGTTTATCGGCCCGCTTTTAATTTCTGGTAATACTCTTCGTAGAGGCGGCTGGCGTCACCGACATCGTTCTGCCATTCACCTTTGCTGATGGTTTCGGCATCCGGATAGAGCGATTTATCGTTAGCCACTTCAGGCTTCAGCAGCTTGCGTGCGGCGAGGTTTGGCGTGGGGTAGCCAATCGTCTCGGCAACCTGTTTCGCCACGTCCGGGCGCAGCAGGAAGTTAATCAGCTTATGCGCCCCTTCAACGTTTTTCGCGTTGGCGGGGATCGCAAGGCTGTCCATCCAGAAGATCCCCCCTTCTTTCGGCCAGACCACCTCAAGCGGCGTACCGGCCTGGCGGGCGACATACGCGGAGCCGTTCCACACCATCCCCAGGTTCACTTCGCCTTCCATATACGGGTTTGCCGGGTTATCAGAGTTGAACGCCGCCACGTTAGGCATCAGCTTTTTCAGCTCGTTATACGCCGCTTCAATCTCTTTGGGATCCGTCGTGTTGCCCGAGTAGCCCAGCTTGCGCAGCGCGACCTGGAACACCTCACGCGCGTCGTCGGTTAACAGCAGGCTCCCTTTGTATTCTGGTTTCCACAGGTCGGCCCAGCTTGTCACCGTTTTCGGATCGACGGCATCGCTGTTCACGCCGATAGCGGTTGCTCCCCAGATGTACGGAATGGAGTAGTCGTTATTGGGGTCGAACGGCTTGTTGAGCATCTCTGGATCGAGGTTTGCAAAATTGGTTAGCTTCGTTTTGTCGATCTTCTGAATCATGCCCTCTTTGCGCATTTTGTCGACAAAGTAGGTGGAAGGCACGACCAGATCGTATGCGCCGTCTTTGTAGGTTTTCAGCTTGGCGTACATGGTTTCATTCGACTCGTAGGTCGAGTAGATAACCTTGATGCCCGTCTCCTTCGTGAACTGTTCCAGCAGGCCCGGCGGCACGTACTCGGTCCAGTTGTAGAAGTAGAGCGTTTTGCTGTCATCAGCGTGCGCGGCACCCATGCCAAGCACCAGCGCCGCAGCGGCGAGCATTTTTTTCATTTCATTGTCCCCTGAGATTTTGTTTTATCACGAGCAATAACCTGGCTGGCGATCACCAGAACCAGCGAAAACACCAGCAGAATGGTCGCCAGCGCGTTCACCTCCGGTGAGACGCCGACTTTCACCATTGAATAGATCTTCAACGGCAGAATTTCATAGCTCGGACCGGTGACGAAGGAGGACACGACCACGTCATCCATCGACAGGGTGAAGCTAAGTAGCCATCCGGCCGCCACGGCGGGCATCGCCAGCGGCAGGATGATTTTGCGCAGGATGATCGTCTCGCTGGCGCCCAAATCTTTCGCCGCCTCCAGCATGCGCACGTCGAACCCTTTCAGGCGCGCGAAGACGGTCACCACCACAAACGGCAGGCAGAAGGTGATATGTGAGAACAGCAGCGACCAGAAGCCAAGCTGTACGCCCAGCAGCATAAACAGCACCAGCAGCGAAATGGCCATCACGATGTCCGGCGACATCATCACCACAAACAGCATGCCGCTGACGAACGGTTTGCCGCGAAAGCGATAGCGGTACAGCGCCACGGCGGTGAGCGAGCCAATCAGCGTCGCGAAGGTGGCGGAGAAGATCGCCATCGTCAGCGAGTGCTGAGCGGCCTGAAGGAGGCTATCGTTGTTCATCAGCAGGCTGTACCAGCTGGTGGTAAAGCCCTGCCAGTTAATCCCGAAGCGTGAGCTGTTAAACGAGTTCACGATCAAAATAACGATCGGGATATAGAGCCAGGCATAAATGGCGGTCATAAAACCGCCGCGAAGCAGTCGACCGATCATTCGAGTTCCACCTTTTTATTCAGCAAGCGTGAGGCGCGCCAGTAGACCAGCAGCATCAGGCCCATGATCACCGTCAGCGTAATGCTGGTCGCGGAGCCGAACGGCCAGTCGCGGATGTTCAGGAACTGGCTCTTGATCACGTTACCGATCAGCAGGTTTTTCGCGCCGCCCATCAGATCCGACACGTAGAACAAGCCCATCGCCGGGAGCATTACCAGCAGACAGCCCGCGATAATGCCCGGCATGGTCAGCGGGATAATAATGCGGATGAAGGTCTGCAGCTTGTTAGCGCCCAGATCTTTTGCCGCCTCCAGCAGCGGTTTATCCAGCTTCTCGATGCTGGAGTAGAGCGGCATCACCATAAACGGCAGCAGGATATAGACCAGGCCGACAATCACCGCGCTCGGGGTAAACATGATGCGGATCGGCGTATCAATCACCCCCAGCCACAGTAGAAACTCGTTGAGATAGCCTTTAGTGCTGAGGAAGATCTTCAGCCCGTAGATGCGGATTAACGAGTTGGTCCAGAAGGGAACAATCAGTAAAAACAGCAGCAGGGGCCGCACCTTTTGCGGCAGGCCCGCGAGGAACCATGCGAAAGGATACCCCAGCACCAGACAGGCAAGGGTGGCAATCAGCGCCATGTTGAGCGAGTGCAGCAGCACGTCAAAATAGAGCGGATCGAGCAGGCGCGCGTAGTTGTCCAGCGTAAAGACCAGCGAAACGAAGCTAGCGTCGTCGCGGGTCAGAAAGCTGGTGGCAACGATCATCAGGTTGGGTAAAAAGACAAACAGCACAAGCCAACCGACGATCGTGGCGATCACCACATTCTGGAATTTACTTGTGTTCTTCATCAGCCAGCACAACCTCCCAGCTTTCTACCCAGTTGATAACCATTTTCTGGTCGAGAGAGTGGTCGAAGTCAGGGTCGTCTTCGTTAAAGAACTCGCTGACCATCACCATCTTGCCGTTCTCCAGCTCGACAACGGACTCCAGCGTCATCCCTTTGTAGTTGCGCTCGCGGATATAGCCGATTAACCCTTCGGCCTCGGTATTGCCGTGAATTTCATCGACGCGCAGATCTTCCGGGCGCAGCAGAACGTTGAGTTTTTGTCCCTTTTCGACGGGGAAAGTCACCGTGATATTGCACTCGCGTCCTTCAACGCTGGCGCGCACGCGCTGGTCGTCCAGACGCTCAATCACCGTGGCGTCGAAGATATTGATCTCGCCAATGAAGCTGGCGACAAACAGATTCTTCGGCTCTTCGTAGATTTCGCGCGGCGTGCCGTCCTGCTCGATTTTGCCGTCGCGCATTACCACGATGCGGTCGGACATGGTCAGGGCCTCTTCCTGATCGTGGGTGACGAAGACAAAGGTAATGCCGAGCTTGCGCTGCAGGGCTTTAAGCTCGTTCTGCATCTGCTTGCGCAGCTTGTAATCCAGCGCGGAGAGGGATTCATCCAGCAGGAGCAGGCGCGGCTTGTTGACCACGGCGCGTGCGATGGCTACACGCTGCTGCTGGCCGCCGGAAAGCTGATGGGGTTTACGCTGGGCAAACGTCTCAAGCTGCACCATGCGCAGGGCGTCGATGACGCGCGGTTCTATCTCATTCGCCGGCGTTTTTTGCATCCGCAGGCCAAACGCCACGTTTTCAAACACGGTCATGTGCGGGAACAGGGCGTAGCTCTGAAAGACGGTGTTGACGTGGCGATCTTCGGCAGGAACTTGGGTGATGTCCTGGTTTTCAAGATGGATATGGCCGTTATCGACGCTTTCCAGCCCGGCGATAAGGCGCAGTACGGTTGTTTTGCCGCAGCCCGAGGGGCCAAGCAGCGTCAGAAACTCACCGTCATTGATGGTCAGAGTGAGGTCGGAAATAACGTCTTTACCATCAAAACTTTTACGAATTCGTTCCAGTTGCACCAGCGGTGAACGTGAACGGGATTGTGTATTCAATTTTTGCGCTGTCCCATATAGACGCCTCAGGCAGCAGACTGAAGCGGGGTTTGTGTGTAACCACCTTGGTGACTCGTAATGAGGGCGGACATTCTACGGCAATCCCCTGCGAACGCCAAACCTTGTCACTGATTCATAAGCTACATTTACTAACGCATAACCATATAAACGGAAAATATTCTCGTTTGCGGGATAAAAGTGACCTGACGCAATATTTGCGTTTTGATGCTTACTGATAATGTTGTCACGAAAAGTGAGGGTGACTGCATGGATAAATTACTTGAGCGTTTTTTACAGTACGTTTCGCTGGATACCCAATCTAAACCGGGTGTTCGCCAGGTGCCGAGCACCGAAGGCCAGTGGAAGTTATTAAACCTGCTTAAAGAGCAGCTTGACGCCATGGGGCTGGTCAACGTCACGTTAAGCGAAAAAGGCACTGTGATGGCAACGCTGCCGGCGAATGTCCAGGGTGATATTCCGGCGATTGGCTTTATCTCCCATGTCGACACCTCTCCGGATTTTAGCGGTAAACATGTGAACCCGCAGATTGTGGAAAACTACCGCGGCGGCGATATTGCGCTGGGCATTGGCGACGAGGTGCTCTCACCGGTGATGTTCCCCGTGCTGCACCAGCTGCTGGGCCAGACGCTGATCACCACCGACGGTAAAACGCTGCTGGGGGCGGATGACAAGGCGGGTATCGCGGAAATTATGACCGCGCTGGCGGTGCTGAAGGGCAAAAATATCCCGCACGGCGATATCCGCGTGGCCTTTACGCCGGACGAAGAGGTCGGCAAGGGCGCGAAGCACTTCGACGTGGAAGCCTTTAACGCGCAGTGGGCCTATACCGTTGACGGCGGCGGCGTCGGTGAACTGGAGTATGAAAACTTCAATGCCGCGTCCGTCACGATCAAAATTGTCGGCAACAACGTTCATCCCGGTTCGGCGAAAGGCGTTATGGTGAACGCGCTGTCGCTGGCGTCCAGAATTCATGCAGAAGTCCCGGCGGAAGAGAGCCCTGAACAGACCGAAGGGTATGAAGGTTTCTATCACCTGACCAGCATTAAAGGCACTGTGGACAGCGCGCAGATGCACTACATCATCCGCGATTTCGACCGAAAAGCCTTTGAGGCGCGCAAGCGCAAGATGATGGAGATCGCGAAGAAGGTCGGTAAAGGTTTACACCCTGATTGCTATATTGAGCTGATCATTGAAGACAGCTACTACAACATGCGCGAGAAGGTGATGGCGCATCCGCATATTCTCGATATCGCCCAGCAGGCGATGCGCGACTGCGATATTGAACCGCAGCTGAAGCCGATTCGCGGCGGCACCGACGGTTCTCAGCTGTCGTTTATGGGGCTGCCGTGCCCGAACCTGTTTACCGGTGGCTACAACTACCATGGCAAGCATGAGTTTGTGACGCTCGAAGGAATGGAAAAAGCGGTGAAGGTGATAGTGCGGATAGCGGAGTTAACCGCGAAGCGGTAAGAAAAGCTCGGTGGCGAAGCGCCACCGGGCATTAAGGCGACTCAGTCCTCAAAGAACCAGTACCCGCTGTTGACCAGCGCGGCCAGCATCGCGAGGAAGGAAGGATCTTCCAGCGCATCGCCAAAGGTGTCGGCAGTCAGCACCAGATGGCTGGCAATGGCTTCCAGCGCCGGACGGTGCGGAGAGTCCAGCTTCTCGCCGTTGACGAACACCTCTTCACCAATGCGCAGCACGCGCAACCCGCCCAGACGCGTCAGCTTGTCGCCCTGCTGAAGCGCATCATAAATCTCGTCAGCCTGATAAGGTGGCTCCGGCGGCGCAACGTCCAGCTCATGACGAGACTGGCTGATAAACTCACCAAACCACTGTTTGAAGTGCTCCGGCTCGTTGATCAGATCCAGCATCATGCCGCGCAGCTTATCGAGTTCTTCTGGCAGAATATCCGCCGGATGCTCGCGCGCAGGCACATCAGGATCGCTGTAACGATAGCTGCCCAGCTCGCGTTGCAGAACATAGTCGGCAAATCCGCTGATCATCTCGCGGCCGCTTGGCGCGCGGAACCCCACGGAGTAGTTGAGTGAGTTTTCCAGGGAGTAGCCTTCGTGAGGGAATCCCGGCGGAATGTAGAGAATATCACCCGGCTCCAGCTCTTCATCGATAATCCCTTCAAACGGGTCAACCTGAAGCAGGTCAGGATGCGGGCAGTGCTGCTTCATCGGGACTTTTTCGCCCACGCGCCAGCGGCGGCGGCCCGTACCCTGAATGATGAACACGTCGTACTGGTCAAGATGTGGACCTACGCCGCCGCCCGGCACGGAGAAGGAGATCATCAGATCGTCCATGCGCCAGTCGGGCAGGGCGCGGAACGGGCGCATTAAGGCGGCAGTCGGCTCGTGCCAGTGGTTGACCGCCTGCACCAGCAGCGACCAGTTGTTTTCACCGAGGTGATCGTAGCTCTCGAAAGGACCGTGGCTAACCTGCCATTTCCCGTCCTGGTGGCTGACCAGACGGCTGTCGACTTCGTTTTCCATGGCCAGACCTGCCAGCTCGTCAGGCGAGATAGGGTCGACAAAATTGCTGAATCCGCGTTTCAGAACCACCGGGCGTTTTTGCCAGTAGCGTTCAATAAACTCGGGCCAGTTAAGCGTTAAGTGATAATCCATATTTTTTTATTCCGCAGGCTCTTACTGACTCGGATTATAACGGAAGCTCAGCCCCCCGGCTGCGAGATCCTCGCATTTTTCACATAACGGGTTAACTATCGTTCAATGTGGGCTGCTGGCGACCAAAAATAACCTCCATTCTGGCGCCGCCCAGCAGGCTTTCGCTGGTTTCTATTTTCCCGTCGTACTGGTCGACAATCTCACGGGCGACGGCTAACCCGACGCCCTGGCCAGGACGTAGCGTATCGGCGCGCTGACCGCGATCGAACACCACGTCGCGTTTATTTCGCGGGATCCCCGGGCCATCATCCTCAACGATAATATGCAGTTCGGTTTCCGTCTGACGCGCAGACACTTCCACGAACTCCAGACAGTATTTGCAGGCGTTATCCAGCAGGTTACCCATCACTTCCATGAAGTCATTTTTTTCCCCCACAAAGCTTATCTCTGGCGAGATATCGAGGCTGATGTTCACCCCTTTACGCTGATACACCTTGTTGAGGGCGGACGTGAGGTTATCCAGAAGCGGGGCTACCGGGTGCAGCTCGCGGCTCAGGAGCGCGCTGCCGGAACGCATGCTGGCGCGGTGCAGGTAATAGCCAATTTGCTGTGAAATACGGCTGATCTGTTCCAGCATCACCGGCTCGGCATCATCGACGCTCAGCTTCGAACTGCGCATTGAACGCAGGGTACTTTGCATGACGGCCAGCGGTGTTTTCAGGCTGTGGGTCAGGTCGGTAAGGGTGGTACGGTATTTATCGTAGCGTTCGCGTTCACTTTTCAGCAGGCGGTTGAGGTTACGCACCAGGCTGGTGAGCTCACGGGTGGTTTCCGGGTTCAGCTTCTCGCGATGATGTTCTTCCAGCTCACGAACCTCTTTCGCCAGTGACTCAATGGGGCGCAAGCTCCACCACGCTGCCACCCACAGCAGCGGGATCACCAGCAGGAGATTCGCAGCCAGAACGTAGATGAACCAGCTCCAGACCATATAAGAACGCTTCAGCTCGACCGGAATGGTGTCGATCACCACAATGGTCAGCTGCGGCATGTTCAGCGTCGCCGGATAGAGGTTAATCGCGACGGAGTGCGTCATCTCCGTTTCGGCGTTGTCGGCGCGGATCTCGTTCAGCTTTTGCTGCAGGGAGCGATCTTCACGGATCAGCGAGCTGGTGGTGTTGAGATCGGCTTCAATTTCATGAAACCCGTTGGTTTTGAGCCAGTCCGGACGAATGCTTTTAACCAGCCAGGGGATATCACGCTGCGCCCACAGTAATTTCCCTTTTTCGTTATAAATCAGGGCCAGCGTTGGGCTCTGCTGGTTGAGGTTTTCCGGCATTTCGACGGTGATTCGGTTATTTTCCCATTTCGCCAGGGTATAAAACAGATTGCTTTCGCCGCGTAACAGTCGAAAGGTGGTTTTATCAAAGCTGACGCTGTAGCCCACCAGGGCGACCATGCCGTAGGAGAGCGACAGCACCAGCACGACGGCGGCTGTTGCCAGTAAGAAACGAACCCGCAGCGAGAGGGGCAGAATGTGGCGTAAAATCCCTCTCATTTAGCGTAATTCGAACAGGTAGCCCTGGCCACGGACGGTGGTAATCACATCCTGCGGATACTGCGCCTGAATTTTCTTACGCAAACGTCCCATCAGCACGTCAATGGTATGGCTCTCGCGCAGTTCAGCATCAGGATAAAGCTGGAGCATTAAGGAATCTTTGCTCACCACTTTGCCATTGTTACGGATCAGCGTTTCCATAATGGTGTATTCGAAGGCGGTGAGCTTAATCACTTCATCATTGATTGCTAATTCCCGGCGGGAGAGATCGACCTGGAATGGTGGGATGGAAATAACCTGTGAAGCCAGCCCGCTGTTGCGGCGTAACAGCGCCTGCATGCGCGCCGCCACCTCTTCAATATGAAACGGCTTGGTGACGTAATCGTCTGCACCCGCGCTGAGCACTTCGACCTTATCCTGCCAGCCTTCACGGGCGGTCAGAACCAGAACCGGCAGGGAGACATCGTGGCTGCGCCAGCGGCGAATTAACGACAGACCGTCTTCGTCAGGCAACCCTAAATCGACAATGGCGATATCCGGCAGGTGTTCATTGAGATAATAATCGGCTTCTTTTGCATCTTCAGCATCGTCCACCTGATGTCCCATCTCCTGAAGCTGAACCTTCAGGTGATGGCGTAGCAATGCGTTATCCTCAACAACCAGTACGCGCATCATCTCTTCTCCCTAAATAATTGGTATGAATAGTTTAACGCTGATTATGTTGTTGTGGGGATAAACATTGAGTAAACCGGGGAAAAGCATCCCCCTTTTCGGGCGAAAAGGGGGAGAGGGGCGTTACTTCAGCTCGTCGACCATGGTGATGGCGCGGCCAATGTAGTTCGCCGGGGTCATCGCCTTCAGGCGCGTTTTCTCTTCTTCCGGCAGCGCCAGACCGTCGATAAACTGCTTCATGCCTTCGGCGTCAACGCGTTTGCCGCGGGTCAGCTCTTTCAGCTTCTCGTACGGTTTTTCGATACCGTAACGGCGCATCACGGTCTGGATTGGCTCCGCCAGCACTTCCCAGTTGTGATCCAGCTCGTCCAGCAGACGGTCACGGTTCACTTCCAGTTTGCTCACGCCTTTCAGGGTGGACTGGTACGCGATCAGCGCGTAGCCAATGCCCACGCCCAGGTTACGCAGTACGGTGGAGTCGGTCAGGTCGCGCTGCCAGCGGGATACCGGCAGTTTGCTCGCCATATGCTGCAGCACGGCGTTCGCCAGGCCCAGGTTGCCTTCGGAGTTTTCGAAGTCGATTGGGTTCACTTTGTGCGGCATGGTGGAAGAGCCGATTTCACCGGCGATGGTTTTCTGCTTGAAGTGGTTCAGGGCGATGTAGCCCCACACGTCACGATCGAAGTCGATTAGGATGGTGTTGAAGCGGGCGATGCAGTCAAACAGTTCGGCGATATAGTCGTGCGGCTCAATCTGCGTGGTGTACGGGTTCCACTGAATGCCCAGAGAGGTCACGAACTCTTCGCTGAACTGGTGCCAGTCCACTTCCGGATAAGCGGCGATGTGGGCGTTATAGTTACCGACCGCGCCGTTGATTTTGCCGAGGATCTCAACCTGCTCCAGCTGACGGTACTGGCGCTCCATGCGGTACGCGACGTTCGCCATCTCTTTACCCATCGTGGATGGAGTGGCTGGCTGGCCGTGGGTACGGGAGAGCAGCGGAATGTCGCGGTATTCCACGGACAGCGCTTTTACCGCGTCGATGATTTTACGCCAGTAAGGCAGCACCACCTCTTTACGCGCGGTGGAGAGCATCAGCGCGTGAGAGAGGTTGTTGATGTCTTCAGACGTACAGGCGAAATGAATGAATTCAGACACGGCGTGCAGCGCAGGAACGCTTTCCACTTTCTCTTTCAGGAAGTACTCAACCGCTTTCACGTCGTGGTTGGTGGTGCGTTCGATGGTTTTAATGCGCGCGGCGTCTTGTTCGCTAAACTCAGCAACGATTTTATCAAGGTAATCGTTTGCCTTTTCGTCAAAAGCAGGAACTTCCTTGATTGCTGCCTGGGCGGCCAGCTTTTGCAGCCAGCGTACTTCAACCTGAACACGGAACTTCAGCAAACCATATTCGCTGAAGATCCCGCGCAGCGCGCTGACTTTATCGCCGTAGCGTCCATCGACAGGGGATACGGCGGTCAGTGAGGATAATTCCATAATTCGCAACTCCGGGAGGTTAACAATGAGCAAGAATTTGTTTTGCCTGAGTGGTCAGGCGATTACGAGAAAACATTAACTGCAGGCGGCCACCGCCCACCTGGTGCCACAGCACGGCGGCGCGGATACCTGCCAGCAGGGACGCGCGCACTTTTGCCTGTACCTGCGGACTTTGCAGCACGGCAGGGGATCCGGTGACCTGAATACGCGGGCCCAGCGGGCTGATGACGTCAACATAAATACCGGCCATAGCGCTCAGCAGCGTTTCGGACTGCAGGTCAAAATGGTCAAGCTGGCGCTGTAACCCGGCAATACGATCGCCCAGGGTATTCATTGCGCCTTTTGCAGCGCTCAGCTTACGCTCCAGCACCATCAGGCTCAGCGTGTAGCGGGTCAGCTCCGCGTTTAATCCCTGACGGCTGCTGGCGTTAAGCACGCCGAGCAGGGTTTCAAGACCGAGACGAAGATTAGTTTCACTGCCGCCGAACACGCCCAGGGTCGAGCCGGGGTTGAGATCGATAACGCTGTTCAGTGAAACGTGCAGGGCATCTGCGTCGCAATGACCCTGATGCGCCAGCTGTTGCACCAGACGGGCTGACTGGCAAATTCCCGCCAGCGCCAGGGTGATGTCATAGTAGTTCTTCGCCACACGGTCTCCTTTATGTGTGAATCGTATTAAACAGCAGGCAGCGGCAGGCGCTGTTCAATGATCCCGCCGCCCAGACAGATTTCGCCGCTGTAGAAGACAGCAGACTGACCCGGGGTGACGGCCGCGACCGGCTCGTCGAAACGCACGTCAATGCGATCGTCATCGAGCGCGGTAATGGTGCAAGGAATATCGGTCTGACGGTAGCGTGTTTTCACCGTGCAGCGCAGGGTGCCTTTCAGCGGCTCACGATCGACCCAGTGAAGCTGCTGCGCGATAAGGCCAACGGACATCAGACGCGGATGATCGTGACCCTGGGCAACAACCAGAATATTGTTTTCGACGTCTTTGTCGACAACATACCATGGATCTTCGCTACCTTCTTTGGTCCCGCCAATACCCAGGCCTTTACGCTGACCGAGCGTGTGGTACATCAGCCCCTGATGCTGGCCAATCTCTTCCCCGTCGACGGTGACAATTTTACCCGGCTGAGCAGGCAGGTAACGTCCCAGGAAATCGCGGAATTTGCGCTCGCCGATGAAGCAAATGCCGGTAGAGTCTTTTTTCTTCGCGGTGATCAGGTCCAGCTCTTCGGCGATTTTACGCACCTGCGGCTTTTCCAGCTCGCCGACCGGGAACAGGCTCTGGGCGATTTGCTCGTGGCTCAGCGTATAGAGGAAGTAGCTTTGATCTTTGTTGCCGTCCAGACCGCGCAACAGCTGGCTTTTACCATTTACGTCTGCACGGCGCACGTAGTGACCGGTCGCGATGTAGTCAGCGCCCAGATCTTCCGCGGCGAATTCCAGGAAGGCCTTAAATTTGATCTCTTTGTTGCACAGAATATCCGGGTTCGGCGTGCGGCCCGCTTTGTACTCTTCCAGGAACAGTTCAAAAACGTTGTCCCAGTATTCTGCGGCAAAGTTAACGGTGTGCAGTTCAATGCCGAGCTTATCGCATACGGCCTGCGCGTCGGCGAGATCCGCAGCGGCGGTGCAGTATTCCTCGCCATCATCTTCCTCCCAGTTCTTCATGAACAGGCCCTCCACCTTATAGCCCTGTTGCTGTAACAGGTAGGCGGAAACGGAGGAATCGACACCGCCGGACATGCCGACGATCACTTTTTTCTGGCTGTTATCTGACATGGAATACTCACGACATTGAACTTCAAGGCGGCGTATTCTATCACGCCCCCCCACCATTGACACCCTCTGTAAACGGCCAGTTAAATGCGCCGATGACGTCCAGCGGTAAGCGGCCAGCAGACTGCCAGCAGCGAATGCTTTCCGCAACCAGCGGCGAGCGCAGGTTTGGCGCGTTCAGGATCTCGTCGGCGGTGACCCAAAGACAGCGATCGATATCGTCATCCTGCGGCTCTGTGGCGCACGTTTCGCTAAGCTCAACGGCGAATAAAAAGCGCAGGAACGGGGTGTGATCCGGCGCGATCCACTGGTGCATACGGATGAAGTGCTGGGGCTCAGCGTGAATACCGGTCTCTTCCCACAGCTCGCGTTTTGCTGCCTGCAGCAGGGTTTCATTGGCTTCAAGGTGTCCGGCAGGCTGGTTCCACAGCGCTTTGCCGTTAATGCTCTCTTCAACAACAAGGAATTTACCCCTGGCGTGGACCACGCAGGCAACCGTGACATGAGGTTTAAACATAGTGACTCCTTAAGGGGTGACGTCGCGCCATTCGCCGTTTGCCAGCGTTTCCAGGGTGTAGCTGCCCATGGCGTAGCGAATGAGACGCAGGGTAGGGAAGCCGACGTGTGCGGTCATGCGGCGAACCTGGCGGTTGCGGCCTTCATAAAGGGTGATTT
This sequence comes from Enterobacter sp. DNB-S2, assembly GCF_019443845.1. NCBI lineage: Bacteria > Pseudomonadati > Pseudomonadota > Gammaproteobacteria > Enterobacterales > Enterobacteriaceae > Enterobacter > Enterobacter sp. DNB-S2. The sequence continues at coordinate 2,467,689 of NZ_CP050520.1, forward strand.
TGAGCCAGCTTGTCGGGATGGATTTGCGTTCGCGAATCGGCGGGTTGCGCGGCCACAGCCACTCCGGCTCATTCACGCGTTCAATACCTGCGGGCAGGGTTGGGCCGTCGTTCAACGTCACGCCGCTGCGTAGTGCTTCTAGTGTCGCGTCATCCGGCTCGCCTTCCACCTGGACGAAGTAAATTTTGCCGGTGCGTTTGCCCGGCTGCGTGAGCTTTGCCTGCAACGCGCCGTCGTTGGTTAAGACCAGAAGGCCTTCGCTGTCGCGGTCCAGGCGCCCGGCCGCGTAGACACCCTGAACAGGAATGTAGTCCTTCAGCGTGCTGCGCCCGGCTTCATCGGTAAACTGCGGCAAAACATCGTAGGGTTTATTGAACAAAATAACCCGCTTCGGCTGGGTTTCCTGCGGTCTTCTGGCGGCTTGTCGCGAGCTGAATCGCTCAACCCGGTGTTTTGTAAAAGAAGTTTTCTTCATGGTATTTTCAGGCGTTATCAATTGCCGCATTATAGCCTAATAACGAAGACCTTTCATGGCGCAGGACAATCAGGTACTATCGAAGGGCTCATTACAATTTATTAACATAAGATCAGTAACAACCAGAAGCGCTCGAAGGAGAGGTTAATGGAAAGCAAAGTAGTTGTTCCGGCGGAAGGTAAAAAGATCACCCTGCAAAACGGCAAGATTAACGTTCCTCACAATCCGATTATCCCGTTCATCGAAGGTGACGGTATCGGTGTAGACGTTACCCCGGCGATGCTGAAAGTGGTTGATGCCGCTGTTGAGAAAGCCTACAAAGGCGAGCGTAAAATTTCCTGGATGGAAATTTACACCGGTGAGAAATCTACTCAAGTTTATGGCCAGGACGTCTGGCTGCCAGCAGAAACGCTGGACCTGATCCGCGACTACCGCGTTGCTATTAAAGGCCCACTGACGACGCCAGTTGGCGGCGGTATCCGTTCCCTGAACGTGGCACTGCGTCAGGAGCTGGACCTGTACGTGTGTCTGCGTCCGGTTCGTTACTATCAGGGCACCCCAAGCCCGGTTAAGCACCCTGAACTGACCGATATGGTTATCTTCCGCGAAAACTCAGAAGACATCTACGCGGGTATCGAATGGAAAGCGGACTCTGCTGACGCAGAAAAAGTGATTAAATTCCTGCGCGAAGAGATGGGCGTGAAGAAAATTCGCTTCCCTGAGCATTGCGGTATCGGCATCAAGCCATGCTCTGAAGACGGTACTAAACGTCTGGTGCGTGCGGCCATCGAATACGCGATCACCAACGACCGTGACTCTGTGACTCTGGTTCACAAAGGCAACATCATGAAGTTCACCGAAGGCGCGTTCAAAGACTGGGGCTACCAGTTGGCGAAAGAAGAGTTCGGCGGTGAGCTGATCGACGGCGGCCCGTGGCAGAAGATTATGAACCCGAACACCGGCAAAGAGATCATCATTAAAGATGTGATCGCCGATGCGTTCCTGCAGCAGATCCTGCTGCGTCCTGCAGAATACGACGTAATTGCCTGTATGAACCTGAACGGTGACTACATCTCTGACGCCCTGGCTGCTCAGGTTGGTGGTATCGGTATCGCCCCTGGCGCGAACATCGGTGACGAGTGCGCCCTGTTCGAAGCGACCCACGGTACTGCACCTAAATACGCGGGCCAGGACAAAGTGAACCCAGGCTCTATCATCCTGTCCGCAGAGATGATGCTGCGTCATATGGAATGGTTCGAAGCCGCAGACCTGATCGTTAAAGGTATGGAAGGCGCGATCAACGCGAAAACCGTAACCTATGACTTCGAACGTTTGATGGAAGGCGCTAAGCTGCTGAAATGCTCAGAGTTTGGCGACGCGATTATCGCGAACATGTAATCCAGATTCTGGGTTAAACAAGAGCGGGGGCCTGAGGGTTCCCGTTTTTTTTGCCTCTGCCTGCGGGAAACAACACGATGTTAGCCACCGTCCTTATCGCTGTCGTTGCATTCATCCATCTTTATATTCTTGTGCTGGAAATGTTCCTGTGGAATACCAAAACAGGGCATAAGGCCTTTAATCTGCGTCCTGATTTTGCGCGCGAGACCCGCGTGCTGGCCGCGAATCAGGGGCTGTATAACGGTTTTCTGGCGGCCGGTCTGCTCTGGAGCCTCTGGCTCGGGGAAAAGGGGATTCAGGTGGCCATCTTCTTCCTTACCTGCGTGCTGATCGCCGGACTCTTTGGCGCAGCCACCGCCAGCCGAAAAATTTTGTATGTACAGGCCGCGCCTGCTCTCGCAGCGCTGCTTGCGTTACTCATCTGAAGCAATGCTTTGGTTGAGATTAGGCGTCCGATATACTGATGGCTTTACCCGTAAAAATTAGCGACGAGACAGTTATGAACAACGATATCCCACTGAAATATTATGACATTGCCGATGAGTACGCGACGGAAGCCGCTGAACAGGTCGCTGAGTCAGAGCGCGACGCGCTGGCACATTATTTCCAGCTGCTGCTCACCCGTTTATCGAATAATGAGGAGATTAGCGAGGAAGCCCAGCAGGAGATGGCCACTGAGGCCGGGATCCGTGCGGGTCGCGTTGATGATATTGCGAACTTCCTCAATCAGTGGGGAAATGAATAGTCTGCTTCAAAAACCGTTATGCTGATGCTTTGCGATACAGCTCAGCATCACGCTATCGGACCACATGCATTTTTTCCGCAGAATATGCGAAGCGGGGGCGTCGATAAACAGCGCGAAAATAACGGTCAGACAAAAGAGTACCACTGGGAATAGTAAGGATAATTTCACGTTTTTAACCAAAATATGAGTGTGCTTCAGGGTAATCTACCGTCTGAATGTGACGACTATATGTTTTTGCGTAAAAAATAGAAATGCCCGACTGGAAAAAAACGGACGCGCAAGGCTTCGGGTTACGGTGCGACCCCGGTGAGTCGCTTCGCCAGCTCGCTCCGGGTGAGCGCTTTTGAAAAATACCATCCCTGAATCAGCGCATCGGGATATCTGCTTGCAATAAAGCGATACTGAATTTCATTTTCCACGCCCTCGAAAACAAGCGTTTTATTCAATCTTGCCAGGGCATCGCAGAAGATTGCAAAGATGTTTTGCTTATAATGCTCGCTGATGCCGTCCACCAGCGACTTATCGATTTTGATTTCATCATATTCAAGCAGCGACAGGCGGGCGAGATTGGAGTTTTGCACGCCAAAATCATCTATTGATATTTTAACGCCGAGCGATTTCAGCTCCTGACAGAATCCCTCGAGGATATCTGCCGTGGAAACGGCTTTTTCGGAGAGTTCGACCTTCATCAGGGAAAGGGGAAGGTGATTGGCAAAACACGCACGACGCAAAATGGTAATGAACTGTCCATCTTCAATTTCCTTGTGCCCAACGTTTATTGAGACTATCAGCTGGTGTTTTATCGCCAGAGGGGCAATTTCGGAAAGAGATTTTTCGATAATATTACTGTAATATTTTTTATACAGACCGATCTTCTTAATTAATGGGATAAACAGCTCCGGAGAGACGTCCCCGTGTTTTTGGTCGCGCCATCTCGACAGAACTTCTACACCCACGATTTTTTGATCGTGAATGCGAATAATAGGCTGATAGTTAACGCTGATGGTATTCGTGAGGACGGCTTTTATCAGCGTACGTTCCAGAGAAAAACGGTCTTCATAGATACGGAAGATAAATAACGTTATCGCAATCCAGATAAAACAGAGAATGACCGCGAGAAGCGCAAAGATAAACGGAGGTAACGAGGCCAGCCCGGCGTCGTGATGCTTCACGATGACGCACAGGTCCCAGAAGGCGCTGCACTGTGTCAGGGTCAGGGTAAACAACGTCGAATGCAGCCAGCTCTGCTGATTTAGCTCCGTGGCGGCCGAAAAAAAGACTCTGCCGAAGTCTTTGGTGGTAGCACTGAGCGAATAGCTTGCGGTAACCGGGGTGAATTTATCGTAAGCATAGCGGGAGGTGAAGATAATAATATTATTATAAATTGCCGCATTGCCCGTGAAAAAGTCTTTTCTCGAAAACTGTGCCAGGAGAAAGCCCCTCGGCGTTTTATGCAGTTCTGCAGGAAGTGCAACGGGCGTCGCGAGTTTCCCCCAAAAAGCGGTACAGACTATTTTTCCCTTCTCAATAAAGCCGATATCGGCAAAATAAAGATTATTAAGCTTAATTTGTCTGTAGCGATCGAGGCTGGTTTTATCGCATCCCTGCGTCGTGATGCTTTTGAGACCCAGCGCCACGCTTTGGGACACGTCTTCTGAATAATGTAAAAGGGTACGGGATATTTCACGCTGTTTGCTCTTCTGCTGACCAATGATTACAGCATTGACCGCATAAAGAGACAGGAAGACCAGAAGCGATGAAACAATAGCAACGGCAATGAGCTTTTTCATTTTCCAGTTATCCAGTCCGCTCCCTGATTTCACAAATCTTAACACAGCCAGGGCAGGGAACAAGCCTGATAGTCACGTCATGTGAGTAAATGCCGGCAGGTGAACTCATACGAAAGTATCAGTTTTTTAAGACAATTCTCAGCTAAGCTATTTTCATTGTTATAAGCAATACCGGGTTAGCACAGGCTCTTCTACCAGAACATCCATGCTTGTTTTTTCTATTAAGGAAAACATCGTGCGCAACGTGATGATCCCTATTCTTAGCGCTCTGTTTCTTTTTCTGAGCGGCATTTTGATTATTAACTGGCAGCTATGGCAGATGGCGAAGCTGAGTAATAGTCATACCGCCACGGCGAGCACCCAAAAAATAGAAAACATTCTGGCTGAAGCCGTCAGTGCGGCCAGCACGGCAAAGCGCGTTGCGGCTCAAGGGTGTACCAGTAGCGGACAGCTGGCGCTGGGGACAGAGGCAGCGCTAAAACCGCATCTGCGCGCCATCATGATCGAGTTGCAGGGTAAAATCATCTGTACTTCCCTTCCCGGGAATGGCGTGTTGATTATTCATCCTGAGACGTTACCTGCCGAAAAATTGATGCTGTTACCCGGCAATCGACTGGTGAACGGCATTCCGGTGCTTATCTTCCAGATGCCCATCGCGGGAGGGCGCGTCATTGTCAGCATCAGTGACGCGCATTTGCAGGACGTCATTGCAAGCGCATCGAACAGCGTGGATCTGGGGCTGGTTGTCGGCGAAAGCATGCTTGTTCGCAACGGCGATGTGAGGGGCTGGAAAGCGGCCTCCTGGACGGGGGCGCGTACGGCGTCAACGCTATTTCCTTTTAGCCTGACCTGGCAACCTCCTGCCTTTTTTAGCCTGACGCGGCTTTTGCAACAGGGATGGAGCCTGATACTGCTTATTCTCGCGCTATCGGTGGCGGTAGGCATTTTGATCCGTCGATACAAAGGGAAAAGCACCTCATTTGAAGACGATTTGCGTAAAGCGATTTTGCAGGGGGAGATCGAGCCTTATTACCAGCCGATCGTGAACGGCGATACCGGCGGGCTGTACGGCGTTGAGGTCCTGGCAAGATGGAAGCATCCAAAGTCAGGCTTTATCCCGCCGGATGTCTTTATTCCGATTGCTGAACGTAGCGGGTTGATTATTCCGCTGACCAAAGGATTGATGGCGAAAGTGGTGACCCAGCTTAAGCCGCTTTTGCCTAAGCTACCGGACGGGTTTCATATTGGGGTGAACATCAGCGCCAGGCATATTAATGCGCCTTCATTTATCGGTGACTGCCGCGTCTTCGGGAAGGGGTTTCAGGGTAAAGAGGTCAAACTGGTTCTCGAGGTGACCGAGCGTGAACCGCTGGTTGATAATCCTCACCTTGTGGAAAACCTCAACATGCTGCATAACGCCGGCTTTGTTATTGCCCTGGATGATTTTGGTACGGGTTATTCCGGGCTGTCATGCCTTAATGCGCTGGCCATTGATTATATTAAAATTGATAAAAGCTTTGTGAACCGGGTTTCAGAGGAAAAGGACTCAACCATCTTGCTGGACTGCGTCATTGACCTGGCGAAAAAACTCTCATTGCGCATTGTCGCTGAAGGTGTAGAAACAAAAGAGCAACTGGAGTATCTCAACCGTAATGAGATAACCCTGTTACAGGGATATTATTTTGGTAAACCCGTCTCCTATATCGATTTTATTAAAGTTATTTTATCTAAACCCCGGGAGACCGTTAGTTTGTAAAACGAAATAAAGACGAGCTTCTGTTGTATGCTTAAGTGCAATTCATTTTCCTCTTATCCCGAGCTTTGTTACAGTGACAAGAGTTGTCAGCCAGGGATGTCAGGCGTGATAAGGTGGAAAAGCTCGTGCATGTGAAAAATACTTTTTACACAACAACCATTACCGTCATCATTGTCTCATTGATCATCTCGCTGTCGCTTGCCGTCCAAATTGCCACGTCCAGACAGCAGTCAATTCAGCAAATTAATACCAGCGTTGCTAACCTGAGCCATACCCTTGATGTCTACACCGAGGGGATCATGCGCCAAAGCGAAATGTTAATTACTACCGTTTCCGACATAATCGAAATTTATGGCATGACGCCGCAACAGGCGACCAATATTCAGCGGATGATAAATAATCAGGATAATCTTCTTACCCAGATTAATAATGTGGTTGTTTACGACGCTCAGGGCGATATGTTTACCGCGCTGCATGAAACTTTTACAGGCCCACGCAAAGGATCGGACAGGTCATTTTTTATCTATCACAAGGAAAATAAAAATCAGCAGATTTTTATTGGTGAGCCCGTGGTCAGCAGAACCAATGGCAAATGGGTCATTACCATTAGTCGTCGTCTTGAAACCCACACCGGAGCATTTAACGGTGTCGTGGTGGTGACGCTGGGTATCGAGAATTTTCTCGCGCTTTACGGGCAGATTAATATTGGTCATCTGGGCGTCATTGGCTTAACGACACAATCCGGCGTGCTGCTGGTCCGTCACCCCTTTAAAAATACCTACGTCGGCACGATTTTTTCTGATTCACCCCTCTTCAGGAAATACCTTAAGGTACAGAATACCGGGATAGCCAGTTCCGTTTCGCGGTTTGATAAAATCGAGCGCATTTATGCCTATGAGAAAAACCGACGCTACGGGCTGGTGACCACCGTGGCCGTCAGCATTGATGAAGCCCTCGCTCCGTGGCGCAAGCAGGCCATTCAGCTGGCGCTACTCATTTTCGTTTTCACTGCGATACTTATCGTCGCGTCATACTTCCTGTATTCCGACTTATCCAGAAAAACCAGAGATAATAAGGCGCTGAAGATTATCGCTTCCGAGGATGCGTTGACCGGGCTGTACAACCGTCGCATTTTTGATGAAAGAATCCTCTCGGAAATCGCGACTTGTGCCGCGCATGACGCAGCAATTTCGATACTGATTGTGGACGTGGACTACTTCAAAAAATACAACGATAACTACGGCCATCCGGAAGGGGACCGGTGTCTGACGCTGCTGGGAAACAGTCTCAGGGAGAGCCTTACCCGTGATAATCAGATTGTAGCGCGCTACGGCGGAGAGGAGTTTGCGCTGATATTGCCTGATACGGATATCCAGGAGGCGCTTCGACTGGCGCAGACGATCATTCGCAACGTGTTCTCCCTGCAAATCGCGCATGATTTTAGCCCCTTCGGGCGGGTGACGGTAAGCGTCGGGATTTCTACCGCGCGTGCGGTCGACATCGCGGGCAGCCAGCAGAATATCATTATTGCCGCTGACCAGGCGCTCTACCAGGCAAAACGCGCAGGACGTAACCGGTACGCGTTTGTTGGGGTATGAACAGAAAAAAAAGCCCACTCAGGAGTGGGCAAGAAATACTGGAAGCAATGTGAGCAATGTCGTACTGAATACCTGAGTGTTACGCTCAACTATTCAGTGTTGAGAAAGATAATCTTTCTCAACAAAAGATGCAACCCCACAGTTTATGCGGCAGGCTCTTTTTGTTGATGAATAATTGCGCACTCTCTCATTGTGATGCCTATCACAAATTTCCTTTCTGAAATCCTGTGCTATTCTTTTTTGTGTCGTTGATTTAATGACAAAAACCATACAGAGAGGAAAGTTATGGGAATTTTATCCTGGATTATCTTTGGGCTTATTGCGGGTATTCTGGCGAAGTGGATCATGCCGGGCAAAGATGGCGGTGGGTTTATCGTCACCGTAATACTGGGTATTATCGGCGCGGTAGTCGGCGGCTGGATCAGTACGCTGTTCGGTTTTGGCAAAGTCGATGGCTTTAACTTCGGCAGTTTCGCTGTCGCGGTGATTGGTGCGCTGGTTGTTCTGTTTATCTACAGAAAAATCAAAAGCTAAGGCTTACAAGCGTTAAAAAAGGCTGCCAGATGGCGGCCTTTTTACGTAGTGGCGTTTACCACCAGCCAAGCTGCGTGCCGGCAAATGCCGCGATGGCAACGATCAGCATAACGAGGGTCGTTTTTCTCATTTATGCCCCAGGCGCCGCGTAACCACCGACAAAAAACCATGCTAAAAAAATCACCGCCGTTATAAAAATAACGACCGGGAAGAGGATCCCTATTCTCATATCATCACCTGTTTCGGTTTTTGTAACGCCGTAGAGTGTACGGGGTTAATCGATAGTGAGAAAGCGTGTTTTGCTTTTTCCTTTCTTATCCTGATACATCGCGACATCTGCGTCGCGTAATGCGCTGTCCGGATCGGTTATCTGAGGGTCCACTTCGATAACGCCGACGCTGGCTCCGGGGTAAATGAGGTTGACGCTACCCAGCCAGTATTCACCGGCAATAGAGGCGCTGAGGCGCGTTTTGAGCAGCGTGACCTGCGCGTTATCTCCTTCGCTGTGGGATGTGCTCAACGACGCCACCAGAAACTCATCGCCGCCCAGCCTGCCAATGATATCGTCCTGCTGTTTTTCTTCCGTCAGACGCTTGCCCACTTCAATCAGGAACTGGTCGCCAGCCTCGTGGCCGTAGCGATCGTTAATCAGCTTGAAATCATCCAGATCGATGAACGCGATGACGGTGTTACGTTTAAGGTGCCGCGCCAGCGAAAATAGCGTGGTCAGATCTTCAAAAATGGCGCGACGGTTGGGTAAACCGGTAAGGGCATCTGTGTAAGAGTGCGCGATGAGGGCCGCGTTGGCTTCGCGAAGCTGGGTTACCAGCGACTCTTTCTGAATGGACTGGGCAATCAGACCGGCGAATAACTTCAGGACCTGTTCACCGCGCTCGCTAAGCGGCTTTCTGGCCGTGCTGGTGGCACAAAGCGTTCCGTAGAGTGAACCATCCGCAAGATGGACAGGAATACTCATGTAGGTCGTAATGCCGAGCGCTTTCGCCGCCTCGCATTCCGGCCAGCGTTCGGGAACGTCGTTGCTGAATACGGTGTCGCTATCCAGCGCGCGCTTGCACAGTGTTTCATCCCATGGGACGCTCAGCCCCTCAGGAATTGTCATCTGCTTGCTGTTGCGGGCGTAGAGGATATGCTGCAGTCGGGCTTCGATATCTACCTTGGTGAGGTAAGTCGACTCCATGTCAGTCACAATCTCCAGCATCTCCAGCAGCTGGCGAACGAGACCTTCAAGGGATTGTTCAGTGGCGAGGGTTTCTGAAACACGGGCAAGGATAATATCCGACATGACGTAGAATGACTCCCAGGCAGAAGACGTCTGCATCTGCATGTTATGCTGAATTTTTAGACTTCAGGCATAGTAAAACATGAATATAAAAAATTTAATATATGCAGGGAGAGGGCAGCAGCAGAGAAAAAAAGGCCCCGTTGTTGAGACCGGGGCAAAGACATCTTGATTACGGAATGATGTTCTCTGGTCATATCGAGAACATGCCACACTATAGTGTTGAAAAGTGCAGTTAAAATGGAGAAATCATGGAGAAAGGGGCGATGACCCGTTAACCTTAGATTGTCATGATGTCACAAGGATCAATGAGATGAGATTTCTGCTTCTGGCGCTGGCGCTTCCCCTGGCTGCCTGCACCGCGAAAACAACCCCACCCGATGCGCCGAAACCACCGCACGCTATCGGTATGGCGAACCCGGCCTCCGTGTACTGCCTGGAGAAAGGTGGGGAACAGATCCCGGTTCAAAGCCCGCAGGGCGTACGCACGGAGTGCAAACTACCGGGGGGCGAAGTGATTGATGAATGGACGCTCTACCGTCGCGATCGTCCGCAACCTGCCAGGTGACAGACCTATATTGCCTGCGATACACTTCTCTTTAGGATTATTCTTAGCCAGTCCCTGGCTATCGTTACCGTGAGAGAAGTATGTTTCAGCTTAAACCGGGCAGCATGGCGATGATCATCGGTGCCCGCACGGCGTCAGGCCGTCGCAATATTGGTAAATCTGTTGAGCTGTTTGGCCTGTGTCAGCCCGGCCTGCGTTTCGTTAACCCGGTCAACGGCGTGATGACGCAATTACCCGCTACCGCCGATCGCGCGCTTTGGCTGGTGACAGGTGATGTTTACGCCTTTGACAATCAGCACGGCTTTGCCTTTGTCCGCGCCGAACATCTGATGCCGCTCACCCCCGATGAAGCGCCGCAAATGCTTGACGAGCTGGCGATCGGCTGATCAGAGATGGCGTAGCCAGTCGGCTAATACCTGGGCGTGATTTTGCTTCGTGTCTTTGGCAGCAAAGAGCAGGGTGACGGTCTGCCTGTTCGCCAGCGTCGCCAGACGCATTCCCTCGTCAGCATGCTGCGCCAGCTCTTCCCGATAAGCCTTGCTGAAGGCGGCGAAATCAATGGTTTCGCTATGAAAGGCCTTACGTAATTCATTCGAGGGCGTGAGTGCTTTACACCATTCATCATACGCGAGGTCCGTTTTTTTAACCCCGCGCGGCCACAGCTTGTCCACCAGCACCCGATAGCCGTCGCCCGGACCAGCCTGCTCGTATACGCGTTTGCATTGAATCATAATTCCACCCTCCCAATTTAAGGTATTGTGATAATTGCAGAAGATCGGTAGTCTGAGGTTCCTTATGTTATCTGATAATACTCTGGCATAAGGAACCTTTCATGGAACACCTCCCGGTTAAAACGACGCTGCGCATTGCGCTGGTTGGCGATTACAATCCCAGTGTTATTGCGCATCAGGCGATCCCGCTGGCGATTGACGACGCCGCCGCAGTCCTTGACCTCACCGCCGATTACGACTGGCTTGCCACCACTGAGCTGACAAGCCCTGAAGATCTGGTGGGCTACGATGCCATCTGGCTGGTGCCTGCCAGCCCCTATAAAAACACCGAGGCGGCCTTTATCGCCGCGCGCTACGCGCGTGAAAACGGCGTACCGTTCCTGGGCACCTGCGGCGGATTCCAGCACGCGCTGATTGAGTATGCCCGCAATGTGTTGGGCTGGGCCGATGCGGCACATGCCGAGACGGATACAGAAGGCACCATGGTGATTGCGCCGCTGACCTGCTCGCTGGTGGAAAAAACCGATGCCATTGAGCTGCGCAAAAATACGCTGATCGCGAAAGCGTACGGCAAGCCGGAAATTGAAGAGGGCTATCACTGTAACTATGGCGTGTCGCCGGCGTTTGCACAGGCGCTGGAAAGCGGTGACATGCACGTTACGGGCTGGGACGAACAGGGGGAAATTCGCGCCGCAGAACTGGTCACGCACCCGTTCTTCGTGATCACCTTATTCCAGCATGAGCGTGCCGCGCTGGAAGGCCGTCCGGTCGTGCTGGTGCAGGCGATGCTGCGCGCGGCTCGCGGGTAGGAAAAGGCAGACCCGATGGTCTGCCACAGTCTTTAACGGGGCGCGATCTCCCGGTCTCGCCCGGCAAGCACGCCGCAGAGCGCCATTATCACGGCGGCCAGAGCGCAGCCCAGAAGCGGGATTTGCCAATTTCCCGCGCTATCGTGAATTTTCCCCATCAGCGGAGGGCCGCAGGCGGCGAGCAGATAGCCAATCGACTGCGCCATACCGGACAGCGCCGCAGCCTGGTGCGCGGAGCTGGCGCGCAGACCGATGAACGTCAGGCCGAGGATCATCGTTGCTCCAGAGCCAAAGCCAAACACCAGCGTCCACATCACCGCCATGTCAGGCATAAACCATAGCCCCGCCGCGCTTACCGCGCACATCAGCGCCACCGCGCCGGCGATCCCCCGCTGGTCTTTCAGACGGTGGAGGATCAGCGGAACGGCAAGCCCCGGCACGGCCGTGGCCAGCTGCAACAGTCCGTGCACCGAGCCGGCCTGCGCTTCGCTGTAGCCGTGGCTGAGCAATATCGCCGGCAGCCAGCCGATGATGACGTAGTAAATCAGCGAGTTAATCCCCAAAAAGAGCGTGACCTGCCAGGCGAGGGCCGAGCGCCAGATGGCGCGGTTATGCAGCGCGCCAGCGCCCGTTACCGTCGCAACGTGTTTCTGGCGCCACTGCGGCAGCCAGAGCAGCAGCGCGACCAGCGGAAACGCCATCAGCATCAGCAGCGCGCCATGCCAGCCCGCGCTACCCTGCGCCAGGGGAACAATCATCGCTGAGCCAAACGCCGCCGAGACGCCCATCGTCAGGGAATAGGCCCCGGTGAGTCGGGCTACCTGGCCCGGGAAGTCACGCTTAATTAATCCGGGTAACAGCACGTTCCCGAGCGCAATCCCGCAGCCGATGACCGCGGTTCCGATGAAAAGCAGAGCGGCGGAAGGCAGCGAGCGAAGTGCAATTCCGGCGCAAATCAGCAGCAGGGCGACAAACAGGCTGCGCTCCATGCCGATACGTCGGGCAACGCCTGCGGCGAGGGGTGAGACAAGGGCGAAAGCCAGCAGGGGCAGGGTGGTCAGCAGACCGGTTTGCGCCGTGCTTAAGCCATAATCAAGACGAATAGTGTCGAGCAGCGGAGCTGCGCCGGTAAAGGTGACGCGAAGCGTAGTGGCAATCATCAGGATGCCTGCAATCAACAGCGCGCCGTGTTTTCCTGAGGTGCGAATAGCAGTAGTCATTATGTTCTCATACGTTCAAGCGAGCGCACACAATACCGATTTTCCCGGCGGTTGAAATCAGGCTAAAATGACAGTTTATCGCTAAAATCGGACAAACTGATGATTGGTCTGGGACTGGACGGCTATGATCCCGATAGCCAGCACGATGCGGCCGTCGCATTTCGCATCCGCGTGGTGGCGGAGGAACAGTATATTCCCCGGCATCATCACCGTAAGGGGCAGCTGATTCTGGCCCTCGGCGGCGCGATCACCTGCGAAGTGGAAAATGCCATGCTGATGGTTCCGCCCCAGTACGCCGTCTGGATCCCCGGCCAGATGCCGCACAGCAACAGGGCCACCCCGGGCGCGCAGCTCTGCTTTTTGTTCATTGAACCGGGGGCGGCAAGCTTGCCCGACCGCTGCTGCACCCTGAAAATCTCCCCTCTGGTGCGGGAGCTGATTTTATCCCTGGCGGAAAAATCGCGTGAACAATTCTCTCTTGCGGCCACGTCGCGCCTGGTAGACGTTCTGTTTGACGAGCTGCCGCTCCAGCGTCAGGAGCATCTGCAGCTGCCCGTCTCGCCCCATCCTAAAATTCGGCTGATGAGCGAGAAAATGGCGGAAGAGCCCGCCGCCTGGCAGACGCTGACGCAGTGGGCGAGCCACTTTGCCATGAGCGAACGCAACCTGGCGCGGCTGGTAGTGAAAGAGACCGGCTTAAGCTTTCGCCGCTGGCGTCACCAGCTGCAGCTGATCGTGGCGTTACAGCATTTGATCGGTGGGAAATCGGTACAGCAGGTGGCACAGACACTTGGCTACGACTCTACCACCGCGTTTATCACCATGTTCAGAAAGGGACTGGGCCAGACGCCGGCGCGTTATATGGCCAGCCTGACTACGACTTCCCAATAAACAGAGAGACAAGGCCTGCCGCAATCAGCGGCCCCACCGGAACGCCGCGAAAGAGCGCCACGCCCAGCACGGTGCCCACCAGCAGACCCGCCACCAGCGAGGGCTGGCTGCTCATCAGCGTAACGCCGCGCCCGCCCAGCCACGAAACAAAAATCCCCACCGCGATCGCCACCAGCGATTTCCAGTTTACAAACGAGTGCAGCAGGGTTGAAGCGGGAAGCGTGCCGCTGGCGATGGGCGCCATTACCCCGATGGTTAAAATGATGATCCCGATGGTGAGGCCCTGTTTTTCTATCCACGGGAAGAAGGTATTTAACGGGGTCACGCGAACAATAATCAGCACCAGAATCGAGATGGCGACGGTGGTGTTATGGCTGACAAAGCCGAGCGCGGCGAGTGCCAGAAGAATGAGCAGAGTAGGGTCAAACATAGGGAATCCTTGCCAAAATAATCAACTTGCTTACTGTACGCGCAAACGCGGCGGAGGACAGTTTTAAAAAGATTATATTGCTGTCATAACCTTGTCATTTACGCGGATTAAAACGAAGGCAGATATCGCAAAAGGGGTCGCCATCATGAACGATCACATGTTTGTTGAAACGCTGATTATCTCCTCATCGTTTTTCGCTATTGCCATTATTCTCGTCGCCTCCGTGCTGTTTCTGGAAAGAAAAGGCTGACAGGGGCGTCAGCCATCGCGGTTACGCTTTGTGGAAGGTCACCAGCTCAGGACGGGCGATGCGCAGGTAATCCTGGGTATCCATAATCACGGATTTCTCCAGTAAACCGGCGTTAAAGGCGATTTCGTCAAAGCGCTCGAACAGCAGCGGGTCGGCAACCAGTGCCAAATCAGGATGGAAGCTAAAGGGCGGGATAGCGCCGAAAACGCAGGCGGTCAGGGTATCGACCTCGGCCGGGCTGGCGAGGGAGGCCTTCAGCCCGCCAAAATGGCTGGCAAGCTGGCTCAGGTCGGCCTGCAGATCGGCGGCGAGGATCGCCAGAACGTGTTTTTTTACGCCGTTTCCCTTCACCTTGCAGACCAGGGCTTTTGCGCCTTGCCGCAGATCGGTCCCGCGAATTTCACTTACCGCTTCGCATTTCCCAACCGCCTCGTGCTCCATGACGCGAAACCGCGCGCCTTGCTCGGTAAGTAAGGTAATGAGCTGCTGGTGGGTTCCTGTTCCAATAACGTCGTCAGTCATAACGATTTTCCCGGTGATAATCCAGTATGCAGCTTTCTACATTAGCACGGGATGAACGGGGTCGAAAGAAAACAGCCAGCGCGTTAGCTGGCTGTTGGATTATGCGTTGCTGGTAGCAGATTGTTTATGGAACAGCTCCCTGAACACCGGATAAATATCATCCTGGTCACGGATATGCTGCATGGCAAAATTATCGAACATTGCTTGCAGATGTTCATACTCCCGCCACAGGGTCTGGTGCGCGCGACGGGTAATTTCGATATAGCTGTAGTAACGCACCACCGGCAGAATTTTCTTCGCCAGAATCTCGTGACACAGCGGTGAGTCGTCGGCCCAGTTGTCGCCATCGGACGCCTGCGCGGCATAAATGTTCCACTGCGCCGGGTCGTAACGCTCTTTGACCACTTCATCCATCAGCTTCAGAGCGCTTGACACGATGGTCCCGCCGGTCTCCTGCGAGTAGAAAAACTCATGTTCATCCACCTCTTTCGCCTGAGTATGGTGACGAATATAGACCACCTCCACGTTCTTATAGGTTCTGCTCAGGAACAGGTAGAGCAGAATATAAAAACGCTTCGCCATATCCTTCGTGGCCTGGTCCATCGAGCCGGAAACGTCCATCAGACAGAACATCACCGCCTGGCTGGAGGGCTCAGGGCGTTTTTCGTAATTCTTGTAGCGCAGGTCGAAGGTGTCTATAAACGGTACCCGTTCGATCTTCGCTCTTAGTTCCGCAATCTCTTTACGCAGACGCTCCTCTTCCAGCAGTTGCGCCGGTTCCGTGTTTTCCACGACCTTCAGGCTGCTCTCCAGCTCGCGCAGTTCGCGCCGTTTGCCCGCCGTCATGGCCGTTCGTCGCGCCAGCGAATTCTGCAACGAACGCACGACGCTGATATTGGCGGGCACGCCGTTGGCGGTATAGCCCGCGCGATGGGTTTTGTATTCATTAATCTGACGATGCTGATTCTTTTTCAGATTCGGCAGCGCCAGGTCTTCAAACAGCAGGTCGAGATATTCGTCTTTCGAAATCTGGAAGACAAATTCGTCCTGACCTTCACCGTCCTGGCTGGCCTGTCCCTGACCGCTTCCTGAACCACCGCCGCCGCCCTGAGGACGCTCAATTCTGTCATTCTGAACGAAGTGGTCATTACCTGGGTGTACGCGATGGCGCAGGCCGCCTCGCCCCTGATGAAACATCGGTTCGCTGATGTCATCGGTGGGGATGGAGACAGACTCGCCGCTGTCGACGTCGGTCACCGAGCGTTTGTTGATGGCCTCGGAGATAGACTGTTTAATTTGCGCTTTATAACGACGCAAGAAGCGCTGGCGGTTCACCGTGCTCTTGTTTTTGCCGTTAAGACGCCGGTCAATAAACCAGGTCATATACCCCCCGTACTGCATTTGCCAACTTGCATTTTGTAGGCCCGGTCAGCGCTAACCGCCACCGGGCACTTGTTTTTAAGACGATTTACGCACGCGCAGATACCATTCGCAGAGCAGGCGGACCTGCTTGCGGGTGTAGCCTTTTTCCATCATACGGTCGACAAAGTCGTCGTGCTTTTTCTGCTCATCGGTGGAGGTTTTGGCGTTAAACGAGATCACCGGCAGCAGCTCTTCGGTATTGGAGAACATTTTCTTCTCAATGACCGTGCGCAGTTTCTCGTAGCTGGTCCAGTTCGGATTGCGTCCGTTGTTATGCGCTCTGGCGCGCAGGACAAAGTTCACAATCTCGTTACGGAAGTCTTTCGGGTTGCTGATCCCGGCAGGCTTCTCGATTTTTTCCAGCTCCGCGTTCAGGGATTCACGGTCAAACAGCTGGCCGGTATCCGGGTCGCGGTACTCCTGATCCTGGATCCAGAAGTCAGCATAGGTGACATAACGGTCGAAAATGTTCTGCCCGTATTCTGAATAGGATTCCAGGTAGGCCGTCTGGATCTCTTTGCCAATGAACTCGGCGTATTTCGGGATCAGGTAACCTTTGAGGAACTCAAGGTAGCGTTCAGCCTGCTCCTGCGGGAACTGCTCGCGTTCGATTTGCTGCTCCAGCACGTAGAACAGATGAACCGGGTTGGCCGCCACTTCCGCATGGTCGAAGTTAAAGACGCGGGAGAGGATCTTAAACGCGAAGCGCGTGGACAGACCGTTCATCCCCTCATCAACCCCAGCATAGTCGCGGTATTCCTGATACGACTTCGCTTTCGGGTCGGTATCTTTCAGGCTTTCACCGTCATAGACGCGCATTTTCGAATAGATGCTGGAGTTTTCCGGCTCTTTCAGACGCGAAAGGATGGAGAAGCGCGACAGCGTTTCCAGCGTTCCCGGTGCGCAAGGAGCGTGCACCAGCTCGCTGTGGTTAAGCAGTTTCTCGTAAATTTTGATCTCTTCGGAGATCCGCAGGCAATAAGGCACCTTGACGATGTACACGCGGTCAAGGAAGGCCTCATTGTTTTTGTTATTACGGAAGGTCACCCATTCAGATTCGTTCGAGTGGGCGAGAATAATCCCGTTGAACGGCAGGGCGGAGATACCTTCCGTCCCGTTGTAGTTGCCTTCCTGGGTCGCCGTCAGCAGAGGATGCAGCACTTTAATCGGTGCTTTAAACATCTCGACGAATTCCATAATCCCCTGGTTCGCACGGCACAGCGCGCCTGAGTAACCGTAGGCATCCGGATCGTTTTGCGCGAAGTTTTCCAGCTTACGGATATCGACTTTACCCACCAGCGCCGAGATATCCTGGTTGTTCTCATCACCCGGTTCTGTTTTGGCGATGGCGATTTGCTCAAGGATAGACGGCCAGACCTTCACCACGCGGAATTTGGTGATGTCGCCACCAAACTCGTGCAGGCGTTTTGCCGCCCACGGCGACATGATGGTGCCGAGGTAGCGACGCGGGATGCCATACTCTTTATCCAGAATTTGCGCGTCTTCCTGCGGATTGAACAGGCACAGCGGATGGTCGTTTACCGGGCTGCGTTCACCGTTGGCGCTCAGCACATAAATAGGAACGCGCTGCATCAGCGACTTCAGGCGTTCAGCCAGCGAGGATTTACCGCCCCCCACCGGGCCGAGTAAATAGAGGATCTGTTTCTTCTCTTCCAGACCCTGAGCGGCATGCTTCAGATAGGAGACAATCTGTTCGATGGCATCTTCCATACCATAGAACTCTTCAAACGCCGGGTATCGGGCTACCACCCGGTTCGAAAAGAGACGGGAAAGCCGAGGCTCCAGGGCAGTGTCAACCATGTTTGGCTCACCAATAGCCATCAATAGCCGTTCTGCCGCATTGGCATAGGCACTGCGATCTTGCCGACAGATGGTAAGAAACTCCTGCAGTGTGAACTCTTCGTCCTTGGCAGCTTCATAGCGCTGGCGATAGTGATCGAATATATTCATGGCATGCCGTCCTTTCGTTTTTTAGCACAGGATAAGAGCCGTTCGTATGAGTAGTGGAGGCTCCCGGAAGAGAATCTCTCGCACCTCACTGCCAGAGCAGCAACCTGTGTGCCAGGTCAGACGCTAAGAACCGCAGGGTGTTCAGGAAAACTCTTCTTAAATTAAAGCGTAGATGGCATTTGCAAAACTTGCATGCCCAGAAAATCTACTTTCAATGACATATCAATAACTCATCCAAAAATTTCCACTGTCGTTATAAGACAAATGCACGTTTTTCATTCAGTGGTCATATAAATGAAAGCGTGTTGTCATCTGAAAAGTTAAGAATAATGGGTTAATCAGACTGATTAGCAGGCAAAAAATTTTGGGATGTACGGGAATGGCGGTTACACTTCATCCGCTGATTATTTGACTACAGGAAAGAATGGATTGTGACCAAACTCAAACTTCTGGCATTAGGCATCCTTGCCGCAACCGCAGTGAACACCGCGCAGGCGGAAAGTCAGTGGACGGTTGGCGCGGGTGTTGGCGTCATTAACAGCCCGTATAAACAGTATGACCGTGATGTTTATCCTGTTCCCGTTATCACCTATGAAGGCGACAACGTCTGGTTCCGCGGGCTCGGCGGCGGCTACTATCTCTGGAACGATAAGGCCGATAAGCTTTCCATCATGGCCTACTACGATCCAACGCACTTCAAGCCGGGTGACAGCGACAGCCATGCGCTTCGCCAGCTCGACAAGCGTAAAAGCACCATGATGGCCGGGCTCTCGTATGTACATAACACCGAGTATGGCTTCCTGCGTACGGCACTGGCGGGTGACACGCTGGATAACAGCAACGGCTTTATCTGGGATCTGGCGTGGTTGTACCGCTACACCAACGGTGGGCTCACCCTGACGCCGGGTATCGGTGTGCAGTACAACAGCGAGAACTACAACGACTACTATTACGGCGTCTCTAAAAACGAGTCCCGCCGCAGTGGTCTGAAAAGCTACAGTGCAGATGACGGCTGGGATCCTTACCTGGAGCTGACCGCGAGCTACAACTTCCTTGGCGACTGGAGCGTGTACGGTACCGGCCGCTATGAGCGTCTGAGCGATGAAGTGAAGGATAGTCCGATGGTCGATAAGTCCTGGGCAGGCATCTTCTCTGTGGGCGTGAGCTACAAGTTCTGATTGTGCATTAATTCAGTGCAATCTTTGCATCAAAACGGGGCGCTTGCGCCCCGTTTGCTTTAGCGTGGTGCAGTGAATTTATCGCTTAACAATGCGAATCGTCTGCCCTAAACGAGACGGTTTTTCCTCACTCGCTTTCTGCGGGTTGCTCACGCAAGCGGTTTCCACGCAGACAAACGTTTTGTAGCCATCATCCGTCATGTCGGCCATGCTGACGGACAGCGCAGGGCCCGGGTTCCAGCCAACCACGTCGCTGTGATGATGATGGACCACTTCAATGCCGCGGTTCAGGGCGCCGTCGTGGATCACGCTGCACGCTTCCGGGTGCAGGTAGACGCGGTCGGTACGGTCAGGGAATGCCTGAACGCCGTCGCTCAGTTTGCCTTCTTTCGCGCTATCGACTTTATCAATATAGGTATCGCCCAGGCCGCTCACCTTCACGGCGCTGATATCACCCACGTTGAAATAGGTGTGCAGGGCAGAGGTGGTTTCGAACTCGCCGTGAGCTTCCAGTTCGATTTCACAGGTTTTACCCAGCTTGAAGCGGGCATAAAGGGTGAAATCGTGCGGCCAGAGGGCGCGGGTTTCATCATTAGCCTGCAGCTCAAAGGTCAGCACTGCGCCGTTGTCATCTTCGTTATGCGCTTTCAGCGTCCACTGCTGGTTACGGGCAAAACCGTGAGACGGCAAACCCGGCTGTGCTGACGGGCCGAACCACGGCCAGCAGATCGGTACGCCACCGCGGATTGCGGCCCCTTTTTTGAAGGAGGTCGCATCGCTCAGCCATAAGCCTTCTGCTTCGCCTTCCGGTTTCCAGGAGAGCAGGTGGGCGCCGTTGAGCGCTACGGAGGCTTTAACGCGTGGGTGGTCAACGACGATAATATCAGCACCGTCAATCTGACGGCGGGAGAGCACAGGGGTAAGTTGTTCGACTACCGGAAGTGCAAAAATTTTATGAGTCATTAAGCAATCCTCTGTCTAAAAACAATAAAAAAGGCGACCGAAGTCGCCTTTTTGGATCAAACACTCATCTCAACTTATTTGGAGATGTGAGCGATCAGGTCCAGTACTTTGTTAGAGTAGCCAGTTTCGTTGTCGTACCAGGAAACCAGTTTCACGAAGTTGTCGTTCAGTGCGATACCTGCTTTAGCATCGAATACTGAAGTGCAGATTTCGCCGTTGAAATCGGTAGATACAACGTCGTCTTCGGTGTAGCCCAGAACGCCTTTCATTGCGCCTTCGGAAGCAGCTTTGATCGCTTTCTTAATTTCTTCATAAGAAGCAGCTTTTTCCAGACGAACGGTCAGGTCAACAACGGATACGTTAGGAGTTGGAACGCGGAACGCCATACCAGTCAGTTTGCCATTCAGTTCTGGCAGTACTTTACCTACAGCTTTAGCAGCACCGGTAGAGGATGGGATGATGTTCTGAGCCGCGCCACGGCCGCCGCGCCAGTCTTTGTGAGACGGGCCATCAACGGTTTTCTGAGTAGCGGTAGTCGCGTGAACGGTAGTCATCAGACCTTCGATGATGCCGAAGTTGTCGTTGATAACTTTAGCCAGCGGTGCCAGGCAGTTGGTGGTGCAGGATGCGTTAGACACGATATCCTGGCCAGCGTAAGTTTCGAAGTTTGCACCACGAACGAACATTGGGGTGTTGTCTTTGGAAGGACCAGTCAGAACAACTTTCTTCGCACCAGCGGTGATGTGTTTACGCGCAGTTTCGTCGGTCAGGAAGATACCGGTTGCTTCAGCAACAACGTCAACACCGATTTCGTTCCATTTCAGGTTAGCTGGGTCTTTTTCAGCAGTAACGCGGATGGTTTTGCCATTAACAACCAGGTGGCCGTCTTTCACTTCAACGGTGCCGTCGAAACGACCGTGAGTTGAGTCGTACTTCAGCATGTACGCCATGTATTCAGCGTCCAGGAGATCGTTGATACCAACGATTTCGATGTCAGAACGTTTCTGAGCAGCACGGAAAACAATACGGCCGATACGGCCAAAACCGTTGATACCTACTTTGATAGTCATATATTCCACCAGCTATTTGTTAGTGAATAAAAGGTTGCCTGTAAAATTACAAAAACCTTACGCAGCGTCAAGCGGAATCGTGTCAATCATTGCGACAAATCAATCCTGTGACTAACGTTTGTGCGACTGACTCGCCTCACTTTCCCTTTGAGCTTGCACCCATATGGGGGCTGAGCCGGGATTTTAAAGTCCTCTCAGGATAAAAATGTGAACGTGATCACAATTGCCTGACCGCTTATTCGCGACACATAAGTTTAGATCAAAAGTGCACGCAAGGGTGTTAATGTTTTGTTAGAATCCGGGGTGAAAGATGTCTGTTTCTACAGCGAGATGTAAGCATATGTCGAACCAACGTAACCCTGACGATTTGAAAAAAAACCTCACAGAAATGCAGTTTTACGTGACGCAGAATCACGGAACGGAACCGCCGTTCACCGGGCGTTTACTGCACAACAAGCGAGACGGCGTCTACCACTGCCTGGTCTGCGATGCGCCTCTGTTCAATTCACAAACGAAATTTGATTCTGGCTGCGGCTGGCCGAGTTTCTACGAGCCGGTGAGCGATGAGGCCATCCGCTACCTGACCGACTCGTCGCACGGCATGGTGCGTACGGAAATTCGCTGCGGCAACTGCGATGCGCACCTTGGGCACGTCTTCCCGGATGGCCCCCAGCCTACGGGCGAGCGTTTTTGCGTAAATTCAGCCTCAATGAGCTTCACCGATGATGAAAACGGTGATCAGATTAAGGGTTGAAAAAACGATTCAGCAAATTATTCCTTTGAAAGGGCGCGAGAGTGAATATTGATGACATGATTAGCGGCATGACGCCGGAGATTTATCAGCGTCTGGTGACCGCCGTAGAACTGGGAAAATGGCCCGACGGCGTTGCGCTGACGCCGGAGCAAAAAGAGAACAGTTTGCAGCTGGTGATGCTGTGGCAGGCGCGCAATAACACCGACGCGCAGCACATGACGATCGACACCAAAGGCCAGATGGTCATGAAGAGCAAGCGCGAGCTGAAAGAAGACTTTGGCATCACGCCGAAGCCGATTGCGACGATGAAAATGCAATAACGGTGCAGGTTGATACCCTCTCCCACAGGGAGAGGGCGTAAAAGACTACGCCTGTGTTTCCAGCCAGTCTTCGAGCGTATACAGCGTTGCGCCTTCCGCAGCCATATCCATAAACGCCTGAGTGCTGTCCTGCGGGTGAATGTTTACCCCGCGGCAGCCGTCGGTGATGACGCTGACGGTATACCCCAACTGGAGCGCGTCCAGCACGGTAAACTTCACGCAGTAATCCGTCGCCAGGCCCAGCACCATCAGCTCCGTGATTTCATGGTGGCGTAACCACGCGTCCAGCGCCGTTTTCTGGCGATGCCCGTTATCAAAAAACGCGCTATAGCTGTCGATAGCCGGGTTTTCACCTTTATGGAACACCGCGTCGATAGCTTTCTGGTTCAGGAGCGGATGCAGCTCCGCGCCTTCCGTCTGCTGTACGCAGTGATCCGGCCAGAAGGTTTGCGTCAGCCCGTCGAGTTCCCCCTGAGTGAAAGGCTCGACGTCGTGCTGGCTGGCAAAGCTGCCGTGATTCGCCGGGTGCCAGTCCTGGCTTGCGACAACCGCTTCACCGCGGGCTTTGCACCAGTCAATCAGCGTGTTTGCCACGTCAACGGTGCTGTCACCTTCGGCGACGGCCAGCGCACCGCCCGCGCAGAAATCATTTTGCAAATCGACCAGTAACAGGGCGCGTTGCTTCATGAGCACTCCTTATTCGTCCGGGGTCAGCTCGCCGCGCAGGTTTTGCATCATCGCGCTGCGAATAGACTGAATGTCCAGATCCTGACTCAGTAAATAGTGAAGTTTAGTCAGCGTTGCCTCAACGGTCATATCGAACCCGCTGATAACTCCGGCGTGCGCCAGCGCGTTGCCGGTGGCATAGCCGCCCATGTTGACCTTTCCGGACATACACTGGGTCAGGTTCACGACTACAATTCCGCGCTCGCTGGCTTCCTGAAGCTCTTTCAGGAATTCGCCGTTCTGCGGCGCGTTGCCGACGCCATAGGAGCGCAAAATCAGCGCTTTCACCGGCTGGCGCAGGAAGTTACGCACCACATCGGCGGAGATACCCGGGTAGATAGTGACCACGCCAATCGGCTGCGGAGTGATCGGATGCACGATCAGCTCGCCGGCGGTGTTCGGTGCAGGCGGCGTGCCCAGACGACGGATATGAATCCCGGCCTCCAGCAGCGGCTGCAGGTTAGGGGAGGCGAAGGCGTCAAAACCGTCAGCATGGGCTTTGGTGGTACGGTTGCCGCGATACAGACGGTTATTGAAGAACAGCGACACTTCGTTGATCGGGTAATTCGCCGCCACGTAGAGGGAGTTCAGCAGGTTGATCTGCCCGTCCGAGCGCAGCTCCGCCAGCGGGATTTGCGACCCGGTGACGATAACCGGCTTGCTCAGGTTCTCCAGCATGAAGGAGAGCGCCGAGGCGGTAAACGCCATGGTGTCGGTGCCGTGCAGGATCACAAAGCCGTCGTACTGGTCGTAATGGGCTTTAATGTCATCCGCGATATGCTGCCAGTCTTCCGGCGTCATGTCGGAGGAGTCCATCAGCGGCTCGTATTCGTGGATGGTGAAGTCAGGCATTTCCGGACGGTGGAATTCTGGCATCAGCGCAAGCTGACGCTGCAGGTGGCCGGAGACAGGGATATAGCCGTTTTCAGAGCGCTGCATACCGATGGTACCGCCAGTGTAGGCTACATAAATCGATTTCTTCTGCATGGTAGTGAGTTCTTGTTCTTCAAAAGAAAAAAATCCCCTCTTCGCGGGAAGAGGGGACGGTTTTTAACGGACGTTAGCGCAGGTCAGGCAAAACGCGTAACGACTCTGTGGATCGTTAAAGGCCGCGAGCTTATCGCTTTCCGCCTTCATCGCTTTCGCCGCCGTGGCGACCGGCGCAGGCAGGTAAGCCTGCATCGCCTCCGGCAGCATGGCGCGTACAGAGCCGGACATGCTGTCCATGACCATATCGAAGAACGACGGCTCGTCCTGGTAATACTCGATATGCCACTGCTTGAGCTTCGCCAGCTCGGCGGCTTTCTTCACCGCGTCATCGAAGTCGCCCAGGCTGTCCACCAGACCGTTGCTCTTCGCATCCTGGCCGGTCCAGACGTGGCCTTGCGCAATCTGGTCGATCTGCTCTGGCGTCTTTTTACGCGAGTCCGCCACCAGGGTGATAAAGCGCTTATAGCCGTTCTCAATGCTGAGCTGCATCATCTCAGAGACTTCCGGCGGCAGGGATTTGGTCACCGACACATCCGCCAGCGGAGAGGTGGCAACGCCATCGGTATGCACGCCCAGAGAATCCAGGCTGTTCTCCACGGTGTTGATCACCCCGAAGATGCCAATCGAACCGGTCAGCGTGCTTGGGTTAGCCACGATGTAGTTGGCTGGGGTTGAGATCCAGTAACCCCCGGAGGCGGCCATTCCGCCCATTGATACAACCACCGGCTTGCCGGCGGCGCGCGCCGCGGCCAGTTCAGCGCGGATCACCTCGGAGGCGCTGACGCTGCCGCCAGGGCTGTTCACCCGCAGGACGATCGCTTTCACTTTCGGATCCAGGCGAGCATCGCGGATTTGTGACGCGGTAGTATCGCCGCCCACGTTACCCGGGGTCTCCTGACCGTCCATGATGGCGCCGTTGGCAAACACCACCGCGACGCTGTTACCGCTGTCATCCGGCTTTTTCGTCGAGTAATCATACATGCTGATGGCGCTGTAATTTTTATCCTCTTTGCTCCAGCCAAACTGCTTGCTCAGGGATTTTTCAATCTCGGCGCTGGTGCCCAGGGCATCCACCAGTTTGTTATCCAGCGCATATTTCGCGGTATCACCGTCAACCTTACGCAGGCCATCCAGCACGCCTTTCGCGCCGGGGAACGCCTGCTCAGGCGTAATCTGGCGGTTGGCGGCAACGGTGCCGAGATAGTTCTGCCACAGCTCGCCAATCCAGCGGCTGTCCGCTTCACGGGCGGCAGGAGACATGTCGTCGCGGATAAACGGCTCGACGGCTGATTTATACGTGCCGACGCGGAAGACGTGGGTGGTAACCTTCAGCTTGTCGAGCAGGGATTTGTAGTACAGGCCGTTGGTGGCAAAACCGTGCAGATCCACCGTCCCCTGCGGGGAGAGCCAGATTTTATTGGCGAAGCTCGCCAGATAATATTGCCCCTGGCTGTAGCTGTCGCCCACGGCAATCACCGGCTTGCCGCTGTCGCGGAATTCGCGCAGCGCTTTACCGATGTACTGCATTGAAGGCTGATCGCCTCCGGCGAAATCTTTCAGATCCAGCACGATCCCGGTGATGTTACGGTCGTCTTTGGCCTGGCGGATGGTATCGACGATATCGAACAGGGAGTTTTCCTGCAGACGGTCTGATGTCGCGCCAAACAGCTGGCGGCTGATTGCCCCCAGACGGTTGCTGGCGGACGGTTTATCAACGATAACGCCGGTGATATCGAGTAACAGGGCCCCGCGAGTCGAATGCTGCGCCTGATTCGCGTTGCTGATATGCATCCAGATGCCCGCGCAAACCAGAACCAGCAGGATGAAGAAGATGTTCATCACCAGGTTGCGGACGAAGTTGAGCAGTCGCCACGTCCATTTAAAGAAACCGGCAATGATTCGCCAAAGGGTTCGCATGTATTCTCCCTAACCAGAAAATGACTGTTTCCGTCGCCACTGGACGGTAATGTTGGGTTATCGTAATGACCCAACCGCCACTTGTCAGCAGGAATCGCCTGCCAGGCTGTAACAAAATCTGCCGTCGTGTTAATTTTGTGAGTAAATTTCAAGAAAGGAGTTAACCAATGGACGCACTCGAACTGCTTGTTAACCGCCGTAGCGCTTCCCGTCTGGCCGAACCTGCCCCGGCAGGCGAGCAGCTGGAGAACATTCTGCGTGCCGGCATGCGTGCCCCCGATCACGGCACGCTGCAGCCGTGGCACTTCTTTGTGATTGAAGGCGAAGGCCGCGATCGTTTCAGCCAGCTGCTGGAACAGGGCGCGGTTGCCGCCGGGCAGGATGAGAAAGGGATCGACAAGGCGCGCAATGCCCCGTTCCGCGCCCCGATGATTATCGCCGTCGTGGCGAAATGCCAGGCCGGCCATAAGGTGCCGGTCTGGGAGCAGGAAATGTCCGCAGGCTGCGCGGTGATGGCGATGCAAATGGCCGCCGTCGCGCAGGGCTTTAACGGTATCTGGCGTACCGGTGCGCTGACCGAAAGCCCGGCGGTCCGTGACGGTTTTGGCTGCGGTGAGCATGACAAAATTGTCGGTTTCCTCTATCTCGGCACCCCGCAGCTTAAAGCCTCCAGCACCATCAGCATTCCGGACACCACGCCTTTCGTCAGCCATTTCTGATAACGCACCTAAACTGTCTGGATTCTGAGCATCTGCCGCAGAATTCAGACAGTCATACTTACCTCTTTATGGAATGAGCGCTACCATAGCGCGATTGAGATGACAGGAGACGTCCATGAGCGAGCAAACCATTCGTTTAACGCAGTACAGCCACGGAGCCGGTTGCGGTTGTAAAATTTCCCCGAAAGTGCTGGAGACCATCCTGCACAGTGAACAGGCGAAGTTTGTCGACCCGAACCTGCTTGTCGGCAATGAAACGCGTGACGATGCTGCAGTTTATGACTTAGGTAACGGCACCAGCATTATCAGTACTACCGACTTCTTTATGCCGATTGTCGACAACCCGTTCGACTTCGGGCGCATTGCGGCCACCAACGCCATCAGCGATATCTTCGCGATGGGCGGTAAGCCGATCATGGCGATTGCCATTCTGGGCTGGCCGATCAACACCATCCCGCCGGAAGTGGCCCGCGAGGTGATTGATGGCGGACGTTTTGCCTGCCAGCAGGCGGGGATTGCGCTGGCCGGTGGTCACTCTATTGATGCGCCGGAGCCTATCTTTGGCCTGGCCGTTACCGGCGTAGTGCCGACCGAACGCGTGAAGCGCAACAGCACCGCGCAGGCGGGCTGCAAACTGTTCCTCACCAAGCCGCTGGGCATTGGCGTGCTGACCACAGCCGAGAAAAAATCCCTGCTGAAACCGGAGCACAAAGGCCTGGCAACCGAAGTCATGTGCCAGATGAACCTCGCCGGTGCGGCGTTTGCCAATATCGACGGCGTGAAGGCGATGACCGACGTCACCGGTTTTGGTCTGCTGGGGCACCTCTCTGAAGTGTGTCAGGGCGCGGGCGTGCAGGCGCAGGTCTGGTATCAGGACGTGCCGAAGCTGCCGGGCGTGGAGGAGTATATTGCTCAGGGCGCGGTCCCGGGCGGTACCCAGCGCAACTTCGCCAGCTACGGTCACATGATGGGCGAAATGCCCGAGGAGTGGCGCAACCTGCTGTGCGATCCGCAAACCTCCGGCGGCCTGCTGCTGGCGGTGACGCCGGAATCTGAAGCCGAGGTTCAGGCCACTGCCGCCGAGTTTGGCATCACCCTGACGGCGATCGGCGAGCTGGTGACCGCGCGCGGTGGCCGACCGATGATTGAGATCCGTTAATTCGATGCGGTTGTTTATTGCCGAAAAGCCGAGCCTGGCCCGTGCCATTGCCGATGTGCTGCCTAAACCGCATCGCAAAGGCGACGGCTTTATCGAATGCGGTAACGGGCAGGTGGTCACCTGGTGTATTGGTCACCTGCTTGAGCAGGCGCAGCCGGACGTCTACGACAGCCGCTACGCCCGCTGGAACCTGAACGATCTGCCCATCGTGCCGGAAAAATGGCGCCTGCAGCCCCGTCCTTCGGTCACCAAACAGCTCAACGTGATCAAGCGCTTCCTGCATGACGCCGCTGAAATTGTGCACGCGGGTGACCCGGACAGGGAAGGGCAGCTGCTGGTGGATGAAGTGCTGGACTATCTTGAGCTGGCGCCGCAAAAGCGCCAGCAGGTGCAGCGCTGCCTGATAAACGACCTCAACCCGCAGGCCGTCGAGCGGGCGATTTCGCGCCTGCGCGCCAACAGCGAGTTTATCCCGCTGTGCGTCTCGGCATTAGCCCGCGCACGCGCCGACTGGCTGTACGGCATCAACATGACCCGCGCCTACACCATCCTCGGGCGCAACGCGGGCTATCAGGGCGTGCTTTCCGTGGGGCGCGTGCAGACGCCGGTGCTGGGGCTGGTCGTGCGTCGTGACGAAGAGATTGAGAACTTCGTCGCCAAAGATTTCTTTGAGGTGAAAGCGCATATCGTCACGCCTAAAGACGAACGCTTTACCGCCGTCTGGCAGCCTAGCGATGCCTGTGAATCGTATCAGGATGAAGAGGGGCGACTGCTCCATCGTCCGCTGGCGGATCACGTGGTTAACCGCATTACCGGCCAGCCGGCTATCGTTACCAGCTATAACGATAAACGGGAATCAGAACCCGCGCCGCTGCCGTTCTCGCTTTCTGCACTTCAGATTGAGGCGGCCAAAAAGTTTGGCTTGAGCGCGCAGAACGTGCTGGACATCTGCCAGAAGCTCTATGAAACCCACAAGCTCATCACCTATCCGCGTTCGGATAGTCGCTATCTGCCGGAAGAGCACTTTGCCGGTCGCCACTCGGTGATGAACGCCATCAGCGTCCACGCGCCGGATCTGCTCCCGCAGCCGGCGGTAAACCCTGACACCCATAACCGCTGCTGGGACGACAAAAAAGTCGATGCTCACCACGCGATTATCCCGACGGCGCGCGCCAGCAACGTCAACCTGACCGAGAACGAAGCGAAGGTCTATAACCTGATCGCCCGTCAGTACCTGATGCAGTTCTGCCCGGACGCGGTATTCCGTAAGTGCGTGATTGAGCTTGAGATTGCCAAAGGCAAGTTTATCGCCAAAGCGCGTTTCCTCGCGGAAGCAGGCTGGCGCACGCTGCTGGGGAATAAAGAGCGCGACGAAGAGAACGACGGCACGCCGCTGCCGGTGGTCGCTAAAGATGACGAACTGCTGTGCGAGAAGGGCGAAGTGGTTGAACGTCAGACCCAGCCGCCGCGCCATTTCACCGATGCGACGCTGCTGTCGGCGATGACCGGGATCGCCCGGTTTGTGCAGGATAAAGATCTGAAGAAGATCCTGCGCGCCACCGACGGTCTGGGGACGGAAGCGACGCGAGCGGGGATCATCGAGCTGCTCTTTAAGCGTGGCTTCCTGGAGAAAAAGGGACGCTACATCCACTCAACGGAACCGGGCCGGGCGCTGATTCATTCTCTGCCGGAGCTGGCCGCGAGGCCGGACATGACCGCGCACTGGGAATCGGTGCTGACGCAGATCAGCGAGAAGCAGTGCCGCTATCAGGACTTTATGCAGCCGCTGGTCGGGACGCTTTATCAGCTGATCGATCAGGCGCGCAGCACGCCGGTGAAAACGTTCAGAGGGATGGTTGCGCCCGGTGGCGGCGCGAAGAAACCGTTCAAGAAGAAAAAGAGCGCGGCAGCCTCTTAAACCGTAGGTCGGGTAAGGCGCAGCCGCTACCCGGCGAAAAGCAGCTCTGCGGCCTGATACGCCCGGTTTTCTCCCTCTCCCTGTGGGAGAGGGCCGGGGTGAGGGCATCCGGCCGCACGCGATAAATCTTAAATCACACCCTGACCAATCATCGCATCCGCCACCTTCACGAATCCGGCGATATTCGCCCCGCGCACGTAGTTGGTTTGCGACGCCTCGCCGCCGTACTCCACGCAGGCATGGTGAATATCCAGCATGATGTGGTGCAGGCGCGCATCCACTTTCTCCGCCTTCCAGCCGAGACGCGCGACGTTTTGCGCCATCTCGAGGCCGGAGGTCGCCACGCCGCCCGCGTTAGCGGCCTTGCCCGGCGCAAACAGCACGCCCGCTTCGAGGAACAGGTCCGTCGCGTCGATGGTGGTCGGCATATTCGCCCCTTCGGCCACCGCTTTTACGCCGTTGCTAATCAGGGTACGTGCGGCGTCCGCATCCAGCTCGTTCTGCGTTGCGCACGGCAGGGCGATATCCACCGGAACGCCCCACGGCTGTTTCCCTTCCAGGTAGGTCAGGCCAAGCTCCCGGGCATAATCCGCCACGCGACCGTCGCGGCTGGCTTTGATTTCACACAGGCGCGCCAGCTTCTCTGCCGTAAAGCCCGCTTCATCCACTACCGTGCCGCTGGAGTCAGAGGCGGTCACCACGCGAGCGCCAAGCTGCATCGCTTTCTCAATCGCGTACTGCGCCACGTTACCGGAGCCGGACACCGCGACGCGCATACCTTCAAAGCCTAAACCGTGACGCTTGAGCATCGCCTCGGTGAAGTAAACCAGGCCGTATCCCGTCGCTTCCGGGCGGATCAGGCTCCCGCCAAACGACAGCCCCTTGCCGGTAAAGACGCATGCGCTGTTGTTGGAGAGCTTTTTCATCATCCCGGCCATAAAGCCCACTTCACGTCCGCCCACGCCGATATCACCGGCAGGAACGTCGGTATCCGGGCCGAGGTGGCGGTAAAGTTCGGTCATCAGCGCCTGGCAGAAGCGCATCACTTCGCCTTCACTTTTGCCTTTCGGGTCGAAATCGCTGCCGCCTTTCCCGCCGCCCATCGGTAGCGTGGTGAGGGCGTTTTTAAAGGTCTGCTCGAAGCCGAGGAATTTCAGAATCGACAGGTTCACGGACGGATGAAAACGCATGCCGCCCTTAAACGGGCCAATGGCCGAGTTAAACTGAACGCGCCACGCGCGGTTAACCTGTACCTGGTTGCGATCGTCAACCCACGTCACGCGGAACTGGATCACGCGCTCTGGCTCGACCAGGCGTTCAAGCAGAGACATCTGGCGATAACGCGGGTTTTGTTCAAGGAAGGGCCACAGGGTGGTCATAACTTCACGCACGGCCTGCGCGAACTCGCTTTGGTGCGGGTCGCGCTGCTGAACATGGGCAAGGAAACTTTCCAGAGAGCGTGTCTGATCCATAGATATAAGAACCTCTTATCGTATTTTATGTTTATTACTTATGCGATTTGTGTTGTTTTTTTGACTATACCACCCGTACCGCTTTGTGAGGCAAGCAGAAATTTATGACGAAAGGGAAATTAATGAGAGGGCGGGCGTCATAACGAAAAGCGATGAAGAGATAAATTAAAGGTTCGGCTCTGGTTTACCGTTATAGTCATTATCAAGGAACTACTGGAAGATGTGTCTATGAAACGTTATCTACTCACCGCGTTATGTCTGATCTTTACTGCAGGCGTGCAGGCCAACCCCATTCTCCCGGACGTGGAAGTGAATGTGCCGCCGGAAGTGTTTAGCTCCAGCGGCCAGAATCAAACGGTGCAGCCCTGTAATCAGTGCTGTATCTATCAGAATCAGAACTACTCGGAAGGGGCCGTTGTGAAAGCGGACGGCATTCTGCTGCAGTGCCAGCGCGACGAGCGCGCCATCAGCACGAACCCGCTGGTCTGGCGTCGCGTAAAACAATAAAGGCTTCCAGCAGCGGAATATCCGCGGGGGCTAAGGCGTAGCCAAACGCCTCTTCCGGCGTACACCACGCGAGCGCGCTGTGGTAGTGCGCCGTGAGCTCGCCGCGAAAAGCAGGAACGTGCCAGGCATGCAGGTTAATCAACCGCTGCGAGACTTCCCGCTGGTGGCTTGCCACGTATTGCCCCGGCAGGGCGTCAATGCCCAACTCTTCACGCAGCTCGCGGATAAGCGCTTCTGGCTGGGTTTCTCCGGCCTCGACTTTACCGCCTGCAAATTCCCACATTCCCGGCTGGTCGGCGTGGGCAGGGCGCTGCGCCAGTAAAATGTTGCCGTCTTTTTCGATGATGGCGGCAACGACATCGAGTGTTTTCAGCATGGTCGTCAATAATTGATAGCGAAAAAAGACATATTATCGTGCCCTTTCTCAGAGTCCATTAAACAGGAGAATCAGGTGAAAGAGTCCACCGCCTGGGTTGCCCCCCTCGAATCCCTTCCCGCCAGCCTAAAACCGATAGCCGCCATGCAGAAAAAGCACTTTGGCGTGGTGCTGAATCCCACCCGCTGGTGGGGGCGAATGCCGCGTCTGTTCTGGCTGGTGGCGCTGTTTGTCGGCTTTCTGGAGCGTCGTCACGCGCGCCTGACGCCCGCGCTGCGTTCGCTGCTCATGACGCGGGTATCCCAGCTCTGTCACTGCGCTTTCTGTATTGATGCCAACAGCCTGCGTCTGGCCGAGCGCTGGGGCGCGCTGGATAAGGTTCAGGCCGTGAGCGACTGGCAGGATTCCGCCTTGTTTACCGAGCAAGAGCGCGCGGCGCTGGCCTACGCCGAGGCGATGACCGCCACGCCGCCCCGGGCGGATGAGGCAGTCAGAACGGCGCTGAAGCGCCACTTCACGGATGATGCCATCACCGAGATGACGGCGCTGATTGCGTTTCAGAATCTCTCCGCCCGCTTTAATGCCGCGCTGGATATTCCGGCGCAGGGGCTGTGCGCCACGTTTAACGAGACTCCTCATGCTTGACCGTCATCTTCATCCGCGGGTAAAGCCCGTTCTGAATCGTCTGGTTTCCGTGCTGGATAAGCCGGGCATCACGCCCGACGGATTGACCCTGACCGGGTTTGCCATCGGCGTGCTGGCGCTGCCGTTTCTGGCCCTCGGCTGGTATCCGGCGGCGCTGGCCGCCATCGTGCTTAACCGCCTGCTGGATGGTCTGGACGGCGCGCTGGCGCGCCGGAGAGGGCTGACCGATGCGGGGGGATTTCTCGACATCGCGCTCGATTTTCTGTTCTACGCCCTGGTGCCGTTTGGCTTTGCACTCGCGGCTCCGGCAGAGAATGCGCTCGCGGCCGCCTGGCTGCTGTTTGCGTTTATCGGTACCGGCAGCAGCTTTCTGGCGTTTGCGGCCCTGGCCGCAAAGCACGACATCGACAACCCCGGCTATGCGCACAAGTCGTTTTATTACATCGGTGGGTTAACGGAAGGGACGGAGACCATCGCCCTGTTCGTGCTGTGCTGCCTGTTCCCGGCGCACTTTGCGCTGTTCGCGTGGGTATTCGGCGCGCTGTGCTGGCTGACCACCACAACGCGCGTCTGGAGCGGCTATGTGACGCTGAAGTCACTCAGCCCTTAGAGAGCGCTCTCTGGCCCGCGCTCTCCGGTGGTGACCGGGTTCTGCGGGTGACTGCTCCATTCGTACCAGCCGCCGTCATAGACGGCGACATTCTTCCAGCCCATCGCCCGGGCGTACATAAAGGTTTCTGACGCCCGCCACCCGGTGCCGCAGTAAAACGCGACGTGCTGTTCCGGCAGAATATTCCAGCGCTTCCACTGGGCGGCGATATCGTCCGCGCTGCGCATGGTGCCATCCGGGTTATGGAAATCTTCCATATGGGTCGCGTCGCTGCCCGCATGACCCCAGCGGGCACCGGCAATTTCACCTTTTGGTTTGATGTAGCTGTAGCCGCTGGTTTCGCCGATGAACTCCGGCCACGAACGAATGCTGACCAGGGAGGCATCCTGACGGTGCAGCATCCCCCGCGCCTGTTCCATATCAACCATCAGCTGCGGCTGGCCGGGGATCGGCGCGCCAAAATCGGGGGCTGGCGTCACTTTAGCGGGCGTGCCGCGCTCAACCGGCAGGCCTGCATCCGACCACGCCTTCCAGCCGCCGTCGAGAATACGCACATCCTTCACGCCCGCATACAGCATGATCTGCGCCACGCGCGCGGCGGCGTAAACGTCACGGCCATACAAAATGACGGTGGTGTCGTGACGGATCCCGTGCCTTGCCAGCATCGCTTTCAGCGCGTCGTCGGAGACTTTATTCCACAGCGGCTCGCTCTCCACCTCGTTGGTGTCGATGTAGCCCGCGCCGGGAATGTGGTTCAGCAGGTAAAACTTCGGTGCGCCCCAGGCGGCTTCAATCACTTTCCAGTCACCCGCCGGCGCGGCGGTCACGGGTTTACCCTGCTGGAGGCGGTGGATCCACTGCGGGTAAACCAGCTGTTCAAAGTGAGGCAGGCGCTGAAGGCGGTCGGGCGTCTGCAGAGCGTCGCTGAGCAGCGAGACGTGGCGGTATCCGGCTTTCTCCAGGCGGGATTTCACCGCCAGGTTATCGTTCTCGTCGCCGTAGAGGGCGATGGCGGTTGCAGGCGTAAGCTGATGCTGTTTTGCCCAGCTCGCAATCTGCTCGTCGCTCATTGCGCCCAGCCAGGCGGCAGCCAGGTTGAGTGCGGCGGGTTCATGCCCGGAGGGGCCGCTGAGGGTCTGCGGCCAGCCGTTATAGAACGCGCTGGGGCGGGTGTCGACAGGCGTGCCGTGCTGCGCCTGAAGCTGAGACAGCGTCATCGCGTTGGGCATATCAGCCGCCAGAGAGGAAAAGGACGCGAGGCCGCAGAGCAGGGCCAGCGCGGTCAGTTGAGAAACACGTTTCATCGAATAACCTGACGTCAGTAAAAGAGGGGGGCATTGTCGTCTCTCCCGAAACGGAAAACATTGCGTTAGCACATTATTGCCAGCGAGAAATCTCAATCAGCTCGCCGCCGGGCGGAATATCGTCCTCATCGTGCGTGACCAGCACCACCGGGATATTGCGTGCGCGGACGGCGTCAAAAACCCATGTCCGAAACGTTGTGCGCAGCGTTTTATCGAGGCGGCTGAACGGTTCATCCAGCAGCAGCGCCTGCGGCTCTGCGAGCAGGGCGCGAAGCAGGCTGACCCGGGCACGCTCCCCGCCGGAGAGGGTGGCCGGATCGCTGGCGTAATGACCGCTCAGGCCGGCGGAATCCAGCGCCTGTTCGACCGCTTCCCGACGCGCTCTCCCGACGATCCGCTCAGGCAAGGCCAGCAGCAAATTTTGCCCGACGCTGAACTGTTCAAACAGCAGCGCATCCTGAAAGAGAATGCCCAGCCCGCGGGATTCAACGGGAAGGCTATCGCAGCGACGCGCGTCGAGCCACAGTTCGCCCCGCGCCTGGAAATCGTCTGAAAGCGCGCCGACCATCCACGCAAAAAGGGTCGATTTGCCGCTGCCGGACGGCCCTATCAGGGTAACGATCTCCCCGCGAGGAATGCAAAAATTGACATCGCGGAAAAGCGGTTCGATGGTGAGATCTTTTACCTTCAGCATTAACGTAATCCTTGACGGTAGCGGCCCGCGAGCCGGGATAACAGTGCGGCAAGACCGAACACCGTTCCCGTGACCAGCAGTAATCCCAGCGCCCTGCTGGCGAGAACAGGGATGCTGCCCCCCCTGCTGAGCGCGACGGTTTCGGTGGTCAGCGTGGCGAAGCGCCCCGCGCCCAGCCAGAGCGTAGGCATGTATTGCGCCATGCTGACGGAAAAGCCGGTGGCAAAGGCCAGCAGCGCCGGGCGCACCAGCAGGGGGCATTTCAGCAGTAAGAATATTTTTGCCCGTCGCCAGCCGAGCGTTCTGGCGGTAAGGATAAGCCGGGGGTCGATCCGCCGCCAGGCGGGCTGTAGAACCAGCAGCATCCACGGCAACACCCACAGCAGATGGCTCCAGAGCACGGCGGCATATTGCCCGTCGAGTCCCAGACGCAATGCAATAAAGTATTGCCCGGTGACGAGCGGCAGCGCCGGAAGGGCGAGCGGTGACCACACCCACGCTGCGCCGCGCTGCGGTCCCCATTCCAGCCAGAGAAAAATGACGATGAGGGCGATCAGGCTCGACAGCAGGCCGAAGGAAAGGCTGGTCCCCACGGGACCCACGTCGCCCCCTTGCGCCAGCATCAGCAGTACCGCGGCGCACAGGATGCCGCACGCGGGCAGTAACCCGCTGAGCGCCCGCTCAGGCAGGACGCGCTGAGACCTTCGGCGCGTTCCCGCGAGTTCCGGAATTGTGCGACGCCATGCCTTCCAGAGGCCGTATCCGAGGGCGGCCAGGGCGGCCAGCAGCACAAGGAGAAGCAGGCACAGCAGCATTCCTTTTGCCTGCTGCTGCGCGTCACCCTGGCTTAGCCACTGAAAGGCCAGCACGGCCAGGGTGGGCGGGTTGCCGGGACCGAGAACGATCGCCACGTCCACGACCGAGAGCGACCATGCCAGCACCGCCAGCATCACCGCGCCGAGGACAGGCGCGATCGCCGGGAGGATCAGCCAGCTGAGCGTCTGATAACGCCCGTAGCCAAAGGTTTGCAGGACGATCTTCTGCTGCGCGAGCCGTTTTTCCGGCAGCACGGCGTAAATGGCCCACAGCACGAACGCGCTCTCTTTGACCGCGAGCGTCACGCCCAGCCCGACGCCGTAGCGGTCAAACGGAGCCGTACAGATGGTACAGAGCTGATAAAACAGACCGCCCTCGGCAAACAGCAGTAACGCGCTGGTGGCGAACGCCACATGGGGGATCGCCAGTAGCCACGGCAGGCGGGTTGTGAGGCGTCGCCAGCGTTGACCGGGCCACAAAAGGCAGACGAAGAAAAGGGCAATCAGCAACGCCCCCAGCGTGGCGATGAGCGTTGAGACCAGCGTGGCGACGGTCGCCTGCGGCAGCTGCGGATCGTTCAGCAGCCGCTGCCAGTTTGTCGCAGAAAGCGCCGGTGCGAACAGCATCACGCCGGCGGGCAGGATCGGCAGATAAATCACCGCCATCGCCAGCCAGACAAGCCCGCTCAGCGGGTGCCGTAACGACGCAGCCATTCCTGCTCCAGCGCGTTCACCCAGGCGGACTGCGGCTCCGCAAGCACCTGAGGCAGCCCCTGAGGCGTATGGGCCAGCAGCTGTTTCGCTTCCTCTTCGGGCAGCGCTTTCGCATCCAGGACGCTCGGGTCTCCCCAGATGGCCGGGTCGGCCTTGCGGATTTGCGCCAGCGGTGACAGCAGGAAATTAGCGACCACCTTTGCACCCGCGCTCGCGCTGGCATTGGCCGGGATAGCCACAAAATGGACGTTGCCGAGCATCCCGCTCTGGAAACCAAAGCTGTAGCTGTCGGCGGGCAGTTCGCCGCTCGCCACTTTCTGCTGCGCATGCGCCGGGTTAAAGGTCAGCGACAGGTTCAGACTGCCGCTGGCAAGAAGGGTATCCATTCGGGCAGGCGAGGGAGGGAAATCTTTTCCTTCGCGCCACAGCAGCGGATGCAGCTTATCGAGGTAGGCCCAGAGCGGCGCCGTAACCTCAGCAAACGTTGCATCTGGCGCTTTTTGTAAAGCCTCTGGATGCGCCGTAAGCGTCAGCAGCAGCTGCTCAAGAAATGCCGTGCCGGTAAAATCGGGCGGGCGAGGATAGCTGACCTTGCCCGGATGCTGCTGCGCGTACGCCAGCAGCGCCTGCGGATCCTCCGGCGGCGTCGGCATGCTGGCTTTGCGGGCGATAAAGGTTAGCTGCGCGCCGCCCCACGGGGATTCCGCCCCGTCGGTTGGAATCGCAAAATCTTCCGTGACGGGTTTGCGGGTATCGACATAGCGCCAGTCTGGCAACGTCTGCGCCCATCCGGTTTGCAGCAGGTTCGCCTCTTTTAACGTGCGGAAGTTTTCGCCGTTGACCCACAGCAGGTCAACCGAGCCGTTGGCCTTACGTCCTGCGGCGGCTTCCGTCTGGATCCGTTTTACCGCATCGGCGGCGTCCGCCAGCGGGACGATTTTTAGGGTAATGGCGTAGTGCGTTTGCATCTCACCGCTGACCCACTCAAGGTAGCGGTTGACCGCCGGATCGCCGCCCCAGGCGTTAAACCAAACGGTCTGGCCTTTGGCCTGCTGTTGGATGGCGTGCCAGCTTTCGGCGGCACACAGGGGGGCTGCCAGCAGCAGACCGGTCAAGAACGCGCAAAAACGCACACGGCGCATAATGCCTCACTTTTTAACAGACGGGAGATAACGGGAAAACAGCCGGCGCGTCGCCAGCGGCAATAACCCCAGTAGTGTAAAGGCGATTAGCATGCCCGGCGACAAAATATCGCGCAGCGACGCCACTTTCCCCAGCTCGCGCCCGGCGTTCAGAAAGACAACCGTCGCGGGCAGCATGGCGACCTGGCTGACCCACCAGTAGCGATATACGCCAATGCGGGTCAGCCCCATCAGCAAATTCACCAGGAAAAACGGGAACAGCGGCATCAGGCGCAGGGCAAAAAGATAGCCCGCGCCGTCATGCGCCATACCGGCGTTCACCGTTTTCATCTGCTGAGCAAACCGCCGCTGGACCCCGTCGCGCAGCAGATAACGGCTGGCGAGCATCGCAAGCGTCGCCCCGAGCGTGGAGGCAAACGAGACCAGCACGGTGCCTTCCCACAGGGGAAATAACGCTCCGCCCAGCAGGGTGAGGATCGCCGCGCCGGGGATCGACAGGGCGGAGACCGCCACATAGAGCGCAAAAAAGATCAGCGCGCTTCGCAGCGGCGCGTGGTCAACATGGGAGAGGAGTGCCTGCTGGTGGGTTTTAATCCCTTCCAGGGAGAGCGTGCCAGGAGGAAGCATGACAAACGTCAGAATAAATGCGCCCAGAAGGGCGCACAGGAAAAGTGTTTTTCGAATGTTCACGCGTCATTACAGCTTGAATTTAGCCCACACCGGCGCGTGGTCAGACGGTTTTTCCATGCTGCGGATCTCGTAGTCGATCCCGGTTTCGATGCAGCGCTCTGCCAGCGGCGAACTGGCGAGCAGCAGGTCGATACGCAGGCCACGGTTGTCGTCAAAGCCTTTTGAGCGGTAGTCAAACCACGAGAAGCGGTCCTGCGTGTCCGGGTTGGCGGTACGGAAGGTATCCACCAGCCCCCAGTCCAGCAGGCGCTGCATCCACTCGCGCTCTTCCGGCAGGAAGGAGCATTTGCCGGTACGCAGCCAGCGTTTGCGGCTGTCTTCACCGATGCCAATATCCAGATCGGTCGGGCTGATATTCACATCACCCATGATCAGCACCGGATTGTCTTTATTGAGTTCGGTTGTCAGGTAGTTCTGCAGATCCTGATAAAACTTGGCTTTGGCCGGGAATTTGGTCGGATGGTCGCGGCTTTCGCCCTGGGGAAAGTAACCATTAATCACGGTGATGTTCCCCAGCGGGGAAGGCAGCTCCGCCATGATGATGCGGCGCTGTGCTTCTTCGCCGTCGCCGGGAAACCCGCGGCGGACTGAAACTGGCGTCTCTTTGGTCAACAGCGCAACGCCGTAATGGCCTTTCTGCCCATGATAGAAGACGTTGTAGCCGAGCTTCGCCACCTCTTCGAGGGGGAACATGTCGTCGTGAACCTTGGTCTCCTGCAGGCCGATCACATCTGGCTGATGTTGCTCAACAATGGCTTCAAGCTGATGGGGGCGGGCGCGCAGGCCGTTGATATTAAAAGAGACAAATTTCATAGTCGCTGCCAGTGCAAGGTGAATAGTGCATGGATGGTAGCAGAATTTGCGTCAACTGTTACCGGGTTCGGCCAATAACTGCGACAGATAATGCCGGTGGTGCAATATTTGCACCATTCTGACGCGCATCGCCCTCAAACAGGGCGTAAATGACCGATAAATTTCGCGAGCGATCACAATTCCAGAATTATATTTGGCCTGTGCATACTCTTTCTGATTTTCATGCGGCAAAGCGCCGCTTGTCGTAAAAATATTCACTTTTTATGCACTAACAGTGAATAACTCCATATTGTAACTTATTGATATTCTGTTACCTCAACCCGTTTATGCAATTTTATCGCTGGCTGGCACGAAGGCTGCAATCTACATTCACAGTGCAAACACTCAATTATTTAACATTCAAATAACTTTTTATTTACCGGATGAGGTCGCTATGTCTCTGTCAATTACGCGTGAAAATTTCGATGAATGGATGATGCCGGTTTACGCTCCGGCGGCTTTTATTCCGGTTCGTGGGGAAGGCTCGCGCCTGTGGGATCAGCAGGGTAAAGAGTATATCGACTTTGCAGGTGGGATTGCGGTCAACGCGCTGGGTCATGCGCACCCTGCGCTGCGTCAGGCGCTGAATGACCAGGCGGCGAAGTTCTGGCATACCGGCAACGGCTTTACTAACGAGCCCGCGCTGCGCCTGGCCAAAAAACTGATCGACGCGACGTTTGCCGAAAAGGTCTTTTTCTGTAACTCGGGGGCGGAAGCCAACGAAGCGGCGCTGAAGCTGGCGCGCAAATATGCGCACGATAAATTTGGTAGCCACAAGAGCGGCATCGTGGCGTTTAAAAATGCCTTCCACGGGCGCACGCTCTTTACCGTCAGCGCGGGCGGCCAGCCTTCCTACTCGCAGGATTTCGCCCCGCTGCCGCCGGATATCCGTCACGGTATTTATAACGATCTGCAGTCCGCCAGCGAGCTGATTAACGACACCACCTGCGCGGTGATCGTCGAGCCGATGCAGGGCGAGGGCGGCGTGCTTCCGGCGCAAAAAGCCTTCCTGCAGGGGCTGCGCGAGCTGTGCGATCGCCACAACGCGGTCCTGATTTTCGACGAAGTGCAGACCGGCGTGGGCCGCACCGGCGAGCTGTATGCCTATATGCACTATGGCGTAACGCCGGACGTGCTTTCGACCGCCAAAGCGCTGGGCGGCGGCTTCCCGATTGGCGCGACGCTGACCACCGATAAATTCGCCAGCGTAATGACCGTAGGTACCCATGGCACCACCTACGGCGGCAACCCGCTGGCAACCGCCGTTGCCGGGCAGGTTCTGGACATCATTAACACGCCTGAGGTGCTGAAAGGCGTTAAGCAGCGTCACGACTGGTTTGTTGAACGTCTGAATGCCATCAACGGCAAAACGGGGCTGTTTAAAGAAATTCGCGGTCTGGGGCTGTTAATCGGCTGCGAGCTCACCGCCGAGTTTGCCGGAAAAGCTAAACTTATTTCACAGGAAGCGGCAAAAGTGGGCGTGATGGTGCTTATTGCCGGTGCCAACGTGGTGCGTTTTGCGCCGGCGCTGATCGTCAGCGAGGAAGAGGTGCAAACCGGTCTGGACCGTTTTGCGCTGGCGTGTGAAAAAGTGAAATCCGGGGTGTCATCATGATGGTCATCCGTCCCGTTGAGCGCGGCGATCTCGCCGGGCTCATGCAGCTTGCCGGTAAGACGGGAGG
The DNA here is from genome assembly GCF_019443845.1 of Enterobacter sp. DNB-S2. NCBI lineage: Bacteria > Pseudomonadati > Pseudomonadota > Gammaproteobacteria > Enterobacterales > Enterobacteriaceae > Enterobacter > Enterobacter sp. DNB-S2. The sequence goes on from NZ_CP050520.1 coordinate 2,509,316, forward strand.
CGGGCTGACCTCGCTTCCTGCCGATGAAAAAACGCTGTCGGCGCGCATTGAGCGCGCCCTGCAAACCTGGCAGGGGACGTTGCCAAAAAGCGAACAGGGGTATGTGTTCGTGCTGGAAGACACCGACACGGGGACCGTGGCCGGGATCTGCGCCATCGAAGTGGCCGTCGGGCTTAACGACCCGTGGTACAACTACCGCGTCGGCACCATGGTTCACGCCTCGAAAGAGCTGAACGTCTATAACGCGCTGCCCACGCTGTTCCTCTGTAATGACCACACGGGCGCCAGCGAGCTGTGCACGCTGTTCCTCGACCCGGCGTGGCGCAAAGAGGGCAACGGCTACCTGCTCTCCAAATCGCGCTTTATGTTTATGGCCGCCTTCCGCGATCGCTTTAACGAAAAAGTGGTTGCAGAGATGCGCGGCGTGATCGACGACACCGGCTACTCGCCGTTCTGGGAGAGCCTGGGCGAGCGCTTCTTCTCGATGGAGTTCAGCCGGGCGGACTATCTCTGCGGCACCGGCCAGAAAGCCTTTATTGCCGAACTGATGCCGAAGCATCCTATCTATACCCATTTCCTCAGCCCGGAAGCGCAGGCGGTGATTGGCGAAGTCCATCCGCAAACCGCGCCTGCCCGCGCGGTGCTGGAAAAAGAAGGGTTCCGCTACCGGAACTATGTCGACATCTTTGACGGCGGCCCAACGCTTGAGTGCGATATCGACCGCGTGCGCGCGATCCGTAAAAGCCGTCTGGTTGAGGTCTCTGAAGGTCAGCCCGCGCCGGGTGACTGGCCCGCCTGTCTGGTGTCGAACGAAAATTACGCCAACTTCCGCGCCATGCTGGTGCGTACCAACCCGAAATGTGAACGTCTGGTGCTGACGGCTGCAGAACTGGATGCCCTGAAATGTAACGCCGGCGATACGGTTCGCCTGGTGCGTCTCTGCCCTGAGGAGAAAACAGCATGACATTATGGATTAACGGTGACTGGGTCACGGGCGAAGGCGAAGAGCGCGTAAAGACCAATCCGGTTGGAAAAGAGGTGGTCTGGAAGGGGCATGACGCCAGCGCCGCGCAGGTGGAACAAGCCTGCCGAGCCGCGCGCCGCGCGTTTCCGGCGTGGGCAAAACAGCCTTTCGCCGTGCGCCAGGAAATTGTTGAAAAGTTTGCCGGGCTGCTGGAGGCAAACAAGGCCGAACTGACGCGCATCATCGCGTCTGAAACCAGCAAGCCGCGCTGGGAAGCGACAACCGAAGTGACGGCGATGATCAACAAAATCGCCATTTCGGTGAAGGCGTACCACACCCGCACCGGTGAACAGCACACCGACATGCCGGACGGCGCGGCCACGCTGCGCCACCGTCCGCACGGCGTGCTGGCGGTGTTTGGCCCGTATAACTTCCCGGGGCATCTGCCGAATGGCCATATTGTGCCTGCGCTGCTGGCGGGCAATACCGTCATTTTCAAACCGAGCGAGCTCACGCCATTCACCGGCGAGGCGGTGGTTAAGCTGTGGGAACAGGCCGGCCTGCCGCCGGGCGTGCTGAACCTGGTGCAGGGCGGACGGGAAACCGGTCAGGCGCTGAGCGCGCTGAGCGATATCGACGGCCTGCTGTTTACCGGCAGCGCCGGTACGGGCTATCAGCTGCACCGCCAGCTGGCAGGGCAGCCGGAGAAAATCCTGGCGCTGGAGATGGGCGGCAACAACCCGCTGATTGTGGAAGACCCTGACGATATCGACGCCGCGGTGCACCTGACGATTCAGTCCGCCTTTATTACCGCCGGACAGCGCTGCACCTGTTCCCGCCGTCTGCTGGTGAAGCGGGGCGCACAGGGGGATGCCTTCCTGAAGCGTCTGGTTGAAGTGAGCGCGCGTCTGGTGCCTGCCGCGTGGGATGCCGATCCGCAGCCGTTTATCGGCGGGCTGATTTCCGAACAGGCCGCGCTGAACGTGCTGAAGGCCTGGCAGGACCACGTCGCGCGCGGCGCGAAAACCCTGCTGGAGCCGAAGCAGGTTCAGCCGGGTGCTTCGCTGCTGACGCCGGGCATTGTAGAGATGAGCGGCGCAAGCAACGTGCCGGATGAAGAGGTCTTTGGCCCGCTGCTGTGCGTCTGGCGTTACGACGATTTCGATGCGGCCATTGCGATGGCGAACAACACCCGCTACGGCCTGTCGAGCGGTCTGATTTCACCGCATCGCGAGAAGTTTGACCAACTGCTGCTGGAAGCGCGCGCCGGGATTGTGAACTGGAATAAACCGCTGACCGGGGCCGCGAGCACCGCGCCGTTCGGCGGCGTGGGCGCGTCGGGCAACCATCGCGCCAGCGCGTGGTATGCCGCCGATTACTGCGCGTGGCCGATGGCGAGCCTGGAAACCCCGGCGCTGACGCTGCCGGAGACGCTTAATCCGGGGCTGGATTTTACCGGAGGGGATCGTCATGAAAGCGCGTGAGGTTAACTTTGACGGGCTGGTGGGGCTGACGCACCACTATGCCGGTCTCTCTTTTGGTAATGAAGCCTCGACGAAGCACCGTTTTCAGGTCTCCAACCCGAAGCTGGCGGCGAAGCAGGGGCTGCTAAAAATGAAGGCGCTGGCGGATGCCGGTTTCCCGCAGGCGGTGATCCCGCCGCAGGAACGCCCGAACGTGGCGGTCCTTCGTCAGCTCGGCTTTAGCGGTACCGATGAGCAGGTCGTCGAAAAAGCGGGTACGCAGACGCCGCACCTGCTCTCCGCGGCAAGCTCCGCCTCCTCTATGTGGGTGGCAAACGCGGCGACCGTCGCGCCGTCAGCCGATACGCTGGATGGCAAAGTTCATCTGACGGTGGCGAACCTGAACAATAAATTCCACCGCGCCACCGAAGCGGAAACCACCGAGCGCGTGCTGCGCGCCATTTTCAACCATGACGCCCATTTTGAGGTGCATCAGGCCCTGCCGCAGGTGGCGATGTTTGGCGACGAAGGCGCGGCCAACCATAACCGCCTGGGGGGCGACTATGGCGACCCGGGTCTGCAGCTGTTTATCTACGGGCGAGAAGAGGGGGGCCACGCCGCGCCAACCCGTTATCCTGCCCGTCAGACGCTGGCGGCGAGCCAGGCGGTTGCCCGACTGAACCAGGTCAATCCTTCCCAGGTGGTTTTTGCCCAGCAAAACCCGCATGTGATTGACCAGGGCGTTTTCCATAACGACGTGATTGCCGTTTCTAACCGCCAGGTGCTGTTCTGCCACGAGCAGGCGTTTGCCCATCAGGAGAAGCTGCTCGCCACGCTGCATGAGCGCGTGCGCGGCTTCACGCCAGTCCAGGTGCCCACGGAGGCGGTGAGCGTGCAGGACGCGGTAGAAACCTATCTGTTCAATAGCCAGCTGCTGAGCCGTGACGATGGCAGCATGATGCTGGTCCTGCCGCAGGAGTCCCGGGATCATAAAGGCGTGTGGCGCTACCTGACGGAGCTGGTCAAGGCCGATAACCCGATTGACGAACTGCGCGTGTTTGACCTGCGCGAAAGCATGGCCAACGGCGGTGGCCCCGCCTGTTTACGTCTGCGCGTGGTCCTGACCCAGGACGAAATGCAGGCGGTGAACCCGGCGGTCATGATGAACGATACGCTCTTTACGCGGCTGAATGACTGGGTCGATCGCTACTATCGCGATCGTCTGACGCAGGCGGATCTGGTTGACCCGCAGCTTCTGCGTGAAGGACGCGAGGCGCTGGACGCGTTATCGACAATCCTGCAGCTGGGATCGGTTTACCCGTTCCAGCGCTAAAGGAGTGGATATGGAAAATTTACTGGCACTGACCCTGGCCGATGAGACGCCGGAACTGAAAGAGGGGGACGGCCCCTCATTTCGCTGGCGGTGGCTGGGGCGCGGGGTGCTTGAACTGACGCCGACCGTAAAAAGCGATCTCTCGCTGCTGCTTTCAACGGGTATCCACGGGAATGAAACCGCGCCCGTCGAGATTGTTGATCTGCTGCTGCGTGCGCTGTATCGCAATGAGATCGAACTAAAGTGCCGCGTGCTGGTGGTGCTCGGCAATCCTCCTGCGCTGGCGCAAAACAAACGGTATCTGGTGAGCGACATTAACCGCATGTTTGGCGGCCGCTGGTCGCAGTTTCCGCAGAGCGATGAAACGGCGCGGGCTGAGTGGCTGGAGAACGTCGTGACCGCGTTTTTTGCCGTCGCGGGGCCGGGGCGCTGGCATCTGGATCTGCATACGGCAATCCGCGCGTCCTACCACGTTCGCTTCGGCGTTCTGCCGCAGCGCAGTCAGCCGTGGGATGAAGCGTTCCTGAGCTGGCTGGGTGACGCCGGTCTGGAGGCGCTGGTATTTCATCAGTCGCCGGGCGGAACGTTCACCCATTTCACCTGTGAACGTTTCGCTGCGCTGTCCTGCACGCTGGAACTGGGAAAAGCGCTGCCGTTCGGCCAGAACGATCTGACCCGCTTTGCGCCTACGCATCTCGCCCTTCGAGCGCTGCTGGGCGGTACGGCTCCCGAGCACGCGCATCAGCCCGTTGAGCGGTATCGGGTCGTACAGCAGATCACGCGCCGCAGCGATGCCTTCCAGCTCCATATGGCCGCACACACCCTAAACTTCACCCCGTTCCGCAAAGGGGCGCTGCTGGCTGAGGATGGCGAGGAACGTTACGAGGTGCAGAACACCACCGAGTATGTCTTATTCCCTAACCCCACCGTCGCGTTTGGCCTGCGGGCCGGGCTGATGCTGGAAAAAATATCCTGAACCTTTCCCCTCCCATCATCCGGGTGGGGGAAGTAAAAAACTTTTCTTAACGATTAAAGCGCTTGCGCTTGTTTTGCAGAATATTCCTGGTGAATTGCTTTATTATTGATCTTCACTTCGCTATACTTCTGCTTAATCTCTTTAAAATCATCCTGTTAAATATTTTTTGTTGCAACTCTCCACGCTTTATCCTTATTTCCTCCACATTTGGCGAAAATTTGTTTTTTACACTTTCATTGTTTTACCGTTGCTCTGACTAATTGACGATAAACCCCGTAAAGTTAATCTCGTCAACACGGCATAGCGCCGAAGAATAACTGAAAGAAAGGAAATAAATTATGCGTAAGTTTACTGCACTGTTTGTTGCTTCTACCCTGGCTCTGGGCGCTACCAGCATGGCGTTCGCCGCAGATACTGCGACCACTACAACTGCCGCGCCTGCTGAAGGCAAAATGATGATGCATCATAAAGGTCCGGGTATGCACAACGAGATGATGATGTTTAAGGATCTCAACCTGACGGATGCCCAGAAGCAGCAGATCCGCGACATCAGAAAAGGCGAACGCGACCAGATGAAACGTCCTCCGCTTGAAGAGCGTCGTGCGATGCATGACATCATCGCCAGCGACAGCTTCGATAAGGCGAAAGCCGAAGCGCAGATCGACAAAATGGCCGAGCAGCACAAAGCCCGCATGCTGGCTCACATGGAAACCCAGAACAAGATCTACAACATTCTGACCCCGGAACAGAAAAAACAATTTAATGCGAATTTTGAGAAGCGTCTGACAGAACGTCCGGCGATGGAAGGTAAAATGCCAGCTCCAACCGAATAATCGGTTCACTCTCTTAAGACCGCCGGGATCCTGTCCACAAAAGCGCAACCGCTGTGGACAGGACCGGCGGTTTTTCTTTCCTGCCCTCTTGCCTGCCGCCGCCAGCGCGGTATCCTCCTGTAGTCGCGTCAGAGAATGTTTGCAGAGTCATGGCGTTAGAATTTTTATTAACGTTCAGCTAAGGCCTGCCCGCTCTGCTGCCGATACTGTTTCTGTGAATACCCAACGATAACAAACAAGACAGCAACGATAGCGATATCCTTGCCCTGGCACGGGTTGTGCCATTCAGGAGTGGTGATGGAGTTCTTTGATATCCGTAAGATGCCGGTCAGCCTCTGGCGCAATGGTGCTGGCGAAACGCGTGAGATTTGCTGCTTCCCTCCCGCGACGCGCGATTTTCACTGGCGCGCCAGTATCGCGACGATTGCCAGCAACGGCGAATTCTCCTCGTTTCCCGGTGTTGACCGGGTGATTACCTTGCTGGAAGGGGGAGAGGTGACGCTGGACGCGGGTCAGGCGTTCTCCCATACCCTCAAGCATCATCAGCCCTACAGTTTTGCCGGCGATCTACCGGTAAAAGCGCTGCTTTCAGATGGGCGGATGGCGATGGACTTTAACATCATGACGCGGCGCGACTGCTGCCGGGCGAAGGTGCGCGTTGCTGACCGAACCTTCACCACCTTTGGCTCACGCGGGGGTGTAGTGTTCGTGCTAAGCGGGGCGTGGCAGCTGGGCGATAAATTGCTGACGGCCGATCAGGGTGCCAGCTGGGAGGAGGGTACCCATACGCTGCGTCTGCTGGAGGCTCAGGGCACCTTATTGTTCAGCGAAATCACGTGGCTGCCGGGTCATTGAGCACAATGATCTCAAACTTTCCTGCCAGGACCGGTTTGCAGAGAATTTTGTAGCCATCGTGGTCAAATCCGGCGGGCGTGCGCAGCAGGGTTGCCGCGTCGTTGATGTCGTCGACGGCGCCCAGCCAGAGCCAGTTGTTGACGATGTGATACTGGGTTATGGCCTCGCCCACTTCTTTTAGCGCAACGGCGTTTTCCCAGGGCCAGCAGTTCACGCTGATGGCCGCCAGACCGGTGAGAAGCCGGGCGTGATGCGCCTCAACGCTCTCTTTCCCGCAGCACGCACCGGCGCAGCGCTTCAGCGCGGATCGAAAACAGGCGCGTCCGCGGGTGGTAGCCTCCAGACCTAAAAGGCTGTAGCAAAGCTGTAAATCGTCCGCCAGCGTCTGCAGCGCCTGGAGCGCGGCGCGTTTATTGGCGAATAGCCCATAGAGATTCGGGGCATGAGAAAAATCGACGTCGCGCGCGTAGACGACCTGCGGCCTACCATCGTTTATCTGCAGCGAGCAGAGCTGACGGTTGCGGCGCAGGCGCTTATTGAACAGCGGCTGTTGTTCTTTTATCAACCGCGCCTCCAGCAACAGCGCGCCCATTTCTCCCGCCGTCTGGAACCAGGTAATGCGTCGCGACTGGCGAAGCATGGCGGCCTCGTCCGGCGTACGGAGATGGGATAACACCCGGCTGCGAATGTTAACGCTCTTGCCGATATAGAGCGGCAGGGTGTCGCTTTCACCGTGAAAGATGTACACGCCCGGCTGTTTAGGCAGCGCCTCAAGCCAGGGGCGAAGGTGTTCGGGATATTCGTAGATAGCCGCCGCTTCAAACTCAAGACGCGGGGCGGATTGACGCCTGCTCACATACTGCTCCATATACTGTTCAGGCATACAGTGTAGCAGGAGTGTGATGGTTAAAAAAGAGCCGGGTGGCGGCTAAGCCTTACCCGGCCAGGACGTGCGGCCTGATGCCCTCACCTCAACCCTCTCCCACGGGAGAGGGCGCAAACATTAAAAGCGGTAACCTGGTTACCGCTTTGCTTTATTTTTTCCAGAAGTCGTCAAACACCGTAATGGGCGTGTGGCGCTTGTGCTCGGTTTTCAGATACCAGCCTTCGATGATTTTCGCGGTCCGTTCATCCAGCTTTTTGCCTTCCAGATAATCATCAATGTTGTCATAGGTGACGCCAAGGGCCGCTTCATCCGGCAGGGAAGGGCGATCGTCTTCAAGGTCCGCTGTCGGCGCTTTCTTATACAGATGCTCAGGACAGCCCAGCGCGGCCAGCAGCTGCTTACCCTGACGCTTGTTGAGACGGAAGATCGGGTTAATGTCGGTGCCGCCGTCGCCGTATTTGGTGAAGAAACCGGTAATCGCTTCTGCCGCATGGTCGGTGCCGACGACAACGCCTTTGGTCATCCCGGCGATGCTGTACTGCGCTTTCATGCGCTCGCGGGCCTTCTCGTTGCCGCGAACAAAATCGCTCAGCTCAATGCCCGCTTCGCGAAGCGCCTGCTCGCTTGCCAGCACCGAGCCCTTAATATTCACGGTCAGCACGCGGTCAGGCTGAATGAAGGCAATGGCATCCTGGCAATCCTGCTCGTCCGCCTGTACGCCATAAGGAAGACGTACCGCGATAAACTGCAGTGTCTCATCGCCCGTCTCTTCGCGAAGCTCTGAAATCGCCATCTGGCAGAGTTTACCGGTCAGGGTAGAGTCCTGGCCGCCGCTGATGCCCAGCACCAGGGATTTCAGGAAAGCGTTCTTTTTTAAGTACGATTTTAAAAAATCCACGCTGCGGCGGATCTCTTCATGTGCATCTACCGTAGGCTTCGCGCCCAGTGCCTGAATAATCTCTTGTTGCAGAGCCATCACGCCCTCCATATGAAGTACATAAACAGAATGTGTTAGCTGTTAAAACTAACCCTTTGGGCGAGAAACGACAAGGATCACAGTTTCGAGTGCGCTAATTTGCGCCGATTTAGCAGGTTATCGTTGTTTTATTAGAATTTTCCGAAATTCGTCTGGCGTAACTCACAAAGTTGAACAATAGTACTTTTTATCCCATGCTTAGATAACACGCTGATAAACAAGAGGACGGAATATGAACAAGAACGTAGCAGGAATTCTTAGCGCAGCGGCGGTACTGACTATGCTGGCAGGGTGTACGGCTTACGATCGCACTAAGGATCAGTTTACGCAGCCCGTAGTAAAAGACGTTAAAAAAGGGATGACCCGTTCGCAGGTGGCTGCGATTGCCGGTAAACCTTCTTCTGAAGTGACCATGATTCATGCGAAAGGGACCTGCCAGACCTATATCCTGGGTCAACGTGATGGTAAGGCAGAAACCTACTTCGTCGCCCTGGATGATACCGGTCATGTGATCAACTCCGGCTATCAGACCTGTGCTGAATACGATACCGATCCGCAGGCACCTAAGGCGCAGTAACCCTGCTTGCCTGAGGATGTTAACAAACCGGCCCATGGGCCGGTTTTTTTATGCATCAGAAAATCTTATTTCTTTGCGCGAATTATTTGCCCGAAATGTGAAGGGAGTCAACAAGCCAGGTCAATGAGAGACAATTTGAGTCTATCCAGAATTATCCCCTGTCTGTACCATTGCGTATACTCACTCCAACGATAAACAACAGTACGCAAGCTACCTGTCTGCCGGGACAGCGAGTCGAGTGATAGCGCGATGGCAGGTAGTCATACAAGAGGGAAATCACGATGGAAAAGAAACATATCTACCTGTTCTGCTCAGCGGGCATGTCAACGTCGCTTCTGGTGTCAAAGATGCGTGCGCAGGCTGAAAAGTATGAAGTCCCTGTGGTGATTGAAGCGTTTCCAGAGACGCTGGCGGGCGAAAAAGGCCAGACAGCCGATGTTGTTTTACTGGGGCCGCAAATTGCCTATATGTTGCCCGAAATTCAACGACTGTTACCCAATAAACCGGTCGAAGTGATCGACTCGGGGCTGTACGGCAAAATTGATGGTTTAGGTGTTCTTAAAGCTGCTGTGGCAGCCATTAAAAAAGCTGCTAATTAATTTTTATTTTTCCCGTCAAAGAGTTATTTCACACACAATACGCCGTAACATGCGTTACGGCATTTAAGGGTATTTTCCTATGAGTAAAGTCATCGCTTCACTTGAAAAGGTACTCCTTCCTTTTGCTGTTAAAATAGGAAAGCAGCCTCACGTTAATGCCATCAAAAACGGCTTTATTAAATTAATGCCGTTGACGCTGGCCGGGGCCATGTTCGTTTTAATTAACAACGTTTTTCTGAGCTTTGGTGAAGGTTCCTTCTTTTATTCATTAGGAATTCGGTTAGACGCATCCACTATTGAAACCCTTAATGGTTTTAAAGCCATTGGCGGCAACGTCTATAACGGTACGTTAGGGATTATGTCGCTGATGGCGCCTTTCTTTATTGGGATGGCACTGGCAGAAGAGCGTAAAGTGGATCCGCTGGCTGCCGGGTTATTATCCGTTGCCGCCTTTATGACCGTAACGCCTTATAGCGTGGGCGAAGCCTATGCCGTTGGCGCCAACTGGCTGGGCGGGGCCAACATCATCTCCGGTATTGTTATCGGCCTGGTGGTGGCAGAAATGTTCACCTTTATTATCCGCCGCAACTGGGTTATCCGCCTGCCGGATAGCGTACCGGCTTCCGTTTCTCGTTCATTTTCCGCGTTGATTCCAGGCTTCATTATTCTCTCCATCATGGGGATTATCGCCTGGGCGCTCTCCCACTGGGGCACTAACTTCCACCAGATCATCATGGACTCTATCTCTACGCCGCTGGCGTCGATGGGTGGCGTGGTCGGTTGGGCGTATGTGATTTTCACCTCTCTGCTGTGGTTCTTTGGCGTGCATGGTTCACTGGCACTGGCCGCGCTGGACAGCGGGATTATGACCCCCTGGGCACTGGAAAACGTTGCGCTTTACCAGCAGTACGGCTCCGTTGACGCGGCGCTGGCAGCGGGTAAAACCTTCCATGTGTGGGCGAAGCCGATGCTTGACTCCTATATCTTCCTGGGCGGTACCGGGGCGACCTTGGGTCTGATCATCGCGGTCTTTATTGTCTCTCGTCGTGCTGACTACCGTCAGGTCGCGAAGCTGGCGCTGCCATCAGGCATCTTCCAGATTAACGAACCGATTCTGTTCGGTCTGCCAATCATCATGAACCCGGTAATGTTCATTCCATTCATCCTGATTCAGCCGCTGCTGGCCGCGATCACCCTGACGGCGTATTACATGGGCATCATTCCACCGGTCACCAACATTGCGCCGTGGACCATGCCGGCGGGCCTGGGCGCCTTCTTTAACACCAACGGTAGCGTCGCGGCCTTCCTGCTGGCGATATTCAACCTCGGGATTGCCACCCTGCTGTACATGCCGTTCGTGGCGATTGCCAACAAAGCCGCCACCATTATTGATGAAGAAGAGAGCGAAGAGGATATTGCCCTCTCACTGAAATTCTAAGATTGACCGGCGCGGGGAAGCCCGCGCCAGCCACAAGGAGCTTAAACATGTTAGATTTGGATAGTATTGTCGCAGACGAAGCCGTCGAGAACGATCTCGAAGAAGTGGTGATGGGGCTTATCATCAACTCCGGACAGGCCCGCAGCCTGGCCTATGCCGCACTGAAGCAGGCCAAGCAGGGAGATTTCGCCGCCGCGAAAACCATGATGGACCAGTCCCGCACGGCGCTGAACGAAGCGCACCTGGTGCAGACAAAGCTGATTGAAGGCGATCAGGGCGAAGGGAAGATGAAGGTCAGCCTGGTGCTGGTCCACGCGCAGGATCACCTGATGACCTCGATGCTGGCGCGTGAGCTGGTGGCGGAGCTTATCGAGCTTCACGAGAAAATGCACTGAGTCGGATTTCGCAGCAGGAGGTCAGCACGATGGAAATTAAAACCGCACTTGAACAGCAGCTGTTTAACGGCAAAAATTTTCACGTGGTTATCTACAACAAGACGGAGAGCGCCAGCGGTCTGCACCAGCATGACTACTACGAGTTCACGATTGTTCTGACCGGCCGCTACTACCAGGAGATCAACGGTAAGCGCGTCCTGCTTGAGCGAGGGGATTTTGTCTTCCTGCCGATGGGTTCTTATCACCAGAGCTTTTACGAATTTGGTGCCACCCGTATTCTGAATGTGGGCGTCAGCAGACGCTTCTTTGAGAAGCACTATCTGCCGCTGGTGCCGTTCTGCTTTGTGGCCTCCCAGGTCTATCGGGTCAAAAACGAGTTTATGACCTGGATTGAAACGGTTATCGCCTCGCTTAACTTCCGCGACAATGAATTTGATGAGTTTATTGAAACGGTGACCTTCTATGTGATGAACCGGCTGCGCCATCATCGTGAGGAGCAGCAGGTGACGGACGATATTCCACAGTGGCTGCGCAGCACCGTTGAGCTGATGCACGATAAAGGCCAGTTCAGCGAAAATGCGCTGGAAAATATGGTGTCACTGTCGGGAAAATCCCAGGAATATCTGACCCGCGCGACGCAGCGCTATTATCGTAAAACACCCGTGCAAATTATTAATGAAATCCGCATTAATTTTGCCAAGAAACAGCTGGAAATTACCAACTACTCTGTCACCGATATTGCGTACGAGTCAGGATACAGCAGTCCCAGCCTGTTTATTAAGACCTTTAAGAAATTGACTTCATTCACACCGAACAGTTACCGGAAGAATTTAACGGTAATTAATTAACTTTCGGCGGATTACCCGCCACAAATATTGCTTTAATGGCTTGCCCAAATAGCGGGAAGAGTACGCTATACCTTGCAGGCGATTAACCTGATACGCTAAGGGAGATATTATGCAGAAGAAATTAAAAGTCGTAACCATTGGTGGCGGCAGCAGCTATACCCCGGAATTACTTGAAGGTTTCCTGAAACGTTATCATGAATTACCGGTCAGCGAATTATGGCTGGTGGACGTTGAGGAAGGTCAGGAAAAGCTGAATATTATTTTCGACCTGTGCAAGCGCATGGTGGAGAAAGCGGGCGTGCCTCTGACCGTGCATAAAACTCTCGATCGCCGTCTGGCGCTGAAAGATGCGGATTTCGTGACTACCCAGCTGCGCGTCGGCCAGCTGAAGGCGCGCGAGCTGGACGAGCGTATTCCGCTGAGCCACGGCTATCTCGGGCAGGAGACCAACGGCGCGGGCGGTCTGTTCAAAGGCCTGCGTACCATCCCGGTCATTTTCGACATCGTCAAAGACGTGCAGGATATCTGCCCGAACGCGTGGGTTATTAACTTCACCAACCCGGCCGGGATGGTGACCGAGGCGGTCTATCGTCATACCGGTTTCAAACGCTTTATCGGCGTCTGTAATATTCCGATCGGTATGAAGATGTTTATCCGCGACGTGCTGGCGCTGAACGACAGCGACGATCTCTCCATCGACCTGTTCGGCCTGAACCACATGGTGTTCATTAAAGACGTGATCGTGAACGGTCAATCGCGCTTTGCCGAGCTGCTCGACGGCGTGGCTTCCGGTCGCCTGACGGCGGCATCGGTGAAAAACATCTTTGACCTGCCGTTCAGCGAAGGGCTGATCCGCTCGCTGAATCTGCTGCCGTGCTCGTACCTTCTTTACTACTTCAAGCAGAAAGAGATGCTGGCCATCGAAATGGGCGAGTACTATAAGGGCGGCGCGCGCGCGCAGATCGTTCAGAAAGTCGAGAAGCAGCTGTTCGATTTGTATAAAGATCCGAACCTGAACGTTAAACCGAAAGAGCTGGAGCAGCGCGGCGGGGCCTACTACTCCGATGCGGCGTGCGAGGTGATTAACGCCATCTACAACGACAAGCAGGCGGAACACTATGTCAACGTGCCGCACCACGGCCATATCGACAATATCCCGGCGGACTGGGCGGTCGAGATGACCTGCATCCTGGGACGCGAAGGCGCTAAACCGCATCCACGCATCACCCACTTCGATGATAAGGTCATGGGCCTGATCCACACCATCAAAGGCTTTGAAGTGGCGGCAAGCAACGCGGCGCTGAGCGGCGAGCTCAATGACGTGCTTCTGGCGCTGAACCTCAGCCCGCTGGTGCATTCCGACCGCGATGCGGAGCAGCTGGCCAGCGAGATGATCCTGGCGCATGAAAAATGGTTGCCGAACTTTGCCGCCACGATCGAGAAGCTCAAGTTCAAACACCACTGAGAGGACGCACAATGGAAAACCTGCTGATCGTTAATGCTGATGATTTTGGCCTCTCGAAAGGCCAGAACTACGGCATTATTGAAGCCTGTCGCCGGGGTGTTGTGACCTCGACCACGGCACTGGTGAATGGTGAGGCGGTTGAACACGCGGCGCAGCTGAGCCGCGAGGTGCCGGAGCTGGGCGTTGGCATGCATTTTGTGCTGACGCTCGGGATGCCGCTTTCGCCCATGCTGGGCCTGACGCGCGACGGCCAGCTGGGCAAATGGATTTGGGAACTGGCGGAGCAGGGCGTTCTGCCTCTCGAAGAGATTGCCCGCGAGCTGGAGTGTCAGTTCAACCGCTTTGTTGACGCCTTTGGTAAGGCGCCGACGCATATCGACAGCCATCACCACGTACACATGATCCCGGCAATTTTCCCGATTGTCGCGGAGTTTGCGCAGCGTAAAGGCGTGGCGATGCGCGTGGATCGGGAGGCGCGCGGCGTGCCCGACTGCGACGTGACCACCACAGAGGGGTTCAGCAGCGCATTTTACGGCGACGAGATCGACGAAGCGCTGTTCCTTAAGGTGCTGGATGATTCCAGCGCGCGGGGGGAACGGTCGCTGGAGATCATGGCGCATCCTGCTTTTGTCGATAACATCGTACGTAAGAGCGCCTACTGCTGGCCGCGCCTGGCGGAGCTGGACGTGCTGACGTCGCCGTCGCTGAAATACGCGATTGCCGAGCGTGGGTATCGGTTGGGGACGTTCGGGGATCTTTGAGATAAAGCCCGGTGGCGAGGTAAAAGCAAAACGGTAACCTGGGTTACCGTTTTTATTGTTTTCTCCCTCTCCCGTGGGAGAGGGGCGGGGTGAGGGTATTTTTTACGCCGGGATTTGGTCAATCTTACTGCTGCGCGACCAGACGCGGTGCGCGGCGAGCAAATCAAACAGCTTCGTCATAAAGGCATCGTCAACGTTGTCGCCCTCGACAATGCCGTCCTCACCCTGATCGGCCACCTTCAGGTGCGCCTTAAACCGTCGCGCGTCGCCGGACAGCGCGATCGGTTTCAGGTGCTTGTAGGCTTCCAGCAGATAATACACCGCGTCACCGTTGCTCAGCAGGCTGTCAATGTCTCCGCACGGCACAATCACCGCATCGACGGTCAGCGATGGCGCCCCGGCAAAGGTCGCCGCCACCGGCAGCACGGAGCCGTCATCGGCGGTCACTTCCCCCATGCGGCAATAAAGCACTTTCGCATGCACGCCCTGTGTCTTCAGCGCCTGCATAATCCCCAGCACGTCGCTGGCGCGGGTTTTGTCGTTCAGCAGGATGGCGACCACGCGGCCTTTAATCGAGCCACCCGGCACGGCATACAGGCTCAGCGACGGATCTTTCTTCACGCCGTTAACCTCTTTAGGCGGGGCAAGGTTGCGCTGCTCATCGGTCAGCGTAACGCCCAGGTTATCCGCAACGCTCTGGGCGAGCTGAATATCAATGCGCGCCAGCTGATCGACCACACGCTCGCGGATGTAGGTACGCACCACTTTGCTCAGCTCAAAGCTGAAGCCGCCGATAATGTGCTGCTGCTCAATCGGCGTCTGGCTGTTCCAGAACAGGCGAGGGTGGGCGTAATATTCGCCGAACGACGGGCTGCGCTCGCGAATTTTGTTGCCGTCGATACGCTCCTGGTACGATTCGAATCCACCGCGTTTCGGCGCCGGAGGCGTTTCGCGCGGCCAGTTATCGTTGATGGAGTTCGGCTCATAGTTCGCCGGATTGGTATCAATATCCTGACGGTGCATCCCGTCGCGCTGGAAATTGTGGTATGGGCAGGTTGGGCGGTTAATCGGAATTTCGTGGAAGTTCGGCCCGCCCAGACGGCTGATCTGCGTATCGGTATACGAGAACAAACGACCCTGCAGGAGCGGATCGTTGGTGAAGTCCAGCCCCGGCACGATATGCCCCGGGTGGAATGCGGCCTGTTCGTTTTCGGCAAAGAAGTTATCCGGGTTGCGGTTGAGCACCATTTTACCCACCAGCTGAACCGGCACCAGCTCTTCCGGGATCAGCTTCGTCGGGTCAAGCAGGTCGAAATCGAACTTAAATTCGTCCTCTTCCGGAATGAGCTGCAGGCCCAGCTCGTACTCCGGGAAGTCGCCCGCTTCGATGGACTCCCACAGCTCGCGGCGATGGAAATCCGGATCGCGACCGGTCAGCTTCTGCGCCTCATCCCACACCAGCGAGGCTTTACCCGCCACCGGCTTCCAGTGGAAGCGCACAAACGTGGCTTTACCTTCGGCGTTGATCAGGCGGAAGGTGTGGATGCCAAACCCTTCCATGGTGCGATAGCTGCGCGGAATGCCGCGGTCTGACATCGCCCACATCACGTTGTGTAAGGTCTCAGGCTGCAGGGAGACATAGTCCCAGAAGGTGTCGTGCGCGCTTTGTCCCTGCGGTATGGCCCAGTGGGGCTCCGGTTTTACCGCATGGACAAAGTCAGGAAATTTATGCGCGTCCTGAATGAAGAACACCGGGGTGTTATTGCCCACCAGATCGAAAATACCCTCTTCGGTATAAAACTTGGTGGCAAAGCCGCGGATATCCCGGACGGTATCTGCCGAACCCGCGCCGCCCTGTACGGTGGAGAAGCGCACAAATACCGGAGTGATTTTGTCCGGATCGGAGAGGAAATCCGCTTTGGTGATCGCTTTCAGGCTCTTATAGGGCTGGAAGTAGCCGTGCGCAGCGGAACCGCGCGCGTGGACGATGCGTTCCGGTATCCGCTCGTGGTCGAAATGGGTGATTTTTTCCCGCAGGATAAAATCTTCCAGCAGGGTTGGCCCGCGCGCGCCTGCGCGAAGGGAGTTCTGATCGTCAGCAATGCGCACGCCCTGATTGGTGGTCAGCGCAAAACCTTCGCCGCCTTTGCGGTGCGGCTCAAGCGATTTCAGCTTCTCGTTTCCCGTCTCCGGTGATTTCATGCTTCCCGGTGCGGTAGGCTGTTCGCCCGGTGCAGAGGGGCCAGGGGAGGGGCGATGAGAGCCGTCAGCAGGGGCGAGAGAGTCCATACCCGGTTGAGATTCCTCAGTGCCATGAATCGGTGATTGATGTGTTTTATCTTTGTTCGACATTGCACGCTTCTCCTTTATCCATTGCTAAAAACCCTATTAAGGATAGAACAATGTCGCGAGATGGCTCGCGAACTAAGAGTTTTCACATGCCGTCATTGACGAAAGGAGCCTTCTCACCCACTCGGGGCGCGACGGAAGGCAGCAGGATCGGCTATCATAGAATTTTCCTGCTTCAAGAATTTGCTTTAGTGAACCAGTCGCTTATGAAACCTCTTCGTCAACAAAACCGCCAGGTTATTAGCTATGTGCCCCGCGTTGAGCCCGCGCCGCCTGACCATGCCCTGAAAGTGGAGGGTTTTCGCGATGTCTGGCAGCTGCGGGGAAAATACGTGGCCTTTGTGCTGATCGGCGAACATTTCCGCCGCTCGCCCACGTTTACCGTGCCGGAGTCAGCGCAACGGTGGGCGATGCAGATCCGCCAGGATGAAGAGGTTGAGGAATAACAGCCATAAAAAAACCGCCATCAGGCGGTTTTTTTATTTCTACCGTGATTAACGGTGCGCCAGCTCGGCGTCGTCTTCACTTTCCAGAATCGCTTTATCGGTCTGCTTCAGCCACTGGCTGGTCAGCGTACCGGCAGTCATGGAGCCGCTTACGTTCAGCGCGGTACGGCCCATGTCGATCAGCGGTTCAACGGAGATCAGCAGCGCGACCAGCGTCACGGGCAGACCCAGCGCGGGCAGCACAATCAGCGCGGCGAAGGTTGCGCCACCGCCAACACCCGCAACGCCAGCGGAGCTTACGGTAACAATCCCGACCAGCGTGGCGATCCAGACCGGATCCAGCGGGTTAATCCCAACGGTAGGGGCAACCATCACCGCCAGCATCGCCGGGTACAGACCCGCACAGCCGTTCTGACCAATGGTGGCACCAAAGGAGGCAGAGAAGCTGGCGATGGATTCAGGCACGCCCAGACGGCGGGTTTGCGCTTCAACGTTCAGCGGAATAGACGCGGCGCTGGAACGGCTGGTGAAGGCAAAGGTCAGCACCGGCCAGACTTTACGGAAGTATTTCAGCGGGCTGACGCCGTTCACGCCCAGCAGGATGCCGTGCACCACGAACATAATGCCCAGGCCCAGATAAGAGGCGACAACGAAGCTGCCCAGCTTAATGATGTCCTGCAGGTTAGAGCCGGCAACCACTTTGGTCATCAGCGCCAGCACGCCGTAAGGCGTCAGCTGCATCACCAGACGCACCAGCTTCATCACCCAGCTTTGCAGGGTATCAATCGCGGTCAGCACGCGTTCGCCTTTAGGCGCGTCGTCTTTCAGCAGCTTCAGCGCCGCTACGCCCAGGAACGCGGCGAAAATAACCACGCTGATGATCGAGGTTGGGCTCGCACCGGTCAGGTCAGCAAACGGGTTCTTCGGAATGAAGGAGAGCACCATCTGCGGCACGGTCAGGTCAGCCACTTTACCAACGTAGTTGGTTTGAATCGCGGTAAGACGCGCTGTTTCAGCGGTACCCTGAACCAGACCTTCTGCGGTCAGGCCAAACAGGTTTGTGACCAGCACACCCACCAGCGCGGCAATCAGCGTGGTGAACAGCAGCGTACCAATGGTCAGGAAGCTGATTTTTCCCAGCTGAGTGGCATTATGCAGGCGGGCCACGGCGCTCAGAATAGAGGCGAACACCAGCGGCATAACGATCATCTGCAGCAGCTGGACATAGCCGTTACCGACGATGTTGAACCACTGAATAGAGTCTTTCAGAACTGGATTATCGGAGCCATAAATTGCCTGTAATGCCAGACCAAATACGACACCCATGGCCAGACCAACCAGCACTTTTTTCGCCAGGCTCCACTGTTTGTGGCGCGCCTGCGCGAGAAGCAATAGCAATACAACGAACACAACGACGTTCGCGATGAGTGGAAAATTCATCCCCGTTCTCCTGATTTATTATTGGGTCGGTTTTTACCGATCCTGTTGGCGGAAGGTTAGCAGAAGTGTGATGTAGCGCTTATATCCAAATGGAATGGGTTATGACAAATAGGATAATTTTGTTGGTTTATTGTTCAATCTGGTGATGAATAAAGCGATTGAACTGAAATTGCAGCGAATTAATCATCTGGGATGACCAGCGAACTGCACTGTTTTCGGGCAATGTTTGCGGCATCCAGACGGCGTAAGCAAATAGCGCCATGCACAATACGCGCTCAAGCTGGTTCCCTTTCTGCGGTGCGAGGATCGGAAAACGGAAACGCCAGCGGCAGGGCCAAAGCAGCGGCACGCCCGCAGGCGTCAGCATATCGGCGAGAATATGGCTTAAATAGCCCAGCACCATCCCCTGGATGGCATCGGCGGGGACTATCCAGCTTTCGGGCACTTTTAAATAGAAAAGCGTCAGCAGGCCAAACACGGCCAGCAGGCTGTGCGTAAACCCCCGGTGGCCGAACGCGCGGGCGATGGGTTTCGACACCCACTTCAGGCGTTGTCCGAGGAAGGACTTGGGGTGGTCAATGTCGGGCAGCAGACAGGTCAATACGGCGGAAGGGACAATATGCCACCAGTCCCCCTGTGCCAGCACGGGGGTGAGTTCAGCGTTTTTGGCAAATACTGCGCACGCAATAGAAAAAAGCAGGTGGCCTTCCGCCGTCATGATAAAACCCACAAAACTGTCAATTCATACAGTATAGGGTTTTTATACAGTAGGCGGAAGAGGTGACGGTGTAACTGTTTGTCACAAACCGGAGAAGGGCGTTAACCGCCCTGCAGATGATGCGCCGTGAGTTCTGCCAGCGAGTTAAGCTTCACGTCGGCGAGGGCAAACCGGGGGTCGTGACGGCCTTCTTCAGCGGGCACCACAATGGAGCGCATCCGTGCAGCCTTCGACGCCACCATACCGTTAACGGAATCTTCCAGCGCAACGCAGTTGAGGGGATCCAGGCCCAGCTTTGCGGCGCAGTCCAGATAAACCTGCGGGTGCGGCTTGCTGTAAGGCAATTTTTCAGCGGACGCCAGCGCGTCAAAACTGTCGCGCAGTTCAAACATCGTGAGCACTTTTTCCAGCATATGCAGCGGTGAAGCCGAGGCCAGTCCGACCTTCAGCCCCTGGGCTTGACACAGCGCGACGGCCTCACGTACGCCGGGTAGCAGCGGCCTGTTCTCTTCCACCAGAGAAATGGCGCGGCTGATAATGCGTGCGGTCACCTCATCGCGATTGGGACCTACCCAAGGCTGTTGGGCAAACCACAGGTCAACCACCATATCGATGCGCAGGCCCAGCGTATCGGGAAGTTCATTACGGCGGCTGATATCCACGCCCAGGCTGGCCATAACGTCCAGTTCGGCGCGATCCCACAGCGGTTCGGAATCGATCAGTAATCCATCCATGTCAAAAATTGCGGCAAGAATTTGGCGCGGTGTCGACATCACAACGTCTCCTTATCCAGGGTGTTCGACAGACGATACGTGCTAAGCACACTCTGCAATTTAGCATATTGCTTTTAAAGAGCGGGCGAAATTGATGACCAGCAGGTAGACTTAGGCACAAATAACGCGTCTTTATGAAGAGGAACTGATGACGTATCAACAAGCTGGACGCATTGCGGTCTTAAAACGTATTGCTGGCTGGGTGATTTTTATTCCTGCCGTCATTTCTACGCTGATTTCTGTACTCAAATTTATGTACGACCACAGCGAAAAACAGCCGGGTATCAATGCGGTAATGCTTGATTTCGCTCATGTCATGATTGAGATGATGCGTTTTAATACGCCATTTTTGAATGTCTTCTGGTTTAACTCACCCACCCCGGATTTTCATCAACAGCTGAATATCGGCTTTTGGGTGATATATGCCCTGATCTTTGTCGCGCTGGCATTACAGGCCTCTGGCGCGAGAATGAGTCGCCAGACGCGCTTTTTACGCGAAGGCGTTGAGGATCAGTTGATTCTGGAGCAGGCCAAAGGCCCGGAAGGAATGAGTCGGGAGCAGATTGAATCCCGCATTGTTGTGCCGCGTCACACCATTTTCCTGCAAATTTTCCCGCTCTATATCCTTCCCGTGATTATCATTGTGGCGGGATACTTCTTCTTCTCACTGCTCGGTTTTCTGTAAGCGATAAGGGTGGCGGCAAGGCCACCCTTTTTCTTCTCAGGCGGCAAGCATACGCTCGAGTGCCCGCTGCGCGTTAACAAGGTGTTCTCCGCCAAAAAGAATGGCCCGGTTCATCAGCGTATAAAGCTGATACACCGGCTGGCGGTCGAGGAAACCGGGCGGGAGAGGGGAAACAGACTGGTATCCGTCGTATATTTGCGGCGGCTGCTCAGGATGAAGCGGCAGCATGGCAAGATCGCACTCTCTGTCACCCCAGTAGCAGGCCGGGTCAAAGATGTAAGGGCCGTTGGGACCCAGCGCGCAGTTATTGGACCACAAATCGCCGTGAAGCAGCGACGCCTGAGGCTGGTGGGATGCCAGACGCTGTTGAACGTGCTCGACGATGGCGTCGATATTGCCAAATTCCAGCCCTTTCTCGGCGGCTAGCTCTAGCTGCCAGCCAATGCGCTGCTCGGCAAAAAATGTCGACCAGCGACGCTGCCAGGCATTGGGCTGTGGCGTGGTGGAGAGATCGTTGTCAAAGTCGAGACCAAACTGCGGCTGGTCGCTCCATTGATGCAGGCGCGCCAACTGTTGGCCAAGGATGAACGCATTATGGGCATCCAGCGGGCGGGCGGGGAGATATTCCATCACCAGGAAGCTGTAGTCGCGGTCGCTCCCCACGGCCAGAACCTGCGGGACCGTGACCGTTTTACTGCGGGACAACAGTTCCAGCTGGTCGGCTTCGGCGGTAAATATTGGAAGCAGCTCTCGTTCATCGCATTTAACGAAGAGATCGCGCCCTGCGTAGCGTAAATGCCACGCGGCGTGGATCTCACCGCCTGGCAGTTCGTTACGCAGTTCAATTTCACCTTCACCCAGTTGCTCACGTAAAAGATGACTGATAGCCTGCCACATGTTGTCTCTCCCATGTTGTCTGCCAGATCATAAAGTTAGCGCATAACTGCGGTAAAAAAATACGAACTAACGCACACCTGAGCGGTTTAAATTCATACAGCGCACTTATTGTTCTTTTTTTCGCCAGCTTTCCCAGGTATCCACGTCAATTTCGGCAGGCTTGTCGGTCGCGCTCTCCACCAGACTGGCGGCCAGCGCATGAACCTCTTCCTGGCTCAGGGCGCCAATCAGACCAAATGTCAGGGTGCCTAAATCATGAATGTTGCCCTCGTCATCCGTCAGCGTGAGGAGAAAATTAGCCCGGGTGAAAGCATTGTTGAGCTCATTCAGCTCGGTTAGCGATGCTTCATGAAGGTTGATGGTCACGACGTAGCGTGTGATGTCACCACTGCTCATAATTCACCTCATTGTTATAATGGAAGTTTTCTTAGCATAGTCGATTGTTTGCGTTTGGCGACTCAGAGACGACATTCCCCTCCGTAAAGACGAAGGGGAAGAGGGGTTAATTTCGGGACAGGTAATCGACGATTTTTTGCGTATCGGCGAGCGAACAGAGACGCGTGCCCTGGTTGATGGTGGCGGCGCTACCCGCCGCCACGCCGTAGCGTGTCATCTCGAGCAGAGACGCGCCCTGCGCCAGTTTTAGCGTCATCGCACCCACCATGCTATCGCCCGCGCCAACCGTGCTCTGGCTCTTCATCGGCGGTGGGACAACCTGAACGGACGATGATTCATCGACTGCCAGCGCCCCCTGAGGGCCAAGGGAGACGACTACGCGCCGCGCTTTGCCGCTTCGCACCAGCTCCTGCGCTGCGGTGCGCACATCATCAGGCTGCGTCAGTTCGCGGTTGACCAGCGCGCTTAACTCTTTCTGGTTGGGTTTGACCAGCTCAAGATTGCCCGGCACCAGAGCCGCCTGCAGGGCCTCGCCGCTGCTGTCGACTATGCAGCGGATACCGCGCTGCTGCGCGGCCTGAATCAGCGCCGTTAATTTTTCCGTGCTTACGCCGGGCGGCAGGCTGCCGCTTATCACCAGCAGCGCGCCGCTTTCTATCGTCAGCACTTTCTCTTCAAGCTGACGAAACTCGTCATCGCTGAGTTTCGCGCCCGGCATGACAAAACGGTACTGCTCGCCGCTTGATTCTACGTGGACATGCAGGTTTTGCCGCGTCCAGTCTTTGGCCTCAACGGTTTCAACGGCCACCTGTTCATCGGCCAGCAGGGAGACCAGGTGTTCACCGGTGGCACCGCCTGCGGGGAAAATTGCCGTGGCTTTGCCGCCGAGGTGTGTAATGGCGCGCGCCACGTTGATCCCGCCGCCGCCGGGCTCAAAGACCGGGGCGCTGCAGCGCAATTTACCTTCCGGGTAAATCTGCGGCGTCAGGGTGGCGGAATCCAGGGAAGGGGAGAGCGTCAGAGTATAAATAGAAACCATCATTACCTCCTTTTAGCATGGGTTCTTATTAGCCTGGCACCATTTGTCAGGAAGGCAATGTAAATAACAGTATGATTTTAAATATGAATACTGACGAAAAGTGAGGCGGGGGATATATAAAATAAAACGCTTTTTGAGATCGTTCTTATTCAAAAAATGAAATAAGAAAACATTGCTATGTTATTTGCGGCTTTTTATAATTTGTTACCTTTCTCTGGACGCCTTGTCATTGATCCTCAAGAAAGATTCCGGGACCGTGTGGTCTCTTTTTTTGTTGTACGGACTCCTTAATAAAATGAAGCTTTTAAAGACAGTGCCCGCTGCACTGATGCTGGCGGGTGGCGTGTTTGCGGCTATGAACGCGACCGCTGATGATACCGTTTTTACTGTCATGGACGATCCTTCCACCGCGAAAAAACCGTTTGAAGGTAACCTGAACGCCGGATACCTGGCACAATCCGGTAACACGAAAAGCTCTTCTCTGACGGCGGACAGTACGCTCACCTGGTACGGTAATACCACCGCCTGGTCTCTATGGGGTAATGCCAGCAACACTTCCGCTAACGACGAACGTTCTTCCGAGAAGTATGCGGTAGGCGGACGTAGCCGTTACAACATGACCGACTATGACTACCTGTTTGGTCAGGCAAGCTGGTTAACCGACCGTTACAACGGTTATCGCCAGCGCGATGTATTCACCGCCGGTTATGGTCGCCAGTTCCTGAACGGTCCGGTACACAGCTTCCGTTTTGAATTCGGTCCGGGTGTGCGTTACGACGAGTACACCAATGGCGATACCAAAACCCAACCGCTCGGTTACGCTTCCGGTACCTATGCCTGGCAGATGACTGACAACACCAAATTTACCCAGGGTGTTTCTGTATTTGGTGCCGACGACACGACGCTGAACTCTGAGACGGCGCTGAACGTGGCTATCAACGAACACTTTGGCCTGAAAGTCGCCTACAACGTGACCTGGAACTCTTCACCACCAGAATCTGCACCGGATCATACCGACCGCAGAACCACGGTTTCACTGGGTTATAGAATGTAATAAAAGCGGGCCGATGATGATGTCGGCCCGTTTATTGTCTGCGGTCTTTTGACGTCCCTTCTGATGACTTGTCTTCGCCCCTAGCCCCAAATCATTGCCGCCCAACGGAGTAGCAGCATTGCGCCGCAGATGGCAATCAGCACCAGCACCATTTTCCAGTGTTTTACGGCAAATCGTTTAGTTGGCATAACCTAATCCTTGTTGGTTGATATCCCCAGTCTACCAAACAGGGCCGAAATATGCCCCTTCTCAGGAACGATTGGGTTATGCCAGCGTAGGGTTCGGCTCAGAACCAGTGGAATCGTTCGGCGAGAATCAACAATAAACCTGTGGCGGAAAGGATGTTCAATATCACAACCGTTCTACTGGATACGTTCATGGTATGCACCTTTGGGTTTATAGACCTGTTCAAGAGTAGCCCAGCATCTTTGAAATGCGAGCGCAGGGGAGAAGCAACCTGCAAATTCGTGCGAAAGCGCCAGCCCATCAATCTGGCCGCAGAGGGTGCAATCTCCTTGCCGTTAGTGTTAACATTACGTCGCTTGCCGTAAATCCGCATTAATCTGAATTCGGCTGGTGAATGATGACGAACCAATTTGACGATTGTTGGTCAGATGGTGTCGTAATCTATTGTCAAATCACGATTATTTTCTTTGTATATGCTCTTATGTGTGGGGCATCACTGCAAATAAGGATATAAAATGCCTGTAATTACTCTTCCTGATGGCAGCCAACGCCATTTCGACCGTGCTGTTAGCCCAATGGATGTTGCCCTGGACATTGGTCCTGGTCTCGCGAAAGCGACTATCGCTGGCCGCGTTAACGGTGAGCTGGTGGATGCTTCCGATCTGATCGAAAACGATGCGACGCTTGCAATCATCACCGCGAAAGACGAAGAAGGTCTGGAGATCATTCGTCACTCCTGCGCGCACCTGTTAGGCCATGCCATCAAACAGCTGTGGCCAAACACCAAAATGGCGATCGGTCCGGTTATCGACAATGGTTTCTACTACGACGTTGACCTTGACCACACCCTGACTCAGGAAGATATCGACGCGCTCGAAAAACGCATGCACGAGCTCGCCGAAACGAACTATGACGTCATCAAGAAGAAAGTCAGCTGGCACGAAGCGCGTGAAACCTTCGTGAAGCGCGGCGAGAGCTACAAGGTCTCTATTCTTGACGAAAACATTTCGCATGATGACAAGCCTGGCTTGTACCATCACGAAGAATACGTCGACATGTGCCGTGGACCGCACGTGCCGAACATGCGCTTCTGTCATCACTTTAAGCTGATGAAGATCGCAGGCGCCTACTGGCGTGGCGACAGCAACAACAAGATGTTGCAGCGTATCTATGGTACCGCGTGGGCCGATAAAAAAGCCCTGAACGCGTACCTGCTGCGCCTGGAAGAGGCGGCGAAGCGTGACCACCGTAAAATCGGTAAGCAGCTTGACCTGTACCACATGCAGGAAGAAGCGCCGGGCATGGTGTTCTGGCATAACGATGGCTGGACTATCTTCCGTGAACTGGAAACTTTCGTACGCTCCAAGCTGAAAGAGTACCAGTATCAGGAAGTGAAAGGCCCGTTCATGATGGACCGTGTGCTGTGGGAAAAAACCGGCCACTGGGACAACTACAAAGATGCGATGTTCACCACCTCGTCTGAGAACCGTGAATACTGCATCAAGCCAATGAACTGTCCGGGCCACGTTCAGATCTTCAACCAGGGTCTGAAATCCTACCGCGACCTGCCGCTGCGTATGGCGGAGTTCGGTAGCTGCCACCGTAACGAACCATCAGGTGCGCTGCACGGTCTGATGCGTGTTCGTGGCTTTACTCAGGATGATGCGCATATCTTCTGTACTGAAGATCAGGTCCGTGACGAAGTTAACGCCTGTATTCGTATGGTCTACGATATGTACAGCACCTTTGGCTTCGAGAAGATCGTGGTCAAACTCTCAACGCGTCCGGAAAAACGTATCGGCAGCGATGAGACATGGGATCGCGCAGAAGCGGATCTCGCCGTGGCGCTGGAAGAGAACGGCATTCCGTTCGAATACCAGCTGGGCGAGGGCGCATTCTACGGTCCGAAAATTGAATTTACCCTGTATGACTGCCTCGATCGCGCATGGCAGTGCGGTACTGTACAGCTGGACTTCTCCCTGCCGCAGCGTTTAAGCGCCTCTTATGTTGGCGAAGACAACGAGCGTCAGGTACCGGTAATGATTCACCGTGCAATTCTCGGTTCTCTGGAGCGCTTCATCGGCATCCTGACCGAAGAGTTCGCTGGCTTCTTCCCAACCTGGCTTGCGCCAGTGCAGGTCGTGGTGATGAACATTACCGATTCTCAGGCGGATTACGTTAAAGAATTGACGCAGAAACTACAAAATGCGGGCATTCGCGTAAAAGCAGACTTGAGAAATGAGAAGATTGGCTTTAAAATCCGCGAGCACACTTTACGTCGTGTCCCGTATATGTTGGTCTGTGGTGATAAAGAGGTGGAAGCAGGCAAAGTTGCCGTTCGCACCCGCCGTGGTAAAGACCTGGGCAGCCTGGACGTAAGTGAAGTGATTGAGAAGCTGCAACAAGAGATTCGCAGCCGCAGTCTTCAACAACTGGAGGAATAAGGTATTAAAGGCGGAAAACGAGTTCAAACGGCACGTCCGAATCGTATCAATGGCGAGATTCGCGCCCAGGAAGTTCGCTTAACAGATCTTGAAGGTGAACCACTGGGGATTGTGAGTCTGAGAGAAGCGATCGAAAAAGCTGAAGAAGCTGGAGTAGATTTAGTTGAAATCAGCCCTAACGCCGAACCGCCAGTTTGTCGTATCATGGACTACGGCAAGTTCCTTTATGAAAAGAGTAAGTCTTCTAAGGAACAGAAGAAGAAGCAAAAAGTTATCCAGGTTAAGGAAATCAAATTCCGTCCTGGTACCGACGATGGCGATTATCAGGTAAAACTCCGCAGCCTGATTCGCTTTCTGGAAGATGGCGATAAGGCCAAGATCACACTGCGTTTCCGCGGTCGTGAGATGGCCCACCAACAGATTGGTATGGAAGTGCTTAACCGCGTCCGTGACGATCTGAGTGAACTGGCAGTAGTCGAATCCTTCCCTACGAAGATCGAAGGCCGCCAGATGATCATGGTGCTCGCTCCTAAGAAGAAACAGTAAGGCCTTCAAGCAGCAAAATCTGTGGAGCCTTCGGGTTTCATAGGTTTTGTTCGCCTATGTTTCGTTTATTTAACAATGCGAAGTGGAAGTTATTAAGATGCCAAAAATTAAGACCGTACGCGGTGCTGCTAAGCGCTTCAAAAAAACCGGTGGTGGTGGATTTAAGCGTAAGCACGCAAACCTGCGTCATATTCTGACCAAAAAATCTACTAAGCGTAAACGTCACCTGCGTCCAAAAGGCCTCGTTTCTAAAGGCGATCTGGGTCTGGTTATCGCGTGCCTGCCGTACGCATAAGCCGTTAACGTTTAATTTTTTACTAAGAATATAGATACAGGAGAGCACATATGGCTCGCGTAAAACGTGGTGTAATTGCACGTGCACGTCACAAGAAAATTTTGAAACAAGCTAAAGGCTACTACGGTGCGCGTTCACGCGTATACCGCGTTGCCTTCCAGGCTGTTATCAAAGCAGGTCAGTACGCTTACCGTGACCGTCGTCAGCGTAAGCGTCAGTTCCGTCAACTGTGGATTGCGCGTATCAACGCAGCAGCACGTCAGAACGGTATTTCTTACAGCAAATTCATCAACGGCCTGAAAAAAGCCTCTGTTGAAATCGACCGTAAGATCCTGGCTGACATCGCAGTATTCGACAAAGTAGCGTTCACCGCTCTGGTCGAAAAAGCGAAAGCAGCACTGGCATAAGCCAGTTGAGAGAGGGGGCTTTGCTCCCTCTTTTCATTTAACACCATCAGAAGATTGACATTTATCCGTCCAGGCTTTTCAATAAGGTCTTAACGGTTTTTACCAGACAAGGTAACGCAAGCATGAATGCTGCTATTTTCCGCTTCTTCTTTTACTTTAGCACCTGATTTCAGGAGGCTAGCGCGTGAAAGATGAAACGAAAAACAGCGCCAGATAAGCCTCCCGATGGAGGCTTTTTTTGTGCCTGAATTTGAGAGAATAACTCCACCAAATCGGTGTCTGCACCGACATAATGAGGAAAATCATGTCACATCTCGCAGAGCTGGTTGCCAGTGCAACAGCCGCCATTAATCAGGCCTCAGATGTTGCCGCGTTAGACAATGTCCGCGTCGAATATCTTGGGAAGAAAGGGCACCTGACCCTTCAGATGACAACCCTGCGTGAGCTGCCGCCAGAAGAACGCCCGGCAGCGGGTGCGGTGATTAACGAAGCCAAAGAGCAGGTTCAGCAGGCGCTGAACGCGCGCAAAGCCGAGCTGGAAAGCGCGGTGCTGAATGCGCGTCTGGCCGCAGAGACGATCGACGTTTCTCTGCCGGGTCGCCGCATCGAAAACGGTGGTCTGCACCCGGTTACCCGCACCATCGATCGCATTGAAAGTTTCTTCGGTGAGCTCGGCTTTACCGTGGCGACTGGCCCGGAAATCGAAGATGATTACCACAACTTCGACGCCCTGAACATTCCTGGCCATCATCCGGCACGCGCTGACCACGACACTTTCTGGTTCGACGCTACGCGTCTGCTGCGTACTCAGACCTCCGGCGTTCAGATCCGTACCATGAAGGATCAGGCGCCGCCAATCCGCATTATCGCGCCGGGCCGCGTCTATCGTAACGACTACGATCAGACCCACACTCCAATGTTCCACCAGATGGAAGGTCTGATTGTTGATAAAAACATCAGCTTCACCAACCTGAAGGGCACGCTGCACGATTTCCTGAACAACTTCTTTGAGGAAGATCTGCAGGTTCGTTTCCGTCCGTCCTACTTCCCGTTCACCGAACCGTCTGCGGAAGTTGACGTGATGGGTAAAAACGGCAAATGGCTGGAAGTGCTGGGCTGCGGCATGGTGCATCCAAACGTGCTGCGCAACGTGGGTATCGATCCGGAAGTTTACTCCGGCTTTGCTTTCGGCATGGGCATGGAGCGTCTGACTATGCTGCGCTACGGCGTGACCGACTTACGTGCATTCTTCGAAAACGATCTGCGTTTCCTCAAACAGTTTAAATAAGGGCAGGACAGAACAATGAAATTCAGTGAACTGTGGTTACGCGAGTGGGTGAACACCACGCTGGACAGCGACGCGCTTTCTAACCAGATCACCATGGCAGGTCTGGAAGTCGACGGCGTTGAGCCGGTTTCCGGTGCCTTCAACGGCGTTGTCGTTGGCGAAGTGGTCGAGTGCGGCCAGCACCCGAATGCTGACAAACTGCGCGTAACAAAAGTAAACGTGGGCGGTGACCGTCTGCTGGATATCGTCTGCGGTGCGCCAAACTGCCGTCAGGGCCTGAAGGTGGCCGTGGCGACCGTCGGTGCGGTGCTGCCGGGTGATTTCAAAATTAAAGCGGCTAAGCTGCGCGGCGAGCCGTCTGAAGGCATGCTGTGCTCCTTCTCCGAGCTGGGTATTTCCGACGATCACAACGGCATTATTGAGCTGCCGCTGGATGCGCCAATCGGCACCGATATCCGTGAATACCTGAAGCTTGATGACAACACTATCGAAATCAGCGTCACGCCAAACCGTGCCGACTGCTTAGGTATCATCGGCGTGGCGCGCGACGTGGCCGTGCTGAACCAGACTGAGCTGAACGCGCCGGAAATCGCGCCGGTTGAAGCGACCATCAGTGACGTGCTGCCTATCCAGGTTGACGCTGCGGATGCTTGCCCGCGCTACCTCGGTCGCGTGGTGAAAGGCATCAACGTGAAAGCGCCAACTCCGCTGTGGATGAAAGAGAAGCTGCGCCGCTGCGGTATTCGCTCTATCGACGCCGTGGTTGACGTGACCAACTACGTTCTGCTGGAGCTGGGCCAGCCAATGCACGCATTCGATAAAGATCGTATCGACGGCGGCATCGTTGTGCGCATGGCGAAAGAGGGCGAAACCCTGGTTCTGCTCGACGGCAGCGAAGCGAAACTGAACGCCGACACCCTGGTGATTGCTGACCACGGCAAAGCGCTGGCAATGGGCGGTATCTTCGGTGGCGAGCATTCGGGCGTCAACGACGAGACGCAAAACGTCCTGCTGGAATGCGCGTTCTTCAGCCCGCTCTCCATCACCGGTCGCGCACGCCGTCACGGCCTGCATACCGATGCCTCTCATCGCTACGAGCGCGGCGTTGACCCTGCTCTGCAGTATAAAGCGATGGAACGTGCGACCCGCCTGCTGATCGACATCTGCGGCGGCGAAGCGGGCCCGGTTATCGACGTCACCAACGAAGCAACCCTGCCGAAGCGTGCCACCATCACCCTGCGCCGCAGCAAGCTGGATCGCCTGATTGGTCACCACGTTGCCGATGCGCAGGTAACCGACATCCTGAAACGTCTGGGCTGTGAAGTAACCGAAGGCCAGGACGAATGGAAAGCCGTTGCGCCATCATGGCGTTTCGACATGGAAATTGAAGAAGATTTGGTGGAAGAAGTGGCCCGCGTTTACGGCTACAACAACATCCCTGACGAGCCTGTCCAGGCAGGTCTGGTGATGGGCACCCACCGCGAAGCCGACCTGTCCCTGAAGCGCGTGAAAACCATGCTGAACGACAAAGGCTACCAGGAAGTGATCACCTACAGCTTCGTTGATCCAAAGCTGCAGCAGCTGATCCACCCGGGTCAGGAGGCGCTGATCCTGCCAAGCCCAATTTCCAGCGAAATGTCCGCGATGCGTCTGTCTCTGTGGACGGGCCTGCTGGGCACTGTCGTTTATAACCAGAATCGCCAGCAAAACCGCGTGCGAATTTTCGAAAGCGGTTTGCGCTTTGTACCGGATAATCAGGCAAATTTAGGCATCCGTCAGGATCTCATGCTGGCTGGCGCCATCAGCGGCAACCGCTATGAAGAGCACTGGGACCTGGCAAAAGGCACGGTTGATTTCTACGATATGAAGGGCGATCTGGAAGCGATTCTGGATCTGACCGGTAAATTATCTGAAATTGAATTCCGCGCAGAAGCCATTCCGGCCCTGCATCCGGGCCAGAGCGCAGCGATCTATTTAGACGGCAAACGCGTTGGTTTTATTGGGGTTGTTCACCCTGAGCTGGAGCGTAAGCTGGACCTGAACGGCCGTACCATCGTGTTCGAGCTGGAATGGAACCCGGTGGCTGACCGCGTTATTCCTCAGGCTCAGGACGTCTCCCGCTTCCCGGCAAACCGCCGTGATATCGCGGTTGTGGTCGCGGAAAATGTGCCTGCAGCAGATATTTTGGCCGAATGTAAGAAAGTTGGCGTAAATCAGGTAGTTGGCGTAAACTTATTTGACGTGTACCGCGGCAAGGGCGTAGCTGAAGGTTTCAAGAGCCTCGCTATTAGCCTTATCCTTCAGGATACCAGCCGTACACTCGAAGAAGAGGAGATTGCCGCTACCGTCGCCAAATGTGTAGAGGCATTAAAAGAGCGATTCCAGGCATCATTGAGGGATTGAACCTATGGCGCTTACAAAAGCTGAAATGTCAGAATATCTGTTTGATAAGCTTGGGCTTAGCAAACGGGATGCCAAAGAGCTGGTAGAGCTGTTTTTCGAAGAGATCCGTCGTGCTCTGGAAAATGGTGAGCAGGTAAAACTCTCCGGTTTTGGCAATTTTGATTTGCGAGACAAAAACCAACGTCCGGGCCGCAACCCGAAGACGGGGGAAGATATTCCCATTACAGCCCGCCGCGTGGTGACCTTCAGACCCGGCCAGAAGTTGAAAAGCCGTGTCGAAAACGCAACGCCCAAAGCAGAGTAATATGAACTAACTAAAAAGGCCGCCCACGCGGCCTTTTTTCTTTGCGCTCTCCGGCAAACCCGCCGTAAAATCAATTACATCTCTCGCTACTAAAACCGTACCCATGCTTGATTATGCCCATCGCCAGCACCGTTCCGATAAGCGTCGCCTGTTTTTGCTGGTGCTGTTGCTCATTGTCGCCGCAGGCGTGAGCCTCTGCGCGGGCGACAGATGGATCGGGCCTGAAAGCTGGTGGGGGCCGGACGGGCAGCTCTTCGTCTGGCAAATTCGCCTGCCGCGCACCGTCGCGGTGGTTCTGGTCGGTGCCGCGCTGGCGCTGTGCGGTACCATAATGCAGGCGTTGTTTGATAACCCTCTGGCGGAGCCCGGGCTGCTCGGCGTGTCAAACGGCGCAGGCGTAGGCCTGATTGCGGCGGTGATGCTGGGTGGGGGAGAACTCTCCGGATGGAGTATTAGCCTGAGCGCTATCCTCGGCGCGCTGCTAATCACCGCGATCCTTCTTCGTTTCGCCAGACGGCACTTATCGACCAGCCGCCTGCTGCTTGCCGGCGTGGCGCTGGGGATCATCTGCAGCGCGCTGATGACCTGGGCGGTCTACTTCTCAACATCCTTTGACCTGCGTCAGCTGATGTACTGGATGATGGGCGGTTTTGGCGGCGTTGACTGGCAACAGGGCTGGCTGATGGCGCTGCTGGTGCCGGTCATCGTCTGGGCGGCCCTGCAGGCGCAGCCGCTGAATATGCTCGCGCTGGGTGAAACCTCTGCCCGCCAGCTCGGCATGCCGATTGGGTTCTGGCGTAATGTGCTGGTAATAGCCATTGGCTGGCTGGTCGGCGTCAGCGTGGCTCTGGCGGGCGCGATCGGCTTTATCGGGCTGGTGATTCCACACATGCTGCGCCTGTGTGGCCTCACGGACCATCGGACCCTGCTTCCGGCCTCGGCGGTTGCCGGGGCCGCCACGCTGCTGGTGGCCGATATCATCGCCCGGCTTGCCCTGACGGCAGCCGAGCTGCCGATTGGCGTGGTGACCGCCACGCTGGGCGCGCCGGTATTTATCTGGCTACTATTAAAAGCTGGACGTTAAAACAACTAGCCGTAAGACAACCTGAGGGAATGCTATGCAGACTGATATCCTGAATACTGAAGTGACCACCATTGATGGCGTTAACACCATGCTGGAAGGCTACAAAGGCAACGTGCTGCTTATCGTCAACGTGGCATCCAAATGTGGCCTGACGCCGCAGTACGAACAGCTGGAGAACATTCAGAAGGCCTGGGAGAAAGACGGTTTCACCGTGCTGGGCTTCCCGTGCAACCAGTTCCTGGGCCAGGAGCCGGGCAGCGAAGAGGAGATTAAAACCTTCTGCAGCACCACCTATGGCGTGACGTTCCCGATGTTCAGCAAAATCGATGTCAACGGTGAAGACCGCCATCCTCTGTATGCGAAGCTGATCGCTGCCGCGCCGAAGGCCGTTGCGCCGGAAGGAAGCGGTTTTTATGAACGCATGGCCAGCAAAGGCCGCGCGCCGCTTTACCCGGACGATATCCTGTGGAATTTTGAAAAATTCCTGATTGGCCGCGACGGCCAGGTCGTTCAGCGTTTTTCGCCGGATATGACCCCTGAAGATCCGATCGTCATGGAATCGATCAAGCTGGCGCTGGCGAAATAATGTCGTTGCTGATGCAGCTCACGGACGTTGCCGAGCGGGGACGTCTGGAGCCGATAACCGATATCGTCAATGCGGGCGAAATCCTGCATCTTGTCGGGCCAAACGGTGCGGGGAAGAGCACGCTGCTGGCGCGGATGGCAGGCATGACCGGCGGAGAAGGGCAGATAACGCTGCTGGAGCATACGCTCGCGGACTGGTCACCGGTCTCGCTGGCGCACCGGCGCAGTTACCTTGTGCAGCAGCAGGTGCCGCCCTTTGCGATGCCGGTCTGGCACTATCTGATGCTGCATTTGCACGACAAACAACAGACGGCACTGCTGACGGACGTTGCCGCAGCCCTGGGGCTGGAAGATAAACTGTCCCGGCATGCCAGCCAGCTTTCCGGCGGAGAATGGCAGCGGGTGCGTCTGGCGGCCGCTATTCTTCAGATCCACCCGGCAGGTAATCCTCACGGGCGAATGCTGCTTCTCGATGAACCCATGAGCGGTCTGGACGTGGCGCAGCAGGCGGCACTGGATACGCTGTTAAGCGCCCTGAGCCGAAAAGGTATCGCCGTGGTGATGAGCAGTCATGACCTCAACCACACCCTGCGTCATGCCCACCGGGTGTGGCTGCTGTCGCAGGGAAAGATGATCGCCAGCGGCGCGCGGGATCGGGTTCTTACGCCGCCCCATCTTGCCCGCGCGTACAACATGTCGTTCCGCAGGCTGGATATTGAGGGACATAAGATGCTGATTTCTACCGGGCAGACGTAACCGTTTCTTGCCTCTTAGCACAATTGCACGCTAAATTACGAAAAGAACAAAAAAAGCAGAGGATTCGTCTGAAAATGCGATTCTGGTTTCTCCTGATGGCCGCACTTTTTCTTGCGGGATGCAGTAGCCATCGTGCGCCGCCGCCTAACCCACGGCTTTCAGATTCGATCACCGTCATTGCCAGCCTCAACGATCAGCTGAGCAACTGGCGCGGCACGCCTTATCGCTACGGCGGAATGAGCCGCGGCGGCGTAGATTGTTCCGGCTTCGTTCTGATGACGTTCCGCGATAAGTTTGATTTACAGCTTCCGCGCGAAACGCGCAAGCAGGCCGAAATTGGCACTGAAATTGATAAAGACGATCTTCTCCCCGGGGACCTGGTTTTCTTCAAAACCGGATCGGGTGAAAGCGGTCTTCATGTGGGGATATATGATACAGACAATCAGTTCATTCACGCCTCGACAAGCCGCGGGGTGATGCGCTCTTCTCTTGATAATGTTTACTGGCGTAAAAATTTCTGGCAGGCACGACGTATATAGTCTTTGTCAGACACTTCTCTTATGACGGCATGGTATCTAATAAATCATGCCGTTTTTTCTCAAATAAGATGCTTAAAGTTAAATTTATCTAAAATTAGCGAATCCTGCATGTGTCTGTTTTATCTAAAACTGGCTATTATTCGGCAACCAGGATAAAATTATTTTAGATTCAGGGATAAATCTGAAAATAAATACGGAACTAATGAAATTAATCTTATTAAAATCAAGACAGTGGAATTGTGTCGGCAATTGCTCCAGGATGTCCTCTCTCATCTTTAATGCGGAGCGAGTGCAATGATTATTACGCTAGATAATGCTTACCAGTCTGAACTGCTGCTTCTGCCTGCTCGTAATAGCGCAGGGGAGCTTAAAGGTTTAGAGGTTCTGGTTAACTTTACTGGCGTCGGCAGCGATGTGCGGATCCCCACTGAGCTCGTTATCCCTCGGCTTTCAGCAGCTGAAGAGTTAGTGCTGTTTAACGAAAAATTGCAATTGCTTGATACCTGTAAACTGTTTTTTATTCAGCATCAGTTAATTGCATGGATCAATATTACACCTGCAATAGTTGAATTTTTATTAAGTAATGGAAACGCTGTTTCAATCCTTGAGCGTTACCCGTTTCTTGAGTTTACTGTTAATGAGAATTATCCAGGTTTAAATAACGGAAAGGACGATCTGCAGCTGGCGAGAATGGCAATCCATTTCCCGTTGGTCCTGGCAAACTTTGGCGCAGGTGCCGCATCGCTCAAAGCGGTCTATGATGGATTATTTAAACGGGTTATTCTCGACAAAGGCTTCATTCAGCAGCGTGCCCCGGAGCTCTCTTTTGAGCCCTTTATGCGCGCCATCCTCTGGCAAATCACGCCGCACTGCCAGTCAGTGATCGTCTCGGGCATTGACGACCACGGCCTGTTGCAACGCGTTTTGTCCTTCAATTTTGGCGCCATGCAGGGCGCACTCTGGCCAGCCGTCTCTGCGGAGCACGTTACATCGCTGGTTCAGCAGCGATAACCCTTGTTTTCGCCCGTGTTTAAGTCCGGGTAAACCCTCTACACTAAAAGCAGGAGGACTTATGACCCTGTCTTTTACTGCTCACTGGCATGACGAGTTGCCTGGCTTTTACACCGCACTCAAACCAACACCGTTACAAAATTCACGCCTTATCTGGCATAACGATTCGCTTGCAGAAGAGCTGGCCATTCCGCCTGAGCTGTTTCAGCTTTCAGAGGGCGCTGGCGTCTGGGGCGGTGAAACGCTTCTCGCCGGGATGCAACCTCTGGCTCAGGTCTATAGCGGACATCAGTTTGGCGTCTGGGCGGGGCAGTTGGGCGACGGCAGGGGGATCCTGCTCGGCGAACAACGGCTTCCCAACGGGGGAACGGTTGACTGGCACCTGAAAGGGGCAGGCCTTACTCCCTATTCGCGAATGGGCGACGGGCGCGCGGTGCTGCGTTCAACGATTCGCGAGTGCCTGGCGTCCGAAGCGATGCATGCCCTGGGTATTCCCACTACGCGCGCGCTGTCGATTATCACCAGCGATACGCCGGTAGCGCGCGAAACGGTGGAAAAAGGGGCAATGCTGATGCGTATTGCGCAAAGCCATTTGCGCTTCGGCCATTTCGAGCACTTTTACTATCGCCGCGAGCCGGACAAGGTTCGCCAGCTGGCTGATTTTGCCATTCGTCACCACTGGGCGCATTTGCAGAACGAGGCGGATAAATACGTTCTCTGGTTCAGGGATGTGGTTGCCCGTACCGCAAGCCTGATTGCCCGCTGGCAAACGGTGGGCTTTGCGCATGGCGTCATGAATACGGACAACATGTCGATCCTGGGGCTGACCTTTGATTACGGTCCGTTTGGTTTCCTGGACGATTAT
Source organism: Enterobacter sp. DNB-S2 (assembly GCF_019443845.1). Lineage (NCBI taxonomy): Bacteria > Pseudomonadati > Pseudomonadota > Gammaproteobacteria > Enterobacterales > Enterobacteriaceae > Enterobacter > Enterobacter sp. DNB-S2. Next base: position 2,546,195 of record NZ_CP050520.1, read on the forward strand.
CAGCCTGGCTATATCTGCAACCACTCCGACTATCAGGGACGTTACAGCTTTGATAATCAGCCAGCGGTTGGCCTGTGGAACCTGCAGCGGCTTGCGCAAACCCTGTCGCCGTTCATCGACGTAGATGCCCTCAATGATGCGCTCGACAGCTATCAGGACATATTGCTGCGAGAATACGGCACGCTGATGCGCAACAAGCTGGGGCTGATGACGCAGGAGAGGGGCGATAACGACATTCTCAACGGTCTGTTTGCCCTGATGGCGCGCGAGGGCAGCGATTATACCCGTACCTTCCGGATGCTGAGCCAGACGGAGCAGCACAGTGCGGCCTCACCGCTGCGCGACGAGTTTATTGACAGACAGGCGTTTGACGACTGGTTTGCCACTTACCGCGCGCGGCTGCAGCAGGAGCAGGTAGATGACGCTGTCCGACAGACGCAGATGAACGCGACGAATCCAGCGATGGTGTTGCGCAACTGGCTGGCGCAGCGGGCGATTGAGCAGGCAGAGCAGGGTGAATACGACGAACTACACCGTTTGCATCTGGCGCTGCGCACGCCGTTTGCCGACCGGGATGATGACTACGTCAGCCGCCCGCCTGACTGGGGCAAGCGGCTGGAGGTCAGCTGCTCAAGCTAGCGATTTTGCCGGGTGGCGGCGTCGCCTTACCCGGCAAAAATTACTGCGCAACCCAGCCGCCATCCATATTCCACGCGGCGCCGCGAACGTTCACGGCGCCATCGCTGCACAAAAACAGCGCCAGTTCACCCAGCTGCTCCGGGGTAACAAACTCGCCCGAAGGCTGTTTCTCCGCGAGAAGCCGATCGCGAGCCAGCTCCGGCGGGACGCCTTCAGCGATGCGCTGGTCGATTTGCTGTTGCACCAGCGGCGTCAGTACCCAGCCCGGGCAGATGGTATTGGCGGTAATACCGGTGCGGGCGGTTTCCAGCGCCAGCGATTTCGTAAAGCCCACTACGCCATGCTTGGCGGCCACGTAGGCTGACTTCTCTTTTGAGGCAACCAGCCCGTGAACGGAGGCGATATTAATGATGCGCCCCCAGTTTTTCTCGCGCATGGCGGGCAGCGCCAGCCTGCTGGTGTGAAATACCGAGGAGAGGTTGATGGCGATAATGTCGTTCCATTTCTCCACCGGAAACGCGTCAACCGGCGCGACATGCTGTATTCCGGCGTTGTTGACAAGAATGTCCACGCCGCCAAACTGCGATTCGGCGTAGCGCATCATGGCTTCAATTTGCAGCACGTCACGCAGGTCCGCATCGTGATAGCCCGGCTTTTTGCCCAGTTGCGCAATCTCTTCTCTTGCTGATTCGCTGTCGCCGAAACCGTTGAGGATCAGCTGCGCCCCGGCCTTCGCCAGTACGCGGGCGATCCCAAGTCCAATGCCGCTGGTCGAGCCCGTCACCAGCGCGGTCTTACCGTTCAGATTCATCTTTCTCTCCTTACACAATGCCGGTCAGATAGAACACGGCAATGACAAAAAGCACTGCCAGACTTTTAATGAGGGTGATAGCGAAAATGCCGCCGTAGGCCTGACGATGGCTCAGGCCGGTAATCGCCAGCAGGGTAATCACCGCGCCGTTATGGGGAAGGGTATCCACCCCCCCGCTCGCCATCGAGGCCACGCGGTGCAGCACCTCAAGCGGGATATTGGCGGCGTGGGCGGCGGCGATAAACGAGTCTGACATGGCGGCGAGGGCAATGCTCATCCCGCCGGACGCCGAGCCGGTGATCCCCGCAAGCACCGTCACGCTGATGGCCTCATTCAGCAGCGGATTGGGGATGGCCGCCAGCGCTTTGGATAACACCAGGAACCCGGGCAGGGCGGCGATCACCGCGCCGAAACCGTATTCCGAGGCGGTATTCATCGCCGCCAGAATGGCACCGCTCACCGCGGTCCGGCTGCCTTCAGCCAGACGACCCCGAATATTGCGAAAGCCAAAAATCAGCACCAGCACGATACCGGAGATCAGCGCAGCCTCGACGGCCCAGATGGCGGTGATCTTGCCCACCTCGGTCACAATCGGTTTCGCCAGGCCGGGCAGAGTAAGCTCGTGGGTCGTGCCGTACCAGCCGGGGATCCAGCGGGTAAACAGCAGGTTCAGTATGCCCACCACAAGCAGCGGGGAGATAGCAATAAGCGGGTGCGGAAGGTTAATGTTATCCGGCGTCTCGGGTTCATTTTTCAGATCCGTGCCGTAGCCCTCGTTGTTATTGAACGCCTTACGACGCTGGCGCTCCAGCCAGAGCAGGCCAAAAACGATAATAAACAGAGAGCCGATAAGCCCCAGCCACGGCGCGGCCCAGGCGTTTGTGCCAAAGAAGCTGGTGGGGATGATATTCTGGATCTGCGGCGTGCCGGGCAGGGCGTCCATGGTAAACGAAAACGCCCCCAGCGCCACGGTGGCCGGGATCAGTCGCTTGGGGATGCCGCTCTGGCGGAACAGTTCCGCGGCAAAAGGGTAAACCGCAAACGCCACCACGAACAGCGACACGCCGCCGTAGGTTAACAGCGCGCACACCAGGACGATCACCGGAATGGCGTGGCGACGACCGAGGATCTGAATCGCGGCCGCGACGATAGATCGTGAGAAACCGGAAAGCTCAATCAGCTTGCCGAAAACGGCCCCCAGCAGGAACACAGGGAAGTAGAGCTTGACGAAGCCCACCATCTTTTCCATAAACAGGCCGGTAAACGTCGGGCCGACGGCACCCGGATCGGTCAGCAGCACGGCGCCGAGCGCCGCAATCGGCGCAAACAAAATAACGCTGTATCCGCGATAGGCCGCCAGCATCAGCAGCGCCAGCGCCGCCAGGGCAATTAACACGCTCATTACGACTCCTCACTTTAATTATTATTCGGGTATCAACGAGATGCTTAACGCTCGACGGTCAGAGCAATGCCTTGCCCGCCGCCCACGCACAGGGTGACGAGCCCTTTTTTGACGTCACGGCGCTGCATTTCGTACAGCAGCGTCACGAGGATGCGGCAGCCGGAGGCGCCAATCGGATGACCCAGGGCGATAGCGCCGCCGTTAACGTTCACCCTGCGCTCATCCCAGCCGAGCTGCTTGCCTACCGCCAGCGCCTGGGCGGCAAAGGCTTCATTGGCTTCAATGAGATCCACGTCATCGAGCGTCCAGCCCGCCCTCGCCAGCGCCGTCCGGCAGGCGCTGACCGGACCGATGCCCATTACCGACGGGTCAACGCCCGTCACGGCGTAGCTCACGATGCGACCGAGGATCGGCAAACCGCTCTCCCGCGCCTTTTCGCCGCTCATCAGCAGCACCGCGGCGGCACCGTCGTTGAGCGTCGACGCATTTCCAGCCGTCACCGTGCCTTCCGCCTGCAAAAAGGCGGGGCGCAGCTGCGCCAGCTGCTCAGCGGTAGTGCCAGGCCGGGGCTGTTCGTCACGGCTGACGATAACCGGCGGTTTTTTGCCCTGTTTTACCGTCACCGGCGCTATCTCGGCGTCAAACCGACCCGCTTCGATGGCAAAGGCCGCTTTGTGCTGCGACCGGGCGGCGAAGGCGTCCTGCTGCTCGCGGGAAATGGCATTCTCACGGGCGACGTTTTCAGCGGTGATCCCCATGTGGTAATCGTTGAACGCGTCCCACAGCCCGTCGGTAATCATGCTGTCCTGCAGGCCCGTATGGCCAAAACGCAGCCCTGAACGCGCGCCGTCCAGCAGATAGGGGGCGTTGCTCATGCTCTCCTGACCGCCAGCGATGGCCACGTTCGCGTCGCCGCAGCGGATCGCCTGCGCGGCGAGCTGCACCGCTTTTAGGCCCGCGCCGCACACCAGGTTGACCGTTGTCGCCGGCGTGCTGACGGGTAATCCGGAGGCGATGGCCGTCTGACGCGCGGGGTTTTGCCCGCATCCCGCCGTCAGCACCTGTCCGAAAATCAGTTCATCTACCTGTTCTTCGCGAAGATCGCTGTTCTCCAGCAGGTGCCGCACCGCGACGGCCCCCAGCTCAACCGCTGAAAGGGACGATAGCGAGCCGCGAAAACTGCCAATGGGGGTTCGCGTTGCCCCGACAATTATGACTTCTTTCATCGTGAGTCCTCAGTTGAAGCGCATCTCGCGAACGTTGTCCGCCACAATCATTTTCCCGGCTGTCTTAGCCGCAATTTCGTCGATGCTGACGCCGGGGGCGTATTCCCGCAGGATGAACGCGCCGTCCTCGATCTCCAGTAATGCGAGGTCGGTGAGGACCCGACGGATACAGCCCGCGCCCGTGAGCGGCAGCGTGCAGCGCGGCAGCAGCTTAGACTCACCGCTTTTCGAGGCGTGGGTCATCACCACAATGATGTTCTGCGCCCCGGCGACGAGATCCATCGCGCCGCCCATGCCCTTCACCATCTTTCCGGGGATCATCCACGAGGCGATATTGCCCTCGACGTCCACTTCAAACGCGCCCAGTACGGTCAGATCCACATGACCGCCGCGGATCATGGCAAACGACTGGGCCGAGTCGAAAATGGCCGCGCCGGTGCGCGCGGTTACGGTCTGTTTACCGGCGTTGATCATGTCGGCGTCAAGGCTCTGCTCGTCAGGAAAAGCCCCCATCCCCAGCAGTCCGTTTTCTGACTGGAGCATCACATCCATCCCGTCCGGAATGTAGTTCGCCACCAGGGTAGGGATGCCGATCCCCAGGTTGACGTAATACCCGTCGCGCAGCTCGCGGGCGACGCGCATGGCCATCTGTTCACGGGTTAACATCGTCAGACTCCTTCCGCGCGCAGGGTGCGCTGTTCAATGCGTTTTTCAAACTGGCCGACAATCAGCCTGTCGACGTAAATTCCCGGGGTATGAATGGCCGACGGGGGCAGCTCGCCCGGGGGAACTATCTCTTCCACCTCGACGACCGTTATCCGGCCCGCCGTTGCCATCAGCGGATTAAAATTTTGCGCGGTATGCCGATAGACAACGTTGCCGTACCAGTCCGCTTTCCAGCCCTTAATGAGCGCGAAATCGCCGGTAATGGCCTCTTCAAGGATGTAGTGCTTCCCCGAAAACTGGCGCACGTCTTTGCCGGCAGCCACGGGCGTGCCGTAGCCGGTGGCCGTGTAAAATGCCGGAATGCCCGCGCCGCCCGCGCGCACCTTTTCCGCCAGCGTGCCCTGAGGCGTGAGTTCAATCTCCAGTTCGCCGCTCAGCACCTGCCGCTCGAACAGGGCGTTCTCGCCGACGTAAGAGGCCACCACTTTGCGAACCTGCCGCGTTTCGAGCAGTATCCCGAGACCGAAACCGTCCACGCCGCAGTTGTTTGATACCACCGTCAGATCTTTCACCTGACGGCGTCTGACCTCTGCAATCAGGTTCTCCGGAATCCCGCACAGGCCGAAGCCGCCCGCCAGCAAGGTCATTCCGTCCGTCAGCCCATCCAGCGCCTGCGCATAGCTGCCGACGCGCTTGTCCAGTCCCGCCATAGTTATCCCTCCCGTTATCCGTGCCGGTATCATTAGGGGCGGCGACTCATTTGTTAATTTTGAATTTGTGACCCACTCATTTGGTTTTTTTATTAATTTACTGTTAACTAAATTTTTTCAATTAGTTAACAGGATGAAAAATGAGAATGAGTGTCAAACAGTTACGCGCGTTTTTAGCGGTAGCTCACACTCTCAATTTCGCGCACGCCAGCGAACGGCTGAATCTTTCCCAGCCGGCCCTGAGCCTGACGATTAAAGCGCTGGAGGATGCGCTCGGTGGACCGCTGCTGCAGCGGAGCACGCGCAAGGTCGCGCTGACGCAGGAGGGAGAGACGTTTTTGCCGATGGCGCGCCAGCTGCTTGCCGACTGGGATAACGTCGAAGAGGCGATGCACCAGTGCTTTACCCTGCAGCGCGGTAAAATTTCGGTTGCGGCCATGCCGTCGTTTGCCGCGAATGTCCTGCCCGAGGTGCTAAAAGCGTTTCGCGATCGCCATGCCGGGATCAACGTCACCGTGCATGATGTCATTAACGAGCAGGTGATAGAGATGGTGCGGGAAGGGCGGGTCGAGATGGGCATCGCCTTTGAGCCCGCGCCAACGCATAACCTGCTGTTTACCCCGCTGGGCCTCGACAGGTTTGTGGCCATTGTGCCGAAAGATTCCTCGCTGGCAGGCAAGAAGCGCCTGTCATGGGAAGAGCTGCTGACGCTGGATTTCATCACCCTGCAGCGCCCTTCGGCGGTACGTCTGATGATGGAGGAGGAGCTGGCGCGAAGCGGCAGAAAGCTGGACGTGGCGCTGGAGAGTCATCAGCTGGTGACGGTCGGGCGAATGGTCGCGAGCGGGCTGGGCGGCAGCGCCGTTCCGGCGCTCTGCGAGGCGCAGATGACGGCGCTGGGCGCGGTCTGTATTCCGCTGGATAACCCGCCGATAGAAAAGTGCATTGGAGCGATCCATCCAGGACACACGCAGCTCTCTAAAGCGGCGCATGCCCTGCTGGAAACGCTGAAAGATTTTTACCAGCCGGGTCAGGCGGTGCGATCCGGCTGACCCGAAGGCTTCAGAAGCGGGTATCCACCGCAGCTGCCAGCTTTTCCAGCAGCAGTTCGCTGTCTTCCCAGCTCAGGCACGGGTCGGTGATCGACTGGCCGTAAACCATCTGCTGTCCGGCAACGATTTTCTGCGTGCCTTCTTTGATAAAGCTCTCAGCCATAATCCCTGCAACGGCGGTCGAGCCGCTGCGGATCTGCTGGCAGATCTCATCGCAGACGTCCAGCTGGCGGCGATGCTGCTTCTGGCAGTTGCCGTGGCTGAAATCCACCACCAGATGTTCCGGCAGGTCGAACTCGGCCAGCGTTTCACAGGCCGCCGCAATATCCTGGGCATGGTAATTGGGTTTCTTCCCGCCGCGCATAATGATATGCCCGTAAGGGTTACCGCTGGTCTGGTAGATGGTCATATGACCGCTCTTGTCCGGCGACAGGAACATGTGGCTGGCACGGGCAGCGCGGATGGCATCAACCGCGATACGGGTGTTGCCATCGGTCCCGTTTTTGAAGCCGACCGGGCAGGAGAGGGCAGAGGCCATCTCACGGTGGATCTGGCTTTCGGTGGTGCGCGCGCCGATCGCGCCCCAGCTGATCAGATCGGCGATAAACTGCCCGGTCACCATATCGAGAAACTCGGTCGCCGTCGGAACGCCCAGCTCGTTGACCTGTAAAAGCAGCTTCCGCGCAAGCTCGATACCGTGGTTAACGCGATAGCTGCCGTTGAGGTCAGGGTCGGAAATCAGGCCTTTCCAGCCCACCACGGTGCGCGGTTTTTCAAAGTAGGTGCGCATCACGATCTCAAGGCGATGCTGGTACTTATCCCGCAGTCCCTGGAGTCGTTTTGCATAATCCATCGCGGCATCCAGATCGTGGATGGAGCAAGGCCCAATCACCACCAGAAGACGTTTGTCTTCACCGTTCAGGATTTTTTCAATGCGGCGGCGGGAGGCCGTCACATGTTCCGCGACGGCGGCGGAAACGGGATGCCGCTGTGCCAGTTCAGCCGGCGTGACCAGGCTGTCAATGCGCGCAGTGCGGAGTTCATCGGTTTTATTCATGGAATGTCTCAGAAAATTTTTGCTTCATCGGCAGACTACCGGGAAGTGATGGGCATCACCTTAAACCAATCCCTGCTGATTTCAAGTTCGGGGCGACACCGCCCCGTGGTTGCAGATGATGATACCTGAATCTGAGTTAATGTACTAGCATATTAGTACATGCGGCGATTAAGCCCCATGATGTCGAGAATTTTGGTGGCAATTTCTTCAACCGAATAGTTGGTGCTGTTCAGCCACGGGATCTGGTTTTTGCGGTACAGCGCTTCCACTTCGGAGACCTCCATCCGGCACTGGCGCATGGAGGCGTAGCGGCTGTTCTCGCGACGCTCCTCGCGGATGGCCGCAAGGCGTTCAGGGTTGATCGTCAGGCCGAACAGCTTGTGCTGCAGCGGCTTAAGGGCGGCGGGCAGCACCAGGTTATCCATATCGTCGGCGATAAACGGGTAGTTTGCGGCGCGAATGCCAAACTGCATCGCCAGATAAAGGCTGGTCGGGGTTTTGCCGCAGCGCGACACGCCAAGCAGGATCACCTGCGCCTGGTCGAGATTTCGCAGCGAAATACCGTCGTCGTGGGCCAGGGTGTAGTCGATAGCGGCGATACGCGCGTCGTACTTGGTCAGGTTGCCGGGGTTCAGCCCGTGGGTTCGGTGGGCAATCGGGGTCGGGTCGAGCTTAAGCTCGCTCTGCAGCGGCGCCACCAGCGCCTGCACGATATCCTGGCAGAAGCCTTCACTTTGCAGAATGATGGAGCGAATCTCGGGGATCACGATAGAGTAGAACACCAGCGGGCGGACGCCGGTCTGCTGGTAGATGGCGTCAATCTGGTCCTTCACCGCTTTGGCGCGGCTCTCGTTTTCGACAAACGGCAGCGTGATGCTGTTAATCGAGACGGGAAACTGCGACATCACCGCGTGGCCCAGCACCTCGGCGGTGATCGCCGTACCATCAGAAATATAAAAAACGTGGCGATCGACAGCACTATCCATTTTACTCACCCTGAATATCAGACCTAATTGTCTGAAAGCATAAATTAAAAAAGTAAATTACACAGCAAAGAACTTATCCTAATTATGAATGAAACGCTGTTTTTGATTTTCCTGAAAAGTGGATTTCATTTTTCAAATAGCGACTTTATTTTTGGGGTTTCTGGCTGAATATAGAGGAATCATCGGGTTAATCGTTGATGGGAAAGTATCCGAAAAGTTGAAATTTTAAATTGCTTACACGATTCACCGTTTTTTTAGCGGAAATAAATATGCCAGTATAAATACGTAGTCAGGTGTTACTTACTCCGATCAAATATCACAAAAGGATTGTTTCGATGTCCAACAATGGCTCGTCACCGCTGGTGCTTTGGTATAACCAACTCGGCATGAATGATGTAGACAGAGTTGGGGGCAAAAATGCCTCCCTGGGTGAAATGATTACAAATCTGTCAGGTATGGGTGTCTCCGTACCGAACGGGTTTGCCACCACCGCCGATGCCTTTAACCTGTTTTTAGACCAGAGCGGTGTTAACCAGCGCATTTACGACCTGCTGGATAAAACGGATATTGACGACGTTACCGAGCTTGCCAAAGCCGGGGCGCAGATCCGCCAGTGGATCATCGACACACCTTTCCAGCCGGAACTGGAAAAAGCCATTCACGACGCGTACAACCAGCTCTCTGCTGACGATGCGCAGGCCTCCTTTGCCGTACGTTCCTCTGCGACCGCAGAAGATATGCCGGACGCCTCGTTTGCCGGACAGCAGGAAACCTTCCTGAACGTCCAGGGTTACGATGCGGTGCTGGTGGCGGTGAAGCACGTGTTTGCTTCCCTGTTCAACGACCGTGCCATCTCCTATCGCGTGCACCAGGGCTACGACCATCGCGGCGTGGCGCTCTCCGCTGGCGTTCAGCGCATGGTGCGCTCGGACGTGGGCTCATCCGGCGTGATGTTCTCCATTGATACCGAATCCGGCTTCGACCAGGTGGTGTTTATCACCTCCGCGTGGGGTCTGGGTGAGATGGTGGTGCAGGGCGCGGTAAACCCTGACGAATTCTACGTCCACAAGCCTACGCTGGCCGCTGGCCGTCCGGCGGTGGTGCGCCGCACCATGGGCTCGAAAAAAATCCGCATGATCTATGCCCCGACCCAGGAGCATGGCAAGCAGGTTAAAATTGAAGATGTACCGCAGGAGCAGCGCGACCGCTTCTCCCTGACCGACGCCGAAGTGCAGGAACTGGCGAAGCAGGCGGTGCAGATCGAAAAACACTACGGCCGTCCGATGGACATCGAATGGGCAAAAGACGGGAACACCGGCAAGCTGTTTATCGTGCAGGCGCGTCCGGAAACCGTCCGCTCTCGCGGTCAGGTGATGGAGCGTTATACGCTGCACGCGCAGGGTAAAATCGTGGCGGAAGGCCGCGCCATCGGTCACCGCATCGGTGCCGGTCCGGTCAAAGTGATCCACGACATCAGCGAGATGAACCGTATTGAGCCAGGCGACGTGCTGGTGACCGACATGACCGACCCGGACTGGGAACCGATCATGAAGAAAGCGGCGGCTATCGTCACCAACCGCGGCGGTCGTACCTGCCACGCGGCGATCATTGCCCGCGAGCTGGGCATTCCCGCGGTTGTCGGCTGCGGTGACGCCACCGAACGCATGAAGGACGGGCAGAACGTGACCGTCTCCTGTGCCGAAGGCGATACCGGCTACGTCTACGCCGATATTCTCGACTTCAGCGTGAAGAGCTCCAGCGTGGATACCATGCCGGACCTGCCGCTGAAGATCATGATGAACGTCGGCAACCCGGACCGCGCGTTTGACTTCGCCTGCCTGCCGAACGAAGGCGTTGGCCTGGCGCGTCTGGAATTTATCATCAACCGTATGATCGGCGTTCACCCGCGCGCGCTGCTGGAGTTTGACGACCAGGATCCGAAGCTGCAGAACGAAATCCGCGAGATGATGAAAGGCTACGACTCGCCGAAAGAGTTCTACGTCGGCCGTCTGACCGAAGGGATCGCGACGCTGGGCGCCGCCTTCTATCCGAAACGCGTGATCGTGCGTCTGTCTGACTTTAAGTCTAACGAATACGCCAACCTGGTAGGCGGCGAGCGCTACGAGCCGGAAGAAGAGAACCCGATGCTGGGCTTCCGCGGGGCCGGACGCTACGTGTCCGACAGCTTCCGCGACTGCTTCGCGCTGGAGTGTGAGGCGGTGAAACGCGTGCGCAACGACATGGGGCTGACCAACGTCGAAATCATGATCCCGTTCGTGCGTACCGTGGATCAGGCGAAAGCGGTGGTGGACGAGCTGGCGCGTCAGGGTCTGAAGCGCGGCGAGAACGGGCTGAAGATCATCATGATGTGCGAAATCCCGTCCAACGCCCTGCTGGCCGAGCAGTTCCTCGAGCACTTCGACGGCTTCTCTATCGGCTCGAACGACATGACGCAGCTGACGCTGGGTCTGGACCGCGACTCCGGCGTGGTCTCCGAGCTGTTCGACGAGCGCAACGAGGCGGTGAAAGCGCTGCTCTCCATGTCCATCCGCGCGGCGAAGAAGCAGGGTAAATACGTCGGGATCTGCGGTCAGGGTCCATCCGACCATGAAGACTTTGCCGCATGGCTGATGGAAGAGGGGATCGATAGCCTGTCCCTGAACCCGGACACCGTGGTGCAAACCTGGCTGAGCCTGGCGGAACTGAACAAGTAACGCCACGCTGACCCGAAAAGGCGAGGATATTATTCCTCGCCTTTTTTATTTCATTTCTTATTTGCTCCCCATCACAAATAAAGTAAAAAACCAAATATCATAATTTGTCTGTCAATTTAGACAATTGTTAGCGCGCAAACCGTTGCTAATACTTGAGCCTTACTGCGCATTTCCCTTAAGAAGATGCGCAACTGGTTGAAATACGTTTTAACCTGATAAAAAGGCAAATAACAATGACTCTCTCCTCTGTATTGCGTACCAAAGATAAAATAGGTTATGGCTTAGGCGATATGGCCAGCGCGCTGGTCTGGCAAACGGCAACCTTATTTCTCGCTTATTTTTATACAGACGTATTTGGGCTGCCCGCCGCGATTATGGGCACCATGTTTTTAGTGGTGCGCGTGGTCGATGCGTTTGTCGACCCGTGCATTGGCGCACTGGTTGACCGCACCCGGACGCGTCACGGACGTTTCCGTCCCTGGCTGCTGTGGTTTGCCATCCCGTTTGGCGTGAGCTGCCTCATTACCTTCTATGTGCCGGACGTTGGGCCGACGGCAAAAATCGTTTACGCCTGCGTGACCTACGCGATTTTAAGCCTGATTTACTCCGCAATTAACGTGCCTTACTGCGCTATGCCCGGCGCGCTGACGCTGGACCCGCGCGAGCGTCATTCTCTGCAGTCGTGGCGCTTTGGGCTGTCGTTTATCGGCGGGCTGATCGTGACGGTTATCGCCCTGCCGCTGGTCTCACTGTTAGGCCAGGGCAACGTGCAGAAAGGCTATTTCTATGCCATGAGCCTGATGGGTCTGCTGGGAATTGTGCTGTTCTTCTGCTGTTTCCTGATGACCCGCGAGCGTTATTCTCCGCGCAATGATACCTCCGGCTCCATGCTCACCGATTTAAAACTGCTGGCCGGGAACAGCCAGTGGCGTATTGTGTTCCTGTTTAATATTTTGCTGTTAACGGCGGTGGTGACGCGCGGTTCCGCCACCATGTATTACGTGAACTATGTGCTGCTGCGCCCGGATCTGGTTTTTGCCTTTATTGTTTCCGGCATGGTGGCCTCCTTAAGCGGCGCATTATTATCTGAACGGCTGCTGGGGAAATTTGACCGCGTGCGCGCCTACCAGTGGACGATTATCTCCTTCGTTATCTTCGGCGCGCTGATTTTCTTCCTGCCTCCTTCACAGGTGTGGCTAATCTTTGGCCTTAACATCGTCTTTAGCTTTATTCAAAACCTCACCACGCCGCTGCAGTGGACCATGTTCTCCGATGTGGTCGACTACGAAGAGCACCGCAGCGGCCGTCGTCTGGACGGGCTGGTCTTCTCCACCGCGCTGTTTGCCATCAAGTTTGGCCTGGCGCTGGGCGGGGCGGTCGTCGGCTGGGTGCTTGGCATGGTGGATTACGCCCCGGGCCAGGCAACCCAGGCGCCAGGCGTTCTCTCGACCATCAACGCGCTGTTCACCCTTATCCCTTGCGCGCTGTTCCTCTGCATGGTCGCGCTGCTTGCCATCTACAAACTCAACAGCCGGCTGGTGGATTCCATCGCCCGGGAGCTGGCCAGCAAGCGTGAAGTCAGACCCGAAGCGGGGCAGCTCAGCCCGGCAACCCCTTCCGCACTACAGGAGTAAAACATGACGACTATCTATAAGGACGCGGGACGTCCCGTGCACGAGCGCGTCGCCGATTTACTGGCGCGCATGACCCCGGAAGAGAAGTTCGCCCAGATGCACGCGTACTGGCTGATCCTCGATGAAAACGGTAACCACCGCGAGCGCAGCGATCTGAGTGACGAATTTGCCGGCGTGAGCGAGCAGGCTGCGCTCAGCGAACGGCTCAAGCTGGGCGTCGGGCAGATCACGCGGCCGCTGGGCACCCACATCGTTGACGCGAAGACCGGCGTGCGCGCGGCGAACCGCCTGCAGCGCATGATGATGGAAGAGACGCGGCTCGGCATCCCGGCGCTATTCCACGAGGAGTGTCTGGTGGGGCTGCTGTGCAAAGACGCCACCCTGTTCCCGTCGTCATTGAACTACGGTTCGACCTGGGATCCGGAGCTGGTGCAGCGGGCGGCAGAGCAGATTGGCAAAGAGGCGCGCTCCGTCGGCTGCCAGCAGGGGCTGGCGCCGGTGCTGGACGTATCCCGCGACGTGCGCTGGGGGCGAACGGAAGAGACCTTCGGGGAGGATCCCTGGCTGGTGGGCGTAATGGCGACCGCCTACGTGAAGGGCTTACAGGGCGATAAGCGCGATCTGCTGGCGACGCTCAAGCATTACGTGGGGCATTCGTTCAGCGAAGGAGCGCGCAACCATGCGCCGGTCCACCTTGGGTTCAGCGAGCTGAACGACACCTTCCTGCTGCCGTTCGAAATGGCGGTCAAGCTGGCAAACGCCGGTTCGGTGATGCCCGCGTACCACGATATTGATAACCAGCCGGGGCACAGCGACAGCTTCCTGTTGACCACCGTCCTGCGAGAGCAGTGGGGGTTCGACGGGATTATTGTCGCGGACTACGGCGGCGTAAGCCTGCTGCACCAGCACCATGGGATTTCCCACGATGCGGCCGAATCTGCTGCGCTGGCGTTCAACGCCGGGCTGGACGTTGAGCTGCCGAAAGACGACTGCGCGCGGCATCTGGCGGAAGCGGTAGAGCGCGGGCTGATCTCTATGGCGAAGGTCGACGAGATCGTGGCGCGTACGCTGACGGAAAAATTCCGCCTTGGCCTGTTTGAAAAGCCGTACGCGGATGAAAACGGTATCGATCTGCAAAACGATATGACCCGCCAGGCCGCGCGGGAGGTGGCGACGAAATCGATCACGCTGCTGGAAAACAACGGCATTTTACCGCTCGGGGGCAAACCCCGCGTGGCGGTAGTGGGGCCGACGGCAGACGATCCGCTGGCATTACTCAGCGGCTACAGCTTCCCGGTGCATTTGATCATCAGCGATATGGTGGAAGAGACCTCGCAGGTCACGACCCCGCGCGCGGCGCTGGAGCAGTATCTCGGTGCATCGAACGTCCGCTATGCCAAAGGGTGCCACATCATCGAAAAACGGATGGCGGGCGCGCCGGTCTTCCCTGGCGACAGCGGCGGCAAACCGATGCAGCAGTCGCCGGTATCGCAAAGTACCGCCCCGATCCCCGAGGCCGTGAACGCCGCGCAGGAGAGTGACGTGGTGGTGGCCTGCGTGGGCGATCTCGCCGGGCTGTTCCAGAGCGGTACCGTGGGGGAAGGTTCCGATACCGATTCCCTGAACCTGCCGGGCGTGCAGCAACAGCTGCTGGAAGCGCTGGTCGCCACCGGTAAACCGGTGATTGTGGTCATGACCGGGGGGCGTCCATACAACCTGCAGGGTCTGGAAGATAAGGTCGCGGCGCTGATGATGGCCTGGGCGCCGGGGCAGGAAGGGGGCTGGGCGATTGCGGACGTGTTAACCGGGCGTGCGGAGCCGCAGGGTCGTCTGGTGGTGAGCGTACCGAAAAGCGCCGGTGCGATGCCGTATTACTACAATCACAAGCTCAAAAGCGGCGGCACGCCGTTTGCGTTCCATTTCGGCTCACGTTACCCGTTTGGCTTCGGCCTCGGCTGGACGACGTTTAGCTGGGGCGCTGTCCGCGTCGCCGAAAGCAGCGTACCGGTCGACGGTGAGGTGAGGCTGAGCGTGGATATCACCAATACCGGAGAGCGCAGCGGCAGCGAGGTGGTGCAGGTTTACGTCAGGGATAAGGTCGCCACGCAGGTGCGGCCGCTTCAGGAGCTGAAGGCCTTCCAGCGCGTCACGCTCTCGCCGGGAGAAACCGCCACGCTCACCTTCACGCTGCCGGTTGAGATGTTCAACTTCACCCGTCGCGACGGAAAACGCATCGTCGAGCCGGGCGAGTTTGAGCTGCAGGTTGGCGCATCGTCGGCGGATATCCGCGAGACGGTGATGGTCAATGCGACAGGGGAAACGCGGGTGCTGCCGGCTGAGTGGCGGATGCTCAGTACCTGTGAGGTTCAACGCGCGTAGTCAGAATAAAAAAAAGCCCATCGTGGGAGATGGGCAAAGACTACACACAGCAATTCGTTGTTTCACTTAGGGGATTTCCATGCTTATAAATCAAGGTGTTGATTTATAACCGTGTGCTAATAGTAGGCATTGTGTTATTTAGCGTCGATCGGATTCGTCTCAATAGTTAAAGAGACGTAAAGAATTCTTGAGGTTATTAGCAGACTTATTGCTGAAAAGGCGGGTCTGACCAGTGAGTAACGAATAAATACTTTAGCAGTGTTTAAGTATCATGCGGGAAAGTGTAGGCCGGGTGAGCGTTAACGCCACCCGGCAACAAACCTTAATGCGTGTTCTTCTCTTCCAGCTCTTCCAGTTCGCTCAAAATCACGTCCGGGTCAGTTCCCGGCGGCGGAATTTCATGCACCCAGGCAGAGAACAGACGCCAGGTGACGGCGAGCAGCACCGGGCCAATAAACAGGCCAATCATGCCAAAGGCAATCAATCCGCCAATGACCCCGGAGAGGATCAGGATCAGCGGCAGGTCTGCACCCATGCGAATGAGGATCGGACGAATCACGTTATCCATGGTGCCGACCACGCAGCTCCAGACCAGCAGCACCGTTCCCCACGTGGTATCGCCCGTCCAGTAGAGCCAGATAATGCTGGGAACCAGCACCAGCAGAGGCCCCAGTTGCGCAAGACAGGTCATCAGCATGACCACGGTGAACACGGTAGCGTACGGTACGCCGGAAATCGCCAGACCGATCCCGCCCAGCACCGCCTGCACCAGCGCGGTGACCACCACGCCCAGCGCAACCGCGCGCACGGCCTGCGCGGCCAGCAGCACCGCTGCGTCACCGCGTTTGCCCGCCAGGCGGGTGGCAAAGTGACGAACGCCTAAAGCCACCTGCTCGCCGCGCCAGTAGAGCAGGGCGCTGAAGAGCAGCATCAGGGTACAGTGCATCATAAAGCGGCCGATATGCGCCGCCTGCCCGACAAACCAGGTGGTGGTGGTGCCAATATACGGGCGGACTTTTGCCATCAGCGCGCTGCCGCCCATCTCCAGCAGGCTATGCCAGCCGCTGTAGAGTTTGGCGCCCACCAGCGGAATGCTGTTCAGCCAGGCGAGATCCGGCAGCGTCAGGTCGCCGCTGCTAATGGCGCGAATAACCGGGCCACTCGAATCCACCAGGCTATTTACCAGCAGGGCAATCGGAATGATAAACAGCAGGAACAGCAGGAGCGTCATGACCAGCACGGCGAGCCCGCGACGGCCGAACAGCAGCTTCTGTAAGCGCAGCAGCAAAGGCCACGTGGCCACGACAACGGTCGCAGCCCACGCAAAGCCGAGAATAAAGGGTTGAACAATCCACAGACACGCAATAATCATGAGGGCCAGAAACAGCACCGACAGCAAAATTTGCGCAACATCCCTGGGCTGGCGAAGATTGACCATAAATGAAACTTTCCTTAAAAGAACGCCAGTAAGACTGGCGGGAACGGAAAACCGCGTCTCTTTAATCATTAATGATCTCAGCGGTTTTTAACAGGCGAATTCTGCCTGTAATTCAGCAGAGATTATAAGAAAAAAATGTGATAAAACTTTTAAGATACACGCAAACGATTTCATACAACTCTAATTAGGGTCGACAGTCATGATCCCACAGATTTCTCAGGCACCTGGCGTCGTTCAGCTGGTGCTTAATTTTTTGCAGGCACTGGAGCAACAGGGTTTTACAGGTGATACCGCCACGAACTATGCCGACAGGCTGACGATGGCGACCGATAACAGTATCTACCAGCTTCTTCCCGATGCCGTGGTTTTCCCCCGTTCAACGGCCGACGTCGCGCTTATCGCCCGGCTGGCCACGCAGGAGCGGTTTGCCTCGCTGGTCTTCACGCCGCGCGGCGGCGGCACCGGAACCAACGGTCAGGCGCTGAACCAGGGCATCATTGTTGATATGTCGCGCTATATGAACCGCATCATTGAGATCAACCCGGAAGAGGGGTGGGTGCGGGTCGAAGCGGGCGTCATCAAAGATCAGCTTAATCAGTATCTCAAGCCGTACGGCTACTTTTTTGCCCCTGAGCTTTCCACCAGCAACCGCGCCACCCTTGGCGGGATGATTAACACGGATGCCTCCGGGCAGGGCTCGCTGGTCTACGGTAAAACTTCCGATCACGTGCTGGGCGTGCGTGCGGTGCTGCTGGGCGGCGACATCCTCGATACCCAGCCGATGCCGGTTGAACTGGCGGAAACGCTGGGCAAAGACAACACCGCCAGCGGACGCATCTATCGCACCGTGCTGGAACGCTGCCGCGACAACCGCCAGCTTATTCTCGATAAATTCCCCAAGCTGAACCGCTTCCTGACCGGTTACGATCTGCGTCACGTCTTCAACGATGACCTGACCCAGTTTGATTTAACCCGCGTGCTGACCGGCTCCGAAGGAACGCTGGCATTTATTACCGAAGCGCGGCTGGATATCACCCGGTTGCCGAAAGTGCGCCGTCTGGTGAACGTCAAATATGACTCCTTCGACTCCGCGCTGCGCAATGCGCCGTTTATGGTGCAAGCGCAGGCGCTGTCGGTGGAGACCGTCGACTCTAAGGTGCTCAATCTTGCCCGGGAAGATATTGTCTGGCACTCCGTAAGCGACCTCATTACCGACGTGCCGGACAAAGAGATGCTCGGTCTTAATATCGTGGAATTTGCCGGCGATGATGCGGAGCTGATTGAGCGTCAGGTCACCACGCTCTGCCAGCGTCTGGACGAGCTGATTGCGCAGGGTGAAGGCGGCGTGATCGGCTGGCAGCTCTGTAACGATCTGGCCGGGATTGAGCGTATCTATGCGATGCGTAAAAAAGCCGTGGGCCTGCTCGGCAATGCGAAAGGGGCGGCGAAGCCCATTCCCTTTGCCGAAGATACCTGCGTGCCGCCCGAGCATCTGGCGGATTATATCGTGGAGTTTCGCGCCCTGCTGGACAGCCACGGCCTGAGCTATGGCATGTTCGGCCACGTCGACGCCGGAGTACTGCACGTGCGTCCGGCTCTGGACATGTGCGACCCGCAGCAGGAGATCCTGATGAAGCAGATCTCCGACGACGTGGTGGCCTTAACCGCCAAATACGGCGGTCTGCTGTGGGGGGAGCACGGGAAAGGGTTCCGCGCGGAGTACAGCCCGGCATTCTTCGGCGAACAGCTCTACGCGGAATTGCGTAAGGTGAAAGCGGCTTTCGATCCGCATAACCGCCTCAACCCGGGTAAAATCTGTCCGCCTGAGGGTGTTGATGCCCCGATGCTGCAGGTGGATGCCGTCAAGCGCGGCACCTACGACAGGCAGATCCCTATTGCGGTGCGCTCGTCCTGGCGCGGCGCGATGGAGTGCAACGGCAATGGCCTGTGCTTTAACTTTGATGTGAAAAGCCCGATGTGCCCGTCGATGAAAATCACCAGCAATCGTATTCACTCGCCGAAAGGGCGGGCGACGCTGGTGCGCGAGTGGCTGCGTCTGCTGGCCGACCGCGGGGTGGATCCGCTCAAGCTGGAGCAGGAGCTGCCGGAAAAACGGGCCAGCCTGCGCTCGCTGATTGAGCGCACCCGCAACAGCTGGCATGCCAACAAGGGCGAGTATGATTTCTCCCACGAGGTGAAAGAGGCGATGTCCGGCTGTCTGGCCTGTAAAGCCTGCTCCACCCAGTGCCCGATTAAAATCGACGTGCCGGAATTCCGCTCGCGTTTCCTGCAGCTTTACCACACCCGATACCTCCGCCCGGTGCGCGACCATCTGGTGGCGACGGTGGAAAGCTACGCGCCGCTGATGGCGCGTGCGCCAAAGACCTTCAACTTCTTTATCAACCAGCCGCTGGTGCGCAAGCTCTCCGAAAAACACATCGGCATGGTCGATCTGCCGCTGCTGTCGGTGCCGTCTCTGCAGCGCCAGCTCGTCGGTCACCGTTCGGCGAACATGACTCTGGAGCAGCTGGAGGCGCTCGCTCCGGAGCAAAAAGCCAGTATGGTGCTGGTGGTGCAGGATCCGTTCACTAGCTACTACGATGCGCAGGTCGTGGCCGATTTTGTCCGTCTGGCGGAGAAAGTGGGCTACCAGCCGGTTGTGCTGCCGTTCTCTCCCAACGGCAAGGCGCAGCACATTAAGGGTTTCCTGAACCGATTTGCGAAGACCGCGCAGAAAACGTCTGACTTCTTAAACCGCGTGGCGCAACTCGGGATACCGATGGTTGGCGTCGATCCGGCGCTGGTGCTTTGCTATCGCGATGAATACAAGCAGACGCTGGGCGATAAGCGCGGTGATTTCAACGTCATGCTGGTGCACGAGTGGCTTCCGGTGGCGCTGGCAGATAAAGCCGTTCAGGACGTCAGCGGTGAACCGTGGTATCTGTTCGGCCACTGCACGGAAGTGACCGCGCTGCCGGGTGCCCCCGCGCAGTGGGCGTCCGTTTTTGCCCGCTTTGGTGCGAAGCTGGAGAGCGTCAACGTAGGCTGCTGCGGGATGGCCGGAACCTACGGACACGAAGTGAAAAACCACGCCAACTCGCTCGGCATCTATGAGCTGTCCTGGCATCAGGCGATGCAGCGTTTGCCGCGAAACCGCTGTCTGGCGACGGGCTACTCCTGTCGCAGCCAGGTAAAACGGGTAGAAGGTAACGGTGTGCGTCACCCATTGCAGGCTTTACTGGAGATAATTGGATGATCTGGAAACGTGCCGTGACGCTGCAGGCGCTGAACGCCATGGGCGAGGGGAATATGGTGGGGCTGCTGGATATCCAGTTCATCCGCATTGGCGACGATGAGATTGAGGCCACCATGCCGGTCGATAGTCGCACCCACCAGCCGTTTGGTTTATTGCATGGCGGGGCCTCCGTCGTGCTGGCCGAAACGCTGGGCTCGGTGGCGGGCTATCTCTGTACCGAAGGGGAGCAGAAGGTTGTTGGACTCGAGGTGAATGCTAACCACATACGCTCGGTGCGCAGCGGGCGCGTGCGCGGTGTTTGCCGCGCGCTGCACGCCGGAAGCCGCCATCAGGTATGGCAGATAGATATTCTCGATGAGCAGGATCGCCTGTGCTGCTCGTCGCGGCTGACCACGGCGGTTGTGTAAAGTTTTCAGATGTTTTGCCTTTGGTCAAAAACTAGCCAGTCCGTTGTGATATACTGGTCAGGTTTTGTACATAAGCGAGGACATCATGGATACTGAAATAACCCCAACACAGCTGGCAATTGAATATTTACGTCGCGATAAGAGCAACCTGTCTCCGGCGCAGTACCTGAAAAAGCTGAAACAGCTTGAGCTGGAATTTACAGATTTGCTGGCGCTCTCTTCGAATGAACTGAAAGAAGAGATCTATTTTGCCTGGCGGTTGGGCGTTCACGTCCATTGAGTACATGAGAATAAAAGGGCCGCGAGTGCGGCCTTTTTTGTGTCTGCAATTCAGTATCGGGCGGCGGTGACGCCACCCGATATTTTCCTCAGACATTGACGGCGTTGATCAGCCGCGACTTCATGGACTGATACGCCGACGCCGCAAAATCCTCCGCCCAGCGCTGGTCCTCAATCGCCTCCAGCTGCACCGCGCAATACTTCGTTTCCGGCGTTTTTGAGATGGGATCGAGATTATCCTGGGTCAGCTCGTTGCAGGCGCCAATCCACCACTGATAGGTCATGTAGACCGCCCCGGCGTTGATACGTTCGCTGATGCTGGCGCGGGTAATCACTTTGCCGCGACGTGAGCGCACCCAGACTAGCTGGCCCTCCGCGATGCCCAGCTTTTCCGCATCGGCTGGGTTCATTTGCACCCGGCCCGGCTCATCGGCCAGGCTTTGCAGCGCGGCGCAGTTCCCGGTCATCGAGCGGCAGGAGTAGTGCCCCACTTCACGGACCGTACACAGCACCAGCGGGAAATCTGCGTCCGGAGTTTCCGCCGGTGCGCGCCACGGTGCGGCAAAGAGCTGGCCTTTACCGGTTGGGGTGTCGAACTGATTGTCTTTGTACAGGTACGGCGTTCCCGGATGATCCAGCGTCGGGCACGGCCACTGCACGTGGCCCATCTCGCCCATTTTTTCATACGTCACGCCACAGAAGAGAGGGCACAGCTCGCGCATCTCGTCCCAGATCTGCTGGTTGGAGTCATAATGCATCGGGTAGCCCATCTCGGTGGCGAGCAGGCTGATAATCTCCCAGTCGCGCTTCACGTTGCCGCTGGCCTCAATGGCTTTGCCAAAACGCTGGAATCCGCGATCGGCACAGGTAAAGACGCCGCCGTGTTCACCCCAGGAGGTGGCAGGAAGCAGAACGTCCGCCACTTCTGCCGTTTTGGTCATAAAGATGTCCTGGACCACGACAAAGTCGAGCGCCTCAAAACCGCTGCGAACGAGACCGAGATCGGCTTCGGTCTGAAGCGGATCTTCCCCCATGATGTAGTAGGCCTTGACCTTGCCTTCCAGCGCCAGATGAGGCACCTCGGTAATGCGCGTCCCGACCCGATCGTCCATTTTATCTGCGTCAATTCCCCAGGCATCGGCAAACTTCTGCCTGACCGCCGGATCGGTCACATCCTGATAGCCCGGGAACATATTCGGCAGAACGCCCATATCGCAGGCGCCCTGAACGTTGTTTTGTCCGCGCACCGGCCCGACGCCGACGGCAGGGCGGCCGAGGTTGCCGGTCAGCAGCGCCAGGCTGGAAAGCCCTTTGACCACATCCACGGCCTGACCAAACTGGGTCACGCCCATACCCCACATCACGGTGGCGGAAGGGGCCGCCGCGAAGGTGCGCATCGCCTGGCGAACGTCGCGGGCGGGAATGCCGGTAAGATGCTCAACCTTCTCCGGCGCATAGTCTTTCACCGTCTGGCGGTAGGCCTCAAGCCCCTCGGTAAAGCGCGCCACGTAGCTTTTGTCGTAGAGCTCCTCTTCCAGCAGCACGTAGCCAAAGGCGTTTACCAGCGCCATGTTGCTGCCGTTTTTCAGCTGCAGATGCTGGTCGGCGATGCGCGCCGTTTCAATGCGCCGCGGATCGCAGACGATAATTTTTGCGCCATTTTCCCGCGCTTTCAGCACGCGTCGGGCGACGATAGGGTGGGAGTCCGCGCAGTTATAGCCAAACACCAGCAGGCATTTTGAGTTTTCAATATCGTTGATTGAGTTGCTCATCGCGCCGTTGCCGAGCGTTTCCTGTAAACCGGCCACGGAAGGGCCGTGACAAACGCGCGCGCAGCAGTCCACGTTGTTGGTGTTCAGCACCGCGCGGGCAAATTTTTGCATCACATAGTTTGTTTCATTGCCGGTTCCGCGGGAGGATCCGGTGGTCATGATCGACCGCGGCCCGTGCTGCGCTTTGATGCTGCTGAGCCTGTGGGCGGTGTAGCGGATAGCCTCTTCCCAGGTGACGGGAGTAAATGCCTCGCCTTTATGGTAGCGGATCATCGGCTGGGTCAGGCGCGGGGTGAGCAGACGGGTATCGTTGAGGAAGTCCCAGCCGTAAAAGCCTTTCAGACACAGGGTGCCCTGGTTTGTGACGCCTTCTGCGGCTTCGGCACGGATGATACGGTTATTTTCAACGACAAGGTTTAATTTACAGCCTGCACCGCAGTAGGGGCAGACGCTGGCGATCTTTTTCATCAATAACAGACCTGTTAAGAAATGAAGCAAAGTTGACTGGAAAACCCAGTCCCGTAAGCAGAGGTAAGCAGGAACCGTGCCAGGTTGGCTTTGCTGGTTTTACAGGGTGTTAAGCGGGGAAGGCGCGTGTCATCGTCAGAACATTCGTCAGTTTTGACGATGACACGAAAGCAGGATGAGTGGCCGTGAAATTACAGGTCGTCCATGGTGTAGCCCACGACAATTTCCAGCGTCTTGCGAATTACATCCGCCTGGACAACATCGTGGGTCGCTTCCAGCGTCTGAATGAGCCAGAGGATAATCGCTTTGTTGGACAGATGGCCTTCGGAGGCCAGAACACAGCGTACTGCAGTTGAAAAAACAGCGGACTCTTCAGCAAAACGATCGCCTGCATGACGGAAATATTCCGACAGCGCACTGTCTAAAAAAGCAGAGTGGTACTCGGGTTGAAGCTGAATATTTTGTCTCATTTGTTCTCACCGTAGCTGTTAAATTGCAGTCAATGTATTTTTTTGGGGTCGGACGGTTTTCCACTTCCAAATAACGGCACTACATTGTCTTTCTTATCGTTGAGAGGTCCCTCTCTGTTCGTTCGTCCTTGCGCGGTTCTGCGACGTGTAAAGGCGGTGCTATTTGAGCCGATCTCGGCAATCACCACCGCAAGTGTCTCCCGCCGCCGGGGATCCTTTTCATGTTCTTCCATGACCCGCAGACGCTGCAGCAATCCTTCGGTTGTCACTGGCCCCCGCTCTTTCAAAAGAGAGAGAACGGCTTCACCGATAAGCGTGTCGATCAGTTTGTCTGCGTTACTGCTCTTCATATCCTTACCGTTCGAAGAGCAGACCAAGCAGCTTGTGGTAATGCTCTTCCTCTTCCGGGCCATCGGCCTTTTCGAGGCGGCTGAGCAGTTTGGTACAGAGCGATTTGCGATTCAGATTTCGCCCGTCGCTGAGAATTTCAACAACGACCTGGCCCAGCGTCTCCTGCTGGGTAGGAAGCACGGCTTTTTCGAAGTACTGTGCGATTGCTGCTGCGGAATCTGCGACGTAACCTTTCTGCTGCATGTTTCGCTCCTGTAAAATTTTGTAATCACTAACGTTACAATTAAGGTATACACAATTTCTAAATCTGTACACTTAAAATGTACAGATTTTTAATATTTTTATGATATTTTTTATAAAGTACTTTATTTTCATTTGCTTATGAGTATGTTGTGGACCGGTAATGTTACAGGATATATTGTACAAAAAGGTCTGACACTGGTAAGTTGTACAGCGCAGAAAAATGTTTCATTAACTGCCGTAAATGATTGAGATGTAAATTATTTGTCAGGCAATGAATGTGCTATAAATGATACTTATCCACCTTTTTGTGGCCAAAACCCTAACCCCAGGAATAGCATGCTCACAACCATCATTTACCGCAGTCATATCTGCGAGGACGTTCCAGTTAAAGCGCTGGAAGCAATGGTCGCTGCTGCAAATAGTAAAAACCGGCAATCCAATATCACGGGGATCCTGCTGTTTAACGGCACACATTTTTTTCAGCTGCTTGAAGGGCCAGTGGAACACGTCTCTGCTATCTATGAGCAGATCTGCAACGACCCGCGCCACCATAACGTGGTGGAGCTGATGCGCGATCACGGACCTGTCCGGCGTTTTGGCAACGTGGGCATGGAGCTTTTTGATTTGCGCCACTTCGACAGGGACGAAGTGCTGCAGCAGGTGCTCAACAGGGGGACGACACGCTATCAGCTGACGTATAATGACCGCCCGCTGCAGTTTTTCCGCACCTTTGTCGAGGCCACGGAAAAAGCGAACTATTTTGAACTGCCGCCTGCGGATTCCTGGGAGTTCGTTCGCGAGGAAACGCGCCTGTCCGCGCAGCCCGAAGTGGTCGCGAAAGGGGCGGATTGCAGCTTTGCGTTCCAGCCGATAGTCGATCCGTTTATGCAGCAGGTCGTCTCCTGGGAGGCGCTTCTCCGCACGCCTGACGGCGGCGCAC
Source organism: Enterobacter sp. DNB-S2 (assembly GCF_019443845.1). Classification (NCBI taxonomy): domain Bacteria; kingdom Pseudomonadati; phylum Pseudomonadota; class Gammaproteobacteria; order Enterobacterales; family Enterobacteriaceae; genus Enterobacter; species Enterobacter sp. DNB-S2. Next base: position 2,571,095 of record NZ_CP050520.1, read on the forward strand.
CGGGAGATTACTTTGCCAATCTGCCGCGTGACGAGGTGTATGCCTCTGATTTACACAGCAAGCAGGTGGCGCTCTCCATGGCCAGCGCGCTGGGGCTCCAGGACCAGACGTTATCCCTCAATCTGCGGCCCATGACGCTGGTCAACATTCCCAACGCCGTGGATTTCCTGCTCACCGCGATTGAAGCCAATGGGTTTGTACCCGAGCAAATTGTGGTGGAGTTCACCGAGAGCGAAGCCATTTCCCGTTTTGATGAATTCACGGATTCGGTCAGGCAGTTAAAAAGCGCGGGTATCAGCGTGACGATCGATCACTTTGGCGCCGGTTTTGCCGGGCTGCAGCTGCTGGCGCAGTTCCAGCCGGACAGAATTAAGATTAATCGCGATCTGGTCGCGAACGTGCATAAAAGTGGCCCCCGACAGGCCATTATTCAGGCGATTATTAAATGCTGCTCCTCGCTTGAGATCCAGTTCTGCGCGGTAGGAGTAGAGAAGGCTGAAGAATGGATGTGGCTGGAGTCCGCCGGGATTTCCCAGTTCCAGGGGCATCTTTTTGCCAGCCCGCGACACGGCGGTATTCCCGCGATTGCGTGGCCGGAGAAAAAGTTCGACTTCTGATAAAGCTGTACACATTACGGCAGAGTTAACTGTACGAATGGTAATTTTTATACAACAATGTATTAACAGGTGAAGGGAGGAGTAGCCCATTCACCTGAGCAAAATGCGGTCTTAGTTATACAAATGGTGTGTACAATCTGATAAGGTTGGTGCAGTTAGGTATGGAAGTTCTGAGCGTGAGGGAGTTAATGGCCTATTACAGTATCGGCGAAGTGGCCGAACGATGCGGTATCAACCCCGTTACGCTGCGTGCCTGGCAGCGCCGTTATGGATTGTTGAAGCCGCAGCGCAGCGAAGGAGGTCATCGTCAGTTTGACGATGAAGATATCCTCCGCATAGAAGAGATCAAGCGCCTGATGAAAAGCGGCGTCTCGGTCGGAAAAGTCAAAGCCTTGCTGGAAAACAAAGAAGTATTGACTCAGGGCAACTGGGTCTCGTTCCAGGAAGAAATGATGACCGTTCTGCGTTACGCCAGCCCGGCAAAGCTGCGCGCCAAAATGGGCGAATTCCGCCGCGATCACGCGATAGATGCGCTGATTGACAATATTATTTCTCCCGTTCGTCAGCGCATGAATCAGGATCAAAACACCGTGCGTCACATGGCGAGCCTGTTTGACGGCGTCCTGATCGAATTCGCGATTGCAAGCCTGGCGGAATCCCGCAAAAAAGCTGGTAAAGACGCCCTCCTGATTGGCTGGGAATGCGATGACCGCACCCACCTGTGGCTGGAAGCCGCGCGCTTATCGCAGAAGGGATGGCACATTGACGTCCTGGCGGAACCTATTGATTCGCCGCGTCCTGAACTGTTCCCTGGGCAAAAAATCTTCGTCTGGACGGGGAAATCCCCAACGCCTCGCCAGCAGGAACAGCTCGACCACTGGCGTGAACAGGGGTTTGCTGTCTCATTTCATCACTGATTAACAGAGGCCTTGAGGGCCTTTTTTTGTTTTTGTCCTTTTCTGAACAAAAGCTATCTCAAAAATAGGCATTTCCGATGCATATTTTACTTTTCTCTTCCCTGTCATAAATACCACGACGAAATGCATTATTAATCAATGCATTGAACAAATACATCCATCCTGACTGCATCCTCTCACAGGGTCTATGCTTAATAAAAGTAGGCAAAAAGGGCGGTTTAGCCGAATGCCCCTGCTGACAGAGGGTTGAAGTGATAATCGTTATCACTAACATGGTGTTATGCCCTGATGGCTTATCAGATGAGGTGGACCTATGGAACTGCATTCAGAAACCTTTAATCCTGCCGATTTTGCCTGGCGCGGCTTAACGCTCACGCCAGCGGCGGCGGCACATATTCACGAGCTGGTGGCGAAAAAGCCCGAGATCCTCGGCGTGCGTTTGGGCGTCAAACAGACCGGCTGCGCGGGTTTCGGCTACGTGCTCGATACCGTCACCGAACCCGAGAAAGATGACCTGGTGTTCGAGACGGACGGCGCGAAACTGTACGTCGCGCTGCAGGCCATGCCGTTTATTGACGGTACCGAAGTGGACTACGTCCGCGAAGGCTTAAACCAGTTATTCAAATTTCATAACCCGAAAGCCCAGAACGAATGCGGCTGCGGCGAAAGCTTTGGGGTATAGGCGGTACTATGTCTCGTAATACTGAAGCAACGAGTGATGTAAATACCTGGGGCGGTGGGCACCTCAACTATAAAGAGGGGTTCTTCACCCAGCTGCAGACCGATGAGCTGGCGAAAGGCATCAACGAAGATGTCGTGCGGGCGATCTCGGCGAAACGCAACGAGCCCGAGTGGATGCTGGAGTTCCGCCTGAGCGCCTTCCGCGCCTGGCTGGAGATGGAAGAACCGCACTGGCTGAAAGCGCACTACGACAAGCTGAACTATCAGGATTACAGCTACTACTCCGCGCCCTCCTGCGGCAGCTGTGACGATACCTGCGCCTCGCAGCCCGGCGCGGTGCAGCAAACCGGTGCGGAGAACAGTTTCCTCAGCAAAGAGGTGGAAGAAGCCTTTAACCAGCTTGGCGTGCCCGTGCGTGAGGGGAAAGAGGTGGCGGTAGACGCCATTTTCGACTCCGTCTCGGTGGCAACCACCTACCGCGAGAAGCTGGCAGAGCAGGGGATCATTTTCTGCTCCTTCGGCGAAGCGATTCACGATCATCCGGAACTGGTGAAAAAATACATTGGGACCGTGGTGCCTTCTAACGACAACTTCTTTGCGGCGCTCAACGCGGCGGTAGCCTCTGACGGCACCTTTATCTATGTGCCGAAAGGCGTGCGCTGCCCGATGGAGCTGTCGACGTATTTCCGTATCAACGCCGAAAAAACCGGCCAGTTCGAACGCACGATTCTGGTTGCGGATGAAGGCAGCTACGTCAGCTATATCGAAGGGTGCTCCGCCCCGGTCCGCGACAGCTACCAGCTGCACGCGGCGGTGGTGGAGGTCATCATCCACAAAGATGCCGAGGTGAAATACTCCACGGTGCAAAACTGGTTCCCGGGCGACGGCAATACCGGCGGTATCCTGAACTTCGTCACCAAGCGCGCGCTGTGCGAAGGCGAAAACAGCAAGATGTCGTGGACCCAGTCAGAAACCGGCTCTGCCATCACCTGGAAATACCCGAGCTGCATTCTGCGCGGGGATAACTCCATCGGCGAGTTTTACTCGGTGGCGCTGACCAGCGGCCATCAGCAGGCCGATACCGGCACCAAGATGATCCACATCGGTAAAAACACCAAATCAACCATCATCTCGAAAGGGATCTCTGCCGGGCATAGCCAGAACAGCTATCGCGGGCTGGTGAAAATCATGCCGACGGCCACCAATGCGCGAAACTTTACCCAGTGTGACTCGATGCTGATTGGCGCTGACTGCGGGGCGCATACCTTCCCGTACGTCGAGTGCCGTAACAACACGGCCCAGCTTGAGCACGAGGCGACGACGTCGCGGATTGGGGAAGATCAGCTCTTCTACTGCCTGCAGCGCGGGATCAGCGAAGAAGACGCCATCTCGATGATCGTTAACGGCTTCTGTAAGGACGTGTTCTCTGAACTGCCGCTGGAATTTGCCGTTGAAGCCCAGAAACTCCTCGCCATTAGTCTTGAACACAGCGTCGGTTAAGGAAAGCACATGTTAAGCATTAAAGATTTACAGGTCAGCGTAGAAGACAAAGCCATCCTGCGTGGCCTCAATTTTGACGTCAAGCCGGGTGAAGTTCACGCCATCATGGGGCCGAACGGCTCCGGGAAAAGTACGCTTTCTGCGACGCTGGCGGGGCGCGAAGATTATGAGGTAACCCACGGCTCGGTGGAGTTTAACGGCAAAGATCTGCTTGAGATGTCGCCGGAAGACCGCGCGGGAGAGGGCATCTTCATGGCCTTCCAGTACCCGGTCGAAATTCCGGGCGTCAGCAACCAGTTCTTCCTGCAGACGGCGCTGAATGCGGTGCGCAAGTATCGCGGCCTGGAGGCGCTGGATCGCTTTGACTTCCAGGACCTGATGGAAGAGAAGATCAAGCTGCTGAAGATGCCGGAAGATCTGCTGACCCGTTCGGTGAACGTTGGCTTTTCCGGCGGCGAGAAAAAGCGTAACGACATTCTGCAGATGGCGGTGCTGGAGCCCGAGCTGTGCATTCTGGATGAGACCGACTCCGGTCTGGATATCGACGCCCTGAAGATTGTCGCTGACGGCGTGAATTCCCTGCGTGACGGCAAGCGTTCGTTCATTATCGTCACCCACTACCAGCGCATTCTGGACTACATTAAGCCTGATTACGTTCACGTGCTTTACCAGGGGCGTATTGTGAAATCCGGTGATTTCACGCTGGTTAAACAACTGGAGGAGCAGGGCTATGGCTGGCTTACCGAACAGCAGTAATGTGCTCCAGCAGTGGCACCGGCTGTTTGAAGCCCAGGGCGGCACGCGCTCTGAGCAGGCGCAGCAGCATCTGCAGCAGATGCTGCGTCTCGGCCTGCCGACGCGTAAGCATGAGAACTGGAAATACACCCCGCTTGATGGCCTGCTGAACGCCGAGTTTGTGACCCGCCTGGCGGATCTCACCCCGGCGCAGCGTGACGCGCTGGCCGTAAACGTGGATGCCGTGCGCCTGGTGTTTGTCGACGGTGAGTTCCGTCCGGAGCTGAGCGACGCCCTTCAGGGGAGCGGATTTGAGATTGAGATAAACGACGATCGCCAGCCCCTGAGCGCCCCGGTTCAGCCTGAGGTTTTCCTCCACCTGACCGAGAGCCTGGCCCGCAGCGTGACGCATATCCGCGTGAAGCGTAACCAGCGTCCGGCAAAACCGCTGCTGCTGATGCACATCACCCAGGGTCTGGACGGCGACGAAATCAACACCGCGCACTATCGCCACCATCTTGAGCTGGCGGAGGGGGCGGAAGCCACGGTAATCGAACATTACGTCAGCCTCAACGATATCCGGCACTTTACCGGATCGCGTCTGACGATGAACGTTGCCGCCAATGCCCAGCTTCACCACGTCAAGCTGGCGTTTGAGAATGCGCAGAGCCACCACTTTGCCCATAACGACATTGTGCTGGGTCAGGATGCCGCGGCGTACAGCCACAGCTTCCTGCTCGGTGGGTCGGTATTGCGCCACAATACCAGCACGCAGCTTAACGGTGAAAACACCACGCTGCGCATCAACAGCCTGGCGATGCCGGCTAAATCTGAAGTGTGCGACACGCGCACCTGGCTTGAGCACAACAAGGGCTACTGCAACAGCCGCCAGCTGCATAAAACTATCGTGAGTGATAAAGGGCGCGCGGTATTTAACGGACTGATTAACGTGGCGCAGCACGCCATCAAAACTGACGGGCAGATGACCAACAACAATCTGCTGTTAGGTCGCCTGGCGGAAGTGGACACCAAACCGCAGCTGGAGATCTACGCCGACGACGTGAAGTGCAGCCACGGTGCGACGGTCGGGCGCATCGACGACGAGCAGATGTTCTACCTGCGTTCCCGCGGTATCGACCAGCAGGCGGCGCAGAAAATGATTATCTATGCGTTTGCCGCCGAACTGACGGAAGCGCTGAACGATGGTCAGTTGAAACAGCAGGTGCTGGCGCGTATCGGTCAGCGTCTGCCTGGAGGCGAAGCATGAGTTTTCCCGTCGAGAAAGTACGGGCAGATTTTCCGGTTCTGACCCGTGAAGTAAACGGTCTTCCTCTGGCCTATCTGGACAGCGCGGCCAGCGCGCAGAAGCCGAACCCGGTCGTGGATGCGGAAGCCGAGTTTTATCGCCACGGCTACGCCGCCGTGCATCGCGGTATTCATACCCTGAGCGCCGAGGCGACCCAGCGTATGGAAAACGTGCGCACGCAAATTGCCGCCTTCCTCAATGCAAAATCGCCTGAAGAGCTGGTCTTCGTGCGCGGAACTACCGAAGGGATCAACCTTGTCGCTAACAGCTGGGGCAACGCGCAGGTCCACGCGGGGGATAACATTATCATCACCCAGATGGAGCACCACGCCAATATCGTGCCGTGGCAGATGCTCTGCGAGCGCGTTGGTGCGCAATTGCGGGTCATTCCGCTCAACGTTGACGGGACGCTGCAGCTCGAGCAGCTCGACGCATTGCTGGATGACCGCACGCGGCTGGTGGCGGTCACCCAGGTCTCTAACGTGCTCGGGACGGAAAACCCAGTGGCAGAGATTGTCGAAAAAGCCCATCAGGCCGGCGCGAAGGTGCTGATTGACGGCGCTCAGGCGGTGATGCACCACGCGGTTGACGTTCAGGCGCTGGACTGCGATTTCTACGTCTTCTCAGGCCACAAGCTCTATGGGCCTACCGGGATTGGCGTGCTGTACGTGAAAGAAGATATCCTGCAGGCGATGCCGCCGTGGGAAGGGGGCGGATCGATGATCGCCACCGTCAGCCTGACGGAAGGCACCACCTACGCGCGCGCACCGTGGCGTTTTGAGGCGGGTACGCCCAACACCGGCGGGATTATCGGGCTGGGGGCGGCGGTTTCCTACGTCTCCGCAATCGGCCTTGAAAGCATTCAGGAGTACGAACAGCTGCTGATGCACTATGCGCTTGCCGAGCTTGCCAGCGTGCCGGATCTGACCCTCTATGGGCCTGCCGACCGACAAGGGGTGATTGCGTTCAATCTCGGGAAACATCACGCCTATGACGTGGGCAGTTTCCTCGATAACTACGGCGTGGCGGTCCGTACCGGGCACCACTGCGCCATGCCGCTGATGGCGTTTTACCAGGTGCCGGCAATGTGCCGCGCGTCGCTGGTGATGTACAACACAACGGAAGAGGTCGACAGGCTGGTGGCGGGGCTTAAGCGTATTCACCAGCTGCTGGGCTAACGGAGAGGCGAAAGATGGCAGAACTGCCGGACAGAGACAAATTGCTGCGCAACTTTGGGCGTTGCGCAAACTGGGAAGAGAAGTACCTGTATATCATCGAGCTGGGGCAGCGTCTGCCGCCGCTCGGTGAAGAGGCGCATAACCCGGAAAATATTATTCAGGGCTGTCAGAGCCAGGTGTGGATTGTGATGGAGCAATCTGACGACGGCACGATAGCACTGCACGGCGACAGCGATGCGGCCATTGTGAAAGGGCTTATTGCCGTCGTCTTTATTCTCTATCACCAGATGTCGGCGCAGGACATTGTCGCGTTCGATGTCCGCCCGTGGTTTGAAAAAATGGCCCTGACCCAACACCTCACCCCGTCTCGTTCCCAGGGACTGGAAGCGATGATTCGCGCGATTCGCGCCAAAGCTGCAATCCTTAGCTAGAATTACAGAACAGCATTCATTCTGTTTCGCGAGGTGGTTCCCGCCTCGCTGGTTTTTCAGCTTTCTGGCGTCCTGCCAGTGAATAAGGAATCTCAGCATGAAGCGCGCGTCTCTCATAACTCTATTACTCCTCAGTTCGCTCGGCGCACTTAATTCGGCCCGCGCGATGGACTATCCGTTGCCGCCCGCAGGCAGTCGCCTGATTGGGCAAAATCAAACCTACACGATACAGGAAGGGGATAATAAGCTGCAGACCATCGCCCGCCGGTTTAATACCGCGGCGCAGGTGATTTTGGAAACGAACAATACCATTGCGCCAGTCAACCCGGCGCCGGGAACCGTCATTACCATCCCGTCGCAGATGCTGCTGCCGGACACGCCGCGCGAGGGGATTGTGGTGAACCTCGCTGAGCTGCGGCTCTACTACTTCCCGCCGGGAGAAAACATCGTTCAGGTCTTCCCGCTCGGCATCGGACAGCTGGGGCTGGAAACACCGGTCACGACCACGCGCGTAAGCCAGAAAATCCCGAATCCCACCTGGACGCCCACGCCGGGCATCAGAGCACGCTCTCTTGAGCAGGGAATTAAATTACCGCCGGTGGTACCTGCCGGGCCAAATAACCCGCTGGGACGCTTCGCACTGCGTTTAGGCGTCGGCAACGGGGAATATCTCATCCACGGCACCAGCGCGCCGGACAGCGTTGGACTGCGCGTCAGCTCAGGTTGTATGCGGATGAACGCCCCGGACATTAAAGCCCTGTTTGAACAGGTGCGGGTTGGCACGCGGGTACAGATTATCAATGAACCCGTGAAGTTCTCCGTGGAGCCGGATGGCAAACGCTATATTGAAGTCCATCGCCCGCTGGCGCAGGCTGAGGGAGAAAACCCGCAGGTCTCGCCCATTACCCACTCCGCCGACTTTGCGACCTTTGTTTCTCAGGCGGGAAGCGATAAGACTCTGATCGAGAAAGCCCTGTCACGCCGCGCCGGGATCCCGGTTATCGTGTCGTCAGGGAGCGGCCCGTCGGCCAGCAATAGCGTATTGTCGGTACAGAACAGTCGGGTGTCCGCTGCGGTAGCGGAAGATGAAGGGGAGAAGGTGACGCAGTAGCCGTTTGACGCAGGCAAAAAAAATGGCGCACAATGTGCGCCATTTTATTAACAGGTACTATTACTTACGGTATTTAGTAGCCTGGTTGTCCAGACGCTGGTTAGCGCGAGCTGCGTCGTCTTTAGCAGCCTGAACGTCGGAACGGATTGCGTTCACGTCGTTGCTCAGCTGGTCAACTTTAGCGTTCAGAGTCTGAACGTCAGAAGACAGCTGATCGATTTTAGCGTTGCTGGAGCAACCAGCCAGCAGAGTTGAACCCAGGATTACCGCGCCCAGTACCAGTTTAGTACGATTCATTATTAATACCCTCTAGATTGAGTTAATCTCCATGTAGCGTTACAAGTATTACACAAAGTTTTTTGGGTTGAGAATATTTTTTTGATGGGAATACACCTATTTTTGATCGTTCGCTCAAAGAAGCATCGAATCGGCCCTTTTTGAGCAAAAATCTATGTAAAAAAAGGCATTTATCATCGGATTCATCTTAGATAATTCGCAATTAAATAGAAAAACCCGATTTGCAATTTGAATGACTTTAGCTAATGCCAGGAATAAAAAAAGCGCCCGGAGGGCGCTTTTTATCAAAATTAATTCGTTCGGGAATTATTACAGCACGTGAACAGATGCGGTATTGGTAGTTCCGCTTGGTACCAGCGCGCCAGAAACCATGACCACAACGTCACCTTTCTGTGCCAGACCACGATCAACCAGCTCCAGAGCGACTTCTTTACCCAGACGGTAGAAATCATCCGTAGACGCGATCTCTTTCACCAGGTGAGGGATCACGCCTTTGCTCAGCACCAGCTGACGAGCCGTGGTTTCGTTGGTGGTCAGCGCCAGGATAGTCGCATCCGGGAAGTATTTACGCACCGCGCGAGCAGATTTACCGCCCTGGGTGGCAACCACGATCAGCGGTGCTTCCAGTTTCTCAGCCGTTTCTACTGCACCACGGCATACCGCTTCGGTGATGCGCAGCTTGCGGCTGTCGTTGTTGTAGTCCAGACGGCTTTTCATTACGCGGTCGGTACGTTCGCAGATGGTGGCCATGATGGACACCGCTTCCAGCGGATATTTACCTTTTGCGGATTCGCCTGACAGCATAACGGCATCAGTACCGTCGAGGATGGCGTTAGCCACGTCGCCTGCTTCTGCGCGGGTAGGGCGTGGGTTTTTGATCATGGAGTCCAGCATCTGCGTTGCGGTGATAACCACTTTGCGCGCGCGAACGCATTTCTCGATCATCATCTTCTGCGCGAAGATCACTTCTTCAACCGGGATTTCTACGCCCAGGTCGCCACGTGCAACCATGATGCCGTCAGACGCTTCGAGGATTTCGTCGAAGTTGTTCAGGCCTTCCTGGTTTTCAATTTTGGAGATGATCTGGATCTTCTCGCCGCCGTGCGCTTTCAGGTGCTCACGAATTTCAACTACGTCAGAACGCTTACGGATGAAGGAGGCCGCAACAAAGTCAACGCCTTGTTCGCAACCGAAGATCAGGTCCTGTTTGTCTTTTTCGGCCAGTGCTGGCAGTGCGATAGAGACGCCCGGCAGGTTAACGCCTTTGTTTTCGCCCAGGTCGCCGTTGTTCAGCACTTTACAGATAACCTTGTTGCCTTCGATGGCGGTCACTTCCATACCGATCAGACCATCGTCTACCAGCACGGTGTTACCGACGGACAGGTCGTTGGTGAAGCCTTCGTAGGTCACTGCAACGATTTCGCTGTTGCCAACAACGGATTTGTCGGTGGTGAAGGTGAAGGTCTGGCCCGCTTTCAGAGAGACGTCGTTACCGCCTTCCAGTTTGATAGTGCGGATTTCTGGACCTTTGGTATCCAGCAGGATCGCAGCTTTTTTACCGGTCTTGCTCATTACGTTGCGCAAGTTCTGGATACGCTGACCGTGTTCTGCGTAATCACCGTGGGAGAAGTTCAGACGCATCACGTTCATGCCGGCGTCCAGCATTTTGGTCAGCATCTCTTCAGATTCGGTTTTCGGGCCGATAGTACAAACAATTTTCGTCTTTTTCATGACAGTCTTAGTCTTTAAGTTGGGAAGGATATGGAAATCTCGCTCCGGGGGCGCACCGCCGCGGAGTCAAACCTGTGTTGCAAAAGAGTATATGACACGCACTAAGGATAGGAGACATCAAATGAGCGTGCAGAAGAAAGTGTGCCTGAGTGACAGCCCAACGATGGAGAGGAGAAGTTGTACGTTGTTTTTTGTATTCCAAGCGCTGAAACCATTCACCAGGGATTAGGCGCGCATTATACGCTGATTTTAAGATAAAAGGAAAATGGAAACGGTGTTTCAGAAATAATCTGTGCAGTTTCACATAATATTGTTATCAAGGCGTTAAGCCATGATGACAACTTATGGCGGCAGGTGATTGACCTGCCGCGGTTTGCTTATTTTTGCAGCGCCTGGCTGAGGTCGGCAATCAGGTCTTTCGGATCTTCAATCCCGACTGACAGACGGATCAGCTGCGGCACAATGCCGTTTGCCAGGCGTTGCTCCAGCGGAATCGAGGCGTGCGTCATGCTGTAAGGCTGGCTCACCAGACTTTCCACACCGCCGAGGCTTTCCGCGAGGGTGAACAGCTTCAGGTTGCGAATCACCTCGGTGGCGCGTTGCGCATCCCCTTTTACCACGACGGAAATCATCCCACCGGGCAGGGCCATCTGCGTGCGGGCAAGCTGATATTGCGGATGCGATTCCAGGCCGGGATAGAACACCTTTTCGACCAGAGGATGCTGATCCAGCCATTGCGCAATCGCCAGCGCGTTGGTGCTGTGCTTTTCTACCCTCAAAGCAAGCGTGCGAATACCGCGCAGCGTCAGGAAGCTGCTGAACGGATCCAGTACGCCGCCCACCGCGTTTTGCAGATAGCCCAGCTTATCCGCCAGTTCCCTGTTGTCCCCGACAATCGCCAGCCCGGCCACCACGTCAGAGTGGCCGTTCAGGTATTTGGTGGCGGAGTGCACCACGATATCGAAACCCGACTCCAGCGGACGGTGGATCACCGGCGACGCGAAGGTGTTGTCCGCCACGCTGATGACGTTATGACGGCGGGCGATCGCCGCAATGGCCGCCAGATCCGCCAGCTTCAGCAGCGGGTTGGTTGGCGTTTCGACCCACACCATGCGGGTATCCGGTCGAATGGCGGCCTCGAGACCGGCTAAGTCGTCCGGTTTAACCCAGCTGACCTGCAGGCCGGTGCTGCGCTTGCGCACGTTTTCAATCAGGCGGTACGTCCCGCCGTAAACGTCATCAATGGCGACGATATGGCTGTCTTTGTCCAGCAGTTCGAGCACCGTGGAGATGGCCGCCAGACCGGAGGCGAAGGCGTAGCCGCGCGTGCCGCCTTCCAGTTCGGCGATGGCGGTTTCCAGCGCATGGCGGGTAGGGTTGCCGCTGCGGGAATATTCATAGCCGGTATGCTCGCCGGGGGACGGTTGCGCAAACGTCGAGGTGGCGTAAATCGGCGGCATGACGGCGCCGTGCTGGTCGTTGAACTCGCCGCTGTGTACGCTGAGGGTGGCCAGATTTTTCATCATTGATTCCTTTATTGCTGAAGACGGTTGCGCCAGGCGGTCAGAACGTCGCTGCGCGTAATCAGACCGAGAAAACGGTCGTTGTCATTAATCACGGCCACCAGACCGCGGTCGAAGATGGCGTTCAGGGCGCTTTCCGGGGCGTGTTTATCAAGAAACTCCACCTGACGCGTCATGGCTGCCGTCACCGGAAGCGCGAAGCGGTCGCCGTCGCCGCCGATGTGCCGCAGGAGATCCCACTCGTCGATAATGCCCACCACCTTGCCGTTCTCCAGCACCGGCAGCTGGGAGATGTCATACAGGCGCATGCGTGCCAGTACGGTGGAAAGCGTGTCGTCCGGGGCGGCGGTAACGGTGGCGCCTTCATCGTGGCGCAGGGCGATGTAGTCAGAGAGATCGCCGGCCTGAGGGCGCGTGATGAGCCCTTGCTGACGCATCCAGTCATCGTTGAACATCTTCGAGAGATACTTATTGCCGCTGTCGCAGGCGAAGGTCACCACGCGCTTCGGTGTGGTCTGCGCCTGGCAATATTTCAGCGCGGCCGCCAGCAGCGTGCCGCTGGAAGAGCCCGCCAGAATGCCTTCCGTTTTCAGCAGATCGCGCGCGGTGGTGAAGGCCTCGCGGTCGGTGATGCGCCAGGCGCGATTCACCCCTTCAATGTGGGCCAGCGGCGGAATAAAGTCTTCGCCAATACCCTCAACCAGCCAGGAGCCCGCGTCGTGGTAGCGTCCGGTTTCCACCTGGTCGGCGAGAACCGATCCGGCCGGGTCTGCCAGGACGAACTCCGTATGCGGAGAGTGCTCGGCGAACCACGCCTGCAGGCCGCCCAGCGTACCGCCTGAGCCGACGCCCACCACGATAGCGTCGATCCGCCCGTCAAGCTGCTCGTACAGTTCCGGTGCCGTGGTGGTGCGGTGCGCCAGCGGGTTGGCCTCGTTATTGAACTGGTCGATGTAAAACGCGCCGGGCAGCTCGTTGGCCAGGCGCTGGGCGTAATCCTGGTAGTAGGCAGGGTGTCCCTTGTTAACGTCGGAGCGGGTCAGCACCACCTGGGCACCCAGCGCGCGCAGGTGGAAAATCTTCTCGCGGCTCATTTTGTCCGGCACCACCAGGATCAGCGAGTAGCCTTTCTGGGCGGCAATCAGGGCCAGGCCGAGACCGGTATTCCCCGCCGTCGCCTCAATAATCGTGCCGCCCGGCTCCAGCTGGCCGGTACGCTCCGCTTCGTTAATCATCGACAGCGCAACGCGATCCTTAATAGAGCCGCCCGGATTCTGGTTTTCCAGCTTCAGGAACAGCGAGCAGGGACCGGTATCAAGCTTGTGCAGCTGGATAAGCGGGGTACGGCCAATCAGTTCGGTGACGGAATGGTAAATCGTCATGATGTTTTCCTTTCTGGATGTCATGACGGGATGATAGAGCGGCGAAATTTTCGCAATAAAGAACCATTCACTGCTCTTTAGAACAGAAAAGAATATAAATGCCATTTTTGGATGTCAGGACAGCAAGACGTAAAGTTGTCTGGATGTGAGGATGGCTATATCGGCAGGAAATGCTGAAAAAATGAGCGTTTTTAGCGGGCATCTGCCAGCAGATATGCATCCGGCAGATAATCATTGCTGAAATTGATCTAAATGCTTCCCACCCTGTAAATCCGCTGTTTATTTCCGAAAGTTATAACAAATTCTTTTTTGTTCATTTGAAAGCTGATAACGCCTGTTTACTATCGTTTGGACATCCATACTGCTAAACAGCCATGCGCGAAACGGATAAAGAATAAGAATGATCGTACTCAGGAATATTTCGAAGGTTTTTGACAACGGAAAGGTCGCGCTGACTGCCGTTGATAACGTCAATTTGACGATAGAGCAGGGACAGATTTACGGAATTATCGGCTACAGCGGAGCCGGGAAAAGCACGCTGATTCGTCTGCTGAATGGCCTGGAAAAACCCAGCGCCGGAAGCGTGACCATTAACGGGCAGGATATCTCTGCGGCCAAGGGTGAAGCGCTGCGCCAGGCGCGCCTGAAAATCAGCATGGTGTTCCAGCACTTCAACCTGCTGTGGTCGCGCACGGTGAGCGAGAATATCGCTTTCTCGATGCAAATCGCCGGCGTGCCGAAAGCCAGCATCAAGGCGCGCGTCGCCGAGCTGGTGGATCTGGTCGGCCTGAAGGGGCGCGAGAATGCGTACCCGTCCCAGCTGAGCGGCGGGCAAAAGCAGCGCGTGGGTATTGCGCGCGCTTTGGCTAACAGCCCTGACGTGCTGCTCTGCGATGAAGCCACGTCCGCGCTCGACCCGCAGACCACCGATCAGATCCTCGATCTGCTGCTGGATATTAACCGCCGCTTCAGGCTGACCATCGTGCTGATCACCCACGAGATGCACGTAGTGCGCAAAATCTGCGACCGCGTGGCGGTGATGGAGAACGGTAAAGTCGTGGAAGAGGGCGACGTGCTGAGCGTCTTTACCCATCCGCAGCAGCCGATTACGCAGCAGTTTGTCCGTCAGGTGAGCCAGTACGCCGAGGAAGAAACCTTCAATACCGAACTGGCAAACGATCTGGAAGGCACGGTCATCAGGCTGACCTTTACCGGGCATAGCACCCATAAGCCGATCGTGGGTGAACTGACCCTGCGCTACGGCCTGCCGTTTAACATCCTGCACGGGAAAATGACGCAAACCGCCCACGGTGTGTTTGGTCAGCTCTGGGTACATGTCGTGGCATCCGATGAACAACTGAACAATATCCTCGCCGACCTGCAGCACAGCGATATTGAAGGCGAGGTGATTAAACATGGCTGAGAATCTCTTTCCGCATCTCAAGTGGGATCAGCTCTGGGCGGCGACGCTGGAGACGCTGTACATGACCGCGCTGTCCGGCGTGGCGACGTTTGTGCTGGGCATCGTGCTGGGGCTGGCGCTGTTTTTAACCGCGCGCGGCGGGCTGTTCCATAACCGCACGGTCTACAGCGTGATTTCGATTGTTGTGAACGTGTTCCGCTCTATTCCGTTCATCATTTTGATTGTCCTACTGATCCCGTTCACCAAGACCGTCGTCGGCACCATTCTTGGTGCCAACGCGGCGCTGCCGGCGCTGATTGTGGGCGCGGCACCGTTCTACGCACGCCTGGTGGAGATCGCCCTGCGTGAAGTGGATAAAGGCGTCATCGAAGCAACGCGCTCGATGGGCGCACGACTGAGCACGTTAGTGTTTCGGGTTTTACTGCCGGAATCATCACCCGCACTGGTATCGGGTATTACGGTGACGCTCATTGCGCTGGTGAGCTACAGCGCAATGGCGGGGGTGATTGGCGCCGGTGGTTTGGGAAATCTGGCTTATCTGGAAGGATTCCAGCGCAACCATGGTGACGTCACGCTGGTGGCAACGGTGACCATTCTGATCATCGTTTTCATTATCCAGTTCTGCGGCGATGTCATTACTTCACTGTTAGATAAACGCTAATAAATACACACAGGAACCACATCATGAAAAAAACACTGACACTGATCGCCGCCGCAACCCTGAGCGCCCTGAGCTTCGCCTCCTGGGCCGACACCCTGACCGTGGGCGCATCCAACACGCCGCACGCCGAAATTCTGGAGCAGGCTAAGCCGATTCTGGCGAAGCAGGGTATCGACCTGGAGATTAAACCGTTCCAGGACTACATTCTGCCGAACACCGCGCTGGCGGGTCATGACATCGACGCGAACTATTTCCAGCACATTCCTTACCTGAACAGCGTGCTTAAGGATCATGCGGGCGATAAAGACTACGATTTCGTCAGTGCGGGCGCGATCCACATTGAGCCAATCGGCATCTACTCCAAAAAATACAAGTCGCTGAAAGACCTGCCGGAAGGTGGCAAGATCATCATGCGTGACGCGGTTTCTGAAGAGGGGCGTATTCTCTCCATCTTCGAGAAAGAGGGCGTGATCAAGCTGAAGCCGGGCATCGACAAAGTGACCGCGCGCATCAGCGACATCGTTGAGAACCCGAAAAAGCTGAAGTTCACCCCGAACGTGGAAGCCTCTCTGCTGCCGCAGATGTACAACAACAACGAAGGCGATGCGGTGGTGATTAACGCCAACTACGCGATTGACGCCGGTCTGGATCCGGTTCACGACCCGATTGCGGTAGAGAGCGGTGAAAACAACCCGTACGCCAACATCATTACCGTGCATCGCGGTGACGAGAAGAAGAAAGATATCGTTGCGCTGGTGAACGTGCTGCACTCGAAAGAGATTCAGGACTGGATCCGCACCAAGTACAAAGGCGCGGTCATCCCAGTAAACAACTAATTTACTGATTTTACAGATGAAGCCCGGTGAGTCTCTCGCCGGGCTTCTTTTTTGTATCCGGCAGGAGAATCATTTAAGCTCAACGTTTAACAGGCAATGGAGTGATGACGATGGGTAACGTGACCAAAGATGAAGCGCTGTACCAGGAGATGTGCCGGGTGGTCGGGAAGGTGGTGCTTGAGATGCGTGATTTAGGGCAGGAGCCAAAGCATATTGTCATTGCCGGAGTCCTGCGTACCGCGCTGGCGAACCAGCGCGTTAAGCGCAGTGAACTGACAACCGAAGCGATGGAAACGGTGGTTAAAGCGCTGGCCGGGTAATGCGCCAGCGTTTCGCAAGCTGTTCGAGCGAGCAGCAGAGCAGGTAGTAGACCACGCCCGTAAAGATAAAAATGGCCGCCGGGTAGATTTGCACCCGGTTGTTGACCTGTCCCGCCACCGTGGTCAGTTCCGGTACGTTCACGATAAACGCCAGCGACGTATCCTTCAGCAGGCTGATAAAAATCCCCATCAGCGACGGCAGAATATTCCTCAGCGCCTGCGGCAGCAGCACGCGCAGGAGGGTTTGCTGCGTGCTGAATCCCTGTGACAGTGCGGCCTCATATTGTCCGGACGGTAGCGCGTTAAGCCCGGCCAGCACCGAGTGCATCACCGTTGCCGCGGTAAACCAGGCCAGGGCCAGCGTGACGGTCAGCGCTCCCGGCAGATCGCCCCCGGTCATAAGCGGCAGGAGATACCACATCCAGAAAATCACGAAGATGAGCGGGATGCCGCGGATCAGCTCTGCCCATAAAAAGAGGGCCTTTCGCACGAGCCCGGTAAAGCGCCAGGCCAAACACGCGAGCACTATCCCACCGGGCAGGGCGATGACGGCGGCCCCGGCCGCCATCATCAACGACAGCAATACGCCCCCCGGTTCACCCGTCGCCGCGCGTCCCCACAGCAGATAGTCGAGGTTATCGGTGATGACGTTAAGTCCGGCAATCATGTTTTTCACTCCCTGTGGTGGCGACGCCTGGGCGTTTACGTTTCGCGTCAGGCCCGATGCGAACCAGCACCAGCCCCATGACCAGGCCGGTCAGCAGATAGAGTGCGGTACCGAGGGTAAACGCCTCCAGCGCGTGCGCGTTATAGCTCTCGATCTGCCTGACCTGATAGGTCAGCTCGGCAAAGCCAATCCCGCTCGCGAGCGAGGAGAGCTTCATCAGATTAAGGTACTGGCCCACAACCGGCTGCCAGGCGTTGGCCAGGCCCTGCGGCAGAAGGATGTAACGAAACAGACGCCACGCGGAGAATCCCTGCGCGAGCGCCGCCTCCCGCTGTCCGGCAGGTACGGAACGTAACCCCGATTCCACCTCTTCGATTAAAAACGCCGAGGTAAAGACGCCCAACCCCCAGGCAGAACATAAAAATTCGGGCGTAAACCACCAGACGTCGCCGGGCAGAATTGACCAGCTGTGATCCGCGTTCACCGCGTCGCGGAACGCCTGCGGTAGCCCGTTCCAGGCGGCAAAATACCAGAACAGCAGCTGCACCAGCAGCGGCGTATTGCGAAACAGCGACACCCAGCTGCTGACGACCGCGTTCCCGGGGCGTCCGCCGGAAAGGCGCAGGAGCATAAAGAGCAGTGCGAGCAGGCTGGCCAGCAGCATCCCGGCAAGCGTGACCCACAGGGTGGTGAGGAATCCGGAGAGTATCCACTGCAGAGGCTGTCCGGTCAGTACCCCCTGCCAGTCGAGCGCGGGCATTACAGATGCTCCTGATGCAGCGGGTTGAGCACCTTCTGCAGGAACCGCTGCGCGCGCGGATGCGACGGCTGGCTGAAAAATTGTGCCGGCGGCGCCGTTTCCAGAATTTGCCCGCCGTCGATAAAGACAATCCGGTCGGCAATTTCCCGGGCAAACTGCATCTCGTGGGTCACCACGATCATCGTGATCCCGCTGTGGGCGAGGGCTTTCATCACGTACAGCACTTCACCAATCATCTCCGGATCCAGCGCGGAGGTGGGTTCATCGAACAGAATGATTTGCGGTGAAGAGGCCAGGGCGCGGGCAATCGCGACGCGCTGCTGCTGTCCACCGGAAAGCTCTGCCGGGAAATGGTGGGCTTTTTCCAGCATCCCGACCTTCTCCAGCAGGGCCAGCGCGCGCTCCTGAGCTGGCTGCGGCTTCCAGCCGTGAACGTGCTCCAGCGCCAGGGTAATGTTCTGGCTGGCGGTGAGGTGGGCGTAAAGATTGAACTGCTGGAACACAAACCCCACGCGGCTGCGCAGCTGGCGCAGCCCGGTACCGGAGAGCTTTGCGGTAGGCTTGTTGTCGACCAGAATCTCCCCGCCGCTCAGGGTTTCAAGCTGGTTGATGAGACGAATCAGGGTGGATTTACCGGAACCCGAAGGGCCGAGGATGGCGACCACTTCACCGGGCGTGATGGTGAGGTTAATGTCGTTTAAAACCTGATGGTCACCGTAGCGTTTGTCCACATGACGAAACTCGACGCTGGCCTGTTCCAGATGTGAAAAATCCGCGGCACCGGCCGCGGAGTGTGAAAATAAACCTGAGAGCATAATTATCTGGCTTCTATTTTAAAGGCGCGAGGCTGTGGGGAAGGCGTGTTTGGGCCAAACCAGACATCGTAGATTTTTGCTGCCTGACCGTTCTTCTCGAGATTAATCAGCTCGTCGTTAACGGCCTTCAGCAGCGCCGTTTCACCCTTCTTCACCCCAACGCCAATCTCTTCTTTGCTGAGCAGATCGGGCAGGATTTTAAAGTTCGCTTTATCCGGCGCCTGCGCCAGCAGACCGGCCAGAATGGTGCTGTCCTGGGTGATGGCCTGTACGTTACCGTTGCGCAGTGCCGTCAGCGCCAGCGGAATATCGTCATACGAGAGCACGCGTGACTGCGGGAAACGCTGGTGCAGCGCCTGCTCGCCCGTCGTTCCTTTGACCGCGCCAATACGCGCCCGGCTGTAGTCATCAAGCTTGTCCGGTGATTTAGCCGGCACCAGGAACTGCTGGCCGGTGACAAAGTAAGGCGTCGAGAAATCAATCACCTGCGCGCGTTCCGGGGTGATGGTGATATCCGCCACTATCAGATCTGCTTTTCCGGACTGC
The DNA here is from genome assembly GCF_019443845.1 of Enterobacter sp. DNB-S2. Classification (NCBI taxonomy): domain Bacteria; kingdom Pseudomonadati; phylum Pseudomonadota; class Gammaproteobacteria; order Enterobacterales; family Enterobacteriaceae; genus Enterobacter; species Enterobacter sp. DNB-S2. Next base: position 2,590,532 of record NZ_CP050520.1, read on the forward strand.
AGCAGCGGAATACGGTTAGCCGGATTGGTGGCAACCAGTTCAAGCTTCACGCCGAGCGATTTTGCCAGCGCTTTGGCGAAGTCCACGTCATAACCCACGATCTCGTGCGTTTTGGCATCAATAGAGCCAAACGGCGGGTTGGCGTCAAACGTGGCCACTTTCACCACCCCTGCGGCCTTAATATCCGCCAGCTGATCGGCCTGTGCCTGCGCTGAAAGCAGGCTCCCCGCCGCCAGTAATCCCAGAACCAGTGTCCGTTTGGTAAACCCTTTCATGTTTGCTGCCATAGTCATTCGCCATCCCGTTGTTTTTGTTTTACCCCGCTACGCTCCCATAAGCGAAAGCTATCGCCAAATAAGAAATCGTTCTTTGCTATGAGCAAAAAAGCATTAGTGAACAACGTGTTAATGAAGAGTGAAAAGAACGGGATGCTATTTGCAAATCCTGCACATCGACAGTGGATTTTGGTATTTCCCCCGCGCGGCATTTGAGTGCTTAACTGAGCTCAGACACGGCGAGAGAGGGTAAGACGATGAAAAAATGGATCAGCACGTTACGGCGGTTTTTTGCGACCCGACCAGTGAATGCGGAGAACAGCGCGCAACGTGTTCTTGAGTCAATCCTGCCTGTCGCCAGCCTGTATGGCGTCGACGTTGCCAACATTGACCCGGAGTGGTTCCATGATAAAACGTCACGCTGAACTGCGCCGCACGCGCGAAACGTACTGGAACGAGGTGTGCGTGACGTTTAACGAGTGAAATAAAAAAGCACCGGTTTCCCGGTGCTTTTTTATTAGATCTTGCAGGCGTCGCCGCAGTCGTCGTCGGCGACAATCGCCTGCGCTTTTTTGTCTGCATCGTCCAGACGTTCGGCATTACGCTCTTCGGCTTCATCCAGACCGTTAAAGACTAAGTTATCGAGATCAATTTCCATGTGGCACCTGCTCTGTTCAGTTTTTGATACTGGCACAGTATAGGGCAAAAAAAGCCAGCAATGTACCTCGCAGCACATAAGGATAATCCCTGCCATACTCAGTGCTTTATCGCTGAGGAGAGCACATGATTACACTCTGTAAAACCTGCGGAACCGCCTACGATGCCCGCCCGGACAGTTGCCCGATTTGCGATGATGAGCGTCAGTACGTGCCCGCCACGGGCCAGGCATGGACCGATTTCGACACCGTCACCGCCACCCATACCAACAAATGGCAGCTGCTGGAGCCGCGGCTGTTTGGGATCAAAACGGTGCCCGCGTTTGCGATAAACCAGCGGGCGCTGCTCCTGCAAACGCCCCACGGCAACATTCTCTGGGACTGCATCGCCAACCTCGACCCCGCAACCAAAACGCTCATTACCGCCCTCGGCGGCATCAGCGCGATTGCTATTTCACATCCGCACTATTACACCACCATGCAGGAGTGGGCTGCGGCGTTTGATGCGCCGGTTTACCTGCATGCCAGCGACAGAGAGTGGGTCATGCGCGACAGCCCGGCCATTCATTTCTGGGAGGGGGATGCGCTGGAGATTTTCCCGTCGGTCACCTTGCTGCGTCTGGGCGGGCATTTTGCCGGGGGAACGGTGCTGCACTGGCAGGAGGGGGGTGGGGTATTGCTGGTGGGCGATATTCTGCAGGTCACGCCGGGTAAAGACGCCGTCTCGTTTATGTGGAGCTACCCGAATTATCTCCCGCTGCCGGCCCGCGCCGTGGCGTCGGTGGTGAATCATCTCGAAGGCAGAACGTTTGAACGTCTTTACGGCGCGTTTGAAGGGCAGAACATCCCGGCCAGTGCGGACGAGATTGTTCAGCGGTCGGGCCAGAAATATATTGCTTGTCTGAAGTAAACCACGATGGGTAAACTTTACGAGTGTGATCTCGATCATGCCTAAACTAAAACAGATAAAAGAGACATTGCTATGCAACATATCATTGAAGGTTTTCTCAGCTTTCAAAAAGAGATTTTCCCGCAACGTAAAGAACTCTTCCGCAGTTTAGCGTCCAGCCAGAATCCCAAAGCGCTGTTCATCTCATGCTCCGACAGCCGTCTGGTCCCGGAACTGGTCACCCAGCAAGAGCCAGGACAACTCTTTGTCATTCGTAATGCTGGCAACATCGTGCCGCCGTTCGGGCCGGAGCCTGGCGGTGTGTCTGCAACCATCGAATACGCCGTGGTGGCGCTGGGCGTCACGGATATCGTGATTTGCGGTCACTCCAACTGTGGCGCGATGAAGGCGATTGCCGATAACGCGAACCTGGAGCCGATGCCTGCTGTGTCACACTGGCTGCGCTATTCTGACGCGGCGAAAGCCGTGGTAGAGAAGAAAACCTGGGATAAGCCGATCGATAAAGTCAATGCGATGGTGCAGGAGAACGTGTTTGCGCAGCTGAGCAACATTAAGACCCACCCGTCCGTCGCGGTGGGCCTGCGTAATAACTCCATCCGACTGCACGGCTGGGTGTACGACATTGAAAGCGGCAAAATCCTCGCCCTGGATAAAGCGACGAAAACCTTCGTTTCGCTGTCTGAAAACCCGGAAGTCTTCTTCGAGTAATCCGCGACAGCAGGGCATGGAAGCCCTGTCAGTTCTCAATATACGGTAATCTGCGCCGCGATCCCGACGCGGGTTTTTCCGCCGCCTTCGCCATTGCTTGTGCAATCTCTGCACACTCCGCCAGCCCCTGAACGAAGGGACGATCGTGCATCAGCCACGGTATCGCGCCGAAGGCAATGCGCCCGCGAACGGCGTCAGGCGCTTTTAAGGTGTAATCCTCACCGACGTCCGGTATCTCTTCGCCCGTGGCTTCCAGCTGTTTGCGCAGCGTCGGAAAGGGCAGGTCCTTCGTTTTGAGCGGCTTTTGCCCGCGCGCATCAATAAACACGTCGAAACGGTAAACGGTCTCTTGTGTGGTGATTACCGTTCGATCGCTGCCAACGTCCAGCGCGTAATCGTCACCGAGCGTCGCCACGCTGATGATGCCGGCTTCGCGAAGCGCGAGCAGCCTGCGGATAGACTGCGGAGGAATGGCCGCATAGTTGTCGATGAATACGCGGGCCAGGCCTTGCTTAAAGCGCTCTCTGTCCCGTTCGTTGAGGTGGGGAACAATCTCCTGAACCACCTCATGCAGCCGAAGCACGGTATAGCGCCAGGCTACGGTGCGCCGCTCGCGTTTGTTCCGCTCCACCTCGTTGAGATTTTCTTCCGCCCAAGTGAAGGGGCCGTGCCGTTTACGATCCTCAAACCAGGCCTCACGAATGCTGTCCGCATTCTGCTTATGCAGGGATATTTTCTCACACCACGTCGGGTCAGCGAGCTGAAGCTCTTTCACCATCAGGGTAAATATGCGGTCGAGCAGGCCATTCGATCCTTTGGCAATCTCGTTTTCAACCACAAATTCGGTTAAGACCGACAGCGGTTCATAAGGAATAGGGCAGTAAAAATCGGCTTCCGGCAGAATACCCGTTCGGGACATCAGGACAATCTTCAACGCGTCGCTGCCTTTATCCAGCACGAACTCATCGTCACGAAATTCACCGTGCTGCATCACTACCGCCATGGCCGCGTCGAGACCGCTTAACGATGTCCCCATGATACCGACGCGGCAGGGAGGGATACTGGCGTCCATCAGACCGGACCACGGGCTTGGGAAGAACGTGCGCGTGGATTCGTCCTCGTCTGGCCAGACGTGGCCGGTGGCGATAACCGCAAGGTCGAAGCGTTCAGGAAAGGCGCTGTCGTTGATGGAAAGCGTAACGCCGGTTGTCGCGGGAATGATGTCAGTGACCTTCGCAGATTCATGGACATCAACCTGAAACCCCAGCTTTCTGGCCTCTTTCACGATTGAACGAAAGCTGTCGCGAAAATACTCGCCCAGCAGAAGCCGGGGCAGGAACTGCCGGTCATGCAGGCGGGTTATATCGACCTTAAAGCGCGCCAGATGAGCTTCGCTCTGATCCTTCAGCCAGTCGAGGTAGGTCATAAAAATGGGCGGGATTTCAATGCTCGCAATGTTCGCCAGCATCAGACGAGAGTTATCGTCGTCGTTATAGGGCATACCCACGCCAGCTTCATCGGCCTGTTCGAAAACGGAAACGGAGAGCGGCTTACTGTTTTTAAGGAGATGATAAAAAGTATAAATCCCTGTGGGGCCGGAGCCGATAATCGCGATTTTCTTCATCGACGGTCTTCCTGTTTTTTTTCCATAAGAAAAGCGTAGCAGGAGAACAATGATGAAAATAAGGGATTAGGAAAATTCAGGATATCAGAAGAGGATTTGCACCATTTCAGGACTGAAATGGTGCGTCCGAGTGGACTCGAACCACCGACCCCCACCATGTCAAGGTGGTGCTCTAACCAACTGAGCTACGGACGCAGAATGGTGCGTTCAATTGGACTCGAACCAACGACCCCCACCATGTCAAGGTGGTGCTCTAACCAACTGAGCTATGAACGCAACGTGTTGTCGGCGACAACGGGGACGAATATTAGCGGCACAGCACCGAGGTGGCAAGAGGGAAAATGCATTTTTCTCTCTGATTTCACGCGATTGCTTCATTACCGCGCAAAGTGAAGAGAAAGTAGCCGCCGGGCGGCGGCTACCGCGTCGTTAACGTGCCGCGCGTTGCAAAATGACCGTTGATGGCTGGCGCTGCAGGAAGCGCATTCGCATCATCATCATAATCGCCGCCGACGTCAGGCCGATGATAAAGCCCATCCAGAACCCCGCGGGCCCCATGCGCTCAACCACTAAGTCCGTCAGGGCCAGAATATAGCCACACGGCAGACCCAGCACCCAGTAGGCGATGAAGGTGATAAAGAAGATTGAGCGCGTGTCTTTATATCCGCGCAGCACGCCGCTGCCAATCACCTGGATGGAGTCAGAGATCTGGTAAATCGCGGCCAGCAGCATCAGGTGCGATGCCAGCGTGACCACTTCCGGGTTGTCGTTATAGAGCAGGGCAATCTGCTCGCGTAATGCAACGGTAAAGAGCGCCGTACAGACAGCCATGCAGACGCCGACGCCCAGCCCGGTCCGGGCGGCCGTTTGCGCATCCAGCGTTGAGCCCTGGCCCAGGCGGAAGCCGACGCGGATCGTCACCGCCGCCGCCAGCGACATCGGCAGGACGAACATCAGGGAGCTGAAGTTCAGCGCAATCTGGTGTCCGGCCACGTTCACAATGCCCAGCGGGGAGACCAGCAGGGCGACCACGGCAAACAGGGTCACCTCAAAGAACAGGGCGAGGGCAATCGGCAACCCTAACTGCACCAGACGCGTCATGATGTTCCAGTCCGGCGTGCTAAATTTTTTCTCGTTGCGAATATCGCGCATGGAACGGGCGCGTTTTACAAAGGCGATCATGGAGAAGAACATCGCCCAGTAAACGGCTGCCGTCGCCACGCCGCAGCCGACGCCGCCGAGCTCCGGCATCCCGAAATGACCGTAAATAAAGACATAGTTCACCGGAATGTTGACCAGTAAACCGATGAAGCCCATCACCATCCCGGGCTTGGTTTTCGCCAGGCCTTCACACTGGTTACGCGCCACCTGGAAAAAGAGGTAGCCGGGCGCACCCCAGAGCAGGGCGCGCAGATAGCCCACGGCTTTATCAGCCAGTGCGGGGTCAATGTTATGCATAGCGCGAATGATGTGGCCTGCGTTCCAGAGCACGACCATGATCAGCACGGAAACAAACCCTGCCAGCCAGAAACCCTGACGAACCTGATGGGCAATGCGCTCGCGACGACCCGAGCCATTGAGCTGAGCGATAACCGGCGTGAGCGCGAGCAGCAGACCGTGGCCGAACAGGATGGCCGGAAGCCAGATTGACGTGCCGATAGCAACGGCCGCCATATCGGTGGCGCTGTAGCCACCTGCCATTACCGTATCCACAAATCCCATTGCGGTCTGGGCCACTTGCGCGACGATCACTGGTATAGCCAGTGCCAATAGCTGGCGCGCTTCATTCATGTACTTCTGCACGTGAACACCTTTATTTTGTTGTTATTTGAGAGACTAAAAAAGCCGCCGAAACGGGCAGCAAGAAGAAAATGCAGGGGGGTGCCAGCTATTGTAGCGGGCTTTAGCTATTTATCTAGTGAAAAAATCGCCAGAAAATGCGCTCCGCTGGCAACCTCTTTTTCCAACTGTTATTGTGGTGGGATTAAACGGTGTCACCACCGTCCGGAAAAAACAGGAGTTGTAAGCATGTTTACTGGTATTGTGCAGGGCACCGCCAAAGTGGTGTCCATTGATGAAAAACCTAATTTCCGTACTCATGTTGTTGAGCTGCCGGAATATATGCTTGAGGGCATTGAAACAGGCGCGTCGATTGCCCATAACGGCTGCTGCCTGACCGTTACCGAAATTAACGGCAACCAGATTAGCTTTGATTTAATGAAAGAGACGCTGCGCATCACCAACCTTGGCGAGCTGGCGGTGGGAGATACCGTCAACGTTGAGCGGGCGGCGAAGTTCAGCGATGAGATTGGCGGCCACCTGATGTCCGGGCACATCATGACCACCGCTGAAGTGGCAAAAATCGTGACCTCGGAAAATAACCGTCAAATCTGGTTTAAAATGCAGGATCCTTCATTAATGAAATACATCCTCTATAAAGGATTTATTGGCATTGACGGGATTAGCCTGACGGTGGGTGAAGTAACGCCAACGCGTTTTTGCGTGCATTTAATTCCTGAAACGCTGCAGCGCACCACGCTGGGCGCGAAAAAACTGGGGCATCGCGTGAATATTGAAATCGATCCGCAAACCCAGGCGGTGGTGGATACGGTTGAGCGCGTGCTGGCAGCAAAAGAAGCGGCAATAATAAAGACCGCCGCAGAAGAAGAATAAAAAAATAACCCCGGGTATCCGGGGTTATTTTTTAGCGTGCGACACGTAATCCGTGTTCAATCCCACGGCTGAATACCACCTGCCAGAGCTGAATATCCCGTGCGCGAAACGCCCCCGCGCAGGCATTCAGATAATAGCTAAACATCCGCCTGAATCGTTCAGAATAGTTGTCCGCAATCTCAGGCCAGGTCTCCTGAAAACGCGCATGCCAGGCCATCAACGTGGTGTCGTAATCCGCGCCAAAGTTGTGCCAGTCTTCCATTACAAAATGGGATTCACTGGCGTTGGCAATCTGGCGGACTGACGGTAAACAGCCATTCGGAAAGATGTATTTGTTGATCCACGGGTCGACGTTATTGTCGGTTCGCTTAGAGCCGATGGTGTGCAGCAGGAAGATGCCGTCCGGCTTCAGATTCCGATCCACCACCTCAAAATAGGTAGCGTAGTTTTTCGGCCCGACGTGCTCGAACATGCCGACGGAAACGATCCGGTCAAACTGTTCGTTCAGATCACGGTAATCCTGCAGCCGGATATCCACATCGAGGCCCTGGCAGCGTTCCCGCGCCATTTTTTGCTGTTCCGCTGAAATCGTGACGCCGACGACGCTGACGCCATAGTGCTTCGCCATAAAATACGCCAGCCCGCCCCAGCCGCAGCCGATATCCAGCACGCGCATTCCGGGCTGGAGCTGCAGCTTCTCGCTAATCAGACGCAGCTTGGCCTGCTGGGCCTCTTCAAGCGTCGACGCCTCTTTCCAGTAGGCGCAGGAGTACTGCATGAAAGGGTCCAGCATACGGCTGAACAGGTCGTTGCCAAGATCGTAGTGTTCTTTACCAACGATCCACGCGCGTTTTTTACTTTGCAGATTGAACAGTCGGGCAGAGGCGACGCGCAGGGTGTCTTTCAGATTGCGAGGGAGTTGATTTTCAAGACCGGCACGCAGCACGCTGGCGAAAAAGGTATCCAGACGTTCGCACTCCCACCAGCCGTCCATGTAGCTTTCTCCCAGGCCTAACGATCCCTCTCGCAGCACGCGTTTAAAAAAGTCGGGATGTTTAACCTGAGGATCGGATGGCGATGATCCATTGATAGTGATGCCTGCTCGACCTAACAGTTCACTGACGATCCGGGACCAGTTATCGTCCGGAACGCTGACTTCTTCTATACACGATGAACTCATAGCTTCTCCATCACCCTACTGTGATCAGAACCTTAAAACAGCGTAGACGCTTTTTTTGGTTTGTGAGAAATCTCACGGTAAATACCGCGAGGCTAGTATCCGACGTAGAACAGAGGAAGGGAGATAACCCTTGCCGAAATGCCTTCCATGGTAAAACGGGAGCACTCCGGCTCCCGTTAACACTTAATATTTATCGTATTTAATCGAACCAAATTTAGTATAGGCCTCAAAATTTGGTGATTCAATAGAAAATTCTTAGCAACCTAATCACTGAAAATTAACATGATTTCTGGCGCAATCAGGCATGTGACGTTTCAACCTGAGCACTCTTTTCATGCTCACGCTGCGCGGAGGCCTGCATGCGATAGCCCAACACCGCCAGCGCAACGGTCACCAGCATCACGCTGGTGGTGGTCAGGAGCGGCGTGGCAATCAGCGCGGAGACCACCAGGCTTGCCAGGAAGCACAGCCCCAGCTGCAGGGTGTTCTGCAGCGCGGCGGCGCGGCCTGTTGCCTGCGGGAAGGGACGCAGCGCCTGGGCTACAACGATAGGGTAAATCGCCCCGTTCGCCACGGCCATCACGCAGAATGGGATCAAAATTTCGGCCAGACCGGCACCCGGAATAAAGCCAACGGCCCATGTCCCGATGACGCTCAGCGCATACAGCACCAGCAGCCACGGCAGCATCTGCTGACCTTCCCATTTTTGCAGCGCCGCGCGACAGCCGTACCCGCCTACCAGGAACGCGATGGTCTGCGGAACATAGCTCAGGCCGATGGCTGCCGGGCTGTAGCCCATATCGTGCAGAATGAACGGCGAGCCGGTGAGCCACGCGAAGAAGCTTGCCGAGCAGGCGGCATAGATCAGGACATTCCCGCGATACGCTTTGGCGCTGAGCAGGGAAGTGAAGGTAATCGGCTTCGCGTCTGCATGCGCTTCTTTTTTATGCGCTGGCTTAAGGGCGAACGCCGGCAGCATCAATACCAGGGTAATGGCAAAAAGCGTGGCGAAAATGGCCTGCCAGTCGAAATGCGCGAGGATCCAGCTGCCCAGCAGGGGAGCGAGGGCAGGTGAGAGGCCCACCAGCGGCATAATGGTAGCGAAAATACGGTTTGTGCGGTTAGCCGGATAGTAGTCGGTGACCAGCGCCTGCCAGGTCACTGCCGCGGCACAGACGCCCACGGCCTGAATAAAACGCAGCACCAGCAGCCAGGTGGCATCGCGTACCCATAACATCCCCAGGCAGCCCACGGCAAAAATGGCCAGGCCCAGCAACAGCACCGGTTTACGACCAAAGCGATCCGAGAGCGGTCCCCAGAGCAGCTGTGCGAAGGCAAAGCCGGCGAGGAATAAGCTCAGGCTGGCGCTGATGGCGGCAGCCGGGGTTTGCAAATCTTCCTGCATGGCGGCAAACGCCGGCAGGTACATATCGGTGGCCAAAAAGCCCAGCACGCTCAAGCCGCCGAGCCAGGCTAAAAAACCGTTCCTGGGTTGCATTATTTTATTCTCCTGAGGAGGCAGGTATACATTGGCGCTGAGTGTAGGGAGTGCAAAGCCGCTTGTGAAACGCTAATATTTGGCGGGTGCATTCAAAAAATTTGCAGGCAGAAAATGTGGTCAGATTATTCTCTTGAAGTGGTCGATGCTGTTGCACGTAACGGCAGCTTCAGCGGTGCGGCGCAGGAGCTGCACCGCGTCCCTTCGGCAATAAGCTACACGGTGCGCCAACTGGAGGAGTGGCTGGCGGTTCCGCTGTTTGAACGGCGGCATCGTGATGTGGAATTAACGCCCGCAGGCGCGTGGTTTTTGAAGGAAGGGCGTTCTGTTATCAAAAAAATGCAGATCACCCGCGAACAGTGTCAGCAGATCGCTAACGGCTGGCGGGGGCATCTTTCCATCGCGGTGGATAACATCGTTAAGCCGGAACGCACCCGGCAGATGATCGTCGATTTCTACCGTCATTTCTCTGACGTCGAGCTGCGGGTCTCGCAGGAGGTGTTCAACGGCGTCTGGGATGCGCTGGCGGACGGCAGGGCAGAGATGGCGATTGGGGCTACGCAGGCGATCCCGGTCGGGGGACGTTACGCTTTTCGCGATATGGGGATGCTGAGCTGGAAATGCGTGGTGGCAAGCGACCATCCGCTGGCGGCGATGGAAGGGCCGCTCAGCGATGACACGCTGCGCAACTGGCCGTCGCTGGTGCTGGAGGATACGTCCCGTTCATTGCCCAAGCGTATCACCTGGCTTCTGGACAACCAGCGGCGGGTGGTGGCCCCTGACTGGGAATCGTCGGCGACGTGCCTCAGCGCCGGGCTGTGCGTCGCGATGGTGCCCGTTCATTTCGCGCGTCCGCGCATCGATACCAGAGAGTGGGTTGAGCTGACGCTGGAGAATCCGTTCCCGGATGCGGCCTGCTGCCTCACATGGCAGCAAAATGACGTCTCGCCTGCGATGGCCTGGCTGCTGGATTATCTGGGAGACAGCGAAACGCTGAACCGGGAATGGTTACGGGAGCCAGCATAGCTGGCCCCGTAAAGCGATTAACGACGGTAGTCGCGGAACGGACCGTCCGCAACGGAACGGCGTTCGATAAGACGCGGGTGAACTTCAATAGACTGCGACTCTTCGCGCTTGTTGACGATCCTGTCCATCAGCATATTGAAGGCCGTTTCGCCCAGCGAATCTTTCGGCTGGTGAATGGTGGTCAGCGCCGGGGTGAAGAAACGCGCGTTACGCACGTTGTCATAGCCGATCACGGAAATATCCTGCGGTACGCGCAGGCCCAGCTCGTCGGCAGCGCAGAGCGCGCCCATGGCCATGATGTCGCCCCCGCAGAACACGGCGGTCGGACGGTGCGGCTGGGAGACGATCTGCTGCATCGCGCGGTAGCCCGATTCCGGCTCAAAGTCGCCCTGCACAATCCAGTTTTCCGGCACGTTGATCAACGCTTCTTCCATCGCTTTCATAAAACCGGCCAGACGGCCCGCGCCGGTGTTGCGCTCCAGCGGACCGGGGATCACGCCAATCTCGCGATGACCGCGTTCGATCAGATAACGACCGGCCATATAGCCGCCTTCAAAGGCGTTATCGATAACGGAATCGGTAAAGTCTGCGCGCGCTTCGCCCCAGTCCATCACCACCATCGGAATATGGCGATACTCTTCCAGCATCGACAGCACGGATTCCGGGTACTCGGAACACATCACCAGCAGGCCATCAACGCGCTTTTGCGCCATCATCGACAGGTAGGCACGCTGTTTTTCAATGCTGTTCCATGCGTTGCCCAGAATCAGGGTATAGCCTTTCTGGAAGCAGTTCTTTTCGACCGCTTCAATGATCTCGGCAAAATAGGCCGCTTCACTGCTGGTCGCCAGCAATCCAATGGATTTGGTGTGATTAACCTTGAGGCTACGCGCAACCGCACTTGGCGAATAGTGCAGCTCTTTGATCGCTGCCCAGACGGCGTTGCGCGTCTCTTCCGCCACAAAGCGGGTTTTGTTAATTACATGTGATACGGTTGTAGTGGAAACGTTTGCGCGTTTTGCTACGTCTTTAATTGTTGCCATTAAATGTCACTCCAGACCATATCCTAAGCTCCTGAAAAACTTGAAGGTAAACGTTTGCCTTCTCTCACCCTTATCTCGCAATCTTGAATTGCGGCACGCCGGGAAAACGACACGGGACGTCAGGAGGGGGTCAATGGCCGGTACGCTAATAAATTTAGCGTGGAATTTTGTCCTATCTTGATGAAAAGGGGAAGAGGTAAAGTGGTTATCAGTATAAATCCAGGAAGATTTTTGACGTAATCTGTGCAAAAATGAGCAAGCTCACTTTTCGTGTGGGGATTAAAAGGAGAAAAATTGATGAGTTCCGATCTTAAGTTTTCGCTGTTTACCACCGTTGTTGTGCTGGCTCTGATTGTTGCGGCCGGTCTGACGGCTGCGCTGCACTGATTTACGCGGAGGGAGAGCCTTCTCCCTCCCGACTCCCCGGATTGTTACTTCTCTGGCAAAAATCTTTTGCCATTTTGTTAACTTCTCATTTTTTGTGATTGATGTCATGCTTTCTGCTTCTTTGTTCTGTGTCACCACATGACACGGCATCCGGAGTTGACGCATGAAAATCAATTATCCCCTGCTGGCCCTGGCGATTGGCGCTTTTGGGATTGGCACCACTGAATTCTCCCCGATGGGGTTACTGCCTGTTATTGCCCGCGGCGTAGATGTCTCTATCCCTGCGGCAGGGATGTTAATCAGCGCCTACGCTATCGGCGTGATGGTCGGGGCGCCGCTGATGACGCTTCTTCTTTCACACCGCGCGCGCCGCAATGCGTTGATTTTCCTGATGGCGATTTTCACCCTGGGCAACGTGCTTTCGGCCATTTCGCCGGACTACACCACATTGATGCTGTCGCGCATTCTGACCAGCCTTAACCATGGCGCGTTCTTTGGGCTGGGCTCGGTTGTGGCTGCCAGCGTGGTGCCAAAACACAAGCAGGCGAGCGCCGTGGCAACCATGTTTATGGGGCTGACGATTGCCAATATCGGCGGGGTGCCTGCGGCAACCTGGCTGGGAGAAGCGATCGGCTGGCGTATGTCTTTCCTGGCGACGGCCGGGCTGGGCGTGGTTGCAATGGTGGCGCTGTTCTTCTCCCTGCCGAAAGGAAGCGCCGGAGAACGTCCGGAAGTGCGTAAAGAGCTGGCGGTGCTGATGCGCCCGCAGGTGCTCTCCGCGCTGCTCACCACCGTGCTGGGGGCAGGGGCGATGTTTACCCTCTACACCTATATTTCACCGGTACTGCACGATATCACCCACGCAACGCCTCTCTTCGTTACCGCGATGCTGGTGCTGATTGGCGTGGGCTTCTCGATCGGCAACTATCTGGGCGGGAAATTTGCCGACCGTTCCGTGAGCGGGACGCTGAAGGGCTTCTTAACCCTGCTGATTGTCATCATGGTTGCCATTCCGTGGCTGGCGCGCAATGAGTTTGGGGCCGCGATTGCGATGGTCGTCTGGGGAGCCGCCACTTTCGCCGTGGTGCCGCCGCTGCAGATGCGCGTGATGCGTGTGGCGCACGAGGCGCCGGGACTTTCATCTTCCGTGAATATCGGTGCGTTTAACCTGGGTAATGCCCTGGGCGCGGCGGCCGGTGGGGCCGTGATTTCAGGTGGTCTGGGGTACAGCTTTGTGCCGGTGATGGGGGCGATTATTGCCGCGCTCGGCCTGCTGCTGGTGATGATGTCGGGTCGTAAACAGCCTGAAGCAGCCTGCGCTGCGGAATAAACCAAAAACGCAGAAGGGCGAACCCTTCTGCGTGTCTCTTACGCGGCGAAGTTCTTCGCGACAAAGTCCCAGTTAACCAGTGCCCAGAAGTGCTCCAGGTAGTTCGGGCGCGCGTTGCGGTAGTCAATGTAGTAAGCGTGTTCCCACACGTCCACGGTCATCAGCGGCTTCGCGCTGGTGGTCAGCGGGGTGCCCGCGTTAGAGGTGGACACGATAGCCAGTTTGCCATCCGCCTCTTTAACCAGCCACGTCCAGCCAGAACCGAAGTTCTTGATGGCTGCATCGGTAAATTTCGCTTTGAAATCCGCGAAGCTGCCAAATGAGGCATTGATAGCGGTAGCCAGTTCACCGACAGGTTCACCGCCGGCATTTGGCGCCAGGCAGTGCCAGTAGAAGGTGTGGTTCCACACCTGAGCGGCGTTGTTAAAGACGCCACCCTCTGAGCTGCGGACGATCTCTTCCAGCGTTTTGCCTTCAAAATCGGTGCCCTTGATTAGATTGTTCAGGTTGGTGACGTACGTCTGGTGATGCTTGCCGTAGTGATATTCCAGGGTTTCCGCAGAAATGTGCGGTGCCAGGGCGTCTTTTGCATACGGTAGTGCAGGTAATTCGAACGACATTGCTTCTCTCCTTATTGTATTTTGTGTTGCCAATAACCACACAGACAACATGGACAGGATAGCAAATTGAAAGGGTATGCAAAAGAGGAACTTACCCTGCCACGGATGCGGCAGGGCAGGGATTAGCGAATGGTTTTTGGCGTCATCACGCGACGCGCGCCGACGTAGTGGCGTACCCAGTAGTCTTCACTGAGAGAAGTGATCTGAATATCCTGGCCGCTGCGTGGAGACTGGATGAATTTCCCGTTGCCGACATACACGCCGACGTGGTCAGCCGTGCCGCGACCCTGAGTGCGGAAGAACACCAGATCGCCGTTTTCCAGCTCACCGCGGTCAACCGGTGAGGCATCGCGCAGGTGGTACATCTCATTGGCGGTACGAGGAATGCGGAATTTGACCAGATCTTTATAGGCGTAATAGACGAGGCCGCTGCAGTCAAACCCGGTACGCGGCGAGCTGCCACCCCAGTGATAAGGTTTGCCAATCTGCCCCATCAGTTTGTTCATCGCGGTTTTTTGCGCTTTCTGTACGCGCACTTTATGCACTTCCGCTATTTTCGTGACCTTCGTGCATTTCGCCTTGTGGCCTTTACGCGTGATGCATTTTTCAGTAACGAGGTTAGCGGCGGTTTGCGAAGCTTTACTTTTGGCGGAGTGGGCAGTGCGGGAAGGTTTTGTTTTCGTCTTGCTGGAAGCGGTCTGTTTCGTCTGAGCCGGTGTTTTTTTCTTGTCGTTCTTAGCGGTGGTTTTTTTCTTACGTTCTGTGGCTTTCACCAGATGGTTTTTTTGTACAGCAGAATGCCGCGCCTGCTGAGAGGCGTTTGCCACTGGCGTGAAAGTGAGTGAAGTAAACAGTAAAGCACAGAGCGTGATCGAGATTTTATTTATCCGCGCCACTGGGCAGTCCCCTGATAAATGCAGGTCATCAATAATACCCGCGTGTGATTTACAAAGCCCGTCGATTCTAATCTATAAAAACCCAGAAAGTTAATAGCATTTTTCAATCTACAATCGTGTTTCGTTAGCAAGTGCAAAAAAATTCATCGTTCTGTCGCACATTTACCCACTCCCTAAGCAAAACCCTGACCGCCGCAGGGGTAAACACCATTTGCAATGCAACTTTTCGTGACTCGGGGTAGAATGTATAAACGTGACAAAAATGTTATTTTCCGATGCCAGTCTGAACCGCTACAATGTCAGACGAATGCCGTAACAGAAGTTAAAGGAAGCAAGACATGAGCACCACTATTGAAAAAATCCAGCGCCAGATCGCTGAAAACCCGATTCTGCTGTATATGAAAGGTTCTCCGAAGCTGCCAAGCTGCGGCTTCTCCGCACAAGCGGTTCAGGCGCTGTCAGCCTGTGGTGAGCGTTTTGCTTACGTTGATATCCTGCAGAACCCGGACATCCGCGCTGAGCTGCCTAAGTACGCTAACTGGCCGACTTTCCCACAGCTGTGGGTAGACGGTGAGCTGGTTGGCGGCTGCGATATCCTGATTGAAATGTATCAGCGCGGCGAACTGCAGCAGCTGATCAAAGAGACGGCGGCGAAGTACAAAACTGAAGAGCCGGACGCAGAGTAATTTTCTGCGCAAATAAAAAAGCGACCTGATAAGGTCGCTTTTTTTTATTCTTCGCTGTCGCCCATCGGCAGCGGCCAGCCGCCCAGACGCTTCCAGCGGTTGACGATCTCACAGAACAGCTCTGCGGTGCGCTCCGTGTCGTATAAAGCGGAATGCGCCTGCGTGCCGTCAAAAGGTATACCCGCCGTGATGCAGGCTTTAGATAACACCGTTTGTCCCAGAGCCAGGCCGCTCAGCGCGGCGGTGTCGAAGGTCACAAAAGGATGGAAGGGGTTGCGTTTGAGCGCGGCGCGCTCCGCGGCGGCCATGGTAAAGCTGTGATCGAAGGTGGCGTTATGGGCCACCATAATGGCGCGGCTGCAGTTACTCTCTTTCATGCCTTTACGCACCATTTTAAAAATGGCGTGCAGCGCATCATATTCACTGACTGCGCCACGCAGCGGGTTGTGCGGGTCGATACCGTTAAACGCCAGCGCTTCCGGCTGTAAGTTTGCCCCTTCGAAAGGTTCAACATGGAAATGCAGCGTGGTGTCCGGTGTAAGCCAGCCCTGTTCATCCATCTTCAGCGTGATGGCGGCAATTTCGAGCAGCGCATCGGTTTTAGCGTTAAATCCGGCTGTTTCTACATCAATGACAACGGGATAAAAACCACGAAAACGGTCGCACAGACCGCTAAATTGAGCGTTATCGGACATCAGGGTCTCTTACAAGGGGAAAAAGCAGAGCGCATTATGGCAAATTTTGCAGGGTGATGCAGTAAAACTACGGGCGCATGTTGCGCCCTGAGGGATCAGTTGCCCAGACCGCGACCCGCGTCTTTGGCTTCAATCAGTTCGATTTTGTAACCGTCGGGATCTTCCACGAACGCAATCACGGTGGTGCCACCTTTTACCGGGCCCGCTTCGCGCGTAACGTTACCGCCGTTGCTGCGAATGCGTTCACACGCTTCGGCCGCGTTGTCCACTTCCAGCGCGATGTGGCCGTAGGCGGTACCCAGCTCATAGCTGTCTACGCCCCAGTTGTAGGTCAGCTCGATCACCGCTTCATCCGTTTCCGGGCCGTAACCCACGAACGCCAGCGAGTATTTGTATTCCGGGTTTTCGCTGGTGCGCAGCAGCTTCATGCCCAGGACGTTAGTGTAGAAATCAATGGAACGTTGCAGATCGCCAACGCGCAGCATGGTGTGAAGTAGGCGCATAATTTCCTCATTAACCAATGGAATAGACTGTCTTTTTGAACAGAAACGATGTTTTAGTATAGCGGCGAAGTATCGCCGCTATCAATGAACAATGGCGAGATTACAGAGAAGGGTAGTCGGTGTAGCCTTCCGCGCCGCCGCCGTAGAAGCTTTCCGGGCGCTGCGGGTTCAGAGCCGCTTTTTTCTGCAGGCGGGCTACCAGATCCGGGTTGGCGATGTAGTCGCGGCCAAACGCGACGGCATCGATCAGCCCTTTGCCGATCAGGTCTTCGGCTTTCTCCGGGGTATAAGCCCCCGCACCGATGATCACCCCGTGGAAACGCTCGCGCACTTTCTGACGGAAAGCGTCCGTGTAAGGCTTACCGCCTGCCCAGTCCGGTTCGGACATGTGCAGATAGGCGATGCCGCGTTTAGCCAGTTCTTCGATCAGGTACAGGGCATCGGCTTCTTCGTTCGGACCGTTGTCGACGTTCTGGAAAGAACCGATTGGGGAGACGCGGATCCCGATACGATCCGGGCTCCACTCCTGGCATACGGCGTCAACCACTTCCAGCACCAGGCGAGCGCGGTTTTCGACGCTGCCGCCGTACTGGTCGGTGCGATGGTTGGACGACGGTGACAGGAACTGGTGTAGCAGGTAGCCATGGGCGGAGTGCAGCTCAATCAGGTCAAAACAGGCTTCACGGGCGTTGGCCACGGCCTGGCGGAAGTCGTTCACGATACCCGGAATTTCATCCAGCTCAAGCGCGCGCGGCATAGAGGTATCCACGCGGATCGCATTGCCGTTTTCATCACGCAGGGAAGTACGGGTATTTGCGCTCAGGGCCGAAGCGGAGACCGGAGCCTGGCCGCCAGGCTGAATGCTGCTGTGAGAGATACGACCGGTATGCCAAAGCTGGACCGCAATGCGACCCTCTTCAGCGTGAACGCCCGCGGTGATTTTCTGCCATGCGGCGATCTGTTCCGGGCTGTGAAGACCCGGCGCACCCGCATACCCTTTAGCCTGAGCGGAAATCTGCGTGGCTTCGGTGATGATCAGGCCAGAGCTTGCGCGCTGACGATAGTATTCACCCATCAGTGGGGTTGGGATGTCGCCCGGTTCAATGCTGCGCAGGCGGGTAAGTGGAGCCATAAACACGCGGTTTGGCGCAGTGACGGCACCTACTTTCAGTGGGGTAAATAATTTTTCAGCGGACATAAAGACTCCTGAGTAGACCAGTCGACTAGTAGTTGGGTAAATAAAAACGCCTGTTAAATGCCAGGCGCAGTAATGCTGTTTTTCACATGTGCCAGCGCGCTTTCCAGCGGCACGGCACTGCGCGAGATTTTTGCCTGCAGGTTAGCGCCTAGCCAGAGCGCATATAACACCTGCGCCTGGGTTAACGGCTCGCCGGAAAAGGCCAGCGTTTTTTCATCGCGGCCTTTCTCCAGCGCCTGGGCCAGCAGGGCGATAACGCCGCGGGCACCTTTATCCATCGCCGTGCGCATATCTTCAGAAAGATCGCACACTTCTGCAGACAGCTTAACGGTCAGGCATCCGCTGATAATGCCCTGCTGACAGAACTGGTTCAGCGTTTCCTGATAGTAGTTCAGAACACGATCCCGGTAGTTACCTTCACCCGACGCAAAGTGGGTCGCCAGGCGCTGGTGGTAGCCAGCATAATGACGCTCCAGCATCGCTACGCCAAAAGCCTCTTTGGACCGGAAGTAGTGATAAAACGACCCCTTCGGTACCTCAGCGGTTTTTAAAAGCTCGCTCAACCCCATACCGGTAAACCCGCGATGCATGCAAAGCTGCTCGCCGGTTGCCAGTAAATGTTCGCGGGTATCGTGTTCAGTATTTCTGCTCATGGCCGCACTCTAATAGACCGTTCGGTCTAATGCAAGCGAGTTTACTGACGACATGCGCTCAGTATATCCAGCCGCGGTTGATAAACCGTTGATTTCACGTCCATCATACCCAATACGGTTGAGAATAAATTGTCCTGGGAAACCGCATTTTTTGCTGCATTGTCGCGCAAACACTGTTCGTTGACGCCAAAGTTTTTCGCGTAATCCGGTGACAGCCAGAACATAAACGGAATATGCGTTTGCTGCTCCGGCGCCAGCATGTACGGCGTGCCGTGCAGATAAATACCGCTTTCACCCAGCGATTCACCGTGATCTGAAAGATAAATCAGCGCGGTGTTCATGCTCGACTGGCGCGCTTTCAGCGCATCAATGGTTTTGCTGACCATGCTGTCGGTATAGAGGATAGTGTTGTCATAGGTATTGATCAGCGCCTGATGGTCGCAATCCTGAATTTCATTAGTGTCGCAGGTTGGGGTGAATTTACGGAAGTTGTCCGGGTAACGGCGATAGTATGCCGGACCGTGGCTCCCCATCAGGTGGATAACCAGCACCGTATCTTGCTTCACGCCATCCAGCACGTTGTCCAGACGGTTGAAGTTCACATCGTCGATACAGGATTTGTCTTTGCAGAACTGATCCAGCTGCCACTGCGTCATGTCGGTATGGGGCACGCGATCGCAGGCACCTTTACAGCCGCCGTCGTTGTCGCGCCACAGCAGGTTGATACCCGCATGCTTAAGCACGTCGAGCAGCCCTTCGCGATGGTGAGCCAGGTCGGCATCGTATTTGCTGCGCGTCATGCCGGAGAACATGCACGGAACGGAAACCGCGGTTTCGGTACCACATGAGGAGGCCTGCGGGAAGTTAATCACGTCCTGCTTTTTCAGCTCCGGGTTGGTTTCGCGTTCGTAACCGTTCAGGGAGTAGTTTGCCGCGCGAGAGGCTTCGCCGACGACAAGCACCAGAACGGTTTTCTTTTGTTGACCGGTAATCAGTGACCCTTTATGGGCATCTTCACCAATGCGCACCAGCGTTTGATCGCCGGCAAACCAGCGCATCTTGCTGTACTTCACCACGGCGCTGACATAGTTCGCCGGGGTGACCATTTTGACGATGCTTTTGTTATTGCGGAACAGCGACGCGTAATCTTTATAAAACAGCGCGGCAATCAGGATAATCACCAGCAGGGCGCCGAGCATCGCGGCAACGCGCGTCAGCAGCGCGTACCACCATTTTCCGGTACGAATCCGGGTCAACGCCAGCACCACGGAGGGAACGAGGCCGGCTATGACAATCCACAGAATCATCTGCGGGGTCACCAGGGCGGTCGCTTCCTGAGAGTTGGTTTCGAACACGTTCACAATCATGTTCTGATCGATCACCGCGCCGTAGGTATACATGAAATAGGTCGCCGCGGCGCATCCGATCGTCAATACAATCAGCAGCGGCTTGCGGAGATACGGGATGTTAAGCAGGCTAAAGACAATCACCCAGCCGCAAAACAGCACCAGCGGGACGGAGGCGGCAAAGAGGAAGTCGTGCAGATGCACTGGGCCGATAATGGCCCAGCTGCGCTGGATAAACAGCCCGTTCAGCAGAGTAAAAAAGAGTGCACAGCCCAGAGTAAATTTAATGTCGTTACATTGTAACTTTCTGATTAACCACATCGATCGGTAAACCCGTTATTGTCATGATGGGCCGAGTATAGAGAGGGAAGATTAGTGAAACCTTAATGCCACAAATCTGTGATACGGCCTTGCACGCGGCGCGATTAACGTCTTCACTGTAGGTGAGAGTAGCTATCGGGAGGTGAGTGTGGCAGAGCAGCTGGAGTTTTTCCCCATCCAGAGCCCGTGCCGGGGTATTTGTCAGGTCGATGAACGCGGATATTGCCGCGGGTGCATGCGTACCCGCGATGAGCGTTTTAACTGGCAAAACTTTAGCGACACGCAAAAGCAGGAGGTGTTACGCCTCTGCCGACAGCGTCTTCTGCGCAAAATACGCGCAAACAAAGCGGGTGAGACTGAAGAACCCCAGCAACCTTCACTTTTTTAACACGGTAATTGCGTATACTCATGACATTACGTCCTTGAGGAAAATGTTATGGTTCAGCGAATTACCCTTGCCCCCCAGGGGCCAGAATTCTCCCGTTTTGTGATGGGCTACTGGCGCCTGATGGACTGGAATATGTCCCCCCTCCAGCTGGCGAGCTTTATTGAAGAGCACCTCGATTTAGGCATCACCACGGTTGATCATGCGGATATTTACGGTGGCTACCAGTGCGAGGCCGCGTTCGGCGAGGCGCTTAAGCTTGTTCCGGCCCTGCGCGACCGCATGGAGATCGTCACGAAGTGTGGGATTGCCACCACGGCAAAACCTGAACATGCCCTCGGTCATTACATCACCGACAGCGCGCATATCATCAAGAGCGCCGAGCAGTCGCTGGTCAATCTGGCGACCGATCGTATCGATCTGCTGTTAATCCACCGCCCCGACCCGCTGATGGATGCCGATGAGGTGGCGGAAGCCTTCCTGAACCTGCACCAGAGTGGGAAAGTGCGTCACTTCGGCGTGTCAAACTTTACCCCGGCACAGTTTGCGCTGCTTCAGTCTCGTCTGCCGTTCACCCTCGCCACCAACCAGGTTGAGATCTCCCCGGTACACCAGCCGCTGCTGCTGGATGGCACGCTCGATCAGCTGCAGCAGCTGCGCATTCGCCCGATGGCGTGGTCCTGCCTGGGGGGCGGACGTTTGTTTAATGATGAGGAATTCCAGCCGCTGCGCAACGAGCTTGAAACCATCGCCCGCGAACTGAACGCGGAGAGCATCGAGCAGGTGGTTTACGCGTGGATCCTTCGCCTGCCGTCAAAACCGCTGCCCATTATCGGCTCCGGCAAAATAGAACGTGTGCGTTCTGCACTGGCTGCTGAAGAGCTGCAGATGACCCGTCAGCAGTGGTTCCGCATCCGTAAGGCCGCGCTGGGTTACGACGTACCATAAAGCGCCTGAAGGTGACTTTCCGGTGAAATCTTTGCCCCTGGTATACACTTAAGGGGCAAAAAATAACCCGCGGAGGTCACTATGAAGCGTTTTGCTCTGGCACTGGTCACGCTGGTTGTTTGCGCAGGGGCGCAGGCAGCCAGTGACGAAGTGGAAATGAATCTCGTCACCCCACAGGGTGTGGGTCAGTCCATCGGAACGGTGAAAATCACTGAAACCGATAAAGGACTGGAGTTTGCCCCCAACCTCAAAGCCCTCCCTCCCGGTGAACATGGTTTCCATGTTCACGCCAAGGGCAGCTGTCAGCCCGCTTTAAAAGAAGGTAAACCGTCTGCGGCGGAAGCGGCAGGAGGGCACCTCGATCCGCAGCATTCCGGCAAGCATGAAGGCCCGGATGGAATGGGGCATTTAGGCGATCTGCCTGTGCTGGTGGTGAATAACGACGGTAAAGCCACCGATCCTGTTGTCGCGCCGCGACTGAAAAAGCTGGATGAGGTGAAAGGCAAGGCGCTGATGATCCATGTCGGCGGCGACAATATGTCCGATCGGCCTAAACCGCTTGGCGGCGGCGGAGCACGCTATGCGTGCGGCGTGATCTGATCCCCAATCGTTCCCGGTGGCGGTGCCTGTTCCAGCTGCGACAGCGAGCAGTGCAGGCGCCAGATTATTGAGGCCAAATCACGGGCTGCGGGCAGATGATGCTGTGCCAGCGTATCGCAGATCCGCTGCAGTTCATTCAGCGTGGCTTCCAGCGGCCGCTGCTGGACACCGCGCTCGCTCATTACATCGCGCAGCAGGGAGATGCAAACATCACGAACCTGCGACAGCGGATCGGAACGCGTTTCCCACGCGCGCAGCTGCCAGACCACGTGCGAGCAGTTTAACAGCACCACGCCCCAGCGCAGCAGCCAGCGCCGGGACAGCGCGTCCTGGCTGTTATTCAGCTGGCTGACGTGATGATAGACCAGCGATTCATACTCGTTTTCGCTCAGATGCGGTTTACGGCTGAGCTGGTCGACAAACCCTCTGCGTAGCTCCCGGATATGCCTGCGGCTCTTGCGTGCATCGGAGCCGGGACGTAACACCGCGAAAGCCAGCCACGCCAGCCCCACGCCGAGGATCTTCGCCAGGTTGTCATTGAGAAAATCGGCGTAATCATAAACAGGTGGATTCGTCACGGAGATAAACGAGCCCATAAAGACAATCAGCTGTCCCCAGAGGCCCGCCAGCTTGGGCATTTGCAGCTTCAGAAGCTGCATGGTGGTCAACAGGGGAAACAGGAACAGCAGGAACTGCCACAGATCGCTTATCTGCACCATCAGGCCAAACTTCACCACGAAGCTGAACAGCGACAGCAGCACCAGCGTGCGCAGCAGCAGCGTAAGCGAGTTGAACGGCGAGGCCGCGACGGAGTAAAGCACGCAGCTGATGGCGGCAAGCGTCAGGGCCGCCGTACCGGACTCCCACTGCGTGGTAATGCTCCACGCCCCCACCAGCATCAGCGCACAGAAGGTGCGAAAACCGCTCCACAGCGCTTCCAGATAGTCGGTATGGCGCGCAAGTGCCGGGCTGCCGGGGACGTTGAACTCCGTCAACGGGGTCGCGTTTTCGACGGCCGTAATCCAGCGGCTGCTGCGCAGGTACAGCCGACAAAAGTAATTCAGGCGCTGCCAGAAAGCGCGATGGCGATAGTCGTATTCATCAACCGGGGCGAGCGGGGCGATAATCCGCGCTACGGTGTAAATGTCCGCATCCGGGCGCGCAAGGGCCGCGAGCAGCGCTTCAATCACGGCTCGGGTATTTTCAGGCGGCGTCGGCCAGTTGAGCAGCATCCGGCGCAGGCTGGAGATGGCGCTGGTCATGCGCAGCTGCTGGTGCAGCAGATAGTTAAGCAGGGTGTTCTGGCGGCGAAAGCGGTAGTGGCTCCAGAACGCCTGAATGCGCAGCAGATTCATCGTCAGGATCTGCCCGATCACCTTTTCATGCGCGAGGCGGATATCGTCGCTGGTATCCGGTTGCCACAGCAGGCTCGCGTGTTCCAGTAACCGGGTATGCATGGTTTTGAGCGCGGTGATGAGCGCGGTGCCGTCGGATGTGCTGGGGAGGATCATCATCATGAAGCCGCCGCTGAGGATCCCGACAATCACTTCACAGACGCGCGCCTGCGCAATATCCCACAGCTCGGTGGTGTCGAGCACGTTAACCACCGGAAAGGCGATAATGGCGGCGGTATAGCCCGCCAGCTGGAACGCGTAGGCGACGTTATTGGTAAAATGGGCGCAGGCCCAGGTACAGCATCCCAGCCATGCCGCCATGCTCAGCAGGAACAGCCACGGATCGTTCAGCGTATGGCCCGCGATAATTAACGCCGCGGTGGCGCCGAGCAGGCTGCCTGCTATACGGCCAAGGCTTTTACTGATTACCCCGCCGACCGTTGGGAAACTGACCACCGCTGCAGACGTCATCGCCCAGTAGGGTTCATCCAGGTTCAGGTAGTAGGCGACGGTCAGCGCAAGGCACATGGCAATGCCGTTACGCAGCGCGTAGCGCCACTGGGGACGCGTCGCTTTCATCCACGGCGTGTTGTGCCAGGCGAGCCCCTGCAGCTTCACTAGCGGGTTCCGATGGAGACGGTGCAGGTGGTGCCGGATACCAGGGTAATGTCCTCCGGCAAACGGTCAAATTCTACGCGAACCGGCACTCGCTGGGCCAGGCGCACCCAGGGAACGTTCGGCTTAATGTCCGGCACCAGTCCTGAATCCGTTTCAACGCTTTGATCGTAAATGGCCCGGCCTATACTGGATACGTGACCCTGTAACTTTTGCGAGCCGCTGTAAAGCGTAATTGCGGCGGGCGATCCCTCGCGAATATGGCGAAGCTTGGTCTCTTCGAAATAACCCACGACGTAGAAGGAGTGGCTGTCGACGAGGGCAAAAACCGGCTGGCCGGTAGTGGCGTAGTTACCCACGCGGGCGGAGAGGTTGGTCACCCATCCATCGACCGGTGCCGTAATCACGGTTTGGGTCAGTTGCCACTGCGCCTGCTTCAGCGTCGCCTCCGCCACGTTAACGTTAGCCTGCATCGCCTTGACGTTGATATTGGCGGTGTCTAAATCTTCCGCTGAGATGTAGTTTTGCGACAGGTGGCGGCGGCGGTTGGCCTCGTTGTTGGCCTTTGCCAGATCCGACTGGGCTTTAGCCAACTGCGCCTGGGCGTTCAAGATCGCAATGCGGTACGGGGTGTCGTCGATGCGGAATAAAATGTCTCCCTTTTTGACGAACTGGTTATCCTTAACCAACAGCGTCGTAATACTTCCCGACACCTGAGGGGTAATGCTGACCTGCTCAGCGCGGACTTTGCCATCACGCGTCCAGGGCGACTGCATATAAAAATTCCACATCCACCAGCCCGCAACCAGCGCGAGGGCAAGGACCAAAAGGGTGGAAAAGTACTTTAGCGTTTTCAGGGACATATTCACCACACAGTCAAAACGGCAAGGCCCAGGCATACGGAAAGGGCAAACAGGGAAAGATCCATCAGCATGGGATGCCAGATTTCGCCGGAGTACATCCAGTCGCGAAGCAGGCGATGCGCGATGAGCCAGAGGATAAAGCCCACCAGAACGGCCTTAAACAGAGGAGGAAAGTAGACTGACGCACCGAAGATCAGGTCCTGAAGGGGTAAACCCTCTGAGCGATGAAAAAACGTCACGGGCAGAAATCCTTTGCAGTGAACAGAATGCCGCGTTGGCTTGTCTTAGTATGATGAAGCATCACAATTCAGTGTAAGTCATACTTTTAAGTTCGATGAATGCAGTATTGCATTTGTTTTGGCAATACAAATGCTGCACACTATTCTAAAATCAGTATAATAACTTAGCAAGCTAATTATAAGGAGATGAAATTGGAATCGCCATTAGGTTCTGATCTGGCAAGGTTGGTACGCGTCTGGCGTGCTCTGATTGACCATCGCCTGAAACCTCTGGAACTCACACAGACGCATTGGGTCACGCTGCACAACATTCATCAGCTGCCGCCCGAACAGTCGCAAATTCAACTGGCAAAAGCGATAGGGATTGAGCAACCGTCGCTGGTGCGCACGCTTGACCAGCTGGAAGAGAAGGGGTTGATCTCGCGGCAAACCTGCGCCAGCGATCGTCGCGCCAAGCGGATTAAACTCACCGAGAAAGCGGCGCCTATCATCACGGAAATGGAAGCCGTGATCACTAAGACGCGCGGTGAAATCCTGTCAGGCGTTTCACCGGCGGAGCTGGAAATGCTCATCAGCCTCATTGGGCGCCTTGAGCAAAACATCCATGAGCTACAGTCGCGCGACTGACAAACAACAAGGCCTTGCAGCAGCAAGGCCTTTTTTTTACTTAAAGACGACAACGCGGTTACGGCCCGTCTCCTTCGCTTCATACATCGCTTTGTCGGCATTTTCCACGCACGTTTCTGCGGCTATTGCGGGTGACGTTGCCGTAAATACCCCCATGCTGATGGTGATTGGCTCCGGTAGTTGACCGCCGCTGCTGGCGTTATCGAAGCTGCTCAGATTTAACCGTATGCGTTCCGCCACCTGATACGCCGCGTCTGATGAGGTGTTGGCCAGCATCAGAACAAACTCCTCACCACCGATACGGGCCGCGATATCCTGGGGGCGCACGGAATCCATCAGCAGATTAGCAACAAACTGCAGGACCTTGTCGCCCTGAAGATGCCCGTAGGTGTCGTTGATGCGCTTGAAGCGATCGAGATCGCTTACGATGACGGAAACCGGGCGGCTGGGTTTGGCAATATCCAGCGCCTGCTTTAATGTTTCATAAAAATAACTGCGGTTATACAGGCGCGTCAGCGGGTCGCGAATGGAGTTCTGGTAAGACTGCTGATACTTAACGTGCGAGTCGCGATACAGCCTGAAAACATCGTAGAGCAGAACAAAAATGATCATCAGCGTGGCGACGGTTTCAAATAAGCGAGCGCGATACCAGGAGACATCTTCAACATGTCCACCCACTAACAGCATTGAGAGCGTGACGATATAGCAGACGCACAGAAAATTACCGCCCACCCAGAATAAGTTGCGTATGCGCGTAATAAACATCAGCGTGGCTAATGTGACCACCCAGAGTGCAATCAATGCAATATTAATAAAGTGGCTCCAGAGAACCATAAACTCACGGGTTTCATTATCAACAAGATCAATGGATAAAATGGAAGAATGACTGGAATACATCCAGGCCAACCCTACAGTAAAAGCGGTAAAGAGAAACTCGCCGCTCACAATAGCAATATGCGCCAGCCGCGAAAGGGGACAATTGCGCGTGGTATAAAGTATTGCCGAAACGATTATTAGCACCGCCATTAAGAGATGGCGGAACATATAGAAGATCATCGCATCGTTGTAGTTCACCGCGTTGAACTGATAGAGGTCCAGCCAGGCGGGAAAGCTGCACAGCGTTCCGACCATCAGCGATGCCGACCCGGCAAAGGCAAAAGCGAGCGATACCAGATACAACCGTTTTCGGTCACACCAGTATTTCATTGCCATAAAACAGGCAATAAACAGATCAAACACCAGTAAAAAAATGGTGAGCGTAGGGAACAAGTGAGACGAAAAGGTAGGAACCCATTCGGCAATTTTTGAAAACAGGGCGTGTAATATGCCGATAACAGCAATACAACCTAGACAGAACGAGATATAACGGCCCTTTACAGAACGGCGATTCGCAAACATATATGGTTTTAATGACTTTATAATGAATTAAGGGGAGGGTATTGCGGAGAGTGTAATCAATTAGCACGCTAAATACTTTGCGCAGAAACAATATATGGCGTGGTTAATAATGGGTAGGGTGAATGTATTTTGTAAATATATTTGTGGGAGTGATAAATAATGTAAATGGATGTGGCCTGATGGCCACATCCATTTTTAATTAACGTGGTGAAACGGTCACCTGACTTCCGTTGCTTGCCAGAACAACGCGCTGACCTGCAGAGAAGCGAGTGCTGCCTTGTTTCTGAACAACCATGATCGTGCTGCCGTCGTCTTTACGAATTTCCAGCTCTACGCCCTGGGTTTTGTTCATCGCACCCTGAACGCCCTGGCCGGCTACGCCACCCGCAACGGCGCCTGCGGCCGTTGCCAGCGAGCGACCTGTACCGCCGCCGACGGTATTACCGAGGAAACCACCCAGCACGGCACCGCCGATTGCGCCCATCACGTTGCTTTCATCACCACCCTGGATCTGTACAGGGCGTGCGTTAACAACGGTACCGTAAGTCACGTTCTGAACCTGTTTCGCTTCAGAAGCGCTGTAAACGTCGCCAGAAAGTGAACTGTCATTCACACAGCCAGCCAGAGTTAAACCAATCAGCGAAACGCCCAGTACACGTAAAATCATTTGAATCTCCTGTTCACCAAAAACGCCCGATTGGGGGCATCCGTTATGGCTAAATTATATGGCATAAGGAGCCATAGTTCATATCTTTGCACTAACAATAAGAAAATTGTACTTGAATTTGACTTAACGAGACATAAACAGGATCCGCCCGTGTTACCCGTCTGACATTGTTAAAAAATATTATCGCCGGATGGCAAAGCTGCGCCGTTTATGGTTGAGTGGATAACCTTAGCCCACGCAACGTAAGGAAAGCGCATGAAATCGGGTCGCTACATTGGTGTGATGTCAGGCACCAGTCTGGATGGGGTAGATGTCGTTCTGGCCGCCATTGACGAAAACATGGTGGCACAGCAGGCGAGCCTGACCTGGCCAATCCCCATTTCACTGAAAGAGGATATTCTGAGTATCTGTCAGGGGCAGCAGTTGACCCTTTCCCAGCTTGGACAGCTTGATGTTCGCCTGGGGGCGCTGTTTGCGGATGCGGTGCAGGCTTTGATGCAAAAAGAACATCTTCGCCCGCAGGATGTGGTGGCCATCGGGTGTCACGGACAAACGGTCTGGCATGAGCCCGGCGGAGATGCCCCGCATACCCTGCAAATCGGCGATAACAACCAGATTGTGGCGAAGACGGGCGTGACGGTGGTAGGCGATTTCCGTCGTCGCGATATCGCCCTTGGTGGGCAGGGGGCGCCGCTGGTACCCGCGTTCCATCAGGCGTTACTGGCGCACCCTACAGAACGTCGCATGGTGCTCAATATTGGCGGGATTGCCAACCTGTCAATGCTCATCCCGGGACAGCCCGTCCGCGGCTACGATACCGGCCCGGGCAATATGTTAATGGATGCCTGGATCTGGCGTCAGTGCGGACAACCGTATGATAAAAACGCGGAGTGGGCGAGCGGGGGAAAAGTGATTATTCCGCTGCTGCAGTCGATGCTAAGCGATCCTTATTTTGCCCTGCCGGCCCCTAAGAGCACGGGGCGTGAATACTTCAATCTGGGCTGGCTTGAGCGTCAGCTGGCGCCATTCCCGGCGCTCGCGCCGCAGGATGTCCAGGCGACGCTTGCCGAGCTGACGGCCGTGTCGATCTCCGAACAGGTTCTGCTCAGCGGCGGATGTGAACGCCTGCTGGTGTGCGGCGGAGGAAGCCGAAACCCGCTGGTGATGGCGCGTCTTGCGGGGCTACTGTCGGGTACCGAAGTCACCACGACCGACGAGGCAGGCATCAGCGGGGATGATATGGAGGCGCTGGCCTTCGCCTGGCTTGCCTGGCGCACCATTGCCGGACTGCCGGGCAACTTGCCGTCGGTGACCGGCGCGCGTGAGGCGAGCGTCCTCGGGGCGATTTTCCCGGCAAATCCTCGTCATAATCAGAGTTAACTGAAATTCAGCGCGGCGCGTCATCGTTAGAATGGAACGAAACAGGAGGGCAGCCATGCCCTCCAGGACCAGGAAAGTCTTCGGAATACGCCCATGAAAAAACTTCTTCTTATTGCCGCGCCTTTATTGCTGTCAGGATGCAGCGTCTATAACCAGCTTCTTGAGCGCATGCAGACCGATACGCTGGAGTATCGCTGCGATGAAAAACCGCTGACCGTCAAGCTGAATAACCCACGTCAGGAAGCCAGTTTTGTTTATGACAATAAATTGCTGACGCTGAAGCAGGGGATGTCAGCCTCCGGCGCACGTTATTCCGACGGTATCTACGTCTTCTGGTCGAAAGGTGACAGCGCCACGGTCTACAAACGCGACCGCATTGTGCTGAACAATTGCCAGCTCGAAAATCCGAAGCGTTGAGATTTTTACAGGGGCGGCGCACAATAGCGCCACCCACTCTCAATGTCAGCTAACGCCATGTCAGATAACGACGAACTGCAGCAAATTGCGCATCTGCGCCGTGAATACACTAAAGGCGGCCTGCGTCGCCAGGATCTTCCCGCTGAGCCCCTCGTGCTTTTTGAACGCTGGCTGAAACAGGCCTGCGAAGCGAAACTCGCCGACCCAACCGCCATGGTTGTCGCGACGGTGGATGAAAACGGCCAACCTTATCAGCGCATCGTATTGCTCAAGCATTATGACGAGAAAGGGCTGGTGTTCTATACCAACCTCGGTAGCCGTAAGGCGCACCATTTAGAAAACAATCCGCGTATCAGCCTGCTGTTTCCCTGGCACATGCTGGAACGTCAGGTAATGGTCACCGGCAAGGCGGAACGTCTCTCGACGCTGGAAGTGGTGAAGTATTTCCACAGCCGCCCGCGCGACAGCCAGATTGGCGCCTGGGTATCAAAACAGTCCAGCCGAATTTCCGCCCGCGGCGTGCTGGAAAGTAAATTCCTGGAGCTGAAACAGAAGTTCCAGCAGGGTGAAATTCCTTTGCCAAGCTTCTGGGGCGGTTTCCGCATCCCGATTGAGCAGATGGAGTTCTGGCAGGGGGGCGAACATCGCCTGCACGACCGCTTTTTATACCAGCGCGAGAATGGCGGCTGGAAAATCGACAGACTGGCACCGTAATCCCCGAAATTTGTTGATTTAAGCGCTAGCGCACACCGCGCTTGCGCTTTATTCTATTGTCCTTTCGCATCAGGCGAAAAGTCGTGTACCGGCAAAGGTGCAGTCGTTTATACATGGAGAATTTGATGGCAAGCAGTAACTTGATTAAACAATTGCAAGAGCGGGGCCTCGTGGCCCAGGTGACGGACGAGGAAGCGTTAGCAGAGCGACTGGCGCAAGGCCCGATCGCGCTCTATTGCGGCTTCGATCCCACCGCTGACAGCTTGCATTTGGGGCATCTTGTTCCATTGTTATGCCTGAAACGCTTCCAGATGGCGGGCCATAAGCCTGTTGCGCTGGTGGGCGGCGCGACCGGCCTGATTGGTGACCCAAGCTTTAAAGCCGCTGAGCGTAAACTGAATACCGAAGATACCGTGCAGGAGTGGGTGGATAAGATCCGCAAACAGGTTGCACCATTCCTCGACTTCAACTGTGGTGAAAACTCTGCCATTGCCGCGAACAACTACGACTGGTTTGGCAGCATGAACGTGCTGACCTTCCTGCGCGACATCGGCAAGCACTTCTCTGTTAACCAGATGATTAACAAAGAGGCCGTGAAGCAGCGTCTGAACCGTGACGACCAGGGTATCTCCTTTACCGAGTTCTCCTACAACCTGCTGCAGGGTTATGACTTTGCCTGCCTGAACAAGCTGCACGGCGTTTCCCTGCAGATTGGCGGTTCCGATCAGTGGGGTAACATCACCTCCGGTATCGACCTGACCCGTCGTCTGCACCAGAACCAGGTCTTCGGTCTGACCGTTCCGCTGATCACCAAGGCAGACGGCACCAAATTTGGGAAAACCGAAGGCGGCGCGGTATGGCTCGATCCGAAGAAAACCAGCCCGTACAAATTCTACCAGTTCTGGATCAACACGGCGGATGCCGATGTTTACCGCTTCCTGAAGTTCTTCACCTTTATGGACATTGAAGACATCAACGCGCTGGAAGAAGAAGACAAAAACAGCGGTAAAGCACCGCGCGCCCAGTACGTGCTGGCGGACGAAGTGACCAAACTGGTTCACGGTGAAGAAGGTCTGGCCGCGGCAAAACGCATTACCGCAAGCCTGTTCAACGGTACCCTGAGCGATCTGAGCGAAGCGGACTTCGAACAGCTGGCGCAGGACGGCGTGCCGATGGTTGAGATGGAAAAAGGGGCTGACCTGATGCAGGCGCTGGTGGACTCTGAGCTCCAGCCTTCGCGCGGTCAGGCGCGTAAAACTATCGCCTCTAACGCTATCACCATCAACGGCGAGAAACAGGCTGACCCGGAATACACCTTCGTTGACGGTGACCGTCTGTATGGTCGCTACACGCTGCTGCGTCGCGGTAAGAAAAACTACTGCCTTGTCTGCTGGAAATAATTAACAGTCTCCAGGGGCGTGGGAAACCACGCCCCTTTTGTTTTTTCAGGGTTTGGTAAGAAAAAAATGAAGAACATCCTCGCCATTCAGTCCCACGTTGTTTTTGGACACGCTGGCAATAGCGCCGCGGAATTCCCGATGCGTCGCCTCGGCGTCAACGTCTGGCCCCTTAATACCGTGCAGTTCTCTAACCACACGCAATACGGCAAATGGACCGGCTGCGTAATGCCACCTTCGCACCTCACCGAGGTTGTGCAGGGAATTGCCGATATCGACCAGCTCAGACGCTGTGACGCCGTGCTGAGCGGCTACCTCGGCTCAGCGGAGCAGGGGGAGCATATCCTCGGCATCGTACGTCAGGTGAAAGCCGCAAACCCGGCGGCAAAATACTTCTGCGACCCCGTCATGGGCCATCCGGAGAAAGGCTGTATCGTGGCGCCAGGCGTCGCAGAGTTTCACGTCCGCCACGCGCTGCCCGCCAGCGATATCATTGCGCCAAACCTGGTCGAGCTCGAAATTCTCTGCGAGCGTCCGGTTAACAGCGTAGAAGAGGCGGTAAGCGCGTCTCGCGAACTGATCGCTCAGGGGCCTGAGGTGGTGCTGGTAAAACATCTCGCCCGCGCAGGGCTGAGTCAGGACCGTTTTGAGATGCTTCTGGTGACGAAAGATGACGCCTGGCATATTAGCCGTCCGCTGGTGGATTTCGGCCTGCGCCAGC
The DNA here is from genome assembly GCF_019443845.1 of Enterobacter sp. DNB-S2. NCBI lineage: Bacteria > Pseudomonadati > Pseudomonadota > Gammaproteobacteria > Enterobacterales > Enterobacteriaceae > Enterobacter > Enterobacter sp. DNB-S2. Next base: position 2,623,125 of record NZ_CP050520.1, read on the forward strand.
CGGTTGGGGTCGGAGATGTTACGAGTGGTCTGCTGCTGGTGAAATTACTGCAGGGGGCGACGATACGTGACGCGCTGGAACACGTTACCGCGGCGGTGTACGAAATCATGATTGCGACGAAAGAGATGCAGGAATATGAACTGCAGGTGGTTGCGGCACAGGATCGTATCGCGAAGCCGGAGCACTATTTCAGCGCAACCCGGTTATAGCCGGCCAAAACGTGTAGGCCGGGTAAGCGTTAGCGCCACCCGGCAACACAGGCCGCTCGGTTAATTCAAACCTTCCGCTTTCAGCGCCGCAGCTACTGCAGGACGCTCTGCCACGCGTTTCATATACGATGCAATATGGTCTAACCCTTCCAGGTTCAGCTTAACCGCGCGCGCCCAGCGCAGCACGGTAAACAGATACGCATCGGCAATCGTGAAGCGCGAACCACAAATCCACTGTTCGTTTTTCAGCGATTCGTTAACGTACTGCAGCTTTTTCTCAAGAAGCGCACGCAGGGTCGGTTTGAACTCCTCTGGCGTATCCGGGCGGAACAACGGCGTAAAACCTTTGTGCAGTTCGGTCGCAATGTAGTTCAGCCATTCCAGCGTCTTATAACGAGAAATGGTACTGACCGGAGCCAGCAGCTGGCGATCGGGTACGCTATCGGCCAGGAACTGCATAATCGCGACGCCTTCGGTCAGCAGAGTACCGTCATCCAGCAAGAGCGCCGGAACTTGTCCCTTGGGGTTAATGGCAAGAAAATCATCGCCATTTTCCAGACGCTTTTTCATCAGATCAACGCCGTCCAGCGTGAAATCTTTGCCGCTCTCGCGCAGGGTGATATGGGAAGCAAGAGAGCACGCGCCCGGTTTGTAGAACAGTTTCATCGGTAACTCCTTTTTGCTGAGGTTTCAGCTATGTTAGTGCGCCAACGGACAAAAAAAAAGCCGCTAATACATTAGCGGCTTCTGTTCTGTCGTTTCTCAATAATCTTACGCGGTAGCGGTTTTGGTCGCTTCAGCCGTCTTGTCGTCGTCCTGAGTCATACGATTCAGTTTCGGCGCGGTCAGCAGCATCAGAACTGCAATAACCGCAGTCGCGATACCAATCTGCATGAACACGGTACCGTAGACGTTCAGGGAGACCAGTGGGTCAGTGACGTTTTCCGGCACAGCCATCAGGTTCGCAATTTTACCCGCAATGATTGCCGCACCGGCAGTGGTCAGGAACCAGCTACCCATAATGAAGCCCATCAGACGCTGTGGCACCAGCTGTGCAACCATCGCCAGACCCAGACCGGAGATCATCAGTTCACCGATAGACTGCAGCGCGTAGCTCAGGATCAGCCAGTTAACGGACACGATACCCGCGTCGGTGGCAAATTTGGTACCCAGCGGCAGCACCAGGAACGCGCCGGAGCACAGCACCATACCGATAGCAAACTTGTGCGGCATTGGCAGACGGTCGCCCATCTTGTTATAGATAGCGGCCAGAATTGGGCTACCAATCATGATCCAGAACGGGTTCAGCGCCTGATACTGTTCCGGCTCGAACGCGATGCCCAGAATTGAGTGCTCAACGTTACGAATGGCGAAGAAGTTCAGTGAGGTTGGCATCTGGCTGTACAGCACGAAGAAGATAATCGCTTCCAGCATCAGAATGAACGCCACAATCATCTTGCGACGGGCAGCACCCTGCATGGCGAACGCTTCTTTCGCAAAGATAACCACGATACCCAGCGCAACCACGCCCAGAACGGCACGGGCGATACCCTGGTTGTGCAGCAGCCAGGTGGCGATTGCCGCGAGGACAACAACGCCCACGATGGTGGCCAGCAGTTTGCCCATATGCACAGGCTCGAAGTCAGGTTTTGAACCGTAGTCTTTAACCCAGCTGCGGCAGAACAGGAAGTTGACCACGGTGATCAGCATGCCCACGAAGCTCAGCGCAAACGCCACGCTCCAGCCGAACTTCGCCGCAAGCCATGGGGTTGCCAGCATCGAGAAGAACGAACCGATGTTGATGGACATGTAGTACATGGTAAATGCACCGTCCAGGCGCGGATCGTCTTTGTTATAGCAGGTAGAAAGCAGGGAGGACGGGTTCGCTTTGAACAGACCGTTACCGACGGCAATCGTCGCCATACCCATATACACGACAGCGGCATCATGCCCTGACCATGCAACCAGACCATAGCCGATCGCCAGGACAATGGCGCCCAGCATGATGACGCGTTTAGTCCCGAGGACTTTATCACCCAGCCAGCCGCCAATAGCGACCAGACCGTACACCAGAGCACTAAAGGAAGAGAACAGCGTGATGGAATCGGCTTCGGACATACCCAGCTGTTTTACCAGGTAAACCGCCATGATCCCTTGCAGGCCGTAATAACCAAAACGCTCCCATAACTCGATAGAGAAGATGAGATAGAACGCTTTAGGCTGTTTAAAAGCGTTAAGACTCACGCTTTCATCTGTTGGTTTATTGTTTGCAGTAGACACATATACCTCTTTTTTTACATCCCATATTAACGGGGGTGTTCATAGCGCGATGGCCGTAGTCCATACGCCTTATAGTTATATTGGGAGGAGAAACGGCGGGTAATGTTCACTATCCTGCCCCATCTGGCAATACGTTTGTAATAATCTGTTACATATATCTGAGGTGGTATAATCGTCGGTTCATATAAATGTTATTCAGCGTTAAATTTCATACGATGAGTAAAGGTAGTTTTTTCGACTGGCATTAACCCACCGCGACCGGCTTTTGGCGATATGTTCTGCTATTTACTGCTTAATGCAGTGATATGGGCCATATTCTGAAAAATAGCTGGTCTTATCTTCGGTGGTGGAAGGAGAGTATCTTGTCAGACAAAGGGTTTAGGCGGATTTTGACAACAAAAATTCAACATGAAGTTATCAGGGTGATCGCGATCACAGATGTATAGAAATTTTTGGCTATGAAAAAAGTATTAACCTGTTTGAGCGTTAAACAACCGAACAAGTGACAGGTCAGGGGGAATGAAAGACGGACAAATAACGGCCAAAAGAAGGGTGTCTGGTAGCCCTTCTTTTGGTAAGGGTTTGTGACGATCAGGGATACACTTTTTCTTTGTATTCGCAGAGATCTTCAATAATGCAGGAGCCGCAGCGAGGCTTACGGGCAATACAGGTATAGCGGCCGTGCAGAATCAGCCAGTGATGACAGTCAACCTTAAATTCGTCCGGAACCACCTTTAACAGCTTCTCATCGACCTGCTCAACATTTTTCCCCGGCGCGAAGTTAGTCCGGTTAGAGACGCGGAAAATATGCGTATCCACGGCGATGGTCGGCCAGCCAAACGCGGTGTTGAGCACCACGTTCGCGGTCTTACGCCCCACGCCCGGTAAGGCTTCCAGCGCGGCGCGATCTTCCGGTACTTCGCCTCCGTGCTGTTCCAGCAGGATCCGGCAGGTCTTAATGACGTTCTCGGCTTTGCTGTTAAACAGGCCGATGGTTTTGATATAGGACTTCACGCCTTCCACGCCCAGCTCCAGCATGGCTTTTGGCGTATTGGCGACCGGATAGAGCAGGGCAGTGGCTTTATTGACGCTCACATCGGTCGCCTGTGCAGAGAGCAACACCGCGATCAGCAGCTCAAACGGGGAGGTAAAATTCAGCTCCGTCGTCGGGTGCGGGTTCTCGTCCCGCAGACGGGTCAGGATCGCAATGCGCTTTTCTTTATTCATGAAGCCTTCTCGGGTGTCCCTTCCAGAACGCTAAGCTCAGCCGCGCGGCGCTTACGTTTCTCATCAATCAGGTATTTTATCGCCAGCATCATGCCAAGGCCAATAAACGCGCCAGGGGGCAGCATTGCCAGCAGGAATGGCGTATCGGTGTGGAACACTTCAACGCGCAGCGCTTTGGCCCAGCCGCCCAGCAGCGCATCTGCGCCGTCAAACAGCGTACCGTTACCGAGGATCTCGCGCAGCGAGCCCAGCACGAACATGGCGCAGGTGGCGCCCATTCCAATGGAAAAACCATCCAGCGCCGACATGGCGGGGCTGTTTTTCACCGCGAACGCTTCCGCACGGCCAACGACGATACAGTTGGTGACGATAAGGGGAATAAAGATCCCGAGCGACTGGTACAGACCGAACGCGTAGGCGTTAATCAGCATCTGGACGATACTGACCACCGACGCAATGATCATGACGTAAATCGGAATACGAATTTCCGACGGCGTCCAGCGGCGCAGGGCGGAGATGGAGAGGTTGGTCAGCGTCAGCACCAGCGTGGTTGCCAGACCCAGACCGAGCGCGTTGGTGGCGGTGGACGTTACCGCCAGCAGGGGACACATCCCCAGAAGCTGGACCAGCGCGGAGTTGTTCTTCCACAACCCCTGGACAATAACCTCTTTAACCTGGCTCATGATTACTCCTCACAGGCCGGAAGATTGTTGATTTGCGCGGGCAGCGTTTCAGCATACAGCCCGGCTCGTTTTACGGCGTTCACCACGGCGCGCGGCGTGATGGTCGCGCCGGTGAACTGGTCGAACTCGCCGCCATCTTTCTTCACCGCAAACGCGGTATCACCTTCGCCATGGATAACTTTACCGGCGAAGTGCAAAATCCAGTCGCTCAGACGGGTTTCAATTTTATCGCCCAGGCCCGGCGTTTCATGATGTTCCGTCACGCGAGTACCCAGAATAGTGCCGGAGAAATCGCTGCCGACAAGCAGCTGAATGGCCCCGGAATAGCCGTCGGGCGCCGTCGCTTCCATCACCGCGCCTACCGGTCTATTCCCTTTACGGGCGATAAAGAGGCGGTGCGCGCCTTTCCCAAGCTGGGGCGCGTCTACCACAAAGCAGCTTTTTTGCAGATCATTATCGTAGAAATCTGACGGGATCACCTGATCGAACAGCGCCTTTTGCTGCTTTGAAGCCTGCTCTTCGATGGTCGTTTTGGTTAACGTGTTAACCAGGGCCGTCAGCCCGGTCAGGACCGCGGCGAAGACAGCCAGCGTGACGCCGTGCTTTTGCATCGTTTTTAACATGGCGAAACCCTTAGCGATGGCCGTACACGCGCGGACGCGTGTAATAGTCGATGAGCGGAACGGTAATGTTGGCAAGCAGGACGGCAAACGCGACGCCGTCCGGGTAACCGCCAAAGCTGCGGATGAGCCATACCAGCAGGCCCGCCAGCGCGCCGAAGATCAGGCGGCCGCGGTTAGTCGTTGACGCCGTGACCGGATCCGTCAGGATAAAGAAGGCACCTAGCATGGTCGCACCGGAGAGCAAATGCATCTGCGGGCTGGCGAGTGATTCAGGAGAGAAGACCCATCCCAGCGTCGCGCAAACCGTCAGCGTCACGAGGAAGCTGACCGGAATATGCCAGCGAATGGCTTTTTGCTGCAGCAGGAACAGGCCGCCCAGAAGATACGCCAGGTTGACCCACTGCCAGCCTGCACCCGCCAGCATGCCGCTGTAAATCGCGGATTTCATGATCTGATCAACGCTGTGCCCGGCATGCAGGGACGTTTTAAAGGTATCGAGAGGCGTCGCCTGGCTGATACCGTCCACGCCCATGCGCAGGGCGTTCATATCAGCGCCGAGCGCCGTATGGCCGGTAAAGATAACGTGCAGGGCATCCATAAAGCCCGGAACCGTGGCCGCAATCTCGTGCGGCGGCAGCCAGCTGGTCATCTGCACCGGGAAGGAGATTAGCAGCACCACGTAGCCAATCATCGCCGGGTTAAACGGGTTATGGCCGAGCCCGCCGTACAGCTGTTTGGCAATGATCACGGCAAACACGGTACCGAGCATGACCATCCACCACGGGGCAAACGGCGGAATACTGATGGCGAGCAGCAGGCCGGTCAGCAGCGCTGAGTTGTCAGCCAGAATGCGTGACACCGCCATCTTACGCAGCTTCAGGACGAGTGCTTCCGCCGCGACGGCGCTGGCGCAGCCCAGGGCTATCTGGAACAGGGTTCCCCAGCCGAAAAACCAGCACTGAACGGCAATGCCCGGCAGCGCGGCCAGGCAGACCAGCATCATAATGCGCGATGTCTGACGCTGGTTGTGGGTGTAGGGGGAACTTGCGATTCTGAAAACCATTTAATCCTCGTTAACGGCTTGCTGTGCGGCTTTCTTCGCCTGAACGCGCGCAATGGCGGCGGCGACGGCGGCCTTGCGCGGGTCATCGTTGGCGGCCTGCGACTGCTCTTCCTGCTGCGCAGCCTTACGGGCTTTGGCTCGGGCAATCGCTGCTTCGACGGCGGCTTTACGCGGGTCGACCGGTGGTGCTTCTGCTTCTGACACTGCTTCTGACACTGCCTCTGGCGCCTGCTGCGCAGCCTTGCGGGCTTTGGCGCGGGCAATCGCTGCTTCGACGGCGGCTTTACGCGGGTCGATCGGGGGTGCTTCTGCTTCTGATACTGCCTCTGGCGCCTGCTGCGCAGCCTTACGGGCTTTGGCGCGAGCAATCGCCGCTTCAACGGCGGCTTTGCGTGGGTCGACCGCTTCTTGCTCGACGACTACCTGCTGCTCTCCAGCTTTGCGGGCCTTGGCCCGGGCTATCGCCGCTTCAACGGCCGCTTTACGCGGGTCGATCTCAGTATCTGCCTGAACCGTTTGCGCTTTTTCCGCCTGACGCGCGCGAGCCGCAGCCTTTCGCGCTTCGCGGGCGGCAATCGCTTCGCTGTTATCCGGTTTTTCCCCGGCCTGGATCACCACCGTCTGGGCGGCATCGGCTTTTTTCTCGCGAACGCGCGCCAGTGCGGCGTTGATCGCATCCTGATCTTTCCCGGCAGGCTGAACGGCGGCCTGCTTATGGCGTTCCTGACGGGCGATTTTTTCGCGCTCCAGTCGCGCCTGACGCGCTTCGAAACGTGCCTTGGCTTCTGCGGCGCGTTTTTCTTCCATGGAGATGGCATAAATCTCGGCCTTCTCCTGACGGAAGTATTGCACCAGCGGAATGTTGCTTGGGCAGACCCAGGCGCAGGCGCCGCATTCAATGCAGTCGGCCAGATTATGTGATTTTGCTTTGTCGTGCAGTTGGCCTTTGCTGTACCAGTACAGCTGCTGCGGGAGTAGATCCGCCGGGCAGGCATCGGCACAGGCGCTGCAGCGGATGCAACCTTTCTCTTCCTGCTCTTCACCCATTTCGGTTGGGGAAGGAGCGAGCAGACAGTTCGTGATTTTCACTACCGGAACGTCCAGCCACGGCAGCGTAAAGCCCATCAGCGGGCCGCCCATGATCACCATCTGGTCGCTGGCCGGGCAAAATTCAGCCTGTTCCAGCAGATGGCGCACCGGCGTACCCAGACGCGCCCAGACGTTGCCAGGACGGGAAACCGACTCGCCGGTCAGCGTCACCACGCGCTCGGTCAACGGCTCGCCGTCAATCACCGCGCGTTTCACCGCATAGGCGGTGCCGACGTTTTGCATCAGCACGCCGATATCCGAAGAGCGTCCGCCGTGCGGCACCTGCTTGCCGGTGAGAATTTGCGTCAGCTGTTTTGCGCCGCCAGAAGGGTACTTGGTCGGGATAACGCGCAGGCTAATATCATGACTGCCCGCCAGCACGGCGCGCAGCATCGAGATGGCCTGCGGTTTATTGTCTTCGATACCAATCAGCACTTCCCGCGGCTTAAGAATGTGCGCCAGGATGCGGATGCCTTCCACCACCTGAGCGGCGCAATCCTGCATCAGACGATCGTCTGCGGTGATATACGGCTCGCACTCGGCGGCGTTGATAATCAACGTCTGGATGTTATCGCCACCGCCGCGCAGCTTGACGCCGGTCGGGAAGCCCGCGCCGCCCAGCCCGGCGACGCCGAACTGATGAATACGCTCGATAAGCGCTTCGCGGCTCTGGCTGCGGTAATCGCTCCAGCCGTCACGTTCAATCCAGCGGTCTTCGCCGTCGGCTTCAATGATCACGCTCAGCTCCGACAGCGCGGACGGATGAGCCACCGTATGAGGGGCAATCGCCACCACTTTACCGGAGGTAGGGGCGTGTATCGGCAGCATACGTCCACGGCCAAAGGTCAGCGGCTGACCGCGAAGAACCGTATCGCCTTCTTTCACGCACAGCTCGCCCTCAGCGCCAATATGCTGTTTGAGCGGCATGACGTAACGCGTCGCCAGCGGAATTTGACGCAGCGGCGTGCCGTTGGACTGGGTTTTCATCTCTGGCGGATGGATACCGCCGTCAAAGTCCCAAATCTTCTCTTTTCTGAAAGCAGAAAATAACTTAAGCATGTTGTTCCACAGGAATGATGCGAACCGGAATGGTTTGAAGATCCCACTTCCAGCTTTCGGTAGTCGTTTCAACCGGGCGCAGCTCGATACATTGCGTCGGGCAGGGGGCCACGCAGAGGTTACAGCCGGTGCAGAGGTCCGCCACGACGGTGTGCATGGCGCGGGTGGCGCCGACAATGGCGTCAACCGGGCAGGCCTGAATACATTTGGTGCAGCCGATGCAGTTGGCTTCGTCGATCACGGCGAGGGCGCGAACCGGCTCCTGCACCTCCGCATCGCCATCAACGGGCTGCGGATCGACGTTAAGCAGGGCCGCGATTTTCAGCATCACCGCTTCGCCGCCGGGGGCGCAGCGGTTAATTTTTTCACCCTGAATGCCTACCGCTTCAGCGTAGGGACGGCAGCCTGGGTAGCCGCACTGCCCGCACTGGCTTTGCGGCAGCAGCTCATCAATTTTCTCAACAACAGGATCGTCCTCTACCGCGAAACGGCGGGAGGCGTAACCCAGGATAAGGCCAAACACCAACCCCAGGACGCTGATAGAGGCGATGGCAATCCAGATAGCATTCATTACAACTTCACCAGACCACTAAAGCCCATAAAGGCCAGAGACATTAAACCCGCGGTCACCAGCGCAATCGCGTTACCGCGGAAGGGCGCAGGGATATCCGCTGCCGCCAGACGCTCGCGAATCGACGCGAACAGGACCATAACAAATGAGAAACCGACGGCGGCGGAAAAACCGTACAGCGCCGACTGCATAAAGTTATGGCCAAGGTTGATGTTCAGCAGCGCAACGCCGAGAACGGCACAGTTGGTGGTGATCAGCGGCAGGAAGATACCCAGCAGGCGATAGAGGGCCGGGCTGGTTTTACGCACCACCATCTCAGTAAATTGCACAACAACCGCAATGACCAGAATAAAAGCCAGCGTACGAAGATAGATTAACCCCAGCGGGATGAGGATCCAGGTATCAATCAACCACGCGCAGATGGACGCCATCGTCATGACGAAGGTTGTCGCCAGCCCCATGCCCATCGCCGTTTCCAGCTTTTTGGACACGCCCATAAACGGGCACAGGCCAAGGAACTTCACCAGAACGAAGTTGTTAACCAGCACGGTGCCGACAAAGAGCAGTAAGTAATCGGTCATTATTTAGCCTGAAATAAAAAAGCCGCCTATTATCGGACAAACTCACGCAGGCGACAACAGGTTATCTGTAAGGTTATTACGGGTTCACGAAGGTGTTTTTTACCCGCGTCGAACGCTTGAAATAGGGGACCAGCAGCGCGGCGGCCAGTAACGGGAAAAGCAGCTGACGAACGGCCAGAGCGTCTGATACGGGCGAAAAAGCAAAGGCTTTCACCGCCAGCAGAACCGAAATCAGCAGCCAGATAATGTAGTGTTTAGGTACACTTTTGCGGCGCTTAAAGAAGGCGATGGTCAACCACAGGGTGTAGTACCACATTCCAATTGCGAAAACGAACGACACAAACCACAGCGCAATATTCAGCACGCTTTGCGACATCAGTGTCTGGATGGCGTGAGGGGTAATTAGTGCGGTGGTATACAGCAGCAGCGCAAGCGATGCGCTTAATAAGGCAACCAGCAGCCATGCCAGTGGGGCGATTAACCAGCCTCCAATGCGATCTCCAGGCGTTGCGGTCATGAACTCTCCCATAATCTGCGCGAAATGTTGTACAGCCAGTTTGCAGGGCGGAGAGTATATAACATTTCGCGCGGATGGCTACTTTCTTATAAAACGTAACGCCATACGGACTTAGGCACTTCACCCACGTTGAACAAACCCCCCCCGGAAACCAGCTCCGCACGGCGATGGTCAGCGGCGCGATACATATTAATGATGTCCTGATTATCCGACAGGGTGTAGTTCAGATGGTCAAACAGTTTTTCCAGGCTCTCAAGCGAATTGATCTTGCGAAATTTTAATAAATAGTCCTGAACTGTCATATTAATAAGTTTCCATATAAAAGTGAGTAATACCAGTTAAGGTAATTCGTTCGAATAATAAACGGATTAATAAAGACGTAAACAGCCCACTCAGGTAACGCGACGAAATTAGGAGTTTTCTTTGCTGAAATTCAGGCATCAGACGATGCCTGGAAGAGAAGGTTAACCGTGTTCACCAGGGCTGGCAATAAGTAACTGACATATTATGTCACTCTTTATTGCAGTAACCGGTTACTTAGGTTGGGCGACTGTGACAGGCTCCGGCGGCTGGTAGTTATCGATATGGCTGGCAACGCCCAGCAAAATGACCGAAACCCCAAGGACAATCCATCCCGCTAATTCAATGATTCGATTAATAATTGACGTCATGATTCGTAGTTGTACTTTATCCATAAATACAGGTCGCAAATGTTACAGCGACGTTTCCCCGACGGCAAGCGCTTTGGGAACGGTTCCCTTAAACAAAATCAGTGGGTTAATACTATGTAACAAAAACAACCCCTACAACCTGCTATTTTAAGTCATATGGCACATTATTAATCTGTGGTAATGCCAGGCTAGCCAGTGTGAAATAAGAACGTCATAAAAGAGGACGGCACTATGAGTGATAATATCCGCGTTGGGCTTATCGGCTATGGGTACGCGAGCAAAACGTTTCATGCGCCTCTGATAGCCGGGACGCCGGGGATGACCCTGGCTGCGGTATCCAGCAGCGATGCCGCTAAAGTCCATGCCGACTGGCCTTCCGTGCCGGTTGTCTCTGAGCCAAAACACCTTTTCAACGATCCAAATATTGATTTAATCGTTATCCCCACCCCGAACGACACCCACTTTCCGCTGGCAAAGGCCGCGCTGGAGGCCGGTAAGCACGTGGTTGTCGATAAGCCCTTTACCGTCACGTTGTCTCAGGCTCGCGAGCTGGATGCGCTGGCAAAGAGTCTGGGCAGGCTGCTGTCGGTGTTCCATAACCGCCGCTGGGACAGCGACTTTCTGACGGTAAAAAGGCTTCTCAGTGAAGGCACGCTAGGGGAGATCCTCTTTTTTGAATCGCACTTTGACCGCTTCCGGCCGCAGGTACGAAACCGCTGGCGCGAGCAGGCCGGTCCGGGCAGCGGTATCTGGTACGATTTAGCCCCGCATCTGCTGGATCAGGCCGTCAATCTTTTTGGTCTGCCGGTGAGCATGACGGTCGATCTGGCCCAGCTCCGGCCCGGAGCGCAGACGACCGATTACTTCCACGCGGTGCTCAGCTACCCGCAGCGGCGGATTGTGCTGCACGGCACGATGGTCGCGGCCGCGGAATCGGCCCGCTACATCATTCACGGCACGCGCGGGAGCTACGTGAAGTTTGGCCTCGATCCGCAGGAGGACCGGCTGAAAAGCGGTGAACGTTTGCCGCAGGAAGACTGGGGCTATGATATGCGCGACGGCGTGGTCACGCGGGTTGAAGGCGAGGAACTGGTAGAGGAGACCTTGCTGACGATCCCGGGCAACTATCCGGCCTATTATGCGGGCATTCGCGATGCGCTGAACGGCACGGGCGAAAATCCGGTTCCGGCCGGCCAGGCGATTCAGATTATGGAACTGATTGAGCTGGGTATTGAATCTGCCAAACATCGCGCCACGCTCTGTCTGGCATAAGCTTTAAGGGCTGTTGTAGGCCGGGTAAGGCGTAGCCGCTACCCGGCAAATGCTCAACCGCGAGCCACTTTATCTTTAAGCGCCTGTTTCTCTTCAGGCGTCAGGAAGGCGATCTCCAGCCCGTTGATCTGCGCCTGACGGATCTGCTCACGGCTCAGACCCGCCTGCGGTGCGGCGATGTTGTATTCGTGGATGATATCCACGCCCTGAACCGCCGGGTCGTCAGTGTTCAGCGAGGCCAGCACGCCGTGCTCAAGGAACGTTTTCAGCGGATGATGCGCCAGCGTTGCCACGGTGCTGGTCTGAATGTTAGACGTCAGGCACGACTCAATCCCGATACGCTGCTCCGCCAGGAAATCCATCAGGGCGCGATCTTCTACCGCCTTCACGCCGTGACCGATACGCTCGGCGCCCAGCTCGCGGATGGCCTGCCAGATGCTTTCCGGGCCAGCCGCTTCACCCGCATGCACGGTAATGTGCCAGCCGGCATCGCGCGCGCGGTTGAAGTGGGAGAGGAACAGACTGCCCGGGAAGCCCAGCTCGTCACCGGCCAGATCGACGGCGGTGATGGCATCGCGATGGGCCAGCAGCGCTTCAAGCTCCTGCAGGCAGGCGGCTTCGCCGAAGGTACGGCTCATAATGCCAATCAGACGGGCCTGAACGTCGAAGGTTTTACACCCTTCGCGCACGCCTTCAATCACGGCTTCCACCACGCCTGCAACGGGCAGGCTGTGGGTCATCGCCATATAGCCCGGCGAGAAGCGCAGCTCGACGTAATGCAGGCCATTACGGGCCGCATCTTCAATGTTCTCAAACGCCACGCGGCGACAGGCATCCAGCGAGGCCAGCATCTTCACGCCCCAGTCGAGTTTGCTCAGGAAGCTGACCAGGTCCGGTTCATTGGAGGTTACCTGTACGTGCGGGATCAGCGACTCAAGCGTCTGCGCAGGAAGCGTTAAATTGAACTGGCGGCCAAGATCGAGGATGGTTTGGGCACGAATGTTACCGTCAAGGTGACGATGAATATCAGTTAAAGGCAGGCGTGTATCAATCATGGTCGCACTCTTTTCTGGTTAAAGTGCGCCATATTATAAAAACAAAACGGGGTAAAAAGCTATTTGCGCAAGGGAATATTCCGTTGCGCAAATTGATTACAGGAGCGTGTTAATCCCGGCAATGAGGCGTTGCACCCCTTGTTCAAGCTTGCTGCGCGGACAGCCGGCGTTCAGGCGAACAAAGCCGTTTCCCTCTTTGCCGTAGGTATATCCCGGCATGATGGCGACTTTTTGCTGCTCGATCAGCACTTTTTGCAGCGCCCGATCGTCAATGTTCAGGGGGCGCAGGTCAATCCAGGCCAGGTAGGTCGCTTCGGGCGGCTGCCAGTTCAGTTTCGGAAAGGCGCGGTTTACTTCCTGCGCGATATACAACAGATTCTCTTCCAGATAGCCCCGCAGGGCATCCAGCCACGGCGCTCCCTGCTGATAGGCGGCGATATGCGCCGTCAGCGCCAGCACGGAAGGGGAAGAGAGTCCGTCCCGGCCTTTTAGCGCGCTGAGATAACCGTTACGGCTCTGTTCATCGCCAATCAGGCCGTAAGCGCCCGTCAGCGCTGGAATATTAAAGCTTTTCGAGCCGGAGCTGAGAAGCGCCCATTTGCCGCGCGCCACCGCGCTCCACGGCGTGTGACGATGCTCTCCCCACACCATATCCATATGAATTTCATCGCTGATAACCGCCACGTCATAGCGTGCGCACAGTTCAGCCATGTGCGTCAGCTCGTCCCGCGTCCAGACCTTGCCGGTTGGGTTTTGCGGGCTGCACAGCAGTAAAATCTTGTTTTCAGGTTTCGCCAGGGCCGCTTCCAGTGCAGCCATATTCCCCTGCCAGCCTGCTGCGTGCTTTTCCATCTCCACGGGCACCACATGACGCGCATTCCCTTCAATAGCTTTGTAAAACGCGTCGTATGCCGGGGTGTGCACCACTACGCCGTCGCCGGGGTGTGACCAGAGACGAATCAGCTCTGACACCATGTAGATAACGGAAGGACCATAAACGACGGTTTCCGTATCAATCTGGCTGTTAAAGCGCTGCTGGAACCAGTGCGCGACGGCGGCGAGAAACTCATCGTTCTTCCAGCGGCTGTAGCCCAGCACGCCGTGATTGATGCGCTGATGCAGCGCGTCGGTAATGCAGGGCGCAGTGGCTAAATCCATATCCGAGATGGTGAAGGGCAGCAGATCGGCCGCGCCAAAGCGGTCGGCGACGTAGTCCCACTGCGTACACCAGGTGCCGTGTCGATCCACGACGGTAGAAAAATCAAACATGACGTGAGTCCTTAAAGTAAAACCCCCTCATGAGAGGGGGCTGAGGCATCAGGCTTCAACTGTTCGCATCAGGGTTGCCAGCTCATCCTTCACCGACTGGACCTGCGGGCCGATAACCACCTGCAAATTGTGCTGATTTAACTGTACCACGCCGATGGCCCGGTTGGCTTTCAGGGCGTTGGTATCCACTTTTGACATATCCGCCACCGACAGACGCAGGCGGGTGATGCAGTTATCGAGCGAGGTGATGTTATCCGCGCCGCCCAGCGCCGCCAGAATGGCCGGTGTGTTGTAGCCGGATTTGCCCACGGTCCCGGCAACCGCCTGTTCAACGCTGCTCGCCGTATCGGTATCGCGGCCAGGCGTTTTCAGGTTAAAGCGGGTGATGGCGAAGCGGAAGATGCCGTAGTAAACCGCAAACCAGATAGCCGCCACGACCGGCACCAGGTACCACTTGGTGGACAGGCCGTGCAGGATCCCGAACACCACGAAGTCGATCACGTTGCCGTCGGTGTTGCCGATGGTCACGCCCAGCACCGCCATCACGGTAAAGCCCAGACCGGTAAGAACCGCGTGGATGAGGTACAGCACCGGTGCGACGAACAGGAACAGGAATTCGATTGGCTCGGTGGTACCGCCCACGACGCAGGCGATCACGCCGGAAATGAGCAGGCCTTTAATTTTATGACGGTTTTCCGGGCGCGCGCAGTGGTACATCGCCAGCGCGGCGCCCGGCAGGCCGCCGAGGAACGCAGGCATTTTACCCTGGGACAGGAAGCGGGTGGCGCTTTCCGAGAAGCCGTGGGTGGTCGGGCAGCTCAGCTGCGCCTGGAAGATGGTCAGCGCGCCGCTCACGTCGTGACCGCACACCTCCATGGTACCGCCCGCTTCGGTGAAGCGAATCAGGGCCACCAGAATATGCTGCAGGCCAAACGGCAGGAGCAGACGCTCGCCGGTGCCGAAGATCATCGGACCGAAATCTCCCGCGCCGTTGATGATGCGGCCGATGCCGTTGATGCCCATCGCGAAGACCGGCCAGATCAGCGGAATGATCAGACCAAACAGGCCCATCACCACCAGGGTGATAATCGGCACAAAGCGGGTACCGCCGAAGAAGGCCAGGGCATCCGGCAGCCGGATATTGTGGAAGCGCTCGTGCAGCATCCAGATAATGACCCCTGCGATCACTGCCCCGAGTATCCCGGTATCAATAGACTGGATACCGATCACGCTCTGAATGTTGTTGGCTTTCAGCACGGCAGCGTCGGTGGTCGGCAAAATGCCTTTCGCGGTCAGCCAGAAGTTAACCGCCAGGTTCATCACGGCGTAGCCCACAAACCCGGCAAACGCCGCGACGCCTTTGTTCTCGCGCGCCAGACCCAGCGGGATAGCAATACAGAACATCACGGGCAGGAAGCTAAACGCAAAGGAGCCGACTTTACTCATCCAGATGAAGATCGCCTGCAGCATCGGGGTACCGAGGAACGGGATCAGCGTGATGACGTCTTTACTGCTCAGCGAGCTGCCGATCCCAAGCATGATCCCGCAGAACGAGAGGAGTGCCACGGGCAGCATAAAGGTTTTACCCAGTTGCTGGAAAAATTCCCACAGCGATATTTTTTGTGCTGCTTTCGCCGTCATAAAACGACTCCTTTATTGTTAAAATCAGTTTGCCTGCTTCAATGCTGCGAGAAGATAAAACGTTTTATCAAAGTTTAGTGCGCGCTAAATCACATTCTCAGGCTTTGACTGGTAGTATAAAGATAACGTATTGATAAAACGTTTTACCGATCTCATTTCAGGGAGTCACGCCAACACATGGCTGTAGCGAAAAAAATCACCATCAACGATGTCGCGCTGGCGGCGGGCGTTTCCGTCAGCACCGTTTCTCTGGTGCTAAGCGGAAAAGGGCGCATCTCTCCTGCGACTGGTCAGCGGGTTAACGAGGCGGTTGAGCAGCTGGGTTTTGTGCGTAACCGTCAGGCGTCGGCGCTGCGCGGCGGGCAAAGCGGGGTGATTGGCCTGATTGTCCGCGACCTGACGTCACCTTTCTATGCGGAGCTGACCGCAGGGTTAACCGAAGCGCTTGAAGCGCAGGGGCGGATGGTCTTTCTTCTGCACGGCGGTCGCGAGCCCGATCAGCTTCTCTCCCGGCTCGATATGCTGCTGAATCAGGGTGTTGACGGGGTGATCGTCGCCGGGGCGTCGGGCGTGGGCAGCGAGCTGTGCGAGCGCGCCGCCGAAAAAGGCGTGCCGCTGGTGTTTGCTTCGCGTGCCAGCTATCTGGACGAGGCCGATACGCTGCGCCCGGATAACATGCAGGCCGCGCAAATGCTGACCGAGCATCTTATTCGTCGCGGACACCAGCGCATTGCGTGGCTCGGCGGGAAAAGTTCGTCCCTGACCCGCGCCGAGCGGGTCGGCGGCTACTGCGCGACGCTGATTAAATACGGCCTGCCGTTCCACAGCGAATGGGTCGTGGAGTGTGAATCCAGCCAGAAGAAAGTGGCGGAAGCGATAGCCGCGCTGCTGCGCAGCAGTCCGACGATCAGCGCCGTGATTTGCTACAACGATGTGATTGCCATGGGCGCCTGGTTTGGCCTGATCCGCGCCGGGCGTCAGAGCGGCGAGGGCGGGGTGGAAACCTTCTTCGGCCATCAGGTGGCGCTCGGGGCGTTCGCCGACGTCGGTGAAAACGCGCTCGACGATCTGCCGATCGTCTGGGCTACCACCCCTGCGCGGGAGATGGGCTACACGCTGGCGGACAGGATCATGCAGCGCATCGACAACACGGACGTTCAGGCCGGGCACCAGATTGTGGCGGCGCGGCTGGTGACGGTGAAATAATATCAGGTGGGTTGCGTCAGCGGATTGAGCAACAGTTCGGCTTCCAGCGCTTCCACAAATTTTCTTACTTTTGCCGGGATCAGCCGTGAGGTCGGGTAGACCGCCCAAACGGCCAGCGATTCCGGCTGGGCGTCTTCAAGGACGATCCGCTCGAGTTTACCCTCACTGAACGCCGGCTCTACGTACCAGCGAGATAAATTGGCGATCCCCAACCCTCCGAGGCAGGCTTCGAAAATGGCCTCAACGGAGTTCGCGGAGAATCGGCCCGACACCTTTTGTTTGTAGCGCTGTTCACCCTGTTCGAATGACCAGTGGACGGTATCTGACGTGGTCAGACAGCTGTGTGCCGCCAGATCGTTAAACGATTTTGGATAGCCATTCGCGGCAAGATACGCCGCGCTGGCGCAGAGATCGCGAGGGTTGTGACACAGGCGATGGGCAACCAGCCGGTTATCGCGCAGCGGCGCAATGCGTAACGCCACGTCTATGCCTTTTCGGACAATATCAACCTGTTCGTCGGTGGCGAGTAAATCGACCTGCAGGGCGGGATGTTGCTGCATGAACCGGGTCAGCATGGGAGCAACGATCTTACGGCCAAACCCCGCTGAGGCGGTAATACGCAGGCGTCCGGTAAGGTGCGTCCCTTCGGGAAACAGATCGGCAAGCGCGTTATTTTTATCTTCCAGCAACGCCTGCGCATGGGGCAAAAAAACGGCCCCATCGCTGGTGGGTGACAGGGAACGCGTGGTGCGGTGCACCAGCCTGACCCCCAGTTCAGCCTCAAGATTATTAAGAGACCGTGACGCCGCCATGGCGCTCACAGAGAGCCGACGCGCGGCTCCCGCCAGACTACCCGCCTTGACGGCTTCGACAAACACTTCAACATCTTCCAGTTTCATTGCATCGATTTTCGTTATGCTGACTTATCAAAGTACATATCTACATTATTTATCGTTACGCTGCCATAGTCTCTTCACAACCTGAAAAATATCAATCTGGAGTGAAGATGAAAAAGTTGAAAACGGTTCTGGCGCTCAGCGGCCTGCTCCTGGCAAGCACATCGTGGGCAGATGCCCCGGCACAGGTGAAACAGCAGGTTCCGGGCTATTATCGTCTGGC
Organism: Enterobacter sp. DNB-S2; assembly: GCF_019443845.1. Classification (NCBI taxonomy): domain Bacteria; kingdom Pseudomonadati; phylum Pseudomonadota; class Gammaproteobacteria; order Enterobacterales; family Enterobacteriaceae; genus Enterobacter; species Enterobacter sp. DNB-S2. The sequence goes on from NZ_CP050520.1 coordinate 2,641,260, forward strand.
GGTCGGGGAATATGAGGTAACGGCGCTGTTCGACGGCTATAACGATCTTTCGCCTGCCTTACTACACGGGCTCTCAGGCGACAAGGTTCGCGAACTGCTGGCTCAACACAAAGTTGATGCCGAACGCATGCCTACCGCCTTTAACGCCTTTCTGGTGAATACCGGTAAACACCTGGTCATGATTGACAGCGGGGGGGGCCACTGCATGGCGGAAACGGCCGGCCAGTTGGTCAGCAATATGAACGCATCAGGGTACCGTCCCGAGCAGGTTGATACCATTTTCCTGACCCACCTGCATCTTGACCACGTATGCGGCCTGAGCGATGCAGAGGGTAAGGCGTTGTTCCCCAATGCTACCGTCTACGTACCGCAGGGGGAGGCCGACTACTGGCTTGACCCCGCAAAAGAAGCGAGCGCGCCGGCTAATGCGAGAGAGTATTTCGCTATCGCCAGGAATGCGCTGTCTGCGTATAAAGCCGCCGGGCACCTTAAAACCTTCGTCCCGCCAGCTTCGCCTATCCCGGAAGTCCAGACGGCATATGCCATCGGGCATACGCCTGGCAGTACCGTTTATCGCTTCGCGTCGCAGGGAACGGCTATCAACTTCATTGGGGATTTGATTCATGCTCCTGCCGTCCAGTTCCCGCACCCTGAAGTGTCTATTCGCTTTGATGTCGATCCGAAAAAAGCCATCTCATCCCGGGCGCAGGAGTTTAACGCGCTGGCGAAAGACGGTGAGTGGATGGCTGCGGCACATCTGCCTTTCCCCGGTATCGGGCATATCACCGCCTGGCAGCAGGGCTATAGCTGGAATCCTGTCAATTACGGTCCTTATCAACGTGCGGCCAACGTGCCTCTGCTGAAATAAAGTGAGGTGACGAGCATGAAAAGTTACACCGTAATGGCAAACGGTATCCGTCAGTTTGTGGTTGAAGAGGGTGAAGGCGCACCGGTTATTCTCCTGCATGGTTTTCCTGAAACAAACTATGCCTGGCGCTACCAGATACCCGTACTGTCCCGGCACTACCGCGTGATTGCACCGGATTTACGCGGGTATGGCGAAACGGATAAACCTGCTTCTGGCTATGATAAGCGCAACATGGCGCGGGACATCCGGGAACTGATGCGTGTGCTGGGTTTACAGAAAGTGGTGCTGGTAGGGCACGATCGCGGCGCGCGCGTCGCGACGCGGTTTGCAAAAGATTACCCTGAGCTGGTGGATCGACTGGTGGTGATGGATAACGTGCCAACGCGTATTGTGGCGCGCGATCTGAATGCGTCGATTGCGCGTGCGTACTGGTTCTTCCTGTTTCATCTTGTGCCAGACCTGCCGGAAGCGCTGATTGCGGGTCGGGAGCATATCTGGCTGCGCCACTTTTTCTCGGACTGGACCTACAATCCCTCGACCATCAGCGGCGAGGCGTTTGACACCTATGTTCGGGCGTATCAGGCACCGGGTGCCGTGCGTGGCGCAATGGCTGACTATCGCGCCAACGCAGAGGATGTGGCGCAGGATATGGCTGACGCTGAGGTGAAAATCACCTGCCCGGTAATGTCGCTGTGGGGTAATGATTTTCATGCGGTCGGCAAGCTTTTCGATATGGAAAGCGTCTGGGCCGAAATGGCGGAGAACCTGCGGGCGCAGGGGATTGATGAGTGCGGCCATCTGCCGCAGGAGGAGCAGCCAGAGAAAGTGAACGCGCTTCTGCTGGATTTCCTTGCTGGATGGAAAAGTTAGCGGGCAATAAAAAACCCCTCATGTGAGGGGTTTTGCTGTTTACTGCTGCGGTGCCGCCGGTTCGGCTGGCGCTGCCGGTGCAGCCGGTTCCGGCATCCCCAGCGTCGGCATACCAAACATGCCGACAAAGTCTTCCAGCGGCATCTTGTCGCCGTTGAGCGTTACCTGGCCGTTGGCGTACTGCAGGCTGGTGGAGATCGTGTTGTTTTCCACTTTGGTGATGCGGAACATCTGGCCCATGGCCGCCAGACCTTTCACCTGCTGGTTCGCCAGCTTGCCAGCGTCTTCATCGCCGTAGCCTTCCAGCTTCGCAATCTGGGTCATAAACTCGGTCGCCATATCCATCGGGATGGTCAGCTTGCTGTCGAGCGACTTCACGCTGCGATCCACTTCCTGCGCCAGCGTCTGCGGTTCACCCGTTGCGGTTGCCGGATCTTTCAGGAACAGCGACAGGTTAAAGCTGGTTTCGCCTTTGCTGTTTTTCCAGCTCAGCGGCGCAACGGTGATCACCGGCTCGCCTTTCAGCAGGACAGGCAGGTTGTTGAACAGTACCGCCATCGCCTGCTGCTGGTACACTTCAGGGTTCTGCTGGAGTGCGGCATCGGTCAGCAGCGCCTGGCTCTCTTTGCTGTATTTCTGGCTAAACTCGTGCCACGCCTGGCCGTCGATATTGCCGATCTTAAGCGACAGTTTGCCGGTGCCCAGATCCTGATTCTGCACTTTCAGGCTCTTCAGCGTGTAATCCAGCTGGGTATTGATGCTCTTACCGTCTTTGGAAACGTCGGATTTGCCGTTGACGTCCATACCTTCCAGCACGGCCATCTCTTTTCCTTCAACCGCAATGGCAACCTTGTCGAGAGACAGTTTTTGATCGCCGATACGCTCCTGGAAATCGGTCATTCGGCTGTTGCCGTCGGCTTTCAGGTTGTTGAAGGTGAGCTGAACCTTTTGGTTATATTCGTTCACCGCATTGACCAGGCCGCTTTCCGCTTCACCCGTCAGGGAGAACACGTTTCCGTCCCGGTCAGCATCGAGTTTGAAGTGGCCGCCGCTGAAGGCGACTTTCTCATTCTCTTTCTCGTAGTTCAGCGCTTTCAGGGCAATATCGGAGCTCGTGTCACCGGCATAGCTAATTCGGGTATTAATGTCGAAAGGCGATTCATTCTTCGCCAGGTCAAACAGCGGTTTGGTGACGTCGTTATTCACCAGCACGGTATGAACAGAAGCCATCGACGGGATCAGGTTAAAGGACTTCAGCTGCGCCAGCGGCAGCGGACCGTGGCTCACCACCTCGTCCAGCACCACGCTCTGGCCCGGTTTCAGCCAGCCATTTTCAGCACCGGCCACCGGTTTCACCACCAGCTGCATACGGCTGGTAAACACGCCGCGATGATAATTCTGGTAGCTCAGCTCAAGGCCCGCCTCCGGCGCGCTGCGCTTAATCTCTCCGTTAGCCTGCGCCACCATCTCAGCCAGACGGCCTTCCAGCTGTTTCCCGGTAAACCAGGAGGCACCCGTCCAGACCACGCCTAACGCTACAATCACTCCAACCGCTACGACCGATTTTTTCATTGCGACTATCCCTAAAATGAAACCAGGCGGTAAAAACCGCCTGGAGATATTAAGCCTGCAACTAGCTTAGCAAGAGTTGTTAAAAAAATCAGTAAGTCCCTAATACCCGTCATACTTCAAGTTGCCTGTGCGTTGGCTTTCCTCGCTCACCCCAGTCACGTACTTATGTACGCTCCTGGGGATTCGCTGCGTCGCCGCCTTCATGCAACTCGAATTATTTAGGGTATAGCTTATTGAAAACGCGCGCCAGACGACCGGTGCCGCTTACGCTGACCGGTGATTCACTGGCTGCAACGAATGCTGACTCACCGGGCTTAAGCACCAGACGCTGTTCGCCTTTGCGCAGCGTCGCTTCGCCCTCGGCGCAGAACAGAATCGCCGCGCTTTCCTGCGCGATGACGGCTTCGGCCTGGCTCAGGTCGTGCAGGGAAAAAGCAAAATCCTCAACCGGAATTGGGAAGTCCAGCTCTGCGCCGTTTTTCACCGGCTGAGTCAGCAGCTCCGCGGCAGGTTTCGCCACAAACTTCACGTTGGCAACCAGTTCAGGAATATCGATGTATTTCGGCGTCAGGCCCGCGCGCAGCACGTTATCGGAGTTAGCCATTACCTCCAGCGCCACGCCCTGAAGGTAGGCGTGCGGGGTTTCAGCGAACAAGAACATCGCTTCGCCCGGGTTGAGCTTCACCACGTTCAGCAGCAGAGGGGAGAAAAGACCGCTGTCGTCCGGGTAGAATTCGGAGATCAGGCGGATAGTCTCCCACGGTTCACCCTGCTGGCTGCCCAGAGCCGCTTTCAGCACCGCCAGCGCGTGAGATTTCTCTTCACCCTGCATATTCAGCAGGCTGGCAAACAGTTGGCTCAGCGCGTCCGCGTTCGGGTTTTCAAGGAAGTGGGCGATAGCCTTGTGGGCACCCGCGACCGGTTGCAGCAGGGAAACGATCTCTGAAAACTCGCGGAACGCGTTCATCGCCAGGAACGGGGTCAGCGCAAAGACCAGCTCCGGCTTGTGGTTAGGATCTTTGTAGTTACGCTCGGCGGCGTCTAAAGGAATTCCCGCCGCGTTCTCTTTCGCAAAGCCGATTTCAGAGGCTTTCTTGTTTGGGTGAACCTGGATGGAGAGCGGCTGGTCGGCGCACAGTACCTTGAACAGGAACGGCAGTTCGCCGAAGCGCTGAGCCACCTTGTCGCCCAGCAGCGCGGCTTTATCGGCGTCAATCACGTCACGCAGGCTGCGAACCTGGCCGCTGGCGTCTTCAATTTTTGAGCTGCTCTTCGGGTGCGCCCCCATCCACAGTTCTGCCATCGGCAGGTTGTTCGGGTTCGCGATACCGTAGAGATCCGTTAACGCACTTTTACTTCCCCAGGCGTAGTTTTGCACTGAGTTAATGAGTTTTTGCATTATCAAGCCCTGATTCAATTGTGGAATTAACTCCGGGTATTAAAGCAATAAACCTCATGGAAGTAACCTGTGGATGTAAAAAGTCGTACTAGTCTCAGTTTTTGTTAAAAAATTGTGTAGGATAAGCTGACTCGCTTTTAAGCCGGGCAGCGGAACATCTGCCCTGAATAAACAGACCGAAGCAGTAAGTGAGAGACCAATGTCGAATAAACCCTTCCATTATCAGGATCCTTTCCCCCTCAGTAAGGATCGGACCGAGTATTACCTGTTAACCCGCGATCACGTCTCCGTCTCTGAGTTTGAAGGACAAGAGATCCTCAAGGTGGATCCGCAGGCGCTGACGCTGCTGGCGCAGCACGCTTTCCACGACGCCTCGTTTATGCTCCGCCCGGCGCACCAGCAGCAGGTTGCCGATATTCTCAGCGACCCGCAGGCCAGCGAAAACGATAAATACGTTGCCCTGCAGTTCCTGCGTAACTCAGACATCGCGGCTAAAGGTGTTCTGCCTACCTGTCAGGACACCGGCACGGCGATCATCGTCGGTAAAAAAGGCCAGCGCGTCTGGACCGGCGGCGGTGACGAAGCGGCCCTGGCGCACGGCGTCTACAACACGTACACCGAAGATAACCTGCGCTACTCGCAAAACGCGGCGCTGGATATGTACAAAGAGGTCAACACCGGCACCAACCTGCCGGCACAGATCGATCTCTACAGCGTCGACGGTGACGAGTACAAATTCCTCTGTATCGCCAAGGGCGGCGGTTCGGCCAACAAAACCTATCTTTACCAGGAAACCAAGGCGCTGCTCACCCCGGGCAAGCTCAAGAACTACCTGGTTGAGAAGATGCGCACCCTCGGCACCGCGGCGTGCCCGCCGTACCATATCGCGTTTGTGATTGGCGGTACGTCGGCGGAAAGCACGCTGAAAACCGTCAAGCTGGCCTCAACCAAATATTATGACGGCCTGCCTACCGAAGGTAACGAGCACGGCCAGGCGTTCCGCGACGTGCAGCTTGAGCAGGAACTGCTGGAAGAAGCGCGTAACCTGGGCCTCGGCGCGCAGTTTGGTGGCAAATACTTTGCCCACGACGTGCGCGTGATCCGTCTGCCGCGTCACGGCGCATCCTGTCCGGTCGGGATGGGCGTGTCCTGCTCTGCGGATCGCAACATCAAGGCGAAGATCAACCGCGAAGGCGTGTGGATCGAAAAACTGGAAAACAATCCGGGCAAATACATCCCGGAAGAGCTGCGCAAAGCGGGCGAGGGGGAAGCGGTTCGCGTCGACCTGAACCGTCCGATGAAAGAGATTCTGGCGCAGCTTTCGCAGTATCCGGTCTCGACCCGTCTCTCGCTGAACGGCACGATCATCGTGGGCCGCGACATCGCGCACGCGAAGCTGAAAGAGCGTCTGGACAACGGCGAAGGGCTGCCGCAGTACATTAAAGATCATCCGATCTACTACGCAGGCCCGGCAAAAACGCCTGAAGGCTACGCGTCCGGCTCGTTAGGCCCAACCACGGCAGGGCGTATGGACTCGTACGTTGACCAGCTGCAGGCCAACGGCGGCAGCATGATCATGCTGGCGAAAGGCAACCGCAGCCAGCAGGTGACGGACGCCTGCCACAAGCACGGCGGCTTCTACCTCGGCAGCATCGGCGGCCCGGCTGCGGTTCTGGCGCAGGGCAGCATCAAGAGCCTGGAGTGCGTGGAATACCCGGAACTGGGTATGGAAGCGATCTGGAAAATTGAAGTGGAAGATTTCCCGGCGTTTATCCTCGTGGATGACAAAGGCAACGACTTCTTCAAGCAGATCCAGTCGTCCCAGTGTTCGGCGTGCGTGAAGTAATTCTGTAAATTGCCGGGTGGCGCTGACGCTTACCCGGCCTATATTCTCGTAGCTCGGGTAAGGCGCAGCCGAAACCCGACACCAAAAAGAGCGCACAAAGCGCCATATCGTTTCTCAGAAGTCATCAATACTTATCCCTTAAGCATGTGAGCAATCCCTCTTTTGTTATCAAGGAGAAAGTAATGACCACGGTACGCCATGAGAAAGACTCGATGGGCGCCATCGACGTCCCGGCCGACAAGCTTTGGGGCGCGCAAACCCAGCGTTCGCTGGAGCACTTCCGTATTTCGACCGAAAAATTGCCCGTCTCGCTGATTCAGGCGCTGGCGCTCACCAAACGCGCCGCCGCGAAAGTGAATCAGGATTTAGGCCTGCTGACGGCAGACAAAGCGACCGCCATCATCAACGCCGCCGACGAAGTGCTGGCGGGTAAGCATCCCGATGAATTCCCCCTCGCCATCTGGCAGACCGGTTCCGGCACCCAGAGCAACATGAACATGAACGAAGTGCTGGCAAACCGGGCCAGCGAACTGCTGGGCGGCGTGCGCGGCATGGAGCGTAAGATCCATCCGAACGATGACGTCAACAAAAGCCAGAGTTCTAACGACGTCTTCCCGACGGCGATGCACGTGGCGGCGGTGATTGCTATCCGCGAGCAGCTTATCCCGCAGCTCAACGTGCTGAAATCCACGCTCGACGAGAAAGCGCAGGCCTTCCGCGACATCGTCAAAATTGGCCGTACGCACCTGCAGGACGCCACGCCGCTGACGCTCGGCCAGGAGATTTCCGGCTGGGTGGCGATGCTGGAACATAACCTGAAGCACATTGAATACAGCCTGCCGCACCTGGCGGAGCTGGCGCTCGGCGGGACGGCGGTCGGGACCGGGTTAAACACCCATCCAGAATACGCGGTGCGCGTGGCGGAGGAGCTGGCAAACATCACCGGGCAGCCGTTCGTCACGGCGCCCAACAAGTTCGAAGCGCTGGCGACCTGCGATGCGCTGGTCCACACCCACGGCGCGCTGAAAGGGCTGGCGGCCTCGCTGATGAAAATCGCCAACGACGTGCGCTGGCTGGCCTCGGGTCCGCGCTGCGGCATCGGTGAAATCAGCATTCCGGAAAACGAGCCGGGCAGCTCCATCATGCCGGGTAAAGTGAACCCGACCCAGTGCGAAGCCATGACCATGCTCTGCTGCCAGGTGTTGGGCAACGACGTGGCCGTCAACCTGGGCGGCGCGTCCGGCAACTTTGAGCTGAACGTCTATCGCCCGATGGTGATCCACAACGTTCTGCAATCGATTCGTCTGCTGGCGGACGGTATGGAGAGCTTTAACGAGCACTGTGCGGTAGGGATTGAGCCGAATCGCGAACGTATCAGCCAGTTGCTGAATGAATCCCTGATGCTGGTGACGGCGCTGAATACCCATATCGGCTACGACAAGGCCGCCGAGATCGCTAAAAAAGCGCACAAAGAGGGGCTGACGCTGAAAGCCTCCGCCCTGGCGCTGGGCTATCTGACGGAGGCGGAGTTCGACGCCTGGGTTCGCCCGGAAGCGATGGTCGGCAGCCTGAAATAGTCATCCCGCCACGTACAGGTGCAGCCGCGGAATAATCAGCTGCAGCGGCTGCGCCTGAGGTCTGTAACGGTGCTGGACATTGTCCGCATCGTAATTCAAAAGCTCACCAATATCCGGCACGATGGCCCCCCGATCGGCATCATAGAGCGCAATCAGCGGCGTAGGGCAGGCATACTGAACCTGTTTTTGCTGGCCTGAATACCAGACGCGGGCGATAGGCTGTACCTTCACCGGACGCTTTATCTTGAGGCGCGCGTCCGCCGGGAGTGAGGCGATGCTGTGGTACTCCTGCTCCAGGCGCTCAATCCACTGCTCGCGCGACCACGGCGCGACGGTGCGCGGCGTCTTCAGGCTTTTTTCCAGCTGCGCCAGAATCTCATCCCGGGTGAAGTTTTTAATGATGTGCTTATTCGCCCAGCCGAAGCGCAGCGTGGCGGGATGACGCAGTACCGTCAGCGTGCGATAGGCGTTCAGGGTAATCAGCCCCGGAAGCTGACGGTGCACCCATTCAAACCGGGCGGCAGGGGCGAGGCCGGACTCTTCGGTAACGATCTTTTCAAAGGCCGCTTTCAGGGTGTTGATGTGGGTAATCTGGCTTTCCAGCGCGTCGCGCGTTGTCGCATCGGTTTGCAGGCAGATCACGCCAGGCAGACGCACGGCGGCCTTACTGCTGCGGTTTTCTGACTGCTGCTGGATAAACAGGCGGCGATAGTGCTTCAGCGTCAGCTCAAGGGCGGCGCTGCCGATGTGCTGTTCAACCGCGATGGTGTCCAGCGGGTCGTGCTCGGCCCCTTTGGCAACCTCGGGCAGGGTAAAGACGCGCGCGGCCAGCAGACGGCAGCTCTGCAAACGTTCGGTCAGGGTCAGGAGCTCGTGTTCTATTTCCCGAAACGTGCTGTTCAGCCGTTCGAGGAGATCGTAGGTCGCCATAAGCACTCTCGTTAGTTACAACATACTTATGATATAGCACAGCACGCCGGGTTAGGCCAGCGTGCGGTTAAGGTCAGGCAGGGACGGGAAGGGCGATGTTATGGTATACCGGCCAGCTAAAGCAGAAGCGCGCGCCGCCGAGCTCGCTCTCTTCGCAATGCACCGTGCCGCCCATCGCCTGCGCGATAGAGTAAACAATCGCCAGCCCCAGGCCGCATCCGCCAGTGGCGCGATCGCGGCTGGGGTCGAGTCGGACAAACGGTTCAAACACGGTTTCTCGCGCTTCCGGGGCAATCCCCGGACCGTCATCCTCCACCGTCAGGCTGGCCTGATTGCCCTGCAAATCCAGTCCGATCTGTAGCGTACTTTCGCTGTAGCGCATGGCGTTGTTCATCAGATTGTCCAGCACGCGCTCCATCAGGCGCATATCGAGCGCGCCGTAATCACCCGGCGTGACGCGCGTTAACAGCGTGCGCTGCGGGTTTACGCTCTGAACGTCATCGATGTGGGTTTGCAGCCAGGCAGGCAGGTCCGGCGTGCTGAGGTTCAGTTCGTTTTGCGGACGATCGAGGCGCGCGTAGGTCAGCAGTTCCTCAATCAGCGCCTCAAGCTGGCCGATGTCGCGGTTAAGCGCCTGAGACTCCGCTTCCGTCAGATTCTCGCTCATCTCCAGACGATAGCGCAGGCGGACCAGCGGCGTGCGCAGCTCGTGCGCAATCCCGTCGATCAGCTGCTTTTTACTGGCGATCAGGGCATTGATGTTATCGGCCATCTGGTTAAAGGCCACGCCCAGACGTTCAAAGCTGGAACCGCTGTCGAAGTGAATGCGTTCGGTAAAATGCCCTTCGCCAAAACGCTGCGCGGCGGATTCCAGCTTCAGCATGTCCTGCCAGTGCGGGCGCATCCAGATAAAGACCGGAAACGCGAGCGAAATGGCGATAAAGGCCATCAGCGCCATGTCCAGCAGACGCATCTGGTGCAGGTAATAGAGATAGGGCACCGGCCCGACGGCCAGCACGTAATGGCTGCGCGGAATACGCTGGATAAAGGTGTATTTCTCGTCCAGTGCGACGATGTCCCCGTCGCGCAGACGCTGCATGGCGGGCGGATCCAGCTCAAAATCTTTTAACGGCTCGATGCGTAAATCGAACGACAGGTTCAGATCCAGCTCTTTGAGGGTTTTCGCCCAGTCGTGCGGCGGGATCTCTCTCAGCTCGCTGCGCATCAGATAGAGCGAGCTTTTCATCAGATCGTCCAGCGACTGCCTGCCCGCACGTTCGGCGGTGAATTTATAGACCAGCCCGACCAGCATGGTCATGACCAGGAAACAGACAAACAGCAAAAGATAAAACTGCACAAACAGCTTTTTCATTGGATCTCACCGAAGAAACGCTTTGTGCAGAATATACATGAAAACCCGTCGATATTTTCATGTCTGTGGAGCGCGTTACATGGCAATTGCGCTGTTTTTTACCTTGGCGATGAGTGTTTCCGTTACGGCCAGTCCTTCCGCAATGTGCATATCAATCACATCGGTACCGAATTCGTTAATTAAATCCAGAAGTATTTCGTAAGTCTGGATGAGCTCAAGGAGATCAAAGAGCGCTTTTTGATCGGCGCGTGAGGGGGAGGAATGGCTAAGCGCAGCCTGATTAACAATCCATTCAAGATTGGTTTTGATGGCTTCTACCTGACTGTAGCTATACATATTTCATGGGCTTAAATCCTCATTTCAAGATTTTATGGGAGAGGTATCGTGAGAGCTTCACGGTGAAAAAAGAGTCTGCATGTCGCCGGGGCAGTGCTGGCTGTAGAAAGAATGGATGAAGATTTAATTATGGGATAGTTCGCGTGCTTAGCAAGTTAATTGTTGCGCAAACGTAAAAATAAACGCGCGAAAGAGAGGGCATTGCTGCGTAATACCTTCATTTCGCGCACGTTATGCTAGCCAGGTAACGGAATCAGGTTTCCCAGGCGTGCGGGGCAAACAGATAACCCTTGTTACGCACGGTTTTAATGCGGTAGGGCTCGGTAGCGTTATCCTGCAGCTTTTTGCGCAGACGCGAAATCGCCACGTCAACGCTGCGGTCCATTCCGTCATAGCTCACGCCACGCAGGTTTTTCAGCAGCGCGTCGCGGTCCATGATTTGCCCGGCGTGCGTTGCCAGCTCCCACAGCAGGTCAAAGTCTGCGGTGGAGAGGGCGATAAGCTCGCCGGAGAGCAGCACTTGGCGGTTAATGGGGTCAATAGACAGCGTACCAAAGCGCATCGCTTTGTGCGGCGTCAGAGACGGCGCGGGCGCTTCGCGTTCGATGCTGGCGTGCTGGCGCAAATGAAGGCGCAGGCGGGCAAGCAGGACGGCAGGCGGTGTGGTTTTCAGAATGTAGTCATTGGCGCCCATCTCCAGCGACAAAATGTGGTTCATATCGCTGTCCAGTGAGGTGAGCAGGACGATAGGGCCCTCCCACCGGGCGCGCAGGTCACGGCAGAGCGTCATGCCGTCTTTGCCTGGCAACATAATATCCAGCAGTACCAGATCCGGGTTTTCACGGACGACCACCTCTTCGGCACGATCGCCGCGAGGTTCAACAATGACGTCCATATCATGTTTACCCAGATAGGCGGCGATCAGTTGCCCGACCTCGGGTTCGTCTTCAACATAAACAATCTTATTCATACAGCGTCTGTTTTCGTGAAAAAAGCCAACATACACCGCGGAACCTTAACCTTCCATTAATCTTTCAAAATTAACGCCGGTTCCGTTATTCTGGCTCATATTGTTACTTGATTGTTATAGGGAAAAGTATGGGGCTGATAATCAAAGCCGCACTGGGCGCGCTGGTGGTGTTACTGATTGGCATTCTGGCAAAAACGAAAAACTACTACATTGCCGGGCTAATCCCGCTGTTTCCGACCTTTGCGCTAATTGCCCACTATATCGTGGCTTCTGAGCGGGGTACGGAAGCGTTACGCACGACCATCGTGTTTGGCATGTGGTCTATCATTCCGTATTTTCTCTACCTGCTTTCGCTGTGGTATTTCACCGGTTTTCTGCGTCTTCCCCTGGCGCTGAGCGGGGCGGTGGTCTGCTGGGGACTCAGCGCCTGGGTGCTAATTTTCTTCTGGAGCCGTTTTCACTAGCGCAGCGGGCGGCCGCCGTCCACGGCAAAGGTTCTGCCCGTGACGTAGCAGCTGGTGAGCAGGTAATCCACGAGGTCGATTACCTCTTTCTCGCCCGGCGCGATTTTCATGAGCGACTTATTCAGCGCCTGCTGGCGATACTCCGCATCATCGTTTTCGTTAAACAAAATCATCGCCGGGGCGATGGCGTTTACCTTCACCTCGGGCGCGAGCTTGCGGGCGAACGAGCGCGTCATATTATCCAGTGCGGCTTTACTGGCCGCGTAGGCGATGTGCTTGTCGCTGCCGCGCTCAACTACATAATCGGTGAAGTGAATAATATCGCCCGCCGCGTGCCCATGGCCGCGCAGCAGATCCTGCAGAGCGTGGTTAAGCAGATAAGGGGCATTGACGTGGATCTGCAGCATGGCGGAGAGCGTTTCGCTGAGTGACGTACCGGGTTTTTCGGCACGCCATGCGCTGGCGTTATGGATCACGGCGCGCAGTCCCGTCGTGGTGGCGTTTACCTTTTCCGCGAAAGCCAGAATGCCTTCATCGGTCGAAAAATCAGCCTGAATGCAGACCGCCCCGGCTTTGCGTAACCCTTCAATCGACGGGTATTCCGTACGGTAGCTGACAATGACCGGATGGCGAAGGTTGAGAAAGTGATGGGCGAGGGCGAGGCCGATACGGCGGCCTCCACCGGTAATCAGTATTGGGCGAAGCGGTGCATTTCCCATCGTATTCTCCTTTACAGTTCAACAATGGGAAAGGCGATGCTATCCCATTAACATCCAGGTTGCCGGTAGGGCAGCAACCAGTAACAATCCAATTAAGGCCATCTCACGGCGCTTCAGCGCGTTCTCCAGCTGATGCGTCCGGCGGGCGTAGATAAACACCAGCAGACCCGGTGCGTACAGCACTACCGACAGCAGCAGATGCATAGGCCCGGAAGCATACAACAACCACAGGCCGTAAATACAGGCTCCGACACCCACGACATAATGCGCCGGGCGTGTGGCAATTTTTAACAGATACGCACCTACTAGGAAATAGGGTACCAGAATCATCTCCGAGGCGATGGTTAGCAGGGTGTTATAGTCTGAACCTGTGAGCCAGATCAGCACCAGACAGACCTGAACGCTGATGTTGGTCAGCCAGAGCGATGCCGACGGCGCGCTGTTTTGGTTTTGACGGGCGAACAGACGTGGAAACGCCTTGTGCGTCGCGGCCAGGAAAGGCACTTCAGCCGCCATGATGGTCCAGCTCAGGTAAGCGCCGCAGACGGAGACGATCAGCCCTGCGGCAATCACCACGTCGCCCCAGGGGCCGAGCATTTTCACCATCAGGCCCGCCATTGACGGGTTACGCATTTCAGCCAGCTCAGGACGCGCCACCACGCCCAGCGACAGCAGCGTGACCAGCAGATAGACCCCCAGCGCGGCCAGAACTGCCAGCAGCGTGGCGCGGCCCACATCGCGTTTATTCCTGGCCCGGGCAGAAACCACGACCGCGCCTTCAACGCCGATGAACACCCACAGGGTAATCAGCATCGTGTTTTTCACCTGCTCCCAGACGGGCACGCCCAGCGCGATACCGGTGAAATCGAGCTTAAAGATGTCCATACGGAACGCAATAAAGGCCAGAACGATAAACAGGCCGAGCGGAACCAGTTTCGCCAGCGTCGCCACCAGGTTGATGCTGGCGGCCGTTTGTACGCCACGTAACACCAGCCAGTGGACGAACCACAATAACACCGAGGCGCCCACAATAGACTGCCAGGTATTTCCGTCGCCAAAGAGGCGCAGCTCAGGCGTATCGGTAAAGAAACTGAGCGCCGAGAAGACGATCACCAGGTAGGAGACGTTGGCGATAACGGCACATAGCCAGTATCCCCACGCGGAACAGAAGCCAATCAGCTCGCCGAAACCCTCACGCGCATAGGTGAAAATGCCGCCGTCCAGATCCGGGCGAATGCGGGTGAGCAGGAGCATGGCGAAGGCCAGCAGCAGTATGCCGACACCCGTAATGCCCCAGCCAATGATGAGCGCGGATGGGCTGGCAACGGCCGCCATATTTTGCGGCAAACTGAATACGCCTGCACCCAGCATTGAGCTTAAAACGAGTGCAGTCAGAGCACTCAGGCCAAGTTTCTTTTCCATTGGCTTCCTGTTATGAAAGGTCAAAATCCAGAATAATTATTTCGCTCAGGCGCATAAAAATGGTGGATCACACTAAGGCGCGGGATTTTACGGAGTGTAACGAATGCATGCAATGACGTGAGGCAGAAATTCAAAAAAAGTAACAAAAAAAGGCGGCATTGCGCCGCCTTTCGTCAACGATTTTGTTACTTGTACAGATCGGCGCTGATGGTCACGTTGTTACCACGTTCCTGCCACTGGCGGGTGATGTGGTAGTACTTCGCCCCTTTCTTCGCCGCACGCTTCGCGACCTGGTAAGAGACTTCCGTCATGTTGCCGTAGTTGCCGGTAAACTTGATGCTGTCGAACGGCACCATCTGCGCTGCAGTGGCGTTGTTCAGCTCTTCAATTTTGGTACCGTCAGGCAGCGTAACGGAGTAACGACCACCTTTCGTGGACTGCGTTTCGAAGAAACGGCCCACTTCAGCGCTTGGGGCAGCCGTCGTTGCTACGCCTGGAATTTCAACTTTCTTCGCTGCTTCGCCGCCTTTCGCTATCGCCGCGCGACCTGCTTCTGAATTTGCCGGGATGGCATCCGGGCTCTGCAGAACACGTTTTTTCGCATCTTTTTTATAGATGAACGCGGTAATACGCTGGTTGCCACCCTGGTTAGCATCGACCTGACGCACGATGAAGAAAGAGTAGGCCCCTTTCTCTTTCGCGGCTTTGGTGATGGCATCGTTCACTTCAGGCTGGCTGCGATAGAAGCCCTGAACGGTGACGGTGTCGTATGGTTCCAGCTCAATCGCCTGATCTTTCGGCAGTTCAACAACACCGTTGATCACGCGGTTTTTCGGTGCGTCAGCTTTTGGCGCATTGTCTTTGAACAGCGCGATGGTCACGCGCAGGTTACCGCTGTTGCCGTAATCGGACTGGTCAACGACATAAAACGAGGCCGCCCCGTTTTTATCAGCGGCTTTTGATGCAGCGGCGACAGCGTCGCCAATAGAATTATAACGACCCACAATGACCGTATGGTCAAAAGGTTTTAACGCTGCCGCTTGCTCCGGCGTTAACTCTGTTGCGGCATTCGCAGACAGGGCGGTCGCGGAAAGAAGTGCGGACGCCAGGAGTGTGTTCTTAAGCTTCATAAAAATGATCCTTCGCCTTGCGCAAACCATGTACTGGTATTGTTGTTAATTTGAGACGGTCCCGATTATTGCATTTAAAACCCGTCGCTGTCTGCGCCATTTTTCACTGCCTGTGCTTACTGAATCACCGAATTCGATAACATTTAGTGATATGTTGAAAAAACACGCGTTTGACAAGTAAAACTGATAAAGCATATGACTTTTACAAGTTAATTTAATGTTAATAAGTTGTTCTGTCATGGCGCTATATCATGTTTTTACCGCTTCGCTTGCGCGATTTATCGGTTCTGGCAGTGAATTTAAGGTAAATATCACTGTCAGTGACGCCGATCGCTTATTTTTCACAGATAAAGTAAGAAATAGTGTTTTCTGGCGGTAGATCACGGGCGCTATTTTCAGTAGGTTATAGACAGTTTGTTACTGTTTTATTTTCCGGGGTTAATCATCTCTCGTCGCTCGCGCGATGGCGAAAATTGATACAAACCGCGGGCATTTATCGATAAACCATCATCAAAAACCGATGGAAGGGAAAACTATGCGTATTGGGGTACCAAAAGAACGGTTAGCCAATGAGACCCGCGTAGCGGCAACACCGAAAACGGTGGAGCAACTGCTTAAACTGGGTTTTACGGTCGCGGTTGAAAGCGGCGCGGGCAAACTGGCGAGTTTCGATGACGAGGCCTTTATCCAGGCTGGCGCGGAAGTGGTCGACGGTGCTGACGTCTGGCAGTCGCCGGTGATTCTGAAGGTCAACGCACCGGAAGAGAGTGAGATTGCGCTGCTGAATCCGGGAACGACCCTGGTGAGCTTCATCTGGCCTGCGCAAAACCCGGAGCTGATGGAGAAGCTGGCGGCCCGCGGCGTGACCGTGATGGCAATGGACTCTGTGCCGCGCATTTCGCGCGCGCAGTCGCTGGATGCCTTAAGCTCCATGGCAAACATTGCCGGCTACCGCGCCATTGTTGAAGCAGCCCACGAGTTTGGTCGCTTCTTTACCGGTCAAATCACCGCCGCGGGTAAAGTCCCTCCGGCGAAAGTGATGGTGATTGGCGCAGGCGTGGCGGGCCTTGCCGCAATCGGTGCGGCAAACAGCCTGGGCGCTATCGTACGCGCCTTTGACACCCGTCCTGAAGTAAAAGAACAGGTCCAGAGTATGGGCGCCGAATTCCTTGAGCTGGACTTCAAGGAAGAAGCAGGCAGCGGCGATGGTTACGCGAAGGTAATGTCCGAAGCCTTCATCAAAGCCGAAATGGAACTCTTCGCCGCTCAGGCGAAAGATGTCGACATTATTGTCACCACCGCGCTTATCCCGGGTAAACCGGCGCCGAAGCTGATCACCCGTGAGATGGTTGACTCCATGAAGCCGGGCAGCGTGATTGTCGACCTGGCCGCCCAAAACGGCGGTAACTGTGAATATACCGTTCCAAATCAGGTAACCACGACCGCTAACGGCGTGAAGGTGATCGGCTATACCGATCTGCCGGGCCGCCTGCCAACGCAGTCTTCTCAGCTCTACGGCACTAACCTCGTCAACCTGCTGAAGCTGCTTTGCAAAGAGAAAGACGGCAACGTCACCGTTGATTTCGACGATGTGGTGGTGCGCGGCGTCACGGTGGTCCGTGAAGGTGAAATTACCTGGCCTGCGCCGCCTATTCAGGTTTCTGCTCAGCCTCAGGCGGCAACGAAAGCGGCGCCTGAGCCAAAAGAACCCGCTAAACCGGCTTCTCCGTGGCGCAAATACGCGATCATGGCGCTGGTGATTATTCTGTTCGGCTGGCTGGCTGACGTTGCGCCAAAAGAGTTCCTCGGCCACTTTACCGTCTTCGCGCTCTCCTGCGTCGTAGGCTACTACGTGGTGTGGAACGTCTCTCATGCGCTGCATACGCCGCTGATGTCGGTAACCAACGCCATCTCCGGGATCATCGTGGTGGGGGCGTTACTGCAGATTGGTCACGGCGGCTGGATCAGCTTCCTGAGCTTTATCGCGGTGCTGATCGCCAGTATCAATATTTTCGGTGGTTTCACCGTGACTCAGCGCATGCTGAAAATGTTTCGTAAAGGCTAAGGGGTAGCATATGTCTGGAGGATTAGTGACAGCTGCATACATTGTTGCTGCAATCCTGTTTATTTTCAGTCTGGCGGGGCTTTCCAAACACGAAACGTCTCAGCAGGGTAATAACTTTGGTATCGCCGGGATGGCGATTGCGCTGATTGCCACCATCTTCGGGCCGGATACCGGCAACGTGGCGTGGATCCTGGTGGCGATGATCATCGGCGGCGCGATTGGTATTCGCCTGGCAAAACGCGTTGAAATGACCGAGATGCCGGAGCTGGTTGCTATCCTGCACAGCTTCGTGGGTCTGGCGGCGGTGCTGGTGGGCTTCAACAGCTACCTGTATCACGAGCCGGGTCTGGAACCGATTCTGGTGAACATCCACCTGACGGAAGTGTTCCTCGGTATCTTCATCGGTGCGGTGACCTTCACCGGCTCTATTGTGGCGTTCGGCAAACTGCGCGGGAAGATCTCCTCTAAACCGCTGATGCTGCCAAACCGTCATAAGCTGAACCTCGCGGCGCTGGTTGTGTCGTTTGTTCTGCTGGTGGTCTTCGTGCGTACCGAAAGCGTGGGCCTGCAGGTACTGGCGTTGCTGGTAATGACCATCATCGCGCTGGCGTTTGGCTGGCACCTGGTGGCATCCATCGGCGGTGCGGATATGCCGGTGGTTGTCTCGATGCTGAACTCCTACTCCGGTTGGGCGGCAGCGGCGGCAGGCTTTATGCTGAGCAACGACCTGCTGATCGTCACCGGTGCGCTGGTGGGTTCTTCCGGTGCGATCCTGTCTTACATCATGTGTAAGGCGATGAACCGCTCGTTCATCAGCGTTATCGCCGGTGGTTTCGGGACCGATGGTTCTTCTTCCAGTGCGGATGAAGAAGTGGGGGAGCACCGTGAAATTTCTGCGGAAGATACCGCAGACATGCTGAAAAACTCGCACTCCGTGATCATCACTCCGGGCTACGGCATGGCGGTGGCGCAGGCGCAGTATCCGGTTGCGGAAATCACCGAGAAGCTGCGCGCGCGCGGGATCAAGGTTCGCTTTGGTATTCACCCGGTGGCAGGGCGTCTGCCTGGCCACATGAACGTGCTGCTGGCGGAAGCGAAAGTGCCTTACGACATCGTGCTGGAAATGGATGAGATCAACGATGATTTCGCCGACACCGACACCGTGCTGGTCATTGGTGCTAACGATACCGTTAACCCTGCTGCACAGGACGATCCGGGTAGCCCAATCGCCGGTATGCCTGTTCTGGAAGTGTGGAAGGCGCAGAACGTGATTGTGTTTAAACGCTCCATGAATACCGGCTATGCCGGGGTTCAGAACCCGCTGTTCTTCAAAGAGAACACCCACATGCTGTTCGGCGATGCTAAAGCCAGCGTGGATGCGATTCTGAAATCACTGTAAGTTGCGTTGAAACTAAAAAACCGCCGAATTCGGCGGTTTTTTTATTGCCGGTTGGCGCTGACGCTTACCCGGCCTACGGTTTTGTTGGCCCGGCAAGCCTGCGCCGCCTGGCGTCAGGCGTTAATCGTCTTCAGGATCGTCCAGCTCAACCGGCGTCTGATACTCATCCGGCTTAATGACCAGCAGGTCGCAGCGCAGATGGTCGATCACCTGTTCGGCGGTATTGCCGAGGAAGGCGGCAGAAATACCGGTTCGGCCAATGGTGCCCAGCACCACAATCCCCGCCTGCAGGTGTTCCGCCAGGTCCGGGATCACCTCTTCAGGCAGCCCTTTTTCCACGTGAGTCATTTTCTCATCGATGCTGAATTTCTGGCGCAGCGCTTTCATGGCCAGCAGATGCTGACCGCGGATCGCGTCGTTGTACACGCTCGGGTCAAATTCAGGGAGCTCAATAGCAATGTTAATCGGGGTGACCGGATAGGCGCCAACCAGATGCACTTCGGTATGATTCACCTGATCGGCAAGCTGGATGGTCTCCTTCACCAGCTTCTCGTTCAGCGAATTGTGGTAATCCTCTTCGCTCGCGAGGTTTACCGCCACAACGGCTTTCCCGCCTTCAGGCCACGGCTGGTCTTTCACCATCCAGACCGGGCAAGGGCATTTGCGCAGCAAGTGCCAGTCGGTCGGAGTGAAGATCACGGATTCCAGCTTGTCGTGCTGGTGCGCCATCTTCAGCAGCAGGTCGTGCCCACCGGCGACAATTTCCTGGATGATGGCTTCGAAAGGTCGGTTATGCCAGACCACTTTAATATCAATGGGCACGCCCGCTTCCAGGTAATACTTCGCCTGTTCACGGATCCACGCGGTACGCTGGCTGATGACGCCCTGACGCATAGCGGTGCGCTCGTCAGGCGACAGAAGGGTGGTCATCTCATACGAGAAGTCATAGATCGGCAAAAACGCTTTGATTTTGCCACCAATCCGTTGATGTAAATACACAGCACGTCGTAATGCCGGCTGATCGTCCTGATTCGGATCGATAGCTACCAGCATGTTTTGATACTTGGCCATACAGGTCTCCTTACTACTGTCACCACAGTCTGTAATTAAAAGAGTAACCTATATATCCTGAATGAAACAGAGGGGAGGTTTTGCCAGATCAATAATTCATGAAAATTTATCAGAGGAAAAGTACCGTCGTCGTCACCGCGATAAACGCAATAAACAGCAGCACCATCACCGCTATCGCAAAGGTCGTGGAATCCTGGACGTAGGTTTTTTCTTCCCCCTTCATCGGGCCGACAAGCATGATCCAGATGAAGATAAAGGTCACAGAGGCAATCACGACTGAAACGAAAAACAAACTTTCTCTCAATTCATAACCTCAACGAGAACCTTTCGGGCGCTGTGTGGGGACGTGCTACGGTGAAAATTTCTTGAAACGGAAGTGATTACACCAGACCAATAAATCACAAGAATTTATGGTCTGGTCATCAACATGCGGAGAGTTACGCCACGTTGCGGGCGTGCCCGGCAAGAACGGCAAGCGCTTCACCGTTTTCGATAGTGATGTATTTACCTTTAACGGCCAGCATCCCGCTTTTCTGGAAACGGCCCAGCAGACGGCTGATGGTTTCCACGGTCAGACCCAGGTAGTTGCCGATATCGCCACGCGTCATCGTCAGACGGAATTCACGCGGCGAGAAGCCACGCTCGGCGAAGCGGCGGGAGAGGTTGTAGATAAACGCGGCCAGGCGCTCTTCTGCGTTCTTTTTAGAAAGCAGCAGAATCATGTCCTGATCGCCTTTGATCTCACCGCTCATCAGACGCATCATCTGCTGACGCAGGTTAGGCATCTTACCGGACAGATCGTCCAGGGTTTCAAACGGGATTTCGCAAACCATTGAGGTTTCGAGTGCCTGAGCAAAGCTCGGGTGATGGCCCGTGCCGATGGCATCAAAGCCCACCAGGTCACCCGCCAGATGGAAGCCGGTGATCTGCTCATCACCCTGTTCGGTGATGGTGTAGCTTTTGATGGTGCCAGAACGGATAGCATAGAGCGATTTCAGTTCGTCTCCCGCTTTAAACAGCGTCTGCCCTTTCTGAATAGGCTTTTTGCGCTCGATGATATTATCAAGCTGATCGAGTTCATGCTCATTCAGGGTAAACGGGATACAGAGCTGGCTGATGCTGCAATCCTGGCAATGGATAGCACAACCGCCAGACTGAATGCGTCGTATAATTCGCTTTTCCGGGATCATAGGTTTGCTCAAGCCTTAATTGATATTGGTCAATTTTAACATCTTTTTGGTAAGTACGTAAGCCTGACAAACCCTCAATAAGGACAAGAGACGGCAACGTGTCGCCATCTTCTTGAAATTCCACAGCTTGATTATGGATTTTTAGCCTAACCGGTAGAAAATTAAGCACAAAAAGCCTGGGAGCTAGAGCAGGAGATACCCTTCGTGACGCAGTAACCACTCTTTGCGCTGCACGCCGCCGGCATAGCCTGTCATGGTACCGTTGCGGCCAATGACGCGATGGCAGGGCACCACGATGCTGACCGGGTTAGAGCCGTTGGCGGCACCCACCGCGCGTGCGGCCCCCGCGCGGCCTAGCTGTTCCGCGAGCTGGCCGTAATGCATCACCTGCCCGCACGGAATCGACCGCAGCGCCTGCCACACCTCGCGCTGAAAAGGCGTGCCTGCCGTGGCGGTCGGCAGAGTATCAATGATGCTGAGATCGCCTTCGAAATAGGCCGCAAGCTTGTCGCTCAGCCCGCCCGGGTTGGTGGCGCGGATACGTTCATACCCCTGCGAGCGGTAGTGAACATTGAGCAGTTCTTCCATCCGGTCGCTGTGCTCTTCCCATTCGACGGCGCGCAGGCAGAACTGCTCGTCCGCGATCACCCACAGCGGCCCGAGCGGCGTCGCAATCTTATCTTCGAGTAATCTCAGCATCCTCATTCCTTTAGTTCAGCCTCGGGTAAATCCCCGGCCCAATCGGCAGGCCGACAAGATACCATGCCACCAGCATCACCAGCCATACCCCTAAAAAGATAAGCGGGTAGGGTAAAACCAGCGAATAGTAGGTACCCAGTTTGGCCTCGGGTTTATAGCGCTGCAGGAAGCCTAAAAACAGCGGAACAAACGGCGAAACCGGCGCCAGCGGAATCACCGAGGAGTCCGCGATGCGGAACAGGATCTGGGCAAACGCAGGATGAAAACCCAGCATCATAAACATCGGTACGAAGATCGGGGCCAGAATCGACCAGATGGCGGAGCCGCTGGCGATAAACATGCACAGCAGGGATGACAGCAGCGCCAGGCCGACAAACGCCGGTACGCCGCTTAGCCCGGCCGCCTCCAGCGCGTCGGTCAGGCCCACGGCCATAAACTTGCCCATATTGCTCCAGTTAAACATCGCCACAAACTGCGCCAGCGGGAACACCATCACGATAAAGCCCGCCATCTCCTTCATCGGCTCGATCATCAGCTGCGGCAGATCGCCCTGACGGCGGATCTTACCGGTCGCGATACCGTAGGCGAGCGAAACGACAAAGAAGAAGAGGATAATCAGCGGCACGATGCCCTGAATAAACGGCGACGGCAGGATGGTATGTTTAACCGGATCGCGCAATATACCGTTTTCCGGCACCACCATCAGCGCCACCAGCGCGATAAAGGCCAGCGAGACAACGCCCGCCACGCGCAGGCCGAAGCGCTGCTCTTTGCTCAGGGTTTCCAGCTTTTCATCGCTACGGCCTTCCCATTTACCCAGCCGCGGCTCGATGATTTTATCGGTAATCAGCCCGCCGACAATCGTCAGGACAATCACTGAGCTCGCCATAAAGTACCAGTTGTCGATCACGCTGACGTGCATGGCCGTATCAATGGTCTTCGCCGCCTCCGTGCTGATGCCAGAGAGCAGCACGTCGGTGGTGACGATCAGCAGGTTAGCGGTAAATCCGCAGCCCACGCCCGCAATCGCCGACAGCAGGCCTGCCACGGGATGACGCCCGACGGCGAGGAAAATCAGCGCCCCCATCGGCGGCATGATCACCAGCGCGGCGTCGGAGGAGATATGGCTGAAGAAGGCGATAAACAGCACCATATAGCTCGCGTAACGCGCGCTGACGTGAGAAGCCATCTTCACCATTAATGCGGGCAGCAAGCCCACGCGTTCAGCCAGCCCGGCGCCCAAAACCAGCGCCAGAATGGCGCCCAGCGGGGCGAAGCCGCTGAAGTTTTTGATGACGTTGGGTAAAAACCAGTGCAGCCCGTCAACGCTGAGCAGGTTTTTCACCGCCACCAGGCTGCCGTCAGCCGGGCTGCGCACGCTCACGTCAAAGGCGGAGAGCACGGCGGTGGCGACCATTAAAATCACAATCAGATAGATAAACAGCAGGAAAGGGTGCGGCACTTTATTGCCGATCCTTTCAACCCAGCCATAGAGCTTACCGGATGGGGAATGCGAAGGTATGGATGACATACTCATGGGCGTTCCTCGGGAGTGTTGTGTTGTTGTGTTGTGTTTTTTTATTTTAAAGGTGACGGTGTCACGCCCTGTGGGATCGGACACACGTACGGTTTTTCTTGTATTTGTTGTTCGAACTCTTCACGGCATTTTTTCAGCAGCGCCGCGTCCTGCAGCAGATTGAGCGCGGTTGCGCCCATCACTTTTCCGGCCAGCAGCATGCCTTTGTGGGCAATGGAGGTACGGCCCTGCGCCACCAGCTGCCAGGTGTGCAGCGGCGTGCCGACGGTAAAGCAAGGGCTGAAGCACTGGGCGACCGGCATTTTCCAGCTGACGTCGCCCACGTCGGTTGAACCCGCCAGCACGTTGTCGGTGATGGCATAGGGCGCGACTTCATCCACCAGCAGCGTCTCCTGATGGCGCCGGGCAAAGGCTTTACCCGCGTCACCGCCCGTCGCGGCAATATTTTTCAGGCTGTTTTGCAGATCGTTGGGCGTCAGGGTGGCGCGGATCTCGCGGGCGAAGGCGCGTTCCTCCTCCGTCCAGAGCGGCGTGCCGTAGTGCTGCAACGCGCGATACATCGCCGCTTCAAGCGTGCGGTTCGGCAGGTAGCTGGAGCAGGCTTTATCAAAGCGGCACTCGACGGTGGTTTCGGTCATCATCGCCGCGCCCTGGGCGATTTTTTCGATGCGTTCGTAGATCTGCTGCGCATCGGCCATCTCCGGGGCGCGGATCAGGTACAGCACCTCCGCCTGCGCCTGCACCACGTTGGGCGAAATCCCGCCGGTGTCGGTGATGGCGTAATGGACGCGCGCTTTCTCAATGATGTGTTCGTTGAGGAAGTTTGTGCCGGTGGTCATCAGCGTCACGGCGTCAAG
Organism: Enterobacter sp. DNB-S2; assembly: GCF_019443845.1. NCBI lineage: Bacteria > Pseudomonadati > Pseudomonadota > Gammaproteobacteria > Enterobacterales > Enterobacteriaceae > Enterobacter > Enterobacter sp. DNB-S2. The sequence continues at coordinate 2,665,553 of NZ_CP050520.1, forward strand.
CGCGCTGCGTCCCAGATGGGGGGAGTTGGCCGCGTGTGCCGCCACGCCGTGAAAACGCCAGGCGGCCTGAATATTCGCCAGCGTGCTGACGTTAAACATCCCGGCGAAGGCTTCCGGGTGCCAGGTGACGGCGGCATCGACGTCATCAAACAGGCCTTCGCGCACCATAAAGGTTTTCCCGGAGCCACCTTCCTCGCCGGGACAGCCATAAAAACGCACCGTTCCGCTGCCGCCGTGCTGCTCCAGCCAGCTTTTCACCGCCACCGCGCCCGCAAGCGCCGCGGTGCCTAAGAGGTTATGCCCGCAGCCGTGGCCGTTGGCTCCCGGCGTGTCGGATTGCGCCGTCGCGCAGTGCGCCTGCTGGCTTAGCCCGGCCAGCGCGTCGTATTCGCCCAGCAGGGCGATGACCGGTTTCCCGCTGCCGAAGCTGGCGATAAAGGCATTTGGAATACCGCCGGCCTCGCGCGTCAGCGTGAAGCCCTCGGCCTCAAGCTCGCTGGCGAGCCGCTCGGCGGACCAGAACTCTTCAAAGCGGGTTTCAGGACGATCCCAAATCGCATCGGCAATATCGGTTAACGTCCGACATCGCGTGTCGATCGCATCGGCAATAAAAGCGTAGTACTCCTGCATTACACACCTCGCGTCCACGGGAAATTGAGCGCAGTTCGCGCCAGCGTTTCAATGGCAATCGCCATGACCTGCTCATCGAAGTCGAATTTTTCGTTGTGATGTCCGGCGCTCAAATCCGTGCCGAACACCATATAGGACGCCATGCCGCCGTTCTCCTGCACGCGGGCCATCATCAGCGTGGCGTCTTCGGAACCCGCTGGCGCTTTCACCTTGTCGATGGCGTGAATAACCCCGGAAACCTGGCTCGCCTGTTCGCGCAGGTAATCCACCCACGCCGGTGTCGGCGCGCTGGACGTCGCGGCACCCATCAGGCGCATTTCGGCGCGCACGCCGTAGAGCGCCGCTGCGCCGGTAATGACCGCCTGCGCGCGTTCAAAGACGTACTGATTAATCGCTTCGGTTTCGCCGCGGGTTTCAACCTTTATCAGGGCATTGGCGGGCACCACGTTGCGTCCGCTGCCCGCCTGCATCACCCCGACGTTCACCCGGGAGGCGCCGTCGCTGTGCGGGGCGATGCTGTGCAGGGCGAGGGCGGCCTGCGCGGCGGCGAGCAGGGCGTTACGTCCGTCCTCCGGCTTACCGCCCGCGTGTGCGGCAACGCCGGTAAAGTTCACGTCGAACTTGGTGGTGGCCATAAAGTTATCGCTGCCGCAAATCACCGTTCCGGCAGGGACGCCGGTACCAATATGAATAGCCGTGAAATAGTCCACGTCGTCCAGCGCGCCGGCGGCAACCATGGCGCGCGCGCCGCGGGTGCCTTCTTCGGCTGGCTGGAAGATCAGCTTGATGGTGCCGTTGAGCTGCGCGCCATTCTGCTTAAGCACCTGCGCCAGCCCCAGACCAATAGCGGTGTGGCCGTCGTGCGCGCAGGCGTGCATCATGCCCGCGTTGCAGGAGGCAAACCCGTCGCGGAACGGGCGATGGCCTTCATCCAGCGCTTCGCTTAAATCAAGGGCATCCATGTCGACGCGAAACGCCAGGGTCGGTCCAGGGCGGCCGGTATTGAGGGTCGCCACAATGCCGGTAAACCCGCCTTCAAACGGCGCCAGCCATTTCTCAGGCGCGCCCTGCGCCCGCGCGCGGGCAAACTCCTGCGCCAGGGTAGCGGCATCGGGCAGCCCCATCCGGCTTTCGGCATCGACGACGTCGCGGCCCATCGCCAGTTCGTAGCCCAGCGAGTCGAGGATTTCCGCGACTTTCGCGGCCGTTCGAAACTCTACCCAGCCGGATTCCGCAAAATGGTGAAAATCGCGACGCCATGCGCTCATCTGCGGGGATAGTGTCTGGATGTACTGCGCCAGTGTGTCCATATCTGTTCCTGTCATCATTAAAATATGTGAACTGCTTCACGCTGTGATAGTTTTTACTTATCACTAACCGATTTTTCACAGTTTTAACCGTTCAGGAATTACCCTCGCACATCCCTTTCCATTAAAGTAGATGACAGTTTCTTTACTCTGATAAACAACGGTTATCGGTCGGGCTATGACATTCCAGATTAAATTTCATCAAATCCGGGCGTTTGTTGAGGTAGCGCGTCAGGGCAGCATTCGCGGTGCCAGCAGGACGCTGAATCTTTCCCAGCCGGCGCTGACCAAATCCATCAAAGAGCTGGAGGAGGGCATGGCGGCGCAGCTTTTCGTGCGCAGGAGTAAAGGCGTCGCGTTGACCGAATGCGGTGAGGGTTTTTACCAGCGCGCCAGGTTGATTCTGGAAGAGCTGCGCGCGGCGCAGGATGACATCCGTCAACGGCAGGGGGAGCTGGCCGGGCAGATCAACATCGGGATGGGGGCCAGCGTTTCACGCACGCTGATGCCCGCCGTTATCACCCGCTTTCATGCGCAGCATCCGCAGGTCAAGGTGCGGATTATGGAAGGGCAGCTGGTGTCGATGATCAATGAATTACGCCAGGGCGAACTGGACTTCACCATCAACACCTATTATCAGGGGCCTTACGACCAGGAATTTACGTTTGAAAAGCTCTTCGAAAAACCGTTTGCGGTATTTTGTCGGGAAGGTCACCCGGCAATGGGGGCAACGTCAATTAATGAACTTCTGCATTATAACTGGACAATGCCGACGCCGCGGGGAAGTTATTATAAGCAATTAGAGGAGGTATTTAGCGATCGTTCGCAAATACCGCGAATTGGTGTGGTTTGCGAAACATTTTCTTCCTGTATTAGCCTGGTCGCGCAAAGTGATTTTTTAAGCATATTACCGCAGGAGCTAGGCTGTGACCCGCTGCTGGCGCACCGTCTGGTCATGCTGCCGGTTGTCGAGTCGCTCCCTAAAGCGGCCTATTATTTAATTCAGCGCCGTGATTCACGTCAGACGCCCCTTGCTGAGTCATTAATTACGCAGTTCAGAAGGGAAGCGAGAAAAATAATCGTCGCGTGAAATACAGATAAAAAAAACAGGATCTGCCCGACATCAGACAGACCCTATAGTACACACAGCAGTGCGTCCTTTCGCCAATCCTGGGTATTATTTCCATGAGGCAGGTATATTTAGGTATAACACCTTTTCTGAAAAATGAAAGGCGGGCGAGTGATTGATTTCACGAAATTTTAACATAAATCACGTATTTTACCTTTGCTGAAATTTTAGTTAAGTCTGATTTAAATCTATTTAATAATTACTATATATATTCATCAGGTTAATATTATTGCCGCGCATTGCCCCGTAACGGTGATTGAGGCCGGTCCCTGGCGCAGGTATAGTACAGTCCTCAGATGCAGCCGGAGGATGTCCATGAACCCTGACGACAAATCATTTTTTCTTGACGCCATGGAAGATGTCCAGCCCCTGAAGCGCTGCGCGGATATTCACTGGCAGCCCAGCCGCAATACGCGGACGCGCGAGGAGGTGGATAGCGAACAGCTGGATAACTTCCTGACGCTGGATTTTCTTGACATGCTTCCCCTGGAAGAACCGCTGGCGTTCCAGCGCGAAGGGGTACAGCAGGGCGTTATCGATAAGCTGCGCTCGGGGAAATATGCCCGCCAGGCCAGCTTAAACCTCCTGCGTCAGCCCGCCGAACGCTGCCGTCAGATGCTCTATTCTTTTATTCGCCAGGCCGGACGCGACGGGTTACGCAATCTGATCATCATTCACGGGAAAGGGCGCGAGCAGAACTCGCATCCCAACGTGGTGCGCAGCTATCTGGCGCGCTGGTTAACGGAGTTCGAGGAAGTGCAGGCCTTCTGCGTGGCGTTGCCGCATCACGGCGGCAGCGGGGCATGTTATGTTTCACTGCGAAAATCAGATGAGGCAAAACGGGATAACTGGGAGCGGCACGCCAAGCGCAGCCGCTAGCGGGCGATCTCCTCGCCCGCCTGAGACTCAGAACGTTTCCCAGTTGCTGTCGGTGGCGGCGGTTGTCGTTGCCGGACGCAGCAGCTGTGGCGTTTTCAGACTGGCCGGGCGCGGGGCGACCGCTTTTTCTTTGCCGTTCAGACGAAACGCGGCTACCGCCTGGCGCAGCTGCTCGGACTGATCTTCCAGTGCCGCAGCCGCCGTGGCGGACTCCTGCACCAGCGCGGCGTTTTGCTGCGTCACGCTGTCCATCTGCGAAACGGCCAGACTCACCTGCTCAATACCGCGGCTCTGCTCGTCAGAGGCTGATGAAATCTCACCCATGATATCGGTCACGCGGGTGACGGCGGCGACAATTTCCTTCATGGTGGTGCCAGCCTCGCTAACCTGCTCAGAACCGGTATTCACCCGGCTGACGGAGTTCTCGATAAGCCCTTTGATCTCTTTCGCCGCCTGCGCGCTGCGGCTCGCCAGCGTACGGACTTCACCTGCAACAACCGCAAAACCACGGCCCTGTTCCCCGGCGCGTGCCGCTTCCACCGCGGCGTTAAGCGCCAGAATGTTGGTCTGGAACGCGATGCTGTCGATCACGCCGGTAATATGCGCAATTTGCTGCGAACTGTCGGCGATTTCGTTCATGGTGCGAACCACGTTATCCACGACGTGACCGCCGCGCGCGGCCGTTTCAGAAGCGTTTTTCGCCAGCAGCGTGGCCTGACGGGCGTTATCGGAGTTCTGCTTAACCGTCGCGGTCAGCTCTTCCATGCTGGCGGCGGTCTCTTCGAGCGAGGCGGCCTGCTGCTCGGTGCGGGCGGAAAGATCGTTGCTTCCCGCGGCAATTTCGCCTGCGCCGGTGTAGATGGAATCCGTACTTCCCCGTACGGCGCTGACGGTGGTCACCAGCGACTGCTGCATCTCATGCAGGCCCGCGGCCAGCTGGCCCATCTCGTTGCGACCGGAGATAGCGATCTCTTGCGTCAGGTCCCCCCCTGCAATGGCGCGAATATGGTTCATAATGGAGTGGAGGGGTTTTAACAGCAGGTGCTGTAAACCCTGCCAGATGACCACCAGAACCGCGATAACGGCCAGCAGAATCGCCGCCAGCGTCCACTGCATCTGCGTGAAGCTGCTCTGGTTCTCTTCGGTTGCGGCCTTCAGCAGGGTGTTGTTTTCGGCGCGCCAGCGGTTATAGACCGCTTCCATCTCGTCCTGCGCCTGCTGGGCATCCAGATCGCCATAGGCCTGGTAGTTGTCGGCACGCAGATACTCAATCGATAAGCGCATCACTTCGTGCATCTGGTTCCAGGACTTCTGCATCTCGTCGGTTAATGCCGCCTCCTGGCCGTTAACCTGCGGCAGCTTCTGCCACTCTTTGTTATAGGCTTCGGCTTTTGCCAGCGAGTCGGCTGCGGTGCCAAGCAGTTTATTGATCGCCGCAAGGGAAGCCGGATCGCGCTGGTTTTTCAGGTAGCGGATCGCCACCCGGGTGACGGTGACGCGCGTTTTCACCAGCGTGTTCACGCTGTCGCTCAGGCTTTCCTGCTGGGCATTGAGCACGCCGGAATTCTGGAAGTTATGGCGATCGTTGCTGACGGCAGAGTAGAACAACCCTCCCGTGACAACTTGCAACAGACAGAATATGGTGAGGGCAAAGATAATACCGGTAATCACGTGCAAATTTTTCAGCATAGCGGTCGTCCGTTAGAAAGGATGCAGAGGTACACCAATACTATCGTCGTATAGAATTTAAACTTTAATTTAACTCGCGCTTAACTAAGGGCTCCGGTGAGGAACCTGTTGTAAATCCGGATCATTTTTATGAGGAAGGTTAACATGAGCAGCATTGATAAAAGCGGGACGTACGCGCTCGGGACGCGGACGGTAAAACGACTGGGCTACGGTGCGATGCAGCTCGCCGGGCCGGGCGTCTTTGGTCCACCGAAGGATAAGCAGGCCGCGCTGGACGTGCTGCGCGAAGCGGTGGCGGCGGGGGTGAACCACATTGATACCAGTGATTTTTATGGTCCTCATGTCACTAACCAGCTGATCCGCGAGGCGCTTCACCCTTATCGGGACGATCTGACGCTCGTCACCAAGATTGGCGCCCGTCGCAACGACAAAGGTGCCTGGCTGCCGGCCTTTTCCGCGCAGGAACTGACTCAGGCGGTGCATGACAACCTGCGTAATCTGCAGCTGGACGTGCTGGACGTGGTGAATCTCAGGATCATGTTTAGCGCGCACGGGCCGGCGGAAGGGTCAATTGCTGAACCGCTCTCCACCCTGGCCGAATTACAGCAGCAGGGGCTGGTGCGTCATATTGGGCTGAGCAACGTCACGGCCACCCAGGTTGCGGAAGCCCAGAAAATGGTCCCGGTGGTGTGCGTGCAGAACATGTACAACATTGTTAACCGGGGTGACGACGCGCTGGTGGATCTGCTGGCGCAGCAGGGGATCGCGTATGTGCCGTTCTTCCCATTGGGAGGCTTTACGCCACTGCAATCTTCCGGGCTGAAGGCCGTCGCGGATTCACTGGGCGCCACGCCAATGCAGGTTGCGCTGGCATGGCTGCTGCAGCGTTCCCCGAATATTCTGCTGATCCCGGGCACCTCTTCCGTAGCGCATCTGCGGCAAAACCTCGCGGCGGGGGAGCTGCGTTTGCCGCCTGAAGCACTGGAAACGCTGAATTCGCTGAGGGATTAAAAGTGACGCGCGCAAAGCCTGGAGGGTGCTTCCGGCTTTGCGCGCTTAGGCTCCTGTCTGACTTTTCTGCCTGTGAAGCGCTAACGCTTCCGCCACAATCTCCTGCTTGCTCTTACGCGTCTCAAAGGCGGTGGTTCTGATGTACTCCATCAGATCGGGATCGATGCGGGCGCTCAACATCCTGAGATCGGCCTCCTTTGCCAGACCGCGTGCAACACGCTTGTCTGGATAGTCACGGGCTGGCATGGAAAATATTCTCCAGTAAGTCTTGTTAATTCGTGCCGTAAAATATGCTTTTATCTGACTTTAAAGTCAACATGTAGTTATTGCATAGTGATGTTATTTTTTATAAGTCATAAATTAGATGACTTTTATATGACTTATGCTGTCAGGCCTGTTAACGGCGGGCAATGTTGCTAAATTAAAACCGCTCAAACTTCAACGCGTTTGGGTTCGCCTTTGGAAATGACCTTGATCCTTGTCCATAATCCGTAATACTGTGTTTATATACAGTATCTGGCGAGAAAGACATTATGGACACTCTCTTTTCTTATCACCCAAAACAAATCATTGAATTACCTTTGTTTTTAGAACGCGTGGCCTGTGGTTTTCCCAGCCCGGCGCAGGATTATGTGGAGGATCGTCTCGATCTTAACCGGCTGGCAGTCAGACACCCCAGTGCGACCTATTTTATCAAGGTGAGTGGAGACTCCATGATTGGGGCGGGGATCGGCGACGGCGATCTGCTGGTGGTCGATCGTTCGTTAAATGCCGAACACGGGGATATCGTCGTGGCGTCGGTCGCCGGTGAGTTTACGGTGAAAGAGCTACAGACCCGTCCGGTTCTGAGACTTCTGCCGCATAATGCCCGCTATCAGCCGATTACCTTTCAGTCCGAAGAGGAGCTGCAGATCTTCGGCGTCGTCACCCACACCCTCAAAACGCATAAACATGTTCGCGCTGGTTGATGTGAATAGCTTTTACGCCTCCTGCGAGCGGGTCTTCCGCCCCGATCTGCAGGGGAAACCCATCGTGGTGGTGTCCAATAACGACGGCTGCATTATTTCGCTGTCGCGGGAGGCAAAGCAGTTCGGCATAAAAATGGGTGAGCCGTATTTTAAATTCAAAGAAAAGCTATATCCGTCAAAAGTTTACGTCTTTAGCTCGAACTATGCGCTGTATGCCGATCTCAGCAGTCGGGTCATGCAGACGCTGACCGATCTCGCCCCGGCAATCGAGATTTACTCAATTGATGAGGCGTTCGTGAACGTTTCAGGAGTCAGCCACTGCCTGTCGCTGGAAGCGTTCGGTCACCAGATGCGCACGCAGGTCTTTAAAAATACTGGCTTAACCGTTGGCGTCGGTATTGCTCCGACCAAAACGCTGGCGAAGCTGGCCAACTATGCGGCGAAACGCTGGGCCAGCACGGGCGGCGTGGTCGATCTCTCAGGCCGCGAGCGGCAGCGTAAGCTGCTGGCAAAGGTTCCGGTAGAGGAGGTGTGGGGGGTAGGGCGGCGCATCACGAAAAAACTGAACGCGATGGGGATCACCACGGCGCTGGAGCTGGCGGAAGCGTCGTCCTGGGTCATCCGCAAACATTTCAACGTGGTACTGGAACGGACGGCCCGCGAGCTGCGCGGTGAGCCCTGTCTTGATCTGGAGGAGTTCACCCCCACCAAGCAGCAAATCATCTGTAGCCGTTCGTTTGGACACCGTATTACCCAATATGAAGAGATGCACCAGGCCATTTGCGCCTACGCGGAACGCGCTGCGGAAAAACTGCGCGGCGAGCATCAATACTGTCGTTTTATCAGCGTATTTGTGCGCACCAGCCCGCACGCGGACAACGAAATTTATTACGGCAATCAGGCTTCCGTCACCCTGATGACGCCTACCAATGACTCACGGGATATCATCCGCGCCGCCACGGAGGCGCTGGGGCGTATATGGCTCGACGGCTATCGCTATATGAAAGCCGGGGTCATGCTTGCGGACTTTTTCAGCAGCGGCGTCGCCCAGCTTAATTTGTTTGACGATAATCGCCTGCGCGCCAACAGCGCGGCGCTGATGGAGATGATGGACAGCCTGAATCATTCCGGCAAAGGGAAGATATGGTTTGCCGGGCAGGGTATTGAGAAATCCTGGGCGATGAAGCGTGAGATGCTGTCACCGGCCTATACGACGCGGTACGCCGATTTGCCGGTGGCGAGGTAGAGGATAGTTAAGTTATTTCTTTTGCGTCAACCAGGTTGCCGCAGCCGTCAGCACGCCAATCCACGGCATTTGGCCCGCACCGGCCAGGAAGTTATGGCGATCGATCTCATTATTTTTACGGATATCGGCAAGCCGAGTAAGCGCCTCTTTTTCATCCGCGGCGCCAATCTCCTCAAACTGTTTTTCAAACCCCTGAGCGATGAGCTGAGCGGCCGCATCGGTGTTTGCGCTCTCGATCGCAATGAGGTTCGGGCCTTTTTGGAAAAAACAGTAATCCGGCATAAGTGCTCCAGAAAGAGGAGGATACGGTAAAAACACTCTATTCCTGGTGGTTAAAAAATGCACGTCATTTACGGCGGAAACAATCATTTTTTCTTTATTATTTCAGGCAGTAACTGCTCGATCACGCTGACGACCTTTCTGACGCGCTGCGGAATAAAGCGGGCGTCAGGGTAGACGGCATAGAGGAAGCGATCGGGTAACCGCCAGTGGGGCAGCACCGGTACCAGCGTGCCCGCCTGCAGCGCCCTGGCCACGAGCGGTCGCTGCATGCCGCCGATACCGATGCCGGACTCCAGCGCCTGCAGCAGCGCGTCGCTGGTGTTAGCACGGAAAACGGTATCCACGTTGACCTCGACCGTTTCCTCGTCGGAAATCAGGCGCAGAGGGGCATCCAGCGGAACACCGCTGAACCGTACGTGTGGCAGCGTGGTCAGCTCGCTGACGGCGTGTACCGCCTGAAAACCGGGAGCGGCAAACAGCGCGGCTTCAATACGCGCCAGCACGCGAGCCGCGTGCGCCTGCGGAGGCTCACTGCTCAGCCGTATCGCGACATCCACGCCCTCCGTTACCAGATCGGCAAGGCGGTCATCCAGGGAAAGCATCAGCTGCAGTTCGGGATGCAGGTGCTGCAGCGCCAGCAGATGCGGCAAAATGATCTGCCCCAGGCCGCTCGGCAACTGGACATGGACGCGTCCCTGAACGCGATGGTCGGCAGGATGTAAACGCCTCTCCGCTTCCCCCATGGCGTCCAGCACAAGCTGCATATCACGCCGGTAACGTTCACCCTGTTCGGTCAGCTTCATCGTACGCGTCGTACGGTGCAGCAGCACCACGCCAAGCTCATCCTCAAGTGCCGCGATCTGTTGACTGACGGCGGACTGCTTAATCCCGGTCTGACGGGCGGCCGCCGAAAACGAGCCGGCTTCAGCGACGCGTAGAAAGGTGGAAATGGCGGTGAGCTTATTATTCATTTAATGATTCTGCTTATAAGTGCCATCGGTTTCAGGGGATATCTCCAGAAAAAATAATAGATCACACTGCGTCTGTCACCCTTTCCGGAGAAACACCATGAATAAGATGCAGCAACACAACGTCGCCCTGGTCGCGGGCGCCAGCGGCATTGTCGGCAGACAGCTGGTCAGCACGCTTCTGCACCATCAGTGGGAGGTAATCGGCCTCAGTCGCCGCGAGGTAACCCATCCGGACGGCATTCCCATGGTGAACGTCGATTTACTGGATGCGCAGGACACCGCAAGGGCGCTGCACGCCCTGAACGGTGTTACCCACATCTTTTACAGCGCCTGGGCGAACGCGGCGAACTGGACGGACATGGTTGAGCCGAACGTCACCATGCTGCGCAATCTGGTCAGCACCCTCGAAAAAACGGCACCTTTGCAGACGGTCAGCCTGATGCAGGGGTACAAAGTCTATGGTGCGCATCTGGGGCCGTTTAAAACCCCGGCGCGGGAAAGCGATCCCGGCGTGCCGGGTGCCGAATTTAACGCCGCGCAGCTCGCGTGGCTCAGCCAGTTTCAGCGGGGGAAAGACTGGCACTGGAATGCCATCAGGCCGGGCGTGGTGGGGAGCCCGGTACCGGGCAATGCCATGAACCTTGCGCTGAGCATCGCCCTGTACGCCTCCCTGTGCAGGGCGCAGGGTTTACCGCTGCGCTTCCCCGGTTCGGAACAGGCCTGGCACAGCATCGTCGACCATACCGACGCCGGGCTGCTGGCCGAGGCCACGGTGTGGGCCGCCGCGTCACCTGCGGCACAGAATCAGGCGTTCAACGTGAACAATGGCGATATCTGGCGCTGGAGCGAGCTGTGGCCGCGCATCGCACGCTGGTTTGAACTGGACTCTGCGCCGCCGGTGAGTCTGTCATTTCATCAGCTGTTTAACGACTATCGCGGCGTATGGCGCGAGCTTGCCGAAGAACGGCTGGTGGAAGCGGATATTTTGCAGCTGAGCGACGGGCATTTTGCCGATTTTGTCTTTGGCTGGAATTACGACATGTTTGGTGACGGGAGCAAGCTGCGCAGGGCGGGCTTCACGCAAATGCAGGCGACCGATGAGATGTTTTTCAGCCTGTTCGCGCAGCTGAGAGCCGCGCGGATTATTCCCTGATGAGCCGGGCGTCCTGGGGCAGGCCAGGACGCCGGGTGCTTACTCAACCGTTAACGCATTCACAACCTCGGCCACGCTTTTCACGCTGCGGATGTTCCCAATCCCCGTGCCGAGCGCGATATAGCCTTCATCGGTATTATCTTCCAGCATGCCCAGGCGCAGGCCCCGTAATCCTCCCATCGCCTTGCCCAGCGCGTCGTTGCTTGCGCCAGCTTTATCCATCGCCGCCAGTTTTTCCGCCAGCTTGCCGGGAAGAGCGCGGTAGTAATGGGGCACGGTGCGGAAAAGCAGCAAATCGAGACCGTTGGCGGCAACGATTTTCTCTTTGACCCCCTGCGGCACGCGGCTTTCTTCCGTGCTGATAAAGACCGACCCGGCAAACACGCCTTCCGCACCCAATGCATGGGCCGCTCTGGCGGAGCGATTGTCGGTAATGCCGCCCGCGGCCATCACCGGGATGTGCTTCACGGCATCGGCAATCAGCGGCACGATGGAAAAGGTGCCAAGCACCGTAGCGGGTAACGTCCCGCCCTCATCAAAACCGGTGGCGACGATAATGTCAGCCCCCATTTCTTCTGCGAGGCGGGTGTTCTCAGGCGTTGGGTTGATATCGCGGTAGATAATAGCGATACCCGCCTCTTTTAACTCGCGGAACAGCGCGGGAATAATGCTGCCTTCCCCGTAGCCCGTATACACCACGGCCCTGACGCCTTCGTCTTTCACCACCTGAAGAATAGGCCCTGTCCATACGTCATTAACGGCCGTGGGGATCAGGTTCACGCCAAAGGGTTTCTCGGTCAGCCGTTTGGTTTTACGAATTTCTTCGCGCATTTTTTCGGCGGTTTCTTCCGGCGTGGAGACCGCGGTGTCGGCGGTTAAACCGGCATTGGGCCCCAGCACGCCGAGCCCTCCGGCATTGCTGACCGCAGCAACTAAACGGGCATCCGTGAGCCAGGATAACGGGCCCTGAATAACAGGTTTTTCGATGCTCAGGATCTGACAAATACGGTTATTTTTCATAGCAGACTCTCCCTTACGTTTGAATGGGGAAGAGTGTAGGGCGCAGGATTGTTAGGAAAAATAGCCAAAAAGATTCATCACTGTTATAAAAGTAATAACAATAATATTATTCTGCTCGCGGCAAAAGCATTCCTTATGCAAATAAACCTCTTTGAATCTATTCGAATTTTTATTGAAATTGTCGAGTCAGGCAGTCTTAGCCAGGCGGCGGAGAATCTGCAGATCCATCGTCCGGCAGTCACCAAAGCGTTACAGCTTCTGGAGCAGCACAGCGGCACGCGGCTACTGCAGCGCACAACGCGTCGGATTAGCCTGACCCCGGATGGGGAAGCCTTTTATCGCCGGAGTAAACCCCTGCTGGCGCAGGCGGACGAATTGCTGGAGTCGTTTGGTACGGACCGGGCAATACACGGCCAGCTGCGTGTGGATATGCCGGTCTCTTTTGCCACGCTGCGGGTGATACCTAATCTGCCTGATTTTTATCGTCAGCATCCTGAGATCGACATCATTCTGAGCAGCTCTGACCGCCGTCGGGATATGCTGCGGGATGGCCTGGACTGCGTGCTGCGCGTGGGAGAGCTGGAGGACGGTGACTACATCGCGCGTAAAATCGGGAACATCAAAATCACGACCTGCGCCAGCCCGGCCTGGCTGGCAAAGCACGGTACGCCAGAAACGCCGGATGATTTACGCAAACATCAGGCCATCAACTGGATTAATAACCGCAGCAGACAAATTCATCCGTGGACGTTTACCACGCCAGAAGGCATCGCGGAAATTACCCTGCCCGGTAAGCTTGTCGTGGATAACTCCGAAGCTTACATCGCGGCAGGTCTGGCCGGGCTGGGGTTAATGCAGGGGATGAATCTCTTTCTCCAGCCTTACATTGACCGCGGTCTTCTGGTTGAAGTCCTGCCGGACTATCGTTCGCCGGACCGCAAGCTGTCACTGCTCTACCCACACCGCCACCTCTCCCGCAAGGTGCGGGTCTTTACCGAGTGGCTGGAGAGTCTGGTGTGAAAGCGGCCAGCTCGTGACACAGCGCGCCAATCTGTTCCACGGCGTTCAGCAGGCGGGGCGTGGGTTCGTTTGCGCAGTTCAGCCGCAGAAAGTGCGTTAACTCGGCTGCAGGGGAAAACAGGGGGCCAGGGCTGACGCCAATGCCCAGCGCCAGCGCGCGACGATGCACCTCCAGCGCGTTGACCCGCTGAGGCAGTTCAACCCACAGCAGGAAACCGGCAGCGGGCACGTTAACGCGCGTACCGGGCGGAAAGCTCGCCTTGACCTGCGCCACGACGGCGCGAACGCCCTCTGCGATCCGGCGCTTCAGCCGCCGCAGATGGCGATCGTAGTCGCCGCTCGCCAGAACGTCGCTCGTCGCCGCTTCCAGCAGCGGGGCGCCAGCCCATTCTCCGGCCATGCGGGCCTGTAAGACCTGCGGGGAGTAACGTCCGGCGGCGATCCAGCCGATTCGCCATCCGGGCGCAAGCGTTTTGGACAGGGAACTGCAGTAGATCACATTCCCGCTCTGGTCGAACGCCTTGCAGGCCGGAGGGCGTTGCCCCTCGCCGACCAGATCACCGTAAACATCGTCCTCAATCAAGGGAATACCCGCCTCTTCAAGCAGGGCAACCAGTTCCTGCTTGCGCGCGACGGGCATGCTGGCACCCAGCGGGTTTTGCACCGTGGGCGAGGCCAGAACGGCCGCGGGGTGGTGGCAGCGAATAGCGTCCGCCAGCGGTTCCAGCAGCAGGCCTTCCACAGGGTCGGTGGGGATCGCTAAGGCCTTCAGGCCTAAATCCTCCAGCAGCAGGAGCGTGCCAAAGTAGGCTGGCTGCTCAATCGCCACGACGTCACCCGGCTGGCACACGGCCCGAAGGGCCAGGCGCAGCGCCTGCGTCGCGCCTGCGGTAATAATGAGATCGTCCGCGCCGAACCGGGCTCCCCACTGGGCAGAGCGCGCGGCAATCTTGCTTCGCAAATCCCGCCTTCCCGGAGGCAGGCTGTAGCTCTGTCCATGCGCGTCCAGACGACGGCCCGCAGAGTGCAACGCCCGCTGCAGGGCATCTCCCGGCAGCCACGCGGGATCGGGCAGGGCGGCGCCCAGCGGGATCAGCCGGGCTTCTGCACTGCTGAACAGCGACCGGGCCACGGCGGACAGGGTGACGGGGACCGGGCCCGGCGTGGAGCGCACGGGCTCCGCGCGCGCAGGCTGGCTGGTCTGGCGGATGTAATAGCCTGAACGCGGGCGCGCAACGATCAGCCCTTCAGCCTCAAGGCAGCGAAGGGCCTCCAGCGCCGTCGGAAGGCTAACGCGCTCGCGTTCGGCCAGTTTGCGCGCGGAGATCATCCTGTCACCGGCGCGCAGCGCGCCGGACGTAATGGTAAGACGCAGCATATCCGCAATACGGCGATAGTGAGGAGCGGACTGGGACGGGGCAGACATGGGTAACTGTTCAGGCTAATTTTCGATAAAACTGACTATACAGCCATTGATGCGCGCCATCTATAGTGTCCGGCATGTTCAGGACAAGGAGGCATTATGCACAGCGATAACTTCAACATTTCCACCTATTTCAACCGCATAAACTATACCGGACCGGCGGCTGCCGATACGGCCACCCTGCATGCGCTGATGCGTCATCAGCTCTTTTCCGTTCCCTTTGAAAATCTGGACGTGCAGGCGGGCAAAGTTGTCTCGCTGGCGCCAGACGATATCGCCGATAAGGTGTTAACGCAGGGGCGCGGCGGCTACTGCTATGAGGTAAACGGGCTTTTTGCCATGGCGCTGGAGGCGTTAGGGATCCCTTACCGCTTCGTGGCGGCGCGCCCGATGTTCTACCCCGCGCGGCGGCCGAAAACCCACATGGCGATCGTCGCTGAGGTAGATAGCCGACAGTGGCTTTGCGACCTCGGGTTCGGCAGCTACGGCATTCGTGCGCCGATGGCGCTGGACACGCTTGATGTGGATATCACGCAGGATTTCGACACGTTCCGACTGAGCCGCAGCGCGGAGGGCGAGTATCTGCTTGAGGCGAAGGTTGAGGGAGAGTGGGCCCGGCAGTACGGCTTTGATCTCACCCCTCAGGAATGGATTGACTTCGTTCCGGCCAACTACCTTAACTCCACGCACCCGGATGCCATCTTTGTGCAGAAGCGGGTGGTGGTGCAACACAGCCCGGAGGGACGCCAGATTTTGCTGGGCGATATGCTGAAAACCATCACGGCGAACGGCACTGAAACGCGGAAACTGGCGGAGGATGAAATCCGCCATGTCCTGAAAGACCGTTTTGCGCTGACCGCCGCGTAATCTGCCGGGAAACGGTGGAGCCTCAGCGCAGTCCGTCTTCTGTGGCGTTGCGCTGAGCTCCCCACTGTAACAGCAGGCTAAACGACGCGGGTAATACGGTCAGCGTCACCAGCGTCGCGACCAGCAGCCCGCCGATAATCGCATAGGCCATTGGCCCCCAGAAGACCTGATGAGAGATCGGGATCATGCCCAGAATGGCGGCGCAGGCGGTCAGACAGATGGGTCTGGCCCGGTGCTCCGCGGCCGCCATAATCGCGGCATCGTTTGCCATTCCCTGAGCAAGATTGCTGTCAACCTCGCTAATCAGTATCACCGCGTTGCGCACGATCATTCCCGCCAGAGCGATGACGCCCAGCAGCGCGACAAACCCCATCGGCGTGCCGCCGGGCAGCATAGCCAGCACGATCCCCGGCAAGCCAAACGGGGCCATCAGGAGGGCCAGCAGCATCCGGGAATAACGCCGCAGCTGAAGCATCAGCAGCAACAGCATGATGACCAGCGTTACCGGAAGAACGGTAAAGACGGAGCTGTTCCCCTTGTCCGATTCGGCAACCGCGCCGCCTTCTTCAATGCTGTAACCTGCGGGCAGGCTCGCGCGCAGCTTGTCGACCGCCGGACGCAGCGCCGCGGATACCGCTTCAGCCTTCAGCCCCGGGGCAAGATCCGTTTGCACCGTGATAAAGGGCACGCGCTGCCGACGCCAGACGACCGGACCGTCCACGCCCCAGACCGGCGTCGCGACGGCGCTGAGCGGAATTTTTTTACCGTCATTCCCCTGAATCGTGAGCGAGGAGAGGGTGGCGGTGCTGTGACGTGCATCGTCCGTGGCCCGCAGCACCACGTCGACAAGGCGGTCGTTATCCCTGATGGAGGTAACAACGCTGCCGGACCAGACGGTGTTCAGCGTGCGGGCGAGGCTTTCTGACGATACTCCCGCCGCTCTGGCCGCCGTCTGATTCACCTTAAGGGTGATGACCCTCTCCGGCTCTCCGGCCGTCTGGTTAACGTCGCGTGAGAACGGAGACCGGCCAATCGCGTCCGTGAGACGGTTCGCCAACGCCCGAACCTGCAGATAATCTGGCCCGCTCACCCGGTATTTGATGGGCCAGCCGACGGGCGGCCCCAGCTCGAGGGGCGACACGCGCGTGATGATGTCGCTAAACTGCGTCGCCAGGATCCTGTTGAGCCGAGCATGCAGACGATCCCGCGCCTCAAGATCCTTAGCCACCACGACCATCTGGGCGATATTTTCATTTTCCAGCAGCACGTCCATCGGCAGGTAAAAACGGATGGCGCCCGACCCGACGTACGTCGAATAGCGATCGATGTTGCCGTTGCCTGCCAGCGCCTTTTCCAGCTTTTCCACCTCTCTTAGCGTTTCCGGCTGCGACGCGTTGGCCGGAAGCGTCAGGCTGACCAGCAGCTCAGGCCGGTCCGAAGCGGGGAAAAACTCGCCCTGCATAAACGTTGTGCCGTACGCTGACAGCCCCAGCGCGGCAAGCGCAATCAGCACGGTAGCGAGCCGGTGGCGCAGTGCCAGGCATAAAAGCCGTCCGTACCCGCGCGCGATCCTGCCGGGGCCTGCCGCGTGATGTCTGACTTTTTCCGGCAGCAGCCACGTGCCCGTCAGCGGGGAAAACAGGATCGCGACAGCCCAGGAGCAGAGCAGGGCAATGAGCACCACCGCAAACAGGGAAAAGCAGTATTCACCGGCGCTGGAGGCCGCAAAACCAACGGGAATAAAGCCGGCAATCATCACCAGAGTACCGGTGAGCATCGGGAAGGCCGTCGTTTTGAACGCATGGGTGGCCGCGTGCCGACGGGAATCCCCCGCTTCCAGCCGGGAGACCATCGTTTCGACGGCGATCATGGCGTCATCCACCAGCAGGCCCAGGGCAATGATCAGCGCCCCGAGCGAGATACGCTGAAGGCCAATACCGGCGAGCATCATGCCGGCAAACGTCATGGCGAGCACCAGCGGAATGGCCGTCGCCACCACCAGTCCGGCCCGTAACCCCAGCGAGACAAATGAAACCGCCAGCACGATAACAACGGCTTCGATAAGCACCCGGATAAACCCGCTTACCGCGTCACTGACCACCGCTGATTGGTCGGCAACTTTCACCATCTCGATACCGTGCGGCAGCCCGGCGCTGAGGGCCGCCATTCTGGCATTCAGCGCAGCGCCGAAACGCAGCATGTTGCCCGTTGGCGCCATCGACACCGCCAGCCCGATAGCCGGTTTGCCGTTCACCCGGTAGGCCGGGGCCGGTGGCTCGGCGATTTCCCGGGTAACGGTGGCAATGTCGGTCAGCGGAATATAGCGATTGTTCACGTGCAGCGTGACGGCGCGTAAGCTCTCTTCGGTCGTGAGCGCTCCGCTGACCTTTATCGCCATGTTCTCTTTTTCGGTACGCATCGTTCCTGCCGGGACAACGGCGTTTTGCGCCCGAAGGGCGTCGGCAACCGCCTGAATATCGAGCCCCATCCCGGCCAGGCGCGCCGGAGAAAAGGCGAGAACCCACTGCTCCTGCTGTTCGCCCAGCAGGGTGGTTTTGCCTATATCCGGCAGGGACATCAGCTCTCGACGAATTGTTTCTGCGCGATCCCGCACCTCGCGCAGGGTGAAACCTTCGGGAATAAAGGCGTAAATTGTGCCGAACGTGTCGTCAAATTCGTCGTCCACGGCAGGGCCCTGCACCCCTTCGGGCAGGGACGGCGCGATGTCCCGCATTTTTTTGCGAACCTGATACCAGATATCCGGCACGCTCTGCGGGGGCGTATCGTCACGGAGGTTGACGTGGATAACGGTGCGTCCGGCCCGGGTTTCACTTTCGAGATAGTCCAGCCAGGGTGTTTCCTGCAGCTTTTTTTCAAGCGTATCGGTCAGCAGGCGGGTGGTATCCGCCACGGTTGCTCCCGGCCACTGCGCGGAGACGACGGCCGTTTTAATGGTAAAAGCCGGATCTTCGTTACGCGGCAGCTTCTCATAGCAAAACACGCCCATCGCAATCACCAGCAGCATGAAAAAGCTGACCATCTGCTGGTTCTTCAGCGCCCAGGCGGAGAGGTTAAATTTGGCTTCCGGTCCTGTGTTCATGGCTGAACCTCTCCGACAACCACCGGCTCGCCGGACCGCAATGTGCTCACGCCCGCCGTAATCACCCGGTCGCCCGGCTCAAGGCCGGAGGAAATAATGACGGAGGAGGCCGTATAGCCGACGGGCACCACCGCGCGCAGCTGCGCCCGCGACTGCGGAGTAATCACAAAAACGGCCGGTTTGTCGCCGACGCGGGTCAGCGCCGAGGCGGGAAGGGTGTAGCCGCGCGGGGCTGACGATGGCAACGTGACGGTAACGCTAGCGCCCAGCGCCATGGCCGCCGGCGGGTTTTGCAGGGTGGCCCTGACGCGCCAGGTGCGGGTCTGAGGATCGGCCTGCGGCGTGATATCCCGCAGCACGGCAGACGCCTGCACCGACGGGTCGCTGAGGAGGGAAACCCGCAACTCCGCCTTATCCAGAGGCGGGATCGCATCCGGAGTGGCAATATCAAACGCCACGTCGCGGGCTTCACTCGTTGCCAGCGTCAGCACGGACTGACCGTCGCTGACAACCTGCCCCGCAGAAGCGTTCACGGCGGTGATGACGCCCGCCTGCGGCGCGATCAGGCGCGTCCAGCCGAGGCTTTCGCGGGCATTTCGCCACGCGGCCTCGCTGCTTTTTAAGCGCGCGCGGGCGACAAGCCAGTCCGCACGGGCGCTGTCGAGCTGCGTGCGGGCTATCGCGCCCGTTGGCATGAGCTTTTGCATTCGACTGACGTTAAGCGCGGCGACCTGCGCCGAGGCTTTAGCACCTTCATAGTCGGCCGCCGCGCTGTCGAGCTGGTTTTGCCCGGTCGTGTTGTCAAGCGTGGCCAGCAGCTGTCCGGCAGTGACCCGGTCGCCAATATCAACGCTGCGCGTCAGTATCCGGCCCCCGGTCCGAAAGCTCAGGGTCGTTTCATCGCGGGCATGGATCTCACCGGTTCTTTCCAGCGCGGGAAGGGTTTGGGCGGTGCCAACGACGACGTAGCGTACCGCTCGCGCAGGATCGGGCTTATTTTCGTGTTTATCACCGCAGCCGGTCAGCGGAAAAATCGCCAGCGCAAGCAGGGCCAGGGGAAGAAAATGCAGCCAGGAAAGGGTGCGCGCCACGCCGTACAAATGATGCAGGCAGTGGCGGAGGGAGAGAAAAAATTCGTCTGACATAACGCCGCTCCATAAAGGGAATGGCGTTATTAAATGCGCGCTACGTCGAGAAATATTCGATGTTCTGTCAAGGCTTTATCAAGAGTGAAGATTTTCATTACCGGACGGATGCCAGGGCAATAAAATGCGCACGGCGAGGCCGCCGGTTTCCGGTAATGACGCGCTAATCTCACCCCCATGCGCCTCGCAAATCGCCCGGGCGATGGACAAACCGAGGCCGCTGCCGCCGGAATGCCGCGCGCGGGACTGCTCCTCGCGGCTAAAGCGTTTAAACATTTCCGGTAAAAACTGGGGCGAGACCCCCGGCCCGTCATCGGTGAATTCGAGGATGTAATGCCCGCTGGCGTAGTGCAGCGCCACCTCGAGATGGCCGCCCTCGCGTCCGTAACGTAGCGCATTTTCCATGAGGATGGTAACGACCTGTCCAAGACGGAACGCATCGCCTCTGAAGGGGCTGGTGCGCGGGTTGCGAAGCGTTATCCGGAAATGATGCGCGTCAGCCTGGGGCATGATCCAGGCAGCCCGCTCCTGAATCAGCTCATCCAGACAAAACGGCTGGTCCTCCAGCACGAGGTTACCCGCGTCGGCGAGCGAGAGAAGGTGAAGCTCATCGGTGAGGCGGTTGAGGTGCTGGAGCTGTTTCATCACCATGCCGAGCTGCGCCGGGCTGGCGTCAAACACGCCGTCTAACATGCCCTGCAGACGCCCAATGGCGGCCGTCAGGGGCGAGCGCAGCTCGTGCGCCATCGCAACGTGCGAGGCGCGGAGCTCTTTTTCATAGCGGGCGAGCTGTCCCGTCATGGAGTTAAAGTCGGTCGCAAAGCTGACCATTTCAGCCGGCGCATCCTTGATAAGTTCCGCCTGGCGGCCAAACTCCCCGTCGGCGACATCCTTTGCCGCATCGCGAAGGCGGCTGAACTGCAGCGCCAGCGGCCGGGCGTGTTTGAGCCCCATCACCACGATAAACGGGATCATCACCAGCACCAGCAGGGCCACCGTGGCCCAGTCGGCTGAGGCGATAGACGGCGTGGAATAGCTCAGGCCCCACCAGGTGTCCACAATCGAGTGGAAGCGGGCCGGATTGGCCTGCGGGTTCTGGCTGAGCGTCAGAAACTCCTGGCGGACCGCCGCTGGCATTTTGCCCATTATCCAGTAGTTCTGAACCGCATAGCGCAGCCACATGCAGGTGGCAATGACGATCACGCTGCCGATAGCCAGCGCCAGGATGCGCGCGCAAATCCAGCGCCACAGAGAGGAGTGCTGATTTTTAATCATGGCTGTCTGAACCTGTAACCCACGCCGCGAACGTTGATCAGTACGCCTGAGATCCCCGCCGCTTCGAGTTTTTTACGCAGGTTATAAATATGGGTGTCCACCACGCGCTCCAGCGCCTCGCTTTCCGGCAAACAGTGCTCCAGTAAATACTGGCGGGAGAACGGGTGCGCCGGAGAACGCAGCAGCGTTGCCAGAAGCGAGAATTCCGTTGGCGTAAGATCGAGCATCACGGGCGCGTCGCCGCCGTTATCCACGCTCGCCACAATGGCGGCCACGTCCACCTCGAGCGTTTGCCAGCGAAGGATCGCTTCGTCCGTCTCTTTTTTACTGCTGCGCCGCAGCACCGCCTGCACCCGAGCCACCACTTCCCCCGGATGATAAGGCTTCACAACGTAATCATCCGCACCGTACCGCAGGGCACCAATGCGGTCCGGAGTATCCCCCATGGCCGTGACCATGATCACCGGCACATCGCTTTTACGACGCAGGCCAGCCAGCACCTCGGTGCCGTTAAGCCCCGGCAGCATCACGTCCAGCAGGATGAGGTCGGGCTTCCACCGCTGCGCCAAATCCAGTCCGGAATGACCGTCTCCGGTAATGGTCACGTCGTAATTTTCCCGCCGTAAATAGGCCTCGAGCACGCCGGCCGCATCGGCGTCATCTTCAATAATCAGCACTCTTCTGGACAACATCCGTTCACCTTGACCATTTCTTAACACTATCCCGACGATTCATTGATTCAGCCAAATCATACTGCGCCAACGTTGTGTGGCCGCCCCCGTATCAGGAGGCGCCAGCGTCCATATGGAGAGCAGTATGATAGCGATAAAAAAAGTCCTGTATATGTCCGTCCCGCTTCTGATGGCCGTGGCTTCCGGCGCGCAGGCGGATGATGGCTCCGTGTCCGATTCCTTAACCGTCGGGCTGGGGGGACAGTATGCCCCACGTTACTCAGGCTCAGACAAGCAGGTGTGGCAGGTGGTTCCGGTGCTGCAGGGTCGTAAAGGCGCTTTCTTTATTGATGCGCAAAAAGGGGTGGGATATGACCTGCAAAACGACAGCGGCTGGTATTTTGAACACACGCTGGGCTACGACTTCGGAAGGGCTGATAAAAATTCTGGCTGGCGTGAGGGCGCAAACAATCTGAAAGGGATGGGGGACATTGATGCCACCCTGAATACCGGCCTTGCCGTCGGCTGGCAGGCCGCGCCATGGCTGAGTATGGAAGGCAAAGCGACGCTGCCGTTAACGGACAGCCAGGGGGCAAGCTATCAGGCTTCCGTTACGCTAATCCCGGTACAAAATAATCAGGACACGGTCGCCTTTCAGTCTGCGGCCCTGTTTGGCGACAGCCGTTATCTGAATACCTGGTATGGGGTCAGCGAGCAGCAGAGCCGCCGCACCGGCTATCGCCGCTATGCTGCGCCGGGTGGATTCTATGGCGTCGACACCAGCCTGACCTGGAGCCATCAGTTCGATGCCCACTGGGGAACGGTGCTGAGCGCGGACTATAGCTGGCTGGGCGATCGTGCGAATAACAGCCCGATCGTGATGCGGCGCAATGAGGGAGCTGCAACCGCCGCTATCACCTGGACATTTTAAATTCGAGAAGCACGAGGGGACGAGAGGATTATTTCTTCTTATCCATCATCGCTTTTAAATCGGCAAACGGGTTAAACGTGGCGACGCCCACGTCTTTTTGCGCGTCTTCCCCGGCGACCACGGTGGTGCCGTACTGATCCGCTTCGGTGTATTTCGAATGTTCGTGATCGTGGCAAAACAGGCACAACAGCTCCCAGTTGCTGCCATCTTCCGGGTTGTTGGTATGGTCGTGATCGATATGATGAACCGTGAGTTCACGCAGATTGGAATAGACAAACTCGCGCGAGCAGCGTCCGCAGACCCAGGGATAGATTTTTAATGCTTTTTCGCGATAGCCGCTTTCCAGCCGCGCGTAGTTTTTGGGGATCAAAGCCATTGCCGGTTTTACCTGTGATAAAAATAGTGTGCCAATATAGCCCATCGGGTGCCGTAAAGGTAAACGCCATTGCTCCGTTAGAGTGAAAATGCGCCTTCAAGCGTAATCACACATTTTCCCCCTACGCGAACCACCGCCTTTCCTGACGAGGCATCGTATCCCGCGAACAGCACGCTTGCTCGCCCCATATCAACGCCCTGACTGACGTTAAGGTTAAGCGTCGTTTTATTGCGGTGCAACGCCAGCAGCGCCGTTGTAGCGGCGGTCGCGCTACCTGTTGCAGGATCTTCTGTCATGCGGGGAGTAAACATGCGGGCCTGCATATCGTGAGGTTCATCGGGATCCGTATCCAGGGTATAGGCATAGAGGGAAACCGCGCCATCCAGCGGTAACGTTGCGCGAAAACCCTGTAAATTCGGCACGCACCGACGAAGCGCCTCGCGAGAAGCCAGCTCGGCTATCAGGAAGGGCAGACCTACCGACGCGACAACAGGCATATGTACCGCGGTACGGATATCTTCTGCGTTCAGGGATAAGCAGGCAGCCACGCTTTCCGGGCTTACTTCAGAGCGGCAGGAGAGTGCCTCAGGCACCAGGAGTTCTGCGCCAGTCACGGTATCGTTGTCACGCAGCAGGCGTACTGGCACCAGACCGGCTATTTCCTCGAAGTGCAGCGTTTCAGGCAGGGGCTGATGATTCATCGCGGCGTGATAGGCCAGCACGTACGCAGTTCCAACATTCGGGTGCCCGGCGAAGGGGATCTCGCGCGAGGGCGTAAAAATTCGCACGCGTGCCGTACTGGAGGGATTGTCTGGCGGCAGAACGAACGTGGTTTCGCTGTAGCCAAATTCAACGGCGACCTGCTGCATTTGTGCTTTGCTCATACCCTCCGCATCGAGTACGACGGCGACAGGGTTACCCTGAAACGGGGTGTCAGTAAAAACATCCGCAACAACATAGCGTCTCTTCATTTTCTGTCCGGTGTAAAAATCCTGACATAGAGTAGTAACGTTAAATCAAACCGATAACCAGCCATTTTTTACCTGACGGACCTGAAAAAAATTCAGTCAATTTATTTGATGCTTTCCGTTAAATAAACGGCATTTATTCTTACCGGGTAATGCGTAAAGTGTATAGGACGCAAAGCATTCTCAGGACACATGGTTATGAAAAAGATCGGGTTTTTATCCTTTGGTCACTGGACGCCTTCACCGCAGTCCGGCACGCGCTCGGCGGCAGACACGCTGCTGCAGTCCATTGATTTAGCCGTGGCGGCTGAAGAGCTGGGGGCAGACGGCGCCTATTTCCGCGTGCACCACTTTGCCCGACAGCTTAGCTCGCCATTCCCTCTGCTGGCGGCCATTGGCGCAAAAACGAAAACCATCGAAATCGGTACCGGCGTAATTGACATGCGCTATGAAAACCCGATGTACATGGCCGAAGACGCGGGCGCGGCGGATCTGATTTCCGGCGGTCGTTTGCAGCTTGGCATCAGCCGCGGTTCGCCGGAGCAGGTCATTGATGGCTGGCGCCATTTCGGCTATGTCCCGCAGGAAGGGGAAAACGAATCGGATATGGCGCGCCGTCATACCGAGGTGCTGCTTGAGGTGCTGCGCGGTGAAGGGTTTGCCAAACCCAATCCGCAGCCTATGTTCCCGAATCCGCCGGGGCTGCTGCGTCTGGAGCCGTATTCTGAAGGGCTACGCGAGCGTATCTGGTGGGGCGCCGGTTCCAATGCGACGGCCGTATGGGCCGCAAAGCTGGGAATGAACCTGCAAAGTTCAACCCTGAAGGACGATGAGACCGGCGAGCCGTTCCATATTCAGCAGGCAAAACAGATCCGCGCGTACCGTCAGGCCTGGAAAGAGGCAGGGCATACGCGCCAGCCGCGGGTGTCGGTCAGCCGCAGCATTTTTGCGCTAATGGACGACCGCGACCGGATGTATTTCGGTGCCAGCCGCAACGACAGCGATAGCGTGGGCTACCTTGATGAGAAAACGCGCGCCATCTTCGGGCGCAGCTATGCGGCGGAGCCGGACAAGCTGATCGAACAGCTGAAAAAGGACGACGCGATTGCCGAAGCCGATACGTTATTACTGACCGTGCCGAACCAGCTCGGTGTGGATTACAATGCGCACGTGATTGAATCCATTCTCAAACACGTCGCACCGGCAATGGGCTGGCGCGAGTAGTTGGCACGCAGGGATAGCGCGTGGCGTGATTCTCAATCTGTAACTATCCGGGCGCTTATCGCGAAGACAGGAGGGGCAATACGTCCCTCCTGTCAGCGCTATTTATGGCTCATATCGCTCAGCAGCACGGCGATAGTTTGCCCGCCCGCCGTCTGTTCCAGACCAATCTTGACGATAATGGTCAGCGGGACGGAGAGCAGCATCCCAACGGGCCCGAGAAGCCAGCCCCAGAAAATCAGGGACAAAAAGACCACCAGCGTGGAGAGTCCCAGCCCCCGACCCATCATGCGTGGCTCAAGAATATTACCGAAGACCAGGTTGATGACCAGATAGCCGGCCAGCAGGATCAGCGCGTCATAAAGCCCGCTGAAAACCAGCACCTGAAGGATAGGGGGGATCGCCGCCAGCACGGAGCCGATGTTGGGAATGTAGTTAAGCGCAAACGCCAGTAACCCCCAGACAAACGCAAAGCGAACGTCCAGCGCAAGAAGCATTCCCCAGACAACACCGCCCGTGACCAGGCTAATCGCCGTTTTCAGCACCAGATAGCGGGAGACGCTGTCCAGCGCGCGTTGAATCGCTCCCATTCCTTCAACCGGACGGACCATCATCTGCTGCAGCTTTGCCGGCAGCTGCGGCACCTCCAGCAGCATAAACACCACCGTTAAAAACAGCAGGAAAATGGAGGTCATGGCATTGGAAAGCTGCGCCAGCAGGCTGGTGACGATCGTCATGGCCGCGTTGGGGTCGATATATTTCAGGAGTTCCTCAACCGAGACTTCGATGCCCGCGCGCTGCAGCCAGGGTTCCAGCTGCAGCAGCGGTATCGCCAGCGAAGAGCGGTACTTCGGCAGCGTTCGCGCCAGTTCATTGAGCGAGGTCCCCAGATACGCCACCAGCAAGACCATCGCTACAATGATGATGCTGATAAGCAGCGTAATCGCCAGCACGCGCGGGATGCGTAGCCGCGTCATGCGCTGCACCAGCGGGTTAAGGATCACCGCGATAAAAAGGGCCAGAATAAAAGGCACAATAATGTCGGCGGCAAAACGAACGCCCGTCAGTATGATCACCAGCATGCCCAGCATGATGACAATTTTTAACCCGTTCAGGGTAATAATGGGTTTAGCCATGGTGACTCCGAATTTTTCTTTATATTTATAATAAAGGTGAAAGGCGTTGCAATAAACTAACCAAAATCAAACGGTATGGGTAAAGAATTGCAAAGACTTTGAGTAAAATCCTGGCTTATGGTACAAATCTGGTGTGTTTAACTACTGAGGACAATTTTCATCCGCAAAGACGAGAAGCAACAACGCGGATAATTGTAATTTTATGGACAATATGTTCAGGACGTACTCTTCAAACAATACCGCTGTCTACTCCACTTCTTTCTGCCTGCTTTCTGGTGAGCAACACTGGCGCACCGCACTATAGTCACGTCTTCTGCCTGAGCTGGCGCTAAGCGCTTAGCTATCTGATTTCAATTCGTATTTTTTTGGTTTGCTGCACGCAGCGAGCCACGATGGATTATATTCTCAAGCAGGAGAAAAACATGTTTTACTGGATCCTATTAGCGCTGGCTATCATCGCTGAAATTACCGGCACGCTGTCTATGAAATGGGCAAGCGTCAGCGATGGCAACACCGGTTTTATTTTGATGCTGGTGATGATTTCACTTTCTTATATTTTCCTCTCGTTTGCGGTGAAAAAAATTGCGCTGGGCGTCGCGTATGCACTGTGGGAAGGGATCGGTATTTTGTTGATTACGCTGTTCAGCGTGCTGATATTTGACGAAACATTAACAACAATGAAGGTCGCCGGATTAACGACGCTGGTTGCGGGTATTGTGCTGATTAAATCGGGTACCCGTAAGCCTGGCAAACAGCAGAAGGAGCAGAACCATGCAACAGTTTGAGTGGGTTCATGCGGCATGGCTGGGGCTCGCCATCGTGCTGGAGATCCTGGCGAACGTTCTGCTGAAATTCTCGGATGGTTTTCGCCGTAAACTCTACGGCCTGATGTCGATTGCCGCGGTTCTGGGGGCGTTCAGCGCGCTGTCCCAGGCGGTAAAAGGGATCGATCTTTCGGTGGCCTATGCGCTGTGGGGCGGTTTTGGTATCGCCGCTACCCTGGCCGCTGGCTGGGTACTCTTCGGCCAGCGCTTAAACAACAAGGGCTGGATGGGGCTCATCTTGCTGCTTGCCGGCATGATCATGATAAAACTCGCCTGACAGACCTCTCGCCATGATTTACAGGCAGCGAAATTCGCTGCCTGTATTACGCTTAGAAAAGCAAAACATGAAGAGGATGGCTGATGTATCGCACATTAAGCTGGCGCAATATTCCCAATGCGAGAACGTTGTTTGCCCTGGTCTTCATGGCGGGCATCGGCTTAATCATCTCCATCGTCGCACTGCTCTATCTATCCCTGCATCTTATCAGCACCAAAACCAACGAAATTGATGAACACCGCACGGCGCTTTCCGTGCAGGGGTCTATTCAGACATCGGTTAACCGCGTCTCCTCTCTGGTGCTTGATAACGCCGTCTGGGACGATGCGGTGCGGGAGGCCTACCGTCCCACGCTCGATACCGACTGGTTGTACAACACCTGGGGTACTGGCTTTAAAATCAATAACCTCTATGACGGCACCTTCGTGCTGGATGAGCATTTCAACGTCCTCTGGGGATCGTTTCAAAGCCGGCCCTTTAACGAAAAAAACCTCGACTTCTTTGGTAAAGGCCTCAAAGCGCTTATCGACCAGCACGGGCGCGAGCTTGCGGGCGAAAAAAATATCTATGCGGGGATCAGCCAGACGCGCAACGGCGTGGCCTTTGTCGGCATTGGGCTGATTCGCCCGATGGTCGGCAGCTTACAGGTCCACGACGGAACGCGCCGCTATCTGGTGATTACCCGCCATCTGAACGCCAGAATATTATCCGACCTGGGCGGCACCTTTCAGATCGATAACCTCCATTTTACCCCAGGCAAAATCAACGATCACAGTATGCCGCTGCACAGTGCGGCAGGGGAGTTAGTCGGATATCTGAACTGGCAGGCGCGGCTCCCGGGCGCACAGGCCGCCCGGGCGGCATCGTCTGATATCAGGCAGATTGTGGTGCTGGTGTCGGGGCTGATTCTGCTCTTCATTCTGGTGAGTAGCGTGGGGCTGTACAAACTCGCGCGCGGCGAAAGCCAGGCGCGTCTGGTTGCAAGAACGGACTGGCTAAGCCATCTGCCGAACCGACGCGCGCTTATAGAAACGCTTGATCGGGTGCGTTTACGCGGCGATACCGACGTCAAAAGCGTGGTGTTTATCGATCTGGACGGTTTTAAAGATGTGAATGACATCTACGGCCACAGCGTGGGGGACGACCTCATCGTGGCGATAGCGAAAACGCTGAATGAACGCGTGCCGCCGGGCGGGATGCTGGCGCGCATGGGCGGGGATGAGTTTGCCATGACCATCGGCGGAGATGATGCAGAGGCGCAGGCTACCGCCTTTGCCGTTTCCGTGCTGGATTTTCTCACCACCCCGGTTCAGCTGGGGGAACGCACCATCCATATCGGTGCCAGCATCGGCATCGCCAGCGGAACTCTGAAGGAATGCAACAGTTCCGAACTGTTTCGCCGTGCCGATATTGCCATGTATCACGCCAAAATGAGCGGGAAAGGGCGTATTACCCACTACGACGCGGAGCTGAACAGCGTCCGGGAACGCAAGCTGGCGATTGAAAATCAGATCCGCAGCGGTCTGGAGCGCGATGAGTTTGAGGTCTGGTATCAGCCGATCGTTGACGCCCGCAGTCAGACAATGAGCAGCGTCGAAGCGCTGGTCCGCTGGCCACGTCGCCCGGAGGGGCCGCTGGGTCCGGATACCTTTATCGCCATTGCGGAGACCAGCGGTCTGATTTACAAGCTGGGTCAGTTCGTATTGCAGCGAGCATGTGAGGATCTGCAGCCGTACGGTGAATTAAAGCTCTCCGTGAATATCTCCCCCGCGCAATTTCGCGATCCTGCCTTCGAAGAAAAAGTGGCCAGCGTGCTGGAGAGCACCCGTTTCCCGGCCAACCGGCTGCAGCTTGAGGTTACGGAGTCGTATGTACTGGAAAATCCGGAGCGTGCCCGCATGGCGATAGCGAATCTTAAAGCGCTGGGTACGGCGGTGGCGCTGGATGACTTTGGCACCGGCTATTCCAGCATTGGCTATTTGCGGCGTTTTAACTTCGACACCATCAAGATCGATAAATCCCTGGCCGGGCTGGTGGATAACGATGAACAGGCGGCCGCGCTGGTGAGCGGTACGGTGCGGATCGCCAATGCGCTGGGCATGGCGGTGGTGGCAGAAGGGGTGGAAACCGAGAAGCAAATGAAACTGCTGCGGCTGGCTGGCTGCGATCAACTGCAGGGTTTTTGGTTCAGCCAGCCGATGCCAATTGAGTCAATCAAAGCGTTACGTAAGGTCAGACGCTGCTGATTTACTGCTGCGCCAGCGCTTCCAGCTGGTCGCGGAAACCGGTAACGGACAAGGCGCGGTTATCGGCGCGCCACCGGTCTTTTGCCGCCGGGGCAGAGCTCTGGACACCAATCAACTGCCAGCCATTGTCGGTTTTCAGCATCAGCGGCGAACCACTGTCACCCGGCAACGTATCGCACTGATGCGAGAGTACGCTGGTTTGCGCCCAGCCCGTCACAATACAGTCGCTGTGCGTATAAAGCGTATCCAGATGATCGACAGGATAGCCTGACTGCGTCACCTTTCGGTCGGCGGCTTTCAGCGCGGCGGTGAGGGCGGCCTTGTCGCCGTCAAATAACGGCAGCGGCGTAATGCCCGAAGGCGGGTAGCGTAAAACGATCAGGCCAAAGTCCCATGAGGCGGCCGCCGGTGGCACTATCCAGCCGTCGCCATCCGGCTTCAGGCGTTTGCCGAGAGACGGATCGACCCGTCCTTCAATGCCGTGGATTTCATAGCGCCAGGTCCCTTTTTGCGACACAAACCGCAAGGCAACCGCTTTATCCGGCTTGCCGTTTGGCGGCGTTAACAGGCAGTGGCCTGCCGTCAGGGCAAGCTGCGGGGTGATCAGCGTCGCGGTGCATAAGTTACCACTGGCGGTTTCCAGTTGACCTATAGCATCCCAGGGGGTCTGGGTGGGATCGGCGACGCGCGTACGATCGTCATGACCGAAAAAAAGCGTCTTTAGCTCTTTCGCGCTAATGGTGTCATCACCGCCATCATCCGCATGTGAGAATCCAGAAAAAACACCAAACGTTCCCAGTAACAACACAACAGATTTACGCATATCACACTCTGGTGGGGGTAATTATGATTATTAAAAGTGAACCCTATGAAAATACTATAGACGGGACAGCGCTAAAGTGGGAGTAAAATCAGCGTGCTACAATCAGGAAAGATAAAAATGGCTGGCGATGAGCGCGCATAAAATAAGCAGGATAAGAATCAGCTCAAACCGATAGCGTCGCAGCATACGCCCTCCGGAAATAAAAAAACGGCGCGGAACCTGTTCCGGTTCAGCGCCGGTTTACCAACGTGCCCCGAAGGGCACGGTTAAGCTTGTACTCTTACGCAGCTGGCTGTGCAGCTGGTTTAGCAGCTTCGTGTTTTACTGCTTTTTTGTGATGCTTTTTAGCAGCCTGAGCTTTCTGTTCTACAGCCGGTTTGGTCGCTTTTTTGTGGTGCTTTTTAGCAGCCTGAGCTTTCTGCTCTACAGCCGGTTTAGCGGCTTTTTTGTGGTGCTTTTTAGCAGCCTGCGCTTTCTGTTCTACAGCCGGTTTAGCGGCTTTCTTGTGGTGCTTTTTGGCAGCCTGAGCTTTCTGCTCGGTTGGTGCTGCGGTTGCTGGCGCAGCGGCTTCTTTTTTCACTGCAGCTTTGTGATGTTTCTTATGGTGAACCGCTTTTGCTGGCGCAGCGGTGGTGGTTGCAGCAGGCGCCGCAGCCGGTGCAGCAGTTGCGGTAGTGTCAGCAGCAAATGCAGCAGAAGACAGACCCATAGCAGCGGCAACAACCAGAGCTAATACTTTATTCATTCTCATACCCTCGAATTTGGTTTTTCATTTAACCCCACTGCGGGGCCGTTGAAATAACTATATCCCTGTAAATTCGAGGTTTCCGTGAGTGATTGGTATCGGCGTGTAACGGAATGTACAGAGGGGAGGAAAGTGTACGAACAGGCCAAACGCCGCTGCTCGTACGGGCCTCTGTTATTTGTTCAGTGTGGCCAGAATAGCCGCCGGAGACTGACTGCCTATAATCGTCCGTGATTCAGGCTCGATCACCACCATTACCGGGGTGATGCTAATACCCAAACGTTCTGCCAGGGCAGATTGCCGCGCGATCAGATCGGAGCAGGCTGTGGTGGTGTCGTTATCCGGTAAAAATCCTGCCATCGCTTGTTGCAGGCTTTTGACCTTATCGGTTGAACACCAGACGCGCCCCATATCTTCAATTACCGAGTCGCGAATGGCGTTGGGGGCAACGGTCAGAAACGACATCGTCAAACCGGCATCCGTATATTGCTTAACGCTTTTCACTACGTTGCTGCAGTAAATGCACTGGTTATCAATAAACACCAGCAGCTTATATTTTTCAGCAGGAGCCTGAAACGTGATGGGCTGGAGGTCTGCAAGAGAGCGGGTAATATCGTTGAACGCGTCTTGCGGGGTATTATCCGTGGCTGCGAAAGTACTTAAACTGGTCGCACACAGAATGGCTAACATCGTTTTCATTATGCCTTTCATCATTCATCCCTTTATTTTTTTAATCCTGACCTGATGGCAGTCTAATTGTGTCGGAAGGACACGCATTCATACACCCGACGCAATCATGACAACATGTGCTAAATCATATTCTTATTGAAAAGGGTGAGAAGAGTGCCGGAGCAGGCTCCGGCAGAGGGATTAAAGATAACGGGAGGTCAGATGTTCGCGGAAGTAACGGATATTCAGATCTTCACCCGTCGCCTGGGTGATTAATTGCGACGTGCTGAAACGGCTGCCGTGCTGCCAGATGTTCTGACGCAGCCACTCAAAGAGTGCGGAAAAATCGCCTTCAGCGATGGAGGCCTGCAGACCCGGCAGTGCGGTTCGGGCGGCATGGAACAGCTGCGCGGCGTACATAGCGCCAAGCGTGTATGACGGGAAGTAACCAAAACCGCCATCGGTCCAGTGGATGTCCTGCATACAGCCGTTGCGGTAGTTGTCTTTGGTAGATAATCCGAGCCAGGCCTGCATTTTCTCGTCCCACAGGGCGGGAATATCGTCCACCTCGATCTCGCCGTTGATCAGCGCACGCTCAATCTCATAGCGCAGCACCACGTGTGCCGGGTAGCTCACTTCGTCCGCATCGACGCGGATGTAGCCTGGTTTTACGCGCTGGTTCCAGGCAATAAAGTTCTCTTCGCTGAACGCCGCCTGGCTGCCAAAGCGGGCGTGTACCGCAGGGAGAAGATGCCTGAGGAAGGCTTCACTGCGCCCCAGCTGCATTTCAAAGAACAGGCTCTGTGACTCATGGATCGCGGTTGAGCGCGCCAGGGCAATCGGCTGTCCTGCCCACGCGCGCGGCAGGTTTTGTTCGTAGCGGGCGTGTCCGGTTTCGTGGATCACGCCAAACAGCGCGCTGAGCAGCTCATCTTCGTCATAGCGCGTGGTGATGCGCACGTCTTCCGGGACGCCGCCGCAGAACGGGTGCGCGCTCACGTCCAGGCGACCGCCGTTAAAATCGAAGCCGAGCATCTTCATGGCTTCCAGGCCCAGTTCACGCTGTGTTGCCGTCGGGAAGGGGCCTTGCGGCGGAATAAACGACCGTTGAGCCTGTTTTTCGACCACGTTTGCCAGCAGGTCCGGGAGCCAGGACTTCATATCGCCGAACAGAACGTCCAGACGCGCGCTGGTCATGTCGGGTTCAAAAATGTCCAGCAGCGCGTCGTACGGCGTACAGCCTTTGGCTTCGGCCCGCAGGCGAGCCTCTTCGCGGCTGAGTTTGACCACCTCTTTCAGGTTGGCGGAAAAACCCTGCCAGTCGTTAGCGGGGCGCTGAGTACGCCAGGCGTGTTCACACTTGCTGCCCGCCAGGGATTTGGCTTCCACCAGCGATTCCGGCAGCAGAGTGGCCTGCTGGTAGTGGCGCGTCATTTCGCGCAGGTTGGCCTGTTCGACATCATTAAGATCTTCACCTGCCGCCGCCGCTAACAGGTCGCCGACTTTTTTATCGGTCAGGATCTGATGTTGCAGGACGCTCATCTCCGCGAGTGCTTCACCGCGCGCGGCGCTGCCGCCCGGCGGCATCATCGTGAACATATCCCAGCTGGCGATGGAGGAGAGGTGGGAGAAGCGGGAGAGACGCTGGAAGGTGCGGGTGAGTGCCTGATAAGCCGATGATTTTTCCATTCTTGTTCTTCCTTATCGTTTTGGGAGTATTGAGGAAGTGTACCGCGAATTATGGAGGATTAGTGCACTTTTGATGCAAGGGGCGCGAAGCCCCTTATTAGTCAGTCGTAGAGCCACTTTCCTGCTTTTGCCGACTCTGCAAACATTCTTACGGTCAACGGTATGCGGGTTGCCTCAATTTCTTCCCGCTTTAACCTGAACCAGCGCTTTAACAAGGGCGTATTCTGCCAGGGAAAATAGCGAGACCAATCCACACCAGACAAATCGACGTTGAACTCTTTCTCGTATCGGGTTAATGCATCGTGTAGGTCATCGCCCGGTGAATCGAATAAATCAGAATCCAGTTCCAGAGGAACTTCTTTCCAGTCGTTATCCAGATAACCAGGAATTTCATCCCGAAACATAAATAACACGTCGTCTACGATGCTCATTAGAAAGATGTCCACGCTATGCGGTCTTTTGGTCGTACGATCAAATTGTATTTCTCTCGTGTACGCGTTGAAACTCGATGAAGAGTCAGTGCAAGTGAGGCCCATCCAAGCCAGGGGATATAGCGACCAATTACCGCTGCGAGTTTGTTAGTTGGCTGCATCCTGACTCCCACGGGAGTGGGAATTTTAATCCCGAAAGGAAGACGAGCGTCCCGTAAAATTATTCGGGCGTACTTTGAAACAACGCTTGTCCCCAGGGTAGCGCCTTCAGGTTTTGCCCGAGTAGTTAGCCACGGTTGTCCGCCTAAAATAGCCGCGCCTGAAACGGCATCTATCCCCAGCTCCATACAAAACTCCTCAAGAAAAATGATCTCAAGTAACTCGCCCGGAGTGACGTCTGAATGACCTCTGTAGAAATAGGTTCCGTTAATCTCTTCCGTAGTATCCATACCAGTACCCCAGTTACGCTGTCGCCCGTTCATTCCATGCGTCAGAGAAAATGATATTGCCGTCGTTATGTTTCCACGTAATTTTCTCATAGCGCAATTCAACCGTTTCGAGGTGGTTGTTATTATTGTCGCCCGGCGCAGCCATTGCAGGTGATACTGA
The DNA here is from genome assembly GCF_019443845.1 of Enterobacter sp. DNB-S2. Lineage (NCBI taxonomy): Bacteria > Pseudomonadati > Pseudomonadota > Gammaproteobacteria > Enterobacterales > Enterobacteriaceae > Enterobacter > Enterobacter sp. DNB-S2. The sequence goes on from NZ_CP050520.1 coordinate 2,700,284, forward strand.
AACAATCCGCACGCCTTCCAGAAGAATATTGAAATACTCCGCTTCAAGACCTGCGTCATTAATCTTGTAGAATTTAAGTTCGGCTTTTTGCAGAGCCTGACCTGTCGCGACCGCTTTGTAGAGATAGGGTGATGAGTAATCAAATTCCTTTACGATCATCATTGGGGAGTGGATGCGTTTACCCGTAGGTTTACCCGTCAGGTTATCGGTTGGCGTCGAAAGATTGTGGTGAAATCCTTTGAACTCAATGCTGTATTCCCTGTGCTGCACATCACAACCGCCTTTGATAAGCGCACCACCGCCATCGAACAACCACATATTGCCTGGTATGGCCATTTTAAAATCCCTCTTTTCATACGATGAAGTCGATGAGCTTACAGAGAGAGGGAAGAGAGCTGAATGCACAAAATGGTTATAAAGAATTCGTTTTACTTAATACTGAATTAAGTTTAGCTAACATGAGAAACGCTCCCCCGTACATTAGCTGATATGCGGGGGATAGCGTTTGTTTATTTCAAACGCTGATGCAGGCTTCTCCCCACCAGCAGCGCCGCGCACAGCATCAGCGCGATAAACCCGCCCACGCCGTTCCAGCCGTAGTTATGCCAGAACACGCCGCCGAGGGTCCCGGCGATGCTGGAGCCCAGGTAATAGCTAAACAGATACAGCGATGATGCCTGTCCTTTGGCGCGACGCGCGCGCGGGCCAATCCAGCTGCTGGCGACCGAGTGGGCGGCGAAGAACCCGGCGGAGAAGAGCAGCATCCCGGTAAAGATGAACCACAGCGAGGATAATAGCGTCAGCAGCAGGCCGAGTAACATCACGCCCGTGAAGACCAGCAGTACCGGCCCGCGTCCATAGCGTGCGGTCATCGCCCCGGCTTTCGGCGAGCTCCACGTGCCGGTGAGATAGGCCACAGAAAGCAAACCGACAACGGCCTGATTCAGATGCCACGGGGAGAGCATCAGGCGGTAGCCAATATAGTTAAACAGCGTGACGAAGGCGCCCATCAGCAGGAATCCCATCAGAAACAGTCGCGGCAAACCTTTGTCGCGCCAGTGCAGGCGGAAGTTGATAAACAGCGTTTTCGGGCGCAGCGATGTCGGGCGGAAATGACGCGATTCCGGCAGAATTTTCCAGAACATCAGCGCTGATGCCAGCGCAAAACACCCGATGACCGCCAGCGCAATACGCCAGTTAAAGAAATCCGTAAAGACCCCGCTCAGCAGGCGGCCGCTCATTCCGCCAATCGAGTTCCCGCTGATGTAAAGCCCCATAGAGAAAGCAACAAAGCTCGGGTGGATCTCCTCGCTGAGGTAGGTCATCCCGACCGCCGCCACGCCGCTGAGCGAGAGCCCAATCAGCGCGCGCATCACCAGAATACCGTGCCAGCTGGTCATCATGGTCGAGAGTAACGTACAGACCGACGCCAGCATCAGCGCGGTTACCATCACCGGTTTACGGCCAATGGCGTCGGACAGCGGCCCGGTAAAGAGCAGGCCAATCGCCAGCATGCCGGTAGAAACAGAGAGCGAAACGCTGCTGCTGGCAGGCGATACGCCAAACTCATGTGAGAGAACGGGCAGGATCGGCTGAACGCAATAGAGCAGGGCGAAGGTCGCCAGACCGGCGGAAAAGAGCGCCAGCGTGACGCGCATAAATTGGGGGGTACCACGTTTAATGAACTGGACCGGCTGCGGTGCTGCGGGTAAATCATTGATATCGCTGGCCGGATCGATATCAATAGTCGTTGTACGGCTCACACTGTTTCCTTGCTTAAACATCCCCGTGATTTCTGGTGACGGGTATGACCACCTGTTCAGGGTAGGAAAATGTAAATATTCTGTCTAATATATTAATAATCTCAAATGATACTTTAAAAATATGAATATCGAGCTGCGTCATCTTCGCTACTTTGTCGCCGTCGCCGAGGAGCTGCATTTTGGCCGCGCGGCGGCACGCCTGAATATCTCTCAGCCACCGTTAAGCCAGCAGATTCAAATCCTGGAGCAGCAGGTCGGGGCGCGCCTTCTGGCCCGCACCAACCGCAGCGTGAGCCTGACGGCGGCGGGTAAACAGTTCCTGATCGACAGCCGACAAATTCTGAGCATGGTTGATGACGCCGCCGCCCGTGCAGAGCGGCTCTATCTCGGGGAAGCCGGAGAGCTTCGGATCGGGTTTACCTCGTCCGCGCCGTTTATCAGCGCCGTCTCGGAGACCCTATCGTCATTTCGTCGCCACTTTCCGGATGTTCACATTCAGACGCGCGAAATCAACACCCGCGAGCAGATTGCACCGCTGAATGAGGGAGCGCTGGATCTGGGGCTGATGCGTAACACCCAGCTGCCGGACACGCTGGCGTGGGAGGTGATCCTGCGCGAACCGCTGATGGCTATGATCCCGCACGATCACCCGCTGGCGTCGCGTCCGTCGGTTTCGCTGGCAGAGCTGGCAAAAGAGCCGTTTGTCTTTTTTGACCCGCAGGTCGGGACGGGCCTGTATGACGATATCCTGGGGTTGATGCGCCGCTACGATCTTGCCCCGGTCATCACCCAGGAAGTAGGGGAAGCGATGACCATTATCGGCCTGGTCGCGGCCGGTCTGGGCGTGTCTATTCTTCCGGCCTCCTTTAAGCGGGTGCAGCTGCGCGAAATGCGCTGGGTGACCATCGCCGAAGAGGATGCCGTTTCCGAAATGTGGCTGGTGTGGTCAAAACACCGTGAACAGAGCCACGCCGCACAGCGCTTCAAACAGCAGCTAATGAGCGCCTCTGCCGGGCGGCATTTTCACGCAAAAGAGGGTAAAAATGTGCGGTAAATCACATGGCTAAGTAAATATTTGACGACGGCCATGCAAGTGCTTCACCATAGCAAACAGTTTATTTCGAAGCTCGAAAATAAGGGAGTACGAGGTGGTTGCTGATAGTCAGCCAGGGCATATCGATCAGATTAAGCAGACCAACGCTGGCGCGGTGTATCGCCTGATTGATCAGCTTGGTCCGGTTTCGCGTATCGATCTTTCGCGCCTGGCACAACTGGCACCTGCCAGTATCACCAAGATTGTCCGCGAGATGCTGGAAGCGCACCTGGTTCAGGAGACGGAAATTCAGGAGCCGGGCAGCCGCGGTCGTCCTGCTGTCGGGCTGGTGGTTGAAACGGAAGCCTGGCACTACCTGTCACTGCGCATCAGCCGGGGGGAGATCTTCCTTGCGCTGCGCGACCTGAGCAGCAAGCTGGTGGTGGAAGACCGGCTTGAACTGCCGCTCAACGCGGAGGAACCGCTCCTCGACGCGATTGTCTCGCATATCGATCACTTCTTTATCCGCCATCAGCAGCGGCTTGAACGCTTAACGGCGATTGCCATCACCATGCCGGGCATTATTGATACCGAAAACGGGATTGTTCACCGCATGCCGTTTTACGACGATGTCAAAGAGATGCCGCTGGGCGAGGTGCTGAAAAACCATACCGGCGTACCGGTCTATATCCAGCATGACATCAGCGCCTGGACAATGGCGGAAGCGCTGTTTGGCGCGTCGCGCGGCGCGCGGGATGTGATTCAGGTGGTCATCGACCATAACGTTGGGGCGGGCGTGATTACCGACGGACGTCTTCTCCACGCCGGGAGCAGTAGCCTGGTGGAAATCGGTCATACCCAGGTCGACCCGTACGGCAAGCGCTGCTACTGCGGAAACCACGGCTGTCTGGAGACCATTGCCAGCGTGGAAAGCGTGCTGGAGCTTGCGCAGGTCCGGCTCAGCCAGTCCATGAGCTCCTCGCTGCACGGACAACCCCTGACGGTGGATTCCCTCTGCGCCGCCGCGCGCCAGGGCGATCTGCTGGCGAAGGACATTATTACCGGCGTGGGGAATAACGTTGGCCGCATTCTGGCCATTATGGTGAACCTCTTCAACCCGCAAAAAATCCTTATTGGCTCACCGCTGAGCCAGGCGGCGGAGATCCTCTTCCCGGCGATTTCGGCCTGCATCCATCAGCAGTCGCTTCCCGCCTACAGCAAAAATATTGCGGTAGAAAGCACCCAGTTTTCCAACCAGGGAACCATGGCCGGCGCGGCGCTGGTCAAAGATGCCATGTATAACGGCTCGCTGTTGATCCGCCTGCTGCAGGGTTAACTCTTTTCCGCAGATGTAAGAAAAATTGCGCTATCTCAAGCCGGGTAGCGCACGCATCCCGTAGACTTCCTCCACTGAATTATTTACCTGGTTTATATTTTCGAAGCATACCCAAGAGGTGGAGTGAGTCATGCTTAAGCGTTTCTTTGTTACTGGTACAGATACCTCTGTCGGCAAGACCGTCGTATCCCGCGCATTGCTGCAGGCGCTGGCAGCAAGCGGTAAACGCGTGGCAGGGTACAAACCGGTCGCAAAAGGCAGTAAAGAGACGCCAGAGGGATTGCGTAATAAAGACGCCCTGGTGCTGCAAAGCGTCTCGTCGCTGGAACTGCCTTATCACGCGGTCAATCCCATTGCGTTAAGCGAAGAGGAGAGCAGCGTAGCGCACAGCGGCCTGATTAATTATCCCCTGTTGTCCGACGGCCTGGCGAACCTGAGCGAGAAGGTTGACCACGTGGTGGTGGAAGGGACGGGCGGCTGGCGCAGCCTGATGAATGATTTGCGCCCGCTGTCTGAATGGGTCGTACAGGAACAGCTTCCGGTGGTAATGGTGGTGGGTATCCAGGAAGGGTGCATCAACCACGCGCTGCTGACGGCGCAGGCGATCGCCAATGACGGCCTGCCGCTGATTGGCTGGGTAGCAAACCGCATCAACCCGGGCCTGGCGCACTACGCCGAGATCATCGACGTGCTGAGCAAAAAGCTGCCCGGGCCGCTGGTGGGTGAACTGCCTTATCTGCCCCGCGCCGAGCAGCGCGAGCTAGCGCAGTACATCGATCTCTCTGCCCTCGGTGGCGTGTTGACCGTAGACCGAGTCGTGGCGTAACGTCCGCGACAGCACGGACGCCACCACGCAGGCGACCAGCAGGCCGGGCAGTAAAAAATACTGCCCGGTCATTTCACAGACCATCAGCGCTGACATAATGGGCGCATGCGTGGTCGCGGCAAGTAGCGTTGCCATCCCCGCCAGACCCAGCAAAATCGCCGTCTCAGAGCCCGGCAGCCACAGCGCGAAAAGCTGCGCGAACAGCATTCCTGTTGCCATACCGACAAACAGCGTGGGCGTAAACACCCCTCCGGGCGCGCCCGATCCGCTGCTCGCCAGTACCGCCAGCAGTTTACAAACAAACACCCCGGCAATGACCGACAGCAGCGGCGGGGCGAGCAGAAAAGCCTGAACCACGCTGTAGCCATTCCCCCACACCTTCGGCGTGAGAAGAGACAGCAGCCCGACGATCGCACCGCCTAGCGCTAATTGCCACGGCGGCGAAAGCTTGAGGCGCAGGAAAAGCCCGTGGCTGACATCCATCAGCCACATCAGCAGCGGTCCGCAGAGGCCCGCCACCAGCCCCATCGCGACGAGAAGAGCATAATCGGCCGCGGTAAGGAGGCCGCTCAGATGGACCGCGTAGAGCGTACCCGCGCCCGGTGCCAGGAGCTGCGTCGTAAGAAGCGCCACCACCGCCGCGATAACCACGGGGCCGAGCGAGGCCAGCATCAGCGTGCCAAACAGAATTTCCGCGATGAACAGGCTTCCGGCTAAGGGCGCGTGATAGGCGCTGGCCATCCCGGCGGCGGCACCGCAGGCTATCCATAATTTCCATTCGGATTTGGGCGTAAAGCGCCGGGCGAAAAGGGAGGCGGCGAGGGCGGCAAGCAGGATCATCGCCCCTTCACGCCCGATGGCGCTTCCGCTGGCCACGACCAGCAGCGAGGCAAGGGATTTCACAAGGCTGGCGCCGTAGTCAAACTGGCCGTCTCCGGTCTCCAGCGCTTCCATGTAATCGGTGGGGGCATGAGGCCGCTGCGCGGTCAGACGCTGCCATCCCCAGAGCAGCAGTCCGGCAGCCAGCCCACCCAGCGCTGGCGTCAATGCGCGTCGCCAGGGCGAGAGCGACGCGGCCGCATTCACCAGGCTGCCGCTGTCGTTGCTGAGAAGCAGCCACTCCAGCAGGTACATGCTGTGGCGGAATACCGCAACGGCCAGCGCGGCCAGCACGCCGGTGACGGTGGCAATCAGCAGACGACGAAACATCGCGCGGATGTCGGGGTAGGTATGAAGACGTTGCATGGGTCGCGTTTTAACGGGGACGATACGATATTGTGGCGGGAAATCGCGGGGTTAGCAAAAGGTCTGCGTGCGAAAAGCCGGGCGATGCCCGGCCAGAAAGGTTAGCTGTCGCTATGAATATTCAGCGCCCGGCGCGTACGCCCGGAGCTCAGGTACTCGGCAATATAGTCCTGCGAAATCTCGCCGTTGTAGCGACCGTCCTCATCCACGATCGGCATCCAGCTGGTATTACTCTCATACAGACGTGAAAGCACCACGCGCAGGTTGTCTTCCGCCTTGCCGGTCATGCGGAACGGATGCAGGATGTCGGCGCAGGTACCGCTGGCGTTACGCGCTTCGCGACGCTTCACAAAGCCCTGCGGTTTGCCGTGCTCGTCAACCACCGTAACGGCCCGAATGTCGTTATCATCCATGGTCGCAAAGGCTTCGGGAAGCGGAGTAGAGCCCCGCACCGTAATGGTCGGCTGCTGGTCGGTGACGTCGCCCGCCGATACCAGCAGCAGACGCTTCAGCGTCCGGTCCTGACCGACAAACGAGCCGACAAACTCGTTCGCCGGTTTCGCCAGCAGCTCATCCGGGCTGGCGCACTGCACGATTTTCCCCTGACGGAACACCGCAATACGGTCGCCGAGCTTCAGGGCTTCGTCGATATCGTGGCTGACCAGCATGACGGTTTTTTTCAGCTTGCGCTGCATCTCCAGGAACTGGTTCTGGATCACCTCGCGGTTGATCGGGTCCACCGCGCCGAAGGGTTCATCCATCAGCAGTACCGGAGGATCCGCCGCCAGGGCGCGGATCACGCCGATACGCTGCTGCTGGCCGCCGGACATCTCGCGCGGGTAGCGGTTGAGGAACTTATGCGGATCCATCGCCACCATATCCATCAGCTCTTCGGCGCGGGTTTTGCAGCGCGCTTTATCCCAGCCCAGCATGCGCGGCACGACGGTGATGTTCTCTTCGATGGTCATGTTAGGGAACAGGCCAATCTGCTGGATAACGTAGCCAATGTTGCGGCGCAGGGTGACGGTGTCCATCCCGCTGGTGTCTTCACCGTTGATCAGGATCGTCCCGCTGCTCGGGGTAATGAGGCGGTTAATCATCTTCAGGGTGGTGGTCTTCCCGCAGCCGGACGGGCCGAGCAGGACGCACATTTCCCCTTCGGGCACGGTCAGGTTGACGTTGTCGACGGCCTTAAAGGTCTGGCCGTGCTTCTGTGAAAATTGTTTGGTGAGGTTTTCCAGTTTTATCATTATCGAATCCCCTTTGGAGTCAGAACCACCTGCAGACGGTGCAGCAGCCAGTCGAGCACAATCGCTAAAAGACAAATCATCAGCGCGCCCGCAATCAACATGCGAATATCGCTTCCGCCAATGCCGTTGAGCAGCAGCAGGCCCAGACCGCCCGCGCCGATCACGGCGGCAATCGCCATCACGCCGATATTCATCACCACGGCGGTGCGGATCCCGCCGAAAATCACCGGCAGCGCCATCGGGATTTCAACCCAGCGCAGCCGCTGCCAGAAGGTCATGCCGATGCCGCGCCCGGCTTCGCGCAGGCCCGGCGGCAGGCTGTCGAGCGCCGTATGGGTATTACGCACAATCGGCAGCAGCGAGTAGAGAAACACCGCCGTGATCGCGGGCAGGGCGCCAATACCCTGACCGATCAGCGAAAACAGCGGGATCATCAGCCCAAACAGGGCGATGGACGGAATGGTCAGCACGATGGTGGCAATCCCCAGCACCGGCGTTGCCAGCCACTTATGGCGGACAATCAGAATGCCCAGCGGTACGCCGATGATGATGGCTAAACCTACGGCCAGCGCCACCAGCCACAGGTGCTGAAGGGTGAGGGTTAAGAGGTAATCCCAGTTGTCGAGAATGTAGTGAATCGTCTCCATAGCGCCTCCTACAGCAGCTGTTTGCTACGCAGGAAATCGCGGGCGACCTGCTGCGGTGACTGATGGTCGATATCCACCTTCTTATTCAGCTCGGTGATAACGTCGTTGTTGAGCTGCGCCGAGAGGGTGTTGAGCGCCTCTTCCAGACCGGGGTTCGCCTCCAGCGTGTCCTTACGCACCACCGGCGTCACCGCGTAGCTCGGGAAGAAGCCTTTATCGTCTTCCAGCACCTTGAGGTCGAAGCCTTTCACGCGCCCGTCGGTGGTGTAAATCAGACCGGCGTCAACGAAGCCGTCGCGCACCGCGTTATAGACCAGACCGGGGTCCATCTGACGGATTTGCGGGCGGTCCAGATCCATCTTGTAGGCCGCCTGCAGCGGCTTCATGCCGTCGCTGCGCCCGGCAAACTCCAGGTCTAATCCCAGCAGCCAGTTTTTGTCCGGGTTGGTTTTACGGATCTGCTCAATCTTCGCCACCATCTCCGACATGGTGTTGATGTGTTCCGCCTCGGCGCGCTTGCGCTGCATGGCGAAAGCGTAGGTGTTGTTCATGTCGGCGGGCTTGAGCCAGACCAGACCGTGCTTTGCGTCCAGGCGTTTCACCGTCTCGTAAGACTCCTGCGGCGACATGCGCTTGTTGATATGGTTAAAGATAATCAAGGACGTGCCGGTGTACTCCCAGGTCATGTCAATCTGCTTGTTGATCATCGCGTTGCGGGAGATCACCGTGGCAATGTTGGTTTGCGGCTGGACCTGAAAACCTTTCTTTTGCAGGTACTGCACGGTCATCGCCGAGAGAATATGCTGCTCGGTAAAGCTCTTGGTCGCCAGAATCAGCGGGGCCGCCATCGCCTGGCTGGTGAACAGCGCCGCGGCACACAGCGCCGTCAGGCCGGAAAACAGTCTCATAAAAGCTCCTTGTTATAGTTATCGAGCGAGATGGGGACTCATTACGCGACCCAGCGCCGCCAGCAGGGTGTCGAGGATCAGGGCGAACAGGGCGGTGGCCGCCGCGCCGAGGATCAGGGTCGGGAAATCGTTCAGGTAAATACCGGGGAAAATCAGCTCGCCGTAGCTGCTGGCGCCAATCAGGAACGCCAGCGGCGCGGTACCGACGTTTATGGCGGTGGCGATGCGGATCCCCGAGAGCATGACCGGCCAGGCGGCTGGCAGTTCAACCTGACGCAGACGCTGCCATTTGGTCATCCCGATGCCGTTTGCCGCTTCCAGCAGCGACGGCGGTACCGAGCACAGCCCGGCGTAGGTATTGCGCACGATCGGCAGCAGCGAGGCGAGGAACAGGGCGATGATGGCGGGCGTATCGCCGATGCCAATCACCACCATCGCCAGCGCCAGTACGGCCAGCGGCGGGAGCGTGTTGCCGACGTTAAAAATTTGCATCACATATTCGGCGATACCCCGCGCGGCCGGGCGGCTCAGCAGAATGCCGGCTGGAATACCGACCAGCAGGGCAAAAAACATCGATGAGAAAACCAGAATCATGTGCTGTTGCCCGAGATAAACCAGGTCAACCTGGCGCGCCTTAATCGTCTCCATCCCGATACCCCAGACGAGGAGGGCGAGGACCACGATAATAGCGCCGACAAACAGCAGCGAACGTTTGAGTAATGGGTGCATTGCGGTGTGTCTCCCTGTGCGCATGCGTTATAGCAACCACCGGTTGCCTGTTGTTATGCCATGTTTCGGCAGGGGTATTTCACCTATAGCAAGCGTTTGGGAAGGGTTCCAGCGAAGGGGTAAAATCAGTAACCCTATGAAAACAGTGACAACCTTGGGTTAAGCCTTATGGCATAAGGGCTGATTGAGGGTCAGGCAGAATAGTCCTAAAGCGAATTTTTAGATGTGACGGTGTCACATCTAAAGAGCTCATACGCCGGATATCGGTCATTAACTTCAGAGAGAGGCACGAACCCGTCGAACCCGCATCGAGACGGTGATAATTGAAACGATAGCGACCACGGCTAGCATCAACCCGAGCGCCAGCATGGCGTTAAACCCGATCCATCTGAACAGCAGCAGCCCCGCGATGCCGCCCGAAATAAACGAGAAAAGGGTGGTTAAGTGGGTTGTTAGCTGGCTTTTTTGCGCCGCCGTATCTTTGGAGTAATCCCTGCGCAGCATCGCCATCAGTACCGAGGCCAGGGATATCCCCGCGTCCGTCAGCGTGCCGGTAATGTGCGTCGATCTCACCCGTCCGCCGGAAAGCTGCGTGGAGGTGGAGTTATGAATGCCCATTAGTCCGCACAGAAAAAGAATAATCACGCGGTTGCTGGTGAGGGCATGAAAATACATCTCGTAGAAGGAGACGCCGGTCAGTAATAACCCTTCGACAAACAGGATCTGGCAAAAAACCAGCCTGACGTTATGGATAATTCCCCATATCACAATCATGCGCGCAACAATGGCGCCTGCGACAAAAGAGAGAATAATCGAGCCGAAGAAAATCATATCGCTCAGATCGGTGGAAGAGACTTCGCTGGATAACTGGGAGGTGTTGCCGGTCATGTGTGAGGGGAAAAAACCAAATGCCCCGAGAGCGATGGCATTCAGCAAACCTGCCGAGGTCGCCAGCCAGAGAGCAAGCCGGCGATCCTCCTTATGCGTTCGTTCTTTCTTGAGTCTAATCAGCAAGAATACCTCCAGATTGAGCTTTGCCTGAATATTCAGGCTAGCAAAGCGGCGCAACGGGCTGTCCAGGATATGGCTTAATTATTATTCCCTCTGACGACTTTCAGGGTTTAGTAATTAATTAAAATATCCTTACTCAAAATGGAGTCGAGAATACTTTAAATCATGCCGTTATTTCCGTGACGCAAAAACGCCGGTCGCTGGTTAAGGCGTTCAAACCAGGCCTCGATCGCGGGCACGTCGGGCTTATCAAAGGGCGTCATTTTCCAGCGATTCACCGACAGCCCAAGCACGACATCCGCAAGGGTAAACGTCTCGCCCGCCGCAAAGGCCCCGGTGCGCTGCAGCTGGATTTCCAGAATGGTGATGCAGTGGTTCCACTCTTTTATTCCCGCCGCAATACGTTCTGGATCGTTAAAGTCCGGGTTTTTACGCCCCAGCGCCGGGAAGACATAGCGCCAGGCGTTGTTAAATTCGGTTGCCTGCCAGTCCATCCAGCGCTCAACGTTGGCGCAGGCCTGCGGTTCTGCGGGCAGCAGATCGTGACGTCCGGCCTTGCGCGCCAGGTATCGGCAGATGGCGTTGGACTCCCACAGAACGAAATCGTCATCGATCAGCACCGGCACCATGGCGTTGGGGTTCAGCGCGCGGAAGGCATCCGTTTCCGTTGAGGCAAAACCGCTGCCGTAATCTTCCTGTAGATATTCGAGGCCTGCTTCTTCGCAGGTCCAGAGCACTTTACGAACGTTGATGGAGGTGGTTTTGCCGAGGATGGTGATCATTGCGCAGGTGTCCTTTAGAGGAATGAATTGTCTAAAAACAATACACCAGTTGCGCGGGGAAGGTTGGGGCAAAATTTAGTGGGATGTACTGTCTTGCCCAATCGACCACTTCCGGCGGATGCCGATCTTTTTGCCGTCGCTGACAACTGCCCCGCGCTCGTACCGCAGGAGTTGTCGATGGTACAAAGCCAGCGACCACCGTTTTCCTGCCGAAAAAATAAATTCCGCCCCGGGAATCCCCTGGAAAATAATTATATGCAATTGACATCCTTTATTGGACACAAAACCACTCCAATATTGCAGCATGTTTATCTAATATTATCTATATTGACTTATATTTATAAATAATACGATGTTACAGCAAAAAATAACAGAAATTATACTTTATGAACCTCGGCCACTGTTTCGCAATGCGGCTAAAAACAGCATCCAGGCCGTCAATGGCTCTCTGTTAGAGATTGAACCAGATGCGCTAATAGAGGAGGTACCCCCTTTTAATGATCAAATGTCTTTATTCGCTGCAGGCGTTAGTGGTGCCGGTGAGGAAATATATTCTCTATTACGGTTAATTCACCATCTGATAATGCAGGGAAAAGAAATTATCGTATGGGTCGCAAAACGGGATGACCTGCTTATCAGACTGATGTACCAGCTTGGTGTACAGACGCTACTCTGCGAAAATTATTTGGAAGAAGAACTCGCTCAGCGCATGTTATCCAAAAATTTCAGTTCAGGATATTTGCCTTTACGCTCCCCGCAAGTAAATAACATGAATAGAAAAAATAGGCTCACACACTCTGAACTGAATATTCTTATCGACTGCGCCCGAGGTCTGAGTGCCTATGAGATCGCCAGTCTGCGCCATATGGGATATAAAACGGTCTTCACCCATAAACAAAACATCCGGTTGCGTCTGAGCCTGCAAAAGTCAGCCAGTTGGCTGGATCTGCTTAACCGTTTGGATCAGATCTATTCAGTCTGAACATCTGGAGAACTATGTTTACTTTTACTGTTTGTTCCCGTGTGGTTCATCCGACTCTACTGAACGGGTTTCTATCCAGCCTGAAGGCTTTTCGCGAACAAAATCCCGAATGGAATTATGAAGTTGTTCGGCATGATAATGCACATCTGGCTTTGCTTGATTTCACTGCATATGACACGCTTACTGATATCTCCGCCGCGGAGTACGAAAGTCTCTGCCGGCCAGGTGAAGGAACTGCTCTGGTTATGCTCTCTGCATGTCAGGAGAAGCTGGCGCATCAGCTCATGAGATCATACCGGTGTTCACTGCTTTGTGTGGATGAACGTCTGCTGGAACTGCGTGAGCTGATAAAACACAGTATGAAAAAACAACGTTATATCAGTGCTCACTTCCTGCGACTGCAGGAGCAGGAGAATAATATAACCGACGGTATGATTTTTACCGATGCAGAAAAAAAAGTACTTATTGGCCTGAAAAGCGGTAAAACCGGGATTGAATTATCACGCGAAATGTTTCGAAGTCAGAAAACGATCAGTACCCATAAGCGAAAGATTATGTTTAAGCTGGGGGTCAAGAATGATCTGCAACTGCGCAAAGCGATACAAAAGCTCCAGCCGCCGCAATGATGCGGCGGCTGTTCTTACGTCAGGTAATTTATCCTCCGGTATTGTTTGTCAGATGTAACGGCCCTGTGTTAATTATCCGTTAAAAGCGTTTGATATTTTTCAGGTAATTTATTAATTTTTATCAGAATACCTCGATTAATCTCTATATAACCACCGATACATAAATCGCCCAGTATTTTCATAACACGACTGCGTGAAAGTCGGGTTTTTTCTAGAATATAATCACTGACGTTGACATAAGCACTCAACGCCTCATCTTCATTCATCATGGCAATTAAATTCAGTATTATCAACTAACTGCTGAGGCAGTATCGATAATTCCTGTTTTCTCGCCTTCCTGATCACAGAAAGGAAGAATGATGAGGTGGGGGGATTTGTGCACGTCGTTGTTAAAGTTTTTCACTACCGCCTCAATTAAATACGGTGCACTGAACGGGTTGCGCACGATTAATGAAACTTCTTTTTTTGCTGCTTTATCTAAAAACGGGTGCCGCGAAAATTGACAGTGTCGAAGGTATTATGAATGAGGGCAATAGCAACGCAGCCAGTTAATATAGGTAATGTGGCTTTCAATCCTGACTCCACAATAATTAATTGAAACAAATTCCGTAATATTATTATCTGGAGCTCCTTGCAGATCTTAAAAGATGATACTGAGGAAGTTAAAAAAGTCTCTTTTGTAAGTCCTTAAAAGGATTGTGTTCTGGTTGTTACATCAGACTAAATTTCTTTATTTGTCCGCTATTATCATAAAACCGTGTTTATGAACCAACCTGATGTATCTGCAGGCAGGGCTCTTTGGTTGCTGGATTGCGATGGGTTGCTGAGGTGAGGGCGGCAGGAGCGGGGGAGAAAGCTGGCTGCGCAGGAACGTGTTATCTTTTTGTGCATGCGGAAGCTTTGTAAAAGGACGTTATCTTTGCAGGCTTTTCGTAAAAAAAACCGGGCATAACATCATGCCCGGTTTTCGTTCGTGTCATTTATTACCAGGTGTAGCCGACACCGGCATTCAGCATCCACGGTGACTCATAGTTATCCTGACCTTTGGCATAGTTCGCCCCGGCCCAGCCGCTCAGGTTTTTGGTGAGTTTCACATCCGCGCCCAGGCCAACGATGCCGCGTGAACCGTCGGTGCTGTCGTTGATTTTCTCGCCGTTGATGTCCATCGTGTTGCCGTTCTCGGTTTCACCCGCAACGGCCAGATGCACATACGGACGGACCTCGGTGCCATTGTTCAGCGCCATCGCCATACCGGCATTCACACCGCCTTCCAGACCCAGTGACGTGCTGCCGTCATCTTTCGTGTGCAGGCCATTTTTCAGCTTATAGTCGACGCTGTTATAGCGTGCATATGAAATCTGGGCATAAGGTTCGATATACCAGGCATTAAACTGCTTGTGGTAGCCCGTTTTGAAAGCCCCGCCGAAGCCATTGTTGTTATAGTCGCCGGTAGTATGACCGCCGTCCAGAGACGTCACGCTGATGTCGTTTTTCAGGTGCGTACCCTTGATGCTGGCATCAAAGAACAGACCGTTGTTCAGACGCAGTGAGGTATACAGTGAGGCGCCGTAGCTGTCGACATCTGTGCCTGCACTGCCGCCGTCATGCATGTTCACATCCGAATACCCGCGGGTGGCGGCAAAACCGAACAGCAGGTTGCCCGGGGCGATATCGACACGCTTGTCAGCACCTAACATAAAGCCGTTGTTGGTCTGATCGTAGGCAGTACTGGTCTGCTCCATCTGCTGACGGTGGTAGCCGCCGTAGTAGCTGCCCCAGGCGTTCACCGTGCCGTCGCTGCTGCCGGTGAGGCGCTCGTGATCCAGACGGCGGTTCAGCGCATCCTGTTCGTCGCTCCAGATGCTCATCGCTGCCGCACGGGTATTCACCGCAGCCTGCGCGGCGGTCGAGAGCGTGCGCGAATTCGGGTTCGGGTTTGGGTTCGGGTTCGGGCCAGGCGTCGGTTCTGGCGTCGGTTCTGGCGTAAAGTTATCGAGGATCACGCTGGTTGACCCGTCAGCGTTAGCCACGCTGTGTGATTCGTAACGGTAAACCCCGACATCGTTCTGCATGGAGTTGAAGGTCGCACCGGAACCGTCCGTCACCTGAACAATGGTGTTGCCGGTCATATCGCCCGCTGCACCGCTGGAGTTGGAGGTCACGCCGGCATTGAAGCTGCCGGTGGCCTTGTCGGCCGTGAGCACGTAGGCTGAACCGGTTTCCGCGTTGTACGTGGAGTAAATAGTTGACGCCGTCGGGCTGGCCGCCGCTAGCAGCGTGGTCGGTGCGCTGTCGGAAAGACTTGCGGTGTGGATATTCCCGCCGTCCATGACGATGTTGCTGGCACCGGTCAGGCTGATGGCATCGACATCCGTGGCCGCGTTGTTGATCCAGGTTGAGCCATTGCTGATATTCAGCGCCAGCGCGCCGGTACCGGTTTTCCCGGCACTGCCGTTCCAGGCTGAGCTGTCGATGTTCACCGACTGGTCAGCACCTGAAGAGCTGGTGATGGCGCCGGAAAGGGTGGAGCCGCTGAAACCGACCGTATTCACCGCACTGGTACCGGAAATCTTCAGCAAATTGGTTTTGCCGGTGACGGTCGAATCTTTCACGTTGATGGTGCTGCCAGTGGTATCCCCTTTAAGGATGATGGCTTTATCACCTTCGATCGTTGACCCGGCGCTAGAATTTAACGTGAAACCGCCGCCCAGTGAAATACCATTGCCGGTCGAGGAACGTACCGTGGAGCCATCAATATTGATAATATTATTTTCATTATCAGAATCCTCAGTGGCTATCCCATTTTTAGCCCCGAATACAGTGGTGCCATTAGACAGCGTTACATTGGTATTTTTATTACCGGATGCTGTATAATAAACACCTGTATCATCGCCATTTATAGTTGTGTTAGAAATGTTATAAGCGCTTCCGTTATTTTGTGTTAATCTTAAGCCAGACTGAGCTGAAATAGTGGAGTCCGTGATATCCATTATACCGGAATAACCACCATTGGACGAGATGCCGCGATCGTCCGATTTAATCGTGCTGTTAGTGATATGGACAACACTACTCCCTTCGCTCATAAATACGGCCGCGTCGCCATAACCGCCACCGCTGGCCTCTATCAGGGAATTAGAAATATCTATATTGCTGCCACTTTTTCCCGTTGCTTCCCAAACATACACTCCGTTTTTCCCACCCTTGATTGTTGAGTTTTCAACCTTCAGGTTCGCGTTAGCCTGACCATTAACATTATTACGGACGAATAAACCGGTTTCCACGCCTTCAACATACGCGTTATCCGTGACGTTAACCGCAGCCCCTGTGGAGCTGGCAACATCTATACCAATTTTTCCACCAGAAATAGTGGTCCCTGTACCGCTGACATTCAGTGTTGCGCCTTTCGTAGGATCTGTAAGATTAATGGTTACACTATCTTTATCAGGGGCATTACTTATTTTGCTACCGCCATTGATATTGGCAGTGACACCAGCAGTGTCTATCAGCACGCCATCAGTAACATTTTTACCTGTAACATCGGTATCGGCACTGATGGTTTGTGCAGATGCGCAGGAACCCCAGGAATAAAGGGCGCCTAAAATAACAATATTAATTGCCTTGATTTTTGGTTTAAAAGTATTTGGAGACTGCTGTTTTGCGTTTGCCATAATGCACCATAGATAATAATTTCGCCATAAAAATGGCACCGATATATTGCGGCGAGCAATATTAATTGCGGCCGACTAAAAAGTTGGCAAATTTTACTTACAATTAAAAAGAAACACTCAGAAAAAAAAGTCCACTTTAGTACTTTTTCCCCTAAAAGGTCAGATGATTGTTACAAGCGACTGATAGGGTTGTCGTTTTTTGACGTTATTACCTTGGGTTTATCCAGGTAACAGGATTGCACTTTAATGCGAAAATGATGTTAATATTTCTTTAATAAAACGAAAATAAAAAGAAAAATTCCGTTCAGAATAAACTGAACGGCATCTATTATTACGGGACGCATTACAGGTTCTATTATTAACCTGGAAAGGTGCGATAGAGCTGATTCGGCACCGAACGCGCTAAACGCCGGGCGACCTCATTAAGCATTTGAACTCACGGTACAAAGCGCACTGCAGCAGAAAAAATGTCTGCTTTGAACGAAAAGTTGACGTGTAAGCTGGCGTCCTGTCCTCTCGGGAGAAACGGGATACAGAGCGCGTCGTCATGGCCTGTGGTAGAAGAATTCCCGCCCTGACCGAGCGGGGGGATTCATATTCCGGTTTTGTCCTCACCTGCCATCCCCCATTAGCGTGTTACAGGGCTGAGACGAGGTTGCTGAAGAGGCAATTTTTGAATCACAGATCCTGATGATTTTCGCCTTCATTTCCTGGCGCACGCCATCTCCTTATTTATGTTCTGAATATGAAACAATGACATTGTTACCATCAACCAGCAGTGGATCCCGACAGACAGCAAAAAAGCCGTAAGCAGTTATCTGCTTACGGCGCCAGGATCGGTGATGGTTTTTCTGACAATCAGGCCGCTTTCACGGCCCTGATTTTTTTCGTGTCAGCCGCATCGGATTCTGTTTTACCCGCTGCAGCTGAAGCATTGAGATCGGGAAGCTTGCTGGTACGCAGAATATGCTGCACGGTATCTTTCTGCTCGGCGAGATACAGGCCAAGATTTTCAGCCTGCGTTTCATCCATTTGCATTCCGCTTTGCAACAGCCAGTCGGTGAACGCGTCTGCCATATCGAGCAGCTTGTCGTGAGCGTCAGCCTCTTTCTTACTGGCAAATGTCATTTTCTCTTCACCTTTTCTTACGACAACAAATTTAGTTTCAACAGCCATCGTGCACCTCGCTATACTGTATTTATATACAGTATAGCAGCTCCCGATAGAAGTTGCAGCAAAATATGCATCACTGGCAAAGCTGCTGCGATTCCGGGCCACCCATACTCCGCCGCCACGCCCCGGGCGCCTGACCATACTGACGCTTAAAGCTGCGGTTGAAGGACTGCTGGGAGTCGAAGCCCAGCGCGATCGCCACGTTCAGAATCGGCTCATCGCTGCGGGTTAGGCGCTCAACCGATTTTTGCAGCTTTTGCGCACGGATATACCCGGCGAGGGGATAGCCCGTATGCTCTTTAAACAGGCGCTGGAGGTGCCATTTTGAGTAGCCGGATCGCCTGGCAACGGACTCAATGTCCAGACGGCTATCCAGGTTGTTGTCGATCCAGTCGAGTAAATCATGCATAAATGCGCCAGTGTTCATCGGGTTACTCCCACGCTGCCTGTTAAAAGGTATCTTTGTCTGTTGCATTAAAAGGTGGCGCGTTTTTGTATTAATTGCAAGTTTTATTGTTGCATTTAAATCCCTGACCGAAACGGGTCTTTTCACATACGCTCAAATAGCACATAAAGTGCAACAATTATTCTTGCACTTAGTTAAGCGCCTTCCTACAATCGCCGCGATAGTGTATTCGCAACTGTTACAGTTTTGTGGCGATGAACGACACAAATGGCCTTGAGACAGCCACCGGACAAAGGAAGTGGCGCAGTGCCTCCTGCTGCGTCTTGCCCGGCGGCGACAATTACCGGAATAAAAATAATGAGCCTGCAAAAAACCTGGGGTAACTTTCATCTGAACGCGCTGGGGGTCATGTTGCTCTCCGTGCTGCTCGTCGGATGCGACAACAGCGTCGCGCAAAACGCCGCGCCGCCTGCGCCCGCCGTCAGCGCTGCTGATGTGGTGGTGAAATCCATTAGCCAGTGGGATAGCTTTAACGGCCGGATTGAAGCGGTGGAGAGCGTTCAGCTCCGTCCGCGCGTGTCCGGCTACATTGATAAAGTGAATTACACCGACGGCCAGGAAGTGAAGAAGGGCGAGGTGCTGTTCACGATTGATGACCGAACCTATCGCGCGGCGCTGGAACAGGCGCAGGCGAACCTGGCGAGAGCTAAAACGCAGGCCAGCCTGGCGCAGAGTGAGGCTAACCGTACCGATAAGCTGGTCAATACCAACGTTGTCTCCCGTGAAGAGTGGGAGCAGCGTCGTTCGGCCGCCACTCAGGCGCAGGCCGATATCCGTGCCGCGCAGGCGGCAGTTGACGCGGCGCAGCTCAACCTGGACTTCACCAAAGTCACCGCGCCTATCGACGGTCGCGCCAGCCGGGCGCTGATCACCAGCGGCAACCTGGTGACTGCGGGCGACACCGCCAGCGTTCTTACCACGCTGGTCTCGCAGAAAACGGTTTACGTCTACTTTGACGTGGACGAGTCGACCTACCTTCACTACCAGAATCTGGCCCGCAGCGGGCAGGGGGCGTCCAGCAATCACACGGCGCTTCCGGTTGAGATTGGCCTGACGGGCGAGGAGGGTTATCCCCATCAGGGCAAAGTGGACTTCCTTGATAATCAGCTGACGCCGAGTACCGGCACCATCCGCATGCGCGCGCTGCTGGATAACGCCCAGCGTCAGTTCACGCCGGGACTTTTTGCCCGCGTCCGCCTGCCGGGCAGCGCGGAGTTCAAAGCCACGCTTATCGACGACAAAGCGGTGCTGACCGATCAGGATCGTAAGTACGTTTATATCGTCGATAAAGAGGGGAAAGCGCAGCGCCGTGACATTACGCCGGGCCGTCTGGCAGACGGTTTACGCATCGTGCGGCAGGGGCTGAACCCTGGCGATAAAGTCATCGTCGAGGGTTTACAAAAAGTGTTTATGCCGGGGATGCCGGTTAACGCGAAAACCGTTGCCATGACCGCCACCAGCGCCCTCAACTGATCCCTTGACCTGAGAATCCATCCATGGACTTTTCCCGCTTTTTCATCGACAGGCCGATTTTTGCCGCGGTGCTGTCGATTCTGATTTTTATCACAGGGTTAATCGCCATCCCGCTGCTGCCGGTGAGCGAATATCCTGACGTCGTGCCGCCAAGCGTGCAGGTGCGCGCGGAGTACCCGGGCGCCAACCCGAAAGTGATTGCCGAGACGGTGGCGACGCCGCTGGAAGAGGCGATCAACGGCGTTGAGAACATGATGTACATGAAGTCCGTTGCGGGCTCCGACGGCGTGCTGGTCACCACCGTCACCTTCCGTCCGGGAACCGACCCGGATCAGGCGCAGGTGCAGGTGCAAAACCGCGTCGCGCAGGCCGAAGCGCGTCTGCCGGAAGACGTGCGGCGTTTGGGCATTACCACCCAGAAACAGTCCCCGACGCTGACGCTGGTGGTGCATCTGTTTTCGCCCAACGGTAAGTACGATTCCCTGTATATGCGTAACTACGCCACGCTGAAGGTGAAGGACGAGCTGGCGCGCCTGCCCGGCGTCGGCCAGATCCAGATTTTCGGCTCGGGTGAATACGCAATGCGCGTCTGGCTGGATCCCAACAAGGTGGCGGCCCGCGGGCTGACCGCGTCGGACGTGGTGACGGCGATGCAGGAGCAGAACGTGCAGGTATCCGCCGGGCAGCTTGGCGCCGAGCCGCTTCCGAAAGAGAGCGATTTCCTGATCTCCATTAACGCCCAGGGGCGTCTGCATACCGAAGAAGAGTTCGGCAATATTGTCCTGAAAACGACGCAGGACGGTACGGTCGTCCGCCTGCGCGACGTGGCGCGTATCGAAATGGGGTCCGGCAGCTATGCGCTGCGTTCCCAGCTGAACAATAAAGACGCGGTCGGGATTGGTATCTTCCAGTCACCTGGGGCGAACGCCATCGATCTGTCTAACGCGGTGCGCGCGAAAATGGACGAACTGTCCACGCGCTTCCCTGCGGACATGAAGTGGGCGGCACCTTACGATCCAACCGTTTTCGTGCGCGATTCGATCCGTGCGGTGGTGCAAACGCTGCTGGAAGCGGTGGTGCTGGTGGTGCTGGTGGTGATCCTGTTCCTGCAAACCTGGCGCGCGTCGATCATTCCACTGATCGCGGTGCCGGTTTCGGTGGTGGGTACCTTCAGCATTCTCTACCTGCTCGGCTTCTCGCTGAACACCCTGAGTTTGTTCGGGCTGGTGCTGGCCATCGGCATCGTGGTGGACGACGCCATCGTGGTGGTGGAAAACGTCGAGCGAAACATAGAAGAGGGGCTTGCTCCGCTTGCGGCGGCGCATCAGGCGATGCGCGAAGTGTCCGGGCCGATTATCGCGATTGCGCTGGTGCTGTGCGCGGTGTTTGTGCCGATGGCGTTTCTCTCGGGCGTTACCGGTCAGTTCTACAAGCAGTTTGCGGTGACGATCGCGATTTCCACGGTCATCTCCGCTATTAACTCGCTGACGCTCTCTCCGGCGCTGGCGGCACTGCTGTTAAAACCGCACGGCGCGCCGAAAGATTTCCCGACCCGGCTTATCGATCGTCTGTTCGGCTGGATTTTCCGTCCGTTTAACCGCTTTTTCCACCGCAGCTCGAACGGCTATCAGGGGCTGGTGGGCAAAACGCTGGGACGGCGCGGCTCGGTATTTGTGGTGTATCTGCTGCTGCTCTGTGCCGCTGGCGTGATGTTTAAAGCGGTGCCCGGCGGGTTTATTCCGACGCAGGATAAGCTGTACCTGATTGGCGGCGTGAAAATGCCGGAAGGTTCTTCGCTGGCGCGCACCGACGCGGTGATCCGCAAAATGAGCGAAATCGGGATGAATACCGAAGGGGTGGATTACGCGGTTGCGTTCCCGGGGCTGAACGCGCTGCAGTTCACCAATACGCCGAATACCGGGACGGTCTTCTTTGGCCTGAAGCCGTTCGACCAGCGCAAACATACTGCGGCGGAAATAAACGCGGAGATTAACGCGAAAATCGCGCAAATTCAGGAAGGCTTTGGCTTCTCCATTCTGCCGCCGCCGATTTTAGGGCTGGGTCAGGGGTCGGGCTATTCTCTGTACATCCAGGACCGCGGCGGTCTGGGGTATGGCGCGCTGCAAAACGCGGTGAACACCATGTCCGGCGCGATTATGCAGACCCCGGGAATGCACTTCCCGATTTCAACCTACCAGGCTAACGTTCCGCAGCTGGACGTGCAGGTCGACCGTGACAAGGCGAAAGCGCAGGGCGTGTCGCTGACCGATCTTTTCGGAACGCTGCAAACCTATCTGGGCTCGTCGTACGTGAATGACTTCAACCAGTTCGGCCGTACCTGGCGCGTGATGGCGCAGGCCGACGGGCAGTTCCGCGACAGCGTTGAAGATATTGCGAATTTACGCACCCGTAATAGTCAGGGCGAAATGGTGCCGATTGGCAGTATGGTGAAAATCACGACCACCTACGGGCCGGATCCGGTGATCCGTTACAATGGCTACCCGGCGGCGGATCTGATTGGCGATGCCGACCCGCGCGTGCTCTCGTCCTCGCAGGCGATGACGCAGCTGGACGCGATGTCTAAGCAGATCCTGCCAAACGGGATGAACATTGAATGGACGGACCTGAGCTTCCAGCAGGCGACGCAGGGCAACACGGCGCTGATCGTCTTCCCGGTCGCGGTGCTGCTGGCGTTCCTGGTCCTGGCGGCGCTGTATGAAAGCTGGACGCTGCCGCTGGCGGTGATCCTCATCGTGCCGATGACCATGCTCTCCGCGCTGTTTGGCGTCTGGCTGACCGGAGGCGATAACAACGTCTTCGTGCAGGTGGGGCTGGTGGTGCTGATGGGGCTGGCGTGTAAAAACGCGATTCTTATCGTGGAGTTTGCCCGCGAGCTGGAAATTCAGGGCAAAGGCATTATGGAAGCCGCGTTGGAGGCGTGCCGCCTGCGTTTACGTCCGATTGTGATGACCTCCATCGCCTTTATTGCCGGGACTATTCCGCTGATCCTCGGCC
The DNA here is from genome assembly GCF_019443845.1 of Enterobacter sp. DNB-S2. NCBI lineage: Bacteria > Pseudomonadati > Pseudomonadota > Gammaproteobacteria > Enterobacterales > Enterobacteriaceae > Enterobacter > Enterobacter sp. DNB-S2. The sequence goes on from NZ_CP050520.1 coordinate 2,723,217, forward strand.
ACGGCGCGGGCGCAGAAGTGCGCGGCGTCACCGGGATCACGGTCTTCTCCGGGATGCTGGGCGTGACGCTGTTTGGTCTGTTCCTGACGCCGGTGTTTTACGTGACGCTGCGTAAATTCGTGACGCGCGGGAAAAAAGAGGAAAGGGACGTTCTGCCCGCATAGGGACGTTGCCGATAATAAAAAACCGCCTTCATTGTGAAGGCGGTTTTTTTTACATCTGAATGTAGGCCGGGTAAGCGCAGCGCCACCCGGCGAGATCGTTAAGACGTTTTTTGATACTGGGCAATAAGGTCCGGGAGGGGATCCCATCCGCTGCTATCGGCGTTTTTGACCGCTTCCAGGGCGCTGGCCACGGTATGGCGGGCCAGTACCGCTAACGAAGCCTCCTCGGCTTCTTCGGATATCGATTTGAAGTACCAGCAGGCGTTAGCGCTGACCACGCAGCGGGCCGGCACGTCAGGGCGCGACGCCCACAGCTTTTTATCTTCGATAACCGAAAGGTAGATGTCGCGCAGGGTAATCTCTTCCGGCGGGCGACCAAGATGAATTGAGCCGTTACGGCCAAGCGTTGAGACGATAATGCCGTCACGCGTCAGCGGAACCATCAATTTGCGGATGAAGCTCGGGTTCGCTTCCAGGCCGTAGGCCAGAATCGCACTCGTGGAACGTTCACCCAATTGCTCCGCCATCGCTACGCTGAGAACCATCTGCAAAGCTGTCGGGAAGCGGTAATCTAACATTTCTCTGTCCTGGGTTGCGGTGAATCTTGTTCTTTTTGGCACCGCAGAGGTGAATAAGCAATAAACAACAATATAACAAATACGGTAATTATTTTGAAGCAATCTGCGGCATTTGCGATCGAACTCCCTGTTCTGATTTAGCAAAACGTGCGGTTCGGGAAGTCAACCGTCACCATCAGGCCACCTTCAGCGGAAGTACTCAGGTTTACGCTGCTGTTGTGTTGCTGCGCCACCGCTTTGACGATGGCAAGCCCCAGCCCGCTCCCGCTTTGCACCTGATTGGGATCGCGGAAAAACCGGTCGAACACGCGCTCGCGCAGTTCAACCGGAATACCGGGCCCTGCATCTGAAACGCGAAGCCGCGCGAAGCCATCTGCTATGCAGACATCGACCTGAATCCGCCCGCCCTCGGGACTGTACTTCACGGCGTTCTCAATGAGGTTATCAATAAGCGATACCAGGCGTTCCCTGACGCCGGGGATCCAGATGTCATCCTCGGCGAAGAATTCCAGCTCAATCCTGCGCGCAGACGCCAGCGGTTCCAGCTCGGCCATTCGCTCCTGGATGAGCGTCGTCAGCGGCACGGTCTCCATTTCCGTATCAATGCGCGCTTCGCTGTGCATCATCAGCAGCAGCTGGTTGACGAGACGCGCTGCCCGGCTGTTGCTGCGAATCACCCCCGCAAGCAGCTCCTGCTGGCTCTCGCTAATGACCCAGGACTGCAGCGCTTCCACGTTGATGCGCATCGCCGCGAGGGGCGTACGCAGCTCGTGCGCGGCATCCGCAATGAAAACCCGTTCCCTTTCCGCGCTTTCACGCACCCTGGCAAGGAAGTCATTGATCGCATCCACCATCTGGCGAAGCTCCCTGTGTCCGGGAACGGCTTTTAAAGGGGAAAGATCGTCAGGCGTGCGTAGCGTAATTTCATTGACCACCTTGTTCCAGGGACGCATCGCAATGCGGATTGACAGCCACGCGGGAAAAAGAAGAAAAGGGAAGCAGACCAGCAGCGGCATGATGTAGTAGCCGCGCGAGTTCAGGTAGATAAAGAAGTTCCAGCCGCCGGCCGGGGTGAAAAGGGTAACCTCCACGTCGGAATGAGCGGATTTAAGGGTTCGGCTGGTCCAGGTACGACCATCGCTCTGAACACGCTGCATTTCCCCAAACCGGGTGTTGGTTACCCCCGTTGGCGCATCAGGCGATGAAAAAATAATCGCGTTATTTTTGCGCACGATGAAGTTGATTGACAGCGCGGGATCTTCGCCGCCGCCATAGCCCTCACGCAGCGCTTTGCTAAAGGCTTCCAGCACCGCGGTGCGATCCTGCGGGTGTTCGTCCATCCGCTCGACCAGGGTAAAAAGGGTGTCGTAGGTATGACTGCCCGTAAGGATGGGAGGGCTGCGCAGGTCCTCCCACAGAATAAAGGTTAAAAATAGACACCACAGCAGGGTAAGCAGCAGCAACTGGGCGATAATAATTCGCCGTACCAGCGTTGGGCGTCTCAGGTGGTACCAGACGTTTTGCATTACCCTGTCACCTTCTGGACTGAAACGGTATCAATGACATACCCGACGCCCCGCACCGTTCGCACATAGCCATCGCCGATTTTTCGCCGCAAATTTCCCATATGCACGTCGAGCGCATTGCTGAGGTTCTCTTTGTTGCCGAATATCCGTTCTTCCAGAAACCGTCGCGTAATAACGCGGTCAGCGCGCAGCATCAGCGTTTCCAGCAGCGCATATTCACTCGCCGTCAGGTCTACGTGCCGCGCGCTCACCGTCACGCGACGCGTCGGAACATGAAGCGATAAGCCTCGGATTTCTATCGCCTCATTTTCGAAACCGTAGCTGCGCCGCGCCAGGGCTCTCACCCGCGCCAGCAGCTCGGCGAGAATAAATGGCTTGACGAGATAATCGTCCGCACCGGCATCCAGCCCGCTCAGCCGATCCTGCAGCGTACCTCGCGCCGTCAGAATGATGACCGGGATCCCCTTGAGCTGCTGACGCAAACGCGCCATCAGGCTCATGCCGTCGCCGTCGGGCAGCCCCAGGTCGAGCAAAATAAGTTCCGGCACGCAGACGTCCAGCTGATGCAGCGCATCCTCTTTGCGGCGAACCCATATGACGTCAAACCCTTGATCGGAGAGGGCGATACGTACGCCGTTGCCGAGATCCAGGTCGTCTTCGATTAGTAGAATTTTCACACTGGTAACTGTATCAACCGTGAATGAAGAACTTCTTAAGAAAAAACGGTATCAGGAAACCTGCCCGGTTTACAGCGTCGGCTCGCGCTTCAGTGTTTCTTCATGTTCGGCTCATAAGAACCTTAGGGTCGGTATTCAAAATGGGCGTTCTGGCGGTTAACCGCATGCATCGTCATCATTTGAATCCAGAAGGGCTTCTTTAATGAGAAACATCGAACTGCGTCATACGTTCCCCCATTTACTTCCGGGCCGCAGCCTGAAAAACCTCGTGTCGGGCGTCGTTCTGGCGTTACTGGCCACGCCTGCACTTGCGGCAGAGCAGAGCCAGGGTAACGTCTTAACCCTGGGCGGCGGCGTGGACGTCGCGCCGCGCTACTCGGGTTCCGATAAAACCCGCGTTTCCGCAGCTCAGGTGGTGGAGTACGCCATGGCAAACGGCTTCTTTATCGGCACCACGCGAGGGATCGGTTACGGCAACAACTTTGGCAATCTTGATTACAGCGCCGCGCTGAGCTATCGAGTTGGGCGTAAAGATAAAGACGTGAGCAGCGATTCCATCAGCTCCGGCAGCGACGAGCTGCGGGGAATGGGCGAGATAAAAGGCTCGGCAATCGTTGTGCCCGGGCTTGAGTACAGGGTGACCGACTGGCTTCACCTGCAGCTGCAGGCAGAGGTTCCGGTTTCTGAGAGGGACAACGGTGAAGCGGTGCATTTCGGCATTTCCAGCCCGTTCTATACCTCACCAAAAAATGAGGTGACGTTGGCGCTGACCGGCAGCTGGGGATCCGACAAGTATATGCAGACCTACTACGGCGTCAGCGCCGCTCAGTCGAGCGCATCGGGATTTGCCCGACATGACGCCGGGGCGGGGATTTATGCGTGGTCGATGAATCTGGACTGGACCCACAGGCTCACCTCGCGCTGGAGCGTCCTTGCCTCAGCGGGCGTGACGCAGCTGACGGGGGATGCGGGTGATAGCCCCATTGTTCAACGCAAAACGTCGCCCACGGGGAGTTTGAAGGTAACGTACTGTTTTTGATGTTGGCTGCGGTGGCTTAACGTTTTGAGCAGGCACTTGCGGTAATTAAAGCCGCTCCGGTTGAGATGGCGGGGCGGTTCCCTTTGCAGACAGTTACAGCACTGCACACGTGGTTGACGGATTTATCTAAAGCTCCATTGTGCCGTAATGACAAACACGGAAGGTATGATAATGCCCACATCCATTCCAAAATAAGACGTAAAATTATACTGGAACCCATGATATATATAGGGCGAAAATCCTATCCCCGTTGCTTTTTTAAAATCATGGTATGAACCATGGTCACCACAATCATCGAAAGTATCAAAGAAAAATTCACCTACATATCCATAGATTCCTTTAAAAACCCAACCGTTATCCCATCCAGCCCAGTCTCTTCTTACGCCGGCAGCCAGGCATCTGTCATTAAAGCTGTTTTTCATTGTCCCTAGCACAAGACTGTATTTCGACGTATCCGAGAATTTCCTCTCCACGGATATGAACTTATTTTCAAAGTTCTCCGTGTATTGTCCTCGATTATGGGTCAGATGATAAACGTATGAGCCGGTGTTTATTGAATACAGATTTATTTCATCTGCAGAGGAATGCAACGTAAAAAGATAAAAACTTCCGCACCACAGCCATGTGGGGCATCTTTTCCGAACTGTCTGCTTATGTGGAATATTATCCATATTCGCTCACTTTGGCTAACGTACTGAAATTATAAGGACTGTTTTCGGTCTTCAGCTGGATAAATTTTAGCATACATACCAAAACTCGAGATATTCACGTCACGGATTGGGGGCTAAAATTACATAGAACATGTTCTGCGAACCCTTACCCCACGCGCTTACAGGAGTGAAAATCAGCCTTTTGCCGCCGCTAAAATCATAGCCTCTGAGGTATAATCGCTGTTCAGAAAACGGCAAAGAGGATGTGACAAGATGCTGACTTATATCACCATAGGTACAAAGGATCTTCAGCGCGCCGCGGCGTTTTATGACGCTATTTTTAACGTGCTTGGCTATTCACGTTTGCCTGCCTGGACCGAGGACTGGGCAATGTGGGGAGATGAAAATAATCCGGATGAGGGGTTTAGCTTCTGTATTTGTCCTCCATTTGACCGACAACCCGCAACGGCGGGAAACGGGACAATGTTCGCATTCCGTGCAGCTAACGCGGAGCTAGTCAGACGTTTCCATGCCGCAGGCCTTCTTGCGGGAGGGAGGAGTGAAGGCATGCCAGGGACACGAACCGCATACGGCCCCGATTTTTATGTTGCCTATCTGCGCGATCCTGACGGGCATAAGCTGGCATGCGTTTTTCAGCATTATTCTCCTGAAGCCGATACGTTCCCAGACGAAGAATAGTCACAAGCGGTCGTTTTTGAACTATGTTTAACACCAGTCAGAATAATAAATAGTTGAACTGTTATTAGATTCTGAACAGTGGCGCCTTAATCCGGAGCATTTGAAAACCAGAACCTCACTGAGAAGTGTGCCAGCATGACGTGGCTAATATCCTTATCCGGAGAACAACGTGTTCGGAAAACAATTGCTAAACTTCATGCCAGGTTTACAAACTTTGTTAGCCTACGATAAAAGCTGGCTAAAACATGATATTAAAGCCGGGTTATCCGTTGCGGCTGTCGCGCTACCCGTGGCTATTGCTTATGCTGAATTGGCGGGTGTTGGGGCAATAGTGGGGCTCTATTCCTGCGTTTTACCGATGATAGCGTATGCACTCTTTGGTTCTTCACGTCAGCTTATTGTGGGCCCTGATGCCACGACCTGCGCGGTGATCGCGGCCGTCGTGTTTCCGCTTTCTGCAGGTAATTCCGAACTGCACTGGCAGCTGACCATTATCATGACGTTGATGATGGGCGGGTGGTGCCTGCTTGCCAGTAAATTTCGTCTGGGCGCACTTGCCGATTTACTTTCTCATCCCATCCTTACGGGTTTGCTTAATGGCGTTGCCGTAACGATTATTGTCGGGCAATTAGGCAAGGTGTTGGGGATAAAACTCGACGAAGCGCAGGTTATTGAGAAAATAATGGCCTTGCCAGGCCGTCTTTCAGACAGCCATTTATTAACCGTTGGCATATCACTTTTAACGTTAATTATTTTAATGGCGATCAAAACGTATCGCAGCCACTGGCCGGCACCGTTGATTGCCATTGTGATGACAACGCTACTGGTATGGGCGACATCTGCGCAACAGTACGGTATTGCCACTATTGGGGGTGAAGGCTTCCAGCCTGGTTTACCCGTCGTTAACTGGGGCGCGTTCCAGCCCGGTCCGATGCGTGATTTAGTGATCCCGGCACTGAACCTGGCGTTGGTCAGTTTTGTCAGCCTGATGCTGACCGCCCGCAGTTTCGCCGCGAAAAATGGCTATGAAATTAATGCTGATGCAGAGTTCAGAGCGCTGGGTATTGCGAACATTATGTCTGGGTTATCTCATGGGTTTGCTATCAGTGGAGCCGATTCCCGGACAGCGGTTAATGATTCAGTGGGTGGGAAAAGCCAGCTGGTTTCCATCGTCGCAGCCTTACTCATCGGTATCGTGGTGGTGTTTTTCACTCAGCCATTACAATTTATTCCGGTATCTGCATTAGGAATTGTTCTGATGTACGCATCCTGGTCATTAATTGATCTGCGCGGGTTATGGAATCTGAGGCGAAGAAATAAACAGGCATTTCGCCTGGCCTTTTTCACGTTTGGCTGTGTGTTAATTATCGGCGTTATCCAGGGGATCGGCCTTGCGGTGTTGCTTGGCCTGTTACAGTTCCTGCGTACGGTGTTTCGTCCCTCTGAGCACTTACTGGGAACCGACGAAGATGGAATGATTCACTCATTAGGGAATACAACCGATATTAAAATGGTCCCGGGCGTGCTGATGTATCGATTTAACTCCCCGTTGACCTATTTTAACGTGGCTTATTTTAAACGTCGGGTATTGAACCTGGTTGATGGTGCAGCAGTACAGCCTAAATGGGTGGTCATTGATGCCGTTGCTTGCTTCACCTATTCAGATATCAGCGTTCTGGCAACCATAAATGAGTTAAAGCGCGATCTGAAAGGTCGAGAAATTACGTTAATCCTTGCGGGCAGAAAAACGGAATTAACGCGCTGGTTTAAAGATAGCCGACCAACGATGAATGATGATGACATGATTCTGGCGCCAGACCTCTATCTGGCACTTCGGTTCATTCAAAGCAAAGAGAGTGCGATTGAATCAGGTGGCGAGGTATAAGCTAAAGGCTTGCCCGCCAACCGCGAGCAAGCCACACCCTTAGCGATACAGCGTCTTTTCCGTAACCGGAATAAGCAGACCGGATCGCCAGTCCGCGAGCGTCAGCTGCGCAAGCCTGCCCAGCGCGGCATAAAACGGATGCCCGGCGTTGTCGACAAACACCGACAGGAAGCGGGTGCTCCACGGCAGCAGGTGCCACGCCAGAAGCTGATTGCACTCCGGCTCGCGGCCGTTCTCGGCCAGCCACGCCGCCAGCAGCAGCAAAGTACCGAAATGATCTTCCGGCTCATTCTGCTGCATCTCAAACGCGATATTGTTCTCCCGCATCCACTGGCGCAGCGCGAGGGTCGAGTCGCCAAACAATACGGATTCACGGTCCAGCCAGACGGAACCCCACGGCGGAGCGGGCAGGGCATACGGACCAATAAACAGCCGTTGCCAGGCGTCCGCCAGCGGTTCATCGGAAGATGAAGCAAACGTATCGGCAACCGGCTGCAGCGTTTCCGAAGGCAGGGGCCAGTCCTGAACCCATTCGCCAGCGGTGAGCGCTTTCACCAGCGGCGCGGCCTGCTCGCTGTCGGGAGCGAAATAAAACAGCGCGCCCAGCACCCGGGCGCTGAACGCGAACGATTCACGATGTGAGACGTCTTTCATTAAACCTTCCTTGCTCGCGCGGATGACGCCCGCGCGACTGTGTTAACCGATAATACTGACCACAGAATAAACCAGGGTCTCGCGTTTCACCCTCTACACCTTCTCAATCTGCACCAGATTGGTGTGCTGCGGGTTGCCTTTTGCCAGCGGAGAAGGTCGATGGGTCGTCAGCGTGTTGATGCATGAGCCGTGATCGATACGATCGCCATTCATATTGGCATCATGCCACGCTCCCTGGCCCATGGCGCTCACGCCGGGCATGATGCGTGGCGTGACTTTCGCTTCAATTCGCACCTCGCCGCGATCGTTAAATACGCGCACCGTATCGCCGTTCTTAATGCCGCGTTTTGCAGCATCGACAGGATTAAGCCACACCTCCTGGCGACAGGCCGCTTTCAGCACGTCGACGTTACCGTAGCTCGAGTGGGTACGGGCCTTGAAGTGAAAGCCAAACAGCTGCAGCGGGAACTGCGCGCGCTCGGGCGCATCCCAGCCGTCAAAGGTCGACGCGTAGACGGGCAGAGGGCTGATGGTCTCATCTTTTTCCAGCTCCCAGGTAGCCGCAATCTCCGCCAGCTTGCTGGAGTAAATCTCAATCTTGCCCGATGGCGTTTTCAGCGGATGGGCTTCCGGGTTCTCGCGGAAATTTTTATAGGCCACAAAGTGTCCGTTCGGATCTTTACGCTTATAAATGCCCATTTTTTTCAGCTCGTCATAGGACGGAAGCTTAGGGTCTTTCTCGAGCATTTTGGCATACAGGAACTGCAGCCACTGTTCCTGCGTGCGTCCTTCGGTGAATTTCTGATGGATATCCGGCCCGAGGCGTTTCGCCACTTCGCTCATGATCCAGTAGATCGGCTTACGCTCGAACTTCGGTGCGGTCACGGGCTGGAGGAAAATCAGGTAGCCCATGTTCCCGGCGTAATCGTTAGGAATAATGTCTTCCTGCTCGACGGTCATCAGGTCCGGCAACACGATATCGGCGTACTTCGCTGACGAGGTCATGAAGTTGTCGATGACGACAATCATTTCGCACTTGCTTTCATCCTGTAGGATCTCGTGAGTTTTATTGATATCAGAGTGCTGGTTGATGATGGTGTTGCCCGCATAGTTCCAGATGAACTTAATCGGCACGTCCAGCTTATCCTTACCACGCACGCCGTCGCGTAAGGCGGTCATCTCCGGCCCGCGGGCGATGGCGTCCGTCCAGCTGAAGCAGGAGATTTGCGTTTTGACCGGGTTATCCGGTATCGGCATACGTTCGATGGTAATGGTGTAGGTCGACTCGCGCGCGCCGCTGTTACCGCCGTTGATTCCTACGTTTCCGGTGAGGATCGGCAGCATGGCGATGGCGCGCGACGTCAGCTCGCCGTTCGCCTGGCGCTGTGGTCCCCAGCCCTGGCAGATATAGGCCGGTTTCGCGGAGCCGATTTCACGAGCAAGCTTGATGATGCGATCCGCGGGAATGCCTGTGATGCGTGAGGCCCACTCCGGCGTTTTCGCCGTGTTGTCATCGCCCTGGCCGAGAATGTACGCTTTGTAGTGGCCGTTAGCGGGCGCGCCTTCCGGCAGCGTTTTTTCGTCATAGCCCACGCAGTATTTATCCAGAAACGGCTGGTCGACCAGGTTTTCGTCGATCAATACCCACGCGATTCCCGCCACCAACGCGGCATCGGTACCCGGACGGATCGGGATCCATTCATCTTCGCGTCCGGCTGCCGTATCGGTATAGCGCGGGTCGATGACGATCATGCGCGCATTGGATCGCTCGCGGGCCTGCTCCAGATAATAGGTGATCCCACCGCCGCTCATGCGGGTTTCCGCCGGGTTATTGCCGAACATCACCACCAGTTTGCTGTTTTCAATATCCGAGGTGCTGTTGCCATCGTTGCTGCCGTAGGTGTAGGGCATCGCGCAGGCGATTTGCGCCGTGCTGTAGGTGCCGTAGTGGCTCAGGAAACCGCCGTAGCAGTTCATCAGGCGCGCCACCAGCGAAGCGTAAGGGGAGGAGCGGGTGATATTGCCGCCGACGATGCCGGAAGAGTAGTTGATGTAAACTGCTTCGTTGCCGTATTTGCTGACCACCTCTTTCAGGCTGGCGGTGATGGCGTCCAGCGCTTCATCCCATGTGATGCGCTCGAACTTGCCTTCACCGCGTTTGCCCACGCGTTTCATCGGGTAGTTGAGACGGTCAGGGTGATTGATCCGACGGCGAATAGAACGTCCGCGCAGGCAGGCGCGCACCTGATGGTTACCGTAAATATCTTCACCGGTGTTATCCGTTTCGACCCAGTACACTTCGTCGTCGCGGACGTGCAGACGCAGCGCGCAGCGGCTGCCGCAGTTGACCGAGCAGGCGCCCCACACCACTTTATCTCCAGCAGGCTGGACGGCGTTCTTCTCCGCCGCGGCGGCGCTTTTTAAGCCGAAAGGAAGCGAGATCCCGCCGGCGGCCAGCGCCAGAGACCCTATTGCCGTAGATTTCACGAGAGTTCGACGGCTAATTCCGCCGTGATGTTCAGTATCGGACATGGCTCACCCCATCATTATAATTACGTATTATTTTTCCCGAAATGATAACCGGGCTAATGATGGGGTGAGTGTTACTGATTTGGGGGTATTAAATCTTAATCCTCATCAAATCAAAGGGGATTGAGGGTAAATTACTGCGCTTCAGCAGCCCCGTTGCCTGTGCGGGTGTACAAAATTTTAAAGGTGTCATTGGCGCAGTGGCCTACCACCTGCGTGCCCGCCTGGTCAGCCTGATCGTTCGGCACAATGCTCAGCGTAAAACCTGATTCAGGCACGCCGTTGTTGATAATTTTCTGCTGAATGTCGCTTTTCACGCGCTCGCAGGAATCCGGTGCCGCCAGCGCGGCCGTTGAGGCACTCATTAACAGCAGGGCGGTAATCCAGGGTAACCGTTTCATCTCTAGCTCCTTTTCTCTGTGTAGAGATTAATTTTAGCAGGCTTCGTGTAAACAACTGTATTTGCTAATATGATTGGGAATAATCTCCCTGTACGGTAATAAATGTGAAGAAATACGCAGCGATAACGCTACTGGCAGCAACACTGGTGGGGTGCGATAACAGCTCCGCGCCGCTGTCGTTTACGCCCGAGATGGCGAGTTTCTCGAACGAATTTGATTTTGATCCGCTGCGCGGCCCGGTGAAAGACTTCACCCAGACGCTGCTCAACGAGAAGGGCGAAGTGTCCAAACGGGTGACCGGCACCGTGTCGGCGGAAGGGTGTTTCGATACCCTGGAACTGCACGACCTGGAGGCCAATACCGGCGTGGCGCTGGTGCTGGATGCCAATTACTACCTTGATGCGGAAACCCAGCAGCGAAAAGTGAAGCTGCAGGGGAAATGCCAGCTGGCCGAACTGCCGTCAGCCGGGATAACGTGGGATACCGACGACAACGGTTTTGTGGTGGCGGCGCACGGCAAAGAGATGGAAGTGAAGTATCGTTACGATGCGGATGGCTACCCGCTGGGCAAAACCACCGTCTCGGGGGATCAGCACCTGTCCGTCCAGTCGACGCCGTCTAAAGACGTTCGCAAAAGAATGGATTACTCGGCAGTGAGCATGTTGAATGACAAGCCGCTGGGCAACGTGAAGCAGAGCTGCGACTACGATCGACACAATAATCCGGTGAGCTGCGATCTGACGATCACGGACGATAGCGTCAAACCTGCCGTTGAGCACAAATACACCATCAAAAACACGATTGAATATTACTGAGAGTAAAACCGCGCAGGTTACTGCGCGGTCGGTTTCAGCAGGCTGGCGCCTGACGGCTTGTGCCCGGCAAGATGCTGATGCTGGAAGATGCACATGCGAATGGTATTGCGGTATTCGCCGTTGATAAAGAATTCGTGAATCAGCTCGCCTTCCACCATAAAGCCCAGCTTGCGGTAGATATGGATCGCTTTCTCGTTCTCTTTATCCACAATCAGGTAAAGCTTGTAGAGATTCAGAACGTTGAATCCGTAATCCATCGCCAGCTTCGCTGCCCGTGAGGCAAGGCCTTTTCCCTGATGCTCAGGGGAAATAATGATCTGAAACTCCGCCCGACGGTGAACATGGTTGATTTCAACCAGCTCCACAAGACCGGCTTTTTCGCCTTCACACTCCACCACAAAACGACGTTCACTCTGATCGTGAATGTGCTTATCGTAGAGATCGGACAGCTCAACAAAAGCCTCGTACGGCTCTTCGAACCAGTAGCGCATCACGCTGGCGTTATTGTCGAGCTGGTGGACGAAGCGCAGGTCTTCACGCTCCAGCGGACGGAGCTTAACGTCGCAGGGCGCCGACATTATGGTGCTACCGTGCGGCCAGTGCGGCGATCCAGGCAGCGCAGGGTGTTTGGCTCCCAGTAGGCGTTGACGTTTGCACTTTGCTGACACTTATCGCGCGCGTCAAAAGCGACATCTTCTTTGTCCCACTCTTTTTCAGCACGTTTGTTGACCTTGTGACGAAGGCTGCGGGTGTCATTCCATTGTTCTTTGTCCATGGCGGCGTTCTGGCGGCTTTGCGCGCTGTCACCAGACTCAATAATGAGCTTGCTGGTTTCCGCTGTCGCAGAGGCGGCAAAGGCGAACGATGACAGCGCCAGCAGGGCTGTCAGACAAAGGCGTTTGCTTAATGTGGTCATAGCGTTTCCTTTTAAACGGGTGCAGATAATCAAGTTACCCCGAACAGATTCTACACCAAAGCGAAAAGACGTCATACCCGCGGTGCAAGTATGGAAAAGTAAAGGATATCATCAGGTATGATGTCTAAATAAATCCTCACCTGACGTGAAATATGCTCAAAACGACGCTGCTTTTTTTTGCCACCGCGCTATGCGAAATCATCGGCTGCTTCCTGCCCTGGCTCTGGCTGAAGAAGGGGGGATCCGTATTGCTTCTCATCCCGGCAAGCGTCGCGCTGGCCCTGTTTGTCTGGCTGTTAACGCTGCATCCGGCTGCCAGCGGCCGCGTCTACGCCGCTTACGGTGGTGTCTATGTCTGTACCGCGCTGCTGTGGCTACGCGTGGTGGACGGCGTCAAGCTCAGCGCGTACGACTGGGCCGGCGCGCTGATTGCCCTGTGCGGAATGCTGATTATTGTGGCGGGATGGGGGCGGGCCTGAGGCCCCGGTTTTGTGATCGTTAGCGGATTTTATGATCATTATACTTGTATGGTAGTCTGGTTAGTGGGTAAGTTTCCAGCATCACAACGAATGATGTAAGGAAAGGAATTATGAAGATTGTCGCGGCTGACGTGTTTGTTACCTGCCCGGGGCGGAACTTTGTCACCCTTAAAATCACCACCGATGAGGGGATTGTCGGCCTCGGTGACGCTACGCTGAACGGGCGAGAACTCTCCGTGGCTTCCTACCTGAAAGACCATCTCTGCCCGCAGCTGATTGGCCGCGATGCGCACCGCATCGAAGACATCTGGCAGTTCTTCTATAAAGGCGCCTACTGGCGTCGCGGCCCGGTCACCATGTCGGCCATCTCCGCCGTGGACATGGCGCTGTGGGACATCAAAGCCAAAGCGGCCAACATGCCGCTCTACCAGCTGTTGGGCGGCGCATCCCGCGAAGGCGTGATGGTTTACTGCCACACGACCGGTCACACCATTGACGACGTGCTGGAAGATTACGCCCGCCATAAAGAGATGGGCTTTAAGGCGATCCGCGTTCAGTGCGGGGTGCCGGGTATGAAAACCACCTACGGCATGGCCAAAGGGAAGGGGCTGGCCTACGAGCCTGCGACCAAAGGCGACTGGCCGGAAGAGCAGCTCTGGTCCACCGAAAAATACCTCGATTTCACACCGAAGCTGTTCGACGCGGTGCGCAGTAAATGTCCTGCGACAACATGCCGGAGAACGGCCACGTGATGCGCAATGTGACCTGCGCGTACGCCCGTGCGGTAGACGGCGAGCTGGCGGACTGGATCGAGGCTAACGTCACCTTCCCGTCAACCATGGTGGATCGCATCGTGCCGGCGGTCACGCCCGATACGCTGGATAAAATCGAACAGCTGACCGGCGTGCGTGACCCGGCGGCAGTCGCCTGTGAACCGTTCCGCCAGTGGGTGATCGAGGATAACTTTGTGGCAGGACGTCCCGAGTGGGAAAAGGCCGGAGCCGAGCTGGTGTCAGACGTGATCCCGTTTGAAGAAATGAAGCTGCGCATGCTCAACGGTAGCCACTCGTTCCTGGCGTACCTGGGCTATCTGGCTGGCTACCCGCATATCAACGACTGTATGGAAGATGAGAACTACCGCTTCGCCGCGCGTGCGCTGATGCTTAACGAGCAGGCGCCCACGCTGAAAGTGAAGGGCGTTGATTTAGGTCGCTATGCCGATCTCCTGATTGCCCGCTACAGCAACCCGGCCCTGCGCCACAGGACATGGCAAATCGCGATGGACGGCAGCCAGAAGCTCCCGCAGCGTATGCTGGACTCCGTGCGCTGGCACCTGGTGCACCAGACGCCTTTCCCGCTGCTGGCGCTGGGGGTGGCTGGCTGGATGCGTTATGTCGGCGGCATTGACGAGCAGGGTAACGCCATTGACGTGAGCGATCCGCAGCTGGCGGTGATTCAGGCGGCGGTGAAGGGAAGTGCGGAAGGGGAAAGTCGGGTTAACGCGCTGCTCGGCATTGAGGCCATCTTTGGTAACGAGTTACCGAAGGAGCCGCGCTTTGTGGCTGCGGTGATAGCCGCGTACCGGTCGTTGCTGCAAAAAGGCGCGAAAGCGACCGTCGCGCAGTACGCGTCTCAACGGTAGTTCAGCACATGCCGCCGTGCGCGGCGGCATGGCTGCGCACAGCTTAGTGCATTCCCAGGCGAATCAGCTCAATCGGTTCGAACTTACCTTCGCATCCTTCCACTTCAACCGTTTTGCTGCGGCGCACCTGCGCGGCATCCAGCCCGTCGCTGTGGATCGCTTTAATCACGCCGGTTTTGCCCGTGCCGCTAATCATGACGCGGCTGCCGGTGGTGATTGCATTGCGGTTACGGTCGTATGTCATCATGGTATTTTCTCCTCTCTAACCTGTTCGTTACGGCGCTATTTCGGGTTATGCCGTTCACGGGGCATATAAATACGCCTGTCCGCGCTTCATGTTTTTGTTTTTGATCAAACTCACACTTTTTTCTTTATTTCGTCGGGCGCTGACGGTTCAGGACGGTAATTTACAAAGTGGACCGTTATTTTCATTAATTGATAGTTTCGACAGGGAAGCGTTGAGGGTTGGTTTATATTCCGGATGTCATCCTGTGTGCAGGAAATAACCCTTTCATCGGAATAAGGAGTCAGGCTTATGTATAAGAACATTTTGATGCCTGTAGACGTGTTTGAAATGGATTTGAGCGACAAAGCGGTTCGCCACGCGGCAAGCCTTGCGAAGGCTGAGGGCGCGTCGATTACCCTGGTCAATATTCTGCCTGCCAGCAGCCGGTCTCTGCTGCGCGGTTTCAACGCCGATATTAAAAAATTTGAAGAGTATATGACCGCAGAATCCGGCAAGAAAATGAACGAGTTAAAAAGACTGTTCGATATTGCCCCTGAGAATATTCACAGCATGGTGCGTTTTGGCAACGTCCGGGATGAAATTATCAAGCTGAGCAAGGAGGGGAAATATGATGCGATTGTCATCGGGTCGAAAAATCCGAGCATCTCCACGCATCTGCTGGGTTCAAATGCGGAATCTATTCTGCGCTACGCCACGATCCCGGTGTTAGTCGTTCGCTAATCACCTCGCCGCACCCGAAAGGGGCGGCGCATATTACTCTTCGCTAAACCACTCGCTATTTTCCTGACGAATAAGCTGCACGGATTCGCTAATTTCCTGCAGATGCAGCGTCATCGCTTTTACCACACCGTCCGGGTCGCGTTTTTCCAGCGCGCTGAAAATATCATGATGCTGTCGGAGCAGCATTTCCGGCGGGGAGACGTGATCGAGGCTCATATAGCGCACGCGGTCAATGGTGGCCTTGATGTTCTCGATGGTGTCCCAGGCCAGCTGACAATCCGCGATCTGCGCCAGCTTCTGGTGGAATTCATCGTCAAGCTGGAAGAAATCATTGAGCTGCTTACGGTCAATCGCAATACGCTGCTGGTGCAGGTTCTGCTCCAGCTGGTAACACTGGTTGTCGTTGATAAGCGTTGCGGCACGGCGCGCCACCGCGCATTCAATGGCCTGGCGAACGAAACAGCCGTTGCGTACCTGAGAGAGTGAAATTTTGTTCACGTAGCTGCCGCGCTGCGGGCGGATCTGAATCAGTCCGTTCTCAGCAAGCTTAATAAACGCTTCACGTACCGGCTGACGGGAAACGTCAAAACGCACAGACACCTCTTTTTCAGAAAGCGGCGTTCCCGGTGGGATCAGGCAATGGACAATATCACGTCGCAAAATGCGATAGATTTGCTGGTTAACGGGCTGGGTGGGATTGAGTTGCGATTCAGCGGCCATGAGGTGTCATTTCTCAGAGAGTTAGCCTGAACATACTACCATTCTTTTATAACCCGAAACAGACCCGGCCCGCAGGCCGGGAAGGGCAGATTTAGCCACGATGGACGCTAAGTCCGGCAAAACTCTGGCTGACGGGCATCATTTCCACGGTATTGATGTTGACGTGTTTTGGCAGCGTTGCCACCCACCAGACCGTTTCGGTCACATCTTCCGGCGTCAGCGCGTTAGCATTTTCGTAGGTTTTATCCGCTTTCGCGTCATCGCCTTTGAAACGCACGTTGGAAAACTCGGTGCCGCCCACCAGGCCCGGCTCGATATCGGTAACGCGAATGGCGGTGCCGTGCAGGTCGGTACGCAGGTTAAGGCTGAACTGGCGCACAAACGCCTTCGTTGCGCCATAGACGTTGCCGCCCGCGTAAGGCCAGCTTCCGGCGGTGGAGCCAATGTTGATAATGTGGCCGCGGTTGCGCTCGACCATGCCCGGCAGCACCGCGCGGGTCATATAGACCAGCCCTTTGTTGTTGGTGTCGATCATGTTTTCCCAGTCTTCAACGCTGGCTTTGTGGGCGGGCTCCATGCCCAGCGCCAGACCGGCATTGTTGACCAGAACGTCGATGGCGCGCCACTCGGCGGGCAGGTTGGCAATCATCTCTTCAATGGCCGCGCGGTTACGCACGTCCAGCTGCGCGGTCAGGATGCTGTCGCCTAATTCGTCCTTCAGCTCCTGCAGGCGCTCCTGACGACGGCCCGTGGCAATAACCTTGTGCCCGTTGGCGACGAAGCGACGCGTGATGCTTTCACCAAAACCTGCCGTTGCCCCGGTAACTAAAATAATCATCTCACTGTTCCTCAACGCTTTTTGTGTTGTACTAACATAGCACGGCCGCAGAGGGTGCGTTAAGGCAACATTTGTATGACGGCGTTGCAGGGGATGGCGGCCTGGCCTACTCTGGGAGGATACCCGTACTCAGGAGCGAAAGATGACGGCCACGAACCCCTTTTTTGACATCAGCCTGCTGCCTTACCAGGCCCCCCATTTTGATGAAATCAACGATAGCCACTATCGCCCGGCCTTTGATGAAGCGCTTCGCCAGAAGCGGGCGGACGTAGACGCCATTGTGTCTCAAACCGCTGCGCCGGACTTCACCAACACCGTGCTGGCGCTGGAGAAAAGCGGCGCTTTGCTCTCGCGCGTCAGCAGCGTGTTCTTCGCTATGACCTCCGCACACACCAATGCGTATCTGCAGGAGCTTGAGGAGCAGTTCTCCACCGAGCTTGCCGCGCTGGCAAACGACATCTGGCTGAATGACACCCTTTTCGCCCGCGTGGAGAGCGTCTGGCAGGACCGTGCCGCGCTGGACGCCGAATCCCGCCGGCTGGTCGAGGAGACGTATCAGCGGTTTATTCTGGCCGGCGCGCGTCTGAATGAAAAGGAAAAAGCCGAGCTGAAGGCGCTGAATACCGAGGCGGCGACCCTGACCAGCCAGTTTAATCAGCGTCTGCTGGCTGCCGATAAGACGGGCGGGCTGGTGGTGGATTACGCGCACCAGCTTGATGGGCTCAGCGCCAGCGAGATCGCCGACGCGGCGCAGGCTGCCGCGGAGCGAGGGTTAAACGACCGCTGGCTGATCCCGCTTCTGAACACGACTCAGCAGCCCGCGCTTTCCGCACTGCGCAATCGTCAGACCCGCGAAAACCTGTTCAACGCAGGCTGGACGCGCACCCAGAAAGGGGATGAAAACGACACTCGCGAGCTGATCCTCCGCCTTACGGCGCTGCGCGCCCGGCAGGCCCGCCTGCTGGGATTTGACGATTACGCCAGCTGGAGTATCGCCGACCAGATGGCGAAAACCCCGGACGCCGCGCTGGAATTTATGCGCGGCATTGTGCCCGCCGCCCGAGCCCGGGCAGAGCGCGAGCAGGCCGATATTCAGAAAGTGATTGATGACGAGCAGGGCGGTTTCACCGTACAGGCCTGGGACTGGGCCTTTTATGCCGAGCGCGTGCGTCAGGCAAAATATGCCCTCGATGAATCGCAAATCAAACCCTATTTTGCGCTCAATACCGTATTGCACGATGGCGTATTCTGGGCCGCAAGCCAGCTGTTTGGCATCCGCTTTGTGGAGCGCTTCGATATTCCGGTGTATCACCCGGACGTCCGCGTCTGGGAAATTTTCGACCACACCGGTGAGGGCATGGCGCTGTTTTACGGCGACTTTTTTGCCCGCGATTCCAAGCAGGGCGGGGCCTGGATGGGGAATTTCGTCGAGCAATCCTTCGAGCTTGCTGCCCGTCCGGTGATCTACAACGTCTGTAATTACCAAAAACCGGCTAACGGCGGCGTCGCGCTTCTCTCCTGGGATGACGTGATCACCCTGTTCCACGAGTTTGGCCATACGCTGCACGGTCTGTTTGCCAGCCAGCGTTTCGCCACGCTCTCCGGGACCAATACGCCGCGTGATTTCGTTGAATTCCCGTCGCAGATCAACGAACACTGGGCCAGCCATCCACAGGTATTTACCCACTACGCCCGCCATTACGAAACCGGTGAACCGATGCCGGACGCGCTGCGGGAAAGCATGCTCAACGCGACCCATTTCAACAAGGGTTATGACATGACGGAGCTGCTGGCTGCCGCGCTGCTGGACATGAACTGGCACGGGATTAGCGAAGCCGTTTCGAGCGTAGACGCGTTTGAAGCGGCAGCACTGAAAAAAGAGGGGCTGGATCTGCCCGCCGTACCGCCGCGCTATCGCAGCAGCTATTTTGCCCATATTTTCGGCGGCGGCTACGCGGCGGGATATTACGCCTACCTGTGGACGCAAATGCTGGCGGACGATGGCTATCAGTGGTTTGTCGAACAGGGCGGCCTGACTCGTGAAAACGGACAAAAATTCCGCGAGGCGATTTTGTCCCGTGGTAACAGCACGGATCTGGCTGAACTGTATCGCAACTGGCGCGGGCACGATCCGAAGATTGAACCGATGCTGGAAAATCGCGGGTTGAGCGAATAGAGCCAGTCTCGTCAGAAAAAAGAACCGGGCTTTACGCCCGGTTTTTTATAGGCTCCAACGTGCTTGTAACGTCTTCTGCAAAAACAGTTTTAATATATTTTCTTTATAAATAAAACAGGTGAGATTAAAACTTACTTCGAACAGTATATTTAATTAGCCAAGATTAGGCTTTAAATGAATTAATGGTTAATAGTTTGTTCTGGATTGTAAAAATAAAAACCTTTAGCTTCGGATTTTTAGCTATAAATTTTTGTTATTTTGTGCCGATAAATGAAAGTGGCATAAAAATCGACGCAGTAGCAGTTAAGAAGGCGAAAGATGACCCTACCTCTGAACAATCCGAGCTTCACGGATACCGAGCCTTCTAAAGGCCTGATAAATAAAACCTTTACTTATATTGTAACGTTGTTGATAAGTATTTTTATTGCGGCAATAATTTCCCTGCTAATAATAAAAGATAATGTGAATGAAATCAGCGACAAGCACGATGAATTTTTGTTAAGGAAAGCCCTGGAGACCCGCCAGGAGAGCATGCGAAGTCATTTGAAAGACAATGCCGAGTGGGGAGATGCCTACAAACATCTTCATCTGAACAATGACGTTCACTGGGCGTGGGATAAGCAGAACCTGGGTAAGTCCCTGTATGACAACTTTGGCTACGAAGGGGTGTTTGTTCTCTCTCCGGAAGGGAGTACGCGATACAGTGTCGTTGACGGGAAACTGAAGCTGCAGGAGCTGGAGAGCTGGTTAGACAAATCAACCAAAGACCGTTTACTCCATGAGTTGAGTATAAAAAAGGGAGTGCCGGTTTCTGTGCTAGCGCTTATCGATTCCGTGCCGGCCATTGTTTCTGCGCAATGGATAACGACGGGCGATGATGCGAGCGTGCAAACCATGCCCGGAAAACCGTCGACAATGGTGTTTATAGACAAGTTAACGGCTAAAAAACTCCTCACGATTGGGCAGGATGACGGCATCCAGAACGTTCGTACTTCACCTGATACAGCCACTTCTCAAATAAATAATCAGACGGAATTTACCTTAAGCACCCAAAATGGGGATGTGCAAATTATCTGGGACGGTGAAAATCCCGGCCAGGCGTTAATAATTTATTTTTTGCCATTGCTCATTCTTTCCGTCGTTCTGACGGTATCGATGACGGTGATATTGATGCGCCATATTATGCACAAGGCGAGAATGCTTGACGAAAATACGTTTCTCCTTGAGCAGGCGCGGTTGAATCTTATTACGAGTGAAAAACGATTCCGGGACGTCAGTGAAACAACCAGCGACTGGTTCTGGGAAACAGATTTATCGTTAAGGATAACGTGGCTATCGGGTCGTTTCTCTACAATAACGGGATATGAAAATAGCAAATGGATAGGCCGCAGGTTGGATGAACTCTTTCCGGCGACAGGCGAATTATCACATGACTGCGCCGGGCAGCGGGATTTAACCGAACGCTTTGAATTTAAAAACTGTCCTTATACTCACGCGCAAAAAAACACGTCATATTGCACGCTTCTGGCAAAGTTTTCTGCTCAGCCTAATGGAACGGTGGTGTTGCGAGGCGCGGCAACCGACGTCTCTCAGGAAGTTGAAGCAACAAAACGCGTGGAGTTCCTGTCACGCCATGATGAATTAACCGGTCTGCCGAACCGGTATCATATTAAGGAATTTTTGGCTGGCCAGTTGGCGAAAGAAGACCTCAACCGTTATCCGTTTGCCATGATTTGCCTTGATTTAGACAAGTTTAAACCCGTCAATGATATTTTCGGGCACTCCACCGGCGATGCCCTGCTTGGCGAGGTCGCTTCACGTCTTAAAAATTGCGTTCGTCGGGGTGATTTTGTCGCACGGCAGGGAGGGGATGAATTTATGCTTCTCCTCGGCAACACCAGCCAGCAAGACCAGATTGAGGAGGTGTGTCGTCGTATCGTGCACGAACTTAACCGTCCTTTCGCCATTGAGGGCAATGATGTGGCGATAGGCGTAAGCATGGGCATTGCGCTGGCTCCCCGGGATAGCAGCAGCGCAAACGATCTTCTACGCTACGCGGATATTGCGCTGTATCAGGCGAAACAATCCGGCAGAAACCGATGGGTCTATTATCGCCCGGATATGTCGGAAAAGTTGACTGAACGCAGGAAACTGGAATTAGAACTCAAGACCGCGATTCGCGAAGAACAGCTCTACCTGGTTTACCAGCCGCGTTATAACCTCCGGTATTCTAAAATTGAGGCCGTCGAAGCGCTGGTGCGCTGGCAGCACCCGGCTCGGGGGACCATAATGCCCGATCAGTTTATCCCGCTGGCAGAAGAAACCGGGCTGATTATTAGCCTTAGCAACTGGGTCATACGCAAAGCCTGTACGGAGACGAAAGACAAATTGCCGGGATTATCGGTCTCCGTCAATATTTCTGCTATCGAATTCCAGGCAAGCGATCTTGCCGAAAGAATAAAAGAGATCCTTCACGAAACGGGGCTTGAACCCAACCGGCTGGAAATTGAAGTCACTGAAAACGTTACGCTTTCCGACCCGGAAAAAACCTTACAGACCATGAAGTCTCTCAAAAGAATGGGCGTCCGCATTCTGATTGACGATTTCGGTACCGGCTATGCCTCCCTGAGCTATCTGCGGAAGTTTCAGTTTGACGGGCTTAAGCTCGACAAGAGCTTTATTTTTACCCTGGGGGACTCGCCGCAGAACCAGTCAGTCGTGGAGAAAATTATCGACCTGGGGAAAGCCTATTCCATGGCGGTAACCGCAGAAGGGGTGGAGACCGTCGAACAGCTGTCTTTTCTGAAAAAAAATAAATGTGATGAAGTTCAGGGCTACCTGCTTGGAAAACCGGCCGCCATTGCGGACTTAAATTTAAACGCCAACAGAGTAAATCTCTAAATCGCGCTTTCACTCAGGAAAGCGTAAATGAAAAACCGGGCTTCTCGCCCGGTTTTTGTTATCCGCTCTCCGTTCGTATCCACGATCGTAAACGCCGCTTTCTATCTTACGACCAGGACAGGGCATTTCGCATGCCGAACCACTGCCGCAGCGTTCGAACCTAACAGATACGTTGATATGTCAGGTTTGTGGGAAGCGATGATAATCAGGTCGGCATCGATCGTGTCAGCGAGCTTAAGGATTTGATCCTTTGGAGAGCCCGTCACGGCGTGAGTCTGTATCTTGTCTGGAGGAATTTTGAATTGCTTAACGATTTCATCCAGCTTCGCTAAGGCCGCGTGCTGGAACTCTTTCAGCTTCGGCATTTCAACAGAATAGGCCAGGCCTAATGATGAATAATACGGAAGCGATGGAATGACGGTAAGAAAGTGTACTTTAGCTGTGTTAAGTGCTGTATGTGCCTGAACGAAAGGGATAACCATGTGCGTCAGGCTATCCTCCGAAATGTCAATTGGAACCAAAATTGAGTTATACATTTGTCCCTCCTGAGTGTTTTTCACACAATTCAGGGTAGACCGTTAATTTCAGGAAAACAGAGAGCAAGCTGTCATAACGGGGACAAATTTCGGTTATGTGATAGGCGTACAGTCGAACCAGCCCTGATCTCGTTAACGTGGCGTGACAACGAACAGGGGCATTCGGGGATGAATCTCTCCGCGTCACGGTCCGTTTTCTGCAAAACGCCAAAGCCTCAACCGGGCGCAATGCCCGGTACCTTGTTCATATTGCGTGACAGCTGACGGACGCGATAATTTTATTCCCGCCCATATTCCCCATAATCAGATCGAGTAATTTTCGGTATTCCTCCCGGGTCATCACCTCCGCCCGAATTTCGGTTTTACCTTCTGCTTGCGCCGTAGCGGAATAAATCGCTTTCAGACTTAACCTCAACTCTTTCGCCATATTTACGACGCTCTGCCGCACCGCATCTTCATGCTCATCATAGCAGGTGATTTTAAGTACATAGCATTTTTCGCCTTCATGGAGCACGGGCAGTTGATTAATTCGCTGCGCGGCTTCGCGAAGCAATATGTTAGCGCAGAGAATAATTAGGCTGGCCATGGCGGCATTCCAGAACTGGCCTAATCCGCACAGTACGCCAATTCCGGCCGAGCACCACAGCGTTGCGGCGGTATTCAAACCACGAATATTCATTCCTTCACGCATAATGACGCCAGCGCCAAGAAAGCCGATTCCGGAGACGATCTGCGCTGCGATACGCCCCGGGCTATCAGGAGAAGTCGATACCGAACTTAAAATGAACACTGCCGCACCCGTGGCAACCAGTGCATTAGTACGAAGTCCGGCCATACGCTGGCGCCACTGTCTTTCCGCGCCAATAATTGCGCCCAGCAGCATCGCTGCGAGCAGATGAGAGATATAAGGGAACATCAGCCTGTCGCCTGTTAACGTTATTAAATAATAAGCGTCAGTGCTTTGCTAAGCACATCATAACGCCGTTTAAATGCTAAACGTGTCAGGACGACGGTGGCGGAAAGAGTGAATGTGTAAACATGAACATGCGATGCCCCACAAATTGAGTGGTTTTACTATTTCGGGATACAATCGCTTAAAGAGGATTGCTGCCCACCGTTTCAGGTAAGCAGCGAGGAAACCGCGCTAGCTTACCTTCGTATCAACAATAAAATAACTTTCCAACGAAGGACTCCTGTGAAAATTTATTGCCAGTATAGTCAGGGTCGATAATCAGTAAAGCGAAAAAACAGCCTCCGTTATGAATTGTTTAAGTTCGCAAGGCATATTTTTTAAGACGTCATCTGATTTTAAAAAATACCCGCTATACTATATTTCCTTTTTTACAGGCGATAACAGACAAAGGCAGGAAGTATGTCTCTTCGTTCGCTGCGGGCATTATGCCTGACAAGTTTTTTCATCGCGGATGTCCGCGATGGCCTCGGTCCTTTTCTCGGTATTTTTCTGACCGAACGCCACTGGGCTCCCGATGATATCGGCATCCTGATGACGGCCGGTGGGCTGGCGGGATTACTGGCAACGCTGCCGGCGGGATTCATCACCGACACCTCGCGCAGCAAGCGGACCGTGCTGGCGCTGGTTTGCCTGCTCATCACTCTTAGTACGCTCCTGCTCTGGTTTAGCCAGCAAAGCGCTGTTGTCGCCGTTTCGCAAATTGTCTCCGGCATCTGTGCGGCGTTTGTCGGGCCCCTGATCGCCGGGATTACCCTGGGGCTGACCGGCCAGAGCGGGTTCAGCGCGCAGATGGGCAAAAATGAGGCGTTCAATCACGGCGGCAACTTTGTTACCGCACTGATTGCAGGGGGCATTGCGTGGTACTGGGGCGTCGGCGGGATTTTCCTGCTGATGACCTGTACCACGCTGTTAACGCTCTGTGCGCTGCTTGCCATTCGCAACGGGGATATCGATAACGACGCGGCGAGGGGGCTCTCTTCTTCAGCGAACCTGCCGGTTCCCGGCTTTGCCGTGCTGATTAAAAATCGGGCGCTGTTTGTGACCGGACTGACGCTGCTGCTGTTTCACCTGGCGAACGCCGCGCTGTTGCCGATGCTGAGCATGAGGGTGGCCGCCGCGCCCGCCTCGATCAACCCCGGTTTGTACGCGGCGGGCACCGTTATCATCTCTCAGGCCGTGATGATCCCCGTCGCCATCTGGGTCGCCCACCGAATAGACCGCTACGGCTACTGGCGCTTAATTATGCTGGCGCTGCTGGTGATGCCGGTGCGCGCCGCGCTGGCGGCGTCGACGGACGCGCCGCTCATGATGATCCCGGTACAAATTCTCGACGGGCTCGCCGCAGGGATCCTGGGCGTCGCGGTGCCGTCGTTTATCGTGGTGCTGTTGCGCGGGAGCGGGCACGTCAATGCGGGGCAGAGTGTGGTGATGCTGATGCAGGGGGTTGGGGCATCCATGAGCCCGGCGTTAACCGGCACGATTGCCGGTCATTACTCATTTGCCACGGCATTCAGCGTCCTGAGCGCGATTGCGCTGGTGGCCGTTCTGCTGTGGTGGTGCTTTGCGCACCGGACCTGGGAAACAGACAGTACGCCGGATGGGGCATAGCCGCCACCCGGCGTCACGCTTACGCCAGTTCGTTAGGGCACGCTTCGCCCTTTTCCAGCTGCTGCAGATTACCCAGCGTGGTTTCTGAAATGCTGATCAGCGCTTCGGCAGTCAGAAACGCCTGGTGTCCGGTAAACAGCACGTTATGACAGGCTGACAGGCGGCGGAACACGTCGTCCTGGATCACATCATTCGACTTGTCTTCAAAGAACAGATCGCGTTCGTTCTCGTACACGTCCATTCCCAGCGCGCCAATTTTCTGGGTTTTCAGCGCTTCGATAGCGGCCTGAGAGTCAACGAGCCCGCCGCGGCTGGTGTTGATGATCATCACGCCATCTTTCATCTGGTCAAACGCCGCCTGGTTAAGCAGGTGGTAGTTCTCCGGCGTCAGCGGGCAGTGCAGGGAGATCACGTCAGACTGGGAGAACAGGGTCGGCAGGTCGACGTATTCCACGCCCAGCTCCAGCGCAGCGGCGCTCGGGTATGGATCGAACGCCAGCAGACGCATGCCGAAGCCTTTCAGAATGCGCAGGGCGGCGACGCCGATTTTACCGGTGCCGATCACGCCCGCGGTTTTGCCGTACATGGTAAAGCCGGTCAGCCCTTCCAGAGAGAAGTTGGCATCACGGGTACGCTGATAAGCGCGGTGAATACGACGGTTGAGCGACATCATCATGCCAATTGCATGTTCCGCGACCGCTTCCGGGGAGTACGCCGGGACGCGCACCACCCTCAGACCCAGCTCTTTCGCCGCGTCGAGGTCCACGTTATTAAAGCCCGCGCAGCGCAGGGCGATATATTTCACGCCCTGTTTTTTCAACTCTTCCAGCACCGGACGACTGCCGTCGTCGTTAACAAAAATGCAGACGCCTTCACAGCCGTGCGCCGTTTTGGCGGTTTTTTCGGACAGCAGAAAGTCGAAAAATTCAAGCTCAAACCCGTAAGCCTCGTTAACATGTTGCAGATACTTTTTGTCGTACTGCTTTGTGCTATATACCGCGAGTTTCATAAGACTTTCTCCAGTGATTTTGCATTCACGTTAGCATGATTAAAATTATCTTACAATTTCTAAAATATTATTGAATTCAATAAGTTCTATCAATTATTCTAGAGCATATGTACACCCTAACTCCATGATATTCTTACTACGAGAAATCTTCGGCGCGGATCTGAACAGGGCATGTAGCGGATAATGGAGTGGGTAGAGGATGTGAGAAACGCCTGTCTGGATTAGGTTAAAGAATGGCAAGAGGGCATGAAAACTGCAATGCCTACGTATGAGATGGAAAGATATTAGGAACCAGGTGAGTTTCTGACAAATATGGAGAATGATGCATGTCGCAACAATTGGAGTTGTCCTTATCTCCGCCGATGCTGCCCGCCTTGTACTATTTTGTTGTATCTATTGCGGTTTTATTCTTACTGTTGATGGGGAAACTCAAGGTCGACAGGCTGCGTAAATATCCTCTGTTCATTGCCTATACGCTATTTGTGATAGCCATCGCAGCCATTCAAATTAACGTTTTTGCCAACGGCTATGAGTTTGTTAGCGGTTTTTTACATATTGATTTTGATCCCTGGCGGTACGACTCGGTGTATTGGGGGTCATTGATATTCGCCATGCTTTACCTGCTGGCAATGCCACGGAACAGGCCCTAGTTTCGCAACTTAACGTTACAGCATCTATCCTTAAACCTGGCTTTGACTTCAACTGACCAGCTAAACATGCGACAATGATCGGCACTGCCGGCTTAATTCTTTCGCTAAATCAGGATATTAACTGCCCATGAAGGGTAAATACAAAGCCGCTCTTGCGCTTTTACTGCTGTTCATATTGTTGCCGCTGACGCTGCTGATGACGCTCGCCCAATGGGTACCGACGCTCGCCGGGATTTGGCTGCCCGTCGGGACGCGCATCGCTTTCGAAGAAAGTCCGAAACTTACCCGCCACGCGCTGGTGATCCCCGATCTTCGCTATCTGGTTGAAGACTGCGAAATTGCCCGCATCGATAACGTGACGCTGTCACATCCGAGCCGCTGGAAGCTGGATATCGGCGCGCTGGATCTTAACTCCGTCTGTCTGAGCAAAATTCCCCAGTCTGCGCCCTCAACGGTCGCTCCCAAAACGCTGGCACAGTGGCAGGCGGTATTACCCAATACCTGGATCACGGTTCACCGTCTGACGCTGTCGCCCTGGCAGCAGTGGCAGGGCGAGCTGCATGCGTCGCTGACGCCGTCCATTCAGGAGATCGCCTATAAAGGCGAGCAGGTCAGCATTAAAGGCACGCTTCGCGGTCAGACGCTCTCGGTCAGCCAGTTCGATGTCCAGCTCCCGGACCAGCCGCAGCCGATTAAGCTGGTGGGCGAGTTTACCTTGCCGCTGGTGCCGGATGGCGTGCCGGTGAAGGGCCACGCGGTCGCGAGCTTTAACGTGCCACAGTTGACGTCTCTGGTCGATGCCGATCTGGACTGGGAAGACAATCAGGGTCAGCTGGTGGTGATGGCGCGGGACAATCCCGATCCGCTGCTCGACCTGCCGTGGCAGATCACCGCGCAGCAGCTGAACATCAGCGACGGGCGCTGGAACTGGGATCTCTCAGGTATGCCGCTGAGCGGGCGGGTGTCCCTTCGCGCCGACAACTGGCAGCAGGGGCTGGATAACACCACCCTGACCGGACGGCTGAATGTGCTTACCCAAGGTGATGCGGGGAAAGGCAACGCGGTACTGAACATTGGGCCCGGCAGGCTCAGCATGGAAAACAGCGACATGCCCCTGCATCTGAGCGGTGAAGCGAAGCAAAACGATCTTATTCTTTACGCAAAATTGCCCGCCACGCTGACCGGCAGCCTGTATGAACCGCAGCTGGCCTTTGAGCCGGGCGCGCTGCTCCGCTCGCGCGGGCGCATCATTGACTCACTCGATATCGATGAAATCCGCTGGCCGCTGGCGGGCGTGAAGCTGACGCAGAAGGGCGTGGACGGACGTTTACAGGCGATTCTGCGCGCCCATGAAAACCAGATGGGCGATTTTGAACTCCATCTGGACGGCCAGGCCAATGACTTTTTACCTGATAACGGCCTGTGGCAGTGGCGCTACTGGGGGAAAGGCGGTTTCACGCCGATGCATGCCCGCTGGGATGTCGCCGGGAAAGGCGAGTGGCGCGACAATCTTATTGAGCTGACGGCGCTCTCCACCGGTTTTGACAAGCTCCAGTACGGCACGATGGAGGTCAGCAAGCCGCGTCTGGTGCTGGATCAACCGGTGCGCTGGCTGCGTGACCCCGAAAAACCGGCCTTCAGCGGCGCGCTGTCGCTCAACGCCGGGCAAACCCGTTTCTCCGGCGGCAGCGCGTTGCCGCCCTCGGTCCTGACCTTCAGCGTCGACGGCACCGACCCGACCATTTTTCAGTTCAAGGGCGACCTCCATGCGGACAAAATCGGCCCGGTACAGGTGAACGGACGCTGGGATGGCGTGCGCCTTCGCGGGCAGGCCTGGTGGCCAAAACAGTCGCTCACCGTCTTCCAGCCGCTGATCCCGCCGGACTGGAAAATGACGCTGCGCGACGGGGAGCTTTACGCGCAGGTCGCCTTCTCGGCGGCGGCCGATCAGGGCTTTGAGGCGGGCGGGCACGGCGTGCTGAAATCCGGCAGCGCCTGGATGCCGGATAACCAGATTAATGGCGTCGATTTTGTGCTGCCGTTCCGCTTCAGCGAGGGTACCTGGTCTCTCGGCACGCGCGGTCCGGTCACGTTGCGCATAGGCGAAGTGGAAAACCTGGTGACCGCGCGCAACATTACCGCCGATCTACAGGGGGATTATCCCTGGACGGAGGACAATCCGCTGCTCCTCACCAACGTGAAGGTGGAAACCCTCGGCGGGAAAATCACCATGCAGCAGCTGCGGATGCCGCAGCACGATCCGGCCCTGCTGCGCGTGGACAATATCTCTTCGAGCGAGCTGATTAGCGCCGTTAATCCGAAACAGTTTGCCATGTCAGGGCCGGTGAGCGGGGCGCTGCCGTTCTGGCTGGACAATGAAAAATGGATCATTAAAGATGGCTGGCTGACCAACCCGGGGCCAATGACGCTGCGCATCGACAAAGATACGGCAGACGCCATCGTGAAAGATAATATGGTGGCGGGCGCCGCGATTAACTGGCTCCGCTATATGGAAATTTCGCGTTCGTGGACGAGAATCAATTTAGATAATCTGGGTGAATTAACCATGCAGGCGACCATCAAGGGGACCAGCCGGGTGGATGGCAAAAGCAGCTCCGTCAACCTGAACTATACCCATGATGAGAATGTCTTTACCCTCTGGCGCAGCCTGCGCTTTGGGGACAACCTGCAAACCTGGTTTGAGCAACATGCGGCGATACCTGCTCCCCGCAGTTTGACTGGCAAGGAAAGTGAGGAACAACAATGAAAAAGATGGCTGGTGTGCTCACCGTTGCCGTTGCCGCGCTACTGACCGGCTGTACGCCGCGCATTGAAGTCGCTGCGCCAAAGGAGCCGATTACCATCAATATGAATGTCAAAATCGAACATGAGATCCATATTAAGGTCGATAAAGACGTTGAAACTCTGCTGAAATCGCGCAGCGATCTGTTCTGAGGATGCCATGAAACGATTAGCTCTCATTTTACTGGCGCTGGGGATGAACGTGCAGGCGGCTGCGCTGACCTTAAACGATGCCCGGGCGCAGGGGCGCGTGGGGGAAACCCTCAGCGGCTATCTTGCCCCGATTCAACAGGACGCGGAAACGCTGGCGCTGGTCAATCGTATCAATGCGGCGCGCACGGAAAACTACCAGAAGCTGGCCGACAGCATTAATTTGCCGGTCGATGAAGTGGCTAAAATGGCCGGTCAGAAACTGGTTGCCCGCGCGCAGCCGGGCGAATACGTGAAGGGCATTAACGGAAAATGGCTCAAAAAGTAGTTAGCGGTAGCGCCTGCGGTATTCACCCGGCGAGACGCCAAAACGCTGCTTAAACGCCGTTGAAAAATGGCTATGGTCGGTAAAGCCCCAGCTGTAGCCAATGCCCGCCAGCTTTTCATCATCACCGGTAGATTGCAGTGCCTGCGCGCAGAGATCCAGACGACGGTTTTTGATGTACTGCGCCACCACCAGCCCCTTCTCGGCAAACATGCGGTAAAGGCTGCGCACGGACATGCCGCTCTCGGCGGCAATCCATTCCGGGCGCAGCGATTCAGACTGAATATGATCGTCAATCAGCGCCACCACATGCTGGAACTGGCGCTCCTTGCGCG
The DNA here is from genome assembly GCF_019443845.1 of Enterobacter sp. DNB-S2. Taxonomy (NCBI): domain Bacteria; kingdom Pseudomonadati; phylum Pseudomonadota; class Gammaproteobacteria; order Enterobacterales; family Enterobacteriaceae; genus Enterobacter; species Enterobacter sp. DNB-S2. Next base: position 2,753,861 of record NZ_CP050520.1, read on the forward strand.
GCTGAATGATTTCACGCTGCTGGAAAGCGGGGCGCAGCAGGCAGATCATCGCCTCGAGCGCCGCTTCGCTCTCCCGGTCACTCAGGTCGGCATTGCTCATGCTCTCCATCAGTAGGCGATGGCTCAGCTGTACAGTCGGCAAGGTGCGGGAAAGGGCGGTCGCGCAGCTTATCTCCTGGAAACGACACTGCTGCTCAATAATCTGACGGGGAACCAGCAGCGAAATCTGGCGGGATTTTTCCCGCCAGTTGATCGAGCAGGGACGTGACGCGTCAATCAGCGTGATATCACCGGTTCTGAGCAGCGCGCGACGGTCATCCTGCTCAATTTCCGCGCTGCCTTCGAGCTGGAACACGGTATAGAACCAGGCATCATTACTCTGAGCGATCTCCTGACGGGAGCGGAACAGGTTGACGCCGCCTGCGGTCACGGTGCTGAGCTTCAGGCTGCGCGCATAGCTGGTCTCCAGCTCGCCGAAGAATTTCCCCCCGGTGGGCTGCGCGTTAAAACGCCCGCAAACCTGGTTAATTTGCGCCAGCCACTGCTGATACTGTTCCTGCTCGCTTGCACACGCCATCGTTTCTCTCACTGCACCGTCAACGTTTTCGCATTGTTGCATTTGTGTTGCATTTTGTCAGAGCTATGAGGCTGACTATAGGAAAGAACACTCACCGGTAACAGCGATATAAGCGGCAATTATCGCGATTTGCGGAGCCTGTCACAGGTGGCAAAGCGAATGTCACAGAGACAAAAGCGCGAACGCAAAACCCCACTTAGACTGGATGGACACCCTGCGAAGAATAACGAAGGAGTATCCTATGTCTGAATCACAGGTGGCCATTCAGCCTGCCGTACAACAATTTTTAGACCGACAGCATGGCCTGTGGATTGAAGGGCGTCAGGCCGCGTCGGACAGTGAAAAACGGCTGAACGTCTTCAACCCGGCCACGGGCGAGGTCATTGCCTCGACTGCCGATGCCAGCGTCGATGACGTTGATCGTGCCGTCATGTCCGGCTGGCGCGCGTTTGTCGCCCGCAGCTGGGCCGGAAAACTGCCGGCGGAGCGCGAGCGGATCCTGCTTCATTTCGCCGATCTGGTCGAACAGCACAGCGAGGAGCTGGCCCAGCTTGAAACGCTGGAGCAGGGCAAATCCATCAACATTTCCCGCATGTTTGAAGTCGGCTGCACCCTGAACTGGATGCGCTATACCGCCGGGCTGACCACCAAAATTTCGGGTAAGACTCTCGACCTTTCCATCCCGCTGCCGCAGGGCGCCCGCTATCAGGCGTGGACGCGTAAGGAGCCGGTTGGCGTGGTGGCCGGGATTGTGCCCTGGAACTTCCCGCTGATGATCGGGATGTGGAAAGTGATGCCTGCGCTTGCCGCGGGCTGCTCTATTGTCATCAAGCCGTCAGAGACCACGCCGCTGACCATGCTGCGCGTGGCGGAACTGGCAAGCGAAGCGGGCATTCCGGACGGAGTGTTCAACGTGGTGACCGGGAGCGGCGCGGTGTGCGGCGCAGCGCTGACCTCGCATCCGCATATTGCAAAGGTGAGCTTTACCGGCTCAACGGCGACGGGTAAGCAAATTGCCCGCACGGCGGCGGACACGCTAACAGGGGTGACTCTGGAGCTGGGCGGGAAAAACCCGGCCATCGTACTAAAAGACGCAGACCCGGCGTGGGTGATCGAAGGCCTGATGACCGGCAGCTTCCTGAACCAGGGGCAGGTGTGCGCGGCGAGCTCGCGCATCTATATTGAAGCGCCGCTGTTTGACACGCTGGTCAGCGGGTTTGAGCAGGCGGTGAAATCCCTGAGCGTCGGGCCGGGCATGTCGCCGGAGGCGTTTATCAACCCGCTGGTGTCGCGCGCGCACTGCGACAAGGTGCAGACCTTCCTTGATGAAGCGAAGTCGCGCAACGCGGAGCTGATCGTCGGTAACCGGGGGCCGGAAGGCAAAGGCTATTACGTTTCGCCTACGCTGGTGGTGAACCCGGATGCCTCACTGCGCCTGACCCGTGAAGAGGTGTTTGGCCCGGTGGTCAACCTGGTACGCGTCGCCGACGGAGAAGAGGCGCTCCAGCTGGCAAACGACAGCGAGTATGGCCTGACGGCCAGCGTCTGGACGCAGAATATCAGCAAGGCGCTGGAATATACCGACCGGCTGCAGGCGGGCACCGTCTGGGTGAACAGCCATACGCTGATTGACGCCAACCTGCCGTTCGGCGGCATGAAGCAGTCCGGCACCGGACGTGACTTTGGTCCGGACTGGCTGGACGGCTGGTGTGAAACCAAATCGGTGTGCGTGCGCTACTAGTAAAAGCAAAAGGCAACCTGGAGGTTGCCTTTTTTGTGTTTGTTCCCTCTCCCGTGGGAGAGGGTCAGGGTGAGGGCATCAGGCTGCACCGGGCGAATTTTGTAGGTCGGGTAAGCCGTAGCCGCCACCCGACATGTTTACAGCGACCACCGATCCCGCCCGGCCTCTTTCGCCCGATACAGCGCCGCATCGGCGCGGGCGATGATCTCGGTGCCTGCTAACCCCTCCGCCATGCTCGCAATCCCCATGCTCACGGTGACACGATCGCTAACGGTTGACGCACTGTGCGGTATAGCTTCTGTACGCAGGCCGTCCTGAATGCGTAAGGCCACCTTTTCCGCAATGTTTTCCGGACAGTTAAACAGGATCACCACGAACTCCTCGCCGCCGTAGCGTGACACCACATCGTCAGGCGTGCGCACCGACTGCTTCAGCACCCGCGCCACGCGGGTCAGGCAGTCGTCACCCGCCTGGTGCCCGTAGGTGTCGTTGTAGCGTTTGAAATAGTCGATATCCAGCATAATCACCGAGAAGGTTTTTTTCTGCTCAACCGCGTTCTCCAGCACCACTTCCATTTTCCGGCGATTGGCGGTTTTGGTTAACGGATCCTGATGCGCCAGCGCATCCAGCCTGGAGATCAATAGCTGATTTTGCTGGTTACGTCGCCAGGCCTCGTCAAACCAGCTCAGCAGGATGAAACGCCCGCAAATCAGGATCAGCGAAAACACGCTCCAGATAACAATGAAGTGAAGGTTGAGGCCATCGTTCCGTATCCAGCTTGCTACCGGCAGGGTGATCCAGAGCGGGAGCACAAAGGCGAGTAGCCCTTCAGGATAAAAATAGAGCGCCGTTAAGCCGGCGAGTAATAAAATGACGCACAGCGGCCAGACGTGCGGGAGCAGCAGCTGGGTGATAAACCAGAAGCAGGAGACCGACCAGATGGCGCTGCAGATAAACAACACCACGCTGATGCCGGCGATGCGCCGCCAGGCCATCAGGATCAGCGCGGCGGAGAGGATGATAATGCCGAGCATGGAGGCATCAACTATTCTCGTCAGCTGCGGCGAATGGGGATACAGGGGATCGCTGGTATTAAGCAAAACGTGTCGCAGCAGAATCATCACCGCGAAGCTGATATTCACGAAGGCCAGCCACGGCAGGTTCATCGCCAGCCCGTGCATGACCATAGCATGGCGCGTTGGCCAGGTTGCCCGTTCAAGTGTCGGTTTTTTTCTTTTTTCCATTGACGCTTTTTACCCTTTCTGGCTAACACGTGAAGCAGGAAAGGGCGGACGAACCGCCCTTTTGCGTGCACCGTTACGGTGTCACAATGTTAAACCAGAAATCAAACTTGTCCATATAGCTAAGCATGGCATCAAGTTTCGCGCTGTCGCCAGTAATTTTAATATTTCCGCTGTCCTGAGCCTGTTTCAGCGTCACCTCCTTGAGGATGATTTTATTCAGGGTGTCACGGTTAAGCGTCAGCGTCGCGTCCGCCTCTTTTGCTTCCGCGTTCGCCGTGTGGTTCAGCACGCCGTTTTCCAGCTCGAGTTTGTACTTCCCGCCATCGCTGCCCAGATCGATGTTAAACACCGATTTGGCGTCACCCGCTTTTTGTCCGTTGATATGGACAGCCAGATAGTCAAAGAACATCTCCGGCGTCATCGCGCGCACCGTATCCGGGCTGGCGGTATTCGGCGTTGGCCCTTTCACCACGCCGTTACGCAATTCCTGCGCGCCGGTCAGGTAGAAGTTACGCCACGGGCCGGATTCAGCCTGATAGCCAAGCTGTTCCAGCGCATCCGCTTCCAGGTTGCGCGCCGCCTGGTTGTTCGGATCGGCAAAGACCACTTTGCTCACTACCTGCGCCACCCAGCGGTAGTTCCCCTGGTCGAAGTCGGTTTTCGCCTTGCTCAGGATGGCATCCGCGCCGCCCATATACTCCACGAATTTCTTCGCGCCTTCTTCTGGCGGCAGTTCATCCAGCGTCGCCGGGTTGCCGTCAAACCAGCCCAGATACAGCACATAGGTGGCTTTTACGTCATGGCTCACCGAACCGTAATAGCCGCGGTTGGCCCAGGTATGCGCCAGTGAATCCGGGAGCTTGAAGTTCGCGGCGATTTCGTCGCGCGTCAACCCTTCGTTGGCCATACGCAGCGTCTGGTCGTTGATGTAACGATAGAGATCGCGCTGGCTTTTCAGCAGCTTGACCACGTTTTCGTTGCCCCAGGTCGGCCAGTGGTGCTGCGCCATGATGATTTCAGCTTTGTCACCCCAGCGCACAATCGCCTGGTTGATGTATTTCGACCACGGCAGCGGCTCGCGGATTTTGGCCCCGCGCAGCGAGTAGGTGTTGTGCAGGGTATGGGTCACGTCCTCAGCGGATTCAATCAGTTTTTTCTCTTCGATATACCAGAGCATTTCCGATGGTGCTTCGGATCCCGGTGCGAGCATAAAATCATAGGTCAGACCGTCGATAACCTCTTTCTGCCCGTCTTTCTCAATGATATTGGTCGGGGCAATCAGCGTGACCGTCCCGGCGGAGGTCGTTGTCCCAAGACCGGCACCCACCTGGCCTTTGGCATCGGGCTTCAGCAGGTTGCCATACATATAGCTGGCGCGGCGGCTCATCACGTTGCCCGCCATGATATTCTCGGCAACGGCCGCTTCCATAAACCCGGCTGGCGCGTAGACCTTCACTTTGCCGGACTTCACGTCGGCTTCATCCACCACGCCGCGCACGCCGCCATAGTGGTCAACGTGGCTGTGGGTATAAATAATGGCGACGACAGGCTTCTTGCCGCGATTTTTAAAATAGAGATCCATCCCGACCTTCGCCGTTTCTTCCGACACCAGCGGGTCAACCACGGTAATACCTTCTTTCCCTTCAATGATGGTCATATTTGACAGGTCAAGATTTCGGATCTGATATACGCCATCGGTCACTTCAAACAGGCCGCTAATATTAATCAGCTGAGATTGACGCCATAAGCTGGGATTAACGGAGTCCGGTGCTTTATCGCCTTCTTTAATAAATGAATATTGCTGTGGATCCCAGATGACATTCCCTTGTTCCCCTTTGATAATTTCCTGAGGAATCGGTGCAATAAAGCCTTTATGGGCGTTCGTAAAATCGGTGTTGTCGGAGAAAGGAAGCTGATTAAACAGGGCGTTATTGGCTTGTTGCGTTGCAGTCGTGGCATCCTTCGGGGCGTCTGCGGCATACGCGGAACTGACGGAAATAACAAGTCCTGCCAGAGCAAGACTCCTGACGATCAAATTGAATTTCATCCTAAACCTCTCAGTGATGTATTACGTCGCTTGTGGAAAATTCGCGTCCTGGCTAAAAGTGGTTCAAGAAATGCAATGGAAATATATGAGGTAGAAATAACTATAATCGGGGAGTGGTATTCAGCAAGTAAATGGATGAAAAACCGGGCATTGCGCCCGGTACGTTATTTATTTCTTTTCGTCTTTCTTTTTCCCGAGCGTTGGCGTCTCGTCGAAGAAGTTCCACGGTTTAAGCAGGGTATGCACCCATTCCGTCGGCATAATCGGCCACTCTTCCGCGCGGGCGACGTGGGTGGTGCCGGTGGTCATCCAGACCACGTCATCCCGATCGTTGAGCGACTCGTTATCCTTGCTGTACTGCCCCAGGCCCGTGTCGTGGATGGAGCGGTTCGGGAATTTTCCTTCCGGGTAGAGCTCATCCGGATGGTAACGGGTTACCCACAGCTGTTTGTCCATAAAGCTCAGGCGATGGTAAATCCACTCGTCCGGGGCAAATTTCGCGCCGGTCGCCACCGGGTGCGTACCGCCCGCGTAAGGGATAATCTGGTACGAGACCGGGTTGCCCATGCGGTTCTCTTTACTGGTGTTGCTCAGCAGTCGAATGGTGCCCGGGTCGAATTTCTGCGCCGCCTGCTGCTCGGTATCAATATCATACTGATTGATCTGCATGGTGCTGGTCCGCGGGCCCCCGGCGGTATTCGGCTTCACTTCTGGATCCATCGCCACCAGCTTGTTGTTGATGCCGTCCACGTCCATATCGAGACGGAAGTTGTAGATGTGCTGGTGCGTGGTGCCCACGATGTTATGGTCGATCAGCGTGCCGTATTTGGTGTCGTCTTTGGCGGTGGCATCGTGCATGGTTTTCGCCTGAACGCCTTTCACCGCTTCGATACCCGTCGCGCCGGCATCAATGCCGATGGTGCCATTTTCATGGAACACCCAGTCGAAGATGTAATCGTAGTTGCCCACGGTACTCACCCAGCGCACCACCAGCTCGCGGCGCTCGGTGCTGACGTTCGGCTGGCCCATCTCCTGATGTTTGTATTCCGGCCCCGCGTAGCGTTCGAAAATGGCGATCGCGCGCGGGATCTCCATCGGCGCGCCGGTGTAATCCGGGATAGTTTCATTGAGCATCACGGCGTTGGACGGCACGTCTTTACCGCGCACCAGCGGTGAGGTCAGGGTGCCCATACCGTAGTCGCCGGAGTCGAGATAGGCTTTAAAGTACCAGCCCACGTCCGGATCGCCATAAGGGACGATCATGCCGCCGAGTGACCCCTGATACATCACCTGGCGCTTTTTGCCGTTGTCGTTATAGGTGACGGTTGAAATCATCGGGCCGACGCGGGAGTCCAGGCTCAGGTGGAAATCCCAGTTCTGCCAGTGCACCATATCCCCGGTGATGGTGTAGTTCTTGCCTTCCGGCTCGACGATCTCCAGGGGTTTCTTCACCGTTTCTACGCGGTCGCGGCCATCATAGGGACGCGGGGTCATGGGAACCGGAACAACGGCGCCTTCTTCAATCTTCTGGATCTTTTTCTGCTCAAGATCGACAACCGCGACCAGGTTTTCAATCGGGTGCGCCCAGTAGTTGCCGTCGCCCACGTCCAGATAGCTCACCACCTTCAGCAGGCGATCTTCCTGCTTCAGGCCGTCTTTACCGTCGAAATAGCCGACGGTCAGCGGCGTGGTAATCACTTTTTTCGGGTCGGTGATGCCGTGTTTTTTAAGCACCTCGGCGAACTCGGTACTTTCGTTGATGATCTGCTGAACCGCGGTGAAATCATCCAGCAGCACCATGCCGTGCGCGTCTTTTACCGGTTCCCAGCGCAGGATTTTTTTATCCTTCAGGTCCACCACGCTTTCGATAACGTGCTTGCCGTCGAGCATGACGATCTTCGCCTGACGAGGGGCATCCACTGCCGTACCGTTGAGCACAAAGTCCCACACTTTGGCTTTCTCAGGCTCTGCCAGGGCGATCTGGGTAAAGCGGGTATTCGGCTTAAAGTCCGCCGAGGCTTTCACAATCTCAACGGCCTGCTTAATTTCGTCCGCCGTTAGCGCGTTTAACGGGTGAGGGCGTTTTTCGACCTGGAAGGTCTGGTCAAGGCCGGACTGGAAAACGTCGTTGATGAAGGTTTCGGAAATAAAGGCTTTCTTGCCTTTCATCACCACCGGCACCTCAAGCCTGAGGGTTTTACCGTTGACGATGGCGGTTTTTGCGCCCGGTTTGACCTTCACAAAGGCACCGTCTTTCGCAACGGTGAACATCTGTGCGTAATCATCCCACTGAACGTCCGCGCCAAAGTCCTGCAGCGTTTTGTCCATCGGGACCATATGCGCCTCACTGCCGTGGGCGAAAACAGGGGATTGCCAGGCGCAACACAGCGCAACGGCCATGGCCAGCGCCGTTCTACGGGCAGAAAAAGAAGAATTGCTTCCCATCGTAGACCTCATCTTGTTGTGTTTATACCCGTCATACTTCAAGTTGCAGGTGCGTTGGCTGCACTCACTCACCCCAGTCACGTACTTATGTACGCTCCCGGGGATTCGTTCCCTTGCCGCCTTCCTGCAACTCGAATTATTTAGGGGATATTGTGTTGTGACAGCCTTATCCTGACAGGCGCCCGAGAAAAGCGTTTGCCTGCATCTGCCAGATTATTTGTCAGCCTTGCCAGGTTAAAAAAAGAGCGGGGGTAAATCACAGGCCGGGCCATTTCCTCTCCCCATAAATGATGTCAGCACAGGCGACCCCCTCTCCCTTGAGGGAGAGGGCTGGGGTGAGGGGGAACATACGGCTGTGGAGGTTATTCCGTTCACTTTATGTTGAGGGCCTTGCTGAAGGCCCCCAGTGAATCTGTAAGCAGCGTCAAATTACCGGGAGCCACCAGCCATTGTGGTAAAGGGGAAGGGACGTTAGCTGAATTCGCCCTGCTGGCGCGCCACCAGCGTCAGGATGGAGTAGAGCGCCACGGCCTGCTGGTGCTGGTTGAAAATCTCAACCGCCCACTCCACCACGCCGGTCGGTTTTTCCTCGGCGGTGCGCTGTTTCTTCAGCGTTTTACGCTTGCAGGTCAGACGCACCTGAATGGTATCGCCCGGCTTAACCGGCTCGATGAAGCGCAGGTTTTCCATGCCGTAGTTGGCAATAACCGGCCCGACGCCCGCATCAACAAACAGTCCCGCCGCGGCGGAGATCAGGAAGTAGCCGTGCACCACGCGCTCGCCAAAGATCGACTCTGCCGCGCCTATCTTGTCCATATGGGCGTAGAAATGGTCCCCGCTCAGGCAGGCAAAGTTCACGATGTCCGCTTCCGTGAGGGTGCGGCGCGGCGTCAGCAGGCTATCGCCCGGCTGCAGCTCCTCAAAGTATTTGCGGAACGGATGAACGCGATCTTCCTGCACCGTTGCGCCACGCACCCACTGTTTGCCAATGGCGGCCAGCATCGTCGGGCTGCCCTGAATCGCGGTGCGCTGCAGATAGTGCTTCACCGCGCGCAGGCCGCCCAGCTCTTCGCCGCCGCCCGCGCGGCCCGGGCCGCCGTGCACCAGCTGAGGCAGCGGGGAGCCGTGGCCGGTAGACTCTTTTGATGATTCCTCGTTAAGGATCTGAATGCGTCCGTGGGCGCGCGCCGCGCCGGCAATAAACTGGCGGGCAATCGCCGAATCGGCGGTGACCAGCGTACCCGCCAGGCTGCCGCCGCCCGCGCGGGCAAGCTGCATCGCGTGGCGTGCGTTGCGATACGGCATCAGCGTCGCAACCGGGCCGAAGGCTTCGGTTGAGTGCACCGCCGGGGTTTCGTCCGGCTGCGGGCAGAACAGCAGGGTCGGTGGGAAGAACGCGCCCGCGGCCTGCAGATCCGCTTTGCCGCCCAGACGGATCTGGCAGCCAGCGGCGATCAGTTGCTCCACTTTCTCCTGCACGTCCGCGCGCTGTTCAGCGTTGACCAGCGCCCCCATCTTCACCCCTTCCTGCGCCGGGTCGCCCACCACCACTTTTTCCAGGCGGGCAACCAGCGCCTGGCTCACCGCGTCAATCTGGTTTTGCGGGACGATAATCCGGCGAATGGCCGTACATTTTTGCCCGGCTTTAGCGGTCATCTCGCGGACCACTTCCCGGACGAACAGCGCAAACTCCGGCTGTTCCGGCGTGACGTCTTCCCCCAGCACGCAGCAGTTCAGGGAGTCGGCTTCCATGGTGAACGGAATCGAATTCGCCACAATATTCGGGTGCACGCGCAGGCTTTGCCCGGTGCTGGCGGAGCCGGTAAAGGTCACCACGTCCTGGCTGTCGAGCTGGTCGAGGAGATCCCCCGTGCCGCCGCAGATCAGGCTGATGGCGCCGTCCGGCACCAGTCCGCTGTCGACGATGGATTTCACCATCGCCTGCGTCACCTGCGCGGTCGCGGTAGCGGGTTTGATGATGGCGGGCATGCCGGCAAGCCAGGTCGGCGCCAGCTTTTCCAGCATCCCCCAGCAGGGGAAGTTAAAGGCGTTGATGTGCACCGCCACGCCGGATTTGGAGGTGAGGACGTGGCGCGCCGCAAAGCCGCCTTCTTTCGACAGTGGGATTAACTCGTCTTCCGGCCACAGCGTGTCATCCGGCAGCTCGCGGCTGCCCAGGCTGGCGTAAGTGAAGAGGGTGCCGATGCCGCCTTCAATATCCACCCAGCTGTCCGCCTTCGTTGCGCCCGTCTGAGCTGACAGGGCATAGAACGCCTCTTTTTCGCTGAGCAGGTGCTTTGCCACCGCCTTCAGCATGGCAGCACGTTCGATAAAGGTCATCTCGTGAAGCGCTTCCCCGCCGCGCTCAATCGCATAGCGACGGGCGGCCACCATGTCCAGCCCTTCGCTGGTCACGCTCCACAGGGCTTCGCCACTGATGGCGTGATGAATAGTGCGCTCGCGGCCCCGGCCAGACTGCCAGGTACCGGATAAGAAGCTGGCTAACTGCTGCATCGCTTATCTCCAAATGTTACGTGATTTACTCATTAATAGTTTGATCGTGAATCATAAAAATCAAGCTGAGTTTTTAATGAATTGTTAACGTTGTGATCTGGCTGGATGAATCGCATCGCTTGAAGACGCTTTCTGAAAGGCCTGATGCAAAAGCCTTGCGAGCAGCATCACAAAACCAGGAAACAATTCTTGGGGTTATATTTAACCTATGTGTAACTTCTAAAAAACAAAGTGATTCAACATTACGCCTTAATTTGCAAACTAACGAATCATAAAGGTGATGACGTGACGCAAGAACAACGGTTTGAGCAGCGCATAGCGCAGGAGACGGCGATTGAGCCTCAGGACTGGATGCCTGACGCCTACCGTAAGACGTTGATCCGTCAGATTGGTCAGCATGCGCACTCCGAAATTGTCGGCATGCTGCCGGAAGGGAACTGGATCGCCCGCGCGCCGACGCTGCGCCGAAAAGCGATCCTGCTGGCGAAAGTTCAGGACGAAGCCGGGCACGGACTCTATCTCTACAGCGCGGCGGAAACGCTGGGCTGCGCGCGGGAAGACATCTACCAGAAAATGCTCGACGGCAGGATGAAATACTCCTCCATCTTCAACTATCCGACCCTGAGCTGGGCCGATATCGGCGTGATCGGCTGGCTGGTGGACGGTGCCGCTATCGTCAACCAGGTGGCGCTGTGCCGGACCTCCTACGGTCCGTATGCCCGCGCGATGGTGAAAATCTGTAAAGAAGAGAGCTTCCACCAGCGCCAGGGCTTTGAGGCCTGCATGGCGCTGGCGCAGGGCAGCGAGGCCCAGCGTCAGATGCTGCAGGACGCCATCAACCGCTTCTGGTGGCCAGCGCTGATGATGTTCGGGCCGAACGACGACAACTCACCGAACAGCGCCCGCAGCCTGGCGTGGAAAATCAAACGCTTCGGCAATGACGAACTTCGCCAGCGCTTTGTCGACAACACGGTGCCGCAGGTGGAGATGCTGGGCATGACGGTGCCGGATCCCGACCTGCGTCTGGATGAAGAGAGCGGTCATTATCGCTTCGGCGAGATCGACTGGCATGAGTTTGACGAGGTCATCAGCGGGCGCGGCATCTGCAACCACGAGCGCCTGGCCGCCAAACGTAAAGCCTGGGAAGAGGGGGCGTGGGTGCGCGAAGCCGCACTGGCGCACGCGGAAAAACAGCGCGCTCGTCAGGCCGCATAAGAGGAAATAACCATGAGCAACGTCTACTGGCCGCTGTACGAAGTGTTCGTACGCAGCAAACAAGGGTTATCCCACCGTCACGTGGGCAGTCTGCATGCCGCCGACGATCGCATGGCGCTGGAAAATGCGCGTGATGCCTACACCCGTCGTAGCGAAGGGTGTTCTGTCTGGGTGGTTAAGGCGAGCGAGATTGTCGCCTCCCAGCCGGAAGAGAGCGGTGAGTTCTTCGACCCGGCGGAAAGCAAGGTTTACCGCCACCCGACGTTCTACACCATCCCCGACGGCATCGAGCATATGTGAGGCAAAGAATGAATTCAGTGACTGCCTATGCCCTGCGTCTGGGCGACAACGGTCTGGTGCTTTCCCAGCGTCTCGGCGCCTGGTGCGGCCACGCGCCGGAGCTGGAAATCGACCTCGCGCTCGCCAATATCGGTCTCGACCTGCTGGGCCAGGCGCGCAATTTCCTGACCTATGCCGCGGAGCGGGAAGGCCAGGGCGATGAAGACACGCTGGCGTTTGGCCGCGACGAGCGCCAGTTCCGCAACGTCCTGCTGGTGGAGCAGCCGAACGGCAGCTTCGCCGACACCATTGCCCGCCAGTACCTGATGGATGCCTGGAACGTGGCGCTGTACGAACGCCTGACCCGGAGCAGCGACGGCCAGCTTGCGGCCATCGCCGCCAAAGCGATTAAAGAGGCGCGCTACCACCTGCGCTTCAGCCGCGGCTGGCTGGTGCGTCTGGGCGACGGGACCGAAACGTCCGCGCAAAAAATGCAGCAGGCCATCGACAACCTGTGGCGTTTTACGGCGGAGCTGTTTGAAGCCGATGACGTCGAGCTGGCCCTGATTGACGCCGGCGTGGCGGTTGACCCGCGCGTCCTGCGCCAGCCGTGGGAAAGCGAAGTCTTTGCCGGTCTCAATGAAGGCTGCCTGCAGGTTCCCGCAGAGGTGGCGTATCGCACCGGGGGCAAGAGGGGGCTGCATACCGAACATCTGGGCCCGATGCTGGCGGAAATGCAGTACCTCCAGCGCGCGTATCCCGGTCAGCAGTGGTAAAGGAGAACGCTATGCAACGCCTCGTCGACATCGCGCCCGCGCAAATCCCGCAGATCTGGTCGCTGTTAAGCCAGATCCCCGATCCGGAAGTGCCGGTATTAACCATCACCGATTTAGGCATGGTGCGCAGCGTGAAGGCGCAGGGGGAAGGCTGGGTCATTGGCTTCACGCCCACCTACTCGGGCTGCCCGGCAACGGAGCACCTGCTAGGGGCGATCCGCGACGAGATGACCGCGAACGGCTTTACCCCGGTACACATTGTGCTCCAGCTTGAGCCCGCCTGGACCACCGACTGGATGACCGCCGACGCGCGCGAGCGTCTGCGGGCGTACGGCATCAGCCCGCCCGTGGGGCATAGCTGCCACGCGCACGCGCCTGTGGAGGTGACCTGCCCGCGCTGCGCCAGCACCGACACCGCGCTTATCAGTGAATTTGGTTCGACGGCCTGCAAAGCGCTCTACCGCTGCAACACCTGCCGCGAGCCCTTCGACTATTTCAAATGTATTTGAGGCTGCCATGACAACGTTTCATTCATTAACAGTGGCAAAAGTGGAACCCGAAACCCGCGACGCGGTGACCATCACGTTCGCGGTGCCGCAGGCGCTGCAGGACGCCTACCGCTTCCGCCCAGGCCAGCACCTGACGTTAAAAACGAAGCTTGGCGGGGACGAGCTGCGACGCTGCTACTCCATCTGCCGGAGTACCGCCCCGGGCGAAATCAGCGTGGCGGTCAAAGCCATCGACGGCGGGCGCTTTTCCCGCTATGCCCGGGATGAGATCAAAGCGGGTATGGCGCTGGAGGTGATGGTGCCTCAGGGGCAGTTTGGCTACCAACCGCGGGCTGAACGCGAAGGCCACTATCTGGCGATTGCGGCAGGCTCCGGGATCACCCCGATGCTGGCGATTATCTCCGCGACGCTTGCGACCGAACCCAAGAGCCACTTCACCCTGATCTACGGCAACCGCAGCAGCCAGAGCATGATGTTCCGCCAGGCGCTGGCGGACCTGAAGGACAAGTACACGCAGCGGCTGCAGCTGGTCTCCATCTTCAGCCAGGAGCGGCTGGACAGCGATCTGCTTTATGGCCGCATCGACGGGGAAAAGCTGCAGGCGCTGGCGAAAACCCTGATTAACTTCCGCCAGTATGACGAGGCGTTTATCTGCGGCCCGTCGGCGATGATGGACGACGCGGAAGCGACGCTGAAGGCGCTGGGGATGCCGGACAAATCCATTCACCTTGAGCGCTTTAACACCCCGGGAACCACCGCTAAACGCGCGGTGCACGTCCAGGCGGAAGGACAGAAAGTGACCGTGCGCCAGGACGGGCGCGACCGCGAAATCACCCTGACGGCGGACGATGAAAGCATCCTGGATGCCGCCCTGCGTCAGGGGGCGGATCTCCCGTATGCCTGCAAGGGCGGCGTGTGCGCCACCTGTAAATGTAAAGTGCTGCGCGGGAAGGTGGATATGGCGACCAACTACAGCCTGGAGCCGGACGAGCTGGCCGCCGGGTACGTGCTGAGCTGCCAGTCGCTGCCGTTAACCGCCGACGTGATTGTCGACTTCGACGCGAAGGGGATGGCATGAGCGAACTGACTGTTACCCGTCATGGCCGCGTGCTGCAGCTGACGCTAAACCGTCCGGCGGCGCGCAACGCCCTCAATAACGCGCTGTTAACCCAGATTGCCGAGCAGCTTGAGGACGCCGCAGCAGATGCCGACATCGCCGTCTGCGTGATTTACGGCAGCGAGCGCTGCTTTGCCGCCGGGGCCGATCTCAACGAAATGGCGGAGAAAGACCTGCCCGCCACGCTGAACGATATCCGCCCGCAGCTGTGGGCGCGGATTAACGCTTTTCCTAAACCGCTGATCGCTGCCGTGAACGGCTTCGCGCTGGGCGCAGGCTGCGAGCTGGCGCTGCTGTGCGACGCGATCGTTGCTGGCGATAACGCCCGCTTTGGCCTGCCGGAAATCACGCTGGGCATTATGCCCGGCGCGGGCGGCACCCAGCGTCTTATCCGCAGCGTCGGTAAATCCCTTGCCAGCAAAATGGTGCTGACCGGCGAGAGTATCTCCGCGCAGCAGGCGCTGAGCGCCGGGCTGGTGAGCGACGTTTTCCCGCCAGCGCTGACGCTGGAGTATGCCCTGAAGCAGGCGGCGCTGATGGCGCGCCACTCTCCGCTGGCGCTGCAGGCGGCGAAACAGGCGCTGCGCCAGTCTCAGGAGGTGCCGCTCCAGGCCGGACTCGCGCAGGAGCGTCAGCTGTTTACGCTGCTTTCTGCCACCGAGGATCGCCGGGAGGGCATCGACGCCTTCTTACAAAAACGCACCCCCGACTTTAAAGGACGCTAATTGTGGAATGTATTCTCAGTCATGTTGAGCAGGGCGTAATGACCATTACGCTGAACCGTCCGGAGCGTCTGAACAGCTTTAACGACGTGATGCACCAGCAGCTTGCCGAGTGCCTGAAACAGGCCGAGCGTGATGACACCGTTCGCTGCCTGCTGATCACCGGGGCGGGTCGCGGCTTTTGCGCCGGTCAGGATCTGAACGACCGCAACGTCGACCCCAGCGGCCCGGCGCCGGATCTGGGGATGTCCGTTGAAACCTTCTATAACCCGCTGGTGCGCCGCCTGGCAAAGCTGCCGAAACCGGTGATTTGCGCGGTTAACGGCGTAGCAGCGGGGGCGGGTGCGACGCTGGCGCTGGGGTGCGATATGGTGATCGCCGCGCGTTCCGCCAACTTCGTGATGGCCTTCAGCAAGCTCGGCCTGGTGCCGGACTGCGGCGGCACCTGGCTGCTGCCGCGCGTGGCCGGACGCGCCCGCGCTATGGGGCTGGCGCTGCTCGGCGACAAGCTCAGCGCCGAACAGGCGCAGGCCTGGGGGATGATCTGGCAGGTGGTGGATGACGAACAGCTCTCAGCTACGGCGCAGCAGATGGCACTGCACTTTGCGTCTCAACCGACCTTCGGGCTGGGGCTGATCAAGCAGGCGATCAATGCCGCGGAAACCAACACCCTGGACGCCCAGCTCGATCTGGAGCGCGACTACCAGCGCCTGGCCGGGCGCAGCGACGACTACCGCGAGGGCGTCAGCGCCTTCCTGGCGAAGCGCGCGCCGAACTTTACGGGGAAATAAGATGCTGAACATACGGACTGTCGCCGTGATTGGCAGCGGCACCATGGGCGCAGGGATTGCCGAAGTCGCGGCAAGCCATGGGCATCAGGTGCTGATCTACGACATCTCCAGCGATGCGATATCGCGCGCCATCGACGGGATCCGCCAGCGTCTGGCCTCCCGGGTGACACGCGGAAAACTCTCCGCCGATGCCGGGAGCCAGATCCTCGCCCGGCTGCTTCCGGTCACCGATATCGAGGCGCTCGCCGCGGCCGATCTGGTCATAGAAGCGGCCTCCGAGCGTCTGGAGGTGAAAAAGGCGCTGTTTGCACAGCTGGCTGAGATCTGCCCGCCGCAGACAGTGCTGACCAGCAATACCTCTTCCATCTCCGTTACGGCGATTGCTGCGGACGTCCACCACCCGGAGCGCGTCGCAGGGCTGCACTTCTTCAACCCGGCGCCGGTGATGAAGCTGGTGGAGGTGGTCAGCGGGCTGGCAACCTCCCCGGAAGTGGCCGACGCGCTGTGCGAGCTGGCGCTGAACTGGGGCAAACAGCCCGTTCGCTGCCAGTCAACGCCGGGGTTCATCGTCAACCGCGTCGCGCGTCCGTTTTATTCCGAGGCCTGGCGCGCGCTGGAAGAGCAGGTCGCCCCGCCGGAGGTGATTGATGCTGCCCTGCGCGACGGCGGGGGTTTCCCGATGGGGCCGCTGGAGCTGACCGACATGATTGGTCAGGACGTGAATTTCGCGGTGACCTGCTCGGTGTTTAACGCCTTCTGGCAGGAGCGTCGTTTTCTGCCTTCTCTGGTGCAGCAGGAGCTGGTGCTGGCGGGAAGGCTGGGCAAAAAGAGCGGGAAGGGCGTCTACGACTGGCAGGGTGACAAACCCGACGTGCAGTGGGTGCCGGCCGTGAACGACAGCTACAGCCCGATGCGCGTGGAAAGAAGACGTGACGGTGTCACCGAAATTGATGAAGTGTACCTGATTGAAACGCAGGGCGAAACCGCTCAGGCGCTGGCGCTGCGGCTCAACGGCGCGGTGGTGGTGGTGGACCGCATTGAGCGCGACGTGGCGGTGATTGCGGCGGCGGCCAGCAACCCGCACACCGCGACGCAAAAGGCCATCCGCTACCTGCAGCAGCAGGGTAACCGGGTGGTGCAAATTGCCGATTATCCCGGCCTGCTGGTCTGGCGCACGCTGGCGATGATTGCCAACGAAGCGCTGGATGCCCTGCAAAAAGGGGTCGCCAGCGAGAAGGACATCGATACCGCTATGCGCCTGGGCGTGAACTACCCGAGCGGGCCGATCGCCTGGGGCGAGCGGCTGGGCTGGCAGCGCCTGCTGACGCTGCTGGAGAACCTGCAGCGTCATTACGGCGAAGAGCGCTACCGCCCCTGTTCACTGCTGCGCCAGCGCGCGCTTCTGGAGAGTAGCTATGAGTCATAACGCCTGGCATAACGCCCGCGCGATGTACGAACGGGACGCCTGCGCGCAGGCGATGGGGATGGACATTGTCGCCATGGACGAGGGCTACGCGGTGGTTACCATGACCATCACCCCGCAGATGCTTAACGGCCACCAAACCTGCCACGGCGGACAGCTTTTTTCGCTGGCAGACACCGCCTTTGCCTACGCCTGCAACAGCCAGGGGCTGGCGGCGGTAGCCTCAGGCTGCTCGATTGATTTTCTGCGTCCGGGCTTTGCCGGGGACACGCTCACCGCCACCGCGCGGGTGATGCATCAGGGCAAGCTGACCGGCGTGTACGACATTGAAATCCAGAACCAGCAACAGAAAACCGTCGCCCTTTTTCGCGGGAAATCTCACCGCATCGGCGGCAGCGTGACAGGAGAGGCAGATGCGTGAAGCATTTATTTGTGATGGCGTTCGAACCCCGGTGGGGCGCTACGGCGGCGCGCTTGCCGCAGTCCGAACCGACGATCTCGGTGCCGTGCCGCTGCGCGCGCTGCTGGCCCGCTATCCCCAGCTCGACCTCGAGCGGATCGACGACGTGATCTTCGGCTGCGCCAACCAGGCGGGGGAAGATAACCGCAACGTGGCGCGCATGTCGTCCCTGCTCGCCGGGCTGCCGCAGACGGTGTCCGGAACCACCATCAACCGCCTGTGCGGGTCGGGTCTGGACGCGATTGGGTTTGCTGCCCGCGCCATTAAGGCGGGCGATGGCGAGCTGCTGATTGCGGGCGGCGTGGAGTCGATGTCGCGCGCGCCGTTTGTGATGGGCAAAGCCACCGCCGCGTTTCAGCGTCAGGCGGAAATCTTTGATACCACCATCGGCTGGCGATTTGTGAATCCGCTCATGCATCAGCAATTCGGAACTGACAGTATGCCGGAAACGGCAGAGAATGTAGCTGAATTGTTAAATATCAGCCGTGCCGATCAGGACGCGTTCGCGCTGCGCAGCCAGCAGCGTACCGCGCAGGCGCAGCAGAACGGCATTCTGGCGCAGGAGATCGTGCCGGTACCGGTGCCGGGCAAAAAAGGGGCGGTCACTGAGTTCTGCGTGGATGAACATCCGCGCGCGGACACCACGCTCGAACAGCTCGCCGGGCTAAAAACGCCGTTTCGTAAGAACGGGGTGGTTACGGCGGGGAATGCCTCCGGCGTCAACGACGGCGCTGCGGCGCTGATCGTCGCCAGCGAGAAGATGGCGCTGGCGCAGGGATTGGTCCCGCGCACGCGGATCGTGGCGATGGCGACGGCGGGCGTGGAGCCTCGTCTGATGGGGCTCGGCCCGGTCCCTGCGACCCGCAAGGTGCTGGAACGCGCCGGACTCAGCATTAACGATATGGACGTTGTCGAGCTTAACGAAGCTTTCGCCTCGCAGGCGCTGGGCGTGCTGCGTCAGTTAGGCCTGCCGGATGATGCCGCGCACGTCAACCCGAACGGTGGCGCGATTGCGCTGGGCCACCCGCTGGGCATGAGCGGTGCCAGACTGGCGCTGGCCGCGAGCAACGAACTGCACCGACGCGGCGGGCGCTACGCGCTGTGTACGATGTGCATCGGTGTGGGTCAGGGCATTGCCATGATCCTTGAGCGTGTTTGAGCATAAAAACAATGTGAGTACCCTACAATGACAAATACAACAAAGCTTGATCCGATTGAAACGGCCTCCCTTGACGAGCTACAGGCGCTGCAGACCGAGCGTCTGAAATGGACGCTGCATCACGCCTACAACAACGTGCCGATGTACAAACGCAAGTTTGACGCGGCGGGCGTTCACCCTGACGATTTCAACGAGCTGGCGGATATCCGTAAATTCCCGTGCACCACCAAGCAGGACCTGCGGGATAACTATCCGTTCGATACCTTTGCCGTGCCGATGGAGCAGGTGGTGCGTATTCACGCCTCATCCGGCACCACCGGCAAACCGACCGTTGTCGGCTATACGCAGGGCGACATCGACAACTGGGCCAATCTGGTGGCCCGCTCCCTGCGCGCGGCGGGCGGCAGCGCGAAGGACAAAATTCACGTGGCGTATGGCTATGGCCTGTTTACCGGCGGGCTGGGGGCGCACTATGGCGCCGAGCGTTTAGGCGCGACGGTGATCCCGATGTCCGGCGGCCAGACGGAGAAACAGGCGCAGCTGATCCGTGATTTCCAGCCGGACATGATCATGGTGACGCCGTCCTACTGCCTCAACCTGATTGAGGAGCTGGAGCGCCAGATGGGCGGCGATGCCAGCGGCTGTTCCCTGCGCGTGGGCGTCTTCGGCGCCGAGCCGTGGACGCAGGCCATGCGTCGCGAAATCGAAAAACGCCTGGGCATTACGGCGCTGGACATTTATGGCCTTTCCGAGGTGATGGGGCCGGGCGTGGCGATGGAGTGTATCGAAACCGTCGACGGCCCGACCATCTGGGAAGATCACTTCTACCCGGAGATCGTCAACCCGAACGACGGCACGCCGCTGGATGACGGGCAGCAGGGCGAACTGCTGTTCACCACGCTGACCAAAGAGGCGCTGCCAGTGATCCGCTACCGCACCCGCGACCTGACGCGCCTGCTCCCGGCCACCGCGCGCAGCATGCGTCGTATGGACCGCATCAGCGGGCGCAGTGACGATATGCTGATCATCCGCGGCGTCAACGTCTTCCCGTCGCAGCTGGAAGAGGAGATCGTCAAGTTCGAACACCTTTCTCCGCACTATCAGCTGGAGGTGAACCGTCGCGGGCATCTTGATTCACTTTCCGTGAAGGTGGAGCTGAAAGAGAGCAGCTTAACCCTGACCCACGAGCAGCGCTGCCAGGTGTGCCACCAGCTGCGCCACCGCATTAAGTCGATGGTGGGGATTTCCACCGACGTAATGATTGTTAACTGCGGCAGCATCCCGCGCTCGGAGGGCAAAGCCTGCCGGGTGTTTGACTTGCGTAAAGCTGCGGCCAATGGCTAAGTTTTCCCTCACCCCGGCCCTCTCCCAAAGGGAGAGGGTGTAAACAGTTCCCTCTCCCAAAAGGAGAGGGTGTAAAAGTTCCCTCTCCCTTTGGGAGAGGGTTAGGGTGAGGGGCTATCCCAGAATCCTATGCTATGATTCATCCAGGACAAAAATAACAACAGAATGAATCACATGAATAAACTCGACGCCTTTATCCAGCACGCGGTCAGCTCCGTTCCCGTCAGCGGGACCTCGCTTATCTCCTCGTTATACGGTGACGCGCTTTCCCATCGCGGCGGTGAGATTTGGCTCGGTAGCCTGGCCGCCCTGCTGGAAGGCATGGGGTTTGGCGAGCGCTTCGTGCGCACCGCGCTGTTTCGCCTCAACAAAGAGGGCTGGCTGGACGTTTCCCGCATCGGGCGTCGCAGCTTTTACCGCCTGAGCGATAAGGGGCTTCGCCTGACGCGTCGCGCCGAGAATAAGATCTACCGTGCGGAACTGCCCGCCTGGGACGGCAAATGGCTGTTGCTGCTCTCGGAAGGTCTGGATAAAACCACCCTTGCCGACGTCAAAAAACAGCTGATCTGGCAGGGGTTTGGCACGCTGGCGCCGAGCCTGATGGCCTCGCCGTCGCAGCATCTGGCGGACGTGCAGTCCCTGCTTCACGATGCCGGCGTGGCGGAAAACGTGATTTTCTTTGAAGCCCACTCGCCGCTGGCGCTTTCCCGCGCCGCGCTGCGTTCGCGGGTGGAGGAGTGCTGGCAGCTAACCGAGCAAAACGCGATGTACGAGACGTTCATCGATTCATTCCGCCCGCTGCTGCCGCTGCTGAAAGAGGCCGCGCCGGAGGAGCTGACGCCGGAACGCTGTTTCCAGATCCAGCTGCTGCTGATTCACTTTTATCGTCGCGTGGTGCTGAAAGATCCGCTGCTGCCGGAAGAGTTGCTGCCCGCGCACTGGGCGGGGCAAAGCGCCCGACAGCTCTGCATTAACATCTATCAGCGTGTCGCGCCGGGGGCGCTGGCGTTTGTCAGCGAGAAGGGCGAAACCTCCGTGGGCGAGTTGCCCGTGCCCGGCACGCTCTACTATCAACGCTTTGGTGGTCTTACAAGCGCATAAGGAGTGAAGATGCCAGTTTATCAAATTGACGGTCTGACGCCGGTCGTGCCGGACGAGAGCTATGTTCACCCGACGGCGGTGCTGATTGGCGACGTGATTCTGGGCAAAGGCGTTTACGTCGGTCCTAACGCCAGCCTGCGCGGTGATTTTGGCCGTATCGTGGTGAAAGACGGTGCCAACATTCAGGATAACTGCGTGATGCACGGCTTCCCGGAGCAGGACACGGTGGTGGAAGAGGACGGGCATATCGGCCACAGCGCCATTCTCCACGGCTGCGTGATCCGCCGTAATGCGCTGGTGGGCATGAACGCGGTGGTGATGGACGGGGCGGTCATCGGTGAAAACAGCATCGTCGGCGCGGCGGCGTTCGTGAAGGCGAAAGCGGAGATGCCCGCTAACCATTTGATCATCGGCAGCCCGGCCAAAGCGATTCGCGAACTCAGCGAACAGGAGCTGGCGTGGAAGCAGCAGGGCACGCGGGAGTATCAGGTGCTGGTGGAGCGCTGCAAGCTAACTATGCACCAGGTGGAGCCGCTGCGAGAAGTTGAGCCTGACCGGAAACGACTGGCGTTTGATGAGAACTTAAAGCCGAAGTCGGCGGTGTAGGGCTCAGACCGTCTTTTTTCGCCATATCCATCAACAGCGCGATGCCGATGTAATTACTCCAGTTAAAGGTATTTTGCAGCACCACCACCGCATTGCCTTTTTCTTTGTCATAGCCGATAAAGCTGGAGTAGCCGCCGATATAGCCGACCTGATAGGTGATTTTTTCCAGACCGATAAAGTCGGTGGTCCAGGCAATACCCTGTACCCCGTCGGGACGTTGAATATCGGTATTTCTCACTTCGGCAAAGACATTGTCTAGCAGGGGACTGTGGGTCGTCGAGACGTGATAGCGGGCATAGGCCGCCAGATCTTCGGCGTTGCTGTACAAGCTCGCTGCCGCCACCATGTTGTTGGAAAAATGCCAGTCCGGGGTGAGCTGCCCGCGCGGGATGAATTTCGGCTGATCGCCCGCGTGGCCGAGCGCCCGCTGCGGGTAGCCTTTGAGCTGCTGGGGTATAAAGCTGCTGTTAGCCATTTGCAGCGGACGGAAAATATAGCGCGAGGCTAAACTCTGGATATCTTCGCCGGTCTTGTGCTTCAGGATATAGCCGATCAGGGCGTAGCCGGTATTGGAATATTGCGGCACTTTATTCTTTGGCGCCCGCCAGTCGGCGAGGTAGCGCAGCACGTTATCGCTGTCCAGCTCGCTATAGAAATTTTCGCCCGTGCTTAAATAGCCGATGAATTTCCCAAGCATCGGAACATCCATATTCTGACGCGGCAGGCCGGAGGTGTGGGTTACCAGTTCAAGCAGGGTGATTTTTTGTGCATCCGCGCTAAGCGGCGTCCCCGGCGGTAGCAATGTCGCCAGGTTATCGTTCCAGTTCAGTTGCCCTTCATTCACCAGACAAGCCACCACTTCTGCCGTGATCCCTTTACTGAGCGAGCCGAGCGCAAACAGGGTGTCGGGCCTGACCGGATAGCGATTGACCGCATCGGTTACGCCCCATGTGTAAAACTGCGGCGAGCCGTGATTATGGATCACCGCGACCGTCATCCCGGGAACGGATTTTTGCGCCATATAGTGACGCACCACGCTGTCAACGTCGCCATCCAGCGAATCATGGGTGAGAAGTTCCTGAGTACCTTCCGGGGAGGACATCTGTGAGAGCGTGCCACAACCGCTGAGGAGTGGGAGAGTAAGCAGAAGCCAGCGAATTTTTTTTGTTATGTTCTGCATACCTGATAGCGAGTGTGGGGGTCATTGGCGCGCCAGGAATGTATCACAAATAGCCTGCCTGAATGTAAACTTTCTAAACGGCGGCGGCCCTGTTGATGGTCACCGTGAATTTTTCGGCCAGCCTTGAGGGATTTCAGTATGACTCGCTTTTATCAACTTACCGCCACCCGCCTGGATGGCCGCCTTATCTCAATGGCCGACTATGCGGGAAGGGTGGTTTTGGTCGTCAATACCGCCAGCCAGTGTGGCTTTACGCCGCAATATGCTGGCCTTGAAGCACTATACAAGAAATACGCCGATCAAGGACTAGTAGTGCTGGGCTTCCCCTGCAACCAGTTCGGTAAACAGGAACCCGGCGGCGCCGACGAAATCTCGAAAACCTGTCACATCAACTACGGCGTGAGCTTCCCGATGTTTGAGAAGCTGGAGGTTAACGGCAATGCGGCGCACCCGCTGTTTCGTTATCTGAAAAACGAATTGCCCGGCGTGCTGGGAGGGCGGATCAAGTGGAACTTTACTAAGTTTCTGATCGGCCGCGACGGTAAACCACTCAAGCGTTTTGCACCGATGACCACGCCAGAGAAAATGGAGAGGGCGATTGTGGAGGCTTTGGGGAGGTGAGAGTTTTGGTGAATGGAATTAACCATGAGTCGGGCACTTCCGGAATACCCGATGTCCGCTTTGTGCCAGGAGCGGACTTTTAGTTCGCTGTAGTACCATTTATAACCGTATGAGATGGAAAATAATGAAGCCGCCAACTGGCGGCTTTTGTGCAGGAAGGTAAATTTAGCTGTATTCGATAATATCAAACCCGTCATCAGCCGTTGGCTCTTCGAAATAGCGCGTTATGATGTCAAATTGTTGATCTGAGGCAGAAAATTCATGCACGCCTTCTGCATTACGGGCGCGCAAGCGGGATTTACATACTTCATCAGAAACTTTCAGATAGTGCAGCTGATTACTGGCACCTGACTCCTTAATAATGCTCATCATCCATTCACGATTTGTTTGTGTGTTTGCCGGGAAATCAAGAACCACTGATAAACCAGCTTTGAGTAGTGACACCAGATGAGGCTTCATGGCATTTCTTAGTCTTAATGAATACTGCACATAATCAGATATGGATTGCATTTCATTGGTAAAGAGGGCAGCCAGCCAGCGATCCTCGCTGACAATTACAGTCCCAGGTGATGATCCTAATTTTGCTGACAATGTGGATTTTCCGGATGCAATTTTTCCACATAACAAGTGCAAGACAGGTTTTTCAGGCGTCGTTACTGCATTTGTGTCCATTCTTACCTCACTGGATTGTTACCGGTAAGGCCCGCCTTACCGGCGGGAAAATGGCGAACGTTATCCCACCTGAGTCAAACAGGTGATAATAATCATTGAATAGGTTAGGACTGAGTGTGTTTTCATCGTCATTCAACTTAACAGAAATAGACTCACAACGTTGGTGTAAATAGCATAAGGGTACGCCCACTGTTCGCTCAAAGCAGGCGTTTCCCACCACAATGCTGCTTTCCAAAACCCCATTATCCCCGCAGCCACGGCGTAATCGTCAGCCCGGTAAGCAAGCCTTCCGGGCTGAGCAGGCGAGTGACGGTTTGCCCCCACGGTTCCAAACGGTTAGCCACCAGCATCCGATAGCCTTTTTCGCTCAGAACGCGGGTAGCCGAGTCCAAATCCTGTACCTCATACTCAACCCATCCCTGCGGTATCGGGTGCTCAACTGGCCACTGTTCTTCTCCAAAACAGGACGTTGCCGCCTGTGCGAGCGGCCAGACGGCGAAATGCTTCACGCCTTCCAGCTGGCCCTCTTCAGTGAGCAGATAATCGGTATTCCCCTCCATCGGCTTAAGCGGAAGGCCGAGTGTCTGGACATAAAACGCGGTGCTGGACTCCGTATCCCGCGAAATGGGCCCGAACCCGGCGACGAACAAGACATCAATTTCCGGTAACGTCTGCGACATATCCACTCCTGAATGAGGTGAAATTCACCCTGAATTTATCTTACGATCGGCGGAAATACGACTCTCAAAACTGGTATCGCGTTCACCGTGCCTGCACGTCCACGACGGGATTAAAATTTAGCGCGATAACGATCAGCAGCACGACTCCCGCACTCATGATCAGCCATGCGCTGGTCAGCGAGACCGAACTGTCGCGAACGATCCCCGCAATTAACGGCATAAGCGCGGCGATCGTGTATCCGCCTCCCTGAACTTTAGACAGCAACTTCCCGGCCTGCGCGGGCGTTCGCGCATGATCGAACGTGACGATGAGCGACAGCGGGAAGAGGGCGCCGATCCCGGTGCCAAGCAGCAACGTGGATAATACAGGCGTCGTACCCGGCGCAAAGACCAGACACAGTAATCCTGCCAGCAGCAACAGCAATACGGCGATCAGCGGCACGCGGCGGTCGGGGAATTTACCGATCAGCGCGGAGACGGCAAACCCGGCGACAACCTCGGTTAACGTCAGCCAGGCCAGCATGTAGCCGCTGCTGCGTGCGGACCATCCCGCCTGAATATAGAGCGGGGGCAGCCAGGCCAATACCAGCGTGTAGGCTCCCGTTCCCACGCCGAAAAAGAGCAGCAGTAGCCCTGTACGGGAGGACGAGAGCGTAACGGTTTCGCGTGCTGTTTTTTCCTCCTGAGGATGCTTAACCAGGGTTAACCACAGTATCAGCGCCAGCAGCGCTAACAGCCCGGCCATTGCCAGCGCGGGCTTCAGCGTGAGCCATGAAAACAACGGCTCGGCGCTGGCGGCGGCGATTGCCGCTCCTGCCATAATGCCCGTGCTGAAAAGCGACATTACCGTGCTGGACGTTTGCGTATATTCCTTTTTAATCAGGGCAGGCATTAACGCCTGGATCGTGCCTATGCTGGCCCCGCCCAGTAGCGCGGTGCCCATAAGACTCTCCGGTGAGGCACTAAAACCGCGCAGCAAACAGGCCGCAAGCAGGATAAAGAGCCCAAACATAATTCCCCGTACGGCGCCGACTCGGGCTAAAAGCCAGGGGCCACACAGGGCGGCAAGCCCCATCATCGCGACCGGCAGGGTGGTCAGCAGGCTGAATTGCGTAGCGGTCAGCCCCGCTTCGCGCTGCAGCACGGAAAACAGCGGTCCGACAGAAGCCAGAATGGGGCGCAGGTTCAGCCCGACGATAAAAGCGATAACGGCGAAGAGTAAAGGCGACGTGCGTTTCAACATGGAGTCCTTTTCGGTTGTGAATGGCCCGGGCAAATCGCACGAGCATTTATCTTAACGTTAAGATAAAATGCATTTTTGCGTAAGATGTACCGCACAACAGGATAAATTCGTATGCCTCAGGGGTGAAAATGCAAGACCACGTAGACTTCGTTGTCGGCCAGTGGAGCCGCGCCATGCCGGAGCTGGACGCCTCGTCGATGAAAATTTTTGGCCGAATGCTCCGGCTGATGAAGCATCTGGGAAAAGAATGGGCGCAGGCGATGGCGCAGTTTGGTTTTCGCGAGGGCGAGTTTGACGTGCTCGCCACGCTGCGTCGCGCCGGTGAGCCGTACTGCCTTTCCCCCACGCAGCTCTATAAATCGCTGTTGGTAACCTCAGGGGCGATGACGAACCGGCTCAGCCATCTCGAACAGCTTGGGCTTATCAGGCGAATTGCCGATCCGGATGACAAGCGCAGCACCCTCGTAAGCCTGACGCCGCACGGGCAGGAGCGCATCGAACAGGCGCTGATCGTCCATACACAAACGCAAAATGCGCTGCTGAGCAACTTGTCTGACGCGCAGCGCGCGCAGCTTGAGTCCCTGCTCAGGGAGCTGCTGATGACGTTCCCGTCTGAGGACCTGAGCGACAAGTCACCGAGTGCCGATAATACAAAAACTGCATAGCTAAACCTCACAGAAAGGGAATGTATGTCTTTACCACCACTGTATGCGCTGCGCGCTTTTGAAGTTGCCGCGCGGCTGAACTCCTTCAGCAAAGCGGCTGAAGCACTGAATATCACGCCGGGCGCGGTCAGCAGGCATGTCCGGACGCTTGAACAGTGGTTCGACTGTGAGCTCTTTAAACGCCAGGGGCCGCGAGTGGAGGTCAGTGATGCCGGACGTATTCTGGCCGGACAGCTCAGCGAAAGTTTCTCGAATATTGAGTGGGCCTGTCGCGCATTCAGAAGCGAAAACCACCTTCTGCGCCTCAAAGCCCCCAGCACCCTGACGATGCGGTGGCTGCTGAATGTGCTTAAATCCTTTCGCGAGAACCACGCGAAGCCAAAAATTGAAATTGCCAGCGTCTGGATGGACTTCGACACCGTTGACTTCAGCCGTGAGCCCTACGATTGTGCGATCCTGCTCGGTAATGGCTATTTCGGCGAGTCAACGGAAAGCCGGCTGCTCTTCAGTGAATGGCTCATTCCGGTTTGTACCCCGTCGCTGCTTGAGTCTACCCGGCATCAGCTCCCAGAGTGCGATCTTATCCATCCCTCTCCGGACAGACGGGACTGGAAGCGATGGCTGAAAAGAACCGGGTCATTCCCCGGGCTCGACGTGAGTCGTGGAATAGTGTTCGACACCCTGGAGCAGGGAAGCCTGGCCGCCATGCACGGTCACGGCGTAGCGATGGCCGACCTCCGCCTCACGCTCGACGCGCTGAAAAGCGGCCTGCTCGCGCTGCCCTTCAGGGAAGCTATCGCAACCGGCGATGGCTACTACCTCGTCTGGCCGAAAAATTCGCTCAGAAGACAGAGTATTGAACGGTTGCTGGCGTGGCTTAACCTTAATGCGCCGGTACTGCCTTCGTTGGATATCGTCTGTCTTGATTACAACGAAAAGCGGGTTTAGTAAATAGCGGAATATTTAGTGAAGGATATTCCGCATATAGAACATATTTATGCGTAGGGAATATTTGCCATATCTTTATATCGCTCCGGCAGGGCGCTGTTCAGGTTGAGTAATTTATCCAGAATATAAAGCGCAGGCGTTCCCTTTGCTCGCTCGGCGTCGATCAGCGCAGTGCGTAACAGATTGGCAGCCGAGGTCATGTCACGGAAATACTCCTGCGATTCACGCGTCTGAGCTTCGCCTGACGCGGCGTAACGCACCTTTGGCCAGTCCGCAAAGTCCAGCAGCGGAAGGATCCCACCCTCTTTTGGTAAATGCGCTGAGAGCAACTCTTCGGCGTTACCCGGATTGCCTTGGGCGAAAGCCAAAAGATGCAGTCGATGGATGAAGGGCGATAGCGCTTCTGAGCTTTCCTTTTCTGCTGAAAGTAACGTTATCAACTCATGCACATTTGTTTGGGCGCTAAATTTATGAGGCGAGATAATATTCAATACAGGGAATAAAACATCGAGTGTCATAGGTGCTCCATACAGGCTTAGTATTATTTATTTTTCTATCCCAGGGGTGAATGGATGGTATTTCAGGTGCGTCACTTTTTAAAAACGATAAATAGTGGGAATCAATGTGAGTTTTACTCAACGTTGCGCTTTGGGGGCGATCGCGCGCATCCTCACGCTGCAGCGATTTGTTTCACAAATGCCATCGCTCATCGACCGTCCAGAATGGTATAACGTCGTGCGGCTAAAGGGTTGCCGTCCGCTGACTCCATTCACAAAGGTGTATATGAAACAAATTACGTTCAGTGACCTGCAGCAACAAAGCGAGCAGGCTGCCAATTCTCCTCGCTTACGCGCGCACCGCAATTTACATCCCGAGCTGAGCGACCCGGTGCAGCGCCTGGCTATCGCGATGGAGCCTGGGACCTATGTTCGCCCTCATCGCCACCCGCACACGTTTGAACTGCTGACGGCTCTGAGCGGTCGCTTTCTGGTGTTGAATTTTGATGACGGCGGTAACGTGACCCAGCGCGTGGTGTTAGGTGAAGACTGCAAAGTGCTGGAGATGGATGCCGGTACCTGGCATGCCGTGCTGTCGCTGGATAAAGGCGGCGTCATTTTCGAGGTAAAACACGGCGGCTATCAGCCTGTTCCGGAGCACGATACCGCCCAATGGTCACCGGCTGAGAACGCGCCCGGTTGCGCGGAGCTGATGAAATGGTACGCCCAGGCGCAGGTGGGTGACGGGGGTTTTACCCTGTAAACCGGTGAATTTTGATAAAAATAATCACAAAAAGGATGTGCGTATGTTGAAAAGATTAGTCGCGGGGCAGATGAGCTTACCGATGACTTTCTGGGGATGGGGATTCTGCGGAGGTTTTCTGCTGGGTCTCATTGGGCTTGCTGGAGTGCATACCGGTCACCCGGCAATGGTTCCGCTTTCCTATATCCTTAAAGCCATTCTGTTCTGTGCTGTACTTTCCGGCATTACTTTCATTCTGCGTCGAAAAATCACAGTCTTGGGTGGGGTCGCTTTTTTTATTATTCTGATTCAGGTGATTATGAGCGTAGTGATGGCGATTGGCCTTTTCTCGTTATTTTTTGAATAATCGCTGGAAAGAGAGTTCCGGTTAGCCAGCAGGATTAAAAGATCGCCCCTGACGGTGGTAGGTGATAACGAGACACGCGCTTCCTTCTGGCGAAGGAGGCGCGCCTTTGCTGTGACTGGATAGCCGGGATTATTTAAGACTCTCTAGCCCCTGCAGGAAATCCTCTACCTGCTCAGGCGTCGCCGTGTCTGCCTGGTAAAGGATATCGAGCTTAACGTTCTTCAACCCGCAGAAGCCAAACACGCCTTCGATTATCTGCGTCTGAATCGCCGTCGAATAGCCGTGTTTGTCGAATCCGGTGAGATCGCTGCCGCCTGTGGCAATCAGGCGGACGGGAACGTCGCGTAAGCTGCCCACAATCCGGCCATCGTCGGCCACCTTATACGCCCAGTTCAGGGTTAATACGCGATCGAACCAGCCTTTCAACAGCGCGGGGATCGACCACCAGTACACGGGGAAGACAAACACCAGCATATCCGCTCGCTCGACGCGCTGCTGCTCGCGCAGAATATCGTCGGGAAGGGCGCTCGGATCGCCGTGATACAAATCGAGATCGGCGCGGGTCATCCCCGGATTAAACCCTTCAGCATGCAGATCGGCGATCTCAACCTGCGTACCTTGCTCGCGTAATTTTCCGGCAATACGGGCTGCCAGCGAATGGGATAACGAATTGTCGACAGGATGAGCCGTCACGATCAGTGCGTTATTAATGGCATTTGTAGCAGACATAGCGACCTCGAATGGGTGAGAACTGACGCCTATATTACTATTGGTAACTTAGGTGTCAATCCGCCCCCAGCGATCATTTTGTGCTATTCACGTAGGTCTCCAGCACGCCGGTCATGGCGCCGCTGAGCGTATCTTCCGCCACGTTCCGGGCGAGCACGCCGTTGACCGCGGCGGTGCTGAGCGCGTCCGCCGCGCCAATGATGGCCGTCAGTACCGCTTCTCCCTGAACGCCTTTCAGCGCGACGAACGGGGAAAGCGCGGTACGCAGGCAGTCGGCGCATTCGGCCACGCATGCCTCACGAAACGTCTGCAGCGCGTGGGATCCGGACAGCGCTGCGGCAATTGGCCCGGTTTCAGGTCCGGCACTAATGGCGCAGTCAATATAGGCGGCGCTGAAAAAGCGGATCGTCTTCTCCAGCGTTTTGCTGTCGACCGCCAGCGTCTCGCGGAACTTCGCCAGCTGCCGGTCGCTATAATCCTGGTACAGCGCCATCAGCAGCCCTTCACGATCGCCAAAGTGATCGTAGGGGATAGGCTTGGTCACGTTGGCCCGCTCGGCCAGGTAGCCAAGAGTTAGGGCCTCCGTGCCTTGCTGACGAACGATTCCGCGCGCAACCTCCAGCAGCTGCACGCGGCGGTCCTCTTTTCTTAAGCGCTTAACAACCATGCTTTCCTCAGAAGTGTTATCTACTCATGGTAGTTTACACGTTTTATGCAGGGTGCTGCACCCGTTGTTCCGCAGGACGGATCCGGAACCATATCGCATACATCGCGGGCAGGAAGACGAGCGTGACGATCGTCCCGCCCAGCGTTCCGCCTATCAGCGTGTAAGCCAGCGTGCCCCAGAACACCGAATGCGTCAGGGGAATAAACGCCAGCACGGCGGCCATGGCGGTCAGCAAGACGGGGCGTGCGCGCTGGACCGTCGCTTCAACCACCGCCTGGAACGGCTCGAGGCCCTGCTTCTGGTTATGATCGATTTGACCGATCAGGATCAGCGTATTGCGCATCAGAATGCCGGAAAGGGCGATTAAGCCGACCAGCGCGTTGATGCCAAACGGCTGATTGAAAATCAACAGCACGGGCACTACGCCAATCAGCCCCAGCGGCGCGGTTAAGAACACCATCACCATCGCCGAGATTGAGCGCACCTGCAAAATGATGATCAGCAGCGTCAGGGCAATCATGATAGGGAACAGCGGAATCATGGCCTGCGTGGCTTTGCCCGATTCCTCAATCGAACCCGCCATGTCGATACGGTATCCGGCCGGCAGCGCATCAACAATCGGATTGAGCTGCTTCATGATAGCGACCGACACATCCGGTGGCTGAAGATGGTTAGCGATATCGCCCCGCACGGTAATCGTCGGGGTGCGATCGCGACGGCGCAGGATCGGATCTTCCATACCGATCTCAATCTTGCCGATTTGAGACAGCGGAACGCGCTGTCCCGCATTGCCGACAAGGGTGAAACCCTCGATTTTGGCCGGGTCAAGACGGATATCTCCCGCCGCGCGGCCAATGACCTCTACCGAGCGAATATCCTCCCGCACGGAGGTGACGGGAACGCCTGAGAGCAGAAACTGAAGCTGATTAGCAACGGCACTGGAGGTCAAGCCGGTCGCCTGCAGGCGGTTTTGATCGAGGGTGAAATGCAGGACAGGAACGCGTGAGCCCCAGTCGGTGTTGACGGTTCTCATCATCGGGCTCGCCTGGAGCACGGCTTTCACCCTGTCAGCGATGCCATGCACCTGTTCGACATCCGGCCCCGACACGCGCCAGGCAACCGGGAAGGGCGAGTACGGGCCAAACACCAGCTGCGTTACCCGTACGCGGGCTTCGGGGGCAAGGCCGTTGGCGACAGCTTCTCTCAGCCGGAGCTTAAGCGCCTCGCGCGACGTCTCGCTGTCCGTCAGGATCACGATTTTCGCAAAAGACGGGTCGGGCAGTTCTGGCGCCATCGCCAGATAAAAACGGGGTGAACCCTGACCAATATAGGCCGTGACAATTTTGGCTTCAGGCTGCTGGCCCAGCCACGCTTCGATTTTTGCCGCTGCGGCGCTGGTTTGCTCAATCGAGGTACCGTAGGGCATTTGCACCTCAACCAGTACTTCCGGGCGGTCGGAGGTTGGGAAAAATTGTTTTTTTACCAGGCCCATGCCGAGCACGGCCACGATGAAAATGGCGACCACCGAGCCGGCCACCCGCCATTTTCTGGCGATAACGCGGGCAAGCAGCTGGCGAAAACGGTTATAGCGAGGCGTGTTATAGATGACGGCATGACCCCCTTCGACTTTCGGGATCGCCGGCAGGATCTTCACCCCAAGATAGGGCGTGAACACCACCGCGACAAACCACGAGGCAATCAGAGCGAGGCCGACGATCCAGAACATATTGCTGGTGTATTCCCCTGCGGTCGACTGGGCAAAACCATTCGGCATAAAGCCAATGGCCGTCACCAGGGTACCGGCCAGCATGGGCGCGGCGGTATGGCTCCAGGCGAAGGCCGAGGCTTTGATTCTGTCGTAACCTTCCTCCATTTTTACCACCATCATTTCGATGGCGATGATGGCATCATCAACCAGCAGGCCGAGGGCGAGGATCAGGGAGCCCAGCGTAACGCGGTCAAAGTTTATCCCCGCGGCTTCCATCACCACGAAAACGACAGCCAGCGTCAGCGGTACCGCCGCCGCAACGACAACACCCACGCGCCAGCCCATGCTGACAAAACACACCACCATGACCACAAGCAGGGCGACGAAGAATTTGATCATGAACTCATCGACCGACGAGCGAATATTCACGGACTGGTCGGTAACTTTGGTCAGGGACATGCCAAGCGGCAGGCTATCATTTATTTTTGCCGTTTCCGCATCCAGCGCTTTCCCCAGCGCCAGACCGTTCCAGCCTTCACGCATCACGATGCCCAGCAGAAGGGCGGGCTCATGCTGATTGCGTATCAGCATCGTCGGGGGATCTTCGTAGCCTCGCTCAACCGTTGCCACATCGGACAGCTTGAGCGTTTTGCCCTGAGCCACAAAAGGCGTATCGCGGATTTTCTGCAGTTCATCGAACGCGCCGTCCAGGCGGATAAAAATCTGCGCGCCTCGGGTCTCAATGGAGCCCGCCGCGGCTAAAGCGTTCTGGCTGTTGAGGGCGTTGAAAATGTCCTGGGGTGAGAGCCCTATCGTCGCCAGACGGTCGTGGGAGAAGGAGATGTAAATCCGCTCGGCCTGTTCGCCGATAATGTTCACTTTCTTCACGCCGGGAACGTGCAGAAGCTGCTGGCGCAGGCCTTCGGCATCGCGTACCAGCTGCCGCTGCGGTTCGCCTTTCGCTTTCAGGGCAAAGAGGGCAAAGGTGACATCCGAGAATTCGTCATTGATCATCGGGCCGATGACGCCCGCCGGAAGACGCTGAGATTCATCTCCAAGCTTCTTCCGCGCCTGATAGAACTCCTCCTGCACTTCGGCTGGCGGAGTCTTGTCCTGCAATGACAACGTGATAAACGCCATGCCGGGGCGGGTATAGGTTTCGGTACGGTCGTACCATTTGAGTTCCTGCAGGCGCTTTTCCAGCGGCTCGGCGACCTGATCCTGAATTTCCTGCGCGGTCGCGCCCGGCCAGACGGTTATCACCGTCATTTGCTTTACCGTGAAGGGCGGATCTTCCGCCCGCCCGAGCCCAAAGAAGGCGTAAATTCCGGCAATCGTGACCAGAACGATCAGAAACAGCGTGACGGAACGTTCGCGGACGGCCAGCGCCGACAGGTTAAAGCGGCTTCCGCTCATGGTGTGTTCTCCGCCAGGGCGGCATTGCGCTGCTTAGCAAGCCTGACGACCTCACCTTCGTGCAGAAGATGGGCACCTAACGCAACAATCTTCTCACCGGGCTTCACGCCGCCCGTGACCTGCGCCGCATCTTCACCCACGCTCAGCACCCTGACGGGCGTCCATGCAACCTTTGCCGGCTGGGCGGAAATACGCCAGACGCCGGGACCTTTTCCTGCATCATAGAGTGAAGCCAGCGGGACCTGCATGACCTGACCTTCCGCTTTATTGTCCTGAATGTTCAGCGTGACGGTCGCCCCCAGCGGCGCGTTCGCCAGCAGGCCATCCAGCACGTAGCGGGCTTCATACGTGCGGGTCGCGGCATCGGCCGAATCAGACAGCAGGCGCAGCGTTGCGGTGACCGGATGTTTTTCATTGCCATACAGCGTGGCCTGCGCTTCGCTGCCGACGGCAGGGCGCAGGGTTTCCGGAAGCTGGACGAGCGCTTCACGCTGTCCCGCTCTGGCGAGCCTGATCGCCACCTGTCCGGCACTGACGACCTGGCCCGGCTCGGCGAGCGTCTCCATGACCACGCCGTCTGAATCCGCCAGCAGCACGGCATAGCCCGTGGCGTTTTGCGCCACGCTGGCCTGCGCCCGGGCGGCGCTGAGATCGGCCCTGGCCGTATCGGCCGCCGCTTTGATCTGGTCATACTCCGAGGCAGACACCGCGCCGGACGCCACAAGACCGCGATAGCGCGCCTCATCGCTGGTGGCTTTTCGCGCGCGCGCCTGGGCCGCATCCACCGCGCGCTGCTGCGCCTGAGCCTGTAACTTCAGGTCAACCGGATCCAGGCGCAGCAGGGGCTGGCCCTGTTTGACGGTCTGGCCCGTATCGACCAGTCGCTCAAGGATTTTTCCCTGAACTCTGAAGCCTAAATCGCTTTGCGTTCTTGCGACCACCACGCCCGTGAAGGCGCGGGCGGTATTGTTCGCAAGCTCGACGGAGGCGGATCTGACGAGCGGTGGCTTGGTGCGCGGATCGTCACTCGCTGAAATATCGCCGCAGGCCACCAGGGCAAACGGCAGGAGACAAACGGCAACGTGGGCTGAAGTGAGCCTGAGCATGGGAAACCTTTTTGACGTAACAGGACGGTATCCGCATTCTCTGACTAGTGACCAAAATTGTCAATGGTCACAAATTAGGGGGCCAGGCTTCTTAAAATCAGTGAAGAGAGAAGCACCGCCGCGGTGGGGGCCATTTCGAGGTTGTACTGCAGCTGAACGGGGTTAATGTAAGGGCACATCACCATGTAGACGGCACAGGTGACTTCATCCAGCGGCGTTTTTCTTTCAAACTCGCCGGCCTGCCTGCCTTCGATAATGATGCTCTCAATCAGCTTCATCAGGCTTTCGCTGTACTTTTGCGTGGAAGGCCACTGCTCCTGCGCGGCGACGGCGGCGATGTCGTATAGCTTACGGTCGTGGAAAAACAGCTCGCTTCCCGCCTCGGTGAGCGCTTTGAAAAGGCGGCGTAATTTTTCGCTTGCCGACGGCGCATCCTCGATGGCGGATAGTACTGCCGCCATGATCAGCTCCAGGCGGTTAGCGCAGATCACCTCGCCGATTGCCTGTTTGGAATCGAAAAACTTATAAATGTAGGACTTTGAAAAACCAATGGATTTAGCCAGTTCGGCGACGGTGGTTTTTTCATAGCCGTAGTGGCCGAAGTGCTCAAAAGCCGCTTCGACGATTTGCTCTCTGACAGCGTGATCAAGGGGACCACGTGATGATGGGGGATTCATATTTTTAGTCATTATTTAAGCTTAGCGTGACGGGCTACGATTAACAACGAGTGACCATTTTGAGATTTGGTTACCGTCATTCATCATGCGCCGTTCAGACGGGACGATCAACCAGATGCGGTAAGTGTATCACTGTTTTTCGTGCACTATGGCATCTCTCTGCCTGCGATAAGCGAGGATTTCAGCGCAACTCCCTTGCGCTGAACAGAGCCGTTTTTGCTTAGGCCGAGCGCGGACGCAATATTTTTTCAACGATAAGCACCAGACGCCTGCGCGTCACGAACCGGTGTAGCTGCCCCAGAAGCCAGTTACCGCATCCGGTAATCAGGTAGTTACGGTTACTCTCCACGGCCTTCAACGCCAGGGTGACCACCTTGTCAGCGGGCATTCGTTTACCGACCGAGGCTTCCTCAGCATTCACCACATCAAAAAAGGCCGTATCCGTTGCGCCGGGGCAAAGCGCCAGGACGCGGATGCCCTTTGAGCGATACTCTCCCCACAGCGCGTTCGAAAACGAGAGCAGGAAGGCTTTGGTTGCGCCATAAATCGCCATAAAGGGATCCGGCTGCATCGCGGCCGTTGAGGCAACGTTAATAATTACCCCGGAGCCCTGCTGCAGCATTCCCGGCAGCAAGGCGTGAGTCAGCTCCACGGGGGCCATGCAGTTTACGTTTATCTCATCACGCTGCCTGTCGATGGACAGCTTTTCGAATGGCCCGTAGGTGGCGAAGCCGGCGCAATTGATCAGAATGTCGGGGACGCGTCTTAAGGTTTCAAGCCGTTCCACAATGTGGGGAATGGCTTCCGGCTTCACTAAATCCTGCACGATAATCGTGATGGAGACGCCGTGCTTTCTGACTAACTCTACGGCAAGCGCCTGCAGCTTTGGCTCGCTGCGGGCGACCAGGATCAAGGCCACGCCGCGGGCGGCGAGCTGCCGGGCAAAATCACGGCCTATGCCCGACGACGCTCCGGTAATCAGCGCTGTTTTACCTGTATAATCAAAAGAATTCATATGTTTAATCTCGTTTCCCTAATGTATGCTGCACAGCATAAACCGTGCACTTAGGTACACGGTCAAGCGTGATTTTTACAAGGTGAGGGCGACGCGATGCGAATTGGTGAACTGTGTGCGAAAACGGGATTGTCGAAAGAGACGGTGCGTTACTATGAGCGACAGGGGCTGTTAGAGAATATCCCGCAACCCAATCGCAGCAATAACTATAAAGTCTATTCCGCCGTCGATTTACAGCGTTTAAACATGATCAAGCATGCCAAAATGCTGGGTTTTACCTTAGCTGAAATTTCAGAGGTTTTGGCTGTCTGGGTTGACGACAAATTTACCGCTGAGCAAAAACAGGCGTCTCTGCGCCACAAGCTGCAGCAGCTTGAAGAGAAAGAAGCGGCGTTAATTGAACTCAGAGCCAGGTTGAAAAACGCCCTTAATAAGGTCGGTCAGCCTTGTGTCGACACGTTTTGATCGCCGGGTGAGAGGAGGCCGCAAAACCGATGCGGCCTTATCTGTCAGGCAGCCAGTTCAGGCATCTGCTCCTTCACGAAATTCAATACTTTCCTCGCGTCGAGAGAGGCATAGGGCAGGCTCTCAATAATGGCGAGTGAACGCGTATTGCCCACCGTTTCTTTTATCTCATCGAGTTTGTACTGAATGTGCGGCGCGATGAGGAAACCATCGAAAGCGGGAGCGACGCTGGCGAAGTTATCCAGCCCAACAGCGCTAATCATCAGCGGATAGCCTTCGCGTTCTGCCAGAGACTGCATTTTTTTGGCGAGAGAGTTTGCGGTATTACCAAACAAACAACAGATCAGAAGCTTTTTCATATTTTGTACCTCCTGAAAACCGCACACAGAGTAGTCCTGAGGTTGTCACCGAAATGCGCGCCATCTCTTATTTTGGCGAGAAATTAACCGCAGATGCCTGACGCGATTTAATTTTACTGTTTTTTTAGCCAGTCGAGAAAAAACTGGCTAAACGCCGTGACCTGAAGCGGCTGCAGTTTGCGCTGGGGGTAAACAAGCTGCAGGCCGACATCTTTGCGATCGTATCGGCTAAAGCCGGTGAAGCTGTCGGCAAACAGTACCGTGAGCCTTCCGGTTTCAACATCGTCTTTGACGTCCCACCACGATTTCCCCGCGATGCCAGCTCCGCTGAGTGCCCACTGACGAAGCAAAGCCCCGTCGTCGCACACCATGGCTGGCTCTACGCGAACGACGCTTTCATCGCCATCTTTTTCAAAGCGCCATTCGTTCATCACCACGCCCTGAGACTCAAGCGCCAGGCACCGGTGCTGAGCTAAATCGGCAAACGTGGCGGGGATGCCGCGTTCGTTAAGATACTCCCCGGAGGCGACCAGCACCCGATGGTTCGGGCGGATGTTTCTGACGACAAGGCTGCTGTCCGGCAGGTTGCCAAAACGCACGCTCATATCCAGCCGGTTAGCGACCAGATCCTCAACGTGTTCTCTTAACGAGATGAAAAATTTAACGTCGGGATGGCGTCGGGAGAATTCCACGACGGTGGGGCTAAGATACTGTCTGCCAAAGTCCGAGGGCGCAGAAAGGCGAATGTTGCCGCTGAGCACGCCTTCCTTTTGCGTCAGTAACGACTCGGCGTGATGCACCTCTTCCAGCACGCGCAGCGCGGCATGGTAAAACTCTTCCCCGGCGCGGGTCAGCGTGATGGATCGCGTTGAGCGGTGAAACAGGCGCGTCTGGTAACGCTCCTCAATCGCCTTCAGCCTGGCCGTCATGGTGGCGGGGGAAAGCGACAGGCGTCGCCCGGCGGCAGAAAGACCGCCGGCCTCGGCAACTTCCACCAGTAACGCCATGTCTTCGAGTTTACCCATTATTCATATATTCCGAAAAGTGAATCTGATTTTAGCGTAATTATCAAAATCAGATGCCGACTGTAAAGTGATTTCATCCAAACCATAAGGGATGAAAACATGCAACGTACCTCACTTTTTGAACGCTACAGGCTGGGTCAGCAAGACCTGAAAAACCGTATCGTCATGGCGCCGATGACCCGCGCGCGCTCCCTTCAGCCGGGAAATATTCCCTCGGCGCTGATGGCGGAGTATTACCGGCAGCGGGCCAGCGCCGGATTAATCATCACGGAAGCCACGCAGATTTCGCCTCAGGGCCAGGGATACTCCTGGACGCCCGGCATCCATTTGCCTGAGCAGGTTTCAGGATGGCAGCTCACCACGGGCGCCGTGCATCAGGCGGGCGGGGTGATTTTTTCGCAGCTCTGGCACGTCGGGCGAATGTCGCACGCCAGTTTTCATCAGGATGGTCAGCCCGTCGCCCCATCAGCGCTGGCGCCGGACGCGCAGGTGTGGGTGGTGAATGAAAAGGGGGAAGGCCAAATGGTTGACTGTCCGCAGCCGAGAACCCTCTCGCGCAAGGACATCCTCAGCATCATCGCGGACTATCGTCAGGCGGCACTGAATGCCGTTCAGGCCGGGTTTGACGGCGTGGAGGTTCACGGCGGAAACGGCTATCTGATCGACCAGTTTCTGCGGCAAACCTCCAACAAACGCACGGACGAGTACGGCGGCACGCTGGCGAACCGGATCCGCTTTGCTCAGGAGGTGCTAAGCGCCATTGCCGAGGCCATTGGCCGCGAGCGTACGGGCATTCGCCTTTCCCCGTTTATTACCCAGCGCGGGATGAACGATCCGCAGGTGACGGAAGCCATACTCGCTCTCGCGGCCTGGTGTGAACAAGAAGGGATTGCGTTCATCCACCTGGCGGAAGCCGACTGGGACGATGCGCCGCAGGTACCTGAGCCGTTCCGGCAATCGCTTCGCGAGACGTTTAGCGGAACCCTTATCGTCGCGGGGAACTATGACCTTCAAAAAGCGGAAAAGATCCTTGCTGCCGGCTATGCCGATTTGATTGCCTTCGGACGGCCGTTTATTGCCAACCCGGATTTACCCCACCGTCTGGCGCACCAGCTGCCTCTGGCCCAGGTGCGCGATCCCGCCACGCTGTTTGGC
Source organism: Enterobacter sp. DNB-S2 (assembly GCF_019443845.1). NCBI lineage: Bacteria > Pseudomonadati > Pseudomonadota > Gammaproteobacteria > Enterobacterales > Enterobacteriaceae > Enterobacter > Enterobacter sp. DNB-S2. Next base: position 2,793,868 of record NZ_CP050520.1, read on the forward strand.
GGCACCGCGACGGGATATACCGATTACCCCATTTACACCCTGCAGGAGAAGACGTTATGACCCGTAAAACCTTAATTATCGGCGGCGCTTCCGGCATCGGTTTCGCCGTGGGCAGCCTGCTTGCCGGGCGCGGTGAGGAGATTATTCTCGCGGGCCGCGACGGCGCGAAGCTGGACGCTGCGCGGCAACGGCTGAGCGCCCACGCCGCGTCTGTTCATACCCTCGTGCTGGATATCAGTCGTGAGGCAGAGCTTGTCGCACTCGGTGAAACGTTGGGTGAGGTCAATAATATCGTCGTTACGGCGGGTTCACAGGCACCGGGAGGGCTTCTTTCCGGGCTGGATCTCCGCGCGGCAAGGCTGGCTTTTGATACAAAATTCTGGGGAAGCATCAATGTCGCCCGCTATCTCTGCGGGAACATCGCCCCCGGCGGTACGCTGACGTTCACCAGCGGGTTCGTGGCGCGTCGCACCGTGGCGGGCGCCATTGTTAAAACGACGATGAATGCCGCCATCGAGGCCGCGACAAAAGTGCTGGCGAAAGAGCTTTCACCGCTGCGCGTCAACGTCGTGAGTCCGGGGCTGACCGACACGGAAGCGTATGCGGGCATGGACGCCGCCGCGCGGGAAAAAATGCTCGCTGCCGCGGCGGAAACCCTGCCAGCCAAAGCCTGGGGAAGGGCGGAGAACGTCGCGCAAGGATATCTTTTCGCCATTGATAATCCCTTTGTCACGGGGTCGGTCATTGATATTGAAGGCGGGGCGTTAATTAACTGACCCTTTCTGATTTGAACCGCAGGAAATCGTCTGCGGGAATGTAATACTCTATTGAGAGATATCATGAAATATTCGACGTATTTTCATTCGGCGGTAGCGATGGTTATTTTTGCAGGTCTGTCGGGCAATGCGATTTCCGCGCAGGGGGAATGGCTGCAGCCGAAACAGCTTATAGTGGACAACAGCCTGCCGCAGGCGCAATTAAAGGTGAATGAAGCCGTTGCCAGAGAATATGCTTCATTCTGGAACACGGGTAATGAAACCCTGGCGCGTGATGCCCTGGCGGCAGGTTTTATTGATAAAACGCCTCCGAAAGGGCGTAGGCAGGGGCCGGAAGGCGCTATTTTAGCGTCCCGCGCGTTTCGCGCAGCCGTGCCTGATTTGCGCTGTGACGTTGAGCAAATGATTATTTCAGGCGATCGCGTGGTTTCGCATTTACATTTTCACGGCACGTTCACCGGAACATTTGGCAAGCTGAAAGGACAGGGGCAGAAAATAGATTTCATCGCCACGGATCTTTATAAGATTGCTGACGGTAAAATTGTGGCTAACTGGCATATTGAGGACAACCTGACGCTGATGAAACAGCTGGGCGCGCTGTAAATTCATCACTCCGGGGCGGCCCGGAGTGATGCAAAAATCCTATAAGCCAAGATCGCTCAGCGAAGGGTGATCGTCCGGGCGTCTGCCCAGCGGCCAGTGGAACAGACGCTCAGAGGCTTTGATCGGCATATCGTTTACGCAGGCAAAGCGGCGCTTCATCAGCCCGTCCGGCTCAAACTCCCAGTTTTCATTGCCGTAAGAGCGGAACCAGTTGCCGGAATCATCATGCCATTCATAGGCATAGCGCACCGCGATCCGGTTCTCCGTAAATGCCCAGAGCTCTTTAATCAGACGATAGTCCAGCTCTTTTTTCCATTTCCGCTCCAGAAACGCCTGGGCTTCTTCACGATTGGTGGCGAACTCTGCGCGGTTACGCCATTGGGTATCCAGCGTATAGGCAAGCGCGACTTTCGCCGGGTCGCGGCTGTTCCAGCCATCTTCTGCCAGTCTGACTTTTTCGATGGCGCTTTCACGAGTGAAGGGCGGTAAAGGAGGACGTGTGTTCATGGCGATTACCTCAGCGTTATATTATGTAGACAGGTCTGTCTACTTGCGGTAATCTATGCCTGTAAAATAACGCTGTCAACATTATTTTAGAGGCTACCCAAAAGTGAAAACAGAACCCGCAGACAACGATACTAAAATTAGCGTCAGAGATAAGATATTACTCACGGCGCACGATCTGTTTTATTCCACGGGCTTCAGGGCGACGGGGGTGGATACGCTGATTAAAGCGTCTAAAGTGACCAAGGTGACGTTCTATCGCCATTTTCCCAGCAAGAGCTTGCTTATTCTTGCCTATTTGAACTACCGGCATGAAATATGGATTAACTGGTTTGAGACCACGCTGCGTCGACATCTCGATCAAGGCGAAATACCTGCCGATGCGATATCCGCAACGCTTTACGAATGGTTTATTTCGCCCGAGTTCCACGGCTGCGCGTTTATTAACGCCAGCGCAGAGGCGAAATCGGAAGATATTGAAAACGAAATAAAAGAGATATGCCGCAGTCATAAATCAGAAACAAAGAAAATTATTGCCTTGCTGACGAAGAGTGCTGATGAGCGCGTCGTCAATGAAATCATGCTGCTCATTGACGGCGCAATTATTCATGCACAGATGGGCATGGATTCAGAAACGGTAAGACATGCGTTAAAAAAGGGCCTGGAGAAACTGTCCGAAAAGTGATATTCCCCGGTGCTTAATTAACTCTCGCACCGAGCCGATTAAGCACCCGCGTTACGCTGTCGGAATGGTGCCGCCATCAATCACAAATTCAGTACCTGTGATACTCGCAGCATGCGATGAAGCAAGGAAGACGATGAGGTTGGCCACCTCTATCGGTCTGGCAGGGCGTCCGAGCGGTATTCCACCTAGCGCCTTCATAATGATCTGCTTGCCGCCTTCGTAGTCTGTACCTGCCTGCTTTGCCAGCCTCTCCGCCAGTGCAACCGCCGCTTCAGTTTCGATCCAGCCGGGCGCAACGCGCACCACCCGAACGCCCTTCGGTGAGACTTCCTTTGAAAGGCTTTTACTGTAGGTTGAGAGGGCTGCTTTAGCCGCCGCATAACCCGTTGTTGATTCCGGTAACGGCAGCTCGCGCTGAATAGACGTCACGTGAATAATCACCCCATTTCCCTGCGCGAGCATTCCGGGAAGCAGGGCGCGATCTAAGCGTACTGCAGGCAACAAATTAAGATTGAGCTCCTGCTGCCACTCTTCTTCGCCAAGCGCAGCAAAACCGCCACCAGGTGAGGTTGAACCGCCCGCAACATGGATAATCACGTCGACGCCTCCCATCTGCTCCTGAACTGCAGATGCGACAGCGGCACATCCAGCGACCGTCGTAAGGTCAGCGGCGACGAAAGTATCTGCGACATCTACGTCCGGCTCGTGGCGCGCAGTGGTGAATACCGTTGCACCGAGCTGTTTTAAAAGCCCGACGACCGCTTTTCCGAGCCCTTTCGTGCCCGCGGTAACAAGCACGCGTTTGCCTTTAAAATCAATATCTAATGACATGACCTTGCACTCCCGTTATTTACAGTACAGGTATATTCAACATAGACTGAGAAATTGACAAGTACGCACGAAAAAGTGAGCTACTGAATTATGAGTAAGTTATATAGTCCGGAATCTGCCGCGAGCGGGGTGGAGCAAGTGTTACGGCTGCTGGAAGGCCGCTGGAAATTAATTATTCTTTTTCATCTTTTCGACGGAAAAGTGCAGCGCTACTCAGATTTCGAAAAACTGATCCCCGGTATTTCCCAGAAGATGCTGGCGCAGCAGCTCAGGCAACTTGAATCCGATGGTATCGTTTCGCGGATGGTCTACCCGCAAGTGCCACCGAAAGTGGAATATCGCCTCACCGATTGGGGGCAGGCATTATGTCCGGCGCTTGATGCCATGCTGAAATGGGCTGAAAAGCGCGAGGCTTACGCAAGCCAGTAAATCCGGCGGCCAGCACGCTGCAATGGGATAGCGTGCCCGTACCCATTCATGCAAAGGAAACGAAAAATGAGAACACAGAAGCGATGCCTTGGCTGCGTGGCTATTGTGGTTGATGACTACGATCGCGCCATTGAATACTACACCGACAAGCTGGGGTTTACCCTCGTAGAGGATACGCCTCAACCGGGTAAACGCTGGGTGGTCGTCTCACCCAACCCGGAAAGTGACTGCAACATATTGCTGGCTCGCGCTTCTAACGAGAGGCAGGAAAGCTTTATCGGCAATCAATGCGGCGGCAGAGTTTTCCTCTTCCTTCAGACGGACGATTTTTGGCGCGATTACCGTGCCATGAAAGACAAAGGCGTTCATTTCTGCGAAGAGCCTCGTGAGGAAGAGTACGGTACGGTAGTGGTGTTTGAAGATATTTACGGCAACCGCTGGGATCTCTACCAAAATGCACAACGCGGGTGATTACCAGGGAGACTTTCCATGACGTTTCGAATTCGACAGGCCACCCGTGCCGATGCCACGCTCTTAAGCGAGCTGGGATACCGAATCTATCCCGCCCATTTTCAGCATCTGTGGGTGTCAGACGCAGAGATGAAGGTTTTTCTGGACGGCGAGTACGCGCTTTCCGTACTTGAACAGAGCCTGAAAGAGAACGCTGTTTCCTGGTATGTTGCCGAGACCGATCGGCCAGTGGGATTTATGAAAGTGACCTGGGAAGCCCTGCTCCCGGAAACGGACAAGAAGGGCGTTCTCCTCAACAAGCTCTACCTCGATCCCGCCGAGACCGGCAAGAACTATGGCCAGGTGATGTTCAACAGCATCACCGACATGGCCCGGAGCAGGGGAAAAGACTATCTCTGGCTGGAAGTGCTTGAGCAGAATGCGGGAGCGTACCGGTTCTACCAGAAGCAGGGCATGCTCTGCGTTAAGAACGTCCTTTTCGAAACCGCTTCACAGCAGAGCATAATCAGGATTATGGGGATGTCTCTTTAGAACGAGAGCTCTCGTCGCGCTGTGCCAGCGATAGCGCGCTGGCGCTGGCGGGATCGAACAGCGAGAGGCTCTCAATCTGATTGAGTAAAATCACCTTCCGGAATGACATGGCGCTGCGGGGTTCGGAGTCGAGCGTGATGTCATGCTCCGCATACCACTTGCTGTAGTTATTCTCGATGCGAAAGTTCATCGTCTTCGCATCTCTGTACCCGCTTAACATCGGGATCAGCACGATATTGGCCGTTTTTTCATATTCCAGCGTCGCGGTGTGGATCATGCCGACGTAAATCCGCCTCGACCGCAGCGTGACCTGCGCCAGTTCCCCTTGCTCCATACACTGATACAGCAGCTGTTCAATACCGCTCGACTGCGCCAGACGTTTGTAGAGCTTTTTCCGGCTTTCGCCGTCCAGCCTGGCGCTGCCTGCCCAGTTAGAGCGGTAGAGGCAAAACAGGATGGCAAACGCCAGCATCACGACCACCGGCGCCTGAATGCCTAAAAAGCTCCAGTTCATAAAGTCGATTTGCCAGTCGGTATATTTCGGCGAGGCAAAGTGAAAAGCGTTGTTGGCTGCAGAAAGAGCGAGCAGGAGCAGCCAGAGCAGACCGGTGGCAATCACGCCCTGCAGAACGAAAATACAGCCGTACAGCGCCACAAGAAAATAGACGTCCCAGCCAAAGGAGCGCTTGATTTTAAAGCGTGTCGACAGGTCGCGGCTGGTGTACCAGTACCCGCATACCATCAGCACCATAAATATCGCCGTTCCCATATCAGGCCCTCTTCAGCATATTGACGTGACGCAGAAAATCCTGCCGCACCTCGTTGCTTTTGTAGTTCACCGAGGCGTTCCCGTCCTGGTCGATAATGATGCGATCGCCATCTTCGACGGCTTCTATGATTTCCTGCTGGCTCATCACCTGCAGTAAGGATTCCGGGCTTGAGAATAGGGAAAGAAAGAAACGTTTCATGCAGGCATCCTTATGAATAAAAAGGATAAGCCTGGAAGAAGACCGGCGAGTTTGCCTTAAGGAAATCCTGAAAGTTAAAGTCGGGTGGCGGCCACTCCTTACCCGGTCTACAAAACTCACTTTTTTACTGTTATTAAGTTATTGATATATAGTTAAAATAAAAAATAAATCATCACAAACTTGGACAAATAACGGTAATTGTGTAAGTTTTAATTATGCGATTATGCCACGTTGTTTACAGCCAGGATGTGACCCATGAGCACTATGCCCTCTGTCGTGAGTCGGTTTGTTGAGTACTACGCCGCACTGGATAGCCAGCCGCCGTCCGCGCTGGTGGGGCTTTACCATTCGAATGCCACGCTTATCGATCCGTTTGGCGAGCATGACGGGATTTTCGCGCTTCAGCGCTATTTCACCCATCTGCTGGCCAACGTCGAGCATTGCCGTTTTACCATCGATACGCCGCTGTGCAGTGGGAACCGGTTTGCTGTGACCTGGGTAATGCACTGGTCGCATCCGCGCATTGCCGGGGGAGAGCCGCTCGAACTGCCGGGATGTTCGGTGCTGGACACGGAAAACGATCTCATCACGCACCAGCGCGACTACTACGATGCGGGAGAGATGATCTACGAACACCTTCCTCTGCTGGGCTGGGCGGTACGCGGCGTGAAGCGGAGGGTCAAATCATGAAAACGGTGCTGATCACCGGTGCAAGCTCGGGCATTGGCGCCGGGCTGGCGAAATCCTTTGCCGCAGACGGCTACCACGTGATTGCCTGCGGACGCGATCCGGCGCGCCTCGACGCGCTGCATCATACCTGCCCCAATCTCACCGTTCGCCTGTTCGATATGACAGACAGGGATGCCTGTCGCCAGGCGCTGACCGGCAGCTACGCCGATCTGATTATTCTCTGCGCCGGTACCTGCGAATATCTCGATGGAGGCGTGGTGGATGCGGCGCTGGTGGAGCGGGTTATGGCGACAAATTTCCTCGGCCCGGTGAACTGTCTTGACGCGCTGCAGCCCCAGCTGACGGCTGGCAACCGCGTAGTGCTGGTGAGTTCCATGGCCCACTGGCTGCCTTTCCCACGGGCAGAAGCCTACGGCGCGTCCAAAGCGGCCCTGAGCTGGTTTGCTGAGAGTTTGCGCCTGGACTGGGAGCCAAAAGGAATTGCCGTCACGGTGGTCTCGCCGGGCTTTGTTGATACGCCGCTGACGCGCAAAAACGATTTTGCCATGCCGGGCAGGGTGAGCGTCGACGAGGCGGTCAAGGCGATCCGTACCGGGCTGGCGGCAGGGAAAATGCATATCGCGTTTCCTGACGGGTTTGGCTTTATTTTGCGGTTGCTCTCCGGGCTGCCTGCGTTTCTTCAGCGCGCGCTGCTGCGCAGGATGGTGCGTTCATGAACATTGCGATTATCGGCAGCGGCATCGCCGGGCTGACCTGCGCCTGGCGCCTGGCCGGGCACCATCAGGTGACCCTGTTTGAAGCGGACGCCACGCCCGGCGGCCATACCGCAACGGTTGACGTCTCGACGCCACAGGGTACCTACGCGATCGATACCGGGTTTATCGTTTACAACGATCGCACCTATCCGCGCTTTATGGGCCTCCTCAGCGAGCTGGGCATCAGCGGACAAAAAACGCAGATGAGCTTTTCGGTGCACAACCCGGCGACGGGGCTGGAGTACAACGGACACACCCTGACGTCGCTGTTTGCCCAGCGCCGAAACCTGGTGAATCCGGCATTCTGGCGGCTGCTCGGGGAGATCGTCCGCTTCAATCGTCTGGCGAAACAGGCGCTGGACGGGGAGGTGGACCCGAACGCCACGCTGCAAACGTTTCTGGAACAGCACGGCTTCACGCCGTTTTTTGCGCGCCACTACATTCTGCCGATGGGGGCCGCCATCTGGTCCTCGTCGCTGCAGGAGATGAAGCGTTTCCCGCTGCCGCTTTTCTTACGTTTCTTCCAGAACCACGGGCTGCTGGATATCACCCAGCGCCCGCAGTGGTACGTGGTGCCGGGCGGCTCGCGGGAGTATATCCGCGCCATGCTCGACAAGCTGGGCGACCGTCTGAATCTGCATCTCAATTCTCCGGTGCAGCGGGTGAGCCGCCACGAGCACGGGGTTACGCTTCAGCTTGAAAACGGTAGCCATACCTTCGATCGGGTGATTTTTGCCTGCCACTCCGCCAGCGCTCTGGCGATGCTTGATGACCCGACGCCCGCAGAGCGCGAGGTGCTGGGCGATATCGGCTGGCAGCGCAACGAGGTCGTTTTACACAGCGATCCGCGCTGGCTGCCGGAGCGGCGGCGCGCGTGGGCCAGCTGGAACTACCGCCTGAGCGCTCACGAGCAGGCCAGCGCCTGCGTCACCTACAACATGAACATCCTGCAGGGGCTCCCTGCGGGCAGTCCGCTGTTCTGCGTCACCCTCAACCCGGACGCGCCGGTAGATGAACGCTTCGTTCTGCAACGCTTTGTCTATGAACATCCGCTGTTTAACCCGCAAAGCTGGCGAGCGCAGGCGCGGCGCGGCGAGATCAACGGTCATAACCGGAGCTGGTACTGCGGTGCCTGGTGGTACAACGGCTTTCATGAAGATGGCGTGCGCAGCGCGCTGGACGTGGTCAACGCGATAGCGGCCGGAGAGGGGAACTGAGATGAACAGCTGCCTCTACCACGGCGTATTACGCCACCGCCGCCTTCAGCCGAAAACCCATGAATTCAGCTACAGCGTTTTTATGGCCTGGCTGGATCTCGATGAACTACCGCAGCTCTCGTCCATCGGTGTGCGGCGCAATCGCTTTGCCGCCGCCTCGTTTCACGATGCGGACTACCCGCTCGGTACGCCGCTCAAAGAAAACGTGCTGAGCAGGCTGGAGAGCCTGACCGGAGAACGTCCGGACGGTCGGGTGATGCTCCTGACGCAGCTGCGCTATTTCGGCTTTCATTTCAATCCGGTCAACTTTTACTACTGCTACGACGGGAAGGAGACGCTGCGCTGGGTGCTGGCAGAGGTCCGCAACACGCCGTGGAATGAACGTCATTACTATGCCGTCAATGGACAGGATGCGCAGCCCACGGAAAAAGCGTTTCACGTTTCCCCCTTCAACCCGATGGACATGATCTACCACTGGCGCTTTAACGACCCGGATAACACGCTGCATATGCACATTGAAAATCATCAGGAAGCGAAGGTCTTTGACGCCACGCTCGCGCTGCGCCGGGAGCCTTTGACGCGCCCCGCGCTGCGCTCGCTGTTGCTGCGCATTCCGCTCATGACCCTGAAAACCGTTTTTGCCATTTACTGGCAGGCGCTGCGCCTGTGGCTCAAGCGCGTGCCGCTGTATAACCATCCCGTCAGCAGGAGTGAACGCTCATGACCGATCCCGTCTTTGCGTTAGAACCCGATATTCCGCGCAACGTCCGCATCGCACGATGGCTGCTGTTTCGTCTGTTAAGCGGTATCCGCGGCGGCTCGCTCACGCTGCGTGAAGGGGCGCAGACCTTCCATTTTGGCGAGTCATCCTCCGCGCTGCATGCCGACGTGCAGATCCTCACGCCCGGCGTCTACTGGCGCGTCTTAACGGGCGGGAGCCTTGCTGCGGCAGAAGCCTGGATGGACGGCGAATGGGAAACTGCACACCTTACGCCGCTTCTGGAGCTGCTCGCGATAAACGGCGAGGTGCTTGGGCGTCTGGAAAACGGGTTCCGTCTGCTCGGCAGGCCGCTGGAGCGGATACGCCACTGGACGCGGCGTAACTCCCGCATGCAGGCGCGCGAAAATATTGCCGCCCATTACGATCTGGGCAATACCTTTTATGCCCATTTTCTGGATAAAGAGCTGCTCTATTCCAGCGCGCTGTTTACTGGTGACGAGCAGGATCTCACGGCGGCTCAGCGGGCCAAAATGGCGCGGCTGTGTGATCAGCTGGCGCTAAACCCGGGTGACCACCTGCTGGAAATAGGCACCGGCTGGGGCGCGATGGCGGAATACGCGGCGCGTCATTACGGCTGTCGGGTGACGACCACCACGCTGTCGCAGGAGCAATATAGCTGGGCGACAGAGCGGATCGCCCGCGCGGGGTTGCAGGATCGCGTTGAGGTACTGCTCTGCGACTATCGCGACCTCACCGGACAGTACGACAAGCTGGTCTCAATTGAGATGATTGAAGCCGTCGGGCAACGCTATCTGCCCACGTTTTTCCGCACCTGCCAGGCGCGGCTGCGCCCCGGAGGACGGATGGCGATTCAGGCCATTACCATTCAGGACCAGCGCTATCGCGACTACAGCAAAAGCGTCGATTTTATCCAGCGCTACATTTTTCCTGGCGGCTTCCTGCCGAGCATCACCGCGATGAACGAGCTGATGACGCGCCACACCGATTTCGTGGTGCGCAATCTTTTCGACATGGGCCCCGACTACGCCCGCACGCTGGCCCACTGGCGGCAGCGGTTTGTCCATGCCTGGCAGGAGATTGAAAAGCTCGGCTTCGATGAACGGTTCCGCCGCATGTGGCTGTACTACTTTGGCTACTGTGAGGCCGGGTTTAACGCTCGCACCATCAGCGTGGTGCAGCTGACCGCCGAGCGCGTATGAGACGTTACCTTCAGGTCTTCCTGCTCGCCGTCGCGTTCGATCTCTACTGGGTGCTGGTGGTGCTCTTTCGCGAACAGGGCCTGATTATCTGGCTTGCGCTGGCGATCCTGGCGTGCCTGCTCTTGCCGCCTGCTTACCGTTTTTACGCCATTGGGCTGGCCGCGGCGGGCAGTCTGCTGGACGCACTCTGGGCCCTGACCGGGCTGATTGCCTTTACGGGCGAGTCCCTGATGCCGTTATGGATGGTGGCACTGTGGCTGATGTTCGCCACGGTCTGGACGCAGCTGACGCGCACCACCACGCTACCCGGCTGGCTGCTGACCCTGCTGGCCGCCGTGGGCGGACCGGTGGCCTACCTGTTCGGCGAGCGGCTGGGGGGCATCACGTTTCTGGAGCCGACCTTTATCGTCGTGAGCTGGATGGCGCCGGGCTGGCTGGTACTGATGCTGTTTTTCCACCTGCTGATGGGGAGACAAAAATGAGATCTGTGGTTTTGCTGCTTTGGCTGACGCTGGTTGTTCCGGTTGCCCAGGCCGCCGACTGGCTTGCCTGGCGGAAGGTGGGTGACGCCACGCTTACCTGGGGGCCTTTCACCGTCTACACCTCCCAGCTGCGCACCCCGGACGGCCGTTACAGCCGGGACCAGGATCAGGCGCTCATTATTACCTATGCGCGGGACATCGATCGCGATGAACTGGTTGAGGCGACCCGCGACCAGTGGCAGGCGCAGGGGATCCTGGCCCAGGAACCGCAAAGCGAAGCCTGGCTGCGGATGCTCCGGTCGCTATGGCCGGATGTTCGCCCGGGCTCACAGCTGGCATTTGTTCTCAACGATAAGCAGGGGCAGTTCTGGTATCGCGCGTCAGCGGCGCAAACATCCTTTATTCCACTCGGACCGCGCCAGTCGGAAGCGTTCAGCACCCGTTTTCTGGCCATCTGGCTCGATCCCCGCACGCAATATCCTGAGCTGCGTCAGCAGTTAATCGGAGGCCAAAAATGAAACGTATCCTGATGATGGCGCTGGCATTCACGATGCTGCTGGCGGGCTGTAGCACTGAGGTGGCCGAGTATCGCCAGCAGCAGCCGCGGCTTGATATCTTCCACTACTTCCAGGGCAAAACCGAAGCGTGGGGGATGGTGCAGGATCGCAGCGGCAAGCAGATCCGCCGTTTCCACGTTGAGATTGCCGGAGACGTTATCGGCGATACGCTGACGCTGAATGAGCACTTTGTCTACGACGATGGCGAGAAACAGCAGCGGGTCTGGCATATACGCCGCGTGGGGCACGATCGCTACGAGGGAACGGCAGGGGACATTGAAGGGGTTGCCACGGGGCAGGCTGCAGGCAACGCCTTTAACTGGCATTACAGCATGAACGTGAAGGCCAACGGCAGCACCTGGCTACTGAACTTCGACGACTGGATGTATTTGCAGGATGAGACGCATCTGTTTAATAAAACCGAGATGAAGAAATTTGGCGTCACCGTCGCCACGGTGACGCTGTTCTTTACCAAGGGATAAGGAATCCCACTCAATTCTTAATCAGAAGCGATTCAGGTTTTTTAAAATGACATGATTATTTTGCAGCGATGACCTGGTCCGGCTGTAAATCGCTGAGGCGTTTCCTGCAGGCCGGGGCGAGGCGCATGGATGCGCCGAGAGGGCGGGCTTTACAGGGACGTTACCTCCGCCCGTCCCCGATAAGCCGGAAGGAATAAGCCGAAGGGACCGCGAAGCGGCGATTTACCGCCGGGAGCCCGGGTCGCCAGGGTGGTGGCGACTGAGCCACCCTGGCACGTTCACAGGTTATGTCGTAACAGAGTAGCAAGAAACATAAAGTGAACGGAATCACCACTACAGCCTTATGTTCCCCTCACCCTAACCCTCTCCCCAAAGGGGCGAGGGAACTGTTTCGTGTCTACGCTGTGTCCGCAAGGTGTGGTGTCATGTCCCGGCAGAACGGGTTTTACTACCCGAGTAAATAAAGACAAGCGCTATCCCCAGGCAGACAATCGCCCCCAGACGACTCGTCGAGAACGGAATGGCCGCATTCCCCAGCCAGCCAAAGTTATCAATCAACATACTCATGGCGAGCTGGCCGAATATCACCGCCACCGTGGCGACGGCGGTGCCGATGCGCTGCACCGCCACGACCATGATCACAATGTAAGGCACGCCGAACATCGCCCCGATGAGCTGCCATTTCGGCACGTCCAGCAGCGTGACCGCCTGCTTCGGTTCAAAGAAGAAAATGAGCAGGGCGGTTATCAGCGCGCCGACGGAAAACGTCAGAAACGCGCTTTTAAATACCCCGACATTGCTGCCGAGCTGCCCGTTAATCGCGGCCTGAATGCTCAGCGTTGCACCGCCGCAGACGGCCAGAAGAATCATTATCAGCGTCATATCATCACCCCTGCGCGACCAGAACCAGTGCCGCAATAATAAAAACCAGCGCCACGATACGTTTTGCGTTTATCTTCCTGTGCGGCGTACCCAGCAGGCCAAAGTGATCAATGATCAGGCTTTTAAAAACCTGACCAGCCAGAATGCCAATCATCATCAGAGCGATACCGATGGTCGGCGTGGCGATCGTCAGAATGACCACGTAAACAGGGCCAAGCACGCCGCCGAGCAGCTGCCAGCCGGGCTGGGCGAAAAACGACGGGCTGTTACGCGGGCTGAAAAACAGCATCAGCAGAAACGTCAGTGCGGCGCCGACGCCAAAAATGCTGAACGTCGCCCATAAATCGCCCACTTCTCCCCCTAATGGCCCCAGTAGCCCCGCCTCGACGGAGAGGCCCATCCCGCCGGCAATCACCAGTAAAATCAAAACAAACTGCATTACGCTTCCTCCGTTTTCAGGCGAAGAAGATTACGTCGGTAGACTCGTGAGAAAAATGCCATAATGCAGGAAACACCTTTGCAGGAAATGCATTAATGTCAGATGCCGGAAGCATGAACCTTCGCTCACTGCTGCTGTTTATTGCCGTCTATGAAACGCAGAACTTTTCCGTCGTCGCGCGACGAGAGGGAATATCCGCCTCGCAGGTGTCGCGCATTGTTCATCAGCTTGAAGACGCGCTCGGCCAGCAGCTGTTCTATCGCAATACCCGTGCGGTGATCCCCACGGAAAGCGGGCATTTGTTTATCCGCTATGCCCGGGCGATGGTCGATAACTTCGAAGAGGCGCGTCGTGAGCTGGATGAACGTTCGACCGAACCCTCCGGCACGGTCCGCATAAATGGGCCGGTATTTTTTGGACAAAGACACGTTGCGCCCGGACTGGCAGGCCTGGCCGAGCGTTATCCACGGTTAACCATTGAGCTGACGCTGACCGATGACTTTATCGACCCGCACCGGGATGCCGCCGATCTCATCTTCCGCATCGGCACGCTGACGGATTCGACGTTCCACGCCCGTGTTTTTGGGCAGCAGCGCTACCACCTCGCCGCGTCGCCCGCGTATCTGCGTCAACACGGCGTCCCGACCGACCCGGCCGAGCTGAGCCAGCACAAATGTCTGGTCTATCGCGGTTCGTCCGGGCCTAACCGCTGGCTCGTACGTCGCAAAGGGGAGAATTGGGTGCATTATCCCGTCGCGCCGCTAATGACGTCCAATAATGCGGAGTCGCTGCTCATTGCCGCGCTGGGTGGGATGGGGATCGTCCTGTTTCCGGACTGGCTGATTGGCGACAGGTTGAAGCGGGGGGAGCTGGTCGCCCTTTTGCCGGAAATGGCGTGCGCCATCAACACGGAGCAACTCAATATTGCGGCGATCTATCCTAACGCACGTCATCCGCCCCTGAACGTCAGGGCGGTGATTGATTATTACGTGGCGTTTTTCGGTACGCCGCTCTACTGGCAAACGTAAGGGATTACGCGCCGAGCTCCTTGCGGATAATCTCTGCGCCGGCGCTGAGCGCTTTCAGCTTGCCGTTAGCCACCTGCCGTGAAAGCGGGGCCATGCCGCAGTTGGTTGACGGGTAAAGCTTGTCGGCATCGACGAACTGCAGCGCTTTACGCAGCGTATCGGCGACTTCCTCCGGCGTTTCAACGGCGTTGGTTGCCACATCAATCGCGCCGACCATCACCTTTTTACCGCGGATCAGCTCCAGCAGATCCATCGGCACGCGGGAGTTGTGGCACTCCAGGGAGATAATGTCGATATTAGAGGTCTGCAGCTTAGGGAAGGCCTCTTCGTACTGGCGCCACTCTGAGCCGAGCGTCTTTTTCCAGTCGGTATTGGCTTTGATGCCGTAGCCGTAGCAGATGTGTACCGCGGTTTCGCACTTCAGCCCTTCAATGGCGCGCTCCAGCGCGGCGATACCCCAGTCGTTCACCTCGTCAAAAAAGACGTTAAATGCCGGTTCATCAAACTGGATAATATCCACGCCCGCGGCCTCTAACTCACGCGCTTCCTGATTGAGGATTTTGGCGAATTCCCAGGCCAGCTTTTCGCGGCTTTTATAGTGCGCGTCGTAAAGGGTGTCGATCATGGTCATCGGCCCGGGTAGGGCCCATTTGATCGGCTTGTCCGTGAGCTGACGCAGGTACTTCGCATCGTCCACGAATACCGGCTTCTGACGCGCAACGGCTGAAACCACGGTCGGCACGCTGGCGTCGTAGCGGTTACGAATGCGCACCGTCTGGCGATTTTCAAAATCCACGCCGCTCAGGTGTTCAATAAAGGTGGTGACGAAGTGCTGGCGAGTCTGTTCTCCGTCGCTGACGATATCGATACCCGCGCGGATCTGCTCATCCAGGGACAGGCGCAGCGCGTCCTGTTTACCCGCCAGGAGTTCCTGATCCTGTAATTTCCAGGGTGACCACAGCGTTTCAGGTTGTGCAAGCCAGGTCGGCTTAGGCAGGCTGCCAGCCGTAGAAGTCGGGAGCAATGTTTTCATAATAAAAGACCTTTTTTGATGAATTAAAGCGTGTAGTTATCAGACCACTGCTCAAGAATGTGTTGGTAAGGCTTAATAAAGTACGCTTCGGTAAAGCGACCCTGTTCAATCGCCAGTCGGCTACGCTCTTCCCGGTCATAAACAATTTTGGTTAAGGAGTGATCCTGCTGGTTCAGATCCGGTCGGTAGCACAGTCCCGCCGCCGAGTTTGCGTTATAAATTTCCGGGCGATAGATTTTCTGGAACGTCTCCATCGTGCTGATGGTGGCAATCAGCTCCAGATCGGTGTAGTCACTCAGCAAATCCCCGGTAAAGAAGAACGCGAAAGGCGCCACGCTGTTTTCCGGCATGAAATAGCGAACCTTCAGGCCCATCTTCGCGAAGTACTGTTCCGTTAGCGACTCGCCATCCGGCTGATACTCAACGCCCAGCACAGGATGCTGGTTACCGTTGCGGCGGTAGGTGTCTTTGCTGGAGACGCTCAGGCAGATCACCGGACCCTTGCTGAAGTTCTCTTTGTATTCCGGCGAGCTCACAAAGTGGCGGAAAATATTGCCGTGCAGTTCGCCAAACTTTTCCGGAATGCTGAAGTGCTGCTGGTTCTTGTTGTGTTCCAGAAGTCGCACGCTGAAATCATAATCCCGCACGTAAGAAGAGAAGTTATTTCCGACGATGCCCGGGATACGCTTGTTATTTTTTTTGTCGACAATCGTGGTTTGCAATATCTCAATGGCCGGGAACGGTTTTTCCGCGCCAATGTTCAAGTCGACAGAGATGATTTCCAGCTCAACCGCGTAGCGATCGGCGTTTGGGTTATCCCAGCGCGCCAGGGCGTTAAAGCGGTTGTTGATCATCACCAGCGTATTGCGCAGGTTTTCCTGACGCTTTTCCCCGCGCGCCAGGTTGGCAAAGTTGGTGGTCGTACGCGTATTTTCTGACGGGTTGTAATTCTCATCGAAGCAACTGCGCTTAAGGGTATATGTGAAAGCTTTGCTCATTGTGGTTATGCATCCTAAGTTCATGTTGCTAAGAAGTTACCGATGCATAATTTATGCCTGAGCCCGCGGCGCAGGGGAAGTGACTTAATTTCAATGCAACATGAGCGAAGTTCATGAACAGTGTTGCGCGCACATGCTGGGATAGGAAGAGTAAGGGGCATCGCGCCCCTTAGCGTTATGCTGTAGGAGGTTCGTTCCAGGCGTCACTGTGCATCATGTTGCCGTCGACAATGCGCCAGGTGATTTTTTCGTACTGGAGACTTACGCTTTCAACATGGTTCATTTTATTGTTGGCAGCGATCTTCACGTTCGGCACGCTGCAGTTAACACCCGTAACCTTTACGTTCTCCATCAAGACGGTGTAATAACAGACTTCCTGTCCGGCATCATTGATATGATAGAACTTGATTTCAGCGCTTTTAGGCGCCTGACCGGTAGAGGCTGCTTTATAGAGATACGGCGTGGAGCTATCAACTTCCTTTTCAATCCGCATGGATGAGTGTTGACGCGTGCCGGTGATCTTGCCGTTAGCGCTGTCTACCGGTAGGTTAAGGTCATGACTCAGCCCTATGATTTCAATGCTACCTTCACGGTCCTGAACATCAACGGAACCTTTAATATCTGCTCCACCATCGTCTTTTAGCCACATGTAGGGAGGAATTGGCATTCTTTATTTCCTTATTTTCTTGAGTAGCAGTGTTGTTAAGCGATAAATAACCGTGGCGAGGGTCAGTACGATTAAAATATCGATATTGGTATATGTGTCATATATTGTTTCAGCATTCACGTCGCCATAAATAAAATCACATATAGATGAGGCCACATCATGATCAAGATAGCGTTCAGCGGGTCCCAATATGCGGCCTACTATAATGCTGATGCATAGAAACCAAACCGTTTTGAATAGCCTGATGCCCCATTTACGGACAAGTGTTGGTGTAGCCACTTTCAATCACCTCAACCCAGCCGCGTGCCATCAGTGAACGCATACAGGGAACCTGAATAAGTTCCGTACTCATCAGAGCATTGCGGATCAATGCGTAATCAGAATCATGGGCAATCGTGATACATCCCTCAGATAGCGTACCCGGATGCAGCCGAAACAAACCCCGATAGACGTTATCAATCCAGGTGCCATCATCGATACCCCAGTCATCCTTGTATAAAGCAAACCACTCATCGCGGCCAAATTCTGCCCCGGATCTAACCTTGTTCCACCGATCCTGAACCTTCGCTTTTAACCCTGAAAAGAAACCTCCAGTCCCTCTGTCAACAATCCAGTATTTCCCAGGGTAATTGGACCTGAGCCTTTAACAGCACCACATAATCCATTGTTTCTGTAAATTCCCTGCCCGGAATGGGCCATAAACACACCAACGTCGTGCAGGTTAAAAGGCGCATAGTCAGCATCGTTAAGCAGCATTGTTCCTTTTAAGGCCATATTTTCTCCTTACTCTTTTAATAAGAGAAAAGCAGCCTACGCCTGAAGCCGGTACAGATATTCAACTCACATCATATTTATGAGTTGCTGATTTTTTTTAAGAAAATGACCTGACAATTTTTAATCACTCTTGCGGCTGTAACGTTAGTAAACGCTGAATAAATAATAAACAAAGCTCAGGCGACAAAGCGCCATGCCTACTTCTCTGGCACACGCTCCGCAATTCCCGCTATAATCCCCAAAATTTCCAACCGGTTTAGAAACAATCATGACAAAACTCACCTTACAAGAGCAGATGCTGAAAGCGGGCTTAGTCAGCAGCAAAAAAGTGGCGAAAGTGCAGCGCACGGCAAAGAAATCACGCGTTCAGGCGCGCGAGGCTCGGGAAGCGGTAGAAGAGAACAAGAAAGCGCAGATCGAGCGCGACAAGCTGCTGAGCGAGCAGCAGAAGCAGGCCGTGCTGGCGAAAGAGTTTAAAGCGCAGGTGAAGCAGCTGATTGAAATGAACCGCATCACCGTGGCGAAAGGCAACATCACCTTTAACTTCACCGACGGCAATCTGATCAAAAAAATCGAGGTCGACAAGCAAACCCAGGCTCAGCTGATTAACGGCCGTCTGGCGATTGCCCGTCTGGTCATCAACGCCAGCGGCGACTGTGAATACGCGATTATTCCGGCGGTGGTGGCCGATAAAATTGCCCAGCGCGATGCCGACAGCATCGTGTTAAACAGCGCGCTAAGTCAGGAAGAGCAGGACGAAGACGATCCGTACGCGGACTTCAAAATCCCTGACGATTTGATGTGGTAAACCGCATTCAGAACGGGGCGGCGTGACGGGCGTTAACCGGCTCTCCGCTCACGGGATGAATAAAATTCAGTTCGCTTGCATGCAGCATCAGCCGGGGCGTTTTCTCCGCCCCCGGCGCTTCAAGACCGCCATACAGATCGCAGCCCAGAATCGGGTGCCCCAGCTGCTGACAGTGAATACGCAGCTGATGGGTTCGCCCGGTCTCCGGCGTAAGTATCACCCGCGTTAACGGCAGTCCCGTACCCTGATAAAACCGTTCCACCACCCGATAGCGGGAGCGGGCGGGTTTTCCGTTGATGGCGCAAATCGACATCAGCGGGAACAGCGCCGGGTCTTTGGCAATCGGCGCGTCTATTATTCCCTCGTCGTTTTCCACATGGCCGCAAAGCAGGGCGCTGTAGACCTTCTCCACGCTGCGCTGGCTGAACTGCTGGCACAGCGCCGCGTTGATGGCCTTATTGCGCGCAACCACCATCAGCCCGGACGTGCCGAAATCCAGACGGTGTACCAGCGTGCAGCCGGGGAACGTCTGGACCAGACGATAATGGACGGAATCAAGGTTTTGCGGATTCTTGCCCGAGAGGCTGAGCAGACCGGAAGGCTTATCGATCAGCAGCAGATGTTCATCCTGCCAGAGGATCTGAATGTCGTCGTGACACGGTGGGGCAATAAAAGAATCAATAATCGCAGACATCAGGCCGCCCGGCTGGAGAGTGGGAGCGGATGATAACGAAATGCGGGGGGAAAGAAAAACCCTCCCACCAGGCGGTGAGAGGGCAAAATCTTAGGCTGCTACCAGGCTGTCGATGGCGGCTTTCGCATCGGTCTGCGCTTTGGTCGCCACTTCCGGACCGTAAGCGATACCTTCAGCAAACACGAAGTTCACGTCAGTGATGCCGATGAAGCCCAGGAACAGGCTCAGGTACGGTGCAACCAGGTCGGTTGGGGTGTCTTTATGGATACCGCCACGGCTGGTAAGTACGATCGCACGTTTACCTTTCACCAGACCTTCAGGGCCGTTCTCGGTGTAACGGAAGGTTACGCCAGCGCGCGCCACCAGGTCGAAGTAGTTCTTCAGCTGGGTAGGGATGTTGAAGTTGTACATTGGGGCGTTGATGACGATAACGTCGTGCGCCTGCAGCTCAGCAATCAGCTCGTCGGACAGGGCCAGGGCTTCCTGCTGACGTGGAGACAGCGGTGCATCGCTTGGGCGCAGCGCGCCAACCAGCTCGCCGTCCAGCACAGGAATTGGGTTTGCAGCCAGGTCACGCACGGTGATTTCGTCAGCGGAATGCTGTTCACGCCACTGTTCAACGAAGTAATCAGACAGCTGACCAGACTGAGAGTACCCTGCCAGAATACTGGATTTCAAAACTAATACTTTGCTCATGGGTGATTCCTGTTGTTGCATTTGATTGAAGGGGGTTGCCCCGTTGCTTGTTGACACTCTATTCACAATCCTGCCACAGAGATAGAGCAATATATCGAAGCCTATGTTCGAATTTTTTGAATAAGGCGCGAAAGGCGTCGATGTGGTACTCTATAGCAATCATTAAAAAGAGAGTTTATCAGGGCGTGTACTGCCCTTTAACGCTATGACAGAACAACAAAAATTAACCTTCCCGATGCTCCTGCAACAGCTTGATTCTCTGATGCTGCGCGATAAACAGCGCTTTGCCCGCCGTCTGCACGGCGTGAAGAAGGTTAAAAATCCTGATGCACAACAGGCCATTTACCAGGAGATGGCGAAAGAGATTGAACAGGCGGCAGGGAAAGTTGTGCTGCGCGAAGCCGCACGTCCGGCAATTACCTACCCGGAAAACCTGCCCGTCAGCCAGAAAAAACAGGACATCCTTGAGGCCGTCCGCGGCCACCAGGTGGTGATTGTTGCGGGGGAAACCGGCTCGGGGAAAACCACCCAGCTGCCGAAAATCTGTATGGAGCTGGGACGCGGGCTAAAAGGGCTTATTGGCCACACCCAGCCACGTCGACTCGCGGCGCGCACCGTGGCAAACCGTATTGCCGAAGAGCTGCAGACGGAGCCGGGCGGCTGCATCGGTTACAAGGTGCGATTCAGCGACCACGTTAGCGATAACACCATGGTCAAGCTGATGACCGACGGTATTCTGCTGGCGGAAATCCAGCAGGATCGCCTGCTGATGCAGTACGACACCATCATCATTGACGAAGCGCACGAGCGCAGCCTGAACATTGACTTCCTGCTCGGCTACCTGAAAGAGCTGCTGCCGCGTCGCCCGGATCTGAAAATCATCATCACCTCCGCGACCATCGACCCGGAGCGCTTCTCGAAGCATTTCAACAATGCGCCGATTATCGAGGTGTCAGGACGCACGTATCCGGTTGAAGTGCGCTATCGCCCGATTGTGGAAGAGGCGGACGATACCGAGCGAGACCAGCTGCAGGCTATCTTCGACGCCGTTGACGAGCTGGGCAACGAAAGCGCGGGCGACATTCTGATCTTCATGAGCGGCGAGCGCGAAATCCGCGACACCGCCGATGCGCTCAGCAAGCGCGACCTGCGCCACACGGAGATCCTGCCGCTTTACGCGCGCCTGTCAAACAGCGAGCAGAACCGCGTATTCCAGCCGCACGGCGGGCGACGCATCGTGCTGGCGACCAACGTGGCGGAAACCTCGCTGACCGTGCCGGGGATTAAATACGTGATCGACCCGGGCACGGCGCGCATCAGCCGCTACAGCTACCGCACGAAGGTCCAGCGGCTGCCGATTGAGCCGGTCTCCCAGGCGTCCGCTAACCAGCGTAAAGGCCGCTGCGGCCGCGTCTCGGAAGGGATCTGTATTCGTCTCTATTCCGAAGATGATTTCCTGTCGCGCCCGGAGTTTACCGACCCGGAAATTCTGCGTACCAACCTGGCGTCCGTTATCCTGCAGATGACCGCGCTGGGGCTGGGCGACATCGCGGCGTTCCCGTTCGTCGAAGCGCCGGATAAACGCAACATTCAGGACGGCGTGCGTCTGCTGGAAGAGCTCGGGGCGATCACCACCGACGAGCAGGCCACGGTCTACAAGCTGACGCCGCTCGGCCGCCAGCTCAGCCAGCTGCCGGTGGATCCGCGCCTGGCCCGTATGGTGCTGGAAGCGCAAAAGCACGGCTGCGTGCGCGAGGCGATGATCATTACCTCGGCGCTCTCCATTCAGGATCCGCGCGAGCGTCCGATGGACAAGCAGCAGGCGTCTGACGAAAAGCACCGTCGCTTCCACGACAAAGAGTCCGACTTCCTCGCCTTCGTAAACCTGTGGAACTATCTCGGCGAGCAGCAGAAAGCGCTCTCCTCGAACCAGTTCCGCCGCCAGTGCCGCGTGGATTTCCTCAACTACCTGCGCGTGCGCGAGTGGCAGGATATCTACACCCAGCTGCGCCAGGTGGTGAAAGAGCTGGGCATTCCGGTCAACAGCGAGCCGGCGGAGTACCGCGAGATTCATATCGCGCTGCTGACCGGCCTGCTGTCCCACATTGGGATGAAGGACGCCGAAAAGCAGGAGTATACCGGCGCGCGTAACGCCCGTTTCTCCATCTTCCCCGGTTCCGGCCTGTTCAAGAAGCCGCCGAAGTGGACCATGGTCGCGGAGCTGGTGGAAACCAGCCGCCTGTGGGGACGCATTGCCGCGCGTATCGATCCGGAATGGGTGGAGCCGGTGGCTCAGCACCTGCTGAAACGATCGTACAGCGAACCGCACTGGGAGCGCGCGCAGGGCGCGGTAATGGCGACCGAAAAAGTGACTGTTTACGGCCTGCCGGTGGTCGCCGCACGTAAGGTCAACTACAGCCAGATTGATCCGGCGCTCAGCCGCGAGCTGTTTATCCGTCACGCGCTGGTGGAGGGTGACTGGCAGACGCGCCACGCCTTCTTCCGCGAAAACCTGAAGCTGCGCGCGGAAGTGGAGGAGCTTGAGCACAAGTCCCGCCGCCGCGACATTCTGGTGGACGACGAGGCGCTGTTTGAGTTTTACGACCAGCGCATCAGCCACGATGTTATCTCCGCCCGCCACTTCGACAGCTGGTGGAAGAAGGCCAGCAAAGAGACGCCGGACCTGCTCAACTTTGAAAAGAGCATGCTGATTAAAGAGGGGGCGGAGTCGGTCAGCAAGCTCGACTACCCGAACTTCTGGCATCAGGGCAACCTCAAGCTGCGTCTGACGTATCAGTTTGAACCGGGTGCCGACGCGGATGGCGTGACCGTTCATATTCCGCTGCCGCTGCTAAACCAGGTCGATGAGGGCGGTTTTGAATGGCAAATCCCCGGCCTGCGCCGCGAGCTGGTGATTGCGCTGATCAAATCCCTGCCGAAACCGGTGCGCCGTAACTTTGTGCCTGCGCCAAACTATGCGGAAGCGTTTTTAGGCCGCGTCACGCCGCTGGAGCTGCCGCTGCTGGACGCGCTCGAGCGCGAGTTCCGACGCATGACCGGCACCACCATCGACCGCGAAGACTGGAACTGGGATCAGGTGCCCGATCACCTGAAAATCAGCTTCCGCGTGGTGGATGATAAAAACAAAAAGCTGCTGGAAGGACGTTCGCTGAGCGAGCTGAAAGAGTCGCTGAAAGGGAAAGTTCAGGAGACGCTTTCTGCGGTGGCGGACGACGGTATCGAGCAGAGCGGGCTGCATATCTGGAGCTTCGGTCAGCTTCCGGAAAGCTACGAGCAGAAGCGCGGTAACTATAAGGTCAAAGCCTGGCCGGCGCTGGTGGACGAGCGCGACAGCGTGGCGATCAAGCTGTTTGATAATCCGCAGGAACAGCAGCAGATGATGTGGCGCGGGCTGCGTCGCCTGCTGCTGCTCAACATCCCGTCGCCGATCAAGTATCTGCACGAGAAGCTGCCGAACAAAGCCAAGCTCGGGCTGTACTTTAACCCGTACGGCAAGGTGCTGGATCTGATTGACGACTGCATCTCCTGCGGCGTGGACAAGCTGATCCACGAGGCGGGCGGTCCGGTCTGGACGGAAGAGGGCTTTGCTCAGCTTCATGAAAAGGTGCGCGCCGAGCTGAACGACACCGTGGTGGAGATAGCCAAACAGGTCGAGCAGATCCTCACCGCCGTGTTCAATATCAACAAGCGCCTGAAGGGGCGCGTGGATATGACCATGGCGCTGGGGCTGTCGGACGTGAAGGCGCAGATGGCGGGGCTGGTCTATCGCGGCTTTGTCACCGGCAACGGCTTTAAGCGTCTGGGCGATACGCTGCGTTATCTGCAGGCGATTGAAAAACGTCTGGAAAAAATGGCTATCGACCCGCACCGCGATCGCGCGCAGATGCTGAAAGTGGAGAGCGTACAGCAGGCGTGGCAGCAGTGGTTAAACAAGCTGCCGCCGGCGCGCCGCGACGATGAAGACGTGCAGGCGATCCGCTGGATGATCGAGGAGCTGCGCGTCAGCTTCTTTGCCCAGCAGCTCGGTACGCCGTATCCGATTTCGGATAAGCGTATTCTGCAGGCGATGGAGCAGATTTCCGCTTAAAACTCTTGCCCGGTTTTCTCCCTCTCCCTGTGGGAGAGGGTATCATTTTCACCCGTTCACGATTGCCAGCGTAAACCCATCCCATCCCTTAACCCCCACCGTTTGCAGCGCGGTGGCGGTCAGGCGCGGGTTATCCCCAATCATTTCGATAAAACGCCGCACCCCCAGCACGCGCGCGTCGTCGCTTTGCCCGTTAATCACTTCGCCGTCGCGCACCACGTTATCGCCAATGATTATCGTGCCGGGACGTGAATAGTGCAGCGCCCACTCCAGATAGCCGGGATTGTTTGGCTTATCGGCATCAATAAAGATCAGGTCGAACGGCGGAACGTCACCGAAATTCTCCAGTGAGCTCAGCGCCGGGCCTTCAATCAGTTCAATGCGATCGTTCAGCCCCGCGAGGTGAATATTCTGGCGGGCCACATCGGCATGCGTCGGGTCAGCCTCGAGCGTAATCAGCTTTCCGTCCGGCGGCAGGGCGCGCGCCATCCAGATTGAGCTATAGGCGCCCAGCGTACCAATCTCAAGGATGCGTCTTGCCTGGGTCATGCGCACGAACAGCGCCAGCAGTTGCCCCTGATTGGCCGCAACATCGTGTTCGGGTAGCCCGGCGCGTTTATTGTTTTCCAGTACCTGATGAAGCACGTCATCGTCAGGGATTAGCGAAGAAATCATGTAATTATCTACTGCAGACCATTGTTGATGCATAGATTGACTCCTTGGGTTTTTCTCCCTCTCCCTGTGGGAGAGGGTCGGGGTGAGGGCATCAGCGCGCAAGGGGGTTCACGCGCTCTTCCAGCCGCCGCCCAGCGCCCTGTACAAATCGATCTGCGCCAGCAGCAGGTTATTTTTCACCTGCACTACGCTGGTCTGCACCGAGTACAGCGTGCGCTGCGCGTCCAGCACGTCCAGATAGGAGGAGTAGCCGTTGCGATTGCGGTTCTGCGCAATGCGCAGCGTCTCCTGCGCCACCTCCTGCTGGGCAAGCAGCTCCGTCAGCTGTTCCTGATAGCGCCTAATAGCATCAAGGCTGTTGTTCACTTCGGCAAACGCGTTGCGCACGGTTTTTTCATAGGCGTACAGCGCCTGGTTACGCTGGGACTGGGAAATATCAACCTGCGCATTCAGCGCCTGGCGGTTCAGCAGCGGGGCGAGAATACTGCCCCCGACGCTCCAGAGCTGAAGCGGGTTGTCCAGCAGGCCGGACAGGGTGCGATCCTGTATCGATCCGGTTGCGGTCAGGTTGATCGACGGCAGCAGGCTCGCGCGCGACGCGGCAAGCGAGGCGTCGGCCGCAACCAGCTGGCGTTCGGCCTGAACGATATCCGGGCGACGGTTCAGGAGCGTAGAAGGCAGCTGTGACGGCAGGGTCAGCGGCGTTAGCGCCTCAAAGCTTTCGCTGCGCGCTACCGCGCCGGGATTGCTTCCCAGCAGCAGGCTGAGGGCGTTCTCCTGCTGTGCAATCTGATGCTGCAGCACGGGAACCTGCGCTCGCGTCGAGCGGAGTTCGGAATCCGACTGCATCAGCTCCAGACGCGAGCTGTAGCCCGTCTCAAACTGACGTTTCGCGAGGTTAAATGCCTCTTCGCGCGATTTCAGCGTGGATTCGGTCACCCGCAGCTGTTCGTCAAGCGAGAGCAGGGTGACATACCCGGACGCAACGGAAGACGCGACGGTCAAATCCGCGGCGGCAGCGGCGGCTTTTTGCGCCGCCAGCGAGGCTTCGGCGGCACTGGCCGTGCTGCGGTTGACGCCCCAGATATCAACGTCATAGCTCGCCGTCAGGCTGCCTCTGTAAAGCGTGCCGTAGACCGGCAGCCCGGTCGCGGCGGATTGCGAACGGGCGCGGGTCCCCGTTACGCCTGCATCAAGCGACGGAAACAGGCTGCCGTCGGCCGCAAAGACCCGCGCCTGATACTCGTTAATCCGTTCGCGGGCGATCAGCACGTCGCTGTTGTTCTTTAGCGCCCGATCCACGTAGCGGTTGAGGTTGTTGTCATGAAAATTGCGCCACCAGAGCTGCTCCGCCGGGCTGGCAGGGCCGGCGTCAGCACGCCACTGGGCGGGGATTTGCAGCGTCGGCTGCGCAGGTTTTACGTCGACGGACTGGCATCCGGCGAGCATTACCGCCAGCACCAGACCGGCTATCGGGCGAAGGGTCATTGTTTGCCCTCCCGCGTATCAATGGTCACCTGCACCGACATGCCCGGACGCAGCAGGGCGGACTCCTCAGGCTTGCCGAGCACCTCGATGCGCACCGGAATACGCTGGGCGATTTTGACAAAGTTGCCGGTGGCGTTGTCCGGCGTGATGGCGCTGAATTCAACTCCGGTTGCCGGCGAGATGCTCTCCACGCGGCCCTGATAGGCTTTGTTGTTCAGGGCATCGACGGTGAATTTGACAGGCTGGCCGACGCGCAGCTCCGCGAGCTGGGTCTCTTTAATATTGGCGATCACCCAGTGCTGCGGCGGAACCAGCGTGGTGAGGTGGGTCCCGGCGGTCACGTACGCCCCGAGACGCACGGCAATCTGGCCGAGCTGGCCGTCGCGCGGGGCGATGATGCGGGTGTTTTGCAGGTCTATCTGCGCCAGCTCCAGCGCCGCTTTGGCGTTTTCGACATCCGCCTCCAGCGCGCCGCGGTTCACAATTACCGTCTGCAGATCCTGACGCGACATCTCAAGCAAGGCTTTAGCCTGCTCGATGTCGGCGCTGCCCTGGGCCGCGCTGGCCAGCGCCGCGTCGCGCTCGCGAATGGAAAGCGAGCCGTCCGCCGTCAAATCCTTCACGCGCTTTAAATCCGCCTGGGTTTTCAGGCTCTGGGCGCGGGCATTTTTCAGCGCCGCGTCGTTTTTGGCGATCGTCGCTTCGGCGCTTTTACGCTGCTGCAGGTTGTTATTAAGCGCGGCAATTTTCATCGCCAGCTGTGCCTCGGCCTGATGCACGCGCTGACGATAGATACGGTCATCAATCTGCAGCAGCAGGTCGCCTTTTTTAACCTGCACAAAGTCCTGAACCTTCACCTCGGTGATATAGCCATTCACCTGGGGGCTGATGAACGTCGTCTGACCGCGCACGTAGGCGTTGTCGGTAAACTGCGCGTGGCGGGTGAACGGCGGAAGCTGCCACGCGTAAAGGATCACCAGCACGCCGACAATACCGATGGCAGCGGCTGTGAAAACGGAAACAATGCGCACATTTTTGCGGGTGTTGGCCTGCTCTTTAGCGGCATCCTGCTGACTCATAAACTCTCCAGAAATATTTCAATTATTTGTTGCCGGTGGCGTTCTTAAGCGCCATACGGGCAGTGATGCGCAGGCGCAGCAAGCGCCATAAAATCCAGACCAGCGTGGCGGCAGCGATGCCCGCCGTAAGCAGATAAGTATCGTTGTAAGCCAGAATATTCGCCTCAAGCGTCGTCACCGTTTGCAGCTGCGTGATCGCCTGCGTTCCCAGCAGCGAACTGTCGCCAATCAGGCTCCGGTACATCTGGGTGTAAAGCTGGATACGCTCGTTGACCAGCGGATTGAGCGTGGTGAGCTGGTCCGCCAGCAGGCTGGAGTGGTACTTCTCGCGCCAGGTCTGGAAGGTTCCGAGGATCGCGGAGCCCAGCAGGCCGCCGAGGTTCTGACTCATGCCGAACATCACCGAGAAGCTGACCAGGTTGCGAGGGTCGGCGATCACCCCGCCAATGGCAGCCAGCATGGCGGGCGCCAGGAAGAAGGCGCTGCCGAAGCCCAGCAGAAACTGGCTTAGCATCAGCTGATCCGGCCGGGTCAGGTTGTTGGACTGGCTGTCCAGCAGCGAGGCAACAATCATCAGCGCCAGGGAGGTGATGATTGGCCACGCCAGTTTGGTCGGCTTAATCGTGAGGCAGCTGGTGACAATCCCGCAGACGATCCCGGCGAAAATGGACCACGCCAAGTGGGTCATCTGCTCGTTCTGTAACCCCACGTACTGCAGCCAGCCGATGACCCCGGTGTTTTGCTCTGCCAGCACGATACGGATCAGCAGCATGATGAGCCCCAGACGGACGATGCTGCCGCTCGACAGCCAGCGGGTGTTCAGCAGCGGGTTGGCGCGGTTATGTTCAAAGACGATGGCAGCCACAATCAGCACCAGCGATAGCGCCAGCGACCAGCCGATCCACGGCGCCTCGAACCACCAGTCAAGGCGGCCCAACGAGAGCACGGCGCAGAGCAGGGCCATTCCGGGGGCCATTAAAAAGAAGGTGATGAAGTCTTTCTTCTCAAAGACCTTTCGCCGATCGCCCGGGGGCAGTTTTAAGGCTATCACGCAGGCCAGGGAGATCAGCGCCAGCCCGAGCTCGAAGAAATAGAGCCCGCGCCACTCGTCCAGCTGCAGCAGTTCGGTGGAAAACAGGCGGGCCAGAGGAATGGCGAGCGATGAGCCGGTAATCCCGATGGTGAGCGCCTTCAGGCGGTGCTTCGCAGGCCAGGCCTGGATCTGATAGTAAATCCCCAGCGAGCTGAGCGCGGCGGCCACCATCCCGTGCGCGGCGCGCACCATCAGCGCCGAGCTGAGATCGTTAACGAACAGGTGGAAAAAGGTCACCAGCACGTACAGCACCAGAAAACCTTCCGTGAAGGCGCGCAGACCGTACTGCTGGCGGAACTTGACCAGCAGCAGGTTGATAGAGATGTTGGTCATGACGTAGACCGCGGGAAGCCAGGCGATCTCGGTCGACCAGGCCCCAAAGGTCCCCTGCAGGTTTTGCAGGTTGGCGGTCACCACCGCATTTCCCAGCGCCCCCGTCAGGCACACCAGCAGGCCAACGACGCCGTAGGCAATGCGTTTTGGCGTACTGTGCTCGGGTGTGGAAGGCGAACCCAGCAGGGCGGGTTTCTCATGTGGCTGCCACTCGCGAGGAGCATAAGGGTCGCGTTCGGGCAGGCGCATAACGTCGTTTACCTTAGAAATAGTTGAATAATTAGCGGGCTAGCGATTCTACGTCTGCCGCAAATGATAATTCAAGTGAATATGATTTACGCATGTTAATCAAATGTAGAAGGGAAGTTTAAGGAAAAAGAGCGGCCCGATGTCGCCGTTGTGTTGAGAACCTGAAGTCGCTACCCTGAAGGGATAGAGAGAAGGAGTTCATCATGGAACAGCCCCATTTTCCCATCCTGCCGGATGCCACGCTGGCGGCCATCAATACTGTCGGTGAATGGCTGGCGCAGGACGACCTGAGCGGCAGCCGCCAGCCCCCGGACGTCGATGCGGTCATCCTGGCAGGAAACGCGGTGATCCCGACCATTGAGGCGGCCTGCCGTATTGCCGCGCAGAGAGATATCCCGCTCCTGATTAGCGGCGGTATTGGTCATTCAACCGCGTTTTTATATGCCGCTATCGGCAGTCATCCGCGTTATCACACCTTGCCCGTCGAAGGGCGGGCGGAAGCGAGCATTCTTGCCGACATTGCGCGGGAGTTCTGGCAGATCCCCGAGACACGCCTGTGGATTGAGGATCGCTCCACCAACTGCGGTGAGAACGCGCGTTTTAGCTGGAATATGCTGAAACAGCATCAGCGAGCGACCGGGCGGGTGCTGGTGGTGCAGGATCCGACGATGCAGCGCCGTACGATGGCGACGTTTGCCCGCGTTTGTCGGGATGAGCCCGTGTCACCGCAGTGGATAAGCCATCCCGGGTTTACGCCAACGCTGCACAATGGCAAAGAGGGCGTGGAGTTTAGCGCGGGCAATAGCGGACTGTGGCCCGTTGACCGCTACCTGTCACTGGTTCTGGGGGAGCTGCCGCGTTTGTATGATGACGTTAACGGCTATGGTCCGGCCGGGCGGGATTTTATCGCGCACGTTGAATTCCCGGATGCTGTGATTGCCGCATGGGAACAGTTACAGCAGGACCCGGTTCTCGCGGATGCGTTGTCCAGGCGCTCGATTTAAGGGTGTAATCAGAAGCGATAACAACCGCTTCAGAATAACCTTTGGCTTACAGCAATGTCCTGGTCCGGCTGTATATCGCCGAAGCGTTTCCGTAAGGCCGGGGCGAGGCGCAGGGATGCGCCGAGAGGGCGTGGCCTGCAGGGATGCAGGCTCATGCCCGACCCGATAGCCTGAAGGAATAAGCTGAGGGGACCGCGAAGCGGCGATTTACCGCCGGGAGCCCGGGTTGCCAGGGTGGTGGCGATTGAGCCACCCTGGCACGTTCACCGGTTATGTCGTTAAAGAGTAGCAAGGAACATAAAGTGAACGGAATGACCACTACACCCGTATGTTCCCCTCACCCTAACCCTCTCCCACAGGGAGAGGGGATGCTTCACTGCTCATATTAGCCCTGAATAAAGGCCTAGAATCACAGCGCCGCAAACTTATCCAGCGTCCGCACCAGCTGCGTCACAAAACCGTACTCGTTGTCATACCACGCTACCGCTTTCACCAGCTGCAGCTCTCCCGCTTCTGACACCTCCGTCTGCGTGGCGTCAAACACCGAACCATAATGCGAGCCAATCACATCGGACGACACAATCTCTTCGTCGGTATACCCGAACGATTTATTGCCCTGCGTCGCCTTTTTCAGCGCGGCGTTGATCTCCTCAACGGTCACTTTCTTGCCCAGAATCGCCACCAGCTCGGTGACCGAACCCGTTTTTACCGGCACGCGCTGCGCGTGGCCCTTCAGCTTGCCGCTGAGCGCAGGGATCACCAGACCGATGGCCTTTGCGGCACCGGTGGTGTGGGGAATGATATTCTCTGCCGCCGCCCGCGAGGCGCGAAGGTCTTTCCCGCGCGGGCCATCCACCAGCGCCTGCGTACCGGTATAGGCATGAATGGTGGTCATGGTGCCCACTTTTATTTCAAACGCATCGTTCAGGGCTTTCGCCAGCGGGGCGAGGCAGTTGGTGGTGCAGGATGCGACGGAAATAATAGTGTCACTGGCGTCAATGGTGTCGTCATTCACGCTGTAGACGATGGTTTTCATCTCGCCCGCAGGCGCAGAGATCAGCACTTTCTTCGCGCCGGCGTCCAGGTGCGCCCGTGATTTCTCTTCAGAGGTATAAAAGCCGGTGCACTCCACGACGATATCCACGCCTGCGGCTTTCCACGGAATGTGCTTCGCCTCTTTTTCGGCGTACACCGCAATGGTTTTACCGTCGACAATCAGCGCATCCTCGGTGAAATCGACGCTCCACGGGAAGCCACCGTAGTTGGAATCATGCCTGAGCAGGTAGGCCAGCACTTTCGGTGAGGTGAGGTCGTTGATGGCGACGACGGTATTGCTGTCCTGGGTTTCAAGAAGGCGACGCAGTACAAGGCGCCCAATGCGTCCAAAGCCGTTAATGCCAATTTTACTCATGGTGTTCTCCTGTAAACGTGTCGATGCGACAGTTTGAACTCATCCAGGCTTAGACCATCACGGGCAGGGCGGCAATTGAAGATGCTTCATGCGGGAGGAAGTATTTGAAAAGCCATACAGAAAAGTTAATGAATTTTTAAGGAAAGGAGATTATGTTGGCGCGATAACTGTTTTTAATCGGGAAATCACATGCGCAATAAATATACAAGCCTGCAAATCGGCATCCACTGGCTGGTGTTTCTGTTAATCATCGTCGCTTACTGCGCCATGGAGTTCAAAGGTTTCTTCCCGCGCACCGCGCGTCCAGCGATCAATATGATCCACGTCTCGTGCGGTATCAGTATCCTGGTGCTGATGGTGACGCGTCTGCTGGTTCGCCTGAAATTCCGCGCACCGCCGATTCAGCCGAAGCCAAAAGCGATGGTGACGGGGATGTCCCATCTGGGGCACCTGGTGGTGTATCTGCTGTTTATTGCGCTGCCGCTGATTGGCATTGTGATGATGTACAACCGGGGCAGCGACTGGTTTGCTTTCGGCCTGGCGATGCCGCATGCGGCGGAGTCCAATTTCGACCTGGTTGATATGTTGAAAGAGTGGCACGAGACGCTGGCGAACCTGGGCTATTTTGTGATTGGCCTGCACGCGGCGGCGGCGCTGATGCATCACTATTTCTGGAAAGATAATACTCTTCTGCGCATGATGCCGAAAAAGCGTTCGTAGTCTTTAACGCTTGCCGGGTGGCGCAGCGCCACCCGGCTTGTTTTTTAACCCAGCAGCGCACGCTCTTCGGCAGTTAACGCCAGCGCTTGCGTTGACCCCGTCTCCGACGACTTCACCGCCGCTTCCAGCACGGCCATGACCGCCAGTGCCTCAACAGGGTGGACAGGGTTGGTGATTTTCCCGAGCAGCGCATCACGTACGTTGACGTAATACTGGCGCTGATCGCCTTTCGGGGTTGGGATCGTCTGCGGTGCGCCGTCGGCGCCAAAGAAGACCATGCTGTCGCCGTCTTCGCCCCAGGTTTCACTGCCGGGGATCACCCCTGCGAGCAGCTGCGCTTCCTGCTGGTCGATTCTGGCTTTCACCACGCTGCCCTTGTCCCCGTGGACGGTAAAGCGCGCCGTACCGCCAGCAACCAGCATGCTGGCGTGCAGAATGACCTTATGCTCCGGGTAGTTTAAGACCACGTGCGCCCAGTCGTTAATTTCTGCGCCGTCGCGCAGCGTCGCGATATTCCCCTGAACCGACTCCGGCAGTCCAAAGAGCTGTAGCGTCTGGTCAATCAGGTGAGGGCCCAGATCAAACCACAAACCGCTCCCGGGGACGTTCTGCTCGCGCCAGCGCACGCGCACTTCCGGGCGGAAGCGGTCGATGTGCGATTCCAGGTGTTTAACCTTGCCGAGCGTGCCTTGCTCAATAATCTGCTTAATGCCGAGGAAATCGCTGTCCCAGCGGCGGTTGTGGAAGACGGAGAGCAGCAGCTGCTTTTCATCCGCCAGCGCAATCAGGTCGCGGGCTTCCTGCATGTCGAGTGTAAAAGGCTTATCGACGACCACGTGTTTACCCGAGTTCAGGGCCAGCGTCGCCAGCGGGGCGTGCGTGGCGTTGGGGGAGGCAATCACCACCAGATCGATATCAGGATGCTGAATGGCCTCTTCCGGTGTCGCTACTACCTGTACATCCGGCAGATCGCGTTTAACCTTCTCTTCATCACGAGAAGAGACCACGGCCAGCTTAATCCCGTCCACCGACTGGATCAGCGGGGCATGGAAGGTTTTACCGACAAATCCATACCCGATCAGCGCAATGTTGATTGTTTGAACTTTACTCATGACCTTCTCCACGTTAATTGGCGCACACCGTAACCTGCAGTGCGGTATGGTCCCCAAGCTCAGGCCAGGGACGATCTAAAAAGAGTTGTTGAATGCTGGATAACCCGGAAACCAGATACGGCTCGCAGCGGTTAATTTTCAGGTGGTCGGCGACAACCCAGTGCGCATGGCTTGCGTCCAGCATCGCGCGTTTCACCTCGGCATCCGCTTCTTTACCGGCGCTCAAACCGAGTTCGGCATGAATGGCGCACGCCCCAAGAATGGCGATATCAGCCCGATAACGGGACAGCAAAGACAGCGTGGCGCTGCCGGCAAACAGTCGCTGCTTGTGGTCCCATTTCCCGCCGAGCAGGATCAGCTCAACGTCTTCCCGGTCGCTAAAATGCTGGGCGATATCCAGCGAGGGGGTAATAACGGTGAGCGGTCCCTGAAGAAAGGTGGCGACGGCCATCACCGTGCTTCCGGCATCCAGAAACAGGGTGGAGCCCGGTGGAACCTGCTGTGCGACCTGTTTACCCAGGCGCTGTTTGGTCTCCGGCAGCAGCGTATTGCGGCCCTGACGGTTCATGGCGGAGAGGTTGAGCGCGATGGCGCCGCCGTGGTTCTTCTGCGCAAGGCCCTGGTTTTCCAGGTCGGTCAGATCCCGACGAATGGTATCCGCCGAAACCTGCAGCTTTTCAGCCAGGTCGGTGATGCTGGCCTGGCCTTGCTCGCTGAGGATATCCAGGACGTAGCGTTGACGAGCGGTTTTGTGCATGGGGTACATTCCTGCAAAATGTCGCAATAGTTTGCATAATACAGCATTTTGACGCAGAGAGAAGGGGAATGTCCTCAGGACGATGTGCGGCGGCGTGATAATTCAGATAGGTGATTATTAAAATTTTATTAAGCAGGTATAAGTAAGCCGTTTTGAATGTTAATCACAATGTTATTGTTATGTTTTATTTAACGATTTGGGTTATGTAACCAGCGTAACGCCATTGAGTGGTGTTAAATGCTGTTTAATAGAAATTACGCAGGGTTTAATTGCTTTAATTGGTTTTTTAATAGTTTTTAATTTTAAATATATCCCTTTGGCTACGTAAACTGACACTTCTTTGAAAATCTTTGTGTCTGACTCGCTCTGAAATTAACGCAAAAATGTGCACGGAGGGAATTAAGAATTTTCCTTAGATAACAGAGAGTTTATATGTTTCATCTGAAAGGATACTTTTAGAGTTTTGTCCAGAAACCCCATATTTTTGCTTGCTTGTAACACCACATTAACATTGTGGCTGTAGTGGGCTATAACACATTTTGTTATGCTGCTAACCAGTTTAAGAAATAAGTAAATTCTTAATTGAAATAAAATGCGGGCAGATCTCATCTCCGATGGAAATGGGTATGGGGAGTATTACCTGAAATTCAGCAAGGTAGCTAAATAAGATATTTGTCTAATTATCTGTACCTCTTTTTGGGTATTTGCTTGAGTATCACTCAGAGTCAGGGAGATAACATGACGATATTACGAAAGCCTATGTTACGCCGATTTACAGCAGCACTGGCATTCATTTCATTAGCCATAAATACGGCTTTCGCCAATAGTAATCAGGTGGGTATTGCCCCGGTGGCAACCACAACCTTAAAAGAAAGTATTCTTTTTGCGATCGATCGCGATCCGTCAATTAGCCAGCAGGCCGCGCAATTAGGTATTGGCCAGGCACAAATAGATGAAGCGCGCAGCGGCTGGATGCCGCAAATATCGTTGAACGGAAGTACGGGGCACAGCCAGACCACCGATTCCAGCGGGTCGCTGAAGAATTCAGCCGCCTGGGGGCTGAGCCTGACGCAGCTGCTGTACGATTTTGGCAAGACCAATAACAGTATCAGCCAGTCCTCCGCCCAGCGCGATAGCTACCGCTATCAGCTGATGGGCACGCTTTCGGACGTGGCGGAAAAAACGGCGCTGAGCTACGTCGAGGTCAAACGCTATTCCGATCTGCTGCAGGCGGCAATAGATAACGTGCAGGCGCTCAAGAACGTCGAGCAGCTGGCAAAGCTTCGCGCAGACGCGGGCGTGAGTTCGACCTCCGATGAGCTTCAGACCCGCACGCGCATTGCCGGCATGCAGGCGACGGTCGCGCAGTATCGCGCCGCCTTAAACAGCGCGCGCGCCAGGCTTGCGGTATTAACCGGCATGCAGGCAGAGGCCTATTCGCCGGTGCCCGCGAATCTTGCCGTGGAGCCGGACTCGCTCAACCGCATCGATTATTCCCTGATACCGGCGGTGATGGCCGCGCAGAACATGGAACGTTCGGCTCAGTATGGCGTGGAAACGGCGAAGTCCCAGCACTGGCCGACGTTAAGCCTGAAGGGGGGGCGCACCCGTTATGAATCGGACAACCGTTCCTACTGGGACGACCAGATACAGCTCAATATCGACGCGCCGCTGTATCAGGGGGGCGCGGTTTCCGCGCGCGTTCGGCAGGCGGAAGGCGCACGGGCCATGGCCTCCTCTCAGGTCGATCAGGCGCGTTTCGATGTCCTGCAAAAGGCCTCCGTCGCGCAGGCTGACTGGACCGGCGCGCGGGGACGAATGGAGGCGGGGAAGCAACAGCTGGAAAATGCGCTGCGGGCCCGCGATGTTTATAAAAATGAATACACCCTGAGCAAGCGGAGCATTAACGATCTGCTCAGCGTTGAGCAGGATGTCTGGCAGGCCACCTCAGCGAAAATAATCGCCGAGTATGACGGCTGGAGTTCGGCAATTAATTATGCTTCCGCGGTTGATAATTTAATGCCGCTTATTGGAATAGAGAAAAACGCTGCCGCAAAATTACCCGACTTGAGTTAATAAAAGACGCGCAGTGTTGCGCAAAGTAAGACTGAAAATAATGGGTGTTTTTTCCCAGGGATAGCTACATCCGTCTGGTGGACATATCCACAGGAATCCGTACACCTGCAAGGAGAAGAATATGAGTAACATGAAAGTTGTTGATGTCATCATTCGCAAAACGGCGGAGAAAACGAAATTAACCGGCGAAGGAAATCTGTCGGTCTCTATTTCATCGCCGAGCGTGATTGAAATCCAGGGCTCTGCTCAGGATGTGGCGCGTTATGTCCGCCAGGGTAAAGATCTCCTCATTTATATGAAAGATGGCAGCGTTATTCGCTGCAATAACTATTTTGTCGAAGATCCAGAAACGCATAATCAGTCAGAGCTGGTGTTCAACGACCGTCAGGAACTGACGCATATTTCTTTTGCCGATGCCGGGGAAGCGTCAGGCGTTGCGGTGACCGAGTTAACCGCGCAGGCCACACCGATTAGCAGCATTCAACCTTTCCTCGAGCAGGAAAGTGTTTTAAGCGACGCGCCGTGGGGCTGGATTGCGGGGGCTGCGTTAGGCGGCGGTGCCATCGGGGCACTGCTGGCAAACGGCGGTGACGGCGAAACTAAAACAAAAGTCATTGATAATACAAAAGAAGTTGAAAGCGCCACGCCGACCTTCTTGCTGTCGGATAAAGCGGGTGACAAGCAGGGCGTGCTGAGCGCAAACGAGATCACGGACGACAGCAACCCAACCTTTAGCGGCACCGGTCAGCCGGGCGCGACCATCCAGATCAAAGACAGCAGCGGCAGCACCATTGCCAGCGCCATGGTCGGTAAAGACGGCACCTGGACGGTAATATTACCGACCCAGACGGACGGGGAGCACACCTGGTCAGTCGTGCAGATCGACGGCAGTAAAACCACCTCTGCGGGCAGTATCACCGTGACGGTCTCTACCGCCGACGCCGCCATTACGCTGGCCACCACGGCGGGCGATAACGTGCTGAACGCCAGCGATCAATCCGCGGGCTTTACGCTTTCCGGTGCCAGCAAAAACCTGGCGCAGGGTACCGCACTCACCGTGACGCTGAACGGCAAAACCTACGCGGCTGAAGTCGGGGCAGACGGCGCGTGGAGTGTTAACGTGCCTGCGGCAGACGCGCAGGCGCTGGGCGACGGTACCTGGACGGTCAACGTGAGCGGTAAAGACGCGGCGGGTAACACCGTCAGCGGAAGCCAGACGATTGGGGTGGATACCACCGCGCCAACCCTCTCTGTCGATACCCTCGCGCAGGACAACATCATTAATGCGGCTGAGCACAGCCAGCCGCTGACCCTGACCGGTAAAACGAATGCGGAAGCCGGTCAGATCGTCACGGTCACGCTGAACGGTAAAAACTATAACGCCACGGTGGGCAGCGACGGCACCTGGTCCGTCACGCTTGATGTGAACGACGTGCAGGCGCTGAGTGAGGGTAATCACACCCTGACGGTTAACGTTAGCGACAAAGCGGGCAACGGCTCGTCCGTGACGGCAGATTT
Source organism: Enterobacter sp. DNB-S2 (assembly GCF_019443845.1). Classification (NCBI taxonomy): domain Bacteria; kingdom Pseudomonadati; phylum Pseudomonadota; class Gammaproteobacteria; order Enterobacterales; family Enterobacteriaceae; genus Enterobacter; species Enterobacter sp. DNB-S2. The sequence continues at coordinate 2,831,432 of NZ_CP050520.1, forward strand.
CACGGTGGATACCGCCGCGCCGATCGTCACCATCCATACCGTGGCGGGCGACGATATCCTCAATATCAGCGAGCAGGGCCAGGCGCACATTATTTCCGGCCTGGCGAGCGGTGCCGCCGCGGGCGATGTGGTCACCGTGACGCTTGGCGGCCAGACCTTCACCGGCGTGGTGCTGGCGGACGGCAGCTGGAGCGTGGGCGTTCCGGCGTCCGTGCTGGGCGCGCTGGGTGAAGGCAACCACACGCTTTCGGTTTCCGTCACTGACGCGGCAGGCAACACCGGCAGCGCCACGCACGGCATTACGCTGAGCGGACACCCGCCGGAATTTACGATTGACGCCATCAGCCAGGATAACGTCCTTAATGCCCAGGAGGCGATGCAGTCGCTGAGCCTGACCGGCACCAGCAACCTGCCGGACGGCTCCACCGTCACCGTGACGCTGAACAACGTCAGCTATCAGGCCACCGTCGAAAACGGTATCTGGGCTGTCCAGGTGCCGGTTTCCGACGTCCTGAATCTGGCGAACACGCTTTATACCGTCAGCGTCAGCGGGACCGACAGCGTGGGTAACAGCGGTTCTGCCGAAGCGAATCTGCTGGTGGATACCGTTCTTCCGCAGGTCATTATCAATACGTTTGCGGGCGACAACCTGGTCAATAACGCCGAAGCGGGCGTCGATCAAACCCTCAGCGGTCGCGTTACCGGCGCGGCGGCGGGCGATACCGTCTCCATCACCGCAGGCGGCAAGAGCTACACCGCAACGGTTGGCAGCGACCTGACCTGGAGCGTGAAAATCCCGTCAGCGGATCTTCAGGCGTTCGGCGACGGGGATTTGACCTTCACCGCGTCCGTCACCAACGGGCACGGCAATACCGGCACCGGCGAGCGTGATATCAACATCAACGCGGAGCTGCCGGGTCTGCGCGTGAACACCATTTCCGGCGATGACGTGATCAACGCCATCGAACAGCAGCAGGATCTGAGCGTCACCGGCTCCAGCACTCATCTGGCCGCGGGCACGCAGATTGTCGTCACCATCAACAATGTGGAGTACGTCACCGCAGTTAACGCCAGCGGCAGCTGGCAGATCGGCGTTCCGGCGGCGGACCTGCAGGCCTGGACGGCGGGCGGCATGACGGTTAGCGTCAGCGCGGTAGATGCCTGGGGCAATCCCGTTGCGGCTGAACACCCAATTGAACTCGATCTGAACGCCGTGGCGGTCACCATTGATACCGTCTCCGGCGATGACCTGCTGAATGCGGCAGAAAAAGGCAGTGATTTAACCCTTTCCGGCCAGACGCAGGGCGTGGAGGCGGGGCAGACCGTGGTGGTGAAATTCGCCGACCAGACCTTCACCGCGCTGGTGCAGCAGGATGGCTCCTGGAGCCTGACCGTACCCGCCAGCGCCATGGAAACCCTGATCGACGGGCGCGCGCAGGTGAGCGTCAGCGTCACTAACGTCAGCGGCAACAGCGCCGACGCCGCGCGTGTGGTCACGGTGGATACGCAGCCACCGGCGATTACGCTCGATAACCTGACCGCCGACAACATCATCAATGCCGCTGAAGCGCAGCAGGATTTACTGTTAAGCGGCAGCAGCAGTGCGGAACCGGGCCAGACGGTCACCGTGACGCTGAACGGCAAAACGTATCAGACCACGGTCCAGACGGACGGTACCTGGCAGCTGAGCGTCCCGGCGGCAGATGTGGGTGCCCTGACGGACGGCATTGTGACCGTGACGGCCACCGTCAGCGACGTGGCGGGCAACGCCAGCAGCGCCGAGCGCGTGGGTCTGGTGGACGCCACCGTACCGCAGGTGACCATTAACGACTTTGTCACCGACACCAACACCGTTAACCAGCTCGCCCATTCACAGGCGCAGATCCTGAGCGGCTCCGTCACCGGTGCGGCAGCGGGCGACCTGGTCACCATCACCATTAACAGCGTTGATTACACCACCGTGGTGGATGCGGCGGGGAACTGGAGCCTTGGCCTGCCGGCGTCCGTCGTGCAGGGGCTGACTGACGGCACCTGGACCATCGACGTCTCCGTGACCGACCGATCCGGCAACACCGGAAGCAGTTCGCTGGATGTGGTGGTGAATACCGTGACGCCTGTCCTCGCTATCAACACGCTGGCGGCGGACGACGTGATCAACGCGACCGAGAAGGGCGAAGATCTGCTGCTCTCCGGCACCAGCAACCAGCCGGAAGGCACGACCATTACGGTGACCCTGAACGGGGTTCAGTACACCGCCACCGCTGACGCCAGCGGAAACTGGAGCGTGACCGTACCGGCCTCGGCCGTAAGCGCGCTGGGAGAAGCCCATTACACCGTGACGGCGAGCGTCACGGATAGCGCAGGCAATAGCGCCTCAACCTCGCATGATGTGCTGGTGGACAGCTCGCTGCCGGTAGTAACGATCGACACCCTGGCGGGCGACAATATCGTTAACGCAGCGGAAGTGGCGGCAGGGCAAACCCTGACCGGTAAGGTGACGAACGCATCTTCAGGTGACACTGTCACTATTATCCTTGACGGCCAGACGTACACGGCTACCGTGCAGGACGATCTGACCTGGAGCCTGCCGTTAAGCGAGAGCCAGTTAACCGCGCTCGGCAACGGCGACCTCACCGTATCCGCCAGCGTGACCAACGCGCACGGCAATACCGGCTCTTCTTCTCACGACTTCACCATCGACGCCCAGCTCCCGGGACTGCGTATTGATACCGTGGCGGGTGACGACGTAATTAACGTGATTGAACACGCTCAGAACCTGATTGTGTCCGGTACCAGCACCGATCTGGCGGCGGGCAGCACCGTGACCGTGACCATCAACGGCAAAACCTATTCGGCAACGGTACTGGCGGACGGCACCTGGCAGGCGGCGGTACCGGCGGCCGATGTCTCCCAGTGGGCGGACGGTTCGCTGGATATCAAGGCAAGCGCGCAGGATGCTTCCGGCAACCCGGTGACTATCGGCACCGTCGTGGACGTCGATCTCGCGCCTGTCGCCATCACCATCAGCAGCGTGACCGACGATAACGTGCTCAACGCGGCGGAAAAAGGCCAGGACCTGCTGCTTTCCGGCACGACTTCCAACGTGGAAGCGGGTCAGACCGTAACCATCACCTTTGCGGGTAAAACCTATACCACGACGGTGGATGCTAACGGCGACTGGACCTGGACCGTTCCGGCAGCCGATTTGAGCGGCCTGAAAGACGGTGACGCCAGCGTGCAGGTAACCGTCACCAGCGTGAACGGCAACGCGGCGTCTTCGGCGCAGGAATTCAGCGTCGACACTACCGCGCCGACGGTGACCATCAACACCATCAGCCATGACAATATGCTGAACGCGGCAGAGGCGGCGCAGGATCTGACCCTGAGCGGCACCTCTACTGCCGAAGCAGGCCAGACGGTCACCGTGACCTTCAACGGCAATCAGTACACCGCGCAGGTGCAGGCGGACGGCAGCTGGACGCTCGACGTTCCGGCGGCGGATATGGCAGGCATCGCCGACGGCAGCGCGGCGGTGACGGCGATCGTGTCCGACAAAGCAGGCAACCCCGCCAGCGCGGGCTCCGCGGTGCTGGTCGACACCACTGTACCGCAGATTTCGTTCAACATCGTCGCGGGCGACGACGTAGTGAATATTGCCGAGCACGGCCAGGCGCTGATTGTCTCCGGTAAGGTCACGGGCGCGCAGGCGGGTGACGTGATTACCGTGACCCTGAACGGCAAAGACTACACCGCCATGCTGGACGCGTCAGGCAGCTGGAGCGTGGGCGTTCCGGCTGCGGACGTGGGCGCGCTGATTAACGGCGAACAGACCATCTCCGCGACACTTACCGATAAAGCCGGTAACAGCACCACCGCGACGCACGAGTTTGACGTTTCCCTGACCGCGCCGGTGGTTGCCATCAATACCCTGGCGGCTGACGACGTGATCAACGCGACCGAGAAAGGCCAGGATCTGCTGGTGTCCGGCACCAGCAACCAGCCGGACGGAACCACCATTACGGTGACCCTGAACGGTATCAGCTATACGGCCACCACCGACGCCAGCGGGAACTGGAGCATCACCGTTCCGGCGGCAAACGTCTCCGCGCTGGGCGAAGCAAGCTACGTCGTGACGGCGAGCGTAACCGACGCGGCGGGCAACAGCGCAAGCACCGGCCACAGCGTGCTGGTTGACAGCGCGCTGCCGCAGGTCACCATCAACCCTGTCGCCACGGACGATGTCATTAACGCAGCGGAAGTGGCTGCCGGGCAGACCCTGAGCGGCAAAGTGAGCGGCGCGGCGAGCGGTGACACTGTCACGATTTCAATCGGCGGCAATACCTGGACCGCGATGGTTCAGGACGATCTGAGCTGGTCGGTCAACGTGCCGTCCACGGTCTTAACCGCCATCGGGAACGGCGATCTGACCGTGTCAGCCAGCGTCACCAACGGCCACGGCAACAGCGGAACCGGCGAGCGCGAAATCGTTATTGACGCTAACCTGCCTGGCCTGCGGGTCGGCACCGTGGCGGGCGACGATGTCATCAACAGCATTGAGCACGCTCAGAACCTGATTATCACCGGCTCCAGCGAAGGCCTGGCAACGGGCGCGGCGTTAACGGTGACCGTCAACGGCAAAACCTACGCCGCAACCGTGCTTGCAGACGGCACCTGGACGGCGGCCATTCCGGCAGCTGACGTCAGCGCGCTGAATGCGGGCACGATTGCCGTGACCGTGGAAGGCCAGAGCGCGGCGGGCAATCCGGTTTCCATCAGCCACGACGTGAAGGTGGATCTGGCGGCAGTCGCCATCAGCATTGACCCGATTGCCTCGGACGACGTAATCAACGCGGCCGAGAAAGGCGCGGACCTGGTGCTGTCCGGCTCGACCTCCAACGTGGAAGAAAACCAGACCGTCACCATTACCTTCGGCGGCAAGTCGTACACCGCGACGGTCGATGCCAGCGGCAACTGGACGGCGACCGTACCGTCCGCCGATTTGGGCAGCCTGAAAGACGGCGATGCCAGCGTGCAGGTGAGCGTCACCAACGTGAACGGCAACAGCGCGTCGGCGGGCCGCGAGTACAGCGTGGACGCCACCGCGCCGACGGTATCTATCGAGATCGTCAGCGACAACAACATCATCAACGCCGCCGAAGCGCAGCAGGATCTGGTCGTTAACGGCGTAACCAACGCCGAAGCGGGCCAGACCGTCACCGTGACGCTGAACGGCGTGGACTACACCACCACCGTGCAGGCAAACGGCAGCTGGAGCGTGACCGTGCCGTCCGCGGATCTGAGCGGCATTACCGACGGCAACTACACCATCAGCGCCGCCGTGTCTGATAAGGCGGGCAACCCGGCCTCAGCGGATCGCGACGTGCTGGTCGATACCACCGTCCCGCAGCTGACCATCCACACCGTTTCCGACGACGACGTGATCAACAGCGCCGAGCATGCGCAGGCACTGATTGTCACGGGTTCCGTGACCGGTGCGGCGGCCGGTGATGTGGTCACCGTCACGCTCAACGGCAAATCGTACACCGCCACCCTGGATGCCTCAGGCAACTGGAGCGTGGGCGTGCCTGCGGCAGACGTAACCGCCCTGGCCGCCGGGGATCACACTATTACCGCGGCGCTGACCGATAAAGCGGGCAACAGCAACAGCGCCACGCACGGCGTAGAGGTGAACCTGACCGCGCCGGTGCTGACCATTGACACCGTTTCCGGTGACGATGCGATCAACAACGCCGAGAAAACCCAGGATCTGACGATCTCCGGTACGGCTTCCGGCCTGGCGGCAGGCGCGGTGGTGACCGTGATGCTGAACGGCAAAGCGTACAGCGCGCAGGTGGACGATAACGGAAAATGGACGACTACCGTTCCGGCGAACGAGGTCGGTCAGCTGGGCGAGGCGCTTTATACCGTCACCGCCTCAGCAACGGACAGCGTCGGCAACAATACCAGCGCGTCGCACACCGTGAACGTGGAATCCGTTCTGCCGGGCGTGATCGTCAACACCATTGCAGGTGACGACGTCATTAACGCGGCGGAGCTGGCAGCCGGGCAGACCATCAGCGGTAAGGTGGTGAATGCCGAAGCGGGCAACACCGTGACCGTGACCATTGGCGGCAACAGCTACACCGCCACGGTGCAGAGCGATCTCACCTGGTCCGTGAACGTGCCGGAATCCGTGCTGACCGCGCTGGGCAACGGTGATTTGACGGTGTCAGCCAGCGTCACGAACGGCGTGGGCAATAGCGGAACGGGCGAGCGCGAAATCGTGATAGACGCTAACCTGCCGGGCCTGCGCGTCGACACCGTGGCGGGTGACGACGTGATCAACAGCATCGAACACGGGCAGAATCTGATTATCACCGGCTCCAGCGACGGGCTGGCGGCTGGCGCGGCGCTGACCGTGACCGTAAACGGCAAAACCTATCCGGCAACCGTGCTGGCGGACGGCACCTGGAGCGCGGCGATCCCGGCGGCGGACGTGGGTGCACTGGCCGCAGGCACGGTTACCGTGACCGTTGCGGGCCAGAGCAGCGCCGGTAACCCGGTCTCCATCAGCCACGATGTGACGGTGGATCTGGCGAGCGTTGCCATCAGCATTGATGCCATCGCCACCGACGACGTGATTAACGCGGCCGAGAAGGGCGCGGATCTGGTGCTCTCCGGCACCACCTCGAACGTGGAAGCAAACCAGACCGTTACCATTACCTTTGGCGGCAAGAACTACACCGCCACGGTGGACGCCGACGGCAAATGGACAGCTACCGTGCCGTCTGCGGATCTGGCGGGCCTGAAAGACGGCGACGCCAGCGTGCAGGTGAGCGTCACCAACGTCAACGGCAACAGCGCCTCGGCGGGCCGCGAGTACAGCGTGGATGCGACCGCGCCGTCCGTGACCATTAATACCCTGGCGACCGACGATATTCTGAACGCCGCTGAAGCGCAGTCCGATCTGACCGTATCCGGCACCACCACCGCCGAAGCGGGCCAGACCGTGACCGTATCGCTGAACGGCAAAGACTACAGCACAACCGTCAGCGCAGACGGCAGCTGGACGCTGAACGTCCCGGCGGCCGATCTGGCTGGATTAACCGACGGCAGCGTCACCGTTACCGCATCGGTCAGCGATAAAGCGGGTAACCCGGCGTCCGTGGATCACAACCTGACGGTAGATATCACCGCGCCTGCGGTGACCATCAATACCGTTGCGGGCGACGATGTCATTAACCTCGCAGAACACGGCCAGGCGCAGATCATCAGCGGCACCGCCACCGGCGCGGCAGCGGGCGATAAGGTCACCGTCACCATTGGCGGCCAGACCTACACCACCGTGCTGGACGCGGCGGGGAACTGGAGCGTGGGCGTGCCGGCGAATGTGATTTCCGGCCTCAGCGACGGCACCTTGACTGTGACTGCATCAGTCACCGACGCGGCGGGCAACACCGGTACCGGCACGCATAACGTGACCGTCGATACCGGTCTGCCTTCGGTCAGCTTCAGCGCCATCAGCGGCGACAACGTGCTGAACGCGGTGGAGAAAGGTCAGGACCTGAGCGTCAGCGGCACCAGCGCCAACCTGGCGGAAGGCACCGTGGTGACCGTGACCCTGAATGGCAAAAACTACACGGCGACGACCGCGGCAGACGGCACCTGGAGCCTGACGGTTCCGGCAGCGGATCTGGCCGGTCTCGGCCAGGCCAACTATACCCTGAACGCGACCGCCACCAACGGCGTGGGCAACAGCGTGAGCAACACCGCGAACCTGCTGGTGGACACCGCGCTGCCGACCGTCACCATCAATACCGTGGCGGGCGGTAACGGCCACGACGTGGTGAACGGCTTTACGATCGGCACCTGGGAAGGGACCGCGGACACGGATCGCATTGATCTGCGCGATCTGCTCTCCGGCAGCGGCTATACCGGCACGGGCTCGGCGAGCTACGTCAACGGCGTCGCCACGCTGGACAGCAGCGCGGGCAATATCAGCGATTATATCCGCGTGGTGCAGAACGGCAGCAATACCGAGATCCAGGTTGACCTGGACGGTACCGGCGGTCAGTTCTCGCCAACCACGCTGGTGACCCTGAACGGCGTGCAGACGGATCTGGCGACGCTGCTGGCGAACCATCAGCTGTTAATTGCGTAAAACAACGCCGCGGGGAGCGATCCCTGCGGCCTTTTGCGTTTCTTTACATGAATAGCCATAACCCTATATTTCACATGATTATTTTGCGGGCTCGTTTAGAAAGTGTTCGATTTTTAATCATTCCGTAAAGGTATCATTTCAGTGCGAAATTACCGCTCTGGACAGGACGTAGCATTATGAAGACACATCCACAGTACGAACCCTGGCTGCAGGGCATGCTCATCATCGCGAAGCACTACCGGCTGGATTTCTCAGCGGAGCATGTGCGGGTCACGATTAACCATGAAAGCCAGTCTCCGCGCCAGCTGGTGCTGGAGGAGATGGCGCGCCAGCTTGGGCTGGGGATGCGTATGGTGGCGGCTGAAGCGGTATCCCTCGATCCGTGGCGCCTGCCGCTGCTGGCGGAATTCACCGGCGGACAAATCGCGGTCATTAACCGCATGGACAGTGAAGGCAACGTCAGCCTGCAGTTTAGCGGCGACGGCGGCCTGGAGACCACGCTGACGCGTGATGAGCTCGGGGCGCGGTTAAAAGGGCTGATGGTGTTGCGCCCGCTCGAATCCACGCCGGATGCCCGCGTGGACGACTACATCAAACCCTATGAGAAAAACTGGTTCTGGCAGCTGGCGCTGAAGGACTGGCGACGCTACAGCGATATTATGCTGGTGGCGCTGGTCGCCAACGTGCTGGCGCTCTCCGGCATGGTCTTCTCCATGCAGGTGTACGACAGGGTGGTGCCGTCGCAGTCGGAAGCCACGCTGTGGGTGCTGTTTGGCGGCGTGATGATCGCCATCGTGTTCGAATTCATCATGCGCATGCTGCGCGTGCATATTTCTGACGTGGTGGGGAAACGCGCCGACCTGCGCATCTCTGAACGCGTGTTTGCCCACGCGCTGCGGATTAAAAACGGCGCACGCTCCAAATCAACCGGATCGTTTATTGCGCAGATCCGCGAGCTGGAGTCGGTGCGCGAGCTCATTACCTCGACCACCATTGCGGCGATTTCCGACCTGCCGTTCTTCCTGCTGTTCGTCTTTATTCTGTGGATGATTGGCGGGCCGCTGGTGCTGGTGGTCCTGCTCGCCGTGCCGCTGCTGCTCATCCCCGGCCTGCTGGTGCAGCGCCCGCTGGGGAAACTCTCCAGCGAAGGGATGCGGGAATCCGCCATCCGTAACGCCACCCTGGTGGAAGCGGTGCAGGGCATTGAAGACATCAAGCTGATGCGCGCCGAGCAGCGTTTCCAGAACCAGTGGAATAATACCAACGATGTCGCCGCCAGCGTCGGCATGAAGCAGCGCTGGCTGACGGGTTTACTGCTGACCTGGACTCAGGAAGTGCAGTCCATCGTCTACGCGGTGGTGCTGCTGGTGGGCTGTTACCTGGTCATCAGCGGCGACATGACTACCGGTGCGCTGGTGGGAACCTCGATTCTGGCGTCGCGCACCATCGCGCCGCTGTCGCAGATCTCAGGCGTGCTTTCGCGCTGGCAGTCGGCAAAGGTGGCCCGCAAGGGGCTGGACGACCTGATGCAGCGCCCGATTGACGATCCGCAGCACGGCAAGAAGGTGCACAAAGCCCACCTGCGCGGCGACTATGCGCTTGAGGACGTCGGGTTTTATTACGACGAGGAAGAAAAACTCACCGTGCTCAATATCGGCAAGCTGCAGATCCGCGCCGGAGAGCGCGTGGCGGTGCTCGGGCGCAACGGTTCCGGTAAAAGCACGCTGTTACAGCTGCTGGCGGGCATGCAGGAGCCGCAGCAGGGCAGCATCCTGCTCGACGATATCGCCCTCAATCATCTGGACCCGGCCGACCTGCGTCGCGACATGCAGCTGCTCAGCCAGCAGGCCCGGCTGTTCTTTGGCTCCGTGCGGGACAACATCCTGATGGGGAACCCGTTAGCCACCGACGATGAGATACATCAGGCGCTGGTTAACAGCGGCGCGCTGGAGTTTGTGCGCAAGCAGAAAATGGGGCTGAACTACATCATCAACGAGGGCGGGGCGGGCCTCTCCGGCGGCCAGCGTCAGGCGCTGCTGCTGGCGCGAGCCCTGATTACCTCGCCGAATATTCTGCTGCTGGACGAGCCTACCGCCTGGCTGGACGAAATGAGCGAGAAGCAGTTTATTCAGCATCTTCACAAATGGCTGGGCAAACGCCGGACGCTGGTCGTGGCGACGCATCGCCTGCCGATTCTGGACCTGGTCGACCGCATCATCGTGCTGGAAAACGGCAAGGTGGTGATGGACGGCCCGCGCGATGCGATCCTGCATCAGCACGGCATGGCGCCGCAGAAAGCCGCGCAGCGTACGGTGACCATGAAGCCGGCGGCGGTTGCAGAGGAGGGCGCGGCATGAATGATTTCTCTCGTTTCAATAGCCGACTGAAGGAGCCACGCCTGCCGCGCTCGTCGCTGGTGGCATGGTCCCTGTTCGCCCTGCTGGCGGTGTTTATCGCCTGGGCAAGCCTGTTCCATCTGGATGAAGTGACGACCGGCAGCGGCAAGGTCATACCGTCTTCGCATGAGCAGGTCATCCAGTCCCTGGAAGGCGGCATCATTCACAGCCTGATGGTGCGCGAAGGCGATATCGTGGAACGCGGGCAGCAGCTCGCGCAGCTTGACCGGACAAAAACCGAGTCGAGCGTGCTGGAGAGCGAGTCTCGCCTGAATGCGGCGCTGGCGACCGCTGCGCGCCTGAAGGCTGAGGTGAACGACACGGAGCTCGCGTTTCCGGAGGAGCTGGATGACGACGTTGAGCTGGTCAAACAGGAAACGGCGCTCTACCAGTCCCGTCGTGAAAGCCTCGAAAAAGGGCTGGCCGGGTTGCGTCAGGGCGCCGAGCTGGTGCAGCGCGAGCTGTCGTTAACTCGTCCTCTGGTGACCCAGGGGGCGGCCAGCAAGGTTGAGGTGTTACGTCTTGAGCGTCAAAAAAATGAGCTTGAGAACAAAATCACCGAGATGAAAAACCAGTATTACGTTCGCGCCCGTGAAGAGCTGGCAAAAGCCAATGCGGAGATTGAGGCCCAGCGTTCGGTGATGAAAGGGCGTGAGGACTCCCTGACCCGGCTGACCTTCAATGCCCCGGTTCGCGGGATCGTGAAGGATATTGACGTCACGACCGTGGGAGGCGTTATTCCGCCGAACGGCAAGCTGATGAGCCTTGTCCCGCTTGACGATCAGATGGTGGTTGAAGCGAAAATCTCGCCGCGCGATGTGGCGTTTATCCATCCCGGCCAGAAAGCGCTGGTGAAAATTACGGCCTATGACTACTCCATTTACGGCGGGCTGGAAGGGGAAGTGACCATGATTTCGCCGGACACCCTGCAGGATGAGGTGAAAAGGGATGTCTACTACTATCGCGTCTATATCCGTACCGACAGTAACCATCTGACCAATAAGCAGGGTCAGGAATTTCCGGTCTTTCCGGGCATGATTGCCACCGTTGATATTAAAACCGGCAGCAAAACCATTCTGGATTATCTGTTGAAACCGCTGAACAAGGCGAAAGAGGCGCTGCGGGAACGATAGGGGAATGGCGTTCGGAACTCCGAACGCCTGCTGGATTATACGGTTGACGTCACGTTGTGAGCGTGGCGTCGCTCTTTAGGCACAACGTTGATGTAATGCGTAACATACGCAAAATATAAACCGGCATAATTTTCGACAAGGTCGATAAACGCCGGGTATATCGACATCCGACCATCACCACGATCTTTAAGATAACCCGCCTCTTGTGCCGATTTGATAATTCGGTTGACGTGGATGCGCGAAACAAAAAATTCCTTTGCGAGCGTGCTGGCTGAATAGTCAATGACCGCACCGTGAGCGGATTTATTTTTCATGGCCTGCAGATAGATATAAAGCATAATCATACGGCCGCCATCTTTATCGATAAATAATCCCACCTCAGGCAACACCTTTCTGAACGTTAATCCCCGAAAAAGATATTCAGCCGCGCGGCGGAAAAAGTTGTTTCTCAAAATATCATTATCCAGCAGGTTAACATTAATATTAAATGCCGGATAAAGAATGCTGACGGGCAAAAAAGCGCCGGACATATAGCGCTTAAGTTCATTGAGTCCTTTTTCGGTTGGCGCGATTCTCGTTTTGCGTCGGTCATCCGTGCAGCGCCAGGTCCTGATGCGCCCGGTGGTTCTCAGTATCGTAATGATCGCAATCACGCTGTTGGGGCTGGCTATTTTATAGCGAGAGCATAGCTCTTTAATCTCTGAAACTGACTCGGCCTGATTTCCAAAAATAAAACAACACATGGAGAGAATAATGTTAAACCGTGATTCCTGCAGCATTGTCTTGTAGAACAAAGGTTGTTTTTTGTAGATGGTGTCATTAATTGTGTAGTGCTCTAATATTGCCTCACCGAATCGCGGATTGTTCTTTATAACATCCCTTCGATGTAGCAAGGCCCTGGATGAGATGTGATTATCCATAGCATTTTTCTCGTATTTGAATGAGCCGATAGATGAAGTGTCCACTCTTCTTTTTCGGAATTTTCATTATACCCTGAGAATAAGATATTTGCCGTTGTTATTTGCAAAGAAAAGTATATTTAAACGACGGTGATTAACGCAAAGATGTTCCTGTGAGTTCAGCGGATAACTGTTTCTTACCCTAAAGCTGTACTGTAAAATTAATGTTTATAACAGGTGCGTTAAATTTTACGTATTCACAAATGGAAATGGTGCCTCAGTGCCCAGGAGCAGTTTATGACCCACACAATTTCTCTCAGAAATGAGGCGTGCGATGAACATAAATTTGTCATCTCCGCCTGCGGTTTTACGTTCCAGGGATATCGTCTGATCCTTAACCAGTACGGAATACAGGCTTCGCATATTCATTTTGACGGGGATGAGGTATCCCAACAGGATCTTGAAAATATCCTTATAAATCAGAGTGCTCATATTGTGGTGTTTCTCGGAAAAGGTATCGTCAGCCTCCTGGAGAGCCTGAAGAGACTGGCGTCCGTACTCAATGCACTTCCCGTTATTCGACGCGTCACCCTGTATGGCGACCTGCCGGATAGCTGGCTATATCGCACCCTGGGCACTCTTTTAAATAATAGTTATCAATTATCATTGATTCGACTGGCCCGCGTTTCAGATGTCATAACCTGTATTCATACACACCATCATGTTTTTAAAGATCGTTCGTACGTATTACGCGATCGCTACAAGGATAATTCTTCGCAAGAAACCGTAAAGTGGCTAACAAAAAGAGAAATTGACGTTTTATTAAATTTCTACCGCGGCATGTCCGTAAAAGAAATGTGCGACGAAATGGGGCTTTCTAATAAAACGGTTTATACCCACCGTAAGGAAGGCGTGCTGAAATTACGCTTAATTAAGCGGTGGCTAAACGATTCGCACAATTTCAGCGCGGAAAGACGTATCAAGCGGCGGAGCCAACATACGGATTTTACGGATAAAGAAGCAGAAATTTTTAATGCATTATATAAAAAAGAGATCTTCCCCGCTTATCAGATCATTACCGATCGTGACAAAAAGGGCGTAGGCTTTGAGATACTGATCCGCTGGAATAAAAACGGTAAAATTGTCAAGCCGGCCAGTTTTCTCACGGATATTTCAAATCATGAGATATGGTTGAAAATAACGGCGTTAGTCATCCATGCCGCCGTGTCAGGGATTAATAAGTATAATGGAAAATACTATTTTTCTGTAAATATTCCGCCTCGTCTGGCTTCCGGAAATGCATTGCCTGATATGGCAAAGAAAGCTATCGACATGCTGCTCAAGCCGCAGTGGGCCGAAAAGCTGGTCTTTGAATTTGCTGAAGATATTGACGTGACGAAGGACAAAAGGATCCCTGAAACCATGCGGCATTTGCGTAATACGGGGTGTCGATTATTTCTGGATGACTGCTTCTCTAACCATCAAACCATGTTCCCGGTGCGGCAGGTGCATTTTGATGGACTCAAGCTGGATCGCGACATCGTTGAGCATTTTGTGGCAAACGACAATGACTATAACCTGATTAAAGCGATACAGATTTATAGCGACATGACCGGAACGGACTGTATTGCCGAGGGGGTTGATAGTGAAGAAAAGTTTGAAAAATTAGTCGCGCTGGGCGTCAAAAATTTTCAGGGGTATTATTTATCGCGGGCCGTGAAAGAGGAAGAGTTAGACCGCATGGTCAGAATTTTTAGCTAAGAAAAAATAAAGCCCCGAAGGGCCTTTTATTATTTTCGACCCAGCAGAAGGCCGAGAACAATACCGACCGCACCCGCTGCGACGAGGCCGGTGAGGGGGTTATTTCTGACAGCTTCAGTAACGTCGGAAACGGCATCGCTGGCCTGCGCGGCATATTTTTTGGCCGCACCTTTTACCTGATGCTTTGGTGAATCAACGAATTCACCAAACTGCTGCTGCGCGGAACCTGCAAGCTCATCAAATTTATTTTTTGCTTTATCTTCAGCAAACTGGGTGTTTTTATCAGTACCGAAATCAGACATTTTTGCCTCCTTTTGTTGATTATTAAAGGATAGCCGCTCTTTGTGGATGTGGGAGACGTTAGGCTAAATTCGGTACATATCAGGGCTGTTTTCGGATATATCTCTATACCGGGAACCCGTTATTTCTCATTGTCATCCTGACCGTAATACAGTTTCCCTATGCGAATCAGCGGGCGGCCCTGAGACTTACGATGCAGGTTACTGTCCCTGAGCGAATAAACGCACCCGCAGTATTCCTGCTGGTAAAACTGCTCCCGCTTGCTGATCTCAATCATGCGAGAGGAGCCGCCCTGTTTACGCCAGTTATAGTCCCAGTAAACCATACCCGGATAGCGCGCGGCAGCACGCTGGCCGCAGTCATTTATCTGCTGCATGTTTTTCCAGCGGGAGATCCCCAGCGAGCTGCTGATGACGCTGAATCCATTTTCTGCCGCATAGAGCGCCGTACGCTCGAAACGCATATCGAAGCACATGGTGCAGCGGACGCCACGCTCGGGTTCCCATTCCATGCCTTTCGCGCGCTCAAACCAGTTATCTGTATCGTAATCGGCATCAACAAACGGCACGCCGTGTTTTTCCGCAAAGCGAATATTCTCCTCCTTACGAATGAGGTATTCCTTCTGTGGATGGATATTGGGGTTGTAGAAGAAAATCGTGTAGTCAATCCCCGAAGCCTGGATAGCCTCCATCACTTCACCCGAGCAGGGGGCGCAGCAGGAGTGCAACAGCAGCCTGTCGGCACCGTCTGGCAGGGAAAGTTGTGGGCGGATAAAAGGGGCTGTCGTCATGGCGTTCTGCAATATGTTTATGAAATTTATGGAAGGGTAGCATAAATTCAGAATCTGTTGAGGCGGGATCAAGGCAGGACAGAGCGATCCCGCGGGGCGGGATCATCTCGGGTACCACGTGTCGTTATTCGGCAAATTTCAGCAGCGCGTCGCCATCAAGACGATAGCGAACCCATTCGGACTGCGGCAGCGCGCCTATGCTCAGGTAAAAATCAATGGCGGGCTGGTTCCAGTCCAGCACGCTCCATTCAAGGCGGCCGCACTGACGTTTTACCGCGAGCTGCGCGATATGTTTCAGCAGCGCTCTTCCCGAGCCTTTACCGCGATACTCCGGGGATACGTACAGGTCTTCCATGTAAATCCCGTTGCGTCCGAGCCAGGTCGAATAGCTGGTGAAGAACACGGCATAGCCGGCAGTCTTGCCTTCACACTCCGCGATCAACGCTTCGGTTTTTGTGCCTGCGCCAAAGAGCGTTTCGCGGATCTCCTCCGGCGTGGTAACCACTTCTTCCGGCGCTTTTTCATACACCGCCAGCTCGTAGATCATGGCGTATATTGCCGCCGCATCTTCGGGGCGGGCCTGACGAATGGTGATGCTCATTGTTTTTCCTTTGTTTTAGCCTGTGTTCGATTGATGGCGTTAAGCATACGGAGTATTGTCCGAAGAATTAAGTGCAATGAAATCAACAAATGATGAATATTATGCATCCGGTACTGAGGCGTCTTGATTTAAACCTGCTGCCCGTTTTCGACGCGATTTACCGCCACCGTTCCGTTCGGCTGGCCGCTGATGAGCTGGCGATGAGCACATCGGCACTGAGCCATGCGCTGTCGCGTTTGCGCATCACCCTGAATGACCCGCTCTTTTTTCGTGAAGGGCATCGCATGTCCCCCAGCGTGTATGCCACTCAGCTTGCGCCTTCCATTGCTTCCGCATTGTCGTTCCTCAATCATGAGCTGACCCCGCAGCCGGAGTTTGACCCGGCCAGCAGTACCGAAATCTTACAAATTGGGATTACGGACTTTACCGCGCTGTGCATTTTCCCGGCGCTGATGCACAAACTGCAGCTTGCTGCCCCGGGTTTGCGTTTCGAATTGCGCTATCTGCCGCACAGCCCGGCGCTGACGGAACTGCTGGCGGGCGAAGTGGATCTCGCGCTGGGGTTCAGCACTCAGGATGATATCCGGCACCCGGAACTGGAAGAGATCGACTGGTTTGAAGATGAGTATGTGGTCATCGGCAACGCGCGCCGGACTCGTCTGACGCTGGAGGATTATCTCGCGGCCCGTCATCTGGTGGTGACGCCATGGAATGAGAAGCAGGGCGTTCTGGACGTGCGGCTCGAACAGCTGGGCTATACCCGACAAATCGCGATCAAAACGCCGTCGATGTTGAGCGCGCCGTTTATCGTTGCGGAAAGCGACCTGCTGATGGCAATCCCCCGTTTTGCCGCTGAGAAGCTGGCTGCGGCAGCGGACCTGAGGATTTTTCCTTTACCGTTTTCGATACGCACGTTTGAAGTGAAAATTTACTCGCATAAACGCAGCGGCCAGCGGGGCGCAACGCGCTGGCTTAAGGATGAGCTGCAAACGCTGGCGCAGGCTGGCAGGGAACCGTAGGCCGGGCAAGCGCTGTGCCGCCCGGCAGAAATGGCGGTCAATAAGAGATAGTCACTTTAACGGCAGGTAGATATCGGTTTGCAGCGCATGTTCCGGCACTTCGTGAATAAAGTTGAGGTAGTGGAAAAATACCGGGGCGTCGCGCAGCGTTTCGCCGCTGGCCGGTAGCCAGTCGCGAAACATCGCCCACACCGTGGCGGAAATGGTATCCAGAGACCCCGTGTGACGGCCAACAGCATAACGTCCGCCGTCGATTTCGCCACTGCAAACCCCGAATTCATTTTCTGGTATCGCTTCAGAGATACTGCCGCAGATATCGAAACGAAAGGCGTCTGCGGGTGTGGTTGCCGGGTCATCCCAGGCAATACCAAACGTGCTGCTTTCGTGTACTGGCGATAGGCCCGTGGTTTTACGCCATGCAATAAATTTCGCCGCGCTGTCATTAACCCGATCCGGGCTACCACGGTGCTGCAGCATTGCCACTTGGGTCTGTGGGAAATCAACAATTTTAATTTCCATCGTTTTTTGCTCCTGGAAGGTCATTTTCGGTACGCGCTGGTGCCAGTTCAGCCAGTCCGGCTGCTGCCGAAACTGACGCGGGCTTTTTCCAAACGCGTTTCTGAAGGCGCGACTGAACGATTCAGGGCTCTGGAACCCGGCATCGAGCGCAATATCAATCACCTTATCCTGAGGATTAAACGCCAGTCGCCAGGACGCATGACGCAGGCGCAACCACTGAATATAGCGATACAAAGGCTGGCCGCTAAACGCCAGGAACTGCCGGTGAAAATGATAAGGCGAACAGCAGGCTAACGCGCTGAGCTTCTCCAGCGTAAGCGGTTCATCGAGATGTTGGGCGATATAGTCGCACACCGTCGTGAAGCGCTCGCGGTAAGCCGTTTTGATTGCATCGTACATTGCATCCTCCTGATGACCTACTTTGCCTCTCCGAACGGCCAAAATCCTGACCGATCTTGCTGATTATGGAGAGGGTATACTGGCGGTATATCGTTGTGCGGCATTAATCGTTCCGTCGTACCTATGATACTGCTGAATGAGGAATGAAGACTCACTTCCTATACTTATATTAGGTTTGTCATAATCCAAATTTTCTAAGCTACAAAATTTTATGAGAGGTAATGATGGAAAAGGACTTAAAGCCAGAACAAATCGAAATCATAAACCGTATTGTATTTGAGCAAATCGACAAGATGCAGGCCAGAGTAGCCGAAATAGTTGCTGAAACAGAGAGATCTACGCACCAGCAGCTGCAGGATAGCGGGATTGATATGACCGAATTTTATCCGGCTAATAAGGATTATTTGATGATGACTCTTGTTCAACACTTAATAGATCAAGTACATGGCGGCAATATGGTTCTTGCCCAAAAAATGATATCCATGGAAGCAAAACGGCTGAATATCAGCGTACATGTTGAGGCAGAGTAAATAATATCGAATAAGGAATAAATGAATGGGGTCATGTTTGTGAACAGACAAATTTCGTGAGTATCGCTGAGGCTATCAGCTGCTCGCCGCTAAAGTACGTCCAACAGCTGATAGTTTTTTTCAGTTCGCTTCATGATTTGCGCAAATTTCAGCGCAAAATTCCATAAAGGCTTCGACAGCAGCGGGGGGCAGTCGACGAGATGGCCGCGTGATATACAGCGGATAGGTTTCGCCTGGCCATTCCGGAAAAAGTTCGACCAGCATTCCGTCAGCGATCAATTGCGTGACGCTGAGTGAAAGTACCTGGGCAATACCAACACCACTTACGCAGGATTGCACCATCAGATCTACATCGGTTGTCGTCAAATGACCATGAGTATCAATAGCCAGTACTTCGCGATCGCGACGGAATTCCCACTCAAACGGTTTCCCGCGGCGAGGATCGATATACTGGATGCACTCATGCGTGACTAGTTCTTCAGGATGCGCAGGTCGACCATGCCGTTTCAGATATGCCGGTGATGCCACAGTGAGTACGCGCGTCTGAAAGAGCAATTTCGAAGAAATAGTTGAGGGGAGTTGCGGTCCGAAACGCACCGCAACATCTATACCCTCTGTCACAAGATCCCCTACGTCAGGCTGCTGCACTACTGTAAGTTCCAGTTCCGGGTGACGTTCGCGCAAAAGAGGCAGTTTCGGGGCCAAAATATAACGAGCGAAGATTGGATTAACGCTGACACGCAATGATCCTCGTACAGCAATGGCGGCACCGGATACGTAGCTTGCCGCAACCTCAATACCTTCAAGGTGTGGCGAGGCGCGCTCATACAAAGCCCGGCCTTCGTTCGTCAGGTTCATCGTACGCGTCGTACGGTTTAGCAAGCGCACTCCGAGCCTCTCTTCAAGACGATCTATCGATCTGCTCACGCCAGAAGCGGACAGTCCCAGCACCTCGCCAGCGCGACTGAAACTACCCGCCTCGACAACTGCGGCCAACACGCTCAATCCTGACAGTAGCCTTCCGTCAAAACTCATAGAGACTCACCTTTGAATTTATTCAAATATAATTTGCATAAAACTACCTTTATCAAAAATGGTGCGCAACCTATTGTGTCAGCCAATTCGTTGCCGGGCGCTATTTTACCCGTCTCCGGCTGGGCAAACCTCGCAACGAACGGCATCACTTAACCCTGAGGAATACGAAATGACAACGACGCGCACTCTTTTTAAAGGCGGCATCATCCTTACTCTGGATGCCGATATTCCCAACCTCTCCGTGGGCGATGTTCTCGTCCATGGCGACCGTATCGCAGCAGTGGGTCCGGATCTGCAGGCGGATGATGCCCAGGTGATCGATGCAACTGACCATATTGTAATGCCCGGCCTGGTGGATGCTCACCACCATATGTGGCTTGGCGTGATGCGCCGCATGATGCCAAATGTCGACGATCTTTTTGCTTACATTGATGTGGTCGCAGAGAAACTGGGCAAACATTATCGTCCTCTGGACATGTACCTGAGTACCAGGCTCTCGGCACTTGCCTCACTGGACGCTGGTATTACTACCATCATTGATGCCTGCCACAACTCGCGCAGCCCCGAGCATACTGATGCAGCATTAGATGCTCTAAAGGAAAGCGGCATCCGTGCGTTACATATGGTCGGTGCAGCAATGGATAAAGAAGCTTCGTCGGCGCATTTGCCTGCGGATTTGGAGCGACTGTCGCGAAGCTGGAATACAAATGACAGCCTGGTGCACGTTGGTCTGTTTGGTCAGCTCAATCTTGACTGGTGGAAGGTCGCTCGCAAACTCGACATGCGCATTCTGACCGAATTCATCGGCGATCTCGCCAATCTCGGCCCTGAGTTTGCCACGCCGGGCGTACTGGGCACACATAACATCTTCAACCACTGTTCAAGGGTTCCTCAGGATACCTGGAAGCTCCTGGCCGATTCAGGAGTGAACATCACGGTCAATCCACGGTCGGATGCGCTATTTGGCTTCGACGATGAAAGTTTTGCCTACCAGCAGGCTGTCGATCGCGGCTTGACCCCGGCATTGGGCATTGACCTTGATACTGCCTTTGGCAGCGATATGTTCGGGGAAATGCACGCTCTGTTCGGGCAACAGCGATCGGCTATGCGCTACCGTCGCTTCCGTGGTGAGGACAATGTGCCGTCCCCCATTACGGCCGAGGATGTCCTGAAAGCGGCAACGGTTAATGGCGCGCGTGCGGCCGGTTTGGAGGACCAGATTGGCACCCTTACGCCAGGCAAGCAGGCCGACATTATCATGGTTCGCACCAGCGGAGCCGCTGTTTTCCCGGTAACCAACGTCATTGGTACCGTCGTGCAGGCGATAGAGCGGTCTGATGTGGATACCGTGATGGTGGCCGGCCAGCTTCGTAAACGTGCGGGCAAGTTGGTGGATATTGATCTGGCGGCGCTCAGTACAGAGATAACCGTTTCTCGTGATTACCTGCTCAACGCCAGCGGCTATCACATCGATCTTTTTAAAGCATCCTGATGACAGAGCGGCCTTATACACCGGGCCGTTCAACCCTCTTAATCATATTTCATAAAGGATAATGACATGGGAGCCCTCGCCATAAAGCGGTTCGCGGAGGATAACACCCCGCGCGTCCTGCTTCCCCGCCCGGCAACGGGCGTTATTGCCGCACTTTTCTTTGGCTATTTGGCAGTCGGACTTCCACTGCCGGTGATTCCATTGTTCATCCATGGCCATCTCGGCTTCAGCAACCTCGTGGTGGGACTGGCGATCGGCATCCAGTTTCTGGCCACCGTCCTGACCCGCGGCTATGCCGGACGGCTTACAGACCAGCAGGGCGGTAAACGTTCTGCTCTCCAGGGAGCAATCCTTTCAGCGATAGCAGGGGCGCTGTATCTGGTGGCTTCGGTAACGGATTTATCGCCTGCTGCAACCCTTTGCATTGTTATCGCAGGTCGTCTGATGGCCGGTTTTGGCGAAAGTCAGTTCGTGACGGGATGTGTGTCTTGGGCCATTGCCTCAGTTGGTCCTCAGCGCGCCGGTATGTCCATGTCCTGGACCGGCATCGCGATGTTCGCGGCGCTGTCGATTGGTGCTCCTGTTGGCATGGCGTTATATCAGCATTACAGCCTCGCAATGGCGATGATTGCCTGTATTGCTGCACCGATGTTGGCCGCTCTGGTTGCATTTTGTACCCCATCATATATATCGCCTGGAGGTCCGCGACTGCCATTCCATCGCGTAGTAGGGCGCATCTGGCGCGAAGGGCTGGGATTAATGCTGCAGGGCGTTGGGTTGTCAGGACTAACCGCTTTTGCCTCGCTGTACTTTGCGGCACATCACTGGCAGAACGCCGGCCTGGTGATGACTGCGTTTGGTCTGGGTTTTATTTTCGTTCGCCTCGCCCTGGGGCATCTGCCAGACCAAATAGGCGGCTATCGCGTTGCAGTTTGGTCACTGGTGGTTGAAGCGCTAGGCCAGGCAATGCTGTGGTTGGGTTCAAACGAATGGATGGCACTTGCAGGTGCTCTGGTTACCGGACTGGGCTGTGCGCTGGTTTTCCCCGCACTGGGCGTCGAAGCCTTAAGACGTGTTCCACAAGCCAACCGCGGCAGCGCAATGGGCGCATTCGTTGCATTTCTGGATGTCGCTTATGGAATCGCCGGGCCAGTCGCTGGCCTGATCGCCGGTCAGTTTAGTTATGCCGCTGTGTATCTGTCTGGTGCGGTCTGTGCGCTGCTGGGGGCGCTGATTGCGAGCGCGTCTCGCATGCAGCAATCCTGAATAAACATTCGAGCCGGCAGCGCTTGCTGTCGGTTTACTAATCTGGAGAAATTATATGTCACGCATTTTCATCTCCGGTTCGTCCACAGGCCTGGGTCTGATGGCAGCCGAACTGCTGGTTCAACAAGGACATCAGGTTGTGTTGCACGCGCGTAATGCGAACCGTGCAGAAGATGCCCAACGCGCCTTACCGCAGGCTGAAGCCGTCGTTGTCGGTGACCTGGAGACAATGGAAGGTGCCAGGCAAACGGCATTACGTGTCAACGCCCTGGGACGCTTCGATGCCGTCATCCACAATGCTGCCGTTGGCTACAATGAAGCGTATCGCCTGACCCGCGACGGGCTGCCGCATGTTTTCGCGATCAACACGCTCTCGGCTTACATCCTCACCGCGTTGATTGAACGTCCACAGCGCCTCGTCTATCTGAGTTCGGGTATGCATCATCATGCCCGGGCAAACCTGGATGATATTCTCTGGCGCAAACGTCGCTGGAATGGCTCAGACGCCTATGCGGAGAGCAAATTGCACGACGCTATGCTGGCTTTTGCTATTGCGCGTCGATGGCGTGATGTGCGTAGTAACAGCCTCGAGCCTGGCTGGGTGCCGACAAAGATGGGAGGGCCGCATGCCCCGGACGATATGGACCAGGCGCACCTGACCCAGGCCTGGCTTGCCGCCAGCCGTGATTCTGAGGCTGACGTAACGGGGAAATATTTCTACCACATGAAGCGCATGACGGCTAATCCGCAGGCGCACGACGTTGTATTGCAGGAGCGTCTCATTGATATTTGTACCGAGATTTCAGGTATAGCGCTGCCGGAGTAATACGTAACGTTAACGAAATGCGCATTAACCATAAAAAACAGAGTGTTTACATCTTAAGGATAAAATAGGTACCATACCCCCCTATAGTATCAGGAGGGCGTATGCCGCATTCACCCGAAGATAAAAAACGTATTCTTACTCGCGTCCGCCGCATTCGGGGTCAGGTTGATGCCCTTGAACGCGCGCTGGAGTCGGGCGACCCCTGTCTGGCTATTTTGCAGCAAATCGCCGCCGTGCGCGGGGCTGCCAATGGCCTGATGGGCGAAATGGTTGAAATTCACCTCAAAGATGAGCTGGTGACGGGGGAAACCACGCCGGATCAGCGAGCCGTACGCATGGCAGAAGTCGGCCATTTGCTGCGCTCTTATCTAAAATAAACCCACACACCTGACAAAAAGGGAAGACATGATGAAATCTCGCGCTGCAGTTGCATTTGGTCCCGGCCAGCCGCTGAAAATCGTTGAAATCGACGTGGCACCGCCGAAGAAAGGCGAAGTGCTGATCAAAATCACCCATACCGGCGTGTGCCATACCGATGCGTTTACGCTCTCCGGTGACGATCCGGAAGGCGTCTTCCCGGCGGTGCTGGGTCATGAAGGCGGCGGGATTGTGGTGGAAGTGGGCGAGGGCGTGACCAGCCTGAAGCCTGGCGATCACGTTATCCCGCTGTACACCGCGGAGTGCGGCGAGTGTAAGTTCTGTAAATCCGGTAAAACCAACCTCTGCCAGGCGGTTCGCGCCACTCAGGGGAAAGGGCTGATGCCGGACGGTACCACCCGTTTCTCCTATAACGGCGAGCCTGTTTACCACTACATGGGCACCAGCACCTTCAGCGAGTACACCGTTTGCGCGGAAATTTCCCTGGCGAAGGTGAACCCGCAGGCGCCGCTGGATAAAGTCTGCCTGCTGGGCTGCGGCGTGACCACCGGTATTGGCGCGGTGCATAACACGGCAAAAGTCAAAGAGGGCGACACCGTGGCGGTGTTCGGTCTCGGCGGCATTGGTCTGGCGGTGATTCAGGGCGCGGTGCAGGCGAAGGCCGGGCGTATCATCGCGGTAGACACCAACCCGGAGAAATTCAGGCTGGCGGGTGAAATGGGCGCGACCGATTTCGTGAACCCGAAAGATCACGAAAAACCGATTCAGGACGTCATCGTTGAGATGACCGACGGCGGCGTTGACTTCAGCTTCGAATGTATCGGCAACGTGAACGTGATGCGTTCCGCACTCGAATGCTGCCACAAAGGCTGGGGCGAGAGCATCATCATTGGCGTGGCCGGCGCGGGCCAGGAGATTAAAACCCGTCCGTTCCAGCTGGTCACCGGTCGCGTATGGCGCGGTTCCGCGTTTGGCGGCGTGAAGGGCCGTACCCAGCTTCCGGGTATGGTTGAAGATGCTATGGTCGGCAAGATTCAGCTCGACCCGTTCATTACCCACCGTTTGCCGCTGGAGCAGATCAACGACGCGTTCGATCTGATGCACGAAGGAAAATCCATCCGTACTGTCATTCATTTCGGCGACAAGTAGCTCTTCTGCCAGCGGTTTTTCACCGCTGGCGTTTCTTTAATAATCTTCTCTAAAGTGTGACCAGTGCGGCGTTTTTAGCCGTAATCTAAATCTCTGCCGTGCCGATGACTATTTAACAGGCGTGTTTTTACGCATCTTACCTACAAGAGAGTCGACGGTCATGGACAACACTACTTCGATGCAGGCGCAGCGCAAGCTGAGCTTCTTGCATCACATCAGGCTGGTTCCGCTGTTTTCCTCCATTCTCGGTGGCATTATTCTTCTGTTCGCCTTGAGTTCGGGTCTGGCGGGGTATTTCCTGCTGCAGGCCGATAACGATCAGCAGGATGTCACGTCCGAAATTCAGGTGCGTATGGGGCTGTCGAACAGCTCAAACCATCTGCGTACCGCGCGTATCAATCTGATCCACGCCGGTGCGGCAAGCCGCATCGCGGAGATGGATGCGATGAAGCAGAACATCAGCGAGGCGGAAACGCGCATTAAGCAGTCCCAGGAGAGCTTTACCGCCTATATGAATCGTGCCGTGCGTACCGCTGAGGGTGCAGCGCTGGATGAGGATCTCAAGGCGCGGTACGACGCCTATATTGCGGGCATGCAGCCGATGGTGAAATTCGCCAAAAACGGCATGTTCGAAGCGATTATCAACCACGAAAACGAAACGGCGCGGCCGCTGGATGACGCTTATAACGCCGTGCTGCTGAAGGCGATTAAGATCCGCACCGAGCGTGCCAATGCGCTGACGGCGCAGGCGCACAGCCGCACGCAGCTGGGCCTGATGTTTATGGTGGGCGCGTTTGCGCTGGCGCTGGTGCTGACGGCGATGACCTTTGTCGTGCTGCGCCGCACGGTAATCAATCCTTTGCAGCGTGCAGCGAAACGTATCGAGAATATTGCCAAAGGCGACCTGACGATGCCGGACGACGTGGCCGGGCGCAGCGAAATTGGCCGCCTGACGCGCGATCTGCAAACCATGCAGCACTCGCTTGAAAACACGGTGGGCACCGTACGTCAGGGGGCGGAGGAGATCTACCGCGGCACGAGCGAGATTTCTGCCGGTAACACCGATCTCTCTTCGCGCACCGAGCAGCAGGCCGCCGCCATTGAGCAAACCGCCGCAAGCATGGAACAGCTGACCGCGACGGTGAAACAGAACGCCGATAACGCCCATCATGCCAGCAAGCTGGCGGAAGATGCCTCCGGGAAAGCCAGCCGCGGCGGACAGATGGTCTCCGGCGTGGTCAAAACCATGGGCAATATCTCCACCAGTTCGAAAAAAATCTCCGAGATCACCGCCGTCATCAACAGCATTGCGTTCCAGACCAATATCCTGGCGCTTAACGCGGCGGTAGAAGCGGCGCGGGCGGGCGAGCAGGGGCGCGGTTTTGCCGTGGTGGCAAGCGAAGTCCGAACCCTTGCAAGCCGCAGTGCGAATGCCGCAAAAGAGATCGAAAGCCTGATTAACGAATCGGTCTCGCTGATCGACCAGGGCTCCGGTGAGGTTGTGGCTGCCGGTAACACCATGAATGAAATCGTCGAAGCGGTTAAACGCGTGACCGACATCATGCTGGAGATTGCCGCCGCGTCCGATGAGCAGAGCCGCGGTATCGTGCAGGTGAGCCAGGCGATTTCTGAGATGGATAAAGTGACCCAGCAGAACGCCTCGCTGGTGGAAGAAGCCTCTGCGGCCGCCGCGTCTCTGGAAGAACAGGGCGCGCGTTTGACCGAGACGGTCGGCGCGTTTCGTCTGAGCAGTACAAAGCCAGGCCGCGCGGTGATGTCTGCGCCAGTATCGAAGAACGCGCCGTTGCGTCCGGCGGCGACGGTTTCCGGGGATAACTGGGAGACGTTCTGAGTCGCCACCGGGCAAAAAAAAGGGACCTTTCGGTCCCTTTTTCACATCTTATTGCTTATCGGGTAACGCGTACGCGATAACGTAATCCCCGCGATCCGGCGACTGTCGGGCGCCCCCGGCGTTGATGATGATGTACTGCTTACCGGTTTTCGGCGACACGTAGGTCATCGGGCCGGACTGGCTGCCGACCGGCAGACGGTCTTTCCAGATCTCTTTCCCGGTGGCGGTATCAAACGCGCGCAGGTAGAAATCCTGCGTGCCGGCGAAGAACAGCAGGCCGGACTGGGTAGAGAGCGATGCGCCCAGCGTCGGCATGCCGATTGGGATTGGCATGTGCATACGAATGCCCAGCGGCCCGGTATCTTCCACCGTGCCGACAGGTACCTGCCACACCAGCTTGCCGGTTTTCAGGTCAACGGCCGACATGGTGCCGAACGGCGGCTTCTGGCACGGAATGCCCAGCGGCGACAGGAAGCGTTCGCGCATCGCGCCGAACGGCGTGCCGTCCATCGGTACGATGCCCATCTCGATGCCGCTGGCGTTTTTCGCCACGTTAGCGCGCGGCACCATGTAGTTTGCCAGGCCCAGGCGCATATCGTTGACGAACATCAGGCTGTTGTTCGGGTCAACGGAGACGCTGCCCCAGTTCATCCCGCCGAGAGAGCCAGGGAACTGCAGGGAACGGTCGAGACCCGGCGGGGTGAAGACGCCCTGATGACGCATCTCTTTAAACTGAATACGGCACAGCAGCAGGTCGACAGGCGTCGCCCCCCACATGTCGGATTCGGTCAGCGTCTGGTTGCCAATCATCGGCATGCCCACGGAATACGGCTGGGTCGGAGAGTAGCGTTCACCCTCAACGTTACCCGCCGGGACAGGACGTTCTTCTACCTTCGCCACCGGCTTGCCGGTTTCGCGGTTAAGCATGAAGATCATGCCCTGCTTGCTGGTCTGCACCAGCACGGGCGTGGTGCCGCCCTTACCGTCGGGCAGGTCGTACAGCAGCGGCTGGGAAGGCAGGTCAAAGTCCCACAGGTCGTGGTGGGTCGTCTGGAAATGCCAGCGCACCTGACCGGTGGTCGCGTCGACGGCGACGATGGAGGAACTGTACTTATCGTCCAGCGCGGTACGTTCGCCCGCCCAGAAGTCCGGGGTGGCGTTGCCGGTTGGCAGGTAGATCAGGTTCAGCTTAGCGTCGTAAGACATTGCTGACCAGACGTTCGGCGTGCCGCGGGTGTAGGTCTGGCCTTCCGGCGGCAGGCCGGTCAGTTTTGGATTACCCGGATCCCACGCCCACGCCAGCTTACCGGTGTGAACGTCGTAGGCGCGCACCACGCCCGGCGGTTCGCCGGTGGAGTAGTTATCCGCGACGCGACCGCCGACGACAACGACATTCCCGGCGACCAGCGGCGTGGAGGTTTGCTGATAATACCCGGGCTTGATTTCGCCCATGCCGACGCTCAGATCCACGGTGCCATGGTCGCCAAAGTCTTCGCAGACCTTGCCGGTATCCGCGTTGATGGCAATCAGGCGGGCGTCGGTGGTCGGCAGGAACAGGCGGCGAGGGCATGCCGCAGGCGGTGTCTCTGCCTGTGACGTTGTCACGCTGGAATGGTCTTCAAAATAGCCCAGACCGCGGCAGCGCTGCCAGTTAGGCGCCGTGGCTTTGGAATCGTAGCGCCATTTTTCTTTGCCGGAATCCACGTCCAGCGCCAGCACTTTACTGTACGGGGTACAAACGTACAGCGTGTCGCCAATTTGCAATGGCGTGTTCTGATCTTCCGCGCCGGAGCCGTTGCTCTGCGGAATATCGCCGGTGTGCGCAACCCATGCGACTTTCAGATCGCGGACGTTTTGCTTGTTAATCTGGTCCAGCGCGGCGAAACGGTCGCCGTGGGTGGTGTTACCCCAGTGCGCCCAGTTCTTTTGCTGCTCGCCGGGGGCGACGGGTTTCACCGGAACGGGCTCGTTCGCTGCCACGAGGGTCTGCGGCTTAAACATCCAGCCCAGGCTGACCAGCATCGCCACCGCGAGCACGGCCGCGACGCCAAAAGCGGGCGCCTTGTTCGCAACGCTGTGGTTTGCCGCGCGCAGGAAAGGCCAGACGATGGCGCAGAGGAAGGCCAGTACGGCAAAGGTAAACAGGCGAGAGAAGAGCGGCCAGAAATCCCAGCCCGCATCGCCTACCGCCCAGAACAGCGAGGCAATAAAGGCGATGCCGTAAAGTACGATCCCGCTGCTGCGATTGAGGAAAATCAGGATCGCGGCAATCACCATCACCGCGCCCATTATCAGGAAGTATCCACTTCCGCCTACGGTGACGAGCTTAAAGCCCAGCCCGCCGACTGCCAGACCGATGAGCAACATCAGTCCGGCAAGGAGCCACTGCAGGATACGCGGTATCCCACGTGGCGCGCTGCCAAATGCCATTTCTGTCTCCTTAAGATCCCCCCGTCGTGCTGGGTGTGTACCAGTTGGGTAATAAATGCGGAGGGAAGAATGATTAATACGGGTGAATTCGGAGTTGTAAAATTATTTACGAACCATTTGGTGAATTCGTCGCTATGATAAAACTGTTAAATTGTTTTACGCAATTGTTAATGAATGATTTCGCATTAATTGATTAGCGCGCAAGACGGCCCCTCTCCCTTGAGGGAGAGGGCTGGGGTGAGGGGGAACATACGGCTGTGGTGGTCATTCCGTTCACTTTATGTTTCTTGCTACTCTGTAACGACATGGCCTGTGAACGTGCCAGGGCGGCTCAATCGCCACCGCCCTGGCAACCCGGGCTCCCGGCGGTAAATCGCCGCTTCGCGGATTGCTCGCCCCATCCCTGGGGCTCACCCTTTCAGGGCCAGCGCAGGCGCTGTCCAAAATTGCTCCCGGCAATTTTGTCCTCAGCTTATTCCTTCAGGCTATCGGGTCGGGCATGAGCCTGCATCCCACGCCCTCTCGGCGCATCCCTGCGCCTCGCCCCGGCCTTGCGGAAACGCTTCGGCGATTTACAGCCGGACCAGAGCGTCGCTGTAAGTTCTTCATTTTCCTGAGGCAATATTTATCGCTTCGGGTGGAAAAATGGCTGGTGAACCCTCGCCCCGTTGGGGAGAGGGTTAGAATGAGGAGGGCGAAAGTTGTCAGACCGGCATTGATTTACGGATAGCGCTCAGCAGCGTCTGCGCGCCCGTTGAAAGCGGCGTGTCTACGCGGGTCAAAATGCCGATAGGTTCACCGGGGCCGGGGGAGGTAATCGGCAGGGCGATCAGCGTTCCCTGGCGCAAATCGTCTTTCACCGCGCCGGAGGGGACGAACCAGACGTAGTCATAATCCAGCGTAAGCTGGCGTGAAAGCGAGGCCGACAGCGTTTCGATACATCCTGAGGGCAGCGTACACCCCTGCATTTGCAGCAAGGTTTCGGCGGTCTGGCGGGGAACGGTCCCTTTTGGGCAGACCACTACCGGCCACTCCATCACGCGGCTTAACGTGACCGTGTCCTGCAGCAGGGGGTGATCGGGACGAACCACCAGCTTCAGAGACTCCAGGAACAGCAGTTCATAGTTGAGGCCGCCCATCAGCTCAGGGTCGGACATGCGGCCGATTCCGAGATCCAGTTCGCCGGATTTCAGCCCCGCGAGCAGCATGGTGTTATTCATGGTGGCGACCTGAATCGTGGTATGCCGCTGCTGCTTGTGGAACTGGCCGATAACGGGCGGAAGAATGCCCAGCGCCGCGGTAGGCAGAGCGCCCACGCGCACCACCTCACTGGATTGCTCTTCTTTTCGGTGCAGGGACTGGCCTGCGGTATTGAGCGCATCCAGCACTTTAACGGCGTGCGTGAGGAACTGTTCGCCCACGATGGTAAGCTGCGCCCCCAGCCGGCCGCGGTCAAAAAGACGGGCACCGGTCAGCTGTTCCAGCTCGTTGAGGGTTTTTGAGAGCGCAGGCTGGCTCAGGTTGAGAGTTTCAGCCGCACGCCCCAGCGTTCCCTGTTGAGCGACGGCCACAAATGTATGCAAATGGCGCAAGCGTATGCGCTGACTGAACAGACCATTTTTTTCCATAGGCGATGTTAAAAACAGAGCGATGCGGGTGACAAGTTAAGTTGTTTAATTTTGATAACCTGATAGCAAAATATTTTTAACATTTGATCTGTTTGAGTTACAACATGTTTTTTGGCGGGGGAATAAAAGCGAACATCCTTGTTCGTTTATTGCTCACTGCGGAGGGGTATCGTCTACCGGTTTAGATCACGCCGTCGCCGCCATCGGAGCACCACACCTGGCCGGACGTAAATGAACATTCATCCGAGGCCAGCGTGACGTACAGCGGGGCAATCTCAACGGGCTGGCCCGGACGTCCCAGCGGGGTGTCGCCACCGAACTCCTTCACTTTTTCCATCGGCTGCCCGCCGCTGGACTGCAGCACCGTCCAGTAAGGGCCTGGAGCGACCGCGTTGACGCGAATGCCTTTCGGACCCAGCTGTTTGGCTAAGGACTTGGTGAATACCGCCAGACAGGCTTTCGTCTGGGCATAGTCCAGCAACACGGGGCTGGGCTTCACCGCCTGAACGGAGGAGGTATTAATGATAACGGACGACGCTTTCAGGTGGCGCAGCGCCGCCTTGGTGATCCAGAACGGAGCGTAAACGTTGGTTTTAAACGTTGCGTCAAAATCTTCCGTGGTCAGTTCCTCAAGCGATTCACGGAACTGCTGACGGCCGGCGTTGTTGACCAGAATGTCCAGCCCGCCCAGTTTCGACACGGCTTCTTCGACCAGATTCTGACAGAAGGTTTCGTCCCGGACGTCACCCGGCAACGCGATGGCCTTGCGGCCTTCCGCTTCGATCAGCTCGATGACCTCAGCGGCGTCTTTTTCCTCTTCAGGCAGGTAGTTAATGGCAACGTCAGCGCCTTCACGCGCATAGGCGATAGCGACCGCGCGACCAATGCCGGAGTCTCCGCCGGTAATTAGCGCTTTTTTGCCGGCAAGGCGGCCATGTCCTTTATAGCTTTGTTCCCCGTGGTCGGGTACGGGCTGCATTTCGGATGCCAGTCCCGGCGGCGTCTGCGGCTGTTCCGGGAACGGGGGCTGCGGGTAAGCGTTCGTACGTTGTTTAGTATCACTCATAGCTGACTCCTTAAGCCAAGGGGTGAGATTTGATGGATAACTGCAGCGTTAACGCTTCGCTGAATTATTTCTGCAAACGATCAACACGTACGACGGCAGGAGATGATTTTTTATCAAGCGAACCGTTGATACTAATCATCTGGTCGGGTTTTACCGTTCTGCCGTCGAAGACTGCCTGGGGAATAATAACGTCGATTTTTCCGGTTTTATCCTGAAATACAAACTTATCGCCGCTACCGTCAATAAGATTACCGCGTAATGAAATTGTCGCACCATCGTGCAATTCTTTTGCCTGCCTGATGGTCATAATACGCGCGTCGTCGGTTCCGCGATATCCGCTATCAAGCGCGTGGGGAGGCGGTGGCGCTTCGCCTTTTTGTAAACCCCCGTTATTATCTGCCCATGCGGCCGGAACCAGAAATATCAATAAAGCGGAAATAAGTGATAATTTCATCCGATATCCTTCATTTTGCGTGTCTTGACTTATTAAGTATTGTTGCTATTCCTTTATGTGGCAAATGTGATAAGTCCTAAAAACATTCGCGTTAGAAATCAAAATTATCGGATAATAAGCGAAACGGTGACGATGACCATGAAGCGTGAAAATGAAAAGTTACCCGGGATAGATGAGAGTTATCGTTTGCTGACGTTTGAATACGCGTTTCGTCAGGTGGGTTTTATTGTTCTGCTGGGTATTATCGTCGCGGCGATTGCCGGTCTGTTTTCAAGCGGAATGGTTAGCGACACGGTCAAAACGAATTCCGCTAAATCACTCACCATAGACTATGAACGCTTTGGACGACGGGAGACAGAGACGCGGATGGCGCTCGCGTTTCCGGTGCAGGACGAGGGGAAGTATGTCCTCAGCATGACCAGCGAGAGCAGCGATGCGTATGAGCCAGGCAGCGTCTGGCCGCAGCCGGACGCTATGTTCAGCCGCGGGAAGACTCTCTATTTTGTCTATAACAACCTGAAAAAAACAGACAGCTTCTCCGTGTTACTCTTCACGACACCTTCCAGAGCCGGTAAATGGAACACCGTCATCCGCGTCAACAGCGAGCCGGAAATTAACATCTGGCAATTTATTTACCCCTAGGAGGCTGATATGGATATGGTCTTTCGCGCGCTGGCTATTTATCTGTTCCTCGTGGTGGTATTTAAAGTGGCCGGGCGTCGCGCGCTGCTGCAGATGACCAGCTTCGATCTCATTCTGCTTCTGATAATTAGTGAAGCCACGCAGCAGGCGCTTCTCGGACAGGATTTTTCCGTTACCGGCGCGATGATTACCATTACCACGCTGGTGGTGGTCGATATTATATTCGGGTTGATGAAGAAATATTTCTCGCCGGTGGAGAATATTCTGGATGGCACTCCTGTTATTCTGGTTGAGAACGGCGTGCCGTTAGCCGATAAACTGAAAAAAGTTGACGTGTCCTGTGATGATATTCTGGTGTCAGCGCGCCAAAATAATGGCATTACGGAAATAAGCGACATTAAATATGCCATACTTGAGCGCAATGGGCATATTTCAATCATTCCTTTCGAGAAATAAGAGGCGGCAAGATGAGCAATCTTTTTCACGACAGCAATAATACCGTGGGTGAACTGACGAAAAAGCTGGCGAGCAAATTAACCGATCTCGGGCTTCGCTTAACCACCGCGGAATCCTGCACGGGCGGAAAGCTCTCGGTGGCGCTTTGCGCAGAGGAAAACACCGCCGAATTTTATGATGTTGGGCTTGTCGTGTTCAGCGATGAAGCTAAAGCGCGGATCCTCGGCGTGCGTCCCGAGACGCTTGAGCGGTTTACGGCCGTGAGCGAGCAGACGGTAACCGAAATGGCCGCCAGTATCCGCGACATCGCCCAGGCGGATATCAGCATCGCCATCAGCGGCTACGCGGGTCCGGAAGGGGGCGACGACGGCACGGCGGCGGGGACGGTCTGCTTCGCGTGGAACATACGCGGCGAGACGAAGACCCGCACCGTGCTTTTCTCCGGTGACTGTCAGGATGTGGTCGAAAAAGCGGTGCATTACTCGCTGGCTGAACTGGTGACAACCTTGTCGGACGGGAATAACGGATAAACTCACGTGGAGGTTCTATGGCTGTCATAGTGATTACCGGCGGGACGGCGGGCGTGGGAAAAGCCACGGCGCTGCACTTTGCAAAGGCGGGTTACGACGTGGGGCTCATCGCCCGCGATGAAGCCAGCCTGCACTCGACCCAGGAGGAGCTACGGCGCTTTGGCGTTAATGCCCACGCCGTGCAGGCGGACGTCGCCGACAGCCAGGCGGTGGTGGATGCCGCTAACGAAATTGAGTATCGCCTCGGCGCGATTGATGTCTGGGTGAACAACGCGATGGGGGCCGTGCTGGCACCGTTTCGAACCCTCACGCCGGAAGAGTTCCGCCGCGTGACTGAGGTGACCTACCTCGGCTACGTGAACGGCACTCGCGCCGCGCTCGAACTTATGGTTCCGCGCGACAGGGGGGTGATTATCCAGGTGGGCTCCGCGCTGGCCTACCGTTCCATTCCGCTGCAGTCAGCCTACTGCGGGGCAAAAGCGGCGATCCGTGGGTTCACCGATGCGGTGCGTACCGAGCTGATGCATGAGAACAGCCGGGTTCAGCTTTCGATGGTCCAGATGCCGGGGCTCAATACCCCGCAGTTCGAATGGGCGAGGAACAAGTTCGCCTGGGCGATGCGCCCGGTGCCGCCGGTCTTTGAGCCTGAGGTGGCCGCCAGCGCCATCTTCAGGGTGGCGCAAAAGCCGGTGCGCGAGCTGTGGGTTGGCAGCAGCACCATCCAGTCAATCGTCGGGCAATTTTTCTTCCCCGGTTTTCTTGACCGGCTGATGGTTAAAAAGGCGTGGGAAGGCCAGATGACCGACGATCTCAACGCGCCGGATCGCCGGGACTACCTCGACCAGCCGGTTAACGATCTGCATAAAATCCATGGGCGTTTTACTGACGAGGCGAAAACCCGCGCGCCGTCCGTCACCTCCGGCATGCCGGGGAAAGTGGCCCTTGGCGCCCTCGCGGTGGCGGGAATAGTGCTGACGCGTCTGATAACCCGCCGGAAACCGTAGTCAGCGCAGCGCGCTACGGTGCGTCCAGAACCAGCGATAGCCGTAGCCGCCAAGGCTGAGCTGAACGGTTTTACCGCAAATCAGCGCGTCATCGTAGCGCTTGTCCTCGAGACAGGCGGTCCAGGTGGCGTTGCGGATCCCTTTGGCGGTGAACTGTACCGGCTGGTCGCTGAAGTTAACGAAGGTAAGGATGCTGCGCTCGTCGGTCTCGTAATAAAGCCCCAGCACCGCGTCATCATCGATTGCGATCAGGCGAAAGGGCGCAACGGCAATTTCGGGGAACTCCGAGCGGGTAGTGGCAATATCGATGATCCGATGCAAAAGCGAGTTGTGGTGAAGCAGCGAATCGGCGACGTTGACTTTCTGATAGCGGTAAGGGCCATGGTCGATAATCGGCGCGATAAATTTTTCCGGGTCGGCTGCAGAGAAACCGCCTCCTTGCGAACCTGCCCACTGCATCGGCGTGCGGACGGCGTAGCGCTCCTCCAGATCCAGGTCGTCACCCATGCCGATCTCGTCGCCGTAGCGCATCACCGGGACACCCGGCAGGGAAAACAGCACCGCGTGGCAGAACGCCAGCCGCTTCCGATCGCCGTTGAGCATCGGGGCCAGGCGGCGGCGGATCCCGCGCTGATAGACGTTCATCTCCTCATCAGGGGCGAAGGTATCGAGGACAAACTGTTTGTCTTTCTGACTGATGCCTTCCAGATCCAGCTCGTCGTGATTGCGCAGCCAGTTGGCAAAACAGCAGGAGTCAGGCGGGACGATCATCTTTTTCACCGCATTGCGCAGCGGGCGGGCGCTTTTGCGGGCCAGGCTGACGTAGAAATACTTGTTGAGCCAGAAATTGAGCACCAGATTCAGACGGTCGTTATTGCCGAAGTAGTCTTTATAGGCCTCAACGTCTACGTCAACTTCGCCCAGCAGGATCGCGTTCGGATTGCGCTCTTCGATAAGACGCCGCATATGTTCGAGGATCCACAGGCCCTTTTTTTCATCACCATTTCCTGCCTGGGTGGTGAGGTGGGACGCGGCATCGAGGCGAAATCCCGATACGCCAAGCTTGAGCCAGAAGAGGATGATGTTCTCAATCTCTTTAAGCACCGCGGGCGAGGTGAGGTTCAGATCCGGCTCGTGGCGATAAAACATGTGCCGGTAGTATTGTCCCGCCTCGTCGTCCCAGCTCCAGATGCTCTTTTCCACGCCGGGAAACATGGGGGGCGTATCGTCCTCGTCGTTATCCGACCAGAGGTAGTAATCACGATAGGGTGACGCCGGGTTGCGGCGGGCCTGCTGGAACCAGGGATGCGCGTCCGACGTGTGCTGGATCAGCAGCTCGATAATGACCTGCATGCCCAGCTCGCGGGCCTGCTCGATAAAGGCGATGATATCGGCCAGCTTTCCGAAGCGGGGATCCACCTGGAGGTGGTCGCTGACGTCGTAGCCTTCATCGAGAAAGGGCGTGAGGTAAAACGGGGTGATCCAGATGACCGTCGCCCCCATGCGGCGTATATAGCGCAGCTTGGCCGCGATCCCGGCGATGTCCCCGCAGCCATCGCCGTTCAAATCATAAAATAGCGCGGTATCAATCTGATAAATAATGGCTCGTGTATGCCAGTCGGTCATAGCGTTCCTCAGTGATAGCCTTCAGTATCCGACACTTTGCCCCGGAAGACGTAGTAGCTCCAGGCGGTGTACACCAGGATCACCGGAATAATCAGCAACGTGCCTACCAGCATAAACAGCTGGCTGGCAGGCGGGGCCGCGGCTTCCCACAGGGTGATGCGCGGCGGAATAATGTTCGGCCAGAGGCTGATGCCGAGCCCGCTAAACCCGAGGAAAATAAGCCCCAGCGTCAGCAGGAAGGGGCGAGCGTGGCTGGCCGGGTTGCGGGTCAGGCGCCAGATCAGCACGCTGAAAAGCGCAACCAGCAGAGGCACCGGCAGGAACCAGAAGAAGTTGGGCAGGGTAAACCAGCGGTCGGCTACGTACTGCCAGCCGAGCGGCGTCCAGATGCTCACTACCGCAATCACCACGACCAGCGCCAGCAGCACGTGGCGGGTCAGCTCGCGCATGCGGGCCTGCAGCGCGCCTTCGCTTTTCATGATGAGCCAGGTGGTGCCCAGCAGCGTGTAGGCCACAACCAGCCCGATGCCGCAGAAGAGGTTAAAGGGGGTGAGCCAGTCAAGCGCGGAGCCGACGAAACGCCGCCCCTCAACGTCGAAGCCGTTAATCACGGCGCCCACCACCACGCCCTGGCTGAAGGTGGCGAGCAGAGAGCCGCCGGCAAAGGAGTAGTCCCAGAATTTGCGGTGCGACGGCGTGGCTTTGAAGCGGAACTCAAAGGCGACGCCGCGGAAGATGAGGCCGATAAGCATCGCGGTGAGAGGAATGGTGAGCGCATCAATAATGACCGCATAGGCCAGCGGAAACGCGCCGAACAGGCCCGCGCCGCCGAGCACCAGCCAGGTCTCGTTGCCGTCCCAGACCGGCGCCACGCTGTTGACCATCACATCGCGCTCCTTCGCATCGCCCACGAAGTTAAACAGCAGGCCGATGCCCAAATCAAAGCCATCCATGATGATGTACATCAGCGTGGCAAAGACGATGATGGCAAACCAGATAACTGAGATATCGACGCCCATCAGTTTCTCTCCTGTTCAGGAACAGACTCAGCGGCAGACAGCGGACGGGCGGGTGTGCCCGAGGTGTTTGACGTCAGCGTATCGACAGGCTGCGGTCCTTTCTTAATCAGCCGGATGAGGTAAACATAGCCCACCCCAAACACCGACGAGTAGACGACGAAGAACGCCAGCAGGCTGATGCTCATCTGCAGGGTGCTGTGCAGCGATACCGCGTCGATGGTGCGCAGATAGCCGTAGACCACCCACGGCTGACGGCCCACCTCGGTGGTGACCCAGCCGGCGAGCAGCGCCAGCAGCCCGGCAGGCCCCATGCAGAGG
Organism: Enterobacter sp. DNB-S2; assembly: GCF_019443845.1. Classification (NCBI taxonomy): domain Bacteria; kingdom Pseudomonadati; phylum Pseudomonadota; class Gammaproteobacteria; order Enterobacterales; family Enterobacteriaceae; genus Enterobacter; species Enterobacter sp. DNB-S2. The sequence continues at coordinate 2,869,111 of NZ_CP050520.1, forward strand.
GCAAACCAGTGGAACGGGCGAGAGTGGAAAAGTCGATGACGATAGCGCAGCCAGACGCTAATCAGCCCGAGGGTAATCATCAGCAGCCCCATCCCCACCATGACGCGGAACGACCAGAAGACGATGGTCGAATTAGGGCGATCTTCTTTCGGAAAATCCTTCAGCGCCGGGACCTGCTTATCCAGACTGTGGGTCAGGATAAGGCTGCCAAGCGCGGGGATCTCCAGACCGTATTTGGTGCGCTCCTCCTCCATATCCGGCAGGCCAAACAGCAGCAGCGGGGTGGCCTCGCCCGGCGGATTTTCCCAGTGTCCCTCAATGGCGGCAATTTTGGCCGGCTGATGCTCTAGCGTGTTCAGGCCGTGCATATCGCCCACGACCGCCTGGATGGGAGCGACCAGCAGCGCCATCCACATCGCCATGGAAAACATGGTGCGGACGGCGGGGGTATCGTTACCGCGCAGCAGGTGCCATGCGCCCGACGCGCCGACAAACAGCGCGCTGCTCAGAAACGCGGCGATAGCCATATGAATCAGGCGGTAAGGGAAGGAGGGATTAAAGACGATCGCCAGCCAGTCCTGCGGAATAACCTGTCCGTTCTCGATAGTGAAGCCCTGCGGCGTATGCATCCAGCTGTTGGACGCGAGGATCCAGAAGGTCGACATCAGCGTGCCGAGCGCCACCATGCAGGTTGAAAAGAAGTGCAGGCCCGGGCCGACCTTATTCCAGCCGAACATCATGACGCCAAGGAAACCGGCTTCAAGGAAGAAGGCGGTTAAGACTTCATAGGTCAGAAGAGGGCCGGTAATACTGCCCGCGAACTGTGAGAACCCGCTCCAGTTGGTGCCAAACTGGTACGCCATGACCAGGCCGGAAACGACACCCATCCCGAAGTTAACGGCAAATATCTTGAGCCAGAAATGGTACAACGATCGCCAGACGTCGTTTTTTGTACGCAGCCACATGCCCTCCAGCACCACCAGATAGCTGGCGAGGCCGATGGTGATCGCAGGAAAAAGGATATGAAACGAGACGGTAAAAGCGAACTGAATTCTGGCCAGATGGAACGCGTCGAGTTCGAACATGGTCCGTACCTCTGAAACGATGGGGCACGAGAATTGCCGGGCAGTTTATGGCTGCCCGGCAAAACCGATTACGGTTTAGTCTTACCGGCACCCAGCTCGGCACCGGTCAGCGGGTCAGAATGTGGATCGGACTTCGTGCGGGCAGACATCGCCTTGACCAGGGTTGCCTGTTCGGTCGTGAGCGTGACGCTTGCGCTGCCATCGCCGCCGTCAACCGCAGGCTGGGGGGACTCAACGTAATCGAAATGTTTATCGCTGTTCCAGCTTCCGCGAACCTCTCCACCTTCAGACATATTGTAGTACTTGTTGGTGAATTCCTCGATTGGCGGCAATTTTCCCGGTGGGAAATTATTACGGATGGACTGCAGCGCCTTCTCAAAGGAGAGCTGGTGCGCCGCCTCGCGCGTCATCAGAAACGCCAGGGCATCCTTTACGCCGGGATCGTCGGTCACGTTGATCAGCCGTTCATAGATGATTTTCGCTCTGGCCTCTGCTGCCACGTTTGAGCGCAGGTCCGCCGTCGGTTCGCCGATGGTGTCGACGTAGGCCGCCGTCCAGGGCACGCCCGCCGAGTTAGTGAGCGGGGTGCCGCCACCGTAGAGCAGGGAGGTGATGTGGCTGTCATTGCCGTTTTCGGTCATGGAGCGATACAGCTCGGCCTCGTTTTCCACCCCTTCCGCCAGCGCGCCTTTGGCACCTTTATTCAGCATGCCGACCAGGGTACCGATGATTTCGAGGTGGCTTAGCTCCTCGGTCGCGATATCCATCAGCATATCTTTACGGCCCGGATCGTCATCGCTCAATCCTTGCGTAAAGTACCGGCAGGCGGCAGCCAGTTCGCCCTGAGGCCCACCGAACTGTTCCAGTAAAAGGTTGGCGAGGCCTGGGTTCGGTTCGGCAACGCGAACCGTGTATTGCAGCTGTTTGACGTGTCGGAACATGGCGATTCTCCCTGATTATTTTTTTGCTTCGACGCCCGATGCGTCTGAACGCAGCAGGAACTGTTCCGTGGTCTGCGGAATATGGCGAATCAGCCAGTCGGCCATTTCGCGTTCTTCCGCCAGAATCGTCTCGATGGCAGGTACCGAGGCCGTGTCGCCTGCTTTCTTCGCCGCCGCGAGCAGGGAGGTATAACAGGCTATTTCAAACTGTTCGAAAACATAGCCGCTGATCGAACCCTTCACGATCTCATCAGACGGGAACATGCCGCCGATGGACTGGCCGAGCGCCGCCATTTTGCTCATCGAATCTTTTAAAACCGAACGAGAAATATCATTACGGTCGAGGATTTCTTCCAGCAATGTAATTTGCCGTTTTGTCTCATTAATATGCTGCTCAATTCGGGCGCGAACATCAGGATAATTATCGATACGGCTGGCCATGGATTCCAGCATAGATTCGGCTTGCTTTTCCATCGCATGGGCATCGCGTAGCCAGTCATGGTAGTGTTCTACGTGATTCATCATTGTATCCTCATTAGGGGTTCGCTTATTTGGTCTCACTTTCAGCAGCCTGATCGGCACGCGCGGCACTGTAGCCAGATAAATGGCCGACAATATTGGCGTAAATGCTGATGATAATGACCCATAGCACGCTGTTCTTCCACCATATTACGGAAGGGATGGCGAGAATGAACCATATTATGGCTGCCGCTAAATGGCACCGTTTAATTGTCCTGGGACTGATGCTCATTTTATTTAACCTGTATTATTGCGTCATTTCTGCGCTTTTTGGTTAATATTTCCTACGGCCAGGTCGGTGAGTTTAAGGTCGGTCTCTTTTTCTTCTTCCAGCGTTTCGGCAAGAAGCTTAACGGCTTTTTTATAGCCCAGTTGTTCAGCTAGTGTTGCAAGGGTACCGTAGCTGGCAATTTCGTAATGTTCGACTTTTTGCGCGGCGGCAATAAGTGCGGCATCACGTACTTCATTTTTTTCCGTGCTTTCGATGACTTCGTTGGCTTCTTCAATTAAGCCTTCCATCGCCACGCACTTCATGCGCTTAAGCTTGATACCGTCTTCCTGCTCGACGATCTGGTCGATACGTTCGATCTGACCCTGTGTCTCTTCCAGGTGTGCTGTAAAGGCGGCGCTCAGCTTCTCGCTGGAGGCGGCGCGGGCAAGTTTGCTTAACGCACGGGTAAGCTGCTTTTCTGCGCTGTAGGTATCCGAAAGAAGATGAATAAAGACATCCTCGACGCTTTTCATATTCATAATAATTACGCTCCGGTAAAATAAGGAAAGGGTACTGCGAGCTTTTCAGCCCGCAGCATGCTCTCTGGTTTTATTAAAAGAGTATTAAATAAGATCAGGAGTTATCAGATTTACGGCCTCCGCCGTGACTGTTCTGTCCTCCTTTCTTACCCGCTTCAGAAGCGCGTTGCGGATCGTTTTTAAAGTTCCCACCGCTATGCTGGCCACCTTTACGTCCAGCTTCTGATGCTTTTTCACGGTCTTCAGCGAAATTACCGGAACCACCACGATGCTCTGCCATATTAAACCTCATAGTCATATATTGGTTATGTCAGTACGATACGAAAATATTCCGTATCACTCGTCGTTCGAGTAATAACTCTAGTCGCTGTGCGTCATCCGTCAAATGCGTTTTGCTATTTGCGGTTGCGTTATTTTTAAATATTTGTAAATTTGCGCTTCGCTTAAAAAGGAAATATGGATAGACAGGAATGACTTGTAAACAACCATTCAGATTAATCCTAACTTCGAGCTAAAAATTTGAAAGGTGAGGATAAAAATAATGGCGTACTCGAAATGGTTAATTTGCATTCAGAAGAGAGCCCAAAAATACTCCTTTATAGATAGAAAGCGGAACCCTAAATAATTATAAGGAAAATCCTGGATAAAAGCGTTCAGGCTGAAAGGGCGGTTCCGTTCGGCGCTGTTCAGGGGCCTGATAGCACACGGTTTGACCACTGTCGTCTTAAGATCACAATTCAGAAATTCTTCCCCCCGGAAGGAACGGGTTTCTCTACACTCCAGGTAATATTCACTGGAGGCATGACATCATGGCGAACACCATCACGGCTGATGACATTCGGGAACACTTTTCGCAGGCTATGTCGGCGATGTACCAGCAGGAAGTTCCGCAGTACGGCACCTTGCTTGAACTGGTTGCGGACGTAAACCTGGCGGTTCTGGAAAATAATCCACTATTACATGAACAACTGGCTAACGCCGATGAGCTTGCACGCCTGAACGTGGAGCGTCACGGGGCGATCCGCGTCGGCACGGCACAGGAACTTTCAACCCTGCGCCGTATGTTTGCCATTATGGGTATGTACCCGGTCAGCTATTACGATCTCTCTCAGGCGGGGGTGCCCGTCCACTCAACGGCGTTTCGTCCGATAGAGGATGCGGCGCTGTGCCGGAATCCGTTTCGTATCTTTACCTCGCTGCTGCGTCTTGAGCTGATTGAAAACGTCGCGCTGCGCGAGCGGGCCGCGGAGATCCTGTCTCACCGCAACATCTTCACCCCGCGCTGCCTGGAACTGATCGACCTCCACGAGTCGGAAGGGCAGTTTACTGACGCACAGGCGCACGAATTTGTGCAGGAAGCGTTAGAAACCTTCCGCTGGCACCGCCATGCGACGGTCGATCAGGAAACCTATCTGGCGCTGCACAACGAGCACCGTCTGATTGCCGACGTGGTCTGCTTCCCGGGCTGCCACATTAACCACCTCACGCCGCGCACGCTGGACATTGACCGGGTGCAGGAGCTGATGCCGAAGTACGGTATCGAGCCAAAAATTCTGATCGAAGGGCCGCCGCGTCGCGAGGTGCCCGTCTTATTGCGTCAAACCAGCTTCAAGGCGCTGGAAGAGCCGGTGCTGTTTGCCGGTGAACATAAAGGCACCCACACCGCGCGCTTCGGTGAGATTGAACAGCGCGGCGTGGCGCTGACCCCGAAAGGCCGTGAACTGTACGATAGCCTCCTCGCCCAGGCCGGTACCGGTAAAGATAACCTTACCCATCAGCTGCATCTGCGGGAGATTTTTAGCGCCTTCCCGGACAGCGAAATGCTCATGCGCCGTCAGGAGCTGGCTTATTTCCGCTACCGCCTGACGCCAGCCGGGGATGCGCATCGTCATGCGTTTCGTCCCGGAGACGATCCGCAGCCGCTGATCGAGCGCGGATGGGTGGTTGCCCAGCCGATCACCTACGAAGATTTCCTCCCGGTCAGCGCCGCGGGGATTTTCCAGTCCAACCTCGGGAACGAAACCCAGGCCCGCAGCCACGGTAACGCCAGCCGCGATGCGTTTGAAGACGCGCTGGGATGCCCGGTGTATGACGAGTTTACGCTCTACCAGGAGGCTGAAACGCGCAGTAAACAGCGTTGCGGTTTGCTCTGAAATCGTTACTCTGCTGGGGTGTGATGGAAAAATTAAGGTCGTTATGCAAAATCCTTCCGCCCCTGTGGTTGAAACGCGCCAGGGCGCACTGTCTGGTTTAACCGATGAAAACGTCCACGTCTGGTGCGGTATTCCCTACGCCGCGCCGCCCGTGGGGGAGTGGCGCTGGCGCTCGCCCCGGCCGCCTGAACGCTGGGATGGGCTGCGCGAGGCCACGGCCTTCTCGCCCTCAAGCTGGCAAAGCAGCGAGTACTGCCAGGAGCTCGGCGGCGGCGATCCGGGCCAGTTTTCCGAAGATTGCCTCTACCTTAACGTCTGGTCTCCCGCAGAGCGGGCCGAGCCGCTTCCGGTTATGGTCTGGCTGCACGGAGGCGGGTTTACGATTGGTGCCGGAGGCCTGCCGCCGTATAACGGCAAAGCGCTGGCCATGCGTGGCGCGGTTGTGGTCACGATCAACTACCGTCTCGGCCATCTTGGCTTTTTCGCCCATCCCGCGCTGGAAGGCGAGGAAGGGCGCGTAGTGCATAATTTTGCCCTGCTGGATCAGATCGCCGCGCTCGAATGGGTGCGGGATAACATCGCCGGGTTTGGCGGCGATCCCGCTAATGTGACCCTGTTTGGCGAATCCGCTGGCGCGCGCAGCGTGCTCTCGCTGCTGGCCTCTCCGCTGGCAGCAGGATTATTCCACAAGGCGATTGTGCAAAGCGGATACACCTTACCGGACACGCCGCGCGAGCAGGCGCTGCAAAAAGGGGAAGCGCTGGCCGCCCATTTCGGGCTGGAAAATGCGACCGCCGGGCAGCTGCGCGCCATTCCGCCCGAGGCGTTCTGGCCGCTCACCGCGCCGCTGAACGTCGCTCCGGCGCCTATCGCAGGAGACTGTGTTCTGCCGGAAGCCATGCTTGACGTCTTTTTCGCCGCGCGTCAGCATCCGGTGCCGGTGATGATTGGCTCCAACAGCGATGAAGCCAGCGTGATGGCGGTGTTTGGCATCGATCTCGCCGGACAAATTCAGAAGCTTCGCAGGGAGCGCCGCTTCGGGCTGGGGCTGATTAAGCTGCTCTACCCGGGCGTGAAGGGCGATGAAGAGCTGGGCAGGCAGGTGTGTCGCGACATGGCGTTTACCACGATGGGCTACGTGGTGATGCAGGCCCAGCAGCGCGTCGGCGGATTGTGCTGGCGTTACTGGTTTGACTATGTCGCAGAGGCGGAACATGCCACGTACATCAACGGTGCCTGGCACGGCAACGAAGTTCCCTACGTCTTCGATACGCTCGGTCAGGTGGAGCCTTCACGTCAGTACGTCAATGAGCGAGATCTGCAGTTTGCTGCCCAGGTGGCGGATTACTGGGTGAGCTTTGCGCGTGACGCGGGTCGTCGCGACATCCTGCCCGGGCCGACGCACTGGCCCGCGTGCCGTAAAGGGCGGGACGTTCTGTTACGCATTGGCGTGAATAAACATGCAGCTTTCAGGCTTGAAAACCGCTTTATGCGCGCCCGCATGAGCCTCTTCAAACGGGTGATGAAGCACCACGTCAGCCTCGATTAAGCAAACAGGCGCGAAACGCCGCCAGTCCATTTTCCTCGTCTGGCGTTTCGCGCAGCACCAGCCGGTAGCTTGCGCCGGTTTTTATGCTTGTCTCATAGGGCCGTACCAGCCTTCCCGCGTGAATATCTTCTGCCACCAGCGTTTCGTCGGCGATGGCGACGCCGAGCCCCTGAATGGCGGCCGTAATGGCGAGATCCATCGTATCGAAGTGTTGATTTTTATGCATGGCAAAGCCCGGACCTTCCTGTTTCGTCAGCCACAGCGACCAGTCTGTCTTGTCCCTTGTCGGGTGCAGAAACGTCAGCGAACCCAGCGCAGCACCCGCCCGCACCGGGCTTATCACCGGGGTGAGCGCCTCTTCGAACAGCAGATCGCCTGCGCTCATGTGCGTGCCGAACACGATGGCCGCGTCGTAAGATTCGGTTTTGAAATTGACGTTGTGATCGGTGGTGGTGGTCAGCGCGATCTGCAGATCCGGATGCTCGCGCTCCACCTCCAGCAGGCGCGGCACCAGCCAGCGCATGGCGCAGGTGGGGGCCTTCAGCCGGATCACGGTGTGCTGGCTGCGGGCCTGGTCGGCCACGGACAGCAGCTGCTCGAAAGCGGACTGCAGCTCCGGAAGCAGGGCGCTACCCTGCGGTGAGAGGCGCAGCCCGCGCGCGTGGCGTTCAAAAAGCGGAAAGCCAAACCACGCCTCAAGGGAGGCAATCTTACGGCTCACGGCCCCCTGCGTCAGACACAGTTCCGCCGCGGCATGGGTAAGATTGAGGTGACGCGCGGTGACTAAAAATGCGTCGATGGCATTAAGGGGGAGCGAACGGCGTGACATAGAAAACACCTCAGCTATGCATTTTTCTCATGGCTATTATGACAACAATTCGATTGTCCCGACAGCACAGATGTTGTTTGAATAGTTATGCAATGTCCATGAGAAGGGAAAGAGGATGACTTTACGAACGCCTGTGCAAACGCGATCCAAACTGCCGGATGTGGGAACCACCATTTTTACCGTTATCGGCCAGCTCTCGGCGCAGCATAACGCGATTAACCTTTCTCAGGGCGCACCGAATTTTTCCTGCGACCCGAAGCTGATTGCGGGCGTCACCCGCGCAATGGAGGCGGGGCATAACCAGTACGCGTCGATGACCGGTCTGCAGCCGCTCAGAGAACGTATTGCCGATAAAATTGCCACGCTCTACGGCACGCAGTACGACCCTGCCAGCGAGGTGCTGGTGACCGCCAGCGCCAGCGAAGGGCTCTATTCGGCGATTAGCGGGCTGGTGCATCCGGGCGATGAGGTGATCTACTTTGAGCCGTCCTTTGACAGCTACGCGCCGATTGTCCGTCTGCAGGGGGCTACCCCGATTGCCATCAAGCTCACCGTGCCGGATTTTGCCGTCAACTGGGATGAGGTTCGCGCTGCGATCACCCCGCGCACGCGCATGATCATCATCAACACGCCGCACAACCCGAGCGGTCAAGTCTTCTCCGCCAGTGACCTGCAGCAGCTGGCGGCGCTGACGCGCAATACCGACATCATTATTTTGTCTGACGAAGTGTACGAACACGTCGTTTTTGACGGCGAGCCGCACCACGGGATGGCCACGCACCCGCAGCTGGCGGAGCGCAGCGTGATTATTTCCTCTTTCGGAAAAACCTATCACGTCACCGGGTGGCGCGTGGGTTACTGTGTTGCACCGGCGGTACTGATGGACGAGATTTGTAAAGTGCATCAATTTTTAATGTTTTCTGCCGATACGCCAATGCAGCACGCGTTTGCTGAGCATATGGTCGACCCGCAAACCTGGCTGTCGCTGTCGGCGTTTTACCAGCGCAAGCGCGATCTGCTGCACAGCCTGCTGGCCGATTCGCCGTTTACGCTGCTGCCGAGCGCCGGATCGTTCTTCATGCTGGCGGACTACAGCCAGTTCAGCGAAGAGCGCGACAGCGAGCTGGTGAAACGGCTGATCGTTGAGTACGGCGTTGCCACCATTCCGCTGTCGGCGTTTTATGCGGACGGTACGGATAATAAATTGATTCGTCTCTCTTTTGCGAAAGATGAGGCGACGTTACGGGCAGGTGCCCAGGCCCTGTGTCGGGTTAAACCACGCTGAGGAGTTGTAGATGAAATTACGCGCGTTAGTTGTCGGCATGGGATTGCTGTGTACTTTTTCTTCCTTCGCGGCCACCGAGCTGCGTTACGGTCTGGAAGCGGAATATCCGCCGTTTGAGAGCCGCAATGCGGCGGGCGAACTGGAAGGGTTTGACGTTGAGCTGGGGAATGCCATCTGCAAAGCGGCAGCGCTGAAGTGCAGCTGGGTTGAAACCTCCTTTGATGCGCTGATCCCGGGGCTGGTGGCGAAGAAATTTGACGCCATCAACTCGGCGATGAACATCACCGAGCAGCGCCGCAAGAGCATTGATTTTACCCAACCGATCTACCGTATTCCGTCGCAGCTGGTCGGCAAGGCAGGTACGGCGGTTGAGGCAACCCCAGAAGGGCTGAAGGGGAAAACCATCGGCGTGCTGCAGGGATCCATCCAGGAAACCTATGCCAAAGAGCACTGGGAAAAGCAGGGTGTCACCGTGGTGTCTTATAAAGATCAGAATATGGCCTGGGGCGATCTGCTGAATGGCCGTATCGACGCCTCGCTGGTCATGTCCGCGGCCGGGCAGGCAGGTTTCCTCAGCAAGCCGCAGGGGAAAGGGTTTGGCTTCATCGGCAAACCGGTGTCTGACGACACTATCCTCGGCAGTGGGATCGGTTTTGGGTTGCGTAAGGGCGACGAGGCCACCAAAAAGCAGCTTGATGCCGCGATTGATAAAGTACGTGCCGACGGCACGATCGCTAAACTCGCTGATAAGTACTTCCCGGGTATCGATGTCAGCGTAAAATAACCGCCTCATTAGCCCCGGCGAACGATGTCGCGCCGGGGCATTTTTAATACACTTCATCCTTCAAGCTGCCTCTGCGTTGGCTACGTCTGTTCACCCCAGTCACTTACTTAAGTAAGCTCCTGGGGATTCTCAGACTTGCCGCCTTGATCCAGCATGAATGATTTTGTGTATTTACTGTTTTTTACACCACTTTCGGGCCGTTCTGGTCGACAGAAAATATTTCTCACTTTGTTCATATAATCACCGGCCAACAATTGGATTCTTAACCATTTTTGTTTAGGCTGTGCGTTCTTTCTTGCCGTCATTTCGCCGAGCGCGAAACACATTCACACGACCATAAGGACGTTTTTCCAGGCATGAATCGCAGACGTTTTCTAAAAGGCTCGCTGGCAGTGGCAGCCCTGAGCGGCACATCTGGCCTTGCTTCCCTGTTTTCCAAAGCGGCATACGCTGCCGACTCTGACATTGCTGACGGCCAGAGCCGTCGTTTCGACTTCTCCGTACTGCAATCCATGGCGCATGACCTGGCGAAAACCCCGTGGGGTGGCGCGCCGCGTCCGCTGCCGGACACGCTGGCAACCATGACGCCGCAGGCGTACAACGCCATCCGCTACGATGAAAAACAGTCACTGTGGAACAACATTGAAGGGCGTCAGCTGGACGTGCAGTTCTTCCATATGGGGATGGGGTTCCGTCGCCGCGTGCGGATGTTCTCGCTGGACCAGTCGACCTCTATGGCGCGCGAGATCCACTTCCGTCCGGAGCTGTTCAGCTACGGCGAAACGGGTGTGGATACCAAACAGCTGGAAGGGCAAAGCGATCTCGGCTTTGCGGGCTTCCGCGCCTTTAAGGCGCCTGAGCTGGCGCGTCGCGATATCGTCTCTTTCCTGGGCGCGAGCTATTTCCGCGCGGTAGATGACACCTACCAGTACGGCCTTTCCGCGCGCGGTCTGGCGGTAGACACCTTTACCGACACGCCGGAAGAGTTCCCGGACTTTACCGCCTTCTGGTTTGAAACCGTCAAGCCCGGCGACACGACTTTTACCGTCTACACGCTGCTGGACAGCCCGAGCATCACCGGTGCCTATAAATTCGTGATCCACTGCGAGAAGAGCCAGGTGATTATGGAGGTGGAAAACCATCTCTATGCGCGGAAGGACATCAAGCAGCTCGGCATCGCGCCGATGACCAGCATGTTCAGCTGCGGCAATAACGAACGCCGCATGTGTGACACCATTCACCCGCAAATTCATGACTCCGACCGCCTGGCAATGTGGCGCGGCAACGGGGAGTGGATCTGTCGTCCGCTGAACAACCCGCAGAAGCTGCAGTTTAACGCCTATATGGACAAAAACCCGAAAGGGTTCGGCCTGCTGCAGCTCGACCGCGATTTCTCGCACTATCAGGACGTGATGGGCTGGTATAACAAACGCCCGAGCCTGTGGGTTGAACCGCGTAACGACTGGGGTAAAGGCGCGGTTGGCCTGATGGAGATCCCGACCACCGGCGAAACGCTGGATAACGTGGTCTGCTTCTGGCAGCCGGAAAAAGCGGTGAAGGCGGGCGACGAGCTGGACTTTAAATATCGTCTGTACTGGAGCGCCATGCCGCCGGTGCGTTCTCCGCTGGCCAACGTCTTCGCCACCCGTACCGGTATGGGCGGCTTCCCGGAAGGCTGGGCACCGGGCGAAAATTACCCGAAAGTGTGGGCCCGTCGCTTTGCCATCGACTTCGTCGGTGGCGACCTCAAGGCCGCTGCGCCAAAAGGCATCGAGCCGGTGATTACGCTCTCCAGCGGTGAAGCGAAGCAGGTTGAGATCCTCTACGTTGAGCCGTTTGACGGCTATCGCATCCTGTTTGACTGGTACCCAACCTCGGATTCGACGGAGCCGGTGGATATGCGCCTGTTCCTGCGCTGCCAGGGCGATGCCATCAGTGAAACCTGGCTGTACCAGTATTTCCCGCCGGCGCCGGATAAACGTAACTACGTTGACGACCGGATAATGCGTTAACGATCGATTCCCTCTCCCTTTGGGAGAGGGTTAGGGTGAGGGGCAATGACCGCAGCAAAATCCGAAATTATCCCGGTATCTGGCGCTCTCGAGCTTCGCGCCGTTGAAGAGCGCTATGCCGCCGAACTGCACAATCTCGTCGTCAAAAACAAAACCTTTTTGCAAACCGCTTTTGACTGGGCGCAGCACGTGGGCAGCGAAGAGGATACCCGCCGCAACGTGCAAAGTAACCAGATGCTGCACCAGCGCGGCTACGCCAAAATGTTTTTGATATTTAAGAGTGATGAACTGGTCGGCGTGCTGTCGTTTAACACGATTGAACCAGCCAACAAAGCCGGGTACATCGGCTACTGGCTGGATGAAAGCCATCAGGGGCAGGGCATTCTCTCCCGGTCACTGCAGGCGTTTATGCGCTACTACGTCGAACGCGGGGAGATCCGCCGTTTTGTGATCAAGTGTCGGGTGGCGAATCAGCACAGCAACAGCGTTGCCGTGCGTAACGGTTTTACGCTGGAAGGATGCCTGCGGGAAGCGGAATACCTGAACGGTCGCTTTGACGATGTGAATATCTACGGGAAGATCTACGCCCTATAACGCTCCCAGCAGCGGGGTGCGGGTGATGCGCTGGTCGCCGTTAATCACCTTTTCGCCGCGCAGGTGAATGCTCTCCCCGGCAAAGGCTTCAATGACCGCATCATCTGTGATTTCAACCCGGTGCTCAATGAGCACATCCCCGCTGATCCTCGCGCGTCCCTGGATCACCACCTTATCGTCCAGCATGATCGGCCCGCCGCGCAGCCATGCCTGACCGCCAATCAGAACGTGGTGCTTGATGACGCAGTTTCCTTCCACCACGGCATTCTCCGCAATCTGAGAGCTGTAGCGCACCGTCGGAATGGCATCCTCGTCATAACCGGCAATCACGCGGGCGTTGCCATAGACCTTTGCGCAGTCGCAGACCCAGACGTTATTTAAGTCGTTACCTTCGAGGATGGCGTTGTCGAATACTTCGGCGCGGTGCTCAACAAAGGCAAAATTAACCATCGCCTCGCCGTAGATTTGCGCCTGGTGCACAATGCGCGACTGGCTGACGGTCGCCTTATCGTAGATTTGCAGGATCTGGTCATGGTCCGGCGTCAGACCTTTGGCGGCGATGATAACGCTGTTGTGTAGAACGCGGGCATCGCCGTAGAGATGGCATTCGCCCCGCACGCAAGAGTGCTGAATGGTGACGTTGTCACTTATTCGCGCCCCGTGGCTGACCTCCGCGCCGTCCAGCCAGCAGCTGCCGCTGATATGCGCATCGTGGCTAACGATGCACGGCAGGGTAAGGCGCGCGTTGCCGGACACGACGGCACCGGCGAACACCACGCTGTTTTCGTCGTAGATCCAACAGTCCCCGTCCTGCGCGAGGGCGCGCTCATCGTCAACCCAGCCGCCTTTCGTGCCGGCCGTCACGTCGTTAAAATCCACTGTCGCGATAATCTGCCGCAGCGTGACGGAGCGGGTATTGTCGCCGTTTTTCCATTGCCAGAGGCGGGTTTCGTCGCTAAGGCGATATTTGTTCATCTTTAGGTCTCTGATAAGCGTCTTAACTAAACGTAGCAAATTTTTCGGTTTTCGAGCGGCTGGCAACCAGACGGTAAACGCCTTAAAATGGCATTCAGGATGCACTTTAAACTTATGCAGGCTCAGGAAAAAATAATGACCGTTGATGAGAATTACTTCACAGAGAAATATGGCTTAACCCGCACCCATTCAGAGGTGCTGTTCAGTGCGGCACAGATTAAACCGGGCAAAACGCTGGATCTGGGCTGCGGCAACGGCCGCAACAGCCTTTATCTGGCGGCCAACGGTTACGAGGTGACCGCATGGGACAAGAACCCGATGAGCATCGAGAATATCGAGCGCATTAAGTCGGAAGAAGGGATCGATAACCTCCACACGGCGATTAAAGATCTCAACAACCTGAGTTTTGACGGCGAGTACGATTTCATTCTCTCCACCGTGGTGCTGATGTTCCTAGAGTCAAAAACCATCCCGGGACTTATCGCCAACATGCAGCGCTGCACCAAACCCGGCGGCTACAACCTGATTGTTGCCGCGATGGACACGGCGGATTACCCGTGCACCGTCGGCTTCCCGTTTGCGTTCAAAAGCGGTGAGCTGAGCAACTACTACGAAGGCTGGGAGTTGCTCAAATACAACGAAGACGTTGGCGAACTGCACCGCACCGACGAAAACGGCAACCGCATCAAGCTGCGCTTTGCCACGATGCTGGCGCGCAAGCCCGCTTAGCGGGCAGCAAGCAGGCAGATCTGCAGGGCGGTGTTGTAAGACGCCCCGAACGACGACAGCGGCAGGAATTCAAACTTCGAGTGGAAGTTATGCGCGCCGGTGAAGAAGTTCGGCGTGAGCAGCCCTTTTGCCGAGAGCGCCGCGCCGTCAGTACCGCCGCGCATGGGCGTCGGCTTCGGCGTGATGCCGAGCGATTCCATTGCCTCGAACATCAGATCGATGGCGCGCCTGTCTTCACCAATCGCATTGCTGATATTGCTGTAGGTATCTTCAATGCGATAGTCCACCCTGGCCGTTGGATGTTGGGCGGCAATCAGCGCGGCAACGTCGGCAATCTGCTGCTTGCGGGCAGCAAAGTTGTCCTTGTCAAAGTCGCGGATATTGGCCTTAAGAATGGCCTCGTTCTGGCCGGCCTGAATGCCGTTAAACCAGATATAGCCCTCACGCCCCTCGGTGCACTCCGGCGTTTGCTGGCGGTCAAAATGGTTGATGTAGTCAGTCGCCATCAGCAGGGGATTCACCAGCACGCCTTTGGCGGACATCGGGTGCGCCGTTACGCCGGTAAAGCGGATCTCAGCGGCTGCCGCATTAAAGTTCTCGTAGACAATTTCCCCCAGCTCGCAGCAGTCGATGGTCCAGGCGAAGTCGACGTCAAAGCGCTTAAGGTCCAGCGCTTTTGCACCGTTCAGGCCGATCTCTTCGTCAGGCACAAACGCCACGACGATATCCCCGTGCTGATGTTCCGCCGTCAGGTTTTCCAGCACCGTCATGACCACCGTGACCGCCGATTTATTATCCGCGCCCAATACGCTGGTTCCGTCGCTGAAAATAATCTCCTCATTCGGATACGCCAGAATTTCAGGATGCTCGTTAACCCGCAGCCAGATGTCTTTCTCTTTATTCAGACAGAGATCTTCACCGGTAAAGGTTAATATTTGTGGATGAATATCCGGTGATAATCCCACGTCCACGGTATCAATATGGGTAATAAAGCCGATGCGCGGCGCACCGGGCACGTTGCCTTTTTTTACCGCCGTTACCGTGGCGAATTCATCAATAACAATGTCGTCTAACCCCAGCTGTGCCAGCTCCTGCGCCAGCTCCCGCGCCATGTCGTGCTGGCCCGGCGTTGAGGGCAGGGTTTTGACTTTGGGATCGCTCTGGCTGGTGATCGCGAGATAGCGGAAAAAACGGTGCGTTAATTGTCTGGAAAGCGGCGAACCCATAGTGATTTATTCCTTATTTATTTTTCAGGTGTTTGCCACATCACTTTAATGTTATTTATGAAATGGCAAAAGAATTAATTAGCCGTCGAATTAAAAAGACAGGAATAAATGATGAAAAGCAAACTCACAACTATAACGCTGGCGCTTGCTGTACTCACGGTCAGTTCCACCGTCGCCGCGAAAACGCTGGTGTATTGCTCCGAGGGATCGCCGGAAAACTTTAATCCTCAGCTATACACCTCGGGAACCAGCGTGGACGCCAGCGCCGTGCCGGTCTATAACCGGCTGGTTGATTTCAAACCCGGCACCACGGAGCTGGTGCCAAGCCTGGCGGAGCGCTGGGAGGTGAGCGACGACGGCAAGGTTTACACCTTCCATCTGCGTAAGGGCGTCAAGTTCCAGAGCAATAAATCCTTCACGCCGACCCGCGACTTTAACGCCGACGACGTGATTTTCTCGTTTATGCGCCAGAAAGACGTGAATCATCCGTATCACAACGTCTCTAACGGCAGCTATTCCAACTTCGAAAGTCTGGAGTTCGGCAGCCTGATTACCGGCATTGATAAAGTTGATGACCACACCGTGCGCTTTACCCTGGCGCACCCGGAAGCGCCGTTTGTCGCCGATCTGGCATGGTATTTTGCTTCGATCCTGTCCGCGGAATATGCCGACGCGATGCTCAAAGCGGGCACGCCGGAGAAGGTGGATATGGAGCCTATAGGCACCGGGCCGTTTAAGCTGACGCAGTATCAGAAGGATTCGCGGATCCTGTTTACGGCGTTCGCCGACTACTGGCAGGGGAAATCGAAGCTGGATCGGCTGGTGTTTAGCATCACGCCGGATGCCTCCGTGCGGTTTGCTAAAATTGAGAAGAACGAATGTCAGGTGATGCCGTTCCCGAACCCGGCGGACCTGCCGCGCATGAAGGCGAACAAAGACATCAACCTGATGAGCAAAGCCGGACTGAATACCGGCTTTCTGGCGTTCAATACCCAAAAGCCGCCGCTGGATAACGTAAAAGTCCGTCAGGCGCTGGCGATGGCCATCAATAAGCCGGCCATTATTGATGCGGTTTTCCACGGCACCGGCACTGCGGCGAAGAACCTGCTGCCGCCGGGCGTCTGGAGCGCAGACAGCGAGCTTAAGGATTACGATTACGATCCTGAAAAGGCGAAAGCGCTGCTGAAAGAGGCCGGTTTTGCCAACGGCGTGAGCGTCGACCTGTGGGCGATGCCGGTGCAGCGTCCGTACAATCCGAATGCGAAACGCATGGCGGAGATGATTCAGGCCGACTGGGCGAAAATCGGCGTACAGACCAAAATCGTCACCTACGAGTGGGGCGAATATCTGAAACGCGTGAAGGGCGGAGAGCATCAGGCCGCGCTGATGGGCTGGACGACCGCAACGGGCGATCCCGACAATTTTTTTGGTCCGCTATTTACCTGTACCTCGGCAAACGGTGGCTCAAATTCGGCGAAATGGTGCTATAAGCCCTTCGATAAAATTATTGCGGAAGCAAAATCAACCACCGATCGCGATAAACGCGTGGCGTTGTATAAAGAGGCTCAGCAAATGATGCATGATCAAATGCCGGCGGTGATGATTGCGCATTCAACCATTTTCGAACCGGTGCGCAAGGAGGTGACGGGCTATGAAATTGACCCGTTTGGCAAACATCTGTTCTGGCAACTGGATATAAATCAGTAATTTTTCACTGCCCGGCACGCTTGCGGGCAGTCTTTTCGCAATTTGTGCTCTCCGCATCATTTTTTGTCACAACAAACCCGCCGGTCTTTTGCTATAACTTCAAATGCATACTTGCAGATAACATGGAAAACTATCATGCGTACTCAAACTTTTTTTAAAGTTGCAGTGCTTACTGGTCTGTTGGCGTTGGCGGGCTGTTCTTCAAAAGTCGCGGCTCCCGAACAATATTCTGGCTTTTTAAAAGACTATTCAGGCTTGCAGCAGACGACGTCTGCGACGGGTAAACCAACGCTGCGTTGGGTTGATCCTTCTTATAACGAAGCTAATTACGACAGTATTCTCTGGACGCCGATTACTTATTATCCTGCGCCTAAACCGACCACTCAAATTGGTCAAAAAACGCTTGATGAGCTGTTGAATTACACCAATAACAAAATGAAAACCGCTATTGGTACCCGTAAGCCAGTTGTGACCACGCCGGGTAAACACAGCCTGATTTTCCGCGGTGCAATTACCGGGGTGAGTTCGCAGAAAGAAGGTCTGCAGTTCTATGAAGTGGTGCCGGTCGCGCTGGTGGTAGCAGGTACGCAGATGGCAACCGGGCATCGCACCATGGATACGCATCTCTTCTTTGAAGGCGAACTGATCGATGCGGCCACCAACAAACCGGTCATGAAGGTGGTGCGTAAAGGCGAAGGTAAAGATCTGAACAACGAAAGTACGCCGATGACCTTTGCGACGCTGAAGCAGGTAGTTGATGACATGGCGACGGACGCCACCATGTTTGATGTGAAAAAGACCGCGAAATAAAATAAAACGGCCTGCGTAATGCAGGCCTTTTTTATTTACGCCGTTCGTAAGCGCCTGAACCAGGTTTCTAGTTTGGTAAACATCACCATATTTCCCCCCAGAATCAGCAATAACCCCACGATACCATTGATATGCCAGACGTAGCCTTCATACACCGTGGAGATGGACAGCGCCACCAGCGGGAAGAGCAGCGTACTGTAGGCCGCTTTGCCCGGACCGATACGTCCCACCAGCGTGAAGTAGGCGCCAAAGGCAATCACCGAACCAAACACGGCCAGATAGAGCAGCGCGCCAATGTAGCTGATGGTCCACTCTGGCGCGAAGCTGTCGCCTCTGAACAGGGCAATGCAGCCCATTACCAGAGTGCCGTAGAGCATCGCCCAAGCGTTGGTGGTCATGGTTTCAAGGCCTTTTCGCTGGTGACGCATGCTGATCATGTTGCCCAGCGAGAAGCCGTAGGTGCCGAGCGCGGAGAGACCAATCCCGGTCAGGAGCGACGCGCTCCAGCCGCTGGCCAGCAGATCGTCCCAGAAGAGGGTGACGATCCCAGTCAGGCCCAGTGCCGCCGCCGTCCAGAAACGCGCGGGCGGGCGCTGCCCGAAGAAAATAAAGCTGTTAATGGCGTTATAGAGTACGGCCATGGAGAAGATCACCGATTCCAGCCCGGTGTTGATGTGCGAGGCTGCGGCGTAAAAACACCAGAAGTTAAAGCAGAAAACGCAGCATCCCTGGAGCATACAAAAGAGGTGATCCCGCAGCGCCAGCTTGCGCAGGCGGCGCAGGGCGATTAACACCACCATCATCGTGAGGCTGGCGACGGCGAAACGCCAGAAAATAGAGACGGGCGCCGCTACGGGACCCTGCTGCAGGAAAATCGCAATCCAGGTGGTTCCCCAGATGACCACCACCAGTCCGTATAATAATGCGTTCATATTTTTCTCTTCTCAAACCACGGAAGCCCGCAGTATGCCGCTGAGATCGGTCAGGGGCTTTCACCGGCTTGCGGTCGACTTGCAAAATCTTGCGCTTTTTTCTTTCCCGGGGGCTGGCAACGGGAGACAACTCTTCTTAGACTGATATTCCAGTCAATCACGCGCTTACGGTCATGTCTCACGCTTACGATACCTTTGAAACGCTTTGCCAACAGAATGCGGTCCTGCGGGAAACCGTCTCGCTGAATTCGGGCATTCAGCTGGCAGCGTGGTACAACAAGCACGATACGATAACGGTAAAAAGTAACCACCATACCCTGAGCCTGTACGTGGCGGACGGCTACGAAAGCTACCAAAAAACGCCGGGCGGCTGGAAGAACGGCGGGGGGCCGGACCGTTTCTGCTTGATGCCAAAAGAGAGCGAATCGACGTGGGATATCCGTGATGACCTGTCGTTTGTGCATCTCTACTGCACCGATGAACACCTGCGCGATGTGGGGGAAAAGATCTGGGACAAGCGCCCGCTTTCGCTGACGCTCGACGAGCGCATTTTTGGTAGCGATCCGAAAATCACCGCGCTGTATCGCCAGTTTTTGCTCGGCTGCGACTGGCAGCAGCACGCTAACCAGCTCACCCTGAGCACGGCCTCTACGCTGCTCCTGACCCATCTGCTGCAAAACTACTCTAACGTTCAGTGGAAGCTGCCGGTCGTCACCGGCGGGCTATCGCCATTCGTACTGCGTAACGTGCTGGCCTTTATCGAAGAGAACCTGGGCCAGCCTCTGACGCTGGCTGAACTGGCGGCGCAGGCCGCCCTCAGCGAATACCATTTTGCCCGCATGTTCCGCCAGTCGACGGGGCTGGCGCCGCATCAGTACGTGATGCAGAGGCGAATGGAAAAAGCGAAGGCCCTTGTGCAGAACACGGCGACGCCGCTAACGGACATCGCCCTTGCCTGCGGGTTTAACTCCGCCAGCCACTTCAGCAACCGCTTTCGCAGCGCGACGGGCATGACGCCTTCGCAGCTACGCGCGGCGAGCGCGTGAAAACAGGGCATAGCACACGCCGCCCAGCACCAGCCCCCAGAATGCCGAACCGATGCCGAGGATCGTGACGCCGCTCGCGGTCATCAGGAACGTGACGATGGCCGCGTCGCGCTCCGCCTCGTGGCTCAGTGCCTGATATAAACTCCCGCTGATGGTGCCCAGCAGCGCCAGACCGGCGAGCGTCTGGATCCAGCTGAGCGGCAGAGCGGCCATCAGCCCGGTAATCGAGCCGCCGAAAATCCCCGCCAGCAGATAAAATCCTCCGGCTGCGGTGGCCGCCAGCCAGCGTTTACCGGCATCCGGATGCGCATCCGGGCTTTGACAAATGGCGGCAGTAATGGCCGCGATACAGATAGAAAAGACGCCAAAAGGGGAAAACAGCAGCGCCAGCGCTCCCGTAAAGATGATAAGCGGCGAGACCGCCAGCGGGTAACCGGAGGCTTTCATCGTGGCGAACCCCGGCGCGTTTTGTGAGGCCATGGTTACCAGGAAGAAGGGCACGCCAATACTCACCAGGCTGGTGAAGGTGAACGTGGGGGCGATAAATTCAGGCATCACAAGCGAGAGCGTGAGCTTATCTGTGACAACGTCACCGCCCGCCCATGCCACGATACCGCCGACCAGCAGCGTGACCACGATGGCGTAGCGCGGTGCCAGCGCTTTTGCGATCAGCCACGCCGCAATCATGCTGCCGCACAGCAGAAAGTGCCCCTCAAGATGCGCAAACGCGTGCAGGCCAAACTGCAGCAACACGCCTGCCAGCATGGCGGCAGCAAGCGAATGGGGGATCAGCCTCATCAGACGGGCGAAGAGCCCGGTGATGCCGCAAAGTAAAATGAGCGCGTTAGCAAAGATGAACACGCCGATCGTTTCCGGCAGCGTTACGCCGTGCAGGCTGGTGGCGAGCAGCGCCGCGCCGGGCGTTGACCAGGCGGTCAGCACCGGCGCTTTGTACCACCAGGAAAGCGCCAGCGTGCTGACCCCCATCCCAATCCCCAGCGAGGTCATCCAGCCTGCGATCTGCTGTGCGCTGGCACCAGCCGCCGCGGCGGCCTGCCAGATGATGGCGGCCGAGCTGGCGTAACCGACCAGCACGGCGACAAAACCAGCCAGGGCGACTGGAACAAGGTGAGAGGAAGGGCGCATGAAAACTCCGTTGTGCGTTATAACGTCCGATATAAGGTAACACTGTGCGCTATAGCGTACAAGTGGTATGCTGATCGCCATCAGGAGGGACTATGGACATCACACTACACCTTGCAACAACGCTGAAAACGCTGCGCCAGACGCGCGGCTGGAGTTTATCGAAGCTCGCGGACGAGACCGGCGTGTCAAAAGCGATGCTGGGGCAAATCGAGCGCAATGAATCCAGCCCGACGGTGTCGACGCTGTGGAAAATAGCCACCGGGCTGAACGTGCCGTTTTCCGCGTTCATCACGCCAGAGGCGGACCGGCAGGCGGTGTTTGACCCGCAGCAGCAGGCGATGGTGGTCAAACCGCTTTTTCCGTGGGACGAGACGCTCGGGTTTGATTATTTCTCCATCACGCTGGCACCCGGCGCGCTGAGTGAATCTACGCCGCATGAGGCCGGGGTGATTGAACATGTGGTGGTGGTCAGCGGCGAGCTGGAGATGATGATTGACGACACGTGGCAGACGATTTCTGCCGATTCGGGCGTCCGTTTCGCCGGCGATAAACCGCACGCCTACCGCAACAGCAGCGACCGGACGGTGCATTTTCACTCCCTGATTCATTATCCCCGCTGACGCTACGCAAAACTGTTTCGCTGACGCATACTTCTGACTACAATAGCCGCCATTTTGACCATAACGGATAACGACGAAGTATGCGCCTGCAATCCTATCATCTTGAACTTTTAAGCCCGGCCCGCGACGCCGCCATTGCCCGTGAAGCGATCCTTCATGGTGCTGATGCCGTCTACATTGGCGGCCCGGGCTTCGGTGCCCGCCATAACGCCAGCAACAGCCTGAGCGATATTGCAGAACTGGTGCCGTTCGCCCACCGTTTCGGGGCGAAAGTGTTCGTGACCCTGAACACCATTCTTCATGATGATGAGCTGGAGCCTGCGCAACGTCTGATTACCGATCTCTACCAGGCCGGCATTGATGCCCTGATCGTCCAGGATATGGGCGTGCTTGAGCTGGATATTCCGCCCATTGAACTGCATGCCAGTACCCAGTGCGATATCCGCACGGTCGAGAAGGCGAAGTTTCTCTCCGACGTCGGCTTTTCGCAGATCGTTCTGGCGCGCGAGCTGAACCTGAATCAGATCCGCGATATTCACCAGGCGACAGACGCGACGATCGAATTCTTTATCCACGGCGCGCTGTGCGTGGCTTACTCCGGTCAGTGCAATATTTCCCACGCGCAGACGGGCCGCAGCGCCAACCGCGGCGACTGTTCTCAGGCCTGCCGCCTGCCGTATACCCTGAAAGACGATCGGGGCCGCGTCGTGGCGTTCGAAAAACACCTGCTCTCCATGAAGGATAACGATCAGACGGCCAACCTGGGCGCGCTGATCGACGCGGGCGTGCGTTCCTTCAAGATTGAAGGGCGCTACAAAGATATGAGCTACGTGAAGAACATCACCGCGCACTATCGCCAGATGCTGGACGCCATCATCGAAGATCGCGGCGACCTGGCGCGCGCGTCGGCCGGGCGCACCGAGCATTTCTTTATTCCGTCGACGGACAAAACGTTCCACCGCGGCAGCACGGACTATTTTGTGAATGCCCGTAAAGGGGATATCGGCGCGTTTGACTCACCGAAGTTTATCGGTTTACCGGTGGGCGAAGTGCTGAAAGTGGCGAAGGATCACCTTGATGTTGAAGTGACGGAACCGCTGGCGAACGGAGATGGCCTTAACGTGATGATTAAGCGTGAGGTCGTAGGCTTCCGTGCCAATACGGTCGAGAAAACCGGCGAGAACCGCTACCGCGTCTGGCCGAATGAAATGCCCGCCGATCTCTACAAGGCGCGGCCGAACGCGGCGCTTAACCGTAATCTCGATCATAACTGGCAGCAGGCGCTGCTGAAAACCTCCAGCGAACGCCGTATCGCCGTGGATATTGAGCTGGGCGGCTGGGAAGAGCAGCTGATTCTGACCATGACTTGTGAAGATGGCATCAGCGTGACGCATACGCTCGATGGTCATTTCGAGGTGGCAAACAATGCCGAAAAAGCGCTTAATAGCCTTAAGGATGGCGTGGCGAAGCTGGGCCAGACGATCTACTACGCGCGCGCGATCGACGTGGCGCTGCCGGACGCGCTGTTCGTGCCAAACAGCCTGCTTAACCAGTTCCGCCGTGAAACGGCAGAGATGCTGGATGCCGCGCGCCTGGCGCAGTATCCGCGCGGAAGCCGTAAAGCGGAAACCGTACCTGCGCCAGTCTACCCGGACACCCATTTATCCTTCCTCGCCAACGTCTACAACCATAAAGCGCGTGAATTCTATCATCGCCACGGCGTGCAGCTGATCGACGCAGCCTATGAAGCGCATGAAGAGAAGGGCGATGTGCCGGTGATGATCACCAAGCACTGCCTGCGCTTTGCGTTTAACCTGTGTCCTAAGCAGGCGAAAGGGAACATTAAGAGCTGGAAGGCCACCCCCATGCAGCTGGTAAACGGCGATGAGGTTCTGACCCTCAAGTTCGACTGCCGTCCTTGCGAAATGCATGTGATTGGTAAGATGAAAAACCACATCTTCAAAATGCCGCAGCCCGGCAGTATCGTGGCGTCCGTCAGTCCGGACGATCTGATGAAAACGCTGCCGAAACGCAAGGGCAGCTAATTACCGAACGTGCGTGTCCGGTTTGCGCGACTTCTGCCACAGGTGGTGCTCGCGCAAACCCTCCGCCGACTCTTCCGCAGCGCTTCGCAACTCATCGCTGTCGGCTTCATGACGAAGCTGATGCGCCACATTCTTGACCAATAAATATTCGTGTCCTTTGTGCCCGGCCATAAGCTGGCCGGAAAACAGCGCACAGATAAGCATGACGAAAGATAACCCTTTTTTAATCATGGATTCACCGCTGAAAAAGAATGCGGGATAATCATGTCGATTATTTTTTAGGGTTATTATTCAAAAATTAAAATTAGCGAAAAGAAAATGTCAAATAATGTGGGTTCGGAATTACGGCTAAGATATTTCCTAAAAAAACCATGACGCTTTGTAAAGTATCATTTCTGGACCTCAATTAGATATTTGCATTAAGGATAAACCTTATATAATAGTTAGTCTCTGGCTAAGGAACAGGTCATTTCTAAATGAAAAAAATAATAGCGCTTGCGCTTCTGGCGGTTGCTGTTGTGGCCGCTGCAGGGATTCGTTATGCAGGTAATGACGAACCAGAATATATTCGTTCTGCGGAAATTCGCGTGGGTTCCTATTTAACCAGCGATTATGGTGGCGTTGCCTGCTCCAGCAAAAAAATAAACGATCGGCGCTGGGAATTAGATTGTACTCATCAGGCAAGAGGAAAAACATTCCAGTTTGCGGTGTATCCCTCTGAAAAAGCACCTTATGGTGTCGCCCGTTCCTTTTATCTTGAAGCCCTTAATGACGACGCAAAACAGAGCGCTGAGCAGGGGCTTATGCGTTATTTGCAGATCAATACCCATGCAGGTTAATAAGGTTGTTTAGCGTTCGTTAAGACAACAGGTGTTAGGTTGTAAGGGATCCGCAGCCCGGCCACGGAGTGTCGGGACGTAGAGACCAAAACACAAATCTATCCATGCAAGCATTTACCGCCAGTTATTGGCGGTTTTTTTTTGCGCAGGCCGTCGCGATGGTTTTATGGCATCAGCCGATAATGTGACTGCACCAGACCCGAAGGGAAACTGCGGCTTGATACAAGCGTTAAATCGATATCCTGAGGAAGGGTTCCGAACAGCGGTTTTCCCGCTCCGAGCAGGACAGGAACGGTCGTGATCACCATATCGGCCACCAGCCCTTCGCGCAGGAATGACTGGATCACCTGTCCGCCATCGAGATAGACCCGATGAACGTTCTGCGCAGCGAGATCGTCCAGCACCTCCTTTGGCATGCGGCAAGAGAACTGCACTTTTCCCTTCAGCGCCTCCGGCACGGGCGTACCGGCCAGCTGTCGGGAGAGCACCAGCACGGGCCGTTCATAAGGCCATGCGTCAAAGGTCAGTACTTTCTCATAGCTACCCCGGCCCATCACGATCCACTCTTTGTCCGCGATGAACGCCTCATAGCCATGATCTTCTGTGGGATCGTCGCGCTGCAGCAGCCAGTCGATATCGTCATTCTGTCGGGCGATGTAGCCATCAAGACTAACCGCGATAAAAACGTGTGTAGTGACCATCAGGTGCTCCGTGTGCCAGTGTAGCCATAAAAATAACGCCTCAGCGGGCAGTACCCGGACGTGAAAATTGTTTGCGATACTGAGCCGGGGAAAGCGCGAACTGCTGGCGAAAATGATGACGCAGTGTCGACGCCTGACCAAACCCGGTCTGTTCAGCGATGCTGTCGATGCTCAACCGGCTGCTTTCCAGATAATCTTTTGCTCTCAGCAGGCGTTCATTGATTAACCAGCGTGCGGGCGTCGTCCCCGTTGCCGCCTCGAAGCGACGAAGGAAGGTGCGCTGGCTCATTCCGACCCGACGCGCCAGGGAGTCGACGCTGTGCGCCTCGATAAGATGCGTGTGCAGAAAATCAAACAGCTGGCCGAGACGCTGGCTTTCCCGCAGCTGGGCTACCGGGCGGCTCAGCTGTTGTGGCTGTGAACCATCCCGGTGAGGGGGAATGACCAGCCGACGCGCCACGCTGTTGGCGGTTTCCATGCCATAATCCCGCCGCACAACGTGCAGACAGAGATCGATTCCCGCCGCGCTGCCGGCGGACGTCAGAATATCGCCTTCGTCCTGGTAGAGCACATCCTCAACCACGTCGATGTCAGGGTAGCGGGCTTTAAGCGCGTCGATGTAGCGCCAGTGGGTTGAGGCTTTGCGGCCGTTCAGCAGCCCCGTAGCGGCCAGCACAAACACCCCCGAACAGATGGAGAGCAGCCGGCATCCTCGCGCGCTGGCCTGGCGTAGTGCCTCGCAGAGCGCGTCCGGAACCGGTGACTCCAGCCCCCGCCAGCCGGGAACCACAATCAGGTCCGCAGACGCAAGCAGGCTTAAATCACCATCGGTAACGATGCGGATCCCGCCAGTTGCCCGAAGTTCACCGCTGTCCACGCTCGCCACCGCAAAACGATACCATTCATCGCCAAGCTCGGGACGCGGCAGGCCGAAGATCTCCACCGCTACGCCAAACTCAAAGGTACACAGACCGTCATACGCCAGCACGACCACCTGCGGGCGGGCAATTTGTCTTAAGTTTGTCATCTTTTTGCTGTTTTCTGGCATAAGCGAACGCATTCACGGGCTGAATTTGTGGATAGAGTAGTGTTAACACAAACGCCAAAGATGAGGAAGGATCATGAGCTATGTTACTGAATTTCCGGCTGCCGAGCCGCAGGAAGCCGTTACCCATTTTCTGCGCCGCCTGAGCGTTGAAACCGACTGTGCCGATGTGCACCACGCCATCGCCAATAATGAGCAGGACTTCGTGCTGCTGCACGTGGTGGGCAGCCCGGAGCAGTTTGCCCGCCGTCACGTGCCTGGCGCACTGCACCTGCCGCGGAGCCAGATGACCGCCGAGCGCATGGCCCAATGGCCTGAAGGCACGCTGTTCGTCGTTTACTGCGCAGGGCCGCACTGTAACGGCGCGGACAGAGCCGCGCTGAAGCTGGCGCGCCTCGGGCTGCCGGTCAAAATCATGCTCGGGGGGATCACCGGCTGGGAGGATGAAAAGTTCGCCTTTGCCAGCAGCGAAACCGCCGTCGCGCTGTGAAGATGAATTTTTTTCAACACCCGTGAAATTTTCTCGTTTGCCGGAACAGGACAGGTATGACATCTTTTTTTGGACATTTAGACATCCAGAAGTCTAAAGCTTCAAATGATAAATTATCACTGCTGGCAATTATCGCCGGCAGACTGAGGAGATTTCCATGCAACGACAGCACGCCCCGTACCGCGCCGATGTAGTCGGCAGTTTTTTACGCCCGGATGCCATCAAAGAGGCTCGCCTGAAGTTCGCCAGCGGCGAAATTGACGCCGGACAGCTTCGCGCGGTAGAGGATGATGCCATTCGCCACGTCGTTGAGCAGCAGTGTGCGTGCGGCCTGCATGTGGTCACCGACGGTGAATTCCGCCGTGCCTGGTGGCACTTCGACTTCTTTGACGGTCTGCAGGGCGTTGAGCGTTACGATTCACAGCAGGGGATCCAGTTCAACGGGGTACAAACCAAAGCCCACGGCGTGCGCGTCACCGGCAAGCTGGGCTTTGGCGCCCATCCGATGCTCGAAGATTTCCGCTACCTGAAAAGCATCAGCGGCAATGCTCAGCCAAAGATGACCATTCCCAGCCCGAGCGTGCTCCATTTCCGCGGCGGCCGTAAAGACATCGATGCGACGGTCTACCCGGATCTGAATGACTATTTCGACGATCTGGCGACCACCTGGCGCGACGCCATCCGCGCATTTTACGACGCGGGCTGCCGTTACCTGCAGCTGGACGATACCGTCTGGGCCTATCTCTGTTCGGACGATCAGCGCCGTCAGATCCGCGAGCGCGGTGACGATGCCGATGAGCTGGCACGCATCTATGCCCGCGTTCTGAACAAGGCTCTGGAAGGCAAGCCGGACGATCTGACCATCGGGCTGCACGTCTGCCGCGGTAACTTCCGTTCAACCTGGATTTCCGAAGGCGGCTATGAGCCGGTGGCGGAAGTGCTGTTCGGGACGGTCAACGTTGACGCGTTCTTCCTGGAATACGACAACGACCGCAGCGGGGATTTCGCGCCATTGCGCTTCATTCGCCCGGGCAAGCAGCAGGTGGTGCTTGGCCTGATCACCACGAAAAACGGCGAGCTGGAGAACCCGGAGGGGATTAAAGCCCGTCTGGAAGAGGCGGCGAAATACGTGGCAAAAGAGCAAATTTGCCTCAGCCCGCAGTGCGGCTTTGCCTCTACCGAAGAGGGCAACAGCCTGAGTGAATCCCAGCAGTGGGACAAAGTCCGTCTGGTCACGCAGATCGCCAGCGAAGTCTGGTAAAGCCTCTTCCACAGCGCTGCATTATAAAAGTGCATCGCTGTGCCATTCTGAGACGTTCTCTTTACATCCTGCGTTCCCCTTCCTGAAATAGCGCTTCCTCCATTCTGGCATCCTTTTTGCTCCTGCTTCGCTGACACATTTTTTTCCGCGTCCACGCCGTAACGGACGTTTTCGCACAGCGTTCTTTTTCAGGAGTGAAAATATGCAGCGTCGTACCTTATTAAAAGCCTTTGCGTTATCCGCTTCCGTCGTGACGATGGGAATGAGTTTTGGCGTGCAGGCGGCCGATACCATCAAAGTGGGGATCATGCATTCTCTTTCCGGCACCATGGCCATCTCCGAAACGCCGCTGAAAGACGTCGCGCTGATGACCATCGACGAGATCAACGCGAAAGGCGGCGTACTGGGTAAAAAACTGGAGCCGGTGGTGGTGGATCCCGCCTCAAACTGGCCGCTGTTTGCCGAGAAGGCGCGCCAGCTGTTAAGTCAGGATAAAGTGGCGGTGGTATTCGGCTGCTGGACGTCGGTATCGCGCAAATCCGTGCTGCCGGTCTTCGAGGAGCTGAACGGTCTGCTGTTTTATCCGGTGCAGTATGAAGGCGAAGAGATGTCGCCAAACGTCTTCTATACCGGCGCCGCGCCGAACCAGCAGGCCATCCCGGCGGTGGAATACCTGATGAGCGAAGACGGCGGCGCGGCGAAGCGCTTCTTCCTGCTGGGCACGGACTATGTTTACCCGCGCACCACCAACAAGATCCTGCGCGCGTTCCTGCATTCGAAAGGGGTGGAGGATAAGGACATCGAGGAGGTTTATACCCCGTTCGGTCATAGCGACTACCAGACCATTGTCGCTAACATCAAGAAATTCTCCGCGGGCGGCAAAACCGCCGTGGTGTCGACCATTAACGGCGATTCCAACGTACCGTTCTACAAAGAGCTGGCTAACCAGGGGCTGAAGGCGACCGACGTGCCGGTGGTGGCGTTCTCCGTGGGAGAAGAAGAGCTGCGCGGGATCGACACCAAACCGCTGGTCGGCAACCTCGCGGCGTGGAACTACTTTGAATCCGTGGATAACCCGACCAACCAGGCCTTCGTGGCGGATTACAAAGCCTATGCGAAGGCGCACAAGCTGCCGAACGCCGATACCGTGGTGACCAACGACCCGATGGAAGCGACCTACGTGGGGATCCATATGTGGGCACAGGCGGTGGAAAAAGCAGGCACAACCGACGTGGATAAAGTGCGTGCGGCGATGGCCGGCCAGTCCTTTAAGGCGCCGTCAGGCTTTACGCTCACCATGGATGCCACCAACCACCATCTGCATAAGCCGGTCATGATCGGTGAAATCGAAGGCAACGGTCAGTTCAACGTGGTGTGGCAGACGGAACAGCCGGTACGCGCCCAGCCGTGGAGCCCGTTCATCGCCGGTAACGATAAAAAGCCCGACCAGCCGATGAAAACCGCCAGCAACTAAGCCATCACCAGGGAGAAACGTCATGAACGCCATGCGCATGTTCATCGCTCTTGTATGGCTTTCCGGACTGCTGCCAGGGATGGCGCAGGCATCGGATGCCGATCGTTTTGTTGCCGCCAGCCGCAGCCAGCAGGCGGAGTTGCTGACGCAGTGGGCCGCCGCGCCGGACGCCGCGAGGCTGCCGCTGCTGCAGGCACTGCAAAAAGAAAACCTGTATACCGACAGTCAAAAGCACGCCTTTGCGCAGCGCAACGGTCAAATGGTTTCGCTCGGTGACGCTAAGTCGACCGAAGGGGCAGCCAAAGCCGTTCGTCTGACCAACCGGCTGCGCGTGCTGGCCGCCACGGCCATCGCTACGCATCAGCTGGTGAGTGACAGTGTCACAGAAAGGCGGGCGGCGGCCCGTCAGCTTCAGCGGGATGCCCAGCCTGGAATGCTCGCTTTTCTGGAAAAGCGGGTAAACGATGAAACGGACGCGGTGGCACGTCAGGCGCTTTTACTGGCGGTAGCGAATCTCCAGCTAGCCAGCCCGCAGGCAGAGGTGCGCCGCAAGGCCGTCGAGTTATTAGGGCAGTCCGACGATCCTGACGTGGAGTCCAGACTTACCCCGTTTACCCAGGCACAGACAGAGCCGGATGCCGGGGTGCGCGCCGCCGCGCAGGAGAGCCTGAGCCAGATCCAGCATCGACTGATGTGGGGCGATCTGCTGGGCCAGGCGTTTATGGGGCTCTCTCTGGGGTCGGTGCTGCTGCTGGCGGCGCTGGGGCTTGCCATCACCTACGGCCTGCTGGGCGTCATCAATATGGCGCACGGTGAGATGCTGATGCTGGGAGCGTATGCCACCTGGATGGTGCAGCAGGCAATGGCCGGGCTTGCGCCCCAGTGGCTGGCGCTCTATCCCGTTATCGCGCTTCCAGTCGCGTTCTGCCTGACGGCGGGCATCGGGATGGTGCTGGAGCGCACCGTGATCCGCCATCTGTACGGTCGCCCACTGGAAACGCTGCTGGCAACGTGGGGGATTAGCCTGATGCTCATCCAGCTGGTGCGCATGACGTTTGGCGCCCAGAACCTGGAGGTGGCCAACCCGGCATGGCTGTCCGGCGGGGTGCAGGTTTTTGCCAACCTGACGCTGCCGTGGAACCGCATCGTGGTGCTGGGCTTCGTGCTGCTGGTGCTGTTCTTTACCTGGCTCATTCTGAATAAAACCCGTCTGGGGCTCAACGTGCGTGCGGTGACGCAGAACCGCAGCATGGCCGCCTGCTGCGGGGTACCGACAGGCCGTGTCGATATGCTGGCGTTTGGGCTTGGCTCAGGAATTGCGGGGTTAGGCGGCGTGGCGCTATCGCAGCTCGGTAACGTCGGGCCGGAGCTGGGTCAGGGCTACATCATCGACTCTTTCCTCGTGGTCGTTCTCGGTGGCGTAGGCCAGCTGGCAGGCAGCGTGGCCGCGGCGTTTGGTCTGGGTATTTTCAATAAAATTCTTGAACCGCAGATGGGGGCGGTGCTGGGTAAGATCGTGATTCTGGTGGCGATCGTGCTGTTTATTCAGAAACGCCCTCAGGGGCTGTTTGCGCTGAAAGGGAGGGTGATTGACTGATGAGCCAGCCGCTGACCTTAACGCTGGCGCGCAAAGCGCCGCGCACAACGCAACTTGCAGGCGGCCTGCTGGTGGTGTGTCTGCTGATATTACCATTTTTCGCCTTACTGCCTGCGACGCATCCGCTGGCGCTGTCGACCTGGATGCTGACGCTGATTGGCAAGATCCTCTGCTATGCCATCGTTGCGGTGGCGCTGGATCTGGTGTGGGGCTACGCCGGGATGCTCTCTCTTGGGCACGGCATCTTCTTCGCCCTGGGCGGCTACGCGATGGGCATGTACCTGATGCGCCAGGCTGCGGGTGACGGTCTTCCCGCGTTTATGTCGTTTCTCTCCTGGAGCGAGCTGCCGTGGTTCTGGTGGGGAACCCAGCATTTTGCCTGGGCGCTGGTGCTGATTGTGATGGTACCGGGCCTGCTGGCGCTGGTGTTCGGCTGGTTCGCCTTCCGTTCAAAGATCAAGGGGGTCTACTTCTCGATTATGACCCAGGCGCTGACCTATGCCGGGATGCTGCTGTTCTTTCGCAACGAAACCGGTTTTGGCGGCAATAACGGCTTTACCGGCTTCACCACGCTGCTCGGGTTTTCGGTAACGGAAACGACCACCCGCATCGCGCTGTTTCTGGCGACCCTGCTGTTGCTGCTTCTGGCGTTGGGCACCGGATTTGCGCTGGCGAAGAGCAAGTTTGGCCGCATCCTGACCGCCGTTCGCGACGCCGAAAACCGCCTGACGTTTTGCGGCTACGATCCGCGCGGGTTCAAGCTGCTGGTATGGACGCTCTCCGCCGTGCTGTGCGGCCTGGCGGGGGCGCTGTACGTCCCGCAGGTGGGCATTATCAACCCCGGTGAAATGTCGCCGACGAACTCAATAGAAGCGGCAATCTGGGTGGCGCTGGGCGGGCGCGGCACGCTGGTCGGTCCGGTGATTGGCGCGGCGCTGGTGAACGGGGCGAAGAGCTTCTTCACCGTCGCGATGCCGGAATACTGGCAGCTGTTCCTGGGGCTGATTTTCATCGCCGTCACGCTGTTTTTACCGCGCGGCGTCTACGGTCTGTTTCGAAAGGGAGAGAAATAATGCAGCCAGCCGAAGGGTTATTCACCCGCCAGTTGCCCGGCGATCGTTACCGTGAACAGACCGACCCGGTGCTGCAGCTTGAGGCCATTAACGTCAATTTTGACGGCTTTCAGGCCCTGACCGATCTGTCGCTGAATATCGGCGTGGGCGAGCTGCGCTGCGTGATTGGCCCTAACGGCGCCGGTAAAACCACGCTGATGGACGTTATCACAGGTAAAACTCGGCCAAAGAGCGGGAGGGCGATTTACGATCAGTCCATCGACCTGACCACGCTGGAGCCTGCGGCCATTGCCCGCCAGGGGATCGGGCGTAAATTCCAGAAACCCACGGTTTTTGAAGCGCTGACGGTGTGGGAAAACCTGGAGATCGCCATGAAAACCGATAAATCCGTCTGGGCGAGCCTGCGGGCAAAACTCAACGGTGAACAGCGCGACCGCATCGATGAGATGCTGGTTTTGCTGCGCCTTAGCAGCGAGCGCGACCGCCGCGCCGGGCTGCTTTCGCACGGGCAAAAACAGTTTCTGGAAATCGGTATGCTTCTGGTGCAGGACCCGCACCTGCTGCTGCTGGATGAACCGGCCGCCGGGATGACCGACGCGGAAACCGAATACACCGCCGAGCTGTTCAAAACGCTGGCGGGTAAGCACTCCCTGATGGTGGTGGAGCACGATATGGGCTTCGTTGAGACTATCGCCGACCACGTCACGGTGTTGCATCAGGGCCGCGTGCTGGCGGAAGGTTCGCTTCGCGAGGTGCAGGCTAACGAGCAGGTGATTGAGGTCTATCTGGGGCGCTAAGGAGCGATGATGTTACAGGTTAACGAACTGAATCAGTATTACCGCGGCAGCCATATCCTGCGCGGCGTGAGCTTTGAGGCCGTCACCGGAGAAGTCACCTGCCTGCTGGGGCGCAACGGCGTCGGGAAAACCACGCTGCTGAAGTGTCTGATGGGGCTGATCCCGGCGAAAACCGGGGAGGTCATCTGGCAGGGTAAAAAAATCACCCACAGCAAGCCGCACCAGCGGGTGCACTCTGGCGTGGCGTACGTCCCGCAGGGCCGCGAGATTTTCCCGCGCCTGACCGTGGAAGAGAATCTTCTGCTCGGGCTGTCGCGTTTTTACGCCCGCGAGGCGAAGCAGGTTCCGGATGAGATCTGGCAGCTGTTCCCGGTGCTTAAAGAGATGAAGCACCGCCGCGGGGGCGATCTCTCCGGCGGACAGCAGCAGCAGCTGGCGATTGGTCGCGCGCTGGCGAGCCGTCCGCAGCTGTTGATTCTGGATGAGCCGACCGAAGGCATACAGCCATCGGTGATTAAAGAGATTGGACAGGTGATCCGCACCCTGGCGAACCGAGGCGACATGGCGATCCTGCTGGTCGAACAGTTTTACGACTTTGCCGCCGAGCTGGCCGACAGCTATCTGCTGATGTCGCGCGGCACCATTATCCAGCGCGGCCGGGGTGAAAACATGGAGCAGGAGGGCGTTCGCGGATTGGTTGCGATTTGAAATGTTATAATATAACATCCGCATTCTTATAAAACGGAATGAGGGTGTTATGTTGGCTGCACATTTTGGGAAATTTGCCATGACTCTGGGGGCGCTGCTGGTCAGCGGCCAGCTGTTTGCTCACTCGCACGGCCATCAGATGACCGAAGCGGAACAGAGGGCGGCGAACGGCGTGTTTGAGGATAAGGACGTGAAGGACAGAGCGCTGTCTGACTGGGACGGGACCTGGCAGTCGGTCTATCCGTTCCTGATGGACGGCTCGCTGGATCCGGTTTTTAAACAGAAAGCGCAGAAAGACAAAAGCAAAACCTTTGACGAGGTGAAAGCATACTACCGCAAGGGCTATGCGACGGACGTGGATGCTATCGGCATCGAAAACAACGTGATGGAATTTCATAAGGGCAAAGCGGTCAGCCGCTGTCAGTATGATTACAGCGGCTACAAAATACTGACCTACGCATCGGGCAAAAAAGGCGTTCGCTACCTGTTTGAGTGTAAGGATGCCGGCAGCAAGGCACCGAAGTTTGTTCAGTTCAGCGACCACACCATCGCCCCGAAGGCCTCTTCGCACTTCCACATTTTCATGGGCAACACCTCCCACGAGGCGCTGCTGAAAGAGATGGATAACTGGCCGACCTATTATCCGAATGAGATGTACAAAGAGCAGGTGGTAGAGGAAATGCTGCACCACTGATGCTTTATTGCCGGGTGGCGGCTACGCCTCACCCGGCCTGGAAGCGCTACGCCACGTTGGGCGTTTCACACCACGCCTTCACGCTCATCCCACGCAAAATCATCAGCCACGCAATAACGATGGCGACCATCATGATGACAAATAGCGACCAGTGCGGCAGGTTGGTCAGGATAATACCGGTGATCATCGGGTTTGCCGCCGCGCCGAGCCAGCCCAGCGCCTGCGCGGAAAAATAGCTCGCCTTCATCCCGGGCGGGGCAATGTTGTCGATCAGCATGTATTCGCCCGGTGCATAGATAATCTCACCCAGGGTAAAAATGGCGGCAGCGATGCCCCAGTAGACCAGGTTTTCCCCGGAGAGCATAAAGCCACCCAGTCCCACGATAAAAAACAGGGTGGCGAGGGTCATCAGCGGGCGAATATTGCTGGCCGAGATCTTGCGGCCCAGCGCATATTGCAGCGTCACCACCACGGCGGCGTTGACGGGCAATACCACGGCGACCACCTTTTCGGCGAAATTACTGTCTGCATGCGCGGCCAGAACGTATTGCGAAATACAGGTCGCGAACGATCCGCCGACGTATGACGCCAGCAGGCCAGAGAGCGTGTACCAGAACAGCGCGCGGTCTTTCAGCAATACCGACGGCTGCCAGGGCATCTTCTCCTCGGCGGTATCCAGCGCAACGCTTTTCTGCACGAAGAAATGGATGAATCCGAGCGGCAGCGCCGCGCAGAAGGCCGCCAGCCAGAACGGCAGCTGCAGGCTGTACATCACCAGCAGGGTGCCAATCGGCGGCCCGATCGTCCAGCCAATGTTCAGAAAGCTATAGTTAAGCGAGAAAACGCGCGCTTTCTGGCTTGCGGTGAGCACGTCGGAGAACCAGGCCTTCAGCACCGTCGAAAAGACGGAATAGGCGCAGTTGATCAGCGCAAAGAACAGCACCACCAGCGTGACGTTATCGACCAGCGGGATCGCGACAAACCCCGCGATAAAGGCCACGATCGCAATCAGCATGTAGCGCTTTTTATCAAACTTATCGGCCAGAATGCCAAATCCCAGGCTGAACACCACGCCGATAGTCAGCGCAATCGTCAGGGCATAACCAATATTCTCGACGCTCATGCTGTAGACGCGCGTGAGATAAATGGTCATGAACGGCAGCGTTGCCCCCCGACCGATGGTTAATAACAATGACGACGCCAGCAGCGCTGCGGTTGAGCGCCTGAGAGATGGTTTCATATTCCTGCCCGACAGTTGCTTATGCTTTTTATGTTGTGTCCTAAAAGGAGTATCACGACATAAGGGGCTTGTATAGCGCCCAATTTATCCGTAAGTGCTTAGCCTGACTGCCAGAATTAATGATCTTCTCGCCGCGCACTTTTTTCTGTTACCTTGAACTGTTAACAAATAATTAATAATTCAGGGGCAGGGTATGACGCGTAAAGACGGGCTGCTGGCGTTGCTGGTGGTCGTAGTATGGGGGCTCAATTTTGTGGTCATCAAGCTGGGGTTGCACAACATGCCGCCGCTGATGC
Source organism: Enterobacter sp. DNB-S2 (assembly GCF_019443845.1). Taxonomy (NCBI): domain Bacteria; kingdom Pseudomonadati; phylum Pseudomonadota; class Gammaproteobacteria; order Enterobacterales; family Enterobacteriaceae; genus Enterobacter; species Enterobacter sp. DNB-S2. Next base: position 2,905,063 of record NZ_CP050520.1, read on the forward strand.
TGGCCGGTTTGCGTTTTCTGCTGGTCGCATTCCCGGCCATCTTCTTTGTGGCGCGTCCAAAGATCCCCTTTAAACTGCTGCTGGGCTACGGTCTGACCATCAGCTTTGGCCAGTTCGCGTTTCTCTTCTGCGCCATCAAGTTCGGGATGCCGGCCGGTCTGGCCTCGCTGGTGCTGCAGGCGCAGGCGTTCTTTACCATTATTCTCGGCGCCTTCGTGTTTGGCGAACGTTTACAGGGAAAACAGCTGGCGGGCATTACGCTGGCGGTGTTTGGCGTGCTGGTGCTTATTGAAGCCAGCCTGAACGGCCAGGATGTGGCGCTGCTCGGCTTTATGCTGACGCTGGCGGCGGGGCTGAGCTGGGCCTGCGGGAATATCTTCAACAAGCTGATTATGCAGCACGAGGCGCGCCCGGCGGTGATGTCCCTGGTTGTCTGGAGCGCGCTGATCCCGATAATCCCGTTTCTGGCGGCGTCGTTTATTCTGGATGGTCCGGATGTAATGCTGAACAGTCTGGTCGAGATCGATCTGACCACAATCCTTTCTCTTGTCTATCTGGCCTTTGTCGCCACCATTGTGGGCTACGGGATTTGGGGATCGCTGCTGGGGCGTTATGAAACCTGGCGCGTGGCGCCGTTATCCCTGCTGGTGCCGGTAGTGGGGCTTGCCAGTGCGGCACTCTTGCTGGATGAAACGCTGAGCGCGCTACAGCTGTTTGGCGCCGTGCTGATCATGGCCGGGCTGTACATTAACGTGTTTGGTCTGCGGGTTCGTCGGGCGACGCGGGTAAGCGAAAAGGCATAAAAAAAGCCCCGCGTCTGCGGGGCAAAAACGAATCAGAGGCCGTGCTGATTATAATAAGGCACGCCTAATTCGTCGGATTTGTCGCTACCAGCACCCATATGGTTGAAATCATAAGGCGACTGGTCATGTGCTGACGGCAAAATCATCGTATCAGGATTATTTTGCTGCGTTGCACGAGGGGTTTGCTCCGCGAAGGTCTGGCTGGAGAACAGCACCAGCAAGGCGAGGGCGGCGGAGGCGGTAACTTTCATGATTTCCTCGGTTACGTCTGTTACAGGCGATGATTAACTACAGTGTTTTAACGGATACAGGTATCGGGATTCGCCCGGCACGCTGGTGATTCGATACTTATGAGGCGGCACGTCAAAATAGTTCTTGAACGTACGCGTCAGGGTCTGTTGCGATTCAAATCCGTAACGCTCCGCCAGATAAAGGATCGGCTCATTGCTTTCTTTCAGTTTCTGGGCAATTTCCGTCAGCTTGCGGCTGCGAATGTATTGACCTAATGAATGACCGGTCTCTTTTTTGAACATCCGTTGCAGGTGCCATTTGGAGTAACCTGAACGCTCTGACACTTTTTCAAGGGAGAGCGGCGATTCCAGGTTATCTTCGATCCAGTCCAAAATGCTATGAATGGTGATAGCGTCAGTATTGCGTCTGGACATCGTCATACCTCTTTTTCTGTTTACGGCAGTATTTTTTTGAGCAGAAGCTCAAGGGTTGCCACTTCATCTGCCGTTAAGTTTTTTGTTAGTTCCTGATGCAGTGTTTGTCCTACTAATTGATGACATTGCTCGCACATGGCCGCGCCATCGCTGGTCAGCTTTACCAGTACGCCGCGTTTGTCATTCGGGTTAGGGCTTCGTTCTATCCATCCTTTGCAGACGAGACGATCCAGCATGCGGGTTAACGCGCCCAGATCGACAGAGAGCACCTTTTTAAGCTCAACCGGTGTAATACACACTTCGCAGCGAATGGAACACAGCACTTTGAACTGTGTTGCGGTGATATCCAGCGGTGACAGATAGTCGTTGAGCAGGCGATCTTTTTTCTGATTTACCATATGAATAAGACGACCCAGCGGAACAACGTCGTTAAAGATATCACTGGTGCTTTTCACAATGGTTGCCCTGGCAAGTAGTTAGTCACGGCAGATATTATTGCTCAGGCAAGTATAAGTCAACTGAATGAGTCAGCCGATGCCACGAATTGCTAAAACGTTTCATGAACTTTTTTTGAGGTCTTTCAAATCATATAGATAACTGTCAGTTATCTTTCCAGGACGGAAATAATCGTTGCGTTGCACCCATGGCTCAATGTCACACTTTCACCCTATAATTGCTGTGTTAAATATGGATAAGGACGACAACGCACTATGTTGGATTTAATAAAAGCAATCAGCCTTGGGCTGGTGGTCTTGCTGCCGTTGGCTAACCCGTTAACGACGGTGGCGCTGTTCCTCGGGCTGGCAGGGAATATGAACAGCGCCGAGCGCAACCATCAGTCGATGATGGCCTCGGTGTATGTGTTTGCCATCATGATGGTGGCTTACTACGCCGGACAGGTGGTGATGAACACCTTCGGGATTTCCATCCCCGGCCTGCGTATCGCCGGGGGGCTGATTGTGGCCTTTATCGGTTTCCGCATGCTGTTCCCGGCGCAAAAAGCGCATGAGTCGCCGGAAGCGGCCAGCAAATCGGAAGAGCTGGAAACCGAGCCGAGTGCCAATATCGCCTTTGTGCCGATTGCCATGCCGAGCACGGCGGGGCCGGGTACGATCGCGATGATCATCAGCTCCGCCTCAACGGTGCGTGACAGCGCAACCTTCCCGGACTGGGTGCTGACGGTTGCGCCACCGCTGATTTTTGCGATTATCGGGGTTATCGTGTGGGCGTCGCTGCGCAGTTCTGGGGCCATTATGCGCTGGGTAGGCAAGGGCGGTATCGAGGCGATTTCCCGTCTGATGGGCTTCCTGCTGGTCTGTATGGGCGTGCAGTTTATTATTAACGGCGTGCTGGAAATTATTAAGACCTATCATTGATGTGATTGCCGGGTAAGGCGAAGCCGCCGCCCGGCAAGAAGGCTTACCCGTGCTGACCCTGTTCCTCCAGCGCCACCGGCCATTTACGGAAGATGAGTACTGACCAGACCAGCGCCATCAGGGCCGGAATGGCGCCCAGATAGCCAATCGCCGACATCGATACGTGCAGTATTACCTGATTTCCCACCAGCGCGCCCGCGCCAATCCCCAGATTGAAAATCCCTGAGAAAAGCGACATGGCGACGTCCGTTGCATCCGGCGCCAGGGCCAGGACCTTCACCTGCATGCCCAGACCAATAATCATGATCGCCACGCCCCAGAACAGGCTGAGGATCGCCAGATGGCTTTCACTGCCTGCGGCAGGCATCAGCAGCAGCAGGCAGGCCAGCAGCAGACCGATAGCGCAGCTCACCAGCGTTGACGCATGCCGGTTACCCAGCTTACCGAACAGCACGCTGCCAATAATGCCCGCTCCGCCGAGGATCAACAGCAGGACGGTGGCAAAGTTGGCGCTAAAGCCCGCCACCACCTGAACAAAGGGTTCAATGTAGCTGTATGCCGTGTAATGGGCCGTCACCACAATAACGGTAAGCAGGTAGATACCCAGCAGCGCCGGGCGACGCATCAGCAGCGGCAGGCTTTTCAGCGAGCCGGAATGCTCGCTCGGCAGCGCGGGGAGCAGCTTAATCAGGCATACCAGCGTAACCAGCGCGCCCATACCAATGGCGAAGAACGTCGTACGCCAGCCGAAGTATTGCCCTACGATGCGGCCAATCGGCAGACCCAGCACCATCGCCAGTGCGGTACCGGTGGCAATCAGGCTCAGCGCCTGGGCGCGTTTACCCGCTGGCGCGAGTCGAATAGCCAGCGACGCGGTGATCGACCAGAACACCGCATGGGCAAAGGCAATGCCGATGCGGCTAATGACCAGCACCGTAAAATTCCACGCCATAAACGACAGAACATGGCTGGCGATGAACAGCACAAACAGGCTGATCAGCAGCCTGCGCCGCTCCATCTGGCTGGTCAGCAGCATAAACGGCAAGGACATCAGCGCCACTACCCAGGCGTAGATGGTCAACATAATGCCCACCTGGGCCGTTTCCATCTGGAAACTTTCAGCGATGTCAGACAACAGCCCAACCGGAACAAATTCTGTGGTGTTAAAAATAAACGCGGCGATGGCCAGCGTGACCACGCGTAGCCACGCAACCCTGCGGGAAACTGTGTTCGTTGTCATAGGGATGTCGGAGATTCGTTGCTGAAAAGAAGAGGAGACGATCTTAAAACGTCGAACGGCGAAAACTCAACCATTATGTGACGCAGATCTCAATATTTACCTTATGAAAGCGGTAGCCGGGAACGCCGTTTTCATTGAATATAAAAGAACAACACAATAAAAACAGGCGGTAAGACAATGCAGGAGATTGATTTTTATCTGGTAGATGCGTTCAGCGACACCTCGTTTGGCGGCAATCCGGCCGCCGTTTGCCCGCTCAAGGAATGGTTACCCGATGAGACCTTGCTGAAAATGGCGCAGCAGCATAATCAGTCGGAAACGGCTTTTTTCGTCTGCAGTAAAGGGGGCATTGAGCTACGCTGGTTTACCACGCTTACCGAAGTCAATCTCTGCGGCCACGCTACGCTGGCGGCCGCGCACGTGCTGTTTACCGAGCTGGATTACCCGGATTCGCGGATCCACTTTGAAACCGCCTCTGGCCGCCTCACCGTCAGCCGGGAGGGGGAGTGGATGACGCTGGACTTCCCGGCATGTCCAACCCATGAAGAGACACCCCCGCCGGAGATGCTCTCGGCGCTGGGTATCAGCCGCTACGTTGAAGCCCGTAAAGGGCGCGCATGGCTGATCGTTCTGGAAAATCGCCAGCAGGTTGAAGCGCTTGCGCCACGCTTCTCGGCGATGACGCCGGGCGAGCATAAGGTGAGCGTTACGGCGCGCGGTGAGGGGGAATATGATTTTTTCAGCCGCTTTTTCTCACCGGGCGTTTCCGTCCCGGAAGATCCGGTCACCGGCTCCGCGCACACCATGCTGATCCCCTACTGGAGTGAAAAGCTGGGCAAAACCACGATGTTCGCCCGTCAGGTTTCAGCGCGCGGCGGCGATGTGCGCTGTGAGCTGAAAGGTTCGCGCGTGCTGATGAGCGGGCAGGCCACGCTTTATCTGAAAGGCACAGTTTTTCTGCGCTAAAAACCCATAACAAGAGAGGAAGAGACAATGCAGGAAATTGATTTTTATCTGGTTGATGCCTTCAGCGATAAAACCTTTGGCGGCAACGCCGCAGCGGTATGTCCTCTGGAAGAGTGGCTGCCGGACGAAACGCTGCTCAAAATGGCGCAACAGCATAACCAGTCTGAGACCGCCTTTTTCGTGCGCACCGACGGCGGGTTTGAGCTGCGCTGGTTCACCACGCTGGATGAAATTAACCTGTGCGGTCACGCTACGCTTGCCGCATCGCACGTCATTTTCGAATACCTTGATTATCCGCATACCGAAATCACCTTCACCACGCGCTTCGTGGGCGAGCTGACCGTCAAGCGCAGCGGCGACTGGCTGACGCTGAACTTCCCCGCGTGGTCGACGGAAGTCGTCGAAAACCCACCTGAGGTGCTGTTTAGCGCGCTGGGCATCACGGAGGCGAAAGAGGTGCGCGTCGGACGCGATTACATGGTGGTGCTGGAGAGCCAGCAGCAGGTGGAAGCGTTAACGCCGGATATTGGGGCCATGCTTCCGCTGGATAAAATGGTCTGCGTGACGGCGCCGGGAGAAGAATATGACTTCGTCAGCCGCTTCTTCTGCCCTGGCGAAGGGGTGCCGGAGGATCCGGTCACCGGATCCGCCCATAGCATGCTGATCCCTTACTGGAGCGAAAAGCTGGGCAAAACGTCACTCAATGCCCGCCAGGTGTCATACCGTGGCGGGGATCTGCGCTGCGAGCTGAAGGGCGACCGCGTGCTGATTGGCGGCCAGGCTACGCTGTATCTGAAAGGGCGAATTTTCCTGCGCTAGCTGAGTGACGCGCTATAAGTTAATACTATGAACCACCCCGGCAGGCCTGAGCTATGTTGATATAAAAACAGCAAGGAGCCTGCCATGTATTCCATTACCTCTGAATCTGCACGTCATCCGGACATTCTCAACCTGATCGCGGCGCTTGACCGCTATCAGAGCGAACTCTATCCCGCCGAAAGCAATCATCTGCTCGACCTGTCCGCGCTGCCGGAAGCCTCGCTGATCCTGATGGTCATTCGTGACCAGCAGCTGCACGCCGTAGGCTGCGGAGCCATCGTGCTCAACGGCGACGGAACGGGGGAGATGAAGCGGGTCTATATCGATCCGGCCCATCGCGGGCAGCATCTCGGCGAGACGCTGCTGGCCGCCCTGGAAGATGAAGCCCTGAGCCGCCATTGCCACACGGTAAGGCTGGAGACGGGCATCAAACAGCGCGCCGCGGTTCGCCTGTACGAGCAGTGCGGGTACGATTTGCGTCCGGCGTTTGCCCCGTACGCTGACGATCCGCTCAGCCTGTTTATGGAGAAGGCGCTGGTTGAAGACGTTCGTTTAGCAGCGCTATAAAAGCTTCCAGCTGGCGGGTCATCGCTCCGCGCCGCCACACCAGCCAGGTTGTAAGCCAGCGCCAGTTTTCCGCCAGCGGCCAGGCTTCAACCTGATGATGTCCCGGCATACTCTCCAGCATCGAGCGCGGCATCAGCGCGATGCCCGCGCCCGCAATGACGCAGGCGAGCATGCCGTGATAGGACTCCATCTCATGAATGCGGCCGGGCGTGGCTCTGTCCGCATGAAACCAGCTTTCCAGATGTCGACGGTACGAGCAGTTCGCGCGAAAAGCGTAAACGTCGCTGCCGCTAACCTGCGTGGCGCGGGCGACCTCGGCGTGCCCGGCAGGCGTGACCAGCATCATCTCTTCCCGGTAGACCGGCATCCCCTCCAGCTCCGGGTGCGACAGCGGCCCGTCGACAAAGGCGGCGCTGAGGGTTCCCTCCAGCACGCCATCAATCATCGTCCCGGATGGCCCGGTAGAAAGGGCAAACTGGATGCGCGGATAGCGCTGGTTAAACTGCGCCAGCGTTTCGGGAATGCGCACCGCGGCGGTGCTTTCCAGCGCGCCGAGGGCAAATAGCCCCTGCGGCTCATCACCCGCGACGACCATGCGCGCTTCATCCACCAGGGCGAGGATCTGCCTGCTGTAGCGCAGGAAGTTATGTCCGGCGGGAGATAGGCGCAAACGCTGGTTCTCACGAATAAACAGCTCAACGCCAAGATCGGCTTCCAGCTGGCGGATGCGGGTCGTTAGGTTAGACGGCACGCGATGCACCTTCTGCGCCGCCTGGGTGATGCTGCCCGTCAGCGCAACGGCGTTAAACATTTCAAGCTGGGTTAGGTCCATAGCATTCTCGTTTCGTGAATAAGGTGGTTAGTATTATTCATTTTTAAGAAATAGCAGAGTGAGCCACAATGAATCAACCGAAATGCGTGGAGAACATCATGAAATATTCATCTGCTACACATGCCCTGTCCGTTAACCCGGCAACGGGAGAAACCCTCGCTGCGTATCCCTGGGCGACACCGGAAGAGGTTGAACGCGCGATTGCTCAGTCTGACGCGGGGTATCGCCAGTGGCGACGCGAAAGTGTGTCCCACCGGGCGCAGAAGCTCCTGGATCTCGGCGCCGCGCTGCGAAACCGCGCGGAAGAGATGGCGCAGACGATCTCCCGTGAAATGGGGAAACCCATCCTGCAGGCGCGGGCGGAAGTGGCAAAATCAGCAGCTCTGTGCGACTGGTATGCCGGGCACGGCCCGGCGATGCTGCGTGCGGAGCCTACGCTGGTGGAAAACCACAACGCGGTTATTGAATACCGTCCTCTGGGACCGATTCTCGCGGTAATGCCATGGAACTTCCCGCTCTGGCAGGTGCTGCGCGGCGCGGTGCCCATTCTGCTGGCAGGTAACAGCTATCTGCTTAAGCATGCGCCAAACGTGCTCGGCTCTGCGGAACTTATTGGGCAGATCTTTGCGGATGCCGGTTTCCCTGAAGGCGTATTCGGCTGGGTTAACGCCACCAATGACGGCGTAAGCCTGGCGATTAACGATCGCCGTATTGCGGCCGTGACCGTCACCGGCAGCGTGCGTGCCGGTGCGGCCATTGGCGCGCAGGCAGGAGCCGCGCTGAAAAAATGCGTTCTTGAGCTGGGCGGCTCCGACCCGTTTATCGTACTTAACGATGCCGACCTGGATCTCGCCGTGAAGGCGGCGGTGGCGGGGCGCTACCAGAATACCGGGCAGGTGTGCGCGGCGGCCAAACGCTTCATTGTGGAAGAGGGGATTGCGGATACCTTTACCCGCCGCTTCGTCGACGCCGTCGCCGCGTTAAAGATGGGCGCGCCGGAAGCAGAAGAGAACTACCTGGGCCCGATGGCGCGTTATGACCTGCGCGATGAGTTGCATCAGCAGGTGCAGGCCACCCTGGCCGAAGGGGCAACGCTGCTGCTGGGCGGAGAGAAAATCAGCGGAGAGGGCAATTACTACGCGCCAACCGTGCTGGCCAACGTCACCCCGTCGATGACGGCGTTCCGCCAGGAACTGTTTGGTCCGGTCGCGGCCATTACTGTTGCGAAAGACGCGGCGCACGCCCTGACGCTTGCCAACGACAGCGACTTTGGCCTGTCCGCCACCGTCTTTACCGCTGACGCGGCGCTTGCGGATAAATTCTCCCGCGAACTGGAGTGCGGCGGGGTGTTTATCAACGGCTTTAGCGCCAGCGACGCGCGCGTGGCTTTCGGCGGCGTGAAGAAAAGCGGCTTTGGCCGCGAGCTTTCCCACTTTGGTTTGCACGAGTTCTGCAACGTGCAGACGGTCTGGAAGGATCGCGTGTAATTTATTGCCCGCCTGTGATTTCGGCCCTCACCACGAGGGCCGTTGTCATTTATCTGCAATGGTTCTGTCATTTTCATTTCGTAGACTCGCTCGCGTCTAACGCATTGTTAATGAAGATAATTATGAACCTAACGCAAATTTTTTGTCGTATTGCGCAGCGTCTCACCCCTCGTCACTTTGGCCTGCTGACGGGTATCTTTTGCATTATTGGCCTTTTCTCCGCGCTGCAGCTCTCCTCCTCATTCCTGCTTAACGCCTCCCTGAACGACGCCCAGCGCAACGAGCAGCAAAACCTGCTGGCCTGGCAGCAGCAGAGCAAGCTGGATCTGGCCCGCGTTTCCCTGCTGGCGGCAAGCGACCTGCTTAACCGCTCCGGCGTCTGGTTTATGCAGGATAAAGAGACCGGCTCCGACGGGAGCTGGCACAGCCTGATGGACGATGCGCAAAAGGCGCTGGCGGTTTCTCAGCAGGCGTGGAAGGCCTGGCTGGCGCTGAATCCGCCGAAAGACGACGCCCTGGTGAACAGCTATCAGCTTTTTTACGGCGCGATCAACGAGCAGGCTGAAGGTCTGATTAAGACCAACACCATCGACGCGTTTTTTGCCGTACCGGCTCAGGCGTTTCAGTCTGATTTTAACGACAACTATGCGCGCTATCAGCAGGCAAGCGAGAAGCAGGCCATGCAGGGGCGTCAGAGCCTAATGGCGCAGCTCTCCGGCCTGCAAACGTTGTTCCTGTTTGCGCCGGTGCTGCTGCTCGCCATCGCGGTTGTCGTCTGGTTCGGCATGTCCAGATGGGTGATTACGCCGCTGCGTCGGTTGATTGCGCATATTAACCGGCTGGCGGCAGGGGATCTCTCCGGCACGCCGCCGACCGTCATGCGCTTTAACCGGGAGATAGGTCAGCTTAGCGACAGTATTGCGACGATGCAGCACGGTCTGCAGCAGCTGGTGACGCAGGTCAGCCATGCCACCGCGACGATGGTGGAGAACATTGACTCCCTTGTGCAGGGTAACCAGAAGCTGTATCAGCAGTCAGCGCGCCAGGCGAAAGAGCTTGAGGATGTGACGGCGCATATCGCGGCGCTGGAAAGCCATGTGGAAGGGAATACCGGCTATGCCAGGCTCGCCAGCTCGCGGGCCGATGAGGCGCGTCAGGCGGCCGTGGGCGGCGACCGGATGATGTCGACCGTGAATGCGTCCATGCAGGCGATCGTCGACCGATCTTCTGAGATGCGCGGGATCGTGGCGATGATCGACAGCGTGGCGTTTCAGACCAACATCCTGGCGCTGAATGCCGCCATCGAGGCGGCCCATGCCGGAAACCAGGGGCGCGGCTTTGCCGTCGTCGCCCGGGAAGTCGGGCTTCTGGCCAGAAAAAGCAGCCACTCGACGCAGACCATTCAGGAGCTTATTAACCGCTCGCTGCAGGGCATTGAAGACGGTTCCCGCGCCGTTACCCTGATGGAAGAGAATCTGCAGCAGGTCACCGGCCTGGTGGGCAATTTAAGCAGTTTGCTTAATGAGATCTCAACCGCCACGCTCAGCCAGGGAGACAGTATTCACCAGATGACGCGCCAGCTTCAGGCGCTGAATCAGGTCTCCCGTCAGACGGACCTGCTGGTCTTAGACGCCTCGGATGCCTCTGAGCGGCTGCAAAAGCAATCCGATCTTTTATTGCAGGCCGTTTCGCGTTTTCGTCTTAGCGCCTGACGCAATACATAAGCCTCTGTTATACTCGCAGCCCGTTTTAGCCTGAGGGCAAGGAGCAAAGTGTGGCTGCGGTCATCCATAATGAGATGTTGGACGAGATTCTGGCGCAGGTTCGTCCGTTAATTGGAAAGGGGAAGGTTGCCGACTATATTCCGGCCCTTGCCTCGGTGAGCGGGAACAAGCTGGGGATTGCTATCTGTACCATTGACGGACAGCGATACCAGGCAGGCGATGCGGCTGAGCGTTTTTCCATTCAGTCCATTTCGAAAGTGCTTAGTCTGGTTGCGGCGATGCGCCAGTATGAAGAAGAAGAGATCTGGCAGCGTGTCGGTAAAGATCCTTCCGGCCAGCCTTTTAACTCGCTGCTTCAGCTCGAGATTGAACAGGGTAAACCGCGAAATCCCTTTATCAATGCCGGGGCGCTGGTGGTCTGCGATATGCTGCAAAGTCGCCTCAGCGCACCGCGCCAGCGAATGCTGGAGATTGTTCGCCAGCTCTCGGGCGTTGACGATATTGCCTATGATGCGGTGGTGGCACGCTCGGAGTTTGAACACTCCGCCCGTAACGCGGCTATCGCGTGGCTGATGAAATCCTTCGGTAATTTCCACAACGACGTGGCGACCGTGCTGCAAAACTACTTCCATTACTGCGCCCTGAAAATGAGCTGCGTTGAGCTGGCCCAGACGTTCCTGTTCCTTGCGCACCAGGGGCACGCGCCGCATCTCGATCAGGAGGTGGTTTCTCCGCTTCAGGCCCGGCAGGTTAACGCGCTGATGGCCACGAGCGGGATGTATCAAAACGCCGGCGAGTTTGCCTGGCGCGTTGGGCTTCCGGCTAAATCGGGCGTCGGCGGCGGGGTCGTGGCGATTGTGCCGCATGAAATGGCGATAGCCGTCTGGAGCCCGGAACTGGATGAAACGGGAAATTCGCTTGCCGGCGTGGCGGTTCTGGAGAAACTGACCCAGCGCCTGGGACGTTCCGTATACTGATGTCCGATCTGGATCCTCTCTTTTCCCGCCTGGCGCGATCGACATTTCGCTCGCGCTTTCGCCTGGGCGATAAGGAACGACAGTACTGCTGGGACAAAGGCCCCGAAACCATTGATCGGCACGCCGCGGATTTTGTCGAAAAGCGCCTTGCGCCCGCGCACCCCGCAAACGACGGTAAGCAGACGCCCATGCGCGGTCATCCGGTGTTTATCGCCCAGCATGCCACCGCCACCTGTTGCCGGGGCTGTCTGGCAAAATGGCATAACATTCCACAGGGCGTAACGCTCACGGCGCCGCAACAAAATTATATCGTCAGCGTCATCCACCACTGGCTGGTGCTGCAGATGAACGCCTAAATTTGACGAGTTATGCTCCCGTGGTATTTGTGTTATAGATGCATCCCAAGTTAGTCCCGATCATGCTGACGACCGCAATAATTGCCATAAGCTTTCATATGGAATGATATTTAATGCGTTCTGCTCTTACCGCTTTCAGGCCGTTCCAGGTTGATACGCCGCTGCGAAATGCAGCGACGATCTTCATCCTCACCACCTTATTCTATTTTGTGGGCGCGGAATTACGGCTCGTTGAGGCCCTGTCGCTGTTCTGGCCGCTGAATGGCGTCATGGCAGGGATATTCGCCCGCTATGTTTACCTGAATCGCCTGCATTACTACGCGGTATGTTATGTCGCGATGCTGTTGTACGACGCGGTTACGACCAACTGGGGTATGGCCTCCGTGGTGATCAACCTGTCAAACATGATCTTTATCGTCGTCGTCGCCGTGCTGGTTCAGCGCGACAAGCGGCTGATGAAGAAAACCCCCGATCCGCTTAACGCGCTACGCCTGTTTAACTACTGTCTGATTGCCGCGCTGCTTTGCGCCTTGCTCGGCGCGGTAGGGTCGGTCGGGATTGACAGTCATACTTTCTGGCCGCTATTTGCCGACTGGTTTAGCGAGCAGTTCTCAACCGGCGTGCTTGTTGTGCCCTGTATGCTCACGTTGCGTATGCCCGGGCGTGAACTCAGGCTCCGTCTGGAGCAGCTGCTGCCGGTAATTGCGCTGATCGTCTCGGTGATCGCGTCGGTGGTGATTGGCGGAGCGGGGAGCCTCTCGTTTCCTCTGCCTGCGCTTATCTGGTGTGCGGTTCGCTACTCGTTGCTTGCGACCTGTCTGCTGACGTTTATCACGGGGGCCACTGAAATCATTCTGGTCGCCAACTCGATCATTAATATTGCCGTGGCGACGCCGTTTACGACGCCAATGATGTTTTCAGCCCGGCTGGGGATCGCCACGATGGCGATCTGCCCGGTGATGGTTTCCGTCAGCATGGCGGCGATTAATTCCCTGATCCGTCAGGTTTCGCTGAGGGCGGATTATGACTTTTTAACGCACGTCTACTCGCGTTCCGGGCTTTACGAGGCGTTAAAGCATGAAGAGACGTACCGGCACACGCGTTTTCTGACCGTCATGCTGCTGGATATTGATTACTTTAAAAGCATTAATGATAACTACGGCCACGAGTGCGGAGACCGCGTGCTGGCGTCGTTTGCCCGACAGGTTCAGCAGGTGGTTGGCGAAAACGGCATGGTGGCGCGCATGGGCGGGGAAGAGTTCGCCGTGGTGGTCAATTCAGGCGACGCGCAGCACGGTTTTGAACTGGCTGAACGTATCCGATCCACCGTTGCCGGCCATCCTTTTACATGGCGTCACCAGACGCTCTATCTGACGGTCAGCATTGGCCTCGGCAGCGGAAAGGCCGAGTCCTGGCAGCTGACCGAGGTCTTCAACAAGCTCATGGCCGAAGCGGACGATCATCTCTATCGTTCCAAAAAAGCGGGTCGAAACCGTACCAGCGCCCGGGTGGCGGACGAGCAGATTGCCGCGCCCTCCGGGAGTGAAACATAGCTGCGTTAATCGTCATAAGGCATTGACGTGAATAGTAAGCGGCTTAACAGGATGTCAGAACACTGACAATGTCTCTGTTTAAGCTACGCTTTTAGTAACGCTTTACGTCAGGAGACATTATGAAAGCACCTGCAACCCCTGAAAATGAAACAGACAGACTCAACTCGCTACGAGAATCAGGTCTGCTTGAGATCGACAGTTCCCCGGCGTTTGACCGCTTAACGCGTCTGGCAAAACGCTTCTTCCAGGTGCCGCTGGCGATGGTCAATCTCATTGATGAGCATTCGCTAATCGTGAAGTCGGCTGACGGTCAGGCGCCCGGCAGCGTTCCGCGTAATATCTCATTTTGCGGGCATACGATCCTCACCGAAGCGCCGCTGGTGGTGGGGGATATGCTTCAGGACGATCGCTTTGCGGATAACCCACTGGTGGCCGGTGAGCCTCGCGTGCGTTTTTACGCGGGCTTCCCGCTGCGCCTGCGCGACGGCGCAAGCGTTGGCTCGCTGTGCCTAATTGATTACGCCCCCCGCGAGTTTTCTGCCGCCGACCTCGCCGTGCTGGGGGACCTTGGCGCGCTGGCGGAAGACGAATTTGCTGCCATCAGCGCGGCGACCACGGATGAATTAACCGGGTTATTCAACCGTCGGGGCTTTAATCAGCTCGTGCGGTTCACGCTTTCCGTTGCCCGGCGTCGCGCTGAGCCGCTCACGCTCGGCTGGCTGGATTTGGATCGCTTTAAGGAAATTAACGATCGCTTCGGGCATGAAGAGGGGGATAAGGCGCTGAAAGCGATGGCGCAGCTGATGCGCGCCTCTTTCCGCGAAGCGGATCTGCTGGTTCGTTTTGGCGGGGACGAGTTCGCCGTGCTGTTCGCGGATACGGATGAGCAGGGCGCCTGGATTGCCATGCAGTATCTTGCCGAGCAGGTAGAAAACTATAACGCCCGCAAGCTACATCCCTGGTCGCTCCATTTCTCGTGGGGGCTCAGTGAATTCGATCATAACGGCAACGACCTGCAGCAGTGGTTAAAAGAGGCCGATGAAAAGATGTATGCCATGAAACAGCAGCGACAGCGCTCCCGGTAACATAACAAAAGCGTATGTCCGATCCGTTTGCGTTAAGAAGATGTTAAATGCACAGTGACGGTATTCAACGTAAGGAAAAACAATGAATACCTCACTGCAAATCAAAAACCTCACCCGAGACGACATTCTCACCCATCTTGATGCGCTGGCCGGGATCCTCGAAAACTGTGTGAACGGCGGGGCATCCGTCAGCTTTATGCTTCCCTTTAGTCTGGATAAGGCTCGTTCGTTCTGGCGCGGCATCGCTGAAAGCGTAGGGCGCAACGAGCGTCTGGTGCTGGCCTGTGTCGACCCGCAGGACGGCGTCATCGGTACGGTGCAGCTGATCGTCGACCAGCCGGAAAACCAGCCGCATCGCGCCGATGTGGCGAAGCTGCTGGTTCACGAGAAAGCCCGCCGCAAAGGTGCCGCGATGGCCTTGATGGAAGCGCTTGAAGCGGAGGCCCGGGCCAGAGATATTTCGGTTCTGGTGCTCGATACCTCCACCGGCAGCGGCGCCGAGACGTTCTACCAGCGTGCCGGCTGGCAAAAGGTGGGGGAGATCCCGCGCTATGCCCTGATGCCGGACGGCGCCATGACGGCCACGTCCGTGTTCTATAAGTTCTTATGATTATTTTGTACAACTACGCTGTGGATTGATCAAAACAGGGTTTCTGGTCGTTAAGTTTTGATAAGTTATCGGACCAATCTTATCAGGCTGTATGACTAATCATAAAGGAACCCTCTTGTGAACACGCTCAACCGTCGTGATTTTCCCGGTGCTCAATACCCGGAACGCATTATTCAGTTTGGTGAAGGCAACTTCCTGCGTGCGTTTGTTGACTGGCAAATTGACCTGCTAAATGAACATACCGATCTTAACGCCGGTGTGGTTATCGTCCGTCCTATTCAGAGCGACTTCCCGCCGTCGCTGAACACTCAGGATGGTCTCTATACCACTATCATTCGCGGCCTGAACGGGCAGGGTGAAGCGGTGAGTGAGAGCCGTCTTATCCGCTCGGTTAACCGGGAGATCGACGTCTACGGCCAGTATGATGCGTTCCTGAAACTGGCGCACAATCCGGACATGCGCTTTGTTTTCTCGAACACCACCGAAGCGGGTATCAGCTACCACGCGGGTGACCGATTCGCCGATGCCCCTGCGGTGAGCTACCCGGCGAAGCTGACGCGACTGCTGTTTGAGCGTTATAGCCACTTCAACGGTGCAGCGGATAAAGGCTGGATCATCATTCCGTGCGAGCTGATTGACTACAACGGTGATGCGCTGCGTGAACTTGTCCTGCGTTATGCCCGGGAGTGGGCGCTGCCTGCCGCCTTTATCCAGTGGCTTAACGAGGCAAACAGCTTCTGCTCGACGCTGGTTGACCGTATCGTGACCGGTTATCCGCGCGACGAAGCGGCCACGCTGGAGGCTGAGCTGGGTTATCACGATGGTTTCCTGGATACGGCTGAACATTTCTATCTGTTCGTTATCCAGGGGCCGGCATCCCTTGCTCAGGAACTTCGTCTGGATAAATACCCATTGAATGTGCTGATAGTCAACGACATCAGGCCGTACAAAGAGCGCAAAGTCGCTATCCTGAACGGCGCGCATACGGCGCTGGTGCCGGTGGCATTCCAGGCTGGGTTAGAGACGGTAGGCGAGGCGATGAATGATGCAGAGATCTGCGCGTTTGTCGAAAAAGCGATTTATCAGGAGATCATTCCGGTTCTCGATCTGCCGCGTGACGAGCTGGAATCTTTTGCCAGCGCGGTAACAGGGCGTTTTCGCAACCCTTACATCAGACACCAGCTGCTTTCCATCGCGCTTAACGGTATGACCAAATATCGCACCCGCATCCTGCCGCAGCTGCTGGCAGGGCAGAACGCAAGCGGACAATTGCCTGCACGTCTGACGTTCGCGCTGGCTGCACTGATAGCGTTTTACCGCGGGGAGCGTAACGGGGAGAACTATCCGGTGCAGGATGATGCATTCTGGCTGGAACGTTATCAGCAGCTGTGGGCACAGCATCGCGACCAGCAGTTGAGCACCCGTGAGCTGGTGCAGTCCGTACTGAGCGTGAGCGAGCACTGGGAACAGGATCTCACGCAGAACACCGGGCTTGTCGACCAGGTGACCCTGGATCTTGACGCCATTCTCCTGAAGGGAATGCGCGCAGCGGTGAACCCCCTTTGCTAATGACGTTACCCGGCTTCGGCCGGGTTTAATTACATCTTATTTTAGTTACAACATACTATATGCTCTTTTTTTAAAACCGCATGCAGCACCGTGCGGTTATCGCTAAGCAGGTCATAAAATTCAATGTCCCGTTAACATGCTTGCAACCGTGAGGGAGATCACGTTTAATAGCCACGCTCTTTTCCTTCCTGAAACTCACTATGATTGTTCGTCCTAAACAGCACTGGCTACAACTGATTTTTGTCTGGCACGGCTCGGTACTTCCCAAAATTTACACCCGACTGCTGCTGAACTTCCTGCTTTCAATCGCCGTTATCCTGATGCTGCCGTGGTATACCTCGCTGGGCATCAAATTTACCGTGGCGCCATTTAGCATTCTCGGCGTGGCGATCGCTATCTTTCTCGGTTTCAGAAACAACGCCTGTTATTCGCGCTACGTTGAGGCTCGCCTGCTTTGGGGGCAGTTGATGATAGCGGCACGCTCGCTGTTTCGCGAGGTGAAAAACACCTTGCCTGACGATAAGCACCTGGGGGAATTTGTCCGCCTGCAGATAGCTTTTGCCAACTGCCTGCGCATGACCCTCCGCCGGGACCTGAACGCCGAACAGCTCTCTCGCTATCTTGCTCCGGACGATTTACGTCACGTGATGAGCGCCAACTCGCCGGCGAACCGCATTTTACTGATCATGGGGGAGTGGCTGGCCGTGCGGCGGCGTAACGGGCAGCTTTCAGACATCCTGTTCCACAGCCTTAACAACCGTCTGAACGATATGTCCATCGTCCTCTCCGGCTGCGAGCGCATTGCGACTACGCCGGTGCCGTTTGCCTATACGCTGATTTTGCACCGCACGGTCTATCTGTTCTGCATCATGCTGCCGTTCGCGCTGGTTGTAGATCTGCACTACATGACGCCGTTTGTCTCGGCGCTGATCTCCTACACCTTTATCTCGCTGGACACCCTGGCAGAAGAGCTGGAAGACCCGTTCGGCACAGAAGATAACGATCTGCCGCTGGACGCCATCTGCAACATGATGGAACGCGATCTGCTGCAGATGAACGATGAAGAGAACATTCCTGAAAGGCTGATGCCGGATAAGTATTATCAGCTGACCTGACGGGCGTTCCACTCGTCGCGGGTGATCTCCCACAGTTCGGAATCCAGCATGCCGCTGACGTAGGCTTTCTTTTCCGTCCTGATAAGCCGCATGCCGCTACTGTCTGAAATACGCCGGGAGCGGCTGTTGGCGGTGGCTTTCGGGGCGCGTAATACGGGTTTGTTTAGCGTATTGAACCAGTAATCCGTCGCGGCAATGCTGGCCTCGCGCATGTATCCCTGGCCCTGAAACTCCGGGGCCAACCAGAATCCACGGTTGTTATCTTCGACGTCATACAAACAGATAATACCCATCAACTCATCCGGCACCTCGCGACGACGGATGCTCCAGAACCAGGCGATCCCTTTTGCCATATCCGGCAGCGCCACGTTGTTGACATAGTTTTCCGCGCCGTTATCCGGGTAGGGCCAGGGCACGGAAGAGACCATATAGCGGACGATCTCCCAGCGCGGATAACGCTTTTGTATCTGGGCCGCATCTTCGGCAACCAGCGGTTTTAGCAATAAGCGTTCTGTCGTGAGCGTCGGTATCGTCATCCGCGGATCTCCATATTTAAGCGTTATGCTTTTGTTTGCGTTCTGGTATTTTCATCTTTACGGCACTCTATCCCAGCGAGCTCTTTTCACATACTACTAACAATTGCAGAGGTCAGCATGACATTAAGACGGGCCAACCCACAGGAAGCCGAAATACTCTGGAATATTCGCAATCAGGCGATTCGTCACGGCTGTAAAACCAGTTACGACGCCGACGTCATTGCGCGCTGGACGCCGGATCTCATGCCCGAACACTATCGGCAGATGGTCATTGAATACCCTTTTTACGTGGTGGAAGATGAAACGGGCGACGTTGCGGCGACCGGCTATCTGGATCTGGATACCCACTGTCTGGAGGCGATATTCACCTTGCCCGCGGCATTCGGTAAAGGCATGGCGACCCGAATTATCGAGGCGCTCAAAAATGAAGCCCGTAGCCGGGGGATAACCCGCCTGAGGCTGGATGCAACCCCTAATGCCCAGTCGTTTTATCAGAAGCTGGGGTTTGTCACGCTGCGCGAAAACTATCATCACTCGCGTATGGCAGGGGCTGATTTACGCTGTTTTGAAATGGCGATCGACTTGTAATGTGAGGAACACATGGCTGTCACGGTAAGACCTCTACGTGAAGACGATTATTCCCAATGGCGACCGCTGTGGGATGGCTATACCCATTTTTATGATTGTTACCTCGAGGAATCCGTCACCGCATCGACATGGGAAAGGGCGCTCTCAGCGCATTCCTCGATGTTTTGCCGCGTGGTAGAAACGGATAAAAAGGTCATCGGTTTCGCGATGTGCATTCTGCACGAAGGAACCTGGTCAACGGCCCCCGTTTGCTACCTGGAAGATCTGTTTGTTGATGCCGACGAACGCGGGGCGGGAGCCGGTAAGGCGCTCATTGATGCTCTGATTGAGGAAGGCAAACGCGAAGGGTGGTCAAAACTGTACTGGGTCACCCGGGAGAACAACCCGGCGCGCAAACTTTATGACAAATACGGTCAAGCTGACGATTACGTCCGCTATCGCATCACCCTTTAAGGTGACAAGGCCTGGGTTTGTATCACACTGTATCTGCATCGCTGGTACATACACAGGCTTGCAATAAACCCGCTTTCGCACATATCCGCTATACATTGCCGTGTTGTTATATCCCCGTGAACTGTACTCAACCGGAGATACCAACATGTTTAGCAAGCTCGCGTACTCAACTCTCGCACTGACCGTTTCTCTTGGCACCGTGATGTCCTGTCAGGCTGAAGTCACCGGCACAAATTTCGCGGCAGCCTTTGATCATCCGCAGCAAATTAACGCCGGCGATCTGAATGTCGGTTATGTCGACATCGGCCCGAAAAACGGCCAGCCGGTTATTTTACTGCACGGCTGGCCTTACGATATTCACAGCTACGCTGACGTCGCGCCCGCGCTGGCGGCAAAAGGCTATCGGGTGATTGTGCCTTCTCTGCGCGGCTACGGCACCACGCGCTTCCTGTCTGCCAAAACGCCGCGCAACGGCCAGCCTTCAGCCATGGCGAAGGATATTGTGAACCTGATGGATGCCCTGAATATTAAGCAGGCGGTATTTGCAGGATATGACTGGGGTGCTCGTACGGCGGATATCGTTGCGGCGCTGTGGCCAGAGCGCGTTAAGTCACTGGTGTCGGTGAGCGGGTATCTCATCAGCAGTCAGCAGATTGGCAAACAGCCGCTGCCGCCAAAAGCGGAGCAGCAGTGGTGGTATCAGTTCTATTTCGCCACCGCGCGCGGTGCTGAAGGCTATGCCAAAAACACGCATGACTTCGCCCGTTTGATCTGGTCTCAGGCCTCGCCTGACTGGAAATTTAGCGATGCTGTCTTCAACGCCAGCGCCAAATCCCTCGATAACCCGGATCACGTCGCGGTGACGCTCAGCAACTATCGCTGGCGTTTAGGGCTGGAAAAAGGCGAGCGTAAATACGATAGCTACGAGCAAAAACTCGCTACGCTGCCGAATATCACCGTTCCAACGATCACCATCGAAGGTGGGAACAACGGTGCGCCGCATCCGGCTCCGCAGGCTTACGCGGGTAAATTTACCGGTAAATATGAGCACCGCACCTTCGGGGCAAACGTGGGGCACAATCCGCCTCAGGAAGATCCGCAGGATTTCGTCAAGGCCGTCGTTGACGCGGACAAGCTCTGAAATGTGCTATTTTCAGTACGTTACCCTTCGGTCTGGAGATTTCGGTGGAGCATATTGATCATATCCTTGTCGTCGATGACGACAGGGATATTCGTGAACTGATTGTCGATTATCTCGTTAAGTCTGGCTATCGCGCGACGGGCGCGGCCAACGGCAAAGAGATGCGCGTCGTGCTGGATAAACAGCATATCGACCTGGTTGTGCTGGATGTCATGATGCCCGGCGACGACGGGCTTACGTTATGTCGAGAGCTACGCGTCGGGAAATACAAAGATCTGCCCATTCTGATGCTGACGGCGCGCAACGAGGAGACGGACAGGATCCTGGGTCTGGAGATGGGCGCGGATGACTACGTGGTGAAGCCGTTTGTCGCCCGGGAACTGCTGGCGCGTATCAAAGCGATTTTACGGCGTTTTCGCACGATGCCGCCCAATTTGCAGGTGACAGAAGCCGGGCGGCTGGTGATGTTCGGTGAATGGCAGCTCGATACCGTTGCCCGTCACTTAATCGATCCGGAAGGGGTGATCGTCGCGCTCAGCGGGGCGGAGTATCGCCTGCTGCGCGTGTTCCTTGACCATCCTCAACGGGTGCTGACCCGCGATCAGCTGCTCAACCTGACGCAGGGGCGAGACGCCGAGCTGTTTGAACGTTCTATCGATCTGCTGGTTAGCCGGGTCCGCCAGCGCCTGAATGAAGATGCCCGCACGCCCGCCTATATCAAGACCGTGCGCAGCGAGGGCTACGTTTTTACTATGCCGGTCACCATCAAAGAGGCTAACGAATGACGCTCTGGCCACGCTCGCTGCTGGCCCGCTTGCTGCTCGTCGTGCTGTCCGGCCTGCTGCTGGCCAACGCCCTGAGCCTGACGCTGGTCATGATTGAACGAATGCACAGCGCCAGAACGGTGATGCTCGGTAATCTGGAAAACGACGTCGCAACCAGCGTCGCCATTTTAGACCGCTTACCGGCCAGCGAGCGCGCAGCCTGGCTTCCGCGTCTCGAACGGGGCAACTACCGTTATATTCTGGGGCCGGGGGAGCCCGGCAACGCGCCGACGGATAAGCGTTCGCAGGACGCCATCCGAACCTTAAAAGCGACGCTTGCGACACAGTACCCGCTCAGCTTCACCGCCGTTCCCGGTGCCGTTTCACACATCCAGGCGCATCTGACGTTACGCGACGGCGCGCCGCTGACCATTGACCTGATCCCACGCATGCCGCCGGTCGCCAGTTGGCTGCCCGTAGTGCTGATCCTGCAGCTGCTGTTGCTGGCTGCGTGCGGCTGGATTGCCGTGCGGCAGGTGGTGCGGCCTTTTTCACAATTTACCCGCGCGGTGGATTCGCTGGATCCGGCGGCCAGCACGCCGATGACGGAGAAAGGGCCGCTTGAGGTGAAGCGTGCAGCGCATGCCTTCAACGCGATGCAGGCGCGCATTCAGTCTTATCTCCGGGAGCGCGCGCAGATCCTGGCGTCCATTTCTCACGATCTTCAGACGCCGATTACCCGCATGAAGCTGCGCGTCGAGATGGCAGGGGAACCTGAACTTCGCGACAAGCTCCTGAACGATCTCGATAGCATGACGCGTCTTGTTCGCGAGGGTATAGCGTATGCCCGGTCATCAGAATCCCTGGAAGAGACCCCGCTGAAGCTGGAGCTGAACGCCTGGGTCAACAGCATCGCCTGCGATTATCAGGACATCGGTAAAAACGTGCAGCTTCAGGCAAACGATACCCGCTTGCCGATCGTTACGCGTCCGCAGGCGCTTCGTCGGGTGATGACCAACCTGCTGGATAACGCCCTTAAGTTCGGTGGGTATGCCGTTATTGCCATTGATAATTCGTCTTCCGAAGAGGTGGTGATTCATATCACTGACGGCGGACCGGGAATACCCGATGACGAGCTTGAGGCGGTATTACAGCCGTTTTACCGGGTGGAAACATCGCGCAACCGCGATACCGGCGGAACAGGACTCGGACTGGCGATTGCCGCGCAGCTCACCGCTCAGCTGGAAGGAAAGCTCAACCTGACGAACCGGGCCGGAGGCGGACTGGATGTCTCCATTACGCTACCGCGCCGTTAATTGTACGGCTTTGTATCTCCCGGCCCGGGTGATACAGAGCCAGACAAAATCTGCGTTTTTACACATATCCTGAACACATCCGCACGATGAAATAGCCTCACTGCAGCGTCGCAGGACTTGTATTGTGAGGTGTCTATGTTTCTGGTAATCGCTTTTCTGGGCGGGATGATAAGCCTGCTCAGTCCATGTACGCTCCCGGTTATCCCACTCCTTTTCGCCGGTTTTCAGGGACAGCGACGACATATTCTGGCCCTGCTGGCGGGGATGATCGTGATGTTCACCCTGGTGGCGATGGCCGTCACCGTCGCCAGCGAGTGGATAGCAGAGGCAACCATCGTCGGGCGCTGGATCGCTCTCGTTATTCTGGCCACGGCCGCGCTGGCCTTAATTTTTCCGTCATTCGCCCAGCGTATTGCGGGTCCGGCCGTCAGCGCGGGAAATGTCCTGAACACCCGAAGCGGGCAAACGCGCGGTCTGGCATCGGCTTTTCTGGCCGGGCTTGCGGTGGGGCTGCTCTGGTCTCCCTGCGCCGGTCCCATACTGGGCGCCATTTTCAGCATTAATATCGCGGGCAATTCGGCAATTACGACGGGCGCACTGCTGGCGGCCTACGGCAGCGGATGCGCGCTAATGCTGAGCCTGCTCGTTTCAGGAGGCCGCACGCTGATGGCGCCGTTAAGAGCAAAATCGGCGCTGATGGAAAAGCTGCGGCAGGGGGCGGGCGTGGCGATGCTGGCGGCTGTCGTATTTAACGCGACGGGAATGACTTCGCTTCTGACAGGAGCAAACGGCGTTGCGGACCGTCTGGAGACAACACTCCTGACGCTGGCGAAACCCACAGCCGCGCCGGTGAAGCTCCAGCCGGTCGTGATGACAGAGCCCAGCAGCCAGCTGCCTTCATTAAGCGGGGGGACAGGGTGGATTAACGGTGACCCTGTCACGTCTGAATCCTTGCGAGGGAAGGTGGTCTTGATTGATTTCTGGACCTGGGATTGCATTAACTGTCAGCATACGCTCCCGCACGTGCGGGACTGGGCCACGAAGTATCAGTCGCAGGGGCTGGTCGTGATTGGGGTTCACACGCCGGAATATCCCTGGGAAAAACCGCTCGCCTCGGTGAAAAACGCGGTAAATAAATGGCAGTTGCCGTACCGGGTGGTGACTGATAATAACTATCAAATCTGGAACGCTTTCGGGAACCAGTACTGGCCAGCGCATTACTATTTCGATGCCAAAGGCCAGCTACGCTATACCGCCTTTGGCGAAGGAGATTATGCGCAACAGGAAAAGGTCATTCAGCAGCTGCTGAAAGAAGCCCGGTCATAACCCGTCAGGGCTGGCGTTGCGCCACGATAAACAGCCGCGGAAAAGCGAGCAGTATCTGCCCATTTTCCTGGAGCGGATACTGCTCTTCCAGCAGTTCATGGTAGCGTTTCAGGTAACGTTTCTGCTCGCTCTCGTTCAGTTCCTGGAGCCACGGGCGCAAGCCGGTGGCGCTTACCCAGTCAATAATGGCCTGGTGCGAGCTCATTTTATGGAAATAGGTTGTCCGCCAGATATCCACGTCACAGCCCGCCTCGGACAAGATATCGTAGTAGGCATGCACACCCGGGAGAGGTTCGCGGCCGCGGTCAGGGTAGTCTTGTTCCAGCGCCACTTCGCGCATCGCCACATGAGTAGGTTCAAGCCAGTTGTCAGGCATCTGGATTGCTAATACGCCGTTAAGCGTGAGTAAAGAAACGAGATGAGGCAGGAGATCGTAATGGTCAGGAACCCATTGCAGCGAAGCGTTGGCATAAATCAGGTTCAGCGGTTGGCCAGGCTTGTACTGGCGGATATCGGCCTCAACAAAATGGCAGTCAGGCAATGCGGCTCTTGCTTCCTCGAGCATTGCAGGGGAGTTGTCGACCCCGGTAACGCGTGCCGAAGGCCAGCGATGCTTCAACAGCGCGGTGCTGTTTCCCGGCCCGCAGCCTAAATCAGCGATGGTGGAGACCTCATCCAGAGGAATTCTGGCGAGCAGTTCAGCGGCAGGACGCGTTCTTTCCGCGCCGTACTGCAGATAAAGAGAGGGATTCCAGTCGGCCATTTTGATTCTCCGTTTAGCATGCTTCTGCAAGAGTAGCACAGCATTAAGAACAGAGATAATAGGAGAAAAAATAGAAAAAGGAAATATTACCCCTTAAATACTTAAGGGGCAACACTTTAATTGTAATTATTTTATGATTATCGTTTTTTAATATTTTATCGGCTAAGTGCTTCTTACGCTCTGTACCCGAAACTATAAATATTAGATAATCATGAATGGATATATCCCTGGTGTTTCGTAGGTCTTTGACCTCCTGGCCACTGAGTTTCACGAGGACTTAGTGGTGAGTTTCACGAGGACTTAGTGGCCGGGTACTTTTTAAGTATAAGGAATACCATGCACAATGAAAGCTGTCCTAAAAGACAGGGGATAATAGTTTCAGGTGTTATTATCAGGAATAAGAGCAATGAATTCTGTTATTGAGTTTTTTTTGCATGATTACGATGATTTACCGTCAGCATTAGCCCGCGAACTCTTCCGACTCAGGAGAAAAACCTTTCGGGACCGACTCGACTGGAAAGTTGAATGCGTTGAAGATATGGAAAAGGATCGGTTTGACAACCCAAACACGACATACTTGCTGGGTATGTATGAGGGACAGTTGTTATGCGGCGCACGATTCATTAACTCGACGCATCCGACGATGATAAGCGAAATATTTCACAATTATTTTGACGAAGCCATTATTTTCCCGGCAGATGTTCCCTGCTGTGAAATTAGCCGTTTATTTTTAGATAAAGAAACGCGAGACTCCGCAAGTCTGCAGGGCGTGCCCGCCAGTAAGGCATTGTTTCTTGCGATGAATATGTATTGCATAAAGCAAAAATACCATGGAATGTACGCAGTCGCCAGTCGCGGTATGTATGCCATATTTCGCCATGCGAACTGGAAAGTTGAAGTTATTCAACGCGGTGTTTCTGAAAAAGGGGAGGTTATTTACTATATTTATATGCCTGCCAGCATCAGCATTATTGAAGACATTATTAGCAAAGATAAATCCAGTCACTGGCTTCGCGAAATGCTGGAGCATTTACGCCACTTATAACCAGTGGCTGAGGCTCAGTCGTCCAGTAAACGTAGTTCTGTTCCAAGCTTTATTGCGTGTCTGGCATTATTCACACCGAGCTTTTTCATTACATTTCCCATATGGAACTTAACGGTGCGTTCAGCAATAGACAAAATAACAGAAATTTCTGCGTAGGTTTTCCCGGCGCTGACCCATTTAAGGATTTGTCGCTCACGTGGCGACAGAAAAACATTCTTTTTCTGTTGATGCTGGCTATACAGATTGAGTGTCTTCTGATGCAGTTGAACAAGGAAGCTTAGAAATTGTGGCCGATATTTTTCTATATCAATACCAGAATGCTTAGGACTGATGACGGATAAGACGACAAGATTATTCAGATAGTCATGCAGAGGAAAAGTCTGTCCCTGGTAGATATCATACTGGACGCTTTCGTTGAAAATGCGCGTCAGGTTATAACCATCCGACAGAATGACATCACTTTCCCAGAAAAAATCTTCAACACAGCGCAAAGCCCGAATGATAACAGGGTCAATGAACTGATATTTCCTGTCGAGGTAGATATCAAACCACTCGGGGCTGTTATTGATTATCCGCATCTGGGAAGGATCTTTCTTGTTCATAATGGCGTAGGCGAAGACGATCCCTTTGAAATCCTCAAAAAACGCGTCCAGCTCACTCTGAATTAGCGTATTGATCGCTATGTCGTTGTAATATGTATCCTTCACGTGAGTTGCTTGCCTCCTGTTCGAGTGGAGGAGCAAGTATAATATGCTTCGTTATCTGTAGCGAGTCGCATTTTAATCCAGCCAACAGATAAGACAGGCTACCTCAACTGGTAGCCTGGCCAACGTGTGGCATTTCTAATGGTAAATGCAGATGACTCGGCGAATTTTTGAAGATTTTGTCAAATCCCGAAATAGTTCACTAAATATAGTAGGCTGCAAAATTTAGGAGGTTTTCCGCTTTACATTTGAGTAATGGACAATCGTACCGACCCAGATTCAAAATCAGGATTTTAACCAGCAGTCTACATAATGCCTTTAAGAGCAATATGATAAAGCAGCATGATGGTTTTACCGTCGACAATCTTGCCTGTTTCAATGCCGCGTAATGCCTCTTCGAGCGTCATTTCCAGCACGTCGATATCTTCTCCCTCAGCCTTGATCCCGCCGCCTGCGCCGGTTCTGTCTTTCGGCTGATACTCGGCAAGATAAAAATAGAGTTTTTCCGTGACGGAGCCCGGGCTCATATAGGCTTCAAAGATTTTCTGCACGCTCGAAACCTGAAACCCTGTCTCTTCTTCCGCTTCTGCTTTTATGCGGCTTTCGGGATCCATGTTGTCCAGCAGTCCCGCCGCGGCTTCGATTAAATCGTCCTCATGGCCGTTGATAAAGACGGGAAATCGGAACTGGCGCGTCAGGATCACCGTTTTTTCCTCACGGTTGTAGAGAAGAAGAGTCGCGCCGTTGCCACGGTCGTAGACCTCCCGTTGCTGTCTTTGCCATTCGCCGTCACGGCGCTGCAGGTCGAAGGTGTATTTTTTAAGGTTGTACCAGTTATCTGACAGGGTTTCACTGTCAATGATGCGCACATCTGCACGTTTTGATTGCACGTTTGTTCCTCCTTACGTAGAGTAATTATCATAAACAGCATTATCGTGCACTTTCAAGATAAAACATGCAACATCAGGAATTCATGATGCTCACCAGTCAGCGAAAAAAATTGATCCTCGAAAAGCTCGGCGCAGAAGGTCAGGTCCAGTCAAAAGCACTCAGCATGCTCTTTGACGTCTCTGAAGACACCATTCGGCGTGATTTACGCGAGCTGGCGGCAGAAGGGCGTTTACAGCGGGTTCACGGCGGCGCGCTGCCGTCATCTTCTGCTATTGCTCCCTTTGCCGAACGGCAATCCGTGAAGATGGATGCAAAAAAGAGGGTCGCCCGGAAAGGGGCACAGCTGATTTCATCAGGGCAGGTGGTGATCGTTGACGGCGGCACGACAACTTCGGAGCTGATTACGTTTTTCCCTCCAGACCTGCGCATCACGGTGGTTACGCACAGCCCTAGCATCGCCCTGGGGCTTGTGGATCATCCGTCCATCGAGGTGATTCTGATCGGCGGTCGCTTGTATAAACACTCCATTGTTGCGGTCGGCGCTGCAGCGATCGAAGGCATCGAAAATATTCATGCAGATCTGTTTTTTATGGGCGTGACCGGGATCCATCCTGAGGCGGGGCTGACAACCGGCGATTTCGAAGAAGCGTGCATCAAACGTGCATTTTCCGGCAGAGCCGCGGAGACGGTCGTCCTGGCTTCTCCGGAAAAGGTCAACACAGCGTCTTCGTTTGTGATTGGCGATGTGTCATCGGTGAACACCATCGTCGTTGAAGACAATACCGATCGGGACTGGATCCGCGCGGTATTGGAAAAAGGGGTCTCCGTCGTGTTGACCTCGGAGAGTGACTGAAAAAGCCTTGTGCTACGCGCCCTCCGGCGCATGGCACACAGCCTCAATATTGTGGCCATCGGGCGAGATGACAAACGCGGCATAGTAATTTTCACCGTATGACCTCACCCCCGGCCCGCCGTTATCACGTCCGCCGGCGCGCAGGGCGGCATGGTAAAATTCATCGACCTGCTGGCGCGTGTTGGCTACAAACGCCAGATGCAAAAGGGCAGGTTTTTCATTTGTCTGAAAAAGACAGAGCGAAACATCGCCTGAACTCATTTCGACACCGTAGTCTGGCGTGCCCTCATCGATGAGTTCTACACCAAGCGGCTTAAGCGCATGGAGGAAGAAGGTTTTACTTTTTTCATAATCACTGACGCCGAATTTCACATGATCGAACATGGTTCCTTCCTTTATGAGATGGAGAAATAACCAGTATAGAAGGAGAGTGGGGCGACCATACGAAATAACGTGTCAATGTGACAGTCATCAATTTATGCAGTCTTTTCCGATGCCGAAGCGGACAAATGGCATATTTAAAACGTCAGGGTTTGAGCTGGAAAAATAGACCAATCCGGTTCTGTTGTCCCGCGGGTTGTATTTTTTCAACATTTCAAGCTCAATGCCGGTGCTCATAAATGTTTTCCCGTTTTTATCAAACAGGAAGAAACACATTTTATTATCTTTGCCCGGCTCAATACTTTTACCCGACGCGTTATCAAGCGTAACCTTGTAGCTAACCATATATTTTGCTTCGCCCGTTGTACTGTCCCATTGGCTTCCCTGAGACTCTTTTTGAGCGAAAATGGTTATCCCGGTGAGCTTGTCGTCATGGATCTCTTTCTTAGCGGCCTGAGCCGTCCCGGCGGCCGACAGCGCTAACGCAAGACAAATTCCTTTAGTCAGGAGACTTCGCATTTTTCTTCCTCTTTCCATTTGCTTACGACAGCGTTTTCAAAAGCTGAAGTATATCAGACATTTTTCAACCCTTTCTAAACGTGCAGGTTATGTTAAATACAGCCCAGGCCCGCTAGTGTAGAACGCACGGCCTCGGTAAGAGGGGTCTGCGGTTCATGACCTAAAAAGGCGATCAGTTTTGAATTCCAGTTGTTGCCTGTGAGGGAACCAAAAAAGTCACCCGCCCGCAAAATAAACAATACCCACAGCTAAACCGCGATCTGTTTACCGTACGGACCGACAGTGATATTGCCCAATTAAACCTTATACGCGCAGGGGCCGGTATCGGTATGTGTCAGGTTCAACTGGCAGATTTTTCTCCGCCGTTGCAGAGGATAATGCCTGATTTCTTTGCGTTTCATCTGGACACCTGGCTGGTGATGCATGAGGATTTACGCCACAGTCAGGCCTGCAAAACGGTGTTTGATTTTCTTGCTGATGGTTTACTGGCTTATATCAACAGGGCAAAACGGTAAGCCAAGCACTGTGAGATGATCAGCGTGACGATAGCAGCACGTGAGAAGACACTATCAGAGGACATCAGCATCCAGGCCCAACGTGTCCATAAGATGCCAGATTTCTTCTGACTCCTCGTTGGTGCGCATAATGTATATTATGTTAAATGTAATATGGACATCAGAGAATAAGCCATAAACCGTTCAGTCAACCCCCTCATAGCTGCCTTCCCTCTCACATCAATGCAGTAACCTTTGGATCACTGCATCGGTTACTGAGGAAGTTATCTTTTATTAAGATATTTATTGAAGAATGCCGTGATGTTATCGAACGGGATCTTATCCATACGATCATATAAATCGACATGCGTGGCATCTTTAACAATCAGCAGCTCTTTTGGCTGATTTGCCGCTTCATAAGCCGTTCTGAAGAAGTAAAGCAAATGCGCTTTTTCGCCATGAATGAACAGGATTGGACGCGGAGAAATTTCCTTAATGTAAGTCATCAGCGGAAAATTCATGAAGGACATCGGAGTTGGTTATGGACATCGAAACTCAATGAAGGTGTATACAGACTACCATCCCGTCATGAACATGCTCCATCAAATGACCAATTTCGTTGATGAGATGTCTGGCACCATGCTCCGTTAACAATACTAGTAACGGGTCGATACCCCTCTCTGACTTGGACCTTTAAGGAACATCTTTATGATTTGATCGCTGAGTTAACGCTGCTATTATCTAAGTCTTAATGTTCGAATCATAAATTCTTTTTATTAATTACCTTGCTGTCTAATTGTCCTCACGGAATGAAGGAGCTCTCTGATGAACTTACCCGGTCAACAGTCGCCTGACACCACCCTCCCCGGTTATGACCTCTCGCGTAGCTTAGGCCTTCAGGCGGGTACTGATATCGATTTTAAAAAGCTGGCCGCCCAACTCGACTGCACGCGTAATTTTTACAATGTCGGCATCATTTTTGATGATGGCAAACAACGCTGGCTTGTACGCCCTTCACGCCGCATTGCAGATGTGAATCAGAGCACCGTCAGCCATGTGGTAATCAGTAAAATTCCGGATGCTAAGGAAATTAGTGCAGAAAAAGCTGTGGTGGCGACGCTAACGACTCCCTCACTTGCTACGGAAATTACTTCAACCGGTTTTGCCTGTGGCGCGATGCTTGTTACGCTTGTTATGGCGTTTGGTGCCGGTGCGGCAGTGCCTTTTACCGCTGGCGGGTCCGGTGTGATTGCCGCGATTAGCCTGTCCGGTACGCTGGCAACTGGCGCACAATGCATGATTGGCGCGGGCCGTCTGCTGGCTATTCATAACGATCATGGTTCCGATGTTGCCTGGCTCGACAGCCAGGACTGGTATGTAGCTACCACGACGGTTTTAGATGTCATTTCGCTGGCTGCGGCAGGAACCGCACTGCGAAGTACTTTAGAAACGTACAAGCTGATGAAAGCGGCATCCTCAAGTAAAGTTACCGCCTGGTTCCAAAGCCTCAGTCGTGCTGAGCGTAAGCGCATCACGGAAGAGATCATCAAAGCGCAGAATCCAGGTATTTCCAGCGCCGGCGTGAAGGCAGCGATCCGCGCAGGCGTCTACCCGAAACGTTTCCCCAGCGAATCATTACAAAAATCACTGCAACGTGAGCTGATGAGTGCCGTGAACAACGCATCGGCCTTTGTGGGCAGTTCACTCACGGGGACGATCCGCAATCCTCAAAACACCGTCCAGTCCGGGCGCTATGTAGTCGGTCTGTTGCAGTCATTTTCGCCTAACTAAACGCTGAGTATTCAAATGGTTAAAGTTTTTCACCGCCGCCTGCAACGCTGTAACGAGGTGGCTACCAGCATAAGCAATGCCTCCCCGACACAGCTGCAACAGCTAAAAACTGAGTTGGCTGACGAAATGGGCAAACCTGTAGGTCTACACACCATGGGTATTCCAGCGGCGATCAGTACCCTCGGGGTGATTGTCAGTTTCGCTATTCCTCAGCTGTGGCTGGGGTATGGCGTACTCGCCGGACTCGACCAGCCAGCGGAACACGTATTCGTATGGGTTGTCCTGATCGCCCTTCTGTTCGCTGGCCTTAACGGCGTGACGATGTTTATGATTGGCAAAGGCAGCATGCGCGCCGTGCGGTTACACCTTACGCTGGCGGTGATAAGCCTGGTATTAACAGCAGCCTATCTGCTGGTCGCGCTGAGCGGTAGCGCAGCTCCGGGCGTCAGTCTGACCGCGGCGCTAGTGAGTATCGGCATGCTACTGCTTAGCGGCAGCTGTATCCTTTCCACCGCCTTCTATAAGATGCTGCTGTTTACTCTGCATAATCGTGCCTGGCGCAAGCTTCTCAGCCAGACGCGTGCTAAAACAGCGCGCTAAGCGTTCATCCCGTAAAAAACCCGCCATCGCTGGCGGGTTTTTTTAGGATTTTTTATACCTGCGCAGCCAGATTAACTTGTACGCCGCAGGAATAATAAACAGCGATAACAGCGGCGCCGTGATCATCCCGCCAATCATCGGCGCCGCTATCCGACTCATGACCTCTGACCCTGCCCCCGTTCCCCAAAGAATGGGCAGCAGGCCGGCAATAATCACCGCGACGGTCATGGCCTTTGGCCGCACGCGCAGCACGGCGCCATGGTAAAGGGCGTCATCAAGCCCCTGTTCGGTGAACGTGTCCCGATGGGACAACGCCGGATGCGCCTCAACGGCATGACGCAAATACATCAGCATGACTACGCCAAATTCTGCCGCCACCCCGGCCAGAGCGATAAAGCCGGTGCCGGTTGCCACAGACATATGGAAGCCCTGCCAGTAGAGGAACCATATTCCCCCGACCAGGGCGAACGGCAGGCTCATCAGGATCAGCAGCGCTTCATCCACGCGGCGGAACGCCAGATACAGCAGAATGAAGATGATCATCACCGTCATCGGCACCATCAGCTTCAGTTTCTTGTTGGCGTGTTCGAGCAGCTCAAACTGCCCGGAGAATGACACGCTGGTACCCGGCCTCAGCTTTACGTTCTGACTGATGGCCGTCTTAATGTCGTTCACCACCGACACCATATCCCTGCCGCGGGCATCAATATAAATCCAGCTCGCAGGCCGGGCATTCTCCGTTTTCAGCATCGTGGGGCCGGAAACCACGTTGATATCCGCCATATCGCCCAGCGTGATCTGCTGTTTCATCGGCGTCAGGATCGGCATTTGCTTCAACGCGTTCGGGCTGTTCCGGTAGTCCTGGGGATAGCGGATATTAATCGGGTACCGGGCGACGCCTTCCACCGTTTCTCCCACCGTCGCCCCGCCGATGGCTGATGAGACGAACAGCTGCACATCGCCCACCGTCATCCCGTAGCGCGAGGCTTTTTCCCGGTTGATATCAACGTCAATGTAGCGCCCGCCCTCCAGACGTTCAGCCAGGGCAGACACCACGCCCGGCACCGTTTTGGCTACCGCCTCGATGCTCTGCGCCGTGGCGTCGATATCCGACAGAACGGTACCCGACACCTTGATGCCGATGGGGCTTTTGATCCCGGTCGAAAGCATATCGATGCGGTTACGAATAGGCGGAACCCAGAGGTTCGCCAGGCCGGGCAATCGAACGGTCTTGTCGAGCTCGTCAATAATCTTGTCAATCGTCATTCCGGGCCGCCACTCATTCTCAGGTTTGAGCTGGATGGTGGTTTCCACCATTTCGAGCGGAGCGGAATCCGTTGCGGTCTCAGCCTTACCCGTTTTACCAAAAACGGAGGCCACTTCTGGCACGGTTTTGATTAACTTGTCCGTGGTCTGCAACAGTGCGGCCGCTTCTGCCGGAGAAACGCCCGGCAATGTTGACGGCATATACAGCAGATCGCCTTCGTTGATCTTCGGCAGGAACTCGCCGCCCACCTGGCTGAGAGGCCAGATCACCGTGAAGATGGACAAGGCCGCAACCAGCAGGGTTGTTTTTGGCCAGCGTAGCACCTTAATCAGTAGCGGATGGTAGGCTTTAATCAGTAGCCTGTTCAACGGGTTACTGGTCTCAGCGGGAATCTTACCCCGGATCCAGAACCCCATCAGGATGGGGATAACGATTATAGCCAGCGCAGCCGCACCCGCCATGGAGTACGTTTTGGTGAAAGCCAGCGGACCAAACAGCCGCCCTTCCTGCCCCTCAAGAGTAAAGATGGGAATGAAGGACAGGGTGATAATCAGCAGGCTGATAAACAGCGCGGGGCCAACCTCGACAGAGGCGTTGGTGATCACCTTCCAGCGCGTGGCGTTATCAATCTGCTCTCCCGGATGCTGGAGATCCCACTCCTCCAGCCGTTTGTGCGCGTTTTCAATCATGACGATGGCGGCATCCACCATCGCGCCAACGGCAATGGCAATGCCTCCCAGCGACATAATGTTGGCGTTCAGCCCCTGGAAATGCATGACGATAAAGGCAATACACAGGCCAAGCGGCAGAGAGATAATCGCGACCAGCGCAGAGCGGACGTGCCACAGGAACAGTGCACAGACGATGGCCACCACGATAAACTCTTCGAGCAGCTTGGAACTCAGGTTGTCGATTGCCCGATCGATGAGCTGGCTGCGATCGTAGGTAGTCACAATCTCAACGCCTTCCGGCAGGCTGGCCTTCAGCGTCTCCAGCTTATCTTTCACCGCCGTGATGACTTCACGCGCATTTTTGCCCGAACGCAGGATCACCACGCCGCCCGCAACTTCCCCCTGCCCGTTTAATTCGGCAATGCCGCGGCGCATTTCCGGCCCCGTTTGTACGCGGGCGACATCGCGAAGATAAATCGGTACCCCGTTCTCCCCGGCTTTCAGGACAATGTTATTGAAATCATCCATCGTCTGCAGATAGCCGCTGGCCCGGACCATATACTCCGCTTCCGCCATTTCAACTGACGATCCCCCCGCCTCCTGGTTAGACGACTCAAGGGCCTGCTTAACCTCCGGCAGGCTAATGCCGTACTGAGCCAGCTTTAACGGATTGACCTGGATCTGATACTGCTTTACCACGCCGCCGACGGAGGCCACTTCAGCCACGTTCGGGATGGTTTTCAATTCAAATTTCAGGAACCAGTCCTGCAGCGAGCGCAACTCTGCGAGATCGTGTTTTCCGCTGCGATCCACCAGCGCATACTCAAATATCCAGCCCACGCCGGTGGCATCAGGACCGATTTCAGAGCTCACGCCGGCAGGCAGCTTGCCCTGAACCTGGTTCAGATACTCCAGCACGCGCGAACGGGCCCAGTACAAATCGGTGCCGTCTTCAAAAATAACGTACACGTATGAATCGCCAAACTGCGAAAAACCGCGCACGGTCTTTGCGCCGGGAACCGACAGCATGGTGGTCGTCAGTGGATAGGTGACCTGGTTTTCAACAATCTGCGGGGCCTGGCCGGGATAGCTGGTTTTGATAATCACCTGAACGTCAGAGAGGTCGGGCAAGGCATCGACTGGCGTGTTAATAATCGTCCATGTGCCCCAGACGCTGAGGAACAGCGCCCCCATCATGACCAGGAAACGGTTGGCGACCGACCGCCGGATAATCCATTCAATCATCATCGTCTCCTTAATGGCCAGAATGCGCGTCGTCAGCGGCTTCAGCGTGACGCATGCGCTCCAGCGCGCCGGTAATATTGGCCTCCGAGTCAATCAGGAACAGACCGCTGACCACTACCGACTCCCCTTCCTCCAGTCCGCTACCAATGCCGGACTGCTGCTGAGATTCATGCAGAACGTGGATCCTTTTAGGTACAAAATTCCCGTCCGCATCGACGGTAATCACGCGCTGTTCTTTACCGGTATCGATAACGGCCTGGGAAGGGATCAGCAGCATTTCCTGGCTTTGAGTATTCAGCTTCAGGTACGCGTTCATGCCTGGTTTCAGCAGCTCATCCCTGTTAGAGACCTGCAGGCGCACCTGCAGCGTACGGGTGGTTGGATCCGCGCTCGGCAGAAGACTCCATTTTTCAACCGGGAAGGATTTATCCGGATAAGCCGGTATCGAAACAGCAAACTGCGAGGTCTCTTTCAGCAGATAAGCAATGGATTCAGGCACTGCCGCGCCGATCCAGACCGGATCCATCCCCTGAATTTGCGCCACCACCTTATCTTTGGAAATATTCATGCCGGTACGCAGATCAAAGGCCGTGATCGCTCCGTCGATCGGCGCCCTGATGGTAAACCGGGTCTGAATAGTACGGGTCGCACGCAGCCTCTGAATATCCTCATCCGGCATACCCGCCAGCCGAAGCCGTTCCAGAACCCCTTTGATTTGCGTCGGCGTTCCGCCGGTACCGGATAACAGCAGAAACTCGCTCTGCGCCTCTACCCAGTCAGGAATGGTTATATCAACGAGCGGCGTGCCTTTCTTCACCTTATCGCCCGTCGTCAGCGGGTACACTTTTTCCACAAAGCCCTCCGCGCGCGCCTGCACAATGACAAACTGATAGTCGTTATAGCTGACGTTGGCCGGGATCGTCTGGGCATAATTCAGCGTTCCGCGCGTCACCTTTTGCGTTTTTAATCCCAGGTTCTGAACCTGCGTCGGATCAATACGGATACCGGCACTGCTTTTATTGGCGTTTTCATCCGCATATTTCGGTACCAGATCCATATCCATAAACGGCGATTTGCCGGGCTTATCGAATTTAACGTCTGGCTTCATTGGGTCATACCAGAAAAGCACCTTTCTTTCTGGTGCGCTATTTTCTGTTTTTTCAGATGAATGAATCGCCTGCCATGCCGTCACCGATATCAGCCCTCCCGCAATAAGGCTGCTGGCTATCACGGCGGCATATTTTATTTTTACTGAGGCCATGCCGCGTCTCGCTATTTAATGCTCTTGAGTAAAGAGAGATTGCCCTGCTGAACAAACGAGAAATTCACGTGGTTACCGATTTTTAAGGCATTAATACTCTCGTCGGCCTGAATAAAGGTAAAACGCATGGTCATCGCGGGCCAGCCAATTTCCGGGATCGCTTCATGGGAAATCGTGACTTTTTTATTCGTGAGATCAATGTCCTTCACGATGCCGGTTCCCGTGATGAGCTGCTCTGAGGTCCCTTCGCTGGCAGCACTCATCATCTCGTGCTGATGAACCTCAGCCTGGAGGCCGGCAGAAAACACAATGGAGATTGCACCAAATACAACGGCCTTAAGTGAATTGCGCATGGTTATTTTCCTGTTTAATTAAATAAGATTATTCGACCCAACCGCCGCCGAGCGCGGTGAAGAGATTAATTTCATTAACCTGCCGGGCATAAATAAGGTCGAGAATATTTTGCTGGGTAGAGAAAAGAGAACGCTCCGCGTCAAGCACCTCGATATAGCTGACCGCGCCGCTGGAATATAACCCTCTGGCACGTTGAAGCGTGATGCGGAGCGAATCCAGATACCGCTGTTGTGCAGCAAGCTGCTGGTTAATGCTGTCCCGCAGCGCGAGCGCGTCGGCAACCTGTTTAAAGGCGGACTGAATTTTTTGCTCGTAATTAACCACCGACTGCTGCTGGCGAATTTCGGCCAGCTTCAGATTGGCCTTATTTCTGCCCGCATTAAAAATGGGAATGTCTATTTTAGGAATAAAATTCCACATCCCGCTCCCGGACGTAAAGAGGCTGGACAACTCCGTGCTGCCCGTTGAAAGCCCGCTGGTCAGGGAAATAGACGGGAAAAAGGCGGCGCGCGCCGCACCGATATTCGCATCGGCCGCTTTAAGCTGATACTCCGCCTCCATAATATCCGGGCGCTGCAGCAGTATCTCGGAGGAAAGATGAGGAGGCAGTTTTACCGGCACAACGTCGCTGGCGTTCATGCCGCCGTCACCCGGCAGCGCGCGATACGTGCCGAGGACCAGCTGCAGGGCGTTATTGGCCTGCGCCAGCTCCCCCTCTCTTTTGGCAATCTCTGCCTGCGTGTTTTCGATCTGTCCCCGGGCCTGTTCCAGCGCCAGGACGTTCGTACTGCCCGTCACCAGCTGCTGCTCAACGAACGCATAAGACTGCCGGTAATTGTTCAGCGTATCCTGCGCGATACGCAGCTGTTTATACGCCAGCTGCTGGTTGAAATAGCTCTGGGAAACGTTAGAGACGAGCAGGATATGCACCGTGCGACGGGCCTCTTCGCTCGCGAAATAGTTTTGTCGGTCGGCCTCGCTCATGTTCTTTAGCTTGCCGAAGAAATCGAGTTCATAGCTAAGCGCAAGGCCCGCGTCGTACTGCTGCGCGGTGGGTTTGTCACTTTTCAGCCCGCCGCTGTACGTGATGCCCGAGGAGGCATTCAGCTGAGGGTAGCGATCCGCATCCGTCACGTTGAACTGCGCCCGGGCCTCTTCGACCTTCAGGGCGGCCATTTTCAGATCGCGATTGTTCTTCAGGGCCTCCGTAATCAGCCCGGCAACCTGAGGGGCGACGAAAAAGTTGCGCCAGCCGGTATCCTGATACCCTGCCGCCGCGGGCGTCAGGCCGTTACGGGAGAGCGAAAACTGCCGGGGGACAGGTGCCTCCGGCCGCTGGTACTCCGGGGCCAGCGAGACGCAGCCTGCCAGAATAAATACCGTACTGATGCTTAGTCGTTTTAACAGGAACATAACGGTTCAAATAAAGTCCAGAGTAGTTTTAGGGCTACTCTACGCAACGCATCCTGTTTGACGGGTGACAGGATAATGACAATGTTGTCATTTTTAGCGTAAGTCATTGTTAACGGCGGTACGCTCACTAGAATGTCATCAGCAGCCAGTCAGGGGAGCACGATGAAAATACTGATCGTCGAAGACGAAATGAAAACCGGTGAGTACCTGAGTAAGGGGCTGACTGAAGCAGGATTTGTGGTGGACCACGCGGATAATGGCCTGAACGGCTACCATCTCGCCATGACCGCTGAATACGATCTGCTGATTCTGGATATCATGCTGCCCGATGTGAACGGCTGGGACATTGTCCGCATGCTCCGCTCTGCGGGAAAAGGGATGCCCATCCTGTTACTCACGGCTCTCGGCACGATTGAACACCGGGTTAAAGGGCTTGAGCTGGGCGCGGATGACTATCTGATTAAGCCATTCGCTTTTGCCGAGCTACTCGCCCGGGTGAGGACGCTGTTGAGACGCGGAAATACGGTGATCGCGGAAAGCCAGCTTCAGGTGGCGGACCTGACGGTTGACCTCGTGTCGAGAAAGGTAAGCCGGGCCGGAAGCCGCATCTCGTTAACCAGCAAAGAGTTCAGCCTGCTGGAGTTTTTCCTGCGTCATCAGGGAGAGGTGCTACCCCGCTCCCTGATTGCCTCCCAGGTGTGGGACATGAATTTTGACAGCGACACAAACGCAATTGACGTGGCGGTAAAGCGGCTTCGCGCGAAAATCGATAACGATTTTGAACCTAAGCTGATCCAGACGGTGCGCGGCGTAGGCTATATGCTGGAGGTGCCGGATGCGCGTTAAGCTTCCCGGGCGCCCTTTTTCGCTTGCCCTGCGGCTGACCTTTTTTATCAGTCTCTCCACGATACTGGCCTTTTTCGCCTTTACCTGGTTTATGCTGCATTCCGTTGAAAAGCACTTCGCCGAGCAGGATGTCAGCGACCTGCAGCAAATCAGCACCGCGATGCACCGCATCCTGCAGTCTCCGGTCGATCCTGACCAAAAGAAAATCAGTAAAATCAAAGAGTCTATCGCCAGCTACCGCAATGTGGCCGTCCTGCTCCTGGATCCGCAGGGCAATATCCTGTTCAGCTCGGCGCAAGGGGCAGCACTGCGCCCTGCGATGAACGCGGCGGACTTCAGCGAACACCGCCGCGCGCAGGATGTGTTTCTCTGGACGGTTGAAGACCCTGCCGCAAACATGCACGCCGGGTCC
This sequence comes from Enterobacter sp. DNB-S2, assembly GCF_019443845.1. Classification (NCBI taxonomy): domain Bacteria; kingdom Pseudomonadati; phylum Pseudomonadota; class Gammaproteobacteria; order Enterobacterales; family Enterobacteriaceae; genus Enterobacter; species Enterobacter sp. DNB-S2. Next base: position 2,944,441 of record NZ_CP050520.1, read on the forward strand.
GACATGAAAATGGAAACGTACCGGATTATCGCCTCTTCAGGCACGGCGACGCTGCAGGGCAAAACGCAGGGCTACGTGATGCTGATCGGGCTCTCCATCAATTTTCATCTGCACTACCTTGAGGCGCTGAAAAAGAATCTCCTGGCGATTGCCGCGGCGATCAGCCTGCTGATTATTCTTGTCATTCGCATCGCGGTTCGTCAGGGTCATTTGCCCCTGCGTAACGTCAGCAACGCCATTAAAAATATCACTTCAGAAAACCTCGACGCGCGGCTGGAGCCGTCCCGCGTGCCCGTTGAGCTGGAACAGCTGGTCATCTCCTTCAACCATATGATCGAAAAGATTGAAGATGTCTTTACCCGTCAGGCGAATTTTTCCGCCGATATCGCGCATGAAATCAGAACCCCCATCACCAACCTGGTGACGCAAACGGAAATCGCGCTGAGCCAGAACCGCTCGCAGAAAGAGCTGGAAGACGTTCTGTACTCCAGCCTTGAAGAGTACAACCGGATGACCCGGATGGTCAGCGACATGCTTTTCCTGGCGCAGGCGGATAATAATCAGCTCGTCCCTGACCGGGTGATGTTTGATTTAAGTGCGGAGGTCATGAAAGTCTTCGATTTCTTCGAAGCCTGGGCGGAAGAACGCAACGTTACGCTGAAATTTAACGGGATGCCCTGCCTGATAGAAGGCGATCCGCAGATGTTCCGGAGAGCAATGAATAATCTGCTCTCCAATGCCCTGCGCTATACGCCAGCAGGAAAAGCGGTGACGGTTTCCATCAGAGAACAGGATAACGACGTTGAACTGATGATAGAAAATCCCGGTACGCCGATCCCGCAAGAGCATCTGCCAAAGCTGTTTGACCGTTTCTATCGCGTCGATCCGTCAAGGCAGCGCAAAGGCGAAGGCAGCGGGATCGGGCTTGCCATCGTGAAGTCCATCGTCTCGGCGCACCACGGAAAAGTCCGCGTGGAATCGGATGCGGCATCGACGCGCTTCATCTTCATCGTGCCGGGAAAAGTGGCCTGAGCGTCAGCGCACGGCCCGACACACTTCCAGTACTTTTTCCCTGAGCCATCGATGTCCCGGGTCCCTTTCCATGCGCGGATGCCACATCTGTGACACCGTAATGGTCCGGGTTTTAAACGGCAGTTCAAAGACGTGTACGCGCTCGTTCATCGGCTGATTGAGCAGGTACAGCGCCGGCACCATGGCAATCAGATCGGACGCCAGCGCCACGGATAGCGCCGTTGGAAATCCGGGCACCACGCTGGCGACCTTGCGTTTCATCCCCCGTTCCGCCAGCGCGTCATCGACAAACCCGTGTAGCGATCCGTCCGGTGAGGCCACCACATGACCCCACGCGACATAATCGTCAAGACTGACGTCAGGCCGTAATGACAGCGGATGTCCCTTACGCACCGCGCCAACAAACCGATCCTGAAAGAGCCGTTGCAGCCGTATTTCCGGCCCCATATTGCTTTGCACGCCGATCTCCAGGTCGACCAGCCCCTCACGCAAATAGCGCGAGGTTTTTTCAGGTTTCGGCGAGAAGCGGATGCACACCCCGGGGGCAACGCTCGCCACCGCCGCAATCAGCAGTGGCCCAAACGCCACCACAAAACCGTCGTTGGCTCTGATGGTGAACAGCCGCTCGAGACTTTCAACCTTCAGCGCGTCGGTGGAGGGCTGTAGCACTGCCCTCGCCTCATGCACGGCAGTTCTGGCGCGGTCCCGCGTGGCTTCTCCCCAGGGCGTCAGCACCATATGGCGACCGGCCCGCACAAGAATAGGATCGCCGGTCACCTCCCGCAGCCTGCTCAGGGTGCGGCTCATGGCGGAGGTGCTGAGGTTCAAACGTCGCGCCGCGCCCGCCACGCTGGCTTCGGCCAGCAGAACGTCGAGCGCAACCAGAAGGTTAAAGTCAGGATCGGACACAGTGACTCCTAAGATAAGGCGTTATATGCAACGATTAAATGCAACTGATGCGTCTTCCGCCCTGTATACCGCATGCTTATAGTTTCGTCATCACTATTCTTATGCGGAGTAACGACGATGACGTTTTTTTCAAACCTGCCCGGCGATGAAGGCTTACCCGGTCATGAACGCGCCCGGGTCATGGCCGCCGTCATGACCACCACGCTGATGGGCGTCTTTGACGGCACCATGATCAACATCGCGCTGCCCTCCATGGCAAGGGCGATGCAGGTACCCGCAAACGTTGCGGTCTGGTTCTCCAACGGTTACCTGCTTTCAGCGGCAATGACGTTAGCCATCTTCGCGGCGCTGGCGGCGCGCGTGGGCTATCGCCCGGTGTTTCTTGTTGGGCTTGCCACCTTTACGCTCACCTCGCTCGGCTGCGCGCTGGCAGCGACGCCGGAAATGTTAACCGGCATGCGTATTCTGCAGGGCATCGGCGGCGCGGCCACCCTGAGTATCGCCCCGGCGATCCTGCGATCCGTTTTTCCGGGTCGACTGCTTGGCCGAATTCTGGGGCTGCACGCCCTGCTTATCGCCTCCAGCACGGCGATTGCCCCCGTGCTGGGCGGAACCATACTGGACGCGCTGAGCTGGCAGTGGCTGTTCGCCATTAACATTGTTCCGGGCAGCGTCGCCCTGCTGCTGGCGTGGCGGGCCTTGCCGCGGGAAACGGCCGTTGACCGCTCGCCCTTTGACGCGCCGGGCGCCGTGCTCTCCGCCGTGCTGTTAGGTTCAGCAATCATGCTGGCCGACAGCCTTCAGCACGTGACGCAAAATATCAACCAGGCGGCCACGGGCTGGGGGCTGCTCGCGCTGGTCAGCGCCCTCGCCTTTATCTGGCGGATTCGGCGCGCGCGAAGTCCCATACTGCCGCCCGTCATGTTCAAAAACGGACGCTTTACCCTCGCAGCCCTGACCTCGCTAGCCTCGTTTATCAGTCAGGGCATCACCTTTGTCGCGCTGCCGTTTCTGTTTCAGAGCGTGTATGGCTACAGCCCGGTGGTCTCCGCGCTGCTGTTCACCCCGTGGCCGATTGGCATCGTGCTGATCGCGCCGCACGCGGGGCGCTGGGCAGATACGATTTCCGCGCCCCTGATCTCGACAATCGGGCTGATGATTTTTGTCGGTGGATTGGTCCTGCTGGCGACGTTGCCGGACAGCCCATCCGCATGGAATATCTGCCTGCGCAGTCTGGTTTGCGGGATTGGGTTTGGCTGCTTCCAGAGCCCCAATAACCGGGAGATGCTCTCTAACGTGGCGCGGGAATATGCCAGCTATGCCTCCGGCGTGTTGTCGATTGTGAGGACATTCGGCCAGTGTCTCGGCGCCGCCGCGGTGGGCGTGCTGCTTGCAACGACCGAATCAGACCATGACCGGGCCGTGCATTTTGCGCTGTGGATAGCCGTCATCGCCTCAACGGGATCGGTGTTGTTTAGCGTGAGTCGGCTGCGCCCTGCGGTTCGGGCATCAGCGTAAACTGTTGCAGCGCCTTTCGGCGCTGCTCGTTTATAACGCCTACGCTGTAAGGCGTTCATTCCACGCATCAGTGTATTGAATATTTCCGTCCAGGATTTTCCATGTGATTTTTGCGTATCGCAAAGATACATTTTCCAGGTGACCAGTACCGGGACAATCTCTTGTATCATGCATAACTGGAGTTATTGAAATGACTTTCACACCTTCCATAAGAATATTGAAGTATTCCACTTCCTGACCAGCATCATTGATGTGATAGAACTTTAATTCAGCACTTTGAAGCGTTTGACCTGTAGCCACTGCTTTGTATAGATAGGGTGAAGATGAATCAATTGCTTTTGTTAAACTGAAAGCTGAGTGTTGCCTTGTACCTGTAAGTTTACCTGTTGCCTCATCTGTTGGAATGCTCAGGTTATGGATCAGATCTCTAAGCTCTATGCTTCCTTCACGGTCTGCAACATCAGAACCGCCACGGATCATTGTTCCACCATCGTCTTTCAAAAAGAGGTGTACTGGTACAGCCATTTCTAAAACTCCTTATGCTAATTAATCTCTTATTCCATTTGCTATGAGGTTAATTACAGGCATGATCGCTACACCATCTGCATAGAACAGATCCGAATTAGTGAATGAATAAACCTTACCTGTGATTTTTATATTTACCGTGTTCCCATAAGCAGAAGCTGTAACATTGCTTGTATTGGCTTCAAGGAACGGCGAGCGTTCTTTAAGGGCCTTCATAATGTTCCCGCTGCTGTCTTTATCTAAATAGAAGCGGTAAACATCCGACACCGTAGCTCCTCCGTCATCATACTTTGTTATGTACAGTGTGACGGTATCAGATAGTTTCTGTTTGCTGACAAAGCTATCGTGAGGAGGTGCATTAAAATAATATTGATATGTCAGAAACCCGCAAACAATGATCAATAAAATCGTTGTGAGTAAATAATGAAGCCGTTTAATAACCGTGTTTCTTTGCATATTCAATCCCTTGACTTATCCAAAACTGATCGTGAGGATCATCCCCATATGGCGGTTTTTGATACCAGTGCCCCCATTTCTTTTTGGAGGTTTTAGCTCTTTCCTGCGCCCATCCTGCCCCCATCAATAACGTTACTGATGGTATCCCGGCAGCATAGCCAGCCGAACCATAATTGAAGTTACCAAAGTTCGCTAACTCAGGGTGTCCCTGCTTGTAATCCCATGGCCCCTTATTTCTTACTTTTTGATAAAACCAAAGATAGGTTGTAGGAATAGCCATATTTCTACTCATACCATGCGCTCTTGCAATCCTCATGTTTGCTAATGCAAGCGCGATTCCTTCTTTTGGTAACAAAGGTATAACAGCCATATTAACCATTCTTTTAACATGGATATATGATCACGTATCGTACACTTTTGCGATAGTAAAAAAGATATCTGTTTCGAGACAAATGACGGAAAAATAACCGATTAAGATATTAATCGCATTAAAAATAAAGAAATTTAGGCTGCGCCTGCAGCTCGGGCATCAGCCTGATTCGCCCGGCGGCGCTACGCTTGCACGGGCCTACAAGGAAGCTTTGCACAATGTAGGCCGGGTAAGCGCAGCGCCACCCGGCAAGAAAGACGGCGCGTTCGTTTACTCCAGCGCCAGCAGCGCAAAGCTCGCCAGCCAGTGCCCGCCGCTGTAGTGGCTGCCGACAACATGCTCAACGCTTGCCGACAGGTGTTTCGTCACCGCCTCGCGCAGCGCCTGCTGCGCCGGATGGTTTGCGGGAAGCGCTCTGGCAATGTGCTTCATGCACCAGGCGCGGCTGAGGTTTAACCCATCGAGATGGGCAATTTTCGGGTCGGTACGGTCGCTCACTTCCGCCGGGTTCATCAGCGCCGCAATGGTGCCCGCCTCCGGGAGAAACGCGTCAAACCAGGCCGGGAAGTCCTCCAACACTTTGCTCATCAGCAGCGCTTCCGTCAGCGCGCCGGAAATATACTCATCACCGCCGGGCTCGTAGTGGGCCGGATAGCGCGTGTCGGCGAGATAAAACCGCTCCGCCGCCGTGACAATCGCCTGCTCAAGCGCGCTATCTTCTACTGCTCGGGCGTAGTCCAACCCAAGCGCGAGGGCAAACGCCGTGTTGTAGTGCGTCCCGACGCGGATCGGATAGGTGAGCTTGCTGAGATAATCCACCAGCCTGTCGCGAATATCCTGGGTTAACGGCTCCAGCGTTTGATACCAGCCTGCGGCCTGCGGCAGCGAAGACTGCTTTAGCTCCTGGGCCAGCGCCAGCAGCCAGCCGTAGCCATACGGGCGCTCAAACGAGGCGCGGAACGGCGCGGTGAAATAGGCCAGCTCCTTCGCCACGTTCTCTTCCGTCAGGTGCTCGTCGACAAGCGCGACGATCGCGTCCCGGCTCGGCAGCTCCGGGTAGAGGCGCACGCAGCGCAGCAGCAGCCAGTAGCCGTGCACCGCCGAGTGCCAGTCGAAACAGCCGTAGAAAATGGGGTGCAGTTCGCGCGGCGGCAGAACGTCACCATCATCATTCAGCAGGTGCATGATGTGGTTCGGGTATTCCTGGCGCAAATAGGTCAAAGGCATGCGGGCAAACGCGTCAGCCTGATGTTGCGTTAATTCCATAACAGCTCCTTAGCGAAACACGAGGAAATACATGAGGAACACGTTCACCACCAGCAGGGTTAACGCGGTCGGGATCTGGATCTTGATCACCTGATATTTATCTTTCAGCTCCAGCAGCGCGGCGGGAACAATGTTGAAGTTAGCGGCCATCGGCGTCATCAGCGTGCCGCAGTAGCCCGCGTACATGCCAATCGCCAGCAGCGGCGCCGGGTTGCCGTGATGCACATTAATCAGAAACGGCAAGGCGATCCCCGCGCTCAGCACCGGGAAGGCCGCAAACGCATTCCCCATGATCATGGTAAACAGCGCCATCCCCACGCAGTAAATCACCACCAGCATAAAGCGGTTATCCGGATTAACGAACAGGCTCACCACCTTCTGCACCGAGTCACCGGTATTGGCCGCCACGAACACGCCGCCGAGCATGGCCAGCATCTGCGGCAGGATCACCGCCCAGCCGATGGTGTCGACAAGACGGCGAGACTGGCGAATGGCGTGCAGCGGCGTGCCTTTGGTCAGCCACCATCCGGTGAGGATCGCCGCGACGCAGGCCACGCACAGCGCCGCCAGGGTAAGCTGTTTCTGATCGAGCAGGAACACGCCGCCAACCGACACGCCCTTCAGGAACAGCGTCCCGATAACCGTCACCACCGGGATCATCAGCGCGGGCAGGAACAGCCAGTTTTTAAGGCGGTTTGACGACGCGAGACGTTCGTCTTCGGTCGACATTTTATAGTGCCCTTTCCCGACCAGACCAAAGCCCGCCAGCAGCGCGATAGCGATAACGCCCCCGCCAATGATTCGGTACGCCAGCGATTTCCCCAGCTCCTGCACCATCAGGTCACCGAACAGGAAGATCCCGCCAAATAAGAACCAGAACAGCGCGGTGGTAAAACGCTTCGGATTGGCGCGATCGCGCAGGGTCATCACAACCAGCAGCATCACGACGAAGCCGATCAGGTAGTACACGCGGTTAATGGTGATAAGCGTCATCATTGCGCGGCCTCCCGCGTGCTCTGCTCCGCGCGCCAGGCCATGACGTCGCGACGGATGCTGGCATCCAGACGCAGCAGGCGCGTCATATGAATAACTAATGCCGCAATGGCGGTTGGGATGGCCCAAAGGCCAATATGCAGCGGTTCGATGCCCTGAATGCCATTCTCTTTCAGGAACGCGTCGATCAGCAGCACCGCGCCGAAGGCAATGAAGATATCTTCCCCAAAGAAGACCGCAATGTTGTCGCACGCGGCGGCATGGGCTTTGATTTTGTCGCGGATGTGCTGCGGCAGCTCGCCGTATTCGTTTAGCGCCGCCCCTTCGGCCATCGGCGCCAGCAGCGGACGCACCGTCTGGGCATGACCGCCCAGCGACATCAGCCCCAGCGCGGCGGTGCCTTCACGGGCGACAAAATAGAGCATCAGAATACGCGCCGAGGTCGCGCTGGCGATCTTCGCCACCCAGGCCTGGGCACGCTCCTTGAGCCCGTAATATTCCAGCAGACCAATCACCGGCAGGATCAGAATGAAGGTCGCCAGGGATCGGCTATTCACGAACTTTTCGCCAAAGGTCTCCAGCAGCATCCCGAAATCCATACCGACCAGCAGACCCGTCGCCAGCCCCGCCACCACGACCACCAGCAGCGGGTTGAAGCGCAGTGCAAAACCAATAACCACGATCGGTATCCCGATCAGCGGCAACAGCGTAGTACCGTCCATAACGTTTACCCTATCCAAAGTGAGCGTTGCGCGCCGACGGCTATTTTTTTATTTTGCGGCGAGCGATGTTGTGTTTTTCGACAGGTTTCGGAAAACCTGCGCTAAAAAGCTATATCTGAACCTCAAAAACATGTAAACAAATTATCAATAAAATGTTCTTATTTTATCGATGAGTTTACATTTCTGGCTAAGGAACGTTATGACCTCGGAAAAGAGTGCTACCCCCCCTCACGACGATATCAACGACGGCCGGATCGTCTCGTCCCGCCACCTGGTGTCCGAGCGCTGCGCGGAACTGTCAGAGCTGGAGTACGCGCTGATCATGACCAGCAACGCGTTCAATAAATGGATGGTGCGCTGCATGACCGCAGCCGGCGAGCCCGATATGGGCGCATTTGACGTCTCGCTGCTGCATCACGTAAACCACCGCGACCGCAAGAAAAAGCTGGCCGATATCTGTTTCGTTCTTAACGTGGAAGATACCCACGTGGTGACCTACGCCCTGAAAAAGCTGGTCAAAGCGGGCTACGTGACGAGCGAGAAAGCGGGCAAAGAGCTCTTTTTCTCGACTACCGAGGAAGGGAAAGCGTTGTGCATGAAGTACCGGGACGTGCGGGAGGCGTGTCTGATCGCAATCCACGCGGAGAGCGGCATTGCCGGGAAGTCGATTGGCGAGACCGCGCAGCTGTTACGCACGATCTCCTCCCTGTATGACACCGCCGCCCGCGCGGCGGCATCACTCTAGGGCTAAGGACGTCTGAAGAGAGTAATACTGCGTCCGGCCAGTTCGTACTCTACGGTTTCGGTGAATGCTGTCCCGGCGGCAGCGTTCTCTGCCGTAGACAGCTCCAGCACCCATCCCCCTTCGCCAAACTGCGGGATCTGGAACGGCACGGTCCCTTCAAACGGGTTGAACAGCATCAGCACGTCGTGCCAGATGCCGTCCTCCTGCCTGAGATCCGGCCTGCTGATGGAGACGCCGAGCGTCGAGCCTTCATCCCACTGCTCGGCCTGCTGCGGGCCGCCGCCGGCATTGAACCAGCGGATCTCCAGCCCGTCGCGCCAGCTTTCACGCCGCAATAACGGCTGCGATGCGCGAAGCGCAATGAGCCGTCGGGTAAACTCGCGCAGCGCAGCGTCGTTTTCGGTTATCCCGTTCCAGTCGATCCACGAGATCTCGCTGTCCTGGCAGTAACCGTTGTTATTACCCTTCTGCGTGCGGCCAAACTCGTCCCCCGCCAGCAGCATCGGCGTGCCGTGGGAAAACAGCAGCGTGGTCAGGAAATTACGCTTCTGCCGCTCGCGGGTAGCAATAATATCCGGGTTCTCCGTCGGCCCTTCTTCGCCATAGTTGTACGAGCGATTGTCATTATGCCCGTCGTTATTATCCTCGCCGTTGTCGGCGTTGTGCTTCTCGTTGTACGACACCAGGTCATTCAGCGTAAAGCCGTCGTGAGCGGTAATGAAGTTGACGCTGGCCCACGGACGACGCCCGCGCAGGTCGTACAGATCCCCGGATCCCAGCAGCCGTGCGGCAAAGTCGTTGGAGACGTTATCGCCCTTCCAGTACTCGCGTACGGTATCGCGGTATTTGTCGTTCCACTCACCCCAGCCCGGCGGGAAACCGCCAACCTGATACCCGCCGGGACCGATGTCCCAGGGTTCACCAATCAGCTTAAGTCTTGATAACACCGGATCCTGAGTCATGGCGTCGAAGAAACCGCCGCGCGGGTCAAATCCTTCCGGCTCGCGGCCCAGTATCGTCCCCAGGTCGAAACGAAAACCGTCAATATGCATCGATTCCGCCCAGTAGCGCAGCGAATCCATCACCATCTGCAGCACGCGTGGGTGCGAGGTGTTGACCGTGTTTCCCGTCCCGGTGTCGTTGATGTAGTACCGGTGCTGGTCCGGCAGGGTGCGGTAATAGCTGTAGTTATCAATCCCCTTAAACGAAAGCGTCGGGCCAAGCTCATTTCCTTCCGCCGTATGGTTGTACACCACGTCCAGAATCACCTCGATGCCCGCATCGTGATACGCGCGCACCATGTCGCGAAAGCCCTGGATCCCCGCCGGGCCGTAGTAGCGCGACGCCGGAGCAAAAAAGCCGAGGGTGTTATAGCCCCAGAAGTTCTTCAGGCCGCGATCGAGCAGATGCTGGTCGTCCGGGAACCAGTGAACCGGCAGAAGCTCCACCGAGGTGATGCCAAGACTCTTGATGTAGTCGACCGAGGCTTTGTGTCCCATCCCCTCAAACGTGCCGCGCAGCTCCTGCGGGATGGCCGGGTTCATCTGGGTAAAGCCCTTCACGTGGCTCTCATAGACGACGGTATGCGGCCAGGGCACGTTTGGCCGGCTGTTGTCCTGCCAGTCAAAGGCGTTCGGGTCGATGACCTTGCATTTCGGCGTGAACGGCGCGCTGTCGCGCGTGTCAAAGCTTAAATCTAACTCGTCATGCCCCAGCTCATAGCCGAAATGGGCATCGTTCCAGTCGATATCGCCCACCAGTTCTCGGGCGTAAGGGTCGATAAGCAGCTTGTGCGGGTTAAAGCGGTGGCCGTTTTCCGGATCGTAAGGGCCGTAGACGCGATAGCCGTACAGCGCGCCGGGCTTCAGGTCCGGCACATAGCCGTGCCAGACCTCATGGGTATATTCCGGCAGTTCCAGCCGGGCGATTTCGTTTTTCCCGGACGGGTCAAACAGACAGAGTTCCACCCGCTCGGCGTGAGCGGAGAACAGCGCGAAGTTGACGCCCTTCCCGTCATAATTCGCCCCCAACTGCTGGCCATGACCGGCCCGAATTTCAAACGTAGTATCCTTTGCCATTTTCGTTCTCCACGATTATTCGCAGGTAAGCAGAACCAGTACACATCCCTTTTCTGACGTTAAATCCAGCGTCTCTTGCAGAATGCGGCTCTCACCGCTGAACAGATCCCGATAGCGTTTCCCGGCCAGTTCTTCCGGTATCGCGACCCTGGTATTGACCCACAGCTGATGATTATCGGTGACATCAAAAACCAGACGCGGTACGGCGACAATCAGCGCCTCCTCGTCCTTAACGCGGGCATAGACAATCAGGTTCTCCTCGCGCTCGCCGGTGACCTTAAGCGGCAGCCAGTCGCCGTAGCGGAAAAGCGCGTCGTAATGCGGACGCAGCCGCAGCAGCGTGGCGGTGACGAACTGCTTAACGCGCCCGTCTCGCCAGCAGGCCGGGTTATCAAATACCGTGGCATCCGCCGCGCTGAGGTTGTGCACCAGCGCGTTGAAGTCCGGCTCCCGTCGGTTATCCGGGTCGACGAGGCTAAAGTTGAGCGCCTCGCTGCCCTGATAGATATCCGGCACGCCGGGAGCCGTCAGCTTGATTACCGTCTGGCTGAGGCTGTTCATCAACCCGGCGCGGATAAAGGGCTGCATCGCCTCGCTAAAATCCTGCAGGAACAGCGCGTTGTCCGGCGAAAGCAGGTGCCGCGCGTAGCTCAGCACCACGCTCTCATAGCTCTCGTTGCTGTCGATCCAGTCGGTGCGCTGTTTTGCCTCGCGCAGCGCTTTCTCGAGGAAGCCGATAAAACGCGCTTCCAGTGATGCAAGCCCTTCAGCGTCGTCCGGAGACAGCGTGGCGGGCCAGACGCCCGCCAGCGCCTGATAGATCATCCAGGTATCGGCAGCGTTCGGCGCGGTACCGTCATTGAGAAAACGCACCTGAGTCTGGTTCATCTGTCGCCAGCGGGCCAGATTTCCCCCCCAGCGTTCCGGCGCTTCCGTCAGGGTGTAGAGACGCGCCCGAGCGTCTTCCCCGCGCTTGGTATCGTGCGTGGAGGTGCCCAGCAGCGCGTCGGGCTGTCGGGCGAGACGAATGCGCATCTCCTGGTGGAAGCGGGATAATGAAAACGCGCGCGGCGTCGGGTCGGCGCCCACTTCATTGAGCGCCAGCTCGAGGTTGTGGCGGAAGAACAGCGTGTCTTCAACGGACTTCGCCATCAGCGGCCCGGTAAGCTGCTGGAAGCGGGTTCTGAACAGCGCGGCGGACTCGCGGCAATCTTCCGGCAGGTCGCCGGTGAGAATGCGCACAATCAGGCTCAGCGCCGCTTCAGACGTCTCCACGCCGGCGACCACGCGGTTAAGCAGCGCCACGTCCGACGGGGTTAATCCCTCCCGGGTGCCGTAGGTGCGGTAGACCGGAAAGGCGATAAGCAGCTCGCGCAGCGCGTGGCGGATCTCCTCGCGCGGTAGCGCAACCTCATTGCGGCGGGCCAGATCGTCAGCAAGGTTAAGCAGCGTGGTGAATTCACCCTCAAAATTGCGATCGGTCATCAGGCCCTTGGCATCGCGCAGTTCCGCGTGGCGATCGACCGCTATTCCCAGCGTTTCGTCGTGGATGGTCTCCAGGCGCGACAGGTTATCGTCGTCGACCAGCACTTCCGCCAGCGAGGCGATAAACTCGTAGCCGGTGGTGCCGGATACCGGCCAGTCGGCGGGGAGCTGTTCTCCCTTCGCGAGGATTTTTTCAACCGTGATGTAGCAGTCGGGCCCGGTTTTCTCCCGCAGGTGCTGCAGATACCCCAGCGGATCGGCCAGGCCGTCGACGTGGTCGATTCGCAGGCCGTCCACCACGCCCGCGTGAACCAGCTCCAGGATCAGCCGGTGCGTATCGTCGAAGACCGCGTCGTCTTCAACCCGAACGCCGACCAGCCCGGTGATCTCAAAGAAGCGCCGCCACGAGAGCTGCTTCGGCGCTTCCCGCCAGGACATCAGCCGCCAGCTTTGCGCTTCATGCAGCTCAGCTATGCTCTTATCCTCGCTGTACGTGCCGGGGTTGAGCGGATACTCGGCGTCGTAGTAAACCAGCGCGACCTTGTTCGTGACAGGGTCACGTTTAAGGGCGATCGCACCCTTCTCCAGCTCCGCCTCAAAGGTGTCGCCGAGGAACGGCAGCGTTAGCGGGCGCGACCCGTCGATATCGAAATAGCGGAAATAGCGGCTCTGCTGGCCGTATTCAATCACGTCCCGCCACCAGGCATTTTCCAGCGAGGTGGACATATGGTTCGGGACAATATCCAGAATCAGCCCCATGCCGGCCTGCTTAAGCGCCGCCACCATGCGGTCGAAACCGTCTCGTCCGCCGATCGCGGGGTCAATTTCATTCGGGTTGGTCACGTCATAGCCGTGGGTGGAACCCGCTGTGGCGGTAAATACGGGCGACGCGTAGAGATGGCTGATGCCGAGATCTTTCAGGTAAGGCACCAGCGCCGCAACGCGGTCGAAGGTCATGCCATTACGGAACTGAATACGGTACGTGGCGGAAGGGATCATAACGATGCTTCTCCATCAGCAAAGCGAACGACAATACCGTTCGGCGGTAAAACGTCAGTGACTTCCGGCCAGGCAAAGCGCGTCTCACCCGCGAGATCGGGCAGCACGACGGGCTTACTACCGATATTCAGCGCCAGAGAGAGCGTCCCCGACGGGAAATGCCAGCTCACCGCCACCATGCCGGGCGCGGTCTTGATTACTTTGCCCTCAACGGCGCCGCCATGACGCAGAAGCGGAACGATATGGCGATGACGCAGCGTCAGCAGGTGGCGCGTGAAGCGCAGCCACGTTTTGCCTTCGTCGGAGGCAATCTTATTCCAGTCGAGTTTTGAACGGATAAACGTGTTCAGGTCGTTCGGATCCGGGACGGTTTCATCGTGCCCGGCATGGCCGGTAAACTCTTTTGCGCGCCCTTCCCGCACCGCCTTTGCCAGATCGCCGTTAAAATCGGTGAAAAACAGGAACGGGTGCGTTTCCCCAAACTCCTCTCCCATAAACAGCAGCGGGATATGGGGGGAAAGCAGCAGCGCGGCAAGCAGCACCCGCGTCTTGTCGACACCGGCCAGGGTGATAAGACGCTCGCCCTGGGCGCGATTCCCGGTCTGATCGTGGTTCTGAATAAAATCGACGAAGAACTGCGGCGGCTGCGTCTGGCACTCCACCCCGCGGGATTCGCCGGTTTGCAGCGAAATCTCGCCCTGGTAGACAAAGCCTTCCGCCAGCGCCCGGGCGAACTTTTTCTCCGGCTCAAAGGCAAAATCCTGGTAGTACGCGTGCGTCTCGCCGGTGGCAAACACGTGGGCGGCGTTGTGGAAGTCATCATTCCACTCGGCGGTGAACAGCGGCGTGTTGCCCTGTTCATCGCGCGGGTGCAGGAAAATCACGTTGCGGCTGTCTTCCGTGGTCAGGTGAACGTGGCGGTGCGGGATCGCCTCGCGGATTTTTGCGGCAATCTCCTCCAGAATGTGCATCTCCGCGCTGTCTTTAATCTGGTCGATGGCGTCAAAGCGCAGGCCGTCCAGACGATACTCCGTCAGCCAGTAGAGTGGCGCATCGGTGATGTACTGCCTCACCGGCTCGCGTTCGTAAGCAATTCCGTTGCCCCACGGCGTCATCCGCTGTGCATCAAAAAACGCGGGCGACAGCAGGGGCAGATAGTTCCCCTCGGGGCCGAAGTGGTTAAGCACGATATCCAGCACCACGGAAAGCCCCAGCCCGTGCGCGGCGCCAATAAACGCGTGGAAATCCTCCGGCGTACCGTAGGCAGAGTGCGGGGCGTACAGCAGCACGCCGTCATACCCCCAGCCGCGGGTTCCGCCAAACTGAGAGACGGGCATCACTTCAAGCTGGGTAATACCGAGCTCTGCCAGATACGGCAGCTTGTCGATGGCGGCCCGGAAGGTGCCCTCCGGGGTAAACGTGCCGATGTGCAGCTCGTAGATAACCGTATCTTCCCACGGCCGCCCTGCCCAGTCCCGGTTGACCGGCTGATAGCGTTGGGGATCGATAACGATGGAGGGGCCGTTAACGTCGCCTTTTTGCGCGCGCGATGCGGGATCGGGCACCGTCATGCCGTCCTGCAGAACAAATTGATATTCTGCACCGTGCGTGACGCCGGGTACGTCTGCCTGAAACCAGCCGTCGCCAGCTGCCGTCATCGGCACGTCGGCGGCCGCCAGACGTAGCGTAAGTTCTTTCTGTCCTTCTGCCCAGACGCGAAAACGTACAACGTCATCGGAAATAAACTCAGCACCCCACTGCTTTTGAAATGTCCTGAATTCCATTCATTGTCCTCGAATGACCCACATTTTACGCGGAACGAAGTACAAGCTTAGTTCAGGATTAAAAGTGTGTTAGGCCAGCGAATTTAACCGCTTCGTCTATTCTTTATGAAATAACTCACTACCGGGAATACTATGCAGATTCGAAAAGGACTCAGTACCGACCTCACGCGCCTTGAATGCTGTGACTTTTCTTTCACCATTAGCCACATTGCGCGAGAGCCCTTTATCCACTGCGATTTGCATATCGAAGCCGTCGCCGAACCCTGGATTAAAACCTACGAGCTCGACATCCAAACCCTTGAAAACCACTGCGTTAATCCGGACGCCATATTTCTTATTGCCGAAACGGATGACGGGGAAATTGCGGGATTTATTACCGCGTCAATCGGCTGGAATAAGTTTATCTCGGTGGATTACATTGCCGTGGAGCGCACGAAACGCAGAACCGGCGCCGCGCAAAAATTAATGGCCGCCGCGCACGTGTGGGCCCGCAGCGTAAACGCGCCGGGATTACGGCTTGAAACACAAAATGTGAACGTTTCTGCCTGTCTGTTTTACCGCAACTACGGGTTTACCCTGGGCGGATACGATCGTTATCTCTACAACGCCTTACCGGAAAAAGACGAAGTCGCCCTGTTCTGGTATTACATGCTGGTCTAGCGGAAACGATGCTGAAAAATACAGTATCTGTTTATTTTCTGGCTAAACGCAGCCAGTCAATACGTTAAATTGTTCCACCTTACAAAATCTTACGTTTATGTACTCCCTCAGGATGCGGGGTAGAATGCCTTCAGGTGTATGATTGCCCGAAATTAAACCATGCAATAAAAAGGGATTTAAATGCATGATGGATGCGAAAGACAACACAACAGTGACCTGCCTGAGTCACAAAATGAAGTATAAAGAGGTCGCCTGTGGCAAGCAGCGGATGCACTGGCTGGAACTGCAGTTCGTGGATGAGAACAACAACCCGGTTTCCGGTCTGAAGGTACAGCTCGAATACCATCAGCTGGCAACGGAGGCGGAGCTGGCGCTCTTGAGACGGGGAGGTGACAACCACTTCGATCCGACGCCGCCGCCGAACCCGCCCGCCGCTGTCACCGACAGTCAGGGTCTGGTGCGCTTCGACGACCTGTACTGGATTAGCGTTGACGTAAAAACAGACGGCCAGCAGCTGGCCGACGAGATGGAGCTGCGCCCGCTGGGTATCAGCCGCAATCCAAACAGCCAGCCGGTGAGTAATAATATTTTCCGGCCTGAAACGCGCGATCCGAAATGGCGTTCAAACGTGCAGATTAGCGCGGAGCAGCACGGCTATGACCACCATTATGTGACCATCGGTGAGTTGTGTGACCGGATGCCCGATATCCCTGAATGGACGGGTAAAGAGCCTCCCCGGTTTCACTTTCCGCATGGAGTATCGCTGCAAGGCACGAAAATCAGCCGGGAGACGCTGGAGAAGCGGCATGTTATCGAAATCTGTCCTTTCCGGGCATGGTCACTGGTGCTGCATGACACGAAAGACTATTCGCTGGCAAATGGCTATAACCTTGGCGTGATGGCTGATATGGCCTATGCGAAAGGTGGGAATACGGTGATTAAGCCATTTTTCATGGAAAAGTGCCTGGATTTGTCCACGACGCCGAGATATGAAGAATTTCCGTCGTTTCCTTACGCGCTTGTTGTTGATGTACCGTTCCGTGAGCGATACATCACTGCTGAATTTCTGGACTCATCCCGCTTAAGTGACATAGCTCCCGCCCGCTCACTGCTCGACAGTACCCAGCTTTTTTACGTGGAAAATGCGGCCCATGTGATCGTGGCATGGCGGGGAACGCAGGAAGTCCCGGACTGGCTCACCGACGGCTGGTTCTCCCCGCAACTATGCCCGGCTGAGCTGACTAAGGCCGGTCGTATTCATGGCGGCTTTCTGGAGGCATACCAGCTGGCGAAGGAGCGGTTTAGAGATCAATTTAAAGAAATTAAAAGAATAACTGATGGCGGAAAAAAACTGTTTATCACCGGGCACAGTCTGGGAGGGGCTCTGGGGATGACCTATGCGGCGGAGATGAAGGGATTTTCGCCAATACTCTACACCTACGGGATGCCCCGGACCTTCACCGCCGATGCTGTGGGTAACCTGTATCAGCTCACCCACTACCGACACGTCAACGACAGCGACACCATTCCCAGCGTGCCGTTTGATGCCAATCTTGATAACTGGCTGTACGGTAAGTTTGGCCCTCTCGGTGCCACGCTGGGCTTTTTCTGGACACTGACGGCCGAGCTGCCGAGGCAGATGGCGGGGGCCTATATCGGTGAGCATTACTGGCATCACGGCAGCCCGGTGGTTTTCTTCCGCGCCACACAGACCCGCACCTGGCTGGAATGTAAAACGATGAACAATCATACCTGCCGCCGCCTCAGCTCCAGCGATATGCACAAAGTTAAACTGTTCCTTGTCCCGTCGCTGTCTGAGGCTGAAAACACGGAGGCAAAAGAGGCACAGGTGGCGTTTGTGCGCGAGTTCCCGGCCGCAGATATTCAGAAAGTTTTTCCCCGTAACACCAATCCGAATTTTGACCATATGACCAGTCCGGGCCAGCACTCGATGGCGAGTGAGTATCTGCCGTTCCTGAACAACCAGCTTCTGGAATCGGCATGGCCGGAGCTGAAGCTGAGCCGGAAAGAGTACCGGGAGGATTTCCGGCAGCAAATGGCGGATTACGGGGCAGGCAGCCCACCAGAGGAACTGAAGCGAAACCGGATGTTCCTGGCCCTGCAGGATATGGTGGGCAGTTCGCTGACGGTTACCCTTAAACTGCCGGGCGGTGAGAATGCCCTGACCCGTTTTAAATCAGTTGCGGAGGAAGAAGTTGAATCGACACGCTAAATCACTGGCAGGACTGTTGCCACTTCTGACACTGTTGCCCCTGAGCGGCTGCGCCAGTCACCCGGAATATACTCTTAGCCCCCCAGCCAGTTCTGAATGGGTAACGGTAGCGGTGAAACTGCCAGCTGAGACGGAGGTATTGCCGCTGGATGTGCTTTATCGCTCTGAGACATGCCGACGGAAAATATACGATCCCTCGACGGAATCACATGAGAGTACGGAAAGGGGACTGTACCCCATGCAGATGGATCTCAGTCCAGCCAATGATGATGGTGTTCGTCAGATCCGTATTGCGCTTGATGGCGGTACAAAGTGTCGCTGGACGCTTAGTGGTATCAGGGTCGGAATACAGTTGGCCAGAACTTCTGCGCTGGCTAAAGGGAAAGATATTACACCTGCAAACTATGTATTCGATTTTGATGAGGAGGGGTACAGCAATGCGTTTGGGAAAGGAAAACCTACCCCTGTAAGTGGTGATCTATTTTTTAAAACTGAATTTTTCCCAATGGAATATGTATATCGCTCAATTAAAGAAATGGATCTAGACCTTTTTGCTGGGGATGAAAGATACAATAAATGGAATAGATATTATAAAGTTACAAACAGTAGAGTCATAAAGATTGAGCCCATTATATATTTAAATAAGGTTGTAAAACTTGAAGCATCAGGTTCATCTCGTGGAAAAGTTCTTGCAACATATCCGGATGGTAGTTCTGAGAACATCAGTGGCAGAGTTCCCGATTATGAGAAGTTACGTCGAATGAAATGATAATGCATCTATCCAAAAGGATCTAGTTAGGATCCTTTTTAAATCATTGCCCTCCGAATCCGCTCATTATTTCAAATATTGCATTGTGCAACTTCGCTTACATTCAATCATGCAGGTCTAGCGGAAATACATTGCCATATCACGGTCATATTTCTGTCATTGAATTTCATTACGCTTTCGGGATTTTAACCATGGTGTTGAGGAAAAAAGTGTGAATTCAATGGCTAAGGTATTACTGCTGGCATTACCTGTTTTGAGTGCAACGGCCGCGGCGACGGCCGCCGGGGGCGAGCTGTGTGAACCCAAAGCGTACGAAATGGCGCTGCGCTATCAGCAGAAATCGGCAGAGATCGTGGCTCTTCAGCTGCAGACGTATCGGTTTGCCACCGAGCGTTTCAACGAGAAGTTAAAAGAGCTGAAAACGCCTGAAAATTACGCCGTGGTAATGGACCTGGATGAAACGGTGCTGGATAACACCCCTCTGCTGGTGCGCGACACCGAGCAGTGTCACGACTATACAAAATGGGACACCTGGAGCGACTGGGAAAAACAGGGTAAACCCGGCTTAATTCCGGGCGCGAAGGCGTTTCTTGACCATGTGAATCAAAGCAAGGTCCGTATCTATTATGTTTCGGACCGTATGCAGGAAAATAAAGCCGATACGCTCAGGACGTTAACAGCCCTGGGACTTCCGCAGGTGTCCGATGAAAGCGTGCTTCTGGACACGGTCAGCAAGGAAGAGCGTCGCCAGAGCATCCTCAAAAAGCAGCAGATCGTGATGCTGTTTGGCGACAGCCTGCCGGATTTCGCCGTGCAGTTTAAAAACAAAAAACCTAGCGAACAGCAGCGTGAGCTGGTTGAGGCCAGCGCGGAACACTTCGGAAACGACTGGATTGTGCTGCCAAATGCCGCTTATGGCTCCTGGTCCAAAGCCACGCCGGACAGCTGGAACGCACCGCTGAAAAAATAAGGTTTTACGGGCCGGGAAAGGCAGCATCGCCACCCGGCTTCTGCGCTGTGCTATCCACTGCGTTTATAGGTCCTATCATTTCTGGGCAGGTTCTTATAATTTTACGAAGAAGTAAGATGAGCGCTTTCAAAGGAGACTCGTATGCTTACCGTGAAAAAACTTGCTCTTTCTACGTTGATTTCCAGTTCATTGCTTTTCTACCCTGCGCTGCAGGCGTCGGCAGAGACGCCCCAGCACGTCGTTAAACAACCGGCGGGCGGATACAGCGTTCAGGTCGGCGACGTTCTGGTCACCTCGTTTACCGACGGGACCGTCGCGCAGGATCTGCACAAGCTGCTGCGCCGGACAACGCCGCAAAAAATCGATGCGCTGCTCGCGAAAAATTTCCAGACCAACCCGCCTGAGGTATCCATTAACGCGTTCCTGATTGCGATGCCCGGACATAAAATTCTGGTGGATACGGGCTCAGGCCAGCTCTTTGGCCCCGGCAACGGCGGACGTCTGATTGAGAGCCTCGCCACCCAGGGGATTAAACCCGAGGACATTACTGAAGTCCTGCTGACCCACGCCCACTCCGATCACGCGGGCGGCCTGGTGAAAGACGGCAAGGTGGTGTTCAGCAACGCGCGCGTTTTCGTTGGCAAACCGGACGTCGACTTTTTCTTTAACGACGAGAATCAGAAAAAAACCGGCTACGGCAAGAACTACTTTGACGTCGCGCAGAAGACCTTAAAACCCTATCTTGACGCCGGTAAAGTGGTGCCGTTTAGCGGCACATCTGAGATTCTCCCGGGGCTGACCGGCACGGTTCATCCCGGCCATACGCCGGGTTCAGCCTTCTACACGCTGACGAGCAACGGCGAGAAGATCACCTTTGTCGGCGACATCATTCATGCCGCGGCGGTACAGTTCCCGCAGCCTGACGTGACCATTACCTACGATGAAGATCAGAACAAAGCGGCAGGCGTGCGCGAACACGCGTTTGCGGACTTTGTGAAAAATAAAGACTTGGTTGCCGCGCCACATCTGCCGTTCCCGGGTATCGGGTACGTCACCAAAGGCGAAAACGGCGGCTATGCCTGGGTCCCTGTGACCTATACCAACCGGGACGCCGGCAGCGCGAAATAAAATGACGCCCGTCTCTGACATGGACATCGACCTGCTCCTGACCCTAGACGCCCTGCTTCAGGACAGGAATATCACCCATGCGGCCGCGCGGCTGGGCATCAGCCAGCCCGCGCTGTCCGCCCGTCTCGCGCGTCTGCGAACGCTGTTTGGCGAACCGCTGTTTATTCCCTCGCCACATGGACGTGGGGTGCTACCCACGCCGCGAGCGGAAGCGCTTAAGCCGCAGGTAGAGAGCGTGCTGCGCGGCATCAGCGCGATGTTTTCTCCTTCCACGTTTGATGCCCAGACCAGCACCCAGACCTTTGTTATCGCGCTGCACGAAAACCCGGCGCTGATGCTGGGCACCGGGCTGCTTAACCAGGTGGGTACCGAAGCTCCAGGTATTCGCCTGCGCTTCGCCCTGCCACAGATGTCCGAACTGCCGCAGCAGCTTGAAAACGGTGATGTGGATATCTACATCGGCGTGAGCGCGGGTGCCCATGACGGCTGGGTGAGACGCAAACTGCTCGACGATACGTTTGCCACCGCCCAGCGTAAAGGCCATCCGCGCGGGACCGGAGCGTTAGACCTGGAAAGCTACTGCGCGCTTTCTCATCTGGTGGTGTCATCGGCGGGAGATCCGTTTACCGGCTTTGTCGATCAAACCCTGGCCGGGCTGGGCTACCAGCGGCACGTCGCGATGTCCACGCAGAGCTACGCCATGGCGCCTGCGCTTGTTGCCGGTACCGACCTGGTGTGCACCCTGCCGGAACGGATGCTCAAACAGTTTGCCGGCACGCTGGATCTCTTTGCGCCGCCGCTGCCGCTCCAGCCGATTACCATCTACATGTACTGGCACCCGAAAAACAGCCAGGATCCGGCAAATGCCTGGCTGCGCGAGCAGCTGCTGCAGGCCGCCGGGCGTCAGGTATGATCGAGGGTAATCAGGAATTTTTTAAGCACTTCTGAGCGAATAATCCGGTGGCAAACCAGCGTCAGCTCGCTTTCCCGCAGCCGGTCGAGGATGTCCACGTAAACCACGTTCTCAACGCTCACCGCCTTTGCCGACGCGGGCAGCAGCGCCAGCCCAAACCCCGCCGAGACCAGGCTTATCACGGTGGGCACGTCGGTCGCGTTTTGCACCACGTCCGGCTGAAAGCCCGCCCCGCTGCAGGCGTCATAAAAGTACTGTTCCAGCCCCATTCCCTCCGGGTCGCGCAGGGAGATCCATTTTTCGTCCTTCACCGACGAAAGCGTCAGCGCGGAAGATCCCGCCAGCGGATGCTGACGATACAGCGCAAGTACCGTTTTCTCTGACGTGAACGGGCGGCTTTGCAGATCGTCAGGCAGCGACGGCAGCGGCGCCCGGATAATGGCCACATCGAGCTGGTTGCTCTGCACGGCCGCGTAGAGCGTCTGCACGTTTCCCGTCACCAGCGACATGGTAATGGCCGGCCAGCGCGTATGCATCTGGCGCAGCGCGGCGGGCAGCCTGCCGTCGAACATCGCGCTCGACACGCACCCCAGGTTTAATACCCCCTGCTCGCCCCGTGCCGTTTGCCTGGCGTCGAGAACCGCCTGCTCGGTCAGAGAGATGGCGAGTCTGGCTTTCACCAGAAACGCTTCACCTGCGGGCGTCAGGGTTAAGCGGCGGTTCGCCCGGCTAAAGAGCGTGACGCCTAAACGTTCTTCCAGCGCCTTTATCTGCTGGCTCAGGGCCGGTTGCGCCATGTTCAGACGCTCAGCGGCCCGGTGCATGTGGAGCTCTTCGGCCACGACGATGAAATGGCGCATCTGACGAAACTGCACGGAACGCTTCCTTTTTTGATATGAATTTACTTATCAATTTAGCAGTAATGATGCAATTGATGCTATTGGTCATTGCCATAAAAATGGAGGTATTCAAACGAGGGAGGAAAATATGGAAAACCCGATCAACGATCTCCGCAGCGCCATCGCCCTGCTTCAGCGCCACGAAGGGCAGTATCTTGAAACCGATTATCCGGTCGATCCCAACGCGGAGCTGGCGGGAGTCTACCGCCATATCGGCGCGGGCGGCACGGTAAAACGTCCCACCCGTACTGGCCCGGCCATGATGTTCAACAGCGTGAAAGGCTATCCGGGCTCCCGCATCCTGGTGGGCATGCACGCCAGCCGCGAGCGTGCGGCGCTCCTTCTGGGCTGCGAGCCCTCTGAACTCGCAAAACACGTCGGCCAGGCGGTGAAAAAGCCGGTTGCGCCGGTTGTCGTTCCGGCCTCGCAGGCGCCCTGCCAGGAACAGGTTTTCTACGCTGACGACCCCGACTTCGACCTGCGCAAGCTTCTTCCGGCCCCCACAAACACGCCGATTGATGCGGGCCCGTTCTTCTGTCTGGGGCTGGTGCTGGCGAGCGATCCGGAAGACAGTTCGCTGACGGATGTCACCATCCACCGCCTCTGCGTTCAGGAGCGCGACGAGCTTTCCATGTTCCTTGCCGCCGGTCGGCATATCGAAGTCTTCCGCAAAAAGGCGGAAGAGGCCGGAAAACCGCTGCCGGTGACGATCAATATGGGGCTCGATCCCGCCATCTATATCGGCGCGTGCTTTGAGGCGCCCACCACGCCGTTTGGCTACAACGAGCTGGGCGTCGCCGGGGCGCTGCGCCAGCAGCCGGTCGAACTGGTGCAGGGCGTGGCGGTAAAAGAGAAAGCGATCGCGCGGGCGGAAATCATCATCGAGGGCGAACTGCTTCCGGGCGTGCGCGTAAGAGAAGATCAGCACACCAATACCGGCCACGCGATGCCGGAGTTTCCGGGCTACTGCGGCGAGGCGAACCCGTCCCTGCCCGTGATCAAAGTGAAAGCCGTGACCATGCGAAACCACGCGATCCTGCAAACGCTGGTAGGACCGGGAGAAGAGCATACCACCCTGGCCGGTTTACCGACGGAAGCCAGCATTCGCAATGCCGTTGAAGAGGCGATTCCGGGCTTCCTGCAAAACGTCTATGCGCATACCGCGGGCGGCGGTAAATTCCTCGGGATCCTGCAGGTGAAAAAACGCCAGCCGTCAGACGAAGGCCGTCAGGGACAGGCGGCGCTCATTGCCTTAGCCACCTATTCGGAGCTGAAGAACATCATTCTTGTCGACGAAGACGTGGATATTTTCGACAGCGACGACATCCTGTGGGCGATGACCACCCGCATGCAGGGCGATGTCAGCATCACCAATATTCCGGGGATCCGCGGCCACCAGCTGGATCCGTCCCAGTCGCCGGATTACAGCACCTCAATTCGCGCAAACGGCATCTCCTGCAAGACCATCTTCGACTGCACGGTGCCGTGGGCGCTGAAGGACCGCTTCGAGCGCGCGCCGTTTATGGAGGTGGATCCGCGTCCGTGGGCGCCGGAGCTGTTCGCTGATAAGAAATAAATAGCTGAAAATTTAATAAGGTCACTCTGGCTTAAGCCGGGTGACCTTTTATTATGAGAGCGTCATATTTAATTCATCTCTCACTAAACTGATTAATCAGCGCCGCCATAACCGCAGCACAAATAAAGTAATGAATGAAAAGCCAGATAAAGCTATACCAGGCGAAATTCATCACCTCAAGGAGCCGCCATGGACTGGAAAAGAGCCTGCTCATGATAATTCCGGGCAAGCGGATCGCCGGTACTTTTCGATTCGGCCACACTGCCCATACGGCTATCGCCGACAGCAGCAAAAAGATCGCCGTCATCAGGAGTGGTGGCCCCAGACCGGGTGTAGTAATGGCCGAAAGAGCAGCAAAATAGAGTCCGCCAAAGAACCACTGAATAATAATGAGTGAAAGCAGGAACTCAATGCCTAAAAAAGCGCTGAGCAATCTGGGTCTGGAATGGGCGCTTATCAACACCATATCGCTGACGTAAAGGTAGAAAATAAGCGTTGCAATTGTAATGGTACTGACGAGGGTAATACCCCCAGTGGAGGGTAAAATAGCGCTGAAAAGAAAACCCCAGAATGCCAATAAGAAAAGACCCGCCGATGTGAGGCCTAATCGTGCTCTCTGCAGGAACTGCAGAATAAAAGGATTGAGCCGGGGGAGGATTTCCGGAAAAGATTGCAGTACGTATTGATATCGTGTTGCCATAGTTTCAATCAAACCCGGCAATAATCGTATCCAAAAAGGTACGTTCGGTCGTTCACTTCTGAGCAGCTTAATAGCCAGCCTCTCCCGCCATGATCCCTGCTTCCCTTCCGCCTCCATTTTCTGCCAGGCTCGGAGGATTTCAGTTTGGCGGATCTGATGATTAATGGCGTGTTGAAGGTAAAGCGGGATGATATGGCTAAAGTCGTAATCATGTATCCGCCAGTTCAGCATTTCCGCCACGATATCAAGTTGCGCTTCAGTTAATCCAGCCTGTTCAGCCAGTGCTGCGGCAAGACGTTGACTGAAAAGCCGTTGTTGTTCAAGACTTCCTCGCCCGTTAATACGGGCGGAGAGATGCTTGAGAGAAGCAATGCCGGATATTTCTTCGTTGACGAGCTTATAAGCCAGAGCAGATATTTCCTGTTCCGTATATAACGCTTCGCGCTCTGGTAAGAAAACGGTCACGCGTTCGTCAGTTTCTTCCTGACGATCAACCATGGCCGCTGGTTCATCGACTAAAACACGTTGTGGATCCTTCTCTTTGCCTTCCTTTGCTAACCGTTTTGCATCGTCAAAGGCTTCCCGTAGGCGTTGGTAACCAGTGGGGTCGGTATCAGGACGATTCTTTTTTAACTGGCGTGCGTAGGCTCGCCGAATTTCCGATTCATCCTCTGTAGGAGCAATATCAAGAGTTTGCCAGATGCTCATCTACCTGACCCCTTCGTAGCTATTGAGAAAAAGTTCAACCTCTCGTGCAGAACGTTCAATCCGCTGCGGCTCCTGACTCTCAAGAGCCCACTCAAATTCTGTTGTAAGCCGGTCAATGCAGGCTCGCTCGTCCCCCAGCAGCCGTTCATAGAGTCGCGAACAGCGAGCCAACAGCGCGACGTTTTCCTTACGATCGCGAGGGTGGATTTTGAGTGCGGCGAGCTTTTGCAGACTTTCGGCAATTTGTTCATCGCTCATCTGCCCCGGCACTTTTTCAATAATCCGTCTTGAGATGGCGGGGTTTCCCTGACACTGACATTCGACTTCCAGCAAACCATCGAGGGTATAGGTAAAGCGGACATCCAGAGAGACCTCTCCCGCCGGTGCAGGTGGGACATCAATACTCATTTCACCCAGAAAAATATTATCGCGAACTTTGCGCGCCTCCCCCTGGTAGATCTTCAGCAATACAGTGCGTTGATTATCTTCAACGGTATTGACTGTCTCCATCTTACTCACGGGTAGAAAGGTATTTCGTTCGATGAGTGGCAGGAAAAATCCCGTCTCAAGACGCTCCGAACTCCGCCTGGCAACTTCAACACCCAGAGAAAAAGGCATCACGTCCGTGAGAATGATATCCTCCACGGCGACATCAGACATGACCATACCGGCCTGAACGCCAGCACCAAGGGCTACGGCTTCGTCGGGATGAAGATCGTGACGTGGGAAGCGACCAAAAAGTCGCGCGACAGTCTGGCGGACGAGTGGCATGCGCGTCGCCCCTCCCACCAGAAGGATATGGTCCAGATCGCGCACGGAGAAACGCGCATCATTGAGCGCCTGCTGAACAGGATGTTGAAGCCGATTTAAAAGCGGTTTGCAGCACTGGGCAAATTGCTCTTCATTCATTAACCATCGCCACTCCGTATCATTCCAGCATAGAGTGACCTCGGCCTGTGCATGCTGGCTAAGCGTCAGTTTCATGCTTTCGGCTTTCGCCAGCAGCTCGGCCCTCACCGTATCGGGGGCTGCTTTTAGAGCCGGGTGTTGTTGCAACATCCATTGCAGAATGGCATCCGAAAAATCATCTCCACCTAAGCGTACGTCTCCGCTGCTGGCACGGACTTCCACCACGCCCTCAAACATATCAATAATGGATACATCGAATGTCCCACCGCCAAGATCGAAAGTGAGATATTTTTGTTCTCTGTTTTCCAGTAACCCAAAAGCAAGAGAAGCTGCGGTAGGTTCGTTTAAAAGGCGGATGGCATTCAGGCCGGCCAGGCTGGCAGCATTTTTTACCGCCCGTCGTTGTACATCATTAAAATAAGCCGGAACGGTGATGATCGCATCGGATATAGCCTGGCCAAGCCAGGCTTCAGCATCCTCTTTCAACTGGCGAAGCAGCAGAGCAGATAACTCCTCCGCACGAAATTGCCTTAGCCCAAGCGGAAGCTGGATGTCTGTCCCCATGAAACGCTTAAAGCTCGCCTGCGTGAGATGCGGGTGAGTTTGTAAACGATCCCGGGCAGGACGGCCTGTCAGGATATTGCCGTCATCATCAAGACCCACGACTGAAGGGGTCAGAACCTCACCAATTTTATTCGTAACCAGCACTGGCCGCCCCTCAAGCCAAACGCTGACCGCGCTGTTCGTTGTCCCGAGATCGATTCCCAGCACCTGATTATGCGTCATCGGTATACCTGTTTTTCATTGTTACTCTATTGATTATACAAATAGTTAGAAGAGAACTAATGCCCAAAAAAGGGGGGATCTTGATATTATTGCCGCTTCCCCTGCTTTCTTGTACCCTTTCACCGGAAACCCTGCCCCCACAAACATTGAGACATCCGGACACCTATGACTGCACATATTTCCAAAGATCCTTTGCATGGCGTAACGCTGGAGATGATGGTCAATGCCCTGGTGGCAAAATACGGCTGGAGCGAACTGGGCGACCGAATCAAAATTAACTGTTTCAGAAAAGATCCCAGCGTTAAATCGAGCCTGAAATTTCTGCGCCGCACCCCGTGGGCGCGCGCGGAAGTGGAAGCCCTGTATCTGGACTCCCTCAACGATGAGGTAAGCACAGAACAGGCGGCGCCCGCGTTTAATCCCTGGGCCAACAGTCGGATTATCAAGAGCTAATACGCAAATGACGCGACACGTAAAACGGATTGGTGCGCTGGCTGCCTGCGCGCTTTTACTTGTGAGCTGCTCCTCCAAACCGCCGAAATCACTGGTTACTCCTCTTCCCACCGCGAGCAAACCGACGCAGCAGGCAAACGAGCCGATGCGCGGGATCTGGCTGGCGACCGTCTCGCGTCTCGACTGGCCGCCGGTAGCCTCGGTGAACGGCCGCAGCGCGGACCAGCGCATCGCGATGCAGAAGCAGGCGCTGACAAGCAAGCTCGACAACCTTAAGCGCCTCGGCATTAACACGGTGTTTTTCCAGGTGAAGCCGGACAGCACGGCCCTCTGGTCATCAAAAATTTTGCCGTGGTCGGATATGCTGACGGGCAACATCGGCGAGTATCCGGGATACGATCCGCTGCAGTTTATGCTGGATGAAGCGCACAAGCGCGGCATGAAAGTGCATGCCTGGTTCAACCCGTACCGCGTGTCGACCAACACCAAACCGTCCACCATCGCCGCCCTGAACCGGACCGCCTATCAGACCCCGTCCAGCGTCTATGTCCAGCACCCTGAGTGGGTGCGCATCTCGGGCGACCGTTTTGTGCTCGACCCCGGCATTCCGGAAGTGCGCGACTGGATAACCAAAGTGGTGACCGAAGTGGTGGCGAACTACGCGGTAGACGGCGTGCAGTTTGACGATTACTTCTATACCGAAACGCCTGGTTCAGCGCTCAATGACGCACAGACCTGGCGGCAGTACGGTCAGGGATTTGCCTCAAAGGCTGACTGGCGTAGACACAACACGCAGCAGCTGATCGTCCAGGTTTCCCGCGCGATTAAACAGACCAGGCCCGACGTTGAGTTTGGCGTCAGCCCGGCGGGCGTGTGGCGTAACCGCTCCTTTGACCCGGCAGGCTCGGACACCCGTGGCGCTGCGGCCTACGATGAGTCCTACGCCGATACGCGGCAGTGGGTTCAGCAGGGCCTGCTCGACTACATCGCTCCGCAGATTTACTGGCCCTTCTCCCGGGATGCCGCGCGCTACGACGTGCTGACCAAATGGTGGGCCGACGTCGTGAAGCCAACCCACACTCGCCTGTATATCGGCATTGCGTTCTACAAGGTGGGCGAGCCGTCGAGAAACGAGCCGGACTGGACGGTTCAGGGCGGCGTGCCGGAGCTGAAAAAGCAGCTCGATCTCAACGATTCGCTGCCCAACGTCAACGGCACCATCCTGTTCCGGGAAGATTACCTGAACCAGCCGCAGACCCAGCAGGCGGTGAACTACCTGAAAGGACGCTGGGGAAGCTAAATGCCATCAGGCAGAAACGCCCCGTTTCTGCCTGTTTTTTTACGGCTTCGGCCCGAACATCGCCTCAAGCTGCTGCGCATCCGGCATACCGACCACCTGCTGCAGCTCATTTTCCGCATTCAGATAGTAAATGGCCGGCGTGGCGTTAGCGCCCAGGCTGTCCATCAGCGTCTGGTGCTTCTGCAGGATCGCTACCGTTTCGCGGGAAGCCTCGCCCTCTGGCTTCGGTAATTTTTTGCCACCTGAAAGCTCGTATTCGCGCCAGGCCGAAACCGGATCTTTCGCATTCAGAATCGCCGAGGCGTTACGTCCGCTGTTGGGGTTGAGAAACGCCACCAGCAGCGTGTTGAGCTGCACCTTGCCCGCCTTCACCCACGGCTGCGCTTCGGCCCAGAACTGCTTGCAGTACGGACAGAACGGATCGGCGAAAACAAAGACCTTACGCGGGGCGTTATCCGCCCCTTCCTTCAGGGGATGCGCCGCGTTGAGGTTCTTCCACATCTCGCGTCCCATCGGGGCGTAGATCTCTTTCTGGAAATAGCCCTCGCTGAGGTTTTTTCCTTTGTCATCGTACAGATAGCCTGAGATGACGTGCTTGCCGTCCGGCGTTAAAAAGAGCGTCACGCCCATGTCCTGATACTGCCCCAGCCAGGCAGGCGCGCCGCCGGGCGCATCCAGCTTCTTGATGATTTTAATGTTCTGCTGCTCGCCGAAGTGCTTCACCACGTCCGGTATGGCTTCAGCCGCCTGCGCCAGCCCTGACGTCGCCAGCGCTGAAAGTAACAGTAATTTTTTCATTTCCCTCTCCGGTTTGTCGGGGGCATTCCGCCCCCTTCAGGTTAGCGGTTTTTCAGTGCGTCACTGACCATTTCGTCGAACTGTTCAAACGGCACCCAGCCGGGCAGCAGTCCCTCGCCGATGAGCGTGGCGGGCGTGCCCTGGATCCCCATTTTTTCCGCGACGATCAGGCTGCGCTTGATCGTCATCAGGCTCTCCTCATCCGGCGTCGCGACGCTCACGCCCGCCCGCTTCTGCGCCTCCTGAATGCTGGCGTCATCGTGGTAGCCCTTTTTCGCCATCAGGGTGTGGTTCAGCTTCATAAACTGCCGGGGCTCCTGACGCCAGAGCGTTAACGCATCGCGCGCGGCGGTTAGCGAACTTTCCGAGCGGAAAGGTAAAAACTTAAAGACTACCGCCACGTCCGGGTGTTTTTCGACGATCTTCTCCAGATACGGATCGAATTTTTTACAGTACGGACAGTTGTAGTCGGTAAACACCACCAGGGTGAGCTTTGGGTTTTTCGCGCCGATGCGCGGGGAGTTTGGATCGTTAAACAGAAAATCATACACCATCTTCTGCGCACGCTGCTCCTGGTCCAGCGTTAGCGGCTGGGCAGCGAACGCCTGAACCGGCGCCAGCAGGAGCAGAAGCGTAATAAGGAATTTTTTCATAACACAGTTAGCCTTTTGCGTTGTTCAGGGTGGCGATCAGAGTGCGCTTGTCCAGCAGCGGCGAGAGGATTTCCCCCTCAGGCAGACCGGGGCCATACGCTGCGTTAAACGGAATGGCGTAACGGTTTCGCTTCGCCAGAAAATCGGCGATAAACGCGGACGGCTGGCTCCAGTCTCCGCGCAGGGCCACCACGTCCGGCTGGCGCAGCGCGGCAATAACGTCCGGCTGATTCAGCACCCGATGCTCGTTAACTTTGCAGGTCACGCACCAGTCCGCCGAGATATCCACAAACACCCGTTTTCCCTGCACCAGCGCCTGCTGGATGGCCTCCTCGCTGAGCGGCTGCCACGGGATGGTCTGCGCAGCATTTTGTGCCGGAGCGGCAGGCGGCGCGTTAAGCAGCCCGCGCGCCTGATACCCACCAAACGCCGACAGCGCGATCACCACGAACCAGAACAGCGGTGAGGATTTTTGCCCCTTCAGCGCGAACAGCGCGAGCGCGACGGCGATGAGCACCAGCATCACAATCTGGCTGACCGCCTCGCCCAGATGCACGCTCAACAATGTTGCCAGCCAGAGGCTGGAGGCGAGCATCATCAGGCCCAGAACGACTTTTAGCGTGTTCATCCAGCGGCCGGGTTTCGGCAGCAGCATGGCCGTTTTCGGCACCAGGGCGACAAACAGCCACGGCAGGCTCATGCCCACGCCGAGCATCAGGAAGATCAGCCACAGCGAGTGCAGCGGCGCGCCAAGGGCAAAGGCGACCGCCGTACCGAGGAACGGCGCGGAGCATGGCGTGGCAAGCAGCGTGGCGAACATCCCTTCGCAGAAGCTGCCGCCAATCCCCGATCCCCCTGCCGTCGCCAGCCGTCCCGTGGCGGCGGAAGGCAGCAGCATCTCAAACGCGCCAAACAGGTTCAGCGCAAACAGGAAGGTGACGGCGACCATCAGACCGATAAACCACGGGTTCTGGAACTGAATGCCCCACCCCAGCGACGCCCCGGCCAGCTTCAGCGCGGTCACCATCCCCGCCAGCAGCATAAAGGAGGTGAGGATCCCGGCGCTGGTGGCCAGAAAGCGCAGCCTGATCGCGCGCCTGTCCGAACCCGCCTGCAGGATGCTGTTAAGCTTCATGCCCATGACCGGCAGCACGCAGGGCATCAGGTTGAGGATAAGCCCGCCCAGCAGCGCAAAGAGCACCATTTTGCCCGTCCCTTCAGGTGCAGAAGGTGCAGCAGGCGTCGCGCCAACGCTCATGGTGGTTTGCTGCGCATTGCCGCCGCTGGTCAGCACAAACGACAGCCTCTTGCCCTCCAGCGAGGCGGGCTTGTCTCCCCATTCGTCGGTCACGGGTACCGTCACCCGAAGGGTATTGCCGTCGTGTTTGATGACCGGCTCGCCGGGAAGAATGTCACCCTCCAGCGGGTCAAAGTAGATCCCCGGATTATCCCACTTCCCGTCCGTCGTACCGGTAATCACCAGCTTGTCGCCAGCGAGCCAGGCGGAGAGATCCCTGGATACGCCTGACGTACCGGGCACGGCGCGCATCGCCTGCTCGAACTCGCTGCTGAAGCCCTCATCTACCGGCTGGGTAAAATCGAGGTGCAAAGGGTAGTCCGTCAGCAGACAGACGTTACTGCACGTGGAAAGCGTGAGCGTCCCGTCGAGCGTGTCGCCCTTCACTCCGTCGAGCGTAATCGGGATAGTGACCTTGTCGTGATAGCCCTGCGTGGTCATGCCGGAGATATCGAAGCGCGACGGGACCGGCCAGGACCAGCTATCCGTTACGCCCTCCGGCCAGCTGATTTTCGGCGCGACGCCGCCCTCGCCCGGCGATCGCCAGTAGGTTTTCCAGCCGGGCTTTAGCTCAACGGTGAGCAGGCCTTTAACGTGCGTTTGCTCCCTCTCCGCCTGAAAGCGGATGCGGGCGTGATCGTTTTGGGGGGAAACCAGCCAGCCTGTGTCCGCCGCATGGGCAATGCCGATGCAGGACAGCCACAGGAAGACGAATCCCCTGAAGAGGTTAACCATGTTTTACTCCGTGAACAGTGAAAATTATCGTGTGAGGACGATGATTTTCATTCACGGAAAACGCAGTTTTTAAGGTGTATTCGGGGAGGCGGTGCCTGAACGGGCTGTTCTGCAGGAGCCAATGCCCGCCCCTGCGTCAGCAGCTGCAGCAGCGCGAAGAAGATGATAATGGCCGGCAGCGCGCCGTCGAAGAACAGCGGCTGGGCGCAAAGCAGCGAGTGTGCGCCCAGCTGACAGGGCGACGGGCCGGGCTGTTCAGTGTTGCTGCTTTGAGCCGGGGCATCTGCACTCAGTGAAATCTGCGGATCCAGTCCCTGTAAAAAATGGTTAAGCATCACCGCACGCTGCACGAGGCAAAGCGCCATCGCGAGACAGGTGACGATCAAAAGCCATTTTCCGAGGAGCTGACGGTTGCGCATAACGTTCCAGAGTAACAAGACGCCCCGATCATAAACGATAGTGATGAATCTACAAGTGCCGGAAGTGTAAGGTTTTGTCTGTCGCCGCTATTCGCCCGTCAGCGCGTCGTAGACGTCCCGCAGCCGCGTGCGCAGAAACAGCACCGCCTTGTGCTTGCGGGATAACAGAGCCTGTTCGCTTGCGCCCGTCTCCTCTGCCAGCATTTTAATGCTGTAGCCGTGGAGTTCGGTCTTTTCAAACACCTCTCGCTGCGGCGGCGGCAGTTCAGACAGCGCCTGCCCCAGCTCTTCCCACAGCAGCGTTTTGAGATACTCCTCTTCCGGCGTGTGCGGCACGCCGAACAGGGTTTCGGCCAGCTCGTCCTCGGGGAAACCCTCTTCGTCTTCGCCCGTAAAGTAGCCGGAAAGTGAGACCTCGCGCTTTTTACGCGCCCGGTCGGTCATCTCGTTACGCGCCGCGCGGAACAGCCAGGCGGCGACGTTTTCGACCGGCTGCTCCACTTTCATCAGCTGATAGGTGACTTCCTGCAAAATGTCGTCGGCATCATCGCGAACGGACGTCCGTCCGCGAATGAAGGCTGTCAGCCGGGCGCGGCAGGCATTGAGCGCCGACATCAGCATGGATCCGCCCGCCTCCCCGGCTTTCATTTCGCTCACTCTGCTTCCGGCGCTTTTGGCGTGGCGTCTTCGCGCTTATCGTCACGATGACCGTGCCAGCCGCAGTGGCCGCGACCGTGGCGACCAAACCCTTCGCGACGCTGCTGAATAAACGCCTCGCGCTGTTCGGGCGTCATGTTCATCCAGCGCTCGTGCATCCGGCGGTGCGCGCCAAACATCCCCGGACGGAAACCCAGCCCGCCAAACAGAATGCGGCTCAGCACCAGAATGCCCAGCGCCTGCCAGAAGCCAATGGCCTTCACGCCGAGAATCGCCGGGAGCAAGGCATTCCACAGGGTCATCACCACCAGGCCGAGCACGATGAAAATCACCGCGCCGATGACTAAGCCCTTGCCCATACGGTGGCGACCGAATCCGCGCCCATGACCTCTGTCGTGCATATCAAAATCTCTCATGGTGTTTACCTCGTTTACAGTAACTGATTATGGCTTGTGATGAGGTAGACGGATGAGGGAGGGAAATATTGCTGGGGGAATAAAAATTTTTGGGCTGACGATTTTGGACTCATAGCGATAACGGCTGGCGGGCGCTATGAGTCGCTTGCAGGCAAATCATCTCGTACGAAGAATTCGCTTAGCCAGTGCGATAGCAATAACGGCCAGTATGATTGACACCAGTGCCAGGAAGATGAGCAAGGATAATAGTGGATTTAACAAGCCACCTAAACTGGTGAAGTCGCTGATACGGCCAAGTTGCTCGGACGTGCATACACGCAAAATGATCTCAGGAATAATAAGCAAAAATATAATGACGGTCAGGACATAAACCAAAGCACTCTTGCGCTTTCCCATTTTCGATGTTGCCCCTTTCTCAAACATGATCAATGATAATAAGTTAATGATACTGCAAGGTTATATAAAATGGCACAAAACTATTTGCAACTAAAAATGCAGTCGAATAAACGGTTAGCTATTGCACTAACAAACTCGCTTCGAGACATGCATGAAGACCATATGGCAACTCTGGAAAAGGTGAAACAGGGAGCGCAGCGCCTGGTTAGCTACGGTGCATGCCTGATGCCAGACGAGTATTATCGTAACGCTTGCCGTGATACGTGGCGCGAAGATAAACGCTTAGTCCTTGCCTTAGGTGAAATTTACAACAGAAAAGATGTCACTTTGGACATGGTTGAAATTTATTTTAGGAAAACTCTTAATAGGCTGGGCGAACAAAAGAGTAAAGACCTGATTACTAATATCCATAACTTATTGGGTAAAGCTGCCGAGCATGCCTCTGCTAAAGCCAGCAAGTTAGCCCTCTCCTTTACCCTTGCGAATCTGATCATCAACAGCAGGGATTTTAAGCAAAATCATATCAGGCTTGTGAACTCATTCTCGACTTGGTTCGTTAATGGTGCAACACTTTACTCAAAGGCTCAGGTAGCGGCATCTGCGGCTAATCGACTCAAATTCCAGGATCCTCAGTACTACCAGGCACTTTATAAAGAAAATATTGAGATGTTATATTTCTTAATCGAGCCGCAAATGTCTGAAATTATCTACCAGGTAAACTCCGGAGATAATAACGAGCAAGTGATAGGTGACGCTTTGTACGAGATACTGCGAAAATGAAGCAAGCAATCTTATGGCTTTTGAAGTCGTTTTTTTACCTGGTGCCAGCGTTACTTATTGTACTTGGGATATATTTTTTTATCCGGTTTATACCGGACTATGCTGCTTTACTCAGCGTCGTTTGGGTGATTGCTATTTCTTTTATTTATGTGAAATATAATAAATGGTATTAAAACAGTCCTATTAGGTCTACAGGCTGACCTCATGGGAAAGCAACTTGGAAAGTTTCGCACATTAAGTAGATAAAAGGCTCCCTGCGGAGCCCCCCTCATACAATCAAGCCTGCACCGGCAAACTAAAACTCGAAATACTCCGCGAAAGCTGCTGCGCCTGCTCTTCCAGGGATGCAGCTGCCGCAGCGGACTGCTGCACCAGCGCGGCGTTCTGCTGGGTCACGCCATCCATCTCGGTCACCGCCTGGCCGACCTGGCTGATCCCGCGGCTCTGCTCTTCGGAGGCGACGGAGATCTGCTCCATAAGCGTATTCACTTTATTCACCGACGAAATAATCGAGTCAATCACCTCGCCCGAGCGGCTGACCAGCTCCGCGCCGTTTTTCACGCTCGAGACCGACTGCGCAATCAGGTTCTCGATGTCCTTAGCCGCCACCGCGCTTTTCTGCGCTAGGGTGCGCACTTCGCTGGCCACGACCGCAAAGCCGCGGCCCTGCGTTCCCGCGCGCGCCGCTTCTACCGCCGCGTTCAGCGCCAGGATGTTGGTCTGGAAGGCGATGCTGTTAATCACGCTGGTAATGTCCTCGATGCGCTTCGAGTTCGCCGCGATGGTGTTCATCGTGTCGATCACTTCACGGGTCACCGCTTCACCTGTGTGGGCATTTTTCACCGCGTCCTGCACCAGTTTCCCTGCCTGGTAAACGTTGTCGGTATTGTTCGCCACCGTCGCGCTCAGCTCTTCCATGCTCGCTGCCGTCTGGGTCAACGCGGAAGCCTGCTGCTCGGTACGTGACGCCAGGTCGATATTTCCGGAGGCAATCTCCTGCGCCGCATGCGTTACGGTATGGCTCGCATCGCGCACCTGGGCGATGGTCGCCAGCAGCGCCTGACGCATCTGCTCCATTGAGCTCATAAGATGATCGATTTCGTTATGTGCGCTCCCCTTGACCGGCACCGGAACGTCCAGCTTGCCCGCCGCAATCTGGCTGCAGTGCTCGCGCGCCAGGTTAACCGGCGCAAAGACAAAGCGCTTCATCAGCACGCTGACGGCGACAATCACCACCACAAACAGGCTGGCAATAGCGGCAATGATCGCCAGGCCTGAGACGAAGTTACTGCTCGCATCTTCGTTCAGGCTTTTGGCATATTTCTGGTGGACGGAAAGGACCTGGTCGAGAACGATCTCGTACTGGCGGTCGAGGCGGGAGACTTCCGGGATCAGGGCGTTAAATTTGGCGACATCGTGCGCCTCGGCGGCATCGATCAGCGGCGCCAGCCCCTGGTTGCGGTAGTTTTGCCAGGCATCCTGATAGGCAGTCACCAGCGGCGCTTCATCCGTCAGACGCGGCGAAGCCATAAAGGCCGCAAAGGCGTGGTCCGCTTTGGTCAGCGCCTCCTTCACGGCGGTTAGCTTTGCAGCTCCGTCTGCCGAGTTGCCCGCTTCCACCATCTTCACATACTCCATCACCCGCACGCGCAGCGTACGGCTATGGTTGATGGGGTCAATAATGGACAGCACAACCTGGATCTCTTTGTTGACGTTATCCAGGGAATTATTACTTTTAATGATGAGGCCAACGCTGGTCACAGTGCTGACAACAAAGAAGAAAAGCAGCGAGAACAGGACGATCAGGGACGACTTTTTCAACGACATAAACCAATACCTCAAGGAGAATTATTCCTTATGGTTATCGGCCATTCCAAAACTTAAATTAATTAAAGTTATTGAAGTATCGAACCGGGCTATTTCGCTGGCTTATAGCGTCGCTGCAGGGTGGCATTGAGCTTGCGCTGCAACGGCTGCGGCGTCTCCCCTTCGATCAATTTGCTAATCAAATCAAAGCAGTGCCACGCCAGCTGGCGGTTATCCTGACGAATGGTATCCACCGGGATCGTCAGCGAATCGTAGAGATAATGATCGTCAAAACTGGCTAACCTGATATCACTTTGCAACAGGTTGTGCTGGCCCATATAGCGCAGCACCCCTTCCAGCAGCCCGCAGGCGGCGGCGAACAGCGCTTTCGGCGGACGCCCCAGACGGGCGCAGAGTTCAGCAAACATCTCGTAACCGGAGCTCGGGTGATAGTTGCCGTGAATGATCCACTCGGGGCGCAGCTCCACGCCGGCCTCTCGCAGACCTTGCTTAAACCCTTCCAGGCGGTCGCGCGTCGGAGAAAGGCGCGGCTGGCCGCCGAGGAAGTAGAATTCATCAGGATGCTGGCGCGCAATGTCGGCCACCAGTTCCGCCGTCGGGGTAATGGAATCGGTGATCACCAGCGGCAGCGCGCTGTCGTTGATGTGGCGGTCAAACAGGACAACGGGCAGCTGTTCGCTCAGCTTGTGGTAGTCCGCATCGTTAAGCATGCTGGAGGCCACAATCAGCCCGTCAACCTGACGCGCCACCATGTTGTTCACCACCACCGTCTCCTGGCCCGGGTTTTCATCGCTGCAGGAGATCAGCAGCTGAACGCCCGCCTCGCGGCATAGCGTTTCCAGCTCGTGAGAAAACACGGCAAAACCGTAGTTTGTGATCTCCGGAACCACCAGACCAATGGTGTGGCTGCGGTTATCGCGCAGCGACCGGGCGTGAATGCTGGGCTGATAGTGGTGCTCTTTTGCAATCGCCAGCACGCGCTCGCGCGTCTCTTCCGCCACGCGAAGCTCTTTGCTGCGCCCGTTCAGGACCAGGCTGGCGGTGGCTTTTGACACACCCGCCAGCTCCGCGATGTCTTTAATGGTGACGCGTTTTGTTTTTCTCACAACGACTTAGATCCGGCTGCCAAAACCCTCATTCTATCATGCAGGCGCGCAGCGACCAGTAGCGTAATGTGATATCGGACGCACCTTCGAATCGCACCCGGGCCGGATGGTCAGGAAAATAGCGGCTGCTCATCACCCCTTCACCGTGATTGATGAAGATTTCAACGCTGGAGCGGTCGCAGAGAACGCGTAAATGAGTGACGTCGCCCTGCCAGTAGCGGGTCAGCGTTTCACCGGTTTTCAGGCTCGCGCGTTCAAGACGTATGCCCTGCTCATCGACCGTAAGACGCAGCGCGCCGCCAAAATCGACATTCACCTGCGATGCGCCCAGCTCAAACTCCAGGCGCGTCGCGTCCAGGTCCGGCGCCTCGCTGGCGCGCCCCTGCCAGCGCTGCTCATCTTCACGCAGCGCCGCCAGCTCGCGCGCCGGGGTCTGCCAGAGCCTGCCGTCGCGATAGCGTAATTCGCGCGGGCAGGTCATCTGATGCATCCAGCCGTGCGCCCGGGTTGGCTGAAGCATCTCTTCCCCGTCCGGTACGCCCATCCAGCCGATCAGAATGCGTCGGCCGTCTTCCGCCAGCGTCGTTTGCGGAGCGTAAAACTCAAAGCCCGCGTCCAGCTCGTGCAGGTCGCCGTGATCGAACGCGGCGTTTGCATAGTCAAACGCCCCGCTCATCCAGGTCGCCGGATAGGTGTTGAGATAGCGATGCGGCTCGCGCGCCAGCCCCTGCGGACAGCTGATTAAGATGTGCGTTCCGTCGAGGGCAAACAGGTCCGGACACTCCCACATATAACCCGCGTCCGTCAGGCCGTTAACCCCGTGACCGGCGATCTCACCGCAGGACGCCCAGGCGTGCAAATCGGCTGACTTAAACAGCAGCACCTTGCCGCGCTTTTGCAGATCCTGCGCGCCGAGCACCATGTACCACATCCCGTCGTGCTGCCACACCTTCGGGTCGCGCACGTGGCCGGTATAGCCTTCCGGCAGCGCCAGCACCGGCCCCAGCTTCGTAAAGGTCCCGTCCGGCTGTTCCACTGCGAGGCACTGCCAGGCGGTGCGGCTGCCGTCATCGAACTTGACGTTGCCGGTATAGCACAGTGTTAAAACGCCATCGTTATCCACGGCGCTACCGGAGTAGCAGCCGTTGCGGTCATACTCTTCATCCGGCATCAGCGCCAGCGGCTCATGCTGCCAGTGCACCAGGTCCGCAGAGCTCCAGTGCCCCCAGCATTTAAACCGATGCTCGCAGTCCAGCGGGTTCCACTGATAGAACAGGTGGTAGCGGCCGGCAAACCAGATAAACCCGTTGGGATCGTTCATCAGCCCCGTCACCGGCGCGGGGTGCCACTGCGGATAGTGGCTATCCGCAAGCGCCCGCGGCTGACCTTTCATAACGGCCTGCAGGATCGCAGGCCAGCGGGAAGGTAACGTCATTATTCAGAGTCCGTTTTATATTTCAGCAGCAGTGAGACGGTAAACGCCACGCCGAAGGCAATCACCATACCGATAATATAGTTGAGCAGCGAGCTGGCCTGCACGATGGCCATGCCCGGAATAGCGGTCAAACCAACGGCGGTCATGTACACATGGACTGAGACCACCCAGGCCCCGCCCACAGCGCCGCCAATCAGCGCGGCGATAAACGGCTTAACAAAGCGCAGGTTGATACCAAAAATGGCCGCTTCGGTGATGCCCAGCATCGCAGAGAACGCCGACGGTAAGGTAATGGCTTTGATTTTGGCATCTTTGGTTTTGAACCACACCGCCAGACAGGCGCCGCCCTGCGCCACGTTCGCCATGGCCCAGATCGGCAGCAGGAAGTTCACGCCAATCGACGGGTTGCCCAGCAGCCCGGCTTCGATCGCGTGGAAGCTGTGGTGAATACCGGTGATCACAATCACCGAGTAAAGCCCGCCGAACAGCAGCCCGGCCAGCCAGCCCGCGTGTTCAATTAACGTGCTCAGGATAAAGGAGATGCCGTCGCCCAGCGCGCGCCCCGCCGGGCCGATAATCAGCAAGGCGATAAAGCCGGAGATAACGACGGTGAGGAACGGCGTCAGGATCAGGTCTAACGCGTCCGGGATAGCGCGGCGCAGGTTTTTCTCCACGATGCTCATAAACCAGACGGCCAGCAGCACCGGGAACACCGTGCCCTGATAGCCAATCATCGCAATCTCAAGGCCGAAGAAGTTCATGGTGTGGAAGCCGGACGCCACGCCCCAGGCGTTGGTCAGCGCCGGGTGGGTCAGAATGCCGCCCAGCGTCGCGCCGAGATACGGGTTACCGCCAAATTCCCGCGCGGCGGTAAAGCCGATCAGAATAGGCAGAATGATAAACGCCGCGGAGCTGCACATGTCCAGCATGATGTAGATGGCGTTATCCGCATTGACCCAGCCGTAGGTTTTCACCATGCCGAGCAGGCCCATCAGCAGGCCGGATGCCACAATCGCGGGAATGATCGGCACAAAGATATTTGAGAGCAGACGGGCAATGCGCTGGAACGGGTTCAGCTTGCGCGCCGCCAGGTCCGCGGCCTCAGACTTGCTGGATTCGCTAATCCCCGCCGCCTGAATAAACGCGGCGTAGACCTTGTTGACCACGCCCGTGCCAAAAATCACCTGCATCTGTCCGGCGTTACGAAAACAGCCTTTTACGCCGTCGACCTTGCCGATCGCCTGCTGATCGGCAAGCGCGTCATCAACCAGCACCAGACGAAGACGCGTTGCGCAGTGCGCCGCGCTGGCGATATTTTCCTTGCCACCGAGCAGCGGAATAAGCTCGCGGGCGATTTGATTAAAATCCATAGATACCTCTGCCTGACTTCTTTTTATGATGTGCGAAACGCTCCCGCCGGGCGGGAGCGTGATGGGTTAAAACCAGGTTTCCATCTGGACCCCAAAGTTCCATTCCCCGCCGGCGTTGAAGCCGCTGCTGCCAAAGGCATCATCGCTGGCGTAATGATCCAGTTTGCTGCTCCAGTCCATCCAGGTGGCAAACAGGCGCAGCTCCGGACGGCTGAAGAAATCGCCGATTTTGCTCGCTTTTAACGTCGGCGCAAAGGTCAGCTTGTAGAAACTGCCGTTGACGGCGTTGCGGTCCTTATAGCCTTCCGGATTTAAATCCATGTACTGATAGCTTCCCTCAAACGCCAGGGCGAAGTTCTGCGTCACTTCTTTAATCAGGCGGGTGTTAAGCGTCACCCACTCATAGCTATCGCCCCTGACGTAGCGATCTTTACTGCTCTGCGCCAGTACGGCGGGCGCAACGCTCCAGCCGCCGCCGACTGGCGTGACACCGTAACTTGCGAAGCGCCAGGTATCCGCCTCAGACAGCAGCGCGCCGTCGGAACCGATGCTTTTCACTTCCGCACCCAGCCCGTGACCGTACAGCAGCGCCGTTTTGGCTGTCCCTTCCCGCAGGCCGTAGAAGCTCTCGTTGTGCAACCCGACCAGTGCATGAACGCCGGTATTGGCGGCGTCGGTTTTGATGAGATCGCCGTTGGTGTCTTTACGGTCGTCGTTATCCTTCGCCCGCAGGCCGCTCACCATCAGCTGGAACGGTCCGGCGAAGTGGTTCATGCTGAGGATATAGTTCTGAACGTTATTGTCGGTCTGCTCCACGCTGCCGAAGTTGCGGCCGTAGATGGAGAAGTTGCTGCGCAGCGACTCGTTCCATTTCACGTCGTAGACGCCGCCGCCGGTACCGGCCAGGAACACCACGTCGGAGTCCAGCCAGTGAATATCAAAGTTGTCGCGGTCGAAGCGTTTACCCGCCCAGAAGGTGCTGCCCTTCAGCGCGCCGGTAAAATCAGGCAGGTTGCCCAGCTCCGCGAAGGCCTGGCGAATATTGAGATCGCTGGTATCGGCTGACCAGTCGTTATAGGTTCTCTGCCCGTCGGCCAGCATCGCTTTAAAGCGCGTAGTCGCCCCGTTATCCAGAGTTTGCTTGTGCTCCAGGTTCAGCTCGACGTAGGTGTCGGCTTCGTTACCCAGACGCCCTACCGCGCCGCCGGTTTCTCCGGCCGGGGTCAGATAAGGACCGCTTTTGCTGCTGGAGGCCGCATCGTTCATCAGAAGGCCCGAACGGGCGTAGCCGTGGAACTCAAACCCGCTGCTTTGATCCGCCTTCTTCTCCAGCGCTGTGGTGCGCTGCGCCACCGCCTGGGCTGTCGTTTGCGTCTGCTGCTGCGCGGCCACCAGCTGCTGCGTTTTTTGTTCCGCATCCGTGGCGCGTTTCTCAGCCACCTGCGCACGCGTTTCCGCCGCCTGGAGGCGCTGCTCCATCGCGGCAAGACGCGCTTCGATACTTGTCATATCCGTCTGGGCAAAAACAGAGGTACTTCCGGCCAGCATGCCTATCATCACGGCAAGTCTGCGTTTTTTATACATTTTGTCGCATCCCTAAAAGAAGTCATTAAACGTGCTAAATTGCTAAACCGGTTTAGGTTGCTGATACTAAACCTCTGAATTTTGGATCGGCAATCTTTTTTGCTAAACCGTTTTAGTAAGTGTGATCGAGGCAACAATTCAGGCCGCCGGATGGCGGCCAGTGAAGGAAGGAATTACAGATCGTGCTGCCACGGCAATGCGGTCATTGCCCCTTTGGCCGTGGTGGCTAATGCGCCGCAGCGCTGGGCTAAGGCGATGACCGGCGTCAGGTCCTGCCCGGCGGCCAGCCCGTAGAGCAGCCCCGCCACGAAGGCATCGCCCGCGCCGGTGGTATCGACACACTCGACGGGCGTTGCAGGATAGTGTTTTACGGTGCCATCATGCCAGGCGATCACCCCCTCTTTTCCCTGGGTGACCAGCACCAGACGTGCCGGACAGCGCGCCATCAGCGCGTCCAGACCGACGTTTACCTCGACATTTCCGGTTAAAAACGCCAGCTCTTCGACGGAGAGTTTCACCACGTCGGCGCTCTGCAGGGCCTGTTCCAGGCAGCGACGCAGCGCGTTCTCATCCGGCCAGAGATCCGGGCGAATATTGGGGTCGAAGCTGACGTAACCGCCCGCCTCGCGAATGGCGGCCATCGCCTCAAACGTCGCAGAACGGCTCGGCTCTGCGCTTAATGCGATGGAACAGATGTGTAGCCATTCCCCCGCGCTGAATGTCGGCAGATCGGCGGATTCGAGAAACAAATCGGCGCTCGGGCGCACCATAAAGGTAAACGAGCGTTCGCCCTGGTCATCCAGATCGACCACCACCGTTGAGGTGCGGTGCGCCGGGTCAAGGCGCATAGACTTCACGTCAACCTTTTCGTCAGCGAGAGTTTTCGCCATAAAGCGCCCGAAGGGATCGTCGCCAACCCTGCCGATAAAGGCGCTCTGGCCGCCCAGCCGGGCAATACCGACCGCAACGTTTGCCGGTGCGCCGCCGGGACACTGCAGCAATCTGCCTTCTCCATCGGGCAGCAAATCCACCACCGCATCGCCAAGTACCCAGATTTTTTTCATGTGATCCTCTTAGCTAAACCATGTTAAACCGTTTTAGCTATTTAAGCACAGGCAGGACGAAGGGGAAATAACGCGGGAGGAAAATTGGCTAACGCACCAGATGCGGCCAGTGAATATCACCGACGCCATTAAGCTGCGGGCGGGCAAACAGAAAGCCCTGGAAACGCCGGATCCCGGCAGACTCGAGCCAGCACCACTCCTCTATCTTCTCGATCCCTTCGGCCACCAGGGTAATTTCCAGATCGGAGCAACAGCTGACGATGGAGCGCACAATCGCCTGCTTCGGGCCGCTGAGGTGGATATCGCTAACTATCTCCCGGTCGATCTTAATTTTGTCCGGCTGAAAGCGGGTCAGCAGCGAAAGACCGGCATAGCCGGAACCGAAATCATCGATCGCCAGGCCAATCCCCTCACCGCGAAGCTGCTTGATGGCGCTATTGAACTGGTTGAAGCCGGAGATCATCTCGTTTTCCGTCACTTCAATGACTACCTGCTCCGGCTGAAGGCCATGTTTTTTTATCTCGCTGACCAGAAATTCCACGGCGTTGGGGACATTCACCAGCGACATCGGCAGCAGGTTTACCGCAATCTTATGGCTGCCAATGCCCAGCTTTTCCGCGAGAGCAAAGGCATACGCTTTCGTCTGGAGATCGACTTCGTAGATTTTGTCCGGGTCGAGGGCGCTGAAGAAATGCTCCGGGCTGCCGCCGTCGTTGCCGCGAATAAGGGCTTCAAGCGAACTGATCTTCCCTTCCGAGGGCTCAACAATGGGCTGGAGCGCAAACTGACAGGTTTGGTTGGCC
The DNA here is from genome assembly GCF_019443845.1 of Enterobacter sp. DNB-S2. Classification (NCBI taxonomy): domain Bacteria; kingdom Pseudomonadati; phylum Pseudomonadota; class Gammaproteobacteria; order Enterobacterales; family Enterobacteriaceae; genus Enterobacter; species Enterobacter sp. DNB-S2. The sequence goes on from NZ_CP050520.1 coordinate 2,988,667, forward strand.
ATCAGCCCCAGGTGTTCGCCAAAGGGCAACACCTCGGGTGAAAGCGTCCATTTTTCAGGTACGTAGCGTGCGCCCGACAGGGCCGGACGTTTACCCGTGATAAACGTCTGGATAAATTTGAACACCCGGTCATCGGATGTGAGATAGCTGTCCAGCTTGCTGTAATTCAGAACCGACTGCAGCACCTCTTTCGGTGACTGCGTCTGCAGATCGAACAGCAGCATACCGACGTTTTCGAAGCGCCTGCGCGGGCCATAGTCCCGCATCAGCTCTACCACTCCACTGTGCCGCTTGTCGTCACGGATTTTATGGAACAGCTTAAGCACGCTCTCTTCCGACCCTTCGAGTATTTGCAGCACGTCGCTGCCTTTTGCGAGCAGAACCCCGGTGATATTCAGACTGGCATTGCGGATCCGGGCGCGCTCCACCAGTTCCCGCAGCTCGGTGGAGGGGCGGGATAAATTCAACTGGCTTCGGTAAATCAGAGTCGTCAGCACAAAAATGGGTTCCGATGAGAAAGAGAGGTGCCTTGAAGCTACTATTTAACATACTTAATCAATGCGACCTAACATATTCACACCGCAGGGGAACGTTACTTTTCCCCGCTGCCAATTCGGCTGTCTATCCGCCCCTGCATGTAGTCGTAAAACGGGTTCGAGGTGACCCGCATCAGCGCCTCTTTTCCGACGCTCAACACGGACGTTTCGCCCCAGAGCGCAATCGTCCCCAGGCTGATACCGTAGCGGTTTTTCACCCGAGGCTCACGGCCATAGAGATCGTCATCCGGCGGGAACGGCACCGCAACGTGCGACAGGGAATAGACATCCTGCGGCCAGGACTGCGCAAGCGGCACGACCGTCTCCCGGGTGCTGCCTGCCGGAGTGATTTTCGCCACCGTCGAGAAGCTGTGTGCGTCCGCATTGGTAATAATGGTGACACCGTAACGCCTCTGCGCAACCGGCAGCAGCGCCGAGGTTGCCGTCCACGACGACGGTTTGAACAGCGGACGGAAGCTGGCTGCCTGATTGATGTCAAACACCACCAGCTCGCTGCCGTTTGCCGGAAGCTGGTCAAATAGGCCGGTCACCACCGCGCGGGTGCTGACCGTGGAATCCATGACCGACTGGAACGCCAGGATCGGCGGCAAATTCGCCAGCCTGTTCTCCCGCGCCTCGCGGCCGATTTGCTCCTGCAGGGCCTTCGTCAAAAGCCATGACTGGCGGGCGGCGTTCACCGGGAACGAGTTATATTTGTACGGGTTATATTCCGGAGAGATATTCAGCCACGCCGCTTTGGCAAACGCCGGCAGCAGCGCCGGTAACCCGGCGAAACCGGCAAAGCGCGCAAAGGCCGTCACGCCGATCATCGGTGAGAGCAGTATCACCTGCTGCGGTTTACGCAGCGCAGGCGCGTCCAGCGCATCGAGGGCGTATTTCATCGCCAGCGCCCCGCCGTTGGAGTAGCCCACCAGATGCAGAGGCGCAGCCTCGCCCGCCAGACGCGTGGCTTCCCGCACCGCAAGACGCGTCGCCGCGAGCCACATCTCCCAGTCGACGTCCGTCAGCGCGCCGGGCGCGGTGCCGTGCCCGGGCAGGCGCGGGACCACGGCCACAAAGCCGTGCTGTTGATAGTTCACGGCAAGCCGCCGGACGCTGTAAGGCGAGTCCGTCAGACCGTGCAGCAGCACTACCGCGCCGCGCGGCTTTCCGGCAGGCATCAGCACAAAGGAGCGGTTGGCATCGGGCGTAAACTGTCCCGGCCATACCAGGCTCTGGCGATAATAGCGGTTTAACGGCGTGCGTTCCTCGCCCTCTGTTTTCGCCGTCACCGTATTATCAAGATCGGCGAAAATGGCGTTTTCCCGGGCGATATACCGGGCAAAATCGGCGTTATCCATCTCGCGCACGGACATCTCATCGGCCCGCCAGGTATGCCACAGGTGCAGTTCCGGTCCCTTCTGCGAGAGATAGACCCGCACCGCCAGCAGGACGACCAGCACGATCCCTACGACCATCCCTATTTTCTTTGCAAGCGCCATCAGGCGCACGCTGACTCGCCAGGGCAGATTTGCCATGCCGGGATCCCTTTTATATTCAAAGTACATCTATCTTATCAAAAATGTGAACGGACTGACGTATTCACCAAATTCATACCTGCCGCGTCAGACAGTGCACCAAAAGTGAACTACGCTGCACAAATGTTGATCATTGGTTAAACAAATATTGCATGAAGTTTACTGCACAGCGGGTTTCACCCGCCCTGTGAACATGGCACGCGTCATGCATTGTTAACAAGGTAACAAGAAATCGGCCATTGACAGCCTGTTAACAGCGAGGCGGTATGACGACGAAACCTGAGATGTTGAGCCGTATCGAAGCGACGTTCAGCCAGCTCACGCCCAGCGAAAAGCGGGTCGGAAGCTGGCTGCTGGCGCACGCTGCGCAAATCCCGTTTGAAACGGCGGAGAGCATCGGTCAGGCGAGCGGGACCAGCGGAATTACCGTCGGACGCTTCCTGCGCAAGCTGGGGTATCGCAACCTGGAAGATGCCAAAAAGAGCCTGCGCGATCCGTATCAGCCCTGGGGTATGAACGAGCGGCTGGACTCCTGGCAGCAGCAGCGCCCCCTTTCCAGCCGCCTTCAGCACGCCCTGTCGCTGGAAGTGGATGCCATCACGCAGGTGTACCAGCTGGCGCAAACGGACGCCTTCCGTCAGGTGGTACACAACCTCGCCCACGCCGACGCGGTGTTTGTGCTGGGGATCCAGTCCACGCGCGGGATTGCCAACGCCTTCTTCAGCCACCTCGAGTACCTCCGCCCGCGCGTGAGCTATTCGGAAGGCGCTTCCGGCAGCTGGGTGGAATCTCTTAACTCGGGCTTTTCGCATCCGTACGTCGTGCTGACCGATACGCGCACCTACTCCGCGATGGCCCGCCAGTACTGCCGCGTCGCCAGCGAGAAAGGCATTCCGCTGGCCTTAATCACCGATATCTGGTGCCCGTGGGCGCGGGATTACCCGATGGATTTACTGCAGGTGAAAACCGATACCGGTCACTTCTGGGATTCACTTGCCCCCGTGAGCTGTCTGTTCAACCTGCTGCTGTCGGGCGTGGTGGAGGCGCTGGGTGAGACGCTCCCGGCGCGTCTGGCGGTAAACCGGCAATTACAACAAGAGTTTGGTCAATTCGAACGCTAAAGGAGCGGAGCTATGCCCGAAGAGAGTGAACTGATTGATGTGGCGAAGACGTTTCCCACGCTGCATATCGATCTGAAGTACGCCACCGCCGACAACATCACCGGCCGCCCGATCTATCAGGAGGCGCTGTGCCTGCTGCATACCGACGCGGCCACCGCGCTGGCAAAAGCCATCAGCATTGCCTCGCTGGCCGGGCTGAAGCTGGTGGTGTACGACGCCTATCGGCCGCAGCAGGCGCAGGCTCAGCTGTGGGATGCCTGCCCGAACCCGGAATACGTGGTCGACGTCGCGATTGGCTCCAATCACAGCCGCGGTACGGCCATCGACGTCACCCTGATGGATGAACATAACGCCGTGCTGGATATGGGGGCCGGTTTTGACGAAATGCACGACCGCTCGCATCCGTATCACCCCTCCGTGCCGCCGCACGCCCAGCGCAACCGTCTGCTGTTGAACGCCATCATGTTCGGCGGTGGTTTTGTGGGTATCAGCAGCGAATGGTGGCACTTCGAACTGCCGAACGCCGCCAGCTACCCGCTGCTTGACGACCGTTTTGCCTGTTTTCCCCTGACGCACACTTCTCTCTAAACCTGGAGCACTGCCATGAAAACATCGCTTCTCTCGACGCTGATCGCCGCCACGCTGACCCTGATCGCACCGCTGGCGCTGGCTGCCGTCCCGAAAGATATGCTGGCGATCGGTAAAGCCGCCGACCCGCAAACGCTCGATCCTGCCATCACCATTGATAACAACGACTGGACCGTCACCTATCCGTCCTACCAGCGTCTGGTCAAGTACAAGCCAGGCTCTACCGAGGTGGAAGGCGATCTGTCGACGGGCTGGAAGGCGTCTGAAGACCAGAAAGAGTGGACCTTTACCCTGGCGGATAACGCGAAATTTTCCGACGGCACGCCGGTCACCGCCGAGGCGGTAAAGCTCTCCTTTCAGCGCCTGCTGAAGCTCGGCCAGGGGCCGTCTGAAGCCTTCCCGAAAGACCTGAAAATTGATGCCGTCGATGACCATACGGTGAAGTTCACCCTCAGCCAGCCTTTCGCACCGTTCCTCTACACGCTGGCAAACGACGGGGCGTCCATCATTAACCCGGCGGTGCTGAAGGCCAACGCGGCAGACGATGCTCGCGGTTTTCTGGCGCAAAACACCGCCGGTTCCGGGCCGTTTATGCTGAAAAGCTGGCAGAAAGGCCAGCAGCTGATCCTGGTGCCTAACCCCCACTGGCAGGGTGAAAAGCCGCACTTTAAGCGCGTATCGGTGAAAATTATCGGTGAGAGCGCCTCGCGCCGACTGCAGCTTTCCCGCGGCGATCTGGACATTGCCGACTCCCTGCCGGTCGATCAGCTTGCGGCCCTGAAGCAGGAAGGTAAAGTCGCCGTCGCGGAATACCCGTCCCTGCGCGTGACTTACCTCTATCTCAACAACAGCAAAGCGCCGCTCAATCAGGTGGATTTACGCCGGGCCATCTCCTGGGCTACGGATTACCAGGGGATGGTGAAAGGTATTCTGAGCGGCAACGGCAAGCAGATGCGCGGCCCGATCCCGGAAGGCATGTGGGGCTTTGATGCCACGGCAATGCAGTACAGCTTTGACGAGGCCAAAGCTAAAGCCGCGCTGGAGAAGGTCAAAGACAAACCCGCCAGCCTGACCTTCCTCTATTCGGACAACGATCCGAACTGGGAGCCTATCGCCCTCTCCACTCAGGCCAGCCTCGGCAAGATCGGCATTAGCGTCAAGCTGGAAAAACTGGCCAACGCCACCATGCGCGACCGCGTCGGAAAAGGCGATTACGACATTGCCATCGGCAACTGGAGCCCGGATTTTGCCGACCCGTACATGTTCATGAACTACTGGTTCGAATCGGACAAAAAAGGGCTGCCGGGCAACCGCTCGTTCTATGAGAACAAAGAGGTTGATTCGCTGCTGCAGGCCGCGCTGAAAACCACCGACCAGGCGGAACGCACCAAAGATTACCAGCAGGCGCAGAAGGTGGTTATCGACGAGGCGGCCTACGTTTATCTGTTCCAGAAAAACTACCAGCTGGCGATGAACAAAGAGGTCAAAGGCTTCACCTTTAATCCGATGCTCGAGCAGGTGTTCAACATCGCCACCATGAGCAAATAACGGTTCTCGCCGGGGGAAAGCGTATGACGTTCTGGAGCATAGTGCGCCAGCGCTGCTGGGGGTTAATCCTGGTGGTGGCCGGTGTCTGTATTATCACCTTTATTATTTCACACCTGATCCCCGGCGATCCGGCCCGTCTGCTGGCCGGCGACCGCGCCAGCGACGAAATCGTGCAGAACATCCGCCAGCAGTTAGGGCTGGACCAGCCCCTGTATGTGCAGTTTGGCCGCTACGTGGACGCTCTGGCCCACGGTGATTTAGGCACGTCCATCCGTACCGGACGCCCGGTCGCGGAAGACCTGAAGGCCTTTTTCCCCGCCACGCTGGAGCTGGCCTTTTGTTCTCTGCTGCTGGCGCTGGTCATCGGCGTGCCGCTGGGGATTTTGTCGGCGGTGTACCGCAACCGCTGGCTGGATCACCTGGTGCGTTTAATGGCGATGACCGGGATCTCCACGCCGGCCTTCTGGCTCGGGCTGGGCGTCATCGTGCTGTTCTACGGGCACCTGCAGATCCTGCCGGGCGGCGGCAGGCTGGACGACTGGCTCGATCCGCCGACGCACGTCACCGGCTTTTATCTGCTGGACGCGCTGCTGGAGGGCAACGGTGAGGTCTTTTTCAACGCGCTTCAGCACCTGATTTTACCCTCGCTGACGCTGGCGTTTGTTCACCTGGGGATCGTGGCGCGCCAGGTCCGTTCGGCGATGCTGGAGCAGCTTAGCGAGGATTACATCCGCACCGCGCGCGCCAGCGGCCTGCCCGGCTGGTACATCGTCCTGCGCTACGCCCTGCCGAATGCGATGATCCCGTCCATTACCGTGCTCGGGCTGGCGCTGGGCGATCTGCTTTACGGCGCCGTGCTGACCGAAACCGTCTTTGCCTGGCCGGGCATGGGCGCGTGGGTGGTGACGTCCATTCAGGCGCTCGATTTCCCTGCCGTGATGGGCTTTGCCGTCGTCGTTTCGCTGGCCTACGTGCTGGTTAATCTGGTGGTCGATCTGCTTTACCTGTGGATTGACCCGCGAATCGGGCGCGGAGGTGCCGAATGATGTTAACGCAGGAAACGCCCGTCCCGGCTAAAACCGCCGGACAACGCATCAACTGGGCAAAGCTGTTCTGGATGCTGCGTCAAAGCCCGCTCACGATCGTTGGCGGCGTCATTATGATTGCGATGCTCTTCCTGATGGTGGCTTCGCCGTGGATCGTTCCGCATGACCCGAACGCGCTGGATTTGACCGCCCGCCTGCAGGCGCCGTCTGCACAACACTGGTTTGGTACCGACGAGGTGGGACGCGACCTGTTCAGCCGCGTGCTGACGGGCAGCCAGCAGTCGATTACCGCCGGGCTGGCGGTGGTGGCGATTGCGGGCGGCATTGGCTCACTGCTGGGCTGTTTTTCCGGCGTACTGGGCGGGCGCGGCGACGCCATCATCATGCGGGTGATGGATATCATGCTATCCATTCCTTCCCTGGTGCTGACCATGGCGCTGGCCGCCGCGCTCGGACCGAGCCTGTTCAACGCCATGCTGGCGATTGCGATTGTCCGCATCCCGTTTTACGTCCGCCTGGCGCGCGGGCAAACCCTGGTGGTGCGCCAGTTTACCTACGTTCAGGCCGCCCGCACGTTCGGCGCGTCCCGCTGGCATTTGATCCGCTGGCATATCCTGCGCAACGCCCTTCCGCCGCTGATTGTGCAGGCTTCGCTGGATATTGGCAGCGCCATTCTGATGGCCGCCACGCTGGGGTTTATCGGCCTGGGTGCGCAGCAGCCGACCGCCGAATGGGGCGCGATGGTGGCCGTGGGCCGTAACTACGTCCTGGACCAGTGGTGGTACTGCGCCTTTCCCGGTGCGGCGATTTTAATTACCGCCGTGGGCTTTAACCTGTTTGGCGACGGTATCCGCGATCTGCTGGATCCGAAGTCGGGAGGAAAACAGTAATGACCGAACCGGTATTACGTATTGAGGACCTGCACCTGAGCTTCCCGGTTTTTCGCGGTGAGGTCCACGCGCTGAATCACGTCTCGCTGGAGATCGGCAGGGGGGAAATTGTCGGCGTGGTGGGCGAGTCGGGGTCGGGTAAATCCGTGACCGCCATGCTCGCCATGCGGCTGCTGCCGGAAGGGAGCTACCGCATTCATCACGGTCAGGTGAAGTTACTCGGTGAAAACGTCCTGACGGCGTCCGAGAAGCAGCTTCGCCAGTGGCGCGGTGCACGAGTGGCGATGATTTTTCAGGAGCCCATGACCGCCCTCAACCCGACGCGGCGGATTGGCAAACAGATGGTGGAGGTGATCCGCCAGCATCAGCCGCTTTCGCGGCGCGAGGCGCAGCAGAAGGCGATTACCCTGCTGGAAGAGATGCAAATCCCGGACGCGAAGCAGGTCATGGAGCGTTATCCGTTTGAACTCTCCGGCGGCATGCGTCAGCGGGTGATGATCGCCCTTGCCTTCTCCTGCGAGCCGGAGCTGATCATCGCCGACGAACCGACCACCGCGCTGGACGTTACCGTCCAGCTCCAGGTGCTGCGATTGCTGAAGCATAAGGCGCGGGCCAGCGGTACCTCGGTGTTGTTTATCAGCCATGATATGGCCGTGGTGTCGCAGCTTTGCGACAGAATGTACGTGATGTATGCGGGCAGCGTGATCGAGAGCGGTGCCACGCAAACGCTGATCCACCGCCCCGTGCATCCCTATTCCATCGGCCTGCTGCGGTGCGCCCCGGAAAACGGCCAGCCGCGCGACCTGCTTCCCGCCATTCCCGGCACGGTGCCCAACCTCAGCCAGCTTCCGCAGGGTTGCGCCTTCCGCGAGCGCTGCTTTGCCGCTGGGGCGAAATGCAGCGAAACGCCGCGCTTACAGCCCAATGGCGCAGAAGGCCAACAGGCTGCCTGCTGGTATCCACAACGGGAGAAACACCATGTCTGATGTACTGCTGGAACTGGATAGCGTGCACGTGAACTTTGCGGCGCGCAAAAACTGGCTGGGCCGCGTAACGGAACAGGTCCATGCCCTCAACGGGCTCGATCTCCAGATCCGTCGCGGGGAAACGCTGGGCATTGTCGGTGAGTCCGGCTGCGGGAAAAGCACGCTGGCCCAGCTGCTGATGGGCATGCTTAAGCCCAGCACCGGCGCGTGCCAGCGGGCGCACCACGCGGGCGGCATGCAGATGGTGTTTCAGGATCCGCTCTCCTCCCTCGACCCGCGATTGCCGGTCTGGCGCATCATCACCGAGCCGGTATGGGTGCAAAAACGCAGCAGCGAGCGCGTGCGCCGTCAGCTGGCGGAGGATCTGGCGCTGCAGGTGGGCATTCGCCCGGAATATCTCGACAGGCTTCCGCACGCCTTCTCCGGCGGGCAGCGCCAGCGCATCGCCATCGCCCGGGCGCTCTCCTCCGACCCCGATATTATCGTGCTTGATGAACCCACCAGCGCGCTGGATATCTCCGTGCAGGCGCAAATCCTCAACCTGCTGGTGAACCTGCAGCAGCAGCGTAATCTGACCTACGTGTTAATTTCGCATAACGTCTCGGTGGTCAGACACATGAGCGACCGGGTGGCGGTGATGTACCTCGGGCAAATAGTGGAGCTGGGCAGCGCCGCGCAGGTGCTTGGCGAGCCGCGCCATCCCTATACCCGTCTGCTGCTCGACTCGGTTCCCCGCACCGGTGAACCGCTGGATGAAAATCTGGCGTTGCGCAAAACGGAGCTTCCCGGCAACCGTCATCTGCCCGAAGGCTGTTTTTTCCGCGACCGTTGTCCGATGGCAGCGCAGGAGTGTGAACAGCCGCAGCCGCTACAGCCCTCACGCGAGGGCCGTAACGTGCGCTGCTGGCGCAGTCTGGGTTAAATTTGGGCCATCCCGCCGTCCACGAACAGCTCGGTGGCGTTAATAAAGCTGGCCGCGTCGGAGGCCAGAAACGCCACCGCTTTCCCCACCTCACCCGGCGCGCCTAAACGCCCCAGCGGTACCTGCGCGGCCAGCGCGTCGTACAGCCCCTGACGATGTTCTTCCGGCACCAGATCGCCGAGACCTGGCGTTTTGATCGGGCCCGGGCTCACCACGTTGACGCGGATCCCGCGGCCCTGCAAATCCAGCGCCCAGGAGCGGGCAAAGTTGCGCACGGCGGCCTTGCTGGCGCTGTAGACGCTGAAGTTTGCCGTCCCTTTAATGGACACCGTCGATCCGGTCAGAATAATCGACGATCCGGCGGACAGCAGCGGCAGCGCCTTCTGCACCGTGAACAGCACTCCGCGCACGTTGGTGCCAAAAATCCGGTCAAACTGCTCTTCGGTGATCGCGCCCAGCGGCAGCATATCGCCGCCACCGGCATTGGCGAACAGGATATCAAGACGGCCTTCATCTTTGGCTATCCGGGCATAAACCTCATCCAGATCGGCAAGCTTTGAAACGTCCGCGCGAATGCCCACGGCGTCAGAAGCAATCTCTGCTACCGCGGCGTCCAGTTCGGCCTGACGACGGCCGGTGATGTAGACCTTCGCGCCCTGCGCCGCCAGCTCCTGCGCCGTGGCAAGACCAATACCGGTGCTGCCGCCGCTGACCAGTGCAATTTTTCCTGAGAGAGTCGTGTTCATGTCATTTACCTTTTGTTGGGTTTGCGTTGGACAAACTTTAGCCCTTGCGGCATTAGTGAAAAACGGGCAAAAATGAAAATGACTATTCACAAACAGAAATAATCCGAGGTCATCATGGACCAGCTCATGGCAATGCGCGCCTTTACGCGGGTCGTGGAGTCCGGCAGTTTTACCCGCGCGGCGGACTCGCTGAATATGCCGATCGCCACGCTGAGCAAGCTGGTTAAATCGCTTGAGTCGCACCTTGAGATACGCCTTCTGCACCGGACCACTCGCCGGGTGGTCGCGACGCCTGAAGGGATGGAATACTATGAAAAAGCGCTCAGGGTGCTGATTGATATCGAAGATATCGACACCTCGTTTCGCGTTTCCCGCGCGACGCCAAAAGGGCATTTGCGGGTTGACGTGGGCGGCTCCACCGCCCGGGACGTGCTCATCCCCCTGCTGCCGGACTTTATGCGGCGCTACCCGGAGATCCGCATCGACCTAGGCGTGGCCGACCGGCCGGTCGATCTCATCAGCGGTAACGTAGACTGCGTGATCCGCGGCGGGCCGCTGGACGACTCAACCCTCATCGCCCGTCATATTGGCAACGCTGAGATGGTCACCTGCGCGACGCCGGGTTACCTGAAAAATCACGGCGTCCCGGCCTATCCGCAGGAGCTGCGCAACGGCCACAAGCTGATTAGCTATCTCTCGCCCGTCACCGGACGGCCGTTTCCGTTTCGCTTCCGGCAGAACGGCGAGGCGCTGGAAATCAACATTCCGCACTATCTCGGGGTCAATGAAAGTAATGCCCATCTGGCGGCTGCCGCGGCGGGGCTGGGGATCGTTCAGACCTTTGAGTATTCGGCAAAGTCGTATTTACAGGCGGGCACGCTGGCGGCGATCCTGGGCGACTGGCGCCCTGCCGCGTATCCGTTTCATGTGGTTTACCCGCAGAACCGGCATTTGACGCACCGCCTGAAGGTGTTTATTGCCTGGCTGGCGGAGGTGTTCCCCGCCGCGCTAAAGGGATAGCCGGGCGCAAACCCGGCTGGGGCTTAATTGAGCTTATAGTCCAGCGTAATCTCAGCTTTCAGGAGCTGCGAGACCGGACAGCCCGCTTTTGCTTTCTGAATAATGCCGTCGAACTGCTGCGGGGCGATGCCGGGAACGGTCACCTTGCTTTTCAGGGCAACCTTAGTGATGGCAAAGCCGCCGTCGGTTTTATCCAGAGCGACGTCCGCGGTGGTATCAATGGAATCGGCGGTATAGCCCGCTTCACCGAGCATCAGCGACAGCGCCATTGAGAAGCAGGCCGCATGTGCCGCGCCAATCAGCTCTTCGGGGTTGGTCCCCTTTTCGCCCTCAAAGCGGGTATTGAAACCATAAGGCTGCTGATTGAGAACGCCGCTCTCGGTGGAAACCGTTCCTTTTCCGCGCTTAATGTCGCCAGACCAGTGTGCCGAACCGTGCTTATGAATAGTCATTCTTGCTCTCCTTTTGGCTTACAAAGGGTTAAGTATAGACTACGCATCTGACCCACCCTGGAACACAGACAATTCCAGGACTTTCACCTGCTGTACCAACAAAAAGGATAATGATATGGCGCTAAAAATCAGGATGGCCATTGCCGTGACCACGCTGGCTCTGTCGCTCTCTTCACTGGCGAAAACGCCGGAGAACTTTATCTATACCAGCTCGGGCGATCTCGACGCGGCGTTCCCGCTTGTTGCGCGAAGCGATATCGGCGGCGTGCAGATCGTTTACAACTGGCGCCTGCTGGAACCCGAGAAGGACAGCTATGACTTCTCGCGGATTGAACAGGATCTGGCGCGCGTTAAGGCCGCCGGAAAAAAGCTATTTATTCAAATCCAGGACCGTTTCTTTGAGCCGGACGCCCGATACGTGCCGGACTATCTCATGCGCGACACACAATACGGTGGCGGGATTGCGCCGCAGTTCGATAACCCCGGCGAAGGCAAGCCGGTCGGTTCAGGATGGGTGGCGCGTCAGTGGGATCCCGCCGTGCGCCAGCGCTACCAGGCACTGCTGGCCGCCCTCGCGAAACGCTTTGATGGCGAGGTGTATGGGGTAAACCTGCCCGAAACCGCCATTGATCTCGACGAAAAAAATCCGCCCGTCGGGTTTACCTGCGACGGCTATTTCGCGGGTGAAATGGAAAACCTGGCCTTTGCGCGAAAGGCTTTTCAGAAATCACACGTGGTGCAGTACGTGAACTTCTGGCCGTGCGAATGGGATAACGACCACAACTACATGGGGCGTCTGTTTGCGTATGCCAGCGCCAACAACGTCGGCCTGGGTGGGCCGGACATTGTTCCCAACCGCAAGGCCCACATGAAGAATGCCTATCCCTTCTTCCATAAAAATAAACAGACGCTGCCGCTCATCGCCATGGCGGTTCAGGAGCCGACCCTGACCTATAAGGATCCTCAGACCGGAAAACCGTTCACCAAAGCGGAATTTGTCCGCTTCGGCGAAAGTTATCTCGGTGCCGATATTATTTTCTGGAGCACGACGTCTCCCTGGCTAAAGGCGAAGTAATCCCTTCTTATGCCAGGTAGCGCGACAGTTCGTCAAGGAACACGCGCAGCGCGGCAGGCTGGTATTCCCGGGACTGATAAATGCCATGGATGGCAAGCGGTTTCGGTTCAAGCGCCTCCAGCACCGGCACCAGTAATCCCTGTTCAAGCGCGGCAGACGCTTCGCGCTCCGGCAGCATGGCGATACCGCAGTGCTTAATCGCCGCGTCCATCAACAGCGAAGAGATGCTGGCGCTCAGGTTGCCGCTGACGGCCACGCTCAGGCTTTCCCCTTCCGGCGTCAGAAAGTGCCAGGACTGCCCGGCAAAAAAGCTGTAGTGCAGACAGTTGTGCTGCGCTAATTCTTCAGGGCTGACGGGGATACCGTGCTGTGCCAGATACGCCGGCGAGGCGCAAAGCACCGAGCGACACTCACCCAGCCGGCGGGCAATCATGCCGGGTTCGGGGTTGTCGGTAATGCGCACGGCGACGTCAATGCGCTCTCCCACCAGGCTGACCGGGTGATTATTCACGTCCAGCTCGATGCGCAGCTGCGGGTAGCGCGAGAGCAGCTCAGGCAGGACCGGCGCAATCAGGTGCATGGCGGTAAAATGGGCGCAGGCCACCCGCAGCGTGCCGGACGGCAGATCTTTCTCCGACTGGCCCTCGATTTCCTGCGAAATCTGCGAGAGCGTCCGCGTTTTTTGCAGCACCTTTTCCCCTGCCGCGGTCAGCGTCAGCTTGCGCGTGGAGCGGTTTACCAGCCGCGTTCCCGCCCACTTCTCCATTTGTTCAAGGTAGCGGCTCACCATCGGTCGGGAAATGCCCAACGCGCGGGCCGCCGCGCTCAAACTGCCCAGCTCGCATATCCGGTTGTAGACCTGAGCGGCGATAACGCGATCCATATAAGCTCCATTTGCTCGATTTATGAAACTAAGCATGTCTTGTTTCAGGAATTCTGGCAAATGAGAATATCCGTACAATAGAGACATTCCTGAACAACAGAGACAACAGCATGAAATTCACTCACCTTGCCCTGCTTTCCACCCTTTTCACTCCTGCGGTTTTTGCCGCGCCGTTAACCATTGATACCTATAACCCGCAGGAAAAAGGCATTTTCCCGGTCTCCTCCACGCTGGTTTCCGGCCCGAAAGAGGCGGTGCTGTTTGACGCGCAGTTCAGCGTGAAGGATGGCGAAGCGCTGGTAGAGAAAATTCGCCGCAGCGGTAAAACCCTGAACAAGATTGTGATCACCTCCGGCGATCCGGATTTCTATTTTGGCCTGCAGCCTCTGGTCAAAGCCTTCCCGAATGCCAAAGTGGTGGCCACGCAGCATGTGGTTGACCATATTAAAGCCACCAAAGACGCCAAGCTCGCCTTCTGGGGGCCGCAGATGAAGGACGGCGCGCCAACGGAGCTGGTCGTCCCGCAGGTGCTTGCCTCCACCACGTTCATGGTTGACGGGGAAAAGATCGACATCGAACAGCCGGACAGCTACGCGGCCTATGTGTGGATCCCGTCAGCAAAAACGATCCTCGGCGGCACCGGGGTAGCCTGGGGTATTCACGTCTGGACGGCAGACACCCAGACGCCGGAAAGCCGCAAGCAGTGGCAGGAAACGCTGGAGAATATGGCCGCGCACAAACCTGAACGCGTGATCCCGGGCCACTATCTGGGCACCCCACCAGCGGGCACTGGCGCGATTGAATTTACCCGCGACTATCTGCAGCGCTTTGAAAAGGCTTTAGCCGAGCATAAAGATTCCGCAGGCGTTATCAGCACCCTGAAAAAACAGTATCCGGGCCTGGCGGATGAAAGCTCGCTGGAATTAAGCGCCAAAGTGAATACTGGCGAAATGAAGTGGTAATTTAAAAACGGCTCCTGCTATATTTCCGCGATAGCAGGAGCTCCACCAAAATATCCCCGCCGTTACCCGTCGATATAGCCACACCTTTTAAAAGCGCATAAAAGCATGCACTTATGTCATTTTTATTTCTAAGATGAATCTGAACCACAACCGGGAAAATATTTGCCATTCTGTTTATGAATTAAATTTTTTGCGAGCCGTACCATTAAACAGACAACGACACGGAGGCAGCATGTTTACTTATTACCCGGCTAATACTGCAGCAGCACAACCTGAACTCGTTAACGCGATTGCGCAGGGTCTTCACGCCGAGCACGGTGCTGTGACTGAAGATGACATTTTGATGGAACTGACCAAGTGGGTGGAATCCACGGATAATGACATCCTCAGTGACATCTACCAGCAGACTATTAACTACGTCGTCAGCGGGCAAAACGCACCCTTGTAAAAACCTGCTAAGCTGGATCTGCAACCTAAGGGGTTACATTTCGTTTGCGTGAGCAAACTGGTCCTTAAAACTATCAACAGGATTGAGGAGTTAACATGAAATCGAACCGTCAGGCACGCCATATTCTGGGACTGAATTACAAGCTTTCAAATCAGCGTAAAGTGGTGATTGAAGGCGACCACGAAACGCAGGTCACTCACGCCACCGGCAGAAAACGCCACGCCGGCAAGTAAGTTCCAGACTGAGATCCAGAACACCATCGGTAATCCCGATGGTGTTTTTGTTTATGTGTTGCGGTAATTAATATTTAGCTCCTTTATAATACCGCCTGACCGCACCCCATCGCACAGGCCAGAAAGATGACAAACAGCAGTGTCAGGGACGGATCTTCATAAAAAGAGTGAGTGACATGGACAACAAACTGAAAAAACATCGTTCCTTATACATCCCATACGCCGGACCGGTTTTACTCGAATTCCCCCTGCTCAACAAAGGCAGCGCCTTCAGCATGGAAGAGCGCAGCAGCTTTAACCTGCTGGGTTTACTGCCCGAAGTGGTTGAAACCATTGAAGAACAGGCGGAGCGCGCGTGGATCCAGTATCAGGGTTTCAAAACCGAAATCGACAAGCACATCTACCTGCGCAACATTCAGGACACCAATGAAACCCTCTTCTATCGCCTGGTGCAGAACCATCTCGAAGAGATGATGCCGGTGATCTACACCCCGACGGTGGGTGCGGCCTGCGAGCGTTTCTCAGAGATCTACCGTCGTTCACGCGGGGTATTCATCTCCTATCAGAACCGTCACAACATGGACGATATTCTGCAGAACGTGCCAAACCACAATATCAAAGTGATTGTGGTGACCGACGGCGAACGTATTCTCGGCCTCGGCGACCAGGGCATTGGCGGGATGGGGATCCCAATCGGTAAACTCTCTCTCTACACCGCCTGCGGCGGCATCAGCCCGGCGTATACCCTGCCGGTGGTGCTGGACGTCGGGACCAACAACCAGCAGTTGCTCAACGATCCGCTCTATATGGGCTGGCGCCATCCGCGCATTACCGACGACGAGTACTATCAGTTTGTCGACGATTTCATTCAGGCCGTGAAGCACCGCTGGCCGGACGTTCTGCTGCAGTTTGAAGACTTCGCGCAGAAAAACGCGATGCCGCTGCTGAACCGCTATCGCGATGAGATCTGCTCCTTTAACGACGACATCCAGGGTACCGCGGCCGTGACCGTGGGTACGCTTATCGCTGCCAGCCGCGCAGCCGGCAGCCAGCTGAGCTACCAGAAAATCGTCTTCCTGGGCGCAGGCTCTGCGGGCTGTGGTATCGCCGAGCAGATCATCGCCCAGACGCAGCGCGAAGGCTTAAGCGAAGAGCTGGCCCGCTCCCGCGTCTTTATGGTTGACCGTTTCGGCCTGCTGACCGACGCTATGCCGAACCTGCTGCCGTTCCAGAACAAGCTGGTGCAGAAGCGCGATAACCTGAAAAACTGGGATACCGACAACGAAGTCCTTTCCCTGCTGGACGTGGTGCGCAACGTGAAGCCGGATATTCTGATCGGCGTTTCCGGGCAAACTGGCCTCTTCACCGAAGAGATCATTCGCGAGATGCACAAGCACTGCGAACGCCCTATCGTGATGCCGCTTTCCAACCCGACCTCCCGCGTGGAAGCGACGCCTCAGGACATCATCGCCTGGACCGAAGGTAACGCGCTGGTCGCGACCGGCAGCCCGTTCGACCCGGTGGTGTGGAAGGATAAAACCTATCCGATCGCCCAGTGCAACAACTCTTACATCTTCCCGGGCATTGGGCTGGGCGTGATCGCCTCCGGCGCGTCCCGCATTACCGATGAGATGCTGATGTCGGCGAGCGAAACCCTCGCGGGCTACTCGCCGCTGGTCAACAACGGTGAAGGGCTGGTGCTGCCGGAGCTGAAAGACATTCACAAGGTGTCGCGCGCTATCGCGTTTGCGGTAGGTAAAATGGCGCAGCAGCAGGGCGTGGCGGTGAAAACCTCTGCCGACGCGCTGCAGCAGGCCATCGACGACAACTTCTGGAAACCTGAATACCGCAGCTATCGTCGTACCTCGATTTAATCCGCTCCGACCGGTCCCTCTCCCTTCGGGAGAGGGACTTTCAATAAATTCATTAACCAGTAGCGATTCAGATTCTCGAAGCGAAATGATTAACTTGCAGCCACGCCCTGGTCCGGCTGTAAATCGCCGAGGCGTTTCCTGCAGGCCGGGGCGAGGCGCAGGGATGCGCCGAGAGGGCGGGCTTTACAGGGATGTTACCTCAGCCCATCCCCGATAAGCCGGAAGGAATAAGCCGAGGGCACCGCGAAGCGGCGATTTACCGCCGGGAGCCCGGGTCGCCAGGGTGGTGGCGACTGAGCCACCCTGGCACGTTCACAGGTCATGTCGTTACAGAGTAGCAAGGAACATAAAGTGAACGGAATGACCACTACAGCCGTATGTTCCCCTCACCCTAACCCTCTCCCAAAGGGAGAGGGAATTAGATTCGCCCCCCACTAGCCAAACTCCTTTCCCCCCGCTACACTCCCTTCATCCATTAACCTACTGAATATATAAGGAGGCCAATTATGCTGTACTGTGAAATTTTCAATGTTTCACATACATTTGGTGATCGCACCAGCTCAAGCGTTATCGGTATCGTGCTGCGATAACTTCTGCTTGAGCGAAGACACCAACCCCTGAAATCCCTTCTCTCGGGCTTACTGAGTTATCGTCAGCGATGTTTGACGAGGCATAAACATGCCTGTAACTCTTGGGTAAGCAACAATGAGCACTTTACTCACTGCACAATCTTTACGCGTTGATACGGCGTTTGGCACGCTCTTCGACTCACTCTCCTTTACGCTGAAAAAAGGCGACCGCATTGGCCTGCTGGGCGACAACGGTTGCGGCAAAAGCACGCTGCTGAAGGTGCTGGACGGCACTGACTCCCCCGCCGCCGGAACGGTCGCGCTGGCCGGGCACTGCCTGATGGCGCGCGTGGAGCAACATCTCCCGGACGCCATTTTCCCGTTGACCATGCTGGATGCCGTACTCGCACAGCTGCCTTTAGCCGAGCGCGATAGCCTGCGCTGGAAAGCCGAAACGCTGCTGGCAGGCATGGGCTTCACGCCGCAGGATATGGCGCTGCAATCCGCCACGCTGAGCGGCGGACAGCACACGCGCCTGCTGCTGGCGCGGGCCCTGATTCACGAGCCGGATCTGCTCCTGCTCGATGAACCCAGCAACCACCTTGATTTGCCGACCATGCTCTGGCTGGAACACTTTCTGCAGAACTGGTCAGGCAGCTTCGTGCTGGTCTCGCACGACCGACAGCTGCTGGATGCCGTCACTAACGGCAGCTGGATCCTGCGCGATAAAACGCTGCACTACTTCGCCCTTCCCTGCACGGCCGCCCGCAAGGCGCTTGAAGCAAAGGATGAAAGCGACGCGCAGCGCCACAAGGCGGAGCAAAAGGAGATCGACCGCGTGTCCGCCAGCGCGAAGCGGCTGGCGACCTGGGGCAAGGTTTACGACAACGAAGATCTTGCCCGCAAAGCCAAACAGATGGAAAAACAGGTCGAACGGCTGAAGGAGAGCCAGACGGCGCTCACGGCAGGCAGCCCGTGGACGTTAACCCTGCGCGGCGACGCGCTGCGGGCCGACCGTTTGCTGGAAATGGAAAATCTCGACGTGCCTCCTGCACCTGGCCTGCCGGCGTTGTTCAGCATCGAAATGGCGCGGCTAAAAAGCGGCGATCGCGTGGCGATTGTCGGTCGTAACGGCTGCGGCAAATCGTCGCTGATGAGGCTTATCTGGCAACAGTTTGCCGATGAGACCACAGACAGCGGGTTGAAAATCCATCCGCGCGTGTCGCCAGGCTATTACGACCAGACGCTTCACCAGCTTGCGGACAACGCCACGCTGCTCGACGCGCTGGAGCCTTTCGCGCCGGATCCGCAGAACCGCAAAATGGCGCTGATAAGCGCGGGTTTCCCGTGGGCGCGTCACGGGCAAACGGTCAGCACGCTCAGCGGCGGCGAGCGCTCGCGCCTGCTGTTCGTTGGCCTGACGCTTGCCCGCTACAGCCTGCTGATGCTGGATGAGCCGACCAACCACCTCGACATGGAAGGCAAAGAGGCGCTGGCGCAAACCCTTCAGCAGTTTGAAGGCGGCGTTCTGCTGGTCAGCCACGACCGTCAGTTAATTAGCCAAAGCTGCAACCGTTTCTGGCTGATTGAAGAGGGAAAGCTGAGCGAGTGGCACGATGCAGAAGCGGTGTTTGAGCGCCTGCGTGAAAGCGCGGGGCTGGCGACATCCACCGCGCCCGCCATCGACGCGGCGACGGTTCAACCCTCGCCGTATGACGATCTGCTCGAACGGCTGGTCGCGCTGGAAGCGCTGCTGGAAGACGATCTGGCGCGTAAGCCGAAGCATCAAAAGCCGCAGCTGCAGGCGCAATGGCGTAAAGAGATTGAGGAGATAGAGGCACAGCTGTAAGTCTGCGCCCGGCGAGTCTCTCGTCGGGCCAGTATTTTCCCCCTAAATTATTAGAGGAACGCCGTATTCTTATTCTGAAAATGGATTAAATAATGACATTATGTTGCCGTTGCCTTGCATTACAGCGCCAAACCACTAATCCTTGAGGGGTATTACACCTGCTATGCAGATACTCATCATGAACAAGGAGATACACATGAAGGCTGCTGTTGTCACTCAGGATCATCAGGTCAATATCACCGAAAAAACCTTACGCCCGCTAAAGCACGGGGAAGCCCTGCTGAAGATGGAATGCTGTGGCGTATGCCATACCGATCTCCACGTGAAGAACGGTGATTTCGGCGATAAAACTGGGGTTATCCTGGGCCACGAAGGGATTGGTATCGTAAAAGAAGTCGGCCCCGGCGTGAAGTCGCTGAAAGTCGGCGACCGCGCAAGCGTGGCCTGGTTTTTTGAAGGCTGTGGCCACTGCGAATACTGTAATACCGGCAACGAAACCCTGTGCCGCGACGTGAAAAACGCCGGTTACTCCGTTGACGGCGGCATGGCGGAAGAGTGCATCGTCACCGCGGATTACGCCGTAAAAGTGCCGGACGGTCTGGAATCCGCTGCGGCCAGCAGCATCACCTGCGCCGGCGTTACCACCTACAAAGCGGTGAAGGTGTCCGGAATCAAACCAGGCCAGTGGATCGCGATTTACGGTCTGGGCGGGCTGGGCAACCTCGCGCTGCAGTACGCCAAAAACGTCTTTAACGCCAAAGTCATCGCTCTCGACGTTAACGACGAACAGCTGAAGCTGGCTGCCAGCATGGGTGCAGATTTAACCATCAACTCCCGCAGCGAAGACGCCGCGAAAATTGTGCAGGAGAAAACCGGCGGCGCGCATGCCGCAGTCGTTACTGCCGTCGCAAAAGCCGCCTTTAACTCCGCCGTTGACGCCGTGCGTGCCGGTGGCCGCGTGGTCGCCGTTGGCCTGCCGCCGGAAGCGATGAGCCTCGACATTCCGCGTCTGGTGCTGGACGGCATCCAGGTGGTGGGTTCGCTGGTCGGCACCCGTCAGGATCTGCAGGAAGCCTTCCAGTTCGCCGCTGAAGGTAAGGTGGTGCCGAAAGTCACGATGCGTCCAATCGAGGACATCAACGCCATCTTTAAAGAGATGGAACAGGGCCAGATCCGCGGCCGTATGGTGATCGACCTACGTTCATAATCGTTCATCTTTCATTACCGCTCCTCGCTGGGGCGGTTTTTTTATAGCCATTTTCCGGCAATCCTTATCTTAATTCCTTTGTTCCCTTGTTTTCCCCCGCGCCCGATGATGAATCCGACGCTAACAAGAAGATAACAAAGGAATTCACCATGCAAACCCCATTTCGTCTGCCACTGCTGACGGCGCTGATTCTGGCGACAACCGCAGCCTGGGCCGCAGATGCGCCCGTCAAAGGCGGCACGCTGATTTATCTGGAGCAACAGGCGCACACCAACCTCTATCCGCCTGCCGGTGGCTTTTACCCGAACGGCGGCATTCTGAATCAAATCACCGACAAACTGACGTGGCAGAACCCAAAAACGCTGCAGGTGGAACCCTGGGTGGCCGAAAGCTGGACCACCAACGCCGATAAAACCGAATACACCTTTAAGCTTCGTTCCGGCATCACCTTCTCCGACGGCACGCCGCTGGACGCCAACGCCGTGGCGAAAAACTTTGATACCTACGGTTCAGGCAATAAGGCGCAGCGCCTGCCGGTGTCAGAAGTGATCAATAACTACGATCGCAGCGAAGTCATCGACCCGCTGACCGTGAAGTTCTACTTCAAAAAACCGTCGCCGGGGTTCCTGCAGGGCACCGCCACCATTGGCTCGGGTCTGGTCTCGCTCAGCACGCTGAAGCGCAACTTCGAAGAGCTGGGAGATGCCCGCCACATCATTGGTTCCGGCCCGTTTGTGGTGAAGGACGAGAAGCTGGGTCGTGAAGTGACGCTCGAAGCGCGCAAAGACTACCAGTGGGGGCCGAAAAATCTGGCGCAGCAGGGGCCAGCCAATCTCGATGGCATCAAGTTTATCGTGACCCAGGAAGACAGCGTGCGCGTGGGCGCCCTGCTGGCCGGTCAGGCCGACTTTATTCGCCAGGTGCAGGCGTATGACGAAAAGCAGGCGACCGATCAGGGCTATAAGATCTACGCCGCCCCGACGCGCGGGGTGAACGACAGCATCAGCTTCCGCCCGGATAACCCGCTGGTCTCCGATATTCGCGTTCGCCAGGCGCTGCTGCATGCCACCAATGCAAAACAGGTGGTCGAGACCCTCTTCTCGGCCAACTATCCGCAGGCGAAGTCCGTGATTGCCGGTTCCGCCGCAGGCTTTGTCGATCTCAGCGACAAATTGACCTTTGACCCGGCAAAAGCCAACCAGCTGCTGGACGAGGCGGGCTGGAAAGCAGGCGGCGACGGGATCCGCGCCAAAGACGGCCAACGTCTGGCGCTGACGGTGTATGAATCCCTGCCGCAGCCGCAAAACAAAGAGGTGCTGCAGCTGGTTGCCCAGCAGTGGCGCCAGGTGGGCGTGGCGCTGAGCGTCAAAGCCGGAGACGCAGGCAGCCGCACGCTGGATAACCTTGACCCGCTGAAAACCCCGTTAACCGTCTCCGAAGTGGGCCGCGCCGATCCGGACGTGGTGAAAAGCATGTTCTACCCGGCTAACCGCGACGCGCTGCTGCAAAAAGGCGGATCCAGCGACAAGGTCAAAAACTTCCGTGACGACAGGCTGAATGCGCTGCTGGTGAACATTTCGGCTGAGGTCGACCCGCAAAAACGCCTGCAGTTGGCGGGGGACGCCCAGCGCTACCTGCTGGATAACGCCTACGTCATTCCGATTTTCGAAGAGCCGCAGGTCTTTGCCGGTGCGCCGTGGCTGAAAGGCGTCAATTTTGAAGCGGTAGGCCGCCCGTCGTTCTACGGCGCGTGGATTGAGAAACACTGAGGAGCTGACGATGCGCCACGCACTTCTTCAACGCTTTGGGCACGGGCTGCTGGTACTGTGGGCCGCCTTTACCCTCTCGTTCGTGTTGCTCCAGGTGCTGCCGGGCGACGCGGTGCTGATTAAATTTCAGAACCCGGACCTGGGCTTAAGCCCGGCGCAAATCGAGGAGATGCGCGTGGCCTACGGCGCGGACAGCCCGCTGTGGCAGCAATACGGCCACACGCTGCTGGCAATGCTGCGCGGGGATTTCGGCTATTCGCTACAGGCCGGCGTGCCGGTCAGCGAGCTGATTGCCAGCAATCTGCCGGATACCCTGAGCCTCGCCCTGCCCGCGTTTGTACTCGCGGTCCTGCTGGCCTTTGCGCTGGCCTTTGCATCGCGTCTGCCGGGTCTGCGCTGGCTGAGCAATACCCTTCAGTCTCTGCCGGTCCTGTTTATCTCCTTACCGACGTTCTGGCTGGGGATTGCCCTCATCCAGCTCTTTTCTTTTCAGCTGCGGCTGATCCCGGTGATTAACCCGACGCCGCTGCAGGGGCTGATCCTGCCGATCGTGACCGTCGCGATCCCGATCTCCGCCCCGCTGGCGCAAATTCTGATGCGCAGTCTGGACCAGGTGGCGACGCAGCCTTTTGTCGCCGTCGCCCGTGCCAAAGGGCTGAGTGAAACCGCCGTCCTGTGGCGTCACGTGACCGGCAACGCCCTGCTGCCGGTCCTGAACATTGCCGGGCTGCTGCTGGGCGAGCTGATTGCCGGGGCGCTGATCACCGAAACCGTTTTTGGCCGCAGCGGGCTCGGACAGCTGACCCAGCAGGCGGTGAATAACCAGGATATCGCCGTACTTCAGGCGGTAGTGATGATTTCCGCCCTCGGTTTTGTCCTGATCAATCTGCTGGTGGATCTGCTGATGCCGCTGCTGGATCCCCGTCTGCAAACCGTTACCGGAGGTGCATCATGAGTCTGGTCGATTACGCTGCCGCCGCGCGAAAACGCGTTCCTGCCTGGCAGGGAGTGGAATGGCAGCCGGGACTGTGGCTGGCATGGGGGGTGATTATTCTCGCCGCTTTTGCCGCCGTAGCGCCCGGCCTGTTAACCCACTACAGCCCGATTGAGGGCATCGCCGGGGCACAGCGCCTGGCACCGCAGGCCGGTCACTGGCTCGGGACCGATCAGCTTGGCCGCGATGTTTACACGCGTATCGTATATGGCGCCTCCCATTCCCTGAGCGCGGCGCTGGCCGCCGTGACGATGGGGCTGGTGGTCGGCACCGGCTTAGGGGTGATTGCCGGAGCGTTCGCCGGGCGCGTCGAGTCTCTGCTGATGCGCTTCGTCGACGTGTTGCTCTCCATCCCGTCTCTGCTGCTCTCGCTGACGGTGATTATTCTGCTCGGTTTTGGCACCGTTAACGCCGCGATTGCCGTCGGCGTTGCCTCCATTGCCAGCTTCGCCCGCCTCGCGCGCGGTGAAGTCGTGCGTATCCGCCATACGGATTATGTCGAAGCGGCGTTCGGCAGCGGCGGGACGTTTTTCGCCGTGCTGTGGCGACACATCCTGCCCAACGCGTTAACCGCCGTCCTGGCCTTTGCCACGCTGCAGTTTGGTCAGGCCATCCTGGCGCTCTCCACGCTGAGCTTTCTCGGCTACGGCACCCCGCCGCCGGTGCCGGAATGGGGCTTACTGATTGCCGAAGGTCGTAACTATCTCTCTACCGCCTGGTGGCTCACCACCTTCCCCGGCGTGGTCGTCATCGCCGTGGTGCTGGCCACCAACCGCATCAGCCAACAGTTCAGCGGAGGTCGCTAATGACCGTTCTCTCAGTGGAAAATTTGACGATTAGCTACCGTTCCGCTCGCCAGTGGCGAGAGGTGGTGCATAACGTCAGCTTCACGCTCGGACGAGGGGAAATGCTGGCGTTCGTCGGCGAATCCGGATCCGGCAAGACGACCACGGCGCAGGCGATCATTGGCCTGCTGGCCGATAACGCCCGGCGTGATGCGGGAAAAATATCGCTCAACGGGGAGGAGATTAGCCGATGGTCCGCGAAGCGCCTCGATACCCTTCGCGGGGCGCGAATTAGCCTGGTACCGCAGGATCCGGGCAATTCGCTCAACCCGGTGAAGACCATCGGGGCGCAGGTCGGAGAGATCGTTCAGCTCCACCAGAAGGTGACCCGCGCCGAGCGCGACGAGCAGGTGCTCGCCCTGCTGACAAAGGTCGGCCTGAGCCACCCCGAACAGCGCATGACGCAGTATCCCCATCAGCTCTCCGGCGGGATGAAACAGCGCGTGCTGATTGCCATCGCCATTGCCCTGCGTCCGGACGTGATCGTTGCCGATGAGCCCACCAGCGCGCTGGATGTTACGGTGCAAAAACGTATTCTCGATCTGCTGGATATCCTGCGCCGGGAGTCGGGTACCGCCGTTCTGTTTGTCACCCACGATCTGGCGCTGGCCGCACAGCGCGCGGACAGGCTGCTGGTGTTTCGCGATGGCGAGGTTCAGGAACAGGGCAACACCGGCGATATCGTCCGCACGCCGCAGCACGCCTACACCCGCCAGCTCTTGAGCGATCTCCAGGGCCAGCGCCTGACCATCGCCCCGGTAGCCGGTCGCCCGCTCGCGTCGCCGGCCATTCGCGCCCGCGCCATCAGCAAGCAATTCTCCCTGGGCAAAGGTCATCAGCTTCAGGCGCTGGATCGGGTGACGTTTGACGTCAGGCGCGGCAGCACGCATGCGCTGGTCGGTGAATCCGGCTCCGGGAAAACCACCCTCGCCCGTATTTTGCTGGGTTTTGAACAGGCCGACAGCGGACAGGTCATCATTGATGATATTGATGCCACCACGCTCAGCCGCGAGGCCCGCCGTCAGCTGCGCCAGAAGATCCAGTTCGTCTACCAGAACCCGTTTGCCTCTCTCGACCCGCGACAGACGCTGTTCGAGATCATCGAGGAGCCCCTGAAGAACTTTTCTCGACTCAGTAAGGCGCAGCGAAAGCTCCGGGTGGAGACGGTGGCGCAGCGGGTTGCCCTGCCCGTCGAATTCCTGACCCGCACCGCCCGGGAGCTTTCAGGCGGACAGCGCCAGCGCGTTGCCATTGCCCGGGCGCTGATCCTGGAGCCGACCATTCTGGTGCTGGACGAAGCCACCTCCGCGCTGGACGTCACCGTACAGGCGCAGATCCTGGCTCTGCTTCAGCAGCTGCAGCAGCAGCTGGGATTGACCTACCTCTTTATCACGCACGATCTGTCAACCGTCCGCCGGATCGCCCACAGCGTCACGGTGCTGCGCGGCGGTCAGGTGGTCGAACAGGGCGACGTCGGAACTTTATTCGCGTCGCCGCAGAACGACTATACCCGCGAGTTGATTGACGCCATTCCCCATTTTTCACCCGCTACGGAGGAGTTCGCATGACGCGAAAACGCCTGGGATTTTTCACCCGCCTGCTTGACGACGCTGCGCCGAAGGAGCGCTATCGTCTGGCAACTGAACAGATCCGCCACGCCGAACGCCACGGTTTTGACAGCGCCTGGATTGCCCAGCACCACTTCCACGAAAGTGAAGGCGGCCTGCCGTCGCCGCTGCTGTTTCTGGCGCACGTAGCCGCGCATACCGAAACCATCCGGCTGGGCACGGCCATCATCACCCTGCCGATGGAAAACCCGCTGCGCGTCGCGGAAGATGCCGCCGTGCTCGATTTACTCGCCGATGGCCGTCTTGAGGTCGGTTTTGGTTCGGGCGGCACACCGACCTCATTTCTGCCGTTCGGACTGACGTTCGAGGAGCGCGGCGCGGCGTTTGCTGACCATTTGCATGTGATCCAAAGCGCCTGGCGCGGGGATTCGCTTACCCATCCGGATAACCACCTTTACCCGCCTGCGCCACAGCTGGCCGACCGTATCTGGATTGCCACCTTCTCTGTTGACGGAGCCGTTCGCGCCGCCCGGGCCGGACACGGTTTAATGCTCTCCCGCACGCAGCCGCGCCCGGCAGATCGGCTGGATTTAACGCTCGACGAGATCCAGAACCCGATTGTGGATGCCTACCTTGAGGCGCTGCCTGCGGGCATCGCACCGCGCATTCTGGCCTC
Organism: Enterobacter sp. DNB-S2; assembly: GCF_019443845.1. Lineage (NCBI taxonomy): Bacteria > Pseudomonadati > Pseudomonadota > Gammaproteobacteria > Enterobacterales > Enterobacteriaceae > Enterobacter > Enterobacter sp. DNB-S2. The sequence continues at coordinate 3,015,012 of NZ_CP050520.1, forward strand.
CCGTACGGCGTTCGTCGCCGACAGCGACGACTATGCGCTCAGGGTCGCAACGCCGGGCCTCACGAAACAGGCCCAGCAGCATCGCGCTGCCGGGCACGTGGTTAAAGGTGACAACGTCACCGATTATCGCCGCCAGTTTGACGCGCATATTGGTTCGCCCGACACGGTGCTGCATTCGCTGAATGCTGATTCCATTCTCAGGCGCGCCACGGATATCTCATTCCAGGTCCATTCGGTCGAACCCTCGCATCGCGACACGCTGCGGTCCATCGAACTGATCGCCGAACGTATTGCCCCCCACATCCTTTGAGGAGACACCTATGTCGTTAAGTCAGGACATTCTCGCCGAGCTGGCGGAAATTAAACCCGGTTCCCCTCTGGCAGAGGCGCGCGCCACGCGTGATGCCGCCACGCGCCACGCGCAGGGCAGCTACGAAATTCTCTTTAGCCAGCAGAATGCTGATTTTGCACTCGACGAGCGCTTCGCCGTGGCGGCAAAAGTCGCCAGGTGGCACAGCGCGGAGGCGCTGGCCGCGCACTATGCGGGGTTTGGCCTGGCCGATCCCACCTCAGAACGCCTGACCCCGGCGCTGAACTTCGCGCGCCTGCTGACGTTCTCCCCCGTCGAAGCGACGCCCGCAGCGTTAAAGGCGCTGACCCAGGCGGGATGGAGCAAGGAAGGCATTGTTACCCTGGCGCAGCTTATTGCGTTTGTGAGCTTCCAGAGCCGACTCATCACCGGGCTGCGGCTGCTGAATGACAGGCCCGTCGCCAAAAGCGATGCGCCGGTGGCGGCAGGCATCTGGCACACGACCGCAACAACGGTCACCGGAAAGGCGGCCCCCGTCGCGTTCACCCAGCAGGAGCTGGGATGGGAACCGTGGATAGCGGCCAAACCGCTGGCGGATTTCCGTGACGATGAGGTTGCCATCCTGGCGAAATTTGGCCATACCGATTCCGAGTACTTCCGCCTGCTGGCGCGCAACCTGCCGGTGCTTGAACAGCGCACGTTAACGGATAAAGGCATTTTTTATACATCGGGGGGATTGCCGCGCGCCGAGCGCGAGCTGGCCGCAACGGTCGCCAGTAAAATCAACGGCTGCATTTACTGCGCATCTGTCCATGCGCGTAAAGCCAGCCAGCTGTCAAAGGATGACGCGGCGGTAGAAGCCCTGCTGGCCGTGCGGTCGGGGCGGTCCCTGAGCGAGGGGCAATCCGCACGCTGGCAGGCGGAAATCGATTTTGCGGCGGCGCTGTCGGTCACGCCGCCTGCCGCCACGCCGCTGCACCTGGCCGCGCTGGAAAAAGAGGGGCTGGATACCTTAGCGCAGCTCGATCTGGTGCAGTCCGCCGCGTTCTTCGCCTGGGCCAACCGCCTGATGCTGACCCTGGGTGAGCCCTGGCTTGCCTGAAGCCTGTCAGGCTAGCGCGCGAGCGTTAGCCTGAGCCCGTCTGGCCCGCAGGTGACCGTAGATCAGCAGTGCACTCATGGCTGAGAAAGAGAGTATTGCCGCCGGCAGCGTGACGTAACGCCAGCTAAAGCCGAGGACGATCGTCATCCCGCCAAAGTACGCGCCAATCGCACTGCCGAGATTAAACGCCATCTGTCCCCCTGCCGCCCCCAGCATCTCACCGCCCTTCGCATTTTGCAGAAGCAGAATTTGTAGCGGCGCAGAGAGCGCGAACAGCCCGGCACAGCAGATAAAGCCCATGATCAGCGAGGCCGTTTTCAGTTCACCAAAGGCGAAAAGCAGCAGCAGCGAGGCGACAATCACCATGTCGGTGGTGGCCGCAATGCGCAGAGGGCTAAAACGCCCCGAGAGCTTACCGCTCAGCAGATTGCCCAACACCATGCCAAGCCCCATCAGCATCATGATGGCCGTCATCATCCCTTCTGAATAACCGGAGACGTTGACCATAAACGGCTTAACGAAGCTGAACCACGCGAACACCCCGGCGTTGCCAAACATGGTGGCGGCAAAGATAAGCCAGGGTTCTGGTTTTTTCAGAAAGTGGAACTGCTCGGTTAATTTGATTTCTGATGTGTCGCGGATGTCCGGCACCCAGAGCAGAACCGAAAGGATCACCAGCGCATCGAACACGGCAATCAGAAAAAAGGTATAGCGCCAGCTAAACTGGTGCCCGAGCCAGGTCCCCAGCGGAACGCCCATCAGGTTGGCCACGGTCATGCCGGCGATCATCCCAGCCACCGCGACCGTCACCTTACCCGGAGGCGCAATTTTAGACAGGATAATCGCCCCGACGCCAAAAATAGCCCCGTGCGGAAAGCCGGAAATCAGCCGCCCCACCGCCAGCCATAAATAGGACGTGGAAAACGTGAACAGGGCATTGCCGACAGCGGACATCGCCACCAGAAACAGCAGCGTGGTCTTTAACGAAAACTTGCCTGAGAACAGCGCCACAATCGGGGCGCCAATCACTACGCCGAACGCATAAAACGAGATCATATTCCCGGCGGAGGGAATCGAAATACCGGTGTCATGTGCCAGCTCGGTTAACACGCCCATAATGCCAAATTCGGCCATTCCCAGGCCAAATGTGCCAAGCGCCAACGAAAAAATTGTCTTTTTCATACTTCAACCACTGGTTAATCACACGCGACGGACATTATTGAATAATCTTGTATGGTGAGCCAGTTCAAATCCGTTGGCTGGCAGGTTAATCCATTAATTCAGGTGGATTACACTTCATAGTGCGGCCTCGCTTTTTTCCGCGCCGGACAATCTGAGGATGACCATCATGGGAAGCAAAAAGAAAACCAGTGTCGCTGTTGATGTCGTAAAGAATGCTCCGTTAAAGACCAAAGAGTACGAACAAGAGCTACGTCGCCTCCACGTTGAACTGGTTAAGCTCCAGCAGTGGGTCGTCGCCAAAGGGCTAAAGGTGTGTATTGTTTTTGAAGGACGCGACGGAGCGGGTAAAGGCGGCACCATTAAAGCGATCACCGAACGCGTCAGCCCTCGCGTGTTTCGCGTTGTTGCCCTCCCTGCACCCACCGAGAAAGAGAAAACCCAGCTCTATTTTCAGCGTTATGTTCCCCATCTGCCTGCCGCCGGGGAGATCGTCATTTTCGACCGCAGCTGGTACAACCGCGCGGGTGTCGAGCGGGTAATGGGATTCTGCACCCCCGAGCAGGTTGAGAAGTTTCTTGATGGTGCGCCGGTGATGGAAAAAGCGATGGTGGATGCCGGGATTATCCTGCTGAAGTACTGGCTGGAGGTCACGCCTAAAGAGCAGGAGCGCCGCCTGCGCGACCGTATTAACGATGGTCGTAAAATATGGAAGCTATCGCCGATGGATATTAAGTCCTTTAACTTGTGGGACGAGTATACTCTCGCGCGCGACGCCATGTTTGAAGCGACAGATACCGCCTGGGCGCCGTGGTTTGTAGCGCGTTCAGAAGATAAAAAACGCGTGCGTCTGAATATTATTTCTCACCTGCTCACCCAAATCCCCTATAAAGAAATTCACGTCGAAAAAGTGGATTTACCGAAACGTAAAATTGGTAAAGTCAAACCCACAAAATATCCGTTCCGGTATGTGGAGGAGCGGTTCTGAAATTACTGGAATACGCCTCGCAGAATGTAGATTACCAGGGGATACGGTATTGTTTTTTGTTGGCTGCGGTTGATAATGACCGCACCAACAAAGGAGATACTATGACATACCCAGCAGAGCACACACCCTCCCAACGCATAAAATCGGCAAAACCGTCGAGCAACACCGCACCAGACTCCGCTGACCCGCGTCAGTCATCAGAAGCGGATCGTTCATTTATCCGCTCAATGAATGAGTTTGTCGAAAAACATGGAACCATTACTGATGATGAGTTTTTCAGGGTGCTTTAATGCTGAGACAATTTAATGTTTTCCGAAATACATCTGCGGCCACCCGGGATAAGCTTCCCTATTATATGCTCATTCAGGATGATTGTTATGATGATCTTGCCACGCGCGTCATTGTGCCGCTCGCGAGAAATAATAAATTACCGTTATGGCAGAGCCATCTGGCTCCAGGCGTAAATATCGATTTTGAAACATTTCTGATTTATTCGCCAATGATAACCAACCTTAACAATAACAAAATAAATCCTAAAGACTTTGCTTGTAACTTACGCAACGCACGTCATGACGTTATAGCGGCAGTTGATCGTTTATTGACTAATACATGACGCCAGCCGGTCAGGCATTTGCCCTGTCTGCGCAAACTCAGCGCCGCCGGGCAAAGCCGACGGCGCAGGTCTTACTTCATTCCTTCCGTGCTTTCCTGTTTCGCTTCCAGTCGTTCCACATCACGATACCAGCGTGGGTGGTGTTTCTGCGCCCAGCGGCGGCTCACCTTCCCTTCAATCATCCCTTTAATCGATCCCTTTACCCAGAACGCCATATACATATGGATCAGGATGGCGTGGATCAGAATGATGGCCGAGGTGGCGTGGATCAGCAGCGCGTAGCGAATCACCTGAATCGGAAAATAGTGCGCAAAATACGGACGCCAGATAATCACGCCGGTCACCAGAAGCACAAAAATCATGCTCATGATGGTCCAGAACATCATCTTCTGCCCGGCGTTGTATTTTCCCACCTTCGCGACCTTATGCTCGTTGCCCTTCAGGACTTCGACGATCCCTTTCACCCACGGGATATCCTGCTTGTCCGGGATGTTGTGATGGACAAAGCGCACGAACATAAACATCAGCACCACGAAAATCAGCACGCCGAAGAACGGGTGCAGAATGCGCCCCATCTGCGGCGTGCCGAAGGTTTCGGTCAGCCACTGCAGCGTCGGGAAGAAGAACGAAATCCCCGACACCGCCACCAGGAAGAAGCAAATCACGACCGTCCAGTGACAGGCGCGGTCAACAAACTTCGTGCGCACGATCGTTTTCGACTTACTCATGATGCTCCTCCTCGTCCTCATCCACCTCTTTGTTTGGCCCGATCCCAATGTAGTGGTAAATCAGTCCGGCAAAGGTGGCGATAAAGCCCGCCGCCGAGAGCGGCTTAAGCGCCCCTTTCCACAGGTTGATGGAGGTATCGATCGCCGGATCCTTCGGCAGGTTGTGGTACAGCTCCGGCTGGTCGTTATGGTGCAGCACATACATCACGTGCGTACCGCCCACGCCCTGCGGGTTATAAATGCCCGCATTCTCGTAGCCGCGCGCTTTCAGCTTGTCCACGCGCTGTTGCGCCACGTCCAGCATCTCTTTTTTGGTGCCGAAGTGGATCGCCCCGGTCGGACAGGTTTTCACGCACGCAGGCTCCTGCCCGACGCTGACGCGGTCCACGCACAGGGTGCATTTATATACCCGGTTATCCTCTTTATTGAGGCGCGGGATATTAAACGGACAGCCCGCGATGCAGTATCCGCAGCCGATACAGTTGTCCTGCTGGAAGTCGACGATCCCGTTGGCGTACTGGATAATTGCGCCGGCAGACGGGCACGCCTTCAGGCAGCCCGGATCTTCACAGTGCATACAGCCGTCTTTACGGATGAGCCATTCCAGCCTGCCGTTCTGGTCGGTTTCGCTAAAGCGCATCACCGTCCAGGATTTGGCGCTCAGATCCGCCGGATTGTCGTAGACCCCCACGCAGTGCCCCACCTCGTCGCGGATATCGTTCCACTCCGAGCAGGCCACCTGGCAGGCCTTACAGCCCACGCAGGAGGAGACGTCGATAAGCTTGGCGACCTCTGCCTTGTAGTCCCGCGCGCGGGGCGCGGGGGTAATCGGGTTGGTCGCGGAGCGTTTGATAACGTCTTGTGTTTCCATCGCCATTTAATCGCTCCTTACGCTTTCTCGATGTTGACCAGAAACGCCTTGTACTCCGGCGTTTGCGAGTTGGAATCGCCGACGTTTGGCGTCAGGGTGTTGGCGATGTAGCCTTTCTGCGCCACGCCCTCAAAGCCCCAGTGCAGCGGGATCCCGACGGTTTCCACCTGCTGGCCGTGCACGTTCAGGCTTTGGAGACGACGCGTCACCACCGCCACCGCGCGAATAAAGCCGCGCTTGCTGCTTACCTTCACGCGGTCGCCGTTGGCGATGCCTTTCGCCTTCGCCAGCGTCTCGCTGATCTCCACAAACTGTTCCGGCTGCGCGATGGCGTTAAGCCGCGCGTGCTTGGTCCAGGTATGGAAATGCTCGGTCAGGCGATAGGTCGTCCCTACGTACGGGAACTTGTCCTTTTTGCCTAAGCGCAGGACGTCGTCTTCGTAAATACGCACTACCGGGCTGGAGATCACGTTTGGATGCAGCGGGTTGGTGCCCAGCGGCGTTTCCATCGGCTCGTAGTGTTCCGGGAACGGCCCTTCCGCCAGCTTGTTGAGGGCAAACAGGCGTCCCAGCCCTTCCGGCTGCATGATGAATGGCCCGGTGTTGCTGCCCGGCGCGGCGGTGTTGTAGTCCGGGATATCGTTCCCCGCCCACTTCGCCCCGTTCCACTGGATCAGCATGCGTTTCGGATCCCACGGCTTACCGTTTACGTCTGCAGACGCGCGGTTGTACAGCACGCGACGGTTCAGCGGCCACGCCCATGCCCAGCCCAGCGTATTGCCCAGCCCGGACGGGTCGGCGTTGTCGCGGTTGGCCATCTGGTTGCCCTGCTCCGTCCAGCTGCCGGTGTAGATCCAGCATGACGACGCCGTCGTGCCGTCATCGCGCAGCAGCGCGAAGCTGTTCAGCAGCTGGCCTTTCTTCGCCACCAGGTTGCCGCTGGCGTCATAGAGATCCGCCAGCGCCACGCCGTTGTTCTCTTTGGCTACTTCCTCTGACTCAGGATGGTCAGGCTGCCTGTAGCTCCAGCCCATCTTCAGCAGCGGCTCAGCGCCCTTGCCGCCTTCGGTGCGGTACATTTCGCGCAGGCGATGGTAAATCCCGGCCAGGATTTCGCCGTCGTTACGCGCTTCGCCCGGCGCATCCTGGCCTTTCCAGTGCCACTGCAGCCAGCGGCCGGAGTTGGCAATAGAACCGTCCTCTTCCGCAAAGCAGGTGGACGGCAGGCGGAACACTTCGGTCTGAATCGACGCCGGATCGACATCGTTTGATTCCCCATGGTTCTGCCAGAAGGTGGACGTTTCGGTCACCAGCGGATCGATAACCACCATGTACTTCAGCTTGCTCAGGCTGCGAACGACTTTGTTCTTGTCCGGGAAGGAGGCCACCGGGTTAAAGCCCTGGCAGATATACCCCGTGACGTCGCCCTTATCCATCATGTTGAAGTACTTGATGACGTCGTAAGCCTGGTCCCACTTCGGCAGCCACTCAAAGCCCCAGTCGTTCTCCTTCTGCGCCGCGTCGCCGTAGAAGGATTTCATCAGGCTGACGTAGAACTTCGGATAGTTGCTCCAGTAGTTCACCTGGTCCGGCAGCGTCGCTTTCGGCGTATTGGCCTCAAGATACGTTTGCAGGTCGGCCTGCTTTTCCGACGGCAGCGTCAGGTAGCCCGGCAGGCTGGTGGAGAGCAGACCGAGGTCGGTCAGCCCCTGAATGTTGGAGTGCCCGCGCAGCGCGTTTACGCCGCCCCCCGCCATGCCCATGTTGCCGAGCAGCAGCTGGATCATCGCCATGGTGCGGATGTTCTGCGCGCCGACGGTGTGCTGCGTCCAGCCCAGCGCGTACAGGAACGTCGTGGTTCTGTCGGCGGCGCTGGTGGAGGCCAGCACTTCACACACCTTCAGGAAGTCCGCTTTCGGCGTGCCGCAGATGTTTTCCACCACCTCCGGCGTATAGCGGGAAACGTGCTGTTTCAGCAGGTTCCACACGCAGCGCGGGTGCGTCAGGGTTTCATCACGCAGCGCATAGCCGTTTTCATCGAACTGATAGTTCCAGGACGTTTTATCGTACTGGCGTTTTTCGGCGTCATAGCCGCTAAACAGCCCGTCATCGAAGGCAAAATCATCCCGCACCAGCAGGTTCGCGTTGGTGTAGTGCTTAACGTATTCCGCGTTAATTTTGTTGTTTTCGATCAGGTACAGCAGCACGCCGGACAGGAACGTAATGTCCGTACCGGAGCGGATCGGCGCATAGATATCGGCCACCGATGCCGTACGCGTAAAGCGCGGATCGACGACGATAAGCGTCGCATCGTTGTTGTTTTTCGCTTCCATCGCCCAGCGGAACCCCACCGGATGGGCTTCCGCGGCGTTACCGCCCATCACCACCACGACGTTAGCGTTTTTGATATCAACCCAGTGGTTGGTCATCGCACCGCGACCAAATGTTGGAGCAAGACTTGCTACCGTTGGTCCGTGTCAGACGCGCGCCTGGTTGTCTACCGCCAGCATGCCGAGAGAGCGCACAAATTTTTGCGTCAGCATGCCGGTTTCATTACTCGCCGCAGACGCGCACAGCATCCCGGTGGAAAGCCAGCGGTTAACCGTTACGCCCTGGGCGTTCTTTTCAATAAAGTTGGCGTCGCGGTCGGCTTTCATTAATTTGGCAATACGGGAGAAGGCCTCATCCCAGGAAATACGCTGCCACTTGTCGGAACCCGGCGCGCGGTATTCCGGGTAGCGCAGGCGGTTTTCGCTGTGAACGTAGTCCAGCAGCCCCGCCCCTTTCGGGCAAAGCGCTCCGCGGCTCACCGGATGATCCGGATCCCCTTCAATATGGTAAATCGCTTCTCTGGCGTTCTTCGCGCCATCGCCCAGGCTATACATTAAAAGCCCACAACCTACGGAGCAGTATGTGCAGGTGTTACGGATCTCTTTTGCGCGCAGCAGCTTATAGTTGCGTGCCTGAGCCAGCGCCATTTTGGGAGCAAATCCCAGCATGGCTGCCGTTGTTCCGGCCATACCGCCCGCGCAGATTTTAAAAAATTGTCTGCGGCTGACGTCCATTGTTGTCCTCGTTTTCATATAAGACTTCGCGCCGCAAACTAACAGCAAAGCCCCTGTTTTTTTTGCGTCAAATCAAGGTCATCTGCCTTCACCCCCTTAATAGTCACCCCCGGAACCTTTAAATACTCCTTTTTGATTAACGGTTTAAGAGAATAATTGGCGACAGCGTCAGGATGAATGCGATACATTTTTCCTCTGATTTTTATTGCAATGGCGAAGTAATGGACAGAAAGAGAGCAACGCTTATTGGGCTGGCGGCAATACTGTTATGGAGCACCATGGTCGGCCTTATTCGCAGCGTGAGTGAGGGACTCGGCCCGGTAGGCGGTGCGGCAATGATCTACACGCTGAGCGGATTACTGTGTCTGGTGACGGTAGGATTTCCTGATATCAGGCGGTTTTCACCCCGCTATCTTATTGCCGGCAGCGTTTTATTTGTCAGCTACGAAATATGCCTGGCGCTGTCGCTGGGTTATGCCGCCACGCGATCGCAGGCTATTGAAGTGGGCATGGTCAATTACCTTTGGCCAAGCCTGACCATTGTGTTTGCCATCTTGTTCAACGGGCAGAAATCGACCCTGTGGGTGATCCCCGGCTTAGCCGTCTCATTGCTGGGCGTATGCTGGGTATTGGGCGGTGAACAGGGTTTACATCTCGATGAAATAACCCGCAATATCGTCTCCAGCCCGCTGAGCTACGCGCTGGCGTTTGCCGGGGCATTTATCTGGGCCGCCTACTGCACGGTCACCAGCAAATTTGCGAAAGGACAAAACGGCATTACCCTGTTTGTTTTACTGACCGCGCTGAGCCTGTGGGTGAAATATTTCCTGAGCGATCAGCCCGAGATGGTGTTCACGCTTCCGGTGGTCGTGAAACTGGTCATGTGCGGTATTGCGCTTGGATTTGGTTACGCCGCATGGAATATTGGCATCCTTCACGGTAACGTCACGGTACTCGCTGCCGTATCCTATTTTACCCCTGTCCTCTCCGCCGCGCTTGCCGCCGCAGTGCTGAGTTCGCCCCTCTCATTCTCGTTCTGGCAAGGCGCGCTGATGGTCTGCGCCGGGTCGTTGCTCTGCTGGTACGCAACAAGAAAATAATGCTTCTCTAACGGCCGGGCGAATTTCAGCCCGGCAACATAATTAACATAAATTTAAAGTGTGATCGCTCCTCGCAATATTTATCATAATTATCGCATTTCCGTTTAAATTCGGTTTATATTTACCGTCTTCTGTAAACGGCCGAAAAGATAATTGACACAAACTGACAACACCATGAAATTAATTAACTGCGAATATTAACGTCATGGATAGCATTAAATGCAATAATTCATTTCTGACGTGTTCATGGCAATATTCGCAATATACGTCGTGATTTACCCCTAACCTACTGTTCTTAAGTCAAAACAATAATAATAACCCCCTCAAAGCATCGACAATACCGAAATCTAACGCAATAGACTAAAACACGCAGAAATTATAGCGATAGCAATAGTCCCGCAGAATACACAATTATCAATCGTATGAAATTCGGTCGCATTGTTTGAATAATCGCCTTTTTGCACGATCGAGATCACACTAATTGAAATTATCTCTAATATTTTGAAACTTATTATTGAAATAAGACTACGAGATTTTTAAAAATAGCATGCCATTGACGAACAGCCTCGTTTAGAAATCGTTTACAGTGGTTCAGGAAATACTCAAAAAAAATTATAAGGAACATTTAAGATGAAACTTAAATTAGTTGCAGTGGCAGTCACTTCCATGCTGGCAGCAGGCGTTGTTAACGCTGCCGAAATTTACAACAAAGACGGTAACAAGCTGGATCTGTACGGTAAAGTAACAGGTCTGCACTATTTCTCTGATGACGCTGGCGCAGATGGCGATAAAACCTACATGCGTATCGGCTTCAAGGGCGAAACCCAGGTTAACGACCAGCTGTCCGGCTACGGCCAGTGGGAATACCAGATTCAGGGTAACAAAGACGAAGGCGACAACCAGTCCTGGACCCGTGTGGCGTTTGCAGGTCTGAAGTTTGCTGAAGCAGGCTCCTTTGATTACGGTCGTAACTACGGCGTAATTTACGACGTGACCTCCTGGACCGACGTCCTGCCAGAATTCGGCGGCGACACCTACGGTGCCGACAACTTCCTGCAGTCTCGTGCAAACGGCGTTGCGACCTACCGTAACCAGGACTTCTTTGGTCTGGTTGACGGCCTGAACTTTGCTCTGCAGTATCAGGGCAAAAACGGCAGCGTAAGCGGTGAAAACACCAGCGGTCGCAGCCTGCTGAACCAGAACGGCGACGGCTACGGCGCGTCCCTGACTTACGATCTGGGTGAAGGCTTCAGCGTGGGTGGCGCAATGTCCTCTTCACGTCGTACCGCTGACCAGAATGCGGCTGGCGTATACGGTGAAGGCGACCGCGCTGAAGTGTACAGCGGTGGTGTGAAATACGACGCGAACAACATTTACCTTGCTGCACAGTATTCTCAGACCTATAACGCAACCCGCTTCGGTACCTCTAACGGTAATCGCAGCGACATCTACGGTTTTGCAAACAAGGCGCAAAACTTCGAAGTTGTGGCTCAGTATCAGTTCGACTTTGGCCTGCGCCCATCCATTGCTTACCTGCAGTCCAAAGGTAAAGACATCGAAAACTTCGGCGACCAGGATCTGGTTAAATACATCGATGTTGGCACGACCTACTATTTTAACAAAAACATGTCCACCTACGTGGATTACAAAATCAACCTGCTCGACGACAACCAGTTCACTCGCCAGGCAGGCATCGGTACCGACAACATCGTTGCGCTGGGTCTGACCTACCAGTTCTAAATCTTGTCTGTACAAAAGCCAGCTGAATAAGCTGGCTTTTTTTTATCCGTCACTTTTACCCGGCTGACGGCTCCCCGCTCGCCGCCCGACGCAGCCAGTTTTGCAGCAGCTTACCGTCCTCGGTCATCTCCGAATCCGAACGCACGCAGAGGTGATAGTCGCGCCCGTCATCAATGGGTAAGTCAAATATCTTCACCAGCTCGCCGCTCTCAAGATAAGGCGCGATCAGCGGCTCGCGCATCAGCGCGCAGCCCAGCCCGGCCTGCACGCCCGCCAGCGTTAACAGCCCGTCTTCAAACAGGGGGCCGCTGCGCCGCAGAGCTCGTTTTACCCCCTGCAGCAGAAACCACTGCGGCCATGTGGTGCGCTCTTCATCATGCAGCAGCGGCATTTGCAGCAGTTGCTCAGGCGTGTCGATATGGCCATGAATGCGCAAAAACGCGCGGCTGCACACCGGCACCATCTGTCCGGAAATCAGCTTTTCGCTCTGATAGCCCGCCCACTGGCCGTTACCAAAACGAATCGACATATCCGACGCATCGCTCAGATAGTTACGGTGGTTGGCATACACTACGTTGATCTCGGTCTGCGGATTGGCACGCATAAAATCAGGCAGACGCGGGATAAACCACCCCATGCCAAAAAGCGGGATCAGGCTGATGGTGACCTGACGCGTTTGCGCCTGCCCGGCCAGATGCTCCGTTGCCTGGCGCAGCACGTTAAACGCCGCACGGATCGAGCGGTAATATTCCCGTCCATGCTGGCTCAGCACCAGCCTGCGCCCCTGACGCTCCGTCAGCGGCATTTGCAGATACCCTTCGAGCACCTTGAGCTGATGGCTGACCGCCGACGGTGAGATATCCAGCTCCTGCGCGGCAAGCGTGACGCTGCCCAGCCGGGCGATGGCCTCAAAGGCACGGACGGCCCGAAGCGGCGGATCGTTTGCCAGGCGGCTGTCTGCATACGCAGGCAAACTCGCCGATTGTTCTGTTTTATTCATATGTTGATTTCTTTAGGCTTTTCACCAGAGAACGCGATTACATTATCTTCATATAAATCATTAAGATAAAACAATATCGGTTTATCATAAGAAATAATATATGTGTATTTTACAATTAAATTCATTTATCGGATGGTAGCCGCAGAAAGAAGACTTTGCGGGAACAGACGTTGGATACACTCATACAACAACTGATCAACGGTGTGATGCTGGGCAGCATTTACGCGCTGATCGCGCTGGGCTATACCATGGTGTATGGCATCTTGCGCATTATTAACTTTGCTCACGGCGATATTCTGATGGTCGGTGCGCTCACCACCCTTTCCGCCATTAACGCCCTGAACGCCACCTTTCCTCACATGCCGCTGCTGTTGCAGCTTGGCGTTGCCCTGGCGATTGCCATGGCCGTTTGCGCCCTGCTGGCAATGGCCGTGGAGCGCTTTGCCTACCGTCGACTGCGCAACGCCCCGCGCCTGGCACCGCTTATTTCGGGTATCGGTGTCTCGGTCCTGCTGCAAACCGTGGCGATGATTATCTGGACGCGCAATCCGCTGATGTTCCCGCAGATCCTGCCCATGGAACCGATCGCCGTAACGTCGGGAAGTGAAATGCATCCCCCCGCCATTGTGACCGTCACCGGCATTGTTACCGTGGCGCTGGCGCTTGCGGTGATGACGGGGCTATGGCTGCTGGTGGAATACACCCGCCTGGGGCGCGGCATGCGCGCCGTGGCGGAAAACCCGCGCGTGGCCACGCTGATGGGGGTTAACCCCAATGCCATTATTACCCTGACGTTCGCCATCGGCGGCGTATTTGCCGCGCTGGCAGGCGTCATGATGGCCAGCAACTACGGCAACGCCAGCTTCTCGATGGGCTTTTTACCCGGGATCAAAGCCTTTACCGCCGCCGTGCTGGGAGGCATTGGCAACATTCGTGGCGCCATGATTGGCGGGATCCTGCTCGGCATTATCGAAGCGCTGGGCGCAGGTTACCTGGGTGAACTGACCCACGGCGTCTTTGGCAGCAACTATCAGGACGTTTTTGCCTTCATGGTCCTGATTCTGGTGCTGGTCTTCCGTCCGGCAGGCCTGCTGGGCGAGCGCGTAGCGCACAGGGCGTGAGGGAAACAATGACAACGCTTCAACTACAAACCCCGGCGGCGACGCGCAAATTCTGGTCAGGCATGGTCCTGTTCTGCCTCGCGCTGCTGGTTGCGCCCGTGGTGGCCACGCAGCTTGGCGGCAACTACTGGGTGCGCGTTATCGACTTCGCCCTGCTCTACATCATGCTGGCGCTGGGGCTTAACATTGTGGTGGGCTATACCGGCCTGCTGGATATGGGGTTTATCGCCTTTTACGCGGTCGGCGCCTATCTCGCCGCGCTGATGGCCTCGCCACACCTGCTGGAGGTGTTTCCTCTCCTCGGCGTCTGGTTCCCGGACGGGCTGCACACCTCATATCTGCTGATTATTCCGCTGGCGGCGCTCGTCGCTGCGGTCTGCGGCATTTTACTGGGCGCTCCCACGCTGAAGCTGCGCGGGGACTACCTGGCGATAGTGACCCTCGGTTTTGGCGAAATCATCCGCATCCTGATGCGCAACCTCGACCGTCCGGTGAACATCACCAACGGTGCAAAGGGCATTACCGGGGTGGATACGCTGAATCTGTTCGGCCTGAAGTTTAGCGGCGTATACCACTGGTTTGGTTTCAAAGTGCCCGCCCTGTGGCTGTGGTACTACCTGCTGATGCTGGTGATTGTGGCGATTATTTTTGTCTGCCTGCGCCTGCAGCATTCCCGTATTGGTCGCGCCTGGCACGCCATCCGTGAAGATGAGGATGTGGCCCGCGCGATGGGCATCAACGTGCGTAACTATAAGCTGCTGGCCTTTGCGATGGGTGCCTCTTTTGGCGGCGTGGCGGGTGCCCTGTTCGGCGCGTTCCAGGGCTTTGTCTCCCCGGAATCCTTCACGTTACAGGAATCCATTGCCGTGCTGGCGATGGTGGTGCTGGGCGGGATGGGACACATTCCGGGCGTGATCCTCGGCGCGATACTGCTTACCGCCCTGCCGGAACTGCTGCGCAGTCAGGCAGCTCCGGTTCAGCAGGCGCTGTTCGGTACGGTACTGATTGACCCGGAAGTGCTGCGTCAGCTGTTCTACGGCCTGGCGCTGGTGCTGGTCATGCTGGTGCGTCCTGCCGGGATCTGGCCGGTACGCCACAAGGAGGTGAATACATGAGTCTGTTAACCGTACGCAACATGTCCAAACGCTTCGGCGGGCTTACCGCCGTGGATGACGTTTCGATCGCCGTGAACAAGGGCGAGATCTACGGCCTGATTGGTCCTAACGGGGCGGGAAAAACCACCTGTTTTAACCTGATCACCGGGCTTTATCCGGCGGACAGCGGTGAATTTTCCATTGCCGATAAGCCCTATTTCCCAAAGCACATTGAGAAAGTCACCGCCGCCGGGATCGCGCGTACCTTCCAGAACGTGCGCCTCTTTAACGACATGTCGGTGCTGGAAAACGTGATGGTGGGCCGCCACGTGCGCACCCGCAACGGCCTGTGGGCCGCGCTGAGCCGCCACAAACGCGCTCGCGAAGAAGAGAAACAGACCCGGGAGCTGGCCTGGCACTGGCTGGAGTACACCGGCATTGCGAAGTTCGCCCACTACCGCGCCTGCGATCTGGCGTATGGCCATCAGCGACGTCTGGAGATTGCCCGCGCGCTGGCAACGGATCCGCTGCTGCTGGCGCTGGATGAACCCGCCGCCGGGATGAACGCAGCGGAAAAAGTGGCGCTCGGCGAGCTGCTTATCCGCCTTCGCGATGACGGCAAAACCCTGCTGATGATCGAACATGACGTCAAGCTGGTGATGGGCATCTGCGATCGCCTGACGGTGCTTGATTACGGCAAAACGCTCGCCAGCGGCACGCCGGAGAGCGTGCGTCGCGACCCGGCGGTGATCGCCGCCTGGCTTGGAGGCAACGCCCATGTCTGAATTACTGAAGGTGGAACGTCTGGACGTGCATTACGGCGGCATTCAGGCCGTACGCGATGTCTCTTTTACCCTGCGCGAGGGCGAACAGGCTACGCTGATCGGCGCTAACGGCGCGGGGAAAAGCTCCACGGTGCGCGCTATTACCGGGCTGGAAAGCTTTAGCGGCCGTATTGAATTCAACGGTAAAGCGGTGCGTGAGAACAGGCCCGAAACCCTGCTCCGTGACGGTCTGGTGATGGTCCCGGAAGGCCGAGGGATCTTCTCCCGAATGACGGTGCTGGAAAACCTGCAGATGGGCGCCTGGCTCAGGCGTGACACTGTCACCGTTAAGCGCGAGATGAACGAGATCTTCGAGCGCTTCCCGCGCCTGGGCGAACGCCAGCATCAGCTCGCCGGCCTGCTGTCCGGCGGTGAGCAACAGCTGCTGGCCCTTAACCGCGCCCTGCTCAGCCACCCGCGCCTGCTGATCCTCGACGAACCCTCGATGGGCCTCGCCCCGAAGATGGTAGAAAACATTTTTGCCGTCATTGCCGGCCTGCGCGAGCGCGGCGTTGCCCTGCTGCTCATCGAACAAAACGCCCGTCTCGCGCTGGAGGTGACCGACAGCGCGTGGGTGATGGACAGCGGCAGCATTGTTCATCATGGCGAATCGAAAGCGCTGCTCAATGACGACCAGATTGCACAGATTTATTTGGGCGAAATGCCCGTTTAACAACACCAGCCAACATCAGGGAAATACAATGAAAACAGTAAAAATCAGTGCGCTCAGCGCCGCTATCCTCCTCGGCAGTTTTGCCTCGACGGCCGCGTGGGCAGCCGACGGTGAAACCGTGGTTATCGGCCTGGCAGGCCCGCTCACCGGCCCGTCTGCCCGTATCGGTAAGGATCTGGAGAACGGCGCGCAGCTGGCCATTGACGACATTAACAAGCAGCACCCGACCATCGGTGGCAAAGCGGTGACCTTCAAACTGCAGTCCGAAGACGATCAGTCCGACCCGCGCACCGCCGTGGCCGTGGCGCAGCGTCTGGTGGATAGCGGCGTGGCGGGCGTTGTCGGTCACTGGAACACCGGTACTAGCATTCCTGCCGCACGTATCTATCACGATGCGGGCATCGCACAGGTGGCACCGGTCGCGACCGGTCACGCCTATACCAGGCAGGGTTTTGATACCAGCTTCCGCGTGATGGGCCACGACGACGACGGCGGTCAGCTAGCCGGTCAGTACGCGGTCAATACGCTGAAAGCCAAACGCATTGCGGTGATCGACGACCGTACCGCCTTTGGTCAGGGACTGGCGGACCAGTTTATTAAATCCCTTGAAGCGCAGGGCGTGAAGGTTGTCGATCGTCAGTACGTTGATGACAAAACGGTGGATTTCAGCGCCGTGCTGACCGCCATCCGGAGTAAAAACGCCGATCTGATCTTCTTCGGCGGCGTCGATAGCCAGGCTGCACCGCTGGCGCGTCGTATCAAACAGCTGGGCATGAACGCCACCCTGATGGGCGCAGGCGGATTTGTCAGCCAGACGTTCCTGCAGCTGGCGCAGAAAGAAGGCGAAGGCGTGGTGGCGCTGGAGCCGGGTCTGCCCGTTGACCAGATGCCGGGTGGAAAGGCATTCGAACAGGCCTATCAGTCCCGCTACCACACCCATATCGAACTGCACGCCCCGTTCGCCTATGACGCCACCCGCGTGCTGGTTGCGGCGATGGAAAAAGCAGACTCCGTTGAGCCATCCGACTATCTGCCAGCCCTGCGCGCCATCAGCTACTCCGGCGTCACCGGCCAGATCGCGTTTGATAAAGAAGGTAACCTGAAATCGCCGTCCTTCACCGTTTACAAAGTTGTCGACGGCAAATGGCAGCCGCAGACCGTGCTGGGTGGCGCAAAAGCGAAGTAACGCAGCGAGGGCAATGTGATGAGTGATAATAACGAGCTGGGCATTCTCGCCCGCCGCAAAATTGAAGCAGAAATTATAAAGCCAATTTATGAAATCCTGGTGCGCGAGATAGGGAAAACCCGCGCCCAGGCGGTCATTGGCGAGGCCATTGAGCAGGCCGCAATTGACGCTGGCAAAGCGTTTGCCAGCAAAGAACCCAACGGCGCGGACGTCAGGAGCTTCATCGCCCTGCAGTATCTGTGGGAGAAAGATAACGCCCTGGACGTGAAGGTGATTGACGCCGACGACCAGCAGTACAACTACAACGTGACCCGCTGTCGTTACGCGGAGATGTATCACGAAATGGGGCTGGGCGAGATTGGTCATCTGCTCTCCTGCGCGCGCGATGAAAAATTCATCGTTGGCTATGCGCCTGACGTGAAGCTGACCCGCACGACCACCATCATGCAGGGCGGTTCGTGCTGTGATTTCCGCTACCGCAGCAGTAAGGACAAAACATGATCCGCGTCAACGCCGCACGGCTGTGGTCAACGCTTGAGATGATGGCGCAGATCGGCGGCACGCCCGCCGGAGGCGTGACCCGCCTGGCGCTGAGCGAGGAGGATCGTATTGCGCGTAACCTGCTGCGCGACTGGGCGCTGGAAGCGGGTTTCAGCTGCGACGTCGACAGCATGGGCAATATGTTTATCCGTCGCGCGGGGAAAAACCCGCAGCTTGCCCCGGTCATGACGGGTTCACATGTGGATACCCAGCCGCTGGGCGGTAACTACGACGGGGTTTACGGCGTGCTGGCCGGGCTGGAGCTGCTGCGAACCCTTAACGACCATAACGTTGAGACTGAACGTGACGTTGTGCTGGTGAACTGGACTAACGAAGAGGGCGCGCGCTTTGCGCCAGCCATGCTCTCTTCGGGGGTCTGGACGGGACAGTTTAGCGAAGCGTACGCCCATGCCCGCGCGGATAACGATGGTATCACCGTGGGCGAAGCGCTGGAGAGCATTGGCTACCGGGGTGAAACCCCTGCCCGCGCGTTTCCGGTTCACGCCTGCTACGAACTGCACATCGAACAGGGCCCGATCCTGGAAGATGAAGCCATTGATATCGGGTTAGTCCGCGCGGCAATGGGCCAGCGCTGGTTTACCCTGACGCTGGACGGATTCGCCGCCCACGCGGGCACGACGCCGATGCACAGCCGCCGCGACGCGCTGACCGCCTTCGCAGAGCTGGCGCTGAAGGTGGAAGAGATTGGCTACCGGCATGCGCCGGACGGACGCGCAACGATCGGTATGGCGAAGGTTACGCCAAACTCGCGCAACGTCGTGCCGTCTCGCGTGGAATGCAGCGTTGAGTTTCGCCATCCTATGCAGCAGGCGCTGGAAACCATGGAAGCGGCGCTGCATAAGGTGGCTGAAAGCCTCAGCCTGCGCGGCGTCGCGGCTGCCGTTGAGCGCATTTTCGACTACGCGCCCATCGCGTTTGACGCCGAATGTCTGGCGCGTTCGGAGAAGGCCGTGGCGGAACTGGGCTATTCGTCGAAACCGATGGTCTCCGGTGCGGGACATGACGCCTGCTATGTCAGCAAAATGGCGCCCGCCAGCATGATCTTTATCCCCTGCGTGAAAGGCATCAGCCATAACGAAGCGGAAAGGATCCTGCCAGAGTGGGCGGAGAAAGGGGCGAACGTGTTATTGCATAGCGTCCTGTCCGCGTCCCTTGAGAGATAGAACGGTGCGAAAGCAGAGGACCTCTGCTTTCGCCAGAATCTACACGGCAACGCGTCGGCTGATTTCGACAACCCGATCGCTGGGAAGGTGATAGTGGTTGATGACGTGCGTGCAGTTGCGCTTCATGAACGCAAAGATGTGCCGTTGCCAGGCCGCCATCCCTGCCTCACCCTCGCCTGCCACAATGGTTTCATGCCCGACATACCAGGTGGCGTCATCCGTGGCGAAAAGCGCGTTAATCTCGCTGACACCCTGCAGCAAACGCGGGATGTCCGGATGTTCCATAAAGCCATACTGCGCCACGCCGTGCCAGTAGCCCGGCGCGCGCTGCTCTACCCTGATGCGTTGTTCTTCCCCCACGTAGGGCACATTCAGAATATCAATGGTAAGCGACAACACATCCTGCTGTAGCGCCCGGTTTCGCGCGACGTGCCAGCGCATGACCGGCGGGATATTGTTTTGTGTCCGGGTCAAAAAGACGGCGGAGCCCGCCACTCTGGGCACCGTCTTTTGCTGAAGCTGGGCAAAGAACGCATCCACGCTGACGCCCTTCTCGCCCACCGATGCGGATACCGCCTTAACGCCGCGGTGCCAGATCAGCATCACCGTACAAATAGCGGCGGCCATCAGCAGCGGAATATAGCCGCCCTCCAGGACCTTAATCAGATTGGCAAACAAGAAGGTGGCATCAATCACCAGGAAACAGAGGGCAATCACCGCGCTGCTGGCCAGGCTCCAGCGCCACACTTCGCGCATCGCCACAAACAGCAGCCCCGTGGTCATCAGCATGGTTAACGACACGGCAATGCCGTACGCGGCGGCGAGCTTATCGGAGGATTTAAAGAACACCACCAGCCCGATGGTCACCCCCATCAGCAGCCAGTTGATTATTCCGATATAAATCTGGCCGTAGCTTTCCGCCGCCGTCTGCTTGATGCGTAATCGGGGTAACCAGCCAAGCTGTATGGCCTGGCGCGTCATGGAAAAAGCGCCGGTAATAATCGCCTGACTGGCGATGATCGTCGCCAGCGCGGCAAGAATGATGAGCGGAACCTGCAGCACCGGCGGACAGAGCGTATAGAAAAGGTTTTGTTTGCTGTCGGCACCGGCCAGAATCAGCGCTGACTGGCCGGCATAGTTGAGCAGCAGCGAAGGAAAGACGATGCCGTACCAGGCAAGCCAGATGGGCTTTTTGCCAAAATGCCCCATGTCTGCATACAGGGCCTCGGCCCCCGTCACGCAGAGAAAAACGCCGCCCAGGACCAGGAAACTGGTGTACCCGTTCGAAAACAAAAACGCGATGCCGTACGCAGGGTTGAGGGCCAGCAATACCGAGGGGTGTTGAACGATCCCCCGCACGCCCAGGGCAGCAATCGCCAAAAACCAAACCGCCATAACCGGGCCAAATATTTTCCCTATTCGCGCAGTCCCAAAAGGCTGAAGAAGAAACAGCGCCAGCAGAACCGCCACCGTCAGGGGCAATATGTACGGCTGAGATTCAGGAATGACCATCTCCAGCCCTTCAAGGGCAGAAAGCACGGAGATTGCCGGGGTTATCGCGCCGTCACCGTAAATTAAAGCGGCACCGATCAGGGCGGAAAAAATAACCCAGCGCCCGCCTTTGCCTTTCTCCACCAGAAGCGACATTAAGGCCATGATGCCCCCCTCGCCATGATTATCAATTCGCATGGCAAAGGCGGCATATTTTATGGACGTTACCAGGATGAGTGTCCAGGTAATCAGGGAGAGCAGGCCCAGTATGACGCCGGGCGTAGGGTCATGCTCAGAGAGCGACAGCACCGTGCGGAAGGTATAGAGCGGGCTGGTGCCGATATCACCAAAAACGACGCCCAGCGCACCCCCTGCAAGCAGGGTTAACCGGGAGAACGGTTGGGACGGTTCACTGCTGTGGCGAGGGCTCATATTTTCCAGCAAGAGTCAGATAATCCTTTAAAAAACATAGCCCATCTGCCCCACCCGCGCCAACCGCGCGCCCTGTATTACTGCGGCCTGGCCTTCGCCAGGCTGAACCAGATCCCCACTGCCAACAGCAGCAGCATGCCGCCCGCGCTGCCCAGCGCCACGCTGTGCGAGGTGATAAACGCGCTTTTCGCCGCCTCAATCACCGACTCCGCCAGCGTCGGGGTCAGATCCTGCGCCACCTTCATCGCCTCGCCAATGGATGACGAGGCTTTATCGACGAGCGAGGCGTTCAGCCCCTGCGGCAGGTCAATCGACGCCGAGAAGCTGCGGGTCAACAGCAGACCAAAGATGGCGATCCCCAGCCCGGCGCCCAGTTCATAGGACATGGTTTCAATGGCCCCCGCGGCGGCGGCTTTCTCTTTCGGCGCGGCCGCCATAATCGCCGAGGTCGAGGCCAGCAGCGCGCTGGCGGCGCTGAAGCCGAGCAGAACCATCAGGGCAGAAGCCAGCAGCTGCTGCGTGCTGAAATCAAGCATCGACAGGCCGATAAAGCTAACGGCGCTGAGCCCCATTCCGCCAGCCGCGACGATGCGTAGCCCTAATCGCCCGACCAGCACGCCCGCGATCGGACCGCTAAACCCGCTCGCCACCATCAGCGGCAGCATGAAAATTCCCGCTTCAAACGGCGTAAAGCCATGAACAAACTGCAGCTCCTGGGCCATCAGCAGCTCAAACCCGACCAGGGCAATCATGGCGGTCATCGCCATCACCACGCCGCTCAAAATGATGCGATGGCAGAACAGACGCATGTCGATCATCGGCACGCGGGCGCGGAGCTGAATACGCACGAAGATAAACAGCAGCACCGAGCCGGTAACCAGCGCGGACGCGACCACCCACGGCGACAGTGCGCCTTTGAGGGCTGTTTTTGCGCTGTAGACCAGCAGCAAAATCGCCACTATCAGCATAATGGCATGGCTGATATTCAGCGGCTGCTCCGGGCGGCCCTGCTGAGGAGGCACAAAACGCGCGGCCAGCGAAACCACCACCAGCACGATCGGCACGTTGATTAAAAACACCGAGCCCCAGTAGAAATGCTCGAGCAGCATACCGCCAATCAGCGGGCCAAACGCCGCGCCACCGGACCCCACCGCGGCCCAGATGCCGAGCGCAATATTACGATCCCGCGCGTCGATAAACAGCGTGCGGATCCCTGCCAGCGTAGCCGGAATGATCATCGCCGCGCCGATTGCCAGCGAGGCGCGCGCCGCAATCAGCCAGTCTGCTGACGGGGCAAACGCTGCCGCCAGCGACGACAGGCCAAACAGCGTGCTGCCGATCATGAGCAGTCGTTTGAAGCCAATGCGGTCACCCAGGGCGCCCATCGGCAGCACCATTCCCGCCATCACCAGCGAGTAAATATCGATGATCCACAGCAATTCATTGCCGCTGGCGCCCAGCGTCATGCTCAATGTCGGCGCCGCCACGTGCAGCACCGTCGCGTCGATCGCCACCGGGATATACACCAGCACGATAATCACTAACGCTAACCACTGACGAAACATAAATTTCCTTTTGTTTTAAAACATGGACACATGTCCAGGATGCGATCCTACGTAAAGTTGAACGCATGTCCAGCTTTTTGTTACACTCGTTTCATTCCCATTGAGAGAGAGTAAACATGCGATATCTAAGCAAGGATGAACGGCGGGAAGCCATCTTACAGGCCGCCATGCGCGTGGCGCTGGCTGAAGGACTGGCTGCAATGACGGTACGCCGTATTGCCGCCGAGGCCGGAGTCGCCACCGGCCAGGTGCATCATCATTTTACGTCCGGCGGCGAGCTAAAATCGCTGGCCTTCGTACGGCTAATTCGCGAGCTGCTGGATGCGGATGTCGCGGGTAAACAGGCCGGCTGGCGGGAGCAGCTTCATGCCATGCTCGGCAGCGATGACGGCAGGTTTGAGCCCTATATTCGCCTGTGGCGTGAAGCGCAGATCCTGGCCAGCCGCGATGCCGACATCAAAGGTGCCTATGTGATGACCATGGAGATGTGGCACCAGGAAACGGTGGCGCTTATCAAAGCGGGAACGGAGGCCGGGGCATTAAAACCGGGCGATCGAGCGGAAAATATTGCCTGGCGCTTGATTGGTCTGGTGTGCGGTCTTGACGGAATGTATATCTTAAACATGCCCGAAATGGACGAAGCCGCCTTTAACAACCATCTTGATAAATTAATCACGCTCGAGTTGTTTTCTAGCCCGTCTCAGCAGTGATGTTGCCGGGTGCGGCTACGCCCTGCCCGGCTTACGGTACGGCAAAGGGGCCGACCCCTTTGCGCATTATTTCCCGGCCTGAGGATGTGTATCAAAGCCCGCCATTACCGCCGTCAGCTCCGCCAGTGAAAATCCGTGTTTTGCATCGTCAACGCCCAGCCCAAAGCGTTCCTGCATCAGCTGGTAAAGCGCCTCAGCATCCGGCAAATGGATCTGTTCTTCTACGTGACCGTTCTGCCAGTGGGTAAAGTTGAAGTTGGTTAGCGTCAGCTTGCCGCCGTCCGGCAGATGGCGACACATCAACAGATGATGAAGGAAATGCGACTGCGGCCAGTGCGCCGACCAGAAATTCCCCATCACGTAATCGCTGAAATACTGCGTCGTCAGGTCAAACTGGTACATCGACTGCCAGTGCTCGTGGTGACGGAACTGCAGCACCCAGTCGTTCCCCTCGCTCAGCAGACGATACAGCCCGTGCGGCGTCTCCTGTTCTTCATTAGCGAGCAGTCGAATCGGCGCCGTCAGCGTCTGGCCGCCAAACCCCACATCGGCAATCCAGCGCTCACCGTTAAGCTCAACCAGCAGCAGACGGTGCGTGCGCGGCGGCATTTGCGGCGGATTCGCTAATACCACACGTCCCAGCACGCTACGCACCGTAAACCCGACTTCACGCAGGACGCGCTCAAACAGGCCGTTTTGCTCAAAGCAGTACCCCCCTCGACGTGCGGTGACCAGCTTGTCGACCAGGCACCGATCGTCAAGCTGGATTTCACGCGGCAGAACGACATCAATATTCTCAAAAGGGATCGCACAGTTGTGATGTAAATGCAGCGCGCGCAGGGTATCGATATCCACCCGCGTCGGTTGCGCCCAGCCGATGCGGGCAAAATAGGCGGTCAGAAATGGGGACATACATCAGTTTCCTTTGATTGAGATGTTCTGTTTATAAACTAATTTTACGCACCCACTTTGATTTCCGTGCTTTTTCGTCATACTCATCGGTGTAGATGAGGAGATCCTATGAGCCACTTTCGCCCCGTTGAATTACGTCATGCCAGCCGTCTGCTGAACCACGGCCCAACTGTGCTTATCACCAGTCGGGATGAAAGCCTCGACAGACGCAACGTGATGGCCGCCGCATGGTCAATGCCCGTTGAGTTTGAACCGCCGCGCATCGCGATAGTCGTGGATAAAAGTACCTGGTCACGCGAGCTGATTGAGCGCAGCGGGAAGTTTGGCATCGTCATTCCCGGCGTGGCGGCGGCCAACTGGACATACGCGGTCGGTAGCGTCAGCGGGCGCGATGAGGACAAATTCAACTGCTACGGGATCCCGGTCGTGAACGGTCCTGAACTTGGCCTGCCGGTAATTGAAGAGAAATGTCTGGCGTGGATGGAGTGTCGGTTATTACCCGTCACCTCCGCGGCAGAAAAATACGATACCCTGTTTGGTGAAGTGGTTTCAGCGGCAGCCGATGAACGCGCGTTTATCGCCGGGCGCTGGCAGTTTGACGGGGATAAGCTGAATACGCTGCATCATCTTGGTGCCGGGACGTTTGTCGCGAGCGGGAAGATGGTGAAGGCGCTGGATTGAGAAAACCCTCCCCCTATTGGGAGAGGGTGACCTTACTACTTCGCACGTCGTGAAATAATCTCATCCGCAACATTCCGCGGGGCTTCCGCAAAATGATGGAACTCCATCGTATACGTCGCGCGTCCCTGGGACATCGAGCGCAATGTCGTGGCATAACCAAACATCTCTGCCAGCGGCACGTCAGCGCGAATAATCTGGCTTCCGTACTGCTCTGCCATCCCCTGCACCATGCCGCGGCGGGAGGAGAGATCGCCCATAATGTTACCGGCGTACTCCTCCGGCGTTTCCACCTCCACGTGCATGATCGGCTCGAGAATCACCGGATCCGCCCTGCGGGCGCCCTCTTTGAAGCCGAGGATCGCCGCCATGCGGAACGCCATCTCAGACGAGTCGACGTCGTGATACGAGCCAAACGTCAGCGTCGCTTTGACATCAACGACCGGATAGCCCGCCAGCACGCCGCTGTTCATCGCTTCCCGCAGCCCTTTCTCAACGGACGGGATATACTCGCGCGGCACCACGCCGCCCTTGGTGGCATCTTCAAATTTAAAGCCACTCCCGGGCTCCAGCGGCTCCAGGCTCAGCACCACATGGCCGTACTGCCCTTTACCGCCGGACTGACGAACAAATTTACCTTCGATATCCTTCACCGTTTTACGCAGGGTTTCACGGTAGGTTACCTGTGGGCGGCCAATGTTCGCCTCGACGCCAAACTCGCGCTTCATGCGGTCGACGATGATCTCAAGGTGTAGTTCACCCATCCCGGAGATAATGGTCTGGCCGGACTCTTCGTCAGTATGCAGGCGGAAAGACGGATCTTCCGCCGCGAGACGCTGCAGCGCGATCCCCATTTTCTCCTGATCGCCTTTGGTTTTCGGCTCGATCGCCAGCGAGATAACCGGATCCGGGAACTCCATGCGTTCAAGCGTGATCACGGCGTTCGGATCGGTGAGCGTGTCGCCGGTGGTCACATCCTTCAGACCCACGCAGGCCGCGATGTCTCCGGCGCGCAGTTCGTCCACCTCGTGGCGATCGTTGGCATGCATCAGCACGATACGCCCGATGCGCTCTTTCTTCCCTTTCACCGGGTTGTACACCGCGTCGCCTTTGCGCAGCACGCCAGAGTACACGCGGATAAAGGTCAGTTGACCGACGTACGGGTCGCTCATCAGCTTGAACGCCAGGGCCGAGAACGGCTCATCATCGCTTGGATGACGCTCCGCGTGCTGCCCTTTTTCATCCACGCCATCAATGGCAGGCACGTCCAGCGGCGATGGCATGAGCTCAATGACCGCATCGAGCATGCGCTGCACGCCTTTATTTTTGAACGCGCTGCCGCACAGCATCGGCTGAATTTCACCCGAGATGGTGCGAATACGCAGCCCTTTGATAATTTCCGCTTCCGTCAGGTCGCCGGTTTCCAGGTATTTGTCCATCAGCTCGTCGCTGGCTTCCGCCGCCGCAGAGACCATTTTTTCCCGCCATTCCTGGGCGGTACTGACCAAATCGTCCGGCACGGGCGCATAGGTGAACACCATGCCCTGCGACGCGTCGTCCCACAGAATGGTGCGCATCTTGATGAGATCCACCACGCCGGTGAAATGATCTTCTGCACCCACCGGGATGACAATCGGCACCGGATTGGCCTTCAGGCGCTCCTGCATCATCCGCACGACGCGGAAGAAATCGGCACCCGGACGGTCCATTTTGTTGACGAAGGCCAGACGCGGAACGTGATATTTATTGGCCTGACGCCAGACGGTTTCCGACTGCGGCTGCACGCCGCCCACGGAGTCATACACCATCACGGCGCCGTCGAGCACGCGCATAGAACGTTCCACCTCAATGGTGAAATCCACGTGCCCCGGGGTGTCGATGATGTTGATCCGGTGCGGCTCATAGCCTCTGTCCATACCCGGCCAGAAGCAGCTGACGGCCGCGGAGGTAATCGTGATCCCGCGCTCTTGCTCCTGCGCCATCCAGTCAGTGGTTGCCGCGCCATCGTGTACTTCACCCAGCTTGTGGCTCATCCCGGTGTAAAACAGGATGCGCTCAGTGGTGGTGGTTTTACCGGCATCGATATGCGCGGAGATACCGATGTTGCGATAACGTTCGAGAGGGATGGGTCGGGGCATGATATTTCCTTAGTCACTATGACTTGTCTGTGACGACCAGGATGGTCGTGCATTCGTTCGTTTGCTATAATAGTCCTATTGTACGAGTATTATCGAACTATTTTTTAACGGTTGACCTATTGTTGATATAGCTCAATCTGACGCCAAACGCAGGAAAACGATGATCCCAAACCACCCTGAAACTGAACAAATACTGCTGGAAAATGTGCTGTTTGCCCTCGGCAACCCGCTCCGGCTTGCGATAATTCGCCGTCTGGCCGATGGCAGCGAACTCAGCTGTAACGCGCTGCGCCCGGAGGATGTGGTGAAATCGACAATGACCCACCACTGGCGCGTACTGCGCGACAGCGGCGTTATCTGGCAGCGCCCGCAGGGGCGGGAGAACATGATTTCGTTGCGAAGAGAGGATCTGGATGCCCGTTTTCCAGGGCTGATGGAGATACTTTTACAGGCTAAATCATAAGGATATACCTGTTATCCCCTGAAAAATGCCCCGTAAAGATGTAAGGGGCATAATTTCAGCAGAGGGGTTTATCTTACGTGCATACGATATTCAATCATTCCACTTTTCTTCGCAATCCAGTCGTACAATCGTTGCCCGCGATAGTTGGCTTCATGCGTATGCCAGTAAAGGTGACTGGCATGATGTTTTCTCGCTTCTCTCTGAACATATTCTATTAACTGTTTGCCAATGTGTTTGCCCCTTACGGCTTCGCAGACGTATAAATCTTCGAGGTAGCAGTAATCGCTCTCAGCCCATGTCGAACGGTGAAAAAGATAATGCGCAAAACCCACTACGTCTCCATTACATCGTGCCACCACGCAGAATAGCGGCTCAACGGAGCTGAAAAATCGTTGCCAGGTTCGTTCAGTAATGGGCCCGGACAGATCGACGTTGTAAAACGCCTGATATTTTCCCCATAGCGGCATCCAGCTTTCAAAATCACGTTCTTTAACTGCCTCAATTATCACGCTCGTATTATTCATATTGCCTCTTTGCTCACCCGTTTATTCGTTTCAGGAAGAGTGTATTCGCTGAATGGCACGTTTTGCCCCGCCAATTCTCGGCATCAAGGCAGACCAATTTTTCATCCTGCTGCATGCACTATTGCTTTAGAATCAAGAGATACAGAGTGAAAGTGGACAACGTAATGTTTAAGCACGCGCAGCTAGAAACGGTTAAGGCATGGATTATCGACCCCGCTAACGGATCGCTACCGCTTCATGAAAGGATCCAGAGAGCAATACGGACGCTGATACTGGAAGGGGTATTATCCCACGGAAAGACCCTTCCTGCTTCACGCGCGCTGGCGGCTTCTCTCGGCGTTTCACGGGACACCATTGAAGCGGCCTACTCCAGCCTGCATGCCGAAGGTTTTATTGAGAGACAAACAGGCAGAGGGAGCTTCGTCTCTTCCAGCGCGCGTTTTTTAAAACCCCGTCCTCGACAGCATCAGCCAACCGCTAAGATACGAAAAGCAAAACTCAGCGTCCGGGGAAAGATCGTTTATGAAAGCGGCGGGATCCGCGAGTTTTCTTCACCTCGCCCCCTTGCGCCCGGCATTCCTGAAACCCGCATGTTTCCCCTTCCGATCTGGGAGCGTCTTCAGCGACAGGTACTGAAGGAGTTTCAGCACCAGGCGTTAGAGCAAAGTCCACCCCAGGGTATAGAGCGCCTGCGACGGGCAATTGCGGAATATGTCAACCTTGAGCGCGGAACGCGTGCGAGGGCAGAACAGGTCATCGTTCTGACAAGTTCTCAACAGGCGCTTGCGCTCTGTTCCCACGTGCTGATGGACGCCGGGGATGGCATTGTCATTGAAGATCCCTCTTATCAAGGGGCACACAAAGCGTTCAACGCTGCAGGGCTTCGCTGTATTCCGGTTCCTCTTGATGAAAAAGGCATCTCGGTTGACGGGCTTAATTCTCTGACCGAGCCTGCCAGGGCGATCTACCTTACGCCTTCTCATCAGTACCCCACCGGGGTGACGCTCTCTCTTGACCGACGACTGGCAGTTGTTAAATGGGCAAACCGTTACGGAGCCTGGATTATTGAGGATGACTATGACAGCGAGTTTCACTACGAAGGTAAGCCTATGGCCAGTCTTCAGGGGCTTGATACGTATAACCGGACAATTTATATCGGCACGTTCACCAAGTCTCTGTTCCCTGGGCTGCGAATTGCCTACATGATCGTTCCCTCAGAATTGACAGAGCCCTTTACCATGGCGAGGACATTAATGGATGGTCACACCGCCTCAATAACCCAGCTGACGCTGGCTAAATTTCTGGAGGGAGGCCATTTTGGCGCCTATGTTCGTAAGATGCGGAGTATTTATGTTGCTCGTCGCGACACGCTGGCAAGCATGATGGACGAATATCTCTCCGAATATGTTACCTGTGAAACGCCTGCGGGGGGAATGCAAATGCCTTGTCACCTGAAGCACGGCATATCCGAGAAAGAAATAGCCACCGCCGCCCGCCGCGCGGGTGTTGATATACTTGGTCTTACCAATTTATATGCAGGTCCCCCCGCGTCCACCGGTTTTTTGATGGGATTTGCTGCTTACACGGAAAGGGAAATAGAAGACGCTGTAAAAAAACTGGCCGCAATTTTCCGTCATGTTTGATGCCGTCGACCGGTCAGCGGCGAATACTCATTCCGGGCGAGCAAGGCTATAAACAGGGATCCGCCGGGTTGTTTTGGTCAGCGTATCAAACACCTCGGCGTCGGACGTCGCGATCCTCATCCCCGTTTTGCGTAATCTCTGCACATCGGCCGCGATGCGCTGAATGCCAAACCAGAAAAGCCCGTCGAGTGCCGTCACCGACAGCCCGTTTTCCAGCGCCAGCCTGAGGCGTTCCTTCGGGGCTTTAACCTGCTGGGCAATTTGCCGGTAAGGCAGTTCATTGCATCCTGTCGCGTCACTGCGCTGGATACGCGTTTTCAGCTGATAGGTAAATTCGTCAGGTATTCCGTCGAGATCTCTTTTCAGGCTATAGACGCAGCCAAAGCGCTTGCCGTTGAACAGAACATTTTTCTGACTGAGCTGAAGCTCTTTTCTGACAACGTCTATCAGCTGGGGCGCACGGGTAAGGAGCAGCCTGAAGGGCAGCTCGAAGCTGGTGACGTAATCCACATTAAGCAACGCGAGGCGCAGCCGCTCCTCTGCACCGGACTGTTGCTCACGACACTCCTCCATCACCTCTGCCCACTGGCGCGTCAGGCGCTCCGGCTCGGCGGCTTCGGTAAGGAGATATTTTTCAATCTGATAATCAACTCTTCCGGTCATCGTGTGGTATCCCGTCGCTGTGGGTGCGGTAATTCTATACAGCGCGGTGAGTTTTATAAAGGACTGAACCGCAGCGGCACCCTGAAAATGTCGTTGCGATTCAGCATCCTGACGTTTCGGATCAGTGCGCCATTATCCAGCCCATCAGCAGCGTGGCGAAAATCACCGTCGACGCGCCGCCGATGCGGGTGGCGATCTGCGCGAACGGCATCAGCGACATCCGGTTAGACGCGGACAAAATGGCCACGTCCCCCGTTCCGCCCAGCCCGCTGTGGCAGCAGGTCACAATGGCCGCTTCCACAGGATACATATTCAGACGCGACGCGATAAAGTAGCCGCTCAGCGCCATCGCAATCACGACCGAACCGCATACCACCACGTATCCCACCGAGAAGACCGACACCACGCTTTCAAGCGGCACGTATAACATCCCGAGGCCGATCATCAGCGGCCAGACCAGCGCAGCAGAGACGAATTTATAGCAGCTGTGCGCGCCCTGCTCCATTGAGGCCGGGATCACCCTGAAGTATTTACACAGAACGGCAATCAGGATCATCAGCACCGGGCCGGGAATGTGTACCAGTTTTTCAAACAATCCGCCGACGATGAAAAACGCGCACACCATCAGCAATCCGCCCCCCATCAGATGAAAATCCGTCTGCTGCGTGCTTTGCGCCCCGGCAAACAGGCTGGTGTCGTCTTTACTCCGCGTGAGCATGCCATTTCCCGAAAGCGCAGGACGTTTCGCGCCGAGACGCGCCAGCGATCCCGCACAAATAATGGCGAAGATATTCCCGACGACTGCAGCGGGTGCCAGCTGCGCAACGTAGACGTCCGGCGTCTGCCCCAGTATTGCCGAATAGGCCAGGGACAGCGGCAAAATCCCCTCGCCAATCCCGCCGCCGATGATGGGCACAATGATGAAGAAGAAGGTGTGGTAAGGCGTATAACCAAACAGTGAGCCCACAATGAGGCCGCTCAGCACGGCCATGCATGTTCCGGCCACCAGTGGAACAAACATGCGCATCATCCCCTGGATCAGCAGCACCCGGTTCATCCCCAGAATGCTGCCGACCACCAGGCAGGCGATGACGAAATAGAGCAGATTCGCCTCTTTCATCAGCAGATGCACGGTATCAAGGGTATGTTTCCCGAATACGCCAAAATAGACCAGCACGGAGGGGACCATCAGGCACAGGATCGCCGGGCCGCCGATATCTTTCAGCACCGGGATTTGACGCCCTACTTTGGCAAACGCGAAGCCGAGGGTCATGATGACCGCGAGTCCACCAATCATATTTTTTGGCAGCAGCCCTGCCCAGGCGGACGTCGCCACAATCGCGGCAATCCCGACGAACAGCATCAACGGGACAGTGCCCACCTCGGTATTGTTGAGCCCAAAGGCAAAACGCGAGGTCGACAGTTCAGAAGTCGGTACAGGATTATCTTTCATATAATCACCTGAATTTGTGTTCGGATAAACAGAGAAAGGAATAACTGAAACTATTCCTGATACGAATAAATGTTCTTAAATATAAATAAAGACTTAGATGGCCTTTTCTAAAAACAGGCTCAACATGAAATTAGCACGGGCCTGCCGGGAGAAATGTGAACAGTTCGGCTCTTTGCTTTTAAATAACTTAATTCAGCATTAAGTAACTAAAGTTATTTATGGCGACCATTGTCGCTTTCTTGCGTCTTATCAATATTTGACGAAAGTATTAGTTATCCAACTAATGCAATCTTTTTGAAATTAATAAAACCAGAGAGAGTGTGACCCTTGTCACTCCTGCCCTGCTTTCTAAGCGCTAGATTAGCGCTGCAATAAAACACATAAAATACCCTACAGGAAATACTATGCCTTCATTACTATTACAGTCACTGTTTCCGCTCGTCTTTATAATGTTACTTGGATGGCTAAGTGGAAAGCTGGGATATTCCCGGCGTGAAGATGCAAACGTTATGGCAACCGTGGTGATTCGTTTCGCCCTTCCTTTCCATCTTTTTATAGGCGCATTGCATACCGACCCGAATAAAATTAAGAACCTGACCTTTATGGCCGTTTTAGTTGTCGGTTTAATGGGGTCGTATTTACTGACGCTATTTATTTCACGCTACGTTTTTCGCCACGATATCAAAACCAGCGCCATTCAGTCTCTGGTTTGCGCCTTTCCCGATATGGCCTACTTTGGCGCACCGGTCCTGGCGGTCTTGATTGGGCCGGAAGGATTTATCGGCGTGCTGATTGGCAATATTATTACCAGCGTTATCATGATCCCTCTGACTATCGTCCTGATTCGTATGGGTGATAAAAACGGTCAAGATGGCCTGGAGGCGCTGCACCCGGGCGCGATGATCGTACAAAACCTCATCAAGGCGGCGCGCAATCCTATCGTCTGGATCCCGGTCTCCGGCGTATTGCTCAGTCTGGCAGGCGTGCAAATTCCTTCTATTCTCAGCATGCCTATTGAGATGGTTGGAAAGGTTTCAGGCGGGCTGTCCCTGTTTGCCCTCGGCCTGTTGTTTTACGGTGAACGTCCAAAACTGAACGTGCAGACGTTTACCAACATCAGTATTAAAAACCTTATTCAGCCGGCAATGATGGCCGCCGCGGGGATCGCCTTTGGCCTGAGCCATACCTTACTGCAGCAGGTCGTCATTATTGGCGCAACGCCTTCCGCGATTGCCGCGGGGATGTTTGCCTTACGCAGCGATACCTATATTGATACCGCATCCTCTTCCATATTAATTGGCACTGCCGTCGGGGTCGTGACCGAAGGCATTATGATCTATTTTATTTCTTAATCTGCTTTATATAAAAAATTCAGGAGTTAACCATGTCCCGGAAAGAAGTTCTGTACACCCCCTATAACGGGGCCGTATTGCTGGAAAACCCGCTGTTAAATAAAGGGCTCGCATTTATTAAAGAAGAGCGTGACAATTTTAATCTGCATGGGTTATTGCCGCACAACGTTGAAACCATTGAAGAACAAACCGAGCGCGCCTGGGTGCAGTTCTGCCATTTTAAAAGCGATATTTCGCGTCATGTTTACCTGCGAAATATTCAGGACACCAATGAAACGCTCTTTTATAACCTCCTGCGTTCGCATCTCAAAGAGACGTTACCTATTATCTATACCCCGACGGTCGGTGAAGCCTGCGAGCATTTCTCCACGATTTATCGACGCGCGCGCGGCCTGTTTATTTCATGGCCGAATCGCCATCGTATTGATGAGATGCTGCAAAGCTTTTCGCGCAACGACGTTCGCGTGATTGTGGTGACGGACGGGGAACGTATTTTAGGGCTTGGCGATCAGGGTATCGGCGGAATGGGTATCCCAATTGGTAAGCTGTCGCTGTATACCGCCTGCGGAGGGATCCATCCGGCCTCTACCCTGCCGATAATGCTGGATGTCGGCACCAATAATCAGCAACACCTCGACGACCCGATGTACATGGGCTGGCGCCACCCGCGCATCAGCGACGACCAGTACGCTGAGTTTATGGATATGTTTGTCAGCACCGTTAAAGCGCGCTGGCCCAATGTGCTCCTGCAATTTGAAGACTTTGCGCAGAAAAACGCCACCAGGCTGCTTCAGCGCTACCGCGGCCAGCTGTGCTGCTTCAATGATGATATCCAGGGCACGGCCGCCGTCACCGCCGGTACGCTGATGGCGGCGGCCCATACGGCGGGCACGCGCATTCGCGACCAGCGCGTGGTCTTCCTGGGCAGCGGCTCTGCCGGATGTGGAATAGCTGAAAAAATTGTGGCGCTGATGGTGGATGACGGCCTGACCGAGCCGGAAGCGCGCAGCCGGATCTTTATGGTCGATCGCTTCGGCCTGCTGACCGACGACATGACCAACCTGCTCGATTTCCAGAAAAACCTGCTTACCGCGCGCGACGCCGTTTGCAGCTGGCAGGTTGACGCGAAGAACATTTCCCTGCTGGACGTGGTGAAGAACGCGCATCCAACGGTGATGATCGGCGTTTCAGGCCAGCCGGGGCTGTTCAGCGAAGAGATAGTCAAAGAGATGCATCGCCACTGTCCGCGCCCAATCATCATGCCGCTCTCGAACCCGACCTCGCGGGCGGAAGCCCAGCCGCAGGATCTTATCGCCTGGACCCAGGGTGCCGCGCTGGTGGCCACCGGCAGCCCGTTCGCCCCGGTATTCTGGGAGAATGAACACTACGAGATCGCCCAGTGTAACAACGCCTATATTTTCCCGGGCCTGGGGCTGGGCGTGCTGGCCTGTAACGCGCGCCGGGTAACGGAAGAGATGCTGATGGCAGCAAGCCGCAGCCTGGCCGCGCAGTCTCCGCTGGTCACCACGGAAAAAGGCGGATTGCTGCCGCCGGTAGATCAGATTGAAACGGTTTCACGCCAGATTGCCGTTGCCGTCGCCCGGGCCGCGATTGAACAGGGCGTGGCTCCGGCGATAGATGATGAGACGCTGATGGCGCGTATTGAGAAGACCTGGTGGCAGGCGGACTATGCGCCGTACCGCAGGTCTGCGCTGTAAGCCTCGATCCAGCCCTCACTGCACGGTGAGGGCTGGATTGCTGCCTCAGTGCTGGACGCCCGATCGGTCGGAAAGATCGGCGGCGGACAGGATATCAGCCCGTGGTGCCACGCTCTTGCGGCGGGCATACCGGTCAGGCTGACCTTCAGGACGCGTTTTGAAGCGCCGGTGCAGCCACATATACTGTTCTGGCGCCATCCGTACCGCCTGCTCAATCGCCCTGTTCATCTGCGTCGCAACAGATTCTTTATCGCCCCCCTGCAGCGCCTCGCTGATATCCTCCAGAATAATCAGTTCGTAGCCGGTACCGTCCGCCCTGCGGCGCGGCACAAAGGGAATGACGGCTGGCTTAGCGCTTTTGACCAGCATATAGCTTCCAGCGGTCGTGGCGGCATCCGCAACCGCAAAGAACGGCACAAAGACGCTATTGGTTTTGCCATAGTCATGGTCCGGGGCGTACCACAAAATTTCATTCTGCTTCAGCGAGCGGATCATGCCCTTTAAATCATGACGATCGAGCATGGTTTTATTGGAGCGCAGGCGCCCGCGCGTCTGAAGCCAGTCCAGCAGCGCGTTATTATTCGGACGATACACCCCAATGCCGGGGTTGAGCATGCCAAAGATCCGCGCGCCCAGCTCAAGGGTGAGAAAATGCATGCCAACGAGCACCACGCCATTTCCCTTTGCCCGCGCCTTTTCCATGTGCTCATAACCCGTCACGGTAAAGCATTTCTTCACCCGCCACGCAGGCCAGAACCATGCCATCCCGGTTTCGATTACCCCCATTCCTACCGATTCAAAATTACGCTGCAGCAGTGACTCTCGCTCCGCCTTTTTCATCTCCGGAAAACAGAGTTCCAGGTTGCGGCGGGCAATCTCAACGCGGCGCGGAAGCAGGCGCATCGCCAGCCGTCCAAGACTGTGGCCGATTCGGAACAGCAGCGGATAAGGGAGCAGCATGATGAGCCACAGCGCGGCGATGCCAGCCCAGCTTAGCCAGTAACGAGGGTGAAGAAAGGCGAGTGAAAAACGGGGTAATTTTGTCATGAGAAAATTATCCTTTAGCGTGTCTGTCCTTAACTGATTCTGTTTGAGATCTTTCCTAAGGATGTATGAAATGTCAGTCAGAAACGTAAAGTGTAACGGATAAGATAAAACGCATTTTTATCGATTTTTGCGAAAAAGCGGGAAGACGAGACGGGAAAAACCGGGGAGGAGAGTTCCCCCCGGCAATTGCGCTTACATTGAATAGCCTGGCTTTTTGATTAATTCGTCCAGCTTCGGTCCTATTTCGGTATCCCAGACCTGCTCTTTCCAGTCCTCCTGGTTCACCTGATTCAACGCAACGGACACCGAGCTGTCTTTGCTGTTGAAATGGCGAATAATGACCTCAGCAATATCCTCGGCCAGTGCGGTTTTTTGTTCGTCGTTCAAATCGCGGGGAAAACATTTGATATCTACGTGTGGCATATGCAGGCTTCCAGTTGTGAGTCAGGGCTCCACGTTATCAGATAATACCGTTGGCCTTTAACACCTTGTGCAGTTCCGGCAGCTGACATACGGTATCTGCGATGGCCGTCAGTTTCGGCGTATTGGCCGCAAACCAGTCATGGCGTGGCCCCCAGGTTCGCGCCACCGCGATATACACGTCCAGCAGCGTCAGCCGTTCACCCAGCGCAAACGGGGCGGCCTTGAGCTGAGTTTCGAACCACAAATAGAGGGACTTCCGGTATTCGATGCAGTTTTTCTGCAGCTGTTCCGGCGCGTCCGGCACCCAGCGCTCGGGATAGTCTGCATACGTAAACGTGGGATAGACGTTGGCCACAAACCAGATCAGAAGACGCTGAAACTGCTGGCGTTCGGCCTGTCCCACGGGCGGCGCGAGATCGGGACATCTGTCGAGCACCATCAGGGCGATCGCCGCCGTTTCGGTCATGATGGCGCCATTTTCCAGCTCCAGCGTGGGTACCTGACACAGCGGGTTGAGCTTTTGCAGCAGCTCACGCTGCGGGCCGGGCTGGTCAAACCCGTCCACGTTGATAAATTGATAAGGGATATCAGCCAGGGTTAGCATCACTTCACCGATCGCCGAGCCCCAGCCGGGTACGCCATAGAGTTTAATCATGTTGCCTCCGCAGGGATGAAAACCCTAAGTGTATACCCGTCATACTTCAAGTTGCAGGTGCGTTGGCTGCACTCACTCACCCCAGTCACGTACTTGTGTACGCTCCCGGGGATTCGTTCCCTTGCCGCCTTCCTGCAACTCGAATTATTTTGGGTATAGAGCACCATTAGTAGGTTATCCCAGGCGGGTTGACCTCCGACTGCGCCACCGCTTCGCCCTGCTCGCCCCAGCGCGCCAGCACCTTCTGGTAATCTCCACGCTTAATCGCGCCGTCCAGCGCGGCCTGCAGCGCGTACACCAGCTCATTGCCCTTTTTGGTGGTGGTCGCGACATAGGCTTTTTTCGGCCCTAAACCGACCACGCGGGTTTTGCCCGTGAGCGCAGCCTTATAGGCCGATACCGACTGCGGGCCGAAGAACACGTCAGCCCTGCCGGACTGAATATAGAGATTGCCCGAGGCATCGTCGTGGAGATAGACCGGCAGCGCAGGCGCCCTTCCCGCCTTTTTGTTCTCTTCGTTCCAGCCCAGCAGAATGCGCTCCTGATTCGTACCGGAGCCGACGATCATCTTTTTCCCGGCCAGATCTTCCGCGCTTTTGATTGACTGGATCTCGCTGGTGGATTTCACCGAAAACGCCAGCGAATCGACGCGGTAGGTCGCAAAATCAAACTTCTCTTTACGCTGTTCGGTCACCGCAATGTTCACCAGCGCCACGTCGTAGCGCCCGGAGGCGATCCCGAGTGGCCAGTCTTCCCACGCCGTCGGCACCAGCTTCAGCTTTAGCCCCAGGCTGCCCGCCAGCAGGCGGGCGATATCCGGGTCGCTGCCAATGCGCGTGCGGTTATCGCTGGCCAGCAGCGCCAGCGGCGGAGAATTCAGCGCCGAAACGGCGACCGTCAGCGTACCCGGCTCAACGAATTTGTAATTGGCGGGGATCTTCGCCACGGCCTGCCTATCCACCGTCACCGGCAGCGGCTGCTCGTTGGCTTTCAAATCAATGCTGGCGTGGCTCGCCGTCGTGAAGACCAGCCCCGCCAGAAGTCCATATTTCATTGGCACTCCTTACAAGACTTTGGAGAGAAACTGGCGCGTTCGCGCATGTGACGGACGGTTTAATACCTCGTCACTGCTTCCCTGCTCGACGATTTTTCCGTCGACCATAAACACCACCTGATCCGCCACTTCACGGGCAAAGCCGATCTCGTGGGTCACTACCACCAGCGTGGTGCCGGACCGGGCCAGCTTTTTGATCACGTCTAACACTTCCCCCACCAGCTCCGGATCGAGCGCCGAGGTGGGCTCATCAAACAGCATCACGCGGGGGCGCAGCGCCAGCGCGCGGGCAATGGCAATACGCTGCTGCTGCCCGCCGGAGAGATGACGAGACCAGGCATCGGCTTTATCCCGCAGCCCGACCACGTCCAGCAGGCTGTACGCCCTTTCCACCGCCTCTTTTTTGCTGAGCTTTTTATGCGCGATGGGCGCCTCAATCAGGTTTTCCAGCACCGTGAGGTGCGGAAAGAGATTGAAGTTCTGAAACACGTAGCCCACGTTGACGCGCTGCTTGAGGATCTCCTTCTCCTTCAGCTCATACAGCCTGTCGCCCTGACGGCGATAGCCGATGTAGTCTCCGTCGATCTGGATAAAGCCTTCGTCGACGCGCTCCAGGTGGTTAATGGTGCGCAGCAGCGTCGATTTACCGGAGCCGGAAGGCCCGAGGATCACCGTCACGGACCCGGGCGGGATCTCAAGCGAAACGTTGTCGAGCGCCTTATGGCGACCGAAATACTTGCTGACGCCGGTAATCGAAATATGTCCTTCAGGAGAGGCTTGCATGGACGGGCTCCTGTGCTGGCGTGGTGGTGACAGAACGGGTGCGACGAGCGGCACGGTTCTGGTTAACGGCAGAGCGGCGTTCGCTGCGGGCAAGCGCGCGCTCGACGCCATACTGGATAGCGGACAGGACGGTGGTGATCGCCAGATACCATGCGGCACCGACCATCAGCAGCGGGATCACCTCCTGCGTGCGGTTGTAGATCATCTGGATGGTATAGAACAGCTCCGGCATCGCCAGGACGTACACCATCGCCGTGCCCTTGGCGAGGCTGATGATTTCATTGAACCCCGACGGCAGAATGGTGCGCAGCGCCTGAGGCAAAATGATGCGCACCGTGCGTCGCCAGGCCGGCAGACCGAGCGCGGCGGCGGCCTCATACTGGCCGTGATCGACCCCGAGGAATCCGCCGCGAACGATCTCGGCGGTATAGGCGCTCTGCACCAGGGTGAGCCCCACCACGGCGGTAGAAAACTGACCCAGCACGTTGATGGTTTCAAAGCTGCCCCAGGTGATGCCGGTGAACGGCACGCCGAGCGAGAGCGTGTCGTAGAGATAGGAGAAGTTGTAGAGAATGATCAGCACCACGATCAGCGGCAGCGACCGAAACAGCCAGATATAGGCCCACGCCAGGCTGCTCAGCAGCCAGGATGAAGAGAGTCTCGCCAGCGCCAGCATGCCGCCAAGCACCACGCTCAGCGCGGTGCCGATCAGCGTCAGCAGCAGGGTCTGCCCGACACCTTCGAGGATCACCGGGTCAAAGAACCAGCGGGCAAACACCGCCCACTCCCAGCGCGGGTTAAAGGCCACGGACTGAATCACGACCGCCAGGACAAACAGCGCCACCGCGGCGCCGACGGCCCGCAGCGGATAACGCGCCGGGACCACCTTAATGGTTTCAACGTTGCTCATCGTCGTTCCTCATGCGGTTTTACTGAACGCTTCGCGTACCAGCGTTTTGGTGAAGCGCAGCCGGCCGTCAAACGGCGGCTGGCTGTACTCTTCCGGATCGCGGTTCAGATCGAACTGCGCCTGATAGCCCTGGCTGAGATAGAGCCGTACCGCTTCCGGCTGGCGAAAACCGGTTGTCAGGTAAATTTGGCTGTATCCTGCCAGCACCGCCCTGCGCTCAAGCTCCTGCACCACGCGCCCGGCAAGCCCCTGCTGACGCAGGGTTTTGTCCGTCCAGATGCGTTTGATTTCCGCGGTGCGTTCGTCGAAAGGTTTGTACGCGCCGGTGGCGATAATCTTCCCGTCGCGCTCCAGTACGATAAACAGCCCCTGCGGTGCTAAATACCACTCTGTAAGCTCAACTTCCGCGTCTT
The DNA here is from genome assembly GCF_019443845.1 of Enterobacter sp. DNB-S2. Classification (NCBI taxonomy): domain Bacteria; kingdom Pseudomonadati; phylum Pseudomonadota; class Gammaproteobacteria; order Enterobacterales; family Enterobacteriaceae; genus Enterobacter; species Enterobacter sp. DNB-S2. Next base: position 3,055,357 of record NZ_CP050520.1, read on the forward strand.
TGGAGAAGTAGTCCCCGTAGCGGGCGGCATATTCACCGAACAGCCCTTCGATGATGGGCTGAAGCTCGGCGTCTTCCGGTGAAACATCACGAAATCGTTCGCTCATCACGCCTCCTTAATCGCCCAGGCCAGCCGGGTTCACTTCTGACTGAGGAATACGCTCAACGCCTTCCCCCCAGCGGTTCAGCACTTTGTCGTAGTCGCCGTTTTTGATCACGCCGTTCAGCGCGGTTTGCACCGGCTCAACCAGCCCGCTGCCTTTCTTCAGCGTGACCGCGATGTGCGCCGCCTTCGGCCAGCCGCCGTCGACGCTACCCACCAGTTTGGTTTTCCCGTTCAGCGCCGCTTTCCAGGCGCCAATCACGTTCGGGCCAAAGTAGGCATCCGCGCGCCCGGACTGCAGGGCCAGCGTTTGTGCCGCATCGTCTTTGGTGTAGATCGGGGTAAAGGGCTTCAGCCCCTTCTTCAGGTTTTCGGCATTCCAGGCCAGCAGAATGGCCTCCTGGTTGGTGCCGGAGCCGACGATAATCCGCAGCCCGGCGATGTCTTCCGCCTTCTGCAGCGACTTGATCGGGCTGGTGGATTTCACGTAGAACCCGAGGGAATCTTTGCGGTAGGTGGCGAAATCAAACTTCTCTTTACGCTCTTTGGTGACGGTGATGTTGCTGATGGCCGCGTCATATTTTCCGGAAGCCACGCCCAGCGGCCAGTCTTCCCAGGAGGTTGGCACCACGTTCAGCTCCAGCCCGAGGCTGTCTGCGACCAGACGGGCGACGTCAACCTCGCTTCCCAGCAGCGTTTTGTTGTCGTCGGAAAACACCGTCAGCGGCGGTTGATTGAGGCCCGCCACCGCCACGGTAAATTTCCCCGGCACGGCGAAGCGATAATCTTTCGGGAGCTGTGCCACCGCCTCGCTGTTTTTGACGGTATTAACCGGCGTTTTATTGGCCTCGATGCTCACGCCGGTGCCGTTAATATTCACATTCTCTGCCCAGACGGCAGGGGTAAAGGCCAGCGCGAGCGCCAGAATAAGCGTTGTTTTCTGCATAGCGGGGTTCTCTTTTATTGTTGTGTGTATTGGTTTTTAGGTTCGTCTAAGCCGAGGCTTTCGCGCAGCGTGGTGCCCGGGTAGTCGGTACGGAACAGGCCGCGCGCCTGTAAAACAGGCACCACCTGGTCAACAAAGCGCGGGAAGGTGTCCGGCGTGCCGCCCTGAATGATGAAGCCGTCTGCGGCATAGCCTTCAAACCAGGCCTGCAGGCCGTCGGCCACCTCTTCCGGCGTACCGGAAAAGCGCGGTCGCGGCGAGGCGGCTTCCAGCGCCACCTGACGCAGGGTTAAGCTGCGCTCGCGCGCGTTACGCTTAATTTCATCAGTGGTGCTGCGGAAGCTGTTTTTGCCTAAGTCGCCGATATCCGGGAACGGCTCGTCGAGCGGGTACTGGCTGAAATCGTGATGTTCGAAATAGCGTCCGAGGTAGTTGAGGGCATCGTTAATCGACACCAGCGCCGCCGTGGTTTGATACTGGTTTTCCACGTCATCGGCGTCTTTACCCACAATCACGCTGACGCCCTGGAAAATATGTAAATCTGACGCGCGGCGTCCGTTACTTTCCAGCTGCTGCTTCACGTCGCGATAAAAGGCTTTTGCCTCATCGAGGGTCTCGTGATGGGTAAAAATGGCGTCGGCATGTTTCGCCGCCAGCTTTTTCCCGTCGTCCGACGCGCCTGCCTGAAAAACGATCGGCCGCCCCTGCGGCGTTCGACCAATATTCAGCGGCCCGGCGACCTGGAAGAAATCACCGTGGTGGTCCAGGGTATGCAATTTTGCCGGGTCAAAAAACTGACCGCTCTTTTTGTTGCGCACAAAGGCATCGCCTTCCCAGGAATCCCATAGCCCTTTCACCACGTCGAGATATTCATCCGCAATGCGATAGCGCAGCGCGTGCTCGGGATGTTTTTCACGGGAAAAGTTCTTCGCTGACCCTTCCAGCGGCGAAGTCACCACGTTCCAGCCCGCGCGACCGTTGCTCAGGTGGTCGAGGCTGGCGAACTGGCGCGCCGTAGTGAAAGGCTCGCTGTAGGAGGTGGATAAGGTTCCCACCAGCCCCAGGCGCGAGGTGATGCTGGCGAGAGCGGATAACACCGTCAGCGGTTCAAAGCGGTTTAAAAAATGCGGGATCGATTTCTCGTTGATATAGAGACCGTCGGCAACGAATAAAAAATCGAGTTTGCCCTCCTCCGCCTTTAACGCCGTCGCTTTGACGAAATCAAAATTGATGCTGGCATCGGCGACGGCCTCAGGGTGACGCCAGGCGGACATATTTCCCGATGCACCATGCAAAATGGTCCCGAGCCGCAGTTGACGATGTGCAGACATATTCACCTCTTCAGAATTAAACGTGTTGCAGGGCTTTTTCCGCAAGCTGTGCAAAATAGCGGGCAGCGGGCTCAATTAATGCCTCATCCGGATTGAATGCCGGGTGGTGTAAACCGTACGGGCTGTTGCTGCCGATGCTGACAAACGCCCCCGGGATCTGCTGCAGATAGACCGCGAAATCTTCCCCGCCCATATGCAGCTCGGCGTGCCGGGTTTCGTAGCCTGCTTCTCTGGCGACCGAGGTGGCGAAATCGGCCCAGCGCTCGTCGTTCACCAGCGCGGTGGGCCCGGCATACCAGGTGATATCAATCTGCGCGCTAAAGGCGCTGGCAAACCCGGCGGCGATTTCGCCCACGCGGGCTTTCACGTTCTGCTGTACTTCCGTGCGATGGGTGCGCAGCGTGCCTTCCAGCTCGACGCTTTCCGGCAGCACGTTCCAGGTGTTACCGCCTGCAATGCGCGTCACGCTCAGCACCACCGAATCCAGCGTATTGACGTTGCGGCTGGCGACGCTTTGCAGCGCCGTCACCAGCTGGCTCGCCAGCACGATGGCGTCATTACCTTCGTGCGGACGTGCGGCGTGCGCGCCCTTACCGGTAATGCGGATCACGAAGCGATCGACGTTGGCATAAAACGGCCCGCCGCGGGTAGCGAACTCACCGACCGGCAGGCCGGGCTCGTTATGCATGCCGAAGATGGCGCTGACGTCGCGCAGGGCACCGGCCCGCACCATGCTCTTCGCACCGCCAAAGTTCTCTTCGGCAGGCTGAAACAGGATCCGCACCCGGCCGTTAAGCGACGCTTCCCGCTCTTTCAGCTTTAACGCGGCGCCGAGGATCACGCTGGTGTGGATATCGTGTCCGCAGGCATGCATTACGCCTGCACGCTGGGAGCTAAACGGCACGCCGCTGCGCTCTTCAATCGGCAGAGCGTCGATATCCGCGCGCAGCGCAATCAGTTTGTTGCCCGAGCCGATTTCCGCCACCAGCCCGGTCGACAGGTCGTAAGGCTGCGGGGTAATCCCGGCATTCGTCAGCCACTGGCGCAGGCGCGTTGTGGTCTCCACTTCCTGGCCGGAGAGTTCCGGGTTCTGGTGCAGCTCGCGACGCCAGGCAATCAGCTGTTCGCCAAAGCTCATACGGTGACCTCCTTGTTAAGACGCGCCTCGGCAAGCAGGCGCAGCGACGCGACGCGCGTTGCCCCCTCCGCTACCGGCGTGTCGATGATAAATTCGTCAATGCCCCACTTTTCATGCAGGGCGTTAAGCTGTTCGAGCACCGACTCAGCCGTACCCGCCAGCAGCGACTGCGCCCGACGTGCAATGCGCACCGGCTCGCTGCCCGCCTGGCGCGCAAAGGCGTAGGCCTGCTCTTCGCTGGCCATGGTGACACGCTGGCCGTTTGCCAGCTCAACGCCCCACACTTCGACCTTCTGCGCCAGGGCATCCGCCTCGGCCTGCGTCGGCGCAACGATCGCCTGTACCGCCACAATCACGTCCCGCGCGCTGTTCTTACGCCAGGTCGAAACCACCTCGCGCAGCAGGTCCGGGTCACCGTTCAGATGCGCGGCAAAGACAAAGTGCCAGCCGAGCCCGGCGGCCAGCAGCGCGCTATCGGTACTCGCGCCCAGCAGGAAACCCTCGGCAGGCAGCGGCGGCAGCGGCGTGGCGCGAACGGCCTCTTCATGAGACTGATGCTCAGGACGGATCCAGCGATCGAGCTGGGCCAGTTGTTCGGCGAAGCTGCCCTTTTCCTCTTGATTCAGACCCTGCTGCAGCGCGCGGGTTGAGAGCGGCAGCCCGCCGGGGGCTTTTCCGACGCCGAGATCCACGCGGCCGGGCGCCAGCGCGGCCAGCACGTTGAAATTCTCGGCGACTTTATAAGGGCTGTAGTGCTGAAGCATCACGCCGCCGGATCCGACGCGGATGCGCGTGGTTTGCCCGAGGATCCAGGCAATCAGCAGCTCCGGCGAGGGGCTGGCAAGGTGGGGAGTGTTGTGGTGTTCGGCAATCCAGAAGCGGTGATAGCCCAGATTTTCTGCCTGCTGCGCCAGCGCCAGCGTACGCGCCAGTGCATCGGCAGCCGTTTCGTTTTCAGCGATGGGGCTTTTATCCAGAATGCTGATTCGCCATGACATGTTGCGTTCTCGTTTGACTTAACATGTCGACATTATTAAAGGCGCATTTCACCACTGAGAAACAATTAATTTACATTTAGTTTGCCGGAAATCAGATATATAAAACCATGCTAAGAATAAGACTTTAAGTCGGCAATCAGCGTTTTTCCCTGCTCGCGCCGGGTAATGCGGACGAAGCGAATATGCCCATACTGCGGGTTTTGCAGATCGGCTTCATAACGCGTGCGGTTGTTACGCCAGGTTTTCATCGTCCAGATGAGAATGGACTCTCTGCTGAAGAACGCGCGCCGGAAACTCTCTTTGTTCCCGGTGCCGGGCCAGAGCTCGCGCTTATGCCAGGCGCGTTTGACTGCCCTGGTGACCGCCTGCCAGAGGGTGCGGGCAAAGCCATAATCCACCCACACCACAACGTCGACATTACGCCATTTCACCGGCCGCGTGCGGTTATAGTTGCCGTCAAGCACCCAGTCTGGCGAAGCCTGTAGCGCCTGCTCCAGCTTTTCCTGAAACACATCGTCCGGCGTTCCCTGCCAGTCAGGTCGCCAGTAGAGTCTGTCCATCTCGATATAGGGAATAGCCAGTTCGGTCGCAATCTGCTTCGCCAGCGTGCTTTTTCCGCTCCCGCTGGTCCCGATGACGTTAATTTTCACCTCAGCCTCACTGTAATAACGAAAACTGACCAAATGATAGCGTTTTCATCCTGTTAACGAAACGCTATTTCAGCATGGCAATTTTTCCTGAGAGACGATCTCCCTCTTTCAGTTTGGGTTATGTTGTTTATTTGCAGCGCCGTCCAAAAACACCCCTGAAAATATTTTCATTTTTATTACATTCGCTAGCATTAACAGATTAAAAATAATGAACGACGGGTATTTCAGGCAGTCACAATTTCAGAGAGAATATGCAGCAGAGCGTTATATAAAAATAATCACATTAATCTTGCCGGAGCATTTTCCGGGCATTTTTTATTCTTGCACATCATCATGGAGTTACTCATGAGGCGTAACAGTCCCGTTACACAAAACGAGTATTTACTTAACGATGGTTCGACGTTAATGTCGACCACCGATACCAAAAGCCATATTACCTATGCTAATTCCGCTTTTATTGAAGCCAGCGGATATAAAGAAGAACATCTTATGGGTGAGCCGCATAACCTCATCCGCCATCCCGACATGCCTGCCGAAGCCTTTGGCGACATGTGGTTCACCCTGCAGCAAGGTGAGACCTGGACGGGACTGGTAAAGAACCGTCGTCATAATGGCGACCACTACTGGGTGCGGGCTAACGTGACGCCGGTCTGGCAGGGTGGATCCCTAACGGGCTATATTTCCGTGCGAAATATACCCGCACGGGAAGAGATTGCGGCCAGTGAAAAACTGTATGCAAAAGTGCGTAATAATGAATTAAAACATTACCGCTTTTATAAAGGGTTACTGGTTCGGCGCGGTTTATTTTCGTTTATGTCGATCTTTAAATGTCTTAGCACCAGTAAACGCATCCATCTGGGTATTGCGACGACGGCGTTACTCTCCTGCCTGGCGGTGTATTTATTCCCTGATAAACTTGTGCAATCGGGAAGTCTGGCGCTGCTGTTTATTGCCCTGACCTATTATCTTCATGCGCAGATCGCCCGTCCGGTAAAATCTATTGTGCAACAGATGCAGCGCGTGGTTTCAGGACGTAAAACGGACTATTACCATTTTGACAGGATCGACGACATCGGGCTGATGATGCGTCTGGTCAATCAATCAGGCTTGAACCTGAATTCGCTGGTTGACGACGTCGGGGCGCAAATCAGCGGGATTGGCACCATCAGCCAGCAGGTCGCGAAAGAAGGCGCGGCGCTGCAGACGCGTTCAGAAGAGACCGCAGACTTTCTGCAGCAAACCGCGTCGGCGGTAGAAGAGATCGCCAGCGCGGTGGAGCAGACGGCAGAAACCGCGAAAGAAGCCACGGAGATGGCGGATCTCACTCGCGACAGCGCCCACCGCGGTGAAGCGATGATGAAAGAGACCATCGGTATGATGCAATCCGTGTCGCAGGATAACAGCCAGATCGTCGATATTATCAGCGTTATCGATCGTATCGCCTTCCAGACCAATATTCTTGCGCTGAATGCTGCCGTGGAAGCGGCGCGCGCAGGTGAAGCCGGGCGCGGATTTGCCGTGGTGGCGGCTGAGGTGCGCAACCTTGCGCAGCACTCCGCGACGGCGGCGAAAGAGATCAAAGCGCTGATTGAGAAAAACGTCGCCAGCGTCAACGCTGGCGTGGAGAAGGTAGAACAAACCGAAACGCAGCTGACGGTTATGATCGACAACGTGCTGCGGGTCTCCTCCCTGATTAAGGAGATCGGCCACGCCACGCAGGAGCAAACCCAGGCGCTGACGCTCATCAACGCCTCCATCTCCCGTATCGGCGCAATGACCCACAACAATACGGGGATGGTGGATAACGTCACTCACGCGGCGAATCACCTGACGCAGCGCACCACGCGCCTGCAGCAGGCGATTGCCGTTTTTGGCGGTTAGCCGCTGGGGTTTTGAAGTCTGAGGCCATTTTTGTGCGTTATCGCAGAGCCGTCGTCAGCCTGTTACCGCTTTCAGGTTACAGGCGGATGCTCTGCAACAGTTAAAATCTTTACCACCTGGTAATAATTAAGAGATTCTGATGATTAAATAATCAACCCGCCAAATGTTTTGTCTAAAAACTCATCACGATTCAGCGTGTTGTGATCGCCGTCTGCTCTGACCACACGATTTCCTTCGACGCGCATCACTTTCGGCACGGTTATATTTTGCGTCGCTTATGAATTGCAGGTAGGATGCCTCGCCATGTTTCGCCTTATCCATACGCAGAATGACTGGGAAGGCGACATGTGTTTGCGCAGAAGCAATCGTTTGTATTGCGCTCTGCCAGGCAGGACTATCACGATAATGGTTCAGACAGGCAAACAGGTAACTCAATGAAAACAAGCAATAAAAGCGCAGCCGATCATCATGCTGCTAAACGTCGCTGGTTGAACTCCCACGAAGAGGGCTACCACAAAGCGATGGGCAACCGTCAGGTTCAAATGATCGCCATCGGCGGCGCTATCGGAACGGGTCTGTTTTTAGGTGCGGGTGCGCGTCTGCAAATGGCTGGCCCGGCTCTCGCCCTGGTCTATCTGGTGTGCGGGATCTTCTCTTTCTTCATTCTACGTGCGCTGGGCGAACTGGTACTGCATCGCCCTTCCAGCGGAAGCTTCGTCTCTTACGCCCGTGAATTCCTCGGTGAAAAAGCGGCCTACGTTGCGGGCTGGATGTACTTCGTCAACTGGGCGATGACCGGTATTGTCGATATCACCGCCGTTGCGCTGTATATGCACTACTGGGGCGCGTTTGGCGATGTGCCGCAGTGGGTCTTTGCGCTTGGCGCGCTGGCGATTGTCGGCACCATGAACATGATCGGCGTGAAGTGGTTCGCGGAGATGGAGTTCTGGTTTGCGCTGGTAAAAGTGCTGGCCATCGTGGTGTTCCTGGTCGTGGGTACCGTCTTCCTCGGCAGCGGCAAGCCGCTGGACGGCAATGCCACCGGCTTCCATCTGATAACCGATAACGGCGGATTCTTCCCGCACGGTCTGCTGCCTGCGCTGGTCCTGGTTCAGGGCGTGGTGTTCGCCTTCGCCTCCATCGAACTGGTGGGTACCGCAGCAGGTGAATGTAAAGATCCGCAGACCATGGTGCCAAAAGCCATTAACAGCGTGATCTGGCGTATCGGTCTGTTCTACGTCGGTTCCGTGGTGCTGCTGGTTCTGCTGCTCCCGTGGACTGCCTATCAGGCAGGTCAGAGTCCGTTTGTGACCTTCTTCTCTAAGCTCGGCGTGCCTTACGTTGGCAGCATCATGAACATCGTGGTCCTGACGGCGGCGCTCTCCAGCCTGAACTCCGGTCTTTACTCTACCGGTCGTATCCTGCGCTCCATGTCGATGGGCGGTTCTGCGCCGAAGTTCATGTCGAAGATGAGCAAGCAGCAGGTTCCCTATGCGGGGATTCTGGCAACGCTGGTGGTTTACGTTTTTGGCGTGTTCCTGAACTATCTTGTGCCGTCCCGCGTATTTGAGATCGTTCTGAACGTTGCTGCACTGGGGATTATCGCCTCCTGGGCCTTTATTGTGGTCTGCCAGATGCGTCTGCGCAAAGCGATCAAAGAAGGCAAAGCGGCTGATGTGAGCTTCAAGATGCCGGGCGCACCGGTGACCTCCTGGCTCACCCTGCTGTTCCTGTTCAGCGTGCTGGTGCTGATGGCGTTTGACTACCCGAACGGTACTTACACCATTGCGACCATTCCGCTGCTGGCGGTACTGCTGATTGCCGGCTGGTTTGGCGTGCGTAAGCGCGTACACGAAATTCACAGCACCGCGCCGGTTCATCACGACGATGAAAAACACGACGCACCGCTGGTAGAAGAAACCTCGCGTTAAGCGTCCGTAAGCATCAAAAAGGGAAGGCAAATGCCTTCCCTTTTTTTATTTACAGCGCGATACGAATGACGTCGTCAGGCTGGGTGGCTTCCTGCTGACGGGTAGATTTCTGTTTCACCGTCACATACAGCGTTTTACCATCGGCAGAGAGCGCCAGGCTGTTCGGGTAAACCGGCATATCGAACGTTTTGGTCACCTTGTAGGTTTTCGCATCAATCACGCTCACCTTACCGGCCTCACGGTGCGTCACATAGGCTTCATTGCGGGCCGGGTTAAACAGGACCGCCAGTGACTCCGGCGCGGCGATTTTCTCGATCACGCTGCCGTCTTTCAGGCTCACCACCAGCACTTCCGGCTGTTTTGAATCGGTCAGGAACGCGCGCTGGCCGGCGGTATCGAGGCTGAGGTTCAGGTAGAAGTGCTCTTTACCGTCATCCTGCACCTTTTTGCGGCTCAGGATTTTATTGGTGGCCGTATCAATGGTTACCAGCTCGCCGTCCGCATTCGTGGTGTACAGACGTTTTGCCTGCGCATCCAGCGCCAGGCCGGTGCTGTACGTACCGGTATTGGCAATGGTCTCTTTCAGCTTCAGCGTGGCGCCATCCACCACCCAAATCACGCTCTCTTTGCCGACGCCGGTGATGTAAATCGTGTTGGTCGCGTCATCCGCCACCAGCTGGCGCGGCTGCAGCGGTTTGATGGTTTCACTGCGCTGGCGATTATCGAGCACCAGTCGCCCTTTCACGTCGCCCGTTTTCGCATCGATGGCCGTCACCGCGCCGTTGATGGTGTTGCCAAACCACAGGGTTTGCGTCGCGCCGTCGAGCGTGGCGCCAAAGGGTTTGAGATCGCTGTGAATCGCCTGCGTCACGTCCAGCGTGACCGGGTCAAGTCGATAGATAACTCCGCCCTTATCGGTTTTTCGGCTTTGCGAGGTCGCCACCCACAGCGCATTCTCCTGCTGGCTGACCGCCATTTCATACGCCCCTTTGCCCACCGCTTTACGCAGCACCTCTTCGGCGGCATGCACCTGGAACGTCCCGGCAAGCAGTAAAGTGGCAGACAGCAGTGACAGGCTCAGACGCGGCGAGCACAGATGACGTAAAGACATAACAATTCCTTTTCTGAAAAGAGGGGTTTGGGCTGACATCACTTCCGGCAGGCAACGTCATGGCATTGCCTTTTAATAATGAGAATAGTAATCATTAATGAACTGAATGTGGAGTTTTTCTTTTGCGCTTCGCCTTTCATTAACGCAATGTGCGGTTATAGTTTTCAAAACATTTACAAAACCTTTAACATGTATGGACATGTTCCATTTGGTTCGTTTATACACCACAACCGGTTTTATTCATGAAAATCATTTCTGCCCGTAAGGCTTCTCTCCCGCTGCTGCTGGTTCCCGTTATTTTCGCGCCGCTAACCGCAATGAGCGCGGAGGAACAGACCATGATCGTCAGCGCCACGCCGCAAACCGTATCGGAACTGGATACCCCGGCCGCGGTCAGCGTCGTCAATGGCGATGACATGCGCCACGCCGCGCCGCGCATCAACCTGTCTGAATCTCTTGGCAGCGTCCCGGGACTGCAAATTCAGAACCGCCAGAACTATGCCCAGGATCTCCAGCTTTCAATGCGTGGGTTTGGTGCCCGCTCAACGTTTGGCGTGCGCGGTATCCGTATGTATGTCGACGGTATCCCTGCCACTATGCCGGACGGACAGGGCCAGACCTCTAACATCGATCTCTCCAGCGTGGAGAGCGTTGAAGTGCTGCGCGGCCCCTTCTCTGCCCTGTACGGCAACGCCTCCGGCGGCGTGATTAACATCAACACCCAGACCGGGCAGCAGCCGCCGACCATTGAAGCCAGCAGCTATTACGGCAGCTACGGTACCTGGCGCTACGGCATGAAAGCCACCGGCGCGATGGGTGACGGCACCCACGCGGGCGATGTGGATTACACCGTTTCCACCACCCGCTTCACCACCAAAGGCTACCGCGACCACAGCGGCGCGCGCAAAAACCTCGCTAACGCCAAACTGGGCGTGCGCATTGACGACGTCAGCAAGCTGACGCTGATTTTTAACAGCGTGGACATGAAGGCCAACGATCCGGGCGGGCTGAGCTATCAGGAGTGGCAGAACAATCCGCGTCAGTCTCCGCGCGGCGATCAGTACAACACCCGCAAGACCATCAAGCAGACCCAGGCCGGTCTGCGCTACGATCGTCAGCTCAGCACTCAGGACGACCTCAGCGTGATGATGTACGCCGGCGAACGTGAAATGACGCAGTACCAGTCGATTCCGTATCAGCCGCAGCTGAAAGCCTCCCACTCCGGCGGCGTGATCGATATGCAGCGTCATTATCAGGGTATCGATACCCGCTGGACGCACCGCGGCGAGCTGCTGGTGCCGGTGACGTTTACTACCGGCCTGAACTACGAAAACCTGAGCGAAGATCGTCGCGGATACGAGAACTTCGTGATGAACAACGGCGTGCCGGACTACGGCGTGAAGGGTGACAAGCGTCGAAACGAACGTAACCTGATGTGGAACGTTGACCCTTACCTGCAAACCAGCTGGCAGCTGACGCAGAAACTGTCGGTAGATGCGGGAGTGCGCTACAGCTCGGTCTGGTTTGATTCCAACGACCATTACGTTACGCCGGGCAACGGCGATGACAGCGGTGACGCGAGCTATCACAAGTGGCTCCCGGCCGGTTCCGTGAAGTATGCGGTGACGGACGCATGGAACCTCTACGCTGCCGCAGGGCGTGGATTCGAAACGCCAACCATCAACGAGCTCTCCTATCGCGCCGATAACCAGGGCGGCCTGAACATCGGCCTGCAGCCGTCCACCAACAACACGTATGAAGTGGGCAGCAAAACCCGCATCGGCAATGGCCTGCTGACCGCGGCGCTGTTCCGCACCGATACGGATGATGAGATCGTGGTGGATGCCAGCTCTGGCGGGCGTACCAGCTATAAAAATGCCGGTAAAACCCGTCGTCAGGGGGTGGAAGTCTCCCTCGACCAGCAGTTTGCCGAGAACTGGAAGCTGAAGATGGCATGGACTTACCTGGATGCCACCTACCGGACTAACGTCTGCAGCGACGCAGACTGTAACGGTAACCGGATGCCGGGCATTGCCCGCAACATGGGTTACGCCTCGTTTGGCTGGCAGCCGGATGAAGGCTGGTACGCGGGTTCAGACGTGCGCTACATGAGCGACATCATGGCCGATGACGAGAATACGGCGAAAGCGCCATCGTATACGGTGGTCGGGCTGAACACCGGGTACAAATTCAACTACGGCAGCTGGGGCATGGACGTCTTTGGCCGCGTCGATAACCTGTTCGATAAAGAGTACGCGGGCTCGGTTATTGTCAACGAGTCTAACGGTCGTTATTACGAGCCTGCACCAGGCCGTAACTACGGGGTCGGGCTGTCGGTCTCTTATCGCTTCGAGTAAGCAATAAGAAAAGTTTATTTTATTAATGAAATAACGCTCCTGATGGCAATAAACCATCAGGAGTTATTCACCAGATAAATAATTAGGGGCGGAATATAGTCGCTCTGCTAAATAATCTCTTAGTTAAAATATTGTCGCTGTAAAAGCAAATTCGCTTCATCAATCACCTTATCAATCGCCTTCTGGCAGGCAACAACATCTCTTCGCTCAAGGGCGGAAAGCAGTTCGTCATAGTGATATGTCGAGGCTTTGATGTCGTTAAGCTCCTGATGCAGATAGTTCATACAGGGCCCGATGCGCACCCACAGCTGCTCTATTAAGGCATTAAGCGTAGGCATTTCCGCATACTGATAAAGCGTAAACCGGAAGACGCGATTCGCATGCAATGCCTGCTGGACGTTCCCGTTGCGCATGGCCTCATGAAAGGCATCCGACAATTTGCGCAACGCCTCCAGTTTGCTATCAGACATATTCTGACAGGCCGCGGCGACCGCCATCGGCTCAAGCTGCTTGCGGATAGCGTTAATCTCGTTATAGCGCTCCAGCGTGACCTCCGGAACCAGAAATGCCTGCGCCGGCGTGGCGTGTAGCGCCCCTGATGACACCAGGCGCAACAGCGCCTCGCGAACAGGGGTAATACTGGTTCCTAATTTATCGGCAATCTCTTTCGTAATCAGTCGTGCCCCAGGTTTGAGTGAGCCTGTAATTAACGCTCCTTTCAAACTGTGTTCAACTTGCATGGTAAGACTGACCCTTTGGGCTTTTTCTAAGTGGTCCAAATCAAGCATGTTCAATTCCTGTAGCTAAAACTTAATGCTATTTTTAAACGCCAGTTTTAATAAAACGACGCTGGTCCGATATATCCTGTATCGTCATGCCTGGTGGTGGGAAGTACGTAAAAACATCAAAAAAGTAAAGTTTGTTTTTTTTATTGGTTTCGGGCCCGTCCGGGATGCGGGCGCGAAATGCCATGTCCATTAATTAAAGACAATATATCGTATCTTCACAAATAAATATGGCGGGAAACCCCGCCATAATGCTGTTTATTTATTGTCACCCGCGACGCGAATCACGACTTTGCCGAAGTTACGCCCTTCGAGCAGGCCAATCAGCGCCTCGGGCGCGTTCTCCAGCCCGTCCGTTATCTGTTCACGATAGTGGATTTTGCCCTCCTGCACCCAGCGTCCTATTGCTTCCTGGAACTCTTTAATGCGGTGACCGTAATCCTGGCCGATGATAAAGCCCTGCATACGAATGCGTTTCTTCAGGATGGTCGCCATCAGGAGCGGCAGGCGATCCGGCCCCTCGGGCAGGCCCGTCGCATTGTAGCCGCTCACCAGGCCGCACACCGGCACGCGCGCGGAGGTATTCAGTAACGGCAGCACGGCGTCAAATACTTTCCCGCCGACGTTTTCATAATAGACGTCAATTCCTTGCGGACAGGCGCGTTTCAGCTGTTCGGCAAAGTCGGCCGCGTGATGATCCAGACACAGGTCAAACCCGAGGACCTCAACGGCATGGCGGCATTTTTCAGCCCCACCGGCGACGCCGACCACCCGGCAACCTTTGATTTTACCGATCTGCCCGACGGTCGCGCCAACCGGCCCTGTCGCCGCGGCGACCACCAGCGTTTCGCCCGCTTTTGGCTGCCCGATATCCAGCAATCCCATATAGGCGGTAAAGCCCGGCATACCCAGAATACCCAGCGCCCAGGAAGGATGTGACGGATTTTCGCCCAGCTTCACCAGGCCGCTGCCGTCCGAGAGTTCATATTCCTGCCAGCCGCTGTAGCCCAGCACCCACTCCCCCGGTTTGAAATCGGGATGATTCGACTGCTCAACGCGGCTGACCGTTCCCCCCACCATCACAGCGCCCAGCTCAACCGGTGGTGAATAGGATGGCGCATCGCTCATGCGCCCCCGCATGTACGGGTCCAGCGACAGCCAGACGGTACGCAGCAAAAGCTGTCCCTCAGCCGGGGCGGGAACAGGCTGCGTTTCGAGACGAAAATTTTCCGCCACCGGCGCACCCTGAGGACGGGAGGCCAGTACCCAGCGGCGATTTTGCGAAACAGGTTGATTCATCGGGATCTCCTTCTGGTACAAATGTCATTACAGCCTGGCTCAGGATCCGCGTTATCGCATTAGCATTACGAGGCAGACTGGTTAAGCCGTACAACCAGATAGATGCAGGTTTCATTCGTTTCGTTGATGAACCGGCAGTCATTTGGCGGCCCCAGCTCGAGGCAGTCTCCGGCGTACATCTCGTGGCGCGTATCGCCCTCCTGAAACACCAGCTCGCCGGACTGTAGCCAGATAAGCTGACGTGCCAGCGCGTAAGAAGATGCAGGCATCGGAACATCGCTGCCCGCGGGCAGTTCAACCTGAACAAGGTCGATGGGCAGATCGGTGCGGGGAGAAACGTGGCGGCGGAGGTAGTGCGTCTGAGGGTCGCGCCAGACGGGCTGGTTTGCAAGGCGCAGCAGCTTGCCCTCCTGCATTTCGGCCCGGGCAATGAGCGTGGACATGCTGATACCAAACGCGCCGGACAGACGGGCCAGCAAGGTGGCTGTCGGGCTGCTGTCTCCGCGCTCTATCTTATGGATCATCGCGCGCGAGACCCCTGCCCGGTCAGCAAGCTCGCTCAGGGACCATCCGCGAGACTCGCGTTCAAGGCGAATTCTTGCGCTAATCCGTTGATTCATTGTGTCTGTTATGGTGTTCATGACGTCATACTATAGTGTATGAACGGCATTTCAATGGGCTTTTGATAACAAAAAAATATGGCTTATGCCGTAGCGATCGGGCGATACGATTGTGTAATATCGTAGGAATAACGTAATACTATAGTAAACAACACACAGAGGGTTAATCATGATCGTTCGTCATGCCTGCAAGGAAGACTGCGCTGCGATAGGAAAAATCTACAACCACGCGGTGCTGCATACTGCCGCGATCTGGAACGATAAAACCGTCGATACCGATAACCGAATCGCCTGGTTTGAGGCGCGCACGCTCGCGGGTTACCCGGTTCTGGTGAGCGAGGAAGACGGAGCGATCACCGGTTACGCCTCTTTTGGAGACTGGCGCGCCTTCGACGGTTTCCGTCATACGGTCGAACATTCGGTCTACGTCCACCCGGACCATCAGGGAAAAGGTATTGGCCGCACGCTAATGATCGCGCTGATAAACGAGGCCCGCGCCATCGGCAAACACGTGATGGTGGCCGGTATTGAAGCGCAAAACCATGCCTCGATTCATCTCCACGAAACGCTTGGTTTTGTCACCACGGGGCAGATGCCGCAGGTGGGAACCAAGTTTGGCCGCTGGCTGGACTTGACCTTTATGCAGCTGCAGCTGGACGAGCGCAGCGATCCGGACGCCATCCCATGAATCAATCCCTGACCCTGGCGTTTCTGGTGGCGGCGGGAATAGGTCTGGTGGTGCAAAATACCTTAATGGTGCGTATCACCCAGTCCTCCTCCACGATCCTTATAGCGATGCTGCTGAACTCCCTGGTCGGCATTGTGCTGTTTGTCAGCATTCTGCTGCTGAAACAGGGCGTCGCCGGATTTAGCGAGCTGGCCGCAACGGTACGCTGGTGGACGCTTATCCCGGGGCTGCTGGGGTCGTTTTTCGTGTTTGCCAGCATCAGCGGGTATCAGAACGTTGGCGCGGCGACGACTATCGCCGTGCTGGTAGCAAGCCAGCTGATTGGCGGACTGGTGATGGACGTGCTGAGGAGCAACGGCATTCCGCTGCGCGCCCTGATTGGCCCGGTGTGCGGCGCGGTGATGCTGGTCGTCGGGGCCTGGCTGGTGGCGCGACGCCAGTTTTGAACGTTACAGTATGGTGCCGCCTTTGGTCAGCTGTTCCTCACGCGCGTCCAACTCCTCTTTATGCTGCTTACCGTGGTGCGAAATCGCGGTACGCAGACGCTGCTGCTGGGTGTAGCGTTCTTCACGGCTGAGCTCTGCATCATCACTTAATTCGATCAGCAGTTCATTCATATGGGTGATGACGCTCTCTTCAATGGCGGCATCGACACGGGCGGTAACTTCATTTAAATGTGACATTGTCACTCCTTGTAAATCGCCGGATGGCGGCTGCGCCTTACCCGGCCTACAGGGGAACCGTAGGCCCGGTAAGCGCAGCGCCACCGGGCAACAAACTAGTTCAGTTTCGCTTTGGAGAAATCGCTGCCCATCAGGCTCACGCTGTATCCGGTCACGTTGCTGCGGGTCGCATAGAACGTTTTCCCGTTTGCCAGTGCGATCCACGGCGCCTGCTGGTAGAAGATCTCCTGCGCCTGGCCGTAGAGTTTCGCGCGCTCCGCCGGGCTGCTGGTCAGCTTCGCTTTTTGCACCAGATCATCATAACCCTTATCGCACCAGCGCGCGGCGTTGGATCCGGTTTTAATGCTGTTGCAGCCCAGCAGCACGTCGGCAAAGTTGTCCGGGTCGCCGTTATCGGACATCCAGCCAAACAGCGCGGAGTCATGTTCGCCTTTACGCATCCCGGAGAGATATTCGCCCCACTCGTAAGAGACAATTTTGGCCTTCACGCCGACTTTCGCCCAGTCGCTCTGGATCATCTCCGCGATACGGCGCGAGTTCGGGTTATACGGACGCTGAACCGGCATTGACCACAGCGTGACTTCCGCCCCCTTCTCCAGCCCCGCCTGCTTCAGCAGCGCTTTCGCTTTTTCAGGATCGTAGCTGTAGTCCTTCAGGTCTTTATTAAAGCCCAGCATATTTGGCGGGATCGGCGATTTTGCCACCGTACCGGAACCCATAAAGACCGCATTGACGATAGCCTTCTTGTCGGTCGCGTAGTTAAGCGCCTGGCGCACCAGCACGTTATCAAACGGTTTTTTCTCGGTGTTAAACGCCAGATAGCCGACGTTTAGCGCATCGACCGAGTGCAGCGTCAGGTCTTTGCTGTTCTTGATGGCGTCAAACTGAACCGGGGACGGTGCAGGAATAATCTGGCACTCGTTGGTCTGCAGCTTCGCCAGACGGGTTTCCACATTCGGCGTGATGGAGAAGATGAGATGCTTCGTCGGCACCTCGCCTTCCCAGTAGTTCGGGTTAGCGACGTAGCGAATCAGCGAATCTACCTTGTACTGCTGCAGGACATAAGGCCCGGTGCCAATCGGCCAGGTGTCCACGTTTTCAGGCGTGCCTTTTTTCAGCATCGCGTCGGCGTATTCGGCGGAAAGAATCGAGGCGAAATCCATCCCCCAGTCGGCCAGAAACGCGGCGTTAGGCTCGCTGAGGGTGAACTGAACGTGATAGTCGTCGACCTTTTTCACGTCCTGAATCAGCTTATCGAGCCCGACGTCGTTAAAGTATTCGTAGTTGCCCTGCGACACGTTGTGATACGGGTGTTTAGGGTCTTTCTGACGCAGAACCGAGAAAATAACGTCATCGGCGTTAAAGTCGCGCGTCGGTTTGAAGTATTTATTGCTGTTGAACTTCACCCCTTTGCGCAGGGCAAAGGTATAGGTCTTGCCGTCCGGCGAAATCGTCCAGGACTCCGCCAGCGACGGGACCGGGGTGTTTTTCACCGGGTCAAAGTTGATCAGGCGATTGTACAGTACCTGAGAGCTGGCCACAAAAGACGGGCCAGAGCTGGCGATTTGCGGGTTGAAGGACTCGGGGGACGCTTCAGAACAGTAAATAAGGGTGTCGTTGTTTGCCGCCCATGCGGCACCGGCTGGTAACAGCGCGCTCAGCGCAAGGGCGAGCAGTGTTTTCCCTGTAGACATGGTTATAACCCTGACAGTTTTATTATATAAGACAGTAATAACAGCACAGGCGATATGACCTGGCAAATAACGAAACACTATCAGGTTATTCTAAAGCCGCGTTTTTTGCTGTTTTAACAGCCAGCGCCCGAAAAGGTGATTTGCCTTAAGGGCCATTATTCGTCAAGCACAACCGTCACTTTCTATGCCGCAAGAAATCGGTCCTTTTAGCGTCTCTTCCCCCGTTTGGTTGCTTCCTCGTTTCGTTAAAGTAACGGTGTGAAGAAGTATATGGGATCAAATCGTGGCAAAAACTCTTTTACGCAGCGGTAACCTGGATGACTTTCAGGCCGTTGGCGGCGGCGGACAAGCCGTTTTTGAATCAGCGTTACAAATCCGGGAAGCGCTCCGGTTGCGCAAACAACAGGCCATCGTCGACTGTCTGGCTATTCCTCAGGTCAACGACAGCGGTGACCGCGTGGACTGGTATTCCCCCGTTGAAGGGAGCGTAATCAGCTGGAAAGCGGCCGATGAAGATGACCGTTATCGCGCCCTGCGCTATCTGGAAAACACGCTAGCCAGCGTTGAGTCGTTAAGCAAAAAATGCCTCCAGTCGCCCAAAACCGCGCAGCAGCTTTTTGGGTCTCTGCTGTCAAAGGCGTTTCAGTTCCCGGGTGAAAACTTCCTCTTCCTGGTGGACGGAAAGCCGGTCATCAGCTTCTGGGGGTTTGTAAACCTGAACGAAAATGCGCGCGACGATGTCCTCGACTGCCTGCGTGAATCGCTGGTCCCTGAGCCCGCCCCCGTTGTGATTGAAGATCCTGAACCCGAGCCTGAGCCAGAACCGGTGGTGGCCTTTGAACATGCCGACGAGCCGCTGATCGCCCCTTCCACGGTGGTGCGTATCACGCCGGAAGATCTGTATGAGCCAGAGCCGGCCCCGGCCGTTGCGCAACCCGTTCAGGAACCGGCTGTGCCGATCGTCGCGAAAAAGCGCCGCGTTCCCCTGTGGACGCTGCCGGTTGCCGTCGCGATCGTTGCCGCCATTGCCGCACCGCTGCTGTGGCCAAAACAGTCGCCTTCCGCTGAGCCCGCCCCGGTGCCCGCACCCCAGCCCGTAGAGATAGCACCAAAGCCGATCAAAGCGGTTGAGCCGCTGGCCATGAAATTACCGCTGCATCAGGCAGAGGTCCTGGCAAGCAAAGAAAAAGAGCCTGCTCTGGCGCCTGCGCCACAGCCTGCCCCGGTGGTGATTGTCGCCATCCCGAAAGATGCCATGGTGATGGAAGCGAATCAGGTGAAAGCGGGATCGACGCGTTTCCTGAACGGCACCTGGCGTGCGGTTCTGGACGTGAAAGATCCGGTTACCGGCAAGCCGCCGTCAATGCGCTATCAGATCCAGAACAATAAGGGCTTCGCCCGGGTTGTCCATGGCGACAACGTTGTCTGCCGCGCGGAAGTGTTCTCCGGCCTGCACAGCAACGGCGAGCTGATGATTAAAAGTCGCGGTACTGCCCGCTGCACCGACGGCTCCCGCTACCCGATGCCGGAGGTTGCCTGTAAAGCAGGCGCCAGCGATATCGCAGAATGTCGCGCCCGTTATGATGCCAATACCGTCGTTCCCCTGACGTTCAAGAAAGCAGGTGCCTGATCCTATGCTGGTTAATCTTTGCGACTATAAACAAAGCGTCACGCTTATTGCCAACAGCGGCGTGCAGTTCCTTGATTTCGGTCTGACGCCGCAGGACACCGCCAGCAACGGGCGCTTCGTACGTAAAACCGCGAACGGCCCGCTGCTGCGGCTCGATTTCGACCTGGTTAACGGGCGCTATACCGTGCCGGGAACGAACGGCGGGCAGCCTGAAGTGGTTAAACCGGAAACCACCATCCCGCTGCATCAGTCCCTGGCGGTGCTGGACGGCGTATGGCTTCCGGTTCCGTTCCTGCGCTTCAACCCGCCGCGAACCTTCGTTGAGGGGCCGGATAACTGGGCCCGCGTTCAGGTGCGCAGGCTGGATACACCCGATACGGCAGGCAATACGCACCGCGTCACGCTCGCCCTTGACAGCCAGATTGCAGAACACGCCACGTCCGCCCTGTCCCCGGTTGAAAACGATATTCTGAACGGGACCCGATTCGCGCTGGCCTGGCGAGACAACGAAGTTGAAAGTTTCCTCGACCAGACCTGGATTGACGGCTGGCTGCGCGAGGCCTTTACCCAGTATGCCGACGGCGTTGAAAACCGCTCAGAACGCGATCTCCAGCAGGCGATGCGCGGGTTTGAATATCAGGCCCACTGGCTTAACCTGCTGACCATGCTCGGTGAACAGCTCACCGTGCCGGAAGTGAAATTTGTTACCCATACGCTCAGCACGCCTGCCATTCCGGTCGACCTGATCCTCGACGTGGGCAATACCCACACCTGCGGCGTCATTATCGAAGACCACGGCGACGCCAACGATGGCCTGCGCCAGACCGCCGAGCTGCAGGTACGCTCATTAAGCGAGCCGCAGTTCCTGAATGCGCCGCTGTTTACCAGCCGTCTCGAGTTTTCGGAAGCGCGCTTTGGCAAACAGCACTTCTCGGTAGAGAGCGGTCGCGAAGATGCCTTTGTCTGGCCGTCGATTGTTCGCGTGGGCGATGAAGCCCGCAAGCTGGCGATGCAGCGTCTGGGGACCGAAGGCAACAGCGGCATCTCCAGCCCGCGTCGCTACCTGTGGGATGAAACGCCGGTCGTGCAGGACTGGCGCTTTAGCCAGATGAACAGCAAAACCCAGCGTGAGCCGCTTGCCACCGCGTTTCCGCTGATGAACCTGATGAACGATGACGGCGAACCGCTCTTCACGCTGCCGCAGGACGAGCGGCTGCCGGTCTTCTCGCCGCAGTACAGCCGCAGTACGCTGATGACGCACATGCTGTGCGAGCTGCTGGCGCAGGCGCTGGGGCAGATCAACAGCGTCGCCACGCGCCTGCGTCTGGGCTTCCCGGCATCGCCGCGCCAGCTGCGCACCCTGATCCTGACCCTGCCCTCGGCCATGCCAAAGCAGGAGCGCGAGATTTTCCGTCGCCGCATGTTTGAAGCCATCGCCATCGTCTGGAAAGCGATGGGCTGGCACCCGCAGGATGAGGATTTTGTCACCCGTAAACAGCAGGATAAAAGCGTGGTGCCGGTTCCTGAAATCCAGATGGAGTGGGATGAAGCCAGCTGCGGTCAGCTGGTCTGGCTGTATAACGAAGCGATCTCCCGCTTTGGCGGTCAGACCGAAGCCTTCTTCGCCTCCCTGGCCCGCCCGGACCGTGAGCCTGAGCCGGGTAGCCAGCCGGGCCGCGCGCTGCGCGTCGCGTCCATCGACATCGGCGGCGGCACAACGGATATGGCGATTACCCATTATCAGCTGGATGACGGTTCCGGCAATAACGTCAAAATCACCCCGCAGCTGCTGTTCCGTGAAGGCTTTAAGGTCGCGGGCGACGATACGCTTCTGGACGTGATTCAGCGCTACGTGTTGCCTGCCCTGCAAACGCAGCTGCAGAAATCCGGTATCTCGGACGCTTCGCTGCTGATGGCGTCGCTGTTCGGTGACTCCGGGCGCATAGACACCCAGGCCGTACTCCGCCAGCAAACGGCGCTTCAGCTTTTTATGCCGATTGGCCACGCTATTCTTGCCGCGTGGGAATCGAGCGACGTTGACGATCCGCTGGCCGGTCTGCATGCCACCTTTGGCGATCTCCTGCCGCAGAAACCGACCCGCAACGTAATGAATTACCTGCAGCAGGCGATCGATCATGCCCTGCCTGCGGGTTCAGACGCGTTTGACCTGTTCGCCGTGCCGCTGCACGTGAACTTCCGCGAAATGCAGGATGCGATGCTGGCCGGGCAGTTTACGCTGGCCTCGCCGCTCCACGCGGTGTGCGAGGCGATATCCCATTACAGCTGCGATATTCTGCTGATCACCGGACGCCCCGGCTGCCTGCCTGGCGTTCAGGCGCTTATTCGTCATCTGCAGCCGGTGCCGGTCAACCGCATCGTCTGGCTGGATAAATACCAGGTGCACGAGTGGTATCCGTTCAGCCAGCAGGGGCGCATTGGCAACCCGAAATCGACGGCCGCCGTGGGGGCCATGCTCTGCAGCCTGGCGCTCGACCTCCGTCTGCCGCGCTTCAACTTTAAAGCCGCGGACATTGGCGCGTATTCAACCGTGCGGTATCTCGGCGTGCTGGATAACACCGTTAATACCCTGCGCGAGGAAAACGTCTGGTATCAGGATATCGACCTCGATAAGCCGGGCGCGAAGCTCGACGCGCGTCTGCACTTCCCGCTGCGCGGTAACGTCACACTCGGCTTCCGCCAGCTGGCGAACGCGCGCTGGCCCGCCACGCCGCTCTACACGCTCAGCATCAACTCGGCTGAACTGGCGAAAGCCATTGCCGGTGACGGCGTGCTGAACGTGCGGCTAAAGCTCTGCGGCGGCAGCAAGCAGGAAGGCCCTGAGGCCTTCGAGCTGAGCGATGCCTGGCTGCAGGACGGCACGCCAGTTGCGCCTGACGCATTAACCTTCAAACTGAATACTTTGGCCGATCGCCGACACAGCGGTAGCCACTACTGGATCGACAGCGGGAGCGTATACCTGAAATGACAGCGACGACGACCACCACTCAGGCCTTAATCGGGTGGATTAATGAGACGCGCCTGAACGCCCCTGTGCTGGATAACGATGCTGACGCCCTGCTTGCTCGCATCAACGCGGCGCAGGTGCGGGAGCAGGCCATTGAACGCGCCATGACCCGCCAGAGCAGCATTGGGCTTTACGGTCATTCACAGAGCGCGAAAGCCCATCTGCTGTTATCCCTGTGCGGCAGCGGTAATGGACGCCTGAACGTGACGCCGGGCCAGCGCACCTTTGACTATTTTTCGCATATCAATCCGGGACATGCCCTGACCAACATGGCCGTCCGCTTCACGCCGGAAAGCCCGGAGGTGGCGGATGAGGCGTTCCCGCTGCGTCTGAGCCTGGTCACCGAGGCCGAGCTGGTACAGCTGTTTATTGCCCGCACGACGCTGCATCCGCAGATGCGCGCGGTGGATAAGGCGGTCATTGAGACACGTCTGGAGAAATGGCGCGGGCTGCGCCAGCCGCAGGGCGTGCCCGGCATAACGGCTCAGGAAGTGGGTGCGATTGCCCGCTTCTGGCAAAGCACCGTACCCGCCGCTAAGCAGCAAATCGATGATGCCCTGTGGCATGAGTTCGCCCGGCTGGTGCCTTCTCTCGATCTCAGCACGCGGGCCAGCGTCTGGTCGCTGCTGTGGGGCGAGCAGCAGGAGTTGACCCAGCAGTGGTTAAAACTGGCCCATGTGCTGCACCAGACCAGCCATGCCGGCGAGCTTGCTGCCCCGCTTAGCCTGCTGGTGGACAGCTTTGGCCTGCCGGGTGAAGGGTTCCTGACGCACGACGGCACGTTAGATCTTCAGGACGCGCAGGAGACGCTGCTTCATCCGCTAAATAGCGGTGAAATGCTTAACGCCATCAGCATCCCCGTCGACGTGCTGGCCTTCCTGACCCGCGAGCTGGTGCTGCCGGTTGAGAACGGCGCGCTGGATAACGTCGATATTATTGATATTCCTGTTTTTGAAGATAACCGTGCCGACCCGCTACGCCAGGCGAAGTCCCAGTGGCTGCTCGAGCATTACCGTCAACAGCTTCAGCCGGATGTGCTGGTGATTTGTAATGCGACGGCGCAGCACGAACAGACGGCCAAAAAAGCAAAAGTGCTGATGAACTGGGTCAAGGAGACTCAGCCTGCTGAAGAATCTGCCCTGCCGGGGCTGGTATGGGCGATTACGCCACACGACGCCCGCTTTACCACCCGGCAGAATCTCGATGAAGCCGTACAGCATCTGCTCGGAAAGCCGGGTTTACGCTGGGGCACGCTGCAGGCGCTGGACAGCCACAGCATGCAGCGCGTCATCGAATGGCTGTCTCAGGCCACGTTACCCGCCCAGCGACAGAAGCGTCTCGGCACGCTGAAAGGCTTGCTGCGACAGGAGCTCTCATCGCTGATGCAAAGCTATCTGGCGCCGCTGGTTGAAGAGCCGGGGAAAAGACGCGCTCAGGCCGAAAGCATGGTGCGCACGCTGCAAAGCAGCGCCGCCCGCCACGGCGAACTGCTTGAAGGCCTCCTGCCGCCGCTGAAAGCCTATGAAACGCTGCTCGCCGTTCAGCAGCCGCGCGAGGAGCAGGTGAACGGGCTGTTTACGGACACTATTGACCTGTTTGCCGAGAACGCGCAGGAAAGCACCGGTCTGTTCCAGACAAAAGACAAAGCGCGCCTGGCGCACAGAGTCTGGATAAATCACCTGCGTCAGTGGAGCCGCAATGAGGCCACGGCCGCGCGCCTCGGGCTGGATCCTGCGGTATTACAGCAAATCGCGGATGTGCTGGTGGTCACCAGCTACCGGCTTAATCTGCCTCAACAGCTTCAGCGCATTGTCGAAGCGGATAAAAGCAGCGCTGCGCAACTGCATGCCGTGATGGGCAATTTCATTGGCTGGCTGGGTTACGACCAGACGCCCGTGGCAACACGTCCGGCAAGCCGCATCCGCAAGGGGCAGGCAATCTTCGTTACGCCGGTGGTCAGCAGCGCGGAGCCTCGATTGACGCGCCTGGGGGAACAGCCTGTGCATGCGGCCACCGCGTACGTTTACGACTGGCTGGTCGCACTCTATAGCCGCGCGATAGAGAACATTGATTACCAGCATCCGCATGATGTTCAGCCTGACGCACGTCAGGCCTTGCACGCGTTATTGCGCTGAACGCTGATTAACAATGTAGCCGCATTTCTTGCCGGGTATCGCTGCCGCATACCCGGCCTACATTCTTCATCGTTGTAGGCCCGTGCAAGCGTAGCGCCGCCGGGCGAAACTTTTGCGCACATCACTCCGTCATACACCCGGCTAACGTCTGTGCCAGCGCAGACGGATTTTCCCACGACATCGAATGCCCCGCCGCTGGGATAATTTTTACCTCGACGCCCTTTTGCTTCAGACTTTCCACATCGTCATCCGGCAGAGACAGCTCGCCAAAAATCAACGTTACCGGACAAGGAAGTGACAGGAACTGCGCTTCCCATTCGGGCTCTACGCCCGCCACCAGGCTCGATGCGCCGCGCCAGACGGCGTACGGCGCATTGCTCTGCAGACACCCTGCCCACGCCGTTTTTTCCGCGCTGAGCATGGCGTCATAGCCCTGGCTCAGGAACTGCTGCTCGGTTTGCGCTGCAATAGACCGGCTGAACATCCCTCCACCCGCATGAAAATTGGGCTCTGACACCATCAGCCCCTTCACGCGCGTTGCAAGCAGCCCGGCCGTTTCGATTGCAATGCTGCCGCCCATGCTGTGGCCGTATAACCAGAAGGCATCCAGCTTAAGGTGGTCAATCAGTTCCGCCACAACGTGCGCCTGGTCGGTGGTTTTATAGCTGTAGTGCTCAGGCTTGTCGCTGTAGCCGCTGCCGGGCAAGTCGATGAGAATCGCTCTGCGCGCGCCAAACAGCGGGTCATGAACGACACGGGGATATTCATAGGAAGAGGCGCAGCCCAGCCCGTGAATGAACACCACGGGATCGCCGGTGCCGGGCAGGTCATGCCAGCGCACGGTACAACCGGCCTGCTGCGAGTAAAAACTGTTCATAAGCACTCCTTTTACGATGAACTGTGTATTTATACAGTTACCGTATCTGGAATGCCATATTCATCTTTTAAAAATGGAAGCGTGCTTCAGAAAAGCGAGACCAGCAGCGCAACGGGAAAGCTCATTGGCCAGGTTGACCCCACCAGAAAAGCGCTGAGCAGGCGGATACGTTTGCGGTCTTTAGAGAGGAACCAGGTAATTAATGCGCAGATGGAAGCCATGATTGCGTAAAAAACCAACATCTTTTGATACAACGTCATTCTGTATACCAGAGCCGAAAAAATAACCGCACGCAATATGCGTCATATGTTGATACAGATCAAGTTTTTTCGTTACAGAATAACCACTTAAAGATTATGGACAATAACAACTGAGTATCTTGCGTAACACTCATGGCGGGCGGGGGGAACGCCTGGCCGCGCATGCGGCCAGGCATGGCGGGCTTAGTGTTTGATCATGACATGCCGCACGACCGTATAATCTTCAAGCCCGTAGACCGACATATCTTTGCCGTAGCCGGATAATTTCATGCCGCCGTGCGGCATTTCGCTCACCAGCATAAAATGGGTATTCACCCAGGTGCAGCCGTACTGCAGGCGCGCGCTCAGGCGATGGGCGCGGCCCACGTCTTTGGTCCAGACCGATGACGCCAGGCCATACTGCGAATCGTTCGCCCAAGCCAGCACCTGCGCCTCGTCATCAAACTCGGTGACGCTCACCACCGGGCCAAACACCTCGCGCTGAACGATGGCGTCGTCCTGTTTTGCCCCCGCCAGCAGGGTTGGCTGGAAGTAGTAGCCTGCCCCCTCTTTTTTGCTCCCGCCGGTGACAACGCGGATATGACCGAGCGCTTTCGCCTCATCGACGGCCTGACAGACGCGTGAAAGATGGGCGGCCGAGCTGAGCGGCCCCAGTTCGGTCGAGGCATCCTCCGGCGCACCCATATTAAGGCTGGCGACCGCTGCGCCCAGCTTTTCCACCAGCGCGGCATAAATGCCCTTCTGGGCATAAATCCGGCAGGCCGCCGTACAGTCCTGTCCGGCATTGTAGAAACCAAACGTCCGCACCCCTTCGACAACCGCATCCAGGTCGGCATCATCAAAGACGATAACCGGCGCTTTACCGCCCAGCTCCATGTGGGTGCGTTTAATGGATGACGCGGTATGGCCGATGATATGTTCCCCGGTAGCAATCGAACCGGTCAGCGAGACCATACGGACCTTTTCATGCCCGGTAAGCGGGTCACCGACCGTTTTACCCCGGCCAAACAGGACGTTCAGTACGCCTGCCGGGAAGATATCTTTTGCCAGCTCCCCCAGCTTCAGCGCGGTCAGGGGCGTGATCTCTGAGGGCTTAATCACCACGCAGTTCCCAGCCGCCAGCGCGGGTGCCAGCTTCCAGGCCGCCATCATCAGCGGATAGTTCCAGGGGGCAATAGAGGCAACCACGCCCACCGGATCGCGGCGGATCATCGACGTGTGACCGTCAAGGTACTCCCCGGCGGCCAGCCCGTTCAGACAGCGGGCGGCCCCGGCAAAGAAACGGAAAACGTCGACCACCGCCGGAATTTCATCTCCCAGAGCACAGTGCAGCGGCTTCCCGCAGTTGAGGGATTCGAGCCGGGCAAAGTCCTCCCCATGCGCTTCAATCGCATCCGCCAGCTTCAGCAGGCACTCGGCGCGCGTCTTCGGCGTGGTTTGCCCCCACTCCGCAAAAGCACGGTCGGCTGCCTGAACCGCCGCGTCGACCTGAGCCGCTGACGCCTCGGCAATCTCCAGCAGGAGTTCTCCAGTGGCCGGGTTATAGACCGGCTGTTTTTCTCCCTCTCCGGTTACCAGTTTTCCCTCTATCAGCAGTTGTGTTTGCATAGCATTTTCCTGTTGAATTCACTGTTATTTCCCGCTGCCGGCGATATTCTCGCCGTCGCGGGTTAGCCACCAGGCTCCCAGAATGGGGATAGTTGTCACCAGCATCACCAGCAGTGCTACGACGTTGGTGACCGGCACGTCGCGCGGACGACCGAGCTGATTGAGCAACCACAGCGGTAACGTGCGCTCGTGTCCCGCCGTAAACGTTGTGACGATTATCTCGTCAAACGACAGGGCAAACGCCAGCATTCCCCCGGCCAGCAGCGCGGAACCCAGATTGGGCAGCACCACATAGCGGAAGGTTTGCCATCCGTCGGCCCCGAGATCCATCGACGCTTCCACCAGGCTCCAGGAGGTACGTCTGAACCGGGCAATCACGTTGTTAAACACCACCACCACGCAAAAGGTGGCGTGTCCCACCACGATGGTGAAAAAACCCGGCTCAAGGTCAATCGTTTTGAATGCCGTCAGCAGCGCCAGACCGGTGATGATCCCCGGTAACGCAATCGGCAACAGCAGCAACAGCGAGATCGCATTCTTGCCAAAAAACTCGCTTCGCCACAGCGCCGCTGCAGCAAGCGTGCCAAGCACAAGGGCAATCGCGGTGGAGAGCGCGGCAATCTGAAGTGA
Organism: Enterobacter sp. DNB-S2; assembly: GCF_019443845.1. Classification (NCBI taxonomy): domain Bacteria; kingdom Pseudomonadati; phylum Pseudomonadota; class Gammaproteobacteria; order Enterobacterales; family Enterobacteriaceae; genus Enterobacter; species Enterobacter sp. DNB-S2. Next base: position 3,083,736 of record NZ_CP050520.1, read on the forward strand.
CAACGTCACGGATTCAATAATATCGCCGCGCCCCGCCGCCACGCTGAACCACTTCAGCGTCAGCCCCTGCGGCGGAAAGCTGAAGGCCGCGTCTTCGGTATTAAAGGCATAGGTCGCGATAATCAGCAGCGGGAAGTGCAGGAAGATGACGCCTCCCCAGGCTGCCACTTTCAGGAACAGCGGTGCGCGTTCAGAGTGCATCGAATGCTCCCAGACGTTTCACGAACGCCAGATAGAGTGAAATCAGCACGATGGGCACCAGCGTGAACGCGGCGGCCATAGGCATATTGCCAATGGCACCCTGCTGCGAGTAGACCATGTTACCGATGAAGTAACCCGGCGGCCCCACCAGCTGCGGAACGATGAAATCCCCCAGCGTCAGGGAAAAGGTGAATATTGAACCCGCCGCAATACCCGGGATCGCCAGCGGCAGAACGACGTAGCGAAAGGTCTGACGAGGGCGCGCGCCGAGGTCGGCTGAGGCCTGCAGTAGCGAGGCAGGCAGGCGTTCCAGCGCCGCCTGGACGGGCAGGATCATAAACGGCAGCCAGATGTAGACGAAGACCAGAAACCGTCCCAGCCCGGAGGTGGACAAGGTGTTGCCGCCAATCGCCGGGAGCGTAAGGAGTGAGGTCAGGATCGGCTCCAGCCCCATGTGGTTGAGAAACCACTGCGCCACCCCGTCCTTCGCCAGCAGCAGCGTCCAGGCGTAGGCTTTGACGATGTAGCTCGCCCACATTGGCAGCATCACAGCAATATAGAAAAATGCTTTCCACTTGCCTCGGGTGTATCGCGCCATGTACCAGGCCATCGGGAAGGCCAGGATGGCGCTGGCTATCGTCACCGCAATCGCCATGGTTAACGTGCGCAGGATGATGTCGTAGTTTGCCGGGTTGAAAAGCGCCCGAATGTTCGCCAGGGTCAGATCCGGCGTGACGGCCATAGTGAAATCGTCAAAGGTGTAAAAACCTTGCCACAGCAGGGTCAGAAGCGATCCTAAATAGACGATGCCAAACCACATGAGCGGCGCGAGCAGAAGCAGGAACAGGCCGAGCGACGGTTTACGCCAGAACAGCGCCGTCATGCGGCTTAAGCGCCCATGCGAGGCGGGAGGATGCGCGACACTCATAGACATTTCACCTCTCCTCGTGCAGGCGAATCATCGCCTCGCGTGACCACGACGCCATCACCGCCTGCCCCGGCGCAATGCCGCTCAGCGACGAGGTTTCACTGAGATTGGCCTGGCTCACCAGCAGTTTGGCGCCATCGGCGAGCTTCAGCTCCAGCCGCGTGGCCGCTCCCTGATACTGAACGGCCTGCACGATGCCCTGAACCTGAACGTCTCCGCCCTCATTAAGGCGAATATGTTCCGGGCGCAGGGAATAGCTGCCTTCCATACCGCAAATTTTCTGCGCAAGGCCCGCATCAAAGACGTTGGACGTGCCGACAAAACCGGCGACAAACGGCGTGCGCGGACGCATGTAGAGATCGCGCGGGGTATCCACCTGCTCGATGCGCCCGTTATTGAACACCGCCACCCGGTCTGACATGGAAAGGGCCTCGCCCTGATCGTGGGTGACAAAAATAAAGGTGATGCCGAGTTCCTGCTGAAGCTTCTTCAGCTCGAACTGCATCTGTTCACGCAGTTTGAGATCGAGCGCACCTAAGGGCTCATCCAGCAGCAGGACGCGCGGCTCATTGACCAGCGCCCGGGCGATGGCGACACGCTGTCGCTGGCCGCCGGAAAGTTGCGAGGGTTTGCGGGCAACGGCAAAGCTCAGGCCCACTTTTTCCAGGGCATCACGGGCCTGCGCATGGCGTTTTTTCTTGTCGATGCCTTTGACCATCAGCCCGTAGGCAACATTGTCGAGAATCGACATATGCGGGAACAGCGCGTAGTCCTGAAAGACGGTGTTCACATCCCGCTCCCAGGGAGGCAGTTCGCTCGCCTCTTTGCCGAAGATAGAAATCGTGCCGCCTGACAGCTGCTCAAAACCCGCGATCAGACGCAGGCAGGTGGTTTTGCCGGAGCCCGAAGGCCCCAGCATGGAGAAAAACTCTCCGTCACGAATAGCAATGGTGACCCCATCCACCGCCCGTACGTCGCCGTACAGACGGGAAACGTTGTTAAACTCTACCGCGTACGTCATGTTCTGCTCCCGGGCAATTAACGACCGCCCATGATGGCGATGTAATCCTGCGTCCAGCGGCTGTAAGGGACAAATTTGCCGCCTTCGGCGATGGGGGTTTTCCAGAACATGATTTTGTCGAACTCGTTATAACCGTTTGTTTCGCAGCCTTTATCACCCAGCAGCGTGCTGGCCTTACACCCTTCTGCAACCACGGGCAGGGAGCCAAACCAGGCCGCCAGATCGCCCTGCACTTTAGGCGTCAGCGACCAGTTCATCCACTTATAGGCACACATCGGGTGTTTTGCCTGCGCATGCAGCATGGTGGTATCCGCCCAGCCGGTCACCCCCTCTTTCGGGAAGACGGTGGCAACGGGCTGGTTCTCAGCCTTCAGGGCATTCGCCTGATACGGCCAGGCGCTGGATGCCACGACGCCTTCATTTTTAAAGTCGCTCATCTGAACGGTGGTGTCATGCCAGTAACGGTGGATCAGCGCGTGCTGGTCGCGAAGCACCTTGAGCACGGCGGCATACTGTTTTTCGGTGAGCTGGTACGGGTCCTGGATACCCAGCTGCGGCTGAGTGGCTTTGACGAACAGCGCGGCATCGGCGATATAAATCGGGCCGTCATACGCCTGCACGCGTCCCTGATTGGTTTTACCGTCCGGCAGATCCTGTTTGGTAAAGACCACGCTCCAGCTGTCCGGCGGCGTCGGGAAGGTTTTGGTGTTGTACATCAGCAGGTTTGGCCCCCACTGATATGGCGTGCCGTAGACTTTCCCGCCGACGTTAAACCATTCCCCTTTTACAATCCGCGCGTCGAGCGTTTTCCAGTTGGGGATGAGGTCCGGGTTAATGGGCTGAACGCGTTTACCCATGATCAGGCGCAGGGAGGCGTCACCCGAGGCGGTGACCAGGTCATAGCCCCCTTTCGCCATCAGGCTGACCATTTCATCCGACGTGGCCGCCGTTTTGACGTTGACCGCACACCCGGTCTCTTTTTCAAACTGGGTGACCCAGTCATAATTTTTATCCGTCTGTCCGCGTTCGATGTATCCCGGCCAGGCGATAATATCCAGCCGACCTTCCCCGTCGCCGATGGCCTTTGGTGGTTCTGCGGCTTGCGCTGTCATGATTGTCATGCCGAGCGCGCACAGGCTGCTGCGGGCAAAATGTTTGCTCATAAGAGTTACTCCTGTCGCAATGAAATTTAGCGGCAGCCGTGCCGTAAAAATATCTCCCTTATTAAACGTAGACCGCGCAAATGCGCCGCACCGTACGGCTTCAGGAAATTTCATCAAGGTGTGACCGAGGGCGCATTCCCCGTTAACTGGATTATAGACAAGGAGTTAGCCGCGAGAGACGGTATGCAGATTTCCTATGACAGGGCACCGCGAAATATTCGCAGCGCCGTCATCAGGATAAGAATTGATTATTTAAATAACGGAGAAAAGTTTATTCCAGCATCGTGCTAATTAATTTTCCTAACTGAATGACCGCCTGCTCTTCTCGCTCTCCCCAGGCCCAGGAGGTATTAAACCGGAAGAACGGTGTCCACGCGTCGGAGGTGGAAAACATCTTTCCGGGCGCAATGCTGATGTGGTGCGTTAAGGCTTTTTCGCTGAGCAGACCCGCATCCAGCTGCGCCGGAAGCTCCAGCCATAAAAAGTAGCCGCTGTCGTTATGGTGAATTTTGACGCCGGCAGGCATATGGCGCAAAAGAGACTGCCAGGCCTGCTGTTTTCGCTCGGCGAGGGTACGCCGCAGGCGGCGCAGATGGGCGTCGTAGCGTTTCGTCGCCAGGTAATCCACCAGCGCCAGCTGCACGGGTGAGCTGGTTGAGAGCGTGCTCATCAGCTGCAGCTGCTGAATGCGTCTCGCGTGTTTTCCTGCCGCAACCCAGCCGATGCGAAAACCGGCCACCAGACATTTTGAAAAAGACGAGCAGTGCAGCGTCATGTCCTGACGATCCCATGCTTTCGCCGGGAGCGGCTTTTCGCGGCCAAAATAGAGCTCGCTGTAGACATCGTCTTCAATCAGGGTGACGTTGTGCTGCGTTAACAGCGCGACAAGCTGCGCTTTTTTCTCCGCGCTCAGCGTGAATCCAAGCGGGTTCTGACTGTTGGTCATGATCCAGCAGGCTTTAACCGGGTACTCCTTCAGCGCCTGTTTAAGGGCATTCAGATCAATCCCCTCGCGGACATCCGTCGCAATCGACAACGCTTTGAGCTTCAGGCGTTCCAGCGCCTGCAGCGCGCCGTAGAAACACGGGTTTTCGACTATCACCCAGTCGCCCGGCTCGGTTACCGCCTGCAGGCTGAGATTGAGCGCTTCAAGCGCGCCTGCGGTGATCACAATCTCTTCCGGGGAGATGTTCATCCCCTGCTGCGCGTAGCGACGGGCAATGGCGTGGCGGAGATCGACGTTACCCGGCGGCAGGTTCTCAATCACGCTCATCGCCGTCGCGGTTTTGCTGACGTTCGCCAGCGAGCGGTTGAGCTGCTGCAGCGGGAAAAGTCGGGGATCGGGAAACGCGGAGGCAAAAGGAACAACGGACGGGTCGCGGCTGGCCTGTAAGACGTCGAATATGTAGGTATTAATATCCACCACTTCGTCACGCATCACCTGGGCAGGTGGAGCAGGCTGATGGGCGGTCGGGCGCGAGGCAACGTAATAGCCCGACTGCGGTCTGGCGACAATGCGCCCCTGACTTTCCAGCATCTGATACGCGTGGCCAACGGTCATAAAACTCATGCCGCTGCTCGCCACCTGCTCTCGCAGCGAAGGCAGCTTATCGCCCGGCAGCCATACGCCAAGCTCAATCTGCGAGATAATTTGTTGCGCCAGACGCTGGTATTTTTTCATCAAATTCTCCTTGTGACCGACAGTGTATATCAGCAGGAGAAAAAGAGAAGATTTAGCTAACTGTTATAGTTCGTGAAACGAATTACTTACGGTACTCGGTAACGTGGCTTTGCGCCTGACGCGCGGCGGCCAGGTGATCGAGCGTGATCATCGACGATTTGCAAAAGATGCATTTCGCGCCGAGTGGGTTTTTCTCAGACATATCAAAGACTGAGGTACGGTACTGCGAGCCATGACAGCATGGGCAGCGGAAATGAATATAAGAAGTCATAGGATTCTCCTGTGAACGTAAAAACGTAAATTACTAATGGGCCGATTGGGCAGTAATGGTTTTAAACAAAACGAATCGGAAAGTAGATAAAGACCCAAGAGAGGCTGCGGAGAGGCACAACGTGATGAGAACTGCTTTATAAAACTACGTCAGATATTTATTTGGACTCAAAACCAGAGGGTCATTAACGCACGGCGCAGACGACAAGGCAAGCAGTTTTATGCGTAAAATTCATAAAAAGACGGTTTTTATTCCTCATGCGAGGTATATCAGATGACTAAAGCATGAGTTTTAAGTCAACTGTTATGGTTAAAAATCACTTTTCTGCGTCTGATAGTCCGAACGTTGCCCCTATACCATAACAGCACACCGTTTGACATTGAGGCTGTGCATGTTTGGTTTAGATGCTTTTCACCTTGCACGGATACAGTTTGCCTTTACCGTATCCTTTCACATTATTTTCCCGGCGATCACCATCGGCCTGGCAAGCTATCTTGCCGTACTCGAAGGGCTGTGGCTGAAAACCAAAAATCCGGTCTGGCGCTCGCTGTACCATTTCTGGTCGAAGATTTTTGCCGTCAACTTTGGCATGGGCGTGGTCTCCGGGCTGGTGATGGCCTACCAGTTCGGCACCAACTGGAGCGGATTTTCACAGTTTGCGGGCAGCATTACCGGCCCGCTGCTGACCTATGAAGTGCTGACCGCCTTCTTCCTCGAAGCCGGGTTCCTCGGCGTGATGCTGTTCGGCTGGAACAAAGTCGGGCCGGGTCTGCACTTCTTCTCCACCTGCATGGTGGCGTTGGGCACTATTATTTCTACCTTCTGGATCCTCTCGTCGAACAGCTGGATGCAGACCCCGCAGGGCTATGAGATCGTCAACGGTCAGGTCGTGCCGGTGGACTGGTTCGCCGTGGTGTTTAACCCCTCCTTCCCTTACCGCCTGCTGCATATGTCGATAGCCGCATTCCTGAGCAGCGCCCTGTTTGTGGCCGCATCCGCGGCATGGCATCTGCTGCGCGGCAATAATACCCCTGCCATACGGGCAATGTTTTCGATGGCGCTGTGGATGACGCTGATTGTCGCCCCCATCCAGGCCATGGTTGGCGATATGCACGGTCTGAACACCTTAAAGCACCAGCCCGCCAAGATTGCCGCCATTGAAGGCCACTGGGAAAATCCGCCGGGTGAGCCTACCCCGCTGCTGCTGTTTGGCTGGCCGGATATGGAGCAGGAGCGCACCCGCTTTGGGCTGGAGATCCCAGCGCTGGGGAGTCTTATCCTGACGCACAGTCTTGATAAACAGGTTCCGGCTCTCAAAGAGTTCCCGAAGGAAGACCGTCCGAATTCCACCATCGTGTTCTGGTCATTCCGCATCATGGCGGGCCTGGGCATGCTGATGCTGCTGCTCGGGGTGATGGCTCTCTGGCTGCGCTACAAAAAACGCGTGTATTCGTCTCGCCCCTTCCTGTGGTTTGCGCTGCTGATGGGGCCAACCGGGCTGATTGCCATCCTGGCCGGGTGGATCACCACCGAAGTGGGCCGCCAGCCGTGGGTGGTCTACGGACTCCAGCGAACGAAGGATGCGGTTTCTGCCCACGGTGACCTGCATATGAGCGTGAGCCTGCTGGCCTTCTTCGTCGTCTATACCTCGGTATTCGGCGTGGGTTACAGCTATATGGTACGCCTCATCCGAAAAGGCCCGCAGCCGCATGAAACTTTCGCCACCGAGTCCGACGGACGTCCGGCGCGCCCGCTTTCTGCCGTCACAACTGAACATAAGGAGCAGCCATAATGGGTATCGACCTTTCCATTATCTGGTTTGTGATCATCGTCTTCGCCACGCTGATGTATATCGTGATGGACGGTTTTGATCTGGGGATTGGCATTCTGTTCCCGGCCACGCAGAACGCCGACGATCGCGACGTGATGGTCAACAGCGTCGCGCCGGTCTGGGACGGAAATGAAACCTGGCTGGTGCTTGGCGGTGCCGCCCTGTTCGGCGCATTCCCGCTGGCCTATGCGGTGATCGTTGATGCCCTGACCATTCCGCTGACGTTAATGCTAATCGGACTTATTTTCCGCGGAGTGGCATTTGAGTTTCGCTTTAAAGCCACGCCGGCCCACCGCCCCTTCTGGGATAAGGCGTTTATTGGCGGTTCAATTCTGGCAACGTTCACCCAGGGCGTGACGGTAGGCGCCGTCATTAACGGCTTTACCGTCACCGGCCGGGCCTATACCGGCGGCCCCTTTGACTGGTTTACCGCGTTTAACCTGTTTTGCGGCGCGGGGCTGGTGGTGGCTTATGCGCTGTTAGGCTCTACCTGGCTGGTGATGAAAAGCGAAAACGCGCTGCAGGAGCGGATGCGTGAGGTGTCGAAAACGCTGTTAATCGTGCTGCTGGCGTTTATTGCGGCGATCAGCCTCTGGACGCCGCTGGCGCAACCGGCCATCGCTGCGCGCTGGTTTACGCTGCCGAATCTGTTTTATCTGCTGCCTGTCCCTGCTCTGGTGGTGATTTTTAGCCTGTACCAGTGGCGCTGCCTGAATAATCCCGCCAGCCATAGCCGTCCGTTTATTCTGACGCTGGGGCTGATATTCCTCGGCTTTAGCGGGCTTGGGATCAGCATCTGGCCGCATATTATTCCACCGTCGATCACCCTGTGGCAGGCCGCCGCCCCGACGCAAAGCCAGGGCTTTATGCTGGTTGGCGCGCTGTTGATCATTCCCGTTATTCTGGTCTACACCTTCTGGAGCTACTACGTGTTTCGCGGCAAAGTTCAGCATGGGGAGGGTTATCACTGATGCAACAACCGGTCTGGAAAAGATTGCTGTGGCTGGCCATTATCTGGGGCGGCAGCGTACTGGCGCTGGCTGCTGTCAGTATGCTCTTCCGCATGCTGATGACGGCGGCAGGATTTAAATCTCATTAACGTTATTCCGGGCAACCGCTGCGTTGCCCGGCTCCTCCCAGCACTTTCAGATAAACCCCATTAACGCACGGCAGAGTATCGTTACACTGGAAAAAGATTCACGGTATTTATAGTTTGAGAAGAAAAATGAAAAAGCTCATTGCGTTAAGCGTTATTAGTCTTGTCCTTTCCGGCTGCGTTAATCCGGGCAAAGCCTCCGTACAGCCGGAGCAACTTAAAAACCACCGCTTTGTGCTGGAAAACGTCAACGGTAAGGCCGTGAAGACCGCGACAACGCAACCTGAGCTCAGCTTTGGCGCGCTGCCAGATATCAGCCTGGTGAATAACATCAGCGTTTCTGGTCAGATGTGTAACCGCTTCAACGGACAGGGGAAATTGTCCGAAGGCGAGCTGAAGGTTAAAACGCTGGCCATGACCCGTAAGCTCTGTACTGAGCCGCAGCTGAATGAGCTGGATCAGACCATCGGCGACATGCTGCGCAAAGGGGCGCAGGTCGACCTGACTGAGGACCAGTTAACGCTGGCGACAGCCGATAAAACGCTGATGTTTAAGCGTGTAGAATAATCAGTAGTTACCGCAGCTTCCAACGGCAAGCGACTGTTCGCTACAGCGTTTGCCGTTTGGCAAGGCGCACATCCCAATAGCAGAACCATCAAGCTGGCGGGCGACAGACAGCGAACCGCCAATCATCGCGCAGTTGGCCTGACCTGAACTTGACATCGCCGCTTTAATTCCCGGCGCCACGTGGGCTGCCGTTGCCTGCTGGACTGGCTCACTGCTACATGCCGACAACAATAACGCGGCACACCCTACCCAAAATGCTGAACGCATGCTCTCTCCCCCATGAATAATGCGAAACCTATGCATAATAGGCATCACATCCCGTGTCGTCGAGAGCGGAAGTGCGTATTTATGCGCTTCAGAAACAATTTCTCGCAATTTTTTCGCCAAAAGTTTGATCTACTCATTGATGGCAGGAATACCAAGGACACAAAAGCGAAAATCGTAAAATCCCCCGTTTGCTAGAATACACAGATAATATTCAGGGTTTGTTGCCGTAATACAGACCCCTATTTTTTGCGCAATGTAAGGGTGTTGTCCTATGCAAACTATTGACGGTAATGGTGCAGTTGCCTCAGTCGCGTTTCGCACCAGTGAAGTTATCGCCATCTACCCGATTACGCCAAGTTCTACCATGGCCGAGCAGGCGGACGCATGGGCGGGTAACGGGTTAAAAAACGTCTGGGGCGATGTCCCGAGAGTGGTTGAGATGCAGTCTGAAGCCGGTGCGATTGCCACGGTACACGGTGCGCTTCAGACCGGCGCGCTTTCCACGTCGTTTACCTCCTCACAGGGATTGCTGTTAATGATCCCTACGCTTTACAAACTCGCCGGTCAGCTGACGCCCTTCGTTCTGCACGTTGCCGCGCGCACCGTTGCTACCCACGCGCTCTCTATCTTTGGTGACCACTCCGACGTGATGGCCGTGCGCCAGACCGGCTGTGCGATGCTATGTGCCAGCAGCGTTCAGGAAGCGCAGGACTTTGCCTTAATTTCGCATATCGCCACGCTTAAAAGCCGCGTGCCGTTTATTCACTTCTTTGATGGTTTCCGCACCTCTCACGAAATCAACAAAATCGTCCCGCTGGCCGACGATACTATCCTGAATCTGCTGCCGCAGGCGGAAATCGACGCGCATCGCGCCCGGGCTCTGAATCCTGAACACCCGGTTATTCGCGGGACATCGGCGAACCCGGATACCTATTTCCAGTCCCGCGAGGCCACTAATCCCTGGTACAACGCGGTTTACGACCATGTTGAACAGGCAATGGATGACTTTGCCGCCGCAACCGGCCGGCAGTACAAACCGTTTGAGTACTACGGCCATCCGCAGGCGGAACGGGTAATTGTGCTGATGGGGTCAGCCATTGGGACCTGTGAAGAGGTAGTAGACGAGCTGCTGACGCGTGGTGAAAAAGTTGGCGTGCTTAAGGTGCGTCTCTATCGTCCGTTCTCGGCCAAACATCTGCTTTCGGCTCTGCCTGAAAGCGCCCGCGCTGTGGCGGTGCTCGACCGTACCAAAGAGCCGGGCGCGCAGGCGGAACCCCTCTATCTGGATGTGATGACCGCCCTGGCAGAAGCCTTTAATCAGGGCGAACGTGAAACGCTGCCGCGCGTAATCGGGGGTCGCTATGGTTTGTCCTCCAAGGAGTTTGGGCCGGACTGCGTGCTGGCGGTATTCAACGAGTTAAGCGAAGCGAAACCCAAACCGCGCTTTACCGTCGGCATTTATGATGATGTGACGAATCTGTCCCTGTCTCTGCCGGAAAACACCCTGCTCTCGACCGCCAAACTTGAGGCGCTGTTCTACGGTCTGGGCAGCGACGGCAGCGTCTCCGCGACCAAAAACAACATCAAAATTATCGGCAACTCCACGCCGTGGTACGCCCAGGGGTACTTCGTCTACGACTCCAAAAAAGCAGGCGGCCTGACCGTATCCCACCTGCGCGTGAGCGAACAGCCCATCCGCTCTGCGTATCTTATTTCTCAGGCCGATTTTGTTGGCTGCCACCAGCTGCAGTTTATCGATAAATACCAGATGGTCGAGCGCCTGAAGCCCGGCGGCATTTTCCTCCTCAATACGCCGTACAGCGCGGACGAAGTCTGGACGCGGCTGCCGCAGGAAGTTCAGGCGGTGCTGAACCAGAAAAAAGCCCGTTTCTACGTGGTCAACGCCGCGAAAATTGCCCGCGAATGTGGCCTTGCTGCGCGTATTAATACCGTAATGCAAATGGCCTTCTTCCACCTGACCAATATTCTGCCGGGCGACAGCGCGCTGGTGGAACTGCAGGGTGCAATTGCCAAAAGCTACAGCAGTAAGGGCCAGGAGCTGGTCGAACGAAACTGGCAGGCGCTGGCGCTGGCACGCGAATCGCTGTTTGAGGTACCGCTGCAGCCGGTGAATGCCGCAAGCCCGAACCGCCCTCCGGTGGTGTCCGATGCGGCGCCCGATTTCGTTAAGACCGTGACGGCGGCGATGCTGGCCGGCATGGGCGATGCCCTGCCCGTCTCCGCGCTACCGCCGGATGGCACCTGGCCGATGGGCACCACGCGCTGGGAAAAACGTAACATTGCCGAAGCGATCCCCATCTGGAAAGAAGAGCTGTGTACCCAGTGCAACCACTGCGTTGCGGCCTGCCCGCACTCTGCCATTCGTGCCAAAGTGGTTTCACCGGAAGAGATGGAAGCCGCGCCTGCCAGCCTGCATTCGCTGGATGTGAAATCTCGCGATATGCGCGGACAGAAATACGTTCTGCAGGTCGCGCCGGAAGATTGCACCGGCTGTAACCTGTGCGTCGAGGTCTGTCCGGCGAAAGACAGGCAGGATCCGGAGATCAAAGCCATCAATATGATGTCGCGTCTGGAGCACGTTGAAGAGGAGAAGGTCAACTATGACTTCTTCCTGAATCTGCCGGAAATCGATCGCAGCAAACTGGAACGTATTGATATTCGTACCTCACAGCTGATTACGCCGCTGTTTGAGTACTCTGGCGCCTGCTCCGGCTGCGGTGAGACGCCGTATATCAAGCTGCTTACCCAGCTGTACGGTGACCGGATGTTGATTGCCAACGCAACCGGCTGTTCATCCATCTACGGGGGCAATTTGCCTTCTACGCCGTACACCACCGACGCGAATGGGCGCGGTCCGGCGTGGGCAAACTCGCTATTCGAGGACAACGCCGAATTCGGCCTGGGCTTCCGCCTGACCGTCGACCAGCACCGCGCGCGCGTGATGCGCCTGCTGGAGCAGTTTGCCGGGCAGATCCCCGCTGAGCTCAATGACGCGCTTCATGCGGACGCGACGCCAGAAGAACGTCGTGAGCAGGTTGCTGAGCTGCGCCGCGCGCTGCAGGGCGTTGCGGGGGCTGAACAGCTGCTGACCGACGCTGACGCCCTGGTCGAAAAATCAATCTGGCTGATTGGCGGTGACGGCTGGGCTTACGATATCGGCTTTGGCGGACTGGATCACGTGTTGAGCCTGACCGAAAACGTCAACATCCTGGTTCTGGATACGCAGTGTTATTCCAATACCGGCGGCCAGGCGTCGAAAGCGACGCCGTTAGGCGCGGTAACGAAATTCGGCGAACACGGTAAACGCAAGGCGCGCAAAGATCTCGGCGTGAGCATGATGATGTACGGTCACGTTTACGTCGCGCAAATCTCGCTGGGTGCCCAGCTTAACCAGACGGTGAAAGCGATTCAGGAAGCGGAAGCGTATCCTGGCCCGTCGCTGATCATTGCCTACAGCCCTTGCGAAGAGCATGGCTACGATCTGGCCCTCAGCCACGACCAGATGCGTCAGCTGACCGCGACCGGCTTCTGGCCGCTGTACCGGTTCGACCCGCGTCGTGCAGACGAGGGTAAATTACCGCTGGCGCTGGATTCGCGTCCGCCGTCGGATGCCCTGGCCGAGACGTTAATGCAGGAACAGCGCTTCCGTCGCCTTAACGCCCAGCAGCCGGAAGTGGCCGAGCAGCTCTGGAAAGATGCCGCTGCTGACCTGCAAAAACGCTATGACTTCCTGGCGCAGATGGCGGGTAAAGCCGAAAAACCGACCAGCGACTAGTTCCCCTGCCCGGCTTGTCCGGGCATTTTTTTGCCATAAAAAAAGCCCGGCGTATTCACACCGGGCGAATCCAGATAATCATTGAATATCTATTTAGTTTCCTTAATAGCATTCACGTTAATTATGGATGAATCATCTTACAGGCATATAACGCCGGGCAGATTACCTTAATTAACGCCTGATTAATAATTTCAATTTAATATAGTTACTTTTAAATCATTCATCAAACCAATGATCATTTCCGCCGATTTATTCGGTTTAGATTTTACTTAGTTCGTAACAATTATATTTTATTACTCTTACACAGGAGTGATTTAGCATGAGACAACTTTCTCATTCTGAAAGTTCAACAGGTAATTAAATAAAAACAACTGCAAAGGAATATCACAATGCAAAGAAAAGTACTGGCTCTGATGATTCCGGCTCTGTTAATAGCTGGTTCTGCACATGCAGCAGAAATTTATAATAAAGACGGTAACAAATTAGATCTGTACGGAAAAGTAGATGGTCTGCACTATTTTTCCGATAACAAAGGTGCCGACGGCGATCAAACCTATATGCGTCTGGGTTTCAAAGGTGAAACCCAGATTAACAACACGATGACCGGCTATGCGCAGTGGGAATACAACATTCAGGCCAATAACACGGAAGGGTCTGATAATCAGTCCTGGACGCGTCTGGCCTTCGCCGGTGTAAAAGTGGGTGACTACGGCTCCTTCGATTACGGTCGTAACTACGGTGTCCTGTACGACGTGGAAGGCTGGACCGATATGCTGCCTGAGTTCGGTGGCGACTCCTACACCAAAGCCGACAACTTCATGACCGGCCGCGCAAACGGCGTGGCAACCTACCGTAACACCGACTTCTACGGTCTGGTGCAGGGCCTGAACTTTGCGCTGCAGTATCAGGGCAAAAATGAAGACGCCAGCAACAACCAGGAAGGCACCAACAACGGTCGCGACACGCGTCACGAGAACGGTGACGGCTTCGGTATTTCTACTACCTATGACTTCGGCATGGGGATTACTGCGGGGGCCGCGTATACCTCTTCTGACCGCACCAACGAGCAGGTCATGAATACCACTGCGGGTGGAGACAAAGCGGATGCCTGGACGGCGGGCCTGAAGTATGACGCCAATAACATCTATCTGGCGGCAATGTATTCTGAAACCCGCAATATGACCCCATATGGTGATAATACCGACGCCGTGGCGAACAAAACCCAGAACTTCGAAGTGACCGCGCAGTACCAGTTCGACTTCGGCCTGCGTCCGTCCCTTTCCTACCTGCAGTCGAAAGGTAAGGATCTGGGCAACGGCCAGGGCGACCAGGATCTGGTTAAATACGCTGACGTAGGGGTCACCTATTACTTCAACAAAAACATGTCCACCTACGTTGATTACAAAATCAACCTGCTGGATGAAGATGACAACTTCTACAAAGACAACGGCATCAGCACCGATGATGTTGTAGCGTTAGGCCTGGTTTACCAGTTCTGATTGTCAGAGCCCGCATAATCATGCGGGCTCGCTTGTTTTTTGAAGTTCGTCACATAAGACAGTTTAAGAAAGGGGTTGGTTGAGGGAAAGTTGAAAGTAAGCTGGTTAAACTGCGGTGATAGCCCTTTCTTCACTAAGGATAACAGCGTTGTTTGGTCGTGTATCCCTTGCCTTACTTACCCTTTTAGCATTGCTGTGGATGGCGTTAATTTTTGATTTTGGTGATATCGTCGGGCATCTCGGGGCGCTATTAAACCATCTGGATGGCAGTTAACTATTGTCCCTGGAAATAAAAAGCCACCAGCAGTGCCGGTGGCGGGTAAACGCGTATGTCGCGTTATTTTTTCACAGGTTGAGGCTTTTTATCACCTGATTCAGGGGCCTCACGCGGATCGTCTTTTTCAACACAGAGCATAGTTTCTCCTGTTTCAGTTACCCACTGCCTACTATAGCCGGAGGAGTAAAAGAGTGGCCAGGCGGCAATCATGCCTGATCTTCCCCTTTCTCGCGAAAAGAGAGATAACCTAATACCCCACTATCCCCATCCATGGGATGGTTAACGCCGTCCATCACCTTCACCTCTGGAAAATCAAAAGGTGAAACGTTTTCAAAACAGGCGACATTAACGCCATATTCGTTTGGGTTAGAACGCCGCTGATGGAACGTGTAGATCCCGCATACCGAGCAGAAGAAATGCCGTGCCGTTCCCGTGTTAAAGCGATACTCGGTGAGCTTATCTTCACCTTTGGTTACCTTAATGCCTGACAGCGGCGCAGAGACGACGACCGCGCCCCGCATGCGACAAAAGGAACAGCTGCAGCGCCGCGCGGTATTCAGACCATCAGTGAGCTCAACGGTGAACGCTACCGCGCCGCAATGGCACTTCGCATTACGTCTTTCAGCCATGGGCTATACCCCTTTTCTCACCAGCTCGGCGGCCTTAACGAAAACCTCATCTTCTACGCCATCGCCTTTTTGCCTGCCGAGCCTGACCAGTTCATCGACAATACTGTTGCGGTGGATCGGTTTCTGCGCTGAAACCAGCCCAATAACGGCGGCCCCGATCGCCAGCCCCACTAATCCGGTTTGTTCATCTTTGTTCATCATGCTTACGCTCCTGGTCCAACCAACAAGCTTAGCAGGAATACGGTAAAACGGAATGACGGACAAGTTCAGACAGGTATGACTTCTAAAATCGACAGATAGGAACCGGTATCTATTATTTTGTTCAGCTTCAAATTGGTCTGTTCAAACAAGACCTGATACTCAGGCTCTGTTCTTGCCCGCCCGCCATCAAAGCTTGTTAACAGAAGAAGGTCAATTTCAAATCGTCCCTGCTGATTATTTTCTTTTTTAATAAGCGGTTCAAAAATTAATAATCGGGAGTTATCTTTCATTGCATTTCTGCAGCACTGAAGTATCTGAATCGCCTTCTCATCAGGCCAGTCCATCAAAATATATTTAAGTAAAAAAATGTCCGCTGCAGGACAGGCTTCAAAAAAGCTGCCCTCTACGGTCTTCCATCGGCGATTATCATTCAATAGTGAAAGTCTGTTCCGCTCAAGCACGTCTTTTTGATCAAACAAGATCCCTGTCAAGGTCGGATTTCGACGTAAAATTGCCAGCAATAAATTACCCAGCCCACCGGCGATATCGGCAACGACAGCGTTTTCAGGGAATGAATAGCTACCAGTAATAGTTTCATTTTCTACGGATGACATAGAGGCCATACCAGCATGAAAAATGTTGCTTCCCGTCACCGTGTCATCATGCTGCCAGTAATCGTAAAAAGGCTTGCCAAACAATGAATTAAAAACAGGTTTGCCTTGCAATATTTCATCCATTCTAGCCGCTGGCTGCCAGAATGTTTGGTCTGTCAACATAAGAACTGCCGCCCGTAAGGAAAATTCATGATCGGAACGCAGGAATTGAGCTGAATGGCTAAGACCGTATTCCGTTTCGGATAATTCGTTGAACACCCCACGCGAAGACAATAAGCGCATGATTCGATGAAGATAGTCGCCATCGACATTAAGCTCCTTCGCCAGCTGCTTAACGGATTTCTTTCCTTCAACCAGAAGATCTGCAACGCCTAATACCGCGACAGCCCGAAGTGCTGCCTGCCAGACAAAACCCATGCTTTGCTCTAACAAACACATTCCTTCTTTACGGCTTAGCAAATCCAGACTATTACGTTGTGACATTTTCTGCTCCTTACCAGTAAAGATGCGCTGAACAACTTAAATTCGCTAGCAAGCGTAAGTCTGGTAGTGAGCTTTATCCATAATTTCAGAAAGGATTATTTATGCGGTTTCGTACCGTTTAGCATACAATCTCTTTAAATATGTAAAAAAACAGGGCCACTTACTCTTTATTTTGATTAGTAACATAGTGACACTATTATTGTGTAAATAATTGCTTTGATGAGAAAAATGCCTGCCATGAGAAATGACATTTCATATTTAAAATCTCGGCGTCAGTCCAAACTTTGGCGTTTTGATGTTTGCAGCCCAAATCTTGATATCGTTTTGTAGGAGGATCGTGAAATCGGATTTTAAATGCGTCACCATGCTATTGACGCTGTCCGCATCAACCACTGAAAAATGTTCAATTCTGTTTTGTCCTACCTGAACACAATAATATTTGGCGGGCAGTACTTTACCATTCACATTTAGCGGCAGGTTTTTCTCACCGCAACGGCCTTCAGTAATATAGGACACCAGTAAATTAGCGGATTTTCTTCCTGGCTGGGAGACACTCACCATGACCGGGAAACCTTCCGAGGTCTGTGTCATATCATAAAGAACCGCATTTTTTATATACCAGGTATTATATTCCCGCTCCTGAAAAGCAGACCAGGAAGGCACAGAAAAGAGCACCAGCACTGCCAGGATAAGAGATTCTATTTTCATGGGATGTTGTCGTCCGTGTTGTTGCACGTATTATTCAGATTGTGCAAAAAACAGCAACCACTTAAGAATAGTCCTACTACTATTGGCAGTGACGGAGGAATGAACTAAAGATATGCCTTACCGTCAGCAGTCCCAGCCAACGCTCATAAAAGAGAATAAGAAGAAAAATGGTAAACCGCAGCCATCATGGCGATGCTGACGACGACGCTGATGAAAAAGTAGCTTTTGAAGGGCTGCTTTTGGGTTTTATGGCGAAAGAGTTGTTGGCCCACAATGGCGCCAGGCCAGCCACCTGTCACGCCAAATACCAGCAATGTCGCTTCCGGAACCCTGCGCATCCCCTTCCGCGCCGCCATTTTATCGGCGCCATACATGACCAACGTCATCACGTTGATCGCCAGAAACCACATGAGCAGAGGATGGGTAGCAAGAAGGCTGCCGATCGCAGCGATAATCAGGAGTAAATAACAAAAGCGATTAAGGGTCATAGCACGAGTCACGGAGTGTTTAGCGGTTTTGGATGACGCATTATACGCTAACTGACGAAAATCTCAGAATGAGACAGCTATTCTAAATGCAAACTGCGCCCCGGCCTTTACTGGTTAATATTTAAACTGCGGTAATAAGTAAGCATTATTTCATTATGCTATGGCCGCTAGCATTTTTTTCTTAAAAAATTAACCTGAAGCAACTTACGTCGAAAACACAGCGTAAGTGCATTGTTTTAACAAAACAATAATCATTGCATCCATCAATCTTAAGAGGGTGCGACAATGTTGATTAAAGTCAAACTAAACGTTAGACAGCTAATATTCCAAAGCCCCCATTTGCTTAAGAATCCCAAAGAGAATGTTGAAAACAATTAATTTGACCATCCGGTCAATACATAACAAAATATTACCGTGGTTAAAACAATAATGGTCTGCATTTTTGGGGGATGATGTCCCCCCTTTTTATTTCCTCAGAAACAACCGAATAAACATTATTCCACCCTGACCTTAACTTTTGGCTTCGACAAGACAACTTTGACCAGTTCCTTGAAAGGAAGAGGTTTGTAAAAGAAAAAACCCTGTAAAAACCGGATATGATTGCGTGTGAGGTAATCGAGCTGCTCTTCAGTTTCAACGCCTTCCGCCACGATGCTAATTGAGAGTTTTTTGGCCAACTCCAGTACCGAATCAAGGATTAGCGTTGAGTCCTCATTCGCATTAACCCTGGCAACAAAGCTCTGGTCGATTTTAATGTAGTCAATGTGCAGATCCTGCAGATAGGACAGACCGGAATAACCCGTACCAAAGTCATCCAGCGCAATGGCAAATCCGTTGTTATGTAGCTCATTCAATGTATTAACGAGATGTTCATCAATGTCGAGTGGTTCACGCTCCGTCACCTCAACGACGAGGTTAAGATCCTGTTGATTGAAGCTGCGCTTGTAGTGGAGACACTCTTCAACAAAGGTGGACGCAACGATATGAGAAGCGCTGAAGTTAATCCCTACGTGAAAGCCTTCTGGCAGCAATGTCGCAATAGCATTCATGTGTATTGCAACCTGCCTCATTAAGCTCTGAGTCAAAGGAATAATTAAACCGGATTTCTCCGCAAGAGGAATGAAGGACGCGGGGGAAATAAATCCTGATTGAGGATGCTTCCATCTGGCCAGCACCTCCACACCCCGTAAGGTTCCCTCTTTGCCGCTCACAACGGGTTGGTAATACGGAATAATTTCATTTTTGTAAATGGCGATGCGCAGCGACTCTTCGGGTGAAACATCCTTAGAAATATAGCGTTGAAGAATATAAGCAGAGAGAGACGATATTATCAGCAGGAATAACACCACGCCTCCGGCTCGATTGAATAATCTCTTAAGGCTAAAAAGAGGTGGAGAGGTGAATTGTACCGAGAAAGGATAAGTAGAGGCTTTTACCGTTAATACCTCTTTATTCGTAGGGTCTGCCGTCGTCACATCGCCTGTCAGACCTAAAAGCGTATTGCCTACTCTCAGGGAATATTCAACGCCATTTAATGGCATATCCAGTGCATCACGGATATGGCTATCGCTGATGCTAACGATGATTCGGCTTCCGGCATGAATTGTCTGATATAAGAGAACCGGAAGACCGTTGACGGTACTGGCCGAAGGGACGAGGAGCAGTGATGACTCAGGCAGGATTGAGCTGTTGACCAACAATACGCGGTTTCCCGGTAACGAGGAGCACCAGACCGCATCATTTTTCAGAATAACGATCGTTCGCAGGTGAGGCTGTAATGCCGCCTCGGTGCCCAGCCGATATTGCCCTTCAGCATCACACTCATTCTCGGCAAGTTGCATTGCCATCTCAGTCGCATGACGAGCTTCTTTAAGAATAACATTCATGTTCCGCACGACGTAGTGCGCCTCTGCCAGGCTATCAGCCCGTGCAGAATACCAAACCTGTAAATTAATGATAAAAACGCCAAGCAAAAACATTGTCGTGGCTGCAGCTACGGGGATAGATGCATGGCGCATTTAGGGTTCTCGATTTAAGTGAAGTAGCCGCTTCAACGATGCTGAAGTGATTGAATTGTCATTGTCTTAAGCATGGTCGATAACGTAATAAATGCCAGGCGTCAGAAAAGTTCTCGTAAACCAGATTCAGGGGAAACAAAAGGCCGCCGAACGGCAGCCCTGGTGGATAAGTGTCTATTAATATCGCTTTATTGTATTGATCGGGGTTCTTTCTGACCAGTCTGGCCGCTCGCCGGCCATGATTGCACGCTGTTGCGTTGGCGTCACAGACTGAGTTATTTCAGGCATTGACTTGTATTCGGGTTGTTTAGGTGGACTGAGAACCAGATCGGAGCTACAGCCTGACAGCAGGAAAATGGCCAGTAGAGATGAAATAAGCTTGAACACATTAAACCCTTCCAATGGGATAAAATTTTAAGAAAAAGCGTGGTGCTGGTTGCATCCAGGTGACTCGTTACTGATATTCAAAGCCACGCGCCTGGCTGCAGACAGCAGATTCACCACACAGATAACCTCGTAAGGATATATTTACCAGGGCAATACGCGCAACGCTTTGTTTTCCTTCCCACCTGAACTAAAAATGCAAGGAAAGGCGACTATGCTTCTACAGTCGAGGGGGTTTATGCTAAAACCGCTATTCCGATTCTTTTGGTTAAGAGTTAAGAAGGGATTTGAATGGTTCAGGTTGAAGAATTAAAAATGAAGTACCCAGGCGCAGTGGCCTGGCAAATGGGTGACGGCCCGGAAATGGCGAGCGTGCTTGCGGACCTTATTAAAAAAGGAATCAAAACGGCCACCTGCGGATCTTTTGCCTCGTACGCGCAGGATGTGTCTGCTCCGCGGATGGGGAGCTACAACATAATTCTTGATGGCCAGAATGTCCCGGTCTGTGTGATCCGGCTGGTTTCAATGCGGCTGGTGCGTTTTTGCGATGTAAATGAAGAATTCGCTCGCAAAGAGGGTGAAGGCGATTTAAGCCTTGAATACTGGCAGAAAGAGCATCAGCGATTTTTCTTCCGCGAAGGCCATTTTTCTGAAGATATGGAACTGATCGCGGAAGAATTTGATTTGGTTGAGGTGCTGTAAGCTGAGATAAAAGTGATACTTATCCCAGCGAGCCTGCATGATGTGAATCATTATAGGGCTCCAGATTTAACGCAGCTGTAAAACGTGCTGGTATTCGCCGCCGGAATCCGTACCATACGCGGCATACAATATTTGCCCCTGCTGGCTCCGAAGGTAGTACTAAATGCAACAGAATCAAGAGATTAACAAAAAAGAGCAATACAACCTGAATAAACTGCAAAAGCGACTGCGCCGTAACGTGGGCGAAGCCATTGCAGACTTCAAAATGATTGAAGAAGGTGACCGCATCATGGTCTGCCTGTCAGGGGGTAAAGACAGCTATACCATGCTGGAGATCCTGCGTAATCTTCAGCAAAGCGCACCGGTGAAATTTTCCCTGGTGGCGGTCAACCTTGACCAGAAACAGCCGGGCTTCCCGGAGCACATTCTGCCGGAATACCTCGAGAAGCTGGGCGTTGAGTACAAAATCGTCGAAGAAAATACCTACGGCATTGTGAAAGAGAAAATCCCGGAAGGGAAAACCACCTGCTCACTCTGCTCTCGTCTGCGCCGCGGCATTTTGTATCGTACCGCGACGGAGCTGGGCGCGACCAAAATTGCGCTGGGCCATCACCGCGACGATATCCTGCAAACGCTGTTCCTCAATATGTTCTACGGCGGCAAGATGAAAGGCATGCCGCCTAAGCTGATGAGCGATGACGGCAAGCACATTGTGATCCGCCCTCTCGCCTACTGCCGCGAAAAAGACATTGAGCGTTTTTCTCAGGCTAAAGGTTTCCCGATCATTCCATGTAACCTGTGCGGCTCTCAGCCGAACCTGCAGCGTCAGGTGATTGGCGACATGCTGCGCGACTGGGATAAGCGTTATCCAGGGCGTATCGAAACCATGTTCAGCGCGATGCAGAACGTCGTCCCTTCCCATCTCGCGGATGTGGAGCTGTTCGACTTTAAAGGCATAAACCACGAGTCAGAAGTTGTGAACGGCGGAGACCTGGCGTTTGATCGGGAAGATATTCCCATGCAGCCAGCGGGCTGGCAGCCGGAAGAAGATGACAATCAGTTTGAAGAGCTGCGTCTCAACGTGCTTGAAGTGAAGTAAGCGATTAGCGTCTCAGAAACACCTTCTGAGACGCTTCATTCTTTATTTCAGCAGACGTACGCGACAGGTTTTACCCTTAATTTTCCCGTTTTGCAGCTGCTTCCATGCCTTATGGGCAACCGCCTGGCGAACCGCTACGTAGACATGCGCCGGATGGACCGCAATCTTGCCGATATCCGCCCCGTCCAGACCCACATCCCCGGTCAGCGCCCCTAATACGTCACCTGGACGCATCTTGGCTTTTTTACCGCCATCAATGCACAGCGTCGCCATTTCAGCCTCCAGCGGCACAATGCCGGCGCTGGCCGGTGCATTCATCCAGTTCAGCTTAATCTGCAGCATCTCAGAGAGAATGTTGGCGCGCTGCGCCTCTTCCGGCGCGCAAAAGCTGATCGCCAGACCGCTGTTTCCCGCGCGCGCGGTACGGCCAATACGGTGCACGTGCACTTCAGGATCCCACGCCAGCTCAAAGTTCACCACCAGCTCCAGGGATTTAATATCCAGACCGCGCGCAGCGACGTCGGTTGCAACAAGAACGCGGGCGCTGCCGTTAGCGAAGCGGACCAGCGTCTGATCGCGATCGCGCTGTTCCAGATCGCCATGCAGCGACAATGCGCTCTGGCCGGCGGCATTCAGGGCATCACAGACCGACTGACAGTCTTTTTTGGTATTACAGAACACCACGCAGGACGCAGGCTGATGCTGGCTCAGCAATTTCTGCAGGAGCGAAATTTTCCCCTGCTGCGAAGTTTCAAAGAACTGCTGCTCGATAGCGGGCAGCGCATCTACGCTGTCGATTTCAATGGTAAGCGGATTTTTCTGCACGCGCCCGCTGATGGCGGCGATGGCCTCCGGCCAGGTCGCGGAGAACAGCAGCGTCTGACGATCGGCCGGGGCGAAACGGATCACCTCGTCAATTGCATCGCTGAAGCCCATATCCAGCATCCTGTCTGCCTCATCCATCACCAGCGTTTGTAACGCATCCAGCGAGACGGTGCCTTTTTGCAGGTGATCCAGCAGGCGGCCGGGCGTTGCGACAATAATGTGCGGCGCATGCTGAAGTGAATCACGCTGCGCGCCGAACGGCTGTCCGCCGCAGAGGGTTAAAATCTTGGTGTTGGGCAGGAAACGCGCCAGACGACGCAGTTCACCCGCAACCTGGTCTGCCAGTTCGCGGGTCGGGCACAGCACCAGAGACTGGGTCTGAAAAAGTGCCGCATCGATGTGCTGCAACAGGCCAAGGCCAAATGCCGCCGTTTTCCCGCTGCCCGTTTTCGCCTGCACGCGCACGTCACGGCCCTCGAGGATGGCGGGCAACGCGGCCGCCTGAACAGGCGTCATCGTGAGGTAACCCAACTCGTTGAGGTTATCGAGTTGGGCGGCGGGCAGAACATTCAGGGTAGAAAAAGCGGTCACAGTAGTCTCTCGTGGTCATCTTTGCGGTCAGATGGCGCGTATCCTCGCAGATCTCGCGGTTCGATGCGACAATTTAATCGGTTCTTGATCTGGCGGCGGGTCGGGCATCGGCTGCGGACGCGGGATGGGATCGGGCATTGGCACCGGATCGGTGGGGACGGGATCGGATTGACGCGATTGTTGCAGTAGCAGAGCGTTCAGGATGCTCATCATTCCCTCCAGAATTTGCTGTCGTCCCTTTTAGGGTAGACGCTGAGAATCAGGAGGCAAAAAAAAGCCGACTATGAAGTCGGCGTCGTACGAATCAATTGTGCTATGCAGTAATTCAAAAAAGGAAGTAAGACAATATGGAGCGCAACGCCCATCGCTTGACGTTGCATTCACCTGCGGGAGTAATATTGCACCTTACGGGGTAGATGTTTATTGACTTCGCTCAATTAAAAGAGCGTTTTGATCCCGTTAAAAGCTGAAAAAAGCGTAAATTTACAGCCATTTACTACGATGCAACCACCATGCAACACCACCAATCAAAACAACTAACATCACGCAAAACGCGGTAAAGCCGTAGCGATAAGCGCCACCCGGAATTCCCCCAAGGTTCACGCCAAACAGCCCGGTAAGAAACGTGCTGGGTAAAAACACCATCGCCATCAGGGACATCGTATAGGTTCTTCTCGCCAGAGACTCCTGCATCACCTGCGCGATTTCGTCCGCCATCACCGCCGTTCTGGCAATACAGGAATCAATCTCGTCCAGCCCGCGCCCCAGCCTGTCGGCAATATCCTGCATTCTGCGTCGCTGATCGTCATTCATCCAGGCGAGCCTTTCGCTGGCAAGACGCGCATACACGTCGCGCTGCGGCGTCATGTAGCGGCGCATCACAATCAACTGCTTACGCAATAAGGCCAGAAAACCGCGCGGCGGGATCTGCTGATCGAGCAGGTTATCTTCCAGGTCGATGATTTTGTCGTGCAGCTCTTCAATAAATTCACTCGCATGATCGGTAAGGGCGTCGCAGACGTCCACCAGCCAGCTGCCGCAGTCGACCGGCCCGGTGCCCTCTTTCAGATCGTTGACAATGTCATCCAGCGCCAGAACTTTTCGCTGGCGGGTCGACACAATGAGCCCATCGTCCATGTAGACACGCATCGCAACCAGCTGATCCGGGCGTTCATCCGTGCTGCCGTTAATGCAGCGCAGGGTGATCAGCGTCCCGTCACCCATTCGGCTCACGCGGGGCCGCAGGCTTTCACCCGCCAGCGCATCGCGCACGTTATTGGGCAAGAGCGGCGTCGAGGCCAGCCAGTCAGCGCTGTCCGGGTGGGTGTAGTTCAGATGTAGCCAGCAGGGATGCGCACTATCGATCACATCATTATCTTCCAGCGGTCGCGCACCGCCGCGACCATCCAGCACCCACGCAAAAACTGCGTCTGGAACGTTTAGTTCAGATCCTTTAATGCTTTCCACAGCGCCTCCACCTTTTTAGCTCTTCGGTGTCAGTCTAGCTTTCATCAGGTGTTAAGCAACAACTATGTATCCCATCGCGCTGAAATCGCTCAGGAATTGTACATACCAGGCGGAGGCATGAAAAAAGCCTGGCATGCCAGGCTTTGAGGTGCTGTCAGAGAGAGTGCTCTGGCCGCTGGAGGAAGGATGGCGAACCGCCAGGTGATGAGGACAAGGATGACTGATCGAGCCTGAAATTACGCGTCCGGGTTTGCAGCTCAATCACCTGATTACGCAGTACATCAGACGAACCGTTGAGTTCCTCTGCCATTGCCACGTTACTTTGCGTAACCCGCTCCAGCTCCGATAGCGCCAGGGTAATCTGAGAAATGCCTTTCTCCTGCTCTGAGGTTGACGCGGAAATGTCGTCCATTAAGCGGCTGACATTCCCCGAGCCCGTCACGATTTCATGCATGTTTTTCTCTGCCTGTGACACAACGCTGGCTCCCTGCGTGACGTTACTGCTGGTGACTTCAATCAGCGTTTTGATATTCTTCGCGGCCTCCGCGCTGCGGTGTGCCAGGTTTCTTACCTCTTCCGCGACGACAGAAAAACCCTTGCCATGATCGCCCGCCCTTGCCGCCTCCACGGCCGCGTTGAGCGCCAGGATATTTGTCTGGAACGCAATGCCGTCAATGAGCGAAATAATCTCCGTCATCTGTTGCGCGCATTCGGTAATGGACTGCATATTGCTGGCGACCTGCCCCATCAGCTCGCCGCCCTTGCGCGCCTGTAACGTCGCCACATTTGCCTGCTCGCTCGCCAGGCGGGTGTTATCGGCATTGTTTTTGGTGCTCGCGGCCATTTGCTCCATGCTGGCTGCGGTTTGCACCAAAGACGCGGACTGCTGTTCGGTTTTCACCGAAAGCTGAGCGCTACGTGCCGAGAGTTGATCCGATAAGGTCATGGCGGTTTGCGATGATGCCCTGATCTCACGCACCAGCGTCGCAATATTGCCGGAAAGGCTGTTTATGCCGGGGATGAGTCGGCCCGCGCAGTTATTGCCAAATTCAGGGATAGATACGCCAAGGTTACCTGCGGTCACCTCCTCAATACTTCTCTTCACCGTATTGATCGGCGTCACAAGATACTTCGTCATATAGACCCAGAGCAAAAATAGCGCAACGAAATTGATGACATTAAGCGAAATAAAGAGAGACGTATTGCTGGAAATTAGAACAACGACACCTGCACTTACCAAAAAAAGAGAGAAAAGGAACCCGATAATAAAGGTCCTTACACTAATATTTTTTAGCATGATAATACCCACGTTTTATATTTTGGTCGGCACTTAGACTTATAGCATTGGCCCAGAAGTTTTTCATCGCAAACAACGCTTGTTTTTTGTTTCGCCGTTAGCATCCTGAGATTTACGTTAAGTCAGATAAAAAGAGCGTATTAGTGAAAATGTTTTGCTCAGCATGCTGTGATACTGGTCTCCAGCCATGTTAAGCGATAGTATCGCCCGCGGTGAGACGACACGATCGCCCTCATATTTAAGGAGCTTTGCTACTGTTATTCGTTCTTGTTTAGCAATGCTTAATATATTAACGAGAGAATATATTTTATATTCTTAATAAGTTTTAGAGTATTAATATGACTGGTCATTTTTCACGATAAATAACTAATATGGTTTGAATGCGCATGTTCGTTGCCCGATAAAGATGTATCCGGCAGGCGAAATCGGTAACCCTCTCAGGCGTGGGATTGCATAATGCTCAATATATCGTGGGACCCTGTGTTAATCGCTATCTCTTATCTGGTGGCGTTTATCGCCTCCTTTGTGGCGCTGGACAGCGCCGGAAAGATCCCCCTCTCCAGCCGAAAGGCTGCCCTGTTCTGGCGCATTGCCGGTGGGGTCACGCTGGGCATTGGCATTTGGTCGATGCACTTTATCGGCATGCTGTCGATGCAAATGCCCATGATGATGAGCTACGACCTCTGGTTAACCCTTGCGTCACTGGGCGTCGCGGTGGTTGCATCGGCCACGGCACTTAATATTGCCGTCGCGGGCAAAAAACTTTCTCCCTTTCGACTGATCTTTGCCACGGCGATCCTGAGCGCTGGCGTGGTGTCGATGCACTACATCGGTATGGCGGCCCTGATGCTGGATGGCAGCATCATCTGGGATCGCCGCCTCGTGGGGTTGTCCGTGGTTATTGCGGTTGTTGCCTCCGGCACGGCGCTGTGGCTGGCTTTCCGACTGCGGGATAAACACAAAGGCGTCTTTATCAATCGCATTCTCGCGGCCTTCATCATGGGTGCCGCCATTTGTGCGATGCACTATACCGGCATGAGTGCCGCGCAGTTTCAGGAAATGGCGCATACCCTCCCGGGCGGGATCGGCGAGCTGGGGTTATCCATCTGGGTTTCGGTCACCACGCTCTGCCTGCTCGGCGTGATGTTAATCATTTCACTGATCGATTCCCACCGGCGCACCAACCGGCTGACGGATAATCTGCATCAGCTCAACCGCCAGCTTGAGCTACAGGCGCGTTTTGACGCGCTCACCGGGCTCGCAAACCGCCACCAGATGGATCTCCGCATGCAGGATTGTCTGCGCAGCGCGCTGCTGAGCAAGAAGCCATTTGCGGTTATTTTCCTGAACGTCGATCACTTCAAACGCGTTAACGATACGTGGGGTCACAGCGTCGGTGATGAGCTATTGATCGCGGTCGCGCAGCGCATCACGGCCCGGCTCACGCGCGAGATGACCCTGGCAAGGCTGGGAGGCGACGCCTTTATCCTGCTGGTGCCGGAATGTGACGATGACAGGCTCAACGCCCTGGTCACCGCGCTGCTCGAAGACGTGCGACGCCCTCTTTCTGTCTGCGGGCATACGTTAAGCACGACTATCAGCGCGGGCGTCAGCCTCTATCCTCAGGACGGCGAAACGCTGCACGAGCTGAAGCTCAAGGCGGATGCAGCATTACATCGCGTCAAGGAAGATGGCCGCAACGGCTGGGGGATTTATCGGGCCGAGATGTCAACGGCGATCCCGGCGAAACCCGGTTTCCTGCAGGAGCTTTCGCAGGCGCTTGAGCGCGATCAGTTTGAGCTGTGGTACCAGCCAACCTGGCATGCGGGAGAGAAAACCATTCACGGTTTTGAAGCCCTTCTGCGCTGGCGACATCCTGAGCAAGGGGTTGTGCTGCCTAATCTGTTTATCCCCTCCCTGGAACAAACGGGCTTAATTATTCCGGTAGGTAACTGGGCCATTGAAGCGGCGTGCCGACAGCTTCATTTCTGGACTGAGCAAGGTTTCAGCCAGTGGACGCTGTCTCTCAACCTATCCCCCATCCAGTTTGAACAGCCTGATATTTTCCAGATCGTCTCGTCGAAGCTGGAAAAATATAACTTGTCTCCGTCCCGGCTGATTCTGGAGGTAACGGAAAGCACCGCGCTTAAAAATCTGGACCGCAGCATTGAGTTGCTCAATGCGTTTAATCACGCGGGGATCGTTGTCTCGATTGATGATTTTGGGACGGGCTATTCCAACCTTTTGATGCTGAGCGTGCTTCCGGCCAAAGAACTCAAGATCGACAGAAGCTTTGTCACGTCGATGCTGGAAAATGAAAAAAGCTACAAGCTGGTTGAAACCATTATCAGTATCGCCCGGACCATGGAGATGAATGTGGTGGCAGAAGGGATCGAGACGGAAGAACAGCAGGCGGTTCTCACCCGTCTCGGCTGCGATTACCTGCAGGGATATCTTTTCTCCCGCCCCTTACCTGCCGAACAGGTACCGTGGCTACTGCTGCAGATAAACTCAGACAAACAGATTATACCCATTAATAAAATTCAAACGGACCCCGCATTTATTTCTCAAAAAAATCATGCCTGACGGGGTTAAGTGGAGTATGTTTCAAGGGAGTACACGCGAGTCAATTCTGTCATAATTGTCAGGCACATGTTGTCGATGAACAGGAAACGCCTATGTCGCAACCTTGTTTTGATGCGTTGAATGTAATTAAAACACCCGTGTGGCTCGTTTCACCCGTGTCGGAAAAGATCATTTTTGCGAATGTGGCCGCAACGCAGATCATGGGGGATAAAACGCTCGATGACCTGCGCAAAGGGATCTATTCAGCCAGTGCGCAAACCGTCCTGTCGATGTATGTATCTGAACTGAAAACAGAGCAGGAGATCGTCGAAATCTGGACAACAAGACGGGATGGACAGGATACGCCGTTAAGCTGTCGCCTCTCGCTTGCCCACTACGCGCCCTGGGGCGATGTGATTGTTTTCGAGGGCATCTCCCAACAAATACTCTCAGGATTGAAGGCCAGCCGTTCCGCTACCTACCGGCGGAAAAAACAGGGTTTTTATGCGCGCTTTTTTCTGACCAACAGCGCCCCAATGCTGTTAATCGATCCGGCCCGCGACGGTCAAATCGTCGATGCGAATCTGGCCGCGCTCAATTTTTATGGTTATTCACATGATGACATGTGCAGTAAGCATACCTGGGAAATCAATACGCTGGGGCGAGATGTGATGCCCATTATGACTGCGATTGCCGCTCTGCCCGGTGGTCACAAGCCGCTCAATTTTGTTCACCGCCTTGCCGATGGATCCACCCGCCACGTTCAGACGTATGCCGGGCCCATTGAGATTTACGGTGACAAGCTGATGCTGTGCATCATCCACGATATCACCGAGCAAAAAAGGCTGGAGCAGGAGCTGGAACATGCGGCGTTACGTGACTCAATGACGGGGTTACTCAACCGGCGCCAGTTCTACGCGATTACCGATCAAAGCAATCTGAATAAACTTCCCTCGCAGCAGCAATTTAGCCTGCTGCTGGTGGATACCGACCATTTCAAAAACATTAATGACCTGTTCGGCCATCTGAAAGGCGATGAGGTGCTTATCGCCCTTTCCCGGACGCTGGAAGACTGTAGTCGGGAGGGCGATATGGTGTTCCGCTGGGGTGGCGAAGAGTTCGTTATCCTGCTGCCGCGCACCTCTCTCGACACCGCGATGCAGATTGCCGAGTCAGTCCGTGCAGCCGTTGCCCGCATTACGATTCCAGGCTTGCCGCGGTTTACCGTCAGCATCGGCGTAGCGCGGCACAATCAGGGAGAGAGTATTGACGAGCTGTTTAAGCGTGTGGACGATGCGCTGTATCGCGCTAAAAATGACGGACGCAATAAAGTCCTTGCGGCATGAAACTGGAGTATCCGGAAAAGCCCCGCTACAATGCCCACCTCGAATCAATTAGCGTCAGGTGGGTAAAAGCCGCAATGGGAAAAACAGAAATAATACTCACCTTAATTATTTTACTCCTTATTATATTTGGCTTCTGGTTTATTTTTAGCGGTGAGATCTGGTATCTCGTCGAGTTCCTGGAAAATAGCCTTTACCCGACCTTCGACGCACCGTAACGCACGTTTAATCGCTTGTTTCACCTACCGAATATGTCAGGTATCTGCTTCCGTTACAGCCGCGTAAAATACGCGGCGTTATCCTCCAACAACGTTGATAACGAATCACTTATTCATTTGCTTATGTTGCCCGTGCTCTGACGGGCTTTTTTATTTCCGGCAATTCAGCCACGCCAGGCTATATCTTAATCATCTTTATTGATAGAGGTGAGGAAAGATGAGCAAGAAGATCCTGATGCTGGTTGGCGATTACGCCGAAGATTACGAAACCATGGTGCCTTTTCAGGCGTTGCAGATGATTGGTCATCAGGTGGATGCGGTCTGCCCCGACAAACCGAAGGGCGACTACATCATGACGGCAATTCATGACTTTGACGGCGCCCAGACCTACAGCGAAAAGCCCGGTCACCGCTTTACCCTCAACGCCGATTTTTCAGCCGTAAAGGAGCAGGACTACGACGCGCTGCTCATCCCCGGCGGGAGAGCCCCCGAGTATCTGCGGTTAAATGAGGACGTCTTAAAGCTGGTACAGGCATTTGACGCCGCGCGTAAGCCGATTGCCGCGGTGTGCCACGGCCCACAGCTGCTTGCTGCCGCGGGCATTCTGAAAGGACGAACCTGTAGCGCCTACCCGGCCTGCGCGCCTGAAGTCCGTCTCAGCGGCGGACACTACGCCGCTATCGGCATCGATCAGGCCCATGTAGACGGTAACCTGGTGACGGCTCCCGCCTGGCCCGCGCATCCGCAGTGGCTGGCGAAGTTTAATGCGCTGTTAGAATAACAGAGACCAGGTATCGGGCCACGCATAGCGAATGAAGCGGTACCGCGAATTGCAGGTCTGGCGCGAGAATGCGCCAGGCCTCATAAAACATCAGTGCTTCTCGATATACATGGTCCGGCTATACGCCACGTCTTCCGGGTTATTGATGGGGTAGCCTTTCACCCAGGGCTTAATCAGGCGACCATTGGTGTACTGGTAAATGGGCGCGATAGGCGCTTTCTCCAGGAGGATTTTCTCCGCCATGTTGTAGTCCGTATTACGCGCTTTCGCCGTGGTTTCCAGCGTCGCCTGGTGGATAATTTTATCGTAGGCCGGGTCGTTGAAACGCGAGATATTGCCGCTGTGGGTGGAGGTCAGCAGGGACAGGAAGGTCGACGGCTCATTGTAATCGCCTACCCATGACGCGCGGATCACATCAAAATTGCCGGTATTACGGCTGTCGATATAGGTTTTCCACTCCTGGTTTTGCAGTTTGACGTCCACACCGAGATTTTTCTTCCACATGGACGCCACCGCAATGGCGATTTTCTGATGGTTTTCCGAGGTGTTGTACAGCAGGGTCAACTTCAGCGGACGCTGCGGGCCGTAACCTGCGGCCTGGAGCAAAGTTTTCGCCTGAGCGTTCAGCTCCTGCTGGGACATCTGCTCGAACGGTGAAGGCTCAGGGGTGAAGCCCGCCGTCACGTCTGGGGTGAAATGCCAGGCCGGCTTCTCGCCTGTACCTAATACCTTTTCCGCCATAATGCGGCGATCGATAGTCATGCTCAGCGCAAGACGAACCCGGGCATCGGCCGTCGGGCCCTTTTGCGTGTTAAACGCATAGTAATAGGTCCCGAGCTGAGGCGGTGTATACACCTGTCCCGGAATGTCCTTCAGGAGCTTCTGATACATGTTTTTCGGGAACGATTCGGTGATATCAATATCCCCCGCCAGATAGCGCTTAGTGGCGGACGATTCCTGATTAATCGGAATGAAGGTCACTTTTTGCAGGACAGTTTTCGCGTTGTCCCAGTAGTGCGTATTTGGCACGACAACCAGTTTTTCATTCACCACGCGGTCGTTCAGGACGTACGCGCCGTTACCCACCAGAGCGCCCGGACGCGTCCACTCTTTCCCGCTTTCAACGTTCGCTTTTTGCACCGGATAGAAGGCGAAGTTTGCCGTCAGGTTGCTAAACCACGGGAGCGGTTTGTCCAGCTGGACGCGTAAGGTTCTGGCATCCACCGCCGTCACGCCCAGGGTATCTGGCGCCGCTTTGCCATCGATAATGGCCTGCGCGTTATTGATGCCCGCCAGCGCCGCAAACCAGGCAAACGGAGACGTGGTTTTCGGGTCAACCAGACGCTGCCAGCTGTAGACAAAATCCTGCGCGGTGACGGGCGTACCGTCAGACCATTTGGCGTTATCGCGCAGGGTGAACGTCCAGATACGGTTATCGTTGCTCTGCCAGCGCGTCGCCACGCCGGGGGTCAGCTCCCCTTTCTCGTTCTGATTCACCAGCCCTTCGAAAAGATCGCGAATTACCTGAATCTCGGGTAATCCCACCGCTTTTGCCGGATCGAGTGAAGCCGGCTCGTCTTTAATATGCCTGACCAGCTCCTGTTTTTGCGCCAGTACCGTGCCCTGGGGCACATCAGCAGCGTACGAGAGTGTAGAGAGTCCGCACAGGTACAGTGCAGCGCAAAGACGCGAAACAGGATGCTTCATAAGATCCCCTTTGATGAATTCAGGTAACAAGCAGATGCGTAATTATTTGTTTCGAAACAGAGAAATGCAAATACCTTACGCCTGAATAGTGATTTAAGGCAATTCTCAAGCGTTACGGAAACTATTTGATTAACAGCGGGTTTTGCACAACACTGCCAGTAGAGACTTCTTTATCAGGATTTCGTATGGCAATCACCCGACCACGAGCGGAGCGCGGGGCCTTTCCGCCGGGCGCTGAGCAATATGGCCGCTCATTTTTAGGCGCATCGCTGATCTGGTTCCCGGCGCCCGATGCCGATCGCAGCAGCGGTTTGATCATTGCCGGCACGCACGGAGACGAGAACTCGTCCATCGTCACGCTTTCCTGCGCGCTGCGGACGCTGACGCCTTCATTGCGCCGTCACCACGTGATTCTTGCCGTCAATCCGGACGGCTGTCAGCTTGGATTACGGGCGAATGCGAGGGGCGTTGACCTGAACCGTAATTTCCCGGCGGCAAACTGGCGCGCAGGAGAAACGGTTTATCGCTGGAACAGCTCCGCCGAGGAGCGAGACGTGGTGCTGCTGACGGGAGACAAGCCTGGCTCGGAGCCGGAAACGCAGGCGCTGTGCCAGCTTATCCATAAGATCCACCCCGCCTGGGTTGTCTCCTTCCACGATCCGCTGGCCTGCATTGAAGATCCGCGTCACTCCGAACTGGGCGCGTGGCTGGCGCAGGCTTTCGCCCTGCCGCTCGTCACCAGCGTCGGCTATGAAACACCCGGATCGTTCGGTAGCTGGTGCGCCGATTTGAGCCTGCCCTGCATCACCGCTGAATTTCCGCCAATTTCCTCCGACGAAGCCAGCGAAAAATACTTAAACGCGATGATGGAGCTACTGCGCTGGCAGCCTCAAAGATGAAGCACGCCGCTGGTAAAATTAAGCGCCGGCGAAACGTCAACCGCCAGCCACGTCGGGCCGTCCAGATCGGCGAAACGGACCTGATTGACCAGCGGCAGCGCCGCGCCGATCGCCCGGGATGTGCAGAGCATGCATCCCAGCATCAGGGAAAAGCCCTGCGCCTGCGCTTCCGCCGCCAGGGCCAGCGCTTCTGTCAGCCCGCCGGTCTTGTCGAGCTTGATATTGACCATCTCATAGCTGCCCTTAAGCGCGCTCAAATTCTCGCGGGTATGGCAGCTTTCATCCGCACAGACGGGCAGCGGATGGATAAAATTCTTCAGCGCCGCATCATCCTTCGCTGGCAGAGGCTGTTCCAGCATCGCCACGCCCAGGTCAGCCAGCAGCTGGCATCGCGCGGCAAGCCCCTCGGGATGCCACGACTCGTTGGCATCAACAATCAGCGTGGCCGAGGGAACCGCCGAGCGAATGGCGACCATCCGCTCGCTGATCAGGCGATCGTCGAGCTTCACTTTTAACAGCGTGGCCCCTGCGTCATAGAGCGCTTTTGCGCTGGCAGCCATCTGCTCCGGCTCACCAATCACGACCGTTTGCGCCGTCACGACGGACTCCGGCAGCGATACCCCCAGCAAGGACGTCAGCGATTGTTGCTGCCTGGCGGCCTCAAGGCTCCAGAGCGCACAGTCGATGGCGTTGCGCGCAGCCCCGGCGGGTAAACGCTGCTGTAACGCCTCGCGCGTGAGCCCTTTTTGCAGGTCAGGCACCAGGGTCATGATATGCGCCATCACCGACGCAGGACTTTCTCCATAGCGCGGGTAAGGCGTACATTCCCCAACGCCTTTAACCCCCTCTTCTTCAATTTCAACCACGACCACGCTGGCTTCACTTCGACTGCCGCGGGAGATCACAAACGGGGTATGCAATGGCCAGGCTTCTTCATAGACCTTAACGCTTCTCATCACTGACTCCTTGCGGCCCGGAAAGGCGAAAAATTTGGTTTGCCGTGTTATCCGCTGATGGCATACACTAGCCCCGACGTTAACTATATGTAAACAGGAAGATATCTATGTCACAACTCGTTCATTTCCAGGGCAACCCGGTTGCTGTTGCAGGTTCCATTCCGCAGGCTGGCAGCAAAGCGCAGGCTTTTACTCTGGTGGCTAAAGATCTGTCTGACGTCACACTGGCTCAGTTTGCGGGCAAACGCAAAGTACTGAACATTTTCCCAAGCATTGATACCGGCGTTTGTGCCGCGTCCGTGCGTAAATTCAACCAACTGGCGACTGAAATGGACAACACCGTTGTGCTGTGCATTTCCGCTGACCTGCCGTTTGCCCAGTCCCGTTTCTGCGGTGCCGAAGGCCTGAGCAACGTTATCACCCTCTCCACCCTGCGCAGCGCAGATTTCCTCGAGAAATACGGCGTCAGCATCGCGGAAGGCCCACTGAAAGGTCTGGCGGCACGTGCCGTACTGGTTCTGGATGAAAACGACACCGTTGTCTTCAGCGAACTGGTTAACGAAATCACCACCGAGCCGGATTACACTGCCGCGCTGGACGTGCTGAAAGCATAATAAGTACTTAGCATTCTATACAACTTATTCTCAACCTCGCCGCGGCGGGGTTTTTTATTATAATAAAGCTGAATCGTTAAAGCATAAATGCTCACAAATCACATTAGTCATGCAATAAAAACGTCGACGCGTAACATTAACGTGATCAATAACGCATAATAATCGTTAAAATTCTCTATTTTCGACCGCAGTGAAGCACATCACATTTCCCTTTTTGCCTAAACATTAGATTTGCTTACGAAAGAAAATAATCGTTTCAGCAAAAAGGATAAAATATGAAAATTAAATTCGCTTTTACGCTCCTTGCGGTACTGATTTCTGGCCATGCAGCGGCCAAAACCTGGGTGCTGACAAGCGCTGAAAGCAGCGTAGAGAAAGGAAACTGGAAGATTTCCAGTGATG
The DNA here is from genome assembly GCF_019443845.1 of Enterobacter sp. DNB-S2. Lineage (NCBI taxonomy): Bacteria > Pseudomonadati > Pseudomonadota > Gammaproteobacteria > Enterobacterales > Enterobacteriaceae > Enterobacter > Enterobacter sp. DNB-S2. The sequence continues at coordinate 3,119,325 of NZ_CP050520.1, forward strand.
AGCTGAAAGTTAAAGATCAAACGTTCAGCATTGAGCAAAAAGTCTTGCACGGTGGTAAACAGGAAGGCAGCAAAGTCATCATAATCAGCAGTAAAGACGGCCTGACGATTACCCTGAGCCCGACCCGCGGGATGAACCTTCTGCATGTAGATGGCTTTGGCACCCGACTGGGGTGGAATTCGCCCGTTAAAGAGGTCGTTAATCCGGCATATATCAATCTTGAGAGCCGCAACGGTCTCGGCTGGCTGGATGGTTTCAACGAGATGATGGTGCGCTGTGGCTATGAGTGGACAGGACATCCGGTCACCGCTGACGGGCAAATTTACACCCTGCACGGCAGGGCCGGTAATACCCCCGTTTCGCAGGTCGAGGTTGACATCGCCGATGCCGCCCCGCATGAGATCCGCGTTCGGGGTTTGATCAAAGAGAGCACGTTTAAAAAATCGGATCTGCAAACCATGACCGAACTGCGCTACGTTCCCGGAACCAACCAGTTCAGCCTGCACGATGTTCTGACCAACCATGCGGATTACCCTCATGATTACCAAATCATCTATCACAGCAACTTCGGCACGCCGATCCTTGAAGAAGGCGCCCGTTTCCTTGCGCCGGCGGCAAGCGTGAGCCCGTTCAATGACTACGCCAAAGCGGGGGTTAACGACTGGCAAACCTATGCCGGGCCGACAAAAGGCTTTGATGAGATGGTCTTTAACATTAAACCGCTCTCGGACAATAACCACGAAACGCTTGCGGCGGTGGTCAATAAAGCCGGAGATAAAGGCGCGTCAATCCAGTTTGATACCCGCCAGCTGCCCGTGCTGACCTTATGGAAGAACACCGATACGCTGAAGCAGGGCTACGTCACGGGCATTGAGCCGGGCACCAGCTACGCCTACCCCGTTACGATTGAACGCGAGCAGAAGCGGGTTAAGCAGCTGCAGCCCGGTGCCAGCGCGCAGTTTGACCTGACCTATACCCTGCTGCACAGCCCGCAGCAGGTGAAAGAGGTCGAAAACAGGATTGCATCGATTCAGGGAGAGACAAAAACAGAAATCGTTAACACGCCGATGGCGAAGGAATAAACGCAAAGTAAAAAGCCTCTTTACAGAGGCTTTTTGTTATTCGTCGCCTTTCTTATGATTCAAACCGTACTCACGCAGCTTGTTCGCGATCGCGGTATGCGAGACGCCAAGGCGTTTTGCCAGCTTGCGGGTGCTGGGATAGCTGCGGTACAGCTGCGTCAGCACTGAACGCTCAAAACGGCTGGTGATATCGTCCAGCGAACCTTCCATCGCCTCTTCGCCAACCGATACCGTCCCCGCGTCGTAATCAGGCAACAGAATATCCTGCGGACGCAGTTCATAGCCTTCCAGCTGGGTCAGCGCACGATAAACGGCGTTTTTAAGCTGGCGAATGTTGCCCGGCCAGCCGTAGCGCATGAGCACCGTGCCGAGATCGGCAGACAGCTTCGGACGCGGCACCCCCTGCTCGTCGGCAAAGCGGGCGACGAACAGCTCCGTTAGCGGCATGATGTCCTGCGGGCAATCGCGCAGCGGGGGAATATTCAGCGTCAGGACGTTGAGGCGGTAATAGAGATCTTCGCGGAAGATCCCCTTTTGCACCAGTTCCACCAGGTTTTTCTGGGTGGCGCAAATGACGCGCACGTCCACATGCACTTCGTGATCCTCACCGACGCGGCGGAAGGTTCCGTCGTTCAGGAAACGCAGAAGCTTAGCCTGCATGCGCGGCGACATTTCGCCGATTTCGTCCAGCAGCACGGAGCCACCGTTAGCCTGCTCGAAGAACCCCTTCTTGCCTTCCGGCGCGTGACCAAACAGCTCGCTTTCAACGGCATCTTCCGGAATAGAGGCGCAGTTAAGTGCCAGATAAGGCTTAGCCGCACGCGGGCTCGCCAGATGCACCGCATGAGCCAGCAGGTCTTTCCCGGTGCCGGTATCCCCGGTAATCAGCAGCGGCGCGGTCAGGCTTGCAAGCTTGCGCGCCTGGTCAACCACATGGCGCATTTTCGGGCTGACGGCAATAATCTGGCTGAACGCGCCAACGTCCTGACTGGAGAGGTTTTGCAGCTGGCGCCCCATGCGTAACGTCGAGCGCAGCATGATCACCGCCCCGGTCAACACGCGGGTATTCCCTTCCCCTTTCAGATAGACCGGCGTGATCTCCATCAGGAAATTCTGCCCGTTAATCACCACATGCTCGCTAAGCGTGTTCTGCGGATTGCTGTCCAGCCAGCGCTGGAAGTTAAAGCCGGGGATCAGCTGCGCGGCGTTATGATTGCTGAGCTTCTCCTGGCTCTGCGCGAAAAGCTGGCAGCTCGCGTGGTTAACGCGCTCAACTTTGCTTTTCAAATCCAGGGAGAGGAACGGCTCAGGCATCGCTTCCAGCAGCGCGCTCAGCGCCAGGTGCTCACGCTCAGAGGGCATCCAGGGAATGGTGCGTACATCCGTAACGCCAGCGATACGGCGGATTTCCGCCATCAGGCTGCTGAAGGTATTAAATTCAATTTCGGCAAAATTGAGGTAAATTCGCCCGACAGGATCGATCTCAATGCCACGTAAATCAATGCTACGTAAAACAAGAAGATCGAGTAATTCGCGGGTCAGACCGAGACGGTCTTCACAGAAGACTTCAAGACGCATGGGAAATTCACCGTTTTAAGCCAATAACAGTAAAATGATATGTCAGAACACGGTGATCGGGAAGATGGCTGTCAACAAATATTGACAGCCAGCACGATAAGTGAACAAAACCTCACGGAGCCGGTTTTTTATTGAGCGTCTCTTTAAGCTGGCCGATCAGCTCGCGCCTGAAATCCCCCAGCCGGGGCTTATCGCCATCAATCCACGGCAGCGGACGGCAGACTTCCATCGCTTTAATCCCCAAACGCGCGGTCAATAATCCCGCGCCGATACCCTGCGCGGCACGAGCGGAAAGACGCGCCGCCAGATCCTGCGACATCCAGTCCATTCCGACTTCGCGCACCAGTTCACTCGCCCCGGCAAACGCGATATTGAGCAGGACCAGCTTGAACAGCCGGAGTCGACTGTAGTAACCCAGCTCTATGCCGTAAAGGTTCGCGATACGGTTGATCAGGCGCAGGTTACGCCAGGCGATAAAAGCCATATCGACCAGCGCCAGCGGGCTGACGGCAATCATCAGGGTGGATTCCGCCGCAGAACGGCTGATCTCGCGTCGCGCCTGGGCATCCAGTACCGGCTGAACCATATGGGAGTAGAGCGTCACCACTTCCCGGTCATTCTGTGTTTCATGGATGGCGGCATACCAGCGCTGAAGCGCCGGATGCGACTGATCGATTCCCGCCTGGCTGGCCAGCTTTTCACAGAACGCGCGGCCTTTACCGGTGCCGTGACTGTGGAGCAGATCCCGCGCCTCATCACGCTCGTGCGCGCGCTGGCGTAAACGCCAGAGCCGCCGCCACTCGGTGGCAACCGACCCGATACCCGCTCCCACAATCAGCGCGCCCGCGGCACATCCGCCCAGCGCGACCCAGTCCTGAGTTTGCCAGGCATTCATCGTCCACTGCACGCCCTGCCCAACCACGCTTACGCCAAACAGCGCCAGACCGGCGGTGACCATCCTGCGCCACAGGCTGCGTTTTGGACGCAGGGCGGCTTCGACAACCGCCTCTGCCGGACCTTCCTCGACGCCGGGCTCCTCTGTCAGGGCCGGAGCAAAGTTATCAGCCTGCGTGCCGCTGAACGTCTGCGCGGTTTTGAACGCCTCCTGAGGATCCTGCTCAAGCGTTCCGGTAAAGTCTATGCGCGGTTTTAACGGTTCCGTCATCGCAATTTATCTCCAATCAAAAACTCCAGCGCCGCATCCAGACGGATGTGTGGCAATGGCCGATCGACTCTCATTGCCTGCGGGCGGAAGGCTTCAAACTGGAAGCCCTGATTCTGCCAGAAGGCCTGGCCCGGCAGCCGCGCAGGCACTTCGCCCGGATACACGGTAAGCGGTTCACCGTCGCTGAGCCGGTTCCCGCGTAATGCCGGTATTTTCTCGCCGTTAAGATCAATCAGCCCGCTTTGCGTTGCCTGTACGGACGCAAGCCCAAGGCAATCCATGCCGATCCCTTCGAAGGCGGCGTTTTGCCAGGCGTCCTGCACCAGCTGCTGCAGAAGCGATACCATATTGGCATGCTGGTCGACCGTGACGTGATCGGCCTTGGTGGCCGCAAAGAGCAGTTTATCGATCACCGGTGAGAATAGACGGCGAAACAGCGTCCGCTGCCCGTAGTGAAAACTTTGCATCAGCTGCGTCAGCGCCAGGCGCATATCGTTGAAGGCCTGCGGCCCGCTGTTGAGCGGCTGCAGACAATCCACCAGCACAATCTGGCGGTCAAATCGCAAGAAATGGTTTTTATAGAATCCCTTGACCACTTTTTCACAGTAGTAATTGTAACGCTCGCGCAGCATCCCGGCGTTAGTGTGCCTGTCGGCCTGCGCCAGCTTCGACTCGCCCACCCCGTCCACGTCCGGCCAGGGGAAGAACTGAAGCGCAGGCGCGCCCGCTAAATCACCCGGCAGGACAAAGCGACCCGGCTGAATGAAGTGCAACCCTTCCTGTTTGCACTGGTGCAGATACGCCGTCCAGGATTCGGCAATGGCCGCCAGACGGTTTTCATCGGCCGGCGCAAGCGGGTCCAGGCCTTCGCACAGCTGTCGCCATTTGGCCGACCACCCGGCGCGCTGCCCCTGTAACAAGCCCGTCATCTGGCGGGACCAGCTGAGGTAATCCTGCGCCAGCATCGGCAGGTCGAGCAACCATTCACCGGGGTAATCGACGATTTCAAGGTACAGCGTAGAAGTATCCTTGAAGTGGCGCATCAGGGATTCATTGGAGCGAAAGCGGAGCGCGAGGCGAATTTCACTCACCCCTCGCGTCGGCGTCGGCCACATGGGCGGATCGCCATAGAGCTGCGCCAGCCCTTCGTCATAGGTAAAACGTGGAATCCCAAAATCACGCTGAGGAACGCGCTTCACGCCCAGCAGGCGTTCTTCCCGCACCGCGCTGAGCAGCGGCAGACGCGCCCCGGCGTGCAGGTTCAGGAGCTGGTTCACCATCGCGGTGATAAACGCCGTCTTACCGCTGCGGCTCAGCCCCGTCACGGCCAGACGCAGATGACGGTCAACGCCGCGGTTCACCAGTGAATTGATTTCGTTTTTAAGTCGCTTCATCGCCGTCCTTCTTTGCCTGGAAGCCTTGAATGCATGGCTTCAGAATACAATAAATGGGGGCAGATCGTTGATTATCAATTCTTATTTATTGCTATTGCCGTTTTCTCTCCAGTAAGATGAACGGTATTGCTGTCAGTCCGGAGTGAGTAAGGTGTATGTCACCCACCATCTATGATATCGCACGGGTTGCGGGCGTATCGAAATCAACCGTTTCCCGCGTTCTGAATAAACAAACGAATATTTCTCCCGAAGCGCGTGAAAAAGTGCTGAAGGCGATTGACGAATTAAATTATCAGCCCAACAAACTGGCCCGCGCCCTGACCTCTTCAGGCTTCGATGCCATTATGGTTATTTCGACCCGTTCAACCAAAACCACTGCCGGTAATCCTTTTTTCTCCGATGTCCTGCATGCCATTACGGCAAAAGCGGAAGAAGAAGGATTTGACGTTATTTTACAAACGTCAAAAAGCAGCGAAGACGATCTGCTGAAATGCGTGAGTAAAATAAAACAGAAGATGATCAAAGGGATCATTATGCTGAGCTCACCGGCAAATGAATCCTTTTTCACCACTCTGGATGCGTATGGCGTACCGGTAGTGGTTATCGGTAAAGTGGAAGGTGAGTATCAAAATATCTATTCCGTCGACACGGATAATTTCCATGACAGCGCCACGCTGACCGAAACCTTTATTAAAAACGGACGCCGTAAAATTGCCTGTCTGCATGCCCCGCTTGATTATCATGTTTCGATCGATCGCCTTGCGGGCTATAAAGCCAGTCTGGAAAAGCACCATATTGCCCTTAACCCGGACTGGATCAGGGATGGCGGTTATACCCATGAGAGTGCGCTTACGGCAGCGCTGGAATTGTTGTCTTCACCCACGCCGCCTGATGCAGTATTCGCTACCGACAGCATGAAGTTACTTAGCCTCTATCGCGCGGCGGATGAGTTGAACCTGATGATCCCGGAGCAGGTGGTGATAGCCGGATACAGTGACCCGATGCTGTCTCTCATTTTAACGCCCTCGCCTGGCGGCTTTGATATCCCCACCCGAAAGCTGGGGGAAGAGAGCTGCGATCTTCTTTTCAGGCGTATTGCGGGTCATCCCGCTCCGCAAAAAGTGCTGGTTGATACTCACTTTTTGTTGGCTGCTTCCCTTCGCTAAAACCAGGGGCGTAGAGCCCCTGGCCTGCAGTCGGTCAGAAAGCGTAGTTTACGCCAACCCCCGCATAGTGGAAGCGGTCGCTTTCGCCTTCATCGTGGTTTTCCCACTCATAGGCGTATTCCAGCGTCATGGATAAACCATTGTTGAAATCGTAAGCGTAGAGGAGACCGAGTCGGTTGAAATCGTGTCCTTCACGCTCAGGATCGTCCTGCCAGTCCCAGTTAGACCAGCGATCGAGCCCCAGGCGGGTATAAGGCGTTAAGGTGGTCTGGCCTAACGAAATGGGCAGATAGGCACGAATTTCCTGAGTAGAAAATTCGCCGTTATTACGGGAACTGTCCATATTGAAGCCGCGCTCTAAATAATAATTCACTTTAGCCGCAAAGGTTTCGTTAATGGTCCAGGTAAAACCCGTTTCGGTTTCAACGCGGCTGTCAGCATAGCCGGTTTTTTGCAGATCGTTAGCAAACTGATACATGGCAAACCAGCCGCCAAAACGCCAGTCGTCGGTTAATTTAATATCCCAGTCAGGCTGAACTTTGTAGCGCTGCATATTAGCGCTGCCGTCTTTGGCACCGTGCTCATCTTTAAAGTGATAACCATAATTACGGAAACCGCCGGTCAGACCGAAGGTGAAATTATCGGTTCCGATAAAGCGATAGCGTAATTGAAATTCAGGACGATCGAAATAGGTTCCACGGGTCATACTGCTGTAATCAACCGGCCCCTCCTGATACATCGCCAGCGAAATAGTCCACGCATCCCAGGTTGCATTAAACCATACGGAAGGTTCATATAATCCATCTTTATCGTCGCCCTGCCCCTCAACGTTTTCGATTTCATACATTGCGCCAATATTAAATTCCCACTGTTTAGCTGCTTCTGATGCTTGTGCACAGCTAACTCCTGCGCACAGAACGAGCGCAGCACTTCTTAGTAGAGTACTCATTTAATTTTCCCTTTATAAGTAACAAACAAAAAAACCGGAAATTTGCATTTCCGGCGAACACCTTTCTTATCTAATAGCCGCTTCGGTTTCAGCGTCGAAGAAATGGCACTTATTCATATCGAACTGGATATTGATATTATCCCCTGCGGCATAATCATTCGCCGCGCCAGCGCGAACCACCAGCTCATGACCGCCAACGGTGGCGTAAAGCATAAATTCTGCGCCGGTCAGTTCGGCTACGCTGACTTTCGCCGCGATATTTTTACCACTGCTCTGCAGAGTGAGAATATCTTCCGGGCGGATCCCAAACACCACCGCTTTGCGCTGATACCCTGCGGCATTCAGTGAAGCGAGCTTGTCTTCCGGGATCGCCAGACGCAGCGTTTCCGTGACGAAATAGCGATCGTCGATAGCGCCGCGAATGAAATTCATGGCTGGCGATCCAATAAACCCTGCAACAAACATATTTGCCGGTTCGTTGTACACCTGCTTCGGAGCGCCGACCTGCTGAATAATTCCGTCTTTTAAGATCACGATGCGGGTCGCCATCGTCATGGCTTCCGTCTGGTCGTGGGTCACGTAAATCATCGTGGTGTTGAGCTTCTGGTGCAGCTTGCTGATTTCAGCCCGCATCTGCACGCGAAGCTTGGCATCAAGGTTGGAGAGCGGTTCATCCATCAGGAACACACCCGCTTCGCGCACGATCGCCCTGCCCAACGCCACGCGCTGTCGCTGGCCGCCGGACAGCGCGCCCGGTTTACGCTTGAGGTACTCGCGTAATCCGAGGATCTGTGCCGCCCAGTTAACGCGCTCGTCGATAACCACAGGCGCAATTTTTTGCATCTTCAGGCCGAACGCCATGTTGTCGTAGACCGTCATATGCGGATAAAGCGCATAGTTCTGGAACACCATCGCGATATCGCGTGACTTGGCGGGCACGTCATTCATGCACACCCCGTCAATAATCAGTTCACCCGCGCTGATCTCCTCCAGACCGGCAATCATGCGCAGCGTCGTGGATTTACCGCAGCCCGAAGGCCCGACGAAGACGATGAACTCCTTGTCTTCGATTTCGAGACTGAAATCCTTAACCACGTGGACCTGGTTATCATAGATTTTCTGAATGTGTTTCAGGGACAGTTGAGCCATTGTTAATTCCTTATCAATACGTCCGGGATGCCCAAAACTCCATCAGGCATTTCCAGGTCAGTTCCCGCGTTGAATGAAGTTGTAAACCCGCATGGTTCAGGCCAGATCCAATCCCAACCGATAGCATTCCCGCCGCGTTGATCGCCTCAACGCCTGCAGGTGCATCTTCGATACCTATAGCCGCGTCAGGACGCACATTCAGGCCTGCACAGGCAGCAAGGAAGATCTTCGGGTCTGGCTTTGAACGGCGAATACGGGAAGCATCGGCACAAAAATCGAAGGCCTGATGAATGCCCAGCGCGTGCAGGATCCCCGGGGCATTCAGGGAAACGGAGGCTAGCCCAATTTTGACCTTCGCCGCACGGATATCCGCCAGCACGTCGCGAATACCGGGAAGCAGTGAATCCTCCGTCAGCGACGCCAGAGACTGGACATAGAGCGCGTTCTTTTTCGTCGCCAGCGCGAGGCACTGCTCATGGCTGAACATTCCCTCTTTCCCGCCATGCTTCAGGATGCGCTGCAGGGAATCCATGCGGCTAATGCCCTTCAGCTGTTCGTTAAATACTTCGTCGAAGGTGATGCCGATTTCATCCGCCACTGCACGCCAGGCCAGAAAATGGAGGTGTGCGGTATCGGTGATCACACCGTCCAGATCGAATACAACCGCCTTAAGCGTCATGGCGCCCCTCCGTGGTAGCGGTCCCATTAACAGGTGCAAGAAAATCCTTATAAGCGCAAACTGTCCGCCCCGATACGTGTAGCGTCTTGCCCCACAGCGTCAGCATGGAAGGTGCCGAAGCTTCAATGGTTAACACCTCGTTTTCACAGGTGAAGTGCAGCGTTGCATTTCGCCAGCGCAGCGGGAATGCCAGTCTTCGCCAGTGGGCCGGCAACCTGGGCGAAAGATGCAGCTCCCCATCCACTATCTGCATACCGGCAAAGCCCTGAATGACGCCGGACCAGATAGCGCCGGTCGCAGCGGCGTGAATTCCGTCATCGCAGCTGTGCGGGTCGTCCCCAAGATCGATGGCGACGCCATCGCGCCAGAAGGCGTAGGCACCTTCGACGTCACCACAGCGGGCAGTCACAATGCCGTGAATGGCCTTGCTCAGCGAAGAGTCATGGATCGTGCGGGGCTCGTAGAACGCCAGATTGGCGGCACACTCCTGAGGGGTAAACCGCTCCGGCAACAGGTAGGTAAGCATCACCACATCAGCCTGCTTAAGGATCTGCATGTCGTTGACTTCCGCGCGGGAATAATCGAGCAGAATGGTCTGCTTACCCGCTTTGGCTTTGTAGCGGCTGAGATCAATGGCCGGTTTGGCCATGAAGGTATCATCCTGCGGGATCACACCGTCTGGATTGGCCTCCGGCAGCCATAAGCACGTCAGGAACCGTGTCGCTTTGTGCGTAAAACCTTCATCCTCGCGCCCAAATATCGCCATAAACTGGCGAGCGCAGGCAACGTTGTGCCAGGCCAGATAGTTGGTATACGCGTTGTTGTTCACATGCTCGGTGTATTCGTCCGGTCCGATAACATCATGGATTTCGAGACGACCATTAATTTCCGTCGCGCGGCCCATCCAGAACGCGGCGGTTTCCATCAGCAGCGTCAGGCCTTCGTTTCGCATAAAGGTCTCATCCTGCGTCGCCTGCCAGTAAGCGACGACGGCCCAGGCAATGTCCGCCACGATGTGGTGTTCCGCCAGCGCGGAGGCCACCTTCTGGCGCGTGCCGGTTCGGATGTTGATAGCCGCGAACTCCGGCGTCTCTTCCAGCCCGCTGGCGGCGCTTTCCCATGGGAACAACGCGCCGGGCCAGCCGTTGCGACGGGCTTTTTCCCGCGCCCCGGCCAGGTTGAGCCAACGATAGCGCAGCAGGCTACGGGCGATTTGAGGTCGCGTGAAGAGATGGAAAGGCAGCAGGAAAATTTCGGTATCCCAGAAGACGTGGCCTTTATACCCCTCGCCCGTCAGCCCTTTGGCGGCGATACTGCTTCGCTCATCATGGGCTGGCGTCATGGTCGTCAAATGCCAGACGGCGTAATCCAGCGCCATCTGATCCTGATGTTCCGTAGACTCCACCTCCACCCGAGCATCGCACCAGACCTCTTGCCAGGCACACGCCGAACTCTCAAGCAAGGCGTCGTAGCCTCTTGCCGCACAGACCTTAAGATCGGCCAGCGCGTTTCGGGCGAACGAGGCCTGCGACAGTGCTTTATCACTGCGATGTGCCACCCAGACGATTTTTTCAAGCGTGACAGTGTCACCCTTAGCAATCGTCAGCGAATGATGAACGCTGAGACGACGATTTTTGGCGGTGAAACAGCTATCGCTCTTCGCGGAGAGCTGACAATATGCTGAAACAACAATCTCAGACGCGCGGTCCTGCGTTTCATACACGCCCTGCATATATTGCTGGTCGAACACTCTGACCGACATTTCATCCAGATGCTGTCTGCCGCTGTTCGTTTGCGTTGCGTCAATGCCGGTTTGCACCACGGCCTGCGTGGCGGTATCGAGCGGTGTAATCGAAAGCTGCATGGCCACTAAGGGCAACTGGTCCAGCGACACAAAACGACGGCTCTCCAGACGATAGCGTTTCCCGTCAGGCGAGCGCCAGACGACGCTGCGACGAAGCTCGCCATTAGCAAACGCCAGCTCGCGCTGCCACTCGAGGATTTCGCCTGACAGGAGCGTGAAATTGAAGCCATCCAGCTCAACATCGATACCGATGATATCCGGCAGATTGATCAGCTCAGTGGTCTCGTTGCGACCAGCACGATGATAGAGGCCCGCAAGATACATGCCTCTGGTTTGCTGGGTGTAATCTTCTTCGTGCGCAGCGCGGATCCCCATGTAGCCATTACCGCAGGCCATGATGGAGGCGTATTTATTCAGGCTGTGTGGACAAAAGCCCGGGTCGGTTAATACAGACACGTTTAGCATAACGTCACGCTTTCCCCTGTTTCTGCTGATTCATACAGCGCGGCGACGAGCTGCTGGATAACCAGCCCCTGCTCCGCATCAGCGATCATGACGGGTTCTCCCTGCACATGCCGTACGAAGGCATCCATACTGCGCATATGACGCCGATCGTCAGCCTCTTCACGCTGCGTGAGGGTGACTAAAGTACCGGCTTCGTCGTTGTAGATGTGCGCCGGGAACAGCATGGCGCCAGCCTTTTCGCCGCAGAATGCGACGTTCATGATGGATTGTTCACGGATATTGAGCGCAAACGACGTGTCCAGACGCAGAATGCCGCCGTTGCAAAATTCAATGGTGCCAAACAGGGCATCTTCAACGGTAAACTGCGTGGGATCCCACTCGCCAAACTGGCCGCTGCTTTTACGATTTCCCAGCCTCTGGAAGCTGTGTGCCGTCACCTTTTTTACCGCCGGGAACCCCAGCACGTACATCGCGGCATCGAGCATATGGATGCCGATATCAATCAGCGGCCCACCGCCCTGAAGCGTTTTGTTGGTAAAGACGCCCCAGCCGGGAACCCCGCAGCGGCGTAGCGCCTGCGCCGTAGTGTAATAAATTTCGCCCAGTTCCCCCTTTATCACAGCTTCACGCAGCAGTTGCGTATCAAGAGCAAAACGATGGTGAAAATCATACGCCAGCACTTTTCCTGCCTTGCGCGCGGCCATGCGCATCCGATCTGCCTCCTGCGGCGTCATAGCAGGCGGTTTTTCACACATCACGTGGCAGCCTGCTTCCAGCGCTGCCATGACGTGCCCGAAATGGAACCGGTTAGGCGAACAGACGCTCACCACATCCGGCTTAACCGCCTCGAGCATCTCTCGCGCATCCTGCCATGCCGAGGGAATACCATGACGTTCCGCAAACGCCCGAGCCTGTTCAGGGTGGCTGTCCATGACAGCCACCATCTGAACATCCCTGCGCGTGGCGTAATACGAGGCATGCACTTTATCCGCGACCTGCCCGGCGCCAATGATGGCGACGCGCAGAGGCGAAGGTGTAGAAGCACTCATCACGCTCGTCATCCTTAGCATTTACGCAAGTAAGTGAGCGAATCCCGGTATGCCTGAGCCGGATCCTCGGCGCGAACACGGCACTCATACACCACGTAACCCCGGTAGTTATCCGCACGCAGCCGATCGAATAGGCTGGCAAAATCGAGGCTGCCGCTGCCCGGCTGGTAGCGGTGGTTATCTGCGATGTGCACATGGCCCAGCAGATCGCGGTGCTGATACAGCGCATCCGTCAGCGAGTCTTCTTCGATGTTCATATGATAGAAATCGCCGATGATCTGCACGTGCTTCAGGCCGTTCTCTTCGATATAGCGACGCGCATCAGCCAGGGTGTTGATCATATGATCCTGATAGCGGTTCAGCGGTTCCAGGTAGACGGTCGTTCCGGTGCGCGCCGCTACCTCATCCAGCCAGCGCAGGGAGGCGCTTACGGCTTTGCGGTCACCGTCCAGGCTGCGTGGAGAGGTCATTGGCGGCAGACGGAAGGTAAACATTCCCCAGGCAGCAGGCACGATAATGCCCTTGCCGCCCACTTCAGCCAGCGCTTCCAGGATACGTTCAATCTCCTGTAACCCGTTCAGACGACGTTCTTCGATGAAGTCGCCAATCCAGCCATCGTATCCGCCACAGGCCGTCGTCACCGGCAGACCGGTGGCCTTAATCGCCGCTTTTACCTCGGCGAGGTTTTCCACCAGCAGCTTGCCGTCAATTTCGTAGCCATCAAAACCCATCGCTTTGATGTACTGGAATTTCTCCATGATATTGACCGGGAAAAAGGCCTGATTTTGTGTTGCGATTTTCATGTTTTGCTTTCCTTAGCTTAAAAAGTGACGCCCATTTTGATGCTCAGTTCCGGGTGCTGATCGACATACTTCATGTAGCTTTCCGGGCTGGTGGTGAAGGTGACGACCGGGTCGATGAGATCTTCACAATTTAGATAGCCGTTCATCAGCAGTTCCCAGCAGGTCTCTTCAATACGTTTACGGTTCCAGCGCGGGTAATCCGGGTTGGGTTCGCTACAGGCGCGGGAGAAGACAATCTTCGCGTTATTGAAATGCGCTTCGCGGCCGAGGTTAAAGCCTTCCGCGAACGGTTTCGCGAAGGCTACGTAGGAGATAGTGCCGCCATAGGCGAGCCCGCGCAGCGCGGACTGCAGCGCATCTGCAAAGCCGCTGGTTTCGATGATCGCGTCCGCGCCCTGCTTCCCGGTCAGCTTTTTGATTTCCAGACCGACATCGGTGCCGATTGGGTTCAGACAGTGGTCTGCCCCATGACGGCGGGCAATCTCACAGCGGTGTTCGATAGGGTCGACGCCGATGACGATTGACGCACCGGCTTTTTTCGCCAGCTGGATCGCAATTTGCCCAATGGCTCCCAGACCGACCACGACAACAAAGTCGCCCACGCGGACGTTGGCATCACGCACGCCGCTCATGGCGAACTGCGCCGGATCGTAGCAAACGGCGTTTTTCCAGGAGGCGCCCTGCGGCATTTTGCGCAGCTTATAGTTATTTACCGCGTTAACGATCACCGTTTCCTGCAGCGGTGCGTAGCAGCAGACGCTGTCGCCGATCTGGTATTCCGTGACGTCAGCACCGCATTCGATAATCTCGCCAACAATCATATTGCCCAGCTGGAACTTACCGAATTCGATCCCGCGGGCCGCCCCCTCTTCACGCGGGGTAAACATCTGCCACTCCGCGTTGAACTCTTCGTCAATAAACGGACTGGCGGCGCGGAAATCCACCACTTCGGTACCGTGTTTCGGCGCGCCAAAGCGGGCGCGAATTTTCACTTCATGGACGGCAACCGGACGATCTTCATATTCCACCAGCGCCGCTACACGAGGCGCTGTCGCAACTAATTTTTTCATGACTGACTCCTTGTTAAAATTGGCCGCCTCAGCCCTTCACGCCACCGGCGGTCAAACCACTTTTAATAAAACGTTCAGACAGGGCGTACATGATGACAACCGGAAGCGCCGTCACCAGCGATGCCGCCATCATGCGACCCCAGATATAATCTGGCGTGCTAAAGAGCGTGTTCAGCCCAACCGGCAAGGTGAAATGGCTGGCGCTGGACAGGAAAATGGACGCAAACAGATAGTCGTTCCACGCCACCATGAAGCAGTAGACAAACACCGACACGAGCCCGGAAATCGCCAGCGGCACGGTGATGCGAAAGATGATTTGCAGGCGGTTAAGGCCGTCCATCATCGCGGCTTCTTCGATTTCGTCCGGGATGGTGTCGAAATAGCTGCGCAGCATGAACACCGCTGTCGGTAACGTTTGGGTCACCATGGTGATAATCAGCGCCAGCTCGGTGTCGTAGATCCCAAGGGCAGTGATGATTTTGAACAGCGGCACCACCAGCAATATCCCGGAGAACATGTAGACGGTGTAGAAACTCGCATTGATCGTCGTGCGGCCCTTAAAACGCAGTTTGGACAAGGCGTAAGCCCCCAGCGTGCCGAGAAATACGGCAATCACCGAGGAGGTCAGCGACACCATCATGCTGTTTTTGAAATAGTCCACGAACGGGAAAATCAGCGGGTTAAAGATGTCGACGTAATGCTGCAGCGTCCACGCCTGAGGCAAAATGGTCGGGTTAAGCGATATCGCCTCTTTCGCACTCTTAAACGACGTCATCAGCATCACGAAGAACGGGAACAGCGTGATGACCAGAAACACCGCCAGCCCGAGATAAAAACCAATACGGCTCAGTACGCGTTTATTTGTTGCCATTGAGGTTTACCCTTTTTCTGGTCAGCAGAATCACCGCGAAGATGATCACGAACAGCACGACAGAGATCGCCGCAGCCTTACCCAAATCGTTGAAAGCGAATGCGGTTTTGTAGAGGTAGACGCCCAAAATATCGACCTTGGTCGTCAACAGGTAGACATCCGCAAACATGTAGAACATCCAGATAGTGCGGAGCGTCACCACCGTTGCCAGCACCGGCATAATCGCGGGCAGCGTAACGATTCGAAAACGTTGCCAGGCATTCGCGCCGTCCATTTCCGCCGCTTCATACAGCGACTTATCAATGGTCTGCAAAATCGCGAGGAACGAAATGAACGCGTACGGGAAGTAGCGCCAGATGGCGAACAGCACCACCAGTACAAAGCTGCTGCCTGGATTGTCGAACCACAGCGGCGCCTGGTCATACAGATGCAGCAGGTCAACGCCCAGATAGTTCACAATGCCGTAGCCGTTGTTGAACATGTATTTCCATGCAAAAACCAGCGAAATGGACGGGGTGACGTAGGACAAAATCACCAGTGAACGTGCCGTTTTCCGCAGACGGAATTCACGGTTAAAGAAGATCGCCACCGCCAGCCCCAACCCCGTGCTGCCGATCACCACCAGCGCGGTGTACCAGAACGTCATCCACAGCGAGTGCCAGAATGCTGCATCACTGAGAATGCGAATGTAATTATCCAGCCCGACAAACACAGCGCTAATGCGCGGGTTAAGCGGCAGACGTAAGAAACTGATTTCAATATTGGAAATCATTGGCCAGGCCACCAGGCCCCCCAGCAAAATCAGGCTGGGGGCCAACAGCAGCATGGCGAAAGGCATATCTGAACGACCAGAAAACAACGTCTTCATAATTTCCTTCCGCAGAGCGCTCCTATCGTTGTGAAATCAGATCGGTCAGACGCTTCTGGCTGTTACTAAGCGTGTTGCTGAGATCTTTTTTCCCCACCGTGACGTTATGCACCATGGAACTGATGATGCCGGACCCGGTAACATCGCCCATGCGTGTGAAGTTTTTGTCCCCCACCGCGCCAAACACCTGCACATTCGGGAACTGCGCAATCAGTTCGTAAGGCAGTTGTCCAAACGCTTTGATCACATCGTTGTTTTTCCAGGTATCGGTACCCACCACCAGCTTGTTCACCGGCAGTGCCGCGCCGGGCGACATCATGACCCAGTCGGTTGCGTTTTGAGCCTGCTCCATCCAGGTCACAAACTTTTCAGCCGCCTGAGTCTCATCTTCGGTTTGACCGGTGGTGATCGTCAGCGACGTGACCATGCCGTAAACGGCAGAAGAGGTTTCTGTTGGGACGACGAAGCCCAGGTTGGCAGGGTTTCCGTCCTGGAATACCGCCGGAAGGATGTAGGTGGAGTAAACCGCTATCGGCGCAGAACCGTTCATGAAGGCATCTTTGATCTCCATGACGTCGTTTGAACCCGGCATGGTGGTCGCGGCCAGATCTTTATAAAACGCCAGGGCTTTTGCCATTTCAGGGGTATCGATGTCAACGTTCCCTTTGGCATCAAAAACGTTCGCGCCGCCGGAAAGCGCAAACTGGGAGAATGCCTGCTCCGTCATCACGCTTTCGGCGGTGGGCAGCGCAATGCCGTAATGTTTTTTGGTCGGGTCATTGAGCCTCTGGCTGGCTTTCAGCAGCTGTTCCCAGTTATGCGGCTCCTGGATACCTGCCGCAGCAAGCGCATCTTTGTGATACCAGACGCCGGATAGCCAGGCGCTGACTGGCACTCCCGTCCAGGCAGAACCGTCTTCCGTACGAACAACACGCAAAATGCCGTCATAGAAGGTGTCCTCGCCTACCGCTTTAATGGCTTCGCCGATAGCTTTGCGATCCAGGAGCTGTTCCTTGTCCATAACTTTCGCGTAGTCATGGCTGACCTCAATCACCTCTGGCAGCGCGCCAGTTCTGGCGAGCGTAATGACCTTGGTGTTGTAGGCATCCTCTTCTACCGGCACCTGTTTCACCGTGATGCCGGGGTTCTCTTTCTCGAACTTTTCGATAAGCTTCGTGATAACCGCCTGGCGCTCCTGCTCGACTGACGAGTGCATAAACTCAATGGTGACAGCAGACTTTTTGTCGTCCTTGCACCCTGATAACAAGGCGCACGAAACCAGTGCTGAAATCAGCACAATTCTGGGCATTTTCATTTTTAAGGTCCTTTTTAGTTTTCTTTAATCCACAACACCTGCCATGGATATAGGGTCAGCGTTTTATCTGTAATATCTTTCCCGGAAATCAACTCCGTTCCGGAATGAATATCGGATTCCACCGTTTGAATGCCATCACTGAAATTAAACAGCGCCGTTACTTTCTCACCACAATCCGCCACGCGAACGATTTTTAAAACATGTCTACCTAACGTACTGAAATAAGCTTCACTGTCAGGATGGAATGCTTTCTCCGCCCGACGCAGCGCGATTAACTGGCTTAACGAGCAATAGATCTGAGAACGCAGGCTATTTTTATCTTCAAGCAGGCTATCAATTTGCCCTGCCGTGTATTTCTCACGATTAATCGCACGGTTATATCCCAGGCGTTCAACACCTGCATAATCATTACGGGAACCGAGAATGCTCTGGATATAAACCGCAGGCACGCCGGGGAAGCTTAAAAGGACGGCATGCGCCAGAATAAACCGGGCAATCCGATCGCTATCAAGACCGTCACGCGTACTTAAAGCATCCAGATAGGTCACATTAATTTCATAAGGACTGCGTGTACCATCCGGGTTATTTTTCCAGTTAACCAACGCCCCTTCAGCCTGAAGTTTTTCCACAAGCGAGAGGATTTCCGACTCGGGTAAAATTCCGCGTAACGGATTCAGACCAATCCCGTCATGCGAGGCCAGGAAGTTAAACCAGGTGGTTTTCGTGGAAGGCAACGTCAGCGACGCTGCCCACTGGCTCAGCGTCCGGACGTCCTGAGAATGCACCGCATGCAGCACCAGCGGGGGCAAAGAGAACTGATAAACCATCTGCGCTTCATTTTCGCCGTCACCGAAGTAAGCAACGTTATCTTTATGCGGAACGTTCGTCTCGGTAATAATCACCGTTCCAGGGGCGACAGCCTCGGTAATCGCGCGGAAAAGCTGGATGAGCTGGTGAGTTTGCTCAAGGTGGATGCAGTTTGTTCCGGGTATTTTCCACATGAATCCCACCGCATCCAGACGAATGTATCGCGCCCCTTCAATCAGGTAATGCAGCAGCACGTCAACCATCGCGATCAGCACCTGCGGAGAGGCGAAATTGAGATCGACCTGGTCCTCGCTGAAGGTGGTCCACAGGTGTCGCACGCTGCCGTCATGCAGCGTGAAAGGCGTAAGAAGCGGTAAGGCACGCGGACGCGTCACCGCGGATAAGTCTGTTTCAGGATCGACAGAAATAAAGAAATCTTCATATCCTGGCATTTGCTTCAGGTAATTAGCGAACCATTTGCTTTTGGCTGACATATGGTTGCATACGAAATCGAACATTAAACTGGCTGACTGTTTTAATTCGGCAACGTCTCGCCACGTTCCGGTTTCCGGTGCAACTTCGTGATAATCGATAACCGAAAACCCGTCGTCCGAAGACCATGGATAAAAAGGCAAGAGATGAACATGAGAAAAAGAACGAGAAAGCCACCTGTTATAAAAACGTGTAAACACCGGTAGCGCCTTCTCCCCTTTCGCTGAAAACTGATCGGCATAGGTAATCAGGACAACGTCTTTTTCATCCCAACCCGTTTTACGTTTTTCCGTAATAACAGAAGCGGCATTTCCAATATTTTCCAGCAGCACATTAAGATGGGCGTCAGAAAACGTTTCCCCGTAAACAAGATTAATGAGTTCTTTAATTTTTGTATTCATTTCATTTTCCATGGTAGCGGTCCCACGGAGTGGCAATCTACTCCCATGAAAAATATCTGTCAACGGACCAGAAAGGAGAAAAAGGTGATTGCAAAGCAGCTCAGCGCAATATTGTGAGCTGCCGCAAAGAAAGAACCGGGAAAAGAGGAAATGCGGTTAACCGTCGCCAGTCCCTCCCCCGTCAGGGAAAGGGCTAACGCCAGCAGGAATTATTGGGATAAGTAACGGCGAGAAAGCCGTTTTGCCACCTTTTGCAGCAGTGGTTCGAGCGCCACGGCCAGCACCATTCTGACCGGTTTGCGGGCAACGGATTTGATCGCCCAACCCGCCACACCTGCCGGGCCGAACCGTAACGCGGTCAGCAGGACCAGTTTACCTGCGATTTTCAGGCCGGGTTTTACCTTCTGACCGGCCTGTTGCCAGTGTTGTTTCATCTCATCTCTCTCTTAAAGCTGACGAAAGCGACTTCTCAGCGTAAAGGTATCCGACGTGACATAGCGTTCCATTTCCCGTAGCCGCTTCTCACCGGCGGCGAGTTGCTCATCAACGGCATTGAGAAGATCGCTGCTGGTCGGGGCTCCCTCCGCAGCCAGTTCTCCTTCGGGCATCGGGTCAAGAACAAACGACAGGACGATATATGCCACCAGGGTAATAAACGCCAGGCCAAAGAAGATCGATAGCACCGCGACCACGCGGACCAGCTTGACCGGGACATCAAGATAGTGAGCCAGCCCGGCACAAACGCCGCGCACCATGCCCTGCTGTGGAATACGCCACAGCTTTTTGTTCAGATTCAGTCCAGACATTAACGGTCCCTCCAGTTTGGATGCTCAGCATCCAGGATGGCTTCCAGCGCCTGAATGCGTTCGCGCATTTTGTTCGCCTCGTCGGAGAGCTGTACCAGACGCTGTTGTTCACTCTGGGAGAGTTCGCCCCGAGAAGAACGGTTGCTGTAGTGCAGCCATAGCCAAATCGGCAAAACGAACAGCACGAAAATTGTCAGGGGAATGGCCAGAAAAAGCGCGCTCATGTGTACTCCTTGTCTTATGATGCGGCACGCTCAGGTGCCGCAGGAATTATTATTGGTTGTCTTGCTTCATTTTGGCTTTCAGTGCCGCCAGCTGCTCGCTGATTTCATCATCAGCCTTCAGATCGGCGAACTGTTGATCCAGCGACTTCTGCTTGCCGATGCCGTGGCTTTCGGCTTCCGCTTCCATGTGGTCGATACGACGTTCAAACGATTCAAAACGCGCCATCGCTTCATCGAGCTTACCGCTGTCCAGCTGACGACGCACGTCGCGGGAGGAGCTTGCCGCCTGGTGACGCAGGGTCAGCGCCTGCTGACGCGCGCGGGTTTCGCTCAGTTTGTTTTCAAGCTCACCAATCTCTTTCTTCATACGGGTGAGCGTGTCGTCCACCAGCGTCACTTCATGCTCGAGCGTCGCGACCATATCAGCCAGCTTCTGTTTTTCGATCAGCGCCGCACGGGCCAGATCCTCTTTGTCTTTACGCAGCGCCAGCTCCGCTTTTTCCTGCCATTCGTTCAGCTGAGCGGTTGCCTGTTCAATACGACGCGTAAGCTGTTTTTTCTCCGCCAGCGCGCGGGCGGAGGTTGAACGCACTTCAACCAGCGTGTCTTCCATCTCCTGAATCATCAGACGTACCAGCTTCTGCGGATCTTCCGCTTTCTCAAGCAGTGAGTTGATGTTGGCGTTCACGATGTCGGCAAAACGAGAAAAAATACCCATAATCAAATCCTCATAGTTCTGTTATCGGGCTATGCCCTGCTGTACGGATAATACAAACATCATGCCAGGTTTTTATCTTGTTGATTTTACAGAGTCTGATTGATTTTTGCGCAGCAACAGACTATTCTTCCCTGGTGAATATCGCTAAGGAGTGGTTAATTTCATCATGCCCGGATACAAAGACAATTTACTCGGCGAAGCAAACAGCTTTCTCGAAGTGCTGGAACAGGTCTCTCGCCTGGCGCCGCTCAATAAACCGGTGCTGATCGTCGGTGAACGCGGAACGGGGAAAGAGCTGATAGCCAACCGTCTGCATTACCTCTCCGGGCGCTGGGATGGCCCCTTCATTTCCCTTAACTGCGCGGCGCTGAATGAAAACCTGCTCGACACCGAGCTCTTCGGCCATGAAGCGGGGGCGTTTACCGGTGCCCAGAAACGCCATCCCGGACGCTTTGAGCGCGCCGACGGCGGGACGCTGTTTCTGGATGAGCTGGCCACCGCGCCCATGCTGGTGCAGGAAAAACTGCTGCGCGTGATTGAGTACGGCGAGCTGGAGCGCGTCGGCGGCAGCCAGCCGCTGCAGGTTAACGTACGCCTGGTGTGCGCCACGAACGCCAACCTGCCGGAGATGGTGGCGGAGGAGAAATTCCGTGCCGACCTGCTTGACCGCCTGGCCTTTGACGTCGTTCAGCTTCCACCCCTGCGCGAGCGCAGAAGCGACATCATGCTGCTGGCTGACCAGTTTGCGATTCAGATGTGCCGCGAGCTCGGACTGCCGCTGTTCCCCGGCTTCAGCGATTATGCGCAGGAGACGCTGCTGGCTTACCACTGGCCGGGAAATATCCGCGAACTGAAAAACGTCGTGGAGCGCTCCGTCTATCGCCACGGCAGCAGCGAGACGGAGCTGGACAATATCATTATCGATCCTTTTCAGCGCAGCGCAGCGCCACTGTCCGCACCAGCGCCTTCAGGCGATCTCCCTACTCTCCCCCTTGATTTACGCCAGTTCCAGAACGATCAGGAGAAACAGCTGCTGGAGCAAAGCCTGAAGTCGGCAAAATATAACCAGAAACGGGCGGCTGAACTGCTGGGTCTGACCTACCATCAATTGAGGGCATTGCTCAAAAAGCATCAAATGCGCTGACAATATCAGCACTTACCTGCAGACATTTTTACGAAGCAGGCGTAAGTGCGATACACTTTGCAGATCGAACCTAAAAACCTTAAAAATTATGCGTCTGGTTTTATCGTCCTTTTTAGCACTCGGTCTGTTTAGCAGCCTGGCCTTTGCCGCGCCCGGGCAAACTCCCCAGCCTGACATTCGTGACAGCGGCTTTGTCTATTGCGTAAGCGGCCAGGTGGATACCTTCAACCCGCAAAAAGCGGGCAGCGGCCTGATCGTGGATACCCTGGCCGCGCAGCTTTACGACCGTCTGCTTGATGTTGACCCATACACCTACCGTCTGGTGCCTGAGCTGGCGGAAAGCTGGGAAGTGCTGGATAACGGCGCAACCTACCGTTTTCACCTGCGCGATGACGTCGCGTTTCAGCGCACGCCGTGGTTTACCCCCACGCGCAGGCTGAACGCAGATGACGTGGTCTTTACCTTCCAGCGCATCTTTAACCGCAACCACCCGTGGCATAACGTTAACGGGGATAATTTCCCCTATTTCGACAGCCTGCAGTTTGCCGACACCGTCAAGAGCGTGCGCAAGCTGGACAACCGGACGGTTGAATTTACGCTGACGCGCCCGGATGCCTCCTTCCTCTGGCACCTGGCGACCCACTATGCGTCAGTCATGTCCGCTGAATACGCGGCGAACCTGACGAAAAAAGATCGTCAGGAGTTGCTCGATCGTCAGCCGGTCGGCACCGGTCCGTTCCAGCTCGCTGAATACCGCGCCGGACAATATATTCGTCTGCAGCGTCATGAGCATTTCTGGCGCGGCCCCCCGCTGATGCCGCAGGTGGTGGTCGATCTCGGTTCAGGTGGAACGGGACGTCTGTCAAAACTGCTCACTGGGGAGTGCGACGTGCTCGCCTGGCCCGCGGCCAGCCAGCTCACCATTTTGCGTGACGATCCGCGCCTGCGCCTGACGTTACGCCCCGGCATGAATATCGCTTATCTGGCCTTTAACACGGATAAGCCGCCGTTGAATAACCCTGCCGTACGTCACGCTCTGGCGCTGGCGATTAACAACCAGCGTTTGATGCAGTCGATCTACTACGGCACGGCGGAAACCGCCGCCTCAATTTTACCGCGCGCCTCGTGGGCCTATGACGGTGAAGCTAAAATTACGGAATACAATCCGGCAAAAGCGCGTGAACAGCTGAAGGCGCTGGGGGCGGAAAACCTCACGCTGCAGCTTTGGGTGCCAACCAGCTCCCAGGCGTGGAACCCGAGCCCGCTCAAGACCGCCGAACTGCTGCAGGCAGATATGGCGCAGGTGGGCGTCAAAGTGATCATCGTACCGGTTGAGGGCCGTTTCCAGGAGGCGCGCCTGATGGACATGAATCATGATTTAACCCTGACCGGCTGGGCGACCGACAGTAACGATCCGGACAGTTTCTTCCGGCCGCTCCTGAGCTGTGCGGCGATAAATTCGCAGACCAACTACGCCCACTGGTGTAACCGGGAGTTTGACGCCGTGCTGCAAAAAGCGCTGGCTTCCCAGCAGCTGGCCTCACGCATCGACGCCTATGATGAAGCGCAGAAGATCCTTGCCCAGGAACTGCCGGTGCTGCCGCTGGCCTCTTCCCTGCGTCTTCAGGCCTATCGTTACGATATTAAAGGCCTGGTGCTGAGTCCGTTCGGCAACGCCTCGTTCGCCGGCGTGTCGCGTGAAAAAGAACAAGAGGTGAAAAAACCATGATTATTTTTACCTTACGTCGGCTCCTTTTGCTGCTGGTGACGCTCTTTTTCCTGAACTTTGTCGGCTTCAGCCTGAGCTATTTCACGCCCCACGCCCCGCTCCAGGGGTCGTCGCTGTGGGATGCCTGGCTGTTCTGGTTTAACGGGCTGCTGCACTGGGATTTCGGCGTGTCCAGCATTAACGGGCAGCTGATTTCTCAGCAGCTGAAAGAGGTTTTCCCGGCCACGATGGAGCTGTGTATTCTGGCCTTCGGCTTTGCCCTGATGGTCGGGATCCCCGTGGGCATGCTGGCCGGGATCTATCGCAATAAATGGCAGGATAAGTTTATCAGCGCCCTCGCCCTGTTCGGCTTCTCCATCCCGGTATTCTGGCTGGCGCTGCTGCTGACGCTGTTCTTCTCGCTGACGATGGGCTGGCTGCCGGTTTCAGGTCGTTTTGACCTGCTCTATACGGTTAAAACGGTGACGGGTTTTGCCATCATTGATGCGTGGCTGTCCGATTCGGTGTGGCGCCATGAGATGATCGTCAGCGCCGTGCGCCATATGGTATTGCCGGTACTGACGCTGGCGGTTGCGCCAACAACCGAAGTGATCCGCCTGATGCGCCTGAGCACTATCGAGGTGTTTGACCAGAACTACGTCAAAGCCGCGGCCACGCGCGGGTTGTCCCGCCTGACCATACTGCGCCGCAACGTCCTGCACAACGCGCTGCCGCCGGTTATTCCGCGTCTGGGATTACAGTTTTCCACCATGCTGACGCTGGCGATGATTACCGAGATGGTCTTTAGCTGGCCAGGCCTGGGGCGATGGCTGATTAACGCCATCCGCCAGCAGGACTACGCCGCTATTTCTGCGGGCGTGATGGTGATTGGTTCGCTGGTGATTATTGTTAACGTGTTGTCCGATATTCTGGGTGCCATGGCTAACCCATTGAAGCATAAGGAATGGTATGCCTTACGATAGCGTATACAGTGAAAAGCGCACGCCCGGCGTGCTGCGTACCGTGTGGCGTAAATTCTATGGTGACACCACGGCGATGATCGGCCTTTACGGCTGCGCCGGACTGGTGTTGCTTTGCGTCTTTGGCTCGTGGTTTGCGCCGTACGGCATCGACCAGCAGTTCCTTGGCTATCAGCTGCTGCCGCCGTCCTGGTCGCGCTACGGTGAAGTCTCTTTCTTCCTGGGAACGGACGACCTCGGACGTGACGTGTTGAGCCGCCTGTTGAGCGGTGCAGCCCCGACGGTGGGCGGCGCATTTGTGGTGACGCTCGCGGCTACGATCTGCGGGCTGGCGCTCGGTATTTTTGCGGGATCCACCCATGGCCTGCGTTCGGCGGTCCTTAACCACATTCTGGATACGCTGCTGTCGATTCCGTCCCTGCTGCTGGCAATCATTGTTGTTGCCTTTGCCGGTCCGCACCTGTCGCACGCCATGTTCGCCGTCTGGCTGGCTATCCTGCCCCGCATCGTGCGCTCGGTTTACAGCATGGTGCATGATGAGCTGGAAAAAGAGTACGTCGTCGCCGCGCGTCTGGACGGCGCGACGACCTTCAACATTCTGTGGTTTGCCGTGCTGCCCAACATCGCCGCCGGGCTGGTCACTGAGATCACCCGCGCCCTGTCGATGGCGATCCTGGACATCGCGGCGCTCGGCTTTCTCGACCTCGGTGCACAGCTGCCGTCGCCCGAATGGGGTGCGATGCTCGGCGACGCGCTGGAGTTGATCTACGTGGCACCGTGGACGGTCATGCTGCCGGGTGCGGCCATTATGGTGAGCGTGCTGCTTATCAACCTGCTGGGCGACGGTATTCGCCGTGCAATTAACGCGGGGGTGCAATAATGCCGCTTCTTGATATTCGCAACCTCACTATCGAATTCAAAACCGGTGAAGGCTGGGTTAAAGCCGTCGATCGCATCAGCATCACCCTTGCGGAGGGTGAAATTCGCGGGCTGGTGGGGGAATCCGGCTCGGGAAAAAGCCTGATTGCCAAGGCTATCTGCGGCGTGGCGAAAGACAACTGGCGCGTGACGGCAGACCGTATGCGTTTTGACGATATCGATCTGCTGCGTCTCTCCCCCCGCGAGCGGAGAAAGCTTGTCGGGCATAACGTCTCGATGATTTTCCAGGAGCCGCAGTCCTGTCTCGACCCGTCCGAACGCGTGGGTAAACAGCTCATGCAGAACATTCCCGGCTGGACCTATAAAGGCCGCTGGTGGCAACGCGTTGGCTGGCGCAAGCGCCGCGCCATCGAGCTTTTACACCGCGTTGGGATTAAAGATCACAAAGATGCGATGCGCAGCTTCCCCTATGAGCTGACCGACGGCGAATGTCAGAAAGTGATGATTGCCATCGCGCTGGCAAATCAGCCGCGTTTGCTGATTGCGGATGAGCCCACCAACGCGATGGAACCCACCACGCAGGCGCAAATTTTTCGCCTGCTGTCGCGTCTCAACCAGAATAACAACACCACCATTTTGCTGATCAGCCATGACCTGCAAATGCTCAGCAAATGGGCGGATAAAATTGACGTCATGTACTGCGGGCAAACGGTCGAAACCGCGCCGAGTGAAGATCTGATCGGCGCGCCGCATCATCCCTATACGCAGGCGCTTATCCGCGCCATTCCGGATTTTGGCAGCGCGATGCCGCATAAGAGCCGCCTGAATACCCTGCCGGGGGCGATTCCGCTGCTGGAATCCCTGCCGATAGGCTGTCGTCTGGGGCCAAGGTGCCCCTATGCTCAGCGTAAATGTATCGAGACGCCACGCCTGGCCGGGGCCAAGAATCATCTGTACGCCTGTCATTTCCCGCTGAACATGGAGAGAGAGTGAAATGGTCGAAACCTTACTGGAAGTTCGCAACCTGAGTAAGACCTTTCGCTACCGCACGGGGCTGTTTCATCGTCAAACTGTCGACGCGGTGAAGCCGCTGAGCTTTACGCTGCGTGAAAAACAGACCCTGGCGATCATCGGCGAGAACGGTTCCGGGAAATCCACCCTGGCGAAAATGCTCGCCGGCATGGTTGAACCGACTGCAGGCGAAGTGTTGATTGACGATCATCCTCTGACGTTCGGCGATTACTCTTTCCGCAGCCAGCGCATCCGCATGATTTTCCAGGATCCCTCGACCTCGCTTAACCCGCGCCAGCGCATCTCTCAGATCCTCGATTTTCCGCTGCGTCTGAACACCGACCTGGAGCCAGAGGCGCGCCGTAAGCGCGTATTTGAAACCCTGCGTATGGTTGGGCTGTTGCCGGATCACGAAAGCTACTACCCGCATATGCTGGCCCCCGGCCAGAAACAGCGCCTGGGCCTGGCGCGTGCGTTGATTTTGCGGCCAAAAGTGATCATTGCGGATGAAGCGCTTGCCTCGCTGGATATGTCGATGCGCTCGCAGCTGATTAACCTGATGCTGGAATTGCAGGAAAAACAGGGGATCTCGTATATCTACGTCACCCAGCATCTGGGAATGATGAAGCACATCAGCGATCAGGTGATGGTCATGCACCAGGGCGAAGTTGTCGAGCGCGGCAGCACGGCGGATGTGATGGCCTCCCCGCTTCATGAGCTGACAAAACGACTGATTGCCGGTCATTTTGGTGAAGCATTGACCGCCGATGCGTGGAGAAAAGACCGCTAAGCGCGACGCTCAACACAAATTGCCCCACTAAATTAAGGATTAAATAGCCTGCGTGCGCTACTTAATCCTTTAATTTTTCGTCTCCATCCCTGCTCCATATTTTAAGCAATATCAATCAACAGTTCTTCTCCAGAATATCCGGACATTACGGAGGAGAAGAAATGAACACCGCCACTTACATTTTAAAATACACAGAGTATCTCATCAGAAAATGCCGCTCATTTTTAATGACGGACCTGCATTTTCATACCGTGAGGCTTAAGAGAACAACCGGGGAAACCCCTGACATTAACTCGCCCACGACGTTGAGTGAAAAAATATGTCATCGACTGGTCTATGACCATAATAACTTCTACACGATGCTTGCCGATAAACTCGCCGTTCGGGCATACGTTTCCTCCAGAACAACGCGCGTGAAAACGGTGCCATTAATCGGCGTTTATACCAGGCCGTCGCAGATTGATTTTTCAGTTCTTCCTGACAAATTCGTCCTTAAGTGCAACCATGACAGCGGCAGCACAATAATATGTACAAACAAAGCGCAATTTAATGAAAAAGAAGCGTGTAAAAAGCTGAGCCTCGCGTTAAAGAAAAATCTTTACTACACCACGCGCGAATGGCAGTACAAAAACATTACGCCGAGTATACTTTGCGAGCCGTTTGTCGATCTCTTCGACGATGCTGACAGGAACACAACGCCCGAAATGCTGAGGATCCATTGTTTTCACGGCGTTGCCCACTATGTAGAAGCGGATTTTACGGATGATAACGGCAAAGGGTTTATCAACGTTTATGACAGGTACTGGAACTTACAACCCTTCCGGATGGAATATCCAAATACTTCAGCAGAACCAGGCGAACCGCTCTTATTCCGCCAGGCTTTGTTGGCCTCCCAGGAGCTGGCGGATGGAATTGACTACTGCCGCGTTGACCTTATGCTAAAAAAAGATGAAATCTATTTCAGCGAAATAACCTTAAGCCCGAGACGCGGTAAGCTGACGATTACCCCGCAGGAGTGGGATGCTAAGTTAGGAAAAATATGGCATTTATCGCCGGCAGGCACATTTGACCTGCCGCTGAAGCTCACGAGTCGGGCCAGGTGAGTTTAAATATCGAGTGGTTTTGCGTCGATAAGGTATAGGTAACATCGCCACCATGAGCCAGCATGATGGCTTTTACCACCGACAAGCCCAAACCACAGCCTTCCGGGTTCACATGTCTGGCGCCATTATCGCGCTGAAAGGGCTGAAACAGGAAATCATGAAACTCTCTGGGGATGCCCGGTCCCCCGTCCTGAATAAGGATAAAATTGCCTTTATCAGAAACGCCATTTTTCACGATGAGCGTGCGCGAGGTTGAATAGTGTAAGGCATTATCAAATAAAACGGTCAAACACTGATTGATGCGCAATGGATCGAATACGCACTGCTGCTCCCTCAGGTCTGTATTGACGGTAAAAGCATTACGGCTGAACTCGGGCATGAACGTATCGAGTGCGTTCTGTATTGTCCCTTTTAGATCCGTTCTTGACTGGCATAACGTGTATCCCGCCCCGCCATCCGAACTGATAACCCGGAGATCTTCAATCAGGCGGGTTAACCCTTCCGTCTGTTTGAGAAGATTATTAAACAGCACCGGATCCGGGGTAAAAACGCCGTCAACCAACCCCTGAAGCCGTCCGCGTAAGATCGTGACAGGGGTTCTCAGCTCATGCGCAATAGCGGCATTCCAGGATTTCCTCTGAATATCCAGCGTCTGTAGTTTTTCCGCCATTTCATTGAAATCCGTCACCAGGTGATTGATCTCACCCAGCCGGGAACTGGCGCAGAATGCCCGGGCGTCCAGATCGCCCTGAGAAATCTTTTTCAGGCTGGACGCTACCGCGTTTAGCGGGGTGAGGATCCGCGATGACAGTTTGACCGTGAAAAAGAGGGCAATAATCATACTGATCGTAGTCGCGGTCCCAATCCATACCCAGTCCCACATCGTCATCTGCTCGTCATCGCCCGCAGCAGGGCCGCCCGGGAGGTGATCCAGAATAAAGGAGTAAAAAAACCAGGAGCCGAGTATGGCGATGGCAATGATCGTAAACGTCAGCAACAGCATATACGTTAAGATCTGACGGCTCAGAACAGACTCTTTGTTCATTTCTTTTCCCCAAGCCGGTAGCCCATGCCTCTGATGCTCTCGGGAACACCATAGAGGCCGGCAAGCTCCAGTTTTTTACGCAACTTGCTCATATGGCTGTCGACCGTTCTGTCGAGCGTATCCCCTTCCGGCAGACACGCGTTGAGCAGCTCTTCGCGGGAGCAGACCTTTCGCGGATATCTCACCAGGTATGTGAGCAATTTAAATTCGGTCGTCGTTAATACCGGGGAGACAACCTCTGCGCCCACGGTGACTTCCACGTAGAAGTCATCCGGATAGACCGTAATAAATGGCGTTCTGAGCGGCTGGGAACCCGCCTGCTGAAGCGCGGGTTTTGTCCTGCGCAGCACCGCCTCAACCCGGGCGACAACTTCAGAAGGGTTGAAGGGTTTGATCACGTAATCATCCGCGCCCAGCCTCAGCCCCATGAGCTTATCGACATCCTGATCGAGAGCGGAAACCATGATGACGGGGACAGCGCTTTCCTGACGAAGCGTGGTAAGTACGCTCCAGCCGTCACATACGGGCAGGTGAATGTCCAGCAATATGAGATCCGGTTTATGGAGGCGATTGAGCGCTATGGCCTGTTCGCCCTGCCTGGCTCGGAGCGTTTTCATTCCCGAACGCTCCAGGTAGCTCATCAGTATATCGGCGATTTCGTCTTCATCTTCAACAACAAGGATCAGCGTATTTTTGTGCATTTTATCTCCGCGGGTGAAATCCCTTTGAGCTCGCTATCAGATATCTTTAGCACAATAAGACACAGCCTACGGGAAAAAGTGCCGTAGCTAAGAAAATTTCCCGGCTGATTTACCTGCCCGGTTATTTCTCCATACAGCCTACACATTCCGTCAATAATGACTCGACAATGCCCGTTCAAAATCGCTATTGAGACAAAACTCTTTTTACATTTAGCGTTGCACATTATCCCTGTTACTTAAAGACTTTATGAAGTTGGCTGAAATAATGAACATGGAACTTTCTAAATATTTCTCCCCTAAAAAGCTGGGCATATATTCCCTGTTCCTGCTGCTGTCCTGGGGATTACTTTATACCTGGCTGATGCTGGTACACAAAATGGATGAAAAAGTCGCCTCTACGCTGCTCTCTTCACCCATTATCTATGGCTGCATCGCATTATCGGTTGTCTCTCTGATAATCCAGAATAAAGCCGGCGCGTTGACTGAGCTACTCGTCGTCGCCTTCTGGCTGTTGGTGATTTTTGTTTATCTCATTATTACGTTCACCGTGCTGTTAAACGCGATGCCCGATATCGAGGATCTGGTCTTTTACTACGAGTGTTATTTGATCATTTTTTTTGGTGGAGCCCCGCTGTACCTTATTATGAGAATGATTTGAGCCGTTGCTCCACATAGCCTCCACAAACCGCCCATTTCCGCTAAACAGGCGCGCGGTAGACTCTCCCTCACGCTATTTTGCACAAAAATAACTCACCTAAGAATCTGATAAAACTTATCCATAATGATGAACCGTAATAATCTTCGTTCTTCTGAACCTGCCGGAGTGATGCACTCGCTAAAAAAACTCGCGATACGGCACCGGAAAAAACTGGTTGTCACTTTTTTCCTGGTGGTGGCCGAAAACGTAACGTTTTTACTTTATCCCGTTCTGGCTGGCATCGCGATAAATGCCATCCTCGCCGGTGAAACGCTTAACGCCGCGCTGTATGGCCTGATGGTGCTTTGCATGTGGTTCATCGGAGCGGCCAGACGAAGCGTAGACACGCGCACGTTTGCACGCATTTATGCCGGACTCGCGGTTTCCGTCGTCCTGGCACAGCGCAAATACCAGCTCAACCATTCGGCGATCGCCGCCAGGGTAACGCTCTCGCGCGAATATGTGGATTTCTTTGAAATGCACCTTCCCCTGCTTATTACCTCGCTTAGCTCACTTTTTGGTGCCGCAATCATGTTGCTGTTTATTGAATTTTGGGCCGGCGTCATGTGCTTTGCGATTGTATTTATCCTGCTCGGATTTGTCTCAGGATATGCCCGTAAAAATGAATGGCTGTTCATGCGCCTGAATAATCGGCTGGAAAAAGAAGTGGATTATGTCCATAAGGCGGGCACGGCTACCCTTCACCGCCATTACTCCACGCTGGCGCGTTTGCGTATCGCATTATCTGACCGCGAGGCGTGGGGCTATTTGTGGGTCGGCGTGCTTGTTGCCGCGCTTTTTACGCTGACCATCGTCTGGATGACGCGCTCAACCGGCATCACCGCCGGACATATTTACTCGGTGATGACCTACATGTGGATGTTCGCGACGAGCCTCGATGACGCGCCGCAGCTTCTGGAGAAATTTTCGCAGCTCAGGGATATCGGCAAGCGCGTATCCACTGATGATGAAATTCACGTAACCGGACGTTAATTTAATGCCGCATTTTTTTATTGAACGCCCCGTTTTCGCCTGGGTTGTAGCGCTTTTTATCGTTCTGGCAGGGCTCCTGTCTATTCCCCGTTTGCCGGTTGCGCAGTATCCGGCGGTGGCGCCGCCTGGAATCATTATTTCCGTCAGTTACCCGGGGGCCAGCCCCGATATCATGAACACGTCGGTGGTATCGTTAATCGAGCGCGAAATCTCCGGCGTAGATAATTTGCTCTACTTTGAATCATCCAGTGACACAACCGGTTCGGCATCGATTACCGTCACCTTTAAACCGGGCACGGACATCAAGCTGGCGCAGATGGATCTGCAGAATCAGATTAAGATCGTCGAGCCTCGTCTGCCTCAGGCGGTAAGGCAAAACGGCATCAACGTCGAGGCCGCTAACTCTGGCTTTTTAATGATGGTGGGGCTGAAGTCGGCGACGGGTCAATTTGAGGAAGCCGATTTAAGCGACTATTTTGCCAGAAACATCAGTGACGAGCTTCGTCGCGTGCCCGGCGTAGGGAAAGTTCAGCTGTTTGGCGGCGAAAAAGCGCTGCGCATTTGGCTGGATCCCATGAAGCTCCACGGCTACGGGCTTTCGGTAAGCGATGTTCTTACCGCCGTTGGCCAGCAAAATGCCCTGGTTTCGCCCGGCAAAACGGGAGATGAGCCAGCCTCTGCAGGACAAGGGGTGACGTATCCCATCACCGTGAAGGGACAGCTCTCCTCGGTAGAGGCGTTCAGAAATATCACCCTGAAATCTGACGCATCCGGTGCCCGCCTGAAACTGTCCGACATTGCGCGGATTGAATCTGGCCTGCAAAGCTACGCCTTTGGCATCCGTGAAAATGGCGTGCCCGCAACGGCGGCAGCAATCCAGCTCTCGCCTGGCGCGAATGCGATGAGCACGGCTTCCGGCGTACGGGCGCGCATCGACGAACTTTCCCGGGTGTTACCCGAAGGAATGGCGTTTACGATCCCCTTCGACACCGCGCCGTTCGTGAAACTTTCTATCATGAAGGTCGTTCAGACATTTGTAGAAGCGATGGTCCTGGTCTTCCTGGTTATGCTGCTGTTTCTGCACAAGATACGCTGTACGCTTATCCCGGCGATTGTTGCTCCCGTCGCACTTCTTGGCACCTTCACCGTGATGCTATTGAGCGGCTACTCCATCAATATTCTGACGATGTTCGGCATGGTGCTGGCAATAGGGATTATCGTTGATGATGCCATTGTGGTCGTGGAGAACGTTGAACGACTGATGGAGGAAAACAGCCTGTCCCCGCGTGACGCCACGCGGCAAGCCATGCAGGAAATCACCCCGGCGATTATTGGCATCACGCTGGTGCTGACCGCCGTATTTATCCCCATGGGGTTTGCGGAAGGATCCGTCGGGATTATCTACCGACAATTTTGTATTTCCATGGCGGTTTCCATACTGCTGTCCGCGTTTCTTGCCCTGACGCTGACGCCTGCCCTGTGCGCAACGTTACTCAAGCCGCACAAGGCAGGAAAGAGCGGAGGCGGAAGGTTCGCGGTCGGGTTTAACGCGCGCTTTCGTTCGCTCACCGCCAGTTACGAAGCCGGGCTGGGTGCCGTTCTGAAGCGAACCGGGCGTATGCTGCTCCTGTACGCTGCGCTTTGTGCTGCGCTGTTTTTGGGATTGTCTTCGCTACCGTCGTCCTTTCTGCCGGATGAAGATCAGGGCTACTTTATGTCCTCAATCCAGCTGCCTTCTGATGCCACGATGCAGCGTACCCTCAACGTGGTTAAAAAATTTGAAGAGGAAATTGCGACCCGGCCGGATATTGAAAGCAACATTATGATCCTGGGGTTTGGATTTTCAGGTTCAGGACCAAACTCGGCTATGGCCTTCACCACGCTGAAGGACTGGAAAGATCGGCAGGGCTCGACGGCCCAGGGGGAAGCCGACCGGATACAGGCCAGCATGGCAAACGTCTCTGATGCCGTCACGATGAGCCTGCTCCCGCCGGCCATTTCGGATATGGGCACCTCGTCGGGCTTCACCTGGTACGTGCAGGACAGAGCGGGACTGGGCTACGAGGCGTTAAAGCGCGCTGCCGACGCGCTGGTCCTGCAGGCCAACCAGCGCCCTGAACTGAGTGAAGTGTATATAGACGGTCTGCCGGAAGGAACAAGCCTCGCGCTCCAGGTGGACAGAGAAAAGGCGGAAGCGATGGGCGTCTCGTTTGATGAAATCAACCAGACGCTCTCCGTCACCCTGGGCTCAAATTATGTCAACGACTATACGAACAACGGCCGCGTTCAGCAGGTGATCATTCAGGCCGATGCGCCCTACCGAATGCAGCCTGAGCAGATACTGACATTATCAGTGAAAAACCGGATGGGACAGATGGTGCCGGTATCGACGTTTGCCACGCTTTCCTGGCACGTTGCGCCCCAGCAGTTGACGCGTTATCAGGGATATTCGGCTATTCGCATTACCGGAAATGCGGCGCCGGGAGAGTCCAGCGGCACCGCAATGAAGGTTATGGAGAGTTTGTCCAGAGATTTACCTCAGGGCATGGCTGGCGAGTGGGCAGGCAGTTCATTGCAGGAGAGAAAATCGGAATCTCAGCTTCCGGGCCTTATCGTCCTGTCGATACTGGTCGTGTTTATGGTGCTAGCCGCCCTGTATGAGAGCTGGTCTATTCCATTTGCGGTCATGCTGGTCGTTCCGCTGGGTCTTATCGGCGCGGTGATCGCGGTGTCCGTTGCCGGCATGACGAATGACGTTTTCTTCAAGGTCGGCCTGATTACGCTTATCGGCCTGTCGGCCAAGAACGCCATTCTGATTGTTGAATTTGCGAGGCAGCTCCATCGCCAGGGGCAGCCCCTGCTGGCGGCAACCATTCATGCCGCCGGCCAGCGTCTGCGCCCTATTCTGATGACGTCGTTAGCCTTCACCTTAGGGGTTGTTCCGTTGATGCTGGCCAATGGTGCGAGCGACAGTACGCAGCATGCCATCGGTACCGGCGTATTTGGCGGCATGATTAGCGGTACGCTTCTCGCCATTTTCTTCGTACCGGTTTTCTTTATCGTCATCGCGCGCTTCATCGACAATCTCAGGAAAGCGTGAATACCCTCGCGGGATCGCGCTTCCTCGCTGGTTGGATGAGGTGAACCTGTTGCCGGGTGATATACTGGACGAATGCTGAAATTTTGAGCCCCCGCGAGTCCGCGGCGCATTCTTCGGGGCAGGCGTCTTCGGAGAAGAGCGAGAAATATCGTGACACAAGGGGCTGTGAGTGGGCTATAATTTCGAGCTAATTTCGAATGATTTTGAAATACTGCCTGTAACGCTATGAATTACAAGGCAAAATTAGCAATGAATATAAGGATTAAAGCTATGGGTTTTCTTTCCGGTAAGCGCATTCTGGTGACTGGCGTTGCCAGCAAACTGTCCATCGCATACGGCATCGCACAGGCAATGCATCGCGAAGGCGCTGAGCTGGCGTTCACCTACCAGAACGACAAGCTGAAAGGCCGTGTTGAAGAGTTTGCCGCGCAGCTGGGTTCCAGCATCGTTCTGGAATGTGACGTTGCACAAGACGAAAGCATCGACGGCATGTTTGCTGAACTGGCAAAAGCATGGCCGAAATTCGACGGTTTCGTTCACTCCATTGGCTTCGCTCCTGGCGACCAGCTGGACGGCGACTACGTGAACGCGGTTACCCGTGATGGCTTCAAAATCGCTCACGACATCAGCTCCTACAGCTTCGTTGCGATGGCGAAATCCTGCCGCGCGATGCTGAACCCGGGCGCAGCCCTGCTGACCCTGTCCTATCTGGGCGCTGAGCGTGCTATCCCTAACTACAACGTTATGGGCCTGGCGAAAGCCTCTCTGGAAGCCAACGTACGCTACATGGCGAACGCAATGGGTCCTGAAGGCGTGCGCGTTAACGCCATCTCTGCAGGTCCTATCCGCACCCTGGCAGCTTCCGGTATTAAAGATTTCCGTAAAATGCTGGCACACTGCGAAGCGGTTACCCCAATTCGTCGTACCGTTACCATTGAAGATGTGGGTAACTCTGCAGCATTCCTGTGCTCTGACCTTTCCGCTGGTATCTCCGGTGAAGTGGTTCACGTTGACGGCGGCTTCAACATCGCTGCAATGAACGAGCTGGAAATTAAATAAGCTGTGACTCTCTTCCCGCACGGGAAGAGAGTTTTCCCCCCGCACCACCCCTTCGTTATTCCGTTCTGCTATTTGTTATCACCTAACAATATTTTTCCCTTTATCTGACTTACGCCAGGATATTGATCGCCATTTTGAGATCAAGGAACGCACATGGAACAACGCCGTTTTTCCGGCAAAGGCCACTGGTATCACGAGACCCAGTCGAACCACGCGCAGACAGATGTTCTGCCTCTGGTGCCCGAAGCCGCTAACGTCGACGATCGTTTTTTGCTCGATTTAGCCCTGCCTGATGAGATTGTCGCCGCCTGTTCTGGCTGGCTTACCCCTGCCAGAGCCTTGTGCCACCAGCTGTTTCCGCTCTCGATTCCCGTGAACCGCCTGCATACGCTCAGCGCCTACGATCGGCTCAGCACCGCGCTAACGGTCGCCCAGGCCTGTGGCGTTCAGCGGCTTTGTAACCATTACGCCGCCCTCCTCGCCCCGCTTCCCGGCCCGGACTCCTCGCGCGAAAGCAACCGACGTCTGGCGCAAATTACGCAGTATGCCCGCCAGCTCGCCAGCTCTCCTGATGTGATTGATGATAAAGCGCAAAACCAGCTTGATGAGGTTGGCCTGTCAATCTATGACATTGTGGTGATTAACCAGATTATCGGGTTTATCGGTTTTCAGGCGCGCGTGGTCGCGGTTTTTCAGGCGCTGTTAGGACACCCCGTTCGCTGGTTGCCAGGCCATCATATTCAGCCGCACACGCTGCCCGCGAGCCACGCCGCCTGGGTGCCGCTGTTGCCCGTCGTCGAGCTGCGCTATGCGAGTGCGCATCAGCTTGAGTCGCTGTCCCGCTGGCAGGCAGAACCCGCGCTGGAGGCGCTGACGCCGGTCCTTTGCCATGAGCCTTCGCTGCTCGACCTGACCGGAGAAATCCTGTTAAACACCCGCGAAGCGATCCCGCTGACGTCCCCCGCACTTTCGGCGGCGGTCGAACTGCTGACGCGCTCTCCGGACCGCTTCAGCGCCGCGCAGTTTACCCCGCTCACGGATCAGGGACTCCCCGGCGAACATGCCATCACGCTGCTTACCCGCAGCGCGTTTGATGGCTGGCTCAATCGTCTGAAAGTCGCGTTTGGTAAAGAGGAATAACCATACTAATTACCCAAAGAGCGCTTGCTGAGACAGTGAGAATCGCGTAAAACTGTCAGCCGCTCAATGGCTACGAAAATAGAACATTATGTTTCAGGACAACCCGCTGCTAGCGCAGCTTAAACAGCAACTGCATTCCCAGACGCCGCGTGCAGAAGGGGTCGTAAAAGCCACGGAAAAGGGCTTTGGCTTCCTTGAGGTTGACGCGCAGAAAAGCTACTTCATTCCGCCTCCGCAGATGAAGAAAGTGATGCATGGCGATCGCGTCATGGCCGTCATTCATACCGAGAAGGACCGCGAGTCTGCCGAGCCGGAAGAACTGATCGAACCGTTCCTGACCCGTTTTGTGGGCAAGGTGCAGAGAAAAGACGATCGTCTTGCTATCGTGCCGGATCATCCCCTGCTGAAAGATGCCATTCCCTGCCGCGCCGCCCGTGGCGTTGAGCATGATTTTAAAGATGGTGACTGGGCCGTAGCAGAAATGCGCCGTCATCCTCTGAAAGGCGATCGCGGTTTTTATGCTGAGCTGACCCAGTTCATCACCTTTGGCGCCGACCATTTCGTACCATGGTGGGTCACGCTGGCACGCCACAATCTTGAAAAAGAAGCGCCGAACGGCGTAGCGACCGAGATGCAGGACGAAGGTTTGACGCGCCGCGATCTCACCGCGCTGGAGTTTGTCACCATCGACAGCGCCAGCACGGAAGATATGGATGACGCGCTGTACGCTGAAGAGAGCGCCGATGGCAAACTGCATCTGACCGTCGCCATTGCCGATCCAACCGCCTGGATTGCCGAAGGCAGCAAGCTGGATGACGCGGCGAAAATCCGTGCGTTCACCAACTACCTGCCGGGCTTCAATATTCCGATGCTGCCGCGCGAATTGTCAGACGATCTCTGCTCGCTGCGTCCAAATGAAGTGCGCCCGGTCCTTGCCTGCCGCATGACTATCGCCGCAGATGGCGCGATTGAAGACGATATCGAGTTCTTTGCCGCCACCATCGAATCGAAAGCCAAGCTGGCCTACGATAACGTCTCCGACTGGCTTGAAAATACCGGTAGCTGGAAACCTGAATCAGACGCCATTGCCGCGCAAATCCGTCTGCTGCATCGCATCTGCCTCAACCGCGGCGAGTGGCGTAAAACCCATGCGCTGGTGTTCAAAGACCGCCCGGATTATCGCTTTGTTCTGGGCGAGAAAGGCGAAGTGCTGGACATCGTGGCCGAACCGCGACGCATTGCGAACCGCATCGTTGAAGAGGCGATGATTTCCGCCAACATCTGTGCCGCACGCGTGCTGCGCGACAAACTGGGCTTTGGCATTTACAACGTCCACACTGGGTTTGATCCGGCGAATACCGAAGCGCTGGCGGCCCTGCTGAAAAATCACGATGTGCACGTTGATCCGGAAGAAGTGCTGACGCTGCCGGGCTTCTGCAAGCTTCGCCGCGAGCTGGACGCGCAGCCGTCGGGCTTCCTGGACAGCCGCATTCGTCGCTTCCAGTCCTTCGCGGAAATCAGCACCGAGCCTGGCCCGCACTTTGGCCTTGGCCTCGAAGCTTACGCCACCTGGACATCGCCGATCCGTAAGTATGGCGATATGGTTAACCACCGTCTGCTGAAAGCGATTATCAAAGGTGAAACCATTGCCCGTCCTCAGGAGGACACCACGCTGCAGATGGCCGATCGTCGCCGTCTGAACCGCATGGCCGAGCGTGACGTTGGTGACTGGCTGTACGCACGTTTCCTGCAGGATAAAGCCGGTACGGACACCCGTTTCGCCGCAGAGATCATCGATATCAGCCGCGGGGGGATGCGCGTCCGTCTGGTCGATAACGGTGCTGTCGCGTTTATTCCTGCGCCGTTCCTGCACGCGGTTCGTGACGAAATGGTCTGTAGCCAGGAAAACGGTACCGTGCAAATTAAAGGTGAAACAGTTTACAAAGTCACCGACGTGATTGACGTTACTATCGCCGAAGTTCGCATGGAAACCCGCAGTATTATCGCGCGCCCTGTCGCCTGATAACCGGTTCAATTGTCGGCCGTTTCCTTTCCGGAAGGGCCGACAATTTTTCTTTTTATCCCCGCCACAAAATCATTATTTTTCCTTACTATTTTCAGTATCCCTTCGCCCAAAACCGCCATAATTATCTACAGTAAAAGAGTGTTGTTATATTCGGTTACGTGAATTTCTATACGCTCAGTATCCTTTTTAACCTGACTCGTTTTATTATAAGAAAGCAGGGAAAAACAACAGGTTCACTTCGGTTTTGCCGCTGTTTCTCAACGGAAAAGTCGACAGCAAATGAATAATTTGTGCGCTAATGAACAGCTGCGGGAGAAAACATGATGGACGATCTGGAGCAGAATTTGCTGTTTCGCTACATGGGGACTCACAGCCCGTGGTGGCGCCTGTCAGCTGACAGCAACGCTCTGCACCTTTCCACCAGCGAAAATGCCGATGTCACTCAGGTCGTGGCGCTGGACGATGAACAGGCCGATCTCATCCGTCATTTAACCGTTATTACCTCCAGCATTTCCATGTCGCTCTCCCTGTACGGAGAAGATGTCCCGGTTCATCTTGTAGGCCGTAAAATCACCCGCAACGAGTGGGCAGGCACCGCTTCCGCCTGGAACGATACGCCCTCCGTGGCGCGCGATCTGGCTCAGGGGCTCTCTTTCGCGGAGCAGGTTGTCTCTGAGGCCAACTCCGTCATTGTTATTCTCGATCAGCACGGCAATATTCAGCGTTTTAACCGGCTTAGCGAAGAGTACACCGGCCTGAAAGAGCAAGAAGTGATTGGGCAGAACGTGTTTAAGCTGTTTATGAGCCGCAGCGAAGCGGCAGCCTCAAAGCGCAATATTACCGGTTTTTTTCGCAACGGCAGCTCCTACGAAGTTGAACGCTGGATCAAAACGCGTAAAGGGCAGCGGCTGTTTCTGTTCAGAAACAAATTCGTGCACAGCGGCAGCGGTAAAAATGAAATTTTCCTTATCTGTTCCGGGACAGATATTACCGAGGAGCGCCGCGCTCAGGAGCGGCTGCGCGTGCTGGCCAATACCGATACCATCACCGGCCTGCCCAACCGCAATGCGATCCACGATCTGATTTCTGACGCTATCGACAACCGCGGCGACACGCAGGTGGGCGTGGTGTATCTCGATCTGGATAACTTTAAAAAGGTCAACGACGCTTACGGGCATATGTTTGGCG
This sequence comes from Enterobacter sp. DNB-S2, assembly GCF_019443845.1. Taxonomy (NCBI): domain Bacteria; kingdom Pseudomonadati; phylum Pseudomonadota; class Gammaproteobacteria; order Enterobacterales; family Enterobacteriaceae; genus Enterobacter; species Enterobacter sp. DNB-S2. The sequence goes on from NZ_CP050520.1 coordinate 3,159,744, forward strand.
ATCAGCTGTTGCAGGCTGTCGCCCTCGCCATCTTGAGCTGTCTGGATGAAGAACAGGTGCTGGCGCGTCTTGGTGGCGATGAGTTTATCGTCATGGCCACCAATACCTCTCAGGGCTCTCTGGAGGCGATGGCGTCGCGCATTTTAACCCGTCTGCGCCAGCCGTTCCGAATTGGTCTGATTGAGATTTATACCGGCTGCTCTCTGGGTATCGCCCTCGCCCCGCAGCACGGGAACGACCGGGAAAGCGTTATTCGTAACGCCGATACCGCCATGTACACCGCCAAAGAGAACGGCCGGGGCAAGTTCTGCGTCTTCTCACCCGAGATGAACCAGCGCGTGTTTGAGTATCTCTGGCTGGATACCAACCTGCGCAAGGCCCTGGATAACGATCAGCTTCTGATCCACTATCAGCCGAAAATAACCTGGCGTGGAGAAGTCAGAAGCCTTGAAGCGCTGGTACGCTGGCAATCGCCAGAACGCGGCCTGATCCCGCCGCTGGAGTTTATCTCTTATGCCGAGGAGTCGGGGTTGATTGTGCCGCTGGGCCGCTGGGTGATGCTCGATGTGGTTCGCCAGGTGGCAAAATGGCGCGATAAGGGAATAAACCTGCGCGTGGCGGTGAACGTCTCTGCACGCCAGCTGGCCGACCAGACCATCTTCAGCGACTTAAAGCAGGCGCTGAAGGATCTGAATTTTGAATACTGCCCGGTCGACGTCGAGTTGACCGAAAGCTGTCTTATCGAAAATGAAGAGCTGGCGCTGTCCGTGATCCAGCAGTTCAGCCGACTCGGGGCGCAAATTCATCTGGATGATTTTGGCACCGGCTACTCTTCCCTTTCTCAGCTGGCCCGCTTCCCTATCGACGCCATTAAGCTCGATCAATCTTTCGTCAGGGATATTCATAAGCAGTCTATTTCCCAGTCACTGGTGCGCGCTATCGTCGCGGTGGCGCAGGCGTTAAATCTGCAGGTGATTGCCGAGGGTGTGGAGAATGCAAAAGAAGACGCCTTTCTGACCAAGAACGGCGTCAACGAACGGCAGGGTTTTCTGTTTGCTAAGCCGATGCCCGCTGCCGCATTCGAGCGATGGCTAAAACGATATCAAGCGCGAAATCAACGTTAACTGGCTTTACGCAGGCCCGCCGCGTGATGGCGGTTTTGCAGCGTGACCAGACGCTCCATGTAGGCGATATCTTTCGGCTCCAGGCAGAAAGCGGTATCAACCCAGTCTTCCGTGATGTCCATCAGTTCACTGCGAGGCAATTGCAGAACGCGCGTACGGGCGCGCAGCATCGCCCTTACGCCATTCAGTTTTGGCCGCAGCGTATCGATGAAGGTTCGGGTGGAGACATAGCTTTGTCCCGGTTCAAACAGGACATCCACCAGCCCGTGCTGTTCGTACCATTCAGCCGTATGGGATTCCCCTTTGTAGATGAGTTCCTCCGCCAGCTTCATGCCTGAACGGCGTGCAACCAGGGAATATCCTCCCATACCCGGAAACAGGTTGAAGGCAATCTCCGGGAAACCTAAACGGGCATCGCGCTGAGCCAGGACGAAATGGTGCGCCAGAGCGGCCTCAAACCCGCCCCCTAACGCACTGCCTTCTACCATTGCCAGAGTGATGGCTCCCGTATCAAACCCCCGTGAGGCCGCATGGACGCAATCAACGCAGGCGCGAGCGTACGCCCGTAACGCTTCCCGACGTCCGTTCTGAATACACTCGACGAAGAACTGTAAATCTCCGCCCGTATTGTACATCTCGGGAACCAGCGATCCGGTTACCCAAAAATCAACCGCAAACCCAGACTGGCGAACCAGCCATGAAAAGTTCATGATCTCCTCTATTAACGCATGGTTAAAGCAAGGACGTGGCTGAGCCCGCAGCATCATCCAGACCGTGTGACGCTCCGCCTCGTAATATCCTGACAGCTGCGTGAACCGTTCAGTATCGGTAAACAGTGTGCAGGTAGGCTGATTGATAACTGTCATAGTCTAATTCCTCTTATAAAAAAGCGCCTTGCGCGCAGTTTTAGACTAATCCAGTCATTAAGCCTGCTGCATGAGGGGGAATAAATTTATCACTTACGTTTATGTAATTTAGTTATTGCATTTTTTCCCTTCTCTTTTGATCCTAATTTCTGCATCATTGAAAATATTAACTTTTCGCGCCTGGGGTGAGATTATGTCGACTATTGACGCACAAGCTGTAGCACAACGAATTGATACCGTGCTGGATATCCTGGTGGCGGGCGATTATCACTCTGCTATCCGTAATCTCGAGATCCTGAAGTCTGAACTTCTTGCTCAGAATGGTGCTGACAATGCGCCAGAAAACAGACAGCCAAAAGCGCCGTGGGAAGTTTAATCCCACCGTCTCCGACCTCGTTTCGCTTTATTAAATGGATGCTATGAATTCCCGACAACAACTCATTTTGCAGATGGTCATCGATCAGGGACGCGTAAGCGTAGTCGACCTCGCTAAAACCACTGGCGTTTCTGAAGTCACCATCCGTCAGGATCTTAATCTGCTGGAAAAACAGAGCTACCTGCGTCGCGCGCACGGATATGCTGTCCCGCTGGACAGTGATGACGTAGAGACGCGCATGATGAATAACTACGCGCTCAAACGTGAACTGGCGGAATTTGCCGCGTCCCTGGTGAACAACGGCGAGACCGTCTTTATTGAAAACGGCAGCAGCAATGCCCTTCTGGCGCGCACGCTTGCCGATCAAAAAGACGTTACCATCATCACCGTCAGCAGCTATATCGCGCACTTGCTCAAAGAGACGCGCTGTGAGGTGATTCTGCTCGGCGGTATTTACCAGAAAAAAAGTGAAAGCATGGTAGGCCCACTGACCCGTCAGTATGTTCAGCAGGTTCATTTCAGCAAGGCCTTTATCGGGATTGACGGCTGGCAGCCGGAGACAGGTTTTACCGGCCGGGATATGATGCGCTCCGACGTGGTGAATGCCGTGCTTGAAAAAGAGTGTGAAGCCATTGTGCTGACCGACAGCTCTAAATTTGGCGCCGTTCACCCTTACACGATGGGCCCCGTGTCACGCTTTAGCCGCGTGATTACCGATGAACGGTTGAGCGATGCGCACCGTAATAAACTGGAAGATGACGGGCTGATCGTCAATATTATTAAAACGACCGCCTGAGTTTCCCTCCGCGCCCGAATTTCGGGCGCATACGCCCCTTCTTTCTCTGAGATGATTCCTGGTACTTCTTTAAGAGTTTTTACCTGTTTAACCTGCATTAAAGTCGTAAAATTAATGTTAGCGATATAACAGGAAGTGACTATCACCTGCGTGATTACGTAACGCCTGCGCGACCAGCTTTCACGGAGAACAGAATTAAGTATTCGATTCGTCTATACTTAACGTGTACATCTTTCCGTGAATCGATAATTCAGGAGAAAGTATTATGACCTTAACCAGCAAAAAATTAGCCGCCGCTGTTCTGGCAATCACTGTAGCAATGTCCCTGAGCGCGTGCTCTAACTGGTCTAAACGTGACCGTAACACCGCTATTGGTGCCGGTGCCGGTGCTCTCGGTGGTGCAGTATTAACGGATGGTAGTACGCTGGGTACATTAGGTGGCGCTGCTGTCGGTGGTATTATCGGTCACCAGGTTGGCAAATAATTATTATCTAAGCCTTCCCCGGTATTGCGATATTTGAACGCCTTTCAGGTCTGACATACGCACGTATATAACACGAGCCACGGCATTTGCCGTGGCTCATTTATTTTAACCGCCTGCCAGTTTGACCTTCATACCTTTGGCTTCCAGCAGAGATTTTATTAAATCGCGCTTATCTCCCTGGATTTCAATAATGCCGTCTTTCACGGCGCCGCCGCAGCCACATTTCTTTTTCAACTCGGCCGCGAGCTTTGCCAGTTCAGCATCATCCAGGTCAATGCCGGAGATAAGGCAAACCCCTTTCCCTTTTCGTCCACTGGTCTGGCGCTGGATCCGAACGATGCCGTCTCCCTTTGGACGTTCCACTTTCGCTTTCGGCTCGTCTATACGCCCGCTATCGGTTGAATAGACCAGACGGCTGTTGGAATCGGTCATTAGGCCCCCTGTTTCAGCGATGCATTGATAGCCTTAAGCGTCTCAGCCGGGTTGGCAGACTGCGTTACCGGACGCCCGATGACCATGTAGTCAACGCCAGCAGCCAGCGCCTGCTCAGGCGTCATAATACGGCGCTGATCGCCCACTTCGCTGCCTGCAGGACGGATACCTGGCGTAACCAGTTTAAAATCCTGGCCCAGCGCTGATTTGAAACGTACCGCTTCCTGCGCGGAGCAGACGACGCCATCCAGGCCGCAATGCTGCGTCAGACGCGCGAGACGTTCGGCATGCTCGGCGGGTGACAACGTCACGCCCAGGTCGCGAAGATCGTTTTCGTCCATACTGGTCAGCACCGTGACCGCAATCAGCAGCGGTGCATCTTTACCGAACGGCAGGAGCGCCTCGCGGGCGGCCGTCATCATTCTTGCCCCACCCGATGCGTGGACGTTGACCATCCATACGCCCAGCTCTGCGGCTGCGGCAACGGCGTGCGCCGTGGTATTCGGGATATCGTGGAATTTCAGGTCGAGGAAAACGTCAAAGCCGCGCTGCTGCAGATCGCGAACGATTTGCGGTCCAAACAGCGTGAACATCTCTTTGCCAACTTTCAGACGGCAGTCGCGAGGGTCGATGCCGTCGACAAACGCCAGTGCAGCGTCACGCTTATTGTAATCAAGCGCAACAACAACAGGAGAATCCGTAATTACGCGGGAAGTGGAGGATGTAACAGACGTCATGACCAGCCCTTTTCGTCTATGGGCGCGCAGCGGCGCGGAACAGATAAACGGCCAGCATTCTACCTGCCGACGCCGCAAATTGACAGGATCCATTTACGCGCCTGCCAGGCCGGCAAACCGCACGGAGTTCAGGATACGGGAAAAACGATCAGTATGTTGTAACTAAAATGCGGCGTTTTAAAAAATTACTGCCCGTCCAGGCCGCGGATTGGCTTGATGGTGGACCAGGCGCGGCAGGAAGGACAGTGCCAGTAGAGCGTATACGCGGTAAAACCACACTTCTGGCAGCGATAGCGCGGCTTGCTGCGCACCTGTTCGCCAACCATGTCGCGCAGCACCATCAGGCTCTCTTTGGCGCGCCCTTCTTCTGCGTCGTTCAGGTGGTAATCCATTAGCTTATGGAACACCCGCATGGTCGGATGACGCTGCAGCTGACGCGTAATATAAACCTGTGCGGTGTCGCTTCCCTCATACTGCTCAACGACGTCTGAGAGCATCAGTTCAGCGGTGGCGCCGGTATTTTCTTCCACGCAGCGACGCAGGAATGCTACCCACTCTTCCTGCTTGTCCAGCTGTTGATAGCAGGTTTGCAGCATTTCCAGCGTTTCACTGACCAGCTCTTTGTCCTGGTCGATAACCCGCAGCAGGCTTTCAACGGCTTTGGCGTAGTCGCCATTCGCCATAAAGACGCGCCCCATCATGATGGAGATGCGCGCGCTGTTGCGGTCCGCCGCGGCGCCTTTCTTCAGCAGCGCCATGGCTTTATCCATGTCGTCGTTGCCCATCTGCTGAAGAGCGAGCTCACAGTAGAAATGGGCGATCTCAACGCGCTGCTTATCTTTACCCAGCTTCACCAGACGTTCAGCGGTATCAATGGCTTTCTGCCAGTCGCTGGTTGCCTGATAAATCTGCAGGAGTTGCTGCAACGCGCCGATGCGGAAATCTGTTTCATCCACCAGCTGCGCGAACATATCTTCAGCGCGATCGTACAACCCCGCGGCCATGTAATCCCGCCCCAGCTGTTGCACCGCAAGGAGACGTTGATCGTAGGTCAGCGAGGCGCTTTCCATCAGGGTCTGGTGAATACGAATGGCGCGATCGACCTCGCCGCGCGAGCGGAACAGGTTGCCCAGGGTGAGATGCGCTTCAACCGTCCCCGTATCCTCTTTCAGCATATCGAGGAACAGGTCTACCGCTTTGTCCTGCTGATTGCTCAGGAGGAAGTTCACCCCCGCAACGTAGTCGCGGGAGAGCCGGTTGGCCTCATCCTGTTTTGTTTGTTGCGCACTTCTGCGGCCCATATACCAGCCATAGGCTGCGGCTACAGGCAAAAGCAGAAACAACAACTCCAGCATAGTCGATTATTCCTTCACGACCGGCACACCAGAGCTTTCCGGGATGTCAGACGCAGGGGCAATGTTATTTTCGAGTCGCTTAATTTTACGTTCAGCGCGCGCAAGAGAAACACGGACTTTTAGCCAGAACAGACCGCAAACCAGCCAGCCAATGGCAAAGCCGGCAGCAAATAAGACCGCCAGCAGGCTCGAGACGCGATACTCACCCTGAGCCAGCAGATAGTTAAACGTCACCTGCTGATCGTTTTGTGCACCCAACGTGACTGAAATGACAAAAATCGCCAATACCAGTAAGAAAATGAGTAAATATTTCACATTACTTCCCGTTATGTGGTTCAAGCGAATAAAGTGTGTTCAATTCACCGCAATCAGCCTTATAAACTACCATTTTAGCGACGAGCGCGAAACGGAAAAAGTGACGCGCAGGTCATGGATCTATGGGCAAAATGCGGAATATCAACCGTCAGGCGTCTGTCTGGTCCCTTTCGGCTATTTCTTCTTTCTCTTCTGGCGGTGGCGTCAGCGGGCCGCAGAATCGTTCAGTGAGCCAGGTCGCCATCATAATCAGCAGCCATGAGATGAGCGTGGCGACGACCAGGTCGCGCGGCCAGTGCATCCCCAGCAGCAGGCGGCTTCCCATAACCCCGGTCGCCCAGACCAGTAAAATCACGATAGTAATCGTTCGACGCCTTGGCCAAAGCAGCCCAACCCCCAGCAACGCCCAGCTGGCCGCAAACATGGTGTGGCCGGAAGGAAACGCGAACCCGGTCTCTTTCTGCCAGTGTTTGCGCAAGAATTTCGGGATATCCTGCTGTTCCGCAAGCTGTTCTTTCACCAGCGCGCCACGATCTTTACGCTTTAAATTGTAGAACTCATCTACCGGAACATGATGCGTTTTTTCCAGCCAGACGACAAAAGGACGCGGCTCCTGAACGCGATCTTTAACCCAGGACTTCACGCCCTGACCGACAAGGATAGCGCCCCCAAGGATCGCAAAGAGCACCAGCGCCGCGCGCAAACGAAAGCGCAGGCACCACAGAAACCAGGCGCAGAGGAGTACGTGGGTAATAATCCCCCACGGCTGGGTGACCGTTTCCGTTATCCAGTATAACGTTTTCAGCCACGTGGCATTATGCCCGGGCTGCCACATCCAGCCTGAAAGCCATACGGCCAGTGGCATAATCAGTAAAATGGCCGCACCTGCTGCCGTACGTCTGGCGATTGAAAGCATGTCTTCTCCTTTTTCGCTAAGCGTCACAATCATAACTGAAATTAATCATCCTGGTGGATATGTCGGATCGTGCGTTTAACGTTCATATAGCATGGTGCCCATTAGGCGAACCTGCTGAGCTTGTGGCAAAATGAACTGATACAGAAAGCAAAACAGGGCAAAGGCACGAAACGTGTCAGCCTACTCTGGAGAATCACATGCAGCTTAAACGTGTGGCAGAAGCCAAACTGCCAACCCCATGGGGCGATTTCCTGATGGTGGGTTTTGAAGAACTGGCAACCGGACAGGATCATGTCGCGCTGGTTTATGGTGACATTTCAGGGCAGACGCCGGTTCTGTCCCGCGTCCATTCAGAGTGTCTTACCGGCGACGCGCTGTTCAGCCTGCGCTGTGATTGTGGTTTCCAGCTGGAAGCCGCCCTGTCTCATATTGCAGAAGAAGGCCGCGGTGTGCTGCTTTATCACCGTCAGGAAGGTCGTAATATTGGTCTGCTGAATAAAATCCGCGCCTACGCGCTTCAGGACCAGGGCTACGATACGGTTGAAGCAAACCATCAGCTTGGCTTTGCCGCTGACGAACGCGACTTCACCTTATGCGCCGATATGTTCAAGCTGCTGGGCGTCGACGAAGTTCGCCTGCTGACCAATAACCCGAAAAAAGTGGAGATCCTGACCGAAGCGGGGATCAACATCGTCGAGCGCGTACCGCTGATTGTCGGCCGTAACCCTAAGAACGCCCACTACCTGGATACCAAAGCCGCGAAAATGGGCCATCTGCTGAAAGAGTGATGCTAAAAAGCCCGGCACGGGTGCCGGGCTCGTTTCATCAGTCCAGCATCTTACGAATCACATAATGTAAAATGCCGTCGTTCTGGTAATAGGTTAGCTCGGTTGCCGTATCAATACGGCACCGGCAATCCAGCACCTCGATTTTCCCGTCTGCCCGCGTTAACTTCACCGGCACCGTTTTACCCGGCTGCAGGTTTTGCAGACCGCTAATCTCAATCTGCTCTTCCCCGGTCAGTCCCAGCGTTTTACGCGTCACGCCCTGCGGAAACTCAAGCGGCAGGATCCCCATACCGATCAGATTCGAGCGGTGAATACGTTCGAACGATTCGGCGATGACCACGCGAACGCCAAGCAGACGCGGACCTTTCGCCGCCCAGTCGCGGCTGGAGCCGGAACCGTACTCTTTCCCGGCGATCACTGCCAGCGGCGTTCCTTCCTGTTGATATTTGACCGCCGCATCATAGATCGAAACGACTTCCGTCCCCGGCAGATGGCGCGTCATGCCCCCTTCCACGCCCGGGACCATTTCGTTACGAATGCGGATGTTGGCAAACGTTCCGCGCATCATGACTTCATGATTACCGCGACGAGATCCGTAGGAGTTAAAATCGCGGCGTTCGACGCCCCGGCTTTGCAGATAACGGCCTGCCGGGCTATCGGCTTTGATACTCCCCGCCGGAGAGATATGGTCGGTCGTGACGGAATCTCCCAGCATCGCCAGTATGCGCGCGCCGTGGATATCCTTAAGCGGTGCCGGCTCGGCCAGCATCTCATCAAAGAACGGCGACAGACGAATATAGGTCGAGTCATCCTGCCAGTCGTAGGTATCTGAGCCCACGACGTTGATGGTTTTCCACTCCGGCGTGCCTTCAAAGACCTCCGCATACTCTTTGCGGAACATCTCGGTTGAGACCTTTTCAACGGCCAGCGCGATTTCACGTGAAGATGGCCAGATATCTTTCAGGTATACAGGATCGTTCTTGCGATCGTGACCAATCGGGTCGGTCGCCAGGTTGATATTCATGTTCCCTGCAAGGGCATATGCCACAACCAGCGGCGGTGAGGCGAGCCAGTTGGTTTTCACCAGCGGGTGAATACGCCCTTCAAAGTTTCGGTTACCGGACAAGACCGCGCCTACCGTCAGGTCACCCTGCCTGATCGCCGTTTCAATGGGTTCAGGCAGCGGGCCGGAGTTACCAATACAGGTCGTACAGCCGTAGCCCACGAGGTTAAAGCCCAGTTCGTCAAGGTACGGCGTCAGTTTGGCCTGCGCCAGGTAATCCGATACCACTTTGGAACCCGGTGCCAGCGAGGCCTTGACCCATGGCTGAGGTTTTAGCCCAAGCTCTACCGCCTTTTTCGCCAGCAGACCGGCCGCCATTAAGACGCTGGGGTTCGAGGTGTTGGTACAGGAGGTAATAGCCGCAATAACAACCGCGCCATCCGGGAGCTGATACTGATGTCCGTTCAGAACATAGTCGACCGGACGGTGATCTTTCTGCGCCACGTTCACTTCAAGGGCATTGCTGGCGGCAAAGGCTTTTGGCACGTCACTCAGCGCAACCCGATCCTGTGGACGTTTCGGTCCGGCGAGGCTCGCCTCGACGCTTCCCATATCGAGTTCGAGCGTGCTGGTGAAGACCGGTTCATCGCCCGGGTTTCGCCACATGCCCTGCGCTTTGGTATAGGCCTCCACCAGCGCGACCTGCTCTTCGCTGCGCCCGCTAAGGCGCATGTATTCCAGCGTGACGTCATCGATGGGGAAAAAGCCGCAGGTTGCACCGTATTCCGGCGCCATATTGGCAATGGTGGCGCGGTCGGCCAGCGGCAGCGAATCCAGACCATCCCCGTAGAATTCTACAAACTTGCCCACCACACCATGCTTACGCAGCATCTGGGTGACGGTGAGCACCAGATCGGTGGCGGTAATGCCTTCAGACAGCTTGCCGGTGAGCTTGAAGCCCACCACGTCAGGGATAAGCATGGACACCGGCTGGCCGAGCATGGCCGCTTCCGCTTCGATACCCCCGACGCCCCAGCCCAGCACGCCCAGACCGTTGATCATGGTGGTATGGGAGTCCGTGCCCACCAGCGTGTCCGGATAGGCGACCCACTCTTTATCCTGCAATTCACTCCAGACGGCTTTACCCAGATATTCAAGGTTAACCTGGTGACAAATACCGGTCCCTGGCGGGACCACGCTAAACCGGCTGAACGCCTGCTGCCCCCACTTCAGGAACACGTAGCGCTCGTGGTTGCGCTCCATCTCCAGACGCACGTTCTCGCCAAAGGCGTCGTCATCCCCAAAGCGGTCAACGGTTACGGAGTGGTCAATGACGAGGTCAACGGGGGAAAGCGGATTCACTTTTGCCGTATCTCCGCCGAGACGCTTAACGGCCTCGCGCATCGCGGCTAAATCAACGACGGCAGGAACACCGGTAAAGTCCTGCATCAGCACCCTGGCCGGGCGGTAGGCGATTTCTCTGTCGGCATGGGCATTTTCCAGCCACCCTGCCAGCGCCTGGATATCATCGAGGGTGACAGAGTCACCGTCCTGCCAGCGCAACAGATTTTCCAGTAAAACTTTCAATGACTTGGGTAAACGCGAAATGTCCCCAAGCGTTCTGGCAGCCAGCGGCAGGCTGTAGTAATGCCAGGTTTTATTTTCTGCCTGTAACGTATCCTTACTGGCTTCGCGTAGGGTTAACGACATAAGCTCCTCCTTAATCACAGAGATGCCCCGACAATCATCAGGGCCGTAATTAAAGATAACACAAAGATGTCGTAACGTTTTGATAACAACCCAAATTGATAAATTTAGGATTGGTCCAGAAAGGAAAAACAAAAAACCCCGCCGTAGCGAGGTTTTACAATTTAGTGGAGGGCCAACCAGATGAGCTGACTCCAGAACAGAATCGACACGGTAAAAACGCCGATCCATGACCAGTATTTGTGAGACGTCATGTTATTCATCATAGGGACACCAGGCATTATTTATTAAAAGTTCCGAGGTAAGTCCTCAGTGCTATATTGCTGATGTGTATTTATTAAAGAGTACGAAAGTGCAGAGTCGATATTCAGACTATTTGCATCATTACGCAATTAACTAAATTATTGTTTTTTGGGTTCGTCTTCTGCGAACACATCAATAAACGCTTGCTGCTGCGGCGTCAGTTTCCAGGACGCGGGTACAACAGTCGCAGGTGCTTTACGCCCTCTGTGGCCGTTGTCACGATGCTGACACATCTGTTTTACCGTTTCTGTACGTACCGTCACTGCCATATTTAACCCCAATATTTCCAGGCCAGGAGAGCAACCACCACCCAAAACAGGGTAGAGACGAGAAAGACCGCCAGCCAGGCTTTACGCTTGAGCGCAGGATCCCTTTGCGGTTCTTCACTTCCTGAAGGCATTGCTAACCTCATACAATCGACATCGCTTATCATTTAGGACCAAACAATTGGTACAATTAATCATCTGTTGAGATAAATCCTAAAGAAACTTTAGCCGAAAAGCCAGTGAATTTACGCACCGGAAGGTATGAAATATTCAATCTTTTGACCAGAAATAAATAATTGAAAAGAAAAATTTGCGAAGGCGTAAATTAGTTTCTACTTTTGTCGCCAATTCACGACATTATAACCATACGGTTTAAATGGATAATGACATTATATGACAGGGGATACGCAGATGATGATAATTCTAATTTAGCTTTGAGGCGTTATTTCGGTATCTTTCCCTAAGGGAAAGATACCGGGTGTGATTATTTTTCGGGGAGTTTGATGTCTTTAAACATCTCTTCAATATCTTCATTTGAGCGTAATGCAACGGCGGTATCAACCACGTCACGCGTTAAATGAGGGGCAAAGCGCTGAATAAAATCATACATATAGCTGCGCAGGAAGGTGCTGCGACGGAAGCCAATCTTTGTGGTGCTATGACTGAAAACATCATGCGCATCAAGTCGCACCAGGTCAGGGTCTGATACCGGATCCACCGCCATGCTGGCAATAACGCCCACCCCCAGACCAAGCCGCACATAGGTTTTAATCACGTCGGCATCCGTCGCGGTAAAGACAATGCGCGGCGTTAACCCTGCCCGGTTAAAGGCCGTATCAAGCTCGGACCGTCCGGTAAAGCCAAACGTATACGTTACCAGCGGATATTGCGCCAGCTCTTCGATAGTCACCGACCCTTTGCCCGCCAGGGGGTGATCGGGGGTCACCACGATAGAACGGTTCCAGTGATAGCATGGAAGCATCACCAGATCGTCATACAGGTGAAGCGCTTCGGTGGCGATGGCAAAGTCTGCATTCCCCTTGGAAACGGCTTCAGCAATTTGCGTTGGCGAGCCCTGGTGCATATGCAAAGAGACGCGGGGATAACGCTCGATAAAGCCTTTGATAACGCCGGGAAGCGCATAGCGCGCCTGGGTATGCGTCGTGGCAATATACAGCGAACCTTTATCCGGCCAGGTGTGTTCCCCTGCCACCGACTTAATTGCGTCGACTTTAGAGAGGACTTCCCGCGCAATGCGGATGATTTCCTGCCCCGCAGGCGTCACCTGGGTGAGATGCTTACCGCTGCGGGCAAATATCTGGATACCTAACTCGTCCTCCAGCATACGAACTTGTTTGCTGATGCCCGGTTGCGAGGTATACAACCCCTCGGCGGTAGAAGAGACGTTAAGGTTATGATTCACCACCTCAACGATATAACGAAGCTGCTGTAATTTCATGCCAGACCATCCGATTTAGCGCATGCGGTCAATCGCTTAAGACGATTTAATAATAAGAAACAGGTTAACTATAACCACTATATCATTTATAGCCTGACTGTATAGTACGGAACAAAAAATAATAACAAGGCAATAAAAAAGGGCCGGAAATCCGGCCCTTTTACAGGTAAGTTACGGTAAGGGAAGATTATTTCTTGCCTTCAACCCATTTGCCATCGACAAAGAAGGCTGACCATCCGGTCGCTTTACCCTCTTTCTCGGCCGCAACATACTGCTGCTTAGTTTTACGGCTAAACCGTACCACGGTTTTGTTGCCTTCCGGATCCTGCTGTGGCGCATCGGCCAGATAACGCAGTTTCTCAGGCAGACGATCGCGGAAGCGATGCAACTCTTCCACCAGCGGCGCGCGCGTTTCACGCGATTTCGGGAAGGTGTTGGCGGCCAGGAAGACACCTGCGGCACCATCACGCAGCACGAAGTACGCGTCGGATTTCTCGCACGGCAGTTCTGGCAGCGGAACCGGATCTTCCTTCGGAGGAGCCACTTCGCCGTTACGCAGAATTTTGCGCGTGTTTTTACACTCGTCGTTGGTACAGGCCATGTACTTACCGAAACGCCCCATTTTCAGGTGCATTTCAGAGCCGCACTTCTCGCATTCCACAATCGGGCCGTCATAGCCTTTAATGCGGAACTCGCCCTCTTCGATCTCATACCCGTCACACGTTGGGTTATTACCGCAGACGTGCAGCTTACGTTTTGGATCGATCAGGTAGCTGTCCATTGCCGTGCCGCATTTCTTGCAGCGGCGTTTGGCACGCAGAGCGTTAGTTTCCGCATCATCACCCTCCAGCACGTTGAGCACTTCGTTCTCAGGCACCAGGTTGATGGTGGTTTTGCAGCGCTCCTTTGGTGACAGCGCATAGCCGGAGCAGCCAAGGAATACGCCCGTGGTTGCGGTGCGGATCCCCATCTTGCGGCCGCAGGTTGGACAGTCGATGCTGGTCAGAACCATCTGGTTAGGCAGCATGCCGCCCTCTTCAGGATCTTTCTCCGCTTTTTCAAGCTGGTCGGTAAAGTCGCTGAAGAAGCTGTCGAGTACCTTTTTCCATTCCGCCTGATGGCTGGCAACCTGGTCGAGGCTGTCTTCCATTTGCGCGGTGAAATCGTAGTTCATCAACTCACGGAAGTTTGCTTCCAGACGGTCAGTGACGATCTCACCCATTTTTTCCGCATAGAAACGGCGGTTTTCAACGCGTACGTAGCCACGGTCCTGGATCGTCGAGATGATGGACGCGTAGGTCGACGGACGACCAATACCGCGTTTTTCCAGCTCTTTCACCAGGGACGCTTCACTGAAGCGCGCAGGCGGCTTGGTGAAGTGCTGGGCTGGCACGAGGTCAACCAGCGAGAGCTCATCCCCTTTATTTACCGCCGGTAGCGTTCGGTCTTCATCACCTTTACGCAGCGCTGGCATCACCTTCGTCCAGCCGTCGAAACGCAGGATACGACCGCGCGCTTTGAGACGGAACTCACCCGCGCCAACGGTCAGCGTGGTGGAGTCGTACTGCGCTGGCGTCATCTGGCACGCCACGAACTGGCGCCAGATCAGCTGATACAGCTTCTGCGCGTCGGCTTCCATGTCTTTCAGCGATTCCGCTAACACCGAGACGTCAGAAGGACGAATCGCTTCGTGTGCTTCCTGAGAGTTCTCTTTGCTGGCGAACTGGTTAGCGCTTTCAGGCAGGTATTTCTTACCGAAATTGTCACTGATGTAGCCGCGCACCATGCTGACCGCGTCCTGGCTCAGGTTGGTTGAGTCGGTACGCATGTAGGTGATGTAGCCCGCTTCATACAGGCGCTGCGCCATCATCATGGTCTTCTTCACGCCATAACCCAGACGCGTGCTTGCAGCCTGTTGCAGCGTGGAGGTAATAAACGGTGCCCCTGGCTTGCTGCTGGTCGGTTTGTCTTCACGTTCCAGCACCTGATAGCGTGCTTTTTCCAGCAGCGCTACGGCGGCCATAGTCTGGTCGCGGTTTTCTGGACGGAAAGGCTTGTCGTTGTGATGGCTCACCTGCAGCGGCAGAGCGTCACCGCCCGGCGTGGTCACATTGGCATCGACTTCCCAGAACTCTTCCGGCACGAAGGCTTTAATTTCGCGCTCACGCTCAACGACCAGACGCACGGCGACGGATTGCACACGCCCTGCGGACAGGCCACGGGCAATCTTCTTCCACAGCAGTGGAGAGACCATGTAGCCCACAACGCGGTCCATAAAGCGACGAGCCTGCTGTGCGTTTACGCGGTCAATATTCAGTTCGCCCGGCTTCTCAAACGCCTGACGAATCGCATTCTTCGTAATTTCGTTAAACACTACACGGCTGTAGCGTTTGTCATCACCACCGATCACTTCCCGCAGGTGCCACGCAATGGCTTCCCCTTCGCGGTCAAGGTCGGTTGCGAGATAGATGTGGTCTGCTTTTTCAGCAAGCTGCTTCAGCTCGTTAACGACTTTTTCTTTCCCGGGCAGCACTTCATATTGTGCATCCCAGTTATGCCATGGGTTAACACCCATGCGGTTGACAAGCGCGCTACGTTCATCCTTTTTAGGCTTTTTAGCCCCTTTGGTGGAGGTAGAGTCTGCGCTCTTTTTGCTGGCTGAGCCACTGGTCGGCAAATCGCGGATATGACCGACGCTGGACTTAACCACGTAGTCATTACCCAGATACTTATTGATCGTTTTGGCTTTTGCGGGGGACTCAACGATGACGAGAGCTTTACCCATATTCACCTTTACCTAATTTAATTCTTCCAGGAATACGCCGCACGTTGATTTCCCTTCCGCTGACGACGAGCCAATGATATTGCGACTGCGTCAGGAGATATCAACCCCTTTGACTTACCGGACGTTAATGAGAAGACGCCCAGGTGATTGAGTTTTCGGGTATTTTTCTCACATCTCGTGTAATTCGTGACGAATTCCCGGTTGAATGTCAAGCAATTCTGTTGCCAGAATGACGAAAGCGCACACTCTACCTGATAAAATTCGTTACGCAACTTTATTAGCATGCAAAAGCAGATCCCGCCAGCCAGGACCCTGCACCTTATCCCCTCACATTACAGGGAAAATTTGCCCCCAAAGCGCCCTCGGCGTAGACTATTGTCACTGTTTAAGGAGTGGATTATGCAGAATACGACCCAACCTATTGACCGAGCCTCTCTGCTTATCGAAGCAAACAAGCTTATCCGTGACCATGAAGATACGCTGGCGGGCATTGAAGCCACCGGCGTAGAGCAGCGTAATGGCGTGCTGATTTTCAGCGGCGAATACTTCCTTGACGAACAGGGTTTACCGACCCCGAAAAGCACCGCCGTTTTTAACATGTTCAAATACCTGGCGCATACGCTTTCAGAGAAATATCACCTGGTCGATTAATGCAAAACGCGAGGCATATGCCTCGCGTTTTTGTTTACAGCAGCGGTTTTTGTCCGCGCTGTAGCCAGCGCAGCAGCAGACGGTCCGCGCTTTCTGCCGCACTGTTGGTAAAGCGGTCAAGGAGTCGCTTACGCTGGGTAAAGCGCACGCCCACCAGTTCCCGGCCTTCCATCAGATTGAGCAGCAGATCGTCGCTGGTTCCGACTTCATCCACCAGCCCTTTCTCCTGCGCCTGGACGCCGTACCAGTGCTCGCCCGTCGCGACCTGTTCAATATCGAGCGTTGGGCGCATACGGTGTACAAAATCTTTAAAGAGATGATGCGTTTCGTTGAGATCTTCGCGGAATTTTTGACGCCCTTCTTCCGTGTTTTCCCCCAGCAGCGTCAGGGTACGTTTGTACTGACCCGCCGTGTGAAGTTCGATATCAATCTCTTTATTTTTCAGGAAGCGGTTAAAGTTCGGAATTTGTGCGACCACGCCGATCGAGCCAATAATGGAGAACGGCGCGGCAACAATTTTGTCCGCCACGCAGGCCATCATGTAGCCACCGCTCGCGGCCACTTTATCCACAGCAACGGTCAGCGGGATCTGTTTTTCACGCAGGCGCTGCAGCTGTGAGGCGGCCAGTCCGTAACCGTGAACCACCCCGCCCGGGCTTTCAAGACGCACGACAACCTGATCCTGCGGTGTCGCCACGGCCAGAACGGCAGTCACTTCTTCCCGCAGAGAAGACACTTCATGCGCATCCATACTGCCCTTAAAATCGAGCACGTAAACGCGTGGCGCGGCCTTATCCTGCGGTGCATTGAGCTTCGCTTTTGCTTTTGCCGCTTTGGCATCCTGTTTATGCTTTTTCTTCTGCGCTTTCAGCCACAGTTTCTGTTGATGACTATCAAGCAGCGCGAGAGACATCTCTTCCTGCATCTCTTTATACTGCTCGCTCAGGCGGGTGATGCGTAACTCCCCACGCTGACGCTTACGCTGCGTCAGGTTGACAATCAGAACGGCAATCACCGCAATGGCAATCACCACCGTTGCGATTTTGGCCAAAAACAACCCATATTGAGAAAGTAATTCCACGCGTTCCACCTTGATTTAACCACGAATCTTTCACGGCAGTGTACAACAGCCCTGCCCATGCGTCTCGCTCGTGACATTACCTCTGCGAGCCGCCTTCAGGAATCCCCGGACTGGAGTTTAAATATTTGCAAATTGTTAATTTTACAGTAATGCGTCCTGTAGACTGATTGAATTCTCATGCTAATTCGGGCATAAAGCCGAAAAGTCATTATGAAGGTGCCACTGAATCACCGGGCACCTGAGGAGCCACCGTGCATTATCAACCGCAAAAAAATCTGCTGCAGAACCGGATCATTCTTGTCACCGGTGCCAGCGATGGGATTGGCCGCGAGGCAGCCCTGACCTACGCCGAGTACGGCGCGAACGTTATTCTGGTAGGGCGCAACGAAGAAAAACTGAAAAGCGTCGCTCAGGAGATTGAGGCCGCATACGGCACTCCGGTTCCGTGGTATACGCTCGATTTACTGACCTGCACGCCCGCGGAGTGTCAGGAATTAGCCCGACGCATCAGCACCCACTATCCACGGCTCGACGGCGTGCTGCATAACGCCGGTCTGCTTGGAGAGGTGCGGCCTATGGATGAACAGGATCCGGATATCTGGCAGCAGGTGATGCAGGTTAACGTCAACGGCACGTTTTTCCTCACCCAGGCATTGCTTCCTTTATTACTCAAATCCGAGTCAGGCTCCCTGGTCTTTACCTCCTCCAGCGTAGGCCGTGAAGGGCGCGCAAACTGGGGAGCCTATGCCGTTTCAAAATTCGCGACCGAAGGCATGATGCAGGTGCTGGCGGAGGAGTACCAGAGCCGCCATCTGCGCGTAAACTGCATTAACCCGGGCGGTACGCGCACCAAAATGCGCGCCAGCGCGTTCCCGAGCGAAGATCCGCAGAAGCTGAAAACCCCGGCAGACATTATGCCGCTCTATCTCTGGCTGATGGGCGACGACAGCCGCCGCAAAACCGGGATGACCTTTGACGCCCAGCCGGGACGTAAACCAGGAATTTCGCAATGAGTGAAGAACGTCATCAGCAGCGCCAGCAGCGTCTGAAAGAACAGGTCGATGCGCGCGTCGCGGCAGCCCAGGACGAACGTGGGATCGTCATCGTTTTTACCGGCAACGGAAAAGGGAAAACCACCGCTGCATTCGGCACGGCGACACGCGCCGTTGGACACGGGCAAAAAGTGGGCGTGATCCAGTTTATCAAAGGCGAATGGCCCAACGGCGAGCGGAATTTACTTGAGCCTCACGGCGTTGAGTTTCAGGTGATGGCGACCGGGTTTACGTGGGATACTCAGAACCGGGAAACCGACACCGCCGCCTGTCTCGCCGTCTGGGAGCATGCAAAGAGAATGCTGGCCGATCCCTCTCTGAATATGGTTCTGCTGGATGAGATCACCTACATGGTCGCCTACGACTACCTGCCGCTGGAAGCCGTGCTGGATGCTCTGATGAATCGTCCTGTACACCAGACGGTTATCGTCACGGGGCGCGGATGTCATCGGGATATTCTGGAGATGGCCGATACCGTCAGCGAGCTGCGTCCGGTCAAACATGCGTTTGATGCAGGCATCAAAGCGCAAATTGGAATTGATTACTAAAGAAAAAAGCCCGGTTCGTTGACCGGGCTTTTATATTAACCGTTGTTGTTACGGCTGCCGGAGCGGCGGCTGCTGCTCACCTGGCTGTGTCGCTTCACTGCGCGACGGATCTGATTCGCCTTCATGCGACGACGATCTTTCTCCACCGCCACTTTTGAGGTGGTTTCCGGCGTCAGGCCGACCAGCTCGCGCAGGTAGTTGGTTTGGGTCAGATCCAGTTCGGTATACCCACCGCGCGGCAGACCTTTCGGCAGCAGAATGTCGCCGTAACGGACGCGGATTAGGCGGCTAACCTGCACGCCTACCGCTTCCCAGAGACGACGCACCTCGCGGTTACGGCCTTCGGTCAGGGTCACGTTGTACCACTGGTTAATGCCTTCCCCACCGGTAAACTTGATGGTTTTGAACGCCGCAGGACCGTCTTCAAGCTGAACGCCACGCGACAGATCGCGCAGTTTATTTTCGTCAACCTGGCCAAATACGCGCACCGCGTATTCACGTTCCACTTCACGGCTTGGGTGCATCAGACGGTTTGCCAGTTCACCATCGGTAGTAAACAGCAGCAGACCGCAGGTGTTCACGTCCAGACGGCCGACGGCAATCCAGCGAGCGCCACGCAGTTTAGGCAGACGATCAAACACCGTCGGACGACCTTCCGGGTCGTTGCGGGTGCACAGCTCGCCTTCCGGCTTGTAGTAAGCCAGTACGCGGCAGATCTGTTCCGCGGACTCTTTAACGGAGATAAGATGACCGTCGATGCGGATCTTCAGCCCCGGTACGATTTCTACGCGGTCACCCAGCGTGGCGATTTTACCGTCCACACTCACGCGGCCCGCTTCAATAATGGCTTCGATTTCACGGCGTGAACCGTGGCCGGCACGCGCCAGCACTTTCTGTAACTTCTCGCTCATTGAGCTTCCTCAGGTGTCGTCTTCACAGGCGTCGAATCAGGTCAAAAGAGGGCTGAGCCCTGCTTTGATGGCCGCGTAGTATATCTGCTTATACCTTTACAAGAAAGGCTTTACGTCACCCACGCCTTCACGAATCACTTCCGGTGCATCTTCGGTTAAGTCGACCACGGTGGTCGGCTGCTGGCCGAGATAGCCGCCGTGAATAATCAGCTCGACCACCTTCTCCAGGCGATCTTTGATCTCTTCCGGATCGGACTCGGTAAACTCGCTTCCGGGCAGCATCAGCGAGGTGGAGAGCATCGGTTCACCGAGGGTTTCCAGCAGCGCCTGCGCAATCGGGTTCGACGGCACGCGCATGCCGATGGTTTTGCGTTTCTCCTGCAGCAGACGACGCGGTACTTCCTTCGTGCCCTTCAGGATGAAGGTGTAGTTGCCCGGCGTGTTGTTCTTAATCAGGCGAAACGCCACGTTATCAACATACGCATAGGTCGACAGCTCAGAGAGATCGCGGCACATCAGGGTAAAGTTATGGCCGTCCGGCAGCTGGCGAATACGGCAAATGCGCTCCATTGCCCCTTTATCTTCGATTTTGCAGCCCAGCGCGTAGCCTGAATCGGTCGGGTAGACAATCACGCCGCCTTTGCGGACGATCTCCACGGCCTGGTTGATCAGACGTGGCTGCGGGTTATCCGGATGGATATAGAAAAACTGACTCATACTTCCCTCTCTTCAATTTGCTGCGGCTGTTCCCAGAGCTGCCAGACCGGCTCAACGCCAGCGGGCAACCAGAGCTTGCGCCCCAGTTCGATCCACGCGCAGGGCTGATGGAAATCAGAGCCCTGTGACCCAAGCAGGCCGAACTGGCGGGCATAGGTCGCGAGCTGCGCGCGCTCGTTGGGCGCCTGCTGACACTGGGCGACTTCCATCGCCTCGCCACCGCATTCGGCAAAGTGTGCCAGCAGCCTTTTCAGCCATTTAGCAGAAAGATTATACCGCCCAGGATGGGCCAGCACGGCCTTACCGCCAGAATGATGAATCACATCAATAGCTTGTTTTATTGTACACCACTGTGGCGGAACGTATCCGGTTTTACCGCGCGCCAGATACTTTTTAAAGACGTCCGCCATAGTCGTCGCTTTGCCCGCGTCGACCAGAAAACGGGCGAAATGACCGCGGGTGACCGCCCCGCCGTTCGCCATCTTTTGCGCGCCTTCCAGCGCGCCCGGAATATGCGCCTTTTCCAGACGCTCGCCGATCATCTCTGCGCGCTGATTGCGGCGCGTTTTTTGTTCTTGCAAAAATGCCGTAAGTGCCGGATGGTCTATATCGATATTCAGGCCAACAATATGAATCTCATGGTTTTCCCAGACGGTCGAGATCTCGACGCCGGACACCAGATTCAGCGCCAGCCCGCTGCGGGCGATCTCGGCGCGCGCCGCCGGAATGGCATCTGTCGTATCGTGATCGGTTATCGCCAGCGTGCCGACACGCATTTCAACGGCGCGATGAACCAGGGCTTCGGGTGTCAGCAGGCCGTCAGAGGCCTGAGTATGGCTGTGTAAATCATAAATAATGGCGTAGGTGGTATCGCTCAAAGCACTTCCCATAACAGGTTGTAGACATCCGAAAACACCATGATACCGACTTAACGCGAAATTCTGAAATCAAGGGTTGACAACTTGCCATCGAACTAGTTAACTAGTACGCAAGTTCACACGAGAAAGGTATCTGAAAATGACAGCACATTTCACTCTGCACGGCTGGTGGCGCACTTCCTGATCTTCGGGCAGTGTCACGCGTCTGCGAAATGCAAACAGATACCCGCCCGCTACCCAGCGGGCTTTTTTTTGAACAAAATATGAGAACAACAACATGCAAACAGCCAAACCTCATCTCGAACTGCTGACCTGCGAGGCGGCCTATCGCCACAACCCGACCGCGCTGTTTCATCAGGTGTGCGGGGCACGTCCGGCAACGCTGCTGCTGGAATCGGCGGATATCGACAGCAAGGACGATCTCAAAAGCCTGCTGCTGGTCGATAGCGCGCTGCGCATTACCGCTTTAGGTGACACTGTCACCATCAAGGCATTATCTGACAATGGCGCATCGCTGCTGCCGCTGCTGGATGCCGCCCTGCCTTCAGGCATTGAAAACGAACATCATCCAGAAATGCGCATTCTGCATTTCCCGCCGGTGAGCCAGCTGCTGGACGAAGACGCGCGCCTCTGCTCCCTGTCCGTTTTCGATGCCTTCCGCCTGCTGCAGAATCTGGTCACCGTGCCGGAAGACGAGCGTGAAGCGATGTTCTTCGGCGGGCTGTTTGCTTACGACCTGGTTGCCGGTTTTGAAGATTTGCCGGGAACCGAGCAGGGTAATCGCTGCCCGGATTATTGCTTCTATCTGGCTGAAACTCTGCTGGTGATCGATCACCAGAAGCAATACACCCGCATCCAGGCAAGCCTGTTCACGCCGTCTGCCGCTGAGAAAAAACGTCTCGAATACCGCATCGCTCAGCTGCAGCAGCAGATGACGGAAGCACCGCCCGCGCTGCCGGTGCAGCGCGTGGAAAAAATGACCTGCGACGTTAACCAGACTGACGATCAGTACGGCGCCGTGGTTCGCCAGATGCAAAAGGCGATTCGCGCCGGGGAAATTTTCCAGGTCGTGCCGTCCCGTCGCTTCTCGCTGCCCTGCCCGTCGCCGCTCGCAGCCTACGACGTGCTGAAAAAGAGTAACCCAAGCCCGTACATGTTCTTCATGCAGGACAACGAATTCACGCTGTTCGGCGCCTCGCCGGAAAGCTCGCTGAAATACGACGCCACCAGCCGTCAGATTGAGATCTACCCGATTGCCGGTACCCGTCCACGCGGGCGTCGCGCCGATGGCTCGCTGGACCGCGATCTGGACAGCCGCATCGAACTCGAAATGCGTACCGACCACAAAGAACTCTCCGAGCACCTGATGCTGGTTGACCTGGCGCGTAACGATCTGGCTCGCATTTGCACCCCAGGCAGCCGCTACGTGGCGGACCTGACTAAAGTTGACCGCTATTCGTTCGTGATGCACCTGGTCTCCCGCGTGGTCGGTGAGCTGCGCCACGATCTCGACGTGCTGCACGCCTACCGCGCCTGCATGAACATGGGCACCCTGAGCGGCGCGCCGAAAGTGCGCGCCATGCAGCTGATTGCCGCCGCCGAAGGACGCCGTCGCGGCAGCTACGGCGGCGCGGTAGGTTACTTCACCGCCCACGGCGATCTCGATACCTGCATCGTAATCCGCTCCGCCTATGTCGAAGACGGTATCGCCACCGTCCAGGCGGGTGCCGGGATTGTTCTTGATTCTGTTCCGCAGTCTGAAGCTGACGAAACGCGCAGTAAAGCCCGTGCGGTCCTTCGCGCCATTGCTACCGCACACCATGCACAGGAGATTTTCTGATGGCTGACATTCTGCTGCTCGATAATATCGACTCCTTTACCTATAACCTGGCAGATCAGCTGCGTGCGAATGGCCACAACGTCGTTATCTACCGCAACCACGTTCCTGCGCAGACCCTGATTGACCGTCTGGCAACCATGCAAAACCCGGTGCTGATGCTCTCCCCGGGGCCAGGCGCACCGAGCGAAGCCGGCTGTATGCCGGAGCTGCTGACCCGTATGCGCAGCAAACTGCCGATCGTCGGCATCTGCCTCGGCCATCAGGCGATTGTTGAAGCCTATGGCGGCTACGTTGGCCAGGCGGGTGAGATCCTGCACGGTAAAGCGTCCAGCATTGAACATGACGGCCAGGCGATGTTTGCCGGGCTGCCGAACCCGCTCCCGGTCGCGCGCTATCACTCGCTGGTTGGCAGCAATATTCCCGCCGGGCTGACGATCAACGCCTCGTTTGAAGGCATGGTGATGGCGGTGCGCCACGATGCGGATCGCGTCTGCGGCCTGCAGTTCCACCCGGAATCAATCCTGACCTCCCACGGCGCCCGCCTGCTGGAGCAGACGCTGGACTGGGCGTTACAGAAGCTGGAGCAGACCAATACCCTGCAGCCGATTCTGGAAAAACTGTATCAGGCGCAGACCCTGAGCCAGCAGGAGAGCCATCAGCTCTTCTCCGCCGTGGTTCGCGGTGAGCTGAAGCCTGAACAGCTGGCAGCCGCGCTGGTTAGCATGAAGGTGCGCGGCGAAAGCCCGCAGGAGATCGCCGGTGCCGCTACGGCCCTGCTGGAAAATGCCGCCCCGTTCCCGCGCCCGGACTATCAGTTTGCCGATATTGTCGGTACCGGCGGTGACGGCAGTAACAGCATCAATATCTCCACCGCCAGCGCCTTCGTGGCGGCGGCGTGTGGTTTGAAGGTCGCTAAGCACGGTAACCGCAGCGTTTCCAGCCGGTCAGGTTCTTCCGATCTGCTCGCCGCATTCGGTATTAACCTCGATATGAACGCCGAGCGTTCCCGTGAAGCGCTGGATGACCTGGGCGTCTGCTTCCTGTTTGCGCCGAAGTACCACACCGGTTTCCGCCACGCGATGCCGGTTCGTCAGCAGCTCAAAACCCGCACGCTGTTTAACGTGCTCGGCCCGCTGATCAACCCGGCCCACCCGCCGCTGGCGCTGATTGGCGTTTACAGCCCTGAGCTGGTTCTGCCGATTGCCGAGACGCTGCGCGTGCTGGGCTATCAGCGTGCCGCCGTGGTGCACAGCGGCGGTATGGATGAGGTTTCTCTTCATGCGCCAACGCTGGTGGCCGAACTGCGCGACGGCGAAATCCTGAGCTATCAGCTGGACGCTGCCGACTTCGGCCTTGCGCCATACCATCAGGAAGCGCTGGCAGGCGGTACGCCGGAAGAAAACCGTGACATTCTCACGCGCTTATTACAAGGTAAAGGAGAGGTCGCCCATGAGGCCGCCGTTGCTGCCAACGTCGCCATGCTGATGCGTTTGCACGGTGAGGAAGACCTGAAGGCCAACGTTCAAAAAGTTCTGGATGTACTGCGCTCCGGTGCAGCTTACGATCGCGTTACCGCACTTGCGGCAAGAGGGTAAAGAATGCAGACCGTTTTAGCGAAAATCGTTGCCGATAAGGCCATCTGGGTGGAAGACCGCAAGCAACAGCAGCCGCTTGCGAGTTTCCAGAATGACGTCGTCCCGAGCAGCCGTCGTTTCTATGACGCCCTGCGGGGTACGCGCACCGCGTTTATTCTTGAGTGCAAAAAAGCGTCCCCATCTAAAGGCGTTATTCGTGACGATTTCGACCCGGCGCGTATTGCCGGCATTTATAAGCATCATGCTTCAGCCATCTCCGTGCTGACGGATGAGAAATATTTTCAGGGCAGCTTCGATTTTCTGCCGATCGTCAGCGGCATCGCGCCGCAGCCGATCCTGTGCAAAGACTTTATTATCGACCCGTATCAGATCTGGCTGGCGCGTTTTTACCAGGCCGACGCCTGCCTGCTGATGCTCTCAGTGCTCGACGACGAGCAGTATCGCCAGCTTTCCGCCGTCGCGCACAGCCTGAACATGGGCGTGCTGACCGAAGTGAGCAACGAAGAGGAGCTGGAGCGCGCGATTGCGCTGGAAGCCAAAGTGGTCGGCATTAACAACCGCGATCTGCGTGACCTGTCCATTGACCTTAACCGTACGCGTCAGCTGGCGCCGCGTCTGGGGTCTGGCGTCACGGTGATCAGCGAATCCGGCATTAACAGCTACGCCCAGGTGCGCGAGCTGAGCCACTTCGCCAACGGATTCCTGATTGGCTCCGCCATGATGGAACATGACGATCTCAATGCGGCGGTACGTCGCGTGCTGCTGGGTGAAAACAAAGTCTGCGGCTTAACCCGCGAACAGGATGCCCAGGCCGCGTATGAAGCCGGGGCGATTTATGGCGGGCTGATCTTTGTGGATTCATCTCCTCGCGCGGTCAGCGAAGAGCAGGCGCGTAAGGTCATCGCAGCGGCTCCGCTCAGCTACGTGGGCGTTTTCCGCAACGCAGATATTGCAGACGTTGCGGCAAAAGCCGACGCGTTATCCCTCAGCGCGGTGCAGCTCCACGGCGATGAAGACCAGAGCTACATCGATGCCCTGCGCGCCGCGCTGGCACCACAGGTGCAAATCTGGAAAGCGCAAAGCGTTGGCGATACGTTGCCCTCGCGTAACCTGAACCATGTGGATAAATACGTCCTCGATAACGGCCAGGGCGGTACCGGCCAGCGTTTTGACTGGTCGCTGCTGAACGCCGAAAAGCTGGACAACGTCCTGCTGGCGGGCGGATTAAGCCCGGATAACTGCGTAGAAGCCGCTAAAACCGGCTGCGCAGGCCTCGATTTCAATTCAGGCGTAGAGTCCCAACCGGGTATCAAAGATGCCAGCAAGCTGGCCTCGGTTTTTAAAACTCTGCGTGCATATTAAGGAAGAGAAGATGACGACATTACTTAACCCGTATTTTGGTGAGTTCGGCGGGATGTACGTCCCGCAAATCCTGATGCCCGCGCTGCGCCAGCTGGAAGAAGCGTTTGTCAGCGCGCAGAAAGATCCGGCGTTTCAGGCGGAATTTACCGACCTGCTGAAAAATTACGCCGGTCGTCCGACCGCGCTGACCAAATGCCGCAACCTGACGGAAGGCACCAAAACCACGCTGTATCTGAAGCGTGAAGACCTGCTGCACGGCGGCGCGCATAAAACTAACCAGGTGCTGGGCCAGGCGCTGCTCGCGAAGCGTATGGGCAAAACCGAAATCATCGCCGAAACCGGTGCAGGTCAGCACGGCGTGGCCTCTGCGCTTGCCAGCGCCCTGCTCGGCCTGAAATGCCGCATCTATATGGGAGCGAAAGACGTTGAGCGTCAGTCTCCGAACGTCTTCCGTATGCGTCTGATGGGAGCGGAAGTGATCCCGGTGCACAGCGGCTCCGCGACGCTGAAGGATGCCTGTAACGAAGCGCTTCGCGACTGGTCTGGCAGCTATGAAACCGCGCACTATATGCTCGGTACCGCGGCGGGCCCGCACCCGTTCCCGACTATCGTGCGCGAATTCCAGCGCATGATCGGTGAAGAGACCAAAGCGCAGATCCTCGAAAAAGAGGGGCGTCTGCCGGATGCGGTGATCGCCTGCGTTGGCGGCGGATCTAACGCCATCGGCATGTTCGCAGACTTTATCGACGACACCAGCGTGGGTCTGATTGGCGTCGAGCCAGCCGGGCACGGCATTGAATCGGGTGAACACGGCGCGCCGCTGAAGCATGGCCGCGTGGGGATCTACTTCGGGATGAAATCCCCGATGATGCAAACAGATGAAGGCCAGATTGAAGAGTCTTACTCTATTTCTGCCGGCCTCGACTTCCCGTCCGTCGGGCCGCAGCATGCGTATCTAAACAGCACCGGCCGCGCGGACTATGTCTCCATTACCGATGACGAAGCGCTGGAAGCCTTTAAAACGCTGTGCCGCAGCGAAGGGATCATCCCGGCGCTGGAGTCTTCGCACGCCCTGGCGCACGCGCTGAAAATGATGAAAGAAAACCCGGAAAAAGAACAGCTGCTGGTGGTAAACCTTTCCGGCCGCGGTGACAAAGATATCTTCACCGTTCACGATATTCTGAAAGCACGAGGGGAAATCTGATGGAACGCTACGATAACGTATTTGCAGAGCTGAAATCCCGCCAGGAAGGCGCGTTCGTTCCCTTCGTCACCCTGGGCGATCCGGGCCCGGAACAGTCACTGAAGATTATCGACACCCTGATTGAAGCCGGCGCCGACGCGCTGGAGCTGGGTATTCCGTTCTCTGATCCGCTGGCGGATGGCCCGACCATCCAGAATGCGACGCTGCGCGCATTCGCCTCCGGGGTGACGCCGACCCAGTGCTTCGAGATGCTGGCGGCGATTCGCCAGAAGCACCCGACCATTCCGATCGGCCTGCTGATGTACGCCAACCTGGTGTTCAACCGCGGTATCGATGAGTTTTACGCCGAGTGCGCACGCGTGGGCGTCGACTCCGTTCTGGTGGCAGACGTGCCGGTCGAGGAATCTGCGCCATTCCGTCAGGCGGCCATGCGCCATAACGTCGCCCCGATTTTCATCTGCCCGCCGAACGCCGATGACGCCCTGCTGCGCCAGATTGCCTCTTACGGACGCGGCTATACCTACCTGCTCTCCCGCGCGGGCGTGACCGGTGCCGAGAATAAAGCCGCACTGCCGCTGCATCATCTGGTGGAGAAGCTGGCCGAGTATCATGCCGCGCCTCCGCTGCAGGGATTCGGGATTTCCTCCCCGGATCAGGTCACCGCAGCGATTGACGCGAAGGCGGCTGGTGCCATCTCCGGCTCCGCGATTGTGAAGATCATCGAAAAGAACGTGGACAAGCCCGAGCAGATGCTGGCCGAGCTGAAAGCGTTTGTGACCGCAATGAAAGCGGCGACGCGTAAAGCATAACCTCTCTACCGTCTGGCTTCCTGCCAGACGGTTACCCTTCCTTCCCCACCTTCTACAACGGATTACCTCAAAATTGATCCCGTCGATATTTTCGGCGTGAATGGCTTTCCATTCTGGCGTGCAAGCGTATGATCTGGACTCTTTTTTTATCTTTAATCCTTCTGAGTTCAGAGGCTTATTCATGTCATGGCAATACTTCAAACAGACTTACCTGGTTAAGTTCTGGTCACCTGTTCCGGCCGTTATCGCGGCAGGCATTCTCTCTACCTACTATTTCGGTATTACCGGCACCTTCTGGGCCGTGACCGGCGAGTTCACCCGCTGGGGTGGTCAATTGCTACAGCTCGCTGGTGTGCATACTGAAGAGTGGGGTTACTTTAAACTCATTCATCTGGACGGCACGCCGCTTACCCGCATCGACGGGATGATGATCGTCGGCATGTTCGGCGGCTGTTTCGCGGCGGCGCTGTGGGCAAACAACGTTAAGTTGCGGATGCCCAAAAGCCGTATTCGTATAATGCAGGCGGTGGTCGGCGGTATCATTGCCGGGTTTGGCGCCCGTCTGGCGATGGGCTGTAACCTGGCCGCTTTCTTTACGGGTATTCCTCAGTTTTCGCTTCACGCCTGGTTCTTTGCAGTCGCCACGGCCATCGGCTCTTACTTCGGTGCCAAATTTACCCTGCTGCCGCTGTTCCGCATTCCGGTGAAAATGACAAAAGTCAGCGCAGCGTCTCCGTTAACCCAGAAGCCGGACCAGGCGCGTCGCCGTTTCCGCCTCGGTATGCTGGTCTTTTTGGCTATGGTCGCCTGGGCGCTTTGCACTGCGATGAATCAGCCCAAACTCGGCCTGGCGATGCTGTTCGGCGTGGGTTTTGGTCTGCTCATTGAACGCGCGCAGATCTGCTTTACCTCCGCGTTTCGCGATATGTGGATCACCGGCCGCACGATGATGGCAAAGGCGATTATCGCCGGGATGGCGGTCAGCGCCATCGGTATCTTCAGCTATGTTCAGCTGGGCGTTGAACCGAAAATCATGTGGGCTGGCCCTAACGCGGTGATTGGCGGCCTGCTGTTTGGCTTCGGGATTGTGCTGGCTGGCGGGTGTGAAACCGGCTGGATGTACCGCGCCGTTGAAGGTCAGGTGCATTACTGGTGGGTGGGCCTGGGAAATGTTATCGGCTCGACGATCCTGGCGTACTTCTGGGACGATCTGTCCCCGGCGCTTGCCACGAACTGGGACAAGGTCAACCTGCTGAGCACCTTCGGCCCTCTCGGCGGCCTGCTGGTCACCTATGCCCTGCTGCTGGTCGCTTTTTTACTGGTTGTCGCGCAGGAGAAACGCTTCTTCCGTCGCGCGAGTGTTAAAACAGAAACCCAGGAGAATGCTGCATGAAAGAGATCGTGCCCGATTACCGTCTGGATATGGTCGGTGAACCCTGCCCTTATCCGGCTGTTGCCACGCTTGAAGCCCTACCGCAGCTCAAAAAAGGGGAAATTCTGGAAGTGGTCAGCGACTGTCCGCAGTCCATCAACAACATTCCGCTGGATGCGAAAAACCACGGCTACACGGTGCTGGATATCCAGCAGGATGGCCCGACCATTCGCTATTTGATTCAAAAATGATCGCCAGGGGCCTCGCGAGGGGCCTTTATCGCATTGAATTATAAGACATCTTGATCCACGGCAAAAACGCGATCTTTGACTTAAGTAAAATCTCACTTCCCTTTTGAAGGAAGTTTTCGCGGTTTGATGTATTTACGAGCTTTACTGGTTTTCGCCTTATTGATTCCCTTCCATGCGCTGTCCCTGAATTTCTCTTCTACCTTCCTGCGCCTTAATTGTCCGCAAAGAGGACTTGTCGAGATCATTCTGCACGTTTATGACCATACCCAGGAACGATGGCAAGGTCATTTTGAAACCGGTGCGGGACATAAACGTGCGGGAGATACCGAAATTATCCCGTTTGCCAACGGCGATATTCTTTTCCATTCCCTGTCCAGCGACGCTTTCAGCTATTTATATGATGGGGAAAATATCCTGAGGCACTGCGTAAAGCTTGATGAGCGGCCGGTTTATCCGTCGTTTTGAAGTGAGCAAAGCAAACTGGCCACCCTGTGGCCAGTTTGACGGGGGATCAGAAACGATAACCCGCAGAGAACATAAACACCCACGGATCCAGGCGAGTATTGATACTTTGCTGCTGACCGCCCGCCTTGAAGCGTACGTCCGTATCAATATCCATGTACCAGACCGAGGCGTTAATCAGCCAGTCGCGGTTAATCAGATAGTCCAGACCGACCTGCCCCGCCATACCCCATGAATCTTTCAGGCTGAGGTCAGTCAGACCGGCCTCTTTACCTGTATCGTTAAACTTCTCGTCAAAGAAGGTGGTGTAGTTCACACCGGCGCCAATATAAGGACGCACCTTGCTGCTGGCATCGCCAAAGTACCATTGCGCCATCAGCGTTGGCGGTAAATGGTGAACCGTCGCGATATCACCGGTTGCGCCCAGACCCACGCGATGACGGAACGGCGTTGCAGCCAGAAGCTCTACACCAACGTTTTCCGTCGCCATATAGGTGAACGTTAACCCTAACTGGGTGTTATTACTGACGTTAAAACCGCCCATACCCAGCACGTTATCCGATCCTTCAGTCGGGCGAACCGTAGCCGAACCGGCACGAATAAAGAATTCGCCTGCTTCATGCGCATACGCGCCGCCAGAGAGACTGCTTAATACAAGGGCTGCCACCGCTAATTTTTTCATATCCGCTCCATCGTTGTGGTTTTAATCGCGGATGAGAATATACTCACAAATGAGTAATAAGTGATCTGCTACAGATCACATTAAAACCAGTAACTTAACATTCATTGATCTGGATTAATTTTTTGTTGCGCATCCAAAAGCGATAAGTTGTTTCCATGTCAATTTTTGGCATTTCACGGTTACAAAATTTTCCCTTTTCCCCCTCTTGCTCTTCCTCTGACGGCTGGATAATTTATCGCTCTCACAAGTTGATTTGATGCGTTCTTCTTTTGCAGGTGTGCCATGAGTGATATCAACCCGTGCATGACGTGCGGAGCCTGTTGTGCGTATTTTCGAGTCTCTTTCTACTGGGCCGAAGCCAGCGATGGCGGCGGTACCGTTCCGGTTCATCTCACAGAGCCGCTAACGCCTTTTCTGCGCTGCATGAGCGGCACCAACCAAAAGCAGGCCCGCTGCGTAGCGCTACAGGGTGAGCCAGGGGTCTCTACCCGATGTTCCATTTATGAGGATCGGCCCAGCCCGTGCCGGGAATTTGCCATGTCGGGGGAAGATGGGCAGGTCAACGAAGCCTGTAATCGCGCCCGGGCGCGCGTTGGATTACCGCCGCTTTACAAAGATATGCTTTTCCATACAAGCCTTGATGCTGCCACAGCAGGTGCATCCGGTGTACAATTGCCGGCTAATTAACACCTGCAATACTCAAGGAGAGTGCATGTCTATCACGGCGAAGTCTGTCTACCGTGACACGGGAAACTTTTTCCGCAATCAGTTCATAACCTTTTTACTGATCGCGTTGCTATGTGCCTTTATCACGGTGGTGCTGGGCCATGCCTTCTCACCGAGTGAAGAACAGATTGCCAGCCTGAGCCAGGGCGACCATCTTGCCGGAAGCGTGGGGCTGTTTGAACTGGTGCAAAACATGACGCCGGAGCAGCAGCAAATTCTGCTGCGGGCGTCTGCCGCGTCCACGTTCTCGGGCCTGATCGGTAATGCGGTTCTGGCGGGCGGCGTTTTGCTGATGATTCAGCTGGTCTCGGCGGGTCACCGGGTCAGCGCCTTACGGGCGATTGGTGCGAGTGCGCCAGTCTTACCTAAGCTGTTTATTCTGATCTTTTTAACCACCATGCTGGTGCAAATGGGGATTATGCTGGTCGTGGTGCCGGGCGTATTACTGGCTATCGTGCTCTCATTTGCGCCTGTGATGGTGGTGCAGGATAAAATGGGGATTTTTACCGCGATGCGCAGCAGCATCAGACTGGCATGGGCTAATATGCGTCTGGTGGCTCCCGCCGTGATCGGCTGGCTGCTCGCCAAAACGCTCCTGCTGTTGTTTGCACCGAATTTTGCGGTATTAACGCCGAACGTTGGCGCGGTAGTGGCGAATACGCTGAGCAATCTGATTTCAGCGGTACTGCTGGTCTATCTGTTCCGCCTGTATATGTTAATTCGTCAGTAATCCTGAGGCGGGTAGCATCGCTGCCTCCCGCCCCGCTCAGAAGATGGAATCACAGAATGAAGCAGTTTCTTGATTTTTTACCGCTCGTGGTCTTTTTTGCTTTTTATAAGCTGTACGATATTTATGCCGCGACTACTGCGCTGATCGTTGCGACCGCTGTTGTACTCATCTACAGCTGGGTGCGCTATCGCAAAGTCGAAAAGATGGCGCTGATAACGTTCGTCCTGGTCGCCGTATTCGGCGGGCTTACTCTGTTCTTCCACAATGATGAATTTATTAAGTGGAAAGTGACCGTTATTTACGCGCTGTTTGCGGGCGCATTGTTAATTAGCCAGTGGGTCATGAAAAAGCCGCTGATCCAGCGCATGCTGGGCAAAGAGCTGACGCTGCCTCAGGAAGTCTGGTCCCGTCTGAATATCGCCTGGGCGGTCTTCTTTATTCTCTGTGGTCTCGCCAACATCTATATCGCCTTCTGGCTGCCGCAGAATATCTGGGTCAACTTTAAGGTCTTCGGCCTGACCGCGCTGACGCTTATCTTCACGCTGTTAAGCGGCGTATACATCTATCGCCACATGCCGCAGGACGACAAGCACTGATTAATGACTGACCAGAACGTCTACGACAGGCGTTCTGGTCTATTCTCTCCGCTGTGAAATCATAGTAGCATCCCGCCTGAAGTCTTCCGTTACGAGTTAAAACAATGACAACAACTAACGCCCCGCAGGGCGAACTGGTTTTACGCACACTGGCAATGCCCGCTGACACCAATGCCAATGGCGATATTTTTGGCGGCTGGCTGATGTCGCAGATGGATATGGGCGGCGCAATTCTGGCTAAAGAGATTGCCCACGGGCGCGTGGTGACTGTGCGAGTGGACGGCATGACCTTCCTGCGCCCGGTTGCGGTGGGAGACGTGGTTTGCTGCTACGCGCGCTGCGTCAAACGCGGCAACACCTCTATTTCAATCAACATCGAAGTGTGGGTTAAGAAAGTCTCTTCTGAACCCATTGGACAGCGTTATAAGGCCACTGAAGCGCTGTTTATTTATGTTGCAGTGGATAGCGAGGGAAAACCTCGTCAACTTCCGCAGGCCTGATCGACAGGCAAAAAAAAGCCTCCATCAGGAGGCTTTTTTTATTCCATCTGCGCCCCGCCGTTCAGGCGGAAAACAATATTCACGATCAGTCCATTGCCCGGTTTCCCGGCCTCATAGCGCCATCTGCGCATCGCCGATTTCACTTCGCGCTCAAACATATTGGAAGGCTGAGCGGACAATATTTCCACGTTATCCACGCGGCCATCGGCAGTGACGTCAAATTTCACCCGTACGCGGCCTTCAATACGTAAGGCCTGCGCTCGCGCCGGATACTGAGGCTGGTTGCGACTCAGCGCGCGCGGGCCCGCAGGAACACTGACTGTCGGCTTAGGCGCTGTCGCGGTGTTATTCATCACCGGACGCGAAGGCGCCGCATTCTCCACCGCCTGGGTCGCGCGCGGTTCAACCGGACGTTCCTCGCGTTTCGGACGCTCCTCGACCTTCTTCACCGGTTTTGGCTTCGGCTTAGGTTTTGGCTTCGGTTCAGGCTTGTGGATCACCACCGGCGCTTCCTTCGGTGGCGGCGGAACAGGCTCGGGCTCTGGCTCAGGTTCAGCCACCGGCTGCGGTGGCGGAGGTGCAGCCTGCGGCGGTTCGAGATCCGCTGGCGATACCATCGTCACCGAAATCGGCTGCGCGGGCGCGGGCATTTCAATAACCTGATGAACCGAGGTATACAGCAACCCCGCCACAACAGCACCGTGAATCACGACAGAAAGCAGCGTCGGCCAGGGGAAGCGGCGAGGTAAATCAAGGGTCATCGAAGTCATAATCATCAACGTTAAAAAACCGAACACTGATTTTAAATGCAAATAGCAATCATATTCAATAAGACACTTTGTTCTGGCGCAACTTTAGCGCATGAGAGGCCAAAAAAGGCGCATTCAGATCAGGGTATTAACATTGTTTTTATTTTACATTGCAGTCGTTTGCCCTTTCACATAACGTAACTGACACTTTTACCGGTTAAGGAGCTTCGCCGTGTTTTACGTGATTTACTCTGAAGATGTTGCTGATTCGCTCGAAAAACGCCAGGCTGTGCGCCCTGCGCATCTGGCACGTTTGCAGCTGCTCCAGGATGAAGGCCGTTTACTGACCGCCGGCCCAATGCCCGCAGTAGACAGCAACGATCCGGGCGCCGCCGGTTTTGCCGGTTCCACCGTGATCGCTGAGTTTGAATCTCAGGAAAGCGCTCAGGCATGGGCTGACGCAGATCCGTATGTTGCCGCAGGTGTGTATGCGAAAGTGACGGTTCGACCGTATAAGAAAGTGTTCTGAAACCAAAGCGGCTCCGAAAGGAGCCTTTTTTATGGTGGAAGTTACGCGTCTCTGCGCCGGGTAAACTGCTGCTCCGTTATAAGGGTTCCCCACTGATCGCCCTCCCACTCTTTAACGAGCGTAAATCCAAACGATTCGTATAAACGTCGTGCGGCGGTCAGCTTATTGAATGTCCAGAGATGCACGGCAGAGAAACCTACGCTGTCGCAAAAGCGCATCGCTTCGGTCAGCAGTTTTTTCCCCACCCCGTGTCCCCGGCAGCCATCGTCGAGAATAAACCAGCGCAGATGGGCTTCACCCGGGGCTAAATCCTCGCCATCTATCGCCACTGACCCCACTATCCTGCTGTTCATCACCGCCAGCCAGATCTGGTTGCATGGCTTATCCAGGCGGTCACTAAATTCTGCAACCCCTGCGGCCACTTTGGCCTCAAAAAAACGGCCAAAATGATGCTCGCGCGCGTAATAGACCCCGTGCATCTCCGCGACACGGCCAATCATGCCGGGAATATATCCCTGCACTATCGTGAGCTCGTCGGGGCGCGTGTCGCTGCCCGTCTCACGGCACGCCAGCAGCGCGTTGGCATAAAGGGAAAGTCCCTGAGAAATGGTCTGCTGCTGCGCAGGAGCCAGACTCTTTATTGCTGAGACCACGCGCTCATTGCTAAAGGTATTAATTTTACTGACCGTCTCATGACCTTTCGCGGTCAGCCTGAGACTCTTCGCTCTCGCATCTTCAGGTGAAGTAACTTCCTCGAGTTCGCCCGCGGCAATCAGGCGAGCCAGCATCCGGCTGACGCTGGATTTATCCAGGCCCAGCAGCTGCACCAGCTGACTCGCCGTCATCTCTTTGCGTAGGGCTATTTCGACCAGGGTATGGACGGCCGAAGGTGAGTAATTCGTTGAGGCCAGGGTCGAGGCCATAAAACCTAACTCTCGCACCATAAGGCGCGAGGAACGTCGAATAACACTGACTACCGGGGTTTCGCTGTGCATGTTGTGCCCTCATCATTAAGTTGCACTATACAACTAATGGATGAGGGGTTGTCAAACATAATAAACAAGGCTCCCTCAGGAGCTTTTCAAAACGATTCAAGGCATTGAAATAAAAGGATTTGTTTCAGAGCGCGTCCACAGATTGACCACATCGATACAAGAAGCCCCGTTAATGCGGGGCTTTGCTTATCATTTGTACAATGTCAAACTGACACATGATATCCTACATTACTTAGCATCAGTAAACGAACTATGACAGATTTACTCCTAAACTATGCAGCGATATTCTTACGGGTAGGAAAAGGTCAGTTTCTCTCCTGAGGTTGCACATTATTACTAAGTACATGACTAACATAGACTTTAGTAAAATAATAATTCCAATGAGGCTATCTGATATGTTTGAAAAATTAATACAAGAACTTAAATGCATGAATGAGATGTCTGTTTCTGTCGGAATAGAAACTGATGAAAATGGCTACATAGACAAGCAATGCCCTAACGAAAACTGTGAGTTTGTTTTTAAAGTTAATAAAGAGGACTGGGCTAATATTTTTAAAGATGAATCTGTTTGGTGCCCACTTTGTAGACATGAAGCACCTTCCGACCAGTGGTTTACATTACAACAAATCGAACACGCCCAATCCGAAGCGTTAGCTATTGTTGAAGGTAAAATTGATAATTCTCTTCGCGAGGGGGCTAACCAGTTTAACCAACGCCAACGAAAAAACAGCTTCATTTCACTGTCAATGAAAGTGTCTGGAAGCCCGAAAAGGACGTTCACTATCCCCGCTAAGGCTGCCGATTTAATGCAACTTGAGATCCAGTGCGAAGCATGTAATTCACGATTTGCTGTTATTGGTAGCGCCTATTTTTGCCCCGCTTGCGGTCACAATTCAGTAACACGGACATTCCGAGATTCCTTACGTAAGATTCATGCAAAAAAAAATAGTATTGATGTTGTTAGGCGAGCTGTAATTGAATCAAGTGGGAAAGATGAGGCTGAACTTATGTGCAGATCACTTATTGAGACCTGCGTTAGCGATGGAGTAGTTGCTTTTCAAAAATATTGCGAAGGAATGTATGAGCAATTTGCAACCCCTCCCTTCAACGCGTTTCAACGTCTAGCACAATCCAATGAACTATGGAAAAACGTGTTTCAAAAAGGATTTGAAACTTGGTTATCTGAAAATGAGATCAAATGTCTTGGCATTCTCTACCAAAAACGCCATTTGCTCGCACATAACGAAGGGATCGTTGACACAAAATATATACACAAATCCGATGATGAAACTTATAAAGAAGGGCAACGAGTAGTTATATCATCGAAGGATATTGATTTTTTGGTGTATTGCTTGGAAAAATTGGCTGATGGAATAGAGTTTGAATGCCACAATTTAAAAAAGCGTGATGATTAGGATAAAGCCCCGCATTTGCGGGGCTTTCTTTTGGTCACTGCCAGTGCATTTGTTGCTGGCCGGATGATGTCGGGTGAGGTGCCGCTGGTACTACTACCCCCGGCGATACAATAAAGCGCTCGACCGTCTCAGTGGTCACAAATGTCGCGCTGCAGTTGATGTTT
Organism: Enterobacter sp. DNB-S2; assembly: GCF_019443845.1. Classification (NCBI taxonomy): domain Bacteria; kingdom Pseudomonadati; phylum Pseudomonadota; class Gammaproteobacteria; order Enterobacterales; family Enterobacteriaceae; genus Enterobacter; species Enterobacter sp. DNB-S2. The sequence goes on from NZ_CP050520.1 coordinate 3,197,275, forward strand.
GTGCACTGGTGATACCGCTCTTTGGTCGTGTCAGTAAAATAGCGACTTGTGCGGGCGTGAGCGGCGAAATGGCATTTTGGACAGTGAAACATGGCGAGCACCTCATTTAATTTCCGACGCGCTAATTTTACGCAATTTATTCTTATACAACAAACACTTAAAAACAAATCACTGCGTTAATTCTTCGCTTTCATACTCCACATCCGAAACCTTAACCTCAAGCTCTAAGCCCGTCGTGTAGCCGCTCCCGTTGAGGTTATGCACCACCCGGCTGATTATCCACGCCTGCTCGTCTATGACGCGCTTAAAACCTTTCACCGCGACTGGCGTTTCAGGAAATAAATCGGCGCGGCCAATAGCCAGTGAGATTGAAAACTCCGCGACACCGCGCTGTAGCTTGTCCCACTTCGCCTGAGCGGCGCGCTTGGCCTGCGCCTTTGTCGCGTAGATGGTCGTAAGCTCCAGCACGTTGTCAGACTCACCGGCCATATACTCACCCTCGTGCGCTTCCTGCTCTTTTTTGGCTTTAGTCTTTGCCGGGGCATTGGTCGCTTTCGGGTGCTGCAGCGCGCGGAGGTGCTTCTCTTTGGGCTTACGTTTGAGCTTCACCTTTTGCTTTTGCGGCTTCGGGTCTTTGGTGTGCAGCCATTTTGCCGTCACGCCGGTGTAGGCTTCCCGGTCAGCAATGGCAAACTGATGACGATCGCCGCCCCCGCGCTCAAGCGTCATCTGCGGAATGGGCTTTCCGCTGGCCGTCTTACCGCTCCCCGCTTTCAGGAATAACAGTTTTCCCGCTTTTACCGAAACCGACGCCCCGTTCCGTTCAGCCAGGCGGGACAGAAACACCGAGTCGGATTCCTGCGACTGGTCAATGTGAGGCACGGCGACGGCTTTCAGCGTGTCGGCCACGCTGGCCGTCAGTTTATTGCGTGCCGCAATCGTCTCGACAATTTGCCCGAGCGTGGTGTCATGCCATGACTGCTCCCGGCGCGAGTTCAGCGTACCGCGAAAATCGGCGCTTCGCCCCCGGATGGTCAGCGTATCAGGCGCGCCCCTGTGCTCGATTTCGTCGACCGTGAACGTCCCTTTTTTTATCAGCGCGGATCCCTGCCAGCCTAACCACAGCGTCAACGTTGCGCCGCGCGGTGGCAAAGCTATCTGGCCGTCAGTGTCATCGAGCTCGATATCGAGCTGGTCGGCCTCGAATCCGCGATTGTCGGTCATGGTCAGGCTGATAAGGCGGTCGCTAAAATCCTGGGTGATATCGTCGTTATCCAGCTTGAGCATAAACGCCGGGGCAATCTTCGCCCCGGCCTGAATATCCATTCCTGTAATCATCCTGCCAGCCCTCCCAGCCAGTCACCGGCAGACGTGACCAGATTGTCGGCCTGCGTTTTCAGGTCGCCATAAATGGCCGCCAGCGATTTATCGACCCGCTTAAGCGAAAGGCTAAACTCGATTTTTCTCGCCGCTCCGTCGCTGAATAGCTCGGTGTGCGTGTGCGTCACTTTGTCAATGACATACATGCCGTGGATCATGCCCGTTCCGTCAATCAGCGGCCACGCGCGCCCCTCGTCCGCCATCAGCTCGATGGCGGTCAGTGACAGACGTCCGCCGGTAATTTCGGGATAGAGCACGCCCGACAGCGTGCGCGTGGTTTCCCCTTCCCCGAGATACTGGTAAGCCGGTGGCTTGCCGATACGATCGTTTGATGCCCAGCGGTAATCCTTCGAATACTGCATGGACTGATAGGGCAGCGTGCGGCGCTCAAACACAAACAAACCTAAAACCATTAACATGCTTTATCCCCCTCAGTCATGACGCATACTTGAGCGCTGACGCGCACGGTTTTCACGGTCGAGTTTATCGACAGCCTCACGCAGCTGACGGTCGAGGTCGCTGCCCGGCGCAATGCCACCATTCAGGTTGATGTTATATTCTGGCTTGCTCTGGTCTACGTAAGTCTTACCAGTGGGTGCCGTTACCGGCTGATATGCCTGATAACCGCCATATGCTGAGGTTGCCGGAATATAAGACCCATTTTGCGAGCCGGTGGCGGCGTTGGCTTTTGCGGCCTTCTGGTCAAGGTCGCTCGATTCTTTATTGATAACCCCGAGCTTTTCCAGCAGCCAGTTAACGCCAGTACGCAATGTATTAAAGCTTTTGAGCGGTAACATCAGCGCTTCGGCCAGTAACTTACCGAACATCACACCCGCATTTTTGCAACTGTCGAGCGTCTCCTGCGTCGACTTAACCGGTGCGATCAGGTCTTTGAACCACTGCCAGACTCCGCGTAATTTCTCCATGAAAGAATCAAACACCGGCGTGAGCGGTGCGAAAATTTCCGCCACCGGCGCAAAGGCCGCTTTAAGTCCCTCCACCATGCCGGAAAAGAATGCGCTGATGGGCTCCCAGTATTTGCGGATAAGCAGCGCACCGGCCACAAATGCCGCAACTACGGCCACAACAGGCCAAGTGATAGCCCCAAGCACAGAAACAATGGCCGTACCCATTGCAGCCAGATTTGTTCCAAGAAAACCGGCAGCGGCGATAATCGTGTTGATGCCCGTTACCACCGGCCACGCTATAAGACCAATGCCCCCGAGCACCCCAATCAGCGCAAGCCCACCGGCGACAAGGTTAAACAGGGTTTGCGTCAGTTCAGGGTTTGCTTTCGCCCACGCGGCCACCTTGCCAAGCCAGTCTGTCGCGGAAACCGTCAGGCGGCGCAGTGCAGAATCTTCTTTTTCGAAAACCTCAATCTGCAGGTCTTCCCATGCTGACTGCAGGTTTTTCAGATCGCCGTCGAGGTTATCCGTTTGTATTTTCGCAATGCGCTCGGTCGTGCCTTTTGAGTCGCGGATTTGCTGGCGCTTGTTATCGAGCGAGCCATCACCGGCAGCGGCGACGAGTTTAATCGCGCCTTTCATGGCTTCTTCACCGAAGATCACTTTCAGATATTCGCCCTGCTCCGCCGTGCCGAGCTTGTTTTTCGCAAAGGACTTATGAATATCTTTGAGGATTTTCTCGACCGGCAGCATGTTCCCTTTGCCGTCGCGGGTTTTCACGCCCAGCTCAGAAATTGCCTCTACGGCTTTCCCCATTGGCGCTTGCAGGCGGTTGAAAATGGCACTCGCACCCGTACCGGCCATCGAGCCTTTAATCCCGTTATCCGCCAGAATGCCGAGCATCGCGGTCGTGTCTTCAATGCTCGCCCCTGCGGCCTCTGCGATGGGCGCGACATACTTCATCGCCTCGCCCAGCTCGACAAGGCCGGTATTTGATGACGTGAAACCTTTCGTCATCACATCAGCGACGCGCTCAATCTCAGTGGTTGGCAGGTTAAATGCCGACTGCATATTAGTGATAATGTCGGCGGCTTCTGCGATATCCACGTCGGCCGCTAGGCTCAGGTTTACGGTCGAGCCGGTCGCGGCCAGCACGTCATCGGCGTTATATCCCGAGCGTGCGAGCGTGGTCTGCGTGCGCGCCACATCACCCGGTGAAAAGGCCGTAGTCGCGCCGATATCGCGCGCCTGTTGACGAATGGCCGCGAGCTTATCGTCGCCCTTATCGAGCCCGAGGATCGCCTGTGTGCCTGACATCTGCTTATCAAAACCGATGCCCGGCGCAATAAAGCGTGACGCACCATAAAGCCCGGCGGTAGCCACCCCGACACCCACCATCCCGGCATTACGCGCACCGGCGGCGAGCTGTTGCCCGGATTCATACCGGCTTTTTACCGCGCTGAGTCTGGCCTGTTGCTGACTGACGCGCGCCAGTGCATCACGTTGCCGGTTAAGCTGCGCGGTGGTCTCGCTGATGCTGGTTTTCAGACGGCGCTCGTCTGCCGACAGGGTGCGGGTATTAATACCGGCCTGCGCGAGCTCGGTGCGCTGTCGCTGTACCGACTGCCTGAGGCTGTTGTATTTGAGCTGCAGGTCAGCGGCGGATTTCTTTGCCGCCTCCATCGCGCGCGCCTGCGCGGTTGTGGGGTTCTGCGTGTTTTTAAACTGGACGGCCAGCGCTGCGGCTTCCTGTTTAGCCTTGTTAAGCGACTGGCCGGTCACGGCAAGCTGTGCGCTCGCTTTCCTGAATCCGTCAATTCGGGACGCCTGCGCATTCAGATCGCGCAGGCTGTTTTGAGAAGTGCGGATATCGCCAGCAAGGGATTTACTGGCAGTCTGGATAGCTTTGAGCGGTCGGCTTGCCCGGTCTACTGCGTTAAGCAGCACCTCAAGTCTGACGTTATTGCTCATGGTGGTTTCCGCTTCGCTGCAGCGCCTTATCGCGCCATGTGATGAGCTCGGTCACGCTCAGGGAATAAAGCTCTGATGGCGGCCAGTGAAAAATCACCGCGATATCCGCCATCAGGTCATCGATTGAAAGGTTATCGGGGAATGTCAGCGAGCCGAAGATGGTGACAAAAAACCAACCACCTTACCGGCGAACAAAATCAGGTCTGACGCTTCCAGACGCATGACCTCATGCTCGGTGAGTGCCGGGTACGTCATACGCGGCAGCACCTTAATCAGCGCATCGACGTCAGAGTTTGCCAGCGAGGCCAGACTCACGCCGCGCAGAGTACCGGCGTTGGGTCTGGTCACGGTGACCTGTTCGATTTTTTGCTCACCGCGCATGATGGGATTATCGAGGATCACAATGTTTGGGTTTTCGGTTCCGGTGGTGGCGGTTTCGTTGATGTTTTCCATGATGTCGCTCTCTTTGAATGTGAGTAAGTGGCCGGCCAGCCTGGCTGACCGGTTAACGGGTTACAGGCCAATCGCCCGGCGGTGCTCAGCGAGACGGTCGACGCCGTCGACTTTCATCACCATGTTGACGACGTCAATCTCGATGACCTCCTTGCCGTCAATCGTGAGCTGGTAATACGAGCACTCGGTCGAGATTTTGGTCGTGCCGCTTTCGCCCTGTTTGTTCTCGCCGCCGTCGTACTCCTTGTGACGGCCACGCATGACCACCTCAACGGCGGAAATTGTGCCAGTGTCATCGCGCTGGAATGAGCCGGTGAAGCGTAGCGGCACGCTGTCGGCACCCGGTGACGCGTACTGCGCCCACAGCGCGACGTCAGGCAGACCGCCCAGCGTCCACTCAAGCGACAGCGCGTCGTCGTCGAGGCCGAGGTCAACCGACACCGAGCCCGGCATCCCGCCGCCGCGATATTTCTCCAGCTTGCGGGTCAGCTTTGGCAGGGTGACGGATTCAACGACGCCCATGTAGCTGAGACCGTCGTTAAACATGTTCAGGTATTTCAGTTTGCGAGGTAACGCCATGCTCTGGGCTCCTTAGCTGTTGACCGAGTCTGACAGGTCTGCCAGATAGGTATCGGTGATGCGCTGGCGCAGGGTCAGGTTTTCCAGCGGCGGGACGGGGGTGTAGTCGTAATCGATATACAGCTTCCCGGCTTTGAGGGTTTCCACGCTGTTTGACTCCGGGTCGTACCAGCAGGAGCCGTCAACGATATAGCCGTTATTTTTCAGCTCGCGGAATTTGGCATTGATACCGGCGACGATGTCGCGGATAAGCGTTGCGGAAACGGGCTTATCCATCGCCCACGCGTGCGCCTCAGCCATCGTGTCGGCCAGCACCTGCGCCGTGCGGGTGTAGTTTTCAAAAACGAATAACGGATCGTCCGAGCAGGTGCGGTTACCCCAAAACTTAAAGCCGTCGTTGCGGATGAGCGTTGTCACTCCGGCTTGATTAAGCAGGTTGGCGTCGGTGGCCTGCTCCTGCAAATCCCATGAGACCGAGGCACTGACGCCGGTGACGCCATTCACGCCGACGTTGGACAGCGTTTTGTGCCAGCCGATAGTCTGGTCGATTCTGGCACGCAGGCCGAGCGCGCGGGCGGTCGCCCATGCAATATCGGTTTCGTTCGCCGTGGTGTCCCATGCCAGAAAATCAGGGTGAATGACCATCAGCTCGCGCTGGCTGAAATTCTCACGGTATTTGATGGCGTCGGAAATGGTCTTGCAGCCCCACGCGCTCACGTAGCCAAACGCGCGCAAGCTCTGGCAGGTCGACGCGAGCGCGGTCGCCACTTCCTGCGTATCCAGTCCCGGCACGCCGAGAATGCGCGGCTTAACGCCGGTGACGGTTTTCGCCGTTAACAGCGCTTTCAGCCCGGTGTATTTGCCGTTTTCGTCGGTCGTGCCGATGATGTTGGAAATGGTTTCTTTCTGCGCCGCTTCCGGGTCTGACGGGTCGTCGGTACCTTCGGGAACGCGCACCACCACAATGACCGGCTTGCACTGGTCGGCGATGGCCTGCAGGGATTTTGACAGCGTGCCTTTTTTACCGGCTTTACCGATAGCCGTTTGCACGCTGGTAATCAGCACCGGCTCGTTAAGGGGAAACGTCTTGTCGTCAGCATCGCTGGCCGTGCAGACCATGCCGATGATGGCCGTCGAGACGGTGGAAATGGTGCGCGTGCCATCATTAATCTCGATGACCTCGACGCCGTGATGATAGTCGCCCATCTGTTTAACTCCGTGGTTAAGGGGTGCGACTATTTTCTGTTGTGTGTCGCGCAGGCGCGATGCAATGCCGTTGGTGGAGGGATAACACAACATACAAAAAAGCCCTCCGGGTGGAGGGCTTCGTTTATTCTGGTTTTTCCGGCCACTCAATATCCGGCGCCGTAGATGTGTCGATCGCGTTCAGCGCCTGAATGTATTTCATCCACGCAATCAGGCTGGCCTTGTCATCGTCTCTGATGATGCCGAGCTGCAGCTCAGTCTGCCACAGGCTGATAGCGCTTTGCGCCTCTGACAGCAGCGCGGATTTTTTCTGTTCAGCCTCCTTAACCTGACCGTTTTTCTGCGCGTCCTTATCCGTGACCCATTCGCCACCGTTCCAGCGGTCATAGGGGGTCGACGGTGCAATCGTAGTTACGCCGACGGCATAGTCACCGGGCGCGGTAATGTTGGCCGGCTGACCGGTTTCCGTGTCATAAACCGTCTCACCGCGATGGTCTGCGACATACTCCCACCCGTCAAGACTGGCCGCGCGACACACCGCGAAACCTTCTTTTTCTTCGACCGGTGCATCGGTGCAGGAATTAGCAGGAATCCCCACGCCCAGCGCCAGAAACTCGACAGAGGACGTCAGATATTCGCGGGTTTCACCGTCATAGTTATAAACCGTCATATCACCGGCTTTTGTGGTAATGCCCTGTTTGTTAAGTGTCGCTTTTGCCATTATGCCGCCCTCACGATGTAGTTAAATGCAATGTTGCGTGGGCGAGCGCCGAATGATGACCGTTGACCACCAATTGAAGATATCAGCCCTGCGGTATTTATGTGTGACCATGACGGGCTGTTGTCGACAACGCTGTCGAAATCACTCAATGGGATATATGCGGTCCCATCTGAATGACCCCCGATGAACATCCCAACTCCAGAGCCGACCTGAGCGGATAATAGCGCTCGTCCATTATCTATCCCGCGCCCGTCATCCCACCCTCGCAAAAACTCACTGCGCAAGTCAGGCAATTTACCGGATGGATAAGCGACAGCCAGCTTTGGATATTTCACCTTGTCAAAAACCGCGCCGTTGCATTTAAGCCAGCCCTCCGGCGGAGTTGCCTGTGGCCACGGCAGCGGAAAACCGACCGGAATATATTTATCAATATCCGCCGTTTTGAGGTATTGCGTGTGCGGGTCTGCAGCGGCGAGGTGTGCGGCCAGCAGATTATCGGCATAGGCTTTCACCTCGATAACCTTATCCTCGACATACTGGCGCGTTGCCAGCACCACCGACGGGTCGATTTTCAGGGTAATGGCCGACGTGCTCGACACAATCAGAATCATGCGAATGGTCTGCGTGCGGCCGCTTCCCTCCTGCAGCTGCGGCTTGTAGGTCTCCGGGCAGTTTGCCACGGCAATCAGAATCCCCTCATCGTCGTAGAGACCAATCTCGCGTATCCAGAAACCGCCCTCATTCTCGGGAATAATCTGTTCCGCGATAATCTGGCTGGTATTGGCCGGGTCAACGGTCAGCAGGTTTATCGGTGCGATGCGCTTCTGGTTAATGAGCTTCGTCTGCGCCGGGTCAGGGGTCGGCAGCGTACCATTCGCATCGCCGACGGCCATCTGCGTCAGGTTTAGTCTGGTACCGAGTGCCGCCGCGTTCGCCAGCCGCGCCGCGCCCTGATTGGTCAGAATGGCAAGATATTTTGCGGTCATGCGTTTACTCTCAGGTTATCAATCAAATGGATGGCCGAGGCCGGGTAATATTCACCGCCGACGACAATTTCCTCGGGGGTGTAGGGGTAAATGGTGAGCGCGTCGCCGTCGTAGCATCCCGCGCCGACATACAGCTCACCGGTCGCACTCAGGCTGATAGCAAGCCCGGTCAGGTGGCGGCTTGCCGGTTTGGCGTCTTCAATCAGGCGCTCGAGCTCCTGATACATTTCGTCAGTGATGCCGCTGTCGAGCACGCCGACAACGAGGCGGAAAGTGCCTGGCGCCTCGTCGAGCTGCCACCACTCGCGCACCTCAATCAGAAAGCCGAGCGGCTCAACCACCCGACGCAATGCGCTGATGGTGCCTTTGTGCTGATGGACGAAAAACGAGGACGCACAGACGCTGCGCTTTGTCGCCTCCGGCCACTTCTCGTCCCACCGGTCGACCGACAGCGCCCACGCCAGATACGGCAGCAGGTTTACCGGGCAGGTGCGCCAGTTCCACAGGGTGCGCAGCGGTACCGGCACGCGCTGAATTTCAGAGAGCGCGGCACCGGCGGCGACCTCCAGCGGCGATGAGCCAACGGGTAACAGCCGGTCACTCATCCGAGCCCCCGATGGTTATCTGGTACTCGGTACAGTTCGACGCCTGCGATTTACTCAGCACAATGTCGGCCTGCGGTGATGCCAGCTCGACACGCTGCACCCCCTCAACGTGCATCGCCGCATAAATGGCTGACAGGCGGATATCACGCCCGAGGCGGTGCTGCGCGCTGATATAGCTCTGAAGCCTCTGCTCCGATGCCTGCCTGATGGGCTCAGACTCGGGGCCGGGGTAAACGTAGATCGTCGCGTCAATCTGGTACGGTACAATCTCCGCCGACTGGACGGTCACCCGGTCAGCCACCGGTCGCACATCTTCGGCGTTCAGTGCTTTTTCAACGATTGCCAGTAATTCAGGGCTCGCGGTGCCGTCACCCTCACGGGATAACACGGAAATCGTCACGCAGGCGGGCGACGGGCTTTCGACCGACACGTCGGCGACCCGTCCGTCAGCGCTTCGACCGTGATACTCATAGGCGCCAACCGGACCCGCCACGCTTAATCCTTCAAAAGCTTGTTGTGTGCGCAGTCGCAGGTCAGCATCTGATTCCATAAAGGCAGGCGTTGGCGGTATGGTGGTGTCATCTGCAGGGGTAATGGTCAGGCGTACGGTATTATTGTTCCCGGCCACGACGTCGAGGTCGTGACCGGTTGAATAGGCCAGCGTTACCGCCTGCGCGGCTTCGTTCACACGCTGACGCCAGATAACTTCACGGTAGGCGTTTTCCTGCAGCAGCTTCACAATCGGCTCTGACTCAAGTGCCAGCGTCCGGGCGATAGCCTCCTGCTGATTTTCGGGATAAAGCGAAATTAGCGTCGCAATGCGTTCGGCAAGAATGGTTTCAAAGTCCAGTTCTTCCACCACATCGGGAACGGGTAACTGATTCAGGTCAACGGTTGCCATAGTGATTAGCTCAGTGGAATGGTGATGGAAAATGGCTGGCCGCCGGTCGAGCGGTTGCCGGTGATGTCGACATACAGCCCGCCGTCGGTCTCCGACCGTTCAAAGGTAATGGTCGAGAGGTCTACGCGTGGCTCCCACTTCTGGATCGCGGAATAGCACGCGGCCATAATCTGCAGGCGCAGCGCCGGTGTCTGCGGCTGGTCAATCATCTGCGACAGGAGCGAGCCGTATTCACGGCGCATAACGCGCGAGCCAACCGGCGTGACCAGAATGTCGCGCACGCTTTGCCGGATATGCTCAACCTCAGAGATACTGAGGCCGGTCTGGCTGTTCATTCCCAGATAACGCACCGTCATTTGATGCCCTCCGTCCAGCTTCCGCCCCGTTCGACGCCGCCGTGGTCGTGGTTATCCACCTGCACGCCGTTTGATTTCAGTGTCCCGCCGGTGTGCTCGATGTCGCCGGTCATCTTCCCGCCTTTCAGCACTTCGAGCGTGCCGGTCGTCAGTTTGTTGGTGCAAACCACCTCCGGCGTATCGAGCGTGATACTGGTCGAGGCTTTCACCAGCACCAGCGGCACGGTGGCCGTAATGGAATCCGACGCGGTGACGTCTGCGGTTTTGATGCCTGACACGGTGAGCGCGCCGCTTTCAGGTTCGTATTCGATAACCGCCCCGTCAGGAAAGGAAACATGAAGCGCATCAGGGGAGGCAGACGGCGCGGGATTGTCATCCGAGAAAATACCGGGCAGCACAAACGCTGTATCGAGCTCGCCGCCGATCGCCAGTAAAAGCACCTGCTCGCCAACGGACGGAGCCCACCATACGCGCGAGCGACCGGCGCGACAGGTAAGCCAGTTCAGCCAGGTGGTTTCCATGCCGCCGGTCTGGACACGACAAAGCCCCTTTTCTACGTCGACTTCGCTAATAATCCCTGTCCGGATTAGATTACGCACAATTCGCAAGATGTCATTGAGTTCAGTTTTCATTCGAGCATAATGTAATGCTCTAACAATGATTTAAACTTACTGTCGTTTTGTCATTCTCTAAACAACGTAACGGGCAATTTTCAATGACAACCAAATTTTTTGAAACCCCACGAATTCAGCAAATGATACGTGAATACATTCTCGCAGTTGATTCAACAGATGCACCAAGTGACTTCGATAGAGATAGGAATGCTCTAATTAAGGAGTCCCTAAATATGTTCTTAAAAGAACCAGACCGATGGGATTCTGAAGCATCTTTTAATATTAAAAACATTGGTGATGTAATTTCTAACGAACTAGAAGACAGAATACTTTCACCTCAAACACTAAATATTATGTTCACCTCCTGCTTCAGAATTATTGTTGAACCCAGCATATTTACTGGAATGAGTGAAAGCCCATTTAGCACCATAAAAGAAATTAAAGACTTTGGCATTTATAGATATAACGAATTCGATGACAGAAGCAAAGGGCAACTCGATTATGCACTAAGAGAAATGCCAATAAAAATTGTTAAAAATGCATTCAGCGACACAGATATAAGTACCTATGATCAATTCATTAAAAATTTCAAATCAGCGCAAGAATTCGCAAGGGATTGGGAGGGATATATAGAGGAGAAAAACAAACAAATAAAGGACATTAAATCAACTCTTGAGGGATATGAGAGCGCTTTCAATTTTGTAGGTTTATATGAAGGTTTTAGTTCATTAGGCAAGCAAAAGAGTAAAGAGATCTTCTGGTCAAGATTATTGCTACTCGCACTTGCAGTTGCAATCCCCTGCCCATTACTCATCGAAATTTTTTCAACAATAAAGACCAACGCCGACACAAGTTTAATCGACAAACTTATTTCCTTCATTCCATTTTTCTCTCTCACCTTCATTTTTATTTATTATTTCAGGGTTGCCTTAACAAATCACACCTCACTGAAAGCACAGACACTACAGATTGACCTCAGAAAAAGTCTTTGCCAGTTTATCCAAAGTTATGCGGATTACTCAAAAAAAATAAAAGACTCCAATGGGAATTCTCTTGCAAAATTTGAAGATGTTATATTCTCTAACATTATGCCGAGCCAAGAGAAAATACCGTCAACATTTGATGGAGTAGAACAAATTGCATCACTAATTGCAGCAGTAAAACCAAAGTAAGACAAAGTAAGACAATAAGACTTGGTGGGGCACCCCACCAAGTAAGTCACTGAATTTTTAGATGTTTAACAACTAACATTTCAATAAGATGTTTCTCCGTTTGACTAATTCCAAGCAACTGGCGCTCTGCGTACTGCACGTTACGGCTGTGCGGGTTTGGGCGGTCTTTTAGCCCGTACTGGTGTATCTGCGCTATACGCTGTACTTTGCCGGTAAATTCCACCACCGCGCTGTTTTCACGTCCAGTGGCTTTCATGTAGCGGCTTGTACGGAGTTTCTGGAACATTGCCCGTTTAATCCTCCCGCTCTTAGCCCTTAAAGGCTGACGCTTTCGCGCCTGATACGGTGAGCCGTTCGGGGCTTTTTGCAGCTTGATACGTTGCTGTTGCGACTTGCGCAGCTCCTTTGCTATCTCTCCGGCCAGCTTACGGCGTGCAGCCGGTGACAGGGAAGCAATCAGACCATTGAGCCGGTCGTCAAAAGGCTTAAATTCACTCATCCCATTTACTCGCCAGCTCCCCATCAAGATAGAGCTCTTTTGGTGGGGTTACGGGCACCGGCAGCGGCGGCTCAGGGGCATAGCTCACGTGCAGCGCGCCGTTTTCCTCTTTGATGATAGTGCGCTCGGTGAGCTGCAGGCTGATGCTGATATCGACGCTGTCCCCGTCGTTTAAATCCATCTGGAAACGGTAGCCCTTTTTGCGGCCGTCATCGAGCGTGCAGATATCCGGCTGGTTTTCCCTGAGCCATGCGGCGACCGGCACGAAAATCAGGTCAGGGTCGCCCACAAAGTCACACACGATCACATTCAGGGTGTAAATTTTCTCATGCGACAGCGAGGCCGCGAGACGCGCATCGATATTCCCCTCATCGACAAAGATGCGCATCATTTCGGGGTTTGTTTCAAGCTGCGGTACGGCTTTAATCAGCGCTTCGCGCAGGCTGCTTGCTTTCTTCATCGAGTTTGTCCTGACAGTCTTTGACGGTTTCAACCTGCAGCGCGCAGGCGGCGAGCGCGTGCTCAAGCCTGCGAATATCGGCGCTCAGGTCGCCGTTAGTGGCCGGGTCACTTCCCGGCATCGGGCAATAGCTCACCTTCGGGCAGGCGCTGTAAACAATGACCGGCGGAGGCGCAGGCGGCGCGGGTGTGCAGCCGACGCACAACATCAGGCAGCTCAGCGCTGTACCAGCGGCGTAACGTTTCATTCTCATTTATCAGCCTCGTAATGGTTTGTTCACGCCGCACGGCCATTGCACCGGCGGCAAGCAGTTCGCCGCGTAAACTGACCTGTGCGGTTTCATTTCGCCTGGCAATTCCCTGCGAAACGGAAAGCTGATTTTTCAGCATTCCGATCGTGGTTTTTTGCTCCGTGGCGACCCTGTTCGCCCGTTCAAACGAGCGCGTCAGGTTGCCGTTTTCATGACGCTGCCAGAGCACAACCGCAATAAGCGCGGCCAGTAAAAACAACATCACTTTCATTGAATCCCCCTCAGGCAGTAAGCACGCTCGCGCGCGCGACGATTTTCCAGTCCTTTGTTAATTTCGCCATTCACGTAAACCCAGCGGGGGAGCTGGTCGCACACCTGCCACCATTGATGACGCTTGATATAGGCGACCATCGTCGACCGGCAGGCCGCACCGGTTCCCACGTTGAATGAGAAGCTGACCAGCGCGTCGTAAATGTGCTGCGGCATTTCCACCGGCACGCAGACTGCGAGACGCTTCTCGACGTTCATCACATCCGCGACAAGGTTCGCCGCCGCCTGTCGCTCGGTGATTTCCCCTTTCGGCACGACGCCTGCAGTGTGGCCGATGCCTGACGTCCACACTCCCGCGCTGCACTGGTAAGGCGTCAGGCGACAGCCTTCGAGGTCGGCAATCAGCGCCAGCCCCCCGGGCGAGGTGTTAAGCAGACGAAAGTCAGGCATCAGCGCTGCCAGCGCCAGCACGGCGGCCACACTGCATTTTTTAACGATTGATTTCACGAATAGCCCCTTTATCGAGTCCGAGCGATGTCAGATAGAGGTACGTCTTGCGCTTAAACCAGTAGTTCGTCAGCGCGGTAAAAATGGCGCATCCGCCGCCCACGTAAAGCGCCATCTTTTCGGGGGACATTGCCCCGACATAAGCCAGCCCCACGGCCAGCCAGTAGGCGATAAACGTGGTGATTTTTTCCATACTCAGTCCCATAGATTCAACGTTTCGGTTCTGGCCGCGCTCTCGGTCTCGGGCAGCTCAATTGCCGTGCCGTGCGGGAGGATGACGCCGAGCTCAGACAGGCCGGGATTTGCCTCTAAGACGGTTTCGACCACGCCCTCAGTGCGCCCGTAGTACCGGGCGCAAATCGCGTCGAGGGTGTCGCCCTGCAGCGCATACGCTTTCATCAGATTTGCCCCACAATGCAGCGCGCTTTGTCCTGGATGCGCGCCACAGACCAGCGCATATCCCGCCACATTTCATCGATAGTGCTGTCGATGCTGTCGGCCTTTTTGTCGCCTTTGGCGGTCGCATCCACGCCGCGAAAACGCTCATAAAGCGTTGCAGTCGTCATAGAGCACACGGCGTTGAAGTAGTGGAAAACGCGCACGCTCTCGCCGTCGAGCTTGTCGGTCGGGACATCCGCCAGCGTGGCGTAACCGGCATCGAGCTGAATTTCGCGCCAGTCGCTCAGCTCCGCGTTTGTCTCCGCGATCGCGGTCTTAATCGCCCGGCGCAGGCGCACGGGGGAAACGGTCTGCTCCAGTCGCATTTCTTCCCGCACGCGCTTCGGATCAACGTCAGGAAAAAACGGGGTGTTTTTGATTACCGGCTCGCTCACGCCCGGTGGCGGTATCACCACGCCCGGCACATCCTGCGGCTCTTTTTTTGGCTCAATAATCAGCGTCGTCATGACAACCTCGGGTAATGGGTGGGCGGTGGACGCCGGTCGCAGTCAGGGCAATTGATACCCGCATTGACCGGCGTGCCGCCCGGCTCGGGGAGCGCTCGGTTAACCAGCGGCTTTTGCCGCCTTTGGTGGACGCCCGCGCCGTGCCGCCGTTTTAGCGGCAGGTTTGCGCGTGCGTGGTTGAGTCGTTTTGGTTTTCGGTGCCGGTTCCGGTTTTGGCCTGAGCTGGCGCTCTAGCTGCTCAATGTCTTTTCGAACGCCGATAGTGCTTTCTAACTGGATCGCACGCTGCAGGTGCGCCAGCGCCTCCGGCAGTTGCTCCACATCACGCAGCACGTAGCCGGTGATTTTGTGCAGCTTCGCGCGCACGATGTCGGGCATATCCGCGCGCTCGGTCAGCGCGAGGGTATCGAGCAGGTTCGACAGTTCGACCGGCTGTTTCGCACCACGCAGGCGTTGCGCGGCCAGTGCCACCTCTTCGGCCAGAAGGTAAGGCGTCGGACGTCGACCGGTCGGCATGGTCAGGCCGTAGGTCATGGCATAACGGGCAATTTCCAGCGCCCCGGCGATATCGTCAGCATCGAGACGCCAGAGCATCACCGTCATGACGATGTCATCCTGCGCGCCTTTGCCGTTTTCGAGGACGCCAGCGACCCACGGCAGGTAGAACGGCAGCAGCTCGCGCTTTTTGTCTGCCTTGCGCTCATTGGATCGGATTTGTTTCAGAGTGCGGTTGTCTGCGGCCAGCTTAACGAGCATCTGCTCATAGGCAGTTGCATTGCGCAGCGGGACGGCAGCCCGCTGCGCTGTTTCAGAGGCCGAGACCCGCATCATGTGACGCGCTGCGGGACTCGTCATGGCTTACTCTCCGCTTTCCGGTGCTGCAGGCGCGGAAGCGCTTTCCGGCGCTGCCGGTGGGGTAAAGTCACCGAGCTTGATATTTTCAATCAGGCAACCGGCGGCGTAAGCCTCGACCACATAGTCAATATTCATTGACTCGTAGTTTTCTACGCGGTCTTTTTTCGGTTCTTCAATGATGGCGCGACGGTGCGCGTCATCCATGAAGTAAATCGACAGGTTGTCGAGACGCGTCACCATCAGCCCATCAGCCGGGAAGTAAGGCACGCGCACGGCTGGCAGGTTGCCGATTCGCTTCTGGCTGATGATGATGTCAGCGGCCAGCGATTCGGTGTTTGCCTGCTCCTGATTGACGATAGGGAAATACTTATCCGCCATCAGCTTACGCCCGGTGATGACGACGAGCTCCGGGTCATCCTGATAAATCTCGTCAATCAGGTTACTGGTGGCATCCATGACCAGCGCGTCGAGGTTCGCATAGTCGCCGTTTTTACCCACGCGGATCACGTCGGAAATGACTGTGCCGTCCTCGTCGGTGACTTTCGACATCACGCGCGCTGGCGCTTCATTGCGGTACTTCTGCAGCCAGCCGACGGCCACATCCTGCAGCAGCGGATTGTTTTTGCGGTTCGAGGTTTCCGCTCGGGTAGTACCGTTGAAACCGGCCATGATGAAATCGAGGGACTGACGTTTGATGATGGCGTCACGGATACGGGTCTGGAAGTCCTGGAATCGCGCCCACAGGTCGAGCTGTTTGTAGCGGATATGGAAGTCGAAGTTAATCTGGGCGCACTCGTACTTATTCGACTCCAGCGCGGTAAAGTCAGCAGTCTTACGCTCATCATCACCGGTGGTGTCGGTAGTGCTCGCAATTGTGCCGTTAACGCCGACGCCGACTTTTTCGCCTTTCAGCTCGTCGACCGGCACGATGTTGATTTTGGTCAGAAACGCGGATGACATCTGTAGGGTGGTCATCAGGGTTTGCGTGACCGACGGCTCGACGGTGAATTTCTTCGCCACATCATCGGTGGAAACGCCGTTCAGCTCCGCGACGCGGGACAGGTAGGCATTAAATTTGAAGCGGGTATCTTTACGCATGGTTTTTCCTGTTCGGGTAAAAGGGTTCAGGCCGGGCAGCACGCCCGGCGCGTTATCAGCAGTTGGTCAGCAGCTCGTCGCCCGTACCGCCTTTTGAAAGCTCGCGGCGCGGCTGGCTCTGGCTTTCGGTGTTATCGAGGGAGCTTTTCAGGGAGGTAAACGCCTGCGCGTTTTCATCGACTTTGCTGGTCACGTCCTGCTTAAGCTGTGCAAAAGCGGTCTCCAGCTCGGTGACGCGCTGGTCGGTAGCGTTGAGATTGGTTTGCACCTGCTCGGTGACGGTGGTCACCGCCTCATGCACATCAGCGAAACGGGCATCATCGCTGGCCTGCTTACGGCCAAAAATGGCTTTAACCTTATCGGTCAGGCTGTTGAGCATGGTGTCGGGGACGTCCTCAAACTCCAGCTCAGCGAGTGACGCAACAGAGAAGAGATCGCCCGGCTTGTCTTTTTTACCGGCGAGCGGGTTCTGCGCGGCGCGGCTGCAGAATTCGAGGTATTCCGTGCCGAGACTTGCCGGGTCATCGGTGACGGCCAGGCCAACGAGGTAACACTTGCCGCTGTTGGCAAAGTTCGGGCGGATCTCCATGGAGGTGTAAACCTTCTGCCCGGCCTTAACCATGCTGACCAGCTCGTCGAGCGGCTGGATTTTGCCGTACAGCGCTTTTTTGCCATCGAGTGCAGAGCCATCGCTGATAATCTCCGCCTTAAGCTCGGTCACATCGCCATAGCGTTTAAACGGACTGTCAGGCATCAGCCCCCGGATATGTTCGAGGTTAATGCGGCAGCCGTAGACGCGCGGGTCGAACGTGTCGGCCATATCCTGAATATCATCGCCGCTGATGACGCGGCCATCGCAGGTGTCACCTTCGACGCCGATGCGAAACCATTTAGAAACTTTCTTTGCCATTGTTCAGGTGTCCTGATGTTGGGTTTTCGGGTCGGGTTTAGTTTCCCGACTCTGACCCGTATCAGCCACCGCTTGCGCTCCTGTTAGATCTGATACAACAGGCACTTAGCGCGAATAACACCCCATTTCCTTAGCCTTGCCACGTAATACCAAAAACGAGGCAAGCATGACCATTTCAACTGACCTTTCACTGCTCAATGACCCGCGACGACAGGCGCGCCTGTTGTACTGGCAGGGGTTCGCCGTCCCGCAAATCTGCGACATGCTGCAGCTCAAGCGCCCGACCGTGCAGAGCTGGAAACAGCGCGATGGATGGGAGGAAACCGCCCCGATTAACCGCGTGGAATCGACGTTAGAGGCGCGGCTTATCCAGCTCTACGCAAAGCCAGACCTGACCGCGCATGACTTCAAAGTCGCTGATTTTCTGTCGCGCCAGATGGAGCGGCTCGCGCGCGTTAACCGCTACGGCCAGACCGGAAACGAGGTGGATTTAAACCCCAATATCGCCAGCCGCAACAAAGGCGATCGCAAAAAGCCGAAACGTAATTATTTCAGCGAGGAGGCAATCGAAAAGCTGGAAGAGATTTTCTTCGACCAGTCGTTTGACTATCAGCTCCGCTGGCATAAAGCGGGGTTAGAGCACCGCATCCGCCACATCCTGAAATCGCGACAGATTGGCGCGACGTTCTACTTTGCGCGCGAGTCACTTCTGCGCGCGCTCAGGACCGGGCAAAACCAGATATTTTTGTCGGCCAGTAAAACGCAGGCTTACGTGTTCCGTAAGTACATCATCGCCTTTGCCCGTCTGGTTGACGTCGACCTGTCAGGCGACCCGATCGTCATCGGCAACAATGGCGCTGAGCTGATTTTTCTCGGGACCAATTCCAACACCGCGCAGAGCCACAACGGCGACCTGTACGTCGATGAAATTTTCTGGATCCCCAATTTCCAGAAGCTGCGCAAAGTCGCCTCGGGCATGGCCTCGCAGTCACACCTGCGCACCACCTATTTTTCGACCCCGTCGACGCTGGCGCACGGCGCATATCCGTTCTGGTCAGGCGAGCTGTTTAACCGTGGCCGCAGCAACCGCGACGAACGTGTCGACATCGACATCAGTCATCAGGCGCTTGCCGGTGGCATGTTATGCGGGGACGGCCAGTGGCGGCAGATTGTCACCATTGAGGACGCGCTCGCCGGTGGCTGTACCCTGTTTAACCTAGACCAGCTTAAGCAGGAAAACAGCGCGGATGACTTCCGCAACCTGTTTATGTGCGAGTTCGTCGACGATAAGGCGTCGGTATTCCCGTTCGAGGAGCTGCAGCGCTGCATGGTCGATGCGATGGAAGAATGGGAGGACTTCGAGCCGTTCGCCGACCGTCCGTTTAACTGGCGTCCTGTCTGGATTGGCTATGACCCGTCACACACCGGGGACAGCGCCGGGTGCGCGGTACTGGCTCCGCCGCTGGTTGCCGGTGGCAAGTTCCGCATCCTTGAGCGTCATCAGTGGAAAGGCATGGACTTTGCCGCACAGGCCGAAGCCATCCGGGCGCTGACCGAGAAATACACCGTTGACTATATCGGCATCGATGCGACCGGCATCGGCCAGGGTGTTTACCAGCTCGTGCGCTCATTCTTCCCCGCGGCGCGCGCCATCCGCTACACGCCGGAAATGAAAACCGCGATGGTGCTGAAAGCGAAAGACACCATCAGGCGCGGGTGTCTGGAATATGACGCCGGGGCGACCGACATTACGCAGTCATTTATGGCTATCCGCAAAACCATGACCAGCAGCGGCCGCAGCGCCACCTATGAAGCCAGCCGCAGCGAGGAAGCCAGCCACGCGGATATCGCGTGGGCGACCATGCACGCCCTGCTAAACGAGCCGCTTTCCGCCGGTAGCGGTATGCAATCAAGTTCCATTCTGGATATTAACTAAGATGAAAAAACGCCAAAAGAAACAGCCAAAACAGACCAGCATGACCGCCAGCGCGCCGCAGAAAATGGAGGCGTTCACCTTTGGTGAGCCGTCACCCGTTCTGGATCGCCGCGACATCCTCGACTATGTCGAATGCATCAATAACGGCAAATGGTACGAGCCGCCGGTAAACTTCTCAGGACTGGCAAAAAGCCTGCGCGCCGCCGTGCACCACAGCTCCCCTATTTACGTCAAGCGCAACATTCTGACCAGTACCTTTATCCCGCACCCGTTGCTGTCTCGTCAGGACTTCAGCCGCCTTGTGCTTGATTATCTGGTGTTTGCAAACGGCTATCTCGAAAAGCGCATGAGCGTGACCGGCCAGCTCATGAAGCTGGAAACCTCACCGGCCAAATACACCCGCCGTGGTGTTGAGGATGGGGTTTACTGGTACGTGTCGAGCTTTACCCACCCGCACCAGTTCGCCCCCGGTTCGGTGTTTCATCTGCTTGAGCCCGATATCAATCAGGAGCTCTACGGGATGCCGGAATACCTGAGCGCGCTCAATTCCGCCTGGCTGAATGAATCCGCCACGCTGTTTCGTCGCAAGTATTATCAGAACGGCGCGCACGCGGGTTACATCATGTACGTGACCGACGCGGCGCAAAGCAGCACCGACGTTGAGGCGCTGCGCTCCGCGATGCGCGACTCGAAAGGGCTCGGGAATTTCAAAAACCTGTTTTTCTACGCCCCGAACGGGAAACCGGATGGCATTAAGATCGTGCCGCTGAGTGAGGTCGCCACCAAGGATGATTTTTTTAACATCAAGAAGGTGAGCGCCGCTGACCTGCTCGATGCGCACCGCGTACCGTTCCAGCTCATGGGCGGCAAGCCTGAAAATATCGGCTCGATGGGGGATATTGAGAAGGTGGCGCGGGTGTTTGTGCGTAACGAGCTGACGCCGCTGCAGGAGCGGTTTAAAGAGATTAACGATTGGTTGGGATTTGAAGTGATAAAATTTAAGGTTTATAATTTAGAGTGACTTAAAAAGGGAGTGCATGTCGTGCACCCCTTTTTACTTATAAGATCGTAACGATTTTATTTTTAAATTGATGATGTAAGCTCCTACATATCCCATTTTTATATTCGGCAGATGCGTATTCAAAAAAACGTTTAGCTAGGTTTATAATGAATTTATTATTATTTATCAGTTTTAATATTTTATCTTCAGCACTAGTTAGATTATAATCATCCTTCGTTAGTTCTTTAGTAACTAAACTTACACGGGAATTTGTGTCATCCTCGAAACACCAGGAGTTACCTTTAAATTGATAGTTCACCTCCCCTCGAATTTCTGAAGGGTTAAATTTTTGATCATTTACCGCTATGAAATTCTTGTGAGCCAACAATTCCATTTCTAACGATGAATATTCGTCATGATCTTTTTTGCACTCAACAATTAACTGATTTATAATTTTCACCCATATTGCCCATGCATCCTTATGAGATCCTCCTCCTTTTTCGTTTTTTGTTATTATCAATTCCTTACAATCTATTGAAAACTCAATTGTACTAAGACCAGAGCGTATTCCATCCATTGGAACCAAAGAACCTTCCTTAATCTTTCTGATGGCTCTATCATCAATATTTGTCAAGCTATAGCCAAATATTCGCATTAAATAATGAACGGAATAATACGCCGCGTAATAGTGCTCAACTACTTGCCATGATAAATTATGCTGCTGTATTTGCCGCGATCTCTCTAAGGAGACCATTGCTGCAAGAAAAAATTTATGTGCCTCACCTGCTATAAATTTACCAAACTTTACATCATCTATTATTAACATATCAATAATTTGTGGTGAAGCTGGAATTGCGGGTGCGACTTCTGTAGCAGGGATTTTAGAAGTCGCAGGGGTAAAGCCTCTCACAAGAAAGTCTAAGTTTTCTAAATTTTCACTAAACCTAGTAACACTTTTTTTTCTCGCTCCAGCAACAAGCTCTCTCGAAAAATGAGAGAAGATACGTAGTAATTTATCATCATTACTCATATTGTCAGATTTCGCTTAAGGAGTTTTTTGTCCAATGCCTCTATAGATTTAGCAGTCGTTCTGCTATTCAATAAAGCGTCGGCATTATTATCAATACTTCTTGAGAGATAACGTTTGTGTTCGCTAATCAAAGAAAGTTTGTCTGGTGCATTATCAGAAATAATAGATATAATAGCCTTACTATGCCCAATCAATATTTTGAAGGAGGTTGGCTTAGTAATTATGGTATTAAAGTCAACAGAGTAATGCTGCAATGCATCTTTTACTGCATATAAGTACGCATTGATAATCCCATACAAATTATCAGGATTATCAATATTAAAAGTTTTTAATAGCGGTTTAAATGCCTCGTAAAAAGTTACCTTTGACAATTTTGAGCGCTGCTTTTCAAATCGTGATAATTTATTTTTTAAGCAACTATCGTTCTGTTGTTCAAACAAAGTAAATATAATATCAAGAAGCGCCTCTTCACTTGTTTCCGTAGCTGCTAGTTTCTTTATATCAAGTAATAACTCTTTTGGAACTGGCTTCTGTTGAGTATTAACATCAATAAATATTTTTGCTTCCTGAACAGGTGAAAGGTCGGTAAAAATTACTACAGGTACTCGCAGTTTGATTTCATCAAAACCCATTTCATTCAACATTCTAAAACCATAGACACGATGTTGACCATCTATAATCAGAAATGAGGAGGGGTCAACATTAAATCCCACTGTTTTATTCTTACTTAAATACTCAAACCCTGCCTTAGGCTGCGCAGAAATAATAATACTTGACGGAATAACATTACCTTTTCGTATATATTCTGCGATAGCCGCTGCCCTTTTTTCATCCAATGAGCGTTGGAAGCCCGAGATCGGATCTTCATCACGTGGATTAGTGGAGCAACATTCTGCAATAACATCGATTGGGAGAGTTAATGTATAAAATTTATGCTGTCCTTGAGTGATTAAGGAAGCACTGAAGAACTCACGTTCAGCCATGATTCAGTCCTATGAAAATTTTTTTAACCCGTTCATTGTTGATCTTAATTGCCCAAAAAACAAGGACAAGTAACCGCGCGCAGTGCTATCCCCGCCTCGCCTGCGCGCTTAACGGGGCGCTTATAATGCAGGTGCATCAGGGGCCAGAAGCCGTGCCAGCGCTGGCGCTGACTGGCAAAAGCTGGAGTAAAAAACGGATGCAAATTCATGCACCTGATGCATGCAGAGCTTAATTACGAGAAAATCGCGAGTAAATGGCATAGCAAGACCGGCATTCTGAGTGCCGGTCTTGTGCCTTGATGCAAGCATCAGTTTTGCCATGAAATGATGTCGTCCAGACCAGAAAGCAGGTCGGGAAAGTAACTTTCATCAATATCGAAGGAATCATCAAGGGTAATACTGTCAGCATGGTTTTCAGGCTTAAGTACCATAGTAACGCCAACAGCCCCGGCAAAATGTGCCTGATGAAACTTAAGCACAACCTGCTCGAATGCCGAGGTTAAATTAATATCCTTAAATTTCGCCCCTGTCTTTAAGGCCTGATGGAAATCATGTGTATCATTCCTGAACTGCTCCAACTGACCGACAAAAAACTCTGCAGCAAACTCTGTTTTTAAGGCAGGGATTGAGAATTCAACCCAAACCATTATACGGCTATAGGCAGGCTCTTCGGGCTCAGCCAGCCTTTCATAAGGCGTTAATTTAAGGTGTCTGTCACCGCTTGTGATATCTATCATGATCCCCCCTTACGGCATGTACTGAAAATGCATGATAGTCCAGTCAGCTTCCCTGACCAAAACCTCAAGACGGTAAGACTTATAAATATAAGTGCCTTTATTTTGCCTGTCTTCCACAAGCTTATACATACGAGCCTCGTAACGGAAAAGCCCTGGCTTTTTGAGAGGATCCGGCGTTCTTATGCCATAACGAATGGCCTTTTCCTGAATCTGCAAAGGCACATAACGACCTGGGGTCAGCATGTGTTTTGCCGATGACTCACTCATCCTGAGGGCGCGAGCTGATAAGCCCATTTTTAGGCGGCCACGCAAGAGACTGATGGTAGCCTCACTGAGCCTCACAGTTACGGCGGCTTTGACACCACTTTCCAGTAACGCCTGGCCTGCCCGCAAAAGACGAAATGCACCAAAAGCAATTAAAGCGAGGTCTGTTGGGTCAATCAGGGGGGCTTCTAATGGTGCTTCTTCCAGCCTGACAAACATACCGTCTGCATCATAAATCTGCCATAAACCGGGAGCCTGAGCGACGGAATAACCAATACACATCCCGCTTTCGTCATCAACGATGGGTTTTGAGTTCAGTGGAGGATTGCGGGGGCGAAATTCGAAATATTCACCGGCTGGCAATGTAGAATGGAAGGTGTAGAAACGTCCTGGTTCGTCTGTAATTAATCCAACGCTCATTGTCATGATTTCCTTTTGGGCTAACCTTTGAGTCATCATAAAGGACGTTTTTACTTCAATCTACTTTTCCTGATTCTGATTTTATCGACTTTGAAGCTAACGCCTCACAGGGCTCGTTGTTCAACACCACCGACACTGAAAGCGAGTTTCAGCACCGGCGGCGTTTGTTATCGTCCACGTGGCGGCGGAATTATCGGACCTATCACCGGTGTAGCCCCCTCAATTTTCGTAGCGCTGATCTCGCTATATTTGCGGTGATTTTCTCTTACGATAATTAGCCATCTGAATAAATAATCTTTCATAAAGCCCACTCCATTTGAGTTGAATTTCCAGGCCACTCGTCAGCAGCCGGATATTTGAATCTTTTCTCGCCATAAATCACCGTTGCACCACGCGCCAACGCGTCGAGCTCCCACCGTTCCAGGGTAATGCCCTCCTGAGCTAAGTCGAAACGAATTTTTGCGACGCGATCCCTTTCGGACTTTGTCATCCGGGCTGATGGCGCTTGCTCGCTGGTTTTGAGCGGCGCATTGCTTCTTTGCTGCCGATTTTTGCGCGGATCGCCAGCTTTTAACGCCCCGTTTAGCACCTTCACGACGTCGGGCTCATTCCAGCCGATTACCTCGCGCTCAATCAGATTTAACACCGCTGCGGCTTGCTCAGGCGGTGTGGGGGTCATAACTGGATCGCCACCGCCGGTGAGCTTTCCACAGTTATTGACAGGACTCCGAGGCGCGGCAGAGCCGCTTTTTAAGGTCAAAGGCTCAACGGCCAAAACCTTTGGAACAATGCGCCATTCGGCTGTACGGGTTACATGGACACGGTGAGCCCCGAGGTGAGGGGCATAAATCCCGATAACTCTCTCAATATCCTCCTCGTATTCGTTGACCTCATCCGTCAGCTTTCGGGCGACCCTGACGGCCTGAGCATCACGCGGCATATTTGCCCCGCCCTGCGCGATGATATACAGGTCAAAATCGCCCTTATCTGCAGCCGCTCGCGCAGCCTCGACACGGTCGTCAAACTCGCTGGCGATACTCACGCCGCGCGGCAGCTTGCGCAGTTCGCGGTAAGCGCCCATTGTCGGAAGGCCAATCGGTTTAAACTGAGGGATGCGCCATGTAGACGCCCATGCGGTAACGGCTGCGGCCGTGTCTTTCAGCGGCTTGCCGGTGTCGTGGTCGAGCTGGCCATCGAGCGCGTAGCCGTCGATATTTTTGGCAATGTATTTAGCGATGTAACCCGCCGCACCGCCCTGATTAAGATGACGGGACTCAAAGCGCTGTTTTGCCGCGCCCTTTTCGTGCCCGTCCTCTTTAAGGGCATAACGACGCATAATTTCGTTAATGGCTTTACGTTGACCGGGTTTGCAAAAAAGCATCATGTGCCAGTGTGGCGTGCCGTCGTGGTGCGGCTCGACAACACGCATCCCGTAAACTTCTAAATCGTTATCTTTGAACGCAGTGCGCATGAGGCTCCAGATTCGGCAAAGATAGCGCTGGCCGTCTTTGGGCGTGAATGCGGTTTCGTTCCAGCCGTGATTGAGCTGTACCGTTTTGCTTTCACCTTTGCCGACCTGACGAGTCGGGTGATACTTCGACGGCGTGGTCAGCGTGATAAACATTCCCACATCACCAACGCTGGCCGCGTAACGTTCAATCCCGGCGATGGTATTCATCAGCTCCATACGACGTATTTCAGGGTTTGAGATACTCCCCATGACCTTACTGATGAGGTCGATACGTTCGCCGGTGACTTTGTTTTCCAGCTCGCATGATTTGAGGTATTCAAGATTAGCCAGGCGGCGCGCGTGAACATCGCGGATCGCCCTTTTGCTGGCGTAAGGTGAGCGGTCTTTATTGACCTCACCGGCAGCGATGAGCAGCGCCTCGCACCAGCGAATACGCTGCGCCTTGAGCTGGTTAACCCACCACTCATCCTTAATCAGTCGGGAAATAGCGGAAAATGCCATGCGGATCGTCATCTGACCCTTACGGTATTTTTTCCAGTACATCGGGTTGATGTTAAATGTGCGAGCAATACCGGCCACTTGCCCGTATAGGTGCGACTGAGCTTCATCGGTGAAAAGTGTCTCTTTCCCGCCGTGAGCCTCCGCCCATGCGTCGCTTAACTCCTCGTATTTGCTCCAGAGCTGAGAGGCAATTCTGGCCGCAAACTTCCTGAGCTCTTTGTCATTCATATCTGGTAAGCGCGCATACTGGTCGCGCTCGGACAGAAACCCAATCGAGGCGGAGTCATTCATCCCGCACAGCTCATTAACACGCTCAAGACGCGGCAGCAGCTTGCGCTCAAACGTGTTTTTAAGGAAATACAGCCCACCTAAAGGGCTCTTTTTACGGCGGATGAAGTTATAACGCGATGTAAACAGCGTTTGCAGGAAAAACGGCAGACGGTCAATTCGGTTTAAAACACCTTGCACCTGACGGAGTTCGGCACGTGTAAGGGGTCTGTCGCGGCCAATAGCCTCTTTGGTGACGTTATTCCAGGGATAAGCACCAACGAATGAATCACTGGTGCCCTTCAAAAATGGTGGTGGTGGCGAGGGGGCAACACGCCCCCGAGGTTCGTTGGACATATTATTTAAAAGCGTCCAGACATTGCTTCCCCAAGCGTTCAATCCGAGCTTCCAGAACTGAGAAGCCGGTAAGATCGCTGGTCAAAAGATCATGCAATACCAGCCCTGAGATAAGCTTGTGGATAGTTGGGTAGTAACCCACAACGTCCAGCCATTCCTTACCTTCATTCTTCCCGGATGTAGCGGTCTTTTTTTCCTGCAAAATGAATTGGTAGCGATCACTGGTGATGACGTATTGGTTATTAATCTCGATGCGTATGCTCATTTTTGCTTCCTGTTAAAAGTGGTTAGCCAGCTCTACCGAAAATTGAGTTGTGTAGCTTTTCCGACTCCTGGCCTAATAACTCGATAATCTCGGTGCGATTAAGTTCTGACTTACTGATGTACGCGATAAGTCCGTCAAACTGAGAAGAGAAACGGGTCGCCGTGTCGCGCTGAGCCTCGCTTACTGCCTGCGCCAGATGTGCCGAACACATCCCCCGCTGTGCTGTATTTTGTTTTTGCATTTGCCTATCTCCGGACAAAAGGAGTCCCCACGCTGTAAGGCGCGTAATAAGTCGAATCCAGATTAATTAATGTAAATACTGCTCAGGTTTTACCGAGGTTAAAATAGTTGGTGCGTACTCAAAAAGGCTGAACAGCTCTCGCAGAGCGCGGAAAAGTTTGTCGCGCCAATAACAGCCCTCTTCATTCAAACGCCAGTGCGGCATCATAAATTCCTGCTCTGTCAGTCCCGCATGAAGAAACAGTGATCGCCTTTGGCTAACGGTCAGGCGGCTGATGAAAGTTGCTTTCGACACGCCAAGTTGGCGGTGCCGGGCGAATGCATTTCTCAATTCATCAAGCGCGCAAACAAGACGCTCACGATCGGCTTCGGTCATTTCCTCTAAGCGCATGACAGAGTGACGCTGTTTTAATTGAGCATGGAAACAAACCGTAAGACGCTCCCGCTCCATCATCTGATTGTAAAAATCGCACGTGTCCTGCCAGCGAGGCTGAGCCAGATACTTGCAGACCAGACCGCGAAGCGCTATTGGCTGTTTCTGGATCACGTCCAGTGTCATTACCGTCATAACCACAGTCCTCTCTTTTTGACCAGACGGCGAACCTTCTCGATAACGCCCGGCTTACGGGTTCGGATGATTATGCCCTTGCGGCCGCGACCGTGAGTGATGGTGAAGTTGATAGGATTAGGGCTTTCTCTTCGAAGCAACTGTGCAATACAGCGAGGTTCACTATTCATACTGGCTCCCCTAATCCGAGCCACATCAGCCAGCCATCACGAATTTCCTTCGGGCGGCTGTCATATGCCATCTTCATACCCTTGTTCCAGGCAGGCAGATAAACCCAATATTCCCCTGCGCGCCCACTCGTTGACTGCGGATCGGTCATCTCAACAACAGGCAACTTGCCCTTCTCAATCATCCCTTTAACCGCTGCGGGAGTTTTTCCAATAAGACGGGCAAATTCCTGATATGGAACCGCATCTGTTCTGCTTACAAGCTGGTTACTCATCTGTTACGATTCTCCTTTAGTGTGATTAATTGCTCTAAATAGGGTTTAGTTGCTCTAAAAGGTGATTCACCCATCGGTTATATAAATCTACGATAGGTGATAATGTTCAACTATAGGTGATTTTATGTCAATACAGATCCATGAAAAAATCAAGCTGATAAGAGAGTCAGAAAGGTTAAATAGGAGACAATTCAGCGAGTTAACTGGAATCGTTTACGGTTCTTTTTGTAGTTATGAAGCCGGCGACAAAAAGCCGGGAATCGAACAAATCATGAAAATCCTCCAGCACCCACGCTTCACGAAATACACCATGTGGTTTATGACTGATCAAATAACACCCGAAGCTGGGCAGATTGCACCGGCTCTCGCGCACTTTGGGCAGCAGACAACAACGTCATCCCACTCAGACCAGAAAACTGGCTAACTATTTATGGCGCTTATTTGTGCAGTAAATGCACAGTGAGTTTTTGCTATTTAAATCAGGAAATTGAAGTACGCAGTAACATCATCGGGAGGCTTTATGTCTGTTAAAAAGCTCGATGATGGTCGATATGAAGTGGACATTAGACCGACCGGGCGTAACGGAAAACGCATCCGTCGGAAGTTCGACAAGAAAAGCGAGGCGATGGCTTTTGAAAAGCATACTCAATATAACCATCACTCAAAGGAATGGCTTTCAAAACCAACGGACAAACGCCAATTGTCGGAACTGAAAGAGTTATGGTGGAAGCTGAAAGGTAAACATGAGGAGCACGGTCAATCGTATCTCAGGAAAATTGAGCGTTTCGAAACGATGACCGGAAACCCGTGCGCTTTCCAGATCACCAAGAGCCTGATAACGCAATATTGTGCTCAACGTCGGGGTGAAGGTATTAAGCCAACTACCATCAACCGCGACCTGATCACGCTAGGTGGGATGTTCACAACCCTGATTGAGTCAGAACTGTATAACGGTGAGCATCCATTCAGGGGGTTCAAAAAACTGAAAGAGCAGACAGCCGAAACGGGCTATCTCACTCTTGAGGAAATTGACGCCTTACTTGCTGCGCTCTCAGGTGATAATCGTAAAATTGCGGTTTTGTGTTTGAGTACCGGAGCAAGATGGGGAGAAGCTGCGCGATTGAAGGCGGAGAATGTGATTCATAACCGGGTGTCTTTCGTTAAGACGAAAACCAACACACCGCGCACGGTCCCGATCTCTGATGACGTTGCGGCTTACGTAGTCGGCAAAACACGAGGTTTTCTGTTTCCTGAGGCCAGTTATGCTGACTTCAGGCGAACCCTCAAAGAGGTTAAGCCCGACTTACCGGCCGGACAAGCAACACATGCGCTACGACACTCTTTCGCGACGCACTTTATGATTAACGGGGGCAACATCATCACACTGCAGAGGATCTTAGGTCATACGAAAATTGCGCAGACAATGGTCTATGCGCACTTCGCTCCTCAGTACCTGCAGGACGCGATTTCGCTTAACCCGTTGAAGGGTGCTAATGGTGGTCAGAGTGTCCACAATGTGTCCACACCCTAGCCGCTTTTTATGGCTTTTGGCTGCTAGTAGTAAAACGTGAAGCCTTGTCTGGCGCGGCTTTCCAGCTACGCCAGACATTAAAAAGGCTCCCTCAGGAGCCTTTCAAACCATCAATGCAGCGACGCTAGCCTCGCCGCAAACCCGACAAACAGCAGCCCTATCAGCCCGTTTCCCAGCTTTGCCAGTTTCTTTTTCGTTTTCAGATAACGCGTGACAAACGCGCCTGAGAAGATCAGGAAGCTCATGTACATAAAGCTTATCAACTCCAGCGTCGTCGCGAGGATCAGGAAAGAAGTGCCGGTGCTCTGCGCATTCACGTCAATGAACTGAACGAAGAACGATACGTAGAACAGAATCGCTTTGGGATTGGTCAGGCTTAATACCAGCGAACGTTTCATGATCATACTGGCCGGTTCGGGGCCGCTCTCATTCGCATTTTTCTGGCGGTTCACCACTGACCAGAGCATTTTGCCGCCCAGCCAGAGCAGATAGAAGGCCCCGAGATAGCGCACGATATTAAACAATACCGGCGTGGTCTGGATTAATGCCGCGACGCCCGCCCAGGCCAGAAACATCAGCACCGCATCGCCGATAAATACGCCCGTGGCGGCAAGATACCCTTTTTTAACGCCGTGACCGATCCCGGTTTTGAGCACAAACAGGGTATTCGGCCCTGGCACCAGCACGATAAAAAACGCGCCGACAACATACGTCCAGAAATTCAGTACGCCAAACTCCGCAAACACTTCTCCCTCCTTTTGCTAAACACAACAGGAATATCGCTGCAAATACGCTATTCCTAAAAAATAAGACGCTATAAAATCAGCGGGCACCCGTTACGGTGCCCTCATGGTTCAGATATCCTGGACTGCGAACAGCAACGCATTGCGGTGTCTGGTCAATCCACATTTTCTGATGGCGTGAATACGCATATTGCGGCGGGATTGTGCTTCCAGCCAACGAGCCTTGCGACGACTCACCTGTCGCAACATGCGCCAGCGCCCTACTTCTGTTCTACTGCGCTTCATGTCTACAACTCTTTAACTTACAGAGTCGCCATTATAAACCCAACCCGGCAGCAAACCAGCGCTTTTACCTGGCGTTTTTATTTGCCAGATGAATCCTGATGCGTACACTCATAACAATACGCTTTCAAAAGGATTTTTTTACCTATGACAACCTTCTACACCGTGGTGAGTTGGCTGGTCATTTTGGGATACTGGCTGTTAATCGCGGGTGTGACATTACGCATCCTGATGAAGCGCAGAGCCGTACCCTCTGCCATGGCCTGGCTTCTGATCATTTATATCCTCCCGCTGGTGGGAATTATTGCCTATCTCTCTTTCGGTGAACTTCATCTGGGTAAACGCCGCGCCGAGCGCGCCCGTGCCATGTGGCCCTCCACAGCGAAGTGGCTGAACGATCTTAAGGCCTGCAAACATATTTTTGCCGAGGAGAACAGCAGCGTCGCCTCCTCACTGTTTAAGCTCTGCGAGCGCCGCCAGGGGATTGGCGGCGTTAAGGGCAATCAACTGCAGCTGCTGACCTCGTCCGACGACGTCATGCAGGCGTTAATCCGCGATATTCAGCTGGCTCGTCATAATATCGAGATGGTTTTTTATATCTGGCAGCCCGGAGGGATGGCTGACCAGGTCGCTGAGTCGCTGATGGCCGCCGCGCGGCGCGGCATTCATTGCCGCCTGATGCTTGACTCCGCGGGTAGCGTGGCATTTTTCCGTAGCCCCTGGGCGGGCATGATGCGTAATGCCGGGATCGAAGTGGTTGAAGCGCTGAAGGTGAATCTCCTGCGCGTGTTTCTGCGCAGGATGGATCTCCGTCAGCATCGCAAAATGATCATGATCGATAACTATATTGCCTACACCGGCAGCATGAATATGGTTGACCCGCGCTTCTTCAAACAGGACTCGGGCGTAGGTCAATGGGTTGATTTGATGGCGCGAATGGAGGGGCCGATTGCCACCTCGATGGGCATCGTTTATTCCTGCGACTGGGAAATAGAAACCGGCAAGCGTATCCTGCCGCCACCGCCGGACGGCAATATCATGCCGTTTGAAGAGGCGAGCGGTCACACCATTCATACCATTGCTTCCGGGCCGGGCTTCCCGGAGGACTTAATCCATCAGGCGCTGCTGACGGCAACCTACTCGGCGCGTGAATATCTGATCATGACGACGCCCTACTTTGTCCCCAGCGACGACCTCCTGCACGCGATCTGTACCGCCGCGCAGCGCGGTGTCGATGTGAGCATCATTTTGCCACGCAAAAATGACTCCCTACTGGTGGGCTGGGCCAGCCGGGCATTCTTCAGCGAACTGCTGGCAGCAGGGGTGAAAATTTACCAGTTTGAAGGCGGATTGCTCCACACCAAGAGCGTTCTCGTCGACGGTGAGCTGAGCCTGGTGGGAACGGTCAACCTGGATATGCGTAGCCTGTGGCTTAACTTTGAAATCACGCTGGTCATTGATGATGCCGGCTTTGGCGGCGACCTCGCAGCGGTGCAGGATGATTATATCTCCCGCTCGCGGCTGCTGGATGCCAGACTGTGGGTAAAACGTCCGATGTGGCAGAGAATTGCCGAACGACTGTTTTACTTCTTTAGTCCGTTGCTGTAAAACGTGCCCAACGATGTTAAACAGGTAGTTATCATGGAAATGGATCTGAACAATCGCCTGACCGAAGACGAAACGCTCGAGCAGGCCTATGACATTTTTCTCGAACTGGCGGTTGATAACCTCGATCCCGCAGACGTGATCCTCTTCAATCTGCAGTTCGAAGAGCGCGGCGGCGCTGAATTGTTCGACCCTTCAGAAGACTGGGCTGAGCATGTGGATTTCGACCTGAATCCGGACTTCTTTGCCGAAGTGGTGATTGGGCTGGCCGATGAAGACGGCGGCGAAATTAACGATATTTTCGCCCGCGTCCTGCTCTGTCGCGAGAAAGACCACAAGCTGTGCCATATTCTCTGGCGCGAATAATAAAAAGGCTGCGATTGCAGCCTTTTTTATTTACTCCGGCAATTCACTGCCGCAGCGGTAACAAAACCGCGCGCTGTGTTCATGTTCGCCCTGCTGGCAATGAGGACACTTACGCTGCTGCTTGCGGCTCTGAAACGCGCTGCTCATGTGTGTGGTAATAAGTCCCGTCGGGATCGCAATCACCGAATAGCCAATCAAAATCAGCACGGACGCCACGATGCGCCCCAGTGGCGTATGGGGCGTAATATCTCCGTACCCCACGGTCGTGACGGTCACAATGGCCCAGTAGACGGACGCATTGAGCGTCGTAAAGCCATATTTAGGCCCTTCTATTAAATACATCAGCGCGCCAAAAACAATCATGACGATGGCAATAAACGAGTAGAACAAAATAAGCTGATGCCGGGCGCTGACGATCGCACTCCAGAACACGCGTAATGACGGCATAAAACGCAGCAATTTCAGAATACGTAATACCCGAATCACGCGCATCGCGCGCCAGGCAAAGACATAGCTCAGGCTAATCTCCGGCCAAAGCCACATGACATAGAGCGGCAGGATGGTGGCTAAATCGATAAATCCCCAGAAGCTGAAAACATATCTGGCCGGGTTGGGCCAGGCTATTACCCGGAGGAGATATTCAGCGGTAAAAACCAGGGTAATCGCCAGCTCAAGCCAGACAAAGATATGCCATTCGTCAAACGTCAGGTGGTATTGCGTCCCGGCACCCGATTCAATAAAGATGACTACCACGCTGAGGAGCGCAAATAAACCGCACAGACCTTCAAAGCGTCGCCCTGAAACCGTTTCAGGGTCGAATAAAAAATGATATAGCCGCCGACGGGCTGACGTGAATATACGCGACACAGTTACCTCGCAAAAAATAAGGGCTGACATCATGTCAGCCCTTGCGATTATAACGGGTCTACTTTCAGGCAGGAAACCGCATGTCGGAAACTGCCTTCCAGAACCGGTCGCGTTTTAGCACATTCCGGCCCGGCCATCGGGCAGCGCGTGCGGAAGACGCAGCCTGACGGTGGGTTAATCGGCGAGGGTAATTCCCCTTCCAGAAGCTGGATGGTTTTATTTTTCTCCAGATCGGGATCGGGGATCGGCACCGCGGACATCAGCGCTCTGGTGTATGGATGCAATGGATTATGGTACACCTCGTCATAGGTGCCCAGCTCCACGGCATGCCCCAGATACATCACCAGCACGCGGTCAGAAATGTGTTTCACCACGGCCAGGTCATGCGCGATGAAGATCAGCGACAGCCCCATTTCGCGCTGCAGCTTCTGCAGCAGGTTAACCACCTGCGCCTGAATGGAGACGTCCAGCGCGGAAACCGGCTCATCGCAGATAATCAGCTTCGGTTCGAGGATCAGCGCACGGGCAATACCAATACGCTGGCACTGACCGCCGGAGAACTCATGCGGATAGCGGTTGATGAGGTTTGGCAACAGGCCGACTTTCATCATCATCGCCTTCACGCGATCGCGCACTTCCTGACGAGACATTTTCGGATGATAGGTGCGCAGCGGCTCGGCAATAATCTCGCCGATGGTCATACGCGGGTTTAATGATGCCAGCGGATCCTGGAAAATCATCTGGATATCGCTGCGCACCTCGCGCCACTCGTCGGGCTTCATGCCCAGCAGATCTTTACCCAGCCAGGCCACTTTACCGTCGGTGGCTTTGACCAGACCGATAATGGCTCGCGCAAAGGTCGATTTACCGCAGCCGGACTCTCCCACCACGCCCAGGGTTTCCCCTTCGTACAGGCGCAGCGTGACGCCATCCACCGCTTTCAGGGTCTTCGGCGGCTGCCAGAACCACTGTTTGCCGTCTTTGATGTCGAAATGCACTTTAAGATCGGCGATTTCGAGCAGCACGTTGCGTTTTTCATCTAATGCGTTCATACCAGCTCCTCCTGCGGCTTAAAGCAGGCGCGCAGACGGCCTGGTGCAAACTCTTCCAGCGGCGGAGCGCTGTTGCAGATTTCCATCGCGTGCGGGCAGCGCGGCTGGAACGGACAGCCTTTCGGCAGACGCAGCAGGTTTGGCGGGTTGCCCGGAATGGTGAGCAGAGATTCCCCTTCTGCATCAAGACGCGGCACCGCGTTCAGCAGACCAATTGAGTACGGATGGGCTGGCTGATAGAAGACATCGCGCGCTTTGCCGTATTCCATGGTACGACCGGCGTACATCACCAGCACTTTGTCACAGATGCCCGCCACTACGCCCAGGTCGTGGGTGATCATGATAATCGCCGTGTTGAACTCGCGCTTCAGCTCGTTCAACAGGGTCATGATCTGCGCCTGAACGGTAACGTCCAGCGCGGTGGTAGGTTCATCGGCAATCAGCAGCTTTGGCCGGCACAGCAGCGCCATCGCAATCATCACGCGCTGACGCATACCGCCAGAAAACTCGTGCGGGAACATGCGCATACGCTTGCGCGCTTCCGGCATTTTCACCGCATCCAGCATTTTGACCGACTCTTCAAAGGCCTCCGCTTTGCCCAGGCCTTTGTGCAGCATCAGGACTTCCATCAGCTGCTCGCCTACGCGCATATACGGGTTCAGCGAGGTCATGGGATCCTGGAAAATCATCGAGATCTGCTCAGCGCGCAGCTTGTTCAGCTCGTGTTCCGGCAGGTTGAGGATTTCGCGACCGTTGAATTTAGCGGAGCCGCCAATCACGCCGTTAGCAGCCAGCAGGCCCATCAGCGCAAAGGCAGTCTGGGATTTTCCGGAACCGGATTCCCCTACGATCCCCAGCGTTTCACCCGCGCGCAGGTTGAAGTTGAGATCGTTGACGGCGGTAACATCCCCGTCCGGCGTTTTAAAGGTCACGCGGAGGTCTTTCACATCCAGCAGAAGGTTATTCTGCTGGTGCGCCTGTGGCGCAGTGGCCGTTTCAATAATTGTCATGACGGCGCTCCTTAACGGTCTTTCGGGTCGAGGGCATCACGCAGGCCATCGCCGATAAAGTTAAAACAGAACAGGGTAACGACCAGGAAACC
Source organism: Enterobacter sp. DNB-S2 (assembly GCF_019443845.1). Taxonomy (NCBI): domain Bacteria; kingdom Pseudomonadati; phylum Pseudomonadota; class Gammaproteobacteria; order Enterobacterales; family Enterobacteriaceae; genus Enterobacter; species Enterobacter sp. DNB-S2. The sequence continues at coordinate 3,232,910 of NZ_CP050520.1, forward strand.
CGCCGGATAAAGCAGTAGCCACGGTGAAACTTCCATCGAGTTTGCGCCATCGCTTAGCAGCGCGCCCCAGCTGCTCAGTGGCTCTTGTGTACCCAGACCCAGGAAGCTCAGGAAAGATTCAAACAGGATCATGCTTGGTACCAGCAGTGAGGCATAAACCACCACCACGCCCAACACGTTAGGAACGATATGGCGAACCACGATATTCCCGGTGGACACACCGCCTACCTGCGCGGCTTCGATAAATTCTTTGCGTTTGAGGCTCAGCGTCTGGCCGCGAACAATACGCGCCATATCCAGCCAGGAAACCATCCCGATAGCCACGAAGATCAGCAGGATATTTTGGCCGAAGAAGGTCACCAGCAGGATGACGAAGAACATGAACGGGAAGGAGTTCAGGATTTCCAGCAGACGCATCATTACCGAGTCTATTTTGCCGCCGAGGTAGCCGGAAAGTGAACCGTAGAGCGTACCCACGATCACCGCCACCAGCGCGGCAGCAATACCTACCATCAGCGAGATACGGCCACCGATAGCGACACGCACCAGCAGATCGCGTCCGGAGGAGTCCGTGCCAAAATAATGGCCTGATTCCATATCCGGTGCGCTGGACATCATGCCCCAGTCGGTGTCGAAATAGGTAAATTGCGACAGCATCGGCGCCAGGGTCACAAACAGCGCGATGATCACCAGAACAACCAGACTGGCAACCGCTGCACGGTTGTGCATAAAGCGACGGCGCGCGTCCTGCCAGAGGCTACGACCTTCTACTTCCAGTTTTTCACTGAAGTTTTCCAGCGCCTCGCTGTTTTTCTTACTCAACATCATGGCGTGCTCCAGCGTTAGTAACGAATTTTCGGGTCGATGACGGCATACAGCACATCGACGATAGCGTTAAAGAGAATGGTCAGCGCACCGACGAGAATGGTCAGGCTCAGCACCAGCGAATAGTCGCGGTTGAGCGCGCCGTTAACGAACAGCTGACCAATGCCAGGCAGACCGTAGATTGTTTCGATAACCATAGAGCCAGTGATGATCCCAACGAATGCCGGTCCCATGTAGGAAAGCACGGGCAACAGCGCCGGTTTGAGCGCGTGGCGGAAGATAATCCGACGCATCGGCAGCCCTTTAGCACGCGCGGTACGAATGAAGTTCGAGTGCAGCACTTCGATCATTGAACCACGGGTGATACGCGCGATACTGGCGATGTACGCCAGCGATAATGCCACCATCGGCAAAATCATGAACTTCAATGCCCCGCCGTTCCAGCCGCCGCCAGGCAGCCACTTCAGCGTGATGGCAAATATCATCACCAGTAATGGCGCGACAACGAAGCTGGGTATCACTACCCCGGTCATTGCCACCCCCATTACGGCATAATCCCATTTGGTATTTTGTCTGAGCGCGGCGATGACGCCTGCGGTGACCCCGAAAACGATGGCCAGAATAAATGCCGCAGCACCCAACTTAGCCGAAACCGGGAAGCTGGACGCGACCAGGTCGTTAACGGAATAGTCTTTATATTTAAATGACGGTCCAAAATCGCCGTGGGCCAGCTGCTTCAGGTAATTGAAGTACTGGGTGGAAATAGGATCGTTCAAGTGGTATTTCGCTTCGATATTCGCCATGACTTCAGGCGGCAGCGTACGCTCACCGGTAAATGGACTGCCCGGCGCAAGACGCATCATGAAGAAGGAAATCGTGATGAGAATAAATAGCGTTGGAATCGCTTCAAGACAGCGACGTAGGATAAATTTCAACATTGCCCGTACCTTCTGGCGTGTGCCTATATTATGTGACGTTGGTTAGACACCGTGGGGCGAGCATGCCCGCCCCACTCATTGCCATTAATGCTTGATAATATACAAGTTTTTAACGTAGATATTATCCATCGGGTCTTTACCGGTATATCCACCTACCCACGGTTTCACCAGACGGGCGTTAACGTAGTAGTAAACCGGAACGATCGCGGAATCTTTATCCAGCTGCTGCTCGGCTTTAGAGTACAATTCTGTACGCTGCGCTTCGTCAGTGGTTTTCAGCGTGTCGCCAATCAGCTTGTCGAACGCCGGGCTCTTATAGTGAGCGGTGTTGTTCGAGCTGTCGCTCAGCATGGTGTTCAGGAAGGAGGTCGGTTCGTTATAGTCCGCACACCAGCCAGCACGAGCCACATCAAAGGTGCCCTGATGACGGCTGTCGAGGAAGGTTTTCCACTCCTGGTTCTCCAGCTTCACGTTCGCGCCCAGGTTCTTTTTCCAGATTGAGGCAACGGCGATAGCCAGTTTTTTGTGCAGATCGGAAGTGTTGTAGAGCAGGCTGAAGGTCAGCGGCTTATCTGCGGTGTAGCCCGCTTCGGCCAGCAGTTTCTTCGCTTCTGCGTTACGCTGTTCCTGAGTCTGTTTAAACCACTCTGGCTCGGTCAGTTTTGCGCCATCGGTGTATGGAGGGGTATAGCTGTACGCCGGCAGATCGCCCTGGTTTTTCACTTTGTTCACGATGATATCGCGATCCAGTGCCAGCTTCAGCGCAGTACGTACACGTACGTCGGTAAACGGTGCTTTCTGGTTGTTGATTTCATAGTAATAGGTGCACAGGTACGGATCGACGTGAACTTCTTTAGGGATCTCTTTTTTCAGTTTCTGGAACAGTTCAATCGGCATGTTGTTATAGGTCATGTCGATTTCACCGCTGCGGTAGCGGTTAACGTCAGTCACTTCGGACGAAATTGGCAGGTAGGTCACCTGGTCAATAACGGTTTTCGCGTTATCCCAATACTGCGGGTTACGGTCAAGCACCATACGTTCGTTGACCACCCAGTCTTTCAGCTTATAGGCACCGTTGGTCACGATATTGGCAGGCTGAGTCCATTTTTCACCAAATTTTTCCACGGCGGATTTTGGTACCGGGGAGACGGACGGGTGAACCAGCAGCTTATAGAAGTACGGAACAGGTTCGCTCAACGTCACTTCAAAGGTATTGGCATCGATCGCTTTTACGCCCAGGTCGGTAACAGGTTTTTTGCCCGCGATGATGTCATCAATATTGGCGATGTGGCCATATTGCAGGTAGCTCGCATACGGAGAGGCGGTGGTTGGATTCGCCAGACGCTGCCAGCTATAAACGAAATCTTCGGCCGTGACCGGTGTACCGTCGGACCATTTCGCATCTTTACGCAGATGGAAGGTCCAGACTTTGAAATCTTTGTTTTCCCATTTTTCTGCAACACCCGGCGCCGGGTGGCCGTCTACGTCTGTCACCAGCAGGCCTTCGAACAGGTCGCGGTTAACGTTAGACTCAGGAACACCTTCAATTTTGTGCGGGTCAAGAGACTGAACTTCCGCACCGTTGTTACGCACCAGCGTCTGTTTCTCCGCCAGTTGAACACCTGCAGGAACGTCCGCAGCCATTGCAGCGTTGCCCGCGATTAGCGCAGTTAAAATCCCCGCTGCTACCAGATTTTTTTTTGTGATGATGGACATTGTGTTGGTACTCCACTCATTATAATGACTGGCCTTCGCCAGCTGTGTAATCCCCTTTTGGGGCCTGTACAGCGCAGGAGTTTTTTTTGCTGCTGTCAGGTTCTTCTTTTACTGCTTGCTATCACCGACTTTTTTATTACTGACCGCTCGTATGGCCGTCTTGCGTCGATTCTTTACAGGCCTCCCCTGTTTGAGACCTGCACTGGATATCTGAGAAGAGAACCATATGAAAATAATTCTCATCTGCTTGTTTTATGCTGCAAAATATTAGGCCGGAAAGTATCAAATGGCGTAAACGCGCGCCAATACATTTTGCAAATTTGTTAAGCAATTCTCTTTTACGGTGAGTACCGCATCGTTGAGGGCAGCCCTGCCGGACATCGAATACCACTTAAAAATTATGATATTCAATAAGATAGAGAAAATTCTCTCTACACGCGCGTCGCTGCGCTATCATCGAGTGATTTTGTACAAAAATTTAACAACTGGTTATTATTTAGCACATTCATCTAGGGGAATGTTGAATTTACTAATATCATTTCGGTTATCTCTCAGCAAGCCCCAGAGTATCATGTGAGTAAAATAACAGATCGATCGAAGGTTTTCTGCGCAGGCGGGTTTGGCGGGAATTAATAACTCATTGAAATACAAGCAATGAACATTATTAGTAGAATTTATTATGATATGTGAGCATTTCAACTTTAGTTATAGGATTTACTGATAATGACGTAAAAAAACGGAGCCGTGGCTCCGTTCTTTCATACGAAATATCAGTGCAGCAAACCGGGGAAAATGCTTTTAATTCCTGTAACGATGAATTCTATCCCTAACGCCATCAACAGCAGCCCCATAATACGCGTTATGACGTTAATGCCCGTCTGCCCCAGCAGGCGCACCAGCCAGGGCGCCATGCGGAATACTCCCCAACAGCAGAGTGCGAAAAGCGCAATGGCAACGGAAAAGCCAATCAGGTGCATCAGGCTATGGTAACGCGTGCCCCAGACAATGGTTGAACTGATGGCGCCTGGGCCAGCCATGAGCGGTAAGGCCAGCGGCACCACGCCAATACTCTCGCGGATGGCGGTTTCTGACTTCTCCTGCTTATTCTGTTTATCCTCGCCCAGCTTACCGCTGATCATGGACATGGCGATGGTCACGACCAGAATCCCACCCGCTATGCGGAAAGAGTCAATTGAAATACCGAAGAGCTGGAGAATGGCGTCCCCAAGAAAAAGGGAGGTGAGCAATATGATAGCCACTGACAGGTTAGCGGTGAGGTTGGTCTTATTCCTCGCCGCCGCCGTCTGGTAACTCGTCATACTAATAAAGACAGGAATGATCCCCACCGGGTTGACCAGGGCAAACAAACCAATAAAAAATTTAAAATACGTTGGAAAATCAAAGAGCGTTTGGATCACGTTTTGCTCCGCTTATACACATGCCCGGGACTGACACTTTGTCATGAGAAATCGCGCTGAAGATACCCTTTTTATTACCATACTTCACTCGAAATCTGTGGCAAAACGTTATCATTTCAGGATGTTAAACATATGTATAATCAATGATAGCGTCGCTTCCATTACTTACGTAATTATTTAACACTTGAAAAATCTCAACGAAATAACCCTGCTGAAAGGTATCAGCTTGGGGGGAAATTGACGCAGATCATGATTTCCGTACTCAGAAGTGAGTAATCTTGGTTACGCCCCCAGGGAGATCACCTGACAAAAAGGGATGATGCTAAGGTAAGGCTCTTTTAGTAAATTAGTGTGCTGACGCAGAAAGTAACTCTTTGTTTTACTTTGTGTTACGCAAGTCGTATCGGCTCTGTCTATACTGTGTGACGTATCGAGCGCTGGTTTACTAAAAGAGTTTAAACATTATCAGGAGAGCATTATGGCTGTTACTAATATCGCTGAACTGAACGCCCTCGTCGAGCGCGTTAAAAAAGCCCAGCGTGAATATGCCAATTTCACCCAAGAACAGGTTGATAAAATCTTCCGCGCGGCCGCACTGGCTGCTGCAGATGCTCGAATCCCTCTCGCTAAAATGGCCGTTGCCGAATCCGGCATGGGTATCGTGGAAGATAAAGTGATCAAAAACCACTTTGCTTCCGAGTATATCTACAACGCCTATAAAGATGAGAAAACCTGTGGCGTGCTGTCCGAAGACGACACCTTCGGTACCATCACCATCGCTGAACCTATCGGCATCATCTGCGGTATTGTTCCGACAACTAACCCAACGTCTACGGCTATCTTCAAATCACTGATTAGCCTGAAGACCCGTAACGCAATCATCTTCTCTCCACACCCACGTGCGAAAGACGCGACCAACAAAGCTGCGGATATCGTCCTGCAGGCGGCGATCGCTGCTGGCGCACCAAAAGATCTGATCGGCTGGATCGACCAACCTTCTGTTGAGCTCTCCAATGCGCTGATGCATCACCCGGACATTAACCTGATCCTGGCGACCGGTGGTCCTGGCATGGTTAAAGCCGCATACAGCTCAGGTAAACCAGCGATCGGTGTAGGCGCCGGTAACACCCCTGTTGTTATCGACGAAACTGCTGACATCAAACGTGCCGTTGCGTCTGTACTGATGTCTAAAACCTTCGATAACGGCGTGATCTGTGCATCTGAACAGTCTGTTGTTGTTGTTGATTCCGTGTACGACGCAGTTCGTGAACGTTTCGCCAGCCACGGCGGCTACCTGCTGCAGGGCAAAGAGCTGAAAGCAGTTCAGGACATTATTCTGAAAAATGGCGCACTGAACGCCGCTATCGTGGGTCAGCCGGCTTACAAAATTGCTGAACTCGCAGGCTTTACCGTTCCGGCAACAACCAAAATCCTGATCGGTGAAGTGAAAGTTGTTGACGAAAGCGAGCCGTTTGCACATGAAAAACTGTCTCCAACGCTTGCCATGTACCGTGCGAAAGATTTCGAAGACGCGGTAGAGAAAGCCGAGAAACTGGTTGCCATGGGCGGTATCGGTCACACGTCTTGTCTGTACACCGACCAGGACAACCAGCCAGAACGCGTTGCCCACTTCGGTCAGATGATGAAAACTGCACGTATCCTGATTAACACCCCTGCTTCTCAGGGTGGTATCGGTGACCTGTACAACTTTAAACTCGCACCTTCCCTGACTCTGGGTTGTGGTTCCTGGGGTGGTAACTCCATCTCTGAAAACGTTGGTCCAAAACACCTGATCAACAAGAAAACCGTTGCTAAGCGAGCTGAAAACATGTTGTGGCACAAACTTCCGAAATCTATCTACTTCCGCCGTGGCTCTCTGCCAATCGCGCTGGATGAAGTGATTACTGATGGCCACAAACGTGCGCTCATCGTGACTGACCGTTTCCTGTTCAACAACGGCTACGCTGACCAGATCACCTCTGTACTGAAAGCGGCTGGCGTTGAAACTGAAGTGTTCTTTGAAGTTGAAGCTGACCCTACCCTGAGCGTGGTGCGTAAAGGTGCTGAGCTGGCTAACTCCTTCAAACCAGATGTGATTATCGCACTGGGTGGTGGTTCCCCAATGGACGCCGCGAAAATCATGTGGGTCATGTACGAGCATCCTGAAACCCACTTCGAAGAACTGGCGCTGCGCTTTATGGACATCCGTAAACGTATCTACAAGTTCCCGAAAATGGGTGTAAAAGCGAAAATGATCGCGGTAACCACCACTTCCGGTACCGGTTCAGAAGTTACGCCATTCGCAGTAGTAACGGACGATGCAACAGGTCAGAAATATCCACTGGCTGACTATGCACTGACCCCAGACATGGCTATCGTTGATGCAAACCTGGTCATGGAGATGCCGAAATCACTGTGTGCGTTCGGTGGTCTGGATGCGGTAACTCACGCCCTGGAAGCTTACGTTTCTGTGCTGGCATCTGAGTTCTCTGACGGTCAGGCTCTGCAGGCGCTGAAACTGCTGAAGGAAAACCTGCCAGCGTCCTACAACGAAGGGTCTAAAAACCCGGTAGCACGTGAACGCGTTCACAGTGCAGCTACCATCGCCGGTATCGCGTTTGCGAACGCCTTCCTGGGTGTTTGCCACTCTATGGCGCACAAGCTGGGTTCTCAGTTCCACATTCCTCACGGTCTGGCGAACGCCCTGTTGATCAGCAACGTTATCCGTTATAACGCTAACGACAACCCAACCAAGCAGACTGCTTTCAGCCAGTACGACCGTCCGCAAGCGCGTCGTCGTTACGCTGAAATCGCAGACCACCTTGGTCTGAGCGCACCGGGTGACCGCACTGCTGCGAAGATTGAGAAACTGCTGGCATGGCTGGAAAGCCTGAAAGCTGAGCTGGGTATTCCAAAATCTATCCGTGAAGCAGGCGTTCAGGAAGCTGACTTCCTCGCTCACGTAGATAAGCTGTCTGAAGATGCATTCGATGACCAGTGTACTGGTGCTAACCCGCGCTACCCACTGATCTCCGAGCTGAAACAGATTCTGCTGGATACCTTCTACGGTCGTGAGTTCAAAGAAGGTGACGTTGCCGCTGTGAAAACAGAAGTTCCTGTCATCAAAGCTGACAAGAAAGCGAAGAAAAGCGCTTAATTGAAAGCAGAAGAAAAAACCCGCCTTTATGGCGGGTTTTTTTATGTCTGTATAACAAGGCTGGCGTTATTTCCTGTTGTCGTGTTGAATCGCCGTCAGCGAGCCTACAGACAACGCTTCTTTATAATGCTTACGACAGACTGAAACATAGCGTTCATTACCGCCTATAACCACCTGCTCGCCATCTGCATAAGGTTTCCCGGCCTGGTCAAGACGAAGCACCATGCTGGCTTTTCGACCGCAGAAGCAGATTGTTTTCAATTCGACAAGCTTATCCGACCAGGCAAGCAAATACTGGCTACCGGCAAAGAGCTCACCGCGGAAATCCGTACGCAGGCCGTAACACAGCACGGGAATATCGAGCTCATCGACCACCTCTGAAAGGGCATGAACCTGTTCACGCGTCAGAAACTGGCTCTCATCTACCAGAACACAGTGAATGGGCTGCAAAGCATGTTCTGTACGAATGTCCTCAAACAGATCGGTTTTCGGGTTAAACAGTCTGGCAGGCGACGAGAGCCCTATTCTGGAACTCACCTTCCCTGCGCCAAAGCGATCGTCAATTTCAGCCGTATAAACAACGGTACGCATCCCACGCTCCTGGTAATTGTACGAGGATTGCAGCAACGCGGTGGATTTCCCGGCATTCATTGCCGAATAGTAGAAATAAAGTTGTGCCATTGGCCGTAAAACCCTAATCAATGTGTAATATTCCCGATGATTCATTGTACCATAATTTGTCTGGTCATCAGCGATGTAGCACACAGAGGAAGCGTTTCAGCACGGAGTTCACAACCTTCTTTTCATGAAAATAACCCGCTAAAACATGAAGTAAACTCCTTCAGCCTGGCCAATATGTTATATGTTTAGCCAAACATAACACTGCATTTTATAGTGGAATCGCCGTTCATTAAAATTCACTATTTATTAACTATTTCAGTCTTAACATCACGGAGGGGAACTAATACAAAAGGCTGATATTTCTCCGCCGCAACTATAATTCCTGCGGTAAATGTCACAAAAAAAAGAGGCAATCGACCGGGTCCAGCCGGGTTAGCTGATAACAAACGAGACTGTTGGGTGATGAAATTTAAGTTAGCGTAATTAATAATAGCGGCATTATTTAGTATTTTTTGAATTCCTTACATTCCTGGCTATTGCACAACTGAATTTATGGCTCTATTATTAGGTCAACAAACCACCCCCCATTATAAGTTTGAGATTACTACAATGAGCGAAGCACTTAAAATTCTGAACAACATCCGTACTCTTCGTGCGCAGGCAAGAGAATGCACCCTCGAAACGCTTGAAGAAATGCTGGAAAAATTAGAAGTTGTAGTTAATGAACGTCGTGAAGAAGAAAGCGCAGCTGCTGCTGAAATCGAAGAACGTACTCGTAAACTGCAGCAATATCGTGAAATGCTGATTGCTGATGGTATCGATCCAAATGAATTGCTGAACAGCATGGCTGCAGCTAAAACTGGTACTAAAGCCAAGCGTGCTGCTCGTCCTGCTAAATATAGCTACGTTGACGAGAACGGCGAAACTAAAACCTGGACTGGCCAGGGCCGCACTCCTGCTGTTATCAAGAAAGCCATGGACGAACAAGGTAAACAGCTGGACGACTTCCTGATCAAGGATTAATCCAGCCGTATTCAGAAAAATCCCGCGTAATGCGGGATTTTTTTTAACCTAAATTTGTCGCAAACATCCCCTTACACTCTGTCATAAAGCATTATTTGGCAATTTTAATAACTGTACTTTGAGACAGGTTTTGGAAGTGTTTAGGGCATAAAAAAACCGGTGGGCAGCGCCTCACCGGTTTCGGACATATCTAACCGTGGCTTATTTCTTAATACCTACGCTCTCTTTGAGCCAGGTTTTAAATTCTTCACCAAGAGTATTGTGGCGAATACCATATTCTACGAACGCCTGCATATAACCAAGCTTATTACCGCAGTCATGGCTCTTACCTTTCATATGGTAAGCCTCAACGGTCTCTTTCTCGATCAGCATATCAATGGCATCCGTCAGCTGAATCTCATCACCCGCTCCTGGAGGCGTTTTCGCCAGCAGAGGCCAGATTTCAGCACTCAGGACATAGCGACCTACAACTGCCAGGTTTGAAGGCGCTACGTCGGCTTTAGGCTTCTCTACCACGCCAACCATTGGCACGCTTTCGCCCGGCTCAAGGTTAACGCCTTTGCAGTCAACCACACCGTATGCCGTCACGTCGTCAACAGGCTCAACCATAATCTGGCTGCTACCGGTTTCGTCGAAACGTTTGATCATCTCTGCCAGGTTATCCTGAGAAAGATCGGATTCGTATTCGTCCAGAATTACGTCAGGCAGAATTACCGCTACAGGCTCATCACCTACAACAGGATGTGCACACATCACAGCGTGGCCCAGACCTTTAGCCAGGCCCTGACGAACCTGCATAATGGTAACGTGTGGCGGGCAAATAGACTGAACTTCTTCTAACAGCTGACGCTTAACACGTTTTTCCAGCATGGCTTCAAGTTCAAAGCTTGTATCGAAATGGTTTTCGATAGAGTTTTTTGATGAATGCGTAACCAGCACAATTTCAGTGATGCCGGCTGCGATACATTCATTAACGACATACTGGATTAATGGCTTATCAACCAGAGGCAGCATCTCTTTAGGAATTGCCTTAGTTGCTGGTAACATCCTGGTCCCCAATCCCGCTACCGGGATGACGGCCTTTCTGACTTTCGAATTTAGGGCAGCCATTCAAATTCTCCTGAGCTGTTCAAGTTTTGAACTTTTATGCAATAAATAACGCGTTGAGTATATCAGCCTCGCCCCGCAGTCCGGGTCTGAAAAGAACGCGTTGCCGATCAATTAGGACAAATACGCATGAATCTGGGCAGCGATAGTAGCACTCCCCGTAAAACACAGGTAAAGCAATCTTAAAATTAAGATCCAATTGCTTATTCCGTGGACAACATTAAGCGTAGCCGTCCCCCGGCGCCCCAAATTTGGCACTGCCAGGAGGAACAGCGGTGGCTAATTTGATTAAGATACGCCGTACCCAATGTCCCAAGCGGAACACCGTTACTCACCTGAATATGATGTTCACCGGTATTCAGTGAAGCGTTGAGACCTGCTGAAACGAGGATCAGATTCTTTAAACCGCTGTGGTAATAGCCGACCAGCAGCGGGAACTGTCCGGGCAAATTAGCCTGGCGAAAAAGCTGGTTTACCTGTTTGAGCAAACTGCCTAACTCCGGCAGCCGTTGTCCCTGATGCGATAACTGTTCCTGCAGCAAACCATTAAAAAGCGCGCGAAGAAGTAACGCGGCTAATACGCCATTATCCCCTGCCCGGGTAACATCCAGAGAATAAAACGCAAGGTCGGAATCAGATAAAGGTGCGATATCCAGTACCAGTCCCGGCTGATCAGCCGCCACCAGCTGACGATAATTTACGCGGCAGTGCGAAATAGTTTGCTGTACGGGTGGCTGAAGTTCTTGCAACAGTTTCGCCGCAGCAGGAGGATCACTCACCAGGGCATCCCAGTCCTGGAAAAGACGCTCCTCTTCCTCTACCCGGGAATTAAACATATTCGGATAAAGGCACGCTAAGACCGTTTCTCGCAGCCGGTTCAGATCCTTGACCGGTTTAAGCAGAATATCCTGGACACCGAGTCGCAATGCTTTGGCGATATCCGCCATATTCTCTGTGGCAGAGATCACCAGAATCGGCGTCTGGTTGCCTTCGTTACGCAGATGTTCAACCAGCTTCAGCCCATTCATGCGCGGCATCTCAATGTCGCAAATCATTAAATCGGGCGTAATGCTGATCATTTTTTCCAGGGCGTCGATACCATCTTCAGCCAGTGAAGTGATTGCTCCCAGCGAGGATAACCACGAATCCAGTAGCGATCGGAAAACGGGCTCGTCTTCAACAATCAAAATGTGTTTTCCGGCCAATGGCTGCGTCATGGTTCCTCCCCTGGCTGACAGTAACTAAATAGTGGCATGCGATCGGCACTATCGCCTGTCAGATTTTGCTGAAGTAGTCAAAAAAAGGTGCTTAACGTGCTGTTTGCACAAAAGGCAACAATTCGTCCATTTTCTTTTCGACGGCTAACGAGCCCGCTGCGATGGCGGCCTCAGCCCGATGGAAATCAAGAGTAGAGATTTGCGGACAGTAAGGCTGAATAAGAATATCTGGCGGATCGCCTGCCATACGATTGCGCTTAAGGCGATTCTCCAGTACCTGGATTGACGTGGTCATGATTTCTATCGCCGTCGGCGCGGCAACCGAGCGTCGCGCGGCCATACGCCCGATTCTACCGCGCAGGCGCTCATGCCAGGCCAGTTTCTCGCCCTCGGCATCTTCGCTCTGGAGATTGACCGGCATGAGGTCCTGTTGCATCAGGTGGGCGTCGTGCTGCAGGTCGACGGCAATCACGATATCCGCCCCCATTGCACGGGTCAGAGAGATGGGAACCGGGTTTACAACGCCACCGTCGACAAGCCAGTAACCGTTGTGTGGGACAGGCGCCATAAGCCCCGGCATGCTGCAGGAGGCGCGCACGGCAAGATGGATATCCCCTTCGGTTAACCAGAGTTCGCGTCCCGTGCTGAGGTTCGTCGCGACGGCGCCAAAGGGCATCTGACAATCAGTGAAGTCTTCGAGAGGCATAACCTGGCGGAACTGGTTAAAGACGCGTTCGCCGCGCAACAGCCCACCACGCTGCCACGAGAGGTCCATCAGACGCAGGACGTCCCAGTAACTGAAGGAACGCACCCAGGTCTCGAGTTCCGGAAGCTTCCCGCACGCGTAGGCGGAGCCGACAAGCGATCCTATTGAACAACCTGCGACAATATCTACGTTAATGCCCATCTTGTTTAAGGCATTAATCACGCCGATGTGTGACCATCCCCGGGCTGCACCTGAGCCCAGCGCCAGTCCAATTTTAACCTTTCTCATTAGCCCTGTTTTACTTCCCCTGGATTCCTGACATAGCGTCAACGCAACAGCTCAGTTAACATAGTGCTACCCGAAGCGTTTTACGCCTTTATTATTTGTTCCAGGAAGAGAATCGTGTCTCAACTCTGCCCTTGTGGTAGCGCTCTGGAGTATAGCCTATGTTGCCAGCGATATCTGTCTGGCGATCAGGTTGCACCAGACCCGTCACACCTCATGCGTTCACGTTACACCGCTTTTGTGATCAAAGACGCAGACTACCTGATTAAAACCTGGCATCCCTCCTGCCACGCTGCCGAATTCAGACAGGACATCGAAGCCGGCTTCGCGAACACGCAGTGGCTCGGCCTTACCGTCTATGAATCCTCAACGGGCAGCAATGTTGATGAAGGTTACGTCAGCTTCGTCGCCCGCTTTACCGAGAATAATAAACCTGGAGCCATTATCGAGCGTTCCCGGTTCTTAAAGGAAAGCGGGCAGTGGTATTATATTGACGGAACGCGCCCACAGTTTGGTCGTAACGATCCCTGCCCGTGTGGTTCAGGTAAAAAATTTAAAAAGTGTTGCGGGCAGTAATGCCTGACAACCCAGACTTCGCAAATACAAACAGGATTTCCCGGCGATGCAATCATTACAACGTAAAGTTCTGCGCACCATCTGTCCCGATCAAAAAGGACTGATCGCACGAATTACCAACATTTGCTACAAACATGAACTGAATATCGTGCAGAACAACGAGTTCGTTGACCACCGTACCGGCCGCTTCTTTATGCGTACCGAACTCGAAGGTATTTTCAACGACACCACCCTGCTTGCCGATCTCGACAGCGCGCTTCCGGAAGGTTCCGTGCGCGAGCTGACCCCAGCCGGTCGACGCCGCATCGTGATCCTGGTGACCAAAGAAGCACACTGTCTGGGCGACCTGCTGATGAAAGCAAACTACGGCGGTCTGGACGTGGAAATAGCTGCCGTTATTGGCAACCATGAGACGCTGCGCACGCTGGTCGAGCGTTTTGATATTCCGTTCGAGCTGGTGAGCCACGAAGGCCATACCCGTGAAGAACACGACGATCTGATGGCGCAGGCCATTGAAGCGCATAACCCGGACTACGTGGTGCTGGCGAAATACATGCGCGTGTTAACGCCATCCTTCGTGGCGCGTTTCCCGAACAAGATCATCAACATTCACCACTCGTTCCTGCCGGCCTTTATTGGCGCGCGTCCCTACCACCAGGCCTACGAGCGCGGCGTGAAGATCATCGGTGCAACCGCGCACTACGTGAATGACAATCTGGACGAAGGTCCAATCATCATGCAGGACGTGATTCACGTGGATCACACCTACACGGCAGAGGACATGATGCGTGCAGGGCGTGACGTTGAGAAGAACGTGCTCAGTCGTGCGCTGTATCAGGTGCTGGCGCAGCGTGTCTTTGTCTACGGCAACAGAACCATCATTCTTTAATCTTTCGGAAAATGAATTGATTAGCTTTGCGCCTTTACGGATAAAAAGCAGGCAAACAGCTTCATTTACCTAAAGGAATGCTTTACAGGGGCGCCTCATTTGATATGATGCGCCCCGCTTCCAGCAGGAAGCAGGCCAGTAAAAAGCATTACCCCGTGGTGGGGTTCCCGAGCGGCCAAAGGGAGCAGACTGTAAATCTGCCGTCATCGACTTCGAAGGTTCGAATCCTTCCCCCACCACCATCTCTCAGCACGACATCAAAATTTGAATTACCCCTGGTGGGGTTCCCGAGCGGCCAAAGGGAGCAGACTGTAAATCTGCCGTCATCGACTTCGAAGGTTCGAATCCTTCCCCCACCACCATCACTTTCAAATAATCCAAAAAATCATTATAAAACTGAACCGAATCCGCCTTTGTAGGCCGGGTAAGGCGCAGCCGCCACCCGGCGACAGAAGACAGAAGCCAGAAGCCAGAAGCCTACATCGGCGGTAAACGACGCTTCACCGGCGAACTCTTCACAATCGACGTATTGCACTGGGCATGCTCCGCCAGGCCGTCCAGCAGCACATCCAGCTGCTCTATCGATCGCACCACCAGCCTAATCACAAAGCAATCTTCCCCGGTGACTTTGTCGCTCTCTATACACTCCGGCATCGCCTGAATGTATTTATCCACCTTATGCAACAACCCCGGCAAAGGACGCACGCGCACCAGCGCCTGCAGCGTATACCCCAGCGCCGCCAGATTCACCCGTGCGCCATACCCCTGAATCACACCGCGCTCTTCCAGCCTCTTCAGGCGTTCTGCCGTGCTGGGGGAAGTCAGACCGATGCGTCCGCTGAGCACCTTCAAAGACATGCGCGCATCTTCGACCAGACAGGCTAAAATTTGACGGTCGATATCATCGAGAAGGTATTCCATCGTTTTCACCTAATTTTAAAAAGCCATCATTGTATTTCACCTTATCTCATCCCTGTAAAACCCGACAGCGATTTTCGACAATAGCGTCATACAATCAGGAGGTGGATGATGCGTGATTTCCATAAAGGCGTCTGGCAAATGAGCCTGGCGATGTTAATTTCCGGCTCTATCGGTGCGTTTGTTTTACTCAGCGGTCTGCCAGTGACAGAGGTGGTGTTCTGGCGCTGTCTTATCGGGGCAATAGCGCTTTTTATTTTTATCCGGGCAAGTCAAAAGCCCTTCAGTCCCCTCACCCGCACCACGCTGCTGCTGGCCATTCTCGGCGGCGTAGCGCTCGTGGTGAACTGGCTGCTGCTCTTCGCGGCCTATGAACGGATCTCGATTGGTCTTTCGACCGTGGTCTATAACACCCAGCCGTTTATGCTGGTCCTGATGGGGATGTTTTTAGGTGAGCGCGTTAGCCTGGTGAAATGGGGCTGGCTGTTCCTCGCCTTTGGCGGCGTGGTGATCTTGCTCTCCAGCGAGCTGACCGGCGCGCACGGCAGTGAATGGCCCGCCGGAATTGGCCTGGCGATGGCCGCGGCTTTCTTCTATGCGGTCACGGCCATTATTGCCCGCAAGCTCAGATCCGTTGCGCCGCAGCATATTGCCTTTATCCAGGTGCTGACGGGCGTCGTGATGCTTTTGCCGTTTGCCAGCATGCCGTCATTTTCCGGTGATTTCCCCTGGGCGATCCTGCTGACGCTGGGCATCGTCCATACCGGCATTATGTACCAGCTGCTCTACAGCGCGATCCAGAAGCTGCCTACGCCCATTACCGGCTCCCTGTCGTTTATCTATCCGGTGGTGGCGATCGTTGTCGATAATCTGGTGTTCGGACACTCGCTGAACCTGACGCAGCTGGCGGGCGGCGCGCTAATCCTGTTTGCTGCCGCGGGTAATAATCTGGGCTGGGGCGAAAAAAAACCCCGCGAGTGCGGGGTTGGTATCAAAACGGCGAATTAGCGACGGGCACGCACAATCTGGTATTTGCGCGTCAGGTACTCCACCGGCGCGCTCCAGATATGCACCAGACGAGAGAACGGGAACAGCACAAACAGCGTCATACCCAGCACCAGGTGAACGCGGAAGATAAACGCCACGCCGTCCAGGTGCGCGGAGGCTCCGCCGTGGAAGGTCACCACGGACTGCGCCCAGCCGACCAGCTTCATCATTTCGCTCCCGTCCATATGCTGCGCCGAGAACGGAATGGTCAGCAAGCCCAGCGCGCACTGCACCATCAGCAGGGAGAGGATCAGAATATCCGCTGCGGTCGTGGTCGCACGCACGCGCGGGCTGAACAGACGACGTTTCAGCAGCAGCAGGCCCCCCACCAGAGTCATCACGCCGCAGGCACCGCCGGCGATCATCGCCATCTTCTGCTTCACCTCGATCGGTAGCCACGCTTCATACATCCAGTGCGGCGTCAGCATCCCGAGGAAGTGACCGGCAAAAATCCCCAGAATACCGATGTGGAACAGGTTAGAGCCCACATGCATCCCTTTACGATCCAGCATCTGGCTGGAGGCCGCACGCCAGGTGTACTGGCCGTAGTCGTAACGCAGCCAGCTTCCCACCAGGAACACGGTGCCCGCGATATACGGGTAAATGTCGAAGAAGAACATATTCAGGAAGTGCATTAGTGCCGTCCTCCGTTAGAGATATTCAAATATTGCGGGGCAACCGCGCCGGCAAAGCGACGCTGGTGAGCGGAGATTTCAGACTCGCCGCAGTTCTGGTCAGCAAAGAATTTCACCTGCTCTTCTTCCCAGACCGCATCCAGCGCCTGTGGGGTATCGTCGCGGGCTTCATCCGCGATTTTCTCCGCCACTTTTTCACTGTCGACCGCGGCGTTGGCCAGCTTCACCAGCAGATCGAACAGAACAGCATAGCGGCTCTCGCGCTGCTGAAGACGCGCACCGAGCAGCGCCAGGATCGGCGCGATATCCTGCAGACCGCCCAGCGCCTCTTCTTTCGGCAGCTGCGCCAGGTACTCCAGATACAGCGGGAGATGATCCGGCAGCTCGCGGCTGTCGAGCTGCAGGCCGTGCTGTTCGTACTGGGCCATCAGGTCGACCATCGCCTGACCGCGGTCACGGGACTCACCGTGAACGTGTTCAAACAGCAGCAGCGAGGTCGCACGCCCCCGGTCAAACAGCTGGCTGTAGTCCGACTGGGCATCCAGAAGGTCGCGCGCCAGCAGATCGCGGAGGAAAACACCCAGCGTCTGGGCATCGTCTTTATCCAGGTTTTCAGATGACGCGAGTGCATCAAAGAGTTCCTGCTGATGCTGCGCAAGCGCAGCATCCGGGTACTCGAGCAGACGCGAAACAATGACGAGTTCAATCATTGGTGCGGCTCCGTTTTGCTGGTCACATCCATGGCATCGATGCGGCGGCTGTTGAACAGGTTGAATTTGCTGTCTGACCCGTGGCAACCGTCGCCAAAGGTAAAGCCACAGCCATTTTTTTCCGGGAAGGCTTCACGGGCCAGCTCGCGGTGGCTGCTCGGCACCACGAAACGGTCTTCGTAGTTGGCAATCGCCAGATAGCGGTACATCTCCTGCGCCTGCGCTTCGGTCAGACCGACCTCTTCCAGCGCGCGGGTATCGGTCACACCGTCTACGGTTTCCGCACGTTTGAAGTGACGCATCGCCAGCATACGCTTCAGCGCGAGCAGTACCGGCTGGGTGTCCCCGGCGGTCAACAGGTTCGCCAGGTACTGAACCGGAATACGCAGGCTTTCCACGTCCGGCAGGATGCCGTTGCTGCCCAGTTCGCCCGCGTCAGCCGCGGACTGAATCGGCGACAGCGGCGGCACGTACCAGACCATCGGCAGGGTGCGGTATTCCGGGTGCAGCGGCAGCGCGAGCTTCCAGTCCATTGCCATTTTGTACACCGGTGACTGCTGCGCCGCGTCAATCACGCTCTGCGGCACGCCGTCCTTCAGCGCCTGCTCAATCACCTTCGGATCGTTCGGATCGAGGAAGACGTCCAGCTGACGCTGATACAGATCTTTCTCGTGCTCGGTGCTCGCGGCATTTTCAATCGCGTCCGCGTCATACAGCAGCACGCCGAGGTAGCGAATACGGCCTACGCA
This sequence comes from Enterobacter sp. DNB-S2, assembly GCF_019443845.1. Taxonomy (NCBI): domain Bacteria; kingdom Pseudomonadati; phylum Pseudomonadota; class Gammaproteobacteria; order Enterobacterales; family Enterobacteriaceae; genus Enterobacter; species Enterobacter sp. DNB-S2. Next base: position 3,251,447 of record NZ_CP050520.1, read on the forward strand.
GCTTTCTGAGCAGACGGTCGGCATTCCGGCTTCGATACGCGGATAGCAGAAGATGCACTTCTCAGATTTACCGCTCTTCCAGTTGAAGTAGATTTTTTTGTACGGGCAGCCGGTGATGCACATACGCCAGCCGCGGCACTTGTCCTGGTCGATCAGCACGATGCCATCTTCTTCACGCTTGTAGATAGCGCCGCTCGGGCAGGTCGCCACGCACGCCGGGTTGAGGCAGTGCTCGCACAGGCGCGGCAGATACATCATGAAGGTATTTTCGAACTGGCCGTACATCGCCTTCTGCATGTTCTCGAAGTTCTGGTCTTTGGCGCGCTTCTCGAACTCGCCGCCCAGAATCTCCTCCCAGTTTGGACCGCTGGTGATCTTGTCCATGCGCTGACCGGTGATCAGCGAGCGCGGACGGGCGATCGGCTGGTGTTTGCTTTCCGGCGCGTTGTGCAGGTTCTGGTAGTCGTAGTCAAACGGCTCGTAGTAATCGTCGATGCCCGGCAGGTGCGGGTTAGCGAAGATTTTACCCAGCAGCATCGCGCGGTTACCCATGCGCGGCTGCAGCTTGCCGTTGATTTTACGGATCCAGCCGCCCTTCCACTTCTCCTGGTTTTCCCAGTCGGTCGGGAAGCCGGTGCCCGGCTTGCTTTCCACGTTGTTGAACCAGGCGTACTCCATACCTTCGCGGCTGGTCCAGACGTTTTTACAGGTGACCGAGCAGGTATGACAGCCGATGCATTTATCCAGATTCAGCACCATGCCGACTTGTGAACGAATTTTCATTTTACGCTCTCCTGTACCTGGTCATTACCTTCGCCGTCTAACCAGTTAATATTCTTCATCTTACGTACCACCACGAACTCATCGCGGTTCGATCCTACGGTGCCGTAGTAGTTAAAGCCGTAGGCCAGCTGCGCATAGCCACCGATCATGTGGGTCGGCTTCGGCGTAATGCGGGTCACGGAGTTGTGGATCCCGCCGCGCTGCTCGGTAATTTCTGACCCCGGCAGGTTAACGATACGTTCCTGCGCGTGGTACATCATGGTCATCCCGGCCGGTACGCGCTGGCTCACCACCGCACGCGCCGTCAGGGCACCGTTGCTGTTGAACACTTCGATCCAGTCGTTATCTTCGATACCCAGATCTTTGGCGTCCGTTTCGCTCATCCAGACAATCGGACCGCCGCGAGACAGGGTCAACATCAGGAGGTTGTCGCTGTAGGTGGAGTGAATGCCCCACTTCTGGTGCGGCGTCAGGAAGTTCAGCGCCTTCTCTGGGTTACCGTTCGATTTCGCGCCCATCACCGCTTTCACGGAGCGGGTGTCGATTGGCGGACGGTAAACCAGCAGGCTTTCACCGAAGTCGCGCATCCACTGGTGATCCTGATACAGCGACTGACGGCCTGACAGGGTGCGCCATGGGATCAGCTCGTGAACGTTGGTGTAGCCCGCGTTATAGGACACGTGCTCATCCTCCAGGCCAGACCAGGTCGGGCTGGAGATAATCTTGCGCGGCTGCGCCTGAATATCGCGGAAGCGGATTTTCTCTTCCTCTTTATTCGTCGCCAGGTGCGTATGGTCGCGGCCGGTGAACTCGCTCAGCGCCGCCCAGGCTTTGACGGCAACGTGGCCGTTGGTTTCCGGGGCCAGGGTCAGGATCATCTCTGCCGCATCAATCGCCGTGTTCAGCATGGGCTGGCCTTTCGCCGGACCGTCCGCTTTGGTGTAGTTGAGCTTGCGCAGCAGATCCATTTCGCTCTGGGTATTCCAGGCGATCCCCTTCCCGCCGTTACCGATTTTCTCCATCAGCGGGCCGATAGAGGTAAAGCGCTCGTAGGTTGCCGGATAGTCGCGTTCAACCGGAATAATGTGCGGCGCGGTCACGCCCGGGATCAGGTCGCATTCGCCTTTTTTCCAGTCCTTCACGTCCAGCGGCTGCGCCAGTTCGGCGGCCGAGTCGTGCTGGATTGGCAGCGTCACCACGTCGGTCTCTTTGCCGAGGTGCCCTACGCAGACTTCGGAGAATTTCTTCGCGATGTCTTTGTAGATATCCCAGTCGCTTTTCGATTCCCACGCCGGGTCAACGGCCGCAGACAGCGGATGAATAAACGGATGCATATCCGAGGTATTCATGTCGTCTTTTTCGTACCAGGTGGCGGTTGGCAGCACGATGTCGGAGTACAGACAGGTGCTGGACAGACGGAAGTCGAGCGTCACCACCAGATCCAGCTTGCCGTCGAGACCGTTATCTTTCCACTCCACCTCTTCCGGCTTCACGCCGCCCTGCTTGCCGAGATCTTTCCCCTGGATACCGTTTTCGGTACCGAGCAGGTATTTCAGCATGTACTCGTGGCCTTTACCGGACGAGCCCAGCAGGTTGGAGCGCCAGATGAACAGGTTACGCGGATGGTTTTTACCGTTCTCCGGCTGTTCTGCCGCAAAGCGGATAGAGCCATCCTTCAGGGATTTCACGGTGTAATCCACCGGTGACATGCCCGCCTGCTTCGCCGCTTCCGCAATGCGCAGCGGGTTAGTGCCCAGCTGCGGCGCCGACGGCAGCCAGCCCATGCGCTCTGCGCGCACGTTGAAGTCAATCAGGTGGCCGCTGTAGCGGGATTTATCCGCCATCGGCGACAGCAGCTCCTGCGCGGTGACCGTTTCGTAGCGCCACTGGCTGGAGTGGTTATAGAAGTAGGAGGTGCTGTTCATATGGCGTGCCGGACGCTGCCAGTCGAGGGCAAACGCCAGCGGCTGCCAGCCGGTCTGCGGACGCAGTTTTTCCTGGCCCACGTAGTGCGCCCAGCCGCCGCCGCTCTGACCAACGCAGCCGCAGAAGATCAGCATGTTGATCAGACCGCGATAGTTCATATCGAGGTGATACCAGTGGTTCAGACCCGCGCCGACGATGATCATCGAACGGCCGTGCGTTTTGTCCGCGTTTTCAGCGAACTCACGTGCGATACGGGTAATGTGCGCGCGTGGCACGCCGGTAATCTGTTCCGCCCAGGCCGGGGTGTAGGCCTTCACGTCGTCATAGCCGGTTGCGCAGTTTTCATCGCCCAGACCGCGTTCCAGACCGTAGTTCGCCATGGTCAGGTCATAAACGGTGGTGACCAGCGCGGTAGAACCGTCGGCCAGCTGCAGGCGCTTAACCGGTAGTTTGTGCATCAGAACGTTTTTCAGTTCAACCTTGTTGAAGTGCTCTGAACCTTCACCGCCGAAGTACGGGAACCCGACCTCGGCGATCTCGTCCTGGCTACCCAGCATGCTCAGGCGCAGCTCCGTCTCTTCGCCGGTGGTGCCGTTGCGTTGCTCAAGGTTCCACTTGCCCTTCTCGCCCCAGCGGAAGCCGATAGAGCCGTTTGGCGCCACCAGCTCGCCGTTGCTGTTATACGCAACGGTTTTCCACTCAGGGTTATTTTCCTGGCCCAGCGAATCCACCAGATCGGCGGCGCGCAGCGTGCGGCCAGCGGCATAGTAGCCCTCCCGCTCTTCCAGCATGACCAGCATCGGCATGTCGGTGTAGCGGCGAACGTAGTCGGTGAAGTACTGGCTTGGCTTATCAAGATGGAATTCACGCAGCATGACGTGGCCCATCGCCATCGCCATCGCCGCGTCGGTACCCTGTTTCGGCGCCAGCCACAGATCGCAAAGCTTGGCGATTTCCGCGTAGTCAGGGGTGACCGCCACGGTTTTGGTGCCTTTGTAACGGACTTCGGTAAAGAAGTGCGCGTCCGGCGTACGGGTCTGAGGTACGTTTGAGCCCCAGGCGATGATGTAGCTGGAGTTGTACCAGTCCGCGGACTCCGGCACGTCGGTCTGCTCGCCCCAGGTCTGCGGAGACGCAGGCGGCAGGTCGCAGTACCAGTCGTAGAAGCTCAGGCAGGTACCGCCGATTAGAGACAGATAGCGCGCCCCGGAAGCGTAAGAGACCATCGACATCGCCGGGATAGGCGAGAAGCCCGCCACGCGGTCAGGACCGTAGGTTTTAACGGTGTAGACGTTGGAGGCGGCAATCAGCTCGTTTACCTCTTTCCACGAGGAGCGAACGAAACCGCCGCGACCGCGAGCCTGCTTGAAGCTTTTTGCTTTGTCAGCGTCTTCGATGATGGACGCCCAGGCATCCACCGGATCGCTGTGCTGCACTTTCGCCTCACGCCACATTTTCATCAGGCGCTTGCGCATCAGAGGATATTTCAGACGGTTAGCGCTGTAGAGATACCAGGAGTAGCTGGCACCGCGCGGGCAGCCGCGCGGTTCGTGGTTTGGCATATCCGGGCGGGTGCGCGGATAGTCGGTCTGCTGCATTTCCCAGGTCACCAGACCGTTTTTAACGAAAATCTTCCAGCTGCATGAGCCGGTACAGTTCACGCCGTGGGTCGAACGGACGACTTTGTCATGCTGCCAGCGCTGGCGGTAACCGTCTTCCCAGTCCCGGTTGGTATCCAGAACCTGGCCGTGCCCATCGGCAAAAGTTTCACCCTTCTGTTTGAAGTAGCGAAACCGGTCCAAAAATTTGCTCATCGGGTATCTCCTGTGTGGAGCCTGTGGCTCTCTAAATCGACATTGCTGATTTGCAGCGAAGGTAACGCCCTGAAAGAGGGGGAGAATTGATAACGATCAAGACGAGGAGGGACTTTCAGGCGAGGGGTTACACCAAATACCACCAAAGCGGTATCTTCAAAAATTTCATATCATCATGAAATATAGAGTTATTTTTATTTTATCGTACAAAAAGCCAGTCAAAATTTAACATCTCAGGTATTAAGGGGTAGAGCCACCTGCAAAGCGATGGCGATCGCAGTGTCACCGCAGGCGTCTGCCGTAAAAGCCGTAAGCATGTTGTAACTATTATGCTGGCAAAAAAAACGCGGCCCGAAGGCCGCGTAAACGGATAATCACACTTACTTATTTTTCTTGGTATTTCGGCCATATACCAGCCACGTAATCACAACGCAGGCGATATAGAAGACGAGGAAGACTTTCATGGCACCAGCCGGAGAGCCGGTCAGGTCCAGAGAGATACCGAACGCTTTCGGGATAAAGAAGCCGCCAATCGCGCCGATGGCAGAGATAAAGCCCAGCGCCGCGGCCGTATCCGTCGCCGCTTCGCGCATGGCCTGCTCTTCGCTTCCGCCCTGCGCCTTCACGCGATCCATCGTCAGCTTACGGAAGATCACGGAGATCATCTGGAAGGTAGACGCGCTCCCCAGCCCGGCCGTCAGGAACAGCACCATAAACACGCCGAAGAAGGCGATGAAGTTACCGCCCTGCCCGTCGACGGGTAGAGTGAGGAACAGCAGCGCGCAGAAGACCGCCATCACGACGAAGTTCACCAGCGTCACGCGGGTACCGCCGAGACGGTCAGAGACCATGCCGCCCAGCGAACGCGCCAGGGCACCGATAAACGGTCCGAAGAAGGCAAAGTGCAGGATCTGAATCTCCGGGAACTGCGTTTTCGACAGCATCGCGAAGCCCGCAGAGAAGCCGATAAACGAACCGAAGGTGGCCAGATACAGCAGCGCCATCACCCAGAGGTGTCCACGCTTCAGCACCGGCAGCTGTTCGCTCAGCGACGCCTTCGACGCGGACAGGTCGTTCATAAAGAACCAAGCGGCGAGGGTGAAGACCACCAGGAAAGGTACCCAGATCCAGGCGGCGTTTTGCAGATAGAGGGAAGAACCATCCGCCTGCTCAACGCCACCGCCGCCAAAGGCCGCGAAAATAGAAACAGAGATCGCCAGCGGGGCAATCAGCTGCATCACGCTGACGCCCATATTCCCCAGGCCGCCGTTAATGCCCAGCGCACCGCCCTGCTTCGCTTTCGGGAAGAAGAAGCTGATGTTCGCCATGCTGGAGGCGAAGTTCGCACCCGCAAAACCGCACAGCAGGGAAATAATCACGAACACGCTGAACGGCGTTGAGGTATCCTGCACCGCGAAGCCGAGCCAGACGCAGGGGACGATCATGATGCCCGTACTGAACGCCGTCCAGCGACGACCGCCAAACACCGGCACCATAAACGCGTAAGGCACACGCAGCAGCGCGCCTGACAGCGACGGCAGCGCGGTCAGCATGAACAGCTGATCGGTCGTAAACGTAAACCCGACTTTGGGCAGGTTGACCGCCACCGCGCTAAACAACATCCATACGCAAAACGCTAATAACAAACACGGCACGGAAATCCACAGATTCCGGCTGGCTACACGATGGCCGCGCTGTTGCCAGAACGCCGGATCCTCTGGACGCCAGTCTGTAATAACGGCACCATTTTCCCTTTCGGGAGCGGATGAGTGACTCATAGACACCTCTGATTCTCGAATGATGCTGCAAACATTAGGGTTTTAGGGCGGCGGTAAGTTGATATAAATCAAAGGAAAAGTGGGAGGTTTTGCGGCGCAAAATAAGGCCTCACCCTTAGTGAGTAGGCTAATTCGGTAAAAAAGACGTGGTTTTTCACGGCACTGACGGTTCCTGGCTACCCCCACCTCCTTCCCCCTACTCCGTTGGCAATTTAGGGGTAATCCTTTATTGGTATGGGTATACTCCAGGGTATGCACCAGAATAGCGCCATTCCTGCAAGCAGGCCACGTCAGGAGCACGCCACCTCTATGTTAAAAAGATGTTTATCTCCGCTGACGCTCGTGAATCAGCTAGCCCTTATCGTTTTGCTGTCCACCGCCATCGGCGTGACCGGCATGGCGATCTCCGGCTGGCTGGTACAGGGAGTACAGGGTAATGCGCATGCCATCAACGAGGCAGGCTCGCTACGCATGCAGAGTTATCGCCTGCTGGCGTCGGTTCCCCTGACGCAGGACGATCGGCCCCTGATTGATGAAATGGAGCGCACGGTCTTCAGCCCCGAACTGGAAAACGCCGCCATCCGCGCCGGTCAGCAATATCAGCTTAAAGCCCTTCAGGGCTACTGGCACACCCAGCTGGAGCCCGGGCTGAAACAGGCGCGCAGCACCGAAACCGTTGCGCAGGACGTGGCGGGGTTCGTCTCACGCATCGATGCGCTGGTCTCCTCTTTCGACCAAACCACCGAACTCCGCATCGATCGGGTGGTGATGGTGCACCGCGCCATGGCGCTGTTTATGGGGCTGCTGCTGATCTTCACCATCGTCTGGCTTCGTGCGCGGCTGCTGAACCCGTGGAAACAGCTGCTGGCAATGGCCCGCGCGGTGACCGCACGCGATTTTACCCAGCGCACGCACATCAGCGGGCGCAACGAGATGGCCATGCTCGGTCAGGCGCTCAACACCATGTCGGCAGAACTCTCCGAGAGCTACGCGGTGCTGGAACAGCGCGTTCAGGAAAAAACGGCCGGACTGGAGCAGAAAAACGAGATCCTCTCCTTCCTGTGGCAGGCCAACCGTCGTCTGCACATGCAGGTGCCGCTATGCGAACGCCTCTCTCCGGTGCTGAACGGCCTGCAAAATCTGACCCTCCTTCACGACCTTGAGCTGCGCGTCTACGACGTGGAAGACGAAGATAACCATCAGGAATTTACCTGCCAGTCGGATATATCCTGCGATGACAAAGGCTGCCATCTTTGCCCTCGCGGCCTGCCGCCGCTGACGTCCGGCGGCACCACCCTGAAGTGGCGCCTGACCGACAGCCACACCCAGTACGGTATTCTGCTGGCAACGCTGCCAGCCGGGCGTCATCTGAGCCACGACCAGCAGCAGCTGGTTGATACGCTGGTCGAACAGCTAACGGCCACGCTGGCGCTCGACAGGCATCAGGAAAAGCAGCAGCAGCTGATCGTCATGGAAGAGCGCGCGACTATTGCCCGCGAGCTTCACGACTCTATCGCCCAGTCGCTCTCCTGTATGAAAATGCAGGTGAGCTGCCTGCAGATGCAGGATGCGGAGATGCCCGAAAGCAATAAGCAGCTGCTCAGCCAGATCCGCAACGAGCTGAACACCTCCTGGATACAGCTTCGCGAGCTGCTGACCACCTTCCGTCTGCAGCTGACCGAGCCGGGCCTACGCCCGGCGCTGGAGTCCAGCTGCCACGAATTTAGCGCCCGGCTGGGGTTCCCTGTGAAGCTGGACTACCAGCTGCCGCCGCGGTTTGTCCCCTCCCACCAGGCCATACATGTACTGCAGATCGCCCGTGAAGCGCTGAGCAACGTGCTCAAGCATTCCGGCGCGACGGCGGTAACGGTCACCGTCAGCCAGCACAGCAATCAGGTGAAGCTCACGGTTCACGACAACGGCCGCGGCGTGCCGGAAAATGCCGAACGCACTAACCACTATGGTTTAATTATTATGCGAGACCGCGCCCAAAGCCTGCGCGGTGATTGCCAGGTTCGCCGGAGAGAGACGGGTGGCACGGAAGTTGTCGTCACCTTTATTCCCGAGAAACCGCTTACAACTGCTCAAGGAGAAACCCATGACTAATCAGGAACCGGCATCCATCCTGTTGATCGACGACCATCCGATGCTGCGTACTGGCGTGAAACAGCTGGTCAGCATGGCGCCCGATATCACCGTGGTTGGCGAAGCCAGCAACGGTGAACAGGGCATTGAGCTTGCCGAATCCCTCGATCCCGATCTGATCCTGCTGGATCTGAATATGCCCGGCATGAACGGTCTGGAAACCCTCGACAAGCTGCGGGAAAAATCGCTTTCCGGGCGCATCGTCGTCTTTAGCGTGTCGAACCATGAAGAGGATGTGGTCACGGCGCTGAAGCGCGGGGCGGATGGTTATCTGCTCAAGGATATGGAGCCGGAAGACTTGCTTAAGGCGCTGCAGCAGGCCGCGGCGGGCGAGATGGTTCTCAGCGAAGCCTTAACGCCGGTGCTGGCCGCCAGCCTGCGCGCCAATCGCGCCACCTCTGACCGCGACGTCAGCCAGTTAACCCCGCGCGAGCGCGATATTCTCAAACTCATTGCCCAGGGGCTGCCGAACAAAATGATCGCCCGCCGCCTGGACATCACCGAAAGCACGGTCAAAGTGCACGTGAAGCATATGCTGAAGAAAATGAAGCTCAAATCCCGCGTTGAAGCCGCGGTGTGGGTGCATCAGGAACGCATTTTTTAAGGATTACTCCTCCGGCAGAAGCTTCCAGCGCGGGTCGTTGTCCGGTAATGCGACCAGCGGCTGCACGACGGTCAGCACGATCTCATTGGACGAGACGCGCTGGCCTTTCTCATCTTCCACCACTGCCGACAGGTGCCAGCGGTTTGTCGCCCCTTCACTGTCATCCCTGGCAGGCATAATCACACTCCAGCCGTCGCTGCTGTTGCTTTTGGCCGGCGACGTCAGGCTCAGCGCCTGCGTATCCCCCTGCCAGTGGATCTCACGAATGCCGTGCGCGCTGCGAACCTGAAGCTTCAGCATAACGGTCTCGCCCCCTTTCAGATCCCACGGCGGCGTCGCCAGCCAGACGGACAGCGTTTTACGCTGGCGGAACTCCATCACCGGCAGGCTATTGCGCTCCGGCGAGTCGTAGCGGCTTCCGCGCAGGGAGCGCGTGGCGGCGACTTCACCGGCGGAAAGCTGCTTCACCAGCGGCACGCCAAAGCGATAGTTGAGCTTCAGCCCGAGGTTATTCTGGCTCGCGCCACTTTCGCCCTGCTTGTGCGCGGCGGTCAGGGTGACCAGCGGAACGGGGGTATAGTTAAGCCCCAGATTCACCGCTACGGGATTGTGATAGCCGGTTCCGCTGTTGAAGAGGTCGACGTTATCGCCGAAGTATTGCTCGAAGCTCACGCTGGTATTGAGATGATGGAACCACGGCAGCCAGGCTTTAGCGGTGACGTCATAGCCGCGCGCCATGCGCTGCTCCTGGACGTCGGAGCGATCGCGCCAGCCGGCAAAGGGCTGATAATAGTTGGCTGACAGGCGCAGATTTTCCCCCCACGCTTCCGCGCCAAGTCCGGTACGCTGCAGGTTTTCGTCCAGCAGGTTATCGTAAAATGTGTTGTAACCCAGCAGCCATTTCCCGGCGACCCAGCGCTGGCCTATACCGGCGTTACTGACCAGGCCATCCGTCTGCTGGGTCAGGCCAAGCTGGCTCCAGCTCAGGTAACGGTTGTTATCGTTCCAGGGGATAAACCAGCTCCCGCTGCTGCCGTTAAATTTGCCATCGTTATCCACCAGTAGGTTCACGCTGGCGTTCCCCCAGGGCGAAAGCCAGGACTCAATCTGCTGGTTCACTTCGCCGCTCACCGCGTCGCGCACCTGGCCAAACGCAAACTGACGCGCCTGCTCGCCCGTTGTCAGGCCGTTGTCGGTCATGCTGGCTTCACCGAAGGCTTTCGCCATTTCGGCCAGGTGTTTTCCCCCCTCGCCCGTTGGCGCCGCCATGCCGAGGTCGGGCAAACTATCCCCGTTATTATCGAAGGGATTTTGCGCCTGCTGGATAAAGGAATTCGGCGCACCGTGAACGGCTCCGGCCGTAACAAGGGAGAGTAAAAACAGCAAACGAATGCGGGACGATACAGCCATCAACGTCGTAAATAAGAACCTGTGTTTATGAATAAACTCCTATTATGTTAACGCGATAAGCCTTGAAATGCAGTTCTGGCGGACATTTCAGGATTATCCTGAAACAGCCCTTTCAGCTCCGGCACGCAGGAGCCACAGTTCGTACCGCAGCGCAGCGTCGCCCCCAGCGCGGTGACGGAATCACACCCGCCGACGATCGCCTCCCGTATCGCATTCTCCCCGACGCTGAAACAGCTGCAGATGATGCGTCCCGGATCCGCCGCCTTCCCGACGCTCTGTCCGTTCAACAAGGCGTGGCGTTCTGCGAGAAGCACGGGTGGGGATTGAAAAGCGGCTTCAATCACCGCATGCGCCAGCGCCGGTAACGCGGAGCCCTCCCAGAAGCCCAGCATCAGCTGGCCTTCATGCCAGGCCAGCACGCTGCTGCGTTCACCGGTTTGCGCAACCTGCAGCTGCCAGCCACGAGCGCTGGCGTACTCCATTACCCACCGCAGCAGCGGTTGATCGCCCGCCACCGTCAGGCGTGAGGCTTTGCGCCACCAGTAAGCCGAAGAGGGCATTTCCGGCCATTCCCGGGCATAGAGTTCCCCCTGCCAGGCGGGCTGCCAGGGCAGGATCCTGACGGCGGTTTGTTTACTCTCTGGCTGGCCCGAAACCGGATCGCAGCGCCCTTCCACCAGCGCATTCACCTTTCCCTGGCGGGCAAACCCGGCGTTCCAGTGCATCGGGGCAAACGCCTCGCCTTCCCGTATCCCGTCGCTGATTCGCACTCTTGCCACCATCACGCCGCGCGGCGAGCTGATGCGCGCCAGCTGGCCGTCGCACAGGGAAAACCGAACGGCGTCTGCCGGGCCAACCTCAACAAACGGTTCGGCGATATGCTGCATCAGCCTCGCCACGTATCCCGTTCGGGTCATGGTATGCCACTGATCGCGGATGCGCCCCGAGTTGAGAATCAGCGGGTATAACGCGCTGACCGTCGCGCCGTGCGACAGAGGGTTAACGGGAACGATGTTTCGGCGCGGAAAACTCCCTGTCGGCCACTGATAAGGCTCAAGCTGATCCCACTCCTCGCGGGTTAGCGCAGCCAGTTCATGAAGACTCAATGCCCGCGCGCCGTCATTTTCAAAGGCCGTCAGCGCCGCATGTTCGCAAAAAATCTCGTGCGGATGTTGCCAGGCAAAGGCCTCGCCGTAGCCCAGCCGTTTCGCCATCTGCGCGACGATCCACCAGTCCGGCTTCGCCTCGCCCGGAGCGGGCAGAAACGCGCGCTGGCGCGAAATGCGGCGTTCCGAGTTTGTCACCGTCCCGTCCTTCTCCCCCCAGCCCAGCGCCGGAAAACGGATATGGGCGAACCGGCTGGTATCGGTATCCTTCATCACCTCAGAAACCATCACCAGCGGGCAGCTCGCCAGCGCCTGACACACCGCGTGGCTGTCGGGCAGCGACACGGCAGGGTTAGTGCCCATGATCCACACCGCCTTCACCTCGCCGCGGGCAATGGCGTCAAACAGCTCCACCGCCATCAGGCCCGGCGTCTGCGCCAGCCGTTCCGTTCCCCAGAAACGCGCCACCCGCGAGAGATCGTCCGGCTCAAAGTTCATGTGCGCCGCCAGCTGGTTCGCCAGCCCGCCCACTTCCCTTCCCCCCATCGCGTTTGGCTGTCCGGTCAGCGAAAACGGGCCGCAGCCCGGACGGTTGAACTTCCCGCTGGCAAGATGAACGTTAATGATGGCGTTACACTTGTCGCTGCCGCTGGCGGACTGGTTGATCCCCATGGTGTAGAGCGTGATGGCCCGGGGCGCCGTCATAAACCAGTCATAAAAGGTGCCTATATCCTGCGGCGAGAGGCCGCAAAACGCCGCCACGCGCTCAACGGGCCACTCATCCGTTCCCTGAATCACATTAAGCAGACCGACAAACAGCCCGGCGTCGCTGCCGGGGGCGAGCGCCAGATGCAGGTCAGCAATATCACAGGTGGCGGTTCTGCGGGGATCGATTACCACCACCTTGATCCGCGGGTTGTCGTGCTTCGCCTGCACCAGCCGCTGATAGAGCACCGGATGCGTCCAGGCCGCGTTCGAGCCAGCCAGCACCACCAGATCGCTGTTTTCCATATCCTCGTAGCCGCACGGCACCACGTCTTCGCCAAAGGCGCGCTTGTAGCCCACCACCGCCGAGGACATACAGAGCCGGGAGTTGGTATCGATGTTTGCCGCGCCGATAAACCCTTTCATCAGCTTGTTGGCGGCATAGTAATCCTCGGTCAAAAGCTGGCCGGAGGCGTAAAACGCCACCGCCTGCGGCCCCCATTTATCGATAATGTCCCGCAGACGCTCTCCTGCCGCGCTCAGCGCCTGCGCCCAGTCCACCTCAAGGCCGTCAACGACCGGGCGCAAAAGCCGCCCCTGTAAGCCCGTGGTCTCCCCCAGAGCCGATCCTTTCACGCACAGGCGGCCCAGGTTCGCAGGATGGGTTTCATCTCCCCGAACGCTGACCGCTTCACCTTCCGCGCGGACGATCACCCCGCAGCCCACCCCGCAGTAGGGGCACGTTGTCCGGGTTTCCGTCATGAGGCCTCCGCACGCATTACCAGGGCGTCGCTGCCAACCCACACCTTGCCGTTTTCAATTTTCACCGGCCAGGCGCGCACCGCGGGTTCGCCGCTCTCCACCTGACAGCCGTCGCGCAGGCGAATGCGCTGCTTGTAGAGCGGTGAAATTACTACCGGCTCGCCCGCCGCATCGCCAAGAATGCCGCGTGAAAGCACGTTCGCATCGCCGCCCGGCTCCCGATCGTCGAGGGCGTAAACGGTTTTGCCAAAGCGGAACAGCGCAATCGGCTTACGTCCAAGCCGCGCGCCGATACCCGCCTGCTCGGGGATATCGTCGATGCCGCAAATTTCCTGCCAGCGCTTGCTTTCATCCGGCGCAGTCTCGTTCACCGTCGTGCGGAACAGCGCCAGGCGGCTGGGATCGCTGAGCGTGGTTTGCCATTCGCACTGGTAGGCTTCCACCACCCGGGCCATCTCCTGCTCCAGCTCGTGGGCGATGCCGAGGCTGTCGGTGATGATCACCTCCCGCAGATAGTCGAGGCCGCCTTCCAGGTTGTCCATCCAGGTGCTGGTGCGCTGCAGGCGATCCGCCGTGCGGATGTAAAACATCAGGAAACGGTCGACGGTGCGGATCAGCGTTTCGTCGTCCAGATCGCTGGCGAAGAGATCCGCGTGGCGCGGCTTCATCCCGCCGTTGCCGCACAGATAGAGGTTCCAGCCCTTATCGGTGGCAATCACCCCTACGTCTTTGCTCTGCGCCTCCGCGCACTCGCGGGTGCAGCCTGAGACCGCCATTTTGATTTTGTGCGGCGCGCGCAGGCCCTTGTAGCGATGCTCCAGCCGGACCGCGAGGCCGGTGGAGTCCTGCACGCCGTAGCGGCACCAGGTCGAGCCGACGCAGGATTTCACCGTGCGCAGGGATTTCCCGTAGGCGTGTCCGGTTTCAAACCCGGCCTCCACCAGCGCCTGCCAGATCGCCGGCAGCTGTTCGAGGGTGGCCCCAAACAGGTCGATACGCTGACCGCCGGTAATTTTGCTGTACAGGCTGTAGCGTTTCGCAATCTGCCCGATGGCAATCAGCCCGTCGGCAGTCACTTCCCCTGCGGGCATGCGCGGCACGATGGAGTATGTGCCGTCCTTCTGGATGTTGGCGAAGTAGCGGTCGTTGGTATCCTGCAGCGGCAGGTGCGCCGGTTTCAGCAGATACTCGTTCCAGCAGGAGGCGAGCACCGATCCCACCAGCGGCTTGCAGATCTCGCATCCGTGCCCCTGTCCGTAGCGGCTGATAAGCTGGTCAAAGGTGCGGATATGGTTGACGCGCACGAGGTGGTAAATCTCCTGGCGCGAGTACGGGAAGTGCTCGCAGATGTCCTTTTTCACCTCCACGCCCTGCTCCGCCAGCTGGAACTCCATCACCTGCTTCACCAGTGCGCTACATCCGCCGCAGCCGGTCGCCGCTTTGGTGCACTGCTTAACGGCGCCGATATCCGCCGCGCCCGCGCTCACCGCCCGGCAAATATCGCCTTTACTGACGTTATGACACGAACAGATCTGCGCGCTTTCCGGCAGCGCCGCCACGCCGAGCGCTTTTGGCGCGCTGCCTGACGACGCGGGTAAAATGAGCGTTTCCGGCTCTTTCGGCAGGCTGATGCCGTTAAGCATCATCTGCACCAGCGTGGCGTACTCGCTGGCATCGCCCACCAGCACGCCGCCGAGCAGCGTTTTGCCATCGTGGCTGACCACGATTTTCTTGTAGATTTGCTGCGGGCCGTGCGTCCACTGGTAGCTCAGCGCCCCCGGGGTGCGCCCGTGAGCGTCGCCGAACGAGGCCACGTCCACGCCGAGCAGCTTGAGCTTAGTGCTCATATCCGCGCCGGTGAAGGTTTTATCCTCTCCCGCCAGCGCGGCGGCGGCCACCCGCGCCATCTGATAGCCGGGCGCGACCAGTCCGAAGATTTTCCCCTCCCACAGGGCGCATTCGCCGATGGCCAGCACGTCCGGATCGGAGGTCTGGCAGCCGTCGTCAATGCAGATCCCGCCGCGTTCGCCGACAGCCAGCCCGCTGCTGCGCGCCAGCGCGTCCTGGGGACGAATGCCCGCCGAAAAGACCACCATGTCCGTTTCCAGCTGTTCGCCATCGGCAAAGCGCAGCACCAGCCCGCCGTCCGCGGTGGCGATCTCCGTCGTGGCTTTACTGGTGTGAACGCCGACGCCCAGCGCCTCGATTTTCTTGCGCAGCATCGCCGCGCCGTCGTTGTCGAGCTGGACCGCCATCAGGTTGGGCGCAAACTCCACCACGTGGGTTTCCAGCCCGAGCTGCTTCAGGGCATTCGCCGCCTCTAGTCCGAGCAGGCCGCCGCCAATCACCACGCCGCGGCGCGAGCCAGCCGCATGTGCAGCAATGTTGTCCAGGTCGTCAAGGGTGCGGTAGACAAAACAGCCCGGCAAATCGTTGCCCGGCACGGGCGGAACGAACGGGTATGAGCCGGTCGCCAGCACCAGCTTGTCCCAGTGGGTCTCATGCCCGCTGGCGGTACGCACCACGCGCGCGTCGCGGTCGATGCCGACGATCTGCTGCGACAGGCGCAGCTCAATGCCGCTGTCGGCAAAGAAATCCCCCTCCACCAGCGAGAGCGACGCCGCGCTGCGGCCGCCAAAATATTCCGACAAATGCACGCGGTCGTAGGCGGCATAGCGCTCCTCGCCAAAAACGACGATCTGATACTGCTGATGCAGATTGCGCTTAACGCAGTCTTCGAGGAAATGATGGCCGACCATACCGTGCCCAACCACCACCAGAGTAGGTTTTGTCATAGCATTCTGTCCTGCAACCTGCGGTTGCGTAGTGAAACGATCGAACAGCCAGTCCGCGTGGGCGGGCGTGGCCGTTGCCAGTAAATCGGTAAACGTTGCCGCGCTGCGGCAGTCGCCCATCAGCAGCGCGCCAGCCAGCGCCCCCTGATGGATCAATAAACGACGATAGTGACGGGTCAGCGGATCCCATGCGCTCCAGACCACGTCGCCCTCCTGCTCCGCCGCACGGCCGAGGCTGAACAGCTCCACGCCCGTCACCTTGAGACGCATCCCGCTGTCGGTCAGGGTAAACGGCGCGGTAGCGTCCCCGGCCAGCCGCGCGGCCAGGATTTCCGCCTGCGCCAGGCAGGGGGCGACCAGGCCAAACGTCTTCCCGTCAATTTCGCAGCACTCGCCGATGGCGTAGACGTTCGGTTCGGAGGTTTGCATCTGGTGATCCACCACGATGCCGCGCGCGCAGCGAATGCCGCTGGCCTGCGCCAGCGCGACGCTGGGCTGCACGCCGGTCGCCAGCACCACGCGCGCGGCGGCGACGCGGCGCCCGTTGAGCAGCGTCACGCTATTCCCGCTCACCGCTGCGATGCCCGAGGCGAGCTCACAGCGCACGCCCCGCGCCGCCAGCGTCTCTTCCAGCAGCATTCCCGCCTGCCGATCCAGCTGCTGCTCCATCAGCCACGGACCGCGATGAACCAACGTGACGTTGTCACCTGAGCACGCCAGCGCTGCCGCCGTCTCAACCCCGAGCACGCCGCCGCCCAGCACCACCGCCGGACCGGCGATCGTCCGAATGGCCCGCGTATCCTCCAGGGTGCGGAACGTGAACACATGCGGCGCATCGCAGCCGGGGATTGGCGGAATAAAGGGCGTTGATCCGGTGGCAAACACCAGCGCGTCCCAGCCCAGCGTGCGGGCGGTGGTTTGCACTTCCCGCGCGTCCACGTTCACGGCGATCGCCTTTTCACCCCGCAGCACCGTCACGCCGCGCGACTGGTACCAGTCGTCATCCTGCAGACAGATGTCTGCAGCCTGCTTTTCACCGCCCAGGACCGGCGAAAGCTGGATGCGGTTATAGGCATGCTCCGGCTCGTCACCGATGACGGTGATAGCGAAACGACCGGCAGCACGCCCGGTGAGCGCGGCAATCAGCCGCGTGGCCGCCATGCCATTTCCGATAATGACCAGTCGCATCAAAGCCCCCTCGTTACGCCGCTTTCGGCTGCTTTTCATAGAGGAAATGGAGGATCTGCTGGCGCATGTGGTGATAGCGGCTGTCGTCGGCCAGCTGTACCCGGTTGCGCGGGCGCGGCAGGTCAACACGCAGGATCTCCCCGACGGTGGCCGCCGGGCCGTTGGTCATCATCAGCACGCGATCGGAGAGCAGCACCGCCTCGTCCACGTCGTGGGTAATGAGCACGATGGTGGTGTTCAGCGCCTGCTGGATCTGCATCACCGAGTCCTGCAGATGCGCGCGCGTCAGGGCGTCGAGCGCGCCAAAGGGTTCATCCATCAGCAGGACTTTCGGCTTCATCGCCAGCGCGCGGGCAATGCCGACGCGCTGCTTCATGCCGCCGGAGATCTCCCCCGGGCGCTTGTGCAGGGCGTGCCCCATCTGCACGCGGTCGAGGTTGTGCTCGATCCACTCCCTGCGCTCCGCCTTGCTCATGCTGTGGCGAAACACGTGATCGACCGCCAGGGCCACGTTGTCGAAGCAGGTGAGCCACGGCAGCAGCGAATGGTTCTGGAAGACCACCGCACGTTCCGGACCCGGCCCGGCGATTTCACGGTTGTCGCAGATCAGCCCGCCTTCCGTCGGCAGGGTAATACCGGCGATGAGGTTCAGCAGCGTCGATTTGCCGCAGCCGGAGTGCCCGATCAGGCTGACGGTTTCGCCCTCGTGGATATCAAAAGAGACGTTTTGCAGCGCCAGAAACTCGCCGCTGGCGGTGGAAAAACGCTGGCTCACGGCCTGGACCTGAATTAATGGTTTCATGTTCGCTCCTTATTTTTCCTGCCAGCTAAAGCGACGGGCGATCAGCATCAGCCCCTGCTCCAGCAGCAGCCCGACCACGCCAATGATGACGATGGCGATGAGAATGTTTTCGACGTTGAGGTTGTTCCACTCGTTCCAGATCCAGAAGCCGATCCCTAAACCTCCGGTGAGCAT
The DNA here is from genome assembly GCF_019443845.1 of Enterobacter sp. DNB-S2. Taxonomy (NCBI): domain Bacteria; kingdom Pseudomonadati; phylum Pseudomonadota; class Gammaproteobacteria; order Enterobacterales; family Enterobacteriaceae; genus Enterobacter; species Enterobacter sp. DNB-S2. Next base: position 3,269,439 of record NZ_CP050520.1, read on the forward strand.
CTCGGCGGCGACGATCACCAGCCAGGCGATGCCGATGGAGAGACGCACCCCGGTCAGTACCGCGGGCAGCACCGCCGGGAAGAGAATGCGGCGCATGATGGTCCACTCGGAAAGCTGCAGCACCCGGGCCACGTTGAGGTAGTCCTGCGGAATGCGGCGTACGCCTTCGGCGGTGTTGATCACCATCGGCCAGATGGAGCAGATGAAAATGGTCCAGCTCGACGCGGGCTCCGCTTTCTGGAACAGCAGCAGGCCGATGGGCAGCCAGGCCAGCGGGCTAACCGGGCGTAACAGCGCGATCAGCGGGCCGAACATGCGAGAGAAAAAGGTGAAGCGACCAATCAGGAAGCCGAGCGGGATCCCGGCGAGCGCGGCCAGGCCAAAGCCCACCGCCACGCGCTGTAATGAGGCGAGCACGTTCCAGCCGATGCCCATATCGTTAGGCCCGTCGCGATAAAACGGATCGGCAAACAGGGTGATGGCGGAATCGAGCGTGCTGAGCGGCGTCGGGAAACCTTTGCTGTTAATCGCCGCCAGCTGCCAGAGCACCACCAGCAGTCCCAGACCGAGAAACGCCGGGATGATGCGCTGAAGGATCGCGTTAATCCGACGCGCAAACGTCGGCGTACGGCGGCGAACCTGCACCGGAGGCAGGACAATCACCTCCCCACTCTCCGGCGTCTCGTGTGAATTCGTCTTTTGCAGATGCTGCATAATCAGGCCCCTTTACGGTGAATGGCGAAACGGCTGGCGTATCCTTCCGGATCGGTACCGTTCCAGACTGTGCCGTCCATCAATGTGCTGCTGCGTAATGGTGAAGTCGGTGTGCTGATGCCCCCCACCGCCGTGGCGGCATCCTGCCAGACCGCGGTCTGGTTAATGCGCTGCGCGATGCCCGCGTAGTCCGGCGCGGATTTGAGCAAGCCCCAGCGGCGGAACTGGGTTAAGAACCACATGCCGTCGGAGAGATACGGGTAGCTGACGGCCCCCTCGTTGAAGAAGCGGATCGGGTGCGCGTCCTGCCAGCGCTGGCCCAGGCCGTTGTCGTACTCGCCGAGCATGCGTCCGGTGAGATACTGTTCCTTGCAGTTGAGCCACGCCCGGCGGGAGAGGATCTGCGCAGTCTCGCGTTTGTTTTCCGGGGAGGCTTCGATCCAGCGCGCCGCCTCCAGTACCGCGCTCACCAGCGCCCGCGCGGTGTGCGGGTTTTTCTCCACCCAGTCGCGGCGCGTACCGAGGATTTTTTCCGGATGATCGGCCCAGATAGACTGCGACGTGGCGGCGGTAAAACCGATGCGGTCGTTGATGGCCCGGGCGTTCCACGGCTCGCCGACGCAAAAGCCGACCATGTTGCCAATGCGCATGTTCATCACCATCTGCGGCGGCGGCACCACCACCGTGCGCACGTCGTCAAAGGGGTTAATGCCCGCGCTGGCCAGCCAGTAGTAGAGCCACATGGCGTGCGTCCCGGTCGGGAAGGTGTGCGCGAAGGTGTAGGTGCCGGGCGCCTGCTGCCCAATGAGCTTTTTCAGCCCGTCAAGGTCTCGTACGCCCTTCTCCGCCAGATCGCTGGAAAGCGTAATCGCCTGGCCGTTCTGATTGAGCGTCATTAGGTTCGCCATCTGCTGCGGCTTGCCGGCGATGCCCAGCTCCAGGCCGTACAGCAGGCCGTAGAGAATGTGCGCGGCATCGAGTTCGCCCGCCACTAGCTTGTCGCGCACCGCCGCCCAGCTCGCCTCTTTGGTGGGCACGATGGTAATACCGTATTTTTTATCAAAGCCTTTCAGCGCCGCGATAACCACCGGGGCGCAGTCGGTCAGCGGGATAAACCCGATGCGCACCGTTTCCTGCTCCGGTTTATCCGAGCCTGCCGCCCATGCGGCCTGCATGATACCCGGTAACAGCATTGCGCCACTCGCCAGCACGCTGGCCTGCAAAAAACGCCGTCTCGACAAATCCGCCATGACCACTCCTGAAAAAAAACCAAAAAAAAGCGCCCACGATGCCGAAGCACCAGTGGACGCCTTTATCCCGAAGACGCATGCGCCGCCGTTGGCGCATCGTCAAAAATGGTTAATCCGATAATGCAAAGTGAATGCCAGGTTTTAACCCGCAGTTTCCAGGGCGCTAACCGAACTCCCCTCGCCTGCACGCACCTTAATCAGGCAAAAAATGCCCGCTGACCGTGCAGCTACTCCTTTGGTGTTACCTGCCATAAATTCTTCACCATCAGCAGCGCGCGGGCGATATCCACCATCCTTTGGTTCTTGTCCATCGCCATTTTGCGCAGCGCCGTCCAGGCCTGTTCCTCACTCATATTCTGGTGGGTCATCAGCACGCTTTTCGCTTTATCAATGACTTTGCGCTCTTCAAGCGTATCGCGCAGCGATGCTAGCTGGCGCGAGAGCTGTTCTATTTCGCGTGCCTGCTGGCGCACCAGGGTGAGCAACGGTTTTTCCGGATACTGTATCAGCGGGTCGTCCTGCTCATCGGCGGGAGGCACGTACTCATCGTTACGGTAAATACGCTCGTCCACCGCCGTCATCAGATCGGCGATGAGCGTCTCCTCCAGCGTGCGCAGATGCTCAAGGCGCGCGGTTTGCAGAGCAAACCAGGCCAGAGCGGTAAGGCCATCATCCGCGGCAGGCTGGCGAGTACAGGCTACGCGCCGGAGTTGCTCCGTTTCACGATCGGGCTGGCAGTGCAGAGAAAAGGTGGTCTGGACGTCAGCGGAGCTGTGTGAGAGAAAAATTTCAAAGCAGGCCTGCTGCCCGTCGATGCGGTCAACCAGCCTCTGGCGAGTCACATCATCGAAAAAGCCCTGCGTGAAGCCAATCGCCCCCAGGGCCCGCTCCTGTCCCGCCAGCTCTTTCCCCTGCATCAGGCTATAAAGGGCAACAAAACGCCCGGCGATTTGCGGATCGTCAATGCTGTCATTGAGCTGCGGCACGATACTGAGCAGATGGCGAAGCATGCGGGAGTAGTGTTCCATCGCCTGCGGTGCCGTTACCGTTTGCTGAATAACACCGTCGCGCAGCGCGGGAAGCATGTCCAGGCTTTGAAGCGCGCCGCCGATACGTTCACAAACGGTACTTCCCGGGATCGGCGACTGTTTTTCAAGAATGTCATAAAGTGCAGCGAGGTTTTCATCCACCAGCGCCCGGCTGGCTTTGCATTCAGGGGCGTAGAGCTTACCCTGTGAGCAGAGCCAGACGTTGGACGCCCCACGCTCGCACTGTAACATATGCACCAGTTGGCTAATGCCGTGCACAAGCACGCCAAGCTGTGCCAGCTTGCTGAGCTGCTCCCGGCGCATCATTCTTGCGCGCTCGAGCCATTCAGCAGCGCCTGGCGAAATGCCAGCCATTAATGTCATGCTTACTCTCCAGAACAGCGAAACTCGGGAAAGCTAAGCAATATTCGTGCCTTTATAAGAACAGGAGTCAACATGCAGAAGATTGTGATCGTCGCCAACGGTGCGGCTTACGGCAGCGAATCCCTTTTTAACAGCCTGCGCCTGGCGATTGCGCTGCGTGAAAAAGAGAGCGACCTGGCGTTACGACTCTTTTTAATGTCGGACGCGGTCACCGCGGGGCTGAAGGGTCAAAAACCGGCAGAAGGCTATAACATTCAGCAGATGCTGGAGATCCTCACCGCGCAAAACGTGCCGGTGAAGCTGTGCAAGACCTGCACCGACGGCCGCGGCATTACCGGTCTGCCGCTGATTGATGGCGTAGAGATTGGTACGCTGGTTGAGCTGGCCGAGTGGACGCTGTCCGCCGATAAAGTATTAACTTTTTAATAATAAACCCGTAAAAATATTATTTTCTTATGGACGCGGTTTCAGCATCAAGTTTACCTGCGGGGTTGCCGATAGGCATGGAAACAACACAGCAGGTATTTCACTTATGTTCAGATCGATTCGTGCACGCATCATCGTGGCGACGGCAGGCTGTCTGGTCGTCGCCCTTCTCCTTAATACCGTTATCAACTTCCAGGTCACGCGCCAGGATAACCAGCAGTCCCAGCGCGATATCCTGACCAGCACCAGCGCCAGCCATAACATGGCGATTGCCGACTGGGTAAAAAGCAAGATGACGGTGATCGCCTCCGCGCAGACCGTTGCGCTGAATGACGACCCGGTTCCGGTGTTTAAACAGCTTGCGCAGGCGGGTGGATTCACCAACGTCTATGTTGGCTACGCCAGCAAAACGGCGAAATTCTCTGAACCGGCGGGCGTTCCGGCGGACTATGACCCCACTATTCGCCCGTGGTATCAGCAGGTGGTCAGCACGGACGGTCCGGTTGTCACCGCGCCCTACGTTGACGCGGGGACCGGTAAACTGGTGGTAACCTTTGCGGTGCCGGTGAAAGAAAATGGCACGCTCAAAGCGGTTGTGGCGGGCGATGTGGCGATGGACAGCGTGGTGGCTAACGTGCGCGGGATCCATCCCACCCCGGCCAGCAGCGGGTTGCTTCTGAACAGCGACGGCAGCGTGATTGCCGCTAACGATCCGGCTCTGACGCTGAAACCGTTTGGTGAGACGATCAAGGGCATTGATTTTGCTGCGCTGAAAAGCGGTAACCCCGTCGACGGAACGCTGAACGACGCGGAAAAAACCTTCGTGGCGACAGCCGTGCCGGGCACAAACTGGCTGTTAGTCGTCGCGCTCGACAGCGGTGACGCCACCTCCGGCATGCGTTCCCTGCTTAAAGCCTCGGCGATTTCGCTGGTGATCCTCGCACTCCTGAGCGCGGCGATTGTGCATTTCCTGATTGCCCGCCTGCTCAAGCGTTTGTCCGACATTCGCGACGCGATGCACAACATTGCTAACGGCACTAACGATCTGTCCCAGCGCCTGCCGGATAACGGCGAAGACGAGGTCGCGCAGATTGCGCAGGCCTTTAACGCCTTCAGCGATAAGCTGTCGGTGGTGATGGTGCAGCTCCGTGACGCCAGCGAATCGGTGAAAAACGCCGCGCAGGAGATTGCCGCAGGAAACCAGGATCTTTCCGGACGTACCGAGCAGGCGGCATCCAGCCTGCGCGAGACGGCCAGCGCCGTGGAGCAGATCACCGCCTCCGTGACGCAGTCGAATGAATCGGCGGCAGAAGCGAACGACCAGGCGAGCAAGGCCTCAGCGGCCGCGGCGCGGGGCGGCGAGGTGGTATCGCAGGCGATCAGCACCATGCAGTCAATTGAAGTCGCGTCGGCAAAAATTGGCGATATCACCAGCGTGATTGACGGGATTGCTTTCCAGACCAACATTCTGGCGCTGAACGCCTCCGTCGAGGCGGCGCGTGCGGGTGAGCAGGGACGCGGGTTTGCCGTCGTAGCAGGTGAAGTGCGTAACCTGGCAAGCCGTAGCGCTCAGGCGGCGAAAGAGATCAAATCGCTGATTGATTCCACCACCGACAGCGTGGCAACCGGCTCCCGCTACGTGCATCTGGCGGGGGAAAGCATGGATGAGATCCGCTCCAGCATCGGCAGCGTCTCTGGCATCATGCGCGAAATCTCCATCGCCACCAGCGAGCAGATGAAAGGGATTCATGAGATCAACCACGCGGTGACCCATCTCGACAGAATGGTTCAGCAGAACGCCGAGCTGGTGGTGGAATCCGCCGCTGCCGCGGGTGCCCTGCAGAGCCAGGCGGGCGACCTTGCTGAAACAGCCGGGCATTTCCGCATTTAATCTTCTTCCGGCGCGCGTTTAGCGGGTAAAACGCGCGCCAGCGTAAATTTTGAGGAATTTTGTCATTTTTGTTTAATCGTTATGCCATTTTTTGATCAAAATCAGCATCTCGCCCCCTCCCCTTTGGTGTTATGCCATGAGTGAATTGTGAACAACATCACGCTCGGATATGGCAGCAGGGAGAGCGTTGTTTAAGACTACGGGGTAAAAAATGGCACTGGTAAAAACAAGTTTGAAACTGTTTGGCGGGGATACGGTAGTGGTGCGTTGCTCAGAACGCTGTCGTATTCATCTGATGAGTTCGAAAGCACAAAAACAGTCCCAGGCGGATATTCTCACCGTACAGGACGATAAGGCCTGGCTTACCGTGCCGTATACCGGCACGTGGGATGTGCTGATCGATAGCCACAGCCAGTCGCTGGAGCATTCCGTCAGCTACGTGGCAGCATAAGTTTAAACGCCCGGCAAGCCGGGCGTATTGTCAGGCAAAACCCGGTCGCAGCGCGCTGTTGAGCGGGTTCCCTTCCAGCAGCGCCTTCACCTTCACCACCAGCTCATTCAGACAATCGTCCTTCATGCCGAGGCGGGTCAGCTCCTGATCGAGGGAGAACAGATACTGCGCGTTGGTGCCCAGAGGCCCGCTCGCGGCGGCAATCAACGGGGCAATCACCTGCGTGCGGGTATCCGCTTCATACAGCGGATGGCGCGGATCCATAATAAACACCAGCGCATTTACGGTGCGTCCGTCGTCCAGTTCCAGCTTGCACCAGCTCGGCATATAGCAGCCGGTGATCATCTCGCGCTTCCAGAGCAGCGTGAACTCCTCTTCCAGCGTGGCATCCGGCAGGCGATACGCCACGCCCGTGGTGCGTCCGCCCTCTTTCAGTGCAAGCATGCGCCCGGGCTGGCACGCGCTGCCGCGTCCGGCCGTCAGGCGCAGGCAAAATGCGCGATGCCAGCCAGGCAGCGTTCCCGTTGCCGATTCGACAAATTCCAGAGCCGGGTTCCACATCAGGGAGCCGTAGCCAAAAATCCATACCGGGCCATCATCCGGGCGGCAGGCAAGCGTGGCAGCGAGTGACGCCGCACGTTGTTCAGCTGACCAGAGAAGCGATTCCTCAATAGCACCAAATGCCGTCTTACAATCTGCCTTCATTAAGAAATCACGCGTTAACACTTTCCACCTCCGCCACTGCATGCTTCCTTGCGACATCTGTAATTCGCCTTCCCGGCATTTTATGCTGGTCATTTTGCCAGCAGTTAAATAACGATAAGCAATTAGCGGACCAGTTGCAATACAACGGAAGTTCAACCGCCTGAAAAGTCAAAATGAAGGCAGCGAATCATTTCATGGCTATTTCTTTTTATGCCATTTATCGTCATCTCCTTTCTCATATTCATGTTTTACTGCGGCCCAGGCGACTTTGTGGGCCGTCTCTTCACGGCTGGCATCATCCCGGCGATCGTCCTTATCTTTGTACTGTTCCCAGGCGCTGTTGAACGCCTCTTTGTAGATATCCTGCGCGTGCGCAGGCAGCACGTTTTGCACGTTATCCGGTAATTCGCGTTTCGCTTTATAGGGCATCACTAACCTCTCTTTTGGTTAAAGAGATAAGTGTGGACGACGATACGCCATGGTGCCACCCGGCCATAATTTATGAGTAAATTATATTTTTAATTTATTGTTATTTAATAAGTAATCAACAAAGAATCTGCATTATACCCATCATCAATGAAAATAATGACAAAGGGTAAAATTAAGTAAAAAATAAAGGGTATTTATCAGAGATCTGTTAATTTAATGACCTCAAAAATCTATCTATAATTACAAGCACCTGCATTGATGGAGAAGCACATGACAGCAACACATGAGGCGGTAAAGACCCGCCACAAGGAGACGTCACTCATTTTCCCGGTTTTGGCACTGGCTGTGCTGCTCTTCTGGGGAAGCAGTCAGTCACTGCCAGTGGTGGTTGGTATCAATATTCTTGCCCTGGTCGGCATCTTAACCAGCGCATTTAGCGTTGTTCGCCATGCGGACGTCCTGGCCCACCGTCTGGGCGAGCCGTACGGATCGTTAATTCTCAGCCTTTCCGTTGTTATTCTCGAAGTCAGCCTGATTTCCGCGCTTATGGCGACCGGCGATGCCGCGCCGACGCTGATGCGCGACACGCTCTATTCGATCATTATGATTGTGACGGGCGGCCTGGTAGGCTTCTCTCTGCTGCTGGGCGGGCGCAAATTTGCGACCCAGTATATGAACCTGTTCGGCATTAAACAGTATCTTATCGCCCTCTTCCCGCTGGCGATTATCGTGCTGGTCTTCCCGATGGCGCTGCCGGGTGCAAACTTTTCCACCGGGCAGGCGCTGCTGGTTGCACTGATTTCCGCCGCCATGTACGGTGTGTTCCTGTTGATTCAGACCAAAACGCACCAGAGTCTGTTTGTGTACGAGCATGAAGACGACGGTGACGATGATGACCCGCACCACGGCAAGCCGTCGGCCCACAGCAGCGCGTGGCATACGGTTTGGCTGATCGTGCATCTGATTGCGGTGATTGCCGTCACCAAGATGAACGCTAACCCGCTGGAGACGCTGTTAACCGAGCTGAACGCGCCGGTGGCGTTTACCGGCTTCCTGGTGGCGCTGCTGATCCTGTCCCCTGAAGGGCTGGGCGCGCTGAAAGCGGTGTTGAATAATCAGGTGCAGCGCGCAATGAACCTGTTCTTCGGCTCCGTACTGGCGACGATTTCACTTACCGTACCGGTGGTGACGCTGATTGCCTTTATGACGGGCAACGAGCTGCAGTTTGCGCTGGGTGCGCCGGAGATGATTGTGATGGTCGCCTCGTTGCTGCTGTGCCAGATTTCGTTCTCAACCGGGCGCACCAACGTGCTGAACGGCGCGGCGCATATGGCCTTGTTTATTGCGTATTTAATGACAATTTTTGCGTAGCCTTTTTGCCCAGCGACGCTTCGCTTGCAGGGCCTACAGGTTTTGTAGGCCGGGTAAGCGCAGCGCCACCCGGCAATATGCCCCATAAAAAAACCCGCCGAAGCGGGTTTTTTTATTAGTTGCTGGTATCCAGCTCGTCGAAGCTCTTCACCAGATCGTCAATCGCTTTGATCTGTTTCAGGAACGGCTCCAGCTTGTCCAGCGGCAGCGCTGATGGGCCGTCGCATTTCGCGTTAGCCGGATCCGGGTGCGCTTCAATGAACAGGCCGGCCAGGCCGGTCGCCATACCGGCGCGCGCCAGCTCGGTCACCTGGGCACGACGGCCGCCGGACGCGGCGCCGAACGGGTCGCGGCACTGCAGAGCGTGCGTCACGTCGAAAATCACCGGAGACTGGCCGGAGACATTTTTCATTACGCTGAAGCCCAGCATATCGACAACCAGGTTGTCGTAACCGAAGTTTGCGCCACGGTCACACAGGATGATCTGATCGTTGCCGCCCTCGATGAACTTATCGACGATGTTACCCATCTGACCAGGGCTGACGAACTGTGGTTTCTTCACGTTGATAACGGCACCGGTTTTCGCCATCGCCGCAACCAGGTCAGTCTGGCGAGCGAGGAACGCCGGGAGCTGAATCACGTCCACCACGTCTGCCACCGGCTGCGCCTGTGAGGCTTCATGCACGTCGGTGATCACTTTCACGCCAAAGGTCTGCTTCAGCTCCTGGAAAATTTTCATTCCCTCTTCCAGGCCCGGGCCACGGTAAGAGTTGATAGAGGAGCGGTTGGCTTTGTCAAAAGAGGCCTTAAACACGTACGGGATGCCCAGCTTCTGGGTCACGGTCACGTAGTGTTCGCAGATACGCATGGCGAGATCGCGGGATTCCAGCACGTTCATGCCGCCAAACAGTACGAACGGCAGGTCGTTTGCTACCTTGATATCACCAATGCTAACCACTTTTTGTTTCATAGGATCGCCTTATTCAGGTGTGAATCGGAATTAAGATTAATGCAGTGTAATTTGTTTGTGCGAGATCGCGTTGATCTGCGCACGAATCATTTCGCTAATGGGATCTTCCGGACACTGCTCAACGAAATAATTCAAATCATTCAGCGCCACGTGTTCACAGTCGAGCTGCGCGTAGATCAGCCCACGATCGCGAATTTCGTACGGGTCTTCCGGGTTGAACTGCAGCAGCACTTCGCTGGCGCGCAACGCCAGCTCCATCTGACGCTCTTCCATTAACGCAGACTTCAGCGTATCCAGCAGCTTGCGAATCACTTCCGCGTTATCCGCCTCGTCGAGATCTTCGTTGAACAGTTCAGCCACCGGGCTGATATTGCCTTTCAGCCACACGTCCAGCGTATGTTCATCCAGCGTGTCGCCGTTGAAGGGATTAATGAGCCACATTTCGCCGTCCAGCCACTCAGCACGCAGGATCATCTGCGTCGGGAAAATGACCGGGACCAGCGGAATATCCAGACGGTGCGCGACCCAAAGCAAAATAGAGCCCAGCGCCACGGCGCTGCCCTGACGATTTTTTAAGACCTGGTCCAGCCATAACGCGTCAGACAGGCGATACACGCCCCGCGTGTCGCAGAAACCCCATTCGCCGTAGAAAAGCTCCAGCAGCTTCTCTAATTGCCAGTCTTGCGGGCGAGCCTGATTAATCTCTTCACGCGCCAGGCTGACCAGATTCTCCAGCTCATCGTAGACAAACTGCGACGTAAAATCGTCGCGAATCATCTCGGAAATCAGGATCATGCCATCGCAAAGCGGCACTTTATTAAATTCGAAATCGGCTAAGGACCTCATGACTTACCCCAGTAACGGTATTCTTGTGGTGGCGAGTTTAATGATGATGTACAGCACCACCAGACCCAGCAGAAAGGCGATAAACCCGACCTGCTGGCTGCGCGGACGACGACGCCCAAGCGCGATAAAACCCAAAACGATGTAGATGATAACGCCAAACAGCTTTTCAGTCAGCCATGCACCTTTATCAGTAAATGGCAGATAGCCGGTCTTCCACATGAGCCCGGCACCGGAAAGGAGCAATAGCGTGTCGATGCAGTGCGGTGCGATACGCACCCAGCGGGCATCCATCAGCGGATTGTTGCTGTAGCGCCACCAGTAACGGACGATGAAAAAGCTGATGGTCAGCGCAACGGAAATGAGGTGGACAGTAATGAGCACGGTAAACAGGCTCATAGCCACTGCCCCAGCGTCAGGCGTTCGTTGCCGCCATAGTCGCGGCAGGTTTCGACAGCGGAGTAGCCAGCTTGCGTAAACAGTGCCCGAACGGCTTCTCCCTGCGTCCAGCCATGCTCCACCAGCAGCCAGCCGCCGGGAAGTAAATGCTTCCGTGACATTGTCACAATGTGTTCGAGATCGGCTAATCCCGCGTTGGCGGCCACGAGCGCCGTCAGCGGTTCGAAGCGCACGTCTCCCTGAGAAAGGTGCGGGTCATGTTCGTCGATGTAGGGAGGATTGCTGACAATCATCGCAAATGAGCGATTCTCCAGCGCGGCAAACCAGCTGCTTTGCAGCACCGTCACGTTGCGAAGCCCGAGACGTTCCACGTTACGCTGCGCCAGCGCCAGCGCGTCGGACATCACATCCACCGCCGTTACCGCGCAGTCGGGGCGCTCGGTGGCCAGCGCCAGCGCGATAGCCCCGGTGCCGGTACCGAGATCGAGAATGCAGCAGGCCGCCGCCGGTAAACGCGCCAGCGCCTGCTCCACCAGACACTCGGTGTCCGGACGCGGGATCAGCGTCGCCGCCGAGACGTACAGCGGTAACGACCAGAACTCACGCTCACCGACAAGGTGCGCCACCGGCTCGCCGGTTTTACGGCGGGTAAGCAGCGCGGCGAGCTGCGCTTCCTGTTCCGCGGTCAGTTCGGTTTCGCCAAAAGCCAGCAGATACGTGCGGGCTTTACCCGTCACGTGCTCAAGCAAAATTTCGGCGTCGCGTTTCGGGCTTTCGCTTTCTGAAAGCACATCGGCCGCCTGACGTAACCAGCGCTTAAAATCCATTATTCCTGCTCGGACAGCGCCGCCAGCTGGTCGGCCTGGTATTCCTGCACGATAGGCTCGATCAGCATATCCAGCTTCCCTTCCATCACCTCATCCAGACGGTACAGCGTCAGGTTGATGCGGTGGTCGGTTACGCGCCCCTGAGGGAAGTTATAGGTGCGGTTACGGTCGCTGCGATCGCCGCTGCCCAGCAGGTTACGGCGCGTAGACGCTTCCGCCTGCTGGCGTTTCGCCATTTCGGCTGCGTGGATACGCGCGCCCAGCACGGACAACGCTTTGGCTTTGTTTTTGTGCTGCGAACGCTCGTCCTGACATTCAACGACGATGCCGGTCGGCAGGTGGGTAATACGGATAGCGGAATCGGTGGTGTTAACGTGCTGACCGCCAGCGCCAGAGGAGCGGAACGTATCAATACGCAGGTCCGCAGGATTGATGTCCGGCAGTTCAGCTTCCGGCAGCTCCGGCATCACCGCAACCGTACAGGCGGAGGTGTGAATGCGGCCCTGAGATTCGGTGGCCGGTACGCGCTGCACGCGGTGACCGCCGGATTCAAACTTGAGACGACCGTACACGCCGTCGCCGCTGATCTTGGCGATAACCTCTTTGTAGCCACCATGTTCACCTTCGTTGGCGCTCATGATCTCCACGCGCCAGCGACGCGATTCGGCGTAGCGGCTGTACATGCGGAACAGATCCCCGGCAAACAGCGCCGCTTCGTCACCGCCGGTACCGGCACGCACTTCCACAAACGCGTTACGCTCGTCGTCCGGATCTTTCGGCAGCAGAAGCACCTGAAGCTGCTGCTCCATCTCTTCAGAACGCGCTTTCGCATCCTGCAACTCTTCCTGCGCCATCTCGCGCATTTCAGGATCGTCGAGCATCATCTGCGCGGTTTCGATATCTTCCTGAACCTGTCGCCAGTCGGTAAAGCATTTAGAAACATCACTTAACTGCGCGTATTCACGCGAGAGCGCGCGAAAACGTTCCTGGTCCGCAATGGTCCCGGCATCCCCGAGCAGCGCCTGTACTTCTTCATGGCGCTCGTGCAGAGCTTCCAGTTTAGCGACGATAGAAGGCTTCATAGGCGTAAGTGCACCTTGTCTTAGAAAATGGGTATAGGGCGCTATTCCAGCCCGAGGCTGTTGCGCAGAATAGTCAGGCGTTCATCATCCCCGTCACGGGCAGCCTGCTGAAGAGATTTGGTTGGTGCATGGATCAGGCGGTTGGTCAGTTTCCACGCCAGATCCTGCATAATCGCATTGGCGTCGCCGCCCTGTTCAAGTGCTGCTAACGCTTTGGCAGTCAGGTCATCACGCACCTGCTCCGCCTGCCCGCGGTACTCGCGGATGGTCTCGCTGACGCTTTGCGCGCGCAGCCAGGCCATAAACTCACTGGTTTCCTGCTCAACGATGGTTTCCGCCTGAACCGCCGCCGCTTTACGCTGGGCAAGGTTGTGCGAAATGATGCTTTGCAGGTCATCCACGCTGTAGAGATAGGCATTAGGCAGCTTTCCCACTTCCGGCTCAACATCGCGCGGGACGGCGATATCCACCAGCAGCATCGGCTGATTACGGCGGGACTTCAGCGCACGCTCCACCATCCCTTTTCCGATAATCGGCAGCGGGCTGGCGGTTGAGCTGATAATAATGTCAGCCTCTTTCAGGCGTTCATCGATGTCGCTCAGGGCAACCACCTCTGCACCCACTTCATCCGCCAGCACCTGCGCGCGTTCGCGGGTGCGGTTAGCGATAATCATCTTTTTCACTTTATGCTCGCGCAGATGGCGCGCCACAAGTTCGATGGTTTCGCCCGCCCCCACCAGCATCACGGTGACGGTAGAAAGGGATTCAAAGATTTGGCGTGCAAGGGTGCAGGCCGCGAAAGCAACAGAAACCGCACTGGCACCAATGTCGGTTTCGGTTCGCACACGCTTCGCCACGGAGAACGACTTCTGGAACATGCGCTCCAGCTCGCTGGCCTTCAGATGCCCTTTTTGCGAATCTGCAAAGGCTTTTTTCACCTGACCCAGAATTTGCGGCTCGCCCAGCACCAGCGAATCCAGCCCGCTGGCGACGCGCATCAGATGGCTGACGGCATCGTTGTCCTGATGCCAGTACAGGCTGTTGCGCAGCTCGTCTTCATTGAGGTTGTGGTAGTCACATAGCCAGCGGATCAGCGCTTCGTGCAGGTTGTCCTGCTCTTCCACGCTTAAATACAGCTCGGTACGGTTGCACGTCGAGAGCACCACGCCACCCTGCACCATAGGCTGTGCAAGCAGGCTGTCCAGCGCCAGGTCAAGCGTATCCGGCGAAAACGTCACGCGTTCTCGCAGCGAAACCGGAGCCGTTTTGTGGTTGATGCCGAGTGCTAATAGGGTCATGTTGAGCGGGAGTAGTACCAGCGTTAATAAGGTTAGCAGAACGCATCATACAGGATGCGCGAGATCAATAAAAGGGACTGCCTCCTTTCGGAGTAATAGGTTACACAACCCTTTGAGATAATTTGAACGTAGACGGTAGCCCCCTTCGACGCTAGCATTAACAGTTATAACTGCAACGTATCTCAAGGATTTGTCCTCATTATGACCCGACTGATTCGCCTGCTGCCGCTGGCAGCACTGGTTCTGACCGCGTGTACCGTCACCCAACCAAAAGGCCCGGGCAAAAGCCCTGATTCACCGCAGTGGCGTCAGCACCAGCAGGACGTCCGTAATTTGAACCAGTACCAGACCCGCGGCGCTTTCGCTTATCTCTCTGACGAGCAAAAGGTTTATGCCCGCTTCTTCTGGCAGCAGACGGGGCAGGACAACTACCGCCTGCTGCTGCTGAACCCGCTGGGCAGCACCGAGCTGGAGCTTATCGCCAAACCGGGCGAAGCGCAGATCACCGATAACAAAGGCCAGCACTATACCGCGACCGATGCCGAAGAGATGATTGGCAAGCTGACCGGGATGCCTATCCCGCTCAACAGCCTGCGCCAGTGGATCCTTGGCCTGCCGGGTGAGGCAACTGACTACACCCTTGACGACCAGTACCGTCTGAGCCAGGTGAACTACACCCAGAACGGCAAAACCTGGAAAGTGGTGTACAGCGCCTATGACAGCAAGAGTAAACCGTCGCTGCCATCAAACATGGAACTGACCCAGGGCAGCCAGCGTATCAAGCTGAAAATGGACAACTGGATCGTTAAATGATGACCCACTGGCCCTCTCCGGCAAAGCTGAACCTGTTTTTATACATCACCGGCCAGCGTGCTGACGGTTATCACACCCTGCAGACGCTGTTTCAGTTTATTGACTATGGCGACACGATCTCCATTGAACTGCGCCAGGACGGGCAGATTTGCCTGCTAACGCCTGTCGAAGGCGTGGCGCATGAGGACAACCTGATCGTGCGCGCCGCGCGTCTGCTGATGAAAGCCGCGGCGGAATCGGGCCGTCTGCCCGCGGGAAGCGGTGCGGATATCCGTATCGAGAAACGCCTGCCGATGGGCGGCGGTCTGGGCGGCGGCTCATCCAACGCCGCCACCGTGCTGGTTGCGCTGAACCTCCTCTGGGGCTGCGGGCTGTCGAAGGACGAACTGGCAGCCCTGGGCCTGACGCTGGGGGCGGATGTCCCGGTGTTTGTGCGCGGTCATGCGGCCTTTGCTGAAGGCGTGGGTGAGATCCTCTCCCCGGCTGAACCGCCGGAGAAGTGGTATCTGGTTGCCCATCCTGGCGTGAGCATTCCGACCCCGGTCATCTTTAAAGATCCTGACCTGAAAAGGAATACCCCGGTTCGGTCAATAGAAACGTTATTAAATTGTGAATTCAGCAACGATTGCGAGGATATCGCAAGAAAACGTTTTCGCGAGGTTGATGCGGTGCTTTCCTGGCTGTTAGAATACGCGCCGTCGCGCCTGACTGGTACAGGAGCCTGTGTCTTTGCTGAATTTGACACCGAATCCGCCGCTCGTCAGGTGCTTGAGCAAGCGCCGGTTTGGCTGCATGGTTTTGTAGCACGCGGGATGAACACCTCCCCCCTACAGCAGACCATTCTGGCGCAGACTGAGTTTCGGTGACAACGTCACCCTGTTCCAGACGTTGCATCGCGCTCTTTAATACACCGCCTGGATAGCCTTCGCCTGGCCCGCACAGTTTGCGGCGAACGCTATCCACCACTGGACGCATGCCTGAGGTTCTTCTCGTGCCTGATATGAAGCTTTTTGCTGGTAACGCCACCCCGGAACTAGCACAACGTATTGCCAACCGCCTGTACACTTCCCTCGGCGACGCCGCCGTAGGTCGCTTTAGCGACGGCGAAGTCAGCGTACAAATTAACGAAAATGTACGCGGTGGTGATATTTTCATCATCCAGTCCACCTGTGCTCCAACAAACGACAACCTGATGGAACTGGTTGTTATGGTCGACGCCCTGCGTCGCGCTTCAGCAGGCCGTATCACTGCTGTAATCCCTTACTTCGGCTATGCCCGTCAGGACCGTCGCGTCCGTTCCGCACGTGTGCCAATCACCGCTAAAGTTGTCGCTGACTTCCTGTCCAGCGTCGGCGTTGACCGCGTACTGACCGTTGACCTGCACGCAGAGCAGATCCAGGGCTTCTTCGACGTCCCGGTTGATAACGTATTCGGCAGCCCAATCCTGCTGGAAGACATGCTGCAGCTGAACCTGGATAACCCAATCGTGGTTTCTCCGGACATCGGCGGCGTGGTACGTGCCCGTGCTATCGCTAAGCTGCTGAACGATACCGACATGGCGATCATCGACAAACGCCGTCCGCGCGCTAACGTTTCTCAGGTGATGCACATCATCGGTGACGTTGCTGGCCGTGACTGCGTGCTGGTTGACGACATGATCGATACCGGCGGTACGCTGTGTAAAGCAGCTGAAGCGCTGAAAGAGCGTGGTGCCAAGCGCGTGTTCGCTTACGCGACTCACCCGATCTTCTCCGGTAACGCGGTAAACAACCTGCGCAACTCCGTCATTGACGAAGTTGTGGTATGCGATACCATCCCACTGAGCGATGAGATCAAAGCACTGCCAAACGTGCGTACGTTGACCTTGTCCGGGATGCTGGCCGAAGCGATTCGTCGTATCAGCAACGAAGAATCCATCTCAGCAATGTTCGAACACTAATCGAACACGGCCGAAAAACCCGCTGCGGCGGGTTTTTTTGTCTCCGGGTTTTATTTGTATGATTAATGCCTCCTTCACCTGCCATTCACATGACAGATGATGCGCATACGGATGATAGATAATTGTGAAAAACGTAACCTCCTCACATGTTCTGCCCTTTCGCGCCCTCATCGACGCCTGCTGGAAAGAGAAGTACACCTCGTCACGCTTTGTCCGTGACCTGATTGCCGGGATCACCGTCGGCATTATCGCCATCCCGCTGGCGATGGCGCTGGCGATTGGCAGCGGCGTTGCGCCGCAGTACGGTCTGTACACCTCGGCCGTTGCCGGGATCGTCATTGCCCTGACGGGCGGTTCGCGCTTCAGCGTTTCCGGCCCGACCGCCGCGTTCGTGGTGATCCTCTACCCGGTTTCGCAACAGTTTGGTCTGGCAGGCCTGCTGGTCGCCACCCTGATGTCCGGCGTCTTTTTGATTCTGTTTGGTCTGGCCCGCTTTGGGCGGCTGATCGAGTACATCCCCCTTTCCGTGACGCTGGGGTTCACATCGGGGATTGGTATTACCATCGGAACCATGCAGATCAAAGATTTCCTCGGCCTGCAGATGCCCCACGTACCAGAGCACTATCTGCAAAAAGTGGGGGCGCTGTTTATGGCGCTGCCGACGGCCAACCTGGGCGACGCCGCCATCGGGATTGTGACGCTGGGCACGCTGATCGTCTGGCCTCGCCTCGGTATTCGTCTGCCGGGCCATCTGCCCGCGCTGCTGCTGGGCTGCGCGGTGATGGCGATCGTCAATATGTTCGGTGGTCACGTCGCGACTATCGGCTCGCAGTTTCACTATGTTCTGGCGGACGGTTCACAGGGGAGCGGTATTCCGCAACTGCTACCGCAGCTGGTGCTGCCGTGGGACATGCCCGGCTCCAGCTTTACCCTAAGCTGGGATTCCCTGCGCGCCCTGCTTCCCGCCGCGTTCTCTATGGCAATGCTGGGGGCGATTGAATCCCTGCTCTGCGCCGTCGTTCTGGACGGGATGACCGGCACCAAGCACAAAGCCAACAGCGAGCTGGTTGGTCAGGGAATAGGCAACCTCGTCGCGCCGTTCTTCGGCGGTATTACCGCAACGGCAGCCATCGCCCGTTCTGCGGCCAACGTGCGCGCGGGGGCAACCTCACCGGTTTCGGCGGTTATCCACTCCGTGCTGGTGATCCTCGCCCTGCTGATCCTCGCCCCGCTGCTCTCCTGGCTACCGCTTTCCGCCATGGCCGCCCTGCTGCTGATGGTGGCCTGGAACATGAGCGAGGCGCACAAGGTGGTGAACCTGCTTCGTCGCGCGCCGAAAGACGACATCATCGTGATGCTGATCTGCATGTCGCTGACCGTGCTGTTCGATATGGTTATCGCCATCAGCGTCGGGATCGTGCTGGCTTCCCTGCTGTTTATGCGCCGTATCGCGCAGATGACGCGCCTTTCCCCGGTTAACGTCGAGGTGCCTGACGATGTGCTGGTGCTGCGCGTGATTGGCCCGCTGTTCTTCGCCGCGGCGGAAGGTCTGTTCAGCGATCTGGAGTCCCGCATCGCGGGCAAACGGGTTGTGGTGCTGAAATGGGATGCCGTACCGGTGCTGGATGCAGGCGGCCTGGATGCCTTCCAGCGCTTTGTGAAACGTCTGCCGGAAGGCTGCGAGCTGCGGGTGAGTAACCTGGAGTTTCAGCCGCTGCGCACCATGGCGCGCGCGGGCGTACAGCCTATCCCTGGCCGACTCTCCTTCTACCCTAACCGTGAAGCCGCGTTAGCGGATCTGTGAGTCTCATGATGCAGAGAAACGTCTCTGCATCATCACCCCGATCGCCTGCTGGAGCCATGCAAGCACGGCAGGCGTCATCCAGGTTCCTTTCATCAGGTGCGGCTCCTGCTGCATGGCAGCGCGAAACTTTTGCTGAGTTTCCGGGTTCTTGCCCGCGTAAGACTGGAACAATGCCAGCCAGTTTTCAGCCAGCTTTTGCGCCTCCTCACAGGCAGGATCGATATTTTCCCGCTGCGCCTGATGCAGTTTTGCCACCAGCGGCGGCCACTCCATCATGCGGTCAAAGTAGTGTGCCCGGGTAAAGGCCATCTCTTCGGCAGTGAGATACTTCTCCCATATGCAGAGCTTAGACTCAGCAAACGCGCGCGTGATGTAATCCGTCATCTCCGGCGTGATGCCGGTCTGCGCCTGCATCTGCGGTTCAACGCTGTGCATCTCGTTCAGCCGGGTGAGAAACTCCGGCTTGCCCGCCGTGTCCTGCTCAAGGCGCTCCATCCAGCGCGTCGCCAGATCCATCGCCCGGGCGTCAGTAGCGGGTATATGGTGCTCCAGCAGCGTGTTGGCCTCTGCAACCAGCCCTGACCAGATAGCCGTCAGCGCATCCTTCTGCACCGCAAACGGCAGCTGCTGTAACTCTTCTTTGCTAAACCAGCGATCGTACATATTCATTAACTCCAGAGTCTGTAGCCAGGATTCCAGATCCGGCGTCGCATCGTCGAGAAGCCCGGTTCGCAGCTCCACCAGCCGGTCGCGCAGCGTATGTATGCTGCGCAGCTGTTTATCCAGCAGCGTGATTTGCGCATCGAGTAACTCGGTTAACGACAGCGACTCCTGTTCCAGGAAATCCCTGATTTCAGCAAGTTCCAGCCCCGCTTTTGCCAGCGCCTGGATCATATGCAGACGTTGGACATCCGCCAGGTTGTAAAGCCGGTAACCTGCCGCGCTTCTGGCAGAAGGCAGCAACAACCCTGTTTGCTCATAGTGGTGCAATGTCCGCACGGTGATCCCGGCGCGTTTCGCCAGTTCACCCACCTGAATCAACATAACTGCTCCTTTTTCTTTGCCAGTGGCGCCACTCTGGAGCCTTACGTTACGTGAGGGTCAACCCTTGATGCAAAAAAAAACGACTCCCTCGGGAGCCGTTTCGGCGTTCTTTATCGTAGCACTAGCTGTGCTTATGCTGATCGCGACGACAGCGTTTGTCGTAGTGGCGCACCCACCAGTATTTATCGCAGACTTCCTCATGGCCGCTCACGCGCGCCCCTGCAAGCCACAATACCGCACCAACGAAGATGCTCAATATCGCGCCGTGCGCGAAGTATTGCGGGAGGTCAATCTGAGGTAACTGGTTTAAAATGGAATAACCCACGCCGGCTACCATCACGAACAGCCCCAATCCCATCAGTACGTTACCGAGTAACGAAGCGTTTTTGCGTTTCATGTGTCACCTCCGGAACTTTGGGTTGTCAGGGGAAAAGCCCCTAATCCTTGTGTGTAAAGTATAG
Source organism: Enterobacter sp. DNB-S2 (assembly GCF_019443845.1). NCBI lineage: Bacteria > Pseudomonadati > Pseudomonadota > Gammaproteobacteria > Enterobacterales > Enterobacteriaceae > Enterobacter > Enterobacter sp. DNB-S2. The sequence continues at coordinate 3,289,568 of NZ_CP050520.1, forward strand.
ACAACGCCCCTTTTATGAGTTGCGTGAATGATCACAATTACAGATAAGTCCCAAACAAAAGTTTACAAATAACACTTTGAACAGCTTGAAATTCTAATGGTTCAAATCAGAAATTATTCATATTTCGCTGGGAAGATCGCAGAATTTTGTCAAGCGGCGCGCCAGACAGTAAACTACGCGCCAGATCTGGAACCCATTAGGAATTGAATCGTGACGATTAAACTGATTGTCGGCCTCGCCAACCCCGGCGCAGAGTATGCGGCCACCCGCCACAACGCCGGGGCATGGTACGTCGATCTGCTGGCCGAGCGGTTACGTGCTCCCCTGCGTGAAGAACCTAAATTCTTCGGGTATACCTCACGTATCAACCTTGCTGGCGCGGATGTTCGTTTACTGGTGCCCACCACCTTTATGAACCTGAGTGGTAAAGCGGTGGCGGCAATGGCAACGTTTTATCGCATCAATCCGGATGAAATTCTGGTCGCACACGATGAGCTGGATCTCCCGCCCGGCGTGGCAAAATTCAAGCTGGGCGGCGGGCACGGCGGCCACAACGGCCTCAAAGACATCATCAGCAAGCTGGGCAATAACCCGAATTTCCACCGTTTGCGCGTTGGAATCGGCCATCCGGGCGATAAAAACAAAGTTGTCGGTTTCGTACTCGGTAAGCCCCCGGTTTCTGAGCAGAAACTGATTGACGAGGCGGTAGACGAAGCGGCGCGCTGCACTGAAATCTGGCTGAAAGATGGGTTAACCAAAGCGACAAACCGCTTACACGCTTTCAAAGCGCAATAATCCGCCCGATTCGGCTTTTTTACCGCGCGTCATGCGGGTTACGTGTATAATAGGCGTAGTTATTTACTTTTCATCAATCGGTTATCGTTAACGGATTGATTATCAAGATATTAAGGTGATTTAGAAATGGGATTCAAATGCGGTATCGTCGGTCTGCCAAACGTGGGCAAATCCACCCTGTTTAACGCGCTTACCAAAGCGGGTATCGAAGCGGCGAACTTCCCGTTCTGTACCATCGAACCTAACACCGGCGTTGTGCCAATGCCGGACCCGCGTCTGGACCAGCTCGCGGAAATCGTTAAGCCGCAGCGCATTCTGCCAACCACCATGGAATTCGTGGACATCGCGGGCCTGGTAAAAGGCGCATCCAAAGGTGAAGGCCTGGGTAACCAGTTCCTGACCAACATTCGTGAAACCGAAGCGATCGGCCACGTTGTGCGCTGCTTCGAGAACGACAACATCATCCACGTTAACAACAAAGTGGATCCGGCTGACGACATCGACGTCATCAACACCGAGCTGGCGCTCTCTGACCTCGACACCTGCGAACGCGCTATTCACCGCGTGCAGAAGAAAGCCAAAGGCGGCGACAAGGACGCGAAAGCAGAACTGGCTGCGCTGGAAAAATGTCTGCCACAGCTTGAAAACGCGGGCATGCTGCGCGCGCTGAAAAACCTGACTGAAGAAGACAAGGCGGCGATCAAATACCTGAGCTTCCTGACCCTGAAGCCAACCATGTACATCGCCAACGTTAACGAAGACGGTTTTGAGAACAACCCGTACCTCGACAAAGTGCGTGAAATCGCGGCGGCTGAAGGTTCTGTGGTTGTGGCGGTTTGCGCTGCAGTTGAATCCGACATCGCTGAGCTGGACGACGCCGACCGTGAAGAGTTCATGGCCGAGCTGGGTCTGGAAGAGCCGGGCCTGAACCGCGTGATCCGCGCGGGCTATGAGCTGCTGAACCTTCAGACCTACTTCACCGCTGGCGTGAAAGAAGTGCGTGCGTGGACGATCCCTGTGGGTGCGACAGCTCCTCAGGCGGCCGGTAAGATCCACACCGACTTCGAGAAAGGCTTTATTCGTGCGCAGACTATCGCGTTTGAAGACTTCATCACCTACAAGGGTGAGCAAGGCGCGAAAGAAGCAGGCAAGATGCGTGCGGAAGGGAAAGACTACATCGTTAAAGATGGCGATGTGATGAACTTCTTGTTTAACGTTTGAGTTGTTTTGAATGAAAAAAATCCACGCTTTGGCGTGGATTTTTATTCCGAGATAAATTCCCCGGTTAATACTAAATTTAAAAAATCCCTTCTTTGAGAGGATGATCTTTTATTCCTCCCCAAGGGTCATCTAGCAAAAACTTAGCAGCAATAGCTTCTTTTGCCGGCACAAGAGTGAAATTATAATAAATTTCATCTCCTTCACAAATCTCATAAAAGAGTGAATAAACTTCATCGTTCACATCTATATTTAAATCGAATTTCTCAGTTGCAGAAGCGATTTGCAGCTTATCTTTATCCGTAATGAAAAATGGCACAACAATACAGCGCTGAGCATTTTCATCCAATTTGAAAGCATTCTCTATTTTGATATTGACGTTTGCTCCAAACGCGTCCTCTGGTAATGGATCGAATATAACATAATCCTTGTGTAGAACAGCCCCTTGAGAAACATTGCCTTTTCCCCACTGACTCAGCTTTTCGTCATAGTCTCGGGATCGTAACAATATTTGATTATGCGAAATTAGTAGATCTACTTTTTGCATGCTCTTATCACTCATAATATTACATCGTATTTTATTTTTGTTGTATCTGGCAGTTCTGAAAAAATAATCTATATTTGAACTATTTTTTTAAAAAAATGCACGATTTGGCGTGGGTTTTCCAAAATACTGAACTAAGCGTTTAATAAAAGCAAAACTATAACATAAATATACTATTACTTTCTTTATCAATTTCCAGGCTTCCTAATGCTCCAAGATCTAAAGAATAAATATCATCAGTACCCTTGCACAGATTCAAAAAATACCCAAGATCACCATCTTGACCAATCAATAAAAGGTCAGGCTCAACCTCTTGGATTGCATATGCATTATTTCTTTCAAGCAAATCAAAACAATTGAAAACATAAAGCTGGTCACCATTTGCTCGTTGAATTTCATAAAAGTCAGCGTACTTGACATTCTCAATTATAAAGCATTTATATTCAGATGGTAAAGAAATGTGCATAAGCTTTTCAATTTCATTTAGCTGATCAATTAAATTTTGTTTTTCCATACCAACTTGCCTTTAAGCTAATAAGTCATATATAAAATAAACATTATTACTATTAAACTATTTCTATTGGTCAAAATATTTATACGAATCCCTAAGCGATTTTCTTCCCTGCTGTTTTAGAACACATGCATCAATCATTTCTTTGTAACTGATATGAAACTATTGTTTCAACGTTGCATACTAATCTCCAGGCTAAGCTCTACGGGTTCGTTGAGTAGAACCTATATTAGCATATAGACTGCCTGATGCGGATTTAAGTAACTTGATTGTTGCGAACCCGCGGCTGTCTGATGACTTCCGTCAGGCGGTTGTACGTGACCTTCTCTGCAGATCCTTCGAGCAGGCAACCGTCCCGCTCTTCCCTTACCAGGTTGCGGTAGTCGTAATCCCAGCGGCGCGGCGACGATGGGCATTGCCGGTAAAGAAGACCCGACGATGCAGTCGACCAAGGTGGTAGTACTCGCGGCGGGTGGTAAGCAGCTACGGGGGACTATTCTCAGGGTGGAGTTGTTCGTTGCGAGTATAACGACCGCTTATTAAGGGTAACGGTAAGCAAGGCGCGAAAAAAAAATAAGCAAGACACCTGCAAAAGGAAAAAAGACTATTGTTATAAATGGCTACGTGCTGAATTAATTGTTTAACATTTTTTTGGATGAAAAAATCCACGCCAGGGCGTGGATTTGCATTCAGAGATAAACTCCCTCTTCTAATGAGTTTCCAGTAATCGTTGCTTTTGTAAAGGAAACTAGAACATCTGAACCTTGCTTTTTATATTTAACTTCGTAACTACCAGGGTCTAAAGAAATGAACTCACCTGAAATAGCATCTGAGTCATCAGGCTCAAGATCTCCGCCTGTGACATCTTCTCCCGCCCCAATGAAAACCTTTCCAGAAGGTACGCTTAAAAATAGTGACCCGGTATATTCATCAACATCATTTTTAATATGAACTTTATAGGCACCATCATCTCCAAGATTGAGAAATAATAGATTCCCTTTATTTATTTCTTCAACTTCATCTTCTGGAAGACTCCACCAATCTGCATCATCATTAATTCTATGCTTTAATGACATCAAATCATAAATAACTAATGTGGCAGTATCTGTTTGTATGCTTATGATTTTTCTCATGCCGTAAGTAAAAGGCCGGAAATATCTCCCCGGCCTAGTCTATTAGTTAACAAAGCTTTCTATAGATTTTATAACGCTTTTATAGAATTGAATCGACTCTTCACCGATTGGTATATTCTCAGTTGGTGAGTCAATTGTTACGCCATGCTCATCATATATTTTATTTCTGACAGGGTTTTTAAAATAATGTTGTGGTAAGATATCCACTTCGCTCGTTTCGATAGTTTTAAATGTTACGAAGTAACCGTTTTTCCAGCATGAATTATCAGTAATGATTGGCGGCAATAGCAAATTATCTTTTGCCAATACAGCATCTTCTTGAAGCGAAGATGTAAAATAGTCATATATATATATAACTATAGCATTTTTGAATGGACCGACATCTATTTTACCCAAGGAGACCATACCATAGCCTAATCGACCATCATTTAACTGAAAGTAAAAAAAATCACCTTGTTTAGGCCATTTTTTTTGCCTTTCATTTCCTGACACTACTGTTAATCTGTCGGCCATTTTACATTAATCCCATTATTTTTAAGCCAATTTTCGCCCCACGAAACAGCATCTGAGTATAACTTCCTTGTCGGACTTATGCTATTTATAGAGTTCTCAAAATGAGGGTTGTTGTGAATAACTGCTTGTTCTATGCTCCGCGCATGACCACGATTTAACGGTTCTTCAGTAATTCTAACTAATTTGTCGAACCTTTCACCATGCTGCACAGCACGGATATCAACATCCTTACTGATACCTACATAGACAGGTTTACCGTCTCTATATCCTAAATAAACATGGGTGTTATTCCCACCTTTTGCCTTTCTTTTAATCCAGTCAGCAAAAGACATGTTTCTCACTGACCGTTTAGGACTCCCATTTTTGCAAGCGGTTAAACCTATAGGATCCACCCACCCCAGCGCATTCGGCGCATACTGGTAAAGGTTTATCCCCCCCGCCAGCCCTATCGGGTCCTGCTGCGTAAACCGCCCGCAGTCCGGGTCGTAATACCGGAACAGATTGTAGTGCAGCCCTGTCTCACGGTCCAGGTATTGCCCCTGCATGCGCAGGTTCTGAGAATATCCTGATACCTGCGTCTCGCTTTCCCGCAGCAGCTTGCCCCAGGCGCTGTTCACCCCTTCCCAGCGCACCTGCCCTTCGATATCCGTCATCCGCTCCGGCGTGCCGTTGGTCTGGCAGTGGAACCAGAAGATCTCCGGCGCTTCCACGCCGTCAATACGCGCCAGCGGATCGTAGCTGTCCTGATCGCTGTAGACGTAGGTGAGCGGCACATCCCCGTGCACCTCCTGCAGCAGACGGAACCCTTCCCAGACAAACCGGGTTGTGACCGGCTTGCCGGTTGGCTGTCCGCCCAGCATCTGGCGTCGCGTTTTGCTGATGCGTCGCCCGAGCGGATCGTAGCGGAAGCTGACCTGCGTCTGCGGCTTGTTGCGGTCCCGCGGCTGGCTGATGACTTCCGTCAGACGATGCTCACCGTCGTAGCGGTAGTGCCAGCGGGTCTGGCCGTTATCTTTTTCCACGGTGCGGCCGTGGATGTCATAGCGCCAGCGAATGCCGTTCAGCTGCGTCAGGCGGTTGTGCGTGACCTTCTCAGCAGCCCCTTCCAGCGGGTTACCGGCAGCGTCCCAGCGCCACTGCTCCTGGCCGGGCAGCGTACCGTCCTGAACGAGCAGGCGCCCGGCGCTGTCATACTGCCAGCGGTACCAGCTGAACGGGTTATCGTCCCGCTCTTCACGCACCAGGTTGTTGCGGTAGTCGTAATCCCAGCGTCGGGACCAGCGGCGCGGCGACGGGCGCTGCGCATTGCCGGTAAAGACGTCCCGGCGATGCAGTCGGCCAAGACGATCGTATTCGCTGCGGGTGGTCAGCAGCCCCTGAGTGCGGCTGGTCTCCCGGTGGAGTTCGTCGCGGGTAAAGTCGGAGACCGACAGCTTATCGAGAGCAATGCTGAGCAGATGCCCGCTGCCGTAGTAAAACTGCTTGAGCTCGCGGCCATCGGGAAGCGTGATAGAGGTCCGGTTGCCCAGCGCGTCATACTCCCACGCCAGCTCGCCGTGCTCGCCCGCCTCGCGCGTCACGCGACCAAGCGCGTCATACTCAAAGGCCAGCTCCTGCTCTGCCGCGGTGGTCCACGCGTCGGCTGCAAGCGCAGGATGCAGCCCAATCCGGCTTAACAGCCCGGACGGCGTGTAGTGATAGCGTGTCTGCCCCTCCGGCGTGGTGCGGGCGACCAGCTGGCCGCTCGCGCTCCAGGCGAAGGCATGGGTGATGGCCTCAGGATGACCGGTGGCAAACGTGCGTGCTATCGTGCGTCCGCAGGCGTCATAGCGATACTGCGAGGCTACGCCATCGAGCCCCACCTCTTCCAGCAGCAGCGAGTCCGCGCCCCAGCGGAACTGATACGCTTCGCCGTTTTCGTTTTCCAGGGCAATCAGACGCCCGCGGCTGTCCCAGCGGCGACGGACCTCTTCACCCTGGGTATTACGCGTCGCGGTTAATCGCCCTGCCTCATCGTATCTGAACTCACTTTCCTTACCGTCGGCGCCCGCATGCTTCACCGGCAGGCCGCGTTCGTTCCATTTGAGCGATTCCGTCCAGCCTTCCGGGCGATCGAGCTGCACCGGACGCCCTGCGGCGTCGTAGCGATATCGCGTCTCTTCCCCGTCGGCGCCAGTCTCGGCCACCAGCCAGCCCAGCGGATGGTAGCGGTAGAGGGTAATACGCCCGGAACAGTCCGTCGAACGAACAATCTGCCCGGCCTCGTTGTACTCCTGGTAGCGGCTGTTTCCGGCGGCATCAACCTCTTCAACGACCTGGCCGAACTCGTCCCGGCGCAGCTGCGTGGTCTGCCCCATCGGGTCCACCACGCGCTTCAGCCCGTGATGTTCGTCGTACCAGAACCGGGTGGCGCTGCCGTCGGCTTCGATAATGGCCGCGGGAAGCGCGCGGTGTTCCAGCCAGGCGGTGGTGCGGGTATTGCCGTCGGCGTCGATCTCCTGAACCCGGTTGCCCATTTCGTCGTAGACGAAGGTAACGGCATTGCCGAGCGGATCGATGCGTCGCGTCAGAAGCTCGTTCTCGTTCCACTCGTAGCGCCAGTTTTCACCGCGCTCGTCAACGTAGCGGACAATCAGATTCTGCGCGTTCCAGTAGTGGCGGCGCGTCTGGCCGTCGTAGTGCTCAACGGTCGTCAACCCGGCGGCTAAATCGTAGCTAAAGCGGCAGCCGTCGCCGGTGCTGGTGCGGTTTTCCACCACGCGCCAGTGATCGAATTTTTTCCAGCGGTATTCGCTCTCCAGACCGCCCGGCATCCGGTGCCAGACCATCAGCCCGTGCTCGTTATAGCGGTATTCACGCGTCACCACGCCGGAGGCATCCGTCGCGCTCGCCAGTTGGCCGCGCGCGTCGTAGCCCCACTGCATCAGCGGCCAGGCCTGGCTGCCGTCAAAATGGCTGGCAGCGGTAACGCGCTGCGGGAAACGTTCATCGTCATAGCGCAGGGTGACGTCTATCGCCCGCGGCTCGTCGTGAAGGCCGACCAGCCTGCCGTGCTCGTCCCACTCCGTCAGCAGCGCGTTGCCGTATTCGTCGCTGAGGGAGGCCAGACGCAGGATAGATGGATTCGCCCGGGTCGGTTTATACAGACGCCACACCGCGCCGTCATCATCGGCAATCGCCACGTCGCCGCTCTCATTGCGGCGGATAATGAAGCCTTCGCTGATGCTGTAAAACGCGCGGTCGACAGGCGGCAGCTCGAAGCTCAGCTCGCGCCCGGTTTCGTCGAACCAGGTGGCGTTGTTGTCTTCCAGCGCCAGATAGCTGTCAAAGGTGGTTGCCCAGCCCAGACCGAACAGCCCTTCCCGGGTGGTCAGGCTGTTATAGCTGCGCTGCCAGCGAAGCGGAAAGCGTCCCGGCAGCGAGAAATCGAGCTCGTCGTCGTCATTCAGCACCTTCACGCCGGTGGCGGCGTGAACCGGGTGCGAGGAGCCAAACACCGCATTCACTGCCATATCGGCCAGCATCCCGCCGCCGGCTGCCGCCAGCGCGCAGGGCATGTTTTTCAGGATCTTGCCCGGACGCCCGCGCAGCAGGGAGAGCGCAATCATCCCCAGCGCCAGACCCGGCGTTTTACCGCTTTTGATATCGCGAACCGTGAGCGTGTCCCCGCCGATGATTACGTTCGGGGAGACGTCGTCGGAAACGGTGCCTTCGCATGTGGTGCGATCTTTGGCACGCACCGCGGGCTGCCCGTTGATAAAGACGCTTTTAGAGCCTTCCGCCAGATACTGCGGCCCGGAGTGCTTTTCGCACGCCACCTTATCTTCTTCCAGCGGCGAGGTTCCCGCGGCGGCAGAGGCCACGCTCGGCTGCCACATTTCGCTGCCAAACTGACCGGCAGCGGATAGTAGCATGCCCGCGTAATCGGCAAAGCTGCCCGGCGACTGCGGCTCGGGGGACGGGGTATCGGCGGGCGTCAGCGTGCCTGCCGCGCGCGCGGCGGGGATTGCGTTGGTGAGAACGTTACTGGAACCGGTAGTGATTTTACCCGCAGGCGAAGGCGGGAAAAGCGCATTGCCTAACCCCTCAGCGGCGTTGCTGATATCGTCGGTGATCCCCGCCACGTTCGCCAGCACGCCGCCAATGATGCCGCTTAACAGACAGCTGGATCCAATTGCCGCCACGCCCGCTGCGGCCGCCCCTGCGCCCAGCAATGGCGCCGCTACGGTTGCAGCTGCGCCTACCGCCGCGCCGATCACCGCATAGGCGGCACCCTCCGCCACAATGCTGGTGATGTCAGCAAAAATGCTGGAGTGAATAATCTCGTCGCCCTTACGGGCCGCGTTGTTATCGCTCATGCCTTACACATTCCGGTTGTCGTTTAGCGTCAGACTCTGCTTAAGCGCGCTCCAGCGCACCTCGTCCTCTTCGGTGAAAGCCCTGAGTGCCGAGAGGGTAAAAATCATCAATACCGGTTTACCCGGCGTCTGCACGGCCAGCTGTTTTTGCCACAGGCGCTGCCCGTTACGGTCAAAGGTGGTTTCAACTTCCAGCCCGTTAATTTTTCCGTCAGGCCCGGCTTTTACGTTCCGGAATTCGCTCTGGGCAATTTCGCCCATCTGAGGACGCAGCACATCCCACTGGCGGTGGAACTCGTGTTCATAGTCGCTGCCATCGGGGATAACGCCGCGGCTGACCACCACGGACAGCCCGCTTTCGTCATCGCGAATAATGTTCATGCTGTTATCCTGCCAGGCAGCAGGAAAAAGGGAAAACGAACCTTCCTGGAGGGTGTATTTCATAAGTGAACTCGGGATGATTAATATTGTGAGAAACAAAAAGCCAATCCATGCTGGCCCTCTGGCTGGCTGTTTTATTATTTACGCCATTGACCTGACTGTTCGACTAAAACATGGCCGCCTTTGCTGACAACCAATTTCGCGGGTGCATACGTCACGGTGTAAGCGATATCGCCATTCTCGTACGTTGAGCCGATTATTTTACCTGCGGAGTCGTGCAACGTTTTTCCCTTTAAGGAGATCGTACTGTTATCACTTTTGCGCACGCCGAGATAAACCATCTGGTCACATTCGCTATCAAAATGGCCGCACCTGTTAATCAGAGAAATAGCGAACTTTTCGGTATCCAGTTTTCTGGTTTCAGCGTTATGAACCGAAGCGGCTTTACGTAACGTATAACGCTGCGGAGCATAATAATTTCCATTTTGAGGAGGAGTAGCTAAACGCCATTCCATTTCACTCCCCCTTATTTCCAGAACAGCACGTCCGCCTGGGCCGCCAAACGATGAGTTGAATTCAATATTGGCACGATTGCCAGCGATCGTACCGGTAAGATTACGCTCATCATCTTCCGGGCAATCTATGCGGTTTCCTTTCTGGGATATATAGCAATAAGACCCGGTGATACGGTTGCCTGATTCAGCTAACCGCAGGGTTAACGTCGAGTCGTGCCCGAATTCGCCAGACCACTCCCCGTCAAACGCAAGTTCTGACTGGCTGTTCGTTGCAAAATGCATCGCATCAAATCTGGCAGCCCACTGCTGAATATCGGCATTAATAACCGGGCTATTATCTGAAGACTGGTAATGAATAACGTCCGACTCCGGAACCACCCAGGCCGCAAAGATTTTGCCGTCAGGATCGATAACCAGCGCTGACGCGTTCTCCAGATAGAGATCTTTTAGCCAGCCTTCAACAAACAATCCGCCACCTGCGGTGGTATGCGGTTCACCGAAGACATCAAAGTTATCAATAAAGATCTGGTAATGATTTCCCAGCAACGTCCTGAGACTGTCTGTTACTTCGCTGTCGTTAACGATGCGGCTAACCGTTTCGAGCTTATTGTATTGCGATAATTCAAGCGCCGATGACGCTTCAACGACGCCAGCCAATAAAGCCGTGCACAATACGGCTGCCAGATATTTTTTGGTCATAAATCACTCTGAAGAACCATTTTCGTAATTCATGGTTATTTTCACAACCTTACTGTCTTTAACCTCAAAAGAGAGCAATTTCTTACCCAATTCATAGGAAATCCACTGCTCCCCGGAATCATTTTCAACCTGGCCATCGCCGTATGCATTGTTCAGTGCTCTGATTGTTGAACCCACATGAACTCCACGCGGCGTTAAAATATCTGAGGCAGTCAGAGTAATCTGGGAGACGATATAATCATCAACGCTTCGTTCAGCTTTATCCCAACAGAGATTGGAAGTGAATATTGCTAAACCATCCTTTTGATGCTGGTAGAATTTATAGTTCGTTCCGTCAAAAGGAACCTCACCGACAAAATGGCCTTCAAGCGGCACGTCAATTTTACGGGCAATATCAGGAGTCCATCTGTCGCCTAATGCGACAGGCTGGCCTTTGACCTTGACGGAAAAATCCTGTTTTGTCAGAACGGGCGGCATAGCTTCTGCCAAAACCGCATTGCTGCTCAGACAGGTAAACATCAGGGCACAACAAAGAAATGTCGGAGTATGTTTTTTCACATTAGTTGTCATTCAATGAATATTGATTGCGCTTCTCACCACTGGAAACATCGCCAGGACATGGAAGCAGCGTTTCTTATTCGGCGCTTATGACGACTGAACCCAGACAGTCAGGATTTTTCACGGTGAAACTGAAGCTCACCTTTTGTCCATTCATATCTTTTGGCGCTGTATAGCTGGTCACTTCGTTCTCAGAGCGGCCTCGTGGATAATCAGTTAACGTCAGTTGCGGATAATGCTTTTTAACGGTATCGAGAGTGATGCACTGGCCTGACGGTGAAAAATTCAGTAAGGGTGCCATACCGCCACTTTCTTTACTTAAACGTAAATCAATTGCAGTAATGTTCGTTCCATCCGCCAGTTTGATATCGTCGGCATTGTAGAAATTGATATATTCATTTCCTTTCAAAAGTTTAAACGGCAACGCGGCATTACTCAGATTCATGACGGATAGCGTTTTGAGTGAAGCACTCATCCTGGAAATGAACATCCAGAGATCATTTATCTGCGCATCTTCTCCAGCCATTCCTGTCGTTAATATCGCGACAAGTACCGCGCCCGCCTTACTCACCTTTGGGCGTAAATTTCGCCTGTACCGCCGCATCGATGTCTCCTTTGTGTCCTTCACCCGGCGCGGTGGTTCCGGGTTTTGCACCAGAAGTATTCAGATGCAGCTTACCGCCCGTGGTGATATACCCATCCCCTTCCACGAAGAAGTTAAACTCTTTGCCGATCAGGTTAATCTTGCCGTTAGCGTTCAGCTCAATGGCGCTCTCACCGGAGACCAGCCGCAGCTTCGTCCCGGAAGCAATCACATACTGCTCCACCGCCGCATCCAGCTTGCCTTTCCCCGTCAGGATCTCGGTTCCGCCTTTCACGGCCTGGGTTTGGTTCGCTTCCACGCGATGCAGTTCATTTTTCTTCACGTAATGGCTGCGCGCCCCGCCGACGCTGTGCGTTTCATCGTTCTTAACGCTGGTGTCCATGTTGCGCTCGGCCTGGATCCACACCTGCTCTGCGCCCGCTTTATCCTCAAACCGCAGGGCGTTGGCATTGTCGACTGAACCGTCTTTCGTGCGGCTCATAAAGCCCATCTGCGTCGCCGCGGCAGGCAGCGCCCACGGCGGCATGCTCGCGTCGTTGTACACGCGCCCGGTAATAATCGGACGGTCCGGATCGCCGTTGATAAAGTCCACCACCACCTCATCGCCGACGCGCGGGATTTGCACCCCGCCGTAGCCCTGGCCCGCCCACGCGCTCGACACGCGCACCCAGCAGGAGCTGGTGTCATCGCCTTTCGCCAGGCGGTCCCAGTGGAACTTCACCTTCACGCGACCGTATTTGTCCGTCCAGATACTCTCGCCCTTCGGCCCCACAACCTTCGCGGTCTGCGGGCCGTAGGTGCGCGGCCACGCCGTGGTCTGCGCCGGACGGTACACCACCGCCGACGGAATCACCGTGAAATCGGTACGGTGAATGGTTTCCCCCTCGCCGCTGGCGTAGCGGTTCTCTTCGAAATGATAGCCCGCCGCCGTCACCAGATACTCACCGTTGTCGCTGAAGAACGGCGCGTTGGTTAACGTGAAGGTGTGGCCCGGCGCAATCCCCGCCGCCGTGGCGGTGGCCTGAATCTGCTGATGCTCAACCTGCCAGCGCTCCTGGCGGATGCGGGCATAAAACTCCCCGTGGCCTTTGTCCACAAAGCGCCCCGGCCAGTCGTACACGTCGATGCTGCCCGGCTTCGGCGACGCCGGGTTCTGCTGGGCCTGGAACAGCCACGCGTTCGGCTTGCGGAAGTCATAGTCGTCAAGGCTGTAAATTCCCGGCGTCACGCTGTCCTCCAGCGCCCACTGGCTGATGCCCTCCTCATCCGTACTGCCGCCTGACGGCGTCTGGTGGTAAGGAATGACCTCATAGCCGCTGAACGGCTGATGCTGCGTGGCGGCGTCGGTCAGTACCAGGGTGTGTTTGTCCGCCTCATGGCTGAAGTGATACGCAATCCCCTCCAGCTCCATCAGGCGGCTGATGAAGTCCAGGCTCGACTCCTGATACTGCACGCAGTAGTCCCACACCCGGTAGCTGCCGGTGAGCTTATCCTCAACGTTGACCTGATGCTCGCCAAGCAGGGTTTTGACAATCTGCGGGACCGTCTGCCCCTGGAAGATACGCAGGTTACGGTCGCGCTTCATCGGCCACAGGTCCGGCTCAACCGTCAGCTGGTACACCGCATAGCGGGTGCCCGTCAGCTCGACGGCGCTGACCGCCACGCGGGTAATCTTGCCGTTAACATAGCGGGACGTCAGCAGGTTCTGCGTCGGGATGGTCACCGTGACCGGCTGGCCCAGCAGCTTGCTGCGGTCAATGCGCGCGTCCGTGCCGAGCACGGTCAGCGTCAGCGCGAACGACTCGGACATCGCCTCGCGGCCCGTCAGTTTCCAGAACAGAAGCCCCTCCACCGGGAGCTGAACGGTAATTCGGTTGAGCATAATCTTTATTCCATCTAGCTTATGCGATTCAGAAAAGAGGTTCGCATCTGTGACTGAGCGTAATTCTAAGGGTTCACCAGCCAGGTGCCCGGCTTGGTGATATCCAGCGTCTGGCCACGCGTTCTTCCGTTGCCCTGGAGTTCAATCTTCACCTCACCGGCCGGCAGCTTGAGCGATGCATAGCCGTTGGTCGCCGGACGCAGCGCTTTTGGCTCGCCGTTAACTTTCAGCGTTTCGCCGTCGAGGATGCGGATATAGACCAGCGCAACCGGGCTTTCCACAGGCGGAGTCTGCTGGGCCGTCGCCTGCTCGTTAACCTTCGCCGTTTCCGGCTTCACGTCCGGCGCGTTTGCGGCGGTCTCAGTCGGACGCGTCTCTGCCGGTGCCTGTGCAGCCCGCTCGGGAGCATCGTTACCGCCGCTGAACAGCATCGCCCCGGCGACAATACCCACCAGCACGCCTGCGGCAACCATGCCAGGGATCTTGTAGCGGCGCCAGTCGAGCAGCGAAGCCGGTTTTTCGTCTTCGACCGGAACCAGCATCGTGCCGGGCTTTTTCGCCGTCAGCACGTCGTTGATCCCGGCGACCGGCATCTCTATCAGCGCGGCGAACTCGTCGATGGACTGCGGACGGTCCTCCATGTGCAGCGCCAGCGCGCGGTCGATGGCCTGCAGCAGCGGAATGGAATAGCCCTGCGGCATGATCTCCACCAGCGGTTTGCAGGTATCCTGAATCGAGCGCACCACGCTGACCGGCGGCGGAGAACCCACAATCAGGGTACGCAGCACCGCGCCGAGGGCGTAAATATCCGTCCACGGGCCCTGCTCGCTTTCGTTGTCGTCGGTGTACTGCTCGATCGGCGCAAAGCCCGGGCGCAGCATGGTTTCCGTTTCATCGGAAAGGTTACCGATGGTGCGGCGCGCGGAGCCGAAATCAAGCAGCACCGGCAGGCCGTTATCCTGGATCTGAATGTTATCCAGCGAGATGTCGCGGTGCAGATAGCCTTCGTTGTGGATGGTCTTGATCGCACCGAACAGCATCGGCAGCGTGCGGCGGATCCAGGCCTCGTTGATCAGCTCCGGCTTTTCCTCGCGCAGGCGCGAAAGCGTGGTGCCGCTGTAAAACAGCGTCCCCATGTAGGCCGTGTCGTTTTGCACCCAGAAACGCAGAACGTGCAGCAGGTTCGGGTGGTTAAAGCGCGCCAGCAGACGCGCCTCCTGAATAAAGCTGTTCAGGCCTGCGGAAAACGCTTTGCCAAAACGCTCGCTGCGCAGCACAAGGGTCATGTCGTCGCCGCGCACGGCGAGCGAGGAAGGCATAAATTCTTTGATAGCGATAGTGCGTTCGAGCTGGTGATCCCACGCGCGATAGACGATGCCAAAACCGCCGCCGCCGATCACCTCTTTGATTTCAAACTCGTTGAAGCGGTACCCGACCGGGAGCGCGTTTGGGACAGTCCGATTGTTATCATTATCCGTCATCTTTTACAGTTCTCTTGATGATTATTACGCGGCAAACTGACAGTGAAACTCGCCCTGCTCGCAGGTGACGTGCAGACGTCGGTACTGCTCGTCGCTGCGGCTGGCGGTAAGTAAGATCTGGCTCATCTGAGGCAGCAAGGTGTTGGTCAGAATAGCATCCACCATGCGGCCACCGGACTCCACCTCGGTACAGCGCTGAACAATCTGTTCCACTACGCTGTCGTCAAACTCAGAAATAATGCTGTGATTCTCTTCCAGACGACGCTGAATGCGCTTGAGCTGCAGGCGAACAATCTGCCCCAGCATCTCGTCGCTGAGCGGGTAGTACGGCACCACCAGCAGGCGGCCCAGCAGCGCCGGTGGGAAGACCTCCAGCAGCGGCTGGCGCAGGGCGCCGCTTAACGCATCAGGCTCCGGCATCAGCTCCGGATCGGCGCACATGGCGCTAATCAGGTCGGTGCCGACGTTGGAGGTCAGAATAATGATGGTGTTACGGAAATCGATGTGGCGCCCCTCGCCGTCTTCCATCCAGCCTTTATCAAAGACCTGGAAGAAGATCTCGTGGACGTCCGGGTGCGCTTTTTCAATTTCGTCCAGCAGCACCACGCTGTACGGACGGCGGCGCACGGCCTCGGTTAACACGCCGCCTTCACCATACCCTACGTACCCCGGAGGCGCACCTTTTAAGGTGGAAACGGTGTGCGCTTCCTGGAACTCACTCATGTTGATGGTGATAACGTTCTGCTCGCCGCCGTAGAGGGATTCCGCGAGCGCCAGCGCGGTTTCGGTTTTACCGACCCCGGACGGGCCGCACAGCATAAAGACGCCCACCGGTTTGTTGGGATCGTCCAGTTTCGCCCGCGAGGTTTTCACGCGGCGGGCAATGAGATCCAGACCGTGACGCTGGCCGATAACGCGCTGGTTAAGCGTGTCGGCGAGGTTGAGCACCGCGTCGATCTCGTTTTTCACCATCCGGCCCAGCGGGATCCCGGTCCAGTCAGAGACCACCGCGGCAACCACGTTTTCATCCACCGCCGCAAACAGCAGCGGCTCATCGCCCTGCAGGGCGTTCAGCGCCTGCTGCTGTTCCGCCAGCTGGCCGCGCAGCTCGGCGCTATCGTCATCGCCCGCCGCGAACAGCGCCGCGCGCAGGCGGATAATCTCCTGCACCAGGCTGCGCTCTTCTTCCCAGCGCTGGGCCAGGGCTTCGCGTTTTGTCTCATACGCGTCGCGTTCGGCGAGTAAAGCGGTTACGCGATCGGCGTCACCGGCTCCCACGCGCGCTTCGCGTTCAGCAATCTCAATTTCCACGTCCAGCGCGGCAAGGTGGCGCAGGCAGTCTTCCAGCTGCGCAGGCGGCGCGCTCTGGCTGACCGCAACGCGGGCGCAGGCGGTGTCGAGCAGCGCAACGGCTTTATCCGGCAGCTGACGCGCCGGGATGTAACGATGCGACAGCTTCACCGCCGCGCTGACCGCTTCGTCGAGCAGCAGCACCTGGTGGTGCGTCTCCAGCGGCGACACGGTGCTGCGCAGCATCAGAATGGCTTTCGCTTCGTCCGGCTCGTGGACCTGCACCGTCTGGAAACGGCGGGTCAGCGCCGGGTCTTTCTCGATGTATTTTTTGTATTCCGCCCAGGTGGTGGCGCCGATGGTGCGCAGCTGACCGCGCGCCAGCGCGGGCTTCAGCAGGTTCGCCGCATCGCCGGTCCCCTGCTGGCCGCCTGCGCCAATCAGGGTGTGGATCTCATCGATAAACAGAATAATTGGCGTGGCGCTGGACTGGACTTCGTTAATGAGCGCCTGCAGCCGGGCTTCAAACTCGCCTTTCATGCCTGCGCCAGCCTGCAGCATGCCGATATCCAGCAGCCACAGCTGAATATTTTGCAGCGGCTCCGGGACGTCGCCGTCGGCGATACGCAGCGCCAGCCCTTCCACCACCGCCGTTTTCCCGACCCCGGCTTCCCCGGTCAGCAGCGGGTTGTTCTGGCGGCGACGCATCAGGATATCCACCATCTGGCGGATCTCCTCGTCGCGCCCGACAACCGGGTCAATCTTCCCTTCGCGGGCGCGGGCAGTCAGGTCCTGGCCGTACTGGGCCAGCGTCCCCTGCGCCGCCGGTACCGTACCCGCCGGTGCGTCTGCGGCGGCAGCGGCCTGCTGCGTCTCCTTGCTGTTGGCGCAAATCGCGTCGAACTGCTCAATCAGCACCTCGACGTTAAGGCGGGTGAACTGCGACGAGATGCTTTTCAGCACGTTGGCCAGGTTCCAGGTTTTCAGCATGCCGATCAGCAAATGGCCGCCGCGAATACGGCTGACGCCAAACTTCAGCGATCCGAACACCCAGGCGCGCTCCACGGCGCTGTCGATATGCTCGGAGAGATCGGAAACGGAACTGGCGCCACGCGGAAGGACATCCAGCGCGGCCACGATATCGCGGGTCAGCTGCTGTTCATCGAGGGCAAAGTGGCGGATGACCTGCTGCAGATCGCCATCCTGCTGCTGCATCAGCTGATGCAGCCAGTGCACCAGCTCAACGTACGGGTTGCCGCGCAGCTTGCAGAACGCAGTGGCGCTTTCCAGAGAGGTAAATAACAGCGTATCCAGTTTGCCGAAAAGCACGGCACGGCTAATTTCTGACATGTTAGTTTCCATTAACTATGATTCGGTATACGGAAGGATTACCGCTCTGCGCGATACACCAGATCGCCACGCGGGACAGGCTGCGGCTGAAGGCCCAGCCAGGTGTTATAGCCTAATCGCCCATTGCTGCCGAGCGTGGTGCCCTGCACCGCGTCTTCACGCAGGATCACCCGCGTTTCCCATTCAAACTCCACCCCGGCGTACTGACGCACCCAGTCGCGCAGCTCGGTGACCCACGCTTCACCCGGCAGAAAACGGTTGTACTCCTCCGCGCTCAGCGGGCCAATTTCGATGCGAAACTTATGCTGCACGTCGCGGACGGCAACGCCGAGAAAGGCGGATTCCCCCATGCGCGGCATGCGGCGTCCTGCTCCCAGCTGCGCCTGCTCGCGCGTGGAAAGCGGCATCCACTGCGGCACGTTGCTGATCAGTTTGACCGGGGCTTTAAAATAGTTGCGCAGGATCTTCTCCAGCCCCTCCGGATCCCGCCCGTGACGGGTCAGGTGCCCGGCGTGGGTAAAGCGGGCATGCGAGCTCAGGCTGCCTTTGTTCATCTGCCCCGGCTGGCCCATGCCAATCAGCGACGCCAGGTAGCCCTCAAAGCGCCTGTTATCAGCGCGATCGAGGGAGACGGTGGGTTGCGCATCCGCCCAGGCGCGGTAAAACAGCAGCGCCAGGCGATGATGGAACAGGTCGGCAAACGCGCTGAGGCTGGTGTCCTGATGATGATAAATTCGCTCGCGGGCGTATTCGGTCATATGGACCGGCAGCGGGCCGTTCGGGCCAAACAGGCCGAAACTGAGGATAGACACCTCGTGCAGCCCGCTTTCCTCCCGCTGGCGGACCTGAGCCAGCGTCGATGGTGCAAAACTCATCGACGGCTGCTGGCCGATGCGCAGCGGCTCAAATTTCGGCAGCGGCGCGCGTCCCAGCGGGTAGCGCTCGCCGCCCTGGGCATCAATGCGCCTTAACAGCTGAAACAGATCGTAGCGCCAGGGCGTCTCGCGAACCCCTTGCCAGAACGCGTCCGGCAGCCGGGTCAGGCGATGCACGCGCAGCGGTGCAGTGGCAGCGTCACTCATATCAGCGCCCTTTTACCCATGCGCGGCGCCCAGTAGCCAATCTCGCCGCGCTGCTGACTTTTCAGGGTGAACTCCGTAAAGCTGTTGATGGACACCAGGCGGGCAAAGAGACGTTCCATCACGCTGCCAAAGAGCCACGGGCTGGCGCCGGAAAAGGCACGCTCATCGACCGTCAGGGTAATGCCGATCCCGCGGGCGAAAACGACCGGGCCGGGTTCAGGCACGCGGCGGTGAACCGGCTCCAGCACGCAGTGGCGTACCCCCTCCACCTGACGCGCAACGGGCGTTTCTGCCAGGTTGGCGTACAGCCCTAACAGCTGGCGCAGCGCGGCCGCGCCGTCTTCGTTTTCGCTGTCCATCAGGCTGAGGTAGTTCATCTGCAGCTGGCTGATGAGCCGCCAGGTGCTGAACCCTTCCGCCAGCGCCGGACGCGGCGGCGTCGGGCCTTTACGCAGGGTGAGGAATTTCACCGGCATGGAGTCGGCCATAATGAACTGCCCGAGCTCCTGCTGCAGCATTAGCGGCAGATCGCGGCTGGTGCAGAGCACCTCGGCAGAGATATAGCGCAGGTTGTCCTGCCACGGCGCGTGCTGTTCATCCACCAGCGAAACAAACACCTCCGAGCCGATATAGCCGGTGCGCGTGCCGTAGCGCAGGGCGTGCTCGGACAGCACGCGCTGTTCGCGGCGCAGGGAAAAATAGGCCCCGTAGTTGCCCGCATCGCCGCTCCAGGTGCTCCAGAATGGACGAAACGTCTGGTCATCGCGCTGGCCGTCCGCGCTGCCATAGATTTTTTTGACCGCGTAAATTTCATAATCCAGCGGACGAATGTTATCCACCACCAGATGGTATTCATGCTGGCCTTCATTCAGCTTCTGACGCGCCGCGACCTTTGGGAAAAGGTTGATGACCGGGGTACAGTGCAGCGCCAGATGGCTGGCATCAACCACGCGCTCCAGCTGTTCATCCGATTTATCCAGCAGAATGAAGATGTCGAAGGCTTTTTCGCCTTCACAGCGCTCGATAAGCTTGCCCAGACCGCTCAGGCTAATGAAGCGGAAACGGGCCGGAAACGCGAAATACTCCTGCAGCAGGCGATAGCCGTCAAAGTTGCGCAGATCGTCCGGAAGCAGGGCCTGGTCAGGCTCAAAGCCTTCCTGGCGCAGCGCGTCAGACGCCAGCAGCTGCCGCTGCGGCTGCGGGCTGACCGTCTGACAGACGATCCCGGCGTGATGCTCCATCACCAGCTCCAGCAGCTTCAGCGCTTCAATGTCCGGACCGCCGAGGAAAAATTCCAGACGGTCGAAATCCAGGTGCCCGAGGTTTTGCGGGCCGTCGCAGGCGATGCGGATCCGCAAGGCGCTGCCGATCCCCCGCTGGCTCAGCCCCAGCTGCGCGAGCGGCAGATCGGCGGGCACGCCGCCCAGCTCGACCTTATCGATTTTCAGCGGCAGCAGGTTGACCTCGTGCGCCGTGGTATAGCTGCAGGTCACGCCGGTTTTTTTCAGCGCCAGGCTGTCCATCATGGTACCGCGCGGCACAATGAAGCCCTTGCTCAGGTCGCCCCGGCTGCTGTCGGGCTCAATCTCCGCAATCGCCATCGACGGCGTGGGCGCGAGATAGTTAGGCGCAATCATCTCCAGCAGACGCTGGGAGAAGCGCGGAAACTCCGCGTCCATTTTCATCTGCACGCGTGAGGTCAGGAAGGCGAAGCCCTCCATCAGACGTTCGGTATACGGGTCCGCCACTTCGATGCCGCGCATGCCCAGCCGTCCGGCGACTTTTGGATAGCGTTCGGCAAACTCGGCCCCCATTTCGCGCAGGTAGGCCAGCTCGCGGTTGTAATATTCGAGCAGTTTACTTTCCATGATTACCCCGCATCTTTCAGTTCAAAATGGCCGTTTTCCAGATCGACATCGGTACGAAACAGAAACTCCAGCGGGTACGGCACACACCATAAACGCCCTTTGATCTCGATGGAGAGCACGTTGTGCAGATCCAGCGAGGAGGTATCCGACACGCAGCGGACCTGCAGCCCCTGCGGTAAAATGCGCGGCTCAAAATTGATGATGGCCTCGGTGAGCTTGCGCTGAATGTCGTGCCATTCGATATCCGACATTCTTTTCCCGGCCAGCGGCGCGACGCCGAAGTTGACCACCGAGCGCTTGACGTGCGGCAAGGCGCTCAAATCGCCGGAGGCATCGTGGTTGATGGTGTTAAACAGCCACTGCAGATCGCGCAGGACGTTGCGGCGCAGGGCGGCGTGGGTGATCAGATTGCTGTTGGCCGACTCGCGCTTTTTTTCCGGCTCATTATCGGTGAGACGATCCAGCAGCGAGGGCTGCATTTTGTCGCGCGCCCCCACCTTCTCCTGCTTGCTGCGGGCTTGCCAGCCGCTGCGCAGCAGATCGCCTTCGCCAGCGGGATTACTCATCGGCTCCATCCGTCGCAAACGTCACGAGGCTTAAGGAGAGCAGCGGGTATTCGCTTTGATCGCTCAGCCAGGCTTTCTGGCCCCTGCCTTCGTAAAGGGTGCCGTCTTCGTCGAGCGGCTGCCATTCGGTGGTGCGGCCCAGCCTGACCGCATCAGTGGCATCGGCAGCAAACGGGTAACGCGCCGGGATCTGACACACCTGCTCCGTACCGTCGGTCAGGCGCACCAGCGCGTGACGCCAGACCAGATCGGTCACGCTGGCGGGCGCCTGGAAACGGATCTCCGCAATGGCGCTGAACGGCAGCCAGAAATAACGGCCGTTCACGATGGTTTCGCAGACCGGGCCGAGACCGGCGTCGCCGTCCATCAGCCAGTCAAAGGCCTGCGTCTCCTCGTTTTCGAGGATAATCTGGCCGGGGGTGGCCTCAGCCCGATCGAGGGCGTCCAGACGCAGCGCCCGGGCGCGCTCGCCCTCCTCGCTAAGCGCTGCGGCCAGGGTCGTCAGCCAAGGCCACTGGGTTTCTGGCATGGCCGGACGCGCCTCTCCCGCCATCACCTGCGCGCGCTGCAGCTCGCCCTGAATGGATTGCTCCAGCAGCGTGACGGTGGGCTTCGCCTGAGGCTTCAGCGCCAGCCAGCTTTTCAGCTGGGTCAGCGCGCGCGTCCAGTTGCCGCTGAGGGTTAAAAACTGCACGAACGCGGCGCGGAGGTCGGCATCCGCCGGACGGGCTTTGATTTCAGCTTCAAGGCGCGCCAGCGCGTCGCTGAGCGACTCGCCCGCCAGGTGTTGATAGAGCGTATTCATAGCCATTCCTTAATTCGCCGCGCGCCATGCGCCGACGGCCGGGTCGCGCAGCTGAGGACGCAGGGTATCAATCAGGACGATATTCAGCGGCGTGCCGGGTGCGACCCAGGCGCTCCAGGTTTTTTTCACCGCCGCAATACGCGCCTGCAGTTTTGCATCATCGCTGGCGATTTCACGGGAAATTTCCACCGCTACGGTGCCGTTGCTTTTCCAGCTGTTCAGGGCGCTATCGTAAGGCAGGATCATCCAGCTCTGGTCGCTGTTTGGCGTGCTGAATACCATGCGCTCTTTGTTGACGGAGGTGATCAGCGCGTTTTCAGGATCGGCGCTTTGATTCAGACCCGTCACCGGGAAGCCGTGGATATACGTCACCGCCATCTCTTTCTGTCCGCCGTTGCGGGACTGTGAAACCACGGTGTGTCCACTCAGCCAGCTGCCGTTACCGCAGCGGGTGGTGTCAGAATCCGGAATAAAGAGCGCCGGAGCGGAAGCGCCCCCTTCCCAGAAGGTGCGCAGGTGGCAGCCGTCCTGCAGGGTGAATTCCTGCCACGGCGTACGGTCAGCCGCGACGGTGCGGGAAGCCACGTTCTGGTCCGGCGGCAGCAGCGCGCCGCTGGTTGGGGTTGCGGTCACGGTCGCAGCAGGCGCGGCCTGGTCCTGTTTCACCACCAGCGCCCAGTCCTGCGCTTTGCCTGCCGTACCCTGCGCCAGCGTGGTACCCGCCGGATCGTTGAGCGTCCAGCTAAGCTTATTCACTTTGCTGCACTGGTGTTCCAGCAGGGAGCCAAGACGCGGCACAAAGTTCTCCAGCACGGAGACGTCCTTCTTGCCGTTCGCCACAATGCGCAGCGCCACCTCAGGCTTACACCAGCTCTGCGGCGTGTTGTCTTTAATGTTGTCGATCCAGATATCCAGCTTCTGCGCAGGCGACTGCACGATGCGGAAATTCTCAGCCTGCGCGGTGGAGGTGACCGCCAGAAGTGCCAAACCCGATAGCCAAAGTTTCATATCGTTCCTTGTGTGTCTAATCAGTTCCGCAGGGAAGAAATTGTGCTGCGTCAGAGAGGGTGTGCAGCAAAGTGGTGTCCTGAGGGTTGCCCATCCATACCGCCAGGGCAGTATAGTTATCCTGAGCATTCCCCTCCTGTTCGCCATTCTTTTGAATGATTTGGTTCATTAAGGTCAGCCACTCCTGCGGCGTATTGACCATATGCAGCGACTGCTTCATTTGCTCTTCGCTAACGCCGTGCCAGAACCCGTCGGTGCAGAGTAAGAATGCATCGCCGTCTTCAACCTGCACCACGTCGCTGTAGCTCGCTTCCGGCCCGCCGTTTTCAATTCCCAGCGCCAGATAGAGCAGGTTGCTGTTCAGGTTGTCGGTCTGGTGCCCGGCGTCTTTCATCTGCTGCACCAGGCTGTGGTCGGTGGTCACATGCCACAGCCATCCCCGGCGAAACAGGTACAGGCGGCTGTCTCCGGCGTGCGCCCAGTAGGCCAGGCCGTAATCACGGTCAATGAACAGGCTGACCAGCGTCGTGCCCATCCGGCGATAGTCCTGAACGGCCTGCTGTTCGCTGAGGATGGTGCGGTTAGCCGTCTGCACGTAGTCGCGGATATGCTGCGCATTAAGATGTTTGTCGCCATCGAAGCGGGAGATAATGCTGTTGCGGGCCAGCTCTGCAGCCACCTCACCGCCCGGCAGGCCCGCGATGCCGTCGCAGACGACAAAGCAGGCTGAACGTTCCCCTATGGTTTCTCCCGTCTGATCCTGGTTGCTGGCGCGCGTCCCCTGGCGGGAGAGAGAAGCCGTTGCGATATTCATTTGTCTTCCGATCCGCTCTGTGAGTCTTTGTACTGATTCACCTCCATGTCATACGCATGAAGGAAGGCCTCGCCGAACAGGGTGTGGAAGTCATCCTCGATCTCGCCAGCCGTCTCGCCATAGCTGCGAACAAAATAGTCCCACAGGGCGGCTTTGCGGCTGCCCGGCAGCGCCAGACGAGAGGTCATCCCGTTCTGCTTCGCCTGCTCTTCCAGCTGTTCCGGGTTAAAGGACTGCAGCATCGCGGCAATGATGGCGCGGATACCGGAGATCATGCCCAGCTGGTGCGCCTGCAGGTCGATCAGCGCGTCGCGCACGGATTTGGTCGGCGGCATAAAGCCCGGCATCGGGGTGCCGAACATCTGGATCAGCACGGTTTTGCCGGTCGGCAACAGCTTGAACGGGTTGTTGGCATCGTCCAGCACCATGGTCATATCGGCCTTCACGCCACGCTTGAGGATG
Source organism: Enterobacter sp. DNB-S2 (assembly GCF_019443845.1). NCBI lineage: Bacteria > Pseudomonadati > Pseudomonadota > Gammaproteobacteria > Enterobacterales > Enterobacteriaceae > Enterobacter > Enterobacter sp. DNB-S2. Next base: position 3,314,005 of record NZ_CP050520.1, read on the forward strand.
GAGCGCGAGGAGAGCAGCGCCACGGTCCCCTGAGAGAACATGCCGAGGATCTGCCCGAGCTGACGCATATTTTCCCGGTCAAACTGCGGGACGGGCTGCATTTCGCTCAGCCCCATCCCCTCCAGCAGAGCCTCCAGCAGCTCGCCCTGCAGCACTTCGCCCTTCTCACCGCTGTTTGCCGTGGCGGTTGGGGCGGCAGCGTTATTGACCGGGTCAATGCGCAGACGGCCCTTCGGTGCCTGAGCGCTGCTGCGCGCCACGGCCTGTGGCGTAGGCATGGTGAAGCCTGCGTAATCCGGTCGCGCGGGCTCTTCTTCAGCACGCGGTTCTTCCTGCGGCTCAGGGGCGAACAGCGGAGAATCGGCCAGCACGTCCTCTTCCTGCTCGGGTTCCGGCACTGGCGCAGGCTTTTCGGCAATAATGTCATCCGGATGGGTTAATGGCGCACCGCCCATCAGCCCGAGCGGGTCGTCATTACGCGCGGCTGGCGCGCTGGCCTTACCGCCAAACAGGGCCAGCGGATCGAGCTCGTCCGTCGCCTCATCTTCTGGCTTCACGGGGCTATTCTCGCCCGGCGGCACCAGCGTTGACGGGGTGACGTCGTCAAAAATACTCTCGTTTTTGAACAACGCTTCGTCGCTGAACAGCGTGTCCGGGTCGACATTCTTACGCTCGAGCTTTGGATCGCTGTCGTTAAACAGCGCCAGCGGATCTTCCGCGTTACGCTCCGGGGCCGCAGGCTGGGAGAACGGATCGTGCGATGCAGCAGGCTGCGGTTTTGTACGGTTGCTGGAGATGCTGTCGGAGATGGAGAACTCCTGCATCAGGCTATCCCAGATCTCCGTTGGCACGGCGGTTGGCTCGGCCTTCCCGCGCGGTGCGGCACTCGCCGGCTTCGGTTGCGCAGCGGGCGCGGGTGCGGCTGCCGGACGCGCCTGCTGATGCATACTGGCCGCCATACGGCTTACGGGTTGCGTATCGTGGATCAGTTCGGTCACTTCGATACGGTAGTCATCAATACCGAGAATGTCGCCATCCTGCAGCTCAACCTGACGCCCTCGCTCCAGCGGAATGTCATTTAATACCACGCGGGTGACGCTGCCACGGTTGGTCACGCGGCATTCGCCCTGGGCGTCAACGTGAACAATGGCCTGCAGACGAGAGATGGTGCGGTCATTATCCGGCAACACCAGATTGTTATCCGTACCGCGCCCAATGGTGCCGCCCGGGGCGTAAAAATCACAGCTGCTTTGCGGCGGCTGATGACCGGGTTTCGTAGAAATAATCGTGAATCGCATGGCGTATTCCTGCTGGTATGATTAGCGCTCAAACGCTGCCGCTCTCGGGGCGAGAACGGCGGCGTTTGAGAAATTGAATATCAAAAACTATTTAATGAAGATGATAAAATATAATCCAACAATGAGCCATAGGGTGAATATTAACGCCTGTAACTTATAACGGCGATGTAATTTTAGCATCCAACCAATTCTTTCTTCAGGTAACGACTGTACATATTTATAAGCATCTTCCTGAACAAGCCTTTCACGCGTAAATTTCATTTCAACGCCTTTATAAAGGCGAACAAACCAGATTATTTTTTGATAATTGGCCAGCGAACCAAAAAAAGAAGCATAGTTGGTTACAAGATCCAGATCATATCCCTTGCGCCGATAGTCTGAAAGCAATCGATTATAATCAGCCTCGTGTTTTTTGAAATAACGAGAACTGAACAAATCCATAATTACAACAACCAGCAATAAAACCACGATAAGAAATAATGATAAATTCTCTATATTCACCATATTTTATCCATCATATACTCAGTCGCTCCGCCCGCTATCTCGCCACCAACGTATCCACCTGCAGCAGCCCCAACAATAGAGCAGGCGAGCAGTCCTACGCCCCCCGTCGCAACACCAAGCGCAACGCATACACCAGCACCTGCCATTGCTCCGTATTTACCACCGTAAATACCCCCTGCCAGGCTTGCACCAAAGCTGCTGTATTTTTTCACAGCGACTTTAGAACAACTCTGCTCTCTTCCTACGGTGCAGGCATTGTAAACTTCATTAGTGGTATTTGCACCTGCAAAACCTATTGCAAGCCACCCTCCCGCTTTAAGAAAACGAGCGGCCTTAGAGGCATTATCGATATAAGTTGAATAACCACGAACAGAGGCGACCCCGGCTGTACTCCATTCATGTACAATGGATCTGCTTGACAAGCCTAATGCATGCTTCAATTCGTTATAGGGCTTCATCTTTAAGGTCAGTCGGGACAATTTGTTTAATAAACTATCCAACTCAGAAAAGAGGCGCTGACGTTCAACAAAAAACTGTTGGCTTATCAATGTCCCTTGTGCTCTGTACTGATTCTGGTAAGCCAATTCAATGGATTTAAGTTTTTTTTCTATTTCACTAAAATATTTTTCACCTGCATCAGCAACGACACCAAGGGACTTATCCATAAAATTAGTGACTGCAGCTATGGTACTAAAATGTTGATTAAAGAAATTCGCTTCACCAGAATTAAGATCGGCCAGAGCACCGTTGACTTTCTTTTTAGCGAGCTGTAATTGCTTAAGCTGCACAGAATTATTACTTCCCGGTGCACCAAGAATCAACATCTGCCCAGGTTTTGACCACTGCACATCACTATTAACCTGCATGAAATAACGTGCAGCATCACTATTTGGATCGTTGAATAAAAGCCTTGTCTGGAAATCCAGGGTTCCGGGTTGCTGAACAATACAATATCCCGGATTAACTAATGATTGGCTAGCCATATTCATTCCCTTTGATTTTTACAAAAACGCTCACAAATAAGCATACCCATTTAAATAAAAACGGAGTTGAATTAATATCCAAAGGTTGACACTTTCTTAAAAACATCAACATTTGAAAACGCTCCTATTCTAACCAGCGATAATTCGCCTCTGGAATTTATACTGAGAATAAAGCGAGTAGCATATCGAATAATAGTATTATGATTTCTCGATTCTAATACCACATCATACTCCCCTGACTGCCAGTCTACTTTATCCCAGCGTAGGCACTCTTCAGATTTCAAAAAGCGGCTGGAAGGAAATGCTCCTGGAGAGAAGATGCTTTCCCATTCGTTACCTGCACGTCGAGATATCGAGGGTTCATAAACTAGCACAACCTCACCTGGTTCAGTGTCATTCGAAACGCCAAAACAGGGTGCATTTTTTTCCACCTTAACAGTTAAACTCTGAAACTGAGCAGGGTGGGATATGCAGGCGCTACATGATAATACAATGGGTATAACCGTTAACGCTCTTTCCATCGCAAATACGCGCCGAATAGTGAAGCAATCATAATGACCGGGGAAAACTCCCCGGCCACATACGCAATTACGCTTCTTTGTTTTCTTTGATGTTCCAGCCAGCGCTGCTTTCAGCACCTTTACCACCAGACGTGGTCTGCTCCCAGTACTGCTGTTTCACTTTCGCAGCCTGGAATGCATAGGTCACACCAACGGTATCGCCGTTGTCAGCACCGGTGTACTGAACAGAGGTGACCAGCACATCTTCCAGCGTGATGCGGGAGTATTCCACCTGCTGGCCGCCGGCTTTACAGACGGACAGCTCAACTTTGGTCAGGTGTTTGCCGCTGGCGCAGTGTTTCAGGATAGCGGTGGTGGATTTGTCGATCAGCGCGTTAACGTGCAGGTCGTTGAAGTTAACTTTACCGGCACCGCCGCCACCGCCAACGCTCATATTACCTGGCTGGGAAGCGCCCCAGGAGAAGGAGGTAATATCAGTCCAGCCGGTGTGGTTAGAATCTTTAGATTCGCCCGTAACACCCTCGACCTTCAGAAACATATCAATAGCCATAATATCTACTCTTCGTGGATGAACAATATTGCTTTCGAAAAAGCACTTATATGGCAAACAGGAAAGCATGGGGCTGAATAAAACCGTCCATATTTTACCTCTGCCTCACATCAAATGACCCGTGTCATTTGACAGTCTTACATTCCCCCTGAATGAACGGAAAGAATGTGAAGTCTTTTACTACTGCGGGTTATCCTGAATCCAGGTGCGATCAGGATTTCCGATAATTAATTGAGGTACCAGCTTGTTAAGTTCGTCACTATGATAAAGACGCAGGCAATTTAACGTAACGCCTTTTACATCGGGCTTTCGTTCGGCATGAAAGCCGTTAATGTGATCTTTGTATTTTCCAATGAGCGCATCCATTTTCTCAGTGCCATTTTCAGCATCAAAAGGAATCCACTCAATGAATGCACTCGCACTGCGGGCAGCATCAGCAGAAAACTGGCTGCCTTTATCTGCTACCTGCGCCAGGCAGCGCGCCAGAACAAAATCTTTTAAAACCTGCCGGTATGTTTGCTGCTGATAAAAATCAGGATAGTTATTTCCGGAATACACATAAAAAGTCATAAATACGAGGAAAAAACATAAACGTTTCACCTTATATCCTTTGCCATAAGACCCACAGCGCATCAGTCCGCGTAAAATACTAACTTTTCTCTTTCCATTTTTCTGCGACAACGTATATCCCTATCGCTAATGCATTAAGTCCAGTGCATAAGAATCCATGCATTGCAATTCGCGGGACTTCTGCAGGCCAGTCAAAGATAAACAGATAGTAGCCGGATACCGTCACAAACAGCATGAATGAAATTATTAGCAACGTATAAATGGCTAAATAGCTGATGAATTTTCGTATCAACGCTTTCACTGTCAAATTCATTAGCTATCTCGTATTGACCGAAAAGTAGCCGGCCCAATGGGCCGGCTACACTCATCACGCGTCTTTCGTCTTCAGCGACGGCAGTTTAGATACCAGACGCAGGGAAACGGTCAGACCTTCCAGCTGGTAGTGTGGACGCAGGAAGAACTTCGCGGCGTAGTAGCCCGGATTATCTTCAATCTCCTGCACCTGCACTTCCGCAGCCGCCAGCGGTTTACGGGACTTGGTCTCCTGAGAGGAGTTCGCCGGGTCACCGTCGACGTAGTTCATGACCCAGTCGTTCAGCCAGCGCTCCATCTCTTCGCGCTCGCGGAAGGAGCCGATTTTGTCGCGCACGATGCACTTCAGGTAGTGCGCAAAGCGGCAGCAGGCGAACAGGTAAGGCAGACGAGAGGCCAGACGCGCGTTGGCGGTGGCATCCGGGTCGTGGTACTCGGCCGGTTTCTGCAGCGACTGCGCGCCGATGAAGGCGGCAAAGTCGGAGTTTTTGCGGTGAACCAGCGGCATAAAGCCGTTTTTCGCCAGCTCAGCTTCACGACGATCGCTGATGGCGATCTCGGTCGGGCATTTCATGTCCACGCCGCCGTCATCGCTCGGGAAGGTGTGGCACGGCAGGTTTTCCACCGCCCCGCCGGACTCCACGCCGCGAATCGAGGTGCACCAGCCGTACTCTTTGAAGGAGCGGTTAATGTTGGCGGCCATCGCATAGGCGGCGTTCGCCCAGGAGTAGCTGTTGTGGTTCGCGCCGTCGGTCTGCTCTTCAAAGTCAAAGCTGTCGACCGGGTTGGTGCGAATGCCGTACGGCAGGCGCGACAGGAAGCGTGGCATCACCAGGCCCAGATAGCGGGCATCTTCGGATTCACGCAGCGAACGCCAGGCCGCGTATTCGGTGTTCTGGAAGATCTTGGTCAGGTCGCGCGGGTTAGCCAGCTCCTGCCAGGACTCCATCTGCATCACGCCCGGCGCGGTACCGGTAATAAACGGACAGTGCGCCGCAGAGCCGATGCGCGCCATTTCGCCCAGCAGCTCAACGTCCTGCGGGCTGTGGTCGAAGTAGTAGTCGCCCACGATGCAGCCAAACGGCTCGCCGCCGAACTGACCGTACTCCTGCTCGTAGATTTTCTTGAAGATCGGGCTCTGGTCCCAGCCCACGCCCTTGAAGCGCTTCAGGGTGCGGCCCAGCTCCTGCTTGGAGATGCTCATAAAGCGGATCTTCAGCATCTCGTCAGTTTCAGTGTTGTTCACCAGGTAGCTCAGACCGCGCCAGGCGCTCTCCAGCTTCTGAAACTCTTCGTGGTGAATGATCTGGTTTACCTGCTGCGACAGCTGCTCGTCGATACCGGCGATCAGGTTCTGAATGGTGCGGTAGGTGTCGTTGGAGAAAGTGACGGTATTTTCCAGCGCCTGCTGCGCCAGCGTTTTGACCGCGCTTTCGACGGCTGAACGGGCCTGATCGGTTTTCGGGCGGAACTCTTTGTTCAGCAGCGCGCTGAATTCATCCTGGCTGAACGCCTGACCCGCCTGCTGCTCGTGTTGTTGAGTCTGGTTGCTCATCGATTATTCCTCGCTACCTTTCGCGCTTTCGTCATTTTTCGGCAACTGGCTCAGGGATTTGAGCAGCGTCGGATCCTGCAGAATTTTAGCGATCAGCTCTTCCGCACCGTTTTTGCCGTCCATATAGGTCAGCAGGTTGGAGAGCTGGGTACGCGCTTCCAGCAGCTTGTTCAGCGGCTCGACCTTGCGGGCCACCGCATCCGGCAGGAAGTCGTCCATGCTGTCGAAGGTCAGATCCACGTTGAGCTTGCCTTCGCCGGTCAGGGTGTTATCCACCTGGAACGCCACGCGCGGCTTCAGCGCCTTCATGCGTTCGTCAAAGTTGTCGATGTCGATTTCGAGGAATTTACGCTCGTCGACGGCCGGCAGATTTTCAACCGGTTTGCCGACCAGATCGGCCATGACGCCCATCACAAACGGCAGCTGAATCTTACGTTCTGCACCGTAGATCTCTACGTCATACTCGATCTGCACGCGGGGGGCACGGTTACGTGCGATGAATTTCTGCCCACTGTTACTCATTGCCATGATGTTCTCCATCAAAGATGCGCGGTGAAGGTGAAACGGCAGGCTCCATGCCTGTCGTCATAATGCCTGGACGCGTTATTCGCGGCGCCCAAAGATGTTTTCAAGTTGGTTAACGCCGTCTGGCGCAAGGTCGCGAATAATGTCCATAAAGTTAAGTTCTGACAGCCGCTGCACCCGTTCAATCATCAGCGGTGCGGGGTGGCTCGGTTCGTACTGCGCAAAATACTGCTTCGCTTTTTCCAGCATCAGCTGCGCGTCGGCGCGGCTGGTGATCTGCACGCTGCGCCAGTCGGTGACCGGCTGAACGGGCTGCGCTGCCGTCGACTGCTGCTCGGCCTGGGGTTCTGCCTGCGCCTCACGGTTCGGCAGCAGCTTGCTGATGTCGGTTACCTGACACGCGCTGGCGACCAGTCCGACAGTTTTCAGCAGCTGTTCCATCTCGGGCACGCCGCTTTCACCGAGATGCCCGGTGAGAAGCTCGCGAATCGCCAGCAGACGTTCGTTAATGACGATAACCGCGGCGGTGCCGGTCTGGTCGCCGCGGGCCAGCTCGTCAATCAGCCGTGGACGGCCGCCGGGATAGTCCGGGCATTCCGTCTTGCTGCCGTCCAGCAGGGCCTGGGCATCCCGGAGCGAAATTTCATCGCCGTTTGAACGCAGAAGCGAGGCGTTTCGCACGGCGACGGTGAGGTCGGATTTATCGCTCAGCCCTGCCAGGGCGTTAATGCGATAGAACGGATCGGTTTCGCCATACTCTTCCAGCAGCGGATAGAGCGTCTCCCAGTAACGGGCGATCGCCTCCTGCACCAGCAATAATCCGTCCGCGTAGCCCGCTAGCCCGCGGCGGCGCGTCCAGGCATGGGTTAACGCCAGCAGTACGCGAAGATCTTTGGTGCGAGTCAGCAGGCTGGTGGCGTATTTTTCCACCGTGTTCCAGTCAGCGGGCTCTGCCGGGATAATGGTGTCGCCAAACTGCTGTTCCGCTTTTCCAAGACTTGCCTGATTCATGATCTGGAAGTCGGCGTCGTACTCCAGGTTTTCGCCGCAGGGTTTTTCGGGACTGATTGGCGCGAGAAATTCTTCGATATTCATGAGATCCCTGCTTATTCAAACATGGGCGGATAGAGACCGTGGCGCCCCGGACGGGCGCCCCCTGCCGGGTCGAACAGCAGGGTGAAAAGCTGCCCGGTAAAGTTACCGCTGTGCACGTGGGTGTACAGCGGGTAGCCGTCGCAGCGGTTGGTCCACCAGTAGCTGGTCTGACGCAGCGGATCAAAACACTCGGCCGCCTGAGGCCAGCCCAGCGTGCTCTGCCCGTCCTCGTCATAGCCAATCACATCAAGGATGTCGGAACGCTTTTGCGGCTCGACGGGCTGCGGCGCCGGAATGGTCATCAGCATCTCATCCAGCTGTGAGGCGGAAAAACTGTTGCGCACCGCGTGCAGCCCCAGGCGCCCAATCTGCTGGTACCAGCTTTCGGCCTGGCTGAGCAGGCTGGTCGACCACTCTGACGGGGCGAAGCTCAGCTGCAGGCAAACCGGATACTGTCGGCCAACGCTGTCGCGGCCGGGCAGCAGACAGCCCATCTGGATCATCTGGCTGCCCAGCATGGGCGGTACCACAAAATTCCAGACTGGCGCTTTGTGAAACTGGCGCTCGCCGCTGCGCTGCTCTTCCTGCTGCCAGGCCAGCAGGCCGACCTGGAACCAGTGTGACCACTGGCGCTGTAAAGTGTCAGGAAAGCGACGCTGCAAAAAATCTCCGGCGCTGGGTAATTTGCCATACCAGCTGTAGCGGTTCATCGCAGGGGTATTCGTCATACGGCTGTCCTTGCGGTTATGGGCATGAGAAACGGGGAAGCTGGAACGGGTTACGAATGCTGTTTGGCGCAAACTCCAGCGTGACCTGATGTCCGTCGACGTTGAAGGTGGCCTGACGGCTCAGGCTACCCGCGCCCGGGCTGGTGCTCGCTTTATCGAAGAAGCGGTTGAGCGCCCAGGCACCGTTGGTGACCAGCGTCGCCGTGCTGCCGTTCGCCAGCCCCAGCTGCATGCGTACCTGGTTAGTGCCGCCCGGCCCCGGCCAGTTCATGATCTGTACGGCCTGCGGACCGTGGCTGTAGCGCAGCAGCTGGCCGTCGACGTCCAGCGTCAGGTTCAGAATGGAGTTATCCATTCGCACGGTGCGAACCGTCACCTTGAAGGACGGCGTCGTGGCGCCATTAGCAAAGAAGGCGTCGCGAATCGACTGGGCCTGCTGGAACGGTCTCAGCAGCCCTTCGCTTCCCGGCAGCGTTTTCCCGTCGATGCCCGGCATAAAGCGCCAGTTTGCCTGCGTGGTATCCACTTTATTGGTCAGATTGTCGCGGAAGAAAGCGTCCATCAGCCCGGTTCCCGGCGCAAACATGCGCGCGAGATCGTCAGGGGTGACCTCGGTGCTGGCGCTGCGCACCAGCGGGTAACGGCCGGCGATTGCCTGACGGCAGAATCCGCCCACCTCAACGTTAATCCGCTTCCGCACGTTTTCGAGGTCGCGGCGCTGGGTATCGCTGCTGGCGCCCACCGCCATATTGCTGAACATGGTTTGCAGCCCGCCCGGCAGGCGACCGGCGCTGGCCTGCAGGCGGCTGATCGCCTCGCCGCCCGGTGCCGGCATACCGCTGTTGGCCGCGTCCTGGACGGCGGTCAGGTAGCGATAGAGCTCATCCACCTGCTTGAGAAAATCATCAAACACGATGGTCTTCCCGCCCTTTTCCAGCGGCTGCGCCAGCTCAATCATCGGCGCGTAGTGGTCGGTGACCAGCTGTTCCGGCGCCTGGGTGACCACGGCGGCCTGGGTCGGCGCAGCGTCATTGTTGCTGAACAGCGCTTCCAGCGTGCGGGTGGCGCGGCTGCTCTGCGCCTGCGCTTTATCCGCATCTTCCGGCGCTGGCGCATTGCGTGACAGCGTCAGGACCTGGCTCAGGTTCTGCACCAGACGGCGCAGAGGCGAGTTTGCGCCGGAGAGCAGGCGCGCGGTGTTGATGCGCTGGGAGAGATCGGCGCTGTTATTGAGCTGAATGTCGGCGAGGAAGCGATCCCAGTTCGCGATAAAGTCGCGCATGTAGAGCTGGCGCACGGCGTTATCGATCTGCTGTTTATCTTCCTGCGCCGTCGCGGCCCCCAGCACCCAGGCGTCGTCCTCGTGCAGGGCGGTGGTGACGCTGTCAATCTGGCCGTTAAAGCTTTTCCAGTAGCCGTCCGGCGTATAAAGACCCGGCACGCCTTCGCTCACCGGCTTGCCGCTTTTGCGTGAAAACACCAGCTCGCTCTGCGGTCCGCCCAGGTCGGAAAGGGAGACCGGCTTGAGGTTATCATCATGTTCAAGCAGGCGTTTAAGACGACCGTATACGCGCGTGGAGAGCGGCTGCTGATTGATCATCGCTCTTTCGCGGGCCACCAGGGATTCATCCTGCGCGTACGGCGAGGCCTGGATTTTCGGTTCCAGCAGCTGCGTCAGGTGCCATTCAAGCTGCTGCAGCTGCGCCTTCGTGACGTTCTGCGGCAGATTTCGCTGCAGGTTGAGCATCACCCACGAATGCAGGAATTTACCGTCGTAGTGCTTCGGCTGATACAGCATCTGATAGGCTTTCAGCGCTTCATAGCTATATTCCACATCGCTACCGTTGTCGTTGCGCAGCCAGGTGGTGATGTGCATAGCGACGGCAGGCAACAGCATCTGATCCAGCGCTTTCTGGTACAGAGACTGCGAGGCATCGCTGACGTCATCTCCGCGGTAGAGCCCCATACGGCGGGAGACGGGCGGATCGTTTACATCAAACGCGTCGCTTTTCGGCAGGTCCACCAGACCGTTCAGCAGCGGCAGCAGATCGAACAGGTCACGCTGGGTCTGGTTCTGCAGTGCCTTGCTCTGCTGGTCCAGCAGCGGCACCTTCGCATCCACCTCTTCCAGATAGGCCTTGTTTTTGGCATAGCTGGTCAGCCACAGACCGCCGAGGATGACCAACAGGGCCAGCAGCGCCGCGTAGCCGGACCAGATCACCGCCCGGTTGCGCAGCTCCCACCAGCGGTTTTCGCCCGCGATCCCGGCTTCCTGGAAGATGACGTTTTGCAGCAGGTTCTTAATGAAGAAACTCTGACCTTTTGCCCCCGGGATCGGCGCTTCTTTGCTGACCGAATCCCAGTTATCCGCCTCTCCCCCTTCCGGCAGCGACAGCGCGCGGTTCAGTTCGCCCATCACGCGGTCGAACGGCATGCCTTCCTGCGTCCCGCTGGCGAAGTAGATCCCGCGCGGGGAGAACTCGGTTTCGAAGTTGGAGCGGGCGAAGACCGTGCTCAGGTAGTCCGCCAGCAGCGGACGCAGCGCGGCGAACTCCTGCGGGAAGAGATACGCTTCAGCGCGGGTTTTCGCGTCATGCTCTTTCAGCATGGTTTCCGGCAGCCCGGCATCAAGGCGCTGCTGGAGCAGGGAAAACTCCTGCTGGAAGTTGCCCATCAGGTCGTAATCGGCGTGTTTGGTTTGCTCCCACGGCAGCGTAAAGCCCCAGATCTGGTCGCGCTGCGCTTTGTCGTAGTCGGCAAACCAGGCGCGGAAACCTTTAAGCAGGTCGGCCTTGGTCACCATCACGTACACCGGGAAGCGGATACCCAGCTGTTCATGCAGCTCGGACAGACGCTGGCGCAGGTTCACCGCCTGCTGGCGGGACGCCTCGGCGGACTGGGTGAGCAGGTCAGAAATGCTGATGGTGATGATAACGCCGTTGATCGGCTGGCGGCGGCGATACTTGCGCAGTAACCCCATGAACTCCAGCCATTCGCCGGCGTCCTGCACCTGCTCGCTCTCCTGGGTAGTGTAGCGGCCCGCCGTGTCCAGCAGTACCGCCTCATTGGTAAACCACCAGTCGCAGTTACGCGTGCCGCCAATGCCCCGCAGCGCGGTTTTCCCGAAGCGATCGGCCAGCGGGAACTGCAGCCCGGAGTTAACCAGCGCCGTGGTTTTACCGGAACCCGGCGCGCCGATAATGACGTACCACGGCAGCTGATAGAGATATTGCGTGCTGAAGCGCTGCGTCCACTGGGCGCCCTGGCCCGCTTTGCTGAAGTGCGCTTTTTTCAGCATCTGCGCGGCTTCATCAAAGCGGCTGGCGAGGATCTGCTCCTCGCTGTTCAGCCGCTTCTGCGGATCCGCCGCTTCCGGGCTGGCGGTGTTCTCTTTGAGCTTGTCCATCAGCTTGCGGTTCAGCCAGGCGTTGTACAGGCGCGGCAGAATGTGGCCCTGCGCCCAGAGCAGATAGACCACGGCAATGCTGATAATGCGGTTCTGCTCAGACTCGAGCGGTCGGGTGTCCACGATGGACAACAGGGGACCAATCATCCAGATCACCGCCGCAAGCGCCGTTACGCCGAGGAAGCTCCACAGAATGCGGTTGGTCAAGATGGAAAGAAGTGTAGTCAGCATCCTTAGTTTCCTTGCGGCAATCCGTTCAGCTCAGCCTGAGTGTTTTCAGGCGACACCAGCAGAGTAATTTCCACACGGCGGTTACGGGCGCGGTTTTCAGGCGTCGTGTTCGGCGCCACCGGGTTAATCTCGCCCCGCCCTTCCGCTTTCACGCGGCCAGGCTGAGAGAGGCTTCCCTGCAGCATTTTCTGTACCGAGCGGGCGCGTTCCAGAGAGAGTTCATAGTTCGAGGCAAAGCGCGCGCTGCGGATCGGCACGTTGTCGCTGTAGCCCACCACCAGAATTTTGCCGCTGACGTTATTCATCGCCTGCGCAATGCGGTTGATGACCGGTTCATAGCGGTCACGCACGACGGTAGAGGCGGAGGCAAACAGCCCGTCGCCCTTCAGGATAACGACGCTGCGATCCGCTTCGTCTTTCACCGCGACCAGGCCCGCCTCGATTTCAGGCTTCAGGAAGCCGCGCAGGTTCAGCACCGCCGGAAGCTGACGGGCCGGCTGCTGAATAGTGGTTTCCGGCAGCTGGGACTGGTAAATCTTCGCCAGCACCGGGTTGGTGTTATCGCCAAGGCGCCAGTTAAGCACGATATAAAACAGGCAGGCGATAAACCCGGCCAGCGCCACGCAGGCCCACAGGGGAACCATCGGCCGCCAGAGCTTGCGCAGTACCGGACGATCTTCCGGATGGGGAGAAAGCGGCGGCGGATAGCTGCCGCGCACGCCGCGGATCATCTGCCACAGCCGCTGCTTGATGGTTTCAAGCTGCGTGCGGCCATTATCCAGCACCCGATAGCGTCCTTCGAAGCCCAGCAGCAGGCAGTAGTTGATCATCTCCAGCAGCAGGATATGCTCGCGCGGGTTCTGCGACAGGCGCGCCAGCAGCTGGAAGAACTTCTCGCCGCCCCAGGTTTCGTTGTGGAAGGTCACCAGCAGACCGTTGCTTGACCAGACGCCGCTGCTGCCCCAGGGGGTGAGCGCGGCGGCCTCATCGAGCGCCGTACACAGGCAGTAACGCGCCCCGACGATCACTTCGTAGGGCAGCCCCGCCTGCTGACAGCGGACTTCGAAACGGCGAATCTCATCGATCAGACGCTGGCGTAACGCCACCTGATCGTCATGGGAGACCGAATGACGGATCTGCGGAATCGCGTTGAGCAGCGGATTGGCGGCCGCCACCAGCTGGTTGTTGCTACTGGCTCCGGTAAACGCGGCATCACTGCCGGTGTCCTGTCGTTCCTGCATATTAAGCGCTCGCTTTATTATTCTGTCGGGCTACGGATGGCCCAAAACTCCATATCCAGCCCCGGGAATTCCCCTGCAAGATGCAGGGCAAATGCGCCGGACTTATCCATCTCGTGCCACAGCTCGCTGCCCTTCTCCAGTTCAAAGTAGCTGTAGCCGGCATGCCACGGGATCTGCGGCGGCGCGACCGGCATGGCGCGCAGCATAATGCCCGGCAGCTGAAGCTGAACCAGATCGCGGATTTTCGAGACCGGCGCGACCTTCATCTGCGCCGGGAAATGGGTTTGCAGGTGTTCGCCCGGCACGTTGGCTTTAACCGCCAGCACGAAGCCGAACTCGCGCACCATGCTGGTTTCAGGCACCGTGGCGATGTTCAGGCCGTGAGAGCGTTCGTTCAGCGGCAGCTGAATTGCGTGGTCTTCCATCACCAGCGACAGTCCCTGACGCAGCATCAGCATCAGTTTGCTGAAGCAGTTAGCCAGATCGTCATGATCGTAAATCGGCAGCACGCTTTCGGCGGTACGCTGCGACGTCCAGGTGGCGAGCTCGGTCGCAAAGGGCAGCCAGCTGCGCCAGAGCGTTTCCGGATGCAGCAGCGGGAGGGTTTTTAAATGAGAAACCTCGCCCAGATGACGGTTAACCAGCGACAGCAGCGTGAACTCAATCAGTTCGGAGGTGTTAAAGCGGCCAGGCTGGCGCAGACGACCGCCAATTTGCTGGCTGCGCTGGACCAGCAGACCGTGCAGATCGTTGATCATACTGTAGATCTGCGGGCTGTTGTTGGCGTTGAGCATCGGCGGGATGTAGCTGTTATCGAGCCGCACGTGGTTATCGTTACGTTTCTCCGTCACAAACGCCACGCCGATGGCGGTCCATTCCGCCGTGAGGTCTTTTTCCAGCATCAGGGTCAGACGCAGACGGCCAAACTGGACGGTGGCATCCCCCACCGACATGGCGTTGTCGTCTTCCACCTCTTGCTCGAAAGCGATGAAGCGCGCCAGCGAGGCCGGCTCTTCGCTAAAAATCACCTCTTCTCTCTCGCCACGACGAACCGGCAGCGCGAGCACCACCTTTTCGTTGGTGAGATTGTCAGGAATTTTCAGCGGCGCAGGGCCGTTGCGCCCGTTACGCACCTGGAAAAAGGTGCCGTCCGGCAGCAAGCCACTGCAGTAGCTTAGGGCAATGCATCCCTGACGAAGCATCGCTTCATCCAGTTCCACGTCAAGAAAGCCCCAGAGATATGACCGCTGTAGCGCGCCCCATTCACGAACATGGTTGAGCAGATAGCTTTCAGTCCGCTGAAAATGGTGTGGACGCAGGAACATGCCTTCGGTCCAGACGACCTTTTCTGCTTTCGTCATGATGATGTGTTTCCTGTGTTGAAGCGCGTTACTGGCTGATGACCCGAATGCCGTTCACGTCGAGAAAAACGTTGGCCTGAAGTTCATCCGCGGACCATTTCCAGAACTGGTAGATATGATTTTCGCCAGGCACAGGCAGAGGGAGTGAAACGCGCCATTTTTTGCCATCCAGCACCTGATACTCCGCCATCACGCCGATGTAGCGGGCCTCCGGAGAGCTTTGCCCGCTGAGGGTTTTGGACAGCTGTCCCGGCATCAGGAAGAACACGTCGCTGTTCAGCAGATTCGCGCCAAGCGTGGCTGACGCGTTGTTCTGCAGGGAGTAGAAGTCGCTGGACATGAAATCCGCATCGGATTTCAGCAACAACACCCGGACCTTAAGCGGCGCAGATTCGTTGATTTGTGGATGAGCCTGAAACTGCAGATTGTAGCGGGAGGGGTCGCTGTGTGAAGACGACGTACAACCACTGACCAGGGCGAAAATCACCGCGTAAAAGAATAACCACAGCTTATGAAAATTTTTATTATTCATAAAAATGCGCTCATGCAAGCCGTTTAGTTCAGGATCCAGGTACCGTTAGCGCTGTCTTTGCAGGCTTTGCTGTTGCCATCGACGTCGACACAGGTCGCTTTTTTACGCGCCTTCGGACGAATGGCCTGTTTACGCACGGCGGCGTCGTACAGGTCGGCCTTGATCACCGCGCGCATCGGGACGTAACCAATCAGCTGATCGTTGCCTTCATCGGCCAGCGCCATCCAGTAGTGTTCAACCTGACCCAGCACCACGTACGTTTTTCCGGTGTCGAGAGTGCGGATAACTTTGCCGCCGAAGTCAGGACGGCTCATCAGGGAGGCCGGATACATGGCGCGATACGGTTCGTTGACCGGGTTGAACTCCGCCGGCGGCGTCACAGCGTGACGGTGGGTTAAGGTCACGCCGTTGACCTGGCTGGTCTCGATCGTATCGTCGTTGATCACAGGTTTCTGCGGCGCTTTACAGCCCGCCACCGCCATTACAAACAGAAGTGAAAACAGTACGCGCATTTTCATATGCTTTTCCGTAGCGATATTTCGATGATGAAGATAAGGGAGTGAAGTTTGACTTAGGTGCTATTGTTAAAATAGCCAGGATATTTTCGGGGCGTTACTATTTTAAGGGCATAGCTACCGCACGAGCCCTTCAGAATAAGGCCCAGTGTCTTCCTGACATATTTTGACAAACGGTAAACAAGTTTACATGAGCTTCGTCTCAATTCAATATTTACCGGTACGTAACTGTTGGTAAATGAAGCAGTCGGAAAATTATAGGATTAATCCTATGAAAAAACCCGATATGACCTACGCCCTTTTATTTCTTAGCCACATAACATTGCAAGCATATGTTTTATATACTAAAAACACAAAAGAGAACCACTTTCATTAACGCAATACGGCTATTATCGCCACTACCATAATTAGTAGAATTCGCGTATTGGTGAGGTCAGCAGAATATATGAAAGATGAATTATTTGTTGCACTATCAGGGTAACTTTAATATTGAATGCACGTGTTAACGTGAATGTGACTATTTCACTCATGTTGCACGACGTTAATTTTACGCCTCAAAATAACTTTATATTTCGCGTTGCGACAATTATCCGATCAGGCCTGAATTTTATCCTTTAATCATTAAGCCTGAGTTAACCATCCTGACATTATCGCAGCCAAAAATGCTCGCAATAGCCCGCCAGCTGCGACCCGTGTTTATTGCTGCCGCCCACAGCCTTCATTCGAAATTTTATTGTTGCTACATCCTCTCCTGCTCGCCCCATCTATCTTGCCTACCGTGTGATAGATAATATTTATTATTAAAATGATAAAATTTCGTTATAATTTCTTTAAATATTTAAGCATCAGATCCGATAAATCGCTGTAATAAAACGAATTTAAGATAAAGCATTTTTCTACACCGCATGCGCATAGCCATCCGGCCGTCATTGCTTTCATTTATTGTCCTTTGCAGCGTTTTTATGGGTTCAGACGTTGTGTGACCGAAGAAATCAGGAGTGGGTATGAATAAGAAAAGACGCTCGGTGCCGGGTATCAGACACTATGACGGTCCTGCCGGAGGCTGGGGCGCGTTAAAAGCGACGGCCATCGCGGTACGTACCCAAATGGATACCCTGGACGCTCCCGCCACGCTGCTGCGCACCAACCAGCCTGACGGTTTCGACTGCCCGGGCTGCGCGTGGCCCGATAAAGAACACAAGTCGACGTTCCAGTTCTGCGAGAACGGCGCAAAAGCCGTGACCTGGGAAGCGACCAGCAAACGCGTTACCCCCGCGTTTCTGGCCGAAAACAGCGTCTCCTCGCTGCTGGCAAAATCGGACTTTGAACTGGAAGGCTACGGTCGACTGACGCATCCCCTGCGCTATGACCGGGCAAGCGATACCTTCCGGCCCGTCGACTGGGAAGAGGCGTTTCACCGCATCGGCGCAGTATTGCGCGGGCTCGAACCGGACCAGGTCGAGTTCTATACCTCCGGACGCGCCTCTAACGAAGCGGCGTATCTGTTCCAGCTGTTCGCTCGCGAATACGGCACCAATAACTTCCCCGACTGCTCGAATATGTGCCACGAGGCCACCAGCGTCGGTTTGCCGCGTTCGATTGGCATCGGGAAAGGCACCGTCTCGCTGGACGACTTCGATAAGACCGAGCTGGTGATCTCCATCGGCCACAACCCCGGCACCAACCATCCGCGAATGATGGGGACGCTCCATGAGCTGGCCCGTCGCAACGTGCCGATTATCGTCTTTAACCCGCTGCGCGAGCGCGCCCTCGAACGTTTCGCCGACCCGCAAAGCGTGATTGAAATGGCGACCTACGGCTCAACGGATATCGCCTCGACCTATTTCCAGGTGAAGGCCGGAGGCGATGCCGCCGCGCTGAAAGGCATTGCCAAACATCTACTGGAAATGGAGGCCGAACGCGGTGACGTGCTGGATCATGCGTTTATTGCCGAACACACCCAGGGCATTGAGGACTTCGCCGCCGATATCGCGCAAACCCGCTGGGACGAGATCGAGCGCGAGTCTGGGCTGAGCCAGGCGGCGCTCAAAAAGGTGGCCGACGCCTATGCGAAATCAAATGCCACCATCATTACCTACGGAATGGGCATTACCCAGCACAATAAAGGTACGGCGAACGTCCGCCTGATCGCCGACCTGCTGCTGCTGCGCGGGAATATCGGCAAGCCCGGCGCGGGTATCTGCCCCCTGCGCGGCCACTCTAACGTTCAGGGGAACCGCACCGTCGGGATCAGCGAGAAGCCTACCCCGGCCTTCCTGAACCGTCTGAAGGACGTTTTCGGCTTT
Source organism: Enterobacter sp. DNB-S2 (assembly GCF_019443845.1). Taxonomy (NCBI): domain Bacteria; kingdom Pseudomonadati; phylum Pseudomonadota; class Gammaproteobacteria; order Enterobacterales; family Enterobacteriaceae; genus Enterobacter; species Enterobacter sp. DNB-S2. Next base: position 3,332,238 of record NZ_CP050520.1, read on the forward strand.
GAGCCGCCGTCTCACCACGGACACGATGCGGTGCAGGCCACGCAGGCGATGATCGACGGCCGCGCGAAGGCGCTCATCTGCCTCGGGGGTAATTTTGCCGTCGCGATGCCCGATCACGAGCGGGGTTTTCCGGCGATGGGTAACCTGGATTTGAGCGTGCACGTCGGGACCAAGCTCAACCGTACCCATCTGCTGGTGGGCAAAGAGACCTTTATCTTTCCGTGTCTCGGCCGCACCGAGCTGGATCTCCAGGCCACCGGCCGTCAGTCCATTACCGTCGAAGACTCCATGTCGATGGTGCATGCCTCGTCCGGCAAGCTGAAGCCCGCCTCGCCGTTGCTCCGTTCGGAGCCGGCTATCGTCGCCGGCATGGCGAAAGCCACGCTGCCGGAAACCCGCGTGGACTGGCTGACGCTGGTAGAAGATTACGACCGGATCCGCGATCTGATCGAGCAGACCATTCCGGGCTTTGAGAACTACAACGCGCGGATCCGCGTTCCCGGCGGCTTCCGCATGCCGCTGCCGCCGACGCAACGCATCTGGCCAACGGCGACGGGAAAAGCTATGTTCTCGGTGTTCGACGGCGTTCACGAGAACGCCAGCGGCGAAGGTGAGCACGTTCTGCGGTTAATCACGCTGCGCAGCCACGACCAGTACAACACCACCATTTACGCGCTGGACGACCGCTACCGCGGCGTGTTTGGCCGCCGCGACGTGTTGTTTATGAACGAAGACGATATGGCGCAGTCAGGCCTGGAACACGGCGACCGCGTGGATATCGAAACCGCCCTCCCCGGCAGCGTCCAGCGTTTGAAGGACATTACCGTGGTGGCGTACAGCATCGCGCCGGGCACCGTCGGCGCCTATTACCCGGAGGCCAACGTGCTGGTACCGCTTGATTATCTGGATAAGGACAGCGGTACGCCGTCGTATAAATCCGTTCCGGTTCGCATCACCCTGCGCTCGAAAGAGATCCGCATGCTGTAAGGCTGCTCGCGCAGAGATAATGATGGATATTAAACAGTTAAAATATTTAATCGCACTCGATGAGACCCGCCACTTTGGTAAAGCGGCCTCGCAGTGCAACGTCACCCAGCCGACCCTCTCCATGCGCATCCGCAGCCTGGAAGAGGAGCTGGGGCTGGTGCTGATCGTGCGCGGGCAGCGCTTTGAAGGGTTTACGCCGGAGGGGGAACGCATCCTCGCGTGGGCCCGCGCCCTGCTTGCCGCGCACGACGGGCTACAGGCGGAGGCCGCGCTGTGTAAAGGCCAGGTGGTGGGCGAATTACGTCTGGGGATGGTGCCGCTGGCGAGCGTGGATCCGATGATCTTTATTCGCCAGCTAACGCAAAAATACCCGGAGCTGACCTACAGCCTCTATTCCATGTCCTCAGCGCAGATCGCTGACGGCGTCAGCCGCAATCAGCTTGAGCTGGGAATTTGCTACCTCAACAGCATCGACACCAGCCTGTTTGACATTATCCAGCTGCCAAAAACGAAGATGGGCCTGCTGCACGACGTCCGCCATTTCCAGCTCGGCCAGGCAGCGCTGACGTGGCACGACCTGACGGATTTTCCGCTGGGGTTCCTGACCAAAGGGATGCACTACCGGGCGCATATGGAGGCCAGCTTTAAATCTGTCGGCATCGAACCGACGTCCGTTTTCGAAAGCGACTCGACGTTCCAGATCATTCAGGCGGTTCAGAGCGGCGTGTGCTGCGCCGTCATGCCGCTGAACAACGGGCTGGAGGCACTGAACGGCAACTTCCGGATTATCCCCATCGCCGACGCGAACATTGAGGCTCCCGTCGGCCTGATTATGCGCAGGCAGAAGCCCGTCTCCTCGCTGGCGCTGCGCTGTTTTACCGACGCGCAGGAGATTTATCACGCGGACAATGAGGCGTAGGCCTCGCGCGTCACCTCGCTATAACCGCCGATCAGCACCGCGTCGCGCACCTCCCGGTATTCCGGCGCATCCACCAGCTCGTGAAGCGCATCGCGAATGGCGTTAAGCGTTTCAGGCGAGGTGTTAGGCGAGGTGATCAGCGGCAGTCCCGGCGTCAGCGGGGTGCGGCCAATGACCGCCAGTCCCGCAAGGCGTTCCGGCTCATGGCGCTGCAGCAGTGCCCAGGTCACGCAGTCGATGGCCGCAATATCCCCCGCCCCGCGTTTCACATCAATCAGCGACTGGCGATGGCTGCCGCTGAAGGACGTTTGCGCGAAAAAGGGACCGCCGCTCGCCAGGGGAACCACTATTTTCCGCAGCGCATTGTAGCCGGACTGAGAATCCGGGGAATTACAGACCGCCCGACGTCCGCGAAAATCCGCCAGCGTGAGGTGCCGATCCTCCTCGCGCACCGCCAGAAAGCTGCGGTACTGGATCCCTTCGCAGCCCGGCGCCGCGTAGTGAAAACAGCCGACCACCTGCACGTCCGGGAGCTGCGTGACCAGCGGATAACCGCAGGTCTGGCTGAGGATAAGCGCAGGCTGTTGCCAGTGCCTCAGCAGATCGGACTCCGGCCAGCCGGGATCGCGATCGACGGACACACCGCGCGCGGCCAGCAGCCCCTTTACCGCCAGCCAGAGCGCGCGGGTATCGGCGCGATCCACGGCATACATGGGAAACGCCAGCAGGTTACTCATACCCTTCCCCCTGTTGTTTTGCGGGATGAACGGTGACGTCGACGGGTCTCACCCAGAACTGACGCAGCCATTCACCATAGCCCCTGACGAGAAAACCGTGGTTTCGCTGCTGGTACGCCTCCCGGTTTTGCTGGTAGATCGCCTTCAGCCCGTACCAGGGAACGCCCGGCAGATCGTGATGCACTGAATGGTAGTTGAGATTCAAAAACAGTACCCGCCAGAATAACCCGGCCTCGTTAATGACGGAGCGCGCCAGCGGGTCGTCCGCCGCGCGATGTTCGAAAAACGATCGGACCTTGGTCAGCGCCAGCGCCGGATAGCTGACGGCCAGCACGAACCAGACGGGTGAAAAACCGGTACGCGTCATCCAGGCGAAGAGCGCCACCAGCAGCAAAACGTGAATCAGCCACATCGCTATCGCCCGCAGCTGAAGGTGACGAAACGCCGCCGCGGCGCTGCCCAGCGTCTGAAGGATATCCAGCAGCGGGGCCAGCACCAGCCGCCCGGCGAAGGTATTCCGCGCCCGAATCATACGTTTCTGCCAGGGGGAAAAGCGCGCCCAGCTCTCGTCGGTAAAATAGTATGACTCCGGGTCATCCACCGGATGGGTCAGGCTATGGTGCCGATGATGGGCGAGATGGGAGTCCCGGTACAGGCCATACGGATACCAGACCGCCAGCGGGAGCGTGCCGAACAGCTGGTTGAGCCAGGCAAAACGCGTGGGGTGCCCGTGGATCAGCTCATGCTGCAGGGACATGTACCAGGCGGTAAACCCGATGAGCAGCAGCGTGGCGGGCAGCAGGCCGAGCGTTTGCCAGAACGCCAGCGTGGCAAACCAGCCTGCATAAATCGTGATAATCAACAGCCACGTGGGCAGTTCGCTGCGCCATAAAAAACCCGATGCAAGGTGGCGGATTTGTTCGCGTTGTTGCGGATGTAAATAGAGGGAGCTTCGTTGACTCATTCCTTCAGACGCCGTTTCGCCAGAGATAATTCTTTGACGATCGGGGATAACGACTGAAATAACAAAGAACTTAAATCGCTTTGCTTTGCCAGAAACGTGGGGCGCACGCGTCGCTTGACTTATTCTGTGATAAAGGTACTTTTCAGGACATGAAGAAGATCCTGATTATTGTTCCCGACGGCGGCATGCTGTTTGAAGCCGCCGGTATCGCCGACATTCTGATGCAGGCCAACCGGCTGCATCCGGAAGGTCTTGCGCAGCCCCGCTACCGGATTATCATCGCCACCACGCAGCCTCACCAGGTGATCCACGGCCAGTCCGGCCTGAATCTGCTGGCAGACTATCGCCTGCCGGAGCTGGATCCGCGTGAACCGCTGGACACCATTATTATCACCGGACGCGGCATGAACGAGCAGGAGAGCACGGCGGTGGTGGACTGGCTGCATCTCGCTGCGCCGCACGCCCGGCGGGTAGCCTCCATCTGCGGCGGCGCGATGCTGCTGGCCCAGACCGGCCTGCTGGACGGTCGTCGCGCGACCACCCACTGGCGGCTGCTGGAGACGATGCAAGCCCAGTATCCGGCTATCCACGTCGAAGGCGGTCCGCTGTATATTCAGGATGGCCCCATCTGGACCTCCGGCGGCGTGAGTTCCGGGTTCGATCTGACCCTGGCGCTGGTGGAAGACGACTACGGATTTACCCTCGCCCGCGACGTGGCGCAGGATATGGTGATGTATCTGCGCCGTCCCGGCGGCCAGCTGCAGTTCAGCCGTTACAGCCTGCAGCAGCCCGGCACATCGGGCCCGATAAGCGAACTGCAAACCTGGATCCTGCAAAACCTCACCGCCGACCTGTGCGTGGAAAATCTGGCCGAGAAAGCGGCGATGAGCCCGCGTAATTTCACCCGCGTGTTTACCCGCGACGCGGGAGTTTCTCCGGCCCGCTACGTGACCGAAGCGCGGCTGGCCGCGGCCCGCCAGCTGCTTGAGCAGACCCATGACTCCCTTGAGCGCGTTGCCGAGCAAAGCGGGTTTGGCACCAGCATTAACCTGCGCCGCATCTTTGAGAAACAGCTTCACCTCACGCCCGGCGAGTACCGCCAGCGCTTCCACTGCCGCAAGATGGCGTAATCTGATCCTTTTTTGTCGTTTACGCCAACCGGCCCGACGCCTACAGTGACTCCAGACAACAGAGATAAGGAATGCACCATGGTTAAGGTCGGTATTAACGGTTTCGGCCGTATCGGACGTAATTTCCTGCGCGCGGCGCTGGGTAACCCGGATCTGCAGATTGTGGCCATTAACGATCTGACGGACAGTAAAACCCTCGCCCACCTGCTGAAACATGATTCCCTTCTGGGCAAGCTTCCCGCCCCGGTTGAAGCGGCAGACGGCGCGCTGCAGGTAGACGGGCAGCGGATCGCCGTATTTAGCGAACGCGATCCGGCGAATATCCCGTGGCGTGACGTCAGCGTTGACGTGGTGATTGAGGCCACCGGCTTCTTTACCGAGCGGGAAAAAGCGGCGGTGCATATTACCCACGGCGGCGCTAAGCGCGTCATCATTTCCGCCCCCGGGAAGAACGACGACCTGACGATTGTGATGGGGGTTAATCACGAGCAGTACGATCCCGCCCGTCACGCGGTGGTGAGTAACGGGAGCTGCACCACGAACGGTCTGGCACCGGCCGCTCAGGTCCTGCATCAGCAGTTCGGGATTGAGCATGGCCTGATGAATACCACGCATGCCTACACCAACAGCCAGGCGCTGCACGATCAGCCGGAGAAAGATCTGCGCGGCGCGCGCGCGGCGGCGCTGTCGATTGTGCCTTACTCCAGCGGCGCGGCAAAAGCGCTGGGGAAAGTGATCCCCTCTCTGGACGGCAAACTGACCGGGTACTCCCTGCGCGTGCCGGTGCCGGTGGTGTCGATTGTGGATTTAACGGTAACGCTGAGCCGAAACGTGACCGCCGAAGAGGTGAATGACGCGTTCCGCAACGCGGCCGCCAGCGGGCCTCTGAAAGGCATTCTGGGCTATAGCGATGAACCGCTGGTCTCCAGCGATTACCAGGGCGACCCACGCTCCTCGATTATCGACGGGCTTTCCACGCTGGTGATTGGCGGGAACATGGTGAAGATCCTGGCGTGGTACGACAACGAGTGGGGCTTCTCAAACCGTCTGGTGGATCTGGCGGTGTGGATGGATAAGAAAGGGCTGTAAGTCTTACCGTGATGCCGGGTGGCGCTTGCGCTTACCCGGCCTACAAATTATGTCATCATCCAGTAATATCTCCCCATTCCTCGCTGAATATATAATTCTCAATAATCTCAAGTTTATTTAACTCTTTCTAATTCATCGCATCAATTATAAAAACGCACCAATTAACTTAGAAAATAGGTTAATGTTTATTCTTTACTTTACGTTTAAAAGTGCGAGTCCGATCACTGTCCTTAGACGATAGCGTAGACCATGATACACCCTGCATACAACAGGACCATATTATGTATTACAGCAAGGAAATTATAGAAAGAATTGGATCCGATAAAGATCTTGCATTAAGGCTCGATCGCGCCGTCGCGGGAGTAAAGGACGGTGCCAACGAATATTTAAATAATCTTGGTGATGCTACCACGCGATTGCTTTATTATACCTCTTGCTTCACTGATAATTATCAGGATGTCTGTAAAAAATTGGGTTCGGAAGATTTGAGGTTTTTAGCAGGAGTCGCCGAGCTTGTTAAGCATAGAGATGTAATTTTTAGAATGGTAAGGATTTATATTGAAACGATGCTTCAGAACAGATCCATTATTCAAAGAAAAATTATTCTCGAAAAATTAATACCATTTACAACAAACTATTCAGTAAAGCAAGTATCTAAGAGCGGTTTGATTTATGCCGCCACGTCATACATCTGTTATGGTAATAAAATGAACGCGGCCGTAAAAAGTGCATTTATGAGAAAGGTTGGTTTGAGCACAGGAGGTGTAATTACCGTATTAAACCTTTACGCTATAGTTCAGCATGCGGCAGACAGCGCAAATACACTTAAAAAATTTCAGCCGTTATTTTACCATGCGCTGTATGTTGAAAAGCTGGAAATGATGTATTTCCTTATTGAACCGGTGATAATGAAAGCCGGTTATCTTAACTTAAACACTGCATCCGATAGCGAAATTGCTGATGCGCTGAATAGAATGATGCGATAATGTGGCAATCGATAAAAGCATTTTTGAAACAATTTTTAAAAAGTTTCTTACAAGACATTCTGGATGATTTTTTTTGGTATGGCACTGGAATATTCGCCATCATTCTCGGTGCTGTCGTAGTGAGTTTTATAGAAAACGAAAAAATTGCACTACGAATCGTTGGGATTATTGTATTAGTTGTGTACTTCATTGCATTTCGTTACAAAACAAAGGATCAATAAATGTCTACGCCAGCACATATATGGTTTACTGATGAAAATAACGCGCCCGTTTCAGGCGAGTGTTTAATGCCTACAAGATTGGGCTCTACCGAACTCAAATCGTTTAATCACTCCGTCTGGATCCCCACCAGTTCCAACACGGGAAAACTGACAGGAACGCGCCTTCATGCTCCCATTATCTTTGAAAAAGAAATAGACCGCATCACACCCTATTTATTTCGTGCTGTATGTACAGGCAAAACATTCAAATCTGCATTAATCAAAATGTATAAAGTTGATGACGCCGGTATTGAGCGCGAATACTTCAATATCACTCTGGAAAACGTCAAAATAACCAGGATCTCGCCAGTATTGCACCCGCTCGGTATCGCAAGTGCGCATATGGAAGAAGTCGAACTCCGCTATGAATCGATTGAATGGAAATATTGCGACGGGAATATCATGTTTAAAGACACCTGGAATGAAAGAGCAACAGCATAGAACAATGAACAACCGTTAAGTCCCTCTCCCCAAGGAGAGGGAAAAGGCTCACTCTGCTTTCACTTTCACGCCCATAAGCACAATTATCATTGCCGTTACCAGCAAAAGACCGCTGCCCGCGAATACCCCGCTGGCGCCGTTGAGGTCAAATACCGCGCCGCCCCCGGCCGCACCGGCACTGATTGCCAGCTGAATTGAGGCCACCAGCAGCCCGCCTGCACTTTCGGCTTCATCCGGAACGGTGGTGGCAAGCCAGGTTGACCAGCCCACCGGAACCAGACCAAATGCAAAGCCCCACAGCGCGACCAGGAGCCCGTCCAGCATCGCCAGATGACCAAACGCCACCATCGTGAGCGCGAGAACGCCCATTGCGAACGGCACCAGCGCCAGCGTCAGGCGCAGATTACGAGCCAGCAGATGCCCGGCAACGGAGGTGCCGACAAAGTTGGCGAGCCCAAAGCCCAGCAGGATCAGCGAAATGGTCTCAACGCTCGCCTGCCCCACCGTTTCCAGGAACGGGCGCAGGTAGGTAAAGAAGGCGAAATGGCCGCTGAAGATCAGGATGGTCGCCAGCATGCCGCCGATCATCCCCGGACGACGCAGCACGCGGAACAGCGTACTCAGGCTGCCACTGCTCTCCGGCTTCATGGACGGCAGGACCCAGAGCTGCCACAGCAGCGCCAGCATGCTCGGCAGAATGCAGAGAACAAAGACGTTGCGCCAGCCGATCAGGCTGCCCAGATAGCTGCCGAGCGGCGCCGCGACCACCGTGGCTATCGATACGCTGGAGAAAATCACCGCCAGCGCCTTCGGCACTTTATCTGCCGGAACCAGACGCATCGTGGTCGCCGTCGACATCGCCCAGAATCCCCCGATGGCGATCCCCAGCAGCAGGCGGCCCATCAGCAGGACGTGCAGATTGGGCGCAAAGGCTACCAGCAGGCTGGAGATAATTTGCAGCACCGAGAAAAACATCAGCACCCAGCGGCGGTCGATGCTTTTGGTCGCCGGCGTAATCAGCAGTCCGGTTACCAGCGCCACCAGCGCGGTGGCGGTGACGGCCTGCCCGGCCATTCCCTCACTTACGCCCAGGCTCGCGGCCATCGGCGTTAACAGACTGGCGGGCAGAAATTCTGCCGTAATCAAACCAAATACCCCCAGCCCCAGTGAATAGACGGCCCGCCAGGCGGGTTTTGCAGGCGCTACCGCCTCGCTCGCCGCGACACATGAATTCATCTGTTTTTCTCCCGTTATAAAAATGTGACAACTGTCGCAAAAGCATAGAAGGTTCACCCTGGACGATCTATGACATATAATCTCCACTTATTGATTATTCGTCCGGAGTTGCGCCATGACCGTACAGTCACCCGATCTGATCAGCGAACTTTTACGCGGCATGCGTCTGTCAGGTGTGAAATACCGGCGGATCCAGGCCAGCGCGCCGTTTGGCGTCGCGTTCCATCAGGCGCCCGGTAGGGCGCAGTTTCATTTTGTGAGCCACGGTAGCGCCCTGCTGCGAATGGAAAGCGGTGCGACGTTCGAACTGAGCAGCGGCGATGCCCTCTTTATTCCTTGCGGTGATTCCCATGCCCTGCTCTCTGACGAGCGGGCAACCATTACGCCCATCAATGCCTTTCCCAGTGAGCCCATCTGCAGCTCGGTGTGTGCCATCACCTGCGAGCCCTGCCCGGAAAGCGAGAACACCATCATCTTTAGCGGATGCATGGATTTTGAGCTGGGCGGGATGCAGCCGCTGATCAAGGCAATGCCGGAAGTGATGATGGTCAGCCGGCTGATGTCCACCTGGCCGGAGATCCACCCGCTGCTGGCGGCGATGGAGCGGGAATCCGTTTCGCGTCAGGCCGGGTACGCCGGGATCCTTGCGCGTCTGGCCGACGTGGTGGCGGCGTTAATCGTGCGCGGCTGGGTTGATGGCGGCTGTGGTAAAGCCACCGGCTGGGTGCAGGTTCTGCGCGACCCGCGCCTGAGCCGTGCCATTTACGCCATGCACCAGCAGCCCGGCCTGAACTGGAGCGTGGCGGATCTGGCAAAAGAAGCGGGCACGTCCCGTTCCGTGTTCGCCGAACGGTTTCTGGCCGCGACGGGAACCACCCCGGCAAAATATCTCAGCGAGCTGAGAATGCGCCTGGCCATCCAGTACATTCGCCACGAAAATCAGCCGATTGAAACCGTCGCGCTGCGGCTGGGGTACGGCTCTCTGGCGGCATTTAGCCGGGCGTTTAAGCGCATCATTGGACATGCGCCGGGCACGCTGCGGGAAGCCAGCCAGACGCCGGAAGAGGTCTGACGGGCAGGCAATTATTAACGCGAAGCGGGCAATATTCGTCTAAGGTTTTCAGGTGATTGACAACAGCGGTCACGCTGTTTAGTGAAGACAGGAGACGAACTGATGATAAGACCTCGTACACTACGCCCCGCGTTCTTGCCCCTTGCGTTAGGAGGCGCGCTGCTCGGCGTAACGACTTGCGGTTATGCCGACGATAGCCCCGCAGCCCAGACAACCTCACCCGATATTTTGCTGGGCCCTCTGTTTAACGATGTGCAAAGCGCCAAACTGTTTCCCGATCAGAAAACCTTCGCGGATGCCGTCCCCAAAAGCGACCCGCTGATGATTCTGGCGGATTACCGGATGCAGCACGCGCAGTCCAGCTTTGACTTACGCCACTTTGTCGAGATGAACTTTACGCTCCCTGCGGAAGGGGAAAAATATGTTCCGCCTGCTGGACAAAGTTTACGTGAGCACATCGACGATCTCTGGCCCGTGCTGACGCGCACCACGGATAAAGCCAGCAACAAATGGGATTCCCTTCTGCCGTTACCCAAACCTTACGTTGTGCCCGGCGGCCGTTTCCGCGAGGTCTACTACTGGGACAGCTATTTCACCATGCTGGGCCTGGCGGAGAGCGAACACTGGGACAAAATCAGCGACATGGTGGATAACTTTGCGTATGAGATTGACACCTTCGGCCACATTCCCAACGGCAACCGCAGCTATTACCTGAGCCGCTCCCAGCCGCCGTTTTTCTCAATGATGGTTGAACTGCTGGCGACCCACGACAGCGATGCGCTGAAGAAGTACCGCCCGCAGATGGAGAAAGAGTATGCCTACTGGATGGACGGCGTCGACGCCCTTCAGCCGGGGCAGGCTAACAAACGCGTGGTGAAGCTGGACGACGGCGCTATCCTCAACCGCTACTGGGACGACCGCGATACCCCGCGCCCGGAGTCCTGGCTTGACGACGTGAATACCGCCAAAAGTAATCCTAACCGGCCTGCGACCGAGATCTACCGTGATTTGCGTTCCGCTGCGGCCTCGGGCTGGGACTTTAGCTCCCGCTGGATGGACGATCCGCAAAAGCTCGGCACCATCCGGACCACCAGCATTGTCCCCGTGGACCTGAACGCCCTGATGTTCAAGATGGAAAAACTGCTGGCGCGGGCAAGCCAGGAGAGTGGCGACGCCGCCAGCGCAAGTAAATACGAGGCGCTGGCAACGGCGCGTCAGAAAGCCATCGAGAGCCACCTGTGGAATGATAAAGAGGGCTGGTACGCGGATTACGATCTCAAGAGCAAGAAGGTACGCAATCAGCTCACGGCGGCAGCCCTGTTCCCGCTTTACGTGAAGGCGGCGGCGCAGGACCGGGCCGATAAAGTCGCCGCGGCAACCTCGTCGCGCCTGTTGAAGCCGGGCGGTATTGCGACCACCACCGTCAATAGCGGCCAGCAGTGGGATGCGCCAAACGGCTGGGCCCCGCTGCAGTGGGTGGCCGCGGAAGGGCTGCAGAATTACGGGCAAGAAAAGGTCTCGATGGACGTGACCTGGCGCTTCCTGAAGAACGTCCAGCATACTTACGACCGCGAAAAGAAACTGGTCGAGAAGTATGACGTGTCGACAACCGGTACGGGTGGCGGCGGCGGCGAGTATCCGCTGCAGGACGGCTTCGGCTGGAGTAACGGCGTAACGCTGAAAATGCTGGATCGGGTCTGTCCGAAAGCAAAACCGTGCGACAGCGTGCCGGAGAATCAGCCTGCGGCGAATGAGGAGGCTGCGCCGGTGAAAGCTGCGGCGCAGTAAGGGTAATGCCGGGTGGCGGCTACGCCTTACCCGGCCTGCGCGTGCTGGCCCTCTCCCTCCGGGAGAAGGTTAGCCAGTAAGTTTTGAGCGGAAGCAATAACGTTGTTTCAGAACGCCTGAACGCTTTCAGCGATGCCATGGTCCGGCTGTAAATCGCTGAGGCGTTTGCCTTCCGGCCGGGGCGAGGCGCATGGATGCGCCGAGAGGGCGGGCTTTACAGGGATGTTACCTCCGCCCGTCCCCGATAAGCCGGAAGGAATACGCCGAGGGCACCGCGAAGCGGCGATTTACCGCCGGGAGCCCGGGTTGCCAGGGTGGTGGCGACTGAGCCACCCTGGCACGTTCACCGGTCACATCGTTACAGAGTAGCAAGGAACATAAAGTGAACGGAATGACCACCGGAGCCGTATGTTCCCCCTCACCCTCAAGGGAGAGGGGGCAGTCCGATTGCGCATTTTTGACGGGGTCCCCCTGGTTCCTTAGAAACTATAACTCGCCCCTAACTGATACGTCCTGTCACGCCCAATCCAGCAGTTGGTCGCGTCGTAGCAGGTCAGCGTCTCTTTATTGGTGATGTTCTGCGCGCTGGCCTTAAGCGTTAGCCCTGCCAGCGAGGGCAGGATTTCACCCATCCGGTAGGAAGCCGCCAGATCGTACTGCGTAGTGCCGCCCAGTTTACCCGCATCGTTTGCCGGAGAGATTTCCATCGGCCCGGTGTAGCGTGCCCCAGCCCCCAGCATCAGTCCTTTCAGCGGCGTGTTGTCAAAGGTGTAATCCCCCCAGAGGTTGAAGGCATTCTCCGGCACCTGCGTTGGACGTTTACCTTTGTACTTGTCATCTTCCCGGTTGATCGCGTGGGTGTACGCATAGTTGGCAATCAGCGTCAGGTTGTCCGTCGGACGGCTGATGGCGGAGAGCTCTGCCCCTTTGGATTCCACTTCCCCGGTCTGACGATAGTTCAGGAAGCCCGGATCGGAGGTGACGACATTTTTCTGCCGGATGTTATACACCGAGGCGGTAAAGGTGGTGGCGTAGTCGGCCAGCAGATATTTCACCCCGCCTTCCACCTGCTTGCTGGTAGTCGGTTTGACGTCTTTCGCCACGAGCGTACCCTGCGGTGACACCGGCGCGAAACCTTCTGAATAGCTGATAAACGGCGAAATCCCGTTATCGAAGGCGTAAAGCGCGCCCAGGCGTTTGGTGACGCGATCCTGCGATACCCAGGCTTTATCACCGTTTTGCAGGTAGTTGGTGGTAACGGAGCGGTAATCGTCGTAGCGCAGGCTGCCCAGCAGGTTGAGGCCGCCAAACTCTACCTGATCCTGTAAGTAATAGCCGTTCTGCTGATAGCTGAGACGGTTTTTCTGGGCGGTATAGAGCCCCAGCGCGCTTTCCTGGACCTGCGAATAGTCTGGATGACGCATATCGATGCCCGGCGTCGCCGACGCGTAGCGATAATGGAAATGGGAGTTCAGCTTCTGATAGTCAAACCCGGCCAGCAGGTGGTGTTTCCAGTCGCCAAGGGCAACGGTTTTGGTCACCTGGTTGTCAATGTTGAAGCTCTTAAGGTCTTCATCGGTGGTGTAGGCAAAGCGGTTGAGCTGATACGCCTCGCTTCCCGTCCCTGTCGCGTAGACGCTGCGCTGGTGGGTATCGACGTCGAAATAGCGCGCTTTCTGATTAAAGCCCCAGCCGCTGTCAAACTCATGTTCAAAGCTGTAGCCCAGCATCCACTGACGCTGCTTAAACCCGCTCCATTCGTCTCCGGCATAATCGCGCTTGCCCGCATATTTCGAGTGCAGGTAGGCGAGCGGCAGCGGGTTAGACGGCGTCAGGCTCGGGGTGTTTTGCGCCAGCGCGTCCAGGGTAAGGCGGGTTTTGCTGTCGGGCTGCCAGGTGACGGACGGCGCAACCAGGTAGTTTTCATACCGGGTAGTGTGCGGCTGATCGTCGTTTTCCGTGGCTTTGCCCAGCAGACGGTAGTTCCAGTCGCTGTCGGCAATCTGCCCGGTTGAATCGAGGTATCCCTCTTTCAGATTACGGTTTCCGGTGTTAACGCCGATTTCGGTTCGGGCTTCCCGCTGCGGTTTTTTACTTTGAATATTCACCAGCCCGCCCGGCGAACCGCCGCCGTAAAGGACCGATGAGGGGCCTTTCAGGATATCAACGCTGTCGATCAGCAGCGGATCGATGCGCGCTTTGGTATTGCCGGTAACGTTATAGGGCAGCTGCAGCCCGTTGTAGAACTCCTGGTCAACGGTAAAGCCACGAATTTTATATTCGCTCATGTAGGAGGTATTCCCCCGCACCTCGGTTGAGACGCCCGGGGCATAGCGCAGGATTTCATTCACCGAATTCGCGTGACGCTTTTCAATTTCCGGCGCAGAGAGGGTCGTGATGACCTGCGGCGTTTTACTTTCGGCAACGGCCGATTTGGTGGCGCTGTTCGTCCAGGCCGGCAGCGCGCTGCCCTGCTCTGAACCCGTGACGACGATGGTGGATTCTTCGGCGAACGCCGGGACCTGCAATGCCAGCGTGACGGCCCCTGCCAGAGCGCAAAGCGTAAAACGTGAGGTATTCATAATGTCGTCTTGTTGTTAGATGCAATACGGAACGACAATTATTATCATTTAGATTAACAAATCAATACTCAGGCAAAAAAAACGGCCCTCCGCAGAGAGCCGTTTACGTCAATTTATGCTCGTCGCAGTAACCTGAATATGCCCAGCACCACAATGGCACCCACGACAGCGACCAGAAAACTGTGCAGGTCGAAACCACTTATGTTGCCTCCAAAGCCAAACATCGTCGCCAGCCAGCCGCCCACAACCGCACCAACGACCCCGAGTACACAGGTCAAAATAAAGCCGCCGCCATCGTTTCCCGGCATGATCAGTTTAGCGATAGCGCCAGCAATAAGACCAAAGATAATCCAGGCGATGATACCCATAGCGATGCCCTCTTGCAGGTTTAACGCGTGCGCAGAAAACCTTCTGCACAGCTAACTTAAGTATAGGTCATCGCCGGAAAATCATTTTCATCTCACCGACTTATCATTGGTTAAACAGGCAAAAAAAACTCACCGGTTTGTATTAAGTTTCATTGCAGATTGCCGATAACGCTAAGACAGTCTGTCATCAATCAAGGAGCCATCCGGCGTGAGTCATTACAGTGAGCAGTTCCTCAAGCAAAATCCGCTGGCTGTATTAGGGGTATTACGCGACCTGCAAAAAGGTGAAGTGCCGCTGCGCATCAGCTGGTCGAATAATCAGTTCATCAGCAAGATCCTTGACGCCTCGCAGGATCGGCTGGTGATTGATTTAGGCAGTCAGGAGTATGAAAACCGCGCGGCGCTGAAAGCGGAGAATATCGCGGTGATGGCCGAAACGCAGGGCGCCAAAGTGGAGTTTGTCCTGTCGCGGCTGGAACTGAGCGAATACCAGGGACTGCCGGCTTTTGTTACCCCGCTTCCGACCAATCTCTGGTTTGTTCAGCGTCGTGAATATTTCCGCATCAGCGCCCCGCTCCATCCCGCCTATTTTTGTAAGGCCAAAATGCCGGACAAAAAAGAGATCCGCTTCCGCCTCTTCGATCTGTCGCTGGGCGGCATGGGCGCGCTGATGGACACGCCGAAACCGGACGGGCTGGTAGAGGGCATGCGGTTTACGCAAATCGAACTGGATATGGGGGGCTGGGGTCGCTTTTATTTCGATGCGCAGCTGATTGCCATCAGCGACCGCACCGTCGTGGACAGCAAAAATGAAACCATTACCACGCCGCGTCTGAGCTTCCGTTTCCTGAACGTCGGGCCCGGCGCGGAGCGTGAGCTTCAGCGTATTATCTATTCCCTGGAGCGAGAGGCGCGGGAACGCGCAAATAAGGTCCTGTGAAGAAATCGGGCAGCGTGAACGCCGCCCGTCTGCGGCATTACATGGCATCCATCGCTTTCTGTACTTTCCAGATATAACGAGGCGCCTGTGGTGCCGGGTGATTTTTCGCCACATGTTCAAAGAATTCGTCTTTGTCCATGCCGTTAATCTCTTCTATCGCCTCTTTGCGGTCAGAGGAGAAGGTTCTGAGCAACGCGCCGGCACCGTTAACGTAAGACACCACCAGCGCGTACTGCATCACCTCTGGATCCTTAATCCCCTTCAGCACGCCATGCTCCATAATGCTCAGATAGGCCGTGCCCATTGAAATGTTGCGTTCCGGGTTTTTCAGCTCGCTGGTCGACGGCTGGCCGTTCCACCCCATGTAGCGGTAAACCTCTCTGCCCGCCGTTGACGCTTTAAGCTGCATCAGCCCCACCGCGTTAGATTTGCTGACAAGCGTGGGATTACCGCCGGACTCCACCGCAATGATCGCCGTGATGAGACGCGGGCTGACGCCCCAGGCCTTCCCGGCTTGCTCACTGATCGGCATCCACTGCATGGCCCGTTTCACCGGCACTTCCGGATTCCAGGGCGGATTTTGATAATCATGTTTTGAACTACAGCCAGCGAGCAACACAATCAAAAAAGCAAACCATCTCAATTTCACGTCATCTATCCTTATAGCCGGTCATCGCGGTGCGCCGCCTCTTGAAGCAGGCAGCGTATAAGCGGCATGATATAGACAATTAGTTTCTCATTCAGCAAGGAATTGCCATGTCTCAGTTTCATCTCATCGCGCCGTCGGGCTACTGCATTAACCAGGACGCGGCGCAGCGGGGCGTTCAGCGTTTGCTGGAATCTGGCCATCAGGTAGAAAATCAGACGATTATCCCCCGCCGCCAGCAGCGTTTTGCCGGTACCGAAGCGCAGAGGCTGAATGATATCAATAGTCTGGTGAACCTGACGGGCGAAAACCGGATTGTGCTTGCAGTGCGCGGCGGATATGGCGCGAGCCGCCTGCTGGAGAGCATTGACTGGCAGGGGCTGGCGCTGCGCCAGCAGCAGGATCCGCTGCTGATCTGCGGCCACAGCGATTTCACCGTCATCCAGCTTGGGCTGCTGGCCCTGCATAACGTCATCACCTTCAGCGGTCCGATGCTGGCCGGTAACTTCGGCGCACCGGAGCTGGATGCGTTTACCGTGGAACATTTCTGGCGCGCGCTGCGCAATTCAACCTACAGCGTGGAGTGGCAAGGCAATGGACCGCACTGGGAATGTGAAGGCCAGCTCTGGGGCGGCAACCTGGCGATGCTGGTCTCGCTCATCGGCACGCCGTGGATGCCGCAAATCGAGGACGGCATTCTGGTGCTGGAAGATATCAACGAACATCCGTTCCGCGTCGAGCGCATGCTATTGCAGCTTTATCATGCCGGTATTCTTGAACGCCAGTCCGCGATTGTGCTGGGCAGCTTCAGCGGCTCTGCTCCGAATGACTATGACGCGGGTTATTCCCTGGAGACCATGGTCGACTTCGTTCGCTCGCGGCTGGATATTCCGGTCATCACCGGTCTGGATTTCGGCCATGAGCAGCAAACCGTGACCCTGGCGCTGGGGGCGCATGCCTCCCTGATCCACAACGATTCCGGCACTCGGCTGACCATCAGCGGCCATCCTGTCATAAAGGCATAAAAAAGCCGTTATACCCCCTTAATAAAACGCTGTTGCCGTTGTTAATATGTTAGGGTTTTAGTAACAGCGTTAACATTGAGGTGGGAGTAAGAGAACATTGGATGCCGCAGCGATAATCAGCCTTTTCATTTTGGGTTCCGTCCTTGTAACCAGCAGTATTTTATTAAGTTCATTTTCATCGCGTCTCGGCATACCTATTCTTGTCATTTTCCTCGCCATCGGCATGCTGGCCGGCATTGATGGCATTGGCGGTATCCCATTCGATAACTACCCCTTCGCCTACATGGTGAGTAACCTCGCGCTGGCGGTGATCCTGCTGGACGGCGGGATGCGCACCCAGGCGAGCTCCTTCCGCGTGGCCTTAGGGCCTGCGCTGTCGCTCGCCACGGTCGGCGTGTTGATTACCTCCGGCCTCACCGGGATGATGGCCGCGTGGCTTTTCCATCTCAATATCATGGAAGGTTTGCTGATTGGCGCCATCGTGGGCTCAACCGATGCGGCAGCGGTGTTTTCCCTGCTCGGCGGAAAAGGGCTTAACGAACGCGTTGGCTCCACGCTTGAGATTGAATCCGGTAGTAACGATCCGATGGCGGTATTTCTCACCATTACGCTTATCGAGATGATTCAGCAGCATGAAAGCGGGCTGAGCTGGATGTTTGCGTTACATATCCTGCAGCAGTTCGGTCTGGGGATTGTCATCGGCCTGGCGGGGGGATACCTCTTACAGCAGACGATCAACCGCATCTCGCTGCCCGCGGGGCTTTACCCCCTGCTGGCGCTGAGCGGCGGCATTCTCATTTTTGCCGTCACCACGGCGCTGGACGGCAGCGGCATTCTCGCCGTCTATCTCTGCGGGTTCCTGATGGGCAACCGCCCTATTCGCAACCGCCATGCCATTTTGCAGAACTTTGACGGCCTGGCGTGGCTGGCGCAAATCGGCATGTTCCTGGTGCTGGGCCTGCTGGTTACGCCATCGGACCTGCTGCCGATCGCCGTTCCGGCGCTGCTGCTTTCCGCGTGGATGATCTTCTTCGCCCGTCCGCTGTCGGTATTTGCAGGCCTGCTGCCGTTTCGCGGCTTCAACCTGCGCGAGCGGGTCTTTATCAGCTGGGTGGGGCTGCGCGGCGCGGTGCCGATTATCCTTGCGGTGTTCCCGATGATGGCCGGTCTGGATAACGCGCGGCTGTTCTTTAACGTGGCGTTCTTCGTGGTGCTGATTTCCCTGCTGTTCCAGGGAACCTCGCTCGGGTGGGCGGCGAAAAAAGCCAAAGTGGTGGTCCCGCCCGTGGGCTGGCCGGTCTCCCGCGTGGGGCTCGATATTCATCCGGAGAACCCGTGGGAACAGTTCGTCTATCAGCTAAGCGCCGACAAATGGTGCGTGGGGGCCTCGCTGCGCGATTTGCACATGCCGACCGAAACGCGCATTGCCGCCCTGTTCCGCGATAATGTCCTGCTGCACCCTACCGGCAGCACCCGCCTGCGCGAGGGGGATATTCTCTGCGTGATTGGTCGCGAGCGCGACCTGCCCGCGCTGGGCAAGCTGTTCAGCCAGTCGCCTCCGGTGGCGCTGGACCAGCGCTTCTTCGGCGATTTTATTCTGGAAGCCAGCGCTAAATTTGCGGATGTGGCGCTGATTTACGGTCTGGATGAAGGTGCTGAAGACGGTGATAACCCGCAAACGCTGGGCGAAATCATCCAGCAGCGGCTTGGCGCTGCCCCGGTCGTGGGGGATCAGGTAGAGTTTGCCGGGATGATCTGGACCGTTGCCGAAAAAGAAGATAACGCGGTGCGGAAAGTCGGTTTAAGACCGATGGATGAGGAAGCGGAGTAGTTTTTTTGCCGGGTGGCGGTTTCGCCTTACCCGGCCTACAAAACCCTCTAACGTAGGCCGGGTAAGCGTTAGCGCCACCCGGCGAGCGTAGGTTACACCGTCACAACCGGCACTCGAGGGGCCAGCGCGCACATCAATTCATACCCCACCGTGCCCGCCGCGGCAGCAACGTCATCAATCTTAACTTCGTTACCCCACAGTTCGACGGGTGAGCCAATACCCGCCTGCGGGCATGGCGTCAGGTCAACGGCCAGCATATCCATAGATACGGTGCCCACCGTTCCCGTGCGAACCCCATCGACCCAGACCGGCGTGCCGGTCGGCGCGATGCGCGGGTAGCCGTCGGCATAACCGCCCGCCACGATGCCAATCCGCTGCTCGCCCTTTGCCCGGTAGCGGCTGCCGTAGCCCACCGTGTCCCCGGCCTTCAGCGTCTGCACGCCAATGATTTCACTGCGCAGGGTCATGACCGGCTTCAGGCCGCTGTTGGCGATATCCTGCCACTCGCCAGAGGGAGACGCGCCGTACAGAACAATCCCCGGACGCACCCAGTTATAGTGCGCCTCGGGATGCCACAGCGTGGCCGCCGAGTTCGACAGCGAGCGCGGGCAATCCAGCCCTTCAGCCGCCTGCTCAATACGGACCATGGCATCGGCAATACCGTCGGGTTTTTCCGCGTCGGCAAAATGCGCCATCAGCATCATTTCGCCCACGTTTTTCATGGCGCGCAGCTGCTGCCAGACCGTATGCACCCGCTCAGGCTGAAAGCCCAGGCGGTTCATGCCGCTGTTCACCTTGAGATAGATATCCAGCGGAGCATGGAGCTTCGCATCCTGGATCGCCTTAATCTGCCAGTTGCTGTGCACGCTGGTGGTCAGCCGGTACTTATCCAGCAGCGGCAGATCGTCCGCATGGAAGAACCCTTCCAGCAGTAGAATCGGCCCTTTCCAGCCGCGCTCGCGCAGCAGAATGGCCTCTTCCAGATTCAGTAGCGCAAAACCGTCGGTCGCGCTCAGCGCGCTCCAGATACGATCGATACCGTGGCCGTAGGCATTCGCTTTCACCACCGACCAGACGCGCGACCCCGGAGCCGCCCGACGAACAATTTGCAGATTATCCTTCAGGGCCTGCAGGTTCAGCTGGGCCAGAACAGGACGGGACATGACAACTCCTTAGCTATGCGCGCCGTGCAGGTGCTGTGGACGCGAAGGCGTAAACCCCGATTGATAGCGCGCGGCGCTTAAATCGTCAAACGGAATTGCCGGCGTGCGCCCGGAAATCAGGTCGCTCAGCAGCTGGCCCGATCCGCAGGCCATTGTCCAGCCGAGCGTGCCGTGTCCGGTATTGGTCCACAGGTTTTTAAACGGCGTGCGCCCTACGATCGGCGTGCCGTCCGGGGTCATCGGACGCAGGCCGGTCCAGAACGTCGCCTGCTCAACAAAACCGCCGCGCGGGAAGAGATCGCCCACGACCATCTCCAGCGTTTCACGACGCGGCTGCAGCAGTTCGGTGTTGAAGCCGACAATCTCCGCCATGCCGCCCACGCGAATGCGGTTGTCGAAGCGAGTAATGGCGATTTTGTAGGTTTCGTCCAGAATAGTCGACACCGGGGCGCCGCTCTCTTCTTTCACCGGGATGGTCAGCGAGTAGCCCTTCAGCGGATAAACCGGAATGTCGAGAATGCCTTTCAGCATGGCGGTGGAGTACGAACCAAACGCCATCACGTAGGCATCGGCTTTGATCACCTCGTCGCCGCACTTCACGCCGTAAATTTTTTCCCCTTCCGACAGCAGCTTGTCGACGGAGGTGTTGAAACGGAACTTCACCCCCGCCTGCTCGCACATTTGCGCCAGACGTTGCGTAAAGAGCTGGCAGTCGCCGGTTTCGTCATTCGGCAGGCGCAGGCCGCCGGTCAGCTTATGCGCCACTTCCGCCAGCGCCGGTTCAACCTGACCAAGCTGGCTGGCTTCCAGCAGCTGGTACGGTACGCCGGCATCTTCCAGCACGGCGATATCGCGGGTGGCATTCTCGTACTGTTGCTCGGTGCGGAACAGCTGCAGCGTCCCGCCCTGGCGGCCTTCGTACTCAATCCCCGTCGACGCGCGCAGCGCTTTCAGGCAGTCGCGGCTGTATTCCGCCAGGCGCACCATGCGCCCTTTGTTCTCCATGTAGTGGCGGGTGTCGCAGTTGCGCAGCATCTGCCACATCCACTTCAGCTGGAACTGCGTGCCGTCAAGGCTGATGGCCAGCGGCGCATGACGCTGGAACATCCATTTAATCGCTTTCAGCGGAACGCCCGGCGCAGCCCACGGCGCCGCATACCCCGGAGAGATTTGCCCGGCGTTCGCCGCGCTGGTTTCAAGCGCGGGACCGGATTCACGATCGATAACGGTTACGTCATGTCCCGCCTGACTTAAATACCAGGCGCTGGTTACCCCAACGACACCACTTCCCAGTATGACAACACGCATAGCCACTCCATTATGTGCAAAAGAACAATCTTCTAATTACAGATTGATAACCTAGTTGAAAATATTATTCAACATACGACTTTTTTATGGTGACTTACCTCACACATCCCCCAGCATCAGGGGATAGTGCTAATTTGGGATCTCCTGCTGCGCGTTATTTTTAACCAGCATAATATGCTGAGACATACCGTTTTTTTGCCGTATCAAAAACGCGAAATCGCAAAGAAAAAATTTCTACCCCAGCACGCTTTTTAACACGTTGATCTATGCTTGAAAGGAGGCTCTCCAGACAGAGAGAGCACCCACAACGAGGGCGCGCTAATGGCTACTATTGATTCCCTGAACAAGGACAACACACGTCTGAGCGATGGACCCGACTGGACCTTCGAGCTGCTGGATGTTTACCTCGCCGAAATCGACCGGGTCGCAAAGCTGTATCGCCTGGATACCTATCCCCATCAGATTGAAGTCATTACGTCCGAACAGATGATGGACGCCTACTCCAGCGTCGGGATGCCGATTAACTATCCGCACTGGTCGTTTGGTAAAAAATTTATTGAAACGGAACGGCTGTATAAGCACGGCCAGCAGGGGCTGGCGTATGAGATTGTGATTAACTCCAATCCGTGTATTGCCTATTTAATGGAAGAGAACACCATTACCATGCAGGCGCTGGTGATGGCGCACGCCTGCTACGGGCACAACTCCTTTTTCAAGAATAACTATCTGTTCCGCAGCTGGACGGACGCCAGTTCCATCGTCGATTACCTGATCTTCGCCCGTAAATACATTACCGACTGCGAAGAGCGCTACGGCGTGGACGAAGTGGAAAAACTGCTCGACTCCTGCCACGCGCTGATGAACTACGGCGTGGACCGCTACAAACGTCCGCAGAAAATCTCCCTGCAGGAGGAGAAAGCCCGGCAGAAGAGCCGCGAAGAGTACCTGCAAAGCCAGGTGAACATGCTGTGGCGTACCCTGCCGAAGCGTGAGGAGGAAAAAACGATCGCCGAAGCGCGTCGCTATCCGTCCGAGCCGCAGGAAAACCTGCTCTATTTTATGGAGAAGAACGCCCCGCTGCTGGAGCCGTGGCAGCGTGAGATCCTGCGCATCGTGCGCAAGGTGAGCCAGTATTTTTACCCGCAAAAGCAGACGCAGGTCATGAACGAAGGCTGGGCGACCTTCTGGCACTACACCATTCTTAACCATCTGTACGACGAGGGAAAAGTGACCGAGCGGTTCATGATGGAATTCCTCCATAGCCATACCAACGTGGTGTTCCAGCCGCCCTACAACAGCCCGTGGTACAGCGGAATAAACCCGTATGCGCTTGGCTTCGCCATGTTCCAGGACATTAAGCGCATCTGCCAGTCGCCGACGGAAGAAGACAAGTACTGGTTCCCGGATATCGCCGGTTCTGACTGGCTGGAAACGCTGCACTTTGCGATGCGCGACTTTAAGGACGAGAGCTTCATCAGCCAGTTTATGTCGCCGAAGATCATGCGTGATTTCCGCTTCTTCACCGTGCTGGACGATGACCGCAACAACTATCTGGAGATCTCCGCAATCCATAACGAAGAGGGATACCGTGAGATCCGCTCTCGCCTCTCTTCCCAGTACAACCTGAGCAACCTTGAGCCGAATATTCAGGTATGGAACGTCGATTTGCGCGGTGACCGCTCCCTGACGCTGCGCTATATCCCGCACAATCGCGCGCCGCTGGATAAAGGGCGTAAAGAAGTGCTGAAGCACGTTCATCGCCTGTGGGGCTTTGACGTGCAGCTGGAGCAGCAGAATGAAGACGGGAGCGTCGAGCTGCTGGAACGTTGCCCGGCGCGGTTGAATACGCTGTAGTGACGCTTTTGCCCGGTGGCGCTACGCTTACCGGGCCTATAAACCCCGTAGGTCGGGTAAGGCGTAGCCGCCACCCGGCGAAAAAAAACCTCTCATACGAGAGGTTTTTTCTTTTAGCGGGTCTGAATCGCTAAATCACCCGGCAGCGTTTTCTGCATACGGTGCCAGATTTCACCGGAATCGTGACCGTAGCGGCGCACCGTCTCATAAACCTGATCGTGCAGACCTTCGGTACAGAGCTTGCTCAGCTTGTGGTAGAAGCCCAGCGCCAGGCTACGCGCTTCCGGATTGGCAAAGTAGTGGCGGCCAATGCGGGTGTAAAGCCCTTTCATACCGTTGAGGATCAGGCCATACACCGGGTTGCCGGAGGCAAACGCCAGGCCGCGGAACACGTTGTAATCGAGGGTGGCAAAAGCATCGGCGTGATCTTCCACCTCGTTCGCGCTGGCCAGCACCGCAAGGGCGTCTTCCGGATGCTGACGGAAAGCGGTACGAATAAAAATCGTCGCGATGTTGGTGCGAACGGAGAGGAGATTATCAATGAGCTGCGGCACGCTTTCATGGTCAAGACGCGCCAGCGTTTCAAGAATGTTCAGCCCGGACGTTTCCCAGAAGTTGTTCACTTTCGTAGGCTTACCGTGCTGGATCGTCAACCAGCCATCGCGCGCCAGCCGCTGAAGCACTTCACGCAGCGTGGTGCGAGTGACGCCAATCAGTTCAGAGAGTTCGCGTTCAGCCGGAAGAATGGACCCCGCAGGGAAACGATTATTCCAGATGCTTTCGATGATGTACTCTTCCGCGAAACCCGCCGGGCTCTGCGCCTTAATGACCATAGTGAGATTTCCATTACACAGCTTTAGCAAATTGGACTCATCATACCAGAGGCACGCAGTGGCAGGTAGCGCGGCAAAGAGAGAAAAGAGGGATCGCCGTTTCATTTTTGTGAAATTTACAATGCAGCCTTATCCGCCTCCAGGCCGCGATTTTTGCGTATACTGATGTTTTGTCTTACTTGACGGGAAGGACGTCTGTTGTGGAAATTTCTTTTGGGCGCGCGCTATGGCGCAATTTTTTAGGTCAGTCTCCTGACTGGTATAAGCTGATACTGCTGGTTTTCCTGGTCGTTAATCCCATCATTTTTAGCGTGAATCCCTTTATCGCCGGCTGGCTGCTGGTGGCGGAGTTTATCTTCACCCTGGCCATGGCGCTGAAATGTTATCCCCTTCTGCCGGGCGGATTGCTGGCGTTTGAAGCCGTCGTCATCGGTATGACCAGCGCCGGGCATGTCAAAGCAGAGCTGGCGTCTAATCTCGAAGTGCTTCTGCTGCTGATCTTTATGGTGGCGGGTATCTACTTTATGAAACAGCTGCTGCTGTTCATCTTCACGCGCCTGCTGCTCAGCATTCCGTCGAAAATGTTCCTCTCGCTGGCGTTTTGCCTTGCCGCCGCCTTCCTGTCGGCGTTCCTGGATGCGCTGACGGTCGTTGCGGTAGTGATCAGCGTCGCGGTTGGGTTTTACGGAATTTATCACCGCGTGGCCTCCTCTCGCCCAAATGAGGACCTGCAGGATGACAGCCACGTTGAGGCGCATAACCGTGACGTGCTGGAACAATTCCGCGCGTTTCTGCGCAGCCTGATGATGCATGCCGGCGTGGGTACCGCGCTGGGCGGCGTGATGACCATGGTCGGCGAGCCGCAAAACCTGATCATTGCCAAAGCGGCGGGCTGGAACTTCGGTGATTTCTTCCTGAGAATGGCACCGGTGAGCGTACCGGTGCTGATCTGCGGGCTGGCGACTTGTCTGCTGGTGGAGAAGTTTCACCTCTTTGGCTACGGGGCGCAGCTCCCGGAGCCGGTTCGTCAGGAGCTGCATAAATTCGATGTGCAGAGCCGAAGCCAGCGGACACGCCAGGAGACGCTACGACTGATTGCTCAGGGGATCATCGGCGTCTGGCTTATCGCGGCGCTGGCGTTCCATCTTGCCGAAGTGGGGCTGATTGGCCTGTCAGTCATTATTCTCGCCACCACCTTTACCGGCGTGACGGACGAACATGCCATCGGCAAGGCGTTTACCGAAGCCCTGCCGTTTACCGCCCTGCTGGCGGTGTTCTTTGCCGTCGTGGCGGTGATTATCGACCAGCACCTGTTCGCGCCGATTATTGCCTTTGTATTACAGGCCTCACCGGATGCTCAGCTCTCGCTGTTTTACCTGTTTAACGGCCTGCTCTCGTCGATCTCAGATAACGTCTTCGTCGGGACGGTCTACATCAACGAGGCCAAAGCCGCTATGGAGCAAGGCGTTATCAGCGCCGGACAGTTTGAGCTGCTGGCCGTGGCGATCAATACCGGAACCAACCTGCCGTCGGTGGCGACGCCAAATGGCCAGGCCGCCTTCCTGTTCCTGCTGACCTCCGCCCTCGCGCCGCTCATACGTCTTTCTTATGGCAGGATGGTATGGATGGCGCTGCCCTATACGCTGGTGCTCACGATCGTCGGATTGCTTTGCGTCAAAATTACCCTCATTCCCTGTACGCAATGGCTGGTACAAGCGGGTATACTTGCGGCGCAGTAAACTATGCATCTCGGGCAGTTCGCTGCCCGTTTGCCTTTTCGCACGATAAACATCCAATTACGTTTTATTTCGCCAGGTACAGGTGGCGCGAAAAACGAATTCGTTTACACTGCGCTTTCTAAGCATGTTCCAGGGAAATGATTATGTTGAGATTTTTAAACCAGTGCTCCCGCGGTCGCGGAGCGTGGTTGTTAATGGCCCTGACCGCCTTTGCGCTGGAAATGGTCGCGCTGTGGTTCCAGCATGTAATGGGACTGAAACCTTGCGTACTGTGTATTTACGAACGCAGCGCGCTGTTCGGCATTATGGGTGCGGGCCTGGTGGGTGCGATTGCCCCAAAATCGCCGCTTCGCTATGCCGGTATTGCCATCTGGATCTACAGCGCCTGGAAAGGAATTGAACTCTCCTGGCAGCACACCATGATGCAATTGCATCCGTCACCGTTTATGACCTGTGATTTTGCCGCCCGCTTCCCAAGCTGGCTGCCGCTGGACAAATGGCTGCCGCAGGTGTTTGTCGCATCCGGTGACTGCTCCGTTCGCCAGTGGGAATTCCTGACGCTGGAGATGCCGCAGTGGCTGGTGGGCATTTTTGCCGCCTACTTCGTCGTGGCGCTGCTGGTGCTGATTGCCCAGCCGTTCAAACCGAAGAAACGCGATTTGTTCGGAAGGTAAACGCAAAACGGCAACCAAGGTTGCCGTTTTTAGCGTTTGCGCCCTCTCCCACGGGAGAGGGTTGGGGTGAGGGCATCAGGCCGCACAAGCACAAAAAAACCCGCCTCGGCGGTTTTTTTAATCTCAACGGGTCGGGTGGTTCATGATGTGATCTTCCCAGTCCTGCACCTCGGACTCTTTCACCGCAATGTGGCGCACAGAAATACGTTCACCGTGCATCGCCGCTTTTGAACCGGTTAACAGCGGATGCCAGTCAGGCAGACCTTTCCCTTCCGCCAGCAGGCGATACGCGCAGGTATGCGGCAGCCATTCAAACGTCGGCAGATTATCCCGGGTTAACTTGATGCAGTCAGGCTCAAATTCAAACCGGCGCTCATAGTTGCGGCACTGGCAGGTTTTAATGTTTAACTGCTTGCAGGCAACGTTGGTGAAGTAGATTTCGTCCGTATCTTCATCCATCAGCTTGTGCAGGCAGCACTGCCCGCAGCCGTCGCACAATGATTCCCATTCCGCGTCAGTCATGTCGTCGAGAGTTTTGCTTTGCCAGAAAGGGATGTCGTTCATCAGGATGTCCACACGTCAAAAGAAAGCGCACCTTATAACGAGTCTGGCACGTTGTTGCAAGTTTTGCCGCCCTCTTCAGGCGGCAAGATGGGGTTACAGCACGCGGGTTTTCAGCGACAGGCCGTTGAAACCGACCTCAAGCTCGTCACCGCTGAGTAGCGGGCCAACGCCTTCTGGGGTTCCGGTCAGGATCACATCGCCCGGCTTCAGGGTAAAGAAGCGACTCATGTAGGCGATCAGCGGCACAATCTTATGGATCATGTCTGCCGTGGTGCCCTGCTGGCGGATCTCACCGTTAACCTTGAGGCTGAGCGGCGTGTCCTGCGGATCGCCGGTAAATTCGCTCACCGGCACAAACGCCGAAATCGGGCAGGAATTATCAAACCCTTTGGCTTTTTCCCACGGCTGCCCTGCTTTCTTCATTTTACCTTGAACGTCACGCAGGGTCAGATCCAGCGCCACGCCGTATCCGGCAATCGCTTTTTTAACATGTTCTTCTGAGGCCTGGCGCAGCGTCGCGCCGATCAGCACGGCAAGTTCAACTTCGTGATGCACCGAACCCAGCCCCTGGGGCAGCGCCAGCGGCTGGCGGATATCGCAAAGCGCCGTTTCAGGCTTAATAAACAGGACCGGTTCTTCTGGCATCGCGCTGCCCATCTCCTGAATATGTTTTGCGTAGTTGCTGCCCACGCAAACCACTTTGCTGACGGGATAATCCAGTAATGCACCTTGCCAGTTATGATGTTGATACATGGTCGACCCCTAAACGGTTGATGTGTTGTGCCCAAAAACAGTTGAGACTATTTTTTACCGTTCGCCTCAAGATGCTGTTTTAATAAATTCTCGGGTGGCGGTGGAAGCTGTAAATAATAGCCTTGCTCGGCTAAGGCCGTTTTCACTTTATCCAGATCGGCGTTAATCAGTTTCTTACGACCATCGAGCGGCAGCAGCATCGCCAGCTGTGGTCGGCCAAAGTTCTTCATTAATTCTTCAGGCACGCGTGAAAAATCGTCTTTCTTTTCGACATAAAGATAGGTCTGGTCACGGCTTGTACTTCTGTAGATCACACAAAACATGTTTTTACTCTGAATTAATGGGTGGTTGCTTGCCTCAATATACTCCTGACTATAACATGCCTGATACTCTTCGGAATATCGCAGCGAGTGGTTGCGGTTAATAGCAAATTGAGTAAGGCCAGGATGTCAAACACGCCCATCGAGCTTAAAGGCAGTAGCTTCACCTTATCAGTGGTACATTTGCATGATGCAAAACCCGAGGTTATTCGTCAGGCGTTAGAAGACAAAATCGCCCAGGCTCCCGCCTTTCTGAAGCACGCCCCTGTTGTTATCAACGTCAGCGGTCTTGAGGCTCCGGTTAACTGGAAACTTCTCCAGCAGGCCGTCTCCTCGACCGGACTGCGTATCGTGGGCATCAGCGGCTGCAAAGATACTGAGCTGAAAGCGGAAATTGAGCGTGCGGGGCTGCCCCTTCTGAATGAGGGCAAAGAAAAAGCCTCGCGAGCGGCACCCGTTGCCGTGCAAACGCCCCCTCCTGCGGTGCAAAACGTTACTACCGTCACAAAAACGCGAATGATTGATGTGCCGGTTCGTTCCGGTCAGCGCATTTATGCACCAAACTGTGATCTGATTGTTACAAGCCACGTCAGTGCTGGCGCTGAGCTGATTGCAGATGGCAATATTCACGTATACGGTATGATGCGTGGACGTGCGCTCGCAGGTGCAAGTGGCGATCGAGATGCGCAAATATTTTGTACTCACCTGACGGCGGAACTGGTGTCCATCGCAGGTGAATATTGGCTGAGCGACAAGATCCCAGCCGAATTTTATGGCAAAGCGGCTCGCCTGCTTCTGGCAGACGACGCGTTGACCGTTCAACCGTTGAATTGATCCCTTTTTAACAAGGAATTTCTATGGCACGCATTATTGTTGTTACTTCGGGTAAAGGAGGCGTTGGCAAGACCACCTCCAGCGCGGCCATCGCTACTGGTTTGGCCCAGAAGGGAAAGAAAACCATCGTTATCGACTTCGATATCGGTCTGCGTAACCTCGACCTCATCATGGGATGTGAGCGTCGCGTCGTGTATGACTTCGTAAACGTCATTCAGGGCGATGCCACGCTTAACCAGGCGATGATCAAAGACAAGCGCACCGAGAACCTCTACATTCTCCCGGCTTCTCAGACGCGTGACAAAGACGCCCTGACCCGTGAAGGCGTGGAAAAGGTGCTCGACGATCTGAAAAAAATGGATTTCGACTTCATTGTCTGCGACTCCCCTGCGGGCATCGAAACCGGTGCCCTGATGGCGCTCTACTTCGCTGATGAAGCGATCATCACCACCAACCCTGAAGTTTCATCCGTGCGTGACTCAGACCGCATTCTGGGCATCCTCGCTTCTAAATCCCGTCGTGCGGAAAATGGCGAAGACCCGATTAAAGAACACCTGCTGCTCACCCGCTACAATCCGGGCCGCGTGAACAAAGGTGACATGCTGAGCATGGAAGACGTGCTGGAGATCCTGCGCATTAAGCTGGTGGGCGTTATCCCGGAAGATCAGTCCGTGTTACGCGCCTCTAACCAGGGCGAGCCAGTGATCCTTGATACAATGGCAGATGCAGGTAAAGCTTACGCCGATACCGTTGACCGTCTGCTGGGAGAAGAACGTCCTTTCCGCTTCATTGAAGAAGAGAAGAAAGGTTTCCTCAAACGCCTGTTCGGAGGATAAGTTATGGCATTACTGGACTTTTTTCTCTCGCGGAAAAAGAACACCGCCAACATCGCAAAAGAACGTCTGCAAATTATCGTTGCGGAGCGTCGTCGTAGCGACGCCGAGCCTCACTACCTGCCGCAGCTGCGCAAGGACATCCTGGAAGTGATCTGTAAGTATGTGCAGATTGACCCGGAGATGGTCACGGTGCAGCTGGAACAAAAAGACGGGGATATTTCGATTCTGGAGCTGAACGTTACGCTCCCGGAAGCGGAAGAGTCGCGTCCGTAGGTTTGTGTTTTCGTCGCCCCGGTAAGCGCAGCGCCACCGGGGAAATATGCCGGGTATATCGCCCGGCATATTTTTTATCGCGGATAACCGTCCAGCAGCGTATTCAGGCGATCGGCCATCAATTCCCCGCGCCAGCCTGCCATCATCTCCGGCACGCCATTCTGCGGCTTCAGCTTCCAGTGCCAGTTCAGCAGCTGGTTAATCTGACGACGTGAGGCGAGCAGTTCCGCACTCAGCTTGCTTTCCGTTGCAGCTGCCTGCACCAGCGCTTTGATATCCTTAAACGCTTTGCGATAGCCCGGCATGTCCATCAGGTTCAGCAGCGGTTCCGGCAGCGCATCTTCCGGCAGCTCCTGCGCTTTGGCGACCAGCGCCAGCAGGGTTTTACCGTGGAAGCGGATCTCGCTGCCCGAAAGGCCAATGCTGTCCAGCTCGCCCAGGCTGCCCGGCATATAGCGCGCGACTGCCCAGAGATGCTCTTCGCGAACCACAAAGTTAACGGCCAGATCGCGCTCGCGCGCTTTACGCAAGCGCCAGTCTGCCAGCAGCTGCAGGCATGCCAGCTGACGCGTACGCAGCTGCCAGGCGTTGCTGATATCGCGCCAGGCCTCTTTCGGGTCAACCACTTCCTGACGACGCTGCTGGGTCATACGGCACTCGTCCAGCGCAGCAGTGAGCCAGCCGGAGGCTTCTGCCTCTTTCATCAGCTGTCCGGCAATCGGCAACAGGTAAAACACGTCTGCCGCCGCATATTCCAGCTGACGCTCGGTAAGCGGGCGTGCCAGCCAGTCGGTACGGGATTCGCTTTTATCCAGCGTAAGGCCCGTATACTCCTCCACCATGGCAGCAAAGCCCCATGAGAGCGGACGATTGCTGAATGCCGCGAGGATCTGCGTGTCAATCAGCGGCTGGGGCATGATGCCAAAGGTGTTCAGAAAGACTTCCAGATCCTCACTGCCTGCGTGCAGGTATTTCGTCACGGCGGTATCGAGCAGCAGGTCACGCATCGGCGTCCAGTCGGTAATGCCGAGAGGGTCAATCAGCGACACGTGTTTACCGTCGTACATCTGAATCAAACCCAGCTGCGGATAATAGGTCCGGGTACGGACAAACTCGGTATCCAGGGCAATGGCAGGAAAGTCGCGCGTCACTTCGCACAGCGAAGCCAGCTCGTCGTTGGTCGTGATCATCTGGTAATTCAAAACGGGTTCTCTTTTGTTTGCGCCCATAAAAAACGCCGGCTTAACCGGCGTCTGGGCGATTAGCGTGAAGCTCAGGCCTTATTGTCTACTTTGCCACGGGCTTCGTCACGTAATTCTCGTCGTAATATCTTTCCGACGTTGGATTTCGGCAGCTCATCGCGGAATTCAACCAGCTTCGGCACCTTGTAGCCCGTCAGCTGACGACGGCAAAACGTTACCAGCGCCTCCTCCGTCAGGGAAGGATCTTTCTTGACCACAAATATTTTAACCGCTTCACCGCTGCTGCCGGAAGGGACGCCGACCGCCGCCACCTCGAGTACGCCGCTGTGCTGCATAACCACGTCTTCGATCTCATTCGGATAGACGTTGAAGCCGGAGACCAGGATCATGTCTTTCTTGCGATCGACGATGCGCAGGAAGCCCTCGTCATCCATTACCGCAATATCACCGGTGTGCAGCCAGCCGTCTTTGATGATTTCGTCGGTCGCATCGGGACGCTGCCAGTAACCCAGCATCACCTGCGGACCTCTGACGCAAAGCTCACCCGGCTCGCCCGGCGCGACTTCGTTATCGTTATCATCGACCAGTTTGGCCTCGGTGGAAGGAACCGGCAGACCAATGCTTCCACTGTGATAGTCGATATCGTGTGGGTTCACGCTGACCAGCGGAGCACATTCCGTCAGCCCATAGCCTTCCAGCAAATACTGACCGGTGAGCTTCACCCAGCGCTCGGCGACCGCCTGTTGAACCGGCATGCCGCCGCCCGCAGAGAGATGCAGCGTGGAGAAATCCAGCTGCTGGAACTCTTTGTTATTAAGCAGCGCGTTAAACAGGGTGTTCACCCCCGTCATGGCGGTGAACGGGTATTTCGCCAGCTCTTTCACCAGGCCCGGGATATCGCGCGGGTTGGTGATGAGGATGTTCTGACCACCCAGTTCAATAAACAGCAGGCAGTTCATGGTCAGCGCAAAGATGTGATACAGCGGAAGCGCGGTGATCACAACCTCTTTGCCCGGATGCAGAAGCGGCCCGTAGGTGGCGTTCACCTGTTCAAGGTTTGCCAGCATATTACGGTGGGTAAGCATGGCCCCTTTGGCGACGCCGGTAGTCCCGCCCGTGTATTGCAGAAACGCAAGATCTTCCGCCACCACTTCGGGTTTAACATACTGCATACGGTAGCCCGCATGCAGCGCGCGGCGGAAGGAGATGGCGTCCGGCAGGTGGTATTTTGGCACCAGGCGCTTGACGTATTTAACGACAAAGTTAACCAGCGTGCCTTTGGCGGTGGAGAGTTGATCCCCCATGCGCGTCAGGATGACGTGTTTAACCTGGGTTTTGTCGACCACTTTTTCCAGCGTATGGGCGAAGTTGGACACAATGACAATCGCGGCCGCGCCGCTGTCGTTCAGCTGATGCTCCAGCTCGCGCGGGGTGTACAGCGGGTTAACGTTGACGACAATCATCCCGGCTCGCAGGATACCGAACAACGCCACCGGGTATTGCAGCAGGTTCGGCATCATCAGCGCGACGCGGTCCCCTTTTTGCAGCCCCAACCCTTCCTGCAGATACGCCGCAAACGCCCGGCTACGCTCCTCCAGCTTACGGAACGTCATGACCTCGCCCATATTCACGAATGCGGGCTGGTCCGCGTAGCGCCTTACCGAGTGTTCAAATAATTCCACCAGGGATTGATAACGGTCAGGATTGATCTCAGCAGGAACATCTGCGGGATAACGGTTAAGCCAAACCTTCTTCAATGCATCACCTCTGAAATGAGTGTTCGTCGTCATCACAACCCCGATAATAAACAGTTTGTTAACATTATATTAACTCAGCGTACCAGTTTATTAATTGTTCAGATTTAAGGTTGCGAAGCGCGTCACTCTTTTTTTTCGTTTTATCCGTAAAAAAACAGAGACAGCGGCTGAGCCGCTGTCTCTTTTCTAACAATAACAGTAAGTTACTCAGTAACGATCGTCTGAACCTGTGCAGGACCCGGGTTATACCAGCCCCAGCCCGGGTAGCCGTAACGATAAGGATGTGGACCCCACATCCACGGATCCATCGGCTGAGGCGGCATGATCACCTGCTGTGCCAGCCGCCAGCGTTTATACCCGTTGACCTGCATGGTCATAAATTTATACGGCGTGCTGCCGATTTTGCCCTGCACGGCGCCGGTAATCGGCCCGACGACGGTCACCAGCTGCCCGCGAAAATCGACCGGATCGAGGAAACCGCTGACGTCCGCATAGATACGCCCGCGAGAGGCCTCACCCAGTACCGGCCGCGCGCCGCTGTCCAGCGGAACGGTCGCGATCTCCAGGCGGGTTTTCCCCTGCTGGTTTTGTACGTCGATGACCTTACCGCCAAAGCGCGCTTCCTGGCCGACGTACAGCTCAGGCGCATTCATCACCCGAACCAGATCCTGCTGTGGCGTCGGGCTGCTGCCCTTAATCGCATCAGGAACGGAAACGCATCCGCTCAGTGCTATGGCAACCGCGCCTGCCATAATAAGGCGTACTACTTTAGTCTGAACCGCCATGATGCGACTCCTTTTTCTCAGTTCCTGTTACTGAGATTCACTCGCGGCCCGGAAGTTTCTTCCACGCAACGGTGTTTCGCAAATAAACCGGCTCCGCGTGTTCAACGGCAACGGTTTTTCCTGCCGCGAGCAGCTGGCAGGCAATCGGAAGCATGTCTTCCGCAGCCGGCAGCAGCATGTTGCCGTCCACCAGCGTCACCCCGGTGTCGTTTGCCATGTCTGGCCACGCCGGCCAGCCGGTGCCGACGGTTGCCCACTCGCCGGAGAGCTGCTGCAGCCGCTCAGTGACCGCTTCCGGCTTGAGCACGGCTTCCGTCTCTTCGCCGTGCCACACGCCCTGCTCGTCGCGGGTGTATTCGGCCCAGTAAACTTCGCCCATGCGGGCATCAATCGCGGCCAGCACGCGCGTTGCCCCGGTCATGCGCCATGCGCCCTGCGCCATGGTGGCAAGCGTAGAGACGCCGATCATCGGCAGTTCGGCGCCCAGCGCCAGCCCCTGCGCAATGCCAATCCCGATACGTACGCCCGTAAAGCTGCCGGGGCCACGGCCAAAGGCCAGCGCATCGAGGTCGGTTAAGGAGGTGTTGCCCTGGGTTAAAATGGCTTTTACCAGGGGCAGAATGCGTTGGGTGTGTTCCCGTGGGCACTCTTCGAAATGAGCAGAAACAGCACCGTCGTTCAACAGAGCGACAGAGCAAGCCTCTGTCGCGGTATCAATAGCCAGAATTCGCATCAGTCGTCGCGCTCTCGCAAGGGTCAGTCACAAAATGGCGCGCATCTTAGCACACTCCGGGGTAAATTACTCCGCCGTTGGGTTTGCCAGGAAACGCACCGCGCGTTTTATGTCCCGCGTCCGCGGTGCGGGCGGCAGGCTGGCAAGGAAGGTCGCTCCGTAAGGGCGCATCACCAGCCGGTTATCGCAAATGACCAGCACCCCGCGATCGGTAACGTCGCGGATCAATCGCCCTACCCCCTGCTTGAGCGTAATCACCGCATCCGGCAGCTGTACCTCATCGAAAGGATCGCCCCCGCGCAGACGGCAGTCTTCCATGCGCGCCTTCAGCAGCGGATCGTCCGGAGAGGTAAACGGCAGCTTATCAATAATTACCAGCGAGAGCGTATCGCCGCGCACGTCCACCCCTTCCCAGAAGCTGCTGGTTGCCACCAGCAGGGCATTTCCGGCGCTGACAAACTGCTGTAACAGCTGGCCTTTACTGGTTTCACCCTGCAGCAGCACCGGCAGCGTCATGGTGGCGCGGAACTGCTCGGCGAGGTCACGCATCATGGCGTGAGAGGTGCAGAGCATAAAGCAGCGGCCGTTGTTGGCCTCGATCATCGGTTTTAACATCGCGGCCAGGTGGCGCGCCGCCCCCGGCTGGTTCGGCAGCGGCAGATTACGAGGCACGCAAAGCAGCGCCTGTTTTTCGTAATCGAACGGGCTCGGCAGGAGCAGCGATTCCGCATCCTCAATGCCAAGACGTTCCGTGAAGTGATGCAGATCGTCATTCACCGACAGGGTTGCCGAGGTGAAGATCCAGCTTCCCGGTTTTTGCGCCATCACCTCTTTAAACTTATCCGCTACCGTCAGCGGCGTGAGCGCCAGGGTGAAATGCCGCGAGGTGCACTCATACCAGTAGCTGAACCCCGGCTGGTTAATCTCTTTCAGCCGTTTGAGCCGCCCGCGATAGAGCGTGGCGCGTTCGAAGGCCGCATCCAGCAGCGCGGAACGGCCAAGCGACAGTTTTGCCACGTCGTAGCAGAGTTCGAGGGCATCATCGAGCAGCAACAGCGCGCGCTGGATGTTTTTGTCCGCCAGCAGCTCGCGCAGGTTACCGCGATAGCCCGGCTCACCAAGCTGTAAGCGGAAATCCTGCGCGCTTTGGGCAAGACGGTCGGCGCACTTCTGCAGCTGCTGGGTATCTTTGAGTTCGGTCCGGTAAGCGATGGTGAAATCTTTCGCCAGATCCTGAAGCTGGCGGCTGGAAAGCGACTGACCGAAGTACTGGCTGGCAATGTCCGGAAGCTGGTGGGCTTCGTCGAAGATCATCACGTCCGCCTCCGGGATCAGCTCGCCGAAACCGCTGTCCTTGACGACCATATCCGCGAGGAACAGATGGTGGTTCACCACCACCACATCCGCGTCCATCGCCGTTTTGCGCGCTTTCACTACAAAGCAGTCTTTATACAGCGGGCAGTCGCTGCCGAGGCAGTTGTCGTTGGTGCTTGTCACCAGCGGCCAGGCAGGCGAGTCTTCCGGCACGCTCGCGCAGGTGCTGATATCGCCCTCTTCGGTCTGGTTCGCCCAGGCGCGAAGGATAATGACGTCGCTGAGGGTTTGCACCGGCAGGTCACCGCCCGCCAGCGCCTGCTGCTCAAGACGTTCCAGGCAGAGATAGTTGGAGCGCCCCTTCAGCAGGGCCAGACGCCCCTTGTATTTCAGCGCTTTCGCCACCGTGGGCAAATCGCGGCTGTAGAGCTGATCCTGCAGCGCCTTCGAACCGGTGGAAATAATCACCTTCTTCTTCGCGCGCAGCGCCGGAGCAAGGTAAGCATACGTTTTACCCGTGCCGGTTCCGGCTTCGACCACCAGCGGCTGAGCCTTATCGATGGCGCGTGCAACGGCGTGCGCCATCTGGCGCTGAGGTTCACGGGGCTTGAAGCCGGGAATAGCCTGCGCTAATTGACCTTCAGGGGAAAAATCGTCTGCCACGGTGCTCTCTCACTGTATTTTTGCACAGGGATTATGTCAGCCCAACCTCTCCTGTGCCACCCCAAATAGTGACGACAGGAGAACAATATGGCAGTCTTGCCGCCTGACGACGAAAAATAACGAGGAAACGTTTATGACAATTGTGCGCATTGATGCCGAAGCACGCTGGTCTGATGTGGTGATCCATAACCAGACGCTCTACTACACCGGCGTACCGGCTAACCTGGATGCGGATGCGTTCGAGCAGACGGCTAACACCCTGGCGCAGATTGACGCGGTGCTGGAAAAACAGGGCAGCGACAAATCCCGCATTCTGGATGCGACGATTTTCCTGGCAAACAAAGATGATTTCGCGGCGATGAACAAAGCCTGGGATGCATGGGTGGTGGCGGGTCACGCGCCTGTACGCTGTACCGTCCAGGCCACGCTGATGAAGCCGGAATATAAGGTAGAGATTAAGATTATCGCGGCGGTGTAAGCCCGATTACTCTTCTGGATCTTCATCTTCATCTTCGAATCGCGCCACGATCCGCTCGCCGGAATGACTGGCGCGAATCTCCTCGGCGACAACCGTAATCGCCTGTCCGCTGCTCATCCCCTGGGACATCAGTTCCTGAATTCGCTCAACCGCTTTCTGCTGCTGTTCATGGCTCAGAGAAGGTAAACCTGCAAACATCGTCAACTCCTGCTAAATTATTCGCGCTAATTATTTCACGCTGCCCGGTAGTATGCCACACATGAACATGCGCTTCCCCACTGTTATTACCTTGCCCTGGCGTGCAGACGCCGCTGAATTCTGGTTTGCCCGCCTGAGCCATCTTCCGTTTGCGATGCTGCTGCATTCTGGCCATGCGGACCATCCCTATAGCCGCTTCGA
Organism: Enterobacter sp. DNB-S2; assembly: GCF_019443845.1. NCBI lineage: Bacteria > Pseudomonadati > Pseudomonadota > Gammaproteobacteria > Enterobacterales > Enterobacteriaceae > Enterobacter > Enterobacter sp. DNB-S2. The sequence goes on from NZ_CP050520.1 coordinate 3,369,721, forward strand.
TATTCTGGTGGCCGATCCGCTAAAGACGCTGACAACCGATGACCTGTCGTTAACGGACGATCCCCTGAAGCAGCTGCAGCAGGCCATTAACGCGCTGGGCTTATCTGCCGCGCCGAACCCGGACCTCCCTTTTCAGGGGGGCGCGCTGGGTCTGTTTGGCTACGATCTGGGTCGCCGTTTCGAAACGCTGCCGGAGCATGCGCAGGCTGATATTTCCCTGCCAGACATGGCCGTGGGGCTGTATGACTGGGCGTTAATTGTCGATCATCAGAAAAAAACGGTTTCCCTGCTGAGCCATCATGACGTGCAGGCGCGTCTGGCGTGGCTGGAGGCGCAACGGCCTGCCCCGGCAGAGACGTTTACCCTTACCTCTGGCTGGCGCTCGAACATGACCGCAGCGGAGTATGCCGAAAAATTCGCGCGCGTTCAGGCGTACCTGCAAAGCGGTGACTGCTACCAGGTTAACCTCGCCCAGCGCTTCCAGTCGACATACCGGGGAGATGAGTGGCAGGCGTTTACCCGTCTTAACGCCAGCAACAAGGCGCCGTTCAGCGCGTTTGTCCGTCTGGAACAGGGGGCCATACTCAGCCTGTCACCCGAGCGCTTTATCCATCTGGCCGAGGGTACGATTCAAACCCGTCCGATTAAAGGCACGTTACCGCGTCTTGCGGACCCCGATGCCGATCGCCAGCAGGCGGAAAAGCTCGCCGCCTCGCCGAAAGACCGCGCCGAGAACCTGATGATTGTCGATCTGATGCGTAACGACATTGGCCGCGTCGCCGAACCGGGCAGCGTGCGCGTGCCGGAACTGTTTGTCGTCGAGCCTTTCCCGGCGGTGCATCATCTGGTCAGTACCATAACCGCGCGTCTACCCGCCTCTCGCACCGCCTGCGATCTGCTCCGCGCCGCGTTCCCGGGTGGCTCCATCACCGGCGCGCCAAAGGTGCGGGCGATGGAGATCATTGACGAGCTGGAGCCGCACCGCCGCAACGCCTGGTGCGGCAGCATCGGCTATATCAGCCTGTGCGGCACCATGGATACCAGCATTACCATACGCACGCTGACGGCCTGCGACGGAAACCTTTACTGCTCGGCCGGGGGCGGCATTGTTGCCGATAGCCAGGTCGATGCGGAATATCAGGAAACCTTTGATAAAGTTAACCGTATCCTGAAACAACTGGAGTAATCACGGGTGGAAAAAGAGAACCTGACGCTGGACGATTTTTTATCTCGCTTTCAGCTATTACGACCGCAGGTCAACCGCGAAGCGCTGAACCAGCGTCAGGCGGCCGTGCTGATCCCGGTCGTGCGTCGCGCGCAGCCGGGCCTGCTGCTCACCCAGCGTTCTCCCCATCTACGCAAGCACGCGGGTCAGGTCGCCTTTCCGGGTGGCGCAGTAGACAGCTCCGACGCCTCGCTGATTGCCGCCGCGCTGCGGGAAGCGCAGGAAGAGGTTGCCATTCCGCCGGAGGCCGTTGAGGTCATTGGCGTGCTGCCGCCCGTCGACAGCGTTACCGGTTTTCAGGTCACGCCGGTGGTCGGCATTATCCCGCCTGGCCTGCAGTATCATGCCAGCGTCGATGAAGTCTCTGCGGTGTTTGAAATGCCGCTCGAAGAGGCGCTCCGGCTCAGCCGTTATCATCCGCTCGATATCCATCGTCGCGGGCATGACCATCGGGTCTGGTTGTCCTGGTATCAGCATTATTTTGTCTGGGGCATGACGGCGGGCATCATTCGCGAACTGGCGCTGCAAATCGGCCTGAAACCTTGACTATACTTTACATTCCACCCTTTTTCGCAGGTTTGCGATCCGCGTCGCGCTATTAGCAAAACCCATCGTTAACCATTAGTTTAATTCATGTGAATAGTTAAGCCGAGGTCGGTGTTCCCTCTTACACTATGCGCAGTTATAACATCGTTACTGGAACCCCGGTAACCCTGTCAGGAGTGTGAAAGTGATTAGTATATTCGACATGTTCAAAGTGGGAATTGGCCCTTCGTCTTCCCATACTGTTGGCCCGATGAAGGCCGGTAAACAGTTCGTCGATGATCTGGTCGAAAAAGGATTACTGGAAAGCGTTACCCGTGTCGCCGTGGATGTTTACGGCTCGCTGTCATTAACGGGTAAAGGCCACCACACCGATATCGCCATTATTATGGGTCTGGCAGGCAATATGCCGGATACCGTAGATATTGATGCCATCCCGGCATTCATCCGCGACGTGGAAACACGCGGCCGCCTGCTGCTGGCAAACGGCCAGCAGGAAGTCGATTTCCCGCAGGATGACGGCATGCGTTTTCGCAGCGACAACCTGCCGCTGCATGAAAACGGCATGACCATTCACGCTTACAGCAGTGAAAAAGAGATTTACAGCAAAACGTACTACTCCATCGGCGGTGGCTTCATCGTGGATGAAGAGCATTTTGGCAAAGACAGCGTCGGCGACGTCAGCGTACCTTACCCGTTCAAATCGGCTACAGAAATGCTGGGCTACTGCAAAGAGACCGGTCTTTCACTGTCCGGCATGGTGATGCAGAACGAACTGGCCCTGCACAGCAAAAAAGAGATTGAAGACTATTTTGCGAACGTCTGGCAAACCATGCGCGCCTGTATCGACCGCGGGATGAACACCGAAGGCGTTCTGCCGGGTCCACTGCGCGTACCGCGTCGTGCCTCTGCCCTGCGCCGTATGCTGGTGACCACGGACAAGTTCTCCAACGACCCGATGAACGTGGTCGACTGGGTAAACATGTTTGCCCTGGCGGTTAACGAAGAGAACGCCGCCGGTGGCCGCGTCGTGACGGCGCCAACCAACGGTGCGTGCGGTATCGTTCCGGCAGTGCTGGCGTATTACGATCACTTTATTGAACCCGTGACGCCGGACATCTACATCCGCTATTTCCTTGCGGCAGGTGCCATCGGTGCGCTGTACAAAATGAACGCCTCCATCTCCGGTGCGGAAGTGGGCTGTCAGGGTGAAGTGGGCGTTGCCTGCTCCATGGCGGCGGCAGGTCTGGCAGAGCTGCTGGGCGCAAGCCCTGAGCAGGTCTGCGTGGCGGCGGAAATCGGTATGGAACATAACCTCGGTCTGACCTGTGACCCGGTCGCGGGCCAGGTGCAGGTGCCGTGCATCGAGCGTAACGCGATTGCCTCTGTGAAAGCCATCAACGCCTCACGTATGGCGATGCGCCGTACCAGCGAACCTCGCGTATCGCTGGATAAGGTGATTGAAACCATGTACGAAACCGGCAAGGACATGAACGCGAAATACCGCGAGACGTCCCGCGGTGGCCTGGCCATTAAGGTGCAGTGCGACTAATACTGCCTTTCGCCCATCTGCAACGGATGGGCGAATTTCCCTCTTCTTTCTCGTCTCCTTCTGCTTTCCCCACTACACTTTTACTGTTGCGTCCGGCTTTTGTGGCTGGTGGCTTATCAGGCGACCGTTCATGCAAACTGCACAAACGATCATTAAAAACTATCGCCGAAAACGCGTTATCGTCTGTGTCACGGTTGCGCTCCTCACTCTCATCCTGACGTTAGGCATTCGCTTTATTTCACAGCGCAATGTTAACCAACAGCGGATCTTCGATTTTACCAGCCATACCGTTCGCGCCCTTGATAACGTCCTGCTTTCTTTAGAGAACCGCCGCAGCGTGCTGCAGCCCCTGGTAGGGCAGCCCTGCCCGCAGGCGCACCTGGCGCTGCGAAAGCAGGCCGCCATTTTGCAGACGGTACGCTCCATCGCCCTGATTAACGAGGGTATCCTGTATTGCTCAAGTATTTTCGGGAGCCGCAATGTGCCCGTTCGCGACTTCCTGAAAGAATTACCCGCCAGCACGGCGAAGCTGATTTTATCGAGCGATCAGTGGCTGCTTAAGGGTAGCCCGATATTGATCCAGTGGTATCCCGTCTCACAGGACGGTGAAGCAGGCGTTATCGAGATCATCAATATCGACCTGATCGCCAAAATGATCCTCGAGCCCCAGCGCCCGCTCATCAATGACGTGGCGCTGACCGTAGGCGATCGCTTTCTGCGCTATGGACAACGCGTCAGCGACAGCATGACGTTTGATGAGGGGGGCTCTCTTTTCCAGCAATCGTCAACCCGAAACCCTTTTACCATTACGGTCAGCGGGCCAGGCCCTGGAGAATTAGCTTTAAAAAGCCTGCCAGCCCAGCTGCCGCTGGGGCTGATGCTCAGCCTGCTGCTGGGCTATCTCGCCTGGCTGGCAACGGCAAACCGGATGAGCTTTACGTGGGAGATCGATATGGGCATTGCGGCGCGGGAATTTGAGCTTTTCTGCCAGCCGCTGGTGAATGCCCGTACCCGGGCGTGCACCGGCGTGGAGATCCTGCTGCGCTGGAATAACCCCCGTCAGGGTTGGATCACCCCGGAGGTGTTTATCCCGCTGGCAGAAGAACATAACCAGATTGTCCCCCTGACCCGCTATGTCATCGCCGAAACGGTGCGCCAGATAGGCTACTTCCCTTCCAGCGCCGGTTTTCACATTGGTATTAACGTCGCCGCCAGCCATTTTCGTCACGCGGCATTGATACAGGACCTGAACCGCCTCTGGTTCAGCGCCGGTCCGCGCCAGCAGCTGGTGATTGAACTCACGGAACGGGATGCGCTGCTGGATGCGGATTATCGCATCGTGCGCGAACTGCATCGCAAAGGGGTGAAGCTCGCCATCGACGATTTTGGTACCGGGAACAGCTCCCTCTCCTGGCTTGAAAAGCTGCACCCGGACGTGCTGAAAATCGACCAGTCGTTTACCACCGCCATCGGTACCGACGCCGTGAACTCGACGGTGACGGATATGATTATTGCGCTGGGTCAGCGGCTGAATATCGAACTGGTTGCTGAAGGGGTCGAGACGGAGGAGCAGGCGCGCTACTTGCGCCGCCATGGCGTGCCTGTCCTGCAGGGGTTTTTCTATGCGCGGCCCATGCCGCTACGGGATTTTCCGAAGTGGCTGGCGGGAAGTTCATCCCCGCCAGCGCATCATAACGGGCACATCGTGCCGTTAATGCCGCTGCGCTAAGCCGGCTTACTCATCTTCGTCGTGGGCAGATTGTTCTTTAACAATGCGAACCATATCAACGCGATAGTCGTTGGCTTCAACGATTGTAATGTGCAGCGGCGCCAGCTCGATCACATCGCCGACGCGCGGGATTTGCCCGTTAACGGCGATCACCAGACCGGCAACGGTCGCGATGTCTTCTTCATCGTTGATCACGTTTTCCAGCCCCAGCGTGTGCGAGAGCGCGTGCAGGTCGGTGGTACCTTTAACCAGCCAGCCTTCACCGTCGGCAACGATCTCAGGCGTTTCGTCGGCATCCGGGAATTCACCGGCAATCGCTTCCAGTACGTCCAGCGGCGTGACCAGCCCCTGCACCACGCCAAACTCGTTGGTGACGATAACAAAGCTACCGCGAGCGCGGCGCAGCACCCCGAGCAGGTTGATAGGATCCAGCGTTTCCGGCACGACAATCGCAGGCGACGCGGCAGCAACGGCTTCCACGTTCACGCCCTCTTCCAGGGCCACCAGCATCTCTTTTGCCCGCACGACGCCGATGATCTCATCCAGCTCTCCGCGACACACCGGGAACAGGCTGTGCGGAGAAGAGAGCAGCTGCTGGCGAATTTCATCGACGCTTAGATTTGCATCAACCCAGCTGATCTCCCCGCGCGGCGTCATGATGCCGCGCAGCGAACGGGAGGCCAGGGAGAGCACGCCGTTGATCATGTAGCGCTCTTGTTCCACAAACGCCCCTTCCGGGACCGGAACCGGGTTATGGTTTTCGGAATCAGACTGGACGTTCACCTGACGACGACCGCCCATCAGGCGCAGAATCGCGTCTGCGGTACGGGCGCGCAGCGGCTGATTCGACTGCTGCTTAATAAAGTTACGGCGCGCAATCTGGTTGAACAGCTCGATCAGAATCGAGAAGCCAATCGCGGCGTACAGGTAGCCTTTCGGAATATGGAAGCCAAAACCTTCCGCCACCAGGCTCAGACCAATCATCAGCAGGAAGCTCAGACACAGCACGACCACAGTCGGATGCTGGTTGACGAAGCGCGTCAGCGGCTTCGAGGCCAGCAGCATGACCGCCATCGCAATGACAACAGCCGCCATCATTACCGGCAGATGATTCACCATGCCGACCGCCGTGATCACCGCATCCAGCGAGAAGACTGCATCAAGCACCACGATCTGCAGCACCACCACCCAGAAGCTGGCATAGCCTTTACCGTGCCCATCATCGTGCTGACGGTTTTCCAGCCGCTCGTGTAGCTCCGTCGTCGCTTTGAAAAGCAGGAATATCCCCCCGATCAGCATGATTAAATCACGCCCGGAGAAGGTGTAATCCATGACGGAGAACAGCGGTTTGGTCAGCGTGACCATCCAGGAGATGACGGAGAGCAGCCCCAGTCGCATAACCAGCGCCAGCGAGAGACCAATCAGACGCGCTTTATCACGCTGTTTTGGCGGCAGTTTGTCCGCAAGGATGGCGATAAACACCAGGTTATCAATGCCGAGAACAATCTCCAGCACCACCAGCGTGAGCAATCCCACCCAGATTGACGGGTCCATTAAGAATTCCATGACAAGCTCCTGCTAAAGGAATGACGAAACGGTGCCCCAATCAACGTGGGCAAAACAGAGGTAAACAGAGTCGATACGTGGCGAGGATCGCCGGTGAATAAGGCGCGAAATGGCCTGGTTGATGACTGACGTCGGTGACGGTCCATATAGTGGGGTGTAACCCTATACTCCTGAACGATTAAACGGAGGCTAAACATATCAGAGACACTGTGTTTTTAGCAAAGATTTACGTTCCTTTGCAAAGTTCTGTAACACAGCTGCTTTACGCTACAGATAAATCTGTAACGCGTGGCTAAATTACGGATCTTCATCACATAAATTATTTTTTCACTATCTAAAATAATTCGCGGAAGTCTTAGTTTTTTTGAACTCTAACCCTTATCTGAATCGATTCGGTTCGCCAATACGATTCTCAGTACGGCTGCCTGGCAGGCGTATTAATGATAATAAAAGGAGGTAGCAAGTGACCATTGCTATTGTCATAGGCACACATGGTTGGGCTGCTGAGCAGCTACTCAAAACGGCAGAGATGCTGTTGGGCGAGCAGGAAAACGTCGGCTGGATCGATTTCGTTCCCGGTGAAAACGCCGAGACGCTGATAGAGAAGTACAACGCTCAACTCGCGAAGCTGGATACCAGCAAAGGCGTGCTGTTTCTCGTTGATACATGGGGCGGCAGCCCGTTCAATGCCGCCAGCCGCATTGTCGTCGATAAAGAGCACTATGAAGTTGTCGCCGGGGTTAATATTCCCATGCTGGTGGAAACCTTCATGGCGCGCGACGACAATCCGGCGTTCGATGAGCTGGTGGCGCTGGCCGTTGAAACCGGTCGCGAAGGGGTAAAAGCCCTGAAAGCGCAGCCGGTTGAAAAACCTGCCCCTGCATCTGCAGCGGCACCTAAAGCGGCAGCACCGGCAAAACCGATGGGCCCGAACGATTACATGGTCATCGGCCTTGCGCGTATTGATGACCGCTTAATCCACGGCCAGGTCGCCACGCGCTGGACCAAAGAGACCAACGTTCGACGCATTATCGTGGTCAGCGACGAAGTTGCCGCCGATACCGTTCGTAAAACCCTTCTGACTCAGGTTGCTCCTCCTGGCGTTACCGCGCACGTCGTGGATGTCGCCAAGATGATCCGCGTTTACAACAACCCGAAATATGCCGGTGAACGCGTGATGCTCCTGTTCACTAACCCGACAGACGTTGAGCGCATTGTTGAAGGCGGCGTGAAAATCACCTCCGTGAACATCGGTGGTATGGCATTCCGTCAGGGCAAAACGCAGGTCAACAACGCCATTTCAGTCGATGCGAAAGATATCGAGGCATTCAACAAGCTGAATGCGCGCGGTATTGAACTGGAAGCCCGTAAGGTTTCTACGGATCAAAAACTGAAAATGATGGATTTGATCGGCAAAGTTGGGAAATAAGCCCGCGCCGGTTCTCATATAAAGTTTATGTAATAGGAGAAGTGCAATGGAGATTACCACTCTTCAGATTGTGCTGGTGTTCGTCGTCGCATGTATTGCGGGTATGGAATCCGTACTTGATGAATTTCAGTTCCACCGCCCTCTGGTGGCCTGTACGCTGATTGGGGCCGTTCTGGGTGACATGAAAACCGGTATCATCATCGGTGGTACCCTGGAAATGATCGCCCTGGGCTGGATGAACATCGGCGCAGCGGTTGCGCCCGATGCGGCGCTGGCCTCTATCATTTCGACCGTTCTGGTTATTGCTGGTCACCAGAGTATTGGTGCCGGTATCGCCCTGGCGATACCGCTGGCTGCAGCAGGCCAGGTTCTGACCATCATCGTTCGTACTATCACCGTTGCCTTCCAGCACGCGGCGGATAAGGCGGCCGAAAACGGCAACCTCACGGCACTGTCGTGGATCCACGTTTCATCCCTGTTCCTGCAGGCGATGCGTATCGCGATCCCGGCGGTTATCGTGGCGATCTCTGTTGGTACCAGTGAAGTGCAGAGCATGCTGAACGCCATTCCAGAAGTGGTCACCGGCGGTCTGAACATCGCGGGCGGCATGATCGTGGTCGTCGGTTATGCGATGGTCATCAACATGATGCGCGCAGGCTATCTGATGCCGTTCTTCTACCTCGGCTTCGTGACCGCTGCCTTCACCAACTTCAACCTGGTTGCACTGGGTGTGATTGGTGCGGTAATGGCGATTCTCTACATCCAGCTCAGCCCGAAATATAACCGCGTCGCGGGTGCCCCAGCGCAGGCTGCTGGTAACAACGATCTCGATAACGAACTGGACTAGCAGGTGAGCGAAATGGTTGATATGACAAAAACTACCACCGAGAAAAAACTCACTCCGGGTGATATTCGTGGCGTGTTCATCCGTTCTAACCTGTTTCAGGGTTCATGGAACTTCGAACGTATGCAGGCGCTGGGCTTCTGCTTCTCCATGGTGCCGGCGATCAAGCGCCTGTACCCGGAAAACAACGAAGCGCGCCGTCAGGCGATCAAGCGTCACCTGGAATTCTTTAACACCCATCCTTACGTAGCGGCTCCGGTTCTGGGCGTAACGCTGGCGATGGAAGAACAACGTGCGAACGGCGCAGAGATTGACGACGGTGCCATCAACGGTATCAAAGTCGGCCTGATGGGTCCGCTGGCCGGTGTCGGTGACCCAATCTTCTGGGGTACCGTGCGTCCGGTCTTCGCGGCGCTGGGTGCCGGTATCGCGATGAGCGGCAGCCTGCTTGGCCCGCTGCTGTTCTTCATCCTGTTCAACGCCGTGCGCCTGCTGACCCGTTACTACGGTGTGGCCTACGGCTACCGTAAAGGGGTGGACATCGTTAAGGACATGGGCGGCGGCTTCCTGCAGAAACTGACTGAGGGGGCGTCAATCCTCGGCCTGTTTGTCATGGGGGCGCTGGTTAACAAGTGGACGCACGTGAACATCCCGCTGGTGGTATCGACCATCACCGGGCAGGATGGTCAGACGCGCGTCACCACTGTACAAACGATTCTGGACCAGCTGATGCCGGGCCTGGTACCGCTGCTGTTGACCTTCGCCTGCATGTGGCTGCTGCGTAAGAAAGTAAACCCGCTGTGGATTATCGTTGGCTTCTTCGTCATCGGTATCGCGGGCTACGCAGTCGGCCTGCTGGGTCTGTAAGTTTCAATGCTATAGGCCGGGGGCTTGCCCCCGGTTTTTTTATCTGGAGGATGAATGGCTGTCACGGACATCGTACTGGTTTTATTTATTGCTGCCCTTCTGGCTTACGCGATCTATGACGAGTTCATCATGCCCCGCCGTCACGGCGAGACGCTGCTCTCCCTTCCCCTTCTGCGACGCGGGCGCGTAGATGCGTTTATCTTCGCGGGTCTCATCGTTATTCTTATTTACAATAACGTCACCAGTCATGGTGCAATATTAACCACATGGTTATTATGTGCGCTGGCATTAATGGCGGTTTATCTGTTCTGGATCCGCACGCCGAAAATCATTTTTAAATCCCGCGGATTTTTCTTCGCCAATGTGTGGATAGAATATAACCGTATTAAAGAGATAAATTTATCCGAAGACGGTGTGCTGGTGATGCAATTAGAACAACGCCGCCTGCTTATTCGGGTGAAGAATATTGACGGCCTGGAAAAGATATACAATTTACTTCTTAAAAATCAATGACTTGGATATATAGCAATGGCTATATTCTGTGTTTATCTTGCGCAAGAAATATAGCCTAAGCTATATCCTTTTCGTTAATTTGCTTTCTATTTTTTAACGATAATTTCACGCTTAAAGACAAATGAAAATCGTTATCAACAAGCATTTTAAATAATGCTTATCCATTGTTGTTTTATATTCTCAAAATATGTTAAGGTTGCGCCCGTCGTTGGGGAGTAGCCGATTTCCTGCTCGCAGGAAATGTACGTGTCAACATACTCGTTGAAAAACGTGGCGCGTACGGTTCGCTGACCGCACATCTTATGTGCGGTGCGATCAGGCGAGACCATAGATACATCAACTGCTGTTTACTGGGGGCAGTGATGTGTCATATGGATATCCCCGGTCTGGACGCTGTTATGAATATCTCCGCTACGATCCTTCTCGCTTTTGGCATGTCCATGGACGCTTTTGCGGCTTCCATCGGAAAAGGCGCCACGCTCCACAAACCTAAGTTCTCAGAAGCCCTGCGTACCGGCCTCATTTTTGGCGCTATCGAAACGCTGACGCCGCTTATCGGTTGGGGACTTGGCATGCTCGCCAGCCAGTTCGTGCTGGAGTGGAACCACTGGATTGCCTTCGTACTGCTGGCGTTTCTCGGCGGCCGAATGGTGATTGAAGGTTTTCGCGGCGGTGATGATGAAGACGAAGAGCCGCAGCACCGCCACGGGTTCTGGCTGCTGGTCACCACGGCGATTGCCACCAGCCTTGATGCAATGGCCGTCGGCGTCGGTCTGGCATTCCTGCAGGTCAATATTATCGCCACCGCGTTGGCCATCGGCTGCGCAACGCTGATCATGTCCACGCTGGGCATGATGGTCGGGCGGTTTATCGGCCCGCTGCTGGGTAAACGCGCCGAGATCCTGGGGGGAATTGTGCTGATTGGCATTGGAGCCCAGATCCTCTGGGCACACTTCGCCGGTTAATCTTCGCGCTGCCAGACGTGGATACTGAAATCCGTCTGGCAGTTAAATATTGATTGTACAGCTAACGCTTCCCACACTTCCGGTTTTGCCCGCCACGCGAACGGCGTCATCTGCAGCAGCGCGGTGGCCTCTTCGCCTTTCAGCGTCATTTCATACGCCACGGTTTGCTCCTGCTTCAGGGTAAAACCGGCCAGCTGTTCAGAATGAAGGGCATGCAGTCGCACTTCGTCGTAGATCAGCCCTTTCAGCTCCATCAGATGACGCGGGCCCGGTGTTACGGTGACTACCCATCCGCCCGGTTTCACCACGCGAGCCAGCTCTTCCGCCTTGCAGGGCGCGTAAATACGGATAACCGCATCCATGCTGGCATCGTCAAACGGCAGCCGGTGGCTGGATGCCACGCAGAACGTCACGTCAGCGTAACGCTTTGCCGCCGCGCGAATGGCCACTTTCGACACGTCCAGACCGAATGTCAACGCGCCCTTCTCACGGGCGATCTGGGCAAAGCGTGCGGTGTAGTACCCTTCCCCGCAGCCGATATCGAGCATGGCGGTGGCTGAACCCGGCAGGATGTCATTCAGCATCTGCGCGACGGTCTCCCGCAGCGGCAGATAGTGCCCGGCATCCAGAAACGCACGACGCGCCTGCATCATCTCTGCACTGTCGCCTGGATCGCGGGAGCGCTTATGCTGCACCGGCAGAAGATTCACGTAGCCTTCTTTTGCCATATCAAACTGATGCCCCTGCGGACAGGTATAGCTTTTATCTGAGTGCGTCAGGGGGGCGTGGCAAAGGGGACAGCTGAAGGACATGGTGACTCCGGAGCATAATCAAAGGGCGAAGTGTACCGCTATTCGCCCTGGTTATAAACGCCCGGTTAACGCATAACGATAAGGTGATCGGAACCCGCCGGTAACCCGTCAGGTTTCACATTCTCCAGACGCAGCACGTTGCCCATAATCTCGCTGAAGACAGGTGCGGAAACGGCACCGCCGTAATAGGCGCCATTTTGCGGATCGTTAATCACCACCACCAAGGCAAAGCGCGGATCGCTGGCGGGCGCAACGCCGGCCGTATACGCAACGTATTTATCGACGTACTTCCCGCTGTCGTCAATTTTCTTCGCCGTACCGGTTTTCACCGCCACCCGGTAATCGCGAACGGCGGCCTTAACGCCCCCGCCGCCGGGCAGCGCAACGCTCTCCATCATGTGTTCCACCTCGTGTGCGATCTCTTCCGGCATGACGCGGTGCCCGATAACGGGTGGATCGATACGCGTAATCGAGAGAGGTCGCTCGAGCCCGAAGCCGCCGATCGTGGCGTAGACGTGCGCCAGCTGGAGCGGCGTCACCATCAGCCCGTAGCCGAAGGCAAAGGTCGCACGATCGAGCTGGCTCCAGTATTTACGATTTGGCAACAGCCCCGCGCTCTCGCCCGTTAAGCCAAGCCCCGTATTCGTGCCAAACCCAAAGTTTCGATAGGTATCAATAAGATGCTGGACAGGCATTGCCAGGGACAGTCGTGACACGCCGGTGTCGCTCGATTTTTGCAGGATCCCGGTCATCGTCAGTTCAGGATAATAGCCCACGTCGCGGATACGATGCCCGTCAAGGGTATACGGGTGAGTGTCAATCACGCTGTCCGGCTGGACCAGGCCCTGCTGCAGGGCCGTCATCAGCACCAGCGGCTTGACCGTCGAACCGGGCTCGAACGTATCGCTGATGGCGCGATTGCGGAAATCGTTTATCGTCGCGCCTTCCCGATTATTGGGATTGAAATCCGGATAGCTCGCCATGGCGAGTATTTCCCCGGTTGGGATATTAATTAGCACCGATGCACCAGACTCGGCCTTGTTCCAGGCCACGGCATTATCGAGCGCATCTTCGGTGATGGTTTGCAGCCTCTCGTCGATACTTAACTGGATGTTATGCGCCGGTGCAGGCGCCACTTCCGTCAGGTTTTCAACCACGCGACCGTATCGGTCTTCCCTTACCTGCCGCACACCCGGCTTGCCGGTCAGCTGCGCGTTAAAGCTTTTTTCCACGCCTTCAATGCCCTGGCCGTCAATATTGGTGAAGCCAATCAGGTTCGCTGCCACATGGCCGGCAGGATAAAAACGGCGGGACTCGTCGCGTAAATTGATGCCGGGCAGATTCAGCTTATCGATCCACTTCGCCTGAGCAGGATCGACCTGACGGGCAAGATAAATAAAACGCCCCTGCGGGTTGGCGTTGATTCGCGCCGAAAGTGTGCCCAGGGAGAGATGCAGCGCATTTGCCAACGCCTGCCAGCGTTCGTCAATGCCAACGCCCCCTTTTGCCAGCACCGTTTTAGGGTCGGCCCAGACGGCCCGGACGGGCACGCTCACCGCCAGGGGGCGACCTTCGCGATCCATTATCATGCCCCGCGGCGCATCAATCGCCAGCTGGCGGAGGGATCGCATATCTTCCTGCTTCACCAGGTTGTCAGGCTTGATGATTTGCAGCCAGGCAACGCGACCCAGCAAAAAAGCCAGACTACAAAAAATAGCTAAACAGAGCAGCACAAAACGCGCCGGCGTGAAATTGCCAGCGGTCGTTATCAATTTCTTCTTCACCTGAACCCCAGGACTGTTAAACAACGCCCTGATTTAACGGGAAAAGATGGGGTTAAGGTGGCAAAACAGTGCTACTAACCTCGCAGCTTTGCAACAAGTTACTAATAAGACCGCAAATGGTAATATTTTGAAAGATAAAGGACATAAAAAAGCCCCGCGTTATGCGAGGCTTTATGTCTGAGATTGAAGTGCTAAGCGCTTCAGTCAGCAGCGGTTCGATCAGATAGCAGTTACGTTAACTGCAGCTGGGCCTTTCTGGCCGTCCTGAATTTCGAACTCAACGTTCTGGCCTTCAGCCAGAGTTTTGAAGCCGTTACCCTGGATTGCAGAGAAGTGTACGAACACGTCTTTGCTGCCGTCAGCAGGAGTAATGAAACCAAAACCTTTAGACTCGTTGAACCACTTAACTTGACCTTTAATCTTTGCCATTTTGCAAAATTCCTTAGAGTGTTTTCTTAGCCCGCAGGCATTAACTGAGATAAAACTGAGACATTACTGCATGAGGCACTAATATAAGGTTCGGCAGAGAAGCGGTATTCAACGACAACGTGTTTACTCAGGACTTCTTTACTGAAAATGCCACACATAAACAGAACTGTACCTCGTTTGACCCAAAACGTGTTATCACACACTATGTTTAATATGGCAAGCCATTTTTAAACATGTCTCGATCCGCCGCACAAATTCGAACAGTGCCTGTCAGGTTTTGCACAATTATGCGCATCACTTACAGACAGCTCTGCTGCGTAACAAAGACCCAGCGTTGCTTTCACAAGCGCTGTAATCTAAGACTTTTTTAACATAGCTCAATCATTACGAAGCGTCCAGCAACCGGGAAAAGAAATCTTACGTCCTGATTGAGTTAGAACAATTTGTGAAAACTTATGCTTAAATCATTGTAACGCGACCAAATTGTTTCAGACAAAAAACACTGTTAATAACCCGCGCCGACCTGTATTAAAATGCACCAACTAATAAACAGTGTTATGCACCAAAATAATGAAATTTTTATGACTCTGCATCAAAAGAAGGCAAGCAAAACGTTTCGATAAAAATAAAACATTCCTGAACGCGTTTACAGACAGAATATATGCACTACGTTATCGCTTCGTTTATAAGGATAAATATTCACCAACTTTCAGTATCCTGAAAGAATGATTAACTGGTGCTAAATTATCTAGCGCGTCAGTTAACTCCCGCACAGGTTCATCCAGGGATTCATCTGCCAGTTCAAACACGCCCCAGTGAATGGGAAACGCCAGAGGGCAGCCCAGCTGCTGCCACAATGCCACCGCAGATTGCGGATCCATATGATGGACAGCCATGAACCAGCGTGGGGCATAAGCTCCAATCGGTAATGCGGCAGCATCTATATGGCCCAGACGCTCAGGTATCAACAGCAGCTCGGGCGAATACCCCGTATCTCCGCTGAACCAGAAACGATGATGTCGACCTTCCATAACCCAGCCGCACCATAATGAGCGATTGCGGTTCCATGGCGTGCGCATACTCCAGTGCTGTGCCGGTACGGCGGTTAGCGTCATCCCCTGCCAGGTGAAGCTCTGCCACCAGTCGAGCTCAACCACGCATTTTGCCCCCCGGCGGCGAAACCAGGCGGCCAGGCCCAGCGGAACAAAAAAACTGACCTCGGGGAAGCGTTTGAGAATACGGCGAATGGTCGCGTCATCAAGATGATCGTAATGATTATGGGAGATGACGACCGCATCAAGCTGATGGAGTTGATCGACTGACAGAGCGGGAGGCGTTTTGCGCTGTGGTCCCAGGAAAGGGAGTGGAGAAGCGCGCCGTGAAAAAACCGGATCGGTAAGGATGATATTGCCGTCCAGCTGCAGCATCACGCTCGCGTGTCCCAGCCACCATACCCCATCTTCATGAGGTTGCGTAAGCTCAACCGGTTGCCACCACTGTTGGATAAAGTCTTCATAACCCAGCGCGGGTGGCTTCGGTAAACCGGCCTCTTTACGCGCTTTGCGCCAACGGTCAAGGTCGCCGGGTTGATGTCCAACAGGATCGGTATTACGAAAACCATTCGGAGTGTGATGTTTCAGGGAGGGGTCATACCAGGGATTTTTCCAGACCACAGCCACCTCCCGGACAAAAGATTAACGCTCAGCCACCAGGCGGATAAAGTCGTCTTCGTCTTTGTTATCTTCAGCGACCGCGTCTTTCGGCGCGTCTTTTTCTTCCGGTTCGTTAGCCTCACACAGACGGCGCAGCAGCGCATTCTGACGTTTTTGCTGATCGAGCAGCGCTTCCAGCAGTTCAATCTGCTCGTTAGTACGGGAACTGGCGCGGTTCACGAAAAACCAAATGACCAGGCCCACAAGCAGAACAACCAAAGAAATCATCAGGGATGCCATATTCAGCAGCCCTGAATTCAGTAACTCACCCATTTCACCACCTCAATAAAAACGTCTATTTTACCACTGGCGCGAAGGAAGGAAATCACCTTGAGAAAAAATGCGTATTACCACGGAATAAACTTATTGATTGCGCAGACGCCGCTAAAAAACTGTACATCCTGATCGCACATCACATTGATCGTCTGCGTCCATAACACCACGCACGCTATCAGCACGATAATCAGAATTACCCAGCGTATTTTTTTCACTCCACACTCCGTCTAAAAACCTGATGTAACGAGGTTATCACGCTTATCTTAAACAAGGGCTAACTGTACCGCCATCGCGCTTTTTTCAGAATCCTGCCCTTGTTTCATCGTGTAAACCCTTTACGCTAGCTTTATGATAACAACGACAAAAGAGGTTAATGATGCGCTTCATCATTCGTACAATTATTGCGCTGGCCATCGTCTGGATTGGCCTTCTGCTCACGGGTTACGGTGTGCTCGTGGGAAGCACCGAGAACGCAGCCGGGTTAGGGATTCAATGTAAATATTTAACAGCACAGGGCGTGAGC
Source organism: Enterobacter sp. DNB-S2 (assembly GCF_019443845.1). NCBI lineage: Bacteria > Pseudomonadati > Pseudomonadota > Gammaproteobacteria > Enterobacterales > Enterobacteriaceae > Enterobacter > Enterobacter sp. DNB-S2. The sequence goes on from NZ_CP050520.1 coordinate 3,386,490, forward strand.
ACTGCGCAATATTTGCATACTGACAGCGGGATCGTTGGCTTGACCCACTGTCCGGTCCTGCGTAAGACATCCGTCGTGATTGATAATGGCTAATCGGCCGGTGAAATGACTGGCAAAAAAACGCCGCAACAGATGCGGCGTTTTTTTATACGAGCAGAGGTTAAAACGGGTAGTCGTGGTAACCCATCTGTTCAGAAATCTTACGTGCGGCAGTGTGCAGAATAGCCACATATTCATGCAGGCGCTCTTCGGAGAAGCGTAAGGTTGGGAAGGAGATACTTAAGCCCGCGATCACCACGCCAAAGCGGTCAAACACCGGAACGCCGATGCAGCGAAGCCCTTCTTCCTGCTCCTCGTTATCTTCGCCATACCCCTGTTCGCGTACGCGATCGAGCACCGTTAACAGCGCGTCCGTGCTGGTAATGGTTCGTGAGGTACTTTGCTTGTATTCCACGCCTTCGAGGATCTGCTTCACTTCTTCACGATCGCGCCACGCCAGCAGAACCTTACCAATCGCGGTACTGTAGAGCGGGTTGCGACGACCAATGCGCGAATACATGCGCAGATTGTACATGGAGTCGATTTTATGGATGTAAACAATGCTGTCTTCATCCAGCGCGCCGAGATGGATGGTCTCTTTAGTCAGGCGAGAGATTTCACGCATCTGAATATCAGCGCTGCGGATCAGGTCAACATTTTGTAGCGCACGGGCGCCCAGCTCAAACAGCTTCAGCGTCAGAGAGTATTTTTCAGATTCGCCTTCCTGAGCTACGTAGCCCAGCGACTTCATGGTTTGCAAAAAGCGATATACGGTGCTTTTAGACATCATCACGCGCTGCGACAACTCTGTAATACCTATTTCACGCTCTTCCCCCAGCGCCTGTAAGATACCAAACACCTTCAGCACGGAAGAAACAGAATCTGGCTGTTTATCCAAATCCGCAATAGCCATTTACCACCTCATAGAGAGTGTTTTATAAAAATCAGAACCGGTTTTTATTATAAGTTCCCGTCATGTCACCTGCAATCAATCCGCGTTTACTTCGTTACAAATCTGCGACATATCGCGGCTGTAACAATGCTAAAATAGTTACCCTGAGAATAATTTCACGCTGAGCTTTTTTAATCCTAATGGAAAAGACCCTTTCCGATGGCCTGCCTTTACCCCAGCGGTATGGCGCTATAGCGACCATCATTATCGGTATCTCAATGGCCGTCCTTGACGGCGCAATCGCGAACGTTGCCCTGCCAACCATCGCCAGCGACCTGCATGCCTCTCCCGCCAGTTCGATATGGATCGTTAACGCCTATCAGATTGCGATTGTGGTTTCCCTGCTCTCGTTCTCTTTCCTGGGCGATATGTTCGGTTACCGTCGGGTGTATCAGTGCGGTCTAGTGGTTTTCACCTTCACGTCCTTGCTATGCGCCCTTTCAGTTTCACTGCATACCCTGACGCTTGCCCGCATCGCGCAGGGTTTTGGCGGCGCGGCGCTCATGAGCGTAAACACGGCGTTGATCCGCTTAATTTATCCGCAGCGTCATCTGGGTCGCGGCATGGGGATAAACTCGTTTATTGTCGCCGTCTCTTCCGCCGCCGGGCCAACTATTGCGGCGGCGATCCTTTCCGTTGCGTCATGGCAATGGCTGTTTGCTATTAACGTGCCGCTGGGCATTGTCGCTATATTCTTTGCCCTGCGCTTTCTTCCCGCTAACGGCCCTAAAAGCACCATGCCGCGCTTCGATGTGGCGAGTGCGGTGATGAATGCCCTGACCTTTGGCCTGCTGATTACGGCGCTGAGCGGCTTTGCGCAGGGGCAGTCTCTGATGCTTACCGCCGCGGAGCTCATCGCCCTGCTGGCGATCGGCTTCTTCTTTGTTCGCCGCCAGCTCACTCTCCCCGTGCCTTTGCTGCCGGTCGATCTGCTGCGTATTCCCCTCTTTTCCCTCTCCATTTGCACGTCCGTCTGCTCGTTCTGCGCCCAGATGCTGGCTCTGGTTTCTCTGCCCTTCTTTCTGCAGAGCGCGATCGGCCGTTCAGAAGTGGAGACCGGCCTGCTGTTAACCCCCTGGCCGCTGGCGACCATGGTGATGGCTCCGCTGGCAGGTTACTTAATTGAACGCGTCCATGCCGGTTTATTGGGAGCGTTGGGGCTGGCGGTGATGGCGACAGGCCTGTTCGCGCTGGCTCTGCTACCGTCATCGCCAACCGATCTGGACATCATCTGGCGCATGATCCTGTGCGGCGCAGGGTTTGGCCTGTTCCAGTCTCCTAACAATCACACCATTATCACCTCCGCGCCGCGCCATCGCAGCGGTGGTGCCAGCGGCATGCTGGGGACCGCGCGCCTTCTGGGGCAAAGCACAGGTGCGGCACTGGTTGCCCTGATGTTTAACCTCGCCGGACAAAACGGCAACCACGTTGCGCTTCTCACCGCGGGAGCCCTTGCTTCCCTCGCGGCGGTCATCAGCGGCCTGCGGGTGACCCAGCCCAAAGTTCAGGCATAAAAAAAACCGGGCGGAGTGTTCTCCTGCCCGGCTTATTAGGGTTCTTAGCGTTACTTCAGGTATTCCCCACTGCGCAGCGCTTCGATACGTTTATCCAGCGGCGGGTGAGACATAAACAGCTCGCTCAGCGATTTTGATTTACCGTTAATGCAGAAGGCCATCATGCTGTTCGCTTCCTGCGGCTCGTAGCTGGTTTTCAGACGCTGCAGCGCGGCAATCATCTTCTCACGACCAACAAGCTTCGCCGAGCCGGCATCCGCGTGGAATTCACGGTGGCGGGAGAACCACATGGTGATGATGCTGGCCAGAATACCGAATACCAGTTCCAGAACCATCGAAACGGCGAAGTAGATCAGCGGGTTGCCGTTGCTCTCTTCACCTTCGTCACGGTTTCCGCCCATAAAGCCAGCCGCGATCTGCGCCAGAATACGGGAGATGAAGATTACGAAGGTGTTCACCACGCCCTGAATCAGGGTCATGGTCACCATGTCACCGTTGGCGATATGGCTGATTTCGTGGGCAATAACCGCTTCGGCTTCGTCACGGCTCATGTTCTGCAGCAATCCGGTGCTGACGGCAACCAGTGACGCATCGCGACGGGCGCCCGTGGCGAAAGCGTTGATGTCCGGGGCATGGTAAATCGCCACCTGCGGCATGGCGATCCCGGCCTGACGGGATTGCTGAGCCACCGTATTCATCAGCCACTGTTCCATATCGTTACGCGGCTGTTCAATAACCTCACCACCCACCGATTTCAGTGCCATCCACTTCGACATCAGCAGGGAGATGAACGAGCCACCAAAACCAAACAGCAGCGCCATAATCAACAGACCCTGAACGCTGCTCGACTGAATTCCTGTCAGGCTTAGCACGAGCCCGAAAACCACCATGACCGCCAGGTTGGTGAGCAGGAAGAGCGCGATTCGCATCATAATTTTCTTTTTACCTCAGTTTAACAAAACGCACTATGCGATTACCCACATCGTATGGGTATTGCGGCTATTTTCAAGCATCCGGCGGGCGTAAGTCACCAGAAAGACACAACTTTACACAATTGGAAATCTGGCTGACGGAAGGATGAAGAACAAAAAGAAACAGGCACAATTTCTTGTGCCTGTTGGGAGGTTATTTTGCCGGAGCGGGCTGTACGGCAGGTTTCTCTTTTTCCTGATTCGCCAGGTCGAGAGCGATATGCACCGTCTCGTCCAGATACGGATCCGGCTCCTGGTAATCTTTTGGCAGATCGTCCAGTTTCTTGAGCAGAGGCTTGCCTTCGCGCTTGAAGCGATCGTTGATACGCGCCAGGCGGGTTGCATCGTCTTCGTTGTTCTCTTTCTCACGCTGTGCGTAGTTCAGAGAAACGATATTCCGCTTATCTTTCAGGGCATTGAATCGTGCAATGTCCTTCATGATGTACTGGAACTCCGGATCTTTCGCGATGCGGTCGTTATGCGCTTTCAGCAGTTCAGGGCCAAATTGCGTCATATCACCCGCTTTCACGTAGGTCGCGGCATTGATGCTGTCCCACGGCAAGGCGTTATCTTCAAACTTCTCGCCGGTTTCGGTCTCTTCCGTGCCTGTCGGCATCATGATGTCCGGCGTTACGCCCTTACGCTGCGTACTGCCGCCGTTCACGCGGTAGAATTTCTGAATGGTGTACTGAACCGAGCCCAGCGCAGGCCATTCCGGACGCAGCATCTGATCGTAAATACGATTCAAAGAGCGATACTGCTGAACGGTACCTTTACCGAAGGTTGGCTCACCGACGATCAGCGCGCGGCCATAGTCCTGCATTGCAGCGGCAAAGATTTCAGACGCGGAAGCACTGAAGCGGTCAACCAGGACCACCAGCGGGCCTTTGTAGTAGACCACACCGTCGTTGTCGGCATCTTCACGCACTTTACCGTTGTTATCGCGCACCTGAACCACCGGACCAGATGGAATGAACAGACCGGAGAGTGAAACCGCTTCCGTCAGCGCCCCGCCGCCGTTACTGCGCAGGTCGATGATAATGCTGCTGACGTTCTGCTTTTCAAGCTTCTGCAGCTGAACCTTAACATCGTCAGTCAGGCCCACGTAGAAGCCAGGAATATCCAGAACACCCACCTTCTCTTTACCCACGGTTTTCACCGACATTTTCACCGCGCGGTCTTCCAGACGGATACGCTCGCGGGTCAGGGTAACGATACGGGTTTTGGTGCCTTTACCGGCAGGCAGAATTTCCAGACGAACCTTGCTGCCTTTCGGACCTTTGATCAGCGCAACCACGTCATCGAGACGCCAGCCGATCACGTCGACCATGTTCTGGCCTGTTTGTCCTACACCCACAATGCGATCGCCTACGCTAATCGCTTTGCTTTTGGATGCCGGGCCACCCGCGACCATGGAATTGATCACCGTGTAATCATCATCCATCTGCAGCACCGCGCCGATACCTTCCAGAGACAGGCTCATCTCGGTATTGAACTGTTCGGTGTTGCGTGGAGAGAGATAGTTGGTGTGCGGATCGATTTCGTGCGCAAAGGCGGTCATCGCGAGTGAGAAAACATCCTCACTGTTGGTCTGCGCCAGACGACGAATGGCGAATTTGTAACGACGCGTCAGCGTGTCACGGATCTCTTTTTCGTCTTTGCCGGTCAGCTTAAGACTCAGTTCGTCGTATTTAACTTTACCGTCCCACAGCGCATTCAACTCGGCTTCATCTTTCGGCCAAGGTGCTTTACTGCGATCCAGATTAAAGGTGTCAGTACCGGTGAAGTCCATCGGACGTTCCAGCACTTTCAGCGCGTACTGATAGCGTTCAAAGCGGCGCTTTTGCGACAGGTTGTAGAGATCGTAGAACAGATCCAGCTTGCCAGAACGCAACTCGTCACCCACCTCGGATTTGCGCTTAGCGAACTGCTCGACATCGCTGGCGAGCAAAACGTTATGGCTGTAATCCAGCAAGTTCAGATAGCGGTCAAAGATTTTGGCCGAAAAGGCCTGATCGAGATCGAACTGACGATAGTGCGAGCGGGTAAAACGTGAGGTCACGCGCTCGCTCACCGTCGCGTGCTGCGTCTCTTCCTTGAGAACCGGAATTTGATCAACACGCGTGATATCGTCCACTGCAAAAGCGTGACCTGTTATGGCAAACAGGCCCGCCAGCGCGGTGAGCTTAAAAAAAGTGTTCATGCCAGGCTTGGCCTCCGTTTCAGAACAACAAGTGTTCTGCGCGTACAATCATTGACATACCAGAAGTCAGCTGTACACGAACGCCATCTTTGGTGATTTCCAGTACGGTGGCGTCCATAGCATTGTTACCCGCTTTTACCTTCAGCGCCTGACCTACGCTCAGGGCGTTAATGTCAGAAACCGGCGTATGGCGCGGCTCTTCACGAGGGGCGCGCGGGGCTTTTGCTGCTGGTTTGTCTGCACGCGGTTTGCGATCGTTATTATCGTGACGGCGCGGCGCAGGGCGTGGTTTACGCTCACGACGAGGCGCTTCTTCCTGGCCGTTTGCCGCTGCGGCTTCGCGTTTTTTCGCCTGCTGTTCTGCACGTTGTGCCTGAACGCGTGCTTTGGCTTCTTCAAGCTGCTTACGCGCGTGCTCAACGTGCTGCTCGTCCAGCTCACCACACGGGTTGCCGTCGAGATCCACGCGGGTCGCGCCAGGTTTGATACCGTACAGGTAGCGCCAGCTCGAAGTATAAAGACGTAAGGCGGAACGCAGCTGAGTTTTGCTGAGGTTCATTTCCCCTTCAACACGCGCCACCAGATCCTGAAAAATACCGACTTTCAGGGGACGAGCTTCACCTTCCGCGCTGAAGCACTGCGGGAAACGCTCGGCCAGAAATGCGATAACTTCTTTACTGCTATTCAACTTAGGTTGATTTTCCATGAAATTTCCTGATTACAACGGACGTTGCCAACAAGCGCAGGCATGAACAGGCGTCATTATAATGACGCTATCAGTAAATGCTACGTTATCCGTTGATTATCCTGCGACGCTCGCAAAGAATTTTTGATAATCGGTTGCGGCGAGTACGTTTTCCAGATTCGCCACCAGCTCGCGCAGCCCCTGTTCGTCCTCGGTTGTAAAGCGACTGAAGACCGTACTGTCGATATCCAGAACGCCAATAATCTGATTTTTGACCACCAGCGGCAGAACGATTTCAGAATTACTGGCGGCGTCACAGGCAATGTGCCCGTCAAACGCATGAACGTCTTCCACACGCTGGACCTGATTTTCGGCCACCGCCGTGCCGCATACGCCACGCCCTACCGGAATACGCACGCAGGCCAGTTTGCCCTGGAACGGACCGAGCACCAGCGTTTCACCTTCCAGGAGGTAAAAGCCGGCCCAGTTCACGTCAGAGAGACGTTCAAACAGCAATGCGCTAGTATTTGCCAGAGTGGCTAAGAAGCTGGTCTCACCCGCCATCAATGCCTTAAAATCGCGGTTCAGATCCGCGTAGAATTCTGTTTTGTTCATTATTCAATCACTTAGTTGTCTTACAAATTTACCGCATAGCCTATTAAAATAAGCATTAAATGCGCTCATGCTCAAGATGAATCCGTTCATGAGTTATTATAACTTTCAACAATACTTATTTGTGCGCAGCTGATGGCCTTAAAAACAACCAAAATTACGCCGACAAGAAAGATAACTGTCCATACGGTAAGCGAAGCTTTGCCACGTGCACATTATCAGCGTTGCCCCCAGTGCGATACGCTTTTTATGTTGCCGAAGATGAAATCGCACCAAAGTGCCTTTTGTCCCCGCTGCGACGCCAAAATTCGCGACGGCCGCGACTGGTCGCTCACCCGCCTCGCCGCCATGGCCGTCACCATGCTGCTGCTGATGCCCTTCGCCTGGAGCGAACCGCTGCTGAAACTCTACCTGCTTGGCGTACGCATTGACGCCAACGTGCTGCAGGGTATCTGGCAGATGACCCGTCAGGGCGATCCCATCACCGCTGCCATGGTGCTGTTCTGCACCGTTGGCGCGCCGCTGGTGCTGGTAGCCGCCATTGCCTATCTGTGGTTTGGCAATATTCTCGGCATGAACCTTCGCCCGGTGCTGCTGATGCTGGATAAGCTCAAAGAGTGGGTGATGCTGGATATTTATCTGGTGGGCGTGGGCGTTGCGTCAATAAAGGTGCAGGACTACGCCTTTTTGCAGCCCGGCATCGGACTTTTTGCTTTCATCAGCCTGGTATTGCTGAGCATCCTGACGCTGATCCACCTGAACGTTGAACAGCTCTGGGAGCGATTTTACCCTCAGCGCCCCGCCACGCGTCCTGATGAAAATCTACGCGTCTGTCTGGGATGCCACTATACCGGCTTGCCCGACGCGCGTGGGCGCTGCCCGCGGTGTCACATTCCGTTGAGACTGCGGCGCAACAACAGCCTGCAAAAATGCTGGGCCGCGCTGATCGCCTCCCTGGTGTTTCTGATCCCAGCCAATATGCTGCCGATCTCCATCATTTACGTGAATGGCGGGCGTCAGGAGGATACTATCCTCTCCGGGATTATCTCCCTTGCGCACAGCAACGTCGGGGTGGCGGCGATCGTCTTTATTGCCAGTATCCTGGTTCCCTTTACCAAAGTGGTGGTGATGTTTACCCTGCTCATCAGCATTCACTTTAAGTGTGAACAAGGCTTACGGACCCGCATTCTGCTGCTGCGGTTCGTCACCTGGATTGGCCGCTGGTCAATGTTAGATCTGTTCGTGATTTCGCTGATGATGTCGCTCATCAATCGCGACCAGCTACTTGCTTTTACAATGGGACCCGCGGCTTTTTATTTCGGCTCTGCGGTGATATTGACTATTCTTGCTGTGGAATGGCTGGATAGCCGCTTACTTTGGGATGCACATGAGTCAGGAAACCCCCGCTTCGCCGACTGAAGCGAGAATTAAAACAAAACGCCGCATTTCGCCATTCTGGTTGCTGCCCGTCATCGCCCTGATGATTGCAGGCTGGCTGATCTGGACGAGCTATGAAGATCGCGGGAGTACCGTCACCATTGATTTCCAGACCGCCGACGGCATCGTCGCCGGGCGAACGCCCGTTCGCTTCCAGGGGGTTGAAGTGGGTACGGTTCAGGACATCTCCCTTGGAAAAGGGCTGAACAAGATTCAGGTGCGGGTCAGTATTAAATCTGACATGCAGGATGCCCTGCGCAGCGAAACGCAGTTCTGGCTGGTCACGCCAAAAGCGTCTCTGGCCGGCGTGTCAGGGCTGGATGCGCTCGTGGGCGGTAACTATATCGGCATGATGCCGGGTAAAGGAGAGCCGCAGGATCACTTTGTTGCCCTGGATACACAGCCCAAGTACCGCCTCAACAACGGCGATTTAATGATCCATCTGCAGGCGCCGGATCTCGGTTCTCTGAACAGCGGTTCGCTGGTCTATTTCCGCAAAATCCCGGTTGGCCGCGTGTACGATTACGCGATCAACCCGAATAAACAGGGCGTCACCATCGACGTGCTGATCGAGCGTCGCTTCACCAATCTGGTGAAAAAAGGCAGCCGCTTCTGGAACGTCTCCGGCGTGGATGCGGACGTCAGCCTGAGCGGTGCGAAAGTGAAGCTGGAGAGTCTGGCCGCGCTGGTGAATGGTGCCATTGCTTTTGACTCCCCGGAAAACTCAAGCCCTGCCACCGCGGATGACTCATTTGGATTGTACGCAGACCTGGCGCACAGCCAGCGCGGCGTGATCGTCAAACTCGCTCTGCCCGATGCTAAGGGGCTAAAAGCGGGTTCAACGCCGCTGATGTATCAGGGATTGCAGGTTGGTCAGCTCACCAAAATGACGCTCAACCCGGGCGGCTCGGTCACTGGAGAAATGACTGTCGATCCGAGCGTGGTCGACCTCCTGCGCGAGAAAACGCGTATCGAAATGCGCAGTCCAAAGCTCTCCCTGAACGATGCCAGCCTCAGCACGCTGTTGACCGGCAATACGTTTGAGCTCATCCCCGGTGAAGGTGAGCCCAGCAATAGCTTCGTGATTGCCCCGGCGGATAAATCCCTGCTGCAAAAGCCGGGCGTAGTAACCGTCACGCTGAATGCGCCAGAAAGTTACGGAATCGAAGCCGGCCAGCCGTTAATTTTACACGGCGTGCAGGTCGGCCAGGTGCTGGAGCGTAAGCTCTCCGCGAATGGCGTGACCTTCTCGGTCGCCATCGATCCGCAGTACAGCGACCTGGTGCACGGCGACAGCAAATTCGTGGTGAACAGTCGCGTCGATGTGAAGGTGGGACTGGACGGTGTGGAATTCCTCGGCGCCAGCGCCAGCGAATGGGTTAACGGCGGCATCCGCATTCTGCCCGGTGATAAAGGCCCCGTTCGCGACAGCTATCCGCTGTATGCCAACCTGGAGAAAGCGGTTGAAAACAGCCTGAGCGATCTCCCTACCACCACGCTGACATTAAGCGCCGAGACGCTGCCGGACGTACAGGCAGGATCCGTGGTGCTGTATCGCAAGTTTGAAGTTGGGGAAGTGATCGCCGTTCGCCCGCGTGCGGACGCGTTTGATATCGAACTGCATATCAAGCCGGAGTACCGCAAGCTGCTGACGCCAAACAGCGTCTTCTGGGCCGAAGGCGGCGCAAAAGTTCAGCTTAACGGTAACGGGCTGACCGTGCAGGCCTCCCCGCTCTCACGCGCGCTGCGCGGCGCGATAAGCTTCGATAATCTCAGCGGCGCGGGGGCGAATCTGCGTAAAGGCGATAAGCGTATTCTCTTCCCGGCCGAAACCGCCGCGCGTGCCGTGGGTGGACAGATTACCCTGCACGCGTTTGATGCCGGTAAGCTGGCGGAAGGCATGCCAATCCGCTATCTGGGCATTGATATTGGACAAATCCAGAAGCTGACGCTGATTACCTCGCGCAACGAGGTGCAGGCCACCGCCGTGCTGTACCCGGAATATGTGCAGACCTTCGCCCGCACGGGTTCGCGCTTCTCGGTGGTGACGCCGCAGATCTCGGCCGCGGGCGTTGAGCATCTCGACACCATTTTGCAGCCGTACATCAACGTTGAGCCGGGCCAGGGCAATGCCCGTCGTGATTTCGAGCTTCAGGAAGCCACAATCACCGACTCGCGCTACCTTGGCGGCCTGAGCATCGTGGTGGAAGTGCCGGAAGCGGGCTCGCTGAGCATCGGCACCCCGGTTCTGTTCCGCGGCATTGAAGTGGGTACGGTCACGGGCCTGACGCTCGGTACGCTCTCCGACCGCGTGATGGTGGCGTTACGCATCAGCGAACGTTACCAGCACCTGGTCCGTAATAACTCGGTATTCTGGCTGGCATCCGGCTATTCGCTGGACTTTGGCCTGACGGGAGGCGTGGTGAAAACCGGCACCTTCAACCAGTTCATTCGCGGCGGTATCGCGTTTGCCACGCCGCCGGGCACGCCGCTGGCGCCGAAAGCGCAGCCGGGTAAACACTTCCTGCTGCTCGAAAGCGAACCGAAAGAGTGGCGCGAATGGGGAACCGCCCTGCCGCGTTAATCTGACAGGCTCCGGTGTCAACGCACCGGAGCCTTTATGTTACACTGCGCACCTGAACTTTTCCCTGTGGTGTGCCCGTGGCTCAAAACTCCGTATTTCTTCCTGAACAATTCCTGGCGCAGATGCGCGAGGCGCTTCCTTCTCACCTGTCGTTAGATGATTTTATCGCCGCCTGCCAGCGTCCGTTACGCCGAAGTATTCGCGTCAACACGCTGAAAATCAGCGTCGATGATTTTCTGGCGCTGGTCTCGCCGTACGGCTGGCAGCTTACGCCGGTCCCGTGGTGCGCCGAGGGGTTCTGGATCGAACGCGATGACGAAGCCTCGCTGCCGCTGGGCAGTACCGCTGAACATCTGAGCGGCCTGTTCTATATTCAGGAAGCCAGCTCGATGCTGCCGGTGGCCGCCCTGTTCGCCGATGGCAATGCGCCTGAACGCGTGATGGATGTTGCCGCCGCTCCTGGCTCAAAAACCACGCAAATTGCCGCCCGAATGGGTAACCACGGGGCGATCCTCGCCAACGAGTTTTCCGCCAGCCGCGTGAAGGTGCTGCATGCCAACATCAGCCGCTGCGGTATTCATAATGTTGCCCTGACGCACTTCGACGGACGCGTGTTTGGCGCCGCTTTACCGGAAGCCTTCGATGCCATTCTGCTGGACGCGCCCTGCTCCGGCGAAGGGGTGGTGCGTAAAGATCCCGACGCGTTAAAAAACTGGTCAGTTGAGAGCAACCTGGAGATCGCCGCCACGCAGCGCGAGCTGATCGACAGCGCATTTCACGCGTTGCGCCCTGGCGGCACGCTGGTCTATTCAACATGCACCTTAAACCGCGATGAAAACGAAGACGTCTGCCTGTGGCTGAAAGCGAACTACCCGGAGGCAGTTGAGTTCCTGCCGCTTAACGGCCTGTTCGCCTCGGCACAGGAGGCGGTCACGCCGGAGGGTTTCCTTCACGTGTTCCCACAGATTTACGACTGCGAAGGTTTTTTTGTGGCGCGTTTGCGTAAAACGCAGGCGGTTGCTCCCCTGCCCGCACCTAAATTCAAGGTCGGCAACTTCCCGTTTTCCCCTCTTAAAGGCCGCGATGCAGCACAGCTTGAAGCCGCCGCCAAAAAGGTTGGGCTGGTCTGGGATAAGAGCCTGCACCCCTGGATGCGTGATAAAGAGATATGGCTGTTCCCGGCACAGATCGAGTCGCTCATCGGAAAGGTCCGTTTTTCGCGAATCGGGATCCGCCTGGCGGAAGTGCATAATAAAGGGTATCGCTGGCAGCATGAGGCCGTTATCGCCCTTGCCGGACGCGAGAATACCTTTGCCCTGACGCATCAGGAAGCCGAAGAGTGGTACCGTGGCCGCGATGTCTATCCGGACAGCACGCCATCAGGCGATGAAGTGATAGTGACGTATCAGGGATATCCGCTGGGGGTGGCAAAAAAGGTCGGCTCAAGGCTGAAAAACAGCTATCCGCGCGAGCTGGTTCGGGATGGCCGTCTGTTTACCGGTAACGATCGCACAGCCTGAAAAAAAGCGCATTTTTTTACTGGCGATTTTGCTCTCCTTGTCTACGATCAAAAATGGGTGATCGCACTGGTCATACCAGATTTTGACAACCGACCCGGAGAGCACTATGACGAAAACCAGCGTGCGTATTGGCGCTTTTGAGATCGACGACGCAGAGCTGCGCGGCGAAGCACAAGGCGATCGAACGTTAAGTATTCCCTGCAAATCCGACCCGGATTTGTGCATGCAGCTTGATGCATGGGATGCAGACACCAGCGTCCCGGCAATACTTGATGGCGAACATTCTGTCCTTTACCGCGAGCATTACGATAGTAAAACCGATGCCTGGGTCATGCGTCTTGCCTGACCTAAAGAGAACCCGCCCGAAGGCGGGTTATTTATTACTGCAGCTGCGCCAGCGTGAAGTAACCGTCGAAAACAGCCCCCGTATCAATGTAGTGAAGATTATTAAAATCATACCTTCTGTCGAGAGGCGTATGTCCAAACCAGAAATGATCCGCGCCGCTGATGCCCTCTCCTTTGCCCACCATAAATCCCATCAGCCTGTCGCGGTTCCATAAGACGCGCTGGGCGCTAACCGGTTTTTGCCACCGGTATTCCGCGGCCGGATAATCCGCATGGGCAATCACATTCAGACCGTTCGCACAGGTTATCTCGATGATATGCGGTAAATCGCGACAGGCGTCGAGCAACGACAGGGCCAGCTGTTGCTGGTCGCGTTCAAGATGCGAAAACCATATTCCGCCATTCATCGTCCAGAGAGAAAAATCGTTATTATCCAGACTGTCGAGAGCCATTTGCTCATGGTTTCCCCGCACGGCACGAAACCATTTTTCATGAATTAACTGCAGGCATTTAACGCTATCAGGGCCACGATCGATCACATCCCCGACCGAAATAAGTAAATCCTCATACGGGTTAAAGTGACGGCGTTTAAGTTCATCCATAAGCCACTGGTAACAACCGTGTATATCGCTGACAACCCAGACGTGACGCCACATCCCACCTTCAATTCGCTGATACATAGAACCTCCTTTAAACAGTATAGCCGCCGCAGAAAAGGCGACAGACCGGCGCGGTCGTCACGAAGTGAAACAAACGGTAAACCAAACAGAAATAAAGATCCTCGCGCTATTAATCCCTTTTTATTGGCTCTTTAGAATAAGGGTATAAAAAAAGAGGGGTCTTCACGTGTCTAATACGCACCTGCATAACGATGTTTTCTATCCGCATCGCACAAATATTATTTCCGAGCTGGTGAACGGCAAACGCGTGCCGGGTCCAATCTGGCGTAAACGCGAATATCGCCTGAAGTTCCTTTTACGCTCGCTTCTGTTCTGGTCTTCTACCCATCGCATGCTGGAAGCCCTTTCGGGTCGCGACGATTTCGACAGGCTGCTGGCCTCTCAAATTACGTTGCCCAGCAAGACCCACCGACAGTATCTGATGCGCGGCCTGACGGCTAACGATCGCGCCGACGCTATCGTCAACCATTACTACTGGATTGATAGCCTGAGAGAGAGCGGTCTCGCTCAGGCCCTGAGCAGCCCGCAGGAGCAAACCGTTGTGCAGTTCCACGCCAAAGACGGCGTAACCTATACGGTCAATGCTTCCTCTGCGGGGAAAGCCGAGCGCGAGGGCGAAAGCACCTTGTGGCTACGCGACAACGAGGATACGCTGCTGGCCAGCCTGACCTTCAGCGTCGCGCGCAGCAATGGTCAGCAAGTGATGGTCATCGGCGGCCTTCAGGGACCCCGTCGCAGCGTATCGCGAGACGTCATTAAACAGGCCACCCGCGCCTGCCACGGCCTGTTCCCCAAACGAGTGTTGATGGAAGTCCTCTTCCAGCTGGCTGCACAGTCATCTGTCCGGGCGATTTTTGCCGTCAGCGATGAAGGGCACGTTTTCCGCGCGCTGCGATATCGCCTGAGCAAAGGCCGCCATTTCCATGCCAGCTACGATGAGTTTTGGGGATCTCTGGACGGTAAAAAGCTGTCAGCCTTCTGCTGGCAGTTGCCGCTGCACATGGAGCGTAAATCCCTGGAAGAGATTGCCAGTAAAAAACGTGCCGAATACCGCCGTCGCTTTGAGCTGCTCGATGAAATAGAGGCGTCCGTGAAGTCCCACTTTTAAGCCAGGCTGGCGTTTTCGCTCACTGCGTAGTGGATGTATTCTGTTTAAAAGAGGAATGATAAAGCAGCCCACTATTGCACAGGGCGAGGGCGCTCAGTTAGCATTGCGCGAAATGAAACCGGCGAATGCGTTGGGAAAAGCGCAATGCGGGCGCAAAAATGAGGGACTTTGGTAATGATCTATGACTGCTTCTTATATTACGATGAAGATATGCTTCTCGAAATCAGGCTAAACACGTTAGCGGACGTTGTCGATCGCTTCGTTATCGTTGAGTCAACGCATACTTTTACCGGTAAAAAGAGGCCGCTGCATTTTGACATTAATAAATACAGCCAGTTTAAAGATAAAATTATCTACGTTGTTCATGATAAAGAACCGATTACGAAAGCCGCTGAAGAATCACACCCTGCTCGGGAGGTGATTCCGGGTCTGCCAGAGGGAATGGTGGTGGATGCGTGGGCAAATGAAGCCGCGCAGAGGAATGCCATCATGCAGGGTTTGACGCATGCCAACGATGATGATTTGATTTTAGTTTCCGATGTCGATGAGATATTTTCACCACAGGTGGTAGCATCGATAAATCCCAAAAAGCTCTGCACCACTATTTATCAGAATTTCTATAATTATCAGTTCAACCTGCAGGTTTTTAATACTGACAACACGCCAAGAAAATGTAAATTACCGCGAGCCACACAATATAAAAATCTCGTTAGTTTCTTTGGCGGCGAACCTGAATCATTCAGGAACCTTAAACGCACCCGAAGCGTTAAAAACTGGTCCTGGCTAAAGTGGAACTGGTTCAAGATTAACAACAGCATTATTGACAATGGTGGCTGGCACTTCTCGTGGGTAATGACACCCGAGCGCATCTCAGAAAAAATGTCGACCATATCCCATACTGAATACGATCTTCCTGAGTTTAACAACCCGGAACACATCATGAAGGTCATTAAAAATGCGGAAGATATCTGGGGGCGGGACAGGACGTTAATCAAGCAAGAGCTAACGGTTGATAACTTCCCGGAGTACATTGTCCGCCACAAAGACAAATTCAGCGCGTTCATTATTTAGCTTAGAGCTGCCCTTTTGCTCGCCAGAAGGCGTTTGCTCAGCGGTCGCTCGGCCACAAAATTTTAACAAAGATCCCAAAAAACCCTGGACGCACGCGGTCCTGAGTATGTTATGGTTTAGACAGGATATGGAATGTTCGAGAAAGTTTCGGGTGATTTAGAATCAACACCGAACAATGCTTTGAAAAACATACAGATAAAAAGAGACCGAATACGATTCCTGTTTCCGCTACAATCAGTCTTTCTTGATACCATTCAAGCACTTACACATCAGAAACCCGTTAAATACGGGTTTCAATGCTTACCAATACATCCATTCAAGATCAAACCGTTGCCACGTTTTTCGAGTGGGCGACGAGTGAACTTCGGGATCGGTTCGATCCATACCCACCCCCAACTTTGCGTAGCTCCTTCCAGTTTCGCAACGCCCCACTTTACCGCCTCGATGACTTCCATCATCATGCCCCTGTTTCAAAATCATAACGTTTCGGTGCGCACCTGTTTTTTCTCCCTACCCTATACTTTCAGTCTGACTGACTGGAGGTTTCTATGTGTGGACGTTTTGCACAAGCCCAACCCCGTGAAGAATATCTGGCCTACCTGGCCGATGAAGCCGATCGCGACATCTCATACGACCCGGAACCTATTGGCCGGTACAACGTCGCGCCAGGTACCAAAGTTTTGCTTTTAAGCGAACGAGACGAGCAGCTGCATCTCGATCCGGTTCTCTGGTCCTACGCGCCCGGGTGGTGGGATAAGCAGCCACTGATTAACGCGCGTGTCGAGACGGCAGCCACAAGCCGAATGTTTAAGCCTCTCTGGCAGCATGGCCGGGCAATATGCTTTGCCGACGGATGGTTCGAATGGAAGAAGGAAGGCGACAAAAAACAGCCCTACTTCATTCACCGCGCCGACGGCCAGCCAATATTCATGGCAGCAATCGGCAGCACGCCTTTCGAACGAGGTGATGAAGCTGAGGGGTTTCTCATTGTGACGTCCGCAGCCGACAAAGGCCTGGTTGATATTCACGACCGCCAGCCGCTGGTTCTGTCACCTGAAGCGGCGCGCGAATGGATGCGGCAGGATATTGGCGGGAAAGAGGCTGAAGAGGTAGCAGCCGACGGTACGGTGCCTGCCGACAAGTTTATCTGGCACGCAGTGTCGCGTGCCGTGGGAAATCCAAACAACCAAGGAGTTGAATTAATACAACATCAAATAAGGGACAATCGCTAATACCAAGAATTTAAAAAAAAGCCCAACTGCGATGCTGATTATTTAATAACTTTTATAGTGTTTACATCCAAAAGTGCTTTGGTTTTATGATGGCCTGTATGACCTAAAAAAATCTCTCCTTGAACACTAACATATTTGTTAAGGATATCTAATCGTTTATCATAAATTTCGCGTGTAAGACATAACTGGAACATACAAGATGATCCTTTTTCATAAAGCGAATCATCTTCCATGCTTCGCCCCGCCAGCTTAATAGGTTCATTTACATACAGAATCCAGTAAAACTGTGGCTCATCGCCATCATTAATAGACTCATAATTTGGAGGGCCTGGAAAAACCTCTTCCCTAACCTTACCGTAAAGCGTTGTATTTTGGCCTTCATACAAATCTTTTGGAAGATTTTGTTTGCCTTTAAAGCGAGAATTTTTAGTTCGAAAACCTCTTCTGAAAAGAAATTTTGAGTATAGAATCGCACCTAACGAAATGGCTATAGGGACTAAAACACTCAGTCCTTGCCAAATGTCACTTGATAAAAAATCGACTACTTTCATCTCTATCACAGTCCGTCGAAAAGAATTACTAAATTTTTTTAGGTAACTTCATCTTAACAACACTATATTGTGTATCCAAGATGAAAATCACATTTGGAAAAAATGCGATTTTAACAAAATTAAAGTTTTTACCTAACGACAAGCAAGTCTTTGTAACGTGTGGTGTATCGCGGCGAAAGCATTTCACGCTTCATCTGCCACTGCTGCTGTATGCCCTGCCCGGCAAAATAAAGCGTTCCTTTCCCGTCTTTCGCGTTGAGATGATCGAGAACCTCCATCAATTTTTCGCTATCGGCCCGCGGAGCATTCTCGTCAAACAAGTTTAGCTGGGCCACGCCCAGGCTGAAAAAGTCACCCAGCATAATGCCGGCTTTCTGGTAACGGTGTCCGTCTTTCCAGATTTTGTCCAGGCACTTTACTGCGGCGTTGATGATGTCGCGAGAATCCTGTGTAGGAGTGAGAAGTTTCATTGAGGCACTGTTGCCGTAATATGGCTCATTCAGGGCAAAGGGTGATGTTTTCACGAACGCAGAGATAAAGCGGCAGTACTGATGCTCGCCGCGAAGCTTTTCGGCGCCACGTGCCGCATAGCTGCAAATGGCCTGGCGCATCTGTTCGTACTCAGTAACGCGTTCGCCGAACGAACGACTACAGACGATTTCCTGTTTTGCCGGTGCAAACTCCTCCAGATCGAGGCATGGCTCGCCGCGCAGCTCGCGCACTGTTCTTTCCAGCACAACGTTGAAGTGTTTGCGGATAATCCAGGTACTCTGCTCAGAGAGGTCCAGAGCTGTTTTGATGCCCATAGCTTTGAGCTTCTTGCTGATGCGCCTGCCCACGCCCCAGACGTCTTCTACAGGGACGATAGCCAACAAGCGACGCTGGCGATCGATATTGGACAAATCGACCACCCCGTCGGTCTGGCGCTGCCATTTCTTGGCGGCGTGGTTTGCCAACTTAGCGAGGGTTTTCGTCTGCGCGATTCCAACCCCGACAGTCAGGTGCGTGCGCTTCAGAACGGTAGCGCGGATCTCCTTGCCGAACTCTGTTAGATCACGGCAGTTGCGAACGCCTGTCAGATCGCAAAAAGCTTCGTCGATACTGTAAATTTCGACTCTTGGACTCATCTCCTCCAGCGTGGTCATCACCCGGTTCGACATATCAGCATACAGCTCATAGTTGCTGCTGAAGCACACAACTCCTGCGCGCCGGAAAAGCTCCTTTTGCTTGAAGAACGGCTCACCCATTGTAATTCCGGCGGCCTTGGCCTCGGCGCTGCGTGCGATTACACAGCCATCGTTATTCGAGAGAACGACAACCGGCCGTCCTCTCAGATCTGGCCTGAACACCGTCTCGCATGATGCGTAGAACGAATTCACATCACAGAGCGCAAACATATTCAGCTCGCCGATTTGACGATGAAAGTCACGACACCGAACACATCAAGCGTATCCTCGCTGCCAACGATGATCGGTGAATAAGCACTGTTCATTGGAATGAGCTGGACTGTCGGGCGCAGCTGCAGGCGTTTAACAGTGAACTCCCCTTCAACCGCGGCGATGATAATGTCACCGTGCTCAGCGGTCCTGGAACTATCCACCACCAGCAGATCGCCGTCGCTGATCCCAGCCTCAATCATCGAGTCGCCAGCGGCTTTTACGAAATACGTCGAGCTGGGATGGGACACCAGCAACTCATTGAGATCGATACGCTGCTCAACGTAATCAGCGGCAGGGCTCGGGAACCCGCATTGCACTAAATCGCTGAACAGCGGGATAGCAATAATTTCGCGTAATTCTGCCGGTCTGATGAACTCCATGATGCATACCTCTAATACTGTTTTTATATACAGTAGTTTTAACTGAGGTGCTGATCAAGATGGCCTCTTGTTTATGTTTGGCTACTTCCTAGCCGCTTCGTTCCTAAGCCTGCAACGCTATTAGTTTTTTGGTATTTGTAAATTTCAGAAGGATGAGTGTCGATCGCTCACTTTGGATACTACATGAAGGGGTTTTCGTCTAAAGATACTGGGTGAATGGTGTGCGTAACTACACCAACAAGGCGAACATCATCAAGCGCCTCGCCTTCTATGACCTCTCCATCATCAGTAATGAGAGCGTCACCTGCCCAATACGCGTGCTGCTGGCGGCCGCAAAACCAAATTAGCAATGTGTCTCCGCACTCAAAACGCGTTGCAATCTCAACTACATCATAGCCTTCCTGCGTTTCAACAATGCTCGCTGATGCGGCAAGAAAAGGCTCTGCTGTCTCAACAACGGCGGCATGCGTGTCTACTGTTGAAGATTGGAGTCGCATAGTTCACCCCTGAAAATACTGCATATGCATACAGCATATTTGCGGGATGCATTTTTATCAACTGTCGTATTGCTACGCTGCGGATGCTAAAATCTCCCTCAAAAAAAGGGGTTACCGTGAAAAAAACAGCATTATTACTGGCGCTTATGCCATTTTTCAGTCACGCAGAATCTGCATACAGAATTGATGAGGGACAGCTTAGTTTTTTCGGTATAACAAATAAAATCAATAACATGAGATTATCGCAGGCAACACCAAAGAATTATTTATTTTTTGGTGACTCCATCATTCAGGGCTTAAACCCTAATGGAATGCATATGAGTTACGTTAACCTGGGGATCGGTGGCGATACTGTCCATGGCGTTTTCAAAAGAATACGGGAGACGCCTATCGAAAGTTACGATGGAATTCTCGTTTCAGTGGGAGCCAATAACTTCTTGCAAGGAGAGTCTGGATGGGACCTTGGTGATGAGTTAATGGAGGTTATCGACTATGCGGCCCCCAAAGCAAAGAAACTATTTGTTATGGAGACGTTCGTCCCTAACAGGACTATGAACCTTACCGTTTCATCTGACTTCGCATCCGCTAATGCAAAAATCCATACTGCTTGCGCAAAATATATAAACTGTCAGGTGATTCCCATGCCAGAGGGAATGGTCGGGAAGGAAGGTCTTAAGAAGGAATTCTCGATCAGCGATGGCATCCATCTGAATGCCGTGGGTTACACCTTATGGAAGATAGAAATTAATAAGAAAATGGCTGACTTCCCTGTCAACTATTACTATCGCGCCCCCTATTGAGGCAGTAACTTATCCTTTATACGCTCGATGAAGTATCGTGAGGCGGCTGGGGTTAGATGGCCCCAGTCAGCTGCAGCTAAAGAATGAGCATCTTCTCCCACTCGAGTAACGCAGCCTTGGTCATTGCAAAGCTCTTTCATCGCTGAGATATACTCGACCCCATCCGCTTTTAGTTCTTTACTGAGCAGTTCATCCCAAGCAAACATACCTTTATTGAGTCCATACTCCATGTATTTTGGAGGGTATGTGCCAAACTGGTCCCAGTACTTCAACATAATTGCTACAAGATTCTCGTTCCACTGAGGTACCGGTCCGATAACTATGATCTCTGTTGCCGGTGAAGCCCGGCGAATTCTGGCAATAGTGTCTTTTATTCCTGCGACAGCCTGCGCTGGGTCCTGAATAGTGTTACTTCCTAAAACCATCCATGTGATTACAACTTTCTCCGGTTTGATGGCAGCCAGAATCTGTAGTTTTTCCTCGTTCGTTGTAATCAGGTCTTTCTTGTTATCGGCCAGCGACAGGTTAGTAAAGAATGGTGAACCATTACCGTCGGTAAACTGTTCGATGGAGAATGATTTCTTGGTTTCTTTCTGAAGAGCTTTCAGTCCAGGGTATAGGGCCGCTGCATACGAGTCACCCCACAAGAATATTTTGTGTTTACCTGTCTCTGCACACTGGCGGATCCTTTCCTGCTCACTCATACCGATAGGAGATGAATGACACACGCCATTTCTCCAGACAGCAGGTATCTCAAAGAAGGAGTAAACATCCTTAATCTTGGTCAGTTCATTAATTTTTCCATCGTAGCGAGATGGAAGACCTTCAGATTGATAAACAAATAAACCTGATGCCAGAACAACACTGAATGCTGCTGCCAGAACGTGCCGACGAGCGAAAGACGCCTTCAATTTGAGAGATTTGTCGCCGCGAAGTCTGTTTTCTACCAGTGTATACGATATCCATCCAAGCATAATGGATACTACGATGCCGCATAGCGAAGCCGAAGCGCCAGAAATTTCATTCTGAAGCATGTATACGACGACGGGCCAATGCCACAGGTAAATAGAATACGATGTCGTTCCGAGGAACTGCGCAAACCTGTTATTGGTGAGGATGGAGTCATGCCTATTTGCAGCAAGAATCATGCTGGCACCGAGAACAGGAATCAGTGCCATATACCCCGGCCACGCAACACGCTCGCTCATTAAAAGATAAGACGCCAAAACCAGAATAAACCCTGTCAACTCGACAAATTTTGCTCGTTTTGCGGTTAGGCCCAAAGGGTAAAGGCAAACCAGCCCACCTGCCACCATCTCCCACGCACGCGTATGGATCAGATAAAACGCCGAACTTTGATGCGATTCAGGGGTTAGAATGGACAATGCGTACGACAATCCACATACGCCTATTAACCCTACACCGAGACGATTCCGACCTAAATATCTGACAAGACCGAGAATGATGAAAGGATAAATAAGATAAAATTGCCACTCCACCGACAAAGACCAGGTATGAAGCAGCCATTTTGTGTGTGAGGAGGCATCAAAGTATCCTGACTCCAGCCAATACATTCCGTTAGAGATAAACAACAGGCTACCAACTGTGTGTTTAGCTAACTGTGTCAGGCCAATCGGTGACAACTTCCAGATGCCATAAGCCATCAACACAGCACACAGAAATGCCAGCGCAGGAATTATTCGTCGACCTCGATCAAGGTAAAATCCCCAGACTGATAACTTTCCTGTATCATATCTGCCAACAATTATTCTGGTCATTAAATAACCAGATATAACAAAAAACACATCGACGCCCGCAAATCCGCCAGGCAACCAAGTTGGGTTAAAATGGAAAAGGACTACAGCGAATACTGCAAACGCACGCAGTCCGTTGATATCATAACGAAAATTCATGAAATCAGGCTTAGATTATTTGTGGTGAGTGAATATTACCACATTAAGCCTTGCTTATTACAAACGGAATCCCTGAGTTGAAAAGTTTGAGATTTGGCAGGTTGGTGACTGTTGTTAAAGTAGCCGTCAAGATGCCAACATCACACTGAATCCCTGTTGAATTTACTATGAACTGAATGGCAAATGTACCCGCCGTAACGCCAGTACCAAGATTAACACCCTGCGTCTCAGATCCATTTAAAAACAGGCCTAGCCTCAATGTTCCTGACGTAAGCTTGACTGATGCGGCCTTAACCCCATTGAAGTCGCTGAGAATGATTTCTGTTCCATCACTCATTGCAGCATTGAAACAAATAGCATCGCCAAGACCGATCATTTCTGAGGAATAATTTTTATTATTCCGAGTCGTGGTTGAGGCAATATTAAGCGTTGGTAATATTACTCCTGAAAATGTCATGTCATTACCAATGGATGCGCTTTGCTGTAAGTTAATGCCTATTACATGCAACCCTGCATACATTGGACGGTAAAACTTAGTGGTTGAATCCCAGTTGAAGTCCGGTCCGCCGTACTGCTTCTGAGGATAAATAATCCCCATTGAATCAGAATTGTCTGTAACAGATGCAATGCATGCGCCTGTCCATTGCAGCTGATTTAATTGAATTGCCTTCTGACCCTTAACGAATTTAACCGGATAGTTCAACCCGGTCACTGACGATTCCTTGGTCATTGTCATGGTGGGACCACATCTCGATCCATGCTCTGTAATCGTGTAATTCGTTGAGTTCGTAAAAAACTGGCTTCCGTCGAGTCCTGCATTATCGCCAGCATTGGAAATCTCGTGATAGGTAGTCAAAGGCATCGCGAGGTTATAACCAGCCTGCCGATATGCGGCATCGGATGGGTGCACGCCGTCCGGGAAAGACACGCTTGGGCTGATAACATTGGTCGACTGATTGAACAACTCATGCTGATCAACCAGGTCTACGCACATATCCCTCGCAACCTGACGCATCACATCCACAAATAATTTAAGCCTTCTATTGTTTGCTGGAGTGCCGGTTAGTATTGGAACGTTCGGGTTTGGCGTTACAAGAACAGGGACAGCATTATTTTTTCTTGAAATATTTACAAAATCGATGAGGTCTAGTCGATAGGTTAAAATATCTTTTCCCGTCTGGTTATCGTTGATCCCATGGTTGCAATAAACAATATCGCATGCTGATTCAGTCAGTCTTTGCTCATAGGTCTTCCCATCCGGGTTATCCGTTCCTCTCATCATGTCGTAAAGAGTTGTACTATTAATGCCATAATTAGTGACGGTGCAATTAACGCCTGTGATTAGCAGCAACGCTTCTTTCAGCATTTTCATCGGTTCGTTAGGGCTGACGTTGTTAACATCGCCTGAACGTGCACCTTTCATTGTTGAGTCACCAAACCCCTTAATTTTTAATGCCGTTCCAGCCTGGAGGATCTTCCCTAATGTGGCTGCGGTTTTCCCGCGATAATAGACAATATTCTCAACGGCCGTGACTCTGCCTGTGAGGGCCAGTAAATCAGATTGTTTTGCCGCCCCATTCACCAGATTGACGCCGCCAGGTGCAGCAAGCGCAGCCCTTAATGATGCGTCACCAACACCAATCCACGCACCTGGTCCGATGCCACCGGTACCTGCTGGCGTTGAGTTAGCAGGTACGACCTTCCCACCAGAAGCAAACGAACCGGTCCATTTGTAATATTCTCCGTCGGCAGTATTGAGCAGCACTTCGTTAGGGTTGTTGAGGGTCGCGCCGGTGGTAAATGTCTTCCCGGTCAGGATCACGTAACCGTACGCCGCCATTGCCTGCTGAGAAAGATAGTTCATTCCCTCAATGGTGTAGTGTTTTTGCCCAAAGCGATCGGTGTATGTCCAGCCCATTGAGGTGACGTATTCGTCAATTTTCCCCGCGTTAAATTTCAGGTCGCGAGGTGATTCACTTGGAACAGGGAGATTGGTTGGTTGCGTAGCCATATTGATTCCATAAAAAAACCCGGCGCAATGGCCGGGTTGAGGTGATCGGGATGGGTCTTATTGATAAATCAGATCGCTATACTCAGCGAGGGTTAATGCAGTGCTGCCCTTTCCGTCTGGTTGCTTTGCCGTGATAGTCCACTGCCCTGCATCGAGCTCCTGAGAGGTGGCGATGACGTACCGTGAAGGAGACTGGACGTCGACACCATCAAACAGGTTGAGATCGATATTAGGAATAGCAGCTATAAAGCCGAACGCAGTATCAGCACGCGGAGAAGCCGGGTATCGCGCAGTGGTGGCGCCGGATGAGTCCGTGACCTGCACAAACATGGTTCCGGAGAAGTTGATGCGTTCACTCGTCTCGAAGTCATTCCCGACCCGCGACACGATATAACCTGCCTGCTGGTTGGTGTCGTATGTGTCTGGCACCTGAACCATATCGCCAATGTTTACCCACTCTCCGTCAGCCATGGCCATAACCTGCATGGTCATGCGGGAGTAGATAAGCCGCTTGCACTCGCGCAGCGCGCGCTCGTCGGCCTGAAAGCGATTCCTGATGTAAAGCATTTCGAACTTCTTCGCTTTGGCTGGAGACCCTTCAATGATGGAATTGCCGGATATCCGGTACCGGACAAAGTCCTGCTTATTGGTGTCAGGGTTGCGATACTGCACTTCAACGCCGTCATAGCCGCCAGGTAGCGTCATGTCGTAGGAGAGCGAGTAACCATCAGGTTTGGTGTTTGAGCGGTTGAATATCGTGGCCGCAGATGACTTTTTGCTGTCTCTGGTGAATGACAGCACGCCGTTGTCATCGTAAACCGAGACGCTGGCAGCGTCACAGATGGTCTCCATGCGCGAACCGAGCGACACATCCTCATCGTCAAAGGTGTAATCGAAATACCCCAGCCGCGGGTCAATAGCGTCGATTTGAGCCTGGAGCTGGTACAGGCCATAAATATCAATGCTCGACTCAGGCTGCTGCCCGACGACCAGCCAGTTAAACAGCGCGATATCAGCGAATTTACGTGATGGCCTGAGCGTGTAGTCGACCTGCTGCGTCGTCATGTTGTAGCTGATGACGTGGCGGGTGATCAGCGCGTTGTACTTTCTGTCACGCCCGCTCGTGGCGTTCTCGGTAGCCCGGACCTTCACCATTACCAGAGAATCTTCAGCGTGAACGACGTTAGTCCTGACGTTTACCGCATGAATCTCTTCGACCTGCAGTTTGCTCGCGTCGCTGCTGTTATCTGTCCTCTTAAAGGTAATCGCATAGCGCCCAAAGCCACCAGCCGGGGTGAGCTTGTCAGTTCTGTTAAACGTCTCCGACATGTAGTCGTGTGGCGTCGTCTGCCGGTACGTGAACGTCTGCTCTGTTCCGGGGATCATGTTGTTGTCATTGTCGACTTTCCAGATGTTGACCACCCAGTTCGTTTCGCTGTTACCGCCGAGCCCGGACTGGGTATGCAGCCACAGCTGGCTTGATGGTATCGGCGAGAAGAACGGACCGACGATCAGCGCGGCATTATCGTTCAGAATGAACTTCGTCGTGTTGATAGTAGCATCCTGGATCGGAATGGATGGGCCATTCAGGTTGTCGAATGTGAACGTGTAGTAATATTTCGGGTTAACAACGGCGCCGTCGTTCGTCTCAGCAAAACTGATGAGTCTACCGGAAAGCGTGACGTCTTCAGTGCGGGTTCCGCCGGTGATCGGATACGTCACGTTAATGGTGAACGTTACCGGATAAGGGAAAGTCAGATCGGCGAAATAGTCGAAGTCTGCCTGTTTAAGGATTTTCATCGCAATCTGTCCACCGGCATAAACGCCACTAATGACAGTGTTTGCCGTTGCTGTTTCAATCGGGAAATCGCTGCTTTCGTTCAGGCCAGGTACTTCCTGCCCGTCGACATCGTCGAACTGATATCCCTCATTCACCACCGGTATGACATCACCTGGCTGGTAAATGGTGTAGCTGGCACCGGCCATAGAACCAAGATTCGACTCCGAGAAACGAACAGACGTTACATCGTACTTCCCCAGGCCAAACACCATCAGCTCAGTGATGTATTTCAGGTTGCTGATGTATTCAAAGAGCGACTCCTGAGCCAGATCAGGGAAAGAGCGGACCTGGCCGAAATTGTCCGGCTTCGCCTCGCCATTGCGCGCGATGTTAGTCTGCCCCTTCAGGCTGTTATTCGGTGAGGTCTTACTGTTCCCGCCGCCGGCGTTAGTGTTTGGCTTCGGCATCAGCGAAGACAATACTTTTTGTGTGAACTTGATCGGATTCAGATGCTCGAGCGGGTTTAGCAGAGTGCCGACAAGACCCCCACCTTTTGGCTGGTCGAAAATGATTACCCTGTCGTCGTCCTGAAGTGCAAACTGCAGCTCATCATCTGGCTGCAGTTCTTTGCCGTTAACGTTAATGCGGATATCTCGGTGAAAACTTTCCTGCTCGAGCCATTCTGAAAATACCGTGCCTGCTTTAACAATCGCCCGGTCCTTTGGCATCCCCGGAACGCGCTGAATCTCGATTACCGGCATAGGTGTAAAACTCCACTCTGGTGAATAGCTTCTGAATTGTCCGGATGGCGTCGAACCGGACGTGTCCATTTTCCCCGCGACTGTGCAGCGCACGGCCGTCAACAATCAGGCCGACATGCACAGGCTGGCTGCCAACCCAGGCGACGAAGATCCCGTCATCGGTGAACGTGTCAGCACGCCGCCAAAAGACGACATCAGCGTCATAGCACGTCATGAAGTCGCGACCGGATTCGTAATCCACCGTCTGGTGAATTTCGATCCCCAGAACGTGGCGGTAATAGAGGACCACCAGGCCCCAGCAGTCAGCAGCGTCAAAGCTGCAGGCGCGGTTACTCCAGGGGATGCCCTCAACCCGCGAGATGAATTCGTCTTTAAGCATTCTGGAGCCCCGGATATTCTTCGACTGTGTACAGCCGCCCGACGTTACGATTAAGCGGGTTCACGCGCGTCAGGCTGCAGGTCACGTCCTTGTCGTCCATCGAACAGTCGCTGACGTAGAGCGTCCACGACTTGATGGCCGTGGACATATCGGCTGCGTCAAATTGCTGATAGGTTGCGGATATGGGCGTGACGCGCGAGTAGGCTTTCCACTGCTTGAGCTGTTGCTTGAAGTCCTGCGCCAGCCGGCCAAATTTGACGGTGCTGTCGAGGATCGGCGTGTTGCTCTGCTGGCTTTCGGTTAACTCCATGCGGCAAGGCGTGAAGACCTGCCCGCCGAGCGTTTTGGGGAAAATCTGGTTATTAACGAGCCTGATATAGCCAAAGACCGGGCTGTAAAACGTGATAGTTTCATACAGGATTCGGTTTGGCCTTCGGCTCTGAAATTCTCTGAGCGTCGGCATTATGGCACCTTCGGTAAGCTCTCCGGGTCTCGCCCGTCAGGATAGCCAGTGACAACGATATCCAGCCATGAGGCCCATGGTGGCGGCAGCTCAATGATGATGTCGTCAAACTCGTCATCTGAGTTAACCAGCTCGCGAGCAACGACATCACCGCTCCACGTGAAAATGGACCCGGACTGTGACCATGACGGCCAGGAGATAAAGTGTAATTCCTGCACCTCAACTCCTGTATCGCCGGTCCCGGTGCCAAGCGGCATCGTGAACCACTGATTGCAGTTGTCGAGATAGTTGGGGCTACGCACCCATTGCATGAAGGCCCGGTGCTGGTCTCTGGTTTTGAAAATCCACGTCAACGAGAATGACGTCTTCAGGTCGTCGGTTAATTTCTGGAATACCGGCGCGCCGACCGTCGGCTGGTCGACGCGAAACCCGGTATCTGTAGTGGGTGATTTCCCTTTCTGTGCCAAAGGCAGCCAGTCAGGGTACGGAATTGGCATGTTATCCCCTTGCTTTGCGTGGTGCCTGATGATTCTGCTGGATGGCCTGCCCGATGCGCCCACCCTGGCTAATGTCGGCAACAATCATATCGATCGTCACGCCATTACCGTTCTGGGTCGCCTGGGCGTCGACAGTTGCACCGGTATAGTTCTGAATGTTGATAGTGACTGGCACTGAACTACCGCCTGCACCGGCATTCATCTGCTTGTTGCTGATGACCTTCCCGTTGTCGCCAGGGATCATGTACTGGCTGCCGTTCGACGCCTGGTAGATTTCAGGCATTCCGCCCTCACCTACCTGATACGTACGGCCCGCAGATACCGGCCCGCCGTTCTTGCGCTTCCCAGCAATCCCGCCAGCCATCGCCATAGCAGCAATCAGGGCCGCAATACCGATCGCCGCGGCACCACCGAAAGAACCGATTGAGGCAACGGCTGCCGCCGGCGTCCAGACTGCCATCGTGGTAGTTGCCGCCGCGGTGCTTGCCGCAGTAGTTGTCGCTAAACCAGCAGTTTGCGCCGCAGTGGTGGTGGCAATCGCAGAGGTTTGCGCCGCAGCACCCATCACAGCAGATTTAACCCAGTCGACGCCCATCTGAACGAAGCCGTTTATCAGGCTATTCAGGGCGTTGCTGGCGAGAGATTGCATAGCCTCCTGCGCCGACATGCTTCCAGTCAGAATGCCGGTAAAGGCATTTGATGCATTGCCTGAGAGAGAGTCAAAGCTCGCGGCCAGCAACTCATTACCCATACTCTGGTTGCGGAAAATCTCCCACTGGGCAGCGATGCGCGCCTGCTCATACTGCGTGTCAGTTGCAGCACGCAATGCCATGGCGTTCTGGTGAGTTATCAGTCCCTGCTGCTCGTATGCCTGAATAAGCGCAAGTTTCTTGGCGTTCTCGTTAGCCAGTTGCTGGACAGGGTCAACTCCGCCGACAGCCTCCTGCTGTGGCGTTACAGCTTGTTGAGCCTGAATTTTCGCAAGGTTAGCCTGGTGCGTTGCCGCCAGTCTTTCTGAGGTCTGGTTATACTGCTCCTGGCTGATTTTCTTCGCAGCCAGCGCCGTATTCAGATCCTCAACATCCTGTTTGTAACTGGCGTTCTCAGCCGCTTCAGGGAGAAGCTTCTGGGCTGCAGCTTCAGCCTTAATAGCGTTGGCAGTGTCCCATTTTTTAGCCGCATACTGACCGGCCAGAGCTATTTGCTCTTTGGTGGCGCCTTTCCCAAGCGACTGCTGCGCAGCCAGAATGGCCTGTTCTCGGCTCAGCTTGTTCGTTGAGTCTGCCGCCAGTTCTGACTGCTGTTTGAGGTTCGCCAGCTTCTGGGCAATAGAATCAGCCTGGGAAGCTCCCTTCTTCTGCTCAGACTGAAGCGTCTTCTGCGCCTGCGTATTTTTGTACGTAGCGGCAGCATCATCTTCCATCTGCTTGGCGTGCGGATCATCCTTCGCAAACCCGGCATCTTCGGCGGCGTATTGCGCCTGCAGCCGCGCGCGGGCCTCGCCCTGTAGTTTCGACAGAGCAAGGTTTCTCTCAGACTGCTTGATCAGGTTTTTCTGGCCGGAGGTCAGGTTGTCGATCTCTTTTTTCATACCAGAAAGATTGATCTGTGCTTCACCAGCAACGCGTACGAGTTCGGTTAGTGGCCCAAGGAAAGTTCTGATTGCATCGGCACCGGATTTAGTCGAGCTTTCGGTGCTCTGGAGTTCAAGGACCAGTCTCTGGAGCGCTTCAGGCGTTGGGTTTTTCGCAACCTCGGAGAGTTGCTTGCTCAACTCGAATGCGCGCTGCTCAGATACGCCAAATTTATCTGCGAGCGTTGTTACTGTGTTCTGAATGGCGTTTGCATTGACAGTGAATTTCGCCCCTGCATTCCTTGCCTGCTCCATAGCTTTCGAATAGGTGTCTGCAGTTACGCCGACGGTCGAAAGGTTTTTATTGAATTCGTCAATCGACGCGATACCGCCTACGAATGACGTTTTCAGCTTATCGGTGAAGCCAACAATAGAGTTTGACGCATCGTTGATTGATTTAGGGATCTTCGCAATGGCAGCGTTGTATTCAATCATTGCCTGATTTCTCAGGATGGTTGCTGCCTCTGCGTTAGTTCTTGCCAGGTTGGCATACTTATCTGACAGGGCGGCTACACCATTCTGAGAGACGGTAATGACCTTATCCATCGCTTCAGCTGCGTCTTTTAGCGCATCCATGGCGTTCTTACCGCCATTCAGCGAAGTAATCAGCACGCCAGCGATAACTGAGCTTAACGCAATTACCGCACCAACTACAGCTCCGCCCGGCCCGAACGCCCCAGCAAGCTGTGATCCCTGCTGCGCGAAAGCCACCAGCGCAGACTGCCCACCCTGCACCTGTACGATGAAGTCCTGAACCTGATATCCGGCCTGCTGCATGCTGGACTTCCAGCCCTTGTTGCTGCCCATCGATGTGTCAGCAGCGCCTTTCATATCGAATAGTCGCCCGGTCAATTCGCCGATCTTTTGCTTTTCTTCGTCTGTCGCTTTCGACCCTGCGCGCAACTGTGCAGCCAGGACTGCGGCACTACGCGCGCCATTCTCCTGCGCTTCGTCCAGCACAGCCAGCTGGTTACCCAGCGCCTCGATGATGGATTCGGCACGGCTGAATTCACTGCTCGCGCCTCCGGTACCGCTGCGTGCTTCTTCCATAGCGCGGGCGATGCCGCTAACGTTGGTATTCAGCTTGCGAAGCTGGTTGTCCATGGAGTTGGCATAACCAGCCAGTTCAGTAAACGCGGACCCGGTATGGGACGCGCTCTGATCGAGGTTGTCCATCCCCTTTCCGGACTGCTGGGCTGCAGCATCCAGTTTGTCCAGAGCATCAATGGCCTGCTTTCCACCCTGCAGCAGCGGCTCAACGTCGGCGCTGATTTCATAAACGATGCTACCGGCGTTCTTCTCACCTGCCATTTCATTCTCCAGATAATTATCTTTCCTGTTTATGGAATGTTTTATAAAGTATTTTGAGTGGTAATCAGTGTTTTCAATTTCAAGTTAGAAGATATACAACGAGAGGCATAACATGATTAACAATTTAGTTAATGAATTAAAGAACATCGAACATAGAATAAGCTTAACCAAGAACAATGGGGCTGGTTTCTCGCGCGGTGATTATGATCAAATAATCGAAGACTTTTCTAAGTCCAGAATAGAATTCAAGAAGGTAGATAAAAAAGATAAAAACTTCCCAATAGTAAGAGATTTAATAGTTAAAATAGATAGAATGTTAACATCAGTTCAACAACATGAAGAAATAAGCGATTCGTTAATTAATGATAATCTTGCGGAAAGCTTGCCACCTAAAAGACTATAGATTTCAAACCTCACTACTATTGAGTTACTTGTCTTGCCCTCTGAGCTCTTCGGGCAAGATAAGCATCTGCCACAGCGTCGTACTCTTCGCGAGTGAAACCTTTCTGGTCCGGGTATTTTGCGGCCAGCAGCATCTGGAATTCGGTCATCGTTAACTGAGAGGCTTCGGCGCGGTTCATTTCAAAGTGACTGCGCGCTGCACTGATATAGTCGAAGGCTTTAAATTCGTTCGTTCTGGCGCCTGTTTCGTGACGCTGCAGCTGGCGAACTTTAGCTTTGCCTACGACGCCGTGCTGCATGAGGTGCTGCGCCAGCACGATGATGTCGTTCTTCGGCATTTGCCCGGGTCGGTAGACGACGCAATGCCGCCAACCCTTCCACTCTCCGATCATCGGCGTCAGGTCCTCTTCACAGCACGCCTGCAGCACCAGCATGCTCGTTGATAACAGCTTCTCAGCAGCGCGGTTGAATGATGGAGATAGCCAGTCAGGAAAACGCCCCAGCGTGCCTGCGCACACCTCAATGAGCTGAGCGAAATCATTGCCGTGGATGGTGGCGTACGCCTGCACAATCTCTTCCGGAGTGCCGATCCTGGTCATGGCCTCGAATGAAGGTCGCAGCAGGTAATCTATCCCGCCTTCTCGGCTGTCGCTGATAGAGAGTTCGCCAATATCGGTTAAAGCGGTCATAGGCCTTCCAGTAAACGGTCATTATCAAGGGCAGCACGCCGCCCTTTGGAATGTCCGTTAGGTAACGGTAACCGTATGCACGGCCACAAAGTTGCCATCTTCGGTGTTGATGATGATCTGCGCGCTGCCGGTGGCAACACGCGTCACGGTAACGGTGTTGCCGGAGGCGGTGGCCGTTGCTTTGGTCGCGTCGGTAGTCGCTACAGTGAAGTCTTTGTTGGTTGCGCCGGTTGGTGCGATATTCACCGTGAAGGTGCTGGTGCCGCCCGCCGTACCGGTGCTGGTCGCCGGAGTTACCGTTACGCCAGTCACTGCTACAGCAATCAGTTCGTTCACTTCAATGGTGGTTGCATCGCCGACTTTGAACTCGGTGGAGAAAGTGACGATGTCGTTGGTACCGCCGTCAGAGCTCAGCGCCGTGATGTTCATGTAGCCGACGAATTCGACCGGACCGTAATCCATGCGTACCCAGATCCCAGGCTGGCGCTTGGCCTTCAGCTCGTCAGCGAAATACTTGATGAATTTGCCGACACCGTACTGATCCAGCTTGTCCTTCTTGCGCACTTCACCCTCAAAGCTCAGGGTGAAATCACTGTTGGTGATGATGGTCTCGACATAGCCGCCGCCGTCATCCGCATCAGAGGTAACCGAGTTCGGGTTGAAGTCGAAGCCCTTCGACGTACCAGCGGCCAGCGCCATCCACTCACCTTCGAGTGGCTTGACGTCTGGGCAGCCATCGGCGACTTCCAGCACGACCGCACCGCCGAACAGGCGCTCGTTCGAGTTCTGGCAATTAGCCATGTGAAACTCCTCTTTGACGTATAAAAGAAAACCCGCCGAAGCGGGTTATTTGGTTGGGAATGGCTATTCGCCGTAAGTGCAGGCGAACTGGAGTCGGAAGACTATTCGCCCTTCTTCTGTGAGCACCGGCGCGGGAATTGCGCCCATGTTCTGGATGTAGCCGACGCACTCGTCAGCCATGGGGTTGGCCTGGACGTAATCGACGATGCGCTGCACGGCATTGAGTGCGTCTTTGCGCTTATCTTTTGCGCCTACGACGTCGACCAGGACGTGATATTCAGATCCGAGGTCAGTTCGAATATTCGACCCGCCATTTGGCCTGAATACCATGATCGCCTTCGACAGGTCGTCCGGGTCGTCGTACATCAACTGCTGCACCGTGAAGCCTGTCGTTAGCCCGGCATCGCCGAACATATTGCGCACCCGCTCGTGCATCATGGGTGTCATAGCGAAAGCTCCTTGCGCATCACTGCGTCGACATTGTCGCGCTCATCAATCGCGCCTTTGGTCAGGAATTGCGGTTCACCGTGCGGATCCCAGTAGTTGCCCGTTCCGGTCCCGCCGCCGAACTGCTGCCCGGCACGAGTAGTACCAAAGTGCGCGCGCGGCTGGCCTTTCAGCTTTCCTGACGCCTCATGAACGTACGCGGCATAGTTGGCAGAGTAGCCGATTCGCCCGGTGATGAGAACGCCGCCAGCGTCGATCTCCCGGAACTGGCTGTTAATCAGCGTAGAGGTGTCGATCGGGGTGTAATAGGCCGCACGGGTACCGATAAGCATCATCGCCGACTGCAATGCGCGAATTACCTTGCGCCCCTTCACGTCGTTGATGACATCGTTCAGGTGCTTCTTCGCCCGGCTGATGCCCTTCACTTTGATACCCATGGTTGTCTCCAGGCAATAAAAAACCCCGCCTGAGCGAGGTTTAGTATCATTTAATGATGAATCAAAAAGGGAGCATTGCGCGAATTTCTGTGTACCAACTATGAAAGACAGGTAGGTCATCTAAAAACCAGAAACCTAATCCAAGCACTGCAGCGCTCATCATCATTTGAGCAATAACGCTGAACCAGAATTCAATAGGTTTAGTGTCTTTGCGGATATACTCCTTCCGCATCGTCCCCTTAAAGGTTTTGGTGTAGACACCTCGTCGCAAAAAGATTATCGACTGAACAAACATAAAGGGGCATGTCAGAAAAATTGCGCACACCGTGAACCAAAATTGAAAGCCCATCACCTGTCATTCCATTTAATGTTTTGGGCCATTATTGCACAGGTTTATCAAACTCCCGTCAGGATGGCGTAATCATCCGCGAGGCGCTCGAACGTGTCGGCGTAACGGATAACCTGCCGCACCTCATCGGCACCGGCTACAACCGGGTCGGCTTCGGTCGAGACGCCAATCAGCAGGTAATCCCCCGCGGCCGCCAGCGCGAACTCCGTCCAGACGGTATTTTTCACGACGATTTCACCGCCCAAACTGACTAACTTCTTACTGAGCCCGCCCTCGTAATCACAGAGGATTTGCTGAGGCTCGGCATAGCCAAGCGGATCGCCGTATTCGTCATTGCCTTCCAGCTTTCGCCAGATGGTCGCCGTGGCTGTATAGCTCCAGTTCGCTACCGATGACATCAGCCATCCCTCCAGCGCAGCACCTTCGCGCCAGTCGCCCGGATGCGCTCGCAGTTGATATGCCACTCGCCGTCCGACTTAACGTAGCCGGTAGTCTCCCGCCCTGTGTCGGTCATCACCCAGACGCGGGTAAACGCACGCGGAAGGCCGTGCTTAACTGATTTGTACGTCATGACAATACACCTACCACTGTGAAACCGGTAAGCTGTCCGTCATCGTCATACACAGTCGCGGCTCGCCCAGCTCCCGGCTTAGTCATGGCATTCATAAAACCGACAACACCCATGGTGATGACGCCATCGCGAGACTGAGAGCAGACGAATGGAATATCGCTTTCGAGAAATGCGTCGTTGCATACCACTCGATGATTTACCAGGCCAGCAGCAGCCACAGGGTCCGTGGTGAATAGCTGGTTGAGCAGTTCGACAATTTGTTTCGCTTCAAGCATCAACACCCTCCTACAACCATGAACAGGCCGACGCTATTACCTGCGCTGATCGGCAACTCACCGGTGCATCCGCTGGTATCGAGACGGGCCAGCGAGTCGCGCAACCAGGTGATACTGTCGTCACCATATTCAAACGAGCGGGACGCGCCAGACGGCGCACCCTGTGATTTGATGCGGCGCGCGCCGGACGACGTAGCCATAAGCGCGGCCGCGTACATCAGGATCAGCTTAGCGGTGCACTCGTCATAACCCGCGCCCTCGAGGCACGGGATAATCTTGTTCACCACGCAGAGAATCGGATCCAGCAGCGCGCCCGGGATGGAGTAACCCAATTCACCGAGGAACGCCTGCACGTCTGCCGCTGTGATTGGATCAGCCATGGTTATTTCGCCTTCTTGATTGCTTCCGCCAGTGCGTTTTCTGCCTCTTCAGCGCGTTTGTTCGCCGATTCCAGCTCAGCAGCATGCGCCTGCTTCAGCTGCTCAATGGCATCAGCATGCTCTTTGTCTTTTGCATCAGCGCCTGACTGGGCATGCTTCAGCTGCTCAAGGGCATCATTGAGTTTTGACTGCAAATCGGATGCACCGGATGCCACAGGCACAGAAGGTGTCGCCACTTCAAAGACGAGCTTTTCACCCTTCTTCTCGGTGGATTTCTCTACCTTGCCCTGCTCAATCCACTTTTCAGCGATCGAGTCATCAACATCATAAACCTGTCCAGCCTCCAGCTTTTGAAGGCTGGCACCGGCAAAGAGGTTTGCTACCAATACCTTTACGAGTGCCATGTTGTTTCCTTAGCTCGAAGCGTGAATAACAGAGTAGTGACCGTTGATGTCCTGCTTGACCATCAGGCCAGCAGCGCCCCAGGTACGCCAAACGTAATCTGAGTTGTAGAACTGACGCGGATCAGCGACGGTACCGAACGCCTGGCCGACGATAGGAGCAATCACGCCAGCCTGCAGCGGCACGATTACGATTTCGTTTCCGGTCAGCTCGGCATCTTCTTTGATTGCCTCGATGCCTGACAGTTTGGAGATCTCCTCCAGCACTGTGCGGAGAGAGTTCACATCGAAGTACTGTTCCCAGTTGGACATGATTTCGCTGGAGACGTACCACGTCTGCTGCCCGTACTGCATGTTTTGCAGCTTGAGGACGTCACGCAGGGCGATCGCCGCAGCACGCATGGCTTTCGGGTCGGTGCTTGTTGCGAAGTTAACGGTCAGTGTCACCTGCGCCACACGCTCATCGTGACGTAAACCCTTCCAGGTCTTGTCATCGAATTTGATGTAGTTACCGGCCGCATCGCGGAAACCTTCCCAGATGTAGTCGACATACTGGCGACGCACATCATCAACAGATCCGGCCTGAGCATCAGCCAGTGATGAGAGCGCGGAGCCTTTATTGAATACCGGGTCACGCCAGTTGAACTTAAAGCCGCTGTCGTGGATCGGCACCATGGTGCCATCGAAGGTGTAAGACTTCGCATCCAGCGCGGCACCAATCTGACCGGACATGGAAGTATGCGCCCAGCCACGGCCGCCGGTGCGAGCATACTCGTACACAGACTCTTCAAGACGAACGGAGCGAGACAGCGGCATCAGGTCGTTCAGCAGCGTGAACTCAGTGTTCGGCTCGAACTGCTTCAGCACAGTCTGGTCATAGGCCTTGTACAGACGGCGGATATCGTCGACTGCGTTTACCGCATCCAGTACCGGGGCATTTGCCGCTTCACCGCGAACGCGGGTACGAGCAATAAAGTCTGCCACGGCCTGAGCGCTGGAATTACGAGCGAACGTCAGTTCATTGAACTGAGCCATGTTGGCTTCGAGGTTCCCGGTTTCGGTCGCCTGCTTAGTGGAAAATACAAACATTCAGGTGCTCCTTATTTAATGACCACGCGCAGGAGGTCACCTGCCGTTGCAATGGTGTATGAGCGGTCTTCTTCTACGAAGCAGCGGACCGATTCATCAGTACCGACAGCTTTAACACGACCGTTGGCCACAGAGAGCGGCTGCCCTTTTGTGTAAGTACCTGCTGCAGCGGGAACGTTGAAGAAAACGCCTGGGGTTGGGTGGAAAGCAACAACCCAGTCGCCAGCCTTGATGACGTCGTCTACGGTTTTGCAACGCAGGTAGTCATAGTTGGCTACGTAGAGGATCGCGGCTTCATTACCATCCACGGAGGCGGTGAATTTCTTCGTGGTGTTGTCGAAGAAACCAATCGTACCTGGAGGCGTATCAGCGGCTGCAGCACCTTCACGGTGAAGCTGTGGATTTGCGAAGATACCGCCCGCATGAATTACGTGTTTTCCGTCTTTAGCCATTTTTTACTCCGGCATTTCGCTGACTGATTGGGTATTGGTTGCCTGGTGGCGGAATGCACCGTTCAGGCCGAAAGATGTCTGGCACTTGGCGTACATGGCATCGAGCGCCTTGCCGTCCAGATCTGCGACTTCTTCATCGCTCATGTTCATCGCCAGTTTCACAGCGGCGCGCTTTTCGCCTTTCTCTTTGTCGGCGTTAGCGCTCAGGCTGTTGAAAACGACATCCACGCGATCGGCGAGTTTCTGCGCCCACGCTGGCATCTCTTCGTTATTGGTGGCCTGCTCTTTTTTCTTGGGCTTGCCGGTTTCAGGGTCGATTTCTTCATCGCCTTTTTTCTTGGCGGTGGCCTCTTCGGCCTTCATCTGGTTGTATGCGTCCATCAGCTCGGCGTCGGACTTGCCTTCAGTCGGCTTACCAGCGGCTTGCAGCGCATTGATAATCAGTTCTTTCATCGGATCGTTCTCTCCGTTGGTTTTAATCTCGTACTCAGTGGGTTTGCGCACGACTTCTACAGGTTCGCCGACGAACACGGCCTTGCCGTCGTCATCGATGAGGTACTTCTGCTTCAGGTATTTGGTGTCATTGCGGTAGATGAAGCTGTCCGGCCACACCGTTTCAGGCCAAAGCCACTTATCTTTCGTGTCGCCCTCGCGCAGCTTGTCGCTGATAGCGCGGGAGATGTCGTCGAAAGAGAAGTTGGAGGCATTGGTGAAGAAAAATTTGGTCTTGTTGAGCAACCCGTCGCGGGTGCAGTCGATTCCGTCAGCCAGGCGGGCAACTTCAATCTGTTGCTCATCACCTTCTGAGTTAACGAAGATGCCCACGCCCTCTTCCGGCGTACCGGCACCAGGCTCATCGAGCAGCACCGCCACATGGTCAAACATCATGTTGGTGGCGATCTCGTTGTACTTCTTGCCCTTCGACTCGCCGTTGGCAGCGATGCCGGAATACAGCAGGCCGGTGGAAATGTGGATAGGGTCGGAATTGGTGCCGGCCAGCATTTCATCCAGGCGGTTGATCAGGCGCTTGCCCTTGTCGCTCGACTCGGCGTACTGGCGGTTAACGTACATGTCGCCCGTCACCTTCCCGTCTTTGTGGCTGACGTTCTGCAGCCAGGCCCCGACGTGGTATTCATTCACTGCCCGGACATCGCGCGCCGATACATGCTTGCCGTCCACTTTCGGATGGCCCAGCGGCATCGGGTTACGCTCAAGCGTGTTGTAGGCCTTTTCGATTTCTGCTGCCGGGTACAACTTCCGGTTCATCACGATATCGTCCACGACAGGCGTGATGCCGCGAACCACGATATGTGGCTTGCCGTCGATGGTTTCAGTGGTGATGTTTGAAGCGGAGTTGACGACGGTCAGCACGTTAACGCGGTTGCGTTTCATGCTGGGTCCTCATAGGTGGATTTCAGGCAATAAAAAAGGCCGCCGTGGCGACCTTTACATTAAAGTTGTGCTTAGAATGAAGTCTTAAAAATAACCTCAATTTTATCAGACATCACCCCATTCGAAAGATCAGAGTGGATTTTAACATCAAGCAAAGTCCCTTCAATTGGGTTTGCTTTCTCGCCAATCCAAACCCAAATGGTCTGGTTTTTTAATTTTATGAGATATTGAGCACGAAGCTTAGTATCTTGTTCATTCTCACCTTTGGCGGTGATGGAAATGATGTTCTCATTTTCGCCGTTTTGTGAGTTGAATGCTGTGATAACTCCCACAGGGCCAGCATTGGTTGCTGTTTGGTTTGAAGGGATACCAACAAACAAAGTAGTATTGAAAAACATGAGCTCTCCTTATTAGTTAATGCTCATGTTCGTTATATCATGAACTTACCTTCCACTGCTTGCGTTCCTTCGCCAACTTGTCAGCCAGCCCTTCGTTGAAGATGCTGCCGTCGTCGTTGAGTAGCACCGGAATCTGGCTGCAATAGCAGTTGTATCGGTTACCGTTTTCAGCGTAGAAGTCCCGCACCTCTTCGGTGGTGTAGACCTTGCCATGACGGCTGGCGTGCCATGTACGCGTCGTAGGCTTGAGCGCTGACAGCCACAGCAGACCGGTATTCAGCCCCAGCCGGTCAGCAGCCCAGTCCGTTTCGTTCCATTGCGCCTGCCGCAGCGCGCCTACCTGCTCAGTCTGTGCTATGGTCTTGGCCTTCGACATCGACACATCGAGGCGCTTGCTGATGACGCTGGCCGTCTTGCGAGGATTAACGCCGCGCGCGACCGCATCAGTGATGATGTTGGTCAGGTCTCCGCGGGCGGTGTCGCTGATGACCTTCCAGTCACTGAACGTTGTCAGCCTGGCCGCCGCTATCTGATTAAGGTGACCGGGACTGCTTAAAAGCTGCTGCAGCGTCGTCTGGCTGGCGTACACCTGCGACTGCTGCGAGAGGTTGTTGAATGCCTCCAGCGTGCCGCGCTGCGCTTCTGCGACGACATAATCCATCGCCCAGAGGTTTTGCTCGCCACCTTCCAGCAGGTAATCGTCGAGAATCGACTGCACCGCCTCCAGCAGGTCAGCCAGTTCCTGCGACGACATGTCGTAGATGAACTTGCCGGCGTTTACCTGATAGAGCCGCATATCCTCGCCATGGTCATGGCACAGGAAATGCCAGTTATGGCTGTTTACCTCTCGCTCTCGCCCGGTAAGGCGCTGGTCGAACAGAGCTTTCAGCGCGCGCTTGATGCCGAGATACCGCTCTTCGATATCCCGGTACATCGCGGTTACCTGCTCTGCCGAACGGGTAGGGTCAACCTTGCTGCGCGGAACTATAGGCAGCCCCACCTTTGCCGTCTGTTCTGGTGTCATCGGCCAGTGGATCATCGGTTGTCACCTTCTCTTCCGGTTTCGGTGGCTCTTTCGGCTCAGGCAGTGGGTCAAGCCCAACAATCTCGCGCAGCTCATTTGCGGTAAACGGTGCGTCTCCACCATAGTAAGGCGTGGTTTTCTGCACGATGTCAGCGAGTTTCGAAGCATTCTCGATCTTCTCTTTCTCGCCGGGAGCCAGCAGGTCGCTCCACGAGATAGTGACCTCGCCTTTAGTAGGTGGGTCAATAATTCCCAGCGTCCAGAATCGCTCCAGAAGCGCGGTAATCCGGTCTGTCAGGAAGCCATTGCGTCGCGTGTTACGTCGGATAGCCCAGTCTGTTTTGTCCTCGTCGCTCGCCAGTCGTCCGGTCTGCTGACCGAACAGGATGGTGAACGGGATCTGTACGGAGGCGGCCAGTTCGTTCGCGGTAACCTCCCAGGTCGGCCCCGGGTCGCCGGGCGTAACGCTCAGAACGCGCATCTGCCCGGCCTGCATCACGGCGGCCGCATCGGTGCCGCGGTTCAGCTTATTGACCTTGTCACCCATCGCTTCGCCAAGATCGGCATAGCCAGCCTGTTTAGCCTGGTCCGCCAGCGTGTTCATGTCGGTTTCTTTGCTGAACTCGACGGAGATCTGACGGCTGGCGTTCTTCAGGAAGCCCTCGGCGCCACCGCCGGAAATCTTCTCGATATCGAGGCCTTTGTTGAAACCAGCCTCCAGCAGCGGGATGCCGGACAGGACGTTGTCGTCTTCAGATCCTTCGCAGAACAGGATGACGCGGCTCGGGTGTACCGGTTCGCCGCGCATCGGACCGACAAAAGGCTCATCACCAACCGGCTGCTCGTTGAAGTTGAACATCTTCGGCTGGCCGAACGTTTCTGACTGACGGTCGTTATCCCATTCGGCGACAGTTAACTGCGGCTCCCATACCGGGATAAGTTTTACCAGCGCTGACTCGCCGAGTCGTTTTACTAAAGCAGTATCGACTTCCTGATCCCAGTTCCGATTGTCTTTCACCTGCAGCAGGAGCGCTGAGTAACGCCCAACCATATTGCGGCGATCGGCATCCTTCACCTTCGGCCACAGCTTCTTCATGAACTTGGTGACTTTCTTTTCCCAGGCGTTTGTTTTCTCCGCCTCCTGAGCTTCATCACCGTCCACAATGATTGGGTAATCCTGCCAGCAACCATCCAGCAAACGATGCACCACAGCGAAGCCAGCGGCGTTGCGGCGGTACATGTTGTAGAAGTCGTTGAAGGTGATCGTGCGCGGGTAGCCAAATTCCTGGTAAAGCGTCGGTCGCTTCGTGTTCCCGCCACCGATGCCGATGGCGGTCAGGTAATTCGCTCGCCTCATTTCAGTGGCGAGGTTGTTCACAGCCAGTTTAAGGCCGTTATCTTGTTCGCTCACTGGCGATGCTCCTTAGAAGAATACTGCGCCGACTTGCGCTTTGTGCTTAATGTACCCGTCGAGACCGTACCGGACGCCATCCCAGCAGTGGTTATTTTTGTCTTCAATAACCGGCAGAACTTCACCAGTGATACGGTCTGTTTTGTACGAGTAAAGCCGCGCCTCTTTCGCTGTTTCTTTGCAGCGAGGATGGATGATGATCTTCTTAAACCCACGCAGGCAGGTGATGCCGTCCTCTACGCTACCCTGCCACTTCTGAGCGGCGGAGATATTGAACCCCTGCCCTTTTATGTGGCTGATAGTCTCAGGGCGGGAGTTGTCGGCTTTGATAGGCCATTTACGCGCTTCAGGGATGCCAGGGAATTTAGCTTCATCTGTAACCTTCCAATCGGCAATTTGCTTCTGCGTGGCGTCGGTTTTCCCGGCGTAGAACTTCCACATGTCGTCGAGCTCAACGCCGTTTCCGTAAGCCTCGTATTCGATGTAGAGGTTGTTATCCAGGATAAACATGCGAATAAGCGTGCTGGGGTCTTTTGCGAATCCGAAGTCGGCGCCGAACAACAAGCGCTCTGATTTCTGCCAGAGATCGTCTTCGAAGCTCTGCACGACGTATTTGTTTGCCAGCACCTGCTTGTCGGAGTTTTCGAGGTAAGCGCCTTCCCA
This sequence comes from Enterobacter sp. DNB-S2, assembly GCF_019443845.1. Taxonomy (NCBI): domain Bacteria; kingdom Pseudomonadati; phylum Pseudomonadota; class Gammaproteobacteria; order Enterobacterales; family Enterobacteriaceae; genus Enterobacter; species Enterobacter sp. DNB-S2. The sequence goes on from NZ_CP050520.1 coordinate 3,429,039, forward strand.
GATCCACGCATAGTCTGCGTAATCGAGGTTTGCCAGGTCTTCCTGCCTCTCCTCCTCGAGCACCGCAGGGAACCATGGATTGTCCACATAGTTCATCTCGACGATCATCGAGCTTTTTGGCGGGTTCTTTCTGAAGAGCTTATCGGTGGCGCTGCCGTCTTTCTCCGGGTTCCATGTGACCCATATCTCTGAGCCTTCTTCACGAATTGTCGGGCGAAGCTTTTTCCACGCAGTGGCTGATACAGACTCGGCCTCATCAACCCAGGCCACAAGAATGCGCGCTTTGGATTTGATGCTGTCGAGGTTATGGCGAAGACCACAGAATACGTAGCTGACTCTGCGGTTCTTTGTCCGGATGTATTTCTCGCCGATGTCGAAGTAATCATCAAGCCACGGAACGGAGCGAATGGCCTGTTTCACCTCCTCCATGGAGGACTCTTCAAGCGAGTTCATGTATTCGCGTGCACAGAGGATCACGCCACTGATATTGGCCTCTGCAGCCTGGTACGCTTTAACGGCGGTCATTAGTGCAAACGTGCGCGTCTTTGCGGAACCGCGCCCACCATGAGCCCCACGATAACGAATGCCTTCTGTCGCGAATACGGGTACTAATTTTGCGGGTATCTGGAGTTCAACTTGGCTTTCCATTGGCTGGGTCAACTCCTACCAGGCGAATTGTCGTCGGTCTCGGTGACATGCTGCCGTCCGGGCTGGTGTGCTCGACCTTCTGTTTGTTGCTGTACGCGTCGCCAACCTCTTTGGCGGCCTGCTCCATCAGAGAAGCAGCCAGAGCCATGTTTCGCATGCTCTCAGCTTTCGTCATCATCCGGTCAAGCGCACGTAGACGATAGGCTTTGTTGGCGATCGGAATGTCGCTTAATTCGGTCTGGAAGCGTTTACGGGTTTCGTGGAATAGCTCAACCCACTTCTGCGCCAGCCCCCTGCCGTTTGCTTTCGTCGGGTCATGGGATTCGACCTGCTGACGAGTGATGCTCAGGCCAAATTCTTTTTTGACCAGCTCAACCACCTGGGATGGAGTATCGAAGCAGGCAAGGGACTGAACGATGAAGGCTTTGACCTCACCTTTCAGTGTCGCCATAGATTACCTGCCTGTCATAATCAGTCATATTGTTAGGCCAGCTTTAACATGCATGTGCCGCATGACCTGGCTATATCGATGTGAGCCACTTCTGCTGGCGCATTGGCCGCATCAACGAGCTCCTGTACTTCTTTGCTGGCACCATAGCGACGTACGACACCAGTGAATTCTTCGACGTCGTGGCCACGCAGTGTAAGCACTGGCTGCCCGGTCTCTTTGTTGAACTTCGGCGCGCCGAAATCATCAGTGGCCTGTGCGATGTGGTAAAGCTCATGCTCTACCAGTGCGCAGAACTCGAGGTCACTGCATTGTGAGCAGTAGTCGGCTGCCAGCGTGATGATGAACTTCGGGATTCGACCGAACCATTCATGCATCTGCTGTTCCATTCTTGCTTTCTGCCATCCACCGGCGCGGAGCATTACCTGCTCGGCTTGGCCGAGGACATATCGCCCCTTTTTGGCGAATGAGTCTGACGCCCACATAAAGCAGAGATCAGCCTCTAGCAGGTGTTCGTGGTCAGGGTTATGGATGCTGCCGGTATCGCTGAGGATTTGGCGATTTATCCACTCATGCACTTCGTTAGCTGGGATCAGTCTGGTGTATGGCTGCCAGTTGTCGGAGGCGATGAAGTTAACTGGCGGATATGGCCTATGCTCGTTTTGGTTATGCATAAGTCTTTTCCTGTAAAAAAACCATAAAAAAGCCACCCAGAGGTGGCATTATCCTGTAAAAAAGCAGTTCAACAATTTTGCGATAATTAAATTTAACCTTTTGGAGTAAAGGTTAATTTTTGTATATTTCAAGCTCTTCCAATAATTGTTTTAATGCCTGCTCAAGTAAAGTTTTACTCTCTTCGTAGGTATAATACCCCTTATAATTCTGATCTATTTCCTTCAGGAGCGTTTTCTGTTTATCATTAAGATCGTCTTCAATAGCATGCCCCAAATATTTGAGACTCAGATACAATTCCGAAATTTTTTCATGCATAGCCCATTCATTAATATTATCTTTGAATCTGGCATGAACTTCGATATTCTCTGAACGAGAACAAATAAACCCTCCATTTACATTACTCTTTGAGAATTTTTCTGGCATCAGTTCAAGCTCTACGAAGAACTTACTTGCAGCCTTTTTTATTTCACGTTTAGCGCTTACTTTCTCTTGCGACCTCCAAGTATTCATTGCATAAATAGCCGCACAAAAAGTCGCAAATGAAACTACAGTTGAAAATATAGAAGAGATTGAAGCAGTCTTCGTCCAACTCACTGCTTCCCACGCCGCACTAGCAGAAGAACGAGTGGCTTCCAACATTTGTAAATCTAAGTAATCCTTTAACATTTGGCTCCCCTTATAGAATTTTACATATTCTATAACATTCACACCTAAGTGCTAGAGGAAGGATCACCCAATTTTACAGCCCCTTACTGTACGGGCCTGTAGATAACCAATTTGCAACCTAACTATATGTATCATTTTATGAGGGTCGATACATTTACTCATTGATTACTTAATTTCTTCTCCAATTGGCTGCTCGGCTGGTAATGGCGTGAACTGCACGCGCTTTACGTCTGCAGGTGTGAAATACAGCCACTCGCCCGTCTCGGTCGCCAGCGGAACGAAGCCATTAACCAGCTCAGGTTGACGTCGTGACATCTTTCCCGTGAAGGTTTCGCCTGTTTGGGTGGTTAGCGTGATTTGGTAGATGTCGGACATTGAGAGCCTCTTTATCCGCTTACGGGGATATTGCCATTACGATGAGCCTACCTATAGTGATGACAACAAAAAACCGCCCGAAGGCGGTTAGTCGAATATCTTATCAAGTTGCTTGTTTAGGGCTCGGTTAAACAGCTCTTTTGACACTGTCATTAAAGTACCCATGCTCGCATCTTTAAAGCCTGTTTTCAGGGTGGACCATACCTCTTGGTTTCTAAGTGCATCCAAAAAATCATGCCCTATCGCAGTCAACCTCAGTGGCATTACAGCCCAGTGAGTAGAGCCATCTAAAGAACCAAAAGCACCAAACCCTGGCTCGCCATCACTTCTGACTATCAGCCCTCTATCCTCCAGCAGGCGCATATGGAAAACAAAGGTGTCAGTTTCACAGTTGAAGCCAAGCTCATTAAGGCGAAGGATATCCGTATCAGGTGAGTCAGAGGCCTCAAATGCCTCAAGCAACCCTTTAAGATAATCTTGATCTATTTTCATAACCCCTCCGTTCAAAAGGGTTAATTTAGCATCAATTCAAACATTGCTCTTTGACGTAATCCTGCAAATATCCAACCTGCTTCATCACTGTGACGATTCTCTTTCTGAGGGTGAAATAATCCCGTTCAGCGGAGTCAGTAAGTCGGGGGCTGGAAGCATCGCCCAAGCCGCCGGGGCCGGTCGTTCCGTTCGCGGGACAGTTTGCGTTGAGCTGCAGCCGCTTACGGCCAGCAATGACATCGTTATGCAGACGCTCAATAATTTCTTTCGCATCAGCCAGTTCTCCGGTGTATTTGGCATCCAGTGCAGCGACATCGCGCTGGCGGGTCTGCATGTCTTTGATGGTGGCGTTCGCAAGGCTGAGCTTTTCAGTTGCCTTATCGCGCTGGTCTTTGTAGGTGATGGCGCTGCCGCGGTAGTGGTTAATGGTCCAGGCCATGGAAACCAGCAGGCAGATAACGACAGCGCAGATAATTGCGGTTAATCGGCTCATTTCTGGCCCCACTCGCAAACTTCACGCTCAATCTCGCGTCGGGTGTTCAGTCCCTTCCACTGCTTGCCACCGGCATACGTCCAGCGCTGCAGTTCTTTGCATGCCCCCGGCACATCACCAGCGTTCAATTTCCTCAGCAGCGTGGAACTGGCGAAGGCACCAGAGCCAACGTTATAGGTAAAGGAGTAAAGAGCAGCGCGAGTTGGCTCAGGGATGCGAACCTTGATCAGCGGGTCGATGGCGTTTGCCACCTTTCGCAGATCTGCCTTAAGCAGGTTGTCACACTCTTTGTCGGTGTAGCGGTGGCCGCGGCGAATGTCGGCGCCGGTATGCCCATCGCAAACAGTCCAGACGCCGACCACATCCTGATAGGCGTAATAGCGCCGCCCTTCCAGCCCATCCGCATTGCCCAGCATTACTGCCGCAATGGTGATTGCTCCGGATCCGCCAACAATGGCACCAACCAGCTTATTCCTGAGTGTCGGGTTCATCTCGGCTCCTGCTGCGGCGGTTGTCTTCGCGGATCTTGAAATAGAGATTTGTCAGATACGTCAGTACGGCAATGATGATACCCACCAGCACGCCGATAGCGTTCCACTGCTCGGGGCTGTAGGCATTAAGCATGCCGTTGAGGATGCTCCCGGCTGAAGCGCCATAGGCAGCACCAGTGGTTATTTTTTCCATGCGATACATGCTCTCACCTCGCGTAGTTAGCGGGTGCTGTGTGAGTTTGAAAAGGGTCAGGCCCTCGGGACGATTTAACAAGTAGGCGTGTCGATGATGGTTCCCGGAGCCTGAAATAAAAAAACCGGCAATAAGGTCCGGGAAGGCGTGGGTGCGCAAAGTCCATGAGGGATTCAAGGCTGAATGAGTAGTTCTATTTAAAATCAGATACAAAATCAGCACTCTTAACTAAAGTCGAATTCTGAATATATGGAATCCTCTTGTACTCACTTTATAGGAGGTAATATGTCAATACACCTTAAAACCTGCCCAGCTTGCGGAATGGATCTACCAACTCCAGAATTATCAAAAGGAGATTACTTCGTTTATAGCTGCTCCAAACACGGCGATTTTTATATCGCAGGTACTGTTCTTGAAATGTTAAGAAAAGGGAATAAAACTGCTAACAAATTTATTCCAGCTTTAGTTGAAGAACGGGCCGGGAAAGGTTTTGATGGAATTATAACGTCTTATTCCTTCCCAACTAATTAGGCACATAAACAAAGAAGCCTCGCACGATGGCGAGGCTTTTAATTCTTTGTCGACCTACGAAGCTATGGCGACGATATCAGATTTACATGGAATATATGCGTTTCAATCCAGTTTTGCAAGACTTCTATCGAAATTTGTAGCCTTTTGTTGTGAACGTGATCGCGTAACTTGCAATAACGCCCTATGATCCAGGCGCAGGTAAATACGCCTCATCTCCACCCAGCGGTCCGTAAACGTCTCAGACCAGTTTTTTGGCGTTACACCGACCAGTTCCGCCAGCTCCTGATATTCGTACGTCTCACGCCCTGCCAGCTCCGCTTTGACATCCTGCGCCGCCAGCCATATAAGCTTTTTCAGGCGCTCCATCGTCTTGCCGGCCACCTTCTTCGCTTCGAGCTGCTCCCTGAACTCTTCCCACGCCCACTGAGTGATCGCCACCTGGTACTCGAAGCGGATATTCTCGCTGTAATTCCAGAGTAGCCACGCTTTCTGGTGCTCTTCAAGCGACAGAACTGCGCGCCGCCAGGATGCAGTGCCAAACTCTACCGGGCTAACCAGCGCGATGGACGAGCCCTTGGCGCGCGACTGATTGCCGCTCATCGCCGGGCAGTCGGGGTTAACTTTCCGGCCGGTGACCGGGTCGGTTATTTTCTTCCGCCCCCGGCTGCGCGCCGTAGCGGTGAATTGTGCGTTCTCAGCGAAAGCTACCAGTTGCCCTTTCGTCGCCCCGCAGAGGTCTGCGGTCGCCACAATGAGCTGCTGACGTACGTATTCCAGTTGCTGACTGTTCATGCGGCTTCCTTCTGTGGCTGGTTGGTTTTGGTCCTGCTGTGCTTTGCTACCGGCGGCATGTTGGCGCGCTTAACGCTTTCGGCCTGGTATCGCAGGAAGTCGGCGTGGTTCATGCAGCCTCCCGCTGTTTCAGTGCTTTGAGCTTGGCGCGGTACTCATTGCGGATCCGAATGAAGTCTTCCCGGCGGTAGTTGGTCATTTCGTGGGGGCCGTTGAGCCAGTCGACGTACTCCTGCCCGTAACGAGCGACCAGGCCAGCTTCGTATTGCTGCGCGACAGTCGCCTCTTTGGCGGTGTATTTGCCTGCTCCGGCATTACACGATTTGCACTGCTTATGGGCGTTGCGCTCTTCAAAGCGCAGCTCAGGGTTGGCGCCTACCGTTTTAAAGTGGCCGCAGTCCCACTGGCCGCCATGTAGATCAGGTGGATTGGTCTTTCCGCAGCTGATGCATGGCAAGCAAGCATCACGCGCGCGGATGTAGGCGTTGAATGCCTGCTGAGCCTGGGCCTTGTAGTACCCGGCAGGCCGTAGCTCTGCCAGCCGCTCCTTGCGGCGTTTGCGCCCGGCCTTCTCTGCCTCTTTCTGATCCTTAATGCGCTTAGCAGCCTCTCTTACCTTCTGTTTTGCCCGCAACTCCAGCGCGTAGATGGCTCCATGCTGAGGACAACACCACCAGACGTTGTCGAAGGTGGCGGTGAACTTCTGTTTGCAGACCTTGCAGGTGCGACGGGTTGGTTTACGCATGCCCCCTCCTCGCCGCGAGACGCAGCCATTTCTGATCCACCAGGCGGGCGGTGTATCCTTTCAAGGTCGGGATGTCGGACGGCTTGACCGCTGGCTTGCACTGGCGGCGCGCCGGAACGCGGAAGATTTCGTTCGTGATGACGCGTGCGAGAGGACTACCCACGGGAAGCCCTCCATTCCTGAGCCCAGGCGATGCGCTTACTGGATGCCTCAGAGAACTTCACGCCGCGGTCGGTGCCGAACCAGTAAATCGCCTCGATGACGTCGACCATGTAGCGCTTGCTGGATTTCGAAGTGCGGACGCCGAAATAAACGCGACCGCCGTTGATTCCCGGCGCGGATTTCTGTTCCTGGTCTTGTGTCTGGTTTACCAGAACGGTGATGAGGTCCTTCCACTCTTCGCGGGTAAGCTTTTCGCCATGCCAGACAACCTGGTCAGACAGGTCTTTCAGTAGCGGCCACATAAGACGATTTTGCTTGTCTGTGCGAGTCTCTTCCCGGGCCTCGACCACCATCGGCGCGCGAGGGTTTACCGGGAGGGCGCGAATGTACGCTATGAGGTTGGCTTTAACGGTGTCGTTAACGATGCAGTAGTGCTGTTTCATACGCCACCTCCGAGAGGTAACGCAGAATGCAGAAAATCGCAGGTGCATTTCTGCATCTGTGACAAGGTGAGCAGTTCAGATTGTGGTCGCATTTAAGTCCCCTTAAATGCGCAGAAGTCACCGGAGTTGTTCAGGCTCCGATGACATGATTATGGCGGGTTGAATTAAGAAGGTCAAATGACTATTATACATGATACAACCTTTTTAGTATAATCATTGAAAATGACACTAAATTGTTGAAACAATATAATAAGTAAGAAATTTCAACATGGTAGCTTTTTAAGTTAATTTGGGCTTTTTAAATGATAATATCTTTTTGGAATACTGGAATTATTCATAGCAACGACAGAACAAGTCAAGAATTACAAGTCCTGCAAGTTATATATAGTATTTTTACTGATGAAAACACAGACATTTTATTTCTCTGTGAAATTGATGACGACTTCATAACTCAAATATCACAATCCCATGAGATTTTCGACAGTGTGAATTTAATCCCCGCAACAGAAAAATTTTCACGAAATCTTTGTTTTGGCATTTGTGCTCTGTATAAAAAACACATTTCCTTAGATCTAATTAAATATAATATATTTAATGACTTAGATGATGGACGCCAAAATACAGGCACCAACATTAAAGTTGGGGTAGAGTTTAGCGTCTCCTCAAGTGAGAATAATCCAGATCTTTCAATAATAGTTTCCCATTGGTCCTCCAAAAAAACACCAGGGTATGAATTTAAACACAAAGACGCAGCAGAAGAACTCAGAAGAGAATGCACTCAATTATTAGAATATGGAAAGCAAGTTATTTTAATTGGGGATTACAACAAAACCCCAGAGGAAATTATAAGAGATACAAATTTAAAATCATATAATAACAAATTTTATGTTTTGAGAGATAGTAAACGATTATATAACCTTTCATTCAGCTTTAACGGGCAACATTCTTTACTTAACAACAATATGTATGGGATTGTTAATCAAAATGGTTTCGGTACATTTGTTTCTAGATCAAGTAGAGCAAGCGAAAACGGCTGTGCTGTTCTTGATCATGCACACGTATCATCGGCATTTTTGAATGAAGGACCATGGCTATTGAAGGAAGGTAGTACTAAAATCATTTATAATGATTTGCTAAAACAACTTATTTATGGCAAAGATACATTAATTGACCATTTACCTATCAGCTTAGAGGTGTACTAAAATGTCTGATAATCCATTTACAAAAATTGTAAACGACACACTAATGACCACTAGCAAAATTGATAAAGCGATTGCCGATCTCGAAAAATATCTTGAGCAAGCAAGTGAGGCTTTGAATACATTAATCATAGGCCCGAATCATATAAAACTAACAACAAACGTGCCTGACAACACTCTCCCTGCTATTTCTTCATTAATGATTAGTTTTATGTCAACCAATCAAAAAGGTAAAAAATACATTTACCTAACAAATGACATAAAATCAGAAATGATAGCTGGATGGGCAGTAAGTGAAGACGGTGATTCTATGTCTTTAATTATTAACAAACTTAAATCCAGCTACCCTGTATCTGAGGATGGCTATATAAAATCCATCGGCGAACTATTAACCACGACATCTATTATGGATAAAGCAATTGAGCTGCGCAAAGAAGTAATATAAACTTTCCGACGGAGTGAATAAGGTTCACTCCACTTTAAATTATAAAAGACACATGTAACACCCCCATTTTTTAATATTATTAGCAATATTCCCCTCGTGTATTTTTTAATTCTTTTTGTTGCGGTTGTACTTCGCCAGAAGTAACTGGATCGGTGTCGGGCCGTGCTCGGCAGCCGGTGCGGCAATCGCCCGGCGTACCGGCGGAACTGGCTTACCCTCGTTGACGCACTTCTCCCACATGTCCAGCAGATCGCCCGCCTCACGAGCCAGCTCACCATGCGTTAACTGGCGCTCTGTGCTGCGGTGGCGTAGTTCAACGCAGATGTGGTACATGACCGGCTGCGACCAGGGGAAATGCTCGCTGGAGGTGAATTCGAACGAACGGTTACGCCAGTTCCAGTATTCGGCGATCACCTGGTCAACGGTGACACCCAGCGCCCCGCCACTCTGTTTGCACCAGGCGATGAACTGTCCCGGCGACGGCAGGAATGGGCGCTCCTGGCGGCGGGCAATGCGCATACCGGCATCAACCTGTGCCATTGAGTGGATGCCGTTCTCCTGAAACGCCAGCAGCCACTGACGGCGGAATTCATTCAGGTCGTCCTGGGTACGGAAGTTCGCCAAGCTGGCCGGAAACGCTGCACGCAGCTCGTTGAACAGCTTGTTGAATACCTGAGCCACCTGTTCGACCGGCGCACGCTCCTGGTACTGCTCTGGCAGGTTATGGGCCATACGACTCATCTGCTCGCGGTCGTGGTTACGCATCTGCTCTGCAAGAGATTTCATCGCATCACCCCATAGACCCAGTCAGTGTTGTTGAAGTCCAGATCCGGCTTGGCAGCTGGTTTGACAGCGAACTTCGGCTTAAAAAGTCCCTGGTAACCGTTCGCAATACTGGTGTTGATCACGTCGACCGGATTGTGTCCATCTTCCAGACACTCTTTCAGCAGCTTGAATGCCTTCGTGACGGTCAGCTCAGTTTTGATGGGTTTTCCAGACTGTTTGCGGTAAGCAACCCATTCCTGCCAGGCGGTTAGATTTAGCCACTCAGGAACTTCAATCTCGAGGGGATCAAACTTGCCCTTCCCCCTTGGGGGATTAGAGGGGGTATTAGGTTTTATATTTGTCTTTGGAAGAATGTCTTTGGTGTTCCCTGCTTTCAGGGATACCTCTCCCTGTTTTTGGGGATGGTTATCCCCGTTTTTAGGGATGGTTTTAGATGTGATTTTGCTATCCCCGGTTTCAGGGATGGTAATAACCTGCGTTACAACTTCAGCGACCGGGAAACGGACCGGGCACTTTGCACATTTTGGCTTTGTGTAAGCCCAGCTATCCAGAAGCGTGTTGATCCCGATGTAACGTGTCTGCCCGATTCTGCGCATTTTGATGATGTTGCGATAAGCCAGGCTGAGCACAGCTTCAGAAACGTGCTTAACGGCCAGTCTGGTTATATCTGCAATGAGGCTGTTGGTGATCCGGTCTTCTTTCTTGGACCAGCCATACGTCAGGCGAACAATAGCATTCAGCACGCGGAACTCACGCCCCGAAAGCTCTACGAAACACAGGGCATCCTGAATCTGGTTAGCGAGGCGAAGATAGCCATTTTCCAGATCGGCCATGCGATTCTCCTGCTGCGCCGGTTGTTGCGCAGGGAATTTGATTACTTTGGCGGTGTTTGACATACTTACTCCTGCAAAGAGTCCAAGTGATTTGCATCAGAAAGTCGGTTCTGTTCGCGCAGACCGGCTTTCGCCATTTCTGTACTTCTCACATAACCCCCAGCATCGACGTAACCATTGTCATCAGCGGCCCTACTTGCTCCGGCATGAGGCGGAACAGCGACGCTATACCCTCGCTTACCTCTTTCAGCTTCTGATGCTCTGGAGCGTCCAGCAGAACGGCCTGTTTAGCTTCGGCACACTCTTTCATCGCAGAGGCGATCAGCGACATCGTGTCATTCTGCGGCGCCAGGCGGTTTCGATACTCCAGCGGCAGGACGGACATGATTGCCGGCGCAAGCTGGCGAATGTTGTTGGCCGCATATTCGGTGTCGCCGTCGATCCAGCGGAATACCTTCTGCATCTGGCGGTGTGAGTCAGTCGGGATATCCAGACCAGTGCCACCCGTTGCCCGCCACTCTTCAACAATCAGCGCAGCGACAAATTCACGGCTGCGGCAATCTGCTGCCCAGGCGCGAACAGCTGCGCGGATCCCATCGATATTTAACACCGCGGAATCAGTCTCCCGGCGATTCTGGTAAATCATCGCCGTTGGCGAAAATTTGTTACCTTGTTGATACGCAAGTGAATGCATTGCTTTCCCTTTCGTGGTTAGGGCCGCCGTTAAGCGGCATGGTTGTCAGGGTGTGGAAAGATGGACGGGAGGTCCGGGCGGAATTCGTGAGCCTGGATTTCACCACCAACCGCCTTCACCAGTTCAGGAACGTGAACCGGGGAGATGCGTTTCTTTCCGTTAAGCCAGTCGCAGATAGTGGACTGGGCTTTACCGCAACGTTTTGCCAGCTCTTTCTGGCTGCCAGCGATGGCGATCGCTTTCTCTACTGCGGAGTTCTTCTCTACTGTTGGGGTCTTCATAATCACCTCAGCTATCAGTTTAAAGCGATTATGATTATCACATTAGCGAATGTCAATCGCATAGGCGATTTTTTGCTAAATAATCGCTTGAGCGATACAGTTAAAGGGATCAGTAATAGAGGTGAATATGGGATTCTCGGAGCGCCTGGCGCAGGCAATGAAACATGCTGGATATACACAGGGCCGATTAGCCAAAGATGTCGGCATGGCTCAGTCCAGCGTAAATAAGTTACTCAAGGATGCGAACGGCTCTCGTAAAACCGTTGAGATCGCTTCTGTTCTGGGTGTTCGGCCGGAATGGCTGTCTACTGGCGAAGGGGAAATGTCTTCCAATGGCGCAAGAGAGCCGACTGCGCTATACCAGGTTAAGCCGTCACTGAATGGGGTTTACCGCGTGGATGTTCTCGACGTTAAAGCCAGTGCTGGGCCGGGTGCAATTGTCACCAGCGATTTCATTGAAACTATCCGAGCCATTGAATACACAACTGAACAAGCGCGCGCGTTGTTCGGCAACCGACCCGCTGCACACGTCAAAGTCATTACGGTTAACGGCGACAGCATGGATGGCACCATATCACCTGGCGATCAGATTTTCGTTGATACCGGCGTTACGCATTTTGACGGTGATGGGGTTTATGTATTTGTCTTCGGCAAAACCCTTCACGTTAAGCGCCTTCAGATGCAGCGAGACCGCCTCGCGGTAATATCCGACAACCCGATTTACGAAAAGTGGTACGTTGAACCTGAAGATGAAGATACATTTTATGTGATGGCCAAGGTTCTGCTTAGGCAGTCTGTTGACTATAAAAGATTCGCTTAAATATAAAATACGGAAATAACAAAATTATGAAATGGTTGAAATTTGCAATTTTAAGCACAGCTTTGATTTCTTCTCAGGCAATGTCTGCGAGATGGTTGTTAACATATTCTAAAGATGAGATGCGTGGTACAACTGAGAAAATTCTACAGACTAACTCAAAGCGACCTGTTGATTTACAGCCACCATATCAAGGCGGCTCATGGCTGGCTATGGTTCTGCGCTCCCCTAGAGTCGAACTAAAAGAAGGTGAAAACCCTGACAATATTCAGCTAGATAAAGCAATCCTCATCATCACTAAAGGTCAATTCAATTGCCCTTCACATGATGGTTGTTATATCAATGTGAAATTTGATAACGAGAAAATACAGAAATACAAAACACTCAAGCCAAATAATGGTAGTACTGATGTTATTTACTTAGAAGACCCAAAAGTGTTTCTCCAGGACATAGCCAAACATAAGAAACTGATTATCGAGGCCGATTTTTATCAATCCGGGGCTCGCCAGTTCACTTTCGATTTGAATGGATATTCAACCCCAGAAATAAATCCAGAATCAGAATAACATCCGACCCGCTCCGGCGGGTTTTTTATTGTCCTAACCCACCCACTCCTCCCCTTACCCCAACTTTTAACTCAACAGCTATCACTTTTTTCGCCATTTGCAAAAAAATATCGCTTTAACATTCAATTGATTATCACTTTATCGACATGCATTATCGTTTTGGCGATTGACTCAAATAATCGCTTTAGCTATTGTTAGCCCATCGAAACGAAACATCGACAGCTGAGCGAAGTTAGCCAGCAGCGAAGTGGAGATTCGGTCAGTCGAACGGCGCGACAGTAAACCATGCGTCGGACGCCCGGCGGGCTCAGGGAGAGCGGCAATGGTGCGTAACTGGAATGTTTTGGGGTGTTAGTGGGCCAAATATTTGGTAGCGAAGTTCAGTATACAGCTCGGTATGTCGGCGCTCTGAACGTAGTAGACAGCAGACAAGTCGTTAACACCGTGTTTCCCGACACCACACCACCAAAGCATTTCTCCCGCATCAGCGGGTAACGACAGAGGGTAAGGGTATGAAAACACAGATGGGCGTGAAGGTTGATGTAGATGTGAAGCGCATTAAGACCTGCATCAAGGTGTGCGATAGATTCACCGCCGAAGTTATTGATTCGGATGGCAACACGGTGCGAAGCATCGAGGATGAATATGTTCCTGACTGCTTCCCTGGTACGCATTACGGGGACTATCTGGAGCTGGATATTGATATCGAGACAGGGCAAATCCTTAACTGGCAGAAGCCAACACAGCCGCAGCTAAGTCAGCTTGTTGGTGATAGTGAAGACGAATAACCCGCCACGGCGGGTTTTTTAATGCCTCATACCTCAGTCGCTTCACCGAGGCGGCTTAGTTATGACAACCGGCGGCCATCCACCGCCCATTGAAACACTGAATAAATGCGTTGAAGTCTTGTATTAACCGTTCCGTTCGCCGCGATAAGGCCAAGAGGATTTATGAGCAACAAAACTGGAGGTCCAGCATTTCCACAATCAGGCGTATGCACTCCTGAAATTAACTCATGGGATAGCGAAGATTTTGGAGGGCGAGGCTTAACTGTGCGCGACTATTTCGCGGCTGAGGCTATGCACGGGTATATCTCAACAGCTGGCGGCCCATGCATTATCGGCGGTCTGGATGGTGCAGAAGATGAGTTGGCGAAACAGTCTTACAAAATGGCTGACGCAATGCTCCGCGCCCGGGAGGCATCATGACAGTCACCCACAACGGCAAGCAGTACACCGCCAAAAAGCTCAACGATAACGAGTGGCAGCTGACGTCGGTATCGGCACCGCGTGAAAAGTTGATACTTAACCGCTGGCAGATGCATATCGCTGGCCTCCTGAAACAGGTTGAGGTGAATGCATGATCAATCATCACCTGCTGCGCGCCGCGCAGAGTAAAGCAGCCATTGCCCTGTTTATTGGTGATGGCGCCATGTGGATGGCAGCATACGACGAAATGAAGGTTGCCATCGGTTATCCGTGGCATAGAAAAACAGCCTAACCCCCTATTCAACCGATCGGCCTGGCATTACGCGGGCGGGATCTGCGCATCCAAATTTCAGGAGTTCAGCCATGAGCGAAGTAACGGATTTAGTCGTCATTGAGAAACAGAACGCAATGGCGGTATTCACCACCAAAGAGCAGCTCGACCCGATTATTGAGGCGATCGAGAAAGAAGCTCGCAGCCTAGTGCCGGATGTGTCGACCCGCAAAGGCCGCGACGCTATCGCATCCATGGCGCACAAGGTTGCCCGTTCCAAAACCTACATCGACAACGCCGGTAAAGATCTGGTTGCCGAGCTTAAAGCCCTGCCGAAGCAGATCGACGAAAGCCGCCGCATTGTGCGTGAGCGCCTGGACGCGCTTAAAGATGAAGTACGCCGCCCACTAACCGAATGGGAAGCCGAGCAGGAACGCATTAAGGCTGAAGAAGCCATGAACGCGATGCACGCCGAAGCGCTGGTGTTGAACGAAGAGTTCGACCGCCAGCGCGCCGCGCAAATCGAGGCAGACCACGAAATGGCTCTGCTGATGAATGACAAGTTTGACCGTGACCGCGAAGAGCAGCGCCGCCTGGCGGAACAGGCTCAGCGTGAGCACGAAGAACGCATTAAGCGCGAAGCGGCAGAACAAGCCCGCCGCGATGCCGAAGCGAAGCACAAAGCAGAGATAGAAGCTGCAGCGCGCCGTGAAGCTGAAGAGAAAGCACGTGCAGAGCAGGCCGAACGCCAGTGCGTCGAAGCGGAACAGCGTGCAGCTCGCGAGAAGCAGGAAGCGGAAGCACGGGCGGAACGCGAAAAAGCCGCGGCGATTGAAGCTGAGCGACTGAAAGCAAAACAGGCTGAAGATGCTCGACTGGCTGAGCAGAAGCGCATCGCCGATGAGCAGGCAAAGCGTGAAGCTGACGTTAAGCACCGCAAGACGGTCGGCACCAACATCGTTAACGCGCTCTCCAGCCACACCAGCTTAACCCGCGAACAGGCTATCGAAGTGCTCACCGCCCTGAAGGATGACCTGATCCCTTGCGCGAAAATTCATTACTGAGGCAACCATGAACGCATACCTCACTTTCGACCGCATCGAAGATCGGCGCTGGGTTGAGCAGCAGCTCACCGACGAGAAAGAGAAGTGGATCGGCGACCGGGCGCAGCAAATCATCGACATGATGCCAAAAGAGCCGTCAAGCCTCTTCCACTTCTCCGTACCGATTGACTCCAGCCCATACGAAGGACTTCGCAGCGATAAAGCTGACGAGGCCTACAACGATTTCATTTCGGCAGTTGCTTACGCCCAGGCGGAATACGACTGGGAACACCGTACTGGCTGCCCGTTTTAATTTTTGAGGGGATTAACAATGAGCACTGCACTTTCCACCATGGCCGGGAAACTGGCCGCTCGCCTCGGCATGGATGCCGGTACAGACCTGATGAATACGCTGAAGAACACAGCATTTAAAGGTGGCAACGTCACGGACGAGCAATTTACAGCCCTGCTAATCGTCGCCAACCAGTACGGCCTGAACCCATGGACCAAAGAGATTTATGCCTTCCCAGATAAAGGCGGGATTGTCCCGGTCGTCGGCGTTGATGGATGGGCTCGCATTATCAACGAACATCCTCAGTTTGACGGCATGGAATTCTCTTACGACAAAGAGGAAGGCGCGTGCACCTGCAAGATTTACCGCAAAGACCGTAAGCACCCGACCATTGTCACTGAGTACATGGGAGAGTGTAAACGAAACACTCAGCCATGGCAGTCCCATCCTACCCGCATGCTACGCCACAAGACGCTTATCCAGTGTGCGCGCCTGGCCTTTGGTTTCGCTGGCATCTTCGACCAGGACGAGGCAGAGCGAGTTATTGAAGGAACAACGGCAGAGGTTCATGCGGGCCATGAATCAGATAGCCGTCGCCCGGATCTGATCGCAAAAGGTGAGTCCGCCGCGCGCCTTGGAACCGTTAAGTATCAGGAGTTTTGGGTAGCGCTGAGCGCTGAAGAGAAGCAGGTAATCGGCGCGGTTGAGAAGCGACGCATGTATGACATGAGTCTTGCTGTCGACAACGCCGAACCTGTCAATGTTGCAGAGACGGAGGCTGAATGATGGAGCAACGCACCCCTGAATGGTTTGCTGCGCGCTGCGGCAAGGTCACTGCCAGTCGCCTGGCTGATGTCATGGCCCGGACTAAGTCGGGCTACTCCACCAGCCGCCAGAACTACATGGCCGAGCTAATTTGCCAACGGCTGACCGGGAAGCTGGAGGAAGGGTTTTCAAATGCCGCGATGATGCGCGGTACCGAACTGGAGCCAGTGGCGCGTGAGATGTACGCGCTGAATGAGTTCGATGCGGAAATCACTGAAGTTGGACTCATCGATCACCCAACCATACCCGGATTCGCAGCCAGCCCGGACGGACTTGTTAACGACGACGGGCTTATCGAAATCAAATGCCCCAACACCTGGACCCATCTTGAAACGCTGAAAACTGGCGAGCCAAAGCGCCAGTACATGCTGCAAATGCATGCACAGATGATGTGTACCGGGCGGAAATGGTGTGATTTCGTTAGTTTCGATGATCGCCTGCCGCCTGACCTCGCCTATTTCAAGAAGCGCATTCATTTCAATGAAGAGCTGGCGCGCGAAATCGAGTATGAGGTTAAGAGCTTCCTTGCAGATCTGGAATCGGAAATTCAGAAAATCACAGAGCGTGCAGCATGAAACGCACCCCCTTCTATCGCAGGCCCGGGCGAACCGGGCAATTTTCCGGCCTCCGTGAGCGCGTTATCTGGATGATTCAGACGCGCGGCCGCCCGGTCATCGGTAGCGAAATCGCCGAGAAGTTTGGCGTAACGCTCATCGAGTTTAATCGGGTCGCCAACGGCATTACCCGCGGCGCCGGACAGATAGCACAGATTGTTGAGTCGGAAAAATGGCTCAACGAGGACGGCATCTGCGACCGCACTTTCGACCTGGTCACAAAGCCAAAGGTCCTAACGCCGCAGGGTAAATCACGGCTGTTCACCCGGCGCGCCATAGAGCAGTCGCAGGAAGGCAGACGGCAGGAGTGCATAGCGCGTGCCGCCCGCCGTCGCCGCCTGATTGCTCAGGGACTCTACATCGACGAAATGGAGTCCATCCTATGACTCACGCTCACGACGACATCAGGGTTGGCACACTGTGCCTTCCCTTCATTGGTAACGGCTGGCTAATGCCATGGGGTGAAGTAGTCAGCAATCCATTAAAGGCGCAGCGGCTCGCTGAGGAATATCGGGAAAGGCAGGAGGCGGCATGACTGATTCAACAATCTTGGACATGTGCTGCGGTTCTCGCATGTTCTGGTTCGATAAGCAGGATGAGCGCGCGGTTTTCAGTGATATCCGGGCCGAGCAGCATGAACTTTGCGACGGCCGCCAGTTAATCATAAGCCCGGACCTTATAGCTGATTTCCGTGCCCTTCCCTTTGCCGACAACACTTTCCCTGTGGTCGTGTTCGATCCGCCACACCTTGAGCGCGTCGGAGATAACGCGTGGATGGGGAAAAAGTACGGCCGACTGAACAAAGAAACGTGGCGCGATGATCTGCGTGCCGGCTTCGCAGAAGCATTTCGGGTGTTGTGGCCACACGGCGTGCTCATCTTCAAATGGAACGAAACGCAGATCCCGGTAAGCAATATTTTGGTGCTGACTGACGAGAAGCCGGCCATATGGCAACGAACAGGAAAAGCCGACAAAACCCACTGGGTTATTTTTGTGAAAGGCGGCGCGAAATGACAGGAAAATACTCTCTTATCTACGCTGATCCGCCCTGGTCTTACGGAAACACCATCAGTAACGGGGCCGCTGCCGACCACTACTCCACCATGAAGTTAATCGACATCAAGCGCCTTCCGGTATGGGAACTTGCCGCCGAAAACGCGGTGCTGGCGATGTGGTACACCGGCACGCATAACCAGGAGGCGATAGAACTGGCCGAGGCCTGGGGCTTTACCGTTCGCACGATGAAGGGCTTTACCTGGGTGAAGCTGAACCAGAATGCGGAACTGCGCATCAACAAGGCGCTGGCCGAGGGTGAAATCACCGACTTTTACGACTTCCTCGATCTGCTTAACGCCGAGACGCGCATGAACGGCGGCAACCACACCCGGGCCAATACCGAAGATCTGCTGATTGCTACCCGCGGCGCCGGGCTGGAACGAAAGCACGCCGGGATTAAGCAAGTGGTATACAGCCCGCTGGGCGCACACAGCGAAAAGCCGTGGGAAGTGCGCCACCGGCTGGAGCTGCTTTATGGGGATGTGCCGCGCATTGAGCTGTTCAGCCGTAGCGCGGCGCCAGGCTGGCACCATTGGGGAAATCAGTGCGCCACCGCCGCGGTTGAATTGCTACCAGGCTGCGCCATCGATGTTGTGAAAACGGAGGCCGCATGAGACCAGAATCAGAAAACGCCGTCCGCGCCGCTTGCCGACGCTGCACCGAAGAAATACAGCAGGCCATGCGCAAGAATCCAAAACCTAACTGGAACGAAACGGTGCCTCCCATCATCAACAAGCATCATAAGAAAATTGAAGCTCTGGGAGTTAGCCTCCTTGAGTTCGTCGTCAAAACTGGCCGCCTTAATGGGCGGTTTGGGGCCGAACAATGACAACAGAATTTAAAGCGCTACCCGTAGAACGCAACCAATACGGTTACTGGACTCACCCACTTTACGATGAGTTTTGCGATGGCCGCGAATCCATTTCGCCCATTGAGTTCAACGCGTGGCTGGAGAAGAACGGCCTCGAGTGGAAAGTGATTTACCGCGATGAGGACGACGCTGATCCAGATGTTGACGGCTATGACATTTCGGCTTGGCAGCCAGAAACACCTGCCGGCGATGGTTGGTTTGTCGGTTCAATTCACGACACGGAAGATGGCGCGGTCTGCATCTGGCTAAGGGCGAAGCCGTAATGGTGATATTTAAAACTCGGGAGCTTATGGCTCCCTTTTTATTGCTGGCGTTCACCTTCAACCGAATTAACCGACAGTTCCTGGAGCATTGACCATGGCCGATATCATCGACACCGCAGCAGAGATTGAAGAGCTTCAGCGTAACGCTGCCCTTTCCGCTCACCGCATCGACCGTAACGCTGTATCAGCTGAGCGTTGTGAAGACTGCGGCGAGGATATCCCGGCGCCACGGCGCGCTGCCGTTCCGGGATGCCAGACGTGCGCAGAGTGCCAATCTGTTATCGAGTTGAAGAATAAGCAGAGAGGGATTTAATTCATTTACATGCTTTTGCATATAGCTCGTTGTAGGCTTTCAGCTGAGAACGAAACTCATCGACCAAAAACCCATCATCCGTTACGTAAGCTATCGGTCGTCGTGAATACTTGAAGCCCAGCACTAAATGATATGGTTCGGCTGCAATAAAACGCGCGCCTATTTTTCTGCCTAGTTGTGTCTGGCCAGATATGATGCCGCAAACATATGGACGCCCTTCAGAGCTATGCGATGTCATTTCTGTGAAAGTTACTGGCTTAGATGTATCTAAGTCACTGTCACAAAAACCAATCATCATTTTCCTTGCTTGCTCATCTTCAGGATTTTTGGCTAGTTGTTGTTTGAACACATCGCAGCCATCAGGATTCCCTGCCCCGCGCTTGAAGAATTCAATAACTGCAGGTTTTACATCTTCAAAATTGTATTGTTCTTGAGCATGACTACATTGGGCCAATGTTAAGAGCACAAGCAGCAACTGCTTTGTTTTCATGGATGTCGTTCCCTCAAATGTAACTCCTAACATATCGGCAGATATTGGATTTACCCAACTAATTTTCTCAAAATTTGCGTGCCCCGCTTCGTCGGGGCTTTTATTTACCAGATACCGAAAACTAACTGCTGCCAGCGTGCAGCATGAGGAGGGAACGTGAAACCTTACGAATCGAAGAAATCACAGTTCACCAGAAACCTGATCCGGCGGTACCATGCTGAATGGTCAGAAAAAACCTTCGGTCATGTTGGCCCCATCGGCCCGCTGAAGCACCTTTCCAAAGAGGCGCTGGAAGCTGCTGCCGATCCTGGCGACCTCAGTGAATGGGCTGATATGCAGTTCCTGCTATGGGACGCGCAGCGGCGCGCTGGTATCACCGATGAGCAGATCACCGCGGCGCTGGAAGAAAAGCTAAAGGTGAATATGGCTCGCCAGTGGCCGGAGCCGAAAGACGGCGAACCGCGCCTTCACATCAAACCATGACGCAACTGATAGCCAGTTATGAGCTGGCTATTTGGTGCGAAAGCACTGCTCCGTTATCCCTTTTGCCCGGCCCCGCGCCGGGCTTCTTTTTGCCTGATTTCGATTAATCAACACGTCAACGCGGCCTCGCTTAAAATGCCTGGCGGCTAAGGAGTTCTCATGGCTAAGCTTCTCAACTTGCAGGAATGGGCTGCTGAGGTCTACACGACTCCACCCTCCCTTTCTACTCTGCGTCGATGGACGCGGGAGGGGAGAATTTATCCCGCGCCGGAGCTGCACGGAAAGGAATATAAGGTTAAGCCTGACGCTATCTACGTGGATCCGCGCAAGAAGAATCTGCGCGCCAAACCGAAACACACTAAACTGCCGTCCGGCGGCACCTTACTGGAGAGACTGACTCATGGCGAAAAGGCCAGTACGTTACGACGCTAACCTGCCCCGTAACCTGACCTATCGTAAAAGAGACAGACTTTACAGCTGGCGCAATCCGGTGACCGGGCAGGAAATATCTCTTGGCCGGATTGATCGCAAGGATGCTGTTGCCCAGGCCATTGAGGCCAACAACTACATCGACCAGAATTACCTTCCCTCTTCTCTCCTGGATCGCATAAAAGACGTGCCCACTTTCACAGTGGCCGCATGGCTGGAGCGTTACGAGGTAATTCTCGAACGGCGCGAGCTGAAACCAAACACGATGAAGGTCAGGCGAAACCAGATCGCCACCATAAAGGAAGAGTTCGGCAAAATTCCCCTCGCTTCCGTCACGACAAAGGATATCGCCTTATTTCTTGAATCGTACATTCTCTGCGATAAAAAGAGCATGGCTTCCGGGCTGCGGTCTGTTCTGATGGACATCTTCAGGGAGGCGATCGTAGAAGGACATGTCGACAGGAACCCGGCAGAGCCGACGCGAACGCCGACGCCGAAAGTTAAGCGAGAGCGCCTGCTGCTCGAGCATTTCACCGTCATCCGCCAGGCCGCGTTAACTCATTCTGACTGGGCACCTAACGCATGCGATCTTGCGCTAATCACCGGCCAGCGGCGGGAGGATATCTCACTGTTCAGGTTCAGTGACGTTAAAGACGGGAGGCTTTTCGTTACTCAGGAGAAAACAGGTCACAAACTGGCGCTCCCCCTTGATTTGAGGCTGGACGTCGCCGGGCTTGTGTTGCAGGATGTCATTGATCGATGCCGGGTGAACAACCCTTCCGATTTTATGCTCTACTCGCCGGTTCGCCGCGGGGGAAGAAAGCCAGGGCCGCTAACTCCTGACGGACTCACCCAGGCGTTCGCAGAGATAAGGGATTCGACCGGGTTAAAATTCGGCCCTAACCCACCGCCGTTTCATGAGATCAGAAGTCTGGCGAGCAGGCTCTATGAAAAGGAGCGAGGGGAAGAATTTGCTCAGCGTTTACTCGGCCACAAAAATTTAACAATGACCAAAAAATACCTGGACGCACGCGGTGCAGAGTATGTTATGGTTTAGACAGGATATGGAATATTCGAGTAATTTTCGGGGAATTTCGTGTTGAGACCGAAAAAAACCTTGAGAAACAAATAGATAAAAAGAGACCGAATACGATTCCTGTATTCGGTCCAGGGAAATGGCTCTTGGGAGAGAGCCGTGCGCTAAAAGTTGGCATTAATGCAGGCTAAGTCGCCTTGCCTTTTAAGAATAGATGACGACGCCAGGTTTTCCAGTCCACAGCAAAAGCGGTCGGAAAAAAAGCGCCAGAGCATCATTAAAAGTGAAAAACCGCAGTGCTTTCGCAAGCATCTGCGGTTTTTTATTGGAAACCCGAACGTTAGCAGAGCTTGTCGGCGCGCTCGATAAACGGTGCCAGACTCATTTTTTGTCCCGGATGCGCCGGGTCATCGATTTGAATAATGCTAATCGGCTGGCCGCTGCTCTTGCCGCTGGCTACCTGCTGCTCTGCGGTATCATTCAGCGGGTATTGCACAAGCGTGCTCGGGTTGATGGCATACAGCGCATGGCCCGGACGGCAGGTCAGCATCACCTCTTCGCGATTGAACGCCCATTTGTCCTTACCCACTTCAAAACGACTCACGGTGATGACCTGCGGTGCGGCAAGCGCGCTCCCCGTACAGGCCAGCAATAAGAGAGAAAGTACTGTCTTTTTCATATGATATTTAACCTTGTCAGAAGGGTTCCCAGGTGGCAAACAGACTGACCGTTGCCAGCACCAGCGCTCCCAGCACCACTTCTGCCTGTGTCATCCTGATAAAAATCTGTTGTGCTCGCCCGCTCTCCGGACGAAACCGTGGCACCAGAAAATACCGATTTGCCAGCGCAATTACCACCATCAACGCCACCAGCGCACATTTGAACAACAAAAACCGCACGTAGCCAGCCTGCCAGGGAATATCGAGGCCCAGTATCATGAGCGCATTTATCACCCCGGAGAGCAGCACGCCCGCAACGGCGTAATGCCCCACGCGCGAGAAGCGCATCATGGTAAAGATGGCGGCATTCTGCCAGCGCCCTTTCGCCAGACGCATGCAGAACAGCAGGGGCATTAATCCGCCAAGCCAGGTGGCGGCACATATCAGGTGAAAAGCATAATTAAGACGCTGCAGCGCCCCCGTCGGACCGTCGTTCATCGCCGCATGCCCTACCCCAGCCAGCAGGATAAGCTGTCCCATTGCGAGCAGCAGCAGCCGCGAACCTTTCAGCGGCGCAAGCCATGCCGCACCGACCGTCAGCGCAGCGAGGATTATTTGCCACAGCCAGACGCCGCCAAACCGGGTTCCCATCACGCTGAACCATACCTGTGGCGCAAACACATCTCCCCAGCCGTTGCCCATCAATCCGCCCTGCAGCACAAACATCAGGACCGCAGCCGCCAGGCTCACTAAGGCCGCCACTTTCTGCTGCGACAGAAAACGCCGGGACAGCAGACGGTGAAGAGACGAAGGCGCAAACCAGACGCTGTAAAGCGCATTGCCAAACACCAGCATCAGCGCCCCGAAATGGATAAAGCGTAGCCCGATATAACACAGCGTCAGCATGCTATTTCACGCTAAAGTGATAGCTGCCTTTGGTTTTATGGCCGTCCACGGAGACCACATGCCAGTCCACCTGGTAAGTCCCTGATGCCAGCGTTTGTTCCAGCGGCACGGTAAGCTGAGCTTTGTTCTTTTCGTCGCGCGTAGCGGTTCCCGTTTTGATGACCTGCTTTTGCGCATCCGTTACCACCACACCGCTAAATCCAGGTTCGATACCTTCTGAAAAATTCAGCGTAAGTGCCTGCGGTGCGGTCACCACGCTGTCTGCTGCCGGGATCTGCTGTTTAAGATGTGCATGTGCCAGCACGGAAGGCGTCATCATTGTCGAGGCCACAAAAACCAGTGCGCAGACCGCGCGGGAAGCGGAGAAACCCATCCTATCATTCCTTTTTGTTATGTCTGTATGCTAAAGAATAACGCTGTATAATAAACGAGTCGAGGATCATCCTGCCTCCGCTTGTCATCGTCGTGCAATCGCGGTAACGTTGCCGCCGCATAAAAAGGAGAAGGTAATGAAGATCAATCTGGCCGCCCTTCCGCAGGACGAGATGGATAAAGTGAATGTCGATCTCGCTGCCGCTGGCGTCGCGTTCAAAGAGCGTTACAACATGCCCGTCGTGGCTGAAGTCGTGGAACGGGAACAGCCCGCCCATCTGCGCGACTGGTTTCGCGAAAGACTCATCGCCCACCGCCTCGCCTCGGTCAACCTCTCCCGTTTACCGTACGAGCCTAAAGTTAAATAAGCTTAACGAGTCGTTACATTTCCTTACGCGGAATCTGGCAGGATAAGAAAACCCTGTTTATTTTAGGTGTATTCTTAAATCTCTGCGACTCAGTGTATAAGGAAGTCACGATGTCACATTGGAATATAGCGGCAGCCCAGTATGGCGGGCTGCATCAGACTGTAGATGACCATGTTACGCACCACCTGCGCTTCATCGCCGAAGCAGCACGGCAGCGGTGCGATCTGCTGGTTTTCCCTGAACTCTCATTAACGGGCTCTGGCTCGCCGACGTTACCTCCCCCGCCCGATGACGCGCAGCTGGAGCCGCTGCTCAACGCGGCACATCAACACCAGATCACCGTTATTGCCGGGCTCCCCCTGGAACAGAATGGCCAGCGCCAGAAAGGCCTTGTGCTGTTTTCGCCCGCTCGCCATCGCATTTTGCGCTATCCGCAAGGGGGCGGTGCCAGCCTCGTGCCGGGGGATAAACACCTTACCATCCTTGATGCACATCCCGATTCGCCCAATCTCGATCCCCGGGCAACGCTTGTTACCAGCTGCCAGTCGGTGGGGGATAATCGCTGGCGGCAGTCCATCAGTAACCTGCAGCGCTTCGCGCATAAATATGCCATTGCGGTGCTGATGGCGAACGCCTGCGGCGGCAGCGCGCTCTGGGATGAAAAAGGCCAGCTGATCGTGCGCGCGGATAAGGGCGAGCTTCTGGTGACCGGCACGCTCGGCGGAGAGGGTTGGCAAGGCGATATCATTCCTTTAGGCTAGGCGTTTTAAGCTCAGGAGTTTTCAATGCTGCGCGTCATCGATACCGAAACTTGCGATCTTCAGGGCGGAATAGTGGAAGTGGCCTCTGTCGACGTGGTTGATGGTAAAATCGTCAACCCAATGAGCCATCTGGTGCGTCCCGATCGCCCCATCAGCCCTCAGGCGATGGCTATCCATCGCATTACCGAATCGATGGTGGCGGATAAGCCGTGGATCGAAGAGATCATTCCGCACTACTACGGTAGCCCGTGGTACGTCGCGCATAACGCCAGCTTTGACCGCCGGGTATTGCCTGAAATGCCGGGGGAATGGATTTGCACCATGAAGCTGGCGCGTCGTCTCTGGCCGGGGATTAAATACAGCAACATGGCGCTGTACAAGTCCCGCAAGCTCAGCGTTCGTACCCCTGAGGGGCTTCACCATCACCGCGCCCTGTATGACTGCTATATCACCGCCGCGTTGCTGATTGATATTATGAATATCTCTGGCTGGACGCCGGATGACATGGCGACGATCACAGGACGTCCCGCGCTGCTGACCACGTTTACCTTTGGTAAATATCGCGGGAAGCCGGTGTCCGAGGTGGCGGATAAAGACCCGGGCTATTTGCGCTGGCTGTATAACAACCTCGACAGAATGAGCCCGGAGCTGCGCTTAACGCTGAAACATTATCTGGGCGACGCTTAACGCTCCGCACGGCCTGGCAGCGTGTCCTGCGCCAGGCCTATTAAAAAGGCATATTCCAGAGCAACCCCTTCGTACGATTTAAATCGCCCCGATTCCCCCCCGTGTCCGGAATCCATGTCGGTACACAGCAGCAGCAGATTGTCATCGGTTTTCAGCTCACGCAGTTTTGCCACCCATTTTGCCGGCTCCCAGTATTGCACCTGAGAATCATGCAAACCGGTGGTGACCAGCATATGCGGGTAGGATTTCGCCTCCACGTTATCGTACGGGCTGTACTCTTTCATATAGCGGTAGTACATCTCATCCTGCGGATTCCCCCACTCCTCAAACTCCCCGGTAGTAAGGGGAATGGATTCATCGAGCATGGTCGTGACCACATCGACAAACGGAACCTGCGCGACAATCCCCTTAAAGCGGTCGGGACGCTGGTTGATCGCTGCCCCCATCAGCATACCGCCCGCGCTGCCCCCCATCCCAAAGCAGAGCTGCGGATCGCCGTAGCCCTGCTCAATCAGCGCATCGCAGACGTCGAGGTAGTCATTGAAGGTGTTTTTCTTCTTCAGGAATTTCCCGTCTTCATACCAGTGCTGGCCCAGCTCACCGCCGCCGCGAATATGGGCGATGGCGAAAACAAAACCGCGATCGAGCAGGCTTAACCGGCTGCTGCTGAAATCGGCGTCCATGCTTGAGCCATACGAGCCGTAGCCGTATACCAGGATCGGGTTTTTGCCTTTCTGGAAATGAGCCCGATGGTAAACAAGAGAGACCGGCACCTCCACGCCATCACGGGCAGTGACCCACAGGTGCTCGCTGCGGTAGTTTTCGGACTCAAACCCTTTTACCTCGGTCTGTTTAATCACCTGGCGCTGCCCGGTATCCATATCCAGCTCAAACAGGGTGTCCGGCGTGGTCATGGAGGAGTAGCCGTAGCGCAACCGCGACGATTCGGGTTCAGGGTTGAACCCAATCCACGTCACGTAGGCCGGGTCATCGAACGCAATCCCCACCACTTCCCGGGTTTTTCGGTTGATTTGTCGGATACTGGTCAGCCCGCGCTGACGCTCTTCCACCACCAGCCAGTCGGTAAAGAGGGTGAACCCTTCCAGCATCACCTGATCCCGCGCGGGGATAAGCACCTCCCACTTGCGCTCATCGCGCACTTTGGTTTTATAGAGACCAAAGTTTTTGCCCTCGCGATTGGAGCGCAAATAAAAGCTGTGCTGGAAGTGGTCCAGGCTGTACTCGTGATCCTTGCGGCGCGGCAGGAAACAGAGCGGCTGGGCGTCCGGCAGTTCGGCATCCAGCAGCAGGACTTCCGACGTCGTCGCGCTGGCAAGGAAGATAATCACATAGTGGCGTGAGGAGGTTTTATGCAGGCTGACATAGAAGGTTTCGTCTTTCTCTTCATAAACCAGCTCGTCGTCAGCGGAGTCCGTTCCCACGGTATGTCGCCACACCTGGTAAGGCAGCAGCGTCGACGCGTGCTTTTTGACGTAGTAAACCGTCTCGGAATCATTCGCCCAGACAAAATCCGGGGAGACGTTTTCCAGCATTTCCGGATACCAGTTGCCGGTCTCCAGATTGCGAAACCGCAGGCCGTACTGGCGGCGGGAGAGATAATCCTCCGCCAGCGCCATCACCGCGTTGTCAGGGGAAATGGACATGCCGCCCAGGGTATAAAACTCGCTGTGGGCGGCGCGCTGGTTGGCATCCAGCAGAATATCCCACTCATCCCATTCGGCGCTTAACACCGACTGACGCTGGTAGATGGGATACTCATTGCCGGGCTCGTAAATATGGCGATAGCGATAGCCGTTTTTGGTCCAGGGCGCGGAGATATCGCGCTGGGGAATACGCTGCACCATTTCATTCAGGAGCTGGTCCTGAAGCGTCTGCTGGCTGGACATGACCTTGCGGCCATAGTCGTTTTCCTCGTGCAGGTAGTCGAGTACCTCTGGCCGGGAGCGCGAATCGTCCCGCAGCCAGTAATAGTTGTCTATACGCGTATCGCCATGCGTGGTGATCGCATAAGGAGTACGTCGGGCTTTCGGTGGCATGTCATCATTCTTTTAAGTTTTACACCCTATAAGGTTGGCAAAACCCACGCATGATGCAAGCGAAACAGCGTCGCGACGGCGACGACTATCCCTGTAACGCCTGTTTTTGCTCCCGGATATCCCGCTCAATGCCCTCGCGCACGTTCTGAGGGATCTTTAACGCATCGCCCAGGGCGTTAAGGTAGCTCCGCTCCATAAAATGATCGATATCGATGGCTGCGCAGCTGAGGAAATAGAGCTCCAGCGCCTCTTCCTCATTTTTCACACTTTGGGCAAGACGCTGCGGCTCGAGCGGCTGTTCTATCGCCTGCGCCACCAGCACTCTTCCCTTCTCTTCAACGCCGGCTTCGCGCAGCTGCTGCTCGATCGCCGCTCGTTCCTTATCGTCAATATGCCCGTCGCTTTTCGCGGCAAAAACCAGCGCAAGAATGAGCCGTTCGGTACGCAGATCCAGCGGCGAGGTGTGCTCGCCGTAATGCGGTTCATCGCTGTGCGCGGTCCGTATTCTGTCCTTGTATTTATTCCACAGCACGGAGCCCGCGATGGCGCCGCCGCCGGCCAGCAACGCGCCTGTACCATACTTTGCCAGCAGCTTGCGTGAGGATTTATTCGCGACCAGCAGGCTTGCCAGCCCGCCGAGCGCTCCGGGTACCAGCAGTTTGCTGAGGTCCCGCTCGCCAGACGATGTTTTCTGCCCTAACAGGGATTGCAATTGATTTAACCAGCCAGACATGGTTTCCCTCACTTAACGGTGAACATGTTTCACAGCGTAAGCGAGCAGGCGTCAGGAAATGTCTGGTCGGGCTAAAGAAGCGCAAATTTCTGTCCCCTCGTTTAGCCGTGCACGAGACAGACGCAAACGTTTTCGTTTATACTGCGCGCAACTTTTTCAGGGGGATTGTTATGATTCGTTTAGGAACTGCGCTGCGACCTGCGGCGACGCGAGTGATGCTGTTGGGATCGGGCGAGCTGGGGAAAGAGGTCGCCATTGAGTGCCAGCGTTTAGGTGTGGAAGTCATTGCCGTAGACCGTTACGCCGACGCACCCGCCATGCACGTCGCCCATCGTTCTTATGTGATTAACATGCTGGATGGCGATGCCCTTCGCGAGCTGATTACGCGCGAAAAACCCGATTTTGTCGTGCCGGAAATTGAGGCCATTGCCACCGATACGCTGATCGCCCTGGAGCAGGAAGGCCAGCGCGTGGTGCCCTGTGCGAAAGCCGCAAAGCTGACCATGAACCGCGAAGGCATTCGTCGCCTGGCGGCGGAAGAGCTGGGATTGCCCACCTCGAGCTACCGTTTTGCTGGCGATAAGGCCGCGTTCCTGCAGGCCGTCGAGGAAATTGGTTACCCGTGCATCGTTAAGCCGGTGATGAGCTCCTCCGGAAAAGGACAGAGCTTTATTCGCGACAGCGGTACCCTGGATAACGCGTGGGATTATGCCCAGCAGGGCGGCCGTGCCGGGGCCGGTCGCGTGATCGTCGAAGGCGTCGTGAAGTTTGATTTCGAAATCACCCTGCTGACCGTCAGCGCCGTTGACGGCGTCCATTTCTGCGACCCGATTGGTCACCGTCAGGAGGATGGCGATTACCGCGAATCCTGGCAGCCGCAGCAGATGAGCACCCTGGCGCTGGAGCGTGCTCAGGAGATCGCCCGTAAAACCGTCCTGGCGCTGGGCGGCTATGGCCTGTTCGGCGTGGAGCTGTTTGTGTGCGGTGATGAGGTGATTTTCAGCGAAGTCTCCCCTCGCCCGCATGACACCGGCATGGTCACGCTGATTTCGCAGGATCTCTCCGAGTTCGCCCTGCACGTGCGCGCGTTCCTCGGCCTGCCCGTCGGCGGTGTACGTCAGTATGGCCCTGCCGCCTCGGCGGTGATCCTGCCGCAGTTAACCAGCCAGAACGTCACGTTTGATAACGTCGACGGGGCAGTGGGCGCAGGATTGCAGGTACGTCTGTTCGGCAAGCCGGAGATCGACGGAACTCGCCGTCTTGGCGTGGCATTAGCCACCGGAGATAACGTTGACGACGCAGTGGCAAGAGCGAAAGCGGCTGCTGTGAGCGTCAAGGTTGCAGGATAAAAAAACGGGCCAGAAGGCCCGTTTTTCATGCGGCGAGTGGCTTACTGCTTCGCGCCTTCAACCGCTTCACGAGCCAGTTTGGTGATGCGATCCCAGTCGCCCGCTTCCAGCGCATCCGCCGGAACCAGCCATGAACCGCCGATGCACAGCACGCTTTTCAGCGCCAGGTAGTCACGGTAGTTGGCAGGAGAGATACCGCCCGTCGGACAGAAGCGTACTTGAGAGAAAGGACCCGCAATCGCCTGCAGCGCTTTGGTGCCGCCGTTCGCTTCAGCTGGGAAGAATTTGAACTCTTTCAGACCGTAGTCCATGCCCAGCATCAGTTCAGAGACGGTGCTGATGCCAGGGATCAGCGGAATAGTACCTTCCGTGGCGGCTTTCAGCAGCGGCTCGGTCAGGCCAGGGCTGATGGCGAACTGCGCGCCCGCTTCGGTCACTTCCGCCAGCTGCTGCGCGTTGAGAACGGTGCCCGCACCGATGATGGCGTCCGGTACTTCTTTCGCGATAGCGCGGATAGCATCCATCGCGCAGGCGGTGCGCAGGGTCACTTCCAGAACGCGAACGCCACCCGCAACCAGCGCTTTCGCCATCGGTACAGCGTGCTCCAGCTTGTTTACCACGATAACCGGCACGACAGGGCCAGTGGTCAGGATTGCTTCTGCACTTGTTTTCCAGTTTTTCATCAGAGTTTTCTCTCGCCAGATCGTTAAAATCAAGTCGTCTTAAAACGTAATACAGGTTGCGCCCTGCTCCGCACCGGAGAGTTTCTCACGCAGCGCGCTGAACATTTCGCGTCCGGTCCCCACGCGCGATGCGCTCAGGTCAGGAATATGGGGCTGACGTGCCGCCAGCTCGGCTTCATCCACCAGCAGGGTTAACTCGCCCGTCTGGCCGTTCACGCGGATCATGTCACCGTCGCGCACTTTCGCCAGCAGACCGCCGTCGTAGGCTTCCGGCGTCACGTGGATGGCTGAAGGCACTTTACCGGATGCCCCGGAGAGGCGTCCATCGGTGACTAGCGCAATTTTGAAACGGCGGTCCAATAATACACCAAGTGGTGGCATAAGTTTATGTAATTCTGGCATCCCGTTGGCTTTAGGTCCCTGGTGACGCACCACCACCACGCAGTCTTTATCGAGCAGACCGGCGTCAAAGGCGGGTAACACGTCATGCTGGCTTTCAAATACCACCGCCGGCGCTTCGATAACCTGGTTCTCTTCCGGTACGGCAGAGGTCTTCATTACCGCACGACCGAGGTTGCCGCTCAGCACTTTGGTGCCGCCGTGAGGAGAGAACGGTTTGTCGATAGTGGCAATCACCTGCGCATCAAGAGACGCGCTCGCCCCTTCACGCCAGTCCAGCTCGCCGTTGTTCAGCCACGGCTCCTGGGTGTAGCGCTGAAGGCCAAAGCCCGCCACGGTATTCACGTCTTCATGCAGCAGCCCGCCTTTCAGCAGCTCGCGCATCAGCAGCGGTACACCGCCTGCGGCCTGGAAGTGGTTAATATCCGCCGGACCGTTCGGGTACAGCCGTGCCATCAGCGGCACCACGGAAGAGATCTCGGAGAAGTCATCCCAGTTAATCAGAATGCCCGCCGCACGCGCCATGGCCACCAGGTGCATGGTGTGGTTGGTTGAGCCCCCGGTTGCCAGCAGCGCAACAATCCCGTTGACGATGACTTTTTCGTCAACCATTTTGCCCATCGGCATCCATTCGTTGCCGTTGCCGGTCAGACGCGTGACCTGACGGGCCGCGGCCTCGGTCAGCGCCTTGCGCAGCGGCGCATCCGGCTGGATAAAGGACGAGCCCGGAAGCTGCATCCCCATAAATTCCACGACCATCTGGTTAGTGTTAGCCGTACCGTAGAACGTACAGGTCCCCGGCGCATGATAGGACGCGGCTTCCGCCTCCAGCAGCGCCTGACGGTCTGCTTTCCCTTCCGCGTACAGCTGGCGGATACGCACTTTTTCTTTGTTCGGCAGACCGCTCGCCATTGGGCCGGACGGGACGAAGATCGCAGGCAGATGCCCAAACGACAACGCCGCCATCACCAGGCCCGGGACAATCTTGTCGCACACGCCGAGGTACAGCGCGCCATCAAACATGTTGTGTGACAGGCCCACCGCGGCAGACATCGCAATCACTTCGCGGCTCAGCAGGGACAGCTCCATGCCGTCCTGCCCCTGCGTCACGCCGTCGCACATGGCAGGTACACCGCCCGCCACCTGGCCCACCGCATTTACGCTGTGCAGCGCGTTGCGGATGATAGTGGGATAGACCTCATACGGCTGGTGCGCGGAAAGCATATCGTTATAGGAGGTAATGATGGCGATATTGTTACGCAACATGCTTTTCAGCGACGCTTTATCATCAGGCTGGCAGGCGGCGAAGCCGTGCGCCAGGTTCCCGCAGGCCAGCTGTGATCGGTGGACGGTGCTGCTCTTTGCCTGTTCAATCCGGGCGAGGTAGGCCGAACGGGTCTCTTTCGAGCGCTCGATAATGCGTTGTGTTACGCGTAACAATGTCGGATTCATAGAAGCTCCTCTAAATTATCTGTCCGGCTCGGGAGTTTACAAAGTCGCTGGCAGTTGTTAACAACGCTGAAACGCTTGCTGTCCGGAGCTCAGGGGCAAAATCACTTCCGGCAGTGTAATAAAAAAAGCTCCGCGGGTGAATCCACGCGGAGCTTAAAAGTTGAAAATTGTGCCACTAGCTGTGTTAGATCATGTTACCGGTAAAATAACACTTTCGAGCTAGAGGATTATCTTACTCAAACTCGTTCCAGGAGCGGCCATCGCGGGTGATCATTGCCACCGACGCGACAGGTCCCCAGGTACCCGCCTGATACGGTTTTGGCGCATCCTGATCGGCAGCCCAGGCTTCGGTGATGGAGTCGACCCATTTCCACGCCTCTTCCACTTCGTCGCGACGCACGAACAGCGCCTGGATACCGCGCATGGTTTCCAGCAGCAGACGCTCGTAAGCATCGGCCAGGTGCGTCTGATTAAAGGTTTCGGAGTAGCTCAGATCCAGCTTGGTGGTCTGCAGGTTGTGTTTATGATCCAGTCCCGGCACTTTGTTCAGGATCTGGATATCCACCCCTTCGTCCGGCTGCAGTCGAATGGTCAGCTTGTTCTGCGGCAGTTCCTGCCAGGACTCTTTGAACAGGTTCAGTTCCGGGTTTTTGAAGTAAACAACCACTTCGGAACATTTGGCCGGCAGACGTTTACCGGTGCGCAGGTAGAACGGAACGCCCGCCCAGCGCCAGTCGTCGATATCCACGCGGATCGCCACGAACGTCTCGGTGTTGCTGGACTTGTTCGCGCCCTCTTCTTCCAGGTAGCCCGGCACTTTTTTGCCTTGCGCAAACCCGGCGGTGTACTGGCCGCGGACGGTCTTCTCACGCACGTTGGAGCGATCGATGCGGCGCAGTGACTTCAGCACTTTCACTTTTGCATCACGGATGCTGTCAGCCGTCAGGTCAGACGGTGGAGACATGGCAATCATGCACAGAATTTGCAGCAGGTGGTTCTGGATCATGTCGCGCATCTGACCGGCCTGGTCAAAGTAACCCCAGCGACCTTCAATCCCCACCTCTTCCGCCACGGTGATTTCCACGTGGTCGATAGTGCGGTTGTCCCAGTTATTCACAAACAGGGAGTTAGCGAAACGCAGCGCCAGCAGGTTCAGTACCGTCTCTTTACCGAGATAGTGGTCGATACGGTAGACCTGGCACTCTTCAAAGAACTCGCCCACCTGGTCGTTGATTTCACGCGAGGTTGCCAGCGACGTACCCAGCGGCTTCTCCATCACGACGCGCGCCGGTTTGGCGTTCAGTTTGGCTTCACCCAGACCTTTGCAGATGGCGCCGAAGGTGCTTGGCGGCATGGCGAAATAGTTAATGGTGACACGGTTTTTCTGATCCAGCATCGCGCCTAAGCGGGTAAACGCGCTGACGTCGTTGACGTCCAGGTTGCAGAAATCGAGGCGTCCACTCAGGGTATCCCACAAACTTTCATCAATTTTTTCTTTCATGAAAGTTTCGAGCGCCTCGCGGACGACTTTGGTATAAGCGTCCTTATCCCAGTCCGCGCGCCCAACACCCAGGATACGGGTATCCGGATGAATTTGGCCCGCTTTCTCCAGTTGATACAGGGAAGGCAGCAATTTTCGGCGTGCAAGGTCGCCTTTCGCGCCGAAAATGACCAGGTCACATGCCTGGGCTGTTTGCGTTACCGCCATGTCATTCTCCTCAGTTGGATCACCTGGTACTTCTGCCAGGTATCGTTGTAATTTTATTACAATGCACTGTACTGCTTTTACGTCATTCCCGAAACCATTAGCGCTTATCGTCGCGTGCGATAACGCGATTTTTCCTCCTTTGGAGGATTACGACGGCGCAATGACGCAACAACCGTCGTTTCTTTGCGCAACGGGGTCACAGCAAAACCCGACACCGATCAAGTAATGAAAAAAAACAACAACATTATCTTGTCGATTGTTACCCTTAATGGAAGCCACAAGGGTAATATCGGCTAAATCGAATCACGATTTCATCAATTTATGAAATCGTTTACACCCATGAGCGTCCTGTTAACATGAACATGCTGGAAAAAATCCAGTTTCAACTGGAACACCTTAGCAAATCCGAGCGAAAAGTGGCCGAGGTCATTCTCGCCTCCCCCGCTCAGGCGATTCATTCAAGCATCGCCGCTCTGGCACAGGAAGCGGGTGTTAGCGAACCGACGGTCAATCGCTTTTGCCGCAGCCTCGAAACGCGCGGCTTTCCTGATTTTAAACTGCATCTGGCACAAAGTCTGGCTAACGGCACCCCATATGTTAATCGTAATGTGGATGAAGACGACAGCGTTGATGCCTATACCGCGAAAATTTTTGAATCGGCTATGGCTTCGCTTGACCACGTCCGCCAGTCGCTGGACATGAGTTCCGTGAATCGCGCGGTGGATTTGCTCACCCAGGCCAAGCGGATTGCGTTCTTTGGTCTCGGGTCGTCGGCCGCCGTGGCGCATGACGCCATGAACAAATTTTTCCGCTTTAACGTCCCGGTTATTTATTCCGATGACATTGTGCTGCAACGCATGAGCTGTATGAATTGCAGTGAAGATGACGTCGTGGTACTGATTTCGCACACCGGGCGCACCAAGAGTCAGGTAGAGCTGGCGCAGCTAGCCCGTGAAAACGATGCCATGGTGATTGCCCTCACCACGGCAGGTACGCCGCTGGCGCGTGAAGCGACGCTGGCGATCACCCTCGACGTGCCGGAAGACACCGACATTTATATGCCGATGGTCTCCCGACTGGCGCAGCTCACCGTGATTGACGTGCTGGCAACCGGTTTTACCTTGCGTCGGGGCGCAAAATTCCGGGATAACTTGAAGCGGGTCAAGGAAGCGCTGAAGGAATCGCGTTTTGATAAAGAATTGCTTATAAAGAGCGATGTTCCCTGATAGTTGATAACGAAGACGTAACCAATAATTACGATGTAACGATTTACGGCATTCGGTCCACTCTCCGCTGCCTTGCAGCAGATGAAGGCCGATTCAATGTTCACGCAACACCAAAGTTGTTTCAGTCAACGGAGTATTACATGTCCAGAAGGCTTCGCAGAACCAAGATCGTAACCACCTTAGGCCCGGCCACCGACCGCGATAATAATCTCGAGAAAATTATCGCCGCCGGCGCCAACGTGGTGCGTATGAACTTCTCTCACGGTACGCCAGAAGACCATAAATTACGTGCCGATAAAGTGCGTGAAATCGCAGCCAAACTGGGCCGCCACGTTGCTATCCTCGGCGATTTGCAGGGTCCAAAAATTCGTGTATCGACCTTTAAAGAGGGTAAGGTTTTCCTCAATATCGGCGACAAATTCCTGCTTGATGCCAACCTGGGCAAAGGCGAAGGCGATAAAGAGAAAGTCGGTATCGACTATAAAGGCCTGCCGGCTGACGTGGTGCCAGGCGATATCCTGCTGCTCGACGACGGTCGCGTACAGCTGAAGGTGCTGGAAGTTCAGGGCATGAAAGTGTTCACCGAAGTCACCGTCGGCGGCCCGCTCTCCAACAATAAAGGCATCAACAAACTGGGCGGCGGCCTCTCTGCAGAAGCGCTTACCGATAAAGACAAAGCGGACATCGTGACGGCTGCGCTGATCGGCGTTGACTACCTGGCGGTCTCCTTCCCGCGCTGCGGCGAAGATCTAAACTATGCGCGTCGTCTGGCACGTGATGCAGGCTGCGATGCTAAAATCGTCGCGAAAGTTGAACGCGCGGAAGCCGTTTGCGATCAGGATGCCATGGACGATGTGATCCTCGCGTCCGACGTGGTAATGGTTGCGCGTGGTGACCTGGGCGTGGAAATTGGCGACCCTGAGCTGGTAGGGATCCAGAAAGCGCTGATTCGTCGCGCACGTCAGCTGAACCGCGCGGTGATCACCGCGACTCAGATGATGGAATCGATGATCACCAACCCAATGCCAACCCGTGCAGAAGTCATGGATGTGGCTAACGCCGTGCTGGACGGTACCGATGCGGTGATGCTCTCTGCGGAAACCGCTGCGGGCCAGTATCCGGCAGAAACCGTGGCCGCTATGGCGCGCGTCTGCCTGGGCGCTGAAAAGATCCCAAGCATCAACGTTTCTAAACACCGTCTGGACGTGCAGTTCGACAACGTGGAAGAAGCGATTGCGATGTCTGCGATGTACGCGGCAAACCATCTGAAGGGCGTTACCGCGATCATCACCATGACCGAATCTGGCCGCACCGCGCTGATGACCTCTCGTATCAGCTCTGGTCTGCCGATCTTCGCCATGTCCCGTCACGAACGTACCCTGAACCTGACGGCGCTGTACCGCGGCGTGACGCCAGTTCACTTCGACAGCACCAGTGACGGCGTAGCTGCGGCGCACGATGCCGTAAACCTGCTGCGCGACAAAGGCTATCTGGTGTCCGGTGATATCGTCATTGTGACCCAGGGCGACGTGATGAGCACCATCGGCTCAACCAACACCACGCGCGTTATGACCGTCGAGTAATAATGTCTGTGTTAAAAAGCCCTCTCCAGATGGAGAGGGCTTTTTTTATTTCCGCGGATAAAGCTCTTTGCGTTTATAGGGCTCAGTTTCACCCGGCTTACGCGTTTTAAGCAGCTTCAGGATCCACGTGTACTGTTCGGCATGCGGCCCCACCAGGATTTCCACCTCTTCGTTCATTCGACGCGCAATGGTGTGGTCGTCCGCGGTCAGCAGATCATCCATCGGCGGACGGACCTCAATACTCAGGCGATGCGTTTTGCCGTCATAGACCGGGAACAGCGGGATCACGCGGGCACGACAGACTTTCATCAGGCGACCAATCGCGGGGAGCGTCGCTTTATAGGTCGCAAAGAAATCGACAAACTCGCTGTGCTCTGGGCCGTGGTCCTGATCCGGCAGATAGTAGCCCCAGTACCCCTGACGCACCGACTGAATGAAGGGCTTAATGCCATCGTTACGCGCATGCAAACGTCCGCCAAAACGACGACGCACCGTATTCCAGACAAAATCGTAGATTTTATTTCCCTGGTTATGGAACATCGCCGCCATTTTCTGGCCCTGAGACGCCATCAGCATCGCCGGAATATCAACGCCCCAGCCGTGGGGAACAAGGAAAATGACTTTCTCGTCATTGCGGCGCATCTCCTCGATGATGTCCAGCCCTTTCCAGTCAACGCGATCGACGATTTTATCCGGCCCTTTCAGCGCCAGTTCCGCCATCATCGCCATTGCCTGCGGGGCGGTGGTGTACATTTCATCAATGATTGCCTCGCGCTCGGCGTCGCTTTTCTCAGGAAAACAGTAATAGAGGTTGATCTGCGCGCGGCGGCGGGCGCTCTTGCCTAAACGCCCGGCCAGACGGCCAATTTTACCCAGAACAGGATCGCGAACAGAGGCAGGCAGCATCGCCATCCCCGCAAAGGCGTAGACACCAAGCCAGGCGCCCCAGTTGCGCGGATGGCGGAAGGATTTTTCAAACTCAGGAATGTATTCAATATTGTTTTTTTTGGTTTCCATGCTGGATCCAGGGTCTGATGACGCAAAATTTTATTCAGATAGTGTAGCGAGGCAGTCGTCCACGCACAAAAGAAAAAGCCGGCGTCAGTGTGCGCCGGCTTTTTTAACAAAAACAGAGGGCTTAGTTTAAGCTCAGCTGCGGCATCACCTCTTTCACCTGCGCCAGATAATCAGTACGATCTTTACCTGTCAGGCCTTCGGTGCGCGGCAGTTTCGCCGTCAGCGGGTTCACGGCCTGCTGGTTGATCCACACTTCATAGTGCAGGTGCGGGCCGGTAGAGCGTCCGGTATTGCCGGAGATCGCGATACGGTCACCACGCTTCACCTTCTGGCCCGGCTTCACCAGCAGCTTACGCAGGTGCATATAGCGGGTCGTATAAGTACGACCATGACGTACCGCGACATAATATCCGGCGGCACCGCTACGCTTGGCCACCACCACTTCACCATCGCCAACCGCCAGTACCGGCGTGCCCTGCGGCATGGCAAAGTCAACGCCACGGTGCGGCGCGACGCGCCCGGTTACCGGGTTCAGACGACGCGGGTTAAAGTTAGAGGAGACGCGGAACTGTTTTGCCGTCGGGAAGCGCAGGAAGCCTTTCGCAAGGCCCGTACCGCTGCGGTCATAGAACTTACCGTCTTCGGCACGAATCGCGTAGTAATCTTTGCCCTCGGAGCGCAGACGTACGCCCAGCAGCTGGCTTTGCTCGCGCTTACCGTCCAGCATTTCGCGGGACATCAGGACGGAGAACTCATCGCCCTTCTTCAGCTTGCGGAAATCCATCTGCCACTGCATGGCTTTGATCACCGAACTGATTTCAGCGCTGGTCAGGCCTGCATCGCGCGCGCTGGAGACAAAGCTCGCGCCCACGGTACCTTTCAGAACGCTGTTAACCCAGTCGCCCTTCTGCATTTCGCTGGTCATCTTGAAACCGTTTGCAGTGCGATCGTAGGTGCGGGTTTCGCGGCGGGACATTTCCCAGGTCAGACGCTGGAGATCGCCATCCGCCGTTAGTGTCCAGGAGAGCTGTTGTCCGATTTTCAGGTTACGAAGATCTTTATCCGCAGCCGCCAGCTGGCTGATATTGCCCATGTCGATGCCGTACTGGTTCAGCACGCTGCTCAGCGTATCCCCGGTAGAGACAACATATTCGTGGATACCCGCCTCGTTCTCGGTTTTATCGTCCAGCTCATCCTGCGGGATAGCTTCATCTTCCTGAGCCGCCTGGTCGATAGGCTCACTGGCTTCAGGCAGCAAAGAACGGATTTCGCTCTTTTCAAGCTCAATGGTTTTAATGGTAGGGGCAGAACTCGGGTGGTAAACATAGGGCCGCCAGACGGCGACCGCTAAGGTGAGAACTGTAAGCGACCCCAGCATAACGCGGTGGGGTCGTGGCAGATTGTTAAATGCCAGGGCGACAGAGCGGGCTATCTGTTGCACGTATTCACTTCCTCGTTAATCTCCTTTCAGGCAGCTCGCATACTGGTTCGCCAGTTGGCTGAGGAACTGCGAATAGCTCGCTTTGCTCAACTGGATATTCGTACCTAGCGGGTCAAGGGTTCCCATGCGCACGGATGTTCCCCTGGCCACGGCTTCTACGACCGCTGGCCTGAACTGTGGCTCAGCAAAAACGCATGTCGCTTTCTGCTCAACCAACTGTGTTCTGATTTCATGTAAACGCTGCGCACCAGGCTGAATTTCAGGGTTGACGGTGAAGTGGCCCAGTGGGGTCAAACCGTAGTGTTTTTCGTAATAGCCGTAGGCGTCATGAAAAACGAAATACCCTTTACCTTTCAACGGTGCGAGCTCATTATCAACCTGCTTATCGGTTGCGGCTAATTGTGCCTCAAAATCCTTCAGGTTGGCGTCTAGTTTGGCTCGACTTTGCGGCATAAGTTCCACTAATTTGTCGTGGATTGCAACCGCTGAAAGCCGCGCTATCTCTGGGGATAACCAAAGATGCATGTTGTACTCGCCGTGATGGTGATCTCCATCACCTTTTTCGCCGTCTGCGGCATGATGGTCATGTTCGTCGCCGTCGTCATCCGCCCCTTTCATGAGCAACGGTTTCACGCCGGAGAGTTCGGCAATCGCGACCTGTTTTTCGCCAGCGACCTGTTTTGCTGACTTTTGCATAAACGCTTCCATTTCAGGACCAATCCAGACGACTAAGTCCGCGTTTTGTAAGCGTTTTACATCTGACGGGCGCAGGGAATAGTCATGCTCAGATGCACCATCAGGGAGCAGAACCTGGGTTTCCGTTACCCCATCGGCAATGGCCGACGCGATGAATCCGAGTGGTTTAAGCGAAGCGACAACCGCAGCGTTAACATCTTGTGCGGTTGTACCCCAAAGGGCAGCGGATAATGCTGCGAAAAGAAGCGTATTTTTATGTAACATAATGCGACTAATCATCGTAGTGAATGCGTGGAATGTGATATTATAACATTCGTTGACTTCTTCAAGCTTAAAATGACATGACGACATTGGTTTCTCTTGAAAATATTTCGGTCTCATTCGGGCAGCGCCGCGTCCTCTCTGACGTGTCGCTCGATCTGAAGCCCGGCAAAATTCTGACGCTGCTCGGCCCCAATGGCGCAGGCAAATCCACCCTGGTGCGCGTGGTGCTGGGTCTGGTCGCACCCGATGAAGGCGTGATTAAGCGCGAGGAAAAATTGCGTATTGGCTATGTGCCGCAAAAACTTCATCTCGACGCAACGCTGCCGCTGACGGTCAGCCGTTTCCTGCGCCTGCGCCCCGGCACCCGAAAAGCCGATATTCTCCCGGCGCTAAAACGCGTGCAGGCGGGCCATCTTGTCGATGCGCCGCTGCAAAAA
Source organism: Enterobacter sp. DNB-S2 (assembly GCF_019443845.1). Lineage (NCBI taxonomy): Bacteria > Pseudomonadati > Pseudomonadota > Gammaproteobacteria > Enterobacterales > Enterobacteriaceae > Enterobacter > Enterobacter sp. DNB-S2. Next base: position 3,469,806 of record NZ_CP050520.1, read on the forward strand.
CTGTCCGGCGGTGAAACTCAGCGTGTTTTACTTGCCCGCGCGCTGCTGAGCAGCCCGCAGCTGCTGGTACTGGATGAACCAACTCAGGGTGTGGATGTGAATGGTCAGGTTGCGCTTTATGATTTGATCGACCAGCTCCGTCGGGAGCTTGATTGCGCCGTGCTGATGGTGTCTCACGACCTGCATCTGGTGATGGCAAAAACCGACGAAGTGCTGTGCCTCAACCACCACATCTGCTGCTCCGGTACGCCTGAAGTGGTGTCAATGCACCCGGAATTTATCTCCATGTTCGGCCCTCGCGGCGCTGAACAGCTGGGTATTTACCGTCATCATCATAATCATCGCCATGATTTACAGGGACGAATCGTACTGCGTCGGGGAAATGGACACTCATGATTGAACTGTTACTGCCCGGCTGGCTGGCCGGGATTATGCTTGCCTGCGCCGCGGGTCCGCTCGGCTCGTTTGTTGTCTGGCGCAGAATGTCCTATTTTGGCGATACCCTGGCGCATGCGTCCCTGCTGGGCGTAGCCTTTGGTCTGCTGCTGGATGTGAACCCCTTCTACGCGGTGATTGTGGTCACGCTGCTGCTGGCCGCCGGTCTGGTCTGGCTGGAAAAGCGCCCTCACCTCGCCATTGATACGCTGCTTGGCATTATGGCGCACAGTGCCCTGTCTCTGGGCCTGGTGGTGGTCAGCCTGATGTCGAACATCCGCGTGGATCTGATGGCCTACCTCTTCGGCGACCTGCTGGCCGTGACGCCGGAAGATCTCATCGCTATCGCCGTTGGCGTGGTGGTGGTGCTCGCTATTCTGCTCTGGCAGTGGCGGAATTTACTGGCCATGACCGTCAGTCCTGATCTGGCCTTTGTCGACGGCGTGAAGCTGCAGCGCGTAAAACTGCTGCTGATGCTGGTGACGGCGTTAACGATTGGTGTCGCAATGAAGTTTGTCGGCGCGCTGATTATTACGTCGCTGCTGATCATCCCTGCCGCCACGGCGCGTCGTTTTGCCCGTACGCCGGAGCAGATGGCCGGCATAGCCGTGATTATCGGAATGATTGCGGTAACGGGAGGATTAACCTTCTCGGCGTTCTATGACACGCCTGCGGGACCGTCAGTGGTGCTCAGTGCGGCGGTGCTGTTTATCTTCAGTATGATGAAAAAGACCGCGAATTAACATGGAGGGCGCAGAAGCCCTCACCGGCCCTCTCCCTCGGGGAGAGGGAACACAACATTACGGCATTGCCGGTGGCGTAATGCCGAAATGATTCCACGCCCGCACCGTTGCCATACGTCCACGCGGGGTGCGTTGCAGAAAGCCTTGCTGAATCAGATACGGCTCCAGCACATCTTCAATCGTCTCACGCTCTTCCCCAATAGCCGCAGCCAGGTTATCCAGCCCGACCGGGCCGCCAAAGAACTTATCCAGCACCGCCAGCAGCAGTTTACGGTCCATATAGTCAAAGCCTTCGGCATCGACGTTCAGCATATCCAGCGCCTGAGCGGCGATCTCCGCGGAAATGGAGCCATCGTGCTTCACCTCGGCAAAGTCACGCACGCGGCGCAGCAGACGGTTGGCGATACGCGGCGTACCGCGGGAACGCTTCGCCACTTCAAACGCGCCCTCTTCGCTCATTTCGAGCCCCATATAGCGAGCGCTACGGCCAACGATGTGCTGGAGGTCCGCCACCTGGTAAAACTCAAGACGCTGCACGATGCCGAAACGGTCGCGCAGCGGAGAGGTCAACGACCCGGCGCGGGTGGTGGCGCCAATCAGGGTAAACGGCGGCAGATCGATTTTGATGGAGCGCGCGGCCGGGCCTTCACCGATCATGATATCCAGCTGGTAATCTTCCATCGCCGGATAGAGCACTTCCTCCACCACCGGCGACAGGCGGTGGATCTCATCGATAAACAGCACGTCATGCGGTTCGAGGTTGGTCAACATCGCCGCGAGATCGCCCGCCTTCTCCAGCACAGGACCGGAGGTGGTGCGCAGGTTGACGCCCATTTCATTGGCAACGATATTCGCCAGCGTGGTTTTGCCTAAACCCGGAGGGCCAAAAATAAGCAGGTGATCGAGCGCATCGCCGCGCAGCTTTGCCGCCTGGATGAAAATCTCCATCTGGGAACGAACCTGCGGCTGGCCGATATACTCATCAAGCAGTTTTGGGCGGATCGCGCGATCCACCACGTCATCTGCCTGAATAGTGCCTGCCGACACCAGGCGGTCTGCTTCAATCATCCTTTACCTCACAATGCAGCGCGCAGCGCTTCACGAATCAGGGTTTCACTGCTGGCGTCCGGTTTGGCAATTTTGCTCACCATTCGGCTGGCCTCCTGAGGTTTATAGCCCAGCGCCACCAGCGCGGCAACCGCTTCCTGCTCGGCATCATCATCCGTTGCAGGGCCGCCAGGAGAGGTCAGTACCAAATCGGCAGCCGGAGTGAACAGATCACCATGCAGACCTTTAAAGCGGTCTTTCATTTCGACAATCAGGCGCTCGGCGGTTTTCTTACCAATGCCCGGGAGCTTAATCAGCGCCGCAGGATCTTCGCGCTCAACGGCATTCACGAACTGTGGTGCCGACATGCCGGACAAAATCGCCAGCGCCAGCTTCGGACCGACGCCGTTGGTTTTAATCAGCTCGCGGAACAGGGTGCGTTCCTGCTTGTTATTGAATCCGTACAGCAGCTGGGCATCTTCACGCACCACAAACTGGGTAAAGACAATCGCCTCTTTGCCCGCGTCCGGCAGCTCGTAGAAGCAGGTCATCGGCATATGGACTTCATAGCCCACGCCACCTACTTCCAGCAGCACTAACGGGGGTTGTTTTTCAATGATGATGCCTCTGAGTCTGCCTATCACGTGACGCTCCTGCGTTCTGGGAGAAATTAACTGCCGACATAATAAAAAAAGGCTGGATGTTTATCCAGCCTGATTTCTGATTATCGTAACCTGCCTCGCGCCAGATTGAGCCGCGACTCGCTCATTTGCATCGCGTTCTGGCTGACGTGACAGTGGGTAATCGCAATCGCCAGCGCATCCGCGGCGTCGGCCTGCGGGTTCGCGGGAAGCTTCAGCAGGGTACGCACCATATGCTGCACCTGGCTTTTCTCCGCGCTCCCAATGCCCACCACCGTCTGCTTGACCTGACGCGCCGCATATTCGAATACCGGCAAATCCTGGTTCACGGCAGCGACGATGGCAACACCGCGCGCCTGACCGAGCTTTAGCGCCGAATCGGCGTTTTTCGCCATAAAGACCTGCTCGATGGCGAAATAGTCCGGCTGAAACTGGGTGATGATCTCCGACACGCCCGCATAAATGAGCTTCAGGCGCGAAGGAAGATCGTCCACTTTGGTGCGAATACAGCCGCTGCCCAGGTAGGTTAACTGGCGTCCCACCTGACGGATAACGCCATAACCGGTGACGCGTGAGCCTGGGTCAATCCCGAGAATAATCGACATCACGCGTCTCCTGTAACGGGTTTAAACGCTCTCATCAGAGAGTCGCTGCAACCTCATCAGAGATTTCACCGTTGTGGTACACTTCCTGCACGTCGTCGCAGTCTTCGAGCATGTCGATCAGACGCAGCAGTTTCGGTGCCGTTTCCGCATCCATGTCCGCTTTGGTGGACGGGATCATGGACACTTCAGCGTTGTCCGCTTTCAGGCCAGCCGCTTCCAGCGCGTCGCGCACGGCACCCATCTCTTCCCACGCGGTATAAACGTCGATAGCACCGTCATCGAAGGTCACCACGTCTTCCGCACCGGCTTCCAGCGCCGCTTCCATGATCGCATCTTCGTCGCCTTTCTCGAAGGAGATGACGCCTTTTTTGCTGAACAGGTAAGCAACGGAACCGTCAGTGCCCAGGTTGCCACCGGTTTTGGTGAACGCGTGGCGCACTTCCGCAACGGTACGGTTACGGTTGTCGGACAGACACTCAACCATCACCGCAGTACCGCCGGGGCCGTAACCTTCATAAATGATGGTTTCCATGTTCGCGTCTTCATCACCGCCCACGCCACGTGCGATTGCACGGTTCAGGGTGTCACGCGTCATGTTGTTTGACAGCGCTTTATCTACCGCCGCGCGCAGACGCGGGTTAGATGCCGGGTCGCCGCCGCCCAGACGCGCTGCTGTCACCAGCTCGCGAATGATTTTGGTAAAGATCTTACCGCGCTTGGCATCCTGTGCCGCTTTGCGGTGTTTGGTGTTGGCCCACTTACTATGACCTGCCATAAAAAGTTCTCCAAAAATCGCGCCTTCTCAGGCTGCGTTAATTACAAATTCTTCAATCGCCTGCCGGTTGCTCCACGACTTGGTCAGTGCGGCGGCATCCGCCGCATTCACCCAGCGGTAGGTCAGGTGTTCGGTAAACACGATCTCCCGTTCATGGGGGAGCGCGAGACAGAACCACGACTCCGTATTGCGCTCGGTACCCGGCGCGTAGCGATGACGTAAATGGCTAAAAATTTCAAACTCCACCGTGCGCTGGCAGTCCTTCAGGGTCAGTTGCTCGCGGGCAACGTCAATGGTGACCTCTTCCTTTACTTCGCGCGCGGCGGCCTGCGACGCGGTTTCCCCCTCTTCCAGACTGCCGGTAACCGACTGCCAGAAATCAGGGTCATCGCGCCGCTGCAACATCAGCACCCGCTTCGTGTCTTCTGCATAAATGACCACCAGGACCGAAACGGGAAGCTTATATGCCATATCAGTTTTTCTCTTCCTTCTTCACCACTTCAATGCCCAGCTCGGCCAGAGAGGCCGGGTTGGCAAAGCTTGGCGCTTCGGTCATCAGACACGCTGCGGCAGTGGTTTTCGGGAAGGCAATAACATCACGAATGTTATCGGTGCCGGTCAGCAGCATGGTCAGACGGTCAAGACCGAAGGCCAGGCCCGCGTGCGGCGGCGTACCGTATTTCAGGGCGTCCAGCAGGAAGCCAAACTTCTCGCGCTGCTCCTGCTCGTTGATGCCCAGAATGCCGAACACGGTCTGCTGCATTTCACCGCTGTGAATACGCACGGAACCGCCGCCCACTTCGTAGCCGTTGATCACCATGTCATAAGCGTTCGCGACCGCATCTTCCGGTGCCGCTTTCAGCTCTGCCGCCGTCATGTCTTTTGGCGAGGTGAACGGGTGGTGCATTGCGGTCAGGCCGCCTTCACCGTCGTCTTCAAACATTGGGAAGTCGATAACCCACAGCGGCGCCCATTTGTTTTCGTCGGTCAGGCTCAGGTCTTTGCCGAGCTTCAGACGCAGCGCGCCCATCGCATCCGCCACGACTTTCTTGTTGTCTGCGCCGAAGAAGATCATGTCGCCGTCCTGCGCGCCGGTGCGCTCAAGGATCGCTTCCACGATGTCCGCGTTAAGGAATTTCGCTACCGGGCTGGTGATGCCTTCCAGACCTTTCGCACGCTCGGTCACTTTAATATAGGCCAGACCTTTCGCACCGTAGATCTTGATGAAGTTGCCGTAGTCGTCGATCTGCTTGCGGCTCAGTGCCGCACCGCCCGGTACACGCAGGGCGGCCACACGGCCTTTAGGATCGTTAGCCGGGCCAGCGAAGACGGCAAACTCAACGCCTTTCACCAGGTCTGCTACGTCCACCAGCTCCATCGGGTTACGCAGGTCTGGTTTGTCAGAGCCGTAACGACGCTCGGCTTCAGCGAAGGTCATGATAGGGAAATCGCCCAGCTCAACGCCTTTCACGTCGTTCCACAGGCTACGCACCAGGGCTTCCATAACTTCACGCACCTGCTCGGCGGTCATGAAGGAGGTTTCCACATCGATCTGGGTAAATTCTGGCTGGCGGTCAGCGCGCAGGTCTTCGTCGCGGAAGCATTTCACGATCTGATAGTAGCGATCGAAGCCGGACATCATCAGCAGCTGTTTGAACAGCTGTGGAGACTGCGGCAGCGCGTAGAATTTGCCTTTATGAACGCGGGATGGGACCAGGTAATCGCGCGCGCCTTCCGGCGTGGCTTTGGTCAGCATCGGGGTTTCGATGTCGAGGAAACCGTGGTCATCCATAAAGCGACGCACCAGGCTGGTGATTTCCGCACGGGTTTTCAGGCGCTGAGCCATTTCCGGACGACGCAGATCCAGGTAGCGGTATTTCAGACGCGCTTCTTCAGTGTTGACGTGGTTGGAGTCCAGCGGCAGCGCTTCTGCACGGTTGATGATCACCAGATCGGACGCCAGCACTTCGATGGCGCCCGTCGCCATGTCGGCGTTGACGTTTTTCTCGTCACGCGCGCGCACGGTGCCGGTAACCTGAATGCAGAACTCATTACGCAGCTCAGAGGCCAGCTTCAACGCATCTGCGCGATCCGGATCGAAGAACACCTGAACGATACCTTCGCGGTCGCGCATATCGATGAAGATAAGGCTACCAAGATCACGACGACGATTGACCCAACCACACAGGGTTACCTGCTGTCCAACGTGGGACTGACGCAGCTGCCCGCAATATTCTGTACGCATGAGATATCCCTTAATTAGCCGCAGGCTAAATGTCGCCTGGTATGCAGGCTACTATGTCGCAGCTTTCTGTATGTCACAACTGGATGAAAAAAGGCGGCTATTATACTGGAAATTCCGCCGGACGATAAGAGCGAACCACGGCCTGGCGGTCGTTTGCTGCACTCTTATTGCGCATTCTCACAAAAATTAACAAAATTATCCGCCCAGGAACAGGCCATCACATCGTATGGTGTCTGGAAGTGATTCATTTAACGGGAGTAACGATGTTAACACTTGATGCCAGTAAAACCGCACTTGTCGTGATTGATTTACAGGAAGGCATTCTGCCCTTCGCCGGCGGCCCGCATACCGCGGATGATGTGGTCAGCCGCGCAGCTCGCCTGGCGGAAACATGTCGTGCCAGCGGTGCGCCTGTTGTCATGGTGCGCGTCGGCTGGTCCGCTGATTACGCTGAAGCGTTAAAACAGCCCATTGATGCCCAGGCTCCGGCACGCGCCCTGCCTGAAAACTGGTGGACGTACCCGGCCGCACTCGGCACACGCGACAGCGACATCGAAGTGACCAAACGCCAGTGGGGGGCATTTTACGGTACCGATCTCGAGCTGCAGCTCCGCCGTCGCGGCATCGACACCATCATCCTGTGCGGCATTTCCACCAACATCGGCGTGGAGTCTACCGCCCGCAACGCGTGGGAGCTGGGCTTTAACCTGGTGATCGCCGAAGATGCCTGCAGCGCGGCCTCCGCGGAACAGCACCAGGGCAGCATGACCCATATCTTCCCGCGCATCGGCCGCGTGCGCAGCACGGATGAGATTGTCAGCGCGCTATGATGTACGTGGGCCTGCCCCAGTGGTCGCACCCGAAATGGGTGCGCCTTGGCATCACCAGCCTTGAGGAGTATGCCCGGCACTTCAACTGTGTCGAGGGTAACACCACCCTGTATGCGCTCCCTAAAGCCGAGATTGTTACGCGCTGGCGGGAACAAACGACCGACGACTTCCGCTTCTGCTTTAAGTTTCCGGCCACCATTTCCCACCAGGCCGCGCTGCGCAACTGCGGGGATTTGACCGAAGAGTTTTTTACGCGCATGTCGCCGCTGGCGAACCGCATCGGTCAGTACTGGATCCAGCTGCCCGCCACGTTTGGCCCGCGCGATTTACCTGCGCTCTGGCAGTTCCTGGATGCCCTGCCCCGTGAATTCGCCTACGGCGTTGAAGTCAGGCATCCTGAATTTTTTGCGAAGGGCGAAGCAGAAAAAGCGCTCAATCGCGGCCTGCTTGAGCGTTCCGTTAACCGGGTGATCCTCGATAGCCGGCCGGTGCACAGCGCTGTCCCCCATAGCGAAGCCATCGTTGAAGCTCAGCGTAAAAAACCGAAAGTGCCGGTCCATGCCATCGTGACCGCGCATAACCCAATGGTCAGGTATATCGGCAGCGATAACATGCAGCAAAATCAGGCGATGTTCGCCGTCTGGCTGCAAACGTTAGCGAAGTGGGAACACACCACCACGCCGTATCTCTTTTTGCACACGCCGGATATCGCCCAGGCGCCCGAACTGGTCGATGCTCTGTGGCAGGCCTTGCAGGCTGCGGTGCCGTCCGTGGGCAGCGCCCCTTCCATCCCACAACAATCTTCTCTTTTCTGATATCACCCCCTATCATAGTGAAGTGCCATCTGCCAAAAACAGGGAGTTTGTATGGTCAGCGCGCTGTATGCGGTGTTAGGTGCATTACTGCTGATTAAGTTTTCATTTGATGTTGTGCGCCTCAGAACGCTGTACCGCGTCTCTTACGGTGACGGCGGGTTTTCCGAGCTACAAAGCGCTATCCGCATTCACGGCAACGCGGTCGAATACATCCCCGCAGCCTTAATCCTGCTGCTTTTTATGGAGATGAATGGCGCAGAAACCTGGATGGTGCACATCTGTGGCCTGCTTCTTATTGCTGGCCGCCTGATGCACTATTACGGTTTTCACCACCGCTTAATCCGCTGGCGTCGTTCCGGCATGAGCGCGACCTGGTGTTCGCTTTTGCTGATGGTGCTGGCTAACCTGTGGTATATGCCGTGGGAGTTGGTTTTCTCCCTCCATTAGCGCACAATACGCCACTTTATTTTTCCCGGATTTTTACGTTATGTCAGATCGCGACACGCTTTTTTCCGCGCCTATCGCCAGCCTGGGCGACTGGACCTTCGATGAACGGGTAGCCGAAGTCTTCCCGGATATGATCCAGCGCTCTGTTCCCGGTTATTCCAATATTATCTCTATGATCGGCATGCTGGCTGAGCGCTTCGTTCAACCCGGCACGCAGGTCTATGACCTGGGCTGCTCGCTCGGCGCGGCAACGCTGTCGGTTCGTCGTAACGTTCACCACGAAGGCTGCCGAATCATTGCCGTCGATAACTCCCCGGCCATGGTTGAGCGCTGCCGTCGCCACATTGACGCGTATAAAGCCCCTGTTCCGGTCGACGTGGTGGAAGGCGATATCCGCGAGATTGAGATCAATAACGCCTCGATGGTGGTGCTGAATTTCACCCTGCAGTTCCTGGTGCCTGAAGACCGCCAGCTGCTGCTGGACAAAATTTATCAGGGGCTGAATCCCGGCGGCGCGCTGGTGCTCTCGGAGAAATTCAGCTTCGAAGATGCCGAGGTTGGCGAACTGCTGTTCAATATGCACCACGATTTCAAACGGGCGAACGGCTACAGCGAGCTGGAGATCAGCCAGAAGCGCAGCATGCTCGAAAACGTGATGCTGACGGATTCCGTAGAAACCCACAAAGCGCGTCTGAGCAAAGCCGGTTTTGAGCACAGCGAACTGTGGTTCCAGTGCTTTAACTTTGGCTCTCTGGTGGCGCTGAAAGCGGGAGAATCCGCATGATCGAATTCAGCAACTTCTATCAGCTGATTGCCAAAAACCAGCTTTCCCACTGGCTGGAAACCTTGCCCGCGCAGATTGCCGCCTGGCAGCGCGATCAGCAGCACGGCCTGTTAAAGCAGTGGTCAAACGCGGTGGAGTATCTGCCCGAACTGACCCCGCATCGTCTGGACCTTCTCCACAGCGTAACCGCCGAGAGCGAAGAGCAGCTTCCGGCCGGGCAGATCAACCGCATCGAAACGCTGATGCGTAACCTGATGCCGTGGCGCAAAGGGCCGTTTTCACTTTACGGCGTGAACATCAATACCGAATGGCGCTCGGACTGGAAATGGGATCGCGTGCTGCCCCACCTTTCCGACCTGACCGGACGTACCATTCTGGACGTGGGCTGTGGCAGCGGTTACCACATGTGGCGCATGATTGGCGCGGGGGCGCATCTGGCGGTCGGTATTGACCCGATGCAGCTGTTCCTGTGCCAGTTTGAAGCGGTGCGTAAGCTGCTGGGTAACGACCAGCGCGCGCACCTGCTGCCGCTGGGCATTGAACAACTGCCTGCCCTGAAAGCCTTTGATACCGTCTTCTCCATGGGCGTGCTGTACCACCGTCGTTCCCCGCTTGAACACCTGTGGCAGCTGAAGGATCAGCTGGTCAGCGGCGGCGAGCTGGTGCTGGAAACGCTGGTGATTGAAGGCGATGAACATGCCGTTCTGGTCCCGGGCGATCGCTACGCGCAGATGCGCAACGTTTACTTCATCCCTTCCGCGCTGGCGCTGAAGAACTGGCTGGAGAAGTGCGGGTTTGTGGATGTGCGGATTGCAGACGTCAGCGTGACCTCAATTGAGGAACAGCGCCGCACCGACTGGATGATCACCGAATCGCTGGAGCAGTTCCTCGACCCGGCCGACCACAGCAAAACCATCGAAGGCTATCCAGCCCCGATGCGTGCGGTGTTAATTGCGACGAAGCCGTAGTTTTCCCCTCACCCCGGCCCTCTCCCCATAGGGGCGAGGGAGAAAAACCGCACCGAGCCGTCCCCTCTCCCCTATGGGGAGAGGGTTAGGGTGAGGGGATAAAAAAAGGCCCCTGTTGAAATTGCAGGGGCCTGGTACAAGCAAGCATCATATTGGGCGACATGATGCGCGGTAAAAATCGGTACGTTGCTACACGTGATGGCGCTCAATCAGCGACTTCATTTCCGCAACCGACTCTCCCTCTACGCCATAGCGTGAATACTCATCCGCTTCAGCATCCGTCGACATTGACAATCCTGTATTGCGATAACGCATGGGCGAAGGTATCCATTTACCCGCGGAGCTGTGCAGCTCTTCTACCCCTGCGTTTAAAAACCGTTCCAGATTGCTGGCGCGGACTCCCGCACCCGCCATTATTATTGGAACACCGGAATGTGCTTTTAGTTCCGTAATTAATTGCAGTCCTTTTTCAGCTGACGCCTGCTGACCCGATGTCAGGATGCGCGCCACGCCAAGTTCTTCAAGCGTTTCAAAAGCCTGGAGCGGATCTTTACACATATCAAATGCGCGATGAAAAGTGACGGCCAGCCCCTGCGCGGCGCTCATAATCTGACGCATGCGCGGTATATCGATGTTGCCGTCTTCATTCAGCAGGCCGGTCACCAGCCCCGGAAACCCCAGGTCCCGAACGAGTGCGATATCATCAAGCATGGCACTGAACTCGCCCGCCGTGTAACAAAAATCACCGCCGCGCGGACGAATAATCGGATGAACGGGAATGGTGACGGCCTGACGGGCAGACTTCAACACGCCGTAAGACGGCGTCAGCCCGCCCTCCTTGGGTGCCGCACACAGTTCAATGCGGTCAGCCCCGTGCTTTTGCGCGGTCACGGCACACTCCACGCTGTAACAACAAATCTCCAGCAGCGCCATTTAATCCTCCTGAAATTCCACTCAACGAAACATCATGACACGCCGTCCGTTTTCAGTCCCGGCGTGAACTCACATCTCTTACGCTTCGCTGGCAACGATCTGCTCAATGGTCCACGGATGAAACTTCACCGTGACCTGTCCGTCCGTAACGGCCAGCGTCGGGTTAGGTAACCGCTCGCGCTCGCCTTTGGGTGAACTCGTCTTCACAAAAATCCCCGGCTTGCTTAAGCCTTCGTCAGAAAGCAGGGCCAGCGCGCGCGCGTTCAACGTTTCCGGCTCACCCGGCAGGACAATTTCGATATGCTCCCAGCCTTCGTGCGGATAGCGTTTCTCGCCCGGCCACGGCAGTTCAACCACGCTGAATTGCCAGTGCGCCACGTTCACCGGTTCATGCAGTTTGAACAGGCAAATGGGGCGACCATTGATGATGTTCTCGGAGAGCAATTCGCCGCACCGTTCGAACCCGCGACGCCAGCGCTCGGCCGTGGCATTCTGATGACAGCGCAAAGAGATGTGATCGGCCTCAAGCGGCGCAATATCCAGACCCAGACGGGTGGCAAGTTCTGTGAACGCCTGGGTGAAGCGCGGTAAATCTGCGGAAATATCATGCAGTTCGTCAATGGATTGCCAGTTCGCCATAAGTCACTCTCTTTTCATGTCGCAAAGCCGCTAATTTACTCTGTTGCCCTGTTTTGACCAACCGCAGAATCCGGCTTTTTGCGACTGCATGATTATGCACACCTTCACCGCCTGGATTCTGAGCAATCTTCAGGCCCCGCAATGCTGACGCCAGAGGGCATTTGCAGTATACTCCCGCCCTAAATTCTTTAACTGGCGCGGGCGGCTGTAAGCCCGCATCAAAAACGTAAGGTATCCAGGTGAATATTCAGGCTCTTCTCTCCGAAAAAGTCAGTCAGGCACTGATTGCCGCAGGCGCACCTGCGGATTGCGAACCGCAGGTTCGTCAGTCAGCAAAAGTACAGTTTGGCGACTATCAGGCTAATGGCGTGATGGCAGTGGCTAAAAAACTGGGCATGCCGCCGCGACAGCTCGCTGAGCAGGTACTGACGCATCTGGATCTTTCCGGCATTGCCAGCAAAACCGAAATCGCCGGTCCGGGCTTTATCAACATCTTCCTTGAGCCTGCATTCCTGGCAAGCCACGTTGACGCGGCGCTGAAATCTGACCGTCTGGGCGTTTCCCAGCCGGAGGCGCAGACCGTCGTGATCGACTACTCTGCGCCGAACGTGGCGAAAGAGATGCACGTTGGCCACCTGCGCTCCACTATCATCGGTGATGCCGCGGTGCGCACGCTCGAGTTCCTCGGTCACAAGGTGATCCGCGCGAACCACGTGGGCGACTGGGGTACCCAGTTCGGCATGCTGATTGCTTACCTGGAAAAACAGCAGCAGGAAAACGCGGGTGAAATGGCGCTGGCGGACCTGGAAGGGTTCTACCGCGAAGCCAAAAAACACTACGACGAAGACGAAGCCTTTGCCGAGCGCGCGCGCAGCTATGTGGTAAAACTGCAGGGCGGCGACCAATACTTCCTCGAGATGTGGCGCAAGCTGGTCGACATCACCATGTCTCAGAACCAGCTGACCTATAACCGTCTGAACGTCACCCTGACCCGTGACGACGTGATGGGTGAAAGCCTCTATAACCCAATGCTGCCCGGCATTGTGGCTGACCTGAAAGCCAAAAACCTGGCGGTAGAGAGCGAAGGCGCAACGGTGGTGTTCCTTGATGAGTATAAAAACAAGGAAGGCGAACCGATGGGCGTGATCATCCAGAAAAAGGATGGCGGCTACCTCTACACCACCACTGACATCGCCTGTGCGAAATACCGTTACGAGACGCTGCATGCTGACCGCGTGCTGTACTACATCGACTCCCGTCAGCACCAGCACCTGATGCAGGCGTGGACCATCGTGCGTAAAGCCGGTTACGTGCCGGATTGCGTGCCGCTGGAACACCACATGTTCGGCATGATGCTGGGTAAAGACGGCAAGCCGTTCAAAACCCGTGCGGGCGGTACCGTGAAGCTGTCCGACCTGCTGGACGAAGCGCTGGAACGCGCCCGCCGTCTGGTGGCTGAAAAGAACCCGGACATGCCTGCCGATGAGCTAGAAAAACTGGCCAACGCCGTGGGTATCGGTGCGGTGAAATACGCGGATCTCTCCAAGAACCGTACCACCGACTATATCTTCGACTGGGATAACATGCTGGCGTTTGAAGGCAATACGGCGCCTTACATGCAGTATGCCTACACCCGCGTGCTCTCGGTGTTCCGTAAGGCGAACATTGATGAAAACGTACTGGCGAATGCGACAGTGACCATCACGGAAGATCGTGAAGCACAGCTGGCAGCGCGCCTGCTGCAGTTTGAAGAGACGCTGACGGTTGTCGCGCGTGACGGCACGCCGCACGTGATGTGTGCTTACCTGTACGATCTGGCGGGGCTGTTCTCCGGCTTCTACGAGCACTGCCCTATTCTGTCTGCGGAAAACGAATCGGTCCGCAACAGCCGCCTGAAGCTGGCGCAGCTCACGGCGAAGACCCTGAAGCTGGGTCTGGATACCCTGGGTATCGAAACCGTAGAACGCATGTAATACAAAAAACCCGGCAAGCGCCGGGTTTTTTCTTATCAGAAATACTTCCGCAAATATTCCGTTAAACAGAGAATCGCCATCGCCTGTCCGTACGGCATCGACGTCAGCGGGATCTGGCGATAAAACTCAAGATCGCTGCCCATGCCCGTGCCGAACGACGTTTGCAACAGCTCGCCTTCCGGCGAAATATTTTTGACGATACCGCGAATCGCTTTTTCTGCCACTCCGGCATACTCCGCGCCAACGTAGCGCTTGCGCACGGCTTTCAGAATGCCGTAGGCAAACCCTGCCGTCGCGGACGCCTCAAGATAAGAATGTGGATCGTCGAGCAGCGTATGCCATAGCCCGCTGTCGTCCTGATATTTCGCCAGCGCGGCAATCTGCGCATTCAATACCTGCACCAGGTAGCGGCGCACGGCGCTGTTTTCCGGCAGATCCACAAGCTCAAGGAAGTCCGGGATCGCGATGGTGAGCCAGCTGTTGCCGCGCGCCCAGCGGGCACGGGCGAAGTTATGGTTGCCGTCGTAGCTCCAGCCGTGGAACCACAGCCCGGTCTCCCGGTCCATCAGGTTCTGCACGTGCAGCAGGAACTGATACACCGCCTCTTCAACGTATTCCGGTTTGTTGAGCAGCTTGCCGATTTTCGCCAGCGGCAGCACCGTCATCATCAGCGTGTCATCCCACATCTGTTGATGGTTTTCTTCCGCCAGAGTGATGTGCTGCATCCCGCCGTGTTCCGTACGCGGCATCTCGGCCATCGCCCATTCCGCCCAGCTTTCCAGCCACGGCCGCCAGGCCTGATTTTTGGTCTCTTCGTAGCGATAAGCCAGCGTCAGGAACGGCGACATGGTATTCACGTTTTTGGTAGTCGCGCCTTCCGCAAAGCGGTCGGCAAACCAGCTGTCGATGATGTCTCGCATACCTTCGTCGCCGGTCTGGCAGTAATATTGCCAGATACCGTACAGGCCAACGCCGTGCGTCCACTCCCATCCGGCCCAGCCTTTAGTGTCGATCACGCGCCCGTCGTCCAGCCGCAGCAAAAATTCACCCGTTTTGTCGTGGATATTGACCAGGCTATGCGTCACCTTTTGAATCAGCGATTTCAGTTCGTCTCGGGCGATAAAGCGCTCTGGCTGACGTAATAACGGGCTATGTTTGACAGGCCAAACTTTCATCATCTTAACCTCTGTTGTATGTCGAATTCAGTACCGCGCGATCCTTCAGCGAGGGTGCCGCTGGCTTATTGCGATTCAGATAACCGATGTTGTTATTGCCCCACAGTGACTCATAAGGCATACCGGCCAGCATCTCGACGGTGGCGCGGGCGTGTGGCGTCGCTGACTCAGGCATCGCATGACCACACTCACGCATTTTCGCGGTCTCCTCGCGCAGCGTGCTGTGGGTCTGCAAATTGAGCCTGAAGCGCAGGGAAACGAGGAAGCCGCAGAACAGGACCAGGATGGTGCCCACGCTCAGGATCGTCAAAATGGTGTGGCTCACTTCCGCAGGCTGTACTTTCTGACCGCTAACAAAGCCGGACATCTGCATCACGATGCCCACCAGCATCACCGCACCGGCCTGTGACGCCTTACGGGTCAGGGTCATGATGCCCGCGAAGATCCCTTCGCGGCGCTGGCCGGTGATCGCTTCATCCACGTCAGCAATGTAGGTATAGGTGTTCCACGGCACGTAGTTGATACCGCCGCGACCGAGACCGGCAACCGCTGAGATCAGCAACAGCAGAGCGTAGACGTCGCTCAGGCCCGCGTAATAGAGCATGGCGTAAGAGAGAGACGCCAGACCAAACAGCACCACGACCATGCGGTAGGACGGTGCAGGACCGAAACGGATGCACAGCGGGATCATGGCAATAACCGCAAAGAACTGGAAAATAGCCATCGTGCCCAGCAGATTGGACGCCATTGACGCTTCCTGCATCAGCACGAACACCACGTAGTAGGTGAATACCGCATTAAATACGTCCTGTGCGATATAGCCGCCAAGGTACATGCCCAGATGCTGACGGAAAATCTTGATGCGCAGCGTGGAGCTTAACTCAACGATCAGGCGGTTGAGGCTCTGTCCCAGCGTCAGCTTCTTCTTCTCTTCTTCAGCACGCAGCGCCGCTTCTGACCACTCTTCGCGCGGGCGTTCCCAGGTAAAGAACCAGACGAAGGTTAGCATCAGCGCGCAGAGCAAGGAGAAGACCAGGCTTGCGTAGAAGAAGGAGATGGCGTTTTCTTTCCCGAAGTGGGTTAACAGGATCCCCGGCAGGAAGGAGGCCAGAATGGCGGACATCTGCGCCATAGAGATACGCGCCCCGGAGAACTTGGTTTTCTGTTTAAAGTCATCGGTCATTTCCGGTACCAGCGTTTCGTACGGCACCAGAATCATGGTGTAGACAATATCAAACACCAGATAGGTCAGCAGGTAGTACCAGAAGCTCATGTCCCCAACCCACATCAGCGAGTAGCTGAACACGCACGGAATCCCCAGCAGGATAAAAAACTTACGACGGCCGAAGCGCTTACCGAGCCAGGTTGTCCCAAAGTTATCGGTTAAAAAGCCCATTAACGGGCTAACGACGGCATCCAGCACCCTTGCAGCGGCAAAGATAAACGTTGCTTCGATCGGTGAGAGCCCGCAGAAGGTGGTATAAAAATATAAAAGCCAGGCCGCCGTCAGGGCGGTGGTACCCGCCCCGAGGAAATCGCCTGACCCGTAAGCGAGATAATTTGCGAGCCCAATTTTACGTGTTCTCATTGCCGTCACCCCTAATCAGTTTTGGGAGACTCCCTGCAAGCAAGCATCTTCCGGGAGCTTTTAGACGGCTACAGTAAATGCATCGACCGGTTGATACCTTTCTGTTTCTGCCATCCCTAAGAGGGTCAATGGCAATAATGCAAAGAGTACCGTCACGCGCGCCACTGATTTATAAAACAGCGTTTCTATTTGATCAAAAGGTGAGGTCAGTTTTGAGAGCCAGCCATCAAAATTGCTGATGGCTGGTGAAAAGGCAGGGTGTTAGCGGTAGTTCACGATGACAGAATTACTCTGTACTTTCAGCGCCGGGATTAAACGTCCCCCGCCCGGCACTTCCCAGATGAAACGCAAAGGTTCAATGGCCGGTACGCCGTTGAACGCCTGCGTCGTGCCATTTTCGCCATCGATTTCCGTGCAGCGCGTCTGAGAACAAAGGCGCACCCGCAGCCCTGCGGGCGTTGGGCCAATCAGCCGGTAATTCCAGACCACAAGCCCCATCTGACCGGAAACGCCTTCAGAAGGCGACAGCGGGTTAGATGACATGGCGACGCCCCGGTTGCTGAGGGTCACCCCCATGCTGCTTGCCTGCCAGGTGCCCTCCCCGGCCGCGTGCGCCGCCAGCGGGAAGAGCAAAATCCAGAGCCATTTACGCATTATTTTCCTCCAATCGTCGCGGTCATGCGGATGTGACGGTTATCCGACAGCTCCATATTCGACAGCACGACCAGCTGGTTCAGGCTACGACGCAGGAAGCGCGACAGCAGCGGACGCAGCGCATGGTTAACCAGCAGCACCGGCGGTGCGCCCAGCATCTCCTGGCGCGCCAGCGCCTCCTGCGTTTGCGCCAGCAGACGGTCCGCCAGGCCCGGCTCCAGGCCGCCCCCGCCCTGCAGGGCCTGCAGCAGCAGGCGTTCAAGCGGCGTATCGAGGCCAATGACCTGCACCTCTCCGGTTCCCGGGAACCACTGCTGGGTGATCGCACGACCCAGCGCCACGCGTACCACCGCCGTCAGCTCGTGCGGATCGCTTTGTATCGGCGCATGCTCGGCAAGGGTTTCGAGAATGGTGCGCATATCGCGGATCGGCACTTTCTCTTCGAGCAGGTTTTGCAGCACCTTGTGCAGCGTGGTTAAGGTCACCACGCCCGGGACCAGATCTTCCGTCAGCTTCGGCATCTCCTGCGTGACGCGGTCCAGCAGCTGCTGCGCTTCCTGACGGCCAAACAGCTCTGCCGAGAATTGCCCAATCAGGTGATTAAGATGGGTCGCCACCACGGTACTGGCTTCAACAACCGTATAGCCCTGGATTTGCGCCTGCTCTTTCAGGGCACTTTCAATCCAGATAGCGGCCAGGCCAAAGGCCGGATCGATGGTTTGCTCGCCCGGCAGCGTGCCTGCGGCGGTGCCCGGGTTAATCGCCAGCCAGCGGCCCGGATAGGCATCACCGCTGCCAATTTCGACCCCTTTCATCAGAATGCGGTAGCGCGCGGGCGGCAGGTCCATATTGTCGCGGATGTGTACAACCGGCGGCAGGAAGCCCATATCCTGGGCGAATTTTTTACGGATACTGCGGATACGGCCAAGCAGCTCGCCATCCTGCTGGAAATCGACCATCGGAATCAGGCGATAGCCCACTTCCATTCCCAGGGAATCTTCCAGCTGAACGTCGTTCCAGGTCGCTTCGACGGCCTGGGTATTCTCCGGCATTTTTACCTGAACAGGTTCCGCTGCCGGTTTGATTTCACGGCCACGCATCCACCAGGCAAGCCCCAGCAGACCCGCCGTAAACAACAGGAAGACGAGGTTTGGCATCCCCGGCACCAGGCCGAGCAAACCCAGAACGGCAGCGGCCAGCAGCATAACGCGCGGGTTGCTGAAGAGCTGGCCCACCATCTGCTCGCCAACGTCCTGATCGGTACTCACGCGGGTTACAATCACACCCGCCGCCGTGGAGATAACCAGCGCCGGGATCTGCGCAACCAGACCGTCACCAATGGTCAGCAGCGTATAGCTTTCCGCCGCGTGCCCCATGTCCATCCCGTGCTGCAATACCCCCACCAGCAGGCCGCCGACCACGTTAATCACCATGATCAGAATGCCCGCGATGGCGTCACCGCGCACAAACTTGCTCGCACCGTCCATGGAGCCGTAGAAGTCCGCCTCCTGCGTCACTTCCGAACGGCGTTTTTTGGCTTCATCTTCGGCAATAAGGCCGGCGTTCAGGTCGGCGTCGATCGCCATCTGCTTGCCCGGCATCCCGTCCAGCACAAAACGCGCGCCCACTTCCGCGATACGCCCTGCACCTTTGGTAATAACCATAAAGTTGATGATAACGAGGATAACGAACACCACGATACCGATAGCGAAATTGCCGCCCACCAGGAAGTGGCCGAATGCCTCCACCACTTTACCTGCCGCTGCAGCACCGGTGTGACCTTCCATCAGAATGATACGCGTGGACGCCACGTTCAACGCCAGTCGGAGCAAGGTGGTAAACAGCAGAATGGTCGGGAACGCGGCAAACTCCAGGGTACGCTGGGTGAACATCGCCACCAGCAGCACCATAATGGACAGCGCAATATTGAAAGTGAAAAGCAGATCGAGGATGAATGCCGGGAGCGGCAGTACCATCATCGACAGAATTAGCAGGATCAGAATCGGCCCGGCAAGGATTTGCCATTGGGTCGATTTCAGGTTGCCGGGCAGGCGCAACATTGCCACCAGATTAGCCATCAGTGTCCTTCTCGTTCATAAAATCCAGCGCGGCAGGCACCGGAAGGTTTTCAGGTTTCACAGGCCGCTGACCGCCAGCCAGACGCCAGCGCTTCAACTGCCACACCCAGGCCAGCACTTCCGCCACGGCGGCGTAGAGTTGTCCCGGGATCTGTTGTCCGATATCCGCATGGCGGTACAGCGCACGCGCCAGCGGAGGGGCTTCCAGGATCGGCACGCGGTTTTCAGTACCAATTTCCCGGATACGCAGTGCGATCAGCCCCGCCCCTTTCGCAACGACTTTCGGCGCGCTCATTTTGTTTTCGTCATAGCGCAGTGCAACGGAATAGTGTGTCGGGTTGGTGACGATGACGTCGGCCTTCGGCACATCGTCCATCATCCGGCGACGGGCGGCGGCACGCTGCATCTGGCGGATGCGCCCTTTCACGTGCGGGTCACCTTCCATCTGCTTATATTCGTCACGGATATCCTGACGCGACATGCGCAGCTTTTTAAAATGGGTATAAAGCTGGAAGATCACGTCAAAACCCACCATCGGGATAATGCTGAGCACCACCAGCAGCGCGCAAAGCCCAACCAGATTCAGCGCGTTGCTCATCGCGGTGAGCGGCGATTCGCTGATAAGACGCATCATTTCCGGCCAGTGGTACCAGAGGTAAAATCCCGCGGAACTGCCCATCAGCACCGATTTGAGAACGGCTTTGAGCAGCTCAGCCCCGGTCTGCGCAGAGAACATTTTCGCGATACCCGGCAGCGGGTTCAGTTTGGAAAATTTCGGTTGCAGCGATTTGGCACTAAAAACCAGGCCGCCGAGCATCACCGGAGAGACCAGCGCGACCAGCACGACCCCGGTTATCAGGGGCAGCAGCGCGACCATGGCCCCTTTAATAAGCTGAATAATCTGGCTGAGGATCAGATTCGGATCGTTGACCATGCTGTGGTCAAAACGTAACCCGGTGGACAACATCCCAGCCAGCTTGCGGGCGAGCGACTCCCCGCCCCACCAGATAATGCACACCCCTACGATAAGGATCAGCAGGGAGGTCAATTCTCGGGATCGGGGGATCTGCCCTTCCTCACGCGCTTTTTCTAGTCGGTGGGGTGTGGGGGCTTCCGTTTTGTCGTCGTTCTCTTCTGCCACAGTGCATGCTCAGCCCATTACGTCACGGGTATCATGCCAGCACCGCCTTTCATCAATGGGCAGAAAAAACCCTATAACCGGGTCTTTTTATCCTGTTTAAGCCCCCCTCCGCAATTCGGGTTAGGGAAAAAAGGGCAAGGAATGTTCGAACGAACATTCTCCAGCTTTTGTGATGTGTTTCATATTACAAAATGAATTAAGCGCAGTTTTAAAGAACATTTGCTCTAAAATATCCCGAAAAAAAAATTAACATAACCGTCGATTTTAACTACTTGGTATTGCAGGAATGATATAACTATGTAAATTCAATAATTCAGAGCCATTAAAATTATATAAATCATTACCCCACAAAATCCAAAAATGGATAAATCTGTATAACATTAATCCTGAGACTCCCTTACCCGCATAAAATTAAATGTTATAATTTCACGCGACATAATTTACTTTCCACCAGAAAGCAAAATGCATGCCAGATAATTATTTTTACTTAAAGGAACATTTAAGATGGATTTAAAAAAGAATATTATTGCGGGCTTAGCCCTTGCAACACTGTCGATGAATGGTTTCGCCGCAGAAATGAATGCTGGCACTATTCACTTCACGGGTGAAATTATCGAATCAAGCTGCACCATTCAGGGTGACGACGGCACGGACAGTACTATACCACTGGGTACCTATCCTACATCATTGTTTAATACCGTTGGGAAGGAGACCGCACTTACGGAGTTCTCCATTACGCTGGCGAACTGCCCGTTAACAAGCGCTGGGCTTCCGGCTGTTCAGCTGACCTTTAACGGCCCAACGACCCTGACCAAGACCAAGACGCTACTGGACGTCAGTAAAATTACCACCACGGGCGAAACCGCGGCCACCGGTATCGGCATTGCCGTCAGCCCGGCGGGTAAAGATGATAAGCTCATCACGATGGATGGCGCTGAAGGACAGATCTATATCGAACTGGCGACAAAATCCGAAGATACGATTAAAGCTGATTTTAATGCCCGCTATAAATCATTTGCAGATGCGGTTACCGCCGGTCCGGCAGATGCTGATATGACGGTAAATATTCTTTACCGTTAATAATCGTATTACTGATATTCATAATATATATATTTAGGCGTCATGACGTTTAAGGAGTCATGATCTGATAATAGTCCGGACTCGGACTATTATCATTTCCCTTCAACCTCCTTTATTAAAGGTTTCACTATGCGCATTTTACTCCAGGTCTTATTATGCATCCCTGTTATTGCAAGCACCTTTTGTCACGCAGCAGGTATTCAGATCGGTCGCACACGCATAATCTACGATGCCGCGAAAAAGGAAGTTGCCCTGCCCTTACAAAATAATGATAAAGAGCTTCCATGGTTAATACAGTCATGGACGGATACAGGTGATGGCAAAACGCACGGACCGTTTATCGTGACACCGCCTCTCTTTCGGCTCGATCCGCAAAAAGAGCAAAGCCTGCGTATTACCTGGAACGGGACAACCTTAGCAGGCGATAAAGAATCTCTGTTCTATATGAACGTACGAACCGTTCCTGCCACGGCTACGGATGAGGGAGACAAAAACATCCTGCGGTTAATCTATAAAACGCGTCTGAAACTGTTCTGGCGCCCAGTCGGACTGAGCGGTACGCCCTATGAATCCTGCAAAAACCTGCGCTTCGCGCGTCATGGTCAGCAGCTCATTGTCATCAACGAGGGGGCATTCTACAGCGTCTTTGATTCACTTGCGCTGGGAGCGCACAAAGTGGAGAAAGCCGACATGGTTGCCCCTAAATCCCGCGCTGACATTCCTCTTCCTGACAATGCTCAGGGAACGAGCGTCACCTGGCGCTGCATAACCGATTACGGCAATGCTTCCGAAAAATACACCGCCACCCTGGCGCAGGATTAAAAAACCGCGATGATGACAGGACGTAATGATATGTCATACGAGCGGCTCTTTAGACCGAATCCGCTACTTCGCTGCCTTGGCGGTGTCTTGCTCATCGCGAGCTTCTCGACGCTGGCCCGTGAGTATCGTTTCTCACCCTCATCGCTTGAAGGAGACATGCTGGCCCAGCAGGATATCGACCTTTCACTCTTTTCAAAGTCGAATGCTCAGCTACCCGGCACCTATTCTTCACGAGTGCAGGTGAACGAACACCGCCTGAGCACCACCAGTATCGCTTACGTCAGCTCGCCGGAAGGGTCACTGATACCGCAGCTCACACCGGATATGCTGCGGGCATGGGGGGTTGCTATCGACCAGTATCCCGCCTTGCTTGCATTACCCGCCAATAAAGCTTTGCCTAAAGATATCAGCAACTATATCCCCCAGTCCTCCGCGCGGCTTGATTTTTCAACCATGACATTAGCGTTGAGTATTCCTCAGGCCGCGTTAAGAAGTGCCGGTCGCGATTACATCGATCCCTCGCGCTGGGACGACGGTGTTCCCGTGTTGTTCAGTGACTACGCTTTATCAGGATCAAAAAATAAGGAGAGCGGCGACAACAGCGCCACCAGTCAGTATCTGAATTTGCGCACCGGCGCCAACATGGGTGGCTGGCGAGTGCGCAACTATTCAACGTGGAGCCATTCAGAGAATGAAAACCTGTGGGAAAACATCAATACCTTCCTCCAGCATGACGTTGACGCCCTCAAGGCACAGTTCACGGCCGGAGAAAGCAACACGCGGGGCGAGGTATTTGATAGCTTACAGTACCGGGGCGTTAACCTTGCGTCGGATGAAGAGATGCTTCCCTACAGCCAACGCGGCTATGCCCCTGTCATACGCGGCATCGCCAGTTCAAATGCGGAAGTCTCGGTGCGCCAGAATGGCTACCTCATCTATCAGCAAAATGTCGCGCCGGGCGCGTTCGAAATCGACGATCTCTACTCCACGACCAACAGCGGCGATCTGGACGTTACGGTGAAAGAGGCTGATGGCACCGAGCATCGCTTTACGCAGCCCTACTCCAGTATCGCGGTTATGCTGCGGCCTGGGCGTATGAAGTACGAAATGACAGCAGGCCGTTATCGTGCTGAAAGCGGGAGCGACCAAAAGGAACCCGACTTTTTCCAGGGCAGCATGATTTACGGTTTAAATAACCTTCTCACCTGGTTTGGAGGGCTGACGCTCTCGAAAGACTATAACGCAGCCAATACCGGTGCCGGTCTGGCGCTCGGGCCGCTGGGCTCGCTGTCCGCTGACGTTACCATGGCCGACACCCGGCTAGACGATAACAGCCAGCATACCGGCCAGTCATGGCGTTTGCTTTATACCGGTAAGCTGGATTCGACCGATACCAACTTCAGCCTCGGCAGCTACCGATACTCCAGCCGCGGGTATTACAGCTTTGCCGACGCCAACCAAAAGCATGACGGCCACGAAGACGATCTGCAGTTTCGTTACAATAAACGCAACCGCATTCAGGCCAGCGTTAGCCAAACCGTTGCTGGGGTAAGTCTGTATCTTAACGGCTATCAGCAGGATTACTGGGGCACCTCTAAAAAAGAGCGCAACCTGTCTCTGGGATTCAATACCGTTGTTTCCGGCACGAGCTATCACATTGCCTATACGTACAGCAAAACCAACGGCGACGAGTCTGACAGGATGGTTTCTTTGGGATTTAGCATTCCTCTCGCCAGATGGCTGCCACGCGCCTGGAGTAGCTATAACATCAGCAACACTAAAAATGGCTATACGCGGCAAAACGTGGGCCTCAGCGGCACGCTTCTGGAGGATGAGCGTCTGAGCTACTCGTTGCAGCAGAGCCACTCCAACCACAACGGGGAAGATATCAGCAGCGTCTATGGCAGCTACCGCTCGCAGTACGCCAATCTGACCGCCGGATATTACGCTTCCACCGATCACTCTCAGCAGCTTAACTACGGCATTAGCGGCGGTATTGTTGCCCATCCTCAGGGCATCACGCTGGCTCAACCTTTAGGAAGCCAGTTTGCTATCGTCAACGCCAACGATGCTTCCGGCGTCCGTTTCCTGAACCAGCGGGGTATTCAGACCGACTGGCAGGGTAACGCAGTCATTCCATCGCTCACTCCGTACCAGGAGAATAATATTCGTATTGATACCTCGAGCCTGCCGGAAAATGTGGACAGCAGCGATACCGCCATCACCGTCATTCCCTCGCGCAACGCGGCGGTGCTGGCCAGATTTGACGCCCACACAGGCTACCGGATGCTGATCACCCTGAAGCGTCCAAACGGTCTCCCCGTTCCGTTCGGCGCCATCGCGACCAGTAGCGACCCGGTGATGAGCGGCATTGTCGATGAAACCGGCACCGTCTATCTGGCAGGCATTGGAGAGACCGCGCAGCTCACCGTGAAATGGGGCAACGGCATGGGCCAACAGTGCCGCGCCAGCATTACGCAACAGTCAGCTAACCAAACCGAAAGCCCTAACGGTATTCGCTCGGTTAGC
Organism: Enterobacter sp. DNB-S2; assembly: GCF_019443845.1. Classification (NCBI taxonomy): domain Bacteria; kingdom Pseudomonadati; phylum Pseudomonadota; class Gammaproteobacteria; order Enterobacterales; family Enterobacteriaceae; genus Enterobacter; species Enterobacter sp. DNB-S2. The sequence goes on from NZ_CP050520.1 coordinate 3,494,753, forward strand.
GAGCTTTGTCAGCAGGAATAAGCACATGACAACTATACTCACGAAACGGGCCGTCTGGGCTTCATTGGCCACGGCATTGAGCCTGGCCGCAACCAGCCCGTGCAGGGCCGCGACTTTACTTCATAACTGCTTCAGTGCGCCGCAAGCCTACACCACGTCGTTCGATCATGAGTTTTCGTCCAGCGAAAATATTGCCAATCATGACTATGATGTGCCAAATCATCTGGTCGGCAATGGCCCGGTGATAGTGGCCAACTGCAGCTGTCCCGGAAATATGTTTTCTTCGAGCATGGTCTATGAAAAAACGTTTGCCGGAAGCCCGCTGAATCCTGGAACAAACGGATACGGCTACTTGACCGAAAAGATCGATGCCGATATCACCGCCTATGCGGATGCAATCAACTCTCCGGACGGCACTTCTTTGACCCCGTTACCTGTCAATGAATACCCGACGTCCAGAGGTAATATGCGTAGCACTACCGAGAATGCACTCGCCAAAACGGAGGGAAATGCCAACGTTTGCAATAGCAGCACCCAGCCGAGCAACGCCGCTGTCATAAAGCGTAATTTCCGCTGGAACGTCGTTGCGATCCTGCTTCACGTTAAAAAACCCATCCTGGGTCAAGAGGTGATCCCTTCGACGATCGTCGCGCAAAACTATGCCTGCCTCTATTTCGGCACGGGGACAAGCTGCGATCCCGGGCAGGCAGAACAGGTCTCTGATATCTGGTTTAGCGGCACGTTATCTGCGCCGCTAAGCTGCACCATCAACGCAGGCAGCACCATTGAGGTTGAGTTCGGCAGCATCGTCAGCAAGCAATTCGTCATTAAGGGGCAACCGCCGAAACGTTATGCTATCAAAAACGTTGATATTGCCTACCACTGTGATGATAACGCAGTGGGAAACACGGACCGGATAAAGCTCACGCTAACCGCTGATCAGGGGGTCGCGGACAGCAGTACGCCGTACATTGCAAAACTTCTGGACAGGGACGATCTCGGGGTGCGTGTATATGATGAACACAGTCAGAACGTCGCGCTGGACGGGACCTATGAGTTTCCGGTGACGATGGACGCGCAGGGAAACGGTGTGGTCAAAATTCAGGCTGTACCGGTCAGCACGACCAATGCCTCTCCGGCCCCGGGCCGCTTTGAAGGTAACGTGACGGTGAAGATGGATCTTCGCTAACCGAACTACCCTCAGGTTGACGCCGCAGCCTGAGGGTAATCAGAACTATCAGAAGCCGAGGCTGTCCAGCAGATCGTCTACCTGATCCTGGCTTGCCACAACGCCCGCCTTGCTGGCGTCGAGCTGTGGACCATTGAGCAGGCTTTCGTTCTCGCGTTTTGGACGGGCTGCCGGTTCAGGGATGTTCTCCAGCAGAACCATCAGCAGCTGACGCTCAATCTCCTGGATAACATCCATCATGCGCTTGATCACCTGACCGGTCAGGTCCTGGAAATCCTGCGCCATCATGATGTCCAGCAGCTGGGCGTTGGTGAAGCTGGTGTGCCCCGGCACATCACCCAGGTACTGACGGGTATCCGTCACCAGCTCACGGGCATCCGCCAGCTCGATAGGGTTCTCAAACCACTCGTCCCAGCGTTTGCTCAGCGCTTTCGCCCCCTTTTCCATCGCATCCTGGTGCGGCTGTGACGCTTCAACGCTGTTCAGCGCACGTTCCGCGGCCTGAGCGGTCATCTGCACAACATAGTCCAGACGATCGCGGGCATCAGGAATGGCTTCCGCCGCTTCGGCAATCGCCTGATCCAGACCCAGCTCACGCAGGCTGTCACGCAGCATGCGCGTCAGGCTGCCGATGCGGACGATAATATCGCTCGGCGAGTGTTCTTCAACGGGTTTCATAGCAGGTTGCAACATTTCCATCACCTCACATGCCGAGTTTCTCGAAGATCTTACCGAGCTTCTCTTCCAGGGTTGCCGCGGTGAATGGCTTCACCACATAGCCGCTTGCGCCCGCCTGTGCAGCGGCAATGATGTTCTCTTTTTTCGCTTCTGCAGTAACCATCAGAACCGGCATAGACGCCATTCCGGCATCAGCACGAATGGTTTTCAGCAGTTCCAGACCGTCCATGTTTGGCATGTTCCAGTCGGAGATAACAAAACCAAACCCGCCAGCCTGCAGTTTGTTCAGCGCATCAACGCCGTCTTCTGCTTCTTCAACGTTGTTGAAGCCCAGCTCTTTCAGCAGGTTGCGCACGATGCGACGCATGGTGGAAAAGTCATCCACAACCAAAAACTTAAGCTCTTTATCCGCCATAAAATAATACTCCTGAGTCAAATACGTATTGCCTGTCCGGCACTGATTTTCGCCAGCATCTGCTGGCTTACCTGGCTAAGATCGACCACTTCGCTCACGCCACCCATATTGATGGCCTCGCGCGGCATGCCGAACACCACACAACTTGCTTCATTCTGCGCAATCGTCCAGGCGCCAGCCTGGTGCATTGCAAGCATTCCGGCGGCACCATCGTTGCCCATCCCCGTCAGGATCACCCCAACGGCGTTGCGCCCCGCATGTTTCGCCACCGAATGAAACAGCACATCCACCGACGGACGGTGCCGGTTGACCGGCGGTCCGTCATGAATTTTGATTTGATAGTTAGCGCCGCTGCGCGACAGCTCCATATGCTTGTCGCCCGGGGCGATATAGGCATGTCCCGGGAGCACGCGCTCGCCGTCTTCCGCCTCCTTCACGCTGATCTGGCACAGCTTGTTCAGGCGTTCGGCGAACGAACGGGTAAAGCCTGGCGGCATATGCTGAGTGATCAGAATACCCGGACTTGAAAGCGGCAATGGCTGGAGTACATGACGAATTGCCTCTGTTCCTCCGGTTGACGCTCCAATAACCAGCAGTTTTTCCGAGCTGAGTAAGGGACCGGCCTTCAGGGTCGCAGGCGCGGCCAATGGCGTATGGGCAGCAAGCTTCGCCCGCGACGCGGTGCGGATCTTCTCCGCAATCATTTCGCTGTAGGCCAGCATCCCTTCGCGAATGCCAAGCTGCGGTTTGGTGACAAAATCCACCGCCCCCAGCTCCAGCGCGCGCAGGGTGATTTCCGATCCTTTTCCGGTCAGGGAGGAGACCATCACCACCGGCATGGGCCGAAGCCGCATTAATTTTTCGAGGAAATCTATGCCATCCATGCGCGGCATCTCGACATCCAGCGTTAGCACGTCGGGGTTATATTTTTTAATTAAATCCCGCGCTACCAGAGGATCGGGCGCAGTCGCCACCATCTCCATGTCGCTGTGGCTATTGATAATTTCAGTCATGATCTGACGCATCAGCGCTGAATCATCGACAGACAACACCCTGATTTTACTCATGCTTTTTCCTTACTCAGCGCATATACCGTTTGCCCACGCAGGCTAAACTCACGCGCGAGGTTGCTGAAGTTTTCCGAGTGCCCGGCAAACAGTAAACCGTCAGGCTTGAGCAACGGAACAAACCGACGCAAAATGTCCTGTTGCGTCGTTTTATCAAAATAGATCATGACGTTACGGCAAAAAATGGCATCGAACGGCCCCGGCACGTTGTACTGCTTATCCAGCAGGTTAACGGGCGCGAATTCGACGCAGTTCGCCAGCTCCTGGCGTACGCGCACCAGGCCTTCATGCGGGCCCGTGCCGCGCATGAAATAACGCTGCAGCTGCTGCGGCGACAGCGTTTTCAGTTCATCCTGGCGATACACGCCGTTACGCGCCTTCTCCAGCACCTCGGTATCGATATCGCTGGCGTAGACTTTCCAGCGTCCGGGCGTCATGCCCAGGGTGTCAGCAAGGGTTATCGCCAGCGAGTACGGCTCTTCACCCGTCGAGGCGGCCGCGCTCCATACGCGATACTCCCCGGTGCGACGGCGGGCGTGCTCGGCCAGGACCGGGAAGTGGTGAGCTTCACGGAAAAACGCCGTCAGGTTGGTGGTTAACGAGTTAATAAAAGCCTGCCACTCTGCGCTGTTCTGGTTCGCCTCGAGCATGCTCAGATAGCGGCCAAAATCATCCAGCCCCAGCGTACGCAAGCGCCGCACCAGACGGTTGTAGACCATGTCCCGCTTATGATCCGCAAGCACGATCCCCGCACGCTGGTAGATTAACTGACATATCCGACGAAAATGCGCGTCGGACAGCGCGAGGCGCTGTGTCATCTGCAACAATAATGACGTTTGCCCAGGGGGCATTGGTGATGTCATAGCGCCTTCTTAATTACATTCAGGATACAACTGGCACGGCCTGCGACCGCCCGACTTCTGTTACTGCTTCAACGTGCTCTTTCACATTAAATACCGCGACCAGTCCGGTCAGACGATCCGCCTGGCTTGCCAGCTGATCGGTTGCCGCTGCCGCCTCCTCAACTAACGAGGCGTTCTGTTGCGTGACCTGATCCATCTGGCTGACGGCCTGGGCAACCTGCTCAATCCCGCGGCGCTGTTCGTCCGACGCAGAGGCAATCTCGCCCATGATGTCGTTCACCCGCGTCACGGAGGTGACGATCTCGTGCATGGTTTTCGCCGCCGTATCCACCAGCGTTGAGCCCTGCTGAACGCGCGAAACCGACTCTTCGATCAGCACCTTAATTTCTTTCGCCGCGTTGGCGCTGCGGCTCGCCAGGTTACGCACTTCCCCCGCCACCACCGCAAATCCACGCCCTTGCTCACCGGCGCGCGCCGCTTCCACGGCGGCATTCAGCGCCAGAATGTTGGTCTGGAACGCGATACCGTCAATCACGCTGATGATGTCACCAATTTTCTGCGAGCTGGTGGCAATCTCCTGCATGGTGCTGGCGACATGGGACGCCTGGTCGCCGCCTTTCTTCGCCGTCATCGCCGCCTGTTTTGACAGGTCAGACGCCTGACGCGCGTTATCGGCGTTCTGGCCTACCGTCGCGGTTAACTGCTCCATGCTGGCCGCCGTCTGCGCCAGCGAGGCCGCCTGCTGCTCGGTGCGGGACGAGAGATCGTTGTTCCCCGCCGCAATCTCAGAGATCCCGGTGTGCATGGCATAGCTGCCCTGCCGCACGTCGCTCACCGTTTCCCGCAGCGATCCCTGCATCGCCTTCAGGCTCGCAAAGATCGCCGAAATTTCGTTTTTGCCGAACACCGCGACCGGACGCGCCAGGTCCCCTTTCGCAATGCTGTCGAAGTGGCTGCTGATAATCGCCAGCGGCTGCACAATCATTCTGCGCGACCAGAGCAGCGCCCCGCCGGTTAGCAGCCCTGCCAGGATCACCACCACGGCAAAGATGACGCCCGACATGTGATAGCTTTGACGGCTCTGGTCACCGGCACGCTGAACAGACTGGTTAATATCCTGCTGCCACGCGTTAAAGCTGCCGTCAAACGCCGCCTGAGACGCCTGAACCGGTGCGGTCATAAAGTCCGAAAGCTGGTTGTTCTCAAGCCACGTCGCCTGGTGGTCCAGATCGCTGTACCACTGCTCAAAGTTCGTCTTCATGGCGGCCTTCAGCGCTTTCTCTTTCTCGCTGTCGGCGGCCTGCGCCGTAAAGGCTTTAAACTGTGCGTCAGCCTGCTTCAGGCTGTCGCGCGCGGTCGCCATCAGCGCTTTAATGTCATCCGGCGGATAACTCAGCGCGGTTAAGGTTCCCGCCTTGTTCAGCGCAGTGCTTGCCTGCAACAGCACGGCACGCGTTTGTGCCAGTGCGGAGCGCTGCTGATTACTCGCCTCAACTTCCTGCAAATTCTGATAGCCATCGCGAAACGCCCAAAAAGACAACCCGTTACTGCCAACCTGCAACACACCGCAAAGGATCAGAATCAAAAACAGTGTGGTCGAGATACGAATACGATTTAACATCCACGCTCCCATCAAGCGGCAAGCAGCCGCGGTTTAATTGTCAGTCAAAATGTTTCCCAGTTTTCATCTTGTCCGGTCGTCGCGGTGCGCGTACGGTTTACAGCCGATTCAACGGCTGGCGCGCGATACGTCGCCTGCGGGGTGACCGTGTTTCCAGCGAGTGAAGCGAGACGAAACGCCGAGACGGCCATCTTCAGACGGCTCGCCTGGTCTTCCAGAGCAGCGGCCGCAGCAGCGGACTCCTGCACCAGCGCGGCGTTTTGCTGTGTCACGCGATCCATTTCCGATACCGCCAGGGCAACCTGGTCGATACCACGACTCTGCTCATCGGACGCAGAGGCGATTTCACCCATGATGTCCGTCACGCGGGTGACGGCATTCACGATGTCATTCATGGTCTCCCCGGCGCTTTCCACCAGCACGGAGCCGGTATCCACGCGGGAGACGGAATCTTCAATCAGAGACTTGATCTCTTTGGCCGCGTTGGCGCTGCGGCTGGCCAGGTTGCGTACTTCCCCGGCCACCACGGCAAACCCGCGCCCCTGTTCACCCGCGCGCGCCGCTTCCACGGCGGCGTTCAGCGCCAGAATGTTGGTCTGGAAGGCAATGCCGTCGATAACGCTGATGATGTCGGCGATTTTCTTCGAGCTGTCGGCGATTTCGTGCATGGTTTTCACCACGCCATCCACCACGCGGCCGCCGCGCTGTGCCGTCTCGGAGGCGCTTTCCGCCAGCTGCGACGCCTGGCGGGCGTTATCGGCGTTCTGCTTCACGGTCGCGGTGAGCTGCTCCATGCTGGCGGCCGTCTCTTCCAGGGCGGACGCCTGCTGCTCGGTACGGGATGAGAGATCGTTATTCCCCATCGCAATTTCACTGGTGCCGGTATAGATAGCCTCCGACCCGTTGCGCACGTTCGCGACGGTTTCGATTAACGAACGCTGCATATGGTCAACGCTGTTTGCCAGCTCGGTGATCTCATTGCGCCCGGAAACGGTCAGCGTTTTGGTCAGGTCACCGCCGGCAATTTCGCGAATGTGGGCAATGACGCGGCCGAGAGGGTTCAGCAGGATATGGCGAATGCCGTACCAGACCGCGACCAGCACAATGACCAGCGCCAGCGCCATCACGGCCATCTGCCATTTTGCAAAGCGGTAGTCATTCTGGCTTGCCGTAAAGGCCGAGTGATAGAGATCGCCACTGACCTTCGCGTATTCCCCCAGCGCCGCGCCGAGTGCGTTTTGCATCCCCTGCGTTGGCTGCGCGAAATAGGCGTCCATATTGCCGCTCTCCAGGAACTGAATCAGCTCTGTCAGGCCGGTATGGTAGGCATTGTATTTTTCATCGATATTCTGGCTCACCTGCTCCATAGCAGGCTGCGGGGCGATCTTTTTGAAGGCGTCGTAATGTTTCGCGGCGTCAGCGAGGGTGGCACGGGCATTTTTCAACAGATCGGTTTTCGCGCTGCTCTGCTGATTGTTGGGGTCCATCATCATGCGCGCGGACGAGCGGCTCAGGTTGATGCGCGTTTGCAGCATCAGATCCCACGTCGACGTGAGTTCACTCTGCTGCAGGCGGAGATCGTTCGAGGCCGCGAAGCTGTCCTGGTTCTGTTTTAATGACGAGAAAAAAAGCCCGCCGGAGATGAGCTGAAGAAGTGCGAAAATGACCAGCACCATCATGAGCATTGTGACAACGCGGATACGGTTCAACATACAACACCTTCTCATAGATTTATTAACGGTGTTATCGGCACAGCCCACAGGAACTTTACATTTGCGAAAGGGAAAAGCGCGGGGTTAAAACGCCACGTCGACAATCAGCGTGTCGGTGTAGGTTCCGGCGGGCGGCGTGGTCTGATTGGTCAGGACTTTCGCGGTGTAGTTGTAGGTGCGCAGTAAACCGTCGGTACTGACCTGGGACGATACCGCGCTTGACCAGCGCTCGCTGCCGCTGCCGCCCCAGCGGTTACCGGTGGCTTCCTTATAGATGTCGTAGCTCATGGCGTTGCTGCCGCTCACCATCCGCCGCACGTTGTTCAGCGCGTTGGCACCGTTATTAATGCCGATGGTATACGAACTTCCTTTGGTACAGGTGACGGCAATCGCCTGCGAGACGGTGGGGAAACTTTGCACCAGCGGCGCGCTGTTGAAGTTCACATCTGGCGTGGTCATGGCGCTGCAGTCGTTGGTGACGGTCATATCCAGCAGGATGGTGGTTGTCGCGGTTCCCGTCTGATTGATTGTGCATATGCCAAGCGCGCCGACGGAGCAGACGCTGTAGTTAATGCTGAAGGTTAACTGCACCTGATATGGCCCGGCAGTGACGTTTTGCCCGGCGACGGTGCGGAAATAGAGCGGAATGTTGTACTGCTTTGACCCCAGCAACCCCAGCAAGGTACTCCCGCTCCAGGTATACGATTTACTTATCTGTACCTCGCTGCTGCTCGCGCATCCCGATAACCCGCACAGCCGGGTGGGGATCACGTCGGTGATGGCCGCATTATCCGTGCGTTTCATCGTGGCCCGGCTGCTGCCCGAAACCGATGCCGCGGTGTAGGTCAGCGTTACCGAGTCGCTGGTCAGCAGATTCAGTACGGCATCGCAGGCCACCACCAGCGTGCCGGTGGTTTGAACTTCTCCGGTTCCGCTAAGCGCGAACGAGGTGACGCTGCCAAACGACGCATTAACCGTACTGACGGTACACGCCGCCCAGCCGCCGCCGGAGAACAGCAGCAGGATGAATAGCAGCAGGCGCGTCATGGCTCCTCCCGGCAAACCAGCGGCCCGTAGGTTTTCAGCTTGTGCTCCGGATTGGCCCCCACGGTCAGGGTAGTCTTATAGCGCCTCCCGTCAGGTGCGATCACCTCCAGCGGGTTCACATCGCTGAGATTTTCCAGCCAGGCGATGCCGTCATACCCCACCACCGCATTGCTGCGCGAGGCGCGTCGAACCTGGCTTCCCACCGGCAACGCCTTCCCGCGCACGTCATGCAGAATAACGCTGGCCACCCGTTCCTGCTCCATCGGGAAATCGACCAGATAGCCGCTGTGGCGCCGAATCGCGATCCGCCGCTCGGTCTCTTTCAGACGGGTATCCGCCGGCAGATTCAAAGTATCAATCCGGTAGCTTGCCGGGTAATACGCCGACACCCCGCTGACCAGGAGGTAGCCGTTGTTATTGGTTTTACCGACGGGCTGGTTCTCATAGCTGACGGGCACGTCCGGGTGCCCATCGGTACTGATGACCACAAACGCATCGTTGATCTTATTCGCCGCGAACAGCTCGCCGTCCATCAGCACAACGGCGCCCATCGCCTCGCCCCACCAGGTCATGGTATCCCTTTCGCCATAGCCGCCGCCCTGCAGCTCGATGTTGTTATTGCGCCAGCCCAGCGTACCCTGTTGATAATCACTGGATCTTGACTGGTTGGCCCAGGCCATGTTCCAGCTGAACCCACCGTCAGAAGGCATGGAGTGGTTGTAGTTAATGCGCTGGGTACTGCCTGCATCCGGGGTGTTTTCAACGGTAACGGCAGCGCTGTCGCGCGCCCCCAGCGGCACCTGCAGCGACAGCGCGACCGTCCAGTCTCCCCGCTGCCGATCCCGGCTGCCGGCCAGGTAAATGCTGCTCGCTCCCCACAGGTTTCGGCTCCAGGAGAGATTGAGCAGCTCGGTTTTTTGGCTGTCAAAACTCTCCACGCCGATCCAGGCCGCACCGATGTTGCCGTACCGTCCCAGATTGAAGGTCAGCGAATACTGGTCCGTATTACGGCTAAAGCTGGCGATGGGCTTATCGTTTTCGTCATATACCGTCGGCTGATCGTAAAGGGCCAGATTGCCAAAGCCGCGGTCGCGACGCGTGTGCTGGGTGGCGACGCTAAACTCGCTGGTACTGTACTGGTAACCCCAGTTGATTTGCCCGCCCGCATCATCGCGCATGCGGCTTTGCGAGTAAGAGGTATTCACCACGCCAAACTGGCCGAGTTTTATCACCGTCCCCGCGCCGCCCAGCGCCAGCTCCTGCGCCCCTTCCGCGTGGCCCTCGAGGGTTAGCCAGTCCGTCATCCCGTAGCGATACGAGCCGCTGCCGGCTGCCGGACCGTAGTCAAAATTCTTGATGCCGTAATTACGCCGCAGGCTGCCGAGCGTCACGGCGCCGTCGCTCAGCCCTTGTTTGAGCAGGTCGCTGGTGACGTAAAACGGTAGCGTGGTGCTTACCTGGCGCCCCAGCGCATCCGTTGTGACCAGCACCGCATCCCCGGCGCCGTTGATATAGGGCAGATTAGTCAGGGTGAAGGGGCCCGGCTGAAGCTGGGTTGAGCCGGAGCGATAGCCGTTGATAAAAAGATCGACCGAAGTGGGTACCGCGGCTTCCCCCGCGAACTCGGGCAGCGGCCATGTCACCAGGTCAGGACGCAGGGAGAAATCCCGCCCGACGCTTATCCCCCCCATCCGCACGCTGGAGCTCCAGCTCAGGGCATCGCTGATCACGTCCCCGGCGCTCCAGCTCATCGCGTCATCTTCGTTGGTGAACAGCAGGGTCGTGTCATAGCGGACATACCCTTCCTGCTGTCCGTCGTTACCGGTGAAATTTTCCCGCGCGTAACCGGTCGAGGAAAACGAGCCGTTTTCGTTGAAGTAGCGGAACTCATGCCAGATCGACGCCTGTCCGCCGATATGTTCCGTGTGGTTGGTGTAGAGATCGTAATTCAGCAGCGCCCCGCGCCCGTAGTGCGGTTTGGCCTGCGCCGCTTGCGCGCTGAAAGGCGTCACGCGGGCCGTCACCCAGTCGCGGGGAACGTTAAGCAGCAGGCGCTGCGCGGCGCTGTCGTACTCCACCCGAACCTGAGCAAGCGAGGAGAGATTTACCTCGCCGGTGGGAACGTGCGCCGGGGGCAGCCCCGCGCGCAGCAAATCGGCGCTGGAGATAAAGAAAGCGCCTTTACGCTGCGTCACGGGCACGACCAGGCCGGTATCGTAGTGATTGACCACGATGGCCAGCTGGAAAACCGCTTCATCATTTATCGCCTGTGCCTGGGGAGGCGGCGGTAAACTGTCGTCGCCGGGCCCGGCCAGGGTCGCTGAACTGACGCATAGCAGTATCATCATCGCCGGCTTCAGTTGACGGGCGTCGACTGCCATTGTTCGTCCCTGGCATTAATCTGCGCGCTCATCCGCTCTGGCTGACGAATGCCAGCGGGTATAGGCCAGCTGCGGGTGCTGCCCGGCAGGACGTAACCCAGCAATCCCTCCGCCACCGTGCGTTTCTGACCGCCCTGCTCCAGCGCCACCTGGCTCAGCCTGACGTGAACATCACCCCGATTTTTGACCTCCAGCGCAGGCTTCCCCTCCGCCTGCGTCACCCGCCAGCTCAGGTTTTGGGTCTCCGCCAGCGCGTGATGCGCGCCCTCTTTGATGGTCGGGATCCCCTGTCCATATACGAACAGAGGGATGGAGTAACGCATCTGCAATTTCAGGCCGATGGCGGGTTCGGCTTTGGCATCTGGCTGGGGAATTTCATCGACGATAATGCGATAGGCCTGTTCGACCCCAGCGGGAACCGAAGCCTGTTTGATAAGGCGAATAAGCTGCTTGCTGCCTGTGCCAATCGTGACGATGGGCGGGCTGGCGACCACGTCCTGCTGCGCGGTATAGCGCTCGTGTCCGTCCTCCTGCTTCCAGCGCACGATGCGGACCTGCATCGTCGTGGCACTATTTCCCTGGTTCTGGATCCACAGTTCCGTGGCGTTGGCGTCTGCAGCAAGCCAGGGATCGATGGGCCAGAGCAGGATGGTGGCCGCCGCCTGCGCCTGGCCAGCAACCGCCATTCCCAACGCGCCCGCCAGACAAACCGGTCTGAAAAATGGCTTCATCAACACTCTCCCTTTATTACCATGACAAGGTCACGGTGAGCTGATCGGAATAGGTTCCCGCCGGGCTAAACCCGGTCAGTAGCGCCACGCCAAAAAGCGGCAGCGCGATGTTATTGCTGTTGGTATAGGTCACCGCTATCGCCTGGTTGACGCCAATTTCGCTGTTTGCGGCCAGCGAGCTGCTGCTGTAAAGCCGGTATGGCACCATATCGACGCCGTTCGCGCGCTTCATGCGGCGAACGGATGAATAATTTTGACCGCCATTAATGCTCATGCTCAGCGCCACGCCTGGCGTACAGGCGATGGACAACGCCCCGTTCGGCACAAAGCTGGTGCTCACCGGCGCGCTCTCGACGCCGTTATGGCTGCCAAAATCCAGCGTACCGAGAAGCCCTCCGCTACCGGTAGCCACCGCGCATCCCGGGACAATCGTCGCGCTGACCTTAAACGACTGGGATGTCACCGCATCCGCCGCGGGAATAAACAGCAATCCGACGATCAGCGCGAAAAAAGGCTGCACGCGTCCCTCTGCGCGTTTGCGCAGACCTGTGAGAGATGCCTTCATGGCGGTTTGGGACTAGTAGGTGACGCTGACGTTAATCGTGTCGGTGTAGGTTCCCGGAACGACCGTCACGCTGTTACCGCCGCCGGTAATCCGTCCGTAGAGGGTGTAACTGTCCACCCCTCCGGCCGTAGACGCGATCGGCAGCGCGGCGTTATTGGCAATCACGGTGTTAAACCCGCTGTCGCTGTACAGGCTGTAAGCCACGCCCTGTGCCGCGTTGGCCGTATTCACCAGATAGCGTTCAGGCGTGCCCGGCGAACCGACAACGGAGCCGGGCGCGGTGGAGTGGGTATTACCGGTGATCGCGACCGTATAGCTGGCGGTCGTACATTGAATGGTGAAGGTGTTTCCGCCGCTGGCGCCGCTCAGCTGCGTCGTAAGCGTGGAAAAGGTTGCCGGATGGGTACCGAAATCGAGCGTACCGAAGTTAATACCACTCTGCGCGGGCGAGCCGTTTATCAGACACCCGTTTGTCAGCGTCAGCGTTGCACCAATAGTGCCGCTGCTGGTGACGGCCAGCGCCTGATGGGCCGTTGTCGCAGCCAGTAAGGTGCCTGCGCAGATCAAAAGAAGTTTTCTTTTCATTTACCCCCCTCCAGAAGACGTCTCCGTTCCCTTGCCACATTTTATTTTTGTCGTTCAAGATGTTAGCCCCGCTTAACGTTCCTCTGAGGGGGTTATTGAGAATTTAGTTTACGGATATCGCTTCGACCACCCGACCCTTAACGCATAAGGCATATGTCTTATTGACTCAACTTTATTATAAATAACAGCAAGTTAAATTAATTCAGGCAACAATTTCATTCTATCCGGGGAGAATATATCCATTAAAGTGTGACAGCGATCACAATATATCGTCGGCGCATTAACAACAAAATTAATAAAAATTAAAAAGGAGTTGTATCCCCCTACACTTTGCGTCAATTTATGTGCCGAATAATTTCCCGCATCGTAATAAAAAATTTATATGTATCGACGCGGGCCACATCTGAAGCGCATAGAGGATCTTTTTTCGTGGCAAGTGCAAACAAACTCACACTCTTCATCGTGATATTCATGCTGGCGGGTATTCTTTCAGGGGCAGCAATTCATGAGTATGCATCTGCGGATGCCATCAAAGCCTGGTCGGATAATATTACCCTTCTGACCGATATTTTCCTCCGCCTGATCAAAATGGTCATTGCACCGTTGGTCTTCAGCACGCTCACCGTCGGCATTATGAAGCTGGGCGAAACCTCCACCATTGGCCGCGTTGGCGGCAAAGCGATGGTGTGGTTTATCAGCTCATCCGTGCTCTCTATCCTGGTTGGCCTGTTTATCGTCACGCTGGAGCATCCGGGAAGCGGTCTGAACCTGACGGTTCCGACAGAAGCGGTGGATACCGGCCTGGCCGTGGGCGGCATGACGCTGAAAGCGTTCCTGTCGCACACCATTCCGACCAGTATCGCGGGGGCGATGTCGAACAATGAGATCCTGCAGATTGTGGTGTTCTCAATGTTCTTCGGCATCGGCGGCGCGTCGCTGGGGCAGAAATTCAACGCGCCGCTGGTGGCCGCGCTGGATGTGGTTTCCCACATTATGCTGAAGGTAACGGGTTACGTGATGTACGTTGCTCCGCTGGCCATTTTCGCGGCGATTTCATCCGTCATTGCCACGCAGGGTCTGGGCATTCTGCTGAACTACGCCTCCTTTATTGGCGGCTACTATGTTGCCATTCTTCTTACCTGCATGGTGCTGCTGGCCGTGGGTTACATGGTGCTGAAAAAAGAGGTGTTTCGCCTGGTCAGCATGCTGAAAGATCCGGTCCTGGTGGCGTTTACCACCAGCAGCTCTGAAGCCGCCTACCCGAAAACGCTGGAGCAGCTGGAGCGCTTTGGCTGCTCGCGCAACATCGCCTCTTTCGTTCTGCCGATTGGCTACTCCTTCAACCTGGTGGGTTCGATGGTGTACTGCTCATTCGCCTCGATGTTTATCGCTCAGGCGTACAACATTCACCTGAGCTTCTCTGAAGTGACGGTGCTGATGCTGACCCTGATGCTGGCGTCGAAAGGGATTGCCGGCGTACCGCGTTCTTCACTGGTGGTGCTGGCAGCAACCATTCCGAGCTTTAATATTCCGGTGGCGGGTATTCTGCTGCTGATGGGGATCGACCACTTCCTGGACATGGGCCGTTCCGCAATTAACGTGCTGGGGAATGGTATTGCGACCGCGATGCTGTCACAGAATGAAGGCGCGCGGGAAGCGGAAGCTGAAGCCGAGCTGGTAAAGCAGGAAGCGTAAGGTGAAAAAAAGGGTGAGGCCTGATTCCCTCACCCCTGCCCTCTCCCACAGGCAGAGGGAGTAAACACAAAAAACGGCAACCTGGGTTGCCGTTTTGCATTTACCTACGCTACGTGACTCGCGGCGATATCCAGCAGCGCCATCTCATCGCTGTTCAGCAGCTTCTCAATGTTCACCAGAATCAGCATACGCTCGCCGAGCGCGCCCAGGCCGGTCAGGTATTCGGTCGACAGCGTGACCGCAAACTCCGGCGCAGGACGAATTTGGTCAGAGGTCAGGGAAAGCACATCAGATACGCCGTCCACCACGATACCTACCACGCGCTGCCCCAGATTCAGAACGATCACCACGGTGTTGTCGTCGTAGTCAACGTCGCCCTGGCTGAACTTCACGCGCAGGTCCACGATTGGCACAATGACGCCACGCAGGTTGGTGACACCTTTAATAAAAGCAGGCGTGTTAGCGATGCGGGTAACCTGGTCGTAACCACGGATTTCCTGCACTTTCAGGATATCGATGCCGTACTCCTCATCGCCTAAAGTGAATACCAGGAATTCCTGCCCTGATGGCTCGCCCGCCAGTTTCGTTACATTACTCATACCGGTCATGTTATTACCTTCTACTTAATCAGGCGGCTGTGTACGCCACACGTTGTTCACGATTTAATCCCTGAAGCGCCGACACATCGACGATCAGCGCCACGCTACCATCACCCAGAATGGTGGCGGCAGAAATACCCGGCACTTTGCGGTAGTTGCTTTCGAGGTTCTTCACTACCACCTGGTGCTGACCAATCAGCTGATCGACCAGAAGCGCGTAGCGGCGGCCCGCGCTTTGCAGGATCACAACGATGCCCTGCGTGGCCTCTGTCTTCGCCCCGTCCACTTCGAACACTTTCCACAGCTCAACCAGCGGCAGGTATTCGCCGCGCACTTCGAGGACGCGCTCGCCGCCCGCCAGAGGATGCAGATCTTCTTCACGCGGCTGCAGGGATTCCATTACGGCGTTCAGCGGCAGGATAAAGACTTCGTCCGCCACTTTGACTGACATGCCGTCGAGGATCGCCAGCGTCAGCGGCAGCAGGATGCGAATGGTGGTGCCGGAACCCTGTTTAGACTGGATCTCAACGTGGCCGCCCATCTCCTGGATGTTACGTTTCACCACGTCCATGCCCACACCGCGTCCGGACACGTCGGTCACCTGCTCCGCGGTAGAGAAGCCCGGCGCGAAGATCAGCATGCCCACTTCTTCATCGGTCATGTTTTCATTGACCGCCATCCCCTGCGAAATCGCTTTTGCCAGGATGCGCTCGCGGTTAAGACCCGCGCCATCATCGGTCACTTCGATGCAGATATTCCCGCCCTGGTGTTCCGCAGAGAGGATCAGGTTGCCGACCGGCGATTTTCCGGCGGCGATGCGGTTTTCCGGCAGTTCAATACCGTGGTCGAGGCTGTTACGCACCAGGTGCGTTAACGGGTCGATAATGCGCTCGATCAGGCTCTTATCCAGTTCGGTTGAGCTGCCCATCAGGGTCAGTTCAATCTGTTTATTCAGCTTGCTGGCAAGGTCGCGAACCAGACGCGGGAAGCGGCTGAAGACATATTCCATCGGCATCATACGGATGGACATGACCGATTCCTGCAGGTCGCGGGCGTTACGCTGCAGCTGACCCATGCTGGTGATCAGATCGCCGTGGGTAACCGGGTCCAGTTCGTTAGAACGCTGAGCCAGCATCGACTGGGTGATCACCAGTTCGCCCACCAGGTTAATCAGCTGGTCGACCTTCTCAACCGCAACGCGGATGCTGGTTGACTCGCTGGAGCGCGCGGCAGGTTTCTCACCGCGGCCAGGTGCCGCGGCCTCTTTTGGCACTGCCTTCAGCGCCGGAGCCGCAGGAGCCACAGCCGGTGCGGCGGCCTGAGCGACAGCGGCCACCTCTTCCGCAGCGGCAGGGGCGTCAACCGCGGGCGTTTCGGTTTCGAAGGCGATCTGGTCAGCTTCAATCACAAAGCACAGTACCGCCACGATATCGTCCTGGCCAATACCGTCATCAAGCGTCGCGGCAAGGCTGTCTTTGCCTTTTACCACGTTGCTTAACTTCGCCAGGTTACCCAGCTCTTCTTCCAGCAGGTTAACTTCATTCTCTTTGAGACGTGACAGCACAACGCGAAGTTTGCCCGCTTGTGGAGCGGCTGGCGCGGCCTCGTCGGCAGCAACCGCATCGACAACGCTCAGTTTCGCCGCAGGGACAACGGCTGCAGCGACCTCACCTTTTGCTTCCAGGGCGAGCTGGCGCAGCGCATTGCAGATGTATTCAAAGCTGGCGGCATCAGGCTCTGCCGAACTTTTATAGGCGTCGAGCTGTTCCTGCATAATATCTTTGGTTTCCAAAAACAGGTTGATAATGTCGGTATTGAGCTGCATCTCACCGCGTCGTGCTTCATCAAGCAGGTTTTCCATTAAATGGGTCGTTTCCTGCAGGATGGTAAATCCAAACGTTCCGGCTCCGCCTTTAATAGAGTGCGCCGCACGGAAGATGGCATTGAGCTGCTCGGAGTCCGGTGCTTCGGGCACCAAATCGAGCAAGTGTTGCTCCATATCGGCCAACAATTCGTCGGCTTCATCAAAGAATGTCTGGTAAAAATCGCTAATATCCATGCTCACGCTATCACCTCGGATTGGCTGGTGGCGATGTTGGAACGGCAGCCGAAGGAACGGCCCCAGGCTGTTTTAAATCGTCCAGTGACTCATTCTGACTTTCGGCGTTTTCATGCAGGATGGCCTGCTCCGCCTGCTGGTTCAGCACTAAAAGACTGATACGACGGTTGATGGCATCATCCGGCCCGCGGTCGGAAACGCGCATGGTTGCGGCCATGCCGACTACGCGCAGTACCTTGCCATCATCAAGCCCACCTACCACCAGCTCGCGACGCGAGGCGTTGGCACGATCGGCAGAAAGCTCCCAGTTGCTGTATCCCTTTTCCCCACTGGCATACGGGAAATCATCCGTGTGTCCTGACAGGCTGATTCGGTTAGGAATGCCGTTCAGCACCGGTGCAATGGCACGCAGAATATCGCGCATGTACGGTTCGACTTCCGCACTCCCGGTTTTAAACATTGGGCGGTTCTGGCTGTCGATAATCTGAATACGCAGCCCTTCCTGCACCAGGTCGATCTTCAGATGCGGGCGCAGCGCGCGCAGCTTCGGATCCGCTTCAATAAGCTGATCGAGATCGCCCCGCAGTTTCTTCAGACGCGCCTGCTCCATCTTTCTTTTCAGCTCGTCGATGTTCGGCTCTTTTTTCACCTCACCCTTCTGCTGGGTGTAATCATCGCCGCCGCCCGGGATCGGGCTTTCGCTGTTAGAGATACGCGGCCCACCGGACACCGCCGTTGCCAGCGGCGTTCGGAAATATTCGGCAATCTGGATCAGTTCTTTTGGGCTGGAGATGGAGATCAGCCACATCACCAGAAAGAACGCCATCATTGCGGTCATAAAGTCGGCGTACGCAATTTTCCACGAGCCGTGTGCGCCATGCCCGCCGCCCTTGTGCTTGCGTTTTTTTACGATGACGATCGGATGGGACTGGTTTTTCATGCGTCCTCAGTTGTCGTCTGTTGGTTTGGATTTTTCACCGCACGCACGTGTTCTTCAAGCTCGATAAACGACGGACGCTCGCTGGAGTAAAGCGTTTTACGGCCAAACTCAACCGCGATCGGTGGCGCGTAACCGTTGAGGTTAGAGAGCAGCGTGATCTTCACGCACTGCATCATTTTGGTGGTTTCCGCGCTCTTCTGGCGCAGAACGCTCGCCAGCGGAGAGATGAAGCCGTACGCCAGCAAAATACCGAGGAAAGTCCCCACCATCGCGTGGGCAATCAGCGCGCCCAGCTCGGCTGCCGGACGGTCTGCCGAGGCCAGGGCGTGAACCACGCCCATTACCGCGGCAACGATACCGAATGCCGGAAGCGAGTCGCCGACCAGCGCCAGGCTGTTGGCCGGCACTTCAGATTCGCTTTCGTGGGTTTCGATCTCTTCGTCCATCAGCGCTTCGATTTCGAAGGTGTTCATGTTGCCGCTGATGATGAGTCGCAGATAGTCGACGATGAAATCCAGCATCATGGCATCAGCAAGAATTCGCGGATAGCTGGCAAAAATTTCGCTCTCTTTCGGGTTTTCAATATCCCGTTCAAGCGAGAACATGCCCTGCTGACGCGACTTCGCCATCAGGCGATAGAGCAGTGCCAGCAGATCCATATACATGCTTTTGGTGTATTTCGAGCGACGGAACAGCAACGGAATCGCTTTCAGCGTGCCCTTGATCGATTTACCGTTGTTACCAACGATAAAAGCCCCTACCCCTGCACCGCCGATGATAATAAGTTCAGCCGGTTGATAGAGTGCTCCAAGGTGCCCGCCGGTCATCATGTAACCGCCGAAAACTGTACCGAGAACTACCAGGTAACCTAATAAGATAAGCACGACATCATCCTTCCGCTAGTGACTATGGCAAGGACGTCCAGCTCGCAGCGTTTACCGTTTGCGGGGTAAAAAAAAGCAGCGGTAATTGCTTACCGCTGCTGGAATCTTTCCCACACGTTCGGGTTAAACAGCTTGTTCGATCTGTTCATCCAGCAGTTGTGGAATAATATCGGCAGCATCCCGGGAAAGTTTACGTCTTTTTACTGCGCGGGATGGAGGCTGACATAAACTACAGGCGAAGCTGCCTGCAGGTTGATGAGCATGGGTAATAAAATTGCCGTCGCAGCAGTTGCAGCGCGACAGTTCAAGCATTCCGCTCTCAACAAAACGCACCAGCGTCCATGCGCGGGTCAGCGCCAGCAGAGGGCCTTCTTCCTGCTGTGGGCATTGTTCAAGGTAAAGTTTGTACGCTTTGATCACGGCGTCAACGCCGCTACACAAACCGGTTTTGAGAAGATACTGCCAGGCATTACAGAACATGGAAGCATGAATATTCTGCTCCCACGTCATAAACCAGTCGGTAGAAAACGGCAGCATGCCTTTCGGCGGGGGACTACCACGTAACTCTTTGTACAGTTTGATGAGACGACCACGGCTCAGCTGAGTCTCGCTTTCCAGCATTTGTAAACGAGCACCCAGTGTAATCAGCTCCATGGCCAACTGTATGTCACGCGCTTCCTGAACAATGCTTTTCTCGCTCATTGCTAGGCCCTTTTCTTACGGGCTACGTCATCAGGCTGGCTGATTTCGTTAAGCAAGCGAGTGGAAAGAAGAATACCGGTATGGATCTGTTGAAGATCGTCCACACGGGATTCCTGCGTCAGACGCGTTATTGTCTGTGAATCATCGAAACGGAACTGGCAAACCAGTTGATTCGTTTCAGCCAGTTTAACCATCTGCGGGAGGGTTAAGCCGCCCAGCATGGTTGCCATTTCTTCGTTAATACCCAGACGAAACATCGCGGACGCCTTGTCCTGACTAATCAAACGCTGCGCGAGCAGTAAATACGACAAATTGATGTCATAGATATGTTTTAGCAACTCGGATGTATGCATTGTTCCCATCCCGAATAACCAACTATTATTTTTATGCGGAAAGACCGCACCCCGTGATGTCGCCGGGAAATCACCCGGTATAAAAAAGAAAAGGCTAAATGCATAGTTGAATTTAGGTTTGTATTCACTGAAACCGTAAGAGAGAAACCGCGAATGCGTCTCTTACATGATTTATCATTTCTTACAAATAACTAAGATTTTTCCTAATTCGACGCAAACTCTACTCGTCAGTTTTGACACATACAATCCAGCCACCCTCAAATTTAAAAAAAATGTGATCCACGTCACACAATTTAAGTGAATATGACCCATAAATCCATCAGTATGACTTGTAATTTGTTCAAAATTTAGCCAATCAGTACTGTTTTGTATTCTTAATTGACGAATACTCATGCAGAAGGGTGATCCAAACTGGCATGCAACGTGCTTTTCATGCCGTAAGCGCCGCGCGGAAACATTTACATCAGGCCCCTCTCCTGGAAACATTTTTCTTACCGTGAAAAAACATATAGTTATGCAGGTAGCACAAAAAAGATGTTTCAGGACGTGATCATTCGAAATGAGTTTGTAACGGGTCAAAACGATTTAACAGTCCAGGCGTGAATTTGTGTGATTTACGTTAAGTTGTTAATTTTTTTCATTTAGGCGCATTTTTCAGTTATTCTTCTTATAAGAATAATTAATGAATAATTATGATAAGCTTCACACTAATGTCGTAATCTGCTCTTGCGGAACCGGAGATTTCGCGGTAAAGGTGGTTAAACGCTGTCTTTCAGACATCTAAGGAGTGCGCCATGAGTTACTCCCATCTTCTTGTATCCGTTGCGGTTTCCCCCGAAAGCCATCAGCTTGTCGCCCGGGCAGTTTCCATTGCCAGACCCCACAATGCCCGCATCAGCCTCATCACGCTCGCCGCTGAGCCAGAGATGTATAATCAGCTGGCCGCACCCATGCTGGAGGATATTCGCGAGGTTCTGCAGGAAGAAACGCAGCAATTTCTGCGCGAATTAGTGGAAAAGGCACAATATCCTGTTTATGAAACTGTTATTGCGACCGGGGAACTTAACGCCCATATTCTCGATATGTGTCGCAGACAAAATATAGATTTAGTGATTTGCGGGAACCATAACCACAGCTTTTTATCGCGGGCAGCCTGCGCGGCGAAATCTATTGTCGCGTCGAGCCAGGTGGATGTGCTGTTAGTGCCGCTTGGGGGGCATTAGCCCCCCAGCAGTAAATCAGGCGAGTTTAGGGAAGGTCGCGATCTTTTTTTGCAGATCGCCTTCATGGCTTTGCGGAGCGATATCCCGGAGATCCTGAATAAAACGCGCCTGCCAGTGGTTAATATCGTTCTTTCGGATTGTCTCCATCATGTCAGCATGGCGGGAAATACGTTCCGTGAGCGGCATTGTCAGGGCACGATTCAGCGCGTTCGCCACGTCATCCCTGTCATAAGGGTTAACGATGAGCGCCGACGTGAGCTCATTTGCGGCTCCGGCAAACTGGGAAAGCACCAGAACACCCGGGTCGGCAGGATCCTGGGCCGCCACATACTCTTTCGCCACCAGGTTCATCCCGTCACGCAGCGGCGTGACCAGCCCAACGTCCGCATAGCGGAAGACCTTCATCAGGATCTTACGGTCAAAGTGTTGATTCAGGTAAAACAGCGGCGTCCAGCCCAGCTGGCCGTAGCGGCCATTAATGCGCCCTGCTTCTGTCTCCAGCTGATGACGAATATCCTGATAGGCCTGAACCTCACCGCGCGACGTCGGCGCAATCTGGGTATAGCGAATTTTCCCGTGATGCTGCGGGTATTTATCCAGCAGCGTTTCATACGCCAGGAAGCGTTCCGGCAGCCCTTTGGAATAATCAAGACGCTCAACCGAGAAGATATTTTTCACGTGCTTGAGTTCATTCTTAAGCTGCGCCAGCTTCGGCGGCAGCGGGCCGGAAGCCTGCTCCGCGATTTCGTCAGGTTCAATCCCTATTGGATAGACCTCAGTGTGGAAGGTTTTCCCCCACGCCGTATGGGTTTTCCCGCCTTTGGTTACCAGACGCGCTTTGCCAGACACGGAGTCAAGGAACGCGAGGCGGTCATTTTCGGTCTGGAAGCCCAGCAAATCGTAATCACACAGCGCCTCCAGCAGCTCTTCATGCGGCGGCAGCGCGGTAAAAATTTCCGGCGTCGGGAAAGGAATGTGCAGGAAGAAGCCAATCCGATTATTCACCCCCCTCTTTCGCAGCTCTCTCGCGAAGGGCAACAGGTGATAATCGTGGATCCATAAAATATCGTCTTCCTCTATTAATGGCAGCAGTTTATCCGCCAGCAGCGCATTTACGCGCGAGTAGCCTTCGAAGGATTCACGCTGGAATTTGACCAGGTCAAGACGATAGTGGAACGCAGGCCACAGGACGGCATTTGAGAACTGCGAGTAATACTCGTCATAGTCTTTCTCTTTCAATGCAAATGAAGCCCACGTAATGTTTCCGCGCGTCACCTTGTTGAGCGGTTTCTCCTCTTCACTAATTTCTCCACTCCAGCCAAACCACAGCCCGCCAGCGGCTTTTAAGGCACCTAACACCCCTACCGCCAGGCCACCCGCGCTGGCTTTTTTATCATCCGGCGGTGCGATTCGGTTAGAGACGACGACTAAGCGACCCATAATGGTTTCCCCCTTTGCTTTGCGCTATTTGTTGTTGTTGCTGGTTAGCGATGTCAGATATCCACTGCCAGACGCTGGCGACATCCGCCAGCCGCCATTCGGCAACGGTGTCACCAGGCCCCACCTTGACGGCGATCCCTCCGGCCTGATTCACCACGCGAAACCCGGCCTCGTCGGTCAGGTCATCCCCAATGAAAACGGGCGTTCGCCCTTTGAAAGGCGGCGACGCCATAAACGCGGCGATGGCCGCGCCTTTATTAATGCCTTTCGGTTTTAACTCCACGACGCATTTGCCGGGCTGCAACGCCAGCTGTGGATGGGCATCCGCAACCGTTTGAGCCAGCGCCAGTACGGCCTCCTCATGCTGCGGCGCCTGACGATAATGCAGGGCAAAGGCCATGCCTTTGGCTTCCAGCTCGGTGCCAGGCAGCGCTTCCAGCGCAGCAGAAAGCTGCTTCTGGAGCGTTTGCGTGAGTGCGTCAGGGAGTGAAACGATATGCGTGTGATCATGGATGTCGCGGCGCTCCGCTCCGTGTACACCGGCCAGCGGAAAGTGGTAAGGACTGGCGAGCGTATCCAGCTCGGCCATTGAGCGCCCTGATATCAATGCCAGTGCTCCCTCGTTCATGAGCGAGAGCTGATGCAAATCCTGTAACACCGCATCCGGAATAGACACCTGGTCAGGGTGCGGTTTTATCCCGGCGAGCGTGCCGTCGAGATCGAAAAAGAAAGCATAGTGTCCGGGCAGTACAGGCGGTGCGGTTAACATGTCAGCCACCCTTTTCCTCCTTACGGTTTACGAGAGGTAAACGCCTTTACCTCTTTCATAGCCATGTAAGTATAGACAGTGTGACGTCGCTCGCCATTTGACAACCGCCCCGCCAGTAAAACTGGCGGGGCGGTTAAGGGGTCAACTATGGTTATAAGTTGAGCAATAAAAGACGGGAAAAAGGGTTACAGGGTACGCTTCGCTTTTTGCTTGTAACGGTCGAAAATCACCGCTGCCAGCAGGATCAGACCACGAACCACGTACTGCGAAAACGGCGAAATGTTCAGCAGGTTCATGGCGTTCTCCACCGTCCCTAAAATCAGGATACCGGCCACCACATATGAGATTTTTCCGATGCCGCCCTTGAGGGAAACGCCCCCTAAAACGCAGGCCGAAATGACGATCAGCTCGTAGCCAATAGAGGTCATCGGCTGGCCGCTGGTCATACGCGAAGCCAGGATAATCCCCGCGGCGGCAGAAACCAGCCCTGAGAGCACGAAGATAATAATCTTGGTTCGCACCACCGGTACCCCGGCCAGACGGGCGGCCTCTTCGTTACCGCCAATCGCCAGGGTATTGCGGCCAAAGGTGGTCCGGTTGAGCAGGAAGCCGAACAGGATCAGGCAGGCCACGGTCAGCCAGATTGGCGCAGGCAGCCCCAGCCAGTTGGCGTAACCCAGCGTAAAGAAGCGCTCGTCTTCAATCCCCACCGCTTTACCGTCGGAGATGATATAGGCCAGCCCGCGGACAATTTGCATCGTCGCAAGCGTGGTGATCAGGGCGTTAATCTTCAGGCGTGCGATAACAAAACCGTTCACCAGACCGCTGATGACGCCGAGTAGCAGACCGGCGAGAACGCCAATCCACAGGCTCTCCGTCATGTTAATTACCACTGCCGTCGTGACGCCCGCACAGGCAATCACCGACGCCACCGACAGGTCAAAATCGCCGGAGGCCAGGCAGAACAGCATCCCGCAGGCCACCATCCCGGACATGGAAATGGCCAGCCCCAGCCCCTTCATATTAATGAAGGTGGCAAAGTTAGGAACAAAGATCGCGCAGGCGAGGAACAGCGCGGCAAAGACCACCAGCATGCCGTACTGATCCCAGATACGTCCAAAACTCAGCGCCGACTTCGACTTCGGCGCTCCGGATGTAGTAACAGAGGACATCATTAACTCCTTACTCAGGCGACAGCCTGGCTGACTTTAGGCATGGCGAGGTTCAACGCCTGTTGTTCATTCGCCTGTTCATGAAGCAATTCACCGGCAATTTCGCCTTCACGCATCACCACAATGCGGTCGGCCACGCCAAGCACCTCCGGCAGATCGCTGGAGGCGAAGAGCACCGCCACGCCGCGTTTTGCCAGCTCATAGATCACGTTATAAATCTCGTGTTTTGCCCCCACATCGATACCGCGCGTCGGCTCATCCAGCAAAATGACCTTCATATCTTCCGACAGCCAGCGGCCTAAAATCGCCTTCTGCTGGTTTCCGCCTGACAGATTCATGATCAGCTGTTCCGGACCCGGCGTTTTAATATTCAGCGAGCGAATATGGTGGTCGGCGTTGCTCGACTCCCAGCCATCGTTTATCAGGCAGCCTGCGCGAATAAACTTGCGGCGAGCGGAAATATTGATGTTGTCGCGTACCGAATGCACCGGAATAATCCCCTCGGCTTTACGGTCTTCCGGGCAGAGCATCATGCCCGCCCTGATTGCGTGGGCCGGTTTCTGGATATCGACCCGTTCACCATCAATAGAAACTTGCCCATCGGTAATACGGGTACCGCCGAACAGGCCTTTCATTAATTCACTGCGCCCCGCCCCCACCAGACCAAACAGGCCGACTATTTCGCCGCTGCGAACGGATAACGAAATCGGCGTGCGCACGCCCGGCGCTTTGACGCTGTCCAGACGCAGACGTTCAGGGCCGTACTGACGCGGCTGCCAGTGATAAATATCACCCAGCTCGCGTCCAACCATCGCCTGAACAAGCTGGTCATGGTTAACCTGCTGCATGTCGGTAAAGGTGCGCACATAGCGCCCGTCTTTAAAGACGGTGATGGCGTCGCTCAGGGCAAATATCTCTTCCATGCGGTGCGAGACATACAAAATCGTACGGCCTTCCTGACGCAATTCGCGGATCACGCGGAACAGATTTTCAATTTCACGCGCAGAGAGCGAACTGGTGGGCTCATCGAAGGCGATAATTCTGGCGTTACGCGCCAGCGCCTTGGCAATTTCAACCATCTGCCACTGGCCGATGGAGAGATATTTCAGCGGCGTCTGGGGATCGACATCCAGACCCAGGTGTTTAAGCTGCAGCCCCGCTTCATAATTAAGTAGCGAACGATTTACCACGCCGCCTTTGTGCGGGAGCTGTCCTAAATAGATGTTTTCCGCCACGGTCATCTCAGGAATGAGGTGCAGCTCCTGATAGATGATCGCCACCCCGGCATTGAGCGCCGCCGTGGTATCGGCAAACGCCACCTCTTCGCCGCGAATGGCCAGCGTGCCGGTCGTAGGCGCGTAGTTGCCGCTGAGGATCTTCAACAGCGTGGATTTCCCCGCGCCGTTTTCCCCCATCAGGGCGTGAACCTGGCCGGCATAGCAGTCGAAGCTGATATCGGTCAGCGCGTTAACACCGGGGAAAGTTTTCCCGATGCCGCGAAAAGAGAGATACGGATCAGACAGTCGCATAACGTCTCCGTGATTCCTGTAGTGTGTACGTCTGGCCCCTCACGATGCATGAGGGGCACAATCACAGCGTATTACTTACCGCCCAGCCCTTTTTTCGCCAGCTCCTCTTTGAAGTTGTCGCGGGTAATCAGCACCACGTCGGTCACTTCGGTAAATTTCGGCGGTTCGGCCCCTTTGGTTACCCAGTTGTAGAGCATCTCACTGGATTTGTAGCCGTGAACGTCCGGGCTCGGCAGAAGAGAACCGTAGAAGCCGGTAGCCTGCGCTTTGGACAGCTCGCTGACGGCGTCAACGCCGTTGATGCCAATCCCGATAACGTCAGGCGCTTTGAAGCCCTGGCCTTCCGTCGCGCGCACCCCGCCCAGCACGGTGTTGTCGTTCATGCCGACCACCAGCCAGTGTTTGACCTCCGGATGCTGGACCAGCATAGAGTTCGCGGCGTCGAAAGCGCCCGGGATATCGTTGGATTTGGTTGGGACTTTATAGATCTGTTTTTCCGGGAAGCCAGCCGCTTTCAGCGCATCCATTGAGCCGGTAGTACGACGACGGGCGGTGTCCAGCTCGTCAGCGGTGATTGCCATTACCGCGGTCTCTTTGACATCCCAGCCGCGCTTTTGCATCTCTTTATAGAGTTCCTGGCCCTGGCGTTCGCCGATTTTGGTCGCCGCCATCATGACCAGCGGGACGGTGTCCATCGGCTTGCCTTTGGCGTTAACGAACTGATCGTCAACCGCGATGACCTTCATATCGTAACCGCGCGCTTTCGCCGCTATTGCCGACCCCAGCTTTGGATCCGGAGTACAGATAACGAAACCTTTTGCACCGCTGGCCGCCAGGCTGTCGATGGCGTTCAGGGTTTTTTCGCCGTCAGGCACGGCGATTTTAATGACTTCAAAACCTAAATCTTTCCCGGCTTTATCTGCGAATTTCCACTCAGTCTGGAACCAGGGCTCTTCGGGCTGTTTTACCAAAAAACCGAGTTTTAAATTCTCAGCGATAGCGGATTGTGACATAACGGCAGCCAGACCGATGGCCGCCAGCGCTTTAGTAAATTTGTGCATGGTAAACTCCAGCTTTAGCATTCTTTTCTGTAGGGAATAAGTGCGTGCTTCTTATTTAATCGGACTTAAAACAAGGCATTAGCGCTTACCTCGTCATAAGCGTTATTGCTGGTGATAGTTTTAGCGGGAAATTAATCATCCATAAGAGAGCCCCATCACACCGCAGAATTACAGTAATTGCGTACATAAATTCAGCGAAAAATGACATAAAAAAGGCAGAATTTGTCAGACAAATAGAAGAGGGTTAAGCAGAATTATCCATAAGATTAGCCAAGATATCCCTGATGCCTCTCAGCGGGCAAAACGGCACCTGGCGTTAAGGGGTTCAACATGTTTTTCATCACGAATGTACAACGCACCTGAAAAAACGTTATTCCGCAGAATTTGATTTAGCGCAATTTTATTGACACATCATATATTCGAAATGATTAATCCGTATTTTTCCTTTTCCCGGAGTAATATTCCAACTTAATATTTTCGAAAGAGTAACAGTGTGTCCTCAAGATAAAAACCGTTAATTATTAGGCCATTAAGTCACATTCAATTCATGGCGAGCTAATTGTATTTCTGTACTATATTAAACTTTGTAATGTATGGTAAATATAGTCTGATTAAGAGTTTTCTTAGACCCAATACAAGGGTATGCTTATTTATATCGAACACAGGAAGTGAATTTCGGTCGAATTCGGTCACGGCAGAATGTCTATTTCTGCTCTTCTCTTCGTATTTGCCTGGCGCTCAGGTTACGCAATGGACATCACGTCCCACAGTCAATAAGGATATGAGTATGGCTACCCAAACGATGATGCAAAAACTTAATGCGCAGATGAACCTTGAGTTCTACGCCTCGAATCTGCACCTTCACTTAAGTGCGTGGTGTGCCGAGAATAGCCTCACGGGGTCTGCCACATTCTTTCGCTCTCAGGCGCAAAGTAACGTCACTCACATGATGCGTGTCTTTAACTTCCTGAAAGCCGCAGGGGCAAATCCTGTCGTTAAAGCCCTTGATGGGATCAACGAAAACTACTCCTGCCTGGAAGAACTGTTTCAGAAAACGCTTGAAGAGTACGAGCAACGCTGCAGCACGCTCAGCAAACTTGCCGATGAAGCCAAAGCGCAGCAGGATATTACGACGCTCAAATTCTTACGCGATATGGACAAAGAGCAGCAGCAGGATGGCATGCTGCTGAAGACGCTGGCGGATGAGATCCATAATGCGCAGCAGGCGGGTTTATGTCCTGAGCAAACCGACCGTCATCTGCTCGACATTGTGGCGGTCCAGCACCACTGAGTTTTGGCCTGCTTCCGTCCCGGGGAGCAGGCCCCCCTCCCATCTCCAACCTTCTGCTTTTGCTGAAATTTAACAAATCAGATCTGGCTCCCAATGATTAACCACACAACGTGTGATGATTTATTTAGTTACATAATCATTGACGAGGGAGCATCATGATCACCATTGAGTTTGTTGTCATTCTCCTCTGCCTGCTGACGGGTACGCGTTTCGGCGGTATGGGGCTTGGGTTAATCAGCGGTATTGGTCTTTTTATTTTATGTTTTGTCTTTGGTCTGCAACCGGGTAAACCGCCGGTTGACGTTATGCTGACCATCCTTGCGGTGATTGGCTGTGCGGCTACCCTGCAGACTGCGGGCGGCCTCAACGTCATGATGCAGTTTGCTGAACGCCTGCTGCGCAAACACCCGCAGCACATCACCCTGCTCGCCCCTTTCACCACCTGGATGCTGACCTTTCTGTGCGGCACCGGGCATGTGGTCTACACCATGTTCCCCATCATCGCGGATATCGCCCTGAAAAAAGGGATCCGCCCCGAGCGCCCCATGGCCGTGGCGTCGGTGGCATCACAGATGGCGATCACGGCTTCCCCCGTTTCCGTTGCCGTTGTGTCGCTGGTGTCTATCCTGGCAGCCCAGCATGGGATCGGCCACGCGTGGGGGATCCTGGAAATTCTCGCCGTGTCGGTTCCCGCTTCGCTCTTCGGCGTAGCCATTGCGGCCCTGTGGAGTTTACGCCGTGGGAAAGATTTGGCTGACGACATAGAGTTTCAGGAAAAGCTAAAAGATCCTAAGCAGCGCGAGTTTATCTACGGCGGTACGGAGACGTTAATGAATCAGCGTTTCCCTAAACAGGCCTACTGGTCCACGTGGATTTTCTTTGCCGGTATTGCCGTGGTCGTTTTGCTGGGGGCATTTCCGGAACTGCGCCCCGCCTTTGAAGTGAAAGGCAAAATGACGGCGCTGTCGATGAACCTTGTCATTCAGATGATGATGTTAATTGCGGGCGCCGTGATGCTGATGGCCTGTAAGGTTAATGCGTCGGCCATTTCCAACGGCGCGGTGTTTAAGGCCGGTATGGTCGCGATCTTCTCGGTGTTCGGCGTGGCGTGGATGAGCGATACCTTTTTCCAGGCGCATCTCGACGAGTTAAAGCTGGCGCTGGAAGGCGTTGTGAAAAGCCACCCGTGGACGTATGCCATTGTGCTGTTTCTGGTATCAAAACTGGTGAACAGCCAGGCGGCTGCGCTGACGGCCGTTGCGCCTATGGGCCTCATGCTCGGCATCGACCCGAAAATGCTGATCGCCTTTTTCCCGGCGTCCTACGGCTATTTTGTCCTCCCGACCTATCCCAGTGATTTGGCCTGCATCGGCTTTGACCGCTCAGGCACCACCCGCATCGGCAAATTCATCATCAACCACAGCTTTATTCTGCCAGGGCTGATTGGGGTAAGCTGCGCGTGCGCGGCGAGCTACCTGCTGGTCCAGACGTTCTTTTAACCGCTTCAAAGGGCGACACGTGCCGTCGCCCCTACCCCTGCTTTAGTGGGACTCACCCTGCGGCGTGAATCGCAGCTCAATCAGCGCGATAGCTTTCTGGATCGCACGAAGCGTAACCGGGTCAGCGGCAGCAGGATGGCTGGCGAAATCGATGTTTTTCAGCTGCGTAGACATCTTCTCGCGCACTTCAACCGGCGCAATCACGTCCAGAACATCAAGGATTTGTTTGATAACCAGCTGACAGGCGACAACGTCAGAGACCAGTTCCTGATCGGCGCTCAGGTTTTGTGACATGGGTATTCTCCTTATTTAAAGGCCGCCATAGTAGCAAAACACACCCCCTGACATCTTCCCTTCGTCGCCTGCAGGTACAAAAAAACCCGCCGAAGCAGGTTTTTTTTATCAGAACATGGCGCCTGGCGGCACGTCTTTGAACGTGCGGCAGTAATTGGCCCACATGCTTTTCAGGATTTTGCGCAGTTTCACGATGATGCTCCATTAACTTGTTATACAACTTTATTGTCAACGTGCTTATAATATGACCATTATCACAAAAATCAATCATTTTGTGATACTCATCACATTTTTATAAGGGATTGGCCTGATAGCACTCCACTCTGACCCGTTGCGAAGAGTGAGGGCAGATTGTCCGGCTATTCCAGGCATTGCAGCGGGCATCTGCGGGTACGATAAGGTATTTCCATCCACTCAGAGCGAACCATGAAAAGAGTCATTGTAGCCGGCACAATCCTGCTGCTCGCGGGGTGTAGTATCAACCGCCAGGCTGAAGTCAGCAGCCTCGACGCGCCGAACGGCATCGTCCGCCTCGATTACGGCCAGGCAGCGCTGCAAAATGCGTATTCCGATGAGTATGTGAATAACGGCACGGCGGCAAAAGCGTGTCAGAGCATGGGGTATGCCACCGCTTCAGCCTATGGTCAGCCCATCAAAACCTGTACCCTGACGAGCGGCTCTTTGTGCCTGAACGAGAGCGTGACTATCCAGTATAAATGTATGGGTTACGCCGTTAACCCTAAGTCAAATAATCCCTGGTATTAATCAACGCTGCCAGCGCTTGCTGGCAGTATATTTCATTACGAACAAAAACAATTCTCATTAATAAATTATAAAAATCGCCAATGCGTTTTATTCCCATTCGTATTTTAAATAAATAAAATAAAAATTTTACGTTTTGCAAATAATTAAATAACAAATTATAGTGTCGCTCATTGTGAACCAGAAATAATAATCCGGAGCGTCACCATGCTGAAAACTGAAATGATCGACAAGCTCAACGCACAAATGAACCTTGAGCTTTTTTCATCCCTGCTCTACCAGCAGATGAGCGCCTGGTGCAGCTACCACAGCTTCGAAGGTGCGGCCGCGTTTCTGCGTCGTCACGCTCAGGAAGAGATGACCCACATGCAGCGTCTGTTTGATTATCTTACGGATACGGGCAGCCTGCCGCGCATTGAAACCGTGACATCACCTTTCGCTGAGTATAATTCTCTCGATGAACTGTTCCGCGCCACCTACGAGCACGAGCAGCTGATCACGCAGAAAATTAACGAACTGGTTCATGCCGCAATGACCAGCCAGGATTACCCAACCTTTAATTTCCTGCAGTGGTACGTCGCTGAGCAACACGAAGAAGAGAAGCTGTTTAAATCCGTGCTGGATAAATTATCTCTGGTGGGTAAATCCGGCGAAGGTCTTTACTTTATTGATAAAGAACTTTCCACTCTCGATACGCAGAATTAATTTTAGCGCGGTGCTGGTTTCCGGCACCGCGTTAATTTACATACACCCGGCGCAGCTGGTGCAGCGCCAGTCATGAGGATTCACCGCCTGGTAAAAATAGCGGTAGCTGGACGTCTCCAGCGGAATACCCACCTCGAAGAACATATCCGTTAACCAGTCGACATTCTCAACGATCCATTCATCTTCCTGTAAGCCTTGCGCAAAGGTTTCGTCTTCAGGATCGATAACCGAATAGATTGCCCAGGTGCCCATATCCTTTTCACGGCGGGACTCGGGAAGTATCAGGGGCTGGTTCTGCCAGCTGATTATCCAGTGGCCATGGCACAACAGGTTGCCTCCCCGGCTCCATGCCGCGGTGAATGGATTCGCCCCAGCCATAAAACCCTCACTTAATTTGATAATTTATATTTATTGTTTACGTTACGCCGGAATGTCTCCTGGCAACATTGCCCTTATGAAGTAGGCCTGCGCCTAAAAAGGGTCAGAGCTCCAGTAGTTCGTAAATAATTCATTACACTACTTGTAACGGTGATTTGACGAGTTACGGCTTTTCCCTTACTCTGCGCCGCAGATTTTGTCGCGGTTAAGCATCGTTGTAGAGGAAAGCGTGAGAAACAGAACCCTGGGAAGTATTTTTATCGTCGCCGGAACGACGATTGGCGCAGGAATGCTGGCAATGCCCCTGGCAGCCGCGGGCGTAGGATTTGGCATGACCCTGCTGCTGCTGGGTACGCTCTGGGCGCTGATGTGCTACACCGCCCTGCTGCTGCTTGAGGTTTACCAGCACGTGCCCGCCGACACCGGTCTGGGTTCGCTTGCGGCGCGCTATCTGGGACGCTACGGCCAGTGGATAACCGGCTTTAGCATGATGTTCCTGATGTACGCCCTGACCGCCGCCTATATCAGCGGCGCCGGGGAACTCATCGCCTCCAGCGTCAACGACTGGTTTGGCTCTGACATCACCCCAGCGACGGGGGCTATCTTCTTTGCGCTCATCGGCGGCGGCGTGGTCTGCGTGGGGACATCGCTGGTCGATCTGTTTAACCGCTTTCTGTTCAGCGCCAAAATTCTCTTCCTGATCGTCATGCTGGTGCTGCTGGCGCCGCACGTGCACAAGGTCAACCTGCTGACGCTGCCGCTGGAAAAAGGGCTGGCGCTCTCCGCGATCCCGGTCATTTTCACCTCGTTTGGCTTCCACGGCAGCGTGCCGAGCATCGTCAGCTATATGAACGGTGATATCCGCAAGCTGCGCCGCGTCTTTGTTATCGGCAGCGCGATCCCGCTGATCGCCTATATCTTCTGGCAGCTGGTGACGCTGGGCAGCATTGACTCTTCAACCTTTATTGGGCTGATGGCGCAACATGCTGGCCTGAACGGTTTTTTGCTGGCGCTGCGCGAGGTCGTCACCTCCCCGCACGTGGAGCTGGCGGTACACCTGTTTGCCGACCTGGCGCTGGCAACCTCGTTCCTGGGCGTGGCGCTCGGCCTGTTTGATTATCTGGCCGACCTGTTCCAGCGTCGCAATACCGCGGCCGGACGGTTGCAGACGGGTGCCATCACCTTCCTGCCGCCGCTCGCTTTTGCGCTGTTTTACCCACGCGGGTTTGTGATGGCGCTGGGCTACGCAGGGGTGGCGCTCTCAATCCTGGCCCTGCTGCTCCCTTCCCTGCTGGCGTGGAAGAGCCGCCAGCAGCATCCTCAGCAGGGATATCGCGTGGCGGGAGGAAAACCGCTGCTGTGCGTTGTGTTTGGCTGTGGGGTGGTGATTATTCTGGTGCAGGTATTGATTGCAGCCGGGATGCTGCCGGAAGTGGGTTAAATAAAAAAGGGGCTATCATCAGCCCCTTTTTTATTAGTGCAAACAGCAGCTCTTAAACTTCTTCCCGCTGCCGCAAGGACACGGATCGTTACGCCCGACCTTCGTGCCGTTCACCGTCGGCTTCTTCACTTCCGGCTGCTGCGGGTTGTTAACCCAGTATTGATATAAACGCAGTGCCGCAGGCTGGATGCTTTCGATGCTGGCGATATACTCCTCTTCGGACAGTTCATCCAGCTTTTCGCTGTTCTCTTCCGTCCCGTGCAGGGCAATCACGTCAAGATCGGCCTTCAGGGCTTCCGGCAGGGCTGACCAGTCCGTCAGCGCCACGCCGCGCATATAGCCATAGCACCACTCTTCCACCACGGTATAGCTCTCACCGTCGACGTCGTTATAACCGAACATCGGTTCAAACTGATCCGGGTACTCGCTCAGGCGCTCTGCAATATCGTTCATATGCTTAAAGCAGAGATCGATGAAACGGTTCATCTCACGATCGTTTTTCCAGCGCGGAATGTACTTCTCGCCACCCCACACCGCCACCAGCCAGGCATCTGGCTCAACGACAACAGGACCGGAAAGCACTGCGGTAAGCATGCCGTCCAGTTCGGACACGTCAATCACGGACGCGTCATCATGACCGTAAGACATTAACGTCTCTTCAAGCCACGCCATTTCGCTTTCATTCAATGGGCCTTCAGTCATCGCTGACACTCCTGCAAAAGGAAACGATCCTAACACATAACTCACGCCTCTCCGGGCTGAAGTTTAGGTCTTTATTGCTGCAAAAACGTGCAAATCGTGACCTTTGCACAACTTATGGGCTTTATTGTTAACGATATGTGATCTCCGCTGTAATTTCTTCTCCTCCCGCAAGGCGGCATAACGCGGCGCTCTATACTCAAACATGTCGCATGCCCGTCAATGGGTTAACCATTCTGGCAACGTTTTTGCTTAACGTTCTTCGCGCGCCTCTGCGCAGGGAAATCTCGCCGTAATATGCAGGATGCCGTCTGTATCTTGTTCGTTTAGTGCATTTTGTTCTTGCTCGTGTTTCGGATTGGCTGCGCCGTCGGGCGTTCGGGTTTACGCCGTGGTGCAAAAACCTCTTTGCTAAGGAACATAATAATGTCGCTGAAATTAATCAGAACTCCTCTTTCTCTTGTGTTGGCCGGTTGCCTGGTGACGGCGTTTTCCGCCCGGGCAGATATTGTGATTGGCGTGGCCGGGCCGTTCACGGGTCCGAATGCCACCTATGGCGATCAGTACTGGCACGGCGCAACGCAGGCCGCTGAAGACATTAATGCCGCAGGCGGCATTAACGGCGAGAAGATCAAACTGGTTCAGGGGGATGATGCCTGCGAGCCCAAGCAGGCCGTGG
The DNA here is from genome assembly GCF_019443845.1 of Enterobacter sp. DNB-S2. NCBI lineage: Bacteria > Pseudomonadati > Pseudomonadota > Gammaproteobacteria > Enterobacterales > Enterobacteriaceae > Enterobacter > Enterobacter sp. DNB-S2. The sequence goes on from NZ_CP050520.1 coordinate 3,529,781, forward strand.
CCGTCGCCAACCGTTTAGTTGACCAGGATAAAGTCAACGCCGTGGTCGGCCATTTCTGCTCCTCTTCCACAATGCCCGCCTCCGAGGTGTATAGCGATGCGGGCATTATTGCGATTACCCCCGGCTCAACTAACCCGTTGATCACCGAACGCGGCATGAGCGACATGTTCCGCATGTGCGGACGCGACGATCAGCAGGGTCAGGTTGCCAGCGACTTCATCATCGACAAGCTGAAAGCCAAGCGCGTGGTGATTATTCACGATAAAGACACCTATGGTCAGGGTCTGGCTGACGCCACCAAAGCGGCGCTGGCGAAACGCGGGGTTCAGGATGTGATGTATGAGGGGTTATCTCGCGGTGAGAAAGACTTTAACGCGCTGGTGACCAAGATCGGCGCGCAAAAACCGGACGTCGTGTTCTTCGGTGGCTGTCACCCGGAAGCCGGTCCGCTGGTTCGCCAGATGCGCGAACAGGGCGTGCAGGCGAAATTCTTCTCCGGCGACTGTATTGTCAACGAAGAGATGGTGACCGCCGCGGGTGGCCCGCAATATACCAACGGCATTTACATGACCTTTGGTAAAGATCCGCGCCTTATCCCGGACGGTAAAGCGGTTATCGAGAAATTCCGCGCCGGTAAATTCGAGCCGGAAGGTTACACCCTTTACTCCTATGCCTCCGTACAGGCTATTGCCGCAGCCTTCAAGGCCACCGGCGGCAAGGACTCCGCCAAAGCCAGCGAGTGGCTGAAAGCCAATTCCGTCGACACGGTGATGGGCAAAAAAGCCTGGGATAGCAAGGGCGATCTGAAAGTGTCTGACTACGTGGTGTACCAGTGGGACGACAAAGGCAAATATAAGGAAGTGCAGTAACGGGACGGAGTCACGCTCAACGTCGGCGGGCCTGCCCGTCGGCGCGTAATAAACATCAGGCTGCGCGCATCGCGCAGCCTATAAAACGAGCGCGCTAAGATGAGTACATTCTTCCTGCAACAGTTAATCAATGGCTTAACGCTGGGCTCCGTCTACGGTTTAATCGCCATCGGCTACACCATGGTGTACGGCATTATCGGGATGATCAATTTCGCCCACGGCGAAGTGTATATGATTTCCGCCTATCTCTGCGCCATCGGCCTGGCGCTGCTCTCGTTCTTCGGTCTGCAGTCGTTCCCGCTGCTGATCCTCGGGACGCTGGTGTTCACCATCGTGGTAACCGGGGTGTACGGCTGGACCATCGAGCGTATCGCCTACAAGCCGCTGCGCAACTCGACGCGCCTGGCGCCGCTGATCTCCGCCATTGGGATGTCTCTTATTCTGCAAAACTACGCGCAGCTGAGCCAGGGTCCGCGCCAGCAAGGGGTGCCGACCATGCTGGACGGCGTGATTCGCCTGCATCTGGGCGACGGGTTCGTACAGATAACCTACACCAAAGTGTTTATTCTGGTTGCCTCGTTTGCCGGCATGCTGGTGCTCACCAGGATTATCAACCATACCCGGCTGGGCCGGATGTGCCGCGCGGTACAGCAGGATCGTAAGATGGCCTCCATTCTGGGCATTAACACCGACCGGATTATTTCGCTGGTCTTTGTCATCGGCGCGGCGATGGCCGGTCTGGCGGGGGTGTTGATCACCATGAATTACGGCACCTTTGATTTCTACGTCGGGTTCGTGATCGGCATTAAAGCCTTTACTGCGGCGGTACTCGGCGGCATCGGCTCCCTCCCCGGCGCCATGCTCGGTGGCCTTATCCTGGGCGTGGCGGAAGCCCAGTTCTCGGGCATGGTGAACTCAGACTATAAAGATGTCTTTTCGTTCGGCCTGCTGGTCATGATCCTGATTTTCCGTCCCCAGGGGCTGCTTGGGCGCCCGTTTGTGGCCAAAGTGTGAGGGAGAGAATGATGACATCACACGGTTTTTCACTTAAACGCTGCATTCTGGACGCGATTTTTTCCGGGCTGATTGCGCTGATTATTTTCGGCCCCATTGCGGGCGTGGTGCTGGACGGTTACAGCTTTAACTTCGCCGGGCAGCGGCTGGCCTGGATGGTCGGCATCGTCATGCTCGGGCGTTTTCTGTTGAGCGCCTTTTTAGGTACCGCCGCGGGCGCCCGTTTCCAGTCACGCTTCGAAGCCGATAGCGCGGGCGTATATGTCCGGCCACCGGAATACAAAAGCCGCATGCGCTGGATTATTCCTCTGGTGATTACCCTTGCGATTTGCTTTCCGTTTGTCGCCACGAAATATGTGCTGACCGTCGCCATTCTCGGGCTGATCTACGTGCTTCTCGGTCTGGGGCTGAATATCGTCGTGGGTCTGGCCGGTCTGCTGGATCTGGGATATGTCGCGTTCTACGCAATTGGTGCGTACGGTCTGGCGCTGGGATACCAGTATCTCGGCTTAGGCTTCTGGAGCATGCTGCCGCTGGCGGCAATTATGGCCGCCGCCGCAGGCGCCCTGCTCGGTTTCCCGGTACTGCGCATGCACGGTGACTATCTGGCCATCGTCACACTCGGGTTCGGGGAGATCATTCGCCTGATACTGAACAACTGGCTGACCTTCACCGGCGGACCAAACGGCGTCTCGGCCCCTCCCCACACCTTTTTCGGTCTGGAATTTGGACGACGCGCGAAAGAAGGCGGCGTGCCCTTCCACGAGTTTTTCCACCTGACCTACAACCCGAACATGAAGTTTATTTTTATCTACGCGGTGCTGTTCCTGGTGGTGATGCTGGTGCTCTATATCAAGCACCGCCTGACGCGGATGCCGATTGGTCGGGCGTGGGAAGCCCTGCGTGAAGACGAAATAGCGTGCCGCTCAATGGGGTTAAATCATGTTCTGGTTAAGCTGTCGGCCTTTACGCTGGGCGCATCGACCGCGGGCATTGCCGGGGTGTTCTTCGCCACCTATCAGGGGTTCGTGAACCCGACCTCCTTTACCTTCTTTGAATCGGCGCTGATCCTCGCCATCGTGGTGCTGGGCGGGATGGGCTCGACGCTTGGCGTAGTGCTGGCCGCTTTTGTGCTCACCGTAACGCCGGAACTGCTGCGCAGTTTTGCCGAGTACCGCGTCCTGCTGTTTGGCATGCTCATGGTGGTGATGATGATCTGGCGTCCGCGCGGTTTGATCCGCATTAACCGCAGCGGGTTCGCCGTGCGTAAGGGTGTCGCACCATGAACGGAACGATATTACGCGTTGAACATCTTATGATGCACTTCGGCGGGATTAAGGCGCTAAACGACGTCAACCTGGACGTACAGCGTGGCTCAATTACCGCCCTGATTGGGCCAAACGGGGCGGGAAAAACAACCGTGTTTAACTGCCTGACGGGCTTCTACAGGGCCTCCGGAGGCAACATTTTATTTAATACCCGCCATAAAACGACCAACGTTATTCAGGTGCTCGGACAAAAATTCCAGCCGGGAGACTGGATTAACCCCGCGCAGTTCGGGCAGCGTCTTTTCTACAAAATGTTCGGCGGAACGCATCTGGTCAACCGCGCAGGGCTGGCGCGCACGTTTCAAAATATCCGTCTTTTTCGCGAGATGTCGGTCGTGGAAAACCTGCTGGTTGCGCAGCATATGCGCGTTAACCGCAATCTGCTCGCCGGGATCTTAAATACGCCGGCATACCGGCGCGCGGAAAGCGACGCCCTGGACAGGGCCTTCTACTGGCTGGAAGTGGTGGATCTGGTGGAGTGCGCCAATCGTCTGGCGGGAGAGATGTCGTACGGCCAGCAGCGGCGTCTGGAAATTGCGCGAGCAATGTGCACCGGCCCGGAAATGATCTGTCTGGATGAACCCGCCGCCGGGCTTAACCCGGTTGAAACGCATAAGCTCAGCAGCATTATTCGTTTTCTGCGGGATCATCATGACATCACGGTATTACTGATTGAGCATGATATGGGGATGGTGATGGAGATTTCGGACGACATTATCGTGCTCGACCACGGGGATGTTATTGCCAGGGGAAAACCCGAGCAGATCCAGCATGATGAAAAGGTCATTGCCGCCTACCTGGGTACGGATGAAAGCGAGGTCAACCTATGAGCGAACCGCTGCTGGCATTTCGCGAGGTGGATGTGTTTTATGGCGCCATTCAGGCGCTTAAACAGGTTTCCCTCGAAGTCAATAAAGGTGAAACCGTGGCGCTGATTGGCGCAAACGGCGCGGGTAAATCGACATTGCTGATGTCCATCTTTGGCCAGCCCCGCATTCGCAGCGGACAGATCCTTTTCGGCGGTGAAGATATCAGCCATAAATCCACCCACTACGTCGCGTCCGGCGGCATTGCGCAGGCGCCGGAAGGCAGACGAATTTTCCCGGATATGACCGTTGAAGAGAACCTGCTGATGGGGACCATCCCCATCGGCAGCCAGTTTGCCGCTGAGGATATGCAAACCATGTTCGACCTCTTCCCTCGCCTCAAGGAGCGACGCAAGCAGCGCGCGATGACCATGTCCGGCGGAGAGCAGCAGATGCTGGCGATCGCCCGGGCGCTGATGAGCCGTCCGAAGCTGCTGCTGCTGGATGAACCGAGCCTCGGTCTGGCGCCGATTGTGGTGAAACAGATCTTCCAGACGCTGCGCGAGCTGGCCCGCAACGGCATGACCATCTTTCTGGTGGAGCAGAATGCGCATCACGCGCTGAAGCTTTCCGACCGCGGGTATGTGATGGTTAACGGGCAGATCCGGCTGAGCGGCAGCGGCGAGGAGCTGCTGGGAAATCAGGAGGTGAGGAAGGCGTATTTGGGCGGGGTTTGACTACACGATGTTCATGCGCCATCGAATCACCTTTATACTGTTTAACATCGGCGATTCAGCTGCCTTTCATGACGTGTGTCGCTGCGCTTCTTCTCCTCTAAGCCAAAACTATATCAATAAATCGCACTATTTATTGTAGGCCCGAGCAAGCGTAGCTCCAGCGGGAGGAACGCAAAAAGATACTTTGTCAGCAGTCTTCAGCTCCCCTTTTTGGGATATCACAACAATGCTTTCCTTGAAAAAGGATAAAATAATTTACTCGCGTAAATCCTTTTTATAGGCAATAAGCGTCCTTATGCGATAAAGTAATAAGGTGAAAACCTCACATTACTTACACAGCAAAACTATTAGCTAACAGGTGATTACATGAAGAAATTTATTAAATGGATTTTCTATATCTTTATTGCTTTGATGGTTCTGGGATATATCGTCGGTAAAAACGACAAATCTGAAGCAGGCGCGACTTCGTCTTCTGCATCAGTTGCGGATACGCAAGAGTCAGTACCGCAAAAAGAAGTGTTTACAACCTCCGCAAGGCAGCTTTTTAAAGCTTATGAAGAAAATGAAGTTGCAACCGATGAAAACATGAAAGGTAAGCTCGTCGCAGTCAGGGGGGTTGTTCAGTCCATTGATAAAGATTTTACAGACTCAATTATCATCGGCTTACAAACAGACAACCAGTTCATGCCTGCACGAATGGAGATGGAAAACTCAGAAAAGGCTACTGCTGCAGCAATGAAAAAAGGACAGCAGGTCACTGTTATTTGTAAAAAAATGATCCGAGTAATGGGTGCTCCTTCTGGACGAGATTGTTTATTCGCAAAATAACGAATCGGGAGGGTTGCCCTCCCATTCCATTCCCCCGATCCATCCTGTCGCCAACATCATGCCACTTATCCATACCTGATATGCTTATATAATACCCTTATTCCACACGCCAATCGCGTTGCAGTATCGGGGTAACATAAAGATATGTAGACGCGACGATGTAATCGCCTGGCTGTACTTGCGAAAAGCTGGAATAATAATCGGAGAGCGAAATCAGAAAATAAAAAAACCACCTTTCGGTGGTTTATACGACACTGCTTATTGCTTTGATTATTCTTTGTTTCCCATGGTAGCCGGAGTGGGACTTGAACCCACACAGCGCGAACGCCGAGGGATTTTAAATCCCTTGTGTCTACCGATTCCACCATCCGGCCAGGGAAGAAAGTGGAGGCGCGTTCCGGAGTCGAACCGGACTAGACGGATTTGCAATCCGCTACATAACCGCTTTGCTAACGCGCCGTAAAACTTTTCAAACTGACACCCGCTACTGCGCATGTCTTTAATCTGGAGCGGGAAACGAGACTCGAACTCGCGACCCCGACCTTGGCAAGGTCGTGCTCTACCAACTGAGCTATTCCCGCATGTCATCAAGTAAACATCTAACCACTTGATTTCATTATCGTCCGGCTTGCTGTGCCGCCGTTCGATGCGTTGCATTCTACTGATATGACGTTATGAGTCAACGTTATTTTTTGCATCCCTGGATCGTTTGCTGAAAATTACGGCGAAACGATCACTGATCAAGCAAATCCCCGCGCGCAGCGTTCAAATATTGCAGCATGGACCACAGCGTCAGCACTGCCGCCACCCACAGCAGACCAATTCCCGCCCATTCAACCCAGGCGTTCGGACGCCAGAGCATCCAGACCAGCGCCGCCATCTGCGCCGTCGTTTTGACTTTACCAATCCACGAGACCGCCACGCTGCTGCGTTTCCCCAGTTCCGCCATCCACTCGCGCAGCGCAGAGATAATGATCTCGCGGCCGATCATGGTTGCCGCGGGCAGCGTCACCCACCAGGTATGATAGTGCTCGGCTACCAGCACCATGGCGATAGCGACCATCACTTTGTCTGCCACCGGATCGAGGAAGGCACCGAAACGGGTGCTTTGATTCCAGCGGCGCGCCAGATAGCCATCAAACCAGTCGGTGACCGCTGCGATAAGGAAGATCAATGCGCAGGCGAAAGGTGCCCAGACGACCGGCAGGTAAAATGCCAGTACAAAGAACGGGATGAGTACGACACGGAAGAGAGTGAGCAACGTAGGGATATTAAATTGCATAATGACGGTAACTGTTTGTTGTCAGTAAAATTTAGCTCTATGTTGCTACAGAGCCCTCAATGTTTCAACGAGTAGTAGATCTTTTCTGCCAGCCCTTGCGAAATACCCGGCACTTTTGCAATTTCCTCCATGCTGGCGTTGAGTAATCCTTGCAATCCGCCCATATATTTCAGCAGCATCTGGCGACGTTTTGGCCCCACGCCTTCGATCGTTTCCAGGCTACTGGTATTTTTCACCTTCGCCCGTTTTTTGCGGTGACCGCTGATGGCATGATCGTGTGATTCATCGCGAATATGCTGGATGACGTGCAGCGCCGGGGAGTCCGGCGGCAGGCTGAAGCCCTCGCCTTCCGGCTCGAAGAACAATGTCTCCAGACCGGCCTTACGATCGGCCCCTTTTGCGACCCCCAGCAGCAGCGGATGGTTTTTATCCCAGCTGACATCAAGCGATTCAAATACCGCTTTCGCCTGGCCGAGCTGCCCTTTCCCGCCGTCAATCAGGATCACATCCGGAATTTTGCTCTCTTCTATGGCTTTACCATAGCGACGACGCAGCACCTGATTCATGGCCGCATAGTCATCGCCCGGCGTGATCCCGGTGATGTTGTAGCGGCGATACTCGGCGCGCAGTGGGCCATTCGCATCAAAAACCACGCAGGAGGCCACCGTCTGTTCTCCCATTGTGTGACTGATGTCGAAACACTCCATCCGTTTCACTTCCGGAAGCTTCAGCAGCGTCGCCAGGGCCGTTAAACGCTGGTTGACCGTCGACTGCTGCGACAGCTTAGTGGTGAGTGCCGTCGCCGCGTTGGTTCGCGCCAGCTTCAGATAACGCGCGCGATCGCCGCGCGGTTTAGTTTGTACATTCACCCGACGGCCCGCCAGTTCAGAGAGCGAATCGGCCAGCAGGGTTTTATCGTCAAGATTAAAATCGAGCAGAATCTCAGAAGGCAGCGTGCGCATCTGGCTCCCCTGCAGGTAGAACTGGCCTACAAAGGTTTCCACCACTTCACCCAGTTCAGTACCGCCGGGCACTTTCGGGAAATAGCTGCGGCTGCCGAGCACTTTGCCCTGGCGAATAAACAGCACGTGCACGCAGGCCATCCCGGCGTCAAAGGCTACGCCGATGACGTCGAGATCGTCACCGGTATTCGAGACAAACTGTTTCTCAGTGACTCTGCGCACCGCCTGGATTTGGTCGCGGATACGCGCGGCCTCTTCGAACTCGAGTGCGGCACTGGCTTTTTCCATGCGCGCGATCAGCTGCGTTAAGACCTGATCGTCTTTTCCAGCTAAGAACAGGCGCACATAATCCACCTGCTGGGCATACTCTTCTTCACTTACCAGCCCTTCCACGCAGGGCCCCAGGCAGCGTCCAATCTGGTACTGCAGGCACGGGCGCGAGCGGTTACGGTAAACGCTGTTTTCACACTGGCGGATAGGGAAGATTTTTTGCAGCAGCGCCAGCGTTTCACGCACGGCATAGCCGTTAGGGAACGGCCCGAAGTAATCGCCCTTGGCGTGTTTTGCACCGCGGTGCATCGCGAGGCGCGGATGGGTATCGCCGCTCAGAAAAATAAACGGGTAGGACTTATCATCACGCAACAGAACGTTATAGCGCGGCTGGTAGAGCTTTATATAGTTGTGCTCAAGCAGCAGCGCTTCTGTCTCGGTGTGCGTGACGGTGACATCAATATTCTGAATGAGTGAGACCAGCGCTTCGGTCTTACGGGAGGCCAGGTTACTGCGAAAATAGCTGGAGAGGCGTTTTTTAAGATCTTTTGCCTTCCCCACGTAGATAACCGTACCGCCAGCGTCATACATGCGATAGACGCCAGGCTGGCTGGTTACGGTTTTCAGAAATGCTTTTGAATCGAACACATCACTCACTGACTTAACAACGTCTCCGCATTACACAAACCGTGCCGGATGGCCAGGTGCGTCAGTTCGACGTCACCATGAATGTTCAGTTTACTGAACATCCGGTAACGATAGCTGTTCACCGTTTTCGGGCTGAGATTCAGCTGTTCCGAGATCTCATTCACCTTCTGACCTTTGGTGATCATCAGCATAATCTGCAATTCACGCTCGGACAAACTGGCAAACGGTGATTCGGTTTTTTCGGGCTCGATCTGACTCAGCGCCATCTGCTGGGCAATGTCGGACGCTATGTAGCGCTGTCCGGCAAACACGGAACGGATTGCATTGACGACTTCCTGCGGCGCAGCACCTTTACTCAGGTAGCCCGCTGCGCCCGCCTGCATCACTTTCGCGGGCAGTGGGTTTTCGGTATGCACGGTCAGCATGATGACTTTGGTATCAACAAAGGTACGCGCGATTTTGCGTGTTGCTTCAAGACCACCGATACCGGGCATGTTCATATCCATCAGTACCACATCGGCCGAGTTTGTGCGGCACCATTTTACCGCATCTTCGCCGCAGCACGCCTCACCGGCAACCTTAATACCTTTAATATCTTCAAGAATGCGTCGTATCCCTGCGCGCACCAGTTCGTGGTCATCAACAAGAAGGACGTTGATCAAAGGAAATGTCTCCAGAATAGGGATAACGCTACTGAGTGATAATTTGGTTTATATTAACGGTTTTCCTCGCAAGATTAAAACGTTAAAAAACCGGCTATTCGATTTTGCTCTCGTTTTTGGAAATTAGGCTGTACAGTCCGTGGAAAGAGAGACCATGCATTCCGCGCTTTTGCAGCTTTTTTTAAGCATCTGTATTCAAAAAGTTACAAAAAACTTGCAGGCTTTTCCTGCAAAAAAACAGATCTCAAATTTTTGTAACAATAATTAACGACAAGCGAACCGGGCATAAACAATTAATAGCCTTTCACGGCGGTTTAGTTTACCGGTACGTTCTGTTTACGCAATTAAACATCAACGTAAAAGTACGAAAAACAACCGCTGCATTTTTTGCTGCAGCTTGTGGTATACTCCGCCGCCTTGACTTTCGTCGTCGCGCTTTAGCGCCGTTAAATAATGAGGAAAATAAATGAGCACACCTGAATTTGCCACTGCGGAGAATAACCAGGAACTGGCACAGGAAGTAAACTGCCTGAAAGCACTGCTGACGCTGATGCTGCAGGCGATGGGCCAGGCGGATGCCGGTCGTGTGATCATTAAAATGGAAAAACAAATCGCGGAGATGGAAGACCAGGCTGAATCTGCGGTATTTGCTAACACCGTTAAGCAAATCAAACAAGCCTACCGCCAGTAACAAAAAACGGCTGGATGCAGTGCATTCAGCCGTTTGCTCGTCTGTCACGCAGAACGTATTATCCCGTCAGATCAGTCCCGTTGCCGCCGCGTAGCACGCAATCTGGGTTTTGTTGGGCGCATTGAATTTCTTCTGCATATTTTTCTGATGGAAGTTAACGGTATTCTCTGAGATAGAGAGAATGATCGCTATTTCCGCTGACGTCTTCCCTTCCGCAGTCCATTTCAGAATTTCGCGCTCGCGTTTGCTGAATTTCATTTCAGGTGGCATGACCATCTCATCTTCAAAACGCACCAGAGAAGTTAAGGCCATTTGCACCAGCATTTGCAGCCGCACTTCTATTTCCTCACGGGCAAAAGGCCCTGCCAGTACACTAGTACGGGAAACAGACAGGAAGCCGAGCGCATGATTAGGCAACATCAGACACTGCGTTATTCCCTCGCGTAAACCGTGGTCCTGCGCGCTGTGCCATAATTCCTGCGCGTCAGCGAATAATGCGTCTGTCCAGGGTAAATGACCCTGAATGAAATTCTCCGGTTTTAAGACGGGATCAATCGCGAAATAGTTCGCGGATTGATATTGCGCCATCCACTGCTTTGGGTAAGTGGTATGCACAGAGATCTTAGGCCGGGTAAACGGCACGGGATGGCGCACGCAGAGCGAGTAACAATCGAATTCAAGCGTCTGAGTTTGTCGCTGTAATTCCTGATATACCTCGTCGACACAGGTCAATTCCTGAAACCGGAGGGAGCAATCCCGTCGCCAGGTGAAAAAGTCTGAATCCTTCATACTTACTAAATGAAGCCTCTGAAAAGATAATCATTATTATGGTGAATATAACCTAACACATAAAACTTTTTTCTAACTACAAAATATCGGCATTAGCACAATTAACTTTACTATTGATAAGGTTTATCCGGGCCGGATGGAATAAAAAAACAAACGACTGCCCCCGAAGGGAGAATAATTTGCTCCAGCCTAAATTTCTGGAGCAAATTAGTGCAAAAATGCTACTGCATCAGGAATTTTTCAAGGAACTGACGGGTTCGCGGCTGCTGAGGATTAGCGAACAGGCTTTTCGCCGGCCCCTGCTCCACAATCCGCCCCTGATCCATGAAGATGGCTCTGTCAGCCACATCGCGTGCAAAGCTCATTTCATGCGTCACGATCACCATCGTCCGTTTTTCCTGCGCCAGCTGGCGAATGGTGTTCAGCACCTCACCCACCAGTTCCGGATCGAGCGCAGAGGTCGGTTCATCAAAAAGGATCACGTCAGGGCGCATAGCCAGCGCGCGCGCTATCGCCACGCGCTGCTGTTGCCCGCCCGACAGACGGCGCGGATAGCTGGTCTCTTTCCCCGCCAGCCCGACTTTAGCGAGCAGTTCGCGCGCGCGCGCCGTCGCGTCCTCTTTCGATTCACCTTTTACAATGACCGGTCCTTCAATAATGTTCTCCAGCACCGTACGGTGCGGGAAGAGATTAAAGCTCTGGAAAACGAAGCCGACATGCTGGCGCAGGCGGCGAATTAACCCTTTCTGTTGGCTAATGGATTTCCCGGTATCAATCGTTATCTCTCCTACCCGAATAGTGCCGCCTTCCGGCTGTTCAAGCAGGTTAATACTGCGCAGCAGCGTCGTTTTTCCCGAACCGCTTGGTCCGATAATCGCCACCACTTCACCCTGCTCGACTTCAAGATCGATCCCGTGGAGCACCGTTTGACCGTGGAATTTTTTCACCAGGTTTTTGACGTCGATAGCACTCATTTTGGATCACGCTCCTGGCGGTTAAGCTGGTTTTCGAAGTAGTTTTGCAGAGCAGACAGCACCGTCGCCATCACCCAGTAAATCAGCGAGGCGGCCAGATACATGGTAAAGACTTCAAGCGTGCGCGAAGTAATGAGCTGCGCCTGACGGAACAGTTCCGGTACCTGAATCGTTGCCGCCAGGGACGTATCTTTCACCAGGCTAATGAAGCTGTTGCTCAGCGGTGGAAGCGCCACGCGCGCCGCCTGCGGCAGAATGGCCCGACGCAGCGTCTGCCATGGCGTCATCCCGATACTGGCCGCCGCCTCCCACTGCCCTTTGTCAATGGAGGAGATCGCCGCTCGCAGGGTTTCTGACGTGTACGCCGCGGTATTGAGCGACAGACCAATCATCGCTGCGGGGATCGGATCCAGCTCGATACCAAACTGCGGCAAGCCGTAGTAGATCATAAAGAGCTGGGCGATAAGCGGCGTGCCGCGAAATACGGAGATATAAAAACGCGCCAGCCAGCGTACCGGCAGGATGGGTGACATGCGCATTAATGCCAGCACAAATCCCAGCACCAGCCCGAAGAACATCCCGCCGATACTGAGCTGTAACGTAAATACCGCACCTTTCAGCAGATACGGCAGAGAATCAATAACCAGTTGAATACTTTCTTGCATTATTATTTTTCGACCTGATTTTTAGACATGAGGATGGTAGGCAAACAGCGCAGGCGCCCCGCCGGTATGGACAAATAAAATCGGCCCTTCATCCTTAAAGCGTTTCTGCGCAATGCCGTCAATCAGTCCGGCCATCGCTTTGCCGGTATAGACCGGATCGAGCAGTATCCCCTCGAGGCGCGCCAGCAGCTTCACCGCCTCCATGCCCTCTTCGTTAGGCGTGCCGTAACCCGGCGCAAAATAGTCATCCCAGAGCAGAATATCGGCCTTTGCCTTGAGCTCCAGCTGCGCGGCTACCGCCTGCTGTAAGGTGACCACTTTCGGCTTCTGATCCGCGACGCTGCGGGATACCGTCACGCCAATCAGCTCGACGTCCGGCAGCAGTTGTTCGAGCCCCACCGCCAGCCCGGCGTGCGTGCCCGCGCTGCCGGACGCGACAACCACGGAGGAAAGGCTTACCGCGCCCTCGCACTGCTGCGCGATTTCCAGCGCACTTTCCACATACCCCAGCGCGCCCAGCGCGTTCGAACCGCCGACGGGGACAACGTAGGGGCGGAACCCCTGCGCTTCCAGACGCGTCGCCAGCTCGTCGAGCTGGGCGGTCGGGTCGGTCAACGCATCCACCATTTCGACCTGCACGTTAAACAGATCCAGCAGCAGGCGGTTACCGTTGGTCAGATAGTTTTCTGCCCGCGTGCCAATCGGGTTTTCCAGCAATGCCACGCAGTGGAGCCCGAGCTTTGCCGCCACTGCCGCCGTCTGACGGACGTGGTTGGACTGGATAGCCCCGGCGGTAATGAGCGTATCCGCGCCTTCGCGCAGTGCATCAGCCGCCAGAAACTCCAGCTTGCGCAGCTTATTGCCCCCCATCGCCATCGGCGTCACGTCATCACGCTTAATAAAAATATCGCGCCCTAAATAATCAGAAAATCGCGGCAGGTACTCCAGCGGCGTCGGCGCGCCGATGAACTCCAGGCGGGGAAAGCGCGTTAAATTCTGTAGTGACATGGGTTCTCCGGTAACTCTGACAAAATGTGATATTTTTCATTATGCACGCAGACGCGAAAGAAATAAAAAAGGCGCTTTTAAAAGCGCCTTTTTTTACGGCAGAAGCTTATTTGGTGACGTCTGCACCGAACCACTTCTCGGAGAGCGCCTTCAGGCTGCCGTCTTTTTGCATGTCAGCAATCGCGGAATCAATCGCTTTAACCAGGTCTTCGTTACCTTTACGAACGGCAACGCCTGATTCCTGACGAGAGAACGCATCACCCGCTACCGCCAGGGTATTGTTGGTTTTCTTCACCAGATCCAGCGCTGCCAGGCGGTCAACCAGAATGGCGTCGATACGGCCCACGCGCAAATCCTGGTATTTCGTCGGGTCATCATCATAGGTGCGGATATCCACGCCCTGCACGTTCTGGCGCAGCCACTCTTCGTAGTTGGTACCCAGACCGACACCGACTTTCTTCCCTTTCAGGTCCGCGGCAGTTTTAATTCCGCCTTCGTTGCCTTTCTTCACCAGCGCCTGAATACCGGACACGGTGTACGGCGTAGAGAAGTCATATTTCTTCTTACGCTCGTCAGAAATGGTCACCTGATTAATCACCACATCAATACGTTTGGAATCCAGCGACGCCAGCATACCGTCCCATTTGGTCGGTTTCAGTGACGCTTTAACGCCGAGGTGCTTCGCCAGCTCTTCAGCAAACTCCACTTCAAAACCGGTCAGCTTACCGTCATCGCCCTGGAAGCTGAACGGAGGATAGGTTCCTTCCAGCCCGACCAGCAGCGTACCGCGCTCTTTTACTTTATTCAGCAGGTTTTCTGCGGCGAACGTTTTCACGCTCATGCCCGCAACCAGCGCAACGGCCATAACACCCATCAGCGCCTGACGACCCAGAAGTGCAAATTTCATAAATACCCCGATATAGTGGAATTTTTACGTAGTGTAGAGAAATCGCCTGCAACGTCAAAGGCGACTGCGCTACATCTTATTCTTTTTTAATATATATCAGAAGTTGTTCCGGCGTGGGCTTTCTGCTTTATGGCACCCGGCATTTGTACCTTGTATTGAGCATACTTGCGCAGCGCAATTCGGTAGTTGTTGGTGCTGGTCGCAGGCAGCCACGGCTCCAGATTTTCATCCAGATAACCGGTTTTCAGCAGATCGCGAGAAATGTTGTTTACGGTCAGATGTTGCCCAAGGCGGCGCAGGCGAACGACATATTCGCGAACGGTGCCGTGGCTCATCTCCGTTTGTTCAAACAGGAACTGCTTGAAGCCGATAATATCGAAGAAGTCGCTTTGCTCTTTGCAGTGGAGATCCCCACAGAAACGGCAAAGCGCCACCCACTCTTTTTGCTCTTCGAGCCATGCTGCTTCGTCCATCAACGTGTCGAGACGCGAAATCGCAATCTTATTGACGATTTCGCCCCGGCGAACCAGCGTGATACGATCGAGTAACTTGTTACAGTGGGCGCAATGCGTCTGGCTGTGTTTAAAGTCTTTCAGGTAGCGGCTTAAAGGCCGTCTTTTAGATTGCTGCACCGTCATGATAACTCCTGGTTGTCAATACGTTGTGCGGCATTTTTAAGGTGAATCAATCACCTATAACTTACCCAGCTTGGTTCGTAAGCGTTTAATGGCCTGGCTGTGCAGCTGGCTCACCCGCGACTCTCCCACCTCCAGAACAGCGCCAATCTCTTTGAGGTTAAGCTCTTCCTGGTAATAAAGGGTCAATACCAGCTGTTCGCGTTCAGGCAGAGCTTCAATAGCCTCCATGACGCGCTGGCGTAAATTCCCTTCCATTAAATGGTGTAACGGGTTTTCATGCTGGTGCTCGTCCGTCACCAGCTCGATGCTATCGCCATGCTCTTCGCGCCACTCGTCATAAGAGAAGAGTTGGCTATTATTGGTATCGAGCAACATCTGACGATACTCTTCAACAGCAATGCCAAGACGCTCCGCCACTTCGGTTTCCGTTGCGTTACGTCCCAGTTCCTGTTCCAGCTGCCCCATCGCATGCGCCACTTCGCGCGCGTTGCGGCGAACACTGCGCGGCACCCAGTCGCGGCTGCGCAGCTCGTCCAGCATCGCACCACGAATACGCTGAACTGCGTAAGTCGTAAATGCCGTTCCTTGCAGAGCGTCGTATCGGTCAACTGCATTCAATAACCCGATACCGCCCGCCTGTAGCAGATCGTCGAGTTCCACGCTCGCCGGCAAGCGCACCTGGAGGCGCAATGCTTCGTGACGCACCAGCGGGACATAACGCTGCCACAGCGAGTGTTTATCCATTACACCTTCAGCGGTATAGAGTGAATTCACGATAAACAGCCCTGCGTTAGTTGAGTTATCGGCATGATTATCCGATTCTGCAGGGCGTTCAATTGGATGAAAAAGGGGGATAAAGTGAGGTTATTCTGAGGTTGCCCACAACAGGGGCAACTTTTCTGGCTAAATTAACAGTTGTAACAATGAAAGATCGTCGCCCAGTTTGACGCTATCTATATGTTGATGAAAGAGCTTTCCCGCTTCCTGATTATGCTGGCTAAGGGAGTGGAAGCTGTAAATAACATCAATAATATTATCTTGTTCAATTTTCCCCGCCACGATCGCCTGACCGGCAAGTAACGTTTTAAGGAAATAGAACTCCGCAACGATTAAATAAAGGTTATTCAACATGCTGCGGCCATTGTTCTGCGGGAAGCCCTGCTCCCAGAGTTTGTATTTAAAAAAGTTCTTAAACAAATGGTCATTGGTCGCCAGGTAACTGCCCGCCACATCGCGCCAGACGGACTCGATGTTCTCCATGACTTTCTCTGCCGGCACAGTGTCACCCGCAGACTCAAATTGTTGATAAAGCTGAGAAAAATAACGATTCAACACGGCGCCGCCGCGGCTGGCTGTTTTCTTCGTAAAGAAACTCTGGATGAGCGAAATTAATGCGAATTTCAGTCTGTAGTTCTGATTAAATCCGCCTAATTCCGTTTTGATTTTACCGCTCACCAGTTCGTTAACCAGCGAGAAATAGACCGTTTCGAGCGTGCCGATATTCTCTTCGAGATTATCGAGCTTTTCAGCCACCATGAGGAATTTCACCACGGCGTAAACCTGTTCTTCAACGCTGACGCCCTCAACGCTGAAAATATTCTGGCAGAAGAGATTGATGACCTTTGCCTTCAAATCAATCATCGGCGCATTATTGACGTCCTGCTGAACAATGACAGATTCCATCAACGACATAGACTCCCGATCGTTCAACAGAAGTCGGGTCACTTCCGGACACGAGAGGTTCAGCGATTTTTCGATTTCATTTTTATAGACCCGGTTTGTCCGCGGGAACGACGTACAGGTTGGGCTTAAGGCCTGGATGCCCATGGCGCTATGAACAGAACAGAGTTTTTCCGTATCCATAAACGGGCAGTTTTTACTTTCCGTATGGAAAATCACTTCACCCCAGTGGTCATAGTTTTTTTTGGTGACTTTTATCGCCGTTTTCGCCGTCTGACGAATAGCGGCATTTTTACTGTTCAGATAGCGATTAACGGAGGATTTATCAAACGCGATGGTCCAGCCCTGACAACAATGTTCACGGCATTCCCCACCGACACATGAAAAATCTGCGACCAGCTTTGGTTGAGTGACACTGATTTGTTTCACAGGCGGATTCTCAAATAGCAGAGATAAAAAAACCCCGCCGAAGCGGGGTTTCACGCGTAAAATTAACGCAGCAGAGACAGAACGGTCTGTGGAACCTGGTTTGCCTGAGACAGAACAGAAGTACCAGCCTGCTGCAGGATCTGCGCGCGGGACATGTTGGAAACTTCAGTTGCGTAGTCAGCGTCCTGGATACGGGACTGAGCAGCAGACAGGTTGTTAGAGGTGTTGTTCAGGTTGTTGATTGCAGAAGTGAAGCGGTTCTGCACAGCACCCAGACCGGAACGAGCGGTATCAACTTTAGCAATAGCTTTGTCGATGGTGTCCAGGTCAGTAGCGGTCATTGCTGTCAGGTCGATAGCGTTCACGCCCAGAGTAGTGGTGTCAGCTTTAGCACCGCTCAGGTCCAGATCGATGGTGTCGCCGTCGTTTACGCCAACCTGAATTTTAACTTTACCAGCAGTACCAGCAGTGCCGTCCAGCAGTTTGATGCCGTTGAAGTCAGTTTTGCCTGCAACGCGGTTGATTTCAGCCAGACGCGCTTTAACTTCATCCTGCAGGGATGACAGGTCAGATGCGCTGTTGGTGCCGTTGCTTGCCTGAACAGCCAGTTCACGGACACGCTGCAAGTTGCTGTTGATTTCGTTCAGGGAACCTTCAGCAGTCTGCGCCATGGAGATACCGTCGTTGGCGTTACGTGCAGCCTGGGTCATCCCTTTGATCTGAGCGGTCATGCGGTTTGCAATCGCCTGGCCAGCAGCATCGTCTTTCGCGCTGTTAATACGCAGACCTGAAGACAGACGCTCGATAGCAGTGCCCAGAGAAGACTGAGATTTGTTCAGGTTGTTCTGAGTGGTCAGGGACATCAGGTTAGTATTGATAACTGCCATAATTTTGTTTCCTTCAAAAATTGGGTTTTAGGTCCGGTGCCTAACACTCACAGCGTCTCTCACCGTCAACAAGGTTATCGACGGGTCCCCAAAAGACTTTAGAATCAATTTTTAAAAAAATACAAGCTACTGATTATTAATCATTTTATTTTTAGAAAATCAATTACGGTCAGCAAGAGGCTTATTATTTGCGCTTTTTTAACGCGCAAAGAGATGGCAAAAAAGGCACACACTTAATCGTGTTTTTAATGCACTGATAATGTCCCTAAAGTGCAATCCATTCATTTACCCCGCCAGAACGCGTCTATTCTTCGGATTATTTTTTTCTCACCATCGTAAACTTTTACGTTGAGAGGCCGATAAGAGTCCTGAACTACTTTCGTATTTTAAGGAAAATATGCATGGCTACTATCAGTAACCTCGGGATAGGTTCTGCAGGACTCGGGGATTTATATAATCAGTTGGAAGCGGCAGAGAAAACCAAGCTGACGACGATTACTTCCCAGCAATCAACGTATAACGCACAGTTAAGCGCTTACGGCAAACTGCAGAGCGCCATGACATCGCTGCAGACTGCCACCGCTGCACTGGGTAAAGCAACCACCTGGAACTCAACGTCCGTTAGCAGCACCAACACGGCCTTTACCGCCACGACAACGGCAGACGCGTCCGTGGGTTCCTTTGTTGTCAACGTCAACCAGGTTGCAAAGGCACAGGCACTCACTACCGGCTCTTATGCAAACAACACGGATCTGCTGGGCGATACGACAGGTACAACGCGTAAAATCACCATCACCCAGCCGGGCACGAAAACGCCTTTAGAGGTCACCCTGGCGGATGGCGATACGTCGCTGGCCGGGATCGCGAGCGCCATTAATAAAGCGAACGGCAACGTCACCGCCAGCGTCATTAAAGCGAAAGACGGTGATTACCGCCTGATGCTGTCATCTAAAACCACCGGTACGGATGGTGCGATGACCATCAACGTTACCGGCGACGCCAAGCTGCAAGGCGCCATTGGTTATGATTCAACCACCAAAACGGGCGCGCTGACGGTGAACACCGGAGCTCAAAACGCAATTGTGGTAGTGAACAGCATTTCGATTGAGCGCCAGACGAATACCATTACCGATGCCCTGCCTGGCGTGACTTTCTCGCTGAAAGCAGAAAGCAAGGCAGATGAAACATTGGAGGTGACTCGCGCAACGGATGCGAACCAGAAGGCGATCACCGACTGGGTCACGGCGTATAACTCGCTGCAGTCCACCATTAACAGCCTGACGAAGTATGTTCCGGTTGATGCAGGCGCCGGCAGCCAGTCTACCAGCAACGGTGCGCTGGTCGGTGATGCGAACGTGCGCGGGGTTCAGTCCCAGCTGCGCGGCCTGCTGACCGAAGTGCAGGCCGGCTCCATTCAGATCATGGCCCAGTTGGGGATCACCCAGGATCCGGTGAAAGGCTCGGACGGTACCGTCGGTAACCTGAAAGTCGACACCGATAAGCTGAAAAAAGCGCTGACCGACAACCCGAACGCCGTACAGCAGTATTTTGTCGGTGACGGAAAGAAAACCGGTATGGCGACCCAGATGAACAACACGCTGACCACCATGCTCAGCACCAGTACCGGCAGCGCCGGGGTGATCCAGAACGCGAAAGACGGGATCAACAAAACGCTGAAAACGCTGGGCGAACGTTACGATGCCATGGATGCTCAAATTGAAGCCACCATGGCGCGTTACAAAACCCAGTTCACCAGTCTGGACGTATTAGTCACCAAAATGACCAGTACAGCCAACTACCTGACCCAACAGTTCTCACAAAAGTAGTCGTAGCCTTCAGGAGTGGATATGTATAAGACCTCTGGTGTTCAATCCTATCAGCAGATAGGAGTAGAAAGCGCAGTCATGAATGCCAGTCCACACCAGCTGATTGTCATGTTGTTCGACGGGGCGCATAGCGCCCTTGTTCGCGCGCGTTTGTTCATGGAAGCCGGACAAATTCGAGAGAAAGGCGAAGCCTTATCCAAGGCCATCAACATCATCGACAACGGTTTGAAAGCAGGACTGAACATGGAGGTTGAGAGCGAATTGTCCGGTAATCTTGCCTCCTTGTATGAATATATGGTTCGACGTTTGTTGCTGGCGAATGTCAGTAACGACGTAGACGCAATTGTTGAAGTCGAGGGTTTATTAAACAACATTGCGGATGCGTGGAAGCAAATCGGCCCCAATGCGTCCTCTATTTCAGGATAATTTTGATGAATAATCCCAGCGCTGCGCTTAGCCACTGGCAGGCGTTACATGCTCAGAGCATTGCTATGCTAAATCTCGCACATTCTGGTCAATGGGATGCGCTTATCGAGCAGGAAATGCATTACGTTCAACTGGTGGAAAAAATTTCGCAGACACCCATCATGTCATGCCCTCCGGCTCAGGTTGAGCAAGCGCGTGCGCTGCTGGAAATGATCCTTGAAAATGAGAATGCGCTAAAGGCACTGCTGAAAGTCCGGATGGACGAACTGCGCAATCTGATTGATCAAACCGGTAAACAGCAATCCATCACGTCTACCTATGGAAAGCTGTCAGGGAATATTCTTTATCCAGAAAGTTTTACCCGCGACACACAACTATGATTTCTTCATCCATACTCCAGAAGTCTGCCAATGGCTTCTGGAGCAAGGATGATGAAAAACCCCACCCTGTTACAATGTTTTCACTGGTACTACCCTGCTGGCGGTGAATTGTGGCGAGAGGTCACGGCGTTAGCTCCCAATCTTAACGAAATCGGCATCAACATGATCTGGCTGCCGCCCGCCTGTAAAGGGGCATCCGGCGGGTATTCTGTCGGCTATGACACCTATGACCTGTTCGATCTTGGCGAATTTGACCAGAAAGGCAGTATCGCCACGAAATACGGCGACAAGGCGCAGCTGCTGGAGGCTATTGATGCCCTTAAAAGCAACGACATTGCCGTTCTGCTGGACGTGGTGGTCAACCACAAAATGGGCGCCGATGAAAAAGAGCCCGTGCGCGTTCAGCGCGTGAACGAACAGGACCGCACGCAAATCGATGACGAGGTCATTGAATGCGAAGCCTGGACTCGCTACACCTTCCCAGCCCGGGCCGGGCAGTACTCACAGTTTATCTGGGACTACAAATGCTTCAGCGGCGTCGACCATATTGAAAACCCCGATGAAGATGGCATCTTTAAAATCGTCAACGACTACACCGGCGAAGGCTGGAACGATCAGGTTGATGATGAGATGGGCAACTTCGACTACCTGATGGGCGAAAATATCGACTTTCGCAATCACGCCGTGACCGAGGAGATCAAATACTGGGCCCGCTGGGTCATGGAACAGACGCGCTGCGACGGTTTTCGTCTGGACGCCGTCAAGCATATTCCCGCCTGGTTTTACAAGGAGTGGATTGAGCACGTCCAGGAAGTCGCCGACCAGCCGCTGTTTATCGTGGCGGAATACTGGTCCCATGAGGTGGATAAACTTCAGGCCTATATCGACCAGGTCGAAGGCAAAACCATGCTGTTTGATGCCCCTCTGCAGATGAAATTCCACGAGGCGTCACGTCAGGGCCGGGATTACGACATGAGCCAAATCTTCACCGGTACCCTGGTGGAAGCCGATCCGTTTCATGCGGTCACCCTCGTCGCGAACCACGACACCCAGCCTTTGCAGGCGCTGGAAGCACCGGTCGAAGCCTGGTTTAAACCGCTGGCGTACGCGCTGATCCTGCTGCGGGAAAATGGCGTGCCGAGCGTCTTTTATCCGGATCTCTTCGGCGCCAGCTATGACGACGCGGGAGGCGACGGTGAAACGTACCATATTGATATGCCGGTCATTGTGCAGCTTCACGAGCTGATCCTCGCGCGCCAGCGTTTTGCCCACGGCGTGCAAACGCTGTTTTTCGACCATCCTAACTGCATCGCTTTCAGCCGCAGCGGCACCGATGACGATCCCGGCTGCGTGGTGGTGATGTCGAACGGGGATGATGGTGAAAAAGTGATTTGTCTTGGGGAAAACTACGGCAACAAAACGTGGCGGGATTTTCTCGGCAATCGCGAAGAAACCATCACCACGGCGGCGGATGGCGAAGGGACGTTTACCTGTAATGGGGGAAGCGTCAGCGTTTGGGTGATAGAGGATGCGCTGTAGAACGGGAAACGTGCGGCCTGATGCCCTCACCCCGTCCCTCTCCCACAGGGAGAGGGCGCAAACACCAAAAACGGCAACGAGGTTGCCGTTTTGCGTTTACCCTTAGGGTAGTTTACTCTCGAGCGGATTCTTGCTCAGGTAATCAGCACACTCAGCCGTTGGACGGTCGACTTTCTGCAGCTCCAGCCCGTCATACTCCAGCGTCGAGCCATCGCGCTCCAGCGGATAGATATCCAGCTTACGCGTCACGTTGTAATAACTGTCTGAACGCAGCATGATTTTACCCGGCACGGCAATCACGCGCTGCCACTGACGGCAGTCCAGCGTATCGCCCTCTTCCGTCACCACCAGCGTGGCAATCGCCTTCGGGCTGACCATGTTGCTCTGCGGCCCTTTCGACTGCCAGTATCCCGCCAGATGCGCCGGGACAGGATGCTTGATCACGTCGTTATAGTTATCGACCTGAACGCACCCGGTCAGTGCCAGCAGCGCGCCAGCAATTGCTATTTTTTTCATCATCTTTCCTGCATTCGAAGAAAAAAATATTGTGGCATTAAAGCGCTGCGGCTGCCAGCGAAGATCGAGAGGTATTAAACCTGCATCCCCATGACTTCCTGATACGCAGACACCAGCTTGTTACGCACCTGGATCCCCATCTGCAGGGAAACCGAGGCTTTTTGCAAATCGGTCATCACATCATTCAGCGCCACGCCCGGCTCACCGAGGGTGAACTTTTCTGCCTGAGTGCGTGCTGCGGTCTGGGTATCACTGATACGGTCAAGAGCGGCATGCAGTTGCCCCGCGAAGCTGATGCTCGGCTGCTGATCTGCCACATTCTGATTACGGGCCGTCATCGCCGTTGCCTGCAACTGACTGATTACCCCTTCAATGCCCTGTATAGCCATGACTCTCCCCTGGATGGTTTTTTACGCGGTCAAGACTAACAGCTTGTCAATAAGATAATGGCGGTAAATAGCATGAAAAAACCAGGTTATTTGACGCATAGAAAATCACGAATCATCAAATAATGGCAGGGCCATCAATATGGAACTTTTGTCGTGTTTGCCGACCCGGGAGTCAGTTTTGTTTCTCTACACGAATAACGTAAACCACCAGGATTTAAGAGGTGCGCAATGAGTGCAACAGCATCGACAGCGCCGCAGAATAAATCACTCGAGTGGATGAACCGCCTTCGCGCGAATCCTAAAATCCCGTTGATCGTGGCAGGCGCTGCCGCAATTGCGATCCTTGTAGCGATGGTCCTGTGGGCGAAAAGCCCTGATTACCGGACGCTCTACAGCAATCTTTCCGATCAGGATGGCGGTGCCATCGTCACCCAGCTGACCCAGATGAACATCCCTTATCGCTTTGCCGATAATGGCGGTGCGCTGGAGGTCCCGGCTGATAAGGTGCACGAACTGCGTCTGCGTCTGGCTCAGCAGGGGCTGCCGAAGGGCGGTGCGGTTGGCTTTGAGCTGCTGGATCAGGAAAAATTCGGTATCAGCCAGTTCAGCGAGCAGGTGAACTACCAGCGTGCGCTGGAAGGTGAACTGGCCCGCACCATTGAAACATTAGGCCCGGTGAAAAGTGCCCGCGTGCACCTGGCGATGCCTAAACCTTCTTTATTTGTCCGCGAACAGAAATCACCTTCAGCTTCCGTTACCGTGAACCTTGAACCTGGCCGCGCGCTGGACGAAGGGCAAATCAGCGCGGTGACGCACCTCGTTTCCAGCGCCGTCGCCGGTCTGCCGCCGGGTAACGTAACGCTGGTTGACCAAAGCGGTCACCTGCTGACGCAGTCCAATACCGCCGGTCGCGATCTGAATGATGCGCAGCTGAAGTATGCCGCCGATGTCGAAAGCCGACTCCAGCGCCGTATTGAAGCCATCCTCGGCCCGGTCGTGGGTAACAGCAACGTGCACGCGCAGGTAACCGCACAGATCGACTTCGCGAACAAAGAACAAACTGAAGAGCAGTACAGCCCGAACGGCGATGCGGCTCAGGCGGTGATGCGTTCACGCCAGATCAATTCGAACGAGCAGGTCGGCGGTGCCTACCCGGGCGGCGTGCCGGGCGCGCTGTCTAACCAGCCTGCCCCGGCTAACGCGGCACCGATTTCTACGCCGCCGGCCAATCAGCAGAACGGTCAGCAAAATAATCAGCAGACCACCTCAACGACCAATAACGCCGGTCCGCGCACCAGCAGCCGTAACGAAACCACGAACTACGAAGTGGATCGGACGATTCGCCACACTAAACTGAACGTGGGCGATATTCAGCGTCTTTCCGTTGCGGTAGTGGTGAACTACAAAACGCTGGCGGACGGCAAACCGCTGCCGTTGACTGCCGAGCAGATGAAGCAGATTGAAAACCTGACCCGTGAAGCGATGGGTTACTCCGAGAAGCGCGGCGATACCCTCAACGTGGTGAACTCACCGTTCAACTCGGTTGATGAGACCGGCGGTGAACTGCCGTTCTGGCAACAGCAGGCGTTTATCGACCAGCTGATGTCCGCAGGACGCTGGCTGCTGGTGCTGATTGTCGCGTGGCTGCTGTGGCGTAAGGGCGTTCGTCCGCAGCTCCAGCGCCGTGCTGAAGCCGAGAAAGCGGCTCGCGAACAGATGAACACGCGTCAGGAAACGGAAGAAGCGGTTGAAGTGCGCCTCAGCAAAGATGAACAGATACAGCAGCGTCGTGCTAACCAGCGCATGGGCGCTGAGGTCATGAGCCAGCGCATTCGCGAAATGTCAGATAACGATCCGCGCGTCGTGGCGCTGGTCATCCGCCAGTGGATGGGTAACGAACATGAGTAATACGCTTACGGGCACCGATAAAAGCGTCATCCTGCTGATGACCATTGGCGAAGATCGTGCGGCAGAGGTGTTTAAACACCTCTCCCAGCGAGAAGTGCAAATTCTCAGTGCGGCCATGGCCAACGTGCGTCAGATCTCCAACAAGCAGCTGACCGAAGTGCTGGCAGAGTTTGAACAGGAAGCTGAACAGTTTGCCGCGCTCAACATTAACGCCAACGACTACCTGCGCTCCGTGCTGGTCAAGGCGCTGGGCGAAGAGCGTGCCTCCAGCCTGCTGGAAGACATTCTGGAAACGCGCGATACCGCCAGCGGTATCGAAACGCTCAACTTTATGGAGCCGCAGAGCGCCGCCGACCTTATCCGCGACGAGCACCCGCAGATTATCGCCACCATCCTTGTCCACCTCAAACGTGGTCAGGCGGCCGATATTCTGGCCCTGTTCGAAGAGCGCCTGCGTCACGATGTGATGCTGCGTATCGCGACCTTCGGCGGCGTCCAGCCGGCCGCGCTGGCGGAGCTGACCGAAGTGCTGAACAACCTGCTCGACGGTCAAAACCTCAAGCGCAGCAAAATGGGCGGCGTGAGAACGGCGGCGGAAATCATCAACCTGATGAAAACGCAGCAGGAAGAGGCCGTCATTACGGCGGTTCGCGAATTCGACGGCGAGCTGGCACAGAAAATCATCGACGAGATGTTCCTGTTCGAAAACCTCGTCGAAGTGGACGACCGCAGCATCCAGCGCCTGCTCCAGGAAGTGGATTCCGAGTCGCTGCTTATCGCCCTCAAAGGTGCCGAGCAGCCGCTGCGCGAGAAGTTCCTGCGCAACATGTCTCAGCGTGCGGCCGATATCCTGCGCGACGACCTTGCCAACCGCGGCCCGGTTCGTCTGTCTCAGGTGGAAAACGAACAGAAAGCCATTCTGCTTATTGTTCGTCGTCTGGCGGAAACCGGCGAGATGGTGATTGGCAGCGGAGACGACACCTATGTCTAATGAGCTGCCCTGGAAGCGCTGGACGCCGGACGATCTGGCGCCTCCCCTCTCCGAGTTCACGCCGGCCGTCATCGCAACCGAAGAGCTTGACCCGGACGTCGAGCAGCCCGAGCTGACCGAAGAGGAGCAGCAGGCCCAGATGCTGGCGCAGCTGCAAATGCAGGCGCACGAGCAGGGCTATAACGCCGGTCTGAACGAAGGCCGACAGAAAGGCCACGAGCAGGGGTATCAGGAAGGTCTGGCGAAAGGGTTAGAGCACGGTATCGATCAGGCGCGCCAGCAGCAGGCGCCAATCCATGCCCGCATGCAGCAGCTGGTCAGCGAGTTCCAACACACCCTGGACGCGCTGGACAGCGTGATTGCCTCGCGACTGATGCAGATGGCGCTGGAAGCCGCGCGTCAGGTCATCGGCCAGACGCCCGTGGTGGATAACACCGCGCTGATCAAACAAATTCAGGGTCTGCTTCAGCAGGAGCCGCTGTTCAGCGGGAAACCTCAGCTGCGCGTCCATCCGGACGACCTGCAGCGCGTTGAAGAGAGCCTGGGCGCGACGCTTAACCTGCACGGCTGGCGTCTGCGCGGCGACCCGTCGCTACATCACGGCGGCTGCAAAGTCTCTGCCGATGAAGGCGATCTGGATGCCAGCGTCGCCACCCGCTGGCAGGAACTGTGCCGCCTGGCGGCACCGGGAGTCGTCTGATGACCGCGCGCCTCACCCGCTGGCTCACCACGCTCGACAACTTTGAGACGAAGATGGCGCAACTGCCATCTGTTCGTCGTTATGGGCGACTGACGCGCGCCACCGGCCTGGTTCTCGAAGCCACCGGCCTGCAGCTTCCGCTGGGCGCGACCTGCGTCATTGAGCGTCAGGATGGTCTGGAAACGCGTGAAGTTGAAAGCGAAGTGGTCGGATTTAACGGCCAGCGCCTGTTCCTGATGCCGCTTGAAGAGGTGGAAGGCATTCTGCCCGGCGCGCGCGTGTATGCCAAAAACATTTCTGGCGATGGGCTGCAAAGCGGGAAACAGCTGCCGCTCGGTCCTGCCCTGCTGGGCCGCGTGCTGGACGGCAGCGGGAAACCGCTCGACGGACTGCCCTCCCCGGACACCACCGAAACCGGCGCGCTGATCACCCAACCGTTCAACCCCCTGCAGCGTACCCCTATCGAGCATGTGCTGGATACCGGCGTGCGCCCGATTAACGCCCTGCTGACCGTGGGACGTGGACAACGTATGGGCCTGTTCGCCGGCTCAGGCGTAGGTAAATCCGTCCTGCTCGGCATGATGGCGCGCTATACCCAGGCCGACGTGATCGTCGTGGGGCTGATCGGCGAACGTGGTCGTGAAGTAAAAGACTTTATTGAAAACATTCTGGGTGCGGAAGGCCGCGCCCGCTCGGTGGTGATCGCCGCACCGGCAGACGTGTCGCCGCTGCTGCGCATGCAGGGTGCCGCGTATGCCACCCGTATCGCCGAAGATTTTCGTGACCGCGGCAAGCACGTGCTGCTGATCATGGATTCCCTGACCCGTTACGCGATGGCGCAGCGTGAAATCGCCTTGGCCATCGGTGAGCCACCGGCGACCAAAGGCTACCCGCCTTCGGTATTCGCCAAACTCCCTGCGCTGGTGGAACGCGCGGGGAACGGCATCAGCGGCGGCGGCTCCATCACCGCGTTCTATACGGTACTGACGGAAGGCGATGACCAGCAGGACCCGATTGCCGACTCCGCGCGCGCGATCCTTGACGGTCATATTGTGCTGTCGCGCCGTCTGGCCGAAGCCGGGCACTACCCGGCCATCGATATTGAAGCCTCTATCAGCCGCGCAATGACGGCGCTGATAACCGAGAAGCACTACGCCCGCGTGCGTAACTTCAAACAACTGCTTTCCAGCTTCCAGCGCAACCGCGATCTGGTCAGCGTGGGGGCGTATGCCAAAGGCAGCGACCCGATGCTCGACAAGGCGATTAGCCTGTGGCCGCAGCTGGAGGCATTTTTGCAACAAGGCATTTTTGAACGCGCCGACTGGGAAGATTCAATTCAGGCACTGGAGCTGATTTTCCCGCAGGTGTAACACAGGTGGAGGGCGAAGGTCATGGCGCAAAACAGCGCGTTATCAACGCTGAAAGATCTGGCTGAAAAAGAAGTTGATGATGCCGCATTGCAGCTAGGCGCAATGCGACGCGGGTGCCAGCAGGCTGAAGAACAGTTGAAGATGTTGATCGACTATCAGCATGAATATCGCACCAACCTCAATACCGATATGACACAGGGCATTGGCAGCCAGCGCTGGATTAACTATCAGCAGTTTATCCAGACGCTGGAGAAGGCGATAGATCAGCATCGCCAGCAGCTTAACCAGTGGACCCAGAAAGTCGATACCGCGCTGAATTTCTGGCGCGAGAAGAAGCAGCGACTGCAGGCCTGGCAGACTTTACAGGACCGACAGATCGCGGCAACGACCCTGGCGGAAAACCGTCTGGATCAGAAGAAAATGGATGAGTTTGCCCAGCGCGCATCAATGAGGAAACCGGAATGATCACACTGCAACAACTGCTGATGAGCGACAGCGACCTGTCAGGCGGCACGCAAACGGGGAAAGGCACCGACGGTGCACAGGACTTTCTCTCTCTGCTGGCGGGCGCCCTCTCGGACGCAACGGGTAAGGGCAAAGATGCGCCGCTGACCCTGGCTGACCTGAAAGCCGCCGGCAGTAAACTGTCAAAAGTGGCTCAGGACGCCAAAGGGGATACCACCCTGCAGGCCAAAATTGCCGACCTGCTCTCGCGCCAGACCGCGCTGAACGGCGATGAAACGTCGCCCGTCACGTCGCTTGATACGCTGGTTTCCGGGCTGGTGCCGCTGTCTAAGGGCGACGCGCTGAAGACGCTCAATGCGGCGAACAGCAAAGATGACGGTAAAAGCGAGCTGAGCGAAGAAGAGCTGGCCGGATTAAGCGCCCTGATGGCGATGCTGCCGCACCAGCAGCAAACTACCGCCTCTCGCGCGGCAGGCAGCGAGGGCGTTTCCGCCACCTCAACGCTGAATTCCGCGACGCTTTCAAACGGCGCGGGCCAACCGTCCCTGAACGCGTCTGCGGGAAGCCACGATAAAGGGCAGAGTTCTACGCCTTATCAGAACCAGGTGAAAAATAACGAGCCGGCCCTGCAGGGCAACGCGCCTGCTACACCGGCCGTAGCCGCGGCGGCAGAGAAGCAGGAGCTCGCCAGTTCGTCCTCTTCATCATCACCAACGGCCACCCTTGCACCGATTATGTCCAGCCATGCGACCAGTCAGACGGCCACCACCGTCGCCCCCGCGCCGGTGTTAAGCCAGCCTCTGGGGACCCACGAATGGCAGCAGTCCCTGAGCCAGCACATCACCCTGTTCACTAAGCAGGGCCAGCAGACAGCAGAGCTGCGCCTGCACCCGGAAGATCTGGGTCAGGTGCAAATTTCGCTTAAGCTGGATGATAACCAGGCCCAGCTGCAGATGGTCTCTGCGCACAGCCACGTCCGTGCGGCACTGGAAGCCGCGCTGCCGGTACTGCGGACCTCACTGGCGGAAAACGGCATTCAGCTTGCGCAGAGCAGCGTCAGCAGCGAGAGCTTCGCCGGGCAGCAGCAGTCTTCATCCCAGCAGCAGCACCAGGCTTCGCGTTCCGGCAACACCGGCGGTTTTAATGAAGAGAGCGATGAGTTACTCCCTGTTCCTGCCGCCCTGCAGTCCGCAGCGCGCGGTAACAGTGCCGTAGACATCTTCGCCTAAACGCCAGAGGTAGCGTGATTATCCCCGTCTTTTCCACGCTTTGACGACAGCAGGACACGGGATAATCACCTTATTAAGCTGTACCGAAACAGGAAGCTCGTATCAGATGACTGACTCCGCTATCACCAAAAAAAGTAAGCGTTCCATCTGGATCCCGCTGCTGGTGTTGATCACGCTCGCCGCCTGCGCTACCGCGGGCTATAGTTACTGGCGTATGCAGCAGGAACCGACCACCGCTGCAGCCAAAGCTGAAGCACCTCCTCCGCCGGCTCCAGTGTTCTTCCCGCTGGATACCTTCACCGTCAATCTGGGTGATGCGGATCGCGTGCTTTACGTTGGCATTACGCTGCGCCTGAAAGATGAAGCCACCCGTTCACGTCTGAACGATTACCTTCCTGAAGTGCGTAGCCGCCTTCTGCTGCTGTTCTCTCGTCAGGACGCTTCGGCGCTGGCTACCGATGTGGGTAAGCAAAAGCTGGTCGACGCCATTAAACAAACGCTGGCGACCCCGCTGGTAAACGGCCAACCTAAGCAGGAAGTCACTGACGTTCTGTATACAGCATTCATTCTGCGGTAACGACATGGGCGACAGTATTCTTTCTCAGGCAGAAATCGATGCGCTGCTCAACGGCGACAGCGATAACAATGATGATCCTAAACCGGGTATTGGCGGCGATAGCGATATTCGTCCCTATGACCCGAATACCCAGCGTCGCGTGGTACGTGAACGTCTGCAGGCGCTGGAGATCATTAACGAACGTTTTGCACGTCAGTTCCGTATGGGGCTGTTTAACCTGCTGCGTCGTAGCCCGGATATTACGGTGGGTGCGATCCGCATTCAGCCGTATCATGAGTTTGCCCGCAACCTGCCGGTGCCAACCAACCTTAACCTGATTCATCTGAAGCCGCTGCGCGGCACCGGTCTGGTGGTGTTTTCGCCAAGCCTGGTGTTCATCGCGGTGGATAACCTGTTCGGCGGCGACGGGCGTTTCCCGACCAAAGTAGAAGGTCGTGAATTCACCCATACCGAACAGCGCGTCATTAACCGCATGCTGAAGCTGGCGCTGGAATCTTACAGCGACGCGTGGAAAGCGATTAACCCGCTGGAAGTGGAGTACGTCCGTTCTGAGATGCAGGTGAAATTTACCAATATCACCTCCTCCCCGAACGATATCGTCGTTAACACGCCGTTCCACGTGGAGATCGGTAACCTGACCGGCGAGTTCAACATCTGCCTGCCGTTCAGCATGATCGAACCGCTGCGCGAGCTGCTGGTGAACCCGCCGCTGGAGAACTCCCGCAACGAAGACCAGAACTGGCGTGAAAACCTGGTCCGCCAGGTCCAGCATTCGCAGCTTGAGCTGGTGGCGAGCTTCGCCGATATCCCGCTGCGGTTATCTCAGATCCTGAAATTACAACCCGGTGATGTTTTGCCGATAGAAAAACCCGACCGCATTATTGCCCATGTGGATGGTGTCCCCGTGCTGACAAGCCAGTACGGCACGATTAACGGTCAGTATGCGTTACGCGTTGAGCACTTGATCAACCCGATTTTGAATTCGCTGAATGAGGAACAGCCCAAATGAGTGACATGAACAATCCGTCCGATGAGAACAGCGGAGCACTGGACGATCTGTGGGCTGACGCGTTAAACGAGCAAAAAGCACCCCCGGCCAAAAGTGCAGCGGATGCCGTATTCCAGCAGCTCGGCGGCGGTGACGTCAGCGGCACGCTGCAGGACATCGACCTGATTATGGATATCCCGGTTAAGCTGACCGTTGAGCTGGGACGCACCCGCATGACCATTAAAGAGCTGCTGCGCCTGACGCAGGGTTCCGTGGTGGCCCTTGACGGTCTGGCCGGCGAGCCGCTGGATATTCTGATCAACGGTTATCTGATTGCCCAGGGTGAAGTGGTGGTGGTTGCCGATAAATACGGCGTACGCATCACCGACATCATTACCCCGTCTGAACGTATGCGTCGTCTGAGCCGTTAAGCATGAAAACCCAGGCAACAATATCACAGCCTTCTGCCGTTCCCGGCTCGCCTCTGCTCCAGGTGAGCGGGGCATTGTTCGGTATTATTGCCTTTATTCTTATCGCCGCCTGGCTGGCGAAGCGCTTTGGCCTGGCGGGTAAAACCGCCGGTGCCCGCGGCCTGAAGGTCAGCGCCAGCACCACGCTGGGTCCACGCGAGCGCGTGGTCATCGTCGAGGTAGACGATGCGCGCCTGGTCCTGGGCGTCACGGCCTCAAACATCAGCGTATTACATAAGCTGCCGCCCGCCCCTGTTGTGGTGGACGAGCGCGCAGACGCCCCTGCGGATTTTCAGTCCGTCATGAAGAGTTTGCTTAAGCGTTCCGGGAGATCCTGATGCGCCGTTTGTTATCCCTGACGCTTGCGGGCGTTGGCCTGTTTGCTCCCGCGGTCTATGCACAGCTGCCCGGTCTGGTCTCCACCCCTCTCGCGGGCGGCGGACAAAGCTGGTCGCTTCCGGTGCAGACGCTGGTCTTCATCACCTCGCTGACGTTTATTCCGGCCATCCTGCTGATGATGACCAGCTTTACCCGCATCATCATCGTCTTTGGTCTGCTGCGAAACGCGCTGGGAACCCCTTCCGCGCCGCCAAACCAGGTTCTGCTGGGGCTGGCGCTGTTTTTGACCTTTTTCATTATGTCGCCGGTGATCGATAAGATTTATACCGACGCCTATCAGCCGTTCAGCGAAGACAAAATCTCCATGCAGGAGGCGCTGGATAAAGGCGCGCAGCCGCTGCGGGAATTTATGCTGCGCCAGACGCGCGAAGCCGACCTGGCCCTCTTTGCCCGCCTGTCCAACACCGGCGAGATGCAGGGACCGGAAGCGGTGCCAATGCGTATTCTTCTGCCTGCCTATGTCACCAGCGAGCTGAAAACCGCGTTCCAGATTGGCTTTACCATCTTTATTCCGTTCCTGATTATCGACCTGGTGATCGCCAGCGTCCTGATGGCGCTCGGGATGATGATGGTGCCGCCCGCGACCATTGCCCTGCCCTTTAAGATCATGCTCTTTGTACTGGTCGACGGCTGGCAGCTGCTGGTCAGTTCGCTGGCGCAGAGTTTCTACAGTTAAGGAACGGCAATGACACCCGAATCGGTCATGATGATGGGCACGGAAGCGATGAAAATCGCGATTGCCGTTGCCGCGCCGCTGCTACTTGTCGCGCTGGTTACCGGTCTGATTATCAGTATCCTGCAGGCCGCCACGCAGATTAACGAAATGACGCTGTCGTTCATCCCGAAAATCATCGCCGTGTTCGTGGCGATTATCGTGGCCGGGCCGTGGATGCTGAACCTGTTGCTGGACTATATGCGCAACCTGTTTACCAATCTGCCGTACATCATCGGCTGACCTGACGATGCTGCACTTCACCAGCGACCAGTGGGTTCAGTGGCTCGGCGTCTATTTTTGGCCGATGCTGCGCATCATGGCGCTGATATCCACCGCCCCGATTCTCAGTGA
Source organism: Enterobacter sp. DNB-S2 (assembly GCF_019443845.1). Lineage (NCBI taxonomy): Bacteria > Pseudomonadati > Pseudomonadota > Gammaproteobacteria > Enterobacterales > Enterobacteriaceae > Enterobacter > Enterobacter sp. DNB-S2. The sequence goes on from NZ_CP050520.1 coordinate 3,563,094, forward strand.
GAAATCGATACCCAAGCGCGTCAAGGTGGGGCTGGGCATTATCATCTCCATTATCGTCGCGCCCTCTCTTCCCCCCGTGGATATTCCGATCTTCTCGGCGAACGCGGTGTGGGTGGCCCTGCAGCAGGTGATGATTGGCGTCGCCGTCGGCTTTACCATGCAGCTCGCCTTTGCCGCGGTGCGTACCGCAGGGGAACTGATCGGCCTGCAGATGGGGCTATCGTTCGCCACGTTTGTTGACCCTGGCAGTCATCTCAACATGCCCGTGCTGGCGCGTATTATCGATCTGCTCGCCATGCTGCTGTTCCTGTCGTTCAACGGCCATCTCTGGCTTATCTCCATGCTGGTGGATACGTTCCATACGCTGCCGATTGGTGAAAATCCGGTGAACAGCAACGCTTTTCTCGCGCTTACTCGCGCTGCGGGGCTGATTTTCCTCAAAGGGCTAATGCTGGCGCTGCCGATCATCACCCTGCTGCTGACCGTCAACCTGGCGTTAGGTTTACTCAACCGAATGGCGCCGCAGCTTTCGGTGTTTGTCATTGGTTTTCCGCTGACGCTGACGGTTGGGATTTTATTAATGTCATTACTGATGCCACTTATCGCTCCCTTCTGTGAACATTTATTCGGCGAGATATTCAACCTGTTAGCGGATATTGTCAGCGAGCTGCCACGCAAATAATAGCCCTCACTGTTGCTATTGTCTTTCTGAGGATATTCCTAAAATAAAACGCGTAAAACATCTTCCAGGATATATCTGACGCGGTTTAATTGTTTCTAACCATCTCACAATACTTAATATTTACTTTACTTTAAGAAGATTCCTGGCAAATTATACGTAACTTTACGGGATAGTGAGTCCGCCTGAAAGTCTTTGTCATGCTCACAGGTTTATTATTTTTTTCCATCCCGTATGGCTGTTTTGAGCTCTCAGGCAGATGGTGAATTATCGTTACGCATTGAGTGAGGGTATGCCATGTCAACGATCATTATGGATTTATGCAGCTACACCCGGCTAGGGTTAACCGGGTACCTGGCAAGCAGAGGGGTAAGAAAGAGAGACATCAACGATGCACACACCGTTGACGAACTCGCAGCCGCTTGTGACGAACTAAAACCAGGCGTGGTGTTTATTAATGAGGACTGTTTCATTCACGATCCAGCCAACAGTCAGCACATTAAGCAAATCATTAATCAGCATCCAAAAACCCTGTTTATTGTTTTTATGGCGATCGCGAATATCCATTTCGATGAGTATTTGTTGGTCCGTAAAAATTTATTGATCAGTTCTAAATCGATTAAACCCGAGTCGCTGGATGACATTCTGGGTGATTATTTGAATAAAGAAGTTAAAAATGTAGGAGCGGTTAACTTACCCACCCTATCATTAAGCAGGACTGAATCAAGTATGCTGCGAATGTGGATGGCGGGACAAGGAACTATTCAGATCTCTGACCAGATGAATATTAAAGCGAAAACCGTTTCGTCACACAAAGGAAATATTAAAAGGAAAATTAAAACGCATAATAAGCAAGTGATCTACCACGTGGTACGCCTGACCGATAATGTGACGAACGGGATTTTCGTCAACATGCGTTAGTCGCTTAAGACCTGTGCACCCTACCTTTGATCTCTGGCCTGGCCAGAGATTTTTGCTTCTGGAAAGGTTGTCGGGCACGCGATGTGCTACCCGACGCCGTGCTACTCCGCCTTCTCGACAAAAATACCGTCCGGATGCCCCAGTTCGTTAAAAAACCAGATGCCGAGCGGGTAGTCTTCAAGCGATACCAGGTACATTGTGCCTTCGCTAAACTCTTCAATTGCCAGCACCACACCCGGGCGGCGCGGCCCACCGTCCGTTTTAACGGTTACCCGATCGTTGACCTTCATACATTCCTCCTCTGGTTTTGAGCCAGTGTAGAACAAAACGCAAAAACGCACATCGCCGCCCGGCGTGATTGGCGTTTTTATACACAGTCTATACTTACCGTTGGACACGGCTGAAAGAGGAACCCCGTAATGAAGACCGATAAAGAGTACAGCGACACCATCAAGCGCGAAGTCGAGGTGGATGTCGATGCCCTGCTGGCCGCCATCAATGAGATCAGTGAGTCAGAAGTCCGCCGGTCGGACGACAATTCGGACCGCGTCATTGTCAACGGAAGGGATTATCACACCTATCGCGAGCTGGCGGAGGCCTTCGAGCTTGATATTCACGACTTTAGCGTGTCTGAAGCCAATCGGTAGGGCGAAAAAAATCCCGGCCATGGGGATGACCGGGATCAAAACTTGCTTATGCAAGAAGCACTTGAAAATTCGTTACACCAGGAAATCTGATGTACATGCCACACTATCCCCAACGAATTTGGCTGACAAGCATATATTCTTACGATGAATATAATATTTTTAACATAATGCTTTTTGTTATGAGCAATAACACACGCCGAATGCGGGTTTGCCAGGAGCATTCCTCTTTTCTCCGGTTTTCGCCTTCATTATTTTTTAGGAATTTTCTTAGAGCGAGACGCATCTGTTACCAGGAGTCGCTATGCCTTCACTGCGGGATACATTGCTGATTTTCTCTGACCTGGATGGTTCACTGCTGGATATTCACACCTATGAGTGGCAACCCGCCATGCCCTGGCTGGACAGGCTGCTGGATAATCAGGTTCCGGTTATTCTTTGCAGCAGCAAGACCGCGGCAGAGATGCTCGATCTCCAGCTGGATCTGGGGCTGGAAGGCTTGCCTTTTATTGCCGAGAACGGCGCGGTGATTCAGCCTGACGTGCGCTGGGATAAGGTTCAGCGCCAGATAAGGGGGATGACGCACCGGGATATTCGCCCGCGAATCGAACAAATTCGCCTGCAGACGGGCTATAAATTCACTACCTTTGACGACGTGGATGAGCACGTTATCAGCGAGTGGACCGGCCTGACGCGCTACCGTTCGGCGCTTGCCCGCAAGCATGAAGCGTCCGTCACGCTCATCTGGCGCGATACCGACGAGAAACTGGTCCAGTTTGAAGAGGAGCTAGCGAATGTCGGCCTGAAATGCCTGCAGGGCGCGCGCTTCTGGCATGTTCTGGACGCTCGCTGCGGCAAAGACGTTGCGGTGAACTGGCTGATTGAGCAATACCGCGAGCTGGAAGAGATTGAACCCACCACGCTGGGGCTCGGCGACGGTCCCAATGATGCGCCCCTGCTCGACAGCGTTGACTTCGCGGTGGTGATTAAGGGCATTAACCGCCAGGGCATCACGCTACGGGACGATAACCCTGCCCGGGTTTATCACACCCGGCAGCCCGGCCCGGCGGGCTGGCAGGAGGGGCTGGATCACTTCCTGTCTTAATCGCGCCAGACGACCCGGTTACGCCCGCTCTGTTTGGCCTGATACAGCCGGACGTCCGCCACGGACTGCAGCTGTTCAAACTCGTAGTTACCCGCTTCATCCGCGCTGCTGACCCCCAGCGACGCGCTGACGCGCAGGGTCGTGCTCTTCTTCACCAGGATCTCCTTACTGTTGATCCGGCAACGTATACGGTCCGCGACGCTTCTCGCCTCCTCCAGACCGATCCCCGGCAGGACGACGCAAAACTCTTCCCCGCCTACGCGCCCTGCCACATCATTCTTGCGTAACGCGCTGGCAATCAGCCCTGCCGTGTGGGAGAGCACTTTATCCCCGGCCTGATGGCCGAAGCGGTCGTTGATATTTTTAAAATGGTCGAGATCGATCTGAATCACCGAGAACGGCAGCGACTGCTGGCGACAGGTTTCCGCCAGCAATTTTGCGCGGTCGAACAGCGCGCCGCGATTATTCAGTCGGGTAAGCGGATCATGCCAGGCCTGCCACTGGAGCGAGTGCTGAAGCGTGTACATGTTACTCACCATGCGGCGGATCACCAGCCACGAGATCAACAGCATGGCGGTAAAGAGCGCCCACATCAGCGCCAGCACGATACTGATGCTGCCGAAGTCGTCCTGTACCCCTTCGTGCAGGGTGTGGATCCGCAGGACAACGCCGTCGAAGTGATCGAGCCGCTCCCAGCTCACAAAACGGCTTCCGAGGCGGATCCCGCCGCCGGTGGCGTGCTCAATCGCCTGCGCAATCTGCGCCGTTTCGCGTTCGTCAAAATGGTTAACCGCGTTTTCCGTATGGGCAGAGGTGGCAATCATATTGAGCCGGGTATCGTACAGCTGATACTCCCCTTCCGTTCGGTCTTCGGTCGCATCGGCCAGCAGACGCTGCATGGTGCCCAACGTAAAATCCATCGCCACGACGCCATACCAGTAATGGTTGAAATAGATGGGGACGCTGGCGGTGATCATTCGTTCATCATTGGTCCAGGATGAGGGGGTGGAGATGAACCAGCGCACCGCGCGAGCGCGATTGTTCCGCTCTGACTGCTGGGTAAACCAGGACTGCGTGACAAGATGGTAATAGCGGGAGGTAATGTCGCCCGCCTGGTCCGGCGTATCGGTGGAAATGAAAAACCCGGCGCGGGACACGTAGATCACGCGCGCTTCCGTTTGTGCTCTCGACGACGCCAGCCTGAGCAGATACCCCACTTCGAGCGTGGCAGAAATCTCGTGGCTGAGGCGTTCGGCGTCACGATTCAGAAACGTGGTTTTCTCGACGAAGGCATCCGAGACACCGTAAATGGGAAGGGTGCGTTTTTTATCAACGGCAAGCTGCCAGGTGGGGAGCATGCGGACTGAGCTAAAGCGTGACACCGCATTCTGGAGTACATCAAATGCCAGCGGCGTCTGGATCGCATCATGCATGCCCTGACGGAACAACAGCATCCTGTCGACGCTGTTCTGCAGCTGCCTGTCCAGCGAACTGGCCACCGTATCCAGATGGTTACGCTGGCTGGAGATGTACGCTTCTTCCAGTACCACCACTTCACGCCAGGTCAGTAGAGTCGAAAATACCAGAACAACCAGAAAACAGAGATTAACAATCAACCCCGGATTGCTACGCTTATGCAGCCATTGCAAAAAAGATTGTCTTACAACAAAGGTATCGCGCTGCACACACACTCCCTGATCGCTGCCTTACACCCGGTACTGGAGATAAAAACGCCCGGCAAAGCCGGGCGTTATGTGATTAAGCCTTATCCCGCTGGTGCTGCCCGTCCCCCGGCTGAAGCTCATCTTCACGAAATGCTTCCCGCTTGATGCCATAGCCATCGTGCCACCGACATTCCACCATTCCGCTGGAATACCCGGTGACAATCATACGTGGGCCGCCCTTCTTAGGCTTAACTTCATCACTGACCAAAAAGACCATACCTGCCTCCTGTATCAGGGTGAAACTGTTTCAATTTAGACGAGGAATGGTCTTTTTGCATCCCATAACGGGTAACAATTAGTGCGACGTGCCGCGAATTTTTTCAACCAGCTTCACCGCCGCGACCACGATAGCGCCAATGATGAAGCCGAGCACCAGATTCAGCAGCGTGGGCAGAATCGCCGCGACAACGGCCCCCTGCGCCGAGGAAAAATGTTCGATCGCATGGTGCAGCGGCGCGATACCGTGCACCACGATCCCGCCGCCCACGAGGAACATCGCCAGCGTGCCCACCACCGACAAACTCTTCATTAGCCACGGGGCCAGCACCAGCAGGCTTTTGCCGATGCCTCTTGCCACCGCGCTCGATTTCTCCTCCAGCCAGTAGCCGATATCATCCAGCTTGACGATCAGTCCCACCAGGCCGTAGACGCCGACCGTGACCAGAATGGCGATGCCGGAGAGGATCAGAACCTGATTCAGGAGCGGCGCGTCAGACACGATGCCCAGCGTAATGGCGACAATCTCTGCGGACAGGATAAAGTCGGTCCGAATGGCGCCTTTGACCTTATCGCGCTCGAAGGTTTTCGGATCCTGAGCGGCCAGCGCTTCAAGACGCTGCTGGCGCATCTCCGGCGTATCGCTCTGCTTGCGCGCGCTAAAGGAGTGCAGGACCTTCTCTACGCCCTCGAAGCAGAGAAACGCCCCGCCAATCATCAGCAGCGGCGTGATGGCCCAGGGAATAAACGCGCTGATCAGCAGCGCCAGCGGCACCAGAATCACCTTATTCAGGAAGGAGCCTTTTGCCACGCCCCACACCACCGGCAGTTCACGGTTAGCTCTTACCCCACTCACCTGTTGGGCGTTAAGCGATAAATCATCTCCCAGCACGCCTGCGGTTTTTTTCGCCGCCAGTTTCCCCATCACTGAAATGTCATCCAGTAAGGTCGCAATATCATCCAGCAATGTTAATAAGCTACTTCCTGCCAAAATCTTAATCCTTCATTTTTTGGTAATTAGGTGAATAGTATGGAGCAAAAGCGCAAACCCGGAAACACCCACCTCACGTCAACAAAAAATTCACATCTGCCACACAATTAAAGGGCTCGCCAGCGAGATAGTTTTCGCGTTTACTATCAGCGACCTTTTTATTTCGTCGTGAGGGATTATGCGTTTCCGGCAATTGCTACCGCTCATTGGGGCACTCTTTTCGCTGTACATCATCTGGGGCTCAACCTACTTTGTCATTCGCATCGGCGTGGAAAGCTGGCCGCCACTGATGATGGCGGGCATCCGCTTTCTCTCGGCTGGCGTGCTGCTGCTGGCCTTCCTGCTGCTGCGCGGGCATAAGCTTCCCCCGCTGCGCCCGATGCTGAATGCCGCCCTAATCGGCCTGCTGCTGCTGGCGGTGGGAAATGGGTTTGTAACGATTGCCGAGCACCAGAACGTACCGTCCGGGATCGCCGCCGTGGTCGTTGCCACCGTACCGCTGTTTACCCTCTGCTTTAGCCGCCTTTTTGGTATCCGCACCCGCAAGCTGGAATGGCTGGGGATTGGTATTGGCCTTGCCGGCATCATTCTGCTGAACAGCGGCGGTAACCTGAGCGGGAATCCGTGGGGCGCAATCATCATCCTGATTGGCTCGATGAGCTGGGCGTTTGGTTCCGTCTACGGTTCGCGTATCGAACTGCCGACCGGCATGATGGCGGGCGCGATTGAGATGCTCGCCGCCGGGATTGTACTGCTGCTCGCCTCCACGCTGACGGGAGAAAAGCTGACGACCCTGCCGCCGCTGTCGGGCTTTCTGGCGGTAGGCTACCTGGCGCTGTTTGGTTCCATCATCGCCATTAACGCCTATATGTTCCTGATCCGCAATGTCTCGCCGGCAGTCGCCACCAGCTATGCCTACGTCAACCCGGTCGTGGCCGTGCTGCTCGGGACGGGATTGGGGGGAGAAACGCTCTCTTCCGTTGAATGGCTGGCATTAGGGGTGATTGTTTTTGCCGTCGTGCTGGTCACTCTGGGCAAATATTTACTGCCCGCAAAACCGGTGGTCACGCCTTGCGAGGTGGAGAAACCGTAAGCAGGTGAATACCCTGCGTGTCGATCTGCGCGGTCTGGCCGCCGCCGCAGATCCACTCCTCCAGCCGCTCGGTCAGATCGGTATCGTTCAGTTTTAATCTGCCTCTCAGCGCACACTCCCAGACGATCAGCACCCGCCAGCCCTGCGCAATCAGCGCGGTGAGATCCCGTCTGTCGCGCTCGACGTTCTTGCCAATTTTATCCAGCCAGAAATCGGTGCGCGTCGCGGGGACTTTAAACAGATAGCAGTCGTGGTGATGCCAGAAACAGCCGTGGGTAAAGATGATGCACTGCCAGGCGTCGATGACGAAATCCGGGCGACCCGCAAGCGCGGGATCCTGCAAGCGGAAATCAAACCCCGCCTGCGTCAGCAGCCCGGCCAGGCGCTTTTCGATGGCGGTGTCACGGGTGCCGATGGCACGCATATTTTTGCTGCGCGTGGCCTTATCGTGAACATCCGTCATTGACGGCCTCACCCTGACGGAGTGCCACCGCCTGTCTGATGCGCGAGGCCAGCAGTTTTGCCACGGCGGCGAACGCGGGAACCACCACCGAGTTACCAAACTGGCGGTACGCCTGGGTATCCGAAACCGGAATGCGGAAGCGGTAACCCTGCGGGGTCTCAAATCCCATCAACCGGGCGCATTCCCGCGGCGTTAAGCGTCGCGGCCGGTGACGCTGGTTGTGCGGATCGTCGAAATCTTTTTCACCCAGCGCCTTGTCCCAGCCTCTGTCGATCAGGATCTCTGCCCCATCCTTATAGTAGCGAGCGGACAACGTACGGGTCACGCTGTGCGGATCGTTGGGGTTTACCATCCCAAAACCGAAGCCGTTGCCCTTCGCCTGATGTTTCTTGGCATAGCGGTAGAGGTATTTCCACAGCACCGGGGTAAGGATAAATTTCGCGTCAACGACAGGTTCCAGCAGATCGGCAACGGTAGGACGACGCTCGGGATACAAAGACGGAATATCACGAAGGGTGAAATCCCCCTTGAGATTGAGGTCGCGGCGGAAACCCACCAGCACGATACGTTCGCGATGCTGGGGCAGAAAATGTTTCCCATCAATGATTTTAGGATCGTCCGCGCCCATGTCCTGCGAGTCGGCCACGTCATAACCCAGCTCATCCAGGGTCTGCATAATAATGCGGAAGGTTTTTCCGCCGTCGTGGCTCTTTAGATTTTTGACGTTTTCCAGCACAAAGATGGCCGGGCGACGGGCGTCAATAATGCGCGCCACATCAAAAAACAGCGTTCCCTGGGTGTCGCAGGCAAAGCCGTGGGCACGTCCAAGGGCATTCTTTTTGGAGACACCGGCCAGCGAGAAGGGCTGACACGGGAAGCCGGCCAGCAGCACGTCATGCGCCGGGATCGTCTGGCGAATGTGCTCGGCGGCGTGTTCATCGCTCACGCCGCTTTTATGGCTCAGGGTGACATCGCGGATATCCGCGTTGAACTGGTGCTCGTGCGGATCGCAGTACCAGTTGGCCTTGTAGGTCCGGACGGCATGTTTGTTCCACTCGCTGGTAAACACGCACTGTCCGCCGATAGCTTCAAAACCGTGCCGGATGCCGCCGATACCGGCGAACAGATCGATAAAGCGGAAGGCGTAGTTCGGGTGCGCGGCAGGAGGACGCGGAAGCAGGTTTTGCAGATAACGAAACTCGCCTTCACTCAGGCGACGCCCTGCGCGTTCGCTGGTCAGCAGACGCTTAAGGATCGCCGGGCTCCAGTGGCTCTCGCCGTGCGCCACCAGCAGATTGGCCAGCGTTTTAGCATCATAGATATCCAACAGCTGGCGCAGCAACGCCTGCACCGTTGCCGTTGATTTCTCAGCCTGCTCGGGCGCGGGCTCTGTCACTGATCGATTTTCCTGCATTCTTTTAACCGGAGAGTAAAGACTGGAAACAGATTACCACAGTTCAGTTGCGCAAACTGCGACGGAAGCGGCTCAACACCTGGCTATCCAGCCCGATGCAGTCGCCGTGTAATTCGGCACTGAGTTTCGCCATAAACTGGATCAGGAAATCGGCATTGTGGCGTGCCAGCTCGCGGCCCATTTCCGTTTGCATTGTATCAGGCAATCGCAGCAGCTTGGTCTGAAAATGGTCGAGGGCAAACGCACGGTCATCAAGGATACGCGCATCGGCAAAGGGATCGTCTGCATCAAAAAGCGGCACGCCCAGCGCGCCCGAGACGGCAAAGACGCGCGCCAGGCCGATCGCGCCTAACGCTTCCAGCCGGTCTGCGTCCTGCACAATTTTGGCTTCCATGCTCTGTGGCGCAATCCCGGCGCTGAAGCTGTGCGCCTCAATCGCGTGCGCAACGGCGGCTGCGTGCTCTGGCGGAAACTCAGGGAAGTCGCGGCGCAGAATGTCACACGTCCTGCGCGCTGCCATCTGGGATGACCGGCCGCGTTCGGGATGGTTTTTCGGCAGGCTGACAATATCGTGGAAATAGCATGCGGTCAGGATCACCAGCGGCTCCACCGCCTGATCAGCCATGATTTTTTGCGCCGTCATCCAGACCCGACGAAAATGCGAAATATCATGTGCGGTATCGTCGGTGCTGTGGTTTTCCTCAAGCCAGCGCTCAAATCGCTGCTGCCACCGGGCAAGTTCCATCGTCATATCCTGTTGTTTAAAAGTGCATGAATTATAACATAGACGAATTAAATCAATTTAAAAATAGAGCCACGAAATACTTAATAATAATTACACCGTATAAATTCAATGAATTAATTCAGCAGAAAAATAAAGAGATTAATAGAAATGTTTGGCAATATTTCATAGGATTTAATTACATTTTTTTTTGAAACTAAATAACACTTCCTGGAATAGTATCAAGCCTGTAATTGCGGAGGGTGATTACATATATTCATATAAATTATGCTTGAAGGGAATATATAATGAAAAGAAAAGTTCTGGCAATTGTGGTACCCGCGTTATTAATGGCAGGCGCAGCCAATGCGGCTGAAATGTACAACAAAAACGGCAACAAAGTTGACCTGTACGGCAAAGTCGACGCGCGTCATATCTTCTCTGACAACCCTGGCGACGACGGCGACGAAACCTATGTGCAGATTGGTTTCAAAGGCGAAACCCAGATCGCTAACGATCTGATCGGTTACGGCCAGTGGGAATACAAAACCTTCGCTAATAATACCGAGGGCGCGGGTGACAAATCGTTTAACCGCCTGGCGTATGCTGGCCTGAAATATGGCGAATACGGTTCATTTGATTATGGCCGTAATTACGGCGTCGTGTACGACGTTGAAGCCTGGACCGATATGCTGCCTGTATTTGGCGGTGACTCTTACACCTGGACCGATAACTTTATGAACGGTCGTGCTAACGGTCTGGCAACCTATCGTAACCAGGATTTCTTCGGTCTGGCTGAGGGCCTGAATTTCGCGCTGCAGTATCAGGGTGCGAATGAAGGTCAGGATGCAACAGAAGATCAGGAAGGCACGAAAAATGGCCATGACAATGTTCGTTTCCAGAACGGCGACGGCTTTGGTATGTCTACCACCTACGATTTTGACTTCGGTCTGAGCCTGGGTGCGGCATATTCATCTTCCGACCGCACGAACAAACAGGTTGCATACGGTGCAGGTAACTACAACCGCTACAGCCCATATGCAGGTGGCGAACACGCTGAAGCCTGGACCATTGGGGCAAAATATGATGCGCAGGGTGTTTACCTGGCCATGATGTATGCGGAAACCCGCAATATGACGCCATATGGTAATGTTGGTATCGCCAACCAGACCCAGAACTTTGAAGCCGTAGCGCAGTACCAGTTCGACTTCGGCCTGCGTCCGTCTCTGGCATGGGTTTATTCCAAAGGTAAAGACATTGGCGGCAATGATTACAACCCAGGTAATAATTACGACTATGTTGATCAGGATCTGGTGAACTATATCGATCTCGGTATGACCTACAGCTTCAACAAAAACTTCTCGACTTACGTTGATTATAAAATCAACCTGCTGGACAGCGATGAAAGCTTCTACGAAGCCAATGGCATCTCAACTGATGACATCGTTGGCGTAGGCATGACCTACCAGTTCTAATTCCCCAAAATACCAAAGGCCGCAATTGCGGCCTTTTTATTTCTTCACTATCTCTATTACGGCGCTTCCTGCAGTGCCACGCGGATAAACCCGTTATTTTGCGCCAGCAGTTCATGGGCTTTCCACGCATCCAGCCCTGTCAGCACCATCAATACCGCCGTTTTACAGTTATGGTTACAGCTCGCCAGCGCGGCTTTTGCCTCCGCCCGTGTGCATCCCCCCGCTTCCATCACAATGGCGATTTGCCGTTCAGCCCATTTGGTCGTGCCTGCCTCAAGATCCACCCGCAGGTTGCTGTAAACCCGTCCGGTTCGGACGGCCAGCCCGGTGGCAATCATCGAGAGGATCATTTTTTGCGCGATCCCCGCTTTGGTGTTGATATAGCCTGCGACGACGTCGGCCCCTAGCTCCGGAGCGATAACCATGCTTGCCAGCTGTGCGGCTTCGCTTTGCGCATCACCGGTAACAATAGCGACCGGTGAACCCAGAGACCACGCATGACGCATTGCCCCCCCGACCCACGGCGTTTTTCCGCTGACGGTCACGGCCAGCATCATATCGTGTTCACCAAACTTGATGGCCTGCAGATCGGCAACGCCGCGCTCGTAGCTCCCTTCCCCTTCTTGTGCCGTAACGGCCATCACAGGGGTTTTGCCCGGCGCATATTCATCGGCAATCTGTTGCGCTACGCGCCCTGACGGCCCCGCACCAACGACGATCAGGCGACCGCCGTGGCTGAGCGTCGCGGCGGCGTTGTCCACCACGCGGGCAATAGTATCTAAACAGGGGGTAATCGCAGCAGAAATGAGTGCATCATCCTGGTGAATGACTTTCAGCATGTCCAGCGTGGACAATCTATCAATATTCATCGTGCTGGCGTGCCGTCTTTCCTTGACCGAACCGGTAAGCATAACGCTCATAAACAGCCTCCTTATTATGAGTACCCACACACTATAAAGTGTTTTATATAGATGACCTGCGAGGAGGGTCACGAAAAGAGGACCAAATCCACGCCTTTACATGGCTTTAAGAAAAGCGCGTCATCGGCGATAATTACCCCTTTCTTAATCATCGCGGAGTGTTGATGAGCGATTTGCAGCCTTTCCTTCCGACGCGCAAGCGCCCCATGAAGCTGAACACCCTGGTCACGCTGATGGTATGCGCGATTATTGCCTCTGTGCTGCTGGTGGTCTTTGCGCTCTACTCCGTGCAAATCACCCGGGCGACCCGCGATGATGTAAAAGATACGGCTCTGGGTATTGCCAGAACGCTGGCCAACAGCCCGGAGATCCAGCGCGGCCTGATGCAGGCACCGCAGGAGAATATTATTCAGCCCATCGCCCAGGCGGTGACGAAACGAAACGATCTGCTGTTCACCGTGGTCACCGATATGCGGGGTATTCGCTACTCTCACCCGAACGAGGCGCTGCTGGGGCTGCATTTTATCGGTGACGATTTAACTCCCGCGCTTGAGGGCAAAGAGAACGTATCGGTAAACCGGGGTGCGCTCGCCGAAGCGCTTCGCGTCTTCACCCCAGTCTACGACGGCCAGCACGAGCAGATCGGCGTGGTGGCGGTAGGTATCTCCCTGAAAAAGGTTGAAGAGCAGATCGCTCGCGGGCGGCTCAACGCCGTCTGGACCATTTTATTCAGTATTTTTATGAGCTCCATGGCGATTTGGGGTCTGGTGCGGGTACTGAAACGCATCCTGTTCGGGCTCGAACCTTACGAAATTTCCGCCTTGTTCGAACAGCGTCAGGCGATGCTGCAGTCGCTTCGCGAGGGGGTGCTGGCCGTCGATATTCACGGGCGCGTGACGATGATCAACCAGACCGCCAGAGAAATATTGCTTCTCCCTTCCGGCAAGCAGACCGAAAATGCCAGCGCCCCCCTGCTGGCCAGCCTGCGCGAAGTCTCAAAGACGGGCGTCGCGCGCCAGGATCAGGAGATCAGCTGTAACGGGCGTCTATTGCTGTGCAACATGGTGCCCGTTAAAAGCCAGGATCGGGTGATCGGCGCCATCACCACCTTCCGTGATAAAACGGAAATCAGCCAGCTGATGCAGCGTATTGATGGCATGGTTAACTACGTCGAGGCCCTGCGCAGCCACACGCACGAGTTTATGAATAAACTGCATGTGATCCTGGGCCTGCTGCACATGAAGCGCTACGACAAGCTGGAAGAGTACATCATTCAGACTGCACATAATTACCAGACGGATATCGGCACGATACAGAGCAAGGTAAAATCCCCGGTGATTGCCGGGTTCCTGCTGGGTAAAATCAATCGGGCGAAAGAAGCGGGCGTCACCCTGACGCTGGCGGATGAATGCCAGATACCGGATACCGCGAGCGAAGAGCAGGTCGCGGTGCTGATCACCGTGCTGGGTAACCTCATTGAAAACGCGCTCGACGCGATGGAAGGACAGCAGGAAGGTGAGATCGGCCTGCTGCTGCATTATCAGAATGGCTGGCTCAGCTGCGAAGTCAGCGACGATGGCCCCGGCATTGAACCCGCTCAGCTGGAGGCTATTTTTACAAAGGGCTTCTCAACAAAAGGTGAAAACCGCGGCGTTGGGCTGTTCCTTGCTCGCCAGCAAATTCAGAACCTCGGCGGCGATATCAGCGTCGAGTCTGAGCCAGGCGTATTTACCCAATTTTTTGTTCACATCCCCTGGGATAGCGAGAGGAATATCGCGTGATAAATGTATTAATTGTCGATGATGACGCCATGGTAGCCGACCTCAACCGTCTGTATGTCAACCGTGTTGATGGTTTTAGCTGCTGCGGCGTCGCCTCCACGCTAAACCAGGCCGAGGCCATCATTAATAACCCCGGGCAGCCTGTCGATCTGGTGCTGCTGGATGTCTATATGCAGCAGGATAATGGGCTGGATTTGCTGCCCGTTATTCGCGCATCCGGTCGCCCGATCGATGTGATTATGATCTCGTCGGCTGCCGATGCCGCCACGATCCAGACCTCCATCCACTACGGCGTAGTGGATTATCTGATCAAGCCGTTCCAGTTTCCGCGCTTTGAAGAGGCGCTGAACGGCTGGAAGGCAAAGCATAGCCTGATGGGTTCGCACCAGTATTATGAGCAGGCCGACGTCGACCGGCTGATCCACGGCGGGGCGCCGGAACTGGCGGACAGTAAAAAGCTGCCGAAGGGGTTAACGCCGCAAACGCTGCGCACGATTTGCCAGTGGATTGACGCTCACCCGGAGACGGAATTTTCTACCGATGACCTGGCAAGCGCGGTCAATATCTCGCGCGTGTCCTGCCGCAAGTACCTGATTTGGCTCGCGCAAATCAACATTTTGTTCACCAGCATTCACTACGGCGCCACCGGCCGTCCGGTGTATCGCTACCGTCTCCAGCCGGAGCAGACCGGCCTGCTCAAGCAATACTGTCAGTAACGCGGTAGTCGTTATCCAGCAGGGTAAAGCGGAAGTGGTGTGCTGAAGAGAACACCACTTCTTTTGTTTTGGTCACAAAGATAGCTTCAATATCGGGACGAGAACGCAGCGCAGCGCAGCCTTTTTCGACGCCCATGCCGTACATCAGCGTGGTCCAGATATCGCCGTCGATGGAGTCTTTCGAAACAATCGTCACGCTGTCCAGCTCGTTGTCCAGCGGATACCCGGTGCGCGGGTCGAGAATATGGTGATAGCGCTTGCCGTTTTGCTCAAAGTAGCGCTCGTAGGTTCCCGACGTCACGACGGACAGGTTCTCTACGGTCATCGTGCCGATCAGCGCGTCACCGGCGAACGGTTTTTTCAGCCCCACGCCCCAGCCCCCTTCCGGCGAGCCTAACGTCTGAATGTTTCCGCCGAGGTTGATCAGCCCCAGCTCAGCGCCCTCTTTATGCAGGTAATCACGCACCCTGTCGGCGATATAGCCTTTGGCAATGGCCCCCAGGTCGATCTCCATCCCCGCTCTGGTCAAGAACACGCTGCTGCTGGCCTCATCAAGAAGGACATCTTCAGGACGGGTTATCGCCAGCAGCGACGCGATTTCATCGGCAGGCGGAACGCTGTCCCCCTGAAAGCCAATTTTCCAACGCTTCACCAGCGGACCTATCGCCAGGTTAAAGGCGCTGTCCCTGAACAGGCTTGCCGCTTTGGCACAGCGGATCAGCTCAAACACCGGCCGGCTGACGGTAACCGGATGCTGCCCAGCCGCATGGTTGATGTCCATCACCTGCGAGTGCGCGCGGTTAACGGTGAGCAGATCTTCGTACTGTTTGATCAGGCGAAACACGCGGGACGCGAGGGCTTCGTCGTGGGAGAAGAGTTTCAGGAGAATGGGTGAGCCCATCAGGACGGCGGAGTAGCTGTAAACGCGATGGCTATCAGGCATGGCTGGATTCCTCAGATGTAGCCCCGGCAGGCACCGCGCCGCCGGGGAAAATGCCGGATAGCGCTGGGCGTATCCGGCCTACAACACAGGGGTCTTACTGCTTTTTCGAACGCATAGCCGCCTGATGTCCTGCAAGCGTACCAAAAATAATGATATCCGCCACTGCGTTACCGCCGATACGGTTACCGCCGTGGATCCCGCCGACCACTTCACCGGCCGCAAACGCGCCTGGCAGCACGTTGTGGTTGCTGTCCAGCACGCAGGTTTCGGTGTTGATGGTCACGCCGCCCATGGTGTGGTGCACGCCCGGTGCAATCTGAATGGCGTAGAACGGCCCTTCGTTGATAGGCGCGCGCAGCGCGGTGGTACGGCCAAAATCATCATCGTGCTGTTTTTCAACGAAGCCGTTGTAACGTTCCAGCGTCGCGAGAAAAGCGTGGTGATCCATACCCAGCGCCTCAGCCAGGGCTTTTGGCGAGCTGGCGCTGGTCACGAAACCTTTCGCGATGTACTCATCCGCGGCTTTGTTTTTGGCACGTACGTGCTCGTCAAAGACGATGTATGCGTATTTCTCCGGCAGCGCGATGATTGACGCCGAGACCTTATCGCGGGTCGACATTTCGTTGTAGAAGCGCTCCCCTTTCTGATTGACCAGAATCGCCCCGCCGCCGCGAATGGATTCGGAAATCAGGTACGAGGTTTTCTGCTCTACGGTTGGGTGAATCTGAATTTCGCCCATATCCACGGTACCCGCCCCGATGCGCTCCAGCAGCGCGATGCCGCCGCCGGTTGCCCCTTTGTGGTTGGTGGTAACGAACCCTTCCAGATCAGGACGGTATTTCACCACCATCTGGCTGTTAGCGCTGAAGCCGCCGGTGGCGACAATCACGCTTTTGGTTGCCACGGTGACGGTTTCGTTCTCTTCGGTGGTCAGACGTACGCCGGTCACTTCGCCGTTCTCGAAGATGATGTCGCTGACGGAGGTATCCAGCATCACCTCGATGTTGCGTTTGTTGACGTTACGCACCAGGCCGCTGATCAGGTAGCCGCCTACCGCTGAACCGTCTTTTGGACGGTGAGTACGGTCGATGCTCATCCCTCCGGTGGTGGTGATGTCGTTCAGCATGATGCCGCGCGTGGCCAGCCACTCAATTGCCTGCGGCGCGTTCTCGACGAAGCGACGCAGCAGTTCCGGGTTGTTCTTGTTGCCGCCGCCTTTCAGGCTTTCCTGATAGAACAGCTCTTTGCTGTCCTGAATGCCCTTCACGCGCTGGAAGCGGGTCTCGGCGGCGTTCATACCGGCAGAGGCTTTAATGGTGTTCCCGCCGATGGTCGGCATTTTCTCGACAATCAGCACGCTCGCGCCTTCGTCGTGAGCCTGAATCGCCGCCGCCAGACCGGCGCCGCCGCTGCCGACAACGACCACGTCCACGCTGCGGGTTTCGTTCGGATCAACGCCCTCTTCCGCGGCCAGCGCTTTGCTGGATTTCAGCATCGCTTTAGAGACCGCTTTCTTCACCGCTTCACTCTGGCTGGTTGCGCCGGTGATGGCATCCACGTGCGGGGTATTGGCGTCCAGAATGCGGGTACGGATCTCTTCAAAGCTGGTTACAAACTCAACGTCTTCGCTCGGGCCGGAGGCCAGTTCGATGTCCGCAATGCGGTCGGTTTCAAGGCTGACGTTAATCACCAGTTCGTTAGCGTCATCCTGCACTTTCTCAGCAAAGGTACCCGGTTTGAATTTGGATTCGCCCATGCTCATGTCGCGGATCATCGCTTCCACCAGCGAGAAGCGCCACAGCGGTTCAGGAATGCTGAGCTCTTCGCGCTGGGTGCTGTCCATAAACAGCTCCAGGCTTTCGCCGGCCGCGATGCGGTCGGTCCAGTCCGGATAAGCGATGGTGGCGCGGCCAACGGCAATCAGGTCGTAACCGTGGTCCAGCGCTTCATTCACATCAGAAGCATTCACCACGCCGCCCACGCCCATGACCGGAACCTGCGCCAGCGTTTCAGAACGCATCGCGCAGTATTTTTCGATAAGCGGGGTGGGATCCTGGGTGTCGACAATGGAAGGACGCAGGGTCGCGCCGACGGAGAAGTGCAGATAGTCCACGCCGCGCGCCGCCAGTTTTTCCAGCAGGTACATGGTGTCGTCAAAGCGGATGCCCGGGACTTCCATCTCTTCAGGGGAGAAGCGGTAGCCAATAATAAACGCGTCGTCCGCGTACTGGCGCACCATTTTGTGGGTAATGTCCAGCACGGCCAGCGGGAACTTCGCGCGGTTATCGCGGCTGCCGCCCCACTCGTCGTCGCGCTGGTTTGAATTCGGGGAGTAGAACTGCTGAATCAGATAGGTGTTCGCCCCGTGGATTTCCACGCCGTCGAAACCGGCCTGGATGGCGCGGCGCACCGCCTCACCAAACTTGCCGATCATGCCTTCCACTTCTTCAGCGGTCAGAGCAACCGGCGTTGCGGCACCTTCACGCGGCGCGGCTACGGCGCTCGGACCAACCGGGGTACGGCCACCAATCAGTTTTGGATCGACCATGCGGCCGCCGTGGTAGATTTGCAGCAGCGCCTTAGATCCTTTGGATTTAATGGCCTCCGCGATTTTCGCCAGCCCGGCAATTTTCTCGTCATTATCAATACCGATGGCACCCGGGAAGGCGAGACCGAGATCGTCGACGAAGCAACACTCCACAATGATGGTGCCAATGCTGCCGGAACGGGCCCGATAGTACTCCACCAGCTCGCTGGTGACTGTGCCGTCAAAATAGCCGGTACAGGTTGTCATAGGGGCCATTAACAAACGGTTTTTCAGTTCAGTGCCATTCGGTAATGTGAAGGGGCTAAGAATGCGTTCGTTAGTGCTCATAATAGAAACTCCAAACTTTTAAAAATTAAGAATTCGTTATCGGATTGATTTTTTATTTCGTCGTTATTTGCCGATGTCATGATATTAATATAATGATTTTTTTAGTTTCTAAAGTTATTACGTTAGTTAAAAAACTATTTAATCCCTGCGATAACACAAATAACACATTGGTGTTAGCGATTGTAATTCAGTCATTCACAATAATTTAAAAACCGTTTAAATATGAATGGTAAAACCAATTCACCTTAACACATATAAAACCAATAAAAACAAAATGTTGTAATCACACCAAAATCTACCTTGTTAAAGAAATGATAAAAAACACGCAAAAAACAGGCAATAACCACATAAGCCAGAGTGGTTATTAATAAAAGCATAAAAATAACGCTGCAATTCTATTTTTTTGATCGCGATCAATAGTTATGGCATTCAAAAGCGCAATATAAAAACATCATCATTTTTTAATTTAGCGCACACAAAAACGCGTTAAATCGCTATTACTGAAAATACAGGAAAGCACCTTTAATAACTAAAAAAAGCAAAGAAACTAAATAAAGTGCTTTTTCAGTGCGACCGAATTTTTGACAACTTAAGACGTGAAACTATGAATACAAAAACTGCTGTAACGCCCCCTGTGGCGAACCAGGCATCAAATGGAAACGCAAAACGATTGCTGATGATGGCGCTACCCGTCATCGTCGCCGTACTGCTGCTGTTTGTTCCCGTTCCTGAAGGCTTGCCGCCTTACGCATGGCACTACTTCGCCATCTTTGTCGGCGTGATCGTCGGTCTGATCTTCGAACCGCTGCCGGGTGCGGTGATCGGCCTGACCGGCGTGGTCGCCATTGCCCTGTGCAGCCAGTGGGTGCTGTTCAGCCCCGATCAACTGGCTGACCCGAAATTCAAACTGGCGGGCGCCTCCTTTAAGTGGGCGGTGAGCGGGTTTGGTAACTCTACCGTCTGGCTGATTTTCGGTGCCTTTATGTTCGCCGCTGGCTATGACAAAACCCGCTTCGGTCGCCGTCTGGCGCTGATTCTGGTGAAGTACCTAGGCCGTCGCAGCCTGACGCTCGGTTACGCCATCACGTTTGCTGACCTGCTGCTGGCACCGTTCACCCCGTCCAACACCGCGCGCAGCGGCGGGACCATCTACCCGATTATCGCTAACCTGCCGCCGCTGTACGGTTCAAAACCTAACGACCCAAGCGCGCGTAAGATTGGTTCATATCTGATGTGGGTGGCGATCACCGCGGCCTGTATTACCAGCTCAATGTTCCTCTCCGCCCTCGCGCCAAACCTGCTGGCCCTGGCGCTGGTGAAAAGTACGGTTGGGATTGATATCTCCTGGGGCACCTGGTTCCTCGCCTTCCTGCCGCTGGGTATCCTGCTGATTCTGGCCATGCCGCTGCTGGCCTACTGGTTCTACCCACCTGAAGTCAAAGTGAATAACGAAGTGCCGCTGTGGGCGACCCGCGAGCTGGAAAAACTCGGCAAACTGTCCCGCAATGAAATTCTGCTGCTGGTGTTCGTATGCTGTGCGCTGCTGATGTGGATCTTCGCCGCCGCGTGGATTGAGCCTGCCATGGCGGCCCTGCTCATCGTCGGTCTGATGCTGTGGACCGGCGTGCTGGAATGGAACGATATCACCGGTAACAAGGCCGCATGGAACACCTTCGTCTGGTTCGCCACCCTGGTGGCACTGGCGGATGGCCTCTCCTCTACCGGCTTTATCAGCTGGTTAGGTAAAGAAGGCGGTCTGTTGATGAGCGGTATCTCTCCGGGCGTGGCGACCGTCGTCCTGCTGCTGGCGTTCTACCTGCTGCACTACCTGTTTGCCAGCACCACCGCGCACACCACGGCGCTGCTGCCTGCGATGCTGACCATCGCCTCTACCATCCCTGGCATGAATATGGAAGTGTTCGTTCTGCTGATGGTGACCTCGCTGGGCGTCATGGGGATCATCACCCCGTACGGTACTGGCCCAAGCCCGATTTACTACGGTAGCGGCTACCTGCCAACCAAAGACTACTGGCGCCTCGGCACCATCTTCGGTGCCATCTTCCTGGCGGCCCTGCTGCTGATTGGTTATCCGTGGATGTCCATGATGTTCTGATTCCTGACCGCCGGACTTCTCCTCCGGCGGTTTTATTTTTGTGGAGCAATACGCTATGTCAAATAAACCGTTTTTCTACCAGAACCCCTTCCCTCTTTCCCATGACGACACCGAATACTACCTGCTGACCAAAGAGCACGTCTCCGTTGCCGAATTCGACGGTCAGGAAGTGCTGAAAGTGGAGCCGGAAGCCCTGACCCTGCTGGCGCAGCAGGCCTTCCACGATGCCGCGTTTATGCTGCGTCCTTCCCATCAGAAGCAAGTTGCCGCCATTCTCAACGACCCGGAAGCCAGCCAGAACGACAAATACGTTGCCCTGCAGTTCCTGCGTAACTCTGAAATTGCCGCAAAAGGCGTGCTGCCAACCTGTCAGGACACCGGCACCGCGATCATCATGGGTAAAAAAGGCCAGCGCGTCTGGACCGGCGGCGGTGACGAAGCGGCGCTGAGCCAGGGCGTGTACAACACCTACATTGAAGATAACCTGCGCTATTCGCAGAATGCGGCGCTGGACATGTATAAAGAGGTGAATACCGGCACCAACCTGCCCGCGCAGATCGATCTCTACAGCGTGGACGGGGACGAATACAAATTCCTGTGCATGGCAAAAGGCGGCGGTTCTGCCAACAAAACCTACCTCTATCAGGAAACCAAAGCGCTGATCACCCCGGCGAAGCTGAAAAACTACCTGGTTGAGAAGATGCGCACCCTGGGCACTGCGGCCTGCCCGCCTTACCATATCGCGTTTGTGATTGGCGGAACGTCAGCGGAAGCCACGCTGAAAACCGTGAAGCTCGCTTCCACGCGCTACTACGACGCGCTGCCAACTGAAGGTAACGAACACGGCCAGGCGTTCCGCGACGTTAAGCTCGAACAGGAACTGCTCCAGGAAGCGCAGAACCTCGGCCTCGGCGCGCAGTTCGGCGGTAAATACTTCGCCCACGATATCCGCGTGATCCGCCTGCCGCGCCACGGCGCCTCCTGCCCAATTGGCATGGGCGTCTCCTGCTCCGCAGACCGCAACATTAAAGCGAAGATCAACCGCGACGGGATCTGGATTGAGAAGCTGGAACACAACCCGGGTCAGTATATTCCTGAATCACTGCGCCAGCAGGGCGAAGGCGACGTGGTGAGCATCAATCTGGACAAGCCGATGAAGGAGATCCTGGCACAGCTTTCCGCGCACCCGGTCTCTACCCGCCTGTCGCTGGACGGGACCATCATCGTGGCGCGCGATATTGCCCACGCGAAGCTGAAAGAGCTGCTCGACAACGGTGAAGAGCTGCCGCAGTACGTTAAAGACCATCCGATCTACTACGCAGGCCCGGCCAAAACGCCGGAAGGCTACGCCTCTGGCTCACTCGGCCCGACCACGGCTGGCCGTATGGACTCGTATGTGGACTTACTGCAATCCCACGGCGCGAGCATGATCATGCTGGCGAAAGGCAACCGCAGCCAGCAGGTAACCGACGCCTGCCATAAACACGGCGGCTTCTACCTGGGGAGCATTGGCGGCCCGGCAGCGGTGCTGGCGCAAAACAGCATTAAGAGCCTGGAATGCGTCGCGTATCCGGAGCTGGGAATGGAAGCCATCTGGAAAATTGAAGTCGAGAACTTCCCGGCGTTTATCCTGGTGGATGACAAAGGCAACGATTTCTTCCAGCAGATCCAGAACAAACAGTGCGCGGGTTGTTCACAGCGCTAGGTTGAGACAGGCCGGGTGGCGCAACGCTGCCCGGCAGTCGCAGAAAGACATGAGCCTGCGTCATGTCACAAAACCGTGATATCAGCCACTTAGCAAAAAGTGGTGAATAAAAAATCAATTAATTGTTAAGTTATTGTTGTCATTAATTGTATTGATCCCGCGAAGGCTATTCATGCAAAACGTGCATCAGCCGATGCGGCATTTGCGCTTATCTATTTCCTCATCCTGATCCAGTTTTCAAAAACAGACGCGTAAAACGTCAACAATAAACTGGAGATAACCATGTTTTCCTCAACCTCACCTGCAACCGTACGCTCGAAAGCGGGCGCCATACTCCGCGTGACGTCCGGCAACTTTCTTGAGCAGTTCGATTTCTTTCTGTTCGGCTTCTATGCCACCTACATCGCCCACACGTTCTTCCCGGCGAGCAGTGAATTTGCGTCGCTGATGATGACCTTCGCCGTCTTCGGCGCGGGCTTTTTGATGCGTCCAATAGGCGCCATCGTGCTTGGCGCATATATCGACAAGGTAGGTCGCAGAAAGGGGCTAATCGTCACGCTTTCCATCATGGCGGCGGGGACGTTCCTGATCGTGCTTATCCCCTCTTATCAAAGCATCGGTCTGTGGGCGCCGCTGCTGGTGCTGACGGGCCGTCTGCTGCAGGGCTTTTCCGCCGGAGCGGAGCTTGGAGGCGTCTCGGTTTATCTGGCTGAAATCGCCACGCCGGGCCGCAAAGGGTTTTACACCAGCTGGCAGTCCGGCAGCCAGCAGGTCGCCATTATGGTCGCCGCGGCGATGGGCTTTGCCCTGAATGCCCTGATGGAGGAGAGCGCCATTCGCGAATGGGGCTGGCGCATCCCGTTCCTGTTCGGCTGCTTAATCGTGCCGTTTATCTTTTTCCTGCGCCGCAAGCTGGAGGAGACGGAAGAGTTCAGCGCGCGCCGCCAGCATCTGGAGATGCGTCAGGTCTTTAAAACGCTCCTTGGCAACTGGCAGGTGGTGGTCGCGGGCATGCTGATGGTGGCGATGACCACCACCGCGTTCTACCTGATCACCGTCTACGCCCCCACCTTTGGCAAAAAGGTGCTGATGCTCAGCGCCTCGGACAGCCTGCTGGTCACGCTGCTGGTGGCGATTTCTAACTTCATCTGGCTGCCGGTGGGCGGCGCGCTGTCGGATCGCTTCGGGCGCAAGCCGGTGCTGATTGCCATGGCCCTGCTGGCGCTGGCGACCAGCTACCCCGCCCTGACGC
Source organism: Enterobacter sp. DNB-S2 (assembly GCF_019443845.1). Classification (NCBI taxonomy): domain Bacteria; kingdom Pseudomonadati; phylum Pseudomonadota; class Gammaproteobacteria; order Enterobacterales; family Enterobacteriaceae; genus Enterobacter; species Enterobacter sp. DNB-S2. The sequence goes on from NZ_CP050520.1 coordinate 3,586,845, forward strand.
TGCTGGCGAGCGCGCCCAGCTTCTCCATGATGCTGAGCGTGCTGCTGTGGCTCTCCTTCCTTTACGGCCTGTACAACGGCGCGATGATCCCGGCCCTGACGGAGATTATGCCTGCTGAAGTGCGCGTGGCGGGGTTCTCTCTGGCTTACAGCCTGGCAACGGCGGTCTTTGGCGGCTTTACCCCGGTCATGTCCACCGCGCTGATTGAATACACCGGTGACAAAGCCTCGCCTGGCTACTGGATGAGTTTCGCTGCCGTGTGCGCCCTGCTGGCCACGCTCTACCTCTACCGCCGCCGCGCGGTATCGCTGCAAAACACCGTCAAGTCACAGGGGGCAGTATGAAACGCACTTATCGCTTTACCGCCAGCGCGCTGGTGCTGACGCTCCTGAGCGTTAATGCCTGTGCCCAGGACGTGAAGGTCATGATTTCAGGCGGCTTCAAGGCTGCCCTGGAAAAGCTGGCCCCGGACTATGAACGCCGGACCGGGGATAAAATCGTGATTATCCCCGGCCCCTCAATGGGCGCTACGCCGCAGGCGATCCCAAACCGACTGGCGCGCGGCGAGAAAGCCGACGTGGTGATTATGGTGGGCGATGCGCTGGAGAAGCTCGAAAAAGCCGGCCAGACCCAGCCGGGTTCGCGAACCGAACTCGCGGACTCCCCCCTTGGCATGGTGGTGAAAAAAGGTGCGGATGTCCCTGATATCAGCAGCGAGGCGGCTTTGCGTAAAACGCTGCTGCAGGCCAGCTCCATCGCCTACTCTGACAGCGCCAGCGGCAGGTACGTCAGCCAGACGTTGTTCAAAAAAATGGGGATTGAAAAAGAAGTGGCGGGTAAAGCGACAATGGTCGAGCGTATCCCTGTCGCCTCAGAAGTGGCGAAAGGAAAATACGCCGTCGGTTTCCAGCAGGTCAGCGAGCTGCTGCCGGTTCAGGGCGTCACCTTTATCGGGAAAATCCCGGATAACCTGCAGTACATCACGCGCTTCGCGGGTGCGGTCACCCGCCATGCAGAACATCCCGCAGAGGGGAAAGCGCTGCTGACCTATCTCGCCTCACCGCCCTCCAGGGACGTCATCCAGAAGACGGGAATGATCCCCGTTACGTCCGGCGATACTGCTCGGTGATCTGTTTTTCCAGTTCAGCCGCAATGTAGGACTGGATGCGCCCCCGGCGCCGGATAAGCCCCACGGTGCGTTTCACTTCCGGCGCCACCAGCGGCAGATGCGTCAGCAGCGTGTGCTCTGACGTCGGCATCGACATGGCGGGAACGGCAGCAATGCCGATCCCCGCCTCTACCATACCGAGCATCGTGGTAACGTGGCGCGTTTCGCAGACGCTGGGGCGTTCGGGAACGATATCCCCCAGCATCCGATCGAGCAGGTTACGGTTACCTGACGTTTTATCGAGGGAGATATAATCCTGCTGGTAAAAGGCCTGCCACGTCAGGTGACTCTTCTGCGCCAGGGGGTGATCCTTCCTGCACGCCGCAACATAGACATCCTCCACAAGCGGGAAAAATTCGATGTCAGACGGCAGGTTTCCTGCGAAGCAGATACCAAAATCAGCCTGGCTTCGGGCCACGGCGTCAATCACATTCCCCGCGCTGCTGTCGATGAGCTTAATGCGAACCCGCGGATAGCGAGACTGAAAACGACGGATCACATCGGGCATAAAGTAACAGGCCGCGGACGGCACCGTGGCAACCGTGATCAGCCCCGTCCGCTCTTCACTGACCTTATCGACATCCGCCAGCATTGACTCAACGTTGTCGAGCAGCTGCGCGGAGCGTTCAGCAAAGTTTTGCCCGTATAACGTTAAGGACACGCGGCGGGTGGTACGGTCAAACAGCCGGTTTCCCAGCGCGGCTTCCAGCTTTTCAATCCTGCGGCTTAGCGCCGACTGGGATAAGCAGATAGATTCAGCAGCGACACGGAAGTTACCGTATTCCACTAACGCTCTGAAAGCATAAAGATCGTTAAGGTCAAAATTCACGGGCATGGCGTCTGGATGTCCTGTCAGGGAATACGCAACAAAGTCAAAAATAATAGCGTCTTATTAACCCACCGCAACCGGCGCGGTGGTGAAATACGTCAGAGCTCGTTGAGATGCAGGCGAATATACCCGGCGCGATCGGCAATGGCCTGCCGCTCCTCTTCCTTCATGTCCGCAAGCTGTTTAAAGACGATGCCCAGGCGGGGATTGTTACCCAGACGCGCCTGGTTGCGCGCAAAGAAATCCCAGTAAAGGGCATTGAAGGGGCACGCCAGCTCTCCGGTACGCTGGCTGTGTTGATACCGGCACCCCTGACAGTAGTTACTCATCTTATGAATATACGACGCGCTTGAGACGTAGGGTTTACTGGCCAGCAACCCGCCATCGCCAAACTGGCTCATTCCGAGGGTATTGGGCAGCTCCACCCATTCAAAGGCATCAATATAGACCCCCAGATACCATTCATGAACCGCCTGCGGCGACAGGCCGCTGAGCAGGCAAAAGTTCCCGATGACCATCAGGCGCTGGATATGGTGGGCGTAAGCCTCGGTGAGGGACTGCCCAATCGCATGCGCCAGGCAGCGCATCTGCGTCCTGCCGGTCCAGAACCAGTCCGGCAGCGGGGCGTGCTGGTCTAAGGCATTCAGCTCCCGATAGCCCGGCATCTGAGACCAGTAGATCCCACGCACGTACTCCCGCCAGCCGAGAATTTGTCGGATAAACCCTTCGACGGCAGGCAGCGGCGCATGGCCCGAACGCCATGCCTGCTGGGCGGCAGCCACCACTTCCCGGGGATTAAGCATTTTGGTGTTCAGCGCGAATGAAATTAACGAGTGGAACAGAAAAGGCTCCTCAGCGTGCATCGCGTCCTGCCAGGCGCCGAACTGCGGGAGCACGCGAGCGATAAATTCATCCAGCCTGGCTTTGGCTTCCGAACGGCTGAGCGGCCAGCGAAAATTCCCGGCCTGCGGTTCGCCGAAGGTGTTTACGCCGCAGCGCTGGATCTCCGCCCATAAGGCTGAATAATCGTGGCTGGGACGCGAGTCGTCCGGCGCGGGCGGCTCGCCGGACCAGCGTTTGCGATTTTCAGCATCAAAATTCCATTCCCCCCCTTCCGGCTCGCCTTCTGAGGTTAACAGTATGCCGTTCTGACGACGCATTTCCCGGTAAAAGTACTCCATTCGCCAGCTTTTGCGCGTCGCAAAGAACGCGCTCACCTGTTCACGGGTGGTGAAGAAATGCTCGCTGCTGACGCAGGCCGTTTCGACGGACGCCGCTTTCGCCCACGCCTGCAGCTGCGTGTCCAGGCGCCATTCGTCGGGCTCCTGCCATATCACCCTGTCGGCGCCGTAATGCGCGACAAGCGCGTTGAGATTGTCTTCCAGCGCGCCGCGGTTTGAGTCGTCAGAGAGCCGGACATACCTCACCCGATGCCCCTTCTCCTTTAACGCAGAGGCAAACGCGCGCATGGCCGCAAAAATGGCGATCACTTTCTGAGCGTGGTGAAGCACGTACGCGGTTTCGGCCCGCAGCTCAAGCATCACGTAAATGACATTTGGATTGCAGGCATCGAACCAGCTGTGGTGCGGATTAAGCTGATCGCCGAGGATCAGGCGCAGTTCGGTCAACGGTGGCTCCTTCGACAGCGCTCGGAACAGTATTTGACCTCATCCCAGCATTTTGCCCATTTTTTGCGCCACGTCATGGGCCGCTGGCAGTGCGCGCACGCCCGGCTGGGCAGGTTCTGCTTGTTACCTTTGAAATCGCTCATCTTTTCAATACCGTACTGATTTCTTCACTAGACCTGTGGATGCAGGCTACGACAGACTTCACAAAATGAAGGTGATGCCCGTAAACCGCTACCCACCGCTACGTACGAATGATAGTTTATTCAGGCTGGAATTGTCGCAGTGAGCGATTTTCTGGCATCTTAACCAACCTGACTTTCCCATTTTTGTTCAAGTGACGAGTTTGCGAGCAAAGCGATGATAAAGTGGCCCTGGAAAACGAATGAAGCTGGCCGGGATATGGCGCTGCCATGGGATGACGCGCTGACGATCCCTGTTCTGGCTAATCTTAAGCCGGATGAACAAGCGAAACTGGTTCAGCTGGCGGATCGTTTTTTACAGCAAAAACGCCTGGTTCCACTGCAGGGTTTCGAACTCGATCCCCTTAAAAACGCGCGCATCGCCCTGCTTTTCTGTCTGCCAGTGCTTGAATTGGGTATCGAGTGGCTGGATGGCTTCCACGAAGTGCTGATCTATCCGGCTCCCTTTATCGTCGATGACGAGTGGGAAGATGACATCGGGCTGGTGCACAACCAGCGCGTGGTGCAGTCCGGACAAAGCTGGCAGCAGGGACCGATTATCCTCAACTGGCTCGACATTCAGGACTCGTTCGATGCGTCCGGTTTTAATCTGGTTATCCATGAAGTGGCGCATAAGCTCGATACCCGCAACGGCGATCGCGCCAGCGGAGTACCGCTGATCCCGCTTCGCGAGGTGGCGGGCTGGGAGCACGATCTGCACGCGGCGATGGACAACATCCAGGATGAAATAGACCTGGTGGGCGAAAGCGCAGCCAGCATTGACGCCTATGCGGCAACCGACCCGGCCGAGTGCTTTGCGGTGCTCTCGGAGTATTTCTTCAGCGCGCCCGAGCTTTTCGCGCCCCGCTTCCCGGCGCTGTGGCAGCGTTTCTGCCAGTTTTATCAGCAGGATCCGCTCCAGCGTCTGCGGCAAAATGAGGAGTCTGGCGGCCATTCCTCCCGCCAGATCCATTAAGGCTTTTCAGCAGGGGTCCGCTCGGATGACCGTACCCCTATGCTCAACGCTAAAAACAGCACTGCCATTCCCCATGCGGCCACCATCAAAGACTGCTCGCCGTAAAAGCGCGTCACCACAGGCACCAGCAGCGCGCTGACGCCGTAGCCTAACGTGTGGCTGGTGGCGATAACGCCCGCGCCTTTCCCGGTGGTCAGTCTGTCGTTCAGCAGCAGCTGGTAGCCCGGCGTGGCCATCGCCGCCCCGAGTGAAGTGATAACAATCCCTACGTAGAACAGCGTTAAACTCGCGACGGTCATCAGCCCAAGCCCTGCGACCATTAACACCGCCGCGATGCAGAGCAAGGTCACCGGGGTGAAATGCTGCGGGCGGACCACCAGAAACTGCGCCGCGAGCGTGGCCAGCGCGGCCAGGCTTAGAAGAAGCGCAACATGATGGCTGATCTCCCGGGCGTTGCCCTCCAGCAGAGGGCTAAGATGCGGTGACAGGCCAAGCTGCATCAGGCTGACCAGCGCCGCCAGCAGCAGCGCCAGCAGCAGGAACGGCAGCATCGAGGCCTGCAGGCGGGTCGCCTGGTGCGCCACCGGCGGCAGCGGCGGGTCTGCGGCTTCGCGAAGAATCAGCAACAGGGCGATTAACGGCGCGATCGCCATCAGCCAGAGCGGCGCCACCGGGCTGACGCTGAGCATCAGCGCCGCCAGCGGCGGGCCGAGCAAACGTCCGCAGCTGAGGCCGGAGCTTATCGTCGCCAGCGCCGCCATTCTCTTCTCCAGCCCCGCACGCTGAATAGCCCACGTCTGGGCCGCAGGCACCAGCCCCGAGACCGTCAGTCCGTAAAGCAGACGTGAAAGAATCAGTCCCGCCAGTCCCCAGACGGTATCCAGCCTTCCGGCCGCCATCGCCCAGACCACCAGCGCCATGACGGCGAAACTGGCCAGATAGCCGCTCAGCGAGGCCAGCATCACGGCCTTACATCCCCGCCGCTCGCTCTGGCGTCCCCACCAGGGCGAGGCCGGTAAAAAGAGCATGGTTCCGAACATCAGCAGACCGGCCCAGACCGAGAGCGACAGCCCGGTCAGGGTCACCAGCTGCGGGAGCATCACCAGCAGGCCGTTTTGCCCGATACCTAATAAACCCGCACATAGCGCCAGGGGCCAGTTGGCTTTTGAGATGACCTTTTCGGTCAATGTTTCTGAGTCAGCGCGCATGAGAATGTGAACATAGTGTCAATAAATGTGTGGAAATCATGAAGTTTATGAAAACAAATATTGCAAAAATGGTTGCGACTGTAAACAGAATGAATATCATAACGAGAATTATTATCAATCATGGAATGAGGTACATCTATGCGTGCTCTGCCCCGCTCTGCCGGTACAGACGTTGCAGCCCAGTGTTTTTTGAACGCCCTGTTGCGCGAAACGAAGGACTGGCGCTATCTCCCCGCTACCGCTGCGGATGCGTTACCGAACATTCATATCCCGCTGTCCCAAACCCAGGCGCTTCGGGTTCCGGTACGCTATTTCTCTCCCACCCAGCATCATCAGTACCGTTTCCCGGCCACGCTTCTTCAGAGCAACAGTGATGACGGTGACGCCGTCACATTTGATCAACTGGTTGATTTAATTCTTGAAAAACCGTCAGTAAAAGGCTCGCTGGATGCCGATACGCTGGCGCGTTTTAAGCAGCGCGTTCTCGAAAGCCATGCCCACACCTGGCAGGCGATCGATCTCCGCCACGGCTGGGTAAACCTGCGCGATAAGCCACTGACGTTTGCTGAAGCGGAACAGGCGCTGCTGGTCGGCCACGCGTTTCACCCGGCGCCGAAGTCGCACGAACCGTTCAACGAAACAGAGGCGCGTCGCTATCTTCCTGATTTCGCCTCCCGCTTCCCGCTGCGCTGGTTTGCCGTTGAGAGCGCGCTCGTTGCCGGCGACAGCCTGAACGTCTCCCTGCGCGAGCGCCTGCTGCGCTTCGCGGCCCAGAGCGCGCCTGAGCTGCTCGGCCACTTCACCGACACCCGCTGGCTGCTGCCGATGCATCCGTGGCAGGCCGACTTTCTGCTGGAGCAGGACTGGTGCCAGCGTCTGGCGGAAAACGGTGCATTGCAGGACCTGGGTGAAGCGGGCGCGCAGTGGCTGCCCACCAGCTCCTCCCGCTCGCTGTACAGCGAAACCAACAGCGACATGATTAAGTTCTCCCTCAGCGTGCGCCTGACCAACTCCGTGCGCACGCTGTCGGTCAAAGAAGTTAAGCGCGGAATGCGCCTGGCGCGTCTGGCGAAAACGGAACGCTGGCAAGAATTACAGGCCCGCTACCCGACCATGCGCGTGATGCAGGAAGACGGCTGGGCGGGGCTGCGTGACGAAAGCGGCGTTATTCAGGAAGAGAGCCTGATGGCCCTGCGCGTCAATCTGCTGTTCGATACGCCAGACACCCAGACCAACGTGCTGGTGAGCCTGACCCAGGCCGCGCCGGACGGCGGCGACAGCCTGCTGGCCTCCGCGGTGCGCCGTCTGAGCCAGCGTCTGGATTTACCCCTCGCCCAGGCCGCCCGCTGCTGGCTGGACGCCTATTGCGACCGCGTGTTGCTCCCGCTGTTCAGCGCCGAGGCGGACTACGGTCTGGTCCTGCTGGCGCACCAGCAAAATATCCTCGTTGAGATGCAGCAGGATTTCCCCGTCGGGCTTATCTACCGCGACTGCCAGGGCAGTGCATGGACCGAAGGGGCCGACGCGTGGCTGAATTCAGCGGGTGAAACGGAGGTGGAAAACCGCTTCGGTGAGAGCCAGCTGCTGCGCTACTTCCCTTATTACCTGCTGCTGAACTCTACCCTTGCCGTCACCGCCGCCCTCGCCGCCGCCGGTTTTGACAGCGAGGAGAACCTGATGTCCCGCGTGCGCGACGCGCTGGCCGAACTGCGCCGCACGGCGAAGCAGACCCGCTGCCTCGACTACGTCCTCGACAGCCCGACCTGGAACTGCAAAGGCAACTTCTTCTGCTACCTGCACGATCGCAATGAAAACACCATCGTCGATCCGGCGGTGATCTATTTCGACTTTAGCAACCCGTTTTACAAGGAGAAGGCGTAATGTCCATCGCGAATATCGTCCATTCCGGCTACGGCTTTCGCTGCACCGCAACGGATCGCGCGCTGCCGCTGACGTTGGGTCTCGACGGCAGCGCAGTGCTGGAGCGTCTGAATGGGATCCCGGACGGCTGGCTGGTCGAAGCACTCGATCAGCTGTTTGTTGCCGCGCCCGCGCTGACCGGCGTTACCCTGACCTGGGCAACCTGGCAGGATGAACCCCAGGCGCAGGCGCTGTTTAGCCTGGCCCACGGGGACTATCTGGCACGCGACACCTTCTGGCAGCTGCCGCTGTGGCTGAAAGGCGAACGGCCGCAGGCCAGCGGCGGGATGCAGTTTGATGAAAGCCGTCAGCTGTACTTCCCGCTGCGTCCTCACCGCCCGCAGGGCGAAGTGTACCGTCGTTACGATCCGCAAATTAAGCGCACCCTCAGCTTCCGCGTGGCCGACGTGGCGCTGGACGGCGAGCGCTTTACGCGCTGGATGAACAACCCGCGCGTGAACGCCTTCTGGGAGATGGCGGGCCCGCAGGCCGAGCAGGAAAACTACCTGCGCCGTCAGCTTGACTCGACCTACTGCTACCCGGTTATCGGCTGCTTCGATGACCAGCCGTTCGGCTATTTTGAGCTCTACTGGGCGCCAGAAGACCGCATTGGCCGCCACTACCGCTGGCAGCCGTTTGACCGCGGGCTGCACATGCTGGTGGGCGAAGAGAACTGGCGCGGCGCGCAGTACATCCGCAGCTGGCTGCGCGGCCTGAGCCACTATCTGTATCTCGATGAACCGCGCACCGCGCGAATTGTCGCCGAGCCGCGCTTCGACAACCAGCGCCTGTTCCGCCATCTGGCCTCCGCCGGTTTCGAGACGGTGAAAGAGTTCGACTTCCCGCACAAGCGCTCGCGCCTCATCATGAGCCAGCGCCACCGCTTCTTCAGCGAGGTGGAACTGTGAACGCGCTCTGGCAGAAAGTGAACCGCGAGATGGTGGCGAAGATCCTCGCCGAGCTGGAGTACGAACGCACCCTGCGCGCTGAGCCGGTTTCGTCGGACGGCTGGCGCATCACCATGGGCAACGAGTCCTGGCAGTTTCGCGCCACGCGCGGGATCTGGGGCTGGCTGCATATCGACCCGGATACCCTGACTACAGCCAGCGGCGATGCCGTGGAAGCGGAACGCGCGCTGCTGCAGCTGGCGAAAGTGCTGGAGATGAGCGACGCGCAAACGGCAGAGCATATGGAAGATCTCTACGCCACGCTGCGCGGCGACATGCAGCTGCTGCAGGCGCGTGAAGCGCTGGACGCGGACGCGCTGATCCACCTCGACCCGGACGAATTACAGTGTCTGATGAGCGGTCACCCGAAGTTTATTTTCAACAAAGGTCGCCGCGGCTGGGGCCTGGACGCGCTGCGTCAGTACGCGCCTGAGTATCGCGGACGTTTTCGCCTGCACTGGGTCGCCGTTCAGCGAGAGCATCTGGTCTGGAGCAGCGACGCCGATTGCGATATCAACGCTCTGCTGGCCAGCGCCATGGACAACGCCGAGCTCGCCCGCTTCAACGACCGCTGGCAGGCGCTGGGTCTCAACGACGGCTGGCTGCCGGTGCCGCTGCACCCGTGGCAGTGGCAGCAGAAGATCGCCATTCATTTCCTGGCGCAGCTGGCGCGCGGTGAGATGGTTGAGCTGGGCGAATTTGGCGACGAGTATCTGGCACAGCAGTCCCTGCGCACGCTCACCAACGCCAGCCGTCGCGCGCCGTATGACATCAAGCTTCCGCTGACCATCTACAACACCTCCTGCTACCGCGGCATCCCGGGCAAGTACATTGCCGCCGGGCCGCTGGCTTCGTGCTGGCTGCAGCAGCAGTTCGCTACCGACGCCACGCTGATCCGCTCCGGTGCTCAGGTGCTTGGCGAACCCGCCGCCGGTTATCTGTCGCATCCGGGCTATGCCGCATTGCCGAAAGCGCCCTACCGCTATCAGGAGATGCTGGGAGTGATCTGGCGCGAGAATCCGTCCTGTTATGTAGAAGACGGTGAACAGGCGGTGCTGATGGCGGCGCTGATGGAAACCGATAACGCCGGGCGCCCGCTGATCGACGCGTGGATTAAACGCTCGGGGCTAAGCGCCGACGCGTGGCTTGAAAAGCTGTTCGAGGCAACGGTGATCCCGTTCTATCACCTGCTCTGCCGCTACGGCGTGGCGCTGATCGCCCACGGCCAGAACGTGACGCTGGTGATGAAGGATTACGTCCCGCAGCGCATCCTGCTGAAGGATTTCCAGGGCGATATGCGCCTGGTGGATGAGGATTTCCCGCAGGCCCAGAGCCTGCCGGAGCAGGTGAAGGCCGTCACGGCGCGCCTCAGCGCGGATTACATTATTCACGACCTGCAAACCGGTAACTTTGTGACGGTGCTGCGCTTTATCTCGCGCCTCACGCTGCAATGCGGCGTGAGCGAAACGCGTTTCTACCAGATTCTGGCCGGGGTTTTACGGGGTTATATGGCGGCGCACCCGGATCTGGCAGAACGCTTCGCCAAATTCGATCTTTTCAAGCCGCAGATTATTCGCGTGATCCTCAACCCGGTCAAACTGACCTTCTCCGAACACGACGGCGGCAGCCGCATGCTGCCGAACTACGTCACCGACCTTGATAACCCTCTTTTTCTCGCCTCCCGGGAGTCAGCGCAATGAAAACCTATGATTTCATCGGCATTGGTATTGGCCCGTTTAACCTCAGCATCGCCGCTCTGGCCGAAGGGCTGGACGGCTTTAGCTCGCTGTTCCTTGAGCGTAAACCGCACTTCTCCTGGCACCCGGGGATGATGGTGCCGGACTGCCACATGCAGACCAGCTTCCTGAAGGACCTGGTCAGTGCCGTGGAGCCGACCAACCGCCACAGCTTCCTGAACTACCTGGTGCAGCGCAAAAAGTTCTACCGCTTCCTGACCACCGAGCAGCGCACCGTCTCCCGCGAAGAGTTTGCGGACTACCTGTGCTGGGCGGCGGAAAACCTCACCAATCTCGCCTTCAGCCAGCAGGTACAGCAGGTGAGCTTTGATGAGAAAAGCGGCCTGTTTGAGGTGGTGACCCAGCGCGACCGTTTCCTGGCGCGCCACGTCTGCGTGGGGATTGGCAAACAGATCAACCTGCCTGACTGCGTCACCGCGCAGGACGATACCTGCTTCCACGCCAGCGAGATGATGCTGCGCACGCCGGATCTCGCGGGCAAGCGCGTCACCGTCGTCGGCGGCGGCCAGAGCGGGGCCGACCTGTTTTTGAATATCTTCCGCGGCGAATGGGGCCAGCCGCTGAGCCTGAACTGGGTATCGCGCCGCAATAACTATAATGCGCTGGATGAAGCCGCCTTTGCCAACGAGTATTTCACGCCGGAGTACGTGGACAGCTTCTCCACGCTGGGTGAAGAGGCCCGTCGGCAGATGCTGCACGAGCAGAAGATGACGTCCGACGGGATCACCACCGAGTCCCTGCTGGCGATTTACCGCGCCATGTACCACCGCTTCGAAGTGCTGCGTGAAAAACCCTGGGCGCATCTCCTGCCGTCCCGCTCGGTGACGTCCCTGACGCGCCAGGAAAACGGCCATCGCCTGAGCATTCAGCATCACCTCGACGGCGGCCGCGAGCAGCTGGAGAGCGACGTGGTGATTTTCGCCACCGGCTACCGCGCCGTGCAGCCCGCGTTCCTCGCGCCGCTGTCTCACCGCCTGCATCTGGATACGGACGAAGCCTTCTGCATTAACAACGATTTCACCCTCGAATGGGACGGCCCGCAGAGCAACCGCCTGTTCGCCGTGAACGCCGGGATGCACCGTCTCGGCATTGCCGAACCCCAGCTCAGCCTGATGGCCTGGCGCGCGGCGCGAATTCTTAATCGCGCACACGCCGACGAGCCGTTTGAGCTGGCTACCACACCCGGCGTTATCCACTGGCGCAGCACCACCAGCCCGGAGAATAGCCCGGTTTTTAAATCGTTAGCAAAAACAACCGAGTACTGACACACACAATCAGGATCAACATAACAATGAAACGTTCTCATCTTTGGGTTTTAAATCCTTGCTTGCTTGCAATGCTTTCTACCTCTGCGTGGGCGGAAGAACAAAAGGAAGAAAATATCGTGGTCTCCGCCAGCCGCGCGCACCGCAGCGTGGCGGAGATGGCGCAGACCACCTGGGTCATCGAGCGAGCTGAAATTGAGCAGCAGGTTCAGGGCGGGAAAGAGATTAAAGAAGTGCTGGCGCAGCTGATCCCGGGCATGGACGTCAGCAGCCAGGGCCGTACCAACTACGGCATGAACCTGCGCGGCCGCTCAATGATGGTGATGGTGGACGGCGTTCGCCTGAACTCGTCCCGCAGCGACAGCCGCCAGCTGGACTCTATCGATCCGTTCAACATTGACCGTATCGAAGTGATCTCCGGCGCCACCTCGCTCTACGGCGGCGGCAGCACCGGCGGCCTGGTGAACATCGTCACCAAAAAGGGCCAGCCGGATACCGAAGTTGAGTTCCAGACCGGGGCAAAGAGCGGGTTTAACAGCCACAACGATCGCGATGAGAACGTGTCGGCAGCCGTAAGCGGCGGCAACGACAACGCCTCCGGTCGTCTGTCGGTGTCGTATCAGCGCTACGGCGGCTGGTATGACGGCAAAGGCAACGAGGTGATTATCGATAACACCCAGACCGGCCTCCAGTATTCCGACCGTATAGATGTGATGGGCACAGGCACCATCAACATTGACGATCGTCAGCAGCTGCAGCTGACGACCCAGTACTACAAGAGCGAGTCCGACGGCAAGCATGGGCTGTATCTCGGGAAAAACTTCTCGGCGGTAACAGGCGATGCGACCGCGTACAACAAAGATAATCTTGATTCTGACCGCGTACCGGGCACCGAGCGCCATCTGATTAACCTGCAGTACTCCAATACCGATTTCTGGGGCCAGGATCTGGTCGCGCAGATTTACTATCGCGACGAGAGCCTGACCTATTATCCGTTCCCGACACTGACCAAAGGCGTGGTGAGCAGCATCGGCGCGTCCCAGCAGAAAACAGATTTCTACGGCGGCAAGCTGACGCTGAACAGCAAGCCGGTGGACGATTTAACGCTGACCTGGGGTGTGGATGCCGACCACGAAACCTTCGATGCCAACCAGCAGTTCTTTAACCTGAGCAAGGCCGCGGCGAGCGGCGGCATGGAGCTGGATAACGCCTACAACGTGGGCCGTTACCCGGGCTACAGCATCACCAACCTCGCCCCGTTCCTGCAGGCCAGCTACGACATTGACGCCATCACCCTGAGCGGCGGCGTGCGTTATCAGTACACCGAAAACAAGGTGGACGACTTTGTCGGTTATACCCAGCAGCAGGCCATCGCCACCGGGAAAGCCACCTCCGCCGATGCGGTGCCGGGCGGGAAAACCGATTACAACAACTTCCTGTTTAACGCCGGGATCCTCGGTCGCCTGACCGAACAGCAGCAGCTGTGGTTTAACTTCTCCCAGGGCTTCGAAATTCCGGACCTGGCGAAGTACTACGGCTCCGGCACCTATCAGCTCAGCAACGGTCACTATCGCCTGCTGAACAGCGTCAACGTGAACGACTCGACGCTGGACGGTATCAAGGTCAACGCTTATGAGCTGGGCTGGCGTTACACCGGCGATAACCTGCGCACGCAGGTCGCGGCGTATTACTCGCTCTCTGATAAAACCATCACCATCAACAAGACGGATATGACCATCAACCTGGAAGACGACAAGCGTCGTATCTACGGGGTTGAAGGTCAGGTGGACTATTTCTTCACCGACAGCGACTGGAGCACCGGTGCGAACTTTAACGCCATCAAGTCTGAAACGCGCGAAAACGGCAAATGGGAGAAGCTGACGGTTGACAGCGCAAGCCCGTCGAAAGCCAGCGCATGGGTCAACTGGGCGCCGGGCGACTGGACCCTGCGCGTGCAGAGCACGCAGACCTTTGACGTGTCAGACTCCGACGGCAAGAAGATCGATGGTTATAACACGGTCGACTTCCTGGGCAGCTACGCCCTGCCGGTGGGTAAGGTCAGCTTCAGCGTGGAAAACCTGCTGGACAAAGACTACACCACCGCCTGGGGCCAGCGCGCGCCGGGGCTGTATAGCCCAACCTACGGCGCACCGGGGCTGTATACCTATAAAGGCCGCGGACGTACGTTTGGTCTGAACTACTCCGTACTGTTCTGATCCTGCGCGCCGCCTGCGGGCGGCGCATTTTGCTGTGTAATTTCAACGCGAATTTGCTATAAAATCAGCGATTTGCTGAAATTGTCGGCAAACAAATGAAAAGTGCGTTTTCACCCTTTGACAAGGCGTACTGAGGTCGCTACTATGCGCCTCGTTCACACGATTCCTCTGTAGTTCAGTCGGTAGAACGGCGGACTGTTAATCCGTATGTCACTGGTTCGAGTCCAGTCAGAGGAGCCAAATTTGAAAAGCCTGCTTTTGAAGCAGGCTTTTTGCTTTTCTGCGTCACTGATGTTAATTCAGAATCGCATCCAGCCTGGCAAGCACTTCATTTACAACGGCGTCAGGGATGCGTTCCAGCCGCATGCCGTTCCGGGCAGACATATCAATGGTTCTGGGCTGGTCACAGCGAATAACGCCCGTTGTTGTTGTCCCCGCCCCTTCCAGTGAAACGGTGAAACCTGCTGTACGTGCAAAGTTTCCGCCGCTGGTGACGGGAACCACTACCGGTAACCGGGTCAGCTTGTTAAACGATGCCTTCGATACGATAAGAACCGGACGTTTTCCACTTTGCTCGTGGCCAGCAATCGGATCCAGTGAAACAAGCCAGATTTCCCCTCTGTCCATTTACAGGATCTCCCTGCCCACCGCAGGCGCATCGATCCATTCCCGCTCCTCTTCGCTCATTTCAGCGTGCGGATCGCACTGCGCCAGCAGCTCCTCAAGCGAATAGTGAGGCCGCTTCTGGGGTTCAATAATCAGGCAGCCATTATTAATGGTCATGCCGACTTCGCTGTCCGTCGACAGCTCCAGCGTTTTCAGCACGGCGGGAGGAACCGCCAGCATGATGGATCCGCCGACCTTTTTCAGACGAGTTGTATACATAGCGCACCTCCGGATATTATATTTTAATATAACATTCATGGCGGGAAGTGCACAATTAGTCATCAGATTCATGGTGATTTCCTTTTCGTATTTAGGTGTCCATAAAGCCGTTATCCATCGAAGGACAGTGCAGGCGGGAACGAAGCGCGGAACTAAGAAGGCTGATAATAAAAAACTCTTTTTGCGGTTCAAAGGGTTATGGCGAATCGGATAAACGAAATGCGAGGCGGCTTCCGGATCGGAGCTGCGCCCGCTGTATTGTCTTTTGACCGTCGGAAAGACCCGTAACGCTCAGGGCAGCCTGGCAATCACCTTAATCTCAAACTGGAATCCGTACAGCCACGTCACGCCGATCCCGGTCAACGTCGGGTAAGGCGCTCCCCCCCAATATTTTGGCAGGATACTCCAGATTGCGTCGAGGTTTGACTCGGGATCGACGACAAAGAGGGTAACGTCAACCACGTCACCGAACGTGCAGCCCGCAGCTGCGAGAACAGCATTAAGGTTATCGAATGCCAGCCGGATCTGCGCGTTGAGATCCTCTTCAGGCGAACCATCCTCCCGGCTACCAACCTGTCCCGAAACAAACAGGAAGCCGTTAGATTTGATGGCGGGTGAATACCGGTTGCGCTCGTAGAGCGCCTGCCGACCGAAGGGAAAAACGGCTTCGCGTGTTGTCATGTTCGTGCCTCTGTAATGGGGCGAAATCGGCCCGGTGAACATAAACACACTTTACAGTTGCTGTAGCGGGCGGATAAACAAGCGACTTTGTCCATCATTGTTTGTAATATCCAAACAATCGGTGAAAAGAGAGAACAACGGATGGATCGTTTCGATGCGATGCGCGCCTTTGCTCGCGTAGTTGAGGCAGGCAGTTTCACCAGGGCTGCCCAAACGCTTCATATGAGCAAAACCACGGTGACGCAGCTTATTCAACAGCTGGAAGCGCGCCTGCGCGTCAAGCTGCTCCACCGCACCACCCGCAGGCTCGGTGTAACTCCTGATGGCGCGGTCTACTACGAGCGCGTCATCCGCCTGCTGGCGGACATGGAAGATGCTGAAAACAGCCTGTCCAGTGCGACGATGACGCCCCGGGGGCGACTACGGGTGGACGTGCCCACTCCTCTCGCTCGCCTGGTGCTGGTGCCCGCGCTACCGGCTTTTCACGCGCGCTACCCTGATATCCAGTTCGACATGGGCGTGAGTGACCGGGTGGTGGATCTGATTGGCGACAACGTGGATTGCGTCGTGCGCGGCGGGGAAATCAATGACCAGTCTCTGATCGCACGCCATGTCGGCGATTTGCAAATCGGTGTTTACGTCGCACCGAGCTATGTGGAACGCCTCGGCGCACCTGCGCATCCGCGAGAGCTGGAAAACACGGACCATCGCATAGTGGGATTCTTGTCCTCACGCACCGGCAAGGTTGATCCTCTGGTACTGCACGGTGAGAGCGAACATATTGAAATCACGGGAAGCTACGTGCTTGCAGTGGATGATGGCAATGCCTACCTCGAAGCCGGGCTCGCGGGATTAGGCGTGATTGCGCTACCCGTCTATATGGCGGCAGCACATCAGGCTTGTGGCTCCTTGATTCCGCTATTTGAAGACTGGCGTATTGATCCAATGCCCCTGTATCTGGCCTTTCCGCCGAACCGCCACGTTAACGCCAAACTGCGCGTTTTTATTGATTGGATCGTTGAATTGATGCAGCAGCATGTCCCCACTTCTACCCATAAATAACTGCATCTATTCGTTCATCACCGCGAGTGACGGTCATGCTGGCGGTTTTGAAGCAGGTTTTTTGCTTTTCTGCCCTACAGCACAAACTCATAGTGCGAGCCATCCGGCAGCTCCACATCAAGCCGCAGCTTTCCGCCCGCAGCCTCAACGTAGCGCTTGAG
Source organism: Enterobacter sp. DNB-S2 (assembly GCF_019443845.1). Taxonomy (NCBI): domain Bacteria; kingdom Pseudomonadati; phylum Pseudomonadota; class Gammaproteobacteria; order Enterobacterales; family Enterobacteriaceae; genus Enterobacter; species Enterobacter sp. DNB-S2. Next base: position 3,603,727 of record NZ_CP050520.1, read on the forward strand.
AGAAGAGAGTTTCAAATCGCGCCCGGGCTTTTCCATTACCGCAACGGTAGGTTGCCTGATACCCAACGCCTGCGCCATTTCTACCTGCGTTTTTTGTACTTTCTCGCGTAACTCAGCAAGATGAATGTTGAGCAAAATATCCGTTGCTATCGCCTGAGCGCTGGCGACAACCTCCGGCTTTTCATCCGCTATAAGCTGCTCAAGGGTTCTTCCCATCGCGCTATTCCCTCTCTTTTAATGTATCCAGCCAGTGAGTGAATTCCTGGTCAGCAACGAGAAGCATCTCATCGTAGAATCGCCTTTCATTGCCGACCTTATTGCCAGCACAAAGCACGATACCCGTGCGGTTTGGATCAAAGGCGAAAAACGCCCGCAAGGGATCGCCCTTACTCTGAATACGTAGCTCTTTCATGTTGCTGTAACGAGAGCCTTTAAGCGTATCAGCGTAGGGTCTCGATAAACCCGGCCCCTTCTCTCGCAAAACAAGCAGTGCTGCAAGTACGCTGGCGCGTTCGGTATCGTCAAGCAAAGTGAACCAGCGATCAAACCTGTCCGTCGTGTTAATTGCCCACACAAAACCTCCCATTCAATATAGATCAAAAGCTATATACGTGCAAAGCTATAGCGATGATTATGCAGAGATGGAAAAGCAGAATCTTGTGGGGTTACGGAAATACTGAATGCGTGCCGGAGTAATTCTATGTATCCCTTGTTGGATATTCATTTTGTTACGAGCAGCATCGGAAAAAGTTCAGCAGCCCAGCAACTGCCGCCAGGCCGCCACTTCCTCATCCAGCCACGCGACAAAAAGAGCCACCTCGGGCTTCGTCTCCGTTGACCGCGCTTTCACCAGCCAGTAAGGCCAGGGATACGGCGCGGTAATGGAAGTTAGCTGGACCAGTTCACCCCGGGTGATGGCATCCTGAACCAGAGAGCGGCGCTCCAGCGCGATCCCTTTCCCGAGCCGAACGGCTTCGATAATTAAATTCGAGTCGTTAATGCATAAACCGCCAGGCACGATCTCTTTCTCCAGCCCCGCATTCACGCACCACGTTTTCCACGACTCCATGGAAAAAATAATATGACTTTTTGCAATCTCAGCCGGCGTAGCGGGCAGCACACCGTCGTTATAGCCGGGTGCGGCCACCACAATAAGCTCATCGGAAAAAAGGTAATGGCTTTCGCTCCCTTCCCAGTTTCCCTTCCCCATTCGTATCGCGATATCTGTTCCTTCCTGCTGCAGGCTGGTGACCGTCAGGCTGGCCTGGATCCGAAGGGTGATAAGCGGATATTTCGCCCGAAAGCGTTCCAGACGCGGCAACAGCCAGTGGCATCCAAAAGACGGAACCATCGCCAGCGTCAGCTCCTGCTTTCTCGGCTTCACCTGTACAAGCCGGGTGGCATCCGCAATATGGTTCAACGCCTCGCGTACCTGTAAGGCATAGAGCCGCCCTTCTTCGTTGATCTGCACCCCGCGTCCCTGACGGATAAAGAGCTTAACGCCCACCATCTCCTCCAGCACTTTGATCTGCTGGCTGATAGCGGAATGGGTAACGTGGAGTTCTTTCGCCGCCAGCGTCACGCTGCCAAGACGGGCGACGGCTTCAAAGCTTCGCAAACTGGCAATGGGTGGAAAATCCGACATGAAAGCACTCCCTTATCCGCGCTGGATGTATAACGGCAACTTGCCCACATGTCAGTAATACTAACCTTTACGGTAAGATACTGAAGATATTCGCCAGGAAGTTTGTATTGTACTGTCTGTTCATCCTCTTCAATAACGCGTTATTTCACAGAGACAGGAAAACGGCAACGATGATTAAGCTTGTTGGCATGATGGATTCACCTTATGTACGGCGCGTGGCGATTTCCCTTGAACTTTATGGCGTTGAGTTTGAAAGTCAGCCGCTGTCGGTATTCAGCACCTTCGACGCGTTCTCCCGAATCAACCCCGCGGTAAAAGCGCCCACGCTGATTCTGGATAACGGAATACGTTTGATGGACTCGTCATTGATATTGAATTATTTCGAGACTCAGGCCGCACCCGGGCGGAGACTTCTGCCCGTAGAGCCGGATGCGCTGGCAAACGATCTTCAGACGCTGGGCTTTATCCTCGCCGCCGCGGAGAAAGCCGTGCAAAATGTGTATGAACACCACCAGCGCCCGGTGGAAAAGCAGCACGCTTTATGGGTCGAGCGCATTACCACCCAGCTGCTGGCGGCCTGCAGGGAATGGAATGCCTTGCTGAAGACGCGTCCGGCCTCCGCCGTTCCCGATCAGGTTGCCGTCACGAGCACGGTTGTCTGGACGTTTATTCAGTCGATGATCCCGCACATCGTTAACGCAGCGGATTTTAGGGGGATTCAGGCGGTTGCCGAATCATTTGAATCACAGGCGGTCTTTAAAAAATATCCGTTCAGCTAAGCGATGAGCCCGGTCAGCGCAGCGCTACCGGGCAAATCAGCACCTAAATCTGATAATCAATCGCCACTTCTTCCGGCTCCATCACCTGACGTTTAATCTCATCTACCGACAGCCCGGCGTTGCAGAGCTCGATAAAGCGCCACACATAGTTGCGCTGCAGCTGCCCGCGCTTCAGGCCAAGCCATACGGTATTGGCGTCGAACAGATGACGCGTATCAAGACGCACCAGGTTCCCGTCCTCGCGTTCTCCGCTGGACTGTTCCGCCACCAGGCCAATGCCCAGACCCAGCTCGACGTAGGTTTTGATCACGTCAGAATCCTGCGCGCTCAGCACCACGTCCGGCGTTAGCCCTTTGCGGTTGAAGGCTTCATCAATGCGCGAACGTCCGGTGATCCCCTGGCGGTAGGTGATCAACGGCCATTTCGCGACGTCTTCCAGCGTCAGAGGGGAAACCTGATTCAGCGGATGATCGACCGGGAGTAACAGGCTGTGGTACCAGCGGAACCAGGGGAAGGCCACCAGCAGCGGGTCGTTGCTCAGGCGCTCGCTGGCAATGCCGATATCCGCCCCACCGTTTTGCAGCAGCACTTCAATTTCCTGCGGCGTGCCCTGGATGAGTTCCAGACGGACGTCGGGGAAAAGTTCGCGGAACGCTTTAATCACCGGCGGCAGGCTGTAGCGCGCCTGGGTGTGGGTGGTGGCGATGGTGAGTACGCCCGAGGCGTCATTGGTAAAGAGATCCGCCAGACGACGCACGTTGCTGGCCTCGTTGAGGATCCGCTCAGCGATGGTGAGCAAAGCCTTACCCGGCTCCGTCATGCCGAGCAGCCGCTTGCCGCGACGGATAAAGATCTCTATGCCCAGCTCCTCTTCCAGCTCGCGGATGTGGCGGCTGACGCCGGACTGAGAGGTATAAAGCATATTGGCGACCTCGGTCAGGTTGTAGTCCCGCCTGGCCGCCTCACGGATAATTTTAAGTTGCTGGAAATTCACGGTTCACTCCGGCGCATCTGACATAGCTCTATTGTTAGAGTCAGCCGCGCTGCAGAACAAATAATAAAAACCAGCATCTTATGCTTTTATGGAATATCAGCTCACAAGCTGGAGTTCACGGTTCTCAAGCGACGGCTTGCTGACCAGCGACATCAAAATCTCTTTTACCGCCTGCGCCTGCGGCGTCAGCGAACCGCGTGCAGACATGTTCAGCGACAGCGGCAGGCTCATCGAAGGCGTGGTGATCCGCGCCATCCAGCCGTTCGCCGCGCTGCACAGCGAGCGTGCTGCGGATTCCGGCAGAACCGTCACCCCCATTCCGCTGGCAATGGCCGCGGTGAGCGTGGAGATTGAGTCAATTTCACCGATGATTTTGGCCGTCAGGCGGCGCAGGGAGAACGCTTCGTCCACGCGCACGCGCACGGCGCTGTAGTCGCGCGGCAGATAAAGGTTCATCTCTGCCACGGCGGTAAGGTCTACGCTCTGGCCCGGACAGTCGCGGGTGCCCACGAGGTAGAGATCTTCTTTCAGCAGCGGCTGGCTGGTGATGCCGGCAACCGGGGAGCGATCGTAAAGGACCGCCATATCCAGCTGGCCGTTGAGCAGTTTGTCATTCAGTACGGAGCCGCTGTTTTCGTGCAGGTACACCAGCACTTCTGGCAGCTCGGCGCGGACGGCCTGCAGCAGCGGCATGGTAATAGAGGACGCGGCCGTTCCCGGCGCAAGGCCGATAGAAACGTGCCCGCTCAGGGTCTGGCCCACGTTATTTACCGCCAGCTGCGCCTGTTCACACTGGCGAAGGATGGTGCGCGCATGGGTATAAAGGATCTTGCCTGCTTCCGTTGGCGTGACGCCGCGTTTGGTGCGGATCAACAGCTGCTGATCCATCTCGCCTTCCAGAGTAGCCACCTGCTGGCTCAGCGCAGGCTGCGCGATATGCAGCACTTCTGCCGCTTGAGTCAGGCTGCCGATATCGACGATTTTTACGAAGTATTTCAGTCGTCTTAAGTTCATTTTGCCCCCTGTTCGAAATGCTGTGCCGGAACCGGCTGTCGTTGTTGAACAGGTTTTGCAATATGAATGCCACTTTTACCAGGCGGTCCAAATTGTTCGCTAAGCGCCTGAAAATAAGGAAACCTAATCATGGAGGGGGGTTTTATTACCGAAACAGCAGTTTATGATCTGCCCCATTAGGGGTATACCCGCACCATGACGGTGCATTCCGCTGCCAAAAACATCACTTTGCCGATTTTGTCAGCAAACGATCAAAAGGCGTTGATCCACCCTTTGACAAGGCGAACGCAGGTCGATAATATGCGCCCCGTTCACACGATTCCTCTGTAGTTCAGTCGGTAGAACGGCGGACTGTTAATCCGTATGTCACTGGTTCGAGTCCAGTCAGAGGAGCCAAATTTGAAAAGCCTGCTTTTAAAGCAGGCTTTTTGCTTTTCTGCGCAAGGTAAATGCAAAACGGCAACCGGGTTGCCGTTTTTAGTGTTTGCACCCTCTCCCGCGGGAGAGGGCTGGGGTGAAGGCACCAGCCCGCGCTATCCCTTCACATGCCAATCTTAACCGGCATTCCCGACCGCCGTTCCAGTTCAGCGCCCGCGCCCTCGTTTATCAGCTGCGTCCGCTGCGCGGCTGAAATAGGCAGCGGCACTTTCCGGGTTGACTCAAACTCCGCGCGGTTACGCGATAATGGCTCGTGAACTTCCACCCAGCGGCTGCCGTCCGGCTCCGTGGTCATTTTTACGGGCCGATCGATAAGCTGCACGCGGGTTCCCACGGGAACGTTATCGAAAAGATACTTGATGTCGTTATTACGCAGACGAATACAGCCCTGACTCACCCGCAGCCCGATGCCGAAATTCGAGTTTGTGCCGTGAATGGCATACAGCCTGCCGATATAAATCGCATACAGCCCCATCGGGTTATCCGGCCCGGCGGGCACGAATGCCGGCAGCGTTTTCCCTTCTGCCGCATAGGCACGGCGCGTATTCGGCGTTGGAGACCAGGTTGGCCCCTCCTGCTTACGCTCAACGGCCGTCACCCAGTTACGCGGGGTTTCACGCCCGGCCTGACCGATACCGATGGGCAGCACTTCAACGGTGTTACCGCCGGGCGGGTAGTAGTAGAGACGCATCTCCGCCGCATTGACGATAATGCCCTCGCGGACGGTGTCAGGCAAAATCAGCTGCTGGGGTATCACCAGCCGGGTGCCGGGTTTGGGCAAAAAAGGATCCACGCCCGGATTTGCTTCCAGCAGGTTGCTCAGCCCCTGCCCGTGCTGCGCGGCAAAGGCTTCCAGAGGCAGCGTATTGCCTTCGGGAACGGTGATGATAATCGGGGTACCCACCAGACGACTGCCTTCCGGCGGGAGTGTATAGGTTACGGCAAACGCACCGGGTACAGCGGCACACAGCGTAAGGACGAACCAGGTAAGTCGAATCATAGTTTTCTGCGCTCAAAAAAGAGAAAGCCCGGACTCAGGCAGGCTTTCTCAGTTTACGCTATCACGCCTCGGTTTTGCGCCACCTGCGCGTCAGCACTTTCTCCGCCTCGACAATAAGGAACATCACAAAACCAATCAGCAAGGTGATGACCCAGTAGCGGAACGGCAGCGCTTCGGTGCCAAACAGCATCTGCATGAACGGTGCGTAAATGATAAGAAGCTGTAGCGCCAGCAGTACGCCGCTCACGATCCAAATCCCTTTGTTCGCCAGCAGGCCTTTGCTCAGCGAGAAGCCGTCATTAACGCGGCAGTTGAGCATGTAGAACCACTGCGCAGTGACCAGGGTTTGCAGCAGCACGGTGCGGATAAATTCTGCCGAGTAGCCGCGCGGCTGTAGCCAGGCTTCCAGCACGAAGGCGCTGATGGCAATCATCAGACCGACAAACACCACGCGCCAGATGGCATAGCCGTCCATCACATGGAGATTCGCCTTGCGCGGTGGCCGGTTCATGATGTCCTTCTCACCCGCTTCAAACGCCAGGCCAAACGACAGCGTTGCCGACGTCGCCATGTTCATCCACAGGATCAGGACCGGCGTCAGCGGGATCAGGTTCCCCGCCAGCAGCGCGATGATGATCAGCAGAGCCTGCGCGATGTTGCTGGGGATAACGAACAGAATGGTCTTTTTCAGGTTGTCGTAAACCCGGCGTCCCTCGTGCACCGCGCTGGCAATGGTGGCAAAGTTGTCATCCGTTAACACCATGTCGGCGGCTTCCTTGGTCACTTCAGTCCCCTTAATCCCCATGGCGATACCCACATCCGCCCGCTTGAGCGCCGGGGCATCATTTACGCCATCCCCGGTCATGCCCACGACTTCCTGTTTACTTTGCAGAGCCTGCACAAGGCGGAATTTATCCTCCGGGCTGGTTCGGGCGAAAATATCGTACTGCTGTGCGGCGTCGCTCAGCTGACGATCGTCCATCGCCTCCAGCTCACGTCCGGTGATAGCGCTTGCGGCGTTACCAATCCCCAGCATTTGCCCAATGCTCATGGCCGTTTGCGGGTGGTCACCGGTGATCATTTTCACGCGGATCCCGGCCTGCAGACAGTCGGCAATGGCGGTAATGGCCTCCGGACGCGGCGGATCCATCATTCCTGCGATACCCAGCAGGATCACGCCGTCATGCAGGTCCGGGTGATCCAGCTCGCGTTGTCCCTCGTGGGCAGGTTTCCAGGCCGCAGCCACCATGCGCAGCCCCTCACGGGCATACTCTTCAATCTTCCCTTCCCAGTAAGGCTGATCGAACGGCTGCAGCCCGTCATTCGTCTGCTGGTACTGGCAGAGGCGGAACAGGACGTCCGGCGCGCCGGTGATTAAAATCACCTCTTCATCGCCCAGCCGGTACAGCGTGGACATGTATTTATACTGCGAATCAAACGGGATTTTACTGCGCATTTCGGTATCGAGCGGTGGGAGCGGGATTTTCGCCGCCAGCACCTTCAGCGCGCCCTCGGTTGGGCCCCCGGTGATTTTCCACAGCCCCTGCTCGTCTTTGATCAGCTGGCTGTCATTACAGAGATCAATGGTGCGCAGATAGCGTTCCAGCAGGGAACCCTGCGTCACGCTGACGGGCGTCGGGTCATCTACGGGGTGAATATTCCCCACCGGTTCGTAGCTGTCGCCCTCTACGCGATAGGTCGTGTCAGCGGTAATCACCGCTTTGACCGTCATTTCATTCATCGTCAGGGTGCCGGTTTTATCCGAGCAGATGACCGTCATCGCCCCCAGCGTTTCCACCGTAGGCAGCTTGCGAATGATGGCCTTGCGACGCGCCATGGCCTGTACGCCAAGCGAAAGGATGATGGAAATGATGGCCGGCAGGCCTTCCGGCACGGCGGCAACGGCGAGGCTAATAAGCGACAGCACCAGTTCAGAAACCGGCATGTCCCGGAACAGGAGGCTAAAGACAAACAGCGCCACCATCATCACCAGGATAGTGATGAAGATGGTCTTACCGAGCTTATCCATCTGCACCATCAGCGGCGTGCGGTGTTTTTCAATGTCGGACATCATCTGATTGATGTGGCCCAGCTCGGTCTCGCCCCCGGTTGCCACCACCACGCCTTTACCGCCGCCGGAGCTGACGGTGGTGCCTGAGTAGAGCAGATTATACCGGTCACCTAAGGGCAGTTCCCCGCTTAACGCATCGCTGTTTTTCTCAACAACGGTGGATTCGCCGGTCAGGATGGCCTCCTCCACGCGAAGGTTATGCGCTTCAATCACGCGCAGGTCCGCAGGGATACGATCCCCGGCGCGGATCACCACGATATCTCCCGGGACCAGCGCCGTGGTGGGGATCGTTTCGTGATTCCCCTGTCGTACCACCACGGCTTCGCTGGAGAGCATATTGCGAATACTCTGCAGCGATTTTTCAGCATTGCTCTCCTGGATATGGCCAATCAGCGCGTTAATGATGGCAACCCCAAGGATCACAAACATGTCTACCCAGTGGCCCATGAAGAGCTTAAGCAACGCGGCCACCAGCAGAACGTAAATCAATACGTCGTTAAAATGCGCCAGGAAGCGCAGCCAGGCGGGTTTACCCTTTTTTTGCGGTAACGCATTCTCACCGTGCTGCTGAAGCCGGGCTGATGCCTCAGTGCCGCTAAGGCCTTCCAGGGTGGAGTGAATATTCGACAGGGTTTCATCAACGGTTTGTTGATAATACGGACGTTCAGGTTTTCCTGTTTTCATCGTTCCTTCCTCAGGTTCTATTCAGAAATCACCTTGCTTTTATGTAATTAACGAATAACGAAAACAGGAACATGTGCGTAACGAACAATACTTGCCGCCTCCGATCCTAACAAATGGGTTTGAATATTTGGATTTCGCGAGCCGACAATAATCGCGCCGACGGTAAGTTCATCCGCCAGCTTAATAACCTCATCACGAACATTCCCGCTACGGACGTGGAGATGAACACGCTCTTCTGGCAGATTTACTTTTTTGACCAGGTCAGACAGCTTTTCTTTCGAATTATTAATCATATATTCATCCATTTTGCGCGCATCTGAAATAAAACCACGCGTCAGTTCGGCTGAAAATTTGGGCATGACGTGCAGCAAATGAATGTCACCCGATGCGCTTTGCGCCAGAAACTGTGCATGCTGCAACGCTTTATCCGCAAGGCTTGTCTCGTAGACATCCACCGGAACGAGAATGTTTTTATACATATCGAGCATCCTTTTTATAACCAACACGAGAGTGAATGAAGCAAAAAAACGCATTAAATGCAGGGGGTTGCCCTTAATGCCAGTTACGGTAAAAAAAGATGATTAACATTAAACGTAGCACAGGAATATCAGGTTTAGCGCTTCCCCACTGATAATGGTTATTTAACATTTATCTTTTCGCCGACTATGCTCATAGTCAGCTACCGCTTCCGGCTCATGGAGGAATGTATGTATGGTTTAAGCCTGATCCGTCTGGGTATGTTTATTGCGCTTGCCATTATCGCCAGCACGGCGATTGGTTTATTTACCTATATGGTCGTCACTGTTCTGGCAGAATAGTGTCACCCCTGTCCAGGTTATGGAATAAATAAAACAGTTATTTATTAGGGGAATACAGTGAACCGCTACCTCTCTCTTTTACCGTTCGTTTTGTTAACGCTCACGGCGTGCGACCCGAAACCGAAGCAAGACTCCCCCCTTCCCAGGATGGTAAAAGTGGCGGAGGTGACGGTTCCCGGTCACGCCCAGCAGCGCGTTTTCCCCGCCCGCATTGAATCGGGCGATGCCACAGACCTTTCCTTCAAGCGCGCAGGTCAAATTGAAGCGCTCGATGTGCGTCAGGGCGCAGCCATCAAGCAGGGGCAACAGCTTGCCAGACTGAACGCCCGTGAAGCCCAGCAGCGGGTTAACGACAGACAAACGGCGGCGACGCTGGCCCAGAGGCAGTTCGATCGCTTCCAGACGCTGGCGGGCCGGCAGGCGATTTCGAAAGCGGAAATGGACGTGCAGCGTGCGAACCGCGATTCGGCGAATGCGGCGCTACAGATTGCCCGGGAAGAGCTGAATCAGATGACGCTCGTCGCCCCCTTCAGCGGGACGGTGGCCAGCGTACATGTCCGAAACCATCAGGTGGTGTCCCCCGGACAGCCCATTGCCACGTTAACCCGCACCGACCTGCTTGACGTGGTGTTCAGTATCCCCGAAAACCTGTTTAAGACCTTTGATATCCGCAACGCGCAGTATCGCCCCGTGGTGCGAATTAACGCCATTCCGAATCGTGAATTTACCGCCGTCTACAAAGAGCACTCGGGCAGCAGCGACAGCAATACCCTGACCTGGCAGGTGATACTCACCATGCCGCGGCCAGATGATTTTCCCGCCGTCGGTGGCGTAAGCGGTACGGTGACCATCAATTTAACCAACCTCCCGGCGGGCGCGGGCGCTCAGGCGCTGGTCGTACCGGTTGAGGCAGTCTTTAACCCGGACAACAGCCCGCGCAATGAGCCGCACGTCTGGGTCGTAACGGGCGAAGGCGACGCGCTCCATCTTGAAGACCGCAAGGTCAGCGTGGGACAAGTGAGTACTGAAGGCGTGGTGATCACCAGCGGGCTTAAGGCGGGCGAACGCGTGGTTGCCGCGGGCGTTGGGGAGCTCCATGCTAACCAGCCGGTGCGTATCTGGACGCGTGAACGGGGACTGTAATGGATATCTCTCGTCAATTTATCAATAACCCTGTTCGCGTCTGGCTAACGATCCTGCTGCTGGGCATCGGGGGGGTTTTTGCCCTGTTGAATATCGGCAGGCTGGAAGATCCCGCCTTTACCATCAAAACCGCAGTGGTGGTCACCCACTACCCCGGCGCATCCGCTCAGCAGGTGGAAGAAGAGGTGACGCTTCCGCTGGAGAATGCCCTTCAGCAGCTGCCTTATCTGGATAACGTCAGCTCTATCTCGTCAAACGGTCTGTCGCAAATCACCGTTAACATCGCGTCACGCTATCACTCGAACGAGCTGCCGCAGATTTGGGATGAACTGCGCCGCCGCGTGGGCGATGCCTCGCGTCAGTTCCCGCCCGGCGTCGTCACGCCCTTTGTAAATGACGATTTCGGCGACGTGTTCGGCTTCTTCTTTGCCATTTCCGGGAATGAATTCAGTAACCCTGAGCTGGTGAGATACGCGGAGCAGCTTCGCCGCGAGTTAATTCTGGTCCCCGGGGTTGCGAAGGTCGCCATCGGTGGGGCGATTAGCCAGCAGGTCAACATTGATATCTCCCTGAGCAAAATGGCCGCGCGCGGCATTACGCTGAACCAGCTTTCCGCCCTGCTCAGCAGACTTAACGTTGTTTCCAGCGCAGGAGAAATCACCTCCGGCACCGAATCCATTCGCCTGCACCCGACCGGCGAGTTCGGGAATCTTGATGAACTGGCGGATATTATCATCACGCCTTCCGGCACCGGGGCGGCGACGCGTCTGCGGGATATCGCCACGCTGTCGCGCGGGCTGAACGAATCGCCAGCGAGTATCTACCATGCCAACGGCAAAAAAGCCGTCACCATGGGCGTCTCGTTTATTCCCGGGGTGAACGTGATCGACGTGGGCCACGCGCTGGAGGCGAAGCTAAACCAGATGTCGGCGGAAAAACCGGCCGGCATACGGATAGACCTGTTTTACGATCAGGCCGCCGAAGTGGGCCATTCCGTTAACGGTTTTATTATTAACTTCCTGATGGCACTGGCGATTGTCATCGGCGTGCTGCTGATTTTTATGGGCGTACGCAGCGGGATCATCATTGCGGTTTCTCTCGCCCTTAACGTGCTGGGCACGCTGCTGATTATGTATCTGTGTGGCATTGAGCTACAGCGCATCTCGCTTGGGGCGCTGATTATCGCCCTCAGCATGCTGGTGGATAACGCCATCGTGATTGTCGAAGGGGTATTGATTGCCCGACAGCAGGGCTCCCCGCTGTTAACCGCCGTAAACTACATCATCCGCCGCTCCGCCCTGCCGCTGCTGGGGGCGACGGTGATTGCCATCCTGGCGTTTGCCCCTATCGGGCTGTCGCAGGATTCCACCGGGGAATACTGTAAATCCCTGTTCCAGGTGCTGCTGATTTCCCTGATGCTGAGCTGGTTCTCGGCGCTCACCCTCACCCCGGTGCTGATTAAGTGGTGGTTGTTTAAAAACGACAGCGCGCCCGATAAAACCGACGAGTCAGACCCTTACGATAAACCACTCTACCGCGCCTACCAGCGCCTGCTTAACATGCTGCTGAGCCATAAGGCACCGACGCTCATTGTGATGGCTGCGCTGCTGGCAGCGTCTGTCTGGGGCTTCGGCGCCGTACGGCAAAACTTTTTCCCGTCGTCTAATACGCCCATTTTCTTTGTCGACCTGTGGTTACCCTACGGTACCGATATCAAGTGGACTGAGAAAATGACCAGCGATATCGAAAAAACCATTAACGGCCAGCCTGGCGTGGAGACCACCGTCTCAACCATTGGTCAGGGAAGTATGCGCTTTATTCTGACCTACAGCGGACAGCGCCAGTACAGCAACTATGCGCAGATCATGGTGCGCATGGACGACCAGCGCAACATCTCCGCCCTGACGCGCCACGTGGACGAGTACATCGCGCGAAACTATCCGCAGGTCAACGCCAGCACCAAACGCGTGATGTTTGGCCCCTCCGGCGACAGCGCCATTGAGGTGCGCATTAAAGGCCCCGACCCTGACCGGCTGCGCCTGATTGCCAGCCAGGTGGACGACATCCTCACCCGCGATCCTGCTACGGGCAGCGTCAGGAACGACTGGCAAAACCGCAGCAAGGTGATCCGCCCACAGTACGTTGCCGCCCTGGGCCGCGAGCTTGGCGTAGATAAGCAGGACGTCGACAACGCGCTGGAGATGAACTTCTCCGGCAGCCGGGCGGGGCTGTATCGGGAAGGCAGTGACCTGCTTCCGGTCGTGGTGCGCCCGCCTGAGAGCGAACGGCTGGACGCCAGTCACCTGAACAACGTGCTGGTCTGGAGCCAGACGCGGCAGCAGTATATCCCGCTGAGTAACGTCGTCAGCCGCTTCTCGCTGGAGTGGGAAGATCCGCTCATCCTTCGCCGCGACCGCTCGCGGGTGCTGACGGTGCAGACGGACCCGGACCCGCTGAGCCAGCAAACCTCCGGGGGCATTCTCGCCCGGGTGAAGCCGCAGGTAGATGCCCTTCCCCTGCCACACGGCTACAGCATCGAGTGGGGGGGCGACGCGGAAAACTCCAGCGAAGCGCAGCAGGGGCTATTCACTACGCTACCTCTTGGGTATCTGGTGATGTTTGTCATTACGGTGCTGATGTTCAGTTCGGTGAAAAATGCGGTCGCCATCTGGCTGACCGTACCGCTGGCGCTGATTGGCGTCACGCCGGGATTTTTAATTACCGGCATTCCCTTTGGCTTTATGGCGCTGATTGGTCTGCTGAGCCTGAGCGGAATGCTCATCCGCAACGGCATCGTGCTGGTGGAAGAGATCGAGCAGCAGAAAACGCAAAAGGATCAGAACGAGGCGATCGTGTACGCCGCGACCTCGCGTCTGCGCCCCATCCTGCTCACCGCGTTTACGACCGTACTTGGCCTGGCTCCGCTGCTGCTGGACGTTTTCTTCCAGAGCATGGCCGTTGTGATTATGTTTGGACTGGGGTTTGCTACAATCCTGACGCTGTTGGTACTCCCCGTGATCTATGCGTGTTTCCATCGTAAGGACGAAGCCAAACAACAATGAATGCGACAGGGCTGAACATTATCAAGACGCTGGGCTGTATGACGGCGGTGACCTTCTTTACCATCTACAACACCTGGGATCATTATGATTATGACTATCACTGGATCCTGGGGTTTTTAACCTTTATTTCGACGATTGCCACGCCGCTGTTTTTTGTCGTTGCGGGCTATCTCGACGGACAATCACGGCACGGCACCCGCTGGCAGCTCGGTAAAATTAAAAGTCTGGTGATTGTTTTTCTGTTCTGGATAACGATCTACTACCTGTGGGAGCCCTATCAGCGCGGGTATTTAATCCAGCCCTGGTTCGTGTTTGCGTTTGTGGTGATTTACACCTTCCACCCGGCGGTGGAGTGGCTCAGCCAGCGGCGAAGGCTGTTCTGCGGCGCGATTGCCGCCCTGCTGCTCTTTTCCTACGGATACGATCTGCTGTCGGCGCTCTATCCTGGAACGCACGCCCTTTCTCTTTCACCGCAGTATCGGCTGTGGACATGGCTGCTGTTTTATCTGACGGGGCAACTCTTTTGCGACCCGAAAATTGCCGAGTGGATTAGCCGCAAAAATGTCGTCAGGGCGGCGGTTGTCGCCATCCCGTTTATCTACCTCTTCACCTGGTTTTACGAGCGCCACTTCTTCTTCGCGCTGTTCAAGGCGGACAGAAACGCCTTTATTCTCACCGGCTCGCAGATTTACATTTTGATCATCGCGCTGGTGATTGCGGCGAACGGCGTGCGCTTTCGCCGCAATGCTGAATTTAAGGAGTCCATTCTGGCCGCCATCAGCAAAACGATGACCGGCGTGTATATTGTGCACTACTCGGTGTTTCATCTGCTGACGGCGCTGATACCGGTGACCTCTCTCGGTATGAAGCTGGCGTTGATTGTGCTCACCTTCGTCACCTCAGTTCTGTTCTCCATGCTGGTATTGTCTAACGCCGTGGCAAAAAAGGTGATCACCCTTTAGAAGCCTAAGCGCAGCCAGGCAAAGAGCACGTTGCCGTTGTTATAGGTTCCTGGAATATAGGTGAACTGGACGGTAACGCGCTTATACCCGGCCGAAAACAGCGGGAAGATGAACGGTAGCGGGACATAGTTTGCAAAATCATCTCGCGCCGTGATGCCCGCCGCGGCACCGAGCCCAAGACGGAAATCTTTGGCATTATCCAGATACCATCCCTTCTCCCAGCCATAGCCCATCGCGGGCTGCCATTCGTTGTGCGAGTCCTTGAACATCATTGCGAACAGCGCGCTCCAGTTGCCCTCTTCGTTATAGCGGGAAACGCCCAGCCCGCCGCCCCACGGCATTTCATTGTAATTGTCGGTTTTTTCTTTGTCGTACATAAAGCGAGCGTGCCAGCTCAGAAACGGCAGGTACAGGTCGTAACGTTGGGGCTCTTCCCAGGTTTGCGAAATATCATCCGTCAGCGCATTCCACCAGCCGCTGATACGCTGTTCACCATAGACGTTGGGCTCCGCATGAAGCGGTGCGACGAATAAAAACAGGACCATCCAGAATGCCGAAAAGGTGCGTTGCATCGTTATTCCCTCAGCTTAACTTACGCAGCGGTCACTATTACTGTAAACCATTCAGCCTTTAACGGAGCCAGAAGACACAATTATCTCGATGCAGGCGGGGATGAAATTTATTTATTCAGCACCATCCGGAAAGATAAAAACGTTTTCTCAGGCGTTCTGTCGCGGTAGTCTCATAGGTTCCGTTTATATGACGGCCGCTATGTGAGTGACCTTTTCTTATACCAATAATTAAAAATCAGTACGGACAGGACAACTATGGACTCCACCCTCATCTCCGATCGTCCCAACGAGGAGACACCTTCGCTCAATCGTGCCCGCCGCGCAGCCTTAGGCAGCTTCGCGGGTGCCGTCGTCGACTGGTATGATTTTCTGCTTTACGGCATCACTGCCGCCCTGGTGTTTAACCGCGAGTTTTTTCCCCAGGTCAGCCCTGCGATGGGCACGCTTGCCGCGTTTGCCACCTTCGGCGTCGGCTTTCTGTTTCGCCCGCTGGGCGGTGTGATCTTCGGCCACTTCGGCGACCGCCTGGGCCGCAAGCGCATGCTGATGCTCACCGTCTGGATGATGGGGATCGCCACCGCGCTTATCGGTATTCTCCCCTCGTTTGCCTCTATCGGCTGGTGGGCGCCGGTACTGCTGGTCACCCTGCGCGCCATCCAGGGCTTCGCCGTCGGCGGCGAATGGGGCGGCGCGGCGCTGCTGTCCGTTGAGAGCGCGCCGAAGCACCGGAAAGCGTTTTACAGCAGCGGCGTACAGGTCGGGTACGGCGTGGGCCTTCTGCTTTCCACCGGGCTGGTATCGCTAATCAGCCAGCTCACCACCGACGAGCAGTTCCTGAGCTGGGGCTGGCGCATTCCGTTCATCTTCAGCATCGTGCTGGTCATCGCCGCGCTGTGGATCCGTAACGGGATGGAGGAGTCGGCTGAGTTCGAAAAGCAGCAGGAAAAACCGGCCAAGAACAGACGTCTTCCGGTCATGGAAGCCCTCGTCCGGCATCCTGGCGCTTTTCTGAAAATTATCGCCCTGCGCCTGTGCGAGCTGCTGACGATGTATATCGTCACCGCGTTTGCCCTGAACTACTCGACGCAGAACCTTGGTCTGCCGCGCGAGCTGTTCCTGAATATTGGCCTGCTGGTCGGCGGGATCAGCTGTCTGACTATCCCCTGCTTCGCCTGGCTGGCGGACCGGTTTGGCCGCCGTCGCGTTTACATCACCGGGGCGCTGATTGGCACCCTCAGCGCCTGGCCATTCTTTATGGCGCTTGAGGCGCAGTCGATCTTCTGGATTGTCTTCTTCGCCATCATGCTCGCCAATATCGCTCACGACATGGTGGTGTGCGTGCAGCAGCCGATGTTCACCGAGCTGTTTGGCGCAAGCTACCGCTACAGCGGCGCGGGCGTGGGCTATCAGGTGGCAAGCGTGGTCGGTGGCGGATTTACGCCGTTTATTGCCGCCGCGCTGGTGACCTTCTCCGGCGGCAACTGGCACAGCGTGGCGATTTATCTGCTGGCCGGTTGCCTGCTGTCGGCGGCGACGGCGCTGCTGATGAAAGAGACGAGCCACGGCTGATCTCCCTTTTGTTTCACAGGCGTGTGACATACTATCGGGTAGAGTCGCACACCTGTGGAACAAGGAGACAGAGATGAATAATAAGGGCTCCAGCCTGACCCCGGCTCAGGCGCTGGAAAAACTCGACGCGCTGTATGAACAGTCCGTCAACGCGCTGCGCGGCGCCATCAGCGAATATATCGAAACAGGGAAACTTCCCGACCAAAAGGCCAGAACCGAGGGCCTTTTTGTTTATCCATCGCTCTCTGTGACCTGGGACGGCAGCGCCAGCAGTAATCCCAAAACCCGCGCCTATGCGCGCTTTACCCACTCCGGCTGCTACAGCACCACCGTCACCCGCCCTGCGCTGTTCCGCCCGTATCTTGAAGAACAGCTTACGCTGCTGTACCAGGATTACGGCGCGCACATTGCCGTTGAGCCCTCGCAGCATGAGATCCCGTATCCGTACGTGATTGACGGTTCGGCGTTAACCCTTGACCGCTCCATGAGCGCGGGGCTGACCCGCCACTTCCCGACGACGGAACTTTCCCAGATTGGCGATGAGACGGCCGACGGGATTTATCACCCGGCAGAATTTTCTCCCCTGTCGCACTTTGATGCCCGACGGGTCGATTTCTCCCTGGCGCGCCTGCGCCACTACACCGGTACGCCAGTCGAACATTTCCAGCCGTTCGTGCTCTTTACCAACTACACCCGCTACGTCGACGAGTTTGTCCGCTGGGGCTGCAGCCAGATCCTCGACCCGGAGAGCCCGTACATCGCGCTGTCCTGCGCGGGCGGGATCTGGATCACCGCTGAAACCGAAGCGCCCGAGCAGGCCATTTCCGACCTGGCGTGGAAAAAGCACCAGATGCCCGCCTGGCATCTGATCACCGCAGACGGCCAGGGCATCACGCTGATTAACATCGGCGTTGGCCCGTCAAATGCCAAGACCATCTGCGACCATCTGGCGGTACTGCGCCCGGACGTTTGGCTGATGATTGGCCACTGCGGCGGCCTGCGCGAAAGCCAGCTGATTGGCGACTACGTGCTGGCCCACGCCTATCTGCGCGATGACCACGTGCTTGATGCGGTCCTGCCGCCGGATATCCCAATCCCGAGCATCGCCGAAGTACAGCGCGCGCTGTATGACGCCACCAAAGAGGTCAGCGGTATGCCGGGCGAAGAGGTTAAACAGCGCCTGCGCACCGGTACGGTCGTCACAACGGATGACCGCAACTGGGAGCTGCGCTACTCCGCCTCCGCGCTCCGGTTCAACCTGAGCCGCGCGGTGGCGATCGATATGGAGAGCGCCACCATTGCCGCGCAGGGGTATCGCTTCCGCGTTCCTTACGGCACGCTGCTGTGCGTCTCCGATAAGCCACTGCACGGTGAAATTAAGCTGCCGGGCCAGGCCAACCGTTTCTACGAAGGGGCAATCTCCGAGCATCTGCAGATTGGTATTCGCGCCATTGATTTGCTGCGGGCTGAAGGTGACAGGCTCCATTCCCGCAAGCTGCGCACCTTCAACGAGCCGCCGTTCCGCTAATCACGATAAGGAAAAACAATGTCCAGCACATCACCGCTCTCTGCCCTGCGCCACTGGCTTGAGGCCAGCCATCTCGACGGGATGATCGTCCCGCGTGCGGATGCCTGGCAGAGCGAATACTGCGCGCCTTACGACGAAAAGCTGGCCTGGCTGACGGGCTTTGACGGTTCGGCCGGCGTGGCGCTGGTGCTGAAAAACAAAGCGCTGCTGTTCGTCGACGGGCGCTATCAGGTTCAGGCGCGCGTTCAGGTCAATATGGATGAGGTTGAGATCCACCACCTGCACAACGAGCCGCTGGCAGAATGGCTGGCAGAAAACGTTGAGGCAGGAACGCGCATCGGTTTTGACGCGCTGCTGATGACCAACGCGGAGTTTGAGCAACTGTCAGCCACGCCGTGCGAGCTGGTGCCGCTGAAGGTCTCGCCGTTTGACACGCTATGGACCGATCGCCCAGCCGCACCGGCGGGGCTTATCCGTGAGATGCCGGTTGAACACAGCGGCGAACGCAGCGCGGACAAACGTCAGCGCGTCGCCGCCGTGCTGGCCGCAAACAATGCCGATTATCTCGCCGTCACCCTGCCGGATAACATCGCCTGGCTGTTAAACGTCCGCGGTGCGGATATCCCTTACAGCCCGGTACCGCTCTCCTTTGCCCTTCTTGGTCGTGACGGTCACGTTGAGTGGTTTGTTAACGACAATAAGCTCAGCGCCCTGCCTGACGATGTGCGCAATGTGTTCACCATTGCGCCGCAGGATACCTTTATTGAACGCTGCCAGCAGATTGCTGTAGGCAAACGGGTGATGATTGATGCCGATTCCGCGCCGGTTGCCCTGCGCTTCGCCGTTGAACCACGGGGAGAAATTGTCTGGCGGACCGATCCCATCACCCTGATGAAAGCGACTAAAAACCCGGTCGAGCTGGCGGGTTATCGCGAGTGCCATCACCGGGACGGGGCCGCGTGGGTCAACTTCCTCGCCTGGCTGAGCCGCGAAGTGCCGCGGCGCGAGGCGGCAGGACAACCGCTCACCGAGCTGGACGCGCAGGCGCAGCAGCTTGCGTTCCGTCAGCAGCAGCCCGGGTTCATCGAGCAGAGTTTTGAAACCATCTCCGCCTCTTCGAGCAATGCGGCGATGTGCCACTATCATTCGAGCGAGGCCAGCAATAAGCCCATCGGCCATGACCATTTTTACCTGAACGATTCCGGCGGCCAGTATGTTAACGGCACCACCGACGCCACGCGCACGCTGGCGTGGGGGAAAGTCGATCCGCAGCAACGCCTGCATTACACTGCCGTGCTGAGAGGCTTCCTGTCGCTCATTACCCTGCAGTTCCCTTCCGGGACTCAGGGGCATCAGCTGGATGCGTTTGCGCGTCGCCCGCTGTGGGAGATGGGGCTGGATTACGATCACGGCACGGGACACGGCGTGGGGCACCAGCTGCTGATCCACGAGAACCCGCATCGCATCGCCAAAAAGGTTAACCCGTGGCCGCTGGTGGCGGGCAATATCATGACTATCGAGCCAGGCTACTATCTGGGCGACAGCCACGGTATTCGTATTGAAAACCAGGTGGAGATAGTGGAGAGCCGTCCGGGTTTCTGCAAATTTGCCTCGCTGACGCTGATCCCGATCGACTTAAGTCAGGTTGAGCTGCATCTGCTGAGCGAGCAGGAAAAGCAGTGGCTGGATGCGTATCACCGGCAGGTACGCGAGGTGCTTTCACCTCTGGTGAATAGCGATGCGCGTGAGTGGCTGGTTGAGGCGACGGCGCCGATTGGTTTGTGTCGATAGTGCATTGTGCGGGCTGGTGCCCTCACCCCAGCCCTCTCCCGCGGGAGAGGGTGCAAACACTAAAAACGGCAACCCGGTTGCCGTTTTGCGTTTACCTTGCGCAGAAAAGCAAAAAGCCTGCTTTAAAAGCAGGCTTTTCAAATTTGGCTCCTCTGACTGGACTCGAACCAGTGACATACGGATTAACAGTCCGCCGTTCTACCGACTGAACTACAGAGGAATCGTGTGAACGGGGCGCATATTATCGATGCTCCCCCGGGATGTCAAAGGCAGAATGCACATTTCCGATCGTTTGCCGAATTATTCTCCACTTCGCGCAATTCTCAGGCATTTTTCCGCGGATATTTCCACAGCCAGCGTCCGCTGACCATCCGCCAGTAGAACAGCGCACCCCGCACGGCCCAGTCGAGGAACATCCCCAGCCAGACGCCGACCACACCCCATCCAAGCATCACCCCGAGCGTATACCCCGCGACAACGCGACATCCCCACATGCCGAGCATCGATACCCACATCGCAAAGCGGGCATCGCGCGCCCCTTTCAGCCCGGCGGGTAATACCCATGAGGCCGCCCAGATGGGCATAAAGGCCGCGTTGAGCCAGATGAGGATCTTTACGACCTCTTTAACGTCATCTTCGTGGGTATAGAACGAGGCCATCAGCCCGGCAAACGGCGCGGTTCCCCAGGCGATCAGCGTCAGCCCAATGGTTGACAGCCAGAACACGTGCCGCAGCTGCCGCTCCGCCTGGCCTATCTGCCCTTTCCCGAGCCGTTTACCCGTAATAATGGTGGATGCTGAACCCAGCGCGTTACCCGGCAGGTTAATCAGCGAGGCAATAGAGAAGGCGATAAAGTTACCGGCGATAACGTCGGTCCCCATCCCGGCGACAAACATCTGCGTGAGCAGCTTCCCGCCGTTGAACAATACCGATTCAATGCTCGCGGGAATGCCGATGCCCATCACTTCCCAGATAATGGCGAAGTTAAAGGGGCGGAAATAGCTTTTTAGCGTCAGACGCAGCGAGGGGGTGACCCCCGCCATCAGCACCCCGATGATGGCTGCCGCACCGATATAGCGTGAAATGGTTAACCCCAGTCCGGCACCGACGAACCCCAGCCCCTCCCACGAGAACACGCCGTAGATCAGCACGCTGCTGATAATGATATTCAGGATATTCATCCCGCCGTTGATCAGCAGCGGAATTTTGGTGTTGCCCGCCCCGCGCAGCGCACCGCTGCCAATCAGCGCAATGGCCGCCGCCGGATAGCTTAAGACGGTCATTTCCAGGTAGGTCAGCGCCAGGTCTTTAACCTCGTTAGTGGCCTCCCCGGCGACAAAATCGATAATCTCTTTACCGAAATAGTGGATCACCGCCGCCAGAACGATCGAAAAAATGGTCATGATCATCAGCGACTGGCGGGCCGCCTCGCGTGCACGTTTGGGGTCAAGCTTGCCGAGGCTAAAGGCCACCACCACCGTCGTCCCGAGGTCTATGGCGGCAAAGAACGAGATCACCACCATGTTAAAACTGTCCGCCAGCCCAACCCCAGCCATCGCCTCTTTACCCAGCCAGCTCACCAGGAAGGTGCTCAAAACCCCCATCAGCAAAACGCAGGTATTTTCCAGGAAGATAGGCACAGCGAGAGGGGTGATTTCACGCCAGAACAGGACACGATAGCTTTTACGTTTTGCATACCATGGCGTGCGCGTTATCGCCTGGCGTAAGGAGGCAGTGACGTTCAAAATGGACCTTAGCGAGAAAAGTTGAAACTCCATTTCAAATGATGGGGGACAAATGCTAATCCTGCAAAGTATTTTCCAGAAAAAGATGTGTGGATTTACAACAAACTGACGACAGAATCAGCAATCAGTCGATTTTCCCTAAGATCAGGTTTGACAAAAGTTTTTTCGCCGCTAAGATAAGCCTCCACAACGATTCCTCTGTAGTTCAGTCGGTAGAACGGCGGACTGTTAATCCGTATGTCACTGGTTCGAGTCCAGTCAGAGGAGCCAAATTTAAAAAGCCTGCTTTTAAAGCAGGCTTTTTGCTTTGCGGATGAGGGAAAATGAACGCTCTGTTTGTCTACGGCACGCTGCGCCCGGGCCACGCTAATGCGCATATTCTTGAAGACATCGGCGGCGAATGGCTGGCCGGTTCCGTATCCGGCACGTTTTACGAACGCGGCTGGGGCGCCGCGGCGGACTTCCCGGGAATTGTGCTCCACCCTGACGGCCCCCGCGTCGAAGGCTATCTGTTTATCTCGGATAACCTTGCCGCACACTGGCAAATGCTGGACGAATTTGAAGACGGCTACGATCGGGTTGAGGTCACGGTGACCACCCTTGAAGGCAAGCAGGTTCAGGCCTGGATTTATCAGCTACAGCCGCGTTCTGAACCATAAAAAAAGGCTCTCTGTCACCAGAGAGCCTTTTTCACTATTCGCTGCGATTACTCGCTTTTTGCTTCGCCGTTTTTGATTTCGCCCATCACTTTCAGCTTTTTAGAGATGTCACGACGCTCTTTGGACAGCTCAGCGTTTTTGATGATGTAGTCATCAACGCGGTCTTCATAGTCGCTTTTCATGCTGGCAATGATGCCCTGAATAGCTTCAACGCTCATACCTGGCTTGATGTAGTCGCTCAGGTTGTCGAGGAGCAGAACACGTTTCTGGTTGTCACGGATCTTCTTCTCAACGTCCTGGATTTCACGCTGCAGCTTGTTTTTGCGGCGGAACAGGCGGACGAATTCCAGAACATCCTGGAACGAAGGCTTGGTAGTTTCCATTTTTACACCCCTGATAATGTGAGATTCGGATTCGTTAAGGCAACCGTTGTAACAATAACCTTACTGACAGCGGCTGCGAATGACAATGAGTATATCGTTTAAAGCTATCATAACCCCAATTGCTGCTGAATCGAAGCAGCAGCCGTCACATACGCCTTTTATTTGCGCAGCGCCCGGCAAATAAGGTGCGATAACAGCTCAAGCTGACGCGCCAGTTCCATGCTCAGCCAGACGTAGCCATGAATAGGCGTTTCCGCCACGTTATCGCTCTGGCGTTCATTGATTAACTGCTTCAGCTCCGCGACGATCTCATTCAGCCGCTCGCTGTTGGCCAGTATCGGCTGCGGGTTCCCTTCATAGAGCGCATGGGCAATGGTCAACAGCGTTTGCTGCGTCATCTGCTGGGTCTCTTTGAGAGTCTGCGCGTTAAGCATCAACAGATGGCTGGGACGCGAGGCCCAGTGGGCGTTGATTTGCAGTTCAAGCATGCAGACCAGATTGCGGCTTACCGTCTGGATGGCTTCGAAAATCGATTTCTGAATATGGGTTTCTTTGCTGGCGGGCGTGATCAGGCCGCGCATTTTGACCACGTCGTTGAGGATCGTTTGCAGATGCTTTTCCAGCCGGGGACGCTCGACCAGATTAGGAGAAAAACCGGCCTGATAGACGCGGTTAAAGGCGGTGACGTAGTTCGCCATCTGAATACGCCAGTGCAGAAAAGCGCGCTGCGGCCAGATACCGGTGAAGAGCATGGCCAGCAGTGACCCCAGGATGACATCCCCGCTTCGCCACAGCGCGGTGGTCATATCCCCGGCGGGCGCACCGACAACCACCGCGAGAGTAATCCCAATCAGCAAGGCCTGATACGGTCTTTTGCCCAACGCCAGCCAGCCGCACAGGAACATGGCGGCCCCGCACCATGCCAGCATCACGGGAAATGAGATGAGTTCCAGCTTCAGGGCAATAAGCCCAAGGGCCGAGCCTAAAACCGTCCCGCCAATTCGCTCAAAGGCGCGCGGAACAACGTTCCCCCAAAACGAGATGGGCCCCATCACCACCACCAGGGTGATCAGCGGCCACGTTCCTTCCGGAACATCAAGCAAACGGACCAGTACAAACGTCAATACGAACGCCAGCGCGATGCGGCACCCGTGCACCACGCGGTAATGTTTGTACAACCGAATTTCAAAAGGGGTTAATGATTTGTCGGGACGCACACCCGCTCTCCAGCTACACGGCAAATCACAATTGTACTGTGTTTTCAGCCGGGCGGATCGCTCCCGGCTGAAAAACCCTTCATTTAGCAGGCTTAAGCCGTTTTATGCTCTACCGCGATATACATTTCGATATCCCAGTAGCCGTCTGCATTGCCGTCATTAAGATAGCGTTCGAAGCAGGGTTTAAGCGCCATCTGGTACTTATTGTCCTGCAGCAGAGAGTTGAAGAACTGATACCACGGCGTGGCGAAGTCGTAGTTTTCCACGCGCGCCGTCGCCACGGCATAATCCCCGGCCGCGATTTCCGTCATCATGACGCCTTCGCTGTTTTCCGGGATAACGAAATCGTCCGGCACCGTAACGGCCGTATCGCAGCGCAGTTTTTCTGCCGGGACCTCATCGGGGTTATCGTAGTAGACCGCAACCCACTCCAGCGGCTCAATGTGGCGCCCGTCCACCCACATCACCAGCTGTTCAAAGCCCTGTTTAACCGTTTGTTCCCACGGTCCGACCAAATGAAAACCGGCAATCTTACGTTTCTGTTGCTGCTTGATGCTGTAGTCCATGCTGCCTCCATTTATTACTGTATATTTATACACTATAAAGCTGGATTACTATTATCGGCAAACGAGGAGTGTTTATTATGTGAGCAGACTCGCAACCCTGCCAGTCTGCCCATCAGCGGTTAAAGCGTGTGGTGGAGATAATCGCTCATGCGAGAGAACAGTCCGCCCTTATCAACGGCTTCCAGCGTCACCAGCGGCCAGTGCGCCACCACCTTGTCACGGTCATAGAGCTGGATCTCCCCGACCCGCTGATGCGCAGCAATCGGCGCTTCCAGCTCTTTTTTATCCAGCACGTATTTGGCTTTGATGTTCGGCACTTCCGCTTTCGGCAAGGCCAGCCAGAAGTCCTGGTCGGTGCCCAGTTTCACCTGCTCCTTATCGCCGTACCAGATACGCTCTGTCCCCACTTTTTTACCGCTATGCAGGATTTGCACCGTATCGAAGTTCTGCTGCCCCCAGTGCAGCAGTTTCCGGGCCTGGTCCTCACGCCCCTTCGGGCTGTCCGCCCCCATCACCACCGCGATTAAACGGCGCTGACCGTCAACGGCGGACGCAATCAGGTTAAAGCCCGCCCCCGAGGTGTGCCCCGTTTTAAGCCCGTCCACGTTCATGGTTTTATCCCACAGCAGGCCGTTACGGTTTTGCTGGGTGATCCCGTTCCAGGTCAGGCTCTTTTCGCTGTACATATGGTAAAACTCAGGCTCGCCGTGAATGATGGCCCGGGAGAGTACGGCCAGGTCATAGGCCGAGCTGTGCTGGCCCGGCGCGTCCAGCCCGTGGACGGTTTCAAAGTGCGTATCGCGCAGGTTCAGCTTCTGCACGTAGTCGTTCATCATCTTCACAAACTGCGGCTGACCGCCCGCCACGTGATCGGCCAGCGCCACGCAGGCGTCGTTGCCGGAATCGACAATCAGACCGCGGCTTAAATCACGCACGGAGACGCGATCGCCCTCTTTCAGGAACATCAGCGATGAGCCGTCAAAAACCGGGTTGCCTTTTGCCCACGCGTCACGCCCGACGGTGACAATGTCGTCCGGCGTAATGCGATGGCTATCAATGGCCCGATCAACCACATACCCCGTCATCAGCTTGGTCAGGCTCGCCGGATTACGTTGTTGATGTTCGTTGCCCGCCGTTAAGATCTGACCAGTCGTGTAGTCCATCAGCACCCAGGAGCCAGCCTGAATGGCCGGAGGCTGCGGCGAAAAATCCAGTGGTTCGGCCGCAAAAGCAGATGAGACACTCGAAGCGAGTAAAGAAACAGCAATAAACAGACGGCGTTTCAACGGTATATCCTCAGGTCATTAAAAATCGATGACCTTTTTACGGGAGTTCTGATGTCGTTACCTGGCTTAATTGCAAAAAAATGTGACAGAGCACAGGTTTTTCTCTGAAGCTGGCGCGCAAATTTGCGTCACGGCGGTGCTTTTTATTCGGTCTGAACCGCACGATCGTTTACCATAGTGACGTCATTTTTTAACAGGATGGTATTACTGGTGTCTGACTCTGCCGCTCGCCCGACTTTTTTATTCCATGACTACGAAACCTTTGGCACGCACCCGGCGCTGGACCGACCGGCGCAGTTTGCCGCCATCCGTACCGACGACGAATTCAACATTATTGGCGAGCCTGAGGTCTTTTACTGCAAACCGGCTGATGACTACCTGCCGCAGCCCGGGGCGGTCATGGTCACCGGGATCACGCCTCAGGAAGCGCGCGAGAAAGGCGTTAACGAGGCAGAATTCGCCCGACGCATTCACGATCTGTTTACCGTTCCCAATACCTGCGTGGTTGGTTACAACAACATCCGCTTCGATGACGAAGTGACGCGCAACATCTTCTATCGCAACTTCTACGATCCCTATGCCTGGAGCTGGCAGAACCGCAATTCACGCTGGGATTTGCTCGACATCATGCGCGCCTGTTATGCCCTGCGTCCTGAGGGCATTAACTGGCCGGAAAATGAGGAAGGGCTGACCAGCTTCCGGCTGGAACACCTGACGCGCGCCAACGGCATCGAGCACAGCAATGCCCACGACGCGATGGCGGACGTCTATGCCACCATTGCCATGGCGAAGCTGGTGAAAAACGCGCAGCCCCGGCTGTTTGAGTATCTGCTGAGCCACCGCAGCAAGCAGAAGCTCATGACCCTTATCGACGTACCGCAGATGAAACCCCTGGTGCATATCTCCGGCATGTTTGGCGCCTGGCGCGGTAATACCAGCTGGGTCGCCCCGCTGGCCTGGCATCCGGACAACCGTAATGCGGTCATCATGGTGGATTTAGCTGGCGATATTTCGCCGCTGCTGGAGCTCGACAGCGATACCCTGCGCGAACGGCTCTATACCCCGAAAAATGAACTCGGCGATCTGCCCGCGGTGCCGGTCAAACTGGTGCATATCAATAAATGTCCGGTACTCGCGCAGGCGAATACGCTGCGCCCGGAAGATGCGGACAGACTGGGCATTAACCGTCAGCGCTGCCTCGATAACCTGAAAGTGCTGCGCGATAACCCGCAGGTGCGCGAGAAAGTAGTTGCTATCTTTGCCGAGGCGGAGCCGTTCGTGCCGTCTGAAAACGTGGATGCCCAGCTCTACAACGGCTTCTTCAGCGATGCCGACCGCGCGGCGATGAATATCGTTCTGCAAACCGAGCCGCGTAACTTACCGGCGCTGGATATTACTTTCGCCGATAAACGCATCGAAAAGCTGATGTTTAACTACCGCGCACGTAATTTCCCCGGCACGCTGGACGAGGCAGAGCAGGATCGCTGGCTGCAGCATCGTCGCAATGTCTTTACCCCTGAGTTCCTTAATAGCTATGCCCAGGAGCTGGAAATGCTTTATGGCCAGTATGAGGGGAATGCTGAGAAACAGGCGCTGTTGAAATCCCTGTTCCAGTACGCTCAAGAGATTGTCTGAGCGAGGGGTATAAAAAAAGCCGGAGGCGATGTCTCCGGCTTTTTTTTGCCCGCTGGCACAGGCCAACGGGTGCGTCGTTTTGTAGGCCGGGCAAGCGCTAGCGCCACCCGGCAAGTCATTACGCGACGTCTTCGTACTGCGGAACCGGGTTACGGAAGCTCTTCGTGACGCAGGCCAGGTAAATCAGGCCGATACCCGCCCAAATCAGGCCAAGCACCATAGAGCTCTCTTCCAGGTTAACCCACAGCGCGCCCACGGTCAGGGCACCGCACATCGGCAGGAACAGATACTGGAAGTGATCTTTCAGCGTCTTGTTACGCTTTTCACGGATCCAGAACTGAGAGATAACCGACAGGTTAACAAAGGTGAACGCCACCAGCGCACCGAAGTTAATCAGCGCCGTTGCCATCACCAGGTCAAAGTTAATCGCCAGAAGCGCAATGGCACCGACCAGGATGATGTTCATCGCCGGGGTACGCCAGGTTGGATGAACGTAGCCGAAGAAGCTTTTCGGGAATACGCCATCGCGGCCCATCACGTACATCAGACGCGCAACGCCTGCATGCGCGGCCATACCGGACGCCAGTACGGTAATGGTGGAGAAGATCAGCGCGCCAACCTGGAACGCTTTACCCGCCACATAGAGCATGATTTCCGGCTGAGACGCATCCGGATCCTTGAAGCGGGAGATATCCGGGAAGTACAGCTGCAGGAAATAGGTCGAGAAAATAAAGATCAGACCGCCAATCAGCGCCGTCAGGAAGATGGCGCGAGGGATCACGCGCTCTGCGTCTTTCGTTTCTTCAGACAGGTTGCTGATGCCGTCAAAACCGGTAAAGGAGAAGCACAGAATGGTTGCCCCGGTAATCATCGGGATCACATGGGCATCACCAGACCAGAACGGCTTGCTGCTCGCCAGAGTGCCGGCGCCTTCGCCGTGGAACACACCGTAAATCACCATGCCAAGAATAACGGCAATCAGGACAACCTGAAGCACAACGATAACGGAGTTAAAGTTGGCAACGGACTTAATGCTGCGCAGGTTAAAGGCGGTCATAAAGGCCACCAGCGCCACGACGAACATCCAGGATGGAATCGACGGCACCAGCGCTTCAAAATAAATTTTTGCCAGCAGAATGTTGATCATCGGCGCGAACAGGTAGTCGAGCAGCGAAGACCAGCCCACCATAAAGCCAACAGTCGGGCTGATGGATTTCTGGGCATAGGTGTAGGCGGAACCAGCAGACGGATAGCGACGCACCAGTTTACCGTAGCTCAGCGCGGTAAAGAGGATCGCAATCAGCGCGAAGCCATAAGCCGTCGGCACATGACCGTCTGTGAGGCCTGATACGATACCGAATGTATCGAACAGCGTCATCGGTTGCATATAGGCAAGGCCCATCATAACAACCGGAATCAACGTAAGCGTTTTACGTAATTCCACGCGAGAGGTGTTTGGAGTTGCGTTATGCGACATAGTTATTCTCCTTTACGGTGATAACCGCCACGTAAGCGAAAAATTGCCCCATTTCTTTCTTCCTCAGCGACAACAACTGTCGGATTTTAGTAAATATCTATCCGGTACGAAGCCCGGCCTCTTGGTTTTTAGTTTCGTTTCGTACATGCAAAAAAAAATAACCGACGCCTTTTATATCGTCGATTATTCATTTGGTTGCAGCGGCCGCATTTTGCCCCACATCGGATACAAAAGGCAATACTTTGCAAAGCATGGGACAATTTTCTTTTTACTAACTGGCTGATTTCTGGACGTCGGGCTGAGAGTAAACGGCGGCGATAGCACTATTTGCTAAAATCTCGTCTCGCCACCAGGCGCTTGCAAGCCCGGCAGTTTGTTCATTCCAGCCTACCCACACCGATTCATTACTGCTTTGAGCAAGTACCTGTTTTTCAACAAGCGCGCCGCTGTCAATAAACCGCTGCGCCAGATAGCGCGGTAAATAGCCGCAGCCCAGGCCGCTTATTTGCAGTTCCAGCTTGGTTTTAAAGTCGAAAACGGTAATGGCCTCCTGCTCATCCAGCAGCTGCGAGGAGACCGCACATTCCGGACGAGAGCTGTCCCCGACCACGATGGCGCGGTAGCCTTTAATCACGCGACGGTTAACAGGCTCTGGCTCCTGAGCCAGAGGATGATGGGGCGCTACGGCAAATACCTGCTCCAGTACGCCCAGCCGGGCAAAACCAAAATCACTCAGCTGGGGAGGCTCATGGAGTGCACCGACAAAGATATCCGCCCTGCCCTGCGTTAAGGCATCCCAGGAGCCACCCAGCACGCCGTTGATAAAGATAAGCCGGGTCACGCTGTGGTGTTGATAAAAGGCTTCAATCAGCGGCGTCAGGAGAGAAAACGGAAAAGTATCATCTACGCCAATAACCAGCTCGTTTTCCCAACCCTGATGAAGCTTTACGGCCTGTTTTTCGAGTTCACGAACGGTATGGAGGACTTCACGGCCTTTTTCCAGCAGCATCTGTCCGGTACGGGTGAAACGTGCGCGGTGCCCGGTGCGATCGAGGATCTGGATATTGAGATCGCTTTCCAGTTTTTGAACGGTATAGCTCAACGCAGATGGGGTTTTGTAGAGCTTTGCTGACGCAGCGGCAAAGCTCCCCTCTTTTTCAAGGGCATCCAGAATAATAAGAACATCCAGCAGCGGTTTCATGCTCGCCCCCTTCTGGTGCGCGATCGTCTCCGCTGCGGGTCTTATTCCATGGGCATCACCAGCGGATCGGGATACTGATACTCAAACCCCAGCTCATGACAAATGCGATTGCCATCAACAACTTTGCCTTTGCTGTCATCCTTTGCCTCACCAAAAACCGGCGGAGCCAGGCCCAGCTGACGTGCCATCAGCGGGTAAAACGTGCTGCGTGCCGGATGAGAAGGTGCACATATATTATAGATGTGTCCACCTTTCGGAGCCTGTAAGAGTAGCTCAATCGCAGCAACAACATCGTCAAGATGCACAAGATTGACGACATGCTGGCCGTCTGGCGCAGACTTACCGGCAAAAAAGCGTCCCGGATGGCGGCCTGGACCCACCAGCCCCGCCAGACGGACAATATCGACCTGCGTGCCGGGAAGATTATGCAGCCAGTCTTCCAGCTCTTTCAGAACCTGACCGCTCGCCGTCACGGGACGGCGCTCGGAACTCTCTTTCACCACGCCCTCAACTTCGCCATACACCGACGTCGAGCTGGTAAAAATGATGCGCGGAACATGGTGCGCCAGCGCGCTGTCGACGATCTCCTGCATCGCCTGCAGATAAAACGACTCGCCCGGGCCACTGCGCCGCGCGGGGAGCGTGATCACCAGCGCATCGACGTTCATCAGCGTGTCCAGATCGTCAGCATCACACACCAGCTCCGGTTCAAGGCGCAGCTCAACTCCATCAATACCGCACATGCGCGCTGCCTCTACCCCATCCGCCGTGGTTTTGCTCCCGGTCACCTGCCAGCCTTTCGCGGCTAATGACATCGCCAGCGGCATTCCCAGCCATCCTAAACCGACAATCGCGACCTTTTTCATGCGAATTCTCCTGACTCTCACTCGTCTTTTATAAGGCTACGCCAGCCCGGCAGAACACACAATTCATAGCATCAATATGAAATGAATTAATGATCAAAAAAAGCCCTTGCAATATGTCGTACAACTGGTTTAGGTTAAAAGACATCAAATGAATAAGCATTCATCGAGAATTTATATGACACGCGTTCAATTTAAACACCACCATCATCACCATCATCCTGACTAGTCTTTCAGGCGATGTGTGCTGGAAGACGTTTGGATCTTCCAGTGGTGCATGAACGCATGAAAAAGCCCCCGGAAGATCTTCTTCCGGGGGGTTTTTTTTGGACCAAATTCAGGCAGGTTAAAACAGGTTAACGAGGAATAAAGAATGTTAGATAACTCACGCTTACGCATAGCTATTCAAAAATCAGGCCGTTTGAGCGATGACTCACGCGAACTGCTGGCCCGCTGCGGGATTAAAATTAACCTGCACACCCAGCGCCTGATTGCTCTGGCTGAAAACATGCCCATCGACATTCTGCGCGTGCGTGATGACGATATTCCCGGCCTGGTCATGGATGGCGTCGTTGACCTCGGCATTATCGGGGAAAACGTGCTGGAAGAAGAGCTGCTGACCCGCCGCGCGCAGGGTGAAGATCCGCGTTACTTCACCCTCCGTCGTCTGGACTTCGGCGGCTGCCGCCTGTCGCTGGCTACGCCGGTTGACGAAGCGTGGGACGGCCCGGCCGCGCTGAACGGCAAACGTATCGCCACCTCTTACCCTCACCTGTTAAAGCGTTATCTCGACCAGAAAGGCGTGCAGTTTAAATCCTGCCTGCTGAACGGCTCCGTTGAAGTGGCGCCGCGTGCGGGTCTGGCGGACGCCATCTGTGACCTCGTCTCTACCGGCGCGACGCTGGAAGCCAACGGTCTGCGCGAAGTGGAAGTGATCTACCGCTCTAAAGCGTGCCTGATTCAGCGCGACGGCGACATGGCCGACGCCAAACAGCAGCTGATCGACAAGCTGCTGACCCGCATTCAGGGCGTGATTCAGGCGCGTGAGTCCAAATACATCATGATGCACGCCCCAACCGAGCGTCTGGATGAAGTAATTGCCCTGCTGCCGGGCGCTGAGCGTCCAACCATCCTGCCGCTGGCGGGCGATCAGCAGCGCGTGGCGATGCACATGGTGAGCAGCGAAACCCTGTTCTGGGAAACCATGGAAAAACTGAAGGCGCTGGGCGCAAGCTCCATCCTGGTGCTGCCTATTGAGAAGATGATGGAGTAATGGCCATGAGCTTTAACACAATCATCGACTGGAACACCTGTAGCGACGCACAGCAGCGCGAGCTGCTGATGCGCCCGGCGATTTCCGCCTCTGAGAGCATCTCACGTACCGTGGCGGAGATCCTGGATAACGTCAAAGCCCGTGGCGATGACGCGCTGCGTGAATACAGCGCGAAGTTTGACAAGACGGAAGTCGGTGCATTACAGGTTACCGAGCAGGAAATCATTGATGCCAGCAATCGTCTGGGTGACGACATCAAGCAGGCGATGGCCGTCGCGGTGAAAAACATTGATACCTTTCACACCGCGCAAAAGCTGCAGACCGTGGATGTCGAAACCCTGCCCGGCGTGCGTTGTCAGCAGGTCACGCGCCCGGTTGCATCCGTTGGCCTCTATATCCCTGGCGGCTCTGCCCCGCTTTTCTCCACCGTACTGATGCTGGCGACACCCGCGCGAATTGCCGGGTGTCAGAAAGTGGTGCTGTGCTCACCGCCACCGATTGCCGACGAGATCCTCTATGCGGCGAAGCTCTGCGGCGTGCAGGCGGTCTATAAAGTGGGCGGCGCGCAGGCGATTTCGGCCCTGGCGTTCGGCACGGAATCCATTCCTAAGGTCGACAAAATTTTTGGCCCGGGCAATGCATACGTGACCGAAGCCAAGCGCCAGGTCAGCCAGCGTCTGGACGGCGCGGCCATCGATATGCCTGCCGGCCCGTCTGAGGTGCTGGTGATTGCCGACAGCGGCGCAACGCCGGACTTTGTGGCCTCCGACCTGCTTTCTCAGGCGGAACACGGCCCGGACTCGCAGGTCATCCTGCTGACGCCGGATGCCGATATGGCGAAACGCGTGGGCGAAGCCGTTGAGCGCCAGCTTGCCGACCTGCCCCGCGCCGACACGGCACGTCAGGCGCTAGCGGCCAGCCGCCTGATTGTGGCGCGCGACCTGGACCAGTGTATTACCATCTCCAACCAGTACGGCCCGGAGCACCTGATCATTCAGACCCGCAACGCGCGCGATCTGGTTGACAGCATTACCAGCGCGGGCTCGGTGTTCCTCGGCGACTGGTCACCGGAGTCCGCGGGCGATTACGCCTCCGGCACCAACCACGTGCTGCCCACGTATGGCTACACCTCGACCTGTTCGAGCCTGGGCCTGGCGGATTTCCAGAAACGCATGACCGTGCAGGAGCTCTCCCGCGAAGGGTTTGCGTCACTGGCGTCTACTATTGAAACCCTGGCTGCCGCCGAGCGGCTGACCGCCCACAAAAATGCCGTTACGCTGCGCGTTGCAGCCCTGAAGGAGCAAGCATGAACATTGAAGAGTTAGCCCGCGAAAATGTCCGTCGCCTGACGCCTTACCAGTCGGCGCGTCGTCTGGGCGGCAAAGGGGATGTCTGGCTGAACGCCAACGAATTCCCGACGGCGGTGCAGTTTGAACTGTCGCAGCAAACGCTGAACCGCTATCCGGAGTGTCAGCCAAAGGCCGTTATTGAAAACTACGCGCAGTACGCGGGCGTGAAGCCAGAGCA
This sequence comes from Enterobacter sp. DNB-S2, assembly GCF_019443845.1. Lineage (NCBI taxonomy): Bacteria > Pseudomonadati > Pseudomonadota > Gammaproteobacteria > Enterobacterales > Enterobacteriaceae > Enterobacter > Enterobacter sp. DNB-S2. The sequence continues at coordinate 3,637,629 of NZ_CP050520.1, forward strand.
GGTGCTGGTCAGCCGCGGCGCGGATGAGGGCATTGAACTGCTGATCCGCGCCTTCTGCGAGCCGGGCAAAGACGCGGTGATGTACTGCCAGCCTACCTACGGCATGTACAGCGTCAGCGCGGAAACCTTCGGCGTAGCGTGTCGCAACGTGCAGGCGCTAGAGAACTGGCAGCTGGATCTTCAGGGGATCGCCGACAATCTCGATGGGGTAAAAGTGGTATTTGTCTGTAGCCCGAACAACCCGACCGGACAGATTATCAACCCGCAGGATATCCGCACTTTGCTGGAAATGACGCGCGGTAAAGCGCTGGTGGTTGCCGACGAAGCCTACATCGAGTTCTGCCCACAGGCGACGCTGGCAGGCTGGCTGGAAGAGTATCCGCACCTGGTGGTGCTGCGTACGCTGTCGAAAGCCTTTGCCCTTGCGGGTCTGCGCTGCGGATTCACCCTGGCAAATAAAGAGGTCATCGACCTGCTGCTGAAAGTGATCGCCCCGTACCCGCTCTCAACGCCGGTTGCCGATATTGCGGCACAGGCGCTAACGCCTCAGGGGATCAACGCGATGCGCGAGCGCGTGGCGCAAATTCTGGAGGAACGTCAGTATCTGGTGACCGCCCTGAAGGATATCCCTTGCGTGGAGCAGGTATTCGACTCGGAAACTAACTACATCCTGGTGCGCTTCACCGCCTCCAGTGCCGTATTTAAATCTTTATGGGATCAGGGCATTATCTTACGAGACCAGAATAAACAACCTTCTCTGAGCGGGTGCCTGCGCATTACCGTAGGCACCCGTGCAGAGAGCCAGCGCGTGATTGACGCCCTGAAAGCGGAGAAAGTATGACCCAGAAGATCCTTTTCATCGATCGTGACGGCACCCTTATTTCGGAACCACCAGCCGATTTTCAGGTCGACCGATTCGACAAGCTGGCTTTTGAACCGGACGTGATCCCGGTGCTGCTTAAGCTGCAAAAAGCAGGCTTTAAGCTGGTGATGATCACCAACCAGGATGGTCTGGGTACCGACCGCTTCCCGCAGGCGGACTTTGACGGCCCGCATAATCTGATGATGCAGGTGCTGACCTCTCAGGGCGTGGTATTTGATGACGTGCTGATTTGCCCGCACATGCCGGCCGACGAGTGCGACTGCCGTAAGCCAAAGGTGAAGCTGGTAGAGCGCTACCTGGCTGAAGATGCGCTGGATAAAACCAACAGCTATGTCATCGGCGATCGCATCACCGATATCACGCTGGCGGAAAACATGGGCATCGCGGGGCTGCGCTACGACCGCAACAACCTGAACTGGGCGAAGATTGGCGAGCAGCTGACAAAGCGCGACCGCTATTCCCACGTAGAGCGCAACACCAAAGAGACGCAGATTGACGTGAAGGTCTGGCTGGACCGTGAAGGCGGCAGCAAGATCCACACCGGCGTCGGTTTCTTCGATCACATGCTGGACCAGATTGCCACCCACGGCGGTTTCCGCATGGAAATTACGGTAAAAGGCGATCTCTACATTGACGATCACCACACCGTGGAAGATACCGGCCTGGCGCTGGGTGAAGCCCTGAAGCTGGCGCTCGGCGACAAGCGCGGCATTAACCGTTTCGGCTTTGTCCTGCCGATGGACGAGTGTCTGGCGCGCTGCGCGATGGACATCTCCGGCCGTCCGCACCTGGAATACAAAGCTGATTTCACCTACCAGCGCGTGGGCGATCTGAGCACCGAAATGGTGGAGCACTTCTTCCGCTCCTTGTCCTACACCATGGGCCTGACGCTGCACCTGAAGACCAAGGGCAAGAACGACCACCACCGCGTGGAGAGTCTCTTTAAAGCCTTTGGCCGTACCCTGCGCCAGGCAATTCGCGTGGAAGGTGACGCCCTACCTTCATCGAAAGGAGTGCTGTAATGAACGTGGTCATTCTGGATACCGGATGCGCCAACCTGAACTCCGTGAAATCGGCCATTGCGCGCCACGGCTATGAGCCGGTGGTAAGCCGTGACCCGGACGTGGTGCTGCGCGCCGACAAACTCTTTTTACCGGGCGTGGGCACCGCGCAGGCGGCGATGGATCAGATTCGCGAACGCGAGCTGGTCGACCTGATCAAAGCCTGTACCCAACCGGTACTGGGTATTTGTCTGGGCATGCAGATCCTGGGCCGCCGCAGCGAAGAGAGCAACGGCGTTGACCTGCTGGGCATTATTGATGAAGACGTGCCGAAAATGACCGATCGCGGCCTGCCTCTGCCGCATATGGGCTGGAACCGCGTTTACGCCAAAGCGGGCGACCGGCTGTTTCGCGGCATCGAAGACGGCGCGTATTTTTACTTCGTCCACAGCTACGCCATGCCGGTGAACGTGAATACGATCGCCCAGTGCACCTACGGCGAGGCGTTTACGGCGGCCGTACAGAAAGACAACTTCTTCGGCGTACAGTTTCACCCGGAGCGCTCTGGCGCCGCGGGCGCGCAGCTGCTGAAAAACTTCCTGGAGATGTGATGATTATTCCCGCGTTAGATTTAATTGACGGTACGGTTGTCCGTCTGCATCAGGGCGATTACGGCCAGCAGCGCGACTACGGAAACGACCCGCTGCCGCGTCTGCAGGATTATGCCGCCCAGGGTGCGCAGGTACTGCACCTGGTGGATTTGACGGGCGCGAAAGATCCGGCGAAACGCCAGATCCCGCTGCTAAAACAACTTGTTGCGGGCGTTGATGTGCCCGTCCAGGTCGGCGGCGGCGTGCGTACGGAAGATGACGTCGCGGCGCTGCTGGACGCTGGCGTGGCCCGCGTGGTGGTAGGTTCAACCGCCGTGAAAGATCCTGAGACGGTGAAGGGCTGGTTCCGCCGCTTTGGCGCCGATGCTCTGGTGCTGGCGCTGGACGTGCGTATTGACGAACAGGGCAACAAGCAGGTGGCCGTCAGCGGCTGGCAGGAAAACTCCGGCGTGACGCTGGAAGAGCTGGTTGATATCTATCTGCCCGTTGGCCTGAAGCACGTGTTATGCACTGACATCTCCCGCGACGGCACGCTGGCTGGCTCCAACGTCTCGCTTTATGAAGAGGTTTGTGCGCGTTATCCGCACATAGCGTTCCAGTCTTCCGGCGGTATCGGTGATATAGGCGACGTAGCCGCGCTGCGCGGTACCGGTGTGCAGGGTGTGATTGTGGGCCGGGCTCTGCTGGAAGGTAAATTTACTGTGACGGAGGCTATTCAATGCTGGCAAAACGGATAATCCCCTGCCTGGACGTACGCGATGGTCAGGTCGTGAAAGGCGTGCAGTTCCGCAACCACGAGATCATTGGAGACATCGTCCCGCTGGCAAAACGCTATGCCGATGAAGGCGCCGACGAGCTGGTCTTTTACGACATCACCGCCTCCAGCGATGGCCGCGTGGTCGACAAAAGCTGGGTGGAACGCGTGGCGGAAGTGATCGACATTCCGTTCTGCGTGGCGGGCGGAATTAAGTCCGCTGACGACGCCGCCAAAATTCTCTCGTTTGGCGCCGACAAGATTTCGATTAACTCCCCTGCCCTGGCCGACCCGGAGCTCATTACCCGCCTCGCCGATCGTTTTGGCGTGCAGTGTATTGTGGTCGGGATCGACACCTGGTATGACGCCGCAACGGGCAAGTATCACGTCAATCAGTACACGGGGGATGAAAGCCGCACGCGCGTGACGCAGTGGGAAACGCTCGACTGGGTGCAGGAAGTGCAAAAGCGTGGCGCTGGCGAGATTGTCCTCAACATGATGAATCAGGACGGCGTGCGTAACGGGTATGACCTCGAACAGCTGAAAAAAGTTCGTGAGGTCTGCCACGTTCCGCTGATTGCCTCCGGCGGCGCGGGCACCATGGAACACTTTCTCGAAGCCTTCCGCGATGCGAACGTGGACGGCGCGCTGGCCGCTTCCGTGTTCCACAAGCAGATTATTAATATTGGTGAGTTAAAAACGTACCTGGCCGACCAGGGCGTGGAGATCAGGGTATGTTAACAGAGCAACAACAGGCGCAGCTGGACTGGGAAAAAACGGACGGATTACTGCCGGTGGTTGTCCAGCATGCCGTCTCAGGCGAAGTGCTGATGCTGGGGTATATGAATCAGGACGCGCTGGCGAAAACGCTCGCCAGCGGCAAAGTGACCTTCTACTCGCGCACGAAACAGCGCCTGTGGACCAAAGGCGAGACCTCGGGTCATTTCCTGAATGCAGTGAGCATAACGCCTGACTGCGATAACGACACCCTGCTGGTGCTGGTAAACCCAATCGGCCCAACCTGCCATAAGGGCACCAGCAGCTGCTTCGGCGAGGCGAGCCACCAGTGGTTGTTCCTGTATCAACTGGAACAGCTGCTGGCAGAGCGTAAAACGGCGGATCCTGAAAGTTCTTACACCGCGAAGCTGTACGCCAGCGGAACCAAGCGTATCGCACAGAAGGTAGGTGAAGAAGGCGTTGAGACGGCACTGGCCGCGACCGTGCATGACCGCGAGGAGCTGACGAATGAAGCGTCTGATTTGATGTATCACCTGCTGGTGCTGCTGCAGGATCAGGAGCTGGATTTGACGGCGGTGATTGAAAATCTTCGCAAACGTCACAAATAAAAAAAACCGGGGAATATCCCCGGTTTTTTTTAATCTGCAAATCAGACTTTGGGTTTGTAGTTGCGCAATGCGTTGCGGCCAAGCACAAAACCGGAACCAAGCAACCCGCCCAGCAGTACAGCAAGAATAAGAGTAATTGCTTTTTTCGGGCTGTCACGACGCACAGGGAGTTCCGGCTTCATGACATAACGGTAAACGTGGATCGTGTCCGGGTTAACGCTCAGATTCTGGATGTCCAGCAGATTTCGCCTGGTCTGGTAATAAGCTCTGGGAAAGACCAACGGGAGAGAAGCTTCGTTGTCAATCATGGATTTCAGCCCCTCACTTCCCAGCAAGAACATCGTTTCCTGAGTCACCTCCTGGGTTTGCTGGAGGCGCGGCGAGGTAATTTTCGCTGCTTCAGCGTTCTTGAGTGCCTCAGCAATCTGTTTGATACGCAGATCTTTCTGTTCCTGAGCGACCTTCTCCTGGTTTTGCAGGGAATCATTCAGGGTCTTTATCTGCGCTTTGATGTTGTCATTAAGGTCAGCGGCCAGTTCTTTAGCCGTTTGCTCATCTACCTGCTGGATGAACTGTGCCAATTGCTTTTGCGCAGCTTCTGCAGATGTACTGGTATACGATACTATTAATGGGAGCGGCTGCTCTTTAACCGTGGGCTCGATCGTCAGTTTTTCAGGCACTGCCTGGTTATCAAGCGCCTGCGACAACGCCGAGAATGAGGAGCTAAAACGACCGATAGCGCGCGTTTGGTTGTCAAGCATTGTAGGTGCTGCGGTACCATAAAGGATGTTCAATGCATTAGAATAACTGGCAATCTGGGCCGCATCTGGTTGCGTAATAATCGCACTTGAGGTCCATTTTTCCTTTGCGACAGAGAGATATCCAATTGCCAGGGCGATACAAACAACAACAAAGGTGGCTATCACCCACTTCCCACGCCACAGCTGCAGCATTAAATCAAGTAAATCAATTTGCTCCGGGTCATTGCCTCGGCTGACCTGGCTATTGTTATTTTGCGTCATACAATCCCTAACTGATAAAAAAAGGGCAAACATAATTTTGTTTGTATAGTTTATCCATTACTGGCGATTTTTCTATAAGAATCCGATGAGTAATATCGGAAAGATGGGTTATGTAACTTACACCCTTCGCGCTATCATAGACGCCATGTGATGCGTTACGGCATCTATAGAATAGGGTTTATGAGGGAAGCTATGAAATTTTTAGTCACGGGCGCTGCAGGTTTTATCGGTGCGAATGTCAGTAAACGCCTCCTTGAGGCGGGTCATCAGGTTGTTGGTATCGATAACCTCAATGAATACTACGATGTCAACCTGAAGCTGGCGCGCCTGGAACTGTTAATATCTGAGCGTTTCACCTTCCACAAGCTGGAATTAGCTGACCGGGAAGGTATGGCCACGCTTTTCGCCAGTGAGAAGTTTGATCGTGTGATTCATCTGGCCGCGCAGGCGGGTGTACGTTACTCTCTTGAAAACCCTCACGCGTATGCAGATGCCAACCTTATCGGCCATCTCAACGTGCTGGAAGGCTGCCGCCATAATAACGTGCAGCACCTGCTTTATGCCTCGTCCAGCTCAGTATACGGCCTCAACCGCAAGATGCCCTTCTCCACTGACGATTCCGTGGATCACCCGGTCTCACTCTATGCCGCGACCAAAAAAGCCAATGAGCTGATGTCGCACACCTATTCGCATCTGTACAACTTGCCGACCACCGGCCTGCGCTTCTTCACCGTGTACGGTCCGTGGGGACGTCCGGACATGGCGCTATTTAAGTTTACTAAGGCGATCATTGAAGGCAAAAGCATCGATGTCTATAACTACGGTAAGATGAAGCGCGACTTCACGTACATTGATGACATCGCTGAAGCAATTATTCGTCTGCAGGATGTTATTCCTCAGTCAGACACAAACTGGACCGTTGAGACCGGCTCCCCGGCGACCAGCTCAGCGCCTTACCGGGTCTACAACATCGGTAACAGCTCGCCAGTCGAACTGATGGATTACATTACCGCCCTGGAAGACGCGCTGGGTAAAAAAGCAGAGAAAAACATGCTACCTCTTCAGCCAGGCGATGTTCTGGAAACCAGTGCCGATACCCAGGCGCTTTATGAGGTGATCGGATTTAAACCGCAAACCTCGGTTAAAGATGGGGTGAAGAACTTCGTCGGCTGGTACCGCGATTTCTACAAGGTTTGAAAATAAAAAACCCGGCAATTCAGCCGGGTTTTTTACAAAATAACGCAGAGAATCAGTCGCTACCAAACAGATCGCGGGTATAAACCTTATCCGCCACGTCAGCCAGCTCTTCCGCCATGCGGTTTGAAATGATGACATCGGCTTCTTTCTTAAAGGCATCCAGATCGCGGATCACCCGGGAATTGAAGAACTGATCGTCCGGCATGGCAGGCTCATAGATTACAACCTCAACCCCTTTCGCCTTAATGCGCTTCATGATCCCCTGAATGGAAGAGGCGCGGAAATTATCGGAGCCACTCTTCATGATCAGACGGTATACGCCGACCACTTTCGGTTGACGCGCAAGGATGGAATCGGAGATGAAATCTTTACGTGTACGGTTAGCGTCAACAATCGCCGAAATGAGGTTGTTCGGCACAGCCTGATAATTTGCCAGCAATTGTTTAGTATCTTTTGGCAGGCAATAGCCGCCGTAGCCAAATGACGGGTTGTTGTAGTGGTTGCCAATACGCGGGTCGAGACACACACCTTCAATAATCTGGCGGGTATTCAGGCCAAGACTCTCTGCATAGCTGTCCAGCTCATTGAAATAAGCTACCCGCATTGCCAGGTAGGTATTCGCGAAGAGCTTAATCGCCTCAGCTTCGGTGGAGTCGGTGAACAGCACCTGAATATCTTTCTTCACTGCGCCTTCCTGAAGCAGCGCAGCAAAGCGTTCAGCGCGCTCTGAACGTTCGCCAATGACGATACGCGAAGGATGCAGGTTATCGTAAAGCGCTCTCCCCTCACGCAGGAATTCAGGCGAGAAGAAGATATTATCAATACCGAACTTTTCTTTAATAGATTTGGTAAACCCAACAGGAATGGTCGATTTAATAACCATCACCGCGTCAGGGTTAATCGCGATAACGTCTTTGATAACCGCTTCTACAGTTGAGGTGTTGAAGTAGTTGGTTTTAGGATCGTAGTCAGTAGGCGTCGCAATGATGACGTAATCCGCATTGCGGTATGCATCTTCTTTATCTGTTGTGGCGCGGAAATTCAGCGATTTATTGCTGAGATAGTCCTGGATTTCTTTATCCACAATCGGCGATTTTTTCTGATTGAGCATATCCACTTTGGCCTGCACGATATCCAGCGCAACCACTTCATGATTCTGGGCAATCAGAATGCCGTTAGAAAGACCGACATACCCTGTTCCGGAGATTGTTATTTTCATTCGCTAATGACTTCTGTGAGTTAACTGTACTGATGGCCGCCAGACCATCGCGATAAACATAACTGTTGGGCTTTGTACCTCCTGGCAAACTGAACTGTCAAGGCAAACCAGGAGTAATCACTACGAGCTGGGCGAGATTCAGACTACTTCGAATAACAGGCGACACTTTTTGCATAAAAAAACCCGGAGGCAAGCTCCGGGTTTTGATTACAGCGAGTAAGTTAACTTATTCCATCCATTCGGTATGGAACACGCCTTCTTTATCGGTACGTTTGTAAGTATGCGCACCGAAGTAGTCACGCTGTGCCTGAATCAGGTTAGCTGGCAGCACAGCAGCACGGTAGCTGTCATAGTAGGCTACTGCAGCAGAGAAGGTCGGAACCGGGATACCGTTCTGGACAGCGTAGGCAACCACGTCACGCAGCGCCTGCTGATATTCATCCGCAATTTTCTTGAAGTACGGTGCCAGCAGCAGGTTGGCGATACCGGCGTTTTCAGCATAGGCATCGGTGATTTTCTGCAGGAACTGCGCACGAATGATGCAACCCGCGCGGAAGATCTTCGCGATCTCACCGTAGTTCAGATCCCAGTTGTTCTCGTCTGACGCTGCACGCAGCTGAGAGAAGCCCTGCGCGTAAGAAACGATTTTACCCAGGTACAGTGCACGGCGCACTTTTTCAACGAATTCGGCTTTATCACCCGCTGGTTTAGCCTGCGGACCAGACAGCACTTTAGATGCCGCGACGCGCTGCTCTTTCAGGGAAGAGATGTAACGCGCGAAGACGGATTCGGTGATCAGAGACAGCGGTTCGCCCAAATCCAGAGAGCTCTGGCTGGTCCATTTACCGGTACCTTTGTTCGCAGCTTCATCCAGAATCACATCAACCAGGTATTTACCCTCTTCATCTTTCTTCGTGAAGATATCTTTGGTGATGTCGATCAGATAGCTGTTCAGCTCGCCTTTGTTCCACTCGGTGAAAGTTTCCGCGAGTTCTTCATTGGAAAGGTTCAGACCGCCTTTCAGCAGGGAATAAGCCTCAGCAATCAGCTGCATGTCGCCGTATTCGATGCCGTTGTGCACCATTTTGACATAGTGACCAGCACCGTCCGGACCGATGTAGGTCACACACGGCTCGCCATCTTCGGCAACGGCAGCGATTTTAGTCAGAATAGGCGCAACCAGTTCGTATGCTTCTTTCTGTCCACCAGGCATGATGGATGGGCCCTTCAGTGCGCCCTCTTCACCACCAGATACACCGGTGCCAATGAAGTTAAATCCTTCAGCAGACAGCTCACGGTTACGACGAATGGTGTCCTGGAAGAAGGTGTTACCGCCATCAATGATGATGTCACCTTTTTCAAGGTAAGGCTTCAGGGAATCGATAGCTGCATCGGTACCTGCGCCTGCTTTCACCATTAACAGGATACGACGAGGCGTTTCCAGAGATTCAACGAACTCTTTCACCGTATAGAAAGGAACCAGTTTCTTGCCTGGGTTCTCGGCAATCACTTCTTCGGTCTTATCACGGGAGCGGTTGAAAACGGAGACGGTATAACCACGGCTTTCGATGTTGAGCGCCAGGTTGCGCCCCATCACTGCCATACCGACAACGCCGATCTGTTGCTTGGACATTACATACTCCTGTCAGGTGTGGTCACCACGGCTTATGCGCGGCTTGAAATGTGGTTGAGATGTTAACTCAGTATTAGGTGACATGAATAGCTTTTGCTGATCTATGTCACACTGATTGCACAATCCAGGTACAGTCAAGCCGCCAGAAATACGCCGGCGGCAGACCCTCACTTCCTGAGCAAAGCCAGAATTTCTTGCGTTTTCTCTTCCATCAGCGCCGTGTCAGCACGGGACTCCACGTTCAGGCGCACCACCGGCTCGGTGTTGGACGAGCGCAGGTTAAAGCGCCACTGCGGGAACGCCATGCTGATGCCGTCCGTACGGTCAATTTCCAGCGCGTGGATCGCAAAGTGCTGCTCCACGCGGGCAATGGCCTCGGCCGGCTGCGCCAGCTTGCTGTTGATCTCCCCGCTCGCCGGGAACGCCGCCATGCGGTCGCGCACCAGCTCGCCCAGCGTCTGCCCCTTCAGGCACAGCAGCTCGGTCACCAGCAGCCACGGGATCATCCCGCTGTCGCAGTAGGCAAAATCACGGAAGTAGTGGTGGGCGCTCATCTCGCCGCCGTAAATGGCGTCTTCTTCGCGCATACGCTCTTTGATGAAGGCGTGGCCGGTTTTGGACATCACCGGCGTGCCGCCCGCCGCGGAGACCACGTCGACGGTGTTCCAGGAAAGGCGCGGGTCATGAATGATTTTCGCGCCCGGGTTTTTCTCAAGGAACGCTTCCGCCAGCAGGCCGACAATGTAGTAGCCCTCGATGAACTGCCCTTTCTCGTCGAACAGGAAGCAGCGGTCGAAGTCGCCGTCAAAGGCGATGCCCATGTCCGCACCGTGCTCAATCACCGCGTTGCGGGTGTCGTCGCGGCACTCCGGCAGCAGCGGGTTAGGAATACCGTTCGGGAAGTTGCCGTCCGGGGTGTTGTGCACCTTGACGAAGGTCACCGGCACGTTCAGCGCCTTAAAGCGGGCTTCCAGCGCGTCCACCACCGGGCCGGCCGCGCCGTTACCGGAGTTGATGACCAGCTTCAGCGGCTTGAGGTTCGCCACGTTGATGTAGCCCAGCAGGTGGTCGATGTACTCTTTCTGCAGGTTGATTTTTTTGTAGCTGCCGCGCTTCGCGTCGTTCACCGGCGGGAAGTCGTTGGCTTCCGCCAGGCGCTGCACGTCGCGCAGGCCGGTGTCGCCGCTGATAGGACGGGCGCCCTTGCGCACCAGCTTCATCCCGTTGTAGTCCATCGGGTTGTGGCTGGCCGTCACTTCGATACCGCCGTCCACGCCCAGGTGGAAGGTGGCAAAGTAAATCTCCTCGGTCCCGGAAAGGCCGATATCCAGCACGTCCACGCCCGCGTCCTGCAGCCCTTTCGCCAGGGCCAGCTTGAGGGATTCACTGGTCAGACGCACGTCGCCGCCCAGCACAATGGTCTGCGGTTTTAAATATTCGCCGTACGCGCGGCCAATGCGCCACGCGATGTCTTCATTCAGCTCTTCGCCCAGCTTGCCGCGAATATCGTAGGCTTTAAAACAGGTTAATTTTTCCATGATAATTTTACCGTAATCTCAAACACGACCATACCTGTCAGCAAAACGTACAATATCATCCTCTCCAAGATAAGAGCCTGAGCGAACCTCAATCAATTCCAAAGGGATCTTTCCAGGGTTCTCCAGACAGTGCGTTGCTCCAACAGGAATATAAATAGACTCATTTTCACCGAGGAGTTTGGTTTGCTCGTTAATTGTAACTTGTGCAGTTCCTGCGACGACAATCCAATGCTCAGCACGATGGTGATGCATCTGAAGAGAGATACCTTCGCCCGGCTTTACGGTCAATCGCTTAACTTGATAGCGGCTTCCCGTATCAATCGAGTCATATTTACCCCAGGGACGATAAACTTCGCGGTGAGTATGATGTTCATGACGGCCGTCTGCTTTGATCGATTCGACAATTTTCTTCACATCCTGAACGGCGTTACGATCGGCAATCAATACAGCATCCTTGGTCTGCACAACGACCAAATCTTTCACCCCAACAGTAGTCAATAGCCCGGATTCAGAATACAGGAAACTATTTTCGGTATTATAGGACAAGACGTCACCTGTAACGACGTTACCCTCTGGAGTCTTATGGCTAATATCCCAAAGCGAAGACCATGAGCCGACATCACTCCAGCCAGCATCCATTGGCACAACAACAGCATCTGAAGTCTGTTCCATCACAGCATAATCAATCGACTCATCAGGACAAGCTCTGAAAGCTTCCTCGTCAACGCGAATAAAGTTAAGGTCAGGATCAATAGAGCTCATGGCCTTTTCGCACGCCTTAAGAATATCCGGACGATATTTTTTCAGTTCCTCAAGATAGCGATCGGCGCGGAAGAGAAACATCCCGCTATTCCAGTAGTATTCACCGCAGGCAACATAGGCTTCCGCCGTTTCAAGATTAGGTTTCTCAACAAATTGCGCGACCTCAAATGCATCTGCATGCTCAACATCAACGCATGGCACACCTCGACAAATGTAACCATAGCCAGTCTCTGGTTTATGCGGGACGATGCCAAAGGTCACAAGCTTTCCATTTTCAGCATAAGGTAGTGCCTTACGAACTGAATTACGGAAAGCTTCTTCATCCTGTATGACGTGATCGGCGGCCAGAACCAGCATGAGCGCATTACCCTCGTGCTGGGTACGAACTGCAGCAAGTGCAGCCAACGCTATCGCCGGAGCTGTATTACGACCAACCGGTTCGAGGATGATATTCTCAGTGAGTTTATTCATCTGGCGCAATTGCTCGGCAACGATAAAGCGGTGCTGTTCGTTACAAATGACGACGGGACTTTCGCATTCAATGCCCTGTAATCGGTTAATTGTCGCTTGTAACATTGTCAGTTCACCTTCCAGACAGAGAAATTGTTTTGGATAGAGAACACGAGAAAGCGGCCATAAACGACTACCGGAGCCCCCGGCCATAACAACAGGAAATAATGACATGATTGAACTCACTTTAATGATGAATATAAATTAATTATATTCTTAACCATCAACTCTTTAGTAAACATAGTATCAAATCTGGCTTTCGCGCCTTTACTATATGTCTCACTGCTTTGAATAACAGAAACAATTCCTTTAGCAAGTGCTTTAGCATCATTCGGCTCAACAACAATGCCAGTCTCGTTATGCTGATTAACCCAGGCCACACCACTTCGTGGAATATTTGTCGACACAAGCGGTCTGGAGAAACTCATAGCTTCTAACTGAACCACACCAAAAGCTTCAGATTCATGAATAGATGGCAGACAAAAAACGTCACATGCTTTATAATAAGAAGCCAAATCCGAATAATTGATACTACCAAGAAGAATTACTTTATCTGACAATCCATCATTAGCAATTTTTTGCATTAATGAATCAATCAATGGGCCAGTACCGCCAATAAGAACAATGTAATCTTCAGGAAGTTCTTTCGCAGCATCAATCAGGTATTCCATACCCTTATAATAAACAAGACGCCCCAAAGAAAAAATTATCTTTTTATTTTGATAACGTTGCTTGATACTTTTTTCAAGCTCCTCATTCAATGGCATAACACGGGTATCAACCCCAATTGGGATACAAACAATTTTATCCTGATAAGGCTGTAAAGTTGGAGAAGACTGCCCATACACAGGGCTAGTAACGATAATGCTGGTACACTTATCTAAAATCCATTTTTGTAGCGGAGCAAAAAGCATCAATAATTTTTTTTGCTTAACAATATCGCTGTGCCAATGGAGAACTATCTTACCTTTGGGCGGGAATAAAAAGAGTGCCAAAACAGCCAGTGGATTTGGAAGATGGACATGGATAACATCATAATTATTTCTTATTGCTCTCCATCGGGATATTAAGGAAAATGATAGCGGTGTCGAAAAAAGCTGTGCAAACAATTTCTGACGGTAAACTTTATAACGGAGTTTGTCGTCATTTTTTCTTTCTCCAATTGGATCAACACAGAGTACATCAACAGGTTGGTCATTACTTTTTGCGATACCTTCACTTATATCGAATGCTACCTGTTCGATTCCACCATGTACTGGAGGGTAAAATTTGCTAAACTGTAAAACCTTCATTCAAATATTCCTTTGAGAGATCACATCCATAAGTTTCGATGCAACATCACGTACGTCAAATTTTTCTAACCTATGATATCCATTGCGAATCAATACAGGACTGAGCTCATCATAATTTTCAATCAATTCACGTAACTTAGAACTAAAATCTAATGAGTCCTCTGGATTAAAATAATATGCCGCATCGCCACAAACTTCAGGGATACTTGCGCGGTCAGAAGCCATTACAGGACAACCGCGTTGCATTGCTTCCAGAGGAGGAAGTCCGAAACCTTCATATAATGACGGATAGACAAAAATAGAAGCATCTCTGTATTTTAACTCTAAATCGTCATCTGATAGATATCCACAGAATACAATGTTCTCATGCTGTGAAAACGTCACTTTTGAGAAAGCTGTCCCTAACCCTCCCACCACGATGAGTTTATAATCTTCGATTTTTGAATTCAAAAAAGCATTAATAACAAACTCGATATTTTTTCTCGGCTCTAAGGTACCAACCAATAAAATCTCTTTATGCTTAACCGCTTCGCTTGCAATATGATTCTTGAGGTTAATAGATGTATCTACGGAGTTTGGCAATACAGTGATCTTATCTGGATCAACCGCCAGATATTTCTCTATCTCTGATTTTGAAAAGTCACTAACCGTAAAGATACCTCTCGCAATTTTCGACTGAATGGCATAGTTAACCTTGTATACAGCACGGTATAAGAAACGAAACCACTTTGGATATGCGTACAATGACATATCATGGATAGTAAAGTAACAGTTCTTGTAAAACGCAGGTGATAACCCAGTGAAGCAGAGCAGTAACGGGCTACCGACGCTTCTTAGATAACGAGGTAATTCGATTTGTTCCCAGAAGTGACCGTTACGATTTCCTATTTGAAGGATATTAAATTCCTTCCTCCATTTCTCATCAATGAGGTCCGTTTTCGGTGTCAAAAAACAGATATCAGGAACGTGTTTAACGAGTTCCCGACATAGTACCAATGCATATTGCTGTACACCAGTTTTACGTTGAGTCAAAAATCTCGCATTAATATAGATCATTTATTACTCGGCATTCTATAGATGTAACACTGAAACATAAAGAAGGAATAAAATAGAATAAATCTAAAAGGTAATGTAAAGAGCATCGAAGCAACAATATACATTAGAATGATAAAGTGATTCTTATTTGCTTTAAGTCTGGCTGACAACAAACATATACCCAGGACAAATATGAGCAAGCCCGGCAGGCCGAAACTTAAAATAATAAAACTTAAGACATCTTTTGGTGCAAAACTTTCATAGGCACTGGGATCCGACGAAGATAAATAAGATCTCATCTCATTACAGTTTACGTCCAAACCAGAAAGAGCCTGACAATAGTCATGTATAAAAGGTGATAGCGTGCTCTTGAAACCATATACGCCACTGCCAAGTGGATAATCACTAAGATGCCATATGCTGACAATAGGGAAACCTAGACGAGTTACATACGTCATCGTTGCAGAATTTGACAAATTCGCTGCAATGAGTGCAAAAAGGTCATAATATATGAATGCAAGACTGACAAAAAGAACAATAAAAGATAACGGAATGAGTTGGTATGTATAATTATAAAATCCCTTCACCTTGAAAAAATAGACTAGCCCAAGGAGTACTGGAATTATCAGGAATGAAAATTTAGCACCTGAAATATAGGTGGTAATGGCAAACATACACGCAAGGATTAGTCTGTACTTTTGATTAGACAACATCACCATCAAGAACATTAGGCCATAAAAATAGCCATTTAAACTTGGCTCTGCAAAAGTGCCTGCAAATCGAAAGTTTTCATCATATAACCAAGCTCCACCTAATACTTTAACATGAAAACCAAACTTCGCCATGATGTAAAGTATCAGCGCCACGCCAAGAAATAAACTTGATATCTTGACACTAAAACGATATATATTAAAGTTACTTTCAAGTTCTTTAGCATAACTAAATATAACAAACCATAAGAGCATATTTAGTAAAAGTGCGAAGATTTTATCATATTCAGCACCATGATAGAATGCACCAAGCGCAGCACCTAAGAGAAGGATAAAGGCAGAAAAGAGTATCTTTGCAAGGTTAAGACTGCGAATCCTGAAAAGTAGGAGCAATACGATTACAAGGATGATCTTCAGGCCAAAATCAGCAATACTTGAAAGGCCTTTCATCAACCCAATCTGAGAAAAGTCAACACCACTAAAAAGCGAATTAATTAATAACAGTCCAACAAGTGATTTGACAATAAAAGTTGTAGATAAATTATAGTTATTGACAAGTGTGCTACTGGAAATTTCGCTCACCTTAACCTCTTAGTCATTTATTTTTTTAACATTAGTCCGTCGATAATCCCCCTGACAAAAGCCTTATAAACTTTATATGGCGTTTTGCGACAAAGTGGATAGACCAACCGGGTAACAATGGTAAAGAAAACGCTAACAATATAATAAGGAGCTTCAATATTTTTTCTGGCGAAAAATATACGGTTCCTTGTCAAATAATATGCACCAAATAGACTTAACCCCCCCCCAGTAGAAGTACTAACCTTATGAAACACTAGAGGTTCATTAATAATTCTAACTCGGCTGCCAGCTATGTTTGCACGATAGAGAAAATCAGTATCATCGTAATAAGCAAAGTAACGAGCATCCATCATACCTATAGTGGCAAACATCGAAGCATGTACAAGTAAAAAACATGTTGGTGCATAATCGCACTCTTCTGGAATATTAGCGTAAATTTCATCGTAGTCGGCTCCCTCAAAAAGATGAGGGGCAATAGCTTTTTTCTTATTAAAAAAAGCGCCTGCGTACCAGACTTTTTTTTCTGGATAACTGAATATTACAGGTGAAACAAGTTTGTATTGTCCCTCCTCAGCAACACTCATCATTTTGCTGAGGGTATCTTCCTGTTCAAAAAGTAGGTCGTTATTAGTGAGTAATATATACTCACACCCATCCTTTAAAGCTTCTTCAATGCCTTGGTTGTTGGCCTGCGCAACCCCAACATTGTTTCCGTCATTATTAATATAGGTATACTCTATGTCTTTCCTCAAGAGAATTTCTTGCGTTAAGTTAAAAGAATCCTGATTTGTACTGTTATCCACAATATAAAGATGCTTGTTCTGATATTTTTGTTTTTCAACACTCGAATAAAAGTCAGGCAGCACACCTGGAGAATTGAACAAAACAGTAACGAGCCCAACTTTTTTCACACTTTCACCTAAGCAATATTAGTATTGATTTAACAGATTCTTGATGCTTTTTACTTGTTTTATTATGAAGACAGTAAATACAACTATAAAAGCTACCTGGATGCCATAAATAACACAATGGATAGTTACCGACTGAGTCATCACCAGACTGACCAGGCAGATGGCTATCATCACAGGTATTACCAGAAACGAGACAAATATCAGCTTTGACTTATACTCAGCTTCAGCCCGATACTTGCATGCGTAAACCGCCATGATTAATACGCCTGAAATAAACGTCGAATAGGCAATTCCAATCGCGCCATAGATACGAACAAAGAAAATCGACAACGCAAAGTTCAATAGTCCTTCGAGCACCGGCAGCCAGGCGATTGATAATTGTTTGCCGTAGGCGACTAACATAAGCCCGTAGGGCGCTGCAATCATTCGGATAAGATAAGCCGCAAGCAGCAAAGAAAACATTACGTGCAGGTTCGTCGCTTGCTGATAGCCCAACCAGACGCCAAGGATATGCACAGAAGCAAACCAGGCAATAAAGACACCGATAAAGACAATCATCGAGAAAATGAAGATAAGTTTGTTAACCAAAAGTTCAACATGCTGGTTATTCCCGTGATTGTGCATCCTTATCATAGGTTGAATTATAGGATTAATCATGGCTCCCAAAATTCCCACCCCAGCATTAACAAGCGTCATTAATACGGCAAAACCAGCTAGTTCCTGAAATGAGTATTTACCGACGGTAAAGGTGCCTATACCGGAAATTAAGAACTGGGCTATATTCCATACTAAGAGCCCACTGAAAAAGACAACTATTGTTTGAAATAAATTCTTATCCAACGATAACTTTGTTCTTTGCGATGTATTTTTTAATTTATATAAAATATAAAATGCAATTTGATTAAAACTGTTTATTGCAAAATAAACCCATGAAATAACATCGAGACCATGGTGAACAAGCAACAGAATCGACGTACCCAGAATCACTTTAAAAAATATATTTATGCCAGCGGTAATATCATTGCGCTCTATACCAGTAAAATAACCAACAAAGGGTGAGAATACGTTATTAATGACAAATGAACTGCCAATTAATATAAGAATTAGTTTAGCATTAGCGTTGGTTTCTGAAACTTCAGGGAAAAATGAGAAAAAGAATTTTGCTAAAATAAATATTCCAACCAAACATACCATGTTGAGCAGTAACGCAAAAAGCAATGACTGATGCATTGCCTTTTGAAGTTTCTGTGGGTTATTTAAATGAAGGGCGACAAAACGCCCTACCGTCACCTGAAGACCAATTCCAAAAATTCCGATCAAAACCCCGACCTGAAGAGTAAGGGACCAAATCGAAAAATCTACCTTTGAAAGATTGTGTAGTAAAACTGGAGAGATAACTATTCCAAGTATTACATTTGAGAAGCCATTTATTATGTTAGATAAAGAGTTTTTAAGTAACCGCTTAAAGCCACTCATATTTATCTCGCCAGTTCTTCTTTATAACTAGCTATCATAATTTTCAAATCATCAAGCACATGTTGTGGTTTATAATCCGGAATTTCAGTAGATAACTTATTTATGCTGGTTACGGGGAACTCTTCACGAGGAAAATTACCGTCATGCCAGTTAACTTTACAAGCCGTCTCTTTTTCAATGACATCAGCGATTTGCTTAGCTGTTACGTTAAATCCAGATGCGACATTGTATATTTCTTTATTAGTGTTTTGGTTTTCAGCCAACCACACACATGCTTTAGCGACATCATTGACCGAAACATAGTCCTTAGCATATTCAGGCGCAACAAACATGTTGATTTCACCATTATTAATGGCATGACGAATAATGGACGGCAGGAATAATGTACTATTGAGCGCTAAACCATAGACATTGCTAGGTCGAACTACAGTAACATCACGTTCGCTCTTAAGGCACAATTCTTCTGCTACCAGTTTGGTCAGATTAAACAGCTTCCTGTTATCATCCGCAGTTACTACCAGATCGTCAGTTTCATTCGCGCTATGATGGTTCATATAAACTCGAGTTGAGGATATATATACCAGCTTTTCAAACTGTGCATCCTGCAGTAACTTTGCCAACAAAACTGTATTTGCTTCCAGCACAGAAAAATAGCTTTTGGCACAATCACCATTACCAGCACAATAAATGACTTTGCCCAACTCACCATTGAGAGAATTGCAGCTGTTGCGATCAGGAACAACGACATCATGCCCTTGCTCTTTAAGCAATGTAACGATATGTGAACCAATAAAACCGTTACCCCCAATAACTGTATACTTAGCCATTTGTCCAGCCTTTAAGAATCTGTTCTTTGATACTTGCAAGTGAAGGTAAAATACAATCTTTAGCAGAAACTACAGGATTAGAAACTGGCCATTCTATACCCAGATCTGGATCGTTCCAGATAAGACCACCTTCATCGGTTGGATCATAATAATCTGTGCATTTGTACTGGAAACTAGCAGTATCACTTAATACGCAGAAACCATGAGCGAAACCAGGAGGAATATAAAACTGAAGAAAATTATCTTCGGATAGAATGACTGAATGATGCTGACCAAATGTTGGTGATTCTGGGCGGAGATCAACGGCCACATCAAAAACAGAACCCTGGGTTACTGAGACTAACTTACCCTGAGGCTTTGTTTTCTGAAAATGAAGCCCGCGCAGAACATTTTTCGTCGATTTAGAACGATTATCCTGAACAAAGTCCAGACCAAATCCTAATTCCTGGTAACGTTTTTTCTGATATACTTCGAAGAAATAGCCACGTTCGTCACCAAAAACTTTAGGTTCAATAATTACAGCATCTTTTAAAGGCGTTTCAATAATTTTCATACTTTTTAGTACTTTATGTTGGATTTTCAGTCTTTAGCTAAATGCTGCAAATATTTGCCATAGTCATTTTTATTGAGTTCTTTGGCTAATTTTGCTAACTGTTTCTTATCAATGAAACCTTTGCGATAAGCAATCTCTTCCGGGCAAGAAACTTTGAGACCTTGACGTGATTCGATCGTCTGAATAAAGTTACCTGCCTCAATTAGACTCTCATGCGTTCCTGTATCAAGCCAGGCATATCCACGCCCCATAATAGCAACTGAGAGCGAATTTTTTTCCAGGTAGAGTCGGTTAATATCAGTGATCTCTAATTCACCACGCGCTGACGGTTTCAGCTGTTTAGCCATCTCAATGACGTCATTATCATAAAAATAGAGACCAGTCACAGCGTAATTACTTTTTGGCTTCAGTGGTTTCTCTTCTAAAGAAAGCGCTTTGCCATTCTCATCGAAATCTACCACGCCATAACGTTCAGGGTCTTTCACATGATAGGCAAAGACTGTAGCTCCTTTTTCCTGATTCATTGCCATTTCAAGTTCTTTTGGCAAATCGTGACCATAGAAAACATTGTCTCCAAGGACTAAAGCACAAGAATCGTTACCGATAAACTCTTCACCAATGATAAATGCCTGAGCAAGACCATCAGGACTTTCCTGGACTTTATATTCAATGTTCAGTCCCCATTTTTTACCGTTACCCAGTAATTGCTCAAAGCGCGGGGTATCCTGAGGTGTGCTGATGATGAGAATATCCCGAATACCCGCAAGCATCAGCGTGCTTAACGGATAATAAATCATCGGCTTATCATAGATTGGCAGCAGCTGTTTACTAACCGCCATCGTCACAGGGTAAAGGCGAGTACCTGAACCACCGGCTAAAATAATTCCTTTTCTTTTTGACATGTTCAATGCTTCTTATGACGGGGTTGAAAAGATTAGCGTTGCTCGTAATTTTTATTGATCCAGTCCTGATAGGCACCACTCATAATATTTTGGACCCAATCCTGGTTATCAAGATACCAATGAATCGTTTTCTTAATACCAGATTCAAAGGTCTCTTGAGGTTTCCAGCCGAGTTCCAGAGTGATTTTACTGGCATCGATTGCATAGCGTCGATCGTGGCCTGGACGATCGGCAACATAAGTGATTTGTTGACTATACGAGGTATTCTTCGGTTTTATTTCGTCAAGAATATTGCAGATAGTTTGTACTACTTCAATATTCTTTTTCTCATTATAACCGCCGATATTGTAGGTTTCACCTACGATACCTTCCGTAATAACGGTATAGAGTGCACGGGCATGATCCTCAACGTACAACCAGTCACGGATCTGATCACCTTTGCCATAAATAGGCAACGGTTTACCTTGTAATGCATTGAGAATTACCAACGGGATTAACTTTTCTGGGAAATGGTAAGGTCCATAATTGTTTGAACAGTTAGTCACAATAGTTGGGAAATTATAAGTCCGATGCCACGCGCGTACTAAATGATCGCTTGATGCTTTAGAGGCAGAGTACGGGCTGCTTGGAGCATAGGCGGTATGCTCAGTAAACAATGGAAGACTTTTGTTATTATCCCATTCATCAGGATGAGGTAGGTCCCCATACACTTCATCGGTTGAAATATGATGGAAACGAAATCCCTGTTTCTTTTCACCTTCCAGGTTTTGCCAGTATTTTCTGGCTGCTTCAAGCAAGACGTAGGTTCCAACAATATTCGTTTCAATAAACGCAGCCGGACCGGTGATTGAACGGTCAACGTGACTTTCTGCTGCCAGATGCATTACTGCATCAGGTTTATGAGTTGAAAAAATTGCGTCTAATACCTGTGCATCGCAAATATCAGCATGAACGAAAGCATAACGATCGCTGTTTTCAATATCTTTTAAAGATTGAAGGTTACCTGCATAGGTTAACTTATCAACATTTACCACAGAATCAGTTGTTGAATTAATAATATAACGCGCTAATGCCGAACCGATGAATCCGGCAGCCCCAGTAACTAATATTTTCATCACGATCTCTTTTATATAATTGAAGCCAAGGGTTTTAAAGTACTGATATCAACTTCGTACGCTGACCCATTTATTCTCTTCAAATGAATAATACTTTATAATCTTGGCTGGAACACCTGCGACAACCGAATAATCAGGTATTGATTTAGTCACTACTGAACCAGCACCAATGACGCAATTTTTTCCAATCGTAACACCGGGAGAAATATGCGATCCAAAACCAATAAAAGAACCATCACCTATGGTAACTGGCCGTTGAATATTTGAAATTCGGTCACCAATTTTTGTTGTATCATGAATATTTTCGAAGGGATGGCTCACATCAACAATGGAACAATTCCCGGTAATAGTTACATTGTTGCCAATAGCTACTTTTACACGACCAATAATATGACAATTCTGTTCAATATTTACATTATCACCAATACTGATGACAACCTCATTTTGAGGGTCAACAACTTCTAGCCTTAAACCGTTTCTTATTAAAACTCGCTGCCCAACCTCAATATATTTTGGATTTGCAATGAGTAAGGGCGAGATAATCCTACTACGATGCCCAAAAGATTTCATACAGGTTTTATACTTAACCTGTGAAACAAATAAATGGAAGGCATTCACTATTTTATTTAGCAACATTTACTGCTTCCCACTCATGTGAACTATGATTGTACATCTTGATAATGCGGGCTGGGTTACCTGCTACTACGCAAAAGCCTGGGAAGGATTTCGTGACAACAGCCCCCGCCCCTACGATGGTCCATTCTCCGAGTGTTACTCCTGGCAAGATTTTAGTATTGAAACCAAGAAAAACGTTCTCACCGAGAACTATCTGCCCTTTGTCAATATCCTTCTGGGTGAGGATAGGCCCCAGTTCAGGATCTATACCATGAGCTAGCGTGCTTATATAAACATAATCACTAATAACGCAATTTTTTGATATCACAATCTTAGAGGCTGTATGAATGTTTACATCTCTGCCGATATAAACCCCATCATGGATAAAGATACCGTTGCGATCTTCATTCGATCTCACAATGAAGGTGGGGTTCTTATGAATGAATACATTATCACCCACTTGAATTTTATTTCGGAATTTTGTTGCTAACTTCAACTTTAATAGCAAACGATTGAGTAAACCGATCATGCATACCTCTTCAAGTCGCATATATACATCTCAACGCTGGAGGTTCATGTTTGACCACGCTACCGCCCCTGGCTCAATAGCTACCAGTGCACTAAGTCTGCATGAGACGTTGAATTTTATATTTTGTTACTCAGACTGCAGCGTCCATAGCAGCCACAGCGAATCCAGTATTGTGGTATTAATTACAGACCAAAACAAGAAAAACCAACCGTTTGGTATTCAAAACCGTAAGACGTCCAACACTTCGGGTTACTTGCTAAAAACAAAACGACAGAGGATACGAGGGACACTTTAAAATGTGCCCCAAGAATCATCTGTCGTTTTCTCATCAACTTAGGCAAACACAGGTTCGAAAATTTACTCTTCGAGAAGTTTTTCAATTTTCTTACGGAACTTCGCCCCTTCCTTCAGGTTACGCAGTCCATAGTTCACGAACGCCTGCATATACCCCATTTTCTTACCGCAGTCATAGCTGTCGCCGGTCATCAGCATCGCGTCAACGGACTGTTTTTTCGCCAGTTCGGCAATCGCGTCGGTCAGCTGAATACGATCCCAGGCGCCTGGCTCAGTTTTTTCCAGCTCTGCCCAGATATCGGCGTTCAGAACATAACGGCCAACCGCCATCAGGTCTGAGTCCAGTGTCTGTGGCTGATCCGGTTTTTCGATGAACTCAACGATGCGGCTCACCTGCCCTTCCGTTTCCAGCGGTTCTTTAGTCTGGATAACGGAGTACTCGGAGAGATCGCCCTTCATGCGTTTCGCCAGCACCTGGCTACGGCCGGTTTCATTGAAACGCGCCACCATTGCCGCCAGGTTGTAACGCAGCGGATCGGCAGAAGCGGTATCGATGATGATGTCCGGAAGAACAACAATGAATGGGTTATCACCCACAACCGGACGAGCACACAGGATAGAGTGGCCCAGGCCCAGCGGCTGCGCCTGACGCACGTTCATGATGGTCACGCCCGGCGGGCAAATAGACTGCACTTCCGCCAGCAGCTGGCGTTTGACGCGCTGCTCAAGCAACGCTTCGAGTTCGTAAGAGGTGTCGAAGTGGTTTTCTACCGCATTCTTGGAGGAGTGCGTAACCAGGACGATTTCTTTGATCCCTGCAGCAACAATCTCATCGACAATGTACTGAATCATTGGCTTGTCGACGATCGGCAGCATCTCTTTAGGAATGGCTTTTGTGGCTGGCAGCATATGCATGCCCAGGCCTGCTACCGGAATGACTGCTTTCAAATTAATCATTATTTCTTCCACCTTAAAATGGTTGACGAATTATAGCTCTTAAACCTGTTTTCGCCAGCATGATTTGCCGTAATCCTTGGGCAATGTTACGCCTTAGCATCACAAATTTCTGTAGTTGTAATCTGATTAGATCGCGCTTTTATGCCAGGAATAGTCTCAAAACTGCTGATTGTCGATTATCTGTGCGGAAGCGCAAAGTTAAGCCTTTCCACATTCACTACCTGCTGGTCGACCCGGTCAATATCGACCGAGCTTTGCCCCTTCTCATTCACTGCTTTTATGTTCGCCAGCGACAGCAACGTCTCGTCTTTCGCCATGAATTTACCCCGCACATCCTTGCGCAGGTCGAAGTTGATTTTCAGGGCGGGCCCCACAGCGGCTTCCTGCATCACATTGATATTGCGTAAAAAAAGATGTTGCGGCTTGTTGTGCAGCTCAAGCGTTGCACGCTGCATTTCCACGTTGGTTATCGCCACAAACGAGGTGGCGTTACCGGATGAAATCTGTATTCCACGCAATTTATACGCAAGCTGACGATTATCGAGATGAATATTGTTGAGCTTGAAGTTCTGCGGGATGGACAAATAATCGCCTTTTATCACCCCATAGCCGATTAACATTCCGGCACTGTTCACCATGTCGACATTATCAATAATGAAATTATCACAGCCATAAATGGCCACCGTGGCGTTGTCTATTCCCGCCTTTTTACTGAAGTCGGGGGTAATATTTTTGGCCTTAATATTGCGGATAACAAAATGCTTACCGTTTTCAACGTGCACCAGCTGGCGACAGTTGCTGCCGGTGATGTTTGCCACCACGAAGTTCTTGACGGTTTGCTTCTCCGGATAGTCGTTATCGTAGGTGCTGCCGGCGAGGCCAATGCCGATGCCCCAGTTGATCTTGCCGTTGGTGCAGTTGATGTTGTCGATGACATGGTCAGAGATCAGGATATTGCGATCGTTGATGGCAACGTTCCACTCGATCGCATCCCCCTGGAGATGGCTAAATTTGCTGTTGGTGATGCGGGCGCCGTCCACCTGGTTATGGAAACCCTGGCGCAGAATGGCGTAGTTGGCCTGGCTCACGCTAATGTTATCAATCAGCAAATTGCGCATTACGCTCGGTTTCTTGCCGCCGATGTAGATCTGCGTCACCGGGCCAAAACCGCTCATGGCCAGCCCTTTGATAACGCAGTCAGAGCCGCGAACGTCGAGCGTGATGTTCTCCGTGCGGCCAGCACCTTCGCCTATCACTTTGCTGCCTTCCTGCAGAACAAAGCGGCCGCGCCCGTTGCCGGTTAACGCCCCGCGGATCAGCAGCGTTTTACCGTCGGGAATGAAAATGCCGGTATTGATGTTTTCGCAGGTAAGCCCGGCAGGGACCACGACGGTGTCGCCGTCATTGAACGCCTGCTTAAAAGCGGCGATCCAGTCGTTGTTATTGTACTGATTAACAAAGACCGTTCTGCCGCTTGCCGCCCGCGCGATGCGTGACGACAGCAGCGGCGTGGCCGCCAGAACGGAGAGAGAAGAGACAAAGGTGCGTCGGGTAATCTTTTTCAGCATACATCCTCGGCGTTACAACGTTTGCAGCAGGCTCGCTAACTGGCGGTTAATCACCTGCTGGTTAAAATCGGTTTCCACTTTTTGTCGGGCGTTCTGGAGCACGGGCTCCAGCGCCTGCTGGTCAATATCGCTGAAGGCTGCTAATCGGTCCGCAAGGGCCATCGCGTTATTCTCCGGCACCAGCCAGCCGGAATGGTCAGACTTAATCAGCTCCGGGATCCCGCTGTGCAGGGTTGATACCACCGGAATACCTACGGCCATCGCCTCCATCAGCGCCACCGGAATGCCTTCCATATCGCCATCGGCGCCCGTTACGGAAGGCAGCAGAAAGACATCCGCCTCGTCGAGCATGGTCTTGACCTCGTGGCTCGGCTTGAAGCCCGGCATCTCTACGACATCTTCCAGCTGATACTGTTCGATAAGCGTGCGCAGACGACGCTCCCACGGCCCAATGCCGAGAATGCGATAGTGGAAATCCACCCCGCGCGCTTTCAGCTGGCGGCAGGCTTCAATAGCCACATGCAGGCCTTTCTTCTCGGTCAGGCGAGCAACGGAGATGATCTGCAGCGGTTTTCCCGGCACCTTGACAGGACGGCGAGTGAAGCGCGTTAAGTCCACGCCCATACGCGAAACGGCAATTTTCTCTCCCGGGCAGCCCATGTTTTTCAGGCGTCCGGCCCACAGGTCGCTGATAGGCAGCATCATGTCGCCGCGCCTGAACAGCTGCTGATACTCCGGCGTGTAGTGGTTCAGCACTTCGCGGCTGGAGATATCAATACCGTGGAAGATGGTCGCAATTTTGCCGTCAATCACGCCCAGTTCGCGCAGCTTCGCGGCGGTGACGCCCGCCGGGCCAAAGTGGGCGATAAACACGTCGGCACGATACGGCTGCGCGGTTTGCCCGCAGATGGCCGACAGGATTAGATTGCGGGATTCGGCCCCATAGCGGGAAACATTCAGAGCCCGCCAGGTCGACGCGCGGTGGATCCCGCGCAAGGTCTGGCTGGCCCGGTGCCGCAGCTTGCTCAGTCTCCCGGACGGCTCATCCTGCAGCCAGCGGGTTTTCGCCTCCAGCCCATACTGGGTATACGCCGCATGGGTATTTTTGGTATCGCCCTTTTGCAGGGCGATAATCTCCACGTCATATCCCATATCGATAAACGCGGTGATTTGGTTCAGGACAAACGTTTCAGACGACAGCGGAAATTTCAGTAAGAAGAAACCAACCTTCATTTCCCCTCCCGTACGCGGTCAAGTACCGATTTCACCATCCCAATGCCCTTCTCGCGCTCGGCTTTCACCGCCACCGCCAGGCGTTCATTGATCGCAGGCAACTGGCCGAGCGTGTCGCCCACCATCGCACCGAGCGAACCATCGAGCAGATGACGGATATCCACGGCCATTTCCGGCATACCGAGCTGCTGCATGATGCCTGCTGATTTGTGTTCGTAGTTGATGGCAATGGCCGGCGTGCCAAAGTTCATGGAGATAATGGCGGAGTGCAGGCGCGTGCCGACGGTCAGGTCGCAGGCGGAGAGCAGCTTGCCCATCTCCAGATCGTTCAGTTCGTCCATCACCACGTGGTAGCGGGACGGATCGTTCACCAGGCTGCGCAGGTTCAGCGCCACCATACGGTCGTCTTTGTTGTAGCTGTCGATGCCGGTGCAGGTTGAGAGCGCCAGCACCTGGTACCCGCTGTCCAGCACGCGGTTCACCACGTCGGCGAAGGCTTTCTCATACGCCGCCTGGGTCGTACCTAAACGCTTATCGAAGGGCGCCAGCTCGCGCAGGGTAATCGCGACGGTTTTCTGTTTCGCCGCCACGTCGAGCCAGTGCTGCACCGCGTAGCTCGGCTGGAAGCTGTCGTCCTGGTGATCCACCAGCCACGCGGTGTCCACGCCGTGCTCAACTTTTGAGGTGTCAATTTCGCTGCGCTTCATCATGTCGAGGCTGACCGACTCGCGCAGGATCAGCGCGTCGCAGTGGCCGAACACGTAGTTTGCGAGCTGGTTAAACTGCGGATCCTGGAATGGCCCGACGCTGTGGCCAATCATAAACAGCGGCTTTTTCGCCATAAAGGTGCAAAGCGCATGCTCAAACTGCGGCACGCCGTAGAGATCGACGAAGAACGAACCGCCGACCTGGATAATGGCGTCGTAGCCGGACAGCAGACGAACAAAATCGGTAAAGCCCTGCGCGATAGCGATGTTGCGCAGCTTGCCGGTATCGGTCACGCGGGAAAGCAGCACCTGGTGCTGGTAGCGACGGCGCAGCACTTTCTTCACGCGGCCCATCACGCCCGCGGCGTTGTTATGCTGTTTCATCTGGCTGTAGAGCGGGTCGCCCATCACCGGGCGGTTCAGTAACCAGGATGAGCTGACCGGATAACGGCTCATCACGTCCACTTCAGTCTCAGGCTTAAGGGTGTTAATTGCATCCAGTAAACCGCGCAGGATGGCGCTGTCGCCACGGTTGCCGCAGGTATGGTTGCCAAGAATTAATAATTTCATAATGGCCTCTTAAATAACTAGCCTGCGCGAAGCAGCGTTTTCATTTTTTCGTTACGGCAAAACTGGCGCTTCATCTCCACCACCAGCGCATTGCGTGACAGCACAATCATCACGCCAAATGCCAGCGCGCCCGCGGCAACCTGTACCGCCAGCAGCGCGGCCAGCGGCAGGTGACCGCTGAGGATGATGCCCAGGCCGTAGCTCACCGCCAGGGTCGGCAACGAGAGATAGAACGGCAGCCACAGGCTCAGGATGTACTGACGGTAGCTGGAGCCCAGCACCGGCTTGATCATGATGAAGTAGCTCAGAACGGTATTGATTATCTGCACCAGCAGGAAGCCCAGCGTGACGCCGATGGCGCCTGCCATATGCCCGCCGACGATAATCGCCGGAATAAACAGGAAAGTTTTGAACACGTTGAACTTAAAGCTAATGTCGACGCGCGCTTTTGCCATCAGCAGGGAACCAATCGGATTCCCCACGGAGCGCAGCAGCCCCACCACGCACAGCAGCTGCAGGATCGGGATGATGCCGTTCCACTTCTCGCCAAACACCAGCGGCACGAAGTTGCTGGAAACCACCATCAGCCCAAGCAGCACCGGGAAGTTGATGATCCCCACCACGGAAAGCAGCTTGTAGAAGTTAACGCGCAGCTTCTCGGTGTCGTCCTGAATCTTGGCGAACGCCGGGAACAGGACGCGGGTGATGATAGGGTTTAGCTTCATCGGCGGCACCACCGCGACGTTGTAGGCCAGGTTGTAGCCCCCCGCCACGCTCGCGCCAAGAATGCGCGCCAGCACCAGCGTCGACAGGTTGGTATTCACATAGTTGATGATGCTGTCCGCCGTCAGCCACGCGCCAAAGCGCAGGTTGGACGAAACGGACGCGAGAGAGAAATGCAGCCCGGGACGGTAGATCTTGCGGCCAAAGTAGCCGAACAGCAGCGTACGCACGGCAGAGTTAACCAGGTATCCGAGGATAGCGGTCATCGCCAGCGGCCAGAAATGGGCGCTCACCACGGTGAAGGTAAAGCCCGCCAGCACCGCGCTGGTCTCGATCATGCCGATCTTGTTGAACTCCAGCTCTTTCTGCATCAGCGCGCGGAACTGCTGCCCGTGCGGGATCACCACGAAAGCAAACGACAGCGTGCGCATCAGTGGAGCCAGATCCGGGTTATGCAGCACGCTGGCGATGGTATCGCTCAGCAGGAACACCAGCACGAACACGAAAATTCCCAGCCCCACGTTCAGCCAGTAGAGCGTAGTCAGCTCAAGATGGCTGATCTCTTTGCGCTGGATAATCGAGTTGGCGATACCAAAATCAGACAGCGTATCGGCCAGCGCGATAATCACCAGCGAGACGGTCAGCAGGCCGAACTGGTGATTATCAATAATGCGCGCCAGCACGGTCATCTGGACCAGACCGAGGCCAATGATGACGATGGTCGCCATCGCTGACCACTTCGCCCCGCTGATGGTTTTTTCACGTAAGCTCATCTTAGTACGCCGCTTTGTTCACGAAACCTTTGAAGATGGTCAGAAAAACAATCTTGATATCGAACCAGATACTCCATTCACGGATGTACTCCAGATCGAATTCGATACGTTTTTCCATTTTTTCCAGCGTGTCGGTTTCGCCGCGCCAGCCGTTGATCTGCGCCCAGCCGGTAATGCCCGGCTTCACCTTATGGCGCAGCATGTAGCCTTCAATCAGCGAGCGGTACTGCTCGTTGTGCGCCACCGCGTGCGGACGCGGGCCAACAATCGACATGCCGCCGGTGAAGACGTTGATAAACTGCGGCAGCTCGTCCAGCGAGGTGCGGCGCAGGAAGTTCCCCACGCGGGTGACGCGCGGATCGTTCTGCGTTGCCTGGGTCACCACCTTGTCGTTTTCCATCACCTTCATGGAGCGGAATTTCCACACCATAATCGGCTTACCGTCCATACCGTAGCGGGTCTGGCGGAAGATAACCGGGCCGGGAGAGCTCAGCTTCACCGCGAGGGCAATGCAGCACAGCACCGGGGAGATGAGCAGTAAAATCAGCGAAGAGAGCACGATATCTTCCGCGCGCTTCAGCACGCGGTTAATGCCCGACAGCGGGGTGTCGTACAGCGGTACCACCGGCACGCCGTTCACTTCTTCAATGCGTGAATGAAGGATGTTGAAGGTAAAGACGTCCGGGATCAGGATCACCGAACAGGTGGTGTCCGCCAGCTCGCGCATCAGTTGCTTAATGCGGGATTCGTCTCTCATCTGCATGGCGATGTAGACGTTGTGAATTTTACCGGCTTTCGCGTCTTCAATAAGCTGTTCGTAATTGCCCGCCCAGTCCGACGGCACGCCGCCCGGCTTCGCGTCGTGGTAAATCCCGACCACTTCAAACCCTAACCACGGCTCTTTGCGGAAGCTGTCGAGCAGAACCTTACCAACCGGAAGATCGCCCGCTACCGCAACGAAGCGACGGTTATAACCGCGGTTACGCAGCCAGCCCGCGCCGAAGCGGATCAGGGAACGGCACACCACCATGCCGACGCTGGTGATCAAATACCAGCAGAGATAGGTGACGAGGCGATTATCAAAATCATGGCTGAAGGCCACCAGGCCTGCGCTGAAGATCAGACTCAGGGTCCAGTTCTGCAGCAACAGCATCAGTTCGGTGGTCATTTTCACGCCGCGCCACGAGCGGTAGAAATCGGTCATCCCGCCGATCATCTGAAACACGACCAGCGCAATGAGTGCCATCAGCAGATGCATATATAAGAACGGCAGCCCGCCGATCCGACACACCGCCCACAATCCACCGACCATGATGGTGATATCAGAAAAACGCTGCACCATAGAGATTAACGATGCATTCGTTCTCGCTCGTTCGCGTTTTTTTAGATTCGTCATCGTTGTTCCTGTATTCGGTTCCCCCTCCCGCCGGGAGGGGCAATTGTTACTGATTCAACAGCGCCAGAATGTCCTTCGTTCGGGCTTCCATCAGCGCCGTGTCAGCACGGGACTCCACGTTCAGGCGCACCACCGGCTCGGTGTTGGACGAGCGCAGGTTAAAGCGCCACTGCGGGAACGCCATGCTGATGCCGTCCGTACGGTCAATTTCCAGCGCGTGGATCGCAAAGTGCTGCTCCACGCGGGCAATGGCCTCGGCCGGCTGCGCCAGCTTGCTGTTGATCTCCCCGCTCGCCGGGAACGCCGCCATGCGGTCGCGCACCAGCTCGCCCAGCGTCTGCCCCTTCAGGCACAACAGCTCGGTCACCAGCAGCCACGGGATCATCCCGCTGTCGCAGTAGGCAAAATCACGGAAGTAGTGGTGGGCGCTCATCTCGCCGCCGTAGATGGCGTCTTCTTCGCGCATGCGCTCTTTGATGAAGGCATGGCCGGTTTTGGACATCACCGGCGTGCCGCCCGCCGCGGAGACCACGTCGACGGTGTTCCAGGAAAGGCGCGGGTCATGAATGATTTTCGCACCCGGGTTTTTCTCAAGGAACGCTTCCGCCAGCAGGCCGACAATGTAGTAGCCCTCGATGAATTGCCCTTTCTCGTCGAACAGGAAGCAGCGGTCGAAGTCGCCGTCAAAGGCGATGCCCATGTCCGCGCCGTGCTCTATCACCGCGTTGCGGGTGTCGTCGCGGCACTCCGGCAGCAGCGGGTTAGGAATACCGTTCGGGAAGTTGCCGTCCGGGGTGTTGTGCACCTTGACGAAGGTCACCGGCACGTTCAGCGCCTTAAAGCGGGCTTCCAGCGCGTCCACCACCGGGCCGGCCGCGCCGTTACCGGAGTTGATGACCAGCTTCAGCGGCTTGAGGTTCGCCACGTTGATGTAGCCCAGCAGGTGGTCGATGTACTCTTTCTGCAGGTTGATTTTTTTGTAGCTGCCGCGCTTCGCGTCGTTCACCGGCGGGAAGTCGTTGGCTTCCGCCAGGCGCTGCACGTCGCGCAGGCCGGTGTCGCCGCTGATAGGACGGGCGCCCTTGCGCACCAGTTTCATCCCGTTGTAGTCCATCGGGTTGTGGCTGGCCGTCACTTCGATACCGCCGTCCACGCCCAGGTGGAAGGTGGCAAAGTAAATTTCCTCGGTCCCGGAAAGGCCGATATCCAGCACGTCCACGCCCGCGTCCTGCAGCCCTTTCGCCAGGGCCAGCTTGAGGGATTCACTGGTCAGACGCACGTCGCCGCCCAGCACGATGGTCTGCGGTTTTAAATATTCGCCGTACGCGCGGCCAATGCGCCACGCGATGTCTTCATTCAGCTCTTCGCCCAGCTTGCCGCGAATATCGTAGGCTTTAAAACAGGTTAATTTTTCCATGATGACCCCTTTTTCAGGCAACAGTCGGCCCTGACCATGTAATGGCCAAATTGATTTTTTTGTCATTCGCAGGCCCGGTAAGCGCAGCGCCACCGGGCATAATGCAGAGAGCTATACCCGCCCGTAGCGGTCCTGGAAGCGCACGATATCGTCCTCTTCCAGATACGAGCCGGAGCGCACCTCAATTAAGTCGAGAGGAATTTTCCCCGGGTTCTCCAGACAGTGCGTCGCCCCCAGCGGAATATAAATGGACTCGTTTTCGCCCAGCAGTTTGACTTCACCGTCGATAGTGACTTTAGCGGTACCCGCGACCACCACCCAGTGCTCGGCGCGGTGATGGTGCATCTGCACCGACAGCCCCTCGCCCGGCTTCACGGTGATGCGTTTCACCTGGTAGCGATCACCGGAGTCAATGGAGTCATATTCCCCCCACGGACGGTAGACTTCGCGGTGAATATGGTGCTCGTGACGGCCATCGGCCTTGATCTGCTCCACCACTTTTTTAACGTCCTGCACGGCGTTACGGTCGGCAATCAGCACGGCGTCCTTGGTCTGGACAACCACCAGATCCTTCACCCCGACCGTGGTCACCAGGCCGGATTCGGCGTAGACGTAGCTGTTTTCCGTTTTGTGGCTAATAACATCGCCGTGGTGGACGTTACCCTCCGGGGTATGGGCGCTGATCTCCCACAGGGAGGACCAGGAGCCGACATCGCTCCAGCCCGCATCCATCGGTACCACGACGGCGTCCGCCGTACGTTCCATCACCGCATAGTCAATGGACTCTTCCGGGCAGGCGAGGAACGCCTCTTCATCCACGCGGATGAAGTCGAGATCCGGGTCCACCACCGCCATCGCTTTCTCGCAGGCGTCAAGAATATCCGGGCGGTATTTGCGCAGCTCTTCCAGATAGCGTCCGGCGCGGAACAGGAACATCCCGCTGTTCCAGTAATACTCACCGCTGGCGACATACGCCTGCGCGGTTTCCAGATTCGGTTTTTCAACAAACTGCGCCACGTCAAACGCCACGCTGTCGCCTTCACCCGGCGTCACGCTGCCGCGACGAATATAGCCATAGCCGGTTTCCGGCAGATCCGGCACGATGCCGAAGGTCACCAGCTTGCCGCTCTCGGCGTAAGGGATCGCCGCACGCACCGCGTCGCGGAACGCGTCTTCCTGCTGGATAACGTGGTCTGCCGCCAGGACCAGCATCAGCGGGTCACAGTCCGGGCTGCTGCGTTTTGCTGCCAGCGCCGCCAGAGCGATCGCGGGCGCGGTATTGCGTCCGGCAGGCTCCAGGATGATGTTTTCGGTGAGCTTATTCAGCTGGCGCAGCTGCTCGGCAACAATAAAGCGGTGCTGTTCGTTACAAATCACCACCGGGCTTTCACACTCCACGCCGTGCAGACGGTTTACCGTCGTCTGCAGCATGGTGAGATCCCCTTTCAGGCAGAGGAACTGTTTTGGATAGAGCACGCGGGACAGCGGCCACAACCGGCTACCAGAGCCACCAGCCATCACAACCGGATACAAAGTGGTTTGACTCATGATTTATCCCCGTATATCTGCAATAAATTGGCTCAGCACGTTCTCTTTCTCGAGCGTGCGTTCGGCATATTCACGTGCCACCGTGTTCACTTTTGGCATGGCAAGTGCCTTCTCAATTCCGGTTACCAGCGCCGGGACCGATTCCGGCTCCACGCACACGGCAATCCCCGGATAGCTGTCGCACAGCTGGCCTAATTCTGTTTCGGCTTCTGCCGTGATCACCGCGTTACCGCCCACTGCCAGAATGTTGGTCAGCTTGGACGGCAGCACCGCGTCCGCGGCGCCGCGTTTTTGCACCACCAGATGGCAGTCGCCCATCTTCAGCAGCGCAGGCAATGCCTCGTAAGACTGAAGCGGGAAAAATTTCACGTTGGTCAGGCCACGTTCCCCGGCCATTTTTTCCAGCCGCGCCTTTCCACCGCCCTGCCCGACAATCACAAACGTCCACGGATGTTCACTCAGCAGCTGGGCCGCTTCAATCACGCTTTCCAGCCCCTGCTTTTCGCCGATGTTGCCTGAGTAAAGAATGATTTTTTGATCTTCAGGCAAACCGAGCTGCGCGCGCAGGGCCTGAGCGTCTTGCTCAGTTACATCGCGAAAACGCGCCACTTCGGACCAGTTCGGGAAGAAGATCACCTTCTCTGCCGGAACGCCCTTTTCCTGCGCCTTGTTCATCATCGAGCGCGAGATAGTCGAGACGTAATCCACGTTGTGCAGGCCGCTGCGCTCAAACGCGCTGGCGAGCTTCGCCACCTTGCCGCCCTTGCTTTTGCCTGCCATCCCCAGGCCCAGCATGGCGTCAACTTCGTAATCCTGAATGTGCAGCAGGGTGCGCGCGCCGGAGAGTTTGCCCAGCAGGCGCATGCCCGGCGTGCAAAACAGCGTTGGCACCACGCCGATGATGCGATCCGGCTTCCAGCGACGCTGCGCCATCAGCGGGAAGAAACTGCTCAGGGCAAAGCTGCCCAGATGAATTAACCGCTTCAGCGTCGAGGGCTGCTTAGGCACATACAGCGGGCAGCGCCAGACGGTCGCTGCGCCCTCTTCGCGACGGTAGCGCCAGCTTGAGTAGCGCTCCCCGACTTTCCACTCCGGGTAGTACGGCGGCGCGGTAATGACCCGCACGTCATGTCCCTGGCTCGCCATCCATTCGACCATCTCGCCGGTGTATTTTCCGATGCCGGTTAGCTCCGGCGAGTAGTTGATTCCGTACACTAAAATTTTCATAAGCCCGGCACTCCGGACTGACGATCGGCCAGGAAATAGGCACGACTGTTGTCATGCACATTGTCGCTGGCAAGCAGCGCCTCTGGCGTCTGCCAGCGGTAGTCGTCATGCTGAGAGTCAGGCAGACGCAGGTCTGCCTCACTCACCTTCAGGCGGAACCCCAGCACGATGTAGTGCGTGGTGAACCCGGTGCCTGAAAAGTTATCGTCATAGAAGTGCTGCCAGACCCCGTAAAACTGGCCCGCTGCCATAGGCAGCTGCAGGCCCAGTTCCGCCAGAGTGAGACGCTCAAACGCATCGCTGAGCCGCTCATCCTTCTGCACGCGCCCGCCGGGCACGAACCAGAAGCCCTGTGCAGGACGGTTGGTTCGTTTCCCCAGCAAGAACTCGCCGCGTTCGTTCTCCACGATCAAATCAATTGAGATGAGCGGAGTCGAACGCACTACCGTGGCAAAATCTTCCTGACTTAAAAACATCGTTACCCCCGGAAGCGGTGCTGGTTTTCCAGGAACCACTGGTAGGTACTGGCCAGCCCCTGCTCCAGTGACACCTCGTGATACCAGCCCAGCTGATGCAGACGGGTCACGTCCAGCAGCTTGCGCGGCGTGCCGTCCGGTTTCGTCGCGTCAAACACCACGCGGCCTTTGTAGCCCACTACCTGCGCGATGGTTTGCGCCAGCTCGCGAATGGTGCAGTCCACGCCGGTACCGACGTTGATGTGCGACAGCATCGGCTCGGTGTTCTCCTGCCACACCTCGCGATCCAGCTCCATCACGTGAATGCTGGCGGCAGCCATGTCGTCCACGTGCAGGAATTCACGCATCGGCGTACCGCTGCCCCACACCACTACGTCCGGCGCGTTCTCGGCGGTCGCCTCGTGGAAGCGGCGCAGCAGCGCCGGGATCACGTGCGAGTTGCTCGGGTGGAAGTTGTCGTGCGGTCCGTACAGGTTGGTCGGCATCACCGAACGATAGTCGCGGTTGTACTGACGGTTGTAGGACTCGCACAGCTTGATCCCGGCAATCTTGGCAATCGCGTACGGCTCGTTGGTCGCTTCAAGCGTGCCCTGCAGCAGTTCGCTCTCGGCGATCGG
This sequence comes from Enterobacter sp. DNB-S2, assembly GCF_019443845.1. Taxonomy (NCBI): domain Bacteria; kingdom Pseudomonadati; phylum Pseudomonadota; class Gammaproteobacteria; order Enterobacterales; family Enterobacteriaceae; genus Enterobacter; species Enterobacter sp. DNB-S2. The sequence continues at coordinate 3,674,158 of NZ_CP050520.1, forward strand.
CTGTTTCGCCATTTTCGGGTAAATACAGGACGATCCGAGGAACAGCAGCTTATTCACGTTGTGCAGATGCGCGGCGTGAATGATGTTGCTCTCGATCATCATGTTTTCGTAGATGAAATCCGCCGGGTAGGTGTTGTTAGCGACAATGCCGCCCACCTTCGCCGCCGCCAGATACACCTGGTCAATGCGTTCGTTAGCAAAGAAGTCCTGTACCGCGCGGCTGTCGAGCAGGTTCAGCTCGTCGCGCGTGCGGACAACCACTTCCACGTCACCGCGCTGTTCGAGCTGGCGAACAATCGCGGAACCCACCATTCCGCGATGACCGGCGACAAAAATACGTTGTTTTGTCATTCTCAGGACTCCAGCGCGATGGCAACCTCGTAGCCATGAGACTTGAGCAGGGAGTGTTTTTTCGCTGCTTCAAGATCTTTGGCTACCATCTCGGAAACCATTTCCTGCAGAGTGATTTCTGGTTTCCAGCCCAACTTCTCGTGCGCTTTGGTTGGGTCGCCCAGCAGGGTTTCCACTTCAGCAGGACGGAAGTAGCGCGGGTCAACCTGGACAATCACGTCGCCTGGCTTCACGCCCGGAGCGTCGTGGCCGGTCACGGAAACCACGATACCTTTCTCTTCCACGCCGGTACCTTCGAAGCGCAGCTTGATGCCCAGCTGTGCCGCGGCCATTTCAACGAACTGACGAACGGAGTACTGCACGCCGGTCGCAATCACGAAGTCTTCTGGCTGTTCCTGCTGCAGCATCATCCACTGCATTTTCACGTAGTCTTTGGCATGGCCCCAGTCACGCAGGGAATCCATGTTGCCGAGGTGCAGGCAAGACTCCAGACCCTGCGCGATGTTGGCGATAGCGCGGGTGATTTTGCGGGTCACGAAGGTTTCGCCGCGACGCGGAGATTCGTGGTTGAACAGGATGCCGTTACAGGCGTACATGCCGTAGGATTCACGGTAGTTCACGGTGATCCAGTAGGCGTACAGTTTTGCTACCGCATACGGAGAGCGCGGGTAGAACGGCGTGGTCTCTTTCTGTGGGATTTCCTGCACCAGGCCGTACAGCTCGGAGGTGGATGCCTGGTAGAAGCGAGTTTTCTTCTCAAGGCCGAGGAAGCGGATTGCTTCCAGCAGACGCAGCGTACCCATGGCATCAACGTCGGCGGTGTATTCCGGGGATTCGAAGGAGACCGCTACGTGGCTCATCGCGCCCAGGTTGTAGACTTCATCCGGCTGTACTTCCTGCAGGATACGGGTCAGGTTGGAGGTATCGGTCAGGTCGCCGTAGTGCAGATGGAATTTCGGGTTCGCCGCGTGAGGATCCTGATAAATATGATCCACACGTTCGGTGTTGAAAGAAGACGCACGACGTTTAATACCGTGTACTTCATACCCTTTTTCCAGCAGGAACTCTGCCAGGTAAGAACCATCCTGCCCGGTAACGCCGGTGATGAGAGCGACTTTAGACATGTTTTATTCCTCTACTTATGAATTTAATCAGAGCCGTTAAGTAGGCTATCTTTTTTGTCATTTTGAACGTGGGCTGTGCTCGAAATCCTCACGTACCTAAGTACGTTCCGGTTTCTCCGCGCAGTCCGCGTTCAAACTGCCTGCAACGATTACGCCTACTTAACAAGGCTCTTCGTTTCAACGCGTTCGCGTATCACCACTGCGGGGTTGCCACGGCAAACTTTATTTGCCGGTAGCGATTTAAAAACGCTGCTGCGGGCACTGACTACCGTGCCATCGCCAACAGAAACACCCGGTGCAACAAAAACATCCGTTGCCAGCCAGCATTTTTCGCCAATCACAACAGGCGAAGCGGTAATATCAAAATGCTGACTCATAAAATCGTGGCTGCCGGTGCACAAATAACATTTCTGTGAAACCACCGAATTTGCGCCAATCGTAATTTCGCCCAGGGTATATAACACCGCGTCATCCCCAACCCATGCGTAATCCCCAAGCGTTAATTTCCACGGATAGGTAATTTTTACAGAAGGTCGGATGACTACGTTTTTTCCGATTTTTGCGCCAAACAGGCGCAATAGAAAAGCTCGCCAGCGGTACATTATTTGCGGCGACCAGGCAAATAACGTTGCCTGAACGGCCCACCACAGCTGTACCTTAATACCGTTCCCGCCCCGAAAACCTTTCGGCACGGAGAAACCTTTTAAATCCTGCATTTCGTTTCCTTATATTCAGGCTTTGTTATATAAGGTTTTCGTTTTGCCTGTGGTACGCAGGCGTAATAAATAAGATAATTCCGCCCAGAACCCCGGCACGCGTAATATTTTACGCTGCACGTTTTTGGCATCCTGGCACAATTCCAGATTATTAGACGTTGACACGCCGCCCATGGAAAATTCAGACACCAGCCCTTTAATTCGACGGAACGGGTAACCTGATTTATACAGGCTGGCTGCCAGCGCATAATCGGAAGACACTTTATACTGCAAATCGTAAGGCTGTTTTTTCAGACCTTTTACCGGGAAGAAAATGGCCTGATGGCTGGCCGGCAGGCTGTGGTAGATATACCAGCCTGGCTTCGCGCTGCGGCACACTTTATGTCCGTCGCCAAAATCGAGCAGCGCATCGCCAATATACATGGCGTCCTCTTTCTGGCGAGCCAGCTGACGGGCAAACAGCGCCACGTCATCATGGAAAATGTCGCCCGAGTTCAGGAAGATGGCATAACGGCCTTGCGCCATGTTGATGCCTTTATTCATCGCATCGTAGATGCCTTTATCTTTCTCGCTGATGTAGCGTAAGTTGAACTCACCGTTGAGTTTTTCCAGAAACTCCGCCGTGCCATCGTTCGAGCCGCCATCGACCACAATCCACTCAAAGGTGAGGCTTGGATCGCGCGCCAGGTTGCGCAGCGAGCGCCAGGTTTTTACCACCCCTTCGTAATTACGAAAAGCGACAGTAATGACGCTAAGAAACATAAATCACCTCATTTCGTCATACGTTCGTAATATTAAGCGCCTTGCGCAGAATAAACGGACAGACAATCAAGAAAGCATATTCCGGGCTAAATATTGACCCGGTAAAAAACAGCGACACCGGAGTAAACAGATAAAGCTGAACGCGAAAGTTCTGGTTATCACCAAACGCGTTAATCATCATTTTGAAAACTTTAAACAGATACCACAGGGTCAACAGTACGGCAAACCACGAAAAATAAATAATTAACAGATACAGACCATTGTCTATGGTTTTACCGACATCCGCACCGTTAAAGATTCCGAATGATGCAACATATTCGTAAAGTGAGCCGAATCTTACTACCCCATCAATATGGGTTAAGGAATAACCCACCATCACCAGTGGCCCAATGATGCGATAATAGGATGAAGACCCTTCCGTTCCCAAATCTCCCAGACGTTCTGAGATGTACGGGAAGGCAAATATCACGCCTACCATAAATACCGTCAGGGAGATAATCGCCAGCGGCAGTTTTTTCTTAATCGCATCTTTGTTCAGGTACTGGAACGCCCACTCCAGCAGGTAAAACAGGATAAATGTCATTACGCCTGAGAACGATCCAGACAGAACAATTCCTGCAAGAATCATAGCATCGGTCTTAGGCGTTTTGATACCAAACTGTTTGATGCTGAGCCAAATTGAGATTAACGCCAGAGCGAAAAACGCCGGTTCAAAATAGAGGGCCGTAGTACGCTTCCCGCCAAACTTGATGAAGTTCAATACATAGCTGTTACTGTAAATGAGATATTTCGAAATTATCTCCATCAGGCTGCTGCCGCCGGTCAGAATAATTTGCGCCATCTCCAGCGCGGCAAGCATAACAATTAACGCTACGGCAATATAAAAGAACCTAAGGATTTTCCGATAATTGTGCGGAGAAATAGTTTTAAACCGAATACTCCAGACCATTCCGATAATAATGACAATATAAACAAACAGCATGGTCGAGGTGACGTATTTACTTGCATCCAGCGACTGGCCAAAGATGTAGTTAAACAGCGTCAGGCCCGTGCCCAGCCCTAAGGCAATCATCAGCTTCTTGAGGTTGATTTTATCGACATACAGCAGAAGCAGAACGGGCAGGAAGGTTACGATGGTTATCGGGAAGCTTTCGCCGAGCTGGGCAATTTTGACGTTGACCAGCAGGTAGATCAGCGGCAGCAGCAGATAACTACAGATTCTGATAGAACGAGACATATTCCTCCAGCATCTGTTGTCCACTGTAGGCCTTGCGGCTGCGGTTGCGGAACGATTCCAGGTCCGTGCCAAAAACGATCTCAGCAATCTGCGCCTTCGGCAGCTGTACCAGCGGCAGGACCTCCTGCTCCGTGAAGGTTTTCCCGCCGGACTTTTCCAGCACTTCGCGCGCCGCATCGCTGTGGGTGGCGATCACCGGCACGCCGATAGAGAGCGCCTCGCAGAGGATCAGCGGGTAGTTATCCACGCGGGAGCTGAACACCAGCGCGTCCATTTCATTCAGCGCGCTCATCAGCTTGCGCTTGTCGGTTTCAAACCCGTGGTTCACCACGTTGGCCCCTTCGAACGGCGAAAACTTGCCGAAGGTGTGAAGCTCTATCTTGTCACCCAGCGCCATCATGTCGCGCACCAGCTGCTGGTTGGTTTTACCGTCGTAACGCAGGTCATGCGCAACGATAGCGATTTTCGGTTTGCCCGCGGTTTCCGCCACCGGGGTCAGCTCGGCAAGAATGGCTTCCGTCGCCACGTCGATGCCGTTGTTGATAATCTGACAGCGCCCTGCCCCGTACAGGCTGTTGAAGGCATCGGCCACGTGCTGGCTCGGAGAGATAAACGTACAGCCGAGCGAGAGCATGTCGCGGAACAGCTGACGCTTTCCGGCCACCAGCTGATGCGCGCGATCCACCTTCACCGGCGGGTAGTTGCTTAACGTCGGGCACTTCTGGCAGTTATCTTTCCAGCCTTCGCAGCCGTCGGTAAACGCGCAGCGTCCGGTCACGCTCCAGTGATCGTGCAGCGTCCAGACAAAGCGGGTGTCGGGCTTGTGGGCCTGCACCTTCTGGCAAAACGCCACCACCTCTTCCAGATTCAGCCAGTAGCTGTGCAGCACGTGAAAATGCAGCACAACCGGGCCCGCGGTGCGGGTAACCGTGCGATACAGCGTGTTCAGGTTGCCAAACAGGTCGCGGTTAAACAGACGGAACAGCGCAATGTTGGCCATCGAGGTCAGACGCGGCGTGTGCTTGTGCACCTGAGGGAAGTTATCGTGGCTGACGCTTTTCTTGCCGCCTTTGCCGTAGCCGTAAATAAACCGAGACTGAAGTCCTTTTTGCAGCGCGCGCTGGTGCAGATCCAGCGCCACGCCTGCCGCTCCGCCTTCTGCGAGGCGTACGTTAAATTGCAGAATGTTCATTTAATCACCTTCACGCGGGCTTTTTCTCCCACCACCAGCGCGTTATCCGGAATGCTGTCCAGCACCACGCTGCCAGCACCAATCGTGACGTTATTACCAATCGTAATGTCACCGACGATCACCACGTTCGCCCCCAGCTCGACGTTATTGCCGATGACCGGGCAGGCCAGGCTGTCAGGCCCGCGGTTGCCAATGGTGACCGCATGACGAATGGTGAAATCATCGCCGGCGACCACAAACTTGTTGATCACCACCGCATAGCCGTGATGGATGGTAAAGCGGCGGCCAATGGTCGCAGCGGCCTGAATTTCATAGCCAAAAAAGCATTCGGTGATGATGCGGTACAGCACCAGCACGGGCGCCGCCCAGATATTGTTCAGCACGTTTTTCTTGCGCCACACAGAGCAAAAGTGCGCGATGCGGTACGCCAGAACCATGCAGCACGGACGCAGGCTCCAGCTGTTAGCGCGGCAATCTTCCAGAAACATTATTTCCCCCGAAGCCCGTCAGCCAGGCGCTTGCCGTTACGCACGGACAGCAGCGTCAGCAGCGTGCGCCAGTTCATGCGCTTATTGCGGATCTGATAGAGGGTAAAGAGCTGATATTTACGGCTGGCACGGTCAAACTTGTCCTTGTGCTTGCGGTAAAAATGGAAGTAGCCGGAGAACTTCTTCGGCGAGGAGGTGATTTGCATCTCCCCGTGGTTGATGTGCAGGATCTGGGTGGCCTCTTCCACTTTCCACGGCTCGCCATACTCCACCACCATGCGCAGGAAGATATCGTAATCCTGCGCGGCCTTAAGTTCGGTATCGAACAGGCACTCTTTGAAGCGCCACGCCCAGGTGAAGACCTGGTTACCAATAATGTTGCGCTTGTAGAACAGGCGGCGAGAATACGGCGATTTCGGGTACAGCGGCAGACTCGCGGGCTGCGAATAAACCTCGCCCTGGCAAACATAGTCGTTGGCATACAGGAAAGCGTGCGTGACCAGCTGTTCTTTATGCGACAGGAAGATAGACAGGCGGTTCGGCGTCCATTCGTCATCGTCGTCGATCCCGGTCAGAAACTGCCCTTTGGCCTGCATAATCGCCTGATTACGCACCGCGCACGCGCCGGAGTTAATGGCGTTATGCGTATAGACCACCCGCGGGTCGTTGAGGTCAGTCACAAACTTTTGCAGCTGTTCATACGAGGAAGAGCAGTCATCAACGATGATCAGCTCCCAGTTATCGTAATCCTGACGTAACACCGACTTGATTGCGCGGATCGCCAGCTGCTGACGATTCCATGTCGGCATATAGATTGAAACTAAAGGGCGTTGTGTGGTCATGGTCTTCCCCTTATCCCTCACCCCGCCCCTCTCCCGGAGGGAGAGGGAGAAAGTTGCTCTCCCCTCTGGGGAGAGGGTTAGGGTGAGGGGGATTTTTATTTGCTGTCAGATTTATATTCGTACTCGTAATAACCGTAATCCTGGTACCCGGTCGCGCGGCGGAAGATGGAGTTCAGGATCACCCCTTTCACCTCAATCCCGTTCTGCTCGAAGCGGCTCAGGCTGGTTTCCACCTCTTTCAGGGTGTTCACCGCGTAACGCGCCACCATCAGCGTGGTGCCAGCGTGGCGGCCAACAACCGCTGCGTCGGTTACGGCCAGAATTGGCGGCGTATCGATCAGCACCAGGTCGTAGTTTTTGCTCGCCCACTCGATCAGCTGGGTGAAGCGTTCGCTCATCAGCAGCTCGGACGGGTTAGGCGGTACCTGACCGCGTGGGATCAGGTCAAATTTCGGCACCGTTGTGGGTTTCGCGCTCTGGCTGATGTCACCTTTGCCGAGCAGGATTTCCGACAGACCGTTCACGTTGTTGGTGCCCAGCAGTTCGTGGGTGTAGCCCTTACGCATATCGCAGTCGATCAGCAGCACGCGCTTGTTGGTCTGGCTGACCACCGCCGCCAGGTTGGCGCAGACGAAGGTTTTACCGATTGACGGGCTCACGCCGGTTAACATCAGGACGTTGTTTTTGGCCTGCATCATGGCGAAGTGCAGACTGGTACGCAGGCTACGGATCGCTTCGATGGCGAGGTCGGTCGGGTTACCCACCGCCAGAAGCTGGCTCTGTTTGTAACGCTTGACGCCCTTGATGGTTTTGACGCTGTCGCGGGATTTTTGCCACTCGGACAGCGGAATGCTGGCATAGACGTTGATACCGCTCTCTTCCAGCACCTGCGGGCTTTCGATACCGCGGTTGAACAGGGAACGCAGCAGCACGCCGACGATGGAGAGCATCAGGCCGAGAATAATGCTGCCGAGAATAATCAGCGCTTTCTTCGGCTTCAGCACGCCAGGCTGGGTAATGGCCGGGTCGACGATGCGTACGTCACCGACGGTACTGGCTTCGGTGATTTTCAGCTCCTGCTGCTTGTTCAGCAGCTGCATGTAAACCTGCTGTCCGGACTCCACGTCGCGTGTCAGACGCACGATCTCCTGCTGCGTTTTCGGCATCGCGGTCACACGGTCATTGAGCTTCGCCTTCTCTTCTTCCAGGGTACGGCGTTTCTCCAGCAGCGTGCGGTAGGCCGGGTGACGTTTGGTATAAAGCTTGGAAATCTCCGCCTCTTTGAAGGTCAGCTCGTTGAGCTGCGCATCAATGTTGACCATCGAATCGAGGACCGATTTCGCCTCCAGCGGCAGGTCAACGGAGTCTTTATCCTGACGATAGGCGTTCAGCTTGTTCTCGGCATCATCCAGATGGGCGCGCACTTCCGGGAGCTGTTTCGCGAGGAAAGCCAGGCTTTTCGCCGCTTCCGCCGACTTACGCTCAACGTTCTGCTCAAGATAGTTGCGGGTAATGCTGTTCAGGATGTCGCGGATTTGATCCTTATCTTCACCAGTAAAGGTCATGCTCAGCACGCCGGTGTCCTTTCCGTTTTCAGTGACGGTCAGGTTGTTTTGCAGATTGTTGATCATCCCCAGGGTGGAGAATTTGGTGACGGTGAATTCGCCGCCCTCCTGAGCGTTGATGGCGCTGACCATCATGCTGACGCCGTCTTTGGTCAACATCTGCCCCACTTCGCCGCGGGCGCTAAAACCTGCGTCGCTGGTTAGCTGGTACTGTTTCGGGCCTAGCACCGTCAGGGTAAACGTCTGATCGGCCGCCCCTTTCGGCAGCACGAAGTCAGTGACTTTCACCGTGTCGTTGTTGCGCCCCATCAGCCGATCCCAGCCGGCACCAAAGACTGGGAAGGTATTTTTGGTGACGGAGATATCGAGCCCGAGGTCGTGAACCGTTTTACCCAGCACCAGGCGTGACTGGATGAGCTGAATTTCGGCGTCGGATGCCGGCGGCTTGTTCGCCAGCGCGGAACCAATGTCCTGCACCAGCGAGTTGCCGGTATTCTGCTCGATCTGCACCAGCGCATCGGCGCTGTAGATAGGGGTGGCGAACAGCGTATAGACGACGGCCGCCGCGGCGAACACGGCGGTAATGCCAAGCACCCACCACTTTGCCTCTACAACAGTGCCGACCAGGCGCCCAATATCAATTTCATCACTGCCCGAAGTCGGGGCGGCAGAAGGTCTTGTTTTTTCTGTCATTGTTATCCCTGCTGAACTTTCAGTGCCTGCGCCCACTGTTGGGCAGACTGGTCAAGTAAGGTGTAAACCGCCTCAAAGGCCTCATGGCTTTTGCGATACGGATCGGGGATTTCACGTTCATTGTCCCAGTGACCAAACAGCATCACCTTGCCGCGCATCTCCGGAGCGATATCGCACAGCGCATGAATATGGCGTTTTTCCATCGTCAGGATCAGGTCATACTCCCGGCACATGCGGCCAGTGACCTGGCGGGCCACGTGGCCGTCGAGAGAGAGGTGATGATCCCGCGCCACGCTCGTTGCGCGTTCATCGGCACCTTTACCGACCAGTGCACCCAGCCCTGCCGAATCAACGGTCAGTTCGGGCTGGTAGTGTTTCAACAACCGTTCAGCCGTAGGGGAACGGCAAATGTTCCCCACGCATACCACCAGAATTTTGTTAAACATCGCGGATTACCAGGTATGAATGTCGCGCGCCGTATCCGTCATGTAGCGAACGCCACTGATGGTTGGCAGCAACTGGTTGATCAGACGGTTCCAGCGGGCAACCGGCGCGGTGGTGACATACACCACATCGTATGGCTGGAGACGGAACTCCGTTGCCATCACCAGAGAGGTCGCATCGGACATATCCAGCTGGTAGATGTTGGCAATCTTGCCTTTCGCACTGCCCTCACCTTTCAGCGGACGGATAACGAAGATACCGGTCGCGTTAGAGGTCGTCAGATCGATACCCTCAGCATTGCCCAGCGCTTCGGTCAGCGTCATACCGCTGAAGTCCATTTTGAGGGTGCTCTGTTTCTTCACTTCACCCATCACGAAGACTTTCAGATCGTCATTGCGCGGCACGTAGAGAATGTCGCCCGGATAGAGCAGGCGGTTCTGGGTCAGATCGCCGTTTTGCATCAGCGCCTGCAGCGAAATGCGCTGCTCCTTCCCGTTGTGGGTGAGCACGACGTTGCGCCAGTCGGCGCCGTCGGTTAACCCGCCTGCGGCGTTGATGGCATCCAGTACGGTCAGAGGAACGTTGGTGATGGCCTGCTGGCCGGATTTGTTCACCTGGCCGGAGATATAGGCTTTTTGCGAGCGGAATGCGGCGATATTAACGTCCACCTGCGGATCGGCGATGTACTGCGCTAAGCGGCCGGTAATATCACTACGGATCTCGGCAAGCGTTTTGCCTGCAACATGGACTTTACCAATGTAGGGATAGAACATGGTGCCATCTGACTGCACCCAGTTACCGGTATCGCTTGAGCTACGGTACTGGCCCGCTGGCGTGGTCAGTTCAGGGTGGTCCCAGACGGTCACGTTGATCACGTCACCCGGCCCCACGCGGTACTGGTAGGACGCAATTTCCTGGTCCAGCGACATATTCGGCTGGGCAACATTCGGACGTGGACGTAATTGTTCGACCAGACGAGGCGTAAGTGGATAAACATTCACCATTTTGTCGAGATCAAAATCGGCATCCTGTTGCTTGATCACATCCTTACCCATTGTTGACATATTGCTGCCGGGAAAGACCGTGCAACCACTCATCAAGGTCACAGACACCAATAATGGCATCAATTTCATTTTGGATTTCATCATTGATTATTTATCACTTTGGCAGAGTAATTATCCTGTGCAATTTAAATAAGCTCGAGTCGTATTGGGTTTCAGCATGCAGTTAATCAAATAGAAATATAACTGGCATCAGTCCTAAAAAAAGCTTATTCATCCATTGGCTATTGACAGAATAATCGAGGCTGATTCACACGCTTTCAGGCACGCTACCGCCCTTGGCTTTCAGTTACCAATCCACTGACTAAACAATGTGTTATGGATAGACACCCTCTTGAGTAAGGTCTTCTGGAAATATATCAGTCGCTTGAGAAACCCGACGGATAATGAATAACCATCCCTGAAGACCGAACATTAATAGCAACACCGAGATTTAACATTTGATGCTGGGAGAATTGTTGCAGCTAACCTAATAGCAGGCAAGGAGACAACTGTCCTAATATCGGTTTTTAAGATTAATATTAAGAGCAAATTTTTGACCTTTTAGGAATTTCTTTATATTGACAAAATGAGAGTAAAAATCATCACCTGCGATATATCCTAAAATGCATTCCTTGTAATTAAATATACGTATTTCGCTTATTTACACCCTATTGAGAATGCTCTCTTTTTTACCCGTCGTATTAAGAGAAATCTCAGCCCGGCATTGCAATTTCCCCCAGCTTTATCCATGATCGAAGTGTGACATTCGTCATATAACAGAAGGTATTGCTATTACTATGGAATGGATTGCCGATCCCTCAATCTGGGCCGGGCTGGTTACGCTGGTCGTCATCGAGCTGGTGCTCGGGATTGATAATCTGGTCTTTATCGCCATCCTCGCTGAAAAACTGCCCCCTTCCCAGCGCGACCGCGCGCGCGTGACGGGTCTGCTGCTGGCGATGGTGATGCGTTTACTGCTGCTGGCCTCTATCTCCTGGCTGGTGACGCTAACTCAGCCTCTGTTCTCCGTTCACGGCCTGAGTTTTAGCGCCCGCGATCTGATCATGCTCTTCGGCGGGTTGTTCCTGCTGTTCAAAGCCACGGTGGAGCTCAACGAGCGGCTGGAGGGCAAAGACAGCGAGAACCCAACCCAGCGCCGCGGGGCGAAATTCTGGCCGGTGGTGGCGCAAATCGTGGTGCTGGATGCGGTCTTCTCCCTCGACTCGGTGATCACCGCCGTCGGGATGGTCGACCACCTTGCGGTGATGATGGCCGCGGTGATCATTGCCATCACGCTGATGGTGATGGCCAGCAAGGCGCTGACCCGCTTTGTGAACAGTCACCCGACCATCGTGATCCTCTGCCTGAGCTTCCTGCTGATGATTGGCTTTAGCCTGGTGGCCGATGGTTTTGGCTTCCATATTCCGAAAGGCTACCTGTACGCCGCCATCGGCTTCTCCGTCATGATTGAAGCGCTCAACCAGCTGGCGATATTTAACCGCCGCCGCTTCCTGTCCGCGAATCAGACCCTGCGTCAGCGCACGGCCGACACGGTTATGCGCCTGCTAAGCGGTAAGAAAGAGGATGCGGAGCTGGATGCCGAATCCTCCGCCATGCTGGCCGATCGCAGCGACGGGCCGATCTTCGACCCGCAGGAACGACGTATGATCGAGCGGGTGCTTAATCTGAATCAGCGGACGGTCAGCAGCATCATGACCTCGCGGCACGACATTGAGCATATCGACCTGACGGCACCGGAAGAGCACATTCGCGCCCTGCTGGATAAAAACCAGCACACCCGCGTGGTGGTGACCGGCGGTGAAGAGGAAGAGGAGCTGCTGGGCGTGGTGTACGTTATTGACCTGCTCCAGCAGCAGCTTCACGGCGAGGCGCTCAACCTGCGCGTTCTGGTGCGCCAGCCGCTGGTCTTCCCTGAGGGGCTACCGCTGCTTTCCGCCCTTGAGCAATTCCGTAACGCGCGAACGCACTTTGCCTTTGTGGTGGATGAGTTTGGTTCGGTGGAAGGGCTGGTCACGCTCAGCGACGTCATGGAAACCATTGCCGGTAATCTGCCTAACGAGGTGGATGAGATTGACGCCCGCCATGACATTCAGAAAAACGCAGACGGGTCTTGGACGGCTAACGGCCACATGCCGCTGGAAGACCTGGTGCAATACGTGCCGCTGCCGCTGGATGAAAAACGGGAATATCACACGATTGCCGGCCTGCTGATGGAGTATTTGCAGCGTATCCCGCAGCCGGGAGAAGAGGTTCAGGTGGGCGACTATCTGCTCAAAACGCTGCAGATTGAAAACCATCGCGTGCAAAAGGTTCAGCTCATTCCGCTGCGGGATGAGGAAGAGCTGGATTTTGAGGTTTAGGTAAAACAAAACGGCAACCCGGTTGCCGTTTTTAGTGTTTGCGCCCTCTCCCGTGGGAGAGGGCCGGGGTGAGGGCATCAGGCCGCAACGCCACCCGGCGCAACGGACATCAAAGCTTATCCAGCAGCTTCTTCACATCCTTACCGTCCTGTGAATCTTTATTACGATCCGCCCAGCCGCTAAGCCGACGTTTCGCTTCATCCTGCAGATGCTTGCGCAGGATCTGATCCACCTGCAGGCTGTAATTCAGGGCCTGCCATTTGCCGTATACGGTCAGCGGGACCGGCGTCTCTTTCAGGAAGTCGATGAGCTTGCTTTCACCCTGCCAGCCGGAAAGTACCCGCACGTTAAAGCGCGTGTCCGCCGTCTCTTTCACCAGATCCAGCTTACCTTCACCGGTCATTGATAAAAGTGAAGAGGCGCCCTGCATTCCGTCGAGAGTAAGTTGTCCGTTGTCCAGCGTCAGGTCCGCGGTGAAGCTGTCGAGGCGCGTGGCGCTGTCGTAGTTATCCTGGGCTTTTACATCGCTGCTGCGCTCAACCGCCTGTTGCACCAGCTGCTGGAAGTTAAGCCCTTCCATACGGGAATTCTTCAGATCTAGATGCGCCTGCCCCTGCCACTCGCGGCGGAAAGCATCGGCATCAATTTTCGTGCCTGAGAAGTCACCCGCGAGCGTCAACTGCCCCGTCAGGGATATCGGATAGTTGAACGCGTTCAGGATGGTGCCTATCTCAACGTTGTCGAGACGCGGCTGGAATTCGGCGCTGGCAACGTCTTTACGGACATCCAGCGTGCCGGGCAGCGAGAGGTTTCCTGCGCCCATCTTCCCGCTCAGTTCGGAGATCACCAGCAAACCGTTATGGTTAAACATCTGGCTGCTCACGTCGGTAAAATCAATGCCGCGCCAGCGCAGGCTATTGGCTTTCAGCAGAATATCCGCCGTGAATCCGCGCAGCGCGTTATAGTCAGGCTGATCGAGATTAGACGAGATAACCGGACGTGATGCCGGTGCCTGGCTTTGCCCCGTCTGGGTGGCATCGTTGTCCGTGGCGCTGGCCGGCAGAGGCGGCAGCAGGTTTTCCAGATTGAGCTTGTCAAACTGCAGATTCAGCACCCACTTCGGCTTCTCTTCGAGCGTGACGCTCGCCTGCCCCTTCAGGCTACTGTCATTTGCCTGTAGGTTGAGATTATCCAGCTCGAGCTGCTTTTGCTCTTCGCGCCACACGGCCTGCAGCGTTCCCTGCCCGGTTATTCCCTGGGAGGGGAGATCGGCACCCGTCAGCTGCCAGTTCAGCTGCTGGATGTCGGCCGTGAGCTGATGCGGGTAGTCCGAGGCGTTCACATTAGCATTCAGCGACAGGGTCAAATCGCGCTGATCGCGGTTCACGCGCCCGCTAAATTCCAGCGACGCAAGATGGTGAGCATCCTGTTCCATCTGCAGGTTGATGTTGCGAATGGTCACCTGCTCCTGGTGCTCATGCTGGAAAACCAACACGCTGTCGGCAACTTTCAGCTTGCCGATATCAAAGGACCAGCCGGTATCGGACGGTTCATCGGGCAGAGTATTTTCGCGCGGCGCAACCGGCGCACTGGCATCACGCACGGCTTCGGTTTGCGGGGTGAGCTGAATCACCGCGCCTTTCAGCATCACCTGCTTAACCTGCAGCTGATGGGAAATGAGCGGGATCAGCGCCACATCGAGGCGCATGTTGTCTGCGGACACCAGCGGCTGGGACGCCCCCGGTGCCGTGAGCGACATGCGGCCAGAGAGAATGCTGAGCTGCGGCCAGACGTGCCAGCGCAGCGGCCCGTCAAGCTTCAGTTGATAACCACTGCGCGCCTCGACCTGCCGCACCATGTAAGCGCGGAAATCGTTGGGGTTAACCAGCAGAACCAACGCCGAAAGGCCAGCCACCAGCACCACCAGCAAAATCATCAGCGTCGTCAGAACTCTTCTCATGGCATCCTCAATGGACTAACGATCAGTCTTTATCAATACGGCTGGCAACCGCGCCCTGCTGGTCGCGATATTTTGCGTCCTGCCGACGGTTATAAGGACGATCTGCCGGGCCTGACAGCGGTTCAAAGCTCAACGCGCCGATCATCATGCCCGGACGCAGCGCCAGCGGCAATTTACCGGCATTGAAGAATTCCAGCACGATACGCCCCGACCAGCCTGGATCGATACGGTGCGCGGTCACGTGAACCATCAGCCCCAGTCGCGCCAGCGAAGAACGACCATCAAGCCAGCCGACCAGGTCCGGAGGTAAGGTGACGGATTCAAACGTCACCGCCAGGGCCAGTTCACCCGGATGCAGATAAAAAGCTTCGCCCTCGTCGATTACGATTTCGTCACTCATCACGCGATCGAGCGCGGCGCTGACTTCGTCCTTCGGCCCGCTGAGGTCAATGAACGGCGCAGTGTGGCCACTAAAGGTGCGGAATTTATTCCCCAGGCGGACATCAACGGTCACGCCATTGATACGCTCAACGGGTGGGCGCGGGGTAATAGACAAACGGCCTTCATCCAGCCAGGCTTCAATATCGCGATCGCAAAGACGCATGCCACTTTCTCCTTTCATGCATCGTACCCTGAGGCGGTAAGCGCTCAGGGTAAAACCAGGTTATCTCTGAACGGTACACAATTCACGCGGGTTATTCAAAAAACTGGCTGATTTTCGCTTTTAAGATATCAATAGCAATGCGGTTTTTCCCCCCGCGCGGCACGATGATATCGGCGTATTGTTTGGATGGCTCAATAAACTGCAGGAACATCGGGCGGACCGTTTTCTGATATTGCGCCATGACGGAGTCCATCGAACGGCCGCGTTCATTCACGTCACGCTTGATGCGGCGCATCAGGCAGATATCCAGCGGGGTATCGACGAAAATCGAGAAGTTCATGGATTCACGCAGGCGGGCGTCGGTCAGCAACAGGATGCCTTCAAGGATAATGACCTTTTTCGGCTCGATGCGGATGGTTTCCCGGGTGCGGGTGTGTTCTACGTAACTGTAAACGGGCAGTTCAATCGCCTGGCCGCTCTTAAGCGCTTCTAAATGCTGGAACAGCAAGCTGTGATCCATTGCATTTGGGTGGTCATAGTTGGTTTTGACGCGCTCTTCCATCGACAGATGGGATTGATCTTTGTAATAGCTGTCTTCGGGAATGACGCCGATATGCTCATCACCTACTTGTTCACGCAGTTCGCGATAAAGCGTACTGGCAATTAGACTTTTACCTGAAGCCGATGCGCCGGCGATGCCTATAATGACGCATTGATGAGACTTATCAGTCATAAATTTAGCGACCTGATTAACCTGGATGTTAAGGAAGGACGACGCCGGAGCGTCAAACGCGGCAATTATAGGGATTTCGCGGGCGTGATACCAGTCGAAAGCACAGGTTCTGCGAGACTGGCCGAAAAGTGACGTCTTATTCCCTGAGTGAAATTTAAATGAACGTTTTTTCAGCGTTTAACCGTTTTTTTTCACGGAGCCTCTATTTAATAAGTCTGTGGTGTCAAATTCTGAGCGGTCACCATATGAATTGTAAATTGTTTGTACTAGCATAAACCAAATTATCAAATTCACGCGTTCGGACATCTTCCCTGACGGCATGGCGTCTCTGGATAAAGCGGTAATGAATAAACAATACCAGCGGGTTTTGGTTACCACCCCACATCCTTTAATACGACTTGTCTGTCTGGGCCTGGTCACCTTTATCTTTACCTTATTTTCCCTGGAGCTTACCCGGTTCGGCACCCTGCTGGCCCCGCTCTGGTTCCCCACCGCCATTATGATGGTGGCGTTTTATCGCCATGCAGGAAAAATGTGGCCGGGAATTGCCCTGGCCTGTTCGTTCGGCAATATTCTGGCCACCTGGATGCTGTTTTCGTGGGGATCGATAAGCCTCACCTACACCTCGATTAACGTGGTTGAAGCCTTTACCGGTGCGCTATTGCTGCGCAAATTGCTCCCGTGGTACAACCCGCTGCAGAATCTGAATGACTGGATCCGCGTGGCCATCGGCAGCGCGGTGATCCCGCCGCTGGTGGGCGGCTTGCTGGTATCCCTGCTGGCTCCCGGCCCTGAACCCCTGCGTAATTTCTTCGTCTGGGTGCTGTCCGAAGCCATCGGCGCGCTGGCGGTGGTACCGTTGGGGCTGTTGTTTAAACCGCATTATCTGCTGCGCCACCGTGACCCGAGACTGCTGCTGGAAACCCTGACCACGCTGGCCGTAACGCTGGCCCTCAGCTGGGCAGCCATCACCTGGCTGCCGTGGCCTTTCACCTGCGTTATCGTTTTGCTTATGTGGAGCGCCGTGCGCTTGCCGCGAATGGAAGCGTTCCTGGTGTTTCTGGTTACCGTGATGGTTGTGTCGCTGATGATTGCCCGAAATCCTGTGGCGCTGACAACCCAGCACGTCGGGGCGATGCTGAACGCCCCCTGGCTGCCGTTCCTGATGCTGCTCCTGCCTGCCAACGTGATGACCATGGTGATGTACGCCTTCCGCGCTGAGCGCAAACACATCACCGAAAGCGAGGAGCGTTTCCGCAATGCGATGGAGTATTCCGCCATCGGTATGGCGCTGGTCAGCATTGAGGGCAAATGGCTGCAGGCTAACAAGGCGCTGTGCAATTTCCTCGGTTACAGCCAGACGGAGCTCCAGTCGCTGACCTTCCAGCAGCTCACCTGGCCGGAAGATCTGCACACCGACCTGGAACAGCTCGAACAGCTGGTCAACGGCGACATCAATACCTATACCCTTGAGAAGCGCTATTACACTCGCGACGGGGAAGTGGTCTGGGCACTCCTTGCCGTCTCCGTCGTGCGCCATGCCGACGGCTCGCCGCTCTATTTTATCGCCCAGATTGAAGATATTAACGACCTGAAGCAGACCGAGTGGGTCAACAAACGCCTGATGGAGCGCATTACGCTGGCTAACGAAGCGGGCGGCATCGGCATCTGGGAGTGGGATCTGGAGCCAGATATTATCAGCTGGGACAAGCGGATGTTTGAGCTGTATGAAATTCCGCCGCACATCAAGCCTACCTGGCAGCTCTGGCATGACACGATGCTGCCGGAAGATCGTGCCCACGCTGAGCAGGTGCTGCGGGACTCGCTGATTTCCCGTCTGCCGTTTAAGCTGGAATTCCGCATTCGCGTGAAGGAAGGCGTGCGCCACATTCGCTCCCTGGCGAACCGGGTGCTCAATAAGCAGGGTGAAGTCGAACGGCTGCTCGGGATCAACATGGACATGACCGAGGTGAAGCAGCTCAACGAGGCCCTCTTCCAGGAAAAAGAGCGTCTGCACATCACCCTCGACTCCATCGGTGAAGCGGTGCTGTGCACCGATATCAACATGAATGTCACCTTCATGAACCCGGTGGCCGAGAAAATGAGCGGCTGGCTGCAGACCGAGGCTATCGGCCAGCCGATCCTCAAGGTGTTGCACATCACCTTTGGTGAAAAAGGGCCGCTGATGGAGAATATTCACAGCGGCGATATGTCCCGTTCCGATATCGATCAGGACGTGGTGCTGAACTGCCGGACCGGCGGGAATTTTGATATTCACTACAGCATTACGCCGCTCAGCACGCTGGACGGGCAGAATATTGGCTCGGTTATCGTGATTCAGGACGTGACCGAGTCGCGCAAAATGCTGCGTCAGCTGAGCTACAGCGCCTCCCACGATGCCCTGACCCATCTGGCAAACCGGGTCAGCTTCGAAAATCATCTTAAACGCCTCCTGCAGACCGTTCGCGAAACGCACCAGCGTCATGCTCTGGTCTTTATCGATCTCGATCGCTTTAAAGCCGTCAACGATACGGCAGGCCATGCGGCGGGGGATGCCCTGCTGCGGGAGCTCTCCTCCCTGATGTTGACCATGCTCCGCTCCAGCGACGTGCTGGCGCGACTGGGCGGAGATGAGTTCGGGTTACTGCTGCCGGACTGCAATATTGAAAGCGCGCGCTATATCGCCGGGCGCCTGATCCACACGATCAATGACTATCACTTTATGTGGGAAGGCCGCCTGCACCGGATCGGCGCCAGCGCAGGCATCACGCTGATTGATGAAAATAACCATCAGGCGTCGGAGGTGATGTCGCAGGCCGATATAGCCTGTTATGCCTCGAAAAACAGCGGGCGCGGCATGGTGACGGTTTACGAACCCCAGCAGGAGCGGGATCACAACACGCGCAGCATGATGTCGCTTGATGAACAGTGGCACATGATTAAAGACAATCACCTGATGATGATTGCCCGTAGCGTCGCCTCCCCGCGCATCCCGGAAAGCAGTAATTTCTGGCTGCTGTCGTTACGCCTGTGGACCAGCCAGGGCGAAGTCCAGGAAGAGCATGCCTTCCGCTCGGGTCTGGCCGAGCCTGAGCTTTTGCACGCCCTCGACAGACGTATTTTTAATGAGTTTTTCCGCGCCTCTGCCGCACAGGTCGCCAGTAAAGGTATGGGGGTGGCGCTGCCGCTTTCTGAGGCCGGTTTAGCCAGCGTAACGCTGGTCGATGAGCTTCTCGACCTGCTGGATAAAAGCCCTATGCCGGGTCGTCTGCTGCATCTGGTTATCTCTGCCGACGTGGTGTGCAGCCCGGATAAAAACCTGCAGCGGAGTCTGCAAAAGCTTCGCCAGGCGGGCTGCCGCGTGATCTTCAGCCAGGTGGGCCGCGACATGAACGTCTTCACCCACCTGACCGCCAATATGGCCGACTATCTGATGCTGGACGCAGAGGTGGTAAGCAACGTGTATGGCAACCTGATGGATGAGATGATGGTGACCATTGTTCAGGGCCACGCCCAGCGTCTGGGGATGAAAACCATCGCGGGTCCGTGCAATCAGCCCATCATGATGGATACGCTCTCCGGCATCGGCATTGATTTTATCTATGGCGACACCATAGCCGAGCCGCAGCCGCTGGATCTACTGCTCAACACCAGCTATTTCGCCATCAACTGACGGCGTCCAGCCGTCGGTATACCAGATGTGCAGCAGCGCGTAAGAGCGCCACGGCTGCCAGCGTTCGGCATAACGCCGAATCTGCGCGGGCGTCATCCCGGCAAAGCGTTGCTTAATCAGATAATCATCAGGCAGAAAGACATCTTTCGCCTGCCAGCCGCGCAGGGCCAGGTAGTTTGCCGTCCAGCGCCCTATCCCCGGCCGCTGCTGTAGCGCCTTCATCCCGGCCTCAATATTCTCGGGTGGGAAAAGCGGAAACGTCCCGTCGATGACCGACTGCGCCAGATGAATTAACGACTCCGCGCGTTTTACCGGCATGCCCAACGCTTTCAGCGCTAGCGCGTCCGCTGCCGCCAGCGCGTCCGGCGTGGGGAAACAGAGATAGCCCGGACAATCCGCGATCGGCTCACCGCACAGCGCCACCACGCGCGACGTCAGTTTCGCCGCCATCGCCACGCTCACCAGCTGCCCGAGGATCGCCCGGACGCCCTGCTCGTACGCGTCCATCGCCCCCGGCAAACGCAAGCCCGGCCGGGCAGCACCGAGATCGCCCAGCGTTTCCGCGATGTGCTGCGGGTTGCAGGCGAGATCGAACAGGCGCTCGATGCGTTCAAGGCACGTCTGCGCAACCGGAACTAACCCCGGAGTGAGCGTCACGGTCAGCGTATGGGTGGCGATATCCGGCGTTACGCGAAATATTCCCTGATGCCCTTCGCAGGCAAAACTGCGCTCGTAGTAGTCGTGGGTGACGGTTTCAATGCCCGTCACCGCACGCGCGCCGAGAAAGCCAAACATCCACTGCCAGTCGTAAGGGGGTTGCCAGTTCAGGGTGTACATCGTTGCTCCTTTTTCATTCTTATACCCTAAATAATTCGAGTTGCAGGAAGGCGGCAAGAGAGCGAATCCCCAGGAGCATAGATAACTATGTGACTGGGGTGAGCGAGCGCAGCCAACACACCTGCAACTTGAAGTATGACGGGTATATCAGCATAAACGGAAAGACCTTGTATTGCCTTGCTTTCATATTCCTGTTGTCGCCATGCGGACATTTCGTTAAAGTCTCGCCCCTTCTCACTGGCATGGGGATTAATCGTGTTTATTGGATTCGACTACGGTACGGCAAACTGCTCGGTTGCGGTTATGCAAGACGGGCAGCCACAGCTTCTGAAAATGGAAAAAGAGAGCACGCTGCTGCCGTCAATGCTCTGCGCGCCGACGCGTGAAGCGGTAAGCGAATGGCTGTTCCGCCACCATCAGGTTCCGGCCACGGCGGCGGAGACCCAGGAGCTGCTGCGCCGGGCGGTCAGCTTTAACCGCGAGGAAGACATCGACGTTACGCCCTCCAGCGTGCAGTTCGGCCTCTCTTCGCTCGGGCACTACATTGAAGATCCTGAAGAAGTTTACTTCGTTAAGTCGCCAAAATCCTTCCTCGGCGCCAGCGGCCTGAAGCCGCAGCAGGTGGCGATGTTCGAAGACCTGGTGTGCGCGATGATGCTGCATATTCGCACTCAGGCGCAGACGCAGGTCTCCGATGCGATTACCCAGGCGGTCATTGGCCGCCCGATCAACTTCCAGGGGCTGGGCGGCTATGAGGCTAACCAGCAGGCGCAGGGGATCCTTGAACGCGCGGCGCACCGGGCAGGCTTCCGCGACGTGGTGTTCCAGTACGAGCCGGTTGCCGCGGGGCTGGATTTTGAAGCCACGCTGACGGAAGAGAAGCGCGTATTAGTCGTGGATATCGGCGGCGGCACAACGGACTGCTCGCTGCTGCTGATGGGACCGCAGTGGCATAACCGTCGCGATCGCGAAAATAGCCTGCTCGGGCACAGCGGCTGCCGCGTAGGCGGTAACGATCTCGATATCGCGCTGGCATTCAAGAGCCTGATGCCGCTGCTCGGCATGGGCGGTCAGACGGAAAAAGGCATCGCCCTGCCGATCCTGCCGTGGTGGAATGCGATTGCCATTAACGACGTACCTGCGCAGAGTGATTTTTACAGCACCGCGAACGGCCGCTTCCTGAACGATCTGGTGCGCGACGCGCAGGACGCCGAAAAAGTCGCCCTGCTGTATAAAGTGTGGCGTCAGCGCCTGAGCTATCGCGTGGTGCGGACTGCCGAAGAGAGCAAAATTGCCCTTTCCGACCGCGCTGAGCATGCGGTTTCCTTGCCGTTTATCAGCGACGAACTGGCCACCGCGATTTCGCAGGACGGGCTGGAGGCGGCGCTCGCGCAGCCGCTGCAGCGTATTCTGGAGCAGGTGCAGCTGGCGCTGGAGAACGGTAAAGAGAAGCCGGACGTTATCTACCTGACCGGGGGTAGCGCCCGTTCGCCGCTGATCAAGAAAGCACTGGCGGAACAGCTGCCGGGCATTCCGATTGCCGGTGGCGATGACTTTGGCTCCGTTACCGCTGGTCTGGCGCGCTGGGCGCAGGTGATGTTTAGCTAGCGTTGTTGCGGTGCGGTCTGGTGCCCTCTCCCACAGGGAGAGGGAGAAAACACCAAAAACGGCAACGGATGTTGCCGTTTTGCGTTTACCTCCATTCAGACCATTCCTGACAGTCTTCCATATTTCCTCCATTTTTCCGCTGTGTTAGCTGACTAAACTAGTATCATTCCCCGAAGTCTTCAGGATGAGAACGTACAACGATGAAAGGCAGTAACAAATCCCGCTGGGCAATCGCCGCTGGCATCATTGTGGTGGTCCTTGCCGCCGCCTGGTACTGGCACAGTCAATCCGCGAACACCGCAGCCCCCGCCGGTGCCAATAGTCAGGCACAGCGCCCGGCAGGCGGAGGGCGTCACGGCATGCGCGGCGGCGCGCTGGCGCCGGTACAGGCGGCGACGGCAGTGAATAAAGCCGTTCCTCGCTATCTAACGGGCCTTGGGACCATTACCGCCGCCAACACCGTGACGGTGCGCAGCCGCGTCGACGGTCAGCTGATGGCCATTCACTTCCAGGAAGGTCAGCAGGTCAAAGCGGGCGATCTGCTGGCGGAAATCGACCCGAGCCAGTTTAAGGTCGCCCTCGCCCAGGCGCAGGGGCAGCTCGCGAAGGACAAAGCCACGCTCGCCAACGCTCGCCGCGATTTGGCCCGCTTCCAGCAGCTGGTGAAAACCAACCTCGTGTCTCGTCAGGAGCTGGATACCCAGCAGTCGCTGGTCAGCGAAACGCAGGGCACCATCAAAGCCGACGAAGCCGCCGTGGCCAGCGCACAGCTGCAGCTGGACTGGAGCCGCATCACCGCGCCGATTGACGGGCGCGTGGGCCTGAAGCAGGTCGATATCGGCAACCAGATCTCCAGCGGCGACACCACGGGCATCGTGGTGATCACCCAGACTCACCCGATTGATTTAGTCTTTACCCTACCGGAAAGCGAAATTGCGACCGTGGTGCAGGCGCAAAAAGCCGGAAAGGGGCTGGTGGTGGAAGCCTGGGACCGCAGCAACAGGCAGAAGCTGAGCGAAGGTTCTCTGCTCAGCCTGGATAACCAGATCGACACCACCACCGGCACCATCAAGCTGAAGGCGCGCTTTTCTAATCAGGACGATGCCCTCTTCCCGAACCAGTTCGTCAACGCGCGTATGCTGGTCGCCACCGAAGAGAACGCGGTGGTGATCCCCACCGCTGCGCTGCAGATGGGTAACGAAGGTAATTTCGTCTGGGTACTTAACAGCGACAATAAGGTCAGCAAGCACCTGGTGAAAACCGGTATCCAGGACAGCCAGACGGTGGTCATCGCCGCAGGCCTTTCCGCAGGCGACCGCGTGGTCACCGACGGCATTGACCGTCTGACCGAAGGGGCTAAAGTGGAAGTGGTTGAACCTGCGAAACAGGGAGCGAAATCCTGATGCAGGTGATGCCTCCAGGCTCTACAGGCGGGCCGTCACGCCTGTTTATCCTCCGTCCTGTCGCCACCACGCTGCTGATGGTGGCGATCCTGCTCGCCGGGATTATCGGCTATCGCTTCCTGCCCGTGTCGGCGCTGCCGGAGGTGGATTACCCAACGATTCAGGTTGTCACACTCTATCCCGGCGCCAGCCCGGACGTGGTGACGTCCGCCATTACCGCTCCGCTGGAGCGCCAGTTCGGCCAGATGTCCGGGCTAAAACAGATGTCCTCCCAGAGTTCCGGCGGGGCATCCGTCGTGACGCTGCAGTTCCAGCTGACGCTGTCGCTGGACGTCGCCGAGCAGGAGGTACAGGCCGCCATCAACGCCGCCACCAACCTGCTGCCTTCGGACCTGCCTAACCCGCCGGTCTACAGCAAGGTGAACCCGGCCGATCCGCCGATCATGACGCTTGCCGTCACCTCCTCCGCCATGCCGATGACCCAGGTAGAGGATATGGTCGAAACGCGCGTGGCGCAGAAAATTTCACAGGTCTCCGGCGTCGGCCTCGTCACCCTCGCGGGCGGCCAGCGTCCCGCCGTGCGCGTTAAGCTGAACGCGCAGGCAATTGCCGCGCTGGGTCTGACCAGCGAAACCATCCGCACCGCCATCAGCAGTGCCAACGTTAACTCGGCAAAAGGCTCGCTGGACGGTCCCACCCGCGCCGTGACGCTCTCTGCCAACGATCAGATGCAGTCCGCCGATGAATACCGTCAGCTGATTATTGCTTACCAGAACGGCGCCCCGGTGCGTCTGGGCGACGTGGCGACCGTGGAACAAGGTGCTGAAAACAGCTGGCTCGGCGCCTGGGCCAACAGGCAGCAGGCGATCGTGATGAACGTGCAGCGCCAGCCGGGCGCCAACATCATCGAAACCGCCGACAGCATCCGCACCATGCTGCCGCAGCTGATCGAAAGCCTGCCGAAATCGGTCAGCGTGAAGGTGCTTTCCGACCGTACCACCAACATTCGCGCGTCGGTCACCGACACCCAGTTTGAGCTGATGCTGGCGATTGCGCTGGTCGTTATGATCATCTATCTGTTCCTGCGTAACGTCCCGGCAACCATTATTCCCGCCGTCGCCGTGCCGCTCTCGCTGGTCGGAACCTTTGCGGTGATGGTGTTCCTCGACTTTTCGATTAACAACCTGACGCTGATGGCGCTCACCATCGCCACCGGGTTCGTGGTGGACGACGCCATCGTCGTTATTGAGAACATTTCGCGCTATATCGAGAAAGGCGAAAAGCCGCTGGCGGCGGCGCTGAAGGGCGCGGGCGAAATCGGCTTTACCATTATCTCGCTGACCTTCTCGCTGATTGCGGTGCTGATCCCGCTGCTGTTTATGGGCGATATCGTCGGGCGTCTGTTCCGCGAGTTTGCCGTGACGCTGGCGGTCGCCATTTTGATCTCCGCCGTGGTGTCGCTGACCCTGACGCCGATGATGTGCGCCCGCATGCTGAGCCACGAGTCCCTGCGCAAGCAAAACCGCTTCTCGCGCGCCTCCGAGCGCATGTTCGAGCGGATTATTGCCGCCTACGGCCGCGTGCTGGCGAAAGTTCTGAACCATCCGTGGGCCACGCTCGGCGTGGCGCTGGGAACCCTGGCGCTCAGCGTGATGCTGTGGATTTTCATTCCGAAAGGCTTCTTCCCGATTCAGGACAACGGCATTATTCAGGGCACTCTTCAGGCCCCGCAGTCGGTCTCCTTCGCCAGTATGGCCCAGCGCCAGCAGCAGGTGTCTGAAATCATCATGAAGGATCCGGCGGTCGAGAGCCTGACCTCCTACGTGGGCGTCGACGGCACCAACCCGTCGCTCAACAGCGCGCGTCTGCAGATCAACCTCAAGCCGCTGGATGAACGCGACGATCGCGTCAACGCCGTCATTGAGCGTCTGCAAAACGCCGTCGCACGCGTGCCGGGCGTTGAGCTTTACCTGCAGCCGATTCAGGATTTGACCATTGATACCCAGGTCAGCCGCACGCAGTACCAGTTCACGCTGCAGGCCACCTCGCTGGACGCGCTCAGCACCTGGGTACCGCAGCTGGTGAATAAGCTAAACACCCTGCCGCAGCTCGCCGACGTCAGCAGCGACTGGCAGGACAAAGGGCTGGCGGCATACGTGAACGTCAACCGCGATACCGCCAGCCGTCTGGGCATTACCATGTCGGATGTGGACAACGCCCTATACAACGCCTTCGGTCAGCGCCTGATCTCCACCATCTACACCCAGGCCAACCAGTATCGCGTGGTGCTGGAGCACAACACAGAGAACACGCCAGGACTGGCGGGGCTGGACTCGGTGCGCCTGACCAGCAAAGACGGCGGCATTGTGCCGCTGAGCGCTATCGCCACGGTGGAAGAACGCTATACCCCGCTGTCGATTAACCATCTGGATCAGTTCCCGTCCACCACCATCTCCTTCAACGTGCCGGACAATTATTCTCTCGGCGAAGCGGTGGAGGCCATTCAGGCTGCTGAAAAAGAGCTCAGCTTCCCGTCCGATATTCAGACCCAGTTCCAGGGCAGCACGCTGGCGTTTCAGGCCGCGCTGGGTAACACCATCTGGCTTATCGTCGCGGCGGTCGTGGCGATGTACATCGTGCTCGGCGTGCTATACGAAAGCTTTATCCACCCGATCACCATCCTCTCTACCCTGCCGACGGCGGGCGTGGGGGCGCTGCTGGCACTGATGCTGGCGGGCAGCGAGCTGGACGTCATTGCCATCATCGGCATTATCCTGCTTATCGGGATCGTGAAGAAAAACGCCATCATGATGATCGACTTCGCCCTGGCCGCCGAGCGCGAGCAGGGCATGTCGCCGCGCGACGCCATCTTCCAGGCCTGTCTGCTGCGTTTCCGTCCGATCCTGATGACCACGCTGGCCGCCCTGCTGGGCGCGCTGCCGCTGATGCTCAGCACCGGCGTCGGCGCGGAGCTGCGCCGTCCGCTGGGTATCGGCATGGTCGGCGGTCTGCTGGTAAGCCAGGTGCTCACGCTCTTCACTACGCCGGTTATCTACCTGCTGTTTGACCGCCTGGCGCTGTGGACCAAAAACCGCTTCCCGAAACGTGAAGAGGAGGCATAAGTGAAGTTTTTCGCCCTCTTCATTTATCGCCCGGTGGCGACGATTTTAATCTCGCTCGCCATTACCCTCTGCGGCGTGCTGGGCTTCCGGCTGCTGCCGGTAGCGCCTCTGCCGCAGGTGGATTTCCCGGTGATCATGGTCAGCGCCTCGCTGCCGGGCGCGTCACCGGAGACCATGGCCTCGTCGGTTGCCACGCCGCTGGAGCGCTCGCTCGGGCGGATTGCGGGGGTCAACGAGATGACCTCCAGCAGCTCGCTGGGCAGCACGCGCATCATTCTGGAGTTCAGCTTCGACCGGGATATTAACGGTGCGGCGCGCGACGTGCAGGCGGCCATCAACGCCGCGCAAAGCCTGCTGCCGAGCGGGATGCCGAGCCGCCCAACCTACCGCAAGGCCAACCCGTCCGATGCGCCGATCATGATCCTGACGCTGACCTCGGACACGTATTCTCAGGGGCAGCTTTACGACTTTGCGTCTACCCAGCTGGCGCAGACAATCTCACAAATTAACGGCGTCGGTGACGTGAGCGTCGGCGGGAGCTCTCTGCCCGCCGTGCGCGTGGGCCTAAACCCGCAGGCGCTGTTCAACCAGGGCGTGTCGCTGGATGACGTGCGCTCCGCCATCAGCACGGCCAACGTCCGCAAGCCGCAAGGGGCGATTGAGGACGGTAGCCACCGCTGGCAGATCCACACCAACGACGAGCTGAAAACCGCCGCGGAATATCAGCCGCTCATTATTCACTACAACAACGGCGCGGCGGTGCGCTTAAGCGACGTTGCCAGCGTCACCGACTCGGTGCAGGACGTGCGCAACGCCGGGATGACCAACGCTAAGCCGGCCATTCTGCTGATGATCCGCAAGCTGCCGGAAGCGAACATTATTGAGACGGTGAACAGCATTCGCGCCCGTCTTCCGGACCTGCAGGAGACCATCCCGGCAGCGATCGATCTGCAAATTGCCCAGGATCGCTCCCCGACCATTCGCGCCTCGCTTGAAGAGGTGGAGCAAACGCTGATTATCTCCGTCGCCCTGGTGATCCTGGTGGTCTTCCTGTTCCTGCGATCCGGCCGCGCGACGCTTATTCCGGCGGTGGCCGTGCCGGTCTCGCTGATCGGTACCTTTGCCGCCATGTACCTGTGCGGGTTTAGCCTCAACAACCTGTCGCTGATGGCCCTGACGATAGCGACGGGATTCGTGGTGGATGACGCCATCGTGGTGCTGGAAAACATTTCCCGCCACCTGGAAGCGGGCGTGAAGCCGCTCCAGGCCGCGCTGCAGGGCACGCGCGAGGTGGGCTTTACGGTGCTCTCCATGAGCCTGTCGCTGGTGGCGGTATTCCTGCCGCTGCTGCTGATGGGCGGGCTGCCGGGCCGGCTGCTGCGCGAGTTCGCCGTCACCCTCTCCGTCGCCATCGGCATTTCGCTGGCGATCTCCTTAACGCTGACGCCAATGATGTGCGGCTGGATGCTCAAGCGCAGCAAACCGCATTCGCAGCCGCGCCGCAAAGGCTTTGGTCGCCTCCTGATGGCGATGCAGGAAGGCTACGGCAAATCGCTGAAGTGGGTGCTGAACCATACCCGGCTGGTCGGCCTGGTGCTTATCGCCACCATTGGGCTGAACGTCTGGATGTACATCACCATCCCGAAAACCTTCTTCCCGGAGCAGGACACCGGCGTGCTGATGGGGGGGATTCAGGCGGACCAGAGCATTTCGTTCCAGGCGATGCGCGGCAAGCTGCAGGACTTTATGAAGATCATTCGTGAAGATAAAGCCGTGGATAACGTCACCGGCTTTACCGGCGGGTCACGCGTTAACAGCGGGATGATGTTTATTACCCTGAAACCGCGCGGCGAGCGCAACGAAACCGCCCAGCAGGTGATTGACCGCCTGCGGGTGAAGCTCGCCAAAGAGCCGGGGGCAAACCTGTTTTTGATGGCCGTTCAGGATATCCGCGTCGGCGGCCGTCAGGCGAACGCCAGCTATCAGTACACGTTGCTCTCGGACGATTTAGCCGCCCTGCGCGAGTGGGAGCCGAAGATCCGCAAGGCGCTGGCCGCCCTGCCGGAGCTGGCGGACGTCAACTCCGATCAGCAGGACAACGGCGCCGAGATGGCCCTGACCTACGACCGCGAAACCATGTCGCGTCTGGGCATTAACGTTGAAGCCGCCAACAGCCTGCTGAACAACGCCTTCGGCCAGCGCGAGATCTCCACCATCTACCAGCCGATGAACCAGTATAAGGTGGTGATGGAGGTTGACCCGCGCTACACCCAGGACATCAGCGCCCTGGACAAAATGTTTGTGATTAACAACGACGGCAAGGCGATTCCGCTCTCCTACTTTGCCAGCTGGCAGCCTGCCAACGCGCCGCTGTCGGTGAACCATCAGGGCCTTTCGGCGGCGTCGACCATCTCCTTTAACCTGCCCGCCGGTTCGTCGCTTTCTGAAGCCAGCGACGCAATCAACCGCGCGATGACGCAGCTTGGCGTGCCGTCCACCGTGCGCGGCAGCTTTGCCGGCACCGCGCAGGTGTTCCAGGAGACGATGAACTCGCAGGTGATTTTGATTCTGGCCGCCATCGCCACGGTCTATATTGTGCTGGGCGTGCTGTACGAGAGCTACGTTCACCCGCTGACCATTCTCTCGACGCTGCCGTCGGCGGGCGTGGGGGCGCTGCTGGCGCTGGAGCTGTTTGGCGCGCCGTTCAGCCTGATCGCGCTCATCGGGATCATGCTGTTGATCGGCATCGTGAAGAAAAACGCGATCATGATGGTGGATTTCGCCCTGGACGCCCAGCGCAACGGCAATCTGTCGCCGGAAGAGGCCATCTTCCAGGCCTGCCTGCTGCGTTTTCGTCCGATCATGATGACCACTCTGGCGGCGCTGTTTGGCGCGCTGCCGCTGGTTATTTCGGGCGGCGACGGCTCGGAGCTGCGCCAGCCGCTGGGGATCACCATCGTCGGCGGCCTGGTCATGAGCCAGCTGCTGACGCTGTACACCACGCCGGTGGTCTATCTGTTCTTCGACCGCCTGCGGCTGCGCTTTTCGCGTAAAAACAGAACCACGGTGACCGAGTAAATGACCGATCTTCCCGCTAACGTTCGCTGGCAGCTTTGGATAGTCGCTTTCGGCTTCTTTATGCAGTCGCTGGATACGACCATCGTCAACACCGCCCTCCCCTCAATGGCGAAAAGCCTGGGGGAGAGCCCGCTGCATATGCATATGGTGATTGTCTCCTACGTGCTGACGGTGGCCATCATGCTGCCAGCCAGCGGCTGGCTGGCGGACAAAGTGGGCGTGCGCAATATCTTCTTTACCGCCATCGTGCTGTTTACCACCGGCTCGCTGTTTTGCGCCCAGGCCAGCACCCTCGACCAGCTGGTGATGGCGCGCGTGCTGCAGGGCGTCGGCGGGGCGATGATGGTGCCCGTCGGGCGGCTAACGGTTATGAAGATCGTGCCGCGCGAGCAGTACATGGCGGCGATGACCTTTGTGACGTTGCCCGGTCAGGTGGGGCCGCTGCTGGGCCCGGCGCTCGGCGGCATTCTGGTGGAGTACGCCTCCTGGCACTGGATCTTCTTAATCAACCTCCCGGTTGGCATCATCGGCGCCATCGCCACCATGACGCTGATGCCGAACTACAAAATGCAGACGCGGCGCTTTGATTTCTTCGGCTTTATCATGCTGGCGGCGGGCATGGCCACGCTGACCCTGGCGCTCGACGGGCAAAAGGGGCTCGGCATTTCGCCCCTGACGCTGGGGATGCTGGTCGTTATCGGCATCACCGCCATTCTGTGGTATCTGCGGCATGCCAGAGGTAACGATAAGGCGCTGTTCAGCCTGAGCTTGTTTAAAAACCCCACCTATCGCCTTGGCCTGTTTGGCAGCTTCGCCGGGCGCGTCGGCAGCGGCATGCTGCCGTTTATGACGCCCGTTTTCCTGCAAATCGGAATGGGATTTTCGCCGTTCCACGCGGGCCTGATGATGATCCCGATGGTGCTCGGCAGCATGGGAATGAAGCGCATCGTGGTGCAGGTGGTGAACCGCTTTGGCTACCGTCACGTGCTGGTAACCGCCACGCTGGGGCTGGCGCTGGTCAGCCTGCTGTTTATGGCCGTGGCGCTGATGGGCTGGTACTACGTTCTGCCGCTGGTGCTGTTCTGCCAGGGGATCGTCAACTCCATGCGCTTCTCGTCGATGAATACCCTGACGCTGAAGGACCTGCCGGACGATCTGGCGAGCAGCGGCAACAGCCTGCTGTCGATGATCATGCAACTCTCAATGAGCGTCGGGGTCACAATCGCCGGATTACTGCTCGGCATGTACGGCCAGCACCACCTCAGCGTCGACACGCCGGTGGCGCATCAGGTCTTTTTGTATACCTATTTAAGCATGGCGGTCATCATCGCCCTGCCCGCTTTCATCTTCGCCAGAGTGCCGGATGATACCAGCAAGAACGTCGTGATTAGGCGCGGCAAAAGGAGTGGCTCATGAAATTCTGGCGTCCGGGCATTACCGGCAAGCTCTTCGTGGCGATATTTGCCACCTGTATCGTCCTGCTGATCACCATGCACTGGGCGGTGCGGATCAGCTTTGAGCGCGGTTTTATTGATTACATCAAACATGGCAATGAACAGCGTTTACAGGGCTTAAGCGATGCGCTGAGTGAACAGTACGCCCAGCACGGCAACTGGCGTTTTCTGCGCAATAACGACCGCTTTATTTTCCAGATCCTGCGCTCGCTGGAGCACGATACCGGTGACGATCGCCCGGGGCCGGGCATGCCGCCGCACGGCTGGCGCACCCAGTTCTGGGTGATTGACCAGGACATGCGCACGCTGGTGGGTCCGCGCGCGCCGATACCGCCGGACGGCACCCGTCGGGCGATCAAAGTCAACAACGCGACGGTCGGCTGGGTTATCGCCTCTCCGGTGGAGCGCCTGACGCGCAACACCGACATCAACTTTGACCGTCAGCAGCGCCGGACAAGCTGGCTGATTGTCGCCCTCTCCACCCTGCTCGCCGCGCTCGCCACCTTCCCGCTGGCGCGCGGTCTGCTCGCCCCGGTGAAAAGACTGGTGGAAGGCACGCACAAGCTGGCCGCCGGGGATTTTACCACCCGCGTCGATACCCGCAGCCAGGACGAACTGGGCAAGCTGGCGCAGGATTTTAACCAGCTCGCCAGCACGCTGGAGAAGAACCAGCAGATGCGCCGCGACTTTATGGCCGATATTTCTCACGAGCTGCGCACCCCTCTGGCGGTGCTGCGCGGCGAGCTGGAGGCCATCCAGGACGGCGTGCGCCAGTTTACGCCTGAATCGGTGGCCTCTCTGCAGGCGGAGGTGGGCACGCTCACCAAGCTGGTGGACGATCTCCACCAGCTCTCCATGTCCGACGAAGGCGCGCTGGCCTACCAGAAAGCGCCGGTGGACGTGATTAACATTCTGGAAGTGATCAGCGGCGCCTTCCGCGAGCGCTTTGCCAGCCGCAACCTGAAAATCGACCTCTCCCTGCCGGACAGCGCGGTGGTATTCGGCGACAAAGACCGGCTGATGCAGCTGTTCAATAACCTGCTGGAAAACAGCCTGCGCTACACCGACAGCGGCGGCGGGCTGCATATCTCCGGCAGGCAGGAAAACGGGCGCTTTGCCCTCACCTTCGCGGACTCAGCCCCCGGCGTGCAGGACGCGCAGCTGGAAAAACTGTTTGAACGTTTCTACCGTACCGAAGGCTCCCGTAACCGCGCCAGCGGCGGTTCCGGACTGGGGCTGGCGATTTGCGTTAACATCGTCGAGGCGCATAATGGCACGATCCGCGCCGCCCATTCGCCTTTTGGCGGGGTTAGCATTACAGTAGAGTTACCTCTGGAACGGGATTTATCGAGAGAAGTATGACCGAGTTACCGATTGACGAAAACACGCCGCGCATTTTGATTGTGGAAGACGAGCCCAAGCTTGGGCAGCTGCTGATCGACTATTTACGCGCGGCCAGCTACGCCCCGTCGCTGATCAGCCACGGCGACCAGGTGCTGCCATACGTGCGTCAGACCCCGCCGGATCTGATCCTGCTGGATTTAATGCTGCCGGGCGTTGACGGACTGACCCTGTGCCGGGAAATTCGTCGCTTCTCCGACGTGCCGATCGTCATGGTCACCGCCAAAATTGAAGAGATTGACCGCCTGCTGGGGCTCGAAATTGGCGCGGACGATTACATCTGCAAGCCCTACAGCCCGCGTGAAGTGGTCGCCCGCGTGAAAACCATTCTGCGCCGCTGCAGGCCGCAGCGCGAGCTTCAGGTGCTCGATGCCGAAAGCCCGCTGATTGTCGACGAAAGCCGCTTCCAGGCGAGCTGGCGCAGCAAGCTGCTGGACCTGACGCCTGCGGAGTTCCGCCTGCTGAAAACCCTCTCCCACGAGCCGGGAAAAGTGTTCTCCCGCGAGCAGCTGCTGAACCACCTGTATGACGATTACCGCGTCGTGACCGACCGCACCATCGACAGCCACATCAAAAACCTGCGCCGCAAGCTGGAGGCGCTGGACGCCGAGCAGTCGTTTATCCGCGCGGTGTATGGCGTAGGGTATCGCTGGGAAGCGGATGCGTGCAGGATAATGTGAGAATATTGCCCCGCAGCACTGCGGGGCAGAGACTCCAGACATTAAAACTGTGGCCTTACCAGGAACGAAAAGGTGTAGCATAAGCAAAAAGTCGCGCTAATACATCGCGACGCTCGGTGCCAGTTATCATCGCCAGGAAAGCGAAGCTAATAACGTTCAAATCTTGCTGAGAAGGATGTTTATGCATTTTCTTCAAAATAGCATTAACCTTTTTATCATCAAAAAAACTCCAGATAGCCAAAAGTGCCCATCGTTTCCCGGCGGATAAATTTATTATATCGTCTGAAGTATCCCAGTCCGGTGGTAATTCATTAATATTGCTTACACTGTTAATACCGGCAGCAGGGATAATGAAATAATCTGAAAACATATGGACGGCATCTTTCCATGCCTGCAAGAACATGGGTTCATGGATATCATTCATCGCCTTCTCATTTGCATACTGTGCAGCTAAATTAGCATTACAGGCGTAGACCCGTGGCTCGTAGTCACTATAAACATCCGGGACTATCCAACCTGAAGAATGACGCACTGCGTCACAGGATGTGAAGGTGGGCAGTAGAGCAATAAATTGTGGTAATATATTTTGTACTGAACGAGGAAAAAAACGCTTTGCTAACTGAAAGCCCGCATGATTTTCCAGTAATAAGGTTTCAATATCCTCTGAATTATAAATCTGGTACAAAATCCCTTTTTTAGCTTTCAGTCGCTCCAGTTTTTGCTCAAGTCCGGACGATGCAATGGTGGAATAAAATCCAACAAACTCATCACATTCAAATTCAGCAAGTCTGTCCTGAATGTCCTCTTCATCACTGCGACCAACGGACTTTTTAGAAGGAGCGTAGTGTTTGCAGCTAACAAGTTTGGCAATTCGACATCCGGCAATATCAAACTCAACCCGTATATCTATGCCACCATCCGCCCCCCGGCTTGGGCCTTTAGTTACAATCCCTCCCAAAATTTTTTCCATGAATATTTTTGCGAACTTCTCAAATTGGTCGCTATCTGCAGTATCTGCGCTTGCAGAAGCAAGTTCACAGAAATCCAGCCTCGCCATACTCTTCCCCTGACAAATGGTAACGGTTCATAAACAGATTCCGTCTTTTTCTCTTCATTAATCAAGCTACGTATTCAGATAGGTTCCTGAACAGACGACTTGATGACGCTCAAAAGTTATACACGATCTCAATATCAGTTAGTTTTCCTGTATCTGGTTGATTCGAATTAAGCAAAAGCAATGACGTTCAGTCCACGCTTGTACTGAAAGCGGGAAACGGCATTGCCTCGGTCTTTCAAGCCAGATGGTAAAGACAATACCTAAAAATATGCGTACACGCCGGATGGGCGGTGATACGACTCGACGCTTTACCTCCCTGCCCCGCGGCGCTACAATGCCCGCCCTTAAAGTGGGGGATCTCCCCTTACCGCTGCACCTGGTGCACGCGGATCTGACCTGTCATCAGAACGAGAACAAACATGTTTAAACCGGAACTCCTTTCCCCGGCGGGAACGCTGCAAAATATGCGTTACGCTTTCGCCTATGGTGCCGACGCCGTTTATGCGGGCCAGCCGCGCTACTCGCTGCGCGTGCGCAACAACGAATTCAACCACGAGAACCTGCAGCTCGGCATCAACGAAGCGCATGCCCTGGGCAAAAAATTCTACGTGGTCGTGAACATCGCGCCGCACAACGCCAAGCTGAAAACGTTCATCCGTGACCTGAAGCCGGTGGTGGATATGGGGCCGGACGCGCTGATCATGTCGGACCCGGGTTTAATCATGCTGGTTCGGGAGAACTTCCCGGAGATGGATATTCACCTCTCCGTCCAGGCTAACGCCGTCAACTGGGCGACGGTGAAGTTCTGGAAGCAGATGGGGCTGACCCGCGTCATCCTGTCCCGCGAACTGTCTCTGGAAGAGATCGAAGAGATCCGCACCCAGGTGCCGGATATGGAAATCGAAATCTTCGTTCACGGCGCGCTGTGCATGGCCTACTCCGGCCGCTGCCTGCTCTCCGGCTATATCAACAAGCGCGACCCGAACCAGGGCACCTGCACCAACGCCTGCCGCTGGGAATATAACGTCCAGGAAGGCAAAGAGGATGACGTCGGTAATATCGTGCACAAGCACGAGCCTATTCCGGTAACCAACGTTGAGCCGACGCTGGGCATCGGCGCGCCAACCGACAGCGTGTTTATGATTGAAGAAGCCAAACGTCCGGGCGAGTACATGACCGCCTTTGAAGACGAGCACGGCACCTACATCATGAACTCGAAAGATCTGCGCGCCATCGCCCATGTTGAGCGTCTGACCCAGATGGGCGTGCACTCCCTGAAGATCGAAGGCCGCACCAAATCCTATTACTACTGCGCGCGTACCGCACAGGTGTACCGCAAAGCCATCGACGACGCGGCGGCAGGTAAACCGTTCGATACCAGCCTGCTGGAAACCCTGGAAGGCCTGGCGCACCGCGGCTATACCGAGGGCTTCCTGCGTCGTCATACTCACGATGACTACCAGAACTACGAGCACGGCTACTCCGTTTCCGAGCGCCAGCAGTTTGTCGGTGACTTTACCGGCGAGCGCAAAGGCGCGCTGGCGGCCGTCGCGGTGAAAAACAAATTCACCAAAGGCGACAGCCTGGAGCTGATGACCCCGCAGGGCAACATGAACTTTACGCTGGAGCATCTGGAAAACGGCAAAGGCGAGGCGATTGACGTGGCGCCGGGCGACGGGCATACCGTCTGGCTGCCGGTTCCGGAAGAGGTGGAGCTGAAGTTTGCGCTGCTGATGCGTAACTTCAACGGTGAAAGCACCCGAAACCCACACGGCAAATAGTTAATTAGGGAAATTTTTTCGCGCTGGGATAATTCTTAGAATCGGATCACATACCGCTTCGTTCAATACGGGTATTATCCCCCCGCTGAAAAACATAACCCATAAATGCTAGCTGTACCAGGAACCACCTCCTTAGCCTGCGTAATCTCCCTTACGCGGGCTTATTTTTTGCCTTCTCTCTCCTCAACCCAGGCAATAAGCTCGTCGATTTGCCCCTCAGAGAATACGGCTATCCCATGCTCTGCGAGCAACGATGCAGCCACACCCCTCCCCGCTTTATGGATCCCGCGAAAAGATCCGTCATAAATAAACTGACTGCCGCACGTGGGGCTGCCATCGGTTAATAGCGCTGCGCTACACCCCGACTCCTGAGCACCGCGTAGCGCGAGCCAGGCTGCAAGCTGATACTGCTCAGTCACATCCTGCCCTGTATTTTCAGTAATTCTGGCTTGCCCGTGCATTACGTCTTTGCCATCAGCGGACATAATCTCTGCCGGAGGACGAGGGACAGGCATCCCGGCCGCAAGTTCAGGGCAGTGGATAACCAGACGTTGTTCCTGCTGCCAGCGAGCGAGCAGCTCGTTCATTCGCGCTTTTTCACTTCCGTTATAACGAACCTTAAAGCCCATAAGGCACGCGCTTACCAAAATTTTATTCATCATCACTTTCCTGTGATTACGTTACTACCATCGCTGGAGTGTAACGCGCTTTCGGGCATATTTTGTTCCTTTCATCCTGTTCTTACCCGCTTTTTACCTCTCTGCTATACACTCTTACTAACGCTAAAAAAGGGAGCAGCGCGGATGGCAACCTATCCAGACAGTTTATTGATTCTCAATGGCAAAAGCGCGGGCAACGATCTGTTGCGTCAGGCAATTCAGGGTTTGCGCGATGACGGCGCGCGCATTCACGTCAGGGTGACGTGGGAAAAAGGCGACGCGGCACGCTATATCAATGAAGCCCTCGGGCTTGGCGTCAGCACCATCATTTCCGGCGGCGGCGATGGCACCATCAATGAGATTGCGTCAGCGCTTATCGACCTGTCCCCGGCAAACCGGCCGGTGATGGGTATTTTACCGCTCGGCACCGCCAATGATTTTGCCACCAGCGCCGGGATCCCGGAGGAGCTGGAGAAAGCGCTCCAGCTGGCGATCCTCGGCAAGGCCACCGCTGTGGATATTGCGCAGGTGAATGATAAAACCTGCTTTATCAATATGGCGACGGGCGGGTTTGGCACGCGCATCACCAGCGAAACGCCGGAAAAGCTGAAGGCGGCGCTGGGCGGCGTGTCGTACCTGATCCACGGCCTGATGCGCATGGACACCCTCAAGCCTGACCGCTGCGAAATTCGCGGCGAGGATTTTCAGTGGCAGGGTGATGCGCTGGTAATTGGGATTGGCAACGGGCGTCAGGCGGGCGGCGGACAGCAGCTCTGCCCGGAGGCGCTGATTAATGACGGTCAGCTCCAGCTGCGTATTTTCACGGGCGACGGCCTGCTGCCCGCGCTGTTTACCACGCTGACGCAGCCGGAAGAGAGTCCGAATATCATCGCCGGGAAATCGGCGTGGTTTGAAGTGAATGCGCCGCACGGGATGACCTTTAACCTCGACGGAGAGCCGCTGAGCGGAACGCAGTTTCGCATTGAGGTGTTGCCCGGCGCGCTGCAGTGCCGGCTACCGCCGGACTGCGTGCTTTTGCGCTGATGTATCACACGGTGAGCAATGATGCCCTCACCCAACCCTCTCCCACCGGGGAGAGGGAGATGGAGCCGTCAGGCAATCGTGACTTTGCTGTCCAGATAGACGTCCTGAACCGCATTGATCAGCTTCACGCCGTCGGCCATCGATTTCTTAAACGCCTTGCGGCCAAGGATCAGCCCCATGCCGCGCGCGCGTTTGTTGATCACCGCCGTACGCACCGCATCTGACAGATCGGTATCACCGCCCGCCGCGCCGCCGGAGTTGATCAGCCCCGCGCGGCCCATGTAGCAGTTCGCCAGCTGGTAGCGCACCAGGTCGATCGGGTTATCGCTGGTCAGCTTGCTGTAAACGCGATCGTCGGTGTAGCCAAAGTTCACCGCTTTGTAGCCGCCGTTATTCTCGGCCATTTTCTGCTTCACGATATCCGCGCCGATGGTCGCCGCCAGGTGGTTCGCCTGCCCGGTCAGGTCGGCCGACACGTGGTAATCCACGCCGTCTTTCTTGAACGCGTTGTTGCGCAGATATGCCCACAGTACGGTGACCATGCCCAGCTCGTGCGCGCGCTCAAACGCCGCGGAGATCTCTTCAATCTGACGGCGGGACTGTTCGGAGCCGAAGTAAATCGTCGCCCCTACCGCCACCGCGCCCATGTTGAACGCCTGCTCGACGCTGGCGTAGAGGGTCTGGTCATATTCGGTTGGGTAGCTAAGAGTTTCGTTATGGTTCAGCTTCACAAGGAACGGAATGCGGTGGGCATAGCGACGCGAAACCGAGGCCAGCACGCCGTAGGTAGACGCCACGCAGTTACAGCCCGCTTCAATCGCCAGCTCAACAATGTTCTTCGGATCGAAATAGAGCGGATTCGCCGCAAAAGAGGCGCCCGCAGAGTGCTCCACGCCCTGGTCCACCGGCAGAATAGAGAGATACCCGGTGCCGCCGAGCCGCCCGGTGTTGTAGAGCGTCTGCATATTTCGCAGGACCGCAGGCGGACGGTTGTTATCGATCATCACGCGGTCAACGTAGTCGTGACCAGGCAGATACAGCTGGTCGGCTGGAATGGTCATACAACGATGCTGTAAAAGGCTGTCGGCGTCTTTGCCAAGCAACTGCGCAATATCAGTCATGTGATACTCCCGTAAGTCCGACGTCGTGTCGGTGTGTGTTTATCCAGTCCCATCTTTTATGGGCAGACTAAGCCTGGTACCGACTTAACAGATTTTCCACTCTTTGCTTTTTTTTTCAGCACAATCTGCTGGCTCGATTCGTGTACAACAAAACTGTTACATTGATCAAACAATCGCCACAAAGGTATTTAAAAGGTATTATTGAGTGGTATGTTAAAGGCGTACCCTCTCTGACATGCAGGATTAAAAAATGAAAACGAAAGTCCAACTGTCATTCATGATGTTTATTGAATGGTTTATCTGGGGCGCGTGGTTTGTGCCGCTGTGGCTGTGGCTGAGCAAAAGCGGTTTTACCGCCGGGGAAATCGGCTGGTCTTACGCCTGTACCGCTATTGCCGCGATCCTCTCGCCGATTCTGGTCGGCTCGCTGACGGACCGCTTCTTCGCCGCGCAGAAAGTGCTGTCAGTGCTGATGTTCGCCGGAGCCATTCTGATGTACTTCGCCGCGCAGCAAACCCAGTTCAGCACCTTCTTCCCGCTGCTGCTGGTTTACTCCCTGACCTATATGCCGACCATCGCGCTGACCAACAGTATCGCCTTTGCCAACGTGGACGACGTTGAGGCCGATTTCCCGCGCATCCGCGTGATGGGTACCATCGGCTGGATCGCCTCCGGGCTGGCGTGCGGTTTCCTGCCGCAGATGCTGGGCTACAGCGATATTTCCGACACCAACATCCCGCTGCTGATGACGGCAGCCAGCTCCGCCCTGCTCGGCGTGTTTGCCCTGTTCCTGCCGAATACGCCGCCGAAAAGTACCGGCAAGCTGGATTTCAAAGTGATGCTCGGGCTGGACGCGCTGATCCTGCTGCGCGACAGAAACTTCCTGGTGTTCTTCTTCTGCTCGTTCCTGTTCGCCATGCCGCTGGCCTTCTATTACATCTTCGCCAACGGCTATCTCACCGAAGTGGGGATGAAAAACGCCACCGGCTGGATGACGCTCGGCCAGTTCTCCGAAATCTTCTTTATGCTTGCCCTGCCGTTCTTTACCAAACGCTTTGGTATTAAGAAGGTCTTACTGCTGGGCCTGATTACCGCCGCCATCCGCTACGGCTTCTTTGTTTACGGTGGAGCGGAACAGTACTTCACCTACGCCCTGCTGTTCCTCGGCATTCTGCT
Source organism: Enterobacter sp. DNB-S2 (assembly GCF_019443845.1). Classification (NCBI taxonomy): domain Bacteria; kingdom Pseudomonadati; phylum Pseudomonadota; class Gammaproteobacteria; order Enterobacterales; family Enterobacteriaceae; genus Enterobacter; species Enterobacter sp. DNB-S2. Next base: position 3,714,387 of record NZ_CP050520.1, read on the forward strand.
GCACGGCGTGAGCTACGACTTCTATTACGTCACCGCGTACATCTACGTGGACAAAAAAGCGCCGGTGCACATGCGCACCGCCGCGCAGGGCCTGATTACGCTGTGCTGTCAGGGCTTTGGGAGCCTGCTGGGTTACCGCCTGGGCGGCGTGATGATGGAAAAAATGTTCGCATACAAAGAGCCTGTGAATGGGCTGACCTTCAACTGGGCCGGAATGTGGACGTTTGGTGCAATCATGATTGCCGTGATTGCCGTGCTGTTTATGCTGTTTTTCCGCGAATCGGATAAAGAGATCGCTGCAATTGCGGTGGTTGATGGCGATGCCGCGCTGACACAAGGGGAAGTTAAATGAAACAAGAACGTGTTCTCGGTGCCCTTTACGGGCAGGCGTTAGGGGATGCGATGGGTATGCCGTCGGAGCTGTGGCCGAGAAAGCGCGTCAAGGCGCATTTCGGCTGGATCGACCGTTTTTTACCCGGCCCGGCAGAGAACAATGCGGCCTGCTATTTCAAACAGGCAGAGTTCACCGACGATACCTCAATGGCGCTGTGCCTGGCGGACGCGCTCATCGAGTGCGACGGGGAGATTAACGCGGACGTTATCGGCAAGCATATTCTGCGCTGGGCGCTCGATTTCGACGCGTTTAATAAGAACGTGCTCGGCCCGACCTCAAAAATCGCGCTTAACGCGATTCGCGACGGCAAGCCGGTTAGCGAACTGGACAACAACGGCGTGACTAACGGGGCAGCGATGCGCGCCTCCCCGCTGGGCTGCCTGCTCCCGGCCACGCGTCTGGAACACTTTGTTGAGCAGGTGGCGCTGGCCTCCAGCCCGACCCATAAATCGGACCTTGCCATTGCCGGCGCGGTGGTGATTGCCTGGGCGGTTTCCCGCGCCGTAGACGGCGAAAGCTGGCAGAACATCGTCGATGCGCTGCCGGGGATCGCCCGCTATGCGCAGGAGGCGAAAACCACCACCTTCAGCGCATCGCTGGCGGCACGTATTGAGCTGGCGCTTAAGACCGTGCGGGAAGCCAACGGGGTTGAGTCCGCCAGCGAGCAGGTGTACCAGCTCGTGGGGGCCGGAACCAGCACCATTGAGTCCGTTCCGGCGGCCATTGCGATGGTCGAACTGGCGGGAACCGACCCAAACCGCTGCGCCATTTTATGCGCCAACCTGGGCGGCGATACCGACACCATTGGCGCGATGGCGACGGCCATCTGCGGCGCGCTCCACGGCGTCCAGGCCATTGACCCGGCGCTGAAGGCCGAGCTCGACGCCGTTAACCGGCTCGATTTCGGCCACTATTGCGAGAAACTACTGCACTACCGGGAGCAAAGGGAGGGCGTATGAATTCATTTGCCCAACGTCTCGACACCCTGCACGCCGCGCGGCCGGTAACGGTGCTGGGCGCGGCGGTGATTGACGTCATCGCCGACGCCTACGCCCTGCCCTGGCGCGGGTGCGATATCGAGCTCAAACAGCAGGGCGTGAATATTGGCGGCTGCGCGCTAAACATTGCCATCGCCCTGAAACGGCTCGGCATTGCGTCGCAAAACGCCCTGCCCGTCGGCCACGGCGTCTGGGCGGATATTATCCGCAACGCGATGGCGAAGCAGGATCTGCACAGCGCCATTGAGGCCGAAACCGGCGACAACGGCTGGTGCCTGGCGCTGGTGGAGCCAGACGGCGAGCGCACCTTTATGTCCTTTAGCGGCGTGGAGAACCAGTGGCAGCAGCGCTGGCTTGATGTGCTTAACATCCCGTCGAACAGCCTGGTCTATTTATCCGGCTATCAGCTGGCCTCACCGTGCGGCGAGCTGCTGACACGCTGGCTGGAGGGATTACAGGACGTGACGGTCTTTATCGATTTCGGCCCCCGCATCGCGGATATTCCCGACGCGCTGATGGCGCGGATTATGGCCTGCAGGCCAATCGTGTCGCTTAATCGTCAGGAAGCAGAGATCGCAGCCGAACGACTGGGCGTAGCGGCTGACAACCTGGGTGCGGAGTGGCAGCAGCGCTTCGGCGCCGCGCTGATTGTGCGTCATGATAAAGACGGTGCCGCGTGGTATGACGGCGACGATGCGGGCGTTGTTCCGGCGTTCCCGGCGACGGTTGTGGACACCATTGGCGCTGGCGACAGCCACGCGGGCGGCACGCTTGCCGGGCTGGCGGCGGGATGGACGCTGGCAGACGCCGTTCTGCTGGGGAATGCCGTGGCGTCCTGGGTGGTCAGCCACCGCGGCGGGGACTGCGCCCCGACTCGCGACGAATTATTCCTCGCACACAAAGACGTATAGATCGCTGCGGCAGTAGCTGATGCTGTACTCAATCGGCCGGTGCTGTTGGTCAAGCGCAACCTGCTTGATCACCAGCACCGGTATTTTTTCGTCCATCTTAATGTGCGCCTGAAACTCGCTGTCCGGCATGCGGGCGCTAACCCGTGAACGGGTGCGCTGCGGGAAAATATTCTGACTGCGGAAGTAGTCATACAGCGAAATGCCAATCGCATCCGGATCGGGAATGAGCCCGACCGGCACCCAGGACTCTTCAATCGACACAGCATCGTCATCCACATAGCGAATGCGCTTGAGCAAAAAGACCTCGCTGTCCGGAGGGACCGACAGATGGTTTGCGACCTCTTCCGGGCATTTCACCACCCGCTTGTTGACCCATAGCGTATTAGGCTTTTGGCCGCGCAGCACTACCTGCTGGGAAAAACCGCGCGCCTCTTTCAGCGAATATTCAAAGATATTGTTGATTTGCGTGCCGTAGCCACGAGAGCGCGTAACTACGCCCTCTTCCTCCAGCGCCTGCATCGCCTTTCGTACGGTGATGCGCGACACCCCGGTTAACTGGCTCAGATCGCGCTCGCCGGGCAAAATATTCCCGTGCTCCAGCACCCCGCTGCGCACCGCGTTTTTTACCGTTTCGGCAAATTTCAGGTATAGCGGCGTGTTGTCAGGCGCGGCGATCCGTTCATTCAGTTGAGCGATTAACCGGGTATGCGCTTGTTCCATCTCTGTTTTCTCAGGCGTGGTGTTTCCTGCCAGTATACTGGGTTACCACCATGCATGAAAATGATGAACCGGCCCAATACCGTGACCCACTTCCAGAGTATCGGCTTTTGCCAGCGCCGCCGAGAGCCAGGTTTTCGCTTCGCACACCGTATCGGCCCAGCCTTCATGCCGCGGGCGCAGCGCCGCCAGCGCGGCGGAGAGCGTGCAGCCCGTGCCGTGGGTGTTTTTGGTCTGCACGCGCGGCGCGGTAAAGCGTACTTCGCCGTCGCGGGTAAAGAGCCAGTCCGGGCTTTCAGCGTCATCCAGATGACCGCCCTTCATCAGCACCGCCCCGCAGCCCATCGCCAGCAGCGCGTTTCCCTGCGCTTTCATCTCGCGTTCAGTTTGCGCATGCGATGTGCCTAACAGCGCGGCGGCTTCCGGCAGATTGGGCGTAATGAGCGCCACCTGCGGTAACAGCTTATTGCGCAGCGTCTCCACGGCGGAGACGGAGAGCAGCGGGTCGCCGCTTTTTGCCAGCATGACGGTATCCAGCACCACGTTTTGCACCTGATAGCGTTTAAGCCGCTCGGCCACCGCCTCCACAATATCCGTCTCGGCCAGCATGCCGATCTTGGTGGTATCGATGCGCACATCGCTGAACACTGAATCCAGCTGCGCGGCAACAAAATCCGGCTCGATACGGTAGACCGACTGCACGCCGCGCGTGTTTTGCGCCACCAGCGCGGTAATGACCGAGCAGCCGTACGCGCCAAGGGCCGAGAAGGTTTTGAGATCGGCCTGGATACCCGCGCCGCCGCTGGGATCGGTGCCGGCAATGGTCAGGGCGTTAATCCGTTTCATGCCTGCTCCTCCAGCGTATAGAGCGCATCCAGAAACGCGCTGGCAAAACTGCCAGGCCCACGTGACTGCGCAACGGCCACCGTTCCGGCCCGCTTCATCCATCCGCAGGCAGCAGCGACGTTATCCATCCGGTCGCCCGGCAGCGAGCAGCTCGCCGCCACAACGGCAGAAAGCGCGCATCCCGTTCCCACTACGCGCGTCATCAACGGATCGCCGCCCGTTACCGTGCGGGTGCGTTGCCCGTCGGTGATGTAATCCACCTCGCCGGTGACGACCACAACGGCATTGGTCTGGCGCGCCAGCGCCTGTGCAGCGGGCACCGCGCTGGCTGCGGTATCGGTTGTATCGACGCCGCGCCCGCCCGCGCTCATTCCGGCAAGGGCCAGAATCTCAGAGGCATTGCCGCGAATGGCGGCCGGTTTCAGGGCAAGGATTTGATGGCAAAAACGGGTGCGGAACGTCAGGGCGCCCGCAGCAACCGGGTCCAGCGTCCAGGGCTTGCCTGCCGCCACCGCGCTTTCTATTGCCCGACGCATCGCCTGGGCGCGCGGTGAGGTCAGCGTGCCAACGTTAATCAGCAGCGCATCGGCGATGGCGGCGAACTGTTCAGCCTCTTCGGCCTCAATCACCATCGCGGGTGAGGCGCCAAGCGCCAGCAAAACGTTGGCCGTGAAGGTCTGTACGACATCGTTGGTCATACAGTGGGTCAGTGGAGAACGGGTTCGGAAGTGGTGTAAAACGTGTAAATCGAGCAGGTCAGGCTGCATGGGTTCGCTCCTGCCTTGCGTGAAGAAGCGATGACCGGGAAGGCATCTGACTTCCCTACGCTGGCATTATCCAGATCAGGTAATACGGGTATTTCTCAGCCTTCACAAAGAAGGGCACCCCGAGTCATGTACTACAAAATCAAAAGATTGCGATTAATGCTCCTCATTAATCCCTGATCAGGATAGTAATGCCAGCGGGAAGTCTTGTAAACGGTAAAAGCGGCCCTTTTGGTCTACGTGTGACAGGTTGAGTGACACAATGTGTGCCATGTAGAATGCTCTTAAGTCGTCAACTACCGCATAAAAAAAGAGGTCATGATGGATTTACAAGCATGGGATAACATTATCTCTATCGCTTCGAATGCTGTAACAGCGTTGAGTGTGGTTGGCGGCGTCATCTTCGGAGGGGTTAAACTTCAGGAGATTGTGAAGACGAGAAAAATGGAGCGGGCAATAGATTCAGCAATCACTCTTAAAGAAGAAATTGATGGCACCAGAAGCCGTTACAATCGTATGCGCTTTGACTTAAACCGCATTATGACTTTTCTCGACACACTGGCGAAATCAGGACAAAGAGCCGACGAAGAAAGCTATTATCATATTCAAGAATCCTTGAAAGATATGACGGAAAATACCTTTCGCATTGGTAGCTCCTTCATCAAAGCGGGCCATTATAATGTTTTGATTAAAGATACAGCCTGGGAGTCGTTCAACACCCTTCTACGCTCCGCTGGTGAAACGCAGATTGCCATTTCAGAATTAATGACTTTGATCATGCAGGCTTTGCTTAAAGAACAGATAACACCGGAAGAATTCGAGGAAATAAGAAACGCTTACGATAAACATGGTGAAAAAATGAAAAGCGTTAATCACGCTATCGCGGAAATGGAAACTGTAAAATTTGACGATTTTTTTAACTTTAACGAAGTCAATAAAAAAAGCCGGGATTAACCCGGCTCTCATGTTTTCAGTTTTCGTTGTCGCTGTTCGCTGAGGTAGTACCTCACCGCGCTATCGAATCCATGCGTGTGGATGCGATCAAGTAGACTGGAACGACTACACTCAAGCTTGCGTGCTAACGCTGACATGTTGATGATCGCATCATCGCCTTTGCCATCTAGAATCCACTGCATCAGCGGCATGTTGCCAGTACCGATCAAAGCTAATTTCATATGTATCTCCTTTGGAGATTTGCCACAGGCAAACCCGGTAACGGGTATCCGTATATCTCCTCTTCTTTGCCTCGCCAGCAGCGGGGGCAATGCGCCCCCAAAATCCGCTGTCTTACGCTGCGTCATCCATAGTGACCTTCAGAACGAAGTCAGGACGCATTGGGATTTGAATCTGGGATAGCTCGCTGACCACCTCATAATTCATGAACTTATCACGCAGAACGTAATGGTAAGACGGATAAACCGGACCATTAGCAACTTCAGCATGACGGCTCGCCGGAGTCTGGTAAGTCATATAAGGTGAAAGGTCGCCTTCAACAACATTGGAGAACGTCGCCAGCATGTAGCCTTCACCATCTGCAATGCCATATAGCGGATCGTCAACCTGCACCACTGTTACACGCCCGATGTTATATCGATCATATGCACCCAAAGTGTCAGGGAAAATGATGTCACGGGAAGTCGCTCCAAATAATGCGGCCTGATATGCGGTTGGGTTACCTTGAATGGCGGTGAAAAGACTCGGACTCGCTAGCAGATAAACCTGCTTGATGCTGGAAGACCAGCCACCCAGATTTTTCTTCAGCAGCGTGACAGCGTTCTGCATCTCAGTAATGACGTTGGCACTGGTGCCAGTTTTCACCACAGTAGACGGCTGCTCAATTCCCCAGAACTCATTCCAAAGGATGGTTGGGCCTTCGCGTAAATGCGTGGCTTCAGTCACGTTATGCAGAAGACTCTGCGCCATCTGGAATTCTACGTCACGGCGGGTTTGCAGGTAGTGCTTCAGGGCATGATTAGCAACAACATCTTCAGCGGTCATTTGACGGTTTGTTCCCGGTTGACGTTTCCCCTGCCAATCCTGGCTGCTGATGGTCGAACTATAGACATGGAGCGGGGCCTGAACAGTCACGTTAGCCGCTTTAGGGAAGTTCAGCGCCGACATGCCGCTACCGTACCTAGCTTGGCTCTGTGTAATTTCTCTCTGTACGTCCTCCAGTGTGTCGAGCGCGATGATTTGTGTGTCACTTGGACGGCTGGTAAAGATCCCCAGGCTGGACAAGATGAACCCCTCGCCGCTTGGCTTCACGAACTGACCGGAAAGGTTAGTAAAATCACTTAATTTCATATTGTTATCTCTCCTTGATTAGATTGCGGTGTTTGCGTCAGCAATGCGGTTGCCTTGCTTAACAAGGGCAGCGTAAGCTGCATCTTTTGCAGCAGCAGCGACAACCAGACCAGATGGATTGAACACACAGCCACGGTCTGAAATGACCAGGCTACGGGCATCACCTGCAATTTGGTTTTGCAGAGCTACAGCACAGTTATCAGCATCGGCAGCAACGTATGCCGCGCCAGTGGTCGGGTTAATCACATCACCACAAGTCACGTCAGCATCCAGATCAAGGATCACTTCTCGTTTGTGAAATACAGGATCTTGGGTATAAACCAATACATCCTGTGGGGTTTTGCTTTCGTATTCGAATGCCATACTTTGTATCTCCATACATTTTTTATAATCCGGCGAATATGCCGGGTAGAGTTGAAAAAATACCGTCCATCGGACGGCATTCTTCTATTCGTGTTCCCAACAGAAAAAGAGCCGGAGGCAGGAAAGCGCCTGCCCCGGTTGGTAGATCATCGGAGAGATGAATTTCACCCGTTTACGGGTTAGCAACATGCGTTGCTAATCGCTTCACGATGGTGTTTTCTGATGGAGATATTTGGAAAGCGTGATCGGTGGGTCACGCTTCAGGAATGAGGGAGCACAGCAGCGGGAGACCTCATATCTTCGCTGCCGCACTCAATGCCAGTTTTCGTCTGGCAAGACGGCCTTCCGAGGATGAAAGGCTTTGGCAAATCCCCGATCCAGGGTCGGAGAAAATTCTTTTCTGATACAGCCAGCGGCAATGGCCTAACCTTACCGTGAGAGGGTGCGGATATTGGCTGTATGAGAAAAGGCCCGCACGGTGTTCACACAGGCACTTTAAGTAAGGAGAAAGAATGACAACGGCTTTTGTACGCACATACAATTTAAATCATCACCCTATGCAATTATTTTAACACAAATGATTATCATTTGCAACAACAAAAACAATAACATGGCGAATTTAACGGCCCTCTCTCGTGTGGGCCAATTTGCTGCGTCATTTTGACGGAACGATAATTTACTGGGTAACTCCCAAGATAAGATTGGTATTTCTCCTATCCTGCTCTTGTACTTCGGCCTTAATTGCATCGCTGAATTTGCTATCGTCAATGCTGAGTTTAACCTCGTTGGTCACAGTCAGATCGGCCTTACCTTCAATACTGAATGGCTTGCCAAGGTTCATACCATAAGCAAGATTATCAATGCCCGGTAGTTGTGCCATGCCTGCGGTAGCTGGTTGAATTCCGGGTAAGGTATTCATGCCCGCAAACGCATTGGTGAAACCTTGAGCATGGTCAGCAAAGAAGTTTTTGATGTCAGTCCAAAGGGTAGGCCTGTCGTTGTTGGCCTGCACCCTCTTCATAAAGGCCTCAGGATTAGCCTGAATCTCATCGAGATGACTGTTGAGGCTTACACCAGCAATGATTGCAGGAAGACCGATTGAGAAGCCGCCACCTCTCCCGCCTTTGGATGGTTTGCCATCTTTTCCCGGTTTGGTGTTGTCTGTTCCAGGTGTTGCAATACCACCAAGAGAGCCGATCCCGGCAAGCGTACCAAGCAGACCTTTCAACGGATTCGCGAAGCTGACAAGCCACCTCAACGCGCCAGCTAACTTGAAGATCGCCCCAGTGAAGATCGCAATTCCTGCCGCATATGCTGCTGTATTGCCGAATCCCTCGAAGGTCTTGGACAATTGGGGAGCATACTTCTTGATCAGCGCTTCAATGAGAATGAAGCTGTTATAGACCGTGTACCCCGCATCAGTGAAACCTTTAATCACATTGCCTGCAATGGCTCCCAGCGTCTTAAATGCATCCTGGTTGCTGTCAATTGCATCTGTCAGACCGTTAAACGTATCGGTAAGCTGACTGCCGAAGCCCGATTCAAAGAAATTCTTCTGTGCAAGCTGCATCGTTGTGCGCAAGCGCATCATAGCAACACGGTTAGATTTCAGTGACTTCTCGAAAGCTCCGCCCTTCTGTGCTGCCGCTTTGAACTCATCACCAACAAGGGGAAGAATATCCTTCGCCAGCAGTTCACCGTTTTTCATCATTGCCATGAGGTCTTTTTCGGTAAGGTCTGTCCGGCCTTTTAGCTGATTCAATGCCTTGACGAAGATCCCGACTGCGTTTGGTAAAGCGTCCCCGAGCTGCCCCTTCAACTCCTCAGCCTGCACAGTGCCTTTAGCGTACATCTGATTAAGCGCGAGCAAGGCGCGGCTCTGCTCCTCTCCAGTGGCCCCTAATACGGTTCCGTACTGGCTGACACCTTCAAAGAGGTTTTTGATTTGGCTGTCTGTGGCCTTGCCAGCGGCTGAAGCATAAAACTTCACGTAGTCCTTGCTGGTCTGTTGAAGGTCAAGACCAAGGGAAAGCGCCTGTTTCTGGAGATACGCCATTTCCTGAGTGGCTTTCTGACTGTCGCCTGTCACCGCCTGGAGACCAGAGGCCATTGATTCGAAGTCTTGCCCGGTCTGCATGATGGTTTTGCCGATCCCAATAGTGGCCCCAATGGTGATCGCTGTGCCAGCATGATCAAGAAGGGATGTATCAAGGCCCGTCACTTTAGCTTTAACGGGAATGGTTACCGGCTTTTTAATTAACCCGCCCTGCTGCCTCAACCGCTGTTGTAGCTTGCTTACTCTGGCGTTGTACTCGCCCAGCGCCATTGAACCAGCATGAAATTGTTTCGTTAATTGAGCGAAGTCGCTGATTGCTTGTGCTCGCTGGCGCGGAGTCAGGTTGTAACCATTGGTGGCAGTGCTAAAGCGAATACCTTTGGTGCGGATCTGCTGAGTGCGTTTCTCTAGGTCGGCCTGTTCACGCTGTGCTTTGATTGCCTCACTGAGACCACGGACACTTTTTGGAATAAGACCGCCCGCCGCTGGGTTACGTGCTGCAATCGCAGCCATACGTTGAGCGCGGCGCTGTTCGTTGGTCGCCATACGTGCATTTATAGCACTTTGTTTCTGAGCTTCAGCGATTAACCGCTGATTGAGCTTCAATCTCTGCGTTTCTGCTCGCGCCTGCTGTAGCTGGGTCTTGCCGTTGGCTTGCTGTAGCTTTCGTGTCGCCTGGTCGAATGATTTTCCTGCGGATTCCGCGAATTTTTTCAGGCTCTTGATTTTGTTGCGGGCGCGGGTGAAGGAGTTTTGATCGACCTGCCAGCTAACACGGTTGATCGTGGATGTTACAATAATGTTGCCATTAGCCATTACACCCCCTGATTGATAACGTAGCCCAAACGCTCAAGCGCAGCGCGTTGTTCAGGTGTTAGCTCATCAAGACTTGCCTTCATCATGAGACTTACCGGACGCAGATTAGCGCTATAACCTTGGGCCTGGTGGCACAGAGCGATCCCTTTTTCCTTGATGGTTTTGCCACTTTTTGGGGCTGGCTCGCTGGCTGTTGTAGTCGAAGCGGACAGGTAACTCTGCACCGCCTCCGCCAATGCTTCTTCAGCGGATTTGTTCAGATCTTCCGGTTCGTCTGTTCCTGCGGTCATTGCTTCCCAGATACTGGCGCGGATTGCTTCAATGTTATTCATATTGTTATGTTTCCTGTAGAGGTCCAGGCCGTCACGGAGCCATAGAAAACCGGCTACCGCTAACGGCAGAAAGGATAAATATTCAAATAGGGTCAAGTTTCCCCGGCTGGGGTTGGGTCAGTGCATCGCAAGGCGATTAACAGCTAACGGTGCGGAGCACTCTCGCAGCAGCGAGACACCTTCAGTGCTGAAGGCATTTGCTGTTAACCCTTTCAGGGTGTTAGTAGTGCAGGCGTGGTGAACGTCGCTGTGGGTTCTTCTGTTTTCTGGCGACTGTTTCACGATAGGCCACAAACAACGGATCAGTATGATCCGGCATTCGAGATGCCATTTCTTTTTCAGTGATTCCTTCACGCTTGAGCAGCGTTACCACAGTGAATAGAGGCAGTTGAAGGTCAGCACAGATTTTTGCCAGCATTGCGCCGGATTCGTAGTACATTCGGGCCATTCGCTTAGTAGCGTACTGACTTGTATTGCTTATCTTGCGACAGCGAGGATTCCACGAGTTATCGTAAAGGCCTTTTACCAGGTCATACGGCAAGCGTAGGAGCAGCGCCGTTTTGCCTGGGGTGTAACCGTGAACGAGCATTTTTTTAGCAGTCTCGATCAACGAGGTATCACGAGAGCGGGATTTGTAAAAACGGGACAAATCGGGGGGTTCAGCACCGGAGGTGTTTACCTCTGGTAAAGTGCTTCGCACCGTAAGGGTTTCAGCCGTCAGGCTGTTAGTGGCATTACACAATTTTCCTCCATTAAAGGCTAGCTACCGCAGCGTCAATTTCTTCCGGCGGTGGTTCGTAGCAAACCACTGGCTCAATAAAGGTTTCCTGCCCCTGATGGATTTCCTCGTGGTCGTCATCATCTGGGGATACAGATTTAAAACTAGGTTTGGGTCTACCATTTCGTGGGAACTCAACGACATTTCTCCCGGTTGAATCACTCAGTAATGGATCATCACTACCGGATAAATCAACATCGACAGGAATATCCACAGCAGGTACACCGTCTGGTTTTCCAGCAACAGGCGCGGCAGATTCCACCACGAAAGATTCCACATCACGTTTCTGCTCACTCTTACCGCTCTCTTCGGTTTTAACTTTTTGTTTTTTTGCGATGGTAACTACTGCATCACCCTGCTGTGACAATCCAGCGTTGAGTTCAGCCAGTATGTCATCGGGATCTTTGACGGTATAGATACAGTGAGAAGTGTTGCTCTTGCCCTCGTCAGGGATTGTTTTCCAATCTATCCATCCCATTTTTTTAAGTGCTTTACGAGCACGTTTCACCGTAGATTCTGAGATCCCCGCGCAATCATCACTGATCCGAGGGATTGATACCGTTACTCGCCCAGTGGTTTTCTTCCACCCCAGAAGGTAGCCGTATACTGCGACAATATTAATGTCGATTTTTACCCCATTAAATTCACGGATTCGAGAAAGTAGAACCGGACAGGGGGAAAATGTATCAACCGTGATTGGTTTGTCTTCGTTCGGCTGCGGTAGTGATTTGTAAATTTTAGTTTCTACGTTCTCGGTCGTCATTATATCCTCGCTGGTTATCTGTTTTGCTCTTTTCAATTATTTTTGCTGCCGTTTGCAGCAATTCGCTGCATAATTTCGCCATTGGCATGTCGCGCCGGTTCGCCTCTTTCAGCAATGCGCGGTAGGTCTCATCCGGGAACGAAATGTTCATGCATCTTTTCTCCTGTCTGTCAGATATGGGAATACGCCCCTGCAATCGTGGATTAACGATCAGGGTTCTGGCTGGCTTTGTGCCTGCATTTATTCGTATGGTTTGCCGTGTTTGCGGCTATCTGGTCTGTTCGGCGACGCGCCGAATTGGTATTAGTGGCGGGTAGTTGTAGCGGTTGGAAAATCACCGATTACGCTATAACCGTACTTTTCGAGTTGTTCCACACCATCCGTAGCGATTAGCAACAAGGTTATCTGCTCATAAGTAAGGTCGAGACCCAGCTTTTCAAGATACATCTGGCGATAGCCCTTCAGCACGGGGGCTAAAATCTCTGTCAGTGTTTCCCCTGCGGCGTATTTCTGGGAAAACGGACGGATAAGATCCTTGAAGGCTTTACAATCACGCGCCTTTTTACGCTCCTCACCAATTAATCGAAGTGCTTCGCGCGTCTCCGGATAAATCCTGTCGGCCTGCCTTGCGCCGCCGGGTACACGATTACGAAAAGCGTGAAGGTTTTGGATAGATGTAACGCCGTTTAATACGGCCCATGCGATAGATTGTGCATCCTGTGTATAATCAAATTTGGCAGGTTTTCCCATTTGTTCTCCTTTTGTAGTTAAAATCAGTTCATTGCATTGAGTCACCTCAATCGATAATGTATATTTTATACCAAATGAGAATAATTGTCAATATCATTTATCATTTTAAAGGCGCATTAATGGCAGTGTTATATGTCAACACCCAGCAACCTTACATGGGACGATTCTATTTGTCAATTCCTTTATCATAAAACGCCGTCAGAGGCTCCAGTTTCAACGCTGCAAGCGAAGCGGCACAAAGTCACCAGCAACAGGAGAAAGACGCTCAGAACGCGACAGAGAGCACTACAGGGCCGTTAATGAACGATATCAATGAATGCTCGCGCCGTCCTGGAGTAGATCGGGTAAACAAGCTTGTCCCTGCCGCCAATCGGCTCCGTTCACATTGTACTGACGCGCTCGCGCTTGTCTCCCACACATAGCAGCGTGTAACGCTGTTGGCGTAGCCTGTCGGGTACCCGAGTCACAGAGCGTAAGCGATGGGCTAACGAGGGTTATAGGGTATGCGGTGGCGTGTCAGTTTACGCTATCGCTATAACCTATTACCCACACAGATATCTGAAGTGGCAGAGCCATTCAGAGCGGAGCGATAAGACATCACTCCTTTAACACCCCCAACAAAATAGACGCATGTCTATTCCAGACCTTGACCTTTGTTTTAAAGATTTTATGAGTGTTTTTATTGTTGGTTTTATGGTGTTCTTATTGCAGTTCATACAGACCCTACCCTGGGTTCACCGTGGACCCACCACCAGTTCATACAGACCCTACCCTGGGTTCACTGTGACCATACCCCCCCTCCCCTCTGACAGAAGACACCCTGCATTCTCCCGTAACAGTTAAACCGACGCTGATAGAGTTGTGGCATAGTATTGTATGGTGAGGAGTTCAGGGGACGGCAGAAACTGCGGCATCGATGATAAACTCCTGACCACACTCAATCCGATAACCTCACGATAAATGAATATCATCATGGTCATCGACTCATCCGCAGTTCTAACAGCGGTTATGTGGTGATCCATAGAGGATCTAGAGTTTACCTCGCGTTTGAAGAAGAAAGAAAAGGACCGCCAAGATACACTTTCCAGAAAGGAAGTCAATACCTGTTGTGAATAAATCGTGTTAATCGCAATTAAGTGCCTGTTAAATCATAGAAAATGCCTCGTAATACCCCGCCTGGTGTGTTGGACAGTGTGCAGATGTTGTGATCACTCTGGTGTAAGGTATGCAGCGAAGCCTCGTCAATACTGAGTGCGTCAATTCTGCCGCTCATGTTGGTGCTAAACCTCACACCCTTTCTGAACCATCTTTTTATAAAAAATAAAAAAGACACATTAAAACTAAAACAGATGCCCTCTGGTGGCTGCTGTATCGCGCTGTGGGATGTCGTGGATTATCGGTATGTCAGTCACGATTGTGTAGAGATTACGCCGCTACGGGCTTCTGGTTGAGCGTAGGAGGGATTGGTGGGTTGGCTGTTTACATCGTTGTGGGAAATGGTACGAAACAGTGGCGGTCAGGCTCGGTGAATATCACCAGGTGATGGCAGACCTTCAGCCCGTTGTGGTAACGTCGGTGTAGTGGCTTTGTGTCTGCTGGTAAACAGAAAAAAGTGCTTTTATGGCGTTTGACACACTGGCAGCCTCAAAGGCCTGAAACCTGAAATTGTGTGGTGACCAGGCAAACTCATCCAAAATCCTTGAACAAGAGAACTCACCTCGAATCCTCCTGAATGCTTTCCTTCTGTTGGTGAAATCGCTGTTGTGTACCCAGCTTCGCGTCAACGTTCCGAAAAGCAATACCTGACCATTCCAGTCAAGTACACTTTATGGATCATATGTTAAATGGAGCAAAAATTAAGCAGAAAAAAACCTTGTAACAGCAAGTTTTCTCTTGCTGGTGAAGCTAAGCACGGAAAGATTAAGCACATGGCTGGATGAGACATCCTTAAGATATTTGGTGAAGATCAGCGTCTTTTGGGGAGGGCCTAGGCTGGCGGTCTAGCAGATCACCAACTCTTATGAGTACATTCTTAGTTCCATCCTTACGCACATATATATGTTATCTATATGTTGCACGCAACTATCAAAACCACCGACAACATTCATTATTCTTATAAAGATTGCGCGATATCATGTTGCGCAATTCTGCCCTCCCGTTGAAGAAATCAGCACTCGATCAAATTTTGATTTTTTTTTCTTAATCATTGACATGTCTTCCAGGCCTTATGCTGTGTAGGGTTTTGCATTTTTACCCTTTCACAACCTCAATTTAACGTCAAAATCAACCCTTGTGCAGAAAAGAATCATCACTAGAATATCGACTATGTGGGGCCGCTATTGATTGACCACCCCCACATGTAGTGCCGCGCCTGAATTTTAGGCGTAAAAAAAACCGGATTCATTTGCATGAACCCGGCTCACAAAGCATGACCAATACGAGTCGCCAAACTCGTATGAATCTTAGCCTTGCCTTCATTTTTCACGGCTTGATTGTGCCAGGCAAAGAGGATCATGTAAACCTTAAAATGACGCTCATAAGGAGCAATGCATGACTATTTGTAAACAATCACACCGTTACAACACTCTTTTCATTAGCTTACCTCACGATCAAGGTGGTGAAGGTCGCCATAAATGTTGTGGCTGCGCTTACGATCAGGGTTACCGCGCTGGCTTGGCTCGCACAGGTCAGGTTTGGGTAGACTTAGCCGCCTTACCTGATAGCCAGGCGGGTACCGTTCGCCACAAAAGTCCTCAAGCAGCGTTTGCTGATGGTTATCGTGATGGTGTGCGTGAATCCTACCGTCACGCTGGTTAATGTTGAATGAAGGGGCTTATGCCCCTTCCTCTTTCAAGGGATAAAAATGGATAAACGTTACCAGGTTTTCGTAAGTTCAACTTTTACGGATTTAGAAGAAGAACGAAAACACGTCATACAAACTCTGATGGAAATGGATTGCATTCCAGCAGGCATGGAGTTGTTCCCAGCAATCGATGAAGGCCAATGGGAGTTCATAAAAAAAGTAATCGATGACTGTGATTATTATCTGCTGATCATTGGTGGTCGTTATGGCTCTGTCGCGGAAGATGGTTTAAGTTACACCGAAAAGGAATTTGATTACGCAGTTTCAAAAGGTTTACGCGTCGTTGTTTTGGTACATGAGAATCCGGAAAATCTACCTTTAGCCAAATCTGAAAAAGATTCTGAACTCAGAGAGAAGCTAGCTGCATTCATAGAGAAGGCCTCAACCAATCGTCTCAGGAAAACATGGGCAACAGCCAAAGATTTACCCGGGTTGGTTGCTTTAAGTATGAGTAAAACGATGAAAACTTATCCTGCAATCGGATGGGTAAGAGCCAACCTAACGTCTTCTGAAACTGATTTACGTGCTATGGTTGATTTACAAAAAGAGAATGAATGGTTAAAAAGTGAACTAGCCAAGGCCACAAGTAATCTTAATCAAACACTTGATCTGGATCTGGCTGACTTTGATGATGATTTTGAATTTAGATGTGAGTCCACCTTTCCTCGAATCGGGTATGATCCCGGTGGAACAAAACACTGGTCCGTGAAAATGAAATGGAAGGATATTTTTCACTCAATATCCCCCTATCTCACTCAATATTATACTGAATCAAGCGTATCATACACAATTGCCAAAAGCGCTCAAAAGGTCGCAGGCAAGGGAGGCACATCAGCAAAAGTGTCTTCTCAAGACCTTAAAACGATAGGAGTGCAATTTAGGGCATATGGTTTGATAAAAATTGAATATTTAAAAACCACCAATGGCAGCATGAATACTTTCTGGTCATTAACCGAAGCTGGCCAGATTGAAATGTTGAAAACCAGAACGATAAAAAAGCAAAGCCAAGTCACTTCCGAATAGCTAGTTTTGATTTCGCCCCATTACGGGGCGAATGATACCCAAAACTTACTAAAGGAAATATTTCTAGTGCTTTTCTTTTATTAATAAACAGCTATTCCCAACCCAACCCATCAATCACATAACAGATCGTTGATAAAGGGAACGTGTGTAGGTAGCGTCTAGTGATCCCTGAGCCGCTTTTCTCATGGCCTACCACCTGTTGCAGGTGTGCCAGATTACCAACCCAGCCAGCTAAACAGGTTGAAATCATGGTATGCCGGAAACTGTGAACTAACCGCCGCTGCCCATAATCATCAAGGTACGGAATACCAAGTTGATCGCGAACGTCAGCTAACACTTTGCCGATCTTGGGCATGTTCTTACCCGACACAGGCGAGAAGATTTTCTCTTTCCATTGGCGATTTACAAAATCGAGGAACCCCCACTCGATCAGTTTGGGATGGATCGCCACCTGTCTTGTTGCGTTCTCGGTTTTTCCCTGTCCTCCCTCTGCAATCAGCAGATAGTGTCGCTGGCTGTCTTCGTCATATTTGATCTGTGACTTCTCCAGTTTGGCGATCTCTCCCCTTCTGGCTCCGGTGTATGCCAACAACAAGGTGATCCACTTCTCCCAGCCGTCAGGCTGCTTGAGCGCCCAACCAACAAATTTTTTCATTTCTGCTGCACTATATGCGCCAAACCTCGCCTTAGATGGCGCAGCAACAACGCCATCAGTCGGAGACTTCTCCAGAATATCCTTGTTATCGGTCAGGAAGGTTTTGAACAGCGATTTGTAAATCTTCAGATGCTTATGGATTGACTCTGCGCCAACCAAATCTTCAGGCGGTATATCATCACACTCGATCAATTGCTGGACAGTCATCGAACGGTAAGGCTGAACAACACGCTTAGGCAAGTTTTCAACAACTTCCATCACCTGCTTAATGTCCTGTTTGGTGATGGTCGTGACATCGGTTGTTGTACCAAGGACAATTAACAGCACTTCCATAAAGCGCTCATTGGCTTGTGAGATAGCCTTCGTCCAGTTTTGGGCTTTTTCCTTTTTGTACATATTCCAAGCGCCAGCCAGTGTTAACACATCCTTTGACTGTGCTTCTGTTTGTTCTTCCTCATCTTCTGAAGTCGCAACAACCTCGCGGTATTCCTGAACAACTATCGGCTGAAGATTGTGCCGTTCATCACTGAGAAATTGTTGAACCAGCCATTGTTCATTCTGTTGCTTTAAGCGGTTGCCGAAATCAGAAAGACGTTGACCAAACTGATCTGGGTGAATGGTTCCACGTTTGACTAATGGAATGGCTGGAGATGCAAATGACATCAAGAGTTGCGCGTGGCTGTGGCTATCTGTCTCTAACGACCGACGGAAATATTTATGACCCGACAGGCGAAAGCTGACGTAGTAGATCCCGTTACGGATGATGGTGTGATTGATCGGTGTGTGTGCCATTTTGTTTGTCTCTGTGAGTGACAACATAACAAAATGAAGAGAAAAAACCGCGCAACTCTTTGATTTATATCTTGGATAATCGCCAGGACTACGCTGGCATTATCCAGATCAGGTAATACGGGTATTTCTCAGCCTTCACAAAGAAGGGCACCCCGAGTCAAAATACTTTTAAAACAGCGAGTTATGAAACTCATTAACGTTATGTAGTGTAACCGCGGCCCCAGGCCAGGCGCAAGAAGTTTCGATTTATCACGCCGTTGTCACCGCGGAAATCTCCAGGCGCTCTTTCCCGTCATTTGCCTATATTTATTACGCTTTAGTTAATTCTGGTTCAGTAATTGTTAATACGTTATTGAAAAACTTTATTACGTACTTTTGCTGAGACTATTATTTTTATTTTTTATTACGTGCTCATTCCGCTTTTATAAGATAGATAAACTTCTTTCGCATGAAAGAATAAGAAAGTATTAATTTATTTAACTCTATTAAACATTTGTACTTTCATCAATAGCTTAACGCTTCCCTTGATTTATCGCACAATCCATAAGTTAATGTATACATTAAATATACCTCCTCGATACAGCACCCTGCCCTTTCATTTATTCATATCATTTATGATTTAGATCAAAATCATAAATTTGAGTTTAATTGATAGTTTATTCACGCGATTAAAAAAGGTCTGGGCAATGAATGTCCTGTATTGAGATACAAAAATACAGACATCTTCATGCTCACTAAAGCCAAAACTGTTCTGCTTAAATTTGTTTTTTTAATACGTTAATGAAGTGAGTCCTTCGAATGAAACTTTTCAATAAATCTGTTATTTCTGTTTTTATATTTGGGGTGGTCGCCGGTAGCGCCATGAATATTACCAACGCTGCTGCTGCCGTTTGGGATGACGCATCAATCACAGATATTGTGAATGACCATCAAGACCAAATTACGCAAAACAGGGTCGATAGCATTGCTCGCGATCTCTCAACTGAAAATCGCTTAACGCAGGTGGATAGCGACCTTCAATCCACTAAATTAGGTGTTTTGGTTATTGAGCAAGCCACAAATGACGCTTACCAAAAAGCCTTGCTTGCTGGTGCGCTTGCAGATACCGCCAATCAAAAAAGCGATGCGGCTTTACAGGGCGTTATGACGAACGGCACAGAAATTATCAATATGGAAAACGTTAACAAAGTGCAAGATAACCGTCTTGATAGCCTGGAAAATGCCCCTAAACCCACTAACGGCGTAGATGGCAAAGATGGTAAAGATGGCGTGACGACCACCGTGACGCACATGCAGGTAGACGCAGCAACACAAACTAAAGTGGCTAATAATACCCAGGCAGTTACCGCCACCGCACAGGATCTGCTGGCAACGAAACAGACGTTACAGGCAATGAATAACAATACCAACCAGCAATTTAAATCACTGCACGATGAAGTAGATAATAATAAGAAGCAAGCCAACGCCGGCATTTCAGGTGCCATGGCGATGGCAGGATTACCGCAGGTACAAACGAATCAGCATGTTATGTTCTCTGCTGGCGGAGCCACATACAATAGTGAAAGCGCCCTTGCCGTTGGGGCATCCGTTAACTTTAGTTCACATGTGATCGCGAAAGTGAGCTTCTCTGATGATACCGCCAATAATATGGGAGCGTCAGTTGGCGTCGGAATGGGCTTTTAACGATATAGAACTTAAGCATTATTAACCGGCGCCATTACGTTAATAACCCCCTTGCCTCCGGCAAGAATAGCGATGACAGAAAAAACATGCTCAGACATATCATTATTTCAGCGACCCTGTATCTGATGCTCATTGGCGTCGGTATTTGGATCGGCATGATGTACGTCTCCTATTATCTGTACGTTTTATAAGGTGAACAAAAGTTTAGCCATGAAAACTCAATTAATATGGATTGCACTGATGTTAACGGTAGCGACAACACCGGCTCATGCGATTAACGCGCACTATCGTGCTCAATTAGAACGTTCAGGATGTACTGAGATGAACGCGAATGACGGCTCTTGTGATATCCACAAAACAAAAGCCCAAAATGCGGCGCAGCACGCAACAGCTGCGGGCCACGACCCTTTGCGTGAAGCCACTTTTACATCGGATGCGGTTAACGCCACGATTTCAAATGGCTTTTTTAACGCCACCATTAACGGCAAAAAGGCCACCGTTAAGCGTCTGAATGCTCATTTCTATGAGATCCACGGTAATGGTTTTGTTATATCGCTAAGCATTGATGAGAACGGCATTACGGCGGCGTCCTGGAATAAGACGACGGGGCGTAACCACGGCATTTTGCAGGTGTCGCAGAAATAAAGCGAACAAGGAGGCAGTCTGCCTCCTTTTCGGTCAGCGAATGGCACGATTTGTCACACTCTTTTTTATGAATTTACAGTCAGGGCAGAACACACGTAACATTCTGTTTTTCTTTACCATAAAGTGCAATTTTCTTTCTTAAAAAGGGGATATCCCCTCCCCTGAGCGCCATGTCACAAAACAGTAAACAAATTAACCATTGAGCCCCGTGGCAAAAGGCTCTATATTGGCGGCGTTTTTTTCAGGCCCCCATCTGTTTTTTAACTTTTTATTCAATCGTGGCTCATAACGAAGCGGCGGTTGTAGGAGTGATATGATGACGGATAAAGTCCGTATTGACACCGTAGATGCCCACAAAAGCAACGAAACCTATCTGGCCCGTCAGGCCGAGTTTGAATCTAACGTCAGGAGTTATCCGCGCAAACTGCCTTTAGCCATCACTAAAGCAGAAGGCGTGTGGATCACCGATGCAGATAATAAAGAATACCTTGACTGTTTAGCAGGCGCGGGGACCCTTGCGCTTGGCCATAACCATCCTGATGTGCTGAAAAGCATCCAAAATGTCATTACCAGCGGCTTGCCGTTACATACCCTGGATCTGACTACGCCTCTTAAAGACGCGTTTTCTGAATACCTGCTCTCTCTGCTGCCTGGTCAGGGCAAAGAGTACTGCCTGCAGTTCACCGGGCCATCCGGTGCTGACGCCGTTGAAGCGGCGCTGAAGCTGGCGAAAAAAGTGACCGGTCGTAGCGGTATCATCAGCTTCTCTGGTGGTTACCACGGTATGACCCACGGCGCGCTGTCCGTGACCGGCAACCTGTCTCCGAAAGAAGCGGTTGACGGTATGATGCCAGAAGTGCAGTTCATGCCTTACCCGCACGAGTACCGTTGCCCGCTGGGTATCGGTGGTGAAGCGGGCGTGAAAGCGCTGACGTACTACTTCGATAACCTGATCAACGACGTTGAAAGCGGCGTGCGTAAACCTGCTGCGGTGATTCTGGAAGCCGTTCAGGGCGAAGGCGGCGTGAACCCGGCTCCGGCTGAGTGGCTGCAGCGCATCCGTAAAGTGACTCAGGAACACGGCATTCTGCTGATCCTCGACGAAGTTCAGGCTGGCTTTGCCCGTACCGGTAAATTCTTCGCCTTCGAACACGCAGGCATTGAGCCAGACATCATCGTGATGTCTAAAGCCGTAGGTGGCGGTCTGCCGCTGGCCGTTCTCGGTATTAAAAAGCAGTTTGACGCATGGGCACCAGGTCACCACACCGGTACCTTCCGCGGCAACCAGCTGGCGATGGCGACCGGCCTGACCACGCTGAAAATCCTGAAAGATCAGAACATCGCGGGCAAAGTTGCCGCTCAGGGCGAATGGCTGAAAGGCCAGCTGAAAGAGATGGCGAAACGCTATCCTGTTATCGGCCACGTGCGCGGTCTGGGCATGATGATCGGTATTGAGATCGTTAAGCCACACGAAGCCGCTGACCACATGGGCTGCTTCCCGGGCGACGGCGAGCTGTCTGCACTGATTCAGAAGAAGTGCTTCGAAGCCGGTCTGATTCTGGAGCGCGGCGGCCGTAACGGTATCGTTCTGCGTCTGCTGCCGTCTCTGCTGATCAGCGACGAAGAGCTGAAAATCTTCCTGGATAAATTTGAGCAGGCACTGCTTGCTGCGGGCGTTCGCCCGGCGTAACCGGAGTTATTGATTACGATGTCTGATTCAAACCCAATTTTGTTCTCCTCTGCGCAGAGCATTGAAGCTTACCAGCAGGCGATCGAACAAAGCACTCAGGCTGTGATGCAGTGGCTGAAACAGCCTGAGATGTACCAGGGCAAAACGGTCGCAGAGCTGCGCGACCGTATTAAGCTGGATTTCAACCCGAAAGGGCTGGGCAACGAAGCGGCGATTGAACGCGCCGTGGAGTTCTTCCTGAAAGACAGCTTGTCCGTTCATCACCCGCAGTGTGTGGCGCACCTGCACTGCCCAAGCCTGGTCGTAAGCCAGGCGGCGGAAGTGCTGATCAACGCCACTAACCAGAGTATGGACTCCTGGGATCAAAGCCCGTCCGCAACCATTATCGAGATCAAGCTGATCGAGTGGCTGCGTACCCGCGTGGGTTATCAGGCCGGCGACGCAGGTGTCTTCACCAGCGGCGGCACCCAGAGCAACCTGATGGGCCTGATGCTGGCTCGCGATGCGTTCTTCGCGCGTCAGGGTCACTCCGTTCAGCAGGACGGCCTGGTCGGCGATCTGCGCAAAATTCGCGTACTGTGCTCTGAAAACGCACACTTCTCCGTGCAGAAAAACATGGCGCTGATGGGTCTGGGCTACCAGTCCGTCGTGCAGGTGAAAACGGACGAATTCTCCCGCATGGATCTGACCGATCTGGCGGCGAAAATCGAACAGTGCAACGCGAACGGCGAGCAGATTCTGGCGATCGTCGCAACGGCAGGTACCACCGATGCCGGTGCTATCGACCCGCTGCGTGCGATTGCAGAGTTGGCCGCGAAGCAGAACATCTGGGTACACGTTGATGCGGCCTGGGGCGGCGCGCTGCTGATGTCTGAGCAGTATCGTCACTACCTGGACGGCATCGAGCTGGTGGATTCCGTCACTCTGGACTTCCACAAGCAGTTCTTCCAGACCATCAGCTGCGGCGCGTTCCTGCTGAAAGAAGCGCGTCACTATGAGCTGATGCGCTATCAGGCGGCCTACCTGAACTCCGAGTTCGACGAAGAAGCCGGCGTGCCTAACCTGGTGTCAAAATCTCTGCAGACCACCCGTCGTTTTGACGCGCTGAAGCTGTGGATGAGCCTGGAAGCGCTGGGGCAGGAGCAATACGCGGCGATCATCGATCACGGCGTGACCCTGGCGCAGCAGGTTGCGGCCTACGTGAAAGAGCAGCCTGCTCTGGAACTGGTTATGCAGCCACAGCTGGCAAGCGTTCTGTTCCGCTTCCGCGGACAGGTTCAGATGGATGACGCGGGCATCGCCCTGCTGAACCAGAAAATTGGTGATGCGCTGCTGGAATCCGGCCGTGCGAACGTTGGTGTGACCGAGCACAACGGCGTCACCTGCCTGAAGCTGACGCTGCTGAACCCAACCGTGACGCTGGAAGATATTAAAATCCTGCTGTCTCTGGTGGAGCGCACCGCGCAGGAAGTTCTGGCTAAGTAATACAGCACCCCTCTTCCGCCGGGAGAGGGGTTATTTTTATACGCCTACCCACCACATCCTTAATTTTAAACCCCAGTAGCTCGTCCAGCCCGTCGTGGTGCTGACCACATTACCCTTCGACACAATGACCAGCGTCGGCGTGACGCTCACCTGCCACTGCTGCGACAACGCACCGTTTTCATCGTTAATCACCGGCATTTTCAGCTGTTTCTTTTCAACCCAGCGCGCAAGCTTTGCGTTATCGCCGGAACGCATGGCAATGCTTACGACGTTGCCCCCCTCTTTCGCCAGTTTATTGACCGAAGGCGTCGTGTAACGGCATATACTGCACCAGGTGGCCCAGACGTAAATCAGCAGCGGGCGTTCCTGGCTCAGCGCCGCGATATCGTGAATATTGCCGTCGATGCTCTGCATCGGGGTTGCACTAAAACTGGCGGGGAGTGTCGGTTTTCGGTACCGATCAAAACCCCACACTACGGCCAGCGTCAGCAGAACGAGTATGATCCCTTCCCGCGCCCAGCGGCGCAGTCGACTGATTTTGCGGTTATCCATTGTGACCTCATGTTTCAACGAAGGTCATCTTAACGGGCAATACGCCATCACGCTGTAAAGAAATGTCGCGTCAGGTTTACTCCTGGGTATAACCGTAGTCGTAATGGCTATATCCCGAGTTGTAATAGAGCGCAGCCGATTTCACGATATCATTGAGGATCGCGCCATTCACCTGCACACCCATCTGCTGCAGACGCTTCAGGCAGTTCTCGATCTCCTTGACGCTGGTTTTACCAAAGCGGGCGACCAGAAGCGTGGTCGCCGCTGCTCTGGCTATCAGCAAGGCATCCGTTACGGCAAGCACGGGTGGGGTGTCGACAATCACGATGTCATACAGTTTGTCTATCTGCGACATTACGGCCTGGAAGCGTTCACTCATGAGCAGCTCAACGGGATGTGAAGGTTGGGGTCCGCAGGTCAATACATCAAAACCGCCTTTCTCGACGCGTTGAACCGCCTCCTGCCACTCAACGGCTCCTCCGAGCACGCAGGATAATCCACGATGATTGTGCAGTTGGAAAACATTGTGGACATATCCCTTGCGCATATCAGCGTCAATAAACAGCACTCGCTGTCCGGCCTGAGCGGCAATCGACGCCATTGAAGTACTGACCAGCGTCTTTCCGCAGTCCTGCGTGGGGCCAGACACTACGACGATCCGGTTTGTGGCATCCATCATGGTAAAATGCAGACTGGTGCGCAGCCCGCGCACCGCCTCGACAAACATATCTGCCGGGCGGTCAACGGGCAAAAAAGGAACATTCGACGTCCTGTGCTTCCATCGGGAAGCAAACAGGGTTTTCCTGCGCAGGTGCGTTTTTTTCCAGAGCCATACCGAGCGCGGAAGCGTCGCCAGAAGCGGTATCCCCTGCACTTCCAGTTGTTCAGACGAGGTAATGCCCCGATTAAAGGCTGAGCGCATTAAAACCATGCCGGCAGAGAGCATCAACCCCATCAGCATACCCAGTACGATAATTAGCGCTTTGTGCGGTTTGATCGGATCTGGCTTCGTAACGGCCGGGTCAATAATCCGCACGTTCCCGATAGCGCTGGAGCGCGAGATACTCAGCTCTTGCTGACGCGTCAGCAGCTGCAGATATATGGTACGCCCGGATTCAACGTCACGACTCAGGCGCAAGATTTCCTGCTGCGTGGAAGGCATGGATGAGACGCGGTTATTCAGGCGCGCACGCTCCCGCTCAAGCGTTTGTTTCTTCTCCCGCAAGGCACGGTAAGTGGGATGGTCCTTTTTGAAAAGCTGGGAAACCTCTGCTTCGCGAAACGTCAGCTCGTTAAGCTGGTTTTCCACGTTAACCACCTGATCAAGCACTGACTTAGCCTCCAGAGATAAGTCGACAGAATCGCGTTGCTCTCTGTAGGCATTCAGTCTCGCTTCGGCTTCATCCAGCTCCCGGCTGATCTTAGGTAATTGCTCCTGTAAGAACGTGAGGCTGCGGGAATCTTTCGCTTCCTGGCGCGCAATATTCTGGCTGAGAAAATTTTCAGTAATGGTATTAAGTACCGTGGCGATCCTGGCGGGGTCTTCACCCATTAACGTTAATAAGATCATACCGCTTTGTTTCGCCGACTCAACAACCGTAAGCCTGTTCTGAATGGCGTTGATGGCGTCAAGCCTTGAGACGGTTTCGAGGGTAAATTGGGTGCCTGGTTCTGCGCTGAGGGATGTCACCAGAAGCGATAATCCATTTTTAAGCAGCGTTTTCCCCACGATGCCGTCTGCTTCAAGCGTTTTTCCCTCAAGACGATATCGCCCTTTTTCCCGTACGGTGAGTAAAAGCGTTTGTGGCTTACCTTCCAGAAGGGGAATAGTCAGCGCGCCAATCGTTATTTCAGCGGATTTACGTCCCTGCACGTATTCTAACAAAGGCCCGATGACGGGAAACACGCGCCGCCTGACGTAGTACGTCAACCCTAATTGATCGATGGTTTCTCCCAGGATCATCCGTGATTTAAGGAGTAAAAGTTCCGGCGCGACGTCAGGTGAGAGATCGGGCCCGAACGGAGTCAGGTTCTTGAGCAGTGAGTTATTCTGCTTCGCTTCAACCTGTATCAGGGCATCAGCCTGATAAACTGGCGTGGCGCTGAACGCATATATCCCCGCACATACCGTGAGCAGGAGCGTGACACACGCGATCGTCACCCGGTGATCAAACATCTCAGCAAGCAACTGAAGAAGATCGATCTCATTATTCTGCGGTGTCGCAGCCTTATATTTCTCTGATTTAGAAGACGACATAACGGCATCATTCCTTATTGACTCAAACGACGAGCCCATTCCTGACTGGCTTTTCCCAATTGCTCGAAAACATATTCATAGGCTTCACGACTTTTGTTGTAAGGGTCGGGAATGTCCCTGATGTCCAGCCATTGTCCAAAGAGCAGCGATTTTCCCCGGTTCTCCGGGGCCATTGTGGCAATGAAACGGAGGTGTTCCGGCCCCATCACCAGGATCAAATCGGCTTGTTGCAACAGGTTACGCGTCACCTTGCGGGCAATATGCCCCTCCAGCGAAACGCCATGACGCCGGGCCACAGCCTGCGCAGCCGCATCCGCCGGATGCCCCTCAAGCCCCAAAATACCTGCCGAGTTCACCTGCTTGCCGGGTA
The DNA here is from genome assembly GCF_019443845.1 of Enterobacter sp. DNB-S2. Lineage (NCBI taxonomy): Bacteria > Pseudomonadati > Pseudomonadota > Gammaproteobacteria > Enterobacterales > Enterobacteriaceae > Enterobacter > Enterobacter sp. DNB-S2. The sequence goes on from NZ_CP050520.1 coordinate 3,741,194, forward strand.
ATTGCTGTCGCAACAGCCGCTCACCAATCGGTGAACGGCAAATATTGCCGGTGCAGACCACTAAGATTGACTGGAACATTACTGCGGCCACGATCTGATGTAACGAACGGTTTCGGTCAGGTCATGAACGCCGCTGATGGTAGGCACCAGCTGGGAGATCACGCGATTCCAGCGTGATAACGGTGCCGTGGTGACGTAGACAATGTCATACGGTTCCAGCTGGAATTCCGTACCCAGCACCATGGCTGAGGCATCTTCCGCATTGAGTTGATAGATGTTGGCAATTTTGCCCGTGTCGACTTTTTCCGTTACCTGCCTGATAACAAAAATGCCGGTTGCATCAGCCATATTTTGGTTAAGCCCCCCCGCATTGCCCAGGGCTTCGGCCAGCGTCATGCCGCTACGATCCATCTTAAGCGTGCTCTGTTTAACCACCTCGCCCATCACGAACACTTTCAGCGCGTCGTTTCGGGGAATAAACAGGATATCGCCTGAATAAAGCAGCTTATTTTGCATCAAATCGCCATGCTGCATCAGTGCATAGAGCGAAAGGCGGGAGTCCTTGCCATCATGCGTCAGCACGACGTTACGCCAGTCGGCATCCGCAGAAAGACCGCCAGCGGCGTTAACCGCATCCATCACCGTCAGCGGAATATTGGTTATGGGTTGCTGGCCTGATTTTTCGACCTCTCCGGTGACATAGGCTTTTTGGGAACGGAAGGCGGCAACGCTGACGTCCACCTGCGGGCTCTCAATGACTTTATCCAGTCGAGATGTAATCTCTTCACGTACCTGTGAAACCGTTTTTCCCGCCACCCGCAGCTTACCGACGTAGGGATAAAAGAGCGTACCATCGGCGTTGACCCAGTTGCCGGCATCGCTCGCACTACGATATTGTCCCGCGGGCGTCGTTAATTCAGGGTGATCCCAGACGGTGACCGTCAGGATGTCGCCTGTGCCAATACGGTATTCCCAGTTTTTGATCTGCTCATCCAGATTAGGATTTGCCTGAGATTTCGACACGGTCGGAAGTAGTTTTTCAATTAATCCCGGCGTCAGTGGAAAAATCTCCACGCGCTTATCAAGCTGATAATTGTTCTCTTCCACAGAAATGACTTTTTTCCCGGATACGCTTAAGTTCTGACCTGAGGAAAAAACACACCCTGCCAACTGACTAACAGTAAGAAATAAAAGAGAAAATGCAGTTATATTTTTCATTTATATAAATATTAGTTTTTTAACGTTATGTTTATTGTTAAACCTGCAAAGAGATTCGAGCTAACACCATGAAATTTAATTATTTATTTTCCTTAACATGAGTTTATGGCATAATTAACCGCAACCCATCAGCTCTCTAGTAAAAACAATGAGAATACTCAGTCTTCTAAAAAGTAAGTGAGTACGTTTCACCCGACGACGATATTAAATCTTGTTGAGTGAGAAAGCATTCGTATAGAAGTCCAATTTTGACTTAGAAAGTTATTTTTAGAATTGATGAATGAAATAATAAATATTAAAAATACATTACACAGAAAATATTCACCACAATGATAAACATCATCCAGTTTGACTACACAAAACCGTCCACTTTTGTTACATTTTTTCTCAAACATACCCTGCGTTGATACTTAAAATGGACTGTCTGCTCCGCTTTGCACGACCTGCAGACGAAAAGTATCTGTAACGATATCACTGGAGAAAAAATGGCTAAGCGTAAATTGCTGCTTCTGGGTGTATTACTGTCTCTGGCGGGATCCGCATTCGCTGCCCCGCAAACGGCCGCTGCGCCATCGGGCATCAAGGCCTATGAAGAACAAGAGTTCATCGCTGACTTTACGAAATTCAAGATTGGCGACACGGCGCCGGCGCAGTACCAAACGCCGGAGTACACCATCAAACAGTACCAGCTGCGTAACCTGCCGGCTCCGGATGCCGGAACCCACTGGACCTACATGGGTGAGAACTACGTACTGATCGGCGATGCTGATGGCAAGATCTACAAAGCCTACAATGGAGATATTTTCTATCACCGCTAACGCAATTCTGATTCGCCCCTGGCAGGAAAGCGACCGCCCTTTCCTGCGCACGCTCTACCTCCACGCCCGGCGTGAAGCCTGGCCATGGCTGGACAGCGCGGACTGGCAGCTTGAAGACTTTGACGCGGCAACCTGCGACGAAGTGATTTGGGTTGCTGTTCAGAACGGTCATCGCCTGGGTTTTGCCTCCGTCTGGACGAACGATAATTTCCTGCACAACCTGTTTGTCGATCCGCAGTATCAGAGCCTGGGCGTCGGGCATGAGTTGCTTGAACACGTACAGAAGACGTTTACCAGTACGGGTTCACTTAAGTGCCTGGTGAAGAATGCGCGGGCTATTGCGTTTTACCAGCGACACGGCTGGCACATAGAGGCGACGGGTAATTCTCCGGACGGAGAGTATTATTTGATGCACTATCGGTTGAGTTAAAGTCGGGTGGCGGCTTCGCCTTACCCGACCTACGTGATGGTGCCCATTTGTAGGCCGGGTAAGCGAAGCGCCACCCGGCAATTAGGAGCTGAGGAATTACACCGCGCGGAACGCGATTTCCCCCGGGATGATTTCGCCCTGCCAGTAGAGCTGCGCCGCAACGCGTCCCGCCAGCTGGCGATACATTTCCGCAAATTCGCTGTCCGGACGGCTGACCACCGTTGGCTTTCCGCTGTCCAGATCTTCACGCAGGGTAATGTGCAGCGGCATCTGTCCCAGCAGCTGGGTGTGATACTTCGCGGCCAGTTTTTCTGCGCCACCCGTACCGAAGATAGGTTCGTGGTGACCGCAGTTGCTGCAGATGTGCATGCTCATGTTCTCGACGATACCGAGCACCGGCACTTCCACCTTCTCGAACATCACGATGCCTTTTTTGGCGTCGATCAGCGCGATATCCTGCGGCGTAGTCACGACGACCGCCCCCGTGACCGGAATGTTCTGCGCCAGCGTCAGCTGAATGTCACCGGTGCCCGGCGGCATGTCCAGCACCAGATAATCCAGATCCGGCCACATCGTCTCCTGCAGCATCTGCAGCAGCGCTTTGCTGGCCATAGGGCCGCGCCAGACCATGGCGTTATCGTCGGTCACCAGGTAACCGATGGAGTTGGTCGCCAGACCGTGAGCCATAATTGGCGCCATGTGGGTCCCGTCCGGCGAGGTTGGGCGCTGGTTTTCCGCGCCCAGCATGTTAGGAATAGACGGACCGTAGATATCCGCATCCAGAATGCCGACCTTTGCCCCTTCCGCTGCCAGCGCGAGCGCCAGGTTAACGGCGGTAGAGGATTTCCCTACTCCGCCCTTGCCCGAACTGACGGCAATGATATTTTTCACGCCGTTCACGCCAGGCTGGTTTTTCACGCGCTTCAGCGTGGCGATGCTGTGGCTCAGCTTCCAGTCAATCGCCTTCGCACCGGTAATGCGCAGTAGCTCAGAACTGGTCTGCTCTTTCAGCGCGTCAAAGGCGCTGGTCCAGACGAACGGCATCTGCAGCTCAATGTGCAGGGTATCGTCCAGCCAGGCAACGTGGTGTAACGCTTTCAGCGTAGTGAGGTTGTGCTTCAGGGTTGGATGCTGAAAGTTAGCCAGCGTCCCGGCGACCATTGCTCGTAAGGCTTCCGGTGATTTGGCCTGGGATTGAGAACTCATCCCGACTCCTTTGTTCTTGTGAATAAGACCTTAGATGAACAAGTTTACCTGAAAGGCCGTGGTTTGTGCTTACTTAATAATGCCCCTTTTGGTAATATCGAAAACCCTTTTCACAGTTAAAAGAAGTAATGCCTACTATGACTCAAGTCGCGAAGAAAATTCTGGTAACGTGCGCACTGCCGTACGCCAACGGCTCAATCCACCTCGGCCACATGCTGGAGCATATCCAGGCTGATGTCTGGGTCCGTTACCAGCGAATGCGCGGCCACGAGGTTAACTTCATCTGTGCGGACGATGCTCACGGCACGCCGATCATGCTGAAAGCACAGCAGCTGGGGATCTCCCCGGAGCAGATGATTGCCGAAATGAGTCAGGAGCATCAGACTGATTTTGCTGGCTTTGACATCAGCTATGACAACTATCACTCCACGCACAGCGACGAAAACCGCGAGCTGTCGGAGCTGATCTACACCCGCCTGAAAGAGAACGGTTTTATCAAAAACCGCACTATCTCTCAGCTGTACGATCCGGAAAAAGGCATGTTCCTGCCGGACCGTTTCGTCAAAGGCACCTGTCCGAAATGTAAATCCCCGGACCAGTACGGCGATAACTGCGAAGTGTGCGGCGCGACCTACAGCCCGACCGAGCTTATCGAGCCGAAATCCGTGGTATCCGGTGCCACGCCTGTGATGCGTGACTCCGAGCACTTCTTCTTCGACCTGCCGTCCTTCAGCGAAATGCTGCAGGCGTGGACCCGCAGCGGCGCGCTGCAGGAGCAGGTGGCGAACAAAATGCAGGAGTGGTTCGAATCCGGCCTGCAGCAGTGGGATATCTCCCGCGATGCGCCGTACTTCGGCTTTGAAATCCCGAACGCGCCGGGCAAATACTTCTACGTCTGGCTGGACGCGCCAATCGGCTACATGGGCTCCTTCAAGAACCTGTGCGACAAGCGTGGCGACACCGTCAGCTTCGACGAATACTGGAAGAAAGATTCCACGGCAGAGCTGTATCACTTTATCGGTAAAGACATCGTTTATTTCCACAGCCTGTTCTGGCCGGCGATGCTGGAAGGCAGCAACTTCCGCAAGCCAACCAACCTTTTCGTACACGGCTACGTGACGGTGAACGGCGCGAAGATGTCCAAGTCTCGCGGGACGTTCATTAAGGCCAGCACCTGGCTGAACCACTTCGACGCGGACAGCCTGCGCTACTACTACACCGCGAAGCTCTCTTCCCGCATCGACGATATCGACCTGAACCTGGAAGATTTCGTGCAGCGCGTGAACGCGGACATCGTCAACAAGGTGGTGAACCTGGCCTCCCGTAACGCGGGCTTTATTGCCAAACGTTTTGACGGCGTGATGGCGGCTGAACTGGCTGATCCTGCCCTGTACAAAACCTTTACCGACGCGGCAGCCACCATTGGCGACGCGTGGGAAGCGCGCGAGTTCGGTAAAGCCGTGCGCGAAATCATGGCCCTGGCCGACCTGGCAAACCGCTATGTGGACGAACAGGCACCGTGGGTTGTCGCGAAACAGGAAGGTCGTGATGCCGATCTGCAGGCCATCTGCTCCATGGGCATCAACCTGTTCCGCGTGCTGATGACGTACCTGAAGCCGGTTCTGCCGCAGCTGGCAGCCCGCGCTGAAGCGTTCCTGAACACCGAACTGACCTGGGATGCCATGGCGCAGCCGCTGCTCGGCCACAAGGTGAACACCTTCAAGGCGCTGTACAACCGCATCGAGATGAAGCAGGTTGAAGCCCTGGTGGAAGCGTCTAAAGAAGAGGTTAAAGCGGCTGCGGCACCGGTGACCGGCCCGCTGGCAGACGATCCGATTCAGGAAACCATTACCTTTGACGATTTCGCCAAAGTCGACCTGCGCGTGGCGCTGATCGAAAACGCGGAATTCGTGGAAGGTTCTGACAAGCTGCTGCGCCTGACGCTGGATCTGGGCGGCGAGAAGCGTAACGTCTTCTCCGGCATCCGTTCAGCCTACCCGGACCCGCAGGTGCTGATCGGTCGTCAGACCGTGATGGTGGCGAACCTGGCGCCGCGCAAAATGCGCTTCGGCATCTCTGAAGGGATGGTGATGGCCGCAGGCCCTGGCGGGAAAGATATCTTCCTGTTAAGCCCTGATGAAGGCGCGAAGCCTGGCCAGCAGGTGAAATAACAAAAAAGCCGGAGATAATCTCCGGCTTTTTTTATGGCATTTTGTTTTCTCCCTCTCCCTGTGGGAGAGGGTCGGGGTGAGGGCATCAGGCCGCACCCATTCCGCAATCACGCCTTCGGGTGATGCACCCGGTGGGTCAGCCCGCGCAGGAAATTACGCAGGAACTGGTCGCCGCACTCGCGGTAGTTTTTGTGGTCCGGCGCGCGCATCATGGCGGTCACTTCCGGCACGGATACGCGGTATTTTTGCTCCGTCATGATCGCCACGATATCGTCCGTTTTCAGCGAGAACGCGATGCGCAGCTTTTTCAGTACCGTGTTGTTGTTCACGCGACGCTCCAGTGCCAGCTCCGGCGCGGCCGGATCTTTGCCACGCTTATCGTAAATCAGGCCGTTCAGGAAACCCGACAGAATAATGTCCGGACAGCGAACGAAGCCCTCTTCATCTTCTTTGGTCATCCAGGTATCGAAACCGGCAGACGTGGATTCCATGTCCGACAGCGCAAGAATGCGCACCATGTCGTTGTTGTTTGCTTTCAGGGTGTAGCGCAGGCTACGAAGAATGTCGTTACTTAGCATAGAGCCTTCGAATGTCGATGATGCAATGGCGCGCAGTGTACCAGTTTTACAGGCCAATCGCCTCTTTCAAACTCTTGAGATAGCGACGGCTGACGGGTACCGTTTGCCCGGCACGCAGCACCAGCTCGGCCTGGCCGTTATCTTCCAGGCGGATCTCCTTCAGGTGCGCCATGTTCACCAGATACTGGCGGTGGCAGCGGATCAGCGGCGTGCGGCTCTCCAGCGTGCGCAGGGTCAGCTCGGTAAACCCTTCGTTCCCTTCCGCGCTGGTGACAAACACCCCGCTCAGGCGGCTGCTGACAAACGCCACATCATCCATCTGCAGAAGATAAATTCGGCTGTGCCCGGTGCAGGGGATAAACTTCAGCGGCTGCTGGTTTTCCGGCAGCAGCGTGACGTCCTGTACGGTTCGCTCCTGGCGTAAACGGGTGAGCGTTTTTTCCAGACGCTTCTCTTCAATCGGCTTGAGTAAATAGTCAAACGCGTGCTCCTCAAAAGCCTTAACGGCATATTCGTCGAACGCCGTCAGAAACACGATATAGGGGCGATGCGCCGGATCGAGCATGCCGACCATCTCCAGCCCGCTGATGCGGGGCATTTGAATGTCGAGGAACAGCACGTCCGGGCGCAGCTTGTGCACCGCGCCGATGGCCTCAATGGCGTTCGCGCACTCCCCCACAATCTCAATATCAGGCTGCTCCTGCAGCAGAACGCGCAGGTTTTCTCGTGCCAGCGGCTCGTCATCCACAATCAGCACTCTTAACATGCGTTTTCCTCCAGCGGCAGTCGTACGGTAATACGGGTAAATCGGTCTGGCTCACAGGCGACGGTAATGCCGCAGTCGTCGCCAAAATGAGCGCGCAGGCGTTTATCCACCAGGCTCATCCCTAAACCGCCCGAGGCGGAAGGCTGGTAAAGCCCGGCATTATCTTCAATATCCAGCACCAGATGGTGGTTGAAACGGCTGGCGGCAATGGTTATCTCCCCCGTTCCCAGAAGCTGTGACGTGCCGTGTTTAATGGCGTTTTCGACAATAGGCTGCAGGGTAAAGGCCGGGAGATGCTGATACGCCAGCTCGTCCGGAACGGAGAGCGACACCTGCAGGCGCGACTGGAAACGCGCCTGCTCGATCTGGAGATAGGCATTCACGTGCTCAATCTCATCGGCGAGGGTCACGATCTCAGACGGCCGTTTCAGGTTCTTACGGAAAAAGGTCGACAGAAACTGCACCAGCTGCGCGGCCTGATCGCTGTCGCGGCGGATCACCGCTTTGAGCGTGTTGAGGGCATTAAACAGGAAATGCGGGTTGACCTGAGCATGCAGCAGCTTAATTTCGGACTGCGTCAGCAGGGCTTTCTGCCGCTCATACTGCCCGGCGAGGATTTGCGCGGACAGCAGCTGGGCTATCCCCTCCCCCAGCGTTCGGTTGATGGAGCTGAACAGACGGTTTTTGGCCTCATACAGCTTGATGGTCCCCATCACCCGCTGATTTTCCCCGCGCAGCGGAATCACCAGCGTGGAGCCCAACTTGCACTGCGGATGCAGCGAACAGCGGTAAGGCACTTCGTTACCGTCGGCATACACCACCTCACCGGTTTCAATGGCGCGCAGCGTATAGGCTGAGGAGATCGGTTTACCCGGCAGATGGTGATCGTCCCCGGTGCCGGTAAAGGCCAGCAGCCGCTCGCGGTCGGTTATGGCCACCGCGCCGATATCCAGCTCCTTGTAGAGCACCTGCGCGACCTTCATGCTGTTCTCTTCGTTAAACCCCTGGCGCAGGATCCCTTCGGTTGAGGCGGCGACCTTCAGCGCCGTGGCGGAAAACGCCGAGGTGTACTTCTCAAACATGGCGCGCTTGTCGAGCAGAATGCGCATAAACAGCGCCGCGCCTACGGTGTTGGTGACCATCATCGGAGCGGCAATACTGCTGACCAGGTGCAGCGCATCTTCAAACGGACGGGCAATGAGCAGAATGATCGCCATCTGCGCCACTTCGGCCACAAAGGTAATGGCACCGGCGGTAAGCGGGCTAAAGACTTTATCCGGGCGGCCGCGTTTGATCATGTAGCTGTGCACCAGGCCGCCGAGCAGCCCTTCCACGATCGTTGAGATCATACAGCTGAGCGCCGTCATCCCGCCCATGGAATAGCGATGCAGCCCCCCGGTTAAGCCGACAAGCCCACCGACGACGGGACCACCCAGCAGCCCGCCCATCACCGCGCCGATAGCGCGCGTGTTGGCAATAGAGTCTTCGATATGGAGGCCAAAATAGGTCCCCATAATGCAGAAAATAGAGAAGGTAACGTAGCAGAGCAGCTTATGCGGCAGACGTACGGTAACCTGCATCAGCGGGATAAACAGGCGCGTTTTGCTCATCAGCCAGGCAATGACAAGAAACACGCACATCTGCTGAAGCAACAGCAGCACCAGATTAAACTCGTACATACTCAAAACCGCACACGCTAAAAACGCGTAACATACACTGATGCGGGTTTACTTTCTTTGAAGCATCCCAAAAAAGCGCAAAATCGTGTCCGTTATCACACCTTTTTCTGAATATCGCGCATGCTTCGCATTGTTTGTTCAAAAATCAATCAATCCTTCCTGGTTCGCCAAAGTGGGTCTACAGTTAAGCTGGGAACGCGTAAGCCAGGGGGCGAATATGGCGCTTTACACGATAGGTGAAGTGGCACTCCTTTGTGATATCAATCCCGTTACCCTACGGGCGTGGCAGCGACGGTATGGATTGCTTAAACCGCAGAGGACCGACGGTGGGCATCGCCTTTTCAATGAGGCCGATATCGACCGCATCCGCGAAATTAAAAGCTGGATCGACAACGGAGTGCAGGTCGGCAAAGTGAAGTCCCTGCTGAGCCATGATGACCCGGACACGCAACACCTCTGGCGCGAACAACAGGAAACCCTGCTGCGGCTTCTACAGGCGGGAAATCTTCAGCGCCTGCGCGCATGGATAAAAGAGCAGGGCCGCGACTATCCGGCACAGACGCTGATCAGCCATCTTTTCATTCCGCTCCGTCGACGTCTGCAATGCCAGCAGTCCACCCTGCAGGCGCTGCTGAGCATGCTCGACGGGGTACTGATCAACTATATTGCCGTCTGCCTTGCCTCAGCGAAGAACAAAGCCGGAAAAGATGCGCTGGTGGTCGGCTGGAACGTGCACGATACCACCCGCCTGTGGCTGGAAGCGTGGATTGCGACCCAGAAGGGCTGGCGCGTGGATGTCCTGGCGCACTCGCTGGCGCAGCTTAAGCCCGAGTTTTTCGACGGTCAGACCCTGCTAGTCTGGTGTGGAGAAGTGCCGTCCGCCACGCAGCAGCAGCTGCTGACGGAATGGCGAGAGAATGGTTACCCGGTTTATTCCCTTGGCCCGGATGAGCCATAACGGCATTTAATGGTTCATTAACAGCTGCGCTTCACCGTATAATTGTTCCGTTAACAACAGGAGCACATGATGAAGGCAACCAAACTGGCCATTATTACCCTTTTTGTCCTGATGGCCGTGAGCGGTATCGGCGGCGTGATGCTGGCAGGATACTCGTTTATTGTTCGCGGCGGTGTCGGCTGAGGTACAGCGCCAGCCGCTCAAAAAGGCGATCGACGACGATTGCCGCCAGCGCGACCAGCACCGCCCCCTGCACAATGTAAGCCGTATTAAACCCGCTCAGGCCGATAATAATCGGCGTTCCCAGCGTATTGGCACCGACCGTAGACGCAATGGTCGCCGTCCCGATGTTAATAATCACCGAGGTACGGATCCCGGCAATAATCACTGGTGCCGCAAGCGGCAGTTCAACCTTGCGCAGCCGCTGACCGCGACTCATCCCCATCCCTTCTGCCACGCTCAGCACCGACGCCGGTACCGCCGCGAGGCCCGCCAGCGTGCCCTGCAGCACCGGCAATACGCCGTATAAAATCAGCGCAATAATGGCGGGCTGCTGACCAAAGCCCATCACCGGCACCGCTATCGCCAGCACCGCCACCGGGGGAAACGTCTGGCCAATCGCCGCTATCGTCTCCACCAGCGGACGAAATTCTTTGCCCGCAGGCCGCGTGACCGCGATGCCTGCCCCAACCCCCAACACAACCGCGATGACGCTTGAGAGCGCCACCAGCCAGAGATGCGCCAGGGCGAGATTAATAAAGCTTTCCTGCTGATAAACCGGCCGCGGCAGCCCCGGGAAAAGAGCGTTAAACAGCGCCGCGCTGTGGGGCATCAGAAACAGTAAGGCGACAAAGAGCGCTACCAGCCAGAGGAGCGGATCACGCAGTGCCTTCACGCGTCACCTCCCCGGCCAGCAGATCGCGAAAATGTAAGGTTCCGCACGGCGTACCGCGCGAGTCCGAGACGGGCAATACCTCGCACTGGCGCGCGACAAACGCCGAGAGGGCATCCCGCAGGCTCATCTGCGCCTGTAGAGGTTCGCCGCTCACCGGTACCTCCTCCCGACGCATATAGTCGCTGACCGTCCGCAGGGAGAGCAGCCTCACGCCCAGCTCGCTGCGGCCAAAAAACTCGCGCACAAAGTCGTTCTTCGGCCATGTTAATAGCTCAAGCGGCGAGCCCTGCTGCACCACTTCGCCATGATCCATCAGCACCAGATGGTCGGCCAGGCGCAGAGCTTCATCAATATCGTGCGTCACGAGAACGATCGTGCGTCCGAGAATGCGGTGAATGCGGGTCATCTCCGCCTGCAGCGCCCCGCGCGTGACCGGATCCAGCGCGCCGAAGGGTTCATCCATCAGCAGTACCTGCGGGTTAGCCGCCAGCGCGCGCGCCACGCCCACGCGCTGCTGCTGGCCTCCGGAAAGCTGGTGCGGATAGCGGTCGCGCAGCGCGGGCTCCAGCCCCAGGAGCGACATGAGTTCATCCACCCGGTCAGCGATTTTTGCCCGCGACCATTTCTCCAGCTGCAGCACGGTGGCGATGTTCTGCGCCACCGTCCAGTGCGGAAACAGGCCGATAGACTGAATGGCATAGCCCATACGGCGGCGCAGCTCCAGCACCGGCAGGCTGCGGATCTCTTCCCCGGCAAAGCGGATCAGCCCGCTGTCGTGCTCAACCAGGCGGTTGATCATCTTCAGGGTGGTGGATTTTCCCGAGCCCGAGGTGCCAATCAGCACGGAAAACGCTCCCTCGGCAAAGTTCAGATTCAGGTGGCTCGCCGCCGGGCGACCGGCAAAGGTTTTACTGACATCATGAAATTCAATCATTGGCTCTTCTCCTGAGCAGCGCGAGCCATAAGGCAAACAGCGCGTCGACGACAACCGCCAGCGCAATCGTGGGCACCACGCCCAGTAACACCAGATCGAGGGCACTGCTGAGCAGCCCCTGAAACACCAGCGCGCCAAAGCCGCCCGCACCAATCAGCGCCGCTATCACCGCCATGCCGACGGTTTGTACCGCCACCACCCGCAGGCTGCGCAGCAGCAGGGGCAGCGCCAGCGGCAGCTGAATTTTCCAGAAACACTGCCGCGCGCTCATCCCCATCGCATGGGCGCTTTCAAGCACATCCGGCGCGACCTGACCCAGCCCCGCGACCACGCCGCGCACCAGCGGCAGCAGCGCATACAGCACCAGCGCGATAAGCGCGGGCGTTAACCCCGTTCCGGCTATGCCGAGCGTACCCAGCACCGGAAATGACTTCACCAGCCCCGCCAGCGGGGCAATCAGCAGGCCAAACAGCGCGACGGAAGGGATGGTCTGGATCACGTTGAGCACGGCAAACACCCCACCCTGGCGTGAAGGATGACGATAGCACCACATGCCGAGCGGTATCCCGATCAGTAGAGCCGGGATCAGCGTGCCAAAAAGGATCGTCAGGTGTTGCGCCAGGGCATCATCAAACACCTCCTGACGGTTGGCGTACTCTTTCAGCAGCGAGAGATTGTTCAGCTCACCGCTGAACAGCAGGAACAAGGGAATGCACCATATCTGCGCGTTGAGCACCCAGCGCCAGACGGCGCTGGTGATGAGTCGACGAATGGCGTCGCTGCTGGCCAGCAGACACAGCGCCAGCCACAGCCAGAGGCCGCTGCCCACCGTGGTTCTCGCCAGCGGGCTTTCCGCCGACGCCATATGGGTCGCCGCCAGCCCGGCGCTCCAGAACAGCACGATGAAGAGCCCTTCAGAGAGGAGCAGCGTCAGCCACTGCGCCGTGCGCCCTTGCCAGAGCGAAAGCGCAACCCACGCGCCCAGCGCCGCCGTCAGCCACCACGGCGTAAAGGACCAGACGTCCCAGAGAGAGCGCCCTTCCCCTGACATCAGGCGGTTAGGGGCGACATTCACAAACGGCAGCGCGACTGCCGCGATGGCCACGCAGGCCAACAGCAGCAGTACGCGGTTATGACATTTTATTGGCACAGCCCTTTCCCGTTACTTCACAAGCCCTTGTTGTTTCAGGAAGTCGGCGGCCACTTTTTTGGCATCCAGCCCCTCGACGGCAATGCTGGCATTCAGCTGTTGCAGCGTTTTTTCATCCAGTTTTTCGAAGACCGGTTTGAGCCAGTCGGCAATCTCCGGATAGGCTTTCAGCACCGCCTCACGCACGACCGGGGTCGGGGCGTAAATCGGCTGTACGCCTTTAGGATCGGTCAGGGTTTGCAGGCCGAGCGCCGCCACCGGGCCGTCGGTGCCGTAGGCCATTGCCGCGTTAACGCCAGAAGTTTGCTGCGCCGCCGCCTTAATGGTTACCGCCGTATCCCCGCCCGCCAGCGAGAGCAGCTGCGCCTGGTCGAGCTTGAAGTCGTAGGCTTTTTCGAACGCCGGGAGCGCGTCAGGACGCTCGATAAACTCCGCGGACGCTGCCAGCTTAAAGTCGCCCTTCTCTTTCAGATAGCGGCTGAGATCCGCAAGCGTAGTCAGCTTACCTTTCTCCGCCACGTCCTTGCGCACGGCGATAGTCCAGGTGTTGTTGGCCGGGGCCGGCGTCAGCCAGACCAGCTTGTTCTGTTCCGCGTCGAGTTTTTTGACTTTCTCATACCCGGCTTTGGCGTTTTTCCATGCCGGATCGTTTTCATCTTTGAAGAAGAATGCCCCGTTGCCGGTGTATTCCGGATAGATATCCAGCTCGCCGGAGGTGATCGCCCCGCGCACGACGGGCGTGGTGCCCAGCTGAACTTTATTGACGGTTTTCACGCCGTGGCTTTCCAGCACCTGCAAAATAATATTGCCGAGCAGCGCGCCTTCGGTATCGATCTTTGAGCCCACTTTTACCGGCTCCGCCGCCTGTAACGGCAGGCTTAGCGCCGCCAGCAGCACCGCAGATCCCAACATCCCCTTTGCAATCGTCATTCCGCTATCCTCATTTTTTTATCGCCTTTTTCAGAGGCTTGAGAGAAAAGCGTAGCTTAAAACAGCGGATTTACCCGGCAAAATGCCTTTTTAGCATAACGTAAGACGCATCCCCCGGAAGCCGGGGGATGCAAAGGAAGGAAGGTTACAGCAGCTCGAACTCGCCTTTATTCACGCGGGCGGAATCCACCCCGATAAAGACGTTAAACTTGCCTGGTTCCGCATCGTATTTCATCTGCTGGTTCCAGAACTTCAGCGCATCCACATCAATCGGGAAGCTGATGGTTTGGGTTTCGCCAGGCTTCAGGTTGACCTTCTCGAAGCCGCGCAGCTGCTTAACAGGACGGCTCATCGAGGCGGTGACATCCTGAACGTACATCTGAATCACCGTTGCCCCTTCGCGCTTGCCGGTGTTGGTCACCTCGACGCTGGCGGTAACTTTGCCGTCACGCTTCAGGGTCGGTGCCGACATTTTCACGTCAGAAACCTTGAAGGTGGTGTAGCTCAGACCGTAACCAAACGGATACAGCGGGCCGTTAGCTTCGTCGAAGTAACGGGACGTGTACTTGTTCGGCTTGTCGGCGTTATACGGGCGACCGGTGTTCAGGTGGCTGTAGTAGACCGGGATCTGCCCGACGGAGCGCGGGAAGGACATCGGCAGCTTGCCCGACGGGTTGTAATCACCAAACAGCACGTCGGCGATGGCGTTACCGCCTTCGGTACCAGCGAACCAGGTTTCCAGAATGGCGTCAGCCTGCTGGTCCTCTTTCACCAGCGCCAGCGGACGACCGTTCATCAGCACCAGCACCAGCGGCTTGCCGGTGGCTTTCAGGGCGGCGATCAGATCGCGCTGGCTCTGCGGAATGGTGATGTCGGTACGGCTGGAGGCCTCGTGCGCCATACCCTGCGCTTCGCCCACGACCGCGACAACCACGTCAGACTGTTTCGCGGTATTCACCGCCTCGTCGATCATCTCCTTCGGCGTGCGCGGATCGACCTTCACCGCTTCCTCGTACTGGTTGAGGAAGGTGACGATGTCTTTATCGTTGGTGACGTTCGCCCCTTTGGCGTACACCACTTTCGCGTTATCACCCACGGCACTCTTAATCCCGGTCAGCACGGTCACGGACTGATCGGCTACGCCTGCCGCAGACCAGCTGCCCATCACGTCGCGCTTGCTGTCGGCCAGCGGGCCCACTACGGCAATGGTGCCGGATTTTTTCAGCGGCAGCGTGTCGAGGCGGTTTTTCAGCAGCACCACGCTTTCGCGCGCCACGTCACGCGCTTCTTTGCGGTGCAGACGGCTTTCGGCGTTGGTATCTGCCGGGTCAGAATCCTTCGGCCCAAGATGACTGTACGGATCGTTAAACAGACCCATGTCGTATTTCACGTTCAGCACGTGGCGCGCGGCATCGTCCAGCTCCGCCATCGTGACCTTGCCGCTCTTCACCAGCCCCGGCAGGTATTTGCTGTAGTACTCGTCGCTCATGCTCATGTTGATGCCCGACTTGAGCGCCACGCGCACCGCGTCTTCCGGATCGGAGGCGGTACCGTGCTTAATCAGCTCTTTAATCGCGCCGTGGTCAGAAACGGTGATGCCCTTAAAGCCCCACTGGTCGCGCAGCACGTCTTTCAGCAGCCAGGAATCGGACGTCGCAGGCGTGCCGTTCAGCGAGTTCAGCGCCACCATCACCGCGCCGCTGCCCGCATCCAGCCCTGCCTTGTACGGCGGCATGTAGTCGTTGAACAGGCGCTGCGGGCTCATGTCGACGGTGTTGTACTCTTTCCCGCCTTCAACCGCGCCATAGGCCGCGAAGTGTTTGACGCTGGTCATCACCGAGTAGCGATCCGCCGGGCTTTTGCCCTGCATCGCTTCCACCATGGTTTTCCCCATCGTGGAGGTTAAATAGGTGTCTTCACCAAAGCCTTCCGAACCGCGGCCCCAGCGCGGATCGCGCGAGACGTCCACCATTGGTGCCCAGGTCATGTTCAGGCCGTCGTCCGCCGCTTCATAAGCCGACACGCGCCCGACGGTTTTCACCGCGTCGAGGTTAAAGGAGGAGGCTAAACCGAGGCTAATCGGGAAAACGGTACGCTGGCCGTGCACCACGTCATAGGCGAAGAACAGCGGAATTTTCAGGCGGCTGAGATCCATCACCTGATCCTGCATCTTACGGATATCCTGGCGGGTGACGGTATTAAAGATGGCCCCTACCTGCCCGTCTTTGATCATCTCGCGAATGGCCTCTTTCGGGTTATCCGGACCGACGCTGATAAGACGCAGCTGGCCGATTTTCTCATCAACCGTCATTTTCTTGAGCAATTCCGTGACAAACGCGTCCCGTGCTTCAGGCGTGAGCGGGTGATTACCAAACAAATCCTCTGCCAGCGCAGGTTGCAGCGCCAGGCTGACGGCGACACCTACAGAACATAGCCATTTCATGTCGTTTTACTCTCTCATCAATAACCGCCGGACGATCTCGGCCATACCGTGCGAAAAGCGCAGTGTGCCACAAACCCTCGAAACGTTGCAGGGTTATTCTCTGATTTTTCTCGTGAATACTCGACCGCTTAACAGTTAATCGCGCTATGCTTTACAGCGAGAAATTTGCCCCACCACAAGGAGTGGAAGATGACTTCTGTTCGAACAAACGATAACACGACTTTTATTAACGAACTGTCGCGCCTGGTTGGCTCCTCTCACCTGCTTACCGACCCGGCCAAAACCGCCCGCTACCGCAAAGGTTTCCGCTCCGGTCAGGGCGAGGCGCTGGCGGTGGTCTTCCCCGGCACGCTGCTGGAGCTGTGGCGCGTGCTGAGCGCATGCGTCGCCGCCGACAAGATTATTTTAATGCAGGCCGCCAATACCGGCCTGACCGAAGGCTCCACGCCGAACGGCAACGATTACGATCGCGACATCGTGATTATCAGCACCCTGCGCCTCGACAAACTGCACCTGCTGGATAAAGGCGAGCAGGTGCTCGCGTTCCCCGGCACGACGCTCTACTCCCTGGAAAAAGCGCTTAAGCCGCTGGGCCGTGAGCCGCACTCGGTGATTGGCTCCTCCTGCATTGGCGCCTCGGTGGTCGGTGGGATCTGCAACAACTCCGGCGGTTCGCTGGTGCAGCGCGGCCCGGCCTACACCGAGATGTCGCTGTTTGCCCGTATTGACGAAAACGGCAAGCTGACGCTGGTGAACCATCTGGGTATCGATCTCGGCGTAACGCCGGAACAGATCCTCAGCAAGCTCGACGACGATCGCGTGAAGGACGAAGACGTTCAGCACGACGGTCGTCATGCGCACGATCACGACTACGTCACCCGCGTGCGGGATATCGACGCCGATACGCCGGCGCGCTACAACGCCGACCCGGACCGCCTGTTTGAATCCTCCGGCTGCGCCGGGAAGCTGGCCGTGTTTGCCGTACGTCTGGATACCTTCCCGGCGGAGAAAAAGCAGCAGGTGTTTTACATTGGTACCAATCAGCCTGAGGTTCTGACCGAAATTCGTCGTCATATTCTGGGCGAATTCACCCATCTGCCGGTGGCGGGCGAGTACATGCACCGGGACATTTACGACATCGCCGAGCGTTACGGCAAAGATACGTTCCTGATGATCGACAAGCTCGGCACCGACAAAATGCCGTTCTTCTTCACCATGAAGGGCCGCACCGACGCGATGCTGGAGAAAGTGTCGCTGTTCAAACCCCACTTCACCGACCGCTTTATGCAGAAGCTGGGCAACGTTTTCCCGGCGCACTTACCGGAGCGAATGAAAACCTGGCGCGATAAGTATGAGCACCACCTGCTGCTGAAAATGGCCGGAGACGGAATTACCGAAGCGCGGTCCTGGCTGACCGAATTCTTCAAAACCGCCGAAGGGGATTTCTTTGCCTGTACGCCTGAAGAGGGCAGCAAAGCGTTCCTGCACCGTTTTGCCGCCGCGGGCGCCGCCATCCGTTATCAGGCGGTGCATTCCGAAGAGGTGGAAGACATTCTGGCGCTGGATATCGCCCTGCGACGTAATGATACCGAGTGGTTTGAGCACCTCCCGCCGGAAATCGACAGCAAGCTGGTGCATAAGCTCTATTACGGCCACTTTATGTGTTATGTCTTCCATCAGGATTACATCGTCAAAAAAGGGGTCGATCCGCACGAACTGAAGGAGCAGATGCTCGCCCTGCTGCGTGAACGCGGCGCACAATATCCTGCGGAACATAACGTCGGGCATCTTTATAAAGCCCCTGACGCACTTAAGCAGTTTTATCGCGAGAATGACCCTACAAACAGCATGAATCCCGGCATTGGTAAAACAACGCGGAAGAAATACTGGAAAGAGAGCGCGGACGCGGAGCAGCGCGTAACGCAAGCGTCTGATTAATTCCTATAGCCAAATTTGAGAGATTGTTTAGCGCGCCTTAATCGTAATAGAGTAACCGTCTGACGCCGGAGGAACGTTTCTCCGGCTTTCTATAACGAGGAGCAGGCACATCATGTCGGCTGTTGATGTTTTATCCGAGACCGAACTGGAAGTGCGCGATGCCCTTCCCGATGATGTGCATGCCATCGCCGCCATCTATGCATGGCATGTGCTGCACGGGCGCGCGTCATTTGAAGAAGTCCCCCCTACCATCGACGAAATGCGTCAGCGTATGAAAAGCGTGGCTGAGAGCGGTTTGCCGTGGCTTATCGCGCTGTATCGCGGCATCGTGGTGGGCTACTGCTACGCCACGCCTTACCGCCCGCGACACGCCTACCGCTATACCCTGGAAGAGTCGATTTACGTGGATGCCAGCATTACCGGGCGCGGTTTTGGTTCGGCATTAATGGATGCGCTGATCGCCCGCTGCGAGCAAGGCCCGTGGCGGCAGATGATTGCCGTTGTAGGCGATGGCAACAATAATGCCGGCTCGCTGCGGCTGCATAAAAAGCACGGCTTCGATATTGTCGGTCAGCTGCGCAGCGTGGGGTATAAGAAAGGCGACTGGCGGGATACGGTGATTATGCAGCGCTCGCTCAACGATGGGGACTGGACGCTGCCGGAATAAACGCAAAACGGTAACCTGGGTTACCGTTTTTAGTGTTTTTCCCCTCTCCCACAGGGAGAGGGTCGGGGTGAGGGCATCAGCGCGCACAAACGACTCAGTCGTTCTGCGCCGTCGCCATCTGTTCCGCTTTCTGCTTTTTATACGTCAATGCTGCGGCCGGAACGGGCTGCACTTTCCCGGTTTCAATCCAGGTACGCAGGCGGCTCGCGTCCGCGAAGTGGGTATATTTGCCGAAAGCATCCATCACCACCAGCGCCACCGGCTTACCGTTAAACACGGTGCGCATCACCAGACAGTGTCCTGCCGCGTTGGTAAAGCCGGTTTTGGTTAACTGAATATTCCAGTTATCGCGGTATACCAGATGGTTAGTGTTGCGGAACGGCAGCGTATAGGCCGGGTTCGCAAAGGTCGCCATCTCTTCACGGGTGGTGCTGAGCTGACCAATCAGCGGATACTGTTTGCTGGCAATCAGCAGTTTCGTCAGATCGCGGGCCGTGGAGACGTTGTTGATCGACAGTCCCGTCGGTTCAACATAATGCGTATTGGTCATCCCCAGCGCTTTGGCTTTCGCGTTCATCGCGCGGATAAAGGCGTCATAGCCGCCCGGATAGTGGTGCGCCAGGCTCGCCGCCGCACGGTTTTCAGACGACATCAGCGCCAGCAGCAGCATATTTTTACGGCTGATTTCACTGTTCAGCCGCACGCGGGAGTAGATCCCCTTCATCTCCGGCGTGTGGCTGATGTCCACTTTCAATTTTTCGTCCAGCGGCAGATGTGCATCAAGCACCACCATCGCGGTCATTAATTTGGTAATCGAGGCGATCGGGCGCACCAGGTCCGGATGGCTGGCGTAGATCACCTTATTGGTGTTGAGATCGACAATCATCGCGCTGCCGGACGCAATTTGCGGCTGAGCAGCAGCGGCGGTCACCGCGGGCGTTTTAGCGACGGCCGGCACGGCAGCGGACGCGCCCAGCAGCAGCGCCAGACTAAGTAAAGAGACTCGGAATTTCAGCATGGTGAGACTTCTGATAATTATTCACGCACGTCATGACGTACACCGCCTGTATCAACGGATAAACACAGGCTGGCTTCGGCATCATAGCGGTCACCGGGCGTTGTCGCCAGCGGATAATCGTGAACAGATGCTGCATTGCTGGCATTTACGCCAGCAATGCAGTGAACTCAGAAGAGACGGTATCCGTAACCCCAAAGAATAACCGTCAGCGCCAGTAGCGCCTCCAGCACCAGCACCCCGATGGCGAGTGTTGAACTGGAAAAACTCAGGCCTTCTTCTTTATTGATATTCAGGAAGGTTGGAACCCCCAGATACAGCAGATATCCGGTGTAAAAGAGGGCAATGGTACCGATCAGCGCGCACAGCCAGACCAGTGGATAGAGCGCAACAATACCGCTTAAGAACAGCGGGGTCGCGACATATCCGGCAAAGACCATACAGTGCGCCAGCGATGGACGTTGCGGGTAGTTACGCGCCATCCAGTGAATGACGCGCCCCATTACCGCCACACCCGCCAGCATCAGGCCATAAAAAACGATGGCCAGATAGAGTCCGGTAAACCAGGAAAGCTGAACCACGGTGCCGTCACCGAAGTTCCAGCCGATTTGTGTTGTTCCGATAAAAGCGCATATTACCGGCACCGCAGCCATCAGCAGCACGTGGTGCGTGTAATGATGCGAGACCGTTTCGTTCTCACTTTTAATGACATGCATCTCACGATCGGGATGGGAGAAAAGTCCCCAGACATGGTTCATAGCGCCCCCTTGTTGTCGGCCCGTCAGCGATACCTTAAGTATAATGCAGGCTTTAGATTATTTTATGTACAGTGGGAAATTTCCGTTGATTTCCCCGCTGTTGATTCATGGGGTATATGATTAAACGAGGTACGCTGAGGGAGATAACATTTACGTAATGGATATTAACGCACTTATTGAACAATATGGATATGCCGCGCTGGTCGTCGGTAGCGTGGCAGAAGGTGAAACCATCACGCTGTTAGGCGGCGTCGCCGCGCATCAGGGCTTACTGAAATTCCCGCTGGTCGTCGCAGCGGTCGCGCTCGGCGGAATGATTGGCGATCAGCTGCTCTACTTTCTCGGGCTGCGCTTCGGGCCAACGCTGCTTAAGCGTTTCGCAAAGCATCAGAAGAAAATCCGTCGTGCTCAACGACTCATTCAGCGTCATCCCTATCTGTTCGTCATCGGCACGCGCTTTATGTATGGCTTTCGCATTATCGGGCCGATACTGATTGGCGCCAGCCATCTGCCGCCAAAAATTTTCCTGCCGCTCAATGTTCTTGGTGCGATAGCCTGGGCGCTGATCTTTACGACGCTCGGCTACGTCGGGGGCGAAGTGATTGGCCCGTGGCTGCATAATCTCGACCAGCACCTGAAGCACTGGGCGTGGTTGATTCTGGTGGTTGCGGCGGTGATCGGGGTCAGGCTATGGCTGAAGCACCGGGATAAGACGCGGGATAAGGAGTGAGTGCGGTCTCCTCCCCTCACCCCGGCCCTCTTCCAAAGGGAGAGGGTGTTTTTAGTTCCCTCTCCCTTTGGGAGAGGGTTAGGGTGAGGGAAAACTACCCCTCCGGCTTAAACTGTGGGTTCGCCAGCATAAAGCCCCCGTCGACAATAAACGATTGCCCCGTCGTGTAGCTGGCGTCGCTGTCGCACAGCCATGCCACCAGGCTGGCAATCTCTCTGGTGTGGCCCGGTCTTGCCAGCGGGATTTCCGGCATTGAGCCTTCCTTCACTTCGCTGTCGTCCATGTCGTTCATCGGTGTGGCAATGGCGCCCGGCGCGACGGCGTTCACCAGAATGTTGTGCTTAACCAGTTCCATCGCCATGGATTTGGTTAACCCGCCGAGCGCATGTTTTGCCGCCGTGTAGGCGCTGGCCTCTGGCAGCGGCGTGTGCTCATGCACCGAGGTGATATTCACAATCCGCCCCCCTTTCCCCTGCTTCACCATCTGCCGGGCGGCAATTTGTGAACAGAGAAACGCGCCGTCCACGTCGACGGTGAAAATGTTCCGCCAGTCGTCAAACGGCATCTCAAGGAACGGCGCTTTGGTCATCGCACCCGCATTATTGACCAGCACGTCCAGCCGCCCGAAACGCGCAATCAGCGTTTCAATAGCGTTTGCGCCATCCGGCAGCGTGCTTAAATCAAGATGGATAGCCTCTGCGCGCTGCCCCTGCGCTTCGACTTCGCGGCAGGTTTCCAGCGCCCCTTTTTCATCCGAGTGCCAGGTGACGCCAATATCAAACCCGCGCTCTGCGAGCATCAGCGCCGTGGTTTTACCAATCCCGGAATCCGATGCGGTCACTATCGCTACTCTGGTCATACTCACCTCCTGAAAAACTGCAAAGAGGTAAGTATAGATAATGACCATTTTTAGCCATGATGATAGCCGCCGCCCAGCGCCGACGTCAGCTGCAGCGTGGCGTCGACATACTGGCCTTTCAGCAACAATCCGGCGAGGTCTTCCCTGAGGGCCGGGATCCTGGCTTCACTGACCCGCGAGCCCGCAACAATCCCCGCGCTGAAACGCGCCTGCGCCAGCGCCACAACCCGCGCCGCATCTTTTTCGACCTGCTGCTGATGGCGGTTCTTCGCCGTCAGCGTTTCGACTTCGCTGGCCGTGCGCGCCACCTGATTGACCGCTTCGACCACCGCTTTGTTGTAGTTCGAGACCGAGAGATTGTTCTGCGCCTGGGCGATATCCAGGCTGGCGTTCAGCCTGCCGCTGTCGAAGATCGGCAGCGTCAGCCCGGCGGTCACGCCCATCTGCTGCGCTGAAGCGCGAAACAGATCGCTCAGATGGAGGGCATCCTGCTGTAAGAACGCCATCAGGTTCACATCAGGATAGAAAGCCGCTCTGGCGGCCTCCACCTCGCTCATGGAGGCTTCGATATACCAGTGCGCCTCCTGGAGATCAGGACGGCGTGCCAGCAGCTCATAACCGAGCGTCGGCGGTAACGCGGCGTCAACCGTCGGCAGCGCATGCTGCGTAAGCGTTACGGAGGAAGAATTCGTCAGCGCGACCAGACGCGCCTCAACGGCTTTCATCTTCCCGTTGACTTCTGCCAGCTGTTCTTCGGTTTTGCTGGCGTCGATATCGGTTTCCACCCCTTCAACGGACGAGGTGATCCCGTGCTGATACAGCTCGCGGTCGGCGCCGATTATGTTGTCCTGCTCATGTTTGATCTGCGCGAGAAGCTCCCCCGCTGCGGCCTGAGTTTGCCACTCCCAGTAGAGCCGCGCCACGCTGCTGGCCAGCAGCTGGCGGGTCTGCTCCAGCTCCGCTTTTTGCGCATTCACTTTGCCAATCCGGGCCTCGACCCGGGCGCGATTTTTTCCCCACAGATCGAGATCCCAGACTGCGGTCAGCCCAAAGGTGCCGTTGGTGTACCACGGCCCGGTGGTGCCTGCAGCCGGGTCGGTAAGGGCGAAAGGCCCCATCAGCCCTTCGGCGGACATTTTCTGGCGTTCCGCATCGGCGGAAAAATCAATCTGCGGACCGTCAGCGGCCATTGCGGCTTTGGCCTGGGCTTCGGCAAGCGTAATGCGCTGACGGGCAATCTGCATATCCGGCGCATCGCTCAACGCTTTCGCAATCAGCCCGTTAAGCTGGGGATCGTTATACGCTTTCCACCACTCATTCTTCGGCCAGTCCTGATGATTCAGAACCGTATTCACCGACGCCGCAGCGGTTTGCGTTTTAATGGGAGACACCGTGGCATGTTCAGGCGCACAGGCTGCCAGAATAAAAGCGAAGGGTGCGCTCAGAGATAAAATAAGAGAACGTTTCATGACGCCATACACTCAAAAAATAAAGGCGCACGTTACGCTCGATATCGTTCATTTTTTTAGTAACGCGTGGCAATCCGCAAATTGTCATACATTTTAATACCCGGAAATTTATTCCCGAAGAGAATGATTAAATTCAATGCATTCACGCCAAATATAAATACGCTGCTACACTTATTCAGGACATACATGAGCGGGAGAAAGGAATGAAAATATTACTGTGGGCTATTTTAATTATATTTCTGATAGGGCTCTTAGTGGTTACCGGCGTATTCAAGATGATTTTCTAATCTATTTGCCCGGCTCAGAGCCGGGCAACGTCATTAATATCAGGCTTTCAGCGAAGCCCCTTTCGTGGCAATCACCTCTTTATACCAGTAGAAACTTTTCTTACGGCTGCGCGCCAGCGTGCCGTTACCGCTGTCATCGCGATCGACGTAAATAAAGCCGTAGCGCTTGGAGAGTTCAGCTTTAGACGCGCTCACCAGGTCGATTGGCCCCCAGCTGGTATACCCCATCACCTCAACGCCGTCATCAATCGCTTCACGCACCTGCACCAGGTGGTCGTTAAGGTAGCTGATGCGATAGTCATCCTGCACCACGCCGTCCGCATCCGGTTTATCCTTCGCCCCCAGGCCATTTTCCACGATAAACAACGGCTTCTGATAGCGATCCCAGAGCACGTTCAACAGGGTACGCAGGCCGATGGGGTCAATCTGCCAGCCCCATTCGGAACTTGCCAGATGCGGGTTTGGCACCATGCTCAGGATATTGCCGCGCGCCTGCTGGTTGAGGGCCTCATCCGCGGTGACGCAGCCCGTCATGTAGTAGCTGAACGAGATAAAATCGACGGTCGATTTCAGCGCCTCGCGGTCGTCATCCGTTACCTCAAGCTGAATCCCGCTGTCGCGGAAGAAGCGCTGCATATAGCCCGGGTAGGCGCCACGGCACTGCACGTCGCCAAAGAATTGCCACGCGCGGTTTTCCTGCAGCGTCTCCAGAACATCTTCCGGCTTGCAGGTCAGCGGATACATCAGGCCGCCCAGCAGCATGTTGCCGATTCTGGCATCCGGGATAATCTCGTGGCAGGCCTTCACGGCCAGCGCGCTGGCCACCAGCTGGTGGTGGATCGCCTGGTACACCTCCCCTTTGCTGCTGGTTTCCGGCAGGCCCACGCCGGTCATCGGCGCGTGCAGAGACATATTGATCTCGTTGAAGGTCAGCCAGAGCTTCACCTTCTCCTTGTAGCGCGCAAACACGGTACGGGCGTAGCGCTCGAAGAACCCAATGGTCTGGCGGCTGCCCCACCCGCCGTACTGCTTCACCAGCCCCCACGGCATTTCGTAATGCGAGAGCGTTACCAGCGGGGTAATGCTGTGCGCGGCCAGCTCGTCAAACAGCCGGTCGTAAAACGCCAGCCCCGCTTCGTTAGGCTGCAGCTCGTCGCCGTTCGGAAAAATGCGGGTCCAGGCAATGGAGACGCGCAGGCAGCTAAAGCCCATCTCAGCGAACAGTTTGATGTCTTCCGGGTAGCGGTGATAGAAGTCGATGGCGACGTCCTTGATGCCGCTGTCGCCCGCCACGCGCTCAACCACCGGGCCGAAGACCCCCTGCGGCTGAACGTCCGAGGTGGATAGCCCTTTCCCCTCCTCCAGATATGCGCCTTCTACCTGATTCGCGGCAACCGCGCCGCCCCATAAAAAATCGTCCGGGAAAGTTTTCATCACGTTCTCCTGTTATTGATGGCTTACGCTGAGTAACGGCGCACCGGCGCTGACGGACGTTGCCGCCACGGTCACCACGTCACGATACTCATCGCTGTTACTGATAATTATCGGGGTCGCCAGGTCGTATCCGGCATCGATAATCGCCTGTCGGTCAAACTCCAGCAGCAGATCGCCGGGCTGTACCCTGTCGCCCACCTTCACGTGGGCGGTAAACGGCCTGCCGTCTAGCTTCACGGTATCGATACCCACGTGGATTAACACTTCAATCCCGCTGTTGCTGAGCAGGCCGATGGCGTGTTTGGTCTGAAACAGCGAGGCCACCACGCCGGCAAACGGGGCCACCACTTTGTTATCGGAGGGAATAATCGCGGCACCGCTGCCCAGCAGGCCGCTGGCAAACGTGGTATCCGGCACCTGGTCGAGCGCCAGAACGGTCCCGGTCATCGGTGCCAGCACATCGTTTTCACCCGCTGGCGCAACCGCCTCGGGCGCTGAGCGTCCCGGCATGCCCGCCACCAGCGTCATGCCGCAGCTCAGCACCAGCGCTACCGCGGTGCCGATCACGCCGCCCCACAGCGTGGCGTTTACCCCACCCGGCGGAATCATCTGGGCGATGGTAAAGATATTGGCGAAGCCGAAGGAGTAAACGTGGGTATCGCTGAAGCCGACAATCGCCCCGCCGATAGCTCCCGCCACGCAGCCAAAGATAAACGGGCGGCGCAGCGGCAGGTTTACGCCATACACAGCGGGTTCGGTGATACCAAATATCCCGGCCGTTACCGATGAACCCGCCAGCATCTTCTGACGGGCATCGCGGGTACGCAGGAAGATCCCCAGCGCTGCCCCCACCTGGCCAAACACTGCGGGCAATAGCATTGGCAGCATGGAGTCATGCCCCAGCACCGCCAGGTTGTTGATCATCAGCGGCACCAGCCCCCAGTGCAGGCCAAAAATAACGCAGACCTGCCACAGCGCGCCCATCGCCGCGCCCGCCAGCCACGGTGCCAGAACGTAAATGCTCTGATAGCCGTTCGCCAGCATCTGGCTCAGCCAGGTCGCCAGCGGCCCGATAACGAGGAAAGTCAGCGGCACGGTCACGCCCAGACAGATCAGCGGCGCGAAGAAGTTTTTCATCGAGGATGGCAGCAGCCTGGTGCTCTGCTTTTCCAGCCAGCAGCTGACCCACGCGGCGAGAATAATCGGGATCACCGACGAGCTGTAGTTAAACCAGGTGACGGGAATGCCCAAAAAGGCGTCCGATACCGCGCCCGGCTGCTGGCTGGCGTTAAACGCCGCAATCATCATCGGATGGGTGAGCGCCCCGCCGATGACCATGGTAATAAACGGGTTGCCGCCGAATTTTTTCCCGGCGGTATAGCCCAGCACCAGCGGGAAGAAGAAGAACAGCGCGTCGCTGGCGGCGAACCAGATTTTATAGGTGCCGCTCTCAGTGCTGAGCCAGCCGCACACAACGGCCAGCGCCAGCAGCCCTTTCAGAATACCGGACGCGGCCAGAATGCCGATAAACGGGGTGAAGATCCCGGAGACGATGTCAATCAGGCGGCCCAGCAGATTCCCTTTTTCGCCCCTCTCTTCTACGACGGGCGCGTCATCGGTAAGGCCTGCCTCATTGCGCACCGCCTGCCAGACGTCGTGGACGTGGTTGCCAATCACTACCTGAAACTGGCCGCCGCTTTCGACCACCATGATCACGCCCGGGTTTTTCTTCAGCCCTTCCGCATCCGCCCGTTGATTCTCTTTCAGTTTGAAGCGAAGCCGGGTCGCGCAGTGTACAAGACTGACGATGTTCTCTTTTCCGCCAACGTGGCCGAGAATATCCTTCGCTAAAGCCTGGTATTCCATCTCGATTTCCTTACATCCGATGCCTGCAGGCACCTGTTGACTGAGTACAAAAAATAAAAAAACCCGAGAACGACCTTCTGACGAAGGCCGCGCTCAGGTTTTGCCTGCGTGATGCAGTAACAATCCTGTTTTGAGGCTTAACGCCCCTCTTTTCTCACCCGCTCGATATGAATAGCGAGGAACATAATTTCTTCGGTCGTCAGCTCGCGCTGATAGCTTTTGTTCAGGTGCTGGGCGATTTTCTCGGCGCATTTCCACGCTTTCGCGTAGTTGTCTTTTACTGCCGTATGCAGCGAGACATCGTCATCTTCCACCACGGTGCGTGTCAGCATCCGCTGGGCAAAAAACTTCAGGTGGGTGACGAAACGCTGATAGCTGAGCGAGTCTTCATCATACTCAAGCTGCAGCTGATACTTCACCAGCTGCAGGATCTCCTGCATCACCCGCGTCACGTGCATCACTTCCGGCATTTCGCTGTTCAGCTGCGCGGTGACCAGATGCAGCGCGATAAACCCGGCCTCATCCTCTTCCAGCTCGACGTTCAGGCGTCTGGCAATAATGGCCCGCGCCTCCTGCCCTAATTCGAACTCCTTCGGATACAGCCGTTTAATATCCCACAGCAGCACGTTTTTGATGGCCAGCCCGTTCTTCTGCCGCTCAATCGCAAAGTAGCAGTGGTCGGTGAGGGTGATATACAAACTCTCCTGCAGCTTGCCCAGCCGCTGCGCCGCCAGCCCGATGATGCGGTCGCAGGTGGTCATCACCTCCAGCGGAATTTGACTCAGCAACTCCCCGAGTCGACGCACCAGCTCATCGCTTTGCAGCGCAAACACCTTTTCAACCAACGCGGTATCCAGCGCTTCGCCGACGCGCTTCTGAAAGGCCAGCCCACGGCCCATCACCACCTGTTCGCGCCCGCGCTCATCCTGAACAACCACCACGTTATTATTGAGTATCTTGGCGATTTTCATCTGAACCCCAGAAACAAAAAAACCTGACCTCCGGCAGATGCCAGAAAATCAGGTTTTGCCTGCCTAAGCAGTAACAATCCAGTTCTGGCACTCTATCAGTTTCATTCATAGCCTCAATGCATCACGCGTCAGAAACGTGACGCGGATCGACATTGCTAGAACGTCACGACAGTTTTCAGCTCCGTCACCCAGGCATCCTGCGTCCGGGATACGCCGCCGGGATGGTGCCAGTACTGAATGCCCGGTTGCAGTTCAAGCCACGACACTGGACGAAAACGGTAGTAAAACTCGCCGTTCAGGGAGTGGCCTGGCTCCGGGTGATACGCCGGATCGTTATAGTCCGACACGCCGCTCAGGCTGTTCATATAGCGCTGGTTGCGGGCGTACTGGCTGCTCATATCAATCCAGGTTAGCCCGAAGCCAATCCAGTCTTCCGGCCGCGCGTCAAAAAGCCCGCGGTAGCGCAGCGAGGCGGCGTAAACCTGGTGCATGTAGTTGGTACTCTGATCCGCAAGGCTCATGCTGAAAGAGGTGCTCAACCCGCGATTCGGGTCATCCTGATGCTGCGTAAGCTGCTGGTTCAGCCCGGCGTACATGAACCAGGTCCGGCTGTGGGTATCAAAGCCGTTCGGGTCCGTCGCGCCCGCCCCGCCGGATTTGCCGCGATAGAGATCGGTTTGCGGCGCGTTGGTAAACACCACGCCCAGGTTATACGCGCCCGGCAGGCCGTTAATCAGCGGACGCGCTTCGATTTCAACCGGCAGTAAGACCCCTTTGCTGCCCTTCGTCGACCAGCTCCACGCGTGGCTGCGGCTGGAGGCCTCGGGATTTTGCTCCATCACGCCGCCCTTCAGGGTCAGCGTCGGCGTTAATTTATACGCAAGCGTGGTGCCCCAGGTGTGAACGTTCCAGTTGTTCCACGTCAGCGAGTTGGCTGACTTCCCGCCGCACTGCGACAGGAGCTGGAAATCACAGGGGGTGATTTGATCGAAGGTCTGCACCTTGTTCATCATCCCGATGCGCCAGGTCAGACGCCGGTCGTCAAAGCTGCGGGCAAAGGTCAGCCAGCCCAGGCGGGTAATGGACTGTCCGCCCCAGCTCTCCTGGGTCAGGTCGTTAAAGTTAACGCGCGGGTCCTGCACGCGTTTGGTGGTGAGGTCGTCATTGTGGTTGCGGTTGACGATGTTCCCCTCGATACGCGCGTCCGGGATACCGGTCCAGCGCTCCAGGTCCTGGTTGAAGGTCAGCGCAAACTGGTCAATATAGGCCACGTGGGAGTCGTGGTTATAGCCACCGCCTCCGTTCCAGCCAATTTCATTCAGATATCCGAGGTTCCAGGTAAAACCGTTATCGTTGAGGATTTTACGTATGCCGAGCATTTCGCCCAGAATAGGCTCCGGAGGAGCTTCAAAGCCTAATACCGTTCCGTTCCAGTCCTGCGCCACCGACAGCGGGGATATCGTCAATAAGGCGAGCGCATAGAGTTTATTTTTATATGCCATGATAACAACCTGTGATTGAGTATTTTGTGCGTAACCGGCCGCAGGAAATTTTTCTATTTCCTGTCGATATTTCATTTTTTTAAAATCAGTAAAAAGCGCTAAGCCAAATTTCTCTCCTGAGTAAACGAGAGGCAAAAAAAAACCTAAGCGCTCCACAGCGAAAATGCTGTGAAACGCTTAGGTTTTGCCTGTTAGCCAGTAACAATCCTGCGTTGAAAACAGTGGCACCTTAACACCGTCGCGCCACGTTGAAAACCAGAACGGTTTTCTGGTTTAAAAAAGTGTGAGCAATTTAACGCTTATTATTTTGACTGAATCACCCTGGCAATATCAGACGAAGTCTGTAATGTCCGAATTTCCTGAAATAATCCCAGCGCTTCATCGTACTCTTTGCGTAAATAACTCAGCCACTGTTTAATTCGCGCGACGTGATACAAACCGGTGTCGCCCTGCTTTTCCAGTCGGCTGTATTTTTGCAGCAGCGTGACGACGTCTGCCCACGGCATTCGCGGCTCGTTATATTTCACCACCCGGCTGAGGTTCGGCACATTCAGGGCGCCGCGACCGATCATCACCGCATCGCAGCCGGTGGCCTTCAGACAGGCCTGCGCGCTCTCGTAGTCCCAGATTTCACCGTTGGCGATGACCGGAATGGTGAGGCGCTTGCGGATCTCACCGATCGCCTGCCAGTTAATGCGCTCGGCCTTGTAACCATCTTCTTTGGTGCGGCCATGCACCACCAGCTCGGTGGCCCCGGCCTGCTGCACCGCATCGGCGATTTCAAACTGCCGCGCGTCGCTGTCCCATCCCAGGCGCACCTTCACCGTCACCGGCAAATGCGAAGGCACGGCCTCACGCATGGCCTTCGCGCCGCGGTAAATCAGCTCAGGATCTTTCAGCAAGGTCGCCCCGCCGCCGCTGCCGTTGACCAGCTTCGACGGGCAGCCGCAGTTGAGATCCACCCCGTAAGAGCCCAGCTCAACCGCGCGGGCGGCGTTTTCCGCCAGCCATTCGGGGTACTGGCCGAGCAGCTGAATACGCACCAGCGTGCCGGAAGAGGTCCGGCTCTGGTTGTGCAGCTCGGGGCACAGGCGGAAGAAGGATTTTACCGGCAACAGCATATCGACCACGCGCAGAAACTCCGTCACGCAGAGATCGTAATCGTTCACCTCGGTCAGAAGCTCGCGCACGAGGGAGTCGAGCACGCCTTCCATTGGGGCCAGTAAAACACGCATAGCAGTACCTGTGAAAAAAGACGCGCTATAGTAGCCGCTCTCTATATCGCTGGGAAGCGCTTCTGTTCAGGGAGAAAGTCAGCCGGCGTTGCCCCCACAATGGCGCGAAACGCCGCCGCAAATGCCGCCTGCCCGGAAAACCCCAGCATCCAGGCCACCTGTTTAACCGGGTATCCATTGGCGAGCAGGTCCAGCGAGGCACAAATCCTTGCGCGCTGTCGCCAGGCCCGGAAGCTAAAGCCGGTATCTTTGATAAACGCGCGTGAGAATGTGCGTTCAGACATCGCGGCCTGTTCCGCCAGCCTCTCCATCGAAACGTCCCAGAGATTGTTGGCAATGATGTCACAGGCAACGCGATGTAACCGCTCATCTACGGGCATCGGTAATTCCGCCGAAATCTGCTGCGCCTCGCTGAGGATTTCGAGCAGCAAAACGGCCATGCTGCGCTGGCTGGCTGGCCGGTATTGCGCACTGAACAGCCCGGCAATCAGCTCTTTGAACAACGCCGTCGCCATAATCACGTGAACCTCTTCTTTCCGTTTAAAAGATCGGCATTGCGATATCAGCGCGGGGCTAAACCAGACCGCGCGGAGCTCCGTTGCGGATAACACGCTGTAGGTATGCTCCTGAAAGGGAGGGATCCAGAGCGCGCGCTGTGGCGGTATGACCCAACGCTTATTGCCGGTTTCGACCAGCATCACCCCTTTGATGGCAAACAAAAGTTGCCCCTGTGGATGCTGGTGAGGGGGATCCACTTCGCCGCGCGTATAGCTAATAGCCCCTCTGGACCATCCGATGGCATCGTCGTGAATTGGCGTTTTATCGATAACGGTTGGCATTTCACATTCCTCCCTTCCTCTTATGATGCTGCTTGTACACGTAACCGGAGAGAGACGCAATGCACATTCATTTTATCATTCATGAATATTTCGAAGCGCCAGGCGCATATGAAGTCTGGGGGGAAAATCGCGGCTGTAGTATGAGCTACTCCAGAGTTTATCAGGGCGATCCGTTACCCGAGGATCTGCAGAGCACAGACTTGCTTATCATCATGGGAGGCCCGCAGTCACCTGCCACCACGCTTCAGGAGTGCCCCTGGTTTGACGCGCAGGCGGAAATGCGGCTCATCGGCCGCGCAATAGAGGCAGGTAAAACGGTGATTGGCGTTTGTCTGGGCTCGCAGCTTATCGGTGAAGCGCTGGGCGCAGCGTTTTGCCATAGCCCGGAAAAAGAGATCGGCAAATTTCCCGTCAGGCTCACAGATGCTGGCAAGGCGAACCCGCTGTTTGAGGATTTTGGCCACGAGCTGAACGTCGGACACTGGCATAACGACATGCCAGGGTTGACGCCGCAGGCTAAAGTGCTGGCTTACAGCGAGGGCTGCCCCCGTCAGATCGTGCAATATGGCGAACGGGTTTACGGTTTTCAGTGTCATATGGAACTGACGCCGGAGGTGGTTGAGCTGCTGATTGAACATTCGCAGAACGATCTCCGCCGCGCGGCTGAATTTCGTTTTGTCGAAACGGCGGAAAAACTTCGCTCGCATGATTATCAAGAAATGAATCAGGTGCTGTTTTCTTTTCTGGATAAACTCGTCGCCCAACGCGAGGCCTGACTCAGAGGCATTTCTCTGGCTCGTCACTTCGCCACCGCACGCCCTTTCCTCTAAACTGTAGCCTGCCCCTGTGCGGTGATACCGGACGTTCCATTCTGGAATGTCTGGTATGCTCAAATTTCATGATGTGATCCGTGGCACATTTTTGGGTTTAATTGTATGATGAATGCGTTTCAGCAAGGACTATCACCATGAGCAAATCATTGAACATTATCTGGCAATATCTGCGCGCATTCGTCCTGATTTACGCCTGCCTGTACGCCGGGATTTTCATCGCGTCGCTGCTGCCGATCGTCATTCCCGGCAGCATTATCGGTATGCTGATCCTCTTCGTTTTGCTGGCGCTGCAAATCCTGCCCGCAAAATGGGTCAACCCCGGCTGCTTCGTCCTCATTCGCTACATGGCGCTGCTTTTCGTGCCCATCGGCGTCGGGGTCATGCAGTATTTTGATTTGCTCAAAGCCCAGTTCGGCCCGATTGTGGTCTCCTGCGCGGTCAGTACGCTGGTGGTTTTCCTTGTGGTGAGCTGGAGTTCGCATCTGGTGCATGGCGAACGTAACGTGGTCGGGGAGAAAACAAAAAAATGATGGCCAATATCTGGTGGTCGCTGCCGTTAACCCTGGCGGTGTTCTTCGCCGCGCGCAAGCTTGCCGCACGTTTCAAAATGCCGTTGCTGAACCCGCTGCTGGTGGCGATGGTGGTAATTATTCCGTTCCTGCTTCTCACCGGCATTCCCTACGAACGCTACTTTGCCGGCAGCAAAATTTTAAACGACCTGCTGCAGCCTGCCGTTGTGGCGCTTGCCTTTCCTTTATATGAGCAGCTCCACCAGATCCGCGCCCGCTGGAAATCCATCATTACCATCTGTTTTGTGGGCAGCCTGGTGGCAATGATCACCGGCACGTCGGTGGCGCTGTTGATGGGGGCCTCCCCGCAGATTGCCGCCTCTATTCTGCCTAAATCGGTGACCACGCCTATCGCGATGGCAGTGGGTGGCAGCCTTGGCGGGATCCCGGCCATCAGCGCGATGTGCGTCATTTTCGTCGGTATTCTCGGTGCGGTGTTTGGTCACACCCTGCTGAACGGGATGCGTATTCACACTAAAGCGGCACGGGGGCTGTCAATGGGGACCGCCTCCCACGCCCTGGGCACCGCCCGCTGCGCGGAGCTGGATTATCAGGAAGGGGCGTTTAGCTCCCTGGCGCTGGTGATCTGCGGGATTATCACCTCCCTGCTGGCCCCGTTCATTTTCCCGCTGATTCTGGCGGTGATGGGCTAAAATTTGCGATGCGTCGCGCAAATTTCATTTTGATTTCATAAGTTGCATACATAATGAGAAGTGGATCACATATAAAGCCCTGACGGCTCCGTAAACTACCGATCCATTAACCTTTATGAGGCAAACGCCATGCACCCACGTTTTCAAGCTGCTTTCGCCCAGCTTGCAGAGAATTTGCAGTCAGCCTTGGCTCCCGTTCTGGCAGATGCACACTTCCCCGCCCTGCTGACCGCTGAGCAGGTCACGATGCTGAAACAGGCAACGGGACTGGACGAAGACGCGCTGGCTTTCGCACTGCTTCCCCTGGCTGCCGCCTGCGCGCGGGCCGATCTCTCCCACTTTAACGTCGGGGCCATTGCGCGCGGCGTCAGCGGAACCTGGTACTTCGGTGGCAATATGGAGTTCCTGGGCGCGACCATGCAGCAAACGGTTCACGCCGAGCAGAGCGCCATCAGCCACGCCTGGCTGCGCGGTGAAAAAGCCCTGAGCGCCATTACCGTTAACTATACCCCCTGTGGCCACTGCCGTCAGTTTATGAACGAGCTGAACAGCGGGCTGCAGCTGCGCATCAACCTGCCGGGCCGCGCGCCGCATACGCTGGGGGATTATCTGCCGGACGCCTTTGGTCCGAAAGATCTGGAGATCAAAACGCTGCTGATGGACGATCAGGACCACGGTTACGCCCTGTCCGGCGATGACCTGAGCCAGGCGGCCATTTGCGCGGCGAACAAAAGCCACACGCCGTACAGCAAATCCCCGAGCGGCGTGGCGCTGCAGTGCCGCGATGGCCGGATCTTTAGCGGCAGCTACGCGGAAAACGCCGCGTTTAACCCAACCCTGCCACCGCTGCAGGGCGCGCTTAATCTGCTGAGCCTGAACGGCTATGACTATCCGGACATTCAGCGCGCTATTCTGGCAGAAATTGCCGATGCGCCGTTGATTCAGTGGGATGCGACCGCCGCGACGCTTAAAGCGCTGGGCTGCACGACGATTGACCGCGTACTGCTTGCGTAATCCTTCCGGCGGGCAGAAATGCCCGCCAGTTTGCTGAAAAACCCCTCAGTTGAGTCGCTGTTTCTTGCGCTAACCAGGCGGGTAAAGTAGCCTGAGTTAAATTTCATCCACGAACGAGCCATCTCCATGTTAAAGCGCGTTTTTTACAGCCTGTCTGTCCTGGTCGGCATACTGCTGTTGATCGTGCTGGGTCTCGACCGCTGGATGAGCTGGAAAACCGCCCCCTACATCTTTGATGACCTGCAGGACCTGCCCTATCGTCAGGTTGGCGTGGTGCTCGGCACCGCCAAGTATTACCGCACCGGCGTGATCAACCAGTATTACCGTTACCGCATTCAGGGCGCGCTGAACGCCTACAACAGCGGCAAGGTGAACTACCTGCTGCTGAGCGGCGATAACGCGCTGCAAAGCTACAATGAACCGGTGACGATGCGTAAGGACCTGATTGCCGCGGGCGTGGACCCTGCCGATATCGTGCTCGACTACGCCGGATTCCGCACCCTGGACTCCATCGTGCGCACGCGTAAAGTCTTCGATACCAACGACTTCATCATCATCACCCAGCGCTTCCACTGCGAGCGTGCGCTGTTTATCGCGCTGCATATGGGCATTCAGGCGCAGTGTTACGCGGTGCCGTCGCCAAAGGACATGCTGAGCGTGCGCGTCCGTGAGTTCGGCGCGCGCTTTGGCGCCCTGGCCGATCTGTATATATTCAAACGCGAACCGCGCTTTTTAGGCCCGCTGGTGCCGATTCCGGCGATGCACGAAGTGCCGGAAGACGCGCAGGGTTACCCGGCCGTCACGCCCGAGCAGCTGCTGGATATGCAGAAAAAGGAGAAATAACAGGACCGCCTTTATACTTTCTTTACGCCGGGCCTGACGCTTTTTATCCCCCCTTTACGTCGGCTCTTTTAAGCTGAGTTCACTGCCGCTACGGCTTCATTGAAGAATGACTATGAACTCAATAATGAATGCGTTTTTCCTCAAAAGTCTCCGTCCGTATTTTAACTTTCCCGGTTTATCACTTCCTGGCGCACTCAATTCCGGTCTCTGGCTTGATGAAAAAATTGACGCCCTGCAGCACAACATTTCAGTGGAAGTAGCGGATTATCTGGAACGTTACCCGCAGACGAAACACATTGACGTTTACCTGAACGATATCAACGGCACGATGCGCGGCAAGCGTCTGTCGGTGGAGAGCATGCTGAGCCTGGAAAAAGGCTGTTATTTTCCCCTTTCGGTCTACTCGATGGATCAGAAAGGAAAAATCGCCGCCCCGCTGCATGATGAGCCGGACCGACTCTGCGTTCCTGTCGCCGGCTCCCTGCGCCCCTGCCCGCAAGATCCGCAGCACAACGCGCAGATCCTGCTGACGATGAAAGACAGCGACGACACCCCCTGCCCGCTTGAGCCGCGCGTGATACTGCAGAACGTGCTGGCCCGCTTCCACCAGCACGGCCTCTTCCCGGTGATTGCCCCGGAAATCGAGTTCTATCTGACAGGGCATGAAGATCGGGATCCACAAAATCAGGGCTGTTTTCACATGGATACTACGACGGCCCACGCGGCGTTGTTTGACGAGCTGGAACAGCTGGCGCACCTGCAGCGCATCCCGCTGTCCGGGATCGTGGCGGAAGCCGAGTCCGGTCAGTACGAATTAAACCTGAAGCACAGCCATCGCGTCGTTGAGGTCTGCGATAACGTGCTGGCGCTTCGTCGCCTGACCCGTTACGTTGCCGAAAAGCACGGCCTGCAGGCCAACTTTATGGCGAAGCCTTTCAGCCAGCTGTCCGGCAGCGGTTTGCACTTCCATTTCAGCCTGAACAATCGTCACGGCGAAAACGTCTTTGCTTCCCCGGTGAACGCGCTTAACAGCATGATGCGTTTGTGCATCGCGGGGCAGCTGGCGCTGATGCCCGCCTCCGTCGCCATTCTTGCGCCGGGCGTCAACGCGTTTCGTCGCCTGCGTAAAAACCTGACGGAGCCCGTATTTAACTCCTGGGGCTATAACACCCGCTCCGCCGCCCTGCGTATTCCCTGCTCGGATGACCGCAACCGTCGTATCGAGTACCGGCTGGCCGGGGCCGATGCCAATCCCTATCTGGTGGCAGCCACTATCCTGACCGGCATGCTGTACGGGCTGGAAAAGACCGACGACGAGGATTTGCCCGAACCGCAGCACGATCGTCCCGAACTGCCGCTGTTTCAACAGGAGGCGATTGAGACCTTTGCCCGCTGTCAGTACCTCACCGACAGCCTGGGCGACGCCTTTTCCGAACAGTGGGTCGCCTGCAAGCTCTCTGAACTCGACTGGTTTGAGCGCATCGTGACCCGAGAGGAGTCACTGCTGGCATAAGTCATAAAAAAGCCCGCTCGATGAGCGGGCCGGATATCGCGAGGAGCAATTACTTCTTACGCGCGTACTTCAGTGAATCCAGCGCGACCGCGAAGATAATGATGGCGCCTTTGATGATGTACTGCCAGTACGGGTTCACGCCGATATAGGTCAAGCCGTAGTTGATGACGGTGAAGATGATCACACCGGTCACCACGCCCAGTACCGTACCCACGCCGCCGCTGAAGGAGACGCCGCCCACCACGCAGGCTGCGATTGCATCCAGCTCGTACATGAAGCCAAGGTTGTTGGTTGCAGAGCCGATACGGCCCGCTTCCAGCATCCCGCCGAAGGCGTAGAACACGCCGGACAGGG
The DNA here is from genome assembly GCF_019443845.1 of Enterobacter sp. DNB-S2. Taxonomy (NCBI): domain Bacteria; kingdom Pseudomonadati; phylum Pseudomonadota; class Gammaproteobacteria; order Enterobacterales; family Enterobacteriaceae; genus Enterobacter; species Enterobacter sp. DNB-S2. The sequence continues at coordinate 3,778,719 of NZ_CP050520.1, forward strand.
CATAAATGATGAGCAGGTTCAGGGCAACGTTCACGCCGGAGACTTTCGCCGCTTCCGGGTTACCGCCGATAGCGAAGATGTTTTTACCAAAGCGCGTTTTGTTCCACAGGATCCAGACGAAGGCCACCGCAATCAGCGCATAGAAGGTGATATACGACAGGCGGAAGCTGCCCAGCGCGATGAACCCTTGCGTAAAGGTCGAGAAGCCGCTGTCAAAACCCGAGATTGGGGAAGCACCGACAAAGTCGTAGTACAGGGAGTTGATACCGTAAACGATGATCATCGTACCCAGCGTGGTGATAAACGGCGTCACGTTCAGGTAGGCGATGATGATACCGTTGATCAGACCAATCACCGCACCGATGGCGCAGACAATCAGGATCACCACGAAAATCGGCATGGTGGCCATTTCCGGGAAGACCTTGTTGGCGTTTTCCATCGACTGCAGCAGGGTTGCCGCGATAACCGCCGCCAGACCCACCTGGCGACCGGCAGAAAGGTCCGTCCCCTGGGTTACGATCAGACCCGCCACGCCCAGCGCAATGATAATACGCACGGAGGACTGGGTCAGAATGTTACTCAGGTTCAGCAGGCTTAAGAACGTAGGGTCCTGGAAAATGATGATAGCCAGCAGTACTAAAAGAACAACGTAAATACCGCCTTCTTTCAGGTAAGTGAGAAAACTTTTTTTATTTAACGCACTCATGAGGAGCCCCTGATCTTAAAGGTGCAAAGACGCAAGACGCAAAATTTCGTTTTGCGTTGTCGTTTTGGTGTCAACAATACCGGCAACGAGACCATTGCTCATAACCAGAATACGATCCGTGATCCCTAACAATTCCGGCATTTCGGAAGAAATAATAATGATCCCTTTATTCTTTTTCGCCAGCTCGGCAATCAGCTGATAAATTTCAAACTTCGCGCCGACGTCAATGCCGCGGGTCGGTTCATCCAGCATCAGAATTTCTGGCTGGGTTAATAACCAACGTCCGATAATGACTTTCTGCTGGTTACCGCCTGACAGAGAACCAATTTGGGTGCGGTGTCCTGGCGTTTTCACGCGCATGGAGTCAATAACCCATTGGGTATCGCTCTTCATGCGGGAGTTATCCAGCAGCCCGACTTTGTTTTTGTAATTGCGAATGTTAGAAATTAACGAGTTGAAGTTAATATCCAGATAGGCATAAATACCGGTCGAACGACGCTCTTCCGTCACCAGCGCAAAACCATTATTAATGGCTTCGTTGGCGTTGTGGTTGTTAATTTTCTTACCGTGCAGCGTAATAGTGCCTTCGGCTTTCTCACGGATACCGAACAGGGTTTCCACGATATCGGTACGTTTTGCCCCGACCAGACCGGCAATCCCCAGGATTTCGCCCTTATGCAGGTCGAAGGAGACATCGCGAATAGACGGCTGACGTAACGAGGTCAGATTACGCACTTCCAGGATCACTTCGCCCGGCTTGTTTTCTTTGTCCGGGAAGCGCTGGTTCAGGGAACGGCCGACCATCATGGCGATGATCTTGTCCATGTCCAGCCCTTCCAGCGGCTGCGTAGCAATCCACTGACCGTCGCGCAGAATGGTAATCTCATCGCACAGCTGGAAGATCTCTTCCATTTTGTGGGAGATATACACAATGCCGCAGCCGCGATCTTTTAGCTTACGAATAATGGTAAAAAGGTGATTAACCTCTTTTTCCGTTAATGACGATGTCGGTTCGTCCATAATGACGATTTTCGCATCATAGGAGAACGCTTTGGCGATTTCGATCATCTGCATCTGGGAGACGGATAATGTTCCCACGCGTGCGCGCGGATCGATATCAATATCCAGCTCATCAAAAATCGCTTTGGTGTCGCGATACATTTTGTCCTGATCGACAAAGACACCCTTGGTTGGATAACGCCCCAACCACATGTTATCCATGACTGAACGCTGCAGCACCAGGTTTAATTCCTGATGAACCATCGAGATACCGTTTTCCAGTGCTTCTTTCGCTGAATGGAAATCGATCTCTTTCCCCTGAAAAAGAATGCTGCCAGAATCTTTTTGATAGATCCCAAAAAGACATTTTAATAATGTTGATTTACCCGCACCGTTCTCCCCCATCAGGGCATGAATAGAGTGAGGACGAACTTTTAAATTAACATTATCGAGTGCCTTAACGCCGGGAAATGACTTGTTGATACCGCTCATTTCCAACAGGTATTCACCGGATGACTGAGTATTTGTGCTGACCATAATTATACCTTGTTGGCCTCGCATATCGCGTTATAAAAGGGCGCAACGAATTGCGCCCAGTGGAGACAGTACCGCTAACTTATTTACCGATAAACTCAGCCAGGTTGGACTGGTCTACGCCCACGTAAGGTACGCGAACGATTTTGTTTTCAATTTTCCAGCTGGTGCCATCAGCCGCGCCTTTGCCATCGGCCAGGTTTTTCGCCAGATCGAAGGTCGCTTTCGCCTGGTTGTTGGCATCATTCAGAACGGTACCGGCCATCGCACCGGATTTAACCAGCGCCAGCGCTTCTGGCAGTGCATCTACGCCGAATACCGGGATGGAGGATTTGTTGTGTGCTTTCAGCGCTTCTACCGCACCCATTGCCATCGCATCGTTGTTGGCGATAACCACTTCGATTTTGTTCGCGTTAGGGCCGGACAGCCACGCGTCCATCTTATCTTTCGCCTGAGCGGTATCCCACATCGCGGTATCTAACGCCAGCTGCTGGGTTTTCAGACCCTTGTCGTTCAGCTCTTTGATAACGTAAGTGGTACGGGCTTCAGCATCCGGGTGGCCGGGTTCGCCTTTCAGCAGCACGAACTGAATCTGACCGTCTTTGTTCAGGTCCCAGTTCGGGTTCGCCGCCCAGTGTTTCGCGATCAGATCGCCCTGAATAATACCGGACTCTTTGGAGTCGGTACCGACGTAATACGCTTTGTCGTAGCTATCCAGCGCTTTACGGGAAGGTTCTTTGTTGAAGAAGACGATTGGCACGTTCTGGCCGCGCGCTTTTTCAATAACCGTGCCTGCTGCAGCCGGGTCAACCAGGTTGATGGCCAGGGCTTTCACGCCTTTCGCCAGCAGAACGTCGATCTGGTCGTTCTGTTTGGACTGGTCGTTCTGGGAGTCGTTCATCAGCAGCTGAACGTCTGGCGCTGCTTTCGCATCTTTCTCAATAGCTTTACGTACAACAGACATGAAGTTGTCGTCGTATTTATAGATGGTCACACCAATACGGGTATCCGCAGCGTGCGCTGCTGCACCAAAAAGCATGCTTGCCATTACGGCAGACAGGGTCAACACCTTCTTATTCATGGTATCTCCGGTTTTTTTTATGCAGGGTAGTTCTTGTGAATAACGATCGGCGGGCAGGTGTTAATAAAACGTTACTGACAGCCGAAGTTCACTTATAAAATTTCTATCTTCCGTGTTCGGTAACGCTCCAGAAATGCGTTTTATTCGTTGTTTGCGGCACATTGGCTATAGTGAAAGTGAATAATCACCGTTACATAGCGTTTCAGCCCCTAAAACGCTGACATCATAGTCAGCGCCTTGTTAAGATACTGTGAATTTACTCACAGATTGAAAACGGTTACATCACCTCAAGTAATCAGTTAGTGATCGGAACCACAATTTGCCGGGCCGCGACGGAGTGCCGACGCACTAAAGTCGGCATGAAACAGTGCGTTGCGCCCGGATCCAGCAGCCCTGCAGCCCCCTGTAACGCCAGCTCAGTCGCCAGTTTCGCCATAGAAGCAATGGGGTAACGCACCGTTGTCAGCTGCGGGTCGGTGTAACGGGCAATCGGGATATCATCAAAACCAATGAGTGATAAATGCTGTGGCACCGCAATGCCGTTATCTTTCAGCGCCGTCAGGGCGCCTGCCGCCATGCTGTCGTTATAGGCAAACACCGCAGTAAGCTGCAGGTTGCGGCCCAGCAGCTCCACCATCGCCGCCTCACCGCCCTGCATGTCCGGTGTACCGGTGCCTGTCCAGCTTTCTGACGGCGTAATGCCGTGCTCTTTCAGGGCGTTTTGCCACCCCTCGCGCCGCAGGTCGTCATCTTCAATATGATGGCTGGAGGCCAGATAGCCGATCCGCTGATGCCCGTTGTTGATGAGCATTTTCGTCGCCATCATGGCGCCGCTGACGTTATCCAGCCCGACGCAGCGATGGGCATAGCCGGGGACGATGCGGTTGATCAACACCATGCCCGGGATCTGATCCATAAAGCCGGTTAGCTCTTCATCGCTCAAGGCTTTTGAATGGACAATCAAGGCGTTACAGCGCTGGCGGATCAGCACTTCAATGGCATGTCGCTCCTTTTCCGCCTCATGATAGCTATTGCCGATCAGGACATATTTCTGATGCTGCTGGGCGACCACGTCGACCGCTTTGACCAGCGCGCCGAAAAAGGCATCCGATACATCCATTACCACCACGCCGATGGTGTCGCTGACCTGCGTCGCAAGCGCCTGGGCATTGGCATTTGGCCGGTACCCGAGCTGGGTCACGGCTTTCATTACGGTTTCACGGGTTTCAGGGCTGACCAGCGCGCTATTGTTCAGCACGCGTGAGACGGTAGCCACAGAAACGCCCGCCTGACGGGCGACGTCACGAATGGTGATCATATTCACCATCCTTCAAAGGATTGCAGCAACTCACAGACACCCCCTGTGTTTAGCAAGGTGGCTATTTTGGCAGCGAGAGAAAGGGGACTACGTGAAGAAGCTCACACTCATGAAAACGCTTACATCCGTTTTGTTAATGATTGTGATCCAGATCGTTATCTGGATGTGTTCCTCAATGATACCCCTGAAGCATGTGCGGTTAACTGACGCCACACCCACTCCAGCGGTCCCTGGCGGAAATAGCGTAGCCAGAGAACAGAAAACGCCAGGTTAATCACCCAGACCGGAATAACAAACGCCAGCAGCGTGAGGCGGTCGAATTTCATAAACAGGCCAAAGCGATAGAAAAGCGTGGTGCATATCAGCGTTTGCAGGAGGTAATTGCTCAACGCCATGCGGCCCACGCAGGCGATAGCGCTGACGATCCACAGGCGGGAAAGCGTTGGCCAGTAGCCATAGATCAGCGCCGCGTAGCCGATGGTCTGGAACGGCGCGCTCAGTTCGCGCGGCACCTGGAGCAGGAACGCGCACCAGCGGTAATCCCAGTGGATATGCCACTGCGTGATTACCGCCGGGAGGTTAATCAGCACGCCGATCAGCACCAGCCCGACACCCGTTCGCCGATAGTGACGCAGGCTGAACTCCCCTTTCAGCCAGCCGGTGCGCATCAGTGACGCCCCCATCAGCATCATGCCCGCCAGCTGCCAGCCGTATTGCGCGCCCAGCGCAAGGAGGTTATCCCCCAGCATATCCGCGCGGTTGCTTATCGCTTCCGTACCGCCTTTCAGCTTCCAGTACTGTTCGTACTGCAGGTTAGCGGCATCCGGGATCCAGGAACGGTTCGTCGCCTCGCCGGAGATCATCCCCAGCAGCAGCAGGACCCCAAGCCCCATGACATAGAGCATCACGCCGGTGTTAAACAGGCTTTTTACGCTGTGCGCATCGCGAATCAGACGCCAGCAGATGAGCCCGACTAACCCATACGCGAGAAGAATATCGCCGTCCCAGAAGAACAGGCCGTGGATAAAGCCGAGGAGAACCAGCAGCGTCAGGCGCGACTGGATCCAGCGCGTACCGCGTTTGAGGAGGAGTTGCAGACCTGCACCAAACAGCAGGGCAAACAGCGTGAGAAATTTAACCTGCGCGAAGAGATCGAGGACAGCCCAGGTCCAGGCATCACTGCGCGTGATGTCGCCATACCAGGCAGGATTGAGATAAGCCGCCTTCGGCAGGCCGAAGGCGCTGATATTAAGCAGCAGGATACCGAGAATGGCGACGCCGCGAACAAAATCGAGCGTGACGTTTCGCTCCATGGTTCCTGCCCTGTAAGACTTAGTTGTGGTGACGTACGGCGCGCAGGAACTCCTGGCGGGTATTCTGGCTCGATTTAAACAGGCCGCCCAGCGACGTGGTGGTCGTTGCACTGGTCGCATCACGCACGCCGCGCGCCTTCACGCAGTAGTGAACCGCGTCGATAGAGACGGCCACGTTATTGGTGCCCAGCAGCGTTTGCAGCGCGGTCAGGATCTGCTGAGTCAGACGCTCCTGCACCTGCGGACGCTGAGCAAAGAACTGCACGATGCGGTTGATTTTCGACAGGCCAATCACCGTATCTTTTGGGATATACGCCACGGTCGCTTTACCGTCGATGGTCACGAAGTGGTGTTCGCAGGTGCTGGTCAGCGTGATATCGCGTACCGTCACCATCTCGTCCACTTTCATCTTGTTTTCAATGACGGTGATTTTCGGGAAGTTGGCGTAATCCAGCCCGGAGAAAATTTCGTCGACGTACATTTTCGCGATGCGGTGCGGCGTCTCCATCAGACTGTCGTCACTCAGATCGAGATTCAGCAGCTCCATGATCTCGGTCATATGACCGGCAATCAGACGCTTGCGGGTTTCATTGTCCAAATCCTGTACGGGCGGACGCAGTGGCGTTTCAAGACCGCGCGCAACCAGGGCTTCGTGGACCAGGGCAGCTTCTTTACTGAGTGATGACATTTTGTTCTCCTGCAGGTGTGGCGTCTTTTGCCCTCGTTGTGGCAAAAGTATGCGCTCATTGTGCGTGAGGCGGCGCACATAATCCAGTATTCACGACGATAATTATTGCAATTGCTGTTGCCTTTCAGCGTGACGATTCCAGACCAGCGCTCCGCCGACGAACAGCGCAACGCCCGCCAGCCCCAGCGCGGGCTCCAGCCGGTGGGTAAGCCAGGTTGATAACGCCGAGGTCATCGGGCCAATCAATTGACCAATCGCATACCCGGTGGTGAGCAGGCCTGCCATATAGCGCGTATGGTTTGGCGCCAGCTCGCGGCCGTATAAAAGAGAGAGCTGCACGGCACACAAAAAACCGCCGCCCACCAGCAGCCCGCCCGTCAGCAAACCGCCAATCCCCGGCAGCAGCCAGGCCGCCAGCACGCCAGCCCCCTGTAACCACAGCACGATAGCCAGCCTGCGGTTCGCCGTTGAGGTATGGCGTAAAAGAATACTGAGCGCAATGCCCACCACGGCGGCGATACCAAAAATCGGCCAGACAAACTGGGCGAACAGGCTGCCGGGAAAACGCACCGCAGCCATTTGCGACAGAAATGTCGCCGGGAGGATATAGCCAAACCCGGCCAGGCTGTAGCTCCAGACCAGGCGCTTTAAATCCGCCGTCAGCACCAGCGGCTCCGGCGCGGTGCCGGGGCGATGGAGCTGCCCGGATCGCGGCAGGTAGCGCGCCACCAGCGCAATCAGCACCAGCGCCAGCACGCCGTAGATTTGCCATGCCGCCCCGGCCGAAAGGGATTTCGCCTGGATATAGACGGCGAGCAGCCCGCTCAGGGCAATGCCCGCCCCTGGCCCGGCAAACACGGCGGCGCTCAGGCCCGGTTTACCCAGCTGCCCCAGCCGTTCGTTGGTCCAGGCGGCAATGAGTACCATCGACCAGCCGCTCATGCAGCCAATCACGAAGCGCAGCAGGCCGTGCACGACGGCGTTATCCGCCGCCGCGGAGAGCAGCGTCAGCGCAACCGCGCCGGTGATGCCAAGCCAGAGGCGCGTTTCCACAAAGCGGTGCGCGCGCATGGCATCCCATGCGCCCGCCAGATAGCCCAGATAATTCATCGCCGCCACCAGACCCGCGCTGGTCAGCGTAAGCTGCCCGGCAGCAATCATGAGCGGCACCTGAGGCGTAAAGGCAAAGCGCCCTATCCCCATCGCCACCACCAGAACGACAAATCCACTGAGCGCAATACGCAGCGCCATGACCGCTCCAATTGTTAAAGAAAAGTAAATTTATGATGCAGCATCTCGCCGTCTGGCGAAAGTGAAAGTTACTCACAGGTCAATGAAAAGGCTGTATTATGGTTTTTATGAATACGCATTCTCATTAAGGAGCCCTGCATGGAACTGCTCGAAGAGCACCGTTGTTTTGAAGGTCGACAGCAGCGCTGGCGGCATGACTCCACCGTCCTGAACTGTGCGATGACGTTCAGCATTTTCCTGCCGCCGACGGAAAACCCGCCGGTTCTGTTCTGGCTTTCAGGCCTGACCTGCAACGACGAAAACTTCACCACCAAAGCGGGCGCGCAGCGACTTGCCGCCGAGCTGGGTATTGCGCTGGTGATGCCTGATACCAGCCCGCGTGGTGATGATGTGGCCGACGATGCAGGATACGACCTGGGTAAAGGCGCCGGGTTTTATCTCAATGCGACCGAGCAGCCCTGGGCAGGCCACTACCGCATGTATGACTACATTCGCGACGAGCTGCCCGCGCTGATTCAGTCCGGGTTTGCGGTAAGCGACCGCTGCGCCATCAGCGGACATTCTATGGGCGGTCACGGGGCGCTGATCATGGCGTTAAAAAATCCGGGAAAATACGTCAGCGTGTCGGCATTTGCGCCAATTGTGAACCCAACGCAGGTGCCGTGGGGGCAAAAAGCCTTCACGAACTATCTGGGTGAAGATGAAGCAAAATGGCAGGAATGGGACAGCTGTGCGCTGATGCTGGACAGCAGCTCGGCAAATGCGATCCCGATGCTTATCGATCAGGGCGATGCGGATCAGTTCCTCGCCGGGCAGCTACAGCCTGCGGTGCTCGCCGAAGCGGCACGCCAGAAGGACTGGCCGCTGACGCTGCGCATTCAGCCGGGGTATGACCACAGCTATTACTTCATCGCGTCCTTTATTGAGGATCATCTCCGCTTCCACGCGGAGCATTTGTTTGGGTAAGTGCGAGTGTGTGCGCTCTGATGCCCTCACCCTGGCCCTCTCCCATAAGGAGAGGGAACAAATACTAAAAACGGCAACTTACGTTGCCGTTTTGCTTTTACCCTGGCCTCATCAGAACTTGTAATCCACACCGACAAAGTAGCGACGGCCGTCTTCCGTATAGCTGTAATCGTCACGGCTCAGATCTTTATCCAGCAGGTTCTGCACGCCCGCGCGCAGCTTCACGCTTTTCGTCGCCTGCCACGCGGCGCCGGTATTCCAGATGACATAGCCACCCGGCGTTGCTGCACTGCTGGTCAGCGCGCGTTTCTCACCGGTGTAGTTGCCCTGAACGTAGAACGACCAGTCCTGCGTCGCCTTCCAGTCAACGGTACCGTTGGCGGTGTGGAACGGCAGATCCGACAACGGCTTGTTGCCGCCGTTGCTGATATCACGGCCGTCGTTGTAGGTGTAGTTCAGGGTCAGTTTCCAGTCGTCCGCCAGCGGGAGCTTCAGCTCGGTCTCCACCCCGCGGATACGCGCCTTGTTAACGTTGTAGTAGCGGAAAATCGGCTCACCGTCCGCATTCAGGCCAACGTAGTTAGGGTAACCCTGGGCCTGTTTTGCATTGGCCGTACGGCTGATGCTGATGCGATCATCCACATTATTCTGGAAGGTGGTAACGCTGGCCTGCACGCCCTCTAACCAGCCCTCTTCCCCGCTGTAGTACAGACCGAATTCGAAGCTTTCGCTGGTTTCCGGTTTCAGATCCGGGTTACCGACAATCTCACAGGCACCGCGACACGAGCCGGTGACCCAGTCCGGGCTCAGCTGGAGCAGTGACGGCGCTTTAAACGCGGTAGCCCAGCCCCCTTTCACCGTTACGGTATCGGTCGCGTTGTAAACCAGATAGGCTCGCGGGCTCCAGTGGTCACCGTAGGTATCATGGTCATCCATACGGATGCCGGTGGTCAGCGCCAGAGGTTCAAAGAGACGCCACTCATCTTCAAGGAACAGGGCATACTGGCTTGTCGAGGTACTGCTGCTGGAACCGCCCGTCAGGTTGACCGGATCTTTCAGCTTATCGTGACGCCATTCCCCGCCGAAGGTCAGCAGCTGGTTGATTTCACCCAGGGGCAGCACGTATTTTCCGTCCACCGCGTTGCTCTCGGAGGTGATCGGATTGCTGTTGCCCGGGTTTTTGTTATCCACCTTTTCGCCGTAAACCTTCAGCTCGCTGTTGCCGATGCCCCAACGGCCGTTGTGGCTGAGTGAGTAGTTCTGACGTTCAAGGCGGTTTTTGTCGAGGGAATCCGAGTCGCGATCCTGACGGTCGAAGCCGTAGCCCGCCGTAAAGTCGTGGTTTTCAGACGGTGTCCAGGCGAACTCCACATTCGCATCGCGGCTGGTGAAGCCCTCAATGCGCGGCGTTTCACCGCTCGCCGTGGTGGAGGATTTCTGCTGACCGTCTTTCTCACGCTTCGCGAGGCTACCGTAGGCTTTCAGCCCCAGCAGGCCGTCCACCAGCGGACCGCTGGTATAGAACTGACCGTTGTAGGTGTCTCCACGGTCGCGGTGCTCCTGAATCGTGGAATCGGCGCTCAGGGTGCCCGTCCATTTCTGGCCGATTTTTTTGGTGATAATGTTCACCACGCCGCCCAGCGCATCGGAACCGTAAAGAGAAGACATCGGTCCGCGCACCACTTCGATTCGTTCGATGGCGTCAACCGGCACCCAGTTGAGGTCGAAATCATTATGGCGGAATACCGCGTTACGCGAGTTGACGCGCTTGCCGTCGATCAGGATCAGCGTATAGCTGCTGTCCAGTCCACGAATACTTACCCCTTTACGGTTGTCCCCTTCGCTCGTGAGCTGAACGCCCGGCACCTCCCGTAACACATCTTTCAGATTCTGAACGGGTTTGCGCTGCAAATCTTCCTGGGTAATCACGCTGATGCTTGCCGGGGCGTCTTTCAGGTTTTGCTCGGTCGCGGAGGCCGTTACAACCATTGTGTCGCCGGATTCCGCTGCGATAACAGGCAGGGCCAGGGACATTGCGGACGCACAAAGTCCTCCCCTGACGAAGGGATTCAACCTAAACATTCCATATCTCCATGAGGTAAATACAACTAAATCAAATCATCATTGCTCACAGCGTCTTCCTTGCCGCCCACATCTGCGGTGGGTCGGTGACACGCTTATTTTTGATAACGATAAAGCAAACGATAATTATTATCAATTAAATTGTTAAGAAATATATCTTTGTATCAGAATGCGGGAATAAAAAAACCCGCTCGATTGAGCGGGTTAAAAGAGAGGAAGTGCGGTTATTGTTTAAATCGTTCCGGGAATTCCATTTCACTGTAGCGAACGAATTTTGTTCCTTTCGTCAGCTTGTAGCCAAACCAGATGACGAGGAACAGCGGAATACCAATGTAGGTCGCCGTCACGGCGCCCCAGTCAATGGTGTCCGCCAGGAACGCTTCATAGTTCTGTCCCAGCGTAATGATCAGGCACAGAATGAAGGCGAAAATAGGACCCAGCGGGAAGAAACCGGAGCGATACGGCAGCGAGTTAATATCGTGGCCCTGCTTGACGAAACCACGGCGGAAACGGTAGTGGCTAATAGCAATCCCCAGCCAGGCAATAAAGCCCGTCATCCCGGACGTGTTAAGCAGCCACAGGTACACCGTCTGGTTGCCAAACATGGAGGTCAGGAAGCACAGACCGGCAATCACCGTTGTGGCGTACAGCGCGTTACGCGGCACACCGCCACGGGACAGTTTCGCAAAGATACGCGGCGCCTTACCGTCGCATGCCAGCGTGTAGAGCATACGGGTGGACGCGTACATCCCGGAGTTACCGGCTGAAAGCACTGCGGTCAGGATAACGGCGTTCATCACCGCCGCGGCCGAAAGCAGACCGGCGTGCTGGAAGACCAGCGTGAACGGGCTGACGCTAATGTCTTTTACGTCATTACGCAGCAGGCTTGGATCGGTGTACGGGATGATCAGGCTGATAATCAGGATCGCGAACACATAGAACAGCAGGATACGCCAGAATACCTGACGGACCGCACGCGGAATATTTTTCTCCGGATTCTCTGACTCACCGGCGGCGATACCAATCAGCTCGGTCCCCTGGAAGGAGAAGCCGACAATCATCGCCACGCCAATCATCGCCGAAAGGCCACCGGCAAACGGCGCATCGCCTATCGCCCAGTTACTCCAGCCCGCAGGTTCTGCGCCTTTGAAAATACCAACGATCATCGCCACACCGACGACGATAAAGATGATGACGGTTGCCACTTTGATCAAAGAGAACCAGTATTCCGCTTCGCCGAAACCGCGCACGGAGATGTAGTTCAGCAGGAAGATGACGGCCAGGAACAGGGCGCTCCAGATCCAGCCCGGCGTATCCGGGAACCACCAGTTCATCACCAGCTGTGCGGCGACAAGGTCAACGGCGATAGTGACCGCCCAGTTGTACCAGTAGTTCCAGCCCAGCGCGAAGCCGAAGCCTTCTTCAACGTATTTTTGACCGTAGGTCGAGAACGAACCGGATACCGGCATGTACGCGGCCAGTTCGCCGAGACTGGTCATCAGGAAGTACACCATCAGGCCAATCAGGATATAAGAGAAGAGCGCCCCACCCGGGCCTGCTGCCGAAATCGTTGCGCCAGAGGCAACGAAAAGACCTGTACCGATTGAGCCGCCAATGGCGATCATCGTCAGGTGACGCGCCTTGAGTTCACGACGTAGCGTGGGCGCTTCTGTGGTTTTAATTTCTGAAACCATATGAAAATGCTGTCCATTCAATAAATGAGGCGCGATTGTAGCAGACGATCCGCGTTCCTTCCGGCAGAAATACTCAGTTATAAGAGAGCTTCATGACTCGGCCAGGATTATAAGTAAAGCATAAAAATGTAGGGTGACAGGCGCGCGTAGCCCCGGTAAGCGAAGCGCCACCGGGAAACGTTAAATGGCGCAGTAGCGCAGAAAACGCTGCAGAGAGCTGGAAAGGTGTTTCTGACGATGATGGATGCACCACAGGGTACGCACCAGTTTCGGCAACGGAACCGGGATTTCAACCAGCGACCCCGTCTCAAGCTGTTCGGCAATGACGCGCCGGGAAAGACAGCTGATCCCCAGGCCATGACGCACCGCGTGCTTGATAGCCTCAGAGTTCCCAAGCTCCATCCCTAACTGGAAATGCGGCAGATGGGAAAGCAGCAGATAATCGACAATTTCACGCGTGCCGGAGCCCTGCTCGCGCAGGATCCACTGCGCCTGCGCCAGGCGCTCCAGCGTCACCTCGCCCTGCAATAACGACGAGGCCGGGGACGCAAACACCACCAGCTCATCCTCCAGCCAGGGCTCGGCAATGATATCGACGTTATGGCAGGGTCCTTCGATGAGGCCGATATCCACGCGGAAATCGATCACCGCGTTGATAACGTCCTGGCTGTTACCCACGCTCATCTCCAGCGGCAGGGTCGGGAAATCCCGGCGGTAGCGGGCAATCACTTCCGGCAGGATGTAGTTCCCAATGGTGCTGCTGGCGTAGACGCGGATCGCACCGTTGTCTTCGCGGAACAGCTGTTCGATTTCGATAGCCTGCTCCAGCAGCGCCAGCGCGCGTGGATAAAGAAGACGACCGTGCTCGTTGACCACTAGTCTCTTCCCTACCCTGTCGAACAGCTGCACGCCCAGCTGCCCTTCAAGATCGGTCAACGCCGCGCTGACCGCAGACTGCGAGAGCGCCAGCATTTGTGACGCCTGGGTCGTCGAGCCGCTTTTCAGCACCTCGGCAAACACTTCCAGCTGACGCAATGTAATGTGCATGGTTGCTTACCACTTATATAGATTGATTATAAGTATATAATCAATTTTATTTTTAAGCCAGAGCACCGTAACCTTTAGCCAGACAAAGGAGAAGGTTATGTCAGAAATCACCCTACAACATCATCGTACAGTGTGGCACTTCGTGCCGGGCCTCGCGCTTAGCGCAGCAGTGACCGCCGTAGCGCTATGGGGCGGCAGCATCCCGGCTATCGCGGGCGCAGGTTTCAGCGCGTTGACGCTGGCCATTTTGCTGGGCATGGTCGTGGGAAATACCGTTTACCCGCACATCTGGAAATACTGCGACGGCGGCGTGATCTTTGCCAAACAGCACCTGCTGCGTCTCGGGATCATCCTTTACGGCTTCCGTCTCACCTTTTCGCAGATAGCGGACGTGGGCGTGAGCGGAATTGCCATCGACGTCCTGACCCTGACCAGCACCTTTTTACTGGCCTGCTTTATCGGCCAGAAAGTCTTTGGCCTGGATAAGCAAACCAGCTGGCTGATCGGTGCCGGGAGCAGTATCTGCGGGGCCGCGGCGGTGCTGGCAACAGAGCCCGTCGTTAAAGCCGAAGCCAGCAAGGTGACCGTGGCGGTGGCGACGGTGGTGATCTTCGGTACGCTGGCGATCTTCCTCTACCCGGCGATGTATCCGCTGGTGGCCCACTGGTTTAGCCCGGAAACCTACGGCATCTATATCGGTTCGACCATGCACGAAGTGGCGCAGGTAGTTGCGGCAGGACATGCCATTAACCCGGAAGCCGAAAACGCGGCGGTAATTGCCAAAATGCTGCGCGTGATGATGCTGGCACCGTTCCTGATTTTCCTCGCGGCTCGGGTTAAGCAGCTGGCTCCGGCAGGCGGCAGCGAGAAAAGCAAAATCACCATTCCGTGGTTTGCGATCCTGTTCATCGTGGTCGCTATCTTTAACTCCTTCCACCTGCTGCCGAAAGCGGTGGTGGATATGCTGGTGACGCTGGATACCGTGCTGCTGGCGATGGCCATGGCGGCGCTGGGGGTCACCACACACGTCAGCGCGCTGAAAAAAGCCGGTGCCAAACCGCTGCTGATGGCGCTGGTGCTCTTCATCTGGCTGATTGTCGGGGGCGGTGCGATTAACCTCGCGGTCCATAGCCTGATGGCATAAACCATTTCGTCCTTCTCCTGCTAACCCGCTATCATAAGCGTTTCGGGTTAGCAGGAGTTTTTTTATGAAATATGTTGGAGCGCACGTCAGCGCTGCAGGTGGCCTTGCGAATGCCGCCATTCGCGCCGCCGAAATCGAGGCGACCGCTTTCGCCCTGTTCACCAAAAACCAGCGCCAGTGGCGCGCCGCGCCGCTCACCGCTGACGTGATTGATGATTTCAAAGCTGCCTGTGAGAAGTACCACTACGGGCCAGGCCAGATCCTTCCCCACGACAGCTACCTGATCAACCTCGGGCACCCGGTTGAAGAGGCGCTGGAAAAATCCCGCGAGGCGTTTCTTGATGAAGTACAGCGCTGCGAACAGCTGGGGCTGACGCTGCTGAACTTCCATCCGGGAAGCCATCTGATGCAAATCGATGAAGATGCCTGCCTGGCGCGCATTGCCGAATCCATCAACATCACGCTGGACAAGACCAAAGGCGTCACCGCGGTAATAGAGAATACCGCCGGTCAGGGCAGCAATCTCGGCTTTAGGTTTGAACATCTGGCGGCGATCATCGACGGCGTGGAGGATAAATCCCGCGTTGGCGTGTGCATTGATACCTGCCACGCGTTTGCCGCCGGCTATGACCTGCGCACCACCGAGGCAACGAAAAACACGTTCGATGAGTTCGAGCGCATTGTTGGCTTTAAGTACCTGCGCGGAATGCACTTAAACGATGCGAAAAGCGCCTTTGGCAGCCGCGTTGACCGCCACCACAGCCTGGGCGAAGGCAACATTGGCCACGATGCGTTCCGCTTCATTATGCAGGACGCCCGCTTCGACAGTATTCCGATGGTGCTGGAAACCATTAATCCGGACATCTGGGCAGAAGAGATTGCCTGGCTGAAGGCACAGCAAACCGCTGAACAGGCGGCATAAAAAAAGCCGGGTGCATAATGCAACCCGGCTTTTTTTGTAGGTCGGGTAAGGCGAAGCCGCCACCCGACACCTTGTTTACGCTGCTTTCGCCACAACTTCCGCTTCAGGACGTTTCAGCACCGCGTATGACAGACCCGCCACCAGCGTACCGGCAACAATGGCCAGCAGGTAGCCCAGGACCGGGGTGATGGCGCCTGGGATCAGCAGGACAAACAGACCGCCGTGTGGTGCCATCAGCTTCGCGCCAATCGCCATGGAGATCGCCCCCGTCACTGCACCACCCGCGATACAGCACGGCAGTACACGCATTGGGTCACGGGCCGCGAACGGAATCGCCCCTTCGGTGATGAAGCACAGACCCAGAACCAGCGCCGCTTTGCCGCCTTCCTGCTGCGCTTTATCGAACTTACGACGGGCAATAATCGTCGCCAGGCCGAGCGCCAGAGGAGGCACCATACCTGCCGCCATGATCGCTGCCATCGGTGCGTAGGTCTGGGTACTCAGCAGGCCAACACCAAAGGCGTACGCCGCTTTGTTCACCGGACCACCCATGTCGGTACACATCATGCCGCCGAGAATTGCGCCCAGCAGAACCGCATTCGCGGTGCCCATGGTTTGCAGCCAGTGGGTCAGACCCGCCAGGATACCCGCAACCGGCTTACCAATCAGGTAAATCATCGCCAGACCGACCACCAGGCTGGAAATCAGCGGGATGATCAGAATCGGCTTCAGCGCTTCCATACTCTGCGGCAGCTTGAGCTTCGAGCTGATGAGCTTCGCGACGTAACCGGCCAGGAAGCCCGCGATGATACCGCCGATAAAGCCGGAACCGGTGCTCACGGCCAGCATACCGCCGATAAGCCCCGGTGTCAGGCCTGGACGGTCAGCGATGGAGAAGGCAATAAAGCCTGCCAGAACGGGAACCATCAGTGCGAACGCGGAACCGCCGCCAATCTGCATTAACGCAGCGGCCAGCGTGCCTTGCTCTTTAAACGCGGTAATACCAAATGCGAACGAGAGGGCGATACACAGACCACCTGCAACTACCATCGGCAGCATGTAAGACACACCGGTCAACAGATGGCGATAGGCGCCTGCAGACTCTTTCTTACCTTCCGTCGCGGTTTGACGCGCGCCGGTTGCCTGATACGGCTTCGCTTCCACCAGCGCTTTATCAAACTCCTGCGCGGTCTTTTTCAGCGCCAGGCCGGTAGACGTGCGGTACATTGGCTTACCGGCAAATTTCGCCAGGTCCACTTCGATATCCGCCGCCACAATCACCAGGTCGGCCTCAGCCACTTCTTCAGGGGTGATAGCGTTGCCGGCACCGACGGAGCCGCGCGTTTCAACTTTAACCCACCAGCCGCGTTTTTTCGCTTCGGTTTCAATGGCCTCAGCTGCCATAAAGGTGTGAGCCACGCCCGTCGGGCAGGCCGTCACCGCAACAACGCGTTTCGGCCCCGTGGCCGCAGCCGGTGCCGTCGCGACAGGCGCGCTGTAGACAGACGCGTGCCCTTTCGCTTCGCTCAGGAACAGTTCCGGATGTGCCACCGCGCGATTAATATCGCCCAGCCACACTTTTTTGCCGTTCAGCGCACTGTCAGCCGGGATGTTGTCGCCCAGGACAATGACCAGTTCGGCATCGCCCGGGTTATCAATGATCTCGAGATGTGCTTTGTTCGCCGCCGCTCCCAGCAAGGTCTTCGCCATATAGGCGCGAGCCTGTCCGAGACCGGAGTCAATGATCAGCAGCGTTTTCATTATTCCTCTCCTGCTGTTAGTTAAAAGGTTTTAAGTCAACGCGCGCCATCATCGCGGCTAACTGGGTACGATCGGTAATACCGACATTGCTCTGGCTTACGGCCAGGGCAGCAACGGCAGTGGCAAGACGTAAAGTATGTTCACTGGATTCACGCATCAGCAGACCATAAATCAGGCCGCCAACCATCGAATCCCCTGCGCCAACGGTGCTGACAACGTCAACCGACGGCGGTTTGGCGATCCATTCGCCAGAAGCGTTAACCCACAACGCTCCTTCTGCACCAAGCGAGATAACCACGTGAGCGATACCCTGCTCGCGCAGCGCATGGGCAGCGTCAATCACATCTTTTAATTCCGGCAGCTTACGACCCGCCCAGATCTCCAGCTCGCGGCGATTCGGCTTCACCAGCCACGGCGAGGCTTTCAGACCGGCAACCAGCGCGTCGCGGCTGCTGTCAAAAATAATGCACGGGCACTGGCTGCGCAGGCGCGTCATCCAGTCGGTAAACGCTTCCGGGCTCACGCCGGACGGCAGGCTGCCGCTGACGCAGACCATGTCAAACTGACCAAGCCAGGTCAGAGAGTCGTTAACAAAACGCTCCCAGTCAGACGGCGTCACTTCGAAGCCAGAGAAGTTCAGATCGGTCACTTCACCGTCTTTCTCCGTCAGCTTGACGTTGATTCGGGTGCGGCCCTGAACAACCTGAAAACGGTTGGCAATGCCCAGCTCGCTGAACAGCTGCTGGAAACCATCCTGGTTATCTTTACCGAGGAATCCACCCACGGTGACATCGATACCGAGATCCTTGAGCACTTTCGCGACGTTAATCCCTTTGCCCGCAGCATGCAGGCCAGTGGTACGCACGAGGTTGACTTCGCCGCGCTCAATTTCCGGGCAAAATCCTACCAGGTCATAAGCCGGGTTCAGCGTAATAGTCGCAACACGTCTGCTCATTATGCGCCCTCCCCCAGACCTGCCGCGATGGCGTCGCCAATCGCTTTCAGCGCCTGTTCAGCATCAGCACCCTGCGCGGTGAAACGCAGACGGTGGCCTTTCTTCACGCCCAGCGCGACAACTTTCATCAGACTACGGCCGTTGGCCGGTTTGCCCGTGCCATCAAGATTCGCCACGGTAATCTCGCTCTCGAATTGTTTAATGGTATTCACCAGCATGGTGCCCGGACGGGCATGCAGGCCGTGCTCGTTGCGTACCACGAACTCCGCGGTCTGCACGTCTTCGGTCTGCACATCATCGCTGGTCAGCAGTGCCAGCACGGTAGAGGCATCAGCGTTCAGCAGTTTTTCAGCTTGGTTGTTCAGCAGCAGATCGCCCAGACGCTTCAGCACGGAAACCGGCTGCTCATCGTTCATTGCCACGGTCACCAGCATGGCCGCGCGCTCGCCTTCTACGTCAAACGCATTGGCCGCGCGGCTCACGGCGATAGCGCTGCGCAGGTTGCCTTCAGCACTGTCGTTCAGCCAGATACCCTGACCCAGATTCAACGGCTTATCGTTAATCACGCGCGTCACAAACGTGGCGTCCGCCGCGCCGGCTTCTTTCAGACGACCCGCGTTCAGCGCCTGCAGCGTTACCAGATCGGAGGCAACCACGTCCAGCGTCAGCGTTTCGTTATCCAGCTTCAGCGCTTCGCTCTGTTTTTCGCCCATCAGCAAGGCGCGCAGCTCTTCAGCTGTGGTCGCGGACTTCAGCTGTTCAGCCACATCGTCATCGCTCAGGACATGCGTCAGCTGACGCAGCAGGCCTAAGTGTTCGTCGCTGCTGGCCGCGATACCGATAGCCACATACGCCACCTGACCGTCGCCCCAGAGCACGCCCTGCGGGAACTGATAAACCTGAACGCCGGTTTTCAGCACCTGATCGCGGGTGTCGGTTGTGCCGTGCGGAATGGCAATGCCATTGCCGAGGAAGGTTGAGGTCTGCTGCTCGCGGGCCAGCATGCCGTTTACATAGCCGTCCGCGACGTTACCCGCCTGCACAAGCGCAGCGGCAACCTGGCGAATAGCCTCTTCTTTATCCCCGGCCTGAGCGCCCGGGTGGATATCCTGAACAGATAACTGGAACATGGTTCTCCACTCCTGCTGAACTTGAATCGTTTCAGCTTTAATGAGAAAAAATGCGCTAGCCTGCTCCGTTTGTTAAAACAAGATAGCGCTGAAACGTTTCAAAAAGTCTTGCGCTTTCTGCAATGTCTTGCAAGTAAACTCGTATTTGCGATATCAGAATTTAGAGATACAGCACATTTCTTCTTCGTTCAGCTGAATTTTGCTGAAGTTCAGCAAGACAGTTTCAGCTAAGGTCCGCCGGGTGGGACGTAAGTTGAAATGCCATTTTGATTTTTCGTGGCATCATTGACCGCACCCACTGTTTATTTTTTAGCTGACGGCGTAAACTCCGCCCCTCTCTGCTACTCGCTAATTATAAAACATGCATAACACCCCTGCGGCCGTCTCGCCGAAGCCCTTTGATTTGACCTCTGCGGCATTCCTGGTTGTTGCCTTCTTCACGGGCATTGCCGGTGCGTTACAGACGCCAACATTGAGCCTATTTCTGACAAATGAGGTTCACGTCCGTCCGGCAATGGTCGGCTTCTTTTTTACCGGAAGCGCCATCATCGGCATCCTGGTCAGCCAGTTTCTGGCGGGACGATCCGACAGAAAAGGCGATCGCAAAAGCCTGATCGTTTTCTGCTGTCTGCTCGGGGTCATGGCCTGCGTTCTGTTTGCCTGGAACCGCAACTATTTCATTCTGCTCTTCGTCGGGGTATTCCTGAGCAGCTTTGGCTCAACGGCGAACCCTCAGATGTTCGCCCTTGCCCGCGAACACGCCGACCATACCGGACGTGAAGCGGTGATGTTCAGCTCTGTCCTGCGTGCTCAGGTGTCGCTGGCATGGGTGATTGGCCCGCCGCTGGCCTACGCGCTGGCGATGGGTTTTGGCTTTACGGTGATGTACCTGAGCGCGGCCGTCGCGTTTGTGGTGTGCGGCGCGCTGGTGTGGTTCTTCCTGCCGTCCATGCGCAAAGAGCCGAAAGTGACAACGGGCGTGCTGGAAGCGCCGCGCCGCAACCGCCGCGATGCCCTGCTCCTGTTTGTTATCTGTACGCTGATGTGGGGCACCAACAGCCTGTATATCATCAATATGCCGCTGTTTATTATTGATGAACTGCACCTGTCGGAGAAGCTGGCGGGCATCATGATGGGCACCGCGGCCGGGCTTGAGATCCCGACGATGCTCATTGCGGGCTATTACGCAAAGCGCTTCGGAAAGCGTTTTTTAATGCGCATCGCCGCCATCGCCGGTCTGCTGTTTTATATCGGTATGCTGACGGTACATACGCCGGGGCTGTTGCTGGCTTTACAGCTGCTGAACGCCATTTATATAGGCATTCTCGCCGGGATAGGCATGCTCTATTTCCAGGATCTGATGCCGGGCCAGGCAGGCTCTGCCACCACCCTTTATACTAATACCACCCGCGTGGGCTGGATTATCGCAGGCTCAATGGCCGGTGTCGTTGCAGAAATCTGGAACTATCATACGGTGTTCTGGATTGCGCTGGTGATGTGCACGCTGACGATCGGCTGTCTGGCGAGGATTAAAGACGTTTAGGGCGCGGTGAGCGCTTCCAGCTCAAGAAGGTACGTCATCGCCTGCCCTCGCGTGCTGCCACACATTTCGGCAGTGGGCTGAAGCCCGGAGCAGACTTTCGGGCGCAGCGGTGAGCCAAAGATCATGCACAGGTTCGTTTCCGAGAGCTGAACGCAGCGAGTATTGGCAGGCTTGCCCTCCGGCATTCCTGGAATGGGGCTTGAAATGGACGGTGCAGTACAGCACGCGCCACAATCGGGACGGCAATCCATAAATGCTCTCTTTCGCTGACGATCGCCCGCGCAGTCGGGCATCGCGCGCACAGTAACACCTTTTGCGTATTGATAGCAAAAGCCACGAATTCCTCTTGCCTGAAAGGCCGCGCGCGAGTAATTTGGCGCGATATTTTTTACCTCCCGTAAACAGGATTACTGCAATGCCAAGAGCGAACGAAATTAAGAAAGGTATGGTGCTGAATTACAACGGCAAACTGCTGATTGTGAAAGATATCGACATTCAGGCACCCAGCGCCCGTGGTGCAGCAACGCTGTATAAAATGCGTTTCGCCGATGTGCGTACCGGCCTGAAGGTGGAAGAGCGCTTTAAAGGTGACGATATCGTCGATACCGTGACCCTGACCCGTCGCTACGTTGATTTCTCCTACATCGACGGCAACGAATACGTGTTCATGGACAAAGAAGATTACACCCCGTACATCTTTACCAAAGACCAGATTGAGGAAGAGCTGCTGTTCATCCCTGAAGGCGGCATGCCTGACATGCAGGTTCTGACCTGGGACGGCGTGCTGCTGGCGCTGGAGCTGCCGCAGACTGTCGATCTGGAAATCGTGGAAACCGCACCCGGCATCAAAGGCGCATCCGCAAGTGCACGCAACAAACCGGCTACCCTGACCACCGGCCTGGTTGTGCAGGTGCCGGAATACCTCTCCGCTGGCGAGAAGATCCGCATCCATATCGAAGAAAAACGCTATATGGGTCGCGCTGACTGATTGCGGCGTTTGTCGGGTGGCGGCTTCGCCTTACCCGACCGACAAAAACACAAAAACCGGCTCTCAGGCCGGTTTTTTTGTAGGCCCGGTAAGCGTAGCGCCACCGGGCAACAGCGCTTACAGAAGCTCCGGATACTTCGTCATCTTCAGCGCCAGCTCGACGCCGCGCACTTCCGCCATCCCTTTAAGACGGCCAATCGCCGAATAGCCCGGGTTGGTTTTCTTACGCAGATCGTCCAGCATCTGGTGGCCGTGATCCGGACGGAACGGGATAGGACGCACATCGCCCGCCTGCTTGCGACGCGCCTCTTCCGCCAGAATGGCGTCTACCACCGCTACCATGTTCACATCGCCGCCCAGGTGCGCCGCCTCGTGGAAGGTTTTTGGGTTCTCTTCACGGCAGGTCGCACGCAAGTGCGTAAAGTGAATGCGATCGCCAAAGGTTTCAATCATCCGCACCAGGTCGTTATCCGCACGCACGCCGTAGGAGCCGGTACACATGGTGAAGCCGTTATAGATGCTGTTTACCGTCTCTTTCAGCCACTGCATATCTTCAATAGTGGAAACAATGCGCGGCAGGCCGAGTATAGGACGCGGTGGATCGTCCGGGTGCACCGCCAGACGCACACCAGCTTCTTCAGCAACCGGCACGATAGCGCGCAGGAAATACGCCATGTTTTCACGCAGCTGCTGCTTATCAATATCGCCGTATTCCGCCAGGCGCGCGCGGAACTGATCCAGGGTATACCCCTCTTCCGCGCCCGGCAGGCCCGCAATGATATTACGGGTCAGCTTTTCGATGTCTGCGTCACTGGCGGCGTTAAACCACGCGAGCGCCTGCTGCTGCTCTTCCGCGGTGTAATCCGCTTCGGCGCCGGGGCGCTTCAGAATGTGCAGCTCAAACGCCGCGAAGGCGATCTGGTCGAAACGCAGGGCTTTCGAGCCGTCCGGCATCTGATATTCAAGGTCGGTACGCGTCCAGTCGAGGATAGGCATGAAGTTATAGCAAACCGTATCAATGCCGCAGGCCGCCAGGTTGCGAATGCTCTGCTGATAGTTAGCAATCCAGGTCTGGTACTCCCCGGAATGGGTTTTGATGTCTTCGTGAACCGGGATGCTCTCTACCACAGACCAGGTTAACCCCTTCTCCGCCAGCAGCGCCTGACGCTGTTGAATTTCTTCAACCGGCCATACCTGACCGTTAGGAATATGATGCAGCGCCGTGACGACACCCGTTGCGCCTGCCTGGCGCACATCATCAAGAGAAACCGGATCGTTCGGCCCGTACCAACGCCAGGTTTGTTCCATTGCCTCACCCTCTTAAGTTGTTATACCAATATGCGTTACTGCAATGACGACTACCATACATGTTTACCGCTAAGGGTCAACATACCGCCACACATTGATTGATCAAACTCACAGAACGGGGATATTTACGGCTCACCAATTTTATTTGCTGTCATATAACTTTACACTGACATTGTTAATTAATGGTTAATCAGGTGTGTATCTCATGAAGACAATTGCCTCCACCGCCCTTCCTGCCCAGGTTCAACAGCCTCGCTACGATCGTCAGCAACTGCGCTCCCGCATCGTCCATTTTGGCTTTGGCGCGTTTCACCGTGCGCACCAGGCATTATTAACAAACCGGGTGCTGAATGAAAAAGGCGGCGACTGGGGTATTTGTGAGATTAGCCTTTTCAGCGGCGACGTGCTGATGAGCCAGCTGCGCGCGCAGGATCACCTGTTCACCGTGCTGGAGAAAGGGGCAGAAGGCAATGAGGCGATTATCGTCGGTGCCGTCCATGAATGCCTTAACGCAAAGCTGGACTCTCTGCCCGCCATTATTGAGAAATTTTGCGAGCCTCAGGTCGCAATTGTGTCGCTCACCATCACGGAGAAAGGCTATTGCATCGATCCCGCTACCGGGAAACTCGATCTGCACAACGCCCGAATAATCCATGACCTTGAAAACCCCTCAGAGCCACATTCCGCACCCGGGATCCTGGTCGAAGCGCTCCACCGCCGCCGCGAGCGTGGGTTGCCTGCGTTTACCGTGCTCTCCTGCGACAATATCCCTGATAACGGGCACGTGGTGAAAAACGCGGTGCTGGGCATGGCGCAAAAGCGTTCCGCAGCGCTGTCTGAATGGATTGACAGCCACGTGAGCTTCCCGGGGACGATGGTCGACAGAATTGTTCCCGCCGCGACGGACGCCTCGCTGGCGGAAATCACCGACGCGCTCGGCGTTGAAGATCCGTGCGCCATCAGCTGTGAACCGTTTATTCAGTGGGTGGTGGAAGATAATTTTGTTGCCGGCCGTCCGGAGTGGGAAGTCGCGGGCGTTCAGATGGTGCAGGATGTTCTGCCCTGGGAGCAGATGAAATTGCGCATGCTCAACGGCAGCCACTCTTTCCTGGCATATCTGGGGTACCTCGCGGGCTATGCCCATATTAATGAATGCATGGAGGACGCAGCGTTCCGCGAAGCCGCCCGTCGGCTGATGCTTGACGAGCAGGCGCCCACGTTACGCATTAAGGATGTCGACCTCACCGCCTACGCAGATAGCCTGTTGGAGCGCTTTGCCAACCCGGCACTTCAGCATCGGACCTGGCAAATCGCGATGGACGGTAGCCAGAAGCTTCCGCAAAGAATGCTGGACGGGATCCGCGTTCATCTCGAGCGAAAAACACCGTGGTCGCTGCTGGCCCTGGGCGTGGCCGGCTGGATACGCTACGTCAGCGGTACCGACGACCGTGGCAACGCGATTGATGTTCGCGATCCCCTCAGCGATAAAATTCGCACGATGGTCAATGCCAGCAGCGACGCCGACCGCGTTAACGCCCTGCTGGGGCTGAGCGAGGTCTTTGGTCACGATCTCGCGCAAAACAGCGCGTTTGTGGAAGCTGTCAGCCAGGCATACCAGCGCATCACCCGCCACGGCGCGCGTCAGGCTGTTATCGAGACGTTAAATATTTAACGATTATTGCGCTTAACGCGAACGGATGAAGCCTCCGTTCGCCCTCCCCCTTCTCACCAGTCACGTTTTTCGCCAGGATAGAGAGATTAGTGTTATAGCATCACAATCCTCATCTGGAGCGCACGTGACCAAAACCAACCTCATCACCGGTTTTCTCGGCAGCGGTAAAACCACCTCAATTCTCCACCTGCTGGCGAATAAAGATCCTGCCGAGAAATGGGCCGTGCTGGTCAATGAATTTGGCGAGGTAGGCATTGACGGAGCGTTACTGTCATCCAGCGGCGCGATGATTAAAGAGATTCCCGGCGGGTGCATGTGCTGCGTCAATGGCCTGCCGATGCAGGTCGGGCTCAATACGCTGCTGCGTCAGGGCAAACCCGACCGCCTGCTGATTGAGCCCACCGGGCTGGGCCATCCGAAGCAGATCCTCGATTTACTGACCGCCCCGGTTTACGAGCCGTGGATCGACCTGCGCGCCACCCTGTGTCTGCTCGATCCGCGTCAGCTTCTGGATGACAAGGCGGTGGCCAATGAGAATTTCCGCGATCAGCTCGCCTCGGCTGACGTTATTGTCGCGAATAAAGCAGATCGCGCCACGGCTGAAAGCCAGGCCGCGCTGGACGCGTGGTGGCAACATTTCGGCGGCAACCGCACGCGGGTGCAGGCCACCCAGGGGAATATTGATAGCGCCCTGCTTGACCTTCCTCGTCTGAACCTCGCCGAGCTGCCTGCCAGCGCGGATCATTCGCACAGTCATCCGGTTAAGCAGGGTTTAGCCGCTCTCAGCCTGCCGGAACATCAGCGCTGGCGTCGTAACCTGAACAGCGGCCAGGGATATCAGGCCTGCGGATGGATATTTGATGCTGAAACCGTTTTTGACACCATCGGGATCCTGGAGTGGGCCCGACTTGCTCCCGTCGATCGCGTGAAAGGGATCATGCGCACGCCAGACGGGCTGGTGCGGATCAACCGTCAGGGTGACGATTTCTTTATTGAAACGCAGAATGTGGCGCCGCCTGACAGCCGAATAGAGTTAATTAGTGCGGTTAACGCCGACTGGAATGCCCTCCAGTCCAGCCTGTTGAGGATTCGTTTAAGTTCGGGCGGCTAACGTTGCCCCAGTTTTCACTCTATGCAGAACGTTATGACAACTCGATTTCCCCTGATATTACTGCTTAATGTCGCCGGTCTGGCGCTTTTCTTCTCCTGGTATATCCCGGCGGATCATGGTTTCTGGTTCCCGCTGGATTCTGCCATTTTTCACTTCTTCAACCAGGAGCTGGTGAAGAGCAACGCGTTCCTGTGGCTGGTGGCCATTACCAACAACCGCGCCTTCGACGGCTTCTCGCTGCTGGCCATGGGCTGCCTGATGCTCTCTTTCTGGCTGAAAGAGGATAAAGCCGGGCGTCGGCGTATTCTCATTATCGGTCTGGTGATGCTGCTGTTTGCCGTTGTCATTAACCAGCTGGCAACTGCGATTATTCCGGTTAAGCGTTCAAGCCCAACGCTATTCTTCACCGATATTTATCGCGTCAGCGAACTGCTGCATATTCCAACAAAAGATGCGTCGAAGGACAGTTTCCCCGGCGATCACGGCATGATGCTGCTTATTTTTTCCGCAATTATGCTTCGCTATTTCGGCAGAAAAGCCTTTGCCATAGCCCTGATTATTTTTGTGGTTTTTGCCTTCCCGCGCGTAATGATTGGCGCTCACTGGTTTACCGATATTGCCGTCGGTTCGCTCTCCGTGGCGTTGATTGCGCTGCCGTGGTGTTTGATGACCCCACTGAGCGACAGGATAATAGCGCTGTTCGATCGCTATCTTCCCGGAAGAGCGCAACAACAATTAAACAAATAACTAACCTAAATTAACGTGAGCTATCAGGGATCGACATGATCCCTGATAGCGTTCTCGCCGCGATCTTTCCCCACTGTCATATTCTCGTCATCATATTCATGATAAAAATGAAGCAATTGCATACTGGCGCAGCGGATCCGTCGCTATTTTGAGCAATTCTATGTTTTTACTTTCTGTATCACATTTTCTTATAAAAAAAAGGCTTTTTTTTCTCGCAATACCCCAGGCAATCGGTTAATCTCGAACTCGTTTTGCCCCATAGAGATAATTATTTCACTGGCGAATAATTTTGTGCGCTGTGCCGCAAATGTGACCAGAAAGAATTGTCTCAATGTGAACAGATAATTAGTCTCGTCACGTTTGGCATTTTTATAACGATATTTGTCGTTAAGGACTTCAAGGGATAATAAACAAAATGGTCAAATCTCAACCGTTTCTGAGATATATCTTACGGGGGATCCCGGCGATAGCAGTCGCGGTACTGTTGTCTGCATGTAGTACATCGAACACCGCAAAGAATATGCATCCTGAGACGCGTGTTGTGGGAATGGAAGATTCCTCGTCACTGCAAGCCTCTCAGGATGAATTTGAAAATATGGTACGTAATCTGGACGTGAAGTCCCGCATTATGGACCAGTATGCTGACTGGAAAGGCGTGCGCTATCGCCTTGGTGGCAGCACAAAAACAGGTATTGATTGTTCCGGTTTTGTACAGCGTACGTTCCGTGAGCAATTTGGGTTAGATCTTCCGCGTTCAACCTATGAACAGCAGGAGATGGGCAAGTCGATTTCACGTACAAAACTGCGCACCGGTGATTTAGTCCTGTTCCGTGCCGGTTCTACAGGTCGACATGTTGGCATCTACATTGGTAATGACCAGTTTGTACATGCCTCCACCAGCAGCGGTGTGACCATTTCCAGCATGAATGAACCGTACTGGAAGAAGCGCTACAACGAAGCACGCCGCGTACTGACCCGCAGTTAATATGACTATCGTATCGTTGGTTATCCCTTGGCTGGCGATATGATGAAAAAAAGCACTGCTTCGGCAGTGTTTTTTTTTGCCCGTTACACTGAATACATCCAGCGGCATTTCAGGAATCACGACGTCTATGTTCACCCGCTATTTCTCCAGCAATCGCAAAATACTGATCCTCAGCATCATCACAGGCCTGATCGCCGCCCTGCTCCTGGGTTCGTTGCAATTTTTCTGGAGCTACCACAAGCGGGAAGTCAAATTCGACACCCTGATCCACGATGTGAGCATCTATATGGAGAGCTACTTCGATGAGTTAAAAAATTCTATCGATGTGCTCCAGCCGCTCACGTTAAACAACTGCCACGACGTCAATCAGGAACTTACCTCGCGCGCTGCCTTTAGCGTTAACGTTCGCGCATTCCTGCTGGTCAGAGACAAAATAGCGTTCTGCTCTTCTGCCACGGGGCCGATGAATGTCCCCATGGAGGAGCTGATCCCCGAGCTGCACATCGACAAACAGATTGATATGGCGTTACTTCCCGGCACCCCGATGTTGCCCAACAAGCCCGCGATTGCCATCTGGTACCGTAACCCGCTAGTGAAGGACGGCGGCGTGTTTACCTCGGTGAATCTCAATCTGACGCCTTACCTGCTCTACACCGCGCGCCAGGACGAATTTGCCGGTATTGCCATCATTATTGGCGACCATGCGCTGTCAACGCGCTCCAGCACGCTGGTCCTTGCGCATGATCTGCATGAAACGCCGGCCCGTACCGCGACGCTGAAAGACGTGCCCCTGACCATCAACCTGTATGCTGACGCCTGGACCAGCGATGAAATTCTCTACGCCCTGTTCTTCGGGCTGGTATGCGGCATTTGTGCCGGATCGCTCAACTACTATATCCTCAGCATTCGGCTCAATCCGGGTAAAGAGATTTTAAGCGCCATTAAGCGCGGCCAGTTTTACGTGGTCTATCAGCCCGTCGTCGATGCTAAATCGCTCCAGATGACCGGGCTTGAAGTGCTGATGCGCTGGAAACACCCGACGATGGGGGAAATTCCGCCGGACGCGTTTATCAACTTTGCCGAAGCGCAGAAGCTGATTGTCCCGCTGACGCTGCATCTCTTCGACCTTATCATTCACGATGCCCCCGTGTTACAAACCCTGTTACCTCCGGGAGCAAAGGTGGGCATCAACATTGCGCCGGGGCATCTGCATGCGGAAAGCTTCAAAGACGATATGCGCACCTTCAAAGCGCTACTGCCGCAGGATTACTTCCAGATCGTGCTGGAAATTACCGAGCGCGACATGCTCAATCATCGGGAAGCCAACAGCCTTTTCGAATGGCTGCATAACGAAGGGTTTGAGATAGCTATTGATGATTTTGGCACCGGCCACAGCGCGCTGATTTATCTTGAGCATTTCACCATGGACTACCTCAAGATTGACCGCGGCTTTGTTAATGCGATTGGCACTGAGACCCTGACGTCGCCGGTGCTGGATGCCGTCCTGACGCTGGCAAGACGACTGAATATGTCGACCGTCGCCGAAGGGGTGGAAACGCCGGAACAGGCCGCCTGGCTGCGCGAACACGGCGTTAATTTCCTGCAGGGATACTGGATTAGCCGCCCGATGCCGCTGGCGCAGTTCCGCGAATGGCGGCCTGATATTTCGCCCGAGGGTGATTAATTTCACATTGCCCGTGACGTCACTTATTATTCAGCTTAACCGAGCCGGTCTGTAAAAGAGGGAGCCGCCGCGAGATGCTTATGCGCTTCATGTTGCTGATGTTGGCACTAACGAGCCTGTCCAGCCAGGCGCAGGCCATCAAAGAAAATATCGCCTTCGCGGTGATTGGCGAGCCGAAATATGCGGTCAATTTTACGCACTTCGATTACGTTAACCCTGCCGCGCCGAAGGGCGGAAAGGTCACGCTTTCCGCCACGGGAACATTCGACAACTTCAACCGCTTCGCCCTGCGCGGTGTGGCGGCCGCGCGAACGGAATCGCTTTACGATACGCTCTTCGTCACCTCGGATGATGAGCCCGGCAGCTATTATCCGCTGATTGCCGAGAACGTGCGTTACGCCGATAACTTCGCCTGGGCGGAAATTTCGCTGAATCCGCGAGCGCGTTTTCACGACGGTACGCCGGTGAAGGCCAGCGACGTCGCGTTCACCTTCCATAAATTCATGACCGAAGGCGTTCCCCAGTTCCGCATCGTGTATAAAGGGGCTTCCGTCAGAGCCATTGCGCCGCTCACCGTGCGCATCGAACTGAGCGAACCGAACAAAGAGAACATGCTTAGCCTGTTCTCGCTGCCGGTGATGCCTGAATCGTTCTGGAAAAATCATAAGCTAAGCGACCCGCTTTCCACGCCGCCGCTGGCAGGCGGCCCATACCGCATCACCGACTGGCGCATGGGGCAATATGTTGTTTACTCTCGCGTGAAAGACTACTGGGCGGCAGACCTGCCGGTAAACCGCGGGCGCTGGAATTTCGACACCCTTCGCTATGATTACTACCTCGACGATAACGTGGCGTTTGAAGCGTTCAAAGCCGGCGCTTTCGATTTACGCGTCGAGAGCAGCGCCAAAAACTGGGCGACCCGCTATATCGGAAAAAATTTCGCCAAAGGCTATATCGTCAAAGACGAGCACAAAAATGAGTCTGCCCAGGACACCCGCTGGCTGGCGTTTAATATTCAGCGTCCGGTATTTAATGACCGCCGGGTGCGCGAAGCCATTTCCCTGGCCTTTGATTTTGAGTGGATGAACAAGGCGCTGTTTTACGGGGCTTACAGCCGTGCCAACAGCTATTTTCAGAACACGGAATACGCCGCGCGCGATTACCCGAAAGCCGACGAGCTGGCACTGCTGGCGCCTCTGAAAGCGGAGCTGCCGCCGCAGGTGTTCACCACCGTGTTTCAGCCACCCGCGTCGGACGGTGACGGTTACGACCGCGACAACCTGCTGAAAGCCAGCAAACTGCTGGATGACGCGGGCTGGCACCTGAAAAATCAAAAGCGTGTCGATGCCAAAACGGGTAAGCCTCTCAGCTTTGAGCTGCTGCTCTCGTCCGGGGGCAACGATCAGTGGGTACTGCCGTTTAAGCACAACCTTGAGCGGCTGGGCGTGACCATGAACATTCGCCAGGTCGATAACGCGCAGATCACCAGCCGCATGCGCAGCCGTGATTACGACATGATGCAGCGTCTGTGGCCCGCGCAGCCGTGGCCCAGCTCCGACCTGCAAATCTCCTGGGCCTCCAGCTACATTGACTCCTCATACAATGCGCCAGGTGTAAAAAGCCCGGCGATTGACGCGCTGATTGCGAAAATAGTGGCGGCGCAGGGGGATAAAGAAAAGCTCCTGCCGCTCGGGCGCGCCCTCGACAGGGTCCTGACCTGGAACTACTACATGCTGCCGATGTGGTATATGGGCGAAGATCGCCTTGCGCGCTGGGACAAGTTCTCCGTGCCTGTCGTGCGCCCTGTCTACTCCCTGGGCTTTGATACCTGGTGGTATGACGTTAACAAAGCCGCCAGACTTCCCGCTGAGCGGCGATAAGGAATCATCATGGGTGCCTATCTTCTCCGTCGTCTCCTGCTGGTCATCCCCACCCTGTGGGCCATCATCACGATTAACTTTTTTATCGTGCAAATCGCCCCCGGCGGCCCGGTCGATCAGGCGATTGCCGCCATTGAATTTGGCAACAGCGGCGGCATGCCCGGCGGCGGCGGTGAAGGGATGGGCGCGAGCCATGCGCGAACCGGCGTAGGGAATATCAGCGAAAGCCATTATCGCGGCGGACGCGGGCTGGATCCGGAGGTGATCGCCGAGATCACCCACCGCTACGGCTTTGACAAACCGATTCACGAGCGCTATTTCAAGATGCTCTGGGATTACATCCGCTTTGATTTTGGCGATAGCCTGTTTCGCAGTGCGTCAGTGTTAACGTTGATCAAGCAAAGCCTGCCGGTTTCGATAACGCTCGGGCTGTGGGGAACGCTGATTATCTATCTGGTCTCTATACCGCTTGGGATCCGCAAAGCGGTGTATAACGGCAGCCGGTTTGATATCTGGAGCAGCACGTTTATCATCATCGGCTACGCCATCCCGGCGTTTCTGTTT
Organism: Enterobacter sp. DNB-S2; assembly: GCF_019443845.1. Taxonomy (NCBI): domain Bacteria; kingdom Pseudomonadati; phylum Pseudomonadota; class Gammaproteobacteria; order Enterobacterales; family Enterobacteriaceae; genus Enterobacter; species Enterobacter sp. DNB-S2. Next base: position 3,810,792 of record NZ_CP050520.1, read on the forward strand.
GCCGTCCTGCTGATTGTCTTTTTTGCCGGGGGAAGCTATTTCGACCTCTTCCCGCTGCGGGGGCTGGTCTCCGCCGATTTCAGCTCCCTGCCGTGGTATCAGAAAATCACTGACTATCTCTGGCATATCACGCTGCCGGTGCTGGCCACGGTCATCGGCGGGTTTGCGGCCCTGACCATGTTGACCAAAAACGCCTTTCTCGATGAAATTCGTAAGCAGTACGTCGTGACTGCCCGCGCCAAGGGCGTAAGCGAGAAGCAGATCATGTGGAAACACGTGTTCCGCAACGCCATGCTGCTGGTGATCGCCGGATTTCCGGCCACGTTCATCGGCATGTTTTTTACCGGCTCGCTGCTGATAGAGGTGATGTTCTCGCTCAACGGCCTGGGGCTGCTGGGCTATGAGGCTACCGTATCGCGCGATTATCCGGTGATGTTTGGCACACTCTATATTTTCACCCTGATTGGCCTGCTGCTGAATATCATCAGTGATATCAGCTATACGCTGGTCGATCCCCGAATTGATTTTGAGGGCCGCTGATGCCGCGTTTAAGCCCCGTCAACCAAGCCCGCTGGGCCCGCTTTCGCCACAACCGCCGCGGCTACTGGTCGCTGTGGATTTTTGCCGTGCTGTTTGCCTTAAGCATGTGTTCGGAGCTGATCGCCAACGACAAGCCGTTGCTGGTGCATTTTAACGACCGCTGGTACGTGCCGGTTATCGCCAGTTACAGCGAAAGCGACTTTGGCGGCCCGTTTGCGACACCGGCGGAGTATCAGGATCCGTGGCTTCGCCAGCAGATTGAGCAGCACGGCTGGGCGCTCTGGGCGCCGGTACGCTTTGGCGCAAACAGCATTAACTTCGCCACCACGACGCCCTTCCCTTCCCCGCCCTCCGCGCAGAACTGGCTGGGAACGGATGCTAACGGCGGCGACGTGCTGGCGCGCATCCTGTATGGCACGCGAATTTCTCTTATCTTTGGGCTGATGCTGACGATCTTCTCAAGCGTAATGGGCGTCGTGGCGGGCGCCGTTCAGGGCTACTACGGCGGGAAAATCGACCTGTGGGGTCAGCGGGTTATTGAAGTCTGGTCAGGCATGCCAACGCTGTTTCTGATCATCCTGCTTTCCAGCGTGGTGCAGCCCGGCTTCTGGTGGCTGTTAGGCATCACCGTCCTGTTCGGCTGGATGGCGCTGGTGGGCGTGGTGCGCGCGGAGTTCCTGCGCACCCGCAATTTCGACTACATTCGCGCCGCGCAGGCGCTTGGCGTGAGCGACCGGGGGATCATCTTCCGCCACATGCTGCCCAACGCGGTCGTGGCAACGCTCACCTTCCTGCCGTTTATTCTGTGCAGCTCGATCACCACCCTCACCTCACTGGATTTTCTTGGTTTCGGGCTACCGCTGGGTTCCCCGTCGCTCGGCGAACTGCTGCTGCAGGGTAAGAACAACCTGCAGGCGCCGTGGTTAGGCATCGCCGCCTTTCTTTCCGTGGCCGTGCTGCTGTCGCTGCTGATTTTTATTGGCGAAGCCGTGCGCGATGCCTTCGATCCGAACAAGGCGGTATAAAATGACCCAGCCTCTTCTCAGTATTGATAACCTGTCGATTGCTTTTTCTAAGCAGGACGAGACGCGCACCGTGGTCACCGACCTGTCGCTGCAGATCCAGACCGGGGAAACGCTGGCCCTGGTGGGCGAGTCGGGTTCAGGCAAGAGCGTTTCGGCACTCTCCATCCTGCGCCTGTTGCCGTCCCCACCGGTGAGCTACCCGCAAGGGGATATTCTGTTTCACGGCAGCTCGCTGCTGCATGCCGACGAACATACCCTGCGCGGCATTCGCGGCAACAAAATCGCGATGATCTTCCAGGAGCCGATGGTTTCCCTCAACCCGCTGCATAGCCTCGAGAAACAGCTCTATGAAGTGCTCTCCCTGCACCGGGGGATGCGCAAAGAGGCCGCGCGGGGAGAAATTCTGGACTGTCTGGAACGAACGGGCATACGCAATGCGGCCAAACGGCTGAATGATTTTCCGCACCAGCTCTCCGGCGGCGAACGACAGCGCGTGATGATCGCTATGGCCCTGCTCACGCGACCCGAGCTGTTGATTGCCGACGAGCCCACAACGGCGCTGGACGTGACGGTACAGGCGCAAATACTGACGCTGCTGCGGGAACTGCGTGACGAGCTGAACATGAGCCTGCTTTTTATTACGCACAACCTGAGCATTGTGAGAAAGCTGGCCGACAGCGTCGCGGTGATGCAAAACGGACGATGCGTTGAACAGAATAGCGCGTCCACGCTGCTGAGCGCGCCGCAGCACCCCTATACGCAGCGTTTGCTCGACAGCGAACCCTCCGGCGACCCGGTTCCGCTCGCGGCTGACAGCACACCGCTGCTGCGCGTTGAGGATTTGTCCGTCTCGTTCCCGATCCGCAAAGGTATTCTGCGGCGCATCGTCGACCAGAATCCGGTGCTGAAAAACATCCGCTTCTCGCTGCGCCCGGGAGAATCTCTGGGGCTGGTGGGCGAATCCGGTTCCGGCAAAAGTACCACCGGTCTGGCGCTGCTGCGCTTAATTGCCTCCCAGGGCGAGATCCTCTTTGACGATATGCCGCTGCACCGCTGGAACCGCCGTCAGATGCTGCCCGTGCGGCCCCGCATGCAGGTGGTGTTTCAGGATCCCAACTCCTCGCTTAACCCCCGGCTCAGCGTGTTACAGATTATCGAGGAGGGTCTGCGCGTGCATCAGCCCGGCCTGAGCGCTCAGCAGCGAGAGCAGGAAGTTATGCGGGTGATGGCCGAAGTGGGCTTAGATGCCGGGACGCGCCACCGCTATCCGGCTGAATTCTCCGGCGGGCAGCGCCAGCGTATCGCCATTGCCCGCGCGCTGATCCTGAAGCCGGAGCTGATTATTCTGGATGAACCGACGTCGTCGCTGGACAGAACCGTTCAGGCGCAGATCCTGGCGCTGCTGAAAGGGCTTCAGGAAAAGCACCGGCTGGCCTATATCTTTATCAGCCACGATCTACAGGTGGTGCGGGCGCTATGCCATCAGGTGATTGTGTTGCGACAGGGAGAAGTGGTCGAGCAGGGAGAGTGCCAGCGCGTATTTAGCGCGCCAACGCAGCGCTACACGCGCCAGCTGTTGTCGGCAGACTAGCGGTCAGAACGGGTACTGGCCGGAGAAAGGCTCCGCGATGGCAACGCCAAAATTCTTCAGACGGCAGGTGGCGGCAAACTCGTCCTGGCTCTTCACGAACAGGCACGGCTCACCTTCACACTCCAGCACGGAGCTGTCCACTTCGATATCCGTCAGGGCCTGACTGAGACGCTCCATCACCCGCCATGCATTTTCGTCGCTCGGGCTCAGCAGCTTGAGTGCCACCAGGCAGTTTTCACAGCCCGCGACGCTTTGCGGAATCGGTTCAACTTTCGAACCTGCAAAACCCGCCGACCAGCGATAGCTCTGGGGCAAGCGATGGACAATGGAGAGTTGTAATGTATTCACGTTCGTTCCCCGGAAGCAAAATTTACTTCACAATTTATTTACATTTATAGTAACACATCATCGCCAGCCTGCACTATTCAGCGCTTTTTTATCGATATCCAGGCTTGCGTCGGCGCTATATGTACCCGTTTCTGCGATCTAACTCAACCTTTTTGAATACAATGATGTGACTTTTTACACAAATAGATTTTACATAAAATAAACAAACACGGAATAAACGAACGGGGGTTTGGTTGATATGCATCAACAAAAAAGGCCCTGCCGGGCCTTCTCTGTATTTTAGTGGGCCGCTTTTCGCGTTCGACTGGCGTAAAGATAGAAAAGTATCGAGCTGGTTGCGCAAAAAGCCATCGCCCACAGCATGGGCCATGCCGTCGTAAAGGTAGCCATTGAAAGCAACGCTCCAACGATAGCGCCGATGCCGAAGCGGAACGTCCCCGCCAGGGAAGAGGCGGTGCCCGCCATATGCGGAAACTCATCCAGGATCACCGCCATCGCATTAGATGACACCATCGACACGCAGCCGACAAAGGCCGCCACGCCGACCACCAGCGCCCAGAAGCCCACGCCCAGAAACGCGCTCACCACCAGCCAGATAGCCATCACAAACTGGATCCACAGCCCGGCGCGGAACATGTTCAGCGCCCCCACCCGCCGTACAAAACGGCTGTTGATGATGGTCATGATGAACAGGAAGACGATGTTAAGCGCGAAATAGTAGCCGAAGTGCTGCGGCGAAACGTGGTTCAGCTCGATGTAGACAAACGGCCCGGCGCTCAGGAAGGAGAACATCCCGGCGAAGCTGAACCCGCTTGCCAGCATGTAGCTGAGCACGCGCTTGTGGCGAAACAGCGAGGCAAAGTTGCCTATTGTGGTTCGGATGTGGAATTTCTGACGGCGCTCGACGGGAAGCGTTTCATCAATAAAGAAGAAGATCATCGCCGAGGCCAGCAGCGCGGCCAGGGCCAGGATCCAGAAAATCACATGCCAGCTAAACCACACCAGCACCGCACCACCGGCCATCGGGGCCACCAGCGGCGCAATCGTCGTCACCAGCATCACGAACGACATCATGCGGGAGAACTCTTCCTTCGGGTAGATATCGCGCATCAGGGCGTTAATCACCACGCTTGCCGCAGCCGCCGCCAGACCGTGGAAGAAGCGCATGATAATCAGATGATCGATGGTCTGCGCCAGCGCACAGGCCACCGCTGCGGCTGCAAAGACCAGCGTCCCGCCCAGAATAACGGGCTTGCGTCCAAGGCTGTCCGCCATCGGGCCATAAAACAGCTGGCCGAGGGCAAAGCCGAGAATATAGGTGCTGAGCGTCATCTGCGCGCTGCCCGCCGGAACGCCAAACTGCGCGGAAATGACCGGCAGCGCGGGCAGGTACATATCAATAGACAGCGGCATCAGCATGGCCAGCAGGCCAAGAATGAAGACGATTTTGAACGACGAGTGTGGCCTGGTGGTCACAGAGCTCTCCTGAAATTAGTGCGAAGGCAGACCGACGCTGGCGATCTCTTCTTCCGTTAACGGGCGATATTCGCCTGGCGCCAGGTCGGGATCGAGTTCGATCGCACCAATCCGCTCACGATGCAGGCCAACAACGTGGTTCCCCACCGCGGCAAACATACGTTTCACCTGATGGTAGCGCCCTTCGCTGATGGTCAGACGGACCTCCGTCGGCGCGATCACCTCAAGCACGGCGGGTTTGGTCAGATCTTTTTCATTATGCAGCTGAACGCCTTTCGTGAATTGCTCTGCCGTGTCATCCGACACCGGCGACTCCAGCGTGACCAGATAGGTTTTCTCGCAGTGGTGACGCGGGGAAGTAATGCGATGCGACCACTGCCCGTCGTCGGTCATCAGCACCAGACCCGTGGTGTCGATGTCGAGGCGGCCTGCGGCGTGCAGCTTGTGCGCCACCGGTTCGTCGAGGAAATAGAGCACCGTCGGGTGATCGGGATCGTCCGTTGAGCAGACGTAGCCTTCCGGCTTATTGAGCATGAAGTAGCGCGGACCGTGCTGCTGGGTCAGCGGATTGCCGTCATACTCCACCTGATGGTCAGGTTGCAGTTTGAACGCGCTGTCTCTCACAATGTCGCCATCCACGGTAACGCGGCTGGCGCGAATTTCGCGCCCGGCAATAGCGCGGCTTACGCCGAGTTGCTGAGCGATAAACTTATCAAGTCGCATGAAATCTTTTTAGCCTTAATGGTGCTGGAAGTCGGACAACAGGTCCGAAAAAAGAAGCAGTCTGGAACGGTTCAGTATAATGGTCTGGTTGCGTCACTCAAGGGAAAAAGTTTCGTGGCATACTATCTATACCCTAAATAATTCGAGTTGCATGAAGGCGGCAAAGGAGTGAATCCCCGGGAGCTTACATAAGTAAGTGACCGGGGTGAACGAGTGCAGCCAACGCACAGGCAACTTGAAGTATGACGGGTATATGTGCGGAATAACGAAACCGAGACCCTATGACTTTTACACTTCGTCCCTATCAGCAGGAAGCCGTTGACGCCACCCTCGCCTGGTTCCGTAAACATCGCGAGCCGGCGGCGATTGTGCTCCCGACCGGCGCAGGCAAAAGCCTGGTCATCGCCGAACTGGCGCGTCTGGCCCGTGGTCGCGTGCTGGTGCTGGCACACGTCAAAGAGCTCGTCGCGCAAAACCATGCCAAGTATTGTGCGCTTGGGCTGGAAGCCGATATTTTCGCCGCCGGGCTAAAGCGCAAAGAGAGCCACGGCAAAGTGGTCTTCGGCAGCGTGCAGTCGGTGGCGCGCAATATGGAGCTGTTTCGCAGCGAATTTTCGCTGCTGATTGTTGACGAGTGTCACCGCATCAGCGATGACGACGACAGCCAGTATCAGCAAATCCTGGCTCACCTGAAAGCGGTGAACCCTCACCTGCGTCTGCTGGGCCTGACGGCGACCCCGTTTCGCCTGGGGAAAGGCTGGATCTATCGCTACCATTATCACGGCATGGTGCGCGGCGATGAGAAGGCCCTGTTTAGCGACTGCATTTACGAACTTCCGCTGCGCTACATGATTAAACATGGCTACCTGACGCCGCCTGAACGGCTGGATATGCCGGTGGTGCAGTACGATTTCAGCCGTCTGCAGGCGCAGAGCAACGGCTTATTCAGCGAAGCGGATCTCAACCAGGAGCTGAAAAAGCAGAAGCGTATTACGCCGCATATCATCAGCCAGATTGAGGAGTTCGCCGCGACGCGCAAAGGGGTGATGATCTTTGCCGCCACGGTTGAGCACGCGCGAGAAATCACCGGACTACTGCCCGCCGGCGACGCGGCGTTAATCACCGGCGAAACGCCTGGTCCGGAGCGCGACGGCCTGATTGACGCCTTTAAAGCCCAGCGGTTCCGCTATCTGGTAAACGTGTCGGTATTGACCACCGGCTTTGACGCCCCGCACGTCGACCTGATCGCCATTTTGCGCCCGACCGAATCGGTCAGTCTGTATCAACAAATTGTTGGCCGCGGCCTGCGCCTGGCCCCGGGAAAAACCGACTGCCTGATTCTGGATTATGCAGGTAACCCGCACGATCTCTATACGCCTGAGGTCGGCGCGCCAAAAGGAAAAAGCGACAACGTGCCCGTGCAGGTCTTTTGCCCTGCCTGCGGTTTTGCCAACACCTTCTGGGGAAAAACCACCGCCGACGGTACGCTGATCGAACACTTTGGCCGCCGCTGTCAGGGCTGGTTTGAAGATGATGACGGGCATCGCGAGCAGTGCGATTTCCGCTTTCGGTTCAAAAACTGCCCGCAGTGCAACGCCGAAAACGACATTGCCGCCCGCCTCTGCCGGGAATGCGACACGGTGCTGGTTGACCCGGACGACATGCTGAAAGCGGCGCTAAAGCTGAAAGATGCCCTGGTGCTGCGCTGTTCCGGCATGGCACTGCAGCCCGGCGCCGATGAAAAAGGCGAGTGGTTGAAAATCACCTATTACGACGAAGACGGGGCGGACGTCAGCGAGCGCTTCCGGGTTCAGACGCCTGCCCAGCGAATGGCCTTCGAACAGCTGTTTATCCGCCCGCATACCCGCACGCCGGGCGTGCCCCTGCGCTGGATAACCGTCGCCGATATCGTGCGCCAGCAGGTGTTATTACGCCATCCGGATTTTGTCGTCGCCCGTAAGAAAGGCCAGTTCTGGCAGGTGCGCGAGAAGCTCTTTGACTACGAAGGTCGCTTCCGTCGCGCCAACGAATTGCGCGGTTAGCGGGACTTTTCATTGATGTGAGGGGCATTTGAGTATAAAATGCCGCCCGCTTCACATCCGTGAGGCAGAACACTCACCTGCTGCTGGGTCGCCTGTAGCAGGGTTTTAAATACAGAGAGAAATCAATGTTCACTATCGAAGCAGAAGTACGTAACGTGCAGGGTAAGGGTGCGAGCCGCCGCCTGCGTAACGCTAACAAGTTCCCGGCTATCGTTTACGGTGGCGAAGCTGCTCCAGTTGCAATCGAACTGGATCACGACAAACTGTGGAACCTGCAGACCAAAGCTGAATTCTACAGCGAAGTTCTGACCATCGTTGTTGGCGGTAAAGAAGAAAAAGTGAAAGTTCAGGCTGTTCAGCGTCACGCGTTCAAGCCAAAACTGACTCACATCGACTTCGTTCGCGCGTAATCGCAAACACGTCGAAAAAAAACCCCGCTTCTGCGGGGTTTTTTTATGGCTGTTATTTCCCGCCCGAGGTGCGGCGCTGAAGCTGATCGCGCAGGTTCGGCGGCGTACCTTTAATGGTCAGCGTATCGGTGGCCGGATCCCAGAAGATGCGCTCACCCAGCAACATCGCGTCAAAGTTGATGGTTAACCCACCGCCGCTGCCGGCAAACTTGGTTAACTGACGCAGCGTACTGCGATCCGCCGGGAAGCTCTCTTCAAGCTCATAGCCTTTCTCCGCGGTGAATTCCTGGAAGCTGACTTCGCTGACGCCCGCCAGCTCTTTTGACAGGGACTCCAGCTCGATCTCCTCCCCTGCCTGCAGCTGTTCGTTGCAGTAGCTGTAAACCTGCTGGCGCACGGTCTGGCGCTCAGATTTATCGAGCTGCGCTTCAGCCGTGAAGTCGTCAACCGCCTGGAGCAGCCCTTTGTTCTGCGCTTTGGCGTTAAGACCTTCGCTGGCACCGAGGAAATCCATAAAGAAATCCGCCACTTTGCGGCCCACGCGCCCTTTCAGGAAAGTCAGGTAGCGGGTCGACTCCGGGTTAGTTTCCCATTCGGTTAAATCAATACGCGCCACGATATCCGCATGGTTGATATCCAGATAATGCGTTGAGCTGATATCCAGCTGCTCGTTCACGCGCATGCTGCTTAAGTTATTCAGCACGGTAACCAGCAGATACTCGACCGCCAGGTAGCGATAGTGGCAGAACAGCACGATCCCGCCGTCGGCGAACGGATATTTCGCCAGCTCGTCGCGCAGACGCCCGGTGGCGGCGCGGCTAAACGCCAGGAAATCCTCTTCGCCCTGACGCTGCAGGCGCAGGCTATCGGCCAGTTCACTCTCTTCGCTGAACAGGCCATAGGCTTTATTTTTGGCACTGTAGACGCGATGCAGCTCTGCCATCATCTCCACCACGGTCGCCGTGGGTTCCAGTAACGAATCGCGCAGCACCACTTCAAGGGTTTGCTCATCACGCTTGATAAGCTGGTGCAAGGCAATCTGGTTGATTTCCAGACTCATGATAAACTCTCCTTTTAGACCGGGCGGTATTCAACCACCACCAGGACATGTGTGCAACAACAGATAAAAAAGGGGAAAAAAAGCTGTTGCTACGGTAATATGTTGCCCTTTCATCAACAAACTGATTTTGATTTATGCCACAACATTCCCGCTACAGTGATGAACACGTTGAACAACTGCTCAGTGAGCTGGTCAACGTACTGGAAAAACATAAAACGCCGACCGATCTCTCCCTGATGGTTTTGGGAAATATGGTCACCAACCTGATTAACACCAGCGTTGCTCCGGCTCAGCGTCAGGCGATCGCAAAATCGTTCGCCCAGGCTTTACAGTCGTCCGTCAGCAACGACCCGGCCCATTAAGGGATACGAACAACAGTTTATGGTGACGAATCGTCAGCGCTACCGTGAAAAAGTCTCCCAGATGGTCAGCTGGGGGCACTGGTTTGCCCTGTTCAACATTCTGCTGGCGACGGTCATTGGCTGCCGTTATCTGTTTGTCGCAGACTGGCCAACAACGCTAACCGGGCGTATCTACTCCTGGATAAGCGTTGTCGGTCACTTTAGCTTTTTGGTTTTCGCCACCTATCTGCTGATCCTGTTCCCCTTGACGTTTATCGTCATGTCGCAGCGTCTGATGCGGTTCTTGTCCGCCATCCTTGCGACGGTGGGGATGACGCTGCTGCTTATCGACAGTGAAGTGTTCACCCGCTTCCACCTGCACCTCAACCCCATCGTCTGGGAACTGGTGATTAACCCCGACCAGAACGAAACGGCCCGTGACTGGCAGCTGATGTTTATCAGCGTCCCTGTGATCCTGCTGATTGAGATGCTGTTCGCCACCTGGAGCTGGCAAAAACTCCGCAGTCTGACCCGGCGACGCCATTATGCGAAGCCCGTCGCCGCGCTCTTTTTCGTCTCCTTTATCAGTTCGCACATCATGTATATCTGGGCGGATGCGAACTTCTATCGCCCTATTACCATGCAGCGCGCGAACCTGCCGCTCTCGTACCCGATGACGGCCCGTCGCTTCCTCGAGAAACACGGTCTGCTTGATGCGCAAGAGTACCAGCGCCGTCTTATCGAGCAGGGCAACCCGGAAGCCGTCAGCGTTCAGTATCCTCTGAGCGACCTGAACTACCGCGATATGGGGCGCGGGCAAAACGTCCTGCTGATCACCGTCGATGGCCTGAACTATTCCCGTTTCGAGAAGCAGATGCCTGCGCTGGCCGCTTTCGCGAGTCAGAACGTCTCGTTTACTCAGCATATGAGCTCCGGTAACACAACCGATGCGGGCATCTTTGGCCTCTTCTATGGCATTTCAGCCGGCTACATGGACGGCGTACTGTCTACCCGCACGCCTGCGGCGCTGATCACCGGGCTGAATCAGCAAGGCTATCAGCTAGGGTTGTTCTCCTCCGATGGCTTTAACAGCCCGCTCTACCGCCAGGCGCTGCTGTCCGATTTCTCACTGCCGACGGCACAAAATCAGTCCGACGCGCAGACCGCCAGCCAGTGGATAAACTGGCTGCAGCGCTACGCCCAGGAAGATAACCGCTGGTTCTCATGGGTTGCCTTTAACGGCACAACGCTTGCCAACAGCAATAAGAGTGACTTTGCGCGCCGCTACGGTCGCGCGGCTGGCGATGTTGATGCGCAGATAGGCCGCGTGCTTGACGCGCTTCGCGAGTCGGGCAAGCTGGACAATACCGTGGTGATCGTGACCGCGGGCCATGGCATCCCGCTAGGTGACGAGACGAAGAGTATGAGCTGGTCTCGCCCGAATCTGCAGGTTCCGCTGGTGATCCACTGGCCAGGCACCCCGGCGCAGCGCATCAATATGCTCACCGAGCATAAAGATGTGATGACCACCCTGATGCAACGCCTGCTGCACGTCAGCACGCCAGCAAACGAGTATTCGCAAGGTCAGGATCTCTTCAGCGCCGCGCGCCGCCACAGCTGGGTGACGGCGGCGGGGAATAATACGCTGGTGGTGACCACGCCGAAGCTGACGCTGGTGCTGAACAGCAACGGGAATTATCAGACGTATAATCTGCAGGGCGAACGGTTGAAAGACCAGAAACCGCAGCTGAGCCTGCTGCTTCAGGTCCTGACGGATGAGAAGCGCTTCATCGCTAACTGATTAATAATAAACCAGTTAGCGACAGATTCCCTTGCATTCAAAACGGAATCGAGTAGTATTCTTTTTATGCGTCGGCACGTAGCGCAGCCTGGTAGCGCACCGTCATGGGGTGTCGGGGGTCGGAGGTTCAAATCCTCTCGTGCCGACCAAAAACATATTGAAAACCAGCCTGATGGCTGGTTTTTTTATTTCGCCTCGTCCGGCGTTTTGCGCAGATACACAAGCGTAGTCAGACAAATCACCGCTCCGGCATAAAACGTATATTCCGCGCCAAACGTTTCCCATATCGCGCCGGCTCCCACGCTGGCGATTAATAATCCCACGCCGCTGACCAGACTAAAAATACCGAAAGCCGTACCGCGCAGATCGGGCGGTGCGGTTTTAGCGATCATTGCCGCCAGTAGTCCCTGGGTCATACCCATATGTATTCCCCAAAGCGCGACGCCTAAAATGACCCCCATCCAGTGGCTGCTCAGCGCCAGAACAATATCTGCACCAATCAGCACCATTAGCCCCCACTGCAGAAGCCGGGTGTGGCTCATGCCATCAGAAAGTTTGCCAAAAGGGTAAGCGGAAAGGGAATAGAGTACGTTCATGACCACCATCACCAGCGGAATAAGGGCCAGAGGAACGCCCGACTGCTGCGCACGAAGGACGAGAAAAGCCTCGCTAAACCGGGCAAGCGTGAACACTGCACCAAGGCCAATCACCCACCAGCACGCTTTACCCAGCCGCCTTAAATTCTCTCGTTTAATGGGGTTTGTGCGTTTATGTTCGAGGGGAGTTTTCGGCTCCTGAAGGCCAAAATAGAGCAAGGCAACTGAAAGCAGACCGGGGATAAGGGCTATCCAGAAAACAGTGCGAAAGTCGTTGTCCAGCAACAGCATTAAGCTTACGGCCAGTAATGGGCCAAGAAATGCGCCTGTGGTATCCATTGACTGACGCAGACCATATGCCGCACCACGCATTTCCGGCGGCGTGACGTCTGCAACCAGCGCATCCCGCGGTGCGCCCCGTATCCCCTTCCCCGTACGGTCTATGAGACGTGCGCCTAAAACCATCCCGGAAGATGACGCTAATGCGAAAAGGGGTTTGCTTAGCGCCCCCAGACCATACCCTAGCAGGGCCAGCCCCTTACGTTGACCCAGGTAGTCGCTTATCGCCCCCGAAAAGACCTTAATAAAAAGCGCAGTGGCCTCCGCCAGCCCTTCAATCAGGCCGATAAACAGCACGCTCGTACCGAGGGTGGTCATCATAAAAAGTGGCAGCAGGCTGTGAATACTCTCTGACGAGATATCCATCAACATACTGACGCCTCCCACAACCCAGACGCCTTGGGGGATCTGGCTGAGCACTGGAAATCTGGAACGCATCTACCGCTCCTGCTTTAAAAACAGTTGCCTGAATGCTTACAGGATAGGATATCGCGGATTAAAAAAACCTGAGGAGAGTGGGATGAGACCATAAAAAAAGCCATCCGGCAGGATGGCTTAGTTATCGCAGGTCGACGCTTAATGCTTCTCACGTCCGCCCAGGAAGAAAATGCCCAGCGGGATGGCCAGCAGAACGGTGAACACCAGGCTGTAGACGAAGATCATCGCCGACTGCAGGACATACATGCTGGTTGTCCAGGCTGAGAGGGGAATATTGTACTGTTCGATAACGCCAACAATGGTTGCCCGCCCCACGCACGCGGCGGCAATCATAAATACGACCAGCAGCGCCATGAGGAACTTGCGGCCTTCAGGCGTTTTCAGTTTTGCACGAACCATCTCTCTTCCCTTTTACAGATGAATAACAATATATAGGGTCTAAAATAACACGAACTGGCACCCGACTCCACACCAGCATAAACAACCACTAAACAGGTAAATTAAAAGCGCATAACGCTACCCATAGTGAAAATGTAAGTAAATAACACCAATCATTCATCGTTGTTATGTTAACCTGCGCAAGATCGTTTTGACATAAAGGAATGACAATGAAAAACGCACCTAAATTTGCCATCGCCCTCATCGCCGCCGCGTGCGTCAGCAGCAGCGCTTTCGCCAGCGAAACCCCAAAACAGCAGCCGCTGGAAAAAGTGGCTCCGTACCCGCAGGCGGACAAAGGGATGAAGCGTCAGGTGATTCAGCTGCCGGTTCAGCAGGATGAAGCGAACTTTAAAGTGGAGCTGTTAATTGGCAAGACGCTGGAAGTGGACTGCAACCAGCACCGTCTGGGCGGTCAGCTGGAAAGCAAAACCCTGGAAGGCTGGGGTTACGACTATTACGTCTTTGACAAAGTGACCTCTCCGGTTTCCACCATGATGGCCTGCCCGGACGGCAAGAAAGAGAAGAAATTTGTAACGGCGTATCTGGGCGACAACAGTCTGTTGCGCTACAACAGCAAGCTGCCGATCGTGGTGTATACGCCTGAAAACGTGGAAGTGAAGTATCGCATCTGGAAGGCAGATGAGAACATCGGACAAGCCGTAGTACGTTGAAATTAAGTCGGGTGGCGGCTTCGCCTTACCCGACCAGGAAAGGGTGCGCTCTGGTGCCCTCACCCCAACTCTCTCCCACCGGGAGAGGGAGAAAACACTAAAAACGGTAACGGATGTTACCGTTTTGCTTTTACCTTACAGCGCGATATCCGCAACCGGTTTGTTTTCCGGCTGAGGCTTCAGCTCCGCTTTTGGCGCAGCATCCGCAGCCTGTGGCTTGATGTACTGCAGCTGCAGTACGCGGCTGGTGTATTCCAGCTCCTGCTCCGTCGCGCTCACGTTGCCGTTCAGCTTCGTGCCGTAGGATGGAATAATGGTTTTCAGCTTCGCCTGCCATTCCGGGCTGGCGACTTTGTCTTTAAACACTTTTTCCATCAGGTGCAGCATGATTGGCGCAGCGGTAGACGCGCCCGGTGACGCACCCAGCAGCGCGGCAATGGTGCCATCCTTATCGCTTACCACTTCGGTACCCAGACGCAGCACGCCACCCTCTTTCGGATCGCGCTTGATGATCTGTACGCGCTGACCCGCCTGCCACAGACGCCAGTCTTCTTTCTTCGCCTGCGGATAGTACTCTTTCAGCGCCTCGAAACGGTCGTCGTCAGAGAGCATCACCTGGCTAATCAGGTATTTCACCAGGTCGAAGTTATCCAGACCCACGTCCATCATCGGCTTGACGTTAGAGGTGGTCGTGGCGCTGAGCAGATCCCACAGGGAGCCATTTTTCAGGAACTTCGTGGAGAAGGTCGCGAACGGCCCAAACAGCACCACGCGTTTGCCGTCAAGCATACGGGTGTCGATGTGCGGAACAGACATCGGCGGTGCGCCAACGGAAGCCTGGCCGTACACTTTTGCCAGATGACGATTCACCACTTCCGGGTTATCGGACACCAGGAACTGGCCGCCCACCGGGAAGCCCGCGTAGTCGTCCGCTTCAGGAATACCGGACTCCTGCAGCAGCTTCAGCGCCGCGCCGCCCGCACCGATAAAGACAAACTTCGCCTTGATGACGTGCTCGGCTTCGTTGTTTTTCAGATCGGCGACGGTCACGCTCCAGCTGTTATCCGCGTTGCGCTTGAAGCCGCGCACTTCGGTGCTGAGCTGCAGGTTGAAGTTCTCTTTTTTCTTCAGAGACGTCACCAGCTGACGGGTAATTTCACCGTAGTTAACGTCGGTACCAATTTCGGTACGGGTCGCCGCCACTTTCTGGTTCGGGTCACGACCTTCCATGACCAGCGGAGCCCACTCTTTAATCTGCGCGTGGTCTTCAGAGTATTTCATCCCGCGGAACAGCGTGCTCTGCTGCAGAGCGGCGTAGCGCGCGCGCAGGAAGTTGACGTTCTGCTCACCCCACACAAAGCTCATGTGCGGCACGGTGTTGATGAAGGAGTGCGGGTCGTGCATCACGCCGCTGTTGACCTGATGAGACCAGAACTGGCGAGAAACCTGGAATGCTTCGTTGATCTCTACCGCCTTCTCGATACTAATGGAACCGTCCTTTTTCTGCGGCGTATAGTTCAGTTCCATGAGTGCCGAATGTCCGGTACCGGCGTTATTCCATCCGTTCGAACTCTCCTGCGCCACGCCATCAAGGCGCTCGACCATGGTCATAGACCAGTCCGGCTGCAGTTCTTGCAGATAGGTTCCCAGCGTGGCGCTCATGATACCGCCACCAATTAAAAGGACGTCCGTTTCCTGCTCTTTTGGTGCGTCAGCTTTCGCCGCCATGGAGACGGTGTTAAGCCCCACGGCCAGAGAAAAGAGCATGGCAGTCATTTTTTTCATAATTTATGCCTTAGTGTAAAAGTGCTTGATGCGTGGAAATTGCAGGTGAAAAAAGCTGCGGGGGCACGGTAACAACTTTTAAATATTGTTTAAAGGTTACGAAATTATTGTAATTGTGAAATTTAATGATGGATTGTTTGTGAGGAATTATCGATGCGTCTGGTAAAGCGCGGTTTTACTGGCTAGTATGTTGCGTTTTGTGATCGCGCGCACGGAAGCCTGCCCTAACCAGCGAACTGTTATGTCCCTACCCCATTCTGCTGTATCCCCCGAAGACCGCGTAGCCAACGTGCTGCGTTCCCCAAAGCGGCTGACGCGTGAAACGCTGGCTGGCGTGATTACCGCCCTGGCGCTGATCCCCGAGGTTATCTCATTTTCGGTTGTGGCGGGCGTTGACCCGAAGGTCAGCCTGATCGCCTCCGTGGTGCTGTGTCTTGCCCTGTCTGTACTCGGGGGCCGTCCGGCGATGGTCACGGCAGCGGCCGGTTCCGTGGCGCTGGTCATTGGCCCGATGGTGCATCAGCACGGCGTACAGTACATACTTCCCGCCGTGCTGATGGCGGGCGTGATTCAGATTCTGTTTGGCGTGCTGGGCATGGCAAGGCTGATGCGCTTTATACCTCAGTCGGTCATGACCGGATTTGTTAACGCCCTGGGCATTTTGATCTTCTTCGCTCAGGTGCCGCATTTCTGGAGCCGAAGCCCGCTGATTGTGGGCCTGTTCGTCCTGACGCTGCTGATCGTGCTGTGGGTGCCGCGCTATATCAAAAGCATCCCTTCCCCGCTGATTGCGATTGTTGTGCTTACCTTGTTCACCGTTTCAACCGGTCAAATCCTGCCGACCGTGGGCGATGAAGGCTCCATGAGCGGAGGTTTGCCGGGTCTTACCGAGCTGCTGGTCCCGCTCAATGTGCAGACGCTGAGCATTATCTGGCCGTGCGCGCTGAGCATCGCGTTTGTCGGCCTGCTGGAATCCCTGCTGACGGCAAAGCTGGTGGATGAGCTGACCTCGACACCGTCAGGTAAACGCCGCGAAAGCATTGGACTAGGCGTCGGCAATATTCTGGCCGGATTTTATGGCGGGATTGCAGGCTGCGCGATGATCGGACAAACCATCGTCAACGTGGAGATGGGGAAAGGTCGAAGCCGCATTTCAACCTTTGCGGCGGGCATTGTGCTGCTGATCCTGGTGACGGCGCTCAGCGACGTGATGGACAACATCCCGATGGCGGTGCTGGCGGGTATTATGGCGATTGTCGCCGTCAAAACCTTCAGCTGGCACAGCCTTCAGCCAGCCACGGTGAAAACGGCCCCGATAGCAGAAACGGTCGTCATGCTGGTCACCGTTGCCGCCACGGTATCAACCGGCAATCTGGCGATTGGCGTGCTGGGCGGGATTATCGTCATGGCACTCCTCCCCGCCCGCATTAAGCGTCGACTTAAAGCAGAAAAATCGTCGCCAGCCCAAGAAAAATAAAGAAACCGCCGGTATCAGTGATGGCGGTGATCATCACGCTCGACCCCACCGCGGGGTCGCGCCCCAGTTTGGTCATCGTCAGCGGGATAATGACCCCCATCATTGATGCCACCAGCATGTTCAGCACCATCGCCAGCATCATCACCCCACCCAGGGCCATATCGTCGTACAGCCACCAGGTGATGCCGCCCATAATCCCGCCCCACACCAGGCCGTTGATCAGCGCCACGCCCATCTCCCTGAAGATCAGAAAGGCGAAGTTACCGGGCTGAATATTTTCCAGCGCCAGCGCGCGGACGATCATGGTGATGGTCTGGTTTCCGGTGTTGCCGCCAATTCCGGCCACAATCGGCATCAGCGAGGCCAGCGCCACCAGCTGCGAAATGGTGTGTTCAAACCCGTCAATCACCCGTGAGGCGATAAACGCGGTGCACAGGTTAATAGCCAGCCACGCCCAGCGCGTTTTCACCGCCTTGCCGACAGAGGCATGGACGTCATCTTCGGCGCTGATCCCGCCGAGCGCGCGCAGGTCGTTGTCTGTTTCTTCATAGACCACATCAACGATCTCATCGATGGTCAGACGCCCCATCAGTTTGCCGACGGAATCCACGACGGCAGCACTCACCAGGTCGTCACGCTCGAAGGTACGCGCCGCTTTTTCCGCGTCGTCTTCCGGAGAGAAGACCATCGGCTCGTTTTCCATCACCTCGCTCACCTTCCGCTGGGTGCTGTTGAGCAGGATGGTTTTCAGCTCCAGCTCGCCGAGCAGGGTTTTATCCCGGGAAGTGACAAACAGTTTATCGGTGTTGTCCGGCATTTTGCCCAGGCGACGCAGATAGCGCTGCACGGTACCGAGCGTGACGTCCGGTCGCACCGTGATAACGCCGAACTCCATGATCGCGCCGACGCTGTTTTTCTCGTAGTGCATCACCTGGCGCACGCGCGCGCGTTCATCGGCAGGCAGCGACGCCAGCAGGCGACCGGTCAGGTTTCGCGGCAGGTGCTGAACGAGGTAAATCTGCTCGTCGATATCCAGGGTTTGCAGAGCGTCGAGAATATCCCGGTCGCTCATCTCGTCGATCAGGTCGTCCCAGACGTTTTCGGAGGCCTCAAGCAGCACCTGCCCGCGCTCGTGATCCTGCACCAGACGCCACAGGGCGTGGCGTTCTTCCGAGGGAAGCGCTTCAAGGGTATCCGCCAGATCCGGCGGGGGTAAATGAGCAACCAGCGCACCTACCTCAGCAATATCGTCGGCCAGGGTGCCGACATCATATTGCTCAGCCAGGGTGAGTTTGCCTAAAAGCGTAGAAGTGACCGCTTTATCGGTCGTGAGAAGCCAGATGAGTCGCGCGCGCTCCTGGTCACGCTGTCTGGCGCTGTTTTTCTTTAATACCGACATCAATCATAAATCCATTAAATGAGTTGGGGTTAAGCATAGCGCGGGGATATGTAAATAAGAATAAACAACGGGACGGGATGGAGAAAAAAGCGGCATCGCGGCAACGATTTATCCCCTCTCCCAGTGGGAGAGGGCCAGGGTAAGGGCATCAGGCCGTGCGCGCTACCGCGTCACGCGAGGCCGCATCGCGCTCTTCACCGGTCAGCTCGCTCAGCTTGCCGTCACGCATCTCCAGCAGGCGGTCAGCATGAATGAAGTAGTGATCGTCGTGGCTGATGGCGAAAATGGTTTTGCCCATCTCCTGCATCAGCGGCAGCAGCACCTGATAAAACTCGCGGCGGAAATGCGGGTCCTGATCGGCCGCCCACTCGTCCAGCAGGATGATGTCACGCTCTTCCGCCAGCGCCAGCAGCAGCGCCACGCGCTTTTTCTGCCCTTTGGACAGCTTCAGGTTGAGGATCTTCCCGTCCTGTAACTCCAGCTTGTGCGACATCTGCAGCTGCGCCAGCCATTTTTCCACCAGCGCAGGATTGGCCGGTTGCCCTTCCGGCCCCAGCAGTTGGTCAAACAGCCAGACGTCGGTGAACACCGCCGAGAAAAGCTTGCGGTAATCCTCGGGCTTCTCCGCGCTCAGCGCCCTGCCGTCCAGCAAAATCTCGCCCGACTGCGGCTGATAGAGTCCGGTCAGCAGCATCGCCAGCGTAGATTTACCGCTGCCGTTGCCGCCGATGAGGAACAGCAGTTCACCGCGGCGGAGCGTCAGGTTGACCGGCCCCACGGAGAAGGCGCTGTCCTGATAGCGAAACGTGACGTTACGCAGCTCCAGCGTCTGCCAGTTCGGGAAGGTCTGCGGGCGCGGGAATTCGGCTTTAAACGGCGCGAGATCGAATTTTTTGAGCTTATTAAAGGCCACCTGCGCACTCAGCAGGGTGGGCAACGCACCGACCGCCGAGAGCAGCGGCGTGCGTAAAAACAGCAGCGTCAGCGAGTAGGTTGCCGCGACGTTGGTGTCAGCCCAGCCCAGGCCGTTCGCCATCCAGAATACCAGGCCAATGGCACCCAGCATCATGATGTTTGACCAGTTCACCGCGCTCAGGTGGAAGGTATCGGCGCGAATAATATGATGACGGTATTCGCGCGCGTCCGGGATATAGAGATGATTAAAGATATGCTCGGCGCGCTCGCGGTTCAGGGTGAGCTCTTTGCGCCCTTCCAGCACCGTCTGGTAATCGTTGTAGAGCTTATCTTCGGTTTCGCGCAGCACCGCCATGTGTTTATAGACGCGCGACACCAGCATAAAGCCGCCCCAGATGGTAATGGCAATCCACAGGGCGGTCACCGCCAGCATTTTGCTGGAGAGCCAGGCGAGATAGGCAGCCGAGCCAAAGGTCAGAACGATCCCCTGCACCAGCTCCGGCAGCCGAACGAACGCGATGGTGATGGCGCGCACGTCGCTGGTCAGCCCCGCCAGCAGGGATGCGCTGCCGAGCTGCTCAACGCGCTCAACCTGAGTATCGAGGATCCGCTTGATAAACTCACTGCGCAAACGGAAAACGAAATGGTGCCCGAGCGCGGTCAGCGCCAGCTGGGAACCGAGCGTAACCGCCATCAACAGGAGCAGCAGGCCGAGAAACTCCGGCAGAACGGAGAGCGAGGTATCGACCATTTCAATCAACCGCACGTTGATAAACGCGATCAGGCCAATACCCAGCGCGGCGCTGGCGAGGCTTAACGCCATTACTGCGATGAAAGGCCAGCGATACTGGCGCCAGACGAGGAGAAGTAGTTGCATGCAGGCAATCCGGACAATAAAAATCAGCCAGCAGTGTAAACTGCCCTGCGTGTACATCAAGAATAATTCTTATTTTAGTTTACTGTGCCCCGCCTGACGAAAGGTCAGGTTATAACGGTACTCGCCCGTGAGCGGGTGAACCCCGGGTTTCAGCGGCTGAATGCCGTGATAATACAGCCGCGACTCCCTGCCCCACACCACCACATCGCCATGTTCCAGCATTATGCGCTTGAGCGGGTCGTTGCGGCGTAATCCCCCAAACTGGAAGACGGCAGGCAAACCTAACGATACCGAGACGATAGGCGCGCGCAGATCGGGTTCATCCTTGTCCTGATGCAGCGAGAGCTTCGCGCCAACGGCGTAGCGGTTGATCAGGCAGGCATCCGGCCGGAAGTCAGGATACTGCGCTGCTACGGCGGCCTCGTGGCAGAGAGCCTGAAAAACCGCGGGCATCGGGGGCCACGGCTGGCCGGTAGCGGGATCGTTCGGGGCATACAGATAGCCCCGCTCGTTCGTCGCCCAGCCCAGTTCCCCGCAGTTGGCCATGGCCACCGACATGGTGTAGCCGCCCGGCGTCACCATATGGCGAAACGGCGAAACCGCCGTCACCTCGTCGATACCGGCCAGCAACGCCGCCGCACGGGAGAGCGCAAAGCGGCGCAGGATCACAGCTCCCGGCGCAAGCGGCTCCTGCCAGGGTTCAGCATCCGCAAAAAGATCGAGCATTATCCCTCCTGGCGTTTCGCCTCGCGTTTCAGTAATAGCGCTTTTCGCGCCGTCCCCCAACGGTAACCCGACAGCGCGCCGTCGTTACGAACCACGCGATGACAGGGGATCACAATCGCCAGCGTGTTTGCCGCACAGGCTCCGGCAACGGCGCGTACCGCACTGGGCTGGCCAATCGCCTGCGCCACCTGCCGGTAACTTGCCGTTTCGCCGCAGGGAATGTTGCGAAGGGCCTGCCAGACGCGCTGCTGGAACGCGGTTCCGCGAATATCCAGCGGCAGCGCAAGCGGTACGTCGCGATTATCAATACTGACAATCACCTGCTGGACCCGCTGCGCGAAATCCTCTTCCAGCGGCGCATGTGCTGCTTTTGGAAATTGCGCGGCAAGCTCTTCGGTTAATTCCGCATCGCTGTCACCCAGCAGGATCGCGCAGATCCCCCGCTCGCTTTCTGCCACCAGACAGCGTCCTAACGAACAGTCGCTGATGGCATAACGCACCGCCACATCCCCTTTGCGGTACTGCTTCGCCGTCATGCCCAGCGCATCGTTGGCTTTACGATAATAGCTGCTGCTGTCGGGAAACCCCGCTGCCAGCACGGCGTCGGTAATTTTGTCTCCCTGTGCAAGCGCGGTGCGCAGTCGCTGGCCTCGCGCCGCCTGCTGCCAGGCTTTTGGCGTCATGCCGGTCACGGACTTAAACAGACGGTGGAAATGGAAAGGACTCATGGCGACCTGCTGCGCCAGCCCCTCCAGGGTTAGCGTGGGATCCTGCTCCAGAAGACGGCAGGCGTGTTCCACTTTTGCCAGCTTCTGCTCCTGCGGATCGCGTTTGTCCGGCATGCAGCGCTTGCACGGGCGAAACCCTGCCTGTACGGCGTGGTGGGCATCGGGATAAAAGCGGACGTTTTTACGCAGCGCGTGGCGGGCACGGCATGACGGACGGCAGAAAATTCCCGTCGTCTGCACGGCGAAGACAAACCGCTCGTCAGCGCGCGGATCGCGGGCCAGCACGGCCTGCCAGCGATCCTCATCGGTAATAAAGGTCGGGTTTCTCATTATCGGCTCCTCATGTAAGCATACATAGAGCGTGCCTGAGCGCCAGTGATAAAAAACCCGCAACCTTGCTTTTTAATTTTTGTCGTGCACCAGGAAACTCTTGAACTGCGGCGAGCTCCAGGTTTTGAACCCGTCGCCCTCTTTGGTGATCATATAAACCGCCAGTCCTTCCTGGCGAACCACCTCTTTGGCTTTTTCCGGGCCGAGAACCATTAATCCGGTATCCCAGGCATCCGCTTCCAGCGCGGTGGGGGCAATGACCGTCACCGAGACCAGATTATGCGTGATGGGACGGCCGGTCTGCGGATCGATAACATGCGAAATACGCTTCCCGTCAAGCTCGTAATAGTTACGGTAGCTTCCGGAAGTACTGATGCCGTGACCGTTGATATCCACTATCGCCTGCACGGCATTTTGCCGATCGGTCGGTTTTTGAATCGCTACGCGCCACGGCTTATCGCTGGCGTTCATCCCCCGGCTGACTAACGCGCCGCCCACGGAGACCAGATAGCGGGAAATGCCTTCCTGGGCCATCAGCGCAGCAAGATGATCCGCCGCATACCCTTCCCCAACCGTCGACAGATCGACAAACAGATCGGGGATATCTTTTTGCAGGTACTGTTGCCCGTACTGATTGATCACCGTCAGATGCTGCAGCCCTGTCCGGGCGCGGGCGTCATCAATGGCCGCCTGTTCAGGCGTTGTCATCGGCTGTTTGTTAGGGCCAAATCCCCAGAGGTTCACCAGAGGTCCGACGGTCACATCCATCGCCCCGTTGGTTTTGTAACCCACGCGTATGGATTCGGTCACGATATCGGCCATCGCTTCGCTCACCGGCCACAGGGAGGTACTGGTGGAGAGATTAAAGCGCATCAGCGCCGAGTCATTTTTATAGGTTGAGAGCAGCTGATCGTCGGCATCCAGCTGAGACTGGATTTTGCCGCGAAGTTCATCTGTGCGCGTTTTATCGAGGTTCATCACGCTGACGCGCCAGAAGGTGCCCATCGTTTTGCCTTCGAGCACCGTCGCGGCGGGTGCGTCGGTTTTCGCCACGGGAGTGGGATCGTTACACGCGGTCAGGAAAAAAAGCATAGCCAGAAAGCTGGCGCGTAAAAAAGTCATGTCCATTCATTATTATCCTCATGCCAGGGCGGCAAGAGTACACCAAAACGGGTGAGTTGTGAGAATCCGGGAAGCACAAAAAGGGGGCCATCAGGCCCCTTACGTCACACGGTGAAGCGATTAGAACTGGTAAACCAGGCCCAGCGCGACGATATCGTCAGTACCGATACCCGCCTGACGGGTGAATTCATTTTCATCAACCAGGTTGATTTTGTAATCCACGTAGGTAGACATGTTTTTGTTGAAGTAGTAAGTCGCACCAACATCAACATATTTCAGCAGATCCTGATCGCCGTAACCTTCGATGTCTTTTCCTTTAGACTGCAGGTAAGCCACGGATGGACGCAGGCCGAAGTCGAATTGGTACTGAGCAACCACTTCGAAGTTCTGCGCTTTGTTAGCGAAGCCGTAAGCGGTAGTCGGGCTGCTGCCGTTAGAGGTACCGAAACGGGTTGCGTTGTAGGTCTGGGAGTACTGCGCTGCCAGATAGATGTTGTTGGCATCGTATTTCAGGCCGCCAGAATAGACTTCTGCGTTATCGCCATGACCGTAAACGCTTGCGCCGTTCTGATCGGCGGTACGTTTGGAGGAGGACATTGCGCCGCCCACGCTGAAACCTTCGCCCAGGTTATAGGTCACGGATGCACCGTAGCCGTCGCCGTTCTGTTTCAGCAGGCTACGGCCACCTACGTTTTCACCGCTTACGCTGCCGTTTTTACCCTGATACTGCAGGGCAAAGTTCAGACCATCCACCAGACCGAAGAAGTCCTGGTTACGGTAGGTCGCTACGCCGTTAGCACGGGACTGCAGGAAGTTGTCTGCGCCGTAGGTATCGCCGCCAAATTCTGGCAGAACGTCAGTCCAGGAGGTTACGTCGTAGATTACGCCGTAGTTACGACCGTAATCGAAAGAACCCGCGTCACCGAATTTCAGACCCGCGAACGCCACACGCGTCCAGGCATCGTTTTCGCTTTCGGAGGTGTTGCCCTGGATCTGGTATTCCCACTGGCCGTAACCGGTCAGCTGATCGTTAACCTGAGTTTCGCCTTTGAAGCCAAGACGCATGTAGGTCTGGTCGCCGTCGGCACCCTTGTCGTCAGAGAAATAGTGCAGACCATCGACTTTGCCGTACAGATCTAATTTGTTGCCATCTTTGTTATAAATTTCGGCCGCATTTGCTGCGCCTGCCACCAGGAGTGCTGGTACCAGGAGGGACAGTACTTTAACTTTCATTTTATTAACCCTCTGTTATATGCCTTATAATTGCCACTGCTTACTGGTTAACCCTCATTAACCAGTCGGCAATTTCATTCTCCTCAAAATTACAGAATAATCCAATGCGAATATGATACGAAAACTTTGAAGATGTTTCATTTATCTATCAACATGTTTCAAAATGTAAATATCAAGGAACTTTTACAAAGCACAAATAGCTTAGAAAATTAGCACTTATAATCAAACGAAAAAAACACCACATAAACATCAGTAAGTTACAATAAAATCCGTTACAGCACTGAATGACAAAACAAGATCGCAGCTAATCTCTAAAATAACTCTCGCTATCATCATTAACTTTATTTATTACCGTCATTCAGTTTTGAATGTCTGTTTATCCCTAATTGAACCGGATGCTTCGCATTCGGTTTTTTTTTACCTTTCTTTACGTAACTTCTCTTTTTTTGTGCTACCGCACCGTAATTGTAACGACTATTAACTAAATTCTCGTCGGGTATTCTTCGAAGTCCATAAATTGGTGCAAAACTTAATTTCTTGTTAATTCGTGCTATTTATTGACGGCGTGGGTCGATTATTTGTACGCGCATGGCGAGTTTGTACATGTTTTCTGCACTCTCCGCCGCCGATATTGCCCGGAGAAAAAGTCGCCTCTTCCCGGACAGTCGCGCTGGAAATTCAGTTATTACCCTTTATACTGCCCTATCGCCACAGAGCACGACCATAACGGGTTAAAGATATCAATGAGTCAGACTGAAACTACCGCCCCGAGCAAATTCTCCCTTCTCCCCGGGAGCATCACCCGTTTCTTTCTTCTTTTGATCGTTGTGCTGTTAGTCACCATGGGGGTGATGGTACAAAGCGCGGTTAACGCCTGGCTGAAGGATAAGAGCTATCAGGTCGTGGATATCACCCACGCCGTGCACAAGCGCATAGACACCTGGCGCTACGCCACCTGGCAGATTTACGACAATATCGCGGCTGCCCCGACCTCCTCATCCGGGGATGGACTTCAGGAAACGCGGCTTAAGCAGGATGTCTATTATCTCGAAAAACCGCAGCGTAAGACCGAGGCCCTTATCTTTGGCTCTCACGACAGCGCGACGCTTGAGATGACGCAGCGTATTTCGACCTATCTGGATACCCTCTGGGGTGCCGAAACGGTACCGTGGTCGATGTATTATCTGAACGGTCAGGATAACAGCATGATCCTGATCTCAACGCTGCCGTTAAAAGATCTCTCGTCCGGCTTTAAAGAGACAACCGTGGGCAGCATCGTCGATTCCCGCCGGGCAGAGATGCTGCAGCAGGCGAACGCCCTTGATGAACGTGAGAGTTTCTCTTCCCTGCGTCGTCTGGCCTGGCAAAACGGCCATTATTTTACCCTGCGCACCACGTTCAACCAGCCCGGACATCTGGCGACGGTAGTGGCCTTCGATTTACCGATTAATGATTTAATCCCGCCGGACATGCCGCTCGACAGCTTCCGCCTGGAGCCAGACAGCAGCACCCAGAACATGCGTGCGGCGTCTGACAAAGAGGCCGCAGAGAGCGTATCGATCTCCTTTAACGGCTCGAAAATCGAAATTGCCTCATCGCTGAACTCGACCGGTATGCGCCTGGTGTGGCAGGTACCGTTTGGCACGCTGTTGCTCGACACCCTGCAAAATATCCTGCTGCCTCTGCTGCTGAATATCGGTCTGCTGGCGCTGGCCCTGTTTGGCTACAGCACCTTCCGTTTCCAGACGGGTCGTCAGAGCGACGCCTCTGCGGTTCCGGCCGGCACCAGCAACGAGCTGCGCGTATTGCGTGCACTGAATGAAGAGATTGTTTCCGTGCTGCCGCTTGGGGTCCTGGTTCACGACCAGGAAGCGAATCGTACGGTGATGAGCAATAAAATTGCCGACCATCTGCTGCCGCACCTTAACCTGCAGAACATCACCACCATGGCGGATCAACACCAGGGGGTGATTCAGGCAACCATCAACAATGAACTGTACGAGATCCGTCAGTTCCGCAGCCAGGTGGCTCCCCGCACGCAAATCTTCATTATTCGCGACCAGGATCGCGAAGTGCTGGTCAATAAGAAGCTCAAGCAGGCGCAAAGGCTGTATGAGAAAAACCAGCAGGGGCGCGCCGCATTTATGCAGAACATTGGCGATGCCTTCAAGCAGCCGTTAAAAACGCTGGCGACCCAGGCGGCGGCGTTAAACACCTCTGAAAGCCACCAGCTTGCCTGCCAAGCCGATTCGCTGGTCAGAATGGTTGATGAGATCCAGCTGGCGAACATGCTGGAGAATGATTTCTGGAAGGGAACGCCAGCCCTCTTCTCCATTCAGGATCTGATCGATGAAGTGGTGCCTGAAGTACTGCCCGTCATCAAGCGCAAAGGGCTGCAGCTGCTGATCAATAACAATCTCCCTGCGAATGACGAACGCCACGGCGATCGCGAAGCGCTGCGCCGAATTCTGCTGATGATTATTCAGTATGCCGTGACCACCACGCAGATCGGCAAAATCACCCTTGAAGTCAGCACCGAGGAGTCGGCAGAAGACCGTCTGACGTTCCGCATCCTGGACACCGGGGAAGGCGTAACAACGAGTGAAATTGATAATCTGCACTTCCCGTTCCTGAATGACACGCAGAGCGATCGCTACGGCAAGGCCAATGCCCTGACCTTCTGGCTGTGCGATCAGCTGGCGCGTAAGCTCGGCGGCCACCTGAACATCAAAGCACGTGAATCCCTCGGCACCCGCTATTCTCTGCACGTGAAAATGGCGGCCAATCCGCAGGAAGAAGATGAGGAACGTCTGCTGGATGACGTCGTGGTGATGGTCGACGTGACCTCGAACGAGATCCGCAATATTGTCGTTCGTCAGTTAGAAAATTGGGGTGCGGCCTGCATCACGCCGGATGAAAGACTTGCAAGTCAAGAATTTGATCTGTTTTTAACTGATAATCCGTCTAATCTTACTGCCTCCGGCTTGCTTTTAAGCGATGATGAGTCAGGCGTGCGGAAAATCGGCCCTGGCCAGCTGCGCGTCAACTTTAATATAAGCAATGCGATGCAGGAAGCTGTACTACAACTAATAGAAGAGCAGCTGGCGCAGGAAGAGATAACGGAGTCACCGTTAGGCGGCAATGAAAATGCCGAGCTTCACGCCAGCGGATACTATTCACTCTTTGTTGATACAGTACCAGATGATGTTAAGCGGTTGTATACTGAGTCCGCTGCGAATGATTTTGCAGCGCTGGCACAGACAGCACACCGGCTTAAAGGGGTGTTTGCCATGCTTAATCTGGTTCCCGGCAAGCAGTTATGTGAAACGCTGGAACATCTAATTCGTGAGAAAGATGCCTCTGGCATTGAAAAATACATCAGCGACATTGACGCCTACGTCAAAAGCTTGCTGTAGCAAGGTAGCCTTATACATGAACAATATGAACGTAATTATTGCCGATGACCATCCGATTGTACTGTTCGGTATTCGCAAATCACTTGAACAGATCGAGTGGGTGAATGTAGTCGGTGAATTTGAAGACTCTACAGCACTGATCAATAACCTCCCAAAGCTTGATGCGCACGTGCTCATTACCGATCTCTCCATGCCTGGGGACAAATACGGTGATGGGATCACGCTCATCAAATACATTAAGCGTCACTTCCCGGATATCTCGATCATTGTTCTGACCATGAACAACAACCCGGCAATCCTGAGCGCGGTGTTGGATCTGGACATCGAAGGGATTGTGCTGAAACAGGGCGCCCCGACCGATCTGCCAAAAGCGCTCGCTGCGCTGCAGAAAGGCAAGAAGTTCACGCCTGAGAGCGTCTCTCGTCTGCTGGAAAAAATCAGCGCGGGTGGCTACGGTGACAAACGCCTGTCCCCGAAAGAGAGTGAAGTTCTGCGCCTGTTCGCAGAAGGTTTCCTGGTAACCGAGATTGCCAAGAAGCTGAACCGCAGCATTAAAACCATCAGCAGCCAGAAGAAATCAGCGATGATGAAGCTGGGCGTGGACAACGATATTGCTCTGCTGAACTATCTCTCCTCCGTTACGCTGAGCGCAACGGACAAGGATTGATCCCGGACGGGTGTGCGGCCTGATGCCTTCACCCCGTCCCTCTCCCGCGGGGAGAGGGTGAAAAAACGAAAAGGCCCTTACGGGCCTTTTTTATATTCTGGTTTTTCTCACGCGATCCGCGTAAATCGACAATGTCTGCTTCAGCACGTCCAGCGTCACCGGTTTCGACAGACAGCTGTCCATGCCTGACTCCAGACAACGCTGTTTCTCTTCCGCCAGCGCGTTCGCCGTTACGCCCACTACCGGCAGCGTCAGGCCAAGCTGTCGGATGCGCTGCGTCAGACGGTAGCCGTCCATGTTTGGCATGTTGACGTCGCTAAGCACGATATCAATATGATTTTTACTCAGCACATTCAGCGCATCCACGCCGTCATTGGCGGTTTTGCACTGGTAGCCCAGCGATCCAAGCTGGTCAGCCAGCAGGCGACGGTTAATCGGATGGTCATCCACCACCAGAATCATCATATCGTCATTCACCGACGCCAGAGACTCCGGTGACGGCAATCCGCCCGCACCGTCGCGCTCTTCCAGCTCCACTTTGTAGATGCGCGCCAGCAGGCTCAACAGCTCGTGCGGCGTTGCAACACTGTGTACCCATTCCCCGGGCACACGCTCGACAGGAATGCCTATGTGGCGACGGCAGAAGAGCACTGCCCCTCTCCCCTGCCACGGCTGCTCCGGCATCTCGTCGGCAATCAGCACATCGTCCACATCCGGTGTTTGACCTTCATAGAGACACACCCTCACGCCGCTGTGGGCAAGCAGCGCCGTCAGGTAGTCATTCAGCGAGGCGTTATGCACCGCCAGCCAGCAGCGCTTGTCGCTCAGCCCGTCCACCGTCGCTTTTGCCGGATACTGCGCCGAATAGAGCGGAATACGGATGGTGAACTGGCTGCCCATGCCGGGCTCGGTATCCACAGAGATATCGCCGTCCATCATGCTGACGAGCTTCTCACAAATCGCCAGCCCCAGTCCGGTGCCCTGGAAGTTACGCTGCACGCCGGTCCCGACCTGGAAGAACGGGTCGAACAGGCGGACCACTTCCTTCGCCGGGATGCCGACGCCCGTGTCGCGCACGCGAATGCTCAGGTAATCCCCCGCCCGGCAGACGTGCAACACGATACAGCCAACGTCGGTGAATTTGATGGCGTTGCTGAGCAGGTTAGAAATGACCTGCTGCAGGCGCATCGGATCGCCGTGCAGCGTCAGCGGCACGTCAGGTTCAATAAAGCAGTAGAGCCCCAGCTGTTTACGCACCACCAGCGGCAGATAGTTGGCGCTGATGTGGTTCATCACCTCGCGCGGCGAGAACTCCCGCGGTTCGATTTTCAGCTGCTCAGACTCAATTTTAGAGAAGTCGAGAATATCGCTGATGATTTTCAGCAGCAGGCTGGAGGAGTTGTTCATTGCCGTCACCAGCCTGTCGACCCCTTTCGGCAACTCTTTGGTCTGCAGCAGGTCGAGGTTACCGATGATCCCGTACAGCGGCGTTCGCAGCTCGTGGCTGACGGTGGCAAGGAACATGGATTTCGACTGGCTGGCCTGCTCCGCGGCCTGCGCCATCTCCTGCAACGACTCTTCCATCTTCACGCGCGCGGAGACATCCACCAGCACGCAAATCGCCACGTTTTCATTGCGATAGCGGGAATGCACAAAGCTGATCTGCTGGTTGGTGTGCGTGCTGGTGAGCACGTCGACAAAGTTAACCTGCTGACCGCAGATAATTTGCGTCAGCCTCTGGCGGTCCTCGTGCGTCAGCATGTTCAGGTAGTTATGCGCCAGCTCGTTACTCAGGATGTTGGTTCCGTCCTGGGTACGCAGAATGCAGATCCCCACCGGCGCCGACGCGACAATCTTCCGGTTAAACTGCTCGTGTTCCTCCAGCCGCTGGGCGTCGCTTTCGGCCGGAATAAAGATTTTCCGCTCATACATGCGCGCCAGGGTAAACAGCGCCCCGCCCGCGATCAGGTTCAGCAGAATCGCATTCATGATGAGAATACGTATCCGCTCAAGCACCATATCCACCGGCAGCGAATAGACAATACTCAGCGACGAAGGCGGCAGGCTCTTCTTCAGCACCAGCTCGCGGAAGCCAGAGGTATAGCCAAACCACGACCGCTCCTGCATCCAGTGCGGTTCGACGTTTAACCGGTTATCCGGCCCGGCGAGTGAGATCAGCTGATGACCGTTTTCATCCAGAATGGTCACCCCCATAGGCAGGCTGCCCGGAGTGAAAAAGTTTTCCATGCGAATGGTCTGCTCAATCCCCAGCAGCGCCTGCAGGCGATTGCCCAGATACACCGGCGTCAGGGCGTAGAAATAGCCCACGCCCGGTCGCGGGCCCTGGCTAACCCAGAAGATGTTATTCCCGCGCTCGTCCTGCGGCGCATTGCGATATTTCACAATACGTTCATGCAGGCTTTTCAGCGCATCGTCACGCTCAACGGGCACGTCGCGCAGGCCAAAGTCAGCCATGCAGAGATTTTCACTGCCAATCAGGAATACGCGGTTCAGGTCATAGGCGGCGGAGAAATTGTCGCGCCAGTAGCGCATAAACCAGGCAAGGGATTCCAGCGACCCGCGCCAGGTATTGCTCATGGTGGAGCAATCGGAATCCGGGAACAGCGGCTGGAAGTCCGGTACTTCGGTTTTGTCGTTACGCCCGCGAAGCGCAAGAATGCCGTTTTCCGCCGTCAGACGATTTTCGGCAATATACTTCAGCTCCTTCATCACGTCAGACGTTCGCTGAATGTAGCGCTGGGCCTGGTCGGAGCTTAAGTTAAACTCCTGGCGGATCTCCGCTTCTTTCTGGTGTAGCGCGTTAACGATGTAAAACACCGAGAACAAGGCCACCAGCAGCCAAAGCAAGAGCGCCAGCGCCCGAAACAGATAGCGAGAAACTTTCAGCGTAGTACGAAAGGAGACGAGGTATTTCAAGGGGGCGAGGCTCCGCCGTCGGGGTCAAAAGAATGTGGTTAAGGTAGCGGTAAACGCGCCAGGTCGCAACGTTGACTTATCTGCTTGTGCAAAAGAAAAGGGCCGGAATCCGGCCCTTTTTTGCATCAGGAGACATTACTCGTCAGCGTCATCCGCTACGTCATCGTCGGTGTCGACTTCCGGCGCGATATCATCATCGCCTTCCGCAACGCTACCGTCGATGGAATCGAGCTCTTCGTCATCCACCGGCTCAGCAACGCGCTGCAGACCCACCACGTTTTCATCTTCCGCTGTACGGATGAGGATCACGCCCTGGGTGTTACGCCCAACCACGCTGATCTCAGAGACGCGGGTACGCACCAGCGTACCGGCATCGGTGATCATCATGATCTGATCGGCATCGTCTACCTGCACCGCGCCCACAACGGAACCGTTGCGCTCGGTCACTTTGATAGAGATAACGCCCTGCGTGCCGCGAGACTTGGTTGGGTATTCCCCTTCCGCCGTACGTTTACCGTAACCATTCTGCGTCACGGTCAGGATAGCCCCTTCACCGCGCGGAATAATCAGAGAAACAACGCTGTCTTCGCCAGCCAGTTTGATACCACGGACGCCCGTAGCAGTGCGACCCATTGCACGAACGGCGTTCTCTTTAAAGCGCACCACTTTACCGGCCGCAGAGAACAGCATCACTTCATCAGAACCGGAGGTCAGATCCACACCGATCAGCTCGTCGCCTTCGTTCAGGTTCACCGCGATGATCCCGGCGGAACGTGGGCGGCTGAACTCGGTCAGCGCGGTTTTCTTCACGGTACCGCTGGCGGTCGCCATAAAGACGTTCACGCCCTCTTCGTACTCGCGTACCGGCAGGATGGCGGTGATACGTTCATTCGCTTCCAGCGGCAGCAGGTTAACGATTGGACGGCCACGCGCGCCACGGCTCGCTTCCGGCAGCTGATAGACTTTCATCCAGTACAGACGACCGCGGCTGGAGAAGCAGAGGATCGTGTCATGGGTGTTCGCCACCAGCAGGCGGTCAATAAAGTCTTCTTCTTTAATGCGTGCCGCAGATTTACCTTTACCGCCACGACGCTGTGCTTCGTAGTCGGTCAGCGGCTGATACTTCACATAGCCCTGGTGAGACAGGGTGACCACCACGTCTTCGCGGTTGATCAGATCTTCAATGTTGATATCAGAGCTGTTCGCGGTGATTTCGGTGCGGCGCGCGTCGCCGAACTGATCGCGGACCAGCTCCAGCTCTTCACGGATCACTTCCATCAGACGCTCTGCGCTGCCCAGGATATGCAGCAGTTCAGCAATCTGTTCCAGCAGCTCTTTGTATTCGTCGAGCAGTTTCTCGTGCTCAAGGCCGGTCAGTTTCTGCAGACGCAGATCCAGAATCGCCTGAGCCTGCTGTTCAGTCAGGTAATACTGACCGTCACGCACGCCGAACTCAGGTTCCAGCCACTCAGGACGCGCTGCGTCATCGCCCGCACGTTCCAGCATCGCGGCGACGTTACCCAGATCCCACGGACGGGAAATCAGGGCGGCTTTCGCCTCCGCTGGGGTTGGCGCACGACGGATCAGTTCGATGATCGGGTCGATGTTGGCCAGCGCAACCGCCAGCGCTTCAAGGATGTGCGCACGGTCGCGCGCTTTGCGCAGTTCGAAGATGGTACGACGGGTCACAACTTCACGGCGGTGACGCACGAACGCGCTCAGAATCTCTTTCAGGTTCATGATCTTCGGCTGACCATGGTGCAGCGCAACCATGTTGATACCGAAGGAAACCTGAAGCTGAGTCTGGGAGTACAGGTTGTTCAGCACAACCTCACCCACCGCGTCGCGTTTGATCTCAATCACGATGCGCATACCGTCTTTGTCAGACTCGTCACGCAGCGCGCTGATGCCTTCAACGCGTTTTTCTTTTACCAGCTCGGCGATTTTTTCAATCAGACGCGCTTTGTTCACCTGATACGGGATCTCGTGAACAATGATGGTTTCACGGCCGGTTTTAGCGTCCGCTTCCACTTCGGCGCGGGCACGGATGTAAATCTTGCCGCGGCCGGTGCGGTACGCTTCTTCAATACCGCGACGACCGTTGATGATCGCCGCCGTCGGGAAGTCCGGACCCGGGATGTGTTCCATCAGCCCTTCAATGCTGATGTCTTCATCGTCGATATAGGCCAGGCAGCCGTTGATCACTTCGGTGATATTGTGCGGCGGAATGTTGGTCGCCATACCGACCGCGATACCGGACGAACCGTTAACCAGCAGGTTCGGGATCTTGGTTGGCATCACATCTGGGATGCGCTCGGTGCCGTCGTAGTTATCGACGAAATCAACGGTCTCTTTTTCCAGGTCGGCCATCAGCTCATGAGCGATTTTCGACATACGGATTTCCGTATAACGCATCGCCGCAGCGGAGTCGCCGTCGACTGAACCAAAGTTACCCTGACCATCTACCAGCATGTAACGCAAGGAGAATGGCTGCGCCATACGAACGATGGTGTCATAAACGGCGGTATCACCATGCGGGTGATATTTACCGATGACGTCACCGACGACGCGGGCAGATTTTTTATAGGCTTTATTCCAGTCATTGCCCAATACGTTCATGGCGTATAGTACGCGACGGTGTACCGGCTTAAGGCCATCGCGGACGTCCGGCAGCGCACGGCCAACAATGACCGACATCGCATAGTCCAGATAGGAGCTCTTCAGCTCTTCCTCGATGTTAACCGGTGTAATTTCTCTCGCAAGGTCGCTCATCTAACCGCTATCCCTCTACTGTATCCCGGATTCAAAGGTCGCAAATTATAACACAGCCGAGGTGATTGAGGTAAACCTATACGCTTTATTCACGGGGATTGCCTGATATACTCCTTTGTCTTGCTAAATAAGGAGTAAAAGCGCCCATGAATGCCGAAAAATCCCCGGTGGTTCACAACGTTGACCACGAAGAGATTGCCAAATTTGAAGCGGTGGCGTCCCGCTGGTGGGATCTCGAAGGTGAGTTCAAACCGCTGCATCGCATTAACCCGCTGCGTCTGGGCTATATCGCGGAGCGTTCCGGCGGTCTGTTCGGTAAGAAAGTGCTCGACGTCGGCTGCGGCGGCGGCATCCTGGCTGAGAGCATGGCGCGCGAAGGGGCGAATGTTACGGGCCTGGATATGGGCTTTGAACCGCTCCAGGTGGCCCGCCTTCACGCGCTGGAGTCCGGCATACAGGTGGAATACGTGCAGGAAACCGTGGAAGAGCACGCGGCAAAACACGCCCATCAGTACGATGTGGTGACCTGCATGGAGATGCTGGAGCACGTTCCCGATCCGCAGTCGGTGGTGCACGCCTGTGCAAAACTGGTGAAACCGGGCGGCCAGGTCTTCTTCTCAACCATCAACCGTAACGGTAAAGCCTGGCTGATGGCCGTTGTCGGCGCGGAGTATGTGCTGCGCATGGTGCCGAAAGGGACGCACGACGTGAAGAAATTCATCAAGCCTGCGGAACTGTTAGGCTGGGTTGACCAGACGTGGCTCAAAGAGCAGCACATCACCGGCCTGCACTACAATCCGTTGACCGATAAATTCAAGCTCGCACCGGGCGTAGATGTTAACTATATGTTGCATACCACCGCCAAAAACGACTAACGTCATTCGTTATTCTTATAAAGATTGCGCGACATCATGTTGCGCAATTCTGACCTCCCGTTGAAGAAATCAGCACTCGATCAAATTTTGAATTTTTTTTCTTAATTATTGACATGTCTTCCAGGCCTTACGGTACGAGGACTTAGCCTTTTTTACCCTTTCACAACCTCAATTTAACGCCAAAATCAACCCTTGTGCTGAAAAGATTCGATACTAGAATACTCACCATATAGCGTTTTTCTTATCGCAAACCCCCTACATGTAGTATTTATCCACAGAGTTAGTCACAAGACGGATCTGTGGATAAACGGGGGATATTTTTTATTTCACGGACAGGTAAAACCCACATGAATCAGAGTCTGCTGGTGACAAAGCGCGACGGTACTACCGAGCGTATCAATCTGGACAAAATCCATCGAGTTCTCGACTGGGCAGCAGAAGGACTGAACAACGTATCTATCTCCCAGGTTGAACTGCGTTCCCACATTCAGTTCTACGACGGCATCAAAACGTCTGATATCCACGAAACAATCATTAAAGCAGCGGCAGACCTCATCTCCCGCGAAGCACCGGATTATCAGTACCTCGCTGCACGTCTGGCGATTTTCCACCTGCGTAAAAAAGCCTACGGCCAGTTTGAGCCGCCGAAGCTTTACGATCACGTCGTGAAAATGGTTGAGCTGGGCAAATACGACACGCATCTGCTGGAAGACTATACGGAAGAAGAGTTCGAGCAGATGAACGGGTTTATCGATCACTGGCGCGACATGAACTTCTCCTACGCGGCGGTGAAGCAGCTCGAAGGCAAATACCTGGTTCAGAACCGCGTAACCGGTGAGATCTACGAAAGCGCCCAGTTCCTCTATATTCTGGTGGCCGCCTGCCTGTTCTCTAACTACCCGCGTGACACCCGTCTGGAATACGTGAAGCGTTTCTACGATGCGGTATCCACGTTCAAGATTTCTCTGCCGACGCCAATCATGTCTGGCGTGCGTACCCCAACCCGTCAGTTCAGCTCCTGCGTACTGATCGAGTGTGGTGACAGCCTGGATTCCATCAACGCCACCTCCAGCGCCATCGTGAAATACGTCTCCCAGCGTGCCGGTATCGGCATCAACGCCGGTCGCATCCGTGCGCTGGGCAGCCCGATTCGCGGCGGTGAAGCGTTCCACACCGGCTGTATCCCGTTCTATAAACACTTCCAGACGGCAGTAAAATCCTGCTCTCAGGGCGGCGTGCGCGGCGGTGCTGCGACCCTGTTCTACCCAATGTGGCACCTGGAAGTGGAAAGCCTGCTGGTTCTGAAAAACAACCGCGGCGTGGAAGGCAACCGCGTGCGTCACATGGACTACGGCGTGCAGATCAACAAGCTGATGTACACCCGTCTGCTGAAAGGCGAAGACATCACCCTGTTCAGCCCGTCAGACGTTCCGGGCCTGTATGACGCGTTCTTTGCCGATCAGGACGAGTTCGAGCGTCTGTACACCAAATACGAAAAAGACGACAGCATCCGCAAGCAGCGCGTGAAGGCGGTAGACCTGTTCTCCCTGATGATGCAGGAACGTGCCTCTACCGGCCGTATCTACATCCAGAACGTGGACCACTGCAACACCCACAGCCCGTTTGATCCAGTAGTTGCGCCAGTGCGCCAGTCTAACCTGTGCCTGGAGATCGCCCTGCCGACCAAACCGCTGGAAGACGTGAACGACGAAAACGGCGAAATCGCGCTGTGTACGCTTTCCGCGTTCAACCTGGGCGCAATTAAGAGCCTGGACGAGCTGGAAGAGCTGGCGGTGCTGGCGGTTCGCGCGCTCGACGCCCTGCTGGACTACCAGGATTACCCAATCCCGGCCGCTAAACGCGGTGCAATGGGCCGCCGTACCCTGGGTATCGGCGTGATCAACTTCGCCTACTGGCTGGCGAAAAACGGCAAGCGTTACTCCGACGGCAGCGCTAACAACCTGACGCACCAGACGTTCGAAGCGATTCAGTACTACCTGATGAAAGCCTCTAACGAGCTGGCGAAAGAGCAAGGCGCGTGCCCGTGGTTCAACGAAACCACCTACGCGAAAGGCATTCTGCCAATCGATACCTACAAGAAAGACCTGGATGCGATCGTCAGCGAGCCGCTGCATCTCGACTGGGAAGGTCTGCGCGAGTCCATCAAGACCCATGGCCTGCGTAACTCTACGCTCTCTGCCCTGATGCCGTCCGAGACCTCTTCGCAGATCTCTAACGCCACCAACGGTATTGAACCGCCGCGCGGCCACGTCAGCATCAAAGCGTCAAAAGACGGCGTGCTGCGTCAGGTGGTACCGGATTACGAAACGCTGGGTAATAACTACGAGCTGCTGTGGGAAATGCCGAACAACGACGGCTACCTGCAGCTGGTGGGTATCATGCAGAAGTTTATCGACCAGTCGATCTCTGCCAATACCAACTATGACCCGACGCGCTTCCCGTCCGGCAAGGTACCGATGCAGCAGCTGCTGAAAGACCTGCTCACCGCCTACAAATTTGGAGTGAAAACGCTGTACTATCACAACACCCGTGACGGTGCGGAAGACGCGCAGGACGACATGGTACCGTCAATTCAGGACGATGGCTGCGAAAGCGGCGCATGTAAGATCTAATGAAGGGCGGGGATACCCCCGCCTTTATTTCGTAAGACAGGACACACTCATGGCATATACCACCTTTTCACAGACGAAAAACGACCAGCTCAAAGAGCCGATGTTCTTCGGCCAGCCGGTCAACGTGGCACGCTACGATCAGCAAAAATATGACATCTTCGAAAAGCTGATTGAAAAGCAACTCTCCTTCTTCTGGCGCCCGGAAGAAGTGGACGTCTCCCGCGACCGTATTGACTACCAGTCGCTGCCGGATCACGAAAAACATATCTTCATCAGCAACCTGAAGTACCAGACGCTGCTGGACTCCATTCAGGGTCGTAGCCCGAACGTGGCGCTGCTGCCGCTGATCTCCATTCCTGAGCTGGAAACCTGGGTGGAAACCTGGGCGTTCTCCGAGACTATCCACTCCCGCTCTTACACCCACATCATCCGCAACATCGTGAACGATCCGGCGGTGGTGTTTGACGATATCGTCACCAACGAGCAGATCCAGAAGCGCGCGGAAGGCATTGCCCATTACTACGACGAGCTGATCGAGATGACCAGCTACTGGCATTTGCTGGGCGAAGGTACGCACAACGTGAACGGTAAAACCATCACCGTTAACCTGCGCGCGCTGAAAAAACAGCTGTACCTGTGCCTGATGAGCGTCAACGCGCTGGAAGCGATCCGCTTCTACGTGAGCTTCGCCTGCTCCTTCGCCTTTGCAGAGCGCAAGCTGATGGAAGGCAACGCCAAAATCATTCGTCTGATCGCCCGCGATGAAGCCCTGCACCTGACCGGTACCCAGCACATGCTGAACCTGCTGCGCAGCGGGACGGACGATCCGGAGATGGCGGAAATTGCCGAAGAGTGCAAGCAGGAGTGCTACGACCTGTTCGTGCTGGCGGCTCAGCAAGAGAAAGAGTGGGCAGACTACCTGTTCCGCGACGGCTCCATGATTGGCCTGAACAAAGACATCCTGTGCCAGTACGTTGAGTACATCACCAACATCCGTATGCAGGCCGTCGGTCTTGACCTGCCGTTCCAGACGCGCTCTAACCCAATCCCGTGGATCAACACCTGGCTGGTGTCCGATAACGTGCAGGTTGCGCCGCAGGAAGTGGAAGTCAGCTCTTATCTGGTCGGTCAGATTGATTCTGAAGTCAACACCGACGACCTGAGCAACTTCCAGCTCTGATGTCACGCGTCACGCTACGTCTTTCCGGCACTGAGGTACTGTGTCGGGAGGAGCACCCTTCTCTGCTGGTGGCGCTTGAGGCGCATCAGGTAGAAGTAGAGTACCAGTGTCGTTCCGGCTACTGCGGCTCCTGCCGCTGCCGTCTGGTCGCCGGCCAGGTGGACTGGCTGACCGAGCCGCTGGCCTTTATCAACGAAGGGGAAATTTTGCCCTGCTGCTGCCGGGCAAAAGGTGATATAGAGATCGAGATGTGATGTTGTCCGTATCCCCTCTCCCGGTGGGAGAGGGTTAGGGTTAGGGTATCAGGCCGCAGAGCCTGATTGTCGGGTGGCGGCTTCGCCTTACCCGACCTGCCAAACCTACTTCCGGTGAATGAATTCGACCGCTTTATCCGGGAAATCCGTAAACAGTCCGTCCACGCCCGCCTGGTTATACAACACCTCATAAAGCTGATTCACGTCCGTGGCATACGGCGGCAGCTGGTCTGCACGCACGGTATACGGATGCACCTGCATCTTGCTGGCGTGCGCCTCTTTCACCATCGCCGTCAGCTTCACGTGGCCCGGCGCTGAGCCTTCCGCCACCAGCATGTGGTAATCCGGCCCGATGCCGTCGGCGTACTGCGCAATCTGCTTCATCGCGCCCGGCTTAAACATCCAGTCGTAGCTGTAGTTCACCCACTTGCCGTCCGGCTGCTTCTCCTGGGTTTCATTCCAGTCGGTATAGGCAATCAGCTGCACCAGATTGAGGTTCATCCCCATCTTCGGCTCCAGCTCGGTTTTGATGCGCTTCAGCTCGGCGGCGTCAAAACACTGCAGGTAGACTTTGTCCTTCTTGCTGGTGTAGCCGTACTGTTTCAGCACCTCCAGCGTCTTCGCGGCAATGTCTTTGCCTTCCTGATGGTGGAACCACGGCGCTTTGATCTCCGGGTAGATGCCGATATTTTTACCGGTTGAGTGGTTCAGCCCCTGAACAAACTCAATCTCTTCCTGGAAGGTATGGATCCGGAAGTCAGACTTGCCCATCGGGAAACGTCCCGGATAGACCTGCACCTTCTTGCCGTTTTCAATCTCGAAGCCCTCGGTAAACTTCAGGGAACGGATCTCCGCCAGGGTGAAATCAATGGCGTAGTAGCGGCCATCTTTGCGCGCGCGGTCCGGGTATCGATCCGCCACGTCCGTCACGCGGTCAAGATAGTGGTCATGCAGGACGACCAGCTGGTCGTCCTTCGTCATAACCAGATCCTGCTCCAGATAATCCGCGCCCTGGGCATAGGCCATCGCTTTCGCCGGGAGCGTATGCTCCGGCAGATAGCCGCTGGCGCCGCGGTGGGCAATAACGATTTTATCCGCCGCCAGCGCGGAGCCTGTCATCAGGCCCGCCAGCAGCAGGCCGGTTGTTACGTAAGATGATTTCATCGCAATGCTCCTTATTGACGACGCGCCAGCACTTCCGCGTGGTGACGTTTCTCACCGATCATGACCACAATGAGCAGCAGTACCGCCAGCACGCTGCCGCCGATCATCACCATAAAGCCGCCGTCCCAGCCGAAGAAGTCAACGGTGTAGCCCACGATAGCGCTCGCCGCGACCGAACCGCCCAGGTAGCCGAACAGACCGGTAAAGCCTGCCGCCGTGCCTGCCGCTTTCTTCGGCGCCAGTTCCAGCGCGTGCAGACCGATCAGCATCACCGGACCGTAAATCAGGAAGCCAATAACAATCATGCAGGCCATGTCTACTGATGGGTTACCCGGCGGGTTGAGCCAGTAAACGACGGTCGCGATGGTGACCAGGGTCATAAAGAACACGCCCGTCGCGCCGCGGTTGCCTTTAAACACCTTGTCCGACATCCAGCCGCAAAGCAGCGTGCCCGGGATCCCGGCATATTCATACAGGAAATAGGCCCAGGACGATTTATCCAGCGCGAAGTGCTTCACCTCTTTCAGGTAGGTCGGGGACCAGTCCAGAATGCCGTAGCGCAGCAGATAAACGAACACGTTCGCCACCGCGATGTACCACAGCAGCTTGTTCGGCAGGACGTACTTCATGAAGATCTGTTTTGCGGTCAGCTCTTCTTCGTGCTCCTTGCTGTAATCATCCGGATAGTCGTTTTTGTACTCTTCAATCGGCGGCAGGCCGCAGGATTGCGGCGTATCGCGCATCAGCGCAAAGGCGATAATTGCCACGACGATTGCGCCAAAGGCAGGCATATAGAGCGCTGCGTGCCAGTCGTTGAACCAGGCCATCCCCAGCAGGAACAGCAGCGGCGGGATACCGCCACCGACGTTATGCGCGCAGTTCCACACCGACACGATGCCGCCGCGTTCCTTCTGCGACCACCAGTGCACCATGGTACGTCCGCACGGCGGCCACCCCATCCCCTGGAACCAGCCGCAGAGGAACAGCAGCACGAACATGACGGCGATGCTGGAGGTTGCCCACGGCACAAAGCCCATGAACAGCATG
This sequence comes from Enterobacter sp. DNB-S2, assembly GCF_019443845.1. NCBI lineage: Bacteria > Pseudomonadati > Pseudomonadota > Gammaproteobacteria > Enterobacterales > Enterobacteriaceae > Enterobacter > Enterobacter sp. DNB-S2. Next base: position 3,852,171 of record NZ_CP050520.1, read on the forward strand.
ACCGCAGCCGCCAGGATCAGGCCGGCGGGCAGGAACACGCGCGGATTCGAGCGATCCGATACCGACCCCATGATGAATTTGGAAAAACCGTAGGCGATTGAGATCCCCGACAGCGCGAACCCCAGATCGCCGCGGGAGAAGCCCTGCTCCACCAGATACGGCATCGCGAGCGCGAAGTTTTTACGTACAAGGTAGTACGCCGCGTACCCGAAGAAGATCCCCAGGAAAATTTGCCAGCGCAGACGGCGGTATAGCGGATCAATTTCTGCCTCTGGCAGACGCGCCCTGTGCGGCGCAGGTTTGAAGATACTGAGCATAACAGCCTCCGTGGCCTTGAATTGAATGGGCAGGTGGCTCGCACCTGAATTCCAGAGGCGGGGATGTTAAGAAATCACGGTGATTGTTACTGTGAATCAACGCACAGATTGTTACAGAAATATGACAGAATGCGCAAAAAAGCGCATGAAATCACGTTCCACTTTCGAATTTCGCGCGTTTATGTTCGAAATCAAACAAACCACACTATTGATATGGCTAAATGATAAAAAAACGAACATAGAGGGTAAACAATGACCATTCACGATCCTCGCTACAGCGATGTGATAATCATTGGCGGTGGCGCAACCGGTGCCGGGATAGCACGCGACTGCGCCCTTCGCGGCTTAAGCGTCACGCTGCTGGAGCGCCACGACATCGCAACGGGCGCAACCGGGCGTAACCATGGCCTGCTGCACAGCGGCGCGCGGTATGCGGTTACCGACGGTGAATCCGCACGCGAATGTATTGCTGAAAACCAGATCCTCAAGCGTATCGCCCGCCACTGCATTGAGCCGACCGACGGCCTCTTTATTACTCTTCCCGAAGATGACCTCGCCTTTCAGGACACCTTTATTACCGCCTGCACTGCGGCGGGCATTCAGGCTGAGGCCATGGACCCGGCGCTGGCGCGGCGGCTGGAACCGTCGGTTAACCCGGCGCTTATCGGCGCGGTAAAAGTGCCTGACGGCACCGTTGACCCCTTCCGCCTGACCGCCGCCAATATGCTGGACGCCCGCGAGCATGGCGCGCAAATCCTGACCGGGCACGAAGTGACCGGGCTTATCCGTGAAGGTCATCGTATCTGCGGCGTGCGGATCCTTGATACGCAATATAACGAACACAGCGAGCTGTATGCCGCCGTGGTGGTTAACGCGGCGGGGATCTGGGGGCAGCGCATCGCGGAATACGCGGACCTGTCGGTGCGCATGTTCCCGGCGAAAGGCTCGCTGCTGATCCTCGACCACCGCATCAATAACCATGTGATCAACCGCTGCCGCAAACCGTCCGATGCCGATATCCTCGTCCCGGGCGACACCATTTCGTTAATCGGTACCACCTCAACCCACGTCGACTACAGCGAGATTGACTACAACCGCGTGACCGCCGAAGAGGTCGACATCCTGCTGCGCGAAGGGGAAAAACTGGCCCCGGTGATGGCGCAGACGCGTATTCTGCGCGCCTACGCGGGCGTGCGTCCGCTGGTTGCCAGCGACAACGACCCGAGCGGACGTAACGTCAGCCGGGGCATCGTACTGCTCGATCACGCCGAGCGCGACGGCATGGACGGGTTTATCACCATCACCGGCGGCAAGCTGATGACCTACCGCCTGATGGCCGAGTGGGCGACCGATGCCGTCTGCCGCAAGCTGGGCAATACTGAACGGTGCGTGACGGCAGAACACCCCCTGCCCGGCTCGCGTCAGTCCACCGAAAAAACGCTGCAAAAAATCATCTCCCTGCCCGCGCCGCTGCGCGGATCCGCTATTTACCGCCACGGCGACAGAACGCCGCAGTGGCTCGGTGAAGGACGCCTGAGCCGCAGCCTGGTGTGCGAGTGTGAAGCCGTCACCGCCGGTGAGGTGCAGTACGCGGTGGAGAGCCTGACGGTCACAAGCCTGCTCGATCTTCGTCGCCGCACCCGCGTGGGAATGGGTACCTGTCAGGGCGAGCTGTGCGCCTGTCGTGCCGCCGGGCTGCTGCAGCGTTTTCATACCACCACCGCCACCCAGTCGCTCGATCAGCTCAGCGCGTTTTTAAACGAGCGCTGGAAAGGCATTCAGCCTGTCGCCTGGGGCGATGCCCTGCGCGAAAGCGAATTTACCCGCTGGGTCTACCAGGGGCTTTGCGGTCTTGAGAAGGAGCAACGCGATGAAATTTGATACCGTAATCGTCGGCGGCGGGCTGGCAGGCCTGCTCTGCGGCATCAAGCTCACGAAGCAGGGGCTGCGCTGCGCCATTATCACCCGGGGCCAGAGCGCCCTGCACTTCTCGTCGGGCTCGCTGGATCTGGTGGACGAAGCGTACCGCGATAAGCTGCCGCCGGAGCACCCGTATCACCTGATTGGCGCCCAGCATATTGACCGCTTTGCGCTGGAAACCGAAGCGCTGCTGGCGGACTGCGGCGCGCGTCTGAAGGGAAGCGCCCGGTTCAATCACCAGCGCGTCACGCCGCTCGGCACCCTGCGCTCTGCCTGGCTCAGCCCGGAAGAAGTGCCCGTTGCTCCCTTCAACGCCGCGCGCGTGCGGGTCGTGGGCATTAGCGGCTTTCTGGATTTTCAGCCCCATCTCGCGGCAGCGTCGCTCTGTCGCCAGGGCGTCAATGCCGAAACGGCAGAGATAGAGCTGCCTGAGCTTGATGTCCTGCGCGACAACCCGAGCGAATTTCGCGCGGTGAATATCGCCCGTTTTCTGGATAACGAGGACAAATGGCCGCTGCTGTATGACGCACTCAGACCGCTCAGCGACGGCTGTGACGCCCTGCTGATGCCCGCCTGCTTTGGTTTACGCGACAACCGGCTCTGGCGCTGGCTCTCGGATCGTCTGCCCTGCTCGCTCGGCCTGCTGCCAACCCTGCCCCCTTCCGTCCCCGGCATTCGCCTGCATACCCAGCTCCAGCGCCAGTTTGTCGCGCAGGGCGGCGTGTGGATGGCGGGTGATGAGGTGAAAAAAATCACCCTGACCGACGGCGCGGTGAGCGAAATCTGGACGCGCAACCACGACGATATTCCGCTTCGCGCGCGCTTTACGGTGCTGGCAAGCGGCAGCTTCTTCAGCAACGGGCTGCTGAGCAGCCGGGAGGGCATCCGGGAAGCCATTATGGGGCTCGATGTTCGCCAGCGAGCCTCCCGCGCGGACTGGTATCAAAGTGATTTCTTCTCGCCGCAGCCCTGGCAGCAGTTCGGCGTGATTGTCGATAACCAGCTACATCCGCAACTTTCCGGTAAGCCCGTCAGTAATCTTTTTGCCATCGGCTCGCTGCTGGGCGGGTACGATCCGATTGCCCAGGGATGCGGTGGCGGGGTCTGCGCCGTCACGGCGCTGTATGTGGCAGAGCAGATTAGCCAGCGCACGGAGGCTGAACAATGAACGATACCCGTTTTGAAAGCTGCATTAAATGCACGGTGTGTACCACCGTCTGCCCGGTGAGCGGCGTGAACCCACGCTATCCCGGACCAAAGCAGGCCGGACCGGACGGCGAGCGTCTGCGCCTGAAGGACGGCAAGCTGTACGACGAGGCGCTGAAATACTGCATCAACTGCAAACGCTGCGAAGTCGCCTGCCCGTCGGATGTTAAAATCGGCGATATCATCCAGCGCGCCCGGGCGCGCTACAGCACGCAAAAGCCGACGCTGCGTGACGCTATTCTGAGCCATACCGATCTGATGGGCAGCGTCTCGACGCCCTTTGCCCCCATCGTGAATGCCGCGACCTCCCTCAAACCGGTGCGTCAGCTGCTGGATGCCACGCTGAAGATAGACCATCACCGCAGCCTGCCGAAATATTCTCACGGCACCTTCCGCCGCTGGTACAAATCCGTCGCGGCGGAGCAGGCGCAGTACGCCGACCAGGTGGCTTTTTTCCACGGCTGCTATGTGAACTACAACCACCCGCAGCTGGGCAAAGATCTGCTGAAGGTGCTTAACGCCATGGGAACGGGCGTTCAGCTGCTGAACAAAGAGAAGTGCTGCGGCGTACCGCTGATCGCCAACGGGTTTACCGATAAAGCGCGCAGGCAGGCTCAGAGCAATGTCACGTCACTGCGCGAAGCGATTGTCGATAAAGGTATTCCGGTGCTGGCGACCTCGTCCACCTGTACCTTCACCCTGCGCGATGAGTACCCGCATCTGCTGGACGTGGATAATACCGGCCTGCGCGAGCACATCGAGCTGGCGACACGTTTCCTGTGGCGCAAGCTGGACGGCGGACAGACGTTGCTGCTGGGGAAATTGCCCCTGAAAGTGGTGTATCACACGCCGTGTCATATGGAGAAAATGGGCTGGTCGCTCTATACGCTTGAGCTGCTGCGGTTAATTCCGGGCCTGGAGCTGACGGTGCTGGATTCGCGCTGCTGCGGGATTGCGGGAACCTACGGCTTTAAGCGTGAAAACTATGAAACGTCGCAGGCGATTGGCGCCCCGCTGTTCCGCCAGATTGAAGAGAGCGGCGCGGATATCGTGGTAACGGACTGCGAAACCTGCAAGTGGCAGATTGAGATGTCCACCAGCAAGCGCTGCGAACATCCAGTCACCCTGCTGGCGAAGGCGCTGGGCTGAACATGGCCGGGGCGAAACGCCCCGTCCATGGTTTTACTCCACGAACAGCGACTCGACAACGTTGATCCAGCCGTGCTCGCTGGCAACCTCTTTGCCATTCAGCCAGCGGCGCAGCATGTTCAGCGCCATCATGGCGCAAACCTCCTGACGCACCGCCAGGCTGTGGCGGGTAATGCTCATTTTTACCCGCAGGGCCCAGGTGCCTTCCGGCGTCGCCAGCGCGAAGTTAAGGTGTTCCTCATCCAGCCCCCCGACAAACAGCGCCAGACCGGCAAAATGCTTCACCCTTCTCTCGGAAGCCCAGCGGGCGGTTTGCGCCAGGGTCTCCTGCTGGAACGGCACCACTTCGCTGGCCAGCAGCGGCGCGTTGACGCGCGACAGCTGCAGCGCTAGCAGGCCACCGGTGAACTGCTCGCTTAAGGTCACGCTCAGCTGACGCGACTGCAGATGCGTCGCAATCTGCGCGGGCAGCCCTTCCGTCCCTTCAAAGATCAGGCTTTCGCCCGCCACGCGCTGCACCTCGGGCCACAGGGCCAGCATCGCCTCTTTCTGTTCGGCCGGACCTGTCAGCTTGAGCTCAATGATCGGCATGGAGGAGCGGTAGCCCATGGAGACGCCCGGCGGCAGCGGGAGAGGGTCAAGGCTCTGGGCCAGATCGCTTTCCGAGCGGCCAAAGGTGGTCAGACGCAGACACAGCGGCGGTTCAGGCAGGGTAAAACGATCGCGAAGGCGCGGCAGGATCTGCTGCTCGACCATCACTTTAAATTCTGAGGGCACGCCCGGCGTGAAGAACATCAGGCAGCGGTTCAGCTGCATGGCAAACCCGCACGCGGTACCCACCGGGTTATCGACCAGCTCGGCGCTGGCGGGAATTTCAGCCTGTTTGCGGTTGCTGGGGGCCATGACGCGGCCACGTTCGGTGAAAAAGCGCTCCATCTGCGAAAGCCACGCCTCGTGCAGCACCAGCCCTTCGCCTTTTGCGGTCGCGGCGGCCAGCGCGCTGAGATCGTCACCGGTGGGGCCGAGTCCGCCATTCACAATCAGCACGTCGCAGTGTTCGCTGCGCTCGCGCAGAATAGCGACCAGCGACTCAAGATTGTCGCCCACCGTATTGCGGCGCGTTAACGGTAATCCTTGCTCAAAGAAAAGATCGGCAAGCCAGGCAGCATTGGTATCAATAATTTGTCCATGCAGCACTTCGTCGCCGGTGGATAACATCTCCACGTTAATCATTATGTTCTCCCGCTTATTTGGTCAAAACACTATAGCGCAAACGCGGGGTGGAGAAGAGAGAAACTGGCGCGACAGAACGCCGCGCCGGAGTGATTAGAAGCCTGCGCTGACGCCCACGTACGGGCCGTCGGCCAGCGCGTTGTCGCGGTTGCCGTCTTTGCCGGCCAGGTTCAGATAGCGATAGCCCGCTTCGATGGTAATCGGACGCATGATGGTCCAGCGCGCGCCGGCGTTGGCCTCTTCATAGCTTTCGATACCGCTTGAGAGGGAGTCCGGCGAATAGTAGTACTCACCAAACAGGCCGAAGCTGTCGCCAATTTTCCACTGCAGGCCGCCGCCCACTGCCGCCGCGTACCCTTCGTCACCGTCATTTGGGTTGGTGTAGATACCTTTACCGCCGACGGTGGCCAGGAACGGGCCAAGAGGAACGTTCAGACCCAGGCCGAGGCTGGCCGCGTCGCCGTCGTCATCGTTATGCGTCCAGCCGCCGGTCATCGCCAGACCGGAAGTCTCGGTACCCATGCCAAAGCCCAGGTGGGTATAATCCTGACCCGCCGAGCCGTTAATGCTGATGGCGTTAGCCGCCGCAGATACAACCATCAGGCCGAAGCCCACGAATGCCACTTTTTTCATTGTCGTGATCCCACACAATTATTATAAAAAAGTCCCAAAACCGCGAGATTTTAACCGGAGTCTCCCGGGGATCAAGCACTCTGCGTGCGGCAGGTCAGTAGATTGTAATTATTTGAAACGGCTATTATCCCTTCAGCGAAGCGTTCACCCACTGCTGCAACGCGCGGCGCGAGACTTTAATGCCGCCATTTTTGAGTTCGGTCGGCAACAGCAGCCAGCGGACGGGTTGTTCAAAACGCGCCACCTTATCCCTGACCCAGTCAGGTAAACAGGTGATATCCGTTCCCGGCTCGCACTCCACCACCGCCACCGGACGCTGTCCAAACTCGGCGTCGTCCAGCGGGACGATAAACACCTGGTTAATCTGCGGATGGCGGGCGATAACGCGCTCAAGGCTCTCCGGCTGGATCCCTTCTCCGCCGCTAAAAAAGAGGTTGTCCATGCGGCCCAGGATCGTCAGGCGGCCGTCATGCCATTCCCCGCGATCGCGGGTAGCGAACCATCCCTGCGCGTTGGTCAGCGGAACCAATTCGCCGTCCCGCCAGTAGCCTGAGGCCATACTCTCTGCCCGGATCCAGACTTCACCGTCAACCACCTGCACCTCTCTGCCCGGCAGCGCATAGCCTACGTCCGGCTCGCCGTCCGCCGCTTTCGCGCAGACGGTAGAGGCAAACTCGGTCAGGCCGTAGCCGCAGAAGGTGCGAATCCCCTGCTCGCGCGCCTGCTGCGTCAATTCCACAGGGATGGCGGCACCGCCCAGCAGCACCGCTTTCAGTGCGACAGGCTGGTGGGCATTAAGCAGACGCCAGAGCTGGGTCGGCACCAGCGAAGCGTGCGTACAGCCGCGCAAAGCCTGCGCCAGCGGCTGTTTCTCGCGCACGGTTAACCGCGCGCCGGCCTGCAGCCAGCGCCATAAAATCCCCTGGCCGGAAACGTGAAACAGCGGCAGCGAAAGCAGCCAGTCGTCGTCTTCGCCGTAGGGCATCAGCGCCAGCACGCCGCGCGCGCTGGCGAGATGGGCGTCGCAGGTATGCACCGCTGCTTTCGGCAGCCCGGTAGAGCCGGAGGTCAGCGTCATGGACGCCAGCCGCGCCGGCTGCCACGCAACGCGATATTCCCCGGCGCGCTCGCGCATGCTCAGGGCAGGAAGACCGTCGCAGGTACCGTCCAGCACCAGCGCAAAGCGCAGCGTCATCTGCGGGAGCAACACGTCCAGCAGCGGGCGCGGCAGCTGCGGATTGACGGGAAGAATGCGCGCCCCGCACTGGAGCAGCGCCAGCCACGCCAGAAGGGTTTGCGGATGATTATGGGCCAGCAGCAGCACGCCGTCGCCCTCCTCCACGCCCTGCAGGTGAAACTCTGCCGCAAGACGGTCGACGCGGGCGCACAGCTGCTGCCAGCTGAGCACCTCGTCGTTCAGCCTGAGGGCCGGTTTATCAGCAAACTGCGCGCGCCAGTGCCGCCACGGCCAGTCGTTAAAACTCATAACAACGGCTCCAGCGCCGCGACGTTGAGGCACGGCAGCGCGCTGTCCGGCCACCTGCGGATAAGCTGAGCCTGCATCAGGTTCAGCGTGTCGAGGCCAGGGATCGTATCCGGCGTTAGCCAGGCGGCAATGCGCGCCAGCTGGGTCAGCCCAAGGCTGGACTCAATCGACGAGCTGATGACCGCCGTCAGCCCTGAGGCATGCGCTGCCGCGACCTGCTCTCGCACCTTCGCCAGGCTGCCGGTCAGCGTTGGTTTAATCACCACCGCGCTGACGCCGGGCTCGGCGACAAATTCAAAATCGTCCTCGCGCAGGCTTTCATCCCAGGCGATGGCAATCCCCGTTTCGCGGGCAAACGCACGCGAATCGTCGCGGGTTTTGCACGGTTCTTCGAGGAAGGCAATGCGGCTGCGGTACGCCGGATTGACGTACTTTGCAAACTGCTGCGCCTTGAGCGGCGTCCAGGCGCGGTTAGCGTCCAGACGCAGATGAAGGTCGGGGATCGCCTCCAGCAGCAGGTTAGCGACCATGCCATCGCGCACCGCTTCGTAGAGACCGACTTTAATTTTCGCCACTTTCTCGCCCGGCATGGCGGAGAGCAGCGCGAACAGCTCGTCAGGATCGCCCGTACAGAGCGGTGCCGCGCGGTAGTTAGCCTCTTCAGGCAGGCTGCCGTCCAGCTCCGCCAGCGCGCAGCTGATACCAAAAGCTGCAGAAGGCACGTCCGGCAACGCCGGATCCGCGCCGTCACGCCACGCGTCTGCCCACGCCAGCAATACAGACTGCGCGTCATCCAGCGACTCCAGGCTAAAGCCCGGCAGCGGCGAAATCTCGCCCCAGCCTTCCCGCTCGTCCTGCTGCAGATGCACGAAGAAGCCGTCACGGGTTTTTATCCGCCGTTCACGCAGCACTACGCCCGCGTCCATCGGTATCTGCCACCGGTAAACCTGCGCGCGACGCATTACGGATTCCGTTTGTATTTGCTGAAGTCCGGCTGGCGTTTTTCGTTAAACGCGTTGCGCCCTTCCTGACCCTCTTCGGTCATGTAGAACAGCATAGTGGCATTGCCAGCCAGCTCCTGCAGACCCGCCTGACCGTCACAGTCGGCGTTGAGAGCGGCTTTGAGGCAGCGCAGCGCCATCGGGCTGTTTTGCAGGATTTCGCGGCACCAGCGAACGGTCTCTTTTTCGAGATCGGCAATCGGAACCACGGTATTCACCAGGCCCATATCCAGCGCTTCCTGAGCGTTGTACTGACGGCACAGGAACCAGATTTCACGGGCTTTTTTCTGCCCGACGATGCGCGCCATGTACGAGGCGCCCCAGCCGCCGTCGAAGGATCCCACTTTCGGACCGGTCTGGCCGAAGATGGCGTTCTCAGCGGCAATGGTCAGATCGCACATCATGTGCAGCACGTGACCGCCACCGATGGAGTAGCCCGCTACCATCGCCACTACCGGTTTCGGACAGGTGCGGATCTGACGCTGGAAATCGAGGACGTTCAGGTGGTGGGTACCCGCATCGTCCTGGTATCCGCCGTAGTCGCCGCGCACTTTCTGATCGCCGCCGGAGCAGAACGCTTTATCGCCTTCGCCGGTCAGGACAATCACGCCGATGTTATCGTCGTAGCGCGCATCCGCCAGGGCCTGAATCATCTCTTTCACGGTCAGCGGACGGAAGGCGTTACGCACCTGCGGGCGGTTGATGGTGATTTTGGCAATGCCGTCGGTAGATTTGTGGTAGCGAATGTCGGTGTAGCCTTCGGAGCAGTCCTGCCATTCAACCGGGGCGTAAAGCATGTTTTCATCAGGGTAGATCATAGAGTGTCCTTTATTCGATAACGCAGTATCTGAGCCAGACTCGCGATAACCGCATCGGGGTTTTCCCGGTGGGCGTTGTGTCCGGCGTCTGGAATGGCATGGCGAACGGCGTTCACTTCCGCGGCAAGGGCCGCGAACTTCTCATCCCGTTCGCCATAGAGATAGTCAAAAGAGAAATCGCGTGCGCTAAGCGCGGCACGCAAATCCGGCTGCACGGCCAGCGAGGTCGTCTCAAGCATCATCGCCAGCGTCGCGCCGTTGTTCTGGCTTCGCAGGGTAATAAGCGCATCGCGCTGGGCGTCCGTGAGGGAGGCGAACACGGGCTGTTGGTACCAGTCAGCGAACACCTTCTCCATCGGTTCGGTGCGAAAACGCGTTGCCCAGCGGCGGTCGGACGCCAGCCGCGCACTTCGCGCATCGGCATCCTGCAGGCCCGGGTGTCCACCTTCAACAATCACCCCGAGCAGCCCCTTCGGCTGCTGGCAGGCATGGAACATCGCAATGCGGCCGCCGAGGGAGTACCCGATGAGCCAGAATTTAAGTATGTTGTAACTAAGAAGGGTTCGGGTGAGCAACGTGCTCATCTCGTCAAACCCCGTCACGCCCAGATTCCGGGATCCGCCGTGCCCCGGCAGATCCAGATACAGCCGGGGATAATCGCTGAGCCCTTCACCGACCCTCTGCCACTCGCGGCAGTCGCCGGAAAAACCGTGCAAAAAGACCAGCCAGGGATAGCCCGGTTTGCCAGCCTGCTGCATGCCAGAGAGGATCACAGCTGGCTCACCTGCGCCAGCAAGCTTTGCAGGGCCTGCGCACCGTCAGCCTCGTTCACCACCAGCTCAATCAGCGTCGCGCCCGGCTGTTTCCAGGCGCTGCTTAACGCCGCGTCCAGCTGTTCCCAGCTTTCCGGGCGATGGTATTTCAGGCTAAACATCGCCGCGGCGTGTTCGAACTGCACGTTCTGCGGCATCAGATAGAAGCGCTCGCGCTCGCTCTGAGGCGTTGGCAAGAGGGAGAAAATCTGCCCGCCGTTGTTGTTGACCACAATCAGCACAAACGGGGCTGACGCCTGACGCAGCAGCGCCAGCGCGTTGAGATCGTAGAGCGCGGAGAGATCGCCCACGATCGCCAGCGTCGATTTCGCGCTGGCGCGCTGCACGCCCGCCGCCGTAGAGATCAGCCCGTCGATGCCGCTGGCACCGCGGTTGCTGTACACCGGGTAGCCCGCAGGCAGCTTCGAGAAAGCGTCAATCAGCCGCACGACCAGGCTGTTACCGACAAACAGCTGCCCCTGTTCAGGCAGGTACTGGCGAATGCGGTGCGCCAGCCCGGCTTCGCTAAACGCTTCGCAGTGCGCTTTGGTCAGTTCCCACGCCTGGCGCGAAAGGTCCGGTATAGCCACCGCCCAGGGCTTGCGTTTCTCAGCCGGATGAAGCGTCAGCCAGGCGTCGATACTGCTGACCAGACGACGGCCGCGGTGGTGCGCCGGGTCAAGCCGTCCTTCCAGCGAATCCACCAGCCAGTACTCTTCCGGCGTGCAGGTGGCCTGCCACTGCAGTAACCGTTTGCCGGTCAAACTCGATCCAAGCTGGACCACAATCTGCGCCTGCGCCAGTTCGGTGACCGCTTTCGCATTACCCAGCCAGAGGTCGGCGCACGGCAGCGGCTGACCGGTCTGCGAAAGCACATCGCCAATCAGCGGCCAGCCGAGGGTTTGCGCCCATTCAGCGACCAGCTTGCCTTCGGCGGCGCTCATGCGCCCGGCAATCACCACGCCGCGCTTCTGCCGCCAGAAGAACCAGTCGCGCTGCTTCGCGCTCTCAAGATGCGTCTGCTCGCGCAGCCACGGTTTTTCACTCTGCCACCAGTCGCCGAGGGACTGCTGCCAGTCAAGACCGGTGTCGTCCAGCTCGCCGTAGAGCGGCTCGGCAAACGGGCAGTTGATATGCAGCGCCCCGCTGCGCAACGTCTCCATGGCGTGATCGACAGTGGAGACCAGCCAGCTTGCCGGAATATCCTGGGTGGGACGCGGTAACGAAATCGTCTGCGAAGGATGCGAAGAAAAGAGCCCCGGCTGGCGAATGGCCTGATTGGCGCCGCAGTCGATAAGCTCAGGGGGACGATCGGCCGTCAGTAAGATCAGTCTTTCACCCGTTAACCCGGCTTCTATCAGGGCCGGATAGAGGTTCGCCACGGCGGTACCGGAGGTGACGATCACCGCCACAGGTTCTTTGCTGACTTTCGCCAGACCCAGCGCCAGATGGCCGAGGCCGCGTTCATCAAAGTGGGTGTGGTGAATCAACGCCCGGTTTTCTGCGGCCGCTAGCGTCAGCGGCGTTGAGCGAGAACCCGGTGCAATACACACGTGCCTGACGCCATGGCGCGTCAAGGCTTCAAGGATCACCGCCGCCCAGCGTCGGTTAAAAGAACTTACTGACATGAGATTGTCCGGTATCAAGAATGCGACACAGTATAAATAATAGAAAAAATTGGAATTTTGATATGAATCGGGATTGCGCGAATCTGTATTAATCCCTTAGGAGCAGAGAGCGCAATCCGGCGGCTTTGTTTTCAATCTCCTGCCACTCCTGCTCCGGGTCAGACCCGCTGACAATACCGGCACCGGCGTAGAGCCGCAGGGAGTCCTCCTGAACGCGCGCGGAGCGCAGCGCCACGCAGAACTCACTCTGTTCGGGGGATAAGTACCCGGCCGAACCGGCGTACCACTCGCGGTTAAAGGGTTCAACCTTCTGGATAAACTCACGCGCGGGCTGTCGGGGTAATCCGGCAACGGCCGCGGTCGGCTGCAACATGAGCAGACACTGCTCGTCGTCGGCCTGTTTGAGCTCGGTCCAGATACAGCGGCGCAAATGCTGCACCTTACGCAGGCGTACCACCTGGGGGGGCAGTACCTCAAGCGTCTGCGTAGAGTGCTGAAGACGCTGGCAGATATCTTCCACCACCAGCATATTTTCGCGCTGGTTTTTATCATCGTTCAGCAGCCACTCGCCCAGACGCTGCGCCTGTTTATCATCATTGTGGCTGGCGACGGTACCCGCCAGCGCTTCCGTGCGCAGCAGCTTGCCGCGCCGACGCCAGAGACGCTCGGGCGTAGAGCCGAGAAACGCGTTGCTGGCGTCGAATACCATGCAGAAATGATAGCAATGTAAATTCAGGGCGCGGCTGGCGGCCATCAGCGCGACGGGGTTAACGCGCTGCGTGAACTGCAGATCGGTTGCCCTGGCGAGCACCACTTTTTCAAACTCACCGCGCGCGATGGTCTCCGTCGCCCTGCGGATAAGTTTCAGCCATTCGGCCTGCTGCGGCTGATGGGTTTCGTGCTCAACCTGCACGGAGAGCGGACGGATAGATTTGGCAGGACGAAGCCGCTGTAAAAAATCCTGCGCGACGCGGGCATCCTCCACAAGCGAGCGGTCGCTCCAGAGCTGCAGGCGCAGCGTGGCGTTGCCGGCGGTACGTCGCCAGAGCAGTCGCGGTAAAAAGAGGCTCCCCTGTTCGGGATTAAAGGCGTTCAGGCCGCAGATGCGAGTATCTTGCGCCGCATTTTGCTCGCGCAAAAACTGCGAGGCTAATGCCAGAGAGGAAAATTGGTTGACCGCCCCCAGCGCGGCCAGCTCTTCATCGCCGTTACGCTGCTGCCAGTAAAACTGCGGATAACACTGCTGCTCGCCCAGCCAGGCGAGGGGATCGAAGGCGTCGTTTAACGGGAAAGAGACGTCGAAATGACGTATGCCGGGTGCTGCGGGTAACGCTTGCGATAGCTGGGTACGCAGTTGCTCCAGCGCGAGGAAAATCGAATTCACGCGAACCTCTCCCTGTTAAAACCTCGTATTATACGGGGTACTGGCCATAAATAGCAGTACCCACGTATAGGGAGTGGTTAAGCGGCTTAACGACGGGCTAACAGCAGCCCCAGCACCAGCCCAACGGCAGCACCCACCCCAATACCCTGCCACGGTTTTTCATGCACGTAATCATCGGCACGATACACCGCTTTTTTGGCACGGTAGTAGTAAGTATCTGACGCATGGCTGACGCGGTTTTTCACTTCATGCAGCGCCTGCTCGGCACGGGCTTTTAGCTCAATATATTTCTGATCGGCAGGGTCGCCGGAGGAACGTAACACCTCTTCCAGCGTTTCGCTCAGCAAGGCCAGGTCGTCGTCGATACGGGTATCCCAGGATTGAAATGACATATTTTTCTCCATGTTAGTACACCAGTCCGCTAACTATAGCCAACGAGATGCCATTACGCCTGTTTCACTTCTCGCGCCATGCCGACGTGCGGAATGCCATCTTCATCGTATACCTCCGTCACTGGCGCAAAGCCAAAGTGCCCGTAAAAGGATTGAAGATGCGCCTGCGCGCCGAGGTATAACGCCTTGTCCGGCCACTGTTTCCGGCACGCCTCCAGCGTTTTTTCCATCAGCTGATAGCCCAGTTTTTCCCCTCGCGCTTTGCCGCTAATGATGACGCGGCCAATGACGACGGGCTCAAAATCGTCTTCGCTTTTCAGAATCCTCGCATACGCCACCAGCTCGTTATCCCGCCAGCCGAGGATATGGCGGTTCTCACCGACAAGGTCATCACCATCGATGTCCTGATACGGGCAGGTCTGTTCCACAACAAACACTTCACAGCGCAGCTTCAGCAGAGCGTAAAGTGAATGAACGGTGAGGTCGCTATGATGTAAATCTTGCCACTGGATCATGTCAGTCTCCTTCCTGGGGTTCATCACGTTATACTAAACCCCTCCCCGTTCGGCAAAGGGCTGATTGCGTTATGGAACTGATTTTTCTGGGTACGTCCGCTGGCGTGCCAACCCGCTCACGGAACGTGACGGCGATCCTGCTGGATCTTAAGCATCCCACCCGCGGCGGGCTGTGGCTGTTTGACTGCGGTGAAGGGACGCAGCATCAGCTGTTACACACCGCTTACCACCCCGGCAAGCTGGATAAAATTTTTATCACCCATCTGCATGGCGACCATCTGTTTGGCCTTCCCGGCCTGTTGTGCAGCCGCTCGATGGCCGGTAACGCCAACCCGCTGACGATTTACGGGCCAGCGGGTATTCGTGAATTTGTCGAAACTACGCTGCGCCTGAGCGGGTCATGGACAGATTATCCGCTGGAGGTCGTTGAGATTGCCGAAGGCCTGGTTTTTGATGACGAGGATTATCGGGTTACCGCTCAACCGCTCAATCATCCTGTCGAGTGCTATGGCTACCGTATTGATGCGCATGATAAACCCGGCGCGCTGGATGCCGCCGCGCTGATGGCCGACGGCGTAAAACCCGGGCCGCTGTTCCAGCGTCTGAAGCACGGAGAGACCGTCACGCTGGAGAACGGACGCGTCATTAACGGCAAGGATTATCTCGCCGCACCGCAGCCCGGCAAAAAACTGGCGATTTTTGGCGATACGGCCCCGTGCCCGGCGGCACTCACGCTGGCTCAGGGCGTGGACGTCATGGTGCATGAAGCGACGCTTGAAACGGCGATGGAAGAGAAAGCCAACAGCCGGGGCCATAGCTCCACGCGTCAGGCGGCACAGCTTGCCCTCGACGCGGGCGTCGGGCGGCTCATCGTCACCCACGTCAGCTCGCGCTACGACGCGCGGGGCTGCGAAAAGCTGCTGGCAGAGTGCCGCGCGCTGTTCCCGGAATGTGAGCTGGCCGAAGATTTCGCTCAGGTTAGCGTTTAGTCCTTCATTTTTCCCTGAGGATGCCGATAACGATTAAAAGGTCAGCATTTCTCTCGAGGGTAGAATGGATAATTTCCAGAAAGATATTGATGACAGGGCGAATCTGACCCTGTCGAACCGTTTTGAACTGTTGCTGTTCCGTCTTGGCACCTCTCTTAACGAAAATAAATCCGAGCTGTTTGGCATTAACGTCTTTAAGCTGCGTGAAATTGTGCCGATGCCGGAGTTCACGAAACCCGCCGGGATGAAGTCACCGCTGATGGGAATGGTGAATATTCGCGATCAGGTGATCCCGGTGATTGACCTGGCCGCCGTCGCGGGCTGTAAGCCAACCACCGGGCTGAACATCCTGCTGATCACCGAATATGCGCGCAGCGTGCAGGCGTTTGCCGTGGAATCGGTTGAGAACATCATGCGTCTGGACTGGAAGCAGGTGCATGCGGCGGAAACCGCCGTCAGCGGTCGCTACATCACCAGCATCGCGTGTCTTGACGAGAAGACCGATACCAACGATCTGGCGATGGTGCTGGACGTTGAGCAGATCCTGTATGACATCACCCCGGCCAATCACGATCTGCACGCCACGAACCTGAAGACCACCAAATTCCATATCAAACCGGGCGCTGTCGCCATCGTCGCGGAAGACTCCAAAGTGGCGCGCTCGATGCTGGAGAAAGGTCTGCAGGCAATGGAGATCCCGGCACAGCTGCATATCACCGGCAAAGACGCGTGGGAAAAAATCGGCGTGCTGGCGGCGCAGGCCCAGGCTGAAGGGGTTCCCATCACCGATAAGATCGCTCTGGTGCTGACCGACCTCGAAATGCCGGAGATGGACGGTTTTACGCTGACGCGCAAAATCAAAACCGACCCGATATTGAAGGACATTCCGGTCGTGATCCACTCTTCCCTGTCCGGCAACGCCAACGAAGACCATATTCGCAAGGTGAAGGCGGACGGGTATGTGGCGAAGTTTGAGCTGAACGAACTGTCGTCGGTGATTGAGGAAGTGCTGGACCGCTCGATGAAGAAGATTGACGGGCCGTTGATTAGCCGGAAGCAGCTGGCTTAGTCGGATGGCGCTACGCTTACCCGACCTACAAAACCCGTAGGCCCTGCAAGCGTAGCGCCGCTGGGCAAACCATAAAAAAACCCGCCGAGGCGGGTTTTTTCGTTACGTGCGGGCTGGTGCCCTCACCCCGTCCCTCTCCCACCGGGAGAGGGCGCAAACATTAAAAAAGGCAACTTTCGTTGCCTTTTTGCTTTCACCTTACATCAGCGGCATCGCTCGCTGCACGATATCAATCAGCGGCTGCGGATAGATACCGAAGATCAGCACCAGCAGTGCGGAGATAAGCACTACGATACCACCGGCGCTGTACTGCCAGTTGGTTGGGGCATCACGGTTGAGCTGCTGAGGCGCGCTCAGGTACAGGCTCACGGCAACACGCAGGTAGTAGTAGAGACCAATCGCGGAGCCGATAACCACGCCCGCGGTCAGCCACCACAGGTGCGCCTGCACACCGACGGCCAGCACGTAGAACTTACCGATAAAGCCGAGCGTCATCGGGATACCTGCCAGAGAGAGCATCATCACGGTCATTACCGCGGACAGGATCGGACGGTGCCAGAACAGACCACGGTAGGAGAACAGTGAATCGGCATCCGGGCCACGGTACGGGCTGGACATCAGGCTCACCACGCCGAAGGCGCCGAGGCTGCTGAACAGGTAACCGGCCAGATACACGCCCACGGCTTCCATCGACATCTCACCGCTCTGCAGCGCAATCAGCGCCACCATCAGGTAGCCCAGATGAGAGATAGACGAGTAGCCCAGCAGACGCTTGATGTTGGTCTGGCTCAGCGCCATCAGGTTACCGAAGATGATGGAGACGAACGCGATAATGCCCAGCACCACGCGAACCGCTTCGCTGTCACCCACAGGCGCGTACAGGAACAGACGCATGACCACACCGAAGATAGCGATCTTGCTCGCCGTCGCCAGGAAGGTCGATACAGGAGCCGGGGCGCCCTGGTATACGTCTGGCGTCCACAGGTGGAACGGCACCAGAGAGAGTTTGAAGCCGAGGCCAACAATCATCATGCCCAGACCCGCCAGCAGCAGCGGCTCATGCAGCATGCCGTCACCGAGGCTCTTGCCGAGCGCCATGAAAGAGAGGTTACCGGACTGTGCGTACAGCAGCGCAATACCAAACAGCAGGAACGAGGACGCAGCAGCAGACAGAATGGTGTACTTGATGCTTGCTTCCAGGGAGCGCTTCTGACGGAAGGCGTAACCAATCAGGCCGAACAGCGGCAGAGAGATCAGCTCAATACCGAGGAACAGCGCGGCCAGGTGGTTCGCATTCGCCAGCAGAATGCCGCCCAGCGCGGCAATCAGAACCAGCAGATAAAACTCTTCTTTGTTGTCGTTGTAGCCTTCGAGCCACGGGTACGCAAAGGTACAGGTTGCCAGGCTCGCCAGCAGCACCAGACCGGTATACAGCATGGCGTAACCGTCAACGCGCATCAGCGGGGTGACGTCCATCGCCCCACCCTGGCCAACAAACCAGAGAGAGACTAACGCGGCGTTCAGGCCGATGACCGACAGCGTGGCATTCAGGAAGTGATTGCGTCGCCACGCAATGGAGAGCATCACAACCACCACCGTCAATCCGACGATCAGCAGCGGTAGCAGCGCGATCAGTTGTTGTGGAGTTATTGTCATGGCGAATTACGGCCTTGTAGTAGAAGCAGAATTAACAAACCACTGCTGGATGTTACCCATCGCGCTATGCGAGGTATCCAGAATCGGCTGCGGGAAGAAGCCCAGCAGCACCAGCAGTACGACCAGCAGCAGGATGATGAACAGCTCACGCAGCGACATCCCCGGCAGTTCTTGTGCAGCAATTTCGCTCTTCGCTTTACCGAAGTAGGCGCGGTGCAGCATCGCCAGCGAGTACACTGAAGCGAATACCAGACCAAAGGTGGAGATCACGGTAATCACCGGAACCACTTTGAAGCTGCCGAACAGAATCATAAATTCGCCGACGAAGTTACCGGTACCCGGCATCCCCAGGGTAGCCACCGCGAAGAACATGGACAGCGCTGGCAGCCATTTAATTTTGCTCCACAGGCCGCCCATCATACGCATGTCGCGGGTATGCAGACGTTCGTACAGCTGACCGCACAGGATGAAGAGGCCGGCTGCGGACAGACCGTGCGCAATCATCTGGATCACCGCGCCCTGGTACGCCAGCTGGCTGCCGGTGTAGATAGCAATCAGCACGAAGCCCATGTGGGAAACGGAGGTGTAGGCAATCAGACGCTTGATGTCGTACTGCGTGAAGGCCATCCAGGCACCGTAGAAGATACCGATCACACCCAGCCACATGGCAATAGGTGCGAACTCTGCGGAGGCATTCGGGAACAGCGGCAGTGCGAAACGCAGCAGACCGTAGGCCGCCGTTTTCAGCAAGATACCCGCCAGGTCAACGGAACCCGCCGTTGGTGCCTGAGAGTGCGCGTCTGGCAGCCAGCCGTGCAGCGGAACGACCGGCATTTTCACCGCGAACGCGATGAAGAAGCCCAGCATCAGCAGGTATTCAACGCCGTGGGACATTGGCGTTTTCAGCAGATCTTCGTAGTTGAAGGTCCAGGTTCCGGTCGCGTTGTGGTGAACAAACACCAGCGCCAGAATAGCAATCAACATCACCAGACCACTCGCCTGGGTATAGATGAAGAACTTAGTTGCCGCCGTGATACGCGTTTTACCGTCGGACGCCTTGTGGCCCCACAGCGCGATCAGGAAGTACATCGGCACCAGCATCATCTCCCAGAAGAAGAAGAACAGGAACATGTCGATGGCAAGGAACACGCCGATCACGCCGCCCAGGATCCACATCAGGTTCAGGTGGAAGAAGCCCTGGTATTTTTCGATTTCTCGCCAGGAGCAAAGTACCGCCAGAACACCGAGCAGACCGGTCAGCACTACCATCAACAGCGACAGACCGTCAATCGCCAGGTGGATCGTAATGCCGAAACGCGGGATCCACGGCAGGATGAACTCAGACTGCCACTGCGGAATGCCCGCAGACTGGGTCAGTGAGTAACCGCCCTGCAACCACAGTTGCAGGCCAAGCGCGAGCGTCAATCCCATGGTGATCAGCGCGATCCAGCGCGGCATCTTCACGCCAAAGCGTTCAGTCTGCCAGCACAGGAAGCCGCCGATGAAGGGAATTAATATTAGCCAGGGTAGTAACATGGCGATTTACATTCCTTTTTAAGGCCCCCAGCAGGGGCCTGATTTTCAACGAATTCGAATAAAATTCACTTAACGATCAACGCAACACCATCAGCAGCGCCAGCACGACAACCGCACCGATGCTCATGGACGCCACATACCAGCGCAGGTAACCGTTCTCGCTGTACAGCAGGCCTTTACCTGCAAAGCGGGAAAGGATCGCCGGGATATTCATCAGGCTGTTCAGTGGGTCGCGCTTCAACAGCCACGCAATGCCCAGGAACGGCTTAACGAAGATCATGTCGTACAGCCAGTCGAAGCCCCACGCGTTGTACCACCAGGTGCCCAGCAGACGGCCCGGCGCACTGTTGGCAACGGCAGTCACCAGCGTACGTTTGCCCAGCCACAGCCATGCAGCGATCAGGATGCCCGCGATAGCGACCACACCGGAGGTGATTTCAAGCGTCAGAACGCGACCGTGCTCAAGCTCGGTGGTGTCTGGCAGTACGCCCTGCAGCGGTGGCACAATCATCGCGCCAACGAAGGTGGACAGTACCAGCAGCACAATCAGCGGCAGGTGGTGGGTGATCCCCTTCCCTGCGTGAGCGTGAATTTGTTCTTTACCGTGGAATACGATGAAAATCATACGGAAGGTATACAGGGAGGTCATGAACGCACCGACCAGACCCGCAACCATCAGATTGATATGACCATTCGCCATGGCACCCGCAAGGATTTCGTCCTTACTGAAGAAGCCCGCGGTGATCAGCGGCAGTGCCGCCAGCGCCGCGCCGCCCACCAGGAAGCAGACATACACCAGCGGAATGGACTTACGCAGTCCACCCATCTTGAAGATATTCTGCTCGTGATGGCAGGCCAGAATCACGGAACCGGATGAGAGGAACAGCAGCGCTTTAAAGAACGCGTGCGTCATCAGGTGGAAAATGGCTGCATCCCACGCCTGAACGCCCAGCGCCAGGAACATGTAACCAATCTGGCTCATGGTGGAATACGCGAGAACACGCTTGATGTCGGTCTGCACCAGCGCGGCAAAGCCTGCCAGCACCAGCGTGACCGCACCGACGATACCCACCAGATGCAGAATTTCCGGGGTCATCAGGAACAGGCCATGGGTACGCGCAATCAGGTAGACACCGGCGGTTACCATGGTCGCGGCGTGGATCAGCGCGGAGACAGGGGTTGGACCCGCCATCGCGTCGGCCAGCCAGGTCTGCAACGGCAGCTGCGCGGATTTACCCACGGCGCCACCCAGCAGCATCAGCGTTGCCCACCACAGCATGTTGTTGCCTGCAGCGAAGTGCGCCGGCGCCAGTTCCACCATTTCGCGGAAGTTCAGCGTGCCCAGTTCGTTGTAAAGAATGAACAGCGCGAAAGCGAGGAAGACGTCACCCACGCGGGTCACGACGAACGCTTTCATGGCCGCTGCGCCATTCTTCGGATCGGTGTAGTAGAAACCGATCAGCAGGTAAGAACACAGACCTACGCCTTCCCAGCCCAGATACATCAGCAGCAGGTTATCGGCCAGCACCAGAACAACCATGCTGGCGATAAACAGGTTGGTGTAGGCGAAGAAGCGGGAGTAACCCTCTTCACCGCGCATATACCAGGAGGCGAACATGTGGATCAGGAAGCCCACGCCGGTGACCACGGAGAGCATGGTCAGCGAGAGGCCGTCCAGCACCAGGTTGAAGCCGATATTGAAATCACCGACCGACATCCAGGTCCACAGCGGCACGCTGAAAGGCTGACGCCCGTTGTTAAAGAAGTCGATACCCGCATACGCCGTCACCAGCGCAGCCAGACCGATGGAGCCAATGCCCACGGTCGCAGACAAATTCTCAGACCAGCGGC
The DNA here is from genome assembly GCF_019443845.1 of Enterobacter sp. DNB-S2. Classification (NCBI taxonomy): domain Bacteria; kingdom Pseudomonadati; phylum Pseudomonadota; class Gammaproteobacteria; order Enterobacterales; family Enterobacteriaceae; genus Enterobacter; species Enterobacter sp. DNB-S2. Next base: position 3,873,766 of record NZ_CP050520.1, read on the forward strand.
CGCGAGAAAACGCCAGCAGCACGAAGCCAATCAGCGGAAAAATAATGGTTAAGGCAAGCATGTTCATCCACGCAACTCACTTACTGAATCGATGTTCAGGTTCTGGCGGCGACGATGGAGCTGCAGCAACAGCGCCAGGCCAATACTCGCTTCGGCAGCCGCGAGGCTGATGGCGAGAATGTACATCACCTGACCATCGGTCTGGCCCCAGTAGCTTCCGGCGACCACGAAGGCCAGCGCGGAGGCGTTAATCATGATTTCCAGACCGATCAGCATAAACAGCAGATTGCGGCGGATAACCAGACCGGTCAGACCCAGAACGAATAAAATCGCAGCGAGGATCAGTCCATGTGTTAAGGGGATCATGCGCGCTCCTCCGTTTTTCTTTTCGCGCGGTCGTCAGTGCGGTTGCTCAGCACCTCGCCAGCACGCTCTTCGCGGCCAACGTGGAAAGCAACAACCAGACCTGCCAGCAGCAGCATTGAGGCCAGTTCAACCGCCAGAACGTATGGGCCAAAGAGGGTAATACCGACCTCTTTAGCGCCGATCGGCGTGCCGTCGATGCCCTGATCGTTGACGCCCAGAATGGCGTAAACAATCACCGCCAGCATGATGGCCGACAAAATTGCCGGGCCAATCCACACCTGCGGTTTTAACCACTGACGTTCCTGCTCAATTTCAGAGCCGCCCAGGTTCAGCATCATCACCACGAACACGAACAGCACCATGATGGCCCCGGCGTAGACGATGATTTCCAGCGCACCGGCGAAGTGCGCGCCCAGTGCGAAGAACACCCCGGAAATGGCCAGCAGCGAGATGATTAAGTACAGCAGCGCATGCACCGGATTGGTGTGCGTAATCACTCGCAGCGTAGCCAGGATGGCGATAAGGCCACAGATATAAAAAGCGAATTCCATTGCCCTCTCCTTACGGTAACAGGCTCTTGACGTCGATAGGCTTAGCTTCGTTCTCTGCTTCGCCCTTATCTTTGCCGTCGATTGCCATACCCGCCATCCGGTAGAAGTTATATTCCGGGTATTTGCCCGGACCGGAAATCAGCAGATCCTCTTTCTCGTACACCAGGTCCTGACGCTTGTACTCACCCAGCTCGAAGTCTGGAGTCAGCTGAATCGCCGTGGTTGGGCACGCTTCTTCACACAGACCGCAGAAGATGCAGCGTGAGAAGTTGATGCGGAAGAACTCAGGGTACCAGCGGCCGTCTACCGTCTCTGCTTTCTGCAGAGAGATACAGCCGACCGGACACGCTACCGCACACAGGTTACAGGCAACGCAGCGCTCGGAACCGTCCGGGTCGCGCGTCAGCACGATACGGCCACGGTAGCGCGGCGGCAGATATACCGGCTCTTCCGGGTACATCCGGGTTTCGCGTTTGGCAAACGCGTGCAGGCCGATCATCCAGATACTGCGTACCTGGGTACCAAAGCCTACCAGTAATTCTTTTAAGGTCATGGTCTATAGCCCCTTATGGCTGCTGCCAGAGAATGACAGCCGCCGTTACCAACAAGTTGACGAGCGTCAGCGGCAGGCACACTTTCCAGCCGAAGGACATTACCTGGTCATAACGCGGACGCGGTAACGCTGCGCGAATCAAAATGAACATCATCATGAAGAACGCGGTTTTCAGCGCGAACCAGATGAACGGCGGTAAGAACGGGCCATGCCAGCCACCGAAGAACAGCGTTACCATCAACGCGGAAATGGTGACGATACCGATGTACTCGCCCACGAAGAACAGACCGAATTTCATACCGGAATATTCGATGTGGTAACCGTCGGCCAGTTCCTGTTCGGCTTCTGGCTGGTCAAACGGGTGACGGTGACACACCGCCACGCCCGCGATAGCAAAGGTAATAAACCCAAAGAACTGCGGGATAACGTTCCAGATGTCAGCCTGGTTATTGACGATGTCGGTCATGTTGAATGAACCGGCCTGCGCCACCACGCCCATCAGGGAGAGACCCAGGAACACTTCGTAGCTCAGCGTCTGCGCGGAAGCACGCATCGCACCCAGCAGCGAGTATTTGTTGTTACTGGACCAGCCTGCGAACAGCACCGCGTACACCGCGAGGCCTGCCATCATCAGGAAGAACAGAATGCCGATGTTCAGGTCAGCGACCACCCAGGTCGGGCTGACCGGAACGATAGCAAACGCCAGCAGCAGCGAGGTGAAGGCGATCATCGGTGCCAGAGTAAAGATCACGCGGTCAGAGAAGCGTGGGATCCAGTCCTCTTTAAAGAACATCTTGATCATGTCCGCGACCAGCTGGAGTGAACCACCCCAGCCCACGCGGTTCGGTCCGTAACGGTTCTGGAACAGACCGAGCAGACGACGTTCACCAAAGCTCATGAACGCGCCGCAGGTGACCACCACCAGCAGGATAACGATCGCTTTCAGAATGCTCAGCAGGATGTCGATAAGATCCGGCGTTAACCAACTCATGCTTTTGCCTCCTGCAGATTATCAAGACGCGCACCCGCCAGAACCGGCGCGATGCCAGGCATACCCATCGGCAGACCCACCTGCCCTGCTGTCAGACCTTCGGAGATAATCAGCGGCAGGCTGATTGTCTGGCCGTCATAGCTAAAGGCGATGTTCGCGCCCGCGTTTACGCCAAGCTTCGCGGCATCCGCCGGGTTGAGCTTGATGTAAGGCTGCGGCATACGGGTCTGGAAGACAGGCGAACGCTGAGACAGCTCGTCGCTACCGAACAGATGGTAGTACGGCGCGATACGCCAGCTGCCATCCTGCGCCTGGAAGCTCGCCGGTACGGCGGTGAAGAAGTCCAGACCGGTTTCGGAGGCTTCAATCAGACGCACGCCCGGATCGCCGTGACGCAGGGAGCCACCCACTTCAGCCTGGAACTTGTTCCATGCCTGCGGGGAGTTCCAGCCCGGCGCCCATGCGAATGGGATTTGCGAACGCGGCGCAGACGGCTGGTTGTTCCCTTCCATAGAGAAGGCGAACATGGTGTCTTTATCCTGCGGCTGGCGCGGTTCGTGCACGCTGATATTGGCGCGCATCGCGGTACGGCCGCTGTAACGGTGCGGTTCACGCGCCAGTTTCTGGCCGCGAATGCGGAAGCTTGCTTCAGGTGCGGCATCTTTAATGCCTGCCAGCTGAGGCAGTTTTTCCACTACCGCGTCGATAACGTGGTCGAGCTGCGTCCAGTCCACTTCACGGCTCTGCACGGTGCTGTGCAGGGAGTGCAGCCAGCGCCAGCTTTCCAGCATCACGGTGTTGCTGTCGTAGTACGCCGGATCGTAAACCTGGAAGAAACGCTGGGCGCGACCTTCGTTGTTGATAACGGTACCGTCGCTTTCTGCGAAGCTTGCCGCAGAGAGCACCAGGTGCGCTTTGTCCATGATCGCGGTGCGCTGATGGTCAATGACCATTACCAGCGGCGCTTTGGAGAGCGCGGCGTCAACGCGAGCGGCAGAGGCGTGGCGATGCAGATCGTTTTCCAGCACTACAACGGCGTCAGCGGCACCGGACTCCAGTTCGCTTAACGCTGCTTCCAGCGAGCCGCCGCCGATCATGCCCAGACCAATGCTGTTCACCGCACGGGCAATCATGGTCACACCGACATCAGCACCGCGGCCTTTCAGGGCTTTGGCAACGTTGGCTGCCGCCTGAATGATCTCCGCGCTGCCGGCGTTGGTACCGGAAATAATCAGCGGTTTTTTCGCACCCGCCAGGGCCTGAACAATCACGTCGACCTTGTTCTGCAGGTCGCGATCCAGTTCAACGGCCGGCGAGCTGCTGTCCAGCGCGTGGGCAATGGCAAAGCCGAGGCGCGCCTGATCTTCAACCGGCGCGCAGTAGGTCCACGCGGCGATATCGTCCAGACGGGTGTTGTCGACGTTGGTCACAAACAGAGGATGCTTCGCGCGCTGGCCGATGTTCAGGATCGCCGCAATCTGCCAGTCAGCCACTTTCTGCGCCGCTGCCATTTCACGTGCTTTCCCCTTCACCGCCTGACGAACCGCCAGAGCCGCGCGTGCGCCCGTCTGCGTCAGGTCTTCACCCAGCACCAGGACCGCATCATAAGATTCGATTTCGCGCAGCGCAGGGGTATGAATACCGCCTTCACGCAGCACTTTCAGTACCAGCTGCAGACGTTCCTGCTCGCCCTGAGCGATACCGGTATAGAAGTTTTCCGCTCCAACCAGCTCGCGCAGCGCAAAGTTGCTTTCGATGCTGGCACGCGGGGAGCCGATACCGATCACTTTCTTCGACTGGCGCAGAATATCTGCCGCGCCCTGCATCGCCTGCTCAGCGTTCAGGGTAATGAAGTCGTCGCCACGGCGCTGAACCGGCTGACGCGGACGGTCCTTCAGGTTCACATAGCCATAGCCGAAACGACCGCGGTCGCAGAGGAAGTAGTGGTTAACGGTACCGTTGTAACGGTTTTCGATACGACGCAGCTCGCCGTAACGCTCACCCGGGCTGGTGTTACAGCCGAGGGAACACTGCTGGCAGATGCTTGGCGCAAACTGCATGTCCCATTTACGGTTGTAACGCTCGGAGTGGGTTTTATCGGTGAATACGCCTGTCGGGCAGATTTCTACCAGGTTACCGGAGAATTCGCTTTCCAGCACGCCGTCTTCCGGACGACCGAAGTAGACGTTATCGTGCGCGCCATACACGCCCAGATCCTGACCGTCTGCGTAATCTTTGTAGTAACGCACGCAGCGGTAGCAGGCGATGCAGCGGTTCATTTCGTGAGAGATGAACGGCCCCAGGTCCTGATTACGGTGGGTACGCTTGGTAAAGCGATAGCGACGGAAGCTGTGGCCGGTCATCACGGTCATATCCTGAAGGTGGCAGTTACCGCCCTCTTCACAGACCGGACAGTCGTGCGGGTGGTTGGTCATCAACCATTCCACAACGCTTTCGCGGAACTGTTTAGCTTCTTCGTCATCAATCGAAATAAAAGTGCCTTCGGTGGCTGGCGTCATACAGGACATCACCAGGCGACCACGCGTGTCTTCCGCGTTTTGATATTGCTTCACCGCACACTGGCGGCAAGCACCGACGCTGCCCAGCGCCGGATGCCAGCAAAAGTACGGAATATCGAGGCCAAGAGACAGACAAGCTTCCAGCAGGTTGTCCGCCCCGTTGACTTCGTATTCTTTGCCGTCTACATGAATCGTAGCCATTAGCATGCTTCCAGTTGGCTCGGTCGAAACCGAGCGTTAATCAAAATTCTTGTCGTTACCAGCGCGCTTTAAGCAGGTTCGGCTGAATCCCATTGATGGCATGGGTATTGCTGAACGGCTGCTTGATGCCTGCTTCGAACTCGTCGCGGAAATATTTGATCGCGCTCTGCAGAGGTTCGACGGCACCCGGTGCGTGGGCACAGAAGGTTTTACCCGGGCCTAAGAATCGACACAGTTGCTCAAGCGTCTCGATATCCCCAGGCTGGCCTTCGCCACGTTCGATTGCACGCAGGATCTTCACGCTCCACGGCAGACCATCACGGCACGGTGTACACCAGCCACAGGACTCGCGGGCGAAGAACTCTTCCAGGTTACGCACCAGCGAGACCATGCCGATCTCGTGGTCGACGGCCATCGCCAGCGCCGTCCCCAGACGGCTGCCTGCTTTACCAATGCTTTCGAATTCCATTGGCAGGTCAAGATGGGCTTCGGTCAGGAAGTCTGTCCCTGCCCCACCCGGCTGCCAGGCTTTGAATTTCAGGCCATCGCGCATGCCGCCAGCGTAGTCTTCAAGAATTTCACGTGCGGTGGTACCGAACGGCAGTTCCCAGACGCCAGGATTTTTAACGCGACCAGAGAAGCCCATCAGCTTGGTACCGGCATCTTTGCTTGAGGAGATGCCCTGATACCACTCCACGCCGTTGGCGAGGATAGCCGGAACGTTACACAGGGTTTCAACGTTGTTTACGCAGGTCGGTTTACCCCATACGCCGGAACTTGCCGGGAACGGTGGCTTGGAACGCGGGTTCGCGCGGCGGCCTTCCAGGGAGTTAATCAGCGCGGTTTCTTCACCGCAGATATAACGCCCTGCGCCGGTGTGCACGAACAGTTCAAAGTCAAACCCGGTGCCAAGGATGTTTTTACCCAGCAGGCCGGCTTCGGTGGCTTCGGCAATCGCGCGACGCAGGTTTTCCGCCGCTTCAATGTACTCACCGCGCAGGAAGATGTAGCCACGGTACGCTTTCAGCGCAAACGCGGAGATCAGCATGCCTTCCACCAGCAGGTGCGGCAGCTGTTCCATCAGCAGGCGGTCTTTATAGGTGCCCGGCTCCATTTCATCGGCGTTACACAGCAGGTAACGGATGTTCATGGATTCGTCTTTCGGCATCAGGCTCCACTTCAGACCGGTGGAGAAGCCCGCACCGCCGCGCCCTTTCAGGCCGGAGTCTTTCACCGCATTAACGATGTCGTCCGGCGCCATGCCGCCAAGGGCTTTACGCGCGCCGGCATAGCCGTTTTTGCTCTGGTATTCGTCGAGCCATACCGGCTGTTTGTCATCGCGCAGACGCCAGGTCAGCGGATGCGTCTCAGCAGTACGAATTACAGTTTTCATTTGTACTGCTCCAGCAGGTCAGGAATCGCTTCCGGCGTCAGATGGCTGTGAGTGTCCTCATCAATCATCATGGTCGGCCCCTTGTCGCAGTTACCCAGGCAGCAGGTTGGCAGCAGGGTAAAGCGCCCATCGAACGTGGTCTGGCCCGGCTTGATATTGAGCTTTTTCTCAATCGCAGCCTGAATGCCCTGATAACCGGTGATGTGGCAGACAACGCTGTCACAGTAGCGGATCACATGGCGGCCTACCGGCTGACGGAAGATCTGGCTGTAGAACGTGGCTACGCCCTCTACGTCACTTGCTGGAATACCCAGCACTTTCGCGATCTCATAGATCGCCCCATCCGGCACCCAACCACGCTGTTTCTGTACGATTTTCAGCGCTTCAATGGACGCCGCACGCGGGTCTTCGTAGTGGTGCATCTCGTGCTCAATCGCGGCACGTTCTGCTTCACTCAGCTCAAAAGCCTCGGTTTGTGGTTGTTGATTCTCGTGCATAATTAGCGGTCCACATCTGACATAACAAAATCGATACTACCCAGATACACAATCAGGTCGGAGACCAGACTGCCGCGGATTGCTGACGGGATCTGCTGCAGGTGCGCAAAGCTCGGCGTACGCACGCGGGTACGGTAGCTCATGGTGCTGCCGTCACTGGTCAGGTAGTAACTGTTAATACCCTTGGTCGCTTCAATCATCTGGAAGGATTCTTGCGCCGGCATGACCGGACCCCAGGAAACCTGCAGGAAGTGGGTGATCAGGGTTTCGATATGCTGCAGCGTGCGCTCTTTCGGTGGCGGCGTCGTCAGCGGGTGATCCGCCTTGAACGGGCCTTCCGGCATGTTGTTGAGGCACTGCTCAAGGATGCGCAGACTCTGGCGCAGCTCTTCCACTTTCAGCATCACGCGGGTGTAGCAGTCGGAAACACCGCCGCCCACCGGGACTTCAAAGTCGAAGTTCTCGTAGCCAGAGTATGGACGCGCTTTACGCACGTCGAAATCAATACCGGTCGCACGCAGGCCTGCACCTGTCGTACCCCACTCCAGCGCTTCTTTCGCGCCGTAGGCAGCAACGCCCTGGGAACGGCCTTTCAGGATGGTGTTACGCAGCGCGGCTTTCTCATAAGACGCCAGACGTTTTGGCATCCAGTCGAGGAATTCACGCAGCAGACGGTCCCAGCCGCGCGGCAGATCGTGTGCCACGCCGCCGATACGGAACCAGGCCGGGTGCATACGGAAACCGGTAATCGCTTCCACCAGATCGTAGATTTTCTGACGGTCGGTAAAGGCGAAGAAGACCGGGGTCATCGCGCCGACGTCCTGAATGAACGTGGAGATGTACAGCAGGTGGCTGTTGATACGGAACAGTTCTGACAGCATAACGCGAATCACGTTAACGCGATCCGGCGTAACGATACCCGCCAGTTTCTCAACGGCCAGCACGTATGGCATTTCGTTGACGCAGCCGCCGAGGTACTCGATACGGTCGGTATACGGAATGTAGCTGTGCCAGGACTGACGCTCGCCCATCTTCTCAGCACCACGGTGGTGGTAGCCGATGTCCGGAACACAGTCGACAATCTCTTCGCCATCAAGCTGAAGGATAATACGGAATGCACCGTGCGCAGACGGGTGGTTTGGACCGAGGTTAAGGAACATAAAGTCCTCGTTGTCGGTACCGCGCTTCATGCCCCAGTCTTCCGGCTTGAAGGTCAGCGCTTCCATCTCCAGATCCTGCTTGGCTTTGGTCAGCTCAAACGGATCGAATTCGGTTGCACGCGCAGGGTAGTCTTTACGCAGCGGGTGGCCGGTCCAGGTCTGCGGCATCATGATGCGCGTCAGATGCGGGTGGCCGTCGAAGGTCATGCCGAACATTTCCCAGGTTTCACGCTCATACCAGTTCGCGTTCGGGAAAAGTTTGGTGATCGTCGGCAGATGCATGTCGTTTTCAGACAATGCCACCTTGAGCATGATATCCGTATTACGGTCTATTGAGATCAGGTGGTAGAAAACGGAAAAATCCGCAGCAGGGAGACCCTGGCGGTGGGTACGCAGACGTTCATCCATGCCGTGTAAGTCAAACAGCATGACGTACGGTTTTGGCAATTTCTTGAGGAAATCGACAACTTCCAGCAATTGCTCACGCTTCACCCAAACAACGGGTACCCCGGTGCGGGTAGCCTGAACAGTAAAGGCATCCGGCCCAAAACGGTTGCGCAGTTCGCCAATGACTGGGTCATCCAGATGATCCCGGGTCTGCCAGGCGGCTTCTTGCGCGGTTAAGTCGGTCATATTGTTCACCATTGCAAATGGTCCGTGGTGACTGTTGAGCCTGGCTTCGCGCTATTTGAGTAGTGATATGCGAAGGTGTTCTCCAGGCCTACAGGCGCAAATTAAATTTCGTCAGGCGTACGCAGATTGGTGACGGCAATACGTTCACCACGTTTACGCTCGCGCTCAGACTGCATGTTCGCGCGATACACACCCTGATCGCCAACAACCCACGACAGTGGGCGACGTTCTTTACCAATAGATTCCTGCAGCAGCATCAGCGCCTGCATGTAGGCTTCCGGACGTGGCGGACAACCCGGGATGTACACATCCACTGGGATAAATTTATCTACGCCCTGCACGACGGAATAAATGTCGTACATACCGCCAGAGTTTGCACATGCGCCCATGGAGATAACCCATTTTGGCTCCAGCATCTGGTCATACAGACGCTGAATAACAGGTGCCATCTTGGTAAAGCACGTACCGGCAACCACCATCAGGTCAGCCTGACGCGGGGAAGCACGGAGTACCTCGGCCCCAAAACGCGCAACGTCATGCACCGCAGTGAATGACGTCACCATTTCAACGTAGCAGCAAGAAAGGCCAAAGTTGTAAGGCCAGATGGAGTTCTTACGACCCCAGTTGACCATATCGTGCATGGCATGTTCGAGCTTGCCCATGTACACGCTTTTATTGACTTCTTGCTCCAGGGGGTCGGTTACGATCTCCTGTTTTTGCGGGGGGTAACGGTCATTCTCACCGTTAGGATCTATGCGGGTGAGCGTATAATCCATCTTATTGCCTCGCTGTTACTGCTGACGATTAGAGATACTGTTTTCCGGGTTGATGTGTTCACGACGTGAACGCGCAGGCGTCCAGTCAAGCGCGCCAATACGCACCAGATAAACCAGACCGGCCAGTAGCACTAAAATGAAAATTGCGGCCTCGACAAAGCCCACCCAACCACTTTCGCGGATGGACGTTGACCATGCGAAAAGGTAAAGCGCTTCCACGTCGAAGATGACGAAGAACATGGCTACCAGATAGAACTTGGCAGACAGGCGTAAGCGAGCGGAACCTACTGAATCAATACCTGATTCGAAAGGTGTGTTTTTGTGCCTTGCACGGGCGCGACCGCCCAGGAACCAGCCGCCGACTAACATCAGGCAGCACAGGCCAATGGCTACAATAAGAAAGATTGCGAATGCCCAGTGATGAGCGATGACTTCTGTGGATGTTGACATACTCATTGCTTACTCATCAAAAGTGATACCAACGACACTGCTCTTGCTGGCAGATGGGCATCACATCGATTCATGGGGAGGAACAAATAACCTTACACTAACTGTCAGAAATGAGACGTAGACAGCAAAATGATGGGGGTTTTTACTCCTTTCTATAACCTATTGTCAACTTTAACAAAGGTTTCTTCACATTAAATTACATCGAGCGATTCTCATTAACATTTGGTGCCCTTTAACCCTGGTGGGTGCATGACTTTCCGTCAAATGTATGTTGTTGAATCGTGTCCGTTTCGGAAGTAAAAAAAATAACCCTCCTATTTTGACAGGATTTGCCAACGATTCCTCCCCCCAAATAGGAGTATTTTCTTGATCTGCGACACGCTTTTGTTAATTCAACATGGAAAACGGCAACATATTTCCTGTTTTTTTAACATGAGAGGGATATGGGCGAAGTTAGAACGGAAAACGGACAAGTTTTAAGCAAAAGTATTCAGCTTATTGATAAATAAGAGAGTATCCTGAAAACCCTTGCGCCATAAGCGGGTATTATTGCGTAAAAAAAGCCACTGCATGTGAAAATCACACGAGTGGCTGTTTTTTACACTTACATTTTGTTACCAGAATATTGAGCTATCGATCACTCAAAATCCCCTTCGACGATCAGGGAGTCATCCCCCCCTTCGGAGGTAACGCGCTCGAATTGCCACGGGTTATGGTAGTTTTCCATCGCCTCGAACACCACTTTGGCCAACTCGTTATGGCTGGACGAATTGTGGCAGAGCAGATACTCCGTATCCGGCAGCGCAGGAAGACCGTCGGATTTCCCCAGAACGCGCAGATCGGGGCTCATCATCTCTACCGGACGGGCCGTTACGCCCAGACCGGCCTTCACGGCGGCACGAACCGCTGGCAGCGTGGAAGCCACATACGCCAGACGCCACGGAATGTTGGCCTCATTCAGCGCCGTGAGCACCATATCGCGGAACGGGCTCGGGTCATCCAGCAAGACCAGCGGAACCGGCTCCCCTTTTTGCAGCACGTACTCGGCTGCGCAATACCAGTGCGTAGGTGATGTGCGCAGCGTCAGGCAATCAAACTGCCCGGGACGATGCGTCGTCACCACAAGGTCGACTTTATGCTCATTTAACATCTCAACCATAAAGGCATTACGTTTTACGCTAACGTCCAGCGCAAGCTTCGGATAAACCGAACTAATACGGTTGAGAAGAAACGGCAATATAGTATCCGCTGACTCATCAGATGCGCCTAACGTTAGCACCCCTTGAAGGTTGCTAAACATTAATGACATACATGCTTCATCATTAAAGCGAAGAATTTTCCTGGCATAACCCAGTAGCTGAATACCGTGTTCCGTTAAGAGCTTATTACGCCCGTGACGTGCAAAAAGCTCTTTACCAACCAGTTGCTCCAGCCGCTGCATTTGCTGGCTAACGGCGGACTGAGTTCGGCAAACGGCGGCAGCAGCTGCTGCAAAAGTGTTGAGATCGGCGACCGCAACAAACGTTCTCAGCAGATCGAGGTCGAGATTCATTATCGGACGATTTGCATTTATCATATCTATTCACTTTCAGGTTGCTCGTGCGGAGCTGCCCGGGTTGAAGCTGTGTGTAACAGTTAAGCAATTCCCTCTGAAGGTTTTCCCTCGCATCCCGGCCCGGCAGACTGCCTGACAGATAGTTATTGTGCTGCTTTATATCAACAGTCAGAAAGCACGTTTCATGACGTTATTTTTATTCTCTTAAACGTTCAGGATATTTAGATGTTCGCAGGTTTATGTAAATTACATTAAAGGTATAACACCTTTTCTGCCATCTTTATCGCAGCGCTGTCAACGTAGCAGGAGATGTGCGACACATTCCAGCCAGAGATAACTCCAACAATAACAATCAATTAATTCGAAAAGTCAGTGCCAGATATACAAAATTCTTGCATCTGTCCTCTGCTTTCCTTAAAGACATCTTAACCCAAATCCACTTTATTTATAAGTCTTATTGCAATATTGAGGATTAAAGAAGAATGTTAAGCTTCTAAACTAATTTTATTAAAATTAACTAAAGTTGCATTTTATAGGTTAATAATAAATAAATTTTAATTTAGATTAAGACCATTCATTAATGGCACTTAACATTAATTTCACATGAGTAACTTTTAGCCACATTACGCTTTTACAGGAACATGTATCAAGCATTCAGGTTTTACGAAAAGTCACGCAGGGTGATTGCTACCCTTGTCAGGTTCACCACTTATTTTTACCAGCACAATATACAGAATTCTGACAAATGAATAGCACATTTAACCTATCATCGTGCCATGCGCACAACTTTAAGACAGTAAAAAAGCTAACGCACAGCGAAAAAGATTTATCAAAATTTTGCTCCCGGCACAAAATCTTCTACTGCACACCCTTCAAAACGAAGCGAGGGGGGAGTACATTATTCCGTGCTGACTTCCACGGCAGGGAGCGGCAATAATAGCGAAAAGGTTAAAGGTTCATGTCCCCTATCGAAAAATCCAGCAAGCTAGATAACGTCTGTTATGACATCCGCGGCCCGGTTCTGAAAGAGGCAAAACGCCTTGAAGAGGAAGGCAACAAGGTTCTGAAACTCAACATTGGTAACCCTGCGCCATTTGGTTTTGAAGCGCCGGATGAAATTCTGGTTGATGTGATCCGCAACCTTCCTACTGCACAAGGCTATTGCGATTCAAAAGGACTTTACTCCGCACGTAAAGCCATCATGCAGCACTACCAGGCACGCGGTATGCGTGATGTGACCGTTGAAGATATCTATATCGGCAACGGCGTTTCCGAACTGATCGTGCAGGCGATGCAGGCGCTGCTGAACAGCGGGGACGAAATGCTGGTTCCCGCGCCGGACTATCCGCTGTGGACGGCTGCCGTATCACTGTCGAGCGGGAAAGCCGTGCACTATCTGTGCGACGAGTCCTCCGACTGGTTCCCGGACCTCGATGATATTCGCGCAAAAATCACGCCCCGCACGCGCGGCATCGTGATCATTAACCCGAACAACCCGACGGGTGCAGTGTACTCAAAAGAGTTGCTGATGGAGATCGTCGAGCTCGCCCGCCAGCACAACCTGATCATCTTTGCCGACGAAATCTACGACAAGATCCTGTACGACGCGGCACAGCACCACTCAATCGCTGCGCTGGCTCCGGACCTGCTGACCGTCACCTTTAACGGCCTGTCTAAAACCTATCGCGTGGCCGGTTTCCGTCAGGGCTGGATGGTATTAAACGGTCCGAAAAAGCACGCCAAAGGCTATATCGAAGGGCTGGAGATGCTGGCCTCGATGCGTTTATGCGCCAACGTGCCGGCGCAGCACGCGATCCAGACGGCGCTCGGCGGCTATCAGAGCATTAGCGAGTTCATCGTTCCCGGTGGTCGCCTGTATGAACAGCGCAACCGCGCGTGGGAGCTGATCAACGATATCCCGGGCGTCTCCTGCGTGAAGCCGAATGGCGCGCTGTATATGTTCCCGAAAATTGACGCGAAGCGCTTCAATATTCATGACGACCAGAAAATGGTGCTGGATTTCCTGCTTCAGGAAAAAGTGCTCCTGGTTCAGGGGACGGCGTTTAACTGGCCGTGGCCGGATCACGTGCGCATCGTGACGCTGCCGCGCGAAGATGACCTCGAAATGGCCATCAGCCGCTTCGGGCGCTTCCTCTCCGGATACCATCAGTAATCTTAAAATCAGGCTACTTCGGTAGCCTGATTTGCATCTTCCCTCCCCTCCCCGCACAATGAACGCCTGTCGCAGTGAAGACAAAAGGTAACCTATGAGTCAGAGTCATTTCTTCGCCCACCTCTCCCGCCTGAAACTCATCAACCGCTGGCCGCTGATGCGCAACGTGCGCACAGAGAACGTGTCAGAGCACAGTCTGCAGGTTGCCATGGTTGCTCATGCGCTGGCCGCCATTAAAAACCGCAAATTCAACGGCCAGGTCAATCCAGAGCGCATCGCCCTGCTGGCGATGTACCACGATGCGTCGGAAGTGCTGACCGGCGACCTGCCCACGCCGGTGAAATATTTCAACTCGCAAATTGCGCAGGAATATAAGGCCATCGAGAAAATTGCCCAGCAGAAGCTGATTGACATGGTGCCGGATGAGTTGCGCGACATTTTTGAGCCGCTCATCGATGAGCATCAGTACACGGAAGATGAAAAGTCGCTGGTCAAGCAGGCCGACGCGCTCTGCGCCTATCTGAAGTGTCTGGAAGAGCTGTCTGCGGGGAATAACGAATTTTTACTGGCAAAAACGCGTCTGGAAAAAACGCTGGAATCTCGCCGCAGCGAAGAGATGGACTATTTTATGCAGGTGTTTGTGCCGAGCTTCCATCTGTCGCTGGATGAGATTAGCCAGGATTCACCTTTGTAATCTGTTTGCCCAGCGGCGCTGCGTTTGCGGGGCCTGCGGGTTACAGGCCGGGTAAGGCGCAGCCGCCGCCCGGCAAAATTATCAGAACGGGAACAGGACCGGTATCAATACCACGCACACCACCATCACCAGCACGGTGAACGGCACGCCCAGCTTCACGAAATCACTGAACTTATAATTCCCGGGCCCCAGCACCAGCGTATTCACCGGTGAAGAGACCGGCGTCATAAATGCCGCGGAGGCCGCCATTGCGACCATCATCGCAAAGGGATACGGCGACACGCCCATAGATTTGGCCATCGCCAGCGCAATCGGCGCCATCAGTACCGCCGTCGCGGTATTGGAGATAAACAGACCGATGGTGGCGCACATAATGAACAGACAGACCAGCATCATGTACGGCCCATACCCGCCGCCAACGTCCATTAAGCCTCTAACGATCAGATCCACCCCGCCGGTTTTTTGCAGCGCCAGGGCAAAAGGCATCATCCCGACAATGAGGATAATGCTCGGCCAGTGAATAGCTTTATACGCGCTTTCGGCGTCAATGCAGCGGAATTTCCCCATCAACAGGCAGGCGATAATTGCCGCGACCGGATTGGGGATTTCATCGGTCAGCATCAGCGCCACCATCAGCACCAGACAAAAAATCGCGTGGGGCGCCTGGCTGTGCGCAGGCGACGCGTCGCTCTCCTCGACAGGCATGTTGAGCACTACAAAATCGCGACCTTTTTGCCCGAGCTGGCTAATCAGCTTCCAGTTACCGACAACGAGGAAGATATCGCCCAGCAGGATCGGCTCATCCACCACCGCCCCCTCCAGCGCTACGCCATCGCGCTTCAGCCCCACGACATTCAGGCCATAGCGGGTTCGGAACCCCATTTCCCGCACGGTTTTGCCCAGCAGTTCCGATTCCGGGATCAGCGATACTTCGGCCATGCCGACATCCAGTGCCTGATCGGAGAAATACTCCCCGCGCAGTACCATCGGTTCCAGCAGCTGCTCGCTGCAAAACTCGCGCAGATCCACGTCCGCGGTGGACATATCAATCAGCAGGACATCCCGCGCGCGGAATTCCGACACCCCGTTGACGTTGACAATAACCCGGCGAAAACGACGCCAGCGCTCTACGCCAATCACGTTTGCGCCATAGCGCTCACGCAGCTTCAGGTCGTCAAGACGCTGTCCCACCATCGGCGAGCCGGGGCGAATAGCCAGACGGCGCGCGCGCCCGGTAAGGCGGTACTCCTTAATCAGATCGCGGAAGGTGCGTCGCTTCCACCCTTCTTTATTTTTGTCCTGTTTTTCACCTTTCAGGGCAAACCGGGTCAGCAGCATGTAGACCACGCCCATCACCAGAATGACCAGCCCAAGCGGGGTGACGCTGAAAAAACTGAAGCCCTGGAATCCTTCCCGGATCAGCTCACTGTTGACGACCAGGTTCGGCGGCGTTGCCACCAGCGTCATCATGCCGCTGATCAAACCGGCAAAACTCAGGGGCATCATCAGGCGCGACGGCGAGATCTGCATCCGCATGGAGACGCTCAGCACCACCGGGATAAAGATGGCGACCACGCCCGTTGAGCTCATAAACGCTCCCAGCCCGGCGACGGTCACCATCAGGTAGATCAGCATTTTGGTTTCGCTGCTGCCCGCCACCTTCACCAGCCACGACCCCATGATGGTCGCCACGCCGGTACGCACCAGCCCATCACCAATAATAAAAAGGGCGGCAATCAGGATAACGTTGGGATCGCTAAACCCGGAGAAGGCTTCCGGCAGCGTGAGCGTACCGCTCAGCACAAACGCGACGATGACAAACAAGGCGACGGCGTCCATGCGTACCTTGCCCGTTGCAAAAAGAAGGATGGCGATTAAAAGCAGGCTCAGGACCCAAATCAGTTCACCGTTCACAACATGTCCTTGTCAGTGGGAGATGAGGAATTTTGCCATAAAAAAGCCCCAGCAATGTGGGGCTATATCATGTGATTACATTTTTAGCGAGACGGTTACAACCCCGTCAGAGGCTTTCGAAACAGCCAGCGCCGTCAGCGAATCCAGCACAAAGTCTGCCTCCTCCAGGCGGGGAGATCCCGCCGGAACATTCACCGCAATAACGTGGCTTCCGGCGTTCAGCCCGGCCAGTACGCCAGCGGCCGCGTCTTCCACCACCACGCACTCTTCTGGGGCGAGGCCCAGCAGTTCAGCGCCCAGTAAAAAAGCGTCTGGCTCCGGTTTACCGCGCTTTACGCGCTCCGCCGTGATAAACACTTCTGGCGTCGGCAGACCAGCCGCCTTGTGACGGGCGTGGGCGACGGGAATGGAGCCTGAGGTAACGATAGCCCACGGGATCTGCGCTTCGTTCAGATGCTCAAGCAGCTCGCGAGCGCCCGGTAAGGCTGTGATGCCGTCCATATCCGTGGCTTCAATGTGTTCCAGGTATTTGAACTCCGCCTGAATTTCGTCCTCAGAGCGTCCGGCCAGGAAGTGCCGTAGCGAGGTGATGGCCTGTTTGCCATGGATAAAATTCAGCACGTCCTGATGGTCGATGCCATGTCTGTCAGCCCAATGGCACCAGGAACGCTCCACAACCGGCAGCGAATCCACCAGCGTACCGTCCAGATCAAACAGAAAACCTCTACACTGCACACGCACCTCCGTCAGGCATTAATGATTTGTTGAATTTCGTTGCTGCTTAAATGGTACTGACGCGGGCAGGCGTGCCACGCGCTTAGCATTCGCTGATATTTATCCCACATAGGGGTCTGCGCGTTGAAGCCGTGGGTGCCCGCGTCAAAGTGGGTATAGCGCCCTTCTGTATTCACCATAAAGCGAACATAGCTCAGATAACGCGCTTCCGTTGCGGCATCAAAGCCTAAGAAGGTCACGCGGCGCTCGTCGATGGACTGCTGATCTTTGAGATTCGTCCAGGACACGTGCAGGGCGTGATACATCTCCATAATGTCGATCACGATGCGACAGGTTTCTTCTTTCAGCTCGCCAAACTCGCGGTCCAGTTCGCGCATTTGCAAACCAAAACCGCGTTCGACGATGGTTTGCAGGCGGCTGTAGCGCGCAGCGTTATCGGGATCAAGCATAGTCATCATCTTGTACTGGTTGGACAAAATCAGACGTTGAGCATGGGTCATTTCCATCTTTCGACTCCTGTAGCGCATTGCACTTTAAAAAAAAGACACGGTAACTGATTGTTACTGTGCCTTCTTTTCGTCGTCGTTTCGATGATCAATCACAAATCATCGAGGAATGTTTTATCCAGTTGCTTAAAAGCGCGCTTTAACGTGTCCGCCAGCGCCTGGTAGTCCGGCTTGCCTTCGACCGGGGCGAGCGCCTGTCCGGCCTCCTCCAGTTTTCCGCGCACTTCATAAAACCAGTGTAAAATAGAAGGGGGAAGCGGAGTGATGGAGCGTTTACCTAACCACCACAGGCCCTGCATCGGCAGGCTTAAGGCGAAGAGCGCCGTCGCGACTGCAGGACCAAGCTGCCCGCCCAACGCAATCTGCCAGCACAGCGTAAAGACAGCGACAGGCGGCATAAAGCGAATCGCATAGCGCGTAGCGCGGATGGTGCGATTCTCAATGAACATTGGCGCAAGGCGCTTTTCCATCGGCCACGTCTTTGCGTAATGCTGTCCCCGACGAAACAGACTAAAGAAATTTACGGACGGGTTCTCTGGTGTCGACATGGCTGTACCTCAACTTCACATGTAAAAATTAAAATTTTCGTGCAAAACCACAACAAGCTATGACAACGTTCAAAATATTTTGTCATCTCTACCCCGTATCGGGTATCCTGTGCCAGCCTGATAGGGCCCTAGACGAGAATCATTAACTCGTCAAATTATTGCATATTATGCCATTGGCTGAAAATTGTGCAAAATGGCATAAAATCATAGTTATTTCTTCCATCATGCCACAATGTTCGTTTGGCATGATGTTAATCATAAATGTCTGAGTCCTCATGCGTTACGCTGTTAGACTCACTGACGTTTTTTTAGCCACGTATCAATAATAGGTACTTCCATGTCGAGTAAGTTAGTACTGGTTCTGAACTGCGGTAGCTCCTCACTGAAATTCGCCATCATCGATGCGCTCAACGGTGACGAATACCTCTCTGGTTTGGCCGAATGTTTCCATCTGCCTGAAGCACGTATCAAGTGGAAGATGGACGGCAGCAAACAAGAAGCGGCTTTAGGTGCAGGCGCCGCTCACAGTGAAGCGCTGAACTTTATCGTTAACACTATTCTGGCACAAAAACCAGAACTGTCTGCTCAGCTGACTGCGATTGGTCACCGTATCGTCCACGGCGGCGAAAAATACACCAGCTCCGTCGTGATCGACGAATCTGTGATCCAGGGCATCAAGGACTCTGCGTCCTTCGCACCGCTGCACAACCCGGCTCACCTGATCGGTATCGCTGAAGCGCTGAAATCCTTCCCGAATCTGAAAGACAAAAACGTGGCCGTATTCGACACCGCGTTCCATCAGACCATGCCGGAAGAGTCTTACCTCTATGCCCTGCCATACAGCCTGTACAAAGAACACGGCGTACGTCGCTACGGCGCGCACGGCACCAGCCACTTCTATGTAACTCAGGAAGCCGCAAAAGTTCTGAACAAGCCGGTTGAAGAACTGAACATCATCACCTGCCACCTGGGCAACGGTGGTTCTGTTTCTGCTATCCGCAACGGTAAATGTGTTGATACTTCCATGGGTCTGACCCCGCTGGAAGGTCTGGTGATGGGTACCCGTTCCGGTGACATCGACCCGGCGATCATCTTCCACCTGCACGACACCCTGGGCATGAGCGTTGACCAGATCAACAAAATGCTGACCAAAGAGTCTGGCCTGCTGGGTCTGACCGAAGTCACCAGCGACTGCCGTTACGTTGAAGACAACTACGCAGAGAAAGAAGACGCTAAACGTGCAATGGACGTTTACTGCCACCGTCTGGCGAAGTACATCGGCTCTTACACTGCGCTGATGGACGGTCGTCTGGACGCGGTTATCTTCACCGGTGGTATCGGTGAGAACGCGGCAATGGTTCGTGAACTGTCCCTGGGCAAACTGGGCGTTCTGGGCTTCGACGTTGATCACGAGCGTAACCTGGCTGCCCGCTTCGGCAAGTCTGGCTTCATCAACAAAGAAGGCACCCGCCCTGCTCTCGTTATCCCAACTAACGAAGAACTGGTCATTGCGCAAGACGCGCACCGCCTGACTGCCTGATTCCACACCGCCAGCAATGCTGGCGGTGCTGTTTTGTAACCCGCCCAATTGCGGCGGTAACGAAAGAGGATAAACCGTGTCCCGTACTATTATGCTGATCCCTACCGGAACCAGCGTCGGCCTGACCAGCGTCAGCCTTGGCGTTATCCGTGCTATGGAACGCAAAGGCGTTCGTCTGAGCGTCTTTAAGCCAATCGCCCAGCCACGTGCCGGTGGCGATGCGCCAGACCAGACCACCACTATCGTTCGCAAGAACTCCAATCTGCCAGCGGCTGAACCGCTGAAGATGAGCCACGTTGAGTCTCTGCTGTCCAGCAACCAGAAAGACGTGCTGATGGAAGAGATCATCGCTAACTATCATGCTAACGCGCAGGACGCGGAAGTGGTGCTGGTTGAAGGCCTGGTCCCGACGCGCAAACACCAGTTTGCCCAGTCTCTTAACTTTGAAATCGCGAAAACCCTGAACGCAGAGATCGTTTTCGTGATGTCTCAGGGCACCGACACCCCAGAGCAGCTGAACGAGCGTATCGAACTGACGCGCAGCAGCTTCGGCGGCGCGAAAAATACCAACATCACCGGCGTGATCGTGAACAAGCTGAACGCACCGGTGGATGAGCAGGGACGTACTCGCCCTGACCTGTCCGAGATTTTCGACGACTCTTCCAAAGCGAAAGTCATCAAAGTTGACCCGGCTAAGCTGCAGGAATCCAGCCCTCTGCCAGTACTGGGCGCGGTGCCATGGAGCTTCGATCTGATTGCAACCCGTGCAATCGATATGGCGCGTCACCTGAACGCTACCATCGTTAACGAAGGCGACATCAACACCCGCCGCGTGAAGTCCGTGACCTTCTGTGCGCGCAGCATTCCGCACATGCTGGAACACTTCCGCGCAGGTTCCCTGCTGGTAACCTCCGCAGACCGTCCTGACGTGCTGGTTGCCGCCTGCCTGGCCGCGATGAACGGCGTGGAAATCGGTGCGATCCTGCTGACCGGTGCCTACGAGATGGACCCACGCGTCAGCAAGCTGTGCGAACGCGCGTTTGCGACCGGCCTGCCGGTCTTCATGGTGAACACCAACACCTGGCAGACCTCCCTGAGCCTGCAGAGCTTCAACCTGGAAGTGCCGGTTGATGACCACGAGCGTATCGAGAAAGTTCAGGAATACGTTGCGGGCTACATCAACGCAGACTGGATCGAATCCCTGACTGCAACCTCCGAGCGCAGCCGCCGCCTGTCTCCTCCAGCATTCCGTTATCAGCTGACCGAGCTGGCGCGTAAAGCGGGCAAACGCGTTGTTCTGCCAGAAGGCGACGAACCACGTACCGTTAAAGCGGCTGCTATCTGTGCAGAGCGCGGCATCGCGACCTGCGTGCTGCTGGGTAACCCGGATGAGATCACCCGCGTTGCGGCGTCTCAGGGCGTTGAGCTGGGCGCTGGCATCGAAATCGTTGACCCTGAAGTGGTTCGCGAAAGCTACGTTGCCCGTCTGGTTGAGCTGCGTAAGAGCAAGGGCATGACCGAAGCCGTTGCGCGCGAACAGCTGGAAGACAACGTGGTGCTGGGCACGCTGATGCTTGAGCAGGACGAAGTTGACGGTCTGGTTTCCGGTGCGGTTCACACCACGGCGAACACCATCCGTCCACCGCTGCAGCTGATCAAAACTGCACCGGGCAGCTCTCTGGTTTCTTCCGTGTTCTTCATGCTGCTGCCTGAACAGGTTTACGTTTACGGCGACTGCGCGATCAACCCGGATCCAACCGCAGAGCAGCTGGCAGAAATCGCTATCCAGTCCGCAGACTCCGCGATTGCCTTCGGTATCGAACCGCGCGTAGCAATGCTCTCCTACTCCACCGGTACCTCTGGTGCTGGTAGCGACGTAGAGAAAGTGCGTGAAGCGACCCGTCTGGCGCAGGAAAAACGTCCTGACCTGATGATCGACGGTCCGCTGCAGTACGACGCCGCCGTAATGGCCGACGTTGCGAAATCCAAAGCGCCAAACTCGCCGGTTGCAGGTCGCGCTACCGTGTTCATCTTCCCGGATCTGAACACCGGTAACACCACCTATAAAGCGGTGCAGCGTTCAGCAGACCTGATCTCCATCGGGCCAATGCTGCAGGGCATGCGCAAACCTGTGAACGACCTGTCTCGTGGCGCGCTGGTTGACGATATCGTCTACACCATCGCGCTGACCGCGATCCAGTCTTCGCAGCAGCAGTAATGTTAAAAAGCCCGGTGGCGCTAGCGCTTACCGGGCAACAAAAAGGCGACCACTTAACGGGTCGCCTTTTTTATTTACAGCAGCTCTCGCGCCGCCGATACAATGTCATGTGCCGTCAGGCCATACTCCTTCTGCAGGAAATCCTGTGTCCCCACCTGGCCGTAACGCTCCTTGACGCCCACCCGCCGCATCGGTACCGGGCAGGTTTCCACCAGGACTTCCGCCACCGCCGATCCCAGCCCGTTGTGAATGCTGTGGTTTTCACAGGTGACGATGCGACCGGTTTTCTCGGCGTAGTTTTTCACCAGCATCCGGTCGATGGGCTTCAGGGTAAACATGTCGATGACCGCCGCGCTGACCCCCTCCTGCTCAAGCTGGCGCGCCGCTTCCAGCGCTTCCGCCACCATGATGCCGTTGGCAATCAGGGTGATATCGGTTCCTTCGCGCAGCACATTGCCTTTACCAATGGTGAAGGTTGACCCCGGCGCATACACGCTCGGCGCCTGCTTGCGGATGGTGCGTACCCAGTAGAAGCCTTCGAGGTCGATAAGCTGGCGCAGCACGTCCTCAAACATCACCGCGTCGGTCACCTCCAGCACCACCGAATGCGCCAGACCGCGTACGATGCCCATATCCTCAAACGACATATGCGTCCCGCCGTTGTGACAGGCCGTCACGCCCGCATCCGAGGCAATCACCTTCACGTTGTTGCGCTGATAGTCCAGGGACATAAACAGCTGGTCGAAGCAGCGACGGCTGGCAAACGCGGTGAAGGTATGAACGAACGGTTTACGCCCGGTAAGCGACAGCCCCGCCGCCGTGCCGATGACGTTGGCCTCCATAATGCCGCAGTTAATCACGTGCTGCGGATAATCGCGCGCCACGCCGTCCATCGCCATCGAGCTCATCAGATCCGCTTCCAGGGCGATAATCTCGCTTCCTGCCTCAATCTGCTTTGCCACGAAGCCCGCGTAGACCTTACGCATCTCAACGGCGTCTTTCTCTCCTGCCGGTGCAACCTTAATCATGTGAAGCCTCCAGTTGGCGAATCGTCTCGTTGAGGGCCGCTTTGCTCTCCGCGGTCAACCGCAGGTGGTGCGAGTTGCTGAGCTGTTCCAGGTACGGCACCCCCTGCCCTTTGATGCTGTCGAGGATGACGACTATCGGACGCGCGTCGGCAGCCGGGACCCGCGACGTCACCGCCAGCAGTCCCGGGATGTCGTCGCCCTTCACCGTCGCCACGTCAAAGCCAAAGGCGCGGAATTTCCCCTCCAGGTCGAACGCGCTGATAATTTCGTCCAGCTCGCCGTCGAGCTGCTGTTTGTTCCAGTCCACGAACACCGTCAGGTTGTTAAGGCGATGATGAGCGATAAACTGGAAGGCTTCCCAGCACTGCCCCTCGTTCAGCTCGCCGTCACCGACGATGCAGAAGACGCGGTTCGGTCGCCCCGCCAGCCTGTGCGAGAGCGCCATACCGCCGGCAATTGAGATCCCCTGCCCCAGCGAACCGGTGGTGGCGTCCACGCCGCGCGTTTTCAGACGGTCCGGGTGGCTTGGCAGGCGCGTGCCGTTCTGGTTCAGGGTGCTCAGCTCTTCCACCGGGAAGTAGCCCTTGATCGCCAGCGTGCTGTAGAGCGCCGGGCCCGCATGGCCTTTCGACAGGACAAAATAGTCTCGCTCCGGCCAGTCCGGATCCGCCGGGTCGATTTTCATCACCGCGCCGTACAGCACGGCCAGGGTTTCGACCACCGACATACTGCCGCCATAGTGCCCAAAGCCCAGCTGCGTCAGGGATTTCAGCGTCTCAAGACGGATCTGACGCGCGAGTTCGGTTATCTCTTTCTCATTCATGATTTGGCTCCGGTGTTTTCCTGCGCGTTACCGCCCGCAGGTTTGTTTTTCGCGAAGACGTTGTACGCCACCAGCAGCGCGAACAACGCCACAACCAGTCCGGTGATGGCAAGCGGCGACAGGAAGCGCGCCAGGTTGCCGAGGACAATTCCGACCGCGCCGAAGTCGGCGTCCGAGAAGGTA
The DNA here is from genome assembly GCF_019443845.1 of Enterobacter sp. DNB-S2. NCBI lineage: Bacteria > Pseudomonadati > Pseudomonadota > Gammaproteobacteria > Enterobacterales > Enterobacteriaceae > Enterobacter > Enterobacter sp. DNB-S2. Next base: position 3,897,773 of record NZ_CP050520.1, read on the forward strand.
GTGTTGGCAAAGCCAATGGCGCCCAGCACCGGCAGCAGCAGAACCGGCAGGAAGGTGATCAGCAGGCCGTTAGCAAAGGCGCCAATCATTGCCCCGCGGCGTCCGCCGGTGGCGTTACCGAACACGCCCGCCGTTGCGCCGGTGAAGAAGTGCGGCACGACGCCCGGGAGAATCAGCACCCAGCTAAACTGACCGCAGATGAACAAGCCTACAATCCCGCCGAGGAAGCTGAACAGGAAGCCAATCAGCACCGCGTTTGGCGCATACGGATACACCACCGGGCAGTCCAGCGCAGGACGCGCGTTCGGCACCAGTTTTTCCGAGAAGCCGGTAAAGGCCGGAACGATTTCCGCCAGAATCAGGCGTACGCCCTGCAGGATGATGAACACGCCCGCCGCGAAGGTGATCGCCATGATGATGGCGTAGACCAGGTAGTTCTGACCGCCGCTGAAGGTAGCCTCCACGTACTCACGTCCGGCGCTCACCGCCATGATCAGGTAGATAATCATCATGGTCAGGGAGATCGAGATCGAGCTGTCGCGCAGGAAGCTCAGGTTCTTCGGCAGGTTCATCTCTTCGGTTGAGCGAGAGCCTTTGCCGACCTTGCTGCCAATCCAGCCGGACAGCACGTAGCCCAGCGTGCCAAAGTGGCCGAATGCAATCTCATCGTTGCCGGTAATGCGCTTCATGTAGCGCTGCGCAATCGCCGGGAAGAAGGCCATGATCAGGCCGAGGATCAGCGAGCCGGTAAAGACCAGACCCACGCCCTCAAAGCCTGCCACCGTCAGGATCACGCCAATCATGCACGCCATGTAAAACGTGTGGTGTCCGGTCAGGAAGATGTACTTCAGGCGGGTAAAGCGCGCGACGATAATATTCGCCACCATGCCGAAGGCCATAATAAGCGCGGTCGCTGCACCGTATTTTTCCAGCGCAATTGACACAATCGCTTCATTGTTTGGAATAATGCCCTGAATCGTAAAGGCGTGTTCAAACATACCGCCCAAAGGATTTAATGACCCCACCAGCACCGTGGCGCCGCCGCCCAGCACAATAAAGCCAAGAATGGTTTTAATCGTCCCTTTCACCACGTCCGAAAACGCTTTTTTCTGCGCAACCAGACCAATAAGCGCAATTAAGCCGACCAGCACCGAAGGGACTTTTAAAATATCAACAACGAAATTCAGCGTTTCAAGGATAAACATATCCACCTCGCCTTATCAGGGTTATTGTCTTTCGAACCAGGCGCGCAGCTGCGCTTCAAGTTCGTTGATGTCGATGATGTTGTTAATCACCACCAGCTGGCTTTCCGGCACGCTGGCGCTGGCCGCAATGTCTTTTGCCATCACGAACAGATCGGCTGCGCCCGGCGTGGCCGAGGAGAGATCGGAATGTTCAACCTCAGCCTCAATCTCCAGTTTTTTAAGCACCTTTTTAATATTCATTTCGACCATAAAACTGCTGCCCAGGCCGGAGCCGCAAATAGCCATGATTTTCATTGTTGTCCCCTTATTTTGAGTAGAGCACGCCCCATCACGCTGTCGCGTAATGTTGTGAATAATCGGATTAAAAAATTAAATCAGAAGCGGTCAATAATCGTTTTAATTTCCTCCAGGGTATTCGCCTGATGCAGTTTCTCCATATCCTCGTCGCTGGAAAATAATTCTGCGAGTGCGGATATCATTTCGATATGGCTATGTTTATCCGGTGCCGCGAGCATAATAATGACATCGACAGGGTCAAGCTCACCGGCACCAAACGAGACGCCCTGTTTTAGTTTTAATAAAGACAACCCCAGTCCTTTGGCGCCTTCCTCCGGCCGCGCATGCGGCATCGCCAGCCCTGGTGCCAGCACATAATAGGGTCCTAACGTGCGGTGCTGCTGGATGATGGCAGTGACGTATTCAGGCTCAATCACCTGCAAATCCAGAAGCGGCTTCGCGCACAGCTCCAGCGCCTGCGGCCAGTTTTCCACGCTGTCCTGCAGCGTGATGGTTGTATCATATATCCATTTTTTGAGCACTTTTTACTCCCGCTACACGCTAAAGATGAGCAAACTTTATTCAACACATCGCTGAATGACTGCGATCGCGATCACAAAGATAGCGCTACCAACCGTTAACATGCAGAAATGTGATAGCGCTATCAAATTGCGATCACGGTGCTAAATCACAGCAAAAAAAGGGATTTAAGGCGTATACTGCCTGTCACGTGAAGCGAAGGAAATGAAGAACGCGTCTGGTCAGCAGGAAGGTGTATGTCTCTAACCCGAAAACGGCGCAGTACCGGTAAAGTGACACTCGCCGATGTCGCACAGCTTGCCGGTGTGGGCACGATGACCGTGTCCCGTGCACTCCGCACGCCCGAACAGGTTTCCGATAAACTACGAGAAAAAATTGAAGCTGCCGTGCAGGAACTGGGTTATATGCCTAATCTTGCCGCCAGCGCGCTGGCCTCGGCGTCGTCGTGGACGATAGCCATGGTGGTGCCAAATCTCTCCGAAGCCGGATGCTCGGAGATGTTCGCCGGGCTACAGCAGGTGTTACAGCCTGCCGGGTATCAGATCATGCTGGCTGAATCCCAGCATCGTCTTGAGCAGGAGGAGAAATTGCTGGAGACGCTGCTGGCGTCGAATATTGCCGCCGCTATCCTGCTCAGCGTTGAACATACCGATACCGTTCGCCACTGGCTGAAAAATGCCTCTATTCCGGTGATGGAGATGGGTGCCATGCGCGCCGACCCGATTGATATGAATATCGGGATTGATAACGTAGCGGCCATGTATGAACTTACGGAAATGGTGATTAAGCGCGGCTACCAAAATATTGGCCTGCTTTGCGCCAACCAGGAGCAGTGGATTTTCCAGCAGCATCTGCAGGGCTGGTACAAAGCCATGCTTCGCCACCATATGTCGCCGAACCGTGTGATTAACGCGGCGATGCCGCCGAGCTTCTCGACCGGCGCGGCACAGCTGCCAGAATTCCTGCTGGCGTGGCCGGAGCTGGATGCGCTGGTATGCGTCTCTGACGAGCTGGCCTGCGGCGCGCTGTACGAGTGCCAGCGCAGGCGAATCAAGGTGCCGGACGATCTGGCGGTGGTAGGCTTTGGCGATAGCGATGTGAGCCGCGTCTGTCAGCCGCCGCTGACGACGATGGCGGTGCCGCATCGTAAGATTGGCGTTGAAGCCGGGAAAGCGCTACTGGAGCGTCTGAATGACGGGGACTGGCGCGATCAAAAGCCCATCGCGTCCAGTCTGTGTCTGAGAGAGAGTTGCTGACGCTTACTCAGCTTCTTCCTCTTTCTCTGATTTGGTCGATTCGTTTTTGGCGTTGCGGGTCATCCACAGCGCCAGCGCTTTTAACGAATCCGGCGTGAACTCGTCGCAGCGCGCGGTGATCTCTTCTGGCGTCATCCAGCTGACTTCACTCACCTCTTCTTCCTGGAGAGCGAACGGGCCGTGGGAGACGCAGCTAAACAGCCCGCCCCAGACGCGGCAGTTTTCGTCTTCGAAATAGAACTGACCGTGCTCGGCAAACGGCACACCGGCGATGCCTAACTCTTCTTCTGCTTCGCGACGTGCGGAATCCAGCAGCACTTCATCTGCCTGAACAACACCGCCAGCGGTGGCATCCAGCATACCCGGGAGAAAATCTTTGGTGTCCGTGCGGCGCTGGACCAGAATTTTGCCCATCCCGTCATGCACAACGATGTATGTTGCGCGGTGGCGCAGACGCTCCGCACGCATTTGTTCGCGGCTGGCCTGCGCGATCACTTCATTCTCTTCGCTGACAATGTCAACCCACTCTGTACTTGCCAAATGACTCTGCTCCACCATCGGGAAACCTTCTCTTCTAAGCGCTCTTTCGGCGCGTTTGCAGTTGAGGTGTAACTTACGGATTAATCGCTACCTGCGCAATAACTTGCTGATCATTAAGTGCGATAACGCTCAGGGTATTTCCATCCAGCATGCCATAGCTCGCAGGATAACCGCCTTTCGGTATGCTGACCGAACCCGGATTGAAGTGATAAATCTCACCGCGTTTTTCAGCAACCGGAATATGAGTATGACCGTAAACCAGGACATCGCCAGCCGCGAGCGCCGGGAGATTATCAGGGCTAAAAAGATGCCCGTGCGTCAGGAACAGGCGGCTTTGTTCCAGCAGCACCTGTTGCCATGGCGCGGTAAGGGGAAAATGCAGCAGCATCTGGTCCACCTCGCTGTCGCAGTTGCCGCGAACGGCAATGATGCGCGAGGCGTACGGGTTGAGCTTTTCCGCGACCTGCGCCGGGGCGTAGCCCTCCGGCAGCGCGTTGCGCGGGCCGTGGTTGAGGACATCCCCCAGAATAATCAGCCACTGCGCGCCGCTTTGTGCAAACAGGGAAAGGACACGCTCGGTAGCGGGCAGCGATCCATGGATATCCGACGCAAACATCAGTTTCATCAGTCACTCCTCGGGAAAACAGACTGCCCCCATCATACCTGAAGCGTCAGGGCTTATCAGCCCGCGCGCTTAGCCGAGAGTGCCACATAGCGCTGCACGGAGGCGCGCTGCCACTGAAACGCGGCATAATCCACCAGCTGCTGCGGCACCTCATCGCCGTTGAGGATCAGGCGGTTTAGCATCAACGCCAGATCGGCGTCGGCGATGCACCACTCGCCGAACAGGTTCGGGTTGCCGTGTGCGAGGAGCGAGGTGGCGGTTTCAATCAGTTTTTGCGCGCTTTCACGGCCTTCTGCGCTGAGCGCTGGCTTTTTGACCCCGGCAAACACGACGTCCGTTGAGCGTTCCACGCGAATTGGCACCAGATCGCTTCGCAGCCACGCCTGGATCTGCCGCGCCCGCGCGCGTTTTTGCAGGTCGTGCGGATAGATCCGCTCCCACTCGGGCGGCGCGAACCTATCTTCCAGATATTCATCAATCGCCGACGATTCGCTCAGGGCAAAACCGTCGATCTCCAGCACCGGCACGCGTCGGGTCAGGTCGTAACCCTGCCACTGTGGCTTGAGATGCTCACCGCCGTCGAGATCAACGGTCTTCAGCGTAAAAGTGAGTCCTTTTTCGGCCAGCGCAACGTATACGCTCATAACATAGGGAGAAAAGAAATTCGCATCGGACCACAACGTGATTACGGGCTGGTTCATAACATCCTCATCGGCTGATCGGGTTTTTACTCAACATATAATCTCTTTGCCTCGCTGTCACTTGATGAAAACTCACGATTTACAACAACCACCTATACTCATTTGTCATGGCACCACTATTCGCATGGACAGGAGTTGAGAATGATCGACCTTTATTACGCCCCTACCCCAAACGGCCATAAGATCACCCTCTTTCTTGAAGAAGCCGAGCTGAATTACAGGATCATTCGCGTGGATATCAGCAAAGGCGAACAGTTCAGCCCTCTCTTTCTGGCTATCTCGCCGAATAATAAAATCCCGGCCATTATTGATAACCAGCCAGCGGACGGGGGCAGGCCGCTGAGCCTGTTTGAATCCGGTGAAATTTTGCTCTACCTGGCGGAGAAAACCGGCAAACTGCTGAGCGGCGAACTGCGCGAGCGTCACCATACCCTGCAATGGCTCTTCTGGCAGGCGAGCGGGCTGGGGCCCATGCTGGGGCAAAATCATCATTTTACCGCTTACGCCCCGCAGCCCATTCCCTACGCGATCGAACGCTATCAGGTTGAGACTCAACGGCTGTATGACGTTCTGAACCGTCGGCTGAAGAAAACGCCGTGGCTCGGGGGCGATCATTACAGTATTGCCGATATCGCCTGCTGGCCTTGGGTGAATACGCATGAAAAACACCGAATTGACCTGGCCGCTTACCCGGCGGTGAATAACTGGTTTGAGCGCATTCGGACCCGCCCGGCCACCGAGCGGGCGATGCAAAAAATCCAGCAGATTTAACCCTCTATGAGGCTGGGTGCCCGCGAGCCTCTCATGTATGATGAGCGTGAAATACTGACACGGAGAAGACCTGCAATGTCACAGCCAGACGCTATTATTCGTATAAAAAATTTACGCTTGCGTACCTTCATCGGTATCAAAGAGGAAGAGATCGCCAACCGTCAGGATATTGTCATTAACGTGGTAATTCACTATCCCGCAGACAAAGCGCGGGCCAGCGAAGACATCAACGACGCGCTGAACTACCGCACAATAACCAAAAACATCATTCAGTACGTGGAGAATAACCGCTTCTCTCTGCTGGAAAAATTAACTCAGGATGTGCTCGATATCGCACGCGAACATCACTGGGTCACTTATGCTGAAGTTGAGATCGATAAACTTCACGCCCTGCGCTACGCCGATTCCGTCTCCATGACGCTAAGCTGGCGACGCCAGGCGTAATCCTGGAGGTTGTATGAAGATTTTGCTGACCGGCGGCACGGGCCTTATTGGTCGTCACCTCATTGCACGTCTGCAGGCCTTGCATCACGACATTACCGTGGTCACGCGCAGCCCGGAGAAAGCGCGCCAGGTGCTCGGGGCGGGTATCGATATCTGGAAAAATCTGGCCGAGCAGCAAAATCTGGACGGCTTCGACGCCGTCATTAACCTCGCGGGGGAACCCATCGCCGATAAGCGCTGGACGGAAGAGCAAAAACAGCTGTTATGCAGCAGTCGGTGGAACATCACCGAAAAGCTGGTCGAGCTGATCCGCAATAGCCACACGCCGCCTTCGGTGCTGATTTCGGGTTCAGCCGTGGGCTATTACGGCGATCTCGGCGAGGTGGTGGTGACCGAGGAAGAGCCGCCGCATAACGAGTTTACCCATAAGCTCTGCGCACAGTGGGAGCGTATCGCCTGTGCGGCGCAGAGCGATCGCACCCGCGTCTGCCTGTTGCGGACCGGCGTCGTGCTTGCGCCGAAGGGCGGCATTCTGGCGAAGATGCTTCCCCCCTTCCGGCTTGGACTCGGTGGGCCGATCGGTAATGGCCGTCAGTATCTGGCCTGGATCCATATCGACGATATGGTCAACGGTATTCTCTGGCTGCTGGATAACGATCTGCGCGGGCCGTTTAACATGGTTGCGCCGTATCCGGTGCGTAACGAACAGTTCGCCCACGCGCTGGGTCATGCCCTGCACCGCCCGGCGATTTTGCGCGTGCCTGCCACGGTCATTCGCCTGATGATGGGTGAAGCGTCCGTGCTTGTACTAGGCGGACAGCGGGCGCTGCCAAAACGGCTGGAAGCGGCCGGCTTTGCGTTCCGCTGGTATGAATTAGAAGAGGCGCTGGGGGATGTGGTGCGGTGAATATGTTACAGTGACAGGCCATGTTCCGAAGAAATGGCGTAACAATGGCAACCATCACCACACCCCGGCTTCACCTCACTCCTTTCGAACCCACTGACTGGGCCTTCTTCCGTTCGCTGCGTGAAGATCGCAGCATCATGCGCTACATGGCCGCCATCGCGCCGGAAAAAGAGACCCGACGCACGTTTGCCGCACGCCTGATGGCGGAGCATGTCTTTGTGATCCGCTCTCTGGAGGACGATACGCCGCTGGGCGATATCGGCCTGCAAATCAGCCCTGAGAATCGTGAAGAGGCCGATATTGGCTATACGGTTGTGCCTGCCGCGCAGGGAAAAGGGATTGCCAGCGAGGCGCTGCGCGCGGTGTGTGATTACGCGTTTAACCAGACCCGCGTGAAAGCGATTAACGCGTACGTGCTGGCAGATAACGGCGGTTCGGTGCGGGTGCTGGAGAAAGCCGGGTTTGTGCGTACGCAGGTGCTGGAAAAGGCGTATGAAATTGACGGCGTGCGCTATGACGACTGGGTGTATCGGCTGGAGTACAGTGCGGCTTGATGCCCTCTCCCACAGGGAGAGGGGGAAAGGCAAAACCTACTTCAACGACCCTTTCAGGAACTGCTGCAGGCGCGGGCTTTGCGGGTTCGCCAGCACCTCGTCCGGGTGGCCCTGCTCTTCAATTTTCCCCTGATGCAGGAAGATAACGTGGTTCGAGACGTTACGGGCGAAGCCCATCTCGTGCGTCACCACCACCATCGTTTTGCCCTCTTCGGCCAGCTTCTGCATGATGCGCAGCACTTCGCCAACGAGTTCAGGGTCCAGCGCGGAAGTCGGTTCGTCGAACAGCAGCACTTCGGGCTCCATCGCCAGCGCGCGCGCGATAGAGACACGCTGCTGCTGACCGCCGGAGAGATGCACCGGGTATTTCATCTGCTGGCGCTCGTCGATACCCACTTTCGCCAGGTATTTCACCGCGCGCTCGCGGGCTTCCTGCTTGCTCAGGCCCAGCACCTGAATCGGTGCTTCCATCACGTTCTCCAGCACCGTCATGTGGCTCCAGAGGTTGAAGTGCTGGAACACCATCGTCAGGCGCGTACGCAGCAGTCGCAGCTGGTGCTTATCCGCGACCTTCAGCTGGCCGTCTTTATCACGGACCAGGTTAATATTCTGCCCGCTCACCACAATCGAGCCTTCGCTCGGTTTTTCGAGGAAGTTAATGCAGCGCAGGAAGGTACTTTTACCCGAGCCGGATGAGCCGATAATACTGATCACGTCGCCCGCATTCGCCTGCAGCGATACCCCTTTCAGCACTTCATGTTCGCCGTAGCGTTTGTGCAAATCAATAACGTTTAATTTGTTCTCAGCCATCATCTTTCTCAGTGCGTCGAAGAAGGTTTTATATGCTGCAACCAGCGTTTTTCAGCCTTACGGAACAGGCTAATCAGAACATAAGAGATAATTAAATAGAGCACCGCCGCAATGCCAAACGCGGTAAACGGCTGATAGGTCGCGGAGTTAATATCGCGCGCGATTTTGAGCAGATCCGGCACCGTCGCGGTAAAGGCGAGCGCGGTGGAGTGCAGCATCAAAATCACTTCGTTACTGTACGCCGGTAACGCGATACGCAGTGCCGACGGCAGAATAATGCAGCGATAAAGTTTCACTGAGGAAAAGCCGTACGCGCGCGCCGCTTCAATCTCACCGTAAGGGACAGAGCGAATTGCCCCGGCGAAAATCTCGGTGGTGTAGGCGCAGGTGTTGAGCGTCAACGCCAGCACCGTACAGTTCAGACCGCTGCGGAAGAACGCATTCAGCATCTCAGTGCCTTTTACGATCTCAAGCGTATACATCCCCGAATAGAACACCAGCAGCTGAACGTACAGCGGCGTACCGCGAAACACGTAGGTAAACAGCCAGATCGGGAACTGGATAAATTTATTATTCGACACGCGGCCAATGGCAAGAAACACCGCCAGAATGCCGCCCATCACCACGGAGGAGATCAGCAGCCAGAGCGTAATCGCCACGCCGGTAAAGCGGTAGCCATCCGTCCACAGCAGCGATTTCCAGTATTCCTGAATAATCTCAATCACAGGTCAGCCCTCTTCACACCCACGGAGTAGCGACGCTCGAGCAGAAGCAGCACACCATTGGAGGCGGTCGTAAAGACCAGATAAATCACGCCACAGACCACCGCAAAGTAGAACGGCTCCCAGGTGCTCTTGCCCGCCAGCTGAGTCGCTTTCACGACGTCTTCCAGACCGAGCAGCGAGACCAGCGCTGTCGCTTTGAGGATAACCTGCCAGTTGTTGCCGATGCCCGGGAGCGCATAACGCATCATGGCCGGGAACATAATCCGACGAAACGTTTGTGAAGAGGTAAAACCAAATGCGGTTGCCGCCTCAATGTGGCCTTTCGGCACGGCCATGTAGGCACCGCGGAAGGTTTCGGTGAAGTAGGCACCGTAGATAAAACCGAGGGTAATAATACCGGCCACCATCGGGTCGATATCAATTTGTCCCATGCCCATCGCGTCCGTCACGCTGTTCAACGCAATCTGCAGACCGTAAAAGATCAGCAGCATCAGCACCAGATCGGGAACGCCGCGAATAAGCGTGGTGTAGCCTTCAAAAATTAGCGCCAGCGGTTTGTTAGCCGAAAGCTTCGCCCCTGCGCCCGCCAGACCTATCAGCACCGCCAGCACCACGGAGCTGATAGCCAGCTCAAGGGTGACAAGCGCGCCCTGTAAAATAACGCCAGAAAATCCGTACAGCATACCGCGAGCCCTGTCGTATCGTGAGTGGTGGAACCGTGTCTTTTCCCCTCCCACTGCGGGAGGGGCCGCACGTTATTTGACGGGGCGATTAGCCGCCGTAAACATTAAAATCAAAGTACTTTTTCGCCAGCTTGTCATAGGTGCCGTCAGCGCGCATTTCAGCAAACGCTTTGTTCAGCGCCTCACGCAGCTCGTTGTCTTCTTTGCGAAGGCCCATGCCGGTGCCCACACCAAACAACTTCACGTCCTTAATGGACGGGCCGCCAAACTTGTAATCTTTACCCACCGGCGTTTTCAGGAAGCCTTCGCTTGCCGCGACTTCATCCTGGAATGCCGCATCAATTCGGCCTGCCGTCAGGTCAGCGTAGATATTTTCCTGGCCCTGATAGGAGACGATTTCAATCCCCTTCGGCGCCCAGTGTTCGTTGCCGTAGGTTTCCTGCGTGGTGCCCTGCAGCACGCCGACGCGTTTGCCTTTCAGGGACTCCAGCGTTGGCTGAATGTCAGAAGCTTTAGCCACCACCAGACGAGAATCGGCCGCGTAGAGTTTGTCGGTGAAGGCAATCTCCTGCTGGCGTTTTTCGGTGATGGAGAGCGAGGACATAATCACGTCGATTTTTTTCGCTTTCAGGGACGGGATCAGCGCATCCAGCGGGTTCTCAACGTAGGTACACTGTGCTTTGATGCGTTTGCACAGCTCATTGGCCAGATCGATGTCAAAACCGACCAGTTCACCCTTTGAATTCTTCGATTCGAACGGCGCATAGGTTGGATCGGTACCAATCCGAATTTTCTGCGGAATGGCTGCGAATGCCGCGGTGGCGCTGGAAAAGGCCAGCACCAGAGATAGTGACAACACGAGTTTTTTCATATTTGTCCTCAACAAACTGTCTTCATACGGGATTTTTACGACGACGGGGTGGTGCTAATGTGCCATTAATCCCCTCTTTCAGGCAAAGACTAATGCCCTTAAGGCGGGAATTTTTGCATTATAAATGCGTAAGTATGCACAAAGCGATCCAATACGGTGCAACAAATGCACCGCATTGGGTCAACCGCTCCCGCAACGCACCTTTGCGGTGCGTTAGCGTCAGGCATTATTCACCGTATACGTTGAAGTCGAAGTATTTCTTCGCCAGTTTGTCGTAAGTACCGTCTTTACGCAGCTCTGCAAAGGCTTTGTCGAAGGCGGCTTTCAGCTCGGTATCATCCTTACGCAGGCCAATACCGGTGCCGTCACCAAAGTATTTTTTGTCTTTTACCGACGGGCCCGCAAACGCATAGTCTTTACCCGCAGGCTGTTTCAGGAAGCCTTCGCTCGCGGCGACTTCATCCTGGAATGCCGCATCCAGACGGCCTGCGGCCAGGTCAGAGTAAATCAGATCCTGGTTCTGGTAAGCCACCACGTCTACGCCCTTCTCACGCCAGGTCGCGTTGGCATAACCTTCCTGCGTCGACCCCTGAAGCACGCCAACATGCTTGCCTTTCAGCGAGTCGATGGTGGGCTTAATCGGGGAGCCTTTCGGCGCAATCAGGCGAGAATCCGCGGCGTAGAGCTTGTCAGAGAAGGCAATCTCCTGCTGGCGTTTTTCGGTGATGGAAAGAGAAGAGATAATGGCGTCGATTTTCTTGGCTTTCAGCGACGGGATTAACGCGTCAAAGTCGCTGCCCACCCATGTGCATTTCACCGCAATGCGTTTGCACATTTCATTTCCCAGATCGATATCAAACCCCACGAAATCGCCTTTCGCATCCTTGGAAGAGAATGGCGCATAGGTTGCGTCTGTACCGATACGAACCGTCTGTGGAAGCGCTGCGTAGCTACCTGCTGCCGCACTTAACCCCACGAGCAAAGACAGAGCCAGAACCGTCTTCTTCATACATTTACCCTCAAGTACCGTGATTTTATTATGTATTGTGTTGTGTGTTGTGTTGCAGGCTTCATCTTGCAGGTCTTATGCCACATTGCCGTCTGGTCAAAACTTCGACGTTAAATATGTTAATAAAACGTTGCGATATTGCCTTAATGGTGAAAGATAGCAGGTCTGCCGAACGAACCGGAAAGAGAAAAAGGGAAAAAACGAATTAAATGTCGAGGATATGATCGCCGTTGCATAATTGCCCTGAAACAGGGCAACGTCTCTTTTCATGCACTCTGTTTGTGCACAGAATCAGGCCCCTTGCCAGCGGGTGAAGAGATCTTCAGGCAGGTCGATGTCAAACTGATCCAGCACGCGGTTAACGGTCTGATTAATCACGTCGTCCAGCGAGGTCGGGCGATGATAAAACGCCGGAACCGGCGGCATGATGATGGCCCCAAGCTCGGCGGCCTGGGTCATTAAACGCAGATGGCCGAGATGCAGCGGCGTTTCCCGCACGCAGAGCACCAGAGGACGACGCTCCTTCAGCACCACATCCGCCGCGCGCGTCACCAGGGTGTCGGTATAGCTGTTCACAATGCCGGAGAGCGTTTTAATCGAACAGGGCAGGATAACCATGCCGGCCGTTTTAAACGAGCCTGAGGAGATGCTGGCGGCAATATCACGGGCATCGTGAACCACGTCCGCCAGTGCCTGAACATCGCGCAGGGAGAGATCGGTTTCCAGAGAGAGGGTCTGCCGCGCCGCCTGGCTCATCACCAGATGGGTCTCGACTTCCGCCACGTTACGCAGAACCTGTAACAGACGTACGCCGTAAATCGCGCCGCTGGCGCCGCTGAGCCCAACAATGAGTCGTTTCATGATTTTCGCCCTTACTGATTTCAGGGCAGACTGTGCAGGATTTTGCGGGGAGTTGCAAGTGAGGGCATTCGCCCTCACCTGCCGGAGCATCAACCTTCGTTGTGCATCTCTAAGCTTTCAAGATCGTTCTGCATCTGAACGGCTTTCGCATCGTCGTTGCGCAGCGAATCAAGATAGTCGAGATACTGCTGGTCAACGTCTTTGGTCACGTAAATACCGTTGAACACGGAACATTCAAACTGCTGAATTTCCGGGTTCTCGGCACGCACCGCGTCGATGAGATCGTTCAGATCCTGGAAAATCAGGCCGTCGGCACCGATGATCTGGCGAATTTCATCCACTTCACGGCCGTGAGCGATCAGCTCGTTGGCGGTTGGCATATCGATGCCGTACACGTTCGGGAAGCGAATCTCTGGCGCAGCAGAGGCCAGGTAGACTTTCTTCGCACCCGCTTCGCGCGCCATCTCGATAATCTGCTCAGAGGTGGTGCCGCGAACGATGGAGTCATCCACCAGCAGAACGTTCTTGTCGCGGAATTCCGCGCGGTTGGCGTTCAGCTTGCGGCGCACGGACTTACGGCGCAGGTGCTGGCCCGGCATGATAAAGGTGCGGCCAACGTAGCGGTTCTTCACGAAGCCCTGACGGTATGGCTTGTCCAGGATGCGGGCGATCTCCAGCGCGATATCGCAGGAGGTTTCCGGGATAGGAATAACCACGTCGATGTCGAGATCGTCCCACTCGCGGGCAATCTTCTCGCCCAGCTTGGTGCCCATGTTGACGCGCGCGCTGTAGACGGAAATCTTGTCGATGAAGGAATCCGGGCGGGCAAAGTAAACGTATTCAAACAGGCACGGGTTGCTGACCGGGTTATCGGCACACTGGCGGGTAAACAGCTGGCCCTTCTCGGTGATATAGACCGCTTCGCCCGGCGCAACGTCACGCAGGAACTCAAAGCCCAGGGTATCCAGCGCCACGCTCTCAGAGGCAACCATATATTCGGTACGGCCATCGCCAAGGTCGCGCTTGCCGAGCACCAGGGGACGAATGCCGTTTGGATCGCGGAAGGCCACCATGCCGTGACCGATAATCATCGCTACGCAGGCGTACGCGCCGCGGATCTGGCGGTTGGTCGCGGCAATCGCAGCAAAGATGTTGTCTGCTTCCAGCGGGTAGTGACGGAAGTTATCCAGCTCGCTGGCGAACACATTGAGCAGGATTTCAGAATCAGAGGTGGTGTTAATGTGGCGACGTTTCTCTTCGAACAGCTTTTTACGCAGCTCATGCGCGTTGGTCAGGTTGCCGTTATGAGCAAGGGTGATGCCATACGGTGAGTTGACGTAGAAAGGCTGTGCCTCAGAGGCGCTGGAACTGCCAGCAGTAGGATAACGAACGTGACCGATCCCCATATTACCTTGCAGACGCTGCATATGGCGGGCTTCAAACACATCGTTTACCAGGCCATTCGCCTTGCGTAAACGGAAGCAGTTGTTTGCATCAATGGTGATGATACCCGCAGCATCCTGCCCACGGTGCTGAAGCACCGTTAACGCGTCATAAATCGACTGGTTTACCGGCATGAAACCGGCGATACCGACAATACCGCACATTCGTCTTTTCCTCGTTAAGCCACATCTCAGGGTTTATGCCCTGGGCAAAAAACTCGACGAGCTTTGCAGATAGTCAAAGAACCATCTGATGATGAAGCTGAATTCTGGAATGAGCTGCGATTTCTGCCAGTCTTCGCTTTTGGAGAACCCGGTGAAGGTATCCAGGAAGAACAGGATCGCGGCTACAATCAGCACGCCTCGTAACGCCCCGAAACAGATCCCGAGCACCCTGTCCGTTCCTGACAGACCGGTTTTCTCGACCAGCTGACCTATCACGTAATTCACGATAGCGCCGACAATCAGCGTTGCGATAAACAGCACCGCGATGGCAATTCCGTTTCGGACCAGTTCATCTTCAAAGCCCGTGAACCAGACAGACAGGTAAGTGTAGTAATGACTGGCAACAAAGAAAGCACAACCCCAGGTTACCAGCGATAACGCTTCACGAACAAAGCCACGGATCAGGCTAACCAGACAGGAAAAACCAATCACCGCAATGATGGCGTAATCAATCCAGACCATATGTGTCCCACGATTTAACGCCCTGTCATCCAGTTCGGGGCGAATTCTAACAGAAAAAGAAAACGTTTGCGTAGGGATTTCCTTCCCGCGCGTAAATAAAAAAGGCGCTGAAAAAATGTTCAACGCCACGGTTCATTTGACGTCTCTGTGGACGTCTGCTCCCCCTCACCCCGGCCCTCTTCCTCAAGGGAGAGGGAGCAAACCACTCCGAGGTTGGGTAAGATCTTATCAGTTCGCGCTGTAGCCCATCACCACACCGCTCAGGCCGGAGATCTGCTTCAGCTCGCCGAGCGAACCTTTAAGCTTATCTTTGGACGCTTCTGGCCCCACGAGGATACGGGTAATTTTACCCTGCACCGGCGTGGAAGGTGAAGTGTAAACACGATATCCCGCACTGCGCAGTTTGCTCACGACCTCGTTAACTTTGTCGGCGTTTTTCAGCGCGCCGAGCTGCACAACGTACGCTTTTCCGGTCGGTGCCGCGTCTTGTTTTGCCGGCGGTGGGGTTTCTGATGCGGCAGCCAGCTGCTCTGCGGCTTTATCCCGCTGCGGTTTCGGCTGCGGCTTCTCAACCGGCTTCGGTTTTTCAACGGGTTTAGGCTGCTCTACCGGCACCGGATCGATATCGCTGCTGCTCGCTGCCGCCAGACGAGACGGATCGAGCGACGGGGCGGCGGCATCGCCTGCGCGCACCTCTTCCGCCGCCCCTTCCGGAGGCTGAGCAGGCAGCGCCTGCGTCGCCGCGGGAAGCATATCCGGCTCATCGCGGTCACCCGGTTTCGGCACCAGCGGAATAGCGGCAAACTCGTCCTGATAATGCTTTTTCTGCCCGTCGAGCAGACCCGGGAGAATAATCACCCCGAGCGCGACCAGCACAATGGTTCCTGTTAAACGGTTCTGAAACTTACTCGCCACCGGTTCTCCCCGCGTCCATCACTTCCATGACATGTGCCACCGTGTGGAATGAACCACACACCAGCACGGTATCTTCTGGTTTAGCATCCGCCATCGCGGCATGCCAGGCCTGCGCCACGCTACTATAGATTGCGCCTTTGCCGAGATGTTCCATCAACTGCTCAGCCGTCGCGCCGCGCGGCCCCTCCAGAGGAGCACAATACCAGCTATCTACCACAGTCTCCATGCAGGCCAGCGTCCCGCCGATATCTTTATCATGAAGCATACCGATAACCGCCAGCACGCGCCCGGTTTTTGGTAACGATTTGAGACGTCCCGCGAGATACGCCGCCGCATGCGGGTTATGCGCCACGTCCAGAATCAGGCGCGGTGACTCGCTGACAATCTGGAAGCGCCCGGGCAGAATTGCGCTCTGAATGCCGTCGCGAATTGCCTGCTCGCTGACCGCTAATCCGCTGGCGCGCAGTGCCGCCAGCGCGGTGGCCGCGTTCGGCTGCGGCACCTGCGGCAGCGGCAGGTTGTCCAGCGCTCCCTGGGCATCGCTGAAGCGCCAGCCGTTATCCTGAACCTCATACTGCCAGTCAACGCCGCGGCGCAGCAGACGCGCGCCCTTCTCGTTTGCCACGTCAGCAATGGTGTGCGGCATGTCCGGCTCGCCGACCACGGCGGGTTTATTCGCCCGGAAAATACCGGCCTTCTCGCGGCCAATGCTTTCACGATCCGGTCCCAGCCAGTCGATATGGTCCAGCGCGATGCTGGTGACCACCGCCACGTCCGCATCCACCATATTGGTCGCATCAAGACGTCCGCCGAGGCCAACCTCAAGGATCACGACATCCAGCTGCGCCTGTTTGAACAGCCACAGCGCCGACAGGGTGCCGTATTCAAAATAGGTTAATGAGATCTCACCGCGTGCGGCTTCAATTTCCGCGAACGACGCCGTATGCGCCGATTCCGGCAGCTCGCTGTTCTGCACGCGAACCCGCTCGGTGTAGCGGACCAGGTGTGGAGAGCTGTAAACGCCTACCCTGTAACCCGCAGCCATCAGGACAGATTCCAGCGTGCGGCAGGTTGTGCCCTTACCGTTGGTGCCCGCGACGGTGAACACAAAAGGTGCCGGTTTGAGCACATCAAGACGCGCGGCGACCTGGCTTACGCGCTCAAGCCCCATATCGATGGTTTTACTGTGCAGGTTTTCCAGATAAGAAAGCCACGCGGCCAGGGGCGACGTGGCTTGGGGAATGCTTTTATTTTCCATAATGCCCGGTTGTCATTAACAGATTAGAAAGCAAAAGGGCAGCGCCAACCGGCCCTGCCCTTTTCAGTTATCAGGCCTCGGGTTCCTGATCCGGTACCACCACGCCTTCGCGCGGCTCATCCGGGTTCGGCGCTGGCAGATTCATCAGCTTCGCCAGAATGCTCGCCAGCTTCAGGCGCATTTCCGGACGGCGGACGATCATATCGATAGCGCCTTTCTCAATGAGGAACTCACTGCGCTGGAAGCCCGGCGGCAGTTTTTCACGAACGGTTTGCTCGATAACGCGAGGACCCGCAAAGCCGATCAGCGCTTTTGGCTCAGCGATGTTCAGGTCGCCCAGCATCGCGAAGCTCGCGGAGACGCCGCCCATGGTTGGGTCGGTCAGCACGGAGATGTACGGAAGACCGCGCTCCTGCATTTTCGCCAGCGCAGCAGAGGTTTTCGCCATCTGCATCAGCGACATCAGCGCTTCCTGCATACGTGCACCGCCGGAGGCAGAGAAACAGATCAGAGGACAGTTGTCTTCCAGCGCCTGCTCAACGGCACGCACGAAGCGCGCACCGACCACGGAGCCCATTGAGCCGCCCATAAAGGAGAACTCAAAGGCAGCGGCGACAACCGGCATCTCATGCAGGGTGCCTTTCATGACGATCAGCGCGTCTTTCTCGCCGGTCTCTTTCTGTGCAGAGGCCAGACGATCTTTGTATTTTTTGGAATCGCGGAACTTCAGCACGTCTTTTGGCTCAAGTTCGCTGCCCAGCTCTACCAGAGAGCCTTCGTCCAGCAGGCTATGCAGGCGGTTGCGCGCCGACATACGCATATGGTGATCACACTTCGGACACACCTCAAGGTTGCGCTCCAGCTCTGCGCGATACAGAACCTGACCGCAGCTATCACACTTCGTCCATACCCCTTCAGGAATGCTCGCTTTGCGCGTTGGGGTAATGTTGCTTTTAATTCGTTCAATCCAGCTCATTGATAACCTTTCTGCCTGAACCTGGTCGTATGCCAGTTTTGCTATAAGAGGCGAATAATGCCATTTTTGCCTCCAACAGACCATGAATGTTGCACATTAAAACATAACAGCCCGAAACTTTGGATAAAAAAGTGGTCGAACCGCCAGTGTGCATTTACTTCGCTTGTTTTGCCGCCGCACGTTTGTGACGAATGATTTCGATAACGCCAGGCAGTACGGAAAGCACAATAATCGCTACAATCAGTAACTTAAGGTTTTCCTGCACCACCGGAAGATCGCCAAACAGATAGCCTGCGTAGGTAAACAGCAGTACCCACAGCAGCGCGCCAACCACGTTGTATGCCGCAAAATGACGATAGGACATATGCCCCATTCCCGCCACAAACGGTGCAAATGTGCGCACAATAGGCACAAAACGCGCAAGGATAATGGTTTTCCCGCCATGGCGTTCATAAAACGCATGGGTTTTGTCTAAATAGCTGCGACGGAAAATTTTCGAATCAGGATTGCTGAAAAGCCGCTCACCGAACACCCGTCCAATCGTATAGTTGACCGCATCACCGACAATGGCGGCAATCACCATCAGCACAACCATAAGATGCACATTCAGATCGTTAGTGGGTAACGCCGATAGCGCCCCGGCAACGAACAGCAGTGAATCCCCTGGCAGGAATGGGGTAACGACCAGACCGGTTTCACAAAACAGAATGAGGAACAGAATGGCGTAAACCCAGACGCCATACTGCGCGACCAGCTCTGCCAGGTGAACATCAATATGCAGAATGAAATCAATCAGAAAACGTATTACGTCCATATTGTCTAAGCCCTAATTGCACCTTTGTTTAGTCCGCTAAAAACAGCGGGCCCATTGGCGGTTTCGGCAGGTCAAATCGATCCGGATAGTCTACTGAGACCAGATACAATCCTTCCGCTTTCGCCGTGGCTGCCGCAAGCGTTCTGTCCTTCGCTGCCAGCAGGTCTGCAATCCAGCTCTCCGGCTGGTGTCCGGCACCCACTTCCATCAGGCTGCCTACAATATTCCGAACCATATGATGTACAAAGGCATTGGCTTTGATATCCACCACCACATACGCGCCAAAACGGCTGACGTTTATGTGCATGACGTTGCGCCACGGCGTGCGGGACTGACACTGCACCGCACGAAACGACGTAAAGTCATTTTCACCAATCAGACACTGCGCCGCGCGATGCATACGTTCTGCATCAAGCGGTTCATAAAAATGCGTGACGCCCTGGCTTAACACCGCCGGACGCAGGCGCTGGTTGTAGATGACATAACGGTAGCGACGCGCCGTGGCGCTGAAGCGCGCGTGAAAATCATCCGGCACAGCTTTTACCCAACGCACCGCAATGTCACCAGGCAAATTCGCATTTACACCCAGCGTCCAGGCGGCATCCTTACGCACGGCGGTGGTTTCAAAGTGCACCACCTGCCCCGTGCCGTGAACTCCCGCGTCCGTACGTCCCGCGCACAGGACGTTAATCGGCTCGTTTGCCACCTGAGAGAGCGCTTTCTCCAGCTTCTCCTGGACGCTGCGCACCTCGTTCTGACGCTGCCAGCCATAATATTTACTGCCGTCGTACTCAATTCCGAGGGCAATTCTATGGACCGGCTTTTGTTCCACGTCTGACATCAGTACAGGTACTCCTGCACCAGTTTTTCCGCGATTTTGACCGCCATCAGCGCGCCGCCGAAGCGAACGTTATCGGCAACGGACCAGAACTGAACCTGCTCCGGCATGCCGTAATCGTTACGCACGCAGCCAACGGAAAGATGCGCGCTACCGGTGGCATCGCCAACCTGGGTCGGAAACTCGCTCTCTTCAGAGAGCACGATGTCTTCACCGCGGCCAAACGCGTCGCGCGCCTCTTCTGCCGCCAGCGGACGGAGGGCTTCAAAGCCGACCATCTGCGCGTGGCCGTAGAAGACCGGAGACTGCACGACGTTCGCGGAAATCATCAGGCCATCGTCTTGCAGAATTTTACGCACTTCATCGACGATACGACGCTCTTCGCGCACGGAGCCCTCGCGGTCCGGCAGCAGCGGCAGCATGTTGAACGCCAGCTGGCGGCCAAAGAAATCATCTTCGTCAATCGGGATACCGTTCAGCAGCTTCGCGCTCTGCCCGGCCAGGGCGTCAACGGCCTTTTTGCCGTTCGCGGACGCGGACAGCAGGCTGGTGACGGAAATGCGCGACAGGCCGCCGTCGTCGATCAGCGGTTTCAGCGCGGTCAGCAGCTGGCTGGTGAGGCTGTTCGGAACCGCAATGACGTTACGGTTGCGGTAGTCAGCCAGCACAAACGGGTTCACGTCCGGCACCACCAGCGGCACATCCGGCTCCATTGAGAACAGACCGCTCAGGTCGATCACCAGGCAGCCAGCGTTGGTCGCCTCTTCAACGTAAGCAGCCGTCGCTTCAGCGCCCGCGGCGAAAAATGCCAGCTGCGCCTGCGTCCAGTCGAACGCGGCCGCGTCCTGAACCATGACGGATTTACCGTTAAAACGCAGATGCTCACCTGCGCTGTCGGTACGGGCCAGCGCATAGATATCGCCCACCGGGAACTGACGCTCAGCAAGGGTTTCGAGCAGGGCTTCGCCCACGGCACCCGTGGCACCTAAAATGGCAATGTTCCAGCCTTCAGACATGGTGGTTTACTCCAGAAATAAAAAAGCGTCCCTGTCGGAGTATCCGACAGGGAGCATTAAGAAGACATTAATGCGCCGGGTGATGAACGGCGTTAAACCCCAGCTTATGCAGCAGCGTCGCCGCCGGGGCGTCGTCGCATATTACATACAGGGAAGACCACTCGCGGCGCTCAACGTAGTTCTTGCGCAGCTTATCAAATTCACCCGGGATCCCCGCCACTTTACGCAGCAGCGCATCATCGCGGCGCACATCATACACCAAATGCACCAGCCTTTTCAGCGTTGCCTGATCGAGCGGGCCGTGCAGGGTAATGCGGCCAAACTCAGGCGCGGGGAGTAAGGTATCCAGCGCCACCTGCTGCGGATGGCCGATAAAAGCGCTGTAGGCTTCGAAGACCTGCGTCGTGCCGCGCGCTTTCCCCTCGAGGGTATAACCGGCGATATGCGCCGTGCCCACGTCTACCTTGTTAAGCAGCTCAACGTTGAGATCCGGCTCCGGCTCCCAGACGTCCAGCACTACACTGAGGTCTTGTCCTTCGTTCAGGCATGTCAGCAGCGCGGCGTTATCTACCACCGGACCACGGCAGGCATTTATCAGAATAGTGCCAGCCTTCAGACGACGGATTAGCGCCTCGTCAGCAAGATGCAGCGACTTATACGGCCCCTCTTTAAACAGCGGCGTGTGGAACGTCAGCACGTCACACTGTTCAACCAGCTCATCCAGCGAGCGGAAATCCCCGTCATCGCCGTTATCTTTACGCGGCGGATCGCACAGCAGCGTGCGGATCCCTAACGCTTCAAGGCGCTTTTGCAGGCGCCCGCCGACGTTACCCACGCCGACAATCCCCACGGTGCGGTCCTTCAGCGCAAACCCGTCGCGCTCGGCCAGCATCAGCAGGGAGGAGAAAACGTATTCCACAACGGCAATGGCGTTACAGCCCGGCGCGGCGGAAAAACCGATTCCGGCCTGCTTCAGCCATTTATCATCCACATGATCGGTCCCTGCCGTTGCGGTTCCGACAAACTTAATCGCTTTACCGGCGAGCAACGCCTCATTTACTTTAGTCACCGAGCGCACCATCAGCGCGTCTGCGTCATCCAGTTCGTTGACCGGGATCGGGCGACCAGGGACAGCCTTAACGTTACCCAGGCGGCTAAACAGCTCACGGGCGTAAGGCATATTTTCATCAACGAGGATTTTCACGTCTGAGTACCTGTTTGAGAGGAAGAAAACCTGCCAAGTGTGCCATAATCTCGCCGCCAGGCATATATGTATGCCTGGTTTACGCTGAGTTTTGACTTTAAGGATTTTTGACGATGCAGCCCATTTCAGGTACGCCGCCACGCCCTCCGGGTGAAGGCCCCGTCACGCCAAACGTTGCCGGTGAACAACCGCTATCCACGCAACAGCGCACCGTGCTGGAGCGACTGATCACGCGCCTGATTGCGCTGACTTCACAGCAAAACGCGGAAGTCTGGGCCGGGGTAAAGCATGATTTAGGCGTGAGGAACGACGCACCGCTGCAGTCGCGCCATTTCCCTGCGGCCGAGCAAAACCTGAACCAGCGTATTAATACCGCGCAGCAGAACCACACCACGCGCCAGATTGTCGCTCAGCTGACGGAGCTGCTGGGCCAGGGTAATAACCGGCAGGCGGTGAGCGATTTTATTCGCCAGCAGTATGGTCAGACCGCGCTGGGCCAGCTGACGCCCGACCAGCTCAAAACCGTGCTGACCCTGCTGCAGAACAACGAGCTGTCTATTCCGCAGCCTCAGGTGCGCCAGGCGACCGAGCGTCCGCTGCTGCCTGCCGAGCACAACACGCTCAAGCAGATGGTGACGAAGCTGGCTGCGGCCACCGGCGAACCGACGAAGCTTATCTGGCAATCCATGCTGGAGCTGTCCGGCGTGAAGGCGGGTGAGCTGATCCCGGCCAAACAGTTTACGCATCTGGTGACCTGGCTCCAGGCGCGCCAGACGCTCAGCACCCAGAATGCCCCTACCCTGCATACCGTCCAGGCGGCACTGAAGCAGCCGCTTGAGCCGCACGAGTTTGAAGTCATTCGGGATTACGCCCAGCAAAACTGGCAGGCCACGCCGCAAACGGTTCTGACCACCGCGCAGGTGCAGGATCTGCTCAATCAAATCTTCGTTCGCCGCGCCGAGCGCGAGGGCGGCGTGCCGGAGGTGAGAAACATTCAGCCGATCTACAGCCCGCTGTTTGCGCCAGTCGTGGAGACGTTCAGAACGCTCTCTGCGCGTCCGGGATTGATGTTTATTGCGTTACTGATTGCGCTGGCGATTTTCTGGCTGGTTGCCTGATATTTTGCCCGGTGGCGCTGCGCTTACCGGGCCTACAGCGGCTCGAACCGTAGGCCGGGTAAGGTATAGCCCCCCCGGCAACAACGGCTCAAGTCCTGCGAAACGCCACCAGCGTCACCACGATCCCCACCACTGCGGAAACCGCACCGGCCAGAAAGACGGACGGATAACCAAACGAGGTGGCTAACACCCCGGCCAGCGGTCCGGTTACCCCGTATGAGATATCCTGAAAGGCCGCATAGCCGCCCAGCGCCGTACCGCGCACCTGCGGGGCCACGCGCTTCACCACTTCAACGCCCAGCGCCGGGAAGATCAGTGAACAGCCGCAGCCGGTCAGCGCCGCGCCAAGCAGCGCAACGGATGCAACGGGTGCATTCCACAGCAGCAGCAGACCGATGGTTTCAATCACCAGCGACGCCACCGCCACCTTCACGCCGCCAAAGCGATCCGGCATCCAGCCGAAAAGCACGCGCATCAGCACAAACGCGCCGCCAAACGCGGTGAGCGTAAAACCGGCCATCGCCCAGCCGCGGCTCATAAAATAGAGCGAGACGAAGGTACCAATCACCGCAAAACCCACGCCCTGCAGCGCCAGGCCAAGACCCGGCTGCCAGATTTGGCCGACCACGCTCCACAGGGAAGGACGCTCGCCTTTGTGCGCGGGCACCTTACGCACCGAGCCGTTAAACGCCCACGCCAGCAGGGGTAAAACCATGGTGGTGGCAGCCAGCGCCGCAAATCCAAACTGGCTATTGATCAGCAGCCCAAGCGGTGCGCCTGCGGCCAGCGCGCCATAGATGGCCATACCGTTCCAGGACATCACCTTGCCGGAGCGTGCCGGCCCCACCAGACCCATTCCCCAGGTCAGGGTGCCGGTCAGCAGCTGGCTTTCACCAAAGCCCAGGATTAAGCGGCCCAGCACCAGCAGCGCAAACTTATACGCGGCGTCTACCGGCAGGAGAGAAGCCAGCAGCCATGCGCCGCCCGCCAGCCCACAGGCAAACATCCCCTGTAGCGCCGAGCGTTTTGCACCGTGCTGATCCGCCAGCCGTCCGGCGTAACCGCGGGTCAATACCGTGGCTAAAAACTGAATGCCCACGGCAATGCCGACCATGGTGTTGCCATAGCCCAGCTCCTGATGAACGAACAGCGGGATCACCGGCAGCGGCAGGCCGACGGTCATATAGGTTAGAAATACCGCGAAAGCGATACGGAACAGCGAGACGTTCGCTGAAGGGGTTGTTTCTGTTTGAGTTACTGCAGTCATGCTTTACTCCGAAATGAAGAGTAAGGCGGGGAAATGCCACGCCCCCTCTACCTGATTATCAGGATTAAGGTGCGTTGGTTGACGTTAAACGCTTACGCATTATCGTGAGGATAATGTTGAGGGGTGAAGTTTGCCTGTGAGATCAGCCGCTTGTCAATGCATAAAAAAGGGAGCCTTATGGCTCCCTTCCGGAATCAAACGTAAAACTTATGCTTTCAGCTTACGCATAACCAGCGTGGCGTTGGTGCCACCGAAGCCGAAGCTGTTTGACATGACGGTGGTCAGCGTCGCTTCCGTTGGTTTGGTCACGATGTTCAGGCCAGCAGCCTGCTCGTCCATCTCATCGATGTTGATGCTTGGCGCGATAAAGCCGTTTTCCAGCATCAGCAGAGAGTAGATCGCTTCCTGCACGCCAGCCGCACCCAGAGAGTGACCGGTCATGGCTTTGGTCGCGGAGATCGCCGGGCTGTTATCGCCGAAGACTTCACGGATCGCACCCAGCTCTTTCACGTCGCCTACCGGAGTAGAGGTACCGTGGGAGTTCAGGTAGTCGATTGGGGTGTCAACGCCGTGCATCGCCATCTTCATGCAGCGCACCGCGCCTTCGCCGGATGGCGCAACCATGTCGGCGCCGTCAGACGTTGCACCGTAGCCCACGATTTCAGCGTAGATGTGCGCGCCACGTGCCAGGGCATGCTCCAGCTCTTCAACCACAACCATACCGCCGCCGCCAGCGATAACGAAACCGTCACGGTGCGCATCATAGGTACGGGAGGCTTTATCCGGGGTTTCATTGTATTTGGTGGACAGTGCGCCCATCGCGTCGAATTCACAGGCCATTTCCCAGCCCAGCTCTTCGCCGCCGCCAGCAAATACGATGTCCTGTTTACCCAGCTGGATCTGCTCAACAGCATTACCGATGCAGTGCGCGGAAGTCGCACACGCGGAGCTGATGGAGTAGTTCACACCGTGGATTTTGAATGGGGTCGCCAGGCACGCGGAAACCGCAGAACCCATAGCTTTGGTGACCACGTACGGACCTACAGCTTTCAGACCACGCGGGCTACGCATTGCGTCAGCGCCGAATACCTGCGCTTTTGATGAGCCGCCGGAACCGGCGATCAGACCCACGCGCGGGTTGTTCTGATAAACCTCTTCACTCAGGCCGGAATCTTTGATCGCTTCCTGCATGGAGAGATAAGCATAAATAGAGGCATCGTTCATGAAACGAACCACTTTGCGGTCAATCAAACCGGTGGTGTCCAGTTTGACGTTACCCCATACGTGGCTACGCATACCTGAATCTTTAAACTCTTCAGAGAAAGTGATCCCGGAGCGTCCTTCACGCAGAGATGCCAGGACTTCCTGCTGGTTATTACCGATGCTGGAAACAATGCCCAGGCCAGTAATCACTGCACGTTTCATTCAATACCTCTGTAAGTCGCACTATAGTAAGTTTCGAGTCGCACAATAGCGTACACTTGTACGCCGAACAAGTCCGATCAGACATTTTCTGCGGAAATTTGCACCGATGGACTCACATCGTTAAGATCGTGCCACTGCCTGTCAGACGAGTAACTTACGTGAAACAAAACGCTATACAACCCGCCAACCTCGAATTCAACGCTGAGGGTACACCTGTTTCCCGAGATTTTGATGACGTCTATTTTTCTAATGATAACGGACTCGAAGAAACTCGCTATGTTTTCCTCGACGGAAACCAGCTCAGCACCCGCTTCCCGGAGCATCCGCGGAGCCTGTTTGTGGTCGCGGAAAGCGGATTCGGTACCGGGCTCAATTTTCTGACCCTTTGGCAGGCGTTTGACCAGTTTCACGCTGCCCACCCTGAGGCTACGCTACAAAGATTACATTTCATCAGTTTCGAAAAATTCCCGCTCACCGCGCACGATCTGCGGCTCGCTCATCAGCGCTGGCCAGAGCTTGCAGCCTGGGCGGAGCAGCTTCAGGCGCAGTGGCCACCCCACATCGGCGGCTGCCACCGTCTGATTCTGGACGGCGGTCGCGTGACGCTGGATTTATGGCTTGGCGACATCAATGACCTGACCGATACGCTCGATGATTCAATGAACCAGACGGTGGACGCCTGGTTCCTTGACGGCTTTGCCCCCGCCAAAAACCCGGACATGTGGAGCCAGCATCTGTTTAGCGCGATGGCGCGGCTGGCGCGCCCGGGCGCAACGCTTGCCACCTTCACCTCGGCAGGCTTTGTCCGCCGCGGGCTGCAGGAGGCGGGCTTTACCATGCAGAAAACCAAAGGTTTTGGCCGCAAGCGCGACATGCTGGTCGGCAGAATGGAGCAGACGCTGGACATCCCCGCAAGTACCCCCTGGTTTGCACGCGGCACCAGCGCATCCCGTGAGGTGGCGATAGTCGGCGGGGGAATCGCCAGCGCTCTGCTGTCTCTCGCGCTTCTCCACCGCGGCTGGCAGGTCACGCTCTACTGTGCCGACGACGCGCCAGCAAGCGGCGCATCCGGCAACCGTCAGGGTGCGCTCTATCCGCTTTTAAGCGCGCACGACCCGGCCCTGTTCCAGTTTTTCCCGGCGGCGTTTACCTTCGCTCGTCGCCTGTATGACGCCCTGCCGGTGGCGTTCGAGCATGACTGGTGCGGCGTGACGCAGCTCGGCTGGGATGAAAAGAGCCAGCAAAAAATCACGCAGATGCTGTCGCTGGGTCTGCCTGACGAGATTGCCCGTGCGGTAAGTGCGCAAGAGGTGGCAGACACCGCTGGCGTGGAAACCGGGTGGGGGGGCATTCAGTATCCGCTCGGCGGCTGGCTGTGCCCGGCTGAACTGACCTCGGCGGTCATTGCGCTGGCGCAGTCGCGCGGGCTGACGGCGCATTATGCTCACAAGGTTGAATCGTTGAGCCGGACAGAACGCTGGAATCTGCGTTTTGCTGATGGCAAAGAGGCAAGCCATGCCAGCGTTGTGCTGGCAAACGGACATAACATCAGCCAGTTTATCCAGACAGAGTCATTGCCGGTTTATCCGGTCGGCGGCCAGGTAAGCCATATTCCTTCCGCGCCCGAACTGAACAAACTGCGTCAGGTGCTGTGCTATGACGGCTATCTGACGCCGCAAAATACGTCTAACGGCCACCACTGCATCGGGGCCAGCTATCATCGTGGCGAAACGGATATGCGCTACAGCGACGCGGATCAGGCCCAGAACCGCCAGCGCCTGATTGACTGTTTCCCGGATGCGGCGTGGGCGAGAGAGGTTGACGTCAGCGAGGGTGACGCGCGCTGCGGCGTGCGCTGCGCCACCCGCGATCATCTGCCGATGGCGGGAAATGTGCCGGACTACGATGCGACGCTTGAGGCCTATCAGGATCTTGCTGATAACCGGGATAACGCGGTAAGCGCGCCGGTTTATCCGGAGCTGTTTATGCTGGGTGGATTAGGATCTCGCGGGCTCTGTTCCGCACCGCTACTGGCAGAAGTGTTAGCCGCACAAATGAGCGGCGAGCCGATGCCGCTGGACAGGGTTACGCTTGCAGGGCTGAATCCGAATCGCTTGTGGGTACGGAAACTGCTGAAGGGGAAGAAGGTTAAGTAAGGTGCGGTCTGGTGCCCTCACCCTAACCCTCTCCCACAGGGAGAGGGTGGTGAAACACTTACTTGGCTTTCGCCTGCTGGAACAAAGTGTCCCACATGCCCAGCACCAGCGACTGGTCGCGCGGCGAGAGCTCCCCGGCCAGAATGGCTTTTTCCAGGCTGCGAGTGACTTCAGCGTGAACGGCGTCGGCAGAGTGATCGTCCCCCGCTTCCAGCTCGGCTACCGCGAGCGTCAGGTGACCACGCAGATAACCGCTGGCGAACAGCTCATCATCACTGGCGTGTTCCACCATGTCATCAATTAACGCCAGAATGCGTGATTCAAATTCTGCGATCATCTTCTTTCCTCTGTTAAAGATCTTCCGGCCAAGGGAAGCATTCCGCCGTGATAACCGGCGTGTGGTAATAATTCTGTAAGGCCTCGATCAGACGTGCCGGACGTTCCGGGATGCCTTTCTCAAGATATTCCATCACCTGCGCGTGAACGCGGCGCTGGAAGACGATACGGTCTGGCTCGAAGTCGCCTTCGAGGTTGTCACAGCTGACGTTGAACGGGAAACCCGCCGCGACGCAGAATAGCCATTCCAGCGCCTGCGGCTTCACTTCCACATCTTCAAACTGGCCCTGAGTGGCGGCATCACGTCCGTCCGGGCAGTACCAGTAACCGAAGTCCACCAGCTCGCGCCGCGCTTTCCCCGCAATGCACCAGTGCGAAATCTCGTGCAAGCCGCTGGCATAAAAGCCGTGGGCAAAGACGATGCGGTTATACGGAACCTCCGCATCAGCAGGAAGATAGATCGGTTCGTCGTCGCCTTTAATCAGACGGGTATTAAAATCGTCAGCAAAACAGCCGTCGAAAATCTCAATCAGCTGTTCGTATTTATGCGTACTGTTCATTAGTGCATCCCCAACCAGGTGAGGATCTCCTGTCCATGGCTGTCATAAAGAAGTTTGGCGCTCATTACGGCCGAGACGATGACGATCATCGGGCGAATAAGTTTTTGTCCTTTGCTTAATACCAGACGCGAGCCCGCGCGCGCGCCCAGGAACTGCCCTGCCATCATCACAAATCCGGTTGCCCAGATAACCTTGCCGCCGATGATAAACAGCAGCAGGCCGCCGACGTTTGAGGTCGCGTTGAGCACTTTGGCATGGGCGGTGGATTTGGCGAGGTTAAACCCGGCCAGCGTCACGAACGCCAGCGCATAAAATGAACCCGCCCCCGGCCCGAAGAAACCGTCGTAAAAACCCACGCTGCCCCCGGCAATCAGGGCAAACGGCAGGCCGTACAGGCGACGCTGGCGGTCTTCTTCACCGAGCTTTGGCATCAGCAGGAAGTAAAGCCCGATGCAGATGACCAGAATCGGCAGGATCTGGCGCAAAATATCGGACTGCACGTGCTGAACCAGCAGCGCGCCCGACGTGGAGCCGATAAAGGTCATCAGGATATTGAGCTTCTGATCGGCAAGGCTCACCACCTTGCGGCGGATAAAATAGAGCGACGCCGAGAGCGAACCGCCGCAGGCCTGCAGCTTGTTGGTGGCAAGCGCCTGCGCCGGGCTCATGCCCGCCGCCAGCAGCGCGGGCACGGTTAACAACCCGCCGCCGCCCGCGAGCGCGTCGATAAAACCGGCCAGCATGGCCACAAAGAACAGCACCACCAGCAGCAGCGGCGACACCATAAACAGATCGACGAAATTATCCATTAAAGTACATGCTCATCCAGTAGCGCCTGGCAGGAAGGCGGCAACGGAGGCGGTGTCTTCTTCTCAGGCTTAGAGGTTCCAGGTTTTGCCGGCTCAAACCAGCTTTGCAGTTCCGCACCGCAGCCATCGCCTGGCGGAGGTAGCGGCTGATCTTCACATTCCAGGCTATTCGCCGGGCAGCGCAGACGAACGTGCATATGCGCACGATGCTGGAACCACGGGCGCACTTTGCGCAGCCAGTCGCGATCGGTTCCGGCATCCAGGCAGAGCTGCTGCTTGATGGCCGGGTTAACGAAAATCCTCGTGACGTCGTTATCTTCCGCGGCCAGCTTGATCATGCTGGATACGTCCCGCGTCCACAGGGACGGCACCACGCGCTTACCGTCGCTCGCCACCAGATCCAGCGCCTGCGGTTTCAGCAGTTGGGCGGAGGTCCAGCGCGTTTTCGGCAGCTGCAGGAAGATATCGACATCCAGTCCGGTCTGGTGGCTGGCGTGTCCACCGTTAAAGCGACCGCCGGCAGGCATCCCCATATCGCCAATCAGCATCGTGCCCAGCCCAAGGTTATGCACCTGGTTTCCCAGACGCTGGATGAACAGCACCAGATCCGGGTGGCCGAAATAACGTCGCTGATCGGTGCGCATCACCTGATAGGTATCAGACTGGAGAGGAAGCTCCTGGGCACCGACGATACAGCCGTTGGAAAAGGCGCCAATGGACTGCGCGCTCCCCGCCACCGGGTGGGTGATTTTTTGCCATGGCGTCGCGGCCAGACTGGCTCCACTGGCAAGCAGCGCCAGCAGAGCAATTGCGGTTTTTTTCATGTTTACCAGCGTGGAATGGTGGTCGTCACATCCGCATTCTGCGCGCGCTGGCGCAGGAAGTGATCCATCAGCACGATCGCCAGCATCGCTTCTGCGATCGGCACCGCGCGGATCCCCACGCACGGATCGTGACGTCCTTTGGTGATCATCTCAACTTCTTCGCCATCGCGGTTAATCGTGTGGCCCGGCACGGTGATGCTGGAAGTTGGCTTCAGCGCGATGTTGGCAACAATCTGCTGCCCGCTGCTGATACCGCCCAGGATGCCGCCCGCATGGTTGCTCTGGAAGCCCGCTTTCGTAATCTCATCGCGGTTTTGGCTGCCGCGAAGCTGAACCACGTCAAAGCCGTCGCCAATCTCTACGCCCTTCACCGCGTTGATGCTCATCAGCGCGTGGGCAATGTCGGCGTCGAGACGGTCAAATACCGGCTCGCCCCAGCCAGCCGGGACGCCGTCGGCCACCACGGTCACTTTCGCGCCAATGGAGTCGCCCTCTTTTTTCAGGCCACGCATCAGTTCGTCCAGCGCCTCAAGCTTGTCGGCATCGGCGCAGAAGAACGGGTTTTGTTCAACCTGATCCCAGTCTTTTATCGCCAGCGGAATGTCGCCCATCTGGGTCAGACAGCCGCGGATAACGATGCCAAATTTCTGCTGCAGGTATTTCTTAGCAATCGCCCCTGCCGCCACGCGCATCGCGGTTTCACGCGCGGAAGAACGTCCGCCGCCGCGATAGTCGCGGAAGCCATACTTTTGTTCGTAGGTGTAGTCGGCGTGGCCCGGACGGAAGACGTCTTTGATGGCGCCGTAGTCCTGGGAGCGCTGATCGGTGTTTTCGATCAGCAGGCCAATGCTGGTCCCGGTGGTGCGACCTTCAAAGACGCCGGAGAGAATTTTGACCTGATCCGGCTCGCGACGCTGCGTGGTGTAGCGAGAGGTGCCCGGGCGACGACGGTCGAGGTCGTGCTGTAAATCGGCTTCGGTCAGTTCGATGCCTGGCGGTACGCCATCAACGATACAGCCCAGCGCCAGCCCGTGCGACTCGCCAAAGGTGGTCACGCGGAATAACTGTCCAATACTGTTTCCTGCCATCACGGCTCCGATGTTGTAGTTTGTGTTTGAGCGTTGTGAAACGGGCCGAAGCCCGCTGGATTAATCTTTATAGATGCTGAAGTGTTCGCGCGCGTCGAGCAGCTGCGCTTTGGTCAGCATAAAGACGCCGTCACCGCCGTTGTCGAACTCAAGCCAGGTGAACGGCACATCCGGGTACTGCTCTATCAGATGTACCATGCTGTTGCCCACTTCACAAATCAGAACGCCGTCGTCGGTCAGGTAATCCGGCGCGCAGGCCAGAATGCGGCGGGTCAGCTTCAGGCCATCAGAGCCTGACGCCAGACCCAGCTCCGGCTCGTGACGGTATTCGTTCGGCAGATCGGACATGTCTTCCGCATCAACGTACGGCGGGTTGGTGACGATAAGATCGTACTGCAGCGTCGGCAGATCGCGGAACAAGTCGGAGCGAATTGGCGTAACGTGATGGATCAGGCCGTGCTCTTCGATGTTGTGCTCGGTCACGGCCAGCGCGTCGGTGGAGATATCTACCGCGTCCACTTCCGCTTCCGGGAAGGCGTACGCGCAGGCAATCGCGATGCAGCCGCTGCCGGTACACATATCCAGAATGTGCTGCGGCTGATGGCCGATCAGGCCTTCAAAGTGGTTGTTGATCAGCTCGCCAATCGGCGAGCGCGGCACCAGCACGCGTTCATCGACATAGAACTCGTGGCCGCAGAACCAGGCTTTGTTGGTCAGGTAGGCGACCGGAATGCGCTCGTTCACGCGGCGGATCACGCGCTCAACGATGCGGTGTTTTTCGCTGGAAGTCAGGCGCGCGGTGCGCATGTCTTCCGGAATGTCCAGCGGCAGGTAGAGAGACGGCAGCACCAGCTGTACGGCTTCATCCCACGGATTATCGGTACCGTGACCGTACCAGATATTGGCGGCGCTGAAGCGGCTAACCGACCAGCGCAACATGTCCTGTATGGTATGCAGTTCGTTTACTGCTTCATCGACAAATATTTTATCCACTCTTTCCTCCAGGGCATGCTCGCATAATTTTCGGCGGCTAGTTTGCCATGAAGACGGCGATAAATCAGCAATGACGCGTCGCGCTTGAGGTTAAAAAATGCGTTTAGTCGGGTACACTGTCGGAAATACGAGATGAGAATGACGAATGAAAAAGAAAACATCGCTCAGCGAGGAGGATCAGGCGCTCTTCCGTCAGCTGATGACCGGGACGCGTAAAATCACGCAGGACACCATCGTCCATCGCCCGCTGCGTAAAAAAATCAGCGAAGTACCGGTCAAGCGTCTTCTGCAGGAGCAGGCCGATAACAGCCACTATTTTTCAGATGAATTTCAGCCGCTGCTCAACACGCAAGGGGCTGTGAAGTACGTACGCGAAGACGTCAGCCATTTTGAGCTGAAAAAATTACGCCGCGGGGATTATTCGCCGGAGCTGTTTCTCGATCTGCACGGTTTAACGCAGATGCAGGCGAAACAAGAGCTGGGGGCGTTGATCGCCGCCTGTCGCCGTGAACATGTTTTTTGCGCCTGCGTGATGCACGGCCACGGTAAACATATCCTCAAGCAACAAACGCCGCTGTGGCTGGCTCAGCACCCACACGTAATGGCTTTTCATCAGGCACCGAAAGAGTACGGCGGAGATGCCGCGTTGCTGGTGTTGATTGAAGTGGAAGAGTGGCAGCCGCCAGAGTTGCCCTGACAGAATGGCGGGAAGCACATTGCACCCCGCCATATCGCACGTCACGTCAGATCGCTTTTGCCATCTTCAGGTTGCACGGACTCATTTGCCAGTTGAAGACACCTTTGCCCGTTTCGTCGAGAGAAACATTGGCAATGGCGGATGTCGTGAACATCGGCGGGGTCTCCCCCGGGCACAGCTCAGATACCAGATAGCCAACCAGTGGCAGGTGGGAAATGACCAGCGCGGAAGCGACACCTTCATTGCACAGAGCCTGAAGATAAGCGCTGACAAGGCCTACATCGCCACACGGGGTGAGTTCAGGGAGAACATCTACACTGGTCGGCAGGTTCATACACTCCCCTACCACATCCAGCGTCTGTTCTGCACGCAGGAACGGACTCACCAGAACGCGTTCGATGTCCACTTTTTGACCGTTAAGCCAGGTCGCCATCAGACGAGATTCGTCGCAGCCACAGACGGTCAAAGGACGTACTGAGTCACTGGCGGCATCGAGTGCCGCGTCGCCGTGACGCATGATAAAAACTTGCATATTGCACCGCTTTTGTTAACCAGAATCACCGGCGTTAACTACCCGCGATAAATGCTAAGAGGTAGAAAACCCGATGGCCGGGCATTGTGCCTGATCCATTCGGTGAATGAAACGCTGTTTTTTACCTCAATGGCGTAAGTATAGTCAATCTCTGTTTACAAAATCGCCAGAACAGGTCCATTCACTTCAGGATTTACCCTTCTTTGACCTCAGCTTACGAGGACAGTTTCCCTTGCAGGCCAAAATGTCTGGCCGCGTTCCGCCATCTGCAATAATTCGTCACACGGTGTAAACCGTGGACCATATTGCGAAGCCAGACGTTGCAGGATAGCAACCACTTCACCCGCGCCGAGCGTATCCATGTAACGGAACGGGCCGCCAAGGAACGGCGGGAAACCAATGCCAAATACCGCGCCGATGTCACCATCGCGTGCACTCTTAATCACCTGCTCATCAAAGCAGCGCGCCGCTTCATTGAGCATCATCATCACGCAGCGCTCAGCGCACTGAACGGCGGACAGTTTTCCCTGACCTGTGGTCGAAATGAGTCCATATACCGAAGGGTCGACCTGTTTCCTGCTTTTACGCCCTTTCGCGCCGTAAAGATAGAAACCGCGTTCATTTTTTCTGCCTTTGCGATCGTCCTTCAAAATCGCAGAAACAATGTCTGCAGGTGGGCTAAAACGATCGCCATATGCAGCTTCCAGCACTGGTATAATTTTAGTGCCGGTGTCTATTCCCACCTCATCCAAAAGTTGGATTGGGCCAACGGGGAAACCAAACTTTACCAGCGCCTCGTCGACGTGCTCAATCTTCTCCCCTTCCGTCAGCAACCGCATTGCTTCATTAATGTAGGGAGCCAGAATGCGGTTGACGTAGAAGCCAGCTTTGTCCGCTACCACAATCGGGGTTTTGCCCTGTTTTTTCGCCAGCTTCACCACGGTGGCAACAGTTTGCGGGCTGGTAGTCGCGTGTGGAATAACTTCCACCAGCGGCATTTTTTCGACCGGGCTAAAGAAGTGCAGCCCAATCACCTGCTCAGGACGCGCGGCTTTCGCAGCGATATCGCCAATCGGTAATGACGACGTATTGGAGGCAAAAATGGTATGCGGGGCGCAATGTTGCTCAACGTCTGCCACCATCTGCTGCTTAAGCGCCAGATCTTCAAACACGGCTTCAATCACCAGATCGCGGTGCGCAAAACCGCTGTAATCCGTCGTACCGGATATCATCGCCAGGGTTTTATCGCGCTCGCTTGCCTTGATATGGCGGCGCTTGACCTTTTGATCAAGGTTCTGCCAGCTGTACTGCAGCGCGTGGTTGATCCCCTTAGGATTAATGTCTTTGATTCGTACAGGCAATTTGCCTTTGCTGGCGGTAACAAAAGAGATTCCGCCACCCATGAGCCCCCCACCCAGTACGCCAATCGCACGCAGCGGCGCAGGCTGCGCCTCGCTGCCCGGATCCTTTTTCACGTCCGTGCTGGCGAAGAAGATGCTGCGCAGCGCCTGCGACTGCGGCGTCATCGCCAGTTCGCCAAAGGCTTTGGCCTCCGCGGCATAGCCGCTGCTGCTTCCCTGCGACAGCCCGGTCTCGATCACTTCGAGGATCCGCTTTGCCGCCGGGTAATTGCCTTTGGTTTTTTGTTCGGTCTTTTTGCCCACCATGTTGAACAGGAGCGTTCTTCCCAGCGGGCCGGCCAGCACGCGCTCACGTACCGGCAGAGGACGTTTTGCCTGACGCCCTTTCAGCGCAAGCTCAACGGCGGCCTCCAGCAAAATGGACTGCGGCACGACGTCATCGACCAGACCGGCTTTCAGCGCCTGACGGGCGCGCAGCTGTTTACCGGTTAATATCATCTCCAGCGCCGTGCTGACGCCGACCAGGCGCGGCAGCCGTTGCGTTCCGCCGGAGCCAGGCAGCAGGCCCAGCTGCACTTCCGGCAGACCCAGAATCGTTTTCGCATCGTCGGTGCAAATCCGGCTGTGACAGGCCAGCGCCAGCTCAAGCCCGCCGCCCAGACAGGCACCGTGGATCGCGGCAATAACCGGGATCGGCAGACCGTTGATCTCCGCCATCACCTGCTGGCCCTGACGCGCCAGCTCTTCGGCTTCCAGAGCGCTTTGCGCCCGGGCGATCATGTTGATATCCGCGCCGGCGATAAAGTTATCCGGCTTGGCAGAGATAAAGACCAGACCACGAATCGCTTTGTTGTCGCGGATCTGCTTTAGCATCGCGCGCACCTGAACACCAAATTCGGCCTTCAGGGTATTCATCTTTTCATCAGGCACATCAATAGTGATAACGGCCACGTTATCGAGGCGAACCGTCAGATTAAATGCAGATGACATATCCATTATTCAGCCTCCAGAACCATTGCTGCGCCAAGGCCACCCGCCGCACAGGCGGTAACGAGGCCAAACCCGCCGCCACGGCGACGGAGTTCATGTAAAGTTTGCGTGATCATCCTCGCCCCTGTGGCGGCAAATGGATGACCGTAGGCGATAGAGCCGCCCAGCACGTTGAATTTACTTTGATCCACTTCGCCTGTGGCATGGGCGCGGCCCAGCACATCGCGCGCGAAACGCTCGCTTGCCAGCAGCTGTACGTTTGCCAGGGTTTGCGCGGCAAACGCTTCATGCATATCAATCAGGGTTAAATCAGCCAGCGTCAGCCCCGCGCGCTCCAGCGCCAGCGGCGTGGACCACGCCGGACCTAACAGCATGTCCTGCCAGACATCAATGGCGGTGAAGGCATAGCTGCGTAGATATCCCAGGGGAGTGATGCCCAGCTCCTTCGCGCGGGATTCGGTCATCAGGATCACGGCGGCGGCGCCATCCGTCAGCGGCGTACTGTTCGCCGCCGTCACCGAGCCGTGTTTGCGGTCAAACGCCGGGCGCAGTTTGGCGTAATCCGCCAGCGTTGAGGTGCCGCGAATATTGTTATCTTCCGCAAGCGGTTCACGGTAGGGGGGAATATAGGCGGTCATGACCTCGTCGGTCAGCTTGCCTTCCGACCAGGCTTTTGCCGCAAGCTGATGCGAGCGATGCGCCAGGGCATCCTGCTGTTCACGCGTAATGCCGTACGTTTTCGCCATCTGCTCGGCGGTATCGCCCATGCGCAGGCCGGTGGAGTATTCCGCTACGGCAGGTGGTACAGGCATAAGGTCGCGCAGGCGTAAACGCGAGAAGAGTTTGAGTTTCTGACCCGTCGTGCGGGCTTTATTGGCATCCACCAGGATGCGCGCCAGCTTTTTACTGACCCCAATTGGCAGCACCGAAGAGGAGTCCGCTCCACCCGCAATCCCGGCGCGAATAGTGCCCGCCATCAGGCTTTCAGCGACGTTAGCCACAGCCTGGAAGCTGGTTGCGCAGGCGCGGCTGACGCTGTAGGCATCGGTATGCATGTTCATCCCGGTACCGAGGACGATTTCACGCGCAATATTGGGGGCTTCAGGCATCTGCACGACCTGACCGAATACCAGCTGTTCGATGACCTCAGGCGGAATTTCGCTGCGAGCCAGCATCTCCCCCACTACCATTTTCCCCAGGTCGACGGCCGGTATGCCATGAAACGCCGTTGCCTGACGCGCAAATGGCGTGCGCAATCCACTGACTATGGCAATGCGATCGCCCTGACGGGTAATAAGCGGTAATGCCTGACTCATAACACTCCCCTGTAAAAAATTTTCGCAAACATAAAGTGGTCTGACCTGATAATAGTCTTAACCATTTTTTTACATTCAGCCAATCGGGGAAACGAAAAAGTGCGAGCTAAAACACAGAGAAGAAAAAGAAAATGCCCCTAAGGAAAAAGCAAAACGGTAACCCATAGGTTACCGTTTTTAGTGTTTGCACCCTCTCCCGTGGGAGAGGGCTGGGGGGAAGGGCATCAGGCCGCAGAGATTAACGCAGGCCCAGCTGGAAAATCAGCGTTTCTGCTTCACAGGCAAAGACAAAGTCGATGTCCAGCTTCACGCCGCCTTCCACTTCGGTAAAGGTAGACTTGATTTCACACGGATCGGATTCAACGTCACGCGCACGCTTGCTCAGCGCGGTCAGGGTCTCTTCCGCTTCGGCACGGTTGGTGAATACACGGCTGTAAGAGGCGGTGCAATCGGTGTTGTCCATGATGGTCCCAACATCCATACAGCAGCAAACCGGGGTTTCATCAGCACTGCATTTACTCATAGCTCAATTTCCTCTGTATTCGCGCAGCGCGCGAGATAGACACGATGCTGATATTTTACGCCCCGGAGCGGGCGCTCTCCAGCCGTTAATGGCGCAAAATCGGATAAGTGACCAATATCACACTAAAAAATGATCTAAAACAAAAACCACACTTTTGGGTGAGTCGTTATGGTCACAATTTTGCCAACCAGATCTCGTTTCACGAAACATGTTTGAAAATATTAATAAACAAACTTGCAACATTCCGGCTGGTCAGACCTATACTCTGGCCACTGGTCTGATTTGTCTGTCATACCTCAGACCCTACACTTCGCGCTCCTGTTACGGTATGTAACAATTATTGAATAAAAATAACTCAATGAGGTTATGGTCATGAGCCAGAAAACCCTGTTCAACAAGACTGCGCTGGCAGTCGCAGTGGCACTCGTCTCCACTTCCGCCTGGTCAGCGGGCTTTCAGTTAAACGAATTTTCTTCCTCTGGCCTTGGCCGTGCGTATTCCGGGGAAGGCGCTATCGCTGATGATGCGGGTAACGCAAGTCGTAACCCCGCGTTGATCATGATGTTCGATCGTCCGACTTTCTCTGCCGGTGCGGT
This sequence comes from Enterobacter sp. DNB-S2, assembly GCF_019443845.1. NCBI lineage: Bacteria > Pseudomonadati > Pseudomonadota > Gammaproteobacteria > Enterobacterales > Enterobacteriaceae > Enterobacter > Enterobacter sp. DNB-S2. Next base: position 3,936,292 of record NZ_CP050520.1, read on the forward strand.
TTATATCGATCCTGATGTCAACGTTTCTGGTAAGTCGCCTTACACGGGTGCGAGCCTTAAAGCGGACAATATTGCCCCAACAGCATGGATCCCAAACCTGCACTTCGTTGCACCTATCAACGAACAGTTTGGCTGGGGTGCATCGGTAACGTCTAACTACGGCCTGGCTACCGAGTTCAATAACAACTACCCGGCTGGTGAATACGGCGGTAAAACAGACCTTACTACGCTGAACCTCAACCTGAGCGGTGCGTATCGCCTGAACGATAACTGGAGTTTTGGCCTGGGCTTTGATGCCGTCTACGCCGATGCGAAGATCGAACGTTATTCCGGGGAACAGACCGCTCGCCTGCCTAAAAACAGCAATAAAATTGCCAGTCTTGAAGGTGATGAGTGGGGCTATGGCTGGAACGCCGGTATCCTGTACGAGCTGGACAAAAACAACCGTTGGGGCCTGACCTATCGTTCCGAAGTGAAAATTGACTTCGACGGCGATTACAAGAGCGGCATCCTGACGCCTGTGAACAATCTGGTTCCAGGTGCAGGCACTACCATTCCTTGGGGAACGTCCAACCAGACCGTTCCGGGTTCACTGTCGCTGCATTTGCCAGAAATGTGGGAAGTCTCCGGTTACAACCGCGTTGCACCACAATGGGCTATTCACTATAGCCTGGCCTATACCAGCTGGAGCCAGTTCCAGGAGCTGAAAGCGACCGGAACCAATGGTCAAACGCTGTTCTATAAGGACGAAAGCTTCCACGATGCCTATCGTATAGCGTTGGGTACCACCTACTACTACGATAAAAACTGGACTTTCCGCTCCGGTATCGCATTTGACGACAGCCCGGTTCCGGCAGACAAACGTTCCATTTCCATTCCGGATCAGGACCGCTTCTGGTTAAGTGCTGGTGCGACCTATGCGTTGAACGAAAATGCATCCATCGATGCGGGCGTATCTTATATGCACGGTCAGAAAGTAACGTTCAAGGAAGGTCCGTACGAGTTTACCTCTGAAGGTAAAGCCTGGCTGTTCGGTACGAACTTCAACTACGCGTTCTAATCGCGCTGGAATCAAAAAAGGTGAGCATTGCTCACCTTTTTTATTTACTCCGAATCGATATCTTTTAGTTCGTTTTCGATCGCCTTCGCGTTTGGATTCTCTTCCGGCTTCAGCTTACCGCCGTTGGCAATAAAGTCATGATTCTGGAAGTACGCTTCACGCACCATAATGTACGGATCAGAAGACTGGCGCAGCAGGCCATCAGAGTCGAGCAGTTGCGCGCGGGTTTCAATCCCTTCCACCGTCCATTTACCCACCGACAGCGGCCAGGTGAGCCACGACAGGACCGGATAGAGCGTATCCACCATATCGCCGCCATCATCACGGAGGGTGAAACTACCGTAGAACGGTAAATGCACGTACGGACCATACCCGACGCCATAGTGTCCCATCGTGCTGCCGAAACGGTGCGGTTGTTCACGCTGCAGTTTCTGGTTAGCCATACCTGCAACATCAATAAAGCCCCCCATACCCAGAATGGAGTTCAGGAAGAAGCGGGTAAAGTGGACCATCCCCTGATACGGGTCGCCCTGCAGGAAGTAGTTCACCATTACCGCAGGCTCTTCGAGGTTGCTGGTAAAGTTACTTAACCCGTTACGCGCAGGTTGTGGAACATAATCGCGCCATGCTACTGCCACCGGACGAACCACATACGGGTCCAGTACGTTGTAGTTGAAGCTATACATTGAGCGGTTAAATCCTTCGAGAGGATCGGAGCGTCCCGTTTGCTCACCGGAGCTGGCGCAGCCCACAAGCATCGTCGCGCCAAGCGCAAGCGCCGACAGCCGAAGTTTCATAAATATCTCCCTGTTCAGTATGGCTATCGTTGATTGCCATCCGTAACGGAGCCGTTGACGCTCCGTCTGTAAACGTGCAAGCGATTGTAACAGCACGTTTACCGATGTCTATGAGCACAATTACGGGCAGTAACCACCGTGACTCTGATCTCAGCATAGCCTGGCTTTTGGAATTCGTTTCGCTGGCAATTTTATAATGACTTTGAAAGAGATGTATCACCTTTGTTGTCATTGCCGCCAAATTAAGAGCATCCCCACAGGCATCCCGATAAAAGCCGCTACGCTTAACAGAAAGATCAACCTCCGGGAGCAGATATGAAAGATGTAGGCGAAGAAAAAATTGGCGAGAGCACTGAGGAGCTTGAAATTGAAAGCGAGGAGAAAGCGCGCGGCGAGAAGATAGAAATTGATGAAGATCGCCTCCCCTCCCGCGCAATGGCCATCCACGAGCATATACGCCAGGACGGTGAAAAAGAGATGGAGCGCGACGCGATGGCCCTCTTCTGGTCAGCCATCGCTGCCGGGCTATCAATGGGCGCATCTCTGCTTGCAAAAGGGATATTTCATGTGCAGCTGGAAGGCGTACCCGGTGGATTTTTACTGGAAAACCTCGGCTATACCTTCGGCTTTATTATTGTCATCATGGCCCGCCAGCAGCTGTTTACCGAAAACACGGTGACCGCCGTTCTGCCGGTGATGCAAAACCCCACACTTGGTAATTTCGGTTTATTGATGCGGCTCTGGAGCGTGGTTCTGCTGGGTAATATCATCGGCACGGGCATCGCGGCATGGGCGTTTGAATATATGCCGATCTTTGATGAACCCACCCGGGATGCGTTTGTGAAAATCGGCATGGACGTAATGAAAAACACGCCGGTCGAGATGTTCTCGAATGCCATCATATCCGGCTGGATTATCGCCACGATGGTCTGGATGTTTCCTTCAGCGGGAAGCGCCAAAATTGTGGTGATCATATTGATGACCTGGCTGATTGCGCTGGCGGACACCACGCATATTGTGGTCGGTACCGTTGAAATCCTGTATCTGGTCTTTAACGGTACGCTTCACTGGAGCGATTTCTTCTGGCCGTTTGCCCTTCCGACGCTGGCGGGAAACATTTGCGGCGGAACGTTTATCTTCGCGCTGTTAAGCCATGCCCAAATTCGTAACGACATGTCGAACAAACGCAAAGCTGAGCTTAAGGCACGGGAAAAGGGTGATAAATCGACAAAAAAATCGACCTGAATGGTGACTCTTTGAGCAGTCAGGCGGCGATGCGCTTAACGCAAAGTGTAAATAAGGCTATACTCGTGCCGCCTCGTCCCCTTAGTTAAATGGATATAACGAGCCCCTCCTAAGGGCTAGTTGCAGGTTCGATTCCTGCAGGGGACACCACATTTAAGTTCTTCCACGTTCGTACCAGTTCTCTAACACCCCATCATAACTACAATCATACTCAATCTACGTTCGCATGCGTTCGCCATTGTTCGTTGACTACCGGAATATTTTACGGGCATATTGTGGGCACACTGCAAAATGACCACGGATTTATGCCCACATGCTTACGGTAAAGCAAATCGACGCAGCTAAACCTGCGGAAAAATCATATCGCCTGGCAGATGCCGGAGGGCTTTTCCTGTTCGTTCCGCCATCCGGGAAAAAGGTGTGGCGTATGCGTTACCGGTTCGAAGGAAAGGAAAAGACGCTGGTCATTGGCCCTTACCCTGAAATATCTCTCACTCAAGCGCGGGCTAAACAGTCTGAAGCAAAAATGAAGTTGCTGACTGGAGTTGATCCGGCCGAGCAGAAACAGGCATTAAAGAAGAAAGAGAAAGAAGAAGCGGCCGACTCGTTCGGAGATATCTTCCGTGAGTGGCATGCGCATAAAGCTAAGGTGTGGTCTAAGGGATATGCAGACGAGATGATGAGCATGTTCACTGACGATATTCTGCCGGTCATCGGCCACTTGCGTATGGATGATGTAGAGCCAATGACGCTGCTGAAGATAATCCGGATATTCGAAGACAGGGGCGCAATGGAGCGCGCTGATAAGGCGAGGCGCAGGTGTGGCGAGGTATTCAGTTATGCGATCATAACTGGCAGGGCTAAATACAATCCATCAAGAGACCTTGCTGGAGCGATGAAGGGATACAGGAAGAAGAACTACCCTTTCCTTCCAATGCACCGTATACATGAATTTCAGAGGGCATTAAACGCGTATGGCGGTTGGATTGTATCCAAGATAGCTGCGCAGATTCTTCACTATACGGCTATGCGCACAGTGGAATTACGTTCGCTGGTATGGACGGGAATTGATTACGAAACCAGGTTAATCAGTGTTGACCCGGAAGTAATGAAAGGCAGAAAGCTGCATGTCGTTCCAATGTCGGACCAGGTTATCGAACTATTCAAATTTCTGCAACAAATCACTGGTCAGTATGAGCTGTGCTTCCCGGGAAGAACTGACAGGAAGAAGCCTATCAGTGAGAATGCCGTACTCGGTGTGATACGCAGCATTGGCTACGAAGGACAGACAAGCGGACACGGCATGCGCCATCAGTTCAGCACCGTGCTCAACGAGAAACACTGGAACAAAGACGCAATAGAGATGCAGCTGGCGCACGTTAGCGGCGGAACTCGCTCGGTGTACAACCATGCTGAGTATCTCGATACGCGTCGCGAAATGATGCAGTGGTGGGCGGATTATCTTGATGAGAAGGTGGCATAGCGCCACCTACATCACCGGACAATCATCAAACTCACCTGCCCGAGCATCGTTTATGATGTAGGTGATCACACCAAAGATTGCATCCGGGCTAGTTCCGTCATCGTGCACAGGTATCTCTTCACGCCTTCCTGTCTGCAAATCTTCCAGGTGAGGCTTGGGTGATTTACGGTATCTTTTTATCCTCAACTCACCTTCCATTCTGCAAACCAGCAGTGACCCGTCACATGGGCTCAGTGAAGCGTCTACAACAAGCAAAGCACCACTAAGGATGCCTTCACGGTAATGCGTCGCTCCAGCACGCATGAAGTACGTTGCCGCTGGCCTGGTGATGATGCGCTGATCGAGTGATATGCGTTGCTCAACGTAGTCTTGCGCTGGACTCGGGAATCCCATAATCTGCCTCCGATGATTACTGTATGCATGTACAGTATAGATATCGCAAAAGGTAGATCAATGTCAAAACATGCCGCTTCTTCATTGATCAACAGCATCATGCTGTTATGATTCAAAATATTTTTATTAAATGGTGCCTGTAATGAGAGAAAGGAATGTTTCTATTGAGGCTTTGAGAATTATTTGCTGCTTTCTTGTAGTCGGTATTCACATAGCACCAATGTATGATTTGTACATAAAGATGGGCATCTCAAAATACGAGATGATATCTGCGTTATTGATGCAAAGCCTTGTTCGCGTTGGGCTCCCTGTATTTTTTATAATCAGCGGGATGTTTTTGCTCAACCGAAACATAGATAATATAAAGACTTTCTACAGGAAAAGATTAGCGTCCCTTCTTCTTCCTTTCTTTATATTCTCTTTTATTCATTTCTTTATAGCCAGCAAGGTAATATCTAGTTCTGATTTACCACTATCCTTTAAGTCATATTTTGATGGGCTGATGATATCTACTGGGATATCCGTTCATTTTTGGTTTGTTTATGCCATGACGGGTATTTACATCATTACCCCACTGCTTAGCTATCTTTTTAGTGGATTATCATCCCGGCATGCGCTTACAGCTCTGTGCTTTATACTTTTCATTAAAGGATATAATGTCTATCTGAAAGGGTATGTTCAAGGGTTGGAAATCCCTGACCTTAGTACCTGGCTTGCTTACTTCATGATCGGAGGGCTGATACCGAAGCTTAGGAATATAGGAGCAAAAGGGGCTGCTATGATTGTGTTAGCAGGATACTTGATGACGGTTGCAGCTACTTACCTGCAATTCAATGGTGGGGTACGTTCTTCTATGCGCCTTTTGATGCGGGGTTAAACATGTACGTTTTTGCCACATCATTAGCATATTTATTTTATTTCCTTGAGATAAACCCAGGCGATATCGCATCGAAATTAATAAGCGTTATGGCAGAAGCTAGCTACGGTATATATTTAATACACCTAATCATTGCAATGCTGATTGCTAAATATGTTAACCTAACGTGGTATGTTGGCAGCTCATTTTCGTATACGTTACTTCTCACCGTGACTGTTTTTTTTGCTTCCTTCACATTTTCGTTAGCTATAAATCGACTTGTTATCAACCCTTTATTGCGATTGGTAAAATAAAAAAAGGCCACAAAATGTGGCCTTGCTGTTAAAATTTATAGATATTACTAAAATTGCCAAGAGTTGTATCAAGCATTCGATAATCAGAAAGAAGACATTCGTACACTGTGAACGTGCTTCCAACTACCACTGATTGTCCAACTACCTCGAGCAGGGTATATGCTGAGGCATCAGTCAGAATGTTTAACACAACCGCAGTCTTAATTGCCCCGCCGGAACTTGGCAGGTCGATAAGAGTTTTACTCGGGGTGCCGCCAAACGCCGTGGCACTCAATGCGCATTTAACAGCAACATTCGAGGAGTAAACGATAACAAAGTAAAAGTTTTTACCATACATCCAGCTTTTACTTGACAACCCTGTAGTGAGCGACATTAGAGCAGGAGTGCCTGTCGTTGTTGCACATGTTACTGTTTGAGCATATCCACTAACACTATTTGTCGTTGTGGTGTTGAATCTGCCCACGCTCATGAATGCACCAAGTTTTTCTGCAGCGAAGTTGGTATTTGGACCTGGGCCATAATCAAGAACATCACCCGACATGATGTTACTCCCACCCACCGCACAGTTACCTGTGCAACGAATAAACGCAACCTTTCCGCCGGTACCTGATGCAAGGGAAGATAAAACCCCAAAGGATTGAGCGTTCATCTCTACATCGGTGAATGTAATCCTTCCTCCAGCCGCCACGATCCCATTCACGCCATTCGTATACCCCCAGTAAAATACTCCTGAGTTTACCGATACGACTCCAGAACGCATGTCAAATGTGCTGCCACCAAGGTTTTCTCCAATATAGCAGCCATTAAAGGCTGCGCTTGTCCCTTCGAATCTGACGCCAAAACCCGTGCCAAATTCAACGTCGCAATTATCGAAAACTAACGCCTGGTTTCCATCCGCCACAGTCCCAAGAGATCGCACCCAAATGTGGTAGCCTGTACATCCCTGAGTGCTGCATGAACGGAATGCACTTCGGTGGTTGGAGCCCTGCAATTGTATTCCGGTAAGGCTTGACTCAAATCCGCAATTAGTAAAGGTGTTCAGCCACGTGTCCATTTCATAAAGGGCCGCCACCGTTCCGCCTGTAAATATGCAGTTATCTACAGAGGTATAGTGACGATACCTGACGTCGAACACTCGCTGAATAGTGCTGTTACCATCGAAGGTAAATCCTGAGATGTAGAACGGAGAAATTCTAGAGTCGGTTGATTCGTTAGCGTTAAGAAGAGCCTGTCCGGAAAAATTAGCCTTAACTATTGTGGAGCCTATACCTGTACCTATGAGACTTATATTTGCTCCGCGGATGTCAATTGCCGATCCGCATAAATATGTACCAGCACCAAAGTTTAATCTTCCGCCGCCAACGCTTTTTAAATAGGTAATGGCGGCATTGATTGCGGGTGCATCATCATTGATTCCATCTCCTTTTGCCCCTGCCTCTGCAACATGAATGGTAAGTTTGTTCTTATCATCCTGGGTCATAGCGACAGAGCCTGTAAATGATGCTTTAACCCCAATTAAGGCATCACCCTTCCCCGTTGCAACACTCGCCAGATTTGCAGTAGATGCCTTTAAATTCAGAGCACCCTGTACTGTGGTTGACCCGCTATTGTCGTCCAGTGCACCGACTTGTGCAGCACCAGTTGATAGCGCAAGCTGTGCAAGGATATCGTCATTGAGCTGAACCCAGTTAGCTAAAGTAGATGGGGGAAGTGCTGCAAGCATGAACGAATATCCTTTATCCGTTCTTTTTGCGATATCTCCTGGCTCGGCATTTAAAGCCAGCATTGCCGCTTGGCTGCTCACAACAAATGGCTCAGTAAGAGCTATTGCTGGCAACATGGAAACTGGAATTTTCCCACCACTATCAAGAATGGCGATCGTGTTAACAGGTATTGAGCTAGGATTCCCGCTGTCATCGAATGATGCAACGGAGTCCTTTCTAACTGATGCAGCCTGTAATTCAGTTACGGTCTCCCCGTCGGGAACTCTGAGCGTTCTGCTAAACACTGCTTCTGCTGCAGTCTGGCCTGCGCTAGCCGCCTCTGATGCTGAAACCAAGGCTTGACTGGCACTTTCACTTGCAGAGTTTGCCGATATATTTGCCTGAGATGCTGCAACGGTAGCCTGTGCAGAAGAAGCTGCGGCGTCATTAGCGGCCTGCCGTGCTTCCGCTGCATAATCAGGAGCCTTTCGTGCCTCTTCGGTATAGAGCTTACATTCAGCCGCAGCAACTTCAGCCTCAGCAGCATAAAGCTGAGCTTTTTTAGTATCAGAATAAGACATATGGCACCTTAATATTTGATGCAGTAGAGTTGCGCTACGTTTCTAGGGCGAGTAACTGAATAGAAGAAGGGAGCATTTTCTACAGGACTGGTTGCCAGGCTTGTACCAGCTGTGAAATAAACCGCACTAACACCATAGTTGGCTATTGAAACTGGATCGCTACCGTAATTTACGGTCCCATGGTTGATAAGAAGACCAATATTGGCCCCGGTCAAGTCATCATCATAACCGCCAACAATGGTCCCAAGCTGAGAGGTGCCAAACACACGAGATGGGTCAGCATTCCTTCCGTTATCAATGCCGCGAACAAACTCACCTCGTAAGTCAGGCAGGTTGAATGTTGTGCTTCCATCACCCGAGCCCCAGTTCGTACCTATGCGAGAGAAAAGACGTGCATAGATATTTCTGCTCACCGCAGAACCATCAGCCGCAAGCCAGCCTGTAGGCGGCGTGTTCATTGCAAACGATGCTGTCATGCCGACAAGGTCTGTTGATGTGCTCGCTGTTTCGTCTGTGATGTTCGTTCCATCACAGAACAAGCGCGATACCAGCCCGGGTATGACAATCACACCAGAGCCGGTTGCTGTTTTGCATGTTACCGAGAAGTTTCCGGTGCAGTTATTCTGGACTACCCATGACTTAATCCATGCCGGGAAGATCAGGTTTAAGTTGGCAGTAAGCGTACCTGTCAGGATGATGCGATCTTTCGCAGCCTGGATTGAAGACATCACCACGCTTGTTCCGGCGAGAGTGATTGACGTAATGCCGTAGTTGTTAATTGGCACCCATCCAGTAGTTGCTCCCGTTAATGACTCTGGGGTGTTGTGTTCGCCTCATTAAGGCTAATCCACTGCCCATTCAGTGTTGAGTTAGCAACAACTGAGCCCTTTGGATATCCGCCAACTGCGTCTGAAAAATCCTGACTGAAAGTATACCCTGCCCCGGCGTTCTGCCATTGCTGCTGAAGCGTCACTGAATAAATGACACCGTTCATGTCTTTACCACTTGGAGGAATCCCTCCAGCGCTTAGTGGTTGCATGGTTACGGGCGGGAATCCTTTATCAAAGGTGGCGACGCCGTTATTGTCTGTGGTTGTGCTTGAATCAACAGGAATTGCGTTTTTCAGCCCGTTTAGTCCAAAAGGCTTAATAATTCTTGATGGGATATCAGAAGAGTTCATGTCATACCTGCTGAACGATATTAACTGTAACCCCTATAGGGGAAGGGAGTGCGCCTGAGCTTTGTACGATGGCAAGGTCTGATGTCGACAGGCTGAACTCGAATACGTAGCTCATCACCATCTCTCCATCGTTTCTGACGTAGCAGCGCCCTTTATCTCCGAACATTAAGTTCAGAAGTTTATTCAGATTAGGGATTGTGCAGTCTGAGATGTTTGCCGCAGCTTTAACCATGATCAGCTTCCGATAGACATCATTTGTGAGCGTCACTGTTGATGTAAGAAGCTCGCCAGAGTAAAACGGTGCCTGATTAAATGGCTGTGGGTCGTCGACTAATACCGGGTCTGAAGATGCTTCATTGAAGCCAAAATAAATCTTGTTCTCTGTCACCGTCAGCTGCCTGCTGACAACCACGATTTTTCCCCATACATCCAGTCCGTAGGTATCGGCCGTCTCGATATTCCAGATCACGTCATAGAAATCATCGAGAAAACCTTCGATACCTACGGCTTCATTGAATGAGTAAATCAGGGATTTGAGTTTCGGGCTGTCGGCATATTGCGTCAGGATTGTATCCGCGACGTTTATCATGCCAGTGTCACCGAGATGTTTGATGCATCCAGTGTTGGCACTTCATCAATGCCAAACGATGCTGATGTTAGATATGTCGTACCGTTACGGCTAATAGTTATGCTGAAGATATCGACATTTTCTGAGTCAATAGCCTGCACGCCAGCATAATAACGCCCTGCATAGATAGTTGAACCGATGCGGGCTCTCGTACCGCCATCTTCACCATTAAATGCGCTGATAATGGCATTCTGCACCAGGGTAACGATATTGCCGGGTAGCGCATTATTATTTGCAAGCTGAACGTTGAAATGCACGCTTACGGCTGAAGGTGTCTGCCACTTAATTTCATACTCAGGGTATGGCTGGACGTAATTGACATCATCGACGACGGTATACGTCGTGTTACCGACCATTGGAGGTCCTGGCGGAAGCTTTTGCCATATCGCCTTTCCGATGTCTGCTGAAACCCCACCATAAACGCACACATAAAGAGAGTTCGGCTCAAGAGAGACGTTGGTAACCCCCTTGGTCACCGTGAGGCCTGTATTGTTCTGAGTTACATACGCATCCGTTACGCCATTGACGGCCAGAACATTTGCATAAACAGCCCCCAACTGGTTATTTGAATTACCAGCTACTGACTGTTTGCGTCGATACTCAAAGTTTGCCCGGCTCTCTACTTCATTACCAAGAACGCCTGCAGTTGCATTGGTGATTCCTGACCAACCCTGAATGGCACGGTAAATTGTATTTAATGCTCCAATCGGACATGCAATGGGTCCAGTCGCCTGATTCTGGAATACAACGTTTACTGAGCCTGAGGAAGGAATAACAGCATCGGCAAGGGAGTAATAAAGATAGCCGCTTGCATCCTGGGCTATGCTGTTTGCCGGGATAACGGTGCCGACCAGACCAGTACAGGTTGCGGTTACAGTGGTTCCAATGGCCGCGATGCGGTCAATGAAGTAAATCTGTCCGATCGCATCCTGCATACGCCCTTCAGCAAAGTCTGGGTTAATCTGGTTTACCAGCCATGCCAGATTGTCATTCTTGTCTCCGATGATTGCCGTGTCGCTCATGGCAATCTGTCCCTGCGGAGTCGTCAGACTCTTACTCATCCCTCCGCCCATGGCGGTATCAAGGTCAGTTAATCGCCCGTTGAGAATGTCTATCTCATCAGGAACGGCAATGCCGGTAGCGGAAAACGTGACAGAGGGGACGGCTGTGCTAACTGTTACTTCAGCCATTTGTTACCTCAGAATTGGATTGTGGTCTGAACGTTGTTCGTGTCGGTTATTGTCATGACGCCGGATGCAAGGCGATCTGCTTTGCCAACGGTTGTGGTGCAGAATGCCGCCTGGACATATGGGAGCTTTTTGGCCTCGGTAGTCATCTTGGTATTAATGAGCTGCGTGCCCGGCCAGTGACCGAGAATGCGCTCGTAATATGGAATGCCTAGCGTGGTGTCATACCAGGCTTCACCGAGGAATGTTGAGCACGCGCACGCTACGTCCTGTGCTACTGCATATGGGTTGGCAGTAATAGCCATACTTCCGGTGTCGTCTAGCGTGATATCCCACTGGTCAGTCAGAAGCAGTGATTTGGTGAGCATGTAAACTCCGGGCAATAAAAAACCCGCCGGAGCGGGTTAACGTTTTTGCTACCTGGATATGTATTTATCCGGATGCGCTAAGCAGTCATTTATGTATCCACTGGAATAGGCTCTAGCAAAGGACTCATCATTTTGGTACTGCATAGAAAACTGAGCAGAAGATGGATTATTGGAAGACATTGCGATCATCCGTTTTGTTTCTGCACCATCTATTCCCTGCCAATTCCCTGAGTCCATTGCCTTCCGCTCAAAGGCAGCAGCATCGTTTCTTGAGTACGCGTTGCCTGCGAGTTGCACATACACGTTGTATCTCATGCTCTGATAGCATGACTCTTTGAGTGAATCGCCATTTGCATAAGAATGTGCTGATGCCAGTATCAGCATGGATAGACCAGAATTAATCAGTGCTTTCATCATTGCGGGGTACCGGTAGTTGAACCCCCTGATTGTACACCTCCATGCCTGTGTGTACTTAGGTGGATTCCGTTTCCTGTGACTTCACCGGTAGCGGTAATCGTGCCGCCGAATGTCGCGTTGCCGCCGAAGCTACCAGAGCCCTGAGTAAGCTGTCCGTTTGCTTCAATTATAGGGGCGTTGAGCGAGATTTTGTCGTCAGCATTGACTACAACTGTGTTGCCATTTACCTGGACAACCAGTGGAGACACGATATCGATTCCATCATTGGCGAACTTAACATACTGACTTGGCTCAGCGTTCAGTACTCCGCCGAGATAGATGGCATCAGAATAGCTGTGCGTGCGATTCGAACCGGGCAATGCAGATTGCTTTGTCTTCTTCACTGCTGTGATATCACGATCGCAAATGGCTATCAGACCGATATCACCTTCGACTGGAGGCATAATCACCGCACTAGCACCGCGCTGAAGCCTCCAGACCGGAACGCCGTGAATCACCGAGTTCGGGATGAGGTCTCCACCTCCAGTGAATCCCTCCACCATTGGCTTCACCGATACGACTTCTCCGGATTCATTAACCGAAGTTACGATCGCCAGCGTGATGAATGATTTCCCCATCAGAAACTGATGCATCAGGAATTGCTGAGAGTTGGCATCTGTTGCTGTGTCCTGAGGCCGCGTAGTAAATAGGTTCATTACTGCCTCACTGTTAGCTGTCCGATAGATGCCCAGACGATGGTTGACCACGGAGCGCCTTCAGTCCAGGTGGACAAGTGGTGAATTGCCGACTGCACTGTATAAATCCCACTACCGTTAGGTAGCGAGGTTTCCATCTGAACCTTCCTACCTCGCAAAATCAGATCGCTGTACTGGCACTGAAAGTTAATCCCGTAGTTACTGAATACCGGATATCCAATTAAACCGTGCTCTGGTGATATGAGAGGTATGGTATCGTCGATGCTTCCACCCTGAGGCCAGATGTAAATCGCTCCCAGCCTGAAATCAATCTCGATGCCGGCCGCATGAGCGCACTGCTGAATCTGCGCTATCGGGTTGCCTTCGAAGTAAGGATTTTCAAGCTTCGCCAGAACGCCGTTGTTAATCACCGTATAGCCAATGCTTGCAGCTATTGTCGTGATGATTTCTGCAACGCTGGCAATGCCTTCTTTTGAGAAAGGCGGCGCAGTGATTGACTGGTCGAACCCTGTAGAAAAGGCGCTGATTATCAGTGGCGCATCTGGCATCTGGTTGAGGTCGGCAAAGCAGTTAGTGATAGAGCCAAAGAATGCCGGCCTGTCATCTGCCCAAACCTTCATCATGTTCTGCTTAGCACCGTTTAACTGGATGCCCTTGTAGCTCAGCAGAGCCATGTTTTCGATGCTCAGTCCAAACACCCTTGCTTCCAGTGTCGTTCCTGATATCCCGCCGTAAGCACCTATCTCTATTTCTGCCTTGATGTTGTCGATGGTCAGGATGTTATTTCCTGACTCATCGAAAGCACCGTCTTTCAGCGTGAACTGAAATTTCAACGTTCTCTTTTTATAGGTCATGCTGCCATCTCATCTGCCGTGGCATAGAACAGTTTGAATCGCGTCCCGAGCTCGTCATAAACAGGATCAAGACTTCCTTTGGTATCAGCGAAGAAAAGCTCACCTTTGAAGCCGAGATAGGGATAACGGACTATCTTGTTGCAGTTATGGCAAAGAACGCCCTGAGCTATCCACAAATTATCCAGACCAACGTCAATAAACATGCCTGTAGAGCGCTGCACGATGCGCAAGGTTACAGACTGACCATCAAGGTTTACGCTGACTTCCTGAGCCTTGAGAGGCTTGAGAGAGATGTTCTGCATCAGGATAACCCCGCTACCAGTTCATCCACCGTTGTCGCAAGGTTTTTGATGGCCGACGTTGCAGCGCCATTGATAGCACTCGTTGCGCCTGATGTTGCATTGCTAACAGCATTCGTTACGGACGTGGCGACGGTTGTTGCAGCGCTGGATACTGACTCTTTCAGGCCTGTTAGCGCGCCTTTGACATCTTCAAGGGTTGAGTTTGTGGCTGTTGAGTTTGCTTTCTCAGTTACGACGCTGGCGGCCTTGCTCGTTCCATTTGAGGTTGTGTTGCTGTTGGCTGTGGTGCTTGTCAGAGTGACTTCAGCTTCCTGCAAAACAGCTTGGAAGATGGCTTCCACCGTCAGAAGCGTTACATCGCGATCTGATGTCCGGTAATTGTATCTAACCAGGTCATAGTCTTCATAAGTGGTGTCCGGTGTCTCAATGTCGTACACCTTCGCATCCGCAACCATCGCATCAAGAGCTTCAAGCATGTCAGAGCGGCTAGTCAGGGTAAAGTTGGTCAGGTTAGGGATGCTTCCGCTAAAGCCCGTCCATCCTTCCAGCGTAAACAACACCCGGATAACAGGAGGGCGTTTTACTTTGTTAAAGCTGCTGTAAGAACCTTGCTCGATTGGAGCCGATACCACTGAGGCATCAGCCCCATACTCAATTCCAAGGAACGAGGAAGGAGACAATGCCCTTAAGCCTGATTTCAGGTAAATCCCGTAACCAGGCGAAAGGGTACTGTTGATAATGGAAAAGATATTGCCGCTGTTTATCGCGCTGAGTAGCGTTGTTTCGTTCAGTGAAAAGGTCATATTATCCCTGCCCTGACATCGCTGGATTCACCAGGCGGTTTCTCTGAAGGTTTCTCTGGATGTCGGCACCAAGAGCATTGGCGTTGCCTGCCGATGTCTGCATGTCGATTTTTCCGATAGTGATTGTTGTTTGATTTCCTGCGCCGGCCGTCATGTTTCGCGACGCAGAGGAGCCCGCGCCTAACTGAATGCCACCCATGATGTCAGATGAGCTTATGTAGCCCTTACCGTTCTCATGGTCGACAATCCCTTTCATCAGTCTGGCCATCGTTGCCGTGTCACCTGAATCCAGTACCTCATTAGCGCCTTTCCCTGTCGCTTTGGAAAGCGCAGAGATGTAGGCGTCAACGTTGTTATTGTCTGATGCAGGAGCGTATGTTTTGACGATAGATGAAAGTGTGTTTATGCCGCGCTTGAAGTACAACTGCAATTGCTTATAAAGCGCAGCAACACCGTGCTGCATAGACTCGAATACTGCAAATCTTCCGCCTTCGCCACTCTCCAGTGTTGCGCCAGACTGTCCGACGTAGTTCAGGTTTCCAGGGTTATTGTTTCGGATGCCGCGAGGTGCTGATTTGTAACCATCTCCCCGAGGTAACTCAATGCCGGTTTTATCGAATATCCAGTCGTGAAGTTTCTTACCCCATTCCGTGGTTGTGTCTGTTCCTGCGCCACTGTTGAGGAAATTTGCTACCGGATTGTCTTTAAGCCATGCATATTTGTTTTCAAGCTTTTCAGCATACTTCTGAAGCTCTACCAGGCCGGCGATCATGCTTACACGACCAAGCGCCAGGAAAGCACCCTTGACGCCGCCAATTGAACTGGTCATGCCTAACAGCCACTTCCCGGCAACAAACACCAGAAGCACCTTAAGTGCGTTTTCCAGACCACCTACAGCATCGACAACTTTATTTACTTCATCTGCAGTATCAGAGAAGAACTTGTCAATTTCAGGCCCGTGGTTAGAAATCCAGTTCCCGAACTTTTCTATAAGCGGAATGAGTTTTTCTATGTGCGGCAGCAGGGCTTCAAATAACACCTGAGATGCAGCTGATAATCTCAGCTTCATTTCTTCTACGCGGCGGTTAAATTCCAGCGCCTTTTTGGTCGCCTCTTCGGTTGCACGGGATGTCTTCGTGAACTTGTCTGCATCCTGAACAAGAGAACCATTTGCAAGCCCCTGCTGAGTGGCATTATCAAACCCAAACATGCCACCAAATCTGCGCTGAGCGTCTTTGCTCAATTTGCCCCAGTTGCCGGCAATCTTGCGCATGATTTTTTCGGCGTTGTCGTTCTGGTAGTCGAAGTTAGCGCCTGTTGCACCGGCGAATGAGGCCAGAGCGCCGAAAAGCGGATCGTCCTGTCCGCCACCGGTGCGAATGTTTGTCAGCGTCTTCTGGAAGTTACCCAGCGTGCCTGCCATGCGCTCTGCAGTTGAGCCGGCTGCCGCCGCTGCTCTCTCCCATCCATCAAGAGACTTAGCTGAGATATCCAGAGCGCGAGATTCAATCCCCAACCGCATCAAATCTGATGTCATGTTGGTGATGAAGGTCTTGATACCCTGCGCCGATAAAGTAACGCCTACCAGCGCAAGTAATTCTGTTCGGATTGAGCCAAAAAATGAGGCCGCTCTTTTACCTGCGGCCTCCATGTCTTTAGCTGTCTGGTCAGCATTCTTTCTGGTATCGTCCAGGCCTTTTTTTACTTCTGTCTGGCCTTTCTTGAATCCGGAAGAGTCAAGACCAAGAGTGACTACCAGTGAGTCAATAATCGTTGGCATCAGCCATTCTCCTGAGCCCTGTTGATGACCATTTGGTTGTAATTGTCGACTGTGATTATCTCAAGCCACCACCATAAATCCTCTACGCCAAGCGTTGTGCTCAGTTCCGTCAGAGAACATTTACCCGACGACAGAACGGTCGCTATTGTTTTAGGTACGTTGGCATAGTCGGTCAGGCCAGCGATTTGCTGACCCATTACCGGAGGGATGTCTAGCTGGCGGCGGCGGTCAAAAAATCGACGTGCAGCTTAAAGACTTCTCCGCGAAGTTTCAGGCGGGTCATAACCTCTTCAGTGTCATCGTCAATCAGGTTGCGCTTAACACTCTGATTGGCTGGGTCTGGAACAGCCTGAACACACTTCATCAGCTCGTCCAGGAGAGTCCGTGCATCCTCTGGAGGGATTTTAGCCACCATTTCGAGGCCGACTTTCGCCATGCCTGCCATACCCATATCTGAAAAGTTATCCGGAAGATTAACGCCGTTTTTAGCCATTGCCAGTCCGGCACGAATTGCCCACCACTCAGCCTGAGTAGCTGACATTTCGCGAATATAGAAAACCTTCCCATTGTCACGGCCTTTATCTTCGACGGTGTAGAAAATCTCTTTGCGTGCCATGTTAGTCCTTATGCGTTGTACGCTTCGCCCACGACTGATTCCCAGTTAATCTGGAAGGTCATTGCCTGCAGTACGCGCTGCGCATCAGGGATAGCTTTTACGCGTTGCAGAATGCCGTTGGTCAGTGTGAATTTGCGACTAATCGCCGGGAGGATGATTGTTGCGTTGCAGCGGAATACCGCCTTTGAGGTCAGCGAAGTTAACTGCCAGGTCTCGAACAGGTCGCGAGACGGGCTGTCAGGCATGATTGTGATCGTCTGCAGATACTCACCGAAAACGAAACCGCCAGAGAGCTTGCCGTCGGCGCCACGGACGGAAACCGCCATTTCTGTATCACCCAGAGCAAACATCGCGTCCGCTGCGTATCCTTCCAGCGTTTGAGCGCTGGGGAACAGGTTGGTAACAGTGAGGGCAAAGATTGAATCAGCGCTTGTAATAGTGTTGGACATTTATTGCACCTCAATGCTTGCGAGAGTGATTTTCTGTACGCAACCACCGTCGCAGTACCACAGGGTCATGCTAGGGCTTGTGCGTTCCTGACGCTGCGTAGGGGTGGCGTCTGCAATGTACAGGTAGTAACCCTTAGCAATCAGCGATGGAGAGATGTCAGCGCCAACTGCGTTCTGAATCTCGGAAATCTGAGAGCTGGACAGCGTTACGCCAGTTCGGATGCCGCCAAAGGTGATGCCCTGATTCAGCGTATCGGAGAAAGATGCTTCGATGATCGCCTTACCGCGCGCGTTGTATGGAATGCTGCGGTTGGACTGGAACAGCTCGATAGCGTCCTGCATCAGGTTGGCATTCAGCCAAATCTGGAAGCAGAATGAGTCAAACCACTTGAAGTCACCAGTAATGGTGCCGTCAGCCCAATAACGGGTGTCGTAGTTATTCGCAGTGTACGCGCCGTAGAAGTTGTAACCGTTGGCAATCAGCGCGTCGTAATTTGCTGATGTGGTCACTTCCGGCAGCAAGCCGCCTAGGGAGCGGAACTTGAATGGAACGCGTCCTTCCTGGCGGTCAAAGTCAAGAGATGCGGCATAACCAATCACGCTAGCTGCATGCGACTGATTTCCGTAAACAGGGATTACGTTGGAATAGTCGTAAGTGCTGATGATTTTGTACGCCAGTGTATCAGTTGAGCCAGATACCAGCGCTGATTCCTCCAGCGTGAACGGCACATAGCCGAACCGGTAATTTTGGCCGTTAACCCAGGCGGAGAAGTCAAGCGCTTCCTGCTCGGTCGGCGTGAATGAAGTGGTGAAGATTGCCCAGTTTTGAGAGCTATCAAGCACTGACTGCATCGCCGTAGTGACTACTGCAGCATCTGCTCCCTGAGACAACTGAGCGCCGGTAGCGGCTGTCAGTTTTAGGCCTGCAGACAGAGTTCCTGTTGCGTAGGTAATGGTGCTGGCTGCGCCGTCGGTCGCGCTGGTGATGATGAAGCGCTTCTGCGTTGTATCGTACTCTACCGTAACACTTGAGCCGATGCCTGTTTCAATCAGGTCAGCGGCCATGGCAAAGCTTGTTGCTGTGCTCAGGTCAATACTGGCTGATGTGTGCGCTGTGCCGTCAACGGTCAGGGTCAGAACACCGCTCAGCAATTTGAGTTGGTCTAAGGTCACGGCCGCCATTGAGCCAGAGCGCAACCACGCCGCTGCATCCGCCGGGTTAAACCGTGCAAACAGCAATGAGCCCGGGGTCTTGGTGGAATTGTCGTAGCCCTGAAAATAAACTTCAGCCATGCTGAATTCAGCCGATGCACTACCGAAATAGGCCGCTACATCTTCTTTGTTCGTGAATGTGATAACACTCCCCACCGGAGCATAAGCGCTGTCGGTAAGGATAAGGCCATTCAGATCAAGCGCTGAACCGCCCGCTGGCAGCACTCCAGGATTGATTTGAATATCTTTGCGTAATGGGATTGCCATTTATGCACTCTCCGGTGGGTATTTTAAATCTGCGGCAATAACGCCGACTGTAATGCTGTCCATGAAGTCCTGGCGTGTGGTAACAGACGGGTTGAATTGCCCGATGAATTCCATCGTCCAGCGGCCTTCGTATTGTTGCTCGCCGTTTATCATCGTTGTCTGATGAGGGTCTGAGCAGTAAAGAGGGGTGATGACGTTGCCGTTTTGTCTGAACCATTCACAGGCAAAGTCTGAGCGGATTAGCGTGCCGATGATTGCAGCGTTATCCGCTGCATTCTCGCCGTAACAGTCAATCTGGCAAGGCCATTGGGTGCTGCGCTGGTTGAGCTGCTTACCTTCGCCATACACGCCGTTATCGTCGTATTTGACGCGGTTTGTAGATAGGCCAATCTGCTTTAGTGGAGTGAAGATGATGTAGTCGCCAAGTGGTTGGGGCGTTCGGTTCTGCTGACCTACCAACACGTTGTCTATGGTGAGGCCGGTGATATCCATCAGAAACGCCTGCAGCGCAATGCGCAGGTCAAGCTCGGTGATGTCTACTGTGGCTGTCATGGTGACCTCTGCAGGTTAACAATCAGGTGACACCAGTCTGGATAAAGCTCTGCCACTTTCACTACCAGCCATGTCTTGCCATCAACAATCAGCATGTCTCCACCCTGTTGCTCTGGGCGGTTAATACCATTGAAGTTTCCATTCAGATAGGCGCTTTGCAGAATCCCCTGAACGTTTATCGCATCAACCTGCTTCAGGTCGGTGGATGACAGAGACTGCATCTGCACAATCACATCCACATCGGTATATGACTGCACGCGCTTTCCGCCTGGCGCGGTTGTGAATCCGCTATTCACTTTCAGCACGCCTGGGACGTCAGGGTTAACCGTTGTGATCGCCCCGCGAACAATTTGATGCAGGTTCATCAGGTAACCTCGTAGTTAACATCGCCAATCATCACCCTGGTGTCGACGAGAGGCTTATCTGACTGGTTAGGCATTACTTTCCTGTTTCTGCGTCGCTCAAGCGTGACTTCGGAGAGCGCAGGCTCAATGAGCGTGGCAATCGACTCCTGAATATCACCCTTTATCTGAGCGCCGACGACCTCAAGCACCGTTCTGGAATCAAGACCTGAAGCAAGTCCGCGCTCAATCGTCTTCTTCCACTCTTCCTGCTTGTCAGCGATTGCATTGCGGAAGAATGGGCGTGGAGGCTGATTGTTTGCCGGGTCACCGTACTCATTACGAGTGGCAACCATCGCGACGCTGGTTCCGTCTGGATAGGTAGAGCCGCCGAGAAAACCAGCCCTTACCTCAGTGGCATTGAGTCGCTCAGCCATTCCTTCCAGGTACTTATCGAGGCCGTCAGACATAGTTATCTCCAGGATAGTAATTAGCCATCCGGTAGACTTTCGTCGCCTGCCAGAAGTCCATGCCATATGGGCTCTGCGTATACCACGCATACCTGAACTCAATAGGGCCGAGGTCAGATGAAACCGACACGCTGCCCTGAGTAGCTGATGCAATGCGCCCAACCATTCCTGAACCGCCACGACCTCGATTGTCGCCGTAACGCACATACGCCAGATGCGCCATGAGCATGTAGAGCAAACGCTCTCGCTTCACGACGTCATCTACGAGTGAGTAATCGGTGTTATTCAGATAGTCAGTGGACTGGTCAAACAGGAATGGAAGGATTGCATCTGGAACGTTGGAGAATTCAGGGTACATGGCGCGGAAACTGGCAATATCCAGAGTCACGACAGCCATGGCTTATTCCTCTTTATCTGGCTCCACGCCTGCATCTTTGGCGTTAACCTGCTCAAGGCCTGTTTTCTGTCGTGCGCGCTCCAGAGAAGCATCTGCTGCTGATTTCTCATCAGTGACAGCAAAGACGATGCCATTGCGAATGAATGGCGCGTCCTTGTGATTCTTCTCGAAAGCTTCCCAAGCTTCAGATGGCACACCTTTTGTCATGCCAAACCCGTTAATTAGCTCAGAAGAGTTGGCACCCGCCAGGGTGATCGTCTGATCACCATGACGGAATGACAGGCCATTTGGAAGTTTGCAACCAATAACGTAGGTTGAAGGCTTAGCCATCGATTAACCCCCCAGGAGCTGAGCGAACAGGAACGGCTGAGTAATAACCGCGCCGTAGGTGGTGCCGGAGTGTTTCTGCTTCCAGCTTGATGCCATAGTGATGATTGGGTGAGCACGCAGTTTTTCACTGTATGCGCAGTAACCAGCCTCTTGTCCCTGAGCGGTCTCAACGAACATTTGAACCAGTTCACCGGCCGCAGTGCTGTACTGAGGAGCCACTTCGATACGAATGTTCGTAAAGGTGTCTTTAACCATCTTCTCGACAGAGTTACCGAAGATTTCGTTTGATTTTTTGAACCAAACAGATGCGGCTGGAGACATTGCCAGAACCAGAGGCGAGGCCATATCAACACCATCGCCTACTGCGCCGTTGGTACGAGCAATCAGATCTGCGTACAGCGCCAGGATATCGTTGTAGATATCGATAACCTGCTTGTCTTTCCACAGGGTTACGCCTCCAACAGTCGCTGGAGTGATTGGAGTCGGAAGTGACGGGTCGTTCAGGATTCCGTAGTTCAGCAGGCCAGATACGCCGTAGAAATAGAACTTGTTCTGCGCCTGGTTCAGAGTCCATGCTGCAGCACGTTGTTTCTCTGCGACGTATGGCAGCATCGCCAGGCCATAACGTTCCTGCTCCAGTTCAGCGTAAGTAACCATGGTCTGGTAGCGGAACACCTGACGGTTTTCCCAACGAGAAGTTACCTGGTTGGCACCCTGCTCGCTATAGTCGTCATACGCCACAACATCACCGGATTGCTCAACGCGCTGGATCATCATGGTGTCTTGAGCCCATGAGCCTTTTTTCTTCTCGCCAAGAATCTCGGTCGCCTTCTGCTTAGCGAAGATGGTGCGCACGATTTCAGGGTCGATGAAGGTTGATACTACTGCAGGAATGCCGCCGTTTGCGCCCAGACCCGGCTGAGGGTCAGCATCCATTGCGAGTTTAGTTACCGATGCCGGCAGAACAATGCCGCGAGATTCGGCTTCCGCTTTAAAGGCAGCGAAATCAGCCTGAGTCAGTTGAGGCATTATGCTTTGCTCCAGGTAGAGATGATTAACAGATTGCCGGTTGTTGCAGGGCTAGCCACGTACCAGTCGGTTTCAACAGCACCGGAGATGGTTGCGCCAGCTGCACCGGTCTTCAGGGTGCCGTCAGCCAGTACCGCAAACACTTTCTGACCCACAGTCGCGTCAGTAGCAGACAGAGCCCAGAAGTCACCACCAACCACCGGAGATGCTTCGCGGCCAGAAGGGATAGTCATGCTGGAGTTCTGCAAATAGGTGATCGTGGCGTTTGCGTTGTTGTAGACGAAGCCAACAGGCTTGCCGGTGCCGGTGTTGTTCAGCAGGAGTGGGTTAGTGCCGTCACGCCATGCGAAACGCGCCATGACCAGGCCGCTTGAGCCTGCCTGATATGCACCAGGACCGCCTGCAGCAGCAATGATTGGGCTGTTAGAAGCAGGCTGACCAGCCTGACCAACGCCAGAGTAGATATTAACGCTTGTCTGGAAAGCCATTATTTAGTGCCCTCAAAGAAGTGTTTTACGTTTTCACGAGAAGACGTGGTGATAACTGCGGAGTCCTGCGCCATGGATGACGGCTGGCGCGCATAGGCTTTGAATACAGAGCTCAGTGCAGCGGCAGGAATTGAAGCGTGCTCATCACAGCCAAGTTGCTTCAGGGCGGTGCGATACACTTCCTCTGCGCTGTCACAGGCCAGCTCACCCACCACTGGACGCACATCGCGCTCAGCTTTACGCAGGTCGATGAAGCGCTGCTCAACAGCTTTAACCGCTGCATCCATCGCTAACTTGCTGTCGTTTGCCATTTTTTCTTTCTCTTTTTTCTCTTCTTCGGCTTCGTCTTCAGCCTTTTTCTTCTCCGCTTCTTCGTCCTCGGCGAGCTTTTTCTTCTCTTCCTCGGTCATTTCGTCTTCGGCGGTTTTCTTCTTGTCTTCGTCTTCATCTTTGATGATGGCTTCGACTTTCTTTTCTACCTCTTCGGACTTCTCATCATTAGCCAGGTATGGCCGGATGAGGGTCATGAGTGATTTGATTTTTGACATCAGTTTGAGTCCTGTCGGTTGTGAGTCGTAAACAAATACATCCGGGCCTGCACGACCCGATGGCACGATTGCCACGTGGTTACAAACGATGTCACGCATGACGCCATCGTATGCCTCTCCCTCGTACTCGCCTGGGGTCATATCGAGCCGGTAGCGGTATGAGGATGAAATTTCTCGCTGCTGCTTGTTCTCCACGCCGATGATGGAATTCACATCCCAAATGACGAGAGAGTTTTTCAGGTAGGTTCCGTCGAATTCAGCGCTTTCACCGGTAGAGCCGATGATTGCCTCTTTCGGTGGGTCAAGCACTGACACGGCGATGTGCGTGTTCAGCAGCGGTTGGTTGTTGAATGTGTCTGCGGCCTTGCGCAGCTCTTCAGGGTCACGCAGGAGGCGATATGCTTTATCAGGAATGAGTCCTAACTCATCGCAGCCTGGAATCTCGCGACCGTAGTAAACGCAGACATTAGCCTTGCTGATTGGGGTTAGCTCTACGTGAAGCTTTCCATCCGCGTCATAGGTGCGCACGCTCGCCCTGTCGAATGCGAATGCAGAGTCTTTGGCGTAGCCGTTCGCGTATGCCGCTCGCTCTACTTCTTCGGCTTTTTCTTTTGATGGGAACGGACCTTTTGATCCCCACCACCAGGAGCCGTCTTTTTGATGTACTGGCATTGGATTACCTTTCTTCAGGCAATAAAAAGGCCACCCTTAGGTGGCCTGTTATAGTCTTTTCTTGCTTATATGCTTTTCGATGATGATCGAGTTAATTTCAAGGAATGTCATGTATGGAATAAAACCCCTTATCTCCACCACATCACCATTCCCCATATCAATTTCACATGTCTCGCCATCATAATGAGTACCTCGCACAACGCACCCAAAAGGCACTGCGGGGTTATTCCTCTCTGTGCAAACGACAAGCTCTTGCATTTTATGTCCTTAGAAGGGAAGTACCGGCTTCCAAGTGCAACCGCAGTTTGGCTCCTCGCCTGGCAGCACATACTGGCCTTTGTCTCCAATTGGAAGCCCCTTATCGAGGTCGAACTCTTTGCCATTAGCCTGTACGTGCTTGTGTCGTGGTTGATTTCCGCCACCACTATGAAGCCAGATGCCTTTTTTAATTCCTGCCGCCTGTTGTCGTGCATTTGATAGCGCACTGGTAGCCTTGCGTACCTGGTCGCGGGCGATGAACTCAGCGCGACGCCTGGTGATGCCATGACGCCTGCCAAACTCGCGCTCAATCTCATCAGCCAGTTGCTTGCGGTCACCACCCTTGGTGATAGACCGGAACACCATCGACTCGACTTCTGTGAAGTATTTCTCAGGTATCGAACGAATCAGAGACACGTTTTCAGCAATGATGGCGTCACGCTTTTGCAGCATGGCGTCTGTCCATTGCAGGTTGATAACCAGTGAGTCTTTGCGGGCAGATGCGAGTATGCCACGGTCGACAGCCTCAAGCGTCTTATCTGCCACCTCATCGGAAACCGGAATCGCCTTCCTGATGAAGTTGTCTATCCACTTCTTAGCCAGTGAGGATATGGCGCGCTTCACCAGGTCAACCGGGTTAGCATCCATCGCCATATCCATTGCCAGCGGGTTATCTCGCATGATGGTGACTATCTCAGCCTTCACATCATCGTTCATCTCACGAATCGTTCTGAGCAGCTCTTTCTGGTACCACCTGATGTTGCCCGCGTTGTAGTTCACTGGCTTCAGACTCTTCGTCTTCTTCCGGTTCATAATCACCATCCAGATTTTCGAAGCCAGCGCCTTCAATACCCTTCAGAGCATCACGAGCCTCTTCAGAATTGACTAGTTGTGAGTCAGCGGCGGTAGTGACCGTTTCTACTTTCAGTTTGGCAATCTCGGATTTCTCTTTCTCGCTCAGTTCATCCAGTGGACGGAACTCGAAATAGATGTCCTCTTTGATTTCGCCAAATTCGGAGAGCTGGATAATCTTGAAGATGTTTTCCAGAGCACGTCGTATATCTCGCTCCTGCATCCCTGAGATAGTTTCGTGCCACGTCTCAAGCTCGGAGTCACCTGATGCATTTAAACCCGCTGGAGCGTTCCCCAGGAGCTTCAGGTTGGTGATGCGAGCCGGGATACACATCTGGTCCTGATAGTTGGACAACAGGTTGGACAATTCGCTGAGGGAGGTCTGCATATGGAGCAGGTCTTCCTCGCGGTCAATAGCCCACACACCGAAGTTGTCCTGATACTTGGTGAACATCTGGATGCGCTTATCGAACTGCCCTGGCTCCTGCAGGCGAGCATCCATGTCGGTCTTCAGTGCTCTCATGCGCAGCGTGCGGAGAATCTTGATGACGTTCTTCTTGGCATCTCGCCAGTCTGTAACGTAATCCTCCATCAACTGCGTCAGCGACAGTCCGCCGAACGAATATGATGGCTTGAGGATGTCTGGTACTGGCCGGCTGATAATGTCGATGAAGCGTGACTCGTGAACCGTCTGCCCCATGACAAACCATGCTTGCGGCTTGTAGTAGTTGTCAGACAGAGGCCAGCGCGTGTTATACATCGCCGGGTAAATCCACGTAGGGTCGACGCAGCGCAGACCCTTCAGCGAGCCCTTTGGTATCTTTCGAGGGTCGAGGAATAGAGGCTTCTCAAGCTCTATCTCACTCGCTCCGGTGTCAACGTAGATATGCGCCACGCCAAACATGGAGTCCTGCTTAACAGCTTCATGAATTAAGCGCTTCACGTCGTACTTAACGAGCGCCTGCTCCATCAGGTCGATATCTTCATCACCGTCTTTGCGGCTTTTAACCTCAATCCAGTTACGCGTCATCTCGTCGGCCATAACTGTATGCATGTTCGCATACTCGACCTGCTGAGACATGGCAGCCAGAACCGGATAACCACGGAAGCCTGAATACTCTGTGCCGATAGACATGCTGTTAAGCACATCGTACGGCGTTGCATCCATCGCCAGAGTGGCTTCCTTTTTCGCCTCAGGGATTACCCCGGGAAGCGGTTCATATCGTTTAAATTCAGCGTACGGCGTCTCGTCATTTGCTACAGAGGCATTATCAAGATGCATCTGCGTGATTTTTGCTAGTCCCTGTCGAGTGGGTTGCGCTGTTTGCTTGCGTCTTGTCATTGGAGTATCTCGTCAGGAATATGGAACAGGATGCCAGCTTTACCCTTCATCTCGGTGATGGCGTCCATCATTGGGTCGAGCTGGTCATCATGCGTATTGAAGTCAGGGTTGATCGCTTCCATTTCCACCAGAAAATCGTTGATGAAGTCTGCATTGGCTGGAAGCTTGATATAGCCGGATTCGATATAGCCCTGCGTATCCATCAGGCGAGTGTATTTGTCCTTGTCTCGCTGAATGGCTTTAACGGGGCATAGGGCGTCTTTGCGAATGCTTTGAATGAGTCCGGTACCAGATGCCTTGTCTTCGATTGCCATGTGGCGCAGAGGTCCGTTACGGAGCATTTTGCACTTCGACCAGAACGCAACCGCGCGGCGCTTCAGCTCATCGGCTTCCCACTTCCCGCGAATCATATCTATCAGGTACATGTAACCATCAACGCCTAACCCCCAGTGCTCGAACACTGAGAAGTCATTAGCCTCTTTGGTCTTCTGCGCGGTATCGCCATACACGGCCCTGAATTTCATCACCGGGAGCTCGCGGTATTCACCGAACCATTCTGACTTGATGAGTCCGCCGCCTTTCGCTGTTGGTCGCTGCTGATACAGAGCATTCCATACCAGTGAGCCACGCTGCTTGGCCTTGTCGACGAACTCCTGCGGCATGCGCTCAGGAAACAGGATTTCACCAGTCTTGCGTAAGAGATAGGTTTTGCCATTCAGCTCGTGAATCTCTTCTTTCTCAGCCTCCATTGGGAAGCTAACCACGCGCCATTGCTCACCGCCTGCCTCAGCCATCTTGAGGAGTTGACCTGCCAGGTCATCCTGATGCCAGCGGGTAAGAATGATGATGATGCCGTTTATCTTCGGGTCAGCACGTGTGAAGAATGTTGTGTCATACCAGTCAATCACCGCTTCCTGGTAGGTTGGAGATGATGCCGTCTTGTAATCCTTTGCCGGGTCATCAATGATTCCGATGTTCATACCCTGCCCGGTGATGCCACCATTAACACCTGCAGCTCGATAAGAGCCACCGTGAAGACGACCATCAGCGGATAAAGTTTCCCACAATTCAGCTGTACGAATTGCACCGCCAGCTACCGTCCTGATGTTGGAGCCGTTTAGTCGCACGTTAGGGAAGACTTCTTTGTAGCGATCGGAATCAATAATGCGCTGAGTGTCACGCGACATTCGGTTTGCTAGGTCAGACGAGTATGAGCAGGCTATGACGTTCCAGTTTGGATGCTTACCCAATACATAAGCCGGGAAGCGGCGCGATGCTTTCTCGCTCTTACCAGATCGCGGCGGAGCAAATATCATCAGGCGAGGCATTAGCCCTTGCTCAGCTTCTACCAGGAAGTTATCCAGTTCGGCCGAAAGTAACTCGTTAAACCATCCTGTTTCATACTGAGGGTTGGTGTAGAGCGTGAAACCCATCAGGCTTTCGCGAGCTTCTTTTATGGCCCGGCGCTTATATGCTTCAAGAGTCTGCCTGTTTCTCAGCGAGCTGTGATCTGTGTCTGCCATGACCAAGCTCCTTCAAGCGTTCATCCAATTCTTCTTCGGTAATGTCGGCGTACTGAATAGGGCCGCCATTCTTACCAGTGACCTCACTAGATACCTGCTCTTTGAATGCCTGCACTGTTACGTGCTTGCCGAGTAACTCAAGGTTTTTCACCTTGTCAGGCCATTTGATTTTCTTCAGTAGGGCAGCGCTGTCAGCAGATGCCATCTCGACAACATCCATGCCTGATAGTGTTGTTCGCCATACCTTAGGCCAGTCTTTAATCGGCTTGAGTTCGCCATTGGCTAGCAAGATGTCGATAACGTCCATCTGGTCGATTTCAGTTAGGCGCCGCAATACGTAAGCAGCGTCTACGCCTACTTGCTCATTGCGCTCAGCCTTAAGCTCAGCAATGCGGTCTAAAATGTCATCATTTGCCATCATCCTCGCGCCCTGGTTGCGGGATGACTTCTCGCTGTAGCCCGCCCTTATGGCTGCCTGAGTGGCATTGAGGTCAACTATGAACTCACGGGCAAACAGCTCTTGTTTGTCGGTGAGCTTTGCCATGTTATTTCTCGTAAATTGCTACAACTTTAAATGCGTTAATCGCATCGATTTTTACAGCGTTTATTGATGGGGATTTTGTGTCTGCAAACGCATAGATGAAATTATCATCCATCTCAGGCGATGGGTCCCTTAAGCACCCAACAAGCTCATATTCATCATTTCCCTTTGCTAATACCAAAAGCTCATAATGCATAGTGTTTGCCATTTCATTTCTCTTTATGCGTTAACAATCACAATGCCGTCATCGTATGGTTTAACCCATACAGGATCACCGGCAGTGGAATTGTAGATATAGCGAATCAGGGATGAGTCATCGAATGGCAGCCCGATTAATGTGTTTGATGGTTGAGCGGCTGACTGGCAAATCTCACCAGAGAATCCGGATACCACTACGGTAGCTGCGTTTGTTCCTGCGTATACCTGAACCCAGCCACCTTTGGTTACTGAGACGTTAGTCAATGTCATATGCCACCTATGAGGAGGGGATCATCTGTTCAGCCACCAACAAGATGGCTGTTGCAGTGAACGTTGCGCCGTTCGATACGATGGTGATGTCGCTACCGTTAGTCGCCAGGTTGCCGTCTTTGTCGACGCTGAAAAATGTCGGAAATGACAGAGCATCAACCGTTACCTGTGCGTCTCGCGTTTTACTCAGCGTGTTACCGTTCGTCTGTGGGAAGTCGATGGTCATGCTTCGGTTTGTGGATGACCCACTCCATGCGCCAATGACGTTCACTTTGAAAGTTACAGTCGTATCGAGATTGAACACGTTGAACTTGTTCGTTGTCGTGTTGAAGAACGGCGACAGGCTACCAGTGTGTGGTAGAGATTTTATCAGGTTAATCAGGTTGGTTGCCGTTGTCGGGATAACCAGATTCAGTCCTGAGAAGTAGCACTCTGATTTCTGCCTTACTGATGGCGTTCCCGGTGCGCCTTTCTCACCTGGTGCACGCCCAAATGGATAAAGAGACATTCCTAGCACCTCTCGGTGGTGAATTCCTTTTTAATGCCGTGTTTGCAGATGAAGCTACAGAATTTGCTTTCATCAACATCTTTCCTGGTGATTAAGCAGAAACCTTTGGCTAGATATACCAATGGCTTTACCCACCACCGTACTGAGAATTTGCAATGCAATCTTGCCGTAGCCATAACAACCCCTTTAACTGGATGCCATCTGGCCTGATGCGATCAGCTTAGTCAGCAGTGCGTTGAAGTCTGCTTGTGTTGGCGCGGCAGTGAGCTGAGCTGTGAAGGTCATTTGCTTAACCACGCCAGCAGTGCTTGCAGTAGCGGCTACAGGAAGGTCAGATGATGTTGCAACGGTGGTTGTTGAACCATTTTGAGATACGACGCGTTTGGTCATTTTAGAATTTCCTGCTGAATAGTGAATATCCCGCCCGTAGGCGCACACATAAAACTTGCTGCAATATTGAACATTCTCGAAAGAATGCTCTGTATTGCACTCTCAATTCTTCTACCACTGCTTGAGAAGGCAGCTATGAACGCCACAGACATCCCGCAATGCTGTGACGCGGTATCATCTTTTTCGAATAACCTGCACGCTCTTGCAGAAAGGAGGAGCTGCAGTCAAGGCTAATGCAGGTAAGCAGCGAAGATGTAGCGCTATGGTGGGTTACTCTGGGCCTCTTCTGTCGCAGATTCTTTGCAAAACCTTCCATCGAGCATATGAACCCTTAATCGTCGTTCCCACGCCAGTTACAAAACACTTTTCCCCAGGCCACTGAACAATGGTCTGGCATCTCCATCTTTTTCTGTAGGAATCAAAAGTGATTTTTGGCTTAAGCATGAGGATTCCTTATGCGGCTATTTCAGGCATTGGGTTTTAATGTATTCCTGCAGCGCTCTCAGGGATGTTTGGTCGCTGATGATTCCGGAGCGGATACCGAGAACGTTTCGTCCAGCAACGTCAGAGAGTTCGACGGTGGCATCATTGCCCAGGCTGGAGGAGCCGGTGGTTTGGGTTGAGGCTGGCACTGGACAGCGGCCTTTGACGAGCATCCTGCCGCCATTATCAAGCTTGCGCTGCAGAGCATCATTTTGAGCTTTTGCATCTGCTAGTTCCTGTGTGTATTTGGCGTCGAGGGCGGCAACGTCGCGCTGGCGCACCTGCATGTCGTTAATGGTGTTCTGCCGCTGCTCTGCAAGTGATTGAGCTTTATCGCGCTGGTCTTTATAAGTGATGGCGTTGTCACGGTAGTGATTAACAGCCCAGCCAAGCGAGACGATGATGCAGGCGATTACGGCAATGATGATTGCGGTTAGTCTGCTCATGATAAGAACAGCGCTCTTTCTCGCTGTCTCCGAGGGAGAAGGATATCGGGATCATTGCCGGCCTTCTTCCATAGCAGGAATGCATCAGCGGCAGCCTGGTAATTCTTCAGGTTGAGCTGACGAAGCACTGTAGAGCCAGCAAATGCTGTTTTGCCGATATTGAATATCAGGCTGCACAAAGCATCGTACTGGTTTTGATTAAGCGGAACGCGCACAAGGCTGCTGATTGCATCTTCCACCCATTGCAGATCACCTTTCAGAAGCTCAGATGATTTATCTGCTGTGATGGTCATGCCAAGGGCAACTGGCTTGCCGTCAACCTTCCCGGTATGACCAACACCGATTGTTGGTATGCCGCGACTGTCGAGATAGGCCTTAAGCTTCTCGCCTTCTTCACGTTTAAGTTTGGTGATTCCGTTACTGCTGATTTGCATCATCGACTCCGGCTTTTTTAGCAGCGAAGCGTTTGATTAGCGCGCCGATCGAGTCAGTACCGATGTAACCGATGAACACACTTGCGATATAGGCAAGGTTGCTACTCAGTCCGGCGAAGTCGAGAAGGTCTCTCACGAACCAGGCTATAATGGCGCACATCGTTGCGTCGATTACCGTCTTAGTAAACGCACCGCCATTATATCTTCCGCGAAGGTACGCCATTGCAAACGCTAGGATGGCTCCGATGCCTTGTTCCTTCACCGCCATGAGAGCGGATAACAGGTCATGTTTTTCTGGCATCTTCATGTCTTACCTCACAGTAGTGAGGATTTGTTCAAAATTAAGAATCTAGGTAATTGTCTGCTGAACAAATCCGATCTATGGTCATGGCGTCTGATCAGACGATATGGGCCTCGGTCTTTGTTCGTGAGTCCAATCATGAGCAAGATGGCCGCAGGTAGCTCCAACTACTTACGGTCGCCCATTTTCACGAAGCCCGCCATTGAGCGGGTTTTCTTTTGGTCATTATCAAGCGCCCAGGCATAGACGCTTTGTAATGATCAAGCCCCAAAAGCATGGGGTAGCTTTGTAGTGCGATTTACGACCCTGACAGTCTTTCCTTCAACAGTGGTGATAAACGCCTCAGTATCGTGGGATATCTCATATCCGTGAGACTCATCATCTCCAGTTACTATCGCTAGCTTATTGCTTCTTACCTGACCATCCTGCGGCTCAAACTGAAGAGAGTAGCTAGCTCCGAGAACAACTGATCTCTCAACATTCCCATTAATTGTTTTTAATGCGTACATGGTTAGTTCCTATTGGTTAATAAAGAAATTACAGCATTGCGGTTACACAGACCTGAGTTAGCCATCGCTAACTATTTATGGAAACATCGGATGAAGGTGTTCTAGCGTCTCGGATAAAGTTTTACGACTTTTCGAGAGGCTGTACTGAGCCTGCATATTAACCCACGACTCTGCAGAGCGGCCTATAACTTTAGATAGTCGAAGAGCCATCTCATAACTAAGATCAGTTTTTCCATTGAGCAATCTACTTAATGCAGATTGTGATACTTCAAGCTTATCAGCTAACTCTGCGGCAGGTATTTCGAACGGTTCCATGAACATTTCCCTGATGAATTCACCGGGGTGTACAGGATCGTAAAGATTTATCATGCCTTCCTCTATTGTCTGTCTGGTATTTGGTGGGATGCGCTTTCAGAAAGGTCGTGCTTAAAACGCAAAAAGCCCCGAGCTATTAACTCAGGGCATTTTTAATACAGTGCCGGTAAAAGTGTTTAGGCTTTGCGGTCTTACCTGCTGCTCAGTTCGCTTTTGCTCCGAGCATACACAAAATGTACTACTTCCATTTCGCGGTGGCAAGTTATTTAGGACAATTTACCTAAAAATTATGCTGCCTGTGGAAATTCCTTCTCAATTTCGCGCCTCATCGCATAAAAGATTTCAGAATCGAGCACATTCTCGCACCAGACAACCCTTCGCCTGCATGACTGGATATCCATTCCGGTGACTGCATTCATCAGCCTGGCGATATCTTGCGTGCAATTGCGATTGCAATATCGCTTAATAGCTACATCGCGGACGGGGCTTTCACGGTGAAACGTCTTGACCATCACACGTTCAACAAAAGCAGCATCATCGGATTCTTTGGCGAGAGCGATGATGCTGCTGAACGATGATTGAGGGATGACCAGTTCGCGAGCTTTCTTATAGAGCGCATCTCCACGCAGTCCATCTTCTTCGTACAGTCGCATGACGACAGACTCAATCTGTTTGGCCTTGTCATCACTCCACTGGCTACGAATCATCAGGCGGCCGATAACGTTGATTGCACCACCAGGAGAATCATCACCGGCGTTAACCTTGCCCCATACCTGAAGCATGTAGTGAACCCATGCTTTCTGACGTGAGTTGATAGCTTTCTTTGGGTGCTTCCATACGCGGCGGAAATGAGCGTCGTCGACGAAGTTGACCATGCTGAATATAGGAGTGTGTTTCATGCCTGCATCCCCTTACCTCTGGCAACATTCATCTTGTCTACACACGCCTGAATAGACATCCTTTGCTCAGGAGTCAGCTTTGATAGGTCGGCGCCATCAAATATTTTTGTCACATGAGCCTGGATTTCATTCATTGTTGCCTGTAGGCACAGCACCTTTAGCCACCGCGGAGAGAATTTACTTAGGCCAATCGCCTTGATGATTCGCATTTTAGTATTCATCTACGCCGCCTCCGGGTCATGGTCTGGCTTATTCGTACCAAGCCGGTTACGCACTTCCCGCAACTGCTCGCGTACATACTCAAGGCTGCGCTCAAGCTCCTGCTCTTTGCCAATCAGCACCTGCTCTGTATGCATATCGCGCTGACGCTGCCATTTGACTTGCTGGATGTTAGTTACGGTACTCATGCTGCCTCACTTCTGCTGTCACGCAGGTCTTTAAGCTTCTGCTGATACTCACCGTATTTCGGCTGGTAGCCATTTGCCTTCTTACCTCGATGTGTGAGCTTTTCACCGAATAGAGCCTGCTCTACGCTCATACCTTTCCTGAGCCTGAACAGAATCGTATTTCCGGCGATGCTTACTCTTGGGTCTCGCGACCATTCTGCTGGGGTTTTCGTTTCCCCATTGAACGTGATGGCGTGGCTTCTTTTTCTGGTGTGGGATGGGATGTGAATACGTGATCGCATCACATTGCAGGCATTGCACAAAACTCTGAGATTATCCGGTTCGTTGTTATTGACTCGATCATCCTTGTGGTCAATATGCGCATTCTCCCAGGTAACAGTTTTTCCGCATAATTCGCATGGTGGTAACTGCTCTCCGTACTTTTCATACATAACCTTTCTGTGTTCGTACACACATCCATTTTTCATTGCCAGTGGATGAAGTGGCTCTTTAATCATCACGTATCCCTTGGCGTTAGTAGAGAATCCCTTCCCTTTTCCATGCTTGGTGAGCTCATACGTCCCATATCTCATCATCCTGAAATAATGCTTTTGGCATACCTGCTGCTCCATGTATCTACATTCGCGATCGCAACCTTCAATCTTGCACTTCATGCGGCCTCCAGTAGTTCTGTAATCATTGGCAAGCTCCCGCACGTCTCAGTAACTACCAGCACTAGCATTCCGCCTTTAACCGCCTGACAGCGCTTGATGCGCATATCGTCTATCTGACCGTCATCCAGCCAGAAGCCCGCACTGGTTAGTGCGTCAAAAACGGCTTTGGGCAGATTGTCCAAATCTCGTTTGCGGTTATCGGGAGGTGCTGCGTGGATGGTGATTCTGATGCGAGGTGTGATTTTGATGTCTAGCTGTTGTTGCTGGATTATTTCGATTACTTCTTTTCGGTATCTCTTTCCCCAATCGCTGATGTAGTGGATGCCTCGTGAGTGTCGCCAGTACCTGTTATTGGATGGCGGCCATGGTAGCTGCAAAAGATATTTATTCATCTTACCGATAACCTCCCTCCATTCGCCAGTTGCTTAAGCGTCAGGACAATGGCTCTGTCCATTTCAGCCCTACGTTCTTCCCGGGTCATGTCCTTTCCGTTGTCTATGCGCGTATGGCATTGTTCGCATAGCGCCGCCGTTAAACAGTCATCGACCTTAAGTCCTATTCCCTTCCCTTCGTTACGATGTGCCGCCTGAACTCCATATCGACCACACAGAACGCAGCAATCTATCTCCCTGACTGCCTGAAGCCATTTACTGCTCCGGTATATTGCCATCTGAGATATCTCCGTTCGGATCTCGATAAATCAGCCATTCATCCACGCACTCAGAGCATGCATAGGTTTCTTCTGGCGTAAGGTCTTTGTTGCAGCCGGCGCACAACGTTCGACGTATGCTCTGCTGCTCGTACTCTTGAGTCCATGGAGTAAGCATCAGTGAAACCTCGCTGTTTGTTCTGCCGGCTCAATGGAAATGACCAGGTCTTTGTTGCCTAACTGCCAGATAATTCCCTGCTCTTCTTCGTCCTCTGTCATTGCCTCCACATAAGCCATCAGGTAATTCATCATGATGTTTATGCCATCGACTCCTTCGCTTTCTGCATCTTCCATGAGGTCAGAGAAACGTTCGATGTAGTCTTCTTCTGCGCTCATAGCTAACTCCACATTCTGTGTTGATATTGACTCCTACCCTTTGGCTCGCTGGCGTACTCTGGCAACAGGGCTCTGACTATCCACAGGCGTGGGTCAGCACTTAGGTGCTTGGTGGTTTGTACGTTTCGGGAGTGGTAGAGAGTGATTAGTTGGTTGGCTTCGTCGGTGGTCATTGGAGGGTGGTAGAAATACGTTCGCTTCAATCGTACCTCCTGTCAGTGAACCTGACGTTTTGTCCGATAGCCCACGCAACCGTGTACTCTATGAGGCTCGACATGCGCCCTACGCTCATATCTGCGCTGCTCTCGCGGATATTGACGTACTCACCCTCTAACCCGGGCACGACTTCAGCCTCATGCTTTGTAGCGACCGCGTGACCGCTAATAAGTAATACCTTCCACTGCTCAGGCTTAAGTTGCTTGCCGCACCAAGTGACCTGACGTGAGATATCACCCAAAAGCGCGTGAAATTTCGCATTCTGGTCAATGTTCCGTTTGTAGTCAGAGATTCGAATGGTGATGGGCCGATCATTGTCGAGAGGTGATGCGAGAATGGCGTTTATTGCTGACTGCTGTTGCTGCTTACTCCGAAGGAAGATTGTTTGTTTCATTGGCGTCTCTCATGCTCAGAAGTACATAGCCAGGTAGATATGAACCGACATCAGCAACATGAATAATTTCACGCTCGCATGCGTCGCCCGTGTATTCACCATTCCATTCGTAAAGCGTCAGAATATCGCCGACCTGAAAGTTGCGATCGTTCTTGCGAAGCTCTGCCAGCTTCACGCCGTCGAGCACCGGAATGAAATGCTCAGGAAGAATTTTCAGTTCATGCCTCATACTCACCTCGCGACATAAATGGCAAATGCAATGCTTATTGAAGCCACCATGTATTTGATAATATTTTTCAGGGTCCACTCTTCATCCCACATCAATGCGATTACCGCTGCTCCGGAGCAGGCACCAACAAGCGAACCAGTTATCATCTCGCTCATACTCACTCCTTCACTTTGATTCCAGCTTCGCGGATGGCCTTATCAGTCTTCTGCGCATCGTAAACTTCCCACCCATCGCCAGGCGCTGTAAGCGTGTCAGTAACCAACTCTATGTCTGAAAGATTTATCTCGATAGCTGCGCGAGATGCCTGCCATGCCTCCCACCTAAGTCTTACGTTAAGGTTTGAGTAATCACCCCATTCCATGCAGAAGTCTGCGTCGTCGGTCATTACTGTTTTGCACCATTGCTCGAAAGCCTTTCTTGATTCGTCCATATTCCTCTCCATCAATTAGATGTCAGTGGTAGTTAAGCCGCTCTTGCCGCCATCTATAACTGACAGGAATGGCTTTGAATAATCCCTTGGTGGCATTTCAAATACGTCATCAACTGAATACCCCTGACCAAGAAGATATGCCCTGTGCATATACCAACCAGCGTTGTTTGGGTCCTTCTCAATACGGTATGCAAGCTCCTGAGGGGCAATAAAGTCACTGTCAATCTTCTCCACATTATTCTCCATCTTCAGAATCATTTGGGTCGACATCAACCTCAAGACATTCTATTGCCCATGTAGATATTTTGTATTTTCGAACGAAGAATCTTGCCTTTGAATATGAGCTAAATACCGCCACCGATTCCATGTCACCTTCTAGCCCCTTAACACTGACTACATGAACTATGCTTGCCATAAATCCTCCTCAGTGAACCTGCTCGCCAATTGTCATCTTCACGCGCATGGTTCCGTCATCCCACTCATGAAGCATCTCGGTTTTGCCAACGCTATCCAGATAGCCGCGTACAAAACTGAGGCAATAGTTAACTCGGTCTTCACCTGCTTCGTGCACTGCCATCATTGCTTCCTGAAATAACTTGTCTGCTTTCTTCTTGTTCATCATTCCTCTCCATCAGCGTGCTGGGGTGTTAGTAAACGAATTCACATTCGAATTCATGAGAGCATTCAGGGCATTCAGTTTCGTAACCCTCACTTTCTTGACCTGCATGATTTACGCCTGAGCATTCCCAAAAGTCCGCCTCATCAGTCAAGTCAAAGTAATGACCACATTTTGGGCAGCTTACATTCAGGCTTATTCGCCAATTAGCTATTGCATGTCTCTTTTTCATGCTCTTACTTCCCTCAATCTCTGGTTGATAAATGCAGTCAGCGGGTTAGCTGCACCGAAGCTAAATACCGGCTTCTTGCTGTATACCCATGCGTTCTTGTGGCACCAGTCACGATGAAGCTCACCGTTTTCATGAAGGTGCTTGAGCATCTTCGTAACGAGTCGCTTGTCGATTCCGGTTGCGGTGGATGTCTCTACTGCCATTCCGGTTTCGTGCTCATCCAGATATTGCATGACAGCTTCTGTTCGCTTATGGTGAAGCGAAGCTAGCCGGTAATACTTCACGCTCTTACTGATGCGCTCAATCTCAACCTGACCGTCTGCGATAAGGTCACGCAGTAGCAGGTTGATATGTGATTTCTGGCATCCGAGGAGTTTTGCGAATTGTGCCGCTGAGGTGGGAATGTTTGTTTCAAGGTGGTTGAGTATTTTGTCTCGTGTGTTCATGGATTATCTCCTAACAATCGTACTCGTCCTGATAGCTGTGCAGCTCGTTTTTAACGAATGCATACGGGTCAAGACCAGAGTGTTTGTTGCTGAAGTAGTAGGTTTTCTCTGCGCCAGGGGCGTGTCGTGATTTGGTGCAGATGATTTCGGTTACGCCTTTAAACTCTGTTTGCGGGTTGTATTTCTCATCACGGTAGACCATGAAAATTACGTCGGCCTCCTGCTCGATAACACCTGACTCTCGCAAGTCAGAATTAAGAGGTCGTTTGTTGGCGCGTTCTTCACACTTACGGCTCAACTGAGACAATGCGATAACCGGGCAGCGCAATTCCTTTGCAAGGTTCTTCAGGCCGGTAGCAATCTCACCAACTGACTGGTTCATGTTTTCCGGATTGGTCATCTTCATCTTCTGCAGGTAATCGACTACGATAACTCCGAGCCCACCAAGCTTCTTGTGCATCCTGCGAGCTTCAGCGCGTAACTGGTGAATGCTCAGGGATGTTTTGTCGTTGATGTGGATTGGTGCTTTGCCAAACTCCTGAAGGCAAGCTCCAACTTTCCCCCATTCGACATCCTGGTCTTTCCCATTTTTCCCAAGCAGTCCTTCTTTGCTAACGCCTGCTCGATGGAAAGCGATCCGCTGAGATATCTGCTCAATAGGCATTTCAAGGCTAAAAAACATCACCGGCTTCTTGCTTTTCAGCGCCACCGTCTCAGTAACAGTGGTGCTGAACATTGTCTTACCAGTGCCAGGGCGACCGCCTACAACGATGAAATCTGTGTTGTTGAATCCTCCAAAAGCCTTGTCAATATCTGTCAGTCCAAGCTCTGTCCTGTGCTTCCAGATATCTCCGTTCATGATTGACTCAACCTCGTCAATTGCGATCTTAATTCCATCCAGTATGTGACGAGTTCCTGACTCGCTGAATGCCTCAATCGCTCCGATTCTGGTCTGGATATTGCCGATGATGTCATGCACGCTGTCGGTGGTGGGCTCAGAAAGCTTCTGAATCCCTTCCTGCAGCATCTGAATCATCATGCGACCTGATGTGAACTCTTTGAGCTTCTGAACGTACGCAGGCAGGTTACGAAGCGATGGAATGTCTTTCGTTGTTTCCGCCAGGTATGCGAATCCTCCAACCTTGTCGAGCTCTCCGCGTGCTTCAATGTCAGAGGTGACAGTCAGCAGGTCAACGGGAGATCCGATTGAGTTAAGCTTCTTCAGCGTGCTGAGAACAACCTTGTGCGCATACACAGTGAAATCGCTTTCGCTCAGTCCCTCAATGGCATCCTGAGCTGCATCAGCGAATTCATCCCTTCCCAGCATGATTGAGCCCAGAACGTTGCGCTCGATGTATGAATCTACAAACCTGCTCATGCAGTGACTCCTTTACGCTGCTTATGCTCGTTGATGGCCTGCTCGTACACAGAGCCCCAATTCTTCGGGTTAAGTATCCAGTCCAATGTCAGCCAGGGCTGATCGCCTTTTGTCGTGAACAGCGATGATTTGCCTATCAGGTCGAAGGCCATTCCCATGTGCTTAAGCTCGCGCCAGTTACCTTGTGACGTTTTTCCGTTCCACACCGCTTCCAGATCGCGATGCGCAGGACGGCGGCGATTCCATTCGTGAGGTGATACAGCCTTAGCTGGGAATTTCTCGTTCCACAGGGCGATTATTTCTGCATGAGGACAGGCAGCAGGATTGCTTCCCTGCCCATCAGCCCAAACCAGAGCGTCTGACAGGTATCCATCGAAACGAGTCATGCGGCAGAGACTGTTAGGCTTAGGCGGGTTCTTTCTCGCATCCCAACAGGTAATAGCCCATTTGATTACCAGCTTAAGCTCATCAACGGAGTAACAAACCCCTTTGGCTTTCACAGTGCTAAGGACTTTCACAAACGCTTCAGGCGATGAGCATTTAGCTCCTGCCAGAACGTTGTAATAATCCAGACAATCAAGAGCGAGAGCTTCCACCCCCTCTGGGGGATTAAGGGGGGTTTTATTATTCTTGTTAAGTACCTTCTTGTTCTGTTCGACGGATGGTTCGACGAACCCCTCGACGGCTACCAGCTTCAAGGCCGCGCCATTGCTGGATTTAGGTTCGACGGAAGGCTCGACGGAAGGCCCGACGCCTGAAATACCCTGATATTCACAGTAATTTGTGATGGAAATTACTAATCCAAAAGGGTTTCCTTCCTTGGTGATCATGTTTTCCTTGCAGAAGAAATTGAGCATTCTCTCAACCGCTTTCGGGCTCTTTTCCTTCCCATCCTGATCGCGAAGTTTTCTTGACAGAACGGTAGTGGTTGTTACCAGTTGACCGGCTTCCAGCTTCCACTCCCTTCCTGCAAATTCGTTAACGCCAGGCTTGTAACGAGCGTCACCAAGCAGGCGGACCCACAATGCAAGCTTGGCCGTATCTTTCGACCATGGAGCATTGAGGGCGCTCCTGAACATGGCAAAGTGACCTTGCTTTCTGTTGTCCAAGTGAGAGCTCCTGGAAGACATCTCTTCCGTTCGTACTAACTTAACGACGCCCATTCTTCACTCCTGCTTTGGCTAGTCTGTAAACGCCAATAAGACGCTCTGCGAACGCCCGGTTATTGGCAGCTGTATTCACTAATCCTTCAGGTGATTCAGGGTGTCGAATCTCTTCTTTTTCCTGGTACTTTTTACGCTTTCGCATTAAAATATCTCCTGTGAATAGTGTTGACGTAACACAGTGTTCTCAGGCCTCGAATGAGTTACCGCTCATCGGGGCCTTTTCTTTGGTTAATCCTTCCAATGCATGTCTGAATGCACGACTGATCGGACTGATATCTGAATCCATCCCAAAAGCGCACAGAACCGACGCTATAAAGCGCCAGTCAGTTCTGCTTATCTTCGACTCATGACATCCAACCATCTTCGCTAAGCCACGCTGAGTGACTGTAGAGAGATTGATGAGTAAATCTGTCTCAGCGCGATCAATATCTCGCTGGGTTGGCTTGCTGTAACTTGCTTGTTCCATTTGTAATACTTCCTTTAGTTAATAAGTGTTTACGCATCGGTTGATGCGTTGGTTTATCCCCGCATTTCGGCGGGAAAATCCCATCAATGTTAAAGAGCGGTACTTCTTACTGCTTAAGCTGCCTGATTCGGACGAGGAAACAGGTGAGGTAAATCAGGGCGAATCTCATAGGCCTTGATCTGCCCTCCGGTGGCGTTAACGATGGCGGATACTTTCTCTGGTGATACCAGACCGCCTTTCAGCCATTTGTGTACAGCTGGCTGCGTTACACCACATTCGTCGGCAAGTCGCTTTTGACTACCGACAATCTGCAAGGCTCGTTGAATTACTAAATTCATGAGTTTGCCTCTTGTGGTTATTGGACATAATTAATCATAACTTAAGTTATCAAGCATGTCCATAACCATTGTTATTTTACTTTGCATAACCGTGGTTATAGATTTGATGGCATGAAAACATTCGCTGAAAGACTAAATGCCGCCATGAGTTCTGCGGGGCTTTCACAAGCTCAGCTGGCCGAAATGGTAGGTATATCGCAGCCTGCCATTCAGAAGATGTCCTCAGGTAAAACCAACGGGACGCGGAAGATGGTGGAGCTTGCTCACGCGCTTAAAGTAAGACCGGAGTGGTTAAGCTCTGGCATCGGCTCTATGCGCACGGATTCCAATGAATCCAACATTGCCCCTGAAAACTCGTGGGGTAGCATTGACGCCTGGGATAGTTCGACGCCGTTACCTAAGGATGAGGTGGAGATCCCTTACTTGAAAGACATTGAGTTCGCTTGTGGCAATGGAAGAATCACAGCAGAAGATCACAATGGGTTTAAGCTGCGTTTCTCGAAGGCCACTCTAAGAAAAGTTGGGGCTAATAGCGATGGTTCAGGAGTATTGTGTTTCCCGGCAACGGGCGACAGCATGGAGCCAATCATACCTGATGGGACAACCGTTGCGATTGACACTAACAACAAACGCATTATCGACGGAAAGATTTACGCAATATCGCAGCCAGGGGCAGGCGATGAGAGGTTAAAGCGGATAAAACAGCTTTACCGAAAGCCTGGAGGAAAGCTCACCATTCGGAGTTTCAATCGAGAGGATGAGGAGGCCGATGAATCAGACGTAGAGATAATCGGCCGCGTATTCTGGTACTCAGTCTTACTCTAATCAAAGCCCGCCATGAGCGGGCTTTTTAGTGTCCGCAATATATCAATACCCACCATAAAATAACCTTCCGCATAAAATTTACAAAACTAAATTCCTTTAGTTATCGCGTAGTTATAACTTTTTAACACCAATTATAAATAAAGTTATTGCACACCATCATAACCTAAGTTATCTTTACTCCATCAGCAGGAAGCACTACTCACCAGGACGGTGAATCGCTCTTTAACATTGATGGGATTTTCCCGCCGAAATGCGGGAACAGAGTTTAACCAAACAGGAGGTACCGAAATGGTGCACTAACGCGGTTAGACCGCAGCCGAAAGGCAATGCAGCAGTAATGATGCTGCCCTGAGTCGCCATTAGCGAGCCTGCTTAGCATCGGGTTAGGGTCAATATATTAAAAGTAGCTCCGGTAAAGCAGCGCGAATGCCAGACGCGCACCGGTTATCAGCGGCGAATAGGCGACAGAGACTCAAGGGCATGGGCGCGCTCACTGCGAGAGTGTGAGTCAAAGAGTAGTTGGCTTTGGGGTGAGTTTTAGGATGACGCGAAGGCGGCCGGATACTCCCACGTGTGGCAGTCGTAATGCCGGCAACTCACCACCAAAGCCAATCATCGGAGGGCAACATGATAATCGTTACTTACCTGGCTGATGATAACGCCAGAAATCGCCGCAGAGCACGCAGACAGGCTCAACGTGAAAAAGCAATGCAGGACGCTTCTCTTGCACGCCGGGTAGCAAATAGCACATGCAGTACACGCGTAACCAAAGCCATTTCGCTTGCCGGAACGCGTCAGAAGGAAGTTGAATTTACAGCGGTTAAGCAGAATCGCACCTACTACCGTGACACTAACCCGCTCGGTAACAAAATCCACGCTGTTCAGCGCATGAAGCTGAGCAGTAAGCCACTTATTTGAGGTTAATTATGGAATTTCATGAAGGTGCGATTTGTGATTTTCGCGCTAACGCAAACTCAGTAAAACCACAGCCACTTGCAGTTCTTTTTAAAACAATGGGGGTATGGGCTGTTTTATGCTTCGCCTCTGATGAAACTGACGCAAGAATGGCAATAGGACAAGAGATGGCTATGGACCCTACAAATAATGAATTCCTCATTTATGGCGCTCCTACGGATTATCTTCTTCAAACGTGCAACATGTATAAGCCGCATAGTCGGCCTTCTTTTGGCAGCAAGACACAGAGGTGAATATGGTTACTGACAAATTGATAGTAATTCGGAACAAATACACCGGAAAGCAATACGCCTACCCTGCAAGCCGATTTAGCGAATTGCCGACAGTAGCTATAGAGAACGGAGAGCCAGGGCATACAGGATTTTGCCGAGGAGAATTAATAAGCATGGTTGATTTTGGAAATGCAGAACAGGTTGGTATAGCTACCATGTCACTAAATATTAAGTACACAGAGGATTCAGCAGCCATCAGCAAGGCTCTGGGGGAAGAGTGATGAAAATAGAGCAAGAGAACTATCACGATATTGAGTTTGATATCGAAAAATACGGAACGGTAAGAATCAAGCAGGATAAAGATGATGGTACCGGAGAATATGACCACATCGTGATTGATAAAGCCGGTGCGGAAAGGCTGATCCAGCAGCTTCTTACTTATGTTTCAGGCGTATGAGCACCTAATGCGGATTAACCTATTCCGCATTGTGAGCCAATCCGCGCTCGTACTATCGGAGACGATTCGATAGTGTCTGATAGATGGAAATCCCTCGTTATGTCTTTGCCGCCAGCAGTCAGGGCGGCATTCTTTTTGCCTGGAGGAAAGTATGGAAATCGATATTCGCAAAGTTGCAACTTATTCATCAAATGGTGGATGGAGAGAAGTAACCGTTAAAGAAGATAACACGACCATTAAGTTCGATTTAAGCACTAAATCAGAGATTAAAGAATTTTGCCATCACCTTTTAGATACCGCTTTTGCTGAGATGGAAATGGATGAAATCATCGCCTATCTAACGGAAAACAGCTACAGCGACGAGATTATTGAGCGTTACGAAGAAGAGAAATCAGAAGCCGCCTGAGTGCGGCTTTTTCATATCCGCATATCAACAGAGATTCACGAGTCTCTATCGCTATGCAATCACACACAACATAAGGAATCCCACGATGACATTTGCTATCGCGGGCGGTGCCGTCGTGTCCGCCTATTACCCAACTGAATCCGAATTATCCAAACGTGTTCGCCGTCTTATTCGTGCTGCCCGTAAGCACCTGGAGGGTTTATGTCACCAGTTATAAATCACAGCCTGCTTAAAGCAGCGCAGAGCAAAGCGGTTATTGCTCGCTATCTCGGAGATGGCCGCATGTGGCAAGAGGCTCATGAAGCCATGAAGACCGCAATCAATCATCCGTGGTACCGCAAATCATGAGCATTGCAGATACCTGGTCAGAAGATGCCTTTGTCCGCCTTATGCAGGACATGTTGAAACAGCAGAAAGAGGATGCAGAAGATGCGCCTGACGATGACAGACAAAACAGAGATTAAGCAAATCATCGCGAGCTTTAACGACGATGACAATGCAGCGATTGATAAGCAGGTTGAGATGCTGTGCGCGAACATGCGGCCGGTGCTCAACATGCTGGAATCACATAGGCCTGACGACCACACGAAAGCAGCTGTTGAGTGGCTTGGCGAAGACGACTGCAATTATCAGGAATTCGCTGGCGAGATTATGTGGGACATATTCAGACCGCGCGTAGAGGTTGAGTATGCGATC
Organism: Enterobacter sp. DNB-S2; assembly: GCF_019443845.1. Classification (NCBI taxonomy): domain Bacteria; kingdom Pseudomonadati; phylum Pseudomonadota; class Gammaproteobacteria; order Enterobacterales; family Enterobacteriaceae; genus Enterobacter; species Enterobacter sp. DNB-S2. The sequence goes on from NZ_CP050520.1 coordinate 3,981,165, forward strand.
GGCATATTCCTTCGCCGTCATACATTCGGGGAAGCAGCATGAAACCTGGCGTCTATTATGGAATGTCTAACGGGGACTACCATGCTGATGAGGCAATAGGTTCTACGACAGTCAAAGCCATCAGCATCAGTCCTGCTAACCACTTCTTCAACAAATTCACCGGCAGTAAATCGGCGCACATTGGAAGTGCGATTCATGCAGCATTACTTGAGCCTGATGTGTATCAGTACAGGTATGCTAAGCGCGAAGAAATAACATCTCGCGCCAGCAAAGAATACAAGGAGCTCACGAAGCAATTTCCGGCTGAGTATATCCTAGTAGGGAATGAGGTAGATACGGTGCAGCGGATGTATGAATCGTCACGGCTGAATGATGACTTCATGGACTACATGAACACAAAAGGTAACTCTGAAGTGTCCATGTTTGCTGAATGCCCAGAAACAGGCCTGATGCTTAAATGCCGCTTCGACAGACTTTCTGACACGCTTGCCTACCCTCTCGACGTTAAGAGTTGCAGAGACGCCTCTGAGCGCGGATTCAGCAATGTTTTCGGTCAGTACAAATACCACATTCAGGCTGCCTTCTATCTCTACGTTCTCAAGCTAGCCACTGGTATCGAATACAACCAGTTCGCTTTCTTCGCTATCGAGAACTCACCACCATATCGCAACTGCATGTACTACATAGGTGAGGAATCGCTGGAGCTTGGTTATCGGGAAATGTTTTCAGCACTGGACAAGCTCGTAGCCTGCAAAGAAAACGACGAACTGAAGTACGAAGGACTCGTGCTTCCATCCAACGAAATTAACGTTCCGGCATATTTGCTGGATAACGAATACGATGATGAGGTAATTCTCTAATGGACCTTTCACGCACAATCATTCCGAAGTCAGACCAGCTCAACTTTGAAGATGTTCAGACACAAAGCATCACAGCAGTCATTAAAGCTGTCCGCGCTGGTAATTCCGAGCAGCCAGTATTTATCGACCTAGAAGGTTTCGATGGACGCCCATACAAGCCGTCTAAATCAATGCGTCGCGTTTTAATCGGCGGCTGGGGTGCAGATGGTCACTCTTGGGTTGGTCGCTCTCTTACGCTCGTTGGTGACGCCTCCGTACGCTTCGGTGGAGTAGCCGTGGGCGGCATCAAGATTCATGCAATGAGCGACGTTGAGGCTGATTTCTCAATGATGCTTTCAGTTTCTCGCGGCAAGCGCCAGGAGCACCGAGTACGTAAGCTTGAAGTAAAGCCACAGGCCACACCTGAAACAGCTCTGAAGTGGTTCTCTGATAACGCATTAAGCATGGATTCCGCAAAGCTTGAGGTTGCATATAAACGCACGAAGGGAGTTATCGGAAGTAACGATGAGCTTCTCGCTCAGCTCGATGAAATCCACAACCTACGCAAGGCGGATTTGGAGAAAGAATAATGACCTACCTCCTGTGGGAATCATGGGAGGAGGATTTCTTGCGCGAAGTTGCTACCACCATGGAACCAAAGCTAATAGCGGAAAAGCTTGAGCGATCCGAAATGTCGATATGGAGCAAGGCTGGAAGATTAGGTGTCAAGTTAATCTCAAGCGACAACAAGCCATGGAGCAAAAAGGAACTCGCCCTCTTTTCATCGCACTCTCCCAATGAAATCGCAGAAGTCACCTCCCGTTCAATCTATTCAGTCAGAGCAAAATTATCGAGGCTGCCATCATGAAACTAAATATCGTCGTCGGTAAATACGTAATCACCGGCACTAAGTTTGACCTTGTTCTCAGCGAAAAGAAAAAAGTAACAGACGAAAAGAGCAATAACTTTGGCAAGGAAATCATCTCCCGCCTCGGCTACTTCAGCACCTTCGACAAGCTGGTTAAAGAGCTTTGCCACAAAGAGATTTTGGAATCCGAAGCACAATCACTGGCTGAGCTGAAAACTCATATCGATGACCTGTCTATCGAACTGGCAGAAGGCGTTAACGACTTTTTGGAGCGTGCGAAATGATCGGAAATTACTACGACCCATTCATCGCCCCCAATGAGCTCATCGCCGGCCACCGCTTCAAACCCATCAACGATATCCCACGCGAAGAAATGCTGAAGCGTGACTCATTCGGGAATGCAGAGCGTCTCAACAACAATCGATACCTGACAGCGTGGTTAAACCAGAGGGCGAAGAAATGACGCTAACTCAATCTCGGCTTAAGGAGTTATTTCACTACAACAGCTATACAGGCGTCTTCACAAGAATAAAGTCTACATCCAGCAGAGCCATTAAAGGCGATAAAGCTGGTACGACTAACTCACATGGCTACTTGCGTTTTTGTGTTGACGGCGTTGTTTATCTTTCTCATAGGCTCGCATGGCTTTACGTATATGGGGAGTTTCCAGAAGGGATAATGGATCACATCAATGGTGATAGGAAGGACAACAGAATCGCCAATCTCAGGATAGTAACCTTAAGCCAGAACGCACTTAACAGGAAGATGCAGTCCACCAACACCTCAGGGATAAAAGGCGTCTCATGGTGTAACAATTCCAAGAAATGGAAAGCTGGAATTACGCATGAAGGAAAGCACATCAATGTGGGCTCTTTTACTGACAAGCAGGAAGCTGCTGAGGCAATTAAAAAAGCCCGGGCAGAGATTCATGGTGAGTTTGCAAATGACGGAGGTAGCGCCCAATGAGCAACATCGACAAACCAATGACAAACCGTGAACTGGTGGATGCCGCCATTGAACTGGCCGGAAAGTTCTATGCGATGCAGGGCTATTCACATCGCCCAGGCTTCAAGTACTGGCAGTCTCCGCACCCGCATGAGCGCCTGTGCTTTGAAATGGCTTGCGTGGCATTCGAAACTATTCGCGGCTCAGATGTAATGGACGCCGTATCTGAGCTGGAGGATGAGGAATGAGCAACATCGACAAACAGCAAATACGCTCCGATATCGCCATCCGTAAATCAATGCCTAGTTTTAGCGTTAGCCCAGATCATAGCCTTGCGCGCCTTAGAGCAATTCAGGAGACGCAGCGAAGCTTTGGTTTGGGGGTAGTTGAGGCACTGCTGGATGAGCTGGAAGCCAAAGACAAGCGGATTGCTGAGCTGGAGGTGCGAGCGTTCAATCCTGCACTTCTGGATGTGATATCAGAGCGCCAACGACAAAGAGCCATCGAGGGATGGACTTCTGAGCATGACGACGCCTATCAAAATAGTGAGCTGGCAGATGCAGCAGCTTGCTATGCGATTAACGCACACAATCAAGGCTTCTCAACTCCGGCGCATTGGCCGTGGGCTCCTGACTGGTGGAAGCAATCTGGTCCGCGTCGTGACCTTGTGAAAGCTGGCGCACTTATTCTGGCTGAAATTGAGCGCTTAGACCGCGCAGCCGGTAAAGGAGAGGCATCATGAGCACTATTACCAAAGAATGGCTGCAGAAAGCAATTAAACAGCACGAAAGCATGCGCAATGAAATCCCGTTCGGCCTGGACGAAGATGACAGCAACACGCTGGCTGCTCTGCGTATCGCGCTGGCATCGCTCGAAGCGAAGGCTGTGTATCAGGTTTTCGACGAATTCGGCGGCTGGTTTGATGTTGATGGGGATGATGTTGCTGGCGAGGTTGAAAATGGAAATCCAGTTCGAGTCCTCTATACCGCCCCGCCAGCGCCGGTATCTGTGCCTGACCGCTCTATGTTTGAAAAATGGTGGGAATCTGAGCATGGCTCTCCTCTCGATAGCTGGGATTCATTACGGACAACTGACGGTTATTGTGATGATGGGATTGATGGTCAGTTCGAAGCTTGGAACGCCTGCCGCGCCGCCATGCTTAATCAGGAGAAGAACAATAGATAATCGCTACGAAATAGCAGAGCAAAACGGAATGAGCCGAGAGTTTGCTGACTGGTTCTTTGATAACAAAAAAGCTGGCTGTGGAAACGTCTGGTTCATGATGATGGCGGCAATGTGGGAAGGATGGCAAGGACGCGCCGCCATGCTTCTGGGTGCCGAACCTGTAAGAAATCGTGATGAGTTGCCAGGTAGTTGGGTGGCTTGCAGTGAGCAGATGCCGGAAGGAATGACGGATGTGCATATCTCAAATGGTCATGACGTAGGCCAGGGTTGGTGGGATGGCGACACCTGGCAAACACAACACGATTACTATTCTGTACCTGGAGATGTCACCCACTGGATGCCACTGCCAGCAGCACCGCAGCAGGAGGCTTGATGGATAAGTGCAATGGATTATTCGGTGCTGTCTTTGGACATACCTTTGTCCCAGTGATAACCAAATCAGCTCCAACGCGACCAGTCAATATTGAAGGTGATGCAAATTTCACATTAAAAGTAGTTGATGCGCACAGGGAGCAAACCTATCACGGCTGCTACTGCAAACGCTGCGGGAAGGTGATTAATGCCTAACCCATTCTACGCATAACAAACCCGCACCCAGCGGGTTTTTCTTTATCCGGAGTCACCATGCACGCCAATCCAATTATCTGGCTCATAGTCGGAATTATGGCTCTGAGCGCTATCTCTTCACTCATTCACATGTCAGAGGGCTTGTTATGGCTAAATTTGCTGTGGGCGCAATCGTGAAGCACAAGTCAGGCGATATCAAAGGAGTGGTTGATGGCGTTACGGAACAGGAAAGCCGGCCAACATGGTATCGCATCGAGTGGGATTCCGGTGATTACAGTTCTCACGCAGAACACGAACTGCGCGCGGCTACTGTTGATGAGCCTCGCGTGTATAAGAAATTAGCGTAAGGAGATGAATATGGAATTAATCAATCTGTTAGTTCAAGAGCTGCCTAAGCGTGGCGGATGGCCTTCCAGACAAGGATATGCGTGGCAAGACAAAGATGGAGAAATTCGATTCTCGAATACCACTGAGGATGACTTCTATCCAAATGACAAAATAATATGCACGAAGTGGCGCATGCCTGGACATGTATTTGTGAAAGAGAGCGACGATATCGTTGTCACTCGAGCACAGTATGAGTCAGCCATAGCGGAAGGTGAAGTATCAGGAATCCGCATCGACTAGACCGCCGCAATGGCGGTTTTTTATTGGAGATAGATAATGTCAGTCAGTGAAGAAATCAAAATTGAAGGTGGCTACGTTTATGAGTCACAGAATATTGATGGTGACAATTCTAAGTTCATCGTTACTGCTATTGGGCTTGACCACGTTCTGTTTGCTGACTTCCCAATGATTAAATTCAACGGAAGCTATCTAGAGTATTGTGCAACAAGGAAGGAATTTCAGAAGCGATTCAAGCTATCGGAGTAACCATGGAATCACACAGCTTCACACTCGATGAGGCCTGTGTATTTAACCCCCTTCCCTGTTCGATTCCCAATCCGGAGATGAAACCTATGCGCGAACTTCGCGACGACTCACTTGTTGACTTAAAGTTCATGATGGAAGATTCTGGTATGGGTAAGACGTTCCTGTACTCAGAAATCAAACATGGCCGCCTGCCATCACCTCACAAATTCGGCCGCGCCTCTAAATGGGTTTACGCCGATTATCAGAACTGGAAACACAGTTACTTCTCACCACTTCAAAAAGCCTCATGATTATCCTTTGCGGGCATAATTGCGGGCACAATATTTTCCACCTCTGCATTTCCTCTTAAATCCTCTGCACTTAGACGCTTTATGTGATGTCTGCAGGGGACACTTTACCCTCCCGCTTTTTCCAGCACATTCGTCTGTCTACCGCCAGAATTCACTGAGCAGAAGAATCCTGTTTTATTTGAGCGTAACGCGTTGCCAGCTGTTTAAGACGCAACTCCAGTTGAGTCTTTTCTGCTTCAGGAAGCGCATCTCCTGCTGGATGCTGTGACAGGCGCCTGAGTTGTTCTTCAGCCGGTATCGTCTGGTTAAATGACTGTATAGTCGAAAAAACTACCGATTTAAGCTCGCTTACCGTGATGTATTTTCCTTTTTGCTCGTCCAGACTACTCAGCCGATGACTCAGTTGCTGAAGCGTCATCATTCCCTGATACCAGCTGTTCATTGCGTCGACAGGTAACGCTGCCGCGTTAAATTTTTGCTGCCACTGCATTGTGAGCGGTTTCGCCTCCTCCGGCCATAATGTCTGGAGCTGCTTTAACAGCTGAAGGCTGTAGGAAAGATTCCAGTCAGGAGGCAGTTTATCCAGGCGGGCAAGCTGCTGCTGCGTGTCTGTGATAAACGTGGACGGTAAAGTACCTCGCAGTGTTAACGCGTCTTGCTGCACAGGCGTGAGCACTTCAGGTAACGGAGCCAGAGAGGCAAAAGCCTGAGTCGCCAGGGGGTCGGGTCTGGACAAAGAAGCCCATCCCCACGCCACAGCGAAGCACACCACCAGTGTGGAACACATCCCGGTAATAAAGGGCTTCCACTGTCTGACAGGCACGGGGGCTGTCGTACGATCCTCCCCATTCGGCTGATTTTCCTGATGCACAACATATACCCATTTCACTTCTTCGATCGGTTCGGCTTTCTCCAGAGTCGATTCGCTATCGGGCTTCATGTTCACATTCAAATCGGACGTGTCATTACTGCTTTCCAGCCGTTCAGCACTTGAACGTATCAACGTTCGTAACGTATCGAACTGGCTAAGGTGTTTAAGCTCAAGGCGCTGGAGCACCGCGCTCAGGCTGGTAAGTAATGCTTCAGCACGATAAAGCTCACTAAGATGGCTGCTGTTGAATGGAAGCATACGCATGCGCTGCTGCAGGCGCTGGCTAAGGCCGCTAAGGATTTCCATACGAGCGTGTTGTGTCTTCGGCCATAAGGTGTCCCACTGGTGGCTAATCAGGGCCTCCAGAATCGCCAGCCCTTCATTCAGGCCAGCTAATCCAGACAGGTGAGTACGAGCAAGGGTGTACCAGGCTGCTGTCTGCAACTCCACACCGTTCTGTTCAAACATTGAGAGACAGAGTCTTTGGACATATTGCCAGTTCACATCAGGGCGAGCAGGATGTGTAAGCTTACTGAGTTCGTCGCGGAGGGCGGCATAATCTGGCAGCGTACGCGGGTCGCCGCCGGTTTTTAACGTTATATGTGTGGTCATTCTGCAGGGCCTGCATATCCGTGTCGGTTAATTTCGTCAGTTGATGTGTAAGGCAGTTTTGCGTGTAGAAACGCAATGACGAATAAAGGAATGAATGTTATTGCTAGGACAGCAGCGCTAAAATCAGATCGAAAAAAACACCTTCATCAAATAATTTTCCTGACTGAGGTAATGTATCAGGGGGAGTAAACATCCAGTCATTTACGCTCCCCACCCGCATGAACAGGCGTCCTTGAGAAATCGCGCTGTACCCGGAAAAAAAAGTCACCTCGACACAGCCTGCAACTCCCTGTCCATACAGAAATATCGGCATAAACTTAACCGCCCGGTTACCATAACGCAGGACGATACCGGAAATATCAAAAGCCCCGCCCTCCACCAGCAGGTCAGGAACGTATACCGTCAGTGGCTCTGCATTCAGTCCGGTATCTGACAGCCAGGCGTCCATTTGCTCCTGAAGCTGAGCCATTCGCATGCGAAACTCTGCAATATCGGCCTGACTCTTGCTAACTGCGGGAACGGGTGAAGGTTGTCGCGCCTGCAACTTCTTCAGGAACTGTGATTTTACTGACATGGTGTTAACTGACCTTATATACGAGGTGTTGTGTCGAGATACTGCTGTTGCCTGAGATGCCGCAACAGGACCCGACCTTCGGGCATAAACTCAGTCCCGTAGCGCACCAGGCCAATCCCTTTAAGTTCAGCGTCAATGGCATAGCGCAGCTCGCCGGGAATGTTCTGCTCCAGCAGAACAACGTCTATCTTTTTCAGGCGCGGTTCATATTTGAGCAGGACGGCAGACAATGTGCCCATGAGCTCATGGGCCGTTCCCGGCATGCCCTGCAGGATTTTCGTCATATCGGGCAGCCCGTAATCAGGCAGATGCGCCAGCGTGCCGGCGCGACAGTTGAGAACGCGCTGCATGTTATCCAGAACCGAAAGGATGACCTGGTTTTCTTCACTGACCTGATGCAGATCGAACCCACCGGTAAAATTGCCAAATAGCGTCTCGTAAATCGAGGAACGGGGCGTCTCATTCATCTTTCAGCGCCTTCAGGGTCAGGCGGTTGTTCCCCGCCTCAATGACGCGTGCCTTATCCGGATCGAGGTCATCGCGGCTCATTACCACACGCCAGGTATTGTTCTCCTGGTCGGGTGACATAAACATTCCTGCCACCGCCACGTACTGCGCATTTTCCTCCATTGGTATATCGACCGTGACCGCCCCGCCCGGCTGCAGGAGGATATCTTTCTCCACCAGCAGGTCTGCTTTGATGACCTGACTGTCCTCTTTAAACAGTGACGGATAGTCAGTACTGTCGAACGTTTTGCGATCCTTAAGCTGGTAGATGCGCACCACCGTCGACAGTGCCACGCCGCCAGCATTGCTGTTAACGGCCTCACGGGCACGAATATCCAGATGCAGGGTCTTTATTTGCTTATAAAAAATCGATTTGGTCACAGCAACGGTGCCATCTGTGACTTTTTGAGTCAGCCCACAGCCAGCAAGTATCAGTGTGATACCTACGGCCAGAGCTGCCAGAGGAAATTTACCAGCGATAATCGCCATCTTCATCGGTCTCCCTGCGGTGAATATTTTCCTGTACCCGCTCATAGCGGCCAAGATTGATGGTTATGGTTTTTGAGTGCGTGACGGTGTTCGCTGCATTCAGCGGCCGCATCACGGCGGTGCGGCCCAGCTGCCCGGCTCCGGCATCGGGCTTAATGTTCATCGTCACGTCCGGCAGCAGGCTACGGTCGACGGATAGCTGCAGACGGACATCCAGGCGAGTCCCAAGATACACATACAGCAGCGTCATCAGGTCCGAGTGAAGCTCCCCGCCCGGTAACCAGCCCAGCACTTCAGTTGAGTCAGTGGTTGTCAGGCGCATCAGCACCTGGCTGTTTACGTCGGTGGCATAGTTACCCATCACCGGACGGTTTTTCAGGGTGACTGGCTGGCTGACGCTCATAACCAAAGGTTTCTTCAGAGGCACGCGGCGTTTGTCATGGTGCCAGATTTTCGCCCGTGTATTGGGTGCCAGCAGGCGCACCAGTGAGGTCATACCCTCTGCGGTACGTCCGGGCAGCAACATGACCGGCAGCAGCGCCAGAAAGCGTGAGGCCGGGGTGGCAATGTTTTGTGCACAGCCGTCAATGCCGAGTCCCGCCAGCCCCAACAGGTACTGCGAGATTTTATCCTTCCCACCCTCTTCAAAGGTCGCCGGGTACGAGTATTTACGCCATATGCGATAGTACTGAGCAATCAACCGGTGGTTGAAAATATCGAGGAAATCCGCAGTGGCCTCATACCCTTCCCGCCGCTGGGTAATGTCATCGATATAGTGCGTCGGCAGAGGGGACTCCACGCCGTAGAGCCCCATAAAAGTGATGCGCACATTCGGCGGCAGATGGGAATGTTCAGACTGCTCAATTCCTTTGATTTCAGATGCCGGAAATCCCATGCCTGGATGAGGCCGGAAGCGTACCGGTTCATGTCGTACCAGCCAGGTGCTGCCAGTGACCGGTTTATCCGGCTGGCTCTGCTCCAGCAGCTGGCAGAAGCGGTAAAAGTTGATATATGGCAGCCGGTCCCCCAGTTGCGCTATCAGCCGGGCAGACGCGGACTGTGATTCTCTTTCCACCGGATGCATTTTCCTTCTGGCTGAACAATGAGGGTGAGCTGGTTAAACTGGTTCATATCGGCATACAGCGCAAAGAACCGGTTGAGCATTTCACCGAAGAGGTGAATATCGCCCTCACCGGTGAAGCCGTTGCTGTCGATGGTCACTTCGATATCCAGCCCCCGCAACAGGTAACCCTGCTCAAAACGCTGTAGGCGGTGGTGCTCCACATGCTGAATCGCCTCCAGACGGCGGGTGTTCAGTTCATCCTCCTGCCAGTTATAGAGTGCCAGCGTGCCGCGCAGCACTTCGGCGGTGCTCATCATGTTCAGGAACCCGGAGCCGAGGTGGCTCAGTACCCGCCAGTGAAAACGGTCTTCTGCTGGCGGGTAAACCGGCAGCGTGGGTTTGCAGAGGTTTTTCACCGTCAGTGGCGTCTGCACCACCTGCTCACAGCGGTCAAGCAGCGTGCTCTGCAGCGCCCGGCGCGGTAACTGACCGTTGGTGCCGGTAATTTGCAGCGAAACGGCTTCACGCTCAAACAGCCTGTCATCCTCCCACTGGTGACCACCGAGAATCAGCCAGGTGTCATACAGCCCGGTAACGCCCCGCTTAACGCGGGTGTGGTAATAGCGTGGCGGGGCGTGACGACGCATCATACCGCCCTTGTGACGGAAGCTGCTGAACGGTACATACTCCGCGTCACCGGTCCGGTTTGAGCCTATGACCGAATCCACAGCATAAATCTCGGTATGTCCGTCCTGCAGCCGTTTAGGGCGCAGCAGGTACTCACTTTCAAGCCCCGTAATGGTGAGCGGGTCAGCTTCCAGCGTGAACAGGTTAATCACCGGCACGCAGTGCAGACGAACCGCGTCATCGGTGACCGGCAGGTCTGATGGCCACAGCGTACTGAACACGACTTCGATGTCGAAGTACTCTGCTCCCGCAGGCGGCGTAATCCCGTCCAGACCGTTGAGGTGGACGAACATAAACTTGTCGCGGAAGGTGAAATACTCCAGCAGCAGCTGGTAGCCGCTGAAGGCAGTATCCCCCTTCGGCCACAGCCCGTCTTCCTCCGCAAATCCTCCCGGCGAAAAGTACCCGTCCAGGCGAATACGGTCAGTCTGCCCAGGCAGACGCATATACAGGGCGGCTTGCCGCCTGGTCAGCATCAGGTGTAGCTGGCTGCTGACTGGCGCATCTGCGCCGAGATAGAGGCTCAGGTGGCTGAGGTCCGCATGGGACCAGTCCGCCTGTGTGCTACAGGCAAAACGCATCCGCAGCAGCGAACGCCCGTCAGGCTCAGTGGTCATGGTTACCCCTGAGATGTTCAGCGGATTGAGCATCACATCGCGGGTGGTGCGGTAGCGGCAGACCGTGTTCTTCGGCCCTACCGGGCGGGAGTACACTTCCAGACCCGCGGGCATGACTTCCGCCATCTTCACGGCCTGAAGCACAGGCGTGAACGCCACCACCGAGAGTGACGGAATGGTACGCAGGTAGTGAGGCCAGAGCATACTGACCAGACCTTCGGTAAGTTCCGGCAGATCGTCGTCAATCTTTTCACGCAGCCGCCCCATCGAGAAAGCAAAGCCTTCAAACAGGCGTTCAACATACGGATCGGGTGTGCCGGCCTTATCCAGGTCAAGCATCGCGGCCCGGTCCGGGTGGGTTCGGGCAAATTCTTTGGCCGCTTCACGGAGGTAGCGCATTTCCGCATCGAAATAGCGCAGGGTCAAATCTTCCATTTATTTCTGTTCCTGTGAATTTAACCGCAAAGCACGGCGGCACGGGCAGGATCGACGGCGATCAGTCCGGCAAGTAACTGGTCCATTACCGGCGTAAGGCGGGCCTTATCAGCCTCACTGCGACCGGCTTTCAGGCGCAGGAGTTTCAGATGGCGGGCCTGTACCTCGAACAACAGCTCAGGTTCCCAGCTGCTGAGGGTCACTTCTCTGGCACGATCACCCAGCTCTGCAAACAGGTGCACCGCCAGGTCATTTTTACCGTACTGCTCGGCAATGCGCCCCATCAGCAGGCGCAACAACCACTTCTGACGATCGGTGGTCATGCCCGGCCGGGTCTGCAACCAGCCCAGCGCGGCATCCGGGCCTTCGCTGTCGGCCAGTGCCACGGCTTCCGGCTCCAGCGCCAGAATGTCATCGTTACCGGCGGTGCTCGGAGCGGCTGGGGTCTCATTGCCCCACCCGCCGACGGTGTCCAGCACGCTCTGCTGGATCCAGTTCAGAGTCACTTCGTCCGCAAACGGCGTGCCGTCACTGAAAGCCAGCGTCTCCAGCCCGGACAGGCGCGACAACAGCCCTTTCAGATCGGCAGCAATAATGTCAGCCAGGGTGTCCTGCCCTGATTTCGTCAACGCCTGGTGGATGTACCACTGCAAATCCAGCCACAGGTGATTGGCTCCGCGGGAAAAGGTGCTGTCGGCCGTTTCCAGCATTTCAGCCCAGTTCTGCTGCAGGTAGAGGCGTTTGAGTAACGCGCGCTGATCCGCCCTTGGCGGTTCGATGCGCGTACGTCCCTGCGCATCCGGGGCCGGGATGGCCCGCAGGGTGTCATGACGCAGGCTCTTCATCAGATGATGCGCTGACAACCAGCCGTCAGGCTGCTCGCGCAAGTATTCGGTGAGTATGCGGGCTTGGGACAGCAAATCCTGGCCTGAAGTGATTCGCCCGATGGCCGGGGCATCGCTATGGCTGACAGATGAAGGGGTTTCGCTGGTTCTGGCGTTCTGCGGTACCACCGCATCCATCCCCCCGGCTTTCTGCAAACGACTTTCCAGGGCACCGTACAGCGCATTGAGTTCCGGACGGATTACATCTGGTTCGTTTTCAGTAAGCCCGGCTATCAGCAGCAGCGCTCCGGTGGTACGCATCGCTTCTTCCCTAACAACTTCCGGGTACAGGGAAAGAGAGTCAGTCATGCGCGATCCTGCCAGCCATTCCAGCGCCGCCTTACGGCTGCGATCACGTTGCGGGTGCAGTTGTGTACCAAAGCGCTCCAGCAGACCGGCCAGCAGTTCAAGTCCTTCACCCAGCCCCTGCTCACCTTCGCGGTGCAGCTTCGCCCAGCAGTACCAGGTTGCGACACGGATATCTTTCGCAACGGTGGTTAAAATCTTTTCTGCATGCAGGCAAATAAGCTCGATGTTGGCGCCAGAGAGCTTATTAATTTCCTCGCGAATCTGCTGGAAATCGTCGTCATAACCTGGGTCTTCGCCAGCGGGTGACGCCCCAGACAGCGGCTGCAGCCAGCTGTCCCACTGCGCCACACGCTCACGGGTGGCGGCAAGCAGTGGCCCCTGATCAGCCTGGCAGGCATTAAGTAAGGCATAGAGCGTGCTCATCAATATACGTCCTCTGTAGCATTTCCTGCACTGATAACCTGGTCTGATAGTGTTGCACCGGAGGTACTGAAGATGGTTTCCGGTAGACGGAAATTACGCAGCTTCAGCAGTGCCAGCGGCCCCTCTCCAGCTTCGGTACGAAGGGTATAATTGAGGGTGCGACCATCCTGTGCTTTCCAGCTCAGGCTGTAGCTGCTGCCGACGCCCGGGTAAGCACTGACGACGGCTTTATCGAGCAGGCGGATCCAGCCCCATGCACCTGGGATATCAGCGTACTGGCGGGTGCCCGCCTGCGTGCTTATCCAGCTCAGGTTCGCCCCCGGAGCTTCAGTATCAGCAGGCCAGGTGAAGCGCTTCCATGCCGGGAGCTGGTTAACATAAGTCAGCTTCTGGCTGTCGATGATCATGTTGGTCTGCATCACGCCATCGGCAGTACCCGGACGAAGTTCGAAGTTCATCCCTGCATTGCCTTCAGTGAAGGCGATATCGGAGATATAACTCAGGGTGTTAATGGCATTCATGAATGCAGGGTTAAAGGCCAGCCCCTGCGAGTTGATGCTGTCCGGCACCCAGTGATTGCCTTCTTTGTGCAGCACGCCTTTGAGGCGGTTCTGCAGGAACTGTGCAATACGCCCGGAATCTGCATTGAGGTATTTAGCCAGCAGCGGCAGGGATATATCACTGCTGGAATTGTTAAACGGATAGCGTCCGCCGAAGGCACTGTTCCACTCAGCAACCACCGCCTGCTGCCACTGGGCGTTGAGGCTATTGGCCGCTGGGATAAGCACCTGCTGCCAGGCCTGCTCCATCGGACTCACAAAGACTGTCCGCCCAAATCCGCTCCACTCCTGACCCAGACCGGCGGCAATCAGGCTGCCGTAGTCACGAGTTTCAGTCAGGTCTACCGCTTTGCCCTGGAATACTGTCTGGGCGATGGTCTGGGTCATAGCCTGTGGGTCCGCAGCATTCGTTACCTGCTGCAAACGCAGACGCACCTGTGTGATACGGGTCAGGAACGACTGCAAACTTAGCTCCTGTGCCCCCGTGCGGTTCTTGTCCATCAGCGCCAGCACAGGACCAAAGGTCGCATCTAGCGGGCCGTGAACACCGACGCTCTGGTCAATGGCATCTTTGTTGTCACCACCGAGCAGGTTTTTCGCTGATTTAACCAGCGAATCCGAAATAGCTTCGCCTGTCTGCCCGGTACGACCCTGTACATTCAGGGTATTCATCAGCGCCACCAGCGGTGACTGACGCACGTCGGCCATTAGGGTCAACTGGTCAATAGAATCCGACAGCGTGGGCGCCTGGTTCCAGCGCAGGCTGTTCAGAAACTCCAGCCAGGCCCCGCCAAAGTCCGCGAAATAACGCTCCGTCAGGCGTTTTTTCAGCGCTTCCGGTGAGGTCTCATTCTGTTTATTCACCTGCTTGCTGTCAGTGAGCACCCAGTCGAGCTCATCCCGGCGCGCTTTCACCACCTTGTCAATGGCGGGCTGGACGGCCTGCTCCCAGGCCTGGCGTGTGAACATGCCAGGTACAATTTCCGTGGTGCTGAACAGACGGGATGCATCAGTATCGCCAGTCATATCTTCAAGGCGCATATCGACATACAGATGAGCCACCTTGGAGAGCATCTTCTGGTACAGGGTCGATTCACTGTTACGCACGCCCATCAGGCGTACCAGCAAGGAACGCGCCTGGCTGACCATGCTTTCATCAGCACGGAGCTTCCACTCAGGATGCGCAACCAGCTGTGCGCCATAGAACGACAGCAGTGACGGCGCCACGCCCTGCCAGACACCGTCTTTCACACCATCACGTTTTGGCCAGTCGTGCAGCAGCACCGAGCTGAACCAGGCCGCATCCATATGTTCCGGACGGGTAAGCATCAGGTAGAGTTTGAGCTGGTCATAGGTAGCTTTTGCCATCAGCTCACGCAGCGGACTGCCCGGCGGCAGCGCGTTAAACGCACTGATCTGCTTCTGCAGGTGGTCTGCGGCCGCATCCCGCAACAATGGCAGTGCGCTGTCGCGGTAACGTGGCCAAAGTGCGGTCAGCAGGGCATTATTCTGACTCAGCCCGGCCTGCTCATACCATGGCACGCCGTGCTCAGCCCGGTACTGCAGACGGGCCAGCGTTTTCTGGAGTTCAGACAGCGCGTGCAGGCGCTGCTCCAGCGGCTGGTTCTGTCGGGCGGCAAGTGCTGCCTGGGCATTCGCGCCGTCAATCTGGCTGCGGTTGGTGACATACGCGATGCTCATCCACGCAGCCCAGCCCACCATCGCCAGGGCGACAACTGACGCAAACACTTTGCGCCAGGGAACGCCCGGCTTGCGCGGACGCAGTCCAGCAGGAAGCATCCGGACAGATTCAGGCAGAATATCCCAGCGCTTATCCATGCCCCAGTGGTGCGTCACGGCACGTTCGGCACCGGCAGAGGGCTGACTAAACACCACACCAGCCAGCGGCAGCGGGCGGTACGGATTGAGCATCACCGACAGCGGTGCGGTCACGCTTTCCGGCTCACGAATCAGTTGGTCGGCAAGCGTCAGCAGGAAGTTATGTTTCACTTCACCGCAGGTCTGCTGCAAACCCTGTGATATCAAATCCGGTGTCAGGGCGGAGAGCTGCTCTGCCAGCCCTTCGGTATGACACCCGGCAGGCAACAGACAACCGGTCGCCTGCGAAATGCGCCCTTCCGGCTTACCGGCACGCGGGTGCAGGGACCAGACGTAGAGAGGAAGTTTCCAGCCAATCGTTTCCATACGCGCGCTGATGGCGTGAGACAGGGCATCCATGGTGCTTTCAGACGGCACCGGCAATGGCGGCTCCAGCCCTGGTGCTGAGAGCTGGTCAAAGGCCGAAGTGACCCACACCAGGCCATCCACCTGACGGCGACGCAGCTTACGTAACGCGGTCAGCCAGGCACTGTCGGCTGGGGTATTGAGATCACCGCCCCACAGCAACAGTGTGCCGCGGTCTTCCTGCCAGAGCTGGCCCGTAAGACCCGGAGTCAACTGCTCCACCTCAGATATTGTCCCAGTGACCAGCAGAATGCGTGTTTTACGTCCCCAGCGCCGACCATAGAGGTTACGCATGGCGTCACGGATAGTATCAACGGTGACATTGCGTGGCGGAGTCCGGGCAACTCTTGATTCATCAGAAGGCAGCGCATTGTTCTTCTGCTCTCGCCAGCGATGATACTTTTCCTTCATAAACCGGAACATAAACGGTGTATAGAAAACAATCAGCAAGACTATCCATACGGCAACAAATGCAAGCACTTGCTTCAGTCGGGTATCAAGGCCATGCGAGGGGCCGAAATGAAGGATCAAGGCTACTATAATCGCTGAGATGCAGGCTATTATGCCGGCAAGCCCTCCCCTGCTCCATGTACTACCCGGCATCATTATTTTCACTCCCTGAGGTAACAGTACTGACAAAACGATCAGCACCTGAGGTAAACAGTCCTAAAACAGGTTTGTTGCTGACGAACATGATGTCGGCCAGTAATGTGGCTAGAAGCCACGCACTCCCGCCCCCTGGAATTCCGTTATATTTTTCCAGTACATCAATTTCCTGGGGCACCCACGGTGTCAGAAGTGATTGAGACGCGGTCATTAGATCAGCAAACCCGTCATTCCAGTGCCCGTAATCACAGAACACGTTTGACGTCTGACAGGCGATCGTTTGTGTTTCGAGGAACAACCCCATATCAGCCCTGAAATTTGTCATGTCCAGCGGCATCGGTCGCAATATGCGGGCGGAGTGTGAAAGCTGGTATTTTTCAGCAACATCATCGCTGGTAAGTACCATCGCTGCGAGTGCATCGGAATACTGTTCAGCACCCTGACTCTGCAATATCAGGATCAAATCAATATCGAAAACGGGATTTTTAAGGCGCTCCTCGAGCCAGTCAAAAGAAAGGGCTTCACAACATGAGATCGAACCTGTTAGCTCACGCCCAGGATAAATTTTCCCCCATGATTTGCGAAACCGGGTCTCGAAGTCTGACGAAATCATGTCGCTCATTATGGTGACGTTGAATGGTACTGTCGCAGGCAACATTGATATCGCCTCTTGTACACCGGCCAGACCCAGTTCTAGCAAGGAGGTGGGCGTCGTCGATTTCTCATCAAAATGGCTGGTCAGTGAAAGCAATTGCGGCGCATCTGCAGCATCTGATTTAGCAATGGCGTCAGAGGTCACTCCGGAAGGTAGCAGTATGCAGCTTCCCAGTACGGCCAGATAGCGTCCAGCCCAGGCTTCCCACTGTTGCTGCCCGTATTCAGCCTCCTTCTGCAAAAACTGATGTTCATTGACTGTTCTGCCCCACAGCCACCCCCGCAAGCAAAACAGGAAAAACCAGCCAAGAACCGGGCTGGATGCCAGCCACCAGATATTGAATACAGCCAGTGCCTTAACCATGTCTGACGCATGCAGGATAAACAGCAAAATCCCCACAACCGCGGCCCCCCCCCCTGCCAACAGCCATCCCGTAAAAGATGGCTCAGGAGGCAACGTCATTGTTGTTGCTTTCGTCCTTTCCCAGCCCATTGATTATCCTACAGTGCTGTTCTGAGCACTTGAAATTACAGTACAACCGCACTGACATTTGCAGCCATCGACGACAACAGCGCGATCGTTAAATGTCCGGTGCGGTGATCCTTCCACGATAGGATTAGTTCCATGCCCTTCTACCGGGCAACTAACCATATCACCAACTAATGCGGCTTTTTTTCCGTCGACAGTAATATTGGAAGAGGCGGAGATCACTTTTCCGCCGTGAGAGGTTTTGTCACCAAGCAAAACTAAGCCTTTTGTCATGTTTAATCCTTCAGTCTGCTTACGTCAGGGTGAGTTGATCCATCAGATACAACTGAGCCATCAGGGTAGACAATTTTGTAAAACTCTCCGACTTTATGCTCTTTTGGTGCAATCATTTTAACCAACTTAGATTCATCAAGAGTTGGCATGAATTTTATCTGAATGCTTTTGGCAGAGGAAATCATCTTTATTTGCATAAAGTCTTTCTCACCAAATAAATTCAACATATCATTTGTGCTGATGCGCTTATTACTTTGTATCAAGGGGTAATACGCAGGTGATAAAACGAGCTCAGAATCTTGAATCACCTTAAATAGGCCATTTTTTGTTGCATTGTCATCAAACGCGATTGTTGCACCAACAGCAGTTCCCGGTACTAAACCATTCCCGAGATGAGTAGCATCAGTATATTCAATACCAAAATTGAACTCACTCAGTTTCCAGTTACACTTACCGCCGCCATCTTTAGCTATTTTTGCAATCCATACATCGGATGAGTTCTTTTCCTGAAGAGGTATTTTTATTGGATTAAGCCCTACCTTCTCATAATGCTTTCCATCTCGCATACTCATCAACTCACGCTTGCACGTCGTTGATACGTATAACACTTCAAGAGGAAAAGGCTTTGTATACGAAGACGGGTTTTTTATTTCAATATTAACCCAATCAGTATTCGATGGTGGTGACAATGTTCTGTCAGTTGCCTGAGCGCATCCATTTAGCAATAAAACAAACTGGAGCAAGACGAATGAATTTAATCTCTTATACATTTTCCATGTCCTCTTCACCATAATGACCAAATCTTTTAATAGCATCAGAACCGGATGCTGCTGAGATTAATCCTTCAACCTGTTTACATCAGGGTGAGTTGATCCATCAGACACAACCGTGCCATCAGGGTAGATAATTTTATAGTTTACCCCAACTTTTTGTTCTGTTGGAGCAATCATCCTGACGACTTTAGACTCATCAATTGTCGGTTCGAATTTAATTTGAACATTTTTTTCTGAAGATACTATCTTTTTCAGTAAAAAATCATCCTGACCAAATAAATTCAACGTATCATTCACACTTATATCTTTATTACTATCTATCAAAGGGTAGTACATGGGAGATAAAACAAGCTCGGAACCTGTAAACACCTTAAATCGACCATTTTTTGTTGCATTGTCATCAAACGCAATTGTTGCACCAACTGCAGTTCCCGGAACTAACCCCTTCCCGAGGTGAGTAGCATCAATATATTCAATACCCAAATTGAATTCACTCAGTTTCCAGTTACACTTACCGCCGCCATCTTTTGCTATTTTTGCAATCCATACACCGGATGAGTCCTTTTCCTGAAGCGGTATTTTTATTGGATTGAGTCCCACTTTCTCATAATGTTGACCATCTCGCATACTCATCAACTCACGCTTGCACGTTGTTGATACATACAACACTTCAAGAGGAAAAGGCTTTGTATACGCAGAAGGATTTTTAATCTCAATACTAACCCAGCCAGTATTTAGTGGTGGTGATAATGTTCTGTCAGTTGCTTGAGCGCATCCATTTAGCAATAAAGCAAACTGGATCAAGACGAATGAATTTAATCTCTTATACATTTTCTATGTCCTCTTCACCATAATGGCCAAATCTTTTAAGAGCATCGGAACCGGATGCGGCAGAGATGGTTGAGCTAAGCGAATTTTTTAGCAAATCCTCGAGCGAAAGAAACTTTTTATTCCTGTCAAACTCATTCTTAGGGATTTCACCTGAATAGTGGTCCATTTGTAAATTAAAAGATGCTACTTTATCGGCATGCTCAGTGAAGATCTTTCCATCGCTTAGCCCTTTTTCATAAGCTAACCCTATCAATTTATTATTTATATAGGGTATATATGATGTCAGAAGATGATTTCCAACATTCGCAGGCATCCCTCTATTTGGATTCATGCCTTCGGGGAAAAATTCTTGAAGATCTTCCTTAGTAAGTGAAGCTTTAAATGCCTTTTGATCTTGCCCTGATTGCCTGGCTTCCTGAAGCGCCAGCGAAGGAACAAGATAAAGTTTAACCTTTTCAGGAAGCCTCGCCTGAATGGTCATGCAATTTCTTGGGTAAGGAAGTTCAATACTACATTGTTGCCACTTTCTACTTTGAGTTGTGGTTAAAAATGCGACCGTATTCCCATGGTGCCAAAAGCAGTCCCCCCACTCTACGACTTGCCAGGCGGTAAGCTCAACGACCGACCATAAAAAACCAAGCGTTGTTCCCAATGGCCCCCATAGTTTATATAACTGATTATCCAGATCAGCTTCAGGTGGAACTGATGGTACTGGGTCTTGATCATTTACATGCCGATAGTGGATAATACTTGATAATGCATCTACAGCATTTTTAGTGAACGTCCTTGGCATACCGTATGTGTAAAGAAGTGGGTTCCTATTTTTTAACCTAGCAGAATGAATTAATGCCAGCGCTCCTCCTAAGCTATGCCCACAAATGAATAACTCTTTACCCGGTATTATTCTCGTTAGTTCAGTAAGTTCCTTTTCAAATTTTCGTTCTATTAAGGTATAGCCTGCCCAAAAACCAGTATGCACCTTCCCAACAGGAACTAATGAAGTACATTCCGATTTGATATTGCAACTATCGGGCGCTACTGGTCTGAAAGAAGCATCCGTTATCCCATCAGTCAGACTGGCAGTCCCACGCCATGCTATGACTATTTTATTGTTGTTGTAGACATAATAAAGCTGCGTATCTCCTTCAGGATCATCAGCTTTGGTCGAATCAATATCTATTGGAAGAAAATACCTATCAGAATACGGTACATCAACAACTAAAGCATTAATAGTCGATTGACCAATCTTTCTGGATGGTATCGTCGACAGGTCCTGACATTTATTAATAAAATACTTCGTAATGATATCTATATCATCATATGCTAAATCAGAGGCCAACCCTAAATTGATGGCATTGGCCATAGAGTAATCATTCTGGTGATGGAGCACTAGCTCCCAGGCTCTGAACGGACAAATTTCTATCACATGGCGCTTTTCAAGTTCATTTGTTCTGACCTTAACGCCCTTAAATGAACTACTGATTGGAAAATGAAATAAGGGTAACTCTTCCCCGTCTCTTAATTGTAAATCAGGTTGCTCATGGCATAATTCGCCCACAACGGCGTAGTGCCACACATAGCCATTTTTCTCTGCTTTTGGACGAACAATTGAGTCTTTTAGAGGATCTCTACCCACGCGAAGAGAGCGCTTTTCCATTTCCTCTGTCAGTTGGTTACTGTCAAGTGTCAGTTTCAGCTCAAGACCATGTGGCATATCAATGCTGATTAGCCCGTCAGCATCGCTCTGACCAGAATAAGTGAATCCCTCCACCGGCCCGGAAACAGGGTGTGAACTTTCAGCAGTCCATGGCATATTCGCCACAGGTTCGCCCTGCTCATCAACCAGTTGAAATTCTACCCAGTAGGGCATTTGCTCGTCACATGGAGCATGGGGGTTTTTACGGCAGAGTGAGGATACAGCGGTAGTCATGTTATTCGCCCTCCTGGCTATCAGCAATATTGCGCGGATATTCGATTTTTAACTGCGATGGCACAGACGTAAATATTGGAGACGTCTCTCCTTCTGCACCGGAAATGCCCTCATAAACCTCCCCTTCAGCCGTTGTAATTTTATATGTGGTGAAAGGCTTGACTGCTCCGCTGGCCGATGATGTTGTGATAAACCCTTCACTGTACCCTTTAGGAAAAGTTACAGGCGGTGTATCTAAACTGGCAGGACCGGTCTGATTAACATTGGCCGCTTTCAGCAAAATATTTCCCGGACATCCCAGCTCAATATTCCCGCCACTAAGCTTTATATAAGCACCACCGCAACTTAAAATCAGTTCCTTGCTGGCATTTACCTTCACGCTCCCTGACCACTGGCGACAGTGATGTCCTGTAATGCTGAGACATTCATGGCATCTGCCTGCGCCTGAATGTCAACCCTCCCAGCACCAGCATACATTTTCATTCCTGCGGCCTGTGCAAACAAACTTACAGCCTCGCTTGCCGCTACAGTGAACGATTGCCCGGTGCTTACCGGTGCTTATATCCGTGTTTTTACCTGACATAAGGCCAATACTTGCCCCACCTGAAGCAAGCCGGACAGCCTCAGGACTGATAATGCCTATTCCAGCGGGAGCACTGGCCAGCAATCCTGGCATTTTCAGATATTTTAGTGAGCTGTTTAGCGCCTTTTGGCTGTCGATGTCAGATACTGTTGCCTGTGCCCCTTTCGCAGCAGCCTGGAGGCTTCTTGCCAGCGTGAGTGCCTGCTCCAGTTGTTCTACAGCCCTGTCCATTTCAAGCATTTTACTGCCGACGTCAGGCTGAGCATCTGCAGTAAGCAAAATGCCCTTACCACCACGAACGCTGACCCAGTCGTTAGTCCGCAGTTCTGCGCCTTCACCACGAAGCCCCCTGCTCGCGTTGACGTTATGCCCGAATTTGGTTAGCTGATTATTCCCCTCTCGTCCTGTCGACTTTACTAAAATCAGGTGTTGTGTTTTTTGATGAAATGACGCTCCCATCTGGATAGACAAAAGAGTACATGGCATCTTTCCCCTTCTTATTAGGGAATATCATCAATACTTTTTTACTTTCGTCTATAGAGGGGTTGTAATTTATTAAAACATTTTCGTTAGGTTTATAGTCTAACTTCACTTTCCAAAACGCATCTTCCTTACCGAAGAGATATAATTTATCCCGCATAGTAGATTGTGGGCTATCATTCCATTTTTTTATAAAAGGATAGTATTTTGGAGTGTAATTAAAATCGTTCCCCGCCACTGTATCAAATTGTCCATTCCGCGCAGCATCAGCATCAAAAGCAATAGTTACACCAACCGCAGTTCCAGGTACTAAATCATCCCCAAGATGTGTAGCATCTATATATTCAACACCCACATTGATTGAACTTAAGCTCCATACACACTCCCCCCTGCTAGTCATAGCGACTGTACCTTTCCATTTATCACCATTCTGCTGCTGCAAAGGTACTTTAATAACGTTATAGCTTGATTCCGCTTCCACAGAACCATCAAATCTGTTCACTCTTTTTTTCTGGCATTCACGTGAAATATATCTAATTTCAAGAGGAAATGGTCTTGTGTATATTGAAGGATTACTAACCTCCACAGTCACCCATTTGGTATCCGCTGGAGGGGAAATTGCATTGCTTGTAGCATGACTACAACCTCCGACTATAAAAAAGACAAGCGGTAAAAAAATGAATTTATTTTTATCAAGCATTTTCAATCACCTCGTCACCATAAATGGCGAATCGAACTAGCGCATCATTCCCATAAGATTCAGACAGAGTGGGAGATAGTGATGCCTTCAATAACCCTTCTATGTCAAGGAATATCTCATTTCTTTCATATTCCTTTTCAGGAGTTTCATCTTTATGTTCCGACATTTGCTCTTTAAAACGATCTACATTATATAGATGCTCAGTAAAATTCCGGTTATCAACCAATCCTTCGTTATCTATTAGTTCCAATAATTTATTATTCATGTAAGGCATATACGAAGTCATGAAATGATCGCCAAATGTTAAATCTGCTCCACGGTCGGGGTTTTGTCCGTCAGGAAAAATCTCTTCCAGCTTGCTAGCCGTTAGTGACCTTCTGAACTCCTTTTGTTTACGGCCTGCAGTTTGCATCTCTTGGTCCGACAAAGAAGGAACAAGATATAATTTAGCTTTTATCGGAAGAAGCCTTTTTAAATTTATGCAACCAGCAGGTTCGGGCAAACTTGTTTTACATTCTTGCCACTCACGACTTTGTGTCGCAGTTAGAAATACAACTGGATTACCATGGTGCCAAAAGCAATCCCCCCAAGATATAGCTTGGTAAGCCAGAAGTTCTCCAACAGACCACAGCATCCCTAAAGTTTTCCCAAGTGGTCCCCAGAGGTTATATAACGCATTATCTAGACTCGCTTCGGGTGGAACTGCTGGAACGGGATCATTATCGTTTACATGACGGAAATGGGTGATTTCGGATAACTGCTGAACTGCCTCCTTGGTAAAGGTACGGGGCATACCATATGTGTAGAGCAAAGGTTTTTCAGACTTTAGTGCAGCAGAGTAAATTAATGCAAGCGCTCCCCCCAAACTATGGCCGCAAACAAATAAATTTCGTGCTCTAATTAAAGTTAAGAGCTCATCAAACTCAGAAGAAAAAAGCCGTTCAGATCTACTATATCCACTTAGAAATCCATCATGCACTTTTCCAGCAGGACTCAAGTTTGTGCACATATTTTTATTTACATCACATACCTCAGTGCTAATAGGACTAAATGACAGATCCGTTCCGACATCATACAACCCTGCAGTCCCTCTCCATGCGACAATGACTTTATCTGTATTGTAAACATAATACAGTTGAGTATCGCCTTCTGGTTTTGCTGAATTACCCCCTCCAGAGGTGCTGCCACTTTTATTATCAGTCTTTGAGGTGTCTCTAGAGGTATCCATGAAAACCGGAGGATTATATCGCTCGCTAAATGGTACATCCTGCACTAGTGTATTGTAACTAAAACCGCCTTTATGGAGCTGAGGTAAACGCGATAAATCTTGGCACTGGTTTATATAAAATCGTGTTATTGATTCCGGCCGGAGTGCTTTATCATCGGCATAAGCTAGAGAGGCACTTGCTCCGAGGTTGAAAGCGTTTGCCATTGAATATTCATCCTGGTGATGCAATACCAACTCCCATGCTCTAAAAGGGCAAATTTCAATAATATGCCGTTTTTCAAGTTCATTTGTCCGGACGGTAAGTCCTTTGAAAGACTTGTTAGGTGGAAAATGGAAGGATGGTAAGGTTTCGCCTTTATGCAATTCGATATTAGGATAACCTGAACTAAGTTCACCGACTACGGCGTAATGCCAGATATGACCGACATCTACTGCAGGCTGTCTAACTAAAGAATCGGTTTCTGCATCTCTACCTGGGCGAAGCGCTCTCTTCTCCATTTCATTTATTAAAGCATTCGATTCTAATTTTAGAGTCAATTCAAGTCCATGCGGCATATCAATCCGAACAAGCCCATCTGAGTCACTTTGACCTATATACGTAAAGTTATCGACTGGCCCGGAAACAGGGTGTGAACTTTCAGCAGTCCATGGCATATTCGCCACAGGTTCGCCCTGCTCATCAACCAGTTGAAATTCGACCCAGTAGGGCATTTGCTCTTCGCATGGAGCATGGGGGTTTTTACGGCAGAGTGAGGATACAGCGGTAGTCATGTTATTCGCCCTCCTGGCTATCAGCAATATTGCGCGGATATTCGATTTTTAACTGCGATGGCACAGACGTAAATATTGGAGACGTCTCTCCTTCTGCACCGGAAATGCCCTCATAAACCTCCCCTTCAGCCGTTGTAATTTTATATGTGGTGAAAGGCTTGACTGCTCCGCTGGCCGATGATGTTGTGATAAACCCTTCACTGTACCCTTTAGGAAAAGTTACAGGCGGTGTATCTAAACTGGCAGGACCGGTCTGATTAACATTGGCCGCTTTCAGCAAAATATTTCCCGGACATCCCAGCTCAATATTCCCGCCACTAAGCTTTATATAAGCACCACCGCAACTTAAAATCAGTTCCTTGCTGGCATTTACCTTCACGCTCCCCTGACCACTGGCGACAGTGATGTCCTGTAATGCTGAGACATTCATGGCATCTGCCTGCGCCTGAATGTCAACCCTCCCAGCACCAGCATACATTTTCATTCCTGCGGCCTGTGCAAACAAACTTACAGCTTCGCTTGCCGCTACAGTGAATGATTGCCCGGTACTGATATCCGTGTTTTTACCTGACATAAGGCCAATACTTGCCCCACCTGAAGCAAGCCGGACAGCCTCAGGACTGATAATGCCTATTCCAGCGGGAGCACTGGCCAGCAATCCTGGCATTTTCAGATATTTTAGTGAGCTGTTTAGCGCCTTTTGGCTGTCGATGTCAGATACTGTTGCCTGTGCCCCTTTCGCAGCAGCCTGGAGGCTTCTTGCCAGCGTGAGTGCCTGCTCCAGTTGTTCTACAGCCCTGTCCATTTCAAGCATTTTACTGCCGACGTCAGGCTGAGCATCTGCAGTAAGCAGAATGCCCTTACCACCACGAACGCTGACCCAGTCGTTAGTCCGCAGTTCTGCGCCTTCACCACGAAGAACCCTGGAAGCATTGACGTTGTGCCCTAAATTCAGTTGGGTCTTACCCCCGTATTCGGTACTGAGCTTAATGTGCTCTTCGCCGCGTTTGTCCTCCATCCTCATCTTGTTCAGGCCAGCCGTGCGGATAACATTGCGCGTGCTGTTGGCTTCAGTGACATGGTCGACGTGGCGGGAGTCGTGGAGGGCATGGGCGATATACGGGCGATCCGGATCGCCCTCATGGAACGCAATGGCGACTTCAGTACCCTGTATCAGGGGAAAGTGAAAGCCGTAATTATCACCACCGTAAGGTTTGGCAAAACGCACCGGCATGCTTTCCATGCCCTGTTTTTTGTCATCACGGTCGGCATCAAACTTCACCCGGTACATGCCGGATGCATCCTGCCAGGCGTAGATGTCATTATCTTTGGCACTGGTCACACGCGCCATCAGGGTGCCGCTGACCATTGGACGCTTTTTAGCAGCAGGACGCCAGCAGCGGTTCTCGTAGTACGGCATCGCTACCCATGTCACTTTCAAGGCATTCTTACGGCTGCCGTAGTAGCCAGTGCGGATAATAACAACACCATTCTCCGTTTCCGGGGGCAGCGTTGGCGGAATAGCCGTTTCCGTGATGGTCAGTACCTGTGCCGGACCCAGAGTGTAGTCTGTACTGCTGCCGGTCACCGTGGTCTGCCCAGAAAGGAAGCGTTCATGCTCGAGGCGCGCCCAGAAGTTACCGGTTTCCGCTGTCGGGTTAATTTTGTCACCACGCTCAAGGTGACGCGGGCGATAATGGTACACATCGCCGTAAGTATTCCCCTCCCCGTCGCCGCGGGTCATGTCCGCTGGCACCGAAGTCAGGACGTTCTGGGCTTCACGGTGGTTATAGTCACTGGCGGTAACTGAACGCTCCACCACGTTATGCCAGACATGTACATCCCACACCGAGTCGGCCGCATTGTCATTCGCCCCTGACGGGCTGTTCAGGGGCAGTTTCTTACCAAACGACCAGGCACTCTGCTTGTCGGCGAAGTGCACCACTTCGGTCTGAGTATCAGGCTGCAGGGTGAAGAAGTAAAAAATCCCCACCTCCGCCAGCAGGCGTTCGATAAACGCGAGGTCACTTTCCTGGTACTGATTTATCTGTTCCCGTTTTGGGTAGGTTTGTTTAAGCTTAAATTCATATTCCCACCCCTTCAAACCATGCTCGCCAAGAATTTGCTCTACCACTTCCGGCACTGATTTGTTGACGAAGAAACGGTGAGTACGAAACTGCTTATCCAGTAAGGATATAAAAGGTTCCAGAATAATTTCATACGTAACCTGATCGCGTGAACCGGCCAAGCGTCGGAAATTTGTCACCACACCATGAACAATTTTACCGACAACAGAATCTAATAGTTTCCCCACCCCCATGCTCAGCGTAGCGGTTTTACTTAACATCATTTCAGCCGTAAGATCCGGATGTGAACTGGTAAAACGAATGGTGTAATGATAGAGAGTACTCATTTGTTCTAAACCATCAAAACGTTCCACATCCAATGGATAAGGGCAGGAAGGAATATCCAGTTTATAGCGATTAAGGATACCCTCTGTCATTTTAAATATATTTTCCATTTCTATGATTCCTGTCCTGGGTTAGAATGATATTAAATAGAACCAAACTCAACAAATATGATGAATACTATCTATAATGTTCCCATTCATCATAAATGTATTTCAAGGCGAATTTATAAAGCCCATAACCTATGAGATAGGCTACTATACTTGCCCCACCTAGAATAAAGCGGTAAGGATTGGCTGAAAAAAAGAAACAGTAGAAAGAGTAAATCATACTGATAGTTCCTAGCGTCATCCCGATACTGGCTACGATCCGTGAAACAATGATAAGTATAAAATCTTTTATATTCATAAACCTCCAAAGAAGTATTCGCAGACATTATTAAACTCTTCAGAGTTTATCTTTGCAATTTCACAAGCCGTCTCATAAGGCCTAACAATGTCCTCAACAAGATAAAATAAAAGATCAAAATCACCCATACTGTTTAATTTCTCATACATTATGGGGTTTCTTTCACGTAAGTACCGTGATGTATAAATAGATCTTGATGCTTCAGCGCCAACTCCCAATACACCACCAGCAACAGAACCAGAAAAAAAGGCACCAACTCCTTGAGATATAATCGCCCTTCCGAGGTTAACCCCCGTAAACTGCGAGAACATCATTTTACCTATAACACTTCCAGATATATTTCTTGAAAAATGTGAGATTTTATGCATGTCTACATGAGAAACAAAATCATCTATAAATGGTTTAATAACCTTATAAATAACCTCATCGTTAAAAGTTACTTTTTTAACCAGTGCTGCTAACCGAAATTTATCATCCTGATTCTCTCTGCGGTGTTCCGTATCTATAAAATCATAGCCAAGATAGGCAAGGCTGATGGGTAAGGAAATAACACCTTTCGCCACAGCACCGATAAACCCAGACCCATCGATATGAATGGCCTCAAGCATATCTTTGGCAATCTCTTTTGCGCTGTCCATAATTGCTACCCTTTAGATAAACCAGTTAATCAAACGCCAGCACAATCCCTTCTTCGTCATCCCAGCCCAGCGTCAGGCTGTGTGGCTTCTGCTTCGCGGCCATGTGCGTGAGCAGCTGCTGGCTCAGCACCGGCAGGATTTGCTGGTTCAGCAGGCTGTCGACGTTGCGTGCGCCGGTGTCCGGTAGCAGGCAGGCGGCAGTCAGGGCGTCATACAGGCTCTCATCAATGTGCGTGGTCAGGCCGTAGTGTCGATGCAGGCGCTTGCTAACCTGTGACAGTTTCATTTCCACAATGGTACGCATGGCAGCTTCAGCCAGCGGACGGTAAATGACCGTCTGGAAGCGTGCGAGCAGCGCGGGCTGGAAATGATCGCGCAGGATTGGGCGCAGCAGTTCGTGTAGGTCTGCTTCCGTGGCTTCCGGGTTTTCATCCAGCAACTGCATCAGGTGGTCGCTGCCGAGGTTGGAGGTCATCAGAATAACGGTGTTGCGGAAGTCGGTTTCACGCCCTTCGCCATCACGCATAAAGCCGCGATCAAACACCTGATAAAAAAGGTTCATCACGTCGCGGTGGGCTTTTTCCACTTCATCCAGCAGCACCACGCTGTACGGACGCTTGCGTACAGCTTCGGTGAGGATACCGCCCTGACCGTAACCCACGTAGCCCGGCGGCGAGCCCTTCAGCTGGGAAACCGTATGCGGCTCCTGGTATTCTGAGAGGTTAATCGTAATGAGTGACTTCTCACCGCCGTACATGACATCGGCCAGCGCAAGCGCGGTTTCGGTTTTCCCCACCCCGCTCGGTCCCACCAGCAGGAATACGCCCTGTGGGCCATTCTCGGAGGTGAGACCCGTTTTTGCCGCACGCAGACGTCGGGCGATAGCCTCAAGCGCCACATCCTGCCCAACCACACGTTTACCGATTTCATTTTCCAGAGTCAGCAGTTCGGTCTGCTCGTCCTTCATCAGCGATGACAACGGCACGCCTGTCCAGTCGGCAATCACGTTGGCAACGGTGCGGACATCCACATCCAGGGAGAGCAGCGGGTTGCTGCGCTGCATCTCGTTAAGCTCCTGTTGCAGCCTGTGAGTCTCACGCTGGCGTGATATATCCTGACGGCTTTCGCGTAGCTGCTCGGTAAGTTTCATCTCCTGACCGTACTGGGTTTCCAGTTCGTCGAGTGTCACTATCTGGCGCACCTCTTCCTGCTCAATCTCGCTCAAACGCTCGGCATGACACTGATTGCCAATGGCGATATCTTCCAGTAACGCCTGCTTCTCCATGTCGAGCGCAGCGATACTCGCGCGAAGGCGGGTTAGCTGTTCCGGTACCGTATCGAGACTCATACGCACGCGAGCGGCAGCGGTATCCAGCAGATCGACCGCTTTATCAGGAAGCTGACGCCCGGTCAGATAACGACGTGAAAGAGTAACTGCCGCACGAACCGCATCGTCGGTGATATGCACATTGTGGTGTTCGGCATAGCGGGATTTCAGGCCACGGAGCATCAGGCAGGCAGTGTCATCGTCAGGCTCATCCACTTTTACCATCTGGAAACGACGTTCCAGGGCGGCGTCACGCTCGAAGTATTGCTTGTATTCAGACCAGGTGGTGGCCGCAATAGTACGCAGTTCGCCACGCGCCAGCGCCGGTTTCAGCAGGTTGGCCGCATCTGCACCACCCGCCTGATTACCTGCGCCAATGATGGTATGCGCTTCATCAATAAAAAGCAGAACAGGTACATGCGATTGCTGCACCGCGTCGATGACGTTTTTCAGACGCTGTTCGAACTCACCTTTCACGCCCGCGCCAGCCTGCAGCAGACCCAGGTCAAGGGTGCGCAGGGTAACCGTTTTGAGGGATTCCGGCACATTACCCTCGGCTATACGCAACGCCAGACCTTCAACCAGTGCAGTTTTCCCCACGCCCGGCTCGCCGACCAGGATCGGGTTGTTTTTACGGCGGCGGGAAAGGATGTCCACCATCTGGCGGATTTCTGTATCGCGGCCAAACACAGGATCGATCTTCCCTTCCTTCGCTTTGGCAGTGACATCGAGGGTGAATTTATCCAGCGAGTTCTGCAGTGCAGGGCTCAGTTCCCCCTCTTTCATTTCCACACCAGCCGGACGCCCGACAAATTCCATTTCACCACCATGGCTCTGCGCCAGTTCTGCTTCGCGCTGCATTTCCAGACGTTCATCCGATTGCGCATCCAGCAAAGGCCGCAGGCGCTCCAGCTGGCTTTGAGCAAGCGTTAACAACGGCCAAAGGCCGTCACAACGTGCCAGTTTTGGTTTTTCCACCAGGGCCATCAGCAGATGGACGCTGCGAATGTGCTCTTCGCTGTTAAGGGAGGCAATCATCCAGGCTTCCTGCATCAGCGTCTGAATGGCATCAGACAGCTGGGGGCGATAGCGCACGGAGCGAGGTTGTCTGTCGAGCCAGCCAAGCAAATCCTGCCAGATGCCATCCATATCCCATTCATAGCGACGCGCCAACACCGTCAGGTCACCTCCCCCCTGCTCCAGCAGTTTTAGCAGCCAGTGCTCCGGCAAAATTTCCGCATGGGCGCGGGTCTGGCAGAGCGACGCCGCGCCTTCCATCGCACGGGCACAGTAAGGGTTCAGACGACGTAACAGGATGGCTGGATTTTCCATGAGATTCTCTCTTTGTCGGTTCCTGGGCACGCTACCGCCCCTCGCTGTTCACCAAAGCGCATAAGGTCAGGCAGGCAGATTGTTTTTTCTTTGCTGAGTGCCCGCATCTCAGGCATTCAGCAAAAACTGCGGGCAGGAAAACCTGCCCGCATCAGGATTACGCCGTGGCGCGTTCGTTCCAGGAGTCGGAATGAATGATGTTGCCGTCTTTGTAGGTCCAGGTGATTTTTTCGTAACGCAGTTCAACGCGTTCAAGGTGGTTGTGCTTCTCTTTAGAAGGATCCTTGATGTCATACATTTCAGGATTCACTTTCACTACCTTCACGTTTTCCAGTTTGGTGTTGAAGTACTCCACTTCCTGGCCCGCGTCGTTGATTTTGTACCACTTGAACTCAGCGGATTTTAGGGTCTGACCCGTGGTCACCGCCTTGTACAGGTACGGGCTGGAGGAATCGATTTCCTTCGTGAACAGGAACGGCGTGTGGATGCGGGTGCCGGTCAGCTTGCCGGTATTGTTGTCGGTCGGGATGTACAGGTTATGCTCCTGTGCAACCACTTCGATGCTGCCTTCACGATCCTGAACGTCAACAGACCCTTTGATGTCCGCGCCGCCGTCGTCCTTCAGCCAAAGATAAACAGGAATTGCCATGTTAATTACTCCGTTTTATTTTCTGAGACGCCATCATCCTGCGATGGCGCCATGTGTTTGCCGGGTATCTGACAGGCATTTGCCTGCGGTACCAGACTGATTTCGACACGGCGGTTAAGCGCACGCCCTTCCGGGGTGTCGTTGGTTGCGACAGGGCGGCTTTTGCCATAGCCCTGCACCGCAAAACAACTTTCCGGCACGTCGCCGGTGTCACGCATCCAGCTGCGCACCGCTTCGGCACGTTTCAGAGACAACGCCTGGTTTAGTTGCGGATTGCCGGTGTTATCGGTATGCCCTGACACGACAATCAGCCAGCCGGGCTTCGCCTTCACGCCGACCAGAGAATTCACAAGCATTTTGGTCGAACCGGCTTTCAGCGCCGACTTGCCAGAATCGAACAGCGACATGCTGTCAAGACGAAGGGTTTTCGGACCCTGAATGATTTTCTTGATGACCGGTGGCGGCGGTGGGGGCGGGGCCCAGTCGCTGACGGCGGCCTCAACAGGCGGCACCAGGCGCAGCCCCTGATACAAACCCAGGCGATAACGCAGTGGCTCCCCGCGACGCGCCCAGTCGTTCAGCAATGCGCCATCGGCTCTGAGGCGCTGCTGTGCGCGCAGTTTCGGTGCCACAGGCTTTCCCGTCAGTTGGTGATACAACGCAAGGTGATCGCCCACATTACGGATGAGACGCTGGTTGTTCATCCAAGATGCCAGCATGGCAAGTGCCAGGAAAATCCCGCCCAGAAACCCGGCGTAACGCCAGAACACCATTCTGCGGCTGACGCCCCGTCGGCGCGGCAGCGCCGGCAGCAGCAGTTCAGGCAACGGTAGTGGTTCGGTGGTCACAACGGTATCTGGTGGCAGCGCCGTCACGGTAGTGATATGCTGCTGCCAGAGATTGCCCTCGATACCGCTCACCGGCACTATGCACATGCCCTGTACACAAGGCTTCATCACCGGCAGTTCGCCCTGGCGCACCGACAGCAGGTCATTGACTGCGCTGTTCTGCCACGCAAGTAGGCTGTCCAGCCACAGCCCCTGACTCAGACGCGAAAGACGCCCGTCAGATCCACTCTCCCGGATCCACTCTGTCAGTGACACATTGCCCTGACCGGGCTGATACACCTGAATGCCGCTTCGCGGGCTGACTGTGCTAAACCAGACGGGTTCAGCTTCCGCGCAGGCCACAGGAGGCGATACCCAGGTCACGGTCCACAGCGGTGGGATCGTGCCAAATGCCGCACGGCACTGCACGACAGCCCGCTGCCAGCCCCGCAGGGACTGGGTAAAATCATCGCCGGAAGTGTGCTGTTCAGGTACCGCCGCCAGCATGACGGAGATTTGCGACGCCAGGGCTGGACGCATCAAACTCAGGTGCTGCGCAAAGAGGGGAAGCTGTTCCGCATCCTTCACCCGCAGATACCAACCTTGCCGGGTTTCCCGGCGATGGAAGCCGGACGCAAACAACGGAGTGTTGTCGCCACATGCGAGGATCACCGCCCCCTGAAAATCTTCCGGCGGCAGGTTTTCATCCACAATATCCCGGACAGCGGCCGCCCGTGCCTGAGTAGCCCGACGCTGACGCCATAACATCACCCCGGACATCAGAACAACCAGCAGGCTGATTGCCACACGACTACCTGAGGACAAGGGCCAGAATCCCAGAATGAGCCACAGCGCCAGTACGGTACCCAGGGCAGTTAACAGACTTCGGTACGTATCCCGCATCGCTTACTCCGGCCTGACGATCTGGCTTACCAGCTCGGTAAGCGAAGACGAAAGGAAGAACCAGAGCGCAACCAGGGCGGCGACAGCCACAACCCAGCTCAGCCAGTACCAGCGACGGCCGCTGCGCAGGCGCGATGCGCGGGCAACGATGGGGGCGTCTTGTGCCAGCGTGAAGGTGGGCACCCGTTCTGCGAGAGCGCGAACAATATCTTCCCGACGCTCATCATCCTGAGCGCGATACTGACCGACGAACCCCAGTTGCAAAGTCCGATACATACAGGTCAGGACAGCGGTATCAGGCGCAGTTTCTTTCAGCAGGCTTCGGATCCTTTCCCACAGTTCCTCACCGGCATTGAGGGTGCCAAAGAAGTGTGCCTGCAGCGGGTCCCGGCGCCAGATCAGGTAGCCATCATCGGTGGTCCCCCGATTCATCACGCTCTCATCGAGCAGTGCACACAGGGTATACACCATATGGTCACGGCTGATGTCGCTGTAACCTGCCTCCGTGAGCGCCGCTTTTGCCTCCTGCACCAGACGGCAGGCCCGACGATAGAGACCTTCCCCGTCACGAACCTCCTGTCCACCCCGCAGCTGGCTGGCCATCAGCCAGCTGGGGTAGAAAATACGCTCAATTTGACTTATTTCTGATGTATTCATGTGCGCAGCACCGCAAAGAGTTCAAGTTTCACATCCCCCAGTGAGCGCGGGGTATAGAAGGTGCAGCTTCCCGCTTCCAGCATCGCCCGCGCTGCCTCACTACTCAGATCCAGCGAGAAATACTGGTTCTCAAGACGTAACGGGATAGCGGTCGGCACATGGGTCAGCGGCTTGATAACCATCCCGCTCAGAGCCACATTCACCACATCCGAAACATCTTCAAAGCTGCCCGCCTTACACAGCTGCGGGAATTTCGTCTGAAGCTCATGGTTCGGCATAGAGGAGCGTACGGATAGGTAGAAGTCAGCACCTTCGCGCAGACGCGCATCGTGCAGGGCACCTCTCCAGATCTGGTCCTGATGCTCCAGGTGGATACTCACCACCCTCGACGGCAGGCTCGCTTCCAGTAGTTTATCGAGCAGTGCCAGCAGCGGCGGGAATACCCGTTCCGGTGCATCGTGTTGATAAGCAGGAATGTCCCCGGCATCGTGCTCCAGTGAGAAGGTCAGCAGGCTGCCAGCGAGACGAGTCAGTTCGCGGTACAGCAATTCCGGGTGACGAGCCGGTGTCTCCAGCAGTTCCGTCAGCACCGGCTCGGCGCTGTTCAGGGCATTCAGCAGCCAGAACAGAGACACATCCGCGACCGCAAAGTCGGCCATCCGCTCATTGCTTTCACGACGCATGGTCATCAGGCGACGGCGGCGGGCCTGCAGACGAACCAGCAGGTCACCCAGTTCGATGGTCAGCGGCGGGCTTGCAGAAATGGAAAGCATTGGCGGAATGAAAGCCGGATCCCGGCTCCACTGCCCCTGCGTATTGCGCACCAAACGGACCACCGGACAGGTCAGGTATGCCGTGTTTTCCTGACTGGATAGACGCAAGGTTAGCGCATTACGCAGAATGGCCAACTCCCCGCTTTCATACCCGGCCAGTTCCTGCACTACCACACGCTCCGCTTTCCAGCGACGCGGACGCTCACTGTCCTGGCCGTTATCCAGGTTGCCACCACTGGCACTCAGCAGCGGTAGTGCGACAACCACCTCAACAGATTCACTGCCGGCTGCAACAGACAAGTCACAGACCGGAGGAAGCGTATCTGCCAGGTCGGTATCCACAAGAGTACCGTCCTGAAAGCGTACCACCAGACGGATGGCATTCAGGCGAGAGAGCGCCAGTGCAGCATCATCAAATTCTGCCGCAACCACGCCCCAGGGATGAGAAATACCCATCCGGGCGACCATGTCGGCAACGTGCTCATTCCAGCGAACCTGCTGCTGGAACTGTTGCGGGGCCAGAGCGGCCCCATCCTCCCAAAGCGGGCGGTAAATTTTCATCCCTGATTTCCTCTCGCCTTACGATTTCGCTTTCGGCATCTGGGAAACCAGCGACAGATTGACGTCCATGCCCTCCACCTGGAAGTGCGGCACGGCGTACAGCTTCACGCGGAAGAAGCCCGGGTTGTCTTCGATGTCTTCCACTACCACCTTCGCGTCGCGCAGCGGGTGAGAAGCCTGCAACTCGTCGCCCGGATCGGTCATTTCGGTCACCAGACTGCGGACCCACGTGTTCAGCTCCAGCTCCAGCAGTCGGCGGTCTTTGGTGGTACCGATGTTCTCGCGCTGAATCAGCTTCAGGTAATGGGCGATACGCGACAGCAGGAAGATGTACGGAAGACGGGCGTTGATGCGGCTGTTAGCCGTCGCATCAGCGGTGTCGTACAGCGCCGGTTTCTGAGTGGAGTTGGCTGAGAAGAAGCACGCGTAGTCACGGTTTTTGTAGTAGGACAAAGGAATGAACCCCAGATTCGCGAATTCGAATTCACGGGTTTCAGGAATCATCACTTCACTCGGGATTTTTACCTGATTGCCGGTACCGAGATCGTACAGATGGATAGGCAGGTCCTGAACCGCACCACCAGCCTGCGGGCCACGGATTTGTACACACCAGCCATTATTGATAAAGCTGCGCACCATGTTGGACGCGAAGGCAAACGATGCATTGGTCCACAGGTATTTGTCGTGATCGGGACCTTTGACTTCTTCGACATAGTTGAAGCTGCGAACCGGAACGGTGTCCGGGCCATACGGTAAACGTCCCAATACGCGCGGCATGACCAGGCCGATGTAGCGAGCATCATCAGTATCGCGGAACGATTTCCACTTGATGTACTCTGCGCGGTCAAAATAATTACCAATATCTTTAATCGCCGCGACGTCTTCCATGGACTCTTTAAGGAAGAATTTCGGGCCTGCTGAGCCGATAAACGGCATATGTGCAGCAGCGGATACTTTGGAGATGTTGCGAAGCAGAGCGACATCCTGCGCTGAAGCATCAAACTCGTAAGCGGAAATCAGTGCCGCAATCGGCTCGCCGCCTGGAGTATCATATTCATCAATGTAGGTGTGTTTATACAGACCACTCTGGATGATTTCCGGAGTATCTTCAAAGTCCTGCCGCAAGTCTTCTTTGGACATACTCAGAAGCTCAATTTTCACGTTCTGGCGAAAATCTGTTTTATCAATCAGTGATTTCACCCCACGCCACAGGCTTTCGACCGCCTGAAACTCGTCATGGTGCATAACCGCGTCCAGCTGGCGGCTGATCTGGTAATCGAGCTCAGCGATGTGATGATCGATAAGGCTTTTATCCAGTTTTTCGACCTTCGCGCCTGCTTTGGTCAGACATTCCAGAAAAACCTGCATACCTGCAGTCAGACGCTCATCAGCGGTTGCATCTGACATCGCCTGCGCATCTTGCCAGAGGTCTAACGCGCTCAACTCGGAGACAGGATTGAGATTGATTTTCTCAAACAGGGAGGCGTAAACCCCACCCGCAGCAGGACGTTCCAGCACCACGCTTTCACTACCGGCAATATTATTTTGTACAGACATGAGCATTCCTTGTTTAATCCGTTAAAACAGCGTGATGGTTACGATTTTCTTGATGCCAGTGCGGATAGTTCGTTTCGCAGTTCAGCACTAAGGGACTGGTCCAGGAGGATTTTTTCCAGTTCTTTTCGGAAAGTCTGGTTATCCAGCAAATTGGCCTTCAGATCGCGAAGCAAGTTGCGCATCGCCAACATCGCCTTCAGCTGCGGTATCTGAGCAGCCACCTGCTCTGGCGTGAAATCTTTCATGCTCTGGAAAGTCAGCTGAACATTTTCCTCACCACCATCATCAGAGAGCGTATTTTTAACGGTTAGATTAAGTTTTGGGGAGTATTCAGAAAGAACACTGTCGAAATTATTTTTCGTGATGTTAACTTTCTCACGCTCAGATATTTGCTCAGACTCTTGCCCATTACTGAAATCACCCGCAACCAGTAATTTCAGCGGTAATTCCATTTTCTTGCTTGCCCCGCCTGTATGCAGGTCAAGCTTCAGGTTAATACGTGCCTTAGGCACCTCATTCTGAAAACTGTCAGCCATCTCATCATCCCTCTTTGTTTTTGCTACGCCAACTTCACGGTATCGTTCTTGATGCGCAATATTAGAATAATGATCGATGCAAAATCAAATACACAGATCATTTATCCGTAATGAGAAATTTCTTAAGAATTTCCCACTAAGATATTATTACGGATTATCCGTTCAGCTCAGGGAAAGACACTGCTTTTTTCACGCAAAGCGAATATTTGTACCGTAAGAAGGATCGCAGCCAGAGAGATGCTAATAAAACAATCTTGTTTTGATTTGCATCACAACATGATATTAAAAAAAGATGAATGAACGGCAACAGGTTATTGCAAGCAGATAAATGACAGAGGTTAATGAATGAAGAAGAGTGACGAATTGATTGATAACATGAATAATAAATAAGAATTTTCACAAAGAAAATTCTTATTTATTATTCGAAGGAAAATAAAATGTAGATGCGGGTCCGAAAATAAACACTGCTGCTCTTTTGTCGGCCCACTCCTCTTTGCGCAAAGACTTCAGTTCTCCTCTCAGGCATGAGAACTGCTCTCCCTTCTGGAGTTTATACAGTGTAAAATCAAACACCTCCCGGATCGCCGCTTTTTTAATCAAAAACGAGTAATAGCACATATCGTATAACGGTGCTACATTACGCCGCCCGCCCAAATCAGCAGTGGCCAGGCAACGCCGCCGTAAAGTTCGGTAAAGCCTGCAACCATCACCTTGAAGAACGGTCTTATCGGCACGTCGTATCGCAAACTCTGCGCTACCTTTACAGGCTTCACATAGGTTCTACTATTTTGTCTCAATCCAAATTTCAACGTGCGTTTTTACACCCGCGTTACTGGTTTACATGGTTTGGCCTTGGCGTACTCTGGTTGCTGGTTCAACTTCCGTACCCTGTCCTGCGCTTGCTGGGGTCAAAACTGGGCAGCGCTTCCCGCGTTTTCCTGAAACGTCGCGAATCCATCGCGCGTAAAAATATTGAGCTTTGTTTTCCGCAGTACAATGCAGAGGAGCGTGAGAAACTCATCGCTGAAAACTTCAAGTCTATCGGCATGGCGCTGCTTGAAACCGGCATGGCATGGTTTTGGCCAGATGAACGTGTCCGCAAATGGTTTGACGTGGAAGGCCTGGATAACCTTAAACGCGCGCAGATGCAAAAACGCGGCGTGATGGTCGTCGGCGTTCACTTTATGTCGCTGGAGCTGGGCGGCCGCGTGATGGGGCTTTGCCAGCCAATGATGGCAACCTACAGACCGCACAACAGTGCGCTTATGGAATGGGTGCAGACGCGAGGCCGTATGCGTTCCAATAAGGCGATGATCAGCCGTAATAACCTGCGCGGTATGGTCGGTGCTCTCAAGAAAGGAGAGGCCGTCTGGTTTGCCCCCGATCAGGATTATGGACGTAAAGGCAGCAGCTTTGCGCCTTTCTTTGCGGTGAAAGACGTTGCGACGACTAACGGCACCTTTGTCATTTCGCGTCTGTCTGGTGCCTCTATGCTGACCGTGACGATGGTGAGAAAAGCAGATAAGTCAGGCTACCGCCTGCACATCTCCCCTGAAATGGCTAACTATCCGGAAAACGAGTGCGAAGCGGCAGCGTTTATCAATAAAGTCATCGAAACTGAAATCATGCGCGCGCCAGAGCAGTATCTGTGGATGCATCGTCGTTTCAAAACCCGCCCTCTTGGCGAAGCCTCGCTCTATATTTAGCCCTTCATGAAGGTTAGTTTCGCTAAGAAACTAACCTTTTCAATCACCTGTCTTCCCGCTGAGTAATTGTCTTTCAATGCGTCGCCCAAAGTGAATTTATTGCGAAGTGAAATCAAACTGTCGCCGTTCCACGACACTCGTAAGTAACGGAAATTATTTAAAAAAATCCCTCTTGTCACCCCTCTTTTTTAAGCGTACATTAACGCCGTCTGGCAACAGGAAAGCACAGAATTCTGAGCTGGAGTTAACGGCATAACGGGAAAATTCTCATTTCCGTTTTGACCGGATTTCAGTTCTCTATAATCAGGTGGACTCTGTTTTTAAATGCGTACCACAAGATACGCGGAGCGATGAAACGTGAAATATTTCTTTATGGGCATTTCGGTGATTGTTTTAGTCTGGGCCGGAACCTTTGCCCTGATGATCTAGTGAAGAACATGCAGTCAAAAAAACAGGAGCCATCGGCTCCTGTTTTTTTATGTCATGACGACGCGGGATGTTCAGCGACGCTCTTTGAGGTCAGAAGACCGTCGGCCCGGAACATACTCTTGATGCCCCTCACCGCCTGACGAATACGGTCGCTGTTTTCAATCAGGGCAAATCGCACATGGGTGTCGCCATAATCACCGAATCCAATGCCAGGCGAGACACACACCTTTGCATCCTGAAGCAGCTTTTTAGCAAACTCCAGCGATCCCATCGCCGCATAGGGCTCTGGAATTTTTGCCCAGACGTACATAGACGCCTTCGGCATTTCCACCATCCAGCCCGCTTCATGCAACCCTTTTACCAGCACGTCGCGGCGGCGCTTATACTGGGCGGCAATCTCGTGGACGCACTGCTGGTCGCCTTCCAGGGCAGCGATAGCGGCGACCTGCAGCGGCGTGAAGGTACCGTAGTCGTGGTAACTCTTAATGCGCGCCAGGGCACTCACCAGCGTTTTGTTACCCACCATAAAGCCAATGCGCCAGCCCGCCATGTTGTAGCTTTTCGACAGGGTAAAGAACTCTACCGCCACATCACGCGCGCCCGGGACCTGCATAATCGACGGGGCTTTCCAGCCGTCATAGACGATATCTGCATAGGCTAAATCGTGAACCACCAGCACGTCATAACGCTTGGCCAGGGCGACAACTTTCTCGAAGAAATCAAGCTCCACGCACTGCGCCGTTGGGTTCGACGGGAAACCGAGGATCATCATCTTAGGTTTCGGATAGCTTTCGCGAATCGCACGTTCCAGTTCGTTAAAGAAATCGACACCTTCCACCAGCGGCACAGAACGGACCTGCGCCCCGGCAATTACCGCACCGTAGATATGGATCGGATAGCTTGGATTAGGCACCAGCACCGTGTCGCCATGATCCAGCGTGGCCAGCATCAGGTGTGCCAGCCCCTCTTTCGAGCCGATGGTGACAATCGCTTCACTTTCCGGATCGATATCAACCTGATAGCGATCCTGATACCAGCGCGAGATCGCGCGACGTAACCTGGGAATACCGCGAGAGGTCGAGTAGCCGTGCGTATCCGGGCGCTGGGCAACCGTGCAGAGCTTTTCAACGATATGCGGTGGCGTTGGGCCGTCAGGGTTACCCATGCTGAAATCGATAATATCTTCGCCGCGCCGACGCGCAGCCATTTTCAGTTCAGCAGTGATATTGAAAACATAGGGGGGGAGACGATCGATACGCGTAAAACGGCGTTCAGGACTGAATTCAGCCATAGATTCCTCAGATTAACGTTAGCGCCCGGACCGTCCGAGCGACGCTGCCACCGATGTGGCATGATTAGAAAATAACCTGAAAAAAATCATGCTGTCGAGAGGGAAATGAAAAAAAAGCGCTCGACTAAAAACCGGAACCCCGCTGCGCCTAAAAGCGGAAGCCCCTGTTTCGGGAACGGCTGTCTGATAGCTGTTATTTAACAGGATGATATCAAACCAGTTACCTGACGATGCGCCGATAAGAAAAAAACAGGACGCCTCGGTCATCGCCAGATAATCCCCTTTCAAAATTATGGTTTTTCCTCATTTGATAAACCTGACGGATAGCTGGTCAATACGCGCCAGGTTTTTTATCATGGTTCTTTCCCGTTTTCCCAGGTCTACTCGTGCACGAAATATTCACTATGCTGCTGGCGGTTTTTGACCGTGCGGCATTAATGCTGATTTGCCTGTTCTTCCTCATTCGCATTCGCCTGTTTCGCGAGCTGCTGCACAAATCAGCCCACTCGCCAAAAGAGCTGCTGGCCGTTACCGCCATCTTTTCGCTGTTCGCCCTGTTCAGCACCTGGTCCGGCGTGCCGGTAGAGGGTTCGCTGGTTAACGTGCGCATTATCGCCGTCATGTCCGGCGGGATTTTGTTTGGTCCGTGGGTGGGCGTCATCACCGGTCTGATTGCCGGGACGCACCGCTATCTGATTGATATCGGTGGCGTAACGGCGGTGCCGTGCTTTATCACCAGCATTATCGCCGGGGTGCTTTCCGGCTGGATCAGCCGCAAAATCCCGAAAAAACAGCGCTGGCGTGCCGGGATCGTCGCAGGCATGGTGTGCGAAACGCTGACCATGATCCTGGTCGTCGTCTGGCCCCCCACCACCGCGCTGGGGCTGGATATCGTCTCGAAAATCGGTATTCCGATGATCCTGGGCAGCGTGTGCATCGGTTTTATCGTGCTGCTGGTGCAAAGCGTTGAAGGGGAAAAAGAGGCCAGCGCCGCCCGTCAGGCCAAGCTGGCGCTGGATATCGCCAACAAAACGCTGCCTCTCTTCCGCCACGTTAACGCGGAATCGTTGCGTCAGGTCTGCGAGATCATTCGCCATGACATCCACGCTGACGCCGTCGCCATCACCAATATTGACCACGTGCTGGCCTACGTTGGCGTCGGGGAGCACAACTATCGCGACAACGATGACACCATAAGCCCGACCACCAGACAGGCGATTAACTACGGTAAAATCATTATTAAAAACAATGATGAAGCCCACCGAACGCCGGAAATTCACTCGATGCTGGTCATCCCGCTGTGGGAGAAAGGCGTCGTGACGGGCACGCTGAAAATTTATTACTGCCACGCGCATCAGATCACCTCCACGCTGCAGGAGATGGCCATCGGCCTGTCGCAGATTATCTCCACCCAGCTTGAGGTTTCGCGGGCGGAACAGCTGCGCGAGATGGCAAATAAGGCAGAACTGCGCGCGCTGCAGAGTAAAATTAATCCCCATTTCCTGTTTAACGCGCTGAACGCTATCTCCTCGTCCATTCGCCTTAATCCGGACACCGCGCGCCAGCTGATTTTTAACCTGTCGCGCTATCTGCGCTACAACATCGAGCTGAAAGATGACGAGCAGATCGACATCAAAAAAGAGCTTTATCAGATCAAGGACTACATCGCGATTGAGCAGGCCCGCTTTGGCGACAAGCTCACGGTCATTTACGATATTGATGAAGAGGTCAACTGCGAGATCCCGAGCCTGCTTATCCAGCCGCTGGTTGAAAACGCGATTGTTCACGGTATTCAGCCCTGTAAAGGCAAAGGCGTCGTCACCATCAGCGTCACCGAAAGCGGCAACCGGGTGCGGATTGCCGTGCGCGATACCGGCCACGGGATTGATCCAAAAGTCATTGAGCGCGTGGAGTCTAACGAGATGCCGGGGAATAAAATCGGTCTGCTGAACGTGCACCACCGGGTCAAGCTGCTTTACGGCGACGGGCTGCATATTCAACGTCTTGAGCCGGGTACCGAAATTGCTTTTTTCGTCCCGAATGAGCGCTCGCGCGCGCATACGACGACATCACTGTTGCCCCAGGTGGAGTAACCCATGAAAGTTATCATTGTAGAAGATGAATTCCTGGCTCAGCAGGAGCTCACCTGGCTTATCAAAACCCACAGCCAGATGGAGATTGTGGGCACGTTTGATGATGGTCTGGACGTGCTGAAATTTTTGCAGCATAACCGGGTCGATGCGATTTTCCTGGATATCAATATCCCGTCGCTGGATGGCGTATTGCTGGCGCAAAACATCAATCAGTTTGCCCATAAGCCGTTTATTGTGTTCGTTACCGCCTGGAAAGAGCACGCCGTAGAGGCCTTCGAGCTGGAGGCGTTTGACTATATTCTTAAGCCTTATCAGGAGTCGCGGATTGTCAGCATGCTGCAAAAGCTGGAGGCCGCCTGGCAGCAGCAAACCGCCCCCGCCAGCCCGACGGTACGCGAAAACGACACCATAAATCTGGTCAAAGACGAGCGCATCATCGTGACCCCGGTCAACGATATCTACTACGCCGAAGCGCACGAAAAGATGACGTTTGTCTATACCCGACGGGAATCGTACGTGATGGCGATGAACATTACCGAATTCTGCAGCAAGCTCCCGGCTGCCCACTTTTTCCGCTGCCACCGGTCGTTTTGCGTAAATTTAAACAAAATCCGCGAGATCGAACCGTGGTTTAACAACACCTACATTTTGCGTCTGAAGGATCTGGATTTTCAGGTGCCGGTAAGCCGCAGCAAGGTGAAAGAGTTTCGTCAGCTGATGCACCTGTAAAGAAAACGCCCTCTCCCGCGGGAGAGGGCTCTGCATCAGAGGATTTGACCGAGAACCTGACGCAGATGGGCCCCGGAACCCAGCAGTCCCGGGTTATCATGCACGATCAGATAAACCGGAATGTCCTGCACGTAACTTCTGAAACGCCCTTTATCTTCAAACCCGCCGCGGAAGCCCGAGGCTTTAAAGAAGTCGAGGAAGCGCGGTACGATCCCGCCCGCGATATAGACTCCACCGAAGGTGCCCAGCGTCAGCGCCAGGTTGCCGCCGAAACGTCCCATGATCACGCAGAACAGCGACAGGGCACGACGGCAGTCAATGCAGCTGTCCGCCAGCGCGCGTTCGGTGACGTCTTTCGGCTGCAGGTTTTCCGGCAGACGACCGTCTGATTTCACAATCGCGCGGTACAGATTCACCAGCCCCGGACCTGAAAGAACGCGCTCGGCGGAGACGTGGCCGATCTCAGCGCGTAACTCTTCGAGGATAATGCCCTCTTCTTCGCTGTTTGGCGCAAAGTCTACGTGGCCGCCTTCACCCG
Source organism: Enterobacter sp. DNB-S2 (assembly GCF_019443845.1). Lineage (NCBI taxonomy): Bacteria > Pseudomonadati > Pseudomonadota > Gammaproteobacteria > Enterobacterales > Enterobacteriaceae > Enterobacter > Enterobacter sp. DNB-S2. Next base: position 4,025,688 of record NZ_CP050520.1, read on the forward strand.
GCAGGCTCACCCAGCGCTGAGCAACATGCACCAGATGCGACACGCCGAGGCCGGTACCGGCCCCATACACCGCAATCGGCTTGCCTTTGACCGGTTCAGCGCCGCCAAACTGGATCAGATGCTCTGGCTTCAGCATTGGGATCGCCATGGACACCGCGGTGAAGTCATTGATGATTTCAAGATGTGAAAAACCGAGGTTTTTTTTCATCTCGGCGATAGAGAATGCCCAGGTATGGTTGGTCATTGCGACCCAGTCGCCTGTTATCGGGCAGGCTATCGCGATGCAGCCGTCTTCAACGCTCACCTGATGCTCTTCCAGATAGACGCGGACAACAGCCTCAAGGCTTGGATAATCCAGCCCGGAATAGGTTTTCGCCCGGGAAATCTCACCGCTACTAACATCGCACAATGCGAGGCGCGCGTTCGTGCCGCCCACATCACCTACCAAAGCATACTTTGTCATTCTTCTACTGCTCCGCTAAAGTCAGAATAAATCTTTGGGACACTGTAAATTCAAGGCGTGATAACAACAACGGCCATAAGGTGAATGCCCATGGATTATCGATCTTCGTCACAGAATAACTTTACCGTTTCAGCACCTTTTGCACTATTGCCATAAAGCTTAATGTGCAAAGTAACGTAATACCGTTTTGTACAAGGAAATCATCATGCTCCACCCGCGAGCCAGAACCATGCTGTTGCTGGCAATTCCGGCGCTAATTATTGGCGTGGCCTCAAGTCTGGTGCTCATTGTCGTGATGAAAGTCGCGTCGGTGCTGCAAGCCATGTTATGGACAGCGCTTCCGACAAAACTGGGGGTCAATGCTGATTCCCCTGCCTGGATCGTTGTGATGCTGACGTTGACCGGTATTGCGGTAGGCCTGGTGATCCGTTTCAGTCCCGGCCATGCCGGCCCCGATCCGGCGCAGGAACCGCTGATTGGCGCCCCGGTTCCCCCTTCGGCACTGCCCGGGCTGCTCATTGCGTTGATTATCGGTCTGGCCGGCGGCGTCAGCCTGGGGCCGGAGCATCCGATTATGGCGGTGAATATTGGCCTGGCGGTTTTCCTCGGTTCACGCATTTTGCCCCGCGTCGGCGCGCTGGACTGGACCATCCTCGCCTCCGCAGGCACCATCGGGGCACTTTTCGGCACGCCCGTCGCTGCCGCACTGATCTTTTCTCAGACGCTCAGCAGCAATAACGACGTCCCGCTGTGGGATAAACTCTTTGCGCCGCTGATGGCAGCAGCCGCTGGCGCGCTGACGACCAGCCTGTTTTTCCATCCCCACTTCTCACTCTCTCTCCCCCACTACGGCCAGATGCAGATAGCCGATATTTTCAGCGGCGCCATCGTCGTCGCGATCGCCATCGCGCTGGGAATGGTGGCGGTATGGTGCCTTCCTCGCCTGCACCGGCTGATGCATAAACTCAAACACCCGGTGTTAGTTCTGGGGGCTGGTGGTTTGATCCTCGGTATTTTAGGGGCAATCGGCGGGACGGTGACGTTGTTCAAAGGTCTGGACGAGATGCAGCAGCTGGCCTTCAGCCAGGTGTTTAGCGTCTCCGACTATTTTCTGTTTGCCGTGATTAAGCTGGCCGCGCTGGTGGTGGCTGCAGCCTGCGGTTTCCGCGGAGGACGCATCTTCCCGGTGGTCTTTGTCGGCGTAGCGCTGGGGCTGATGCTGCACGAACACGTCGATGCGGTGCCTGCCGCCATTACCATCTCCTGCTCTATTCTGGGGCTGGTTCTGGTGGTTACGCGTGACGCCTGGCTCAGCCTATTTATGGCGGCGGTAGTGGTACCCGATTCGACGCTTTTCCCCCTGCTCTGTATCGTGATGTTGCCCGCCTGGCTCCTGCTGGCGGGCAAACCGATGATGATGGCCTGGCGAAACGACAAGTAATCAGGCGCTATTGCGCGCTTCCAGCGCTTTAGTAATCGCCCCCAGCAGCGGCGGGATATCGGCTTTCGGCAGCATCACCTCAATCAGCGAGAGCCGCTCGTGGTGCGCCACTTTCTCAAGGACATCCGCCAGCTGCTCCGCTTCACTGACCCGCCAGCACTGGGCCTGAGGATCAAGGCTCAGGGCCTGCGGGATTTGCGTCCAGTTCCATAGCGCAATGTCGTTATATCGCTGTTCCGGCCCGTGGATCGCTCTTTCCACCGTGTACCCTTCGTTGTTAAGGACCAGAATGATCGGGTGTTGTTTATCCCGCAGCATCGAGCCAAGCTCCTGGATGGTGAGCTGCGCCGCGCCATCCCCCGTCAGCACAATCACGCGCCGGTTCGGGCAGGCGGTTTGCGCGCCAAACGCTGCGGCCAGGGTATAGCCGATCGATCCCCACAGCGGCTGGACGATAAAATTCACATCAGCCGGCAGACGAAGGTCGATCGCGCCGAAGGCCGAGGTGCCTTGATCCGCAAGGATGATGTCTCCAGGGCGGATAAACGTCTGCAACGTTTTCCAGAAATTCTCCTGCGTCAGCGAGCCATCCGGCTGCGGATATTCCATCGCGCTTTGAGACGACGGTGCCGGCGCATCGTGCACGTGCTGTTTACACAGCTCTACCAGCGTTTCGATTGCCTGAAGCATGGGGATGCCGGTAAACCAGACGTCACCGACGCGTGAGGCATGAGGCTGAACTTCAATTGTTTGTGACGGGGTTAGCTGATGCGTGAAGCCGGCGGTCAGGGTATCGGTAAATCGCGTCCCGATGCACAGCACCGTGTCTGCCCCTTCAATCGCCTCTTTTACCGCACCGGCGCTCGCCGAACCGCTGTAGGTGCCGTAAAAACCGGCGTGACGCTCGTCAAATATGCCTTTACCCATCAGCATGGTGGCGTGTGCCATCGGCACGTCCTTGACCCACTTCTGTAGGGCATGCTTCAGGCCGTGGCGAAGGACAAGGAAATCGGCCAGCAGCGCAGTACGCTTGCTCATGGCCAGCCTGTTCTCAGCGGCATCCCGGAACGCTTTCAGGCAGGCGCTATCGGCATGCGCGTGTTTGAGAGTGAGAGCGTTTACAGGAGGCGTGGCGGCTTTTTTTGCCACATCCGCAGGCAGCATCAGATAGCCGGGACGACGCTCCCGGAGCATGGTAGTTAATACCCGGTCAATCTCGTAACAGGCGTTTTGTTCGGTCAGGATCGCCTGTGCAACGGTGATCGGTTCGCTCATATGGTAAAAATGACGAAACTCACCGTCGCCCAGCGTATGGTGCAGCAGCTCTCCTCTTTGCTGTGACGCCGTACCCGGCGCGCCCACAATATGCAGTACTGGAACGTGCTCAGCGTAACTGCCCGCAATGCCGTTCATGGCGCTTAATTCTCCTACACCAAATGTCGTCAGCAGCGCGGCAAAGCCCTTACATCGGGCGTATCCGTCCGCGGCATAGGAGGCGTTTAACTCGTTGGCACAGCCCACCCAACAGATATCCGGGCTGTCTATCACATGGTCGAGAAACTGCAGGTTATAGTCGCCCGGCACGCCAAACAGATGATCGGCTCCACAATCCGTAAGACGGTCCAGCAGGTAATCGGCGACGCAGTATGGGGTACGCATGAACAGGTATCCTTCTAATGTTGACCTCACCTTGAGTATTAAATAAGCGTGATGACTGTCCAGAATTGGCGATAAGAAGATCATGGAAAGAATGCTTTACAAAAAAGGCTGCGCTATGCTGCTTTTTTTCGCGTTAATGTAAACGCATACACTGATTTTTTCTTCAGCGCCAGAGGTGATGAGAATGGGTTATCAGCCGGACAAAAATCGTTATCGGACAATGGAGTATCGTCGCTGCGGGCAAAGCGGACTCAGGTTGCCCGCCATCTCGCTTGGGCTGTGGCATAACTTTGGCGACACCACGCTTATCGAAAACAGCCGTCAACTTTTACAGCGCGCGTTCGATCTGGGCATTACGCATTTCGACCTTGCCAACAACTATGGCCCGCCGCCGGGATCGGCCGAACGTAATTTCGGCCGTATTTTGCAGGAGGATTTCCTGCCCTGGCGCGACGAGCTGCTCATCTCTACCAAAGCAGGTTATACCATGTGGGATGGCCCTTACGGCGACTGGGGGTCACGCAAATATCTGCTGGCAAGCCTGGATCAGAGCCTGAAGCGCATGGGGCTGGAGTATGTGGATATCTTCTATCATCACCGTCCTGACCCACAAACGCCGCTGCTGGAAACCATGAAAGCGCTTGACCATGCGGTGCGCCAGGGAAAAGCCCTGTATGTCGGGTTATCCAACTACCCTGCAGAACTGGCCCGCAAGGCGATTGATATCCTTGACGATCTCGGTACGCCCTGCCTGATCCACCAGCCGAAATACTCCCTTTTTGAACGTGCGCCGGAAGAGGGGCTGCTAAACGTGCTGCAGGAAAAAGGGGTCGGCTGCATTCCCTTCTCGCCGCTGGCCGGTGGACAACTGACCAACCGCTATCTGAACGGCATTCCGGCAGACTCACGCGCGGCAAGCGGCAGTCAGTTTCTCAACCCTGACCAGATCACCGAAGAGAAGCTGGAGAAGGTAAGAAAGCTGAACGCCATGGCGGAAGAGCGCGGCCAGAAGCTGTCCCAGATGGCGCTGGCTTGGGTATTACGCCATGAGAACGTGACGTCAGTGCTGATTGGGGCAAGTAAAACGGCCCAGATTGATGATGCCGTGGGAATGCTGGAAAACCGCCATTTCTCTGCGGAAGAACTTGTCCGTATTGACACGATTCTGAACAGCTCAAAATAGAATCACTTTTAGCAAAAAGTGCTCTCACTCAGGAATTCGGAGTTGAGGCGATGAAACGAGGCTTTACCAACTCGTAATATTGCGTTAACAGGCCCCAGAAGGGCCCCGATCGTGAAGGAGAAAGAGTATGTTCAGGTCACTGATTCTTGCAGCGGTATTACTGGCTTCAGCCCCGCTGATCGCCAATGCGGGCGAAATCACCCTGTTGCCATCAGTAAAATTACAAATTGGCGATCGTGACGACTACGGCAGATACTGGGACGGTGGCTACTGGCGCGACCGTGACTACTGGAACCGTCACTATGAGTGGCGCGGAGACCGCTGGTGGAAACATGATAACGGCAGACACCGCGGCTGGTATAAAGACAACGCGTATGAGCGCGGCTACCGTGAAGGCTGGAACGATCGTGACGACCGTCGCGGCGGCTGGGATCGCGGCGGGAAAGGACGCGGCCACGGTCATGGCCACGGTCACCATTAATGCAAAAAGGAGCCTCCCGGCTCCTTTTTCTTTTAGAGTCCCAATGCGGTGCCAATAAGCAGCCACAGGTTCAGTGCCACCACCACCACCACGATGGCCCACCCGGTCCGTTTCACCAGCGTTGAGTTAACCAGTTCGCCCATCAGGGTTTTGTTGCTGGTAAAGATCAGCAGCGGCACCAGCGCCAGCGCGATACCAAAGCTCAGCAGCACCTGGCTCATGACCAGAATTCTCGTAGGATCAAGCCCCATCAGAATCACGATAAATGACGGGAGCATGGTGACGGAGCGACGAACCCACAGCGGAATATGGAAGCGGACAAACCCCTGCATCACCACCTGGCCTGCCAGCGTGCCCACTACCGTAGAAGAGAGACCGGCAGCCACCAGGCTGAGACCAAATATCGTGGCGGCAGCATGGCTCAGTAAGGGCTCAAGCGTGAGATAGGCCTGGTCGAGATCGGCAATACCGGTGTGGCCGTTAAAGTGGAAAGCGGCGGCTGCGGTAGCCATCATCGCCAGATTGACAAACCCCGCGATGGTCATGGCAATCGCCACGTCCCATTTGGTGGCGGAGTAACGCTCTTTGCGCGTCCCACCGTGGAGATGCTGAGTCAGCGAGGAGTGCAGGTAAATCACATGCGGCATGATAGTCGCCCCCAATACCCCGGCGGCCAGGAACACCGCTTCCGAGGTTGGCAGGCTTGGGATTGCCATACCTTTGCCGAGCTGCACCAGATTCGGCTGTGAGAAAATCAGCTCGACGATATAGGCCGCCGCGACAAACAGCAGCAGACCGCCGATAACCTTCTCCAGCGGCTTTTGACCCCGACGCTGCAGCATCAGGATCAGGAAAGTGGCAATCCCGGTCAGTACCGCCCCCTGCAACAGCGACACGCCCAGAATCAGCTTAAAGCCGATCGCTGCGCCGATAAATTCAGCGAGGTCAGTGGCCATGGCGATGATTTCCGCCTGGACCCAGTAGAGCCAGACGGCCGGACGCGGATAATGGTCGCGAATTTGCTCCGCCAGGTTTTTACCCGTGGCAATCCCCAGCTTTGCGGAGAGCATCTGAATCAGCATCGCCATCAGGTTAGCCCAGACGACCACCCACAGCAGCTTATAGCCGAAGCTGGCCCCGGCCTGAATATTGGTCGCAAAGTTACCTGGATCGATATAGCCAATGGCAGCGATGAACGCAGGTCCCATTAATGCGAACCGCAACTTGCGCGCGGCTCTGCCACTGCTACCCTCTACGCGACTGTTTGTCATTTCTGCCTCTGAAATATAGCCTTTGCTATGTTTAATGCTATCAAAATGAGAATGATTATCAAGATCATTTGTGATGTTTACAGTGATTTCTCTGATAGCTTTGAACGATAGACGGGCGGGTAAGTGGGACGATCTAACAGAAACTGAAATCGCGCGCGCTTTTGTGAAGACTAGCACACAAACTTAACTTTTCACTCATTTACCTAACATAACAAAAATGTATTGTGGATCACTATTTTTGAGACTCGTCACAGGATGTAACTATAGTGTGTCCTCGATCTCGTTTTCTTTTCGCTTGTTACATAGAATGTGCACGAAAATTAAACCTGCCTCATATTTGGAGCAAATATGGACCGCGTCCTTCATTTTGTCCTGGCACTTGTTGTCGTTACTGCACTTGCATTGCTGGTCAGCACAGACCGCAAAAAAATTCGTATCCGTTATGTTGTCCAGCTGCTGGTCATTGAAGTTTTACTTGCGTGGTTCTTCCTGAACTCCAACGTAGGCCTCGGCTTCGTGAAAGGCTTCTCCGAAATGTTCGAAAAACTGCTCGGATTCGCCAATGAAGGGACCAACTTTGTCTTCGGTAAAATGAACGACGAAGGTCTGGCGTTCTTCTTCCTGAAGGTTCTCTGCCCTATCGTCTTCATCTCCGCGCTGATCGGTATTCTGCAGCACATCCGCGTTCTGCCGTTCGTTATTCGTGGAATTGGCTTCCTGTTATCCAAAGTGAACGGCATGGGCAAGCTGGAATCCTTCAACGCCGTCAGTTCCCTGATCCTCGGTCAGTCTGAGAACTTCATCGCGTATAAAGATATTCTCGGCAAAATGTCCCGCAACCGCATGTACACCATGGCGGCAACCGCAATGTCTACCGTGTCCATGTCTATCGTGGGCGCGTATATGACCATGCTGGAGCCAAAGTATGTTGTTGCGGCGCTGGTTCTGAACATGTTCAGCACCTTTATCGTTCTGTCGCTGATCAACCCGTACCGCGTTGACGCAAGCGAAGAGAACATTCAGATGTCAAACCTGCACGAAGGCCAGAGCTTCTTCGAAATGCTGGGTGAGTACATTCTGGCGGGCTTCAAAGTAGCGATTATCGTTGCCGCCATGCTGATCGGCTTCATTGCGCTGATTTCTGCGCTGAACGCCCTGTTCGCCGCGGTGCTGGGTATCTCCTTCCAGGGTATTCTGGGCTACATCTTCTACCCGGTTGCCTGGGTGATGGGTGTGCCGGCTCACGAAGCGCTGCAGGTGGGCAGTATCATGGCAACCAAACTGGTTTCTAACGAATTCGTTGCGATGATGGATCTGCAGAAAATTGCCAGCACGCTTTCTCCGCGCGCGGAAGGCATTCTGTCCGTGTTCCTGGTCTCCTTCGCGAACTTCTCGTCCATCGGGATTATCGCGGGCGCGATTAAAGGTCTGAACGAAGAACAGGGCAACGTGGTTTCTCGCTTTGGCCTGAAGCTGGTTTACGGCTCTACGCTGGTGAGCGTCCTGTCTGCTTCTATCGCGGCACTGGTACTCTAACGTTTAGCGTTAAACAAAAACCGGGAGCCTGACTCCCGGTTTTTTTATGCCCGCAATTCTTCCAGCGGTTTGGGTTTGCCTATCAGGTAGCCCTGCAGGTAATCCACGCCGAAGCGAAGCAGCATCTCCCGCTGCGCCGGTGTTTCGACGTATTCCGCTACGACGCACAGCGATTTCGTCTTCGCCAGATTACACATCGACTGCACGATCATCGCATCCATATCATCGGTACAAATGTCTTTAATAAAGCAGCCGTCAATTTTAATGATGTCTGCCTGCAGGCGTCTGAGGCGCTCGTAGTTGGCGTAGCCGGTACCAAAATCATCTATGGCAATCCGGAAACCGTAATCCCGCAGTTGCTGAATATTGTGGATGCTGCTGCCTGAATTTGAGAAGGCCTGCTCTTCGGTAATCTCAATCACGACGGACTGAGGCGCAACGCCGTAGCGTTCAAAGAGCGCACAAATCTCGGACGCCACCTCTTTTTGCATCAGCGTAAGCGGCATCAGATTAACGGAGAAACGAGCGCCAGCCTGCGTTGAAGGGTGATCGCGCAGCCACAGCAGTAATTTCTCCATGACGCACATATCAAACCGGTGGCTGAGGTTGAACTGGGCAATCAACGGAATAAAGCGGTCAGGAGTGAAGATCTCGCCCTCGCTCTCCATACGCGCCAGAATTTCGTAGTAGCCGCTCCCGTCCGCCTTCTGGATCGGTTGCGCGTACAAATGGAACTGGCCCGCCTCCAGGGCATGCTTAATCCGCGCCAGCATCAGGACTCGCTCTGTCGTTTGCCCTGATGCCGCCTCGAGGCTATTCGTGAGCGCAAGCACGTTGTTTGTTGTTCCGCAGGATTGCTCGGCCAGCCAGCTCAGCTGCCCCAGCGTGTGGTGCAGTTTTTCGCCGTTTTCGACCATTCCCCAGGACGCACCGAATTCAATATCCAGCCCGGTGTTGTTCCAGAAAATCTTACGGCTGTTCAGCCGATCAACCATATGCTGGAGGCGCTCAGCGGTTCCCGGACCCAGTAATACCAGCACAAGCTCGCTTCCGGGGAGCTGGAAGAGCGTCTCATCTTTTTGCAGGAGAGGCTGCAGCGACGTGGCGATCGTACGTTTGCAATGGACCCGCATCAGGATCCCATAGTGGCGGCTCAAAAATTCCAGGTTATCCATACGCAGAATGCTCACTTTTGCATCCGGGTGAATCTCAAGATAATCCTCCAGCGCACGAATATTGGGCAATCCGGTCAGCGGATCGGTGAGCGCCCTCCCCTGCCAGCCCCGCTTAAGCCACTCGCTGCGCTGGTAAATACGCGACATGTAAAGCAGGCAGATCGCGAACGAGATAAGCACTGACAGAATAAAAGAGAGCGAATGGCCCGATTCCACCCCGTTAAGGAAGTTGTAGTTGTAGGTTAACAGCAGCAGCGCAGATACAGCCCACAGCAGAGAAATCAACGCATAGGTCAGTCGGCTTATCGCTAAGGTAAAAAGAATAAAAATCAGCGGCATCAAATAGCCCGCAATGACGGGAGATTCAAAAGGACCACATAAAATGACGAGAATGAAACTTAATAGCACCAGCCAGGCAAAAATATATAATGAATTCTTGTGAAAAAACACGGGCTTCACGCTTCGTCGCCAGAAATTTATTGCATAACGAGGATTAATTATCATTCTTAACGGGTAATAGAACATCATGGTAAAAATCAATGCCGCACATATCAGGCTTTGTATATCCACAACGTTATAAATTACCGTCCCTTCGCCGAAAAAGGTCGAAATTGTCACCGGAAAATCAAACAAATAGCCCGCCAAATACATCGACAGCTTAATCCCTATTGGCACCATAAAACCGAGCCAGAATATCCGCAATCCGATGTGCTTGTTAGGGATGGAGTGGCGCCAACGCTTACCCAGCATGATGCGCAGAAGGCCGCACGCCGCGAACAACGCAAAGGTCTGACAGAACAGTAATACTGAATATTGTAGCGGTGCTAAATTTACATAGAATAAATTAGTGACAGTAAAACCTAACAAAATGGGAAGAATAGCCCTGCGCCCAAATAGCAGAATTACCGCCAGCATTACGCTTAAAGGTAACCATGCTAAATAAACGTCGTGACCATTAACAATTGCGCGGGGAGAGAGATAACGGGAGACAGGTACCGCAATCAGGCATAAAGCCAGAGCAATCATAAATATCTTTACATTATTGTAAGTTTTTCTATTCATTAACCTGGGCGTTATTTTCCGAGAGAATTATTGACCGGATGGATAATAGGTTTATTAATTGCACGAATCAAGTTCAAGTCTATTTTTAGACTGGTTTATTGATGTCGATTGAGGTGAGGTACGGGAATACCTTCTTTTTGATAACAAAATACGGTGGAGGGTGTTACAAACACATAAAAAAACCCTCGTCTTTCGACGAGGGTTTACAATTTTGGTGGAGCTAAGCGGGATCGAACCGCTGACCTCTTGCATGCCATGCAAGCGCTCTCCCAGCTGAGCTATAGCCCCACATGTGACTTTACTGACCGCACTCTGTTGGGTTCAGAGTTTGGTGGAGCTAAGCGGGATCGAACCGCTGACCTCTTGCATGCCATGCAAGCGCTCTCCCAGCTGAGCTATAGCCCCATCGTAAAGCTGTCATGTTGACGGGCGGCATAATATGAATTCCACCGCGGAGTGTCAACGGCAAAATCAATCCCAGCCATTCAATCGCCGAAAATTCATGCAAATGAATCACTTTGCGAGCCTGCTCGCAGTCAGGAGTTAAGCCTGTCACGTTTTCACGTAAAACGGTGCTATAAAATGAGCCGTTAATTAACCCCACTGATATTCAGGAAATTGCATGATCAAGGAACGAATGACGCCAGAAGAGTTAGCCCTCCTCACTGGCTATAGCCGCCAGACCATCAATAAATGGGTACGCAAAGAGGGTTGGATTACATCACCAAAACCAGGCGTCCAGGGCGGGAAAGCTCGCCTGGTACATGTGAACGAAAAAGTCCGTGACTTTATCCGCAGCGCACGTCGGGCAACTGAAACGTCCGAACTGCCAGAAGGCGTCAGTCATGATAGTTCGCTTCACACGCTGCTCCTGACTCTGGCCAATGAAATGACGCCGGAAGAGCAGAAGCAGATGACATCGCTGTTAATGCGGGAAGGGATTACCGGATTGTTGCAACGTTTAGGAATTCGCGATCAGAACTGATATGAAAAAATTACGCAGCAAAATGACCACGGAAGAGCTGGCGGAGAGTTTGGGCGTTGCCAGACAAACGGTTAATCGCTGGATACGCCAGCAGGGATGGAAAACCGAAGGCCTCAACGGTGTAAAGGGTGGTCGCGCGCGGCTCATTCATATTGATGCGCGCGTGAAGGAACATATTATGAGCCTTCCGGCGATCCGTAACCGTCAGGCGGCTTACCATCTCGCTGAGGTCACCGCTTCATACAATGAACTCTCTTCAAACCTGTCTCCGGGCATTATTGAGACGCTGGAGAGTATGACTCAGCCAGAGCAGAGGCGTCTGGACGCCTTATTGAAACGCGAAGGCATACACGGCTTTCTAACGCGGCTCGGTCTCACGGAATAAAAGGCATAAAAAAACGGCAGGTTAACCTGCCGTTTTTTATCTGAGGCGTAATTACTGCTGATTTTCGCGTTCAGCAATAAAGTCCAGCGCCTTGTTAATGCGCGCCACGCTGCGTGACTTGCCGATGGCGTGAACCGTCACATCCAGTGTCGGAGACTGACCCGCCCCGGTCACCGCAACGCGCAGTGGCATACCGACTTTACCCATACCGACTTCCAGCTCGTCTGCCGTCGCCTGAATGGCGTGATGCACATTCTCAGCGGTCCACTCGGTAAGGGCCGCCAGCTTGTCGCGCACCACTTCCAGCGGCTGACGCGCAACCGGACGGAGGTGTTTCTTCGCGGCGTCCGCGTCGAACTCTTCAAACTCTTCATAGAAGTAGCGGCAGCTTTCGGCAATCTCTTTCAGCGTTTTGCAGCGCTCGCCGAGGAGTTTCACCAGATCCGCCAGCTCAGGGCCAGTGCGGGTATCAATATTTGCCTGCTCAATATGCCACTGCAGATACGTCGCCACATATTCTGGCTGCATGGTGTTGATGTAGTGATGGTTCAGCCACAGGAGCTTGTCGGTATTAAAGGCGCTCGCTGATTTGCTTACAGAGCTCAGAGAGAACAGTTCGATCATCTCTTCGCGACTGAAGATCTCCTGGTCACCGTGGGCCCAGCCCAGACGCACCAGATAGTTCAGCAGCGCTTCCGGCAGATAACCGTCGTCGCGATACTGCATAACGCTTACCGCACCGTGACGTTTAGACAGTTTTTTCCCGTCATCGCCGTTGATCATGGAGACGTGCGCATAAACTGGCACAGGGGCGTTCAGCGCCTTCAGGATGTTGATCTGACGTGGCGTATTGTTGATATGGTCTTCACCACGGACAACGTGAGTAATTTCCATATCCCAGTCGTCAACCACAACGCAGAAGTTGTAGGTTGGAGAACCGTCGGTACGACGGATGATCAGATCGTCCAGCTCCTGGTTGCTGAATTCAATTGGGCCACGGATCTGGTCGTCAAAGATCACCGAGCCCTCTTGCGGGTTAGCAAAACGCACCACGCAAGGCTCATCTGCAGCATGCTCGCTATGGTCGTGGCGGCAGCGGCCGTCATAACGCGGCTTTTCACCGTTCGCCATCTGCGCTTCACGCAGTTCATCCAGACGCTCTTTAGAGCAGTAGCACTTATACGCCGTGCCCGCGACCAGCATCTCATCAATGACGGCGTTATAGCGGTCAAAGCGTTTGGTCTGGAAGTAAGGACCTTCATCCCATTCCAGATTCAGCCAGTTCATCCCATCCATAATGGCTTCAATTGCTTCTGGCGTGGAGCGCTCAAGATCGGTGTCTTCAATACGCAGCACGAACTCACCTTTGTTGTGGCGTGCGAAAAGCCAGGAATAGAGAGCGGTACGTGCACCACCGACGTGCAGATAGCCTGTCGGGCTCGGCGCGAAGCGAGTTTTGATTTTCATGAAATGGCCTTACGTTATAAAGATGCCGGCAATCGGCAAATCCTGGGGAAAAAACGATGGGCAATATTCTATCACTGTGGGGGGATTCCTCAATGTTGATCCCTTTATCGTGACCGAGTTTGCGATTTTTGTTTAGAAATCATGCGTCATTGCCCGTTTCGCGATCGTTTTGTTTAATTTTACGACGAACGAATAAAAACTTTAGAAAATGCGTTGACTCATTTTCAACTCTCCCTATAATGCGACTCCACACAGCGGGGGTGATTAGCTCAGTTGGTAGAGCATCTCCTTTACACGGAGGGGGTCGGCGGTTCGAGCCCGTCATCACCCACCATCTACTTCGGTAGGCCCGCAGTGTAGATAAGAATTGAGATTGGGCGATTAGCTCAGTTGGTAGAGCATCTCCTTTACACGGAGGGGGTCGGCGGTTCGAGCCCGTCATCGCCCACCATTCTCACCTTATCGCAGCAGTTCCGAAATGGGCGATTAGCTCAGTTGGTAGAGCATCTCCTTTACACGGAGGGGGTCGGCGGTTCGAGCCCGTCATCGCCCACCATTTCGGGTCGTTAGCTCAGTTGGTAGAGCAGTTGACTTTTAATCAATTGGTCGCAGGTTCGAATCCTGCACGACCCACCAATGTAGAAAGGCGCCCTAAAGGCGCCTTTTTGCTATCTGCAGTTTGTCTACTTCCGCCTTCCAGTACACTTTCACCGCATCATTAATACTGATTGTGTATCGATGTAACTCCCTGCCAGATATGGCAGTTTTGCTCAAGCTAATCCCGTTAGTGCCGATACCTCTGTTTTATAACGCGAGGAAAAAGTATGACGACCATTCAGGCTTCAACCCAACAGATTCAAACCAGCGGCGCGAGTGGAACTTCCAGCAGCAACGATATCGCTACGCAAATCACCCGCATTCTCGACAAGATCAAAAAGCTGACTCAGCAGTTAAAAGAGCTGGCGAACAGCCCCATCAGCACCGATGAGAAGAAAAAGCAGCAGGAACTTATTCAGACCCAGCTCAAAGTGCTGCAGGCACAGCTCGCCGCTCTGCAGCGCCAGCAGGCCGAAGAAGCCCAGAAGAAGCAGGATCAAAAGCTGGGCAAAGTGGAAGGTGTGAATAACCCTTCAGACAATAATCAGATTGATATCTACATCTAATCTTCTGATGCGTTAAACAGTGGGTCGCGTATGCGGGCTTCGGTTAATCGTTGTGCCTGGATACGCACCACTTCCCAGATAGCCTGCGCCGCCCCCGAGAGTGAGCGATTTTTTCGCCGCACCAGCATCAGCTTTCGCTCAACAACGGGCGTTAATCGCTTGACGGCCAGCCGGCTTCCCTGCGGCAGGGGAAGCGCCAGGGCGGGCAACACGCTGATGCCAATGCCGGCTTCTACCATGGGAAAAAGCGTCGCCGGGTGACCAATCTCCTGCACGATCGTTGCCTTTACGCCCTGATTCACCAGCGCGGAATCAATCAGCGGACGGCTGCCCGAGGCATAATCCTGTAAAACCAGGTTCGCGCCCGTCAGGGACTGCCAGCTGACTTCCGGCAACGTAGCCAGCGGGTCGTCGTCACGGCAGAGCAGCAAAAAGGGCTCGGAAAGTACGCTTTCGCACGCCAGATCGCTCGCCTGGCCGGGATCGATAACGATACCAAAATCCACATCTCCCTGGCGGATGCTCTCCAGCACCCACTGCTGCGGCCTGTCATGCAGGACAAAATCAATGTCCGGGTAGCGATGACTTCCCTCGGCAATACATTGCGGGATAAGGTGTGCAGAGATTGTCTGACTGGCCGCGACGCGCACGGTCCCCGAAAGCTGCTGCCCCAGCCTCCCCACGTCTCTGAGCGTGCTGTTCAGCTCATCCAGCAATCGTTCAAGACGCAGGGCGAGCTGCTGCCCTGCTTCGGTCAGCACCACTTCACGGGTTGTGCGGTCAAGCAACTTCACCCCGGTCTGATTCTCAAGCTCTTTCACGCTGTGGCTGACCGCCGACTGGCTCAGGCCAATCATCTCCCCTGCCCGGCTAAAGCTGCGGGCGTGAGCGACGGTGACGAAAATACGAAGCTGGCGTAAGGAGTAATTCATCTGTTTCATTCATGAATGGATGCAATAAATCAATTTTATTTCTCAAATGGAAAAAAGCACAATAGCGACATCTGTTTTCAGGAGTCATTATGAAACTATTTCGTATTGTTGATCCGTTTACGCTCACCCTGGTGGTTACCGTTTTACTGGCCTCGTTCTTCCCCGCCCGCGGGGGCTTCGTCCCGTTTTTTGAAGGGCTGACGACGGCCGCCATCGCGCTGCTGTTCTTTATGCACGGCGCAAAGCTCTCGCGCGAAGCGATTATTGCCGGCGGTAGCCACTGGCGTCTGCACCTCTGGGTGATGTGCAGCACGTTCATTCTGTTCCCAATCCTCGGGGTGCTGTTTGCCTGGTGGGCGCCGGTTAACGTCGACCCGGCGCTCTACACCGGTTTCCTGTATCTCTGTATTCTGCCGGCTACCGTGCAGTCCGCCATTGCCTTTACCTCTCTCGCCGGAGGAAACGTTGCGGCCGCGGTTTGCTCGGCATCGGCATCCAGCCTGTTAGGGATTTTCGTTTCCCCGCTGCTGGTGGGCCTGCTGATGAACATGCACGGCGCGGAAGGCAATCTCGAGCAGGTTGGAAAAATCTGCCTGCAGCTGCTGCTGCCGTTTGTCCTGGGGCATCTATCCCGTCCATGGACCGGGGCGTTCGTGGCAAAGCACAAGAAATGGATCTCAAAAACCGACCAGTCGTCGATTCTGCTGGTGGTCTATTCCGCCTTCAGCGAAGCGGTTGTGAACGGGATCTGGCATAAGGTGGGCGCAGGCTCGCTGCTGTTTATCGTGGTGGTCAGCCTCGTTCTGCTGGCGATTGTGATTGCGGTAAACGTCTTTGTGGCACGCAGGTGCGGCTTCAGCAAAGCGGATGAAATCACCATTGTCTTCTGCGGTTCCAAAAAGAGCCTGGCGAACGGTATCCCGATGGCCAATATTCTGTTCCCGACCTCGGTGATTGGGATGATGGTGCTGCCGCTGATGATTTTCCACCAGATCCAGCTGATGGTCTGCGCGGTGCTGGCGCGTCGCTACAAGCGCCAGACCGAAAAGCTGGCGCAGGAAGAGACCCGCGCCGCGAAGGCTTAAGGACGTTTCAGGGGCTGAACCAGCTGGGTCAGCCCCTCGGTTTTGATCAGTAACGTGATAGCCATCAGCTCGCCCAGCCGCCCTGCCGGGAATTCATCCTTACGGGCAAACCACAGCAGATACTCCTCCGGCAAATCAATCAGCCTGCGGCCCTTGTATTTACCGAACGGCATCTCCGTATTGGCTATTTCAACGAGCTGTTCTTTCTCCACGTTACTCTCCTAACAGACGCATCATTTCCGCTTCATCGATAACCGCAATGCCGAGCTCCTGGGCTTTTGCCAGCTTCGAACCCGCCGCTTCCCCGGCGATCACCAGGTCGGTTTTCTTCGACACGCTGCCCGCCACTTTGGCCCCCAGCCCCACCAGGCGCGCTTTCGCATCGTCGCGTGAAAGCTGGCTCAGGCTGCCGGTCAGGACTACTGTTTTACCGGCGAACGGGCTGTCGATCTCTTCGGCGTTAACCACTACCGGCGCGGGCCACTTAATGCCCTCTTCCAGCAGCTTGCCGATGACTTCACGGTTGCTCTCTTCGGCGAAGAAGTTAAAGACGTGCGTGGCGACCACAATGCCAACGTCAGGGACTTTCTGCAGCTCGTCGATGCTTGCCTTTTCCAGCGCCTCCAGCGTACCAAAGTACGCCGCCAGGCCCGCTGCCGTCGCCTCACCCACTTCACGAATGCCCAGCGCGTACAGGAAGCGGGCAAAGGTCGTCTCTTTGGCGGCTTCCAGCGCGTTAACCACATTCTGGGCTGACTTTGGCCCCATGCGATCCAGACCGGTCAGTTTACCTGCCGTCAGCCTGAAGAGATCCGCTGGTGTATGGACATACTCTTTCTCAACCAGCTGATCGATAATCTTGTCGCCCATGCCGTCGACGTCCATCGCCCGACGGGAGACGAAGTGCTTCAGCGATTCTTTACGCTGCGCACCACAGATTAACCCCCCCGTACAGCGCGCCACAGCTTCACCTTCCACACGCTCAACGTCGGAGCCGCACACCGGGCAGTGGGTCGGGAAGACGATCTCGCGCGTATCGGCAGGACGTTCCGACTCCACGACGTTAACCACCTGCGGGATAACGTCGCCCGCGCGGCGAATCACCACTTTGTCACCAATGCGCAGGCCGAGGCGTTCGATTTCATCGGCGTTATGCAGCGTGGCGTTACTCACCAGCACGCCCGCAACCTGCACGGGCTCCAGACGGGCGACCGGGGTAATCGCCCCCGTACGACCGACCTGGAACTCCACGTCGCGAACGACGGTCATCTGCTCCTGAGCAGGGAACTTAAACGCCACCGCCCAGCGCGGCGCGCGCGCCACAAAGCCCAGCTGCTCCTGCAGCGCCAGTGAATTCACCTTGATGACGACGCCATCAATATCAAAACCGAGCGTCGGACGGTCCTCTTCCACCTTGTGGTAGAACGCCAGCACCGCTTCCGGCGAGTCGCAGAGCTGAACGCGGTTGCTCACCGGCAGGCCCCACGCTTTAAACTGCAGCAGGCGTCCGAGGTGCGTATCCGGCAGCTCGCCGCCCTCCAGAATACCGACGCCGTAGCAGAAGAAAGTAAGCGGTCGCTTCGCGGTAATACGCGGGTCAAGCTGGCGCAGAGAGCCTGCCGCCGCATTACGCGGGTTAGCAAACACCTTCCCGCCGGTGCGACGCGCCTCATCGTTAATTTTCTCGAAGCCCGCCTGGGGCAGGAACACCTCGCCGCGCACTTCCAGACGCGCGGGAATGTTGTCACCCTGCAGCTTCAGCGGGATCGCGCGGATGGTACGCACGTTGGTGGTGATGTCTTCGCCCGTCGTACCGTCGCCACGCGTTGCGGCACGCACCAGCACGCCGTTTTCATAGAGAAGACTGACCGCCAGGCCATCCAGCTTGAGCTCGCAGCACCAGGTGAGGGAGTCGCTGCTTTTCAGGCGATCCTGCACGCGCTTGTTAAACGCGAGGAAGCTCTCTTCATCAAATACGTTATCCAGCGACAGCATCGGCACCTCATGGCGCACCTGGCTGAAAGCGCCCAGCGGCTCAGCGCCGACGCGCTGGGTGGGGGAATCCGGCGTGATAAGCTCCGGATGCTGCGCCTCTAATTCGCGCAGCTCGCGCATCAGGCGGTCATATTCCGCATCCGGGACTTCCGGCGCGTCCATAACATGATAGAGGTATTCATGATGGCGAAGCGTGGTTCGCAGTTCAGTGAGTTGTTGTTCGATTGAGTCCATATCGCACCATCAATGAGAAAAAACCCCCGACAGGCGGGGGTTGAGGAGGAGTTGAAGTAAACGCGACGATTACGCGTTAGCTTCCTTAACTTCGCGGATGCGGTCCTGATACTCGCGCAGCTTCTGCGGGGTCATCATTCGACGCTGATCGTCGAGCACCACGCCGCCGACTTCGTCAGCGATGTGCTGAGCGGACTGCAGCATCAGCTTAAAGTTTTGCAGTTCGTCGCCGTAAGAAGGCACCTGCATAAAGATAGTGACGCCCGGGGTCACGAAATCACCGGTCATTTCCGGATCAAAGGTGCCAGGGTTAACCATGTTGGCCAGGCTGAACAGCGCCGGACCGCTACCGTCAGGGCTCAGATGGCGATGGAAAATGTTCATATCGCCAAACTTGAATCCTGCCTGTTGAATACTGTTGAGCAGCACGTCACCGTTAAGATGGCTGCCGTGATGCGCGGCCACGTTCATGATGATCACCGCTTCTTTACGCTGCGGTTTTTCAACAACCGGCTCTGGCTCTACAACGGGCTCAGGCTCAACGTGTGGAGCCGGAGCAGGCTGAGGCGCAGGCTGTACGTGAACAGGCTGCTGCGGTTGTTGTACCGGCTGAGCAGGCTGTTGCTGCACGGGCTGCTGCACCGGTTGCTGTTGAACCGGCTGTGGCGCAGCAGGCTGCTGATAGACAGGCTGTTGCGGCGGCTGGCGCACCGGTTCTTCCACAGGCTGCGGCGCTGGCTGGCGCGGCTGTGCGGAAGCATACGGCGGTTGATACTGGTGCTGCGAAGGACGAGGCGCTTCATGCTCCCCATGGCCTGCGCCGGGCGCAGTATTGACCCGATGAACACGAACTTCACCCACGCCGTCGTCATCGCTGCCGTCGATGTCATCTTCACTGTCATCGTCGTCACGACTGGACTTCATGCGCTTCAGTGGGCGATCGCGAAACATCGAGGAACGCTCTTTACGGCTGGTCCAGAAACCATGTACCAGTAAAGCGATTATGGCGATCGCGCCAACAATGATTAATATCAGACGCAAATCCTGCATCATTATATTCTCTGTTGTTCTAACACCTTGCCACCACGGCAAACATTTACTCACTAAGAGTATTTGCCGTTTACGTCAAGTGCAAGTGTGTGCAGAGCATTCACAGCATAAAGATGAAGGAAATCGTGCTTTTTGCTGGTTTTTCGAACATTTCCGAACTGGTCATTGCTCCGTAAGTGGATAATATAGGCGGGCAATTCCACTGGTTGTGTAAAAAGGAGTACAGCCTGGCTATGGTTTCAACATCTTCTTCTCCCCCGCGCAGCGGCGTATGGTATTTTTCTCAGGGCTGGAAACTGGTCTCCCTGCCGGGGATTCGACGCTTCGTGATTCTGCCGCTGTTGATCAACATTATTCTGATGGGCGGCGCGTTCTGGTGGCTATTCACAAAGCTGGAGAGCTGGATCCCGTCGCTGATGAGTTACGTGCCGGACTGGCTGCAGTGGCTTAACTACCTGCTCTGGCCGGTGGCGGTGATCTCCGTGCTGCTGATGTTTGGGTACTTCTTTTCGACGATTGCCAACTGGATAGCCGCACCGTTCAACGGTCTGCTGGCGGAACAGCTGGAAGCGCGGCTTACCGGTGTGACGCCACCGGACACGGGCGTGCTGGGGATCATGAAAGACCTGCCACGCATCATGAAGCGCGAGTGGCAGAAGTTTGCCTGGTACCTGCCCCCCGCGGTCGTGCTGCTTATCCTCTATTTTGTGCCAGGCATTGGCCAGACGGTGGCGCCGGTGCTGTGGTTCCTGTTCAGCGCCTGGATGCTGGCCATCCAGTACTGCGACTATCCGTTCGATAACCACAAGGTGCCGTTTAAAGAGATGCGCACCGCCCTGCGCAGCCAGAAGGTCGCCAATATGCAGTTTGGCGCGCTGACCAGCCTGTTCACCATGATTCCCTTCCTGAATCTGTTCATCATGCCCGTCGCCGTCTGCGGCGCGACGGCGATGTGGGTCGACTGCTACCGTGCTAAGCACGCGTTATGGAAATAATGCAAAAATGTGTAAAGCAGGGGTGGCTTATGCCGCCCCTTATTCCATACTGATCCCCATTATTTCCTTGCAGTATATAGATATGCGAATTCCTTACTTCCCCCTACCTGCTCAACAGGTATGCTGGGTCGGTATCCCAATTTCATACAGTTAAGGACAGGCCATGAGTAAGATTTATGAAGACAACTCGCTGACTATCGGTCATACGCCCCTGGTTCGACTGAACCGTATCGGTAATGGACGCATTCTGGCGAAGGTCGAATCACGTAACCCGAGCTTCAGCGTAAAATGCCGTATCGGTGCAAACATGATTTGGGATGCTGAAAAACGTGGCGTACTGAAGCCTGGCGTTGAACTGGTGGAACCGACCAGCGGTAACACCGGTATCGCTCTGGCCTATGTGGCCGCCGCGCGTGGCTACAAGCTGACGCTGACCATGCCAGAAACCATGAGCATTGAGCGTCGTAAGCTGCTCAAAGCGCTGGGCGCGAACCTGGTGCTGACCGAAGGCGCGAAGGGCATGAAGGGCGCCATTCAGAAAGCTGAAGAGATTGTGGCCAGCGATCCGGCGAAATATCTGCTGCTTCAGCAGTTCAGCAACCCGGCTAACCCGGAAATTCACGAGAAGACCACAGGTCCGGAAATCTGGGAAGATACCGATGGCCAGGTTGACGTCTTTATCTCCGGCGTGGGTACCGGCGGTACGCTGACCGGCGTGTCACGCTATATTAAAGGCACAAAGGGTAAAAAAGACCTGATCACCGTTGCCGTTGAGCCAACTGACTCACCGGTTATCACCCAGGCACTGGCGGGTGAAGAGCTTAAGCCAGGCCCGCATAAAATTCAGGGTATTGGCGCAGGCTTCATTCCGGGCAACCTGGATCTAAAGCTGATCGATAAAGTGGTGACTATCACTAACGAAGAAGCCATTTCTACCGCGCGTCGCCTGATGGATGAAGAAGGCATTCTGGCGGGTATCTCTTCCGGTGCCGCCGTTGCGGCAGCGCTCAAGCTTCAGGAAGATGAAGCCTTTACCAACAAGAATATTGTGGTTATCCTTCCTTCTTCGGGCGAGCGTTACTTGAGCACCGCACTGTTTGCCGATCTGTTTACCGAAAAAGAGCTGCAACAGTAGTGCCAGCATGTTAATAACGCGTAAAAAAGCACCTTTTCAGGTGCTTTTTTGTGGCCTGCTTCAAACTTTTGCCCCTCCTGGCATTGCTTCACCCCGTTGGGTCTGGTATTTAAACCAGCAATTATTTTGATGCGTGAAATTAATCGGTGAATGAAATAGCCTTGCTGAATCGATTTTATGATTTGGTTCAAGTCTTGCTTTCGCTGCATAATGTTTAATGACGATCGAAACGTCAGCGCTAACAATACAGGCTAAAGTTCAGTCGCCAGGCTAGACTTTAGTTCCACAACACTAAACCTATAAGTTGGGGAAATACAATGTTCCAGCAAGAAGTTACCATTACCGCTCCGAACGGTCTGCACACCCGCCCTGCTGCTCAGTTTGTTAAAGAAGCAAAAGGCTTCACTTCTGAAATCACTGTGACTTCCAACGGCAAAAGCGCGAGCGCAAAAAGCCTGTTCAAACTGCAGACTCTGGGCCTGACTCAGGGCACCGTTGTCACCATCTCTGCAGAAGGTGAAGACGAGCAGAAAGCAGTTGAGCATCTGGTAAAACTGATGGCTGAGCTCGAGTAAGTTTCCGGGTTCTTTTAAATATCAGTCACAAGTAAGGTAGGGTTATGATTTCAGGCATTTTAGCATCCCCGGGTATCGCTTTCGGCAAAGCACTGCTGCTGAAAGAAGACGAGATCGTCATCGACCGGAAAAAAATTTCTGCCGACAAGGTTGATCAGGAAGTTGAACGTTTTCTGAGCGGTCGTGCCAAGGCATCTGCGCAACTGGAAGCAATCAAAACTAAAGCTGGCGAAACTTTCGGTGAAGAAAAAGAAGCCATCTTCGAAGGGCACATCATGCTGCTCGAAGATGAGGAGCTGGAGCAGGAAATCATAGCCCTGATTAAAGATAAAGGCATGACGGCCGACGCGGCTGCGCATGAAGTTATCGAAGGTCAGGCAACTGCCCTGGAAGAACTGGATGATGAATACCTGAAAGAACGTGCGGCTGACGTACGTGACATCGGTAAGCGCCTGCTGCGCAACATCCTGGGTCTGGCCATTATCGACCTGAGCGCGATTCAGGATGAAGTTATCCTGGTTGCCGCTGACCTCACCCCGTCTGAAACTGCACAGCTGAACCTGAAAAAGGTCCTCGGTTTCATCACCGACGCGGGTGGCCGTACCTCTCACACCTCTATCATGGCGCGCTCTCTGGAACTGCCTGCCATCGTGGGTACCGGTAGCGTCACCTCTCAGGTGAAAAACGGCGACTATCTGATTCTGGATGCCGTAAACAATCTGGTTTACGTCAACCCAACCAATGAAGAGATCGATAAACTGCGCGCGGTTCAGGAGCAGGTTGCGACTGAAAAAGCTGAACTCGCTAAGCTGAAAGACCTGCCAGCCATCACCCTGGACGGCCATCAGGTAGAAGTGTGCGCAAACATCGGTACCGTCCGCGACGTTGATGGCGCTGAGCGCAACGGTGCGGAAGGCGTAGGTCTCTATCGTACAGAATTCCTGTTCATGGACCGCGACGCGCTGCCAACGGAAGAAGAGCAGTTTGCTGCCTATAAAGCCGTGGCTGAAGCGTGTGGTTCTCAGGCGGTTATCGTCCGTACCATGGACATCGGCGGCGACAAAGAGCTGCCGTACATGAACTTCCCGAAAGAAGAGAACCCGTTCCTGGGCTGGCGTGCAATCCGTATCGCGATGGATCGTAAAGAGATCCTGCGTGACCAGGTTCGCGCGATCCTGCGTGCCTCTGCTTTCGGTAAACTGCGCATCATGTTCCCGATGATCATCTCTGTTGAAGAAGTGCGTGCACTGAAGAAAGAGATCGAAATCTACAAACAGGAACTGCGCGACGAAGGTAAAGCGTTTGACGAGTCAATCGAGATCGGCGTAATGGTGGAAACACCTGCGGCGGCGACCATTGCGCGTCATTTAGCCAAAGAAGTTGATTTCTTTAGTATCGGCACCAATGATTTAACGCAGTACACCCTGGCAGTTGACCGTGGTAATGATATGATTTCACATCTCTACCAGCCAATGTCACCGTCCGTACTGAACTTGATCAAGCAAGTTATTGATGCTTCTCATGCAGAAGGTAAATGGACTGGCATGTGTGGTGAGCTTGCAGGCGACGAACGTGCTACACTTCTGTTGCTGGGTATGGGTCTGGACGAATTCTCTATGAGCGCCATTTCCATCCCGCGCATTAAGAAGATTATCCGTAACACGAACTTCGAAGATGCGAAGGTGTTAGCAGAGCAGGCTCTTGCTCAACCGACAACGGACGAGTTAATGACGCTGGTTAACAAGTTCATTGAAGAAAAAACAATCTGCTAATCCACGAGATGCGGCCCAAATTACTGCTTAGGAGAAGATCATGGGTTTGTTCGATAAACTGAAATCTCTGGTTTCTGATGATAAGAAAGACTCCGGAACTATTGAGATTGTTGCTCCGCTCTCCGGCGAGATCGTCAACATCGAAGACGTGCCGGATGTAGTGTTTGCTGAGAAAATCGTTGGTGATGGCATTGCTATCAAACCAACTGGCAACAAAATGGTTGCTCCAGTTGACGGCACCATCGGTAAAATTTTTGAAACCAACCATGCGTTCTCTATCGAATCTGATAGCGGTATCGAACTGTTCGTTCACTTCGGTATCGACACCGTTGAACTGAAAGGCGAAGGCTTCAAACGTATCGCGGAAGAAGGCCAGCGTGTTAAAGTTGGCGACCCGGTAATTGAATTCGATCTGCCACTGCTGGAAGAAAAAGCCAAGTCTACCCTGACGCCGGTTGTTATCTCCAACATGGACGAAATCAAAGAACTGATCAAACTGTCTGGCAGCGTCACCGTGGGTCAAACCCCGGTTATCCGCATCAAGAAGTAATTCTTGCCGCACAGAAAAATGGCGCCTTCGGGCGCCATTTTTGTTTATACCGGTAGGATAAGCTCGTCGTAGCCCTTCGACTGGGTATAGAGCATCACGTCAGTCACCCGATCGCCGGCCATGCGAATGGCATCGGCAACGGTTTTCCCCTCAACAATTCCGCTCACCAGCTCTGAACAGAACAGGTCGCCCGTCCCTTTCAGATCGGTTTCTACGCGCGGATGCGCGCTGACGGTCACGCCTTCATTCGTCACCAGCACCACGTGGATGTTTTCCGGGTCATCGGCCACCGGCGCGCTGGTGATAGCCACCCATTTCAGGCTATCGGAGAGCAGTCCCTGCGCAGCCGCGATGGCGCTTTCGGGCGTACGGCACGGTTTGCCGCTTAACACCTCCAGCTCATAGACGTTTGGTGTGATCCCCTGCGCCAGCGGCAGCAGGTGCTCCCGATACGCCTGCGGGATCTCGGGCTTGACGTACATTCCGCTGTCGATATCTCCGATAACCGGGTCGACCAGCACCAGAAGGTCAGGATGCTGCGCTTTGACCGCCTTCAGCCATTGAGCCAGCAGGACGATCTGGCTGGCGCTGCCCATATAGCCGGTGGTGACCGCTTTAAGCTCGCGCAG
Source organism: Enterobacter sp. DNB-S2 (assembly GCF_019443845.1). NCBI lineage: Bacteria > Pseudomonadati > Pseudomonadota > Gammaproteobacteria > Enterobacterales > Enterobacteriaceae > Enterobacter > Enterobacter sp. DNB-S2. Next base: position 4,050,911 of record NZ_CP050520.1, read on the forward strand.
GATCTCGCGCTCTTCCAGTGCCTTAAGATAGCCGCTGAACCACTCGTCGGGGATCACCCCACCATAAAACGTGTCGTAATGCGGCGTGTTGCTAAACAGAACCGTCGGCACGGCGGTGACGTTCAGCCTGTGGGTACGAATATTCGGTACCGCAATGCTGTTCCCCACGCTGCCGTAAACCACCTGTGACTGCACTGCGACAATGTCGGTTTGCTGCGCCCGGGTGTTATCCCGGAATAGAATCATCTCCATGACGCTTAAATCCCCGCCCCCTGCGAATAACTCTCTTCACCAAAGACGCCGGTAGACAGATAGCGATCGCCGCGATCGCAAATAATCGCCACCACTACCGCCCCCGGGTTTGCCTGCGCTACCCGAATCGCACCCGCTACCGCGCCGCCCGAACTGACGCCGCAGAAGATACCTTCGCGCACGGCCAGCTCACGCATGGTATTTTCCGCCTCGCGCTGGTGAAGATCCAGCACCTGATCCACCAGCTGCGCATTAAAAATGCCGGGCATATACTCCGCCGGCCAGCGGCGAATACCCGGAATGCTGCTCCCCTCTTCCGGCTGGAGGCCAACGATGGTGACGGTTTTTTCCTGCTCGCGCAGAAAACGCGATACCCCGGTAATGGTGCCGGTGGTGCCCATACTAGAGACAAAATGGGTGATACGCCCGTCGGTTTGCTGCCAGATTTCCGGGCCGGTGGTGGTGTAGTGCGCGTACGGGTTGTCCGGATTGTTGAACTGATCCAGCAGTTTACCTTCACCGCGTCCGGCCATCTCCAGCGCTAAGTCGCGCGCGCCTTCCATTCCCTGCTCTTTGGTCACCAGAATCAGCTCGGCCCCGTAGGCACGCATCGCGGCGCGGCGCTCCTGGCTCATGTTGTCCGGCATCAGCAGCTTCATGCGGTAGCCTTTCAGCGCGGCGATCATCGCCAGGGCGATACCGGTGTTGCCGCTCGTGGCCTCTATCAGCACGTCGCCTGGCTTAATTTCTCCGCGTTTTTCGGCCTGGACAATCATCGACAGCGCCGCGCGGTCTTTCACCGACCCCGCCGGGTTATTGCCTTCGAGTTTGACCCAGATTTCGCTGCCGTTGTCCGGACCCGTGCGCTGAAGCTTGACCAGAGGAGTGTTGCCGATGGTGTTTTCTAATGTATTCATGATCGCTGTCCAATAAAAAGCCCGGTGGCGCTTCGCTTACCGGGCCTACAGACGTCATATTGTAGGCCGGGTAAGCGCAGCGCCACCCGGCAAAACTACGTAATCCTAACCTATCAGGCTGACTCCGCCAGAGCAATATCCTCGCGCGTCTCGATGCGCTCCTTCCCGTGATAAATACGGGCGTGCTGCAACCCAACAAACAGGCGCTCACCCCGGTGCGGCGGCACGTCGTCGCGCATGACCACGGTCAGCGGCTCGGTATACCAGCCCAGCGGCTGTACCACTAATTGGGTGTAGTGACCTTTAGGGCTAGCTTCCAGCACCTGCACCGGCAGCGGTGAATCCAGGCTGGTTCGGCGGCTCACGTCCACTTCCCACGGACGCAGGAACAGATCGACCGACCCCTGATGCGCGGAGGTATAGCCCAGCGGCCAGCGATGCGCGCCAACGTGGAACTGTCCGCCGCGAATAGTGCCCTGCAGACGGTTTACCTCGCCCATAAACTCCAGCACGAAGCGGGTCGCCGGTTCACGCCAGAGCTGCTCCGGCTCGTCAACCTGCTCAATGTTGCCCTGGCTCATGACCACCACGCGATCCGCAACTTCCATCGCCTCTTCCTGATCGTGGGTCACGAAGACGCTGGTGAATTTCAGCTCTTCATGGAGCTGACGCAGCCAGCGGCGCAGCTCTTTACGCACCTGCGCATCCAGCGCGCCGAAGGGTTCATCCAGCAGCAGAATTTGCGGCTCAACGGCCAGCGCGCGCGCCAGCGCCACGCGCTGTTTCTGCCCGCCGGACAGCTGGGCCGGGAAACGATCCGCCAGGTGAGCCAGCTGCACCATCTCCAGCAGTTTGGTCACTTTCGCCTTAATGGTTGCCGCATCCGGACGTTCGCGACGCGGCAGCACGGTCAGGCCAAACGCGATGTTGTCGAACACGGTCATGTGGCGGAACAGCGCGTAGTGCTGGAACACAAAACCTACTTTACGATCGCGGGCGTGCAGGCGGCTCACGTCGGTGCCGTGAAAGCGGATGTGCCCGCTGGTCTGATGCTCAAGCCCGGCGATAATACGCAGCAGCGTGGTTTTGCCCGAGCCGGACGGCCCCAGCAGCGCCACCATTTGTCCGGAAGGGATATCCAGCGAAATATCATTCAGCACCTGGGTGCGACCAAAAGACTTCTTAATATTGGCAATCTCAATGCTCATGATTTCCCTCCTGATGCTGACGTTTTTCCTGATTTTCTAAACGCCACTGCACCACACTCTTCAAAAACAGGGTCAAGATGGCCATCAGCGTCAGCAACGCTGCGGCAGTAAACGAGCCGATGGTGTTGTAGTCCTGCTGCAGCAGCTCAATCTGGAGCGGCAGCGACAGGGTTTCACCCCGGATGGAGCCGGAGACGACGGAAACGGCACCGAACTCACCAATCGCGCGGGCGTTGGTCAGCACCACGCCGTAAAGCAGCGCCCAGCGGATATTTGGCAGCGTCACGCGACGGAACATCTGCCAGCCAGACGCGCCCAGCAGCACCGCCGCTTCGTCTTCGTTGCTCCCCTGGCTTAACATCACCGGCACCAGCTCACGCACCACAAACGGACAGGTCACGAAGATGGTGACCAGCACCATGCCCGGCCAGGCAAACATGATCTGCAGGTTATGCTCATCCAGCCAGCCGCCCAACGGGCCGTTGGAGCCGTAAAAGAGCAGGTACACCAGACCCGCCACCACCGGCGATACGGCGAAAGGAATGTCCAGCAGGGTCAGCAGCAGCTGACGTCCCGGGAAGTTAAAGCGGGTTACCAGCCAGGCCAGCAGGGTCCCGAACACGAGGTTCACCGGCACGGTGATCAGCGCAATCAGCATGGTCAGCCAGATGGCATGCAGCATATCCGGGTTCGCCAGGTTTTCCAGCGCGGGCATCAGGCCCTTGCTGAATGCCTGAACGAAGATATAAACCGTCGGCACGACGAGAATGAGGGCGGAAACCAGCACGCCCGCCCCAATCAGAAACCATTTACCCCAGTTAATGCGGGGTGCATCGTATCGCTTCAATTGCGTAACTTCCGCCATCAGTGACCTACCACACGTCGACCAAAGCGACTTTGCAGAGTGTTAATCGAGTACAGCAGCAGCAGCGAGGCCGCCAGGATCACCGAGGCAATCGCGCTCGCCGCCGGATAATCAAACTCCTGCAAACGGATGAAAATCATCAGCGAGGTGACTTCTGTTTTCCAGGCGATGTTCCCGGCGATAAAAATCACCGCGCCGAACTCACCGAGGCTGCGGGTAAACGACAGCGCGACGCCCGCCATCAGCGCCGGAGAGAGCTCCGGCAGAACCACCTTGCGGAAGCTCTGCCAGCGCGTGGCGCCCAGCGTTTCCGCCGCTTCTTCGTATTCCGGACCCAACTCTTCCAGCACCGGCTGCACGGTACGGACCACAAACGGGATGCTGGTAAAAGCCATCGCCACCGCGATACCGAGCCAGGTGTAGGTTACTTTGATGTCGAATTTCGCCAGCCACTCGCCGTACAGCCCGTTCACGGAGAAGAGCGACGCGAGGGTTAAGCCCGCCACCGCCGTCGGCAGCGCAAACGGCAGATCCATCAGGGCGTCAAGCAGCGTGCGGCCCGGGAAGCGATAGCGGGTTAAGATCCACGCCATCAGCAGGCCAAACACGCCGTTAAAAATGGAGGCGACAAACGCCGACAGCAGCGTCACCTTATAGGCCGCCACCACCTGCGGGTTGGTGACCACGTCCCAGTACTGCGCCCAGCTCATCTGAGCAAGCTGCATCACCAGCGCGCTGAGCGGCAACAGCAGGATCAGGCAGACGAACAGCAGGCTGGTCCCGAGGCTTAAGGTAAAGCCCGGCAGCACGCGTTTTGTCGAAACTGCAAACATTACTTATGCCCCGCCGCCAGCAGTTTGTCTAACTCACCGCCGCTGGCAAAATGCGTTTTCATCACATCAGGCCAGGAGCCGAAACGATCTTCCACGCGGAACAAATCGGTCTGCGGGAACTTATCTTTCAGCTTGTTCATCACGTCCGGGTTGTTCACGCGGTAGTAGTAATCGGTAATGATGGTCTGCGCCTGCGGGCTGTACAGGTAGTTGAGATAGGCTTTTGCCGCTTTCTCGGTACCGTTTGCCTGCACGTTTTTATCCACCCACGCCACCGGGAACTCGGCCAGGATGTTGGTTTTCGGGATAACGACCTCGAAGCCCTGCGCTTCGTACTGTTTGCGGATGTTATTCACTTCCGATTCAAAGCTGATCAGAACATCGCCGAGACCGCGTTCCGCGAAGGTCGTTGTCGCCCCGCGGCCGCCGGTATCAAACACTTCGACGTTTTTCAGGAACTGGGTCATGAACTGCTCAGTTTTGGCTTTATCGTTACCGTCAGCCTTGTCCGCCGCGCCCCACGCAGCTAAATAGGTATAACGCGCGTTACCGGAAGTTTTTGGATTCGGGAAAATCAGCTTCACGTCGGAACGCACCAGGTCGCTCCAGTCGTGGATATTCTTCGGGTTGCCCTTACGCACCAGGAAGCCCATGGTGGAATAGAACGGGGAGCTATTGTTCGGCAGTCGGCTCTGCCAGTCTGCCGGGATCAGCTTGCCTTTGTCGTGCAGGATCTGCACGTCAGTCACCTGGTTGTAGGTCACCACATCCGCTTTCAGGCCCTGCAAAATCGCCAGCGCCTGCTTGGACGACCCGGCGTGGGACTGCTTGATGGTCAGCTTGTCGCCGTTATTGTCTTTCGCCCACTGCTGTTCAAACGGTGGATTAAGGGCGGCAAACAGCTCGCGGGAGACATCATACGAACTGTTTAACAGTTCAGTCGCCTGCGCCTGTGCCACCAGCAGTAAACCTGCCAGCGCCAGAGTTCCTTTTTTCAGTACAGTAACGGCCATTGCGCACCCTTATAAATGTGATGACTATCTTATAGTCATAATATTTATAACGGGGATGAAAGGAGTAACGGTTTTATATACCGTTTGGTGATTTAGAAGCAGAAAAGGGAATAAGGGTGAGGCCTGATGCCCTCACCCCGGCCCTCTCCCACAGGGAGAGGGAGAAAGGCCATTACAGCGCCAGCAGACGCTCAACGGACGGCGCAAAGTAGTAGCCGCCGGTTACCGGTTTGGTGAAGCGCAGCATGGCGTCGCGCTTGCCGTCGGTATCGCCAAACATGCTCAGCAGCTGCTGCTCAATGTTATACAGGCGCGCGCAGTAGGCGCAGAAGTAGAGGCCGTGCGTGCCGCTTGCGGTACCGTACGGCAGGCTCTGGCGAACAATCTTCAGCCCTTTGCCGTCTTCTTTGAGGTCAACGCGGGACAGGTGAGAGGTTACAGGACGGTCGTCGCCGTCGATCTCTTCGTTGGCTTCTTTAGTGCGGCCAATCATCATCTCCTGATCGTGCACGCTCATGCGGTTAAGCTGCTTGAGATTGTGCTCCCAGCGCTGCACGAACACGTAGCTGCCGCCCGCGTCCACGCCGTCTTTGATTACCGCGACTTCACGACGCGTCTCTTCACCCGCCGGGTTTTCGGTGCCGTCGACGAAGCCGCTCAGATCGCGCTCTTCCACCCAGCGGAAGCCGTGAACCTCTTCCTGCACCTCAATGCTGTCGCCAAAGGCCGCTACTGCCGCCTGGGCAACGGAGAAGTTCACGTCGTGACGCAGGGAGAGAATGTGGATCAGCACGTCGTACTGGGTTGCCGGAGCCAGACCTTTGCCGTAAGGGATGAAGTCTTTCAGCTCTTCCGCCCCTTCGCCACCGCTCAGCTGACGCCAGACGTTATTGCCAAAGGCAACAACCGCGCCGAGGTGGGCTTCAGGGAATTTGGCCTGGAAGGTGGCCAGCTTATCAACAAACGCTTTACTGGCCGCACGCAGGGCATCCACGTCCCCTTTAACATTGGCTTCAATCCAAATCGCCGCGCGGCAATGTTCTGGCAAAATGCCACTCTGAACCTGAGACATCGCTCCTCCTGAAATAAAGATGCCACGTCAGCGTGGCATTGATGGCGGCTATTATACCCGGATTTCAGCGAGGCGGTTTGTTCAGGCGCAAATTACTGCTTCCAGAGTATTTTGCTCACTTTCCAGCTCTTAAGCGTGTCGTCAGACGGCATCAGACCTTCCGGGCCGCTCCAGGTTCCGGTGAAGACATAGCTGATGTGCTGGCTGCCTTCAGCCTTACATTCCACCGCGACCTTGTCGTCAGACGGCAGGCTGGTGCAGTTGCCAAAGGCCTGCTTATAAAGGTCGCTAAACGGCGTACCCACCTTCACACCGCTCGCCGACGGAATATCTTCATCCATCACAGCGATACGGTTTACGGTGCCTTTGTCACCGTTAATCACCAGCGCCAGCTTGTCGCCCTTCAGCGCTTCGTAATAGCGAACAATATTGCCATTCTCCGTTTTCATGCCGCTACGCAGGCGGTAATCGCCGCTGAGCGCATCCTGAATAGCGTCCTGATCCAGCGCCGTCGCGGCGGTAATTTTCCCCACGCCCTGCTCGGTGACTTCCGTTGATGAGCCAAACCAGTTCCACGGATACGCGGCGGACCAGTTAATGGAGGAGAGCGTCGAACAGCCGGTCAACGCCAGCGGGAGAGCGCATAAAAGTAAACGCAGCGATTTCATTGAAACGTCCTTTCTTGTTAAATCAACGCTTGTTGGAGTGCGACATCGGCAAAAAGTGCCGGATTAATCATCCTGATGCGCAAAACAGGCGCGAAGACGCGGATTGGTCAGCAGCCACAGCAGCGCCACAATATCGGCAACCACCAGCGCAACGCCGGTGCCCGTCAGCGGCTCACCGTACCACCAGAGTACCGGCTGCCAGAAGAGCAGCGCAACCTGGGCGAGGATCAGCAGCCAGCGAAGCGCGCGCCAGAAACGTGGGATCGCATGCCGTCGTCCGCTGCACAAAAAAGCGACCACCGCCGGTACGCCCGGCAGCAAGCCGAGCCAGAAGGCGTCGTGATCGGGATAAAAGAGATTCAGCAGCGTGTCACCCTGCCCGCGCGACGCGGCGGCCATCACAAACAGCACCCAGGTTCGGGCCTGGAGCAGCAGAACGCACCAGAATAAAAAGGGCAGCCTGACGCGGCCCTGCGCGTCATAGTCTGCCGGATGGATCTCAGTACTCTTCATCTTCGATCAGACGCTTTCCTAAACTCAGCACGTCGGAATGCTCATAGCCCAGACGCTCATACATGCCGAGCACCACGTCGTTATCTTCCCGCACCATGATCTGGATTTTCGGGCAGCCGCGGGCGATCAGCTTCTTCTCGAGCCGGTTCAGCAGCGCATTGGCGATGCCGCGGCCACGGTATTCCGGGTGGACGCCCAGATAATAGGCCGAGCCGCGGTGGCCGTCATAACCGCCCATGACAGTCCCCACAACCTCGCCGTTGACTTCCGCGACCAGAAACAGACTGACGTCGTGATTCACCTTACGTTCGATATCCATTTCCGGATCGTTCCACGGACGCAGCAGATCGCAGCGCTCCCAAAGGGTGATCACCTCTTCGAAATCTTCCTGGCGAAAAACGCGTATCTCCATGGTATTAACCGCCTTTTCGGGTTTAAAAACAGTGATTATGGCGCGAAGCTCGCCTTTCGCCAATAACCGGGGAAAATCTCGCCAAAATTTGGCATAATGTCACTTTGTCACGTATTGAAATGAAAAGTAAAACAATTCTCAACATGGACTGTCGTAACGGGAAACACGATACGATATAACACCAGGACCCCATTTTTTAGTATTCAGGCCGCATGAGCACATTCAAACCATTAAAAGCACTCACATCGCGTCGTCAGGTTCTCAAAGCGGGGCTGGCGGCCTTAACGTTAACGGGCATCGCAAAGCAGGCTCAGGCGAAAGACGAGAGCACGCTCAAAACCAGTAACGGACACAGCAAACCGAAAACCAAAAAGCCGGGCGCGAAGCGTCTGGTAATGCTCGACCCGGGCCACGGCGGTATTGATACCGGCGCCATCGGCAAAAACGGGTCAAAAGAAAAACACGTCGTGCTGGCAATTGCAAAAAATGTGCGCGCAATTTTACGCAGCAACGGCATTGACGCCCGTCTGACGCGCTCTGGCGACACCTTTATTCCGCTGTATGACCGCGTTGAGATCGCCCACCAGCACGGTGCGGATCTGTTTATGTCGATTCACGCCGACGGCTTTACCAACCCTTCTGCGGCCGGCGCCTCGGTGTTTGCACTCTCTAACCGTGGCGCCAGTAGCGCCATGGCAAAATACCTCTCCGACCGCGAAAACCGGGCGGATGAAGTCGCCGGGAAAAAAGCCACCGACAAAGATCATCTGCTACAGCAGGTGCTGTTCGACCTCGTGCAGACGGATACGATTAAAAACAGCCTGACGCTCGGCTCGCATATTCTGAAGAAGATTAAGCCAGTGCATCGTCTGCACAGTAAAGGCACCGAGCAGGCGGCATTCGTGGTGCTGAAGTCGCCGTCCATCCCGTCCGTGCTGGTGGAAACGTCCTTTATTACCAACCCGGAAGAAGAGCGGCTCCTCGGCACCACGGCGTTTCGTCAGAAGATCGCCAACGCTATCGCCTCCGGCATTATCAGTTACTTCAACTGGTTCGATAACCAAAAAGCGCACTCCAGGAAACGTTGATGAAACCCGATGCTCAACTGGTCAAAACCTTCCTGCTGCAGCTGCAGGATGAGATCTGCCAGAAACTGGCTGCCGCAGACGGCGGTGAATTTCAGGAAGATAACTGGCAGCGCGAGGCCGGAGGCGGCGGGCGCAGCCGCGTGCTGCGAAACGGCGGCATCTTCGAACAGGCAGGCGTGAATTTTTCCCACGTTCACGGCGACTCCATGCCAGCATCTGCGACGGCGCATCGTCCTGAACTCGCGGGCCGTAGCTTCGAGGCGATGGGCGTTTCGCTGGTAGTGCACCCGCACAACCCGTTCGTGCCGACGAGCCACGCCAACGTGCGCTTTTTCATTGCGGAAAAACCAGGCGCCGACCCGGTCTGGTGGTTCGGCGGCGGTTTCGATTTAACGCCCTACTACGGCTTCGAAGAAGATGCCGTGCACTGGCACACCACCGCGCGGGATCTTTGCCTGCCGTTTGGCGAAGACGTCTACCCGAAATTTAAAAAGTGGTGCGACGACTACTTTTACCTGAAGCACCGCGACGAGCAGCGCGGCATCGGCGGGCTGTTCTTTGACGATCTCAACACGCCTGATTTTGATACCGCGTTCAGCTTTATGCGCGCGGTAGGCGAAGGCTATACCGACGCCTATCTGCCCATCGTCGAGCGCCGTAAAAATACCGACTACGGCGTGCGCGAGCGAGAGTTCCAGCTTTACCGCCGCGGGCGCTACGTGGAGTTCAACCTGGTGTGGGATCGCGGGACGCTGTTCGGTCTGCAGACCGGGGGGCGCACGGAGTCGATTCTGATGTCGATGCCGCCGCTGGTGCGCTGGGAGTACTGCTACGAACCAAAAGAAGGCAGCCCGGAGGCTGCCTTGCGTGAGTTTATTCAGGTTCGGGACTGGGTGTAGCCCTTATGCCCTCTCCCTTTGGGAGAGGGTAAAAATTACAGCGGCTGCGTCTGCGCCTCAACCACCGCCAGCGCCACCATATTCACGATACGACGCACAGAGGCAATCGGCGTTAACACGTGCACCGGTTTCGCCACGCCCATCAGTACCGGTCCTACGGTCACCCCTTCAGAGCTGGAGACGCGCAGCAGGTTATAGCTGATACGCGCCGCTTCCACGTTCGGCATAATCAGAATGTTGGCCGATCCCTTCAGCGGGCTGTCCGGCATACGTTCGTTACGGATGCTTTCCACCAGCGCGGCATCGCCGTGCATTTCCCCGTCAATCATCAGCTCCGGCGCACGCTCGCGCACCAGCTCCAGCGTCTGACGCATTTTGCAGGCCGCCGCGGATTTAGACGAACCAAAGTTAGAGTGCGACAGCAGCGCCACCTTCGGCTCAATACCAAAGCGACGCACGGTCTCGGCGGCCATCACCGTGATTTCCGCCAGCTCGTCCGGGGTCGGATCGTCGTTAACGTAGGTGTCCGCAATAAAGGTGTTACCGCTCGGCAGCAGCAGCGCGTTCATCGCCCCGGCGGTATGGACGCCGTCGCGATAGCCGAAGATCTCCTGCACCACGCTAAAGTGCTCGTGGTAGTCGCCGATGGTGCCGCAGATCAGCGCGTCCGCCTCGCCGCGATGCACCATGATCGCGCCGATCACCGTCGTGTTGCTGATCACCGCTTTCTGTGCCTGCTCCTGGGTGATCCCCCGGCGCTTCATGATCGCGTAGTATTCGCTCCAGTACTCTTTGAAGCGCGGATCGGATTCGTTGTTAACGATCTCGAAGTCGACGCCCGGCTTAATCTGCAGGCCCAGCTTCTGGATACGCATTTCAATCACGCTCGGACGACCAATCAGGATCGGCTTCGCCAGGCCTAAGGTGATCAGCTCCTGGGTGGCGTGCAGCACGCGCGCCTCTTCCCCTTCCGCCAGCACCACGCGCTTCGCGTCGGCGCGGGCCTGAGAGAAGATCGGCTTCATGAACAGGTTCGTTTTATAGACAAACTCGGTGAGCTTATCGACGTAAGCGTCGAAATCGTGAATCGGACGCGTCGCCACGCCGGAGTCCATCGCCGCTTTGGCCACCGCTGGGGCAATCTTAACAATCAGACGCGGGTCGAACGGTTTTGGAATGATGTAGTCCGGACCAAAGCTCAGATCCTGATCGCCGTACGCGGACGCAACCACTTCGCTCTGCTCGGCGTGGGCCAGCTCCGCGATGGCGTGAACGGCGGCAAGCTTCATCTCTTCGTTGATCGCCGTTGCGCCGACGTCCAGCGCGCCGCGGAAGATGAACGGGAAGCAGAGCACGTTGTTGACCTGGTTCGGGTAGTCCGAACGGCCGGTACAGATAATGGCGTCTTCACGCACCGCTTTCGCCAGCGGCGGCAGGATTTCCGGCTCAGGGTTCGCCAGGGCCAGGATCATTGGCGCACGCGCCATCTTCTTCACCATCTCCTGGGTCAACACTTTCGGACCGGAGCAGCCGAGGAAGATATCCGCGCCGTCAATCACGTCGTCCAGGGTGCGTTTACCGTCGTCGTCGACCGCGTACGCCGCTTTGGTTTCAGCCATGTTCGGCTCGCGGTCTTTATAGATAACGCCTTTGGAGTCGCAGACCACAATGTTGTGTTTCTGCATACCCAGCGCCACCAGCAGGTTCATACAGGCGATGGCCGCGGCGCCTGCGCCAGAGACCACCATGCGCACGTCGGAGAGATTTTTCTCTACCACGCGCAGGCCGTTGAGGATCGCGGCGGTGCTGATAATCGCGGTTCCGTGCTGGTCATCATGGAACACGGGAATGTTCATACGCTCGCGCAGCTTCTGCTCGATATAGAAACATTCCGGCGCTTTGATGTCTTCCAGGTTAATCCCGCCGAAGGTCGGCTCCAGCGCGGCCACCACGTTGATGAATTTGTCAGGATCGAGTTCGTCCACCTCGATATCGAACACGTCGATACCGGCGAATTTCTTGAACAGCACCCCCTTCCCTTCCATCACCGGCTTACCGGCCAGCGCGCCAATGTTGCCCAGCCCCAGCACCGCCGTGCCGTTAGAGATCACGGCGACAAGGTTGCCGCGCGCGGTGTATTTGTAGGCCGCCAGCGGGTCTTTTTCGATTTCCAGACACGGGGCTGCGACGCCCGGCGAATAGGCCAGCGCCAGATCGCGCTGGGTTGCCAGCGGCTTGGTTGGGGAGACCTGGATTTTGCCCGGGACAGGGAACTCGTGAAAATCGAGGGCACTCTGTTTCAACTGCTCATCCATCTTATTTTTCCTTTCACGTATCGGTCAAAAGGGTGACGTAAGCGATCCTGATGCACACCCTGGTGTGCCGCCTAGTATCGCCTCAGGCCGCCTCCTAAACTTTGAAGGCAGCCAAACTCTCACCATCACACATTAAAAATTGTTATCAATTTATAACAGCCATGTTACCCGTCTCAAAAGCAATGCCTCCCCCGTCTGCTATGCTTTTTTGTTAAGTCCATCATGATTTTTCCAGAAGTGTGAACTAACGCACTCATCTAACTCTTTTATTTCCAAGGAGTAATCATTTATGAACCAGCTAGACGGCATCAAAAAATTCACCACCGTGGTTGCAGACAGCGGCGATATCGAGTCGATTCGCCACTATCAGCCGGAGGACGCGACCACTAACCCTTCGCTACTGCTCAAAGCTGCAGGGCTTGCCCATTTTAGCCATCTGATTGATGACGCCATTGCCTACGGTAAACAGCGCGGGAAAACGCAGGAGCAGCAGGTCGCCGAAGCCAGCGACAAGCTGGCGGTTAATTTTGGTGCGGAAATTCTTAAAAGCATCCCGGGCCGCGTCTCGACCGAAGTCGACGCCCGCCTCTCGTTCGATAAAGAAAAGAGCATTAATAAGGCGCGTCGCCTGGTGGAACTGTACGAGGAGCAGGGGATTGATAAATCACGCATTCTGATCAAGCTGGCGTCCACATGGGAAGGCATCCGCGCGGCAGAGGTCCTGGAGAAAGAAGGTATCCACTGCAACCTGACCCTGCTGTTCTCGTTTGCCCAGGCGCGCGCCTGCGCTGAAGCGGGCGTGTTCCTCGTCTCGCCGTTTGTCGGGCGCATCTACGACTGGTATCAGGCGAAACAGCCGATGGATCCGTACGTGGTGGATGAGGATCCGGGCGTGAAATCGGTCCGTAATATCTACGACTACTACAAACAGCACCGCTACGAAACCATCGTGATGGGGGCCAGCTTCCGCCGTACCGAGCAGATCCTCGCCCTGGCAGGCTGCGACCGTCTGACCATCTCCCCTAACCTGCTTCAGGAGCTACAGGACAAAGAAGAAACGGTGATCCGCAAGCTGGTGCCGACCTCCACCGTTCTGCCAAAACCGAAAGCCATGACCGAAGCGGAGTTCCGCTGGGAGCACAATCAGGACGCCATGGCCGTGGAAAAACTGGCGGACGGCATCCGCCAGTTCGCCGTCGACCAGCGCAAACTTGAAGATCTTCTCGCCGCCAAACTTTAACCTTGCCACGGAGTGAACTATGTCCCGTAAAGAGCTAGCCAATGCCATTCGCGCCCTCAGCATGGATGCCGTGCAAAAAGCCAATTCCGGCCACCCCGGCGCGCCGATGGGCATGGCTGATATTGCCGAAGTGCTGTGGAACGACTTTCTGAAGCACAACCCCAACGATCCCACCTGGTACGATCGCGACCGCTTTATTCTCTCCAACGGTCACGCCTCAATGCTGCTCTACAGCCTGCTGCACCTTTCCGGCTACGATCTGCCGCTTGAGGAGCTGAAAAACTTCCGCCAGCTGCACTCCAAAACGCCGGGGCACCCTGAGATTGGCTATACGCCAGGGGTGGAGACCACCACCGGGCCGCTCGGTCAGGGGCTGGCCAATGCGGTTGGGCTGGCGATTGCCGAACGCACGCTGGCGGCGCAGTTTAACCAGCCGGACCACGAGATTGTCGACCACTACACCTACGTGTTTATGGGCGACGGCTGTCTGATGGAGGGGATCTCCCATGAGGTCTGCTCCCTGGCGGGCACGCTGGGGCTCGGCAAGCTGATTGGCTTCTACGATCACAACGGCATCTCCATCGACGGGGAGACCGAAGGCTGGTTTACCGACGACACGGCAAAACGCTTTGAAGCCTACCACTGGCACGTGGTGCACGAGATCGACGGTCACGATCCTGAGGCGGTGAAAAAAGCGATTCAGGAAGCGCAGAGCGTGAAGGATAAACCGTCCCTGATTATCTGCCGCACGGTCATCGGCTTCGGCTCGCCGAATAAGGCGGGCAAAGAGGAGGCGCACGGCGCGGCGCTGGGCGAGGAGGAAATCGCGCTGACCCGGCAAAAGCTGGGGTGGAAACATCCACCGTTTGAGATCCCGAAAGAGATCTACAGAGCCTGGGATGCCCGTGAGACGGGTGAAAAGGCCCAGCAGTCCTGGAACGAGAAGTTTGCCGCCTACAAAAAAGCGCACCCGGATCTCGCCGCCGAGTTTTCCCGCCGCATGAGCGGTGGCCTGCCGGAGGACTGGGACGATAGAACCCAGGCGCTGATTGAAAACCTGCAGTCCAACCCGGCGAAAATCGCCACCCGCAAGGCGTCGCAAAATACCCTGAACGCAATCGGCCCTCTTCTGCCCGAACTGCTCGGCGGCTCGGCGGATCTGGCGCCCAGCAACCTGACCATCTGGTCGGGCTCGAAATCGCTGAAAGAGGACATTGCCGGGAACTACATCCACTACGGCGTGCGCGAGTTTGGGATGACCGCGATTGCCAACGGCATCGCCCATCACGGCGGGTTTGTGCCGTACACCGCCACCTTCCTGATGTTCGTCGAGTACGCCCGTAACGCGGCGCGCATGGCGGCCTTAATGAAGGCGCGGCAGATTATGGTCTACACCCACGACTCCATCGGGCTGGGGGAAGACGGGCCTACGCACCAGGCGGTTGAACAGCTGGCGAGCCTGCGCCTGACGCCCAACTTCAGCACCTGGCGTCCGTGCGATCAGGTCGAAGCGGCGGTGGGCTGGAAGCTGGCGGTAGAACGCCACAATGGCCCAACGGCACTGATCCTGTCACGCCAGAACCTGGCGCAGATTGAGCGAACCCCGGAGCAGGTGAAAAACATCGCCCGCGGCGGCTACATCCTGAAGGACAGCGGCGGCAAGCCGGACGTGATCCTGATTGCGACCGGGTCCGAGGTGGAAATCACGGTGAAAGCGGCGGAGAAACTGACTGCCGAAGGACACGCGGTGCGCGTGGTGTCCCTGCCCTCAACGGATATTTTTGACGCCCAGGACGAGGCGTACCGGGAATCGGTCCTGCCGTCCAGCGTCGCGGCTCGCGTAGCGGTGGAAGCCGGTATTGCCGACTACTGGTACAAATATGTCGGGCTCAAAGGGGCGATTGTCGGCATGCGGGGCTACGGCGAGTCCGCCCCTGCCGATAAGCTGTTCCCGTACTTCGGCTTTACCGTTGAGAACGTGGTGGAGAAGGCGCTGAGCGTACTGTAGTGTTTTACCGCGTGATCCACAGCGTGGGCCAGGCATCTGGCCCGTTCCAGTTGTCGCAGCTGGGCTCCTCGGCGTAGCGCACCAGGCGGAAGCGCTGGCCGTCAAAACGCCAGCGCGTCTGGATCCCGCAATCGCCCAAACCGCGCCCCAGCGCGAGCGTTGTCAGCTCGCGCGTCTTTTCATCGAAGCTGGCGTTCATCAACTCCATTTCGCTCCCGTCGCCTGACGGCGTAAACGGCAGACGCAGCCTGACGCTGCGCGCGGTGAACGGTTTTTTACGCGATACCAGCCACGCCAGATCGACCGTGTTATAGGCCCCCGCCTCGCAGCTGACGATCAGCAGCGCTTTGTCATCGGTTAACGCGGTGACGCGCACTTCCCGACGGTTAGGATCCAGCGAGCACTGGCTTGCGTTCATCCGCCCGGTACCATAGTCCAGCAGGTCGTTCAGTTCGGCGTGGGAGAGCGGCGTCGGGGTCGGGTTGACGACCGCCACCTTTTTAAGGGCAGGAGCAGGCGGAACGCTTAACGGCGGATCGTCACCTTTCTTGATCCACGCGGTTTCACTGCCGACGCGCTTTTGCTGCGCATCAATGAACAGCAGCGCGGCTTTCAGACCGCTCAGCGAAATAACCTGCTTACCGTCGCGCAGGGTCAGGGCCTTCCCTTCCTGGATGTTTTTCAGAAAGGCGGTGATGGTAGCCGCATCGTCCGTTTTAAGATGCCAGGGCGTGAGCTGCCAGCGCTGTTTGTCCAGCTTCAGGGGAACGTTATCCAGCAGCAGCCGGGGGGCAATCTCTGGCTCTTTTACCGAGGGCGTATCAAGGCCGCCGAGATCGATACGCAGCGTGGCGTCCGTTTTCGCGCCGGCGCTACGGGTGAGCGTCATGACCAGACCACGGTGTTCACCCGTGTTGCGTGCGAGGCAAAAATTCTGGTTGTTGCAGGTTACCTGCCAGTCGGAGAAGGCTTGCTGGGCAGGTGCAGCCCGCACCTGCGGCGCGAGGAGCACACAAAACAGGTAAAACAAAAAGACGCTGTAGCGCATGAATGACACAATCCCGGAACGAAAACGCTTAACTGGGCAGTATCTTCGTGTTCCCGCCGGGGTTGCTCAATCGGATTTATCAGATATACCCGAAAAACAGGCTATATCCGTTCGAAAGTGGTGTTCATCAGCCCGGTTGTCTGTAAATACTGCAGTAATATCACCGCTTTACCATCCCTGATTTCGCCTGAACGCACCATCTCCACCGCCCGGGCAAAAGGAAGCTCCAGCACTTCGATATCTTCATCCTCCACGCCACCGCCGCGGTGAGTGCGCTGCGCGTCGCTGTATTCCGCAATGAAGAAATGCACAATTTCCGTTACGCCGCCCGGCGACATAAACAGCTCGAAGACCTTTTTGACCTCGCCCACTTCGAAGCCGGTCTCTTCCACGGCCTCTTTGCGGA
This sequence comes from Enterobacter sp. DNB-S2, assembly GCF_019443845.1. NCBI lineage: Bacteria > Pseudomonadati > Pseudomonadota > Gammaproteobacteria > Enterobacterales > Enterobacteriaceae > Enterobacter > Enterobacter sp. DNB-S2. Next base: position 4,067,668 of record NZ_CP050520.1, read on the forward strand.
TACAAACTTCCGGCTCATCATCATCGAGCAGGCCCGCGCAGGTTTCAATCAGACGTCCGTCAGGGTTGCCATTAACCCATGTCGCCACCCTGAACTGACGGATCAGCACCACGCTCTGCTTTTCACGGTTATAGAGCAGAATGGTTGCCCCGTTGCCGCGGTCGTAGACCTCGCGCTTGTGGCGGATCACCTCACCGTTGTTACGTGTAAGATCATAGGTGATGTTACGCAGGACAAAGTAGTTTTCAGAGAGAATTTTGTCTTTGATAACGTCAATTTTCAGGGTCATACGGGCTCCACAACACAATGAGTCGTCTTATACTACGCCGTGAATCCCGCTTTGTCGCCCGCCGGTTTAATGATGATTTGGCGCGTTAACCCCAAGCCAGTCGAGTATCCCCTGCGCCGCATGACGCCCTTCCGCCATTGCGGTCACCACCAGATCCGCGCCGCGTACCGCATCGCCCCCGGCGAAGATTTGTGGGTTAGTCGTCTGGTAACGGTAGCGGCTCTCGACGGAGGCAACGATCCGCCCCCGGTCGTCCGTTTCGACACCCTGCGCCTGCAGCCACGGCATCGCGTGCGGGTTAAAACCAAACGCCATGATGACCGCATCAGCCGCCATCACGAACTCGCTGCCCGCCATGGGAACCGGTCGACGCCGTCCCTGCGCGTCCGGTTCACCGAGCTCGGTACGCAGCATCCGGATACCGTTGATCTTACCGTTCGGATCCAGCGTCAGCTCAACCGGCTGGACGTTAAATTCAAACGCCGCACCCTCTTCTCGGGCGTTCTTCACCTCTTTCTTCGAGCCAGGCATATTGGCCTCATCCCGACGATAGGCGCAGGTCACCTTTGCCGCGCCGTGGCGTAACGCGGTGCGGACGCAGTCCATCGCGGTATCGCCCCCGCCAAGCACCACCACGTTTAAGCCATGGGTGTCGATAAACGGTTCGCTGGCCGTCGACTCCAGCCCCATAACGTGCCGCGTGTTACCTACAAGGAAAGGCAGCGCGTCATAGACCCCTGGCGCGTCTTCATGCGGGATACCCGCCTTCATCGAGCGATAGGTTCCCACGCCAATAAACAGGGCGTCGTACTCGTTCTTTAACTGCGACATCGACACGTCCTGGCCCACCTCGCAGTTCAGCTCGAAGCGGATCCCCATCGCGGTAAATATCTCTCTGCGCCGCGCGAGCAGCGATTTGTCCAGCTTGAATGCCGGGATGCCAAAGGTCAGCAATCCGCCAATTTCCGGATGCCGGTCATAGACCGTCACACTCGCGCCGCTGCGCGCCAGCACGTCGGCGCACGCCAGCCCGGCGGGCCCCGCGCCGACGATCGCGACACGTTTACCTGTCGGCGTGACGGCGGACATATCTGGCCGCCAGCCCATCGCCAGCGCCCGATCGGAGATATAGCGCTCAATGTTACCGATGGTCACGGATCCCGCCTCTTCACGTATTGTGCAGGCACCCTCGCATAATCGGTCCTGCGGACAGACGCGGCCGGTAATTTCAGGTAAACAGTTGGTCTGATGTGAAAGCTCGACCGCGTCGGCGATATCCCCCGCGTTGAGGCGCTCGATCCACTGCGGGATGTGGTTATGCAGCGGGCAGGTCCATTCGCAAATGCTGTGCTCTCCGCATTTCAGGCAGCGCGACGCCTCGCGGGCGGCCTGCTCGTCCCGGAACGGCAGGTAAATTTCGTTAAAATGGCTCACGCGTTCTGCGGCAGCCAGCTTGTCGGGCTCGCCGCGTGGCGGGGTTGTTTGCATCTGATGCAGTTTGGTGCGCGAAGCGTCTTCTCTGACGGCTTCCGCGTGCCAGGGCTGCGCCTCCAGGCAGGCCGTGCGCTGGCGGCGCGATTTCGCCAGAGTATCAAGGACAGCAGGCGTCGCCAGTGAGAGGACATCTGCCGGGCAATTTTCGATACAGGCCGGGCCGTGTAGCCGCGTCAGACAGAGATCGCATTTATTCGCCGAGGCCTTCACGCCGCCGCTGTCGAGCGGGGTGACGATAATCTCCATCGTGCCAAACGGGCAGGCCACCACGCAGGCCTTACAGCCGATGCATTTTTGTTGATTCACCTGTACGCTGTCATCGCATTTGCTGATGGCGCCGTTCGGGCAACTTTGCGCGCAGGGCGCATTTTCACAGTGATGGCAGGTGACGGGGCTACTCTTCTCGCCGGACCTCAGGACCGTAATGCGGGGATGAAAATGGCGCTCGCTCAGGACGTGCTGCTCATCGTTGTGCGCCATCACGCAGGCCACTTCGCAGGCGCGACACCCGATGCACTGCTGGCTGTTAGCCATAATAAAACGATTCATAACCACACCTGTTTTTGGTTCAATAACCTTATTCTTTGTATGAATATGGTATTTACGCATCACGGCGCGATCGGGCAATGTTCAAATGCCCGGAATGCCGAATTATTTACAGTGAACCTGTAGCAGATCAATTTTATTCAGAGAGCCGTTCTGTGACCGTCAAACGACCCGTTTCCGGAAGCCTTGCCTGGGCTTTCTTTTCGATAATTGCCTTATCCGTGCTGACCAGCACCGTCGCGCTGCTGACGCTAGCCAGCAGCCAGCGTGACGCCGAAGCCATTAATATCGCGGGTTCACTGCGCATGCAGAGCTATCGTCTGGGCTACGAGATGCAGCGCAACAGCCCTTCCCTTGCCGCGCATCGCGACAGCTGGCAACGGACGCTGAGCGCGCCTGCCCTGCAGAAGCTGAACCGCTGGTACGTCCCGGACAATGTTAAAGCGCGCTACCAGCAGCTGCACGTGGCCTGGCTGGAGATGGATGCGCGCATCGCCCGCGGCGACAGCGCGTGGTATCAAACCCACATTGAGGATTTTGTCGGCCGTATTGATGCCTTTGTGCTCGTCCTCCAGCACTACACCGAACATAAAATTCAGACGGTGACCCTGCTCTCGCTGGCGGGCGCTCTCGGGATCCTGCTGCTGACGCTATTTACCCTGCGAGGCATCCGTCGCCAGGTGGTGTTGCCGCTTAACAATCTGGTGGCGGCCAGCGAACGGGTTGAGCGAGGGGAATTTGCAACCCCGGCGCCCGATACCGCCCTGCCGAACGAGCTGGGCCAACTCTCCCGCGCCTTCAACCACATGTCCGCCGAGCTGGCTACGCTCTACCGTTCGCTCGAAGCCTCGGTCGCGGAAAAGACTCGGCATTTGCATGAAGCCCACCAGCAGCTCGACATGCTGTTCAAATGCTCTCAGGCGCTGAATACCGGCCAGATAGACAGCCACTGCTTTCGGCATATCCTGCAGATTGTCCATGACTATACGCAAATGAATTATCTCGAACTGCGCACCAGCGACGACTGGCGGCTGTCTGAAGGGACGGAGTCACATGGCATTCCTTTGCAGCACCTGCCGGTACTGATGCAGGACACCCTTTATGGCGAGCTGCGCTGGCAAAGCGAGACGGACAGCGTTCCCCTTCCGCTGATGAGAAGCGTGGCGACCATGCTCGGGCGCGGGCTGTACTTTAACCAGGCGCAAAAACATTACCAGCAGCTGCTGCTGATGGAAGAGCGCGCCACCATTGCACGCGAGCTGCACGATTCGCTGGCGCAGGTGCTGTCGTATCTGCGCATTCAGCTTGCGCTGCTCAAACGCGCCGTGCCCGAGGAAAATATCCCGGCGCAGACCATCATCACCGACTTTTCCCGCGAGCTGAACAATGCCTGGCAGCAGCTTCGCGAGCTGCTTACCACCTTCCGCCTGACGCTCAACCACGCGAACTTACCCGCGGCGCTGCAGGAGTCCCTCGACGTCCTGCAGAGCCAGACGCAGGCGAAGCTGCATCTCGACTGCCGCCTCTCCTCGCTGGCGCTGGACGCGCAAAAGCAGGTGCATTTGCTGCAGATCGTGCGTGAGGCCGTGCTGAACGCCATTAAGCACGCGCAGGCCAGCGAGATCACCGTCAGCTGCGTGACCGCCGTGGACGGTACGCACAGCGTCAGCATACGCGATAACGGCATCGGGATTGGCGAAGCCAGCGAGCCGCCGGGACACTACGGCCTGAACATTATGCGCGAACGCGCGCAACGGCTCGGCGGGATGCTGCACTTCTCGCAGCCGCAAAACGGCGGCACGCTGGTCAGCGTGACGTTCCCGGCGCCCACGCCGTTAACGGGTAAATAACGGTAAAGAGGGAAGCGCAGGGAAAAGCGCATGATAATTTACATTATCTCCTTTATTTCTCCACGTTTGACCTGGGCCTTACCGCTAAAGTTATGCGGGCAATAAACAATAATGACGTGCAGCAAAACGAGGTCACTCTTTCATGGCGAATTTTTTCATCGATCGCCCCATTTTTGCCTGGGTGCTTGCCATCCTGTTGTGTCTGACAGGTGTCCTGGCGATTACTTCACTGCCTGTTGAGCAATACCCCGATCTGGCGCCGCCTAACGTGCGCGTAACGGCAAACTACCCCGGCGCTTCCGCACAAACGCTGGAAAACACCGTGACGCAGGTTATCGAGCAGAACATGACGGGTCTGGATAACCTGATGTACATGTCCTCACAAAGTAGCGCCACGGGCCAGGCGACGGTTACCCTGAGCTTTAAGGCGGGCACGGACCCGGACGAAGCGGTGCAGCAGGTGCAAAACCAGCTGCAGTCGGCCATGCGCAAGCTGCCCCAGGCGGTGCAGAATCAGGGCGTGACCGTGCGTAAAACCGGTGATACCAACATTTTGACCATCGCGTTTGTCTCGACAGATGGCTCGATGGATAAACAGGACATTGCGGACTACGTCGCCAGTAATATTCAGGATCCCATCAGCCGTATCAACGGCGTCGGGGATATCGACGCCTATGGCTCACAATACTCTATGCGCATCTGGCTCGACCCCAACAAGCTGAACAGCGTCCAGATGACGGCAACCGACGTGACGAATGCCATCAAGGCCCAGAACGCCCAGATTGCGGTGGGGCAGCTGGGGGGAACGCCGTCCGTCGATAAGCAGGCCCTGAACGCCACCATCAATTCGCAATCCCTGCTGCAGACGCCGGACCAGTTCCGCAACATCACCCTGCGCGTGAATCAGGATGGGTCGGAAGTGCGTCTGGGCGATGTCGCCACGGTGGAAATGGGGGCGGAAAAATACGACTACCTGAGCCGCTTTAACGGCAATCAGGCCTCCGGTCTGGGGATAAAGCTTGCGTCCGGCGCAAACGAAATGGCCACGGCAAAACTGGTGTTAGACCGTCTGGACGAACTTTCACAGTATTTTCCGCACGGGCTGGAGTACAAAGTCGCCTACGAAACCACCTCCTTCGTTAAAGCGTCGATCGAGGACGTGGTGAAGACCCTGCTGGAAGCCATCGCGCTGGTATTCCTGGTGATGTACCTGTTCCTGCAAAACTTCCGCGCGACGCTGATCCCAACCATTGCCGTCCCCGTGGTGCTGCTGGGGACCTTTGCGGTGCTTTACGCGTTCGGGTACAGCATTAACACCCTGACGATGTTTGCGATGGTGCTGGCGATTGGCCTTCTGGTGGATGATGCCATCGTGGTGGTTGAAAATGTCGAGCGCATCATGAGCGAAGAAGGACTCTCGCCGCGCCAGGCGACGCGCAAATCCATGGGGCAAATTCAGGGGGCGCTGGTCGGTATCGCGATGGTGCTGTCGGCCGTCTTTATCCCGATGGCCTTCTTTGGCGGCACAACAGGGGCGATTTACCGTCAGTTCTCAATAACCATCGTCTCGGCGATGGTGCTCTCCGTGCTGGTGGCGCTGATCCTCACCCCCGCGCTGTGCGCCACCATTCTAAAACCGCTGCACAAAGGGGAGCAGCACGGGCAAAAAGGGTTCTTCGGCTGGTTTAACCGGATGTTCAACCGCAATGCCGCGCGGTATGAATCTGCCGTCGGTGGCGTGCTCCATCGCAGCCTGCGCTGGATGATGATTTACGTTGTGCTGCTGGGCGGCATGGTCTGGCTGTTTATGCATCTCCCCACCTCTTTTCTGCCGATGGAAGACCGCGGCATGTTCACCACCTCGGTGCAGCTCCCGAGCGGCGCAACGCAGCAGCAGACGCTGAAAGTGGTCCAGAAAGTGGAGCAGTACTTCTTCACCAAAGAGAAAGATAACGTTGTGTCGGTCTTCTCCACCGTGGGCTCTGGCCCGGGCGGAAACGGGCAGAACGTCGCCCGCATGTTCGTCCGCCTGAAGGACTGGGACGAGCGCGATACCCGAACGGGAACGTCATTTGCCATTATTGAACGCGCAACCAAAGCCTTTGCGCATATTAAAGAGGCGCGCGTCTTCGCCAGCAGCCCGCCGGCGATAAGCGGTCTGGGCAGTTCCGCCGGGTTTGATATGGAGCTGCAGGATCACGCCGGCGCGGGCCACACGGCGCTGATGGCGGCACGCGATAAGCTGCTAGCGCTGGCGGGCAACGGTCCTGGCCTGACCCGCGTCCGCCATAACGGTCTTGACGACAGCCCGCAGCTCCAGGTGGATATCGATCAGCGTAAGGCGCAGGCGCTGGGCGTGTCGATCAACGATATCAACGATACCCTGCAGACGGCGTGGGGCTCGAGCTATGTGAATGACTTTATGGATCGCGGCCGCGTGAAAAAAGTGTATGTCCAGTCCGCCGCGCCGTTCCGCATGCTGCCGGATGATATAAACCGCTGGTTTGTCAGGAATAACGCTGGCGGCATGGTGCCGTTCTCCGCGTTTGCCACCTCGCACTGGGAGAGCGGTTCGCCGCGTCTGGAGCGCTATAACGGCTACTCTGCGGTTGAAATCGTCGGGGAAGCTGCGCCGGGCGTCAGTACCGGTACCGCTATGGATACCATGGAAAAACTGGTCCAGCAGCTGCCCGCCGGTTTTGGTCTGGAGTGGACGGCCATGTCCTACCAGGAGCGACTCTCCGGGGCACAGGCTCCCGCACTTTACGCGCTCTCTCTGCTGGTGGTCTTCCTCTGCCTAGCCGCACTGTATGAAAGCTGGTCGGTACCGTTCTCGGTCATGCTGGTCGTGCCGCTTGGCGTCATCGGTGCGCTGCTGGCGACCTGGATGCGCGGCCTCGAGAACGATGTTTACTTCCAGGTGGGTCTGCTCACCGTGATTGGGCTATCGGCGAAAAACGCCATTCTGATCGTTGAATTTGCCAACGAGATGAATGCCAAAGGCCACGAGCTGATGGCCGCCACGCTGCACGCCTGCCGTCAGCGCTTACGCCCGATCCTGATGACGTCGCTGGCGTTTGTCTTTGGCGTACTGCCGATGGCAACCAGTACGGGCGCAGGCTCCAGCAGCCAGCATGCCGTCGGGACGGGAGTGATGGGCGGCATGATTTCGGCAACCATCCTGGCCATTTACTTCGTGCCGTTGTTCTTTGTGCTGGTCCGTCGTCGCTTCCCGCTAAAGGAACGGGCTGAGTAAGTGATTGAAATAAAAAAAGGCGGTTTTATCGGCCGCCTTTTTATTGTGTGATTAATTCACACTATGGTTATTTTACTTATTTTAGTGCTCTTGCAATTCTTACTGAATGTCATTTACGAAGCATGCCTTCGATAAAATCTTTCCAGTTCCCCAGTTCACGTTCAATCATAACAACCTCTCTTATTATTATGCGCATTCTACAAAAACGGACCATCATTGTGAAGACTATTTAACCAATTGCTGTGATTGTACCCCACGTCCTGCGGGGATTTATGATAAATATGAACGGAGAGGCCTCAATTTTTTGTGACGGCTAGCAATATTTTGAAATAACCCTCCGAACGGGTGAGTTTTATTTTACCCGCTGAGTTTATTCGAAATTTAAACTTTATGGACATCTATGCTTAAAGGGTGAAAGAATATTCAGCGTACAGATGTGAGTTGAATTAAGAAGAAGCGTAAATCCAGACGATTCCTGAATGTGTTATATTCCACTTAAGGATATATCTTCGAATTTACTGAACGTTTAATCATCATTAGGTCAAAAGGATTCACCATGGTTGTGATGTACGGCATTAAAAATTGCGACACCATAAAAAAAGCCCGTCGCTGGCTGGAAGCAAACGGCGTGGAGTACCGTTTCCACGATTACCGAGCCGACGGGCTTGATGCAGAATTTCTGCATAGCGCGATCGGCGAACTGGGGTGGGAAGCCCTGCTGAACACGCGCGGCACCACCTGGCGTAAGCTGGACGAATCTCTGCGCGCCAGCATCAACAACGCCGACAGCGCGGCAAAACTGATGCTCGACATGCCGGCAATTATCAAACGCCCATTGCTCTGCGCGCCAGGGCAGCCTATGCTGCTGGGTTTCAGTGAAACCCTTTATTCCGACTTTTTTCGTTGAGGTGTAGTTTATGTCATGCCCGGTCATTGAGCTGACTCAGCAGCTTATTCGCCGTCCTTCCCTTAGCCCGGACGACGCAGGTTGTCAGGCACTTATGATTGAGCGCCTGCGTGCCATCGGTTTTACCGTTGAACGCATGGATTTTGGCGATACCCAGAACTTCTGGGCGTGGCGCGGACAGGGCGAAACGCTGGCCTTTGCCGGGCATACTGACGTCGTTCCCGCCGGTGACGCGGATCGCTGGATTAACCCGCCGTTTGAGCCGACCATCCGCGACGGCATGCTGTTTGGTCGCGGCGCGGCAGACATGAAAGGCTCCCTGGCGGCGATGGTCGTGGCGGCAGAGCGCTTTGTGGCTCAGCATCCAAACCACAAAAACCGTCTGGCGTTTTTAATCACCTCCGACGAAGAAGCCAGCGCCCATAACGGTACCGTGAAGGTCGTTGAAGCGCTGATGGCGCGTAACGAGCGTCTCGACTACTGCCTGGTCGGTGAGCCGTCCAGTACCGAAGTGGTGGGCGATGTCGTCAAAAACGGGCGCCGCGGCTCGCTGACCTGTAACCTGACCATTCACGGCGTTCAGGGGCACGTTGCATACCCGCATCTGGCCGATAACCCGGTCCATCGCGCTGCGCCGATGCTGAGCGAGCTGGTGGGCATCGAGTGGGATAAAGGCAACGAATTCTTCCCGCCGACCAGCATGCAGATTGCGAACGTCAAGGCCGGAACCGGCAGCAACAACGTGATCCCGGGCGATTACTTCGTCCAGTTTAACTTCCGCTTCAGCACCGAACTGACCGATGAGATGATCAAGGCGCGCGTTATCGCGCTGCTGGAAAAATATCACCTGCGCTACACCGTGGAGTGGTGGCTTTCCGGCCAGCCGTTCCTGACGCATCGCGGTAAGCTGGTGGATGCGGTGGTGAACGCCATCGAGCACTATAATGAAATTAAGCCACAGCTGCTGACAACGGGTGGCACCTCAGACGGACGCTTTATCGCCCGTATGGGTGCCCAAGTTGTCGAACTGGGTCCAGTGAACGCAACCATTCATAAAATCAATGAGTGTGTCAATGCGGCAGATTTGCAACTGCTGGCCCGTATGTATCAACGTATTATGGAGCAACTCGTCGCCTGACGAACGCTCTGAGAGGAATAGCGAATGGATTGGCTTTCAAAGTACTGGTGGATTCTGGTGTTGGTTTTTCTGGTCGGCGTACTGCTGAACGTGATTAAAGATCTTAAGCGCGTTGACCATAAAAAATTTCTCGCCAATAAACCGGATCTTCCCCCGCACCGTGATTTTAACGACAAGTGGGACGATGACGACGACTGGCCGAAGAAGGACCAGAAGAAGTAATCCCCTCACCCCCAGCCCCTCTCCCCAGAGGGGCGAGGGGAGCCATGTTCCCTCCCCCTTAGAGGTGAGGGGAAATAATCACATAAACTCTACAATATCATCGTTATCCGGCTTGCCGCCGCTGAGCGCTTCATCAAAGTAGTGCTTCGGTACGGTATAGCGCAAACGATCGAGCGCGAACTGCATGCTACGGTCGTCAATCGCGTGGCCCAGATCGTCAACGATATCCAGCGTCACGTCTCCACCTTCGCGAATCAGCGCTTCCTGAGCGGCAACCGCATGCGAGAGCTCAATCACCCGGTCTTCGCCACCGTGGATCAGGTGGATCGTGGTCTGCGTGGTCGCGCTTGTCGGTAACGTCGCAAAACGGCCGTTAAACGCAATGACGCGTGACGCCAGACCCGGCTGCGCTTTTACGCTTTCCAGCGACATGATTGACCCCTGCGAGAAGCCTATCAGCGCGGTCGCGTCAGCACCCACGCCGCTCTGCTGCTGCCAGTAGCGGACGACGTCGATAAAGGTCGGCATGATGGCGTCGATGCGAGCCTGACGATTCTCTTCCGTCACGCCCTGAACAGAGAACCACTGGCGTCCGTTCGGACCACATGGCTCTACGCCACCGATGCTGACAATCAATGCTTCCGGAAACACGGGCGCAAACCAGCTGCCAATCTGACCCATATTGACGGCATTATCGCCAACGCCATGAAACAGAAGCAGTAACTGTTTAGCCGGTTTGTCAGGGCTTTGAACAACAAAATGGTCGTGTTTCATGGTGGTCTCCTTAATAGATGACCTGGATTCTACGCCTCCCGACGTGAATGACCATGCCACTTTACTGAAGAAGTCATTGAAAAAATTGCCATTGCAAAATGTCTTCTTTCAACTGCTGGCTACGGAGATAATCAAGACTTTCAATCGCTTGCGCGGTTTCATTCCGCAACGTTGCCAGCAACGCTTTTCGCCCGACGTCTTCCGTTTTTCCGTCCATTTTCCCGCGCAGGGCCGGAAGCGGCATATCCACGGTTAACAACAGCCGCGTCAGTGCGGCAACCGAGGTTGAAAACGCCCGATGCGCAAAAGCAAACCCCGCCAGCTCCAGCCAGTCGTCATTATTAAGGGTAGCTTCCCAGCCGTCTTCCACGGGGATCTTTTCACCGTTCCAGGCCGATAGCACCCGCGCATCGCGCTTCAGACGCTGCTGCGCCTGCTCGCACAGCTGGCGCCCGGCCTCGCTCTGCGGCAGCAACGCCATCGCGGTGTAGCAGCCGCTGCTGGCTTCACGATGGCTGCCCATCCGCACCAGCACAAACCCACATTGCTGCCAGAAACGCCACAGCTCATCGGTATAACCAAAGCTCACCGACAGATAGTCTTCGCCGCTGGCGCCGCGAACAAGCGCCTGGCCAATCCCTTCCCGCTGACGGTGAGGATGTACGGCAATGCGGGTCACCCGTCGTCCTCTGAGCGTCGCCGCCAGCGGAGAGCCGCCGTGCGCCGCCAGAGACTGCGCCACCAGGTTACCGCGCGGACGCCGGTATCCTGCCCACACGGCGCGGCTAAGCTCAGGGGAGAGCCCGCCCTCCTCCACCAGCCAGAGCGCCCCGGCGATAACCGGATTCGTTTCGGCAACGGCAAACTGCTGCCCGGGCGCGTCCATCATGCGGCGTAAATCGAGCGGCGAGGTGCGATAATGCGCCGCGCAGAGAAGCTCATATACGCTCGCTGCAAGCGCCGGGCGGCTTTCCCATGCCGTCGGCGTCAGAGACGTTAAACGCACCTCCCCTTCCGGGCGTCGGTCAATCAGCGTATCGTCAAACAGCAGCGCGCTGGCAACAACCCGCTCAAGCGGGCAGCCCGCCGCCCAGCGTACCGGTGTAGATAAGCTGTAGCGCTGCAGCCCGGTAAACCGACCGCAGAATTTAAGCAAGAATCCCCGACCCGTCCCTTCATATCCCTGCACCGTGGTGGTCAACAGCACGCGAGGGAAACGGACAGCTAGCTTTTCCAGCAGAGGTCCGGGGATCGCAGCGGCTTCATCGACAATTAGCCAGTCAGCCTGGTATGAAGAGGCAAGCAGCGCGTCCGGGGCCATAAAATGAAAACGCTCTCCGGCAAAGCGGGCGATGATATCCGTCGCCCCCTTCGACGGTGCGGTAACCACGGCGCTGCCGGCAATGCGGTTCAGCAGCATTCCCGCCAGGGCTGATTTTCCTCGCCCGCGCGCGGCGGTGACGGCCACGATGCCCTCCGGCATCCCCAGCAGCACATCCAGGATCTCAGCCTGCTCGCGCTGCGGTGCGCCGCTGGCAGGCTGCCAGTCTGGCGCGTCGGGTAAAGGCGGAAGGGATAACCCGCAGCCCTGAAGCCAGACAATAGCGTCGGGATCGGCGGCAATCGTGCGGCAGAAATGGTGGACAAAATGCGGCGTGGCTATCGCTTCGGCGCTGTCGCTCCAGCGCAGTGAATCGCTGTCTGGCAACCCGGGCCACGCATCAAGCGGCGGAACCCGCAGCACCAGAAGGCTTCCGGCGCTCAGCGTTCCGCTCAGGGCGGCAAATGCGGCGACATCAAACCCGGCGCTGGCGTCAAAAACAGCGTGCCGGAACTCGCGTCCCAGCAGGCCGCTGATGGCTTTTGAAGGATGTTCGTCAAGCCTTACCCAGTCTCCGGGCAAGGCGTCACGCAGGGTCAGCGCCTGGGTTAACGTCCACTGCGCCTCACCGCTGAGCACCACCAGCCGACGATGGCCGGTGCGCTCAAGCTCTCTTATCAGCTGTTCAAACTCCAGCATTACATCGTTTTGCCGAAGGTATTACACTGCGCCGGATCGCCGCTGTCGAAGCCGCGTTTGAACCAGCTATAGCGCTGCTGTGAAGTACCGTGTGTGAAGCTGTCCGGCACGACGCGCCCCTGGCTTTGCTGCTGAAGACGGTCGTCACCGATAGCCTGAGCGGCATTTAACGCCTCTTCAAGATCGCCGGATTCCAGCACGCCCTGCTGCTGCATGCTGTGGCCCCAGACGCCCGCGAAGCAGTCCGCCTGCAGCTCCATTTTAACGGAAAGGCGGTTCACGTCAGCCTGAGACGCATTTTGCTGGAGCTGGCGCACTTTGGGCTCAATCCCCAGCAGCTTTTGCACGTGATGACCGACTTCATGCGCGATCACGTAGCCCTGGGCAAAATCACCGTCAGCGCCAAGCTTGCGTTTCATGTCATCGTAAAAAGAGAGATCGATATAGACGGTGCCGTCTGCCGGGCAGTAGAACGGCCCCATCACAGATTGCCCGGTACCGCATCCGGTGCGGGTTGCCCCCCGGTACATCACCAGTTTCGGCTGCTGGTAGGTACGCCCCATCTTCTCAAATAGCTGACCCCAGGTGTCTTCTGTTGTGGCGAGAATAACGGAGGTAAATTTGGCCGCTTCATCTTCATTCGGGCTGATGGAGCGCTGAGAATGCTCCTGCTGCTGCAGCGGCTGACCGGTCATCAACCCGGTGAGGTCAACGCCGTAATATCCCGCAACCAGCACGACAATCAGCAGGATTATCCCGCCCTTGCCGCTGGGTAACCGGAAGCCTGGTCCTCCCATTGAAGGACCGCCGCCGCCATCACTGCGTCTGTCTTCTACATTGTCACTTTCACGACGCCCTTGCCAGCGCATAACCACCTCGAACTATTCCATTTATAATAGCTATGATCGTAGGCGGTTAACGGCAAGATTACCATAGGAAACAAAGGTAAGACGCCAAAGGATGGGAACATCCTTTGGCAAGTGAGGGAGTTAGTCGAGCTTAACGCCTAAACGGTGAGCAACCGCTTCGTACGCTTCAATCAGGCCACCCAGGCTCTGACGGAAACGGTCTTTGTCCATTTTATCCAGGGTTTCTTTATCCCACAGGCGGCTACCGTCTGGTGAGAACTCATCGCCCAGCACCACTTCGCCTTTGAACAGACCAAACTCCAGCTTGAAGTCGACGAGGATCAGGCCCGCGTCATCAAACAGTTTTTTCAGCACGTCGTTGGCTTTGTAGGTCAGCTCCTGCATACGCGCCAGGTTCTCTTTGCTCACCCAGCCGAAGGTTTCGCAGTAGGATTCGTTGACCATCGGGTCGTGCATGGCATCGTTTTTCAGGAACAGGTCGAACAGCGGTGGATTCAGTTCGATACCTTCTTCAATGCCCAGACGCTTCACCAGGGAGCCCGCCGCACGGTTACGAATAACGCACTCAACCGGAACCATATCCAGTTTTTTCACCAGACATTCCGTATCGGACAGTAACGCTTCCATCTGGGTCGGGATGCCCGCTTCGGCCAGTTTGGTCATAATGAAGTGGTTGAACTTGTTGTTCACCATGCCTTTACGATCGAACTGCTCAATGCGTGCGCCATCCCCTGCTGACGTATCATTGCGGAACTCGAGCACCAACAGATCCGGGTTTTCCGTGCTGTATACGGTCTTCGCTTTGCCACGATACAACTCAGCTTGCTTCTGCATCTTCATTACTCCTGGTGTGATGATTTGTGTTCAAAACTGGGGATATTATGCCACGCACACGTTTGCGTAGCACTAAAATAAAAAGGGCTGGATTCACCAGCCCTCGTATTTATTTGCTGAATGCTGCCTGGAAGACAGCGACCAGCGCATCGTTCTGCGACTGGGTCAGCGTATGACCTTTTGGATCGATAAACTGCAGACTGCTGCGGTTATCAAGGTCGCCTACCTGAATCTTGTAGTCACCGGAGGCAAGCTGAGGATCTTTCGCGCCCAGTTCCTGCCATGCGCTGTCGGAGAGCGGCTTATACGTTGCCGTCATGCTGCCGGTTGAACGCGTGCTGTCGGTCACTTTCATGCCCACTTTTTCCAGCGTCGCTGGCAGACGCTGCCAGGTCTGGTTAAACGGTGCACGCACCACCAGCATTGGCAGGCCGGTATCATCCGCACCGCTTTGCACATCGAAGGTCGCGCCGTTGCGGCTCTGCGCGGCGTTGGCGGCATCGGTAGCGGTCTTATCCAGACCCGCGGCAATCACGTTCAGCATTTCGGTACTGTAACGCTGCAGGGACGCGGCATCCGCAACCGGTTTACCCGCCTGCTCCAGGTTCAACAGCTTAACGTTAACCGCCTGCTGGTAACCCTGTGGTTTAACGGAGACTTGATAACGACCGCGGTACTGCTGGTCTTCATCCAGGCGGTTCCATTCGATCCAGTCGGTGGTTAACGTCTGGCTGGCGTCATCGCGTTTATCGATGGTGTAGTTCTTCGACTGAATGACGCTGACAACCTGCGGCCACAGCGTGCTACCGCGCGCGCTCTCAACCATCAGAGACGCCGTATCACCGGTGAACTGGGTACGCGCCCCGCTGACCAGCGCCAGAGGCTGTGCTGGCGGACGAATATCAAGCGCTTTACCGACCAAGCCGCTGCCGTTGGTCACGGGAATATTATAATCGCCGTTCTGAATCGGCAGGATCATACCAGCCGGTGCGTGAAGTTCAGCAAGCGGGGTCGCATCCAGATAGGATTCATCACCGCTCACCTGGCGCTTGTAGCGCGAATCTGAACTACAGGCAGCGAGCAGCATAACAAGCGAAACACTCGCAACCTTCGCCAGGCGCGACTTCTGTACTGAATAAGCCATCAAATCTCCCTAAACTCTACAGCAAACCGGCATGCTTCAGCGCCGCCCTGACGATGTCACGACCGTGGTCGGTAATCGGTGTCATTGGCAGACGCAGCGTATCGGTTGCTACAAGCCCCAACTCCTTACATGCCCATTTCACTGGGATCGGATTGGGTTCGACAAATAATTTATTGTGCAGCGGCATCAGACGCTGATTAATGACGCGCGCTTCATCAAAGTGACCGGCTGCGGCCAGTTTGCACATTTCAGCCATATCGCGCGCCGCAACGTTTGACGTTACGGAGATCACGCCATGACCACCGAGCTGCATAAAGTCCAGCGCGGTCGCATCATCACCACTCAACAGGATAAAGTCGTCTGAAACCAGCTCTTTGATCTGATGAACGCGGCTTAAGTTCCCTGTCGCCTCTTTAATACCGATAATATTTTTTACTTCCGAGAGACGACCAACGGTTTCCGGCAGCATATCGCAACCGGTACGGGACGGCACATTATACAGAATTTGTGGCAAGTCAGTATGTTCAGCGATGGCTTTGAAGTGCTGGAACAAACCTTCCTGAGTAGGACGGTTGTAATAAGGGGTCACCGTCAGACAGCCCACGATGCCGCTGTCGTTAAAACGCTTGGTCAGGCTGATAGCTTCTGCGGTTGCATTAGCCCCTGTCCCCGCGATGACCGGAATACGTCCGTCCGCCAGTTCTAGGGTCAGCATCACCACATCGCCGTGCTCGTCGTGGCTCAGCGTTGCGGATTCACCGGTAGTCCCTACCGAAACGATCGCCGAGGTTCCGTTGGCGACATGGTAATCAATGAGCTTCTTCATGCTTGACCGGCAGACATTACCTTTTTCATCCATCGGTGTAACAAGCGCGACAATACTTCCCGTGAACATGAGCCATCCTCTGTGCGAACAAGAGCCTCAATGTTACGTTTGGAACTGTAATAAAAGCAAGCGACCTGAGGCTCGCAGGCGGTTGTATGCATGTTTTTTTTATGCTTTCCTTAGGAAGACTTAACCATGCAAAGGAAGAACAGGTTTGACAACCTCATCACAACATTACCTGGTTATCACTGCGCTGGGTGCCGACAGGCCGGGTATCGTGAACACCATCACCCGTCACGTAAGCAGCTGCGGCTGTAATATCGAAGACAGCCGTCTGGCGATGCTTGGCGAAGAGTTCACATTTATTATGTTGCTTTCCGGGACATGGAACGCCATTACGTTGATTGAATCGACCCTGCCGCTGAAGGGGGCCGAACTGGATTTGCTGATTGTCATGAAGCGCACCACCGCGCGTCCGCGTCCGGCACTGCCTTCTACCGTCTGGGTGCAGGTTGAAGTGCCTGATTCACCGCATCTGATTGAGCGTTTCACCGCGCTTTTTGACAATCATCAGATGAATATTGCCGAACTGGTTTCCCGTACGCAGACAAGCGATGACCAGGGTCTTCCGGTGCTGTTTATTCAAATTACCGCGCACAGCCCTGCCTCACAGGATGCGTCAAATATCGAGCAAGCGTTCAAAGCCCTCTGTACAGAATTAAACGCGCAGGGCAGTATAAGCGTCGTCAATTATTCGCAGCACGAACAGGATGGAGTTGAGTAATGAACCCACTGAAAGCCGGTGACATCGCACCGAAATTTAGCTTACCGGATCAAGACGGCGAGCAAGTAAATTTGACCGACTTCCAGGGACAGCGTGTTCTGGTCTATTTCTACCCGAAAGCCATGACCCCCGGCTGCACCGTACAGGCCTGCGGCTTACGCGACAACATGGACGAGTTGAAAAAAGTCGGTGTGGAAGTGCTGGGTATCAGCACGGATAAACCAGAAAAGCTGTCACGATTTGCTGAAAAAGAGCTGCTGAACTTCACGCTGCTTTCTGATGAAGATCATCAGGTGTGCGAGCAGTTCGGCGTCTGGGGCGAGAAGACGTTTATGGGTAAAACCTACGACGGCATTCACCGCATCAGCTTCCTGATTGACGCTGACGGTAAAGTTGAACATGTGTTTGACGACTTCAAAACCAGCAACCACCACGACGTGGTGTTGAACTGGCTGAAAGCAAGCGCCTGATAAACAGCAAAACGGCAACCCAGGTTGCCGTTTTTAATGTTTTCCCCCTCTCCCCATGGGAGAGGGTCGGAGTGAGGGCATCAGGCCGCACAAAAACTACTTCTCTTCCACCGCCGGCACATCCGGCCACGCGTGGACCACGGCCTTAATCAGCGTCGCCAGCGGAATCGCAAAGAACACGCCCCAGAATCCCCACAGCCCGCCGAAAATCACCACGGATAAGATAATTACCAGCGGATGCAGGTTCACCGCTTCGGAGAACAGCACCGGTACCAGCAGGTTACCGTCCAGGCCCTGAATAATCAGGTACACCGCAAAGCAGCTCCAGAATTCTGTCCCCAGCCCAAACTGGAACAGCGCGACGCCAACAACCGGAATGGTCACCACAAACGCGCCGATGTATGGAATCAGGACCGACAGCCCCACCAGCACCGCCAGCAGCAGCGAGTAGTTCAGGCCGAAAATCAGGAAGCCAATCCAGGTGGCGACCCCCACGACAATCATCTCCAGCACCTTGCCGCGAATGTAGTTGGTGATCTGCTGGTTCATCTCTTCCCAGACCTGCCCTGCCAGCCCGCGGTTGCGCGGCAGAATACGGCGCACGGCGTTGAGCATCTGATCTTTATCTTTCACCAGGAAGAAAACCATCAGCGGCACGAGCACAAGGTAAACCGCCAGCGTCAGCAGTCCGACCAGCGAGGCCAGAGAGTACTTCACCACCGAATCGCCCATCGTCATGATGCGGGCGCGCATATTTTCGGCCATCGCGTCAATAATCCCGGCATCCATCAGGGCCGGGTAACGGCGCGGCAGCGTGGCGGCAAAATCAGACAGCTTGTTCAACATGCCGGGCATGTCGCGGATCAGGTTAATTCCCTGCTGCCAGGCGACCGGCATCACCACAAAGGCCATTAGCAGCAGGATGCCGACAAACAGCACCAGTACGATGCTGGTCGCCCAGCGGCGGGAACAGCCGATGTGTTCCAGGCGCGCCGTCGGCCACTCCAGCAGATACGCCAGCACAATCGCCACCAGCAGTGGCGCGAGCAGGCCGCTGAAGAAGAACAGAATACCGAACCCGGCAACCAGAATAACCAACAAAGCAATGGCTTCCGGGTCGCTGAACCGACGCCGGTACCACTGCATTAACATTTCGAGCATACAACCCTTCCCTGAATCGAATGGCGGGAGTGAGACGGTGAATTGTATCTAACTGTCACAAAAAAGACTTTCGCTTTTTGTATCCCGATCGCAATCCGCAAAAGCCTGATGAATGGGATTTTCTTCATGCTGTAACACGGCTACACTCGCAGAGCAGCAGAGATGAACGTTATGCCGGTTCATCGGTCAAATTAGCACATCCAACATACAGGACAGTGGTTATGTTCAGGCAGTTGAGAAAAACACTGGTTGCAACACTGATTGCCGCGGTGACGGTCGGTCAGGTGTTGCCCGCTTTTGCTGACTCGTCCGATTCATTGCCGGACATGGGCACCACAGCAGGAAGCACGCTCTCTATTGGACAAGAGATGCAAATGGGGGATTACTATGTTCGCCAGCTGCGCGGCAGCGCCCCGCTGATCAACGACCCTTTGCTGGTACAGTACATTAACGGGCTGGGGATGCGCCTGGTTTCGCACGCCGACTCGGTAAAAACGCCCTTCCACTTCTATTTAATTAATAACGACGAAATCAACGCCTTCGCCTTCTTTGGCGGAAACGTGGTGCTGCACTCGGCGTTATTCCGTTATTCCGACAACGAAAGCCAGCTGGCCTCGGTAATGGCGCACGAAATTTCGCACGTCACCCAGCGCCACCTGGCGCGCGCCATGGAAGACCAGAAACGTAACGCCCCCCTCACCTGGGTGGGCGCGCTGGGCTCCATTCTGCTGGCGATGGCCAGCCCGCAGGCCGGGATGGCGGCCCTGACCGGTACGCTGGCGGGAACGCGCCAGGGGATGATCAGCTTTACCCAGCAAAACGAACAGGAAGCGGACCGCATCGGGATTCAGGTGCTGCAGCGTTCGGGCTTTGACCCGCAGGCCATGCCGAGCTTCCTGGAAAAACTGCTCGATCAGGCGCGTTACTCTTCCCGTCCACCGGAAATTCTGTTGACCCACCCGCTGCCGGAAAGCCGCCTGTCGGACGCGCGTAACCGTGCCAACCAGATGCGTCCGGTGGTGGTCCAGTCTTCGCAGGATTTCTACATGGCGAAGGTGAGAACGCTGGGGATGTACAATTCCGGGCGTAACCAGCTCACCAGCGACCTGCTGGATACCCTGGCGAAAGGCAACGTGCGTGAGAAAAACGCCGCGCAGTATGGTCAGGCGCTCCAGGCGATGGAAGCCAGCAAATACGACGAGGCGCGCAAAGCGCTGCAACCGCTTCTGGCTGCCGACCCTAACAACCCGTGGTACCTCGATCTGTCGACGGATATCGATCTGGGCCAGAAGAAAACGGCCGATGCGATTAACCGTCTGAAGGGGGCGAAAGACGTCCGTACCAACCCGGTGCTGCAGCTTAACCTGGCGAACGCTTACTTACAGGGCGGTCAGCCTGGCGAAGCGGCGACCATTCTGAACCGCTATACCTTTAACAATAAAGACGATCAAAACGGCTGGGATCTGCTCGCTCAGGCGGAAGCCCAGCTCGGCAACCGCGATCAGGAGCTGGCGGCGCGTGCCGAAGGTTTTGCCCTGGTGGGCCGCCTCGATCAGGCGATTTCCACGCTCAGCAGCGCCAGCGCGCAGGTCAAGCTCGGCAGCCTCCAGCAGGCCCGTTACGACGCGCGTATCGATCAGCTGCGCGGCCTGCAGCAGCGCTTTAAGCCGTACGAAAAGATGTAATAAAGGAGAATTCACGTCATGACAGACGCCGTAAAAATTTATCACAACCCTCGCTGCTCCAAGAGCCGCGATACCATGAGCCTGCTGAAGTCTAACGGCGTTGAGCCGGAAGTGGTGCTGTACCTCGACACCCCACCTGACGCGCAAACCCTCCGCCAGCTGCTGCACATGCTGGGAATGGGCAGTGCAAGAGAGCTGATGCGTCAGAAAGAAGATTTGTATAAGTCGCTTAACCTGGATGACAGCCGTCTCACCGAGGCTGAGCTGATCCAGGCGATGGTTGAAAATCCAAAGCTGATTGAGCGCCCGATTGTGGTGGCGAACGGCCAGGCGCGCATTGGACGCCCGCCGGAAGACGTGCTCGAGATCCTCTAGTCCTTATGCCGCAGCGCTTCCAGAAAGGCCTGCGGCGTACTCTCTCCCAGCTTTTTCTGCGCTTTTCCCCGGTTGTAAAATTCGCACAGCTGGATCAACAGCTCGCCTGCCGGTTCACTGTTCAGACGTGGGATGATTTCACATAGCGGTAGATCAACCTGAACGGCGCGGTATTGCTGTGGATGCGCCGTTACGGTGGCATTGCGCTCCTCAAGCTTCACCTCGAAACCAAAAGTCTCAACAGATTGAATATCAGCCGGACAGGCTGCCAGCGCGTCA
Source organism: Enterobacter sp. DNB-S2 (assembly GCF_019443845.1). NCBI lineage: Bacteria > Pseudomonadati > Pseudomonadota > Gammaproteobacteria > Enterobacterales > Enterobacteriaceae > Enterobacter > Enterobacter sp. DNB-S2. The sequence goes on from NZ_CP050520.1 coordinate 4,088,591, forward strand.
TTCGTCCAGTGGGCCAGCAGCTGCGGAGAAATGCCCGCGTACAGCCGGGCGTAGCACCAGCCGCTCACGGGTTCACGCGCGCAGAGCAGATGCTGTTCCCCGCCATCGTCCATATGCAGCGACAGAGGCTGATGATGTAACAGGAGTTTTTGCGGCACGATACCTGCCTTCAGCGCCTTTTTTCCCTGCAACGTCGCGCCCTTCTGCCTTACCGAAGCCGGTTTGAGATAGCGGTTCAGGGTCGCGCGGGATACGGCGATCCCGAGTTCGCTATTGACCATCTGCAGCAGTTCGTCCAGCGGGGCGCCAGTGATATCCCGCAGGACATTGACCAGCGCAACCTGCTCCTGTCTCAATGCTTTGTGTATCACTTTTGGCGTCGTGTGATTATCCGAAACCTGCTCGCGGTTGCGCCAGCGCCTGACGGTAGTGACCGAAATACCCAGCTCGGCAGCCAGCTCTCTGTCGCTTTTATCTGACTGCTGTAGATAGCGACGGATGCGCGGCGTCGTGGTGGCATTAGCATGCAGTTTAATTTCCATCGCAGGATCCTCTGAACCAATCTTATGAGATTTATATTACATCAGCGATTGCTTTGTGACCGATTTCACCTTTCGCTCGCCGCGCTTCACTGATAATCCTAAGACATAACACAAACAACACCCCTCAATCTTGTACGGAGTTCACAATGAACAATGTTCTGGGATTTCTTGAAGCAAAACTGATGCCGCTGGCGGCCAAAACGGCTCAGCAGCGTCATCTCGGGGCCATTCGTGGCGCCTACGTGTCATTCATGCCATTTATCATCGTCGGCTCTATTCTGCTGGTGATCTCGTCGTTCCCGAATCAAGCCTATCAGCAGTTTATGTCTCAGGCCTTTGGTGAGAGCTGGAGCGCCATCATTGAAATCCCGTTCAACGCGGTGTTCTCCACCATGTCGCTGTTCATCAGCTTCCTGGTGGCCTTCCGCCTGGCGGAACACTACGGTGAAGACCGCATCTCCTGCGGTATCCTGGCGCTGGTCGCCTTTCTCATCCTGACGCCCTTTATCAAAGTGGCGGAAAACGGCGGTATTACCGTCATTCCGGTGGAGTGGATTGGCAGCAAAGGGCTGTTCGTGGCGATGATCGGTTCCCTGCTGTGGACGGAACTGTTCTGCTGGCTCAAGCGCAAAAAACTGGTGATCAAAATGCCGGACGGCGTGCCTCCGGCGGTGCAGGAGTCGTTCGCCGCGCTGATCCCGGCCCTGCTGGTGATGATTCTGGTGCTCGGTATCCGCATCGTGTTTGAAAACACCCACTACAACACCATCCACCAGTTTATTTACGAAGTGGTTGCCACGCCGGTGCGCCACTACGGCACCTCTTACTTTGGCGCGCTGATGACGGTGTTCAGCATCACCATTCTGTGGTCAGTGGGCATTAACTCCGGCTCGATGATCAACGGCATCATTCGCCCGCTGTGGATGGAGAACCAGACCGACAACATCGCCGCGATTCAGGCAGGCACGACGCCGCCGCACATTATCACCGAACAGTTTTTTGACATGATCTGGATGGGCGGCGCAGGGGCCACGCTGTCGCTGGTGATTGCGATGCTGATTTTCGCCCGCAGCAAAAACATGCGTGAAGTGGCGCGCCTCGGCGCCGGGGCATCGGTGTTTAACATCAACGAACCGATCCTGTTTGGCCTGCCGGTGATCATGAACCCGATCATGCTTATCCCGTTCAACCTGGTGCCGCTGGTGCTGGTCACCGTGCAGTATGTAGCGATGAAGATTGGCGCGGTTGCCGTCACCACCGGGGTGTTTATTCCCTGGACGCTGCCGCCCGTTATCAGCGGCTTTATCGTTACCGGACACCTGAGCGGCAGCGTCATGCAGCTTATCAACCTGCTGATTGGCGCCATGCTGTACCTGCCTTTTATGCGTATCGTGGACAAACAGTACCGCGCGGCGGAAATGGCCACCGTTACGCAAACCGACACCACCCTTGCAAAACAGGAGTAAAGCATGTGGGGAATTATCGCGACCTGGAGAATGGCGCTTGAAGGCGTTACGGAGTCTGCGTCTGCGCTGGCTGCGGGTAAACCGGTCTCTGCAGCGGTGGTGGATGCCGTCGCCGCCGTCGAAGACTTTCCGTTTTATAAATCCGTCGGCTACGGCGGGCTGCCCACCGAAAATGGCGAAGTGGAGCTGGACGCCGCCTACATGGACGGCGATACGCTGGCGTTTGGTGCCGTGGGCAACCTGGTGGATATCGCCAACCCGGTGCGCGTGGCGCATGCGTTAAGCCGCCAGCGCTACAACAGCCTGCTGGTCGGCCAGGGCGCGCGGGAATGGGCGCTGAGCCAGGGCTTTGCCGACAAAACTATGCTCACTGACCGCGCCATGCAGCACTACCGCAAACGCTGCCGCGAAACGCTGGATAAGGGCTTAAGCCCTTACGACGGGCATGACACCGTCGGCATTATCGGCCTTGATAAACAGGGATCAATGAGCGTCGCCACCTCCACCAGCGGCCTGTTCATGAAAAAACGCGGTCGACTCGGCGATTCGCCCATTATTGGTTCCGGCTTTTACTGCGACAGTGAAACCGGCGCGGCCACCGCCACGGGCGTCGGTGAAGATCTGATGAAAGGCTGCACCAGCTACGAAATTGTCCGCCGCATGGCGCAGGGTATGACGCCCCAGCAGGCGGCGGATTCGGTGGTGTTCGAGCTGGAAGATAAGCTGATGTCGCGCTTTGGCCGCGCGGGCGATCTTTCCGTGGTGTGCATGAACAACAGGGGCGAATTCGGGGCCGCCACCAACATCAAAACCTTCTCGTTTGTGGTGGCGACGGCTCGCCAGCCCCTCACCGTTTTTCGTACCGAACGCCTGCGGGAGAAAACGCATTATTACGCCGTAGACGATGAATGGATGCAGGCCTACGCCGCGCGGATCCGCGCGCCGATTGAGGAGTCATGATGATTACGTATCAGTTTATCACCGCGCTTTCTGACGCGGCTCCGCAAAGCCATTTGATTGCGTCCGCCTCCTGTACGCATTTGCCCGAAACGGCGCTTGTCGCGGAAATGCGCGAGTCTGCCAGCATCGCTGACACCCGCTTTGGCTGCGCCCCGTTTGCCCGGATCACTCTGCTGCCGGATGCCCTCTGGCAGGATAGCCTGACCGAAGGATTGCTGACGGCGCTGCGCCCGCTGCTGGCCTCGCCCGTCAGCCCCGAGCTGATACTGGACGTTACCGATATCAACGATGTGGTGCAGGCGCAGGTGCTGCGTTTTCTCTTTAATCAGGCGCACAGGCTGAGCGACCTGAAGCTGAAGAAAACGGATGAATCGGCGGTGCGCCTTACGCACATCACCGCCCTCTGCCTGCCGGAACAGCAGGCAAAACTGGAGGGTGTCTTCCGCCAGCAGCAGGCCATCGCCCGCGGCATGGTCGCGGCGCGACGTCTGGCGGATATCCCGTCCGACCGATGCACGCCGCAGTTTGTGGTGGAAGAGGCGCAAAGGCTCTGTGCCGCCTTCCCCGCCCTGCGCTGCGAAGTGCTGAACGAAAAGGCTATTGCTGAGCAGGGTCTGGGGCTGCTGCACGCCGTTGGCAAAGGGGCGACCTGTCCGCCGCGCCTGCTGGCGATCCATTATGACGGCGTCAACGACGGCCCGGTGCGCTGCTATGTGGGAAAAGGTATTACCTTCGATACCGGCGGCCTGTGGCTGAAGGAAGGCGCGGGCATGTACACCATGAAATACGACATGTGCGGTGCGGCTAACGTGCTGGGCCTGATGCAGACCGTGGCAGAGCTGGCGCTGCCCGTACGCATCATGGGCGTGCTGGCGCTGGCGGAAAACGCCATCGGCCCGGACGCCATGCAGCCCGGAACGGTGGCGACGGCCTGCAACGGCACCACGGTTGAAATCAACAACACCGATGCCGAAGGCCGGCTGGTGCTGGCGGACGCCATCGCCTGGGCCAGCCAGCGCCATCCGCAGGCGCGCTATATTATTGATATGGCGACCTTAACCGGTGCGGTCGTGAAGGCGCTGGGGTATGAGCTGAGCGGGCTGATGACGCAGGATGAACCGCTGCGTGCGGCGCTGACGCTGGCGGGTAAGCAAAGTGGCGATGAAGTGTGGTCCCTGCCGCTGGATGCGCGGCTGAAAAAACAGACCGACAGCGCCATTGCCGATCTGTGCAACACGCCGACCAACAATGCGGCAATCAGTGCGTCAGCGGCGTGGCTGCTGCACCACTTTTGCCCGCCGACCATTCCGTGGGCGCATCTGGATATCAGCGGTACGGCGCTGTGGCGAGAGAGCGGAAGGAGCGTGGCATCGGGAAGACCAATTCCACTTTTGGTTGAACACCTGCTGGGGGATGTCTAGTTTTCGTAGGCCGGGTAAGGCGCAGCCGCCACCCGGCACAACTACAGCTTGAGAATATCTTTCACAAACGGAATGGTCAGCTTGCGCTGGGCGGTAATGGAGGCGCGATCGAGCTGATCGAGCGTGTCAAACAGCGTGCGCATTTCGCGATCCAGTCGTTTAAGCAGGAAACGCCCCACGTCCTCCGGCAGCTCAAACCCGCGCTGCTTTGCGCGCAGCTGTAACGCCTGAAGCTTATCTTCATCCGACAGCGGCTGGAGCTTGTAGATTTGCCCCCAGTCCAGACGAGATGCCAGATCCGGCAGCCCCAGATTGAGCTGTCTCGGCGGACGATCGCCGGTGATCAGCAGCCGGGTTTTACCCGATTCCAGAATGCGGTTGTAGAGGTTAAAGATCGCCATTTCCCACGGCTCGTCCCCCGCCACGCATTCGATATTATCGATGCAGACCAGCGAGAGATGTTCCATTCCCTCCAGCACCTCAGGCACGAACCAGGTGCGTTTATCCAGCGGCACGTAGCCTACCGCATCACCGCGCGCCGAAAGCTCCGCGCAGGCGGCATGCAGCAGATGGCTGCGCCCCGCGCCTTCGCGTGACCAGATATAGATGTATCCGCTGTGATCCTGGCGCAGCACGTTTTGCAGTGCAGCCAGTAAAGAGGGGTTATCACCCGGCCAGAAACTCGCGAAAGTTTCGTCGTCAGGGAGATAGAGTGGCAGAGAGAGCTGTGCCGGTCCGTTCAGAAATACCTCAACCAGAGATCCTACGTAAAATCGGAATGGAGTTTAACACGGAACCTGCAAGGAGAGAACCGGGCGATCCTTCGCCCGACTTTTCGATCAATGTGACGCTTTTTCGCTGTCGTCCGCGTCCAGAATTTCTTCTTCCGGGCGAATGACCGAGATCAGCTTGAAGATCAGGCTCAGGCCCACGCCGACGATGGTCGCCAGCGCCATGCCCTTCAGCTCGGCCGCACCGATGTGCACCTTCGCGCCGCTCACGCCGATGATCAGGATAACGGAGGTCAGGATCAGGTTTTGCGCCTTGCTGTAATCCACTTTGGATTCAATCAGCACGCGAATACCGGAGGCGCCGATCACGCCGTACAGCAGCAGAGAAACGCCGCCCATTACCGGCACCGGAATGATCTGAATCGCTGCCGCAAGTTTACCGACGCAGGAGAGCAGAATGGCGATAATCGCCGCGCCGCCGATAACCCAGGTACTGTAGACGCGGGTAATCGCCATCACGCCGATGTTCTCACCGTAAGTGGTGTTTGGCGTCGAGCCGAAGAAACCGGAGATGATGGTGGAGAAACCGTTCGCAAACATGGAGCGGTGCAAGCCCGGGTCGCGGATTAAATCGCGCTTAACGATGTTCGCCGTCACCACCAGGTGGCCGACGTGCTCCGCAATCACCACCAGCGCCGCAGGCAGAATGGTGAAAATAGCAAACCATTCAAAGCGCGGCGTATAGAAGGTTGGCAGCGCGAACCAGTGCGCCTGAGCAATCGGGGTGGTGTCCACTACGCCCATCGCAAAGGATAGCGCATAGCCCGCCAGCACGCCGATCAGGATCGGGATAATCGCCATGAAGCCGCGGAACAGCACGGAGCCAAACACCGTCACGCCCAGCGTTACCAGCGAGATGATAATGGTTTTGGAATCCGGTGACTGGCCGTCAGCAGGCAGCAGACCGGCCATATTCGCCGCCACGCCCGCCAGCTCCAGACCGATGACCGCAACGATGGCACCCATCGCCGCAGGCGGGAACATCACGTCCAGCCAGCCGGTACCGGCTTTCTTCACAATGAAGGACACCACGCAGAACAGGACGCCACACATGATAAAGCCGCCCAGCGCGACTTCATAACCCAGCGGCAGCAGCAGCAACACCGGCGAGATAAAGGCGAAGCTCGACCCGAGATACGCCGGGATTTTGCCTTTACAGATAAAGAGGTACAGCAGCGTACCAATGCCGTTGAACAGCAGCACGGTGGCCGGGTTAATGTGGAACAGGATTGGCACCAGCACGGTTGCGCCAAACATGGCGAACAGGTGCTGCAAACTAAGCGGGATAGTCTGTAAAAGCGGCGGTCTTTCACTCACCCCGATAGCACGGCGCGTCATAGTGTTTTCCTCTGTGTAGTATTGTTGGTGTTTTATTCAAAAAAAAGCCGACTATCAAAGTCGGCTTATTTATCGTTATTCGATTATTTCGTACCAAAGATCTTATCGCCGGCATCGCCGAGCCCCGGGATGATGTACCCATGCTCGTTCAGGCCCTGGTCGATAGAGGCGGTATACAGCTCAACGTCCGGGTGCGCTTTTTCCAGCGCCGCGATCCCTTCCGGAGCGGCAACCAGTACCAGCACCTTAATGCTGTTACAGCCCGCGTTTTTCAGCAGGTCGATGGTGGCGATCATTGAGCCACCGGTCGCGAGCATTGGGTCAACCACCAGCGCCATACGCTCGTCGATGTTAGAGACCAGCTTCTGGAAGTAAGGAACCGGCTCAAGGGTTTCTTCGTTACGGTAGATACCCACCACGCTGATACGCGCGCTTGGCACGTGCTCCAGCACGCCTTCCATCATGCCGAGACCGGCACGCAGAATTGGCACCACGGTAATTTTCTTACCTTTGATCTGCTCAACCTGCACCGGGCCGTTCCAGCCTTCGATGGTGACTTTTTCTGTTTCCAGATCAGAGGTCGCTTCGTAGGTCAGCAGGCTGCCGACTTCAGATGCCAGTTCGCGAAAACGCTTCGTGCTGATGTCATGCTCACGCATCAGGCCCAACTTGTGTTTAACGAGTGGGTGTTTCACTTCCACAATCTTCATTCTCTTTCTCCTCTGAGGTGGCGTCCGCAAAAAAATCGCGGGATTATACCGCTTTTTTCGGATTAGGCCATACCCATGTTGCTTGACGTATATCAAGCAAAGTGATTTAGAGACAAAAAAACCGGAGGCGAGACTCCGGCTTGGGTGCGGGGTTCTGCCCGGTGGCGCTGCGCTTACGCGGGCCTACGTGTAGTGTAGGTCGGGTAAGCGTTAGCGCCACCCGACAATTACAGGTTCTCGCCGTTGCTCGCAATCACCTGCTTATACCAGTCGAACGATTTTTTCTTACTGCGGTTCAGCGTGCCGTTTCCATCATTGTCTTTATCCACAAAGATAAAGCCGTAGCGTTTTTTCATTTCGCCCGTGCCGGCAGACACCAGGTCGATGCAGCCCCACGGGGTGTAGCCCATCAGATCCACGCCATCTTCCACCACCGCTTTTTTCATCTCGCGGATATGGGCGGCCAGATAATCAATACGGTACTGGTCGTTCACCGTGCCGTCGCTCTCCTGCACGTCGATCGCGCCAAAGCCGTTCTCAACGATAAACAGCGGCAGCTGGTAGTGATCCCAGAACCAGTTCAGGGAGTAACGCAGCCCGACCGGGTCAATCTGCCAGCCCCAGTCGGATTTCTGCACGTAGGGGTTAGAGACCAGGCTCTTGCTTTCGTCGTAATCCAGCTGCGGGTTGTCCGCCGTCGCCTTGGTGGCGAAGGACATGTAGTAGCTGAAGCCGATGTAATCGACGCAGCCCTGCTTCAGCGCGGCTTTATCCTCTTCGGTGATATCCAGCGCGAAGCCGCGACGTTCGAAGTAGTTGAGCAGGTGCTGCGGGTACTTGCCGCGCACGTGCACGTCGGTGAACCAGTAGCGGCGGTGCATGGCGTTCATCGCCATCATCATATCGTCCGGCGCACAGGTCAGCGGGTAGATAGGACACATGGCAATCATGCAGCCAATCTGCAGCGACGGGTTAATCTCGCGCCCCGCCTTCACCGCCAGGGCGCTGGCCACGAGCTCGTAGTGCGCCGCCTGGAACATCACCGGCTCACGGTCTTCACCCGGCGCGTACTTCAGCCCGGAGTTCGTAAACGGCGCAAAGTCTTCGTGGAAGTTAGCCTGGTTGTTGATCTCGTTGAAGGTCATCCAGTACTTCACCTTATGCTGGTAGCGCTGGAACACCACTTTTGCAAAACGAACGAAGAAGTCGATCAGCTTACGGTTGCGCCAGCCGCCGTATTCCGTAACCAGATGGAAAGGCATCTCGAAGTGAGACAGGGTGATAACCGGCTCGATGCCGTACTTCAGGCATTCGTCGAACAGATCGTCATAGAATTTCAGGCCAGCCTCGTTAGGCTCAAGCTCGTCGCCTTTCGGGAAGATCCGCGTCCAGGCAATAGAGGTGCGGAAGCATTTGAACCCCATCTCGGCAAAGAGTCTGATGTCTTCTTTATAGCGGTGGTAGAAATCGATGGCTTCATGGTTAGGATAATTTTTCCCCTCCAGCACGCCGTTGGTGATTTCACGCGGCACGCCGTGCGCCCCCGCGGTCATCACATCGGCGACGCTCACGCCCTTGCCGCCCTCTTTCCAGCCGCCTTCCAGCTGGTGCGCCGCAACGGCCCCGCCCCACAGAAAACCTGCTTTAAATCCCGACATTCGCTTTCCCTCATTCTGCGTTATTTTCTGCAAAAACAATTACAGAAACCGGTTTCATTTCGATGATGTGCAAAGGGCGTAGCTGTTGCAAGCAGTTCTCAGAAACCGGTTTCATTTTCGTGAACAGAGTCAAGTTTGGCTGCATTCACGAGGTACACAGAAAAAAAGATCCCCACGTCCAGAATAGGCTCGCAAACGTTTGCCTGGACTGTTAGAATTGCGCCGATTTTTCTTACTAGCTATGCAATCGCGTGGGGATTTAAGCCGTGACCAACAAAACTTCTCTCAGCTACAAAGATGCCGGTGTTGATATTGACGCAGGTAATGCGCTGGTTGACCGAATCAAAGGTGTGGTGAAAAAAACCCGCCGCCCGGAAGTGATGGGTGGTCTGGGTGGCTTCGGCGCACTGTGCGCGCTGCCGCAAAAATATCGTGAACCTGTTCTGGTCTCGGGTACTGACGGTGTAGGCACTAAACTGCGCCTGGCGATGGATTTAAAACGTCACGACACGATCGGTATCGATCTGGTCGCGATGTGCGTGAATGACCTGGTGGTACAGGGCGCAGAGCCGCTGTTCTTCCTCGATTACTACGCAACCGGCAAACTGGACGTGGATACCGCTGCCAGCGTGATTAACGGTATCGCCGAAGGCTGCCTGCAGTCCGGCTGTGCGCTGGTCGGTGGTGAAACCGCAGAAATGCCGGGCATGTATCACGGCGAAGATTATGACGTCGCGGGCTTCTGCGTCGGCGTAGTAGAAAAATCAGAAATTATCGACGGCAGCAAAGTGGCCGATGGCGATGTGCTGATCGCGCTCGCCTCCAGCGGCCCGCACTCCAACGGCTACTCCCTGGTGCGTAAAATCCTCGAAGTGAGCGGCTGTGATCCGCTGACCACCGAGCTGGACGGTAAACCGCTGGCTGACCATCTGCTGGCGCCGACCCGCATCTACGTGAAAAACGTGCTTGAGCTTATCGAGAACGTCGACGTTCACGCTATCGCTCACCTGACCGGCGGCGGCTTCTGGGAAAACATCCCGCGCGTCCTGCCGGACAACACCCAGGCGGTGATCGACGAATCCTCATGGCAGTGGCCGGCCGTGTTTAACTGGCTGCAGACCGCGGGCAACGTGAGCTCTCACGAAATGTACCGCACCTTTAACTGTGGCGTGGGCATGGTTATCGCCCTGCCGGCAAGCGAAGCGGATAAAGCGGTTAAGCTGCTGACTGAAAAAGGTGAAAACGCGTGGAAAATCGGTACGATTAAAGCTTCCGATTCCGAACAGCGTGTGGTCATTGAATGAAAAACATCGTGGTGCTCATTTCCGGCAACGGAAGCAATTTGCAGGCCATCATAGACGCCTGCAAGCAGAAGAAAATCAATGGCACCATTCGGGCAGTTTTCAGCAACAAGGCCGACGCGTTCGGCCTTGAGCGCGCGCGGGAAGCGAACATTCCCGCGCACGCGCTGGAAGCCAGCCAGTTCGCCGGGCGTGAAGCCTTTGACCGCGAGCTGGTGCATGAGATTGATGCCTACGCGCCGGACGTGGTCGTGCTGGCGGGCTATATGCGTATTCTGAGCCCGGCCTTCGTCGAACACTTCGCCGGTCGTCTGCTGAATATCCACCCTTCCCTGCTGCCGAAATATCCCGGCCTGCACACCCATCGTCAGGTTCTGGAAAACGGCGATGAGGAGCACGGCACCTCCGTGCATTTCGTTACCGACGAGCTGGACGGCGGTCCGGTGATCCTGCAGGCCAAAGTTCCGGTCTTTGACGGCGACAGCGAAGAAGACGTGACGGAACGCGTGCAGACCCAGGAACACGCCATTTACCCGCTGGTGGTCAGCTGGTTTGTCGATGGGCGTCTCGAGATGCGCGACGGCGCAGCCTGGCTGGACGGCGTGAAGTTACCCCCGCAGGGTTATGCGGCGGAAGAGTAGTTTGTTACGTCGGGTGGCGCTGCTGCGCTTACCCGACCTGTTCATTGCATTACCCGATATTCCCTTCTCCAACCTTCTAAAATCCCCAACAAAAAAAATAACTGTCATACTTTTCTGGCACTGTTGGACATATCGTGGAAATGCTCGCCATAATAAGGACGAGACGGATTTACCACGTCCTGTGATTGAACTGGAGTGTGAGCTGTAATGGGTCAGGAAAAGTTATATATCGAGAAAGAGCTAAGCTGGTTAGCATTTAACGAACGTGTACTCCAGGAAGCGGCAGACAAAAGTAACCCGCTGATCGAGCGCATGCGTTTTTTGGGCATTTATTCCAACAACCTGGATGAGTTCTACAAGGTTCGCTTTGCCGAGCTGAAAAGACGCATCATCATCAGCGAAGAACAGGGCTTAAACTCGCACTCGCGGCATCTGCTGGGCAAAATCCAGTCCCGCGTGCTGAAAGCCGATCAGGAATTTGACGGCCTGTATAACGAACTGCTGCTGGAGATGGCGCGCAATCAAATCTTCCTGATTAACGAACGCCAGCTTTCCGTTAACCAACAAAACTGGCTGCGCCACTACTTCAAACACTATCTGCGCCAGCACATTACCCCGATTCTGATCAACCGCGAAACCGATCTGGTTCAGTTCCTGAAGGATGATTACACCTACCTGGCGGTGGAAATTATTCGCGGTGAGTCTATCCGTTACGCGCTGCTGGAGATCCCGTCCGACAAGGTGCCGCGCTTTGTGAACCTGCCGCCGGAAACCCCGCGCAGACGCAAGCCGATGATCCTGCTGGACAACATCCTGCGCTACTGCCTGGACGACATCTTCAAAGGCTTCTTCGATTACGATGCGTTAAACGCCTACTCGATGAAGATGACCCGTGACGCCGAATATGACCTGGTGCACGAGATGGAAGCCAGCCTGATGGAGCTGATGTCTTCCAGCCTGAAACAGCGCCTGACGGCCGAACCGGTACGTTTTGTTTATCAGCGCGATATGCCGGACGCCATGGTGGAGATGCTGCGCGAGAAACTGACCATTTCGCGCTATGACTCCATCGTGCCGGGCGGTCGTTACCACAACTTTAAAGACTTTATTGGCTTCCCGAACGTCGGCAAAGCCAATCTGGTGAACAAGCCGCTGCCGCGCCTGCGCCATCTGTGGTTCGATAAATTCCGCAACGGATTCGACGCCATTCGCGAACGCGACGTGCTGCTTTACTATCCGTATCACACGTTTGAGCACGTGCTCGAACTGCTGCGTCAGGCCTCGTTCGATCCGAGCGTGCTGGCGATCAAAATCAACATCTACCGCGTGGCAAAAGATTCCCGCATCATCGACGCGATGATCCACGCGGCGCACAACGCCAAAAAGGTCACCGTGGTGGTTGAGCTGCAGGCGCGCTTCGACGAAGAGGCCAACATCCACTGGGCGCGCCGTCTGACGGAAGCCGGTGTGCACGTCATCTTCTCCGCGCCGGGGCTGAAAATTCACGCCAAGCTGTTCCTGATTTCCCGTAAAGAGGGCGACGATGTAGTGCGCTATGCCCACATCGGTACCGGGAACTTTAACGAGAAAACGGCGCGAATTTATACCGACTACTCGCTCTTAACCGCCGACGCCCGCATCACTAACGAAGTGCGCCGGGTCTTTAACTTTATCGAAAACCCGTACCGTCCGGTGAGCTTTGACTATCTGCTGGTCTCGCCGCAGAACTCGCGCCGCCTGCTGTACGATATGATCGATAAAGAGATCGCCAATGCCCAGAAAGGGCTGTCGTCCGGCATCACGCTGAAGCTTAACAACCTTGTCGACAAAGGGCTGGTGGACAGGCTGTATGCAGCGTCCAGCTCAGGCGTGCCGGTTAACCTGCTGATCCGCGGCATGTGCTCGCTGATCCCGGAACTGGAAGGCATCAGCGACAATATTCGTGTGATCAGCATCGTTGACCGTTACCTGGAACACGATCGGATCTATATTTTTGATAATGCGGGTGATAAACAGGTCTATCTCTCTTCGGCAGACTGGATGACGCGCAATATTGACTACCGTATTGAAGTCGCGGCACCGCTGCTGGATCCGCGTCTGAAGCAGCAGATCCTCGACATCATCGAGATTCTGTTCAGCGATACCGTGAAAGCACGCTATATCGACAAAGAACTCAGTAACCGCTATGTACCGCGCGGCAACCGCCGCAAAGTGCGGTCGCAACTGGCGATTTACGACTATATCAAATCACTCGAGCAACCCGATTAACCTATGCCGATAAATGATAAGACCCCACGCCCGCAGGAATTCGCCGCGGTCGACCTTGGCTCTAACAGTTTCCACATGGTCATCGCCCGTGAGGTGGATGGCGCGCTGCAGATCATCGGTCGTCTGAAGCAGCGCGTACACCTGGCGGATGGTCTTGATGAACGCAGCATGCTCAGCGAAGAGGCGATGGAGCGCGGGTTAAACTGCCTGTCGCTGTTTGCTGAACGCCTGCAGGGCTTCTCGCCCTCCAGCGTGTGCATCGTGGGCACTCACACCCTGCGCCAGGCCCTGAACGCCCCGGAGTTCCTCAAGCGGGCCGAAAAAGTGATCCCCTACCCGATTGAGATCATCTCCGGTAACGAGGAAGCGCGTCTGATTTTCATGGGCGTTGAGCACACCCAGCCGGAAAAAGGACGCAAGCTGGTTATCGATATCGGCGGTGGCTCAACGGAGCTGGTGATCGGCGAAGACTTTGAGCCGCGCCTGGTGGAAAGCCGCCGTATGGGCTGCGTCAGCTTCGCGCAGATGTATTTCCCTGGCGGCACCATCACCCGCGAGAACTTCCAGCGCGCGCGTATGGCCGCTGTCCAGAAGCTGGAAAATCTGGCCTGGCAGTACCGTATTCAGGGCTGGAACGTGGCGCTGGGCGCGTCGGGCACCATCAAGGCGGCGCATGAAGTGCTGCTGGCGATGGGTGAAAAAGACGGGTTTATCACGCCCGAACGCCTGACGTTGCTGACCGAAGAAGTGCTGAAGCATAAAAGCTTTGACGCCTTAAGCCTGCCGGGTCTTTCCGACGAGCGTAAAGCGGTATTCGTGCCGGGGCTGGCTATTCTCTGCGGCGTGTTTGATGCCCTCGCCATAAAAGAGCTGCGTCTGTCGGACGGCGCGCTGCGTGAAGGCGTGCTGTATGAGATGGAAGGCCGCTTCCGCCATCAGGATATTCGCAGCCGCACCGCGCAAAGTCTCGCCAACCAGTACAACATCGACCGTGAACAGGCGAAGCGCGTGCTGGACACCACGGTGCAGATGTACGAACAGTGGCAGGAGCAGAATCCGAAGCTCGCGCACCCGCAGCTTGCCGCGCTGTTGAAATGGGCCGCGATGCTGCACGAGGTGGGGCTGAACATCAACCACAGCGGGATGCACCGCCATTCGGCCTACATTCTGCAAAACAGCGATCTGCCTGGCTTCAACCAGGAGCAGCAAACCATGATGGCGACCCTGGTGCGTTATCACCGCAAGGCCATCAAGCTCGACGACCTGCCGCGCTTTACGCTGTTCAAGAAAAAACAGTTCCTGCCGCTTATTCAGCTGCTGCGTCTGGGCGTGCTGCTCAATAACCAGCGTCAGGCCACCACCACGCCGCCTACGCTGAAGCTGAAAACCGACGACCATCACTGGACGCTGAGCTTCCCGCACGACTGGTTTAGTCAGAACGCGCTGGTCCTGCTGGATCTGGAAAAAGAGCAGCAGTACTGGGAAGCGGTCACCGGCTGGCTGCTCAAAATTGAAGAAGAGAGCGCCGACGTCGCCGCGTAACGGCTCAGGCGTCCGCGGTGGACGCCTCTGCTTCCAGCAGTGACTCAAGCGGTGCCGGTCTGCCAATCAGATAACCCTGCACATAATCGATGCCTAGCGCCTGAACCGCGCTACGTATCTCTTCGCTTTCGACATACTCCGCTACCACCAGCATCTTTTTCATGCGCGCCAGATGGCAGATAGACGCCACAATCTGATAATCCAGGCTGTTGTTGACGATATTGCGAATAAAGCTGCCGTCAATCTTGAGAATATCCGCGTCCACGCTTTTCAGCCGCGCATAGCTCGCATAGCCGGTGCCAAAATCATCAATTGCAATACGTACCCCCATTTTCTGCAGCTGCCGGAGGATGTGTAGCGCCTGCTCCGCATTGCAAAAGGTGCTGCACTCCGTCACTTCAAAGATCAGTTGCCACGGCTCAATGGCGTATTTCGCCAGCAGGCGACTCACCTCAAGCGGAAACTGCACCCGACACACGGTCGACGGGGCAAGATTAATGGCAAAGCGCTGGCCGGGCAGTCTTTCGCGATGCGCGGCCAGGAAGCGCAGGGTGTGCTCGAGCACCCACAAATCTACCCGCGAAGAGAGACCAAACTCCTGCGCGACGGGCAGGAACTGGTCGGGGGAAATCAATAGCCCGTTTATATCCGGCATTCGGAGCAGGACTTCGTGATAGCAATCGCCACGCATGCCGCAAACGGGTTGAACCAGCAGGGCGAATTCGTCGTTATCGAGCGCCTTTTGCAGGCGGCTCATCATCGCGACTTTATCCTTCAGGTTGCGCTGCAAATGGACGGCCCCACGCTGCTGAAGGTTTTCCGGATGGTTGGAGGAGAGCGACAGGTCGGCAACCACGCCCAGTTCGCCCAGCACCAGATAAAGATGGTTAACCGGGGACCGGACATAGCAATAGCTCACGCCCACCTGCGGCTGCAGCTGCATGCCGTCCCAGACAAAGCGGAACTGCTTGATGTGCTCGTCCAGGGCCTCAATCCGCTGCTGGTGCGATTCCGCGTTAAGCCGTACCGCCAGGTCATACCCGGTCAGGTGATACACCAGCTCATTGGGCTGGAGAATGCCATTCACCCACTGCGCCAGCTGCTGTTTGTACTGAATGCGCAGCAACACGCCGTAATTTCGGCCCAGAATTTCCAGCTCCGGAATGCGCAGCAGGCAGAGCGCCGACCACGGGTTTTTCGCCAGATCGCGCGACAGCGCCCGCAGGTTAGGCATATGGACGACCGGGTCGAGCAGCGCCAGCCTGCGGGAGCGTTTGTTCGCTGCGCGCTGCCGGGTCGCCAGCATCGACATATAAATCACCACGAAGGAGAAGACCAGGTAACTGGAAGAGGTGATCGCCAGCTGAATGTCATACCCCGGATTCACCGGGATATAGCGGTAAAAATAGTGAATAGACACCAGCAGTATCGGCGTCCAGATAAGCGAAATCAGCTTATAGCCAAAACGCATCGCGCCCCAGAGCATCACCGGCATCAGCAGGGAAAGAGTGTAGTTGGTGGTGAAAATGGAGCTGTTCTCATTCATCGGAAGCAGCAGCAGCGAAAGCAGCCCGCCAAGCGCGATAGCCCACACCAGCAACTCAACGACCGTCACCTTTTTGTCTATCTCGGAACGGATCTGCGAGAGAAGGCTTTTGATATAGCGCGGATGTCGAAGCAGGCGGATCAGCAGATAGCTCAGCGGCACGCCCGTCAGGCCGCTGACCAGCAGCGTCTGATAGTTGATGAGCGTGCGAATATTGAGGGGATTTAATCCCGCAAGGCTCTGACGGCTCTCATACACGCCTAAATACACCGCAAACTGAAACAGCACCAGAAACAGCGTCGCGGGGCAGAACGCCTGCCAGAAGATGCGCTGCGCCATCAGCCGTACGTCGCCGTACGCGGTCATATTCCGTCTGGGCGCAAACACCCGGTAGCCACCCCAGCTGAGCACTAAAGGGACGACAAAATGGAGGATCCCCGCGACGGTTTCAAACATCCCGACCGACGGGTAATAGCGGATAAATAGCGACAATACGATCCCGGGCAGCGCTTCCAGGCCAAAGAACATCATCAGCGAAAGCAAAAATGAGAGGGGTAAATAATAGAGTGCCGCAATGCCGTCGCCCAGCTGCGTGAACGTATTCGCAATGCTCAGCACGGGAAGTAAAACCACCGGTAAAATAAGCGGCAATGCCCACCAGCGATTTTCATATTTTTTCAGGAAAGCCAGAATGTTCATAGATGCCCGGTTAAACCCCTTTCGCTCCAGAGGGAAAATAAAGACAGGCATCCAACCTGACGTACGCGCCGCCCGGCAAGGTGAGGGGCGAACTGTATGGAGGAAAGATTTTAAATATCAGGGCCGGGA
Source organism: Enterobacter sp. DNB-S2 (assembly GCF_019443845.1). Classification (NCBI taxonomy): domain Bacteria; kingdom Pseudomonadati; phylum Pseudomonadota; class Gammaproteobacteria; order Enterobacterales; family Enterobacteriaceae; genus Enterobacter; species Enterobacter sp. DNB-S2. The sequence continues at coordinate 4,105,603 of NZ_CP050520.1, forward strand.
AGCCGTTGACTTAAATCAAACTACTTTACGCAAATAACTTTTTGCGGCGTTTTTTTGAAATTATTTTCTTCATATTATCAATATGGTAAATGCATTAATTAATTTCAATAACATAAATCAATGTAAACATTGACGGTTATTTACACACAGCAGAATTGACCCCGCCTTCCCGCTGTGCCTTAATATCCTCGTCGCCCAAAAGGGCTTATCCAGGAAAAACAGAGTGAGTCAGGTCACGCGTATGCGCAAACGACATCAATTTAATACCCGAATGACCCGCATCATACTGCTCATCAGCTTCCTGTTTTTCTTTGGCCGCTTCGTTTACTCTTCAATTGGCGCCTGGTACCACCATCAGGACAAAACCCAGTCGCAGCAATCCAGCCTGACCGTCGACACCGCTGACCGCTAAACAGCCGAAGGATCTTGCACGAGCCGAATAATGGCCGCGATCCCTTTGCTGAGGATTTTATCCTGCCGCATTACCACCGCCAGCTGCCGCTGCAGCATGGGCGTAAGCGACATCACGCATAGCCCTTCGCGATCGGCATCCTGTTCGACCGCCATTCGCGGCACAATACTGTAGCCCAGACCCGCACGAACCATGCGTTTGATCGCCTCGATGCTGCCAAGCTGCATCACCGGTGCGATCGCTAATCCATTCGCCGCAAACCAGCCATCGATCAGCGCCCGGGTACCGCTGCCTGATTCAAAGGCAATCAGCGGCTGAGCGTGCAGCGCCTCCGGGGTAAAATCCCTGAACGCATCCTGTTGCTCCCGCGACGCGATAAAAACAAACTCTTCGTCCATTACCGGCATGACGTCCAGCGCTCTGCCGCTCACCGGCAGCGTCACCAGCCCCATATCGAGCCGGTTCTCTTCGATGGCCCTGACGATGTCGAGGGTGTTGCCCGTCGTCACCCCCACGCTCAGGAGGGGATAGTCTCGACGCAGCTTCTCCAGCAGCGGCGGCAGAAGATGGATGCAGGCCGTTGCCCCCGTGCCAAGCGTAATGGTGCCGCTCACATCGTGGCTGAATGCGCTCACGGACCGGATGGCGTCATCCACCGCCTGCTGAATACGCTCCCCATGCGCCAGCAACGCCTGCCCGGCAACCGTAGCCTTAATCCCCCGCCCGGTACGCTCCACCAGCCGCGTTTGCAGAAACTGCTCCAGCTGACGTATTTGCAGGCTGACGGCGGGCTGGGAAATACCCAGCACATCCGCTGCCGCTGAAAAGCTGCCGCGCTGGATCACCAGACGGAAGGTGGCGAGATAGCCCAGATTAAGCGTTGTCATTCAAAGTTTCTCTTATACCGCGCATAAGGTTGCTGCCCTGCCAGCACAATAGCGCGCGAGTTATGCTCAGGACAACTGCATAACGGAATGAAAAACAATGGAAACACCCGCCCTGCCACGCCGCCTTGCCCTCACGGCGGGATGTAATCAGCTTATCAACTGGGGGATCTCGTTTTATATGCCCGGCACCTTTGCGCTGGCGATTTCAGCCGACCGGGGATGGTCATCACCGCAGATTTACCTCGGCCTGACGCTGGCGATGCTGGTGATGGCGGCGGTTTCTCCGTTTGTCGCCCGCCTGCTGGCACGCTTTAGCGGTCAGAAAGTGGTGATGAGCGGCACGTTGCTGATCGCCGCAAGCTGCGCAGGGATGGCGTATACCCAGACGCTTTTTGGCTGGTACTGCGCCTGGCTTATCGGCGGCGTAGGGATGCGCCTGTCGCTGTACGACGCGCTGTTCGCCGCGCTGGTAAACCTCTACGGGCAGCAGGCGCGAAGAACAATCTCACGCGTCACGCTGGCGGGCGGGCTGGCCTCCGCCGTTTTCTGGCCGCTGGGCGATGCTCTGCTTCAGGTCATGAGCTGGCAGGAGGCGCTGCGCGTCTACGCGCTCTTCGGCCTGCTGAGCGCGATGCTGATTCGAACGCTTCCCCGACAGCGGCTGACGGTGACGACAAAGGTCACCGCGCCGCCTCTTAACAACGAGCGGCGTAACGCCTGGCTTTATGCTGCCTTCATTGCCCTCATCACCTTTGTCTCTAACGGCACCTCCACCCATCTGCCGGAGTTTATTGCCCACTTCGGCCTGCCGGTCGCCATCGGCATGCTGTGGGGAGTCGGCCAGACGGGCGCCCGCTCGCTGGAAGTGCTGGCGGGTGCCCGCTTAACCCCCTTCAAACTGACGCTTTTTACCGCGCTCGCCATGCCGCTCTGCTTTCTTCTGGGGATGAGCAGCGCCCTGTTTGCGTGGTGTGCGGCCGGGTTTGTGCTGGGCTACGGCGCCATCAACGGGCTGGTCACCATCGTAAAAGCCACCCTGCCGCTGGAGCTGTTTAGCCCCGAAAGCTATGCCCGCCGCACCGGCATGCTGCTGATCCCCGGCCAGCTGATGGCGGCAGCCTCACCGTTTGCCTATGCGTGGCTGAATAAAACGCTGGGGATCGCAGGTGCAATGTGGGTATCAACGGGCCTGACGCTGGTGATTGCCGGGCTGGCGATAGCGATTGTGCGTCGTCCAGGCAGGCAAACTGTATCGCACTGTATCCAGAGCGCCACGCTGACAAACGGGTACAAAACGCCGCCTCCGGCAAATATCTCCGATACATAAAAATGGTTTTCTTTCCCTGTCGTCATTCACAACCGATAAGGAGAGAACCCATGATTCGTCGCTATGCACTTTTCCCCCTGCTATTCCTGGCCTCTGTAGCCCATGCCCGGACCATGCCGCTGGAAAACCTGAGCGCCGAGGACGTTAACGGCCCCGCCGCCGTTGCGCCGCTGGCGCAGCCGCAGCCGCCCGCAAAGCTGATAGTCGATCCGCCGCTTGCCGGGCCGCTGAGCAAAGGCGCGGTGTTTATCCAGTACCGTGCCGAAAACCTGCGCATCGAACCGGTATTCGGCCCCGAGGCGCTCAAGGTCACGCCGCGCATCGGGCACATTCACGTGGTGGTGGATGACGCGCCGTGGCACTGGGCTGACGCCAGCGGAGAGCCGGTGATCCTTGTAGGGCTACCCGCCGGTAAACACAAGGTGACGATTATTCTGGCCGACCCGACGCATAAGCCGCTCGACCACAAAACCGTTGAATTCACCGTCCCGCCCCACGCGACGGTCCACCACTTTTAAGGAGTCTGAAGATGAAAGCACTGTCTGTAGTGACGGCAGGCCTGCTGGCGCTTTCCGCCAGCGCCTTTGCGCAGAGTAAAAACAGCGTCGTGCTGGTGCACGGCGCGTTTGCCGACGGCAGCAGCTGGAATAAGGTGATTACCCTGTTGCAGAAGCAGCACGTCGAGGTCATTGCCGTCCAGCTCCCGCTCACGTCGCTTAAGGATGACGTTGCGGCCACGCGGCGGGCCATCGCCCGCGCACAGGGTGACGTGGTGCTGGTGGGCCACTCCTGGGGAGGTACCGTAATTAGCGAGGCGGGCAACGATGCGCGGGTAAAATCGCTGGTGTACGTGGCGGCGTTCGCGCCGGATTCCGGCCAGTCGACGGCGGATCTGGCAGGAAGTTTCCCTGCCCCGCCGGGCAGCGCGGGCATTGCTAAAACGGCGGACGGCTATTTATACCTGCCGACAGGAGCCGTCAGAAAGGACTTCGCGCCTGACGTGAAGCCAGACATTCAAAACACCATTGCAGCCACGCAGGGGCCGATTAAGGCCGAGGCGTTTGGTGAAAAGGTCGCCCACGCGGCGTGGCATGATAAACCGAGCTGGTATGTGGTCAGCAAGAATGACCGAATGATCAACCCCGATCTGGAACGGGCGATGGCGAAGACGATCCATGCGAAAATCGCCGAGGTGGCGGCAAGCCACGTGTCGATGGTGAGCCAGCCGCAGATCGTCGCCCGGACGATTGAGCAGGCGATAAGCGGTAATTAACCGGAGTGACTCATTCGATCTTCTGCACTTCCGTATCCACCGGCAGCAGCGCAGTGCCGTCATGCGCTGCTGGCGCCATAAAGGGAACCGGCCTGCCCGTCCGCCTGTCGACCAGCAGCGAGTGACGCTCGCCCTGTGAAAACAGATTTTGCTCTCCCCACTGACGCAGCGCCACGATCACGGGGAAAAGACGTTCGCCTTTGTCGGTCAGAACATATTCCTGATAAGCCGTGCCGTCCGATGCCCCCTGTAACGTCAGGATGTCCGCCTCAACCAGCTTGCGAAGCCGGTCAGAAAGGATGTTGCGCGCCACCCCAAGGCTGCGCTGAAAATCCCCGAAGCGCGTCATGCCGTCAAACGCATTACGCACAATGAGAAGCGACCAGCGATCCCCAAGCAGGTCAACGCTGCGGGCAACGGGACAATATTCCTCTTTTACCGTATTTCGGGACATCACCTGTTTTCCTCGCAAAGGCCACCCCATAACTGGTTGCATTTTAAAACTGCATAACCTAGCATTCAACCAGTTTCTTTTTAAAACCAGGTTATCACAGGCGAGGATTTTGAACATGTCACTGACGTCAGCCCTTCCTTCAGCCGACATGCCGCGCAGCATGGTCTGGCTGTTCGCCACCGCCAGCGGCCTAAGCGTGGCAAACGTCTATTACGCCCAGCCTCTGCTTGACGCGCTGGCGAACGATTTCGGCATCAGCCATGCGGCCGTGGGGGGCGTGGTGACCGCGACACAAATTGGCTGCGCGCTGGCTCTTTTGCTCGTCGTTCCTCTGGGTGACAAAGTGGATCGTCGACGACTCATGGCAGTACAGCTGATTGCTCTGGTGGTGGCGCTGGTTTCCGTCAGCATGGCACAGTCCTCTTCAGCGCTGCTTATCGGTATGCTTGCGACAGGTATGTTGGGCACGGCCATGACGCAGGGGCTGATCGCCTACGCCGCCAGCGCCGCGTCGCCCCATGAACAGGGACGCGTTGTCGGCGCGGCACAGGGCGGCGTGTTCACAGGTTTGCTGCTCGCTCGCGTCTTTGCCGGTGGCATCAGCGATATCGCGGGCTGGCGCGGGGTCTATCTTTGTGCTGCCGCGCTGATGCTCATGATTGCGTTACCTCTGTGGTGGCGACTCCCCGCCCTGCCAGCCGTCACTGCCACGATGAGCTATCCGCGGTTGATTGGCTCAATGCTCACGCTGCTGCGGCAGGAAAAAGTGCTGCAGATACGCGGCGTGCTGGCGCTGCTGATGTTTGCATCGTTCAACATTTTCTGGAGCGCGCTGGTGCTGCCGCTGAGCGCACCGCCGTTTAACTTTTCGCATACAGCGATTGGCGCGTTTGGACTGGCTGGCGCGGTGGGCGCGCTGGCGGCCGGCCGGGCAGGACGCTGGGCCGATCGGGGATATGCCCAGCGCACCAGCGCGGCGGCGCTGAGTATCTTACTGTTAGCCTGGTGGCCCTTGTCGCTGATGGACCGTTCACTCGGGATCTTGCTTATCGGCATCATACTGCTCGACTTGGGCGGTCAGGCGCTGCACGTCACTAATCAGAGCATGATTTTCCGCACCCGTCCCGAGGCGCACAGCCGGCTGGTCGGGCTGTACATGCTGTTTTATGCCGTCGGCAGCGGGCTCGGTGCGCTCGGCACAACGATGACGTATGCCTGTGCCGGCTGGCCGGGCGTCTGCCTGCTTGGCGCCTCGGTCAGCCTGCTGGCGCTGGTGTTCTGGTGGCTAACCCGCGCTAGCCACCGCTGACCGCGGGATAATCCCGATTAATCCACGCGTGGTCCTCTTCCCAGGTGAACATCCATTTGCGCACCGGGCCGGCCATCACGTTGAGGTAGTAGCTGTCATACCCGGCCATCGTCGCGACCGGGTGGTAGCCCTTCGGCACCATCACCACGTCACGGTTATAGACCGCCATACACTCATCCAGCGTTCTGTCATCGGTGTAGACGCGCTGCATGCAGAACCCCTGCTCCGGGTTGAGGCGATGGTAGTAGGTCTCCTCCAGATAGGTCTCCTGCGGCGGGTTATCCGTGTCGTGCTTGTGGCTCGGGTACGAGCTGGTGCAGCCCTCACTGGTCCACACCTCCACCACCAGCAGGCTGTCGGCGGGCCTGTCTTCCGGCAAAATGTTATGCACGTAGCGCTGGTTGTGACCTTTGCCGCGCGCTTCACCGTCGATATCCTGCGGGGCAATCAGCCGCGTCGGATACGTGCCTTTGCCCGGCGCGGCGCAGACCGCCAGCTCCAGCGTCGTCAGCGCCTTCACCTGCACCGATTCCTGCGGGGCGACGTACACCGCCCACGGCTTAATGCGCTCGAAGGGGCTCATCCGCTCGCCGATATCGTTAAACTGCGCGGAAGGCGTGCTGATGGAGGCCCGCCCGGCGACCAGCACCAGGCAGCGCTCTTCGCTGACGGCGGGCAGCGTCAGCGTCTGCCCCTCCTGCAGCTCATACGCCTCAAAGCCGACGTAGCCCCACCCTGCGCCTTCCGGTGTAACACACTGGGAGCGCCCCTCCGCGTTCGGCTGTTGCCAGCGTGATAACAGACGTGACATGTTCCCTCCTCAAATCAGTCCGGCGTCGCGCGCCAGGCGGCTCAGGTTGTTATACCCCAGACGGGCGTAGGTCAGCGGATGGGCAATCGCCGGATCCTGCTCGGCCTCGACCACCAGCCAGCCGTGATAATCCTGCGCCTTCAGCAGCCGCATAATCGGTGGGTAATCGACGCAGCCGTCGCCCGGCACGGTAAACACGCCGCTCAGCACCGCATCGAGGAAGCTGGTTTTGCGGTTTTTCACGTCCGCCAGCACGTCGGCGCGCACGTCTTTGCAGTGAACGTGATTGATGCGCGACGCCCAGCGCTGCGCCACCGCCAGCGGATCGCCCCCGGCAAAGGTCAGATGGCCGGTATCCAGCAGCAGTCCGACCGCCTCCCCGGTGTGAGTCATCAGGTTGTCCACGTCCTCGGCAGACTCAATCACCGTGCCCATATGGTGATGGTAGGCAATCTGCACGCCCTGCTGCTGCGTATAGCGGGCAAATTCGGTGAGCTTCTCGCCGTACTCCTTCCAGCGTTCCTGCGGGAAGCGCGGGCGCAGATGCACCGGGGTCTGCTGCTCGCCGTGAATGCAGCCGCTCACTTCCGCAAACACCAGCACCTTCGCTCCCAGCTCGCGCAGCAGCGTCAGGTGCGGCTGCACGGCGGCGATCTCCTCCTCCACGCTGTGCTCCAGCAGGCGGCCGGAGTACCAGCCTGAGACCAGCTGCAGGTCGTGACGCTGCAGGATGGGGCCAAGCAGGCGCGCTTCGCGCGGGAATTTATTGCCCAGTTCGAAGCCGGCAAAACCGGCCTCTTTCCCTTCGCTCAGACAGGTTTCCAGCGAGGTTTCCGCGCCGAGAGAAGGCAGATCGTCGTTCGTCCACGTCAGCGGGTTAATGCCTAATTGCACACTCATTGTCGTCTCCATTATGCGTGTCCGCGCTCGCGCCACCAGGCGATAAGCTGCAGGTAGTTGTCCCGGATGCGCGCCACCAGCTGCGCATCGTCAATATCGTGCTTCAGCCACGCGCGGGAGGCATCGCCAAACAGCGTGCGCCCCACGGCGAAGCCTTTCACTACCGTCTGCCCCGCTGCGGCTTTGAAGTCGGCGCGCAGCTGTTCCGCCGGAGCGTCCAGGCCGAGGATCACCACCCCGCGGCAGTGCGGGTCCCGGCGTTCGATAATCTCGCTCAGCGCCGTCCAGCCGTCGGCGGAGAGCGGTGGCAGCTTCCACCAGTCGGGGTAAATGCCGAGGTTGTAGAAGCGGGAGATGGCGCGCAGGTAGAGCTCGTCGCTGCGCGGCATGGTCGCAGGCAGGATCACCTCCAGCAGCAGCTCGTGCCCGGACCGGCAGCAGGCGTGGTACACCTCGGCGATTTTCTGCTCCTGCTCCAGGCGCAGGCCGTGGGCATCTTCCGGGTGGAAGAAGACCAGGCACTTCACCACGTGCTCCTGCGGCCAGCTGATAAGCTGGGTGCCGATGTTGCCGTGCTCCATCTCCAGCGGCCTGGATCCCGGCAGCTCAATGGGGCGACCAATCCACCACCCTCCCCCGGTGATGGCGTTCAGCGCGTCCTGACCAAAGGTGCCGTCGCACAGCAGACCGGCTTTGCCCTCCAGCCCGGCGCGGCTCGCCGCCTCGCGGCTGGCCTGCAGGATCAGCTGCTTCAGCGCCGGAATGCGCTTAAGCGACGCGCCGCACTGCATCGCCATATCCTCAAGCTGGCTGCGGTGGTCGAAGGCCATCACGCACAGCTCCGGCCATTCGCGGCGGCGGGTGGTCACCCGGTGGAGATGGTTAAGACGCGGGTCGAGATCCGGGCGCGGCACATTAGCAGCGCGCGAGAGATAGTCATCCAGCTCGATTTTGCTCGGCATCGCCGGGGCGCAGCCGTGGCGCGAAACCACCAGCGCGCCGCAGGCGTTGGCGTAGCGGCACGCCTGCTCCCAGCCTTCGTCGTTCAGGTAGCCGCGCAGCAGGCCGGACATAAACGCGTCCCCCGCCCCGAGGACGTTCAGCACCTCCACGCGCACGCCGGTCACCGTCAGGCCGTCGTCCAGCCGGGACGGAATAGCGTCGGTATAGACCGAGCAGCCGAGCGCCCCGCGTTTGCAGACCAGCGCTGCGTCACTGACGGCACGCACCTGTCCTAGCGCCTGCAGGGTATCCGTGCTGCCGCCCGCAATGTGAAACTCCTCTTCGGTGCCGACAATGACGTCGAAGAGGTGCAGCACCTCCTGCAGCTCGCGGGTGACCTTCTCGGCGGCGATAAAACGCGTTTCGCCGTCGCCTAAGGAGGTTAGCCCCCACAGCACCGGACGATAGTCGATGTCCAGCACCGTGCGCACGCCGTGACGGCGGGCATAGCCCAGCGCCGTCAGCACCGCCTCGCGGGTCTGCGGATGAGAAAGGTGAGTCCCGGTGATGGCAAGACAACGTGCGGAGGCAATGTAGCTTTCGTCCACATCGCTGGCGGTAATCGCCATATCCGCGCAGTTATCGCGATAAAAAATCAGTGGAAAGGTGTCCCGGTCTTTAATGCCGAGGAGCACCAGCGCCGTAAGGCGTTGTTTATCGGTAATCAGATGGCTGGTATCGCAGCCCACCTGGTTGAGCTCTTCCCGCAGGAAGCGGCCCATATGTTCATCGCCGACGCGCGCCAGCATCGACGAGCGTAAACCCTGACGCGCGGTGCCGTACGCCACGTTGCCCGACGACCCGCCGAGGTATTTGGCGAAGCTCGATACATCCTCCAGACGCGCACCAATCTGCTGACTGTAGAGGTCTACCGCCACGCGGCCCATGCATATCACATCAAACTGCTTTTCCACGTTGATACCTCATCAGACAATGTCGTTCACGTTCAGCCAGCGGCCTTCCCGGTGCGAGAGCGCAATCGCGTCCAGCACGCGCGACACCTTCCAGCCCTCTTCGAAGTCCGGCCACATCGGCGCGTCGGCGGCAATCCCGTCCACCAGGTCGCGCACCTCCACCGTTTTTTGATCGTTAAAGCCAATCCCGTGTCCCGCGCCCATGCAGAACGCGGCGTAGTCCGGGTGCGCCGGGCCGACGAGCAGCGTGCGGAACCCCTGGCGGTTCACAGGATCGTCATGCAGATAGAGCTTCAGCTCGGCCATGCGCTCCTGGGTGAAGCTGATGGCGCCTTTCGTTCCGGTGATGACGTACGACAGCCCCATCTTGCGGCCGCAGGCAACGCGGGAGGTTTCAATAACCCCTTGCGCGCCGCCCGCAAAGCGCACCATCGCGTGAGCCTGATCCTCGTTTTCGACGGCGATCATCTCCGACGATCCGGCCTTCGCCGGGCGCGCCGGGACCACGATCTTCAGATCGCCGCAGACCTGCTCGATCTCCCCGACCAGATACTGGGCCATGTTGACGATATGCGCCGCGAGGTCGCCCAGCGCCCCCAGTCCGGCGGTCTCTTTGAAGCAGTGCCAGTGAATGGGCGACAGCGGGTCGGCCATATAGTCTTCGTTGTGGATGCCGTAGAAGTGGATCACCTCGCCAATCTCGCCGCGCGCGATAATCTCCTTCGCCAGCTGCGCCGTCGGGTTTTTCATGTAGTTGAACCCCACCAGCGTTTTCACTCCTGCCCGCTTCGCGGCATCGACCATTTCACGCGCGTCGTGGGCGTTAAGCGCCAGCGGCTTCTCCGAGTAGACGTGCTTGCCGTGGCGGATCGCCTCCAGCGCCATCTCTTTATGCAGATGGTTGGGTGAACAAATATCCACCACGTCAATGGCCGGGTCGGCCACCAGCGCCCGCCAGTCCCCGGTGGAGCGGTTGAAGCCAAACGCCTGCGCGCGCGCTGCCGCCAGCTCCGGCGTGACTTCCGCCACCATCTCGCGCACCAGCCTGCCGCGCAGGTTGAACACCGTCGGAGCCTGGGCATAGGCGATAGCGTGCGCCTTGCCGATATACCCGGTGCCAATTAATCCAATACGAACCTCTTTCATCGTGATCCTCACAGTGCGCCGCGACGGCTTTTGGCATAGGTATCGAATGCCACCGCCAGAACGATAATTAATCCGGTGATAATCTGCTGGTAGTAGGCCGAGACGTTCATCAGCACCAGGCCGTTAATCAGAATGCCCATAATGATGGAGCCGATAATGGTGCCGCCGATGCGCCCGTAGCCGCCCATCAGCGAGGTGCCGCCGATCACCACCGAGGCGATGACGCGCAGCTCAAAGGAGATCCCGGCGACCGCCTCGGCGCTCCCCAGACGCGCGCTCAGGATGAAGCCCGCCAGCCCCGCCAGACAGCCAATCAGCACGTAGACGCTGACCAGCACGCGTTTGACGTTCACCCCCGCCAGTCGCGCCGCCTCCGGGTTGCCGCCGATGGCGTAGACAAAGCGGCCCCAGCGGGTTTTATGCAACGCCAGATAGCCGCCGACGGCGACGATGGCGAAGATCCAGATAGGAATAGAGATGCCGAGCAGCTCCCCGCGTCCCCACCAGCGGTAGCCCTGATCGAAACCGGCGATCGGCGCGCCGTCGTTAATCACCAGCGTCAGACCGCGCCAGATTGTCATCCCGCCGAGGGTGACGATGAACGGCGGCAGGCGCAGGCGGGTGACGCCCAGGCCGTGCAGGAAGCCAATCGCCGTGCCCATCGCCAGACAAATCCCCAGCCCAATCAGCCAGCTCATGCCGCCCCAGGCGTTCGGGTCGACGGTGGTGAAGTTGTCGCCCTTAATGACGTACGCCGCGGTCATGGCGCACACCGCGAGAATGGAGCCCACGGAGAGGTCGATCCCGGCGGTCAGAATGACGAAGGTCATCCCCACGGCCATGATCCCGTAGATGGACACTTCGGTCAGGATGTTGAAAATATTGCGTTCAGAGAAAAAGTTGCTGTTCTGCGACTGGAAGAAGATCAGCAGCAGGATCATGAAAATCAGCACCCCGAAGCGCTCGAAGAAGGCGATGGGATCGATGCGTCCGGCGCGTTTGACCGGGGCCTGCGTTTTAGAAATCATCTGCGTCATGAGAAACTCCGTTATGCCGCGTTCAGGGCGTTGTGGTTGATGGCCATCATCGTCATCAGCCGTTCTTCGTTAGCGTCGTCGCCGTGGATTTCGCCGGTCACCCGGCCTTCGCTGAGGGTGATGATCCGGTCAGACACCGCCATCACTTCAGGCAGATCGGAGGAGATCACGATCACCGCCACGCCCTTTTTCGCCATGTCAAACAGCACCTGGTGCACTTCCGATTTGGTCCCCACGTCGATGCCGCGCGTCGGCTCATCGACGATCAGCACCCGCGGGTTGAGCGCCATGCAGCGCGCGAGGATCACCTTTTGCTGGTTGCCGCCGGAGAGCTTGCGCACCTCCTGCGCGCTGTTGACCATTTTGATCTGCAGCGCCTTGCGGTAGGACTCAATCAGATCGTCCTCTTTGCGGGTGTTCACGAACCAGCGCCACTGCAGCAGCGAGGAGAGACAGGAGAGCGACAGGTTGTCGCGAATCGACAGCCCCAGCACCGCCCCCTCTTTTTTGCGGTCTTCCGGCACCAGCGCCACGCCCTGATCGAGGGCATACAGCGGGTCGCGCGGCTGGTACGGCACGCCGTCCAGCTCAAAGCTCCCTGAGGTAAAGGCATCTGCGCCAAACAGGCAGCGGGCCACTTCGGTACGTCCCGCGCCCACCAGCCCGGCAATGCCTAAGACTTCCCCGGCGTGGACGTGGAAGCTGATGTCGTGCAGGGCGATGCCGTGCGGATCCAGCGGCGGCTTTTCGCGGCTCAGCCCCTTCACCGCCAGGCGGACGGGTTTGTCTTCATGATGGGTTTCGCTGGCGGGGCGACGGTTAAAGGCTACGTCGCGCCCGACCATCAGACGGATCAGCTGTTCGACGTTGGTCTCCGCCACCGCGCCGGTGCCGGTAAAGCGGCCGTCCTGGAAAACGGTGAAGCGATCGCAGAGCTGGAAAACTTCGTGCAGACGGTGGGTAACGTAAATAATGCTCACGCCGCGGTTTTTAAGCTCCCGCACCACGCGGTGCAGGCTTTCCACCTCGCTGTCGCTCAGCGCGGCGGAAGGTTCGTCCATAATGATTAATCGGGCGTTGAGAGTCAGCGCCCGGGCGATCTCCACCATCTGCTGCTGGGCGACGCTCAGGCGGGCGACAGGCGTGGTCGGCGCAACGTTCAGCTGGAGGTAATCGAGAATGACCTGCGCCTCCTGGTTGACCGCCCTTTCGTCGACGATCAGGTTACGCCTGCGCGGCTCGCGACCGAGAAACATGTTTTCCGCGACGGTCATGTTGGGCAGCAGGTTGAATTCCTGATAGATGGTGATAATGCCCTTGTTCTGGCGCGCCACCGGGGAGTCGTCCACCGGCAGCGTTTCGCCGTTGAACCAGATATCCCCGCGCGTTTGCGCCTGTGCGCCCGCGAGCGCCTTCAGCAGCGTGGATTTTCCCGCCCCGTTTTCCCCCAGCAGGGCGTGAATTTCGCCGCTGCCGACGGTCAGCTGAGCGCTGCTCAGCGCCCAGACGCCGGAAAAGCTTTTTGCCAGGTCGGTCACTTTCAGTAAGGGTTGCGACATCAGTCTGCTCCTCCTCATGATGAGCCGCCAGAGGCGGCTCGGGACATATTAGTTACCGGCCTCACCGATACGCTCAGCCTGCTGCAGGTTCTCTTTGGTGATCAGCGTCGGCGGGTAGTCGGCCCCGGTGATGGCTTTCTTCTCGCGCACGTTGGCCACCAGCTGGCTCATCGCCGTCTGCACCGCAAAGCCCGGGCGCTGATCCGCCGTTACCGCCAGCCAGCCGTCGCGCACGCGGGCCAGCGCTTCCGGCACCGCATCAAACCCGGTCACGAGGATTTCGCCCGGCTTCACGCCCTGGCTCTGCAGCGCTTCAATCGCGCCCAGCGCCATATCGTCGTTGGCGGAGAGGATCACCTGCGGACGTTTCGGCAGCGAAGGCAGAACGCTTTCAACGATGCGCATTCCTTCAGAACGCATCCAGTTGCCGGTCTGATCGGCGACGATCTTGTACTTATCCCCGCCCGCCTTCAGGCTGTCGCGGATCCCTTTGGTGCGTTCAATGTTGGAAGAGGAGCCCGGCTGACCGGTGAGGAGAATAATATCCGCGCCGTCGGGGAATTTGGTTTTAACGAAGTCGCCAACCGCCTGGCCGCCCTTGTAGTTGTTGGCGCCGAAGTGCGGCACTTTCTTCTGGCTGTCGACGGAGCGGTCAAGGGTGACGATCGGCAGCTTCGCATCCTGAATCTCATCCACCGCGCTGGAGACCGCGTTCACGTCGTTCGGGGAGACGATAAATCCCTGCGCCCCGCGGGTGATGGCGTTTTCCAGGTCAGCTACCTGCTTCGGCGAGCTGCCCTGCCCGTCCAGCACCTGAAGCTTCACGCCCATCTCTTTTGCGGCTTTCACCGCCGTGCGCTGCATGTGAACTTCAAACGGCATGGCCAGGTTTGGCGTACTGAAAACAATTTGCTCGTTTTCGGCGAGGGCGGCCCCGGACGTCATGGCGATGAGGGCGGCTACGATCAGTTTTTTCATTATTATGTCTCTCTGTGTAGGGTTGTTGTGTTTAGAGGACGATCTCGCGCTGGCTGCGCAGTGACTCCAGCGCTTTATCCGCAAGGTACAGCGCACGTTCACCATCATCGCCGCTGCAGTCAGGCACCGCTTCGCCGCGCAGGACCGCAACAAAGTGTTCCCATTCCGCGGCGTAAGCGGATTTGTAGCGCTGCAGGAAGAAGTGTTCCGGCAGCGCGCTGGTGCAGCCCTGTTTGCCGTAGTGCTGCACCTGGTTTTCCAGAATGTTGCCCGCGCACAGCAGCCCTTCGGAGCCGTGCAGCTCCAGGCGCTGGTCGTAGCCGTAAGATGAACGGCGGCTGTTGACGATGGTCGCCATCGCGCCGGAGGCATATTTCAGAACGATAAACGCGGTATCGATATCCCCCGCCTCGCCAATCGCCGGATCCACCAGGTTACTGCCCTGGGCATACACCGACACCGGCTCTTCGCCCATGATGAAGCGGGCCATGTCAAAGTCATGAATGGTCATATCGCGGAACATGCCGCCGGAGACGCGCACGTACTCCGCAGGCGGCGGAGACGGGTCGCGGGAGATGATGAGCAGCGATTCCGGTTTGCCGATGCGCCCGGCCTGCGCGTCGGTTTTCACGCGGCGAAACTGCGGGTCAAAGCGGCGGTTAAAGCCGATGAACAGCGGCACGTCGTACTCTTTGACCACCTTCAGGCAGTCGCGCACGCGGGCGAGGTCAAGGTGTACCGGCTTTTCGCAGAAGATGGCCTTGCCGTGGCGGGCGGCCATTTCAATCAGATCCGCGTGGGTGTCGGTGGCGGAGGCGATCAGCACGGCGTGAACGTTAGGGTCGGTCATCGCCTCACTCAGGCTCTGCTGACGGGCCTGATACTGCGCGGCGAGACGGGTGGCAAATTCCTGATTCGGGTCAACCACGGACCAGAGCGTGGTCGCGCCGTGGCTGGCAATGTTAGCTGCATGTACCTGGCCGATTCGGCCAGCGCCCAGTAAAGCAATGTTAAACATAACGGCTCCCGGTGTTGGTGAATGCTGTGAACTAACGACTCTATAAATAAAACATTTATTTCATTTTTATAAATAGTGAAAATTATGTTTTTGAGTGCGGGTTAACACTTTTGAGATGAATGAGATAAATTTTGTTATCAATCTCACAACATGAGTGAGCGTGCGGCAACTCCCCTCACCCCGGCCCTCTCCCCAATGGGGCGAGGGAGAAAAGCGCGCACCAAACTATCCCCTCTCCCCTTTGGGGAGAGGGTTAGGGTGAGGGGAAAATGAAATGAAAATTTCGTTACGAAGAGAAAACTCAATACTGGCGGGCTTTTTTCACCTGCGCCTGCGTTTGCTCAGCGGCCTCACGCACGGCAGACGACGCCGCCACCTGCGCATCACCGGTTCGCCACCAGGAGGCGTAGTCGTGTGTCATGGTCTTCGGCAGCACCTTGATGTCCAGCAGCGTCGGGCCGGGATGCGCCCGCGACGCCTCCAGCGCCGCCAGCAGGCTTTGCTCATCGTTCACCCGCCACGCGCGGCAGCCGTAGCTTTCCGCGTTTTGCGCAAAGTCGACCTTCACCAGCGGCCCGTCAAGCCGCCCGGTTTCCGGGTTGCGCCGACGGTTTTCCGTGCCAAAGCTGCCCATGCCGTGCCCCATCTGCAGGTTGTTAATGCAGCCGAAGCTGGCGTTATCAAACAGCAGAACGGTGACCTTAATGCCCTCCTGAACGGCGGTTTGCAGCTCGGAGTGCAGCATCATGTAGGAGCCATCCCCCACCATGGCGTACACCGGCTGCTCGGGTCTGGCGAGCTTCGCGCCGATGGCCGCCGCAATCTCGTAGCCCATGCAGGAGTAGCCGTACTCCAGGTGATAGCTGTCCGGCGTTTTGACCTGCCAGAGGCGCTGTAAATCCCCCGGCAGCGAACCGGCCGCGCCCACCACGATGGCGCTATCTTCAATATGCTGGTTGATCAGCCCCAGCACCCGCGTCTGGGTCAGGCGGGTGTTGAGCGTCTCGCCGTATTCCGCCAGCTGCGCATCCAGGTGCCCCGCCACTTCGGGCGCGTCGTCAGGACGCCACTGGCGGTCCCACAGGCGGCGGCACTCGTCGCGCCAGGCGGACTTCGCCTGAGCGATCGCCTCTCCCCAGCCGCTGCGGTAATCCCCGAGCGCGTGGGTCAAGGCCTGGAGCCCGGTTTGGGCATCGGCAATCAGCGCGGTGGCGTCCAGCTTCAGGGCGTCAAACTCGGCCACGTTCAGCAGCAGAAACTCAACGTCCGGGTGGGAAAAGAGCGCCTTGGAGCCGGTGGTAAAATCGGTAAGGCGCGTGCCGACGCCAATCACTAAATCGGCCTGCGGCGCGAGCTGGTTGGCGGCCATTCCGCCCGTCACCCCTATGCCGCCCAGGTTAAGTGGGTGGTCACTTACCAGCGCTCCCTTTCCGGCCTGGGTTTCGGCAAACGGCAGCCGCAGCGTTTCGACAAATTCGCGAAACGCCTCATGCGCGCCGGAATAGCGCACGCCGCCGCCGCACACCACCAGCGGACGACGCTTGCGGGCGATCAGCGCCCGCGCCCGCGCCAGACGCTGCGGATCGGGCGGACGGCGTTCGATGTGATGCACGCGACGCGCGAAGAAGCTCAGCGGGTAGTCCCAGGCCTCTCCCTGCACGTCCTGCGGCAGGCAGATGGTCACCGCGCCGGTATTGACGGGGTCAGTAAGCGTTCGCATCGCGCTTAGCATTGCGCTCATCAGCTGCTCGGGACGGTTGATGCGGTCCCAGTAGCGGGAGACCGGACGGAAGCAGTCGTTGGTGCTGATGCTGAGATCGTGATACTGCTCGATCTGCTGCAGCACCGGGTCCGGCTGGCGGCTGGCGTAGATATCGCCCGGCAGCAGCAGGAGCGGGATGCGGTTTGCCGTGGCGGTGGCCGCCGCGGTCACCATATTGGCGGCGCCCGGCCCGACGGAGGAGGTGACGGCAAAAATGCGCTGACGGCGGTGCTGTTTGGCGAATCCCGTCGCCATATGGGCAATTCCCTGCTCGTTGCAGCCCTGCATCACCTGCAGATGGCCCGGGTCCTGCTCCAGCGCCTGGCCGATACCCAGCACGTTGCCGTGCCCAAAGATGGTGGCCACGCCCTCCACGAAGGGCGTTTCGTTGCCGTCCACGCTGACGTACTGTTGATTGAGGAACCGGACCAGCGCCTGGGCCATGGTCATACGTTCGGTTTGCATAAAACCTCCTGTCAGCCCAGCGTCGGCATGGAGAACGCAGCGCCTGTCTCCTGCTGCATTTCCGGCCAGCGCGCGGTGATGGTTTTCATTCGGGTGTAGAAGCGCACGCCGTCGCTGCCGTGAACGTTGAGCGCGCCAAAGATGGAACGCTTCCAGCCGCCGAAGCTGTGGAACGCCATCGGCACCGGGATCGGCACGTTGACGCCCACCATGCCCGCCTGCACCTCTTCGCAGAAGCGGCGCGCGCAGCCGCCGTCGCGGGTGAAGATCGCCGAACCATTACCATATTCATGGCGGTTAATCAGATCCACCGCGCTGGCGTAATCTGCTACGCGCACCACAGAAAGCACCGGGCCGAAGATCTCTTCTTTATAGATGGTCATCTCCGGAGTGACGTTATCGAACAGCGTCGGCCCGACGAAGTAGCCCTGCTCGTGGCCCTTCACGCTGAAGCCGCGACCGTCCACGCGAAGTTTCGCTCCCTGCGCTTCCCCGCTGTCGATGTAGCCCAGCACCTTGCTGCGGTGTGCGGAGGAGATGAGCGGCCCCATTTCGTTTTCCGGCGACTGGTCCAGACCCGGCCCCACGCGCAGCGCGGCAATCTGTTTCTCCAGCCGGGCGCAGAGGTCATCGGCAGTTTTATCCCCCACCGCCAGCACCACCGAGAGCGCCATGCAGCGTTCGCCCGCCGCGCCGTAGGCCGCGCCCATGATGGCGTTGGTCGCCATCTCCATGTCGGCGTCCGGCATCAGGATGCAGTGGTTTTTCGCGCCGCCCAGCGCCTGGCAGCGCTTTCCGTGGGCGGACGCGGTCTGGTAAATGTATTCCGCAATCGGCGTGGAGCCGACAAAGCTCACCGCCTGCACGCGCGGGTCGGTCAGGAGCACGTCAACGGACTCCTTATCGCCCTGCACCACGTTGAACACGCCGTCGGGCAGCCCGGCCTCTTTCAGCAGCTGCGCCAGCGCGAGCGCCAGAGAAGGATCTTTTTCCGACGGCTTCAGCACGAAGGTGTTGCCGGTCGCCAGCGCAATCGGGAACATCCACATCGGCACCATCGCCGGGAAGTTAAACGGCGTGATCCCGGCGCAGACGCCGAGCGGCTGCATCAGCGAGTGGCTGTCGACGCCGGTACCGACGTTCGCAGAATGTTCACCCTTTTGCAGATGTGGGATGCCACAGGCAAACTCCACCACTTCCAGGCCGCGTGTCAGTTCGCCCACCGCGTCGGAGAAGACCTTGCCGTGCTCTTCGCTGATGATGCGGGCCAGGCGCTCCATGTTCTCTTCCAGCAGCGCCTTGAAGCGGAACATCACGCGCGCGCGCTTAAGCGGAGCATGGCGCGCCCACGCCGGAAACGCCTGCTGCGCGGCGGCAATCGCCTGCTCCGTTTCCTGCGCCGTACTCATCACCACCTGGCGGATCTGCTCGCCGGTGGCCGGGTTGAAGATCGCCTGAACGCGCTGGCCTGAACCGGTGACACATTCGCCGTGAATAAAATTCGCTACCGTCTCCATCCTTAACCTCTCGCTGTTGATACGTGACTGTTAACTGAACACTGTGTACTGAACACTATATATGAAACAAATATTCCATTTTAAGTTGAAATAAAATAAATGATGATTATTGTGATCAAGGATGGATTTTTATGTTAACAGCCAACAACACTGACGCAGCGTGCGCTATTAAGGGATTTCGGGCGAGGAAATGACTGAAGTTTCTGTTTCATTTTTGCTGCCAGATGGATGGCCGACATTTAAAAGACGCGGTTTTGCGTTTAGAATCATAAGACTGTATTTGGGGGATAACATGACGACAGCAACCAGCCTGAACGAACTGCAGCAGCAAATCCGCGATCGCTACGATAGCCTGAGCAAGAGGCTGCAGCAGGTCTCCCGCTACGTGCTGGATAACACCAACAGCGTGGCCTTTGATACGGTTGCCGTCATTGCCGAGCGCGCCGACGTGCCGCCCTCGACGCTGATCCGCTTTGCCAACGCCTTTGACTTCACTGGCTTCAACGAAATGAAACAGCTGTTTCGCATGAACCTGGTGGAGGAGACCGCCAGCTACAGCGACCGCGCGCGGCTATTTCGCGAGATGGAGAGCGAGGCCGTGCCGGAAACGCCGCTCGATATCCTGCAGGAGTTTGCCCGCTCGAACGCGCAGGCGCTGCAGCAGCTGGCCGCCCGCGCCGAGCCGGAGATGCTGGAGCGCGCGGTACAGCTGCTGGCCGACGCCGACACCATCTACATCGCCGGACTGCGTCGATCCTTTAGCGTCGCCGCGTACCTTACCTATGCCCTGAGCCATCTGGAATGCCGCCCTATCCTGCTCGACGGCATGGGCGGGATGCTGCGCGAGCAAATCAGCCGCATTAAGGCGCGCGACATCGTGGTGTCGATCAGCTTCTCGCCGTACGCGGAAGAGACGGTGATGGTCAGCGAAACCGCCGCCAGCGTCGGCGCGCGGCAGATTGTGATTACGGACAGCCAGATAAGCCCGCTGGCGACGTTCAGCGAACTCTGCTTTGTGGTGAAAGAGGCGCAGGTGGATGCGTTTCGGTCACAGTCGGCAACGCTGTGCCTGGTGCAGTCGCTGGTGGTGGCGCTGGCGTATCGGTTGGGAGAGGGGAAGTAAGGCAATAAAAAACCCCCCTGCACAGGCAGAGGGTTTGGTTGTTAATTCAGCGGGAAATTATTCCCACTCAATCGTAGCCGGTGGCTTACCGCTGATGTCATACACCACGCGGGAAATACCGTTCACTTCGTTGATGATGCGGTTAGACACGCGCCCTAAGAAGTCATACGGCAGGTGCGCCCAGTGCGCGGTCATGAAGTCGATGGTTTCCACCGCACGCAGGGAAACAACCCAGTCGTACTTGCGGCCATCGCCCATCACACCGACGGAGCGAACCGGCAGGAACACGGTGAACGCCTGGCTTACCTTGTTGTACAGGTCAGCTTTGTGCAGCTCTTCGATGAAGATCGCGTCCGCGCGACGCAGCAGGTCGCAGTACTCTTTCTTCACTTCGCCCAGCACGCGCACGCCCAGACCCGGACCCGGGAACGGGTGACGGTAGAGCATGTCGTACGGCAGACCCAGTTCCAGACCGATCTTACGCACTTCGTCTTTGAACAGCTCGCGCAGCGGTTCAACCAGGCCCATCTTCATCTCTTTCGGCAGGCCGCCCACGTTGTGGTGAGATTTGATGACGTGTGCTTTACCGGTTGCGGAGGCCGCAGACTCGATCACGTCCGGATAGATGGTGCCCTGCGCCAGCCACTTCACGTCTTCCAGCTTCAGCGCTTCTTCGTCGAACACTTCTACGAACACGCGGCCGATGATCTTACGTTTCGCTTCCGGATCGTTCTCGCCTTTCAGCGCGTCCAGGAAGCGCTGCTCGCCTTCCACGTGAACAATGTTCAGACCGAAGTGGTCGCCAAACATGTCCATAACCTGCTGGGCTTCGTTCAGACGCAGCAGACCGTTGTCCACGAAGACGCAGGTCAGATTTTTGCCGATGGCGCGGTGCAGCAGCATCGCGGTTACGGAGGAGTCCACGCCGCCGGAAAGGCCGAGGATCACTTTGTCATCGCCAACCTGCTGGCGGATACGCTCAACGGCGTCGTCGATGATTTTTGCCGGGGTCCACAGGGCTTCACACTGGCAGATGTCGCGAACGAAGCGCTCCAGCATGCGCATACCCTGACGGGTGTGGGTCACTTCAGGGTGGAACTGCACGCCGTAGAAACGTTTTTCTTCGTTCGCCATGATGGCAAACGGGCAGCTTTCGGTACTGGCAACGGTCACGAAGTCAGACGGGATGGCGGTGACTTTGTCGCCGTGGCTCATCCACACGTCCAGCAGCGGTTTGCCGTCTGCGGTCAGGGAGTCTTCGATACCGCGCACCAGCGCGCTGTCGGTGACGACTTCTACCTGTGCGTAGCCAAACTCGCGCTCGTTAGAGCCTTCTACGTGGCCGCCCAGCTGCATTGCCATGGTCTGCATGCCGTAGCAAACGCCGAATACCGGCACGCCAGCTTCGAACACGTACTGCGGCGCGCGCGGGCTGTTCTCTTCGGTGGTACTTTCCGGGCCGCCGGACAGGATGATGCCGCTTGGATTGAATTCGCGAATCTGTGCTTCCGTGACATCCCACGCCCACAGCTCACAGTAAACGCCCAGTTCACGTACGCGACGCGCCACCAGCTGAGTGTACTGAGAACCGAAGTCCAGGATGAGAATGCGATGTTTATGAATGTTTTCCGTCATTGACGCTAATTCCGAGGCAAGTGAAACAAAAACAGAGCGCCCGGCAGAAGCCGGGCGCGGAAACTTATCAGGAGCCCAGACGGTAGTTCGGGGACTCTTTGGTGATCGTCACGTCGTGAACGTGGCTCTCCTGGATACCCGCACCGCTGATGCGTACGAATTCCGCTTTAGTACGCAGCAGGTCAATGGTACCACAGCCGGTCAGACCCATACAGGAGCGCAGGCCGCCCATCTGCTGGTGAATGATCTCCTTCAGACGGCCTTTATAGGCAACGCGACCTTCGATACCTTCCGGTACCAGTTTGTCAGCGGCGTTATCGGTCTGGAAGTAACGGTCAGAGGAGCCTTTGGACATCGCGCCCAGGGAGCCCATACCGCGGTAAGATTTGTAAGAACGGCCCTGGTAGAGTTCGATTTCACCCGGGGATTCTTCGGTACCGGCCAGCATGGAGCCTACCATTACGGCAGCTGCGCCCGCGGCGATCGCTTTGGCGATATCGCCTGAGAAACGGATACCGCCGTCAGCGATAACCGGAATACCGGTGCCTTCCAGCGCTTCAACCGCGTCAGACACGGCGGTGATCTGCGGAACGCCCACGCCGGTGACGATACGGGTAGTACAGATGGAGCCAGGGCCGATACCTACTTTCACCGCGCTGCAGCCAGCGTCAGCCAGCGCGCGAGCGCCTGCGCCAGTGGCCACGTTACCGCCGATGATCTGCAGATCAGGGTATTTGGCACGGGTGTCGCGAATACGTTGCAGAACGCCTTCGGAGTGGCCGTGAGAGGAGTCAATCAGCAGGACGTCAACGCCCGCAGCAACCAGAGCGTCAACGCGCTCTTCGTTACCGGCGCCAGCGCCAACCGCAGCGCCAACGCGCAGACGGCCATGCTCGTCTTTACAGGCGTTAGGCTTACGTTCTGCTTTCTGGAAATCTTTAACGGTGATCATGCCGCGCAGGTGGAAGCTGCTGTCAACAACCAGCGCTTTTTCAACGCGTTTTTCGTGCATTTTTGCCAGCACCACGTCGCGGGTTTCACCTTCGCGAACGGTAACCAGACGCTCTTTTGGCGTCATGTAGACGCTGACAGGCTGGTTCAGGTCAGTCACGAAACGCACGTCACGACCGGTGATGATACCGACCAGTTCGTTCTCTTCGGTCACCACCGGGTAACCGGCAAAGCCGTTACGTTCGGTCAGGGCTTTCACTTCGTGCAGCGTGGTGGTTGGCAGAACGGTCTGTGGGTCAGACACGATGCCGGATTCATGTTTCTTCACGCGGCGAACTTCTTCCGCCTGACGTTCGATAGACATGTTTTTGTGAATAAAGCCAATGCCACCTTCCTGTGCCAGGGCGATAGCCAGGCGCGCTTCAGTCACGGTGTCCATTGCCGCAGAGAGCATAGGAATGTTCAGGCGAATGGTTTTCGTCAACTGCGTGCTGAGATCGGCAGTATTCGGCAGAACAGTGGAGTGAGCGGGAACGAGGAGGACGTCGTCAAACGTCAGTGCTTCTTTAGCGATACGTAGCATGGGCAATATCTCTGACCTGGGTGGTTAAATATTGCCGTGGCATTATACAGAGCGTAACCGATTGCATCTACACTTTTTTATAAAAAAGCTTGCGATTGCCTCTCAGCAGGTTACTATCGACTGAATAACTTGCTGATTTAGAATTTGATCCCGCTCACATGTTATCCTCTCAATCCCCCTCAATTTATACCGTCAGCCGCCTGAATCAGACGGTGCGTTTGCTGCTTGAGCAGGAAATGGGGCAGGTCTGGATCAGCGGTGAGATCTCTAACTTCACGCAGCCGTCCTCCGGTCACTGGTACTTTACCTTAAAAGACGACACCGCCCAGGTGCGCTGCGCGATGTTCCGCAACAGCAACCGTCGCGTGACGTTTCGTCCTCAGCACGGCCAGCAGGTTCTGGTTCGCGCCAATATCACTCTGTATGAACCGCGCGGCGATTATCAGATCATCGTCGAGAGCATGCAGCCTGCGGGCGAAGGCCTGCTGCAGCAGAAGTATGAACAGCTAAAAGCCAGGCTCTCTGCCGAAGGGCTGTTCGACCAGCAGTACAAAAAACCGCTGCCCTCCCCCGCCCACTGCGTTGGGGTCATCACCTCGAAAACCGGTGCGGCACTGCACGATATTTTGCACGTGCTGAAGCGTCGCGATCCTTCCCTGCCCGTCATCATCTACCCGACCGCCGTTCAGGGTGACGATGCTCCGGGCCAGATAGTTCGCGCCATTGAGCTGGCGAACGCCCGTCAGGAGTGCGACGTATTAATCGTCGGGCGCGGCGGCGGCTCGCTGGAAGACTTGTGGAGCTTTAACGACGAGCGCGTGGCGCGGGCAATCTTTGCAAGCCTGATCCCCGTGGTAAGCGCCGTCGGCCACGAAACGGACGTAACGATAGCCGATTTTGTCGCGGATCTGCGCGCGCCTACGCCGTCCGCGGCGGCGGAAGTGGTCAGCCGGAACCAGCTGGAGCTGCTGCGTCAGATTCAGAACGGCCAGCAGCGTCTTGAGATGGCGATGGACTACTTCCTTGCCAACCGTACCCGCCGCTTTACCCAGCTTCATCATCGTCTTCAGCAGCAGCACCCGCAGCTGCGTCTGGCGCGTCAGCAGACCGTGCTGGAGCGCCTGCGTCAGCGCATGAGCTTTGCGGTGGACGCGCAGCTCAAGCGCGCGGTATCGCGCCAGCAGCGCGTAACCCAGCGCCTGAATCAGCAGAACCCGCAGCCGAAAATTTATCGCGCGCAAACGCGGATCCAGCAGCTGGAGTATCGTCTGGCGGAAACTGTCCGGGCGCGCCTGAGCACCACCCGCGAACGTTTTGGCAATGCGGTGACCCATCTTGAAGCGGTCAGCCCCCTCTCCACGCTGGCGCGCGGCTATAGCGTGACGACGGCGACGGACGGCAAAGTGCTGAAGCAGACCAAACAGGTGAATACCGGCGATGTGCTGACGACGCGTCTTTCCGACGGCTGGGTAGAAAGCGAAGTGAAATCAATTAAACCGGTGAAAAAGACGCGTCAGCGTAAAACCGGATAATTCCTCGCCGGTTACTTACTATACTGCTGCTATTCCCTTTTTTAATAAGGAGAGCAGCATGCCCCATCTTCATAGCGTTATTCCACCTTATATTCTTCGTCGTATTATCGAAAGCGGTTCCGAGCCGCAGCAGCGCTGTGCCCGTCAGACCTTAACCCACGTCCAGACGCTGATGGCCCACATGCCCGGCAAACCCGCCGCGCCACACGTGAATAAAGCCGGACAGCTGGAGCGCGATATTTACGACGCGAAGCATACCCAGGAGCTGCCGGGTACCCAGGTGCGTTACGAAGGCCAGCCATCGAACGGCGATGTGGCGGTGGATGAAGCCTACGATTATTTAGGTATTACCCATGATTTCTTCTGGAAAGAATATCAGCGCGATTCGCTCGATAATAAAGGGCTTATTTTGACCGGCACCGTTCACTATGGCCGGGAATATCAGAACGCCTTCTGGAACGGTCAGCAGATGGTATTTGGCGACGGCGACGGGGAAATATTTAACCGCTTTACCATCGCCATCGACGTGGTAGCGCACGAGTTGAGCCACGGCGTGACCGAGACCGAAGCCGGGCTTATCTATTTTGAACAGTCGGGCGCGCTGAACGAGTCTCTGTCGGACATGTTTGGCTCGCTGGTTAAACAGTACCATCTGAAGCAAACCGCAGATAAGGCTGACTGGCTCATTGGTGAAGGGTTGCTGGCGAAAGGGATTAACGGCAAAGGGCTGCGCTCAATGTCTAAACCCGGCACCGCCTATGACGATCCCCTGCTCGGCAAAGACCCGCAGCCTGCGCACATGAAAGATTTCATTAAAACGCGCGAGGATAACGGCGGCGTGCACCTGAACTCCGGCATCCCCAACCGGGCATTTTATCTGGCCGCTACGGCGATCGGCGGCTACGCCTGGGAAAAAGCGGGTTATGCCTGGTACGACACGGTTTGCGATCGCAAACTGGCGCAGGATGCGGATTTTGAGGCCTTCGCAAAGCTGACGATCGCGCACGGAGAGAAACGCTCCGGCAGCGACGCTGGTGCGGCCATTAAACAAGCCTGGGAACAGGTGGGAGTGTTGTAAATGCAGGTTCCGGAACTGACGGATGACGCCGTGGTTGAGCTGGCCCGGGAAGGCGGCGTCGCTTTTATTCCCAAGCTGAGCGGACAGCGCACCATCGCGCTCTCCTCGCTCAATGAGGCCCAGCGCCAGCGCCTGGTGAGCATCCTGGAGCAGGCTTTTCCACGCGGTCAGCCGCCGGGGCAAGCCTCTTCACCCGGCAGCGGCGACCAGCGCTATTTCCGCATCCAGATTATCTGGACCGGGCAAAATCAGGCGCACTACGCCGATATCATCGTGCTGGTGCCCGAGCAGGAAGCCCCCGAGTCGCTGGTCGAGCTGTGGCAGAAAGGCGAAGGCTGCGTCTGCGATTAACCTTCGGCCCGAACAAACTCCACGCGTTTTTTAGAGATAAGACCGTGGCCGTTCTGGCAGAAATAGTCCACCGCACCGCAGGCTTTTAATACCTGGAGCGGCTGATGGCACTCCGGGCAGCGGGCTTCAAGCGCAATATCTTTATTACAGCTGTCGCAGTGCGCTACCCCGTTCTGGGGCTCCAGCGGTGCCTGGCATTCCGGGCAGGTAATCGACATATTCTCTCCTGTTGGGTTTTACCGGGGCATAACGCCGCCCCGGCAAGACCGAGCTTTATGAGGCGTTAGCAGCCGGTTTAGTCTGCGCATTTTCCAGCATGCGGCGCACCGGAACAATAAGGACGATCAGTACCGCGGCACAAATCAGCAGCGCGATGGAGCAGCGAGCGAAGAGATCCGGCAGCATATCCAGCTGGTCGGCCTTCACGTGGCCGCCAATCAGCCCCGCAGCCAGGTTACCCAGCGCGCTGGCGCAGAACCACAGCCCCATCATCTGGCCGCGCATTCTTTCCGGCGCAAGCAGCGTCATGGTCGCCAGGCCAATCGGACTCAGGCACAGTTCGCCGAGCGTCAGCATCAGGATGCTGCCCACCAGCCAGAACGGCGACACGCCCGCTCCACCGCTGCTCAGCACGTTCTGTGCCGCCAGCATCATCAGGCCAAAGCCTGCCGCCGCGCACAAAATACCAATAACGAACTTGGTGATGCTGCTCGGACGAATGTTTTTGCTCGCGAGCTTCGGCCATGCCCAGCTAAACACCGGTGCCAGCAGGATGATGAACAGGGCGTTGATTGACTGGAACCACACCGCCGGGATTTCAAAATCGCCAATCATGCGGTTAGTGTAGTCGTTGGCAAACAGGTTAAACGAGGTTGGCTTCTGCTCAAACGCGGACCAGAAGAACGCCGCTGAAATCAGCAGAATAAAGCAGACCAACAGCCTGGCGCGCTCTTTACGGTTCAGCCCCGCAAAGACAAACAGATAAATAAAGTAGAGGGCAACGGACGCCGCAATCACGTAGACCAGCACGCTGGCTACCGCGACCGGGTTAATCACAATCACGCCCTGCGCAATCAGCGTCACGATCGTTGCCACGCCAGCCGCCAGCGCCAGCAGCCAAACGCCCACGCCGTTACGCTTCACCACCGGGCTGTTCCAGGTAGAGTCGAGGCCGACTTCGCCGTCATAGCGTTTCATTGCCGGAACGGCAAACACGCGGAAGATAATCAGCGCCACCAGCATCCCGATACCGCCTATACCAAAGCCCCAGTGCCAGCCGTGGGTTTTGATCAGCCAGCCGGAAATCAGCGGCGCGATGAACGAGCCCATGTTGATGCCCATATAGAACAGCGAGAAACCGCCGTCACGACGCGCGTCGCCTTTTTTATACAGGGTGCCGACCATCACCGAGATACAGGTTTTGAACAGCCCTGAGCCAAGCACGATGAACATCAGGCCGATAAAGAACAGGTTGTTCCCCATCACCGCAGAGAGCGCGATCGACAGGTGGCCGAGCGCAATCAGGATCGAACCGTACCAGACGGCTCTCTGCTGACCGAGCCAGTTATCGGCCAGCCACCCGCCCGGCAGCGCGGCCAGGTACATGGTACCGGCAAAGATACCGACAATCGCCGAGGCGTTTTCACGCGCCAGGCCCATCCCACCGTCATAGACGGTGGCGGCCATAAACAGGATCAGTAACGGACGAATGCCGTAAAATGAGAAACGCTCCCACATCTCGGTGAAGAACAGGGAACCGAGCGGATACGGATGGCCGAAGAACGTTCGGCTCTCTTTTTGATTAACAGTGGATTGCATAATTCTCCCGAAAGGTATGTCGTCGTGCTTGTAAACACCAGCAGGTACGCCGGCCAGTTACGTATCTGGCCGATTTTTTACATGCGGCGAAAAGTTAGTTAACCATTTGATAACCAGGCGCTAGTTTTGTCTAGTACCAGACCCTGGACTTTAAGATGAAAATTCGACGATTGTCTACTTTCTTAGATTTAAACTTGGTTAATAGTGAATAGTGATTGACTTCACACAGAGAAAACCGGCGGTATGATTTGGCAAAAAAAAGCCCGCGATAATCGCGGGCTTTCGTGAGGCAGGTAAAGCTTATTTGCTTTTCTTAATGTGCTTAATCAATCGCTTACGCTTACGCATCTGGTTTGGCGTCAGGGTGTTGCGCTTGTTGGCAAACGGGTTTTCCCCTTCCTTGAACTGGATACGGATAGGCGTGCCCATTACGTCCAGCGATTTACGGAAGTAGTTCATCAGATAGCGCTTGTAGGAATCCGGCAGGTCTTTCACCTGGTTGCCGTGAATTACTACGATTGGCGGGTTATAACCACCGGCGTGGGCATATTTCAGCTTCACGCGACGGCCGCGCACCAGAGGCGGCTGATGGTCTTCTGCAGCCATGTTCATGATGCGGGTCAGCATCGCGGTGCTCTGACGACGGGTGGAGCTGTCGTACGCTTCACGCACGGATTCGAACAGGTTACCCACACCGCTGCCGTGCAGCGCCGAGATAAAGTGCACGCGGGCGAAGTCGATAAAGCCCAGACGGAAGTCGAGGGTCTCTTTCACCTGCTCGCGCACTTCATTGCTCAGGCCATCCCACTTGTTGACCACGATAACCAGTGAGCGCCCACTATTGAGGATAAAGCCGAGCAGAGAGAGATCCTGATCGGAGATACCTTCGCGTGCGTCGATGACCAGCAGCACTACGTTGGCATCTTCGATCGCCTGCAGGGTTTTGATAACGGAGAATTTTTCCACCACATCGGTGATTTTCCCGCGCTTACGCACCCCGGCGGTGTCGATGAGGACATACTCGCGCTCGTCGCGCTGCATAGGAATGTAGATACTGTCACGGGTGGTGCCCGGCATGTCGTAAACGACCACGCGCTCTTCACCCAGAATACGGTTAGTAAGCGTAGACTTACCTACGTTTGGACGACCCACGATGGCCAGCTTGATCGGCAGATCCTGCGGGTTGAAGTCGTCTTCAGGCTCTTCTTCGCCCTCTTCTCCGTCTTCGAACTGCGCCCAGTATTCAGCATCTTCGTCTACTTCTTCCGGCGGGTTTACTTCGTCAACCCACGGCAGCAGAACGGTTTCCAGCAGGCTGGTGACGCCACGGCCATGCGATGCCGCAATCGGGTAGATTTCACCCAGGCCCAGAGACCAGAAATCCGCGACGGCCTGATCGGCATCGATACCGTCAGTTTTGTTCGCCACCAGGAAGGTCGGCTTTTCGCGTGAACGCAGGTGTTTGGCAATAGCGGAGTCCGCCGGCATCAGGCCAGCGCGCGCATCCACCATAAACAGCACCACATCCGCTTCTTCAATCGCGAGCAGCGACTGTTCCGCCATGCGGGTTTCAACGCCGTCTTCTGTGCCGTCAATACCACCGGTATCAATACAGATGAACTCACGTCCTTCCACCTCTGCACGACCGTACTTACGGTCACGCGTCAGCCCCGGGAAATCCGCAACCAGCGCATCACGGGTGCGTGTTAAACGGTTAAAAAGAGTGGATTTTCCAACGTTAGGGCGCCCGACAAGCGCGACCACAGGTACCATGTTTGAAGCCTCATAAAATTCAAAATAACGTCGCTTTCGCGGCGTTTTTAAAAATGTCAAAACGGCTCCTGAGTGAACAGGAGCCGTTTAGTATACTACAACCGCCGGGTAATTAACGCGTGATCGCGTACAGCGTGCCGTCTTTTGCCTGAATCAGCAGTTTGCCGTCGGCCACAACCGGATCGGTCAGGAAGCCAGAGCTGTCGACTTTTTGCTGTGCAACAAAGCGGCCGTTATCCGGATCGATCCAGTGCATATACCCTTCGCTGTCGCCAACCACCAGGCTACCGTTGTACAGCGCCGGTGCGGTCAGCAGGCGGTGCAGCAGATCGCTTTGCGTCCACAGCGTCACGCCGCCTTCGGTGCTCAGCGCCAGCAGACGGTCGTTCTGATCGACCATATAGATGCGGTTGCCCTCAACGATGAAATCGTTCACAGAGCCCAGCTCACGTTTCCACATGATCTGGCCGCTGCGCAGATCCAGCGCGGTCAGGTTGCCGTTATAGGCCAGCGCGTAAACCACACCGTTAACAATGACCGGCGTTGTGTCTACGTCGCTCAGACGGTCAATTTCCGTTGAGCCAGTGGCCTGAGAGATACGCTGCTGCCAGATCATCTGACCCTGCTGCATCAGCACGGCGCTCACGCGACCGTTGTCACCGCCCACAATGGCAGCACCAAATGCGGTAGCCGGTGCGGATTCGCCGCGCAGAGAGAGCGCAGGCATATCCAGGTTAACGGTCCATTTCACCAGACCGTCAGCTTCGTTCAGCGCCTGCAGCTGGCCGTTGCTGGTATGAATCAGCACCAGGCCGTCGCTCACCACCGGGCGAGACAGGGATTCACCCGCTACGGTTGTTTGCCAGGCAATAGAACCGTCGCTGCTGTTCAGCGCATAAACCTGCGCTTTTTCGCTGCCCACGTAGACATGGCCACCGGCAACGGTCAGACCGCCAGACAGCAGTGCAGGTTTACGGGAGAACCAGCCGTCTTTTTCCGCCAGGTTAACGGACCATACTTCTTTCCCGTCATCGGCGTTCACCGCTTTCACGGTACCTTTGCGGTCAGCGGCATAGACAACGCTGTCTGCATACGCAGGATGAAGGTTGGAATAGAAATCACCAATCCCATTGCCCACGGAGACATCCCACGCGGTGGATGGGGTAAACTGGTTTTCAACCGTCGGCAGTGGGGACATTTTCACAACGTCTTCTTCGCCACTGAACAGTGAACAACCACTCAATAACGTAACAGAAAGCAGTCCTGGCAGAAGTAATTTACGCAATTGCATCGGGTCCCTCTCAGACGGACAAATTATTTATTTTCATCTGCATCATTTCGCTCAGCGCAGGTGAAGCATTGCTCTCTACGCCAGCTTGCCACGCTTTACGCGCGCCCGCTTTGTCACCTTTGCTCAGCAGTGCTTCACCGCGCAGATCGGCAACGATGGCAGCAAAACCTTCGCCTTTGATGGTATCGAGCGTTTTCAGCGCATCGTCAGCTTTTTTCTGCTGAACCTGAATACGTGCCAGGCGCAGATTGATCACCGCTTTCAGGTTCTCATCGCTTGCCGCAGCAAGGCTCTGCGAGAGCTGTGCAGCGGCTTTATCCAGTTCGTTCTTATCAACGTACTGCTGAGCCACTTCCAGCGCAGCCAGTGCACCGTAGGTGTTTTTGTTGTCAGCCGCAAATTTTTCTGCCGCCGTCAGCGTTTGCGGCTGATCGGCACGAATTGCGCTCACGGTATTTTCATAGGACAGGGACGCGCCGCGCGCGGAATCTGCCTGATGATTGTTCCAGTAACGCCAGCCCACCAGCGCACCGACACCTAAAATAACCCCAACAACCAGCGCTTTGCCGTTTTCAACAAAGAAGCGCTTAATCGCGTCGACCTGATCGTGTTCGTTCTCGTAAATTTCCACGCAGTCCTTCTCCTTAGCCCAATAGAGTGCGCAAGTGCGCCGCAACGCCGTCCTGCGTTACCGTTGTCTGCTCACCAGAGCGCAGGTCCTTCACCACCACTTCGCCGTTAGCCACTTCGGACTCGCCCAGCACCAGTGCAATACTTGCGCCCCACTTATCGGCACGAGCAAACTGTTTTTTAAAGTTGCCGCCGCCATGGTTGGTCATCAGCTTAACGCCCGGCAGCGCATCGCGCACGCGTTCGGCAAGCTGCATCGCCGCAGACTGCGTTTCCGCGCCTGAAGCCACCAGGTATATATCGACAACGGAATCTGCTTTAAATTCCGGATTAACTGCCTGAACCAGCAAAACAAGTCGCTCAAGGCCCATCGCGAAGCCAACAGCAGGGGCTGCGCGACCTCCAAGCTGCTCAACCAGACCGTCATAACGGCCGCCCGCACATACGGTGCCCTGAGAACCGAGGCTGGTGGTCACCCACTCAAACACGGTACGGTTGTAGTAGTCCAGACCGCGCACCAGGCGCTGATTCACGGTATAGGCGATGCCTGCCGCTTCAAGCAGCTTGCACAGGCCCGCGAAGTGTTCGCGAGATTCTTCATCAAGGTAGTCACCCAGCGCAGGCGCATCGTTCAGCAGTGCCTGAACATCCGCGTTTTTGGAATCCAGAACGCGCAGCGGGTTACTGTACATGCGACGTTTGCAGTCTTCGTCCAGCTTCTCTTTATGCTGTTCCAGGAACGCCACCAGCGCATCGCGGTAGTTAGCGCGTGCTTCCAGAGAACCGATAGAGTTCAACTCAAGAGAAACGTGATCGGCGATACCGAGGGCGCGCCACCAGCGGGCGGTCAGCATAATCAGTTCGGCGTCAATGTCCGGGCCCTGCAGGCCAAAGACTTCCACGCCCAGCTGATTGAACTGGCGATAACGACCTTTCTGAGGACGTTCGTGGCGGAACATCGGGCCGATATACCACAGGCGCTGCTCCTGATTGTACAGAAGACCATGTTCGATGCCGGCGCGTACGCAGCCCGCCGTACCTTCCGGACGCAGGGTCAGGCTGTCGCCGTTGCGATCCTCAAAGGTGTACATCTCTTTTTCAACCACGTCGGTGACTTCACCGATCGCGCGTTTGAATAACGGGGTCTGCTCTACAATCGGCAAACGGATTTCGCTGTAACCGTAGCTGCCGAGCACCTGCTTCAGTGTGCCTTCAATGCGCTGCCAGATGGCGGTTTCGCCAGGCAGATAATCGTTCATGCCGCGGATGGCTTGAATGTTTTTTGCCACGTTTATTCTCTTTCTATATACAAAAAAAACCCAAAGAATGGGTTCAATCATACATGGGAAGCGGCACGCTTCCCATCACGTTATTTTTCAACCTGCTGAACGCTGATACGCTGTGTTTCGTCCATCATGGCGGCTTTGGCGCGGATGCGGGCTTCAAGCTGGTCGATCATGTCGCTATTATCCAGACGATCTTTACGAACGCCATCTTCATAGAGACCACTTTTCTTGTTACCGCCGGTTACGCCCAGGGTTGACACCAGTGCTTCACCCGGACCGTTTACCACGCAGCCGATGATGGAGACGTCCATCGGGGTGATAATGTCTTCCAGACGCTGCTCCAGGGCATTCACCGTGCCGATCACATCAAACTCCTGACGCGAGCAGGTTGGGCAGGCAATGAAGTTGATCCCACGCGCGCGAATGCGCAGCGATTTCAGGATATCGAAACCGACTTTGATCTCTTCGACCGGATCGGCCGCCAGCGAGACGCGCAGGGTGTCACCGATCCCTTCAGAGAGCAGCAGCCCCAGACCGATCGCAGATTTTACAGAGCCGCTGCGCAGGCCGCCCGCTTCGGTTATCCCGAGGTGCAGAGGCTGGTCGATCTGTTTTGCCAGCAGACGATAAGACTCCACCGCCAGGAACACGTCGGACGCTTTTACGCTGACTTTGAACTGATCGAAGTTAAGACGATCGAGATGATCGACATGACGCATCGCGGATTCGAGCAGCGCCTGTGGCGTCGGCTCGCCGTATTTTTCCTGCAGGTCTTTTTCCAGGGAACCGGCGTTAACGCCGATACGGATAGGAATATTTTTATCGCGGGCGCAGTCCACGACCATGCGGATACGCTCTTCGTTACCGATGTTGCCCGGGTTAATGCGCAGGCAATCGACGCCGTATTCGGCCACTTTCAGTGCGATGCGGTAGTCGAAGTGGATATCAGCCACCAGCGGAACGCTGACCTGCTGTTTGATCAGTTTGAACGCCTCAGCGGCATCCATGGTTGGGACGGAAACGCGAACAATGTCCGCGCCTACACGTTCTAATGCTTTGATTTGATTGACCGTCGCTTCCACATCAGTAGTGCGCGTATTGGTCATCGACTGAACGGCGATAGGTGCCCCATCGCCGATTGGCACATTCCCAACGTAAATCCGTTTCGATTTTCTACGTTGAATCGGAGCCTGGTTATGCATGAAAAATCTCCCGCGTTGCCCGTCTGTTACTGTGCTGCTGATTGTTCGGCATTAACGGTAAGACGTGCAACCTGGTTAGTTCTGATAAAGCGGCTCAGGTCGACAGGTTTTCCTTGATACTGGATCTGTACCGCTGCCGGAGCGCCGATTTTAAGTTTATAGGGAGCCTGGCCGGTTAGGTTTAACGTGCCATCTTTACGCTGCAGGCCGCTGAACAGTTTTTTACCTGTCGCGTCAGTCACTTCCAGCCAGCAGTCGGCGCTGAAGTTCATCACCAGCGCGTTGGGATCGGCTGCTGTTGCCGTACCCGCCGGGCTGGTTGGCAGAGACGCTGCGCTATTGTCTGCAGGCTGAGTAGCCGCAGGCGCGTTCGCCGCAGTATCAACATTCGCCTGAGAAGGGGCGACAACCGCGTTTTGATCCTGAGCCTGCGGCGCAGCGGTGTTAGCCGTTGCTGCCGGAGCCTGCGGCGCAGCGGTGTTAGCCGTTGCTGCCGGAGCCTGTGCTGCATCGGTCGCCGACGCTTCTGGCGCTGCGGTCTGTGGCTCGCTGGAGGACGCTGCACCGTCGGTATTCAGCGGCACGTTCTGGGAATTCTCACTTCCGGCCTGGTTGAGTTCAGCAGAGGATTGATCGGCCATGGTGGTGATCTCTTCCTGCTGGGCTTTGTGGTTTTGCCACCACCATGCGCCCGTCAGGCCAATCACCACAAACAGCACCAGCCAGGTAAAGCTCATCAGCCAGCCATCGCGTTTTTTACGACGTTTCCCCAGGGAGAAGGTCTGCATCGGCGCAACTTTTGCTGCACGGACCGGTGCCTGCTTCTCCATCATTGGCAGTAATTCATTTTCGGGGATATGGACCAGTTTTGCGTAAGAGCGGATATAACCGCGCAAGAACGTTGAAGCCAGATCGGCAGGCGCCTTATCTTCTTCAATATCGCGAACCGTGGAAACCTTCAGGCACAAGCGTTCCGCAACGGCTTGCTGGCTGAGTCCGAGTTGTTCACGGGCGTTGCGAAGACGAACGCCAGTGGAGAGTGCTTCATGTTGGTCGTGAGTGGCTTCAGTATTCATTCGCTACAACTACTGGTACGTGAAAAATAAGGGTTCAGGTGCCGGTGAGTCACAATGCCACCCGCACCGCGAAACTTCTGGTCAGTTAACCTTGAACAGAGAGTATAAGACTGTCAGCCCGGAGATGACAGTACAGCCCTGCCCGTACGGCTAAACTGTTGTTACGTCGTTACATACTGCCCGAAAGTCGGATGAAACGCACCGTAATTATTGTTCAGTCATCACGAATCTGACTGATTATTCAGTAAGACCAGGCTTCACGGCGCAGATAATGCGCCGTGAGTGCATAATAATCAAACAGCTTTAACCGCGATCGTCTCGCCCTGCATGCGTTTACGCAGGGTACGTTTGGTACGGTCAATAACATCACCTGCCAGCTGTCCGCATGCTGCATCAATGTCATCACCACGGGTTTTACGCACGATGGTGGTGAAACCATACTCCATCAGCACCTTGGAGAAACGGTCGATACGGCTGTTCGAGCTACGGCCATACGGCGCGCCCGGGAACGGGTTCCATGGGATCAGGTTGATTTTGCATGGCGTATCTTTCAGCAGTTCAGCCAGCTGATGCGCATGTTCGGTACCGTCGTTGACGTGGTCAAGCATCACGTACTCGATGGTGACGCGGCCCTGGTTGGCGTTGGATTTCTCCAGATAGCGACGCACCGCAGCGAGGAAGGTTTCGATATTGTACTTTTTGTTGATCGGCACAATTTCGTCACGAATTTCGTCGTTTGGTGCATGCAGGGAGATCGCCAGCGCAACGTCAATCATATCGCCCAGCTTGTCCAGCGCAGGCACAACGCCTGAGGTAGACAGCGTGACGCGACGCTTGGACAGACCAAAACCGAAGTCATCCAGCATGATTTCCATCGCCGGAACGACGTTGGTCAGGTTCAGCAGCGGCTCACCCATCCCCATCATCACCACGTTGGTGATAGGACGCGTACCGGTTACTTTTGCCGCACCGACGATTTTCGCGGCACGCCAGACCTGGCCGATAATTTCTGATACCCGCAGGTTACGGTTAAAGCCTTGCTGCGCGGTTGAGCAGAATTTACACTCCAGCGCACAGCCTACCTGAGAGGAGACACACAGCGTGGCGCGGTCTTCTTCCGGGATGTAGACGGTCTCAACGCGCTGATCGCCTACCGCAATCGCCCATTTGATGGTGCCATCCGCTGAGCGCTGCTCTTCCACCACTTCCGGTGCGCGGATTTCAGCCACTTCCTTGAGCTTGTTGCGCAGGACCTTGTTGATGTCAGTCATGTCATCAAAATTGTCGCTGCAGTAATGGTACATCCACTTCATGACCTGATCGGCACGAAACGGCTTTTCGCCCATCTCTTTAAAGAACTCGCGCATCTGCTGACGGTTCAGATCCAGCAGGTTGATTTTTCCATTTTTATTGGGAACCGCAGGAATGGCGACTTCGGAGGTATTCACTAATTCAGACATAATATTTTCCGGCCTCGTTGTTACACGTTATGGCCCATGGAGGGTTGAATAGAAACGCCCCGGAAAGCAGTCTGCTCGTCCGGGGCGTTGCATTGTACAAAGTCTGGCGCAGGGATGCCACGTCTGGACGCGGCATTTACGAAAATAATGTGTAAACGAAACCGTTAAATTAACGGGTGCGTGGACACACTTCGCCTTCTGCGAAGAAGAAAGCGATTTCGCGTGCAGCAGATTCAACAGAGTCAGAACCGTGGGTACCGTTCTCGGTGAAGCTGTCTGCGTAGTCAGCGCGCAGAGTACCTGCCAGCGCGTTGTCCGGGTTGGTTGCGCCCAGCAGGTCACGGTGACGCTGTACTGCGTTTTCGCCTTCCAGCACGGATACCACGATTGGACCGGAGGTCATGAACTCAACCAGGCCGTCAAAGAATGGGCGACCTTCGTGCTCAGCGTAGAAACCGCGAGCCTGCTCAACGGTCAGGTGCAGCATTTTGGTGCCAACAATTTTGAACCCTGCAGATTCAAAGCGAGCGAAGATGCTGCCAATAACGTTTTTTGCCACCGCGTTTGGTTTGATGATGGAAAAAGTACGTTCAATAGCCATGATAACCTCTGTCAATGTTCTGTTGTTTTGCATACCTGAGTATGGTGTGGCGCGGATTATAATGAGCAATAGCGCCATTGCCTATGGATTCAGGTAACATTTTTTTAAAATAAGACGAGTTTTAGCAACAGCTCACATCAGAAAGCTATTTTCAGGTCACTGCAGCGTAAAATTCACCGTCGCGACCTGACCGGTCTCATCCATAACGAGCAACTGATAATCGCCCGATTTATCAAGCTGTAATGTGTAAACTCTTCCCTTCACATTCAGCGGTTCACCGTTCAAAAACCACCAGCGCTCACCGCTACTGCCGGTCGCCTGAAGCGGCAGCGAAACGCGGGATTCCCCCGGCAGACGTTTGATGACGGCCCCTTCACGCACGCCTGTCAGGATGAGTGGCGCAGGTGCGTCCTGCGACAGCGGAGGACAGGTGGTTGAGGAAGGAGGGACCCGTACCGCGCGACGCTCGGTCGCCGGCAGCCACGGCTCCAGCGGCAGCGGCCAGACATCCAGGACTTTTTCAGTTGCATCAGGGCAATCTGCCGCCACGCGTTTACCCGTTTTATCCAGCCAGACCGGGAAACGAATGCCGCGTAAGCCTTCCTGTTCGGGCAATAACAGCGTGGGCGGTTCACTCCCTTCCAGCAGCCAGGTCGACAGGCGACGCCGACAGTTTTCGCTTCCTTCCGGCAGCGACTGGCCGCCCGGCCAGCAGATCACGCCCCGCCCGACGCTCTCCGGACGCGGGTCGCGCGGCAGGCGGGCTTCGTCTACCGTTGAGCGTGACTGAAGCAGGTTATTGACCTGATTTAAGAGTGGAACTGCGCTGGCGAAACCAAACTGCCCCGCTACGGGCGTGCCGTCCGGTCGGCCTGTCCAGATGCCTATTACGTAGCGGGCATTAAGACCAATAGCCCATGCATCACGGTAGCCGTAGCTGGTGCCGGTTTTCCATGCCAGCGGCGCGATCTGCGGTAATGCATTATCCGGCAGCGGCTGCGCCTCGTTCGCCAGAATACGGCGAATAATCCACGCCGAGCCTTGCGACAGCAGCGGACGTTCAATGAGCGGATCGCCCGGCTGTAACCGCAGCCTTCCCGCCTTACCGTGTCGGGCAAACGCGCTGTAGGCCGCGGCGATATCGGCCAGCCGGGCGCCTGCCCCTCCGAGGATCAGGGACAGATTTGGCTGCGCCCCCGCAGGCAGGATCAGCGGCAAGCCTGCGTTGCTCAGCATCCCGGCAAAACGTTTTGGCCCGTAGGCTTCCAGTACCTGTACCGCGGGCAGGTTGAGGGAGCGCACCAGCGCTTCACTCATGCTGACCGGTCCGTGGAACCCACTGTCAAAATTCCCGGGGCGATAATCACCGGTTTTTCTGGGAACGTCCTGGAGCAGCGAGGCGGGATGGATCAGGCCATCGTCCAGCGCCATACCGTAAATAAAGGGCTTTAACACCGATCCCCGGGATCGGATCGCATTGACCATATCCACGTGGCTAAAACGCGTGTCATCGTTAATATCCACCGAGCCGACCCAGCCGCGCACTTTCATATCGGTGTGATCCACGACGATCATCGCCAGCGAGCTGCGTGCCGGCAGGCGAGATTTCCAGTTCATCGCCAGCTCTTCCAGCTGCCGCTGCAGTCCGGCATCCAGCGTGGTGACAATTTTTGCGTCGCGGCTTTTGCCGAGCATCATGCGCGCAAAGAGCGGCGCCAGCTGCGGCATCTGTCGGGGCGCCAGCCATACCGATTCTTCCCGTGATTCTTTAACCTGCTTCGCGGACCAGACGCCCTGCGTTACCATGCGGTCGAGCACTTTGTTGCGCGCCGCCTCGGCCCGTTCAGGCCAGCGGTCCGGACGCAAGCGGCTGGGTGCCTGCGGCAGTACCGCCAGCAGCGCCGCTTCGGAATAGCTGAGCTGCGACGGCTGTTTGCCGAGATAGGTCCAGCTTGCCGCCCCGACGCCCTGCAGCGTGCCGCCAAACGGAGCGCGGTTGAGGTAAAGGGTGAGAATGTCGCGTTTGGAAAGATGCCACTCCAGCTGCATCGCCCGCCAGAGCTGACGAACTTTGCCGCCAAAGGTGCGCGGATGCGGGTCCAGCAGGCGTGCCACCTGCATGGTGAGCGTGCTTCCACCAGAGACGACTTTGCCAGAACTGAGATCCTGCCAGGCAGCGCGCAGGACAGAGAGCGGGTTTACGCCTGGGTGATCCCAGAACCAGCGATCTTCATATTGGATCAGCGCCTCAAGGTAGCGGGGAGAGACCTCTTCAATGGTAACCGGGTAGCGCCAGATCCCGTCGCTATCGGCAAAACGCCAGAGCGGCGTGCCCTTCTCATCTACCACCACCCGGGCGGGATTAACCTCTTTCAGAGGCAACGGCCACAGGCGGTCGGCGGCGACAATCAGCCCCCATAAAATGAGAAGCGCTCCCGCCAGCCATAGCCAGCGGGAGCGTGTCAGACGTGCCATTCGCATATTACGGAACAACAATCAGCGGGCCGCTGGCCGCCCCCGTTGCCCGCCACTGCGGAACGTACATAGACTCCACCATCGGGACCGGCACCTGATAGGTTCCCGGCGTCACGGCGCGGGCCAGATAAACCAGCGTGACCGGCTGACCTTCGTTTACCGGCACGGCAGCCACAAAGCGGTCGTCGCGGAACTCCATATGCTGAATATCCGCCTGCTGCATCTGGCTGAGCAGGTTCTGAACCTCACTGCCGCTGTCCTGCAGGCTGGCGCTGCTGCTCGCCAGGTTCTGGTTTTCGAGCTCCAGACCCGCAGGGAGCAGATCCACCACCAGCGCATCCGGCACGTTCTGGCTGGCTTTAACGTCCAGCCACACCAGCACCAGCTCACCGCTCTTCAGCGAGGAGAGCGATTTACTGCTGCCGTCGGTTGCCAGGATATGACGTTCAACCTGCAGCACGTTCGAGCTCGGCTGAGGGGCATATTCCGGATAACCGGTGCTGTCCAGGCGTACCCACAGCGGCGCTGTGCCGGTGTTAGTCACCTGCAGCGCGCCAAGCTGGTCGCCGCTCACGTTTTGCACCAGTGACTTATCGCCGCCTGATGCGGTCTCAGACAGCGAAGTTTTCGCCTGCCACGCACCAGACAGGGTTTGTAGCGAGCGTCCAGCCAGGAACAGCGCATTGCTCTCCTGCGTTGACAGCCAGCGCTGGCTGAAGGCCTGTTCAGACAGGGCATTCAGCAGCGTATTTTGCGCATCAGGCAGCAGCTTGTACTCCTCCAGAAGAGAGAGCATCAGCGCGTTATCGCGAAGCTGGCTGCCGTAATCGGCCATCCAGGTTTTGCTGTCGTTACGCGATGTTTTGAGCGCCAGATCCAGCGCCTGCTGGCTTCGCGGCGCATCGCCCATCAGTTTGAGCGCCATGCCCAGCTGCATCAGCGGAAGCCCGGAAGCCGCCTGCCCGTGGCGATCCCAGATTTCACGCAGCGCGCCCAGCGGCGCTTTTTGCTGACGTGCCAGCACCAGCGCGGCATAGGCCTGCACGGCAAACTTGCTGGCCTGAGTATCGTCGCTGTAGCGAATGGACATCATGCCCGGATCCTGCAGGTAGCGCAGCAGGCGGTTATTGGCGTTATTCACTGCATCGGCAGGTACGCTGTAACCCTGCTCGCCCGCGCGCACCAGGAAGTCGGTCACGTAGGCCGTCAGCCAGTACTCTTCCGGACCGTTTTTATCCCATAGCGCAAAACCACCGTCTTCACGCTGCATCTGCAGCAGACGGGAGATGCCAATATCAATCGCTGCACGGCGCTTGTCATCGGTGTCGCCCTTGATGCCAAGTGCAGTCAGCTGCGCCGCGTTGGTGTAGAGCGACGGGAACAGGCCACTGGTGGTCTGCTCCAGGCAGCTATACGGATACGCCTGCAGCTCGCGAATATAGCGCGCCAGGTTAAGCGGTGGTTTGCCGCTCAGCAGCAGTTGCCCCTGCAGGATAGCAGGAGAGAAACCGTTACTATGTTGCGCCGGTGCGGTCCAGGACTCGCCGGGGTTCAGCATGGTACCGGTATTCACCGTCTGCGCCGGGAATGCCGGCCGCACGCCGATTTTCCAGCTCTTCTGCTGCGGTGCGAAAGTCTCGCCCGGAAGTTGCAGGCCCGTAACCTGTGCTGTCACCTCACCATCACCATAACCGTCCAGCGCTCGCACCGGAATAAACAGGGTACTGCGCGCGCCAGGAGACAACTGAACCGGCTGCGGCTGCGAGCCTTCCAGCGACAGTTTTCCTGTCGCGGTCAGGGCGACGTTCAGCGTTTGCGGCTTGTCCGTCAGGTTGGTGAGATCCAGCGTCAGCCGCGAGGTGTCCCCGCTTGCCAGGAAGCGCGGCGTGTTAAGCTCGGTAATGACCGGCGCAGCCACCACAACCTTGCTTTCGCTGCTGCCGAAATCGTCTTCCGTCCAGGCCTGCGCCATCAGACGCAGCTCGCCGTTGAAATCACCAATCGGCAGCGTAATCGTGCCTTCTCCGTTGGCATCCAGCGTAACCGGCTGTGCCTGCTGGGCAATAATGGTGACGTGGTTCACCGGCGGCTTACCGCCGCGCTTCAGCTCATCACCGTCACCACCAAAGCGCAGCGCGGCCAGGCGGCCCTGCCCTTCGATGACCTGGCCGTAGATATCGTAGATATCCGCGCCGTAGCGTTTCTGACCGAAGAAAGCCTGCCACGGATCGGGCGTAACGTAATCGGTGATGTTCAGCACGCCGCTGTCAACCGCCGAGACCAGTACGTTCATTTTCTGCGGAACCGCACCCTCTTTCACGCTGGCTTTCACCTTCACAGAGAGCGTCTGGTTTGGACGCATTTTCTGCGGGTTATCGAGCGCAATGTTCAGACGGCGATTTTCATCGCCCATCGGCAGATGCAGCAGGCCGACCGCGCGTTTCGGCGTGGCGGATTTGGATTTATCACCAGGACGCACCACCAGCGTACTCAGGTAGAGATCGTGACGTTTCCAGGCTTTGTCGACCGGGATAGCGAGATCGAGCCCGTTTGCCGGTACGTCGATCTCTTTCCACCACAGCGGCCCTTCGCTGGACTCAATCATCGCATAGCCCTTACCTGCTGACGGCGCTGCAATGTGCAGGTTAATGGTATCGCCTGGCTGATAGGCTGGCTTATCCAGTTTCAGCGTCACGCGGTCAGGACGTGCAGCCCCGGTGCCGTCGCTGTTATCCTGCCAGCTGTAGCCTGCCCAGAAGCGCACGCTGCTGACCATCTCATCAGGCGCTTTAACTTCCAGACGGTATGAGCCCCACTCCACCGGGAAGGTGACTTTACCCGTCTCGTCGGCCTTGAGAGTCAGCTCCTGCTCGCCTTCAACCAGATCTTTCTGATCGAACTGAGACTGCCAGCCTTCGCTCTCAGACCAGTTCCAGAAGTAGTCGCGGCGCTCACGGATCAGGCGTACCTGTAAACCGGAAACCGCCTTTTTCGCTCCGCTGGCATCGGCATAAACGATGTCGAAGCTGGCGTTGCCGTTCTCGTCAACAATCGGTTGGTTGACGGTGGTATCGGTGCGGTAGTCGTAAACGGCTTTACTGGCGAACTGAGGGCGGATACCCGGCAGCTCAGCCGCTGGCCAGATGGCCTGCTCAGCGCGACGCGTCACCGGACGGCCGCCCGACTCCAGCAGGCTGGCCTGCAGGATCAGCTGCAGCGGAGAGTGGACCTCTTTCCACTGGCTTTCGGTAGAAACCTGCCCACGCCCCTGCTCATCCAGCGTAAGCTGAACTTCATCCAGACTGCGGCTCAGGTTCTCCTCAGCGATATCGCCAAACTGGAAGCCCGGCAGCGCAGCCACCGCGTCACGCAGCGGACGCAGGAAAAGCTGGCCCTGCAGAGAATTACCGTTGGCCGGTGCGCCATACAGATAATAGCCCACCACGTTAAAGTCCACGTTATCCTGCGGTGAAACCGGCGTTTTTTGTCCGCTCAGGTTGAGCGCCATACGCTCGGGCATGAAGTCTTCGACGTGGAAGTCCCACAGGCGCTGCAGGTTATCGCCCGTGTTGGCGCGGATATGCCACATACCGGTCTGCGCCCCGCTGTCCAGCGGATAGTTAAAGCGATAGAGCCCGTTCTCTGGCTTGACGACAATCGTACGCGCGACCTGTCCATCCGGGCGCAGCACGTCAAGCTTCACGGGCTGATCGGGAAGCGGCTTACCGTCACTGTCGCGCAGTAAGCCGTTGAGGATCACCGTTTCACCCGGACGATAGAGATCGCGCGGGCCAAACATGAAGAATTGCTTGCTGTAGCCGGGGCTACCGGCAATATCGAACTCCGCCAGATCCAGCGCCGGAAGCTTGAGGTCAAGCAGCGTGGTCTGGCCGTCTTTGCTCGCCAGAATCAGCGCGGCTTCTTTGTCCGTTTCAAGCTTCGCATGACCGTCGGCATCGCTCTTCGCCTCGGCGAGAGTCTGGCCTTTATCGTTTAGCAGCGTGACGGCCACGCCGGACTGCGCCGCACCGTTTTCCAGACTCTGAGTGAAGATATCCAGGCGGTTATGGTAACGGTGAGCGGACAGGCCAATATCGCTTAGGGTAAAGAGCGTTGCGGCGTTGCTGTAGTTGTAGTGTCCAGCCTGGTTCATGACCGCGATATAAACGCCAGACTGCTGGAGCGGTTTAATATCCTTCAGGGGCAACAGCAATTTTTCGCGCGTGTTGCGCGCCGGATTAAGATCGAATCGACCGGTGTAAACCAGCTCCGCCATCTTCAGCAGGTTATCGGACTCCCAGTTGGTCAGCGAGTTACGGTACTCCCACTGACTGACAAGGGAGGCCAGCGATTCCGGCTTCACGCGGTAAAAGTTGACATCAACATTGTTGACGTTGAGCGCCATCACCGGCAGACCTTCCACCACCTTGCCCGGCAGGAGCGAGCCGCGGCTGGCAAAACCAACGGTGGGTTCAATGTCCCGGGTAGTCAGGGCTTTTTCATAATCAATGCCGAACGTCGCCTTGTTCAGCGCCTGCAGGTCACGTTCAACGGTGACGACCAGGTTGCGGTTAGGCTCCAGATGGCGCAGGCGAAGCTCTTTCAGGTTAGGCGCAAGTTCCCACGCCCCGTCAACCTTGCCGCTTTTCTTGTCCACGACATGCACCGTTTTGGCGAAATCCTGATCGGGATTCAGCGGAACAGAAAAGGTCAGCACCAGCGTGGCGGCACCGTCGAGCTGAACTTCTGAGGTATCCAGCAACGTCAGCGCTTTTCCCTGAGTCTGGGCAGCCAGTTTAGCCAGCGTTTCAGCATTGGGCTTTTCTGCAGCTTTCGGTGTGGATGCGGTGGATGCCGCGGGAGCCGCAGCCTGAGTTTTATCGTCGCTGTTATCACAGCCGACAAGCGTAAACGTGGTGAGCAGCGCAAGAGAGAGCGCGGCTAAGCGAAACGGTTTCATCCTTTGTCCCTGGCCCAAGGAGCCTGTTGGTCGTCGTCCGGATAAGTATTATCCGCAAGTTTCATTAATTCAAAAAGGCCAATTTTAAAATCTGGAAAGCGCCTCGCAGAACGGCATCACGCCGCTACGCCGTGATGGAACCGCGATCACAGCACATAACGTCACATGTTACCTTTCAAGTCAT
Source organism: Enterobacter sp. DNB-S2 (assembly GCF_019443845.1). Classification (NCBI taxonomy): domain Bacteria; kingdom Pseudomonadati; phylum Pseudomonadota; class Gammaproteobacteria; order Enterobacterales; family Enterobacteriaceae; genus Enterobacter; species Enterobacter sp. DNB-S2. The sequence continues at coordinate 4,150,383 of NZ_CP050520.1, forward strand.
TTGTTTTTAAAACAAGAAGATAGCTGGCTAAGCTCGCCCGAAGGCTGCTAGTTTTATGACCATGACGCACCCCGAGTGCGCGGTTCAAAAAGAGAGAAAGCCATGAAACGAGCCGTGAACGCCCTACAAAATTTCGGAAAATCATTGTACGGACCGGTACTTATCTTACCGATCGTCGGTCTGTTTATCGCCTTTGGTAACGTGCTGGGTAACGGTAATCTCGCTGAATACCTGCCGTTTCTGGGCCATCCGCTGATTCAGCACCTTGGTCAGCTTATCGCGAAATCTGCCGTGTCGGTGCTGGTCAACCTGGCGCTGGTGTTTGCCATCGGGATCCCGATTGGTCTGGCGACGCGTGATAAAGGCTATGCCGCGCTGATTGGTCTGGTGACCTTTGTCGTGTTCATCAACGCCATGAACGTCACGCTACAGCTGCAGGGCGCGCTGGCGCCAGCGGCCCAGATGAAAGCGGCCGGGCAGACCATGGTACTGGGCGTGCAGGTGCTGGAGATGGGCGTTTTTGCCGGGATCCTGACCGGGGCGCTCTCCGGATATCTGTACAACAAATACTCCAGCGTACAGTTTAACGGCGCGATGGCGATTTACTCCGGCCACTGTTTTGTCGCCATCGTCATGCTCCCCGTCTCCATGCTGCTCGGCGTGGTGATGAGTGAACTGTGGCCGTATGCCCAGCACGGCATTAGCGCCCTGGCGCTGGCCATCAAAGGCTCCGGGCCGTTGGGCGTGGCAATCTACGGTTTCCTGGAACGTATTCTGGTCCCCACCGGCCTGCACCATCTGGTTTATACCCCGTTCCTCTATACCGAGCTGGGCGGCACGCAGGAGGTGTGCGGCGCAACCTATCAGGGCGCACGCAATATCTATTTCGCCGAGATGGCCTGCCCGGACGTGAAGCAGCTCAGCAGCACCGTGGTGTGGGACGCGCGCGGCATCAGCAAGATGTTCGGCCTGCCTGCCGCAGCCCTGGCGATGTATATGACCGCAAAGCCGGAGCGTAAAGCCATTGCGAAAGCCATTCTGATCCCGGCGGCGCTGACCTCGCTGCTGGTCGGCGTGACCGAGCCGATTGAGTTCTCCTTCCTGTTCGTCGCTCCGCTGCTCTTCGTGGTGCACGCGGTGCTGACCGGCATCGGCATGATGCTGTTCTCGCTGCTGGGCGTTCACGCCATCGGCGCCAACGGGATTATCGACTTCATCCTCTACAACCTGCCGCTCGGCACGGAGAAGTCCAACTGGCCGATGTATATCGTGGTCGGGCTGATCATGTTCGCCCTCTACTTCGTGGTGTTCCGCTTCCTGATCCTGCGCTTCAACATGAAAACGCCGGGCCGTGAGGATGACGATCGGGAGACGCGCCTCTACAGCAAGCAGGAGTACCAGGCGAAGGGCAATAACGACGGGCTGGGCGAATCCATCGTGACGGGTCTGGGCGGCCGGGAAAATATTGAGGTGGTGGACAACTGCTACACCCGCTTACGCGTCACGGTGAAGGACGTCGCCATTATCGACGAGCCGCGGCTCAAGGCGACCGGCGCGAAAGGGATTATCAAACAAGGTAACAACGTTCAGGTGGTCTACGGGCTGCACGTCAAAAAAATGCGAGAAGCCGTTGAGACGTTTCTCTGAAAGGAGCTAAAGATGTTTACACCCCCATTCATTCTGTCGATTGCCGGCGGCGGTAGCACCTACACGCCGGGCATTGTGAAAAGCCTGATGGTGCGCCTGCAGGATTTCCCGCTAGCCGAAATCCGCCTTTATGACATCGACGAGGCGCGCCAGAACACCATTGCGCCCGTCGTCGAGAAGGTCATTCGCGACCACAGTCAGAGCATCAAATTTACCGTCACCGGTGATCCGGAAGTGGCGTTCAGCGGCGCGCATTTCGTCTTCGCCCAGATGCGCGTCGGCCAGTACAAGATGCGCGAGCAGGATGAGAAGATCCCGCTGCGCCACGGCGTGGTCGGCCAGGAAACGTGCGGACCCGGTGGCCTGGCCTACGGACTGCGCACGATCCTGCCGATGGTGGAGCTTATCGATCTGGTGGATCGCTACGCGCACGAAAAAGCCTGGATCGTGAACTACTCCAACCCGGCGGCGATCGTCGCGGAGGGCGTGCGCCGGCTGCGGCCAGATGCGCGGGTGCTGAACATCTGCGATATGCCTGTCGCCGCGATGCGCAATATGGGGGCGATTCTGGGTGTCGATCGCCGCAGGCTGGAGGTGGACTACTTCGGCCTGAACCACTTCGGCTGGTTTACCCGCGTGCTGGTGGACGGCGAAGACAAGCTTCCCGAGCTGCGTAAACATATCGCGAAGTTTGGCCTGCTGACGGAAGATGCGGCTAAAACCGATCCGCAGCATTCCGATCCTTCGTGGGTCAAAACCTGGCGCAACATTAAGCCGATCATGGACAACTTCCCGGAGTATCTGCCGAACCCGTATCTGCAGTACTACCTGATGCCGAACCAGATCGTCGAGCATCAGAACCCGGACTATACCCGCGCCAATGAAGTGATGGACGGGCGCGAGAAAAAGCTGTTCGCCGCAGCTGAAGAATACAAGCGCACCGGGATCCTGCCGGATGCCTTCCACGTGGGCGTTCACGGCGAGTTTATCGTCGATGTTGCCTGCTCGCTGGCCTTTAACCTGCGGAGCCGCCATCTGGTGATGGTGGAAAACCGCGGGGCGATTACCAACCTGCCTTACGATGCCGTGGTGGAGGTGCCCGCTTATATCACCTCCGAAGGCCCGGAACCGATTCGCGTCGGTCAGGTGCCGCTGTTCCATCAGACCCTTTTGCAACAGCAGCTCGCTTCTGAACAACTGCTGGTGGAGGCCACCATCGAGGGCAGCTATGAGAAAGCCCTGCAGGCGTTCACCCTCAACCGCACCGTGCCAACCATGGAGCATGCAAAAGCGATTCTGGATGAGATGATCGAGGCCAACCGCGACTACTGGCCTGCGCTGCAAAAAGCCTGGCAGGACGGCGAAACGGTGAAAAAATAGGGGCTTGCTCGCGAGTTGAACGTGGTTTGCTTGTCGGTGTCAGAAAAAACACCGACAATCCTTTTTTACGGAAAAGAATGGAGGCAACCCATGTCCACCTCATATTTTGTCGCCGCCGACTGGCTGATTGAGCACGGTGACGATCCGGAAGTTCAGATTATTGACGCGCGTATGGCCCCGGCCGGGCAGGAACACCTTCGCGATATGGTCGCGGAATACCGTGCCGGACATCTTCCTGGCGCAGTATTTTTTGATATCGAAGCCCTCTCCGATCGCAACTCTCCCCTGCCGCACATGCTGCCGCGCCCGGAAGCGTTTTCTGTGGCGATGCGCGAGCTGGGCGTCAGCAAAGACAAACACCTCGTTGTTTATGATGAAGGTAACCTCTTCTCCGCCCCGCGCGCATGGTGGATGCTGAAGAACTTCGGCGTGGAAAAAGTCTCTATTCTGGCGGGCGGGCTGGCGAGCTGGAAGCGCGACGAGCTGCCGCTCCAGCAGGGTGACGTGACGCTTCCGGAAGGCGAATTCGACGCCACGTTCGACGCGCACGTGGTGAAACGCCTGACCGACGTGCTGGTCGTGAGCCATGAAAAAACGGCGCAAATCGTCGATGCCCGTCCTGCTCCGCGCTTCAATGCCGAAGCGGATGAACCGCGTCCGGGGCTGAAGCGCGGACATATTCCGGGGGCGCTGAACGTGCCGTGGGGCGATCTGGTGTTTGAGGGCGAGCTGAAAACCACCGACGAACTGCGCGCCATTTTTGACCGTGCTGGCGTGGATTTACATCGTCCGATTATTGCCAGCTGCGGCTCCGGCGTAACGGCCTGCGTGGCGATCCTGGCGCTCGCCACGCTCGGCGCGAGCGACGTCACGCTTTACGACGGCGCCTGGAGCGAATGGGGTGCGCGGGACGATCTGCCTGTCGAACCCGCGAAATAATGGATAACCGCCTGGCCACGCTGTTAACGCGCGGGGCGTCGCTGACCCGCGCGGAGTATCGCGTCCTCGCCCACCTCACGGAGCACCCGCTGCTGGTGGGCAACATCACGGTACGCGAGCTGGCGCAGGCGACGTTTGTTTCTACCGCCACCATCATGCGGCTGTGTCAGAAGCTGGGGTTCAGCGGCTTTAGCGAGTTTATCTGGCACTGCAAGCAGCTGCTCTCCGGCACGCCGCATATTGCCGCCCAGGGGCAGTCGCTTCCTGAACTCCCGGCGCTGTTTAATCAGTTTATCGCCAACTATCAGCACACCTTCCAGTGGGTCACGCAGGAAAAGCGCCAGCAGTTTGCCGACCTGCTGCGCCAGAAAGAGAGCTTCTTTCTCTACGGGGCCGGGTTTTCCTATCTGTTTGCGGAGTACCTGACCAAGAAGCTGCAGGTGCTGGGCAAAACGGCGTTTATCTCCGGGCCGGGGGACAGCCGGAATATTTTCCTCAGCAACGCCGCCCGCTATCAGGTGTTTATTGCCGTCTCGCGCAGCGGTGAAACGGAGCAGGTGCTGGATAAAGCGCGGATTGCCAAAAACGTCGGTATGACGATCGTCGCGTTTACCCGCGCCTCGGCCAATACGCTGGCGGGGATGGCGGACGTGCATTTTGCCCTCTATGACGAAGCGGTGCACTTCGCCGCCGAAGCCGCGGGGGTGACGTCGTTTGAGTCGAATCTGGTGCTGCTGATGGATTTACTGCTGCTGGAAGCAACGGGGTGATATTCACCCCGCCGTAATCAGATGATGCGGTTGGTTTTGAGATCGCGCAGGAAGCCGCCCCAGCGACGCTCGTAGAACGGGGTGATGTGCTCGGTAATAAAGTGGCTGATGCCCTTCTCACCGTTCTTCACCTGGCAGATATCAATCGGCTCATCGCCCGGCAGCGTGTCGGTCGCCACGCTTCCCGCGGCCTGAATGATATCGTCGATATCGCCGTCCGCCTCAATACCAATCAGCAGAACCGGATGCTCGTCCGCACGCTCTTTAATGGAGCAGAGAAACGCGCGTCTAACCGGTTTCAGGGTTTTGAACAGCGTCGTCAGGGAATCAATCATCTGCGCGGGCGGCTCGGCCACTTCAGACAGCAGCAGCGTTTCGCCCCCTTCCAGCACTTCCTGGGTGCTGAGCGGGTTGCCCTCTTCACCTATCAGATGGCTGATTTCACGCGGGGTAAACTCTTTCCCGGTCGGCAGCTTCGCGTTAAGGAACAGCGTCTGGCCAAGTGTCATTTCGAACAGGGTACGCACCGGCATCACTACGAACGCCTGTTCGTCTTCTACCGCTTCCTGCAGGGCTTCCAGCGAGGTAAAGAACGGGATCACCGACGTGCCGTCGTCTTTCTCCCAGTGCAGCAGATCCAGCGCGCTGTCTTCGACAACCTGCTCACCTTCCGCCGCGGTGCCCGGCACCCAGACGGTGGATTCCAGCAGCGTGCGGAAAAATGCCGGACGGTGGGCGGGCTCGGTCGCCGCCTGCTCCAGCAGAGTTTCTAATTCGTTTTTGGTTTCGGACATAACAATTCCAGATGATGCATTTCCCCTCACCCCAGCCCTCTCCCTCAAGGGAGAGGGAGCAAACCATCCCCTCTCCCCCTGGGAGAGGGTTAGGGTGAGGGCAATAAAGATTACTCAGCCGTCAGCAGGTTCGCCACGGTACGCACGCCCAGACCGGTCGCGCCAGCGGACCACTGCTCAACCGCCGCTTTACGGTAGGTTGCGGAGCAGTCGATGTGCAGCCAGCCTTCGTGGTAGTTCTCAACGAAGTGGGACAGGAAGCCTGCCGCCGTGCTTGCACCCGCCGGGTACGCCGCGCTCGCGGTGTTGTTCAGCTCGGCAAAGTTGGACGGCAGCTGGCTGCGGTGGAACTCGGCCAGCGGCAGACGCCAGAACGGCTCGTTTTCCGCAGCGGCGCTTGCCAGCAGGCGAGCGGCCAGCTTGTCGTCAAAGCTGAACAGCGCGTGGTAGTCGTTGCCCAGGGCGGTTTTTGCCGCGCCGGTCAGGGTCGCCATGTCGATAATCAGCTCTGGCTTCTGGGCAGACGCGTCGATCAGGCCATCGGCCAGCACCAGACGGCCTTCGGCGTCGGTGTTCATCACTTCGACGTTTTTGCCGTTGCGATAGCGAATGATGTCGCCCAGCTTGAAGGCGTTACCGCTCACCATGTTGTCCGCGCAGCACAGATACAGCTTCACGCGCTTGTTCAGACCGCGGGTAATGGCGAACGCCAGCGCGCCGGTGATGGTTGCCGCGCCGCCCATGTCGGACTTCATGGAGTCCATGAACGCGCTCTGCTTCAGGCTGTAGCCGCCGGTATCGAAGGTGATGCCTTTACCCACCAGGCAGGCAAAGACCGGCGCCGCTTTATCGCCGGTTGGGTTGTAATCCAGCGCCAGCAGGACCGGAGGACGCTCAGAACCACGGCCCACGGTGTGGATGCCCATGTAGTTCTGCTCGCGCAGGTCTTCACCTTTGGTGATGCGGTAGGACATTTTCTCGCCCGCCACGCCGCACAGCAGGTCAACCGCGCGCTGCGCCAGTTGCTCAGGACCGAGCTCTTCCGCCGGGGCGTTGATGGTGTCGCGCACCCAGTCGATGATTTGCAGGCGGCTTTCCAGCTCTTTCTGACCGGCTTCGTCGAGGTTAGCCCACTCGATTTTGCGGGTGCCTTTCGGCCCTTTGTAGCCAGCCCAGAATGCCCAGCTGCGGTCGGTATCCCAGCCTTCGCCTTCCAGGGACACATGCTTAATGCCCAGGCCGTCAATTTTACGCGCGGCGCGCTGGATCAGGCCCAAATCATCGTTGCCCGGCAGGTGCAGGGTAATGCCGTCGTTGTTGATGCTGTAGGTGGCTTTCTCGCCCCAGCGCGCATCGGCTGGCTGCGTAGAGAGCGTAATCTTCATCGCTTCGGTCATTTTATTTATCCTTATTAGCAACTAGCAAACGGGCCGCCTGAAGGCAGCCCGTTATGTTATTTATTCTGCTTCATCTAACCAGACTAACAGAATCGCCTCCAGAATTTTTTCATTGGATGCGTTTGGATCGTCGTCGAAATCTTCTAAATCGCAGATCCACTGGTGCATGTCGGTGAATCGTACGGTCTTCGGATCGAGATCCGGGTTCGCGTCGTAGAGCGCTTCGCCGATTTCACGGCTGTCTGTCCACTTCAGTCCCATATCAATGCTCGCGTGCGTGGTTGATGGTGTAGCGTGGGAACTCCACGACCAGATCTTCATCGGTCACCGCGGCCTGGCAGCTCAGGCGGCTGTCAGGCTCCAGACCCCATGCTTTATCCAGCATGTCGTCTTCGTCTTCGGTGCTCTCGGCGAGAGAGTCGAAACCTTCACGCACGATGCAGTGGCAGGTGGTGCATGCACAGGATTTTTCACAGGCGTGTTCCACTTCGATACCTGCACGCAGGGCAACATCGAGAATGGTTTCACCGGTCTTCGCTTCCAGAACAGCGCCATCCGGACAGAGGTCCGCATGAGGCAAAATAACAATCTTTGGCATATTAAACCTCGTCCACGGACTGGCCTTTCAGCGCGACGCGGACAGATTTGTCCATGCGGCGAGCAGCAAAGTCCTGGGTTTGTTTATCAACGTTTTTAATGGCTTCTTCTATTGCGTCAGCGTCATTGCCTTCTGCTACTGCGCTTAAATGCGCGGCAGCGTCGTCAATCACCTGACGCTCAGCGGCGCTTAACAGCGCGGCATCGGCAGCGAGCGCGCCGTTCAGGCTCTCCAGCACGCGGGCGGCTTCAACTTTTTGTTCAGCCAGCATACGCGCCTTCACATCCTGCTCGGCGTAGCTCATTGAGTCCTGAATCATGGAGGCGATTTCGCCATCGGTCAGGCCGTAGGACGGCTTCACCTGAATGGACGATTCCACGCCGGTGGATTTTTCCATCGCCGTGACGCTCAGCAGACCGTCCGCATCCACCTGGAAGGTGACGCGAATATGCGCCCCGCCCGCAGGCAGCGCCGGGATACCGCGCAGCGCAAAGCGCGCCAGAGAGCGGCAGTCCTGCACCAGCTCGCGCTCGCCCTGCATCACGTGGATGGACATCGCGGTCTGGCCGTCTTTGAAGGTGGTGAACTCCTGCGCGCGCGCCACCGGAATGGTGGTATTACGCGGGATCACTTTCTCTACCAGGCCGCCCATGGTTTCTAACCCGAGCGACAGCGGGATGACGTCCAGCAGCAGCATTTCGCTGTCCGGCTTGTTGCCGACCAGGATATCGGCCTGGATTGCGGCGCCCACGGCAACCACTTTGTCCGGGTCGATGGAGGTCAGCGGCGTGCGGCCAAAGAATTCACCCACGCGCTCGCGCACCAGCGGCACGCGAGTCGAACCGCCCACCATGACCACTTCCAGCACCTCGTTCGCCTCAACGCCCGCATCTTTCAATGCGCGACGGCAGGCCAGCAGGGTGCGTTTCACCAGCGGGGCAATCAGATCGCTGAACTGGTCGCGGGCGATCTCACCCTGCCAGCCCGCAACGTTTACGGTAACCGTCTGCGCATCGCTCAGGGCGATTTTGGCGTCGATGGCCGCATCCAGCAGTTCACGCTGCACGCGCGCATCGCTGCGATCGCTGATGCCCGCCTGCTCGCGAATATAATCCGCCAGCAGATGGTCGAAGTCATCGCCGCCCAGCGCGGAATCCCCGCCGGTCGCCAGCACTTCAAATACCCCGCGGCTTAAGCGCAGGATCGAGATATCAAAGGTACCGCCGCCGAGATCGTAAACCGCGATCACCCCTTCCTGACCGGAGTCGAGGCCGTAGGCAATCGCCGCCGCCGTCGGTTCGTTCAGCAGGCGCAGCACGTGCAGGCCTGCCAGACGCGCGGCGTCTTTGGTGCCCTGACGCTGTGCATCGTCAAAATAGGCCGGAACGGTGATGACTACACCGTCCAGATCGCCGCCAAGCGTTGCCGTCGCGCGCGCCGCCAGCGCTTTGAGGATGTCGGAGGAAACGCGAATCGGGTTCAGCAGACCGGCCGCGGTCGCAATCATCGGCAGGCCGTTTTCACTGGCCTGCAGCTGATACGGCAGATGCGGATAGCGGGTCTGAATATCGGCCAGCGAGCGGCCCATCATGCGCTTTACGGAGCTGATGGTGTTGGCCGGATCGCGCGCGGCGTTGGCGCGGGCGTCATAGCCGACCGCGTGACCCTGCTGCTGGTAGTGGACCACGGAAGGCAGCAGATGGCGGCCCTGCTCGTCAGCCAGCGTTTCCGCCTGGCCGCTGCGCACGGTCGCCACGAGGGAATTGGTGGTGCCCAGATCGATACCCACCGCCAGACGACGCTGGTGCGGTGCGGCACTTAAGCCAGGCTCACTAATTTGTAATAAGGCCATAATTGCTTCCGAAATTAAAAATCGAGCAGCTTTTCTTCGAGTTGTTCAGCACTGCTTCGCAGTTTATCGAGAAAACGGAGTTTGCGCACAGTGTCTGCCGCCACGTCCCAGGTCTCGTTGTTCAGTTGCTCCACCATCTGCTGATGGCGGGTATCGAACATGCCCTTCACGCGCGTGATGAAGCTTTCCAGACGCGCTTCGTCTTTGGCCTGTTCAATCTCATCCAGCTCTTCGCGAAGCTCCAGCTGTTCCATCAGAAACGCGGTGTCGCGCACGGTATGCTGTTCGCTCGCCAGATCGAAACCGTGGAGCGAGAGCAGATATTCTGCACGCGCCAGCGGATGGCGCAGCGTCTGCCAGGCCTGGTTGATGGTCGCAGATTGGGAAACCGCAGCCAATTGCTCAGACTGAGTACCACTGGCGAATTTATCCGGGTGATACTGACGCTGAAGATCCTGAAAACGGATCGTCAGCGCCTGGAGATCAATCGGGTATTGAGCGGGTAGTCCGAAGAGAGTGAAGTAATCCATAACATTCTCAGGGGTAGCCTGTTAGAACAAACCCCACGCGCAGCGGGTAAGCCACGGTGGGGTTTCGGATGACGCGCGGTTAAACGTGGAAGCTTTCGCCGCAACCACACTCGTCTTTGACGTTCGGGTTCGTGAATTTGAACCCTTCGTTCAGGCCTTCTTTAACGAAGTCCAGCTGAGTGCCATTGAGGAATTGCAGGCTTTTGCCATCGACCACCACCTTCACGCCCTTGTCTTCAAACACGGTGTCGTCAGACGCCGGCTCGTCAACAAACTCCAGTACGTAAGCCATACCAGAACAGCCGGAGGTACGTACGCCCAGTCGCAGGCCAAAGCCTTTACCACGGTTCGCCAGAAAAGAGCTTACTCGCGCGGCAGCGCTGTCGCTAAGGGTAATCGACATACTCAAACCTCAATTATTTTGCTTCACGTTTGCTTTTGTAATCCGCAATGGCGGCTTTGATCGCGTCTTCTGCCAGAATTGAACAGTGAATTTTCACCGGTGGCAGTTCGAGTTCTTCAGCAATATCCGTGTTCTTGATTGCCTGTGCTTCGTCCAGAGACTTGCCCTTCACCCATTCGGTAACCAGGGAGCTGGACGCGATAGCAGAACCGCAGCCGTAGGTCTTGAAGCGCGCGTCTTCAATGATACCTTCATTGTTGACTTTAATCTGCAACTTCATCACGTCGCCACACGCCGGTGCGCCAACCATACCGCTGCCGACAGATTCGTCGCTGTTGTCAAAAGAGCCAACGTTGCGCGGGTTTTCGTAATGATCGATGACTTTTTCGCTGTATGCCATGATTGAATTCTCCTTATGTACCGATTAGTGATGTGACCATTCAATGCTGTTCAGATCCACGCCCTGCTTGAACATTTCCCACAGTGGAGAAAGGTCGCGCAGACGGCCGATGGAGTTGCGAACCAGCTTGATGGTGTAGTCAATCTCTTCTTCGGTAGTGAAACGACCTAAAGAGAAACGGATAGAGCTGTGCGCCAGCTCGTCGGTCATGCCCAGCGCGCGCAGCACGTAGGATGGCTCCAGGCTTGCAGACGTACAGGCAGAACCGGAAGAAACGGCCAGGTCTTTCAGCGCCATGATCAGCGATTCGCCTTCAACATAGTTGAAGCTGACGTTGAGGATGTTCGGAGCGCCCTGCTCGAGATCGCCGTTCAGATACACTTCTTCCATATCTTTCACGCCATCCCACAGACGGTTACGCAGCGTGCGCAAGCGTGCCATCTCGGTTTCCATCTCTTCTTTCGCAATGCGGTACGCTTCGCCCATGCCCACGATCTGGTGAACAGGCAGCGTGCCGGAACGCATGCCGCGCTCGTGACCGCCGCCGTGCATCTGTGCTTCGATGCGGATACGCGGTTTACGACGAACGTACAGCGCGCCGATCCCTTTCGGGCCATAGATTTTGTGGCCGGAGAAGGACATCAGGTCCACTTTCAGCTGGCTCAGATCGATAGGCAGTTTGCCCACGCTCTGGGTCGCGTCAACGTGATAGATGATACCGCGCGCGCGGCACATTTCGCCGATGGTCGCGATGTCCTGAACGACGCCGATTTCGTTGTTAACGTGCATGATGGAAACCAGAATGGTGTCATCACGCATGGCCGCTTCGAGCTCTTTCAGGTCGATGATCCCGTTGCTCTGTGGCGCCAGGTAAGTCACTTCGTACCCTTCACGCTCCAGCTGGCGGCAGGTATCCAGCACGGCTTTGTGTTCGGTTTTGCTGGTGATGATGTGCTTGCCTTTTTTCTGATAAAAGTTGGCTGCACCTTTGATCGCCAGGTTGTCGGATTCGGTCGCACCGGAGGTGAAAACAATCTCACGCGGGTCGGCACCCACCAGGTCGGCAATCTGATTACGGGCGATATCTACCGCCTCTTCAGCATGCCAGCCAAAACGGTGTGAACGGGAAGCTGGGTTACCAAAGTTTCCGTCCAGGGTCAGACACTGCATCATTTTCTCGGCAACACGCGGGTCCACCGGCGTGGTTGCGGAGTAATCGAGATAAATCGGTAATTTCATTGCTCTTTAAACTCCGTACATCGCTTCAATGCAAGGAATCAGGCAACCGGCTGGATGTACGACCGAGTACGCGGGGCGTGACCGCCCCGGCCTGATTCTGAAATCTTTATCGTTTTATTACGCGCGCAGTTTGACGTCGATAGCGTCCTGCGCGCGGGTGCTGCGTTGGGAATCCTGACCGTGCTGACGACCAGAGACATCCAGAACTTCCTGGTTATTGACCAGTTCACCCAGGGTGATGTTGTTCAGGAAGCCGGTGAGACGGTCGCTCAGATCGCGCCACAGCGCGTGGGTCAGGCACTTATCGCCGCCCTGGCAGCCGCCTTTACCCTGGCAACGGGTCGCGTCAACGGATTCGTCAACTGCGCTAATCACTTCACCAACTGCAATACTGCCCGCGTCTTTACCCAACAGATAACCGCCGCCTGGGCCACGAACGCTGGAAACCAGTCCATTTTTACGCAGTCTGGAGAACAGCTGTTCCAGGTAAGAGAGGGAGATCCCTTGTCGTTCAGAAATATCAGCCAACGGAACCGGGCCCGCTTCGGAGTTGAGCGCAACGTCCAGCATCGCGGTCACGGCATAACGCCCTTTAGATGTCAGTCTCATGTCTTACTTAACCTCAAACTCGCCCCTGCCCGGGGTTTTTTATTGTAAAATGGGGGTATTGCATAGCAGGGCCAAGTCTGACATTCCTGACTAAAATGGTCAACTATTTACTTGACTGTTTTAGTCAGGTATTTAACGTTCCGTGCCTTCAAAATCCCGGTGCGGCCTGATGCCCTCACCCCAGCCCTCTCCCACGGGGAGAGGGGAAATCGACACTACTCTTTATTCTTCTGCTCAATCGACGCCAGAATCCCGCGCAGGATGTTAAGCTCCTGGCTTTCCGGGCGCGCGCGGGTAAACATGCGGCGCAGCTTGTTCATCACCTGGCCCGGGTGGCCTTCACGAATAAAGCCGGTTGAGAGCAGCGTCTGCTCCAGGTGACCGTAGAAGCGCTCAAGGTCGTCCACCAGCGGGTAGGCCGTTTCTTCTTTAGGCTCTACCTGTTTCTCCTGCTTCGCCAGCCACGCCATACGCACTTCATAGGCGATAACCTGCACCGCCATCGCCAGGTTCAGCGAGCTATATTCCGGGTTAGCCGCGATGGCGACGTGATAATGGCACTTCTGCAGCTCGTCGTTGGTCAGGCCAACGCGCTCGCGGCCAAACACCAGCGCAACCGGAGCCTGTTCCGCTTCTGAGACGCTTTTCAGGCCGCATTCGCGCGGGTCCAGCATCGGCCACGGCAGCGTGCGTGAACGCGCGCTGGTGCCAACAACGAGGCTGCAGCCGGCCAGCGCTTCGTCAAGGGTATCGACGATCTGAGCGTTGCCGATCACGTCGCTGGCACCGGCCGCCAGGGCGATAGCCTGCGAGTCAGGTTTGACCAGCGGGTTAACCAGCCACAGGTTCGTTAAGCCCATGGTTTTCATAGCGCGGGCAACGGAGCCCATGTTGCCGGTGTGCGATGTTTCGACCAGCACGATTCGAATGTTTTGCAGCATAATTTTTAATGTCTGAATTCAGCGTCTGAAGAATATTCCGGCATATTATCATAAACGGGAGACATAATCCGATCCCACTGCTATACTCTGCGCCGATTTTCCTGTTCTTTAACATCCAGTGAGAGAGACCGATGCATCCGATGCTGACCATCGCCGTGCGCGCAGCGCGCAAGGCGGGTAATGTAATTGCCAAACACTACGAAACGCCAGACTCCGTAGAAACCAGCCAGAAAGGCAGCAATGATTTCGTGACTAACGTCGATAAAGCCGCAGAAGCGATTATTATCGAAACGATCCGCAAATCTTACCCGCAGCACACCATCATCACCGAAGAAAGCGGTGAACATGAAGGTACCGATCAGGATGTTCAATGGGTTATCGATCCACTGGATGGCACCACCAACTTCGTCAAACGCCTGCCACACTTCTCTGTGTCTATCGCAGTACGCATTAAAGGCCGTACTGAAGTCGCCGTTGTTTACGATCCAATGCGTAACGAACTGTTCACCGCTACCCGCGGTCAGGGCGCACAGCTGAACGGCTACCGTCTGCGCTGCAGCAACGCACGCGATCTGGACGGCACCATTCTGGCGACCGGTTTCCCGTTCAAGGCGAAACAGCACGCGACCACCTATATGAATATCCTGGGCAAACTGTTCACCGAATGCGCGGACTTCCGCCGCACCGGTTCTGCCGCGCTGGATCTGGCCTACGTGGCAACAGGCCGCGTTGACGGTTACTTCGAGCTGTCGCTGAAGCCGTGGGACTTTGCTGCGGGCGAGCTGATCGCACGCGAAGCAGGCGCCATCGTGTGTGATTTCACCGGCGGCCATAACTATATGTCTACCGGCAACGTCGTTGCGGGTAACCCACGCGTTGTTAAAGCCATGCTGGCCAACATGCGTGATGAACTGAGCGATGCGCTGAAGCGTTAATCCCGGTCATTCCCTCTCCCCGTGGGAGAGGGAATCCCAATTAAAACGGCCGCAATCCTCTTCCCACCGGCATCGCGCTCATCCACATCGTCACCGCCGCAACCAGCAGAATCACCCCGCCCGCCAGCGCAAGCGTTGTCCACCCTACCTGCCGCCACAGCACCGGCGTTTTATTGCCGCTGAGTCTGACCGCAAGCTGACGGAAGCTGTGAACCAGCAGCGCTAAAGACGAAATGGTGAGAGACGTTCCCGCCGCCATCGCCAGCGCGGAGAGCATTCCCCAGCCAAACACGCCTATCACCTTGCTGAACAGCAGCACCATGATGGCCCCCGAACACGGGCGCATGCCCATCGAAAGAACAATCATCAGCCGCGCGCGCCAGTCGTCGCCGTTCTGCAATTGTTCCTGCGTGGGCAAATGCTGATGCCCGCAGCCGCAGTTTGCATCATGAACGTGGTGCGGCGTGAAGGTTTTGAATTTCGGTTTTTGCAGCAGCACGCGCAGCTTCTTCAGCGCCCGCCAGCAGAGGATCAGCCCCAGCACGCCAACCAGCGCGTAGCTCCCCTTCTCCAGCCAGAAACTGCTCATGTGCAGCTGGCGCGCGGGAAGCTGCAACAGCGAAAGCACGACTACGACGAGCGCAATCGCCACGCTGCCCTGAAGCAGCGAGGAGGCCAGCGTCAGCCCGATACTCGATTTCAGCTTCGACGGATGGGTGGCGAGCCAGGTCGTTATCACGATTTTGCCGTGCCCCGGCCCCAGCGCGTGCAGAACGCCATAGATAAAGCTGAACGCCAGCAGGGAACCACCCGCTTTGGCCGGGTTCTCCGCCACCGCCTTCAGCAGAGCGCTCATCTGCTGGTTGACCTCACGCTGCCAGACGATGCTTTTCATCATGACCTGCGGCCAGGCCTGCCACAGCCAGAGCGAACCGCAAACGGCCAGCAGGAGAAAAAGCGCCAGCGGCCAGAGGTGCAGCCAGCGGCGCGGTTTCCGAACCGGAGAGGAGATCACTGACATTGTAACGTTACCTCCTGCGCGAACTGTTTACCCAACTCCATGTCCTCAGGCGGTGCATCTTCCTTATCAAGCGAGACCGCAAAGTTCAGCGTCTCCTCGCTGGGTTTCGGGGTGTGAACGCCAATTTTGCAGTTTTTTTGCAGAGCGTCCGGCAATCGTACGTCGCCGTCTTTGTCATAGCGCATATCGACATAGTAGGTCGGATCAAAAGTGGAAAACGTGTAAGTTTGCCCCGCCAGCGGCTGCGGATGCGCCAGCGGGAGCACAAACGTCAGCACCGCCTGATGCCCGTCACGCGTCATCCCGTATTCCGTTGGCCGGTTCAGAAATTTGACCTTTTGCCCGTTGTGCCAGAATTCCGTGAAGTAGTGCTGGCCGAGCACGTTGGCCATCACTTCCGCCGCCAGCTTTTTCCAGATTTCATCGCCGGGCTTCGCGTTTCCCGCATCATAGAGCAGATCGGCCGAGGTGATTTCATCCATCGTCCAGCGCATCTTCAGGCCGCTCAGCTGCGTGCCGTCGGTAACCAGCTCGGTCTGGAGGTCAATAAAACTGTGAGGGTGTGCGCTGGCGGTGAAGCTGATAACCGCCAAAAATAACGCCATCGCACTTTGTTTAACTGTTTGCATCAATTCCTCACGTCAAAAATTCTGTGATGTCCCCCAGCAATCCTGAGTGAAAGGCCTGCCGGTGCGCTTTTCAGCGCTCATCCTTTAGCTATTCTTATCAAACATTCACACTGGATACCCGACAGATGATGACGACGCTTGAAATTCCATCTGTGCTTTCCAGTTCGCAGCGCCGCTGCCAGGTGCTTTTGATGCTATACCTGCCCGATGCTGCCGTCACCGCAGAGAGCATAATCGCTGCCAACGGGGTGGACGACGCGATGGCACGGCAAGATATAGCCGAGACGCGCGATGAAATCCAGCGCTATCACCGGCTGGACATCGTCACGCACCACGACGGCAGCTACCGGATTGAAGGCACAGCCCTGAATCAGCGTTTATGCCTGCTGCACTGGCTGCGCCGGGCGCTGCGGCTTTGCCCGCAGTTTGTCTCACACCAGTTTACCCCCGCATTAAAAACCGCGCTTAAACAACACGGCATTGCGCGGCCGCTGTACGACGATGCGAACCTGCGGGCGCTGATCGGCTTCTGCTCACGCAAGCTGCAGCGCCAGTTTGAATGCCGCGACGTCCAGTTTTTACAGCTCTATCTGCAATACTGTCTTATTCAGCACCAGCTCGGGAATACGCCACAGTTTTCTCACGTTCAGCGCAGCTGGACCCAGTCGAGAGGGGAGTATTTTACGGCCCAGGAGATCGTGCGTCACTGGAGACGTCGCGTGCCGCAGGGTGCGCACGGGGATGAACAGCTGTTTCTGGCGCTGCTGTTTATGATGCTGCGCACGCCCGATCCGGTGCTCGATAAACACCAGCAGGATCAGCGCTTGCGCCGGGCCATCGTGCGCATGGTCGCCCGTTTTCGCTCGCAGACCGGGATGAACTTCAGCGATGAGCAAGGGCTGACCGATCAGCTGTATATCCATCTTGCTCAGGCGCTGGACCGCTCGCTGTTTGAAATTGGCATCGACAATAGCCTGCCGGAGGAGATCCATCGCCTCTATCCCCGGCTGTTACGCACCACAAAGGAAGCGCTGTTTGAGCTGGAGGCGGAGTTTGGGCTGCGTTTTTCTGATGAAGAGATGAGTCTTGTCGCGGTGATTTTCGGCGCCTGGCTGATGCAGGAGACCGATCTGCACGAAAAACAGGTGATCCTGCTGACGGGAGACGATAAAGCCAGCGAGGATCTGATTGAACAGCAGCTTCGCGAGCTGACGCTGCTGCCGCTTAACATTCGCTATCTGACGCTGCAGGCTTTCCAGAAAGAGGGGGCACCGCGCGAAGCCGCGCTGGTTATCACCCCCTACCCTACCGTCCTGCCGCTGTTCTCGCCGCCGCTGATTCATGCCGTTGAAACATTGAACGCGCAGCAGCAAGAACATATTCGCGCCATGCTGGAATCATAGCGGCGCGCGAGCGGCCACTTTCGGGCGAACAACGATGGCGGGTAAGGCGACCAGCGCCATCACCCAGAAGACGCCATGCCCCAAATGCTGGTAGAGGAACCCCGCAAAGACCGTCATGATTGCGATACTGCCCCCCATCGCGACCGCCGAGTAGACGGCCTGCAGGCGAATAACGTCTCCGCCCTCGCGCGCTGCGATATAGCGCATAGCCGCCAGATGGCACACGGTAAAGGTGCCGCAGTGAAGAATTTGCGCCACTATCAGCCACGGCAGATCGGTCGTCCAGCCCATAATCCCCCAGCGCGCCACGCCGCACACGGCGGAAAGCAGCAGAAGGTCTCGCGCGCCAAAGCGACGGAACAGCTTCTTGCTCAGGGCAAAAATAATGACTTCGGCCACTACCCCCAGCGACCACAGATAGCCCACTGCGGAAGCAGAATATCCCGCCCCCTGCCAGTAGATGGCGCTGAAGCCATAGTACGCCGCATGCGCCCCCTGAAGCAGACAGACACACGCCAGAAAACGCCAGCTTTGTGCCACCAGGCTCCGCCAGGCGGGCCAGCCTGCGCTCTCCTGATGGCGGCTTTCCCCTTGCGGCATCACCGACGGACGCAGCAGCATACCCAGCAGCATAGAGGCAATACCGATACTCAGCAGGGCGAGAATGGCGCGGTAATCGTAAAGGCTGACCAGTTTGCCCACCAGCGCGGAGCCAATCACAAAGGCAATTGAGCCCCACAGGCGCACGCGGCCGTAGTCCATGGTGATCTGCTTTTGCCAGGTGTTCGCCAGGGCATCCGTCAGCGGTACCAGCGGTGAGAAGAACAGGTTAAAGCCGACCATCACCACCATCAGCCAGGCAAACTGGTGGCTGACCCAGAAGCAGGCAACAAAGACCAGCGTCAGCAAAGCAAGAATGCGCACGGCCTTGATCAGTAAGGAGGGATCGCTGACGCGCGGGGCAATCAGCAGGCTGCCGAGGAAACGCGCCACCAGCCCGGCCCCCAGCAGGACACCGATAGTCTCAGGAGTCAGGCCGATACCCTTGAGCCAGACGCTCCAGAAGGGCAGAAAAATACCGTAGCTAAAGAAATAGGTGAAATAACTGAGCGCCAGCCAGCGCGTGGAATGCAAGACCATGAATCCCTCCCGAAATCGAGGCCATAGTCTGGCGAGAATATAAAAATTAAGCAAGTAGATAGCCTGCTATAAATTAACGAAAAATTAACATCTTGTGCAGTCGTCTGGCTTATGGCAGGGAATGAAAATATGTATTACGTTTAAATTACTCCACTTGCAGAGGTTTTTCTGCCATGAACTCACTACGTTATTTCGATTTCGGTCAGTCACGTCACCTGCTGCTGCTGATTGGCCGCATCGCGCTTGTCGTGCTGTTTATCATCTTTGGTTATCCAAAACTGACGGGGTTTAGCGGCACCGTACAATATATGACCTCGCTGGGTACGCCGATGCCCATGCTGGCGGCCATTATTGCGGTGGTGATGGAAGTCCCTGCTGCCATCCTGATCGTGCTGGGCTTTTTCACCCGCCCGCTCGCGGTACTGTTTGTATTCTATACGCTGGGCACGGCGATTATCGGTCACCATTACTGGGATATGACCGGTGATGCGGTCGTGCCGAATATGATTAACTTCTATAAGAACGTCAGTATTGCTGGCGCCTTTATTTTGCTGGCGATTGTCGGACCTGGAGCCATTTCCCTCGACCGGCGTTAAGCCATAAAAAAAGGCCGCAAGCGCGGCCTTTTTTATTTCTGCCAGGCAGAGGAATTATGCGTATACCGGGAAGCGTGCGCAGATATCCAGAACTTTACCTTTGACGCGCTCGATAACCGCTTCGTCATTGATGTTGTCCAGAACGTCACACATCCAGCCAGCCAGCTCTTTCACTTCCGCTTCTTTGAAGCCGCGGCGAGTCACGGCCGGAGAACCGATGCGGATACCGGAGGTCACGAACGGGCTCTTCGGGTCGTTTGGCACGCTGTTTTTGTTCACGGTGATGTTGGCGCGGCCAAGGGCTGCGTCAGCTTCTTTACCGGTCAGGTTCTTATCAACCAGATCCAGCAGGAACAGGTGGTTTTCAGTACCGCCGGAGACCACTTTGTAGCCACGGTTCAGGAACACTTCCACCATCGCTTTAGCGTTCTTAGCAACCTGCTGCTGATAAACCTTGAACTCAGGCTCCATCGCTTCTTTCAGCGCAACGGCTTTAGCCGCGATAACGTGCATCAGCGGGCCGCCCTGCGCGCTTGGGAATACAGCGGAGTTCAGTTTTTTGTACAGCTCTTCGTCACCGCCTTTCGCCAGGATCAGGCCACCGCGTGGACCCGCCAGGGTTTTGTGGGTGGTGGTGGTCACAACGTGAGCGTGTGGAACCGGGTTCGGGTAAACGCCAGCGGCAATCAGACCCGCAACGTGCGCCATGTCGACGAACAGGTAAGCACCGATGCTGTCTGCGATTTCACGCATTTTTGCCCAGTCAACGATACCGGAGTAAGCAGAGAAGCCACCGATGATCATCTTCGGTTTGTGCTCTTTAGCCTGCTTCGCCATGTCTTCATAGTCAATTTTGCCGGACTCATCAATACCGTAAGGGATGATGTTGTACAGTTTGCCGGAGAAGTTAACCGGGGAGCCGTGAGTCAGGTGGCCGCCCTGCGCCAGGTTCATACCCAGAACGGTATCGCCCGGCTGCAGCAGCGCGGTGTAGACCGCGAAGTTAGCCTGAGAGCCAGAGTGCGGCTGCACGTTCGCGTAGTCAGCGCCAAAGAGTTCTTTCGCACGGTCGATAGCCAGCTGCTCAACGATATCCACGTACTCGCAACCGCCGTAGTAGCGTTTGCCCGGGTAACCTTCAGCATATTTGTTAGTCAGCTGAGAACCCTGCGCCTGCATGACGCGCGGGCTGGTATAGTTTTCGGAGGCGATCAGTTCGATGTGCTCTTCCTGACGTACTTTTTCCTGCTCCATAGCCTGCCACAGTTCGGCATCATAATCGGCAATGTTCATTTCACGCTTTAACATCCGCATCTCCTGACTCAGCTAACAAGTAAATTTTGGCCTGAAAAGGCAGTCCTGTTGGACGACGGGCAACAGTATAACTGATTAGTTCTGTGATAACAGGTCTTGACAAACGATTTTACGCAAACGTTTTCCTTCGCGCCACGCAAGGGTTTGAGGAATAAAGCTCTCGCCCTTTCCAGCGGATTTCTTTTCAGGTTTGTGATGCATATTTTTCATCTTGCAAAGAACCATTTACAACGCAGGGGTATTTTTTATAAGATGCATTTAAAATACATCATTAAAGTCACATCGGAAGGAAGCTGCCATGCTCGACGCTCAAACCATCGCTACCGTTAAAGCCACCATCCCCCTGCTGGTGGAAACCGGCCCTAAACTCACCGCCCATTTCTACGATCGCATGTTCACGCATAACCCGGAGCTCAAAGAAATTTTCAACATGAGCAACCAGCGTAACGGCGATCAGCGCGAAGCGCTTTTCAACGCCATCGCGGCCTACGCCAGCAATATTGAAAACCTGGCGGCACTGCTGCCCGCGGTGGAAAAAATCGCGCAGAAACACACCAGCTTCCAGATCCAGCCCGAGCAGTACAACATTGTGGGTAGCCACCTGCTGGCAACGCTGGACGAGATGTTCAGCCCGGGCCAGGAGGTGCTGGACGCGTGGGGGAAAGCCTACGGCGTGCTGGCAAACGTGTTTATCAACCGCGAAGCGCAGATCTACAGCAAAAACGCCAGCAAGAACGGCGGCTGGGAAGGCACACGCGCCTTCCGCATCGTTGAGAAAACGCCGCGCAGCGCGCTGATTACCAGCTTTGAATTTGAGCCGGTGGACGGACAGCCGGTTGCCGATTACCAGCCGGGCCAGTATCTGGGCGTGTGGCTGAAGCCTGAAGGTTTCCCGTATCAGGAGATCCGCCAGTATTCTCTTACCCGCAAGCCAAACGGCAAAGGCTACCGCATTGCGGTGAAGCTTGAGGACGGCGGTCAGGTATCGAACTGGCTACACAACGAAGCTAACGTGGGCGACGTGGTCCATCTGGCCGCGCCGGCGGGCGATTTCTTCATGGCCGTAGAAGCGAATACCCCGGTTACGCTGATCTCTGCGGGCGTCGGCCAAACGCCAATGCTGGCGATGCTAGATACGCTGGCGAAAGCCAACCACGGCGCGCAGGTCAACTGGTTCCACGCTGCGGAAAACGGCGACGTGCACGCCTTTGCGGATGAAGTGAAAACGCTTGGAGCGTTCCTGCCGCGCTTCACCGCGCACGCCTGGTATCGCCTGCCGACGGATGCAGACCGCGCGGCCGCACGGTTTGACACTGAAGGCCTGATGAATTTAAGCCAGATGGAAGGGGCGTTTAGCGCGCCGGACATGCAGTTCTACGTCTGCGGGCCGGTGGCGTTTATGCAGTATGCCGCGAAGCAGCTGGTGGAGCTGGGTGTGAACAAAGACAACATTCATTACGAATGTTTCGGGCCGCATAAGGTGCTGTAATGAAAAAGCCCCTCGTTCGAGGGGCTTTTTTTCGCCGGGTGGCGGCTGCGCCTTACCCGGCCTACAAAACCGTTGGCAATGTTAAATCGCGGCGTCGTCTTCTTCGCCGGTACGGATACGGATCACGCGCGCCACGTCAAAGACGAAGATTTTACCGTCGCCGATTTTGCCCGTCTGCGCGGTGCGGATAATGGTATCCACGCAGGTATCGACGATATCGTCGCTGACCACGATTTCAATTTTTACTTTCGGCAGAAAGTCGACCATGTACTCTGCGCCACGGTAAAGCTCGGTGTGGCCCTTCTGACGACCAAAACCTTTCACTTCCGTCACGGTCATCCCGGTGATGCCGACTTCCGCCAGCGCTTCACGCACGTCATCCAGTTTGAAAGGTTTAATAATCGCATCAATCTTTTTCATGGTGGGTCCTTAAACTCTTGCCTGTAAGCTGCCTCGTAATCGATTGCTCACAGTATCATACGGCATTACTCTTTAAAATCGTTTGCTTCCAGCTCGTGGCGCGACAGCAGCTTGTAGAACTCGGTGCGGTTGCGTCCGGCCATGCGCGCCGCGTGGGTCACGTTGCCTTTGGTTATCTGCAATAGCTTGCGCAGATAGTTCAGCTCGAACTGATTCCGCGCTTCCGCAAACGTCGGCAGGGCCGTGTTTTCCCCTTCCAGCGCCTGCTCCACCAGCGCATCGCTGATCACCGGTGAGGAGGTCAGCGCCACGCACTGCTCAATCACGTTCACCAGCTGGCGCACGTTACCCGGCCAGCCTGCGGCCATCAGCCGCTTCATCGCGTCGGTGGAAAACGCGCGCACGAACGGTTTATGGCGATCGGCCGCCTGGCGCAAAAGATGGTTCGCCAGCAGCGGAATGTCTTCCGCGCGCTCCGCCAGCGCCGGGATCTTCATATTCACCACGTTCAGACGGTAGTAGAGATCTTCGCGAAACTCGTTGCGCGCCATCACTTTTGGCAAGTCGCGGTGGGTGGCGGAAATAATGCGCACATTAATATCGATATCGCGGTTGCTGCCCAGCGGGCGAACTTTTCGCTCCTGCAACACGCGCAGCAGTTTGACCTGCAGCGGTGCGGGCATGTCGCCAATCTCGTCCAGGAACAGCGTGCCGCCTTCCGCGGCCTGGAACAGCCCTTCCCGGCTGCTCACCGCGCCGGTGAATGCGCCGCGGGCGTGTCCAAACAGTTCAGATTCGAGCAGCTGTTCCGGAAGCGCGCCGCAGTTAATGGCGATAAAGGCGTTTTTACTGCGCGGGCTGGCGTTATGGATCGCCTGCGCCAGGATCTCTTTCCCGGTTCCGCTCTGGCCGTTGATGAGCACGCTGACGTCGGACTGCGCCACCATCCGGGCCTGTTCAAGCAGACGCAGCATAATGGGGCTGCGGGTGACGATGGACTCCCGCCACGCTTCATCCCCCGCCGGGGCGGCATGTTCCAGCGCGCTGTCGATAGCCTTATACAGCGCGTCTTTGTCCACCGGCTTGGTCAGGAAGCTGAAGACCCCCTGCTGCGTCGCGGCAACCGCATCCGGGATCGACCCGTGCGCCGTCAGGATAATCACGGGCATACCCGGCTGCTGCTTCTGGATCTCCGCGAACAGCTGCAGGCCATCCATTTCGTCCATCCGCAGGTCGCTTATCACCAGATCGATTTTCTCGCGACTGAGGATCTTGAGCCCTTCCAGCCCGCTTTCAGCGGTCACGACGCTGTAGCCTTCGCTCACCAGACGCATCCCCAGCAGCTTTAACAGCCCGGGATCGTCATCCACCAGTAAAAGATGGGCAGGTTTACGGCTCGTCATGCTTCACATCCTCTTGTTTCGGCGTATCGCTGTCCGGTGCAGCGGATGAGCTCCCCGGCTGATATTTGCGCGACGAGAGCTGCCTTTCGATATCCGTCAGGTTCTCCAGCTTACGCGTCGTGGTATCCAGCTGCGTACGTAAATGTTGCTGCTGTTGACGCAGCGTATCAAGCTCGCTGTCGGTTGACTGCTGTAGCTTGCTGTAGCGGGAGCGCTCTTCAGACAGCTGAAGCTGTAATGTCTGCCCATCGCGCCAGAGCTGGTATACCGGGCGTACCTGCACGGGAAGATTGACTACAAACGTGTCCAGTCGGGTCACATTGACGCGACGTTCAACGGGGGTAATTTTCGCATCTGCGAGTAAAATCCCACGCTTGAAAGCGTCCTGCCAGGTGTCGTCATCCAGCATCGCCGCCTTCGAGCGGGCGTCTACCGGCGCCAGACGCTGGGCGCAATCTATCCCACGCAGCCAGAACAGCGGGTTGCTTTCAACGTCATGTCCTGACAGGTTCCAGATGTCGTCACAGCGGGTTGAGAGGAAGTCTGCCAGCTGGTTATCGGGCCATTTATCTTCCTGTTTACCGCTAATGGCACTTTGTGGCGCATGGGAAACACACCCAGCCAGAAATAAACAGGGCAGGCTCAGGCGAAGCGTTTTGCTGGAAAACACCGCACGTACGGCGCGGAAAAAGACGTGTGACATACTCACCAGACATAGATTCATTTTATTGATTTTTCCGGCTCAGGGGCAGTTCGATACGGAAGCAAACATCTGAACGTTCGTCCGCGGCAATGTTTAGCTCACCCTGCATGCGTCGAATGCAGTCCCGGGCGATGCTCAAGCCCAGACCACTTCCTTTAACCGCGCCTTTCCGCTGATGACTTCCCTGGAAAAAGGGTTCGAAGATCATGGTTTTTTCGTCATCGGGGATCGGGGTGCCGGTGTTTGCGACGTCAATAAAGACCCGTGAACCATTCGTATTACTTCGGATATAAATGTTACCGGATTCAGTACCATAGTGCACCGCATTGGAGTAAAGATTATCCAGAACGCTCATCAGCAGCATGGGTTCAGCCAGGCACGCAGGCGCATTCAGCTCAACGCCGGTATGCATCATTTTAGCTCTTGCTGGCAAGCTGTGGGCGGAGATCACCATATCCACCAGCGGCTCAATTTCAACGTTTTCCAGTACGACCGCCCCGTCAGCCAGCTTGCGGTTGTAATCCAGCAGTTGCTCAATCAGCTTTTGCAGATTGCGGCTGCTGTTATCCAGGATCTCGACAATTTCTTTCTGTTCTGGCGTAAGGGGCCCGGCCACTTCGTCCGCCAGCAGCTCCGTCCCTTCGCGCATGCTGGCCAGCGGCGTTTTAAGTTCATGAGAGATATGGCGCAGGAACTGATGGCGCTGTGATTCGAGCCACGCCAGGCGCTCGGACAGCCAGATAATGCGCTGGCCTACGGATCGCAACTCGCGCGGGCCTTTAAAAGCGACCGTATCCCCGAGCGATTTCCCCTCCCCCAGGCGGTTGATCATACGCTGGATACCCTTCACCGGGCCGATGATCATGCGGGTAAAGAGCAGTACCAGCCCGAGGCTCACCAGGAACAGCACCAGCGCCTGCCAGCCGAAGAACTGGCCGCGCTCGGCGATCTCCTGCTGGAGCTGCTGGCCGCGAGAGAAAATCACCGCGCGCGTTGACTGCACCATCTCGGTGTTGGCGCTGGCAAAAGCTTCAAGGCGCGCGGCAGCAACGGCATCCGGGCCGCTGTTGCTGCACTGCAGCTGCGCGAGATCGTTTAAATCCTGACGCAACGCCTGATAGAGCTTGTCATCAGGTAAGACCCCCGCGTGAGCGTCCAGCATTTCGCTGTAGCGTTTACGCTGACTCTGATAAACCTTTTCCAGCGTCCGATCGTCAAGCACGCAATACTGACGATAGCTACGCTCCATCTCCAGCGCGGCGTTGGTCATCGCTTCACTGCGTCTGGCGTCGATGAGCGTCGTGCGGTTAGTCAAAGCCGCCTGCGCGCTCAGCGCGTTCAGGCTTTGCCACGCCTGCCAGGCAAGGATCAGCAGCGGCAGCAGGATCAGCAGGAAGGCCATCATGACGAGCTGCCGCAGGGAGCGGGGGAAAACGGGCCAGCGTTTCAACGCATTACTCTCTTAATGGGGATTTACGCAGAGCGTAACTGAGTCTGCCCTTCAGATACAACAAAGCCGGGTAAAAACCCGGCTTTGTCATGGAATGAGGCGGTGCCTAACTCGACGTTTCGCCCTGGCCTGATAAAGCATCGCTATGATCAGTAGTTGGACGGCAGGCACCTTTTTGTGCGTCATTCGAAGTTTATGTAGCGCGTCCCGAAGGGGCTGACATAAGAAGGTGAATGAGCCACTGGTTAATATTATGCAACACCCGTGCCAGAATGCAAAACAAAATATTAACAGTTTGAAATATATGAGTTTTACTCGTTTAGCCTGTTAATTATCGGTTGAATGATTTCCAGGCTAAGTGTCGCTATTAAGCAACACCTTAACGGGAACCTTTACTGCCATATATAAATCAACGAGTTAAATGTCGCCTTTTGGAGACAGTTGAATTACGGGTCTGTCGCGTAATTGCGACACAAATAAAAAAGCCCGGTCGAGCTCGCGCTTACCGGGCCTACAGGTACTGCCTAAAACTTAACCCAGCTGCTTACGCGCGTTGCGGAAGATACGCATCCACGGGCTGTCCTCGCCCCAGTTTTCCGGGTGCCAGGAGTTGCTCACGGTACGGAATACGCGTTCCGGGTGCGGCATCATGATGGTCGCGCGACCGCTTTC
Source organism: Enterobacter sp. DNB-S2 (assembly GCF_019443845.1). Taxonomy (NCBI): domain Bacteria; kingdom Pseudomonadati; phylum Pseudomonadota; class Gammaproteobacteria; order Enterobacterales; family Enterobacteriaceae; genus Enterobacter; species Enterobacter sp. DNB-S2. The sequence goes on from NZ_CP050520.1 coordinate 4,177,057, forward strand.
GCTGGTCACTGCCGTAATACCGTTGGCGGAGCCGTTCGGGTTAGCCGGGTAGGTTTCCGTCACCTTGCCGAAGTTATCGACAAAGCGCAGCGCTACCAGGCCTTTGCTCTCCAGCTGAGCCAGATGCGCAGCGTCGCGCACTTCTACCTGACCTTCGCCGTGGGAAACGGCGATTGGCATCTGTGAACCGACCATCCCCTGCAGCAGCAGAGACGGGCTTTGGGTCACTTCCACCAGGCTGAAGCGCGCCTCGAAGCGGTCAGACTGGTTGCGCACAAAGCGCGGCCAGGCTTCGCTGCCCGGGATCAGCTCGCGCAGGTTAGACATCATCTGGCAGCCGTTACACACGCCCAGCGCCAGCGTCTGCGGACGGTGGAAGAAGGTTTCGAACTCGTCGCGCACGCGGCTGTTGAACAGGATGGACTTCGCCCAGCCTTCGCCCGCGCCCAGCACGTCACCGTAGGAGAAGCCGCCGCACGCCACCAGCGCCTGGAAATCTTCCAGACCGGTACGCCCGGCCAGCAGGTCGCTCATGTGGACGTCGATAGCGTCAAAGCCCGCGCGGTGGAAGGCAGCTGCCATCTCAACGTGGGAGTTGACGCCCTGCTCGCGCAGCACGGCCACTTTTGGACGCGCGCCCGTCGCTATGTACGGCGCGGCGATGTCTTCGTTGATGTCGAAGGAGAGCTTCACGTTCAGGCCTGGATCCTGGTCATTCGCTTTCGCGTTATGCTCCTGATCGGCACATTCCGGGTTATCACGCAGGCGCTGCATCTGCCAGGTGGTTTCCGCCCACCACATGCGCAGCGTGGTGCGGCTTTCGCTGAACACCGCGTGACCGTCTGCTTCAATAACGAAGCGGTCGCCCTGAACGGCTTTGCCCAGATAGTGCACGCAGTCTGCCAGACCATGCTTCGCCAGAATCGCTTCAACCGCGTCGCGATCTGCCGCACGCACCTGAATCACGGCGCCCAGCTCTTCGTTGAACAGCGCCGCCAGACGGTCTTCGCCCAGCGTCGCAATGTTCGCTTCCACGCCGCAGTGGCCGGTGAAGGCCATCTCTGCCAGGGTCACCAGCAGGCCACCGTCGGAACGGTCGTGGTAGGCCAGCAGCTTACGCTGCGCCACCAGCGCCTGAATCGCGTCGTAGAAGCCTTTCAGCTGCGCCACGTCGCGCACGTCGGCTGGCTTATCGCCGAGCTGGCGGTAAACCTGCGCCAGCGCGGTAGCACCCAGCGCGTTGTGGCCTTTGCCCAGGTCAATCAGCAGCAGGGCGTTGTCTTCGGTCGCAAGCTGCGGCGTAACGGTGTGACGCACGTCTTCCACGCGGGCAAACGCGGTGATCACCAGCGACAGCGGAGAGGTCATCTCGCGCTGCTCGTTGCCTTCCTGCCAGCGGGTTTTCATCGACATGGAGTCTTTGCCCACCGGAATGGTCAGGCCGAGGGCAGGACACAGCTCCTCGCCCACCGCTTTCACGGCTTCATACAGGCCAGCATCTTCGCCAGGGTGGCCGGCAGCGGCCATCCAGTTTGCGGAAAGCTTGATACGTTTGATATCGCCAATCTGCGTCGCGGCGATGTTGGTCAGCGCTTCACCGACCGCCAGACGGGCAGAGGCCGCGAAGTCCAGCAGCGCCACCGGGGTACGCTCGCCGAGAGCCATCGCTTCGCCGTAGTAGCTGTCGAGGCTCGCGGTGGTCACGGCGCAGTTCGCGACCGGGATCTGCCACGGGCCGACCATCTGATCGCGCGATACCATACCGGTCACGGTGCGGTCACCGATGGTCACCAGGAAGGTTTTCTCTGCCACAGCAGGCAGGTGCAGCACGCGGTTTACCGCTTCTGCCACGGTGATGCCCTGGCGATCCAGCGCTTTGCCCGCCGCTTTACGGGTGGTTACGTCGCGGGTCATCTTCGGCGTTTTACCGAGCAGAACGTCGAGCGGCAGATCGATCGGCTGGTTGTCAAAGTGGGTGTCGCTTAAGGAAAGGTGCTGCTCTTCGGTCGCTTCACCGATGACGGCATACGGCGCGCGCTCGCGGCGGCACAGCTCGTCAAAAAGCGGCAGCTGATCCGCAGCAACCGCCAGCACGTAGCGCTCCTGGGATTCGTTACACCAGATTTCCAGCGGGCTCATGCCCGGCTCATCGCTCAGGATATCGCGCAGGTTGAAGCGCCCGCCGCGACCGCCGTCGCTCACCAGCTCCGGCATGGCGTTGGACAGACCGCCGGCGCCCACGTCGTGGATGAAGAGGATCGGGTTGGCGTCGCCCAGCTGCCAGCAGCGGTCGATCACTTCCTGGCAGCGGCGCTCCATCTCAGGGTTGTCGCGCTGCACGGAGGCGAAATCGAGATCCGCATCAGACTGGCCGGAGGCCATAGAAGAGGCCGCGCCGCCGCCCAGACCGATGTTCATCGCCGGGCCGCCCAGTACGATCAGCTTCGCGCCGACGACGATCTCGCCTTTCTGCACGTGATCGGCACGGATGTTGCCGATCCCGCCCGCCAGCATGATCGGCTTGTGGTAGCCGCGCAGCTCTTCGCCGTTGTGGCTGTCCACTTTCTCTTCATAGGTACGGAAGTAACCGTTCAGCGCCGGACGACCAAATTCGTTGTTAAACGCCGCGCCGCCCAGCGGGCCTTCGGTCATGATATCCAGGGCGGTCACGATGCGCTCTGGCTTGCCGAAATCCTCTTCCCACGGCTGTTCAAAGCCCGGGATACGCAGGTTAGAGACAGAGAAACCGACCAGACCCGCTTTAGGTTTAGCGCCACGACCGGTCGCACCTTCATCGCGGATTTCGCCGCCGGAGCCTGTCGCCGCACCCGGCCACGGGGAGATCGCCGTCGGGTGGTTGTGGGTTTCCACTTTCATCAGGATATGCGCGGGCTCCTGATGGAAGTCATAGCGCCCTGCTTCGCGATCGGCGAAGAAGCGGCCCACCTCGGAACCTTCCATTACCGCGGCGTTGTCTTTATAGGCAGACAGCACGTGGTCAGGGGTTTGCTCCATGGTGTTTTTGATCATTTTGAACAGCGACTTCGGCTGCTGTTCGCCGTCAATAATCCAGTCGGCGTTGAAAATCTTGTGGCGGCAGTGCTCAGAGTTAGCCTGCGCGAACATGTAAAGTTCGATGTCGTTCGGGTTACGGTTGAGCTTAACAAACGCATCCTGGAGGTAGTCGATTTCGTCTTCTGCCAGCGCCAGGCCGAGACGCAGGTTGGCGTCAATCAGCGCCTGACGGCCCTGCCCCAGCAGGTCTACGCTCTGTACCGGCGCAGGCTGATGGTGAGAGAAAAGCTTCTGCGCGTCATCGAGAGAGGCAAAAACGCTCTCCATCATGCGATCGTGCAGTTCAGCCGCAACCGCCTGCCACTGCGCGTCGCTCAGGGTAGAGGCTTCCACGTAGTACGCCACGCCGCGTTCCAGACGGTTAATCTGGCTCAGGCCACAGTTGTGGGCGATATCGGTGGCTTTGGAAGACCAGGGGGAGATGGTGCCCGGACGAGGCGTCGCAAGGATCAGTTTGCCGGTTGGCGTATGGCTGTTCAGGCTTGGACCATACTTGAGCAGGCGTTCCAGCTGTACGCGCTCCTCTGCATTCAGGGGGGCATTCAGGTCAGCAAAATGGACATACTCAGCGTAAATATTGCTTACCGGAAGGTCGGCCGCCTGAAAACGTGCCAGCAGTTTAGTGATACGGAAGGCAGACAGTGCAGGCGAACCACGCAGAATTTCCATCATAAGTCTCTCGTCTTCGAAGCGCCGGGGCGCTTACAGTGTGCGCAAGGGGGGAAAACGGGCGTCATTATAGAGAATCCTGAGCGCCGACGAAACCGTTTGCGTCGAAATAAAATTTGCACAGAGATTTAACAATAGATGTGACCTGTCTCTCTAATTGGTTGCCAAGTGGCGCAAGTTTACGCAAAATGCCGCTCATTCAATGGCAAACCTTATGATTAACATGGCTACAGCAGACTGAGGCAACCGGCGTCGCAGAGAATTAACTAATTGAAAAAATTAAAGATTAATTATCTGCTCATCGGCATTGTAACGTTGCTGCTGGCAGTGGCCCTCTGGCCTTCCATCCCCTGGTTCGGCAAAGCCGAAAACCGTATCGCCGCCATTCAGGAGCGGGGGGGATTGCGCGTCAGTACCCTCAACTCGCCGCTGATTTACAGCGACGTCAACGGCAAAATCATTGGCCTGGATTATGAACTGGCACAACAGTTCGCCGATTATCTTGGCGTGAAGCTTAAAATCACCGTCCGCCAGAATATCAACCAGCTGTTTGACGACCTCGATAACGACGATGCCGATATGCTCGCCGCCGGGCTGGTGTATAACAGCGAGCGCAGTAAGAACTACCAGCCAGGCCCGACCTACTACTCCGTTTCTCAGCAGCTGGTTTACCGCGTCGGGAGCCTGCGCCCGCGCTCGCTGTCCACGATTAACGATCGGCAGCTGACGATTGCGCCCGGCCACGTGGTGATTGACGATCTGCGGGAGCTCAAGGAGAAGAAATATCCCGACCTGAGCTGGACGGTGGATCCGAAACTCGGCACGACGGAGCTGCTGGAGCAGGTAAAAGATCAGAAGGTGCCTTACACCATCGCCGATTCGGTCGCGATCAGCCTGTTCCAGCGCGTTCATCCTGAAATCGCCGTGGCGCTGGACGTCACCGACGAGCAGCCCGTGACCTGGTTTAGCCAGCTTGATGACGATCAGACCTTCTCTGCCGCGATGCTTGATTTCTTCAACACCATCAATGAAGACGGTACCCTGGCGCGTCTGGAGGAGAAGTACCTCGGGCACGGCGATGACTTTGACTACGTTGACACCCGCAGCTTCCTGCGCGCGGTAGACAGCGTCCTGCCGGACCTGCAGCCGTTGTTCGAAAAATACGCCCAGGAGATTGACTGGAAACTGCTGGCGGCTATTTCGTATCAGGAATCCCACTGGGATACCCAGGCCACGTCGCCCACGGGCGTACGCGGTTTGATGATGTTAACCAAAAATACGGCGCTGAGCCTGGGCGTGAACGATCGTACCGACGCCGAACAGAGCATCAGCGGCGGCGCGCGCTACCTGCAGGATATGATGGCCAAAGTACCGGAAACGGTGCCGGAAGAAGAGCGGATCTGGTTTGCGCTGGCGGCCTACAATATGGGCTACGCGCATATGCTTGATGCGCGAGCATTGACGGCAAAAACGAAAGGTAACCCGGACAGCTGGTCAGACGTTAAGCAGCGCCTGCCGCTGCTGAGCCAAAAGCCATGGTATAACAAGCTGACATACGGCTACGCGCGCGGACATGAAGCCTACGCCTACGTGGAAAATATCCGTAAATATCAGATTAGCCTGGTCGGGTATCTGCTGGAGAAAGAGAAAGAGGCGACGGAGGCCAAACAGCTGGCTCAAAGTTACCCTGTCGTAGCGCCGGACGAGCTTAATCGCCCAACAGCTTCAGTTCTGCCTTTTGCTGCTTTTTCTGCTGACGGCGCATTCGAAAGAAATCGCTTAATAGCCCCGAACACTCTGGTGCAAGCACCCCACCGATAGTCTTCACCTGGTGGTTCATACCCGGGTGACCCAGCACGTCCATCAGCGAACCGGCCGCACCGGTTTTTTCATCCCGCGCGCCGAAAACCAGAGTCCCGATCCGGCTGTGCACCATCGCGCCGGAGCACATCACGCACGGCTCCAGCGTCACATACAGCGTGGTATCAAGCAGGCGATAGTTTTGCAGAACCAGACCGCCCTGGCGAAGCGCCATAATTTCGGCATGCGCAGTAGGATCGTGGCGGCCAATAGGACGGTTCCACCCTTCGCCAATCACCTGGTTGTTATGAACCAGCACCGCGCCCACGGGCACTTCGCCCTCGTCCCAGGCGCGTTGAGCCAGCGTCAGCGCGTGGCGCATCCAGTATTCATGATTGTGTTCAGGGTTGGACAAAGGCTGATACTCCAGTCGAAAAGCGGGCGGCATTATACACGCCCATTATGGATAAGCCTATTCGAGTTGCTGAAGTTCGCCTGATGGCGTGACGCGCCAGCGGTGCTGGCAAAAATAGAGCAGCGGGTTGTCCTGCTTGCTGTCGCTGTAGCCGCTGTACAGGCGCAGCGGCGTACCGATGCGTTTCTCCAGCTGGACCACTTTTTCATGCCCCAGGCAGCGCAGGGTCAGCACCCAGCCGCCGTAACCGCGGGCAATTTGCGTGGCGATAAGATTCACGCGCGGAAGCCAGGGGGTATCAAAGTAGACCTGCTCCACCAGCGTCTGCGGGGAGCCGGTAATCAGCCAGATGTCGGCATCATTCGCGTCGAGGTAGCTGGTCAGGCGCGCCTGCACCACCGGAAAGGCGGCGACGTGGCCGCGAAACCAGTGCGCAAAATCCTTTTCGAGCTGCTTAAGCCGCGCTTCGCTGTGCCCAAAGGTACATCCCCACAGCAGCAGACTCATCGGCCATCGCGCTGCCCGGCCTTTGACCAGCAGCGCGATCCCGATAACCGGTAAGAGCGGCAGCACGAGCAGCGCATTCAAAGGCTGACGCCGCAGCAGGTAACGCATAAACGTACCAAACATATCCTGCTGATGCAGCGTTCCATCCAGGTCGAAAAAGACAACGCGACGCGCGTGATTTGCCAAACCTTACTCCTCTGGGTCGTTGAAACCTAACAGCCAGGTAAACAGGAACCCGGCGATCACCGCTACTAAATAGCCTAACAGATAGAGCATCACTTTTCCGGTCACGATGGTTAATGCCAGCGGTAAACCGGAAAGCCCAAAGGTGATAACGGTAGCGACTTTCCAGTAGCTAATGAGCGCCCCGCCCACCGCGCCGCCCAGACAGGCGGCGAGAAACGGTTTACCCAGCGGCAGCGTAACGCCGAAAATCAGCGGCTCACCGATGCCGAGCAGTCCGACCGGGAGCGCGCCTTTAATCATTTTTTTCAGCCGCGCGTTGCGGGTTTTCATCAGTACGGCAATCGCCGCGCCCACCTGCCCCACGCCCGCCATCGACAGGATAGGCAGCAGCGCGTTATAGCCGTGCGCCTGCACCAGCTCGACGTGGATCGGCACCAGCCCCTGATGTAGCCCCGTCAGCACCAGCGGCAGGAAGGTACCTGACAGCACCGCTCCCACCAGCAGGCCGCCGCGGTCAATAGCCAGAGACGCGCCGTGAGCGATGGCTTCAGAGATCCATCCGCCTAGCGGCTGGAGGGCCACAATCGCTACGCTACCGGTAATTAACGTGGTCAGCAGCGGGTTGAGGATCAGCTCGATCGAGCCAGGCAGGATCGCACGCAGCCTTTTCTCGATCCAGCTCATCAGGATGACCACCAGCAGCACGGCGATCACCCCGCCGCGCCCGGGCTGGAGCGCCTCGCCAAACAGCGTGATCTGCGCCAGCTGCGGGCTGGACAAGATGCCCGCCATTACCCCGCCCATCGCCAGCGATCCGCCAAACACCTTCGCGGTATTTACCCCGACCAGAATGTTCATGATGGCGAAAACAGCGCTGCCGAAGATCCCAAGGATCCCCAGCAGATTCGGATACTGCGTGGCGAAATCCCCCACGATATCCGGTCGCTTGAGGATATTGATGATCCCGGTGATCAGGCCGGAGGCAATAAACGCCGGGATCAGCGGAATAAAGACGTTTGCCAGCTGACGCAGCGCATCGCTCATGGGGGCTTTGTATTTGGCCTTTGCCTGCGCTTTGGTGCGCTCCGCATCGTCAATCGACGCGCTCGTGCTAACGCCCATCAGTGCGCGCATGGCATCAACAACCTGCGCCGCTTTCCCCGGCCCGACGATCAGCTGATGCTGCTGCCCCTGTTTCACGTAGCCGCTGACGCCGGAGAGTTGCTTCAGGCGCGGCACGTCGAGCTGGTCGTCGTTATGCACCTCGACGCGCACGCGCGTCATGCAGTTTTCGAGACGCTGAATATTTTTTTCCCCACCGATCCCCTGCAGGATATCGCTGGCGAGCGCTGCTGTTTTGTCCATAGACGCCTCTGTTAGTTTTCTAATGCCGCCCGTAAGAAGCCGCTATGCGCATCGAGTTTGGCTCTCGCGGCCGCCGCATCCAGCCCGCTCAGGATCATCAGAATGGCCGGTTTAACATCGTGATCGGTCTGCTTGAGTACCGCTTCTGCCTCTTCACGGCCTGCGCCAGTCGCCTCCATCACCATGCGGCAGGCTCTGTCCACCAGCTTGACGTTGGTGGCCTGCATATCCACCATCAGGTTCTGATAAACCTTGCCGAACTTCACCATCGCGCCGGTGGAGATCATATTGAGCACCAGCTTTTGCGCGGTCCCGGATTTCAGGCGCGTGGAGCCGGTGAGCGCTTCCGGCCCGACAACCGGAGAGATAGCAATAGCGGCCACCTGCGCAATCGGGGAGCCAGGGTTACAGGAGATGGCGACCGTCGTGCAGCCCGTCAGGTTGGCGTATTCCAGCCCGCCAATGACGTACGGGGTACGCCCGGATGCCGCCAGCCCGACCACCAGATCCTTCGCGGTCAGATTCAGATCCTTCAGGTCATCCTCGCCCAGCTGTGCATTGTCTTCCGCTCCTTCAACGGCTTTCAGCAGCGCGCCGGGTCCACCGGCAATCAGCCCAACGACCAGACCGTGCGGCACCCCAAAGGTTGGCGGACATTCTGACGCATCCAGAACCCCAAGACGCCCGCTGGTGCCCGCTCCCATGTAGATAATGCGACCGCCGGCCTTAAGGGCTTCCGCCGCCGCATCGACAGCTTTCGCCACCTCGGGTAATGTCTCTTTCACTGCCTGCGCGACCAGCGTATCCTGTTGATTAAAGCGGTTAACCAGCTCCAGGGTGGAGAGCGCATCCAGATCCATGGTTTGCGGGTTACGCGTTTCAGAAACAAGTGAGCCAAGATTCATTTTTGTACCTCAAGAATTTTTAATTCATAATAATCACACTATAATGGAATATAAAATTCATTCAGGCGAGCAAAATTCGTATTTGCGCAGATAATCACATTTTCGCCAGGAGACCCTATGAACTGTTTAATTCGCATTCGCCAGCGCTATGCAGGCTTTGCCCAAAGCGACAAGAAGCTGGCGGATTTTCTGCTTTCTCAACCCGATCGCGCGCGCCATCTCAGCTCGCAGCAGCTGGCGAGTGAAGCCGGCGTGAGCCAGTCCAGCGTGGTGAAGTTTGCCCAGAAGATTGGCTTTAAGGGGTTCCCCGCCCTCAAGCTGGCGATCAGCGAAGCGCTGGTGAGCAACCCCAACCCGCAGTCCATGCCGGTGCATAATCAGATCCGCGGCGATGACCCGATGCGGCTGGTTGGCGAAAAGCTGATCAAAGAGAACGTGGCGGCCATGCACGCGACGCTCGATGTGAACACCGAAGAGAAGCTGCTGGAGAGCGTGGCGATGCTGCGCGGCGCGCGGCGAATCATCCTGACCGGTATCGGCGCGTCCGGACTTGTGGCGCGTAACTTTGGCTGGAAGCTGACGAAAATTGGGCTTAACGCCATCGTCGAGCAGGATATGCACGCCCTGCTGGCAACCGTACAGGCAATGGATCCTGACGATCTGCTGCTGGCCATCTCCTACTCCGGCGAGCGCCGTGAAATCAACATGGCAACTGATGAAGCGCTGCGCGTCGGCGGTAAAATTCTGGCGATCACCGGTTTTACGCCGAATGCCCTCCAGCAGCGGGCAACGCGCTGTTTATATACCATTGCCGAGGAACAGGCCACGCGCAGCGCGGCTATCTCGTCCACCAGCGCGCAAATGATGCTGACGGACCTGCTGTTTATGGCACTGGTGCAGCAGGATCTGGAGCGCGCGCCCGAGCGCATTCGTCACAGCGAAGAACTGGTAAAGAAACTGGTTTGACGCGTATAATGCCCGCCCGGTTTGTGTTGTTTCTGAGAATTTCCTGATGGCGCTGTTAATTACCAAAAAATGCATTAATTGCGATATGTGCGAGCCCGAATGCCCGAACCAGGCGATTTCGATGGGCGACAGCATCTATGAGATTAACAGCGACCGCTGCACGGAATGCATCGGCCACTATGAAACGCCGACCTGCCAGAAGGTGTGCCCGATCCCGAATACCATCCTGAAGGATCCGGCCCACGTCGAGAGCGAAGAGCAGCTATGGGATAAGTTTGTCCTGATGCACCACGCGGACAAACTTTAACTTTCGATGATCACCGTCGCGCTGGCATAGTGACGTTCATCCGCGATCGTCACGTGCATATGATTCACCCCCAGCTTTTCCGCCAGCTTTTGCGCTTCTCCCCACAGACGCAGGCTCGGTTTGCCCAGCTCATCGTTAAACACTTCGAACTGATTAAACGCCAGGCCGTTACGAATGCCGGTCCCGAAGGCTTTGGCCGCCGCCTCTTTTACCGCAAAGCGCTTTGCCAGAAAACGCACCGGCTGCTGATGCGCTTCCCAGATGGCCCACTCGTTATCGCTCAGCACGCGTCTTGCGAGGCGATCGCCGCTACGGGCGATCACCGCTTCAATGCGGGCTATTTCAACGATATCGGTGCCTAAGCCCAGAATAGCCATTACTGACGCGCTTCCTGCATCAGGCGTTTCATCTCTGAGACCGCCTCTTTCAGGCCGCTCATCACCGCACGGCCAATGATGGCGTGGCCGATGTTCAGCTCGTGCATTTCCGGCAGGGCGGCAATGGCCTTCACGTTGTGGTAGGTCAGGCCGTGACCGGCGTTAACCTTCAGTCCCAGGCTTGAGGCGTACGTGGCCGCTTTAGCGATACGCTCCAGCTCTTTGGCCTGTTCGGCATCGTTTTTGGCATCGGCATAGCAGCCGGTGTGGATTTCGATATACGGTGCGCCCACGTCGGCCGCCGCTTTAATCTGGGCGAAATCGGCGTCGATAAACAGAGAAACCAGGATACCGGCATCCGCCAGGCGCTTGCAGGCATCGCGCATTTTGTCGAGCTGACCGGCCACGTCCAGACCGCCTTCGGTGGTCACTTCCTGGCGTTTTTCCGGCACCAGGCAGCAGAAATGCGGCTGGGTCTCGCAGGCAATCGCCAGCATCTCTTCGGTGACCGCCATCTCCAGATTCATACGGGTGTCCAGCGTCTGGCGCAGAATGCGCACGTCGCGATCGGTGATATGGCGACGGTCTTCACGCAGGTGAACGGTAATGCCGTCAGCGCCAGCCTGTTCAGCGATAAACGCCGCCTGAACCGGATCGGGATACGCCGTGCCGCGCGCATTACGCAGCGTGGCGATGTGGTCGATGTTGACGCCTAACAGTAATTCAGCCATGACAATCCTCGGTATTTTGGTTCATTTCTCTTCCCCCTCTCCCTCCGGGAGAGGGCTGGGGTGAGGGGTAAAACGTTAACGTTTCGGCACAAATTGCCTGAATAATTCGCGGCTCTTTAAGGGCTTGCCGCCAAGATACGGCTTGAGGGCAATCCGGGTAAAGCGTTTTGCTGCGCGCAGGGTGTCCAGATCGGGAAACTCGCGCTCATACAGCGCCCGGAGCTGGCGCCCGGTAAAGGTGCTGTTGTCTATCACGATACTGGCAATGAAGCCTTTTTCTTCGCGGTAGCGGTAGGTCATGGTGTCTTCTATCTCATCACCGCTGCCCGCGCAGTGCAGAAAATCTACGCCGTATCCGAGGTGGCCCAGCAGCGCCAGTTCAAAACGACGCAATGCGGGTTCGGGCGTGCCGGTTGCGCCAGCCAGCGACTGGATACAGTGCAGATAATCGAAGAAAAGTTCAGAGAAGCGGGTCTCATGTTCAAGAACGCGTGAGATGAGTTCGTTGACATACAGACCGCTGTAGAGCGTGATGCCGGAAAGAGGAAGCGCCAGGGAGACGGCTTCGGCACTGCGCAGGGTTTTCACTTCCCCTCGCCCACCGAAGCGTACCAGCAACGGTGTGAAAGGCTGTAGGGCGCCTTTCAGATTAGAACGTTTGGAACGTGCGCCTTTCGCAACAAGGCGCACGCGGCCCGACTCTTCCGTGAAGACGTCCAGCATGAGGCTGGTTTCGCTCCAGGGACGACTATGCAGGACAAAGGCGCGCTGCCATCCATCCATATGCTCGTCGTCTTAAGTTACTGGTCTTCGCCGTAACCGAGGCTGCGCAGAGCACGCTCATCATCGGCCCAGCCAGATTTCACTTTCACCCACAGTTCGAGGTGAACCGGCGCTTCGAACATCTCCATCATGTCCTTACGGGCTTCGATACCGATGGTTTTGATCTTGGCCCCTTTGTTGCCGATAACCATCTTCTTCTGCCCTTCGCGCTCAACGAGGATCAGGCCGTTGATATCGTAGCCACCGCGCTCGTTGGTCTGGAAACGCTCGATCTCTACCGTTACGGAGTAAGGCAGTTCAGCACCCAGGAAACGCATCAGCTTTTCACGGATGATTTCAGACGCCATAAAGCGCTGAGAGCGATCGGTGATGTAGTCTTCCGGGAAGTGATGAATCGCTTCCGGCAGATGCTTCCGCACGATGCCCGCGATGGTATCCACGTTCAGGCCGGTCTCAGCAGACAGCGGAACGATATCAAGGAAGTTCATCTGGCTACCGAGCCACTGCAGATGCGGCAGCAGGTCGGCCTTTTCATGCACGTTATCAACTTTGTTGACCGCGAGGATGACCGGCGTTTTGCCGTCACGGAGCTTGTTCAGCACCATCTCGTCGTCCGGCGTCCAGCGGGTGCCTTCCACAACGAAAATCACCAGCTCTACGTCGCCGATCGAGCTGCTCGCCGCCTTGTTCATCAGGCGGTTGATGGCACGCTTCTCTTCCATGTGCAGGCCCGGGGTATCGACGTAGATCGCCTGATACGCGCCTTCAGTATGGATGCCGACGATGCGGTGACGCGTGGTCTGCGCCTTACGCGAGGTGATTGAAATCTTCTGCCCAAGCAGATTATTCAGCAGGGTGGATTTGCCAACGTTCGGACGTCCGACGATGGCAATAAATCCGCAATAGGTTTTCTCTTCGCTCATTCCAGCTCCAGCATTTTTAACGCCTGTTCGGCGGCAGCCTGTTCAGCCTTACGACGGCTTGAACCTGTGCCCACCACCGGTTCACTCAGGCCACTGACCTGGCAATGGATGGTAAATTCCTGATCGTGCGCTTCGCCACGCACCTGCACCACCAGATAAGACGGCAGCGGCAGATGACGACCCTGCAAATATTCCTGCAGACGCGTTTTTGGATCTTTTTGTTTATCGCCCGGGCTGATTTCGTCCAGACGGGTCTGATACCAGTTCAGGATCAGCTTTTCTACGGTCTGGATATCGCTGTCCAGGAACACACCACCAATTAATGCTTCGACCGTATCGGCAAGAATAGATTCACGACGGAAGCCGCCGCTTTTCAGTTCACCCGGTCCAAGACGCAGACATTCGCCCAGCTCAAATTCGCGCGCGATTTCCGCAAGGGTATTACCCCGAACCAGCGTGGCACGCATGCGGCTCATATCACCCTCGTCCACACGCGGGAAACGATGATAAAGCGCATTCGCAATCACGAAACTTAAAATAGAGTCGCCTAAAAACTCGAGACGCTCATTATGTTTGCTGCTGGCACTGCGGTGGGTTAATGCCTGTTGCAACAACTCCTGATGATGAAAAGTGTAGCCCAGCTTCCGTTGAAGCCGATTAATTACGATGGGGTTCATGCGATACCAATAAATGAATGCGTCAAAAATGCAGCACACGAAACCGACCTGAGAAAACCAACGCGGTTTCGTGTGCCGTGGCACCCTTGCAGGGCCAACCTTAAACTTCGGGGGAATATTCTATACACAACGACAGGGGATGTCGTTAGTTCGAAGAGATTTATCGTGGAAATAATTCACGTAGCCGCTAATTAAAGCGGCTACGCGTTCATTTATTGAGAATTAATGGATTCCGCCGATACGATTCAGGCGTACACCGGTCGGCCATTCGCCTTCCTGCTTCTCAAAACTCATCCAGATGGCGGTGGCTTTACCGACCAGATTCGCTTCCGGCACAAAGCCCCAGTAACGGCTGTCCGCAGAGTTATCGCGGTTGTCACCCATCATGAAGTAATGTCCTGGCGGTACAATCCAGCTCGCCAGCTGCTGGCCAGGCTGGCGATAGTACATACCCAGCTGATCCTGCGCGATTGGCACGGTGAGGATTCGGTGCGTCACATCGCCCAGCGTCTCTTTGCGCTCAACCAGACGGATGCCGTCCTCTTTGGTTTCACCTTTCGGTACCTGGAAGAACCCGCTGGTCGCTTCGCCGCCGTTACGACGGGCAAAGGTCTGCACAAAGTCACTTGGCTCAACATTTGAGTAAGTGATTGGCAGCGCGTTTTCACAGGCGGTACCGGAGCTGCAGCCAGGCTGAACGGTGACTTCTTTCGCAACCGGATCGTAAGTGACTTTATCACCCGGCAGACCTACCGCGCGCTTGATGTAGTCCAGGCGCGGATCTTCCGGATATTTAAACACCACGATGTCGCCACGTTTCGGATGACCGGTTTCGATCAGCGTTTTCTGGTAGATAGGATCTTTAATGCCGTAGGCAAACTTCTCTACCAGAATAAAATCACCAATCAGCAGCGTTGGCATCATTGAACCTGATGGGATTTGGAACGGCTCGTAAATAAACGAACGTACCACCAGCACAATCGCCAGCACCGGAAATACCGAAGCGCCCGTTTCCAGCCAGCCCGGTTTCGGGCCGACTTTCTTCAGGGTTTTCGCGTCAATCTCATCACCAGTGGCTGCCTGAGCGGCAGCCTGACGTTCACGACGTTTTGGGGCGAAGATAAACTTATCCAGACACCACAGCAGACCTGTTACCAGGGTAGCAATGACCAGGATCAGGGCAAACATGTTCGCCATGCCAACTCCTTAGGGTTATTTGCCGTCTTTACCAACATGAAGGATGGCAAGGAATGCTTCCTGCGGCAGCTCGACGTTACCGACCTGCTTCATACGCTTCTTACCTTCTTTCTGCTTCTGCAGCAGCTTTTTCTTACGGCTGACGTCACCGCCATAGCACTTCGCCAGAACGTTTTTACGCAGCTGTTTCACGGTTGAACGCGCGATAATGTGGTTGCCAATCGCCGCCTGAATCGCGATATCGAACTGCTGACGCGGGATCAGATCTTTCATCTTCTCAACCAGCTCGCGGCCGCGGTACGGCGCATTGTCGTTGTGGGTGATCAGCGCCAGCGCATCCACGCGCTCGCCGTTGATCAGCACGTCCACACGCACCATGTTGGAGGCCTGGAAGCGTTTGAAGTTGTAATCCAGTGACGCATAGCCACGGGAGGTCGACTTCAGACGGTCGAAGAAGTCGAGTACCACTTCCGCCATCGGGATCTCATAGGTCAGCGCCACCTGGTTACCGTGGTAAACCATGTTGGTCTGCACGCCACGCTTCTCAATACACAGCGTAATGACGTTCCCCAGGAATTCCTGCGGCAGCAGCATGTGACACTCTGCAATAGGCTCACGCAGCTCCTGAATGTTGTTCAGCGGCGGCAGCTTGGACGGGCTATCGACGTAGATCACTTCTTTCGAGGTGGTTTCAACTTCATAGACTACCGTCGGCGCCGTGGTGATCAGATCCAGATCGTATTCACGCTCCAGACGTTCCTGAATGATCTCCATGTGCAGCAGACCGAGGAAGCCACAGCGGAAGCCGAAGCCCAGCGCCGTTGAGCTTTCTGGCTCGTAGAACAGGGAAGCATCGTTCAGGCTCAGTTTACCGAGCGCGTCACGGAAGTTTTCGTAGTCGTCAGAGCTGACCGGGAACAGACCCGCGTAAACCTGCGGTTTCACCTTTTTAAAGCCTGGCAGCGCTTTATCTGCCGGGTTACGTGCACCGGTCAGGGTATCGCCCACCGGCGCGCCGAGGATGTCTTTAATGGCGCAGACCAGCCAGCCTACCTCGCCGCATCTCAGCTCGGTACGGTCAACCTGTTTTGGCGTAAAGATGCCCAGACGGTCTGCGTTGTAGACCTGTCCGGTACTCATTACCTTAATTTTGTCGCCTTTACGCATGGTGCCGTTTTTAATGCGCACCAACGAGACAACGCCCAGGTAGTTATCGAACCAGGAGTCGATAATCAGCGCCTGCAGCGGGCCATCCGGATCGCCTTCCGGGGCCGGAATGTCACGTACCAGGCGTTCCAGCACGTCGGTCACGCCCACACCGGTTTTCGCGGAGCAGCGCACGGCATCGGTCGCGTCAATGCCGACGATATCTTCAATCTCTTCCGCTACGCGTTCAGGATCGGCGGCTGGCAGGTCGATCTTGTTCAGAACCGGCACAACTTCGAGATCCATTTCCATCGCGGTGTAGCAGTTTGCCAGGGTCTGGGCTTCAACGCCCTGCCCGGCATCCACCACCAGCAGCGCGCCTTCACAGGCCGCGAGCGAGCGTGAAACCTCATAGGAGAAGTCAACGTGGCCTGGGGTGTCGATAAAGTTCAGTTGATAGGTTTCACCATCAGCCGCTTTGTAATCAAGCGTAACGCTCTGCGCTTTGATGGTGATACCGCGTTCGCGTTCCAGGTCCATGGAGTCCAGAACCTGGGCTTCCATTTCACGATCAGACAGGCCACCGCAAATCTGGATAATACGGTCAGACAGCGTCGACTTACCGTGGTCAATGTGAGCAATGATCGAAAAGTTACGTATGTTCTTCATATAGTTAAATAATTATGCCTTACGAATTCCTGGAGGCCGCTGTTCTTAGCCTGACGTTTTTCAGTGCGAAAACGCAGCATTCTACACTACATCCTCGCTACCTGGAAATGCACTTAGAAGCAGGTATAGCGTGAAGAAAGGCCGTTTTCTGTTTTAGGGTGTAAAAAATGATAAAGCCCGATGGATCACCGGGCCTCAGAAGAGAGCGTTTCAACACGAAGCTGGTCTGGTGCCAGCCCAACGCTGAGAATGACAGGCTGCCACTCCTCGCGTGCGGCAAGCGTCGGAGAGAGGCCTTTGGCAAGCCAGAATCCCCCCACGCCACCCAATGCGGCACCGCACATAGCGGCCACATCGGTACCAAACAGCATCTGAAACAGGCCGCCCATGATAAACAGGCCGACCAGCGGAGAGAGATACACCAGCATAGCGGAGCTGAGCAGGCTGCCTTCCGCGATGCCCAGTTCCACCTTCTGCCCCGCCATCAGCGGCTGTTCGCTTGGCACAGAAATCGTGTGCGATGTTTGTGGCCCAAGCTTATTCAACACGCGGCTGCCGCAGCCGGCGCGGGATGCGCAGCTATTACATGAGGCTTTAACATCGCAGCTCACCAGCGCAATGCCGTTTTGCCAGGAGACAACCGTCGCCCACTCTTTGATCATTGTGCAGCCCTGAATTTAATGCTGTCAGAGATGCGCTTCGCCGTCTGCGGAGGGAGTTCTCCCACAATGGTGATCTCTGCGTTATCGCGTACCGTTGTACTCACCGTACGGCGCCCGGTACGCAGCATTTGTTCAGCGCTGTTTGCCGTTGCGCGATTAATATTCACCGAGAAGCTGAACAAACCATCCGAATAGAGGCGCGATTCTACCGGCGTTTCAATCGTTGGCAGCTGACGACGGCTGCTGGACACTTCGCTAAACCCTTGCGGGATCCAGGCAGGTACCCAGTTGAAATTAACGGAATCCCCGGCAGGAACAGAAAGCAGCGGTGGCAGGCTGGCCTTAGCCAGATTCTGCATGCTGTTGCCAACCTGATTGTTCACGCTGAAGGAGATAACCCGGAACTGTTCCAGCGTTTCACCGTCACGGTCGAGCAGGTCAACACGCATGGGGAGTTTGGTTTCGGCATCAATCCAGACGATATAGCTGTAGCGCGTTCCGTCCCGGGCAACAACGCGAATTACCTCGCACAGTCTGTCCGCGATGCGGGTACGCCCTACTGAAATAAAATCGTAGTAAGGGGCAAGCCGTTTGAAGTCGGTGTAAATGAGTGACGGCAGGGAATCAACGATATAGTCGCCATTCAGCGTGAAAGGCTCCAAGCCTGGCTCGAAATAGCTGATTTCATTACCACGTTGGACCACTTCCCGACGCGGGCCATCCATCTGTAAAAGCTGGGCGAGCGGCTGCTTATCAAGACGGGCATGACGATAGCGTAACGACTCGACGCCCTGCTTATTGATGCTGATAAATGCCAACTCATAATTGAGTGACTGGCTGGCCAGATTCATTTGCTGCAACAACGCCCCGGATGAAACATCAGCCGAGGCGTTGGCAGAGAAGAACAGGCTACCCGCCATCAGAGACATGGCGAACCAAAGTTGCTTCATTACTGCGATTGCGTTCCTAAAGTTTGGTTTCCGGGCACCTGCACAGCAGCTTGCTGTGTCTGCGCCTGCTCAAACTGAAGCTGTTCAGAGTGCAGACGACGCTGCAACTCGTAATCCTGCAACATCGCATTAATGCGACGGCGCTGCTCCTGAACCTGCTGTTGCTGACCGCCGCTGGCGGATGCATCAGCCGGTACGCCCAGGCTTACCGGGCTGGCTTTGCCCATCATCGGCAGTGTGTTAAACACTGGCGCTTCTGGCTGCTGATTAGTTTCAGACTGAGTATTATAGTGCTGGACGCCAACAATAACTGCAAGCGATACGCATGCAGCCACACCCATTTGGGTAAGCTGGCTGGCCCACGGACGCACCTTTTGCCAGAACGGCATTTTCTGCCATTGGTGAGGCGCGGGTTGAGCTTCAGGAATCAGCGGAGTGGTCTGATGAACAGGCTCATTCTCGATCGCCGCCATGACGCGGGCTGAGATATCGAAATGGAGAACCTCGCCGGTGTCACCGCGAAGGGTGTCACGGATGAGATGGTAACTCTCCCAGGTCTCTTGCATTTCGGGTGAATGAGACAGCTCGTTGAGCAGCTCACTATCCACCGTTTCACCATCCATTAAAGCGGAAAGTTTTTCTTTCTGCATGCCTAATACCTTTTCCAGTATCCCGCTATCGTCAACGCCTGATAAGCGGTTGAACTTTATTATCAATAGCTTCTCGCGCACGGAAAATTCGTGAACGTACCGTGCCGACCGGACAATCCATGATAGCGGCTATCTCTTCATAGCTCAGACCATCCAGCTCCCGTAACGTAATTGCCATACGTAAATCTTCCGGGAGCGACTCGATCGTGCGAAAAACGATTTGTCTCAGTTCTTCTGACAACATTAAGTTCTCAGGGTTCGAAATTTCTTTCAATGCGCCGCCACTTTCGAAGTTTTCGGCGTCGATTGCGTCCACATCACTTGAAGGCGGACGACGGCCCTGAGCGACCAGATAATTCTTTGCCGTATTGACCGCAATACGGTACAGCCAGGTATAAAAAGCACTATCTCCCCGGAAAGAATCCAGCGCGCGATAGGCCTTAATAAAAGACTCTTGCACCACATCAGGCACATCGCCTGACGGTACATAGCGGGAAACCAGGCTCGCCACCTTATGCTGGTAGCGGACCACCAGTAGGTTAAAGGCTTTCTGATCTCCCTTCTGGACCCGTTCAACCAGGACCTGGTCCGTTAACTGCTCGCTCATCCGAGGTAATGTCTCCCCAAACCTAAATTCCACGCGTTATCGAAACGCCACTCTAAAAATACCGCACTTTGAGCAAGCACCATTTAGAGTGTCTGATCTTCAATAAGTTCCGTAACGCCTTTGTTTTTGTTCATCGCGCCGCAGACCGTTTATTTTCTCTCATTATAAGTCTGTTCACGATACGCACCACTTTATGACAAGAAACATCTTTTTCCCGCCAGAAGAGTAACGCAACACAGGCTTTATTTCACCACAAAATCTGACGCTAACGATCTGCTTCGCAAAATAATTTCACTCATTTACCCTCCGTTTACCTCCGCTTACGCGTTTAGCCATTGCGACAGCCTCTAAAAAAATACGTGCGATATATCGCATTCAGGTGCTATTCTGACCCAACACTGTTTAGTAAATTAAACAACAATCATGAACACAACACCTGAACTCCATTGTGATGTACTGATCATCGGCAGCGGCGCTGCCGGTCTCTCTCTGGCGCTGCGCCTGGCCGAGCATCAAAACGTTATCGTTCTGAGTAAAGGACCGATAAGTGAAGGTTCCACGTTTTATGCCCAGGGCGGCATTGCCGCCGTGTTTGATGAGACAGACAGCATTGCGTCTCACGTCGAAGATACGCTCATTGCCGGGGCCGGGATCGTGGATGCACACGCCGCAGAGTTTGTCGCCAGCAATGCCCGTCACTGCGTTCAGTGGCTCATCGACCAGGGCGTCTTATTCGATACTCAGGTTCAACCCAACGGTGAAGAGAGCTACCACCTGACTCGCGAAGGCGGCCATAGTCACCGGCGCATCCTGCACGCAGCGGATGCCACCGGAAAAGAAGTGGAAACCACGCTGGTCAGCAAAGCGCTGAACCATCCTAATATTCGGGTTCTCGAGCGAAGCAATGCCGTTGACCTGATTATCTCTGACAAGATTGGCCTGCCCGGCACGCGTCGCGTGGTGGGCGCCTGGGTCTGGAATCGTAATAAAGAGAAGGTGGAAACCTGCCGGGCGAAGGCTGTGGTACTGGCGACGGGCGGCGCCTCCAAGGTGTATCAGTACACCACGAACCCTGACATTGCCTCCGGAGACGGTATCGCAATGGCCTGGCGCGCAGGCTGTCGGGTGGCAAACCTCGAGTTTAATCAGTTTCACCCAACAGCCCTGTTCCATCCCCAGGCGCGCAACTTCCTGCTGACGGAAGCCCTGCGCGGTGAAGGCGCGTATCTGAAACGCCCTGATGGCTCCCGCTTTATGCCCGACTTTGACGCCCGGGGTGAACTGGCCCCGCGTGACATCGTTGCCCGCGCCATCGATCATGAAATGAAGCGCCTTGGCGTAGACTGCATGTATCTCGATATTAGCCATAAGCCAGCAGAGTTCATTCGCCAGCATTTCCCGATGATTTATGAGAAGCTGCTCAACCTTGGCATTGATTTAACGCGCGACCCGGTGCCCATTGTGCCAGCGGCCCACTATACCTGCGGTGGCGTAATGGTTGACGATCATGGACGTACTGACGTAGACGGTCTGTATGCTATCGGTGAGGTCAGCTATACCGGACTTCACGGCGCGAACCGTATGGCCTCTAACTCGCTGCTTGAGTGTCTGGTGTACGGCTGGTCGGCGGCGGAAGATATCACGAAGCGCATGCCTTACGCCCGCGAGACAGAGCACCTGCCAGCCTGGGATGAAAGCCGCGTGGATAATCCGGACGAGCTGGTCGTGATCCAGCACAACTGGCATGAGCTACGGCTGTTTATGTGGGACTACGTAGGGATTGTGCGCACCACGAAACGCCTGGAACGCGCCTTGCGCCGCATCACCATGCTGCAGCAGGAAATTGATGAGTATTATGCTAATTTCCGCGTATCCAATAATCTGCTGGAGCTGCGCAATCTGGTGCAGGTTGCCGAGCTGATTGTTCGCTGCGCGATGATGCGTAAAGAGAGCCGCGGGCTGCACTATACCCTGGACTACCCGGATCAGCTTGCTGAATCCGGCCCGTCGATACTCGCCCCGCAGGTTTACATAAACAGATAAAACGCCTGGGTCAGGGCAGTGTAATCTTCGGAATAGCGCTGGTCTGGCCCACGGATCACCATTCGGTCATTAAAGCATTCACCCTCTTTTGGCGACAGAGCCAGCAGCACGCGGTGCGGCAGTCGAGCTTCCGTATCCGAAATATCGGTACGCAGACGTAACGTCCAGCCGATCTCCTGCGCGATACCGATGAACGTGTTGCCGGTACTCTCTGGCAGGACCACACAGAAAAAACCCTCTTCGGAGATCAGTTCTGCCGCGCTGGTGAGCAGCGCTTTATGATCGAGGGAGCCGGTATAACGCGCCTGTTCACGCTCGGGTGTCCCGCACTCAACGCCGGGCTCGTAGTAGGGAGGGTTGCTGACAATCAGATCGTAACGCGCGGTTTGTTCAGGCGCCCAGGCGAGCACGTCTGCGCATTCCACTTTCATTCGGACTGCCCAGGGGGATTCGGCCATATTGTCACTCGCCTGCTCTGCGGCCTGCGCGTCCAGTTCGACGGCATCAATGATGACATGTTCTTCCGTACGCTGCGCCAGCATCAGCGCCACCAGCCCGCTGCCGGTACCGATATCAAGAATACGCTTAACACCTGCGACAGGCGCCCACGCTCCCAGTAAAATACCGTCTGTACCAACCTTCATGGCACAGCGATCGTGAGCGACAAAAAATTGTTTAAACGTAAAACCATCGCGGCGCAGCTGCGCTTTGAGTTGAGACATGTCAGGGCAACCTTCTAAGTGAAACTGGAGTAGCATAGGGGAAAGCGAAGTGGCCGAAAAGCGATATCCATACAAACAGATGAAGATTACAGCCGTAACGTCTATAATCAGCGCCCCACACAGAGGTAGAACATGACTGTAACGACTTTTTCCGAACTTGAACTCGATGAAAGCCTGCTCAATGCACTTGAGAGCAAAGGCTTTACACGCCCGACCGCCATTCAGGCAGCGGCCATTCCGCCTGCGCTTGAGGGCCGCGATGTGCTCGGTTCTGCGCCAACCGGCACGGGGAAGACAGCAGCCTATTTGCTGCCTGTGTTGCAGCATCTGCTCGACTTCCCGCGTAAAAAATCTGGCCCGCCGCGTATTTTGATCCTGACGCCTACGCGCGAACTGGCAATGCAGGTTGCCGATCACGCGCGTGAACTCGCGGCAAATACTCATCTGGATATTGCCACCATCACCGGCGGCGTAGCGTACATGAACCACGCCGAAGTGTTCAGCGAAAACCAGGACATCGTCGTTGCGACGACGGGACGCCTGCTGCAGTACATTAAAGAAGAGAACTTCGACTGCCGCGCGGTTGAAACGCTGATCCTCGACGAAGCCGACCGCATGCTGGACATGGGCTTCGCACAGGATATCGAGCACATTGCAGGGGAAACGCGCTGGCGTAACCAGACGATGCTGTTCTCTGCCACCCTCGAAGGGGAAGCGATCAAAGACTTCGCAGAGCGTCTGCTGGAAGATCCGGTGGAAGTCTCGGCGACGCCGTCCACCCGTGAGCGTAAGAAGATCCACCAGTGGTACTACCGCGCGGACAACCTTGAGCACAAAGTCGAATTGCTGAAACACCTGCTCAAACAGGAAGATGCTCTGCGCACAATCGTATTTGTGCGTAAGCGTGAGCGCGTGCACGAGCTGGCTGAGATGCTGCGTAACGCCGGGATCAACAACTGCTATCTTGAAGGCGAGATGGCGCAGATCAAGCGTACCGAAGGCATTAAGCGCCTGACCGATGGCCGCGTTAACGTGCTGGTTGCGACTGACGTTGCCGCACGCGGGATCGACATCCCGGACGTCAGCCACGTCATTAACTTCGATATGCCGCGCAGCGGAGATACCTACCTGCACCGCATTGGTCGTACTGGTCGCGCGGGCCGCAAAGGGATTGCGATTTCACTGGTCGAAGCGCATGACTACCTGCTGCTGCAGAAGATTGGCCGCTATGTTGATGAGCCGCTGAAAGCGCGCGTTATTGACGAACTCCGCCCGACCACGCGTGCGCCGAGTGAAAAGATGACGGGTAAACCGTCCAAGAAAGCGCTCGCAAAACGTGCTGAGAGAAAAGAGAAAGAAAAAGAGAAACCGCGCGTGAAGCAGCGCCACCGCGATACCAAAAATATTGGTAAGCGCCGTAAGCCAAGCTCTGCCGCACCAGAGACGAAAACTGAAGAGTAAAAAAAGCCGGGGAAATCCCCGGCTTTTTTATTCCCCCCCTGCTGAAGCCGTTACAGGCTTTCAGTAAAGGTACGGGCGATAACGTCGCGCTGCTGTTCTGGAGTCAGTGAGTTAAAGCGAACCGCATAGCCGGACACGCGGATAGTCAGCTGTGGGTATTTTTCTGGATGCTCAACGGCATCCATCAGCGTTTCGCGGCGCAGCACGTTTACGTTCAGGTGCTGACCCCCTTCCACGCGCACTTCCGGCTGCACTTCCATAGGAACTTCACGGTATTCGATTTCGCCCAGTTTGTTTACCGGTACGATTTCATCTTCAGCAAAACCCGCTTTCGCAACGACGCAGCGCGCTTCGTTCTTCTCGCTGTCCAGCAGCCAGAAAGAATTGAGCAGATCGTCATTTGCAGCTTTAGTAATCTGGATACCTTTGATCATGTATTGCCTCCCTTAGGCTACATTAATTCGTGTCGGCCTCTCGCGGCCAATTGGTAAAACCATTGTTTCTTGTGTGTATATATAACATTCACACCTCAGCGATTTATTGATTTAAATCAACAAAAACACCAACCACATAAAGAGTGTGGTTTGAATTTATTGTTTTAGATCAATTTCACAGTCTTACCAATTCAACTTACCCTGTATCTTTTCAAAATAAATTTAGCCACTTAGCACGTATTTCAGCGCGTAATTTTGCTCACCGGGGTGAAACAGGTAAGCTAGTCAGAGATTGAGATTCGCAGGAGAGCGAGATGACGACACCTTTAACCTGGCATGACGTGCTGGCAGAAGAAAAGCAGCAGCCTTATTTTATCAATACGCTCAGCACCGTTGCCGCTGAGCGTCAGTCCGGACAGACGATTTACCCGCCGCAAAAAGACGTGTTCAACGCCTTTCGCTACACCGAACTGAGCGATGTGAAAGTGGTCATTCTGGGCCAGGATCCCTATCACGGCCCCGGGCAGGCGCATGGGCTGGCGTTTTCCGTTCGTCCGGGCGTGGCTATCCCCCCTTCTCTGCTCAACATGTATAAAGAGCTTGAAGCAACCGTGCCCGATTTTACCCGGCCAAACCACGGTTACCTGGAAAGCTGGGCGCGCCAGGGCGTGCTGTTGCTGAATACGGTGCTTACCGTACGGGCGGGTCAGGCGCACTCGCACGCCAGTCTGGGCTGGGAGACGTTTACCGATAAAGTCATCAGCCTTATCAACGAGCATCGTGAAGGGGTGGTGTTTTTACTCTGGGGTTCTCACGCGCAGAAGAAAGGGGCGATTATCGATCGTCAGCGTCATCACGTGCTCAAGGCACCGCACCCGTCACCGCTGTCTGCGCATCGCGGTTTCTTTGGCAGTAATCATTTTGTTCTGGCGAATGAATGGCTGGAAAAACGTGGCGAAAAGCCGATTGACTGGATGCCTGTATTACCGGCAGAGAGCGAGTAGTTTGAGTTTGTATGCCCGGCTCACCGGGCATACAAAAAGCATAATGGCTTATGCCTTGTTCTGACGCCACCATTCGGCCAGCAGTACGCCGGTCGCAACGGATACGTTCAGACTTTCCACATTGCCTGTTCCGTCGATAGAGACGCTCAGATCCGCACTGGAGAGCGCCGCGTCAGACAGACCATCACGTTCCTGACCCAGCACCAGCACCATTTTGCGCGGCAGCGTCGCTTTAAACAGCGGCGTACCGGCATGGCTCGAGGTAGTCACGATGGAATAACCCGCTTTACGGAACTGCTCAAGGGCGTCCAGAACGCTGTCGCCGGTGATCGGCTGCACGTGCTCGGCTCCGCCTTCCGCAGTACGGATCGCGGCGCCGGATTCCAGCAGAGCGGCATCCTGCAACAGCACGCCTTTCACGCCAAAGTGCGCGCAGCTGCGCATCATTGCGCCCAGGTTGTGCGGGTTGCCCACATCTTCCAGCGCCAGCACGCAGTCATCGGCATCCGCCTGGCTGACCCACTGCTGTACGGTGGTGCCGTTACGCTTTTTGATCAGGAAGCAGACGCCGCCGTGGTGTTCAGTACCGGACGCTTTGGTCAGCTCGGCATCATCAACCACGTGGTAGGCTTTACGGTTCGCGGCCATCCAGCGCAGCGCTTCTTTGAAGCGCGGGGTCACGCTCTGGATAAACCAGGCGCGGACGATACACTCAGGACGGCTCAGGAACAGCGCCTGGCAGGCGTTCTCGCCATACACGCGGGTCTCTTCCGCACGCTGACGGCGCAGCACTTCCGGGTCGATAAAGCTTTTACCGCTGATACCGCCGTGATCGGCTTTTTCCGGCGTCTCATCGCCAGGGGCGCGAGAAACGGTACGCCACGGGGAGGCGTTATCACGTGAGAAGTCATCACGCGGACGATCGTCGCGTGGACAGTCACTGCGTGGGCGGTCGGAACGCGGACGGTCATCGCGTTTGCGATCGTCACGTTTGCGGTCATCACCGCGGTTATTTCTGTCATCGCGGGCGGGGCGACGGCCACCGTCTGCACGAGAAGACGCCGGACGCCCGCCACCTTTTCCGGTACGCGGATTTTGGGTGCGTTTATCAGAGTCATCATCACTGCGGACATACATCACTTTGACCTTGCCGCTTTTGTTTTTCATTTCGTCGTTCATGCTTTTCTCCACCAGCGCTGCGCGAAGCGCGCAGATTACCCGATGTGCCAGCGCATAGCCATAATTTCGTACAAAAGCCTGTGACTATTGTTCTCATTGAATAAAACGCATTGTTGTTTCAAACAGGCTCATTGATAATATGTAACATATTAGAAACATTATCGGCGTTGTGCCGCTGTCCCACGGCTCTATCAGAGGTTAGTTATGAATACCGTATGTGCCAACTGTCAGGCTCTTAATCGCATTCCGGACGATCGGATGGAAGATGGTGCGAAATGCGGACGTTGTGGCCATGAATTATTTGATGGCGATGTCATTAACGCGACGGGTGCTACGCTGGACAAACTCCTCAAGGACGATCTTCCTGTCGTGATCGATTTCTGGGCGCCATGGTGCGGCCCTTGCCGTAGCTTCGCGCCGATTTTCGAAGATGTGGCCGAAGAGCGCAGCGGAAAAATGCGGTTCGTTAAGGTCAATACCGAAGCCGAACCCGAACTGAGCGCACGTTTTCGTATTCGCAGCATCCCGACCATTATGATTTTCAAAAATGGCGAAGTGATCGATATGCTCAACGGTGCGGTTCCAAAAGCGCCTTTTGAAAGCTGGTTAAACGAGTCGCTGTAACATTCACGGGGCACGTCTTGTGCCCCGCTCCCGCCTCTGCGAAAATAGCGTTTTTCCTGCATTTCGCCCATGACTGATAACGCCGTTCTTAAATTACGCGCCGAACGCCTTGCGCGCGCCACCCGACCGTTCCTCGCACGAGGCAACCGTATTCGCCGCTGTCAGCGCTGCCTGCTGCCGCTGAAGGTTTGTCTGTGCGAGACGCTCGCTCCGAGTACGGCGGAAAGCCGTTTTTGTCTGGTCATGTTCGATACCGAGCCGATGAAACCCAGCAATACGGGGCGTCTTATCGCCGATATTCTGCCGGATACCGCCGCGTTTCAGTGGTCCCGTACGGAGCCACCTCAGGCCCTGCTCGATTTAGTGACCAGCCCCGACTACCAGCCGATGGTCGTCTTCCCCGCGTCATATGCAGGTGTGGATCGCCAGGTGCTTTCAGCGCCGCCATCCGGTAAACCACCGCTGTTTATCATGCTGGACGGTACCTGGACCGAAGCGCGAAAAATGTTTCGCAAAAGCCCGTATCTCGACGCGCTGCCGGTGATTTCTGTCGATCTTTCCCGCGTCTCCGCCTACCGCCTGCGTGAAGCGCATGCTGACGGGCAATACTGCACCGCCGA
The DNA here is from genome assembly GCF_019443845.1 of Enterobacter sp. DNB-S2. Lineage (NCBI taxonomy): Bacteria > Pseudomonadati > Pseudomonadota > Gammaproteobacteria > Enterobacterales > Enterobacteriaceae > Enterobacter > Enterobacter sp. DNB-S2. The sequence continues at coordinate 4,204,711 of NZ_CP050520.1, forward strand.
AGTGGCGATTGCGCTTCTGGATTTAGCGGGAGATACCGCTGCGGCTGGTGCCCTGGGCAACCATTTCTCATGCTTCCGGGAGCGCTATCTGGCGGGAAAAACCGTTCATAAGGGCAGCGTCACAGCGCCCGAGCCAGAAAGCGTTTAAAATCATCAGGTCGCTTGCATTCACAGGAGGCCTGCATGAGCCAGCGAGGGTTAGAAGCGCTACTTCGTCCTAAATCCATTGCCGTTATCGGCGCATCAATGAAGCCGGATCGTGCTGGCTATCTGATGATGCGCAATCTGCTGGCCGGGGGATTTAACGGCCCCGTCATGCCCGTCACGCCGTCCTATAAGGCAGTTCAGGGAGTGCTTGCATGGCCTGATGTACAAAGCCTGCCTTTCGTGCCGGATCTTGCCGTACTCTGTACAAACGCGAAGCGCAACCCGGAACTGCTGGAATCACTCGGCAAGAAAGGGTGTAAAACCTGCATAATTCTCTCGTCTCCGCCTGAACAGAAAGCCGAGCTTCTGGCCTGCGCCAGCCGCTATCAAATGCGCATTCTTGGGCCAAACAGTCTGGGCCTGCTCGCCCCCCGGCAGGGGCTGAATGCCAGTTTCTCCCCGGTCCCGATCCGCAAAGGCAAACTGGCGTTTATCTCGCAGTCGGCTGCGGTATCGAACACCATCCTCGACTGGGCGCAGCAGCGTGAAATGGGATTCTCCTACTTCATTGCCCTGGGCGACAGCCTGGATATCGACGTTGATGAGCTACTGGATTTTCTGGCGCGTGACGGCAAAACCAGCGCGATCCTGCTTTATCTTGAGCACCTCAGCGACGCGCGTCGTTTTGTCTCGGCTGCGCGAAGCGCTTCGCGCAATAAGCCGATCCTGGTGATCAAAAGCGGACGCAGCCCTGCGGCACAGCGTCTTCTGCATTCGCATTCCGGCATGGATCCCGCCTGGGACGCCGCCATTCAGCGCGCGGGGTTGCTGCGGGTACAGGATACGCACGAGCTTTTTTCCGCCGTTGAGACGTTAAGCCATATGCGCCCGTTGCGCGGTGAGAAGCTAATGATTGTCAGTAACGGTGCGGCCCCTGCCGCGCTCGCGCTGGACGAGCTGTGGCGGCGCTTCGGCAAGCTGGCAACGCTGAGTGAAGAGACGCTGCAGCGCCTGAAAGAAGCGCTTCCGACCAGCGTGACGCCCGGCAATCCGCTTGATTTGCGCGATGACGCCAGCAGCGACCGCTACATCAGAGCGATCTCCATTTTGCTGGATAGCCAGGATTTCGACGCGCTGATGATTATCCACTCCCCCAGCGCGGTCGCGCCGGGCAGTGAAAGCGCGCGCGCGCTCATTGACGCCGTGCGCAACCATCCGCGAGGTAAATACGTTACCCTGCTCACCAACTGGTGCGGTGAGTTTTCCTCTCAGGAGGCGCGGCGCTTGTTCAGCGAGGCCGGGCTGCCAACCTACCGCACGCCGGAAGGCACCATCACCGCGTTTATGCATATGGTGGAATATCGCCGCAACCAGAAACAGCTGCGTGAGACGCCGGCTTTGCCGGGTAATCTGACCGCGAACACCATCGACGTTCACCGGCTGTTGCAGCAGGCCATTGAAGAAGGCGCGACCTCGCTTGATACGCATGAGGTCCAGCCCATTCTGGGCAGCTACGGGATGCATACCCTGCCGACCTGGATCGCCAGCGACAGCGCAGAGGCCGTGCATATAGCCGAACAGATTGGCTATCCGGTGGCCCTGAAGCTCCGCTCCCCGGATATTCCGCATAAGTCTGATGTTCAGGGGGTTATGTTATACCTGCGTACGGCGACTGAGGTGCAGCAGGCAGCTGATGCCATTTTTGATCGGGTCAAAATGGCCTGGCCGCAGGCAAGGATCCACGGATTGCTGGTGCAAAGCATGGCAAACCGCGCAGGGGCTCAGGAATTACGGGTGGTGGTCGAACACGATTCCGTCTTCGGCCCGCTCATCATGCTGGGAGAGGGTGGCGTTGAGTGGCGTCCGGAGGAGCAGGCCGTGGTGGCGTTACCGCCGCTGAACATGAACCTGGCGCGTTATCTGATCATCCAGGCGATCAAAAGTAAAAAGATCCGTGGCCGGAGTGCGCTGCGCCCGCTTGATATTGCCGGGTTAAGTCAGTTCCTGGTGCAGGTGTCTAACCTGATTGTGGATTGTGCCGAAATCCAGCGGCTGGACATTCATCCGCTACTCGCCTCGGGCAATGAGTTTACGGCGCTGGACGTGACCCTGGATATCGCGCCATTCGAAGGAGACAGAGAGAGCCGTCTGGCGATCCGCCCGTATCCCCTGCAGCTGGAGGAGTGGGTTGAGATGAAGAATGGAGAACGCGCCTTGTTCCGCCCTATTCTGCCGGAAGATGAGCCCCAGCTGCGGGCCTTTATCTCTCAGGTCACGAAAGAGGATCTTTATTATCGCTATTTTAGCGAAATCAACGAATTTACCCACGATGATTTAGCCAATATGACCCAGATCGACTACGATCGAGAAATGGCGTTTGTTGCCGTTCGTCGCTTCGATAAGGGGGATGAGATCCTCGGCGTCACGCGTGCGATTTCTGACCCGGATAACGTCGATGCGGAGTTTGCGGTGCTGGTGCGCTCCGATCTTAAAGGCCTGGGTCTGGGGAGACGGCTGCTGGAAAAACTCATCAGTTATACGCGAGATCACGGATTGTTACGCCTCAATGGCATTACTATGCCTAATAATCGCGGTATGGTGATCCTGGCGCGAAAACTTGGGTTTGACGTTGATATTCAGCTGGACGAAGGTATTGTGGCCTTGTCCCTCAGTCTGACATCAACAGACAAACGCGAGTAAGCTACTGGAAATGTTACCCACTTTGGACAGGACTGGTGGTATCATTGTCCGCTTATGTTGTTTGCATGGTACAGACAACCCTTCAATGAACAGAGAAGAAACGCACTGTGATGTTGTCAAAATTTAAGCGTAATAAACATCAACAACACCTTGCTCAACTACCGAAGATTTCTCAGTCAGTTGATGATGTAGAGTTCTTTTACGCTCCCGCTCATTTTCGGGAGACGCTTCTGGAAAAGATTGCCAGCGCCACGCGACGCATTTGCATTGTAGCGCTCTATCTTGAACAGGATGAAGGCGGGCGCGCGATCCTGAACGCGCTCTATGAAGCCAAACGTCAGCGCCCGGAACTCGATGTTCGCGTGCTGGTCGACTGGCATCGCGCTCAGCGTGGCCGTATTGGCGCTGCCGCGTCAAACACCAATGCCGACTGGTATTGCCGCACGGCGCAGGAAAATCCTGGCGTTGATGTGCCTGTTTATGGCGTCCCGGTTAATACCCGTGAAGCGCTCGGCGTACTTCATTTCAAGGGCTTCATCATTGATGACAGCGTGCTTTACAGCGGCGCAAGTCTGAATGATGTTTACCTTCATCAGCTCGATAAATATCGCTACGACCGCTACCATCTGATCCGTAATCCGCAGATGGCCGATATCATGTTTAACTGGGTTGATAAAAATCTGGTCCATGGCCGCGGTGTTAATCGCCTTGACGATCCTGAGCGTCCTAAAAGCCCGGAAATCAAAAACGATGTTCGCGCCTTCCGCCAGGAGCTGCGTGATGCGGTCTATCATTTCCAGGGTGATGCGAACAACGAAGAGTTATCCGTTACCCCGCTGGTAGGGCTCGGTAAATCAAGCCTGCTGAACAAAACGATATTCCATCTGATGCCGTGCGCGGAGCAGAAACTCACCATCTGTACGCCGTACTTCAACCTTCCTGCCGTGCTGGTGCGTAATATCATTCAGCTGCTGCGCGACGGTAAAAAAGTGGAAATCATCGTTGGTGATAAAACCGCAAACGACTTTTTCATTCCTGAAGATCAGCCGTTCAAAATCATCGGTGCGCTGCCTTATCTCTATGAGATCAACCTGCGCCGTTTCCTGAGCCGTTTACAGTATTACGTAAACACTGACCAGCTGGTTGTGCGTCTCTGGAAAGATGAAGACAACACTTACCATCTGAAAGGAATGTGGGTCGACGATGAGTGGATGCTGCTGACCGGTAATAACCTGAACCCACGCGCGTGGCGACTGGATCTGGAAAACGCTATCCTGATCCATGACCCGCAGCACGAGTTAGCCGCAAAACGTGAACGTGAGCTGGAACTGATTCGCACGCATACCACTGTGGTTAATCATTACCGCGAACTGCAGAGCATTGCCGATTATCCGGTAAAAGTCCGCAAGCTTATCCGCCGCTTACGTCGTATCCGTATCGACCGACTTATCAGCCGTATTCTGTAATGTCCAGGCCCTGCCACCCGCAGGGCTTTTTTATGGAGCCGTTGATGCGTATTCCTCTATTACTTAGCGTCCTCTTTCTGAGTGGCTGTAGCCATATGGCCAACGATAACTGGTCCGGACAGGATAAAGCCCAGCATTTCCTCGCTTCCGCGATGTTGTCCGCAGCCGGCAATGAATATGCGCAGCATCAGGGATACAGCCGGGATCGTAGCGCGGCGATAGGGTTGATGTTCTCAGTCAGTCTTGGAGCATCAAAAGAACTGTGGGATAGCCGCCCCGCAGGGAGCGGCTGGAGCTGGAAAGATTTCGCCTGGGATGTCGCCGGCGCAACGACCGGCTATGCCGTGTGGCAGATGGCGCGCTATTAAAGTCGAATGCCTTTCCCTTTGCGATGCAACATCAGGGAAACAATAAAGGCCAGTGCGCCCATTATCGTTACGTACCAGAAGAATGTCGTTTCACTTCCCCATGATTTAAGCGACAACGCAACGTACTCCGCCGATCCGCCAAACAACGCATTAGCTACCGCATAAGAGAGCCCTACCCCTAAAGCACGTACCTGCGCCGGGAACATTTCAGCTTTCAGTATTCCGCTGATAGAGGTATAGAAACTGACAATCACCATCGCCAGCATCACCAGCGCAAACGCCGCATACGGCGAAGTCACATGCTGAAGGGCCGACAGAATAGGTACGGTACATAATGCCGACAGGCCGCCGAAAATCAGCATCGACGTACGTCGACCGATTTTATCCGAGAGCGCACCGATAATGGGTTGTATGAGCATAAAGACAAACAGCGCCACGGTCATGACTACGCTGGCGACGTTTGCGTGCATGCCGGTGGTGTTCACCAGGTACTTCTGCATATAGGTGGTGAACGTGTAAAAACTGAGAGAGCCGCCCGCAGTAAAGCCCAGCACCATGAGAAAAGCTTTGCGGTTACGCCATAACCCTTTGAATGTTCCCGCCTCCTTCAGCGTTCTGACTTCCTTCTGAGAGGTTTCATCTAACTGACGGCGTAGCCAAAGTGCGACCACCGCCAGTACTGCGCCCATCGCGAAAGGAATTCGCCATCCCCAGGCGTGAAGTTGTTCGTCCGTCAGAATCTGCTGCAGGATCACTACCACAAGAATGGCCAGCAGTTGACCACCAATCAACGTGACGTACTGGAATGAGGCGTAAAAACCTTTACGGCCTTCCAGTGCAATCTCACTCATGTAGGTCGCGCTGGTACCGTATTCACCGCCCACCGATAATCCCTGGAATAAGCGGGCCAGTAATAGTAGCGCCGGTGCCCAGGTACCAATCGATTCATATCCCGGTAAGCAGGCGATCACCAGAGAACCAAAGCACATCATGCACACCGAGATCAGCATAGAAGCCTTACGGCCGCGACGATCCGCAATGCGGCCAAACAGCCAGCCCCCGATGGGCCGCATTAAAAACCCTGCGGCAAATACCCCCGCCGTTTGTAGCAGCTGCGTTGTGGTGTTGCCGGATGGGAAGAAAATATGTGCGAAGTAGAGTGAACAGAATGAGTAGACGTAAAAGTCGAACCATTCAACCAGATTCCCTGAAGAGGCGCTGACGATTGCCCATACCCTTCTTCGGGTATCACTGTTAGCCAGCGTCCCGTTTGATGTAATGCTTTCTGTCATTGTGATTATGCTCCTGCCATAAACAGCGGCGTATTGAGCCAGGAGACTCAATTACCTCGTAAATGAAATGTTATAATTTTGTTATAAATAACATTGCGACAAGGATCACACATTCCATTAGCAGGATAAGGGATTAAGAGAAAGGCCAGAAAGGGTAAGCACAAAGCAAAAAACCCCGCACCTTACGGTACGGGGTTCTTCTAATTGATGCCTGGCAGTTCCCTACTCTCACATGGGGAGACCCCACACTACCATCGGCGCTACGGCGTTTCACTTCTGAGTTCGGCATGGGGTCAGGTGGGACCACCGCGCTAAAGCCGCCAGGCAAATTCTGTTAATCTGTATCAGGCTGAAAATCCTGTCTCTCTCTTCGCCGAAACAGCTTCGGCGTTGTAAGGTTAAGCCTCACGGTTCATTAGTATCGGTTAGCTCAACGCATCGCTGCGCTTACACACCCGACCTATCAACGTCGTAGTCTTCAACGTTCCTTCAGGACCCTTAAAGGGTCAGGGAGAACTCATCTCGGGGCAAGTTTCGTGCTTAGATGCTTTCAGCACTTATCTTTTCCGCATTTAGCTACCGGGCAGTGCCATTGGCATGACAACCCGAACACCAGTGATGCGTCCACTCCGGTCCTCTCGTACTAGGAGCAGCCCCCCTCAATTCTCCAGCGCCCACGGCAGATAGGGACCGAACTGTCTCACGACGTTCTAAACCCAGCTCGCGTACCACTTTAAATGGCGAACAGCCATACCCTTGGGACCTACTTCAGCCCCAGGATGTGATGAGCCGACATCGAGGTGCCAAACACCGCCGTCGATATGAACTCTTGGGCGGTATCAGCCTGTTATCCCCGGAGTACCTTTTATCCGTTGAGCGATGGCCCTTCCATTCAGAACCACCGGATCACTATGACCTGCTTTCGCACCTGCTCGAGCCGTCACTCTCGCAGTCAAGCTAGCTTATGCCATTGCACTAACCTCCTGATGTCCGACCAGGATTAGCTAACCTTCGTGCTCCTCCGTTACTCTTTGGGAGGAGACCGCCCCAGTCAAACTACCCACCAGACACTGTCCGCAACCCGGATCACGGGTCTACGTTAGAACACCAGCCATTAAAGGGTGGTATTTCAAGGTTGGCTCCACGCAGACTGGCGTCCACGCTTCAAAGCCTCCCACCTATCCTACACATCAAGGACCAGTGTTCAGTGTCAAGCTATAGTAAAGGTTCACGGGGTCTTTCCGTCTTGCCGCGGGTACACTGCATCTTCACAGCGAGTTCAATTTCACTGAGTCTCGGGTGGAGACAGCCTGGCCATCATTACGCCATTCGTGCAGGTCGGAACTTACCCGACAAGGAATTTCGCTACCTTAGGACCGTTATAGTTACGGCCGCCGTTTACCGGGGCTTCGATCAAGAGCTTCGCGTTGCCGCTAACCCCATCAATTAACCTTCCGGCACCGGGCAGGCGTCACACCGTATACGTCCACTTTCGTGTTTGCACAGTGCTGTGTTTTTAATAAACAGTTGCAGCCAGCTGGTATCTTCGACTGATTTCAGCTCCACCCGCAGGGGCTTCACCTACATATCAGCGTGCCTTCTCCCGAAGTTACGGCACCATTTTGCCTAGTTCCTTCACCCGAGTTCTCTCAAGCGCCTTGGTATTCTCTACCTGACCACCTGTGTCGGTTTGGGGTACGATTTCGTGTTACCTGATGCTTAGAGGCTTTTCCTGGAAGCAGGGCATTTGTTACTTCAGCACCGTAGTGCCTCGTCATCACACCTCAGCGTTAAAAGGTACCGGATTTACCTGGAACCTCCGCCTACATGCTTAAACCGGGACAACCGTCGCCCGGCTAACATAGCCTTCTCCGTCCCCCTTCGCAGTAACACCAAGTACAGGAATATTAACCTGTTTCCCATCGACTACGCCTTTCGGCCTCGCCTTAGGGGTCGACTCACCCTGCCCCGATTAACGTTGGACAGGAACCCTTGGTCTTCCGGCGAGCGGGCTTTTCACCCGCTTTATCGTTACTTATGTCAGCATTCGCACTTCTGATACCTCCAGCATGCCTCACAGCACACCTTCAACGGCTTACAGAACGCTCCCCTACCCAACAACGCATAAGCGTCGCTGCCGCAGCTTCGGTGCATGGTTTAGCCCCGTTACATCTTCCGCGCAGGCCGACTCGACCAGTGAGCTATTACGCTTTCTTTAAATGATGGCTGCTTCTAAGCCAACATCCTGGCTGTCTGTGCCTTCCCACATCGTTTCCCACTTAACCATGACTTTGGGACCTTAGCTGGCGGTCTGGGTTGTTTCCCTCTTCACGACGGACGTTAGCACCCGCCGTGTGTCTCCCGTGATAACATTCTTCGGTATTCGTAGTTTGCATCGGGTTGGTAAGCCGGGATGGCCCCCTAGCCGAAACAGTGCTCTACCCCGAAGATGAGTTCACGAGGCGCTACCTAAATAGCTTTCGGGGAGAACCAGCTATCTCCCGGTTTGATTGGCCTTTCACCCCCAGCCACAAGTCATCCGCTAATTTTTCAACATTAGTCGGTTCGGTCCTCCAGTTAGTGTTACCCAACCTTCAACCTGCCCATGGCTAGATCACCGGGTTTCGGGTCTATACCCTGCAACTTAACGCCCAGTTAAGACTCGGTTTCCCTTCGGCTCCCCTATACGGTTAACCTTGCTACAGAATATAAGTCGCTGACCCATTATACAAAAGGTACGCAGTCACACCACGAAGGTGCTCCCACTGCTTGTACGTACACGGTTTCAGGTTCTTTTTCACTCCCCTCGCCGGGGTTCTTTTCGCCTTTCCCTCACGGTACTGGTTCACTATCGGTCAGTCAGGAGTATTTAGCCTTGGAGGATGGTCCCCCCATATTCAGACAGGATACCACGTGTCCCGCCCTACTCTTCGAGTTCACAACCTGTGTGCTTTCGTGTACGGGACTGTCACCCTGTATCGCCGGACTTTCCAGACCGTTCCACTAACACACAAGCTGATTCAGACTCTGGGCTGCTCCCCGTTCGCTCGCCGCTACTGGGGAATCTCGGTTGATTTCTTTTCCTCGGGTACTTAGATGTTTCAGTTCCCCGGTTCGCCTCGTTAACCTATGTATTCAGTTAACGATAGTGCAACGAATTGCACTGGGTTTCCCCATTCGGACATCGCCGGGTCAAAGGTTCATATCACCTCGCCGGCGCTTTTCGCAGATTAGCACGTCCTTCATCGCCTCTGACTGCCAGGGCATCCACCGTGTACGCTTAGTCGCTTAACCTCACAACCCGAAGATGTTTCACTTCTGATTGCGAAAATTTGAGAGACTCGAACACACATAACATGTGTGTCGTTTCAATTTTCAGCTTGATCCAGATTTTTAAAGAGCAAATATCTCAAACGTCACCCGAAGATGAGTTTTGAGATATGACGGCAGGTGACTTTCACTCACGAACCAGCAAGTGGCGTCCCCTAGGGGATTCGAACCCCTGTTACCGCCGTGAAAGGGCGGTGTCCTGGGCCTCTAGACGAAGGGGACGTGAAGTCTCAATCGCAAGACGCCTTGCTATTTACTTTTCATCAGACAATCTGTGTGAGCACTACAAAGGCAGGTTCTTTAAGGTAAGGAGGTGATCCAACCGCAGGTTCCCCTACGGTTACCTTGTTACGACTTCACCCCAGTCATGAATCACAAAGTGGTAAGCGCCCTCCCGAAGGTTAAGCTACCTACTTCTTTTGCAACCCACTCCCATGGTGTGACGGGCGGTGTGTACAAGGCCCGGGAACGTATTCACCGTAGCATTCTGATCTACGATTACTAGCGATTCCGACTTCATGGAGTCGAGTTGCAGACTCCAATCCGGACTACGACGCACTTTATGAGGTCCGCTTGCTCTCGCGAGGTCGCTTCTCTTTGTATGCGCCATTGTAGCACGTGTGTAGCCCTACTCGTAAGGGCCATGATGACTTGACGTCATCCCCACCTTCCTCCAGTTTATCACTGGCAGTCTCCTTTGAGTTCCCGGCCTAACCGCTGGCAACAAAGGATAAGGGTTGCGCTCGTTGCGGGACTTAACCCAACATTTCACAACACGAGCTGACGACAGCCATGCAGCACCTGTCTCAGAGTTCCCGAAGGCACCAATCCATCTCTGGAAAGTTCTCTGGATGTCAAGAGTAGGTAAGGTTCTTCGCGTTGCATCGAATTAAACCACATGCTCCACCGCTTGTGCGGGCCCCCGTCAATTCATTTGAGTTTTAACCTTGCGGCCGTACTCCCCAGGCGGTCGACTTAACGCGTTAGCTCCGGAAGCCACGCCTCAAGGGCACAACCTCCAAGTCGACATCGTTTACGGCGTGGACTACCAGGGTATCTAATCCTGTTTGCTCCCCACGCTTTCGCACCTGAGCGTCAGTCTTTGTCCAGGGGGCCGCCTTCGCCACCGGTATTCCTCCAGATCTCTACGCATTTCACCGCTACACCTGGAATTCTACCCCCCTCTACAAGACTCTAGCCTGCCAGTTTCGAATGCAGTTCCCAGGTTGAGCCCGGGGATTTCACATCCGACTTGACAGACCGCCTGCGTGCGCTTTACGCCCAGTAATTCCGATTAACGCTTGCACCCTCCGTATTACCGCGGCTGCTGGCACGGAGTTAGCCGGTGCTTCTTCTGCGGGTAACGTCAATCGACAAGGTTATTAACCTTATCGCCTTCCTCCCCGCTGAAAGTACTTTACAACCCGAAGGCCTTCTTCATACACGCGGCATGGCTGCATCAGGCTTGCGCCCATTGTGCAATATTCCCCACTGCTGCCTCCCGTAGGAGTCTGGACCGTGTCTCAGTTCCAGTGTGGCTGGTCATCCTCTCAGACCAGCTAGGGATCGTCGCCTAGGTGAGCCGTTACCCCACCTACTAGCTAATCCCATCTGGGCACATCTGATGGCAAGAGGCCCGAAGGTCCCCCTCTTTGGTCTTGCGACATTATGCGGTATTAGCTACCGTTTCCAGTAGTTATCCCCCTCCATCAGGCAGTTTCCCAGACATTACTCACCCGTCCGCCGCTCGTCACCCGAGAGCAAGCTCTCTGTGCTACCGCTCGACTTGCATGTGTTAGGCCTGCCGCCAGCGTTCAATCTGAGCCATGATCAAACTCTTCAATTTAAGTTTGATGCTCGTGAATTAAACTTCGTAATGAATTACGTATGTTCACTCAGAGACTTGGTATTCATTTTTCGTCTTGCGACGTTAAGAATCCATGTCACTTTGAGTGCCCACACAGATTGTCTGATAAATTGTTAAAGAGCAGTGCCGCTTCGCTTTTCGCAGCGGCGCGGGGTGTGCATATTACGCTTTCCCGCTTCAGAGTCAAGTGATTAATTTCGCTTTTCTCTGCTGACCCGGCGGCGTGTGTGCCGTTGTTCCGTGTCAGTGGAGGCGCATTATAGGGAGTTATTCCGAACCTGCAAGGGTAAAGTGAAAATTATTTACTGACTGCTCACTTTCCAGGCAAATCTTACTCCAGACCTCAATTTTCGCCTGGTTTTTAAACAAAAACGAGCCGCAAGCGGCTCGTTTTTGCGTTTTGTGACTTACTGCACTGCCACAATACGATCGTCGTTGGCTTCCAGACGGATAACTTTGCCCGGAATCAACTCTCCGGAGAGGATCTGCTGCGCCAGCGGGTTTTCGATCTGCTGCTGGATAGCACGTTTCAATGGACGCGCACCGTACACCGGATCGTAACCATTCTCGCTCAGCAGCTTCAGGGCCTCGTCGGAGATGTGAATTTCATATCCACGCTCTTCCAGACGTTTGTACAGACGCTGCAGCTGGATCTGCGCAATCGACGCAATATGTTTCTCACCCAGAGGATGGAAGACCACCACTTCATCAATACGGTTGATGAACTCCGGACGGAAGTTATGGCTCACGACACCGAGCACCAGATCCTTCATATGGCTATAGTCCAGTTCACCGAAACGTTCCTGAATCAAATCGGAACCCAGGTTCGAGGTCATGATGACAACCGTATTACGGAAGTCGACCGTTCTCCCCTGTCCGTCGGTCAGACGGCCATCATCCAGCACCTGAAGCAGGATGTTGAACACATCCGGGTGCGCTTTTTCCACCTCATCCAGCAGGATGACGGAATAAGGGCGACGGCGAACGGCTTCCGTCAGATACCCCCCTTCTTCATAACCAACGTATCCCGGAGGCGCGCCGACCAGACGTGAGACGGAGTGTTTCTCCATAAACTCGGACATGTCGATACGCACCATCGCATCGTCGCTGTCGAACATAAAGTTAGCCAGCGCTTTACACAGCTCGGTTTTACCGACCCCCGTCGGCCCCAGGAACAGGAACGAACCAATCGGACGGTTTGGATCGGACAGCCCTGCACGGCTACGACGAATAGCGTTCGAAACCGCTTCAACCGCTTCGTTCTGGCCAATCACCCGATTATGGAGATCTTGCTCCATACGCAGCAGTTTTTCACGCTCGCCTTCCAGCATGCGCGCCACCGGAATACCGGTCCAGCGAGCAAGCACTTCCGCGATTTCCGCATCCGTCACTTTATTACGTAACAGACGCATCGTTTTCCCTTCTGACTGCGTCGCTATCTCAAGCTGTTTTTCCAGCTCAGGAATTTTGCCGTACTGCAGTTCAGACATCCGCGCCAGATCGCCGACACGGCGAGCCTGCTCAATGGCAATTTTAGCCTGTTCGAGTTCAGCTTTAATGGTCTGAGTGCCGGAAAGGGATGCTTTCTCGGCTTTCCACTCTTCTTCCAGCTCAGAGTACTGGCGCTCTTTATCGTCCAGTTCTTCATTGAGCATATCCAGGCGTTTCTTACTGGCTTCATCAGACTCTTTCTTCAGCGCCTGCTGTTCCAGCTTGAGCTGAATGATGCGTCGGTCGAGCCTGTCCAGCTCTTCCGGTTTCGAGTCAATCTGCATACGAATGCTCGAAGCCGCTTCATCAATAAGGTCGATCGCTTTATCCGGCAGCTGGCGGTCAGCAATGTAACGGTGTGAAAGCGTCGCTGCCGCAACGATAGCCGGGTCAGTGATCTGCACGTGGTGGTGCAGTTCATAGCGCTCCTTCAAACCACGCAGTATCGCGATGGTATCTTCAACGCTTGGCTCAGCAACAAACACTTTCTGGAAACGACGTTCCAGCGCAGCATCTTTCTCAATGTACTGACGGTACTCGTCGAGCGTGGTGGCACCGACGCAGTGAAGTTCACCGCGCGCCAGCGCAGGTTTCAGCATGTTCCCGGCATCCATCGCGCCGTCCGCTTTACCCGCACCGACCATAGTGTGCAGTTCGTCGATAAACAGGATAACGTTCCCTTCCTGCTTCGCCAGGTCGTTAAGCACGCCTTTCAGACGCTCCTCAAACTCACCGCGGTATTTCGCACCGGCCACCAGCGCGCCCATATCCAGCGCCAGTACGCGGCGGCCTTTCAGGCCTTCCGGCACTTCGCCATTGACGATACGCTGCGCCAGCCCTTCAACAATGGCGGTTTTACCGACACCCGGTTCACCAATCAGCACCGGGTTGTTCTTGGTACGACGCTGCAGTACCTGAATCGTACGGCGGATTTCTTCGTCACGGCCGATAACCGGATCAAGTTTGCCCTGCTCAGCACGCTCGGTCAGATCGACCGTAAATTTCTTCAAAGCCTGACGTTGGTCTTCGGCTCCCTGATCGTTCACGCTTTCACCTCCGCGCATTTTCTCAATCGCCTGAGTCACATTGACGGTGGTCGCACCGGCAGATTTCAGCAGGTCGGTCAAGGTACCGCGTGATTCAAGCGCCGCCAGAACAAACAGCTCTGACGAAATAAAGTTGTCCCCACGTTTTTGCGCCAGCTTGTCGCAAAGGTTAAGCACGCGCACCAAATCCTGAGACGGCTGAACGTCGCCGCCGGTACCTTCTACCTGCGGTAAACGGCTCAGCGCCTGATCGATAGCGGTGCGTAACTGGCCAGCATTAATGCCAGCGGACGTTAATAAAGGACGTACCGATCCCCCTTCCTGATTCAGCAAGGCGCTCATTAAATGAAGAGGTTCGATAAACTGGTTGTCGTGCCCCAGTGCGAGGGACTGGGCATCGGCGAGAGCAAGCTGGAATTTATTAGTAAGACGATCCAGACGCATAACTCCTCCCATAACAGGTCAAATTTGCTACTGGAGATTAAATGAGGTCATCCCTCAATTATTCAAGGTTAATGACCTGAATTATGTGAAAAGAAAACGGCACGTACCGGATCGTCTTGATTCTTTAGGTTATATCAGCCAAATGAAACTTGCCATACGCCCCGTGGTCTTGTCGCGACGATAGGAGAAAAAATCACCCTTTTCGGTGAATGTGCAGCGATCGCCGCCGAAGATCTGCGTCACACCAACGTTATTTAGACGCTGGCGGGCGAGCTGGTAAATATCAGCCAGATATTTATCCCCCGAAGGCAGGAAGGCTTCAACCGCTTGCGGATCTTTTTCCATAAAGGCTTCGCGAACCTCTGGCCCCACTTCGAAAGCGCGAGGACCAATGGCCGGGCCAAGCCAGGCCATAATATTGGCTGGCTCATCGCTAAAGCAGGCGACAGTTTCTTCGAGCACGCCTTCACACAGACCACGCCAGCCCGCGTGTGCTGCAGCCACCTCGGTACCTGCACGGTTACAGAACAGAACCGGCAGACAATCGGCGGTCATCACGGCACAAACGGTTCCCGGAGTATTACTGTAAGAGGCATCAGCGCGTTTAGAAGCATAGGGTTCTCCCGTCAACTTCAGCACCGCGTTACCATGAACCTGTTCCAGCCAGACCGGTTTCCACGGCAAGTTCCCCGCAGCAAACAGACGTCGGCGGTTCTCTTCAACATGTTCCAGGTTGTCGCCACAGTGCGCACCGAGGTTCAAAGACTCCCACGCGCCCTGGCTAACACCGCCAATACGGGTTGAACTGCAGGCGGCCACGCCTGCAGGCAATGGCCACTCCGGGACAATCAGTTTGGTCATAACCAGTCCACTTGATCCTTATGTTCTTCGAAATCAGCACGCATGGCGTCGATAAGATCCACCATATCCTGCGGGATAGGCGCATGCCACTCCATCTGAATACCGGTGATAGGGTGGTAAAGACGCAGCATAGTCGCGTGCAGCGCCTGGCGATCGAATTTACGCAATACGCTGATGAACTCATCCGATGCGCCTTTAGGTGGACGCGGACGACCACCGTATACCTGATCCCCGACCAGCGGATGGGTAATGTGGGCCATATGCACGCGGATCTGGTGAGTACGTCCGGTTTCCAGACGCAGACGCAGGCGCGTATGAATACGGAAGTGCTCCATAATGCGATAGTGCGTCACCGCCGGTTTACCCATCGGATGCACCGACATATGGGTACGTTTGGTTGGGTGACGGCTGATTGGCTCTTCCACCGTTCCGCCAGAGGTCATATGCCCAATGGCTACCGCTTCATACTCGCGGGTGATTTCGCGCAGCTGCAGCGATTCCACCAGACGGGTCTGAGCAGGAACGGTCTTCGCCACCACCATCAAACCGGTGGTGTCTTTATCCAGACGGTGCACGATGCCCGCGCGCGGAACATCCGCGATCGGCGGATAATAATGGAGAAGTGCGTTAAGTACCGTACCGTCAGGGTTCCCCGCGCCCGGATGAACAACCAGGTCGCGCGGCTTGTTGATCACCAGAATGTCATCATCTTCATAGACGATGTCCAGTGGGATATCCTGCGGCTCGAAGCGGATTTCCTCTTCGATTTCAGCATTGATGGCGACAGCTTCCCCACCTAACACTTTCTCTTTTGGTTTGTCCCAGATCTTGCCGTTTACCAGCACGCGCTGGTCAAGGATCCATTCTTTTATGCGTGAACGCGAATAATCAGGGAACAATTCGGCCAAAGCCTGATCTAAGCGTTGACCGAGCTGATTTTCGGAGACTGTTGCGGTGAGTTCTACTCGTTGTGCCATAAACTGCTTCTTCGTTTAACGTTGGGTTTTACGGCTTTGCCGTTTAATATAGTGTGCTATTGTAGCTGGTCTTAATCGGGAGCAGGAACAGAGTTTCTCCCGGACAAACATTTGAGGAAAGTCAAAACGTCATGACGCGCATGAAATATCTGGTGGCAGCGGCCACGTTGAGCCTGGCTTTGGTGGGCTGCTCCGGTTCAAATGAACAGGTCCCTGACAATCCGCCGAATGAAATCTATGCGACTGCACAACAAAAGTTGCAGGACGGTAACTGGAAACAGGCGATAACGCAACTGGAAGCGTTGGATAATCGCTATCCATTTGGTCCATATTCGCAGCAGGTACAGTTAGATCTCATCTACGCATACTATAAAAATGCCGACCTGCCGCTGGCTCAGGCAACCATCGATCGTTTCATGCGTCTGAACCCGACTCATCCTAACATCGACTACGTGATGTACATGCGCGGCCTCACCAACATGGCGCTGGACGACAGTGCGCTGCAGGGCTTCTTCGGCGTGGATCGTTCAGACCGTGACCCGCAGCATGCGCGTGATGCCTTCAATGACTTCTCCAAGCTGGTGCGCGGCTATCCGAACAGTCAGTACGTGACCGACGCGACCAAACGTCTGGTGTTCCTGAAAGATCGTCTGGCTAAATATGAATACTCCGTAGCGGAATACTATACCCGTCGTGGCGCATGGGTTGCCGTGGTTAACCGCGTAGAAGGTATGCTGCGTGATTATCCGGATACTCAGGCAACGCGCGACGGCCTGAAGCTGATGGAAAATGCTTACCGTCAGATGCAGATGACCGCTCAGGCTGAAAAAGTGGCGAAAATCATCGCCGCGAACAGCAGCAACACCTGATATTGCCTCAATGCAAAACGGCAGCCCGAAGGCTGCCGTTTTTTTATTCATTTTACCGCGTCGCTGAAGCGCTTAAGCCTCAACACATCCAGTCAACTATGGCCCCAATTTTTGCCTTCGACAAGGTAAATCTCACCTCTTCCTGCCCTGCCTCACAAAAAAGATTCCCTGACAAAAACCGACAAAATAACGTGATCTAAATCACACATTTTGACATTCGGTCGGGTATGCTGGAATCACCAAGACGGAAAGACAAGAGGTAAAATTTATGACAATGAACATTACCAGTAAACAAATGGAAATTACTCCGGCAATCCGCCAGCACGTCGCAGACCGTCTCGCCAAACTGGATAAATGGCAAACTCATTTGATTAATCCACATATCATCCTGTCCAAGGAGCCGCAGGGTTTCATCGCTGACGCAACTATCAATACTCCAAACGGCCATCTGGTCGCCAGCGCAAAACATGAGGATATGTACACAGCAATTAACGATTTGATCAACAAGCTGGAACGGCAGCTCAATAAAGTGCAACACAAAGGTGAAGCCCGTCGCGCCGCAACATCGGTGAAAGACGCCAGCTTCGCGGAAGAAGTTGAAGAAGAGTAATCCTTTAAATTGAGTGTACCGCCAACGCGCCTTCGGGCGCGTTTTTTGTTTTTTATTGACAGGGTGAAAACAGTACGGGTACTTTAACGGTATCAATCACAGGATGACTTTATGAAACTTACGCCGTTCTTCTTCGCATTCTTTTTTACCTTCCCCTGAACGGGAGGCGTTTCGTCGTGTGATAAAGAATGCGAAGACGAACAACAAGGCCTCCCACACCGGGGGGCCTTTTTTATTGATAACGATAAAATGAGACAGGCAACACTATGACACCGGAAAACCCGTTACTGGATCTGCGAGTAAAAATCAGCGCGCTGGATGAGAAACTGCTGGCGCTGCTGGCCGAACGCCGCGCGCTTGCCGTTGAAGTGGGCAAAGCCAAGCTGGACTCCCATCGCCCGGTACGCGATATCGACCGCGAGCGCGATCTGCTGGAACGTCTCATTCAGCTCGGCAAAGCGCATCACCTCGATGCCCACTACATTACCCGGTTGTTCCAGCTCATCATCGAAGACTCCGTTCTCACTCAGCAAGCGCTGCTCCAGCAGCATCTGAATAAAACCAATCCACACTCTGCGCGTATTGCCTTCCTCGGTCCGAAGGGATCTTATTCTCACCTGGCCGCACGTCAGTATGCCGCACGCCATTTCGAAGAATTTATTGAGAGCGGCTGCGCGAAGTTTGCCGACATTTTTAACCAGGTTGAGACCGGCCAGGCGGATTACGCCGTCGTACCGATTGAAAACACCAGCTCCGGCGCCATCAACGACGTCTACGATTTGCTGCAGCACACCAGCCTGTCGCTGGTTGGCGAGCTGACGATCCCAATCGATCACTGCGTGCTGGTCGCCGGCTCAACGGACCTGAGCAAGATCGAAACGGTTTACAGTCATCCACAGCCGTTCCAGCAGTGCAGCCAGTTCCTGAACCGCTATCCGAGCTGGAAAATTGAGTACACCGAAAGCACCTCGGCGGCGATGGAAAAAGTGGCGCAGGCTAACACCCCAACCGTCGCCGCGCTCGGCAGCGAAGCAGGCGGGGCGCTGTATGGTTTACAGGTGCTGGAACGCAACCTGGCGAACCAGACGCAAAATATCACCCGCTTCGTGGTGCTGGCACGCAAGGCAATCAATGTGTCAGACCAGGTGCCGGCCAAAACCACGCTGCTGATGGCGACCGGCCAACAGGCCGGGGCGCTGGTTGAAGCCCTGCTGGTGCTGCGTAACCACAACCTGATCATGACCAGGCTGGAATCACGCCCAATCCACGGTAACCCGTGGGAAGAGATGTTCTACCTCGATATCCAGGCCAACCTGGAATCTGCTTCCATGCAGAAGGCCCTGCGCGAACTGGGCGAGATCACGCGTTCCATGAAGGTGCTGGGCTGCTATCCGAGCGAAAACGTGGTCCCGGTTGACCCGGCTTAACGTTCGATGAACCGGCTTTTCTTCATCCCTGCCACGTTCACCGGCAGGGTAAAGATGGCGCCGGAGAGCGGATACTTCGCCACCTCGTCCGCATCCATATTTTCCCGCGTGGTGGTAATAAACAGCGTTTTCATGTCATCGCCCCCAAAGCAGACCATCGTCGGGCAACGCACCGGCATGCGGTATTCTTCCAGCTGCTCCCCTTGCGGAGAAAAACGCGCAATACGCCAGCCGCCAAACAGCGCGCTCCAGTAGCAGCCTTCCACATCCATGGCCGCGCCGTCCGGTATCCCTTCGCCCTCTTTAAACTGACGAAACACCTCGCGCCTGCCGGGTTCGCCCTTCTCATCAAGCTGCGTTCGGTAAATAACGCCGTTTGGCGTATCTGAAGTAAACATCCATTGATTATCAGGGCTAAACGCTAAGCCGTTGTGGCCGTGAATATCACACTGGATCACTTTCGGCGTCAGGTCGTTGTCGATGCGCATCAGCAGGGCACCGTTATAATCTCCCGGCCCCCAAAACGTGCCCGCGTAGAATCGTCCCAGAGAATCGGTGCCGCCGTCGTTAAAGCGTGCGAGCTGCGGGTTAGAGGGGTTATCGCACACCTTGCGGCGCAGCAGGCCGTGTTTATCGGTCAGCCAGATACCCGTTCGCATCGCAACGATAAAACCACCCTGCTCGCGCAGCGCGAAACAGCCCACCTCCTCATGGAAAGAGAGCACGGTGTGTTCTGCCGTCGGCAGATGGTAGCGGTGGATCTCCCCTTCCAGAATATCGGCCCAGTAGAGCGCGTGCTCTTCTGCGCTCCACGTCGGACACTCAGGCAGATGCCCGGTGTAATTCAACAGCAGCTGCGGTTCGGCCATGACAGTTCCCCAAAATAAAAAAAGCCAGCATTGCTGGCTTTCAGTATATACATCATCGCATTACTGGCGACTGTCATTTGCCTGGCGCAACAGCGTCCGGCTCTCACTCTGGAAACGCTGCGCGTAATCGCCAAACCAGTGCTCGACCTTGCGGAAACTGTCGATAAACGCCTGCTTGTCTCCGTGCTCCAGCAGCGTAATGGCTTCGCCAAAGCGCTGATAGTAGCGCTTGATGAGCGCCAGATTGTTCTCGGAGGACATAATAATGTCCGCGTAAAGCTGCGGATCCTGAGCAAACAGACGCCCGACCATCGCCAGCTCCAGACGATAGATAGGTGAAGAGAGCGCCAGCAGCTGTTCAAGCTGCACGTTCTCTTCCGCCAGATGCAGACCGTAGGCAAACGTCGCAAAGTGGCGCAGCGCCTGAATGAACGCCATGTTCTGATCGTGCTCGACCGCGCTGATGCGGTGCAGTCGCGCGCCCCATACCTGAATCTGTTCCAGGAACCACTGATAGGCTTCCGGCTGACGACCGTCGCAGTAAACCACCACCTGCTTAGCCAGGCTGCCGCTGTCCGGGCCAAACATCGGGTGCAGACCCAGCACCGGGCCCGTATGCGCAGCCAGCATCGCCTGCAGCGGACCATTTTTGACGGAGGCCAAATCCACCAGGATACAATCTTTCGGTAAAGCAGGAAGCTTCCCGATGATCTGCTCCGTCACGTGGATCGGCACGCTGACGATAACCATCCCGGCATCTTTCATGAGTTCCGGAGCATGCGCCCAGTCCTCTTTTTCCAGAATGCGCACCTGATAGCCAGAAAGCGTCAGCATTTTTTCAAACAGACGCCCCATCTGTCCTGCCCCGCCGACAATCACCACCGGCCGCAGGGACGGACAAAGGGTTTTAAAACCCTTGTCGTTTTCGCTGGAATAGGATTCCCGCATCACGCGACGCAGAACATCTTCAATTAAATCCGGCGAAACGCCCAGCGCCTGGGCCTCTTTGCGACGAGAGGCCAGCATTGAGGCTTCGCGCTCCGGGACGTAAATCGGCAGGCCGTATTTGCTTTTCACCTCACCGACTTCGGCAACCAGCGCCATGCGGCGCGCCAGCAGGTCCAGCAGCGCCTTATCCACTTCATCAATTTGATCGCGCAGTGCGGTCAATTCAGCAACCATAACTAACCTCTTAAGCCAGACGCGTCGCCAGCTGGCCTTTCAAATCTTTGTGGATCTCACGCAGCAGCGCATCGGTGGTTTCCCAGCTGATGCAGGCATCCGTCACGGAGACGCCGTGCTTCATTGCACTGCGCGGTTGTTCAGATGATTGATTGCCTTCATGAATATTGCTCTCAATCATCAGACCGATAATCGAACGGTTGCCATCTTTGATCTGTGCGACCACGGATTCCGCAACCGCAGGCTGGCGACGGTAATCTTTATTTGAATTACCATGACTGCAATCTACCATCAGTGCCGGGCGCAGTCCCGCCTGCTCCATCTCTTTTTCACACTGTGCCACGTCCGCCGGGCTGTAGTTAGGTGCTTTCCCGCCGCGCAGGATCACATGGCCGTCCGGGTTACCCTGCGTTTGCAGGAGGCAGACCTGGCCCGCCTGGTTGATACCAACGAAACGGTGCGGCATCGCAGCAGCGCGCATGGCGTTGATCGCCGTCGCCAGGCTGCCATCGGTACCGTTTTTAAAGCCAACCGGCATTGACAGGCCAGACGCCATCTCGCGGTGGGTTTGCGATTCCGTGGTACGCGCGCCAATCGCCGACCAGCTGAACAGATCGCCCAGGTACTGCGGGCTGTTCGGGTCCAGCGCTTCGGTTGCCAGCGGCAGCCCCATGCTGACCAGCTCCACCAGCAGGCGACGCGCAATCTTCAGGCCTGCTTCCACATCAAACGAGCCATCCATGTGCGGATCGTTAATCAACCCTTTCCAGCCGACGGTCGTACGTGGCTTCTCAAAATAGACGCGCATCACCAGATAGAGGCTATCGCTGACCTCCTCCGCTAACGCTTTAAATCGACGAGCATATTCAATGGCGGTTTCAGGATCGTGAATGGAGCAAGGACCGCATACCACCAGCAGGCGCGGATCGCGGCCGGCGATAATGTCAGAAATGGTCTGGCGAGAGTGCTCGATCTGAGCCTCCTGCGCGACGCTCAGCGGAAATTCCGCTTTCAGTTGATCCGGAGTGATTAACACCTGTTCGTCAGTGATATGTACGTTGTTCAGCGCGTCTTTTTGCATGATGGCGATCCTGTAAAGCTCGTTTGCGATAGTTGTATTCCTCAATGAGGTGAAACCACGATACCATAAAAAGTAAACATTTCAATCCAAAATACGTACACATTAGTTTACAGAAGCCAATTTATTGCAAAAATCAGCCGATAAAACCGTAAACTTTAAATTACAGACAGGTTTTCTTTAGCCAGGCTATGCTGAAGAAAAAAGGAGAATGGCTATGCGTTCAATTGCTCTCGCGCTGTTGTCGCTGTTTTTAACGGGCTGTCAGATCAATCCTTACACCTTCCAGCCCGACTGGACCAGCCCATCCTGGTTTGATGCAGGTAAAGAAGACGCCATGAATGGCCTGCCGGTTAAAGATAACCAGGCCCTGGCCGATAGTTTTAACGACACACACGTTGATCGTAGTGAATATCTTCGCGGCTATGCTGATGGTCAGAAGAAAGTCTGCGAAGAAGGGTTTATTCACGCCTGGGGATTAGCAGGCAAATCTTTCCCTGCCAGTTGCGATACAGCCGAAAACGCGGCAAAACTGCGTGCGTCATGGCAGCAAGGGATGGATGAAAGTATGCGCTCCAGCAGACTGAATTAATCTATTTTTATCCACCGGAAAATAAACAACTGTAGGATTTAGCTTAGGTCGGCCTCATGCTATTTCTGACATAATGACGGCCCTGATAAACAATGGTATTCTGCCCGCAACTCTTAAGGACATCTATTTCCAGAGCGATGTGGCGGATTCTGGTGAGAAATTTATTCTTGATCTCTTTTTTCCGACTCACTCTGGTGATAATGCTGTTCCTTATGGTGGGCCCTGCGGCGGCAGGCACGCTTACGGAAACGGATAAATCGGTACGCTCGATTGTCTCAGGCATCGTGAGCTATACGCGATGGCCGTCACTTTCCGGTCAGCCTAAACTCTGCATCTACGCCACTTCGCACTATACGCACGCCCTCAGCGGCGATGAGGGGCATAGCGAGTTACCTTATACTCCCGTTATTGTACGAAACGATCAGGAAGCCCTGGCCGCGACGTGCGATGCGATCTATTTCGGGTCTGAATCACCGGCAAAACAACTTGAATTAATAAGTCAATATCAGGGCAGAGCGTTGCTATTAATCTCAGAGCAAAATCCGGAATGTGTAATTGGCAGTGCCTTTTGCCTGATAATCGATCGCGGCCAGGTACGGTTCGCCGTCAATCTGGATGCATTGACGCGCAGTGGCGTAAGAGTCAATCCGGATGTATTAATGCTTGCACGGAATAAGCAGCATGGATAAAGATTTCACTTCAACGCCACGTCCGACGTTTAAAAGAACGTTGAGGCGAAACAGCATGATAAGCGTCATCATCACGATGACGTTAATATGGCTGCTGCTCTGTTTTGCTTCCGTCGTGACGTTAAAACAATACGCGCAAAAGAATCTCGAATTAACCGGCGCAACAATGAGCCACAGCCTGGAAGCCTCGCTGGTGTTCAACGACTCGCTGGCGGCCAACGAAACGCTGGCTGCGCTGGGCAAACAGGGGCAGTTTGCCGTGGCCGAGGTTATTAACGCGCATAAAAAGCGGTTTGCCTACTGGTCCTGGAACCCGGAGGACAACAACGACACGCTGGGCGCACTGGTCAGCCGCTGGCTTTTCCCCGTACCGGTTGCGCAGCCCATCATGCATAACGGCGCAACGATCGGCGAAATTCGCCTGACCGCGCGTGACAGCCTGATCGGCCATTTCATCTGGATGTCGTTTGCCGTTCTGACCGGCTGCATTCTCTTTGCAACCGTCGTCGCGCTCACCATTACCCAGTCTTTGCACCATGGGATGGTCACGGCCCTGCAAAACATCACCGACGTGGTGCATGACGTTCGCACTAACCGCAACTTCTCCCGCCGGGTGAAAGACGGCCGTATCGAAGAGTTTCACCAGTTTGGTGAGGACTTCAACAGCCTTCTGGATGAGATGGAGGAGTGGCAACTGAAGCTTCAGGCGAAAAATGCCCAGCTGCTGCGTACCGCCATGCACGACCCGCTCACCGGTCTTGCCAACCGCGCTGCGTTTCGTAACAGCATTGCAGCCTTAATGAACGACCCTTCAGCCAAAACAAACTCGGCCCTGCTCTTCCTCGACGGTGATAATTTTAAGTTTATTAACGACACCTGGGGACACGCGGCAGGTGACTGCGTGCTGATAGAAGTCGCCAGCAGGATGATGGAGTTTGGCGACAAACGTCACCAGGCATACCGCCTTGGCGGTGACGAATTCGCTATGGTGCTGTACGGCGTACACTCTGAGCTCGAGGTTCAACACATTTGTGCTGCGCTATCGCAGCAGTTTATCCGTCCGTTTGATCTTCATAACGGACAAAAAGCATCGATGTCACTCAGCATTGGCTTTGCTCTGGCGTGGGAAAATGCTTCCGTGGAAGCATTACTGGAGAGGGCTGACCGCAACATGTATCAGGTGAAAAACCAGCGTACGAAAACAACAAGTTAGAAAGGATACACTATGTTAAAACGTTACTTCGCGCCGATAGTTCTGGCCTCACTGGTTCTGGCAGGCTGTCAGTCGCCCCCGGAAGGCAAATTCACTCCTGAGCAAATTTCGGCGATGAAGTCTTACGGTTTTAACGAACTGAACGGTGACTGGTCACTTGGCATGTCGGACACCATCCTGTTTGATAAAAATGACGCCAGACTGCGCCCGGAAAGTGAAACGCAGATCCAGTCCATGGCCTCTCGCCTGGCGGAAACCGGCCTGAACCACGCGCGAATGGACGGTCACACGGATAACTACGGTGAAGAAAGCTACAACGAAGCGCTGTCGTTAAAACGCGCCAATGCCGTGGCCGATGCCTGGGCGAAGGGGGCAAATATCCCGCGCAGCAATCTCACCACGCGGGGGTTAGGTCAAAAATACCCGGTTGCGAGCAACAGCACTCCGCAAGGGCGCGCTGAAAACCGCCGCGTCGCAGTGGTGATCAGCACGCCATAGGGTTATTTAGCGGATGATTCGGCGAGCGTCACCCTGGTTGCCGCTCGCCAGCGCAGCCAGTCCACCACAACAAACAGCGCCAGACTCACGCCCATGACCGGCAAGGCGAGCCCCAGCAGTATGCTGATTACCACCGTAACGCCTCTTCCCCATCCTGACAGCGCCAGCCAGCTCTGACAAAGCGTCTGCACCGGATCCACGGCCGACTGTGCCGGACGACGCATCCACCACATCCGGTAACCCCAGACGATGAGCACGCACAGGGCGAGGCCGAACGCCACCAACAGCAGCTGATTCACCAGCCCGAATAAGATCCCCATATGGAAATCCACGCCCCAGCGGGTCAGTTTTGCCATTAACGGGAAATCCTCGAATCGGGTTCTGTCAAGGATCTGCATCGTTGAAGGATCAACCGCAACGGCGTCCACCTGGGTCGGCCAGCTGCGATCGATTTCCGTCACGGTCCAGGCGCTATCCGCCGTTTTTGCCGGGCGGATCTCCAGCCTGTTGGCATCAATCCCTGCTTTACGCGCCGCGCTTAATACTCCGTCAAACTGCGTCAGATCCATCGCCATTTCCGGCATCATCATTCCGCCGTGATGGCCCCGGTGTTCGGCGTGCTCATCCACGATCTTCTGTTGACCGGAAAGCATCGTGTTCACCTGCGGGGTAAGCCAGTTCATCTCTGCCCGCAGCTTATCAACGTTCCCGCCAGCCCACTGGGACCAGGTCAGGCCGGTTGCTGAGAACAACAGCATTCCGCCCAGCAGACTCCAGCCCAGCGTCACGTGCATCCGACGACGATTCTGGAAGCGATTATTGATTCGCCGTTTGGGCCGGGTATAAAACCACAGGGCAGCACCGCCCAGCGCGGCAACCCACATCCAGGAGGCTGCAAGCTCGCTGTAGAGCCGCCCCACGTCGCCCAGCATCAAAGAGGTATGCAGATAATCAATGGTCTGACGCAGCGGTAAAATCCCGCTGGTGCCGTATACCGTCATATCTCCCAGCACCGCCAGGCTTACTGGATCAATAAAGATAGCCCGGTTCTCCGATGGGCCAAGCGTCGGATCGGCAAACATCACGCGGGTGGTTTCGCCTTCAGCCTGCCCCGGACGCACGGCGTGCAAATGCAAATCTGAGCCAACGGTTTTTTCCGCCACGGCGATTTGTTCCGCCAGCGGCTGCAACTCGCCTACGGAATTCGTGTGGAGCGCGTGCCGGTAGAGCGCATTCTCCAGCTGCGGGGTCGCCACATACAGCGTACCGGTCAGCGCGGCAAAGAAGATAAACGGACCAACAAAAAGCCCGACGTAGAAATGGAGGCGACGCAGCAGGTTTCCCCATGCCGCGCGCGGAGTGCAGGTAGTCATACTTTTCCTTTTTAAGGCAAAAAGTTATCGATTTAGTTTTAAAGGGAAAAAGCAGACTGCCGCGGCGGCGCGCGGGTATCAGGGTAAAGCCAGGGGAAAAAGTGCCAGTGGCTGACCGCCTGGCGCGGCGGCTTAATGCGAAGCCTCTGTAATACCGCGCTGAGCAGGACGATCAGCGCCAGCATCACGCCAGGGACATGCGCTAACAGCACGCAGTAGCCGCACGCTTCCGCATGGTCGACAGGCATCGTATGCGGCATATCGCCCTGATGCTCGTCCATCGACATCATGCTCATATCATGATGCATGCCCGGCATCGCGCTCATGGGATCTTTCTGCAAGGAGACGGAGATAAGCGGCGCCACCACGATCAGCAGGATCGCAAACAGCGCGGTCAATGCCGCTGCGCGTTTCCGGTTAGGCTGATGCAGTACGTTATCCACGTCCCCTCCATTCAAGAGGCAAGCATTGTAAATGATTTATGACAAAAGGGTTAACGCGAGAGGTGCGCAGGGATAAAAAAAGGGCCAGCCTTTCGGCCAGCCCTTTCTAACAGGATGTCGCTTAAGCGAATCTTAGTTCAGACGCTCTTTAATACGAGCAGACTTACCAGTACGCTCACGCAGGTAGTACAGTTTAGCTTTACGTACAGCACCACGACGTTTAACAGCAATGCTGTCAACTACCGGAGAGTGAGTCTGGAAGACACGCTCAACGCCTTCGCCGTTGGAAATTTTACGAACAGTGAATGCAGAGTGCAGACCGCGGTTACGAATAGCGATAACCACGCCCTCGAATGCCTGCAGACGTTTTTTGGAACCTTCAACAACCCATACTTTCACTTCCACGGTGTCACCTGGACGGAAGGAAGGTACGTCCTGCTTCATCTGCTCTTGTTCAAGTTGCTTAATAATGTTGCTCATAATTTAATCTCTTATCCTGGGTAAACTGATATTCGGGAGCGTATTACGCATTCCCATCATGTTCATGCTGCTGGTGCGCGTGTTCAGTTTTGAACTCGGCCAGCAACTTTGCTTGCTCTTCAGTCAGAGCCAGGTTTTCCAGAAGTTCAGGTCTTCTAAGCCAGGTTCGGCCCAGCGACTGCTTCAAACGCCAGCGACGTATCTCGGCATGGTTTCCAGACAGTAACACCGCCGGTACTTCCATCCCTTCTAACACTTCAGGACGAGTATAGTGTGGACAGTCCAGCAACCCATCGGCAAAGGAATCTTCCGTTGCCGAAGCTTCATGGCCCAGAACCCCCGGAATGAACCGGGCGACGGAGTCAATCAGCGTCATTGCGGGTAACTCACCACCGCTGAGAACGTAATCGCCGATAGACCATTCTTCGTCAATCTCGGTTTGAATTACGCGCTCATCTATTCCTTCGTAGCGCCCACAGACCAGAATCAGCTTTTGATTCGTCGCCAGTTCGCTCACGCCCGCTTGATCAAGCTTGCGTCCCTGAGGTGACAGATAAATCACCTTTGCGCCTTCACCTGCCGCGGCTTTTGCTGTGTGAATGGCGTCCCGTAAGGGTTGCACCATCATTAGCATCCCCGGTCCGCCGCCGTAAGGACGATCGTCCACGGTACGGTGCCGGTCATGAGTAAAGTCACGAGGACTCCAGCTCTGGATGCTCAGCAGGCCATTCTTTACTGCCCGGCCAGTTACCCCGTAATCGGTAATCGCGCGGAACATTTCAGGAAACAGGCTAATTATGCCAATCCACATAGCGCCGTCTTTTACCGTTTATCCGGAGAATTTAAAAACCAGGATCCCAATCTACTTCAATGGTTTGAGTAGTGAGATCGACTTTCTTGATAACCTGTCCATCGAGGAACGGAACCAACCGCTCCTTGATGCCAAATGCATCTTTCAGGTTTGCCTTAATGACGAGAACGTCATTTGACCCGGTTTCCATCATATCGATGACTTTCCCCAGGCTGTAGCCTTCGGTAGTGACTACCTGGCAACCCATAAGGTCTTTCCAGTAGTAGTCGCCCTCTTCCAGCTGTGGCAACTGCGACGAATCCACGACAATTTCACAATTAGTCAGCGCATTCGCGGCATCACGATCGTCAACGCCTTTCAGCTTGATGATGATGTCCTGATTGTGGTGACGCCAGCTTTCCAGCTCGACCTCTTCCCACTTACCGCCTTTCTGGATAAACCAGGGCTGGTAATCAAAAATGCTATCAGCGTCTTCAGTGGAGGAAAACACTCTGAGCCAACCACGGATACCGTAGCAAGAACCCATTTTTCCCAATACGATCGGTTCAACAGGTGCTTTATTGCTCATCATGACCACCGTGACAGATTAAGCTGCTTTGTTTGCTGCTTTGATCAGCGTAGCAACGCGATCGGAAACAGTAGCGCCCTGGCCAACCCAGTGAGCGATACGATCCAGATCCAGACGAGTTTCTTCTTCTGCGCCAGCGGCCAGTGGGTTGAAGAAACCAACGCGCTCGATGAAGCGACCGTTGCGTGCATTACGGCTGTCAGTCACAACAACCTGGTAGAACGGACGCTTTTTAGCGCCGTGACGAGCTAAACGAATAGTTACCATAACATCCTCTTGTGTGAATAAAACAACCGGGCCCCATCGAGGAACGGAGCCCGGGTGTCATATTAAAAGCCCGAAAATTTTACTCATTTTCGGGCAAAAAGCAATCTCAAAAGCGATTAACGCCCTGGAAAACCGGGTGGCATCATGCCTTTCATGCCGCGCATCATCTTCGCCATGCCGCCTTTCTTCATTTTCTTCATCATGCGCTGCATGTCGTCGAACTGTTTAAGAAGACGGTTAACGTCCTGCACCTGCATGCCGCAACCGGCTGCGATACGGCGTTTACGGGAACCTTTGATGATATCCGGGTTAGCGCGCTCTTTCAGCGTCATCGAGTTGATGATCGCCTCCATACGCACCAGCACCTTGTCATCCATCTGCGCTTTCACGTTGTCAGGGATCTGGCCCATGCCCGGCAGTTTGCCCATCAGGCTGGCCATGCCGCCCATGTTTTTCATCTGACGCAGCTGCTCAAGGAAGTCGGTAAGATCGAAACCGTCACCTTTTTTCAGCTTGCTGGCAAGCTTCTCGGCCTGCGCGCGGTCAACTTTGCTCTCGATATCTTCGATCAGCGACAGCACGTCGCCCATGCCGAGGATACGGGAGGCAATACGATCCGGGTGGAACGGCTCGAGCGCTTCAGTTTTCTCGCCCACGCCGAGGAATTTAATCGGCTTACCGGTGATGTGACGAATCGAGAGCGCCGCACCGCCGCGGGCGTCACCGTCCACTTTAGTCAGCACCACGCCGGTTAGCGGCAGCGCTTCGTTAAACGCTTTCGCGGTATTCGCCGCATCCTGACCGGTCATGGCATCGACAACGAACAGGGTCTCTACCGGGTTGATAGAGGCATGCACCTGCTTAATCTCGTCCATCATCGCTTCGTCAACGTGCAGACGACCGGCGGTATCCACCAGCAGCACATCATAGAATTTCAGCTTCGCTTCTTTCAGCGCCGCGTTAACGATGTCGACAGGCTTCTGCGCCACGTCGGACGGGAAGAAATCTACGCCGACCTGCTCGGCCAGGGTTTCCAGCTGTTTGATCGCCGCCGGGCGATAGACGTCCGCAGAAACCACCAGCACTTTCTTCTTGTGCTTTTCACGCAGGAATTTACCCAGCTTACCGACGCTGGTCGTTTTACCCGCACCCTGCAGGCCCGCCATCAGCACCACGGCCGGCGGCTGAGCCGCCAGGTTAAGCACCTGGTTCTCTTCGCCCATCGCCGAAACCAGTTCATTACGAACGATTTTGACGAACTCCTGACCCGGGGTCAGGCTCTTGTTAACTTCATGACCAACCGCCTTCTCTTTAACGCGGTTGATAAAATCACGAACAACCGGCAACGCGACGTCTGCTTCCAGCAGCGCCATGCGCACTTCGCGCAGCGTTTCCTTGATGTTCTCTTCAGTAAGGCGTCCGCGGCCGCTGATGTTGCGCAGCGTGCGCGACAAACGATCGGTTAAATTATCAAACATTGTCTCTCGCCTGAGTAGAAACGTTGGGCCGCCATGGGCGACACATACACAGAATTTTGCCGGAGTATAACATGAAGGCGCCTTTGTTGTTATGCAACGGTTGGAGCAGGCGTCACGTAACGTTATACTGCTTCTCTTTCTTATTAAGACAACTGTCGATGCCTATATGCCTGTTTTCGCACTGATCGCCCTTGTTGCCTACTCTGTCAGCCTCGCGCTGATCGTTCCCGGACTGCTGCAAAAAAACAGCGGCTGGCGGCGCATGGCTATTCTTTCCGCGGTGATCGCACTGATCAGCCACGCGTTTGCGCTGGAATCACGCATCATTCCCGGCGACGGCAGCGTGCAAAACCTGAGCGTCCTCAACGTCGGCTCGCTGGTCAGCCTGATGATCTGTACGGTAATGACCATCGTCGCGTCTAAAAATCGCGGCTGGCTGCTGCTGCCGATTGTCTATACCTTCGCGCTGATCAATCTGGCCCTCGCCACCTTTATGCCTAATGAATTTATTACGCATCTGGAGGCCACCCCGGGGATGCTGGTGCATATCGGCCTGTCGCTCTTTGCTTACGCGACGCTGATCATCGCCGCGCTTTACGCCATGCAGCTCGCCTGGATTGACTATCAGCTGAAAAACAAAAAGCTGGCGTTTAACCATGAGATGCCGCCGCTGATGGTCATTGAGCGTAAGATGTTCCACATCACCCAGGTGGGCGTGGTGCTGCTGACGCTGACGCTCTGCACGGGCCTGTTCTACATGAAGAACCTGTTTAGCGTGGAGAATATCGATAAAGCAGTGCTCTCCATCATCGCGTGGTTTGTCTATATTGTCCTGTTATGGGGCCATTATCATGAAGGCTGGCGCGGTCGTCGCGTGGTCTGGTTCAACGTCGCGGGTGCGGGCATTCTCACCCTTGCCTATTTTGGCAGCCGCTTCATACAGCAATTTGCTGGCTAAGTAACAAAAGGAGTTCCCCCTGGAACACATCTCTACCACCACGCTGATCGTTATCCTGATCGTCATGGTGGTCATCTCCGCCTATTTCTCCGGCTCGGAAACCGGCATGATGACCTTAAACCGCTACCGGTTACGTCATCGTGCTAAACAGGGTAACCGTGCCGCTCGTCGCGTTGAAAAACTGCTTCGCAAGCCGGATCGCCTGATAAGCCTGGTGCTCATCGGCAACAACCTCGTCAACATTCTGGCCTCCGCCCTCGGCACCATCGTTGGGATGCGCCTGTACGGCAACGCCGGGGTGGCGATTGCCACCGGCGTGCTGACGTTCGTGGTGCTGGTGTTTGCCGAAGTGCTGCCGAAAACCATCGCCGCGCTTTACCCGGAGAAAGTCGCCTACCCGAGCAGCTTCCTACTGGCACCGCTGCAGATCCTGATGATGCCCCTGGTCTGGCTGCTGAACATGGTAACGCGCGTACTGATGCGGATGGTGGGAATCAAAGCCGATGTCACCATCAGCAGCGCGCTCAGCAAAGAGGAGCTGCGCACCATCGTGAATGAATCCCGCTCGCAGATCTCCCGGCGCAATCAGGACATGCTCCTGTCGGTGCTGGATCTGGAAAAGGTGAGCGTCAACGACATCATGGTGCCGCGTAACGAAATCGTCGGTATCGACATCAATGACGACTGGAAAGCCATCGTTCGCCAGCTGACGCACTCCCCGCACGGGCGCATTGTCCTCTATCGCGACTCGCTGGATGACGCAATCAGCATGCTGCGCGTGCGCGAAGCCTACCGTCTGATGACCGAGAAAAAAGAGTTCACCAAAGAGGTGATGCTGCGCGCCGCCGACGAGATTTACTACGTGCCGGAAGGTACGCCGCTCAGCACCCAACTGGTGAAATTCCAGCGCAACAAGAAGAAGGTCGGCCTGGTAGTCAATGAGTACGGCGATATTCAGGGGCTGGTGACGGTCGAAGATATTCTGGAAGAGATTGTCGGGGACTTTACTACGTCAATGTCGCCTTCCCTCGCGGAAGAGGTTACCCCGCAAAACGACGGCTCGGTGCTGATTGACGGTAGCGCGAACATTCGCGAACTCAACAAAGCCTTTAACTGGCATTTGCCGGAAGATGAGGCTCGCACGATTAACGGGATGATTCTGGAAGCGCTGGAAGAGATCCCGGCGGCGGGCACGCGGGTGCGCATTGAGCAGTACGATATTGATATCCTGGACGTGCAGGACAATATGATTAAGCAGGTGAAAGTCCTGCCCGTAAAACCCCTGCGCGAAAGTATCGCTGAGTAAGGCTGTAGGCCGGGTAAGGCGAAACCGCCACCCGGCACTACGAATGGCAAATTACGCTTTCGCTTTCGCCACGGTCACCATCGCAGCGCGAATGGTACGGCCGTTCAGGGTGTAACCTTTCTGCATCACGCCCAGCACTTTACCGGCTTCGACCTCTTCGGACTCCACCATTGCAATCGCCTGGTGGACGTTTGGATCCAGCGGTACGTTGGTATCGGCAATCACTTCCACGCCAAACTTACGCACCACGTCGAGCATGGATTTCAGCGTCAGTTCGATACCTTCGATCATCGCCGCGTTGTCCGGATTCGCTTTGTCAGCCACTTCCAGCGCGCGATCGAGGCTATCAATAACCGGCAGCAGTTCGTTGACGAATTTCTCCAGCGCAAATTTATGCGCCTTCTCAACGTCCTGCTCGGTACGACGACGCAGGTTTTCCATTTCCGCCTTGATGCGCAGAACACCATCGCGTTCGCGATTCTGTGCTTCTACCAGCTGGGCTTCCAGATTCGCAATTTTTTCATCGCGCGGGTCCACCTGCTCAGCAGATGCGTCTGGCTCTACAGCCTCAACTTCATCGTGCTGTTCCGTGATAATTTCTTCAGGGGCTTGCCCCTCAGGCGTTTTCTGTTCTTTACTACTCATGAATTTCTCCGCGTTTTTCTGCATTCATCTCGCTAACTTCGCTTATTATGGGGATCAGTTTCCGGGATTCAAGGGAACAAGACAGATTGTCATCATTCATCAGGCACAAGGACCTCCAGAAAATGAATAATCATTTCAGGTGTATTGGGATCGTCGGGCATCCGCGTCACCCTACCGCACTAACGACACATGAAATGTTGTATCGCTGGTTGTGTAGCAAAGGCTATGAAGTGATGGTCGAGCAGCAGATTGCGCAGGAGCTTCAGCTGAAGAGCGTCAAAACCGGCACGCTGGCGGAAATTGGCCAACAGGCCGATCTCGCCGTGGTGGTGGGCGGCGACGGCAATATGCTCGGCGCGGCCCGCACGCTGGCGCGTTATGACATTAAGGTCATCGGCATCAACCGTGGCAATCTCGGCTTTTTAACCGACCTCGACCCGGACAATGCGCAGCAGCAGCTGGCTGACGTGCTGGAAGGGCACTATATCAGCGAAAAACGCTTTTTACTGGAAGCACAGGTGTGCCAGCAGGACTGTCAGAAGCGCATCAGCACCGCAATTAACGAGGTGGTTCTTCACCCCGGAAAAGTGGCGCACATGATTGAATTCGAAGTTTACATCGACGAAATCTTTGCTTTCTCCCAGCGTTCCGACGGGCTGATTATCTCCACCCCGACAGGCTCAACCGCCTACTCGCTTTCTGCCGGCGGCCCGATCCTGACGCCCTCGCTGGATGCCATTACCCTGGTGCCGATGTTCCCGCACACGCTCTCCGCCCGCCCGCTGGTCATCAACGGCGACAGCACGATACGTCTGCGCTTCTCGCACCGCCGTAACGACCTGGAGATCAGCTGCGACAGCCAGATAGCGCTGCCGATCCAGGAAGGTGAAGATGTCCTTATTCGTCGGTGTGATTACCATCTGAATCTGATTCACCCGAAAGATTACAGCTATTTCAACACATTAAGCTCGAAGCTTGGCTGGTCAAAAAAATTGTTCTGATTTTGCATCCAGTACTTTACTGTATAAAAAACCAGTTTATACTGTATGAAAACACAGTTATGGTTTTTCATACAGGAAAACAATTATGCTGGCACAACTGACCATCAGCAACTTTGCCATTGTTCGTGAGCTTGAGATCGATTTCCACAGCGGCATGACGGCGATCACCGGGGAAACCGGTGCAGGTAAATCCATTGCCATTGATGCCCTCGGCTTGTGCCTTGGTGGCCGCGCAGAGGGCGACATGGTGCGCATGGGCGCAAACCGTGCCGACCTGTGCGCCCGTTTCTCCCTGAAAGACACCCCTGCCGCCCAGCGCTGGCTGGAACAGAACCAGCTTGAAGATGGACGTGAGTGTTTACTTCGCCGCGTGATCAGCAGCGACGGTCGTTCACGTGGCTTTATCAACGGTACGGCGGTTCCGCTCTCCCAGCTTCGCGAACTCGGCCAGCTGCTTATCCAGATCCACGGTCAGCACGCGCACCAGCAACTCGTCAAACCTGAACAGCAGAAAGCGCTACTGGATGGCTATGCGGGTGAGTACGCGCTTACTCAGCTTATGGCGGAGCACTATCGCCAGTGGCATCAGAGCTGCCGTGAACTTGCCCAGCACCAGCAGCAAAGCCAGGAGCGCGCCGCGCGTGCGGAGCTGCTGGCGTACCAGCTTAAAGAGCTCAACGAATTCAACCCGCAGCCGGGTGAGTTTGAGCAAATCGACGAAGAGTACAAACGTCTGGCGAACAGCGGCCACCTGCTCTCAACCAGCCAGAATGCGCTCAACCTGCTGGCGGACAGCGAAGACGTGAACCTGCAAAGCCAGCTGTATAACGTCCGCCAGCTCATTACCGAACTGGTTGGCATGGACAGCAAGCTTTCTGGCGTCCTGGATATGCTGGAAGAAGCGGCCATTCAGATCTCCGAAGCCAGTGACGAACTGCGCCACTACTGTGAACGTCTGGATCTCGACCCGAACCGTCTGTTTGAGCTGGAGCAGCGCATTTCCCGTCAAATTTCACTGGCGCGCAAGCACCACGTCACGCCGGAAGAGCTGCCAGGATTCTATCAGTCTCTGCTGGAAGAACAGCAGCAGCTTGACGATCAGGCTGACTCGCAGGAAACCCTCTCTCTCGCGGTGAACCTGCATCATGAACAGGCGCTGGCGACAGCGCAAAAGCTGCATGAAATCCGTCAGCATTACGCCCAGGAGCTAAGCCAGCACATCACCGACAGCATGCACACGCTGGCGATGCCGCACGGTATCTTCACCATTGATGTCCGCTTTGAAGAGAACCACCTGACGGCAGAAGGTGCGGACCGCATCGAGTTCCGCGTCACCACCAACCCGGGGCAGCCGCTGCAGGCTATCTCCAAAGTGG
Organism: Enterobacter sp. DNB-S2; assembly: GCF_019443845.1. Lineage (NCBI taxonomy): Bacteria > Pseudomonadati > Pseudomonadota > Gammaproteobacteria > Enterobacterales > Enterobacteriaceae > Enterobacter > Enterobacter sp. DNB-S2. The sequence continues at coordinate 4,240,433 of NZ_CP050520.1, forward strand.
CCTCCGGTGGTGAACTTTCGCGTATTGCGCTGGCGATTCAGGTGATTACCGCGCGTAAAATGGAAACCCCGGCGCTGATTTTCGATGAAGTGGATGTCGGCATCAGCGGCCCAACGGCGGCGGTGGTGGGCAAACTGCTGCGCCAGCTAGGCGAATCAACGCAGGTGATGTGTGTCACCCACCTGCCGCAGGTCGCGGGCTGTGGCCATCATCACTTTATCGTCAGCAAAGAAACCGACGGTGAAATGACCGAAACGCACATGAAGCCGCTGGATAAACGTGCGCGTCTGCAGGAGCTTGCTCGCCTGCTCGGCGGCAGCGAAGTCACCCGCAATACGCTCGCGAACGCGAAAGAACTGCTGGCGGCATAAACTTTTTCGGGATCTCAGGGTCATACAGAACAACAAAAACGCCGCCAGACCGGTTTCAAAGTGGGGCAAGGTCTATTATCATCGGCATATTACATATGAGCCGCGTTCTGCTCGGGCCCGAAAAGGAATCAAATCACTATGCGTTGTAAAATGCTGACCGCTGCCGCAGCGGTTCTTCTGATGTTGACCGCAGGCTGTTCCACTCTGGAGAAAGTGGTTTACCGTCCTGACATCAACCAGGGGAACTACCTTACCCCTAACGATGTGTCTAAAATCCGTGTGGGGATGACACAACAGCAGGTCGCTTATGCACTGGGAACCCCGATGATGTCCGATCCGTTCGGCACTAACACCTGGTTCTATGTATTCCGTCAGAAGCCGGGCCACGAAGATGCGACCCAGCAGACCCTGACGCTGACCTTCAGCAGCGCCGGTGTGTTGACCAACATCGACAACAAGCCTGCCCTGACCAAGTAATCAGAACTCAGAAATGCAAAAAGGTGCTCATTGAGCACCTTTTTTGTTCTTCTTTTATCCCCTCGCCCCTTTTGGGAGAGGGTCAGGGTGAGGGGAAAACACGCTACTTACCCGATTTCTCCGCACGCTGACGTCGCAGCTCTTTCGGGTCAGCAATCAGCGGGCGATAAATCTCAACCCGGTCGCCCTCTTTCAGCACATCACCCAGCTTCACCGGACGGCTATAAATCCCGACCTTATTTTTCGCCAGGTCGATATCGCTGCGAAGTTCGAGGATGCCGGACGCGCGGATAGCCGCCTCAACGGTTGCACCCTCTTCCAGCGTCACGCGCTGCAGATACTGCTTCTCCGGTAGCGCATACACTACTTCTACAGCAATCTTATGCGACACTGTAAACCTCTTTGGCGCGGGTGGTGAACGCCTGAACCATATTCGAGGCCAGCTCTTTAAAGATGCGGCCAAACGCCAGCTCAATCAGCTTATTGGTAAATTCAAAGTCCAGCTGGAACTCGATGCGACAGGCGTCAGCGCTCAACGGCGTAAACTTCCAGCCCCCCATCAGGGTTTTAAACGGACCATCCACCAGATGCATCAAAATACTCTGATTGCTGGTCAGCGTATTGCGGGTGGTGAACGTCTTGCTGATCCCCGCTTTGGAGACATCCACCGCCGCAGTCATCTGCGTCGGGCCGGACTCCAGAACGCGGCTCCCGGTGCACCCCGGAATAAATTCTGGATAAGACTGAACGTCGTTCACTAACTGATACATTTGTTCCGCGCTGTAAGGCACGAGCGCAGTACGGCTAATCTGAGGCATAGCATTTCCCATGGTCACACAACGGACAAATAATAACATTTATCACCTGTTAAAAAAACGCTAAGCCTCATCTCGTGCTAAGATAGCGCGTTAGACCTCACAGGACGCAATGAGGTGACTTTTTGAAATCAGATTACCGACGGCTTTACGACACTTATGACGAAGAAAAAAGCACATAAACCAGGCTCGGCGACCATTGCGCTCAACAAGCGTGCTCGCCACGAGTATTTCATTGAAGAAGAATTCGAAGCTGGCCTTGCGTTGCAGGGCTGGGAAGTAAAATCGCTGCGCGCCGGGAAAGCCAACATCGGCGATAGCTACGTGATCCTGAAAGATGGCGAAGCCTTCCTGTTCGGCGCGAACTTTACGCCGCTGACCGTCGCCTCCTCACACTACGTGTGTGACCCAACGCGCACCCGCAAGCTGCTGCTGAACAAGCGTGAGCTGGAATCCCTCTACGGACGCATCAACCGTGAAGGTTTCACGGTGGTAGCCCTTTCGCTGTACTGGAAAAACGCATGGTGCAAAGTGAAAGTTGGCGTCGCGAAGGGTAAAAAACAGCACGACAAACGTACTGACCTGAAAGAGCGCGAGTGGCAGCTTGATAAAGCGCGCATCATGAAAAACGCAGGACGTTGATTCTGCACACTTATTGTACTATTCAATAAGTTAGCGTTCCGGGCTGGTATCCAGGAAGTGAAATCTGGTATACTTAATTCAACACTATTGGGGCTGATTCTGGATTCGACGGGATTTGCGAAACCCAAGGTGCATGCCGAGGGGCGGTTTGCCTCGTTAAAAGCCGCAAAAAAATAGTCGCAAACGACGAAAACTACGCTTTAGCAGCTTAATAACCTGCTCTGAGCCCTCTCTCCCTAGCTTCCGCTCTTAAGACGGGGATCAAAGAGAGGTCAAACCCAAAAGAGATCGCGTGGAAGCCCTGCCTGGGGTTGAAGCGTTAAAACTAATCAGGCTAGTTCGTTAGTGGCGTGTCTGTCCGCAGCTGGCGTGCGAATGTAAAGACAAACTAAGCATGTAGTACCGAGGATGTAGAAATTTCGGACGCGGGTTCAACTCCCGCCAGCTCCACCACTTTTGATAGGACTGCAACCGGACAGCGGCAATAAAAACAGCCACTTACGGACACTGACCAGACAGAGCGCAGACCGAGAAAAGACAAAAAAATGCACGTAAAATGCACGTGCACTTTAAAAGAACCCCAGATCTCACGGTCTGGGGTTTTTCTATTTGTAACTAAGGGTAACAAAAACACTTCCCTTCCTCGCGCTGCCCTCACCTTGACACTGTTTATTTTTACAGTAAAAATACTGTATACAACCACAGTGGTTTTCCGGAGGCTTTTATGTTCGTTGAACTGGTTTATGACAAGCGAAATGTAGAGGGACTTGAAGGGGCCAGAGAGATTATCCTGGCAGAGCTGACGAAGCGAGTGCACCAAATCTTCCCTGATGCCGAAGTGAGGGTGAAGCCGATGCAGGCGAACGGTTTGAATAGTGATGCCTGCAAAAGCGATCGGGAAAAGCTGAACCGCATGCTGGAGGATATGTTTGAAGAATCCGATATGTGGCTGGTGTCCGAATTCCCGACAGTTCGCCAGGTTGGGCTGTAAAAATTGTGCAGGCTGCCAGCTACATTATCACCGGCGGCCTGCATCACGTCTAACCACTACCCACCGGGAATTTTCGGTATAGCGTCGAGACGCCTACGTCGTAGATGATTGCCACGCGCTGGCGCGTCTCCCCAGCAGCGATCAATCTTCCTGCTTGCGCCCACTGCTCATCCGTCAGTTTTGGCCTACGGCCGCCTATCCGCCCCTCTGCTCGCGCAGCTGCTAATCCTGCACGGGTACGCTCAACAATAAGCTCTCTTTCCATTTCTGCCAGCGCGCCCATAACATGAAAGAAGAATCGCCCCATCGGGGTAGACGTGTCTATGCTGTCTGTCAGGCTGCGAAAATTAATCCCTCGCTCTCGCAACTCCTCCACCAGAACGACAAGATGCCGCATGCTTCTGCCGAGCCGATCGAGCTTCCAGACCACCAGCGTGTCGCCCTCTGATAGCGTCCTGAGCACCTTTTTGAGCCCTGGCCTTTCGGATGTCTTACCGCTCATCTTATCTTCAAAAATCAGCTCACATCCTGCGCTATCGAGCGCATTTCTCTGCAATGCGGTGTTCTGGTCATTTGTTGACACCCTCACGTAACCAATAAGCACGCCTTTCCCTCTTGCCAAAAGCCGAAACAATGCCAGACAAGGAGCAAATATTCATTCTCTTAAACCTCGGTTTAGGAACAGCCGCAACGAAGAACGTCGGCACCGGCTCCGGACAGATACCTGATATGTCCAGCTTTACCAATGCAAGTGGGTGGCAAAAATTGCCAGGTGGTAAAATATTTCAGTGGGGAAAAGCAGGTTTTCCAGTGGGGCAAACTCAGATTTCAGTCCCATTCCCTATCAATTTTCCCAGTGTGGTTAGCAATATTCAGCTTACATTTGCCGATATTAACTTTTCTGGTGGAACACCCTCGCCAACATTAGCTGTGGTGAATAACACCGTTAACGGTGCAGGATTTGGGGCGTATATGTCTGGTGCTGGCGGTTTCAACGCATACTTTTTTGCTATTGGGAGTTAACGTGAACACATACTTTTATAGCGCTAAACACAACAGCTTTTTCCCGCTTGAGCTTAAAGATGATTATATCAATGGCATCGGTTGGCCAGAGGATGCGGTTGAGGTAACAGAACAGGTATACAGTGAATTTACGGGTGAGCCTCCTGAGGGACAAAAAGAGTAGCTGGAAAAAATGGATTACCAGAATGGGAAGATATTCCCCCTCCGACCCGTGAAGAAATTGTGGCGCAAGCGGAGATTGAAAAACAGAGCCGAACTGATGCTGCAAACGTCTACATAAACAGCAATCAGTGGCCAGGAAAAGCGGCCATGGGCCGCCTGAACGATGCAGATAAGGCGAAATATAACGCCTGGCTGGATTATTTGGATGATATTGAAGCCGTTGATACATCGACGGCTCCGGATATTACATGGCCTAAGCAGCCGGAGATATAGGCCACACGATATTAGGTGCGCTGGAGGTGTCAACAGCCTCCAGTTCATCGAGATAATCCAACCACAGATTATATTGCGTCAGCTCATCTCCCTTGAGTCTCCCTATAGCAGCCTTACCAGGCCATTGTTTGCCGTTCATAAAATCGTTAGCTACTCCAATGCGATTTATTCTTTCCGCTTCAGCCTGAGCGACAATTTCATCGTGTGTTAGTGGCGGCGTTTCTCCCCATGCAGGCATCCCATCAGTGCCAGCAATTAAAAGTTTTCCTTTAGGCGGATCTGCCGAATATTTTTCATGAATATCGTCGGCTACTTCAATGGCATCAGTTGGCCATGTACCAGCAGCATCGTATTCATTTTTCCATCCGAAATAATAAAAAGCATTCTTTGACGGACTGTAAGCATAATTCATTTTTTATTTCCCGATAGCCAGAAACATTGCGCGAGTGCTTGTAATACCACCCGCAATAGTTGTAATGAGCGTTACCACCGCATCAAAGCCAGTCAAGGACTGGTTCTCGCAGCTTACAGCCGCCTGAACATAGTTTTTCTTGGTGGCAAACACTGCAATCAATCTCGAAGGGAAGGCCTGAGGGAACGTAATGGGGTTGTGACGCCCGTACCGACTGTAGTTGAGTTGTTCACTAATCGGTTAAAAGCCATGAGCTTATATCCACCAGGCAGCGTGTAAACAACAGTTTCTGTATCCGGTTCACTAATTGAATATTGCAAACCGAGGTATGTGAGAAGGTTGGTGATACTGCTTTGACCGATTATGTCACGCCCGACTGAAGTAAGATCCGTCTGCGCTGCAGTATCTGCCCCGGTGAAGTACGGAAGCTTATTTGCTCCTGTAGCGAGGCCGGCAAGTGCCGTCAGTGTGGCATCAAGCCCCTGAAAGTCCTTACCGAGCGCGGTGGTCATTTTGGTAATGAACCCGCTCACATCACCATCATCCAGCACATCCAGCCCGCTTTTGTTGGCGGTGTACTGCGCAAGCGCTGCCCCGATAAAAGCTGCCTGCCGAATAGCTTTGTTGACCTGCGCGCTGGATGCTTTGCCTGCTGTAAATCCAGAAAGTAGAGCAGGCAGAGCTTCCCAGTCAGCCTGGGACATTACATTTGCGCCAGCGCCTGTAGCAAACGGTTTAAAGTCATTTTTAGCCATTACAGTAATTTCCCCCATGCGCCATCATCAAATCCGGCGATGTATTCGTTGTCCATGTCAAAACCGAAGAATCGATTACCTTCTGACGGTGTTTCAACCGAAGGCGTTTCAACGTCACCGGCCCATACGCCAGCGGCTTTAACGGTGAGATAGCCCTGCTTGATAGCGGCGATCAGTTCGAGAGACACATTAGAAATATCAGTCTCGGGAAAAACCCAGACCGAGATCGTCATGTCCTGGTTGTCGACGATTTGCATCCTCAGGCCTGAGCCTGCGGTCGCAGCGTCAAGGATGGGTGGCAGCGAATCATTGCGACCGTCCCAGTTGTTGATGGCGATTTTCGCCTTAAGTACGATGCGGTATGTTGCATCGCTCAGCGTTGTGTAGCCTGAGTCGGGGTCATACGGGCCTTGCCATACGCCCTGGTCATATCCCAGCCCATCAGTGTCCCAGCTGAAATAAACGCCGCTTATCGGCTGGCTGACGATGCGACTGCGACCAATCCAGAGGCCGAGCGTATCGAGCTGGACTCCGACAGCGGTATCAATATCGAAAGCGCTTACCAGCCCACGGGTGGCGCCGGTGATATCAATCAGTGGCCGCGTGCTCAGGTCGACGTGATCAAAAAACTTCGGCTTTGTGGCGTGATAGTTGGTGATTAAGTCCGTGTACTTGCTCATGACGTCACCGTTAGAACAATGTTTTCGGGTTTACACGACGCGGATTCGTTGTAGGCGATGATGATGTTTGACGCCGCGACACTACCGGCTGATTTGCCAATCAGCAGCTCCTGTATGTCGTAGTAACGCGCATTTCCGCCACTCACTACGCCGAGGTTCGCCGGAGAATAAATCCTGCTCAGCAGCACATCGTCACCGATCGTCAGCCCGTTGATGTAATCCGCGACGGCCTGCTGAATCTGTACGCCAATTTGCGACGTGTAGCCGGTGAATGCCTTCAGGGTGATATGCCCGTAAATCGGGACATCAGTAGACCGTGAGAAGCTGATAACGTGTGGGTTGCCGTAGGTGTCCGGTACCGTGACAGATGTCGTCCCGTAAGTTGCCGTTCCCTGCCCTTTGTTTCCCCGGATTGTCTGGGCTATCTCGGTAACATCCCCTCCATCGACGATGGCGGAAATGGAATGAGGCGGCAACCCGTTGCTGTCGGTTGCACCAGTATCATTCTCGTAGAGCTTGTGACGCGTCACGCCTGCAACGTTGGCGATCGCACCGTCGACACCTTCAAACGGTGTAAGTGATGGTAGCGCTACGCTTTGTCCCTGCCTGATGCGCAGCTCCGCGTCGGTTTCCGCCGGTGCGCCTACGGTGGCCGCAGCCGGGTTGGTTACTGAAGCCCAACCGCGGGTCGGCGTGTTGATAGTGGTAATCGTCCCGGCCAGCGCCGCAACCGCTCCGCTGTTTGAACAGGTTGCAGTTACCGTCACGGTACCGCTGACACCGATTGTCACCGAGGCAGGAAGACGCCAGATCACGTTATTCGTGTCTTTCACGGTACCGTTTGTGATGGATGTCCCGGCAGTACCGGTCAGAACCAGATCCACGGTAGAGTTCGTCGCCCCCCGGCGCGCGATACCGTTAATTTTTACGTTACTCGTCAGCGCTGCACCGTAACCCGTAGCAGGTGAGAAGCAGTTATAAACGGAGATGGCTGTGTTGTTGGCATCGTGAATAGCCAGCGCCACCAGCGCCACCATCTGGCCGTCTTTGCTGTCTGGCTCCAGATAAGCGTCACTGCCATAAATCTGCTGAAAATAGCTCGTCAGGGTATCGAGTATCGTCTGGTAATCAGGCGCACTGATCCCCTCAGCGGTTACCGTTGCCGATAAGCCGAGTGTGTCCAAATTGAGGGCCATTTATGCCTCGCTGGTTACTGTCGTTGTTCCGTAGATGGTGTCGATTTCAGCGAAGAACTGGACGCGGCGCGTCGTCGTGTTCACTGTCGTATTGAAAGAGAGAATGGATTTAACGCCCCGCGTTTCGAGGATGCGCTTACGGATCGCCAGGTTGTAGGTTTCCGGCTTCTGCTTACCGAGTACGGACTGAATCCACGGTGTCCCCTCGGTGGTGTCGAGGAACCATTGCCCGTACCATAATTCGAATCGCGTTTTCACGGCCTGCGCCACGGCCTCCGGAGAGTTAATCAGCCAGGTATCATCACCGCTGCCAAAGGTGTAATCACCGTCGGCATCTTCACGTCTGTATCGCATCAGTTCACCCCGTCTGTGTTGCTGGTGCCGTGCTGCACGCCGCCGTGAGTGTGCGTATCATCGATTGTCTTGCCGTTAGCTTTAACGGTACCGATAAACTCGACAGCGCCGGTGATTTTGGATGCAACGCCAGAAGCAACAGAACCCACCATTCCATCCAGCCAGGAAAGGAGCCCGTGAATGGTAACTTTCGCCGAGAAGTCGGCCTGCGGGTAACTACATCCAGACCGCCAGGCGCTACGATTTTAATTTTCTGCGTAGTGGGGTTGAGCTCAAAGAACGTGCTTCCGTCGTCGCTGCGCAACTGAGCGGCCCCCGTGCTTATTCCGCTTATTTTCTGCGCCTGAGACTGCGGCCCAACGATACAGAACGCATCCGATAAATCATGCACCCGGTCGTCGACAGGCTCCTGTACCCCGCCGTTCTGCCACCAGAAATCGATGCAGCGATCGGCGAAAATCACCAGGCATTCATCACCGGCTTTAACCGGGAACGTTAGCGTGCATCCCCGCCGCGCGGAAATACCACCGGCACATCCACCAACAGCGGGTAATTTTTGGTAATCCGGTTCCCGTCGTTATCCGTTTCAACCGAACGGATAGCAGGCTGCACAACCGCCGTCACCGCGTCAGGGTCGAATGACTGAACGATGCCAGGCAAAGCGACGCGGATCTGGTTCTTTGTGGTTTCCCGCTCCGATTTGAAGGTTTCGGCAAGGTCGCCGCTGCGGGTCTGGTCAGATACTGCCATTTGGTAGGCTCCAGAAAGCAAAAAACCCGCCGGGTGGCGGGTTAGTTGAATGTTTTATAGGTCACAGTTCGGTTTTTGTCTCCTACCGTCCCGTAGCACTCTATTGTATGAGTGATTCGACTATTGAAGGCGTTCATTCCAGAAAAATGCAAAGTAAAGTAATAAACTTGCTCTCCATTTTTCTCGTCGATTCCGCTTTCTGTTTGTTCGGTTTCGAATGTGTCCGGCAACGATAAAGAAGATCGGGCGATATCCTTACAGGTAAATATCACTTCATTCTTTAAAAGAACGTCCTCTGACAAAGTAGGAGCATTACTTGATTGTTGCGCTGCAGCCTTTTCAGGGGCTTCGGTGTTACCAGAAACTTTATCAGTTTCATTGTTTTTATGGTTTCCAATTAAATAACCTACAACAATGACAACTAATAAAACTATTTTCTTTGACCTGCTGACCGCCATAAACAAAGTCCATTAATTATTTTAATCAGAAACTTTTTTGCATGGGAAAGAGCCGATAACTTTCGGCGCGTCCATGCTGTTCTGCAGCAGTTGGACATTCAGGAATCGCGTTTCGGTACCCGGACGGCGAATGTATTCAAAGCCATAATTGTTGCCATCTTTAGCAGGCATAAGCCCCATATCAATCTTAATGCCATCAGCACCAAGATTTGTAATTTTCTGCGATGTGACGCGTTCACCGTTAATCATGTCCATTTCACCCAACCTTGCAGTGATGGTGTAAGGCCCACAATAAGCGGTGTACCCGCTTGCTGATGCCCCAAATGACATAAAGGCAACAATTAAAATGGCTAAGGCTTTCAAATTTACCCCCGATTAAGCGAGTCCTGAGTGCGGAGATCCGCCGCGCCACGCGCTTCGCACATCATATCCATGTACCACGCCTGGCCCCTTGTGTCGCCAGTGTACATAATCCCGCGCACAATATAAACGCCATCCGTTGCGATGCTGGCAGGCTGCGCCGTGGTGCCGCTGAGCGTGATATTTCCGTCCGTGTTCTGGTCGGTGATCTTCCCACCGGCCATAGCGATATCGTTGTTCGACAGCGCGGTGCGATACACGGAAGCCTGATCCAGCTGAATAAGCCCGTTAACCCGGATATTCGGGTTAATCAGCGCGCGGACGTTTACGCCGTTGCCGATGGTCTGCTGCGGCATGCCGATAAGCCCGGTGGCGCTGTTGAGCACAATCGCGTCGTGAACATACTCGTTATTCGCCACCATCTGCCGCTGGCCGTCAACGAATTGCCATGTTGCCCCACATTGTCCGGCCACGTTATCCATAAGATGCCGTGTCATGCCGAACAGCACCCGGCCCCGGGGGAAAACGGTAGCAGGCATTTCAGGCGTCAGGCCTTCGGTCGCGCCTTTGGCCTCGAAGTCTTTCATCAGCGCGCGGTTCACGTCTGCGACCGTGTAACCGGCCGCCAGCGTCTGCGAGGTTATACTGGTGGCAAACGCCAGATCCGTATCGGCAGCCTGAATCAGGACGTAGGAATCGATGGGGCTGTCTTTACCGGTGACCGAGTAGCGAATTTCACCGCTGAAAATCAGCCCGTAGTTGCGGCCATCGCTCTGGCCCACGTCCGCCGCGTCGACTTCGCGCACGGTCCCGACATCGCTTGCCGACACCTCCGGCGCGATACCGTCGTAACCAGCAATCAGCCGCACTTTCGAAAACTCCTGTCCGGTGATGCGGTTCACCGTATCAGCTGACAGGTTGTAGATTTTGAACGTACCCACCCGCGACGCGCTGCTGATGTTGAACCAGTCGATCGTAAAGGTCACTTTAAAATCGCTGAGCTCAATACCCTGCCCGTTCTCGTCCACGAGCTGCAGCTCGAAATGTCTCATCCAGTTCTGTGACATGCTTACTCCGTTGATACCAGTAAATGACTGCGGCCGCCCAGGTCGGTTTTCGTCGGATAATCCTGTGTACTGTCGTCACAGACCACCACCAGCTTAAAGCCGAGGCCCATATAGCCGTACTGCGCCAACAGGTCAGCGCCGGTGACGAGAGGAATACCGGAGATTACCGGCTCCCCTCTGTCGTTCTGCAGGTCCATAATCCAGTACAGATCGCGCCATATGATGCTAATCCGCCAGGTGGTCCCCGCCAGGATGATGCTGAATTGCTGGTTATCCGCTGTCAGCGGGATTTCCTGAATTGCCATTAGCCGAGCCCCAGTAATGACGCCGCATTACCCGTGATGCTTTTCAGCAGCGAGGTATTTGGCGGCTTTGTAGTTTTGTTGCCGGTATTCAGTACCGCCGACGTGCTAGCCCCGTCCTTCATGTTGGTTTTATCCGCGACGGTGATCTGCTGCGTCTGAGAGATAAGAACCTCCCTCAGGGTGAGAACGGCAGACAGGACGTTTTCAGTCGTTCTGTCCGTCGTCACTTCCAGCGAGCGGATCAGCATATTGTTGTAAATCCGCTTGCCGGTCACCACATCGAAAGGAATACGGCTCGCCTGCAGGTTAAGTATTTCCTGGTACGTTTCCTTAGGGCTCATGCCGAGAAAGTCGGTGGCCGTCAGGTTGCTGGCAAAATCCAGCAACGATCCGCCACCAGCGAAACCGACCTCCATCACTACTTCAGACGGTTTTTTGTAAGCATGATCCGCGACGGCGGCCCCAACTTCGACCGGGTGCTCTGTTATTTCCAGCGTGTCGGTATGCTTTTCAGAAACAACCACACTGGGTATAAGCACCCCAATTCTCCTGGACTGCTGATGAAAGAGAGTAGAGAGAATATCCATTAACCCACCTTCGTTTGATTGCTGCGCATGAGCTGGGCATTTGCAGACTGCTGCCGACGTTCTACCTGATTCCCCACGGAGTGCGGATCACCACCACCGTAAATGTGGTAGGTGTTCTGTTGTTGTACCTGAGCACCGGGCGCGGGCATGTTGCTTAACACCTTCGGAATGTAGTTGCGGGTTTCCTGAGGCATAAGGGCCATCCCGTGCTTCTGCACGTTCCCGATCCCCCAGTTATAAGAGGCCAGCGCCTTGCTCAGGTCACCGCCGTTCGCCTGCAGCAGCTGTGAAAGATACTTTGCGGCTGCCTGGGCGGCCTTCTCCGGGTCGAAAACATCGTTCCCGCTTAGCCCCATGTCACGCGCCGTACCGTCCATAAACTGAAACAGACCTTTAGCGCCAGCGCCTGAAACGGCGAACTGATTACCGCCCGATTCCGTTATGGCCACGCTGCGCAATAACCCCTCCGGAAGTCGGTAGAGCTGTTCCAGGTTGGTAAGCATCGGCTGCATCCATCCCAGCAGCTCAGACCCCGCTTTGGTTGGCTGTGGCCGCTTAACTGACTGGCCGAGTTGATCTGGCTCATCGTCACCAAACCAGCCGCGTACCGTTCGGCCCACGTTGCGAGGATCGAATCCCCAGTGCTCTTTAATCCAGTCGGCGGTACCGTTGGCGCTGTCTGTTACCATTGGCATTGCTGACGGATTTTCGCTTCCCTGATTAAGCATCCGTTTTCCGATGCTGGCAGCATCAGCCCAGCGGCCATCTTTAATGGCATTGAGAAGGTCGGCGATCATATTCAGCATCTTGCTGAACTCGCTCATCTGGTCGATAAAGTTGCTGAAGTCCCACTTCAGGGACCACGATTTAGGGTCAATGTTGAGCAGTTTAGCCAGCGCTTTCGCCAGTTCATTAACAGACCCTTTCAGGTCACGAACCATCTTCAGCGCAGCGTCGACTTCAGGTTTCCATTTCCCCAGTCAACAAGGCTATCCCCGCCTTCCTTCCAGGTCTGATAGTCTTCCCACAGAAGGGCAATCCCGGCCGCCAGCGCGGTAATGAGGCCAATCGGCGACATCCAGAACGTACTGTTCAGAATGCGCAACGCTATCGTAAGCGCGCCGAACAACGAGATCAGCTCCCGCGTTTGCTTGTCCAGTGATTGCCACCAGGTGATAAGTCTGGATGTTCCCTCAATTAGCCTGAAGAACAGCCGCCCGATGATGTCTCCGAGCGCCAGAATGCCTTTTATGGCTTTCGTCAGGGTCTGCTCAATGCGCGGGAAGTTATCCAGGATGTGGCGGCGCAGCGTGTCCAGCGAACCCGCAAGGCCACCAGCAAGGTTAGAGCCGATTTTGTCACGGGCCATACCTGCCATCGCGCCGAACTCGCGCAGGGAGGTCATGAATTTGTTGGAGCTTCTGGCCGCCTCATCAGCATTAAAGCCGATAGCTTTCGCCATTGCACTGTACTGCCCGGTGAAACCGCCCACACCCCGGCGCATCGCCATGAGGGTATTTTCGTCAATACCCAGCATCTGCGCATACTGGTTAGCCCGGTAATACGGCATGCTGCTGAGCTTCTGGCCGACGCCCGTAAAGATAGCGGCCATGTCGCGCATGTTACCGCTGGCGTCACGGGTCTGTACGCCCAGACGGTTTAGGAAACCTTCCGCTCCGGGGTTATGCCGCATAAACCGGGCGAGGCTTTCCAGAGAGGAGCGCGCCGCGTCGACGCTGCCGCCCACCTGCGAAACCGCATAGCCAATAGACTGAATCCCCTGAACCGTCGCGCCGGTGCGCTGTGACGCCCAGTAGAGATTATCCAGACCGGAGGCAATCTTAGCAGTGAAGGCCACCACGGCAAGCGCGGCACCTTCGACAGCCAGCCCCATTTTGATGGCGTTTGCGGTCGTACCGGCGAGAACAGAGTCGAACTTTGACGCGCCCGCTTCGTCGATATCGAAACCGAGCGAAACAAGGAAATCTTTAATAGTCTCAGCGTTCATTATCCTCTCTCCATTTCTCTATACGGCGCTGGTTATCTGCCTTAACGGCCAGGTGGTCATTCATCAGCGCGATATCGCACAGATCGACTGATCCATCCTTCAGCGCGTAATAAGGGATTAACCCGGCGTCAACCGGGTCAAGGAGATAAGACAGCCCGTCAGGCAGGCTGTTGAGGGTTAACCCTGAGTCTGGTCCGGCGTCGCGCTGGTAAGGCTCACGGGCAAAAAATTTCCCAGCGAATCGGCGACCACCCGCGCCACCAGCTGCAGCATGATCAGGAGATTGATGTCATCAAACATCAACTCACCGCTGTTGAAGACAGGCGTCCAGACCGTTCCGTTTTTTCGGGCCACAACCGACAGGCAAGGATGAATTATCGCGTTGGTGTCTTCCTCTTTCATCGAGGCCAGTTCGTCAGCAATACGCGGCAGCAGCGTTTCAAATACCGGCTTAAGCTCATCAAAATTTTTGGAGTCAACCTTACCGTCTGCTGGCAGCAGGGAGCGAATGCTCCCGAAGTCAGCCATCATCCCTGCGAGGAGCGGCAGTAGTTTGCGTGTAACCTTGAGCTGATCAAACACGTTGAGTTTTGCGGCGCGGTATTCCACGCCATTAATATTGCATTCCATCTGTTAGAACTCCCCGAGAACTTCGTCAATCTTGCCGCAATCAAATACCCAGGCGACCGTTCCGGCTACCTTCGGGTTATTCCAGTCAGGCTGTTTCTGGAAAGCGCAGGAGCGCGCCGTACCGATATCACCGGACACCCTGTTACGCACGACGATCACGTTATTTCCCCACAGCGCTGACGACATGCGCTGCGCGTTGTACATGATGGAAAGTTTTTTGTTCAGAGGGGATGTTTTAAGCAGGGTGACGGTAATAACGCCACTATTGCCGCCGTGGAGGCTGTGCATCACTTCACCGTCAGAACCGATAGTCATCGTGTTCTTTGCCTCGGTCATCGTGACCGTGATCCCCTCTTCGGAGTTGGCAGAACCAGCCCCAAGATCTAATGAACCTGTCGGCCCGGAAAGAGAAGCCGAAATATCAAGAAAAGAGTAAGCACCCATTCGATTCTCCTTAACGAACCACGTTAATTGCTACATCGCCGTAATGAACGGCCCCGGCCAGTTTCGCGGCCACCTGAATCGGTACGCCTTTCCGCGCTTCACGATCGGTCTGCAGCTGGTTATCCACAGTATCCGCCCAGGTGTAATACCCTTTGGTCAGGGTGTCGCCGGTGCCGAGTTGCCCCATCGGTCCGCCGGTCCAGATACCTGGTGCAAACAGACCGTTTTTGTCGGCCACATCCAGTACTTTTTCGATGTTGGCGATTCGTGTCGTTGTACCAGCATCGGTCTGTGGGATCTTCGTGGTACTGGTGTAAAGCGTGTTGTAGTCGGCTGTCTGTACCGCGTTCTGCAGCCAGTCGAGCCCGTGACGCTCATCGAAGAAATCGCCGTTACACATCACACCTTGTTCGAGGATGGCTGTATCGTTCTCGTAGTACACGTAAACGTTACAGTTCTTCGCTTCCAGAGCATTCGCCTGTGATGTGCCGATAGTTTCGTAGGTGATTCCAGGCAGTTGCTTGAACTTCAGGGTGATAGTGGTATTGCTGCCGGTGAAGTTGACCGTAAACGCGCGCCCAAACGCAGACAATGCAGCATAGGGACTGGTAGATGAATACTGGATATAGGTCCGGCTGTATTTCGCAGCCTTCAGTTTGGTCGCCAGATCGGTTTCAACCGCCGAGCTCAGAATATCCGCTTCGCTCGAAGTAATAGCCAGGATTCGCGAAACGGTCGCAGACTCGATCGCCGCCGAAACAGAAATCAGGTCAGCATCATCCGGATAGTCAGCCACAGGAACAGCCAGATGCAGACCATACCAAGAGTTGTAATCCAGCAATGCGTTAACCGCCTGCAGCAGTGTTTCTGTAGGGCCAGACTCAGCCGAGGTTAGGCTATCAACCCAGCGACCAACATACAGTTGCGTCGGACGCGGTGACTGGGAGAACCAGACTACAGCTGCTTTGTATTCCTCGCTGTCGACGCCGAAATCATCCCCGATATCTGCCGGATCGGAATACAGGCGCAGACGCTCTGTGATAGGAATAACAGTAGAATTACCCAGAATCAGCATCGAACCGAAATTTCGGCCCTGTGCGGCTCTGGCTGAAAGCGTCACGGTTACGTTGGTGACGCGATTTAAAGGCAAGCCTTTCGCCATGATCAATCTCCGGTTGAGATCGCGACATTACCGTCGACGATGGATTTAATGTTGTAGGTACGAATTGTTTTGCGATTCAGCGTGATGGTGATGTCGTAGCGCCTCACCCACTGGTTGTTAATCAATTCGGGGAGGTTATAAATATTCCCGATTTCGCTAAGGGATAGCCCTGCACGATTAAGCTCCGCATTGTTTTGTTCAATAAAGAGCCCTGCCCGGAATGTTGAAGCCCTGCTGCCCCCCTGAGGACCGTAGAAACAACAAATGACGGTAACTCGCTCCCATTCCCATTGCTCTGAAGTGTTTTCGTCAATCTGAACACTCGCAGGATTAACCGGGAGAGGTATCGAGGTAACTCCAAATCCGCACCACGTCACCCCGTTGTTGGGGATCTGCGGCTGCGGGTCAGTCCATCGGGGGAAAACAAGAGCGGCCGGCAAGCCAGAAACACCACGAATCCACCGGCTGATTTCACGCTCCAGCGCCTCGTCATACTGGGGGCTATCCCCGACAGGCGTCAGATAACCGCGCGCGGTGCTGTCGTTACTCAACTGGCGTCCCTCCGTTAAAGTCCACCAGCTCACAATGCGCCTGGACGAATCCGGCGCCGTAACTGGTGTACGGATCGACAAATGTCACCCGGTAAGCACGCCCGTTATAGCTCACGATATCGGCATCAAGTCGCGGGGCGCTGTCTGTACCGGGCTGGCCCTGGGTTAATCTGAACTGCGTCACGATGAGGATCGCGCCGCTGATGTTCTGGCCTGCTGCCATTCGCCGGGCTTCCAGAGAGCGGTCAACCGTCACCACGCCAGAGAATGGGATATCCTGAGCTGTGTTTTTAGTGAAATTGTCCTCGTCCATCGTCTGAACCTGCCGGTGACACACCAGACTGGTGTCCATGAAGTCGGGATCGAGAAGAACATCGCTCACATCGAGAAGAGGCATTATTTTTTCCTCACGACGTAGTTAATTGAGCGCAGCAGGTAACCGTGGGCATACAGCGGCTTTTCGCCGGGAATGCCCTCGGCCCTTCTGCGTTCGAGGGTTTTCTCAGAAAGTGGGTGCAGCCTGTCACCAGCACCGATAACGGCTTTTGCAGCGTCACGGGCAATCTGTCCGGCGCTCTCCAGCTCACGCATTGCTGCTTCAGTCTGCCCCTCCAGCGCGGCGGTTGCCGCTGCTTTGAGGTGTGCAGTGGTTCGGGGTTTTGAATCCTCGATCCCCATATCCAGAAAAGGACGCGGGGGGAGCGTGACCGTTGTACCGTCGATTTCCACCGTTGCGCCCGTCGAGTGGAGATAGCCCAGTTCCGCGTTATTAATCGGAGAGCCATCCTCACGCCCTGCCTTGTCCTCAGGTATTCCCACCAGCACATCCATTCCGGATAGCTGCCGGAGGGATTCCAGAACAGCCACGGCGTTATCAGCACGAACCGTTAACCCGCTTTTCATAGCAGCTGCCTGCCACCAGCGCCGAACATCGACCACCACCAGTAGAACTCGCGCCCGTAGGCGGTGCTGTTCCAGAAACCGGCATCCGGATTGATTACCCCGGACACGTCATAGCTCACTGAAACCTTATCCACGGATTTAGAGGACACGACACCTGCCGCGCCGTTGCTGTTCACACCACCAGCGGCAGCGGCGGCCAGCGTGCGGCCGCGCAGCTCCGTATAGTGAGCCGTGAATAGCTCGGCCAGGTAGACGAACTGATCGCCCTGTACGTCCTGATTCAGGAGTGAATCGGCCTGCCCCAGATAGAAATTCACTGAGGGGTCAGGGTAGCGGGTTTTATCGGCGAACTCGGGAAAGTCGGTGCGGAACTGCTCGTTAGTCGGAAGCCTGCTGTTTTTTGGCATTTTTCGCGTCCCCGCCGGTGTTATCGGTTTTGTCCGTGCTGTCGGCAGGTTTACCGCCTGCTGGTGCCTGAGCAGCTGCCAGCTGCGCTTTCAGTTCTGTGTTTTCATTCCCCAGCGCGGTGATGGTTTTTTCATGCTCAGCCAGCTGCGCTTTCAGGGTGTTATTTTCTTCTGCTAGGAGAACAAGGCTCGCGGAAAGGTCTTCATTGCTCTGCTCGTTCGCCAGGTCGGCTTCGTCAATCGGGCGCGCATAGGCTTTAAAGGCCCAGTGGTCCTTCACTTCTTTCGGGAAAGAGGAACTGTCGTGGATGCCCTGAGACAGCTCAAATTTAGAACCGTCGGAAAAGCTGAGAGTAGCGCCACCGGAAACAACGTATTTCATGTTTTTTGCTCCATAAAAAAAGGCGGGTTTCCCCGCCTGTTTCAGGTTAAGACGCCGGAACGTCCAGGTAAGAGATCGTATTGGAATACGGGGTTTCCACCTGGCCCAGCTTGCCGTAGTAAGTGGTCAGCTGCTGCAGGCCGCGATACTCCAGCGGCGTGTTCAGCAGAGGAACCATAGGGAAGCGAACGTATTTTTCGTCCTGGGTGTAAGCAACGATACGATGCGCGCCACCAGCGCCACGCTTGGAGGCCCACTTCATGGAGACGATCTCCAATGGTGTGCCGTTTTCCTGAAACGCGATGGTGTTAATCTTCACGTATTCCAGCACGGAGATATTCCCTGCAGAGGAAACCTTTTTGCTCGCCAGCAGGCCGAACAGCTCCGGAGCCAGACCGATTTTCGCCGGGCAGACCGCATAACCAGAACGAACCCAGCCATCAGACAGTACCAGGTTGATATCCTGAACAATCACATCCGGATCGGTGGTTGCGGTCCACGCTGCAGCTGCAGCAACAGGAGTAACATCCGGCAGGTTCAGCAGGCCAGCAACGCCGAGCTCGTTATCACCGATATAAACCTGTTCGTCGGTGTCCATGTTCCACTTCAGTTTCATGCCTTCGTATTTCTGGACATCAACCGGACGGCCCAATTTCTGGGCAGAAGCCAGTTCCGGCACCGTCCAACTGATTTCCTGCCCCCATAAGGTGAGGTTGTTACGGGTAGGCTGAATATCGAGTTCGATACCAGGAATGGCTGTAGCTTTTTTACCGATCCAGTTTTTACCGTTAGGGTTTGGACCACCAACGCCAACAAAATCGGTATTAGTGAAGGATGACACTTCATCAGCGATAGAAATATCGCTGCGCAGCGGCATGTCGCGTGACCATTTGTAGGACACTAAAGGCATGTTCAGCGTCTGATCCATGCGCTCCAGTTCGCCGACGAGAAACGCGCCGGTGGAGTCGATGGTCGCTCTGTCAATTGTAAACATTAATTATTCCCTCAGATGTTATAAGCGATTTCAATACGGCCGTCGGCTTCACCCGGCCCCATGACCTCTGCATTTGGCAGCTGAGGTGTATTTGATGCGGTAGAGTCCGGAGACAGCACAAAGGAGCCAACCGGGCTTTGAGTGGTGCCACCAGCCACGCGAACGTAAACCGGATCGCCTTTTTTCGCGGTCGCCGCGTTGCCTGCGGTAGCAGTTACGCAGATGTAACCGCGTTTCAGGTTGTCACCCACCTGATTAGCCGTCACACCGATGTAAGCAAGGTCCAGAGCAGAGGTGATCGGGAACGGACGAACCAGAATCCCTTTCACTTTGCTGATGGTGTCGCCAGACTCCAGCGGAACGAATTTATCGTTCACGTATTTACCTGGCAGCCCGTAGGACGCGAACTGCTTCGTGTGGTCCAGGCTAACCGGCTCGATGGTGAGATCACGAGGACGGGTAACGCCCCCGGCAATGCCCAGGGGCATGCGCGTTAAATATGCAGTACCTGCCATGATGATTTACCTTATTTGTTTTTTGCCCAGAATTCGGCGTTGACCTTGTTCAGCTCTGCCGGGGAAAGGTGCTTAGTGCTGATTCCGCTGTCCGTGGTGCGGGTGATGTTATTCAGCGGTGTCAGCTGATTTTTCGCCTTATGCAGCGCCACAGCGGCAGTAAATACCGCGTCGACCGTAGCCTTTGGCGCTTTGTAGAAATCATCCACTCCGAACGATTTCAGGCTGTCGCCGGTGCGCATTGCATGACTCAGCACCTGACGCTTCAGACTCTTATCACCAGCAGGCTGGAAGCCAGGGCAGATAATTTCCGCATCGGCGATCAGGTTGCGCTTAAAGGCTGCATCACCCGTCACTTTGCGGTTTTCTTCCTCGTCTTCATCAGTGGTCATGTTGCCCGGGTCCGGATCGCCGTCGGTGGTTTTACCCTCCAGCTTTTCCAGACGAGCCAGCAACGCTTTCGCCCAGGCCGGAATTTCTTCATCGCCGGTGCCGGTTTTGTCTTTGTTCGGATCGCCTTCGTCCGTAGTGGTGCGATTGCCTTCAGGTAAGGCTGTGGCCTGTGAAGGAATGTTGATGGTGATAGAGGAACCGGGGATTGAAGGCATGCCATCAGACGGCATATCCGGCGCTTCGTCGATGAGTTTTGCCAGTGCATCCTCATCTTTCGTCTTAATGGCCTGAGCCAGTTTTTTAAGCCATGACATTACAGGCTTCTCCTTTGTTGTTGATGGGATGGAATCCCCGATTGCACAGCGGCCACCAGCACGCCCCCGGTCGATGCCGACAGCGAGGTGGTTACCTGTGATTTGGTATTGCTTGCCTTTGCCGGGTGCCAGCTGCTTGTACTGCGCGTCATAGCCACAGCTGACATCGGTCAGGCCAGAATTCACCGCGTCGATTGCTTCCTGGCGTTTAATCAGCACGTCAGCAATGAGCAGATCCGATTTATCGCCGGTGCCGCGCCGGACGTTCTGAATGTGTCCGTGCGCCAGCTCTGCGAAGTTAGAAGGGTTCACGAAAACGATGTTGCCCAGACCGTCCTCTGGATGCCCCAGCGTGACGGCTACGCCCTCAAAGCTCGCCATTGTCTCCGGGGAAAACACCTCGTCTTCTGTTCGCCAGACTGTCACCGTGCCGGTGCCGTCCGGTTCGAGGTCGATTTCCTCAGGTAAATAGACCTGCGTTCCTGTGCGTGCGATCGGCACGTCTTTACACAGCAGCGAACCGTCCGCCGTCAGATAGCGCGTTTCGCCCAGGCGTGTAGTGAAGAAATATTTCATGGGTTACCTGCTCGATTACGGGCAACAAAAAGGCCGCCCGGAGGCGACCTTGTGAGATGGGAAAAATGTTCGAAATAACGGGCTATTTAACATAAGGGTTCTTACCCGCACCGACGAAAATGGACTCGATTAAAATGTCCCCTTAAAGCCGTAAAAGTAGCGATTAACTGGGCTGAAAATCGGTCTTTTCAAATACAACATTTTCATAACATTTTGCGGGTATTGCAGTTCGCATGAAATGAATGCTCAAAGCCGTATTTTTCATTTTCTCGGTGCAGGAATCTGTACTTCAGGCCAGCATTTGCAGTTCGGCAAACATCCGGCGTGTCCGGTCATACCGTCCAGCGTCGGCGGGTTATCCCAGCGCACAAACTTATCTTTCATCTTGCGGTGAGAATCGCGCGTTCCGGCTCCCTCGATACGCCACCAGTAGCCCTCTGATCCAACCGAAAGGGCTCTGGCTTGCGTCAGCGCGCCGGTAGCTCGTCCAATCTCTGTACGGGCAATCAGCTGCGCCCTGCTGGCGGCCACGTCACCGGAGGCCATGATCATCTCGTAGAGCTCGTCCGGACGTTCACCAGTGATAACCGCCTGCATTGCGCGCTGTTGTATGTCCATCACGCGATCGGCTGCTTCCAGCGGCAGGGACTTCATCAGCTGAATCTGGCGGTACACGATATCCTGCGCCACCTGCCCGACGGGGGTATTACCCACCACATCGCGCAGGCCAGCGCCGATTTCCTCTGATACCGATTTCCACTGATTCCATTCCTCCTGCTCGACCTGGGCAAACATCCTTCGCCCGACCTGCTCTGCCCAGTCGCTGATTACCTCGGAATAGTCCACCAGCGTTTTCGAAATGCTGTCAGCGCTGGCCTGTGAACCATCGTAGGTACCATCGACGATCTGCCCTATCTGGTTTGCTATCGCCAACAGGCTTTTTCGATACTGGATCTCCGAACGGCGGCGGAGGGATGGTTTCAGGTTCATCCTCCTCCCACTGGGCCTTCGCATCTTCTATGTCCTCGTCAGTGATAGAACCACCGATGCCAATCACATCAGAAATGTTCCTGAGGTCGTTAAGCGCTGCTGCAGGTGGCATCCCGAGGTCACGAACGGCGGTACCGAGTGCGGTAACCACATTGTTCGCCATCGTTGCGCGGTCCACATCTGACATCTCCCAGAGCTTGTTAAACTCGAAA
Source organism: Enterobacter sp. DNB-S2 (assembly GCF_019443845.1). Lineage (NCBI taxonomy): Bacteria > Pseudomonadati > Pseudomonadota > Gammaproteobacteria > Enterobacterales > Enterobacteriaceae > Enterobacter > Enterobacter sp. DNB-S2. The sequence goes on from NZ_CP050520.1 coordinate 4,262,592, forward strand.
GTAAAATCGTCAGGCAGTGGTTCACCGAACAGAGAACGCCAGGAGATATCGAGCAGCCAGCGGATATGTCGGCGTAAGCGTCTCTCCTGCAGCGAGTTAACCCGGCTGTAGTAGTTTTCCAGATCGCCGTCGCCAGTGTTGAAACCTGCAGGTGACTGCCCGAACAGACGAACGAGAGGAATTCCCGTCGCGCCGGAAACCTGCTCAGCGAAACGCAGGAGGACATCCGCGATACCGGCGAACGTATAGCTGTGGGTCTCGAATTTATCCCTTGAGTCCATCATGGTCATGCCTTCGATGGTCTGAAACTCACGAATCATGTCCATGTGCTTCATCAGCGACTTTTCCAGATCACCGCCTTTGGCAAGAATGTCACGAAGCTTTTCAATGCTGTAGGTTCGCAGATGTGCTTTGTGGATCAGCTGTGTGGTGCCGACCGTCGCAGTATCGAACGCCTCGATACGCTCGAAAATACGCTCCACAACAGACATCCCCCATCCGTTTTCCGTCTGGGCCTGCTGGAAGGGTAGCGTGTCGCCCTCCATGCGGATAACACGGCTGTGGTGGATCTTCCAGGGAGGAATCCCCTGCTGGTTCGTGATTACCTTGTAATATTTCGGTTTCCCAAAATCGGGACCGTAATCGGTAACGAGATCGTAATAACTCGGGTTAACCATCCAGCGGTCAAGGCTCATCACGCCCTTAAACTGCCCCTCTTTGATACGATCCAGCTTTAGCGGGGAGGACATATCCTGCCCTTCAAGCAGGACCACCAGCACCGCGCCACCGTACAATCGTGACCATTTGAGGTTATCGTTAAGACCATCCCATATAGCGAGCTCATCCCAGAAGGTTTCGAGCTTGCCCTTTTGTCCGGGTTTCAGCTTTGAGCTGATGTTAATCCCCTTGCGGGTCATATCATCGGCCATCGCATCCACACCGGCCCCCACGAGGAACGATGAACGATACGCAAACTCCAGCATCACCCTGTTACGGCTGATGTACCCCGGCATGTACATTCCGCCCGTCTGGATGTTTCTGGTGTCGCTGCCAAGTTTGGCTGTGAAATTGTTGTACCCGTCAGATGTCCTAACGGGCTGCTGTGCGCCGTTCTGGCGTTTCTTACGGGACATGTCACGCTCCAGCCAGTTTGGCCCAGGTATCAAGAGAGGAATCCATCGGCGCGTAATTAATCATTACGGCGTCAGCCAGGTTCGGCGATTTTGTGCCTTCCGGCTGTTTATCCACGAGGATTTTACCGACGGCGTTTTTCGACCACGTAGGCTGTGAAAGCTCCATCAGCAGGCGGTCAATATTTTCTATCTCGCTGCTTATCGAAATGATTTCGTCGGGGTTGTAGTCCATCCCGTTCAGCGCGCGGAAGGTGTTACGAAACAGCTTGCGGAGATGCCACCAGCTCTGTGCTTTCGCGTTTGCGAAGAAGTCTTTATTAAGGCGCGCCGCTTTACCGTTATCACCAGGAACGGCTTCATCTTCCGGATCGAATACGCTACCGCTACCACGGAAAGGCGTAGCTGTGATTGTTCCCCGGCCTTCAGCCTGCCTGAGCTCGTTTATCACGCGAGCATCGCCACGCGCACCAGCACCCAGACCGTCCTCATCGAAACGGAACTCATCCAGACCGTAATCGTCACAGTACCCAAACGATTTAACGACAGAGGCGTAGATGTCGCTGCCAATGCCAGACCATTCGTGAACGTTCTGCAGAAGGAAGCCATAGCGGCAAGAAAAGCCGTTTTTGTCTTTCCCTTCGTCTGCGATATCCATTGCGCCGAGGCGCTGGCCGCTGGGCTGAATACCCAGTTTGATATGCGCGTCGACGGCAGCCTGCACCCATTCAGAAGGAATGAGAATCCCCTCTGTGGATGCGCTGTAGTTCAGGTCCAGTTCCTGAGCAACGATAATCGGATCATCAATTTTCAGACATTCGTTGCGGTACCACTCATCATCCTTGCGCGGGTCGCTGCGCCAGTGGAACGTAAACACCGGGATATTTCCGCTGTGGCGCTTACGGGCAAACGGGTTATTCATGCCGTTGACGGATGAGAGGTCTATACGGCAGCGGGTGGTCTGTGATAGCGCAGCATCGATGAGTAATGGCCGTTTGAGGAATGCCGACTCATCCACGAAATAAAGCGTGGTACGGTCACCACGGCCAATGTTATCGCCAGCCTCTCCCTTGATGATCGCCCCTGATTCTGGAAATTCCACCTCCATGAATCTGGAGTGTTTTTTTTCATTCCAGCCACCGCGAAACTCTACCGGGAGCAGTTCAATAAATTTTCTTGCTTTCCAGAAAAGTGATTTTGGGTCGCTCGTGGAATCCACGTACATCTCTTTACGGCTACCAAAACCAATCACCATATCTTTGTTAAACAGACACAGGGAGCAGGCAAGGCCGACAGAAGTCCAGCTCAACCCCATTTCACGACTTTTCTCAGTAAGCCCGTTTTCACGATTTACGCGCCTGTCCATGATCCAGTTAATCCATTCCTCCTGGCGGGGGAACAGCAAAAACGGGATGGTCGCAGGCAGACCATAATCGAGGTTACGCGGGTCCGTCGTCATGCCCCAGTCGATGATGAACTGGGCCGGGTTAGTACGGTAAAACTCACGGAGTGCCGGAAGCATTTCAGGCGCTTTCCTGATCCGCTCCAGCCTCTCCATTCTCCACTCAAACACGGCGGTATAGTCCGGTTTGCGGAAGTCAAAGGGGAACGGGATCGGCACAGAAAAATTCCTCAAAAACGCCCCGATTTAACATAATGGTCGTTACCCGCACTGGCGCAACAGCACCCATCACGCAAACGGCGTGAAACCTCTGTTTTGAACAGAAAAGTGGTCAAATCGGGATGAATAAAACGTGCATAAAACGGGTCAAAAAGTGCATAGCGTTTTTACGGTTCGAAACGCCTGTTTTTGCAATTTTCAGCCCAGGTATTTTTTGTAGATATCGGCTGCTTCCTGCGGGGTCAGGTTCGCCGCGTCGGCTTTGGCTGCCTCGTCCATATTGTTGAACGGTTCGAAAATTTTCGGTGCTTCCAGCTCCATGAGCAGGGTTGCCGGTACTTTTATTCCCTCAGCCTCAAGCAGCTGTGCCGCCTCCAGCGCGGAGTATTTCCCGTCTACCTTGTGTTTCATCACCTCACGAAGCACATCACGCTGACGGTCCTCTTCCCCATAAACACTGCGGCCGAGTCCAAGAGCTTTGGCAAACACCGCAACATCATTGTGCGTTGGCAAAACATCCTCGACGGTGGTTTTCAGTCCATCAGGGGATTTGGTGACAATCTTTCGTTTCCGAACGTCCAGGCTTTTACCTGCAACGTTGTTAATCTTTTCCATCAGAACTTCGCGAGCCTCGGTAAAGGCACGATTAAAGTCGGCGTGTTCCTTGCGCCAGTTGCGGATAGTCGCCTCGTCAATTTCCAGTCGCTGGGCAACCATGCGGTTTGAGATCTTGTTACGGGCCAGAGCCATATCAATAACGATACCGACGTAGGCCTTCTTAAAGCTATTTTTACGGGCCATACGCTTACCTGAAATCGGGTGCTGTTTATATTTTGTTCAAAATTATTTTTCCGCATTTTGCGTGCGGAATAATTCTGAGAAAAAATCTGCTCCGGGGCCGCAAGCCTGCTGGGTTTAAGTGCGGAATTAAAAACGTCAAAAAATGCGGAGTTATCCATTTTCCGTAAAAACTGCGATTTGATGCCCGGAGGCCGCGCAGAATGGGGAGATAGTGGATCGCCCTAATATTTCCACTATGTGGATAACTCAGTCCAAATCCATCTCCACCGCTTCACCGAAAAGGTGACCGTAAACGTCCATCGTGGTTTTGATGTTCGAATGCCCAATAAGTCGGGAAACCTTCAGAATATCGACGCCTTTGTTTGCCAGGCGAGATACCGCAAAGTGTCGAAGATGATGGAATCGCTTAATGCCATAGTCGTTCAGGGTTCTGACGAGAACGCCCTGAGTGCCGTAACTGGTAGCAAGGCATGCGCCGGTAAACTGATTGCAGATAAGGGGCTCAGAGGAACCAAGCTTATTTTTATCCAGCAACGCGAAAAGCTCACGCGGCATCCTTACCCGGCGCTCAACTCCTCTTTTCAGCCCCTCATGTATAACGCCGTCAACAACATGCCCCCGGATGTCGATCCAGTCGGCTGACACGTCGTTATAAGTAACCGCAAGAGCCTCACCGATGCGCAGGCCACAAATCCCGAGCCAGCACGCGATACGCTCACGAACTGGCGCGTTATTCAGTAGCTCCCTGACCGATGATGATGGCGGTATGGTGATGGGTCGACGCTTCCGGCGCGCGGGACGGTCAACAGGGTTAAAAGTGATGAGCCGCTTTTCCACCAGCAGGAAGAAAGCCGAACGAATCCAGCGATGGCAGCCGGTGCGAACCGAATCAACGATATCGCGATGGCTGATATGGAGAATATTTTTTTCCAGTATCGGCCCGTCTACAGCAAGAAGATCGTGACGGCATTTCGTATATGACGACAGCCGTATGATATTTTTTTCCAGCTTGCCGGCCTGATACCCCAGATAAAACAGAATTAACTTTCGGAAAGTCCAGGAATGGTCTATTCCGGTCCAGCTGGCGGTTCGACAATCCAGCTCGATATTCTGTTTTTGCCAGAAAAGATGTGCGGCATCATCAATATTCTTAAAAATGCGGCGGCGTCCATGACCGGATTTTTCATCCTTCCAGTGGACGTAATATTTTGATTGTCCATTGGCATCAGTGGATTCTTTTATCGAAGCCATACTGAACAATCCCCACTCAAAAAACATTATCAAAGCCACTCAGGGAATGACTTTTGTAATGTCACGCTGGCAATAGTCATTGCCTGCCCTTCTCAATTTCACGTATTCCAGCCAGCTGGTTATTCGCTTTTTCGATGGCGGCCAGTAGTGGCTTGACCCAGAGAACAGCTTGGCAATAAGTCAGCGCGCTGGTGGTAGTGGTGCTATCACCGGCTGCGTCAGCGTTCCCGGAATCGGTGTGCATTGCGCTGGCACGTAAACTGTTCGCGTAGCTGAGCAGCCCACCAGCGACATCAGCAGGAACAGGCAGATCACATGTTTTTTCACGGCGGAGGATCTCCCGATATTCGATAACAGTTTTATCGGAGCTGGCGTCAATCAGTGAATTTAGTCGGCTGGCGTTTTCGGCCACCTGGTTAAACCGGTTAAAGTTGAAAGCCTGAGCAGCGATAACCGTCCCCTGCAGGATGTTGTCATTGCGCAGAACAGCATTATCGCTTTTCAGTGTAGCGACGTCAGAACGGCTAATTGCCAGCAGAGCGCAAAGTACGGCTACAACGATAACCACGGCCACAATCACTATCGAACGCCATGCAGCTTTGATATCAGTAAATGTAATCATATCGTTGCCAATGATAAATTTAGCGCTGCGACATTCAGCGGAGTATTCATATCTGATACCCTGTCTAATTATTTAGGAGGATTTTTATGCGTTTTTTAAAAAATACAGCGTGGCCGTGCATAACCGTGATAGTCGCTTGCATTTCATGGGTTCTCGTAAATGGTGACAAAGTTATTGATAACGTAAATGCCTTCCAAACATGGTACGGAACCTCGAAAGCGTTAGAGGGTAAATGGAACAACTCTACCGAAAATGATATTGATCCTCCCGAATGGTTATCGAATCAGAAAGACTTCGTTGAAGTTCGCATTACACTGAAAGATTCAGTTATTGATGGAACAATCAGTTCTGGGAGGTTAAAAAAGTTGTATCCATACGATTTTGTGCTTCTCACTGGTGAGAAAAGGAGCTTCCGAGATACCTTAGATGCTTACGCATTTGACTTTGTGCTAGGTAAAAAAATCAACTTCGGTTCCTTTGTTATCTACCGCGATGGTGAGCGTCTATACGTGGATGCCGATGAAACAGCACAGCAGTATTTCCCAAAGCGATCCATTCTTTTAAAAAAAACGGATATCGCATTCCCAGAAATAAAATCTGATAAATCAGGGAATGAAGAAGGCGAGGCAGACAAAAACCCACCAATAAGGGGAGTCACGCCAAATCAGGTAGATAGCAATCAGTAAAAGAGGAAGATTCATAAACCATCCAGACAGAGCGCTTCTTCCTTACCAGCGCGAGTAACCAGACCAGGCAGAACTCGACCGCCACCGTAAACCCAGCGAGGAAATTGGTAGCACGCCGCCTTAAGGTCACCTTTTCGGAATAGGGAGAACATTGTCGAGCTCCGCATATTGCCGCACCCGGCGCGGAACGTTACTGATACCGCCGCACTGAAAGTATTATCTGGAAGCTTTTTTCCGTTGGCGTACCGGTTAACGCAGGATTCAGCATCGAGGATATTTTTTTCCCATTCAGCCGCGATCTGCTGGTCGTTTTTAACTGTGCCGGGTTTAACGCCGTGGGTGTTTCCCATGCCATCGGTGAGCACGCCAGCGGGGCAAACATAAGGATCACGACGACATGACTCCGCGTTACCGATGAGCTCAAGTCCGCGCTCATTTGTTCGAACATGCCCGTTACCGAGCACTATCACGATGATCGCAGCAACTGAACAAACAATACCCGCAGCACCTGCCTTTCTATTTTGCATTTGCGTTTATCCTGTTAATGGCATCTGTAACAACCTTGACGCTTGCCGGACGATCCGCAGGAGGTAACTTTCGGGCATCATCAAAATATTTTTCCAGCAACTGAGTGCGGCGCCGGTCCTCTTTATGGAGTTTTCTGGCGTCAAGCCGACCGGATATAAAAGAGGCCAGAGAAAGAAGTACGCCAATCAGACCGAAAAACATGAAAACCATGTCCTGGGTTGAAAATCCCAGAGCCGCTGATACAGCTGCCAGCCACGCGAAAAACTGGGTAATTACATTACCTGACTGGTCATTCATACGATGCATTCCACACCTCCGGGTTCGGGGTGCTGTGTGTTAAAAGATGAAGTTAAATTTTGCGGAAAGCGTACGACGCGACGCCTTTACGCCCTAACTGGCATTCGATTGTGTTTTGCTCTGCGCAGGTGAAGCCCTGCTCTGCAAACCAGCGCCTGATACCTTCATCAGTGAAATACCAGATATGCTCGTTCTTTCTGAAATGATGGGAGCGGAGAATGTCTCCGGCATCAGTGAAAATCGGGATCGACACGAACACATATTCACTGGCCTGCTGTACCGCCAGCTCCGGCTCGTCGATGTGTTCCAGTACATCCCACATCGTCAGTGCTCGCCACTTGTTGGCGTAGAGGTCAGCGAATGCGCCCGCTCGTTCAGCCAGGCGATACCAGCCGGATTAACGTCATACCCCAGCGTTCCCGGTCGGGTAGAGACGAACTGACCGGCACCGATACCAACATCGAGAACAGGTCCGTGAAAATGGCGCTCCACCAGTTCAATACGGGATTGCGTTAAAGCTCTGCCCGTTTCGGTGTCGGCCAGCTGCTGATACTTTGCGAAATACTGCTCGTCATACGGGCGTGATGCCGGAACGGGGTAACGTCCGATCCCCAGCTCCGGTAAAAATACCAGCCCGCTTTCCAGTTCCTGATAAAACGACTTCATGGAGCCAGGCCTCGAATTTATCGGAGAAATTTGAAATCCGCTTGTCGCAGTGGTGCTCCCATGCTTCACAGCGGCAGTAATTGTCGGGAATTGCCCAGCCAACACGAGAAAGGTCCATCGCCGGATCGGTTACGATTTCCGGGGCGTTGTGACCACCTCGCCCACCAGCGACAACGTACACCGGCGTTTTATAGGCAATAGAAGCAGGAAGCGCCCAGCCCACCGGCGTAACCACCACGGCGGCATGCTCAATCAGGCGCATCAGCGATTTGAAGTTGAGCTGGCCGGAGTGCATGCGCAGATCTGCTTCGGGAAGTTCGCCGACGGCCCACTCCTCCCCCTCCTGCAGGTCAGCCACGCTGATTACGCAGAAATGCTTTCTCAGTAGCCGGGATGCCTGCAACAGGTAATCCGGATCAGGATTACGGGAGTCACTGCGCCATTCACTGCGAACAGTAGCCGGACGAATTACCGCGATCGGCTTTTCAGACGTAAATTCAGCGGGTCCGTAAGAGGGCAAGTCGAGTTCTGACGGCTCGGTGCCAAACTGCTGGCGCATCGCGTCAAATATTGAACCGCGCCGTAGATGATCCGGACCGTAGAAAATCCGTTTTGTCTGGCGCATATCTGGCGGCAGGTGAAAAGCGGCCTGCGTCCGGTACTCGTTTTTGCGCTGCGTACGGAGCGTTGTAAAACTGCGAACGGGCAGAACGGGCAAATCTTCATACAGTTCGGGCCAGGCGGTCCGGATATAAGTACCGGCGGGCAACTGCTTAACGAAAGCGCGTTGGTAGATGTTGTCACCCATGCCCAGCATGCCTTCAATGAATAGAGGAACGTTTAACATGCTACCTCGCGTAAAGCCTCATTGAGGCCGAGACGCCGGAAGCACTTAAGCGCTGTCTGGCGGCTACTGTTGATGATATTCACCTTACCGGCCAGCGCTCTGGCGGTATTGGCAAACTCCCCGCGCCATCGCGTGACACTCTCTGCTGTAGGGTTATCCAGCCCGACGTGATCACCATGCCAGTGACTACCGCCATTAATGGAGCAGTCAAACCCTAACAGGATGATGTTTTTCGCCCCCTGGCTGGCAGCAAACAGAATTGAGCGCTGCCCGGAGTTGAAGGCCCACCGGGTATCTGTATCAAACAGATTTAGCCCATAGCGTTTATGAGCCCGGTAATTACAGGTCCAGCGAGAGGCGGAGGACGGCAGAACATCGATGTTTGCATCCCACCAGCGCAGATCACCCGCGTAAATGTATTCACAATCAGGCACGGCTCGCCAGGTGGAGTTAACAGCAATAACCGGCAGCCCCGATCCGGAGATCAGTTCGCAATCTGATTTATTGAGAGACGGGCCGGATGCACAAATGATGAATGTATTCATTCGCGGCGACCAAATTTAGGCATAAAAAAACCCGCTCGGAGGCGGGTTTGATTTCGTGCAGGCGCAATAACCTACGATTTGAAGCATACACGACAAGTTCGGACAAAATCAAGCTTAAAGTGGCTAATATGCTAAATTTTGTTCATATCATCACGAAAGCTAGTTGCGTCCTGAAACGCCGAGTCTGCTTTTTGTTCTTCTCTGTAGCAGACGTCGACAAGCCCCTCCAGAAACGGTTTCCAGTTACGGGTCCACGTTCTGACGTGCAGATCTGGAACTCGCTTCAGTATCGCTTTATAGGCTGCAGTAGACGGTACCCCAGAAAATCCATTTCCGCTGCAGCGCTCGCAGGTTTTGAACACCGGCGCGCCGCGCTCGCTTGTGGCTTTGCGGTCGAGCACCTCACCTTTGCCGCCGCAACGGCATCGGGCCAGCAGCTCACCTTTACCGTTACACGCCGCGCATTTACGCTTGACCAGTTCGTGCTTGATTTTCGGCGGTACGATTTCCATTCCGTCAGAGTTGAAGACTCCAGGATGTTTGATCACATCCTCATACTGAGAGGTTAATCCGCTGCCGCTGCAGCTGTGACACGTCACGCTGGTTTCCGCTGAACGGGAGTATTCAGCAAAGGCGAATTGTGCCAGCGTCAGCATACACCAGCCAAATTCGCCTGCTGCTGCTTTACGTACATTCCTGGGCGCTGATTCCATTGCATGACGCGCCAGAGCCTGTACTGCCAGCTGCTCATCGCTTTTGCTGATCCCGGTCTTACCAAAGAAGGCAGCCAGACCAAACCGCGCTCGGCTGCTGGTGGTACCAATGGCCGCCATAACATCAGTGCCGGTGATACGATCCGGAGAGGTTCCTTTCACGTCGTCGCTGATGTGCATTCCCTGAGGGCTAAAATGTTTTAGTGATGCCTCCAGTTTCATTCTTCACACTCCCCTACCAGGTTAAGAATAACCGCCGCGCCGTCGTCGTCCATGTATTCAGATTTTTCGCTTTTCATGAACCAGCGGCAGACTTCCACGGCCTCAGCTCGTGTAACTGGTTTGATGGTTACGAGCAATTTTTCAAGGTAGCGCTCGCGGTCATGTACTGATTCGTGGTGTCCGGAGTAACCGTATTCGTGTTCGAGCTCGTTCCCGGCAGTGTTGCGAACCCAGTAAAGCCAATCCCAATAAATCAGTTCACGCACGACATCCGAAAGCGTGTGTGGCTCTGGCAAAACATCACGATAACCATCGACAAATGCCCGGCGCTGATCGTCAATTTCGTTAATACGTCCGCCGTTAATGCTGCCAGCTTTCTTCTCGGCCTGAGTCCAGCCCCAACGGTAATCGTTGATAAATTTCGGGGAAGACTTGATCACGCGCTCAGCCTCCACATCATCCATAGCAGCTTCGTAACTGCCAAAAATGGCGCGTACATCAGCCGCCTTTTTAATGTTCTCGCGGGCGATCTGAATGCTACGGGCCGGGTTATCCATGCCGATGGTACCGAAAGCAACCTGGAAAGGATCGCCACCATTCGCCAGCAAATAACGCGCGTAACGTTCCTCGGCCTCTTTTGGGGAGATTTCAATTTTCTCCAGCGCGGCTTCGGCTGCGTCCAGAAGTGCGGGTTCGTTCAGACGGATCACCTCCAGCACCCAAAGATAAGCGTCAGTTTGCTTATGCCCGGTGATTCTCCGTTGCTCGGGCAGAGGCTTGATGTTTGCGAGGGCGGAGCTGTGCGCTGCCGTCGGGATGGTGAATAGTGCTTTATGTTCGTTGTTATCAGTACGCATTACGCAGCCGCCTTTTTCTTGTGGAAAACCAGCTCACGAACCTGATCACCGTTCATGAGCATATTGTTGAAATCATCGTGATCCGGCCAGTACACGCTCACGCGCTGCAGGTCATTCTTTGCCAGCAGATTGGCATGAGCGCATTCATACGCAGCCGCCAGCCCGGTAGCGCTGTTCTCGTCGCGGTCGGCAAAAATAATCAGGTGCTTAACACCAGCAGGAACGCGGAATTTCTTCATGAAATTTGCCGTCATAGTCGCCCAGGTATTCACGTTATAAATCTGGTGCGCAGATAGGGCCGTTTCGATGCCTTCGGCAATGCCCAGGGTGCTGGCGACCGGGAACATACGGATCGCAACTGACCGGGCATGATCGAGATAGTTATCTTCCTGTAGTGATTTCTGTCGCTTTGCGCTGGCCCCGATATCAGCCTTTTTTGCGCCATCGAGTAACGTCTGGTGGAGGTAACACAGTTCCCCTTTATCGTCCGTTGCCAGTGAATAGATCGACTGGTAGACACGGCCGTTATGCCGTTGCTTTGGGTTTAACCGTACCGCCTCGGCTGGAAGCTTAAAAATACCGCGAGAATTAAGGTAATCGGCGCCGGATGTACCGCGCAAAGGAGCCATTTTTGCAAAATTGTTGAGTACCTTTTTCCGCAGTTTAGAAGCGTCACTGGCTTCAGGCACTTTGTCACGCCTGAACGTATTGCCGATCAGCTCATCAATTTCGCGGCAAACCTCGTTAAATGGTTTGCCCTGGGTTTTGGTAACCAAGTCCAATCCCGTACCGTAGCCGCAGGTGCAAATCCAGGTTCCCGCGCCGTCGCGGTCATCGATGCGGAATTTACCAATCGAATCACAAAGCGGACATTTGCCTCTGAAATGGTGTTTACCGGTGATCGGCGGCAGTCCGTAATGTTCGAAAATCATGGCCCATTGGCCTTTTGCTGCTTCTGCCGTCTTCATGCTCGTTTTCCTAACTGCAGTTTGATATCGCTAATCGCTTTCTGTGCATGTTGTACTGAGGATGGGGCTGCCGTGCCTGATGCCTCCTGCAGACGCTTGGCCTTCTCCTGCCCTTTCGCATACGCAATCAATTTGTGCCGGATGAAATTAGAGACGGTCGGCGTGATCTCCATCGGGAAATCGCTTAACCCGTTAGGCCACTCGTCAAACCGTTCTCGAAAGGTGTTTGCGCACCAGCCATCGCTGACGGGCTTTTTCCCCTGCGATACGCGCTGGCGCTGATAGAATTTGATCTGACTCCACCAGGCCTGTTTCTCTGCCTTCGTGGGCTGATGCTGGTTTTTACCCAGCTTTTTGAGTTTGCGGCCTGTGTCGGTATCGACGTCCTCACCGCCCAGCGGCTTATGCCCACATTTCGGGCATACATAGACGCCAGCTGGCTTCATGTAATGGCATTGAGAGCATTCGTGTGGCAGTTTTTCGGCCCGTTCCTCAGCTGCTCGGCGCGCGCTTTCCTCCATCCCGTCAGACTTACCGGGAAGATCGTCGTACTCGATTGAATCCGGATAACCCAGACGGTGCACGGTGCCGCTGTGATCGAAGATGAGGCAGGACTCTTTACCCGGTGCGGTGCGCAGGCCACGCCCTAGCGCCTGCAGCCAGCGAATTTCGCTTTTTGTTGGCCTGGCGTAGATGATGCAACGAACGTCACTATCGAAGCCGGCCACCAGAACGCCCACACTAACGATGATTTTCGTTGCACCAGTTTCAAAGCGGTGAATGATGGTCTGGCGCTCATCCACTGGAGTGTCGGCGGTCATGACCTCAGCGTTAACACCCGCCAGGTTAAACTGGATTGTCAGGTAATTGGCGTGGGCTACGTTGACACAGAAAGCGATGGTAGGCAGATCCCGGCCATTCTCCAGCCAGTTCTGTACGATGTCGCCCACCAGCGTAGAGCCGCACATGATTTCAGCCAGCTGCGTTTCGTTGTAATCGCTGCCGTACTCAAGCGATGCTTTGGTTTTAACGCCTTTCAGATCCGGCTTAGTTGGCGCGTAAAATTCGTAATTACTCAGATCGCCACGCTGGATTAACTCGCCGATGGTGGTCGGCTTAATCAGTCGGTCATAGTATTTGCCCAGGAACGGGGAAAACGGAGTACCCGACAGACCAATCACCTTTACGCCTTTGCCACGCAGACGTTCGATATCCTTCAGGATGCGTTTTTTGCGCAGGTGCGCTTCGTCGATAATCAGCAGATCAATATTTTCAGGAAAAACACGACGAATAAGCGTGTCGGCGCTGGCAATTTGAATTTTCCGGTCCGGATTGTAGTTCGGGTGATCCGCCCAGATATAACCGATTTCATCGCCCGGTAATCCATACTCCACGAACCGATTAGCCGTCTGACCGATCAGGATGGTGTACGGTGCACAGAACAGGACGCGCATACCACGGCTGACAAACCCGGCAACGATGAAGGCGGCCAAACCCGTTTTACCGCTACCAGTTGGCGAGTACACCATGAAGGTGTCGTTTGCCTTCCAGTCACGGCGCAACATGTTTAGCGCTCGTTCCTGTGCAAAATTCGGCGTGATCGTCAGCTCCATTGTGCTGCCCCCGTGCTGATGAGATAATCATTTTGTGATGTGGTTTTCATGGATTCCCCCTCACATGGCTGGTGGCCTCCCCAAAGGCTGCCAGCCTCCCTTCTGATTCAGCTCCTCTGAAAAATCACTCTTCCAGGAAGAACCCTTTTCGTTTCTCAGCGCCTGAGCGCTTTGTACTACCTTGCTGATACAGGCGTTTTTTTAAATTGCGCCCTTAAGACAGTGATCTACTTAACCAATAGATCTCTCCTGTTGGAAAAGACCCTATTCCTGCCCCTACACCCAATCCCCCTTACCCCCTTTCCCTCTTCCCCATAAAAACGTACTACTTCCCTAGTACATATGAGGAGTTGGGTCAGTTGGTTGCCAACCTGAACAGGCACCTTTAAGCCTGCTTCTGTTCGGGTACCTTTAAACCCGAAACAATCAGGATCGCGATTGCGTTCCAGCCAGGGGAGGTTCGGCGGTATACCCCTGTAAAGCTCTGCCCTGATTTCTCACAAACAGGCGAAGCCTTGTGTTTGCTTCATGCCTTGCCCGGTTCTCCTTGCGGTATGAAACGGGTTCGGCCTCGAACGTCTCCTGATACACAGCTGCATAACGCTGGATAGCTTTTTGTCGTGCAGTTGGTGTCAGGCTAAGTAACTGCTGCTTAATCCACTCGGCATCCGCATGACTAAAATCGGAAGGTAAGATGCTGAGTAACTCAGGCTCTGGTTTCATCGCTTCGCCGCTTAGATGGGAATGCTTTGTTTTCAAAAGCTGAAACAGTCCCTTCCTCAGAAATCACAACAAAGATTTCCCGACCGGCTCTTAATGCTTTGCTTATGGCAATTTGCGTTACTCCGAGCGCTGCGCCAGCTCTTACCTGGCCGTGCTCTTTCACGTATTCCTTAAGAGTAATCTGGTTCATACGTCCTCTACGATTAAATACTACTAAAAGTATTAAAATGAAGGGTACTATAGGTAGGAGACATAATCAAACTTTTGGTATTAAATCAGGCTATGGAAAAGAAAAGCAGATTGACGACAGAACAGCTTCAAGACGCAGCGCGCCTTAAGGCCTTGTATGACTCGAAGAAAAAAGAATTGGGCATCACCCAAGCTGATATGGCCGACGAACTGGACATTTCTCAGGGAGCTGTCGGTCATTACCTGAACGGTAGAAACCCACTGAATCTTCCAGTTGCAGCTAAGTTTGCGAAACTGCTTCATGAGCCGATTTCGAGTTTCAGCCCAGCTCTTGCTAAAGAAGCTGAGCTGTTATCTCAGGTATCAAACGTTACTTATCATGGCCCGGCCAAACCACGTGGGACATACCCGCTCATTAGCTGGGTAAGTGCAGGGGCATGGTGTGAGGCTATAGAACCGTACACACTCAAAGACATTGATGAATGGTACGATTCCGATGCACACATTGAAGGTCAAGGATTCTGGTTGAAAGTCCAGGGTGACTCAATGACTTCTCCTGTCGGTATGAGCATTCCTGAAGGTATGTACGTTTTAGTCGATACAGGTAAAGAACCAATCAATGGGAGTTTAGTAGTTGCCAAGCTTACCGACGCAAACGAAGCGACCTTTAAAAAACTGGTAATTGACGCCGGGAAAACCTATCTCAAGCCATTGAATCCTCAATATCCTCTCATTCCAATCAACGGCAATTGCAGGATCATAGGTGTCGTTGTTCAAGCTATGATGTGGCTCTGATTAAGCTACTAACAGTACAAAACCTGTCCTCCTGACAGGTTTTTTTTATTTCTTTACATTTCAATAAGTAAGCACATCCTCGCCACAAAACTATACTTTTAGTATTGCAGATACTAAAACATCTAGTATTATTCATTTCATCGGCAAGTGACGGAGCCAGAGAAATGAAAAGAGATCCACAAGTGGTAACGGGTAATAGGCACTTTGATATTCATAAAAAAATCAAAGAAAGCAGAAGCCATTGGGTATATTTAAAAACAGCGCAACCCTATC
Organism: Enterobacter sp. DNB-S2; assembly: GCF_019443845.1. NCBI lineage: Bacteria > Pseudomonadati > Pseudomonadota > Gammaproteobacteria > Enterobacterales > Enterobacteriaceae > Enterobacter > Enterobacter sp. DNB-S2. The sequence goes on from NZ_CP050520.1 coordinate 4,277,939, forward strand.
AGGGCGATGCTAATTACGAATTTATCACCAATCTTATCGATGGGATAGAATTTGCGATTTACCAAAGATATGAAAACTATTTCGTATTAGTTGATTTTTTCAAAAGCTATGATGATGCCTGTGATGAAGCTAAAAAAATCATTGATGAGCATCCTGATATTAAAAATATGTTTTCCGCTAGATCATTGATTAAATAAATATAGAAATAAATATAACGCCTTAACTGGCGTGGCCAAACTCACCCTGAGGAAATGAAAATGCAAAATTCACTTTCTTTCAACGAGCCAATTAAAACACCACAAATGCTTTTCGGCTCAGACAATATTAATGATTTTGGAAACAGAGTTAAGAGCTGCAGGATGGAAGGTGATTCAATGCAGCCGACTATCGAACCCTGTGAGATTGTAGCTTTCGTTGATTGTGGAGGCCGCGTTCTTACCCCCGGAATTTATGTTTTTACGGGCGATGTTTTTGGCCGTAACTGCCTGTTCATCAAGCGAATAGAACCCTTGTCGGACGGGACACTAAAGATTATTTCTGACAATCTCCATTACCAAACTTACACGCTTAATGCCGGTGAGCAAAAAGACATACGTATTCACGGAAGAGTAGTCGCATCTTTAGCTGTGAGGCGCTTCGTATGACTTTCATCAAAGATAAAACGGCATATAGATCAGCATGCCTTTATGCGGCCTGCGGTTACGAGGTAATCGCTCGACTTTACCTTAAAAAAGCATATGGACGGTAATTATGAGCGTTTTAAAAAGGCAGGATATTCAGGGCGTGAATATCAAAGCAGAACAGTTATCTGGTTTGTCGCAAACATTATATGAATATCACGACAAGCTCGACCGATTTCAACTTAAAACTCTATGCGCTCTGGTTTATGACCTGGCCGCTGAGATTCACGGATGGACCGAAAAGGAGGAAGAAATAGTTATGAGTTTGGAGGAAGAACAGCGCAATGGATAAATTAATAGAAACATATCGACGCCGAATACTTAAAGCCTCGTTATTACGCCATCAGCGTAAAACCGGAAGCACCTGCATCATTATTAATATGCCTAAGGGGGGAATAAACACAGTCGAATTAACAGAAATACTGCTTGATGGTCTGTTGAGACGATTCGAAAAGCTGGCTCTCAGTGAATACGGGAATATTGACGGCGTAAAAGCCATCAGAGGAATTTACAGCAACGCCGTAGATGTGAATGGCAGCGGTGAGTTCCTGACAGAAAGCGGAAAGGCATTAATCGACGATCTTATTTCTGAGCTGGTCGAGTTTGCCAAGAAACAAAAGACAGTCACAGCGGAGACAAACCATGAGTGACCAGACACCAATTATCACGCACGAACCAGTAAATATCGTGCTGACAATCGAGAACGGGAAAGTTATCCACGCGCGCCCGGTTCATAACGGCGAGGTTACAGCATCGCTGGAGACTTTTTTATGGATGGCTGAACAAGCCGGTTACACGATCACCCCACCAGCAGGAGAGAAGGACAATGGCCCTGACAGCGATACGAATTCCTGAGTGGGTGCACCTCCAAGCGGTCCATGTCCTCCGCCAGTTCAGAGCCAGGCGGATTCATCCCTGCCGTATACACGGCTCCGGAAACCTGAGCCTGAGGGTTAATCGCCGCTGGCGGCTGCTGTCCCGAGACGGCGGCCAGAACTGGGAAGTGATGAGCCATGAACGATACAGCAAATTGAAGGACAGAAAATGAAAATTCAACATCAGGACTATGGCGCCGTGGCGAGCATCGTTATCACAAGCACTCTGTTTGAGTTCCGAAAACATAACAGAGTGGTAGATGTCACGCTGCTACACACACCCGGCATCGTAGCAACCCGTAGCGGGATGTTCTTCATGAGGACTGTTTTATCCGGCAAATCTCGGGACATGCTGCGTGCATACAGAGCTGTTTTTCGGGAGGCGTCACGATGAAGTATTTCCTCCTCTCTATGCTGTTTGGCCTGTTGCTGGTGGCCGTCGTTTTCGGCGCGCTGATTGAGTATAAATTTTTGATAGGTTTCTGAGGTATGCCATGAAAAAAGGTACCACTGAAATTATTGCACGCTTGACCCGTTTAGCGGTGGAGGCCAAAGAACTGGGGCTCGCCACAATTCCCATCGACCCGGAAAACATGTTGATGGTGCTGGGGGAGCTGCCGGCTAGTTCGGCCGAAAAGTCGGCCGATTGCCAGAATGACTATCAGGCTGCGATCGACATCTTGCGCGACAGAGCTGCTCACGAACTCGATGGTGGTTTTCGCGCTCATCACAACGCCCTGATTTATGCCGCTAATGAACTGGAAAATGCCCAGGCTTTCGGACGGGAGGTCAGCCATGAGTCTTGACTGTGTACCCCTTTCTACGTACTGCAGGGACGCGGGGGAAACGGTAGAAGCCGTTAACAAACGGATACAAAGGGGTTATGGAAGGAGGGAGTACATGTATTAAAAGTCGATGGCGTTAAAGAACGCTGGATTGACTTAACGGAGGTTTCAAAGTGGGCAAGAAAGAACAAGGATCATTATCTCTCCCAAGAGGAGTAACCATCCGCCAGCATAAAACTGGCGACACTCTGGTTATCACTTTCACATACAAAGGGGTTCTGTGCCGGGAGCCCCTCTCCAAAATGGAAGCAAACGCGCGCGGTGTGAAGTACGCCGAGCGCCTGCTCGGGGAGATACAAAACCAGATCGTCAGTGGCACCTTTGAATATGCGAAATATTTCCCCAACTCCAAAAAGCTGGAGCTGTTCGGGGTGGTGAAGAAAACCAAAAACATAAAGTCCTACCTGGACGAGTACCTGAAAATCTGCCAGAACCGCAACCTGTCCCCGTCGACTATCAACGGTTATGAAAAATGCCTGTCGGCGCTGTCAGCTCTGCATAAACTCCACGTGTCAGAACTGACGCCAGCGGTCCTTAAAAACTGGATAGCCAGCCGGAAAACAAAGCTGAAAACGACCAGGAATAACCTTTCGTTTCTGCGCAGCGCCATCGATGAAGCTGTTACGGATGGCCTGCTGACCATTAACCCGGTAACCCTCGTCAGCGCCAGCCGGTACCACGTGATCGACAGCAGCCCGAGCGCCGACGATTACGAGGTTGACCCGTTCACGCCAGCGGAGACCCTCGCCATTTACCAGAGCTGCAGGTACCCGGAATGGGAAAACCTGTTCCGCTTTGCTTTCAATACCGGTCTGCGGAGCTCAGAACTGTGCGCGCTGCGCTGGCCTGATCTCGACACCATCGCGAACACAGCCCACGTTCAGGCGGCCAGTGTCGTAGGGGTACTTAAAGGCACCAAGACAAAAGCCGGTACCCGTAAGGTGGAGCTGAACAGTGAGGCGCTGGCAGCCCTGCAGGCGCAGAAGCAATACACCTTTATGAAAAGCGAGTTCATATTCAGCGACCCGAAAACGGGAGAACCCTGGGCGAACGCCGACGCTATCCGTAAAAAAGCATGGGTGCCGACCCTGAAAAAAGCTGGCGTGCGCTATCGTAACCCGTACCAGACGCGGCACACATTCGCCACCAAGCATATTAGCCAGGGCGTTAACCTCTTCTGGCTTGCAGGACAAATGGGCCACAAAGGGCCGGAAATGATATTCCGCAACTACGGTAAATACCTGGCTGAATATGACGGTAAAACCGCGATTTCAGCCGCGCTGTAGCGGGGAAATATTTCAAAATGTTGGACAGAATCAGGACGTTAGACAGACCTCGATATGCACGTAAAATGCACTTGAGGCCTGTCACAGTGACAGAATTGTTTATTTTCAATGAGTTAAACACTTCTCGGACGCGAGTTCAACTCCCGCCAGCTCCACCAAAATTCTCCACCGGTGATTACCAGAGTCATCCGATGAAGTCCTAAGAGCCCGCACGGCGCAAGCCCTGCGGGCTTTTTTGTGCCTGCAATTTGTCCCGCGAAGTCCGAAGAAAACTAATTAAATCCGAACCTTTTAGGCCCATTGATAGGCCCAACGAAAAGCTCTATTGTTTTCGTTGGGCCTAAACGCATGGAGACTCCCCATGGCAAGAAAAACCAAGCCGTTAACTGATACGGAAATCAAAGCCGCCAAACCTAAAGATACCGATTACCAGCTGTATGATGGTGATGGGCTGACCCTGTTAATAAAGTCCAGCGGTAGTAAGCTCTGGCAGTTCCGTTACTATCGGCCTCTAACCAAACAGCGAACCAAACAGAGCTTCGGTGCCTACCCTGCAGTCTCACTTTCTGATGCGCGTAAACTCAGAGCTGAATCTCGAGTTTTGTTGGCGAAAGACATTGATCCTCAGGAACATCAGAAAGAACAGATGAGAAATTCTCAAGAGGCCAAAACCAACAATTTCCTGTTAGTTGCTGAGCGTTGGTGGAATGTGAAGAAAGCCAGCGTAACAGAGGACTATGCCGACGACATCTGGCGTTCGCTTGAGAGAGATGTTTTCCCAGCAATCGGTGATATCAGTGTCACTGAGATTAAGGCTCATACTCTGGTTAAAGCAATGCAGCCGGTTCAGGCCAGAGGGGCATTAGAGATAGTTCGACGCCTTTGTCAGCGAATTAATGAAGTCATGATTTATGCGCAGTACACGGGCCTGATTGATGCGGTTCCCAGCGTAAACATCGGGAAAGCATTCGAGAAACCGCAGAAGAAAAATATGCCGAGTATCCGCCCGGATCAACTTCCACAGTTAATGCAAACAATGCGTACAGCAAGTATCAGTGTGTCCACGCGGTGTCTGTTCATGTGGCAGCTTCTCACCATCACCCGTCCTGCCGAAGCTGCTGAGGCTAGATGGGATGAGATCGATTTTGTTACTAGCGAATGGAAAATTCCTGCAGCTCGAATGAAGATGAACCGGGACCATACGGTTCCATTATCCAATGAGGCTCTCTCTATTCTGGAAATGATGAAGTCACTCAGTGGTGGCCGAGAATTTATCTTTCCCAGTCGGATTAAGCCTACACAGCCAATGAATAGCCAGACAGTGAATGCAGCCCTTAAGCGTGCTGGCTTAGGAGGCGTTCTCGTATCACACGGTTTACGTTCTATCGCTAGTACGGCCCTCAATGAGGAAGGGTTTCTGCCTGATGCCATTGAAGCAGCATTAGCCCATGTGGATAAGAATGAGGTACGTCGTGCTTACAACCGCAGCGATTACCTTGAGCAACGACGCCCAATGATGCAGTGGTGGGCTGACTTCGTTACGACTGCAGACCATGGGCGTATAATTGAAGAGGGAATGAAAGGAATGCGGCTTGTTGGTTGATTAGTATCGGCTGATGCGCACTTATTTATGGGGCGAATAAGTTTAATATTAATTCCCACTATATTCTACAATTGGAAGTAAGGTTCCATAAAAAAGCTATTAATTAAATGTCATTCGTTAACTCACTAAAAAATTGAAACTCTTTAGTTCACATATTAAAGTAAACTTTCAATGTTGCAGCAAAAACGGATAGATTAAAGCAGCACCGCCTTCTAAGAAGGCGGCTTTTACAATTCTCAACCATTCATACCTGCACGTGCTTCTTCCATGAAGTTGATTCTTCCTGTCGACATACCAAATTTTTTGTATTTATAACGAAAATATGCCGACATACGATCTTCATGCGTTGACATGATTATCTGCCGGTCCCGAAATTCAGTACGAAGCAACTCTACAAATCCTGCCACATTGATTTCATCCAGTGTCTGGACAGGATCGTCTACTAGCAACAAAGTATGTTTCGCGTATCGCTGGTTCAGCGCGAGCGTAAATGACAGCACCAGTGCTGAAAGCTGACCCGAACTCATGGAAAAGACAGCATCATGCCCATGCCCAGGTGTTTCATTAAAAGCTATTGAATTACCGTCATTTTCTATAAAAATGCCTAGCCCTTGCTGATAACTTTGCATAAGGCGGCCAGAATAGATATGAAAAAGGATCTCAATTTCTTTGACGATAGATTCAAGATATAATCTTTTCTCGTCTTCATATATTTTTTTGAGTTTGCGTAGATACTCTTTAAATCTGATGGCTTTTTTGATCAGCAGATCTGCTTTGTTATACTCCTGTTCACACTCCAAGATAAATTTAGAAGACGCAATGGCATACTGTTGCTCCAGATATACTTTTTTTAATTCAAGACGTTGGGAGGTAACTTGTTCAACGGCCAGTGGATCGTTTTTAAAAATCTCTCGATAAATCTTCTCGTAATCATCAAAAATGCAGCTATCGTCAAAGGATTTAAACCTTTCCCGGACCTGACGTTCTAGTTCGTCTGTTGCTTGCTGCGTTACAGGCTCGAAATTTTCAGACAGAAGCTCCTGAATATTGATACCTGCCGTCTGAAGATGTTGATAATAATTTTCCAGCCACTGGGTTTGCTCTTCTGTTAAGCTTAAGAGTTGACGCTTACGTTCAACAATCTCTTTCTTTTGCTCTAGACAGGACTGCAGAGCCAGTTCGATAGGCTCCTGCCAGTTGCGTCTGAAGCTTACTAATGTTTGTGAGAATTGATTATTTTGTTGAGCTGCTAAAGTTTCAAGTGATTTGCTCTGACTTTCAATTCCTTCGAGAAGCGTTGTTGCCGTCGGCCAAGGATGTCCGCATGTCGGACAAATATTTGTGGGATCGCAATGTGCCTGATGCTCCCTGAACGCATTCAACAAGAGTTCACGTGTCTGTATTAGTTGCGCGTAGCATTCCTGAACTTTGTCTGCGGTAGTCAACTGTTGTTTGAGTCCGGCGACCTGTCGCTGAAACTCCTCTGCTGTTATGTTGGGTGGAAGGAGTGGTACCAATGGAGCTGTAATTGACAGGCGATCCTCGCTAATAGCCTTTATTAGGTCTTTGAAGGCGTCACTTATCGCAAGTGCGGCATCAAAGCAAGCGACCTCTTCCTCCCATTTATTTATGTGTTCAAGTGGACGATAAAACATCAACAGACGTTGTTGCAGTTCCTTTTTAGGTAGAAGTTTATTCACCAATTCATTATTATACAGTTGATTTTTATAATGCTTAAAATTATCTATAAAACGTCCAACGCGAAACAATTCCCCATCTGCGGATAGCCACTGTTCAAATTGTTTTAGACCAAACTCTACTACTTCACGATCCCATGGCTGATCCGTAACTTCAATAATTCTTTCGTATGTGACAGAACTACCTGCCGGTAACAGCTGCTGCTTAGCTGTATCCCATTTATCTTTAAGTTGTTTCAGTTCATTTTTTTTCTGCGGGTTACACAAATTTCCTATTTTGATCGACGCCTGTGTAATGTTATTAATTTTCCCCTGAATATCACCAATATCGAAAAGGTGTGCAATCTGACCCTGTCTGTCTTTTTCCTTTTGTTTTAATAAGCGAGTATTTTCTTCCTGCTCAACATAATGGAATAATTCAAAATCACGCTGATAATGTTCACCGAGTAAGGTTGAAAGATAAGTTTCTTCTTGTGAAATGGCTTCAACCCGCTCCGCACTAAAGTCTACTAATTCATAAAGAGGTAACCTTAGATCAGTTACACCTTTATGCTCGTCCAGTACAGCTTTACTGGCCGCTCGCTCAAGGAAATGGCTCTGACCATTAACTACAATCTCTGCACGAATGGAAAGCCAGGAATTTACCTTTGCTTGTTTGAATAGCCAAGGGCAGCCTGTTTTCAGGCTACGCCGATCCACTGTCAGTTCTTCAAGTTCAATATAGCGACGAATCTTTCCTGTCAGCAGGAGCTCCATAGCGTCAAAAAAAGATGATTTACCGAAACCGTTGGGGCCATCAAGAACGACGAGATGATCGCTTTCAAGGGTTAACTCAAGCTTTTCAAAAACTTTAAAATTACGTACTTCTAGACGCTTAACTATCACTTTCATAGCCTGCCTCCAACAATTTCGCATTCATGTAGGTCAATAAATCTTCCGGCAGCACATCCGGCGATGTGATCTGATTTGCTAGAAAATCAATAGCCGAATCTGTTGCAAGCAGGACATCTGGATTAGCTGTACGCTGGATTTTTTCTCGAATATTTCTCTCGAGACTGGCTAGATCGGAATTACCCGAACTATTAACTGCAATAAAGGGAAGCTTTATTGCAATCCTGTACAATAGGCTTTGCCAGCCGCCTTCTAGATAGTTTGATTTATATTCAGTAAAGGTGCTAGGAGTTGTAATTGATTCACGGAAAACCATTGAAAAACCATGACTTTCAATCTGTTGACGAAGCGCTTCTAATTCTTCGGTAGTGTAAGGAAGTACATGCTTTTAAAAAAAATAGCTGTCTTCCTCTATATGGTGAACTTGTTTGCTGGCTAACACTTTGCTGCTATTAGTATTCCAGACAATCAATAAATTAATATTTTTCTCAAGAGCAGGATCGGCAGTAGCATTTTTACATTTGCTTAACCATCCAGCCTGAGTTTCAGGAGTGATTATTGGTTCGCCATGGATTACCAACCAATAATTTGTCTTTCCTGTACTACTGTATTCGTATAACGCTAAGTCAGTGGAGAGCTTACGCGTTAATCCTTCTGATTCTAACAATTGTTCAATCAGGTTCTGCATCTTTCAAACTCTCAGGTACATTGTTTAAAGAAATCATAGCCACCTTCTTATAATTCCCAATGCGGTTTTCCCTCAGCAATTCGTATTCAGCGGTATCCACTCCCTCAGTAGCGTCAATGCCTATGATTACATCAGAAATTGAAGGTCTATCTATGGCACTAGTGATAAGTGCACCACACTCAAATAAACACTCCACATCTTCACTAATTGCCTGTTGCATGATGTCATGACAGATACTATCTTGATGCTCTGCAGCATGGTGGATACCTGTTGGATAGTAGAAAAGCCCGTCATTTAGCCAAGAGAAAGCGACATCAGAACCATCATTACGTGCAGCCTGAACTAGTTTCCAGAAAATCGTAAACATCCCAAGTCGCATTGCATCACGATCGAGTGATTGGTCCTTAAATTCACTAAGTGTTTTAAAGCGTCCCTTTTTATGCGGCATAGTTGCTCGCAGGAATGCCTTCATTCCCCCAACGTTCAGCTCAGCAATAGCTGCCAGATAGTCATCTAACTTTTGACATGCTGCCTGCGAGAGGCCGTCTTGGCGTTCACAAAACTCCTGGTAGTATGTGCCAATATCAATCTGCAGACGGCTAAGGAAGAATGCCTCATTCTCAAACGGAGCATAATCATCTGCTTCGATTACACCATATAGTTCTGAAAACTCGATGAATTCGCTGGCTGCGATTACGGTCTGATGACGAGTGGACTCGTGTATCTTGCTGTGGGTCATAATGACCTTCGAATTTACTATTGCTTCAAGCGTATTCTGAATATTCGCAATAATAAAATTCTTCCAAGCAGGTTGCATTGCAGCATTCACAAGCAGACTGGAAAGTTCATCCCGTATAAACATATCTACCTGATTCAGCGGACAAAACGATTGTGTGACATTTCCATCTGCGTCAGGCGGAATTGGGTAAGTATAAAATCTCACTGGCCCATAGTCAGCCACAAACGTTAGCGGAACATTCGTTACTTCACGTGCCACATGAAAGTAAGCGAGTGGTACTCCCCGTTGCCTCGCATTATCTCGTTGAGTGCTGATACCATCACTATAGGCAGAAAAGCGGGAGTCTTTGTACGCTTTTACCTGATGCATTGATAGGCATTGCTGGCGACGAAAAATCGCGAAGTCATCTTGGCTTTCTAACTGCAGTTTCAAATCCCGATTAGCGGCATAATCTGACGACATCAGCTTCAAACAATGGTACAACGCCAACTTGCCCTGATAGACAAATCCACTCCACGTAGAAATAGCTGTATGTGGTAAAACTTGAGGAGCTACTGCCATGAGATCCCTTATCACCTTCGATTCGCATCAACTGGGTTCTTCTCAATACGGAGATTCTTCCCATCCAATAGCAATTTTTAAGTGTATACCTATTGACAGATAAAATGCTTCTGTAATTTACGCAGAAATTGATCTATCCCTTATATTTACATGCTTGTTGGTTATCAAAGTCTTACACAGAATTTTCACTAACTTCCAGCGGTAGCGGCCATCACCCAATTACATGCCACTGAAGCAGCACATTTGCCTCCTAAGAAGTAAACCTATCAACACAATCTAAGCGTGAGCTCTAATCCTTGAAGTAGAGCCGTACAGCGATCATAATGCCCGGTTGCATACTTTTACTTTGTTACTAGGCCAGAGCACATGAAGCAATCCGCTTACAGCACCATTCAAGAAAAACGCCTTCAGCCATGGAAGGGAGAAGAAGAAGTCCGGTTTGCTTGGAACAAAGCCTTAGAAGACGCAACAGGTTTACATCTTTTTGCAGAACGTGATCGTAATGATGCTAGTTACAATCACGTCATCATTGAATACAAAGCACCTGGATACTTTAAAGGTAGGAAAGACAGTCCTGCGTTTTTGAATGCCACTAAAGAGCGACTGCTGCCTTATATAGAAAAAAAAGCAGCAGAGACCAAAATTCCTGTGTCGGATTTCATCGGTATTGCGATTGATGGAGAGCATATTTGTTTTGCCCAAGTCATTGATGGTGAGATCAATACCCAACACTTGATGCCATTTTCTCCTGATTCAGTAGAAATGGTAGTTGATGCTCTTCGATCAGATACCCGTAAAGGGCTTACCACAGAAAACTTGCTCGCAGATTTTGGACATGGCTCCGCTAATGCGCGAGCTTTCATGCAGCAACTCTCCGATGGGCTAGCTCACCAACTTGCTATCAGCGGAAATAACAAAGTAAAAATGCTTTTTGCAGAATGGCGTACTTTGTATGGTCAGGTTGCTGACCTATCCATAGTGCAAGCTGAAGCCATTACAAAAGAACTGAAATTTACCTGGTCTGGATCACCATCCGATTCAATTTCTGCTCGACTTTTTGTTCTTCATACCTACAACTCGATGCTGATCAAATTGCTGGCAGCAGAGATAATTTCAGCACATAGGCTTACCTCAATAGAACAGCCAGCACAAAGTATGGCTGCGTTGAAGAATGACGCTCAGATGCTTGAATTCCTCGGCTCGGCTATAGAACGCTCCACTCTTTTCCAAGAAGCTGGAATAAATGGTTTCGTTGAGGAGGCTATTTTTAGTTGGTACCTCGATGTAGCTAGCTTGAACACGGTCCCTGAATTACTACCAACCTTAAGGCGGTTACTCTCTGTCTTATCACTTTATCGTCTTGACCAGCTCTCTCAAACACGTGATGTATTACGTGATTTGTATCAAGGATTAGTGCCGGGTAAATTGCGTCAGAGTCTGGGTGAGTTTTATACACCTGATTGGTTAGTTGACTTCACCTTGAATAAAGTCAGCGATTCTAGTCTTATGACGAAAAGAGTCCTTGATCCAACGTGTGGGTCAGGGGCTTTTTTGCTGGCTGTTATTCGCAAGAAGCGTCAATTGGCCAAAGAGAAAAATCTCAGCGCTAGGGAAACATTGAAACTTATCTGCGACACTGTATGGGGTTTTGATCTCAATCCACTGGCTGTACAGACAGCAAGAGTAAACTTTCTTATTGAAGTCGCCGATTTATTGTCGCAATGCCCAGGACAAGAGTTAGAAGTCCCAGTTCTAATGGCTGATGCGATATATTCTCCAGCATCGTCACCCCAAACATCTGACGCCATCATTCAGTATCGTATTGGCAGCCAGTTTGCAAGGCTTGATATTCACTTGCCAGCTGCACTAGCGCTTGATCGCATCAGTCTTGATGTCATGTTCAATCGCATGGGTAAAGATGTCGAGCTGGGGCTTGATTTTGATGAATCCATGGAGAAGCTTAGAAAAGGGCATTATTTTTCCGATGATCAGCTCAAAGAATGGGATGCCCCTCTGCGCTACACCTACGATCAGATTTTGAATCTGCATCGCCAGAATTGGAATGGGATATGGTTCAGGATTGTCAGAAACTTTTTCTGGTCAGCCACCGCAGGTAATTTCGACTTAGTGATCGGTAATCCGCCGTGGGTGAGATGGTCAAAGTTACCAGAATTATATCGTGAGCGTGTAAAACCGACCTGCGAGCAATACGGGATTTTCTCGAATACTCGAATGCACGGAGGCAATGAGCTCGATATTTCCGCAATGATCACCTATACGGTCGCAGATAAATGGCTAAACGCCGGTGGGCGTTTAGCATTTGTCATCACAGGCACGTTGTTTAAAAATCCATCATCAGCAGGTTTCAGAACATTCAAAATCGAGCCTTCACGCGAAGATTCCTTATACATTCAACCTCTATCTGTTGATGATATGAAAGACCTCAAACCTTTCGAAGATGCCAGTAACCACACGACGATTGCTGTATTCGAGAAGTCAAAAAATATGCCAGAGTATCCCGTATCATACCGGGTTTGGGGCCCTGGCATCGGTAACAAAAGGGCTATAAAATCCTCTCAGACTCTTGAAGAGGTCATGGACACTATCCAATATGAAGAAAAAGAGGCCTTCCCTGTTAATGAACCTGGCTCACCATGGGCAATATTAACTCCAGACCGATTTGAAGCTATAAAATTTCTATCTCGTCAATGCTCATGGACCAAGGGCAGGAAAGGAATTACGACCGATCTTAATGGTGTTTTCTTCGTACCTATCCTCAACGTGAATGAAACTCATGTTCAAATTCGAAGCCGACCCGAGGCTGGTAAAAAAGACATAGGTCCGGTTAAACAAGCTTGGGTAGAGCCTACAGATCTTTACCCTCTAATTAAGGGCGCTGGGGATTTTGAAGAGTGCTATCTCAAAATCAATGCGCCTGATTTTGATAATAAAGACCGTCTTTTCACATTTGTTCCCAATACTGGAATATCAACTGCCGAGTATGCCGAAGCAGAAGAACGTTTAAATAGGCATGAACTGAGAAAAACTGCAGCTTGGTTCGATTCATTTGAACCAATACTACGAGCACGTTCAACATATCGGAGACAAATGAAAGGTGCACCTTTTCATGCCGTTTATAATGTCGGTGAGTACACATTCAAGCCTTGGAAAGTAATCTGGCCCGAAATGTCTTCATCATTCTATGCAGCTGTAGCAGATAGCGCTGATGTTCCCTTGATAGGTACTCGTCCCTACATACCTGATCATAAAGTTTATTTTTCAGCTTTTGATGACAAAGAAACTGCTTACTATTTATGCGGACTTCTGAATTCACAAACAGTTAAAGAATGGATTGAGGCACATAATGTTTCTATACAGGTTGCTGACGTATTCAAACACTTAGATTTACCTGAGTTTATTAAAGATGACTATCAACATATTACTCTGGCAAAAAAAGTAATGTTAGCTCACCACGAACATGATAGAAATACCCGCAAAGCTATTGTGGGAGAAATAAAAATATTAGCCGAAAAAATACTTACAAATTGGAGTAATAAATTTTTAGCATAAGTTAAATTTCACATTCATTAATAACCATATTTGTACAAGACGCCTATTTTAGGTGTCTTGTACATTGCTATACTCATTTCACAATAAATTATTAAACACCACCAATATTCACGCCAGATAAATTGCTTTATTTCCTTCGTTTAATTACGCCTAAAAATGCAGCTTTAACTCTTTCATCATTCCTAGACCAGTCTGAAATGGTTCGATGTAAGTTATTGAAAATTAATCCAACTGGCTGTCTTTCTTGCTTACCTCTTGGTATATTTTCGTTCTCTTGCCTTATTTTTTTATCTTCACGACTGATGAATGCTTTTAGCTCACCCGATATACTCCGAATAGCCGCATCTTTTGATTTCCATTCACCAGCCACAGCTCCCGAACCCAGGAGCCTGATGACTTCAGATTTCACCCAGTCAAACTTCCGCGCCCTGGCCTCGCCTCCCCTACGGGTTTTATCTTCAATGACTGCCTGGCTGTTATCTCCATAGAGCTGCCATTCTTCATATGCCATCGCCCCTTTCCAGTTACCCAAATAGTAATGTGCTGAAAGCAACGTTTCTCGCCCATCCTTCTTCCAGCCAGCCTTGTACTGCATCACACCAATATGACGAAACACCTGCGATAAAAAAAGATAACGATCAAACATCCCATTAACTTCGGCGTTGTACATCACTTCTCCAGTAAGAGCAGCAATACTCTGAATCATGATGTCTCTGGTTATCTTTTCTTCATCGGGATCTGTTTCGTATTGATGATACCAGTCGGTTATCCAGGTTTTAGCATCATTAAGGACCCTTTCAAATAGACCCGGATAATGATGTTGAACATAACCTTCCCCGTAGACCGTCGGCTCCGTCAACTTTGATAGCCTACGTTCAAAATCACTACACAATTCTTCAAACAGAAGATCGTTATCATTAGCCTTCAGGTAATCAGTCCCCCCCTCTTTCCGTTTTCCTCTTGAAAGTTTCCCCGAATTAGCGCACACAGTCCACACTAACAAAAAAGTGAAACTACGTGTGCTGGTGTAGAAAGTCTAGCGAGCTCCCGTTCTATCTCTTCTGATTGATCACGCCTAGTATTGCGATACCCCATTACTAAAGAGGAATAAATACCACCATGACCGTACAATCTGTAAAAATTCTGCGTATGCGCGATGTCGTGCTCAAAACCGGTATAGCCCGCGCAACCATCTACGACTGGCTCAACCCTAAGTCGCCTCGCTATGATGCGACTTTCCCGAAACAACGTCGCCTGGGCATGCAATCTGTTGGCTGGCTGGAGTCTGAAATTGATCAGTGGTTACTGGAGCACTGCCCTCCCGTAACCCCCTAACCCACAACAGGGTCAGGCCTGTCGTGACAGCGTGTCACAGAAAAAAGAGAACAATATCGGCTTCTGCCATTTGAAATGATGCAACCAATAAAATGCCACCGGATATATATTTATCGGTTGCTAGTATGTTTATAAGTATTTAAGGATGACACATATAAAAAATTATAAACACTGTTACATTAACACCTAACCAATAAAATAGATTATGGTATTACTTTTATACCCCAGTTATATCAGGTGTTATGCTTGTGGCATGACACCCTATTTTATTATTCTATCATTCTGTTTATGGTATAAACATTATGGCTATTTGTAAGCGGGATAACTGCCAGAATAGCATAGGGGTCAAAGATGAGGAGCGTAGACTCCGTCTTTGTCCTGAGCATTATAACGGGAGAAAACAAAATGCTTCCAGACGGGAAGAAAGGATGAAGGCAATATGCCACTATAAAGGTTGTAACAAAAGCCTGTCGAACTCCCGTAATAAGCGTTTTTGCAGCAATGAATGCCGCCATAAAGCTCACCGTATTATTGATGATGACAATATCGTTAAGCTGGTGAAGCACTCCTGGTGGCTTAACATCGAATCTATGCTGAAAAATAATCCTGGCGGGTTAGGAAGTATTAATGACCCGGATGATGTTGTCGATATATTCCAGTTGTACCGGAATAAGTCACGTCATCAAAGGGCTTACAATGTTCTGTATGATGAATGGATTAGAGGTGATGACGGGCTACCACTCTCTCGTCTGCGCCCCTGGCTTGAGCTTGAAGTCAGTCATCTCTATCCGAACTCCAAAGGAGGCGCTAACATAAGCAAAAATCTTCTCATTGCTCCTAAACTGATCAACAGGATGCTGAAAGATACCATTCCGCCCTATACACCGGAAGATGAGTTTCGTGGTTTTATTGCTGCCAGTCATGAAGAACCAGTGAAAACAACACTGTTAAAAGCACTGACCTCCCGGTACGGTGTTGATACTGTACAAATAGCGCTAAAAAGGATTCGGAATTTAAACTTCGTTGACATAGAGAAGCCGCGCAGACTGTTTTCGATTAATACGTTTTTTTCACCTCCGCTGGAGAAGCTTTTAAAAGAAGAGACGCTGCGCCTGGGGCATTTTAAACTCAGAGCCGCAATTACGGCGCTGGCATCTCATCTGAGTATAGAAAGTGGTGGCATTGATAATGAGTTGCTTGCTGTAGCCTGCTTTCACGCAATGTTAAAGGGTGATGCCGACAGTTTTTTGAAAGAAATGCAACAATTGCCTGGGTACCTGGAGAGAACCGAAACGATACCAATTCACATGCAAGAAAATGGGGTTTATGGCTGGTATACCAGTAGACTCCACAACTATATGAAATGTTACTTTGGGCTTGATATGACCTGTCTGGAGGAGCGTGTTAATTTTTATAATAGATTTTTCACGGTGCCTGCACTTGCAAAAGATGGGGGTCACATTATCATCAGCCCAAATGGTTTTTGATTCTCATAACGAGTCATCATAAGCGTAAAAGCACCTCTGGATAGATGGTGCTTTTTTTAACTTATAGTAAGACGATTAAAATATTAAAACTCCTCCTTAAAACCATTTAAGTCTTTATTAGACAAAGAGTCCAGTAAACATATACACAACATTTTTATAACACCAATCACCTACAGTCTGCACAATGCCATCTGATAATTTACACAGAAACCACGCTCCCTGAAGCACCGGACGGAAAATTATCCTGTTCGCTGTGAACGTAAAGACGGCATGTCCTTTTCACTGTTTAAATAATAGCGCTCTTCATAGTTCAGGAGTTTTTAACTTCCGCCACCGTCGAAATTAGCAAACAAAAAGCATAAATTTCGCCAACATTTCAGAGCGGTGCAATAAGAATAATATTCACACCGGAATGATGTTATTCACACAGGTTTGTTCCATTCAGATTTACGACCATCAGGTTTAAGGCTGCCGAATTCAGATGCAGTAAGCAATTGTCAGCGTGAACAAACCGTAAATAAAAAAATGACAGACCTATATCACCTCAGCGATACACCACAGAGGCAATTGCTAAGGAGGATACTCTGGATATTACCGTATTACGTCAGTTGTTCGACGGGATGTATGCCCTGGCGGTGGAAGGTACCGCCGTCACGGACTCTGCCATAGTACTGGCAGACAGTTACCTGCAGAACGAAACGAGTCGCGTGGATGCGGCTGAATCACTTGTGCTGTACGAGTCCCTGAAAGCCTGCGGCTCCGGCTTTTCCTGCGGGCTCGCCGGAGGTGCTCTGCTGCCACTGACCGTCACCGCCGATGTCTGCTCTTCGCTGTTCATTCAGATGCGGCTGTGTGCCGCCGTTGCCATCATCGGAGGCCATGACACAGCAGATCCACGGGTACGCCTGCTTTGCTGGGGCGCGCTGGCCGGGGATGCCTGTTATGATGCCATCAGTGGCATCATCACCCGGTTACTGACCCGCACACTGAGCCACCCTCAGGCCGAGACCGCTCTGCTGACGGTGGTTTGCGACGCATTACTGCTGAAAAGCAGTAATGCGTTACTCAGGGAAAGCCTTCTGCTCCCGTTACTGGGCGGGGTAATCAACGGTGGTGCCGCCTGGCTCGTCACCCGCCTGACGGGGCAACTCGCCATTCGTTTGTTTATTCCACCGGTAACTCCGCCCTGCACAGCATAATATTCTGTATTTCATTTTCGGACATCACCTGTCCGTCATTACTCGTATAACACACTGATTTTCCTGACGCATCGGCCATGTCCTTACAGGCGGGTTTGTTATCGTTTTACCCTGACGATATAGACCTGAATGGAGGGGTAATGGCCGTTTATCGCGAAGATGCTGACCTGCGGTTTCTGGGGTGTTGTGATAATGAGGACCTGGATTTACTGGTCAGTCTAATTACCCATGACCCAAGGGATAAAACCCTGCGCTGGACGGAAACGCTGTCCAGCAGCGACAACTACAAACGTTTTCACCCGGCGCACCGTAATTACTGGCAGGAGATTGCCGCTGAAATCCAGACCTTTGGTGCCAGCAGTATTGCCAGTATGTTCAGGGGCGGGAAAGGCGTGTTGTACCGGGAAGTGTTATGCGATGTCTGTGACCATACGGGCGTGAAATACAAAAAAGAGGAGGCAACCGAAACCATCGAGCTCTCCCTGCTGATGAAGATGCTCGAAAAAAGCCTCAGCGAAATGTCCTCGGCTGAGCTGCAGGAGTTTGCTGACAGCATGGGCACGGAACTGACCGCACCAACGGTGCCGCTGATACTGATGGCGATACAGACTGCAGTCCGGTCTTCTGGTTTTGCAGCCTATCGTCTATCGGTCGTGATGCTCAGTACGCTTGCGAAGGTTGTTCTGGGGCGCACGCTCCCCATCGTGACTTATCTGACCCTGACCCGCTCTATCAGTGTACTGGCCGGGCCGGTTGGTATCGCCCTGAGCACCGGCTGGCTGATTGCCGATATGGCAGGCCCAGCACGGCGGGTTACGGTTCCGGCCTGCCTACTGGTCGCTTGTCTTCGTCAGCAATATCTATACAAATCAATGTAATCAACGGAAACCCTTCAATATGTCTGCGGAAGAAAGACAGCACGATCGCATGGCATCACGGCTGGCGATCATCATCAGTCGCCTGCTGATGGGGGAACGGTTGTCAGTTAGTGGGTTGTCTCAGGAGTTTCATATCTCGGAGCGCACTCTACGCCGGGATTTTCGTGAACGCCTGAGCTGCCTCGAACTGACATACCAGCAGGGTTGCTGGTCATTGGCCCACCAGCACGAAGGCCTGCGCACCAACCGGCATATTCAGCACTTTGCACGAGTAACCCGCACGGAGCAGCTGTTCCCGGCGATGGATAACCGTCTGATATCGGTGCTGACTGACAGCTCCGTAGAGCCACCTTTTATCGTCTGGCAGTCTCCACCGGAGCGCAAGCCCGGTCCCTTCGGCAGTTTCTGGCGTATCACACAGGCCATTCTGGAGCGAACTCTGCTGGATCTGACCGCAGAGGAGCAGCAGTACCGCTGGTTCGCACCTTATCGCCTGATTTATTTCGAGAACGGCTGGTATCTGGTCGGAGAGTATGCCCGGCAACTGCAGGTCTTTCTGCTGGAAAGCATTACCGATGTCTGCCTGACACCGAGACAGTTTCTGCGCAGAAAACACATCGATGCACTGACCGCCGACCCACATTTCATTCACTCACTGCCGCACTTCCAGTATATCCGCACGGTACTGGCAGAAACGGAAAATTAAGGATAATCATGAAAAAAATCGCATTTTTGCTGGCGCTGCTTTCTTCAGCGCAGGCCAGCGCAGCCGTAAACCAGTGGACCCGTACCTGGGTTCAGGGTGTCACGGAATACCGCATACAGGAGAAAAATGGCGCTGAACTGCTTCTGACCTGTTCACCGGACGACAATGTGTTCGTCCAGTACACATCACCAGATGGCAAAACGCTCACCAGCGGTAATGATGACGGGCGCAGCGTTCGGGCACAAATCGACAGCGGCGACATCTTTCTGATTAACGACACTCTGTCTGATGCCGGAGGGAGTAACTTCGAAGCCTTCTGGGACGCTGTCCGTCAGTCACACCGGATTCATATAACGGCGACCGGACTGACCTCAACTACCTTCACCTTCAGCAATACCGCAAAAATTCTGCCTGAGTTTGATAAATCAGGCTGTCTGACCCGGATGTGAACCCTTACTACTCCAGCAAACATAAGGAAAAAATAATGAAAACAGCAATTAGTGCCCTCACCCTGGCACTGATAATTACTCCTCTGACACATGCAGCAGAGGCACCGGTCAGGATTGGTCTTGAGCAGGTTAAAAATCCGTATTACCCGAATCTGCATCAGCAGCGTGTTCATGTTCAGTCATTGACTGACAGCGTTACCATTAACGATGTTGTCGTTAACAGGGGTAACTGCCCCATTCAGAAGATGCCCACGGTCTACGCAGGTAGTAAACCCGAAGCACTGGTACCTTCAACGTTGCCCTATGGGAAAGAGATTGCCGTCTACATTAAAGGCCCGTGCAGTGTAGCAGAGATTAACGTCATCACCAGTCGGGGGGACTGGCTGACGAAGTACTAACTTCGAATGCACGATATCTGGTCTGACAATCAGTTGTCAGACCCTGTTGTGCTATCAATCGTAATATCAAAGAAATCAGGTATTAATACTGCGTATTAATAGCCATTATAAACCCCTCCCCCGTAAGGTCCCTCCCCTTATGAAGGATTCGCCATACTATATATCTCATTATTTCATTATGTTATCGTCCTGCCACTACTTTGTGCCAGGAACGGACATTGCTTACTGTACCCAGCCTCAATGATTAGATAGGTCGTAGCTAGGATTCTCAGTATTCTTCTGGCATACGGATAGGCATTAATAAAAAATGGCAAAATTTTACTCTCCGCTTATACTTCTTCATGTAATGAAACAACCCTTTTTAGCGTTTTAAAACCCTCTTAAGGTGAAAAACCATGGCTGACAGCAAACCTAATCTAGTCATTCACGGCTATGTGGAAAAAGATAAAGCTTTTCCAGATTATTCCAGAGTAACCACAGCTACAGGTGAGAAACTGCTGATTGAAACTAAAGGAATAATTAAATCTTTCCCAATAGAAGCAAGTGGGGAGAGTGGACTTAATCGAGTACTCATTGAACAGAATACAAATATTTGGATGGGTATTAGTTCTGAATCGCTTCAATCATTCAATGATGGCAATTCAGATATTGGATTGAAATCCATAATGAAATGGGTTGATGATGGTGGCACTATAAGCAAATCTCGGGACGATACATTTTCAGCGGGAAATCTTCCATGAGGATGACATCACCATCAACATTAATTTTTGGTGAAGCAAAAGATTTACACATAGTGACAGTATTGTCTAAGCTCACCGATAACACTGTGCCTTTAATCATAGATTTTTCAAGATTTGGCAAAGACTATATAGCATCTTATGTTACGGATGGTTCTCAGCAAATATGTACTATTCGAGATAAGCATGGCAATCGATTTATTTTAGATTCTGTAGACAAAGTTTGGTGGCGACGACCTCAACCATTTTCTTCGAATGAAAAACTTGCTAAGCACATAAGACCATATGTAGCTGAAGAACATCGCTGTTTTTGGGGAGGGGTGCTTTCAACCTTTTCAGAAGCTATTTGGTTTAATGACTTAGACAAAAACCGCATGATCGATAGGAAAATAAATCAATTAAAAATTGCTAGTCTAGTGGGATTTAAGATACCGGACACTTGCGTTACCTCAGATGAACATTCGGCTAAGAGATTTCTTGAAAAACATGATAACAAAGTCATCTTCAAATCCTTTTCAGGATCTGAAGATTTCTGGCAACCGACAAGACCATATTTGGAAACATATTTTAGACATTTAAAATCTTTATCGTGTTGTCCTGTTATCTTCCAAGAGTACATTGATGCTGATTGTGAATATAGAGTAACTGTAATCGAGGGGCAAATCTTTGCGGCAATGAAAAATACTAGTAAATCCAGATATAAATATGATACTCGAATAGATTGCGCACTTCGACATGAAGCATCAAGTCTTTCACTTCACGTTGAAAAACAGCTTCATCAGTTTATGCAGTTTTCAGGGATCCGTTATGGTGCCTTTGATCTAATCTTGTCAAAAACAGGAGAGCTATTTTTTATCGAGGTAAATCCGGCGGGACAGTTTTTATATATTGAAGCGGAGACCGGCTTGCAAATTTCTTCGGCTATGGGGGCGGCACTATCTTCTGGAAAGGGTACTGTATCGATCAATGAAGATGATGAAGAAATTAAAACGGCTTATATGAATGATATTTTCTCAAATATTGTCAAAGACAAAGTTACACATATTAAAGACTATAATTAACAAGCAACTACCTTTTTTAACAGATATTTTTTCTTTCAACAGTTGAGCCCACAATCAACTTGATATTCCACTTCCGTTATTCGCTTATAGTAGACATTAGCTAGCTGTTGCATCCCTCAACAACAAAGAGTTTTCCCCTGCAACATCAAATCTATGCAGAAAGGCCGCACTTCTTTACCGGAAGTGCGGCCTTTCTGCATTTATGCCGTTAACCACAAAGGAGTTTTATCATGAAATTAGCCAGCCGCTTTGGCCGAATAAACCAGATACGCCGTGACCGTCCACTGACAAACGACGAACTGATGGCCCATGTACCCAGTGTATTTGGTACCGACAAGCACGAATCCCGCTCGGACCGCTACACCTACATTCCAACAATCACACTGCTTGATAGCCTGAAGCAGGAAGGTTTCCAGCCGTTCTTTGCCTGCCAGACCCGAGTGCGCGATCAGAGCAAGCGCGAGCACACTAAACACATGCTGCGCCTGCGCCGTGAGGGGCAAATCACCGGTAAGCAGGTGCCGGAAATCATTCTGCTTAACAGTCATGACGGCTCCAGCTCATACCAGATGTTGCCGGGGCTATTTCGTGCAGTCTGCCAGAACGGGCTGATTTGCGGTGAGAGCTTTGGTGAGGTACGTGTGCCGCATAAAGGCAACGTGGTGGAGAAAGTCATTGAAGGGGCTTACGAAGTGCTCGGGATTTTTGACCGGGTGGAGGAGAAGCGCGATGCCATGCAGTCGCTTTTGTTAGCGCCACCAGCACAGCAGGCGATGGCGAAAGCGGCATTAACCTACCGCTTTGGTGAAGAGCATCAGCCGGTGACGGAATCGCAGATCCTTTCCCCGCGCCGCTGGCAGGATCAGAGCAACGACCTGTGGACCACTTACCAGCGCATTCAGGAGAACTTGATAAAAGGCGGACTGTCGGGACGAACGACGAAAGGTCAGCGTGCTCAAACCCGCGCTGTCAAAGGTATCGACGGAGACGTAAAGCTCAATCGCGCTCTCTGGGTGATGGCTGAAAATATGCTTCAACTTGCTTCATAAACGACTTTAACTATTACCTCCAAGGCCCTGTCATGTCAGAGATAAATCTACCTCCTGATCTTCCGGTAACTGAAGCACGCACCATTCGTCGCGCTCTCCGCTTACTGGAAAAATATCAGCGCCAGCCTGGTGAACAATTTATTTCCACTACCTTCACCAAAACCTGGCTACAACTGCGTCTTGCCCTGCAGGAGCGCGAAGTTTTTCTTGTTTTATATCTCGATAATCAGAACCGTCTTCTGGAATGCGAGACGCTCTTTACGGGTACGATTAACCATACCGAAGTCCATCCACGCGAAGTAGTGAAACTGGCACTACTCCATAACGCTGCCGCTGTGATTCTGGCCCATAACCATCCATCCGGCGAGACAGAGCCGAGTAAACAGGATCGAAACATCACTCAACGTCTGGTGAACGCACTGGCAATGGTAGAGGTGCGGGTGCTGGACCATCTTGTCGTAGGTGGCTGCGATGTGCTTTCTTTTGCTGAATGCGGCTGGCTATGAGGCTAACCATGAAAATCATCGATAAAAAGGCCGCGATGGCGATTCAGCGGCAGCATCCGGATTCCCGGATCTTTCGCTACTGCACGGGCAAATACCAATGGTACGGCAACGCTAGTCATTACACCGGTCAGGATGTCGCGGAAATTTCCGGCGTGCTGGCGGTTTATGCAGAACGTCGTAGTGACAACCACGGTCCGTATACACACCTGATGCGCATCACCACCAACTGACACCGAATAAGGAGTAGAAAAATGCAAAATTCATGGGGACTGAAGCGCGACATCTCGCCGTGCTTCGGTGCAAGACTTGTGCAGGAAGGCTGTCGCCTGCATTTTCTGGCGGACCGTGCGGGTATTAGCGGTACGTTTAACAAGGACGAGACGCTGCGTCTGGATCAGGCGTTTCCGCTAGTGATGAAACAGCTTGAATTGATGCTGACAACCGGTGAACTGAATCCGCGCCATCAGCATTGCGTCACGTTGCATCATAACGGACTCACCTGCGAGGCTGATACTCTGGGCTCTCACGGCTATGTTTACATCGTTATTTATCCGCAGGCATCTGCAACCCAGTAACACCTTCTCTTCTTTTATCAGGACCCAACTCATGCATATTTCATCTGTACCGGCCACGGTGCCGGTTTCGTCACGCCTATCGCCCGTGCAGGTCTGGCAGCAACTGTTGACGTATCTGCTGGAGCAGCACTACGGCCTGACTCTCAACGACACACCATTTCATGACGATACGGCCATTGAGGAGCATATCGATGCGGGAATAACGCTTGCCGATGCTGTTAATTTCCTGGTCGAAAAGTACGAACTGGTTCGTATCGATCGGAAGGGATTTTCATGGCAAGAACAAACCCCGTATATTTCCGTAGTAGATATTCTGCGAGCAAGGCGCTCTACCGGCTTACTAAAAACTAATGTGGAATAAACGCTTAAATACAGAGCAGACTAGAGGAAAGCAAAATGCTAATCTCACTGACGAAGAGACTTCTACTATAACCTCCCCTGCAAAAAACCTGACATTTTCTTTTAGGACCAACAATGGGACCAAAATGAAAATCGAACTGAAGGTTATCAGTTATTAAACAACAAGTTACACAACCAATTCAGACTCCGCCAGCCCAAAATTCTCCATCGGTGATTACCAGAGTCATCCGATGAAGTCCTAAAAGCCCGCACGGCGTAAGCCCTGCGGGCTTTTTTGTGCCCCATGCCCACGGTTCCTTCCATCCCTTTGACAAACATCAACCCCTTCCCCCTTCTCCTGTGCAAAATTATCCACACCACCCAGCGCTACGGAATAGCCGCTCAACCCGGAAGGAACCCCACCATGTACAGACCCATAACCGTTATTATCTTCATTCTCCTGACCCTCGCCGCCCTTGCTGAAATAGGCTTTTTATCCTTTGGATAATCCTCAGGCGAAATATCCCTCTTCAGGGAACATTGATCTCATTACAGTTTTTTCCTAAAGCCATCCCGTTTCGCCTGTGCCATGCTGAATCACGCTCATAACCGATAACGTTAAATGAGGATATTATGAAAAAAACAATTATCGCATTATCTGCCGTTCTGCTGGCTTCCCCAGTATTTGCTGCGACCACACATGCAACTGACGATACCGTCGCTGCGGCGAACGCAAACGCCAACGAGGCGAAGCAAAAACTGCACGAAGAGCAGAACAAAGGTGAAGAGCTGAAGCTGAAGCAAAAACATGCTGCGGAAGGTAAAAGCGAGAGCCTGGGCAGCAAGGTCAGCGAAGATTCCCAGAAAGCCTGGCATAAAACCAAACAAGGCACCGAGAAAGGGTGGGATGCCACCAAAGAAGGCGCTGAGAAAGGCTGGAACAAAACCAAAGAAGGTGCCAGCGAACTGGAAAAGAAAGTCACTGAGTAATCCCTTCGAAAGGCCGCGCAAGCGGCCTTTTTTATTCCCCACAGCTCTGCGTTCTCAAGGCTACACTTGTCACCAGGTCCGGTTATCGCGCTCCGGTTGAAATAATGTCAACAAAGCCGAATAGATCCCCGGGGTGACGCGTTTACTCCCTGCCCCCCTAAAAGAGATCCTGAGATGCTGCGACGCCTGGTGATAGTGCTTGTTTTGGTTTGTCCGTGGGCGATGGCTGCCCCGAAGAGCTACATAATTGACGCCAATAACACCGCCATTCGGCTGTCGTGGCATGCCTTCGGCGGCATCCTCTCCTGGGCGACGTTCAGTGGCGTGACGGGCGCCGTGACGCTCAACCCGGAAAACGACGTCGACGACCATATTCACGTCACCATTCCCGTAGCGACTCTCGTAGCCTCAAACAAGCTGCTCACCTGGCAGCTGAAAAGCGATATGTTTTTTGAATCCGAGCGTTATCCAACTATCGAGTTCATCAGCTCTCGCGTGGTCGCCCAGGGCGACGGGCGGTTCAGGGTGTTCGGCACGCTGACCGTACGAAACATCGCCCGCCCGGTGATCCTGGAGGCTGTCGTGAAAGACCCGCACGCGCAGGCCCTCACGCTGGATGCCACGACGGCGATCTCGCGCGCGGCCTACGGGATGGATAAGTTTGCGCTGGTCGTGGACGATCGTATTGCCATCGCTATTGCCATTCAGACGAACGACGTGCCGTCATCCTGAGATGAGGCGCTGTAGCTGCTCCGCGTTTCCCCGCAGGTGAGACGGCGGGTTGCGGCCAATCAGGACAAACTGGTAGCCCGCCTCCTGCCACCACGCCAGGTTCATGCCGTGCCGCTGCTCCTGGCGCAGAGAGGCCATAGTCTTCTCATCTACAGGAGAGATACAGAGCGCCATCGGACCGTAGTCAGCATTGATCCAGGCAATCTGCGCGATCGAGGTGGTTTCATAGCGCAGCATTCGCACCATTTTCAGCTCTGCCCCCTGCAGGACAAGCTGCGACATGTGCAGCTTGATGCCGATGTCCTGCGCGGCTCGTTCCAGCCCGCGCTGCAGGACCGGCGTTGCGCTGTCCATATCCAGCAGCGTCTCAACGCTGTACAGGGACATATATTGCGCTTCGAGGTCGCGAATATGAGCGTTCTCATCCGCTGGCGCGGAAGCGGGCCGCAGCAGGTAGCCCAGCCCGGATCCGACCATCAAAAAGCTGGCCGACGCGGCGATCAGCGCCCGCCTGCTGACGCCAGCCGGCGTGGAGGATTGTGGATCGGGAAGTGCCGCCAGACGCGCCTGCATTGCCTCCAGAGGTGCCTCATCCAGCAGGGGGGCAAACGCCCCGGCGAAATCCTGGCTGCTTTTCATCAGTTCGGCGGTTCGCCCTGAGAGGCGTTCGTCACTTTTCAACTGTTCTTCAAATTGCTGCGCGTCTGTGCGGCACATCTCGCCATCTATCCATGCCACGATAGCGTCGTCGTTATAGGGCGGTGCAAAACGGTGCGAGTTCAAGAGCGTTTCTCCTTTGCCGGAGGCAGTGCGTCAGCGGATCTGGCAAGCCGAGCCCGCGCCGTCGCCAGCCGGCTCATCACGGTACCGACAGGCACCGCCAGAGTGTCCGCCGCCTCCTGGTAGGTAAAGCCTTCGACATAAACCAAAAATACCGCGTTGCGCTGGGCTTCAGGCAGCGCGTTGACGCGCTGCATCACCTTCATGTAATGCAGGCGCGTCTCATCCTGTTCGCGGGTGTCCGGCGCCAGAAGCTCGTCGCTGGCCACAAATCCCTGCCCCTGACGCACGTGTCGTGCCCGAAGCTCAGAGATCCAGATGGAGTGAAGTATCGCGAACAGCCACCTGTCGATGCGCGTGCCCGGCGTATACTGGCTGCTCCTTTCAAGCGCACGCACGCAGGTGGACTGAACCAGCTCTTCGGCGATATCCCTGTTTCGCGACAGCACCAGCCCATAGCGCCAGAGACGCGGCAGGTGTGCGGCTAACTGTTGACGAACCTCACTGGTAGCGATGTGTTTTCCCTCCACGAGAAAATCAGGATTCCGGATGCCCGTTGATGGCGGCCTGCAGGTCACGGTACTCCTCGCAGGACTGGCCACAAATACCGGCAATCACCTTCAGCTGTTCTTTCGCGAGGTCAGGACGTCCTTTTACCATCCACGCTTCACCGAGGTATTCCCGGGCTTTGGCGTAATCCGGTGCGATAGCCAGCGCGCGCTGGTAGTAACCAATCCCTTCGTCCGTGCGGCCAAGCTTGCGCGTGGCGAACCCGCGATAGTTCCACGCTTCAGCCGTATTGCCATTTTTCAGCGAATCAAGCAGGTTCAGCGCCGCCTGGTACTCGCCTTTCTTCGCGAGATGGTACGCATAGTTGGTTTTGTCCTGGTCGCTGAGGCTGCTGCTCTTGTCCGGCACGCATTTCTGGGTGGCGCTGTCATACACCTGTCCGGAAGGACAATCGGGCGTTTTGCTCTCGGTACTATTATTGCCCATTGCCAGCGCCAGGGGGGACAGCAGGGAAAAAATCAGCACCGGGATCAAACGAAACGAGATCGTGTTCATATAAAGCTCCAGGGTAAGAAGGAAGTGACGTCAGTAAACGCCCGACTGACGATTTTTATTCATTCTCCCCGTGAATTTTTTGCTGTCGCAAAATCATGCTGACGTCGTAGCACCAATGGAAATAAATCAGGTTATTTTACCCTTTACTTAACGCTATTATTTTCGCGTGATAGCAGAGTTTTAAGCCTGCATAAGAATATATTTTATTGTGTGAGTGACATAATATATCTTATATCAAAAACGTTACCCTAACTTAAATACATATTAAGCGCGCTTAAACAATAACGTTTTATATTATATTAAAAATGTCCCCTACCAATTATCATACTGCGTAAATCATATTCAGAATCAACGTCACAGGTTAAAACTAAAATGATATAAAACAAAAGGTTGAGCCAAGTAAATTATTAACCACCCCAATACATTAATGCCCTCTTCATTGTTTTGGCACTTATTTACGAAAGCTTAATTTGCACAACCTTCGTTTTCTGTCTATATCATTTTTATATTCTAAAAAATAATTCCTCTATTAATTACAGGGTTTTACACGATACAAAACACCCATAAAAATTGTTCACTTTTATAAGTCATTAGATTCGCTCTGATGTTGCCACTCTGAATTCTGGCGGGCATCGTGCGCGCTAAAAACAACGGTCAGTGCTGCGTAATAACAGCGACTGCGCCGGGGGCGCCCTTTACCTTCTGCAGAGATGGCTCGTCTTGCTCGCCGTTCATGACACATCTGCTGGAGTAATGCCTAAATGAGCCAAATCTCTGTTATATCGAAACTTACTGGCGTGGAAACGACCACGGAAGGCACACAGGTTACCCTGAGCCATTCCTCTATCGTTGAGCTTAATGTCGAGCGAGCGAGCGTCTCCCACTTCGCGCGAAACGGTAACGATCTGCTGGTTACGCTGCACTCCGGCGAGGTGATCACCCTTAAAAACTTCTACGTCACGGACGCGCAGGGCGTGAGCCAGCTGGTACTGCAGGACAGCAACGGCGCATTATGGTGGATTGAAGATCCGACCGGAGCCGCCACGTACGAATCTATCGCGTCCACGGACGTGCTGCTTGCGGCCTCCGGGAGCGACGCCGGTGGTGCAGCCATCTGGCCATGGGCACTGGGCGGAATTGCCGCAGCGGGCGGCATCGCGGCGGCGGCAAGCACCGGCGGCGGTGATAGTGGCGGCAGTAACAATTCGGCCAATGCGGATACGACAGCGCCGAACGCGCCTTCCGGCCTTAAGTTCTCTTCAGATGGCAAAACCGTCACCGGTACCGCAGAACCCGGCAGTACCATCACGCTGAAAGACGCGAACGGCAACGTCATTGGCACAGGAAAAACGGGCAGCGACGGCAGCTTTACCGTCTCTCTCGGCACACCGTTGACTAACGGCGAGCAGGTGACCGCCACCGCGACGGATAACGCCGGGAATACCAGCCCGGGCACAACGCTCAACGCGCCGGACACCACCGCGCCCGATGCGCCAGCAATCACCAGCGTAACGGACGATGTCGCCCCGCAGACGGGAGCAGTCAGCAACGGCGGCAGCACCAACGATCAGCGCCCGCAGCTTACCGGCACCGGCGAAGCGGGCTCGACCGTGACGATTTATGACGGCGGGGTCGCCATTGGTACGGCGGTCGTCGCCAGCAACGGCACCTGGACCTTTACCCCGTCGGTTGATCTGAGCGAAAGCACTCACCAGATTACCGTGCGGGCAACCGACGCCGCCGGCAACACCGGGCCAGCGTCGCCGGTGTTTACCCTTACAGTGGATCTTACTCCGCCGGACGCGCCGAGCGCGATTGTGTTGACCGACGATACGGGCCTTATCAAGGGAACCATCACGTCTGTCGCGCCAACCGATGCTTCACTGCCCATCCTCGCGGGAACCGGCGAGCCCGGCGGAACCATCACCATCTACGATAACGGCGTGGTGGTTGGCACAACGACGGTGTTGCCCAACGGCACCTGGAGCGTCACGCCGAACGGCCCGCTCCCGGACGGGACACACTCCATAACCGTCACTGAAACCGATGCCGCCGGAAACCTGAGCGCGACCTCAGAGCCCGTCATCTTCACCGTGGACACCACGCCGCCGTCTGCCCCGGGTAATCTCGAGGTTTCGAATGATGGCGGCACCATCAGCGGCATCGCGGAAGCTGGCAGCACGGTGACCATCCGTGAAGGTAATGTCACCCTTGGCACTGTTGTCGCCGACAGCGAAGGGAACTTTAGCCTGACGCTGACCCCGCCGAAGCTCAACGGCGAAATCCTGACCGCCGACGCCACCGACACGGCGGGCAACACGGGGCCCGCAACCTCCGCGGCGTCACCGGATATTACCCCACCGCAGACGCCAATTATCGTGTCGGTGATTGATGACCTGCAGGCCACCACCGGCCCCGTGGGCCAGAACGGCCTCACCAACGACCGGGCCCCGACCGTGAACGGGACGGGCGAAGCGGGCTCGACCATCACGATTTATAACGGCAGCGATGTCCTCGGTACGACGGTTGTTCCCTCCTCCGGCCTGTGGAGCTTTACGCCGCCCGCACCGCTGACCGATGGCACCTGGGTGCTGACCGCGAAGGCGACGGATCCCGCCGGTAATCCGAGCGGGTTATCAGACCCGTGGACAATTAACGTCGACGGCACGGCACCTGGCGCCCCGGTGATTTCACAAGTTGTGGACGATGTTCCCGGTCGCACCGGCTCGCTCGACATTAATGAGACCACTAACGACGCCACCCCGACGCTCAGCGGTACCGCCGAAGCAAACGCGACGGTCACCGTGCGCGTGGACGGTGTTGCTATTGGTACGACCGTCGCCAATGGTCTTGGCGTATGGATCTTTACGCCTTCCTCGCCTATCGCCGAGGGCCCCCACGCCCTGACCGCCGTCGCGACCGATGCGGCAGGTAACACCAGCGGCGTCTCCAACACCTGGACTCTGACGATTGACAGCGTCGCGCCTGCCGCCCCGGTCATTACCCAGGTGCTGGATGATGTGCCGGAGCGCCTCGGCGCGCTCAACCCCAACGACAGCACCAACGACACCAAGCCGACGCTTAACGGCACGGCTGAACCTGGCTCAAGCGTCACCATCCGCCTGGATGGCACCGATCTTTTCACGGTCCTGGTCGACGACAACGGCACGTGGACCTATACCCTCACGACGCCTCTTGGCAGCGGGCCTCATACCTTTACCGTTGTTGCCACCGATGCGGCGGGTAACACCAGCCAGCCGTCAGGCGGCTTTACCCTGACCGTCGATACCACGCCGCCAGCGGCAGCCACCATCGCCACCGTGACCGATGACGTCGGCGGCGTTCAGGGCACGCTCAGCAGCGGCGATACCACGGATGACACCACACCGCTGCTGCAGGGCACCGCCCCGGCTGACGCGGCGATCACCGTCTATGACGGCGCCACCCTGCTCGGTACCGCCACCCTCGACGGCAGCGGGGGCTGGAGCTTTACGCCCGTTACCCCGCTTACCGACGGCCCGCATTCGCTGACGGTTCACGCCACGGATGCCGCAGGCAATACCACCATCTCCAGCCCGTTTGTGTTGACGGTAGATACCGTCGCGCCTGCCACGCCGGACGTCCCGGCCATCACCGTCAATCCTGACGGAACAGCAACAACGCTAAACCCGGGCGAAACCACCCGCGACACCACGCCAACCCTGAGCGGTACCGGCACGGCGGGCGATACCGTGACGATCTACAACAACGGCGCCAAAATCGGCGACGCTGTCGTGGACAGTACCGGCAGCTGGTCGTGGACGCCATCACCCCCACTGTCCGGCGGTACCTATGACATCACCCTGACCGTCATCAACGTGGACGGCACGGGCAACGAAAGCGCCCCGTCGCAGCCGGTAACCATCACCATTGATACCGAAGCGCCGGCTACGCCTGCGGCACCGACCGTCACCGACAGCGTCACCCAGATCACCGGCCCCGTACCCGATGGCGGAACCACCAACGATCCGCGCCCGGTCCTGAGCGGCACCGGCACGCCGAACGACGTCATCAACATCACTGACACCGTCAACGGCATATCGACCGTCGTGGGCACCGTCACGGTAGACAGCAGCGGCAACTGGAGCTGGCGCCCTGGCAGCGACATTGCCGAGGGCAGCCACGCCTATACCGCCACCGCCACCGATGAAGCGGGCAACGTCTCTGACCCTTCTCCAGCGATTACCATCATCGTGGATACCCTGGCGCCGGATACGCCGGTGATTAGTGCTGTGGGCGGTGAGCCTAACGGTGGCTACATCACGGATACCACACCGACCGTGGGCGGAACCGGCGTCAACGGTGAGACGGTGATCGTCTACAACAACGGCGTCGAAGTGGGCCGTGTCGTGGTGGCTAACGGGGAATGGAACCTGACGCTTCCAACGCAAACGGACGGTCCGCTCAACATTACCGTGGCGGGCGTGGACGCAGCGGGCAACGTCAGCGCGCCGAGTTCGGTCTTTACCGTTACCCTCGATACCGTTGCGCCTGAGATCCCCGTCATTAGCGCCGTAGCTGACAGCCAGCTGTCTAATAATGTGCTCTACACGAAGGACGGCACGCCAACCCTTACCGGGACCGGTGAACCCGGTACCACCGTTATCGTTTCCGTAGACGGCACGCCATCTACGGTGCTGGTGACGGTCCAGCCGGGCGGCACCTGGAGCTGGACTGCCGACACGACGCTGTTGGATGGCCCGCATACCTTCACCGTCTCTTCCCGCGACCCCGCGGGTAATCTCTCAGGCAGTTCAGCGCCGCTGAGCGTGACGGTAGACACCGTCGCCCCGGCAGATCCGGGCAACATGCTGCTGGCTGATGAAGGAACACCGCTGACCGGTACCGGTGAAGTGGGAAGCATCATTACCGTGACAAACGGTTCCACGGTCATTGGTACCGGCGTTGTCGGCAGCGACGGCAACTTCTCCATTGCGCTGAGCCCGGCGCAGCTGGATCCGACCACGCTGACCGTGACCGCTACGGATGCCGCAGGGAATGCCAGCGCGGGCGTGCCTTTTGTCGTCGTCGATTCACCGCTCGACCTGCCGCAGGTGCCCGTCATCACGGCGATTGTCGATGACGCGGATCCGGTCACCGGCGATGTGAAAGGCAAAACTACCAACGACACCACGCCAACGCTTACCGGTACGGCCGAAGCGGGCAGCCTGATTACCATCTATCAGGACGGTAGCGCGACGCCATTGACGACGGTGACCGCCGACGGCAGCGGCAACTGGAGCTATACGCCAGCCGCACTTGGCGAAGGGCTGCACACCTTTGAGGTGACGGCGACCCTCAACGGCCAGACCAGCGGCCGCTCTCCGGCGGCCAGCGTCACCGTCGACCTCACCGCACCGGGCACGCCAGCTATCGGCGCGGTGATTGACGACGTCGGTCCGGGCACCGGACCGCTGACCAGCGGCCAGACCACCAACGACAACCAGCCGACCCTCACCGGCACCGGCGCGGTCGGCGATACCATCTCCATCTACAACAACGGCGTGCTGCTGGGGACCGCGGAGGTCGGCAATACGGGCACCTGGAGCTACACCACGCCCGTCCTGACTGAAGGCAACCATATCCTGACCATCCGCGAGACCGATCCGGCGGGGAATCAGAGCGGTCCTTCGGCGGGCTTCACCGTCGTGGTGGACTCCGTTTCCGCCACGCCGGTCATCACCAACGTCACGGATAACGTCGGTAACGCCGCCACCACGGTGGTCAGCGGCACCGAGACGAACGATGCCACGCCAACCCTTTCGGGGACAGCGGACGCAAACAGCGTGGTGACCATTTTCGACGGCGGCACCCAGATTGCCGTGGTGACGGCTGATAACAATGGTACATGGACGTTTACCCCTGACACCGCGCTCGGCGAAGGCTCGCACAGCTTCACCGTCCGGGCGACCGATCCGCTGGGCAACGTCAGCGCGGTCTCAGCTCCCTGGAGCGTGGTGGTTGACCTGACGGCACCGACGGTTCCGACGCTGGATAATGTGAGCGACAACGTCCCTGGCGGCGTCCAGGGTAACCTCACCAGCGGCCAGGTGACCAACGACAGCACCCCGACCATCAGCGGCACCGGGCAGGCGGGCAGCACGATTCACATCATGAATAACGGCACGCAGATTGGCACGACGATCGTTGACGGCAGCGGGAACTGGTCCTTTACGCCGACCGCGCCGCTGGGCGACGGCAGCTACTCCCTGCGCGCGTATGCAACGGATACCGCAGGCAACGCCTCGGCTAACTCATCAGTCTTCACCTTTACCATTGATACCGCAGCCCCCGGCGTACCGGTGGTGACCAGCGTGATTGACGACGTCGGTCCGGTCACCGGGGCGCTCACGTCGGGTAACAGCACCAACGACGCGCGCCCAACCTTCAACGGTACGGGCGAGGTGGGTTCTACCGTGCACGTGATCGTTGATGGCAACGAAATTGGCACTGCGGTGGTGAATGCCCAGGGCAGCTGGACCTTCACCCCGGGTACCGATCTGGGCGAAGGTCCACACGCCATCACCTTCAATGCCACCGACGTGGCTGGCAATACCGGCAGCACGACGACACCGTTTAACCTGACGGTGGATACGGGCGTGCCGTCGGCGCCGGTCATTTCGACCGCGGGTGACAACGCGGGCAGCATTCAAACTTCGCTCTCTTCCGGGCAGAGCACCGACGACACCACGCCGACGCTCAACGGCACCGCGACCGCCAACGCCACGGTCACCGTGTATGAGAACGGGCAGCCGGTCGGCACCGTTCAGGCGGACGGTACCGGCGCATGGAGCTTTACGCCGTCAACGCCGCTGACCAACGGCAGCCATACCTGGACCGCCACGGTCACCGATGCAGCGGGCAACGTCAGCCTGAACTCGCCGGACTTTACCCTGATTGTGGATACCACCGCACCGAACGCGCCGGTTATCAGCCAGGCGATAGACGACGTGGGCACCATCACCGGCCCGCTTACGTCCGGGCAAACAACAGACGATACCGTTCCGCGCCTTGTCGGAACCAGCGAACCGTTTGCCACCGTGAAGATCTATGAGGGAACTACCCTTGTCGGAACGGGCACCGCGGATGGCAACGGAAGCTGGAGTATCTTGCTCAACACCACGCTGACTGCGGGCACACACAGCTTCACCGCGCAGGCGACGGATGCGGCAGGCAACACCAGCGTGTCGTCCACCAGCTTTAGCCTCACCGTCGACACCACGCCGCCTGCGCTGCCGGTGCTGACCAGCATTCTGGATGACGTGGGCAATGCGGCGACGCCGGTGGCGAACGGCGGGTTCACCAACGACGCGCAGCCAACCCTCAGCGGTACGGCGGAAGCCGGGTCGACGGTGAAAATCTTCGATAACGGCGTACAAATCGGCAGCGTGACGGCGACCGGCGGGGCGTGGAGCTTTACGCCATCCCCGGCGCTGGGCAACGGTCCGCACAATTTGACCTTTACCGCCACCGATGCGGTGGGCAACGCCAGCGCGCCGACCGCCGGGTACGTGATTAACGTCGATACCCTCGCGCCGGGCGCGCCGACCATCATTTCAGTGATTGATGACGTCGGCAGCGTTACCGGCCCGGTGACCGGTACGAATCCGACCAACGACACGCGCCCAACGCTGAGCGGAACCGCCGAAGCGAATGCCACGGTGCGGATCTACGATGGCATCACGCTGGTGGGCACGGTGACCGCCGACGGCAGCGGCAACTGGACCCTGCCGCAAACCACCACGCTGGCGCAAGGCACGCATAACTTCACCGCCACGGCCACCGATGCGGCGGGCAACACCAGCGTGGCGTCAGCCGTAACGACGATTATCGTCGATACGACTGCCCCAACGGCGCCGACCGGGACCTTCAACGCCGACGGTAGCGTCCTGACCGGGACTGCGGAAGCAGGCAGCACCGTCGCGATCCGCCTTGCGGACGGCTCGACGGTGACCGCCATTGCGGGCAGCAACGGCACCTACACCTACACCTTCATTAACAAACAGACCGAAGGCCAGACGCTGCAGATCACCGCCACCGACGCCGCGGGCAACACCTCGCTGCCGGGCTCCGCTCTTGCGCCGGTGGTGCCGCTCTCCGCCAGCAATAACGTCGAAGAGCTGAACCTCAGCACCACGGCAACCGTGACCAACAGCCAGTACAGCGATTACGGCTTCCTGCTGGTCGGCGCCGTCGGCAACGTCCTGACGCTGCTGGGCAATGATACGGCCCAGGTCAACTTCACGGTGGGCAGCGGCGGCAGTGCGGATATCGTGGTGAACGCCAACGCCACGGGCGCGGTTCTCTCTCTGCTCAACACCCTTGAGCTGGTGGTTCAGCATTACGTCAACGGCGCCTGGACCACCGTGGTGGATACCGGCCAACCGCAGTTTGCCGATCTCCTTACCCTCGGCGCAACCGGCGTATCGCTGAACCTAACCGGGCTGGCCGACGGCAACTATCGCGTGCTCAGCTACAACACCAACCTGCTGGCGACCGGCTCCTACACCAGCCTCGACGTGGCGGTGAAAGAGACCGGTCCGGGTACGGTCACGGGCGATACCAGCCTCAACGGCAACGTGATCCTCGATACGGACCCGACAGCCGGCAGCGACAACGCGCCGGCCGGAACCACCGTTTCCGCAGTCACTAACGCCCAGGGCGTCACCACCAGCGTGAACGCCGACGGCACGGTGATCCAGGGCAAATACGGTACGCTGACCATCAACCGCGACGGCAGCTACACCTACAACCTGACCGACACCAGCGCCGCGGTCGTTGGCCGGACGGAGAACTTCACCTACACCATCACCCATAACGGCGTCAGCGCGTCGGCGCAGCTGGTGTTGTCTCTGGGTGCCGGTACGGTAATCAACGGCATTGTGGCGGTGGACGATACGGCCTCGCTGACCTTTGACACCACCGTGAGCGAGATTAATAACGGCGCCTCGTCTCAGAACGGTTTTACCCTGGTGGGCATTAATCTCGGCAGCACGCTGGGGCTTAACCTGCTGGACGACATGACCAACCCGATTATCTACAACGTGGAGGAAGGCACGACCCGCACCATGACCATCCAGGCCTCCGTGGGCGGCGTGGCGCTGGCGTCGGTATTCGATCTGTACGTCTATAAGTTCAACAACGCCACCCAGACCTTCGAGCAGGTTCGCGTCGAGTCGGGCTGGCTGCGCGCTCCGCTGTTGGGGGGCTCGTCATCCCAGCTTACGCTGAATCTGCCGGCCGGGGAGTACCTGTTCTTACTCAATACCGCATCGGGGATCGCCGTCCTGACGGGCTACACGCTGAGCGTCCTGCAGGATCATGTCTACAGCGTGGCGAGCATCAGCGAAACCACCACGGGCGACGTGCTGGCGAATGACCCAGTTCCTCCAGGCACGTTGGTCACCGAAGTGAACGGCGTGGCGGTCAACAGCAGTGGAACCACCACCATTCAGGGGGGATACGGCACGCTGACCATCAATTCGTCCGGACAGTACACCTACACCCTGAGAAGCGGCGTGGGAGCGGACCATATCAGCACGCCGGATACCTTCGTCTACACCGTTACCGCGCCTGACGGCTCGAAGGATACGGCATCGCTCAACATCACCCCAACCCCCCGGGCGATGGATGCGGTGAACGATGTCAGCGCCACGATGGACCTCACCTCGGTGCACCACACGTCGGCATACTCGGATACGACCGTGGGCACCGCCAGCTGGACGACGGCCCTGCTCTCGTCAACCCAGGGCTCCGGCAGCGGAACCTTCGTGGTCGACGCGAACACCGCGCTGCACAACGTGTCGCTCCACTTTAACGTGGCCTCGCTGCTGGCGCTGGGCGGGCTGACGGTAAACTGGTCCATCAGCGACGGCTCGGGCGTGATACGCAGCGGCTCCTTCAGCGGCGGCTCGCTGCTGGGCGGCAGTATCGACATCCCGCTCACCGGGCTGGATCTGAACGCCGGGACCTATACGCTGAACTTTACCGGTAGCGTACCGGGGCTGAGCGTGGGGAACATCACCATTACGCCAAGCGTGAACGGCACCACCTACTCGCTGAGTGATTTCGACGTCACCGGCAGCCACACCGTCAACGGCAATATCTTTGACGGCACCGATTCTGGCGGCGTGCTGGATCAGCTCCACTCGGTGGATACCCGTCTGAGCGTAACCGGGTACAACGGCGTGACCACCACGCTGGATCCGTATACCGGCAGCGCAACGGTGAACATCACCGGCCATTACGGCGTCCTGGCGATCGGCGCTGACGGCCATTACACCTATACCCTCAACAGCGGGGTATCGCTCTCATCCATGACGTCGAAGGAGACCTTCAACTACACCCTGACCGACTCCACCGGGAGAACGGACAGCGCCACGCTGACCATCAATATGGCGCCGCAGTTCATCAGTTCGGAACATAACGACGCCATCACCGGTACGGCCTACGGCGATACGCTGATTTACCAGGTGCTGAACAGTACCGTGGGGAATGCCACGGCGGGTAACGTCAGCAGCACCGCGGGCGATCACTGGACCGGCTTCTCGCTGGCGCAGGGGGACAAAATCGACATCGGCGATCTGCTGGTGGGCTGGAACGGTAGCGCCGCGACGCTGGGGAATTATCTCCATGTCACTAATAGTAATGGCAATACCGTGATCTCCATCGACCGTGACGGTGCGGGAGGCACCTACACTAATACCACGCTCGTTACGCTTGATGGCGTTCAGACCACCTACGACGAGCTTGTTAACCAGCAACACATCATTACCTGATAGCACCTGCAAGAGATGACCCGGGCGCACAGCGCCCGGGCATAAATAATAAAGCCGTATTTTTTTAATAGGGACATGACATGGGAATGAAGATGCCTCACTGGTGGCTCTCGTGCTGCCTGATATCTGTGCCCGCTCTTTGCGCGAACCCGGCGGCAATCATCAATACCGGACAGC
The DNA here is from genome assembly GCF_019443845.1 of Enterobacter sp. DNB-S2. NCBI lineage: Bacteria > Pseudomonadati > Pseudomonadota > Gammaproteobacteria > Enterobacterales > Enterobacteriaceae > Enterobacter > Enterobacter sp. DNB-S2. The sequence continues at coordinate 4,316,654 of NZ_CP050520.1, forward strand.
TTCGCGAAACGCAGGAACTCCCCTCGCTCAATGGCCGCGTCGCACCTGCGGCTGGCAAAGCCGCCCCCGGTTCGCTGCAGCTTGGCGATGCCGTCAACCGCGCCGTCACCTGGCACCCGGCCATCAGCGAAGCCGTGGGGAAACTCTACCAGCAGAGCGAAGAGGTGGACGTCGCTAAATCAAAATACTATCCGCAGATTAATGCCGGCGTGGACAACGGTTATTCCCATGACGGCGACCAGAACGGCTTTACGCCGTCGCTGGTGCTTTCTCTGTCACAAATGCTCTACGACTTTGGCAAAGTGGACAGCCAGGTGCGGGCCGAGAGCGCGGGCGTTGCCCAGCAGCAGGCCAACGTGCTGGTGAGTATCGACACTATTGCCCACGATACCGCCATCGCCATGGTGCAGGTGCAAACCTTGCAGCAGATGGTCGACACCGCTAAAGAACAGCTCGACGCTCTCTCCTCGATTGGCACGCTGACCCGCCAGCGTAACGACGAAGGGGCCACGTCGCTCTCTGACGTGGTGCAGACCGATGCCCGTATCGAAGGCGCGCGCGCCCAGCTGATGCAGTACCAGGCCAGCCTGGACAGCGCCCGCGCCACGCTGATGAGCTTTCTCGGCTGGAACAGCCTGAACGCCATCAGCAATGACTTTCCGCAAAAGCTGGGCCGGAGCTGCGACATCGCCGAGCCGGATGACCGTCTGGTGCCCGCGGTGCTTGCCGCCTGGGCGCAGGCTAACGTCGCCCAGGCTAACCTCGACTACGCCGACGCGCAGATGACGCCAACCGTCTCGCTGGAGCCGGAGGTGCGTCACTATATGAACGATCGCTACGCGGGGAGCGAAACCCGGGATCGCACCCAGTATTCCGCATGGGTGAAAGTGCAGATGCCGCTCTACCAGGGCGGCGGCCTCACCGCCCGGCGTAACGCTGCCGGACACGCGGTGGAGGCGGCGCAGTCCACCGTTCAGCGCACGCGCCTTGATGTCCGCCAGAAACTGCTGGAAGCCCGCAGCCAGGTGATGAGCCTGCAAAGCACGCTGCAAATCCAGGGTCGCCAGGAAGCCCTCAGCGCCCGCACCCGCGAACTGTACCAGCAGCAGTATCTCGATCTCGGCTCGCGCCCGCTCCTCGACGTGCTCAACGCCGAGCAGGAGGTCTACCAGGCGCGCTTCACCCAGCAGCAGACCCTCGGTCAGCTGCACCAGCTGCAGCTCAACTGCCTGTATAACACCGGGCAGCTGCGTCACGCGTTCGATCTTGATAACCGCACCATCCAGACCGTGGAGATCCAGCCATGAAGCAACGCGAAATCCCGCAGGGCGAAACGATGACGGATGAGGCGCTGGCGCAATGGGCGCAGGCCTTTGGCTTTGTCGCCACGCGCTACCGCGTGGCCTGCTCGCCCGGCGCGCTGATCGCAGGCGCACCGTGGCTGAAAGGCAAACCGATGGTGCCCGCCCTCACCCAGCTGGCCCGCGAAGCGGGGCTGTCGTTTCAGCTCCTTACCGACGATCGGCAGGCGATCAACAGCTGGCGTCTGCCGGTGGTGGTGGCGATGAATGACGGCAGGATCGGCGTGATCGAGCATTTCGACGGGGACGATACGCTGGAGGTCAGCTTTTTCGACGATGAGACCTACACCAACCGGCTGTCGATGACGGCGATGCTGCCCGCTATCCGCCACGTCATTGCCCTGCGTCCACTCGCCGCGCTGAAGGACAGCCGCGTGGATGCCTATATCTCAAAATACCGTCCGGACTGGCTCTACCGGCTGGTGATGCGCGACCTGCGCCCCTACAGCTGGGTCATGCTGGCCGCCCTCTTTATCAACGTGCTGTCGCTCTCCGGGATCGTCTTTTCCATGCAGGTCTATGACCGGGTGATCCCCGCGCAGTCCTACCCGACGCTTTACGTCCTGACCATCGGGGTGCTGATTGCCACCCTGTTTGGCTTTGTGCTGCGCGTGGCGCGCGGGCACATTATGGATCTGCTCGGCAAGCGCTCGGACATGCGCGTTTCGGATCGCGTCTTCGGCCACGCGCTGCGGCTGCGCAACAGCGCGATCCCCCGCTCCACCGGCAGCTTTATCTCTCAGCTGCGCGAGCTGGAGCAGATCCGTGAGATGGTCACCTCGTCCACCATTTCGACCATTGTCGACCTGCCGTTCTTTCTCCTGTTCGTGGTGGTGCTGGCGATCATCGCCCCGCAGCTGGCGTGGATCGCCCCGGTCGCGGCGGTGATCATGGTCCTGCCCGGCCTGCTGCTGCAGAAGAAGCTGGCGGAGCTGGCAAAGCAGTCGGCTCATGAATCGACCCTGCGCAACGCGGTGCTGGTGGAGAGCGTGCAGGGGCTGGAGGACATCAAGCTGATGCAGGCGGAAAACCGCTTTTTGCAGCAGTGGAACAGCTATATCCAGATCACCGCAGAATCCGGCCTGCGCACCCGCGAGCTGACGCAGAACCTGATTAGCTGGGGGATGACCATTCAGAGCCTGGTCTACGCCGGGGTGATTGTGGTCGGCGCCCCGATGGTGATCGACGGCACCCTGACCACCGGTTCGGTGGTCGCCGCGTCGATGCTGGCCTCCCGCATGATCGCCCCGATGGCGACGCTGTGCGGCGTGCTGGCGCGCTGGCAGCAGGTCAAAGCGGCAAAAGAAGGGCTGGACAGCATCATGCAGCTTCCCACCGAAAATCAGCGCGAGGAGACGCCGATCCGCCAGGACGTGCTGCGCGGTCATTACCTCTTCGAGCAGGCGCAGTTCCGCTATCAGCCGGACGATCCGCGCATGGCGCTGCGCATTAACCGGCTGGAGATCATGCCGGGAGAAAAAGTGGCGATCCTTGGGCGCAACGGCGCGGGCAAATCGACCCTGCTGCAGGCCATGGCGGGCGGGATGGATCTGGCGGCCGGCGAGCTGCGGCTTGATAACTTCAGCCTGCCGCATCTCGACGTCGCCGACGTCCGGCGCAACGTCGGCTTTATGACCCAGAACGCCCGTCTGTTTTACGGCACCCTGCGCGAAAACATCACCCTCGGCATGCCGCGCGCCACCGACGAAGAGATTTTCGAGGCGCTGGAGCTGACCGGCGCGGCAGGCTTCGTGCAGAAGCTGCCCAAGGGGCTGGACTACCCGATCACGGAAAACGGCGTGGGATTATCCGGCGGGCAACGCCAGTCGATTCTGCTGGCGCGAATGCTGCTGCGCGATCCGAATATTGTGCTGATGGATGAACCCACCGCCTCGCTGGACGAGCACACCGAGCGGGAATTCATCCAGCGTCTGGGCGACTGGCTCGGGCATCGCACCCTGATTGTCGCCACGCATCGCGTACCGGTGCTGGAACTGGTGGAGCGCGTCGTGGTGTTAAAAGAGGGGATGCTGGTGATGGATGCGCCAAAAGCCCAGGCGCTGAACAACAGCCGTATGCAGCAGCAACAGCAGCAGGCAGCAACCGGACGGGAGTGGAAAAATGAAAATCAGTCAGCGTGACGTGGCGGCAATGGACGATCTGGATAACGCCCTCGACTCCGAAAGCGGCTATACCGGCGCGCGTCGGATCGTGATCTTCTCGCTGCTGATGTTTGTGGTGCTGGGCGTCTGGGCGTGGTTTGGCGTGCTGGATGAGGTATCAACCGGCTCGGGTAAAGTGATCCCCAGCTCGCGCGAGCAGGTCTTACAGTCTCTCGACGGCGGGATCCTCACCGAGCTGAACGTCCACGAGGGCGATCAGGTGCAGGCCGGGCAGGTGCTGGCGCGGCTCGATCCAACGCGTTCCGAATCGAACGTCGGCGAAAGCGCGGCGCGCTACCGGGCCTCACTGGCCTCCAGCGCCCGCCTGTACGCCGAGGTGAACGATCTCCCGCTGAAGTTCCCCCCTTCGCTGGCAAAGTGGCCGGATCTGATTGCTGACGAAACGCGCCTCTACAACTCCCGCCGCGCGCAGCTGGAGGATACCCAACGGGAGCTGCGCGCCGCGTTAGATCTCGCCAACAAGGAGCTGGCCATCACCCAGCGGCTGGTCAAAACCGGCGCCGCCAGCCACGTGGAGGTACTGCGCCTGCAGCGGCAGAAAAGCGATCTGGAGCTGAAGCTCACCGACGTACGCTCGCAGTATTACGTTCAGGCGCGCGAGGCGTTATCCAAGGCCAACGCCGAGGTGGATATGGTTTCGGCGATCCTCAAAGGCCGCCAGGATTCCGTCACCCGTCTGACGGTAAAATCCCCGGTGCGCGGGATCGTGAAAAACATTAAGGTCACCACCATCGGCGGCGTGATCCCGCCCAACGGCGAGCTGATGGAGATTGTGCCGGTGGACGATCACCTGCTGATCGAAACCCGCCTGTCGCCGCGCGATATCGCCTTTATCCACCCGAACCAGGAGGCGCTGGTTAAAATCACCGCCTACGATTACGCCATTTACGGCGGCCTGCACGGGGTCGTCGAAACGATCTCTCCGGACACCATCCAGGACGAGGCCAAGCCGGAGGTGTTCTATTACCGGGTGTTTATCCGCACCAGCCAGGATTACCTGGTGAATAAGGCGGGCAGGCACTTCTCGATTGTGCCGGGGATGATTGCGACGGTGGACATTAAGACCGGCGAGAAAACGGTGCTGGATTATCTGATCAAGCCGTTTAACCGGGCGAAAGAGGCGCTGAGGGAGCGATAGTCAATCGCCGGGTGGCGGCTCCGCCTTACCCGGCCTACATACCCGGAGGCCCTTGCAAGCGCAGCGCCGCCGGGTATTTAACCGCACGTCAGAACTGGAACCTACCTCGAAATATTAATCTTTAGTCATGCATCCCACTTCCCTTCAGCCATCGCCAAGGTAATATTAACCGCAGACAAAAACGCACTTGCGCACTGTGCAGGAGTGCATTACTATTCAATCAGCTTCAAGGACTGGAGCTCAGCACCATTATGATTAGTTATTTTCGGGATCAATGGCTTGAGGATTTTTTTCTTTACGGCAGATCGAGCAATGTTATTCCTGCAAATCTGGAAACAGCGCTTGCGAGAAAGCTCGATATCATCAGGGCAGCAACCTCGCACAGGGATTTGCGATCGCCACCGGGCAATATGTATGAAGCATTGAATCCTCCACTGAAGGGATATTCCTCAATCCGGGTAAACAGGCAATACAGGCTCGTATTTCGCTGGACAGAGGGTAAAGCAGAAGATCTCTACCTCTCTCCACACAAGTACACGCAACACAAGTGAGGCATCACCTATGACACTTCAACAGGCACTCCGCAAACCCACCACGCCGGGCGACGTGTTGCAGTATGAGTATCTTGAACCGCTCAATCTGAAAATCAGCGATCTGGCGGAGATGCTCAATGTTCACCGCAACACCATCAGCGCGCTGGTCAATAACAATCGCAAGCTGACTGCCGATATGGCGATCAAACTGGCAAAAGCCTTTGATACCACGATTGAATTTTGGCTTAACTTACAGCTGAACGTCGATATCTGGGAAGCGCAATCCAACCCCAGGACGCAGGAGGAGCTAAGCCGTATAAAGACCGTTGCGGACGTCATGGCTAAGCGAAAATCTGGCCAGCCGGATGTAGCCTGATTCGGTAAACACTTCACCTATCAATACTTTTTCAGGAAGAAATCATGCGCCAACGAACCATTGTCTGCCCCATCATCCAGAATGACGGTGCCTACCTCCTGTGTAAAATGGCCGACGATCGCGGCGTGTTCCCCGGCCAGTGGGCTCTCTCCGGCGGTGGAATGGAGCCGGGCGAAACCATGGAACAGGCGTTGCGCCGTGAGATCCGCGAAGAGCTGGGCGAAGCGCTGGAGATTGTCTCGGTTACGCCATGGGCTTTTCGCGATGACATCAGGGTGAAAACCTACGCCGATGGCACCACTGAGGAGATTTACATGATCTATCTGATCTTCGACTGCATCAGCGCCAACCGGGAAGTCACGTTTAATGAAGAGTTTCAGGAGATCGCCTGGGTTAATCCGGAGTCGTTAAAAGAGCTGGATCTCAACGCAGCCACGCGCATTACCTTCGCCCAAAAGGGCCTTCTTTAATCGCCCACTGCCCCGGCGTTTTACCGGTCCATGCTCTGAAAACCTCAATAAATGCGCTGACGCTGCTGTAGCCGCAGGACAGCGCAATCCACCCTACCGGCTTCCCCGCCGCCAGCCACTCCATTGCCCGCATGACGCGAGCCAGCTGCCGCCAGTTAACAAAGTTCATTCCGGTCTGGGCGCTAAACCGACGGTTGAACGTACGCACGCTCATCCCAGCATGAATAGCATGGCTCTCGACCGTCTGGTTATCATCGACACACTGCAGCAAATGGCTGACCACGTTCTTCAGACGCGGATCCGTCGGCACGGGCAGAGAAAAGCGAGCCTGGGGCGTCAGGGCAAGCTCATCCAGCAGCAAAGTAAGCTTTCGCGGATCGTACTCGCTCTCTGCATCGCATAAACGGGAAAACAGTGCATGGGTGAGATCGTCGGGCTCGAACAGCGCGGGCGCATCGGGAAGCATTGCGCACACGGCGGGGTCAAGAAAGATAGCGCAGCCTTCTACCGCACTTTCGGAAAAAGCGGCGTGCTGCCGATCCGGAGGGATCCAGCCGATGTGTTTTGCCGGTACGACCGATCTCGCCTGCTGCGTCTCAATGACCAGCAGCCCCGCTGCAATGCGCCACAGCTGGCCGGTGCGATGACTGTGCCAGGGCGTTCGGTACCCGCCGGGATGAAGGAGCGTTTCAACACTGACCATATCATTTTGACCGAAAATCGTTATTCTTCGGCGTATTAGAGAAACTGCGACTTCTGCTGTCAAGGATAATGGTGATTCAACCACATAAGGAGCCCGCATGAGCATTATCACGTCCCTGATATCCCACGCCGACAACGCCGCGCAGCGCGAAAAGATGGCCTGCCTGTTAACCCGCTTATTCAACGGCGATATCGATCCGGCAGAGGTATTTACGCCCGATTACCAGCAGTTTACGGACGGTCACGCGCTTGACTACCGGGGTTTTGTCCAGCATCTGAGCCACGTCAGCTCACAAATCCGCGCAATCGCCTTTACCGTGGTGGAGATAGCCTGTCATGACGAACTTCTGGCTGACCGGCATATTGTGACGGTCACCTTTCCTGATGGTCGTCAGGCAGAGATCGAGGTTTACCTGTTTGCCGCGCTGCGTAAAGGGAAAATCTGGCGGATCCATGAAGTCACGCGAGCACTCAGCGGCGATGCTGCAGATCGCACGCTGGCACACGCGACAGAATAACCTTACTCCGCCGGGCGCGGTGCGGCGCTGTTATACACCCCAACGTAACGCGCAAATTTCCCGAGAAACACGCCGGCAAACACGCCGCCGGAGACGATCGCCAGCGCGCTCATGGCGGGCTGCTGCATCGTCTGGGGAGAGACCGCGCTCATCACGCCCAGCACATACTTGACGCCGAACGCCAGCATCATAAACGGCAGCGCGGTGTAGTCTGCCTGGCGGTAAAGGGTGCGCGGCGCATCTGCGCGGGTGATAACCGCCTGCTTAATCAGGATATACCCCAGCGCGGCCCCGGCGAGGATCCCCGCCGTCCACAATGCGACAGTTCCGGGCGTCAGGGTGCGGTAGACCACCAGATCGTAGATATCCCAGATTAGAAATATTGCCGGAATGATGGCAAGCCTCTCCAGCGTAACGGTGGCAGGCCTGCGGGCTTTAATGCCGCGAGAGATAAGGAAGATAAACAGCACCCACACCCAGGCGGGCGTGTGCGTAACGACACCGAACAGAAATTCAAACATGGAGATCTCCATGGACGATCGCGGCCCGTGCCGCCTGAACGCGTATTGCGCATAACGGCAGGAAAACCATTATGCGCAGGTCTTTTACAGCGATTTTTTCAGGCGTTGAACCGCTTCCTTCAGCTCTTCATCCGTTGGCGTGACAAACGACATACGCAGCGTAGAATGGTCTGGCTCATTGCAGTAGAAAAATTCGCCCGGCACAAATACTACGCCGTTACTTAACGTTTTTTCCAGCCAGCGGGTGGTATTACTACCATTTTTCATATTCGCCCACAGGAACATGCCGCCCTTCGGCTTGTGGAACGACATCACATCGCCCAGCTCGGCCTCCAGCTCGGTTGCGAACGTCTGGTATTTCTGGCGATAGGCTTCGCGGATCGTTTTAATCTGAGCGGGCAGACGACCGGTTTTCAGGTATTCATACGTCATCAGCTGCGACAGCGTGCTGGTGTGCAGGTCGGTGGTTTGCTTAAGGTTTACTACTGCGCGCTTCAGCCATTCCGGCACCAGCACCCAGCCCACGCGGGTTCCTGGAGCAAGAATTTTGGAGAAGGTTGAGGTATACACCACGTTCTCTTCGTTGCCGATATCTTTGGCATGGGCAATTAACGGGCGGAAAACTTCATCGGTATAATTAATTTCGCTGTACGGATCGTCTTCAATAATGACGAAGTCATAGCGCTTCGATAATTCCACCAGCTGTTTGCGACGCGCCTCAGAAAGGGTTACCCCGCCAGGGTTGCCAAACGTCGGAACAATATAGACCGCTTTGATGGTTTTATTTGCCGCCAGCGCTTCAAGCTCGTCGACCTTCATTCCGTCGCCGTCGGTGCCAACGGATTCAAAATTCGCCTGCGCCAGGCCAAATACCTGCAGCGCAGCAAGATAGGTTGGACGCTCAACCACAACGGTATCGCCCGGGTTAATTAATGCACGCGCCAGCACGTCGAGGGACTGCTGTGAACCGGAGGTCACGAGCACATCATCCGCCTTGCAGCGGATCCCGCGCCCTTCGCAGATGCGCTGAATTTCTTCCCGCAGCCCCGGTACGCCTTCGGTCAGACCGTACTGAAAGGCCTCACCAAAATGCTGTGATAATACGGCATCAGCGGCAATTTTCAGCCCTTCGTGATCGAACAAGGCCGGGTTAGGAATCCCCCCACCCAGCGAAATGACGCCGGCCATTTTGCTATGTTTTAACAATTCACGGATGGCAGATGATTGCAGGCCCTGCGCGCTGCTGGCGAGTTTATTCACAGACATTCTTTGCATACCTTCTTTTTTTATAGTGTGCCCAATCTTAGCAGAATATGGGCGATAAATTCCGTTAGCTTAGGGAGAGGTCGTAAATCCTGACGCCACAGCAAATGCACGGGTCTCGGCGCCGGAATATACGCCTCCAGCACCCGCACCAGCCTGCCGCTTTCCAGATCTTCCGCCACCAGAACCTCCGGCTGCAGCAGCAGTCCCGCCCCGGCTCTCGCGGCCATCCGCAGCCCGTAGCCGTCGTTGCATCTTAAGACCGCATCCCGCTTCCAGCGCACTTCGCCCTCGACGCCCGGCAGCCGCCACTCGTTGCGCGCGGTCCACACGCTGTGGGACAGGCAGAGATGATCCACCAGATCGGCAGGGGTTTGCGGCGTACCGTAGCGCGCAAGATAGTCCGGCGCGGCGCAGATCACCATCCGGTAAGGGCAGAGGTATTTCGCCACCAGATCGTCGTTGTGAATGTCGCCAATACGAATGGCCAGATCGATACCCTCCTCCACCAGATCCACCATCCGGTTGGTGAGATCCAGCTCGATGCGCACTTCCGGGTAGCGTTGTAAAAAAGAGGCCGTAAGCGGCGCGATCGCGCTGCCGCCAAACGAGGTGGGTGCGGTCACGCGCAGGGTGCCGGACGGCACGGCGCGCAGGCGTTCCACGGCGCTTTCGGCGATCGCGACCTGCTCCAGCACCCGCTTCGCCTCGTCGAAATAGACCCGCCCGGCGTCGGTCAGGCTCTGGCGCCGCGTGTTACGCTCCAGCAGGCGGGTACCGAGCTGTGATTCCAGCAGCGCAACGTATTTCCCCACCATTACCGCCGACATCTCCAGCCGTGCCGCCGCACCGGTAAAGCTGCCGCTTTCAACCACGGCAATAAAGGTCTCCATGCTGCGAAGCTTATCCATATTACAAACTCCTGGTTAGCAATCTTCTAACTTTAGCCCAGTTTATCTCCATTTTTATTTATTAAAGAATGGGGGCTCACAACATAAGGAGTCAGCTATGAAAATCGTCATTATTGGTGCCAGCGGTACGGTTGGTCGTGCGGTAACGGAAGAGCTGAGTCGTCGCCACGAGGTCATCCGCGTCGGCCGCACTCAGGGCGACGAGCAGGTGGATATCACCTCGCAGGCGAGCGTCCAGGCGCTGTTTGAGAAAATCGGCCCGGTGGATGCGATTGTCTCCGCCAGCGGTGGCCTTTACTTTGGCCCGCTCGCGACCATGAAGGACAGCGACTTCAACCAGGGCCTGCAGGACAAGCTGCTCGGGCAGGTGCGCCTGGCGCTGACCGGCCAGCATTATCTGAACGAAGGCGGCTCGATTACGCTGATAAGCGGCATCGTGGCGCACGAGCCGATTGCGCAGGGCGTGAATGCCACCACGGTGAATGCGGCGCTGGAAGGGTTTGTCCGCGCCGCAGCCTGCGAGCTGCCGCGCGGGATCCGCATCAACCTGATTAGCCCGACGGTACTCACCGAATCCGTCGAAACGTACGACGGCTTCTTCCCGGGCTTTGAGAGCGTTCCCGCCGCAACCGTGGCGCAGGCCTATCGCCGCAGCGTGGAAGGCGTGCAGAGCGGGCGGGTGTATAAGGTGGGTTACTGAGCCTTACGGGCGGCGATCAGCACCAGCATCGGGCGCTCCGCCTCTTCGGCCAGCGCGGGCCAGGCGTCAATCTGCGCCTGCGCTGGCCCCCACTCGTTGACGTCGCTTATCGTTAATCCGGCCCCGATCAGCGCGTTAAGCGTGGTGCCGAGCGTGCGGTGGTATTTAACCACCCCGTCCGCCAGCCAGTTGCTGACGCGTTTGCCTTCATCCTGATAATGGTTCACGCCCCAGAACCGCTCGCCGTTATCGTCGGTCAGCCAGCCCTGACGGGTGGCGCAGGTGTAGATCGGGTGCTCCATTGAGAACACCAGGCTGCCGCCGGGCTTGAGCGCGCGCTGAACCCTGGCGAATAGCGTATCCAGTTCCGGCAGGTAGTGCAGCGCCAGCGAGCTATAGACCAGATCGAGGCTGTTCTCGTTGAGCTTAAGAGATTCCAGATCGCTACGCTGATAGTGAATCTGTGGGTCAGCGGTAAGCTCCGCCGCGCGGGCGAGCATCTTTTCTGAGATATCGACCCCAGTGACGTCAGCAGCGCCCAGCTCGCGGGCCGCGCGGCAGAACCAGCCGTAGCCGCAGCCGAGATCGATAACCGATTTGCCGGTTAAATCCGGCAGCATGCCTTTTAGCGCGGGCCACTCCGGCGCGCCGTCCAGACCCTGCACCGAGCGTGGAAGCCGGGCGTAGCCTTCAAAAAACGCCGGATTGTCGTAGATATTTTGTGCCATGGCAGATCCCTCTTTAAGAATATGCATAGCAGTATACTGCATTGTCGGGTGGCGGCTTCGCCTTACCCGACCTACGGAAGTGCGGCCTGATGCCCTCACCCCAACCCTCTCCCACAGGGAGAGGGAGAAATGCACCTCACCCCAACCCTCTCCTACAGGGAGAGGGAGAAATGCACGTCAACCCACCGAGCCCCAGACAAGGTTGCCCTTATGGAACGTCGCGGTGCGAGGTGAAATGCGCGCCACGGCCTCGGCGGAGCAGGAGGCATCCACCAGCACAAAGCTGGCGTCGTCCTGCGCTTTCGGCCACACGCGCTCGCCTTTGTCGTTCAGCGGCAGCACGTCGCCGGTGGCAATACCGAGCGCGCGCGAGAGCGTCTGCTCGTTCGGGCGGATGTAGAGCTGAGCGTATAGATTCGCCTTCTCCAGCATGTCCCCCAGACCGTACGGCGACCAGTGGTCGATGACGCTGTCGGTCCCCGTCATCACGAACACGCCCTTCTCGCGCAGCTGCTTCAGCGGCATATGCAGGGTGCCAATCGGCACGGTGGAGGCGATGGTCACCCGCTGCGCCGCCATGCGGGTGGCGATCTCATCCACCTGCTGCTCGTTGAGCGTCGCCAGCGCAAAGGCGTGGCTGATGGTCAGCTTGCCCTTCAGCTCCGGCGTTTTCTCCACGGTCTCGACCATGTAATTCACCGCCGCCACGCCCGCCGGGCTGGTTTCGTGCAGGTGGATATCCACCCCTTTGTCGTAGTCCAGCGCAATCTGGAACATGGCGTCGAGGGATTTCTCCATCGCGCCGTCGACGTTGGTAGGATCCAGCCCGCCCACGTAGTGCGCTCCGGCCTGCATCGCCTCGCGCATCAGTTTTTCTGAGTTTGACAGCAGCAGCCCGTGCTGCGGAAAAGCGACGATTTCGCAGTCAAAGCCGGGCTTACGGCGCGATAAAACCGCCTGCAGGTTTTCCAGATTCTTCAGGCCGGAGGTCGGCTCGATATTGCAGTGGCTGCGGGCGATGGTGGAGCCTTTCGACTGGATCAGATCGATCAGCTTTTCCGCGCGCTCCTGGGTGTAGGGCTGTAGCTCCGGCAGCAGCTTCTGCTCAAGGCGGATCATGTCCTGAATCGTCGTGCCCGCGGGGCGGTTCAGGGAGCGCCACGGACCGCCGTAAAAGGTTTTATCCAGGTGAATGTGCATGTCGCGCATCGCCGGGAGCATCAGCTTGCCGCCCGCATCGTAGTGCGGCAGCGTGGCGTCGGCGTGGCGCTTGTTATCGCGCAGGGCGACGATCTTCCCGTCTTTAATCTCCAGCGTTTTCAGCTCGGTGCGGGTGCTCGTCGCCACGCCGCCGTCGACGTTAAACCCGGCTTCGAGCAGCACGTTGTCCAGATAGTAATGTTTCGCGGTGATGCTCATCGGTTTGCCCGTCTCGCAGGTTGGCTTCGCGGAGTCAGCAGCATACGCGACGGATCCGGTGGCGCCAAACAGCGCGCAGGCGGTGACCATTTTGCCGCTGTGGCTGATAAATTCGCGGCGGCTTTTGTTTTCACTCATCTTATCTTCCTTCATTAACAATATGGGTGCCGGTTTCCCCGCGCAGCGCCGCGGGCAGGCTGTCCGGCGAGGTGATAATCACGCGCCTGCCGCCGTGGTGTAAAAATTCCAGCGAGGCGACGATTTTGGGGAGCATGCTGCCCGCCGGGAAGTGGCCCTCTTCCCTGTAGCGCGTCATCTGCGCCACGCTGACGGTGTCCAGCGCCTGCTGGTTCGGCTTGCCGAAGTTGATGCACACCTTCTCCACGCCGGTGGTGATCGCCAGCACGTCGGCACCGATCTCGCGTGCCAGCAGCGCGGTAGAGAGATCTTTATCAATCACCGCATCGACGCTCTGGTAGTCGCCCTGCTCGCTGCGAATCACGGGTATTCCGCCGCCGCCCGCGCCGATCACCACAAAGCCTTTTTGCGTCAGCGTTTTGATGGCGTCGGCCTCAACGATGCGCAGCGGCTGCGGTGAGGCCACCACGCGACGGTAGCCACGGCCTGAATCCTCGACAAAATGCCAGTCCGGGTGTGCCTGCTGCAGCTCGTCGCGCTGCGCCTCGGTGAAGAACGCACCGATAGGTTTGGTAGGGTGAGTAAAGCCCGGATCGTTTTTATCCACCTCCACCTGCGTGACGACCGTGACCGCTTTTTGCTCCCCGCGCGCGGCCAGGCGATTGTTGAGCGCCTGCTGGATCAGGTAGCCAATCCCGCCCTGGGTGTCCGCCACGCAGTTTGCCAGCGGGGTTAGCGGCAGCCCTTCCCGCTCGTGGGCGATTTCGGCGCGGCGCAGATCCAGCCCCACCTGGGGGCCGTTGCCGTGGGTGAGCACGATGTCATAGTCGGATGCCAGCATTTCCAGCACCGACTCTGCCACCGCTTTCACCGCCTGCGCCTGGTGTTCAATCGACTGGCTGGCGTTGTCTTTGATAATGCTGTTGCCGCCGATGGCGACGACCATAAGCTCTTTCATTTTGTGTCCTTTAGAAGGTGCGTTCTGGTGCCCTCACCCCGGCCCTCTCCCACAGGGAAAGGGGGAGTAACAGAGATATCCAGCACATGCTTCACCACAAACATGCCGCCCATCATCAGATACGCGGTGACGAACATCAGCGAACTGCCCTCGGCAAAGCCCACCACCGGGGCATGGATCACGCCAAACAGCGCCAGCAGCGCCCCGACGGCGGCCGCAACGGCTCCGCGCAGCGGCTTGTTGATGATGGCGAAAATGGCGATACAGCCCCACAGCATGCTGGCGAGCGGCGCGCCGTTGCCGAGATGCACCAGGCCTTCGTAGTAAATTCCTTTGCTGTGCAGCACGTCGGTGCCGATCTTCGCCGCGCTGGTGCCCGCCGCCCCCATCACGCTGTTCATCATGGTCAGCGCCCAGTTGGCGATCCACGGGAACAGGCAGATGAAGATCACCGGCACCTCCACTTTGGGCGTTTCCCTCACCACCTGGTTGGCGGTGACGACGCCGATAAACACCAGAATCGGCACGATGGCGGTCATCGGAATAATGGCGAGCATAAATGCCCCCAGCCCGAACAGCGGCACGATGAACATGGTCACGCCGGAGGCCAGCGTATAGCCGATGCTCGCGCCCATCGCTTTCCAGCCAGGGTGGCCAACGTAGACCGTCACCGGGAACGGGTTCCCCATCAGGCAGCCGAGCATCGACGCCAGACCGTTCGCCAGCATCACCTTACGCGTCGGGTACGCATCTCCCGCCGCGTGGGCGCTTTCGATGTTCTCCAGGTCAAAGATGTAGTTCGCCAGCCCCAGCGGCACGGCAGAGGCCAGATACGGCAGCGCGTGCGGCAGGCCCTGCATGAAGCTGTCCACGTGCACTTCCGGCGGGTTAAAGCCGAAGGATGACATGGACGCTTTAATCGCTTCCGGGCTTTGCAGGCCGGAGATCCACGCCAGTGCCGTACCGGCAATCAACAGCAGCAGACCGGTCGGGATACGGGCGAAAATCGGCTTTTTACCGAACCAGTTGATGAAGATCAGCAGCAGCACGATAAACGACACGGTCGGCGCTTCGAACGCCTGCAGCATCGGGTTCATCGCCAGCAGCAGCAGGCCCAAACCGGAGAGGCACGACAGCAGCACGGTACGCGGGATCATCTTGCGGATGGTTTCCCCCAGGAACGAACCGCCCGCGAGGATCATCGCCTCCACGAAGCACCACACCAGGCCAATCTGGATCGCGAAGTCCGCATCGCCGGTCTGCTGATAAACCGGCATCAGCACCAGGAAAGTCACGGTAAAAATCGACGGCGCGCTCGGGCCGGACGGCAGCGCGGTCACATCCTTACGCCCGGTGGCGCGCGCCATCTGCATGCCGAACCAGGCGTAGCAAATACTCGCGACCAGCACCGCCAGCCCGAAGGCCGGCGCGATGCGTCCATAAACAATCTCCTTCGGGATGCCGACGACAAAAATGAGCAGCCCCATCATGGTCAGCAAATTGGTCAGGTTATTGGTCATCAACCCGAAATACGCCGCCCAGTCACCTCTTTTCCACTCCAGCTTCATGTTTTTCATGGATGCATGCCTTATAAAAAGTAGCGATCGCGGAAGGTCAACAGCGCCTTTTCAAAACAGCTAAACGGCGGGTGAACGATGCCCGCCCCAATCATGCCGATGCCCGCCTCTTTATGAGCAATGGCGGTGTTAATCACCGGCAGAATGCCGCTGCCCGCGACTTTGGTGATGTCGATAGCGGTCGGAATGCCCATAAACGAGAGCAGCGGAATGGTGACGTTCGGGTTTTCGCCGAGGGTGATTTCGCGCATCTGGCGGGAAAAGTCGATGGCTTCCTCCACCGTGCCGCCCACCAGCGCAACGATTGCCGGGGCCGTCGCCATCGCAAAGCCGCCAATGCCGTAGGTTTCGGTGATGGCGCTGTCGCCGATGTCCAGCCCGGAGTCTTCCGGCTTATAGCCCGCGAACATCGGGCCAATTACCTGCTGCGCCTGGCCGGTGAACCACTGCCCCGGCAGGCCGGAAACGCGCAGGCCAAACTCGTATCCGTTACGCGCCATGGTGGTGACGACGGTGCTGTACTCAATGCCGTGAGCGGCGTCCAGCGCGGCCTTACACATCGCCATCCACGTCGGGCCGGAGAAGTAGTCGCTGCTGGCGACAAACTCGAACACCTCGCGCTGCTGCTCCACCGGGTAGCCCGCCTGAATCAGCCCCGGCGTCAGCGCCTGGATCAGCAGCGTGGTGCCCGCGTTGTTGCGGTTGTGGCACTCGTCGCCCATGTGCAGCGCCTGGGCCAGCATCAGGCGCAGGTCGATTTCGCCGACGATCTTCATCGCGTCGCGCAGCATCGGGCCGAGCACGTCGCGCATCCAGTTCAGGCGGTCGATCACGCTCTGGTCGTTGGCCCCCATGCGCAGGATCTTCGCCATCTGCTCGCTGAGGTTGGTGAACGCGCGGTTGCCGTAGGTTTTGTTCTCCACGATGTGCATAAACATCGACGCGGAGGTGACGCCCGCCATCGAGCCCACGCAGTCGTGCTCGTGGCACGGCGAGAAGGTAATTTCTCCGGAGGCGGCGAGCCTTGCCGCATCGTCCAGATCTTTCGCCAGCCCTTCAAACACCAGCGCCCCGGTGACCGCCCCCTTCATCGCCCCGCACATGTTCTCCCAGGCGACAGGCGGACCGGCGTGCAGAATGGTGGTGCGGGTCATGCCCGGCACAACGTTAATGGCCTGGTCATAGCCCACCAGCACCGGATGAGACTGAATAATGCGCTCAAGGGCGATTTGGTTAGCGGCGGCGATTTTCTCCGCCAGCGGTTTTTCCGCCAGCCGATCGAGCGCTTCAACGACCTGCATATTGCCCCGCCCCGGCGGCGTCCAGTCGAGCTGGGTGACGGGAACGTGCTGTTTTTTGAGATCGTCGCTGAACATCGCAATGCCGACGTTAATCACGTTCAGCGGCTGGTTGAATAAGGTCGTCATTATGCTTTCTCCCCTTTGCAGACAAATTCGCGTGCCAGTAATCCGGTGTTGGTGCTGCTGCTGGCCCAGATGACGCCTGCGTCGGTCAGCAGCTGGCACTGCTGCGCCAGCGACTGCGGATCCTGGTCGGTGCCGAGCACGTAGCCGAGAATTTCCAGCGGACGGTTATCGGCCTTCGCGATGGCCTGCGCCTCTTTAATGGCGTCGATCATTACGCCGACCGGATCCTCGTGCGCGCCGAAGCCCAGCACGAAGTCCATCACAATTACCCCGACTTCCGGGTCGCGGGCTTCCTGCAGCAGGCGGCTGATGCGGTTGGTCGGGTCGATCATCGGGTGCGGCTTGCCGTTGGTGAAATCGTCGTCGCCAAAGTCGAGGAAGGTATGGGCTTTACTGACGCTTATGTCGCTCAGGCGCTTAGCCGGATCCGGCTGGATGTTGCTGTAGACGTCGTCGAATTTCGCAAGCGCCGCGAACATCGCCTCGTCGCACAGGGTGCCGCCGCAGAACAGGCCGCGAATGTACTTCTGCTGCCGGGTCAGGCGGGCGCGCACCTCTTCAATCAATGGCCAGTTGAGCGGATGCAGATCGAGGGACTCTTTCTTGATGCCGGTGAGCAGGACCGCCTTCAGGGCCGCCTCTTTGGTGCCGCGCGCAAACTGCAGGCCGTCTTCATCGGCGGGCGGTTCGCTGCGGCCGAGGAAACAAACAACCACGGGCTTGCGGCAGGCGCGCGCGCGGGCCAGCACTTTTTCCGCTACGGCTGGCGCTGGCGGCTTAGAGATCAGCGCGATAACCAGGGTGTCCTCGTCGGCTTCCAGCATGTCGATGGCGTCGAGCATCATCAGGCCGCCAATTTTCTCGCTGAGATCGCGCCCGCCGGTACCGATCAGCTGCGACACGCCGCCGCCGAATTCGTGAATGCGCACGCTCAGCTCCTGGCTGCCGGTGCCGGAGGCGCCGACGATGCCAATCGGTCCGCGGCGCACCGCGTTGGCGAAGCACAATCCCGCGCCGTTGATGATGGCGGTGCCGCAGTCCGGCCCCATCATCAGCAGCCCTTTCTTATGCGCCAGCTGCTTCAGCGCCAGCTCGTCGTCGAGCGACACGTTATCGGAAAACAGCATCACGTTGAGATCGTTTTCCAGCGCCTGGCGCGCTTCGCGGGCGGCGAAGGTGCCGTTGACGGAAATCACCGCGAGGTTGCTCTCCGGGCGATGGGTTTTGGCGCTGGCAATCGTGGCGTAGCGCGCTTCATGGGTGCCGCCGCTCTCTTTACGCGTGAACAGCGCTTCGATGGCCGCCAGGGTTTCATCATTCGCCGCGTCGCCTTTTATTACGATCATCAGGTCGCCGTTTTTGGCTTCCGCTAATTCCGGCGTTAATAGCCCGAGGTTTTTTAATACGCCTTTGTTCATTTCCGTCGCCATCGCGACAAACGCCTGCTCGACGCCCGGTAATTTATTGGCCTTGGTGGAAACGGACATTAATGAGACGGAGTCAAAATATGTGTTCTTTTTTATGACGATTTTTGTGGGCATTATTTTCTCCTGAACGCGGATAAAAGGGGGCCGCCGTCGTGCAAAATGCACGTCGGTAAAAATGCTTTTTAAATTAACGGCCAGCCGGACGCGGCTGACCGAATGCGTTATGCGCCCGCCGCCAGCAGCAGGTCAGCTATCGCATCGAAGCCTTTGTCCCGCGCCAGCTCGAGCGGGGTTTTGCCGTATTTATCGGTCATGTGCGGGTTCGCGCCGTGATCCAACAGCAGCTTGACGATCTCCTGCTGCTTCGCACCGCCGTCGTTAAGCACGATCGCTTCCAGCAGCGGCGTCCAGCCGACAAAGTTGGTGTGGTTGACGTTGATATCCGTTTTCTCCAGCAGCTCGCGCACGATCTCCACGTGCCCTTTTTCGCTGGCAGGGGTAATGCCCACGCCGCCAAAGCGCGTCAGGCGATCGAGATCCGGATTTGCAGGAAGGACAAGGCGCAGCAGGGTGATATCGTTGGTCAGGCAGCTAATCAGGAAAGGGTTAAAGCAGGTCTGATCCTGTTTATCAATATCCGCCCCGGCGGCAATTAATAACGCCACGCAGTCATAATGTTTTTTCAGGCTGGCAATAATAACGGCGGTTCTTTTCTGTCGATTGGTGGCGTTAATATCCACGCCTTTCTCCAGACAGGCTTTTAGCGCATCGCTATTGCCCTCTTCTGCCGCCAGCAGAAATTCAGTAACGAGTTCGTTCGCAGACATATTCAGACTCCCGATGTTTTTATTTCTGTTGACCTGAGAATAGCAACAGCCTGGTGATAAAAGAATCCGCTTAAAAATGATTCATCGACAGTCAATTCATTGTTGAGGTAAATTCAATAAACTGGTTAAAACGTGCGTCTGTGCAACCTTTTTCTTATGTTTCTCCGCTTTTTAGCGCTTCTGGCTGCATTATGCTTATGCCTGACGAAGCCTTACTGCGTGCGGCTTTCGACAAAGAGTCAGAACTGTGATCGGCTTCAAATGCGTTGTAACGACGCTGTTAAAATATGTTCAAAACTGATGGCTGAAGGGAGTGAGATATGAATTCCATCTTTACCGAGGAAAACCTGCTGGCCTTTACTACCGCCGCACGCTTCGGCAGCTTCAGCAAAGCCGCCGCCGAACTGGGCGTGACGACATCTGCCATCAGCTACACCATTAAGCGCATGGAGACCGGGCTGGACGTGGTGCTGTTCGTCCGCAGCACGCGCAGCATCGAGCTGACCGAGTCCGGGTTTTACTTTTACCGTAAGGCCACCGACCTGCTGAACGACTTTCACGCCATCAAGCGCGGGATTGATACCATTTCTCAGGGCATTGAGGCGCGGGTGCGCATCTGTATCAACCAGCTTTTGTATACCCCACGCCACACGGCGCGGCTGCTGCAGGTGCTGAAAAAGCAGTTTCCCACCTGTCAGATCACCGTGACCACCGAGGTCTACAACGGCGTCTGGGACTCCATTATCAACAACCAGGCCAACATCGCGATTGGCGCGCCGGACACGCTGCTGGACGGCGGCGGGATTGATTACACAGAGATCGGCGCCATTCGCTGGGTGTTTGCCATCGCGCCGGAACACCCGCTGGCATTCACCCCGGAACCAATAGCGGAAAGCCAGCTGCGCCTGTATCCCAACATCATGGTGGAAGATACCGCGCACACCATTAACAAAAAGGTTGGCTGGCTGCTGCACGGGCAGGAGGCAATTCTGGTCCCGGACTTTAACACCAAATGTCAGTGTCAGATCCTGGGCGAAGGGATTGGTTTTTTGCCGGAATACATGGTCCGCGAGGCGGTAGACGCGGGGCTGCTGGTCACCCGACGGATTAACAACCCGCGTCAGGACTCGCGCATGCTGCTCGCCACGCAGCATGCCGCAACCGGCCAGGTCACGCGGTGGATCAAGCAGCAGTTTGGTCCGGCGGGGGTACTGACCGATATCTATAGCGATTTACTGTGGCGCGCCTAGCTTTTGCTCTGTACCCAAAACGCGTGAATGAGGCCGGGGAAGTAGCCCAGCAGCGTCAGAAGAATGTTGATAATAAACGCCCAGCCAAATCCTTTACCCAACAGCACGCCCAGCGGCGGTATAAGGATCGTAAAAACAATACGCCAAAATCCCATATAAACACTCCGTTCAATCTAATCCATTGAAAATAATAAAGAGAACGCTGTAAGCATAGCCAGTTTATTCGTCTGTACCAGTTCCGGGCCTCGCGTTTACCCTCTTTTACGCTTTTGACGCTGGTTTAATGCATCGGATTAGTTTAGCATTCACTTAATTAAGAAAACCCTAAACTATTATGACCGAACTCGAACAGCTTCAGGCCAGCGCCGGGCAGGCCGCCACACTTTTAAAAGCGATGAGCAACCCGCGTCGGCTGCTGATCCTCTGCACCCTGTGCGGAGCGCCCGGCACCAGCGCGGGGGAGCTTGCGCGAGCCACGGGGCTAAGTCCTTCCGCCACGTCGCAGCATCTGGCGCGCATGCGTGAGGAAGGGCTTATCGACAGCACCCGCGACGCGCAGCGCATTCTCTATTCCATTAAAAACGATGCGGTACATCAGCTTATCAGCACCCTGAAAACCCTTTATTGTCCGTAAGGAGCCGCCATGTCACTTCCTCTTCTTTCACCGCGCCAGGCCAATGCCCGCGTCGCTGAAGGCGCAAAACTGATTGATATTCGTGATGCCGACGAGTATGCCCGCGAGCATATTCCCGCCGCGCGGTCCGTGCCGCTGGATACCTTACCCGGCGCACTTAACGCGCTGGCGGGCGATACGGTGATTTTTCACTGCCAGTCCGGCGCCCGGACGTCGGGGAATGCCGAGCGCCTTGCTCAGGCCGCCGCGCCCGCAGAGGCATTTGTGGTCGAGGGGGGGATTCAGGGCTGGAAGCAGGCGGGGCTGCCAACAGTTGAAGACAAATCCCAGCCGCTGCCGCTGATGCGTCAGGTGCAAATTGCCGCCGGGCTGTTGATACTCTGCGGCGTGGTGCTGGGCTATAGCGTCTCCAGCGGCTTTTTCCTGCTCAGCGGTTTTGTCGGAGCCGGGCTGCTGTTCGCCGGTGTGACGGGCTTTTGCGGCATGGCGCGACTGCTCAAGGTGATGCCATGGAACCGGCGTACCTCATAAGCAGTAATCGGTGAAATACGCTGTACCCGGCGTCATGCGTGGGCTAAGGTGAAGATCGCTAAAACGATGAGGAGGTAATATGTTTTCTGTCGGTGATTATGTGCAACCGCGTAAAGGCGGCCCGAAACTGAAAGTGCTCGAAGTGAACGGTGACAGCATTGTGGCGGTCCAGGCCAGCAATGAGCAAGGCGAGAAATATACGCTGAAAGCCGCCGACGTGGCGCCTTATACCGAAGAAGGCGATTTCGGCGTCTGCTGAACAGTCAGCCGGGCGGCGTGTTCCGCCCGGCTCATCCGTTAGATCAGAAAATCATCCAGTGATTTACCGTCTGCCAGCGCGCTGGCGATAGGCTTCGGCGTACGGCCCTGGCCGGTCCACGTTTTCTCTTCGCCGTTCTGGTCAATAAAGCGATATTTTGCTTCACGCGGCTTACGCTTTTTCGCTGGCTTACCCGCCTGCGCCAGTTCAGAACCCAGCAGGTCAGTCGGGGAAATACCATCGGCTTTCATCCGCTCCAGCAGGGCATTAATTTTTTCCTGCTGCTCAGCACGCTGCTGCTCTAATTCCGTCAGCTCGCTGCGTTTCTCTTCAGTAACGACCCTGACCTTTTCCAGCATTTCCTCAAGAACGTCCAGGGATAATTCACGCGCCATAGCGCGCAGGGTTCGGATATTATTAAGATTCTGTAACGTCAAAGACATATTATTTGAAAACCTTTTCTTTGGGGGATAAATAGATAAATCGCCGACAGAATAATTCATTTGAGTTGAAATATCTACCCAAGGGTCCGTACGGGCATCAGCGTTAATATATTTAGAACTCGCTGTTAATAATAGCGCAAGGCGCTGACAGGACACCGGTGAATCCAATCACCACATTAATATAAATAGCCAACTTTAATCCAAACCACAGCATACTCCACCGCTATCAGGTGGGGATTCCTGCTTCTCGCCACCCACAAAAACAAGCTGTTGATTTTAATATAAAAACTCTCAAACGAGACAGATTATAACGATCGGAACAAAAAACGAACAACTTTAGAGAATTTTGTGGACAAAAGGCGATTAAATAAAAATTAATCACTAGTTGTTAGTTCAAACACAGAGATATACGCTATACACGCCAAACAAACCAACCTAAAGCACTAACCGCTGAAGGAAAATCGTTTCTTTTGTGTTCTTCTCAAGGAGTTCAGACATGTTCTCGCCGCAATCTCGCCTGCGCCACGCGGTGGCGGATACTTTCGCGATGGTTGTTTACTGTTCCGTCGTGAACATGCTGATCGAAATATTCCTCTCCGGAATGTCCTTCGAGCAGTCGCTTTCTTCTCGTCTGGTGGCGATCCCGGTCAATATTATTATTGCATGGCCTTATGGTTTATACCGCGATGCGGTAATGCGTTTCGCGCGTCGTATCAGTCCTGCAGGCTGGGTGAAAAACCTGGCGGACGTTCTGGCGTATGTGACGTTCCAGTCGCCGGTTTACGTAGCCATTCTCCTGACAGTCGGTGCAGACTGGCACCAGATCGCTGCGGCGGTGAGTTCGAATATTGTTATTTCGATGTTGATGGGAGCCGTTTACGGCTATTTCCTCGACTACTGCCGCCGCCTGTTTAAGGTCAGCCAGTACAGCCAGGCAAAAGCGTGATGTGAAGCGACTGGCGCACGCCAGTCGCGGATTTACTGTACGTCGCCAAACAGTCCCTTCAAAAATCGCTCCAGCGCCATACGCGAACTGAAACCGTGCGGAATACCATAATGCTCATGCCGTTCACCGCCTAAATAGAGCGGAAATTGCTGATAATGATCGCAGGTTTTAATATCCGAGGCAGGCTCAGCAAATGACAGACTTCTGTCTTTCAGCGTCGGGTGAATAATGAGAGCGGTACGTCCCATTCTTGCTTCGCGATTAACATAAACATAATTCTCGCCGCGGCGATATCCATACGCTTTTGGCGTCACCTCATCCATGGTGAATCCCTCTTTTTCAAGAACGCGTGCCACCTCGTCAGGTCGTAAATACATATCTTTTCCTCGTTATCTTTTCCTGCCCGGCAACCTTACAGTATTCAGCAATAGCAGGGCTTTCAGAATAGTCCATAAACTGCCGGATAACGCGTGATGCGCTTCAGATATTAAATTTCTGAACTAAACTGAACGGGAACACAAAATTACGGAGGATCGTATGTTTAACAGACCGAACCGAAACGATATTAACGACGACGCTCAGGATATTCGTAATGATGTCAGCCAATTAGCGGACACGCTGGAAGAGGTGCTGAAGTCCTGGGGAAGTGACGCGAAGGACGAAGCGGATGCCGCAAAGCGTAAGGCTCAGTCTATGCTCCGTGAAACCCGCGCCCGTATGAACGGACGTTCACGCGCCACGCAGGCTGCCTGCGACATGGCAAGCTGTGCTACGACCTTCGTGCGTGAAAAACCGCTATGTACTCTGGGAACCGTCGCGGCGGTCGGCATCTTCATCGGTGCCCTTCTCAGCCTGCGTAAATAATCCCGCGTATTCTGCCCCGGTAGCCTCAGGCGCCGGGGCATTTTTATGCCCGTTAGCCTGAAAAACCCGTACAGCCTGCCCTGCCCCGCTGTGCTCATCACAGGGGCGATATCAATCTAAATTTCCCATATCTTGTATGGTTGAAACTTAAGACATCTACATCTAGTATTCCTTTAGCAAGATACACACAACCCGACGCGATGATTCGCGCCGTACCCTCATTTTAAATGGAAATACGAATCATGAGCATTATTATTTACACTCGTAACGATTGTGTTCAGTGCCACGCGACCAAACGGGCAATGGAAAGCCGTGGCGTGGCGTTTGAAATGGTGAATGTTGACCAGGTCCCCGAGGCCGCAGATACCCTGCGCAAGCAGGGTTTTCGTCAGCTTCCGGTGGTGGTCGCCGGGGAAACAAGCTGGTCTGGCTTCCGCCCGGACATGATTAACCGCCTGAGCGCTCAGGCCGCCCGGGCATGAGTGGGCTGGTTTTCTTCTCCAGCAGCTCGGAAAACACGCTCCGCTTTATTGAGCGCGTCGGGCTGCCTGCGGTGCGCATTCCGCTGAACGAGCGGGAGCGGATCCGGGTAGAGGAACCGTACATTCTGGTGGTGCCCAGCTATGGCGGCGGCGGTACGGCAGGAGCCGTGCCTCGCCAGGTGATCCGCTTTCTGAACGATCCTCATAACCGCGGGCTAATCCGCGGCGTGATCGCGGCGGGGAATCGCAATTTCGGCGATGCCTTCGGCCGCGCCGGGGATGTCATTTCTCAAAAATGCGGCGTGCCGTATCTCTATCGTTTTGAGCTGATGGGGACACAGCAGGACGTCGAAAACGTGCGTAAAGGAGTGAACAAATTTTGGCAACGACAACCGCAGAACGGGTGATTCAGGCGACACCGGATTACCACGCATTAAACGCCATGCTTAACCTCTACGATCGGGAGGGGCGCATTCAGTTCGATAAAGATCGTGAGGCGGTGGACGCCTTTTTTGCCGCTCACGTGCGGCCCAACAGCGTGACGTTTGCAAGCCAGAATGAACGCCTCGACTATCTGGTTAACGAGGGCTACTACGACGCGCGCGTGCTCACCCGCTACGACCGCGCCTTTGTGGTGAAGCTGTTCGAGCGCGCCCACGCCAGCGGCTTTCGTTTCCAGACCTTCCTCGGCGCGTGGAAGTACTACACCAGCTACACCCTGAAGACCTTTGACGGTAAACGCTACTTAGAGAGCTTTGAAGATCGCGTGGCGATGGTGGCGCTGACCCTGGCGCAGGGTGATGAAGCGCTGGCGGAGCAGCTCGCCGACGAGATCCTTTCCGGACGCTTCCAGCCCGCCACGCCGACCTTCCTCAACTGCGGCAAAGCCCAGCGCGGCGAGCTGGTCTCCTGCTTCCTGCTGCGTATCGAAGACAATATGGAGTCGATTGGCCGCGCGGTGAACTCGGCGCTGCAGCTTTCCAAACGCGGCGGCGGCGTGGCGTTTCTGCTCTCTAACCTGCGTGAAGCGGGCGCGCCGATCAAGCGCATCGAAAACCAGTCCTCCGGCGTGATCCCGGTGATGAAGATGCTGGAAGATGCCTTCTCCTATGCCAACCAGCTTGGCGCGCGTCAGGGCGCGGGCGCGGTTTACCTGCATGCGCATCATCCGGACATTCTGCGTTTTCTTGATACCAAACGCGAAAACGCCGACGAAAAAATTCGCATCAAAACCCTGTCGCTCGGCGTGGTGATCCCGGATATCGCCTTTAAGCTGGCTAAGGATAATGCCGAGATGGCGCTCTTCTCGCCATACGACATCGAGCGTATTTACGGCAAAGCGTTTGGCGACGTGGCCATCAGCGAACTTTATGACGAACTGGTGGCCGACGATCGCATTCGCAAAAAAAACATCAACGCCCGCGATTTCTTCCAGCGGCTGGCGGAGATCCAGTTTGAGTCCGGCTATCCGTACATCATGTATGAGGATACGGTGAACCGCGCGAACCCGATTGCCGGGCGTATCAACATGAGCAACCTGTGCTCGGAGATTTTGCAGGTCAACAGCGCGTCAGCCTACGACGAGAACCTGGACTACGCGGACATCGGCAAGGATATCTCCTGCAACCTCGGGTCGCTGAATATTGCCCACACCATGGATTCCCCCGACTTTGGCCGCACGGTGGAGACCGCCATTCGCGGGCTGACGGCGGTATCGGACATGAGCCACATCCGCAGCGTGCCGTCTATTGAAGCGGGCAACGCCGCATCGCACGCCATCGGGCTGGGGCAGATGAACCTGCACGGCTATCTGGCGCGGGAAGGCATCGCCTACGGCAGCCCGGAAGGGCTGGATTTCACCAACCTCTATTTCTACACCATTACCTGGCACGCGCTGCACACCTCGATGATGCTGGCGCGCGAGCGCAACCAGCGGTTCGCGGGCTTTGAGCAGTCCCGCTACGCCAGCGGGGAATATTTCAGCCAGTATCTGGAAGGCGACTGGCAGCCGAAAACCGAAAAAGTGCGCGAACTGTTTGCCCGCGCGGGGATTAACCTGCCGACGCGCGAGATGTGGCAGCAGCTGCGAGACGAGGTGATGCGCTACGGCATTTATAACCAGAACCTACAGGCCGTCCCGCCGACCGGATCGATTTCCTACATCAACCACGCCACGTCGAGCATTCACCCGATCGTGTCGAAAATTGAAATTCGTAAGGAAGGCAAAACCGGGCGCGTTTACTACCCTGCCCCGTTTATGACCAATGAGAACCTGGCGCTGTATCAGGACGCGTATGAGATCGGCCCGGAGAAAATCATCGATACCTACGCGGAGGCGACAAAACATGTGGATCAGGGGCTGTCGCTGACGCTGTTCTTCCCGGACACCGCCACCACGCGGGATATCAACAGAGCGCAAATCTACGCCTGGAAGAAAGGCATCAAAACGCTCTACTACATTCGCCTGCGCCAGCTTGCGCTGGAAGGCACCGAAATCGAAGGCTGCGTGTCCTGCGCGCTGTAAGGAGAAAGGATGAAACTGTCACGCGTGAGTGCCGTTAACTGGAACAAAATCCAGGACGATAAAGACCTGGAGGTATGGAACCGCCTGACCAGCAACTTCTGGCTGCCGGAAAAGGTTCCGCTCTCCAACGATATTCCGGCCTGGCAAACGCTCGGCCACGCCGAACAGCAGCTGACGATCCGCGTCTTTACTGGCCTGACGCTGCTGGACACCATTCAGAATACCGTCGGTGCACCGGCTCTGATGAGCGACGCGCTGACGCCGCACGAAGAGGCGGTGATGTCGAACATCAGCTTTATGGAGGCGGTGCATGCCCGCTCCTACAGCTCTATTTTCTCGACCCTGTGCCAGACCAAAGACGTGGACGCGGCCTACGCCTGGAGTGAAGAGAGCGAGTCACTACAGAGAAAGGCGGAGCTGGTTCTGGAATATTACCGCGCCGACGAGCCGCTGAAGAAGAAGATCGCCAGCGTGTTCCTGGAATCTTTTCTCTTCTATTCCGGCTTCTGGCTGCCCATGTACTGGTCGAGCCGGGGCAAGCTCACCAACACCGCCGATTTGATTCGGCTCATCATTCGCGATGAAGCGGTGCACGGGTATTACATTGGCTATAAGTATCAGAAAGGGCTGGAGAAAATCAGCGAGGCGAAGCGCGAGGAGCTTAAAGGCTTTGCGCTCGATTTGCTGATGGATCTGTACGACAACGAGCTGAGCTATACGGAGGAACTCTACGCCGGCACCGGCTGGGAGGACGACGTGAAGGCCTTCCTCTGCTACAACGCCAACAAGGCGCTGATGAACCTGGGCTACGACGCGCTTTTCCCGCCGGAGATGGCGGAGGTGAACCCGGCGATTCTGGCCGCGCTGTCGCCCAATGCCGACGAAAACCACGATTTCTTCTCGGGATCGGGCTCATCGTATGTGATGGGCAAAGCGGTGGAGACGGAAGATGAGGACTGGGATTTTTAATGTATGAATTAACGTTCATTAATTAAATATACATCTCATTATTTCCATACCAATATTTCACCAGGCACTACACTGTAATTTCCTCGTCATATTCGCCTGAATCATACCGATTCAGGCGAAATTTCCCGATGCAGCAGCAAAAAATTGAGAAAAAATCAATTCGCTCTCAGCCCTTTACTCATGGGAAATTCAGCCGTTTCGCTTGCGTCAAAATTCCGACTTCAGGCCACCTCAGGGTTGTCTCAGATTCTCAGTATGTTAGGGTTATGCCCGTTAACAATTTACCATGGTAATCATATCGACATAAACTAATAACAGGACACTCTCTATTGCATGGCAATTAAATTAGAAGTGAAAAATCTTTATAAAGTATTTGGCGAGCATCCGCAGCGCGCATTCAAATATATTGAGAAAGGCCTTTCGAAAGAGCAAATTCTGGAAAAAACCGGGCTATCGCTTGGCGTGAAAAACGCCAGTCTGGCCATTGAAGAAGGCGAGATTTTTGTCATCATGGGGTTATCCGGTTCGGGTAAATCCACTATGGTTCGCCTTCTCAATCGCCTGATTGAACCCACCCGCGGGCAGGTGCTGATTGACGGCGTGGATATCGCCAGAATATCAGACGCAGAGCTTCGCGAGGTGCGCAGAAAGAAGATTGCGATGGTGTTTCAGTCATTCGCGCTGATGCCGCATTTGACGGTGCTGGATAATGCCGCCTTCGGCATGGAATTAGCCGGTACGCCGGCTCAGGAACGTCAGGAAAAAGCCCTTGATGCGCTGCGTCAGGTCGGGCTGGAAAATTATGCCCACGCGTATCCGGATGAACTTTCCGGCGGTATGCGTCAGCGTGTAGGATTAGCCCGCGCGTTAGCCATTAATCCAGACATATTATTAATGGATGAAGCCTTCTCGGCGCTCGATCCGTTAATTCGCACCGAGATGCAGGATGAGCTGGTAAAATTACAGGCTAAACATCAACGTACCATTGTCTTTATTTCCCACGACCTCGATGAAGCCATGCGTATTGGCGACCGTATTGCCATTATGCAAAACGGTGAAGTCGTGCAGGTGGGAACACCGGATGAAATTCTCAATAATCCGGCGAATGATTATGTCCGCACCTTCTTCCGCGGCGTGGATATTAGCCAGGTGTTTAGCGCCAAAGATATTGCCCGTCGAACCCCGAACGGCATTATCCGTAAAACGCCAGGCTTCGGCCCGCGCTCGGCGCTGAAGCTGCTGCAGGATGAAGACCGTGAATACGGTTATCTGGTTGAACGCGGCAATAAATTTGTCGGCGTTGTCTCCATCGACTCCCTGAAAACGGCTCTCACTGAGAACCAGGGAATCGATGCGGCGTTAATTGACGCTCCGCTTGCCGTGGACGCCGAAACGCCGCTCAGCGAGTTGCTTTCTCACGTGGGCCAGGCGCCGTGCGCCGTACCGGTCGTGGGTGAGGAACAACAGTACGTCGGCATCATCTCAAAAAGGATGCTGCTGCAGGCTTTAGATCGCGAGGGGGCAAACAATGACCGATCAATCTAACCCGTGGGGCGCCACTGAGGCAGCGGACAGCGCTGCGCAATCCACCGACGCGTGGGGTTCCACGCCCGCTCCTGCCGATGGCAGCGGCGCGGCAGACTGGCTCAACAGCGCACCCGTGCCTGCGCCAGAACACTTCAACATCATGGATCCGTTCCATAAAACGCTGATCCCGCTGGACAGCTGGGTTACGGAAGGGATCGACTGGGTGGTCACCCACTTCCGTCCGGTCTTCCAGGGGATCCGCGTCCCGGTGGATTACATCCTGAACGGCTTCCAGCAGCTGATGCTGGGCATGCCGGCGCCGGTGGCGATTATCCTGTTCTCCCTGATCGCCTGGCAGTTCGGTAGCGCGGGCATGGGGGTCGCCACGCTGATCTCTCTGATCGCTATCGGCGCGATTGGCGCGTGGTCGCAGGCGATGATCACCCTGGCGCTGGTGCTGACCGCTCTGCTCTTTTGCATTGTCATCGGCCTGCCGATGGGGATCTGGCTGGCGCGCAGCCCGCGGGCAGCGAAGATAATTCGCCCGCTGCTGGATGCGATGCAGACTACCCCGGCGTTCGTCTATCTGGTGCCTATCGTGATGCTGTTCGGCATCGGCAACGTGCCGGGGGTGGTAGTGACCATTATCTTCGCCCTGCCGCCGATTATTCGTCTGACCATTCTGGGGATTAACCAGGTACCTGCGGACCTGATCGAAGCGTCACGCTCGTTCGGCGCCAGTCCGCGCCAGATGCTGTTTAAGGTTCAGCTTCCGCTGGCTATGCCGACCATCATGGCGGGCGTTAACCAGACGCTGATGCTGGCCCTGTCGATGGTGGTCATTGCCTCGATGATCGCCGTTGGCGGACTGGGTCAGATGGTGCTGCGCGGCATTGGCCGTCTCGATATGGGGCTGGCAACCGTCGGCGGCGTCGGCATTGTGATCCTCGCCATTATCCTTGACCGCCTGACTCAGGCCGTCGGTCGTGATTCACGCAGTCGCGGCAACCGTCGCTGGTATACCACCGGCCCTGTCGGGTTACTGACCCGTCCATTTACAAAATAAGGAACAACGATGCGACATAACGTACTTTTTGCCACAGCGTTTGCCACCCTTGTCTCCACCAGCGCGTTTGCGGCTGACCTGCCTGGCAAAGGCATTACCGTACAGCCGGTGCAGAGCACCATTTCGGAAGAGAGCTTCCAGACCCTGATCGTCAGCCGCGCGCTAGAGAAGCTGGGCTACACGGTTAACACGCCGAGCGAAGTGGACTACAACGTAGGCTACACGTCGATTGCCTCCGGTGACGCCACCTTTACCGCGGTGAACTGGCAGCCGCTGCACGACGACATGTATGCCGCCGCCGGTGGCGACAAGAAATTCTATCGCGAAGGGACCTTCGTGACGGGCGCAGCGCAGGGGTATCTGATCGACAAAAAAACCGCCGATAAGTACCACATCACCAACATTGAACAGCTGAAAGATCCGAAGATCGCCAGGCTGTTCGACACCAACGGTGACGGCAAGGCCGACATGATGGGCTGCTCGCCGGGCTGGGGCTGTGAAGCGGTAATTAACCACCAGAACAAAGCTTTCGATCTGGCGAAAACGGTCGACGTAAGCCACGGCAACTACTCCGCGATGATGGCCGACACCATTGCCCGCTTCAAAGAGGGGAAACCGGTGATCTACTACACCTGGACGCCGTACTGGGTAAGCGACGTGCTGAAGCCGGGTAAAGACGTGGTGTGGCTGCAGGTGCCGTTCTCCTCCCTGCCGGGCGAGCAGAAAGATATCGACACCAAGCTGCCGAACGGCATGAACTACGGCTTCCCGGTGAATACCATGCACATCGTGGCTAATAAAGCCTGGGCGGAGAAAAACCCGGCGGCGGCGAAGCTGTTCTCGGTGATGAAGCTGCCGCTGGCGGACATCAATGCCCAGAACGCAATGATGCATGCGGGCAAATCGTCTGAAGCGGATGTGAAAGGCCACGTCGACGGCTGGATCAAAGCCCACCAGCAGCAGTTTGACGGCTGGGTGAAAGAGGCGCTTGCTGCGCAGAAGTAAAAACAAAACCCTACCCCTCACCCTAACCCTCTCCCAGAGGGAGAGGGGACGATGACCTCCCTCTCCCCTTGGGAGAGGGCCGGGGTGAGGGGATCAAACCGCACAATCCACCTAAACCGCACAATACATCACCCAACAATCCCCCCACTTTCACAATGATTAGCTATTATGGTTTCCGGAAAAATAATCACTCAACTAACGATTCCTGAAACTAATGACAAAAACAGCTCAAGGGCTTAGCCCCGCACTCATCCTTTTAATGTCCGTGGCAACGGGTCTGGCGGTCGCCAGCAACTATTACGCACAACCCCTTCTCGACACCATCGCCCGCGCGTTCAATCTCTCCGCCAGCTCCGCAGGCTTTATCGTTACCGCAGCACAGCTGGGCTATGCCGCCGGGCTGCTGTTCCTGGTGCCGCTCGGCGATATGTTTGAACGCCGAATGCTGATCGTCTCCATGACCCTGCTGGCCGCCGGTGGGATGCTGATCACCGCCAGCAGCCAGTCGCTGACGATGATGATCGTCGGAACCGCGCTTACGGGGCTGTTCTCCGTGGTGGCGCAAATCCTGGTCCCGCTCGCCGCGACCCTCGCCTCCCCGGAAAAACGCGGCAAGGTGGTGGGCACCATCATGAGCGGCCTGCTGCTGGGGATTTTGCTGGCGCGTACCGTTGCCGGGCTGCTGGCAAGCCTCGGCGGCTGGCGCACCGTATACTGGGTGGCGAGCGTGCTGATGGTCGTTATGGCGCTGGCGCTGTGGCGCGGGCTGCCAAAGGTGAAGCAGGAAAACCACCTGAACTATCCTCAGCTGCTGGCCTCCGTTTTCAGCCTGTTTACGCAGGACAAGCTTCTGCGCACCCGCGCCCTACTGGGCTGTTTCACCTTCGCTAACTTCAGCATTCTCTGGACGTCAATGGCGTTTCTGCTGGCCGCGCCGCCGTTCAATTATTCCGAAGGGGTGATTGGCCTGTTCGGCCTGGCCGGTGCCGCAGGCGCGCTGGGCGCGCGCCCCGCTGGCGGGCTGGCCGACAAGGGCAAATCCCACCTGACCACCTCAGCAGGGCTGGTTTTACTTCTGCTCTCCTGGGCGGCGATCTGGTACGGACACATCTCGGTGCTGGCGCTGATTGTCGGTATCCTGGTGCTCGATCTCACCGTTCAGGGCGTTCACATTACCAATCAGACCGTCATCTATCGCGTGAAGCCAGAGGCGCGTAACCGCCTGACGGCAGGATACATGACCAGCTACTTCATCGGCGGCGCGGCGGGTTCACTCATTTCAGCGTCGGCGTGGCAGCATGCGGGCTGGTCGGGGGTATGCGCGATCGGGGCCATCGTCGCCACTCTCAACCTGCTAGTATGGTGGCGCGGTTATCACCGCCAGGATGCAATTAACTAACATTTACATTGAGTTGGCCTCTTAGGGTGTTAAGAGGCCCTTCACTCTGTTAATGTAAACGTAATCATTTATCCCAGAAATTTTAATGTGGGTGACATATTTACAATCGGCATGAATAGTTCAGACCCCCGTCCTCACATCCTCTCTTCAGCGGGTTCACACCCAACGCTTTCTGTGCTCACCGGGTCACGGACTTACCCGGCGCTTTCTGATGGTGACATAAGTTTGGCGGATATAACCGCACAAATAATTCATTTACATTATTTGTCACTATCGTTACTATATCGGCTGTAATTAATGAGGTTATGCCCAAATGGATAGTTCGTTTACGCCCATTGAACAAATGCTTAAATTCCGCGCCAGTCGCCATGAGGACTTCCCGTATCAGGAAATCCTGCTGACTCGCCTGTGCATGCACATGCAGGGTAAGCTACTGGAAAACCGTAATAAAATGCTGAAAGCTCAAGGGATTAACGAGACGTTGTTTATGGCGTTGATTACGCTGGAGTCTCAGGAAAATCATAGCATTCAGCCTTCCGAACTGAGCTGCGCGCTGGGCTCCTCCCGTACCAATGCGACCCGTATTGCCGATGAACTCGAAAAGCGCGGCTGGATTGAGCGCCGTGAAAGCGACAACGATCGCCGCTGCCTGCATCTGCAACTGACCGATAAAGGTCACCAGTTCCTGCGCGAGGTGCTGCCACCTCAGCACAATTGCCTGCACAAACTCTGGTCTGTCCTCAGCACCGCCGAGCGCGACCAGCTTGAGCACATCACTCGCAAGCTGCTCACCCGTCTGGACCAGATGGATGAAGACGGCGCCGTTCTTGAGGCGCTGCGCTAACGCGACGACACGCTCACCATTCCAGATTCATAAGAAAACCGACAGGCCAGCACGTCACAGTGCTGGCCTTTCTGACAACAGGTCGGCTCAGCCGATGTGAAAATAAGAAGATCGTGGAGAACAACAATGAGCGCAAATGCGGAGAGCACTACCCCGCAGCAACCGGCCAACAAGAAAGGCAAACGTAAGAGCGCCCTTCTTCTGTTGACCTTGCTCTTTATCATTATTGCCGTGGCATATGGGATCTATTGGTTTTTAGTACTGCGTCATGCTGAAGAGACTGACGACGCGTACGTGGCAGGGAACCAGGTACAAATTATGGCGCAGGTGTCGGGCAGCGTGACGAAAGTCTGGGCTGACAATACCGACTTTGTGCAAAAAGGCGATGTGTTGGTGACCCTCGATCCAACCGACGCCCAGCAGGCGTTTGAAAAAGCACAGACCGCGCTGGCCTCCAGCGTCCGTCAGACCCGCCAGCTGATGATCAACAGCAAACAGCTGCAGGCCAACATCGACGTGCAGAAAACGGCGCTGGCGCAGGCGCAGAGCGACCTGAACCGCCGCGTACCGCTCGGCACCGCCAACCTGATTGGCCGTGAAGAGTTGCAGCACGCCCGCGATGCCGTTGCCAGCGCTCAGGCACAGCTGGATGTGGCGATTCAACAGTACAACGCCAACCAGGCGATGGTGCTGGGCACCAGTCTGGAAAACCAGCCTGCCGTACAGCAGGCGGCGACCGAAGTGCGCAACGCGTGGCTTGCCCTGCAGCGTACCAAAATCGTCAGCCCGATGACCGGCTATGTCTCCCGTCGTTCCGTCCAGCCAGGGGCGCAGATTAGCCCAACCACGCCGCTGATGGCGGTCGTGCCGGCAGACAATCTGTGGGTAGACGCCAACTTTAAAGAGACGCAGCTTGCCCATATGCGTATCGGCCAGAGCGCGACGGTTGTCAGCGACATCTATGGCGATGACGTGAAGTACACCGGTAAAGTGGTCGGCCTGGACATGGGGACCGGCAGCGCCTTCTCCCTGCTGCCTGCGCAAAACGCCACCGGTAACTGGATCAAAGTGGTTCAGCGTCTGCCCGTGCGTATTGAGCTGGATGCCAAACAGCTGGCGGATCACCCGCTGCGTATCGGCCTCTCTACGCTGGTAACGGTCGACACCGCCAACCGCGACGGTCAGATCCTGGCAAGCCAGGTGCGCAGCAGCCCGGCTTATGAAAGTAACGCCCGTGAAATTAGCCTCGATCCGGTCAACAAGCTGATCGATGACATCGTGAAGGCAAACGCCGGTTAATCCGAAGGTGAGCGTTATGCAACAGCAAAAGCCGCAAAAACCGCTGGAAGGCGCGCAGCTGGTCATTATGACCATCGCGCTGTCGCTGGCGACATTCATGCAGGTGCTGGACTCCACCATCGCAAACGTGGCGATCCCGACCATCGCCGGTAACCTTGGCTCGTCGCTGAGCCAGGGGACCTGGGTCATTACCTCGTTTGGGGTGGCAAACGCCATCTCCATTCCGATTACCGGCTGGCTGGCAAAGCGCGTCGGTGAAGTGAAGCTGTTCCTCTGGTCAACGGTATTGTTCGTTCTTGCCTCCTGGGCGTGCGGCATGTCCAGCAGCCTGACGATGCTGATTTTCTTCCGCGTCATTCAGGGGATTGTGGCCGGGCCGCTGATCCCGCTGTCGCAGAGCTTACTGCTGAACAACTACCCGCCAGCCAAACGCTCGATTGCGCTGGCGCTGTGGTCAATGACCGTGATTGTCGCGCCGATTTGCGGGCCTATCTTAGGCGGCTATATCAGCGACAACTATCACTGGGGCTGGATCTTCTTCATCAACGTACCGATTGGCGCCCTCGTGGTAATGCTGACGCTCCAGTCGCTGCGCGGCAGAGAAACCCGGACGGAACAGCGGCGTATCGACGCCATTGGTCTGGCACTGCTGGTTGTCGGCATCGGTAGCCTGCAGGTCATGCTCGACCAGGGCAAAGAGCTGGACTGGTTCAACTCCCGGGAGATCATCATCCTGACGATTGTCGCGGTGGTGTCGCTGAGCTTCCTGATTGTCTGGGAGCTGACGGACGATAACCCGATAGTCGACCTGTCGCTGTTTAAGTCGCGAAACTTCACCATAGGCTGTCTGTGTATCAGCCTCGCCTACATGCTCTACTTCGGCGCGATTGTACTGCTGCCGCAGCTGTTGCAGGAGGTATACGGCTACACCGCAACCTGGGCAGGTTTAGCCTCGGCGCCGGTTGGATTGATTCCGGTTCTGCTGTCGCCGATTATTGGCCGCTTCGCCCACAAGCTCGACATGCGCCGGCTGGTGACGTTCAGCTTTATCATGTACGCCGTGTGCTTCTACTGGCGCGCGTATACGTTCGAACCGGGAATGGACTTTGGCGCGTCCGCGTGGCCGCAGTTTATTCAGGGCTTTGCCGTGGCGTGTTTCTTTATGCCACTGACCACCATCACGCTTTCCGGTTTACCGCCTGAGCGCATGGCGGCCGCATCGAGCCTGTCGAACTTTACGCGAACGCTGGCGGGCTCGATTGGTACGTCGATCACCACCACCCTGTGGACGAACCGTGAATCGATGCACCATGCGCAGCTGACCGAAGCGGTGAACCCGTTCAACCCGAACTCTCAGCAGATGTACAACCAGCTGCAGGGAATGGGCATGACGGAGCAGCAGGCGTCAGGGTGGATTGCCCAGCAGATCACCAACCAGGGTCTGATTATCTCGGCCAACGAGATTTTCTGGATATCGGCGGGGATCTTTATCGTCCTGCTGGGGCTGGTGTGGTTTGCTAAACCACCGTTTGGCGCCGGTAGCGGCGGCGGTGGTGCGCACTAATTCGCGTTGTCCAGAACGCGACAGCGATTGTCAGTGTCGATAAAGCAGCGCTCCTGAAATCCATTCACGATAGTGAAAAGACAACAGGAGCGCATCATGCTGAACACACCCGCCGACAAGTACCAACCCTATCCGCCCCTTTCCCTGCCCGACCGCCGCTGGCCGGAGCAACGCATCACCCGCGCGCCGCGCTGGCTCTCCACCGACCTGCGCGACGGCAACCAGGCCCTTGCTGAGCCCATGGACAGCACCCGCAAGCTGCAGTTCTGGGATCTGCTGCTGGGCTGCGGCTTTAAAGAAATTGAGGTGGCTTTCCCATCCGCCTCGCAGACAGACTTCAACTTTGTTCGCCAGCTGATTGAAGAGAACCGCATCCCGGATGACGTCACGATTCAGGTATTAACCCAGGCGCGGGAAGATCTCATCCATCGCACTTTCGAATCCCTGCGCGGTGCGAAACAGGCCACCGTCCATCTGTATAACGCCACCGCCCCGCTGTTCCGCCGCCTGGTGTTCGGCATGGAAAAAGCGCAAATCGTTGAGCTGGCGACGCGATCCACGCGGCTTATTCGTCAGCTGTGTGAAGAGAACCCGGACACCCGCTGGCAGTATGAATACTCCCCGGAGACCTTCTGCTTTACCGAGCCGGAGTTTGCGCTGGAGATCTGTGAAGCCGTGGCGGAGATCTGGCAGCCGTGCGACGAACGGCCCATGGTGATCAACTTACCGGCCACCGTCGAAGTGAGCACGCCGAACGTCTATGCCGACCAGATCGAGTATTTCTGTCGCCACTTCAGCCGCCGCCGGGATGTCTGCATCAGCGTGCATCCGCATAACGACCGCGGTACCGGCGTCGCCAGCGCCGAGCTGGCCGTGATGGCGGGGGCAGACCGCGTGGAGGGCTGTCTGTTTGGTAACGGCGAGCGCACGGGCAACGTCTGCCTGGTGACGCTGGCGATGAACCTCTACAGCCAGGGCGTCAGCCCGAATCTCGACTTTAGCGATATGAACCGGATCGTGGAAGTGGTGGAAGTCTGCAACCAGCTGCCGGTGCATCCGCGCCACCCGTGGGCCGGACGGCTGGCCTATACCGCTTTCTCCGGCTCGCACCAGGACGCGATCAAAAAAGGTTTTGATGCCCGCAGGCCTGGCGAGCGCTGGGAGATGCCGTATCTGCCGGTCGATCCGCAGGATATCGGCTGCACCTACGAAGCGGTGATCCGCGTAAACAGCCAGTCAGGGAAAAGCGGCAGCGCGTGGCTCATCGAACAGAATCATGGCCTGAAATTACCCCGCGCCCTGCAGCAGGATTTCAGCCAGCACGTGCAGCAGGAAACCGATCGCCACGGAAAAGAGATGACGCAGAATGCGCTGTGGCAGCTGTTCCGCACCCGCTACGGCCTGGTAGCCACGCCGCAGTTTGCGCTGCAATCCTACCGCAGCGACAGCCAGCAGGACGGCCAGCTGCGTTTGACGGCAAGCATCGCTACGCAGGGGGGAACGCGTCAGCTGGAAGGTCAGGGTAATGGTCTGCTCTCCGCCGCCGCTCACGGCTTAAGCCGCTGGGTCAACGCCCCGTTCGTGATTAAGGATTATCACGAGCATACGTTAGGCGAACGCAGCGACAGCCGCTCGGTGGCCTACATCCGCTGCCTGTTCCAGGACGGCAGCAGCCGCTGGGGCGTGGGCATCGACAGCGACGTGGCGCGCGCGTCGCTTCAGGCGCTCTTAAACGCCGTCAGTCGTTCTTAAAGTAATCGCTGGGTGAGACGCCCATTACCCGGCGGAACATCGCCGTAAAGGCGCTGTGGCTGCCGTAACCCAGATCCAGCGCCACGCGTAGTACCGGCTGGCCCTGCGCCAGCCGCACTAAGGCTTCCAGCAGGCGCGCCCTTCTCAACCACTCGCCGTAGCTTAATCCCGTCTGCTGCTGAAAATGGCGGTTCAGGGTGCGTTCGCTCATGTTCATCATGCTCGCGGCCTGCGCGCTGCTCCAGCTCTCCCCCGCGTTTTGCCGGATTTGCAAACACAGGTGACGTAACGCCTCGCCTTCCGGCTCCGGCAGGTGAAACGGCAGCACCGGCATGGTGCGGATTTCATCGAGAATGAGTTCATAGACGCGTTCATCCCGGCTGCCGGGCGAGTACGATTCAGGTAAAGCAAGGGAGACGAGGATCAGCTCGCGCAACAGCGGCGCGATCTGCACGATCTGACAGGTGGCCGGGAGATCGGCCCGCGCCAGCGGATCGATAAACAGCGTTCGCGCCGCCACGTTGCCGGTGATGCGAAGCGAGTGGCGGGTCCCCGCTGGTAGCCAGACGCCGCGACCGGGAGGAACAACCCAACAGCCCGAAGCCGTATCGACCCGTACCACGCCGCTCAGGGTGTGCAACAGCTGCGCGCAGTCGTGCTCATGCCACGGCTCGCTGTCACCATGAGCGTAATCATGGGCAAACGGAACGAGGGGACGATGGGTAAAGGAGAACGTTGAGGTTGTGGTCATGGGGTTAAACCACCCTCACCCTACCCTCTCCCGGAGGGAGAGGGAAAAGGTGCACTAGATGTGCAGTTCCTGCAGTTTTTCTTTTGGCAGGGCCAGCTCTTCGTTGCTGTTCACGCGAACATCACGCTCGATGATGTGACGCGCGATGTCCTGCGCTTCTTCCAGAGAGTGCATCTGGTAAGTACCGCACTGGTAAACGTTCAGCTCAGGGATCTGGTTCTGCTCTTTCACCTTCAGCACGTCTTCCATCGCCGCTTTCCACGCATCAGCGACGCGTTTCTCTTCTGGCTGGCCAATCAGGCTCATGTAGAAACCGGTACGGCAGCCCATCGGAGAGATGTCGATGATCTCAACGCCGTTGCCGTTCAGATGGTCACGCATGAAACCGGCGAACAGGTGTTCCAGGGTATGAATGCCTTTCTCTGGCATCACTTCTTTATTTGGCACGCAGAAACGCAGATCGAAGACGGTGATCGTGTCGCCGTGCGGGGTGTGCATGGTCTTCGCCACGCGTACTGCAGGTGCTTCCATACGGGTATGGTCGACAGTAAAGCTATCTAATAACGGCATACGTCACCTCCGACAGTGATTTTTTTTAAAAATAAACTGAACTCTTCTACAGAATGCACGTCTGAGTATATGAAAGACGCGCATTTGTTATCATCATCCCTGAATTCAGAGATGTATATTTTGGCCACAGCGATGTGGCCTTTTTCTTTTCTGCTTAAGCCTGCTTCGCCAGAAACGCCTCAAACGACTCGGTATCCGCCGCTTCAACCTCTTTCTGACGCACCACGGACGCATCGCGTTCCGCGACAAAATCCGCTTCGCTCAGCACTTCTAACGGCTCCTGCATCAGCATCTCGCGGTACTCCGCTGAGAGTGAACGCCCGGTGCCGCCAATGCCCTGATCGATCATAGAACGCAGAATACGCGCTGAGAACGTCAGTTCCGGATTATCAAAACATTCCACCAGCTGGTCGCAGATCTGTTGATACGCGTCGCCGCCGTCGATGCTGTCCATTGTGCGTGCAACACGCTTCAGGTCGCGGAACAGATCTTTGCCGACTTTGGTCAGCGGGAACTGTGCCGTTTCGCAGCCAATACCCAGCGTCAGGCCCGGCTTACGCCCTTCCAGAATCACGCGATTCCAGTTTGTACGGGTACAGAGCAGTTCGTCTGAACTCATTTCCGGCGCATCCGCCAGCACGCACCAGACCATAAACAGATCCAGGAAGCGAATCTGCTGCTCATCAACGCCAATCGGTGAGAACGGGTTGATATCCAGCGAACGCACTTCAATGTATTCGATCCCGCCGCGCTGCAGCGCATCCGACGGGGTTTCACCGCTGCGCGTTACGCGCTTA
Organism: Enterobacter sp. DNB-S2; assembly: GCF_019443845.1. Classification (NCBI taxonomy): domain Bacteria; kingdom Pseudomonadati; phylum Pseudomonadota; class Gammaproteobacteria; order Enterobacterales; family Enterobacteriaceae; genus Enterobacter; species Enterobacter sp. DNB-S2. The sequence continues at coordinate 4,357,307 of NZ_CP050520.1, forward strand.
GGACGGATAGGCGCATACAGCTCGTTTTCAATCTGCAGCACATTGCTGTTGATTTGCAGGCGCTTGCCGTCTTTTTCGAGGCCGATTTTCTCGTACTCTTCCGACGGGGTTTTGATCGCCCGCTTCAATCCTGCCACATATTCGTGCAATTCGTTAAACGTAATACCGAGATTGCTTTGCGATTTATTGGTATAACCGAGATCGCTCAGGCGCAGAGAGGTGGCGTACGGGAGATAGTACATTCCGCACTCGGTCTTCTCGAACGGCAGCGTGGTCGGTTTCCCCTGCAGGAACGAAGAACAGATCGCCGGGGAGGCACCAAACAGATACGGGATCACCCAGCCGAAACGGTAATAGTTGCGGATCAGGCGGAAGTAGCCTTCAGAGATCGCGTCTTTATCCGTTTCACCGCATTTCGCCTGCCAGAACGCCATTGGCAGCGAGAAGTTGTAATGCACGCCCGAGATCGTCTGCATCAACGCGCCGTAGCGGTTTTTCAGCCCTTCGCGATAGAGCGTTTTCAGCCGGCCGATATTTGACGTGCCGTACTGCGCCAGCTCAATCTCCTGGCCCTGCTCGATATAGCACGGCATGCTGAGGGGCCACATACGTTCGTCGCCCATGTTGCGCGCGGTGTAGCGATGGATATCGCGCATGATCGTCAGCATATGATCAATATCACCCTCTACTGGCGTGATGAACTCCAGCAGTGCCTCAGCGAAATCGGTTGTGATCCATTTATGTGTCAGCGCCGAGCCTAACGCCTTCGGGTGACCCGTCGTCGCTAAGCTACCGTCCGCGTTAACGCGCAGCGTTTCACGCTCAAGACCACGCTGAATACCCTTCAATGCCTGAGGGTGGTTTTCCAGCCAGGCCAGCGCCTGAGATACGTCCGGGATCAAATTGACCTCCCGCCTGTCAAAGTAATGTTACTCAGCATAATTGTAATGGTTGACGATTGAAGGTCGCGTATTCATTCCACCAATTAGTGCCACCACGTCATACCCTGTAGTGTTGCCCACGCCACGAGAACATAGCGCAACGCCTTGCCAAGGCACAAAAAAAAGAGCACCGGTCCCCAGGAGATGCGCATCCATCCCGCCAGCAGACACAGTAAATCGCCTATTACAGGCATCCAGCTTAATAACAGCGTGGCAGCGCCATAGCGTTTTAGCCAGCCGACTGCCTTTTCCTGCCAGCGCGATTTTTCGCGCAGCGGAAAGAAACGCCCAAGAATAACGTTAGTCAGCCCTCCAAGGCTATTACCCATTGTTGCTATTAATACAAGCAGCCAGGGCTGACTCACGCCGGACAACAGCATCGCCACCAGCACCACTTCCGAATTTCCCGGTAACAGCGTGGCGCTTAAAAAACTGCTGGCGAATAATGAGGCAAGTGACAGCGCGTCACTCACAGTAAGCGCACATCCACCGCATCCATTCCGGCATCACGCGCGGCCTGAATGCCGAAATCGGCGTCTTCAAACACGACACATTTTGCCGCCGGGACGCCCATTAATTCTGCGCAAAGCAGGAAGGTGTCCGGTGCGGGCTTGTGATGTTTAACATGATCGGCGGCGACCACGGCAGAAAAATAGTGGCGCAGGCCAAGATGGTTGAGCAAAGCTTCTGCAATCGCGCTTTCGCTCCCGGTTCCTACAGACATCGGGCGGCGCCCGTGCCACTCTTTTACCACATCAATCAGCGGCAGAGGGCGTACGGTATCTAAAAGCATGGCTTTTACCGCATCGGTTTTTTCGCGCGCGAGCAGGTGCGGGTCGAGATCGGCCTGATTCAGTTCAATCACGGCCTGCGCAATACGCCAGGTGGGAGATCCGTTGAGGGCAATCATCGCCTGAAGATCGAAACGCATGCCGTAGCGGCCCAGGACATCAGTCCAGGCTTGACGATGCGTGGGTTCGGTATCCAGGAGAGTGCCGTCCATATCGAAGATCAAACCGTCATACTGTGCGTACATCGTGCTCTCGCTAAACGATTAACAAAGCATTACTTTATCGTAAATGGTGATTTTTGTCGCTGACTGAGAAGTCATAACTACGAGAGTGATTAAGAAATACACAGCGAAGGGAATAACAGAAGAGATGGTGCATCCGGGAGGATTACTCGGCTGCGCCTCGCCCTGCGGGCCGTTGCTGAAGCAACGTTATCCTCCCTGGTGCTTGCGATTAACTCGCAGACCTTGAAACAACAGCGTGGCTATTATCTCGGAGAATATGGTGCATCCGGGAGGATTCGAACCTCCGACCGCTCGGTTCGTAGCCGAGTACTCTATCCAGCTGAGCTACGGATGCATCAGGGAACTACTTTCAGAAATAATAAATGGTGCATCCGGGAGGATTACTCGGCTGCGCCTCGCCCTGCGGGCCGTTGCTGAAGCAACGTTATCCTCCCTGGTGCTCGCGATTAACTCGCAGACCTTGAAACAACAGCGTGGCTATTATCTCGGAGAATATGGTGCATCCGGGAGGATTCGAACCTCCGACCGCTCGGTTCGTAGCCGAGTACTCTATCCAGCTGAGCTACGGATGCATCAGGGTACTGCTTTCAGAAATAGTAAATGGTGCATCCGGGAGGATTCGAACCTCCGACCGCTCGGTTCGTAGCCGAGTACTCTATCCAGCTGAGCTACGGATGCATCGGGATTTACTATTGTACTGCTCGATATTCATATCACTTCTAAAGCAATATGAAGTAATAGATGGTGCATCCGGGAGGATTCGAACCTCCGACCGCTCGGTTCGTAGCCGAGTACTCTATCCAGCTGAGCTACGGATGCAAAATGGCGGTGAGGCGGGGATTCGAACCCCGGATGCAGCTTTTGACCGCATACTCCCTTAGCAGGGGAGCGCCTTCAGCCTCTCGGCCACCTCACCACACAACGCCTCTTTCGAGTGCTTCGAGTTACTCGTTAAGAGCTTCTCGTCGCTGCGTGGCGCATATATTACTTTCTGGGACTTATAAGTCAAACAATTTTCCAAAAGCTTTTATCGTTTGCACAAATCACACGCAATTCGCATGTAAAAGCCGCAAAGAGGGTGTTTTATAAGCGGATTTTGCAGGCATCTTCACAGAAAACCTTTGCAGAAATAGCGGCGTAAGGGCGAGTTTAGGGCAACGGAGTGGTTAAAAAGAGAGCGTTTGAAATTAAACGGTAACGTTGAGCAGGAAAAATGACAGGAGGGTTGCGTCTCGCCCGACAGCGAGACGCGACAATATCAGTAACTGGACTGCTGGGATTTTTCAGCCTGGATACGCTGGTAGATCTCTTCACGGTGGACAGATACTTCTTTAGGAGCGTTAACACCAATACGTACCTGGTTACCCTTTACCCCTAAAACTGTCACGGTGACCTCATCCCCAATCATGAGGGTCTCACCAACTCGACGAGTCAGAATCAGCATTCTTTGCTCCTTGAAAGATTAAAAGAGTCGGGTCTCTTGTATCCCGGCATTATCCATCATATAACGCCAAAAAGTAAGCGATGACAAACACGTAAAGTGTAAGCAGTCACGGCATCACATTCTGTTAAACGTAAGTTTAGCCGATATACACAAACTCAACCTGACTTTATCGTTATCGATAGCACAGTGAACAAGACGCCATAACGTTACCGCTATGGCGTCTGCTTGTGCTTTGTAGTTATTACAGTTTCGCGCTTACCCAGCTTTCAACGCTGGCCAAAGCTTGCGGAAGTGCCGCCGCATCCGTACCACCGGCTTGCGCCATGTCCGGACGACCGCCACCCTTGCCGCCCACCTGCTGAGCGACCATACCAATCAGTTCCCCTGCTTTAACGCGGTCGGTCACATCCTTAGAGACGCCCGCAATCAGAGAAACCTTACCTTCTGCCACTGTCGCCAGCACGATAACGGTAGAACCAAGCTGGTTCTTGAGATCGTCGACCATAGTACGCAGCATCTTAGGCTCAACGCCCGCCAGATCGCTGACCAGCAGTTTGACGCCCTTAATGTCTACAGCCTTGCTGGAGAGGTTTGCACTCTCCTGCGCCGCAGCCTGCTCTTTCAGCTGCTGCAGCTCTTTTTCCAGCTGACGCGTGCGATCCAGCGCAACGCGCACTTTCTCGCCCAGGTTCTGGCTATCGCCTTTCAGCAGCTGCGCGATGTCGTGCAGCTGATCGCTCTGCGCATGCAGGCTGGCAATCGCACCTTCACCGGTCACCGCTTCAATACGACGCACGCCTGCCGCCGTACCCGACTCGGAAACAATGCGGAACAGGCCGATGTCACCGGTGCGCGATGCGTGCGTACCGCCGCACAGCTCGGTAGAGAAGTCGCCCATGCTCAGCACGCGAACGCGGTCGTCATATTTCTCACCAAACAGCGCCATCGCACCTTTTTTCTTCGCGTCCTCGAGCTCCATGATGTGGGTCTCGATTGGCAGGTTACGACGGATCTGCGCGTTCACCAGATCTTCCACCGCGCGGATCTCAGACGGTTTCATCGCTTCAAAATGCGAGAAGTCGAAACGCAGCACTTTGTCGTTAACCAGAGAACCTTTCTGTGCTACGTGGGTACCGAGTACGTCGCGCAGGGCAGCGTGCATCAGGTGGGTTGCAGAGTGGTTCAGACGAATGCGCGCGCGGCGAGCTTCATCAACGTTAGCCTGTACGCCCTCGCCCACTTTCAGAGAACCGGAAACCAGTTTGCCCTGGTGACCAATCGCCTGACCGTATTTCTGGGTGTCGCTGACGCTAAAGCTAAAGCCGTTGCCTTTCAGTTCGCCCTTATCGCCAACCTGACCGCCGGATTCCGCGTAGAACGGCGTTTTGTCCAGAATGACAACCGCATCCTGGCCCGCGCTGATGCTGTCCACGGCTTTACCGTCAACAAACAGGGCGGTCACTTTGCCGGTCAGTTCCAGCGCGTCATAACCTTTGAATTCCGATGCGCTATCAACGCGGATCATCGCGTTGTAGTCTGCACCGAAACCGCTGGACTCACGCGCACGACGACGCTGCTCTTCCATCGCGGCTTCGAAGCCCGCTTCGTCAACTTTGATGTTGCGCTCGCGGCAAACGTCCGCCGTCAGGTCAACCGGGAAGCCGTAGGTGTCGTACAGGCGGAAAGCGGTTTCGCCATCCAGCGTGTCGCCCTTAAGTTTCGCCAGCTCTTCGTCCAGCAGCGCCAGGCCGCGCTCAAGCGTACGCGCAAACTGCTCTTCTTCGGTTTTCAGAACCTGCTCTACCTGCGCCTGCTGGCGTTTCAGCTCATCACCGGCAGCACCCATCACGCCAATCAGTGGCCCAACGAGTTTATAGAAGAAGGTGTCCTTCGCGCCCAGCATGTTGCCGTGACGGATGGCACGACGAATGATACGACGCAGCACGTAGCCACGGTTTTCATTCGACGGGATAACGCCGTCGGCAATCAGGAACGCACAGGAACGAATGTGGTCCGCGATAACGCGCAGCGATTTGTTGTTCAGATCGGTCGCGCCGGTAACGTTCGCAACGGCTTTGATCAGGGTGCTGAACAGATCAATTTCGTAGTTGGAGTTAACGTGCTGCAGAACTGCGGCAATACGCTCCAGGCCCATACCGGTATCGACGGAAGGCTTCGGCAGCGGCTCCATCGTACCGTCGGCCTGACGGTTGAACTGCATGAACACGATGTTCCAGATCTCAATGTAGCGATCGCCGTCTTCTTCCGGGCTGCCCGGAGGCCCACCCCAGATGTGGTCGCCGTGATCGTAGAAGATCTCGGTGCACGGACCGCAAGGGCCGGTATCACCCATCTGCCAGAAGTTGTCAGACGCGTATGGCGCGCCTTTGTTATCACCGATGCGAATAATACGCTCGCGCGGGATCCCGACTTCTTTTTCCCAGATTTCGTAGGCTTCGTCATCGGTTTCATAGACGGTAACCCACAGACGCTCTTTCGGCAGGTTGAACCAGTTTTCACCGGTCAGCAGTTCCCACGCATATTGAATAGCATCGTGTTTGAAGTAGTCGCCGAAGCTGAAGTTACCCAGCATTTCGAAGAACGTATGGTGACGCGCGGTGTAACCGACGTTTTCCAGGTCGTTGTGTTTACCGCCCGCACGCACGCAACGCTGTGAGGTTGTGGCGCGGGAATAATTACGCTTGTCGAGACCAAGGAACACATCCTTGAACTGGTTCATCCCGGCGTTGGTAAACAGCAGAGTCGGATCGTTGTTCGGTACCAGGGAGCTGCTGGCAACAACCTGGTGTCCCTTACTATGGAAAAAATCGAGAAACGCCTGACGGATCTCAGCGGTGCTCTTGCTCATAATTATCCTGAAATCAAGCTAACGAAATGTCGTAGCCAGCCTGTACCGGTAAACCGTTGGACAGACCAGCTACTGGAAAAAGTGGGAATAAGATAAGTTTTCTTTAGTGGGAAGTAAAATCCCGCATGCGTTCAATCGGCAAAATTACGCCAGATATCCTGAATATCTTCCATGAGAAAGCCGCGGTAGAGCAAAAAGCGCTGGATTTTAACTTTTTCTGAAAACTCACGCGGCAGCGGTTCGCCGTATTTACGAATCGCCTGTTCTCTGGCCAGCTCGCACCAGTCAGTATCGCATTCGCGCATCGCTTTTTCGATGGACTCCCTGGCCACCCCTTTCTGGTTCAGCTCCTGCCGGATGCGCGCGGGCCCATATCCTTTACGGCCGCGGCTGGCGAGAAACCGTGAGGCAAAACGCTCGTCATCAAGATAACGATGCTCATAGCACCAGGCAATCACGCGGTCATAATCTTCCGCGGTGGCATCAATCTCTTCCGGCCCGTTTTTACTCATCACCGGAGCCGACAGTTTGCGCCGCAGCTCCTGTTCACTGTGGTCACGAACGGCCAGGATGCGCACCGCGCGGTCCAGTAAGCGTGCATACGCGGGTCGACGTGTTGTCGGTTCACTCATAAAAAACCTGCTGATTCAGAAATGCAAAAAGGGCCGCATCAGCAGCCCTTCATTTTTAAACGAAACAATTAAAAGTCTTCGTTAGTTTCTTCAGCATCCGCGGCATCGACCACGAAATCAGGTTTGGAGTCCTGGTTGTTCAGCAGAAGCTCACGCACCTTCTTCTCAATCTCTTTCGCCGCAGCCGGGTTCTCTTTCAGCCAGGAGATCGCGTTCGCTTTACCCTGACCAATCTTGTCACCGTTGTAGCTGTACCAGGCGCCCGCTTTTTCAATCAGCTTCTCTTTCACGCCCAGGTCAACCAGCTCGCCGAGGAAGTTGATCCCTTCGCCGTAGAGGATCTGGAACTCAGCCTGTTTGAACGGCGCGGCGATTTTGTTCTTCACAACCTTCACGCGGGTTTCGCTACCGACTACGTTTTCGCCCTCTTTCACCGCGCCGATACGGCGGATATCCAGACGGACAGAGGCGTAGAATTTCAGTGCGTTACCACCGGTAGTGGTTTCCGGGTTACCGAACATCACACCAATTTTCATACGGATCTGGTTGATGAAGATCAGCAGCGTGTTGGACTGCTTCAGGTTACCCGCCAGCTTACGCATCGCCTGGCTCATCATACGTGCCGCGAGGCCCATATGAGAGTCACCGATTTCACCTTCGATTTCGGCTTTTGGCGTCAGTGCGGCTACGGAGTCGACCACGATAACGTCAACGGCACCAGAACGCGCCAGCGCGTCACAAATTTCCAGCGCCTGCTCACCGGTGTCCGGCTGAGAACACAGCAGGTTGTCGATATCCACGCCCAGCTTGCGGGCATAAACAGGGTCCAGCGCGTGCTCGGCATCGATAAACGCACAGGTTTTACCTTCGCGCTGTGCCGCGGCAATCACCTGCAGCGTCAGGGTGGTTTTACCGGAGGACTCTGGCCCGTAGATTTCTACGATACGGCCCATAGGCAGACCGCCAGCGCCCAGCGCGATATCCAGAGAAAGCGAACCGGTGGAGATGGTTTCCACATCCATGGAACGGTCTTCACCCAGGCGCATGATGGAGCCTTTACCGAATTGCTTTTCGATCTGGCCCAGTGCTGCCGCCAACGCTTTCTGTTTGTTTTCGTCGATAGCCATTATTACTCCTGTCATGCCGGGAGAAGCGACTGTGCTTCACCGTGGATTTCTGTTCTGTTGGTGCAATTATACTGTATGGTCATACAGTATCAAGTGTTTTGTAGAAATTGTTGCCAGAGCGTTTTTAACGCATAAACGGTTGCCTGACGACGCACGCTTTCGCGATCGCCGCTGAAGCACTCCCGGCGGGTGATCCCTTCCCCTTTGGAGGTGGCGAACCCAAACCAGACGGTGCCGACAGGCTTCACGTCGCTGCCGCCGTCCGGGCCCGCAATGCCGCTAATGGAAATCGCGTAGTCTGCCCGCGCCTCTTTGAGCGCGCCAATGGCCATCTCGATCACCACCGGTTCGCTGACCGCGCCATGCTGTTCAAGCGTGGATTCACGCACGCCAATCATCTGAGCTTTAGCTTCGTTACTGTAGGTCACAAAACCGCGTTCAAACCAGGCGGAACTGCCGGCAATATCGGTAATCGCTTTCGCCACCCAGCCGCCGGTGCAGGATTCGGCGGTGGTGATTGTCGCGCCACGCTGCTTCAGCGCAAGGCCAACGATCTCGCTAAGCTGCATCAATTCATGGTCAGTCATTCTCGCTCCAGGCATCAGAAAAACGTGCTGCACAAGATAGCACTTTCTCGTCAGATGTGGGGATGGACTTCAGGTTTTACGAGGGGGCTTCAGAAAAAAGCCGGTACGGACGCACCGGCGGTGGAAAGGTTATTTCATGCTGTCAGCGAGAGTGTTCACATTGTGGCGAAACGCCTTAACGTAGGTGTCAGCCACCCCACCTTTTGCCGACAGCGCTTCGGGGTAAAGCTCACCCCCGGGCTGTGCGCCCGTCGCCGACGCAATCTGTTTCACCAGACGCGGATCGAGCTGATTCTCCATGAACCAGGTTTTCACGCCGTCGGCTTTGATCTGATTGATAATCTCGGCGACCTGCGCCGCGCTGGCTTCGCTCTCAGACGACAGCCCCTGCGGCGCCATAAACGTCACGCCGTAAGCGCGGCTGAAATAGCCGAACGCGTCATGGCTGGTCAGCACTTTACGCTTCGCCGGCGGGATCTGGCTAAAGCGCGTTTTGGCCCAGTTATCCAGTTGCGTCAGCTCCGCGATATACGGCTTACCGGTAGCCTCGAGCGCCGCTTTATCTTGCGGATCGGCTTTCACCAGCCCGTTCAGAATATTTTGCGCATAGAGCGCCCCGTTCGCCGCGCTGTTCCACGCATGGGGATCGGTCACAGTCTTTCCATCTTCCTCAAGCGTGTGGGTTTTCACCCCTGTTGAGGCGACAACCAGTTGCCCTTTGAACCCGGAGGCTTTCACCAGACGATCAAGCCAGCCTTCCAGCCCCAGGCCGTTCACCACCACCACATCAGCCTTGCTCAGGGCCGCGCTGTCTTTCGGCGACGGTTCGAAGGTATGCGGATCGCCGTCCGGCCCGACCAGCGTCGTCACGTTCACATGGTCGCCGCCCACCTCCTGCGTGATATCCCCCAGTATCGAAAAGCTGGTCACCACATTCAGCGTTTTCGCCATCACGCCGTGCGACATCATCCCCAGCGCGAGCGCCACTACAAATCCTGTACGTTTCATCGTTTCCCCTTGCGTTAAAAATACGCCCGCAGGCTGCCAGCGAGCCTGCTTCGCGTACCCAGTAAAATGGAAATAAAGAACAGCGCGCTGGCGGTGAGCACGATGGACGGCCCGGCCGGCAGACTCATCGCCCAGGAGAGGCTCAGCCCCAGCCATGCGCAAAAGATACCGCTGATACCCGCCATCAGGAGTAAGGCAGGTAACGTGCGCACCCAGCAGCGGGCTGCCACGGCCGGAAGCATCATCAGCCCGACGGCCATCAGCGTGCCGAGCACCTGAAAACCGGCCACCAGGTTAAGCACCAGCAGCGCCAGAAACAGTCCGTGCAGCAGGCCAGGCAGCCAGCGGGCGTTCACCTGCAGCCAGGCGGTATCAAACGCTTCTATGACCAGCCCGCGATAAAACAGCGCCAGCGTGATAAGGGTGAACATACACACGCCCGTGACAAACAGCGCGGCGTCGTTGTCCACGGCGAGTATGGAGCCAAACAGCAGATGCAGCAGATCGACATTCGACCCGCGCAGCGATACCAGCGTAACCCCCAGCGCCAGCGAGCCAAGATAAAACCCGGCAAAGCTGGCATCTTCTTTCAGCGGCGTGCGTCGACTGACCAGACCGGCCAGCAGCGCCACGGTAATTCCCGCGATAAAACCGCCAATACTCATCGCCAGCAGCGACATACCGCTGAGCAAATACCCCACGGCGACACCCGGCAAAATGGCGTGAGAAAGGGCGTCGCCCATTAGGCTCATCCGACGCAGCTGAAGAAACACGCCGAGCGCGGTGGTGCTGACCGAGAGCGCCAGGCAAACCACCAGCGCGCGACGCATAAAGCCGTACTCAATAAACGGCTGAAAAAAGAGATGCCAGATCATGCCACCCTCACCCGCTCGGTTTTCCACTGGGGAACGTCAGCATCCAGCCGCAGCGTCTGCGGGAAATGGCGCGACACGCGCTCGCTGTCGTGCAGTACCGCGAGCAGCGTTTGCCCCTGCATATACATCTCCAGCATCAGATCCATCAGCACGCTGCAGGTGGCTTCATCGACCCCGGTAAAGGGTTCATCCAGCATCACCAGCGGCGCCTGCTGCACCAGGACGCGGGCAAACAGCATGCGCTGAAACTGACCGCCGGAGAGTTCATCGATGGTGGATAACGCCATGGACTCAAGCCCGACGCGCTCAAGCGCGCTGGCAATGCGCAGCCGCGTTTCGTGACGAAACCCGGAAAAAAGCGAAATGCCCGGCCAGCAGCCCATGCTTACCACGTCCTGTACGGTCAGCGGAAACTGCGCCTCCAGCGCGTGACGCTGTGCCAGCCAGCCGATTACCGGCGGCTTCCCCTGCCAGCGGAAGCCGCCGCTGACGGGAGGAATAAACCCTGCCAGCGTTTTCAGCAGCGTGGATTTCCCGCAGCCGTTAGCGCCGATAATGGCGGTCATGCTGCCGCGCTCAATCGTGCCCGAGAGGGGCCGCGTAACGGGCTGACGTTCATATCCCGCGACCAGTTCATTCATCACAATCATGGCAATGCCACCGCCCAGCGCACGGCCAGCCCAATAAAGGCAACAAGCACCAGCGCCAGCAAAAGCCGAACCAGAGCAGACAAAGAAAAAAGGGACGTTGACATTTTGACACCGCAATAAATGTTATAACATAACAATAATGAAAGGCGGTGAAGATGTAAATGGCGGGTTTGAAAAGGGAGTGTGCCGAAATGTTTCTGCAGGAAATAGGTGCGCGCGGGTGCCCTCACCCCAGCCCTCTCCCACAGGGAGAGGGGGAATAAGATGACTTACTGACTAAACGGAGACGCCGCCGGCACGCGGGCCTGCGATACCGCCAGCCCCAGCTGCCATACGGCCATCGCATAGTGGGTACTGTGGTTATAGCGGGTGATGGCGTAGAAGTTCGGCATGCCGTACCAGTACTGATAGCCCGTCCCGACATCCAGACGCAACAGACTTACCTGATCGACATTGCCCAACGGCTGAGTCGGTGTTAAGCCCGCCGCCGTCAGCTGCGCAACGCTGTATTTGGTTTTGAAGCCGTTTTCCAGCCCAGGCGCCTGACCGTTCGCCTGCACCGCCACCTGGCCGCCCGGCACCCAGCCGTGCGCTTTGAAGTAGTTCGCCACGCTGCCGATGGCATCCACCGGATCCCACAGATTGATATGACCATCCCCGTTAAAGTCGACGGCATATTGCTTATAGGAGGACGGCATAAACTGGCCGTAGCCCATCGCGCCGGCAAACGACCCTTTCAGATCGAGCGGATCGTCCTGCTCGCTGCGCGCCATCAGCAGGAAGGTTTCCAGCTCGGAAGAGAAATACTCCGCGCGGCGCGGATAGTTAAAGGAGAGCGTCGCCAGCGCATCCAGGATGCGGGTTTTCCCCATCACGCGGCCCCAGCGGGTTTCCACGCCGATAATCCCGACGATGATTTCCGGCGGTACGCCGTAGACCTGCCACGCGCGGTTGAGCGCATCTTCATACTGATTCCAGAACACCACGCCGTTTTGCACGTTGTCCGGGGTAATAAACTGTTTGCGGTAGCGCAGCCACGCGCCGTTCGGCCCGCTCGGCACCTGGGCGGTTGGAGCCTGCCTGTCCATCAGGCGCAGCACGTAGTCCAGTCGCTTGGCCTGAGACAAAATTTCGTGCAGCTGCTGTCTGTCAAAGCCGTGCTTGCTCACCATTTTATCGATGAACTGCTCGGCCGCCGGGTTATTCGCGAAGTCGCCGCCCATCTGCATCATATTGTGCTGCGGCTCCAGCAGGAATCCTCCGGAAGGCGCGCCCGCCGTTTGCTGAACGGCTTCGGTCTTAGGTTTGCTACTACAGGCAGACAGCAGAATAAGCGCAGGCAACAGCGCTGCATAACGACGCTTGAACATGAGACATCCATTTAACGGGTTCGATAAGAACCCAGTATGGTAAAGCATCCGCAACACCTCAAGGAAGCGGTACGCGCCTCCCCCACGCAAATCCGCCCTTTTTTCCACCGAAAATCATTGACCCCATCAATAAACTTTCAAAATAATCCATTTTTCTTTCATTGTGAGATCTAACTAACACTTTAAAACCTTTCAAAGTGATTATTATTAGCCGCGCAACACAAAAACAAAAAAGCCTCACAGGAGAGAAGAATGATAGAAACCATCACCCACGGCGCCGAGTGGTTCATCGGGCTGTTTCAGAAAGGCGGAGAAGTGTTCACCGGCATGGTGACCGGGATCCTGCCCCTGCTGATCAGCCTGCTGGTGATCATGAACGCGCTGATTAACTTTATCGGCCAGCAGCGCATCGAACGCTTCGCCCAGCGCTGTGCCGGGAATCCGCTGTCCCGCTACCTGGTACTGCCGTTCATCGGCACCTTCGTGTTCTGCAACCCGATGACCTTAAGCCTCGGCCGCTTCATGCCGGAAAAGTACAAGCCGAGCTACTACGCCGCCGCCTCCTACAGCTGCCATTCCATGAACGGCCTGTTCCCGCACATTAACCCCGGCGAGCTGTTCGTCTATCTCGGGATCGCCAGCGGTCTCACCACCCTTGGCCTGCCGCTCGGCCCGCTGGCGGTGAGCTACCTGCTGGTTGGCCTGGTCACCAACTTCTTCCGCGGCTGGGTGACCGACCTCACCACCGCCATTTTTGAGAAAAAAATGGGCATCCAGCTTGAACAGAAAGTCCATCTTTCAGGAGCCACAGCATGAACCGGATCCGCATTGAGAAAGGCACGGGCGGCTGGGGCGGCCCGCTGGAGTTCGACGCCACCGAAGGCAAAAAGATCGTCTACATCACCGCAGGCACGCGCCCGGCGATCGTCGACAGGCTGCGCGAGCTGACCGGCTGGGAAGCGGTCGACGGCTTCAAGGAGGGCGAGCCGCCGGAAGCGGAAATCGGCGTGGCGGTGATCGACTGCGGCGGCACGCTGCGCTGCGGTATCTATCCGAAGCGCCGCATTCCGACAGTGAATATTCACTCCACCGGAAAATCCGGCCCGCTGGCGCAGTACATCCTTGAGGACATTTATGTCTCAGGCGTGAAGGAGGACAACATCACTCTGGTGAATGGCACTGCCGCGCCGCAAAAAGCGGCCCCGCGCGAGTACGACACCAGCAAGAAAATCACCGAGCAGAGCGACGGCCTGCTGGCGAAGGTCGGGATGGGCATGGGGTCCGCCGTAGCGGTGCTGTTCCAGTCAGGGCGCGACACCATCGACACGGTGCTGAAAACCATCCTGCCGTTTATGGCATTCGTTTCGGCGCTGATCGGCATCATCATGGCGTCCGGCCTGGGCGACTGGATTGCCCACGGCCTCGCCCCGCTCGCCAGCCACCCGCTCGGGCTGGTGACGCTGGCGCTGATCTGCTCCTTCCCGCTGCTGTCGCCGTTCCTCGGCCCGGGCGCGGTGATTGCCCAGGTCATCGGCGTGCTGATTGGCGTGCAGATTGGTCTGGGGAACATTCCCCCGCACCTCGCCCTGCCCGCCCTGTTCGCCATTAACGCCCAGGCGGCGTGCGATTTCATCCCCGTAGGGCTGTCGCTGGCGGAAGCACGCCAGGACACCGTGCGCGTGGGCGTGCCGTCCGTGCTGGTGAGCCGCTTCCTGACGGGCGCGCCGACGGTGCTGATTGCCTGGTTTGTCTCCGGCTTTATTTATCAATAAGAGGTTCCTGCGATGACCGTGATTTACCAGACCACCATTACCCGCATCGGCCAGAGCGCGGCTGACGCGCTGAGCGACCAGATGCTGATCACCTTCCGCGAAGGCGCCCCGGCGGATATCGAAGAGTTTTGCTTTATCCACTGTCACGGCGAGCTGAAGGGCGAGCTGAAGGCCGGGAGCCAGCTGGAGCTGGGCGAGGCGCGCTATGCCGTCACCGCCGTCGGCGACGTCGCCGAGCAAAACCTGCGCGAGCTGGGCCACATCACCCTGCGTTTCGACGGCCAGCCGCAGGCCGAATATCCCGGCACGGTTCACGTGGCGGGCCCGGTTCCGCAGGCTGTCACCCCAGGCTGCACGTTAAAATTTGTTGCGTAATTAAGGAGAAACACATGAGTCAGGTTGCCGTTGTCATTGGTGGAGGACAAACCTTAGGCGAGTTCCTCTGCCGTGGGCTTGCCGCAGAGGGCTACCGCGTGGCGGTAGTGGACATTCAGAGTGAAAAAGCCGCCCGCGTGGCGGACACCATTAACACCGAGTTTGGTGAAGGGATGGCGTACGGGTTTGGCGCCGACGCCACCAGCGAACAGAGCGTGATGGCGCTGGCCCGCGGCGTGGACGAGATTTTTGGGCGTACCGACCTGCTGGTCTACAGCGCGGGGATTGCGAAAGCGGCCTTTATCAGCGATTTCGAGCTGGGGGACTTTGACCGGTCGCTGCAGGTGAATCTGGTGGGCTATTTCCTCTGCGCCCGCGAGTTTTCCCGTCTGATGATCCGCGACGGCATTCAGGGGCGCATCATTCAGATCAACTCCAAATCGGGGAAAGTGGGCAGCAAGCATAACTCCGGCTACAGCGCGGCGAAGTTTGGCGGCGTGGGGCTGACGCAGTCTCTGGCGCTGGATCTGGCCGAGTACGGCATTACCGTGCACTCGCTGATGCTGGGCAACCTGCTGAAATCGCCGATGTTCCAGTCCCTGCTGCCGCAGTACGCCACCAAGCTCGGCATCAAGGCTGAGGAAGTGGAGCAGTACTACATCGATAAAGTGCCGCTGAAGCGCGGGTGCGATTATCAGGACGTGCTGAACATGCTGCTGTTTTACGCCAGCCCGAAAGCCTCGTACTGCACCGGGCAGTCGATTAACGTCACCGGTGGGCAGGTGATGTTCTGATCGAGCGGCCTGATGCCCTCACCCTAACCCTCTCCCACCGGGAGAGGGAACAAAACAAGGAGCCGATATGGTCACCGCACTCATCACCGTCGCCGCCCTCGCCTGGATTTGCCAGATGGCGTTTGGCGGCTGGCAGATCCACCAGTTTAACCGCGCGTTTGACGCGCTGTGTCAGAAAGGTCGCGTCGGGGTCGGGCGTTCCGGTGGACGCTTCAAACCGCGCGTGGTCGTCGCCGTTGCGCTGGATGAAAACAATCACGTCTGCGATTCCCTCATCATGCGCGGCATGACCGTCTTTGCCCGACCGATGAAAATCCAGGCAATCAACGGCATTTCGCTGCAGGAATTACGGCCTGATGTGATCTTTCCCCATGATCCACTCTGTCAGAATGCACTATCATTAGCGCTTAATCTGAAACATGGATAATTTCGTTGTGAAAGCTATAGACTTGCGAAATTATCATTTCGCAACCTAAGGAACGAAGCGCCTATGAAACCTCGTCAGCGGCAGGCGGCCATTCTCGAGCATCTGCAAAAGCAGGGAAAATGCTCGGTAGAGGATCTGGCCCACTACTTTGACACCACCGGCACGACAATACGCAAGGACCTGGTATTGCTCGAAAACTCTGGCGCCGTCATTCGAACCTACGGCGGCGTGGTGCTCAATAAGGACGAAGCGGACCCGCCTATCGATCACAAAACGCTGATCAATACCCACCAGAAAGCGCTGATTGCCGAAGCCGCCGTCAAATTTATCCACGATGGCGATTCCATCATTCTGGATGCAGGCAGTACCGTCCTGCAGATGATCCCGCTGCTCAGCCGCTTTAACAACATCACGGTGATGACCAACAGCCTGCACATCGTCAACGCCCTGTCGGAGTTCGACAGCGAGCAGACCATCCTGATGCCCGGCGGCACCTTCCGCAAAAAATCGGCGTCGTTTCACGGCCAGCTTGCGGAGAATGCCTTCGACCACTTCAGCTTTGATAAACTGTTTATGGGCACCGACGGCATCGACCTGAACGCAGGCGTTACGACGTTCAACGAGGTGTTCAGCGTCAGTAAAGCCATGTGCAACGCCGCGCGGGAAGTGATTTTGATGGCAGACTCGTCGAAGTTTGGCCGCAAAAGCCCCAACATTGTCTGTAGCCTTGAAAGCGTTGATAAGCTGATTACCGACGCGGGTATCGACCCGGCGTTCAAAAAAGCGCTGGAAGAGAAAGGAATCGAGGTGATCGTAACCGGAGAGAGAGATGAGTGATTTTCTGTTAGAAACGGGCCGCCAGACGCTGATGCTGGAACTGCAGGAAGCCAGCCGCCTGCCGGAACGTCTGGGCGAGGATTTTGTCCGCGCGGCCAACACCATTATCCACTGCGAAGGCAAAGTGATCGTGGCGGGCATCGGTAAATCCGGCCATATCGGCAAAAAGATTGCCGCGACGCTCGCCAGCACCGGCACCCCGGCGTTCTTCGTGCATCCGGCAGAGGCGCTGCACGGCGATCTGGGGATGATTGAAAGCCGCGACGTGATGCTGTTTATCTCCTACTCCGGTTCGGCCAAAGAGCTGGATCTGATTATTCCGCGCCTGCAGGAAAAATCGGTCGCCCTGCTGGCGATGACCGGAAAATCCCGCTCGCCGCTGGCGCTGGCCGCCAAGGCGACGCTGGATATTTCCGTTGAGCGTGAAGCCTGTCCGATGCACCTCGCCCCGACCTCCAGCACCGTTAACACCCTGATGATGGGCGACGCGCTGGCAATGGCGGTGATGCAGGCGCGCGGCTTTAACGAAGAAGATTTCGCCCGTTCGCATCCGGCGGGCGCGCTCGGCGCACGCCTGCTCAACAAGGTTCACCACCTGATGCGCACCGACGATGCCATTCCGCAGGTCAAACTCGATACCAGCGTCATGGACGCGATGCTGGAGCTCAGCCGCACCGGCCTTGGGCTGGTTGCGGTGTGCGATGACGGCGGGAGCGTTAAGGGCGTGTTCACCGACGGCGACCTGCGCCGCTGGCTGGTGGGCGGCGGCAGGCTGGAAACCAAAGTGTCGGACGCCATGACCAAAGGCGGGCTGACGCTGAACGCCGAGAGCCGCGCCATTGAAGCCAAAGAGGTGCTGATGAAGCGCAAAATTACCGCCGCACCGGTGGTGGATGACGCCGGCAGGCTGTGCGGCGCCATCAACCTGCAGGATTTCTATCAGGCCGGGATTATCTAACCCTTCAGTCCCAGACGCTTCGCCAGCCTGTGCAGGTTGGCGACGTCCATCTCCAGCGCCCGCGCGCACGCCGCCCAGCTGCGGTTATTCTGTTCCAGCGCGCGGGTAATCATCTGACGCTGAAACGCCTCTGTAGCTTCACGCAGATTTTCATTCGCTATCTCTGGCGCAGCCTGGGCGATAGCCGGTACGTTTTCATCCTGCAGCGCAAAATGCCGCGCGTGGAGCACCACTTCATCACCCGAACGCGTCGCCCGCGCCAGCACCACCGCGCGGTGGATCGCATGCTCCAGCTCGCGCACGTTGCCCGGCCAGCCGTAGCTCAGCAGATGCGACCTCGCACCCGGGCTCAGCACCACGCGGGAAAGCCCCATCCTGAGACGGCACTGCTCGCAGAAAAAGCCCGCCAGCAGCACCACGTCGTCACCGCGCTCGCGCAGCGGCGGCACGGTAAGCGGGAACACGCTCAGGCGATGGAACAGGTCGGCGCGGAACTGCCCTGCCAGCACCGCTTCACGCAGGTCACGGTTGGTGGCCGCCAGCACGCGAACGTCCACTCTGTGGCTGCGGTCATCCCCCACGCGCTGGATGTCGCCGTACTGCAGCACGCGCAGCAGCTTGGCCTGCAGCGACAGGGAGAGCTCGCCGATTTCATCCAGAAACAGCGTGCCGTTATCGGCCATTTCGAACTTGCCGCTGCGGTTGCTGATGGCCCCGGTAAACGCCCCTTTTACGTGACCAAACAGCTCGCTTTCCGCCACGCTTTCCGGCAGCGCGGCGCAGTTGAGGTACACCAGCGGGTTCACCGCGCGCGGCGACGCTTCGTGAATGGACTTCGCCACCAGCTCCTTGCCGGTGCCGGTTTCCCCGAAGATCAGCACGTTCAAATCTGAGGCGGCGACAATCTCAATCTCTTTTTTGAGCTGCGCCATGCCCGGAGAGAGGCCGATCATCTCCGTGTGCGTCACCTGCTCAAACGCCGCCGGGCTGCCGGGAAGAATGTTCTGGCTCTCCAGCTGTTCAATCAGCAGGGCATTGTTCAGCGCCCCGGCGGCCAGGGCGGCAATCAGGCGCAGCTCTTCATCGCTAAAGGTGTCGAACTGGTCCGGCGACAGGCCGTCGAGGGTCAGTGCGCCAATCAGATTTTGTCCGGCAAACAGCGGCAGGCCGATACAGGCGTGCACCTTCAGGCTCTCCTGTCCGGGAATAAGTCCGTCGTACGGGTCGGGCAGATCGCTGTCCGCCGGAAAGCGCACCACGTCACCCGCGCGGGCGATAGTTTCCAGACGCGGATGGCCCTCAAGGGTAAAACGCCGTCCAAGCACGTCCTTCGCCAGCCCGTCGATAGCCAGCGGAATAAACTGCCGCCCCTCGTAGCGCAGCAGCGCCGAGGCGTCGCACGCCAGCACGTGGCGCAGCGTGGAAATCAGCCGTTGAAAGCGGTCCTGATGGCCGATACCGGTCTGCAGCTCAATGGCGATCTTCGCCAGCACGTCTACGGAAAAGCTCATAGTGACCTCGCTGTCATTTTGACAATGAATATTGTCATATTGACACTAATTTTGATAGTCATAATGACTACCCATTACGGATCATAAAAATATTAATTAAGTAAAATCAACAAATTAAAAACTGGCACGCAACTTGATATAGGCAAAACATCTTATTTGAAAATGCTGTATTACGTAGAGGTTGCTATGTCTATTCTGGTTAAAAATAACATTCATTGGGTGGGTCAACGTGACTGGGAAGTGCGCGATTTCCACGGGACGGAATACAAAACGCTGCGCGGCAGCAGCTACAACAGCTATCTCATTCGTGAAGGTAAAAACGTGCTGATCGATACCGTCGATCACAAGTTCAGCCGCGAGTTCGTGCAGAACCTGCGCAGTGAAATCGACCTGGACGACATCGACTACATCATTATCAACCACGCGGAAGAGGACCATGCCGGCGCGCTGACCGAGCTGATGTCCTACATTCCGAACACGCCGATCTACTGCACCACTAACGCCATCGACTCGATCAACGGCCACCACCACCATCCGGAGTGGAACTTCCACACCGTGAAAACCGGTGACGCGCTGGATATCGGCAACGGCAAGCAGCTGATCTTCGTGGAAACCCCGATGCTGCACTGGCCGGACAGCATGATGACCTACATGACCGGCGACGCGGTGCTGTTCAGCAACGACGCCTTCGGCCAGCACTACTGCGACGAGCGCCTGTTCAACGACGAAGTGGACCAGACCGAACTCTTCGAGCAGTGCCAGCGCTACTACGCCAACATCCTGACCCCGTTCAGCCGCCTGGTGACGCCAAAAATCACCGAAATCCTCGGCTTTAACCTGCCGGTGGATATGATTGCCACCTCCCACGGCGTGGTGTGGCGTGAAAATCCCACCCAGATTGTGGAGCTCTACCTGAAATGGGCGGCGGACTATCAGGAAGACCGCATCACTATTTTCTACGACACCATGTCCAACAACACCCGCATGATGGCGGACGCCATTGCCCAGGGCATCAACGAAGTGGACCCCAACGTGGCGGTGAAAATCTTCAACGTGGCGCGCAGCGATAAGAACGAGGTATTGACCAACGTCTTCCGCTCTAAGGGCGTGCTGGTGGGTACCTCCACCATGAACAACGTGATGATGCCGAAAATTGCCGGTCTGGTAGAAGAGATGACCGGCCTGCGTTTTCGCAACAAGCGCGCCAGCGCCTTTGGCTCCCACGGCTGGAGCGGCGGCGCGGTAGACCGTCTCTCCACCCGTTTACAGGATGCGGGCTTTGAAATGTCCCTCAGCCTGAAGGCGAAATGGCGCCCGGATATCGACGCCCTGGAGGTCTGCCGCCAGCACGGCCGCGACATTGCCCGCCAGTGGGCGCTCGCACCGCTTCCGCAAGCTGCCGAACCGACCGCACAGCAGGAAACCTGCGCCTGCGCCGCCGCGGCAGCCGCCGATCCCGGACCGCGCATGCAGTGCAGCGTCTGCCAGTGGATTTACGATCCTGAACTGGGCGAGCCGCTGCAGGACGTTGCGCCGGGCACGCCGTGGAGTGACGTGCCGGAAAACTTCCTCTGCCCGGAATGTTCACTCGGTAAAGACGTCTTTGACGAACTGGGTACGGAGGCAAAATGAACAACGGTATCGTCATCATCGGCTCGGGCTTTGCCGCCCGCCAGCTGGTGAAAAACATCCGCAAGCAGGACGCCAGCGTGCCGCTGACGGTGATCGCCGCCGACAGCATGGACGAGTATAACAAGCCCGATCTGAGCCACGTCATTAGCCAGAATCAGCGCGCCGAGGACCTCACCCGCCAGACGGCGGGGGAGTTCGCGGAACAGTTTAACCTGCGTCTGTTTCCCTACACCTGGGTCACCGACATCGACGCCGCCGCCCACGTGGTAAAAGCAAAAGAGAAAACCTGGCAGTACGACAAACTGGTGCTGGCCACGGGTGCCTCTGCGTTTGTGCCGCCGGTTGAAGGCCGCGAGCTGACGATCACCCTCAACAGCCAGCAGGAGTATCAGGCCAGCGAAACGGCGCTTCGCGACGCGCAGCGGGTAATGATTGTTGGTGGCGGGCTGATAGGCACCGAGCTGGCGATGGATTTCTGCCGGGCGGGTAAATCCGTCACCCTGGTCGACCATGCGGCGAGCATTCTGTCGTCGCTGATGCCGGCAGAAGTAAGCAGTCGCTTACAGCATCGCCTGACCGACATGGGGGTGCATCTGCTGTTGAAATCGCAGCTGCAAAGCCTGAGCAAAACCGAAGGCGGCATTCGTGCCACGCTCGACCGCAGCCGCAGCGTTGAGGTGGATGTGGTAATCGCTGCAACGGGCCTGCGCCCGGAAACCGCGCTGGCGCATCGCGCAGGCGCCGAAATACAGCGTGGCGTGAAGGTAAATAGCTACCTGCAAACCACGCAACCTGATATTTACGCGTTAGGTGACTGCGCTGAAATTAACGGTCAGGTGCTGCCATTTTTACAGCCAATTCAATTAAGTGCGATGTATCTGGCGAAAAATCTGCTCGGCGGCAGCGCGCCGCTGAAATTACCCGCCATGCTGATTAAAGTCAAAACGCCGGAATTACCGCTGCATCTTGCCGGTGAAACGCAGCGTCAGGATCTGAACTGGCAAATTACCCTCGAACCGCAGGGAATGGTCGCGCGCGGCGCGGATAACGAGGGTCAGATTCGCGCTTTTGTGGTTAGTGAAGACCGGATGAAGGAGGCTTTCGCTCTGCTGAAACTGTTACCTGCTTAACCCTCGTTTTGCCGGGTAGCGCTTCGTTTACCCGGCCAACAGCAAGTCTACGCTGTCTTAATCTTTGGATTTTATTATTCACCGCCCCGATATTCCGGAGCTTTTTTTTACGTATTCTATTCATCAAATAAATGCAAAGTAGATATATCATCGCTATCAATCCCTTATTTATTATTTTCGTAAATACTTTAATCTGAAACAGATTAAAAACATCATCCAGTTTTATTATTGGCAGCCGACTCAGTCTGAAAAGACATCATCAGCAGGAGGCGAATCATGGCGAATTTTTATAAATAACTCAATTATCTTTCTCGTTATTTCACACAAGCGAAGAATGCGGAATATATTTATTCCGCAAAAGTTCTACATTTTCAGCATCTTTTTTATCGGTATGCCGCTATGCGCCAGCCATTGAGGAAGTCGCGGAGGTTGCGCCGTGCAGGAGCCGGTTCAGGAACGTACCACCAGCGCGTCGTAGCCGCGCCAGCGGTAGTTGACCATGGAGATCAGCCAGCAGGCGACAAACAGCCCAACCACCACAAACCCGGCGTTGCCCAGATTGTCGTTTACCGTGCCAATCAGATCCCACACGCCGCCGCTGAGGGCAAATTTGTCCATCAGCAGACCCAGCGCTTCCAGCCCGCCGATAAACAGCGCCACCACCACGGAGGTGCCGGTGATGGTCATGTTGTAGTAGAGCTTGCGCTGCGGCTTGTTGAACGCCCAACCGTAGGCACCGACCATCAGCAGGTTATCGAGAGTATCCACCAGCGCCATGCCGCTGGCGAAGAGCGCCGGGAATACCATGATTGACCACACCGACATCCCGCTTGACGCGCTGGCGGCAGAGATCCCCAGCACGCCAATCTCGGTGGCCGTGTCAAAGCCGAGGCCAAACAGGAAACCGACCAGGTACATCTGCCAGCTTTTATTCACCAGGCGGAAGGTTTTGCCAAACAGCCAGTTCATGACGCCGCCCTGGGCAGGGAGCGTGATGTCGCCCTGCACTGGCCTGCCCTGTTTCAGCGCCTGAAAACTGCGCCAGACGCCGCGCAGGATCACCATGTTCACCAGCGCCATCGCCAGCAGGAAGGTGGCGGAAACGGCGGTGCCAATCAGGCTGCCGGTTTCGTGGAACCATTCCATGTTTTTCTGAAACGCCGTCGCGGTCGCGGCGATAGCAATAGAGGCCAGCACCACGATGGTGGAGTGCCCCAGCGAGAACCACGCCCCCACGCCGGAAGGACGTTTGCCCTGCTGCATCATCTTACGCGTCACGGTATCAATCGCCGCGATGTGGTCAGCGTCCACCGCGTGACGCAGCCCGTAGCACCACGCCAGCAGGCTGGCGGCCATCAGCGCCGTGCTGCCGCTAAAAGCGTGCCAGGCCCATCCCCAGGCCAGCAGGTTTGCCATTACCAGAGCCAGCAGCAGAAGCGCG
The DNA here is from genome assembly GCF_019443845.1 of Enterobacter sp. DNB-S2. Taxonomy (NCBI): domain Bacteria; kingdom Pseudomonadati; phylum Pseudomonadota; class Gammaproteobacteria; order Enterobacterales; family Enterobacteriaceae; genus Enterobacter; species Enterobacter sp. DNB-S2. Next base: position 4,380,723 of record NZ_CP050520.1, read on the forward strand.
GCGCGAGGTTCATTGCGTAAGAGTCGTAACATTTTAAGTCCTTTGTGAACATGACCGGGCAGCGGCGATCGCCGCCTGCCCGAAGGAGATCGCTCCGTCACCTGCGGGCAGGCGCGAAGGAAAAAGAAGCGTAAAGTCAGAAAGATAATGACGCAGGCGCGCGCGCAGCAGACGGTTGTGCAGCACGCCGCCGCTGAGACAGATTGTCGACAGCGACAGGCGTCGGGCATGGCGTGCGGCGAGTTGCGCAAGCCCTTTTGCCAGCGCGTCGTGAAACGCCCACGCGCGCTGGCAGGATTCCGCCTGCCAGCTCAGCCACTGCTGCCAGAACTGCGCGAGGTTATCCACGTCCAGCGTCACCGGATGGTCGACGCCCGCGCACTGCGAGGCCAGCGCTTCCAGCCGGCAGGCCGCTTCACCTTCCCAGGATTGGGTTTCAATACCCAGCGCGCAGGCGACCGCATCAAACAGGCGACCACAGGACGAGGCCTGCGGCGCGTTGATGCCGCGCCGGATCGCCGTTGCCATCAGCGGCCAGCTGTGGCGCTGAACCGCGCGCGTTTCCGGGTACTGCTGCCAGTCAGGGACAAACGCCAGGCAGTGGGCGAGTAAATTGCGCCACGGCTGCCGCGCCGCCAGATCGCCCCCCGGCAGCGCAACGGCAGGCAGCCCGCCCAGACGCTCGCACGCGAGATAGTTCACCCGCAGGCACTCCCCGCCCCACAGCGCGCCGTTCTCGCCCATGCCGATCCCGTCCAGCGTCAGGGCAATCGCGTCTCCGCCGTCGAGCGGCCAGCCGTTCTCCGCCAGGCACGCCGCCGCGTGGGCGTGATGGTGCAGTACGGTTTCGACCGGCAGCCCCTGCGCCTGCGCCCACCGTTGTGTGTGATAACCCGGATGGGCGTCACACACCACGCGATCCGGCTGAAAGGCGTAAATTTTCTGCATCAGCGATAGCGCGCCGCGCCACTGCGCTTCGACACCCTCGTCACCGAGATCGCCAAAATGCTGGCTCAGCACCGCCTGGCTGCCACGCACCAGGCAGAAGGTGTTTTTCATCTCCGCGCCGGTGCATAGCATGGCGGGGATATTCTCAAAACCCGCAGGCAGCGCGACGGCATCGGGCACAAAACCGCGCGCGCGGCGAAGCATCGCGCCGTCGCGATCCATCACCGAATCATCCATCCGCTGCAGGATATCGCGGTTGTGCAGCAGGAAGCCGTCCGCGACGTCGCCGAGCTCATCCAGCGCCTGCTGGTTGGTCATGGCAGGCGGTCTGCCGCTGAGGTTGGCGGAAGTCATCACCAGCGGGCGCTGGCAGTCCATCATCAGCAGGTGTTGCAGCGGATTAGCGGGAAGCATGATGCCAATACAATCGAGCCCGGGTGCAATCCCTTCGGGAAATCCGGGAAGCGAGGCTTTTGGGGTCAGCACAATCGGCGCTGCGGAGGAGCGTAACAGCGTCTGGATCGCCTCCGGCACGCCGTCCGCATTCGGGATCATCACCGCCAGCGGCTTCGCGGGACGCTGCTTGCGTGACCGGAGCGTCGCGACCGCCTGCGGATTACGCGCGTCGCAGACGAGATGAAAACCGCCCAGCCCTTTGACCGCGACTATGCCGCCGCTTTTCAGCATCGCCACCGCCGCGCTCAGCGCAGCCTCACGGGAAGCGGTGATGTCGCCCGCACGCCATTCCAGCGCTGGCCCGCAGTCCGGGCAGGCTACCGGCTGGGCGTGAAAACGTCGATCGGCTGGGTTACGGTATTCCGTCTCACACGGCAGGCAGAGGGGAAATGCGGCCATTGACGTGGCCGGACGGTCATAGGGCATCGCGCGGATAATGGTAAACCGCGGCCCGCAGTGCGTGCAGTTGATGAACGGATAGCGATAGCGGCGCTCGGCAGGGTCGCGCATTTCAGCCAGGCACGCCGGACAGGTCGCGGCGTCGGGGACAATCTGCGTGTCCATCGTCCCGCCCGCGCTGTGGCGGATGGTAAAGTCCTTCGGCACCTGCGCCCACGTAAACGGATGCGTTTCAACGTGGTCAATGCGTGCCAGCGGTGGGCAGTCCTGATGCAGCCTCGCGGTAAAGCCCCCCCCATTACCCGCGAGGCGCACCAGCACGCCCTCTCCATCATTGCAGACATCGCCGGTCAACTGAAGCGCCTGCGCCAGCTGCCAGACGAAGGGACGAAACCCCACGCCCTGCACCTTGCCCCGCACGCGCAGCTGGACACCGTTACTGCACATACGGTTCAGAACAGCAGCGATGACGACGTGTCGAATGCCGCACGACGGCGCTTTTCGGCGCTCATCTGCTCAAGCTTCTCGCGATCCACGCAGACCAGCGCATGCGTCGGGCAGGCTTCCATGCAGGCCGGACCGGCGTCGCGGTGATAGCAAAGATCGCATTTGTTGGCTTCGGCTTTCTCCGCACGTACGCTCAGACCCATGCCGCTGTTGCGTACCACCGGACGAACAACCACCTCCATCGCGCCGTACGGGCAGGCGACCACGCAGGTTTTGCAGCCAATGCAGCGCTCCTGCATGACGTGCACAAAGCCTTTCTCGCGTTTAATCGCCCCGTTCGGGCAAACGTTCGCGCACGGTGCGTCTTCGCACTGGCGACAGATGGCGGCGGTGGAAATATTCACGCCTTTGATGACGTGGATGCGCGGCAGGAAGGTGTCAGGGGTGAGCGACGCGCAGTCCTGCTCCGCCTGATGGGAAACCACGCACGCCACTTCACAGGTACGGCAACCAATACACTTACTGGCATCGGCCATAATAAAACGGTTCATCTGCTTCTCCAGCATTACAGTTATGCGCGGAGATATTCATAAACCGTGCCAATAATTAACCTGTTGATTTTAGATGAATTTAAAAATCACAATGGTGCTGTCATCGTCACTTATGACGATGACACGTGTCGACATCAGCGGTGCGGGCCGTCAATAACGGAGTCGCGCAGGACAAGCTCGCCGGAGAAGGTCTGCTGATACTTAAACTCACCGCCGTCGAGCATGAAGATCAGGCGGCTGATGGTCTCTTTGATCATCTCCGTCACCGGAATACGCACGCTGGAGAGCGACGGCACGATGTAGGGCGCGATGGCCACGTCGTCGAAACCGATCACCGACACCGCGTCCGGTGCGGCCACGCCGCTGTCGTGGAGCTGCTTCATGGCGCCGATTGCCATATCGTCATTACTCGCCACCAGCGCCGTAAACCGTTCACCGCGCGCAAGCAGTTCGGCAACCGCCGCCGCGCCGCTGGCGGGGTTCCACTTTCCCTGCGCAATCAGCCCCTCGCGCAGCGGAATACCGTGCTGCGCCAGCGCGTCCTTGTAGCCGGAGAGACGCTCAACCCCGGTGGGGGAATCCAGCGAGCCGGTGATAAACGCGATCTCCCGGTGCCCTTTCGCAATCAGCTGCGACACCGCCTCCTGGCTGGAGGCTTTATGATCTGACCAGACGCAGTGGCTGCTGTTTTTCCGCAGGCGGCGGTTGAGCACCATAATCGGCTGCTCGCACTTCTCGACGATCTCATCCATCTCTTCCACGCTCAGGAAGCGCGGATAGATAATCACCGCGTCGCAGCGCATATCGAGCAGGTACTGGATCGCCTCGCGCTCTTCATCCGCGCTGTGCTTGCCGTCCGCGAGGATCAGCTGCCGCCCTTTTTCTTCCGTCATGCGCGCGGCGTGAAACAGCAGTTCGCTAAAGTAGACGCCGTGATAGAGGGTGTTCGTCACCACCAGCCCCAGCGTCTGGGTACGTTTGGTTGCCAGGTTTCGCGCCAGCAAATTCGGGCGATAGCCGCTCTCTTCAATGGCCTGAAACACCCGGTCTTTGGTCTCCTGGCTGACGTAGCCATTTCCCGACAGCACCCGGGACACCGTGGCTTTCGAAACGCCTGCCCGCTTCGCCACTTCAAGCATCGTGGTCATAGTGTTATTCCGTCTGAATCTGATGGAGCGCAGTGTACTGCACTGCAAAAAAATTGTCGCAGCGGTGAAATCACGCTTTCGATACCTCATTGCGATCTGCATCACGAAACGAAAAAATGGTCAAAAAGCGATCTTGTTTCATTCACAGAAACTCATGATGATTATGTGGAACCGGTTTCCTACATGTCTCACAACAATAACAGGATCACATCCGATGGCCAAAAATTACGCTGCGCTGGCGAACGACGTTATCAGCGCGCTGGGCGGCAAAGAGAACATCGTCGCCGTCACCCACTGCATGACGCGTCTGCGTTTCGTACTGAAAGACGAAAGCCTGACCGACGCTGCGCGACTGAAAAGCATCAGCGGCGTGCTCGGCGTGGTACGCAACGACAACCAGTGCCAGGTCATTATTGGCAACACGGTTTCACAGGCGTACCGCGAAGTGGTGAGCCTGCTGCCCACGGACCTGCAGCCCGCAGTGCCGGAAGGTCCGCAGAAGATGACCTTACGCCGCATTGGCGCCGGGATCCTCGACGCGCTGATCGGCACCATGTCCCCGCTGATCCCGGCGATCATCGGCGGCTCGATGGTCAAGCTGCTGGCGATGATCCTCGAGATGACCGGCGTGCTGCCAAAAGGCGCGCCGACGCTCACTATTCTGACCGTCATCGGCGACGGCGCCTTCTTCTTCCTGCCGCTGATGGTGGCGGCCTCGGCGGCGGTGAAGTTCAAAACCAACATGTCGCTGGCCATCGCCATCGCCGGCGTGCTGGTGCACCCGAGCTTTATCGAGCTGATGGCGAAAGCCGCGCAGGGCGAGCACGTTGAGTTCGCCTTTATTCCGGTGACGGCGGTGAAATACACCTACACCGTCATCCCGGCGCTGGTGATGACCTGGTGCCTGTCATACATCGAACGCTGGGTGGATCGCATTACCCCGGCGGTGACGAAAAACTTCCTCAAGCCGATGCTGATCGTGCTGATTGCCGCCCCGCTCGCCATCGTGCTGATTGGCCCGCTGGGGATCTGGATCGGTAGCGCCATCTCCGCGCTGGTCTACACCATTCACGGCTACCTGGGCTGGCTCTCCGTCGCCATCATGGGCGCGCTCTGGCCGCTGCTGGTGATGACCGGGATGCACCGCGTGTTTACGCCGACCATCATTCAGACCATTGCCGAAACGGGCAAGGAAGGGATGGTGATGCCGTCGGAAATCGGCGCCAACCTGTCGCTCGGCGGCTCGTCGCTGGCGGTGGCGTGGAAAACCAAAAACCCGGAGCTGCGCCAGACGGCGCTGGCGGCAGCGGCCTCCGCCATTATGGCGGGGATCTCTGAACCGGCCCTGTACGGCGTGGCGGTGCGTCTGAAACGTCCGCTGATTGCGAGCCTGATCAGCGGCTTTATCTGTGGGGCGGTCGCCGGCATGGCCGGTCTTGCCAGCCACTCGATGGCGGCACCGGGGCTGTTCACCAGCGTGCAGTTCTTTGACCCGGCGAACCCGATGACCATCGTCTGGGTGTTCGGCGTGATGGGGCTGGCAGTGGTGCTGTCGTTTGTTCTGACCCTGCTTTTAGGGTTTGAGGATATCCCGGTCGAAGACGAGGCTGAAAAAGCACGCGCCCTGCAGACCGCGCCGGTACAGAACAACGCAGCAAAAGCATAAATTGAAAGCGAGGTAAGAATGTCTGTTTTTCCACAAGGATTTTTATGGGGCGGCGCGCTTGCCGCCAACCAGAGTGAAGGTGCTTACCGTGAAGGCGGCAAAGGACTGACGACGGTCGATATGATCCCCCACGGCGCGAATCGCCTGGCGGTGAAGCTCGGTAAGGAAAAGCGTTTTTCGCTGCGTGACGACGAGTTCTACCCGAGCCACGAAGCGATTGATTTTTACCATCGCTATAAAGAAGACATTGCCCTGATGGCGGAGATGGGCTTTACGGTGTTCCGCACCTCCATTGCCTGGAGCCGCCTCTACCCGAACGGCGACGAACCACTGCCGAACAAAGAAGGCGTTGCCTTCTATCGCGCGGTGTTCGAGGAGTGCAAAAAGTACAACATCGAGCCGCTGGTGACGCTCTGCCACTTCGACGTGCCGATGCACCTGGTGACGGAGTACGGCTCCTGGCGCAACCGTAAGATGGTCGATTTCTTCGCCCGCTACGCCCGCACCTGCTTCGAAGAGTTTAACGGGCTGGTGAAATACTGGCTGACCTTCAACGAAATCAACATCATGCTGCACAGCCCGTTCTCCGGCGCGGGGCTGGTGTTTGAGGAAGGCGAAAACGAAGACCAGGTGAAATACCAGGCCGCGCACCACGAGCTGGTGGCAAGCGCGCTGGCGACCAAAATCGCCCACGAGGTGAACCCGGAAAACCAGGTCGGCTGCATGCTGGCGGGCGGAAATTTCTATCCGTACTCCTGCAAGCCGGAAGACGTGTGGATGGCGCTGGAGAAAGACCGCGAGAACCTGTTCTTTATCGACGTGCAGGCGCGCGGCAGCTATCCGGCCTACTCCGCCCGCGTGTTCCGCGAGAAAGGCGTGGTGATAGTGAAAGATCCCGGCGACGACGAGCTGTTAAAAAACACCGTCGACTTTGTCTCGTTCAGCTATTACGCCTCGCGCTGCGCATCGGCGGATATGAACGCGGGCAACACCAGCGCGGCGAACATCGTGAAGTCCCTGCGTAACCCGCATATTCAGGTGAGCGAATGGGGCTGGGGCATCGACCCGCTCGGCCTGCGCATCACCATGAACATGATGTACGACCGCTACCAGAAGCCGCTGTTCCTGGTGGAAAACGGCCTCGGGGCGAAGGACGTCATTGATGAAAACGGCGAGATCAACGACGACTACCGCATCAGCTACCTGCGCGAGCACATCCGCGCGATGGGCGACGCGATTGAGGACGGCGTGCCGCTGATGGGCTACACCACCTGGGGCTGCATCGACCTGGTGGCCGCCTCAACGGGCGAGATGAACAAGCGCTACGGGTTTGTTTACGTTGACCGGGACGACGCCGGAAACGGCACGCTGGACAGAAAACGCAAGAAATCGTTCTGGTGGTATAAGAAGGTGATCGCGAGTAACGGGGGGGATCTGGAGTAGCCTGTCCTTACCCCTCACCCTAACCCTCTCCCCATAGGGGAGAGGGCCGGGGTGAGGGGTTCAAATCCTCCGTCCCCAACCCACTCCGCAAGCCGTGAATAGACCCGTTCCACCGCCTCCTTCACCGGCGGCGTCATCGGGTAATAAAATCCAACGATGTCCGGCTGAATCCCCAAAAACAGCACCTCGCCCACGTCGTCTTTAATCTGATCGACCAGGTAGTTCAGCGGCATATTGTGGGTGGTCATCATAAACATCTCGGCGATGTCGTCCGGGTCAATCAGGCGGATCTCACCGGGGTTGAGCCCCATATCGGTGGCATCGACGATTAACAGCCTCTCCGGGCGCAGCTCGCGGATGGCGACCACGTCGTTTTCCGGCGCGCTGCCGCCGTCAATCACCACCCAATTGCCCTGCGGATTCGCGGCGCACATCTCTGCCAGCAGCGGGCCCGCGCCGTCGTCGCCCATCATGCTGTTGCCGACACACAGTAAAACGTCAGTCACGTAATCTCCTCACCATCAGGTAGATGGCGCTCTCCTGGTGAATATCGTGCAGCATGCCGAGCAGCGTTTTGCTCCACGACTGCTGCTCGGGGGGTTGCCTGGCGAGCGCCGCGTCAAAGGCGTTGGCGAGCATCGCAATGTGGTTGGCGTCGATGACGATCTCGCCGTACTTCGGCACGCCCTCCATCTTGCGCCGCGCCGTGCTGCCCTCCTCCAGCGTGGCGATCCACGCCAGGTACTCGGGCCACGGGCAGCTCAGCGCCGCCTCCAGGCAGTCAATCACCCCGAGGTGATGCCCAATCGCCAGGCTGTAATAGACCACCTGCTGCGCCGCATCCGGCGTGGCATCGTTCTCATCAATAAACTTACGGCTCAGCTGGCTGAACACCACCGTTTCACTCATCGGATACGCGCCTCATCCACGATGCTGTTCAGGTTTGCCACGATCTCATTGAGACGCGGATCGTTTTCCGCCTCCAGCCAGCGCGCCACCTGATGGTCGCCCTGGCTCAGCAGGCGCAGATAATCATCGGCAATCTGGCGCCCGTAGCGATAGCCCGCCAGCCTGCGCGCCGTGCGGTCAATCTTCACCCGCAGCGGCTGAACCATGTCCGGGTGCAGGATGGCCGCCGGCCGGTTGTCCAGCTCGCCCGGCTCGCGCGCGTGGATTTTCTGCTCCAGCAGGCCAAGCGCCATCGCGAAGCCGTACAGCGTCGCGGCGGGCGTTGGCGGACAGCCCGGAATGTAGACGTCCACCGGCACGATTTTGTCGGTCCCGCCCCAGACGCAGTAGAGGTCGTGGAAGATGCCGCCGCTGTTGCCGCAGGCCCCGTAGGAGATGCAGATTTTCGGGTCCGGCGCGGACTGCCAGGCGCGCAGCGCCGGCGAGCGCATGGCGCGGGTGACGGCCCCGGTAAACAGCAGGATGTCCGCATGACGCGGGGACGGCACCACTTTGATGCCGAAGCGCTCGGCGTCAAACAGCGGCGACAGCGTAGCGAAGATCTCAATCTCGCAGCCGTTGCAGCCGCCGCAGTCCACGCGGTAGACGTAGGCCGAGCGTTTGATTTTTTTCAGCAGCGACGCCTTCATGCTGGCGATGGACTCCTCCACCGTCATCGGCACCGGAATGCCGTTAGCGTCGCGCGGGCCGAGTAAATTTTCCATCAGCTGGCCTCTCTCATATGGCGGGTGATATCAATGCGGTCGGACGGCAGGAGACACTTCTGACGCTTGCACTCCGGGCAGGTTTCAAAGCTTTCGCGGTGATGCTCCGCGCGGGCGTCACCGTTGTGCTGCAGCAGCGCGATGGCGTAGTCGATCTCTTTTTGCACGGCGAACGGGCGCCTGCAGACGCGGCAGCTGCACAGGTCAAAGCGCGACTGCTGGAGGAAGTCCTCCTTCTTCCACACTGCCAGCTCGTACTCCTGCGACAGGCGAATGGCGACCGTCGGGCAGACCTCCTCGCAGCGGCCGCAGAAGATGCAGCGCCCGAGGTTAAACTGCCAGGCCAGCTCGCCGGTTTTGAGATCCGTTTCCACCGTTAAGGCATTCGACGGACAGGCGTTGACGCAGGCCGCGCAGCCGATGCACTGCTGCGGGTTGTGCTCCGGCTTGCCGCGAAAGTTTTTATCCACCGGCATCGGCTCCAGCGGATAGCGGCTGGTCTGCGTGCCCGTTTTGATTACTTTTTTGATAAAGGTAAACATGGCGAGTCCTTATTTCAGCGGCGAGTTTTTACGCTCGATGCTGTAGCGCTCAAGCTCTTTGTACGGCACCACCTGGCTTTTCTTCTTGCGCACGTCCACCACGGTCATGCGGTCGGTGCACGAGTAGCACGGGTCGAGGCTGCCGATGATCAGCGGCGCATCGGATACGGTGTTGCCGCGCAGCATATAGCGCAGGGTTGGCCAGTTGGCGTAGGTGGCCGCGCGGCAGCGCCAGCGGTAGAGCTTCTGGTTGTCGCCGGTCATGCTCCAGTGGATGTCGTCCCCGCGCGGCGCTTCGGCAAAGCCGAGGGCAAAACGGTTCGGAATGTAGGTGAAGCCTTCCACCATCAGCGGGCCGCCCGGCAGGTTATCGAGGCCGTAGTCGATCATGTTCAGGGCGGTAAACACCTCGTTGATGCGCACCTTGAGGCGCGAGATGACGTCGCAGCCCTGCTCGCTGTGCACGGTCATCGGCAGCAGGCCGTAGCCGACGAACGGGTGATCGGCACGCGTGTCGCGGGCGTGGCCGCTGGCGCGCACCATCGGGCCGACGTTGCTGAAGTCGCGGGCGATCTCCGGGTCAAGGCGGCCGATGCCGACGGTGCGCTGCTCAATGTTTGGCGTGCTGAGCAGCATGTCCACCAGCTCCTGCACGTCGCGGCGCATCTGCTGCGCCAGCTGGCGGGTCTGGATCATGTCGTCCTTCAGCAGGTCGCGGCGGATCCCGCCGATCAGGTTCAGGCCATAGGTTTTACGCGCCCCGGTGAGGATCTCCGCCATCTTCATTGACGCTTCACGCACGCGGAAGAACTGCATAAACCCGGAGTCAAAGCCGACAAAGTGGCAGGCCAGGCCGAGGTTCAGCAGGTGCGAGTGCAGACGCTCCACCTCCAGCAGAATGGCGCGGATCATCTGCGCGCGCTCCGGCACCACGATCCCCATGCCGTTCTCCACCGAGGTGGTGTAGGCGGTGCTGTGGGCGAAGCCGCAGATACCGCACACGCGGTCAGAGAGGAATGTCACTTCGTTGTAGCCCATGCGGGTTTCCGCCAGCTTTTCCATGCCGCGGTGGACGTAGAACAGGCGGTAGTCGGCGTCGATGATGTTTTCGCCGTCGACAAACAGGCGGAAGTGGCCCGGTTCGTCGGAGGTGACGTGCAGCGGGCCGATCGGCACCACGTTGTTTTTCTTGCTGCCCAGCTCGTTGATAAACTCGTAGGTTTCGCTGTCGGTGGTCGGCGCCGGGCGCTGGCGGTAGTCCATGCTGTCTTTGCGCAGCGGATAGAGTTCGTCCGGCCAGTCGTCCGGCAGCACCAGGCGGCGCTCGTCCGGCAGGCCGACCGGCACCAGGCCGTACATGTCGCGCACTTCGCGCTCGCCCCAGACGGCGGCGGGCACGCGTGGCGTGACGGACGGGTATTCCGGCTTAGCCGGGTCGACTTCGACGCGCACGGTGAGCCAGCACTTTTCGCCCTGCTCCATCGACATCACGTAGTACACCGCATAGTTGCCGCACAGCTGGCGCTCGTCGTTGCCGAACAGCACCGACAGCCAACCGCCCTGCTGGTAGTACAGAAACTCCACCACTTCCGGCAGATAGTTCACCTTAATGGTGACGGTTACCTGGTCTTTGGTTTGCCAGGACTCCTCCAGCACCACGCCGGGGAAAGCCTGATGCAACGCGGCGAGATACTGCTGACCTTTCTTTTCTTCAGACATAAATACTCTCTTTAATCACGCCACCAGCAAGGAGACGAACGCTAAAAATGCAAAACCAAAACCGGCCCAGGTGATGCGCGACGTTTCCACAAAACGCAGGCGCGCCATGCTGTTTTCAAACAGGGCAATCACCAGCACGCCGACCAGCAGCTTGAGGGCGGCAACCACGACGGCCAGCACCAGACCGCCTGCGGAGAAGTGCGTCATCTGCCCCCACGGGAAGAAGACGCCGACAAACATCTGCAGCACCACCAGCTGTTTGAGGCTGATGCCCCACTTCAGCACCGCGAATCCATAGCCGCTGTACTCGGTAAGCGGCCCCTCCTGCAGCTCCTGCTCGGCTTCCGCGAGGTCGAACGGCAGTTTGCCCATCTCAATAAACGTGGCGAACGCGCAGGCGCACAGCGCCAGCACCAGCGGGATCGAGCGCGCCACCGGCCAGTGGTAAACGGTGTGGGTGATAAAGCTGATGTGGGTGGAGCCCGCGACCTGCGCGGCGACCCACAGCCCCAGCAGCAGGATCGGCTCCACCAGCACGCCGAGCATTGCCTCGCGGCTGGCACCGATGCCGGTAAACGGGCTCCCGGTGTCCAGGCCCGCAATCGCAAAGAAGAAGCGGGCGATGGCAAAGAGGTAGATAAGCGTGATCAGATCGCCAAGCACGGGCAGCGGCGACGCCACCGTCACCACCGGCAGCGCGGTGGCGATGGTCAGCATCACGCCCACCATCACAAACGGCGTCAGGCGGAAGACCCAGCCTGCGGCGTCCGGCGCGACGCTCTGACGGGAGAGCAGTTTAAAGAGATCGCGGTATTCCTGAAGCACCCCAGGCCCGCGACGGTTATGCATTCGGGCGCGCGCCACGCGCGTGATGCCCGACAGCAGCGGCGCAGCGGCGAACAGCACCAGCGCCTGAAGAATTGCCAGTAACAGACTCATGTCAGGCTCCTCGTGAAATCACAATGACCACCAGCACCGCCAGCTCGATGACCGCCAGACGGCGGAACAGCGCGGGTGCGGCGGCGCTCTGCCAGCCGGGTACCCAGCCTACCGGGTTCAGCCAGTGGCGCAGCTTCAGCACGGCGGCGAAGTTCTCCTTCACCGGCATGGCAAAACCGTGGGCGGTGATGACCATCGACTGTTCGTGTTCGTAGCCGCAGGCCCACGCCGAACCGCGCGAGCGGGAGGCGAGCCGGTCGCGTTTGAAGAACAGCATCAGGACGAGCGGCAGCAGCGGTGCGCCAATCAGCAGCAGCGCGATCATGGGCTGAGAGACGGTGGTATTCGCCACGGTCAGCGGCAGCGGAATGGCGTTGCCCAGCAGCGGCAGCAGCCACGGCGCGGCGATGCCGCCCGCGATGCAGCACAGCGCCAGCGCGACCACGCTGATGCCCATCAACAAGGGTGCGCAGCAGGCGTTTTCCGCTTCGCGGGTGCGCGGCGCGCCGAGGAAAGTCACGCCGTAGACTTTCGCCATACACATCACCGCCAGCGCCCCGGTAATCGCCAGCCCGACCGCCAGCAGCGGGCCGAGCAGGCGTGCGATAAATGCGTCGCTCTGGCCGAGCGCGAAGAAGGACTGATAGATCACCCACTCCCCGGCAAAGCCGTTCAGCGGCGGCAGCGCGGCCATTGCCATCAGCCCGACCAGCATCGCCAGCGAAATCACCGGCATCTTTTTGCCAATCCCGCCCAGCTTTTCGATATCCCGATGACCGGTGCGGAACCAGACGCTGCCCGCGCCGAGGAACAGGGTGCTTTTAAACAGGCTGTGGTTGACGAGGTGATAAAGACCGCCGATAAACCCGGCGGCAATCAGCGCCGGATGATTGAGCGCCAGCCCGGTCACGCCCGCGCCAATACCGAGCAGGATAATGCCGATATTTTCCAGCGTATGGTACGCCAGCAGGCGCTGGATATTGTGCTCCATCAGCGCGTACAGGCCGCCGACGAACGCGGTAATCATTCCGGCGACCAGCAGCACGACGCCCCACCACAGCGGCGGCTGTCCGCCGGTCAGCGTAATCGCCAGAATCCCGAACAGACCCACTTTCATCACCACCGCAGAAAACAGCGCGGCGGCGGGCGCGGAGGCATTCGCATGCGCCTGCGGCACCCAGCCGTGCAGCGGGATGATGCCAGCGAGCAGGCCAAAGCCGAGCACGCCCAGCAGCCAGACGTCGTTCCCCAGCGGATGGCCGTTGAGCGCAGCGAAGTCCAGCGTGCCGAAGCGGTGCCACACCAGCCAGCAGGCCAGCGTCAGCAGCAGCGTCCCGAGGCGTCCCAGCGCAAACCACAGCTTGCCGGAGGTGCTGCAGCCGGTCAGGAACACGCCGCACAGCGCCATGATTTCCGCCATCACCACCAGCGCGCCGAGGTTGCTGGCAATAACGGTGCAGACCGCCGCCGCCATCAGCAGGTTAACCAGCAGGCCGTTAGCCCTGGCTTGCGGATGGCGGTGCCAGTCGATATTGAACAGGCTGATAAACAGCCCGCACAGGCCAAACGTCACCAGCCAGATGGCGTTCAGCGGCGTGATCGCAACCGAGTGGCGAATCAGCGGCATCACGGCCTCTGAGGACTGGCCGCCGAGCAGGACATCGCCGCCTGCCGCCAGCGTCATCAGGCTAGCAACCGCCCCGCCGATCCCGGCGATCGCGCCGCTCAGAGTTTTATGGAATGAGAAGATCAGCGCCAGAACAGCGGCGGCAGCAAAACAGGCTACCGCGCTGGTAATCATCATCGCCGCGTTCATTTCGCCCCCTCGTTAAGCGCCTGTAGCAGAGAAAGGTCGCCAAAATCACTGTTGATGGTCAGCTCGCGTTTACGCTTGCTGGTACGGGCGATGTCGCGAATGTTAACCAGAATCAACGCCTTAGTCGGGCAGGTGCGCACGCAGGCCGGGCCCTGCTCATCGAAGCTGCACAGGTCGCATTTCACCGCAACGGCACGGATGCCGGGCACCCAGTCCAGCAGCGTACTTACGCGTGCCGGAGCCGGTGGCGCGGGTGGGGCTTTTGGCGAGTTGGCGTTCGCCGGAATATGCAGCGGACGGCTGCCGGAAAATTCAATCGCGCCGAACGGGCAGGCAATGCCGCACAGCTTGCAGCTTACGCACAGGCTTTCGTTCAGCTGGACAGCGCCATCAACGCGGGTGATGGCATTCACAGGGCAGACGCCCGCGCAGGGGGCGTCTTCACAGTGATGGCAGAGCTGCGGGGCAGACTCTTTTTCATTACGCATGACGTGCAGGCGCGGCATGGACTGCAGCCCATGCAGGCGATGCGTTTCCGAGCACGCCGCCTCACAGGTTCGACAGCCAATACAGACCGTCGAGTCAGCAATTACAAAACGGTTCACCGGGTTATCCTCTGGTGATAGTCATTTTTGACGAAAAACTGTCTTGTCGACACTTCTCGACACGCAGGAGTCAGGCCACGTTCGCTGAGGCGTTTCCGTCCATCAGCTGCTTCAGGTTGACCGGAAGATCGTGTTCAACGGCGGCGTACAGGCCGTTATAGACCGGCGCGATTTTTTCCAGATAGTGCTCCAGCACCTGCTGGCGATCGCGGTTGCTGACGTGGCCGTCCACCATGCCATCGGCCATCAGCTGCGCCTTCGCAATACACTGTTTTTCGCCGTCTTTTGTCTCGAGGTGGTACTCAATGGTGTGGCTGTTGAAGTTATCCGCCAGGGTAACGTTAATGGTGAAATGGCCGAACAGGACAAAGCGCATATCGCCCTGCGCCGCGCAGCTCATCGCGTGGTGAAGACGCGCTTTCGAGAGGGTGATGCCCTGAACCAGAGAGTTGCAGTAGAGGTGCCACTGGTCCTGCAGCTGCTGATGACGCTGCGCGATGTAATCCGCTTTTTCGCTGATTTCCCAAATAGTCATAGAAGGTATCCGGTTAATGGAGATAGCGGCTGTTAAGCAGATTCCATGCCAGTTTTTATCTTGCTGATTTTAAATAGATTTAATTACAAAACCGCTGTCAACGCCGCGGTGTCGACGTGTCATTTCGACAGCGTTGACATCGTCACGCCTTAACAAAAATCAAGCTGGCACCGTTATTGCATTCAATGGCGCAATTCATTGAGGAGGCGTCATGCACGAAATCACCCTCTGCCAGCGGGCTCTGGAACTTATCGAACAGCAGGCAGTGCAAAACCACGCGAAGCGCGTCACCGGCGTCTGGCTGAAGGTCGGGGCGTTTTCCTGCGTCGAGACCAGTGCCCTGAATTTCTGTTTTGAGCTGGTGTGTCGCGGCACGCTGGCGGAAGGCTGCGAGCTCCATATCGAAGAGCAGCAGGCGGAGTGCTGGTGCGAGCAGTGCCAGCAGTACGTCACCCTGCTGTCATCAAAGGTTCAGCGCTGTCCGCAGTGTCAGAGCACCGGTCTTCGCATCGTGGCGGACGACGGCATGCAGATCCAACGCCTCGAAATCGAGAAGGAGTAAAGTATGTGTAGCACCTGCGGTTGCGCCGAAGGCAACCTGTATATAGAAGGGGATGAACACCGTCCCCATTCCGCGTTTCGCTCCGCGCCCTTTTCGCCAGCCCCGCGGCCAGCTGCGGCTTTAACCGGTATCACCTTCTCCCCGCAACGCTCCGCTGCGGGCGATCTGCACTACGGCCACGGCGAAGCGGGTACCCACGCGCCGGGCATCAGCCAGCGCCAGATGCTGGAGGTGGAAATCAACGTGCTGGACAAAAATAACCAGATCGCCGCCCGCAACCGCGCGCGCTTTGCCACCCGCAAACAGCTGGTGCTGAACCTGGTCTCCAGCCCCGGCTCCGGCAAAACCACGCTGTTAACGGAAACGCTCAAACGCCTGAACGGGCGCGTCTCCTGCGCGGTGATCGAAGGCGACCAGCAAACCGTTAACGACGCGGCGCGCATTCGCGAAACCGGCACCCCGGCGATTCAGGTCAATACCGGCAAAGGCTGCCACCTGGATGCGCAGATGATTGCCGACGCCGCCCCGCGTCTGTCGCTGGCGGATAACGGCATTCTGTTTATTGAAAACGTCGGCAACCTGGTCTGCCCGGCAAGCTTCGATCTGGGCGAACGCCACAAGGTGGCGGTGCTTTCGGTGACCGAAGGCGAAGACAAGCCGCTGAAGTACCCGCATATGTTTGCCGCCGCCTCCATCATGCTGCTGAACAAAGTCGACCTGCTGCCGTACCTGAACTTCGACGTGGATAAGTGCCTGTCCTGCGCCCGGGAAGTGAATCCCGAGATTGAGATCCTGCTGGTCTCCGCCACGCGCGGCGACGGCATGGACGCCTGGCTGAACTGGCTGGAGAGTGAACGATGTGCATAGGCGTACCGGGACAAATCCATTCCATTGACGGGAACCAGGCCAAAGTGGAGGTCTGCGGCATCCTGCGCGACGTGGACCTGACGCTGGTGGGCAGCAGCGATGAAACGGGCGCATCGCGTCTCGGCCAGTGGGTGCTCGTCCACGTGGGGTTTGCCATGAGCGTGATTAACGAAGCGGAAGCCCGCGACACGCTGGATGCCCTGCA
Source organism: Enterobacter sp. DNB-S2 (assembly GCF_019443845.1). Taxonomy (NCBI): domain Bacteria; kingdom Pseudomonadati; phylum Pseudomonadota; class Gammaproteobacteria; order Enterobacterales; family Enterobacteriaceae; genus Enterobacter; species Enterobacter sp. DNB-S2. Next base: position 4,397,244 of record NZ_CP050520.1, read on the forward strand.
AAACATGTTCGACGTGGAGCCTGACGTGGGCGCGCTGCTGTACGGCGAGGAGCGTTAGCCATGCGTTACGTTGATGAATACCGCGCGCCCGAGCAGGTGCTGCAGCTTATCGGGCACCTGAAAACGCGCGCGGCGCTGCTGGACTACACCAAAGAGAGACCGCTGCGGATCATGGAGGTGTGCGGCGGACACACGCACGCCATCTTCAAATTTGGCCTCGACCAGCTGCTGCCAGAGAACATCGAGTTTATCCACGGCCCCGGCTGCCCGGTGTGCGTGCTGCCGATGGGGCGCATCGACAGCTGTATCGAAATTGCCAGCCAGCCCGACGTCATTTTCTGCACCTTTGGCGACGCGATGCGGGTGCCGGGGAAAAACGGCTCGCTGCTGCAGGCGAAAGCGCGCGGGGCCGACATCCGGATCGTCTATTCGCCGATGGATGCCCTGACGCTGGCGGAGGACAACCCCGCGCGCAAGGTGGTGTTTTTTGGTCTGGGGTTTGAAACCACCATGCCCGCCACCGCCATCACGCTGCAGCAGGCGAAAGCGCGCGGCGTCGGGAATTTTTTCTTCTTCTGCCAGCACATTACGCTCATTCCCACGCTGCGCAGCCTGCTGGAAGAGCCGGGAAACGGCATTGACGCCTTTCTGGCACCGGGGCATGTCAGCATGGTAATTGGCACAGACGCCTACGGTTTTATCGCTGAACAGTACAATCGTCCGTTAGTGGTCGCTGGTTTCGAACCACTTGATCTACTGCAAGGTGTCACCATGCTGGTTGAGCAGAAAATAGCGGCCCTGAGTACCGTGGAAAACCAGTACCGCCGCGTGGTACCGGATGCGGGAAATGAGCGGGCGCAACAGGCGATAGCCGATGTGTTCAGCGTTGAGGGCGACAGCGAATGGCGTGGTCTGGGGCTGATTGCCGAATCCGGCGTGCGCCTGACGCCGACCTATCGCGCATTCGACGCCGAAGCGCATTTCCGCCCGCAGCCGCAGCAGGTGTGCGACGATCCCCAGGCCCGCTGCGGCGAAGTCCTCACCGGTAAATGCAAACCGCATCAGTGCCCGTTATTTGGCAATACCTGTAACCCGCAAACGGCGTTTGGCGCGCTGATGGTCTCCTCCGAAGGGGCGTGCGCCGCGTGGTATCAGTATCGCAATCAAGAGAGTGAAGCATGAATACGGTTGAAATGGCGCACGGCAGCGGCGGACAGGCGATGCAGCAGCTGATTAACCGGCTGTTTATGGAAGCCTTCAACAACCCCTGGCTCGCCGAACAGGAAGACCAGGCGCGCATTGACCTCGCCACCCTCACCGCGCAGGGCGACAGGCTGGCCTTCTCCACCGACAGTTACGTTATTGACCCGCTGTTCTTCCCCGGCGGCGATATCGGCAAGCTCGCCGTCTGCGGCACGGCCAACGACGTGGCGGTCAGCGGCGCCATTCCGCGCTACCTCTCCTGCGGATTCATCCTCGAAGAGGGGTTACCGATGGAGACGCTCACGGCAGTGGTCAACAGCATGGCGCAGACCGCGCGCGAGGCGGGGATAGCTATCGTCACCGGCGATACCAAAGTGGTGCAGCGCGGCGCGGCCGACAAGCTGTTTATCAACACCGCCGGCATGGGGGCGATCCCCGCCGATATTCACTGGGCGGCACAGCATCTTAGCGTGGGCGACGTGCTGATCGTGACCGGGACGCTGGGCTGCCACGGGGCGACCATCCTTAACCTGCGCGAAGGTCTGGGGCTGGATGGCGAACTGCGCAGCGACTGCGCGGTACTCACCCCGCTGATCCAGACGCTGCGGGGTATTCCCGGCGTGAAAGCCCTGCGGGACGCGACGCGAGGCGGCGTGAACGCCGTGGTCCACGAATTTGCAGCAAGCTGCGGGTACGGGATTGAACTCACCGAGCGCAGCCTGCCCGTTAAGCCTGCCGTTCGCGGCCTTTGCGAACTGCTGGGCCTTGACCCGCTCAACTTCGCCAACGAAGGCAAACTGGTGATTGGCGTTGAACGCGCGTCAGCGGAAGCGGTTCTTGAACAGCTGCGGGCTCATCCGTCAGGAAAAGAGGCGGCGATGATTGGTGAAGTGGTTGAGCGCAAAGGGGTGCGCCTGGCCGGGCTGTATGGCGTGAAGCGGACGCTGGATCTGCCGCATGCGGAACCCTTACCCCGTATTTGCTAGAACCGCGCCAAAAGCGGTCAGCACTGAATCTCTTTTTTGCCAGTTTCTATTGGAAAGCAATATGCCGTATACACCGATGAGCGATCTTGGACAGCAGGGCCTGTTTGACATCACGCGCACACTTTTACAGCAGCCCGATCTCGGCGCGCTGAGCGATGCCCTGACGCGGCTGGTCAGGCAATCGGCGCTGGCGGACAGCGCCGCGATTGTGCTCTGGCATAGCGGAACGCAGCGCGCGAGCTACTACTCGACGCGTGATAATGGCAAAACGTTTGAATACGAAGACGAAACGTATCTTGCGCACGGCCCGGTGCGCCGCATACTCTCCCGGCCTGAAGTGCTGCACTGCAACTTTGCGGAGTTCCGCCAGGCGTGGCCGAAGCTGGCGGAAAGCGACCTCTATCAGCCTTTCGGGCATTACTGCATGCTGCCGCTGGCGGCTGAGGGCCAGATTTTTGGCGGCTGCGAGTTTATCCGCACGACCGACCAGCCCTGGAGCGAGGCGGAATACGAGCGCCTGCACACCTTTACCCAGATTGTGGCCGTCGTCGCGGAGCAGATCCAAAGCCGCGTCACCAATAACGTCGATTACGACCTGCTGAGCCGCGAGCGCGACAACTTCCGCATTCTGGTCGCCATCACCAACGCCGTGCTCTCCCGCCTGGACATGGACGAGCTGGTCAGCGAAGTCTCGAAAGAGATCCACCACTATTTCAAAATCGACGCCATCAGCATTGCGCTGCGCGGCCATCGCAAGGGCAAGCTGAACATCTACTCCACGCACTATCTCGATGAAGCCAACCCGGCGCACGAGCAGAGCGAGGTGGACGAAGCGGGCACCCTTTCCGAGCGGGTCTTCAAGAGCAAAGAGATCCTCCTGCTCAACCTGAACGAGCAGGACCCGGTCGCGCCGTACGAGCGGATGCTGTTTAACACCTGGGGCAATAAAATTCAGACCCTGTGTCTGCTGCCGCTGATGTCCGGCAACACCATGCTGGGCGTGCTAAAGCTGGCGCAGTGCGAGGAGGGCGTGTTTACCACCGCTAACCTGAAGCTGCTGCGCCAGATTGCCGAGCGTATCTCTATTGCCCTGGATAACGCCCTCGCCTATCAGGAAATTCATCGCCTGAAAGAGCGGCTGGTGGATGAGAACCTGGCCCTGACCGAACAGCTCAACAACGTGGACAGCGAGTTTGGTGAAATCATCGGGCGCAGCGACGCCATGTACAGCGTGCTTAAGCAGGTTGAAATGGTGGCGCAAAGCGACAGCACGGTGCTGATTCTGGGCGAAACCGGCACGGGCAAAGAGCTGATAGCCCGCGCCATCCACAACCTGAGCAACCGCAACAGCCGACGGATGGTGAAGATGAACTGCGCCGCGATGCCTGCGGGACTGCTGGAAAGCGATCTGTTCGGCCACGAGCGCGGAGCATTCACCGGGGCCAGCAGCCAGCGGCTGGGCCGTTTTGAGCTGGCGGACAAAAGCTCGCTGTTCCTCGACGAAGTGGGCGATATGCCGCTGGAGCTACAGCCGAAACTGCTGCGCGTCCTGCAGGAGCAGGAGTTTGAGCGCCTGGGCAGCAACAAGCTTATCCAGACCGACGTGCGGCTGATTGCCGCCACCAACCGTGACCTGAAAAAAATGGTCGCCGACCGCGAGTTTCGCAGCGATCTTTACTATCGTCTGAACGTCTTCCCGATCTTCCTGCCGCCGCTGCGCGAGCGCCCGGAAGATATCCCCCTGCTGGTCAAAGCCTTTACCGCGAAGATCGCGCGCCGGATGGGGCGCAACATCGACAGTATTCCTGCCGAGACGTTGCGCACTCTTTCATCGATGGAATGGCCCGGCAACGTGCGCGAGCTGGAAAACGTCATCGAACGCGCGGTGCTGCTGACGCGCGGTAACGTGCTGCAACTCTCCCTGCCTGAGGTTACGCTTCCTGACGTGACCGCGCCCGCCGCCGAGACCGCAAAAGAGGGAGAAGATGAATATCAGCTCATTATGCGCGTGCTGAAAGAGACCAACGGCGTGGTCGCCGGGCCAAAAGGTGCCGCCCAGCGTCTGGGGTTAAAACGCACCACCCTGCTGTCACGCATGAAGCGTCTCGGGATTGATAAAGAGAGCCTCATTTAAGACCTTATTCCGGCGGTGTTTTTCTGACACCGCCTTTTGTTCCCCTGCGTAATTGTCCCTCATTGACACAAAATCGTTTCCTCTGTATAAAATTCCGCCTTAATAATGAGTTTCATTTGCATCAATAATAATTTTAATGAAGGGTAGCGTTTCATGAAAAAGGTCATCTGCGCGTTAGGCCTGGCGATTGCGTCGGTCGGTTCTGCTCTGGCAACCACCTATCCCCTGACGATTGAAAACTGTGGCTACAAAGAGACGTTCACCAAAGCACCGGAACGCGTCGTGGCCCTGGGCCAGAACACCGTCGAAATTTTGCTCCTGCTGGGCCTGGAAGATAAGGTGAAGGCCAGCGCCTTCTGGCCGACCAAAGTGCTGCCGCAGCTGGCGGAACAGAACGCAAAAATCAAAACCCTGACGGTCGAAATCCCGACCCTTGAATCCGTTCTTGCGCAAAATCCTGACTTTGTCCCCGCGCAGTCCCCGCTGCTGCTGGGGCCTGAAAGTAAGGTCGCAAAACGCGAAGACCTGATGACCCTGGGCGTGAACAGCTACGTGTCGCCGGGCATGTGCGCGACCAAAAAAGCCACCGGCGATATGTACGGCAGCCGCCAGAAGCTGTGGGATATGACGTATCTCTATAAAGAGATTGAGGATTTCGCCAAAATCTTTAACGTTGAAGACCGCGGTCAGGCCGTTATTGCCGATTTCAAAAAACGCGAGGCCGACCTGCGTAAGGAATTCGGCATGAGTAACAAAGACCTTTCGTTTGTCTTCTGGTTCTCCAGTTCATCCCCTTCTGCAGACGCCTACGTCGGCGGTAAAAATAGCCCCTCAGGGTTTATCGCCAGCCTGATGGGCGGCCATAACGCCATTACGTCCGAAACCGAATGGCCAACCGTGGGTTGGGAAAGCATTATTGCCGCCAATCCGGATGTCATTGTGGTGTCCAGCCTGGACCGCAACCGCTGGGCGCTGGATAACGCGGAAGAAAAAATCAAATTCCTGAAGAGCGATCCGGCGGTCAGCCAGCTGGACGCGGTTAAAAAAGGCCATATCGTGGTGATGGACGGCCAGGCGATGAACCCGACGATCCGCACGATTTACGGGGCTGAGCAGGTCGGCGAACAGCTCAGAAAGCTGGGGCTGAACTGATGACAACCGCCGTTCTTCAGGCCCGGCAGAGCCTGGTTCTGACGACCTCGGGTTTGCTCGCCCTGGTACTGTTATTTCTGACGATCGCGCTGAGCGTCAGCGTCGGCGAGTTGTCCATCCCGCTGGATAAGGTGTTTTACGCCATCAGCAATAAAATGGGGCTCACAGAGGTTCCGCTCACCCGCATCTATGAGAGCGTGATCTGGGACTTTCGTCTGAGCCGCGCGCTGGTGGCGGCCTGCTGCGGCGCGGGGCTGGCCATCTGCGGTGCCGTATTGCAGAGCCTGCTGAAGAACGCGCTGGCGGAACCTTACGTGCTCGGCGTGTCGGCAGGTGCCTCAACCGGAGCGGTGTCGGTCGTCGTTTTGGGGATTGGCACCGGTGCGGTGTCGTTGTCTGCCGGGGCCTTTGCCGGGGCGTTCGCCGCCTTTGCGTTTGTCGCGTTTCTGACGAACGGCGCGCGCGGGGGAAATGAACGTACCATTCTGGCTGGCGTTGCCGCCTCACAGCTGTTCAACGCCATTACGGCCTACACCATCAGCACCTCCGCCAGCGCCCAGCAGGCGCGCGACGTGATGTTCTGGCTGCTGGGCAGCTTCAGCGGCGTTCGCTGGCCGGAATTCCAACTGGCGCTGGTGGTGGTGCTGACTGGATTAGCCGTTTGCCTCTACTATTCCCGGGCGCTGGATGCCTTCACGTTCGGTGATGACGCTGCCGCCTCTTTAGGTATTGCCGTCCCGTGGGTGCGCCTGACGCTCTTTACCACTACCGCGCTGATTACCGCGACGATTGTCAGCATGGCGGGCTCAATCGGCTTTGTCGGGCTGGTGGTCCCGCACGTGATGCGTTTCCTGTTCGGGCCGCTGCACCGCACGCTGCTGATTGCCAGCGCGCTGGCAGGGGCGATCCTGATGGTGCTGGCAGACATTGCCTCGCGCATGCTGATTGCGCCGCAAAGCCTGCCCGTCGGCGTGGTCACCGCGCTGGTTGGCGTGCCTTTCTTTGCCGTGATTATCTACCGTTCAAGGAATAAGTGATGAGTATCTGCGCTGAAAATATTACCTGGAAGGTCGGCAAAAAGGTCATCGTTAACAACGTCTCGCTGAAGGTGTCACGGGGCGAAACGGTAGGGCTGCTTGGTCCTAACGGCTGCGGTAAATCGTCTCTTTTACGGATCCTCGCCGGGCTTCGTCGCCCGGATGCTGGACTCGTCACTCTGGACGGGCAGGACATCTCCCGCATCGCCAAAAAGCAGCTGGCGCGCCGGGTCGCCTTCGTCGAGCAGCACGGCATGACGGACGCCAACATGCGCGTGCGCGACGTGGTGAAACTCGGGCGTATTCCGCACCACTCCGCTTTTTCCAACTGGAGCAAGCACGATGACGAAACCGTCACTGCCGCCCTGCAGCGCGTGGATATGCTGGATAAAAGCGACCAGGGCTGGCTGAGCCTCTCCGGCGGAGAGCGCCAGCGGGTGCATATTGCCCGCGCGCTGGCTCAGACCCCAACGGAAATCCTGCTGGACGAACCGACCAACCACCTGGACATTCATCATCAGATGCAGCTGATGCAGCTGATCAGCGAATTACCGGTCACCAGCATTGTCGCTATCCACGATCTCAACCACGCCTCGATGTTCTGCGACTCGCTGATTGTGATGCAGAAAGGACAAATTGTGGCGACGGGGACACCGCAGGACATCTTATCCGAGTCTTTGCTGTGGGATGTCTTCCGGGTCAAAACCAAAATCGAGATCTCGCCGTTCCATGGCAAAAAGCACATCCACTTTATCGTTTAGGGACGAGTGAACGACGATGCCCCTTCGCCCTGCCGCCGCGCTCTGGCCGCCCGTCTTACTGGGTAGCCAGTTTGTTTTCAACATTGGTTTTTACGCCGTCGTTCCCTTCCTGGCGATATTCCTGCGCGACGACATGCTGCTCTCCGGCGGACTGATCGGGCTGATCCTGGGCCTGCGTACCTTCTCGCAACAGGGGATGTTTATCGTTGGCGGTGCGCTCTCGGACCGGTTTGGCGCGAAAGTGATTATCCTCAGCGGCTGTATTGTTCGTGTTTCAGGCTATCTGCTGCTGGCCTTCGGGGAATCCCTGTGGCCGATTATTCTGGGCGCGTGTCTGACGGGCGTTGGCGGCGCGTTATTTTCTCCCTCAATTGAGGCACTGCTGGCAAAAGCGGGCACTCAAAGCGAGACAAAAGGCAAACGCAGCCGCGCGGAGTGGTTTGCGCTCTTTGCCGTCTGCGGAGAGCTCGGCGCGGTACTGGGCCCGGTTGCTGGCGCCCTGCTCACCGGCCTCGGCTTTCGTCAGGTGGCGCTGGCGGGAGCAGGCGTCTTTATCATTGCGCTAGTGGTGCTCTACTTTTGCCTGCCTGCTGCTGGCCACCGTTCACAGACGCTGAAAATACAGCCCTGGTGGACAACGTTCCGCCAGCCGCGCTTTGTCGCCTTTATCATTGCCTACAGCTCGTGGCTGTTAAGCTATAACCAGCTTTATCTGGCGCTGCCGGTGGAAATCCAGCGTTCTGGCGGTAACGAGAAAGATCTCGGCCCGCTTTTTATGCTGGCCTCCGTTCTGATCATCACCTTACAGCTGCCGCTGGCGCGCTTCGCCCGTCGCGTGGGCGCGGTGAGAATTCTGCCGGTGGGATTTTTGCTGCTGTCAGCCGCATTTGCGAGCGTGGCGACGTTCGCCCCGATGACGCCGCCGGAAGGCTGGCTGCGCTTGCTGCCTTCTGTCTGTTTTGTGACGCTGTTGACGCTGGGGCAAATGCTGCTGGTGCCCTCGGCTAAAGATCTGATCCCTCGGTTTGCGGAGGAATCCACGCTTGGCGCGCACTACGGCGCACTCGCCACCGCCGGAGGCATAGCGGTACTGGCAGGAAACCTGGTGTTTGGCAGCCTGCTGGACCGCGCGCTGGTGCCCTCAACGCAGGCGATGTATCCCTGGCTGCTGCTGGCCCTCTTCCCGCTCTGCAGCGCGCTGGCCCTGAAGGTGATTTGCCGCCCGCTGAGACGCTGAACCGATCACTTTTTCGGACGGTATTTCTCCGGCAGTTCCGGCACGGGACGACGGTCATCCATCAGATGGCGAACGGTAAGAATAGGATGACGCCATAACATACGCGGGCCTGCCCAGCGCATAACCTGCTTCATCTCTTCACGTCTGGCAGGCTGGTAGCAGTGTACGGGACACTGCTTGCAGGCCGGCTTTTCCTCACCGAAAACGCATTTATCCAGGCGCTTATCGGCATACGCGTTGAGCGCCTGATAATACCCTTCCTCCTGAGAGGCCTGCGGGCACTGCTTTTCATACAACGCGATCATTTTCGCGATGGTCTCTTTTTCTCGTGAGATGCGTTTACCGGACATAGCGGATTACCGAATAATAAAGTGCATTGATAATACACCTTTCAACACTGGATTTCAGCGGTTGCATTTCGTTTCCTGAAGGCTGATTCCAGTTTTAGCCCTGCACCGGCGAGCAATCACTGGTATTTTATACAGGCATCAGAAATGACCTTTTTCCGTGTTGTCTGGAGACCCTATGCAAGAGCTCACGATCGGCAAACCCTATCGCCATTTGAAAGTGGGATATTTTAGAAAGCGCCATGAAGACCGCAATACAAAGATACCGAAGCGCTACAGCGTACATGCGGCGCTGAGCTTAAAAGGTGACTGGCTTGAAAAGGCGGGGTTTACGACCCATTCCCGAGTCAGGGTGGGCGTGGAGCATGGAAAAATTGTCATCGAATTAATGGCGGAAGATGCCTCGTAAAGCCACGACATTTTTCTGCGCCGGACCTTTTTTTCATGCGACAATAGAAGGAACAAACGGCCATTGAGCCCATCAAAACGGTTTATTTTCAAAGAAATGGACATCATAACTCCATGAGCACAATCGACAATTTCGACGCACATACGCCGATGATGCAGCAGTATCTGAAGCTGAAAGCACAGCATCCGGAAATCCTGCTGTTTTACCGTATGGGCGATTTTTACGAGCTGTTTTATGACGATGCTAAGCGTGCATCGCAGCTGCTCGACATCTCGCTGACCAAACGTGGCGCATCGGCAGGCGAGCCCATTCCTATGGCAGGTATCCCGCACCACGCGGTAGAAAACTACCTGGCGAAGCTGGTGAATCAGGGCGAGTCCGTTGCCATCTGCGAACAGATCGGCGATCCGGCGACCTCAAAAGGCCCGGTGGAACGCAAAGTCGTTCGCATCGTCACGCCTGGCACCATCAGTGATGAAGCCCTGTTACAGGAGCGCCAGGATAACCTGCTGGCAGCGCTGTGGCAGGACGGTAAAGGCTTTGGCTACGCGACGCTGGATATTAGCTCCGGACGTTTTCGCCTGAGTGAACCGGCTGACCGTGAAACGATGGCCGCCGAACTGCAGCGCACCAACCCGGCAGAATTGCTCTATGCCGAAGATTTCGCCGAAATGGCGCTGATTGAAGGTCGTCGCGGGTTGCGCCGTCGTCCGCTGTGGGAATTCGAAATTGATACCGCGCGCCAGCAGCTGAATCTGCAGTTTGGCACCCGCGATCTGATTGGCTTTGGCGTTGAAAACGCACCGCGCGGGCTGTGTGCGGCCGGTTGTCTCCTGCAGTACGTGAAAGATACCCAGCGCACCGCCCTGCCGCATATCCGCTCTATCACCATGGAACGCCAGCAGGACAGCATCATCATGGATGCCGCCACGCGCCGTAACCTGGAGATCACGCAGAACCTGGCGGGTGGCGTAGAAAATACGCTCGCGTCGGTCCTCGACAGTACGGTAACGCCAATGGGCAGCCGCATGCTGAAACGCTGGCTGCATATGCCGATCCGCGATACCGAGACGCTGGTTTGCCGTCAGCAGACGATTGCCGCGTTGCAGGATCGCTATACCGAGCTGCAGCCGGTTCTGCGCCAGGTGGGCGATCTGGAGCGTATCCTTGCGCGTCTGGCACTGCGAACAGCACGACCACGCGATCTCGCGCGGATGCGTCATGCTTTCCAGCAGCTGCCGGAACTGCGCGCGCAGCTGAGTGACGTTGACAGCGCGCCGGTACAGAAACTCCGCGAAACCATGGGCGAATTTACCGAGCTTCGCGAACTGCTGGAGCGCGCTATTATCGATGCACCTCCGGTTCTGGTGCGTGATGGCGGCGTGATTGCCCCAGGCTACAACGAGGAGCTGGACGAATGGCGCGCGCTGGCCGACGGTGCGACGGACTACCTCGATAAGCTGGAAATCCGCGAGCGCGAGCGTCTTGGGCTCGACACCCTGAAAGTGGGGTATAACGCGGTACACGGTTACTACATTCAGATTAGCCGCGGGCAGAGCCACCTGGCGCCGATTCACTACGTGCGTCGCCAGACGTTGAAAAACGCCGAACGCTATATCATTCCTGAACTGAAAGAGTACGAAGACAAAGTCCTTACCTCGAAAGGCAAGGCGCTGGCCCTGGAAAAACAGCTGTATGAAGAGCTGTTCGACATGCTGATGCCGCACCTGGGCGACCTGCAGCAGAGCGCCAGCGCGCTGGCGGAGCTGGACGTGCTGGTCAATCTGGCAGAACGCGCTGAAACGCTGAACTACACCTGCCCAACCTTTACCGACAAGCCCGGCATTCGCATAACCGAAGGCCGTCACCCGGTGGTAGAACAGGTGCTGAACGAACCGTTCATCGCCAACCCGCTGAGCCTGTCACCGCAGAGAAGAATGTTGATCATTACCGGTCCGAACATGGGCGGTAAGAGTACCTATATGCGTCAGACGGCGCTGATTGCGCTGCTCGCGTATATCGGCAGCTACGTCCCGGCGCAAAACGTGGAGATTGGCCCCATCGACCGCATCTTTACCCGCGTCGGGGCTGCGGACGATCTGGCGAGCGGTCGTTCAACCTTCATGGTCGAGATGACCGAAACGGCAAACATTCTGCATAACGCGACGGAGCACAGCCTGGTGCTGATGGACGAAGTCGGGCGCGGAACGTCAACCTATGACGGTCTGTCGCTGGCATGGGCCTGTGCGGAAAGCCTTGCGAATAAAATCAAGGCCATGACGCTGTTTGCCACCCACTATTTCGAACTGACGCAGCTGCCGGAGAAAATGGAAGGGGTTGCGAACGTTCATCTGGATGCGCTGGAGCACGGCGATACCATTGCCTTCATGCACACGGTGCAGGATGGCGCGGCGAGCAAGAGCTATGGCCTGGCCGTCGCGGCGCTGGCAGGTGTGCCGAAAGAGGTGATCAAGCGCGCGCGTCAGAAACTGCGTGAACTGGAAAGCCTGTCACCGAATGCGGCGGCGACGCAGATTGATGGTACGCAGATGTCGCTGTTGGTGCCTGCGGAAGAGACGTCGCCTGCGGTGGAAGCGCTGGAGAACCTCGACCCGGATTCACTGACGCCGCGTCAGGCGCTGGAGTGGATTTACAGGTTGAAGAGTCTGGTTTAGTTTTCTGCGGTCTGTTTTGTCGGGTGGCGGCTTCGCCTTACCCGACCTACAAACCCTGTAGGCCCGGCAAGCGCAGCGCCACCGGGCTTTTTTTTACAGCAGCGGCGGGATCGTCGGCACCTGCGGCGCCTCGTCAATATCCTTCTGCGTCATGCGGAACGCTTCCGGGTAATGCTCGCGGCTGGTACGGCGCAGCGGTTCAGTATTACGCCAGGTATACAAACAATGCTGGCACTGGTAAACGGTCCAGACCCCTTTTACCGGCGACGTCGCCATCACTTCAATATGCTCATCGGCACAACGTGGACAAATCATCTTTTCCTCCTTATTGGCGTGCTGCCAGCATCGCGGTCAGTTTTTCAGCCCAGGCTTTGGTTTCAGGCAGATCCTGTACCGGCTGGCTGTAGTGGCCCCGGGTGTCCGGCGCGACAGGCGTGGTGGCATCGATAATCAGCTTGTCGGTAATGCCCGCCGGGCTGGAGCCCGGATCGAGTTCAAGGACCGACATGTTCGGCAGTTGCACCAGATCGCCTGCCGGGTTCACTTTCGACGACAGCGCCCACATCACCTGCGGAAGGTTGAACGGATCGACATCCTCATCCACCATAATTACCATCTTCACGTAGCCCAGACCGTGCGGCGTGGTCATGGCGCGTAAACCCACCGCGCGGGCAAAACCGCCGTAGCGTTTTTTGGTGGAGATAATCGCCAGCAGACCGTGGGTGTACATCGCGTTCACCGCCTGCACTTCCGGGAATTCCGCTTTCAGCTGCTGGTAGAGCGGCACGCAGGTGGCTGGTCCCATCAGATAGTCAATCTCGGTCCACGGCATGCCGAGATAAAGGGATTCGAAAATCGGCCTGGTGCGGTAAGAGACTTTGTCGATACGGACCACCGTCATGTTACGGCCACCGGAATAGTGTCCGGTAAACTCGCCAAACGGCCCCTCGATTTCACGCTTGCGGCCTTCAATCACCCCTTCCAGGATCACTTCAGACCCCCACGGCACATCGAAGCCGGTCAGCGGCGCGGTGGCAATCGGGTACGGGCTTTCACGCAGCGCGCCGGCCATTTCATACTCGGACTGATCGTATTTCAGCGGCGTGGCGCCCATCAGGGTGATGATCGGGTCGTTGCCCAGCGTTATCGCAATCGGCAGGTCTTCACCACGCTCTTCCGCTTTGTGCAGATGCAGGGCGATATCGTGCATCGGAACAGGCTGCAGGCCGAGCTTGCGCTTGCCCTTCACTTCCATACGGTAGATCCCGACGTTCTGCTTGCCGAAGTTGTCCGGGTCGAGCGGATCGCGCGAGACAACGCACGCTTTATCGAGATAAAAACCGCCGTCACCGTCGTTCAGGCGAAACAGCGGCAGGATATCGAACAGGTTAATATCTTCACCGTCCACCGTATTCTGCGCCCAGGCCGGGTTGGCGCGGCGCTCCGGCGTGACGGGAAATTTATCCCAGCGGCGGATAAATTCGTCGATCTGTTTTTTTACCGGGGTGTTCGCAGGGAGCCCCATCGAAATGGCGTGGTTCTGCCAGGAGCCGATGGTGTTCATCACCACGCGGGCATCGGTAAAGCCACGAATGTTGTCGAACCACAGCGCGGGCGCGCCGTCACCAATGCGGCCGGTCGCGTTGGCTGCCGCCGCCAGATCGGGCTCGGCGTTAACCTCTTCCTCAATTTTCAGCAGCTGCCCTTGCTCATCGAGCGCCTGCAGGAAGCTTCTCAAATCATCAAATGCCATCTTTATTCTCCTGTGAAAAATGTTTCGCCTCCCGCAGCCCGTTCCAGCGGCGCGCCTTTTTATGCTCCAGCCCGAACTGATCGAGCACGCGGGTCACGATGTGCTGGGTAATGTCATCTGCGGTTTGCGGGTGGTTGTAATAGGCAGGCATGGGCGGCACCATCGCCACGCCCATGCGGGAAAGTGCAAGCATGTTCTCAAGATGAATGGTGCTGAGCGGCGTTTCACGCGGAACCAGCACCAGCTTGCGCCCCTCTTTCAGCACCACGTCAGCCGCGCGTCCCACCAGCCCTTCGGCGTAGCCCGCGCGGATCCCCGCCAGCGTTTTCATGCTGCAGGGAATGACGATCATGCCGTCGGTGCGAAACGAGCCGGAGGAGATGGTGGCGGCCTGGTCAGCCGGACTGTGGACAACGTCAGCCAGGGCAGCAACGTCCTGCGCGGTGTAGGGCGTTTCCAGCTCAATGGTGGTTTTTGCCCACTTAGACATGACCAGATGCGTCTCCACCTCCGGCATATCCCGCAGCGCCTGCAGCAGCGCCACGCCCAGCGGTGCGCCCGTTGCCCCCGTCATTCCCACTATCAATCTCATTCATCACCTCAATATTTTGTTCGTGTACGAACATTATAAATAAGCTACTCCAGGATCGTTTACCTGACAAGATCGTTCGCATACGATCACACGAATGGCTAAAAGATGCCGCGTTAAAATTGAGAGCAATAGCGGCTATCATAGGGGAGAGATTTTTTCCGTCGGAGTGTTCATGGAACTAAGACAAGAGGCGTTCCACCTGTTACGTCAGCTTTTTCAACAGCATACCGCGCAGTGGCAACATGCCTTACCGGAACTGACCAAGCCACAGTATGCGGTGATGCGCTCTATTGCCGAGCATCCGGGTATTGAACAGGTGGCGTTGACCGAAGTGGCGGTCAGCACGAAAGCAACCCTGGCGGAGATGCTCAGCCGCATGGAGGCGCGCGGGCTGGTCAAACGCGAGCACGATCCGGCCGACAAGCGCCGCCGGTTTGTCTTCCTGACCCCAGAAGGTGAAGCCCTGCTTGCAGGCTGTAAACCGCTTGGCAACGAGGTGGATGAGGCGTTTTTAGGACGTCTTAACAAGGCCGAGCGGGAGCAGTTCTCTGCGCTCATCAAAAAGATGATGCACGATTAATTCACGCTGGTGCGCATAAAATCGATAAACGTGCGCACCTTCGCCGTCACGTGCCGGGCATCGGGATAAACCGCATAGATGCCCTGCTGCGCAAAGGTATATCCCGGTAAAACCGGGACCAGTTTTCCCGCATCAAGCGCATCGCGCGCCAGCCATTCCGGCAGTAACGCCACGCCTCCGCCAGCAAGTGCAAAGGCCATAAGAGCCTGCGCGCTGTCGGCAAACAGGCGCGGCGCTTTTTTTATCTCCAGCGTTTCAGGCGCACCGCTGGCATCCTTCACCTGCCAGCGCAGCGGCGAGGCCAGGCGCTCGTGAATAATCCAGTCGGCGTTGGCAAGGTGCGCAAGCGTTTCGATCGGATGGTTAACGAGCCACCCGGGCGTCGCGACGGGGAGAATCGAGAAGTGCGAAATCAGCGCGGCGTGGTTGCGCGAATCGGCAAGCGTTCCCAGCCGGATAGCTACGTCAAAGCGCTCCGAGATAAGGTCGGCGTGCAGGGAGGACGAAATGTGCCGCACGCGAAGATCCGGGTGTTGCTGGCTAAACCTGGCCAGCAGCGGCACCACCACCTGTGAGCCATACTCGGGCGTCGTCGTGATCCGCAGTTCGCCAGTGAGCCCCGCATGATTCGCGCGGACATCATCCTGCAGCCGTTCCGCATCCTTCAGAAGCGCCACGCTGCGTTGATGAAAAAGCGCGCCCGCCTCGGTTAACGTCAGACGGCGGGTGGAGCGCAGCAGCAGCGTAACGCCCAGCTCATCTTCAAGCTGGCGAATATTGAAGCTGACCACGGCTTTTGTCAGCCCCATTGCCTCGGCTGCGGCAGTGAAACTGCCGGTATCGGCCACCGCGACAAACATCTGCGCCCGCTGCAGGTTAATCATCATCACGCCTTTTACTGTCAAAATATTTTTGACAGTATATCGCGCTTTGTCAGGTTTATCCGTTCTTCCCGGATCGATACGATACGCCACCTCACCGGAGGATCCACCATGACGTATCGCAGCAAAGTCGCCGTTGTTTATCTGCTGGGCTTTTTTCTTGATTTGATCAACATGTTCATTGCCAGCGTCGCCTTCCCGGCAATGGCTCACGCCTTTAACACCACGCCTTCAGCCCTTGCCTGGGTCAGTAACGGGTACATTGCCGGCCTGACGCTGGTGATCCCTTTTAGCAGCGTGCTCACGCGCCGCATCGGGCCTAAGCGCGTCATCCTGCTCTCGCTTTTTCTGTTCAGCGCTGCCTCCGCTGCGGCGGGCCTGTCTGCAACGCTTGAAAGTCTGATCGCCTGGCGAGTGCTTCAGGGCGTGGGAGGAGGCTTACTGATCCCCGTCGGACAGGCGCTGACCTGGCAACAGTTTAAGCCTCACGAGCGGGCCCGACTCTCCTCGGCGGTGATGCTGGTGGCGTTGCTTGCCCCGGCCTGCTCTCCTGCTATCGGAGGACTGCTGGTGCAGACGCTCAGCTGGCGATGGATATTTTTCGCCACGCTACCGGTCGCTATCGTGACCTTTGTTTTGGCCTGCCTGTGGCTTAAACACGAAATGCCCGCGATGAAAGCGGCCAGACTGCTAAACCTGTCGTTGCTCGCGGACCCGCTTTTGCGTTTTTCCATGCTTGTTTATATCTGCGTACCCGGCATGTTTATTGGGGTGAACGTCACGGGCATGTTTTATCTTCAGCACGTGGCGAAAATGAGCCCAGCCGCAACGGGGATGCTCATGCTGCCGTGGTCCGCGGCATCGTTTATCGCCATCACGGCAACGGGACGCTATTTTAACCGTATCGGCCCCCGACCGCTGATCGTCATCGGCTGCCTGCTGCAGGCGACGGGTATTCTGCTTTTGATTAACGTCAGTTCGGCTACGCTGCTGCCTGCCGCTGCGTTTACCCTGATGGGTGCGGGGGGAAGCCTGTGCAGCAGTACGGCTCAGAGCAGCGCTTTTCTGACGACCCGCCGGGAAGAGATGCCGGATGCCAGCGCGCTGTGGAATCTTAATCGTCAGCTGAGCTTTTTTGCCGGAGCCCTGCTGCTGGCGCAGGCGCTGAACCTGGCGCAGGCCTGGCTGCCACCGCTCGCGGCCTGGCATGGGATGTTTATTTTTTCCGCAGGCATGACCTTGCTGCCTGTACCGTACGTTTTTCGTCTTAACAATACGCAGGTGCTCACCCAGCTGCGACAGGAGAATTCATGACGCCTTTCGAACACGACATTATCGACCTCCACATTGCGCTTGAAAACTGGTTAGGCAAAGGTGAAGGAGATCCCGACGCCCTGCTCGCCCGCTTCAGCCCGGATTTTCTGATGATCCCGCCTGGCGGCATTCAGATCGACTATATCGGTCTTGCCAGTTTTCTGGAAAATCAGCGCGGAAGCCGTCCCGGACTGAAGATCGTCATTGACGAATTGTCCACGATCCAGCGCTGGGATCGTGGCGCGGTGCTCCACTACCAGGAGACGCAAACCCGGCCGGACCTGCCCGTCAACGTGCGCTGGTCAACCGCGGTGCTCAATCAGGAAGGCGATCGGATAGTGTGGCGTCTGCTGCACGAAACGGCTAAGCCGTAGCGCAAAAGAAAAAGGCCCGTCTCACGACGGGCCTTTTTTGACGAAAGGTTGCTTATTCGCGGAACAGCGCTTCGATATTCAGACCTTGCCCCTGCAGGATTTCACGCAGGCGGCGCAGACCTTCAACCTGAATCTGACGAACACGTTCACGGGTCAGGCCAATTTCGCGGCCGACGTCTTCCAGTGTCGCAGCTTCATACCCCAGTAAACCGAAACGACGTGCCAGCACTTCACGCTGTTTGGCGTTCAGCTCGAACAGCCATTTGACGATGCTCTGCTTCATGTCATCGTCCTGCGTGGTGTCTTCCGGACCGTTGTCTTTTTCATCGGCCAGAATGTCCAGCAGCGCTTTTTCGGAGTCGCCACCCAGCGGGGTGTCAACGGAGGTAATGCGCTCGTTGAGACGCAGCATACGGCTTACGTCATCAACCGGTTTATCGAGTTGCTCAGCAATCTCTTCTGCGCTTGGCTCGTGGTCCAGTTTATGGGACAACTCGCGTGCGGTACGCAGATAAACGTTCAACTCTTTGACGATGTGAATCGGCAGGCGGATCGTACGGGTCTGGTTCATAATAGCCCGTTCGATGGTCTGACGAATCCACCAGGTCGCGTAGGTTGAGAAACGGAACCCGCGTTCCGGGTCAAACTTCTCAACTGCGCGGATGAGACCTAAGTTGCCCTCTTCAATCAGATCCAGCAGAGCCAGACCACGATTGCCGTAACGGCGGGCAATTTTCACGACCAGTCGCAGGTTACTTTCAATCATGCGACGACGCGAGGCTACATCACCACGCAAAGCACGACGTGCGAAATAGACTTCTTCTTCGGCCGTTAGCAGTGGGGAGTAACCAATCTCCCCAAGGTAAAGCTGAGTCGCGTCCAGTACACGCTGTGTGGCACCCTGCGATAACAGCTCTTCTTCAGCCAAATCGTTATCACTGGGTTCCTCTTCTACTAAGGCTTTTTCGTCAAAAGCCTCTACTCCGTTCTCATCAAATTCCGCGTCTTCATTTAAATCATGAACTTTCAGCGTATTCTGACTCATAAGGTGGCTCCTACCCGTGATCCCTGAACGAGACACCCTGGCTGGCATGCCCCGTCAAATTATCGCTGCGGCAAATACTGCAGCGGGTTTACGGATTTCCCCTTGTAACGAATTTCAAAATGCAAGCGTGTAGAACTGGTTCCGGTGCTACCCATGGTAGCGATTTTTTGCCCCGCCTTAACTTCTTGTTGTTCCCGGACCAGCATTGTGTCGTTATGGGCGTAGGCACTCAGGTAATCATCGTTATGTTTGATGATAATAAGATTACCGTAACCGCGCAGAGCGTTACCGGCATACACAACGCGCCCGTCTGCGGTCGCGATGATAGCCTGTCCTTTACTCCCTGCGATGTCGATCCCTTTATTTCCCCCCTCGGAGGAAGAGAAGTTCTCGATAACCTTGCCGTCAGTTGGCCAGCGCCATGCAGAAATTGGCGAACTGGAGGTCATACTGCTGGCAGTCGGTTCAGTAGAGCTAACCACAGGTGCCGTAACCGGTGCTGTGACAACAGTCGCAGTACCTTTATTATTCGGCAACATTTTGTTAGCAGTCTGATCACCTGAATCCTCAGAATACGTAATTACAGGTTGTGAAGCAACCACCGTGGTGGATTTTTGTGCAGGCTTAACGCTGTTATTTTGAGCCGTCACATCGGCCGCTGAAACGGTGTTGCCAGGCGTAAGCGGCGTGCCCGTCGCGTTGCCAACCTGGAGCGTTTGCCCGACTTCCAGACCGTATGGGGCCTGGACGTTATTGCGCTGCGCGAGGTCACGGAAATCGTTCCCGGTAATCCACGCAATGTAGAACAGCGTATCCCCGCGTTTCACGGTATAGGTGCTGCCACCGGTATAGCTGCCTTTCGGAATGTTCCCATACTGACGGTTATAGACTATGCGGCCATTCTGGGTCTGAACAGGCTGTTCCACTGGCTGAATCTGCGTCGGCTGCGTCATTGGACGCTGAACCGGCTGGATTGGCGGATTTTGTTGCGCCGTAGAGGTACCCATTTTAGGCGGAGGAGTGATCAACATTCCGCCGGACGTGTTACCCGAGCCGCTGTTTCCGCCGACAGAACTGACGGGCGCAGGCGCGTTATTAGAACTTGTACAGCCTGCCAGCCAGAGCGAAACCAGTGATAATGCCGCAACACGGCTGATGGTGAATTTAGGGCTTCCCGCGCTCATTTATCCCCCAGGAATGTGTTAACTACCAGTGACTTAAAATTTACCGTGATGGCACGAATCTTTCGCGCCACACCATACGCTGAATTTGCCTTAATAACCCTGGATAATTCCGAGTCTCAGGCCAACTCCCCCTTTACCAGAGGCACAAAGCGCACGGCTTCCACGGTGTCGATAATAAACTCGCCGCCGCGCCGACGAACGCGCTTCAAAAGCTGCTGCTCGTCCCCGACGGGCAGAACAAGAATGCCCCCCTCATCCAGCTGCGACAACAGGGCCGCAGGAATTTCAGGCGGGGCCGCCGTCACGATGATCGCGTCAAACGGCGCGCGCGCCTTCCAACCCTGCCATCCATCACCGTGTCGTGTCGAAACATTATGTAAATCAAGTTGTTTCAGGCGACGACGCGCCTGCCACTGTAAACCTTTAATCCGCTCAACGGAGCATACATGATGAACCAGATGCGCCAGGATCGCGGTCTGATACCCCGACCCGGTGCCAATCTCCAGCACGCGGGAGTCAGGCGTCAGCTCCAGCAGCTCCGTCATGCGCGCCACCATGTAAGGCTGCGAAATCGTCTGGCCCTGTCCGATGGGCAGCGCCACGTTTTCCCACGCTTTGTGTTCAAACGCCTCATCTACAAATTTCTCACGCGGAACCTGAGCAAGCGCTTCAAGCACGTGCTCGTCGCGGATCCCCTGCGCGCGGAGTTGTTCCAGAAGAGTTTGTACACGTTTGTTTACCATTGCGCGTTCACTCCTGCGCGATCCAGCCAGCCCGACACCACATCATGCGCGCTATACGCGGTTAAATCTACGTGCAGCGGGGTAACCGAAACATAGCCTTCATCCACGGCGGCAAAGTCGGTATCCGGACCCGCATCGCACTTATCGCCGGGAGGGCCAATCCAGTAAAGCGTGTTGCCGCGAGGATCCTGCTGCGGGATCACCTGATCGGCAGGGTGTCGGCTCCCGCAACGGGTGACGCGAATGCCTTTAATTTCATCGAGAGGAAGATCCGGCACGTTGATGTTGAGGATGCGCCCGGTACGCAACGGCTCGCGGCCGAGCGCCCGCAGGATCGAACAGGTCACCGCGGCGGCGGTGTCGTAGTGCGTGTGGCCGTTTAACGAGACCGCCAGCGCCGGGAATCCAAGATGGCGCCCTTCCATTGCGGCCGCCACGGTGCCGGAGTAAATCACGTCATCGCCGAGGTTAGGACCGGCGTTAATGCCGGAAACAACGATATCCGGACGCGGCCGCATCAGCGCGTTCACGCCCAGAAAAACGCAGTCGGTTGGCGTGCCCATCTGCACGGCAATATCGCCATTTTCAAAGGTAAAGGTGCGAAGCGACGACTCCAGCGTCAGTGAGTTAGACGCTCCACTGCGGTTACGATCGGGCGCCACGACCTGCACGTCCGCGAATTCGCGGAGGTGTTTCGCCAGGGTCTGAATGCCTGGCGCGTGGATACCGTCATCGTTACTCAGCAATATTCGCATAATCACCCGAGGTGTTGATAAGTTCCCTGACAACACTGGTGGCAAAGCTACCTGCCGGTAGCCAGAAGCGTAACTCGACGGTCACGTCATCCCACCAGTTCCAGCTTAACTGCTGCGGGTAGAGCAGCATCGCGCGGCGTGCCGCCTCGACTTTTTCCCGCACCAGCAAGGATTGCAATTCTGGCGCATCCGCTACGGCTAACTGCTCGGCAGCCAGCGCGTCGCCCTGCGTTCCCCAGTCGCCCGTACCGGGCAGCGCGGCGGTAATCATCAGCGCTTTTGCGTCCACGCGCGACTGCACATCGGCCATTTCTTCGGCCGTTGCCACAAACCAGCTTCCGCGTCCCGCTAATTGTAGCGCATCGCCAACAACAACTTGATTCGCGTCCGGTTTTTTCAGCCTTTCGCTCACAATCTGATTAAACAACGCGCTGCGGGCCGCCGACAACCAAAAACTGCGTTTATTCCTGTCGCGCACCGGGGCATCGCTTTGCGCCCAGCGCAGCGCACCCTGCAGGTTGCTGCCGCCAATGCCAAAGCGCTGCGCGCCAAAGTAGTTCGGTACACCGCGTTCACTGATCGCGTTCAGACGTTTTTCAACGTCTTCGCGGTGAGACACTTCACGCAGCACCAGCGTAAAGTCGTTCCCCTTCAACGCCCCCAGACGCAGTTTGCGCTTGTGGCGGGCGAATTCCAGTACCTTACAGCCTTCAAGCTCAAATTTGCTTAAATCAGGCATCGTATTGCCGGGAACGCGCGCGCAGAGCCACTGTTCCGTGACGGCGTGTTTATCTTTCTGTCCGGCAAAGCTCACTTCGCGGGCATGGATTTTGAGGAATTTTGCCAGCGCGTCGGCCACAAAGCGGGTATTGCAGCCATTTTTCAGAATACGCACCAGGATATGTTCGCCTTCGCCATCCGGCTCAAAGCCCAGATCCTCCACCACGAGGAAATCTTCCGGGCTGGCTTTCAGCACCCCGTTCCCCTGCGGTTTACCGTGCAGGTACGTCAGGTTGTCGAAGTCCGTCATTTGCTCGCCTTCAGCAGTAGCGCTACGGCTTCACAGGCAATCCCTTCGCCACGCCCGGTAAAGCCCAGCTTCTCGGTCGTCGTCGCTTTGACGTTCACGTCGTCCATATGGCAGCCCAGATCTTCTGCAATAAACACGCGCATCTGCGGAATATGCGGCAGCATTTTCGGGGCCTGGGCAATAATCGTCACGTCGACGTTGCCGAGGATGTAGCCTTTCGCCTGAATGCGGCGCCACGCTTCGCGCAGCAGCTCGCGGCTGTCCGCGCCTTTAAATGCCGGGTCGGTGTCCGGGAACAGCTTGCCGATATCGCCCAGCGCGGCAGCGCCCAACAGCGCGTCGGTCAGCGCATGCAGTGCCACGTCGCCATCAGAATGCGCCAGCAGTCCTTTTTCATAAGGAATGCGCACGCCGCCAATGATAATTGGGCCTTCTCCGCCAAAGGCGTGTACATCAAAACCGTGTCCAATTCGCATTATGCCTTCTCCTGATGGGTCGAACGGGTAAGATAAAATTCCGCAAGCTGTAAATCTTCCGGACGCGTCACTTTAATATTATCAGCGCGTCCTTCAACAAGCTCAGGGTGGAAACCGCAATACTCCAGCGCGGAGGCTTCGTCCGTGATGGTCGCACCTTCTTTAAGCGCTCGCGTTAAGCAGCCGTGGAGTAATTCGCGGGGGAAAAATTGTGGCGTCAGCGCGTGCCATAAATCGACGCGATCGACGGTGTGGGCGATAGCCTGTTTGCCCGGCTCGGCGCGCTTCATGGTGTCGCGCACCGGCGCAGCCAGAATCCCGCCAACCTTGCTTGTTTCGCTTAGCGCCAGCAGGCGCGCAAGATCGTCCTGATGCAGGCACGGACGCGCCGCGTCATGTACCAGCACCCACGACGCGTTTCCGGCGGCCTGAATACCCGCCAGAACGGAATCGGCGCGTTCGGCGCCACCGTCAACGACGGTAATATGTGGATGATTTGCCAGCGGCAGCTGCGCGAAGCGCGCATCGCCAGGGCTGATAGCGATGATCACACGCGTCACCCGCGGGTGCGCCAGCAGCGCCGCCACGGCGTGCTCGAGGATCGTTTTATCGCCAATAGAGAGGTACTGCTTGGGACATTCTGCCTGCATGCGCCGGCCAAAACCTGCGGCCGGCACCACGGCGCATACGTCCGAAAAAGTTACTGCCATGTCGTAATCCTGGGCCTGATTATCGATTGTTTTGTGCTGAGCCCTGATTGCGTTTAGACGCATCCGGAACCAGACGATAAAAGGTTTCGCCCGGCTTAGTCATACTGAGTTCATTGCGTGCGCGTTCCTCAATCGCCTCTTGCCCGCCATTGAGGTCATCAATTTCAGCAAAGAGTTGATCGTTTCGCGCCTTAAGTTTGGCGTTTGTTGCCTGCTGAGCCGCGACGTCATCGCTCACCCGGCTATAGTCGTGCAGTCCGTTCTTACCGAACCACAGCGAATATTGCAGCCAGATTAGCAAAGCCAGCAACAGCAGCGTTAGTTTACCCATCCTGCCCCCTGAAAAACGGCATCATCATCCCAAGACTTCCCCAGAGCACTACGCCGGGGTAACAGAGATGCCGCAACATCGCGGGCAAATGTACCACATTTTTTCCGCAGAATCGTCCTGCTCAATATCGTTACACAGTTGGTTACGGTTTGAATTATGGCTGAAGTTAGCCCATGAGCCACAAAAATAACAGACCAAACATGAGAACCACCGTCACAATCGTGACCACGGTGCTGTACAGGAGCTTACCGTTGAGCAGCGAGTGCAGCGCAATGCCGACGACAACCGCCACGGGCATCAACGCCAGAAAGAAAGGCCAGGTGTAGAGAAAGAAGAACAGCGTGTTGCCGCCATAGATGAGAAACGGAATGCCAAGCGCCAGCAGCCATGAGACGAAGCCAATGATGGCCCCAGGAAATGACCAGGTCGTTTCGTCGTCGGTCGCTAGCGGCTCCGACCCGGTGGTGGTGATGTAATGTTCACTGTTGCGCATAGCTAATCCTGTGACCGTGACTGATCGTTCGGGAAGACAGCTCCCGAACGATACCGCCTCAGGATCTGATAATATCGTCCCGTCTGAGCAGGTCTAATAATTGGCTTACTAAATTTGTTACCAATTGTTGACCTTCCAGGTGAATTTCAGGCGATTCAGGCGCTTCGTATACCGCGTCAATTCCGGTGAAGTTGCGCAGTTCTCCGGCACGCGCTTTCTTGTAAAGCCCTTTCGGGTCGCGCGCTTCGCAAATCTCCAACGGCGTATCGACAAACACCTCGATAAAGCGATCCTGGCCCACGCGTTCGCGCACCATCTGGCGCTCGGCGCGGTGCGGAGAGATAAACGCGGTCAGCACCACCAGCCCGGCGTCAGCCATCAGGCTGGCGACTTCGCCCACCCGGCGGATGTTCTCTTTGCGGTCATCGTCGCTAAACCCTAAATCGCTGCACAGGCCGTGACGCACGTTGTCGCCATCCAGCAGGTACGTGCTTACGCCCTGCTGATGCAACGCCTCTTCCAGCGCGCCGGCCACCGTCGATTTACCCGAGCCGGACAGCCCGGTAAACCACAGCACAACCCCACGATGACCGTGGAGCTGTTCGCGCTGGGCGACGGTGACCGGATGAGGATGCCAGACGACGTTCTCATCATGGGCGGCCATTACTTGCCTCCCAGCAGATCGCGTGCACCCCAGTGCGGGAAGTGTTTACGCACCAGCGCGTTCAGTTCCAGCTCGAAGGCGCTGAATTCAGACGTCGCGGCAGCCTGTTTAATCGGTTCGCGCACCATACCGGCCCCGACGGTAACGTTGGTCAGCCTGTCGATAAAGATAAGACCTCCCGTGACCGGATTCTGCTGATACGGATCCAGCACCAGCGGTTCGTCGAAGGTCAGATCGACCAGACCAATGCCGTTCAGCGGCAGCTCGGTGACGTCACGCTGGGTCAGGTTGTTGATATCCACCTGGAACTGAATACCGTCCACGCGGGCGCGGGTTTTCTTGCCGGCAATTTTGATGTCATAGCTCTGGCCAGCGGTCAGCGGCTGTTCGGCCATCCACACCACGTCCACGGAAGCCCCCTGCACTGCCGCCAGCGTTTCCTGCGCGTCAACCAGCAGGTCGCCCCGGCTGATATCAATTTCGTCTTTCAGCACCAGCGTTACGGCTTCACCGGCGCCCGCTTCCTGCAGGTCACCGTCGAAGGTGACGATGCGGGCGATAGTCGATTCCACGCCGGATGGCAGCACCTTGACGCGCTGACCTACCTTCACGGAGCCTGATGCGAGGGTACCTGAGAAGCCGCGGAAATCGAGGTTTGGACGGTTCACGTACTGCACCGGGAAGCGCATCGGCTGGGTATCGACCACGCGCTGAATTTCAACGGTTTCCAGCACTTCCAGCAGCGTCGGACCGCTGTACCACGGCATGTTCGCGCTCTGGGAAGCGACGTTATCCCCTTCCAGCGCCGAGAGCGGCACAAAGCGAATATCCAGGTTGCCCGGCAGCTGTTCGGCAAAGGTCAGATAGCTCTGGCGGATCTCCTCGAACTTCTCTTCGCTGAAGTTGACCAGATCCATCTTGTTGACCGCCACCACCAGGTGTTTGATCCCCAGCAGCGTCGAGATAAAGCTGTGACGACGGGTCTGATCCAGCACGCCTTTACGCGCGTCCATCAGCAGGATCGCCAGGTCGCAGGTAGACGCGCCGGTCGCCATGTTGCGGGTGTACTGCTCGTGCCCCGGGGTATCGGCGATAATAAATTTGCGCTTCTCGGTAGAGAAGTAGCGGTAGGCCACATCGATGGTGATGCCCTGCTCGCGCTCGGCCTGCAGGCCGTCCACCAGCAGCGCCAGGTCGAGTTTTTCACCCTGGGTGCCGTGACGCTTACTGTCGTTATGCAGGGAAGAGAGCTGATCTTCGTAAATCTGGCGCGTATCGTGCAGCAGGCGGCCAATCAGGGTACTTTTCCCGTCATCCACGCTGCCGCAGGTCAGAAAACGCAGCAGGCTTTTGTGTTGTTGCGCGTGCAGATACGCTTCCACGCCGCCTTCGTTGGCAATTTGTTGAGCAATAGTGGTATTCATGGCGGCTCCTTAGAAATAACCCTGACGTTTCTTCAGCTCCATGGAGCCTGCCTGGTCGCGGTCAATCACGCGCCCCTGTCGCTCGCTGGTGGTGGACACCAGCATCTCTTCGATGATCTCCGGCAGCGTCTGCGCGCTGGATTCCACCGCCCCGGTCAGCGGCCAGCAGCCGAGGGTACGGAAGCGCACCATCTGTTGTTTGATCACTTCGCCCGGCTGCAGGTCGATACGATCGTCGTCGATCATCATCAGCATGCCGTCGCGCTCCAGCACCGGGCGCTCGGCGGCCAGATACAGCGGAACGATTTCGATGTTTTCCAGATAGATGTACTGCCAGATATCCAGCTCGGTCCAGTTGGAGAGCGGGAAGACGCGAATGCTTTCGCCTTTGTTAATCTGACCGTTGTAGTTGTGCCACAGCTCCGGACGCTGGTTTTTCGGATCCCAGCGGTGGAAGCGGTCGCGGAAGGAGTAGATACGCTCTTTGGCGCGGGATTTCTCCTCGTCACGGCGCGCGCCGCCGAAGGCCGCGTCAAAACCGTATTTGTTCAGCGCCTGCTTCAGCCCTTCGGTTTTCATGATATCGGTGTGCTTGGCGCTGCCGTGCACGAACGGGTTGATGCCCATCGCCACCCCTTCCGGGTTTTTATGCACCAGCAGCTCGCAGCCGTAGGCTTTCGCGGTACGGTCGCGGAACTCGTACATTTCGCGGAATTTCCAGCCGGTATCCACGTGCAGCAGCGGGAACGGCAGCGTGCCCGGATAAAACGCTTTACGCGCCAGATGCAGCATGACGCTGGAATCTTTACCGATGGAGTACATCATCACCGGGTTAGAAAACTCGGCGGCCACTTCGCGGATAATATGGATACTCTCCGCTTCGAGCTGCCGCAGGTGTGTAAGACGTTTTTGGTCCATAACCTTTCCTTAAGCCAAATTTACGACAGAAGAACCAAAGCCTTCTGTATCGGTTGTGTGTTGGAACCAGGCGAGCGTGCTGTGCAGCTGCACCACTTCACCCACCACGATCAGGGCGGGCATCGGGGCGTCTTTCGCCAGGGTTGCAAGATGTTCCAGCGTGCCCGTCGCAACGTGCTGATCGACGCGCGTGCCGCGAGAAATGACGGCAACGGGCGTCGTCGCCTCGCGACCGTGCTGAATAAGCTGTTCGCTGATGTCCGCGGCCTTCATCGTGCCCATGTAGATCGCCAGCGTCTGGCGGCTCTGGGCGAGATGCGACCAGTCGAACGGCGTGCTGTCGGCCTTGTAGTGGCCGGTCACAAAGGTCACGCTCTGGGCGTAATCGCGGTGGGTCAACGGGATACCGGCGTAGGCCGTTACCGCAGAGGCCGCCGTGATGCCGGGCACCACCTGGAACGGTATGCCCGCTTCGGCTGCCGCCTGCAGCTCTTCGCCGCCGCGACCAAAAATGAACGGATCGCCCCCTTTCAGGCGCACCACGGTTTTACCCGCTTTGGCGGCGTCAACCAGCATCTGGTTGGTGTCGTGCTGCGGCACCGAGTGCTCGCCAGCCCGTTTGCCGACGCAGATTTGCTCCGCGTCGCGACGGATCAGCTCGCGCACGCCGTCGGTGACCAGATGGTCGTAGAACACCACGTCAGCGTCCTGCAGCACCTGCAGGCCGCGCAGCGTCAGAAGCCCGGCATCGCCCGGCCCTGCGCCCACCAGAATGATCTCCCCGCCCGTACTGCCGGGGTTATCCAGTTCGTCCTCAAGAATTTTCTGCGCTGCCGTCTCATTACCGGCATGCATCAGGCTGGCAAAGCGGCCGCGAAACACGCGTTCCCAGAAGCGACGGCGTTCCGTTACGCTGGTCAGGCGCGTTTTCAGGTGGTTGCGCCAGTAGCTGGCTTTTTCCGCCATGCGCCCGAGGCTGGTCGGCAGCAGCGCTTCGATTTTTTCACGCAGCACGCGCGCCAGCACTGGTGCGGTACCGCCGGAGGAGATCGCCACCAGCAGCGGAGAACGGTCAACGATCGACGGGAAGATGAACGAACATAACGGCTGGTCGTCCACCACGTTCACCAGGCGGTAACGGGCCTGAGCGGCGTCGGAAATCCGCCGGTTCAGGTCGCGATCTTCGGTCGCCGCAATCACCAGCACGACGCTGTCGATTTGTGATTCGTCAAAATCCGCTTCTGCCACTACCCGCACCTGCGCCCCTGCGCGTTGCAGAAACGCGATTTTGCGATCGGCAATTTCACCCGTGCCAACAACCAGCACCGGCTTCTCTTTTATCGCGGCAAATAAGGGCAGATAGTCCACAAGCAACAACTCACTAACAACGAGGAATAAGGGGACTATAGGGGGCGGCTTAGACCGAATGAAATTACGAATTGGAATGAGTAGTTACTCAATGGAATAACGCCGTGAAAAAGCTAATACCAAAAAGTGCTTAACACGCGAAATTTCGGGCATTTAAGACCAATTCAAATTGTGTATGGACGATCACAGTTTCATACTAGGCGGGTTATTATTTTGCTCAGTTTTTAAGGACTCACTATGTTTTCCGCAACGCGCCACCGTATTGCTGCCCTGGCGCTCGGCGTTTGCTTTATTCTTCCTGCCCAGGCAAAAAACCAACCTTATGGTGAAATCGCCACTATGCAGGCGCGGCATATTGCCACCGTCTTCCCTGGCCGCATGACCGGCTCGCCTGCGGAGATGCTCTCTGCGGACTATCTTCGTCAGCAGTTTGCCGGGATGGGCTACCAGAGCGATATCCGGTCGTTTCACAGCCGCTACGTCTATACCTCACGAAATAAAACGAAAAACTGGCATAACGTGACCGGCAGTACGGTTATCGCGGCGCATGAAGGTCGCGCGGCTGAACAGATTATTATCATGGCGCACCTTGATACCTACGCCCCGATGAGCGATGCCGATACGGATAACAACCTCGGCGGGCTGACGCTGCAGGGCATGGACGACAACGCGGCAGGCCTGGGCGTGATGCTCGAACTGGCCGAACGGATGAAAGATATTCCAACCCAGTATGGCATTCGTTTCGTGGCCACCAGCGGTGAAGAAGAGGGCAAACTCGGCGCTGAGAATCTCCTTAAACGCATGAGCGCTGAGGAGAAGAAAAATACGCTGCTGGTGATCAACCTCGATAACCTGATCGTCGGCGATAAGCTTTATTTCAACAGCGGGCAGAGTACGCCGGGACCCGTGCGG
Organism: Enterobacter sp. DNB-S2; assembly: GCF_019443845.1. NCBI lineage: Bacteria > Pseudomonadati > Pseudomonadota > Gammaproteobacteria > Enterobacterales > Enterobacteriaceae > Enterobacter > Enterobacter sp. DNB-S2. Next base: position 4,426,732 of record NZ_CP050520.1, read on the forward strand.
AAACTGACGCGCGACCGGGCGCTGGCGATTGCCCGCAGCCATGGCGTTTTTGCCACGACCAATCCGGGCGGGAATCCTGCTTTCCCACGCGGAACAGGCTGCTGCAACGACGGGGAAGTCTTCGATAAGGCGGGCATTCCGGTGCTGTACGTGGAAGCGACAAACTGGGCATTGGGCAAGAAAGATGGCTATCAGCAACGCGCTAAATCGAAAGCCTTCCCGGACGGTACAAGCTGGCACAACGTGATGCTGGATAATCAGCTGCACATTGACAGCGCGCTGCCGCAGCGGATTGAGCACCGCAGTCGTGATGTGGTGAAGGTCATGCTGCCGCTGGTGAAGGAGCTGGCGAAAGCGGGGAAAGCCTGAGGTCGTTAAGCATAGGGCGGCCTGATGCCCTCACCCCAACCCTCTCCCACAGGGAGAGGGTGGATAAAGGATCACCCTTCGTGCAGCCCGCACTCGCGCTTCAGCCCAAAGAATCGCGTCTCTTCTTCCGCCATTCCCGGTTCCCATTTGCGCGTGGTGTGGGTGTCGCCCACCGACAGATAGCCCTGGTCCCACAGCGGATGGTACTTCAGCCCGTGTTTTTGCAGATACTGATACACCGTACGGTTATCCCAGTCGATAATCGGCAGCACTTTAAATACCCCGCGCTGGACCGCCAGCACCGGTAAGGTTGCACGGCTGCCGGACTGCTCGCGGCGCAGCCCCGCAAACCACGTCTGCGCATTGAGCTCTTTCAGCGCCCGGTTCATCGGCTCGACTTTGTTGATCTCATTGTATTTCTCAATGCCCTCAACGCCCTGCTCCCACAGCTTACCGTAGCGCGCCTCCTGCCAGGCCGCGCTTTCCGTCGCGCGGTACACTTTGAGGTTCAGCTTGAGCTTGTCCGTCAGCTCGTCAATAAACTGGTAGGTTTCAGGAAACAGGTAGCCGGTATCGGTAAGGATCACCGGAATGTCCGGACGGATCTGATTCACCAGATGCAGGCTGACCGCCGCCTGAATACCAAAGCTCGACGAGAGCACATAGTCTCCCGGCAGGTTTTCCAGCGCCCACGCCACGCGCCCTTCGGCGTCCAGCTTTTCAAGGTGGGCATTGGTTTCTGCCAGCGCCAGAATGCGTTCGACTTTAGGCAGATCGTTAAGGGCGTTTAGATCGAGTACGGACATAATTACCTCTCGTGGTTACTCCCAGAAATCCCTTGCGGGATCGAGCACCGGGCGAATGATGCCCGCACGCACCGTAAAGTCGCCGAAGCCTTCACCCGCTTCGCGCTCTTTCGCCCAGCGCCCGACAAGCTCGTCGATGGAATCAAGGATTTCCGGCTCGGTAATGTTCTCGCGGAACATACGCGGAATGCGCGTGCCGATACGGTTACCGCCCAGGTGCAGGTTATAGCGCCCCGGCGCTTTCCCCACCAGACCCAGCTCGGCCAGCATCGCGCGGCCGCAGCCGTTCGGGCAGCCGGTGACGCGCATAACAATATGCTCGTCCGGAATACCGTGTTTTTCCAGAATCGCCTCCACTTTGTCAGTGAATGACGGCAGGAAACGTTCCGCTTCGGCCATCGCCAGCGGACAGGTCGGGAACGACACGCAGGCCATCGAGTTTTCACGCTGCGGCTTAACCGCATCCATTAATCCGTGGTCGCGCGCCAGCTTCTCGATCTTCGCCTTCTGGCTCTCCGGCACGCCGGCAATAATGAGATTCTGGTTAGCGGTAATGCGGAATTCGCCTTTATGGATCTTAGCAATTTCCAGCAGACCGGTTTTCAGCGGACGGCCCGGATAATCCAGAATACGACCGTTTTCGATAAACAGCGTCAGGTGCCATTTATTGTCGATACCTTTCACCCAGCCAATGCGATCGCCGCGACCGGTGAATTCGTAAGGGCGGATCGGCTCAAATTTGATGCCCGCACGACGCTCCACTTCCTCTTTGAACGTCTCAACGCCCACGCGCTCCAGGGTGTATTTGGTTTTCGCGTTTTTACGGTCGGTACGGTTGCCCCAGTCGCGCTGCGTGGTCACTACCGCTTCCGCCACGGCCAGCGTGTGCTCCAGCGGCAGGAAGCCGAACTCGCTCGCGGTGCGGGCGTAGGTTTTCTTATTACCGTGTTCAATGGACAGGCCGCCGCCCACCAGCAGGTTAAAGCCAATCAGCTTGCCGTTTTCAGCAATCGCCACGAAGTTCATGTCGTTGGCGTGCAGGTCGATATCGTTCTGCGGTGGGATCACGACCGTGGTTTTAAACTTACGCGGCAGATAGGTCTGGCCAAGGATCGGTTCTTCGTCCGTGGTCGCGACTTTTTCCTGATCGAGCCAAATCTCCGCATAGGCGCGGGTGCGCGGCAGCAGGTGCTCAGAGATCTTCTTCGCCCACTCGTACGCTTCGGCGTGCAGCTGGGACTCATACGGGTTCGAGGTGCAAAGCACGTTACGGTTCATGTCGTTGGCGGTCGCCAGCGCGTCCAGCCCGACCGAGTGCAGCATCTGATGCACCGGCTTGACGTTCTTCTTCAGAATGCCGTGGAACTGGAATGTCTGACGGTTGGTCAGGCGGATGCTGCCATAAATCGTGTTTTCACCGGCAAACTTGTCGATGGCCTGCCACTGTTTGGTGGTGATCACCCCGCCCGGCAGACGGCAGCGCAGCAGCATCGCATGACGCGGCTCCAGCTTCTGTTCGGCACGCTCGGCGCGGATGTCGCGATCGTCCTGCTGGTACATGCCGTGGAAGCGGATCAGCAGGAAGTTGTCGCCTTTGAAGCCGCCGGTGAGACCGTCATTCAGATCTTCAGCAATGGTGCCGCGCAGATAGTTGCTTTCCAGCTTCATGCGCTCGGCGTCTGTCAGTTTACCTTCGACCACCAGTGGCCCTGGATGTTTTTCGCTCATTAGTAGACATCTCGCTGATAACGGCGCTCAACGCGCAGCTCACTTAAAAATTCATCCGCCGTTTCGGCATCCATACCGCCGAATTCGGCAATCACTTCCAGCAGTGCCTGCTCAACGTCTTTCGCCATGCGATTGGCGTCGCCGCAGACATAAATGTGGGCACCGTCATTGATCCAGCGCCACAGCTCTGCGCCCTGTTCGCGCAGTTTGTCTTGTACGTATATTTTTTCTTTCTGGTCGCGGGACCAGGCCAGATCGATGCGGGTCAGTACGCCTTCTTTCACATAGCGCTGCCACTCAACCTGGTAGAGGAAATCCTCGGTAAAGTGCGGGTTGCCGAAGAACAGCCAGTTTTTACCCGGCGCTTCATCTGCCGCGCGCTGCTGCATGAAGGCGCGGAACGGCGCAATGCCGGTGCCTGGGCCAATCATGATGACCGGCGTTTCCGGGTTCGTCGGCAGGCGGAAGTTGTCGTTGTGCTCGATAAAGACGCGCACTTCGCCCTCTTCTTCGACGCGATCCGCCAGGAAGCTTGATGCCCCACCCGCACGGGCGCGGCCTTCGATGTCGTAGCGCACCACGCCGACGGTAATATGCACTTCACTCTCCACTTCGGCCTGCGAAGAGGCGATGGAGTACAGGCGCGGCGTCAGCGGTCGCAGCAGGCCGATCAGCGCATCCGCATCCAGCTGAGCCGGAGAGAAACGCACCATATCGACAATTGGCGTCGTCGCGGCGTAATGCTGCAGCTTCGCCTTGTCGCCCACCAGCGGCAGCAGGGATTCGCTGCGCGTTAAGGTGGCATAATTTTCGACGATATTCGGGGTGTTCACCGTCAGCTCGAAATGCCACTGCAGCGCCTCTGCAAGCGGCTGGATTTTGCCGTCAACGGTGACGGGCTCGTCACCCTTCAGCCACAGCAGCTCAACCAGCTCTTTCACCAGAGCCGGATCGTTCTGATACCAGATACCCAGCGCGTCGCCCGGCTGATAGCGCAGGCCAGAGTCGCCGAGATCGATCTCGATATGGCGCACGTCTTTTTCCGAATCGCGGCCGGTGATTTTCTGGTTCACCGACAGGCTCGCCGTCAGCGGCGCCTCTTTGGTGTACGGGCTGGTATGGATGTCGTTGACGGCACCCGTCGCGGTGAACGCGGCCTGTGCCGACGTCTCTTTCGGCACGCGCGCTTTCAGCACCTCAACGATGCGCGCACGCCATTCGGCGGCGGCGGTCTGGTATTCAACATCCGCGTCAACGCGGTCCAGCAGGCGCTCCGCGCCCAGCTCCGCCAGCCTGCTGTCGAAGTCTTTACCGGACTGGCAGAAGAATTCATACGAGGTATCGCCCAGGCCAAATACGGCAAACGCCGTGGCATCCAGCTTCGGCGCTTTTTTCGAGAACAGGAACTTGTGCAGCGCCACCGCTTCTTCAGCAGGTTCACCTTCACCCTGCGTAGAGGCGACCACCACCAGCAGTTTTTCTGACGCGATTTGCTTAAATTTATAATCCCCGGCGTTGACCAGGTTCACGTTCAGTTTGGCGGCCAGCAGGTCGTCACGCAGCGCTTCGGCCACGCGGCGCGCATTGCCCGTCTGCGAGGCGGAAATCAGGGTAATGGCCGGAATTTCAACGGCCGTTACCGGTGCACCCGCCACAGCGCCAGGCTGCTGATTGAGCATTCCCCAGAAATAACCGGAGACCCAGGCAAGCTGAGTGGGAGAAAAATCAGAGGTGGCAGCCTGAAGGCGCGCCAGTTGCTCCGGGTTCAGGGGAAGCAAATTTGAAGGTGGGGCCTGTGTTGTCATGCGTCGTTATGTTCCAGTAGCCAAGCGGACTTAAAGCGAATAAATCCAAACTGAAGATAAGGTTAACGGCGAGGATAATAACAATTAAAGAAGGGATGGAAATAATAAATAACCAAATGGACTAACCTGTTTTAGTTGTCATACTTAGCGATAAAACCGATTAATTAACCCTCTGAAAATTATCGATAAAAGTATCAAAAAACGCCTGTTAACGAGACGCCAGGCTTCAGAGCCGTTTTAGTTAATGCTAAAAATTGTGCTTTCCGGTACTATGCGGCGGTTTTTTCCGCATTACTGAGAGCGATCATGTCCACCACACTGTTTAAAGATTTCACCTTCGAAGCCGCCCACCACCTTCCGCATGTCCCTGAAGGGCATAAATGCGGCCGTCTGCACGGGCATTCGTTCATGGTGCGTCTTGAGATCACCGGTGAAGTTGATCCGCATACCGGTTGGATCATGGATTTTGCCGAACTGAAGGCGGCGTTTAAGCCGACCTACGATCGTCTGGATCATTACTACCTGAATGATATCCCGGGCCTTGAAAACCCGACCAGCGAAGTGCTGGCGAAATGGATTTGGGATCAGATGAAGCCGCTGGTACCGCTGCTGAGCGCGGTGATGATTAAAGAGACCTGTACCGCCGGCTGTATCTATCGCGGGGAGTAAAAAAAGCCCGGCTAAACCGGGCTTTTTTTTAGGCAATATTCAGGTATTTGTGCGTCTGCATCGACAGGCGCCAGTTGCGCGCAATACAGGTTTCAATGCACAGGCGCGTCGCGTCGTCTTTCTGGCTGATCGGCTGTAGCGCAATGACGCGCTGCTTTTCATCCGTCAGCGTTGCCAGCAGTTCATCCAGCGCTTCGATATCACGCACGCGCCCAACCGGGTGCTTAATCTCATCCGCGCGTTCCAGCGCCTGAGACAGCACGTCATACCCGCCGCGCATATTCACTTTTGGCGATACCGTCACCCAGGTGGTGTGTGAACAGCGCACTTCATGGGTGCCGCTGGTTTCAATCTGGCAGCTGTAGCCGTTCTTTTCGAGCAGCTCGGTCAGCGGCGTCAGATCGTGGATGCAGGGTTCACCGCCGGTGATCACCACGTGGCGCGCCGTCCAGCCCTGACGACCAATAATGGCCAGCAGATCTTCTGAACTGCCCGCGCCCCACTTATCGCTCTCTTTGGTTTTCGCCAGAATGCTAAACAGCGACACTTCCCGATCTGCGAGCTTATCCCACGTATGTTTGGTATCACACCAGGCACAGCCAACCGGGCATCCCTGTAAACGAATGAAAATAGCGGGAACGCCGGTAAAGTAACCCTCGCCTTGCAGGGTCTGGAACATCTCGTTAATCGGGTACTGCATAGTCATCTCAGTAAATGGGATAAACGATAAGTATCGCAGATCCCCGCCTGATGGTCATGCTCCATCGGTGCTTTGCGCGCCAATCGCCGCCATAAAACGCTCGGTAATTTGCTGTGGACGGGTGATGGCGCCGCCGACGACGACCGTATGCGCGCCCAGCGCCAGGCATCTGGCCGCGCGTTCAGGCGTATCCACGTTGCCTTCGGCAACCACGGGAACCGTCACGGCAGCCAGCACGCCCTTCAGGAACGCGCAGTCATTTTCCGGAAGCGAATGGCCCGCCGTTTCCGCCGTATAGCCGTAAAGCGTGGTGCCGACACAGTCAAAGCCAAGCGCCTGTGCCGTCACGGCTTCGCCCACGGTGGAAATATCCGCCATCAGCAGTACCGCGGGATAGCGCGAGCGGATGCGCGCGACCAGCGTTTCCAGGGATTCTCCACCGGGACGCTCCCGCGCCGTCGCATCAAGCGCAATGATTTCCGGAGAGACGGTCATGAGCTCATCCACCTCTTTCATCGTGGCGGTGATAAACACCTCGCTTTCCGGGTAATCCCGTTTGATGATGCCGATAACAGGCAAAGAGACCTGCTGCTTAATGGCCTCGATATCCACCACGCTGTTGGCACGAATGGCAGCGGCTCCGCCCTGTGCCGCCGCCAGCGCCATGCGCGACATAATAAACGGGCTATGCAGCGGTTCATTTTCCAGCGCCTGACAGGAGACGACCAGTTTTCCCTTCAGGTTATCCAGTACAGTTTTCATTACGATAAGATCTCTTCCACTTCGTTTTTGATAATCGTGACGTGCGGGCCATAAATGACCTGAACCCCGTTACCGCGCACGATAACGCCGCGCGCGCCGGTGGCTTTCAGCGCCGCGTCATTCACTTTGCTGCCGTCCTTCACCGTGACGCGAAGCCGCGTGGCGCAGCAGTCCACCTCTTCCAGATTCTCTTTTCCGCCTAATCCCGCTATCACCGCAAGGGCGCGCTCGCTCTGCGAGAAGGTCACCTCATTGGCCATCGCCTCCTTTTCCCGACCTGGCGTGGCAAAATCAAAGCGGTTAATCAGGTAGCGGAAGGTGAAGTAGTAAAGGAAGAACCACGGCACGCCCACCAGGGGAACGAACATCCAGTTAGTTTTGGCCTCTCCCTGCAAAATGCCGAACAGCACGAAGTCAATAAAACCGCCGGAGAAGGTTTGCCCGATAGTGATATGCAGCATGTGCGCGAGCATGAACGCCAGCCCGTCAAACAGCGCATGAATGACGTAAAGCACCGGCGCAATAAACAGGAAGGAGAACTCGATAGGCTCGGTAATCCCGGTCAGGAACGAGGTTAATGCCGCAGAGAGCAGCAGCCCGGCAACGCGCTTTTTGTTCTCCGGTTTTGCCGTGTGGTACATCGCCAGACACGCGCCGAGCAGGCCAAACATCATCGTAATAAAGCGCCCGGACATGAAGCGGGACGTGCCCTCATAGAAATGCTGCGTGTTCGGGTCGGCCAGCTGGGCGAAGAAGATCCGCTGTGTGCCCTCAACGAGGTGACCGTTGACAATCTCGCTGCCCCCGAGCGCGGTGGTCCAGAACGGCAGATAGAAGATGTGGTGCAAACCAAACGGGCCCAGCATGCGTAAAATGAAGCCGTACAGCAGGGTGCCCAGATAGCCGGTGGCATCCACCAGCCCGCCGAGACCAAAAATCAGTTTCTGAAAATGCGGCCAGACCACCGTCATGAGCGCGCCGACGAGTATCGCCGCCAGCGAGCTGATGATGGGAACAAAGCGCGAGCCGCCAAAGAACCCGAGGAACTGCGGAAGCGCAATTTTATTAAACCGATGATGGAGCGTGCAGGTCACCAGACCAATCACCACGCCGCCAAACACGCCGGTTTCCAGCGTCTGGATCCCCAGCGTCATGCCCTGCCCAACTGCACCCGGGTTCTCGTGCGCCAGTTTGCCGGTGAGGATCAGCAGCGCGTTGATGGTGGCATTCATCACCAGAAACGCGAGTAGCGCCGCCAGCCCAGCCGTGCCCTTATCGCTTTTTGCCAACCCGACGGCTACCCCAACCGCAAACAGCACCGAGAGGTTTGCAAACACGATTGAACCGGCGCTGCTCATGATAGTGAAAATGGCCTGCAGCCAGCCCACATCTAAAAACGGATAAGCCGCCAGCGTATTGGGATTCGATAACGCGCCGCCTATCCCCAGCAGCAGGCCCGCCGCGGGCAGCACGGCGATAGGCAACATAAAGGATTTACCAAAGCGCTGCGCTTTTTCAAACCATCCCCCCGAAGAAGCACCACTGAACATTTGCATCATTTTTTCATCTCCCCTTTAAGTGGTGAAAATTTTTACCACATAAATATCACTCAGTGAAAATTATCATCAAAAACCAGGAAGCCGATCATACTTTTTCAAAATGACTGGCATCTTTCCCCTCCTTTCCGCCACACTAGTCGCAGCGAAACACATTAAGGACGTGGCATGTCGGACCATGAAAATCTGCTGCTGAAGCTCCGCCAGGAGGCTTCCGGGTACAGCCCAACGCAACAAAAACTCGGTGAGTTTGTCCTCAGCGATCCTGCCCGGGTGCTCTACCTGACGATCACTGAACTGGCGCGCGAGAGCCACACCAGCGAAGCCAGCGTCACGCGCCTTTGCCGGACGCTGGGCTGCAAGGGCTATAACGAATTTAAAATGGCGCTTGCGCTGGATATTCAGCAGGGCCAGCCCGCGCGTCAGGCGGGGGATGAGATTGATAACGTCGTGGATGAGTCGGTGCAGGCTTTGCAGGATACCGCCAGACTCCTCGACCGCACGCTGCTTGAAAAAGCGGCGCTGGCGCTGCATCAGGCGCAATCCGTGCAGATTTATGGCGTCGCGGCCAGCGCGATCCTCGGCGAGTATCTGCATTACAAGCTGCTGCGGCTGGGAAAACCCGCACAGCTGTTTAGCGATATGCACCGCGCGGCCATGAATGCGACAACGCTTTCGAAAGATACGCTGGTTGTGGCCATCTCCAGCTCGGGTTCAACGCGGGATTTACTCCACGTGGTGAAGCTTGCCCGCAAGCGCGGCGTTAAGGTTCTGGCGCTCAGCAATACGCCCCGCAGCCCGCTGGCGTCTCTGAGCGACATGCAGCTGGTTGCCGCCAAACCAGAAGGCCCTCTAAGTGCAGGCGCGCTCAATGCGAAGGTTGGAGTCATGCTGCTGGTCGAGCTGTTGACCACGTCCATGATTGCGCTGGATGGTCATTACGGCGACGTTAGCCAGCAAACAGCCAGCGCCACGCTTCCCCTTTTGCTCTGAAAATCATTCGCAGGCTAAATAAATCGGCCTGCGATTTATGTTGTCTGATTTGAGTTAAGTGGTATTTAAAACATTTATTGAATAAATGTTTGGTGTAACAAATTATTATATTTATTACATTTTGAATTACGTTCACCATTAGGCACAGACTTCATAAAAACAATTAAATTCAATGAGTTAAAATTTAAATCTTAATAGAGTGAATTTTTACCCTTGCGATACTGTCCAATATATCCACCTGATTTCCTTTCCTTAAAATAAGCTTAAGACGCCATTGATTTCGGCGTTTTATTATTTAAATGCCGTTTACTTTTGCACGCCTACAATCCGCCTCATCAATCATAATGAGACGGTATTAATGAAGATGTTATTGATTACAGGCGTGACCGGATTTCTGGGTGGTGCAGTTCTTGAAAAAATCCTGACCAGCGATCAACCCGCAAAACTCCTTTTACTTGCGCGCGCCAGCGATCCGCAGAGCGGGCTGGAGCGCGTGCTGGAGAACATGCGCAAGTTCAACGTTCCCGAGGACAAACTGGCCTCCTTGAAGGTGGGTAATATTCTGATTGGCGACCTCAGCCAGCCGGATGCCTTCCTGAACGATCCCCGTCTGGATCGGGTCACGCACGTGGTTAACTGTGCGGCCGTGGCCTCATTTGGTAATAACCCGCTGATCTGGAAGGTCAACGTTGAAGGTACGCTCGCGCTGGCGCGCCGTATGGAGCAGGTCACGGGCCTGCAGCGTTTCCTCCACGTCGGCACCGCAATGTCATGCACGCCGGAGCAAGATTCACTGGTCGCCGAAAGCGCTGAATTCAGAGAGAATGCTGAACACCTGGTGGGATACACGTTTTCGAAGTCAACCATCGAACAGCTGATGCGCCAGGAGTGCCCTAACCTGCCGCTGCTCATCGCCCGTCCGTCCATCGTCGTCGGCCATACCCGTCACGGCTGCACGCCGTCGAGCAGCATTTTCTGGGTCTTTAGCATGGGCCTGATGCTGCAGAAGTTTATGTGCTCAATGGAAGACCGGATTGACGTTGTTCCGGTGGATTATTGCGCCGACGCGATGTTAATGCTGCTCAACAGCAACGCTCGTCCGGGAGAAGTGGTACACATTTCTGCGGGAGAAGAGAACAGCGTTCGCTTTGCGGATATCGATCAGGCAATGGCGCAGGCGCTGGAGAAAGCCCCCGTCGGGGATAAATATGCGCAGGTCAGCTACGAAACGCTGGTCAGAATGCGCCGCGAGCTGAAACATATTTTTGGGCCGTGCAACGAACGTCTGATGCTGAAAGCCATGCGTTTATACGGTGCATTTGCCACGCTTAACGTGCGCTTCAGCAACGATAAGCTGCTGAGCATGGGGATGCCGAAGCCGCCCCGGTTTACGGACTACATCGCCCGCTGCGTGCAAACCACCCAGGGGCTGACCATTCCGGAGCAAATGGCGGTCGATTTTAAATAGTCAAAAAAAATGCCAGTCATTCGACTGGCATTTTCATTTTAAGGCTTAAGCAATTATGCCTGGCCTTTGATCTCTTTCAGACCGTTGTATGGTGCTTTTTCGCCCAGCGCTTCTTCGATACGAATCAGCTGGTTGTATTTAGCAACACGGTCAGAACGGCTCATAGAACCGGTTTTGATCTGGCCTGCAGCGGTACCTACAGCCAGGTCGGCAATGGTAGCGTCTTCAGTTTCGCCAGAACGGTGAGAGATAACAGCGGTGTAGCCAGCGTCTTTCGCCATTTTGATCGCAGCCAGAGTTTCGGTCAGAGAACCGATCTGGTTGAATTTGATCAGGATGGAGTTAACGATGCCTTTCTCGATGCCTTCTTTCAGGATCTTGGTGTTGGTTACGAACAGGTCGTCACCAACCAGCTGGATTTTGTCGCCCAGTACTTTAGTCTGGTATGCGAAGCCAGCCCAGTCAGACTCGTCCAGACCGTCTTCGATAGACACGATTGGGTACTGTTTGGTCAGGTCTTCCAGGAAGTGAGTGAACTCTTCGGAGGTGAACGCTTTGTTGCCTTCGCCAGCCAGAACGTATTTACCGTCTTTGTAGAATTCAGATGCTGCACAGTCCATCGCCAGGGTGATGTCTTTGCCCAGCTCGTAGCCAGCAGCTTTAACTGCTTCTGCGATAACGGCCAGCGCTTCTGCGTTAGAACCCAGGTTTGGCGCATAGCCACCTTCGTCACCAACAGCAGTGTTCATACCTTTAGCTTTCAGAACTTTAGCCAGGTTGTGGAACACTTCAGAACCCATACGTACCGCTTCTTTCAGGGATTTCGCGCCAACTGGCTGAATCATGAATTCCTGAATATCAACGTTGTTGTCTGCGTGCTCACCACCGTTGATGATGTTCATCATTGGTACAGGCATGGAGTATTTGCCTGGGGTACCGTTCAGTTCAGCGATGTGCTCGAACAGTGGCATACCTTTCGCAGCAGCAGCCGCTTTGGCGTTCGCCAGAGAAACAGCCAGGATTGCGTTCGCACCGAAGTTAGATTTGTTTTCAGTACCGTCCAGATCGATCATGATCTTGTCGATGCCAGCCTGGTCTTTGGCGTCTTTGCCAAGGATTGCCTGAGCAATCGGACCGTTTACAGCGCCAACCGCTTTCAGTACGCCTTTGCCCAGGAAGCGGGATTTGTCGCCATCGCGCAGTTCCAGCGCTTCGCGAGAACCAGTAGAAGCACCTGATGGAGCAGCAGCCATACCAACGAAACCACCTTCCAGGTGAACTTCGGCTTCAACGGTCGGGTTACCACGGGAGTCGATGATTTCACGACCGATGACTTTAACGATTTTGGACATTAGATTTTCCTCAGTACAAGTTAAACTAAAACTCCAGACAAACAACGCGTACCAAAGGTACGCGTTGCCGTTCTAACTTTTTTTACTTCGCCTGACGCTTCTGGTAGTCGCTGGCGGCCTTCACGAAGCCTGCAAACAGCGGATGCCCGTCACGTGGCGTTGAAGTAAATTCCGGGTGGAACTGGCAGGCGACAAACCACGGATGGTTTGGCACTTCAATGATCTCGACTAACTGATCATCCCCGGAGCGGCCCGCAACACGCAGGCCCGCGGCTTCAATAGGTTTCAACAACATGTTGTTGACTTCATAGCGGTGACGATGGCGCTCGGTGATGACCGGCTCGCCGTACAGCTTGCGAACCACGCTATCGTCAGACAGCTGGCAGGCCTGTGCGCCAAGACGCATGGTGCCACCCAGATCGCTCTTCTCGGTACGGACTTCGACGTTACCTTCTTCGTCACGCCATTCAGTGATAAGCGCCACAACAGGGTACTTACAGTCTGGCACAAATTCCGTAGAGTTCGCGTTTTCCATTCCCGCTACGTTGCGCGCAAATTCGATCAGCGCAACCTGCATACCCAGACAGATGCCGAGGTATGGAATATTGTTTTCACGCGCATAGCGCGCGGTGGCGATCTTGCCTTCTACACCACGGTAGCCGAAGCCGCCAGGGATGAGGATAGCATCCAGATCTTTCAGGATTTCAACGCCACGCGTTTCAACATCCTGCGAATCAATCAGCTTGATGTTCACGGAAACACGGTTCTTCAGACCACCGTGTTTCAGCGCTTCGATCACTGACTTATAGGCATCCGGCAGTTCAATGTATTTGCCGACCATACCGATAGTCACTTCGCCTGCCGGGTTGGCTTCTTCATAAATAACCTGTTCCCATTCAGACAGGTTCGCTTCCGGACAGTTCAAGCTGAATCGTTTACAAATATAATCGTCCAGGCCCTGAGATTTCAACAGGCCCGGGATTTTATAAATGGAATCGACATCTTTCATTGAAATAACGGCTTTTTCAGGCACGTTACAGAACAATGCAATTTTCGCACGTTCGTTCGCCGGAACCGCGCGATCGGAGCGGCAAACCAGGATATCTGGCTGAATACCAATGGAGAGCAGCTCTTTCACAGAGTGCTGAGTCGGCTTGGTTTTCACTTCACCTGCGGCGGCCATGTACGGCACCAGAGTCAGGTGCATGAACAGCGCGTGCTCACGGCCGATATCTACCGCCAGCTGACGAATCGCTTCCAGGAATGGCAGGGATTCGATATCACCCACGGTACCGCCGATTTCAACCAGCACCACGTCGTGGCCTTCGCCACCCGCAACAATGCGTTCTTTGATTGCGTTAGTGATGTGCGGGATAACCTGAACGGTTGCACCCAGATAGTCACCACGGCGCTCTTTACGCAGAACGTCGGAGTAGATGCGGCCAGTCGTGAAGTTATTACGACGGGTCATTTTGGTGCGGATGAAACGCTCGTAGTGGCCAAGATCCAGATCGGTTTCAGCGCCGTCTTCAGTAACGAACACTTCCCCGTGTTGGATTGGGCTCATGGTGCCCGGATCGACGTTGATGTACGGATCCAGTTTCATCATGGTCACATTGAGGCCACGGGCTTCAAGAATGGCTGCGAGGGAGGCTGCGGCAATGCCTTTACCCAGAGAGGATACGACCCCGCCGGTCACAAAAATATAGTTCGTTGTCATGCTGAACCTGAGAAGTTAGGGTGAAACGATGGAATAACCAGGACGGGAAAGTAGTATACCCGAACACGGCGAGCGCCACAAACTTTCATTCTCCGTCTCCATTCCAGGCCATGACAAACATAAGGAGTGAGAAAATAGCCCCTTTTGGGTAAATGTTTTTGACGCAAATCAAGCGCTTGTCATTTAAAAAATCACACAGATTGCGCTTGATCTCAAAATCTCGTTAGAGATCAGATTCCTGGCGCTTTACTTCTTGCCAGACTTCTTCCATCGCTTCGAGGTCAATTCCGCTCATTTCCAGGCCTCGCGAGGCGACAATCCGCTCAACTTCGCGAAAGCGTCGTTCGAATTTTAGGTTGGCTTTTTGCAGGGCGGTTTCCGCTTTTACACCCAGATGGCGAGAAAGGTTGACGGTTGCAAACAGCAGGTCGCCCATCTCCTCCTCAAGCTTTGCTTCATCCACCACCGCCTGCTGCGCTTCGTGCATGACTTCGTCAATCTCTTCGTGCACTTTATCGAGCACCGGGCCGAGGGAGGTCCAGTCAAAACCGACGGCGGAGCAGCGTTTCTGGATTTTATGCGCGCGCATCAGCGCGGGCAGGCTCAGCGGAATATCATCCAGCGCCGAGTGCTGGGATTTTTCCGCTCGCTCGGCGCTTTTGATCTGCTCCCAGCGGGCCAGCACCTCAGCGCTGTTCCCTGCGGTGGCATCGCCGAAGATATGGGGATGACGGCGCTCAAGCTTGTCGCTGATGGCAGCGCAGATATCGTCAAAGTTAAAGCGCCCCTCTTCCTGCGCCATTTGCGCATAGAACACTACCTGGAACAGCAGGTCGCCCAGCTCGCCGCGCAGGTCGTCAAAATCTTCGCGGGAAATGGCGTCCAGCACCTCGTAGGTCTCTTCGAGGGTATAAGGCGCGATGGTGGCGAAAGTCTGCTCTTTGTCCCACGGGCAGCCGTTTTCCGGGTCGCGCAGGCGTTTCATGATGCCAAGCAGGCGGTCGATTTGAGTCATGGTTATGTCCTGATAAAAAAATGCCGGGTGGCGGCTTACGCCTTACCCGGCCTACAAAAGAGGGAAATCTTATCCGCCGTGCAGACGACGCGCGTCAATCACATCCGGCACCTGGTTCAGTTTGCCGAGCACGCGGCCCAGCACCTGCAGGTTGTAGATTTCGATGGTCATATCGATGGTGGCAAGCTGCTCGCGGGTATCGCTGCGGCTGGCGACGCCCAGAACGTTGACCTTCTCGTTGGCGAGAATGGTCGTGATGTCGCGCAGCAGCCCGCTGCGGTCGTTGGCAGTGACGCGCACCACCAGCGAGTAGCCGGCGGAATAGCTCTCACCCCAAACCGCTTCCACGATGCGCTCCGGCGCATGCGACTGCAGCTCGGCAAGCTGGTCACAGTCAGAACGGTGAATCGAAATCCCGCGTCCCTGGGTGATAAAGCCGACGATATCGTCGCCCGGAATAGGCTGGCAGCAGCGGGCAATGTGGTGCATCAGGTTACCTACGCCTTCAACCACCACGCGACCATTGTCTTTGCTGCGCTGCTGCGGGGCGTAGGTTTTCTGCTGCAGCTGCTTCAGCGCCGCCGCGTCCTGCTCTGCCGCGCTTGGCTTATTGAACTGCGCCTGCAGGAAGTTCACCATCTGATTCAGACGGATATCACCGCCGCCAATGGCCGCTAGCAGCTCATCAAGCTCGTTGAAGTTGTAGCGCGGCAGCAGGAATTTCTCCGCCTCTTTCAGGCTTATCCCGATATGCTCCAGCTCGTCGTCAAGGATCTGGCGACCGGCAAGGATGTTCTTGTCACGATCCTGTTTACGGAACCAGGCGTGAATTTTCGAGCGCCCGCGGCTGGTGGTGACGTAGCCCAGGTTCGGGTTAAGCCAGTCACGGCTCGGGTTGGGCTGCTTCTGGGTAATGATTTCAATCTGGTCACCCATCTGCAGTTGATAGGTGAACGGTACGATACGTCCGCCAATTTTCGCCCCAATGCAGCGGTGCCCCACATCGCTGTGGATGTGGTAGGCAAAATCGAGCGGCGTAGAGCCCGCCGGCAGGTCGACAACGTCCCCTTTTGGGGTAAAGACGTACACGCGATCGTCAAAGACCTGGCTGCGCACTTCGTCGAGCATCTCGCCGGAGTCGGCCATCTCTTCCTGCCACGCAATCAGCTTACGCAGCCAGGCAATGCGGTCTTCGTGGCCAGAACGCGCTCCGCCGGACGTGCCTTCTTTGTATTTCCAGTGCGCGGCCACGCCCAGCTCGGCGTCCTCGTGCATCTGTTTGGTGCGAATCTGAATCTCGACCGTTTTGCCGCCAGGGCCAAGCACAACGGTATGGATAGACTGATAGCCGTTCGGTTTGGGGTTGGCGACATAGTCATCGAACTCATCGGGAAGATGACGGAAGTGAGTGTGTACTATCCCCAGCGCGGCGTAGCAGTCCTGCAGACGCTCCGCCACGATACGCACGGCGCGCACGTCAAACAGCTCGTCAAAGGCGAGGTGTTTCTTCTGCATTTTGCGCCAGATGCTGTAGATATGCTTAGGCCGACCGTAGACTTCGGCGCGCACGTTCTCTTCTTTCATCGCCTGGCGCAGCCCGCCGACAAATTCCTCGATATAGTGCTCGCGGTCGATACGGCGCTCGTGCAGGAGTTTGGCAATACGTTTATATTCCGCCGGGTGCAGATAGCGGAAGCAGTAATCTTCCAGCTCCCATTTCAGCTGACCAATCCCTAAGCGGTTCGCCAGCGGCGCATAGATATTTGTACACTCTTTGGCCGCCAGCACGCGCTCGTCTTCCGGCGCATCCTTCACCTCACGCAGATGAGCAATACGCTCGGCAAGCTTGATAACCACGCAGCGGAAATCATCCACCATGGCCAGCAGCATCCGGCGAACGTTATCGACCTGCTCAGAGGAGACGGAATCGGTGTGCGCGGCTTTGAGCTGGCGAATGGCCGCCATATCGCGCACGCCGTGGATCAGCGCGACGACGGATTTCCCGACGCTGTCGC
Source organism: Enterobacter sp. DNB-S2 (assembly GCF_019443845.1). Taxonomy (NCBI): domain Bacteria; kingdom Pseudomonadati; phylum Pseudomonadota; class Gammaproteobacteria; order Enterobacterales; family Enterobacteriaceae; genus Enterobacter; species Enterobacter sp. DNB-S2. The sequence continues at coordinate 4,443,690 of NZ_CP050520.1, forward strand.
GCAGCACGTCTTCGCTGACCACGTCCGCATCCGCGAGGGGGAAGAGAAGCGCGGCCTGCAGCGTTTCAATATCCATGTTCAGCATGGATAAGATTTCCACCATCTCCACGCCGCGCCACAGGAGAAGATCGGCGTCGGGATGCCCCTGCGTGGTGCGCAGACAATAGGCCCAGGTTTCGGTTAAGCGTTCACACGACTGCTGGCTGGAAATTCCCAGACTTGCGATCCATTTTTGTGGGTCAAATTCCCCAGCTTTATTGAGATGTGCACTTCTTACCGCAACCATTGTCCTCTCCTTTAGGGACCTGGGCCTGTCGAAGTCGACAAGCCAAACAAATTAGATGTGCTCGAACAACACCATCGATTCCAGATGTCCAGTGTGCGGGAACATGTCCAGCATTGCCAGACGCTGAATCTTGTAACCCGCGCTGATTAATGCCTCGCTGTCCCGGGCAAGCGTTGCCGGGTTACAGGAAACATAGACCACACGCTTCGGCGCGAGTTTAATAATATGTGCCATCACACCCGGGGCACCGGCACGCGCCGGGTCGAGCAAAATTTTATCAAAGCCCTGTTTTGCCCACGGCTGTTGGGTGACATCTTCTTCAAGATTTTGATGAAAGAATGTCACATTTTGCAAGCCGTTCTGCTGCGCGTTCTCCTGCCCTTTAGCCACCAGCGCCTCGACGCCTTCCACGCCGACGACGCTGGCCGCTTTTTGCGCCAGCGGCAGCGTGAAGTTGCCCATTCCGCAGAACAGATCGAGCACCCGATCGCTTTTCTGAACATCCAGCCACGTCAGCGCTTTCTCAACCATCAGTTGGTTAACACCGTCATTCACCTGAATGAAATCCCGCGGGCTGAACGTTAAGCGTAGCCCGTTTGACGCATACCAGGGCGCCTCACCGGTAACCTGCTCAAGTATCTCGCTTTGTGGTGCAAGGAAAAGCGCCAGGTCGTGGGAATGCGAAAAGCGTTCCAGTTTTTCGCGATCTTTTTTCGACAACGGCGCGGTATGGCGCAGGACCATCAGCGGTCCATTGTTTGCCATGACCAGTTCGACATGTCCGAGGTGGCGAACGCCGTCCAACCCGGAGAGACAAATGCGCACCTCCGGAAGCAATGCCTCAAGATGGGGCACCAAAATGGGGCACTGCTGCACATCGACGATGTCACTGGAACCGGCCTTGCGAAACCCCATCTCCAGCCGCGCCGTTTTTGGCTGATAGCTGAGGCTCAGGCGCGCGCGTCGCCGATAGCCCCAGGGCGCATCGGCGAGAATTTCGTTAACGTCATGTTTAAGCTGACGCGCCAGCGCGCGGCTTTTGCTTTTTTGCTGTAATTCTGTGCTCGCATGCTGTTGCTGGCAGCCTCCGCAAACGCCAAAATGTGGGCAGCGGGGCTTCACGCGCTCCGGGGTATCGTTGAGGCGGCGCTTAACCTGTCCGCGCGCGAACTGGCGTTTATCTTCCGTCAGCGTAATTTCTGCTCGTTCTGTCGGCAATAAACCTGTTATAAACAGAGCTTTACCGTTGTGACGTGCCACTCCCTGACCAAACGGATCGAGGTCCGTGGCTTCAACAGTAATGATTTGACGCGTCGTCACGCGTCGCTTTGCAGAGTAGAATTGCGCCATCGCCGAGATTTTTCTCACATAAACATAATTATCTTAATTGTCCCATAACGGAACGCCATGACCAACTACAGCCTGCGCGCGCGCATGATGATTTTGATCCTCGCCCCCACCGTTCTCATCGGTTTGCTGCTGAGTATCTTCTTTGTTGTGCACCGCTATAACGATTTGCAGCGACAGCTTGAGGATGCAGGCGCCAGCATTATCGAACCGCTTGCCGTTTCCAGCGAGTACGGCATGAACCTGCAAAACCGCGAATCCATTGGCCAGTTAATCAGCGTGCTCCACCGCCGTCACTCGGACATCGTACGCGCCATTTCCGTTTACGACGAACATAACCGCCTGTTTGTCACCTCGAATTTTCATCTCGATCCGGCAGCCCTGAAGATCCCGGACGGTACACCATTCCCGCGCCACCTCACCGTCTTGCGGCGCGGCGATATCATGATCCTGCGCACGCCGATCGTGTCGGAAAGCTATTCCCCCGATGAGTCAGCGCAATCCGACGCCAAATCCAGCAACAATATGCTGGGATATGTGGCGCTGGAGCTGGATCTCAAGTCGGTCCGGCTACAGCAGTACAAAGAAATTTTTATCTCTGGCGTGATGATGCTGTTCTGCATTGGCATTGCGCTGATCTTCGGCTGGCGCCTGATGCGCGACGTGACGGGCCCCATCCGCAACATGGTTAATACGGTTGACCGCATCCGCCGGGGACAGCTCGACAGCCGGGTGGAAGGGTTTATGCTGGGCGAGCTGGACATGCTGAAGAACGGCATCAACTCAATGGCCATGTCGCTGGCGGCGTATCACGAAGAGATGCAGCACAACGTTGACCAGGCCACGTCCGACCTGCGCGAAACGCTGGAGCAGATGGAGATCCAGAACGTTGAGCTGGATCTGGCGAAAAAGCGCGCCCAGGAAGCGGCACGTATTAAGTCGGAATTCCTGGCCAATATGTCGCACGAGCTGCGTACGCCGCTCAATGGCGTGATCGGCTTTACCCGCCTGACGCTGAAAAGCGAGCTCAACCCGACTCAGCGCGATCACCTGCACACCATTGAACGCTCGGCCAACAACCTGCTGGCGATCATCAACGACGTGCTGGACTTCTCCAAGCTGGAAGCGGGCAAGCTGATCCTGGAAAGCATTCCGTTCCCGCTGCGCAGTACGCTCGATGAGGTGGTGACGCTGCTCGCGCACTCGTCGCACGACAAGGGCCTTGAGCTGACGCTCAACATTAAAAACGACGTGCCGGATAACGTCATTGGCGATCCGCTGCGCCTGCAGCAGGTCATTACCAACCTTGTCGGGAATGCGATTAAATTCACCGAAAGCGGTAACATCGACATTCTGGTAGAAAAACGCTCCATCAGCAGCAATAAAGTGCAGATTGAAGTCCAGATCCGCGATACCGGCATCGGTATTCCTGAGCGGGACCAGTCGCGTCTGTTCCAGGCGTTCCGTCAGGCGGACGCCAGTATCTCCCGCCGTCATGGCGGTACCGGCCTGGGGCTGGTGATCACGCAGCGCCTGGTGAACGAGATGGGCGGCGATATCTCTTTCCACAGCCAGCCGAATCGCGGTTCAACCTTCTGGTTCCATATTAATCTGGACCTCAACCCGAACGTTTTGACCGATGGCCCGGTGACGGACTGTCTGAAAGGCAAGCGCCTGGCCTACGTCGAACCTAACGCGGCGGCAGCGCAGTGTGCGCTCGATATTTTAAGCACCACGCCGCTGGAGGTGGTCTACAGCCCAACCTTCTCAGCGCTTGCCGTTGAGCACTACGATATTCTGCTGATGGGGATCCCGGTCACCTTCACCGGCGAACTGACCATGCAGCAGGAGCGGCTGGCGAAAGCCGCGTCAATGACCGACTATCTGCTGCTGGCGCTACCCTGCCACGCCCAGATTAATGCGGAGGAGTTGAAAAACGACGGAGCCGCCGCGTGTCTGCTGAAGCCGCTCACCTCGACCCGCCTCCTGCCCGCGCTCACGGAGTATTGCCGTCTTAGCCAGCATGCTCTCCCGCTGATTAACGACGAGCAAAAATTGCCGATGAGCGTGATGGCGGTGGATGATAATCAGGCCAACCTGAAGCTGATTGGCGCATTGCTTGAAGACCAGGTTCAGCACGTTGAGCTCTGCACCAGCGGCGCGCAGGCGGTTGAACAGGCGAAGCAGATGCAGTTCGATTTAATCCTGATGGATATTCAGATGCCGGGCATGGATGGCATTCGGGCCTGCGAGCTGATCCACCAACTGCCGCACCAGCAGCAAACCCCGGTCATTGCGGTCACCGCGCACGCGATGGCCGGTCAGAAAGAGAAGCTGCTGAGCGCCGGAATGAATGACTATCTGGCGAAGCCCATCGATGAAGAGAAACTTCATAACCTGCTGTTACGCTATAAGCCGGGTCACATTGGCGGGACGTACACGGTTTCCAGCGAGCCGGTTGAAATCAGCGTTAACCAGAACGCCACCTTTGACTGGCAGCTCGCGCTGCGCCAGGCGGCAGGTAAACCCGATTTAGCCCGCGAAATGCTGCAAATGCTGGTCGCGTTTCTGCCGGAAATTCGCAATAAGGTAGAAGAGCAGCTGGTGGGTGAAAATCCGGAAGCGCTGCTGGAAGCGATCCACAAGCTGCACGGCAGCTGCGGGTACAGCGGCGTGCCGCGGCTGAAAAATCTTTGCCAGCTGCTGGAGCAGCAGCTGCGTGCCGGCACGCCGGAATCGGAGCTTGAACCGGAGTTTCTGGAGCTGCTGGATGAGATGGATAACGTAACGCGCGAAGCGACGAAGTTGCTGGGAAGCTGAGATAAAAGCCCGGTGGCGCTACGCTTACCGGGCCTATGATTGCGGGTGCGGCCTGATGCCCTCACCCACAGGGAGAGGGAGAACTACATTCCCTGCCCCACCTTCAGCACCGCCGCGATATTCCTTGCGGCCATCCTGACGTTCTCGCTGGCATTTTCCAGCGCATCCTCCAGCGAGCAGATGGTGTAGATCACGCTAAACACCGCATCAATGCCGTGATCGTGTACCACGCCAACGTCCGCCGTCAGGCTGCCTGCAATGCCGATGACGGGTTTGTTAAAGCGTTTCGCCACTTTCGCCACGCCCACCGGGACTTTGCCGTGGATCGTCTGGCTGTCGATGCGGCCTTCTCCCGTGATCACCAGATCCGCATCGGCCACCTGGTCGGCCAGGTGTAGCGCATCGGTCACGATCTCAATGCCCTGGCGCAGCTCCGCGCCGCAAAAGGCGTACAGCGCGGCCCCCATGCCACCCGCCGCGCCGCCGCCAGCAAGGTTTAGCACGTCGATATCCAGATCCCGGGCAATGACTCTCGCATACTGCGCCAGCGCGTTGTCCAGGGTGACGATCATCTCGGGAGTGGCCCCCTTTTGCGGACCAAATACGGCTGATGCGCCATCCTTTCCGGTGAGCGGATTCGTCACATCACAGGCGACCTCAATCCGGCACTCCGCCAGACGTCTGTCCAGCCCGCTCAGGTCGATACGCGCGAGTTTTCCCAGCTCGCCCCCGCCCTGCCCAAGGGGCTGCCCGCTGTCGTCCAGCAGCTTTGCCCCCAGCGCCTGCACCATCCCTGCCCCGCCGTCATTGGTGGCGCTGCCGCCAATGCCGATGATGATATGCTTAACGCCTGCGTCCAGCGCGTGACGAATAAGTTCGCCCGTGCCCCACGAGGTGGTTTTCAGGGGATTACGCTGCGAAGGAACGACCAGCTCCAGGCCGCTTGCCGCCGCCATTTCAATAAAGGCACTTTGCTCGTCACCGGATAAGCCATAAAATCCTTCCACGCGCTCACCCAGCGGGCCGGTCACCGGAACATGCACAATGCGTCCCTGCGTTGCCGCGATCATCGCCTCAACCGTCCCTTCGCCACCGTCCGCGACCGGCAGTTTGACGTAAACCGCCTCGGGAAAGATCTCGCGAAAACCACGTTCTATCGCTGTCGCAACCTCAAGCGCACTCAAACTTTCCTTATACGAGTCCGGTGCGATAACAATTTTCATAAGCCATCCTTACGCATAGTCGTTACGTTAAGCATACACCACGTAAAAGACCGCTTGTGGGAGCGGTCCCAATGCGTTTATCGTACCATGCACGGGCGTTTATTGTCGAATGTCCAGTCGGGGATCAGGTACTGCATCGCCATGGCGTCGTCGCGCGCGCCCAGACCGTGTTTTTGATACAGCTCATGGGCTTTCATGACCTGGTCCATATCCAGCTCAACCCCCAGCCCCGGCGTGGAAGGCACCTGCACCATGCCACCTTTGATCTCAAACGGCTGCTTAGTCAGACGCTGATTACCTTCCTGCCAGATCCAGTGCGTGTCGATAGCGGTAATCGTGCCCGGCGCGGCGGCGGCAACGTGCGTGAACATCGCCAGCGACACGTCGAAGTGGTTGTTAGAGTGCGAGCCCCAGGTCAGGCCAAACTCGTGGCACATTTGCGCCACGCGCACCGACCCCTGCATCGTCCAGAAGTGCGGGTCCGCCAGCGGAATGTCGACAGACTGCAAGGACAGGGTGTGTCCCATCTGACGCCAGTCGGTGGCAATCATATTGGTCGCGGTCGGCAGCCCCGTTGCGCGGCGAAATTCCACCATGACTTCACGTCCTGAGAAGCCTTGCTCAGCCCCACACGGATCTTCCGCATACGCCAGAACGCCTTTCAGCTGTTTACCAATTTTGATCGCTTCATCAAGCGACCACGCGCCGTTCGGATCCAGCGTCACGCGCGCCTGCGGGAAACGTTTTGCCAGCGCGGTGACGGCTTCCGCCTCTTCCTCACCGGCCAGCACGCCGCCCTTCAGTTTGAAATCGTTAAAGCCATATTTTTCGTACGCGGCTTCCGCCAGGCGCACCACCGCATCCGGGGTCATCGCCTCGTCGTGGCGAAGTCGGTACCAGTCGCATTGTTCACCCGGCTGGCTCTGATAAGGCAATGGCGTCAGCCTGCGGTTGCCGACAAAGAACAGATAGCCCAGCATTTCCACTTCGCTGCGCTGCTGCCCCTCGCCCAACAGCGACGCAACGTTAACGCCCAGATGCTGACCCAGCAGATCCAGCATCGCGGATTCAATCCCGGTCACCACGTGAATGGTGGTGCGCAGGTCGAAAGTCTGCAGGCCACGCCCTCCGGCATCGCGATCGGCAAAGGTATTGCGCACGGTGTTGAGGACATTTTTATACTCACCCAGCGTTTTGCCCACCACCAGCGGAATGGCATCTTCAAGCGTCTGGCGGATCTTCTCCCCGCCCGGAATTTCGCCCACGCCCGTATGCCCGGAATTGTCTTTGATAATGACAATATTGCGGGTGAAGAATGGCGCATGCGCGCCGCTCAGGTTCATCAGCATGCTGTCATGGCCCGCAACCGGAATGATTTGCATGGAAGTGACGACAGGGGTCGTAAAAGTACTCATCGTGTAATCCTTTTATCAGTGACGTCCAAAAACAGGGCGCTTACGGTCAAATGTCCAGCCGGGGATAAGGTACTGCATCGGGCCCGCGTCGTTACGCGCGCCGCCCGGTAGCTTTTTATACGCCTCATGGGCTTTATGGATCTGATCCCAGTCAATCTCCACGCCCAGGCCCGGCGCATCCGGTACGGCAATCTTGCCGTTGATGATTTCCAGCGGATTTTTCGTCAGGCGGGCTTCCCCTTCCTGCCAAATCCAGTGGGTATCGATGGCGGTCGGGTTACCCGGCGCCGCAGCGCCAACGTGGGTAAACATCGCCAGCGAAATATCAAAGTGGTTGTTCGAGTGACAGCCCCAGGTCAGCCCCCAGTCATCGCACAGCTGCGCCACGCGCACTGCGCCTGAAAGCGTCCAGAAGTGAGGGTCCGCCAGCGGTATGTCGACGGCGTTCAGCATCACCGCATGACCCATTTCACGCCAGTTGGTGGCGATCATATTGGTCGCGACAGGCAGCCCGGTGGCGCGACGAAACTCGGCCATGACTTCACGGCCCGAGAAGCCCTGCTCCGCGCCGCAGGGGTCTTCCGCATAGGTCAGGACATCCCCCAGCCCTTTGCACAGGCTAATCGCTTCCTCCAGCAGCCAGGCGCCGTTGGGATCGACGGTGATCCGTGCATCCGCAAAGCGTTTTTTCAGCGCCCGGGCCGTTTCAATCTCCTGCTCGCCGGGCAGCACGCCGCCCTTCAGCTTGAAATCCTTAAAGCCGTAGCGATCCTGCGCGGCTTCCGCCAGGCGCACCACCGCGTCGCTGGAGAGCGCTTCCTGGTGGCGCAGGCGATACCAGTCGTGATCGCCCGTGGATCGGGCCAGATACGGGAGATCGGTCTTATTGCGATCGCCAACGTAGAACAGATAGCCCAGCACGGTGACCGCATCACGCTGTTTGCCGGGCCCCAGCAGCTCGCAAACCGGAACATTGAGCGCCTTACCCAGTAAATCGAGCAGGGCGGCCTCCAGCGCGGCGACCGCGTTGACGCGCAGTTCAAACGTCCAGGCGCCTTTACCGAACGTATCAAAGTCCACCGACTGATTGCCCTTATGCACCCGCTGAACGACCTTGTTCAGACGGGCGACCTCCTGGCCCACCACCTGCGGAATGGCATCGACCAGCGTCTGGTAGATCACCTCTCCGCCCGGGGCTTCGCCCACGCCGGTATGCCCTGCGCTGTCTTTCAGCACGACGATATTACGGGTAAACCAGGCGCTATGTGCCCCGCCGATATTGAGCAGCATGCTGTCCTGCCCGGCCACCGGGATGACCTTCATCTCCGTGACGGTTGGGCTCGATTGCGTTGTCATTATCCACGCTCCGCAACAGGTTTAAGTTCGACGCGTTTGATATCCCCCACCAGCACCAGGTAACTCAGCACCGCCACCAGCGCATGCACACCTACGTAGATTAGCGCACCGTTGAAAGAGCCGGTGGTACCGACGATGTAGCCGATAGCGATGGGCGTAACAATCCCGGATATGTTGCCGAACATGTTGAATAGGCCGCCGCTCAGGCCGCTGATCTCTTTCGGCGCCGTATCCGCCATCACCGCCCAGCCCAGCGCGCCAATGCCTTTGCCGAAGAAGGCCATCGCCATAAAGCCGATAATCATCCATTCGGCGTTGACGTAGTTACAGAACACCATGGTCATGGAGAGCAGCATGCCGAGCACAATCGGGGTTTTACGCGCGATGTTCAGCGAGCCGGTACGGCGCATCAGCCAGTCGGAAATCACTCCGCCGAGCACGCCGCCGACGAAGCCGCAAATTGCCGGGACCGACGCGACAAATCCCGCTTTCAGAATCGACATGCCGCGTGCCTGCACCAGGTATACCGGGAACCAGGTGATGAAGAAGTAGGTTAAGGCGTTAATACAGTACTGGCCCAGATAGATGCCGATCATCATGCGCGAGCCGACGAGCTGCTTGATCTGCGCCCATTTCTGGCTGAACGGGACTTTTGCTTTTGCCGATTTCTGATCCATATTGATCAGCGCGCCGCCTTCCGCGATGTACTCCAGCTCTTTTTTGTTCACGCCAGGATGCTGGTTGGGTTCGTGGATCACTTTCAGCCAGACGAAGCTGATGACGATCCCAAGCCCGCCCATGAAGAAGAAGACGTGCGACCAGCCCACCTCATGCGTCAGCCAGCCCATGATTGGCGCGAAGATCACCGTCGCGAAGTACTGTGCGGAGTTGAAAATCGCCACCGCCGTTCCCCTCTCCTGCGCCGGGAACCAGGCAGCGACAATGCGGCTGTTCCCCGGGAAGGAAGGTGCTTCCGCTAAGCCTACCAGGAAGCGCAGCGTGAAGAGCGCCACGATAATGCCGAAGCCGCTGAAGATATCGACGAACCCCTGCAACAGGGTAAACATTGACCAGATAAAGATGGACCAGAAATAGACGCGTTTAGATCCAAAACGGTCCAGCAGCCAGCCGCCAGGAATTTGTCCGATGACGTAGGCCCATGAGAATGCGGAGAAAACGTAACCCATGCCCACCGGATCAAGGCCGATATCTTTTGCCATTTCCGAACCGGCAATCGACAGCGTGGCGCGGTCACCATAGTTAAAGGATGTGACGATAAACAGCATCACCACTATCCAGTAGCGGGCATTAGTGCGCTTTTCAGCACTGCTCGCTGCGTGGCTTAATGTACTCATTGTTGCACTCCTGAAACATAGCTTTCGCCTGGTTCATTCTGTACAGCACCGGTAGGGTAATCAGAATGAGATTGGTGTTTTGTCGTTTTGGTACGGCCTGACGCCGTTTTATAGTGACCGGAAAAGTATATGAAGGAGTGCCTCATCACCTCACCGTGCAGAAACACAGTATTAAAGGGTGTATGAGAGGTTGTTTATGGCATAAGCCCAGGGGAATGGAAGGTGGTTCACGGAATTGGCGTTTGGTGCGGGGTGTATCGCCGGGTGGCGGCTACGCCTTACCCGGCCTGGATAACTATTTAAGGAGAGTTGCCCAGTGCTCGACCCATGGGTTCGATTCGCTTTCGGGTTCAGGATGCTCTCCGGCATCAATCAGCAGCATCTCGCCGACGCGCTGGGCGCTCTGCTCCTGCAGGAGCGCATCGAACTGCTTGCCGCCGCCGCAGAAGTTGGCGTAAGAGCTGTCGCCCAGAGCAATGATGCCGTAGTGCACGTCTGGCTGATAGCCAAGCTGGTCTTTAATGCCCTGAAACAGCGGCACGATGCTGTCCGGCAGATCGCCCTGCCCGGTGGTGGAGGTCACCACCAGAATGTATTTATCTTTATACTTTTCCCAGTCTGCCAGTTCCGGGTCTTCATAGACCGTGGCTTTATGGCCCTGGCTGGCGAGTATTGCCTCAGCCTCTTCCGCTACCAGCAGCGAGTTGCCGTACATTGTGCCGACAAAAATGCCTACTTCAGCCATGATATTTTCCCATAATGAATGCGTTTACCGTTCATCCTGAACGTTGCCCGATACAAACTCAACCCTTTCATTTTCGGGGAGTTGTCCCAGCCAGCCAAACTGTGACAGCGCCTGCATCCAGACGTCGTCCAGCCCCGCACGGATGGTCAGCGGTTCGCCGGTAAACGGGTGCGTCAGGCTCAGCTCGCTGGCGTGCAGCATCAGACGATGGCAGCCAAAGTGTTCGGCCGCACTGCGGTTCTGGCGCAAATCACCGTGTTTGCTGTCACCAATAATCGGGTGGCGCAGGTGCGCAAGATGGCGTCGCAGCTGGTGCTTACGCCCGGTTTTAGGCAAAAGCTCAACCAGGCTGTAGCGTGTGGTCGGGAATTTGCTGGTTGCAACCGGCATTTCGGTCGTCGCCATGCCGCGATAATCCGTTACTGCGGGCTGCGAACCTTTGTCATCGCGGGCAAATTTATCGGCGATTTTGTCCAGTTCCTCCACCAGCGGATAGTCCAGCGTGGCGGCTTCCGTCAGCCAGCCGCGCACGATCGCGTGGTAGCGCTTTTGCATCTGATGCTGTTCAAACTGCTGTGACAGCAGACGCCCCGCCTCGCTGGAAAGCCCCATCAGCAGCACGCCGGATGTCGGCCTGTCGAGACGATGGGCGGTAAAAACATGCTGACCAATCTGGTCGCGAACGGTCTGCATCACCACCACTTTCTCATCGCGATCGAGCCAGCTGCGGTGTACCAGCCAGCCTGACGGTTTATTCACCGCCACCAGCCACTCGTCCTGATAGAGGATCTCAAGCGTCATGCATCTTCACCGGCAAACAGGGCATCCAGTTTTTCCAGTTCGACCAGCATCACGTCGCGCGCCGGGTGGGTCGTCTCGAGCGCCATTTCATAATAGGGAGAGACAGCAAACGCCTGCGGAAGCGGGTGACCGCCCTCAAGCAGGGCGTGCATGCGCGGAATTAACACCCACTGCAGCCATTCAAACGGGGCCAGCGTATCCAGGCAGAAGGGCTGAGTGCTCGCGAACGCTTCTGGCTGCGGCGCGGTCTCCTGCCACAGCTGATGTTGGCGCAAAAGGGCTTCGATGGCGTGCAACTGAGCACGAACGCTATCGTGTTGCGTCATAGTAACCTCAACTGAAAAAGTGAACGGCGCGCAGCATAGCATTGCGGAAGGCAGAAATAAAAAAAGGGAGCACTGTAAAAACAGTGCTCCCGGTTCGTTTCGCAGCGTTCCAGCTACAATTCGTGCTCCCTGCTCATCCGTGACAACTTTTCCTGACGCCCGAAGGCCTGGTCATCCGTAAGCCGATGCATCCTGCACACATCTTCCTGACGTGTTTGTCTCATCCTGAAACGTCCTGGCCTTCCTGACCCACCGACCATCCTGACCGGCTCTCGTTCTCCTTCCTGGAGGTGTCCCTTACGCATCCTGCATTATCCACTTCGCTTCATCCTGAAGCCTTCCTGAAGCGCCATCCTGACGAGTCCTGTGTAAGAAACGCCATCATCCTGATGTTCGTTTCTCGTGTCGGCGTCCTGTCGACAGAAATAGAATCCGCTATTCCGCTTCGTCTTACAACCCACCCTTTCTGGGTTGTAAGCCGTAAGAAATCCCTAAAAACAATACGATGAACAAGTAATTCGTTGAAAAATAGAGTGATATTAATCTGAATTAAATGAGGTAATACTGAATCTTCAGCGATCTCTCACAAACGTTGTAAGAGATCTCTCACACGCGCTATAGCATCAAGGATTACAGAAGTGGCTCAAGTCGGGTAAGGAAATCCGCAAGAGAGGGGGCGAGAGTCTCGCGATTGCGGGTGCCGATAGTCTCTTTAACCACTTCACCTGACAGGTTACAGACGGAGATAACGTCCAGTTCACTGTCCAGCGTGGCAATAAAGAGCGTCGGAGATAGCTTCAGGCGTTTTTGCGTGACCAGATGACCAATCAGGTTTTCCTGAACACGCTGCAGATCGTCTTCGCTCCAGGTCTGCAACAGCGTCAGCGTGATATCAGCAAAGCGCGCAGGCATATCCCCTGCGAACTGCGTGGTATAAAACGCATGAACCGCTGGTTGTACCACAATGTCCATTGCCCGCTCAACCGCATTTACATTTTGCTCGCCGTCGAAAGGTTTTGGCTGCCAGATAACGTAATCGTCGACTGAAGAGATAATGCACGGCGAAGGTACGCCATACAAATCAGCACTTTGCGGCCATGTCTGGTCCTTTTCATGCCATGCGTCGCAATAGCGGGTCGTGAAGGCAGTGAGGGCATTTGCAGTTTCGATGTCCACCGATTTCTCTCTTCTTGTCAGACAGGATAAACTCAGGCCATAAGTGTACCTGTAAAGTGGCTATGAAACATGTCTTACGAAAATCATCAGGCGTTAACCGGCTTAACGCTGGGGAAATCGACCGATTACCGCGATACCTACGATGCAAGCCTGCTGCAGGGCGTGCCGCGCAGCCTGAACCGCGATCCTCTGGGCCTGCATGCGGATGCCTTGCCGTTTGTCGGCGGTGACATCTGGACGCTGTACGAACTCTCGTGGCTTAACGCGCGCGGTCTGCCGCAGGTGGCGGTGGGCCACGTTGAGCTGGATTACGCCAGCGTTAATCTCGTGGAATCCAAAAGCTTTAAGCTCTATCTTAACAGTTTTAACCAGACAAAATTCAGCAGCTGGGACGACGTTCAGCACAGCCTGGAACGTGATTTAAGCGCCTGCGCGCAGGGAAAGGTGAGCGTTTCACTGTATCGCCTGCACGAGCTGGAAGGGCAGCCGGTCGCCCACTTCAACGGGACCTGCATCGACGATCAGGATATCGAGGTGGAGAATTATGAATTCAGCGCCGATTACCTTGAAAACGCGGCGAGCGGAAAGGTGGTCGAAGAGACGCTGGTCAGCCACCTGCTGAAATCCAACTGCCTGATCACCCACCAGCCGGACTGGGGTTCGGTGCAGATCCAGTACCGCGGCCCGAAAATTGACCGGGAAAAGTTGCTGCGCTACCTGGTGTCGTTCCGCCATCACAACGAATTTCACGAGCAGTGCGTGGAGCGTATCTTTAGCGATATTCAGCGTTTCTGCCAGCCAGAAAAACTGAGCGTTTACGCGCGCTACACCCGCCGTGGCGGTCTGGACATCAACCCGTGGCGCACCAACACCGCTTTTGTGCCAGCAACGGGGCGGCTGGTGCGTCAGTAATATAAATATTTTCACAATATGCGCGGTATCTTCCGCGCTTTAGGTTGTGAAACGTCACGCGCCAGGGCTATTGTAATCAACAGGGAAAGACGATAATCGTCCCGTAAGGAGCTCACTTGATTACACATATTAGCCCGCTTGGCTCAATGGATATGTTGTCGCAGCTGGAAGTGGACATGCTTAAGCGCACGGCCAGCAGCGATCTTTATCAACTGTTTCGTAACTGTTCACTTGCCGTACTGAACTCCGGAAGCCTGACAGATAACAGTAAAGAACTGCTGTCCCGCTTCGAAAGCTTTGATATCAACGTGCTGCGCCGCGAGCGTGGCGTGAAGCTTGAAGTCATCAACCCGCCGGAAGAGGCCTTTGTCGACGGCCGTATCATTCGTTCACTTCAGGCTAACCTGTTTGCCGTGCTGCGTGACATCCTGTTTGTTAACGGGCAGATCCACAACGCAGGCCGTTTCCAGCATCTCGACCTGGAAAGCTCGGTCCATATCACCAACCTGGTGTTCTCCATTTTGCGTAACGCCCGTGCCCTGCACGTCGGCGAAGCGCCGAACATGGTCGTCTGCTGGGGCGGCCACTCCATTAACGAAACCGAATACCTTTATGCGCGTCGGGTGGGCACCCAGCTCGGCCTGCGCGAGCTGAATATCTGTACCGGCTGCGGTCCGGGTGCGATGGAAGCGCCAATGAAAGGTGCCGCAGTGGGACACGCGCAACAGCGTTACAAAGAGGGACGGTTTATCGGCATGACCGAGCCGTCAATCATAGCCGCTGAGCCGCCTAACCCGCTGGTTAACGAGCTGATTATCATGCCGGATATCGAGAAACGTCTTGAAGCGTTTGTCCGTATCGCCCACGGCATTATCATCTTCCCGGGCGGCGTGGGGACAGCGGAAGAGCTGCTCTATCTGCTGGGTATTCTGATGAATCCGGCCAACAAAGATCAGGTTCTGCCGCTGATCCTGACCGGTCCAAAAGAGAGCGCCGACTACTTCCGCGTGCTGGACGAGTTTATCGTGCACACGCTGGGCGAAGCCGCGCGTCGTCACTATCGCATCATCATTGACGATGCCGCGGAAGTGGCGCGCCAGATGAAAAAAGCGATGCCGTTGGTAAAAGAAAACCGTCGCGATACCGGCGATGCGTACAGCTTTAACTGGTCAATCCGTATCGCGCCGGATCTGCAGATCCCGTTCGAGCCAACGCACGAAAATATGGCGAACCTGAAACTCTATCCGGACCAGCCGGTGGAAGTCCTGGCTGCCGATCTGCGTCGTGCCTTCTCAGGGATTGTGGCGGGCAACGTCAAAGAGATGGGCATCCGCGCTATTGAACAGTACGGTCCGTACAAGATCCACGGCGACCCGGAGATGATGCGTCGCATGGACGACATGCTGCAGGGCTTTGTCGCTCAGCACCGCATGAAGCTGCCGGGCTCAGCCTATATTCCTTGCTACGAAATCTGCACATAACGCTCAACAGCATCTCATCAAAGCCGGGTCGCCCTGTTGCGCGTCCCGGCTTTTTTTATTACGAGGTAATTCATACGCATCACTTATGTCTTTTACAAACTATGCGCAAACGCAAACGATTACCTTGTTTTTTCAACCGTAAATTATCAGCCTTAATCCAAATTACCTGCCAGAAAATACTAAAAACCCATTTCTTTACAGCTAAAGACACCTATATCACGGGCCAGTCTTTCAGCTCACATGTCGTTGGTGGTAGCCTTCGCGCCCGTAAATTCTCTTTGACGTTTTTTTAACAGATAAATGGTCTAAAGATGCCCACATCATAAGTGGATTATTGCATTTGGGATCAGGATCACTGATAGATTCATAACTAGAATGTATCTTTCCGCCCGCCAATAGTTACGGGCGAAAATTATTAAAAAACCGTCACTGAACGAATTTCATATTACCGTCAGGCACTTTTTCATCGGATTTGACTAAAAACCTGACAATTTGCTTCCTCCAGGAGATACAGATGGAAACCACTCAAACCAGCACCGTTGCTTCGATTGAATCCCGAAGTGGTTGGCGCAAAACGGATACCATGTGGATGCTTGGCCTTTACGGCACAGCAATCGGCGCTGGTGTACTGTTCCTTCCTATCAACGCAGGCGTCGGCGGTCTGATCCCGCTGATCATCATGGCTATCATTGCTTTCCCGATGACCTTCTTCGCACACCGCGGTCTGACCCGCTTCGTGCTGTCCGGTAAAAACCCGGGCGAGGACATCACTGAAGTTGTTGAAGAGCATTTCGGCGTTGGCGCAGGTAAACTGATTACCCTGCTCTACTTCTTCGCGATTTACCCTATTCTGCTGGTCTACAGCGTGGCGATCACCAACACCGTTGAAAGCTTCATGATGCACCAGCTGCACATGACGCCGCCTCCGCGTGCGATTCTGTCGCTGATCCTGATCGTGGGCATGATGACCATCGTTCGCTTCGGTGAGCAGATGATTGTGAAAGCAATGAGCGTACTGGTCTTCCCGTTCGTTATTGCTCTGATGGTACTGGCTTGCTACCTGATCCCACAGTGGAACGGTGCAGCGCTGGAAACCCTGTCCCTGAGCAGTGCATCGGCAACCGGTAACGGCCTGCTGATGACCCTCTGGCTGGCAATTCCGGTGATGGTGTTCTCCTTCAACCACTCTCCAATCATCTCTTCTTTCGCTGTGGCGAAACGTGAAGAGTACGGTAATGGCGCAGAGAAGAAGTGCTCCAGCATCCTGGCGCGCGCTCACATCATGATGGTACTGACCGTAATGTTCTTCGTCTTCAGCTGCGTACTGAGCCTTTCCCCAGTGGATCTGGCGGCAGCGAAAGAGCAGAACATCTCTATTCTGTCTTACCTGGCGAACCACTTTAACGCACCGGTCATTGCGTGGATGGCACCAATCATCGCGATTATCGCCATCACCAAATCCTTCCTGGGCCACTACCTCGGCGCGCGTGAAGGCTTCAACGGTATGGTGATTAAATCTCTGCGCGGTAAAGGCAAGAGCATTGAAATCAACAAGCTGAACAAAATCACTGCGCTGTTCATGCTGCTCACCACCTGGGCGGTAGCAACGCTGAACCCAAGCATCCTGGGCATGATTGAAACCCTGGGCGGCCCGGTCATCGCGATGATTCTGTTCCTGATGCCGATGTACGCGATTCAGAAAGTCCCTGCTATGCGCAAGTACAGCGGTCATGTGAGCAACGTCTTTGTGGTTATCATGGGTCTTATCGCAATCTCTGCGATCTTCTACTCCCTGTACACCATGTTCTGATTATCACCCGCGCCGTCTTCGGACGGCGCACTCCTCCCTCTCTGACTGAAAGCAATGGACGCATCATGATTAGCGTATTCGATATCTTCAAAATCGGTATTGGTCCTTCCAGCTCTCACACCGTCGGACCAATGAAAGCCGGTAAGCAGTTCACGGATGACTTGATTGCACGCGGCATCTTGCATGACATTACCCGCGTGGTTGTCGATGTATACGGCTCGCTTTCCCTGACCGGGAAAGGCCACCATACCGATATCGCCATTATCATGGGCCTGGCGGGAAACCTGCCGGACACCGTTGATATTGATGCGATCCCTGGCTTCATCCAGGATGTGAACACCCACGGTCGCCTGCTGCTGGCGAACGGTGAGCATGAGGTTGAATTCCCGGTTGACCACTGCATGAATTTCCATGCGGACAACCTGTCGCTGCACGAAAACGGCATGCGCATTACCGCGCTGGCCGGCGACAAAGCGGTATACAGCCAGACGTATTACTCTATCGGCGGCGGCTTTATCGTCGACGAAGACCACTTTGGTCAAACCAATACCTCTTCTGTAGAAGTGCCGTATCCGTACAAAACGGCGGCGGATCTTCAGCGTCACTGCCAGGAGACGGGCCTTTCCCTCTCCGGTCTGATGATGAAAAACGAGCTGGCGCTTCACAGCAAAGAGGAGCTCGAACAGCACTTCACTAACGTCTGGGAAGTGATGCGCGGCGGTATCGAGCGAGGGATCACCACCGAGGGCGTTCTGCCGGGCAAGCTTCGCGTGCCGCGTCGTGCTGCTGCGCTGCGCCGTATGCTGGTGAGCACCGACAAAACGACGACAGACCCGATGGCCGTCGTAGACTGGATCAACATGTTCGCGCTGGCGGTGAACGAAGAGAACGCTGCCGGGGGCCGTGTGGTCACCGCGCCGACTAACGGCGCCTGCGGTATCGTTCCGGCGGTGCTGGCGTACTACGACAAGTTTATCCGTGAAGTGAACGCGAATTCGCTGGCGCGCTACCTGCTGGTCGCCAGTGCGATTGGTTCGCTGTATAAGATGAACGCGTCTATTTCCGGTGCGGAAGTGGGCTGTCAGGGTGAAGTCGGCGTGGCGTGCTCCATGGCGGCGGCGGGTCTGGCCGAACTGCTGGGTGCAAGCCCTACACAGGTGTGCATTGCTGCGGAAATCGGCATGGAACATAACCTTGGGCTGACCTGTGACCCGGTTGCCGGACAGGTACAGGTACCGTGCATCGAACGTAACGCGATTGCCTCCGTGAAGGCGGTGAACGCGGCACGTATGGCGCTGCGCCGCACCAGCGAGCCGCGCGTCTGTCTCGATAAGGTTATCGAAACCATGTACGAAACCGGTAAAGATATGAACGCCAAATACCGCGAAACTTCTCGCGGCGGCCTGGCGATGAAGATCGTGACCTGCGATTAAGCCCCTCAGGAAGCCTCGTTTTGCGAGGCTTCTTCCTGTTTTCCCCACCATTCATAGTTTCACGCTGCTGACAGTGTTACCCTTCACGCATGAGATAGAAGGGAGATTATCTGTGGCCGTTCATTTACTTATCGTCGATGCTCTTAACCTGATCCGCCGTATCCATGCGGTACAGGGGACGCCTTGTAAAGACACCTGTCTGCACGCGCTGGAACAGCTTATTCGCCACAGTGAACCCACCCACGCGGTCGCGGTATTTGATGACGAAGCCCGCAACACGGGCTGGCGACACCAGCGTCTGCCGGACTACAAAGCCGGACGCGCCCCGATGCCGGACGATCTTCACGCTGAATTGCCCATGCTGCGCGCTGCATTTGAACAGCGGGGCGTTCCCTGCTGGGGTGCACAGGGAAATGAAGCAGACGATCTCGCGGCCACCCTGGCCGTAAAGGTGGCAAGCGCCGGACATCAGGCCACTATCGTTTCAACCGACAAAGGCTACTGCCAGCTGCTCTCGCCGACTATCCGCATTCGCGACTATTTTCAAAAACGCTGGCTGGACGCGCCGTTTATTGCCAGCGAGTTCGGCGTCTCGCCTGAGCAACTACCGGATTACTGGGGGCTGGCAGGCATCAGCAGCTCTAAGGTTCCGGGTGTCGCCGGTATTGGGCCGAAGAGCGCCGCGCAGCTGCTGATCGATTTTCAGAGTCTGGAAGGGATTTACGCCCGTCTGGATGAGGTGCCAGAAAAGTGGCGCAAGAAGCTGGAGGCGCATAAAGAGATGGCGTTTATCTGCCGGGAAATCGCAACGCTACAGACGGATTTACAGCTGGACGGGAATTTACAGCAGTTGAGATTAGAGCGTTAACGCTTTTCTGTAGGCCCGGTAAGCGTAGCGCCACCGGGCAAAACAAAGCACGTACTATCGCTCGTCGCGACGTCCGCCAACCGCAGCCCACCAGCGACGAATATGCACCGTCACCTCTTCACGGTCGTGATACAGCTGACGCGCCTGGATCTCCACGTTAATACCGTGCTCGTCCATCTGCTCCTGAATGTAGGCCAGGTTCTGCGATACTTCCTCATAGCGCTTTTTCATCGGCAGCTTGAGGTTGAAAATGGTCTCACGACACCAGCCGTTCACCAGCCAGGAGGCCATCAGCGCGGCGACTTTTGCCGGCTTCTCAACCATATCGCACACCATCCACGAGATGTTGTTACGGTTCGGGCGATAGCGGAAACCGTCTTCCCGCAGCCAGGTAACCTGCCCGGTGTCCATCAGGCTTTGCGCCATTGGACCGTTATCAACGGACGATACCCACATATTGCGTTTCACCAGCTGATAGGTCCAGCCGCCCGGGCACGCGCCAAGGTCGACGGCGTACATGCCGTTTGCCAGACGTTCATCCCACTCATCCGCCGGGATAAAGACGTGGAACGCCTCTTCCAGCTTGAGCGTGGAACGGCTTGGCGCATCGGACGGGAAGCGCAAACGCGGAATGCCCATAAAGAAGGGAGAGTTGTTGGTGGTGTACGAATAGCCTGTATAGCAGCAGCCTGGTGCGATAAAGAAGATATGCACCACCGGACGCTTCGGCGTTTCGTAGTTCGTCAGCACGCCTGCATCACGCAGCGCCGCACGCAGCGGCACGGTGAACTTACGGCAGAACTTCATCAGCTCTTTACTTTCGTTGGTATCCGCCACTTCAACGCGCAGATCGCCGCCCTTCTCCACCACGCCCTGCAGCATGCCGACAATTGGCGTGATGCGGTCTTCCGGCGGAAGATCCTTCAGCAGCTCACCCGCGACAAACATCTGGCGAGCAAAGATCAGCGAGCTGAACGGCAGCTCGCGCGCCAGCTTGTCCGCGTCTTCAGGCTGATAGCACTCGAATACCACATAGCCCGCGTTTTCTTTTACGCGGGCAAAGCCGAAGACTTCGCGCTTCGCCGCTTTATCGGTAATTTCCGCGGCGCACTCTTTCTCAAACCCCGGGCGACAATATAAAACAACCTTATTCATGAACAACGCCCTTGCGTTTCAGACGGATAGCTCCGATAAACATTAATACCCAACCCGCCAGGAAGCTGAAGCCGCCGACAGGTGTAACGAACGCCCACAGGCGCAAATGTGAGAGCGCAAGGCAGTACAAGCTACCGCTGAACAACACGGTACCCAGCGCCATAAACACGCTGCTCCAGTAAAACCAGATACTGATACGACGCTGCATCGCCACCGCCAGCCCAAAAATAGCCAGCGTGTGGAACGCCTGATATTCAAGGCCGGTCTGGATCCAGCCCATCTCTACTGCGCCTAAAGACTTGCTTAATACATGTGCGCCAAAGGCGCCCAGTGCAACAAAAATAAAGCCACTCACCGCGGCAAAAATCAGCATGAATCGGCTGGTCATGTTTAAGTCCTGAGTTGATGCGTGCCCGGCACACAAACGTTATTGCTCATACCTGAAGCGGAATTTTTCTTGCTCGGTTGCCGCTTTCGCCAGTATCCACTGCCGGAAGGCGGCTATTTTACCCAGTTCTGCCTGACTGTCATGACAAACCAGATAAAACGCATTCTTGCTGACCAGTACATCATTAAAAGGGCAAACCAGGCGGCCTGCCTCAATTTCGGACTGCGCCATGACGTTGTTCGCCAACGCCACGCCCTGCCCGTGAATGGCAGCCTGTAACACCATCGCACTGTGGCTAAAAATGGGTCCCTGCTGCACGTTAATATGTGTAAGACCTAATTGACGGGTATAAGTTTGCCAGTCGCGGCGAGAGGCATCATGCAAAAGCGTATGCTGAGCCAGGTCAGCGGGTGACTTCAGCGCCTTCTCACCTGTTAACAGCAGGGGAGAACAGACCGGCAGGAGATATTCTGCGTATAATTTTTCAACGCGCAAGCCCGGCCAGTTACCGCGACCATAAAAAATGGCGACATCTACGTCATCGGCCAACTTGTCCTCCTGACGATCTACCGCCTGGATTCGAACGTCGATCCCCGGATAAGCTGAGTTAAAGCTTGAGAGTCTTGGCACCAGCCAATGAATGGCAAAACTGGGCAATAAACTGACGGTCAGAGCACCTTTTGCACTGCGAGCCTGCAGCTTACGCGTGGCTTCCGTGAGCTGGGAAAAAATCTCTTTAATATCCTGAAAATAGCTCTGCCCCTCTTCGGTCAACAGCAACGAACGGTTGCGTCGACGAAACAGCTTAAGGCCCAGAAAATCCTCCAGAGACTTGATTTGGTGACTTACTGCGGCCTGTGTCACAAAAAGCTCATCTGCTGCGCGGGTAAAGCTCAGATGACGTGCTGCTGCATCAAAAACTCGTAATGCATTAAGAGGTGGCAATCGCTTTGACATGGTTATCTGGCTTAGATGTTAACGGGATTTAACAAATAGGAAACAACGTTTAACCTATTAGTTTTTTTTATCTGAGCCATTATAATTTGTCCGTTGAGGAACTACCAGCAAATACCTATAGTGGCGGCACTTCCTGAGCCGGAACGAAGAGCTTTTTTCGGAATGCGTGTTCTGAAGGGCTTTTGGCTTACGGTTGTGATGTTGTGTTGTTGTGTTTGCAATTGGTCTGCGATTCAGACCACGGTAGCAACGCTACCAATTTTTCACTTCCTGTACATTTACCCTGTCTGTCCATAGTGATTAATGTAGCACCGCCAATTTGCGGTGCTTTTTTTTCGCCTGCGATCTGTTAATGCTCGATCTCTTTCATCTCTTTCACGTCCGTGCGGTTGATCTGCTGCTTGTTCCCGTTAGCATCTTTGTACGAAATCATCCCGGTATCATTATCGGTAGTCGGTTTCCCTTCCGAAACGATAGAACGACCATCGTTGGTGTGCATCACGTAGTTGTTACCGGAACAGGCGCTCAGGGCAAAAGTAAACGCACAGGCAGAAATGATTGCAGCTGTCTTATTCATGATTATTCTCCTTTAGCAATTAATGCTATTCAAACCTCGATTTATAACAGGCTAAAACATCCGCCTAACACTATTTAGCATAACCTGCTTTTTTGAGGCCGTAAGGATAAGCAGACAATTCTGATAGATATCAACCTCCTTGCCCTGCCGCTGAAATTGCGCGACGATCGCTATATTGAAATGAGGAATCCCATGAACGCTTTCAGTCCTGCGCAGTTCCGCGCACAGTTTCCGGCCCTGGCCGATGCCGGTATTTACCTGGATAGCGCCGCCACCGCCCTTAAGCCACAGGCGGTGATTGAGGCCACGCAGCAGTTCTACAGCCTGAGCGCCGGGAACGTGCATCGCAGCCAGTTTGCCGAAGCGCAGCGATTAACCGCGCGCTATGAAGCCGCACGCGATCAGGTCGCACGCCTGATCAATGCCGAAAGCGGGAAAAACATCGTCTGGACGCGCGGCACGACCGAAGCCATCAATATGGTGGCCCAGTGCTACGCGCGCCCGCTGCTTCAGCCGGGCGATGAGATCGTCGTCAGCGAGGCGGAACATCACGCCAACCTGGTGCCATGGCTGATGGTGGCAGAGCAAACGGGTGCACGCGTGGTGAAGCTTCCACTGGGTGCAGACCTTCTTCCCGACGTTGCCCGTCTCCCAGAGCTGATTACCACCCGCAGCCGCATTCTGGCGCTCGGACAGATGTCGAACGTCACGGGTGGTTGCCCGGACCTGGCTCAGGCTATTCGCATAGCCCATGCCAGCGGGATGGTGGTGATGGTCGACGGCGCTCAGGGCGTGGTGCATTTCCCCGCTGATGTGCAGGCGCTTGATATCGATTTCTATGCCTTCTCAGGACATAAGCTCTACGGGCCAACCGGTATTGGGGCGTTGTACGGCAAGCCAGAACTGCTGGCAAAAATGACGCCGTGGCTCGGTGGCGGCAAAATGATCACTGAAGTGTCGTTCGATGGCTTCAAAACTCAGGATGTTCCCTATCGCCTGGAGGCCGGTACGCCGAACGTGGCGGGGGTGATTGGCTTAAGCGCGGCGCTGGAGTGGCTGGCAGAAACAGACATCGTTCAGGCTGAAAGCTGGAGCCGGGGGCTGGCGACGCTGGCAGAGGAAGAGCTCAAAAAGCGCCCGGGTTTCCGCTCGTTCCGCGTTCAGGATTCAAGCCTGCTCGCCTTTGATTTTGCGGGCGTTCACCATAGCGACATGGTGACGCTGCTGGCCGGGTACGGCATTGCCCTGCGTGCCGGACAGCACTGCGCCCAGCCGCTGCTGGCGGCGCTTGGCGTTAACGGTACGCTGCGCGCCTCGTTTGCGCCGTACAATACCCAAAGCGATGTCGACGTGCTGGTTGCCGCCGTTGACCGCGCCCTTGAAATACTGGTGGATTAATGACTAGCGCTGCTTTAGCCGGACATCCGTTTGGCACGGTCATCACAGAAGAGACCTTAAAACAGACCTTCGCCCCGCTCCAGCAGTGGGAAGATAAATATCGACAGCTGATCCTGCTGGGTAAACAGCTCCCGGCCCTTTCAGACGATCTTAAAGCGCAGGCGAAAGAGATCGCAGGCTGTGAAAACCGCGTCTGGCTGGGGGTTAGCGTCTCCGGCGAGAAGCTGCACTTCTTCGGCGACAGCGAAGGCCGCATCGTCCGGGGCCTGCTGGCCGTATTGCTGACCGCTGTGGAAGGGAAAAGCGCGGCGGAATTGCTGGCACATTCGCCGCTGGTGTTATTTGATGAGCTTGGGCTGCGCGCGCAGCTCAGCGCCTCGCGCGGTCAGGGGTTGATCGCGCTGGGCGACGCGGTACTGGATGCCGCACGTCAGGCTCAGGCCTGACGTTCCGCCTTCGCCATCATTTTCTTGAGGGCGTGAGACACAGCCACAAAGCCGAAGGAGGCGGTCACCATGGTGGCCGCACCAAAACCTGAGGCGCAATCCATTCTCTTTGGCCCTTCCGCCGTGCTTTTCATCGCGCAGACTGAGCCATCCGCCTGCGGGTAGACCAGCGCTTCGGTCGAGAACACGCAGTCGATGCCGAGCTTACCTTTGCTGTTCTTCACCACGTTAAAATCGCTCTTCAGGCGCTCGCGCAGCTTGGCCGCCAGCGGATCCTGAATGGTTTTCGCCAGGTCGGCCACCTGGATCTGCGTCGGATCGATTTGCCCACCCGCACCGCCCGTCGTGACCAGCGGCACCTTGTAGCGACGGCAGTATGCGATCAGCGCCGCTTTTGGCCGCACGCTGTCGATGGCGTCAATCACATAGCTATAGCCTTTGCTCATGTACTCCGCGACGTTATCTGCCGTCACAAAGTCGTCGATCACCGTGACCCGACATTCCGGGTTTATCAGGCGAATACGTTCCGCCATGACCTCAGACTTCGCCAGGCCGACGTTATCGCGCAGGGCGTGGATTTGACGGTTGGTGTTGGTGACGCAAACGTCATCCATGTCAATCAGCGTGATTGCGCCAATACCGGTTCTCGCCAGCGCTTCTGCCGCCCACGACCCCACACCACCAATGCCCACGACGCAGACGTGCGCATCCGCAAACAGCTGCAGGGCTTTTTCACCATATAAACGTGCCGTCCCGCCAAAACGCTGGCGCCAGGCGTCGCTGATTACCACAGACATAAAACCTCAAATGTAAAAAGGGTGAGGTTTTCCTCACCCTGAACAGTAATCCGTATTGTGCTCAGAATACCACAATCAGCCGCTGAATACGTTTCCAGCAACCGGCGCCGCCTTCAGTACCCACACGCGTCCGTAGTGGTTATACCAGCCCGCGCGATGGCCTGCGTCAGGGCCAATACCCTGATAGATGTCGAAGTGCTGGCCTTTAATTGCCCCGCCAACGTCCAGCGCCACCATCAGACGCAGCTCATACTGACCGTTGAACTTGCCGTTATTGTCCAGCAGAGGAACCTCAGCCAGCAGCGTGGTGCCTGCAGGAATAATCGAACGATCCGATGCTACCGACGCGCGGCCAATCAGGGGAACTGCACTCGCCCCTTTCACTGGCGCGAAGTTTTGCGGTTTGAAGAAGACGAACGACGGGTTCTGCTCCAGCAGCTCGCGCACCTCGGCTTCGCTGTGTTTCTCGCCCCACTCGCGGATCGCCTGCATCGACATATCTTCTTTCTTCACTTCGCCGCGGTCGATCAGCACTTTACCGATGCTGCGATAGGCGTGGCCGTTTTTACCGGAATAGCTGAAGAAGTTAAGCGGCGACCCGTCGCCAAAATCAATGTAGCCGCTGCCCTGAACGTCCATGATGAAGTTATCCATCAGGGAGTTGCTGTAGGCCAGAACGTAGTTTTCGCTCAGCGCACCGGCGTAGATCTCAGCGCGAGACGGCAGACGACCGCGTTTTGGCGGCATACGATAGATAGGATACTGGAACTCGCCCTGACGCGAGTGTCGTGCCTGGATAACCGGGGTGTAGTAACCGGTAAACTGGACGTTGCCGTAGTTATCGGCCCCTTCCATCTGCCAGGCGTCGATACCAAACTGGCGCATGTTGCGCGTATCGCCGCCTGCTTTAAGCCAGTCCTGGACCGCGCTATAAACATTGTTCTGTGAGCTATACAGACGCGGCGACGCGTTGCGGATCTGGTAGACCTGCTCGGAGAAATCACCGGCATTAATCGGTGCGCCGACGGCATCAGGCTGATTAACTAAAGAGAAAGGCTGGGATAACTTCCCGTCTTTATACTGTTGACCGCGATCGGTCGGTTTGGAAGAACAGGCCGCAAGAATCGCTACCATTGCGCCCGCCATCAGATACTTCGCCCAACGTCCTTTCATTATATCTCGTCTTTAAGTTGCCCATTTCCGCGTGATGAAGATAACAAACCGCCAGGGCTAATGAAATGCGATCGCATGCCCTTTGGCAAATTTTGCGCAAAAAATAGTCCAAACAGAGCCATGTCGTTCAATTTGCATACAAAATCATGATTTATGTGAAAAAGGGGTTGCATCACAAACCTATCCGAGTATAGTGCGCATCCACGGACGCGGGGTGGAGCAGCCTGGTAGCTCGTCGGGCTCATAACCCGAAGGTCGTCGGTTCAAATCCGGCCCCCGCAACCAATTAAAATTTGATGAAGTATCTTCTACGACTGTAGAAAGACGGACGCGGGGTGGAGCAGCCTGGTAGCTCGTCGGGCTCATAACCCGAAGGTCGTCGGTTCAAATCCGGCCCCCGCAACCAATCAAATTTGAAGCAGTAAGCTTCTACACGAGTAGAAAGACGGACGCGGGGTGGAGCAGCCTGGTAGCTCGTCGGGCTCATAACCCGAAGGTCGTCGGTTCAAATCCGGCCCCCGCAACCAACACTTCTGAAAACAATAAACACCCTCAAGGGTGTTTTTTTGTATCTGTCGTTTGTGAATTTGCCGGGCGTTTACCCGGCTGAAAGCATTATCCGCGTCGCGCCAGCGTCGCCCCGTCAGAGAAATACGCCCGTATCCCCGCCAGAATCGACTCCGCAACCTCCTGCTGGAATTTTGCCGTCTTGAGCTTACGCTCCTCTTCGACGTTACTGATAAACGCGGTTTCGACCAGGATGGACGGGATATCCGGTGCCTTGAGTACCGCAAACCCGGCCTGTTCAACGCTGTTTTTATGCAGCTTATTGATGTTGCCCAGCTTGCCCAGCACCGCTTTACCAAACTTCAGGCTGTCGTTAATGGTCAGCGACTGCACCATATCGAACATAGTATGGTCGACGTAGCGGTCGCCGCTTTTGCTCACGCCACCAATCAGGTCAGAGGCGTTCTGGCTGTCTGCCAGGAATCTTGCTGCGGTACTGGTCGCGCCTTTGGTTGAGAGCGCAAACACCGACGAGCCGCTTGGCTGGCGGCTGGTAAAGGCATCCGCATGGATCGACACGAACAAATCGGCGCGCTGCTTCTGCGCTTTCGCCACCCGGACCTTCAGCGGAATAAAGATATCTTCATTGCGCGTCATATAGGCGCGC
The DNA here is from genome assembly GCF_019443845.1 of Enterobacter sp. DNB-S2. Lineage (NCBI taxonomy): Bacteria > Pseudomonadati > Pseudomonadota > Gammaproteobacteria > Enterobacterales > Enterobacteriaceae > Enterobacter > Enterobacter sp. DNB-S2. Next base: position 4,471,109 of record NZ_CP050520.1, read on the forward strand.
ATATTGCCTTCTTTATCAATCAACGCCTTCAGGCGGCGGGCAATTTGCAGCACCACGTCTTTTTCACGCGTGCGGTATTTACCCACCGCGCCGGAGTCTTCGCCGCCGTGGCCGGGATCGAGCATGATCACAATCGGACGATCCCGCCCTGCTTTTCCGGGCTGCGGGCCACTTTGCGCAGGCGGCACCTGACGCTGAAGATCGCCCTTGTTGTAGTCCTCCAGCAGAGCGAGAAGTGGATCCTGGATATCCGTTGCGTTGGCCGGGTAGAGATCCATCACCAGACGCTCTTTAAAGGTCGCGACGGGCGCCAGGGCGAACAGCTGCGGCTTAACGTTCTGTTTAAGCTCAAACACCATGCGCACGGTTTGCGGATCAAACTGCCCGACGCGAGCCGATTTAATAAACGGATCGTCGCCGCGGATCTGCGCCGCCATCCCTTTCAGCACGGAGTTGAGGTTAACGCCTTCGAGATCCACCACCACGCGTTCCGGGTTGCTGAGGGCAAATTGCTTATATTTCAGCACGCGATTGGATTCAACCGTCACGCGCGTATAGGTCGACGACGGCCAGACGCGCACCGCCACCACCTGACTCGTGGCGGCAAGACCGACCTGACTGACGCTAAGCAACCACATTGCCCCGGCCCCTTTTAACAAACGGCGGCGGCTTATTGCTGAATTGGATCCCGACATGCTTCTCCCGAGCAAGAACACTGACTGATATACAAAATGTCCAAATTGACCGAAAACTTTAACGAATGACGCATAAACTGTCATCTATAAAAGGGTAAACAATCATACGCTAACGCACGGATTACTTACCAATTTCTATGGGTCGCAGAAAATTTGCGCTTGCACACGCGACCACAATCGAATAAAAATACAGAAATTACGAATAAACATTCATTAAGGGTTGTGCCATGGTGAAGGAACGTAGAACCGAACTGGTCCAGGGATTCCGCCATTCTGTTCCCTATATCAACGCCCATCGGGGGGAAACGTTTGTCATCATGCTTGGCGGCGAAGCCATTGAGCATGAAAATTTTTCCAGCATCGTCAATGACATTGGCCTGCTGCACAGCCTCGGGATCCGCCTGGTGGTGGTTTATGGCGCGCGTCCGCAGATCGACGCCAACCTGGCCGCTCACCACCACGAGCCGATTTACCATAAACATACCCGCGTCACCGATGCCAAAACCCTGGAGCTGGTGAAACAGGCGGCGGGTCTGCTGCAGCTGGATATTACCGCGCGTCTCTCCATGAGCCTGAACAATACGCCGCTGCAGGGCGCGCATATCAACGTCGTGAGCGGCAACTTTATCATTGCCCAGCCGCTCGGCGTGGACGATGGCGTGGATTACTGCCACAGCGGCCGTATCCGTCGTATTGATGAAGAAGCTATTCACCGCCAGCTGGACAGCGGTGCCATCGTGCTGATGGGCCCGGTCGCTGTTTCCGTGACCGGCGAAAGCTTTAACCTGACGTCCGAAGAGATCGCCACGCAGCTGGCGATCAAGCTGAAGGCGGAAAAAATGATTGGGTTCTGCTCCTCCCAGGGCGTCGTGGACGCTGAAGGAACAATCGTACCGGAACTCTTCCCGAATGAAGCCCAGGCTCGCGTGGAGGCGCTGGAAGCCGAAGGCGATTACCACTCCGGCACCGTCCGCTTCCTGCGTGGCGCCGTGAAGGCCTGCCGCAGCGGCGTGCGCCGCAGCCACCTGATTAGCTATCAGGAAGACGGGGCCCTGTTGCAGGAGCTGTTCTCCCGCGACGGTATTGGTACGCAGATTGTGATGGAGAGTGCGGAGCAGATCCGCCGCGCCACCATCAATGACATCGGCGGCATTCTGGAGCTGATCCGCCCGCTGGAACAGCAGGGCATTCTGGTACGCCGCTCACGCGAACAGCTGGAGATGGAGATCGACAAATTCACCATTATTCAGCGCGATAACCTGACCATCGCCTGCGCCGCACTCTATCCGTTCCCGGAAGAGAAGATCGGTGAAATGGCCTGCGTGGCGGTGCATCCTGATTACCGTAGCTCTTCACGCGGCGAAATGCTGCTTGAACGCGTGGCGGCACAGGCGCGCCAGATGGGGCTGAGCAAGCTGTTCGTCCTGACGACGCGCAGCATTCACTGGTTCCAGGAGCGCGGATTCACGCCGGTGGATATCGATTCTCTGCCGGAAACGAAGAAAGAGATGTACAACTATCAGCGTCGTTCAAAGGTGCTGATGGCTGACCTGGGATAATACAACGCTTGCCGGGTCGCGCTGCGCGTACCCGGCCTGGATATCTGGCGTTGTTCAGAGTGACTCAAATATCGCGCCCAGCCCGCTTCGGCGTTCCGTTCGGGTGGCGATCGCCTGCACCAGCACCCGCTCATCGGTATAGAGCGAAAGACGCTGACGCGCGCGCGTAATGGCGGTATAGATCAGCTCGCGGGTAACGACGGGTGAAAGCTGCGTGGGCAGGATCAGCGCCGCATGGTTAAACTCGGAGCCCTGGGATTTATGCACCGTCATCGCCCAGGCGGTTTCATGCTCGGGCAAACGGCTGGGCTGGAAGGACTTCACGCTCCCGTCCGGCATCTGGAACCAGACGCGCAGGCCCTGACCGCAATCGAGCGCAATCCCGATATCCCCGTTAAACAATCCCAGCGCGCTGTCGTTGCGGGAGATCATCACCGGTCGCCCTTCATACCAGCGCGAGTGCTGGGTACGGTTAATTTTGCGTTTTTGCGCCAGCAGCTGTTCCAGCCTGTCGTTCAAACCCCGGACGCCAAAGGGGCCTTCCCTCAGCGCACAGAGCAGCTGGTATTCGCCAAACGCAGCAATGACCTGCTCCGGCGTACTTTGCTGTTGTACGCCCGTCAGAAAGTGCTGATACCCCTGCAGGGCGTCGTCCAGCATCGCCTGATACTCTTCCCCACTTTGCAGCGATTTTTTCTCAATATCCGTAAAGGTACCGTCAAATACCGCTGTGGTGGTGCGCCGGTCGCCCCGGTTCACCGCCGCCGCAAGCTGGCCGATGCCAGAGTCGCTGCCGAAACGGTAGCTTTTTTGCAGCAGACACAGGCTGTCGCGCAGCGCCCCTGCAAGCGAATGGTTTTCAGACGTGAGCGAACATCCGGTGAGACGGGCCAGCTCCTGCGCGCGTTCCGCGGTATATCCCAGGCTGGCATAGGTGCAGATATCCCCCAATACGGCTCCCGCCTCTACGGAGGCAAGCTGATCGCGATCGCCGAGGAAAATGACGCGCGCGTGCGGCGGTAGCGCATCGATCAAACGCGACATCATCGTCAGGTCAATCATCGACGCTTCATCCACGACCAGCACGTCAAGGTGCAGTGGGTTACCGGCATGATAGCGCAGACGCTGGCTACCCGGCTGTGCGCCAAGCAAACGGTGCAGCGTGCTCGCTTCATTGGGGAAAAGCGCAAGCTGCTCCCCGGTTAGCGGCAGTTTTTGCAGCGCGCCGCCTAACGACTCCGTCAGACGTGCCGCCGCTTTACCGGTGGGGGCCGCCAGGCGAATACGGCACTTTTTCTCACCCGATAGCTGAATCAGCGCGGCAAGCAGTTTTGCCACAGTGGTCGTTTTCCCGGTGCCCGGGCCGCCAGAAATCACCGAGATCCGTCGCGTTAAGGCCACGGCTGCCGCCACTTTTTGCCAGTCTGTCGCGTCGTCAGAGGTAAACAGCGTATCCAGCGTTTGCCGGAGCTGCGCTTCATCGCAGGGAAGCGGGGCGTTGGTCTCGCTGAAGAAGCGCGCTACCGTCAGTTCGTTACGCCACAGCCGGTTAAGATACAAACGCTCGCCGACAAGGATCATCGGCGTCCCGGTATCGGCTCCGCTTACGGCAGGCGAGCCGAGTAATATCTCCTGCCAGTCCACTTCGTCACCCAGCTGCGCGAAACACGCCTGTAAAGCCGGAGGCATTTTCTCATCCACAGCCAGACGCGACAGCGGCAGACATACGTGGCCTTCCCCCGCGTCTTTACTCAGAATGGCCGCGGCCAGCATGACGGCAGGCTCCTCGCCTGCCACCATCATGGCGAACTGCACATCCAGGTGACGCAGTAACCGTTGTTCAACCGCGTCCAGCAGTAGCGCCTGCATCGTCATGCTACCTCCTCCGTGCTTGCAGCAAACAGGTTATCCATTTTTTCAATCAGTTCCGCAGCCGGACGCGTGCAAAAGACGCCGGAACGCGGGTCGTTAGCATCCACTCCGCGCAGGAACAGGTAAATGACGCCGCCAAAATGATCTTCGTAGCGGTAATCGGCCATGCGATGGCGCAGGTAACGGTGCAGCGCAAGGGTGTAAAGCTGGTACTGCAGATCGTAGCGATGCATTTGCATTGCCGATGCCATCGCGTCCTGGGTGTAGGCTTCGCTGCTTTCACCCAGCCAGTTCGATTTGTAATCCAGCAGGTAGTAGCGCCCTTCGTGGCGGAAAACCAGGTCGATAAAGCCTTTGAGCATCCCCTGCACCTGGCGGAAGTTCAGCGGCGGGCACCCGGCGGATAACGGATCGTACTCGCGGATCAGCGCATCAAGCGCCTCGGCCCTGAGCGGGCTGGCGATGGGGAGATAAAACTCCATCTCCACCTGCTTATCTTTGGCAGTCAACTGGTTCAGCGAGATCCCCTGCGTCGTGAGCGGCGCGTGCAGTACCGCGCGGATCCAGTCGGTGAGAACCGGCTGCCACTGCGCGTCGTAGCCGCCACTCTGTAACATTTTCAGCACCCACTCTTCGGAAACCGGCTGGGTAAAATCCAGCTCTTCAAACAGGCTGTGCAAAAACGTGCCCGGCGAGGCGCCGCGCGGGAACTGGTGCGGCGTGAGCAACGGCTCAGCGGGTACGCTACCGGCTCCTGCGGCATCCACGTCCAGTTTTGGCATCAGATCCTGCGCAATACTCTGCCCGTGCTGCTGCAAACCGGAGTAGCTGGTGACGCGCCAGTCGTCGGCAATGGTACGCACAACCTGGCGGGCATGGAGCTCTGACTCACGCAGCTCCGGCATCTGCCAGCGGCTGTTGTCGGGCTGCGACGGAATATGCAGGGCAACATGCTCCGTGCAAAGCGATTCGATGCACTGGCGCAGGCCCGCCGCGTCTTTGGGTTCGCCGTGCTGAATAAGCCGCCCCAGCGCGCTCAGATGAAAATCACTCTCCCCGCTCTTTTCGCCACGGCGACGGAACAGAGGCGCAACGCCCAGGCTGCAGTGCCAGACCGAACGGGTCAGCGCCACGTAAAGCAGGCGCAGGTCTTCCGCCAGACGCTCGGCTTCGGCCAGCTCAACGCTGGACTCCGCGTTGCTGAGATCGAGCACCGCCTCAAAAGACTCGCGATCGTGGTAAAAGGCCTGATCCTGCACGCGATAATTGGCGATAAACGGCAGCCAGACCAGCGGATATTCCAGGCCTTTCGACTTGTGAATGGTGACGATCTGCACCAGATGTTTATCACTCTCTAGTCGCATCTGCTGGCTGGACGAATTACTGTTCGGATCGGCAATCTGCTGCGCCAGCCAGCGTACCAGAGCGTGTTCGCTCTCCAGCTGCGTACCGGCTTCCTGCAGCAGTTCGCTGATATGTAAAATATCGGTCAAACGGCGCTCGCCGCCTGCTGTCGCCAGCATATTCTCCGCAATGTGGCGCTGCGCCATGAGCTCGCGCACCATCGCCATGACTCCACGCTTCTGCCATTTTTCGCGGTAGCGAACAAACTCTTCTACCACGGCATCCCACGCGGCTTCGTCATTGTTCAGCGCATCAATATCCCGCGCGTTCAGCCCGAGCATCGCGCTCGCTAATGCGCTACGCAGCGTGCTTTCCCGCTCCGGAGCCAGCACGGCCTGCAGCAGCCATAGCATCTCCTGCGCTTCCAGCGTTTCAAAGACGCTATCGCGGTTCGAGAGATAGACGGAGGGAATATTCAGTAACGTCAGAGCGTCGCGGATGAGCGCGGCCTCCTGACGGCTGCGCACCAGCACCGTGATATCGGATGCCTTTACCGGGGTTGGTTTATCCCCCTTCCACAGCAGCGCTTTACCGTGCGCGCCCGCACTGAGCCAGTCGCGGATTTGCGCGGCACTGTGCTGGGCCATGGCATTTTGATAGTCGGCAACACCGCAGCCTTCCCCGTCCAGTAGCCAGAAGTTCATGGCAGGCTGCGTCTCGCCGTTGAACTCAAAGCGCAACGAGGCATTTTTCTCGGCGAACTTTACCGGCTGAAACGGGATCTCCCGGAACATAAACGCCGTATCCATGCGGCTGAAGAGCGCGTTGACGCTTTCCACCATGCCGGGAGAGGAGCGCCAGTTAGTATCAAGCGTGTAGTGCGCATCAACTTCGCTACGGGCTTTCATGTAGGTGAAAATATCCGCACCGCGGAAGGCGTAGATGGCCTGTTTCGGATCGCCGATTAACAACAGCGCGGTACCGGGCTGCTGGCGCCAGATACGGCGGAAAATGCGGTATTGCTGAGGGTCGGTATCCTGAAATTCGTCAATCATCGCCACCGGGAACCGTGTGCGGATCGCGGCGGCAAGCGCTTCGCCATTTTCACTGCACAGCGCCGCATCGAGGCGGCTCAGCATATCGTCAAACCCCAGTTCACCCCGGCGGCGTTTCTCACGCGCGACAGCGTCGCGAATTTCCGTCATGGCGCGGGTAATCATCAGATCGTTGAGCGTTAAGGGCTCAGCCAGCAGGGTTTCAATCGCCACAAACAGAGGATGCTCAGGCACAATGCCGTCGGCTTTGGTCCGCTCAGCCAGGAAACGTTGGGAGAATTTCTCCAGCGCATCCGGGAGCTGGTAGCCTCGCGTCTCTTCCTGCGCCCAGGCGCTGATCTTGTCGATCCATTTCCCCTGATTGCCGCGGTTAAACTTGCGTCGATCAATCCCGGAATTTTCGATGATTGCGTCAATCTCGCCAACGGACTCAATCCATTTTTGCTTGATATCGGCAATTCTCGCGATGATTTTTTCATGGCGTGAGGCCAGGGTTTCATCCGCAGGCGGCGGGGATTTGATGACCGGTGCTTCCCCCTGCAGATAACGATCGATAGCGCGCAGCAGCGCCTCCGGGCCCTTCCACAGCGCATGTACCGCTTCGGCGATATCGCGCTGTAACGGGTAGCAGTGGCGACGCCAGAAATCCGCGCAGGCCTGATAGCGAAGCACGGATTCATCTTCAATGAGCTGCTGTTCAAACAGCATCCCGGATTCAAACGCATTCAGGCTCAGCATACGCTGGCAAAAACCGTGAATGGTGAAGACGGACGCTTCATCCATCTGCCGTTCAGCGAGCAATAGCCACTGGGCTGCCTGTTGCTTATCGGCAATTTCTTCCAGAAGGCTCGCGTAGAGAGGGTTATCCGTGCTCTGACGCAGACAGGCGATGCGCAGCTCGTGGATATTGCTGCGAATACGGCCCCGCAGCTCAGCGGTGGCAGCCTCGGTGAAGGTCACCACCAGCAGCTCCTCCACGCTCAAAGGGCGTGGAAAAGCGGCGTTGCCGCCAAGCCCCAGCAGCAGACGCAGGTACAGAGCGGCAATGGTGAAGGTTTTTCCCGTTCCCGCTGAGGCTTCAATCAATCGTTCACCCTGCAGAGGTAAACGTAAGGGATCAAGGGACTCAGCGGTATCGGTCATTCTTTCTTACTCCAGGGCATCGATTGCTGCAGCGCGCTGACGCTCTTCCAGACTTTCCAGCCTTTCGGGTTCACGTACTCCGTTTTCCCGTTCTGGCTACCGGAAACCTGAGACAGGATGGTGATTCCCTGCGGCTTAATGACCGCCTGATGGAAGAAGTCGGCAACCTTCTGCGGCGTCAGCTGTTTTATCTCGGCCACTACTTTATCACGCGAATCAAATTTCAGATTACCGCGATCGAAATCTTTGCTCAGCTGCGAGGCTTCTTCACCCAGCGTCTGCGGCGGCTGCATCACCTGTGCGATGACGGCCTGCTGGATTTGCGCAAACTCTTCCGGCTTCATGGCGCGCAGTTTTGCTTCCACCTGTGGGAAGAAGGCCTGGTAACGCTTCCAGAGATACGCCGGCTGTTTATCGCTGCTTTGCAGCAGGAAACCCAGCCCCCACTGTCGGCCTACGTTCATGGAGAAGGCAAACACCGCGTAGCCAAGCTGCTCCTCTGTGCGTAACTGGTTATAAAACCACGGCTGAATAATTTGCCCCAGTACGGCACTCTGCGCCGAGCTGGCGAATTCATCATAGCCCGTTGGCACAAATACCGCGGCCAGCGCGGAATCCGTGCTGTTACCCGCCTTTTCAAAAATCACATTCTGTTTTTTCTCAACCAGCACGTCCTTGTTGCGGCACCACTCGTCGCCTTTCGAACCGAGCTGAGTGCGTACATTCTCTGCCAGGGTTTTGGCCTGATCCTCACTCATGTTGCCGACGATCAGGAACTCCGGACGCGTGTTGGTTTTCAGCGCATCACGGTAAGCCAGCACGTCTTTTAAGGTGATCGAAGGCAACAGCGCACGGCGGTCCTCTCGCTGGAAATAAGGAACTTGCGACAGCATTTGCGCCGGCATAAGCGCCATATCGTAAGCTTTGCCCTTCTCCGCAGAATCCATCATCTGCGCATACCACGATTTGGCCTGTTCAAGCTGCTCGTCCGTCGGCGTATAGCTAAAATAGCCCTCCAGCAGTGCCTGGAACAGCTGAGGCAAACGCTGGGTATAGCCGTTTGCATTGAGCATCAAACCGTTGTTGGCGTTGGTGGAGAAGCTGATCCCGCCCACGGCCGCCTGGTTGCTGAGCTGATCGAGCGCAATCCCGGCGAGATAGTCATTGAGCGCGAACATCACCTGATTTTTGGCGCTGTTCATCGCTTTCGGGTTACGCAGCACCACGCTGACATCGGCCTTTGGCTCGCTTGCGAAGTAGCGGCTGGGCGTATACACCACCCGCAGCGTCGGTTCATCAACGATGAGCGCCGGGTGCGGATAATCTTTTGACGTTTTGGTCAGCGAGAAGTCATCCGGAATATAGGGGTTCAGCTCCGGCAGCTTCAACGCAATCTCTCCGGCCTTCTTCTGCCAGTCGGCGAAGGTCTGCGCGCTGATTTTATCCACCTGATAGGGGGCATCGACAAAATACGCCGTCTTGTTATGCGGTTCGTTCGGGCTGATGTACCAGATGCGGGCATTCTCCGGCGTCATCATCGCCAGGCGGGCTTTTACCGCATCGGCATCATAGCGGTCGGCAATATTGACCGCGTCGAGGGTGTGCTCCACCGGCACGCGGATCATGGTATCCGCCAGCCACTCAACGTAATCCATATCGCGGGTAATGGACGGGTAACGGAAATCGAGATCCAGCACGTGGGCGAGCTCATCAAAGTAGCGCTTATCGACGCCTTTCTCACGCAGTAAAGAGAGGTAGCTGAAGATCGCCGCCACCACTTCGTCACGGTTTGCCAGGCCCTTGTCGGTCAGGGTGGCGGAGATCGCCAGCACGCCGCTATTGCCGTTCACAACCGGATCGGAGTCGGCGCGAATACCTTCCACCAGCCCCTGTTTTTGCAGCCAGTCAGAAAGCGTACCCGGGCTACGGTTACCTATCAGATAGGTCACCAGCTCATCGGTTTTACTGCGAAACTGTGCGGTGTTGTTATCGATGCGGAATTCCACGCGCAGCACTTTGCGCGGCAGCGCAGGCACGTAGTGGATCACGATGCCCTTTTGCGCATCCGTGACCACCGGTACGTCTATCTGCGGCAGGTCGATATTTTTATTCGGCACCCGGCCAAACGTTTTAGCCGCCATGCCTGCCAGTTCTGGCAACGGTTTATTGCTGTAGATGACCGCTTTCATCAGGTTGGCGGAGTAGTATTTATCGCGAAACGCGTGCAGGGCATCAAGCACCGGGCTGTTCGGTTTGTCGCTTAACGTCTCAAGGTTACCGCCGGAGAAGCGCGAACCCGGGTGCGCAGGGTTGATGGTTTCGGCGCTGACCTGGGCCATGCGCATACCGTCTCGCGTGCGGGCAAGGGTCAACTCAGCATTGACGGCATTGCGTTCACGGTCGGCATATTTTTTATCCAGCAGGGGGGCGGCGATGGAATCAGCAAGGCGATCGACCGCGCCTTCCAGCGCATCATTTTCGACTTCAAGATAAAAGGCCGTGCGGTACGGTGCCGTACTGGCATTGTGGCTGCCGCCATGCATTTTCAAAAATTCGGACAGGCTATCCGGCTGCGGGTATTTTTTTGACCCCATCAGCGTCATATGTTCCAGATAGTGTGCAAGCCCAGGATGCGCGTCAGGATCTTCCAGCGATCCAATCGGCACCACTAATGCCGAGAGGGACTTCACCGCCTGCGGATCGGAAACCAGCAGCACGGTCATGCCGTTATCAAGACGAATAGCCTGATATTGACGGGTATCTTTTTCGCTTTTACGAATAGTTTCCTGAACGGGTTGCCAACCGGAGTCTGCCTGAGTGACAGGTACCCAGAGGGCGAAAAACAAAACAAACGCTTTAAACAAGGTGCTACCTCTATATCACGGCTACATCATTAATACATTGCGTGCTGGACACGCCAACATCTCTTTATTGGGTACATCAGTCCGTGATAAGAAGTGCATCATAATTGAACACCCCATGCTGCGCAATTTTTATACAGCGCTCAGGACTGATTAAATTTAAACAACGGCAGCAGGTAGCGCTGCGCCTCTTCCGTGATGGCCTCAAAGTACTCTGGCTCAAGCGTTCGCCATAAGCGCTGATACCAGACATCTTCTCCTTCGCCCCGCACCATCATGTTTCCTTCGTAGGCCTGCATAAATTTACTGCGCGCTTTCTGCAGTGACGCCTCATCCGTTAACATCGCATCATTCTGTGCGTCATAACAGGCTTTTATCCAGGCCCCGCCACTTTCCGGCAACAGCAGGAGCGGTTTGTTCATTCCCTGACGGTAGCCCTCAATGTACAAAGACAGATACCGTAACGCCTGCTCAGACTCCATCGGCGGGAAGCGCCATTCGCCCTCTTTGCGCACGAAAATCCGACTTTCACCTTTATGACCATCCGCACTGTAGACAAGATGTTCCAGCCAGAGTTGCAAACCCTGTGAAACGCTCAGCATAGAAGGCCGCCAGCGCAGCAGCCCGTCCGGCTGAACCTGGGTTAACCAGCCCGTGAGCTGTACACCATTGCAGTTGAGATCGATTTCAATGCTTTTCCCTGGCTGTCGGCACTCTCTTACGCGCTCTGCCAGGGCGGTCATCTCCTGACACTGCGCCTCCCACACAATTTCTCCGAACGCCCCATAGGGCAACTGTCCTGCAGCACGGTAGCGGCGGTAAAGTTTGTCCGCATCTTCCTCGTCAACCAGCGCATTCAACAGCTGCAGGTTTAACTGGTAGCGCTCCAGCCCTTCCAGCGTAAAAGGCTCTGCATCAGGAATTTCACTCTCTTCAGAACGGAAGTTGACCTGCAATCGCTGCTGGAAGAAGGCGCGCACCGGATGCGCCCAAAACCGCTGAAGCTGTTCGAAGGTCAGGGTGTCGACAGGGCGCGGGTCAAGCTCCTGAATGAAATCGGTATGCGCACTCCCCTCCTTTTTCGCCGCCGGTAGCCACTCCTGCGCATAGCTCTGGCGCTCGCTGGGCGTGTAGTTCACCGGGTCAAACGGCATGCGGCTGTGGAAACAGGTGATATGGGCTTTCACCCTCATCTCGCTTTCATCGCAGTTGCGCTCTTCATCCCCCGTCAGATAGTGACTCTGGCCGATATAGTCCACCAGCTCCTGCACCAGAACGGAGGGAAAACGCTCGCTGTTGTCCTGAATGGAACGGCCGATATAGCTGATATAGAGCTTACTCTGGGCGGAAATGAGCGCCTCAAGGAAGAGGTAGCGGTCATCATCGCGGCGGCTACGGTCGCCCCGCTTTGGATTTGCGCTCATCAAATCGAACCCCAGCGGCGCCAGCGCGCGCGGATAAACGCCGTCGTTCATGCCAAGCAGACAGACCACTTTAAACGGGATAGAACGCATTGGCATCAGGGTGCAGATATTGATGGGGCCTGCCAGGAAACGCTGGCTGATTCGCTCCTGGTCAAGCCGCTGCGTTAGCTCATCCCTCAACAGCGACAGTGGGATTGCATCCTGATAATGGGAATTCACGCCTTCATCGACGATCGCCTGCCACTGCGTTTCAATCAGTGCCATTGCCGCTTCGGTGTCACTGTCTGGCAGGAAGAAATCATTAAGCAATGCCCTGCAAACCGGGATCCACGCTTCAAGCGGACGCGGCTGCATCAGTTCGTGTCGCCAGCGGTTAAGCTGCATCAGGAGTGACGCTAAATGCCCCACCAGTTCAGCAATTAACCCGCTGGACTCATCGTAAGGCAGCACCTCATTCCACTCGCCCTGGCTGCTCTCCATGGCGTAGCCCAGCAGCATACGCGTCAGGCCAAAACGCCACGTGTGCTGCCCGGTTGGAGGAAGTTCGAACTCCTGAACGTTATCGTCATCGATCCCCCAGCGTACGCCAGATTCATTCACCCACTGGCGAAGGTAGCGCAGCCCCTCTTCATTGATGTTGAAGCGTGCAGCCAGCACGGGAACATCCAGTAACGCCAGGACATCTTCGGAGATAAAGCGGCTATCCGGCAGTGAAAGCAGAGTGATAAAGGCCTGCAATGCCGGATGCGACTGACGGGCACGACGGTCAGAGATAGCGTAAGGCAGATATCGCTCGCCCGTCGCACTGCCAAAAACGGCCTGAATGAAGGGACTGTAGCTGTCGATATCCGCCACCATCACCACAATATCGCGTGGCGTCAGTTCGGGATCGTCCTGCAGCATCGCCAGCAGCTGGTCGTGAAGCACTTCGACCTCACGCTGAGGGCTATGGCAAACATGGATCGTGATGCTGCGATCGTCAGCATCCAGCTTGCGCTTGCTGTCGCTGCGTTCGAATTCTTTCGCCGTCACGCCCATCACGGCACGGTTTTCCAGATCGAGGATATCCAGCTGAATATGATGCAGCAGGCTATCCGGGGCAATATCGACAAAGGCATCCACGTCACCTTCGCCTGATGAAGTGATGTCTGAAAGCATGTGAATGTAGTCACGCCCCAGCTCCCCCCACGAGGCAAGCAGTGGATTGGGCAGGTTCTGGATACCGTCTTCATCAAAAAGCTGCCCGGCAGTCGAGCCGTCTTTAAACAGCGGGACGGAACGTTCTTCAAAAAGGCGCTTTCGTTGGCGAGTCACCAGCCGCGCAAGCCAACGTTCGTCGAGGATATCCCCCCAATACTGTCGGCAAGGGTTGGTGAACAAAATATGGATATCAATATGTTTACCCAGCGCGTTCAGCGCCTTCAGATAAACAGGCGGTAATGCGGATATCCCGCAGATAAAAACGCGTGACGGCAGTCGGGCCGGGCGCTCCGACGCATTCTCGAGTATGGAGATAAACCGATCGTACAGGTTGGCACGGTGCCACTTAGGCTGCCCAAGTTTCTCCGTATGCTCTACCAGCGCTTTCCACAGCGGTGCCTGCCATATTTGCGCCTCCGGTAGCCCTTCAACCAACTCGCCCGCTTCCCAACGAATTAACCAGTCAGAACGGTAAACAAGGTATTGGTCGTAGAGATCGGCGGTGCGCGACGCCAGCTGGAACAGCTTGCGCTTATCGGTATCGTCATTGAGGTAGTGGCGCAGCATGGCGAATTCATCGTGCTGCAGCATTTCCGGCAGCAGCGCCATGAGCTTCCAGCTCATGCCTTGCTTGTTGAAGGCGCTCTGCTCCGGGATGTCCGGCAACACGCGCACAAACATCTCCCAGATAAAGCTCGCGGGCAGCGGGAAATCAATATTTGCGGCTATGCCAAATTTACGGGAAAGCGACATTTGCAGCCACTGTGCCATACCGGTGCTCTGCACCAGCACCATTTCAGGCTCAAAAGGATCGTCAAGCCGCTCGCGCTCAACGATAAATTCCATCAGCGCTTCCAGCACATCCAGACGATTTGAGTGGTAGACCCTTAACATAGACGCTCCCGACTACTGGCTAACCGGGCAATGCAGGCGCGTTATCTCACCGCGCCGCCCCAGAGGAGAAATAAGTGTGACCGTGATGCTGACACATCCTGCGTGCGTTGTCTGCCCCCGACTGGCCTGCCAGCCAGCCGGGAGAACATTTGTTGAGAGCTGAGACTGATTCCATGCATGATGCCAGAGCTGTCGATACTGGTTAAACAGGGTAAACCGAGCCGCCAACGCCCGATGATAGCCGGACAAAGCCGTCACGACGATCACCAGCAGCATCATCGCCAGCAGTACCTCAACCATGCTAAACCCTTTTTCTCTGCTCACGGCAGCTGGCATAACGCGCTCTCCTTAAGGGGACAAAAATCACTCCAGCCATGAGGCGAAAAGCGAACGTTCCCGTCGACAATCTCTCCTGAGCGCCAGAGCAGCAGGTCGCTGTCTCCGGCAATCAGCAGCACACGCGCCCCACTCAGCGGGCGCAAACACGCTCGCCACGCAGGAGTCTTCTTGCACTGAACCTGTGGCTCTGACGACCAGCTCTGAACCCGTCCCCACTCAAGCGCGGACTGTACCGCCGCCTGCTGCTGAAGCGAACGGCTCTCACCGCCGACGAGCGCGCTAAACGTTGTGAGCTGCTGATTGAGACCGGTGAGGATCAGAGTACCGAGCACCAGTAAAAGCAGAACCATCGCCAGCGAAGACATGCCGCGTTGACGATTCACAGGTTGTACCCCGTGACCGTATACAACGCCTGCCAGGGCTCCTCCTGCTCGCCTTTACGAATCGCCGCCAGTTCGATATTCACCTCGGGCGTAAAACCGGCATGTTCCACTGTCCTCACTACAAAATGCGCGATAGTAAGCCTGTCCGGGTCCGTGAGCTTTTCCCATCCTTTTCCTTCACATGAGGTCGCTCCACGCTGGGTTTCCAGCGCGCCAGACTCCAGTCGAAAACCGGTGCTGTCATTTTCTGATGCGCTGTTATCCCAGCTGCCGTTACTGTTGGCATCCCACCGCACAATGACGCAACTTCCTTGCCTGGCTGTCACCAGCGCCTGTCCCTGACAGTTTCCCGCGCAGTATCCCGCACGCTGGAGCTGTTTGCCCAGGGCGAACAGATGGTGCCAGACTTCTTCCTCCAGTTGTCTCTGGCCGGATTGCGCTAAGACCGCCCGCTGCAAGCCGGGTAAAAAACGCGATGCGCTTATCAGCAGGAGGCTGCTAATCGCCGTGGCAATCAGAACTTCGGTCAGTGAGAAACCTCGCTGCTTCATCGACATGAACCTCCCGCAGAGACCTTACACATCCTGATGCGTCCTCCATTTGAGACAATAATCAGCCATTCTCCTGCGCGGCTTTGAACGCGTATCCGCCCAGCCCAAGCCGTATCCTTTAATCCATAGAACGCGAGCGACGGCGTTACCTCGCCGATCGCGACCTCAGGCCAGAGCGGAATCAGCACAAAGGGATTGCCCTTCTCACAGCCTTGCGCGGCAGAGCTCAGCAGACAATCCATGCCTCCCACCCGCTGATGGGTAATTTGATGGTCGCGGTTGTAGCGGTTGGCATGATTGCGCAGAAACAGCAGGTAATCTCGTACCTGACTGGCGGTTTGCCACAGCCGCTGCTGCCGCTGCCAGCTGTCCCAGCCGTAAAGACCTGAGGCGCTGAGGATAACGACAAGCGAAATCGCGACCAGCGTTTCGATAAGCGTAAAACCGTTCTCTTTTTTCATATCGGGAGTGTGGCGAAGCGCGGTGAACATGACGAGCGACGGATCCTCGTTTTACGAGGCGTTATCCGGAGAATCAGGAGTGTTGCAGCGCGTTGCACGCTTTCTGGATAGCGCTTCGGGAAACGGGATAAAGGCGAAAAAAAACCGGCGCTAAAGAGCACCGGTTGTGTCACGCTTTATCGCATCAGATAGCGACGGGCGCTTTGATGCCCGGATACGGGTCATAGCCCTCAATCTCGAAATCATCAAAGCGGTAATCGAAGATTGATGCCGGTTTGCGCTTGATAATCAGCTTTGGCAGAGCACGCGGTTCGCGGGTCAGCTGGAGATGCGTCTGTTCCATATGGTTGCTGTAAAGATGGGTGTCCCCACCGGTCCAGACAAAATCACCCACTTCCAGGTCGCACTGCTGCGCCATCATGTGGACCAACAGCGCATAGCTGGCAATGTTAAACGGCAGGCCGAGGAACACGTCACAGGAGCGCTGATAGAGCTGGCAGGAGAGCTTGCCGTCAGCGACATAAAACTGGAAGAACGCGTGGCAAGGTGCCAGCGCCATTTTATCCAGCTCACCGACGTTCCAGGCGGAAACGATGATTCGGCGCGAGTCCGGATCGTTTTTCAGCTGGTTCATCACGGTGGTGATCTGGTCAATATGGCGGCCATCAGGCGTTGGCCAGGCGCGCCACTGCTTGCCGTAAACCGGGCCCAGGTTGCCGTTTTCATCTGCCCACTCGTCCCAGATTGAGACGTTATTCTCGTGCAGATACGCAACGTTGGTATCGCCTTGCAGGAACCAGAGCAGTTCATGAATGATCGAGCGCAAATGGCAGCGCTTTGTCGTCACCAGTGGGAAGCCTTCTTGCAGGTTGAAGCGCATCTGGTGGCCAAAAATGGAGAGCGTACCGGTGCCGGTGCGGTCGTTTTTCGGCGTGCCCTCGTCGAGCACTTTTTTCATCAATTCAAGATACTGTTTCATGGTTCCTCAGGAAATTTGTTGCTGTGGACGACGACGATACGCCCAAATCATCATAATGGCACCCGCGACAATCATCGGAATGGAGAGGATCTGCCCCATGCTGATGTACTGCACCCACTCGCCGGTAAACTGTGCGTCTGGCTGACGGAAGAACTCGACGATAATACGGAATGCGCCGTAGCCAATCAGGAACAGGCCGGAGACAGCGCCCATCGGACGCGGTTTGCGGATAAACAGGTTGAGGATGATAAACAGCACAACGCCTTCCAGCGCCAGCTCGTACAGCTGAGACATATGGCGCGGCAGAACGCCGTAGGTATCGAAAATGGACTGCCACTCCGGGTGTGATGGCAGCAGCGCGATATCTTCTGCGCGGGAGCCCGGGAAGAGCATCGTGTACGGAACGCTCGGGTCGACGCGACCCCACAGCTCACCGTTGATAAAGTTACCCAGACGGCCAGCGCCGAGACCAAACGGGATCAGCGGTGCGATAAAATCTGAAACCTGGAAGAAGTTGCGTTTGGTGCGTTTGGCAAAAATCACCATCACCAGGATCACCCCAATCAGGCCGCCGTGGAAGGACATGCCGCCGTCCCACACGCGGAACAGATAGAGCGGATCGTTCAGGAATACCGGGAAGTTATAGAACAGCACGTACCCAATGCGGCCACCGAGGAACACGCCGAGGAAGCCCGCATAGAGCAGGTTTTCAACTTCGTTTTTCGTCCAGCCGCTGCCCGGACGACTGGCGCGACGGCCAGCGAGCCACATGGCAAAAATGAAGCCCACCAGGTACATCAGACCGTACCAGTGAAGCGAAACAGGTCCTACTGAGAAAATGACCGGATCAAATTCCGGAAAATGCAGATAACCACTGTTCATCTGTCACCACAAGATGTTGTTATTCCGCTGAAAGTGGACAGCGGTAGAAATGCGATTCTGCCGTAAGCAGAGGCTCCAAAGTTGCGAATCATAGCACAAGGCGGGCGCGGAGGATGCGCCAGAGATGTAAAAGATGTGTATAGGGTTTTATGCGCGCTGGAGCCCTCTCCCGGAGGGAGAGGCAGAAAGATGATTAGCGGCCGCCGCGGATCAGGCCGCCCATACCGCGCCGTTCCATAAACGCGGCGACCTGATGACGAACCTCAGCGGCCAGCTGCGCGTCAAGGCTGCGTTCAGCCAGCTCGCGGGCATCGTTGATGTCGATATGCCGCAGCAGGTACTTCACGCGGGCGACAGCGCGACCGTTCATCGACAGATGGCGGTATCCCAGACCAATCAGGATCGCAACGCACATTGAATCCCCGGCCATTTCACCGCACAGGCGTAAATCAATGCCGTACTGTTCCGCTTCACGGGCAATCATCGCTAACGCGCGAATGATCGCCGGATGCAGGCTGTCGTAGATACTGGCGACGCGGGTATTGTTACGGTCGACGGCCAGAATATATTGCGTCAGGTCGTTCGTGCCGACAGAGATAAAATCAACACGGTTTGCCAGCTGCGGCAGCATAAAGACCATAGACGGCACTTCAAGCATCACCCCGATCCGCGGTTTAGGGATCGCATAGCCGATCATCTCTTCCACTTCACGGCCTGCGCGCTCGATCAGTCGCCGGGACTCGTCGATCTCATCAATGCTGGTGACCATCGGGAGTAAGATACTGAGATTGCCCGTCGCCGCGTTGGCGCGCAGCATTGCACGCACCTGGATCAGGAAGATCTCCGGCTGATCGAGCGTAATGCGGATCCCACGCCAGCCCAGGCAAGGGTTTTCTTCGCTGATCGGCATATAGGGCAGCTGTTTATCCGCGCCGACATCGAGGGTTCGCAGGGTGACAGGTTTGTCGTTAAACATCTGCAGCATCCCCTGATACTGCGCCACCTGCTCCTCTTCGGAGGGGAAACCGCTCTGCAGCATGAACGGGATTTCAGTACGGTACAGGCCAATACCGTCGATGCGGCTGCCAAGCTTTTCTTCATGCTCAGGGCTTAAACCGGCGTTGAGCATGACTTTGATCCGCTCTCCGCTCTTAAGCTGTGCGGGCAGGTTAACGTCATCCTCCGCCAGCTTGCTTAATTCATTCTCTTCGCTGATAAGGCGCTGGTATTCCTGGAGCAGAACCGGCTCAGGATCGACCAGCAGCTCACCGCGATAGCCGTCCACTACCAGCGTACGGCGGTGCAGTACCGACGGCTGGATATCCGCGCCCATAACGGTTGGAATACCCAGCGCGCGCACCATAATGGCGGCATGCGAGTTGGCTGCGCCATCGCGCACCACCACACCGGCCAGCCTGTCCTGAGGCAGTTCAGCCAGCGTCGTTGCCGAGAGCTCATCGGCGACCAGAACAAACCGTTTTGGCCAGGCATTCGCCCCCTGAATGGTGTCATCAAGATGGAACAGCAGACGCTGTCCCAGGGCGCGGAGATCGCCAGCCCGTTCTTTCAGGTAACCGTCAGTCAATGCCGCAAATTGGTCGGCAAATTTTTCGATGACCTTCTTAACCGCCCACTCTGCGACCGAGCCTTTATCCACTTCCGCAAACAGCTCACGACGCAGACGCGCGTCGGAGAGCAGGTGCGAATAGAGGTCGAAGATGGCCGCCGTCTCTTTTTGTGCACCTGCGGCAAAGCGCTTGCTGTAACGACGAAATTCATTCGCCGCCTCTTCCAGCGCGGCGGTAAGACGCTCGCGCTCAAGCGCTTCATCTAGCGTTGAGGCTTCGTAAACCTGCTCCATCAGCGGCAGCGTGGCGTCCATCCAGCCTTCCGCAATCGCTACGCCTGGTGATGCCGGAAGGGCACGAATGCGCGTATGGCGATACTGACCAAAGAGCGCGGCAAGCTGGGACTGGGAGAGGATCGCCGCCATCTGCGTGGCCAGCGTGACGAGGAAAGACTCTTCGCTTTCATCGTACTGACGTAGCTCGCGCTGCTGGACGACCAGCACGCCGAGCAGCTGGCGACGCTGGATAATCGGCACGCCAAGAAAAGCGCGGAAGCGCTCTTCTTTTACGGAAGGGATGTATTTAAAGCTGGGGTGTTTTTGCGCGTCAGCAAGGTTGATGGGTTCAGCCAGCCGCCCAACCAGGCCCACGATACCTTCATCAAATGCGAGCGTGACGGTGCGTCCACGTGGTTTTTTCAAACCACGGGTCGCCATCAGGTAATAGCAGCGCCGATCGTGGTCGGCCAGATACACCGAACAGACTTCGGTCTCCATCGCAAGACAGATGTCAGTGACCAGAATATTCAGCGCCTCGTTCAGACGCGGAGCACTGGCCACCTTCTCGACTATTTCTCGCAAGCGGGTGAGCATGATTTGCGTAGCTTAACCTCTTTTACGTCGCCAGGCAGGTGCGCTCTGCGGCTTAGGCGGGATCTCCTGAAGCTGCATTACCACACTTGCAAACTCTTTCATCACCCTACGGTAAACATCGCGTTTAAATGACACGACCTGACGAACAGGATACCAATAGCTCACCCAGCGCCAGCCATCGAACTCCGGCGTACTGCTGGTTTGCATATTGATGTCTGAATCGTTGCCCACCAACTGCAACAGAAACCACTTCTGTTTCTGGCCGATACAAACCGGCTTTGTGTCCCAACGCACCAAACGTTTCGGTAACTTGTAACGCAACCAGTTGCGGGTCGAAGCCAGGATGCGAACATCTTTTCGGCTTAAACCGACCTCTTCAAAAAGCTCCCGGTACATCGCTTGTTCTGGGGACTCTCCCGGATTGATCCCGCCTTGCGGGAACTGCCAGGAGTGCTGACCATATCGCCGGGCCCACATTACCTGGCCCTGACGATTACAAATTACTATTCCTACGTTCGGGCGGTAGCCATCGTCATCAATCACCGGACTACCCCAAACTAAACCTTATATATGAATGATTGTTTCACACTACAGGGAGGTGGTAAACCACTCTCTTACAGGGCTGCAACCTAATAACATTTGAATAACTCACAAATAAGTGCTGAGTTATAAACAGATGAGAGGTGGTGAAGGGAATTTTATTCACCTTTTCTGTGGATATAGTTGTGAAGAAGTGTCTAATTACCGATGAACAACCTCAAACGATGCAGTCTCCCCTTTTTCACCTTAATTAGATAATGCAATTATTTTCAAATAGTTAAATGTATTTCCATGAGCACAAAACAGAATATCGTGACGATCGTCACATCAGGGATCGTCATGCTGATGAAAGATCGAACAGCGTCGGTTTTATCCACAGATTGTGCCAATAAGTTAGTCACAATTTGTTTGAAAATTCGATTTTCATCGCACGTCAAGGCTGTAAATTGAAACAGTAGTCAGGGTTATGCCCAGTTATCCCATTTTTCTGTGGATAACATGGTGTAAGATCCTGTTCATTGTCAGTGACCAGATTTGAACAACCGGTTTTCTGAGTCTGGCAAAACGATTTCAAACCAATAAAAAAACCTATAAATCATACACATGGAATATTGGTACAGAAATAGTTAAACTCTATCCACAGGGGACAATTTCTTAGTTTATTTTTTAATCAAAAGGTTACCTTCATGCATCCGCTTACACCCTTGCTCTCACCGCCATCCAGCGAAGGTCAGTTGCTACAGCAGGCACGGCGTCTTGCAGGCTTTTCGCTTGGCGAGCTGGCGGCAATGGCAGGGCTTCAGATCCCGAAGGATCTGAAACGGGATAAAGGCTGGATCGGCATGCTGCTTGAGCTGTGGCTGGGTGCCAGCGCAGGAAGCAAACCCGAGCAGGATTTTGCAGCGCTTGGCGTGGAGTTAAAAACCATCCCTATAGACAGCCAGGGCAAGCCCCTTGAGACCACCTTCGTCTGCGTTGCGCCATTAACCGGCAACACCGGCGTAACGTGGGAAACCAGCCACGTTCGCCACAAGCTGAAGCGCGTGTTGTGGGTACCGGTCGAAGGTGAACGTCAGATCCCCCTGGCTGACCGTCGCGTTGGCGCGCCGCTGCTCTGGAGCCCGAACGACGATGAGGAGCAACAGCTGCGTCTGGACTGGGAGGAGCTGATGGACATGATTGTGCTTGGGCAGGTAGAGCGCATCACCGCCCGACACGGAGAAGTTTTACAATTGCGCCCGAAAGCGGCCAACAGCAAAGCGCTTACCGAGGCAATCGGCGCGAAGGGTGAGCCGATACTGACGTTACCGCGCGGTTTTTATCTCAAAAAGAATTTCACCGGCGCACTCCTTGCCCGTCATTTCCTGTTAAAAACATAGTTTTTTACTTATTTTGCGAGCTCTCAAACATAATCGACTGCTTTTTAAGATTTTACCGCTTCCTCAAGTCGCCATATCGGGTTAATACTAGATTATGATTTGATACGCGCCAGATGAGGACGATAACGATGAAAAAATGGGCAGTGTTAGTTTCAGCAGTCGGTTTAGCGTTTGCCGTATCGGGCTGTAGCAGCGATTACGTCATGGCGACAAAAGATGGTCGAATGATCCTGACCGACGGCAAACCCGAAGTCGACGATGATACCGGTCTGGTCAGCTACCGCGACCAGGAAGGCAATAAAATGCAGATCAATCGCGACGAAGTATCGCAAATTATCGAGCGATAAACAGATAAAGGTCAGTAGCTTGCTGGCCTTTTTGATTTTTTTCTTCCCCTTTTGCTTCCCCTCTGCCATGTTTATATTCCTTTGTCGGGCACGCCCTGACGCGGTCTATAAGTCTACTGAGGAAGCCGGCTATGCATTATCACCGTATCCCCCACAGCGCTCTGGAAATAAGCCAACTGGGGTTGGGCACGATGACATTTGGTGAACAAAACAGCGAAGCCGATGCCCATGCACAACTCGATTACGCCGTTAGTCAGGGGATTAACCTGATTGATGTTGCAGAGATGTACCCTGTTCCGCCACGTCCGGAAACGCAGGGACTTACCGAAACCTACGTCGGTAACTGGCTGGCAAAACGCGGCAACCGTGAAAAGCTGGTGATTGCCTCAAAAGTCAGTGGCCCCGCGCGCAACAACGATACCGGGATCCGCCCGAATCAGATCCTCGATCGCAAAAATATCCGCGCCGCACTGGACGCCAGCCTGAAGCGCCTGCAAACCGACTATCTCGACCTGTATCAGGTGCACTGGCCGCAGCGTCCAACCAACTGCTTTGGTAAGCTCGGCTACAGCTGGAATGAGAGCGCCCCCGCCGTAACGCTGCTGGAAACGCTGGAAGCGCTGACCGAGTGCCAGCGCGCTGGAAAAATCCGCTACATTGGCGTCTCTAACGAAACGGCCTTTGGCGTAATGCGCTATCTGCATCTGGCGGATAAACACGATCTGCCGCGTATCGTTACCATCCAGAATCCGTACAGCCTGCTTAACCGTAGCTATGAGGTGGGTCTGGCCGAAGTGACGCAATATGAAGAAGTGGAACTGCTCGCCTATTCCTGTCTCGGCTTTGGCACGCTCACGGGGAAATACCTGAACGGCGCGAAACCGGCCGGGGCGAGAAATACCCTCTTTAGCCGCTTTACCCGCTACAGCGGCGAGCAGACGCAGAAAGCCGTTGCAGCCTATGTGGATATCGCAAAGCGTCACGGTCTTGACCCTGCACAGATGGCGCTGGCCTTCGTGCGTCGTCAGCCGTTTGTTGCCAGCACCCTGCTGGGCGCAACCACGATGGAACAGCTGAAAACCAATATTGAGAGTTTCCATCTGAACCTGAGTGAAGAGGTGTTAGCGGAGATTGAAGCGGTGCATCAGGTTTATACGTATCCTGCGCCGTAATAAAAGCAAAACGGCAACGCAGGTTGCCGTTTTTAGGGTTTGCTCCCTCTCCCTGTGGGAGAGGGCCGGGGTGAGGGCATCAGGCCGCACTTATCAGCGCCGACGTTGCCAGATCCACAATCCCGCAATCGCCAGCGCAAACAGCCCGCCAAACCCGACGCCGATCCCCACCACCGGCACACCGACTTTTACCGCCAGCGAGTAGAGCCCCAGCATTAACAGCATTGCCAGGTTTTCACCCAGGTTTTGTACCGCGATGGCGTTCCCCGCCCCGACGGTCTGCTTGCCACGTTCCTGCAGCAACGCGTTCAGCGGCACCACGAAGAAACCGCCCAGAATACCAATCAGGATGAGGAGGGCATAGGCAGGCAATAATGCATGTTGCAGCGAGAAAATAAGCACCACGACGCCAATCAGGATCCCTGCGGGCATGCAGCGTGCTACCGTCTCGAGCGTCACCAGCTTCGCCGCCGCACCTGCCCCCACCACAATGCCGATGGCCACCATCGCGTTAAGATAGGTCGGCGTCGCGTTGTCGGTAATCCCCAGAGCTACCGGCACCCACAGCACCAGCAGGAAGCGCAGCGTGACGCCCGCGCCCCAGAACATGCTGGTTCCCATCAGGGAAAAACGCGTTTCACCGTTACGCCACAGCACGCGACAGGCGGTAAAGAAACTGCCGGTCATTGGTTTAAAGCGCCAGGATTGCCCCGGGCGAGCCACCGGCAGTTTGGGAATAAACAGGTTCGCCACAACCGCCCCGCCATACACCACCGCGCAGATGCCCAGTGCCGCCAGGACATGCCAGTCGGCCAGTACGCCGCCCGCGACGGATCCGAGCAGGATTGCGGCAATGGTTGACGACTCCATCAGGCCGTTGGCTTTCACCAGCTTATCGCCCGTGGTCAGCTCTCCGAGAATGCCATACTTCGCCGGAGAGTAGGCGGCAGCGCCGATGCCCACCAGCGTGTAGCCAATAAACGGGTTGAAGCCAAAGCAAATGCTGGCGGCACCCAGCAGCTTGAGGCCGTTGGCAAACATCATCACCCGGCCTTTCGGGAAACTGTCCGCCACCTGCCCGACGAACGGAGCAAAGATAATGTAAGCGCCCACAAACACCATCTGCAGGATCGGCTGGCTCCAGTCGGGGTAAAACTCGGCCTTCAGCAGCGCCAGCGTGGCAAACAGCAGCGCGTTATCACCGAACGCAGAGAGAAACTGTGCGGCGATAACGGCCATCATGCCTTTCGATCTGAGCGATGTGTTAGTGTGTACTGACTCACGCATTTTGCTGTTCCGCCTCTTCAACCATGCCTTTCAGGGTCACGAAATCGGGCTTCCCGCTACCCAGCACCGGGAGCTGCTTCAGGAAGCGAATATCGCGCGGCACCGCCAGTTCAGGAATACCGTGTTCACGCGCATAGCTCAGTAACCTGTCGCGCTTAAGCTCAGCGTCGGTCGTAAACAGCACCAGCGCCTCGCCTTTGCTGGCATCGCTCTTCACTACCGTCGCATGCATCTTATCCGCGGACACGGCCGTCGCCAGTTGCTCAACCATTTCCAGCGAGACCATTTCACCGGCGATTTTGGCGAAGCGCTTCGCGCGTCCCTGAATCTGTACAAAGCCTTGTTCATCAAAACGGACAATATCGCCGGTGTCGTACCAGCCGGTTTCAACCTCGCCGTTGACGTTTTCAGTCGTCGGCACCTCAAGCACGCCTGGGTTTTCCACGCGCAGATAACCGTTCATCACGTTTGGCCCTTTCAGCTGCAGACGGCCACCGTCTTCAATGCCCGGCACGGCCAGCAGACGCGCGTCCATCCCCGGCAGAATTCGGCCCACCGTACCCGGCTTCGCCGCCATCGGAACGTTAATCGAGACAACTGGAGCACACTCGGTAACGCCATAGCCTTCGAGAATGCGCAGGCCAAACTTGTCCTGCCAGATCTGACGCGTGCTCTCCTGCAGTTTTTCCGCACCGGCCACCACATACCGCACGCGATAGAAGTCATACGGATTGGCGAAGCGCGCGTAGTTGCCGAGGAAGGTTGAAGTGCCGAACAGGACGGTGCAGTTACGGTCATACACCAGCTCTGGCACAATGCGATAATGCAGCGGACTTGGGTAGAGGAACACTTCTGCGCCGGTCAGCAGCGGCGTAAACAGCCCCACCGTCAGGCCAAAGGAGTGGAACAGCGGCAGCGCCGACATAAAACGGTCATTCGCGGTAAAGTCGGCAATGCTTTTGATCTGCTCAACGTTCGCCAGAATGCTCTTGTGGCTGTGGACGACGCCTTTCGGGTTGCCCTCCGAACCCGACGTGAAGAGGATAATCGCGTCATCTTCCGGCTGCTGTTTGACCTGCGCCAGACGCGGCATCATCAGGTGAGCAAAAATCCACAGCTTATCACCCGTGGTCACGTCCGCTTTCAGATCCTCCAGGAAGACCCAGCGCACCTGGGTGAGCTGCTCGGGAAGATGCCAGAGCTTGCCTTTATCCAGGAACTGACGGGAAGTAAAGACGGTATTAATCTGGGCAGCGGTGATGGCGCTGGTCAGTCCTTTCACCCCCGCCGTGTAGTTCATCATTGCCGGGATGCGCCCCCGGGAAACCGCACCAAAAATCACCGCCGCGCTGATGCCCGAGTTAGGCAGCATCAGGCCAATCTTTTCGCCCTTTTTGCTGTACTTCTCAAGAATGCGGCCCACAAACAGGGTCTTGGTCAGCAGCTTGCGATAGGTATCCGGGGTAAAGTTGATATCTTCGATGCAGTTTTTCTTCGCGCCATAGCGGTGCTGCGCGGAAAGCAGAGATTCGTACAGCGTTTCGCGCGGGCGCACGGCCATGCGCGCTTCCATCATAATCTGGTGCAGCATTTCCCCGGCGATTTTACGGCGATCGCGGGCACGCGGCGCTTCCGGCATCGGTAACGACGTGGGCGGCAGAATATGCAGCGTGATTTTTGGGAACAGACGCTGCTTCACCAGCCCCTTCAGGCGGCTGAAATGGGTCAACTCTGCGCCTTCAATGCGCAGCGGCACCACGGTCGCTTTTGATTTCGCGGCAACAAACCCCGCGCCGTCGTAAATTTTCATCAGCGAACCGGTCACTGAAATACGCCCTTCCGGGAAAATAACCACCGGACGCCCCTGCTCAACCAGACGCACCAGATGCTTAATCATCATCGGCTTTGTCGGGTCGAGCGGCACAAAATCAATCAGCGGCGTGAGCCAGCGCATGTACCACTGCTGGCTGATAGAGGTATAGACCGCAAACACCGGGCGCACGGGTAAAAATAGCGCCAGCAGAATGCCGTCTATAAAGGAAACATGATTTGGTGTGATAAGAACGCGTTCACCGCGAAGCGCCTGGGCATCGCCAGTGACGCGGATGCGAAAAAGAATACGGAACAGTGTACGGAAGAACCCAAATAGCATCTCAACTCCCTTTGCCAGCCAGTGTGGAGGGTTGATAGTAAATGGTGGCAGATTACACGAGAAGTGATACGGGAGCGACAGCAAAAGTGGAGGCGAAAAAAAACCTGCGCATCCGCGCAGGTTGGTGCAAGAGATGAGTACGAAACCGTACTAAGAATTCTCACCAATCAATACCTCTGGGATCTTGATTGTGGCCGTTCGCCCTGCGCTTCGCCAGCAGGAAAACGCAAGGGAATGAGCCTAAGTGCAACCAGGTGTGAATATTCTCTGTTGCTGTTACAGATTGAACTATCAGGCAAAAAAAACCTGCGTAAAAACGCAGGTTGGTGTAAAGCGTGTTAATCAACCGGAGTTGATTCCACCTATCAATACCTCTGGGACTTTGACTGTATCAACCTCTTTGACCACCTCGCCATCGGCCAATCGCAACAGCCTGACGCAAAGTGTAACCAAAGGTTCAGATTGACATTCTTCAGACATGAATGCGCGTGTAACGATTACACTACCAGGGTTGTCCTGCGTCACGTTTGTGGAGCGCGGAAATCCGCTCCCCTTGAATGCGCGCCGCTTTTCCGCAACACTATTTGGTGTGTAAACGCTTACCCCCAATAAGAAGGTAATGAATGGCGACAATAAAGGATGTGGCCCGTCTGGCAGGTGTGTCGGTGGCAACCGTCTCTCGTGTGATTAACGACTCCCCAAAAGCCAGTGACGCATCGCGCCAGGCGGTACAAACCGCCATGGAATCCCTGAATTATCATCCCAATGCTAATGCCCGCGCGCTCGCCCAGCAGTCCACCGAAACCATTGGGCTGGTAGTGGGTGATGTTTCCGACCCCTTTTTCGGCGCCATGGTGAAAGCGGTTGAACAGGTCTCTTATCAGACGGGCAATTTTTTGCTGATCGGCAACGGCTATCATAATGAGCAAAAAGAACGCCAGGCCATCGAGCAGCTGATCCGCCACCGCTGCGCGGCGCTGGTGGTTCACGCCAAAATGATCCCGGATGCCGAGCTGATTCACCTGATGAAGCAGATGCCCGGAATGGTGATCATCAACCGCATTATTCCCGGGTTTGAAAAACGCTGTGTGGCCCTCGACGACCGCTACGGCGCCTGGCTTGCGACCCGTCATCTGATTCAACAGGGCCATACCCGGATTGGTTATCTCTGTTCCAATCACCCGATTTCTGATGCGGAAGATCGCCTGCAGGGCTACTACGACGCCCTGCGCGAAAACGGCCTGCCGTGCAATGACCGTCTGGTGGCCTACGGTGAACCGGATGAGAGCGGCGGTGAACAGGCCATGACCGAGCTGCTGGGTCGTGGACGAAATTTCACGGCGGTTGCCAGCTATAACGACTCGATGGCCGCAGGGGCAATGGGGGTGCTGAATGACAACGGGATTGAGGTACCGGCAGAAATTTCGCTGATTGGCTTCGATGACGTGCTGGTCTCTCGTTACGTGCGCCCGCGTCTGACCACCGTGCGCTACCCGATTATCACCATGGCAACGCAGGCCGCCGAGCTGGCGCTAGCGCTGGCTGAACAGCGCCAGCCGCCGGATATTACGCATCTGTTTAGCCCGACGCTGGTTCGCCGTCACTCCGTTGCATCGCCTGCGGAAGCGCAGAGCGAATAACGATAGAGGTGAACCCGGGTGTTGGGGTATTCCAGCCCATCACCGATATACTGCCAGCCGTAACGTTCGTAGAAGTCGCGGCAGGCAGACCAGAGGTGCAGCTCTTCATATCCCGCCTGCGCGGCCCAGGAAATAACGTGCTGCTGTAGCTTTCCTGCCAGCCCCTTGCCTCGCGCCGCGTCGTCAACGTAGAGCGCCGCCAGCCACGGAAAGAGATCCTGACGGGTGATCAAATCGCAGCGCCAGAGCCCTACCGTACCAACAAGCTGTTCGTCTTCTACGGCGATAAAGGTCAGCGGTAATGCTCCCGGCGTCTGGCTGTGCTCAACAATGCTGTGGAAAAATTCCCGAGAAAGCCCTTCGCCAAAGGCCTGCCAGAGCCAGTCGGTGACCTGCTCCGCATAGTGCGGTGCCTGGTAAAGCGGGAGGATGGCTATCTTTTTCACGTTTCACCTGCGTTTTCTCATGTATTTGCTGGCCTGTCGCCCCAGCTCGGTTCGGCAATTATTTTACCAGAGTCAGACTATTTAGTTTTACTTCACGCAGGCCAGACGAATCGTGACCAAAAAGCGTGATCGTGGCAGAAGTTTTGCGCTTCCCGCATCGCTTATACCCCGTGAGGTCTGTGTTAAACTGCAAATCATTACGTGGAAGCAGGAATGTAGAATGGCAACAATGCTGGATGTCTCACTGCGTGCGGGCGTGTCGAAGGCTACCGTCTCGCGCGTGCTGAACGGCACAGGTCAGGTTAAAGAGAGTACGCGTCAGCAGGTCTTTGCTGCGATGGAAGAGCTGGGATATCGCCCGAACTTCCTCGCGCGTTCGCTGGCTAACCAGACCAGCAACAGCATTGGCCTGGTCGTCTCGACCTTCGACGGCTTTTACTTTGGTCGTCTTCTCCAGCAGGCGTCGCGGCAGACGGAAACTCACGGGAAACAGCTGATCGTCACCGACGGTCACGACGCGCCGGAACAGGAAGAACAGGCGGTGCAGATGCTGGCCGATCGCCAGTGCGATGCCATCGTGCTTTACACGCGCTACATGAGCGAAAAAGCGATCGTCAAACTGATGAACACCGTGAAAACGCCGCTGGTGGTCATTAACCGCGAAGTGAGCCAGGCGCCGGATCGCTGCGTGTTTTTCGAACAGCAGGATGCCGCATTTAAGGCCGTGGATTACCTGATCGCCCAGGGCCATCGGGAGATCGCCTGTATCACCGTTCCGATCCATACCCCAACCGGGAAAGCGCGGCTGATGGGCTACCGTAAAGCGCTGGAAAAGCACGGCATTCGCCTGGACGAGCGTCGGATAAAGTACGGCGATGCGGGAATGACGCGGGGATACGAGCTGTGCAAGGAGTTGATTGCCGACGGAGTGCCGTTTAGCGCCCTGTTTGCCTGTAACGACGATATGGCCCTGGGGGCGTCCAAAGCGTTACACCAGGCGGGGCTTAAAATTCCGCAGGATATTTCACTGTTCGGCTTTGACGATGCCCCAAGCGCGAAATGGCTGGAGCCTGCGCTCTCATCGGTTTATCTGCCCATCGACAATATGATTGTCACGGCCATCGATCAGGCGATCCGGCTGGCAAAAAACCAGCCGGTCGATGCTATCCCGCCGTTTACCGGCACGCTGGTGTTACGCGATTCGGTCACAACGGGGCCGTACTTTCATCAGATGAGTTCTAAAGCCAGCAGTTCCTGAATGGTCTGGCGACGACGGATCAGCCGTGCCTTGCCGTTATCAAACAGCACTTCCGGCAGCAGCGGGCGGCTGTTGTAGTTAGATGACATCGACGCCCCGTAGGCACCGGTATCATGCAGCACAAGATAATCACCCGGTTTGACCTCTGGCAGCGCGCGAGTCTCCACTTTGCCACCTTCCTGCTGGGTAAACACGTCACCCGATTCGCACAGCGGGCCCGCAACGACCGTCTCAACGCGCGGCGCCTGCGTTAAATCACGGCCGTCGGCAGCCAGGGCGGTAATGTGGTGATAGCTGCCGTACATGGACGGACGCATCAGATCGTTAAAGCCTGCATCAATCAAGACGAAGTGGCGAGACCCCATCTCTTTGACGCTGCGCACCTGCGAAACCAGCACGCCGGCTTCCGCCACCAGGAAACGACCCGGCTCAATTTCCAGTTTCACCGCGTGGCCCAGATGCGCGGCAATTTGGTCACGCGCGGCGCTCCACAGACCGTAATAGTGATCGGTATCGATCGCCTCTTCGCCTTCGCGATAAGGAATGGAGAGGCCGCCACCGGCTGAGATCGCCTCCAGATCCTGACCGAAGTCGACAACCTGGCGCACCATCGCGCCGCACACCTGCTCCAGGTGGCCATAATCCACGCCAGAGCCAATGTGCATATGAATCCCCACCAGCTTCAGGCCGTAGCGCTGTAATACCTCCAGCGCGGCAGGCATATCGGCATACCAGATCCCGTGCTTGCTGTTTTCACCGCCGGTATTGGTTTTTTGGCTGTGACCATGACCAAAGCCTGGATTCACGCGCAGCCAGACGCGATGGCCGGGAGAAACCTGGCCCAGCTGCTCCAGCATATCTACAGAACCGGCATTCACCGGGATCTGCAGTTCGTGGACGCGCGCAAGCGTCGCATCGTCGATCACATCGGCGGTGAAGACGATCGCGTCGCCGTCGGCTTTCGGATCGAATCCGGCCGCCAGCGCGCGCTCGATTTCGCCAAGCGAAACGGAGTCGACCTTCACGCCCTGCTCACGCATCAGGCGCAGAATATGAATATTGGAGCACGCCTTCTGGGCAAAACGCACCACGTCAAACTGATGCAGGGCGGCGATCTTCTCGCGAACGATCTGCGCGTCGTAGACCCACACCGGGCAGCCAAACTCGGCAGGCAGGCGCAGCAGGTTGTCGGCGTTCAAATCGGTCTCAGTCTGGTTCAGCGGGCGTGGCATGGTCTTCTCCGGGTAAATGCGTTTTGAAGATTACGCCACAGCGCGAAGAGAATAAAAAATATCGTTTTATCGCGAGTCTATGCAAAAATGATATGGACAGTTATCTGCTTTCAGGTGCCCTATGCCCGCCGTCAATTTACGCCACATCGAGATTTTTCACGCCGTGATGACCACCGGCAATCTCACCGAAGCCGCACAGATGCTGCATACCTCACAGCCGACGGTAAGCCGCGAGCTGGCGCGCTTCGAGAAAGTGCTGGGGCTGAAGCTGTTCGAGCGTACCCGGGGCAGGCTTCACCCGACGGTGCAGGGGTTACGCCTGTTCGAGGAAGTTCAGCGCTCCTGGTACGGACTGGACAGAATAGTGAGTGCTGCGGAAAGCCTGCGCGAGTTTCGCCAGGGCGA
This sequence comes from Enterobacter sp. DNB-S2, assembly GCF_019443845.1. NCBI lineage: Bacteria > Pseudomonadati > Pseudomonadota > Gammaproteobacteria > Enterobacterales > Enterobacteriaceae > Enterobacter > Enterobacter sp. DNB-S2. Next base: position 4,503,049 of record NZ_CP050520.1, read on the forward strand.
GCTGTCGATCGTCTGTCTGCCCGTCTTTTCGCAATCCTTTTTGCCGATGCTGCTGCAGCCCTTTCTGGCCCGATACCCGGAGGTCAGCCTCACTATCGTTCCTCAGGAATCCCCTCTGCTAGAAGAGTGGCTTTCGGCCCAGCGCCATGATTTAGGCTTAACCGAAACCCTTTCCACGCCAGCGGGAACGGCACGCACGGAGCTGATCTCGTTAGATGAAGTGTGCGTTCTGCCCGTCGGACATCGGCTTGCCGGTAAGGCAGTGCTCACGCCGGAGGATTTCCACGGGGAAAACTACATTAGCCTTTCGCAGACAGACAGTTACAGACAGCTGCTGGATACGCTGTTTGCCGAGCATCAGGTCAAACGGCGAATGGTGGTGGAAACGCACAGTGCGGCTTCGATTTGCGCGATGGTGCGTGCAGGCGTCGGCGTCGCGGTGGTGAATCCGCTCACGGCGCTGGACTATGCCGGAAGCGGGATCGTCATCCGCCGCTTTAGCGTCTCCGTCCCGTTCACCGTGAGCCTGATCCGCCCGCTGCACCGTCCGGCTTCCGCGCTGGTGGACGCTTTCACCGAACACTTAATGGAGCACGCGCGTCAGGTGGCGCTTCGTTTACCTGACCTGCAAAACCCCTTATGACAGCATAAACGCCACGGCATCTGCCGCGTGAATGGCGGTGGTATCAAATACCGGGACGGGGCTTCGCCCGGCCGGCACCAGCAGGCCAATCTCGGTGCAGCCGAAGATCACCCCTTCTGCCCCCTGCTGCGCCAGCTTTTCAATCACGCTGACGTAATACGCCCGGGAAGATTCGCTGAAGGTACCGAGGCAGAGCTCGTCAAAGATAATCTGATTGATGCGCGCCCGATCGTCTTCATCCGGGATAAGGCTCTCGATCCCAAATTCACTGTGCAAACGCCCGCGATAAAAATCCTGTTCCATGGTGTAGCGTGTGCCCAAAAGCGCTACGCGGCGCATACCGGATGCGGCAATCGCACGACCGGTCGCGTCCGCGATATGCAGAAACGGCAGCGAGCAGCGGTCCTCAATATGCGACGCCACTTTGTGCATGGTATTGGTACAAAGCACGATACCCTCGGCGCCGGCACGCTCCAGTCCCAGCGCCACCTGGGCCAGGATCTCTCCGGCTTTATCCCACTCCCCGCTCGACTGGCAGGCTTCAATTTCATGGAAATCAACGCTGTGCAGCAGCAGGCTTGCGGAGTGCAGCCCCCCCAGACGCTGCTTTACCCCTTCATTAATCAGGCGGTAATAAGGGATTGTCGATTCCCAGCTCATTCCACCTAACAGGCCGATCGTTTTCATCATCCCTCCTTTTCTTTGTTTCTTTTTTAACACAACCGAAGTACATAAAAAAAGGCGCTGTATTCAGCGCCTTTTTAAACTGCAGAGCTTATTTCCCCACCGGCTCTGGCGGCGAAGTACGGGTGTGCATCGCCTCGCGCAGTAAAACGCTACCGCAGGCAAACATCCCCCCCAGAAGCGCCGCCAGAACGACAATCAGAAACTTGCCCGGGCCATCCTTTTTCACCGGCATGGAGGGAGAAAGCTGGTACCTGAATGGCTCAAGTTTAACATCGGCGAAGGAGAGCTTTTTCAGCTGTGCAAGGTAGTATTCCCTGTTCTGGAAATCCGCATTCAGCTCGGTCACGTCCTTCAAATTTTTTTCAATCTGCAGCTTTTGCGCGATACCGTCAGCACCGAGCGCAACAGAGTAATCCGGGTCATCTTTTACGGCCTGCCCGTTGCTGTAAACCGGCCTCTTGATGCCTGCGGCATTTGCCACTTCCAGCGAATAATTCAGTCGCTGCAGGTTGGTATTGTGAATATTGGTCAGACGAACTCGATCCAGTTCCAGCTGCTGCTCAACGACGTTCGTTTTTAGGGCGATCAGGTTGCGGATATTCTGCACCGTCTCTTTTTCTACAATAGCCGCGATATAATCAATGTACCCCGCCAGGACGGCTTGCGCATCGTCAGCTGTCGGTGCAGTGAAGCTCAATGTCCAGGAAACATAAGGCGTTTTATCCGCCTCTTTTCCCTGAGCGTTATTCACCGCTTTCATTCGATCTGAAATGTTGACTATCGCGCGATGCAGCTCAAGCGGATCCACCGTGGTGCCTTGCAGCTTCGATGTTACGTAAGGAGAGGTTGTCATATACTCTTCGAGCAATGACTGTGACTGGAACTTTTTAATAAACAGGTCAAAAGTTTGCGGACGGGTGATCTTCACGTCCACATCAAGCACCTGTAACGCCACCATCATCTGGAGCAGTGGGTTCCACTGCAGCTGTTCTGCCGGGGTGATCACCGCTTTACTGGTCCATTTCTGCGGCAGTAAAAATGAAACGGCCAGCCCCACCAGCGCGAAAGTAAAGATAATGGCGGCGATACGTTTTTTCGCCGCCAGAAGGACCTCAAACAATCCCAGAAGATCTATCTCTTTTGCGCTTACAGCCGGGGCGGCAAAACGGTGAAAGTCGAGGTCCGTGCTTTTTCTTAAATCCATTTCTGACATAGTGATTCTTCTTTTTCCGGGTGCAACGCGTCTTTGCTCAATTGATAGCGGTGGCCCGACAATTCAACAATCTAAGAAAAATCCTAATGCCAGTTCCCTCTCTGTGTCTACTCCCTACCAGAGTTAGTAGTGATCTTAGTCACATTATTATTGTGGCTAAGCCACCTTTTTCTTTTCCAGTTACGGCATAGAGTGAAGCCTTCTAACATGCAAAACAATCACACGCCGATGTTCCGCAGTTTCTCTCCTGCCATCAGCTTGCGCTCGATATGTTCCAGCGTCACGCCTTTGGTTTCCGGGATCAGCCAGAACGTAACGCCAATAAACGCCACGTTCAGCACCGTGTAGAGCCAGAAGGTTCCCGCTGCACCAATCGCGTCCAGCAGCGTCAGGAACGTCGCGCCGATGATCATGTTCGACACCCAGTTGGTGGTCGTGGAACAGGTGATGCCAAAGTCACGGCATTTGAGCGGCTGAATTTCGGAGCACAGGATCCACACCACCGGCGCGGCGCTCATCGCGTAACCTGCGATACACATCATGGTCATACCGACAGAAAGCCAGGAAAGCCCGCTTGAGGCCGTGCCGTTATCAAACTGCATCAGGCAGTAGCCCAGAATCAGCGTGCCGAGCGCCATCACGCTGAAGCCAATTTTCAGCGCCGGCTTACGCCCGGCTTTGTCCACGGTGAATACCGCAATAAAGGTGGCGAACATGAAGGTCAGCCCGACCACCAGAGTCGCAATCATCTGCTGTTCCGTGGTGGTGAACCCGGCCATTTTGAAAATGCGCGGCGCGTAATACATGATGATGTTCATGCCGGTGAACTGCTGCATTGCCTGCAGCAACATGCCGAGGAAGACCGCGCGGCGCACGTTGCGGTTGATCTTAAACAGCGCCCAGCCGCCCTGCTTTAGCTTCAGGCTTTCGCGGATTTCGTTCAGCTCTTCGCGCGCTTTTTCCGAGGTATCGCGCAGCATGCGCAGAACCTCTTCCGCCTCCACGTGACGCCCTTTTTGCGCCAGCCAGCGCGGGCTGTTTGGCAGGAAAATCACCAGGACGATCAGCACCAGCGCCGGTAAGGCCAGCACGCCCAGCATCGCGCGCCAGTTCCCGCTGTAGCTGAAGTAGGTGTCAGACAGGAACGCCAGCACAATACCCAGCGTGACCATCAGCTGATACATGCTGATCATCTTGCCGCGCACGTTTTCGCTCGCCATTTCGGAGAGATAAAGCGGCGCGGTGTAGGAGGCAATCCCCACCGCCACGCCCAGCAGCACGCGGGAGAGCAGGAGGATTTCAACGTTAGCGGCAAACGCCGAGCCAATGGAGCCGGCAACGAACAGAATCGCCCCGACCATCAGGCTGTATTTGCGCCCCAGGCGGAACGACAGCCAGCCGTTGAACAGCGCGCCGATGGCCGCGCCGAGCATCATGCTGCTCACCACCCACTCCTGCAGGCGACTGCTGAGGGTAAAGTGATCGGTAATAAACGGTAGTGCGCCGGCAATGACGCCGATATCCAGTCCAAATAACAGGCCCGCCACGGCGGCGGCAATGGAGACAAACTGGTTCATGCGGCGAGTATCACGCAGCGCAGCGGGCATTAGGGTAGAGTCATTTATCGATGTCATATTTTTCCTGCCTCAACAGCAAAATTCGTTAACTGAAATTACGAGAAAGCGAGGAAAAGTGTCAGGCAGGAAATCGCGAAGTTATGGATTATTCCGCTACGGCATACGGTTCTGTGATGGACATTACAATTTCAACTCGTGGCGAATAATCACGTATTTTTACTAATCAGTTAATATTTAAGCAATAAAAGTGTGATTGCCGTCATTTGCGATTTTTTAGTATGGATTTTTCATCTTTATCGATATGGACTAAGCCAATTATTGCGCAAAAAAAACCTCCGCCCACAGGCAGAGGTTCTTAATAGAGGTGGAATTAACGCGCCAGCCAGCCGCCGTCTACAGCCACGGTGTAACCGTTGATGTAATCCGATGCAGAGGAGGCCAGGAAGACAATCGGCCCCATCAGATCGCTCGGCAGACCCCAGCGTCCCGCCGGAATGCGGTCGAGGATTTCCGCGCTACGCTGCTCGTCCGCACGCAGCTGCTGCGTGTTGTTGGTCGCCATGTAGCCCGGCGCAATCGCATTCACGTTGATGTTATGTTTCGCCCATTCGTTTGCCAGCAGGCGGGTCACGCCCATTACGGCGCTTTTGGACGCGGTGTACGACGGCACGCGGATGCCGCCCTGGAACGAGAGCATAGAGGCAATGTTAATGATCTTGCCGCCTTTCCCCTGGGCAATAAAATGCTTCGCCGCCGCCTGGGACATGAAAAATACGCTCTTGATGTTCAAATCCATCACGTCATCCCAGTCGCGCTCGCTGAAGCCGATCGCGTCTTCGCGGCGGATCAGCCCGGCGTTGTTCACCAGAATGTCGATATGACCGAATTCAGCCACCGCGCGGTCCAGCAGTTCAGGAATGGCATCGATTTTACGCAGGTCAGCGGTCAGGCTCAGGAAACGGCGGCCCAGGGCCGTCACGCGTTCGATGGTTTCAGTCGGTTCAACGATATTAATTCCGACGATATCGCAGCCCGCTTCCGCCAGGCCTAACGCCATTCCCTGACCCAGCCCGGTGTCACACCCGGAAACCACAGCCACTTTCCCCTGCAGAGAGAATGCATCCAGAATCATGTTTATTCCTTACTCTTTCAGAGCCTGTCACTCACAGGCAGGTTTATGCTTCACCGCCCGCGACTAGCGCAGATCGCTGACCGCAACGTGGTCCATATCATCAAAGACCTGGTTTTCACCCACCATTCCCCAGATAAAGGTGTAGGCTTTCGTCCCTACGCCGGAGTGAATGGACCAGCTCGGTGAAATCACCGCCTGCTCGTTGTGCATCACGATATGGCGCGTTTCCTGCGGCTGTCCCATCATGTGGAATACGCAGGCGTCCTCATCCATATTGAAGTAGAAGTAGACTTCCATGCGGCGCTCGTGGGTATGGCACGGCATGGTGTTCCACAGGTTGCCCGGTGCCAGCTCGGTCAATCCCATGCTGAGCTGGCAGGTCTCCAGCACGTCCGGCACGAAGTATTTATTGATGGTGCGGCGGTTGCTGGTGAGGTTGTCGCCCAGCGTCACGGGTGCGACGTCTGCGGTGGTCACTTTTTTGGTTGGGTAGGTGGAGTGAGCCGGCGCGCAGTTGTAGTAAAACTTCGCGGGCCTGCTGCCGTCGATGCTGGCAAAGACCACGTCTTTCGCCCCTTTACCCACGTACAGCGCCTCGCGATGGCCAATCTCATAGCATTTTCCGTCTACGGTGATGGTGCCCGGCCCGCCGATGTTAATCACCCCCAGCTCGCGACGCTCGAGGAAGTAGCTCACGCCCAGCTGTTTACCGACCTCACCGCCCACGGAGACGCTTTTCGTGACGGGCAGAATCCCGCCCACAATGATGCGGTCGATATGGCTGTAAACCATGGTGTACCTGTCGGCCTCGAATACCTGCTCGACTAAAAATGCATTGCGCAGCCCCTGAGTATCCAGCGTTTTGGCGTGCGCACTGTGGATGCTTTCTCTGACGTCCACGGTAACCTCCAGATGTGATCATGCCCGAAGGCGGGAATAAACGAAACAGCGTTCCGTTTTTCATAATGAGCACATACTATCGGCATAAAGCGGGCTTTTCAATTATATTTAAAACAACGTTTCATTTTTATTTTTGTTTATAGCGAAAATGATGTTCGGATCACAATTCAACCGCCGGGAGAAAAAGGACGCGAAAAAAAACCTCCCGGAGGAGGTCATTTTTAATGAGAAGAGGTTAGCGTTCGATGGCCAGCGCCACTCCTTGCCCGCCGCCTATACAGAGTGTGGCAATCCCTTTGCGGGCATTGCGCTTTTTCATTTCGTGAACCAGCGAAACCAGGATTCGGCAGCCGGACGCACCGATAGGATGGCCCAGCGCGATCGCGCCACCGTTAACGTTGACCCGCAGAGGATCCCATTCCAGCATTTTCCCGACGGAGATCGCCTGCGCGGCATAGGCTTCGTTCACTTCGATCAGATCCACATCCGAAAGCTGCCACCCCGCGCGCTCCAGGCAGCGGCGGGTCGCGTAGACCGGTGCGATCCCCATTAACGCAGGATCAACCCCTACGCTGGCGAACGCCTTGATGCGGGCCAGGACCGGAAGATCGAGTTCAAGGGCTTTGCTTTCGCTCATCATCATAACGGCGGCAGCGCCGTCGTTAATGGAAGAGGCATTTCCCGCCGTCACCGAGCCCTGCATTTCAAACGCGGGGTTCAGCCTCGCCAGGCCTTCAGCGCTGGCGTCGGTGCGCGGCTGTTCATCGGTATCCACGATGACAGGCTCGCCGCTCTGACGCTGCGTGCGGACCGGAACAATCTCGTCGCGAAAACGACCGGAATCAATTGCCGCACGCGCTTTTTGCTGCGAGCTTAGCGCATAGGCATCCTGCACCTCACGGCTGATGCCGTACTCGCGCGCCAGGTTTTCCGCCGTCACGCCCATATGATAGTCATTGAACGCATCCCACAGCCCGTCATGCACCAGGCTGTCGAGCAGCTGACTGTTGCCCAGCTGTGCGCCGGTCCGGCTGTCGGTCAACACGTGCGGCGCGCGGCTCATATTCTCCTGCCCGCCCGCGATGATCACGTCCGCTTCACCACACTGAATGGCTTGCGTCGCGAGATGCAGCGCTTTTAATCCTGAGCCACAGACGTCGTTAATGGTAATGGCCGAAACGGTATTGGGCAGCCCGCCCTTCAGCGCCGCCTGACGCGCAGGGTTTTGCCCGGCACCGGCCGTGAGGACCTGTCCCAGGATCACCTCATCAACTTCATGTGCTGCGATCCCGCTGCGTTCCACCAGCGCTTTTACCACCACGCTGCCCAGGTCAACCGCCGAGTGACGCGCGAGCGCTCCCTGAAAACAGCCGATAGCTGTACGCAACGCACCCACTATTACGACATCTTTCATCACGACCTCTATGTTAAATGACATGACGATAGTAGAGGATTGTTACTGGCAATTATCTTAATTGTTTAAAAATAGTGAGTTTAATCACAAGGATCAGCGCGCATCCTGCAGATACTGCCGCAGCCAGCTCCCGGCAACGCCGGGAGGGGATCGTTTATTCCACAGCAGATCGATGCCGATCGCCCGCGGCCAACCGGGAACATTGAGCTGTACCAGGGATTTCGCGGCGGCAAATTCATCCACCAGCGCGCACGGCAGCACGCACCAGCCAAATCCCTGTACCGCCATACTCAAGAGTAACAGGTAATTCGGTGCTGACCAGACGGGCCCGCGCGCGATCTCAGCCTCGCGCTCAAGATAGGTGCTGAGCCGCAGCTCTCGCCAGCCGTGCAGCTCGTCATGCTGAACGTCATGTTGTCCGGCCAGCGGATGCGTGGTCGCGACGTAGATCGCCATGCGGGTCTGCATCGGCAGGCGGGTGACGCCAATATCCGTAGGGTAACTGTCGCGCGCTTCCGTCAGGCCAATCTGCGCTCGCTCCTTTTGCAGCAGATCGATCACGTCCTCTTCCTCGCCAATCAGACATTCGAATTCCGTATGGGGAAAATGCGCGTCAAACTGCTTCATCATCTCTTCCAGCACGTCCGGGTTGAGGGTATCGGAAAGGACAAACGTCAGACGCGCCTCCGTTTGCGCCGTTAGCGATACCGCCAGCTCATCCAGCCGCGTGCTGGCGGCCAGGATCGCCTGCACATAGCCCAGCACCTGTTCTCCCTGGACCGTTAACACCGGCTGGCGCGCCGAGCGGTCAAACAGCTCAAAACCCAGATCGGCTTCAAGATTGCCAATTGACGTGCTGATCGTCGACTGGCTTTTACGCAGCCTTCGCGCGGCAGCGGAAAAAGAGCCCGCCGCAACGGTCTCGACAAACGCCTTAAGGGCTTCGGGTGAATAGCGCATAACCTATCTACTTTAGCGATGGATACTATCTTTAATATATCAGCTTTAGCGATGAAAATAGGCTGCATCAACGCCCATACCGGCGAATTAATGAGGTCTATGACTATGCAACATCAGGATGCACTCCAACGTAAACTGCCGGAGCGGATCTTTCATGCTGTCTGTTTCGAAGGGATTGCTACGGCGATCCTCGCCCCTACGGCGGCGTGGCTCATGCAGCGTTCCGTGGTGGAGATGGGGGGGTTGACCATTATCCTGGCCACTACCGCCATGCTCTGGAACATTCTTTATAACTTCGGCTTCGACCGTTTCTGGCCCGTTCAGCGCGTCAAACGTACCGCAAAAGTACGTGCGCTCCATGCGCTGGGGTTCGAATGCGGGTTTATTGTGATTGGTGTGTCGATTGTCGCCGCCGTGCTGGGCGTTACCCTACTTCAGGCATTCACGCTGGAAATAGGTTTCTTCCTGTTCTTCCTACCGTACACCATGTTCTATAACTGGGCATACGATAGCCTGCGCGAGAAATTTCTTAAGCGTCGCCAGCAACGGCGCGCCCTGGCAGGCTAAACCGCCTTTGGCCGGACGCCCGTTCCGGCCAAACTCCGTCGAAGCAACTGCGCTCTTCAGGCATAACTATGGTAAATTGCACGCCATTCCGATGGTTTGATAGTTGATACGTTGCTCTAATGTCGAAAATTTGGTCAAAAGATGAGACTCTCTGGAGTTTCGCTCTCTATGGCACGGCCGTGGGCGCAGGAACGCTGTTCTTGCCCATTCAGCTGGGCTCCGCAGGCGCTATCGTCCTGTTTATTACCGCCCTCGTGGCCTATCCCTTAACCTACTGGCCGCACCGGGCGCTGGCGCAATTTATCCTGTCGTCAAAAACAAAAGGCAATGAAGGGATCACCGGCGCCGTCTCGCACTATTACGGCAGGAAGATTGGCAACCTGATCACCACGCTCTATTTCATCGCCTTCTTTGTGGTGGTGCAGATTTATGCGGTGGCCATCACCAACTCGCTCACGGAGCAGCTGGCGAAACACCTGACGGTGGATACCGCCGTTCGCGTTCTGGTCAGCCTGGGAGTGGTGCTGGTTCTGAATCTGATCTTCCTGATGGGGCGCCATATCACGATAAAAGTGATGGGCTTCCTGGTGTTTCCGCTGATTGCCTATTTTCTGTTTGTCTCGCTCTATCTGACCGGAAGCTGGCAACCTTCGCTGCTGACCAGCCAGATGGCGTTCGATCGTCATACGCTGCATCAGGTATGGATTTCGATTCCGGTGATGGTGTTTGCTTTCAGCCATACCCCGATTATCTCAACGTTTGCCGTTGACCGTCGCGAGAAGTTTGCCGACGGCGCCATGGATAAATGTAAGAAAATCATGAAGGTGGCGTACCTGATCATCTGCCTGAGCGTGCTGTTTTTTGTCTTCAGCTGCCTGCTCTCAATTCCGCCGTCATACATTGTGGCCGCCAAAGAGCAAGGGGTAACGATCCTGTCCGCGCTGTCGATGATGCCTTCTTCTCCGGCGTGGCTGGGCATTTCCGGGATTATCGTGGCGATTATTGCGATGTCGAAATCGTTCCTCGGCACCTATTTTGGGGTGATTGAAGGGGCGACGGAGATCGTGAAGTCGTCGCTCAATCAGGTGGGCGTGAAAAAGAGCCGCGCCTTTAACCGCGCGATTTCCATTATGGGGGTGTCGTTAATCACCTTTGCCGTCTGCTGCATTAACCCGAACGCCATTTCGATGATTTACGCCATCAGCGGCCCGCTTATCGCCATGATCCTGTTTATCATGCCGACGCTGTCGACGTATCTGATCCCGTCACTGAAACAGTACCGCTCCATTGGCAACCTGCTGACGCTGATCGTCGGCGTGCTGTGCGTGTCGGTGATGTTTGTCGGCTAATCCCCTTTCCTGCCCGGCGCGCTGCCGGGCAGGCCATTTACAGCGGAAAAGGTCTGTCCTGCACGACCGTTTTCATCACAAGCGTAGAGCGAAGGTGCTGCACGCCGGGCATGGCGGAGAGCTTCTCGTCGTAGAGTTTCTGGAAAGCGGACAGGTCGCGGGTCACGACGTGCATCAGATAATCGGGATCGCCAAACAGACGCTGTGCCAGCACGATCTGCGGAATTTCCTCCACCGCCGCTTCAAACGCGCTAACCGCCTTTCTGTCACCCTCCTTCAGCGTCGCAAACACTATCGCCAGGAAGTTGAACCCCATTTTGGCGGGGTCGAGGCTGGCACGGTATCCCGTTATCGCCCCGCTTTGCTCCAGCGCCCGCACGCGACGATGGCACGGCGAGAGGCTCAGATTCACTCTTTCCGCCAGCTCGGTCAGGGATAAACGGCCATCAGACTGTAGCTCAGCAAGAATTTTTCGATCGATGCTATCCATGTGGAAGATTTTCTCATTTTCACGGTGTTATGAGCATAACATTGAAAGCCTATTTCGCAGGGTTAGCGATATTCTTTTTCTCAACGTTTGACGCACTGCGGGAGTTTTCACGACGATGGAAATGAGTATTGTGGCCGGCTTTTGGGTGGTTTCTTTTCTGCTCATCATGACGCCGGGCGCCGACTGGGCCTACGCCATTAGCGCCGGGATTAACGGGCGACGCGTGGTACCGGCGGTGATGGGGTTAATGTCCGGGCATCTGTTAGCTACGCTGATTGTGGTGGCTGGCGTGGGCGTAGTGATTGCTCAGCATCCGCTGGCGTTAACCGGGCTGACCGTTGCGGGGGCCGTGTATCTCCTCTGGCTTGGCATCGGACTGTTGCGTCACCCGGCCGCACCGGAAAAGGCCACCCACCATGCGGGAAACTGGAGACAGTGGGCGGTGAAAGGACTCTGCATTAGCGGCCTTAACCCGAAAGTGTTTTTACTTTTCCTGGCGCTGCTTCCGCAGTTTACCGACCCGACCGGAAGCTGGTCGATAGCGATGCAGATGTCCGCGCTTGGCGTGATGCACCTTATTACCTGTACGCTGGTCTATCTGCTGGTGGGGTATGGTTCGAAAGCGGTACTGGCGACCCGGCCACAGGCGGCGCGTAGGGTGAGCATGGCGTCAGGAGGGATAATGGTGCTGATCGCGATGGTATTGCTGTTTGAGCAGGTAAGATAAAAAAACACCGGCCATCGCCGGTGTTATTTACGCCCGAATATCGTCATATTCCCGCGTTTTATCAAACTCATGCTTCGCGAACGGGCACAGCGGGATAATTTTACGGTTCTCACCGCGCATCTTCTCCACCACTTTCGCCACCAGCTGTTTACCGACGCCCTGCCCTTTCAGGCTCTCATCCACATCGGTGTGCTCGATAATGCTCAGGTGCTCGCCGGTCGGTACAAAGACAATCTCCGCAACCTGGTTGCCGTTCGCATCATTGACGTAAAACTTGTTATGGCCTTCCAAAATATCCATGGTTCCTCGCTTATTTTTGGCGATACCTCAGCGCACCGCTCGGGCAGGTATCAATCACGCGTACAACCGTTTCAACGTCCACTTCATCGGGAATGATCCACGGCTTACGTTTCAGATTAAACAGCTTTGCGCTCCCACGCACGCAGTTACCTGAGTGTTTGCAGATCCCGGTATTGAAGTAAACGTCAATTTTCTCGCCGGTATAGGCCCGGTAACCCGCATCCAGTAGTTCTTTGTCCATGACATTGCCTCTGTAATTATTATCGTGCTGAATGAAGCATAGCCTTACGGGATCCTGATGGCTATAACGCCGAAAACGAAAAGCCAGGTCACAACTCTTTTCTCGCCAGATTGCGTCCGCTATTGGCCCATGTCAGGCTCGGCAAATGTCACTTTTACATAACTTCCGCAGGTTGAATGAAACGCAGACTCTCTTTTCAGGTAAAGCTGTTTTTAGCGCTGGTGTGCTTCTCCTGCCTGCTGTTAGTTCTGCTGGGAACAATCCTGTTTCATTTTATTGACCGACAGCTCCATCACGATCTCGGCCAGCGCGCCCGGGTTCAGGCCAGCCAGATCGCGCTGATGCCGGGTCTGGCGGCAATGGTAGCGGCCAGAGATATTCCGGGAATAGCCCGGTTAATTCAGCCGCTGCGCGCCGAAAGCGATGCCAGCTACATTGTGATTGGCGATACCGAGGAGCAGCACCTTTATCATTCGGAATCCCCGGAGCGTATTAATTTACCGATGATCGGCGGCGATAATGCGGAGGTGTTAAAGGGCAAAACCATTATTTCCGTGCGTCAGGGCGGGATTGGCGTGTCGCTACGCAGCAAAGCGCCCATCTTCAACGCGCAGCATCAGGTGATTGGTATTGTCTCGGTCGGCTATCTGACCTCGTATATTGCCAATATTAACGCCCGCATTCTCTGGCAGTCCGGACTATACGGCGCAGCGCTTCTGCTGCTGCTTTTTATTTTCTCCTGGCTGTTTACCCGCAATTTAAAAAAACAGATGTTCCGGCTGGAGCCGAAAGATATCGCTCAGCTGGTTTTGCAGCAGCGCGCGCTATTAGAAGCCATGTACGAAGGGGTATTTGCCGTTAATGGCGAGAAGCAGCTGATTTTAATTAACCGCGCGGCACGCGAAATGCTGGATATTCGGCAAAGTGAGAAAGAACTTATCGGTAAACCGCTGGAAGACATTCTGCAGACGGCGCCGGGGTTTTTATCCCAGCGCTACGCCTCGGTGAGCGCTGGCAGCCACGACCAGATTGCGGTGCTGAACCAGCGCGAGGTGATCGTCAACCGGGTAGCCATTGAGGTCGAACCGGGCGTTGAAAGCGGTTGGGTATACAGCTTTCGCGACAAAAATGACATCAACACGCTCAGCAGCCAGCTCAGTCAGATCAAACGCTATGCGGATAACCTGCGCATTATGCGCCACGAACAGCTGAACTGGACCGCCACTCTGGTCGGGCTACTGCAGATGAAACACTATGACGAGGCCATCCGTTACATCCAGGTGCAGTCAGAAGGCGCGCAGCGCGTGCTGGACTTTGTCTCAGCCCATTTTGTCTCCCCGGCGCTGTGCGGGCTGCTGCTCGGAAAATACGTCAGCGCGCGCGAAAAAGGCATCGAGCTGCTGTTTGACCCCGCCTGCCAGCTCACCCGCATGCCTGCCGCGCTGAGTGAAACGGAGCTGATGTCCATTATTGGTAATCTGCTGGACAACGCCGTGGAGGCGACACTCAACGCGCCGGTCCACGCGCCGGTAGAACTCTACATTTCTGACCGTAACCAGGAGCTGCTGATCGAGGTGGCTGACCGGGGCTGCGGGGTGGACGATGCGTTGAAGCCGCACATTTTCCGCCAGGGATTCAGCAGCAAGCCGGACAGCGAAAACGACATTGTGGGTACCGAGCACGGTATTGGCCTGTTCCTGGTGGCAGGATATATCGACAAGGCCGGCGGCAGCATTGAGATTGCCGACAACACGCCACAGGGCACTATTTTTTCTGTGTTTATTCCGAATGGGCAACAGCATGACCCGACCACTTGACGTTGTGATAGTTGAAGATGAGCCGCACCTGGCGGAGCTGCATCGCGAGTATATCGAGCAGAATTTCCATCTGCGCGTGGTGGGCATCGCCGCGTCGATTGAGCAGGCATGCAGCCTGATTCGTCAGCACCAGCCGCGACTTATCCTGCTGGACAACTATCTCCCGGACGGTAAAGGCGTGGAGTTAATTGATAATCCGCTACTGAAAAGCTACGAATGCTCGGTGATTTTCATCACCGCCGCAAGCGATATGCAGACCTGCAGCCACGCCATGCGCAGCGGCGCGTTTGACTACCTGATTAAGCCCGTCTTTTTCCAGCGCCTGCACGCCTCGCTGGAGCGGTTTATGCGTTTCATCCACACCGTGCAGCAGGTGAAGGTGGTCGACCAGCATGCGCTGGATCGCCTGTTTAATCTTCCCGCCGCGGAAGCCTCCATTACGCCGTCGACGAAGGGCATTGAACCCCAAACGCTGGAACGGATTAAACGCCTGTTCGCCGAGCATCCCGACGATGCGATGTCGGTTGAAGAGGTGGTGGAAAACGTGGGGATCAGCAAAACCACGGGGCGCCGCTACCTTGAATACTGCGTGGAGAGCGGGTTAATCAGCGTCGAAATGCTGTATGGCAATATTGGTCATCCGCGAAGGTTATACCGCAAAGCGCCCGATAAACCGTAATCCAGAACCGTTCACAGGCTAACGTTCGCGGATTTTATGGTGTTAATTGCTGAAACGACGGCGACAATCACACTTCGGAATCATTGCCCGCTTCACCCTCTTGTGGGTGGAGCCCGATACGCTATGTTGACAATTAGTTCCTCAAATGTAACTAAAAGGTTAACTATAATGTCGAACACGTTCCGAATTTCTCTGCTTACCGCTACTGTACTGTTCTCTGCTTCTGCACTCTCTGCCCTGCCGCAGGGCTATCCTGCTGAATATCAAAAAGTTGTTGATGCCGCAACGAAAGAGGGCAAGGTTGTTATTTACTCCACCACCGACATCAAGGCCGCCGGACCGCTGATCCAGGGCTTCGAAAAAACCTACCCGGGCATTAAAGTCGAATACAACGACATGAACAGCACCGAGCTGTACAACCGCTTCATCAGCGAACAGGCCTCCGGTGGCGTGAGCGGCGACGTGGTCTGGAGCTCCTCTATGGACACCGGCCTGAAGCTCGCCACCGACTACGCCATGGAGTATAAATCGCCGGAGCAAAGCCAGCTGCCGAAATGGGCGGTCTGGAAGGATAAGGCTTATGGCACTACCTATGAGCCGGTGGTCTTTATCTACAACAAGCGCCTGATCCCGGCTGGCGACGTGCCGGATTCTCACGCCGCGCTGGCGAAACTGATTGCCAGCCAGACGGACAAATTCAAGGGCAAAGTCACCACCTACGACATCGAAAAATCGGGTCTGGGCTTTATGCTCTCGGTTCAGGATCACAACGCCGATCCTAATTACTTCAAAACCTTGGCCGACGTCGCCAAAGGTGGCTTATCAGTGCAGTCGTCTACCGGCACCATGATGGAGCGCGTCTCCTCCGGTGAAAACCTGATCGGCTTCAACATCCTCGGTTCCTACGCGGAAGCGCGCGCGAAGAACGATCCTTCGCTCGGCATTTCCTATCCAAAAGATTACACCCTGGTGCTGTCGCGCGTGTCGTTCATCAGCCAGCAATCGCAAAACAGCAACGCCGCGAAGCTGTGGCTGGACTATGTGCTGTCTGAACAAGGGCAAAACATTCTGGCCAATCAGGCGGATATTCCCTCCATTCGTAACGATATCGAAGGGAAAAACGATATCGACGGCCTGACCAAAATCCTCGGCAACGCGCTGAAGCCAATTCCGGTTGATGAAACGCTGCTGGAATACCTGCAGCCGAAAAAACGCCTGGAGTACATCAAAGAGTGGCGTACCGCCGCCGGTAAATAAGCGTCTGAGCGCGGCGCAGGCCGCCGCGCTCCCTTATCGACTGAGTTCGTTTTTCTGGGCCGCAACACCAGGGATACCCCATGAATACATTACGCAGAAAGTGGCAAAGCCTGCCGCGAGGCATCGTCGTACTGATAACCGCCCTGGTTATCTATACGCCGCTGTCGTTTATCGTGATACAGAGCTTCCTGTCCGCCCCGTTCTTTTCGCCGTCAAAAGAGTGGAGCTTTGAATCATTTGAATTTATTTTCACCGACCCTGATTTTTATAAGGCCCTGAAAAGCGGCTTTATTCTTGCTTTCGGGCTGGTCTTTATCTCCATTCCGCTGGGCGGCGTGCTGGCGTTTCTGATGGTGCGTACCGACCTGCCCGGCCGCCGGCTGATTGAGCCGCTGATCCTGGTCCCGATCTTCGTTTCACCGATGGTGCTGGGCTTTGGCTACGTGGTGGCCGCCGGTCCGGTGGGCTTTCTCTCCCAGTGGGCTCAGGCGCTGATTGGTTTTGTGCCGTGGAATATCTACGACATGTCGAGCATTGTGGTCATCGCCGGCCTGACGCACGTCCCGCACGCCTATCTGTATATCTCGTCAGCGCTGCGCAGCGTGGGCTCCGATGTGGAAGAAGCCGCACGCACCGCGGGCGCGTCGCCCTGGCAGGTCATGACCTCCGTCAGCCTGCCGATGGTGCGCCCGTCCATTCTGTACGCCACCGTGCTGCTGTTCTTCCTCGGGCTGGAAGTGTTCGGCCTGATGCTGGTCCTCGGCGACCCGGAAGGCAACATGGTGCTGGCGACCTATCTCTATAAGCTGACGAACAAGATGGGCACCCCATCCTATAACCTGATGGCGGCGGTTGCCGTGGTGCTGATCTGCATCACCATCCCGCTGGTGATGCTCCAGCGTCGCCTGATGCGCACCGCCAACCGCTTCGTCACCATGAAGGGCAAGGCTTCGCACGCCCGCGCGCTGCCGCTGGGTAAATGGCGCTGGGTGGCTGGCGGAGTGATTGCCTTCTGGCTCACCGTCACCATCGGCGTTCCGCTGCTCGGCGTGGTATTGCGCGCGTTTATCTCCAACTGGGGCGTGGGCGTTTCGCTGTGGGACGAGCTTTCTCTGAACACCTTCCGCACCATCTGGGCGCAGCCCAACCTGCTGCGCGCCATCGTCAACTCCATGGCGATTGGCGTGATTGGCGGCGCGCTGGCCGTGGTGTGCTACCTGTTTGTCGGCATTGCCATGCACCGCAAGCCGGACAACACCACGCGTTTTCTGGACTACAGCGTGCTGGTGCCGCGCGCCGTGCCTGGCCTGCTGGCGGGTCTGGCGTTCCTGTGGGTGTTCCTGTTCCTGCCGATGTGGCTGGATAACTCGCTGAAATCCGGCTGGCTTTCCGGGTTCGCCTGGACCGACTGGATGCGTGAAAACGTCATCGTCTGGCTGCGTTCGCTGCGCAGCACCATTTTCAGCGTCTGGCTGGCCTATACCGTGGTGTGGATGGCTTACGGGCTGAGGCTGATCTCTTCCACGCTGCTGCAGGTAGGGCCAGAGCTTGAGGAAGCCGCGCGCAGCACCGGGGCGACGCGCGGGCAGATCACCCGCCACGTCACCATCCCGCTCTCCCGCTACGGCCTTATCGGTTCGTGGCTGCTGATGTTCCTGATCTTTGAGCGTGAATATTCAACGGGTGTGTACCTGCTTTCACCCGGCACGGAGACCATCGGCTCGATGCTGGTTTCCCTCTGGGCCGCGGGTGCCATCGATATCGTGGCGGCGCTCTCTTTCATTAACATCCTGCTGGTCGTGGTAGGTCTGGGCATTGCCCTTCGTTTCGGAGTGAAAATACATGATTGAATTAGCGGTTGACGATCTGCACTTAACCTACGGCGACAATCCTGTTTTAAAAGGTGTCTCCATGAACCTGAAGCGCGGCGAAGTGGTCTCCCTGTTAGGCCCCTCCGGCAGCGGTAAAACCACCCTCCTGCGCGCCGTTGCGGGTCTGGAAAAACCGACGCAGGGGTCCATTGTCATTGGCAATAATAAAGTTTACGACGGCACGCCGCGCAGTGAGATCCCAGCGGAAGAGCGTAACCTTGGGCTGGTGTTCCAGTCCTATGCCCTGTGGCCGCACAAGACCGTGTTTGAGAACGTGGCCTATCCGCTCAAGCTGCGTAAAGTCCCGGCCAAAGAGATCCAGCAGCGCGTGCAGGACGTGCTGGACCAGCTTGGTCTGGGCCATCTTGGCAAACGCCACCCGCACCAGCTCTCCGGTGGGCAGCAGCAGCGCGTGGCGATTGGCCGGGCGCTGGTCTACAACCCGCCGGTGATTTTGCTGGACGAGCCGCTTTCCAACCTCGACGCCAAGCTGCGCGAAGAGGCCCGCGTGTTCCTGCGCGAGCTGATTATCAAGCTCGGGCTATCGGCACTGATGGTGACGCACGACCAGAACGAAGCGATGTCGATTTCCGACCGCATCCTGCTGCTTAACAACGGCAAAATTGAGCAACAGGGCACGCCGCAGGAGATGTACGGCTCGCCGAAAACGCTGTTTACCGCCGAGTTTATGGGCAGCAACAACCGCCTGCACGGCAAAGTCACCGAAGTGCGCGACGGCAAAGCGCGTATTGAAGGAAAAGGTTGGGTGCTGTGGGGCCAGGCCGGTGAAGGGGTGCAGAGCGGTGAAGAAGCGACGGCAGTGATCCGCGTCGAGCGCGTGGCGGTGGTCGAGGGGCCAGGGGAAAATCAGCTTGAGCTGCCGCTGCTCACCAGCATGTATCTCGGCGACCGCTGGGAGTACCTGTTCCGCACGGTGGGAGATGATTTTGTGATCCGCGCGTATGGGCATGAGGTTCGGGATCCGCAGCACTGCCATCTTTCGTTGCCTGAGAAGCATGTTTGGGTGTTCCCGAAAGGGTGAATGTGAGGAGAAAAGGCTGCGGGATGCAGCCTTTTTTGCTTTGACAATCCTGCGTAGAGCCAATGCTGCCAGCGCATCCATACCTTCCACTGCGAGCTAATTCCCATCCAGAGCCTGATTTGCCATCTCCCCCAATAGCTGACCAGGCTTCAGTTTTCATCAGGTTTTTTATGGTATTTGCAACACCCTGATGCTTACCTTCCAGGGCGTTTAGAGCTTTATTGCAGTAACTGTCACCTATCGCCAGGCTCTCAGAGCTACTGCACCATCAGCAGCATAGTCTGCGGAGCCTATTGAAAAATCTCCGGTTTCAGAAAGGGTATCGATGATAGCGTTAGTCGTTGCAGGTAATGGACCTTCACCCACCTTGTCTCTTTTTCCTGACCGATAAAAGTAAGATCCCGGATTGGCGGCCGGGAGCTCTAATATCATGATTCCAATAATCGCAACCAATCATTAAAATCATCAATACCATACAAGTAATCTCGATCTGAGGAAGGAAGATCGACAGCACCTAAGCTTTGAATCACTTTCCAGGCAACTTGATCGGTGATTCTAATATCATCCGCATCAATAATTGAAAAAGCCCATTGAGCAACGTAGGTTCTGTCTACCACACCCACTTTCAACTTATTAATTACGCTAGAAATTTCGTAACGCGTTGGAAGTTCGTTCATATTTATCTCCTTCCTTGATAATTCCCATCAGCATCAAAAATATGGTGGTTCTTATCATTAGTAACGGGTTTCGGAGCCACACTACGAATATTGCCAGCATGATCAAGTGTTTCATACCAAGTTCGGGTTTGACCTGTTTTTGGATCCCACTCTCTTACCAGTCGAGCTCCAGCCATTTCTCCAGTTGTTCTGGAAGGCGTCATATCACCATAAAAGCGATAATTTCCATTCTCCAGTTCCTTAACCCCAGCTTGCCCATATTTCTCAGCCTGTCGATAGTATTCTTTTAGCTTCGCTCCTTCCAGGGAACTAACTGCACGCCCCCCATCTTTTGCTATTCCACCGCCACCTTTCAGCAACTCTCCGTCTGCATCCTCAATTCCAATTTTCAGCATTGGATTAATATCGAAGATATTTGGTTTGTCCTTACTCAGCGAGTTATTCTCAACCTCCACCTTCGCCGTTTCAGACGCCGTCGCCGCCATGGAGACACTGCCATCCGTCACCGCAGCGCCTGCCAGCCCACCCGCGATACTCACGAGGCTACTGACCAGCCGTTTCTCCTCTGCAGTCAGGTCACTGGATTTTTTATCTCCATACAGCGCGCTGACCAGGTGGTCGGTCATCGCCGAGGCCGTAATGGCTCCAATGGCACCAGCCTTCAGGCCATCCGTACTGCTCCCGCCACTCAGCTGCGTCAGCGCCGCCGCCACAATACCGTGCAGCGCGGCACGGGCTGTCGGGTCTTTCTGCTCCTTGACCAGGGTCGCCAGCAGAGGGGCCGCCCCCGCTGCCGCGCCTGCCTTCAGGTTACCGCCAAGCGCACCTGCCAGTAATCCCGCCGCTGCGCTGCCCTTCGTCCAGAAGGCACTCCCCGGACCGTATTCGGTATTCTGATATCCGGGCTGCGTCTTCAGGAACGCTTCCTGCTCCTGCGGCGTATCGCCCTGCAGTTTTCCTTCTGACGCCAGCTTCGCGCCCAGCGCCGCATTGGATTCACGCGCTTTCTGCTCCGCATACTTGCCGTAAGCATCCAGCGCAGAGGTAGCCAGGGCCGCGCCTTCGCTCTGGACCGCCAGGTTATCCCTGACCTTCTGCACATCACCGTTCACGTCCACGCCGTGGTGGGCGTCAGCCGTATCACGGCTCAGGTCAGCAATATCCTGTTTCTGTCCCGCCGGGTTGCGAATGACAATGCTACCGCCACTCACCGCTGATGAGGTCGTGCCGGTGTGGCTCTCTTCTGCCTGGCCCGTACCGATGGCCGGTGCCAGGTTGCGGTTTTCACCGTTGCCGCTGCCGCCCGCGCTGCCGGAAAGCGCCACCATGTAGCCGTTGCCGCTGGTCTGGCTCTCGTTGTGGAGATTACTGAAACCCAGCGTACCGGTGTCGAGGCTATTTTTA
Source organism: Enterobacter sp. DNB-S2 (assembly GCF_019443845.1). Taxonomy (NCBI): domain Bacteria; kingdom Pseudomonadati; phylum Pseudomonadota; class Gammaproteobacteria; order Enterobacterales; family Enterobacteriaceae; genus Enterobacter; species Enterobacter sp. DNB-S2. The sequence continues at coordinate 4,523,996 of NZ_CP050520.1, forward strand.
TCAGCAGACGCCGTGGATGCAATCACCGCGCCGTCAAGCTGGGTATGATTTCCGGTGGTGACAGCAAAGCCGCCCTTGCCTGCGAATATCCCGCTCTGTTCAGCAACGCTCTTACCATTCTGGGTGATATTCTCACCCGATGCACTGACGCTACCGGAAGAGGCACCATAACACAGCGGCGGTATGCACAGGCTGAGGGACGCGCCTGACGAAGACTGCCTGCTGTCATAACTGGCCGTATCCTGCACGCTGCTGATGGTGAGATCGCGCCCGGTGTTGACCACCACACGGTTACCTTCCAGCTCCGCACCTTTCAGGGTGGTGTCGCGTCCGCTGTTCACCGTAAGCTGTTCATCAGCATGGACAACGCTGTTCGTATTGCGCTGCGACTGGCTGTTTTCCTTGCCCTTATGCTGTGACGCTCCCAGTTCCACCGAGATGCCGTTTTGCGCACCAATCAGGCTCACACCGACACCGACGCTGAACTGGCTGCCGCTGTTTTTACTCTCAGAGTGGGTTGTGTTCTGGGAGGCAGACAGCAGAATATCCCGCCCCGCATCCAGCGCCACGTGTTTACCCGCGATCTGTACCCCCATACCGGCAATGTCATTTCCGGCACGAACAGAGACATTCTCGCCGGCATTAATGGTGGTGCCCTGCGTGTCGGTACTGTGGTAACGACTGTCCTGAGATGACGTCCCCGCCGTTAAAGACACTTTAGCCTTGATGAGCGACGAGTCCGACATAGCGCCCTGCGCCGCGGTTGCCGCCGACTGGCCTGTTCTGATGGCGGTCAGCCGTGGATCATCGCCGTTTTCTGCGCTGCGGGCAGCCGTCTCAGCGGCTTTAGCAGCCTCAACAGCCCAGCCCCCAGCAGATGCCGTCACACCATACTGGGCGCTGCTGCTGTGGTTTTCACCGTCACGGGTATCCCGGCTCACCCCCATGAGGACATTTTCGCCACTGAGTGAGACCGATTTACCAGCACGGATATCCGTACCTGACAGGGAGAGATCGTTACCGGCCTGCGCGACAACGCTACCGTTTTTGCTGCTTAGCTGGCTGCGCAATCCGTTTTCGAGGCTGCTATCTTCCCGACTGCTGTTTTTTTCATGGCGGTAGCCTGCCGTGGCGCTGTAACCATCGCCTCCCAGAGTCCCCAGCAATTTGCTGCTGCCGCTGCTCTCACTGCGCGATGTATCGCGTCCGGCAGAAACGGAGATATCTCCATTTGTGGCTGACAGCAGAAGATCGTCCGTGGCGGTCATCAGGCTGCCGCTGATATTCACGCTGCCGTCACGACTGTTAACGTAAATATCTGAGCCCTGAATGACCGACGCGTTTTGTGTGGTCCGGGTGCCGCTACTGTTGCTCTCCGCCTTGCTCATCCCACCCGGCAGGAGTTGATTGCCGTGGGAACCCCCACCCGAGATGGCGCGAACAGCACTTCCGGCGCTCAGGGCGCTCGAGAGATTCCAGCCGCTATTTTTAGTGCTGTTGCTGTATTTTTCGCTGTCTGTGGAGGTGGTGATATCTACGTCGCGTTTCGCATCGAGGATCACCGTTTCACCGGCCTTAGCCTGGCTCCCGGCAATCAGGATATTGCCGCTGTTGCTGCCTCCCTGTTTACCGGTGGCAGTCATCTGGATATTGCCTGCTGCGGCAAGATGGCTGCCGCTGTTAAACTCGCCCTCGTAGTGCGACTCAGAGGAAGACCGGGTGCTTCCTGCGGAAATAGCCATCATCTGGCCTGGTCCGTCAAGCGCGAGCGCACCGCCTTCCGCCCCCAGCCCCTTCACTTTATCGACGGTGCTGTTGCCACTGTTGCCCTTACCACGAACGATATCGCGCACGTTACGCACAGTGTCTTCAAATGGCGCTTTCACACTGACGGTGACGCCAGACGATTTGGACTCCTGCTTCATGGACTCAGTGGTCGTATCCCGTCCAGGAAGGATGGCAATGCTGTCGCCAGTGATATCGATATGGCCGGTTTTGCGGGAGGAATCATCCTTCGCTCTTCCGGCAACCACATCTGCCGCGCTCAACTGGACGTCATTTCCGGCGCTGATGATGACATTACCGCCAGCAGTGCCCACCGTGCTGCGGGCATCGCTCTGCGTTGTATTTGCCCCCTGTCGGGTGCTTTTTGAAGACTGCGACCCGATGGTGATACCCAATCCCGACCCGCTGGAGAAAACGCCGGATTTCTTCGTCTTCTTCATGTCGTAGTGCGTGTCGGTGTTGGTTGCTGCCTCCACGGTCAGATCATTTCCAGCCTTCAGGGCCACATCGCGCTCAGCGGCAACTGATGAGCCCTGCACCGTCAGGTTGTTACCAGCCCGGAGAGCAACGTTGTCGCCGGAAAGCTGCGTACCTTTCTCACGCGTATGCGTCTCTTCGTGGATGGTGTGAGTGGTTTTCTTGCTGAGGAACCCACCGGACGTCTTTTTCTCCTCCCGGTACGCATAGTCACTTTCCGTCGCAGTGGAAAGGGTGATATCCCGCCCGGCGGCCACGGCTGTATTGCCTGCGGCATAGACATCTGCAGCCTGTGCCGTTACATCCCGTCCGGCGATAACAGTCACATTCCCGCCCGCAGTGATGTCGGTTCCCGACTGGCGAACCGACTCGTTAATCACTTTTTTACGGCCTGATTTATAGCTGTCGCCCTGCGTGGTCTCTGCAGCAGCCAGATTCACGTCGCGACCCGCCTGCAGCCCGACGCTTTTCTCCGCTGCCAGCGCGGCGGCCCGGGCGTTGATATCCTGCCCGGCCTTCAGGACCAGGTTATCGCCTGCGGAAATCGTGGTGCGGTCGAGCCCGGTGCTGTGGGACTCGCTTTTCCCTTTCCGGCTGCTTTCGCTTGTCTGTGCCGCGTTCAGGTTCAGATCGTTGCCCGCGCTCAGCCCCGCGCTGCCGCCCGCCTTCAGGTCGCTGGCGGTCACGTCAAGGTTATGCCCGGCATTCACCAGCAGGTTGCCGCCCGCACTGACGTTACTTCCCTGATACGTGACGGAGGAACGGCTGGTTTTCTCCCGGCTGGAGCTGAATGCGTCGTTGATCTGATTCGCGTTGACGGCAATATCGCCCCACGCGTTCAGCAGCATATCGCCGCCGGAGGCCAGGTTCGCCCCGGTGACGGTGATGTTTTTTCCCGCCTCAAGCGACAGGCCATCCTGCGCGGTAATCGACGCCGTGTTGCCCAGCAGGGTGTCCTTCAGGCCGATGTTGCCGTACTTCCCGCCGGCGTTGATATCAATCTGCTCAACCTGCGTCAGGTTGTTGATGCTGCCGTCCAGGCTCTCCAGCGCGACCGTTTTGCCGCTGATAGTGGAGCTGATGTTATTGATATCGCCGATGGCGCTCAGGTTCAGGTCGCCGCCCGCTTTCATCAGGCCGTTGCTGAGGTTGCTGATGCTGTTCTGGCTGTCGAGCGTCAGGCTGTTTTTCGCCAGCAGCGTGCTGCCGCCGTTGGTAATGCTGCCGCCCTTCAGGGTGACGTTGTTGCCCGCGATCACGCTGCCGTTGTTGACGGTGACGTCCTTCGGCGACAGGTAAAGCTTCGGCACCATCACCGTTTCGCCGTTGACGGTGGCTTTCTCCCACCACAGCAGGCTGTGGTCGAGCGCGGCAATCTGATCGGCGGTCAGCGAGACGCCAAACTGCAGGCCCAGCGACTGCTGCGCCGCCGCGGCGTTGTCCATCAGATAGCGCATCTGATCCAGATCGGAGCCGATGCCGTTCAGGTAGCGGTTACCGGTCTGGTTGAGTACCACGTTGGAGACATAGCGGGTATCGAACGCCGCATCGCCGAGGAAGCGGTAATCGTAGTCCGGGTTCAGGTTGAGGCGGCCGAGCATATAGGACGAGCCGAGGAACTGCTTCTCGTCGGTAAACGCCAGCCGCGTCTCCTGCGGCGCCGTGGACGACGGTTTGATCCCGAGCATTGCGTTCAGATCGGCAAACAGGGCGGGATCAAGCTGTCCGAGACCGTTCAGTTTCGGGTTGATGCCGATCAGGTACGGGCTTTTCGGGTTGTCGGAGAAGACAAAATAGCCGTTGTTGCCCGACGGCAGCGGGTAAGCGCTGGTATCGACGCGCTGGCCCTGATAGTGCCCGACGGCGCCGCCCTGAGCGGTTCGGAGATCGGCGGTGGTGACCCCGGCGTTCGCCAGCGTGCCCAGCTGGCCGAGGTTCGCATCGCCTTTCTGCGTGGTGGCAACGTTGCTGAGAGGCGTGCCGGACGCGCCGCCGTTTTCCAGCGCGCCGCCGCCGTTAAGCTGCTGCAGCGCCCCCTGAAGCCGATCGTTCCACTGCGGCGAGGTCACCGCCACGCTGCCGGCAGCGTTCAGCCCCTGTTTTTGCACGCCGCTGCCGATGGTCTGGTTGCTGAGGGTGTTCAGCGACGGGGTGGAGATAACGTTACTGACGCCGCCCGCGTTAGCGGTGGCATTAGTGTTGCTGATGTTGCTGGTGAAGTTTGCGGTGACGTTGCCGCCCGCCTGGATGACGGCGCGGTATGCCGTGTATACAACGCTTTCTGTTGTTCTCCCTGTAAGCTTAAAGCCAGCAATTTCCTTATTTTTAGGTTTCAAGGTATATTTATAATCTTCAACCTTTTGAAGATCGTCAGGAATTACACCTTTATAAGTGTAGATTAAATAATCTGTTGAAACGGAGTTCTCCCAAGATTGGTTTGATAAACTATTCCCTGAAAGATAAATATTATTATTTGCCAGAAGAAGACTGGCGTTATTCGTTAAGTTTCCGGCATTGATAGTTAAGTTTTTCGCTGAACTTATACGGGCCTGCCCACCATTGGCATCCACTTGACTCGTGGTTTGTTTTATAGCGAACTTTTGTTCCACGGTGGAGGCAAATGGAACATATCCCGCAGATGCTGGCTTAGTATAATAACAGCCTGAGCCATTGTTGCCTGCTGCCGAACAACGCTGCTCCTCAGGGTAATAAGCAATACCATAACTACCGTCAGGTAATTTATCTATCGGAACGGTTATTAGCGAATCACCTAATCCCGTTATAGTTTGAGATTTATCTACCGTGGAGATATTTGTCTTTAAACCATCTCTCACATTCAAAAATTGTGCCGTTCTGATCCCAATATCACCACCCTGCGTCTCAATATTCCCCGACGTGTTCACCACCTGGCTGTTCGCATTCCCCGCCGCATCCCGCTGCATCCACAGGTTGTTCCCCGCCATGATGTCGCCACGCCGGTTGGTGATGCTGTCGGCATAAAGCGCCAGGTTATTCGCCGCGTACAGCAGCGCGGTGTTGACGATGGAACCCGGTGCGCTCAGGGTCAGCGAGCCGCGCGTGCCGGTGAAGCCGTCGACGGTAATGTTGCTCCGGCTGGCGACGGTGATGTCGCCCCCGCCCTGCACCGTGCCCGCGGCGTTCAGCGCCACGCTGCTGCCGGAGAGCGTGCTGGTGCCGCCGCCGGTGGTGATTTGTCCGTTGTTGCTGAGCTGCCCGCCCGCGCTGAGGTTAACCGCCTGCCCCTGCAGCACGCTGCGGTTATCGATGTCGCCGCCGCTGCTGATGGTCAGGGTCCGGCCTGCCGCCACGGCGGTCCGGCTGGTAAACGCGTTCGTCAGCTGCAGCGTTAAGTCCCCCAGGGAGACCAGCTGGCCGGTCAGGTCCAGCCCCCGGCTCTGCAGCCACAGGTTGCCGCCGCTCAGCAGCCTGCCGCCCGCGCTCTGGGTCACCTGGTCCGCGCCAATATTCAGCTGCGCGTTGCCGAGCAGCGTGCCGCTGTTGTTCAGCTGGCCGTAGTTAACCGTCAGCTGTCCCGCCTGGGTGGTGCCCTGGCTGGTAAAGGTGGTGCCGGTCAGCGTGGCCCGGTCGGCCACCCACGTGCCGCCGTTAGTGGCGTTTGCCGCATTGAGTATCAGGTCGGTGGCCTGCAGCCAGCCGGTGCCGGTGAACTGCGGCGTGCCGAGCGTCAGGCGCGCGCCGGAGAGCAGCCTGCCGTCGTTACGCGCCTGCGAGGAGGCGGTCACGCGCGTCTCGCCGCCGCCCTGAATCAGGCCGTAGTTAAACAGCGCGGGCGTGGTCAGCGTCAGGCCATCGCGGCTGACGATTTCGCCCCCGCTGCTGTTGGTCAGCGTGCCGCTGAGGGCCAGCGTCGCGCCGTTATCGCCCTGCAGACGTCCGCCGTTGGTGAGCGCCCCGGTGGTGATGCCGAGCGTGCTCCCCTGCATTTTGCCGTCGCTGGTGACGGAGGCCGCCGTGACGTTCAGCGCCCCGCCGGAGAGCAGGGTCCCGGTCGACTGCTGGCTGACCGCGCCGGTCTGGCTGAGGGTCAGGCCATTCACCCCGCTGATGGCGCCGCTGTTGCTGAGCGTGCCGCCGGTCAGCGTCAGGTTTTTCGCCGCCCACTGCCCCTGGTTCACCAGCGTCGCGGCCTGCAGCGTTGCCGCACCCAGCGCGGTAATCTTACTGCCCGTGGTTCCGGTGAGCGTGTCGGCCAGCGTCATCTGCAGCCCGTCGGCACTCTGCACCGTGCCGCTGTTGCTGAGCGACTGCGCGTTAAGCAGAATGTTCTGCGCCTGCCAGCTGCCGGCGTTGGTCACCGCCCCGGAGGCAATGGTCAGCGCGCCCTGAGTGAGCAGCCTGCCGCCTGCGCCGTTAATCAGCGCCTGCTGCGGCGCGGCCATCGCCATGCGCGCCATCAGCCGCTGCTGCCCCTGAACGGTCAGGCTCTGCAGGCCGGTCAGGGTGCCCTGGTTGTTAATGCTGTCCTGGCGCAGCGCGAGGGTGTTCCCCTGCACGGTGCCGCTGTTTTTAAGGGTGCTGCCGCCGAGCGTCACGTCCCCTTCGCTGAGGAGCTGCCCGCGGTTATCCAGCGTCTGTGCGGTGATATCCGCCCGCCCCTGGCTCATCAGCGAGCCGGACGAGGTCAGCGTGCCGCCGGTCGCGGCCGTCAGCGCCCCCTGGCTGAGCAGGGACCCGCCGTGCGTCCAGTCGCCGGTGGCGCGGATGTCCGCGCCGTTCCCCTGCAGCGTGCCCTGCGTAACCAGCTGGCCTGCGTCCAGCGTCAGCATGCCGCCGGAGAGGGTGCGCGAGGCCGCGCCCGTGGTCAGCGCGGTGCCGGTGAGCGCCAGGCCGTTCGTTCCCTGCATCAGGCCGTCGTTGTTCATCTCGCGGGCGGTCAGGGAGAGCGTGCCGCCGGTGATGCGCCCCGGGTTCGCCAGGGTGTCCGCGGTGAAGGTGGTTGCGCCGCCGCTCTGCAGCAGCCCGGTATTGGTTAACGCCCCGCCGAACGTGCCGCTGAGCCCCGCCAGCCCGTTCACCGTGCCGCTGTTGGTGAGGGTGGTGCCGGTCATGTCCAGCGTCGCGCCCTGCAGCGTACCGGCGTTCGTCAGCTGTCCGCCCGTCAGCGTGAAGCCGCCGCCGGAGAGCCATTTGCCGTTCAGCGCGTTGATAAAGCGGTCAGCGGCGGCGTTAACCGCGCTGCTGCCCTGCATCAGGCCGCTGTTGCGCAGCTCCGTCGCGCCTGCGGTCAGCGTTCTGCCCGCCACCGTGCCGCTGCTGGTCAGCGTCGTCGCGTGAAGCGCGGCATCGCCGGTGGCCACGATGTTCCCGGCATTGCTCAGGGCGTTGCCCAGCCCCAAATCCAGGTCCTGCGCCTGAATATCGCCCTGGTTGGTCAGGTCGCTGCCCCGGAGGGTGAGCCCGCCGTTCACCAGCAGCAGACCGGCGTTATCGAGCGTATCCAGGGACAGATTCAGGCCGCTTCCGCTCACCAGCTGCCCGGTGGCGCCGTTGCTCAGCGCGCGGGTGGTCAGCGCCAGCGTGTCGTTGCCCTGCAGCATGCCGGTGTTGGTCAGCTGCGCGGCGTTCACCGTCAGCGCTTTCCCCGCCAGCCGGCCGTCGTTAAACAGCTGCGCCGCCGTCAGCGTGAAGAGGTTCTGGCTGAGCAGGGCGCCCGTGTTGTCCAGCCTGCCGGTTGCGGCAAGCGTCAGGGCGTCCAGCGCCTGAACGCTGCCCTGGTTATTCAGGCCTGCGGCGTCCAGCGTGGCGCTGCGCCCCTGCAGGCTGCCCGCGTTGCTGAGCGTGTGTCCGCTCAGGGTGAGGGTCTCACCGCCCGTCACCTGCCCCTGAGTCTGGTTCGCGAAGGTGTTGCCGGACCAGGCCAGCGTGCTGCTGCCCTGAAGCAGGCCGCTGTTCTGCAGGTCGCCCCGCAGGGTCAGCACTTTCGCCAGCAGCTGGCCCCGGTTATCGGTATTGCCGGCCTGAACGTCCAGCGCCTGCTGGCTGAGCACCTTACCGCTGTTGGTCAGCGCGCCGGTCACCGCCGCCGTCACGCCCGCTTCCCCCAGCGCGTTACCGGTGTTCATCCACTCGCCGGTGGCCAGGTTCAGGGTGTTGCCCTGCATGAGCCCGGCGTTGTTAAGGGTGGTGTGGTGCAGGCCGAGCGCGCCACCGGAGAGCAGCATGCCCGCCTGCAGGTTGCTGAGCTGTGCCCCCGTCGCCGTCAGCGAGCGGGTTCCCTGCAGCGTGCCGCCGTTGGTCACCGACGCGCTGTTGAACTGCGCGTCGGTACCGGCCATCAGCCCGCTGTTGGTCAGGCTGGCGGCGGTCAGCGTCAGGCCGTCCCGGGCAATCACCCGGCCGCCCGCCTCGTTGCTGACCTGACGGGTCAGGTTCAGCAGCAGCGCGGTGGCGCTGAGCTCGCCGCTGCTGGCAAGGGTGTCGCCGCTGAGCGTCAGCGTTCCGCCGCTGCGCAGCGCGCCGCGGTTAGTGAGGTCTGCCACGCCGAGCGTCAGGGCCGCGTCCCCTCGACGGTGCCCTGGTTCTCCAGGCTGTCCGCCGTGATGTGCAGGTCGCCGGCGGCAATACTGCCCGCGTTAACCAGAGTAGTGCCGTTCAGGGTGAGCCGGTCGTCCGCCAGCAGGCGTCCGCTGCTGGTCAGGCTGAGGTAGTCGCTGCTCAGGCTGACGCCGTTGATTTCACCCTGGTTGGTCAGCGTGTCGCCTTTAATGCGCAGCGTGCCGTCGGTGGTGATAAGCCCGCCGTTGGCCAGCACCGGAACGTTCAGCGTTAAATCCTGCGCGCTGTAGACCGACCCGCCCGCGAGGTTCGTGAGTGACCCGGTCTTCAGGCCGAGCAGGGTGGTCCCCTGCAGCAGCCCGCCGTTCTCCACCGAGGCAGCGTCCAGGGAGAGGATACCGGCAACCAGCGAGCCGCTGCTGGTGATGCGCCCGGGGCCGTCAGGGTCATACGGTCCGCTTTTGCGGCGCCGGACTGGAGGATGTTCTGTCCGCTGAGAGTAATGGCGCCGGCGGTGAGCTCCCCGCCGCTGGTCAGGTCGCCGGACGCGTTAAAGCTCAGCGCGTCACCGGTGGATTTCCCGGCGTGCGCAATCGTGCCCGCCGTCACCGACAGGGCGCCTTTCGCCGCCTGGGTGCCGTTCAGCGCGGCGCTCTGCGCCTGCAGGGTGAGCCCCTGCCCGCTCTGCAGGTGCGCGTCCCGGCCGGTGGTCAGGTCGCCGGCGCTGACGGTGACCGCCCCCGCCGCGTCCGTCTGCCCGTTCAGGCTGGCGCTGCGGGTCGCGGTAATCTGTATATTGCCCTGGCTGGTCGTGCGGGACGCCTGACCGCTGGTCAGGGTGCCGGCCTGCGCCGTCAGCGCCGTCGCGCCGGACAGGGTGCCGTTCTGCTCAAGCACGCCTGCGGTCACGTTCATCGCGCCGTCAGCCAGCAGGCTGCCGTCGTTACGCAGGGCCTGCTGCGCCGTGACGTCCGCATTGCCCTTCGCGCTCAGCGTGCCCCGCTGCGCCAGGGTTCCGGCGCTTAACGTCAGGCTGCCGGCGCTCTGCAGGGTGCCGCTGTTGGTCACCGTCTGCCCCTTCAGGGTGACGTCGCTGCCCTGCGCCGTGCCGCCGTTCGTCAGCTCTCCGGCGTTCACGTCCAGACGGCCTTTCGCCGCCAGCAGGCCGCTGCTGGACACCCTGTCGCCGGAGAGCGCAATGTCGCGCCCCGCATTCACCTGCCCCTGGTTACTGACGGTGCTGCCCGTCAGGCGGATATCGGCCGCGGCATCGGCCCGGCTCTGGCCGTCCAGCACCAGCTGCCCGCCGCTCAGCGCCAGGCTCTCCCCTGCCGAGACCGCACTGCCCGTGGATGACAGCGTGCCGCCGCTGCTGAGCGTCGCCGCGCCGCGGGAGATAAGGGAGGTATTGCTGAGCGTCATCGCCTGCCCGCTGCTGACCGCCAGCGCGCCCGCGCTGTTTGTCCCGCCGCCCGTCATCTGCACTTTCCCCGCCGCGGAAAGGCGCATGTCGCCCTGGCTGGCGAGCGTGCTGTTACTGAGCTCCATATCCTGCGAGCTGGCCACGTTCAGTGCGCCCCCTGCCTGATGGCTGCCGCTGAGGGCCACCCCCGCGCCCTTCGCGCTAATCGAGCCGCTGGCGAGGCTGTTCCTGACCGTCAGTCTGCCGCCCGCATCCAGCTGAATGTCGCCCTGCCGCGCGGTGAGGTTGCCGAGGTTAACCCCGACGCCCGCCTCGCTGGAGACCAGGCGGATACGGTTCGCATACATCCCGCCGAGCGCGCCGGTATCCACCGCCACCACGGGCGCGGCGCCCTCGCCGGCAACCGGCCTGACGCTGCCGTCGGCGCCCACGCGGTTCGCCCCTGCGGTCACCGTCAGGTCGTTCGCGTGGATCGCGGCGTTCACCTCCGTTGCGCGCGCAATCAGCGACAGCGCGTCGCTTTTACTGGCGTCCAGCCCCTGGCCTTCAACCGTGATGGCGCCTTTTGTCACCTCCAGCGCCAGCAGGTTACCGCTGGCGTCAAACTGCGGCTTGCCGGTGGTCAGGGTGACGTTCGGGGTGTTGATAAATCCGCACCCGTTACAGGTAATGCCGTAGGGGTTGGCCACCATGACGTTTGCCGCCTTACCGGCGACTTCCGTGTAGCCCTGCAGCTGCGAGCGGCTGGCGCCCGTGACTTCGTTGATGATGCCTGTCGCTTCCCGCCCGGCCTGCAGATTGGGGTTGTTCTGGATAAGCCCGCCGAGCTGCGTCCGGGTTAAGCGGTCCGTGCCGTTGTTGAGGATAAGCCCCTCGCTGCCGACGTTATACTCACCGAACTGGTTATGCGAGATACCCGCCCCGTTCGGGGTGGCGATGTTGACGACCGGCACCCCGTTCCCCGCCCGGTCGACCGTGGTCTGCCCGGCCGGCGTAAGCGCCGCCGCGACGGCGGGTGCCACCGGCTGCCAGACCATCAGGCCGCAGACAATCCAGCTGATCAGACGCTGCGAGAAACGAACGGGTGGGTGACGGGTATCCATAGTCGTAGAGTCTCTTAAAGCATGAAGGCAATGCGCCAGTTAACGCTCACATGATCCGGGCCGAGCCAGTCGGGGTAGCGCAGCGGCGTACCGACCGAAATCTGGCTGCTGTACCCGCGCCCAGCGCTGCTCAGCCCCACCGAACCGCCCCACAGCGTGCCGGAGGCAAAGCGGTCCTGGCGGTCTTTTTCCAGCCAGCCGCCGTCAACGGCGACCGTTGCGCTTACCGCGCCAATTACCGGGAGGGTGAAGAGGGAATACCCCAGCTCGTTACGCCAGTAGCCGCCGTTGTCCCCGGACAGGTACTGCTCTTTAAAACCGCGCACGGAGCTTTCGCCGCCGAGCGTCAGGCGCTCGGCGCCGTACAGCCGGTCGGGCGACCACTGGCCGTAGGCGCTGGTCAGCCACCACGCGTTACGGGCGACAGGACGCTGGAAGCTGGCGTTCAGGCTCCATTTGCGGAATTCCGCCCGCGGCATATCCCCGGATTTATTTTCGTCGGTTTCGGCATTGAACCACGGCATGCCGTGGCTCCAGGTCGGGTTAAAGGTCGCCACGCCGCCCAGCATTTTTTGCGTGTGGGTAATCCCCAGGACCAGGCTCGAGAGGTTGCGCGTGCTGCTCTTAAGCGGCGCGTCGTTCAGCCAGTTGCGGCTGGAGCGCTGAACCACGCCCGCCGCAATGCCGGTTTTAACATCCCCGTTGCGGAAAACCACCCAGGACGCGTTAAGGCGGTGGGTTTTCGTATCGCCCGTGGAGAGCCAGTTGAACCCCTGGTTACTGATGGTGGTCCGGTAGTTACTCCAGGCGTAGCTGTAGTCCAGCAGGCCGTAGCCAGACGGCACGCTGACGCCCGCCTGGAAATTCTGCGCATCGTACGCGCTGGCAAAATCGCTGCTGCGCCCGCCGCTGACAAACCATCTATCCGCCAGCCCCAGCATATTATTGGCGGTGAGCACGCCGCTCAGCTGGTTTTCACCGGTGCTCTTCTGCCCGCTATTATCCAGGCTCACGGATGCACTTAACGGAAATTCCGGCTTGCCCGTGAGATTAACGATGGAATATCCGGCCTGCGTTCCCGGCAGAATTTCAATCTGCACCGGCTCGGCGCGCAAACGGTTAATTTGCTCCATCCCCTGTTCGATATCGCGTAAATTAAGGATGCCGCCTGTCCGTCCCGGAAACGCCATTTTCAGCATGCGCGGCGTTTCGCCTTCCAGACGGATCGCTTCCAGCCGTCCTTCCAGCACCACAATATTCAGCTGGCCGCCGGAGAGATCCTGCTCGGTGAGAAAGGCGCGGCTGGTGATATATCCCCGGCTGATATACCAGTCAGAAATACGGGCGAGAAGCTCCGTTATTTTCGCCATATCCAGACACCGGCCCTGCCACGGCGCGACAAGGGCCTGCTGCGTTTTCGGGGAAATGAGGGTCGTGCCGGAAAGGGTAATGGTATCAATGGTGAAGCAGGGCCCGGCGCCGGCTGCAGGCAGAGTTCTGGCAGGCGCGGGGCGAGGAATACTCCGCTCCAGCTCTTCACGCTGTTGCTGGTTCTTTAATAACAGTTCCTCCTGCTGCTGACGCACGGTGTCCCGGTCAGCAGGAGTAAGGGGGGCTGCATGGCTCAGAGAGCAAAAAAATAACGAGCAAAAAAAGACGGCTTTGCTGTAATAGCGCATATAAAAGGATAATATTTTTTGGTTTTCTTAATTATGCCAGCTACGACGCAATAGAGAATAGTCTCAAAAAGAGGGCTACTATAATTGGTAGTAATATTTGCGTTAAGTCTAAAAAAATAAAAATCCGTGATAAAGAAGAGTGTAGTTTCTGAAAGCTTTATTATTCGATCATGGTTCCTTCTTTCACAAAATATTAACTAACCTTCCCAATAATGAGATGTAAACGTCAGCGAGTAGTGCTGATTAAATTACCCGTCGTACTCATCGTGCTGCAAACTCTGATGGAGTCTGATAATTCAGTACTGAATATGGGGCTCGCGCGATAACGTCTTTGAAGTTATCAATCAACAGCATGACGATATCTGTATGGGAAAGCGTGGACAGGATAAAAACAGGCAAAGGAAGATAACATCAGGAAAAGCTGGAGCGGGCGAAGGGAATCGAACCCTCGTATAGAGCTTGGGAAGCTCTCGTTCTACCATTGAACTACGCCCGCTTTGAGGTGCGTATGGCATTATAGACCTTACGCACCTTCATACAAGCCTCTTAACAACTAACCGGCGATAAAATAATCACTTAGCACTTCGGTTTGCTGCCGGGCACAGGCAGATAACGCTGCGGATCGATGGCCGTCGCCTTATAGCGAATCTGGAAATGCAGCTTCACCGCGTCCGTACCGGTGCTGCCCATGGTGGCAATTTTCTGCCCGGCTTTGACGTTCTGCCCGTTGTTGACCAGCATCGTGTCGTTGTGCGCATAGGCCGTGATGTAGTCTTCGCCATGCTTAATCATGATCAGGTTACCGTAGCCGCGCAGCTGGTTACCCACGTAAACCACCTTCCCGGCCCCGGAGGCATAAACCGGCGTACCACGTGCAGCGGCGATATCAATACCCTTGTTGCCACCTTCAGAAAGTGAGTAAGGGGCGACCACTTTACCGCTGGCAGGCCAAATCCAGCAACGCTGTCCAACCGGCGGCCATGACGATTGCGGCACCTGATAGGACGGCGTCACTTTGGCGGTTTTGCCTTTCGAAGAGGATTTTTTACCCGAGGACGATCCGCCGTTCACCTTCAGCTGCTGCCCCACCTCGATGGTGTAGGGCGGCGAGAGGTTATTCAGCCGCGCCAGATCCTTCACGCTGGTTCCCGTTGCGCGCGAAATCCGGTACAGCGTATCCCCGCGCTTAACGGTATAGACCGAACCGGAATAGCTGCCCATATCCGAAGATTTGCTTCCTGAACAGCCCGCCAGCAATAGCGTCAGCGTCAGGCAAAAAATGGCGGTGATGGGGTTTCTCGTCAGGCTTCCTGCAAACAAAAGAGATCCTCGGTCAGCGTGAATGGCGCACTATGATAACAGCCAAAACGAATATGGGTCATGCCCTTTTCCGCTCTACGCGCCAAACCGTTCGTATAAGAATGCCGTATAATGATCCGGCTGATGGTGCTGAACCACTCGGCATTTTGGCACTGGAGCATCAATGAGTATTCAAGAACACGTTATTTTGGTAAACGACCAGGGAATGGTGATTGGCACTCAGGAAAAATATGCCGCGCACACCTTACATACCCCGCTGCATCTGGCTTTCTCTTCCTGGCTTTTTAACGCAAACGGCGAATGTCTGATCACCCGGCGCGCCTTAACCAAAAAAGCCTGGCCCGGCGTCTGGACCAACTCCGTCTGCGGCCACCCGCAGTCCGGCGAAGAGACGATACAGGCGATAATCCGCCGCTGCCGCTTTGAAGTGGGCGCTGAGCTGACCGATATCACCGCCGTCGCCCCTGAATTTCGCTATCGGGAAACCGACCCATCGGGGATTGTGGAAAACGAAATTTGCCCTGTATTCGCGGCCCGCATCACCAATGACGTGACGATAAACGAAGATGAAGTGATGGACTATCAGTGGGTGGAGCTGGACGCGTTATTCCGCGCGCTGGACGCGACGCCCTGGGCCTTTAGCCCGTGGATGGTTATGGAAGCGACGACCGCCCGCGAAAAACTTAAAGCCTTCGCGGCGCAATAAAAAAGCCCCTTTCGGGGCTTTTTTTACATCTTAACGCCTTATTTCACCGGGCGCATCGCCGGGAACAGGATCACGTCGCGGATGGTGTGGCTGTTGGTGAACAGCATGACCATACGGTCGATACCAATCCCCAGGCCCGCCGTTGGTGGCAGACCGTGCTCCAGTGCGGTCACGTAGTCTTCGTCGAAGAACATCGCTTCGTCGTCGCCTGCCGCTTTCGCGTCAACCTGATCCTGGAAGCGCTGAGCCTGGTCTTCCGCATCGTTCAGCTCGCTAAAGCCGTTGCCGATTTCACGGCCGCCGATGAAGAATTCGAAGCGATCGGTGATTTCCGGGTTCTCGTCATTACGACGCGCCAGCGGAGAGACTTCAGCCGGGTATTCGGTGATGAAGGTCGGCTGAATCAGGTGCGCTTCGGCCACTTCTTCGAAGATCTCGGTCACGATACGGCCCAGACCCCAGCTCTTCTCAACCTTGATACCGATGCTTTCTGCGATCGCTTTCGCAGAATCAAAGTTATCCAGATCCGCCATGTTGGTTTCCGGACGGTATTTCTTGATCGCTTCGCGCATGGTCAGTTTTTCGAACGGCTTGCCGAAGTCGAAGACTTCTTCACCGTAAGGAACCTGCGTGGTGCCCAGAATGTCCTGCGCCAGGGTGCGGAACAGGGATTCGGTCAGCTCGATCAGATCTTTGTAATCCGCATACGCCATATAGAGTTCCATCATGGTGAACTCTGGGTTATGACGAACGGAGATACCTTCGTTACGGAAGTTACGGTTGATTTCGAACACACGGTCGAAACCACCGACCACCAGACGCTTCAGGTACAGTTCCGGCGCGATACGCAGGTACATGTCCAGGTCCAGGGCGTTGTGATGGGTGATGAACGGACGCGCAGACGCGCCGCCAGGGATCACCTGCATCATTGGGGTTTCCACTTCCATAAAGTCGCGGTTGACCATGAACTGGCGGATACCGGCCATGATCTGAGAGCGAATTTTGAAGGTCTTACGGGATTCATCGTTAGAGATGAGATCCAGGTAGCGCTGACGATAGCGCGCTTCCTGATCCTGCAGGCCGTGGAATTTGTCCGGCAGCGGGCGCAGGGCTTTGGTCAGCAGACGCAGCTCGGTGCAGTGGATAGACAGTTCACCGGTTTTGGTTTTGAACAGTTTACCTTTCGCGCCCAGGATATCGCCCAGGTCCCACTTCTTGAACTGCTCGTTGTAGATGCCTTCCGGCAGGTCGTCACGGGAAACGTACAGCTGAATACGGCCACCAACGTCCTGCAAGGTCACGAAGGAGGCTTTACCCATGATACGACGGGTCATCATGCGGCCTGCAACGGCCACTTCGATGTTCAGCGCTTCCAGCTCTTCGTTCTCTTTAGCGTCGAAGTCAGCGTGCAGTTGGTCTGAGGTATGGTCACGACGAAAATCGTTCGGGAACGGCACGCCCTGCTCGCGCAGCGCTGCCAGCTTCTCGCGGCGGGTTTTCAGTTCGTTGTTAAGATCGACTACCGCGTCAGCGCCCTGTGCTTGTTGTTCAGACATGTTGGTTCCTCATAACCCTGCTTTCAAACTTGCTTCGATAAATTGGTCCAGGCTGCCGTCCAGCACCGCCTGCGTGTTGCGGGTTTCAACCCCGGTACGCAGGTCTTTGATGCGGGAGTCATCAAGGACGTAAGAACGGATCTGGCTGCCCCAACCGATGTCGGACTTGTTGTCTTCCATCGCCTGTTTCTCAGCATTTTTCTTCTGCATCTCCAGCTCATAAAGCTTCGCTTTCATCTGCTTCATGGCCTGGTCTTTGTTCTTATGCTGGGAACGGTCGTTCTGGCACTGTGTTACCAACCCGGTAGGAATGTGGGTAATACGAACCGCTGATTCCGTACGGTTAACGTGCTGACCACCCGCGCCGGATGCGCGATAAACGTCGATACGCAGGTCCGCCGGGTTAATTTCGATATCAATATCTTCGTCAACTTCCGGATAAACAAACGCGGAGCTGAAGGAGGTATGACGACGGCCACCGGAGTCGAACGGGCTCTTACGCACCAGGCGGTGAACGCCGGTTTCGGTACGCAGCCAGCCGTAGGCGTAATCGCCAATGATCTTGATGGTGACGGATTTCAGACCCGCAACTTCACCTTCAGACTCTTCGATAATTTCGGTTTTGAAGCCGCGCGCTTCCGCCCAACGCAGGTACATACGCGTCAGCATGCTGGCCCAGTCCTGCGCTTCGGTGCCGCCAGAACCCGCCTGAATATCGAGATAGCAGTCAGCGCTGTCGTATTCGCCGGAGAACATACGGCGGAACTCAAGCTGCGCCAGCTTCTCTTCCAGCACGTCGAGTTCTGCCACGGCTTCGTTAAAGGTTTCTTCGTCGTCGGCTTCGACGGCCAGCTCCAGCAAACCGGAAACATCTTCCAGCCCCTGGGCCATTTGATCCAGCGTATCTACGATAGCTTCGAGAGAGGAACGCTCTTTACCCAGCGCCTGTGCGCGTTCAGGTTCGTTCCAGACGTCCGGCTGTTCCAGCTCGGCGTTTACTTCTTCAAGACGCTCTTTCTTGGCATCGTAGTCAAAGATACCCCCTAAGAACGTCAGAGCGCTCCGTGAGGTCCTGAATACGGTTTTTTACCGGATTAATTTCAAACATGGTCTGTTTTCTTTTATGGACTTGTCAAAATGCGGTGATAAGAGCGGGATTGTACCGAATCCACGCCCTTTTTTATAGAGATTACTGCCGCTAAATTGGCCAGATATTGTCGATGATAATCTGCAGGGTGCGGTTACCGCGAAACTCGTTGATGTCCAGTTTGTACGCCAGCTCGACCTCGCGCACGCCGTTGTCCGGCCATACCGCCGTGTCAACGTTGAAGGCAATGCCGTCCAGCAGCGGTCCACCGCCCATGGGCTCGACCATCACTTTCAGATGACGTTCGCCGACGATGCGCTGCTGCAGCAGACGGAAACGACCGTCAAACAGAGGTTCCGGGAACATCTGCCCCCATGGGCCAGCATCGCGGAGCATTTGCGCCACGTCCATCGTCATCTCAAGAGGTGAAAGCTCGCCATCGGACACCACTTCACCCTGCAACAGAGCCGGATCGATCCACTCGGTGACCAGTTCGCCAAACAGACGCTGAAACTCGTCGAATTTCGCCTCTTCCAGCGACAGGCCAGCCGCCATCGCATGGCCGCCGAACTTGATCATCAAACCCGGATACAGCGTATCGAGACGCTCCAGCGCATCGCGCATGTGCAGCCCCTGGATTGAGCGGCCCGAGCCTTTCAGCGTGCCGTCACCCGCGGGGGCGAACGCGATCACCGGCCGGTGGAAACGTTCTTTAATACGCGACGCCAGAATGCCCACCACGCCCTGATGCCACTCGGGATGGTACATCGCCAGGCCGCCCGGCAGCGTATCGCCGCTGCGTTCAAGCTTTTCGCACAGGGTCAGCGCTTCGGCCTGCATCCCCTGCTCAATCTCTTTGCGTGTCTGGTTCAGCGCGTCCAGCTCGTTGGCCAGCACGCGCGCTTCACCGATGTTGTCGCACAGCAGCAGCGCCACGCCGACGGACATATCGTCCAGCCTTCCGGCTGCGTTAAGACGCGGCCCGAGAGCAAAGCCCAGGTCGCTGGCCGCCAGCTTGAGCGGATCGCGGTTGGCGATCTCCAGCAACGCCTTGATCCCCGGACGGCACTTGCCCGCCCGAATGCGACTTAGGCCCTGCCAGGTCAAAATGCGGTTATTGGTATCGAGGGGCACCACATCCGCGACGGTGCCCAGCGCCACCAGATCGAGATATTCGGCCAGGTTCGGTACGGCAATACCGCGAGAGTCGAACCAGCCCTTATCGCGCAGCAGGGTCCGTAACGCCAGCATCAGATAAAACGCTACGCCCACGCCTGCGAGGGATTTCGACGGGAAATCGCAGTCGCGCAGGTTGGGGTTAATAATCGCTTCCGCAGCCGGCAGCGTTTCACCCGGCAGGTGGTGATCGGTGACCAGCACCGGGATCCCCAGCGCGTGAGCATGATCGACGCCCGCATGGGAGGAGATCCCGTTATCGACGGTCATGATCATCTGTGCGCCACGGGCGTGGGCCTGATCGACCACTTCCGGGCTGAGGCCATAGCCGTCTTCAAAACGGTTCGGTACCAGATACGCGACGTTATCGCAGCCCAGCGCGCGCAGGCTGAGCACGCTCAGCGCGGTGCTGGTTGCGCCGTCGGCGTCGAAATCGCCCACCACCACAATCCGCGTTCCCTCTTGAAGCGCGTTGTAGAGCATTTCGGTAGCTTTTTCGATACCGCTCAGCTGCTGCCAGGGCAGCATCCCTTTCACGCTGCGTTCAAGATCCTCAGCGCGATGCACGCCGCGGCTGGCGTAGAGACGCTTAAGCAGCGCCGGGAGATCGTCCGGTAAATCAACGGGTTCAACCGCCTCGCGGCGGCGCAATTTTATCGGGGCTTTCACGCGGATTATTTACCACCAAACTGTTTCTGGTGCGCGTCGAGGAACTCTTTCATCTCTTTTGGTCCCTGATAGCCCGGAACAACATAGCCGTTGCTCAGGACAATCGCTGGCGTACCGCTCACGCCAAACTGCACGCCGAGCGCATAGTGGTTAGCGATATCAAT
Source organism: Enterobacter sp. DNB-S2 (assembly GCF_019443845.1). Taxonomy (NCBI): domain Bacteria; kingdom Pseudomonadati; phylum Pseudomonadota; class Gammaproteobacteria; order Enterobacterales; family Enterobacteriaceae; genus Enterobacter; species Enterobacter sp. DNB-S2. Next base: position 4,543,678 of record NZ_CP050520.1, read on the forward strand.
GTCGCAGGAGGCCGGCTTAACGCCTTTGCCGTTCATCGCGTCGTCGAACGCTTTGTTGCGGTCTTTCGCACACCAGATCGCCTTCATGTCCTGCTCTGGCTGGCTCTGCACGCCCGCGCGCGGGAAGGCCAGGTAACGCACGGTAATGCCCAGCGCGTTATAGTCTTTCATCTCTTCATGCAGCTTGTGGCAGTAGCCGCAGGTGATGTCGGTGAAAACGGTAATAACGTGTTTTTCCTGCGCCGCTTTATAGACGATCATCTCTTTTTCGAGCGCGTTCAGGTTTTTCATCAGCAGCTGGTTGGTGACGTTCACCGGCTGCGCGCCGCTCACGTCGTACATTGGCCCCTGAATAATGTGTTTGCCGTCTTCGGTGACGTACAGCACGCCGCTGTTGGTCAGTACCGTTTTCATGCCAGCAACCGGTGCAGGCTGAATATCGCTACCGGTGACGCCAAGCTTAGCCAGCGACTGTTTGATGGCGGCGTCGTCCGCATGGGCGAAACCGGTAAATGAGGCTGCCAGCAGGGTGAACAGCGCGAAAGTCTTTTTCATATGTGATCCTGTTACAATTCGTCGGCACTCACGCACGAGGGTGGTGCTGTTGGTGTAGCTGCCGCAGGCGTTCCGTCGCGACATGGGTATAAATTTGCGTCGTGGAAAGATCGCTGTGGCCCAGCAGCATCTGCACCACGCGTAAATCAGCGCCGTGGTTTAACAGATGCGTCGCGAAGGCGTGACGCAATACGTGCGGCGAAAGCTTTTCACTGTCGATACCCGCCAGTGTGGCGTAATGCTTGATGCGATGCCAGAACGTTTGACGCGTCATCTGCTGGGCGCGCTGGCTCGGAAACAGGACGTCGATAGACGTACCATTGAGCAGCCACGGACGACCGTGCTCCAGGTACGTTTCCAGCCAGTAAACCGCCTCTTCACCCAGCGGAACCAGCCTTTCCTTGTTGCCTTTACCAATGACGCGCACCACGCCCTGACGCAGGCTGATGTCGCTCATCGTCAGGCCAACCAGTTCCGAAACGCGCAAGCCGGTAGCATACAATAGCTCAAGCATGGCTTTATCGCGTAACTCCAGCGGCAGGTCAACTGCCGGTGACTGTAATAATCTCTCAACTTGTGCTTCGCTGAGATCTTTCGGCAGCCGCTGCGGGAGCTTAGGGGATGCCAGCAGCGCGCTGGGATCGTCTTCGCGAATCTTCTCACGGTAGAGGTGCTGGAACAGCCGACGCATGGCGCTGAGCAAACGCGCGGAACTGGTGGCTTTGTAGCCCCCCGCGATACGTTCCCCCAGCAGCGCCTGCAGGTCGTCACGCTGCGCGCTCGCAAGGGATAACCCCCGGTGCGCAAGCCACTCCACCAGCATGGTGAGATCGCGACGGTAGGCGCTGAGGGTATTCTCGGCCAGATTTTTCTCCAGCCACAGCGCGTCGAGAAACTGTTCGATCAGTGCGAGATCCTTTTCCACATCAGCCCCTTTGATTCTGCAGTCAGGCCATTATGCCTGATTGCGACCGGTTTCTGGTACACTACGCGCATAGTCAAAGCAAGAATTGAGATAGTTACGCGATGAATATTGGTCTGTTCTATGGTTCCAGCACCTGCTACACCGAAATGGCGGCAGAGAAAATTCGCGACATCATTGGCCCGGAACTGGTGACGTTGCATAACCTGAAAGATGACGCGGTCGCGCTGATGGAACAGTACGATGTCCTGATCCTTGGCATCCCAACCTGGGATTTTGGTGAGATACAGGAAGACTGGGAAGCCATCTGGGATCAACTCGATTCGGTCAATCTCGACGGCAAAATCATTGCCATGTACGGCATGGGAGATCAGCTGGGCTACGGGGAATGGTTCCTGGACGCGCTCGGCATGCTGCATGACAAGCTGGCGCCGAAAGGAGTGTCGTTTATCGGCTACTGGCCAACCGAAGGTTACGAGTTCACCAGTAAAAAACCGATTATTGCCGACGGCGAGCTGTTTGTTGGACTCGCGCTGGATGAAACCAACCAGTACGATCTCAGCGATGAGCGCCTGCAAAGCTGGTGCGAGCAGATTCTGGGCGAAATGGCTGAAAAGTTTAGCTAACGCGCATTACCCCTGCGTCGTCTGTTGCAACAGCATCCGGCGCAGGTCTCGCCACTCGGCAGCATCCATACTGTCAGCCGCCAGCCACAGATGCTGGCAACGCCCGCCGTCCACCTTGCGTAACCGTAACATCATGCCGCAGTTGAGCATCCAGGGCATACCGAGAATATCCCACTCTTTACCCTGCCAGCGCAGGCGGGAATCCATCAGTAATTTAATCTCTCCCTGACGGGCATTAATGCGACGCTGGCTGCGTACGCTGTCAAAAACGACAAACGACAGTAACAGCAGCCACAGCGGCGTATAGCTCAGCGGCCACGGCATCAGCAAAACAAAGGCCGCAACCAGGCCGTGGAGCAATAAAGACATCCACTGCGAGCGCCACGAGACGCGAAGATCAGATTGCCACAGGACCACGTTCCCGATTCCGTGTTTGAATTAATTGCACCATCCGTTGCAACTCGGTGTCGGCGGGTTTGCCGTGGTTCATCAGCCAGTTGAATAAATCCGGATCGTCAGACTCCAGCAGGCGAACAAACAGACGCTTATCATCATCGCTTAAGCTGTCATACTCATATTCGAAGAAAGGCATGATGGAAATATCAAGTTCACGCATGCCGCGACGGCACGCCCAGTGAATACGGGCCTTGTTGTTAATATCCATGTTCAGTTTCCTGCATTACGTTTGGCACAGTCGGCACCCCGTTCAGTGTTCTTTATTTCTCTACGGGGACACCAGCTAGTGTAACGTGTTTTTGACCGTTTCATTACTGGAATATTGCGATCGCCGAGCAGGCTTCCAGAATAATCCCTACAAAGACAGCGGATTACATTATTTTGCGTAGCGCTACGCATAACCGGTTTAGGGCACAAATGGTCTGCTGAAAGCGCTTGCATTGCCTGCAGGCTCTTTTACCATTAGGCATTATCAAAGCGTTAAGCAATTCAGGATATCGTTATGGCATTTACACCATTTTCTCCTCGCCAGCCCGCCGCCTCTGCGCGTCTGCCGCTGACGCTTATTTCTCTTGATGACTGGGCGCTGGCAACGCTCTCCGGTGCCGACGCCGAAAAATATCTGCAGGGCCAGGTGACCGCCGACGTCAGCCAGATGACCGAACACCAGCACCTGCTGGCCGCGCATTGCGACCCAAAAGGCAAAATGTGGAGCAACCTGCGACTCTTCCGCCGTCAGGACGGCTTTGCTTTTATTGAGCGCCGCAGCCTGCAAGAGGCCCAGCTCAAAGAGCTGAAGAAATACGCGGTCTTCTCCAAAGTCACTATCGCCCCGGACGACGAACATGTCCTGCTGGGAGTGGCCGGTTTTCAGGCGCGTGCGGCGCTGAAAAATCTCTTCAGCGAACTGCCGGATGCAGAAAAGCAGGTGGTCAGCGAAGGCGCGACCTCCATCCTGTGGTTTGAACACCCTGCGGAGCGTTTCCTGTTAGTCACGGATGCGGCAACGGCCGAACGCGTGACAGAAGCGCTGCGCGGCGAAGCGCAGCTCAACAACAGTCAGCAGTGGCTGGCGCTGAATATCGAAGCGGGTCTGCCGGTGATTGACGCCGCAAACAGCGCGCAGTTCATTCCTCAGGCAACGAACCTGCAGGCGCTGGGGGGTATCAGCTTTAAAAAGGGCTGTTATACCGGCCAGGAGATGGTGGCGCGTGCAAAATTCCGCGGAGCTAACAAACGAGCGCTGTGGACGCTGGCGGGCCATGCCAGCCGTGTACCTGAAGCGGGTGAAGACTTAGAGCTGAAGATGGGTGATAACTGGCGCCGCACCGGCACCGTGTTAGCCGCCGTACAACTCGATGATGGACGTCTTTTGGTACAGGCCGTCATGAACAACGACATGGAAGCCGACAGCGTGTTCCGCGTACGTGACGATGCGAACACGCTGAGCATCGAGCCGTTGCCATATTCGTTAGAAGAGTAATCGTATCCAGGTGCCCTCCCTCTCCCTGTGGGAGAGGGCCGGTGGCCCGCACGGTGGAAAAAACTACACCTGCCCCACGTACAAATAGATCGCCAAAAAGTGGCATACGCTGCCGCCCAGCACAAAACCGTGCCAGATGGCATGGTTGTATGGGATGCGCTTGCAGACGTAGAAAATCACGCCGAGCGAGTACACCACGCCGCCTAAGGCCAGAAGCGTCACGCCCCCTACCGACAGTTTAATCGCCAGTTGATACACCACAATCAGCGACAGCCAGCCCATTGTCAGATAGGTGACCAGTGACAGCACCTTAAACCGGTGCGCGATGGTCAGCTTAAACAGGATCCCAAGCAGTGCCAGGCTCCAGATAACAATCATCAGGCCACGCGACAGCGGTGAGTTGAGCCCCACCAGCAGAAACGGTGTGTAGGTGCCTGCAATCAGAAGATAGATAGCACAGTGGTCAAATTTCTTGAGCCACATCTTGGCCCGCTGATGCGGGATCGCGTGATACAGCGTCGACGCCAGGAACAGCAGGATCATACTCCCGCCATACAGGCTGTAGCTGGTAATGGCCATCGCGCTGGCATTGGCGTCCACCGCCTGCACCAGCAATAACACTAAACCGACAATCCCAAACACCAGGCCAATGCCGTGGCTGATGCTGTTGGCTACTTCCTCAGCCAGCGAATATCCCTGTGCGATTAATGGTCTGCTCACCATACAAAACTCCGGGAAAACAAAAGATGATTATTCATCGCATAACTATGCTAACTGAGAATGATTCCAGTGAACACCTGTTAGCTAAAATAAAGTTAAACATAACGTTTCTAAATTACAATCAGACAGTTACACTTTAATTTCAGCGAACGTGCGTTTCGATTTAAATTATAAACATTTAAAATCAATTACATAAAACTGGTTCTGCCTGGGGTAGATCTCTGCGATCACGCTTTTCAATGCATCCAAGGTCATGTTCTCCTGTTCAGCATGTTTTTGCGTCAATGTGTCGAACGTAACGGTTGACGTTCCTGTTACTTCAATGGTGCAAAAATAACCATCATCTTCATAACGCCCCACCCGCAGGATATCGCCGGTTTTGAAATGGGATTCACTTTTATCCCGGATAGTGATGGTTTTACGTCCGGCCAGGATGTCGTCCTGAAAGCGCTGAAAAAAAGTGATGTCGTTTGGCTGCATGTTATTATTCCCTGAAGAAAAGTCTGATGAGTGAGTGTAGCCATTGTGAGCATGTTCTCCCATTCCGCCATTGCCAGTCTCAATAACCTGGAGATGATGGTCTACAACTATGTCATAAAAAATCGTGACAAAGTGATGTACATGACCATCCGCGAGCTGTCGGATGCAGCAGACGTCTCAACCACGACCATCCTGCGCTTTTGCCGCAAGCTTAACTGCGAAGGGTATTCTGAATTTCGGGTGCGCTTTAAGCTTTATCTTGAACAGAACGAGCCCCAGCAGGCGAATTTCGGTGCCAGCGAAATTATCAGCTTTTTTAAAAGCGTGAATAATGAAGAGTTCGATGCGTTATTAGATAAGGCGGTTGATATTATTTTATCGTCAGAGCGAATTATATTTGTCGGTGCCGGAACATCGGGTTCGCTGGCAAAATATGGCGCACGCTTCTTTTCTAATATCGGGAAATTCAGTAACCATATTGATGATCCTTATTTCCCGGTCACCAATGATATGGCGAAAAATGCGCTGGCGATTGTGCTTTCCGTCTCGGGCGAGACCGAGGAGATCCTTCGCTTTGCCAGCCAGTTCAGCCTGCATCACTGCAAGGTGCTCTCGATAACCAGCCATGAGCACTCGCGTCTCGCAAAACTGGCGGACTTTAATCTCTCCTGGCATGTTCCTCAGACGCGTATTGCAGGCGTCTACGACATCACCACGCAAATTCCCGTCATTTATATTCTGGAGTCTCTCGGACGTAAACTGGCGAAGAAACTCACAGAATAAAACACCCTGTTTTTTTGGTGTAACAAATCACATTTACTGTGAATTGTTATATCGTGACATTCAATTTCGCTTTGCTAGACTCGATGCCAATAAGCCATTTATTGAGAAGAGCAGCGATGAAAAAATTAACCTTACCAAAAGATTTTTTATGGGGCGGCGCGGTTGCCGCTCACCAGGTTGAAGGCGGCTGGAACAAAGGCGGAAAAGGGCCAAGCATTTGTGACGTATTGACCGGCGGTGCGCACGGCGTCCCGCGCGAAATCACCCAGGAAGTAGTGCCGGGTAAATACTACCCAAACCACGAGGCCATCGACTTCCACGGCCACTATAAAGAAGACATCAAGCTGTTTGCCGAGATGGGTTTCAAGTGCTTCCGCACCTCTATCGCCTGGACGCGCATCTTCCCGAAAGGTGACGAAACGCAGCCAAACGAAGAGGGGCTGAAGTTCTACGACGACATGTTCGACGAGCTGCTGAAATACAACATCGAACCGGTGATCACCCTCTCCCACTTCGAAATGCCGCTGCACCTGGTACAGGAGTACGGTAGCTGGACCAACCGTAAAGTGGTCGATTTCTTTGTGCGCTTCGCGGAAGTGGTCTTTGAGCGCTACAAAAACAAAGTCAAATACTGGATGACCTTCAACGAAATCAATAACCAGCGTAACTGGCGCGCGCCGCTGTTCGGTTACTGCTGCTCGGGCGTGGTCTATACCGAACATGACAATCCGGAAGAAACCATGTACCAGGTCCTGCACCACCAGTTTGTGGCCAGCGCCCTGGCTGTGAAAGCCGCGCGCCGCATCAACCCTGAGATGAAAGTCGGCTGCATGCTGGCGATGGTGGCGCTCTATCCGTTCTCCTGCAAACCGGAAGACGTGATGTTCGCCCAGGAATCCATGCGCGAGCGCTATGTCTTTACCGACGTCCAGCTGCGTGGTTACTACCCGTCCTACGTGCTGAACGAGTGGGAGCGCCGCGGCTTCTCCATCAAAATGGAGGCAGGCGACGAGCAGATCCTGCGTGAAGGTACCTGCGACTACTTAGGTTTCAGCTACTACATGACCAACGCGGTGAAAGCGGAAGGCGGGACCGGCGATGCGATTTCCGGCTTCGAAGGCAGCGTGCCAAACCCGCACGTGAAAGCATCCGACTGGGGCTGGCAGATCGATCCGGTAGGCCTGCGCTATTCCCTGTGCGAACTGTACGAACGTTATCAGAAACCGCTGTTTATCGTGGAAAACGGGTTCGGCGCCTACGATAAGGTGGAAGAAGACGGCAGCATCAACGACGACTATCGCATCGACTACCTGCGTGCCCACGTGGAAGAGATGATCAAAGCCGTGACGCACGACGGCGTGGATCTGATGGGCTATACGCCATGGGGCTGCATCGACTGCGTGTCGTTCACCACCGGCCAGTACAGCAAGCGCTACGGCTTTATCTACGTGAACAAGCACGACGACGGCACGGGCGACATGTCGCGTTCCCGCAAGAAGAGCTTTAACTGGTATAAGGAAGTGATTGCCAGCAACGGCGAGAAACTTTAACGCCGGGCGGCGCTACGCTTGATCCCCTCTCCCTTTGGGAGAGGGTTAGGGTGAGGGGTTTACTTCCCGCCCGCCAACTCAATAAAACTGCCCGTTACGTACGACGCCTTCTCGCTCAGCAGCCAGACAATCGCCTGCGCCACCTCTTCCGGCTGGCCGCCGCGCTGCATCGGCAGCAACGATTTCACGCGATCCACTCGCCCCGGCTCTCCGCCGGACGCATGAATATCGGTATAAATTAGACCCGGACGCACGCAGTTGACGCGAATGCCCTGCGCCGCCACTTCCAGCGATAGCCCGGTTGTCAGCGAATCGACCGCCCCCTTCGACGCGGCATAATCCACATATTCACCCGGCGCCCCAAGGCGCGACGCGGCGGAAGAGACGTTCACTATCGCCCCACCCTTGCCGCCATGCCTGAAGGACATGCGTTTTACCGCTTCCCGGCAGCAGAGAAAGTAGCCCGTGACGTTGGTCGCCAGGACGCGGTTAATGCGCTCAGCGGAGAGGTTCTCGATAGTGGATTGCTCAAACAGAATGCCCGCATTATTGACCAGCGCACGAAGCGGCTCGCCTTCACGATCGAGGCTGTCAAACATCGCCAGCACCTGGGCTTCATCACTGATATCCGCGCGGACGGCAAAGGCTTTACCGCCCGCTTCAACGATCTGGTTGATCACGTCCGTCGCGGCTTTAATGTTGTGGTGATAGTTCACCGCCACGGTGTAGCCTTCGCGCGCCAGCTGCAGCGCGGTGGCTTTCCCAATGCCCCGGCTGGCGCCGGTGACCAGTGCTATTGCCATTTTCTTCTCCCAATAAAAAAGCCGGGTGGCGGCTTCGCCTTACCCGGCCTTTATGACTACACCAATAATATTACTGGTATTCGCTCATCGGCACGCAGGAGCAGAACAGGTTACGGTCGCCGTACACGTCATCAAGACGCTTCACGGTCGGCCAGTACTTGTTTGCCACGCCTGCCGGGAAGACGGCCAGCTCGCGGGAATAACCGTGGTTCCACTCGGAAACCATCTCATGCTGGGTGTGCGGAGCGTTAACCAGCGGGTTATCTTCCAGCGTCCATTCGCCGTCCTGCACGCGATCGATCTCCATGCGGATGGCCAGCATCGCGTCGATAAAGCGGTCCAGCTCGGCTTTGCTTTCAGACTCGGTCGGCTCAACCATCAGCGTACCCGCTACCGGGAACGACATGGTTGGCGCGTGGAAGCCGTAGTCAATCAAGCGCTTGGCGATATCCAGCTCGCTGATGCCCGTCGCTTCTTTCAGAGGACGAATATCGAGGATGCACTCGTGCGCCACGCGACCGTCGCGGCCGGTATAGAGCACCGGGAAGGCAGACTTCAGACGAGTCGCAATATAGTTGGCGTTCAGGATCGCCACCTGGCTCGCCTGCTTCAGCCCTTCCGCGCCCATCATGCGGATGTACATCCAGCTGATTGGCAGGATAGAGGCGCTACCGAACGGTGCCGCAGAGACCGCGCCCTGACGGGTCAGCATGCCTTCAATCTGCACTACGCTGTGGCCAGGCACAAACGGTGCCAGGTGCGCTTTCACGCCGATTGGGCCCATGCCCGGGCCGCCACCGCCGTGCGGGATGCAGAAGGTTTTGTGCAGGTTCAGGTGCGACACGTCCGCGCCGATAAAGCCCGGAGAGGTAATGCCCACCTGAGCGTTCATGTTCGCGCCGTCGAGGTAAACCTGACCGCCGTACTTGTGCACCACTTCGCACACTTCACGGATGGTCTCTTCGTACACGCCGTGGGTAGACGGGTAGGTCACCATGATGCAGGAGAGCTTGTCGCCCGCCTGCTCGGCTTTCGCGCGCAGGTCGGCCAGATCGATGTTGCCGTTCTTATCGCACGCCACCACCACCACTTCCATGCCCGCCATCTGGGCAGAGGCCGGGTTGGTACCGTGGGCGGAGCTTGGGATCAGGCAGATATCGCGGTGACCTTCGTTGCGGCTTTCGTGATAGTGACGGATCGCCAGCAGGCCCGCGTATTCGCCCTGCGCGCCGGAGTTCGGCTGCATGCAGAGCGCGTCATAACCGGTCAGTTTCACCAGCCAGTCGGAAAGCTGGTTGATCATCATATGATAACCTTCAGCCTGCTCTGGCGGGCAGAACGGGTGCAGCTCGGAGAATTCAGGCCAGGTGATCGGGATCATCTCCGCCGCGGCGTTCAGCTTCATGGTGCACGAGCCCAGCGGGATCATCGCCTGGTTCAGCGCCAGATCCTTGCGCTCCAGAGAGTGCATATAGCGCATCATCTCGGTTTCGCTGTGGTAGCGGTTAAACACCGGATGCGTCAGGATCGTATCGTTACGCAGCATGCTTTCCTGAATGGAGCGGCTGTCGAGCGCGACCTCTTTGTCGAGCGCATCAATGTCCAGACCGTGCGCGTCACCCAGCAACACGCTGAACAGGTTCAGGATATCGTCGCGGGTGGTGCTTTCATCCAGCGTAATGCCGACGGCGTTGTGGATGTCGCTGCGCAGGTTGATCTCTGCTGCATTCGCGCTCGCCAGCACGGCCGCTTTGTCCGCCACTTCCACACACAGGGTGTCGAAGTAGTGAGCGTGGCGCAGCTTAAGGCCTTTCTGCTGCAGACCGCAGGCCAGAATATCGGCCAGACGGTGAATGCGGCTGGCAATGCGTTTCAGACCAGCCGGGCCGTGGAACACGGCGTACAGGCTGGCGATGTTTGCCAGCAGCACCTGGGAGGTACAGATGTTGGAGTTCGCTTTCTCGCGGCGGATGTGCTGCTCGCGGGTTTGCATCGCCATGCGTAGCGCGGTGTTACCGGCAGCGTCTTTTGAGACGCCGATGATGCGGCCAGGCATAGAGCGTTTGAATTCATCTTTCGCGCCGAAGAACGCCGCGTGCGGGCCGCCGTAGCCCATCGGCACGCCGAAGCGTTGCGCTGAACCGAATACGATATCTGCGCCCTGTTTACCCGGCGCCGTCAGCAGCACCAGCGCCATAAAATCGGCGGCAACGCTGACAACCACTTTGCGGGTTTTCAGCTCGGCAATCAGCGCGCCGTAGTCGTGTACTTCGCCCGTTGTCCCCACCTGCTGCAGCAGCACGCCGAAGACGTCCTGGTGATCCAGCACTTTGTCAGCGTCGTCGACGATCACGTCAAAGCCGAAGGTTTCCGCGCGGGTACGCACCACGTCCAGCGTCTGGGGATGCACGTCCGCCGCCACGAAGAAGCGGTTGGCATTTTTCAGCTTGCTCACGCGTTTTGCCATCGCCATCGCTTCGGCGGCGGCGGTCGCTTCATCCAGCAGCGAGGCGGAGGCGATATCCATACCGGTCAGATCCAGCGTCACCTGCTGGAAGTTCAGCAGCGCTTCCAGACGGCCCTGAGAGACTTCCGGCTGGTACGGGGTGTAAGCGGTGTACCAGCCCGGGTTTTCCAGCATGTTGCGCAGGATAACTGGCGGTAACTGCACGTTGGTGTAGCCCATGCCAATGTAAGACTTATAGCGCTTGTTCATGCCTGCGATAGCCTTCAGCTCCGCCAGCGCGGCGAATTCCGTGGTGGCTTCCCCCACCTGAGGCGGCGTGGCAAGCTGGATGTCTTTTGGCACAATCTGGCCGATCAGTGCGTTTAATGAATCCGCGCCAACTGTCTTAAGCATCTCCTGCTGTTGCTGAGCATCCGGCCCAATGTGACGTTCAATGAAGGCGCCACGGTTTTCAAGCTGGCTTAAAGTCTGTGTCATGAGCGATGGTTCCTGAAACGTGCAGTGAATTTAAGTTCCCTCTCCCTCTGGGAGAGGGTTAGGGTGAGGGGAAGATGGGCACCCTCGCCCCTGCCCTCTCCCGAAAGGAGAGGGGGATAAACGATTACTCGTCTTCTAACAGTGCTTCGTACGCGGTCGCATCCAGCAGCGCGGCAACCTGAGATTCGTCGCTGGCTTTGATCTTGAAGATCCAGCCGCCTTCATAAGGCTCGCTGTTCACCAGCTCTGGCGAATCGCTCAGCGCGTCGTTGACGGCAACGATTTCGCCGCTCACAGGAGCATAGATGTCAGATGCCGCTTTTACGGACTCCGCCACGGCGCAGTCATCGCCCGCGCTAACGGTCGTGCCCACGTCAGGCAGGTCAACAAACACCATGTCGCCCAGCAGCTCTTGCGCGTGCTCGGTGATCCCTACGGTGTAAGTGCCGTCCGCCTCTTTGCGCAGCCACTCGTGTTCTTTGCTGTATTTCAGTTCTGCTGGCACATTGCTCATTGAAGTTCTCCTGATAAAAATGATTAGGCGACCGGCTTACCGGCGCGAACAAAAATCGGTTTGGTCACGTTGACCGGCATTTCGCGGTTGCGGATTTGCACCACCGCCGTTTCGCCAATGCCCGCCGGCACGCGTGCCAGTGCAATACTGTAGCCCAGCGTCGGGGAGAAGGTACCGCTGGTGATCACGCCTTCGCGAGGATTGCCGTCAGCATCGGTAAAGCGCACCGGCAGTTCACCGCGCAGCACTCCCTTCTCGGTCATCACCAGACCCACCAGCTGTTCAGTGCCCTTCTCGCGCTGCATCTCCAGCGCTTCACGGCCAATAAAATCACGGTCAGCCGGTTCCCATGCGATGGTCCAGCCCATGTTGGCGGCCAGCGGAGAGACGCCTTCATCCATCTCCTGACCGTAGAGGTTCATCCCCGCTTCCAGACGCAGCGTATCGCGCGCGCCCAGACCCGCAGGCTTCACGCCCGCTTCCACCAGCGCGCGCCAGAAATCAGCGGCCTTCTCGTTCGGCATCGCAATTTCGTAGCCCGCTTCACCGGTGTAGCCGGTGGTGGCGATAAACAGATCGCCCGCCTGCACGCCGAAGAACGGCTTCATGCCTTCGGTTGCTTTGTGCTGCTCGTCGTTAAACAGAGATGCGGCTTTCGCCTGCGCGTTCGGCCCCTGTACGGCGATCAGCGACAGGTCGTCACGGACGGTGATGTCGATGGCATAAGGTTCGGCGTGTTGGGTGATCCAGGAGAGGTCTTTTTCGCGGGTGGCGGAGTTGACAACGAGGCGGAAGAAATCTTCAGTGAAGTAATAGACGATAAGGTCATCAATCACGCCGCCCGAGGCGTTCAGCATGCCGGTATAGAGCGCTTTACCCGGCGTTTTCAGTTTGGCGACGTCGTTTGCCAGCAGATAACGCAAAAACTCCCGGGTGCGGCTACCGCGCAGATCGACAATCGTCATGTGGGACACGTCGAACATACCGGCATCGGTGCGCACCGCGTGGTGCTCATCAATCTGCGAGCCGTAGTGCAGCGGCATCATCCAGCCATGGAAGTCCACCATGCGGGCGCCGCATAACACGTGTTGTTCGTACAAAGGAGTCTGTTGAGCCATCTTGTCCTCGTTGAAAAATTCACCGTGAAACCCGGTGTCGGCCCCGTTACCTGGCGCCGACGCAAACGTTCTCTTTTACCCGAACTTACCACCGAAACCGGCGGTTAACCATAAGGTAAAACGGGTCATCACATTAGCTTATGACCAAAAAACGCTAAAAAGCCTACAGAGTTATTCACTGGAAAAATGCGATTAACCCCGCACAAAATTAACAATGATCTAACAGGATTTAGCACATGGTGATATTTCATGCGGAAAAACGGGCCGAATTTCCGTAACATAAAATCTCGTAGATTAGATTTTCTAATGCGAAAAATGACGTGAAATTAGAATATTTCAAACGAGGGAATTTCCCCGGCGCAGAGGCCGGGAAAATAAAGTGTGACGGGGATCGAGATTAGCGTAACCAGTCGGGAAGATCGTTAAGACCCATCGCCTGGCGAAGAAGTTGAGGTTTGACGCCAGGAAGCGTATCGGCCAGTTTAAGACCAATATCGCGCAGCAGTTTTTTCGCCGGATTTGCGCCGGCAAACAGCTCGCGGAAGCCCTGCATGCCCGCCAGCATCATCGCCGCACTGTGCTTGCGGCTGCGCTCGTAGCGACGCAGGTAAAGATGCTGGCCGATATCTTTGCCTTCGCGATGCAGGCGACGCAGTTCCTCAACCAGCTCCGCCGCGTCCATAAAGCCAAGGTTGACGCCCTGCCCTGCCAGCGGATGAATGGTATGCGCCGCATCACCGACCAGCGCCAGACGGTGCGCCGCAAACTGACGCGCGTAGCGGCCGGTTAACGGGAACACCTGCCGCTCGCTTTCAAGGGTGCACAAGCCAAGGCGGTTATCAAACGCCATGCACAGCGCCTGGTTAAAGGCATCCGGCGTCGCCTCCTGCATCAGCTGGGCTTTTTCAGGCACCAGGGACCAGACAATCGAGCACAGGTGCGGATCGGCAAACGGCAGGAACGCCAGAATGCCGTCGTTGTGGAAAATCTGCCGCGCCACGCCGCCGTGCGGCTCCTCGGTACGGATCGTCGCCACCAGAGCATGATGGCGGTAATCCCAGAAGGTCAGCGGGATATCGGCTTTATTCCGCAGCCAGGAGTTCGCACCGTCAGCACCGACCACCAGACGCGCGGTCAGCATGTCGCCGCTCTGTAAGGTGATAAACGCCTCGTTTTCACCCCACGCCACCTGCTGGATCTGCGCAGGCGCAATCAGCGTCACGTCGCTGCACTGCTGCGCTTTCTGCCACAGCGCGTGGTGGATCACCGCGTTTTCGACGATATGACCCAGATGGCTGTAGCCCATGCTTTCATCATCAAAAGCAATATGACCAAAGCTGTCTTTATCCCACACTTCCATGCCGTGGTAGCAGCTGGCGCGCTGCGCCACAATATCTGCCCAGACGCCAAGGTGCGTCAGCAATTTCTCGCTGGCGGCATTGATCGCCGAGACGCGGAGTTCCGGCGGGGCATCTGGCGCAACGGGCTGAGGCTGCTTTTGCTCCAGCACCGCCACGCGCAGGCCGCTGCCCTGTAAACCACAGGCCAGAGCCAGTCCGACCATACCGCCGCCAACAATGGCGACATCAACATTTTGCACGGTGATAACTCCTTAACGCGCGACCCAACCAAGAGTCCGCTGCGCCAGCACGTCACGTGCCGGAATGAATAATTCCATCGCCATTAGCCCGAGGTTGCGACCCGCAACCAGCGGCGCCCAGCGATTGGCAAAGAGATGGACTAAGCCGTCGGTGACGCCAATCGTCGCCTCTTTATCCACCTGGCGGCGCTTCTGGTAATGGCTGAGCACCGGGTATGCGCCACAGTCTTTTTGTTCGCCCCACGCCTGCGAAAGGGTTTCCGCCAGGCTCATGACATCCCGCAGGCCAAGGTTGAACCCCTGCCCCGCGATGGGGTGCAGCGTCTGAGCGGCATTACCGACAAGCGCCAGACGATGGGAGATGGACTGAGAGGCAGTAGTCAGCGAAAGCGGGTAAACCGCCCGCTGTCCAGCATGGGTAATACGCCCCAGCCGCCAGCCAAAGGCTTTCTGCAGCTCGGTACAAAAACGTTCGTCTGACCAGGCTTTAACCTCTTCGGCCTTATCCTGCGGTTGGCACCAGACCAGGGAACAGCGCCCGTCCGACATCGGCAGCATCGCCAGCGGGCCATGCTGCGTAAAGCGTTCAAACGCCCTGCCGTGGTGTTCAGCTGCGGTCGCGACATTCGCAATGACCGCAACCTGCCCGTAAGGCTGCTGACGCCACTCCACGCCGCACTGGGCGCCGAGCGATGAGCGCGAGCCGTCCGCGGCGACCAGAAGCTGGCCTTCAAGCACGGTGCCGTTTTCAAGCGTCACGCTGACCGACGCCTCACTGCGGCTCACGCTGGCCACGCGCGCCGGACAATGCAGCGTGACGCCCGGCGCATCCTGGAGCAGACGAAACAGACGCAATCCGACGTCGTGCAGCTCGACAACCTGACCCAGCGCGTCAATGCGGTAATCCTGCGCATCCAGCGTGACAAAGCCAGCATGGCCGCGATCGCTTACGTGAACGGTGTTAATTGCCGTCGCGCAATCGGCGATGGCCTGCCAGATGCCAATACGGGACAGCTGCTGGCAGGTACCCTGCGCCAGGGCAATAGCGCGGGAATCAAAACCGGGATGATTTTTTGCCTGCGGCGCGACGGCTTCCACCAGGTGCACCGGAAGCTGCCCCTTCGTCAAATGCGAAATGGCCAGCGCCAGCGTGGCCCCGGTCATGCCGCCGCCAACGATAATCACGCTCATGCGCGTGCCGCTGCCATCAGCGCCTCGATATCGTCAGCGTTTTTCACGACGCTCGCGGTCAGGTTTTCGTTACCGGTTTCGGTGATCACGATGTCGTCTTCGATGCGAATGCCAATCCCGCGGTACTCTTCAGGCACGTCGGCATCCGGCGCGATATACAGGCCTGGCTCCACGGTTAACACCATGCCCGGCTCCAGCACGCGCGAACGGTCGGTGCCGTACGCGCCAACGTCATGCACATCCAGCCCCAGCCAGTGGCTCAGGCCGTGCATGAAATACGGTCGATGCGCATTTTCAGCGATCAGGGTGTCGACCTCCCCTTTCAGGATCCCGAGCCTGACCAGGCCGGTAATCATGATGCGCACCACTTCGCCGGTCACTTCCTGCATGGAGGTACCGGGACGATACAGCCTGAGCGCCGTCTCAAGCGACTCGAGAACGATGTCGTAAATGGCGCGCTGTGCCGGTGAGAATTTACCGTTCACCGGGAAGGTACGGGTGATGTCTCCCGCGTAGCCCTGATATTCGCAACCGGCGTCAATCAGGACCAGATCGCCGTCGCGCAGCGCGCTTTCGTTTTCGGTGTAGTGCAGAATGCAGCCGTTTTCTCCGCCGCCAACAATGGTGTTGTAGGAGGGATAACGCGCGCCGTGGCGGTTAAATTCGTGATGTATTTCGCCTTCCAGCTGGTATTCGAACATCCCGGGACGGCACTTTTCCATGGCGCGGGTGTGCGCCAGGGCGCTGATTTCGCCCGCACGACGCATCAAATTCAGCTCTTCTTCAGACTTGAACAGGCGCATTTCATGCACCACCGGACGCCAGTCCGTCAGCGTGGCCGGCGCGGACAGGTTCTGCCGCGAGCCTTTGCGCAGCTTATCCAGCGCGGTGAAAACAATCTCATCGGCGTAGGCATATTCGCCCTGCGCGTGATAGAGCACGTCGAGGCCGTTAAGCAGCTGATAGAGCTGCTGGTTGATTTCGCTAAACGCCAGAGCACGGTCAACGCCCAGCTTCGCCGGTGCGGCCTCCTGGCCCAGGCGGCGACCAAACCAGATTTCGGCCGTCAGATCGCGCACGCGGTTGAAAATCACGCTGTGGTTGTGGGTGTCATTGCTCTTAATCAGCACCAGCACCGCTTCCGGCTCGTTAAAGCCGGTGAAGTACCAGAAATCGCTGCTCTGGCGATAGGGGTATTCGCTGTCGGCGCTGCGCGTGACTTCGGGCGCAGCAAAAATCAGCGCGGCGCTGCCCGGCTGCATTGTTGCCAGCAGCGCCTGACGGCGGCGCGAATACTCTTGACTCGAGATAACCATGACACCCTCCTGTGCGTTATTTTTCTTAATGTAAGGTTGGCTTGCGGACTTCCGGCGCGGTCGGCTGTGAGCGCGTGAAATTATCGTGGCACAGCAGTGCCGCCACGCGCACGTACTCGATAATCTCTTCAAGAGACATTTCCAGCTCTTCCTGGTCTTCGTCTTCATCGTAGCCGAGCTGGGCAATGTTACGCAGGTCGTCAATCGCTTCACCCGCTTCGCCGGTCACTTTATCCAGTTTAGGCTGCGTCACGCCCAGCCCCAGCAGATAGTGGTTTACCCAGCCGGCCAGCGCATCGGCGCGATCGAACACGCTGACGTCGTCGCCTTCAGGCAGATAAAGCTGAAAAAGGAAGCCATCGTCTTCCAGCGAATCGCTGGTTGCGGCGTGCATTTTACGCAGCGCTTCCGCCAGCTCGTGACCAAACGCCAGCCCTTCATTCGTGAGGTCGTGGATCAGCGGCTGCCATGAGCTGTCGCTGTTTCCGCCGCACAGCATGCCACTGATCAGACCGTGCATTTCGGCAGGGGTTAAACCGACTCCCTGCTGGTTCAGTAACTGGTTTAAATCCTTGTAACCAGGCATTTCGTTCTGTATAGACATGAGCATTCGTCATCAAAGGGGGGAAGTTTCATGATATGCTACCACTTTGGACCCTGGTGATACCAGAAAAGGGCTTGTATCTTCACATCAGGGTAGCTATAGTGTCGCCCCTTCGCAGCCCCCGGGGCAGTAAGCGAAGGCAGCGCAGTCAATCAGCAGGAAGGTGGCATGTCTGCACAACCCGTCGATCTCCAGATTTTTGGCCGTTCACTGCGAGTGAATTGTCCGCCTGAACAAAGGGATGCTTTGAATCAGGCAGCGGACGATTTGAATCAGCGGTTGCAAGATCTAAAAGAACGCACTAGAGTCACAAATACTGAGCAGCTGGTTTTCATCGCCGCGTTGAACATCAGCTATGAACTGACTCAGGAAAAAGCGAAGACCCGCGACTACGCGGCAAGCATGGAGCAGCGCATTAAAATGCTCCAGCAGACCATAGAACAGGCATTGCTTGATCAAGGTCGCAATCCCGAAAGACCGGGACCAAAGTTTGAATAACACTTCTCAGTTGACTATGGTAGAGTAACTGTGAAGACAAAATTTCTCTGAGATGTTCGCAAGCGGGCCAGTCCCCTGAGCCGATATTTCATACCACAAGAATGTGGCGCTCCATGGTTGGTGAGCATGCTCGGTCCGTCCGAGAAGCCTTAAAACTATGACGACACATTCACCTTGAACCAAGGGTTCAAGGGTTACAGCCTGCGGCGGCATCTCGGAGATTCCCTCTCTTTTCTTCTACCGACTACCATGACCCAATTCCCTGAAGTTTCTGCTTCACGCCAGGACATCCGTCAGTTAATTCGTCAGCGCCGCCGTGCGTTAACCGCCGATCAGCAAGCGCATTTTGCCCAGCAGGCCGCCGCCCGTATGATGGCGTATCCCCCTGTCGTGATGGCGCACACCGTTGCGCTGTTTCTGTCATTTGATGGAGAACTGGATACCCAACCGCTGATAGAGCAGCTCTGGCGCGCCGGGAAGAAGGTCTATCTGCCGGTGCTGCACCCGTTCAGCGAGGGGAATTTGCTGTTTCTGCACTATCACCCGCACAGCGAGCTGGTGGTGAATCGCCTGAAAATCACCGAGCCGAAACTCGACGTGCGCGACGTGCTCCCGCTGTCACAGCTGGATGTGCTGATCACGCCGCTGGTGGCGTTTGATGAACAGGGCCAGCGTTTAGGGATGGGCGGCGGTTTTTACGACCGGACGCTGCAAAACTGGCAGCAGTACGGGTTGCAGCCGGTGGGTTATGCGCATGATTGTCAGGGCGTGGAGGCGTTGCCGGTGGAGAAGTGGGATGTGCCGTTGCCGGCGGTAGTGACGCCATCGAAGTTGTGGGAGTGGTGAAACAGGCGTGCGGCCTGATGCCCTCACCCCAGCCCTTTCCCACAGGGAGAGGGTGAAAACATAAAAAACGGTAACTATCGTTACCGTTTTGCATTTATCTCGCACCATCAGTACAGCAGACGCGCGCGAATCGTCCCTTGAATCGCCTTCATGCTCTGCAGCGCTTTCTCAGCAACATCGTCATCCGCTTCGATATCAATGACCACGTAGCCCATCTGCGAGTTCGTTTGCAGATACTGCGCGGCAATGTTGACGCCCTGCTCGGCAAAGATCTGGTTGATCGCGGTCAGCACGCCCGGACGGTTTTCGTGGATGTGCAGCAGGCGACGACCACCGTGCAGCGGCAGAGACACTTCCGGGAAGTTCACGGCAGAGAGCGTAGAACCGTTGTCGGAATATTTGCTCAGCTTACCCGCCACTTCCAGACCGATATTCTCCTGCGCTTCCTGGGTAGAGCCGCCGATGTGCGGCGTCAGGATCACGTTGTCGAACTCGCACAGCGGAGAGGTAAACGGATCGCTGTTGGTCGCAGGCTCCGTCGGGAAGACGTCGATGGCCGCGCCCGCCAGATGCTTACGCTTCAGCGCATCCGCCAGGGCCGGGATATCGACAACCGTGCCGCGCGCGGCGTTGATCAGCAGTGAGCCCGGCTTCATCAGCGCCAGCTCTTCCGCGCCCATCATGTTTTTGGTGGACGCATTTTCCGGCACGTGCAGGCTCACCACGTCGCTCATGTTCAGCAGGTCAGAAAGGTGTTGAACCTGGGTAGCGTTACCCAGCGGCAGCTTGCTTTCGATATCGTAGAAAAACACGTGCATACCCAGGGATTCCGCCAGAATACCGAGCTGCGTACCGATGTGGCCGTAACCGATAATCCCCAGTTTTTTACCACGCGCTTCGAAAGAACCGGACGCCAGCTTGTTCCACACGCCGCGGTGCGCCTTGGCGTTCGCTTCAGGAATGCCGCGCAGCAGCAGAAGCAGTTCGCCAATCACCAGCTCCGCCACGGAACGGGTGTTGGAGAACGGGGCGTTGAAGACGGGAATACCGCGTTTGGCGGCGGCATTCAGGTCAACCTGGTTGGTACCGATGCAGAAGCAGCCGATAGCCACCAGCTTTTCCGCCGCGGCAATAACCTCTTCAGTCAGGTGAGTACGGGATCGCAGGCCAATGAAGTGGGCATCACGGATGGACGCTTTCAGCTCTTCGGTATCGAGCGCGCCTTTGTGAAATTCGATGTTGGTGTAACCTGCCGCACGAAGGCTATCGATTGCTTTTTGATGCACGCCCTCGACCAGCAGGAATTTAATCTTGTCTTTCTCCAGTGATACCTTTGCCATTTACCCGACCCTGTTTTGTCTGAACTGATGTTGTGCTGGATATGAATCCGCTGTAGCCAACATATCAAAAAAAACTATTGCAGCAATATGAACGTTTGCGTCGGCACTCTGAAGAAAAGTCATACAGAGCAAAATGTCAGAGGAAAATGCTATGGAAATTTACAAACGCGGCAGGATCGGCAAATGAGGCGTAAAAACGTGACACAAGTCACCGAATTTAGCTTTTCAAAAATTTTTTAGCGGGGGGAGGACTCCCCCCGTCAGATCATTTTACGATGGTTTTCACGCCGTCAGCGGTGCCGATCAGCGCCACATCCGCGCCACGGTTGGCGAATAGCCCTACGGTCACTACGCCTGGGATAGCGTTGATGGCATTTTCCAGCGCAATCGCGTCGAGGATTTCCAGACCGTGAACGTCGAGGATCACGTTACCGTTATCGGTGACTACGCCCTGACGATATTCCGGACGACCGCCCAGCTTCACCAGCTGACGGGCAACCGCGCTACGGGCCATTGGGATCACTTCGACCGGCAGCGGGAAATTACCCAGAATGTCGACCTGCTTGGAGGCATCCGCGATGCAGATAAACTTGTCCGCAACGGAGGCGATGATCTTCTCGCGCGTCAGTGCCGCGCCGCCGCCTTTGATCATCTGCATGTGGCCGTTGATTTCATCCGCGCCATCAACGTAAATCCCCAGACGATCCACTTCGTTGAGATCGAAAACGGTAATGCCGAGGCTTTTCAGCTTTTCCGTGGAAGCATCAGAGCTGGAAACCGCGCCCTCGATTTGCCCCTTCATCGTGCCCAGCGCATCGATAAAGTGTGCCGCGGTTGATCCCGTACCGACACCAACAATGGTACCCGGCTGCACGTACTGGAGAGCGGCCCATCCTACTGCTTTTTTCAGTTCATCCTGCGTCATGATCGTTTTGCCTGTGGTGTGAAAACTCAGGGCGCATTATAGAACACGTCGAATGGAATTCGTCTGCCACGAAGGGAAAATTGTGTCATAGTGCAGAATAAGCAAAATTAAGGAGCCAGCCAGAGCAATGAAACGTCCGGACTACAGAACACTACAGGCACTTGATGCAGTTATTCGTGAACGCGGTTTTGAGCGCGCGGCGCAAAAGCTTTGCATCACCCAGTCCGCCGTATCACAGCGTATCAAACAGCTTGAAAACATGTTCGGCCAACCGCTTCTGGTGCGTACCGTGCCGCCACGTCCAACCGAGCAAGGGCAAAAGCTTCTCGCCCTGCTGCGCCAGGTTGAACTGCTGGAAGACGAGTGGCTGGGTGACGAACAAACGGGCTCTACGCCGCTGCTGCTCTCTCTGGCGGTTAACGCCGACAGCCTGGCAACCTGGCTGCTGCCGGCCCTTGCGCCGGTATTAGCGGATTCCCCTATCCGTCTGAATTTACAGGTTGAAGATGAAACCCGTACCCAGGAGCGCCTGCGTCGCGGTGAAGTGGTTGGGGCAGTCAGTATTCAGCCTCAGGCGCTGCCAAGCTGTCTTGTCGATCAGCTGGGCGCGCTGGACTACCTGTTTGTGGGTTCAAAAGCCTTTGCCGAGCGCTACTTCCCGAACGGCGTCACCCGCGCCGCGCTGCTGAAAGCCCCTGCCGTGGCGTTCGACCATCTGGACGATATGCATCAGGCGTTCCTGCAGCAAAACTTCGATCTGCCGCCGGGCAGCGTGCCGTGCCATATCGTCAACTCGTCTGAAGCCTTTGTGCAGCTTGCGCGTCAGGGCACCACCTGCTGCATGATCCCGCATCTGCAGATTGAGAAAGAGTTGAAAAGCGGTGAGCTGATTGACCTCACGCCGGGGCTATATCAGCGCCGGATGCTCTACTGGCACCGGTTTGCGCCAGAAAGCCGCATGATGCGCAACGTCACCGACGCGCTGCTGGCCTACGGGCACAAGGTGTTGAGACAGGATTAATCGATTGAATTCCCTCTCCCTGCGGGAGAGGGTTAGGGTGAGGGCAAATTACTGCGCCTTAGCCGCCTCAGTTTGCTGAGTTTGAGTTGGCTCCAGCTGGAACACCACATCCACCTGATCGTCAAACTGAATGGTTGGCTGCTCGTAAGTTTCCTGAGCGGATACAGGCGCCGCATCGGCCTTCATCATCCGTACCATCGGGCTTGGCTGGTAGTTAGAGACGTGGTAACGCACGCTGTAAACCGGGCCGAGCTTGCTCTTAAAGCCAGAAGCCAGCTGTTCCGCCTGATGAATGGCATCATCAATCGCCGCTTTACGCGCTTCGTCTTTGTATTTCTCCGGTTGCGCAACGCCCAGCGACACGGAACGAATTTCGTTCAGACCCGCCTTCAGCGCGCCATCCAGCAGCGAGTTAAGCTTATCCAGCTGACGCACGGTCACTTCGACGGTACGCACGGCACGGTAGCCTTTCAGGATGCTTTTACCATTCTGGTAGTCGTAATCGGGTTGAGTACGCAGGTTCGCGGAGTTGATATCTTTTTTACCGACACCGTTCTGCTCGAGGAAAGAGAGGTATTGCGCAACACGATCGTCAGCCTGCTTCTTGGCAGATGCCGCATCTTTCGCAGACACATTGACTTCAATTGCCAGCGTTGCGACATCGGGTACCGCGTCCACGCTTGCGGTGCCTGAAGTGACGATGTGCGGGCCATCCGGCAGTTCACTTGCCTGCACCGACACCGCACCAAAACTTACTAATGCCGCCAGGGCCATCACCTTAAACTTCACTGTTATTCCTCCATGTTGCGAAGAGTGCCCATTAACAGGGCGCATGCCAGCAAGCTTAGCGGGTCTTGTTCAGTTGTCCATAAGACAAGGATTAGTTGAACAATTCCTGAACGTGGTGAATCCCCTCTTTTGCCAGCTGAAAGGCAATAAACCACATCACCAGCCCCACCAGCGTATTAATGATGCGCTGGGCTTTGGCCGTACGCAGACGAGGAGCCAGCCATGCAGCCAGAATGGCGAGACCGAAGAACCAGAGGAAAGAGGCGCTAACCGTACCCAGCGCAAACCAGCGTTTCGGCTCAACGTCCAGCTGCCCGCCCAGGCTGCCCAGCACCACGAAGGTGTCCAGATAAACATGCGGATTAAGCCAGGTGACCGCCAGCATGGTGACGATAATCTTCCAGCGGCCCTGCTTCATGACTTCCGCGCTCGCCAGTTCGAGGTTGCTGCTCATCGCGGTTTTCAGGGCACCAAAACCGTACCAGAGCAGAAACGCCACGCCGCCCCAGGTGACCAGCGCCAGCAGCCAGGGAGACTGCATGAGCAATGCGCTGCCGCCAAAAATCCCGGCACAGATCAGCAGTAAATCGCTTACCGCGCACAGCAGGGCAATCATCAGATGATACTGGCGGCGAATGCCCTGGTTCATCACAAACGCATTTTGCGGGCCAAGGGGAAGGATCATGGCCGCACCTAAGGCAAGCCCTTGAAAGTAATAAGATAACATGACTAAATTCTCACAGTGTTGTTCTGGAAGGAGACTATACTGCGCGAATTACATTAGAGGAAATTGATAATATTAATTGGGGATTAGCAGCACTTATAAAAATAAAGCCCGGTGGCGCTAGCGCTTACCGGGCCTGCGAGAAGTTATTCGGCTTCTTTGACTTTTTTGACGTTTACGTCCATCTGAGGGTACGGGAAGCTGATGCCGTTGGCATCAAAGTCGCGCTTAATGCGTTCCAGCACGTCCCAGTACACGTTTTGCAGATCGCTGCTTTTGCTCCAGATACGCACCACGAAGTTAATGGAGGAAGCGCCCAGCTCGTTCAGGCGAACCGTCTGCTCTTTGTCTTTCAGAATGCGATCGTCTGAAGCAATGATGTTGCTAATCAGCGACTTCACCTGATCGATGTCGGAGTCGTACGCCACGCTGATAATCAGTTCGTTACGACGCACCGGTTCACGGGAGAAGTTAATGATGTTGCCCGCGATGATTTTCCCGTTCGGCACGACCACGATGCGGCCATCGACGGTACGCATGGTCGTTGAGAAAATCTGCACCTGTAGCACGGTTCCGGCAATGCCGCCAAGGTCAACGTATTCGCCGGAGCGGAACGGACGGAAGGTGACCAGCAGAACGCCAGCCGCCAGGTTTGACAGCGAGCCCTGCAGCGCCAGACCAATAGCCAGACCGGCGGCACCAAGAACGGCAATGACGGAGGCGGTCTGCACGCCCACACGGCCCAGCGCCGCAATCAGCGTAAAGGCGATAATGCCGTAGCGCACCAAAGCGGAGAGGAAGTCAGCCACCGTGGCGTCAATGTTACGGGCCAGCATTACGCGGTTAACCGTGTTCGATACAATGCGCGCCACGATCATCCCGACGATGATAATGGCAATTGCCGCGACGATGTTCACGGCATAGCTCAGCAGCAGCGCCTGGTTGCGCACCAGCCAGTTACCGGCGTTATTGATGCTGTCTACAACATCGAGTTGTTCCATTTATTCTTCCTTTTGTTAAACCAAAACACAAAATCCATCCCCCATGGAGACAGGCAGGTCCGTAAAGGGTAAACAAAAAGCGCAAGTATTGCCAAACAGATCACAAAAACCGGCCTGGCAGGGTATTGAAAAAGCATAAAAAAAGGCCCGCATTTGCGGGCCTTCTGATGCTGTTAGCAGCTCAAATTACAGAACGTCTACCGCGTTCAGTTCTTTGAATGCCTGCTCCAGACGAGTAATCATTGAAGTCTGGGCAGCGCGCAGCCATACGCGTGGATCGTAGTATTTCTTGTTCGGCTGGTCTTCGCCTTTCGGGTTGCCCAGCTGACCCTGCAGGTAAGCTTCGTTGGTTTTGTAGTACTGCAGGATACCGTCCCATGTTGCCCACTGGGTGTCGGTATCGATGTTCATTTTCACTACGCCGTAGCTTACGGAGTCTTTGATTTCCTGAGCAGAAGAACCGGAACCGCCGTGGAAGACGAAGTTCAGGCTGTTGTGCGGCAGGTTGTGTTTCTTGGAAACATATTCCTGAGAATCACGCAGGATGGTCGGGGTCAGAACCACGTTACCTGGTTTGTAAACGCCGTGTACGTTACCGAAGGACGCTGCGATGGTGAAGCGTGGGCTGATTTTGCTCAGCTCGGTGTAAGCGTAATCAACGTCTTCTGGCTGGGTGTACAGTGCAGAAGCGTCCATGTGGCTGTTGTCCACGCCGTCTTCTTCACCACCGGTGCAACCCAGTTCGATTTCCAGAGTCATGCCCATTTTGGCCATGCGCGCCAGATATTTGGAGCAGATTTCGATGTTTTCGTGCAGTGACTCTTCAGACAGGTCGATCATGTGAGAAGAGAACAGTGGCTTACCGGTAGCCGCGAAGTGTTTTTCACCCGCGTCCAGCAGACCGTCAATCCACGGCAGCAGTTTCTTCGCGCAGTGGTCAGTGTGCAGGATAACTGGAACACCGTAGTGCTCAGCCATCTGGTGTACGTGGTGCGCACCAGAGATAGCGCCCAGGATTGCAGCACCCTGAGGAATGTCAGTTTTCACGCCTTTACCTGCGATGAACGCAGCGCCGCCGTTAGAGAACTGAACGATAACTGGCGCTTTAACTTTAGCAGCAGTTTCCAGTACGGCGTTGATGGAGTCGGTACCCACGCAGTTAACTGCTGGCAGAGCGAAGTTGTTTTCTTTAGCTACCTGGAACACTTTCTGTACGTCATCACCAGTGATAACGCCAGGTTTTACGAAATCAAAAATTTTAGACATGTTGCTTAGTCCTGTATCTTCGGCCGTTAGAAAAGGTGCGAGCTCTTAAAAGCGCGCTGAAAATTGGGCAGGTTTCCCTGCCCTTGAATGGCTTACTTCTTAGCGCGCTCTTCGAGCATTGCTACTGCTGGCAGTACTTTGCCTTCCACGAATTCGAGGAATGCGCCGCCACCAGTGGAGATGTAGGAGATCTTGTCAGCGATACCGAACAGGTCGATTGCCGCCAGGGTGTCACCACCGCCTGCGATAGAGAACGCTTCGCTGTCTGCGATAGCGTTAGCAACGATTTCAGTACCTTTGCGGAAGTTCGGGAATTCGAACACGCCAACAGGACCGTTCCACAGGATAGTTTTTGCGTTTTTCAGGATTTCAGCCAGTTTCTGTGCAGAAACGTCGCCCAGGTCCAGAATCTGCTCTTCGTCTTTGATGTCGTTAACAGATTTCAGGGTCGCGGTTGCGGTTTCGGAGAACTCGGTCGCAACGCGAACGTCAGTTGGAACCGGGATATCGCAGGTGCTCAGCAGGCGTTTGGCTTCGTCAACCAGGTCTGCTTCGTACAGGGATTTGCCCACGTTGTGGCCCTGAGCGGCAACGAAGGTGTTCGCGATACCACCGCCAACGATCAGCTGGTCAGCGATTTTAGACAGGGAATCCAGAACGGTCAGTTTGGTAGAAACTTTAGAACCACCAACGATAGCCACCATTGGACGAGCAGGTTCTTTCAGTGCTTTACCCAGCGCTTCCAGTTCGTCAGCCAGCAGAGGACCGGCACACGCTACGTCTGCGAATTTACCGATACCGTGGGTTGACGCCTGAGCACGGTGAGCCGTACCGAATGCATCCATCACGAACACGTCGCACAGTGCAGCGTATTTTTTGGACAGAGTTTCGTCGTCTTTCTTTTCGCCTTTGTTAAAGCGAACGTTTTCCAGAACAACCAGTTCACCGGCTGCAACTTCAACGCCGTCCAGGTAATCTTTCACCAGGCGAACCGGGTTGGACAGTTTGTCTTTCAGGTAATTAACCACTGGCAGCAGAGAGAACTCTTCGTTGTACTCGCCTTCAGTTGGACGCCCCAGGTGGGAGGTGACCATCACTTTCGCGCCCTGCTTCAGAGCCAGTTCGATGGTTGGCAGAGATGCACGGATACGCGCGTCGCTGGTCACTTTGCCATCTTTAACCGGTACGTTCAGATCGGCACGGATGAAAACGCGTTTACCAGCCAGATCCAGATCGGTCATCTTAATTACAGACATGGTGAATCCTCTCGTTGATTCTTAAAGTTTTGCAGACGCACAATGCGTCTTACCTGAAACCTTGAGCGGCCATTGCTAACGTGGTGTCAAGCATTCGGTTAGCAAAGCCCCATTCGTTATCACACCAGACCAGCGTCTTGATAAGGTGTGCGCCACTGACTCTCGTTTGCGTGCCATCGACGATGGCGCTGTGCGGGTCGTGGTTAAAATCTACTGAGACCAACGGTAATTCCGTATAGTCAACTATACCATGAAATGCCCCCTGTGCCGCTTTTTGCAGCAACAGGTTGACTTCACAGGCTTTTACCGGTTTTTTCACCGTCACGCTAAGATCGATTGCGGTGACGTTAATCGTCGGAACACGCACGGCAATCGCTTCAAATCGGTCATTAAACTGCGGAAAAATTCGGGTGATCCCTGCAGCCAGTTTCGTGTCCACCGGAATGATTGACTGGCTCGCTGCGCGAGTGCGTCGTAAATCCGGATGGTAGGCGTCGATAACCTGCTGATCGTGCATGGCGGAGTGAATCGTGGTCACGGTGCCGGATTCAATGCCATACGCATCGTCTAACAGTTTGATGACCGGAATAATGCAGTTAGTGGTACAGGAGGCGTTGGAAACAATGCGGTGTTCGGCCTGCAGCTCATGCTGGTTGACGCCAAACACGACGGTCGCGTCGAGGTCGTTACTGCCGGGATGAGAAAACAGGACTTTTTTCGCGCCTGCAGCAAGATGCGCTTCGCCATGTTCGCGGTTGCCGTACACGCCGGTACAGTCAAGCACCACATCCACACCCAGTTCACGCCAGGGTAGCCCGGAGATGCTGTTCTCATGCAGCACACGAATAGCGTCGTCACCCACAAAAAGCCGATCTCTTTCCTGACGCACATCCCAGGCAAAGCGTCCGTGGCTGGTGTCATATTTCAATAAATGCGCCATGCCCGTAGCATCCGCCAGTTCATTGATTGCCACCACGGTTATTTCCGCCCGACGTCCGGATTCATATAAAGCACGAACCACGTTACGTCCGATGCGACCGAAGCCATTAATCGCTACGCGTACGGTCATAGATCTCCTGCAAAGCAATCCCTGAGTTTGAGGTGGCTGAAAGAGTAATCCAGCTACGCCCGAAGGGGAATCCTTGCTGTTACAAACTGCGATTGATTGGTCAATTGTCGAACATTTAATCGACTGAAACGCTTCAGCAAGAATAAGCGAATCGGGGAATAAAAGGAATGTCTGTCCAGATGAATAAGCGCGCTATATGACTTGCGTCACATTTTAGGTGGAATAATGGCGGCAAGGTAAAAGCAAAACGGTAACCGAGAGGTTACCGTTTTTTAGTGTTTGCACCCTCTCCCGTGGGAGAGGGCTCGGGTGAGGGCATCAGCCCGCACCGTACAAACGATTACAGCAGTTCTTTCGCTTTCGCGACAACGTTCTCAACGGTGAAGCCGAACTCTTCGAACAGCTGTTCTGCCGGAGCAGATTCACCGAAGGTGGTCATACCGACGATAGCGCCGTTCAGGCCCACGTATTTGAACCAGTAGTCTGCGATGCCTGCTTCCACTGCGACACGCGCGGAAACCGCTTTAGGCAGCACGGATTCGCGGTAAGCGGCATCCTGTTTGTCGAACGCATCGGTAGACGGCATGGAAACCACGCGCGCTTTCACGCCTTCGGCAGTCAGTTTTTCCCACGCTGCAACAGCCAGCTCAACTTCCGAACCGGTGGCGATGAAGATCAGCTCTGGCTGGCCCGCGCAATCTTTCAGCACGTAACCACCGCGAGCGATGTTTGCCAGCTGCTCAGGCGTACGCTCCTGCTGTGCCAGGTTCTGACGGGAGAGGATCAGCGCGGTTGGACCGTCCTGACGCTCAACGCCGTATTTCCACGCCACCGCGGATTCCACCTGGTCACATGGACGCCATGTGCTCATGTTCGGGGTCACACGCAGTGAAGCCACCTGCTCTACCGGCTGGTGAGTTGGACCATCTTCGCCCAGACCGATGGAGTCGTGGGTGTAGACCATTACCTGACGCTGTTTCATCAGCGCGGCCATACGCACGGCGTTACGTGCATATTCGACAAACATCAGGAAGGTAGAGGTGTACGGCAGGAAACCACCGTGCAGGGAAATACCGTTGGCAATCGCGGTCATACCGAATTCACGTACACCGTAATGGATGTAGTTACCGGCAGTATCTTCGTTGATTGGCTTAGAACCAGACCACAGGGTCAGGTTAGATGGCGCCAGGTCAGCGGAGCCGCCCAGGAATTCTGGAAGCCAAGGGCCGAACGCTTCAATCGCATTCTGAGACGCTTTACGGCTCGCGATTTTAGACGGGTTCGCCTGCAGCTTAGCGATGAATTCGTTCGCTTTCGCGTCGAAGTCAGACGGCATATCACCTTTCATACGACGGGTGAATTCAGCCGCTTCCTGCGGGAACGCTTTCGCATAGGCAGCGAATTTCTCGTTCCAGGCCGCTTCTTTCGCCTGGCCTACTTCTTTTGCATCCCACTGAGCGTAGATCTCAGACGGGATTTCGAATGCAGGGTGTTTCCAGCCCAGCGCTTCGCGGGTCAGTGCGATTTCCGCGTCGCCCAGCGGTGCGCCGTGGGAGTCGTGAGTACCCGCTTTGTTCGGCGAACCGAAGCCAATGATGGTTTTGCACATCAGCAGGGACGGTTTGTCCGTCACAGCGCGCGCTTCTTCCACTGCACGTTTAATCGAGTCAGCATCGTGACCATCAACGCCACGCACTACGTGCCAGCCGTAGGCTTCGAAACGTGCTGCGGTGTCGTCGGTGAACCAGCCTTCAACGTGACCGTCGATGGAGATACCGTTGTCGTCATAGAACGCAACCAGTTTGCCCAGCTTCAGGGTACCTGCCAGGGAGCACACTTCGTGAGAAATGCCTTCCATCATGCAGCCGTCGCCCATGAACGCGTAGGTGAAGTGGTCTACGATGTCGTGACCAGGACGGTTGAACTGCGCCGCCAGCGTCTTCTCGGCAATCGCCATACCCACAGCGTTAGCAATACCCTGACCCAGCGGGCCGGTGGTGGTTTCTACGCCAGCGGTGTAACCCACTTCCGGGTGACCTGGAGTTTTAGAGTGCAGCTGACGGAAGTTTTTCAGCTCTTCGATAGGCAGATCGTAGCCGGTGAGGTGCAGCAGGCTATAGATCAGCATAGAGCCGTGGCCGTTGGACAGCACGAAGCGGTCGCGGTCAGCCCATGACGGGTTCTGCGGGTTGTGGTTCAGGAAATCACGCCACAGGACTTCGGCGATATCAGCCATACCCATAGGAGCCCCTGGGTGGCCGGATTTGGCTTTCTGTACTGCGTCCATGCTCAGCGCACGAATAGCATTAGCAAGCTCTTTACGTGAGGACATTTTAACTCCAGATCGGACTGTTAAAGGCCATGCCCTTGACGACAGCGCGTTTTGGGCTACGCCGGAAAAAAGTGCCAACAATGTAACCCAAGCCGCAAGTCATGTACATGGAGCATTCTTTTGCTTGTTAAGAAATCTCTGGATCATGCTCGCATGTTGCGCAATCTGCTCGCCCGGCCCTGTAGATATTCCTTATACTTAGCCCGACACCGGCTTCGCTGACGGTGCCCTTTTCGGATTTTATTCAGTTTAACGAGTACGGAAGCAACCTCATGAAAATGCGTGCAATAGTGCTGGCCCTGGGTACAACGCTCCTGCTGAGCGGCTGTCAGAATATGGATTCTAACGGTCTGATGACGTCAGGCGCAGAGGCCTTTCAGGCCTATTCCCTGAGCGATGCGCAGGTGAAAGCGCTGAGCGACCAGGCCTGTAAAGATATGGACGGAAAAGCCACGCTTGCGCCGGCTAACAGTACCTACACGCAGCGTCTGAATAAGAT
The DNA here is from genome assembly GCF_019443845.1 of Enterobacter sp. DNB-S2. NCBI lineage: Bacteria > Pseudomonadati > Pseudomonadota > Gammaproteobacteria > Enterobacterales > Enterobacteriaceae > Enterobacter > Enterobacter sp. DNB-S2. The sequence continues at coordinate 4,574,909 of NZ_CP050520.1, forward strand.
TGCTTCCGCGCTGGGCGACAACATCAACGGCCAGCCGGTGAACTACAAGGTGTACATGGCGAAAGACGTGAACGCCTTCGCGATGGCGAACGGCTGTATCCGTGTCTACAGCGGGCTGATGGACATGATGACCGACAACGAAGTGGAAGCGGTCATCGGCCATGAAATGGGCCACGTTGCCCTGGGCCACGTGAAGAAAGGGATGCAGGTTGCCCTGGGCACCAATGCCATCCGCGCAGCAGCGGCCTCTGCGGGCGGTATCGTTGGCAGCCTGTCGCAGTCACAGCTTGGGGACGTGGGTGAAAAGCTGGTTAACTCTCAGTTCTCACAGCGTCAGGAGTCCGAGGCGGATGACTACTCCTACGATCTGTTGCGCAAACGCGGCATTAATCCATCAGGCTTAGCCACCAGCTTCGAAAAACTGGCCAAGCTGGAAGCCGGACGCCAAAGCTCCATGTTTGACGATCACCCGGCCTCAGAAGAACGCGCACAGCATATTCGCGATCGTATGGCCGCAGACGGAATTAAATAATTTTGGAAGGAGGCAGATTTGCCTCCTTTTTATTTCGCATGAATTGTTAACTTAACAGCACGTATCGACAACACCCCTGAAAGCCCCGCCAAATCTGCCTTATCACCTTGAAATGTCTGGTCACATAATTATTGCAAAGGTCACTTTTTCCGGTAATTATCACCCCCGCAGTTATTCAAATTACTATATCCAGACAGAGACGTTCCCTCCGTGAAAAAAGAATTATCATTAATTGCTTTAAGTTTATTTGCTGCATTACCTGCCGCTGCAAGCCAGCAATCCGACAGCCAGGGTTTTATTGACGACAGCCATCTGGATCTGTTTTTACGCAATGCGTATATCAGCCGCGACTACCATCAGGGCCAGCAGGACAAAGCCGAGTGGGGTCAGGGGATCATCGCCACGTTTGCATCCGGCTATACCGAAGGGCTGGTGGGCTTTGGCGTGGACGGTATTGCTCAATACGGCGTGCGCCTGGACGGCGGCCGTGGCAAAAGCGGCGCAGGTGGCATCGACTTCTTTAAACAGGAAGAGGATGGCCGGGCAAAATCCGATCTGGCAAAGTTTGGTGCCACCGCCAAAATGCGTATATCAAACACCGTGCTGAGCTACGGAAATCAGCGTCCAGAGCTGCCTGTCATCAATGCCGACAGCTCCCGCCTGCTGTTTGAAAGCTACACCGGCACCATGCTGACCTCGAAAGAGATCGACGGTCTGGAAATCAACGCCGGTTACTTCACCGACGAGCAGCGTAAAAGCGATGACCGCCACGACAGCGGGCTGAAGAGCCTCTCCTTCGGCGGTGCGAGCTATCAGTTTAACGACCAGTTCAGCGGCGCGCTGTACGCCTCTCATAATGAAGAGGTGATGAACAAGCAGTACCTGGGCATGAACTTCAAACAGCCGTTCAGCACCGGGCAGCAGCTGGTGCTCGACTTCAACGGCTATAACTCCCGTCTGGATCAGGGTTACGCGGACAGCCTCGACACGGGCCGCAGCAACACCATCTGGAGCCTGGCGGCGAGCTACATCTGGGACATTCACACGTTCAAAGTGGCGTACCAGCAGAGCAGCGGCAGCACCGGCTACAACTACGGCGGCTATCGCGACAAGGGCGGCGTGGGTGACGGCGGAAACACCATCTGGCTGGCGAACTCCTACTGGTCTGATTTTAACGGCGAAGACGAACGTTCCTGGCAGGCATCCTACGGTCTGGACTTTGGCGGTCTTGGCTTACCGGGCCTGAGCTGGACCACTGCCTACGTACGTGGGGATAATATTAAAACCTCTGAAACCAGCAACGGCAAAGAGCACGAGTGGTTTAACCAGATCCAGTACCAGGTGCAGGATGGTCCGGCGAAGGATCTGAAGCTTAAACTGCGCTACTCCGTACTGCGCGTCTCCGGCAACGCCAGCGAGTACAACGTGGGCGGGGACGAGATCCGGGCTTATGTGGAATACCCGTTTAACGTGTTCTGAAGGCAATAAAAAACCTCTCAATAGAGAGGTTTTTTTTTCACGCAAGGTGAGGCTTATTCGCCTTTTTTGGCTGCCTGAATGTAGAGCATTTCCAGCGCCAGAGTCGCTGCGGCCAGCGCGGTGATCTCGGACTGGTCATACGCAGGCGCCACTTCCACCACGTCCATCCCGACAATGTTCAGATCCTTCAGGCCGCGCACCAGCTTGATGGCACGATCTGAGGTCAAACCGCCGATGACCGGCGTACCGGTGCCCGGTGCAAATGCCGGATCCAGACAGTCGATGTCGAAGGTCAGATACACGGGCATATCACCCACGATCTGCTTCACCTGCGCGATGATGTCGTCCACGCCGCGATCGTTAACCTGGCCCGCATCCAGCACGGTGAAACCGTTGTCTTTGTCGAACTCGGTGCGGATGCCGATCTGCACGGAGTGGTTCGGATCGATCAGACCTTCGTTCGGCGCGGTGAAGAACATGGTGCCGTGGTCAAACTCGCAGCCGTTCGCGTAGGTGTCGGTATGTGCATCGAAGTGCACCAGCGCCATTTTACCGAAGTGCTTCGCATGGGCGCGCAGCAGCGGCAGGGTCACGAAGTGGTCGCCGCCGAAGGAGAGCATGCGCTTACCGGCAGCCAGCAGCTTCTCGGCGTGCGCCTGCAGCTTTTCGCTCATCTCACGCGCGTCGCCGAAGGCGTACACCAGGTCACCGCAGTCCACCACGTTCAGGCGCTCGCGCATGTCGAAGTTCCACGGGAAGCGGTTATGCTCCCAGGCAAGGTTAGTGGAAACCTGACGAATCGCTGCCGGGCCGTGACGACCACCCGCGCGGCCAGATGTTGCCATATCGAACGGCACGCCGGTGATCACCCAGTCAGCGTCGCTGTCGTACGGCTGGAAGTTCATCGGAAGGCGTAAAAAACCAAACGCGTTAGATACCAGAGAGTTATCGTACTGATGACCTAAAGTGCTCATGTCCTGACCTCTTTTAAAGTCGATACATTAAAAACAGATGAAAAAAAATCCCCTCCGCGTCGTTAAACCCGACGAGGAAGGGATTGATTCGTAAATCGCTTATTGGGGCGAATTATCGCCGGTAATGCATACGGGTTCAAGTGAGTATAGGGCATTGTGCGGTCTGATGCCCTCACCCCGCCCTCTCCCTGTGGGAGAGAGCGTTTTCCTACTCGTCTTCCAGGTAGGTGTACCCGTACAGGCCCGCTTCAAACTCTTCCAGGAACTGCTGCTGGAGCGCATCGTCCAGACCGGTGTTTTTCACCTGGTCGCGGAACTGAGTGAGCAGTTTTTTCGGATCCAGCTGAACGTATTCCAGCATGTCCGCCACGGTGTCCCCTTCATCGGACAGCTCAATTTCCACGTTGCCGTCAGGGAACACGAACACGTCCACCGCTTCGGTATCACCGAACAGGTTGTGCATGTTGCCGAGGATCTCCTGATACGCGCCGACCATAAAGAAGCCCAGCATCGGTGGGTTCTCCGGGTCGTATTCCGGCATTGGCATCGTCGTTGCGATACCGTCTCCGTCAACGTAGTGGTCGATGGCACCGTCGGAGTCACAGGTGATGTCCAGCAGCACCGCACGGCGTTCCGGCGCGTGGTTCAGCCCTTCCAGCGGCAGAACCGGGAACAGCTGGTCGATACCCCAGGCATCCGGCATCGACTGGAAAAGCGAGAAGTTGACGTAAATCTTGTCCGCCATACGTTCCTGCAGCTCGTCGATAATCGGACGGTGCGCGCGGTTGCTCGGGTCGAGCTGTTTCTGCACTTCATGGCACATGTTCAGATAGAGTTGCTCCGCCCACGCGCGCTCCTGCAGGCTGAAGGTGCCTGAAGAATAACCCACGTGAATGTCATGCAGATCCATCTGGCTGTCGTGCAGCCATTCGCGCAGGGAACGACGCGTGCCCGGCTCGTGCATTTCCTGCCAGGTTTCCCACATGCTTTGCAGGGAACGCGGAGCATCGTCTGCCGGAGGCGTCGCTTCGCTGATTTCGCTACGCTCAACGCCGATGATGTTAGAGACCAGCACCGTATGGTGCGCGGTCACCGCGCGACCGGATTCGGTGATCACCGTCGGATGCGGCAAGCCGTTCTCTTCACAGGCATCACCGATTGCCCAGATGATGTTGTTCGCGTATTCGTTCAGGCCGTAGTTCACGGAACAGTCAGACTGCGAGCGGGTCCCTTCGTAGTCCACGCCCAAGCCGCCGCCCACGTCGAAGCACTGAATATTTACGCCAAGCTTGTGCAGCTCAACGTAGAAACGCGCGGATTCACGCACGCCGGTGGCGATGTCGCGAATATTGGCCATCTGCGAGCCGAGGTGGAAGTGCAGCAGCTGAATGCTGTCCAGACGACCGCGCTCGCGCAGGATTTCCACCAGCTGCAGCACCTGGTTTGCCGCCAGGCCGAACTTGGATTTCTCGCCGCCTGAGGACTGCCATTTACCGGAACCTTGTGACGCCAGACGCGCACGCACGCCAAGGCGTGGCACCACGTTCAGACGTTCGGCCTCTTCCAGCACGATGGCGATTTCGGTCATCTTTTCGATAACCAGATAGACCTTGTGGCCCATCTTTTCGCCAATCAGCGCCAGACGAATGTATTCACGGTCTTTATAGCCGTTACAGACGATCACTGAACGGGTCATGCCCGCATGCGCCAGAACTGCCATCAGCTCCGCTTTGGAGCCTGCTTCCAGGCCCAGCGGCTCGCCGGAGTGGATCAGGGATTCAATCACGCGGCGGTGCTGGTTCACCTTGATCGGGTAAACCAGGAAATAGTCGCCTTTATAGCCGTAGGACTCACGCGCGCGCTTGAACGCGGCGTTAATAGAACGCAGGCGATGTTGCAGGATCTGCGGGAAGCAGAACAGTGCAGGCAAACGCTGGCCCTGAGCCTCACGGGCTTTCACCAGTTTCGCGAGATCCACGCGCGCTTCAGGGACGTCCGGATCCGGGCAGACGCTGATGTGGCCCAGTTCGTTGACGTCGTAGTAGTTATTGCCCCACCAGGCAATATTGTAAGTGCGCAGCATCTTGCTGGCTTCCTCGGAGCTCATCGCAACCTCCTGCATAGAACGTAGTACACCCTGTTCGCCCGCTGACGAAGGCGAAAAAGAAGACATGTCGTCAGACATAGCGAACCTCAACTCTTTGTAATAAGTGTAAAACAGTTGACTACTATCGCAGCGTTATACGGCGATAACAACCCATAAACGGCTCCGTTTCCCAGCAGAGTATGCTGAAAACCAGACCGTGCGACCGGTTTCTTATTCATATCATTGTAAAACACGTATCCGAACTCTGTATGACAAGGTTCGGCGAAACCACGAGAAAACTCTTGTATTAACAAGAGCGCCCTTGTTCAGTTTTCACAAAGCGTGACCGGCCCTGGAATCCTGAGAAGCGCCGAGATGGGTATAACATCGGCAGGTTTGCAGACTAGAAATGCGGGTTGCGGGAATCAAATACGCGCCAGAACGGCTGCGCTGAATGTGCGGAAAACGATGGTTCATTATCTCGTATCACCTCCACGGCCGCCTCTGCTGAAACGGACCACAAGCCAAAGCTAAAAGTTCACTGCTTAACCCGGCTGGAAGTGGCGACACGATGAGTTCATCGAGCGCTTATTTTATATGAGCCGCGCGCCGCGTTTTATACCGAGAACAGGGGTAAAAAGCAAAAGATAAATGTGCGTGTTGCCGGGGCCGTCAGGAATTATTGCCAGCAGCAATTTCAACTGAGTGAGAGGTTAGTCAAAAAAAACTGGAAATCGGGCGAAGAAGTGACCTAAAATAGCCGTCCAGATGTTAATCCATCTATACTGATTAACACTCATACTGCCAGTGTCAAAAACCTGCAGGCCTTGGTAGAATTATCTCCTTTGGCTATTCCGCACAGCAGCTTGAGCTAACCAAATTCCTCTTAGGTGAAATAAAACATGGCAAAACACCTGTTTACGTCCGAGTCCGTATCAGAAGGACATCCTGATAAAATTGCTGACCAAATCTCCGATGCGGTGCTGGATGCGATCCTGGCGCAGGATCCTAAAGCGCGCGTAGCGTGCGAAACCTATGTCAAAACCGGCATGGTTCTGGTTGGCGGTGAGATCACCACCAGCGCATGGGTTGATATCGAAGAGATCACCCGTAACACGGTGCGTGAGATCGGCTATGTGCATTCTGATATGGGCTTTGATGCCAACTCCTGCGCGGTTCTGAGCGCGATTGGCAAACAGTCTCCAGACATCAACCAGGGCGTTGACCGTGCCGATCCGCTGGAACAGGGCGCGGGCGACCAGGGCCTGATGTTTGGCTATGCAACCAACGAAACCGACGTGCTGATGCCAGCACCGGTCACCTACGCACACCGTCTGGTGCAGCGTCAGGCTGAAGTGCGTAAAAACGGCACCCTGCCGTGGCTGCGCCCGGATGCGAAAAGCCAGGTCACCTTCCAGTATGACGATGGCAAAATCGTCGGTATTGACGCGGTGGTTCTGTCTACCCAGCACTCCGAAGATATCGATCAGAAATCCCTGCAGGAAGCAGTGATGGAAGAGATCATCAAGCCGGTTCTGCCGACCGAATGGCTGAGCTCTGCGACCAAATTCTTCATCAACCCAACCGGACGCTTCGTTATCGGCGGCCCAATGGGTGACTGCGGTCTGACCGGTCGTAAAATCATCGTTGATACCTACGGCGGCATGGCGCGTCACGGTGGCGGTGCGTTCTCTGGTAAAGATCCGTCTAAAGTTGACCGTTCTGCGGCGTACGCGGCACGTTATGTGGCGAAAAACATCGTTGCAGCCGGCCTGGCTGACCGCTGTGAGATCCAGGTTTCCTACGCGATCGGCGTAGCTGAGCCAACCTCCATCATGGTTGAAACCTTCGGTACCGAGAAAGTGCCTTCAGAACAGCTGACGCTGCTGGTGCGCGAGTTCTTCGACCTGCGTCCATACGGCCTGATTCAGATGCTGGATCTGCTGCACCCAATCTACAAAGAAACCGCGGCATACGGTCACTTTGGTCGTGAACATTTCCCATGGGAAAAAACCGACAAAGCCGCCCTGCTGCGTGAAGCTGCCGGTCTGAAGTAATCGACTGACATCTGCGTGATAAAAGGCCAGCCTTCGGGCTGGCCTTTTTTGTAGGTGGCGCCGCAAAGGTGCACATATGGTACCGATTACACCGCACCGGATGCGCCTCGCTTTCAGAATATTCTCTTTGCATGATCGCCTTTCTTCTGCTGTTACATCGCCTTTCAGTTAAGTCTGAAATGTGTTCTTTCGCGATGCATATCACCTCGTTTACCTCTATATTTTCAAAGCTTTAATTATTTTTACGGTTGCACGCTAGTGTAACCGATTACACCTATGTGATTAATCTCACATATTTTTACGGGTCACTCACCTACCCTTTACATCAATAAAACTGATAACCCAACTGGAGGGCATAATGCCTGACAATAAAAAACAGGGGCGTACGTCCAACAAGGCGATGACATTCTTCGTCTGTTTCCTCGCCGCCCTGGCAGGATTACTTTTTGGCCTGGATATCGGCGTGATTGCCGGTGCATTACCTTTCATCACTGACGAGTTCCAGATCAGCGCTCACACCCAGGAGTGGGTGGTCAGCTCCATGATGTTTGGCGCCGCAGTGGGTGCCGTCGGCAGCGGCTGGCTCTCCTTCAAGCTCGGGCGTAAAAAGAGCCTGATGATCGGCGCGATCCTGTTCGTTGCCGGTTCACTCTTCTCTGCCGCAGCGCCCAACGTTGAGGTTCTGCTGGTTTCCCGCGTGCTGCTCGGTCTGGCCGTGGGCGTGGCGTCCTATACCGCCCCGCTTTACCTGTCTGAAATCGCGCCGGAGAAAATCCGCGGCAGTATGATTTCGATGTATCAGCTCATGATCACCATCGGTATTTTGGGCGCGTACCTTTCCGATACCGCGTTTAGCTACAGCGGCGCATGGCGCTGGATGCTCGGCGTGATCATCATCCCGGCCATTCTGCTGCTGATTGGCGTCTTCTTCCTGCCGGACAGCCCGCGCTGGTTTGCCGCCAAACGTCGATTCCACGATGCCGAACGCGTACTGATGCGCCTGCGCGACACCAGCGCCGAAGCGAAAAACGAGCTGGAAGAGATCCGCGAAAGCCTGAAGGTCAAACAGTCCGGCTGGGCGCTGTTTAAAGAGAACAGCAACTTCCGCCGCGCGGTGTTCCTAGGCGTGCTGCTTCAGGTGATGCAGCAGTTCACCGGGATGAACGTCATCATGTATTACGCGCCAAAAATCTTTGAGCTGGCGGGCTATACCAACACCACCGAGCAGATGTGGGGGACCGTCATCGTGGGTCTGACCAACGTGCTGGCGACCTTTATCGCCATCGGCCTGGTGGACCGCTGGGGACGTAAGCCAACTCTGACGCTGGGCTTCCTGGTGATGGCGGCCGGTATGGGTGTCCTCGGTACCATGATGCATGTGGGCATTCACTCACCAACCGCCCAGTACTTTGCGGTCGGCATGCTGCTGATGTTTATCGTCGGGTTTGCGATGAGCGCCGGCCCGCTGATTTGGGTGCTGTGCTCTGAGATCCAGCCGCTGAAAGGGCGTGATTTTGGTATCACCTGCTCTACCGCAACCAACTGGATTGCCAACATGATCGTCGGCGCAACGTTCCTGACCATGCTCAATACCCTGGGCAACGCGAACACCTTCTGGGTCTACGCTGGTCTGAACATCTTCTTTATTGTGCTGACTATCTGGCTGGTTCCAGAAACCAAACACGTTTCTCTGGAACATATTGAACGTAACCTGATGAAAGGTCGTCCGCTGCGCGAAATCGGCGCCCACGACTGATCCTCATGCGGGAGGCGCCTCTTGCGCCTCCCCGCTTCGCGCTTTATGCTCTGCCCCTATGAAAGCACCCCGTCTCCCCATTGCCGTTCAGCAAGCCGTTATGCGCAGCCTGCGGGAAAAACTCGCCCAGGCGAACCTGAAGCTCGGCCGTAATTACCCTGAACCTAAGATCGTATATCAGCAGCGCGGAACCGCAGCGGGTACTGCCTGGCTCGAGCCCTATGAGATCCGCCTTAACCCGGTGCTGATGATGGAAAACCAGCAGGCGTTTATCGAGGAAGTGGTTCCGCACGAGCTGGCGCATCTGCTGGTGTGGAAACACTTCGGACGCGTCGCGCCCCACGGCAAGGAGTGGAAGTGGATGATGGAAGCGGTGCTCGGCGTTCCGGCACGCCGTACCCATCAGTTCGAGCTGGAATCGGTGCGCCGCAATACCTTCCCCTACCGCTGCCAGTGTCAGCAGCACCAGCTTACCGTCCGCCGCCATAATCGCGTGGTGCGCGGCGAGGCGACCTACCGCTGCGTCAAATGCGGCGAGCCGCTGGTTGCGGAATAATCATCTGAACTTTCAGGAACTTTCCTGATCTGACTGATTGCATACGGGAACAACATTCGTTACGTTGCGGGCTCGTTTTGACACGGAGTGTAAGATGTCCCGTAATTTTTCTCTCGCGGTCGCCTTTCTGACGACGGCGCTCTCAGGCCATGCTCTGGCCGACGGTATCAACAGTTTTTCCCAGGCCAAGGCAGCAGGCGTGAAGGTAAACGCCGATGTGCCGGGCGATTTCTACTGCGGCTGTAAAATTAACTGGCAGGGTAAAAAAGGGGTCGTTGACCTTGAGTCCTGCGGCTATAAGGTGCGTAAAAACGAAAACCGCGCCAGCCGCATTGAATGGGAACATGTCGTTCCGGCCTGGCAGTTTGGCCACCAGCGCCAGTGCTGGCAGGATGGCGGACGTAAAAACTGCGCCAAAGATCCGGTTTATCGCCAGATGGAAAGCGATATGCATAACCTGCAGCCTGCCGTCGGTGAAGTGAACGGAGACCGGGGTAATTTCATGTACAGCCAGTGGAACGGTGGCGAAGGCCAGTACGGCCAGTGCGGTATGAAGGTTGATTTTAAAGAGAAAGTCGCCGAGCCCCCTGCCCGCGCGCGCGGCAGCATTGCCCGCACCTACTTCTATATGCGTGACCGTTACGACCTCAACCTCTCCCGCCAGCAGACGCAGCTGTTCAACGCCTGGGACAAGCAGTACCCGGTGACGGAGTGGGAATGCCAGCGCGACGAACGCATCGCCAGAGTCCAGGGGAATCACAACCCTTACGTCCAGCGGGCTTGCCAGGCGCAAAAGAGCTAACCTACACTACGGCAATTCGCTTATATCGCATGACACATGGAATTTCTGACTATGCGCATTCCCCGCATTTACCATCCTGAACTGATTACCGCAGGCCGCGAAATCGCCCTGTCTGATGACGCCGCCAACCACGTTGGCCGCGTGCTGCGCATGGGCGCAGGTCAGGCAATACAGCTGTTCGACGGCTCGAACCAGGTTTTCGACGCGGAAATCACGCGGTCTGATAAAAAAAGCGTACACGTTAACGTCCTGCGTGGCGAAGTGGATGACCGGGAATCACCGCTGCACATCCATCTGGGCCAGGTGATGTCGCGCGGCGAGAAAATGGAGTTCACCATTCAGAAATCCATTGAACTGGGTGTAAGCCTCATTACGCCACTTTTTTCTGAACGCTGTGGCGTTAAACTGGATGCGGAACGTCTGAACAAAAAGATCCAGCAGTGGCAGAAAATTGCCATTGCGGCTTGCGAACAGAGTGGCCGCAACCGTATTCCGGAGATCCGCCCGGCGATGGATCTGGAGGACTGGTGTGCAGAAGAGGAGAGCGGGCTGAAGCTCAATCTTCATCCGCGCGCCAGCGCCAGCATCAATACGCTACCTCTGCCCGTTGAGCGCGTACGCCTGCTGATTGGCCCCGAAGGCGGCCTGTCGGCGGATGAAATTGCGATGACGGCACGTTACCAGTTTACTGATATTCTGTTGGGACCTCGCGTTCTGCGCACTGAGACAACGGCACTCACGGCCATTACCGCGCTACAGGTACGGTTTGGCGATCTGGGTTGAAGCATTAACGGAGAAGAACATGATCAAGCTCGGCATCGTGATGGACCCCATCGCAAACATTAACATCAAGAAAGATTCCAGCTTCGCCATGCTGCTGGAAGCGCAGCGTCGCGGCTATGAACTCCACTATATGGAGATGAACGATCTTTACCTGATCAACGGTGAAGCCCGCGCGCGCACCCGCATCGTTAACGTCGAGCAGAACTACGACAAATGGTACGAGTTCGGCACCGAGCAGGATATTGCCCTGGCCGATCTCAACGTCATCCTGATGCGTAAAGATCCGCCGTTCGACACCGAATACATCTACAGCACCTACATCCTTGAGCGTGCAGAAGAGAAAGGCACGCTGATCGTCAACAAGCCGCAGAGCCTGCGCGACTGCAACGAGAAGCTCTACACCGCCTGGTTCTCTGACCTGACGCCGGAAACCCTGGTGACCCGCAGCAAAGCCCAGTTGAAAGAATTCTGGCAGAAGCACGGCGATATCATCATGAAGCCGCTGGACGGCATGGGCGGCGCGTCGATTTTCCGCGTGAAAGAAGGCGACCCGAACATTGGCGTGATTGCCGAAACGCTGACCGAACTGGGTACGCGCTACTGCATGGCGCAAAACTATATTCCGGCGATCAAAGACGGCGATAAGCGCGTTCTGGTTGTGGATGGCGAACCGGTTCCTTACTGCCTGGCGCGTATCCCGCAGGGTGGCGAAACTCGTGGGAACCTGGCAGCCGGTGGCCGCGGTGAGCCGCGCCCGCTGACCGAAAGCGACTGGGAAATTGCCCGCCGTATTGGTCCGACGCTGAAAGCCAAAGGCCTGATCTTCGTTGGCCTGGATATCATCGGCGATCGTCTCACCGAAGTGAACGTCACCAGCCCGACCTGCATTCGTGAAATTGAAGCGGAATTCCCGATTTCGATCACCGGAATGCTGATGGACGCTATCGAAAAACGTTTACAGAAATAACCTAACAATACTATTAGTGACAGCGCCTGTGTTTGTCCCCATACTGGGCGCTGTCGCTTTTTAAACCAGGAAACAGTACCTCTGACAATGAATTTACAGCATCACTTTCTTATTGCCATGCCTGCTCTCCAGGACCCGATTTTTCGCCGCGCCGTGGTTTATATTTGTGAATACAATGAAGACGGCGCGATGGGTATTATCATCAATAAACCACTGGAAAATCTTCAGGTTGAAGGAATTCTGGACAAGCTGAAAATACCGGCTGAAGCGCGACTGCCGGAAATCCGGCTTGATAAACCCGTGATGCTGGGTGGACCTCTTGCAGAAGATCGCGGCTTTATCCTGCATACGCCGCCGGTATTCTCTTCCAGTATTCGAATTTCGGATAACACCGTCATCACGACCTCGCGCGACGTGCTTGAAACGCTGGGCACCGCTGAGCAGCCTTCTGAAGTGCTGGTGGCGCTGGGCTATTCGTCGTGGGAGAAAGGCCAGCTTGAGCAAGAGATCCTCGATAACGCCTGGCTTACCGCGCCTGCGGACATGAATATCCTGTTTAAAACCCCGATCGCCGATCGCTGGCGTGACGCGGCAAAGCTGATTGGCATTGATATCCTGACCATGCCTGGCGTAGCGGGGCACGCCTGATGAGCGGAACGCTTCTGGCCTTCGATTTTGGTACTAAAAGCATTGGCGTCGCCGTGGGTCAGCGCATCACCGGTACCGCGCGTCCGCTTACGGCCCTGAAGGCCAACGACGGCACGCCAGACTGGAATCTTATCGAGCGTCTGCTCAAAGAGTGGCAGCCGGATGACGTGATTGTTGGGCTCCCGCTGAACATGGACGGTACAGAACAGCCGCTTACCGCCCGGGCGCGTAAGTTCGCCAATAAAATCCATGGCCGCTTTGGCGTCTCCGTGAAGCTTCACGACGAGCGTCTTAGCACCGTCGAAGCGCGCGCGGGCCTGTTTGAGCACGGCGGCTTCCGGGCGCTCAACAAAGGCAGCGTGGACTCCGCTTCAGCAGTAATCATCCTCGAAAGCTATTTCGACCAGGGCTTTTAAACACAGGGGCTTACAGCCGCCCCTGCGCCCGTCTCTCCGCCAGGCTCTGGTCAAAGTTCTGCATTCCTGCCTGCTGACCGGTTTGAATGATGCCGGGCAGTTGCCACGTTTTCCCTTCACGAATCAGATTCGCCGCCGCCGCTGTGTTCACCAGCAGTTCATACAACGCGACGCGCCCGCCCTGCAGATCGGGAAGCAGCCTCTGCGCCAGCACCGCCCGCAGGCTGCCGGCCAGCTGGCTACGCACCGGATCTTTCTCCTGCGCCGGGAACGTATCGACCAGCCGTTCAATCGCCTGCGATGCCCCGCGCGTATGCAGCGTCGCCAGCACCAGATGTCCGGTTTCCGCCGCCGTCAGCGCCAGGCGGATCGTTTCGCTGTCGCGCAGCTCCCCCAGCAGAATAACGTCCGGATCCTGGCGTAAGGCGCTGCGCAGCGCTTCAGCAAATGACGGGCTGTGCTGGCCTATCTCCCGCTGCTGGATCAGGCAACGCTCGCTCTGGTAGATAAACTCCACCGGATCTTCAAGCGTGAGGATATGGCCGTCAGCATGGTGGTTGAGAAAATCGACCATCGCCGCCAGCGTAGTGGATTTGCCGCTGCCGGTCGCCCCCGTGACCAGAATCAGCCCGGCGTCATTGGATAACAGTTCCGGGATTACCCGCGGCGCGCCCAGCGAAGCGAGCTGCGGGCAGCTACGCGGCAACAGCCGCAGCGTCACAGAAACACCTCTCATCTGCTTAAAGGCACTGCCGCGCAGGCGCGGGCCTCCCGTTACCGTCGCGGCAAAATCCACCTGCCCCTTTGCCCACCATATCCCCTGCTGCTCATCGTTAAGCCACGCTTTTAATAACGCCCCAACGTCGGGAGGCTGAAAGGGAGCGGGTTCAAGCCGGCCTAATCTGCGCCAGCGCGGTGGCGAATCACTGCACAGGTGTAGATCGGAGACGTTATGCTTTACACTAAGGGCCACAATTTCTTCCACATCCATAGACTACTCCTCGGAAAATGAACGACATTGCGCATAACCTGGCACAGGTCCGGGACAAAATCTCAGCCGCCGCAGCGCGTTGCGGCCGTGCTTCAGAAGAAATTACGCTGCTTGCAGTCAGCAAAACCAAGCCTGCGAGCGCCATCGCAGAAGCTATTGATGCAGGCCAGCGGGCGTTTGGTGAAAACTACGTGCAGGAAGGCGTGGATAAAATTCGCTACTTCCAGGAACAGGGAAATACGGATCTGCAGTGGCACTTTATTGGCCCCCTGCAGTCGAACAAAAGCCGTCTGGTGGCAGAGCACTTCGACTGGTGCCACACCATCGACCGCCTGCGTATCGCTACCCGTCTGAATGACCAGCGTCCGGCAGAAATGCCGGCACTCAACGTGCTTATTCAGGTCAACATCAGCGACGAAAACAGCAAGTCCGGCATTGCGCTGAGCGAGCTGGAGGCGCTGGCCACCGAGGTGGCCGAACTGCCGCGCTTGACCCTGCGCGGGCTGATGGCCATTCCTGCGCCTGAGTCAAGTTATGAAAGGCAGTTTGCCGTGGCACAGCAAATGGCTGTAGCATTTGAGGCGCTTAAAGCGCGCTATAACACGGTAGACACGCTTTCACTGGGCATGTCGGATGATATGGAAGCCGCCATCGCGGCAGGCAGCACTATGGTGCGCATCGGCACGGCAATTTTCGGTGCGCGCGACTACTCAAAATAATAAGGAAACCTGAGGAACGCCATGAAGACGTTGACTTTCCTGCTCTCAACAGTGCTTGAGCTGTATACGATGGCGCTTTTGCTGCGCGTCTGGATGCAGTGGGCCCGCTGTGATTTTTACAATCCGTTCTCGCAGTTTGTCGTGAAAATCACGCAACCTGTTGTCGGACCGCTGCGCCGCATTATCCCGGCGATGGGTCCCATCGACAGTTCGTCTCTGCTGGTGGCGTTTATTCTGAGCGTTATCAAAGCGATCGTGCTGTTTATGGTCATCACCTTCCAGCCGATTATCTGGATTGCTGCGGTCCTGATTTTAATCAAAACCATCGGCCTGCTGATTTTCTGGGTGCTGCTGGTCATGGCCATCATGAGCTGGGTGAGCCAGGGGCGTAGCCCGGTGGAGTATGCGCTGATCCAACTGGCCGAACCGCTGCTGCGCCCGATTCGCAGCCTGCTGCCTTCGATGGGCGGTATTGATTTCTCGCCGATGATCCTGGTTCTGCTGCTTTACGTGGTTAATATGGGGATCGCTGAGCTGTTACAGTCCACGGGCGATATGCTGCTGCCGGGGCTGTGGATGGCGCTATGAGTGCCGTAAGCACCTGCGCTGACGGGCTGGTTTTGCGGCTGTATATTCAGCCGAAAGCCAGCCGTGACGGTATTGTCGGGCTGCATGGCGACGAGTTAAAGGTCGCCATCACCGCCCCACCGGTTGACGGCCAGGCGAACGCGCATCTGACCAAATATCTGGCAAAACAGTTTCGCGTCGCCAAAAGCCAGGTCATCATTGAAAAAGGTGAACTTGGGCGACATAAACAGGTAAAAATCCTTAATCCGCAATCTATCCCGACGGAAGTCGCGGCTCTGAAAGAACAGGACTAAACCATGCAGAAAGTTGTTCTCGCGACCGGCAACGCCGGTAAAGTGCGCGAGCTGGCCTCGCTATTAAATGATTTTGGGCTGGACGTGGTCGCCCAGACCGCTCTTGGCGTGGAGTCCGCCGAAGAGACGGGGCTGACGTTTATCGAAAACGCGATCCTGAAAGCACGTCACGCCGCGCAAATTACCGGCCTGCCCGCGATTGCCGACGACTCCGGCCTGGCCGTGGACTTCCTAGGCGGTGCACCGGGGATTTACTCTGCGCGCTATTCCGGCGTTGACGCCACCGACCAGCAGAATCTGGAAAAGCTGCTTGTCGCCCTGAAAGACGTACCGGACGAACAGCGCACCGCACAGTTCCACTGCGTGCTGGTCTATATACGTCACGCGGAAGACCCGACGCCGATTGTCTGCCACGGCAGCTGGCCGGGCGTGATTACTCATGAAGCGGCTGGCAACGGCGGCTTTGGCTACGACCCGATTTTCTTTGTCCCGACCGAGGGCAAAACCGCTGCGGAACTGACCCGCGAAGAGAAAAGCGCGATTTCCCACCGTGGACGCGCGCTGAAACTGTTACTGGAAGCACTGCGTAATGGCTAATTTGCCACCTCTGAGTCTGTATATTCACATCCCGTGGTGCGTGCAGAAATGCCCGTACTGCGATTTCAACTCGCACGCGCTGAAGGGCGAAGTGCCGCACGATGACTACGTTGCGCATCTGCTGGCCGACCTGGACGCCGATGTCGCTTACGCACAGGGACGTGAAGTTAAGACCATTTTCATTGGTGGCGGTACGCCGAGCCTGCTGTCCGGCCCGGCAATGCAGACGCTGCTGGACGGCGTGCGTGCGCGCCTGAACCTGGCGGCAGATGCTGAAATTACGATGGAAGCCAACCCCGGCACCGTTGAGGCCGACCGTTTTGTCGACTATCAGCGCGCGGGGGTGAACCGCATCTCCATCGGTGTGCAGAGCTTTAGCGAACCGAAGCTGAAACGTCTGGGGCGCATTCACGGCCCGGAAGAGGCGAAGCGCGCTGCCAACCTGGCGACCGGGCTTAATCTTCGCAGCTTTAACCTGGATTTGATGCACGGCCTGCCGGATCAGTCGCTGGAAGAGGCGCTGGACGACCTGCGCCAGGCGATCGAACTGAACCCACCGCACCTGTCGTGGTATCAGCTCACCATCGAGCCAAATACGCTGTTTGGCTCGCGCCCGCCGGTGCTGCCGGACGACGACGCGCTGTGGGATATCTTCGAGCAGGGTCACAGGCTGCTAACCGCTGCGGGCTATCAGCAGTATGAAACGTCCGCGTATGCGAAGCCGGGCTATCAGTGCCAGCACAACCTGAACTACTGGCGCTTTGGCGACTATCTGGGAATTGGCTGCGGCGCGCACGGCAAGGTGACCTTCCCGGACGGGCGCATTCTGCGCACCGCCAAAACCCGCCATCCGCGCGGATACATGGAAGGCCGCTACCTGGAACGTCAGCACGACGTTGAGGCGGCGGATAAACCGTTTGAGTTCTTCATGAACCGCTTCCGTCTGCTGGAAGCCGCGCCGCGCGCGGAATTTGCGCGTTACACCGGGCTGCCGGAGTCGGTGATTCGCCCGCAGATCGACGAGGCGCTGGCGCAGGGGTATCTCACGGAATGTGAGGAATACTGGCAGATCACCGAGCACGGCAAGCTGTTCTTAAATTCCCTTCTTGAGCTGTTCCTCGCCGAATAATCCTGAAGGCTGATTCAGGATTTTGCATCCCGCTCTGCCGGCTGAGGGAAAGGCTGGCAGAGTGTGGGGATGGAAAAATCAAAACAACTCCGCAAACAAATGACGCCCGAAGAATTACGCCTCTGGTATTTGCTCAGGGGTCGTCGCTTCTTTGGGTATAAGTTTCGTCGGCAGAAGCCTGTTGGTCCGTACATCGTGGATTTCGCCTGCTTTAAGGCAAAGCTGATCGTTGAGCTGGACGGGGGTCAGCATCAGAATGAAGAGGCGTATGACTTACGAAGAACAGCATTCTTAAACGCAAACGGCTGGGAAGTTTTGCGGTTCTGGAATCATGAATTCAGGGCTAATGAGGAGGAGGTGTTGATAGCTATTCTGCAACGACTGCAATGCCTGATGCCCTCACCCTAACCCTCTCCCACAGGGAGAGGGAACGATTACACACTCTCCCATGGGGAGAGGGCCGGGGTGAGGGGCCCAGCGCGCAGAGATCTTACTTAAGCGTCCCCACCAGCGCCTTCCGGCTATCTTCCAGCGACACCACGCGTTTACACACGTCTTTGCCGAACTGCTGGAAATCATCTTCCTGGTTCTTCCACTCGTTCTGAATGGAGGTCTGCAAGCCGCCCAGGCTGCCCAGCACGCCCTGCAGCGGATTACCGCCGCCCTTCAGCACGGCTTTGGCGCCCATCTCGTTGATGCTGTCCTGCAGGATGCCGCCCATCGCCTGATTCACCAGCTGCTGCCCGTCAGCGCGGACCTGATCGATCGCCTTGTAGTGGAACGTCAGGCCGTCGGAGCGCGTCTCGATAATGCGGTTCATCTGCTCTTTAAGCTGCTTGTCCAGCTTCGTCAGGCGGGTGCGCATGTTGCTGCTCTCACCCACTTCTTTAGTAATGATCTTATCCAGCGCGACGCGGCTTTTCTCAACGCGGGTCAGCGCGCCGTCGTTAATCCACGGCAGTGCGGTACGCAGCTCAGCCTGGTAATCCTTCGCCTGCTCGCGCTGCGCGGCAGTCAGGTTTTGCGGCTTGCCGTTAAACGTCACGTTACCATCCGGCGTAATCACCAGATTGCCGTTCTCGCCTTTGACCTGCACGGTTTGCGGGCTTAACACCACGTCATCACGCGGGGTGACGCTACATTGATAATCCGCATGGGCGGTGAATCCGGTTGCCATCAAAGCAACAGCCAGCAACGTTTTGCGCATCTTAAACACTCCCTCAGACAAAATGGGCCAGCTAATGCTGGCCCCTTACTGCTTTATTAGTCCCACCAAACGTCGAAAAGTTCGCTGACGCGGACATCTTCGAGCTTGTGGTCTTCAAGCCATTTACGTACCAGGGCCTGATGTTCTTCAGTGCATTTACCCACTTCCTGGGTGCAGATCAGACCTTCCCAGGCCAGGTAGCCGCTACCGTCGAAGGCCAGCTTGTTTGGCTCAATCACGTCATTGATGAACGCATCCACGTCCTGATCGATCTGTTCTACACTGGTGCCTTCCGGGAAACGCCACGCAACGGAGAAGCCCACTTCCTGGAATTCTTCGATGTGCATCTTTTTACGCAGACGACGGCTACGATTCTTTGCCATTATTTCACCCTCTCGAACATTAAGTCCCATACACCGTGACCAAGACGATGGCCACGCTGTTCAAATTTCGTTACCGGACGCGATTCCGGACGCGGTACATAGTCGTTACTCTCAGACTGGTTTTTATACCCGTCCAGCGACGACATCACCTCCAGCATATGTTCCGCATACGGTTCCCAGTCGGTCGCCATATGGAAGACACCGCCCAGCTTCAGCTTACTTTTCACCAGCTCGGCAAACGGCGCCTGAACGATACGGCGTTTATTATGACGTGCTTTGTGCCACGGGTCAGGGAAAAAGAGCTGAACCATGGTTAAAGAATTGTCAGGAATCATTTTATGCAGCACTTCCACCGCGTCGTGACACATCACGCGCAGGTTCTCAACGCCCTCTTCATGGGCCGTTGCCAGGCATGCACCCACGCCCGGGGAGTGGACTTCGATACCGAGGAAGTTCTGCTCCGGTCGCGCTTTCGCCATGGCCACCAGCGAGGTGCCCATACCAAACCCGATCTCCAGCGTGACGGGTGCTTCGCGGCCGAACAGTTCGGTAAAGTCCAGAGGCTGCTCGCTGAACTCAACGCCCATCACCGGCCAGTAGTTGTCCAGCGCATGTTGCTGCCCTTTTGTCAGGCGGCCCTGACGGCGGACAAAGCTGCGAATACGGCGCAGCGGGCGACCGTTTTCATCAAATTCCGGTGAAATGACGTCGTTTTTCATAAAAGAGTTGTCTGCTTGTGAGAATGTTCGGGAAACGGGCATTATCCAAAGTTAAGGCTTCTATGCAAGCATGGGAAAGATCCGGTTTACAGCAGATTGACGCTGTGCTGCAATCTGCGTCCCTGATTATGCGAATCGATGACCATGCAAGCCTCTCAATTTTCAGCCCAGGTGCTGGACTGGTACGACAAATACGGGCGTAAAACCCTGCCCTGGCAAATTGAAAAAACGCCTTACAAAGTATGGCTCTCCGAGGTGATGTTGCAACAAACGCAGGTCGCCACGGTGATCCCTTACTTCGAGCGTTTTATGGCGCGCTTCCCGACGGTGGCCGATCTGGCAAACGCGCCATTAGACGAAGTGCTGCACCTGTGGACAGGCCTGGGCTATTACGCCCGCGCGCGTAATCTTCACAAGGCCGCACAGCAGGTTGCCACGCGCCATAACGGGACATTCCCGGAAACCTTCGATGAGGTGGCCGATCTCCCCGGCGTCGGACGTTCAACCGCAGGCGCCATTCTCTCCCTGTCTTTAGGGAAGCATTTCCCGATCCTCGACGGCAACGTGAAGCGCGTGCTGGCACGCTGCTATGCCGTCGACGGCTGGCCGGGGAAGAAGGACGTCGAAAAACGCCTTTGGGAAATAAGTGAAGCGGTCACCCCGGCCAACGGCGTCGAGCGTTTCAACCAGGCGATGATGGATCTCGGAGCGTTGGTCTGCACGCGCTCAAAACCGAAATGCGAACTCTGCCCGGTGAATAATCTCTGCGTGGCGTATGCCAACCATTCATGGGCGCAATATCCGGGTAAGAAACCCAAACAGACGCTGCCGGAGCGCACCGGCTATATGCTGCTGATGCAGCACGGCGACGAGGTCTTCCTCGCCCAGCGTCCACCGAGCGGTCTGTGGGGTGGTCTATACTGCTTCCCACAGTTTGAAGATGAAGATTTGCTGCGTGAATGGCTTAAACAGCGCGGGATTGCTGCCGATAACCTGACGCAGCTGACCGCGTTTCGCCATACGTTCAGCCATTTCCACCTGGATATTGTACCCATGTGGCTTCCCGTGTCGTCATTTGCCTCGTGCATGGATGAAGGCACCGCTCTCTGGTATAACTTAGCGCAACCGCCATCAGTCGGACTGGCGGCTCCCGTGGAGCGCCTGTTACAGCAATTACGTGCCGGTGCAATGGTTTAGCATCGACAAGAAAAAGAGGAATGAGTATGGCCAGAACGATTTTTTGTACTTTCCTGCAGCGTGACGCTGAAGGCCAGGATTTCCAGCTTTATCCGGGCGACCTGGGTAAACGCATCTACAATGAAATCTCCAAAGAAGCCTGGGGACAGTGGCAGAAAAAGCAGACCATGCTGATCAACGAGAAAAAACTCAGCATGATGAACCCGGAACACCGCAAGCTGCTGGAGCAGGAGATGGTGAGCTTCCTGTTCGAAGGTAAAGACGTGCACATCGAAGGCTATACGCCACCGGAAAAATAACAGCGTGCGGGGGGAACCCCGCCGTTAAAGCAAACACAACACGCACTCCCGGAATGATGAAAAAACTTTTAGCGCTAGCCCTTGTTGCGCCGTTGCTTGTCTCGTGTTCGTCAAAAAAAGGCGAAGATTACAACGAAGCCTGGATCAAGGACACCAACGGTTTTGACATTTTGATGGGGCAGTTTGCCCACAACATCGAGAACATATGGGGATTTAACGAAGTTCTTATTGCCGGACCTAAGGACTACGTTAAGTACACCGACGCCTATCAGACCCGTAGCCACATCAACTTTGATGAGGGTACGATCACGATTGAGACCATCGCAGGCACCGACCCTGCGGCACGACTGCGTCAGGCGATCGTCAAAACCCTGCTGATGGGTGACGATCCGGGTTCTATCGATCTCTACTCCGATGCCGACGATATCACTATCTCGAAAGAGCCGTTCCTGTACGGCCAGGTTGTCGATCAGACCGGCCAGCCGATCCGCTGGGAAGGTCGCGCCACGAAATTTGCCGACTACCTGCTGCAGACGCGCCTGAAAAGCCGCTCTAACGGCCTGAAGATTATCTACAGCGTCACCATCAACCTCGTCCCGAACCACCTCGACAAGCGTGCGCATAAGTACATTGGGATGGTGCGTCAGGCCTCGCGCAAGTACGGCGTGGATGAGTCGCTGATCCTGGCGATTATGCAGACCGAATCCTCGTTCAACCCGTACGCGGTGAGCCGTTCCGACGCCCTGGGGCTGATGCAGGTTGTGCAGCACAGCGCCGGTAAAGACGTCTTCCGCGCGCAGGGGAAATCCGGCACGCCGAGCCGCAGCTATCTGTTCGATCCGCAGAGCAACATTGATACCGGCACGGCCTACCTGGCGATGCTGAACAATGTGTACCTGGGCGGAATTGATAACCCAACGTCGCGCCGCTATGCGGTGATCACCGCCTATAACGGCGGCGCGGGCAGCGTGCTGCGCGTCTTCTCGAATGACAAAGTGCAGGCCGCGAACATCATCAACAGCATGGCGCCGGGGGATGTCTACTCTACCCTCACCACTCGTCACCCGTCTGCGGAATCCCGTCGCTATCTGTATAAGGTGAATACGGCGCAGAAGAACTACCGTCGCCGGTGATCGGCACACCTTCTCCCCTCTGGGAGAAGGTGTTCTGTTTCCCCTCTCCCTGTGGGAGAGGGTCAGGGTGAGGGCATCAGGCCGCACCTATCCAACCCCACCCATACGAAAATGTTATTTGCATCACAATCCAAACTGCAAATTAATGTGGATTGCATTTTTTTGCGGGAGGTAACAAAACATATTGTTGCCAACTGATAGAATTGCATCAAATAACAACCCTGAATGTTCCCAAAACAACATATCTCCCGCTCACTTGTGAGGAAAGTAACATGAACCTTAAGCTGCAGCTTAAAATATTGTCGTTTCTGCAGTTCTGCCTGTGGGGTAGCTGGCTGACCACACTCGGCTCCTATATGTTTGTGACGCTCAAGTTCGACGGTGCGTCAATCGGTGCCGTATACAGCTCGCTCGGTATTGCGGCTGTCTTCATGCCAACGCTGCTGGGCATCGTGGCGGATAAATGGTTGAGTGCGAAATGGCTGTACATGCTTTGCCATCTGGTGGGCGCGGGGACGCTGTTTATGGCAGCCCAGGTGACCACGCCGGGGGCGATGTTCATGGTGATCCTGCTTAACTCGCTGGCCTATATGCCAACGCTTGGCCTGATCAACACCATCTCCTACTACCGCCTGAAATCCGCGGATTTGGATATCGTGACCGATTTCCCGCCAATCCGTATCTGGGGTACCATCGGCTTTATCATGGCGATGTGGGGCGTGAGCTTCGCAGGCTTCGAACTGAGCCATATGCAGCTCTATATCGGTGCGGCGCTTTCCGTGGTGCTGGCGATCTTCACCCTAACGCTGCCAACCATTCCGGTTTCTAACCAGCAGAAAAACCAGAGCTGGAGCACCATGCTCGGCCTGGACGCGTTCGCGCTGTTTAAAAACAAACGCATGGCGATCTTCTTTATCTTCTCCATGCTGCTGGGCGCAGAGCTGCAGATCACCAACATGTTCGGCAACACCTTCCTGCACAGCTTCGATAACAACCCGCTGTTCTCCGGCAGCTTTATCGTTGAACATGCGTCGGTGATGATGTCCATCTCTCAGATCTCTGAGACGCTGTTCATCCTGACCATCCCGTTCTTCCTGAGCCGCTACGGCATCAAAAACGTCATGCTGATCAGTATCGCGGCATGGATGTTGCGCTTCGGCCTGTTCGCCTACGGTGACCCGAGCGCGTTTGGTACCGTGCTGCTGGTGCTGTCGATGATTGTTTACGGCTGCGCCTTCGACTTCTTCAACATCTCTGGTTCGGTGTTTGTGGAAAAAGAGGTGAAGCCTGAAATCCGCGCCAGCGCGCAGGGTATGTTCCTGATGATGACCAACGGCTTCGGCTGTATTCTGGGCGGCGTGGTAAGCGGTAAAGTCGTTGAGATGTACACCACCAACGGCATCACCAACTGGCAGCCTGTGTGGCTGATCTTCGCGGCGTACTCGCTGGTGCTGTTCTTCGCGTTCATCGCGCTGTTCAAGTACAAGCACGTGCGCGAGCCGCACGGTGCGCAGCCGATAGCGCATTGATTGTTGTGCCCGGTGGCGCTGCGCTTACCGGGCCTACAAAACCAGACCGTAGGCCGGGTAAGGCGAAGCCGCCACCCGGCTATTTTATTGCAGAGAGCACCCACCCCACTGACAGTAAATCCGCGCTGCCGCCCGGGCTCAGGTTCCGTTCAATCAATGCCTTATCCATCTTAAGCAGCGCCTCGCGATCCCAGCCGTTGGCCAGTAATTCCCGCGCGTAGCCCTGAACGTAGCGCAGCCCTTCAATGCCGCCGCGCGAGACGAGATTACTGTCCTGATTGACCGCCATCAGGCGCAACAGCATGCCGTGAAGCGGCTGTCCGCTCCACTGCGCCAGCACCCTACGCGCCGTCGCAAAGCCGCTTTCCGCCTCTCCGCGCGCGCCGGTTAAGCCGTACAGCTGAAACTGCCGCTCGCCCGCCGTCGCCTGTCCGCTGCGCGCGGCCAGTTCCCGCGACACCAGCCCGCTGCAGATGTTACTCACCTCACAACAGAGGCTGTCTGCGGAGATATTTTTCACACGTCCGGCAGCGAAGCACAGTAAACCCAGGGCAAAAATCCCGCCCTTGTGGGTGTTCACTCCGTTCGTCGCGGCGTACATCGCCTGCTCGCAGGCCATCCCCATCGGGCGGATAATGCGAAGCTGTGCGTCAGCGGGTTTATCTGCATGCGCGTTACCGAGTTCGGCAAAGCGCGAAAACCACGGGGTAATCGCCGCAATGCTGCGGACGAACAGCGCGTGGTCCATATCGCGATGGGAACCGTTATTGAGCTTGTCCACCAGCCCCGGCTTGGGCGTCAGCTCCAGCTCCTGCCATAGCGCCGCCTCCGCAAGCGCGGGCACGTCAACCGGGCGCGGTTTAGTCGCGAGCAAACCAGTCATCGATCGTCTTCTCCACGCGGGAAACCACCTGCTCAAGGGGGTGATTGCGCGAACGGGAACAGGCATGAGCGGGTTCGTCGCAGATCAGGCAGCGTCTGAGATTCGCCCCCAGCGACTGACGCCCGACGTGGCCGTGCTGAGGGCAGATCACGTCCAGATCCCACAGCCTGCCGAGCGGGTGCGTCTGCTCCAGCTCCGCACAGTGCGCTTTGATTTCCACCGCGGGATGGGCCACGCACCACAGGGCTTCTGGCCCGGTCGGGAGCCACAGCACCTGACGGTCCAGCACCTGCCAGCGGTTTTCCCACAGCAGCTGGTCGCACATTTGCAGCGCCACGCCCATGGTATTGCGATAGCGCAGGCTGTCTTTGATTTCCCCTGGCGTGACCAGCGTGAGGGAAATCACCGGTTGTTGATAGTGCTCAAGCATGTCAGCCTGGCGCGCTGCGCGGCGCTCTTTCGCCGCCAGCAGTTCGTCCAGGCTGACACCCGCCCGCACGGGTGTCGCTATTGTCATAACTACTCCTTTACCTGTCGCACGGTGTCGATCACGCTGCCGTCGCGGTAGCGGATCACCCCGACGATTTTGTCGGTAAATTCAATCGGTTTCGGTACGCCCGTCAGGGAAATCGCCCGCTCGTAAAGCGCGCTGATATCCACAACTTTGAGCCCGGCTTCCAGCAGGCGCTCGCGGATCTCCGGGCGCGCCGGGTTGACCGCAATGCCGTGGTCGGTGACCAGCACGTCGATGCTCTCACCCGGCGTGAGGCGCGTGGTGACGCGCTTCACTACCGTCGGAATACGGCTACGCAGCAGCGGCGCGACGACGATGGTCAGGTTTGCCGCGGCGGCCACGTCGCAGTGTCCGCCGGACGCGCCGCGCATCACGCCGTCGGAGCCGGTGATAACGTTGACGTTAAAATCGACGTCGATCTCGAGAGCGCTGAGGATCACCACGTCGAGCTGGTCGCAGCTTGCAGCCTTGCTGCCGGGGTTGGCGTAAACGTTGGTGGAGATCTCCACGTGGTTCGGGTTGCGCGCCAGCGAGGCCGCCGCCTGGCCGTCAAAGCACTGGGTATCGAGCAGCTTTTCGATGAGTCCCTTCTCGTGTAAATCCACCAGGCTGCCGGTGATGCCGCCGAGCGCAAAGCGCGCCTTCACGCCGCTGCGCTCCATCTTCTCTTCCATAAAGCGCGTGCAGGCGGTCGCCGCCGCGCCGGAGCCCGTCTGCATCGAGAAGCCCGGTTTGAAGTAGCCGGAGTGTTCAATCACGTCCGCCGCATAGCGGGCGATCATCAGCTCGCGCGGGTTGCTGGTGACGCGCGCCGCGCCGACGCTGATTTTCGCCGGGTCGCCCACGCTTTCAACCTGCACGATGTAATCCACCTGGTCCTGCACCAGGCTGGCGGGCATATTGGGGAACGGCACCAGTTCTTCGGTCAGCAGCACTACCTTACGGGCAAAGTGCGCGTCCACCATCGCGTAGCCCAGGGACCCGCAGCACGATTTACCGTGCGTGCCGTTGGCGTTGCCAAACTCATCGCTGCACGGCACGCCGAGAAACGCTACGTCGATATTCAGCTCGCCGTCCTGAAGCAGCTTCACGCGCCCGCCGTGGGAATGAATTTGCACCGGCTCGTCCATCAGCCCGTGGGAGATGGCATCCGCCAGCCTGCCGCGCATGCCCGAGGTGTAAATCCGGGTGATGACGCCGCTTTCAATATGCTCGATCAGTGCGTCGTTACAGGTCATCAGCGAGCTGGAGGCCAGCGTCAGGTTTTTGAAGCCCATTCGCGCCAGCAGCGCCACGACGGTGTTGATCACCCGGTCGCCTTCGCGAAACGCGTGGTGGAAGGAGATGGTCATCCCGTCCTGCAGGCCGCAACGCTTAACCGCCTCTTCAACAGAGGCGCAGAGCTTGCGGCTGTGCTTCGCGTCGCTGTCCGCCAGCCACGGCGTGGCGCTGTGGGCGGTATCAAAGGGTTTTAAGTCCCGCAGATGGGGGAAGTTCACGTGAAGAAGTTCTGTCTGATTCATTATTTTATCCTTACCGACGCACGCCGGAGGCCGCCGCGCGCTCCAGCACCACCTGCGCGTGGTTAATAATCGGTGCATCCACCATTTTGCCGTTGAGCGACACCACGCCCAGGCCGTTACGCTCACCCTCTTCTGCCGCCTCAATCACCCTTTTGGCGTGATCCACCTCTTCCTGAGTCGGGGCGTAGGCGTTGTGCAGCAGATCAATCTGGCGCGGGTTAATCAGCGATTTGCCGTTAAAGCCCATCTTGCGGATCAGATCGACCTCGCGCAGGAACCCTGCCTCGTCGTTAACGTCTGACCACACCACGTCGAAGGCGTCGATGCCCGCCGCGCGGGCGGCGTGCAGCACGGCACAGCGGGCGTAGAACAGCTCGGTGCCGTCGCCGCGCTCGGTCTGCATGTCCATCACGTAGTCAAAGGCGGCCAGCGCAATCCCGATGAGGCGCACAGAGCTGCGGGCAATCGCCACGGCGTTGATGACCCCAATGGCCGATTCAATCGCCGCCATCACGCGGGTGGAGCCAACCTCGCGGCCGCACTCGCGTTCGATACGCTCGAGGTGGCCTTCCAGCTCGTATATATCGTCCGGCGTGTCGGTTTTCGGCAGGCGGATCACGTCCACGCCGGCCCGCACCGCGGCTTCCAGATCCAGCAGGCCAAACGGCGTGCTGAGCGGGTTAATACGCACTACGGTTTCGATATCCTGATACATCGGGTGCTGCAGGGCGTGGAACACCAGCATGCGCGCGGTATCCTTCTCGCGCAGGGCGACGGCGTCCTCAAGGTCAAACATGATGGAGTCGGGACGGTAGATAAAGGCGGTGGAAAGCATGGCGGCGTTAGCGCCCGGCAGGAACAGCATGCTGCGGCGGAGTTTGCTCATTTCAGCGCCCCCCAGTTGATGGCCTGTTCATCGGCGGCACGCATCAGCGCGCTTTGCAGGCGGGCGCGGATCACACAGTCCAGCGCCCCTTTGTCTTCAATAATGATTAATCCCTGGTGCACGTTCATGGCGCGCAACGTGTCGTTGACCACCTGGCGAATCTGCTCGCCAAACTGCTTAATCACTTCACTGTGGATGACTATCTCCAGCTCGCCGTGAGCGGGAGCGATTTTCACCATCAGGTCGCTGGACTCCTGCGTTCCGGCCAGCGCCTCCCTTACAATTTTCATGATAAATTCCTGGTAGTTAAGCGACTTCCGCACTCGCACGGTAATGCGTTTCGAGATGCGCGAAGGTGGAGTCCGGGACAATCTCCCGGATCCGGGAAAACTGCTGTGTCTTCAGTAAGCGGCGCACTTCGGACGCTGAAATAGCGTTGCCGGTGGCCTTGATGCGCGGCATTTCCACCACCTCGATATGCGAGGCCAGCAGGTCGTGCAGCGTCTGGTTGTACTGGCGGGTGATATCGCAGAACGGCTCCGAGCCGATGAAGCGGTGCGTAATGCCGAGCGCCGGGGCGATGAAGTCCCGGAAGATCAGCACGTCGATCTCGCTCCACGCCTGCTGCACTTTACCGGTCTCCTTCAGGAAGTAGGCAGGGAAGGTGGCGCGGGAGATGATGTACTGCGAGCCTTCATGCACCAACACGTTCGGCAGATGCGCCACGCCCGCGCGCACCATCTCGAGGCGCGCGCTGAACGGGAAGAACGAGGCGTCTTCACGCACCACGAACAGGTGCAGGGCATCGCACCGCTGCGCCGCCTGCTCCACCAGATGGCGGTGGCCGAGGGTGAACGGATTGGCGTTCATCACTATCGCGCCAACGTTCTCCCCGCACTTGCGCTTCGCGCGCAGGGAACGGCAGTAGCGTTCGATCCCCTGTGGGGTGTTCTCCATCAGCACCGCGTTGTTTCCGCTCTGGGCAATCGGCCAGAAGCCGCTGCGGGCAAAGCGCTCCCGGTTGCACGGACGGGTGCAGAGGAAGAGGTGAAAATGGCCGCACTCCAGCGCCGCATTTTCCACCTCTGCCAGCAGCCGCGCGCTGAGGTTCTCGCCGCGAAGCTGCTCGTTGACCGCCACGCAT
Source organism: Enterobacter sp. DNB-S2 (assembly GCF_019443845.1). Taxonomy (NCBI): domain Bacteria; kingdom Pseudomonadati; phylum Pseudomonadota; class Gammaproteobacteria; order Enterobacterales; family Enterobacteriaceae; genus Enterobacter; species Enterobacter sp. DNB-S2. The sequence goes on from NZ_CP050520.1 coordinate 4,603,699, forward strand.
TTGATGACGTTGGCAGCAAGCCCTGCGCAACCCACCAGCTGCGAGCCGGACCAGGCTTCGACAAACAGCGTGATGTCGTTGTCCAGGCCAAGGCCGCTGTCTGCCAGCAGGTAGCGGATCTGGCTTAAGCGTTCCGGGTGTTTCGCCACGACGGTGTGGCGAAAATCGATGGGTTGACTGTTCATGCCGTCTTTCTTAATGTGCTGCCGCAAGCCCGACGGCTGGCGCTTCCACGATCACGTTGCTCAGATGACCGATATGCTCGATCTCCACCTCAATGCGATCCCCTTCCTTCATAAACAGCGGCGGATTGCGCTTTTTACCCACTCCGCCCGGGGATCCGGTGATGATCACATCGCCCGGGCTGAGGCGGGTGAAGGTGCTGATGTACTCGATCAGCTCCGCAACCTTGTGGATCATGCTGCTGGTGTTGTCTTCCTGCACCATGCGGCCGTTCAGCCAGGTGCGGATCGCAAGCTGGTGCGGGTCCGGGATCTCGTCCGCCGTCGCCATCCACGGCCCAAACGCGCCGGTCTGACGCCAGTTTTTACCGGCGGTAAACCAGGTGTGCTGCCAGTCGCGGGCGGAGCCGTCCATGTAGCAGCTGTAGCCAGCCACGTGGCGCAGGGCGTCATCGCGGCTGATGTTCTCCCCGCCTTTACCGATGATCACCGCCAGCTCGCCTTCATAGTCGAATTCACTTGAATGGCGCGGCTTCAGCACCGGCTCGTTGTGGCCTGTCTGTGAATCCGGGAAGCGGACAAACAGCGTCGGGGCCGGGTTATGCTGGTCAAACTCCTTGCGCTTGTCGGCATAGTTCATGCCCACGCAGAGGATCTTTTCCGGCTGCTCAATCACCGGTAAGAAGGTGATGGCGCTCATCGGCACGTCCACGGCATCGTTCAGGTAACGGGTGGCCTGCGCCAGCCCGTTGCCCTGCAGCAGCGCTTTAAGGTCGCTGTAGCGGTCGCCGAGACGGCGGCCTAAATCAATCACGCCGTCGGCCTGGACGATGCCGTAGCTGCGTTTTCCCTGGTATAAAAAGCTTGCGAGTTTCATTGTTCTTTCCTGAAAACTTAAACGAGGAAGTTGCCCAGAATCAGCAGTGAGACAGAGACGTTAATCGCCCCGCCGATACGGGTAGCAATCTGGGCGAACGGCATCAGGCTCATACGGTTGCCTGCGGTCAGGATCGCCACGTCGCCGGTACCGCCCTGGCCGCTCTGGCAGCAGGAGACGATGGCGACATCAATCGGGTGCATACCAATCTTTTTGCCGACGAAGAAGCCGGTTGCCACCAGTGCGGAAACGGTGCTGACAATCACCAGCAGGTTGCTGACGGTGAACGCCGCCACCAGTTCATGCCAAGGGGTGATAGCTACGCCGACGGCGAAGAGGATTGGGTAGGTCACGGAGGTCTGGAAGAATTTGTACACCACCTGAGAGCCTTCCAGCAGGCGCGGAGAGGCGCCGTTGCAGAGTTTCACCAGGACCGCCATAAACAGCATGCCGACCGGTGCGGGCAGGCCAATCAGCTTGTGGCCGAGCATGCCCAGCATGTAGAGCAGCACCGCCAGCAGCGCGCCGGAGGCGATAGTGGTGACGTCCGCTTTGCCGGAAAACGCAGGCTGAGAGACGGTGGCATCGGCATTCGCGCGGTTAGGCATCAGCTGACCTTCACCGGTCAGGTGCGGGAAGCGTTTACCGAGCTGGTTCAGGCAGCCGGAGATGATGATTGCCGTCAGACCGCCGAGCATTACCATTGGCAGCACGCGGCCGAGCGCCACGCCCTGGTCCATGTGCAGCAGGGTGGCATAGCCGATGGAAAGCGGGATCGCCCCTTCCCCGACGCCGCCCGCCATAATCGGCAGAATGATAAAGAAGAAGATCTGGAACGGCTCAAGACCCAGCGCCAGGCCAACGCCCATCCCCACCAGCATGCCGACAACTTCACCGCACAGCATCGGGAAGAAGATGCGCAGGAAACCCTGAATCAGCACCGTGCGGTTCATGCTCATGATGCTGCCGACGATAATGCAGCAGATGTAGAGATAGAGAATGTTGGTGGATTTGTAGAACTTGGTGGTGGACTCGACCACCACGTCCGGCAGCAGGCCATAGTAAACCAGCGCGGAAGGGATAAAGGTGGCGCAAATCGCCGCCGCGCCGAGCTTGCCGACAATCGGCAGGCGTTTGCCAAACTCGCCGCAGGCAAAGCCGAAGAAGGCCAGCGTTGCCACCATGACCACGATATCGCTCGGCAGTTTTCCGCCCAGGCAATCAATCGCAATCAGTGCGCCCGCCAGAACGAACAGCGGCAGAGGAATAATCCCAACTTTCCAGGTATCCATAATATGCCACCAGCGCTCTTTGAGCGAAGGCCGCTGAATTTCAATCGGGTCGTGGGTAACAGAGAAAGAATCGTCAGTTGTGCTCATAATAAGCCCCTTGGTTATTTTGTGCGTTCAGCTTAGAGTCACAAAGGCTTACTTTATGTGAGGGATGGCATATTAAAAGCGAAGTTTTAATGGCAGCTATGGTTTTAATGGTTTCTTTTATTTAATGTGATTTACACCTTATTTATTGCCGTGGTTTTTATGGTTTCTTTTCCGAATTGAACAAACAAATAACATTTTTTCGGGAAGCCCGAAGAACGTTCGCCTTCAGGATAACTCTTTTACAGCGCCCGCTGTGCAAGGGATCACAAGTTTTCGGCAAAGCGGGCGTCAGCGCGAAAAAAGATGATATATTGGCGATCTTTGCTGCTACCTCGCGTGATAGTTATGAAAGTTTCTTTCCAGATTAAGCTGTTTATTTCGCTGGTTGCCTTTTTCTCGGTGCTTTTCGCGCTGCTGGGCGGATATTATTATGCCGACGTCGGGAAACAGCTTTATCAGGAAATGAGTACGCGTGCCAAAATACAGGCTGAAGAGATTGCGCTTATTCCGACATTGCGTAATGAAGTTGAACAAAAGAATATCAGCGCCATCCATGATTTTATGCAGAAGATTTCTGCGCACAGTGACGCCAGCTTTATTGTGATTGGTGATAATAAGGGGCAGCATCTTTTTCACTCCGTCTTTGCCGACAGAGTGGGCACAACCCTGGTTGGCGGAGACAATGAAGCCGTATTGCAGGGTAAAAGCACCACCACCATTCGCAAAGGCGGGCTGGGCATTTCGCTGCGCAGTAAAGCCCCCATCTTCAACGCCGCCGGACAGGTAGTCGGCATTGTTTCAGTAGGCTATCTGACCAGCTACCTTGATACCATTACCGTCAGCAAAGTGGTTAATATCCTGATTGCCGCCGTGCTGCTGCTGATCGCTCTCTTTATCTTCTCCTGGTTCTTTACCCGCAGCATCAAGAAGCAGATCTTCTCCCTTGAGCCGCGCGAGATCGGCCTGCTGGTGCGCCAGCAGAAGGCGATGATGGAATCTATTTATGAAGGGGTGATTGCCATTGACGATCGGCGGCGGATTGAAGTCATCAACCAGGCGGCGCGCAAGCTACTGGGCCTGAGCCAGCCGGCCCGCGAGCTGCGCGGACAGCTGATAAGCCAGGTGATCGATCCGGTCCCGTTCTTCGACACGCAGACGATGCTGGCGAAAGATACCCATGACGAGATTTGTCGTTTTAACGATCTCACGGTGATTGCCAGCCGGGTGCACATCATGCTTGAGGGGTCGCTGCAGGGCTGGGTGATCACCTTCCGCGATCGCAACGAGATCGACTCGCTGAGCGCCCAGCTCAGCCAGGTAAAACGCTATGTCGATAACCTGCGCATCATGCGCCACGAGCAGTTAAACAGGATGACCACCCTCTCCGGCCTGCTGCATATGGGCCGCTATGAGGAAGCCATTGGCTACATTCAGGCGCAGTCGGAACATGCCCAGGAGCTGCTGGACTTTATCTCTTCGCGCTTCAGTTCCCCGACCCTGTGCGGCCTGCTGCTGGGGAAAGCCGCCCGCGCGCGGGAGAAAGGCGTCGAGCTGTGTTTCGACCCGGGCTGTCGGCTGGACAGACCGTTCCTGCCCCTTGGTGAGCAAGAGCTGATTTCGATTATTGGCAACCTGCTGGATAACGCCATCGAAGCAACACAGCGGTCGCCGCTTCCCCACGCGCCGGTAGAAGTGCTGATCAAACTCAGCGAACAGGAGCTGATTATTGAAGTGGCCGACCAGGGCGTTGGCATTACACCGGCGATCCGTGACCGAATCTTTGAACGCGGCATCACCACCAAAACGCGCGGCGATCATGGGATTGGCCTGTATCTGATCGAAAGCTACGTCACACAGGCTGGCGGCGCGATAGAAGTTGCCGATAATACCCCGCGCGGCGCCATTTTCTCCTTGTTTATCCCGGCCACGGGAACCGCCCGGCAACTGGAAGACACCGACTATGCAACATGAACTTATCGACGTACTGATTGTTGAAGACGAGAACGAACTGGCGCAACTGCACGCGGAGCTGATAGGCAAACACCCGCGTCTGAGGCTGGTGGGCATTGCCTCGTCGCTGGCTGCGGCCCAGGCAGAGCTTGAAAGCAAACAGCCGCAGCTGATGCTGCTGGATAACTACCTGCCGGACGGCAAAGGTATCTCGCTTATCAATAACCCCATGCTGGCCCGCGCCAACTGCTCGGTGATTTTTATTACTGCCGCCAGCGATATGGACACCTGCAGCCAGGCGATTCGCAACGGCGCGTTCGACTACATCCTCAAACCCGTCTCCTGGAAGCGGCTCAGCCAGTCGCTGGAGCGGTTCGTGCAGTTTGCCGAACAGCAGCGCGTGTGGAAGATTGTCGACCAGCAGAACGTGGATTCGCTGTATCAGCTCCAGGCGAAAAACTACCGCCTGGACAACGGCAGTAAAGGCATTGAGGAAAATACGCTGGCGCGGGTGCAGACGCTGTTCAACGATAAGGCAACGCACTGCTTTACCGTAGATGAGGTGGTGAGCGAAACGGGATTAAGCAAAACCACCACCCGGCGCTATCTGGAGCACTGCGTGGAGGCGGGCTTTCTGACGGTGGAGATGCTGTACGGCAAGATTGGGCATCCGAGGAGGATGTACAAGCGTAGTGCGGTTTGATGAAACGTTCCCCCTCACCCCGGCCCTCTCCCCAAAGGGGCGAGGGTGAAAAGACGGCCCCGTACAATCCCCTCTCCCCTTTGGGGAGAGGGTTAGGGTGAGGGGGGGCTACCTTAATACATACCCATACAGCCGCTTAATCCCGTCGGCATCCTTCTCGCTGTAAACCCCCTGCAGCTCCGGCGAGAAGCCCGGCAGCAGGTTGATGCCCTCCTCCAGCGCGAGGAAGTAACGCTGTACCGCCCCGCCCCAGACCTCACCCGGCACCACGCACAGCACGCCCGGCGGATAGGGCAGCGCCCCTTCGGCAGCAATGCGCCCTGCGGCATCACGTATGCGAACCAGCTCCACGTCACCGCGAATATAGGCCCGGTTCGCATCCTGCGGGTTCATCACCACCTCAGGCAGGCTCTCCTTGCGGAACATCGCCTTCTGCAGATCCTTCACGTCAAAGCTGACGTAGAGATCGTGCATCTCCTGGCACAGCTGGCGAAGGGTATAATCCCGGTAGCGCACCGGGTATTTCTGGAAGATCGTCGGCAGCACGTCCGCCAGCGGCGTGTCGTCTTCAATATGCTGTTCGAACTGGCCCAGCATCGCCACCAGCTGCGCCAGCTTCTCGCTGCTTTCGGCAGGCGTCAGCAGGAACAGGATCGAATTGAGGTCGCATTTCTCCGGCACGATGCCATTTTCGCGCAGGTAGTGCGCCAGAATCGTCGCCGGGATCCCGAAATCCGTGTACTCCCCGGTTTCGGCATCGATACCCGGCGTGGTCAGCAGGAGCTTGCACGGGTCGACAAAGTACTGCTCGCGGGCATAGCCCTCAAAGCCGTGCCATTTGGCCCCCGGCTCAAAGCTGAAGAAGCGCAGCTCGCTGGCGATGGCGTTCGTCGGATGATCCTGCCACGGCCGCCCCGCCACCACCGGTGGGATAAACGGTTTGATCATATGGCAATTCGCAATGATCGCCTTGCGCGCCTCAATCCCCAGCTCGACGCACTCCGCCCACAGCCTGCGTCCGCTTTCACCTTCGTGGATCTTGGCATTCACATCCAGCGCTGCGAACAGCGGATAAAACGGGCTGGTGGAGGCATGCAGCATAAACGCGTTGTTCAGCCGCTTGTGCGGGCAGAAGCGCGCCTGCCCGCGAATGTGGTTATCCTTTTTATGGATCTGCGACGTTTGCGAGAACCCGGCCTGCTGTTTATGCACCGACTGGGTCACGAAAATTCCCGGATCGTTCTCGTTCAATTCCAGCAAGAGCGGGGACGTTTCCGCCATCATCGGAATAAACTGCTCGTAACCCACCCATGCGGAGTCAAAGAGGATGTAGTCGCAGAGATGACCGATCTTGTCGATCACCTGGCGGGCGTTGTAGATCGTCCCGTCGTAGGTGCCAAGCTGAATGATTGCCAGGCGGAACGGGCGCGCCTCGTCGGCCTTCTCCGGCGCCGCCTCGCGGATAAGATCCCGCAGATAGGCATCGTCAAAGCAGTGGTCGTCAATCCCGCCAATAAAGCCAAACGGGTTACGCGCGGCCTCAAGATAAACCGGCGTGGCGCCCGCCTGGATCAGCGCTCCGTGGTGGTTAGATTTATGGTTATTGCGGTCGAACAGCACCAGGTCGCCGCGTGTCAGCAGCGCGTTGGTCACCACCTTGTTGGCCGCTGACGTGCCGTTCAACACAAAGTAGGTTTTGTCCGCGTTGAACACTTTCGCCGCGAACTTTTGCGCGTGCTTGGCGGACCCTTCGTGGATCAGCAGATCGCCCAGCTTCACGTCGGCGTTGCACATATCGGCGCTAAACAAGTTCTCACCGAAGAAATCATAGAACTGTCGCCCTGCCGGGTGTTTTTTGAAAAATGCCCCGTGCTGGTGGCCCGGACAGGCGAAAGTGCTGTTGCCCATCTCCACATACTGGCTCAGGGTGTCGAAAAAAGGCGGCAGCAGATTCTCTTCGTAACGGCTGGCAGCGCTCTCCAGTTCCAGAAACTCCTGAGCTTTACCCGAGATGACCGCGGTGGCGCCGTCGGGTACGTCCGTTGGCTCCTGCGAGAAAATAAACACCGGTAAATGAAAGCCCGTGCGTTTCAGCAGTGCAAGAATGCCGCTGCGACTTTCAGCTGTTGTGATGACGACGGCCGCCACATCGGTAAAATCAGTGCTGTCCAGCGTCACCTTTTCGCGGTGCGTAGACACAGTGGAGAGCAGCTCGCGGCTGACGGCAATTTTCATGGTTTTCATAGGCGCAGTTACCCTCACCGGGCGGTGAGACAGGGAGGAGAAAATTCGCGCAATAATGTCACCTTTTATTTTGAGGTGCAAGAAGGAATCAGTATGCACGAAATCAACCAAAGCTAAGGCCCGCGCAGCCCTGCCGTGCCATAATAATGCAATATCAATGATTAAATAACAGGAGTTAACTTTGGTTATCGGGCCATTTATTAACGCAGGCGCCGTATTGCTGGGCGGCGTACTCGGCGCCGTGCTGAGCCAGCGGTTGCCGGAGCGTATTCGCACCTCCATGCCCTCGATATTCGGCCTGGCATCGTTAGGGATCGGTATTCTTCTCGTGATCAAATGCGCCAACCTGCCGGTGATGGTGCTGGCCACCCTGCTCGGCGCGCTGATTGGCGAATTTTGCTATCTGGAAAAAGGCATTAACAGCGCGGTGAGTAAAGCCAAAAACCTGATTGCCCGACCGGGCGGCAAGGCGAAACACGGTACGCACGAGTCGTTTATTCAAAACTATGTCGCCATCATCATTCTGTTTTGCGCCAGCGGCACCGGGATTTTCGGTTCGATGCAGGAAGGGATGACGGGCGACCCAGGCATATTGATTGCGAAAGCGTTTCTTGATTTCTTCACCGCCACCATTTTCGCCACTACCCTTGGCGTCGCCGTGGCGGCGATTTGCGTCCCGATGCTGCTTATTCAGCTCGCGCTTGCCACCTGCGCCACGTTGATTCTCCCGCTCACCACGCCGGCAATGATGGCAGACTTTACCGCCGTCGGCGGCCTGCTGCTGTTGGCGACCGGGCTGCGCATCTGTGGGATTAAGATGTTTGCCGTGGTGAACATGCTGCCCGCACTGCTGCTCGCCATGCCGCTCTCCGCGCTCTGGACGCACTTTTTCGCTTAAGGATGCGGCGAAATGGTGAGAGATTGCGCAGTCTGTAACGAAAACAACATTTTTCGTTGACGCCACGGGGCAGATCGGGTTTAATGCGCCCCGTTGCCCGGATAGCTCAGTCGGTAGAGCAGGGGATTGAAAATCCCCGTGTCCTTGGTTCGATTCCGAGTCCGGGCACCACTATTTAGAAAACCCAGCCTATGGCTGGGTTTTTGCTATATGGCTACAGCCGATTTCTGAGCGCTGATAAGCGTGGCTTTAATGCAGGCACGCTTACGCTAATAGCCCGGTAAGTTAATACAGGCGGTGGCTCTTTTTTATCACTTAATTTTGCCGGATAAATTGCTGACCTGATTTGAAAGGTTGTCGTTGCTCCGCTTCATGTCATCAAGGCTTTTTTGCAATCGCTCGATCTTACTCTCCTGCTCAGAATTCTTTCTCTCAAGCTGTAAAACCTTCTGAGTTAGCTCATCGACTTTGCGGTTGTCGGACTTCATCTTACTCAGGCTATTCTGCATCTCCTGTAGATCCGACTCCCTGAAATCAGAAGGCTCGATTTCATCTGCATCAGAAATTACCGGGATATATCCTCCATTAGCGCTGCTGGGTTTGATACTAACCTGAACTTTATTTAGCCCCGCAGAGTGCGCGTAACCTATTGAAGAAAAATAAAAAAAGGAAACAACACACAGACCAGACAGATATTTATTCATTTCTAACGTCCTTTTAAATTTTTCAATCACTTCCAGGAGTCTCCTTCTGGTATCACCCGCTCAGGATAAAACACATGGCTTAGCCTCTGGCAGTTCATAAACGGGGTTGAAGAGCAGAAGATACTATTCGTTTTTCATTATAATACGCGTTTCCTCTCCCCCAAAATCCAACCGCCACCCGATCATTTTCTGCCACCTAACATCCGCCGGTAGATAGCGGTTTGTACTGCCGATCGCGGAATTTTTTTCTGAGCCGAAACTGAAACCAAAACAGCTCCGGTTCAAAATAATGGTCCATCACAAAGTTGCTGTACTCAATTCCGTACCGGGGGAAAAGGTCAAGCAGCATGTCCTCAAGATCTTCAGGTATGAGATTGAAATGCTCCTGGAAGGTCCATTCTTTCTTTGCCGGAGATTTACGGTCACTGTAATTCTCAGTGAGGTAATCTAACAATTCTTGCTCATCATGTAGCATCAGAAAAATTTCCAACCAGACTCTTCAACCGTGTCCATTACAACGTCCTTTCTCTCGTTTTGAGCCAGAGTAAATCCATAGCTAAAACAAGGATGTCGTCACCGTCCAGTTTTCTCAAAACTCAGAATACCGCCCTCAAGTCAGTTCTATGCTTTTGGTTTCTCCCCACCCCAGGGATCGTTCCCACCTGCGTCCAGCAGTTTGTTTTTAAAGATAAACAAACACGCCTCGTTGAAGTTCTCCGCCCCCAGGCGTTCCGAGAGCGCCGTTCGTTTGCGATAGAGGCTTTTCACCGACGTATTCAGCTCATCGGCGATGGCTTCCATCGGCATCCCTGCCCGCAGCAACCGCAGCATGATCGCTTCGTGCGTGCTAAGCCGTAAGTTAAGCAGCCACTTCGTGGTCAGGCGCCTGCCCTTCATATTGAGCACCAGGTTAAATAACGACGCCATATCCGGCGCGGTCAGCGACGTGTTCATAAATAACTTCATACTGAGCAGATTCTCCTCGCGGTGTCGCATATCGAGCATAACGCAGCAGATTGTTTTTTTCGTTCTGGCCGGATGGCGTATCAGGTAATCATATAAACGGAGCGGAGAACGACTATCAATCAATACAGAATATTCATCTGCACCGTTATCAAATATGTTTCTGTCAATCGAGTCGAGCAGGATAATATCCGGGAAAAATATCCTCATCCCCCTGACAAGGTAGCGATCCTGAGTCACTAAAACAATTGAAGTTGCCACTAACCATCCCTTTTAGATTAAAGCAAGCACGATCCCTCGCAAAGAAGGCCGCCTTCGTTTTATAGCGCTGTTATATTAACGATAAATGTATTCTGGCTTTGGACATCCCTCAATACAGACATTGATGAGTAAGACTTCCTGTAGACTATCATTCAATGGCTGCCATTAATTATAAATAAAAAACAATCGCAGAAAAGTCACTTCCCTAAACATTAAGAGTTTTTGTCATGAAACTTCCCAAACATGCACCAGAAAGTACTTTAATTGAGGCAGGTAAACCACATTAAAAATATATACAAAGCTGTCACAATATAAATAAAATACCAATATATCAATAATTTACAAATAAACAATCATTTCAATAAAACCGCCAAAAACCACTCGATACAGAATTATCTCAAAACAACACAGCCCCATTTCAACATATTTATCCGGCAACATATCAGGTGTACATTAGCTTTCACCCAGTCCACTGAGATAAGGATCCATAATTACCTTTAGGTAAGTACCCCGTAACATCACTGCATTCAGATTTAATGTTCTCATTTATGGCCTTTAACCCTGAGTTTAAAGGCGGCCGTGTTATGCAATGGATTCATGATAAACAAATGGCAAATAGATATGGAAAGATCGCTTCGCTTCAATACGTTATTCTTTTATCGCGCCCCAACATTATTGTTTCTGTTATTCCTCTTTCCTGTTCTGGCTCAGGCGACTGAATCCGTTTATGAGCAACAGATTCAACAGGCGCGTAACGGTAATTACACGCCGTTTCTCGATTATCTTCAGCGTTATCAGCAGCAGCATGCCCTGACGCCTAAACAAGTTGCGGACTGGTTACAGGTTGCGTCCTGGGCAGGTCATGATGACGAGGTTATTCAGGTCTGGCAGCGTTACGGTATTTATATGCCGCTGCCCGCCCGCGGCGTTGCTGCCGTCGCGCAATCCTGGCGGAATAAAAAAGCCTGGCAGCCAGCCCTGGCGCGCTGGAAAGAGGCGCGTAGCCTTGCGCCGGATAACGACGACTATCGTATCGGCTACATCAAAACTCTCGCCGATGCCCGCATGGACACGCTTGCCCTGCAGGAAGCCCAACGGCTGGTAGCGGAAAATCCTTCTCAGGCACATCTTGAGACGCTCTCGTATGTCTGGTTACGCCAGGGAAAAAGCTGGGATCGGCTGCTGGCAGATACCCGCGCGCTGAATATCGCGCCTGAGAATAAAGCGCTCCTCAGCGAGCTGATCGACGCGCTAACGGATAGCCGGGTGAACACCCCCGCGCTGCAGCTTTCACAAAGCGTCACGCTGTCCCCCGCGGAGCGTCGCCGTCTTGAGCGTAATGCCGCCGCCGAACAGGTTCGCCTTGCCGATGTGCCCGGCAGAACAGAAAAGGAGCGCCTGCAGCTTGCGCAAACCGCGCTGAATCGTTACGACGCCCTGCTTTCCCGCTGGCAAAACGATCCGCAGGCGGCGGAAGACGTCGTCCTGGCGCGTATCGACAGGCTTGGCGCGCTGTATGCGCATGGTGATTACCCGCAGGTCATCCGTGAATATCAGGCGCTGACGGCTGAGCAGCATCCGATGCCGGGCTGGGCAATCGGCTGGGTCATCTCCGCGTATCTTCAGGAGAAAAACGCGGCCGCCGCCTTCGCGCTTCTGCAACGCTATCCGCAATACGCTTCCGACCCGCAGGACGAGGAGCACGCGCTTTTCTACGCCTGGCTGGATACGGGAGATTATCAATCCGCCCGCCGATATGCTGAGCGCCAGACCCGCAGCGTCCCGTGGACCCGCTACGATTTCGGCTCCCCTACCCCTCAGCCGAACGATCGGTGGCTTACCGGGCAGTCGCTCCGCTTTAACTATTTGCTGGCAACGAATGCGCTGCCGGAAGCCGAAAAGCTGGCGCACCGTCTGGCGACAACGGCGCCGGGCAATCAGGGATTACAGATTGACTACGCCACCCTGCTTCAGGCGCGGGGCCTGCCGCGTGCGGCCGAGCAAACGCTGAAAAAGGCGGAGGCGCTGGAGCCGTCCAATACAGAGCTAGAGCAACAGCAGGCTTACGTCGCGATGGATCTACAGGAGTGGCGACAGATGGATTTACTGGCCGACGACGTGCTTGCCCGCGCGCCTGCCGACCGCAGCGCCAGGCGTCTCGACAGGCTCAGGACGGTCCACCACATGTCCGAGCTGCGCCTCAACGCGAGCAAGGGTTTGCACTCCGATAGCCCCGTCAGCGGGACGCACGACCTGAGCTGGGACGCCACGCTCTATGGCCCACCCGTAGCGGACAGCTGGCGGCTGTTTGCGGGTACCCGCTACGCGCAGAGTAATTTCGATGAAGGCAAAGGCACCAGCCGTCACCTTTTGGGCGGCGTCGAGTGGCGACCACGCGACCTCCAGCTCGAAGCCGAGCTTTCCAGCAACCGCTATCACGGCGAAAACAAGCCGGGCGCTCGCCTCGCAACAACGTACTTTGTGAACGATAGCTGGCAGGTCAGCGGCAGCCTGGAACGCCTGTCGCGCACTACGCCCCTTCGGGCGTTACGCAACGGCATTAGCGCCAACCGGGGTGAAGGCGGGGTGCGCTGGTATCAAAACGAGCGGCGTGAGTACCAGTTCAGCGCCGCCCTCAGCCGCTTCTCCGACCATAACCGTCGCCAGGAATACACCCTCACGGGCAAGGAGCGTCTCTGGCAGACCCCGTCTATGACGCTGGATCTCGAACCGGGGATCGCCGCCAGTAAAAACAGCCTGCGCGACACGCTCTACTACAACCCGGAGCGGGATCTGTCCGTGACGGCGGCCCTGGCCGTTGACCATGAGATGGTCCGCCATTACGACACCCTCTGGAGCCAGCAGTTTGTAGCGGGAGGCGGCAGCTACTGGCAGAAAAATCAGTCCGCTGGCGCCATCGCCCTGCTGGGTTACGGACAGCGCGTCCAGTGGAACAACATCATTGATACCGGCGTGATGCTGAACTGGGATAAACGCCCGTACGACGGCAAACGCGAGAGCAATCTCTCCGTCACGTTTGACGCGACTTTACGCTTTTAAGGATGAATATGCTGAACACACGTTTTTCCGTGAGCCTGATACTCCTCGGCTGGCTCTGCCTCAGCGCGAGCGTCTGCGCGCAGGCGATCTCGTTCATTGCGCCCAAAGATCGGCCGCAGCTGGAGGCGAGTAAACCCTGGCCGGAGAACCAGTTTCTGGTCCTGGCCTACCACGACGTCGAAGACGATGCCGCCGATCAGCGCTACCTCTCCGTTCGCACCAGCGCGTTAAACGAGCAGATAAGCTGGCTTCTGCACAACGGCTACCACGCCATCAGCGTACAGGACATTCTTGACGCGCATGACGGGAAAAAAACGCTGCCGCCAAAAGCCGTTCTGCTCAGCTTTGACGACGGCTACAGCAGCTTTTACACCCGCGTCTGGCCGCTGCTTAAGGCATGGAACGTTCCTGCGCTGTGGGCGCCGGTGGGCAGCTGGGTGGATACGCCAGCGAATCAAAAAGTTAACTTCGGCGGCCTGATGACGCCCCGGGATCGCTTCGCAACGTGGGACATGGTGCGCGAGCTTAGCCAGTCCCCGCTGATTGAGATCGGATCGCATACCTGGGCCTCGCATTACGGCATTCCGGCCAACCCGCAGGGCAGCCGGGAACCGGCCATCGCCAACCGCTTTTATGACAAAGCGACGGGTCGCTATGAAACCGATCGGCAGTTCAGCCAGCGGATCGGCGATGACGTTCGCAAAGTGACTGAAAAAATTACTCAGGTGACGGGCAAGGCGCCGCGCGCCTGGGTCTGGCCCTACGGTGCCGCCAACGGTACGTCGCTTGCGATCGCCAGACAGCAGGGTTATCAGCTGGCCTTCACCCTTGAGGACGGGCTGGGGAACGTGCAGGATCTGGGCAACATCCCCCGCCTGCTGATCGCCGGAAATCCCTCGCTCAAGGCGTTTGCCAGCACGGTCAGCCAGGTTCAGGAGCGCGATCCCGTGCGCGTCATGCACGTCGATCTCGACTACGTTTACGATCCCGATCCTGCCCAGCAGACCCAAAACATCAACAGGCTGATCCAGCGGGTCTACGACATGAAGATCAGCCATGTTTTCCTGCAGGCGTTTGCCGACCCGCAGGGCGACGGCAGGATCAAGGCGCTCTATTTCCCCAACCGTCGGCTGCCGGTTCGGGCCGATCTCTTTAATTTTGTCGCCTGGCAGCTGCAAACCCGCGCCGGGGTAAAAGTCTTCGCGTGGATGCCGGTGCTCTCGTTCGATCTCGATCCTTCCCTGCCGCGCGTGCAGCGCCGGGATCGTCAAACCGGCCAGCTGCGCGAAGCCACCGAGCCCTATATCCGGCTCTCCCCGTGGGACCCGCAGGTGCGCCAGCAGGTGACGGACATCTATGAAGACCTGGCCCGCTATGCCAGCTTCAACGGGATTTTGTTCCATGACGATGCGGCGCTGACGGACGTGGACGATGCCGGTCAGAACACCACGCGTCAGAAAAGCCAGACGCTTATCGGGTTTACCCACGCCCTGAGCCTGGCGGTGAAGCATATCCGTGGCCCGCAGATAAAAACCGCCCGCAATATGTTCGCCTTACCCATTCTGCAGCCCGAAAGCGAAGCGTGGTTCGCGCAGAATCTTGATGATTTTCTGGCGGAGTACGACTGGACGGTGCCGATGGCCATGCCGCTGATGGAGTCCGTTCCGGCAGACGAGAGCGATGCCTGGCTGACGCGTCTGGTTAACGCGGTCGCCGCGCGCCCCGGCGCGCTTGATAAAACCATTTTCGAGCTGCAGGCCAGGGACTGGGACCAGAAACCGCAGCGCGCCGTTGCCAACAGCCAGCTTGCGCAGTGGATGCGCGTGCTCCAGCTGAACGGCGTCAAAAACTACGGTTACTACCCCGACGACTTTCTCAACAACCAACCTGATATCTCACGCATCAGGCCTGAATTTTCTTCGTACTGGTACCCTGACAATGACTGATCGCATTATCGCCTTCTCTATTTTATGTCTGGTATTCGGGTTGCCGTTAGGCGTGGCCGCCCTCTTTACCGGCGAACTGATTCTGGATTTTGTGTTCTTCTGGCCGCTGTTCATGTCGGTGCTCTGGATAACCGGCGGCCTCTATTTCTGGTTTCAGCTTGAACGCCACTGGTCGTGGGATAAAGACACATCCGCCCCGACGCTCGCCGGTGAGCCGCTCATCTCCATTCTTATCCCCTGCTTCAACGAGGGACGAAATGCCCGGGAGACCATCAGCGCCGCGCTGGATCAGCGGTATGAAAATATAGAAGTTATCGCCATCAACGACGGATCCTCTGACAACACCGCGCAAGTGCTGCAGGAGTTGGCGCAGGAACAGCCGCGCCTGCGGGTGATTAACCTCGCGGAAAATCAGGGGAAAGCGCTGGCGCTTAAAGCCGGAGCCGCGGCGGCGCGGGGCGATCTGCTGGTCTGCATTGACGGCGACGCCCTGCTCGATCGCGATACCGCCGCTTATCTGGTGGCCCCGCTGATTCAGTACCCCCACGTCGGGGCGGTTACCGGGAACCCGCGCATTCGCACGCGCTCCACGCTGATTGGCCGCATTCAGGTGGGCGAGTTCTCTTCCATTATTGGGCTCATCAAGCGGACGCAGCGGATCTATGGCCGGGTCTTTACCGTCTCCGGCGTCATCGCCGCGTTTCGCCGACAGGCGCTGGCGGACGTCGGGTACTGGAGCCCGGACATGATCACCGAAGACATCGACATCAGCTGGAAGCTTCAGCTGCGCCACTGGGATATCTTTTTTGAGCCGCGGGCGCTGTGCTGGATCCTGATGCCGGAGACGCTGAGGGGCCTGTGGAAACAGCGTCTGCGCTGGGCTCAGGGGGGCGCGGAGGTGTTTCTGGTCAACCTTCGCAGGATTGTGCGCTGGGAACATCACCGCATGTGGCCGCTGTTTATGGAGTACGCGCTGTCAACGCTGTGGGCCTTCGCGTACGCGATGACGGTGCTGCTGTTCCTCCTCAGCCAGGTTGCGCCTGTTCCCGCCAGGCTGACCGTGGAGAGCCTTTTTCCACCGGAGTTTACCGGGCTGCTGCTGGGCGTGATGTGCCTGCTGCAGTTCCTGGTCAGCTTGTACATCGAGCGGCGCTATGAACGTAAAGTGGCCAGCTCGCTTTTCTGGGTGATCTGGTTCCCGATGGTGTACTGGATGATCGGCCTGTTCACCACCCTAGTCGCATTTCCAAAAGTCATGCTTAAACGCCAGCGCGCCCGCGCGCGCTGGATCAGTCCGGACCGGGGAAAAGGGAGCATTTAATGAACGAAAACACCTTAATTTTGACCGAGCATCGGCTCTTGCCGCGTCTTTTTGATGCCGCGCTAACGCTGGTGGCGTGGGGAGGATTTCTGTTTTTCCTGTATGCCCGTCTGTGGATGCAGCTAACCGATGAGAGCGACCACCGCTGGGGCGTGATTATCGCGTCCTTTAATACGGTGTTGATCTACTTGCTATTTGCCGCGCTCAACGGCTGGCTGCTGATTTTGTGGTATCAGTACAACCGCCGTCGCGCCCACGTGAGACGGCGCCAGCCGGGCTATTTTCACCAGGAGGAGCTGGCCCGCAGCTTTAACGTCTCACCGCAGATCATCTCCGAGATGAGCCAGTACAACCTGCTGACGGTGTACCACGATCAGATTGGCCGCATCATCGATCTGAAGATCAACGAGCAGCAGGAAGAGGAAGAGCAGTAACGAAAAGCCCCCGCAGGATGCCCTGCGGGGGCTTTTTTATCGCGGATGTAAACTACTTGTCTTTAACCACAATCAACGGCTCGATATCGCTCTCTTTCTTCACCACCAGCGAGTCATCGCCGCGCAGACAGGTTCCGCCGTAGTTCCCGCCCACGGTGAAGGTGCAGACCTGTATGTACTTGCCGTCGACCTTCGGCAGGCACCACAGCTGCTGGTAGATGTTTTTGCGGTCAACAAACTTGCCGCTGGATTTATCCAGCAGTTCGTCCTGGGCGCTGATGAGATCGATATTGCTGCCGCAGCGTCCGGCAATCGGCTTGACGGCATAGCCGGTCTGCTTCAGCAGATCGTTAACCCCAAAATCGGTGTCGAGCAGATAACGGTGATTCGGGAACAGCTGCCACAGGACCGGGAGAATCGCCTTGTTGCCGGGAATAACGGTCCACAGCGGTTCGAAGACCAGCACCTCCGGGCGCAGCAGGACGTCAATCAGGCGCACCTCGCCCTCGGGATGTCCGGTGCGGATCGGCACGGCGGCGTATTCGGTTTCGCTTACCTCGCGGATCTGCTCTATCGCCGTTTCCCACGCCCAGGTTTTCCACACGCAGTTGACGTGGCGACCTTCGTCGTCAATCAGCTGTCCGGCGGCATCCCAGCTGAGCGCCTCCAGCCCGTGCAGAATTTTGGTCTCGAACCCGGCCTGCATCAGCGAACGCTGAATAAAGAGCGCGTGATAGTCCTCTTCGACATCGTTGTCCTGCATGATGTGGACGAACGGCCGCGCGTGGCTGTGCTTCCACGCCCCGGTCAGCTCTTCCAGCAGCCCTTCCGCCGGGTTATGCCCGTTGCCGCGATAGCCGTTTTTCACCCACTCTTCGAGAATCAGCCCGCCCTCGGTATGGCAGGACGCGGAGTCGGCGTTGTACTCGTAGACCTTAATGCCTCGCTCATCCATGCAGAAATCCATACGACCGGTGATCATATGGTGGCGACGCCACTGCCAGGAGAGGCGCAGGCGCGGCCAGAGGATTTTCGGGATGTCGAAAAGCGCCAGCAGGCTGTCGTCTTTCAGCACCTTGTCCGTCGCGTGCAGGTACATCAGGTGCAGTTCGTTAGTGGCCTTGATCAGCTCCTGCTCGGCGCTTTCGGTAATGGTGAAGTACTGGCAGGGATCTTTGTTGATCACATGGCCGTTAGCGCGGATATACGCCTGCTGCAGCGCGTCATTTTCGTTAAGCCATTTTCCGTCGAACTGACGCTTGTTTTTCAGCCGCGCGCCGCTGATTTTCAGCAGTTCGCCGTCGATTTCCGGCTGGGGAATGCTGTGTTCCGCGTCGTCGGTCTGGATCATCCAGCCGAGAATCTCCGTGTCGTTGAAGGTGTCATGGATCGTGTAACACCCGTTCTCCACGCTCAGACGCAGCTCGCGCGTCCACTGCTGCCCGAGCGGCAGCGGGGAGTGAATCACGTTCTGCTCCGCAATACGCACCTTATCGTCGAGAAGCTGGGTGATCACCGCCACGTGGCCGGTCTCGTGAAACTCGCCGCCCTTTTGCCAGATCAGCAGCGCCCCGGCGCGCGGCGCGCGTTTTGAACCGTTGGCAAAAGCCTGAAGGGGCAGAATGTTATCGTTCACCACCTGGCGCAAAAAGCGCAGGGAGAAGATTTCCCACGCCATGCCGACGTCGGTAAACACGAAGCCATAGTTGAGAAACAGGAAACGGCGGGCAAACTCAACGCATTGCCACTTGTGGCCCATGTATTCGTTGCCGATATAGCTGCGAAAATCCGCGTCTTCCGGGTATTTTCGCGGGTCCAGACTGCCGTAATTTGAAGAGTAAATCGCCACGCCACCGGGCGCATAGCCTAACAATGTCCCGAATGGCGCATCACTGCTTAACTTTCCTTTACGCATGTATCCAACCTAAAACAGGCAGGCGGCAATTTTTTTAAGGGTTGTCGTCGTCTGCACGTTGTAATTAACCTGACAGAGGGACATTTATCATACACCTGCGCGGCGCATTAACTACATGTTAAACAGCCAGCATGCCGCGAAATGCCCTGGCGCGATCTCCCGCATGGCAGGCTCCTGCGTCTGGCAAACCGGCATCGCGTGCGGGCAGCGGCTGCAGAACTTACAGCCCGGCAGCGCGGACGTGGGGCCTGGAATGTCGCCGCGCAGGGTGGCGTCTTCGAGGTTGCGGATGCGCGGATCGGGCTGGGGAACCGCCGCCAGCAGCGCGCGGGTGTAAGGGTGCGCCGGACGTTGATACAGTTCATTCGCCGGAGCAACCTCCACCAGTTTGCCGAGATACATCACCCCAATGCGGCTGGAGATATGCCGCACCATGGAGAGATCGTGGGCGATGAACAGATAGGTTAGTCCCAGCTCCTGCTGCAGATCCTGCAAAATATTCACCACCTGCGCCTGCACCGAGACGTCCAGCGCAGAGAGCGGCTCATCGCACAGCACAAATTCAGGATGCACGGACAACGCGCGGGCGATACTGATGCGCTGACGCTGGCCGCCGCTGAACTCATGCGGGAACCGTTCAAGGTGCTCGTGCTTCAGCCCCACTTTGTAGAGCAGCGTTTCCGTACGTTCCCGCTGTTCTTCGCGGCTGTAGCCGTGGATCTGCATCGGCTCGGCCACCAGCTGTCGCACCGTCATTCCGGGGTTGAGCGAGGAGTAAGGATCCTGAAAAATCGCCTGCATCCGTTTACGCAGCGGCTTAAGCTCTTTTTCACGGGCGTGGGCAATCGCCTGCCCGGCGAAGTGGATCTCACCCGAGGTGATATCGAAAAGGCGCAGGATGGCGCGCCCGAGGGTAGATTTTCCGCAGCCTGACTCCCCCACCAGGCCAAACGTCTCGCCGGGCTGGATATCAAAGCTCACGCCGTCAACCGCCTTCACGGCCACGCCTTTACGCAGCAAACCGCCGTTGAGCGGATAGTGCTTGCGCAGATCGCGCACGCTCACTAATGGCGCCAGTTGTTCACTCATGCCTGAATCTCCTTGTCGGCCCATAACCAGCAGGCGGCGCGATGGCCCTCTCCGGCGGTGTAAAATGCAGGCTGTCGTTCACACTGGGGCATGCGCTTCGGACAGCGTTCCGCGAACGGACAGCCCGGTGGCGGGTTAAGCAGGCCAGGCGGCGAACCTTCAATGGGCGATAAACGCTGATTGACCTCATCCGGACGCGGCAGCGAGGCCAGCAGCCCCTGGGTGTAAGGATGCGCAGGGCGATAAAAAATGTCCTCCACGCTCCCCTCCTCCATTACCAGCCCGCCGTACATCACCACCACGCGGCTGCAGACCTGCGCCACCACGCCGAGATCGTGAGTGATCAGCAAAATCGCGGTCCGGGTCTGCTGTTGCAGACTTTTCAGCAGGCGCAGGATCTGCGCCTGAATGGTCACGTCCAGCGCGGTGGTCGGTTCGTCGGCAATCAGCAGCTTCGGGTTGCAGGAGAGCGCAATCGCGATCATCACCCGCTGGCGCATCCCGCCGCTGAACTCGTGGGGATACTGGTCGTATCGCCGTTCCGCCCCGGCAATGCCTACCTGTTCCAGCATGGCGATGGCCGCCGCTTTGGCCGCTTTTTTGCTGAGTCCTTTGTTGCGCATCAGGATCTCAGCCATCTGCTTGCCGATGGTCAACACCGGGTTCAGGGCGGTCATTGGATCCTGAAAAATCATCGCGATCTGGTTGCCGCGAATGGCGCGCATCTGCGCGGGCGTTTTCTGCGCCAGATCCTCATTCTGGAAGCGGATGCTGCCGCCGGTTATCCGTCCGTTGCTCCCCAGAAGCTGGATAATCGACTTGCAGGTGACGCTTTTCCCGCAGCCC
Organism: Enterobacter sp. DNB-S2; assembly: GCF_019443845.1. Taxonomy (NCBI): domain Bacteria; kingdom Pseudomonadati; phylum Pseudomonadota; class Gammaproteobacteria; order Enterobacterales; family Enterobacteriaceae; genus Enterobacter; species Enterobacter sp. DNB-S2. The sequence continues at coordinate 4,624,471 of NZ_CP050520.1, forward strand.
GACTCGCCGACGATGCCGACAAGTTCGCCCGGCTGAACCTGAAAGCTCACGCCGCGCACCGCGTGAACCTCGCCCTCGCGGGTGCGGAACGTGGTTTGCAGGTTCTCAAGCGCTAATAGGTTATTCATCGCGATTCGCTCCCGGCTCAAAGGCGGTACGGAATACATCGCCCAGCACGTTAAAGCTGAACACCGTCAGCAGGATCAGAATGCCGGGGAACATCGCCAGCCACGACGCTTCGCCAATATAAGACTGCGCGTTGTTAAGCATGCTTCCCCATGACGCCGCGGGCGCCTGCACGCCCAGCCCTAAGAAGCTGAGGGTTGACTCCATCAGAATGGCCGAGGCGATATTGAGCGTGGCCGCCACGATAATGGTCGGCAGCACGCCGGGAATAATGTGGCGCACGATGATGCGCAGCGGATGCTCTCCCGACGCGCGGGCATAAAGCACGTACTCGCGCTCTTTCACCGACAGGGTTTCAGCACGCACCAGGCGCGACATGTTCATCCACGTCAGCAGGCTGATAATCAGAATGATGTTATCCACGCCCGGCTTGAGGTAAGCATTTACTACCAGCAGCAGGAAGAAGGCCGGAATGGCCATCAGGATATCCACGGCGCGCATCATCAGGTTATCCAGCCAGCCGCCAAAATAGCCGCTCACCGTTCCCACCACCGTGCCGATAAGCGTGGAAAAGAGCATCGCCAGAAAACCGACCATCAGGGAGATCTGGCCGCCATACAGCGCGCGGGTGAAGTAGTCGCGGCCGTATTCGTCGGTGCCGAACCAGTGCGCGGCATCCGGCGGCAACGTGCGCGCGCCGAGCGCCATCCGATCCGGATCGTACGGGCTTAACCCCGCACAGAGCGCGGCGACGACGAAAATAAAAAGCACAAACAGAGAGAACTGCGCCGGACGGTTGCGGCGCAGCTGGTGACGAACCTGCTGCCAGCGTCTGCTCATCCGGGTTACCTCAGCGTACGAATGCGGGGATCGGCGAAGCGATAAAGCACGTCGGCGATCAGGTTACCGACGATCAGCATCATCGACGAGAGCATGATGATCGCCATAATCAGGGGGTAATCCAGCGAGGCGATCGACTGGATCCCGAGCAGCCCCATCCCCGGCCAGGAGAAGACGCTTTCCGTCACATAGGCCCCCACAATCAGCTCTCCGAACGACAGGCCGAACAGGGTGATCACCGGCAGCAGCACGTTTTTCAGAACGTGCCGAAACAGAATACTGGAACGCGTCGCGCCGTAGGCAAGCTGGGTTTGCACGTAGTCGGCCGAGAGCTGCGAGATGGTGTTGGAGCGGATGTAGCGCACGTAGCTGGAGAGGTTGTAGAACGTGAGGGCAATACACGGCAGCACGCCGTGACGCAGCAGATCCAGCCCGTTATCCTCCATGCCGATGGTGCGCATCCCCATGCTGGGGAACCAGTTAAGCTGCACGGCAAAAACGGTGATGAGCAGGATGCCGAACCAGAATATCGGAACAGAAATGCCGATATAGGCGAATAAATTGAGCAGATGATCCAGCCAGCGGTGCTTAAATGCGCCCGCCAGCAGCCCCAGCGGGATCGCCAGCACGATCGCCATCAGCAGCGACGCGCCCATCAGCCCCAGCGTGGCCGGAATGCGTTCGCCGATCATCTCCAGCACCGGACGGTGGTAGATCAGCGAATAGCCGAGATCGCCCCGCAGGACGTTTTTCAGCCACAGGACGTACTGTGTGACCAGCGGCTTATCCAGCCCCAGGCTCTGGCGAATACGCTCGATGTCTTCCGGGGCCATGCGCGGCGTAATGTACGCCGCCACCGGATCCCCAGGCGCGAGCTTGACCAGCAGAAACGCCACCAGTGAAATAAAGAACAGCATCGGCAGCAGCTGCAGCAGCCGACGCGTGAGGAGTGTGTTCACGACGTGCCCTTACCAAGGCCCCGACCTGACGGCCGGGGCAATTACTTATTTCTGATAGATTTTTGACAGATCCTGGAACAGATAGACCGGTTTCGGCTCCGCTTCCTGGGTGCCGCCGAAGCGCTTGTCCACCGCGACGGTCGCATTGGTATAGGCGATCGGGTAGTAGGTCATGTCGTTCGCCACGGTCTGCTGAATTTGCTTATAGATATCGGCCCGTTTCGCGGCGTCGGTTTCCACTGCGCCTTTATCCCACAGGGCATCAAACTGCGGATTTTTGTAGTGCGCGTAGTTATAGGCTTCGTTGCTCATGAACAGCGATTTGTAACCGTCCGGCTCGGAGCCCATGATGTAGCCGCCCAGGTTCAGCTCCCACGCGGTATTGTTCATATCGAGGCTGCGCTGAGACATGGCGTTGGAGTCCAGCGGCATCAGCTCCACGTTCACCCCAATGCCCTTCAGCGCCTGCTGAATATAGAGCGCCATGCTCTCCTGGGTTTTGTTGGTGTTCACATACGCCAGGCGCAGCTTGAGGTTGTCCGGCGCGCCGGACGTCTTCAGCAGGTCTTTGGCTTTTTGCAGATCGAATTTGTACTGTTCAACGTCATCCGTCTTGTAAAGCGTATCTGGCGTCAGGAACGAGGTCGCCGGTTTAGCGTAGTCGAGCGAGGTAAAGGCGGTCTGGGTGAGCTCGTCTTTGTTGATGGCATACGCGATGGCCTGGCGCAGTTCTTTACTCTTCATCACCGGCACGTTCTGGTTGAACGTCATATAGGCCAGACGGCCTTCCGGATAGACCACGAAGTCAAACTTACCGGTATTTTTCAGGCGGTTCACGTCCTGCGGATCAACCATCTTGAGGTTGATTTCCCCGTTTTGCAGCGCAAGGTTGGCGGCGTTGCTGTCTTTGGCGAAACGGTAGGTGACCGAATCAAGCTTCGCTTTGCCGTTCCAGTAATCGTCAAAACGGGTCAGGGCGTAATACTGCCCGGCGCGGTACTCTTTAAATTTGAACGGCCCGGAGCCTACCGGCGCATCGTTTTTGCTGCTCTTTTCCAGGTCGCCTTCACCGTCGAACACGTGCTGCGGAATCGGGTAGATTTGTACCAGGGTGCCGGTAAAGGCCGCGCTGACCTGCGGTAGGGTGAACTTAACGGTGCGCTCATCCACCTTGCTCACCTGTACCGGCTTGTCGCCGTAGGTGAACATGCTGCGGAAGAAGCTGTGCTGTTTGGCATCCAGCAGCTTGTTGAAGGTGAAGACCACGTCATCCGCCGTCAGCGGCTGGCCGTCCTGCCATTTGAGGTTGGGTTTTAGCGTCAGGGTATAGCTCAGGTTGTCGGCGGAAGGCGTCAGGCTTTCCGCCAGGCCCCACTCAATGTTGCCGTTATTAAAGCTGTACAGCGGGGCATAGAGCGCCTGCATGATCGTTAACGTCGTACGGTCACTGGCATAGAGCGGATTAACGGCTAACGGGTCGCCGGAGGTAATTCCAATAATTAGCGAACCGCCCTCTTTTGGCGCGTCGTTTTTTGCCGCAGCCGCACTGTTTGTCTCTTTATTTTTCGCATCATCACAGCCCGCCAGGCCTAACGCGAGCGAAACGACCACTGCCGATAACAGAAGCTTGCGCATCTCACTAACTCCTTGCCTTATAAAGTGTTTATTACTGCATCTTTTATTTATGTTGAAGCATCATATTCAGCTTTATCGGTTTACGCATTAATTATGAAAATGCGATTTTCGATTAAGCTTATGCCGGATTTGATATATATAAGCGCCGGAAGGAATAGCGGCAGATCGATTACGCTCAGTTCGTTAAACGCTTCACAAATCTCCTGCTACACTGCCTCAACACATCACTCAAAAGGCAGGCCAACATGTCAGACAACACGTATCAGCCACCAAAAGTGTGGGAATGGAAAAAGAACGGCGGCGGCGCGTTCGCCAACATCAACCGCCCGATTTCCGGCGCGACCCATGAGAAAGTTCTGCCCGTGGGCTCCCACCCGCTGCAGCTTTACTCTCTCGGAACACCGAACGGTCAGAAAGTGACGATTATGCTCGAAGAGCTGCTGGCGCTGGGCGTGACGGGCGCGGAGTACGACGCATGGTTGATCCGCATCGGCGAGGGCGATCAGTTCTCCAGCGGGTTTGTTGAGGTGAACCCGAACTCGAAAATACCGGCGCTGCGTGACCACTCCACGAACCCGCCAACGCGCGTCTTTGAATCCGGCAATATCCTGCTCTATCTGGCAGAGAAATTCGGTCACTTCCTGCCGAAAGATCCGGCGGGACGCACCGAGACCCTGAACTGGCTGTTCTGGCTGCAGGGCGCAGCGCCGTTCCTCGGCGGCGGCTTTGGCCACTTCTACAACTACGCGCCGGTAAAAATTGAATACGCGATTGACCGCTTCACCATGGAAGCCAAGCGCCTGTTCGACGTGCTGGATAAACAGCTGGCGCGCGGTCGCTACGTGGCGGGGGAAGAGTACACCATCGCGGATATCGCCATCTGGCCGTGGTTCGGCTGCGTGGCGCTTGGCAGCGTCTATAACGCCGCCGAGTTCCTCGATGCAGAGAAGTACACAAACGTGCAGCGCTGGGCGAAAGACGTGGCGAATCGCCATGCCGTTAAGCGCGGCCGTATCGTTAACCGCACCAGCGGCGAGCTGAACGAGCAGCTCCACGAACGCCACGCGGCGAGCGACTTCGATACCAATACGGAAGATAAGCGTCAGGCGTAATGTTCCGCCGGGCGGGTCCCCGCCCGGCAACTGAGATCCCAGCCCAGGGCATGATTAGCTTAAAGGTTGAGCCGGTATTGCTGGCACTATCTGGACGTTTTTCTCGCGTGAGAAACGACGTCTCAACCGACAGCAGTCACAAAGGATCTGTTATGAAACTTATTAAAACAACGCTGGTTATCAGCGCCCTCATTTTTTCCACCTCGGGAATGGCCATCGACAAAACCGCCGCTGGCGCGGTAGCAGGCGCGGCCATTGGTGCGGCCACGGGCAAAGATCTGAAATCGACCGTTGGCGGCGCCGTCGTGGGCGCAGGCACAGGTGCCATGTTCAAAAACGGCGGCAAAGGTAAAGCCGCGCGTAAGGGCGGCGCGGTAGGTGCTGCCGTGGGCGCAGGTGCCGCAGCGGTTACCGGCAAGAGCGTGCTGAAAGGTGCAGCCGTTGGTGCGGGCACGGGCGCGCTGATTGGTGAAGCGACGCACTGATAAATACAGCCGGGCGGCGCTCAGCGAGCCCGGCCTCGTTGTTGTGCAGTCATCCCTCCGCACAAGGTCTCAAGTTTTTGCGATCCGCTTTCAGAAATCACATCTTCCCCACTGCCACAACCCTGTGAACAGTTGCCTGTCGTAGCCTGAAGATTACAATGCATTTGCTTATCGTAAACTACAGGCTACAATAATGGCTAAGGTCAAACACTACATCACAGCAGACGGGTACGACCCTTTTGATGCATATCTGAGAAGTGTGAAAGATCCCATAGCTAAAGCCATGATTGCTACACGTGTCGCCAGAATGTCTACGGGTAACTATGGTGATTGCAAGCCATGCAGAGAGAGCGTTTCAGAACTCAGGATTGACCAGGGGCCGGGTTACCGCGTCTATTTCAGCGAAGTCTTCGATCCGGCAGATGGCGCAGTGAGTCTGGTGCTATTGACTGGAACGAAAAAAAAGCAAAATGCAGATATTGACAGGGCCGTTGAGTATCTCAACGACTACAAGCGCAGAATATAAGAGGAAATCGGAATGGCTAAATCAGTACTTCATGATGACGCAATGGTACAGCTCCTGAAAGATTCCCCGGATTTCGCGCCCATATATCTTCATCAGGCTTTTATTGAAATTGACGAGCCCGGAGGCTATGAGGCGTTCATGCTGGCTTTACGACATGTGATTGAAGCCTCTGGCGGGATGACCGTCATTGCTAAACGTGCAGGCATTTCTCGCGAATCACTCTATAAATCACTTTCACCAAACGGTAACCCTTCATTTAAGCGTATTGCGGAAGTGGCATCCGCAACGGGATATCCGATTTCCAGAATTGCAGCTGCAGGGTTAAACGCACCAGCGTGAGACGCACGTCAAAATACGCCCTAAGTTCTGGCCGGGCGAAGCATCAATGACGATCGTCATGCTGAAACGCCATTGGAAAAGGCGGTAAGAGACATGCCTGCATGCCGCCTCATCTGTTGCATTAATACTTAATGTCCCGCGCTTTTTGTCTTCCGGACTGTTTCATCTGACGCTTGTCCTGACGGCAGTCGTGATTGCTCTGGTTATTGTTCGCCACGCAGGTCTGCTTCACCTGCCGCGACGCGTCGCGGGTTTCCTGCCTGACATCACGCGCCACGCGCCGCTCCTGCGCCTGCTGGGTCGCACTGGCAGAAACCGAGAACAGCATCAGAAGAATGAAAGAAAGGACGGGAACGACAGATAACGATCTGTTCATAGCAACACCTCGAAGAAGAGAGCCCAGAACGTCAGGGGGTTAGCAAAAGAATAGCAGTTTCAGAAGGGGCTGAATGGGGAAGGCGTTAATAATACAAGGCCGCACAAGGCGGCCTTGTACGTTGCGTTATGCCGTCAGGCGGAACTTCTGCACCGAGCGCTGAAGCTCTTCGGTCTGGCGCTCCAGCGCCGCCGCTGCCGCAGAAACTTCTTCAACCAGCGAGGCGTTTTGCTGGGTCACGCCGTCCATCTGGGTAATGGCAATCCCGACCTGCGAAATACCCTTGCTTTGCTCCTCAGAGGCGGAAGCGATTTGCTTCATGATGGTCGTCACTTCCGTCACGTCGCGCAAAATCGCATCCATGGTGGTGCCGGTGTCGCTCACCAGCTGCGCCCCCTGCTCTACGCGGGAAACGGAATCGGTAATCAGCCCCTCAATCTCTTTAGCCGCGTTGGCGCTGCGGCTTGCCAGGTTGCGAACTTCGCCTGCCACCACGGCGAAACCGCGCCCCTGTTCACCCGCGCGCGCCGCTTCAACCGCCGCATTGAGTGCCAGAATATTGGTCTGGAAGGCAATGCTGTTGATCACGTTGGTGATTTCAGCAATTTTCTTCGAGCTTTCCGAAATACCGCTCATGGTGGTCACCACCTCTTCCACAAGCGAGCCGCCGCGGCTGGCGGTAGTTGAGGCGACATCGGCCAGCTGGCTGGCCTGACGCGCGCTTTCCGCGTTCAGTTTCACCGTGGCGGTTAGCTGTTCCATGCTGGCTGCCGTCTCTTCCAGCGCAGCCGCCTGCTCTTCGGTACGGGAAGAGAGATCGTTGTTACCGCTGGAGATTTCTGTCGCGCCGCGCCAGATATTTTCACTGCCGGAGCGAATCGTACTGACCGCTTCGCGCAGGCTGTCCTGCATCGCGCTCAGCAGCGGCACCAGCTGCCCCACGCAGTTGCGGCCAAACGGCTCAATGGGCTGGCTGAGATCGCCCTGGGCAATCTGGCGGAACTGCTGACGGATGCGGTCCAGCGGTTTAACCAGCATCGCCACCAGATAACGGTCGGTGAAGAGCAGGATCAGCAGGCCGATAATCGTGGCGACGATAATCACCGTGCGGGTCATACTTGTCAGGCCGTCCACCACCACGCGGGTGCTGTCGAGCGACTTCGCGGCGGCATTGTTGAACTCCTCAGCGGCCGCACCGAACGCGCGGCTCAGCGGTGGCGTGACGTTGTTGGCCTGCTGGCGATACCCCTCCAGAGCCCCCTGCTTCGCCTGCTGCATTTGCGGCGTGACGCCCTGTTCAAGCAGCGCCTGCCAGGAGCCGATCACCCGTGAAGAGACCTGCTCGTCCATCGGGCCTGGGGAGATCGCTTTCATCTCGGCCAGTTTCTTGCCCATATTATCCAGCGCCTGTTGGGCAGAGGACAGATCCGGCGTGCCGCCTGCGGCTTTGACTTCCATCGCACGGCTCAGACGGGTCACAAAGCGGAAATATTGATCGTTACCCTGGCTGAGTACCGTCATCTGTTTAACCAGCTGGCGATCGACTTCATTGCCATCCGATACGCGAGAAAGGGACCAGGTGCTGTACAACCCAACGCCCGCCCACATTAAACAAAAGATCCCGAGAATCGTCAGCATGACGAAACGGATCGTGAAATTACGGAGCATATTCATAAGTCTTCCTTGCCGTGAGGGTGAGTTCGCCCAGAGGCGAGTACTACTCTCGTTATCGGCAGGAAAGAGGGAAATTATAACGTTTTGTGATCATTTTTAATTAGCGTGGCTTCACTGGTCACACAGCTGCCGTTAATCATTAGGCCAGCGCTTAGTGATGCAATTTATGATGTGATAAGTGCAGAGTGGGAAAGCGCTTTGAATCTGTGGCAGGCGTCGTCGGATAAATAATGCTGTCTGATGCCCTCATCCCGGCCCTCTCCCACAGGGAGAGGGAGAAAGGCCGCACCAGCGGTCCCCTCGCCCCTTTGGGGAGAGGGTTAGGGTGAGGGGTAAGGTGTACTTTATTTCTTACTGATCTTATCCAGATACCCCATCACAAACGCAGACAGCACAAACGTCAGGTGGATGATGACGTACCACATCAGTTTGTTATCCGGCACGTTCTTCGCGTCCATAAACACGCGCAACAGGTGGATAGAGGAGATCGCCACAATCGACGCGGCCACTTTATTCTTCAGCGACGAAGCATCCATTTTGCCCAGCCAGCTGAGCTTCTCTTTACGCTCGTCGATATCGAGCTGGGAGACAAAATTCTCGTAGCCGGAGAACATCACCATCACCAGCAGCCCGCCCACCAGGGTCATGTCCACCAGCGACAGCAGAACCAGAATCAAATCCGCTTCGGCAATAGAAAAAATGTTCGGCAGAACATGCCAGATTTCCTGAAAGAACTTAATCGTCAGTGCGATAAGTGCCAGCGAGAGGCCAAAATAGACGGGAGCCAGTATCCAGCGGGAGGCGTACATGGCATTTTCAAAAAAGCGTTCCATAGAGTCCTGTTTGCAAAAGAAACCAGCGCCCAGTATATCTCAACGGCGCTGACTGTTTGCAATAACTCAACGGTACGTCACTCAGACGTTGTCTGGGTTAACCTCGGGACGTGCGTACTCCGGCCAGACAAGCGCCACCAGTTCAGGATAGGCTTCCAGACTGAACTCGCGAAAACACTGACGCAAATTTAATACGTCCAGATCGGAATAAGAGACCTTCTCGCCGTTAAGACAGCGCTTTTTAATATTGTCATAATATTTATAGACTGCTGAATTCAGATCGCTACAGCGACGCTGCGCCTCAAACAGTCCAGGCGTGTCATTAATTTCCGACATTTTCATACGCTTAATTGTCGCGTGTAAAAAGTCGATATATTCGTGGTTCACCCGCCAGTACCAGACAGGCGTAACGGAGTTCATCAATACAGAGAAATGGTCTTCCCCTTCCTCTTTTGTCATCAGTTCAGGTTGCGGGGGTTCACTGGTGTCTTTCGACACTTTCGTTTTATTGAACTCCTGCATCAATAAAAGCACACCAGCGGTCAGTAATAGTAATGTGATGACCGTAAAAAAGATGCTGTTCATGGGTAGGCTCCATTTTTTTTGATTTTAAATTTGCCTCATGATATTGTCAACGAATCTCACGCCTTTACCAACCCCACCCTGTTGAAAATAAAGGAAATTAAAAATGCTGCCCGACTATCTCGTCCCGGCTAAGTACCACATTACGCCTGTGGAACAGCAACCGACGGAAGCAGAAAAAGAGGCCAGTTTCACTCAGGGGAAAAGAAAGCTCTCTGATTTCGAGCCCGATATATTAATTGGTGTTTCCCGAACTGGCAAATCCCGAAATATGTTGCTGGAAGAGCACGATCGCCATATAAAAGACCGCTTATTTCGCGCCATAAAAATTGAAGCCTTTGTCCACCTGCTGAATGACCTGCAGGCCGAGGGTGAAATAGATGCCCAGAAACTAAGTCAAATAATGGCCGAGAAAACCGAAGGAATTAATGAAGCGGGCAATGAAATTTGGCTTAATTTAATTACGCGCGAAAAAAACAACCCAATCTTTTATAGCCTGGGGGAAGATTAACGTGAAAGAAGTTAAAAACAACGACGTTTATTTGACTTTAGATGATAAAAAAAGTGATGAATTTATCTTAAAGCAAAATCTCGACGCGCTAAGAAACACAAAAAATGACGAGATGACGCGTATTACGCAAGACCTGGTATCGATCCCGGCGACGCTGGTTCGTCTGAAATGGCAGAATCGCCGTGAAATTTATCCGCTACAGGTCAAAGAAGAGATTTACGGTGCCGTGATGAACGCCATCATAGAGCAGCGTCCCGAGCTGAAAGAGAAGCTTCTGGGACGTCTTGAGGCCAATTATCAGTATCTGCTTGCCAGAGAAATCGCCACCCTGCGTCTGACGCGCAAGCTGTCAGACGGTGAGTACCGTACCTCAAACGTCACCTGCGTGGCGCTTGATGAGGACGCGCTGGCAACCCCTTCTACCGCACCGACGGATAATAAAAACGCTTAAACCGACAGGCATAAAAAAAGCCGGCTTTCGCCAGCTTCTTTATCACTTCGAGGCCGCTTTCTCTTCGCCGACCAGTCCAATCTTCAGGTAACCCGCCTGATGCAGCGTGTCCATTACCTTCATCATGGTTTCATAATCAACGGTTTTATCCGCGCGGAAGAAGACCGTGGTGTCTTTCTTACCGCCCGTAAGCTGCTCCAGCGCCGGGATGACAGAGTCGGCCGTCACCGGGTCGTTCCCGAGGAACATGGATTTATCCGCTTTCACCGACAGGTAGATAGGCTTCTCCGGGCGCGGCTGGGGCTGGCTGGAAGAGGCGGGCAGATTCACCTTCACATCCACCGTCGCCAGCGGCGCGGCCACCATGAAGATAATCAGCAGAACCAGCATGACGTCGATAAACGGCGTCACGTTGATTTCATGCATTTCGCCGTTATCGTCCAGATTTTCGTTTAGACGCATCGCCATACTCTTAACCTGCGCGCAGTTTAGACGCCGCGTGCACCGGCTTAACCGAGCTGGCGTTCAGGTCGAGATCGCGACTTTGCAGCAGCAGAACCTGCGCGGCAACGTCACCCAGCGTGGCTTTGTAGCTGCCAATCATGCGCGCGAAGATGTTGTAGATGACCACCGCCGGAATAGCGGCAACCAGACCGATTGCCGTCGCCAGCAGCGCTTCTGCGATACCCGGCGCAACGACCGCCAGGTTGGTGGTTTGGGTCTGCGCGATACCGATAAAGCTGTTCATGATGCCCCAGACCGTTCCGAAAAGACCGATGAACGGTGAGATCGCGCCGATGGTCGCCAGATAACCATTACCGCGTCCCATGTGTCGGCCAACGGCCGCAACGCGACGCTCCAGGCGGAAACCGGTACGTTCTTTGATACCTTCGTTATCTTCACTGCCAGCGGAGAGTTCCAGCTCGTTCTGCGCTTCGTTCACTAACAGGGTGGTCAGGCTTTTCGCGTGGAAGGATGAGGTCATGTCTGCAGCCTGATCCAGAGAGCGGGCTTCGGCCAGCTGCTGCTGTTCCCGCTTAAGGCGACGCTTCTGCGAAAGCAGCTCGGCGCTTTTGCTGAAGAAAATAGCCCAGGTGACAACGGACGCCAGAATCAGGCCGATCATCACAATCTTAACCACGATGTCAGCATGCTGATACATGCCCCAAACGGAGAGATCCGTCTGCATCAAATTATTACCCACTCTGTATCTCCAGGACGCAAATCACAAAATCTGAGCGTAATAATATCAAAACGTCGTCGAATTGATAGTAGTTCTCATTAGTATTTGCATGGTGCCGTAATTTTCGTTCACTTTCCTTGCGCTTACGCAGTAAAAATTTCTTATGCAAATTTTTGCTAATATTTTCTGCTTATTCGATAAGCCCCGGGGTGCAGTTTTTTCCAATCGTGGTAGTCTGGACGTCCAGACGTATAAAAACAGGGTTAGCGAACATGACAAAGAAGCATCTTGATACCACGCTGGTACAGGCAGGACGCAGCAAAAAATATACGCAGGGATCGGTCAACAGCGTGATTCAACGAGCCTCCTCGCTGGTGTTTGATACCGTTGAGGAGAAAAAAATCGCCACGCGCAACCGCGCCAAAGGCGGGCTGTTTTATGGCCGTCGCGGCACGCTAACCCATTTCTCTCTTCAGGAGGCGATGTGCGAGCTGGAAGGCGGCGCAGGCTGCGCGCTGTTCCCGTGCGGGGCGGCGGCGGTCGCCAACACCATTCTGGCGTTTGTGGAACAGGGCGACCATATCCTGATGACCAACACCGCCTACGAGCCCAGCCAGGACTTCTGCACCAAAATCCTCAGCAAGCTCGGCGTAACGACCGGCTGGTTCGACCCGCTGATTGGCGAAGGCATTGCCGAACTTATTCAGCCAAACACGCGCATTGTGTTCCTGGAATCTCCGGGATCGCTCACCATGGAAGTTCACGACGTGCCGGCTATCGTGAAGGCCGTGCGCAGCAAAGCCCCAGAGGCGATCGTGATGATCGACAACACCTGGGCGGCGGGCGTGCTGTTTAAAGCGCTGGAATTCGACATTGATATCTCGATTCAGGCGGCGACGAAATACCTGATAGGCCACTCTGACGGCATGATTGGCACCGCGGTCTCCAACGCGCGCTGCTGGGATCAGCTGCGTGAAAATGCCTACCTGATGGGCCAGATGGTGGATGCAGATACGGCCTACATGACCAGCCGCGGACTCCGCACGCTGGGCGTTCGCCTGCGTCAGCACCATGAAAGCAGCCTGAAGGTGGCCGAATGGCTGGCGCAGCATCCGCAGGTTGAGCGCGTGAATCATCCCGCGCTACCGGGCAGTAAAGGCCACGAATTCTGGCAGCGTGATTTTACGGGCAGCAGCGGTTTGTTCTCGTTCGTACTGAAAAAGCGGCTGAATAACGACGAGCTGGCGAGCTATCTGGATAATTTTACCCTCTTCAGCATGGCCTACTCCTGGGGCGGTTTTGAATCCCTGATCCTGCCTAATCAGCCGGAACAGGTTGCGGCTCTGCGTCCCGGCGGTGAAGTGGACTTCAGCGGTACCCTGATTCGACTGCATATCGGTTTAGAAAATGTTGACGATCTGATTGCCGATTTAGCAGCAGGGTTCGAGCGTATCGTGTAGAGTGCTGGCTGAAAATGTACTCTCTGGACGCTTTTGTGGACACGGCAATGAGAAAAGTCTGCATGAGTTGCGCCCGGGATCAAACCCGACGGGCGAATAAGGGAGTACAATAGCGCTATATCTGCTGTTCCACAGGAAAGTCCATGGCTGTTATTCAAGATATTATCGCGGCGCTTTGGCATCACGACTTTGCCGCGCTGGCGGATCCTCACATCGTTGGTATCGTTTACCTCGTGATGTTCGCAACTCTTTTTCTGGAAAATGGATTACTGCCAGCCTCGTTTTTACCCGGTGACAGCCTGCTTTTACTTGCCGGGGCGTTAATCGGGAAAGGCGTCATGGACTTCACGCCAACGATGGTTATTCTCACTTCCGCAGCAAGCCTGGGCTGCTGGCTGAGCTATCTGCAGGGCCGCTGGCTCGGGAATACCCGCGTCGTGAAAGGCTGGCTGGCGCAGTTACCGCATAAATATCATCAGCGTGCGACCTGCATGTTCGATCGCCACGGCCTGCTGGCACTGCTGGCGGGGCGTTTCCTCGCGTTTGTTCGCACGCTTCTGCCTACGATGGCGGGCATTTCCGGTCTGTCAAACCGCCGCTTCCAGTTCTTCAACTGGTTGAGCGCTCTGCTGTGGGTGGGTGTGGTCACCACGCTCGGCTATGCGCTGAATATGATCCCCTTTGTGAAACACCATGAAGATCAGGTGATGACCTTCCTGATGGTGCTGCCGATGTTCCTGCTGGTGGCAGGACTGGTGGGAACCATCGCGGTGGTGATTAAGAAGAAGTACTGCAGCGCCTGATCCCCTCGCCCTGACCCTCTCCCCATAGGGGAGAGAGGAAAAAGCTTAAGCTCCCTGCATGGTTCGGATGCGTGATGCATCCTCTCCCGGCGTGACGCCGAAATAGCGCTTAAACTCCCGACTGAACTGCGACGCACTTTCGTAACCCACCCGCATCGCCGCCGCGCTGGCCTTCATGCCGTCGTGGATCATCAGCATCCGCGCCTTATGCAGCCGGTAGGTTTTAAGGTACTGCAGCGGCGAGGTGCTGGTTACCGACTTGAAGTTATGGTGAAACGCCGAGACGCTCATGTTCGCTTCCGCCGCCAGCTGGTCGACGCTGAGGTTTTCCGTGTACTGGCTTTCGATACGCTTGAGCACGCGGCTTATCAGGCTGAAGTGGGTCTGTCGGCTCACCAGAGCCAGTAACGCCCCGCCGCCCGGGCCCAGCAGCACGTGGTAGAGAATTTCGCGGACGATCTGTTTGCCCAGAATACGCGCGTCCAGCGGCCTTTCCATCACGTCCAGCAGACGTTCAATGGCGCAGAGGATCTCTTCCGACAGCGTCGCCGAGTTAATCCCGCTCGACGCCATAGACGGCTGGAAGAATTCGTCTTCGCCAATATCCATCAGCAGCTCCTGCAGCTGAAGAATATCGACGTTGACGCGAATACCGGCCAGCGGAACGGCCTCTGTCGCGAAGGTTTCACATTCGAAGGGTAAAGGTACCGTCAGGAGCAGATATTCATTGGTGTCGTAGCGGAACACGCGCTCGTTGATATAGCCAATTTTATGGCCCGAGAAGAGAAAAACGATGCCCGGCTGGTACATGACCGGCGTGCGCGTCCCGGGCTGCGTGCCGTAGAGCAGGCGAATGTCAGGAAGCAGGCCACTGACGCCATTTTCGTTATCTATCAGTCTTTTAATCTGCGCAGTGAGCTGATGGCAGATCGCTTCACGGTTCATATTACGTTACTCCGGGTACGGTTTCCGACGTTGACAGTGTGCGTCGTTTTCCGCGCTTTCTCCAGCGCTCTGTAGAAATGGGCAAGACATCGGCAGGAATGTGCATTGAGAGGATAGCCCCGGACGGCCACAATGTGCAGCATCAGGTCGCCCTCTGCGCCACCACGGTTTTTCACCCACTAAAGGGAACGAGCAATGAACAACTTTAATCTTCACACCCCAACCCGCATTCTGTTTGGTAAAGACGCTATCGCCGATCTGCGCGCCCAGATCCCTGCTGACGCCCGCGTACTGATCACCTACGGTGGCGGCAGCGTGAAAAAAACCGGCGTGCTGGATCGGGTTTACAGCGCCCTGGACGGTCTGGACGTGCGTGAGTTCGGCGGCATCGAGCCAAATCCGTCTTACGAAACGCTGATGAACGCGGTGAAAATCGCCCGCGAAGAGAAGATCACCTTCCTGCTGGCCGTCGGCGGCGGCTCCGTGCTGGACGGCACCAAATTCATCGCGGCGGCAGCGCACTACGCTGACGGCATCGATCCGTGGCACATTCTGGAAACCCGCGGCAGCGACATTAAAAGCGCCATCCCGATGGGCTCCGTGCTGACTCTGCCGGCCACCGGCTCTGAATCCAACAAGGGCGCGGTGATCTCCCGCAAAACGACCGGCGACAAACAGGCCTTTATGAACGAACACGTTCAGCCTGTGTTCGCGATCCTGGATCCGGTTTATACCTACACCCTGCCTGCGCGTCAGGTGGCGAACGGCGTGGTCGATGCCTTTGTTCATACCGTTGAGCAGTACGTAACGTATCCGGTAGATGCCAAAATTCAGGATCGCTTCGCGGAAGGCATTCTGCTGACGCTCGTCGAAGAAGGTCCCAAAGCGCTGAAAGAGCCGGAAAACTACGACGTGCGTGCCAACGTCATGTGGGCGGCAACGCAGGCGCTGAACGGCCTGATCGGGGCTGGCGTGCCGCAGGACTGGGCAACCCATATGCTGGGCCACGAGCTGACGGCGATGCACGGTCTGGACCACGCTCAGACGCTGGCCGTTGTGCTGCCTGCGCTGTGGAACGAAAAACGGGACACCAAGCGTGCCAAACTGCTGCAGTACGCAGAACGCGTGTGGAACATCACCGAGGGTTCTGACGATACGCGTATTGATGCCGCCATCGAAGCGACCCGCAGCTTCTTTGAAGGTCTGGGCGTGCCAACGCGTCTGTCCGGCTACGGCCTGGATGGCAGCTCCATCCCTGCCCTGCTGGCGAAACTCGAAGAGCACGGCATGACCCACCTGGGCGAGCACGGCGATATTACGCTCGACGTGAGCCGTCGCATCTACGAAGCGGCACGCTAAGCGTTTTTGCCCTCCCGACTTTCGTTTTTTGACATTTCGTCCAGACTTAATGCACAACCCATCGCCGGAGGAACCCTCCGGCGATGCGCACCTGAAGGAGGAAAAATGGCAAACCAAACCGTAATCAAGCTGCAGGACGGCAACGTGATGCCCCAGCTGGGGCTAGGTGTATGGAAAGCCGGTAACGACGAGGTCGTCTCCGCCATTCATAAAGCCCTGGAAGTCGGCTATCGGTCCATTGATACCGCCGCCGCATATAAAAACGAGGACGGCGTGGGTAAGGCACTGGCCAGCGCCGGCGTCCCCCGCGATGAGTTATTCATCACCACGAAACTGTGGAACGACGATCAAAAACGCCCCCGCGAAGCGCTGGAGGAGAGCCTGGAGAAACTCCAGCTCGATTTCGTCGATCTCTGGCTGATGCACTGGCCGGTTCCGGCTATCGATCACTACGTTGATGCCTGGAAAGGGATGATTGAACTGCAGAAAGAGGGGCTGGTGAAAAGCATCGGCGTCTGTAACTTCCAGGTTCATCACCTGCAGCGGCTGATTGACGAGACGGGCGTTGCGCCAGTGATTAACCAGATCGAGCTGCATCCGCTGATGCAGCAGCGCCAGCTACATGCCTGGAACGCTACGCATAAAATCCAGACCGAGTCCTGGAGCCCGCTGGCGCAGGGCGGCGAAGGGGTGTTTGATCAAAAGATTATCCGTGAGCTTGCGGATAAATATGGTAAAACCCCGGCGCAAATCGTCATTCGCTGGCATCTGGACAACGGCCTGGTGGTCATCCCGAAATCGGTCACGCCATCGCGCATCGCCGAGAACTTCGACGTCTGGGATTTCCGTCTGGACAAAGACGAGCTTGGTGAGATTGCGAAGCTGGATAAGGGTAAACGGCTTGGGCCGGACCCGGACCAGTTTGGCGGGTAATCGCGTAAAAAAGCCGGGTGGCGGCTTCGCCTTACCCGGCCTACGTGTCGACATAAAAACCCCGGCTCGCCGGTTTTTTTTTATTTACGCTTTGCGCTTCACGGGCTTCTTCACACTCGAATTACCGTTCGAACGCTGATGCACAATCGGCGTGTGCTTGGTCAGCGCCGGGCGCGTATTGCGGTTCTGGCGACGCGCTTCGCGCATCTCATCCAGCGTCGGGGCCGGTACCAGGCAGTCGCGGCGCGAGCCGATCAGGTGTTTTTTACCCATCTCTTCCAGCGCCTGACGGATCAGCGGCCAGTTTTTCGGATCGTGGTAGCGCAGCAGCGCTTTATGCAGACGGCGCTGCTTATCCCCTTTCGGCACCACCACCTCTTCACTCTTGTAGCCAATCTTACTCAGCGGGTTCTTGCCGGTGTAATACATGGTCGTCGAGTTAGCGAGCGGTGACGGATAGAAGTTCTGCACCTGATCCAGGCGGAAGCGACGCTGCTTCAGCCACAGCGCCAGGTTCACCATGTCCTCATCGCGCGTGCCCGGGTGGGCGGAGATGAAGTATGGGATCAGATACTGCTCTTTACCCGCCTGCTTTGAATAGGTATCGAACAGCTCTTTAAAGCGATCGTAGCTGCCCATGCCCGGCTTCATCATTTTCGACAGCGGGCCTTCCTCGGTGTGCTCCGGCGCAATCTTCAGATAGCCGCCGACGTGGTGCGTTGCCAGCTCTTTGATGTAGCGCGGATCTTCCACGGCGATGTCGTAACGTACCCCGGACGCGATCAGGATCTTCTTGATGCCCTTCAGGTCGCGCGCGCGGCGGTAGAGGTTGATCGTCGGCTCATGGTTGGTGTCCATATGCTCGCAAATGCTCGGATAGACGCAGGAGAGGCGACGGCAGGTTTGCTCCGCGCGCGGCGACTTGCAGCGCAGCATGTACATGTTCGCGGTTGGGCCGCCAAGGTCGGAAATCACGCCGGTAAAGCCCGGCACCGAGTCGCGAATCGCTTCGATCTCATTGATGATCGAATCTTCAGAGCGGCTCTGGATAATACGCCCTTCGTGTTCGGTAATGGAGCAGAAGGAGCACCCTATAATTCTGATCATTTAGAAATTTTTTTGCGTTTAAAATCAATGAATTGAAAGATTTCATTTTTCTAAGTCTGATAAAACAGATGAAAACCCAACTGACTATACTCATAAAACTCAATCTTTGCGCTGCTGTACGATACCAGTAATTACAGGCGCCGAGTTTAACATCATGAAAAGTAGCCCAATAATGAATGACGCAACGCCAGCTGCGGTGCCTAACTTCTGACTGAACACCATTGAAACAAAGTACATATTTGGGATAAAAACGGACATAGCAATCACGAAAAGTAACTTATTCAGATAATTATTTATTCGGGTCTTAACCTCAACTCTATCATAAAAAGCCATCGAAACGTAAGCAGTTATCAGTGAATAAAAAGACCATGTCATATAGTTAACCGATTCATTAAATGCCTCTCGCAAAAGCAAAGCACTTTCTGTCATTCCCTACCTCATTAAATCAATAGAAAATAAATCTGAATAATTTATTTTTAAAAGAAAAGAACACAACATAACTTCAGTAGTTATGATTAATCCCTGAATGATTATTTCTTAGCAAGATATAACATGCTTAATGTATATCAGGCAATAAAAAAACTCCCAAAGACCACCGCTGTGGTCTTCAGGTATAGGATTTAAAGAACGAACTCAGTCCGGAAACGTATCACTATCTTCTGTAACGTCCGCTTTCTCTGGTAACATTCTGTTTTTAATATACTGTGAATTCCTGCAGATGAGAGGAAAAATCTCCGAGTTATTCATTATACAACTCGTTGCCGTACGGGCGTCCTCCGGAGACCATGATGAAAATGAAAACGTCTGACGGTCAAGCCATTGAGACAATAATACATTATCAACAGAAGCGCTAAACAGCGCCGCAATAGCCCTGCGTTCAACGGCCTTCTCAGGTTCAATAAACGACAACTCATTATGAAAACGGGTAATAATCGCAATACGGCTGTCAATACGAATATGTCTTTCAAGTAAGACATCGTGCAACTCATCAAGTACAGTCTCTCTCTGGGTATCGTCGAGGCAAGACCACAGGAAATGAATGTTCTCGGCATTTGTGACAACGTCTGGCTCTGCATCACGGAACCATGATGCAAAGATACCCACACTACCTTCCATCCGGATATGCTGCCCCTGAAGTTGCATTTGTTCAAGGATAAAGCGCATGTTCACAGGAAGAACCGTAAAACACTCAATAAGCCTTTCAGAAGAACTAAATACTCCACATGCCAGGGCGTTCAGCTTTTTCTTCAAAATATCAAACTGCTCACCTGACTGATATACGTCATGGAGAAATACTGGACCCATAGCATTCACATCAGACTCAATTATTTTCTCTGACAGTGCTTTTTGACGCTCTCGCACAAATATTAAAAGAGAGGTTGCATTTGTAGCTTCTTTGATGACGTCATACTGACCTTTAACAAAGCTCAGGACAGGTATATTCACCAGAAGACCTAAATCAACAATCCTGCCAACAGCATTTTTGATGTACGGCAGAACATTTTTATCCTTAAGTGCTATAAAGATACTCTCGGCAGTACGTAGATAACGAAGATATGCAGCCAAAGCCAGGTCAAACCGTTCCTCACCAATATGTTCACTGTACGACTCGATACCGGCATAGTTACCATGGAGCACCATGTGAGCAACAGCCTGTGCAGCAAATTCCGCAGGGAAGAGATTCCTCGTCGCCGTATTATTAAGATAATATTGATTTAAAACATTATTATTCCAGTCCGGGCTCAGAACAATTTTTCTGAAATGGATAACGTCCTCAACAACCTGACGATTTTTAAGCGTCATTATTGCAGAGCTAACCTGAGCCCCACCTGTACCATCATTCTTTCCAATTACGTTCTGTACCGCCTTCGATGCAATATTGATATGCCGGATAATTCCCGGATTAAAAAGGTCTATCTGAGGTTGCTCAGCTCCATAGCGTAACATCTCCTCCCGACCGTGATTTCCGATATCTAGTGTGCCAATTTTCAGGTTTGACAAGGTCTCTTCATTATTGACAAGGTATTCCACATAAAATACGCCATCTACAAAATTCTCCATTTTATTCAGTAGTGATTCACCGGCCAGAACAGAGTATGAATCAGCTTCCTGCAGCAACGTCTGCGTGGATTCAGCCTCCAATTTTTCTGAATCCTGAATTTCATCAAGTTTACTCACAATAAACGATATTTGCCTTTCGACGAAAGGCTCTAGGCTTATCCGCCCGTCAGCCATCAGTTTCTGCAGACTCAATACGAAACCTTCATCATTCTTTTCTCTGAGTGAAACAGCATAACTCTGATTCAGCATTTGCACTGCGACTTTGAGTTGCGGTTCGGCGAGAGCCTGACACTTCTCATCCATCCGGCTATAAGAAACCAGCCAGTCTCGCATCTGAATATGTGGTGCCACTCGCTGCCATGCTTCAGCGAAACCCCACAAGGCCGTCAGTTCTTCAAGCCGTGGGATATTTATAGCACCAATCGCGTCTTTAAGAGGCGTATCAAGCAACTCGCTCCTGGCAAGCTCCACCGTGGACTGATAGTGGATGCTCATCAGAAATTCGCTCCATCTTTCTGTATCGTTATTAAAAATTCGGGATATTTGTTGATAAGTTAGCGAGAGCATCTCGTCAAAATCATCCGGAGCAATACCGGGTTCGGTCTGACTAGCTTTGGGATCGCGAAGTAATACTTTAATATCTCGCTCCCCGTATCTGACCACCAGTAAGTAGAGAGCAATAAGAATATGGCGATGATCTTCTGTTGCAGGAACGGTAAGGTTCAGAATATGAATATCATTAACAAACTTCTTCATTAATCGCGGTGTGATACGAGGATACTCAGAGGGTTTCCAGCGCTCAAGCAACACCGTTGCTTCCCGGCACGCTATCCCTGCATCCTCATTTACTGTTTCTTTCCAGTACTGCCTTAACGCTTCCTGCCATCCTGCCGAAATAAGAGGAGGAACCTGAAAACTTACAGGAATCCGCTTTGCAATAAACTCACGCCCGCTGAAACCCGCCACAGAAAGTGAGGCTGAAACCTGTCTTGCCGAATAGGGCACCACTATCCTGAAGTGTTCATGAGTGGCTCCGGCAATAAGCTCCATATCACTCCAGAGCTCTTTCACTTTGTCTGCACTGATTCGGTCCAGATTATCAATGATAAGGATGAAGCGATCTCCATGGGAAATGACCTCTTTGGAGGTAAATCCCTGCAGAGCTTCAGCCAGCTCAATAGCTCCGACCTCCTTATTAACTAGCCAAGTCTCTTCAATCCTGTCAGTACTGTTGCGTTTGAACAAATCACCAATACTCGAATACCCTTTCTTTCTGTACCATTCCATGTTCTGCAGGCATGCCAGTCCTGCGACCATAATGGCAGGAGAAAGAAACGCGGCCACCTCAACATAAAAAAGCCACCCTAATAATGACTCCTTGTTAGTAAAATATTGATTAAGGTCTGTTAGCACATAACGAAGCATCTGCACGGAAAGCAATGACAGTAAAATAAAAACGACGGTCAACCAGCTTAGCCTGCTGCTGACCCTCTTGTCGTATTCAACGATGTTACCCAGAGCCAGATTTTTATACTTATCCAACACATCCCGGGAGCCCGGACATTGTAGGCTGACCCCGTGGTGGATGACATCGATAAGCGCTTTTTTAGTTGAGCCATGATGGTAACGTTCTGCATCAAAGTTAATGAACGTAAAATCATCTTTAAGCTTTTTCTGCAGGAACTTCAATATTGTTGACTTACCTGAACCCAGCTCACCTTCCAGACCAATAATATTGACATCAGGTGTCCTGATGATCTGAGCCACATTCTCTGCAACTTTTTCATGACTGCTGCCTCTAAACATATCCTGGTCAGCGGGTGATTCCGTCTGCAATCGTAGAGTCATTCAGCAATTTCCTTCGTTATAACGTAAGATTCTTTCACTATTAGACACAGTACAGAGCCCACAGCAACCAAATGACTGCAGCCGGGGCAGTTTAGTTTTAAGCATGCATAAGCCGATTTCGATGGAATCCCTTTCACACAATAATATTGAATTGAAGCAATGAAAACATTAATGTGTTTGTTGTGACTAGCTGCAGGGGCCTGGAAGAAATTCCAAAGCCTGACAAACCGGAACAGGGCTTGCTCTGCTCCGGTTTTATCCAGTTCATCTTGAAGCCCTTGTTTTTGTTACATATCCCTGCTCACTCTTTCAGCCATTGTTAAGCTTCTTGTGTGTAATCTGCGAATAATACGGATGCAAAATTGATGCAATGGATTATACATACCTACAGCGCACGTTACGCTGAGCTGAATCGAATTTCAGAGAACGTTCTTCGCTATTACCCTGCCCAGCCAGTTGAACACATTTTATCATCCGGCCCCGAGAGTGACATGTTCTCTGCCTGGTACAGCCTTCATCAGAGTCAAACTAGACGTTATTTACAGGCAAAAGAAGACAGCTACAGAGTTTAAGTCTGACATTATTCGTGGCTGTGTCTGCCTTCGGAGTTTTCAGCTTATCCCGATAACAGCGGTTTTGAAAAATTGACGTTTTTTACACCGGTACATTGCCCGAACGCAATCTCCCCCGTAGCGAAATACCGCCCCGCAGAAAATCGTCCATGCTCGGCATGCCCCTGGAACATCAGCATCTTTTCAATAAAGGTTTTACAGCCTATAGTCTGTATAACACAAAATACACCTTACCTGCTGTATTACAGGGCGGTACTCCCTACTCAGTCTGCGAGGCAGGTCACTTATGAATAATCAGTTCCCGATAAAAACGCTGAACCAGCTCAGACCTGTGCTAATCGGGTTTCGCAAAATCAAGGGCTTCACGCAAAAAGATGTGTCTGAGAGGCTTGCCGTAACGCAGCAAACCTATGCCCGCCTGGAAGCAAACCCTGCTAGCGCCAGTATTGATCGTCTGTACAAGGTATTCAGTATTCTGGGCGTAGAAATAACGCTGTCATCTATTTCCCCTTCACCCTTCATTTCCCACACAGAGATGAGGGGGGCATTTGACAGCACTCCCGCCAGACGGGAGAAATGGTGACTATTAGAAGTTTGCTAGTTTTGTCGAATGACGCCAACTACATGTCCGCATCCATCGAGTAGTGGCTTCAAGCCACGATTGTCACTGCCTCCGCTGCCTTTTTCCAGTAACTCTCTCCTTTTAATTCTAATATTTAGGGGTGTCAACGCAAAGCAGAAACGGCACCTTCTTTGCGAGACAGAAATGACCTGTGATTGCCTGGCCGATTTATGGCAGCTAAGTGCGAGAAGCGGATATAGCGAATTCGCCATTGTACGGGATTAGCAGGTTTACTGAAGCAACCTGCGATGGCGTTATGGCAATAGTCAGTCCCCTGTCCAGTCGGCATAGGTGGCCACCTCGTCACCGCCGGGGATAAACTGATTGAAGCCTCCGCGCAAAATCACTTATTCTTTTCCGTTAATAAAATGCAGGAGCAAAGTCATGACTGGCGAAATTCGTGGGCGAGGCAGGCCACGAAAAACAGAGAGTACCTATACAGATACCCGTAATGACCTGATCCGAAGCGGGCTTGAACTGCTCACGCAGAATGGTTTTCTTTCAACGGGAGTCGATGCCATTGTCAAAAATGCCAGTGTTCCTAAAGGCTCATTTTATTACTATTTCAAGAGCAAAGAAGAGTATGCCCAGACTGTTCTGAGCGCCTATGACAGTTTCTTTGTGCATAAACTCCAAAAACATCTGTATGAATCATCCTTCACACCAATGATGCGTCTGGAAAATTTCATCGACGATGCCTGCGACGGCATTAAAAAGTACAATTTCACCCGGGGCTGTCTGGTTGGCAATATGATGCAGGAGAGTCCGGGTCTTCCACTGTCCTTTATCAAACAGCTCCACGAAATACTTGAGCGCTGGCAGGCGCTTGTGGCGTGCTGTCTGTCCGACGCGTTATCTTCGGGCGAAATCCGTTCCGATATGAATAATACGCAACTGGCGGCCATTTTCTGGAGCAGTTGGGAGGGTGCCGTAATGCGTGCCAAACTTTATTGCTCAACCCAGCCTGTGTACGACTTCTGGAGCTATTTCAAAAAGTCAGTACGCTATCAGCCCTCTAAGGACACGGCTGTTGAAAAGTAAAAAAGGGGCCGCAGCCCCTGATAATAATTATCAAACCCAGGCTGAGCCTGGCTTCCACTTCATTAGCTACACTGAATTACTGCCCGGCCACGAATTCCGCCACTCAGAAGTTTTTCGGCCACATTGATGGCATCACTCAGCGGATAAACGGTGGTCAGGCTATCCAGTCTGGACTCCGGTAAATACTGTACCGCCTGCTGCCAGATCGCCGCTCTTTTTTCCTTCGCGAACATGACACTGTCAATCCCTTTCAGCGTGACGCCACGCAGGATAAACGGAGCCACATTCCCCATTAGTTCCATCCCCTGTGCCATGCCGCAGGCTGCAACAATACTGCCATAACGCACCCCGGCGCATACATTGCAGAGCGTATGGCTACCGACTGTATCAATGGCGGCAGCCCAGCGTTCTTTCTGTAACGGTTTTCCGGGACAGGAGAGCTCGGAACGGTTAATAATCTCGTCCACACCGACCGTTTTATAGAGCCAGGCAGCCTCTTCCGGGCGTCCAGTAGACGCCGTAACGCGGTACCCCATTGATGCAAGGATCATGGCCGCAATGCTCCCGACGCCGCCGCTGGCACCGGTAACAAGTACCGGACCATCTTCAGGCTTAATACCATGATTCAGAAGTGCGTCTACGCACAGCATCGCGGTAAACCCAGCTGTTCCGATTGCCATTACGTGTTTGCCGTTAGCGCCAGCCGGGAGCGGCGTCAGCCAGTCTCCATTTACCCGTGCTTTTTCGGATAGTCCGCCCCAGTGTTTTTCCCCAACACCCCAGCCGGTCAGGAGAACCTTATCTCCGGCCTGATATTCGGGATGTGAACTGGCGGACACTGTACCGGTAAAATCAATGCCGGGCACCATGGGAAAGCGTCGGACGATTGGGCCCCGGCCCGTAATGGCCAGTGCGTCTTTGTAGTTGATGGATGAATAGTCAACATTGACCTCCACATCCCCCTGCGGTAGTTCACTTTCAGCGATTTCAGCAAGTTGCGCACTATAGCGTCCATCTGTTTTGTTGATTAATAAAGATTTAAACACGTTCACCTCGTTTGTCCGGGCGTTTACCGTTCAGTCATTAAGTCGTCAATAAATAATATTGACCGATCGTCTAATAATCAACACTACGATCCCAGTGCTTTGCCAGCATTCAAGAAACATTATTCATTTCATGCACTTAAAGCTGTCTTTTTTGACCGACATCAAACTGTATTCTGGTTTATCTGGTGCAGAGGGAAAATCAGCATCCCTGAAGATACATAGCTAATGCTTCAGAACACGGCTGATGATGCGATAAAACAACCAGGCTTTAATGAGTTAGTCTGAGCGGACCTTCGGCTCAGTAAATAGGTCCGCTCCGTGCCAAGAGCAGACGCTGGTAATTCGGGTAATGGTGCCAACTTACTGATTTAGTGTATGATGGTGTTTTTGAGGTGCTCCAGTGGCTTCTGTTTCTATCAGCTGTCCCTCCTGTTCAGCTACTGAAGGCGTGGTGCGTAACGGTAAAAGTACTGCCGGACATCAGCGCTATCTCTGCTCTCACTGCCGTAAAACATGGCAGCTACAGTTCACTTACACCGTCTCTCAGCCCGGTACACACCAGAAAATTATTGATATGGCCATGAATGGCGTCGGATGTCGCGCCAGTGCACGCATTATGGGCGTTGGCCTCAACACGATTTTACGACACTTAAAAAACTCAGGCCGCAGTCGGTAAACTCACGCATACAACCGGGCAGTGACGTCATTGTTTGCGCGGAAATGGACGAACAGTGGGGTTACGTCGGCGCTAAATCACGCCAGCGCTGGTTGTTTTACGCGTATGACAGGATACGGAGGACGGTTGTGGCGCACGTATTCGGTGAACGCACGTTGGTCACGCTGGAGCGTCTTCTGGGCCTGCTGTCGGCCTTTGAGGTCGTGGTATGGATGACGGATGGCTGGCCGCTTTATGAATCACGCCTGAAGGGAGAACTGCACGTTATCAGCAAGCGATATACGCAGCGCATTGAGCGGCATAACCTGAATCTGAGGCAGCATCTGGCAAGGCTGGGCAGGAAGTCACTGTCGTTCTCAAAATCGGTGGAGCTGCATGACAAAGTCATCGGGCATTATCTGAACATAAAACACTATCAGTAAGTTGGAGTCATTACCGGTGCTCTGATATATTTATTATACTATAGTGGGGTATGTGTTGATCTTAATGTAATACTCCCCTATAGTATAAGAAATACAGAGCAGTGAGGTAAGCAATGCCCAGTACTCCTGAAGAGAAAAAAAAGGTCCTAACCCGGGTTCGCCGTATCCGGGGTCAGATTGATGCTCTGGAAAGAGCACTTGAAAGTGGCGCTGAATGCCGTTCCGTTCTCCAGCAAATCGCCGCCGTCCGGGGCGCCGCTAACGGACTGATGGCAGAGGTGCTGGAGAGCCACATACGGGAAACCTTTGACCAGAATGACAGCTACAGTCATGAAGTCAGTAAATCAGTTGACGATACGATTGAGCTGGTTCGTGCCTATCTTAAATAGGTGAGGCCATTATTACATTGAGGATATATTACGTATGAAATCACGTGCCGCTGTTGCATTTGCACCAGGGAAGCCCCTGGAGATTGTTGAAATTGATGTTGCTCCGCCTAAAAAAGGCGAGGTGCTGATTAAAAACACCCACACAGGTGTCTGCCATACCGATGCCTTTACCCTCTCAGGGAATGACCCTGAGGGCGTTTTCCCGGTGGTTCTCGGCCACGAGGGAGCCGGTATCGTCGTTGAAGTTGGTGAAGGCGTCACCAGTGTGAAGCCGGGTGACCATGTTATTCCGCTCTACACCGCTGAATGCGGGGAGTGTGAATTCTGCCAGTCCGGTAAAACGAACCTCTGTGTATCGGTTCGCGAGACTCAGGGCAAAGGACTGATGCCTGACGGGACCACTCGCTTTTCATACAACGGTCAGCCTCTTTACCACTACATGGGATGTTCCACATTCAGTGAATACACCGTTGTGGCCGAGGTTTCTCTGGCAAAAATTAACCCGGAGGCGAACCATGAACACGTCTGCCTGTTGGGTTGTGGCGTGACTACCGGTATTGGCGCCGTCCATAACACGGCTAAAGTGCAGCCGGGCGATTCAGTTGCCATTTTTGGTCTGGGGGCAATTGGTCTGGCTGCGGTACAGGGGGCCCGTCAGGCAAAAGCGGGACGTATTATCGCTATCGATACTAATCCGACAAAATTTGACCTGGCCCGTCAGTTCGGGGCCACTGACTGCATTAACCCGAATGATTATGACAAACCGATTAAAGATGTTCTGCTGGATATCAACAAGTGGGGTATTGACCATACCTTTGAATGTATCGGTAACGTTAACGTCATGCGTGCAGCGCTGGAAAGTGCTCACCGTGGGTGGGGGCAGTCCGTTGTCATTGGTGTCGCAGGGGCCGGACAGGAGATTTCCACCCGTCCTTTCCAGCTGGTCACCGGGCGCGTATGGAAAGGTTCCGCGTTTGGCGGAGTAAAAGGCCGCACTCAGCTCCCCGGTATGGTCGAGGATGCCATGAAGGGGGATATTGACCTTGAGCCATTTGTAACCCATACGATGACACTGGATGAAATCAATGACGCCTTCGAGCTTATGCATGAAGGCAAATCTATCCGGACAGTGATTCATTACTGATCCCATCAGAATTTTAATCAACTCAAACTGAAGGAAGTGGAAAATGACAACTCCGGTAATTTCTGGTGACGGCATCTTTTCTCATGTGTTCATTGGCGCAGCCGATGTCGAGAAATCCTCCGCATTTTACGATGTCGTCCTGGGCACGCTTGGTATCAATAACCTCGGCCCGTTTGGCAACGGCTGGGTACTCTATGGCCGCGAAAAGCCGGCATTTATCATTGCCCGTCCGGGCAACGGTGAAGCACCTTCCGCTAACGGGGTGACTGTCGGCTTCGCTGCTGCCACCCCGGAAGAGGTTGATGCTTTCCATGCTGCCGGCCTTGCCGCCGGTGGAGCTGATGAAGGTCAACCTGGCCCGCGTGGTCACCTTCCCGGGGCCTATGCTGCCTACCTGCGGGATCCGGCGGGTAACAAAATCACGGCGTATACGTTTATCTGACGTCCGGATTTAAAGATACTTCCCCTGGCTTCGGTCAGGGGAAATAACCATGAGATAACGGCTGATGGAACTCATTGAGCAGCATGCCAGCTCTGGCGGCTGGCAAAACGTGTACCGGCATTATTCACAATCCCTTAATTGTGAAATGAATTTCGGTGTGTATCTTCCTCCCAAAGCAGTAACAGAAAAACTGCCGGTACTATACTGGTTGTCGGGCCTGACCTGTACTGAGCAGAATTTCATCACCAAATCAGGTATGCAGCATTATGCAGCCCGGCATAACGTCATCGTTGTTGTCCCGGATACCAGTCCCCGGGGTAATAATGTCCCGGATGCCGACAGTTACGATCTTGGCCAGGGGGCCGGTTTTTATCTGAACGCGACGGAACAGCCGTGGAATGTTCATTACAGGATGTATGACTATATTCTCAGAGAGCTTCCGGATGTCGTCATGAATCATTTTCCTGCAACGGCAAGAAAATCTATATCCGGTCATTCTATGGGAGGGCTGGGTGCTCTGGTGCTGGCTCTGCGAAATCCTGGTGAATATGTGAGCGTATCAGCATTTTCCCCGATAGTATCGCCTTCTCAGGTGCCATGGGGGCAACAGGCATTTAGCGCTTACCTGGGTGAAAACAGAAAAACGTGGGAAGCCTACGATCCAGTCAGCCTCATTTTACAGGGTGAAAAATTACCAGAAATCTTCATTGATCAGGGGCTGAGTGACGCCTTTTATGAAGAGCAACTGCGCACCAAAATCCTTGAGAGAGTATGCAATGAGATGAACCTCAATGCGTCGTTCCGATATCATACTGGATACGACCACAGCTATTATTTCATTTCCAGCTTTATTGGTGAGCACATTGCTTACCATGCCAACAGGCTCAGGCTGTCAGCATGAGTTGATTTCCAGCCTCAGAAAATGTGCTTAATTTTCAGGCCTGAACAGGGCCTGAACCCTGCAGACCTGAGATGTACTGTAACTGAATCGCCACGGATAATCTAGACACTTCCGAGCCGTTGATGGACTGACCCCGCCCCGGTAGACGATCCTGCCCTATAGTTTGGACTGACCCCACGCCTGTAGACAAATCCTGTCCTCACGACGAGGCCTGTTCGAAGGCCTCCGGACTGACGTCGCCGAGGTGGCTGTGGCGCCGGGACCGGTTATAGAAGACTTCAATGTAATCGAAGATCCGCCCGGGCCAGATCCCTGGTTTTATATATGCGTTTTCTGATCCGTTCTTTTTTCAGCGAACTGAAGAACGATTCGGCCACCGCATTATCCCAGCAGTTGCCACGCCGGCTCATGCTCGGCGCCAGGTTATTGGCCCGGTAGAAGCGCTGCCAGTCGTCACTGCCGTACTGGCTGCCCTGATCGCTATGTACGATAACCTCGCTGTCTGGTTTTCGGCGCCAGACCGCCATCATCAGCGCGTCGAGCGCCAGTTCGCGTGAGAGAGTGGGTTTCATCGACCAGCCGACCACATTACGGGCGAAGAGATCGATAACCACCGCCAGATACAGCCAGCCCTGCCAGGTGCGGATATAAGTAATATCGGTGACCCAGACCTGGGTGGCCCGGACAACGGTGAACTGCCGCTGCACGAGATTAGGAGCAACGACTGAAGGCCTGCCAGCGATACGACGTGGCGCTTTATAGCCGCGCACAGCTTTAATCCGGTCCAGTTGCATGATCCGACCCACCCGGTTTCTACCACAGGTTTCCCCGATTTCGTTCAGATCGCCATGAACCCGCCGGTAACCGTATACGCCTCCGCTCAGGGAATATGAGTCGCGGATAAGCATCAGCAGGCGCTGGTTATCTTTATCACGCGCCGAGACAGGGTTATGCAGCCACGCATAGAACCCGGCCCGGGCGACATTCAGTACCCGACACATCGTCATCACACCCCATACAGTTCGGTGCTCATTGATAAAGCGGTACTTCAGTCGGGCTCCTTTGCAAAGTACCGCGCGGCCTTTTTCAGGATATCCCGTTCTTCTTCGGTGCGTTTTAGCTGCGCCCGGAGTTTCAGGATCTCGCTTTTAGCTTCCAGTAAATCCCGGGCATGCTGCTCGCTGTTATCAGGTTTGATAGCCCGTAGCCACTTGTAGAGGCGGTGTGCAGAGACGCCCAGACGCTCAGATACTTAGGCGACGGAATAACCGCGTTCCGTTATCTGACGGACGGCTTCTTCCTTAAATTCAGGTGTAAATCGTGGTGTGCCCATACGCTCCTCCTATACTCAAACTATAGGGCAGGATCGTCTACCGGGGCGGGGTCAGTCCAGGGAGCCGTTAACGACCTGATGGCGGTTGTTCTGGAAAGCTATCTTCGGGAGGAATTCCCCGATACGGGCAAACGAAATGAGTCGCAGAAGAGGTCAATCGACGACACCATTTCGATAGTCCGCTCCTATCTCCGTTAACTCTGCCAGGCAGATGTCTGATGGGGTCTAAAACTGTAATGAAAGGAAATGACATATGAAATCACGTGCATTATTCATCTGTATTTTTTAATTGGTACCCGAAACCGCCTGAGTGTCGCCATCAGCTGGGTCTGGAACCACAGCGTCGCGTACCGGGGAGCCCGCATTATCACGGGAGCCAAATCTCCGGTCCCGGGTACGCCGCCAGCCAGTTCTCATACAGAAGGCGGATCCGCAGGGTACCGCTGAAACTTCAGCGGTGTCCCACATGGTACCACCGGGCCCAGCTTCAGCAATCTGTTTCCAGTCACACAAACGCTTTTTTCGACGGGCTTTCTGATCGAGCGGTCCGGCACACCAGATACCGTCACAAGAGGTGGCCTTATTAAGAGCGGACACACCTAGCACAGGAAATTCTATGGCAAAGAAACTTTTCGGTTATCATCCCATCCTGACTGACGACAACAATTCAGTTGTGATTCGCGGTGCTCGCGAGAACAACCTTAAAGAGGTGGATGTTTCCATTCCGCGCAACGCATTGGTTGTTTTTTCGGGTGTGTCAGGCTCGGGTAAGTCTTCACTGGCCTTTGGCACCATTTATGCTGAGGCGCAACGGCGCTACTTTGAATCGGTTGCCCCCTACGCTCGTCGCCTCATTGATCAGGTCGGGGTTCCGGATGTGGATGCCATTGACGGACTGCCGCCAGCCGTTGCGCTTCAGCAACAACGCGGTGCCAGTAACGCGCGCTCCTCTGTCGGCAGCGTGACCACCTTATCCAGTCTGGTGCGAATGATGTACTCACGGGCGGGCGCTTATCCTGCCGGACAACCGATGCTGTATGCCGAGGATTTTTCTCCCAACACGCCGCAGGGGGCATGCCCTTCTTGCCATGGTCTGGGCCATATCTATGAGGTAACTGAAACACTGATGGTGCCCGATCCCTCACTTAGTATCCGTGAAAAGGCTATTGCTTCCTGGCCCCCGGCCTGGCACGGACAGAATCTGCGGGATATTCTGGTGACGCTGGGGTATGACATCGACACTCCCTGGAAAAATCTGCCAGCGGAAGACCGTCAGTGGATCCTTTTTACCGAAGACACCCCCACTGTACCGGTTTTCCCGGGACTGAGTCCGGAAGATACGCGCGAAGCCGTCAGGAAAAAAATGACGCCGGGTTATATGGGGACCTTCACCGGGGCACGTCGTTATGTGCTACATACCTTCGCCAGCACGCAAAGCGCGTTGATGAGAAAACGAGTCTCCCGTTTTATGGAAGGCAAGCTGTGTCCGGTCTGTCACGGGAAAAGACTGAAGTCAGAATCATTGTCCGTCACCTTTGCCGGTGTGGACATTGGTGAATTTATGCAGATGCCCTTAGACCAGCTGGCGGAATTGCTCCTTCCAATCTCCCGGGGGGATTTCAGTGCCCACCACGCCGGCGCAGATGCCGACAGGGATATCACCCGTCGGGATCTGACAGAGCGTGCTGCATCCGGAAAAGCGGTCCATTCCGATAACGCCGATGTCTGCCGGACATCGGCGTTATCGGAAGAGAAACGACTGGCGGCACAACGGCTGACCGGTGGTGTCATGGCCCGGTTGTATCAGTTGCAGAAGCTGGGGCTGGGTTATCTTACGCTGGACAGAGCAACCCCAACTCTATCTGCAGGAGAGCTTCAGCGACTGCGTCTTGCCACGCAACTCAGTTCGATGCTGTTTGGTGTGGTCTATGTTCTTGATGAACCGTCTGCGGGTCTGCACCCCTCAGACAGTAAAGCGCTTTACGATGCGCTTGAGAACCTTCGTGATGCCGGCAACTCGGTGTTTGTCGTTGAACATGATCTTAACCTGATGCGACGGGCGCAATGGCTTGTTGATGTGGGACCGTCGGCTGGTGAACAGGGAGGACATGTTCTCTACAGTGGTATTCCTGAAGATCTGAAAGCCGTCACCCAATCTCGTACCGCGCGTTATTTATTTGATGAAGTCCGGCCACCACAATCTTTTGCCCGTATCCCATCCGGGTGGCTGAAACTGCAGGGGATCCATCGCCACAATCTTAAGTGGATCGATGTTGATATTCCTCTGGGTGTGCTGACAGCCGTGACGGGAGTCTCTGGCTCCGGTAAATCCAGTCTGATTGCCCAGGCCTTACCGGAACTGGTGCTTTCTTCACTTGGCGGTGAGCCAGAAGACGTGCTTTCCGAAGCCAGCGACGCTGAGGGGCCATCCGTAACGGAGAAAACGTACGGTACCCTGACCGGTGATACCGGACTGGTAAAGCGTCTGGTTCAGGTTGACCAGAAACCGATAGGCAGGACCCCCCGTTCAAACCTGGCGACATATACCGGGTTGTTTGATCCTGTTCGTAAGCTCTTTGCCGGAACGACTGACGCCAAACTCCATCATTACGATGCGGGTCAATTCTCTTTCAATGTGGCAAAAGGCCGCTGTGCAACCTGTGAAGGTGAAGGATTCGTCAGCGTGGAGCTGTTGTTTATGCCGAGCGTGTATGCACCGTGCCCGACCTGCCATGGCGCGCGGTATAACCGGGATACTCTCAGGATCTGCTGGCAGGACAAAAATATCGCGGAGGTCCTGCATATGACGGTGGATGAAGCCAGTCAGTTCTTTGCGACTGAAGAACCAGTGGCTCGTCCCCTCCGTCTGCTGAGTGAAATTGGTCTGGGCTACCTGCGTCTGGGACAACCAGCAACCGAGTTATCCGGAGGGGAGGCGCAAAGGATCAAGCTGGCAACCGAACTACAACGTAGCCAACGTGGCCACACGTTGTATATCCTAGATGAACCGACAACCGGCCTGCATGCTTCAGACGCCGACCGCCTCCTTGTGCAGCTGCAGCGGCTTGTTGATGCAGAAAATACGGTGATAATGATTGAACACGATATGCGGGCGGTTACTCAGGCAGACCAGGTTATCGACATCGGTCCTGGAGCGGGACATGAGGGAGGACGCCTGGTTGCCGCAGGAACTCCCGAACAGGTATCGCAGGTCAAAGAAAGCCGTACCGCACAGTATATTGCCAGGGAACTCTCACGGAACGGTTAAAAAGGGCTGTGTCGTCATTGCGTCAATGGCGGCACATTCCCGGCGTGTTCTGTATCAGTAATCTCCCGCAGGTATAATTTCAGCGCATCCCACTGGTTCAGCGCGTACGCGAACGCCTTCGACAGCTCCGAGTGCCGTGACAGCGTTTTCTGCTTTTCACGCAGCCAGCCCTCCAGCGCGGTCAGCAGCGGTACCGCTTTTTCCTGCCGAATGGCCAGCCGTTCCGCCGCGCTTTTGCCCCGGATGCCCGCCTCGATGCCATACAGCTCGCCGATACGGCACAGCGCTTCGGTCGTGGTGTCAGAGGGCGTCCGCACGTGCACGTCCGCCTGCAACACCCCGCTGAACCCCGCAAGATGCGACTGCGGATGTGTAACGCTGGCGTGATAGAAATTTTAAGTCAGTCATCAGGTGTCCACCTAATTAGGGGTCAGTTTGGATATCGAAAATTATTGTACGTCAAGGTTATTTTTTGACCTCTCTACTTTAGCGGGCCTCAGCCGACGAAACTTATCGGAAGCCGGTACCGGCCAGTCTGACTGAAGATGGAAGCAAAATTAATGCTGTGGGCTACCATACCTTCTTTAACAGGTGATTTGTGAACTGCAACTTCTCGGAACGGGAGTTTGCGCAAGGACCGGAAGTCCGCTTTTCGCTCATAGCGGACCGTTCCTGCGCACATGTCTGCTATGTGGTAGAGGCAGACAATACTTACAGCACAGGGCGTTAATAAATACGGAACAGATCAACCGCAGATGCCTCCTCCTGAATGTATTAATTTTGCTATCTCGTCGGCAAAATCAGGGAACAAGTCTGGATATGGAAGCGCCTGGCAGCTGAAAGTATGAATAATAACGCCCTGACAGGATATTTTATTGCACCCTGTCAAAAGTCATACATTCTTTCCCGGTTTTTGCTTTCTCATACCGGATAACTCTATTTAAGGCTTAAGGATAACCTTCGTCCATCCTTCATCCCGCTCATCGAAGTGCTTATATCCGGCAGGAGCCTCTTCAAGCGAAAGACGATGAGAAATTATTTTGCCCGGACTGGCTTTATCGTGATGGATGAGGCGAGACAGCTGACGGTTATAGGCCTTAACGTTCGCCTGGCCGGTACGGATTGCCTGTCCTTTAAACCAGAAACTCCCAAAATCAAATGGCATCTTACCCTCTCTGGCAAGCTCCGATTCAGCCCCCGGATCCTGAGGAATAAAGACGCCAACCACACCAATTCCCCCGGTTGCTTTCGTCGACGCAACAAGACTGTTCATGGTAACAGAGTTATCTTCATGGCCATGTTTGTTACAGCACTGATAGCCAACACATTCGCAGCCACAATCCGTACCGCGTCCATCCGTCAGGTCGAGAATTTTTTGTACAGCTTCATCGCCAGTAGCATTGATGCCCGTCGCCCCCATTTTTTCAGCCAGAGCCAACCGGTCTGTGTGCGTATCAACCACAAACACCTGTGAAGCACCTTTAATGATCGCCGAATGAGCTGCCATCAAACCGACCGGCCCCGCGCCATAAATGGCCACGCTTTCACCAGGCTTCAATCCGGCAAGTTCTGTTGCATGCCAGCCGGTAGGAAAAATGTCAGAGAGCATCACATAATCATCTTCTTTTTCTGCCGCATCAGGGGGAAGAACAAGGCAGTTAAAGTCGGCAAATGGCACCCGAAGCAGTTCCGCCTGACCTCCCTCCCAGGGACCCATTTCAGCAAAACCATAAGCTGCGCCTGCCGTACCCGGATTGGTAGTGAGACAAAAGCCGGTCAGACCTTTTTCACAGTTTTCGCAAAAACCACATCCCACGTTAAACGGCAGACAAACATAGTCGCCCACCTTAATACGTTCAACGCCTGAGCCAATTTCGACCACTTCACCCAGGTTTTCGTGACCCAGAATCCGTCCCTGTTCAAAGCTGGTCCGGCCCTCATACATGTGCAAGTCCGACCCACAAATGTTGGTGGTGGTGATGCGGACGAGTACATCCGTGGGGCGGACAATTTTCGCATCCGGTACGTCTTTTACTTTTACATCATAAGGACCGTTGTAAATTACTGCTTTCATGATCTTCTCCTTCTTGCGTGCGGAAAGGAAATGCTGCCCCGCGGATTGGGGTATCAATCGAGTTTAGCTGCCATAACAGATCTCGCGATCGGCGAAAGGACGATTAGGATGTTTCTTAACTAAGTGCATTGAAGTCTGTAAGACAGGTACTTACCGATGAAGGCTGCCTGGAAAACGTAAAAACATCACACGTTAATCCGGTTTTTTTAAGCAGGCAAGGGATTACGGACAGCTTTGAGCGAGAAGCGGATAAAGTAAATCTATCTCATTTCTGCATTGTGCCAGAAGTAGACATAGGTGAATTAGGTAACCCTAGAGATGCACTTTGAATCAATGATATGAAATGCTGAAAAGGTAATTAACTAATTCAAAATTTGAATAATCAGTTATCTCTTCCATGCTTAATACGTAACCTTAGCTAAGGAGAAATTATGTTAGACGAATACAAAAAATGCATCGAAGCCTGTTATCTATGTGCAACGGCATGTGATAACTGTGCGGCTTCGTGTCTCGACGAAGAGAATCTGGAGATGATGCGCGAGTGCATAAAACTGGATATGCAGTGTGCAAATATCTGCCGTCTTGCAGCTCAATTCATGACACTAAATAGCGGGTCTGCCCAGGATCTTTGCCGTCTTTGCGCTGATGTTTGTCAGAAGTGCGGTGACGAGTGTGGAAAGCATGAACATGACCATTGTCAGGATTGCTCAAGCGCTTGTCATCACTGCGCCGAACAATGCAGAAAGATGGCCGCCTGAGAAAAACTCAAATTACCAAACCCGCTTCGGCGGGGTTTTATATTCCCGGTAATAAGTCGTAGAAGGATGAGATAGATGAGTTTAAGAGTACGGGCGGGAAATAGATCTACTCGAAAGTACTAGCCTCAATGACAAATTCTGGCACAGATTATTTGATTGGCTCAATGTCCGTTTTCGCTGACAGCGGACTGCACCCCGCCGGGGTGACCGCTTCGTGCCAGAATTGGACGTTTCCAAAATCTGCATGCACTAATCGGTGGAGAGCAGATCTCACTGCATAGCCATGCAGACGCGCAGAAATCATCAGGGGCGTTTGAAAGGTGCCGGAAACAGGCGGGAGGCCGCAGAAACGTGCTGAGGGCGCCTGCGGCGGTGCGCCCAAGGGTTGTTATGTTTAATATGGCAGAACTTTCCTGTCGCTATCATTTTGACGCCCGCTATTCGCTCATAGATATGCCTGTCGCGTTTGCGGCTTTACTTGTTATACCCAACCTGCCTGATTTTTATCGCCAGCATCCCGGAATTGAAATTATCCTGAGCAGCTCAGACCGCCGACGGAATATGCTGCATGATGGCCTGGACTGCATACTGAGGGTGGGGGAGCTGGACGATGGCGACTATATCGCAAAGGAGGTGGGAACCGTTAAAATGACGACCTGCGCCAGTCCTGCGTATCTTGATCAACACGGCACCCCGGAAACAATGGACGAGTTGCAGCAGCATCAGGCCGTCAACTGGATTAACAGCAGCAACAGACAAGTTATGCCCTGGACATTCGGGACGTCAGAGGGCTCCACCGAAATTGAACTTCCAGGCAGGCTTGTCGTGGATAACTCAGAAGCCTACATTGCAGCAGGCCTGGCGGGGCTGGGAATACTACAGGGCATGAATATTTTTTTGCAGCCTTATCTCGATCGCGGGCTGTTGGTAGAGGTTCTGCCAGATAATACGTCCCCGAATCGCAAACTGTAACTTCTGTATCCGCACCGCCATCTCTCCCGAAAAGTACGGGCGTTTACCGACTGGCTGGAAAGTTTATTGTAAACGCCTGGGGGCCTGCAGCCTGCTGGTACGTGCGCTGCCTTTTATCGGCCCGCCAGCTTCTGTATGGCTTCACGGACAGGAGCATCGCCAGACGTCAGCTCAATGATGACGCGGCTGACGGCAGGTTGCTCAATGAGTTCAGCCAGCGTAGCCGCCACGTCATCACGGGGCACGTTACCATACGGGATGGCCAGGCCGGCACGTACATAACCCGTACCAGTCTTATCCTGCAGCGCGCCGGGGCGCAGGATCACCCAGTCAAGCTCGCTTTGTGCTAGTTCCACATCGGCCATTTTTTTAACACGCATATAATTTTCGAATGATTCAGAAGTGGTTTCTCCCCGTGCGGACTCCGGGAATGCAGAAACGAGCAGAAAGCGAGACACACCGGCACTGAGGGCGGCAGCTACCGACTTTTTCAGCCCTTCGCCGTCGACCGCATTGGTCATCTCCTGTCCCCCCTTACCGCCGGCACCGGCAGTAAACACCACTGTATCACTACCTGCAAAGTGCATCGCCAGCGCAGCTGCATCCAGCTCTGTCAGGCTCCCACTGACGGGCTCAGCACCCAGCTCGCCTAGCAATGCCTGCTGCTCTGGCTTACGGTAGAGGGCACGAACAGCATGCCCCCTACCTGAAAGGATCCTGCACAGACGCTGGCCGATTTTGCCTGCACCACCGATAATGAAAACATGAACCACAGTTGTCTCCTTCTGGGGTTATGATGTGTCCGAAATTATAACCTGACATCAGGTCAGTTCCTTTGAGCCTGACCGATTGCACTGCATGCTGCTGCCAGCACCAGACAGCTGGTCAGATACTCAGTTGTTCTTATAG
This sequence comes from Enterobacter sp. DNB-S2, assembly GCF_019443845.1. Taxonomy (NCBI): domain Bacteria; kingdom Pseudomonadati; phylum Pseudomonadota; class Gammaproteobacteria; order Enterobacterales; family Enterobacteriaceae; genus Enterobacter; species Enterobacter sp. DNB-S2. Next base: position 4,663,188 of record NZ_CP050520.1, read on the forward strand.
CTGAGAACAACAGCCGTACCGATTTAGCTCTCCCGTCACGATGAGAACTCCTGAACCGGTTACACGCAATGCCGGCCAATATCTTCCGTTATATTCGAAAGATCCACGCAAGTTACTGAAGTGCGAGGGACGCAATGTGTACCTTGAACGAACTGAAGTCAGCGGAACCCTGAAGGTTCGATTCCATAGCGTTCAGAAAACTGCTTGCTGAAGCTCGATAGTGAATTGTAACCCACCCGCCCCGCGACCGTTTTTACCGGCAGCGTCGATGTCATCAGCAGGCGGAGAGCCTCCGCGATACGTGCATCGGCGATAACTGAGCGTAAGCTGGTTGACTCACTGGCCAGGTGGCGCCGAAGCGTGGGGCCACTGAGTCCCGTCAGATCTTCAATTTCAGCAGCACTCCAGGGATGAGCCGGTTTGTCCGCTACCATCTGACGGATTTTCATGGCCAGACTTGGCTGCCGGGCTCGCAGCAAAGCATGGTATCCCATGCCATAAAGCCAGAGCACCACTTCAACCATGGCGTGCAGGGAAAGCGGACGCTTCCCTTCCCGCATTGCGGCTGTCCAGCGGTTAAGGGGTGAAAGAAGAGCTGATACGGAAATGGCTGCGATGCTGCCGGTGTCCTGTGGTGGTGGTGCGGCAAGTAACAGCCTGGCTGCTTCAAGCTGTTCCTCCGCGAGCACCACGCTCAGGGCAACAAACTCACCACTTTGTTCTGAAGGGGCATATTCTATATCGATGCTACGGGCATTCGGGACGACCATAATCTCGCCCGGGATCACCCGGTGCCATTTCTCATTTTCACGATACCGGAATTCTCCTTCCAGCGGGAAGGAAAGGGTCGCACCTTCCACCTCGAACTTCTTTACCTGATGCGTCTGTTCTGCGCGAAGGCAATCGCAGGGAAGTGGAAAACGGGAGCGTGCCAGGGTAAGAAGCTCAGCGAGGAGATCATCAACGGGAGAATCGGAAAAGCTGACTGTTTGCATATTCATCCGGAATTTGACTTTGACCGCTATTATACGTCGCCATATACAAAAGCATACAGCGACGCGTGCGGTTGTCTATTCCCGGATGACAAAAATCAGGCCGATTATAGTTATTGCCATACCCACAAGCATGGGCAATGTAATGGCCTCTCCAAACAGCAACCACGCTTCAGCTGCCGTGAGAATGGGAACCAGGTAAAAGTAAGTAGCGACTTTGGTTGCTTCACCGCTTCGTATCATAAAAATCAGCAACATAATCGCCAGAACCGATACGCCAATAACCAGCCAGCCCAGACCCAGCGCAAATGATAAGCTCCACTGCGTCGGAGCAGATTCGAACATCAGGCTAATTGCACCCATCGATATTGTCAAAGTGACGTACTGTAAAAACGTGTTCGCAAAGATATGTCCATCTCCCTGAGCACGGCGCTGATAAAGCGCTCCGATCGTTACGCCAAATAACCCCAGCATGACCGACCCAAAAGCCACAGGATCCAGTGCAAAACTATGCTGGCCTGGCGAGAGCACCAGGAAAACGCCCGCAAAGCCAATCGCAATACCCAGCCATTTCCGGGGATGCAGGGACTGACGGTGCATGAGTGAAACCAGTATTGCAGTCAGTACCGGCTGCAGGCCGGTGATGAGCGCCACAATGCCTGACGGCATGCCACGATGGATGGCATAAAAGCATCCGCCCAGAAAGAAGCTCTGCAGGAAAAGTCCGACAATCAGGTTGCGAACCATTCCTCTGCCGGACGGAAAACGGGCCCTGAACCCCAGTGTAAGCAGCAGAAGGACCAGACAGGAAAATGCGCCACGCAGGAATAAAAGATGAAACGGCGCGCTGTACTGCACGGTAAATTTGGCTGCGACAAACCCTGACTCCAGAGGAATACAAAAAGCCAGGGCGCAAGAGTAATGAGCCATTTTTTTGTGAGGCAGTGATATTCATAGTATTGCAGGTGGGTTCTTGTCGGGCGATATGAAAGGGGATCTTCCCGGTCACTATTGTGTGCACCGGGAAGGAAGGTGATCAGACTGCGGGTGACCACAGGTCGTAATTCAGTGCGAAGCTGTTACCTTCACGGATAACCTTACCGGTAGTAGGCAGGTTGAAGTGCATACCACTGACAGCCAGGTTATCGCTCGCTGCGCGGTCAAGCACTTTGCTACGGATGGCCGCCGCCGCCGCAGGATCGCTGTCGAACGCGATAGTAACGTCAGGCTGAGCAACCTGAATGTGCGGGAAGTGAACAATATCACCCCAGATGAGCAGCGACTCTTTTTCATCACCCAGCAGATAACCGGTATGTCCTGGTGTATGGCCGAACAGCGGTACAGTCTGAATACCTGGTAAAATCGCTTCCTCGCGGAATGGCACCAGTTTGTCGTCATAAGCGCTGAAGGCGTTCCTTGCTACTTCAAAGAACGGCTTGAATGCGTCAGGCGCGCCAGCGGAAATGGTTTCATCACGCCAGAAAGCGAGTTCTTTCTCATGCACAAACAACTGCTGAACATTGCGGAAAACGGGAGTCTGCAGGGGGCCTGCAAGCCCGCCGATATGGTCAGGATGCGCGTGAGTCAGGAGAAGGGTATCAATCTGAAGCGGGTCAATGCCTGCCGCGGCCAGGGCTACCTGAAGCCGACCGCCCCAGCCATTGATACCTCCGGCACCACTGTCAATCAGGATGGTTCGCTCAGGCGTCTGGATAACGTAGACGTTGATATTAATACGGGGTACTGCTGGCACACCGCGCTTCTGCAGTAAATCCTCGGCACGTGAGCCGTCAATACCAGACAGCAGCTCAAAAGATACGTCCAGATAGCCATCACTCAGCATGGTCACAGTCATGTCACCTACTTTTTTGCGATTGATAGCCGGGGCCTGCCAGTTCAGTTGTGAAGTCATATTGGTCTCCGTTACGATTAGAGGTCATCAGGTTTTACTTTAGCAATAGTAACGAAATTTCTGGTTCGAACTGCTCATCCTGCTACGTAAACCGCTCATTCTTAAAATCCGGAGCACAGCAGGTTATATTGCTTTTGCCTTTCTCATGTAAGGTGTCGGTATTATCTTTACCGGAGCCTGTAATGGACATTATTGGAATTATCATGTCGGCGGGAAAAGCCTCTGACCAGTCCTCAAGCACCCGACAATAGTGTCCCGCCTCAATCCCCGCCAGGGCAGAAGACTCCGGCAGGTAGGCCAGGCCGTAGCCATCTTTTACTGCCTGAAGCATTGGATAAATGCTTGAAAAAGTAAGCTGCCCGTCCACTTTTTTCACAATCTCCCCCTGCCTGACAAATTCCCAGCCATACAGCGGGCCTGTGGGTGACAGACGTATATTGATGCAGTCATGTTTTTCCAGCTGAGAGGGATGTAGCGGCAGACCTCTTTCTGCAAGATAGGTGGACGATCCAATGACGACAAACCGTATGTCCGGTGCGATTCGGACGGCCACCATATCCTTTAATATGTCATCACCAATTCGGACTCCGGCATCAAAATTGCCCTCAACAATGTCGACAAAACCGTTCTGCTGCGACATTTCCACCTTGATATCCGAATATTTTTTTAGTAACGGTGACAATCGTGGCCAGAGACATTCATGAATCATGTGATCTGATACCGTAAGTCTGACCAGCCCAGCCGGTGTATGGCGCAGTCTCTGAAGAGCTGTCACGCCCGCTTCAATGCGCGCAAGACCGGGTTCAAGCGTCAGTAATAATTGTTTACCGGCTTCGGTGACAGCCACCCGCCTGGTTGTACGCATAAGTAACGGCATGCCAACGCGCTCCTCGAGACGACGTATCGTGTGTGAAAGCGTGGATGCCGAGATCCCGAGGCGGACAGCAGCCCGTGAAAAACTGCACTCCTGTGCTACTGCCATGAATGCAACATAGTCATTAAAATCGTGACGCATACCGTTCCCGTTCAGGATCTCCGATAACATTATCAGAACCATTTAGGTTCATGATGCCGATTCTGTGAGCCATCAGGCAACCCCCCCGTTCCGCTCATCCGATCATAATTTTTATAAATCTAGATATTGGTAAATCTCAATATGTGGAATAAAGTGTCGTGGTTCTGCGGCTACATCGGCCGAACGACGACATGCCAGGTCGTAAATGCTGAGACATGGCGTTTCAGTGATATTGAAAATTCGCTATATCAGGATATGTAATGAAGACGAAAAACCTGTTCTCTCCCACCAGACTAGGTCCCTACACCCTGAAGAATCGTGTTGTACTTCCGCCTTTAACCCGCTCACGGAGCTCACAACCGGGTGATATTCCGAACGAACTGATGGCTGAATATTACGCACAGCGCAGCAGTGCCGGGTTTATGGTGACCGAAGGAACACAAATCGAACCTCGTGGGCAGGGTTATGCGTGGACCCCGGGGATCTACAGCTCACGGCAAGTGGAAGGCTGGAAGAAAGTGACGCGGGCAGTGCATGAAAAAGAAGGCATCATTTTTGCCCAGCTCTGGCATGTCGGAAGAGTATCCCATAACTCCCTGCAGCCATGTAACGCCTCGCCTGTCGCTCCGTCGGCGATACCGGCAGGGGAAAACGTTAAGGTATTCATCGAAACCGGGCCGGGAGAGGGTGCGCTGGCTACCGCTTCCTGCCCCCGCGCACTGGAAAAAGAGGAAATTAGTGAGATTGTCAGGATGTACGCCGGGGCAGCTCAGAACGCCCTTGATGCCGGTTTTGACGGTGTGGAAATTCACTGTGCAAATGGATACCTGGTTAACCAGTTCATGTCATCCCATAGCAACAAAAGAGAGGATGAATATGGTGGCTCATTACATAACCGGCTGCGGTTTCTGCGCGAAGTGACGCAGGCTGTCGCTGATGTGGTCGGTAAAGACCGTGTGGGAGTCCGTTTTGCTCCGCTCTTTCAGACCACGGATGAAGTAAGGGTCTATCTTGGCCTGGTGGAAGATGATCCCCATGAAACCTATACCGAAGCCGTTAAAATTCTTGAAGAAATCGGAATAGCCTATATTTCTCTTGCTGAAGCCGACTGGGATGATGCTCCCGAATTGCCTGAAGCATTCAGAGCTGAAGTCCGTAAGTTATTCAGCGGTGTAATTATGTATGCCGGGCGATATACGCAAGAAAAAGCCGAACGGATTATCGGTGCTGGCTGGGGAGACATTATCGGATTTGGCCGCCCGTTCATAGCTAATCCGGATTTACCGCAGCGCCTTTATCATGAATGGCCACTGAATCCGGTCGATCCAACAACCATGTATGGTGGAACGGCAAAAGGCTACACAGATTATCCCGCCTTTGGCTAACCATTCTTATGAGCATCAGCTTTTCAAAAGCTGATGCTTAACGTAGAGAAGTATCGTAACATTGCAATTCCTCAATGCGACAAGTGACAGAGTTTATGCCTGATATTGATTTGAATGACGTGATTAAGGCGCTGGGAAACCCTGTTAGAAGAAAAATTCTGCATATGCTCAAGGAACCGAAAATACACTTCCATCAGCCTTATGCTGATGCGGACGAGTTCGGTGTGTGTGTCAGTATCATTCAGGAAAAGGTCGGGCTCTCACAGTCTACCGTTTCTCTTTACCTCTCAGCTCTTCAACGGGCACAACTTGTTACTTCTCAGCGCATCGGTCCCTGGACGTACTACAAACGTGACAATGATAAAATAAGGGTTGTTCTTGAGTTGCTGAAAAATACAATCTGATACAGGACTGAGCACATTCAGTGTAACAGTACCGGGGGTTCGTACTTGCGATCCCGGCAGGCATTCCATGAAAGCGCACTAATTCCTCAATATCAGGCTGCAGACCGGTCATAAGAGGCTAATAGTTTTGCAAAATATCCACCAGTTTGGGTCAAATCACTCTGTCGGTTGGTGTGCATACTCGGTGCAAGGACCTGCAGATATTTAAGATGGCGGATAGCTTGTTACAGTGCCGCTGATGACATTCCGACCCTGTTGCCGTCCGGGTAAGATAATACCTCTGACAGCGGTCATAAAAGCCCAACATAATTGTCTTTCGAGCCATATATTAATCGCTCATCGCGCTCTCTTTTTCGAAGAGGTGTCACTTAATCATGATCGGTCAGTACAAAAAGACAGTGCTTTTCCAAATTCCGGACGGTTGTATGCGAAAACGGTGAAGCTCAACAAATGGTGTCATCGCTGTGCAATGCTCTGCGGGCTCATTCTTTCAGTTAACTGTTTGGTTACAGCTTCAATGAAGTATTTCAGTTAATTCACAGCGAGGGTTTGAGGAAACCACGCTGTGATTACCCAACGCTCATCCGGAGCATCCGGATTGAACTGTCGCTGGAGCTTGTTGGGCGACACGATACTGGCCTCGCCTTTACATGCCCTCGGGCTCCGGTATCCGACCTGAGCCTTTATCCCGACACGTTTCATCAGTCGCCAGACTCTGTTCACTCCGCACTGTTGCCCGCTGTCCCGCAGATCCAGATGGATTTTGCGATAACCATAGACGCATCCCGATTCCAGCCAGAACTGTTTAATCTGTCCTGTCAGTCTCAGGTCTGCCTGATGGCGTTGTGAATGCGGCTGCTGAAGCCAGGCGTAAAAACCACTGGGATGTTCATCCAGCACCCGACAGAGCAGGCGAACAGGCCAGCAATAGGTGTTGTCACGAATAAAGGCGTACCTCAGTCGGACAGCTTTGCGAAGTACGCCGCGGCTTTTTTTAATATGTCCCGTTCGTCGGTAACCCGCTTCAGCTCTTTCTGAAGACGGCGGATCTCGGCCTGAGCATCTGACTGTTCTTTATTAGTGGAAGAATCCGGACCGTAGTTCTTTATCCAGGCGTAAAGGCTGTGGGTGGTGATATCGAGACGCGTTGCAACGCTGGCAACAGAATAACCGCGATCAACAACCTGTTTGACTGCTTCAATTTTAAACTCTTCAGGATAACGCTTACCGCTCATGGGCACCTCTCTTTAAGTCATCTTAAATGACTCTGAGGTGTCTGTTAAACCTGTGGCGATTCACCTCGCGTCCTTCCGTTCAGTATAGCCTCAGTCCCTGACACCACCCGAGAACGGAATGACGTCCCCTTTCTCCCTCCCGGTGTTGCGTTCAAGCTCCCTGACATACTGCTGTAAAAGTATAAGGTTATGTAACAGCTCTACATTTTCAGCCATCATCTTTTTGATTTCTTCCCTCAGCTCATTTCTCTGACGGCGATACTTTTCTTTCAGCTTGATCTGCTGCTCAATGCCCTGCTCATCAACCGGCGCGGTGCCCTGGCACGTTTTTTTCAGACTGCGGATAGCCTCCCTGACCTGCCTGTACTCAGGACAGTTATAATTCAGGGTGCCGTTTGCCAGCCCCGCTCGTTTTTCCACAGCATACTGGCTGATACGCTCCCCTGATAACATCAGTTCCCTCAGGGCCTGCTCTGCTCTTGCCTGTGTTTTTTTAACCCCCGACTGTTCGTTCGTCATGCTCTATTCATCCTTTTCAAAAAAACGGACAGCATCTGCATAAAAATCTCTCTCAAGCATCAGAAAATCCCTGTCAGCCTGAGGAGCATTATTTCGCACGGCAATCTCCAGAAGGTTGTCATAATGAGCCATCCTGCGTTTCCACACGGGAACAGAATCAGCTCCGGCCAGCATGTTCTCACATCCCGGATTGCAGGACGCTGACTGAACAACCGCCTTAAACTCGCAGTCATGGCCATTCATGCAATAAAAACCGTTTCCAAGAGATACCAGTTTTTGCCCGCCTCGTTTAGCCATGCTCATCGCTTTTTTCAGTGTAGGAAACGTCATCTGATGTAAGTGCCCACCTCTCTGGGACATCAGTAACTTCCCGCCTTCGCCATAAAGCAGGCCTTCATGCTGATAAGAAACAGCCCTGGAAGCTGAGAGTTCGGTATCAACCCTCTCAATCTCGGCAGCGAATGCCTGAGGGATCGCCCGGCTAAAATGCGAAGCGTTGAGTGCACCGGACATATACCACTCCGTCATGCCTCTGATTAAGTGCTTAAACTGCCGGATAAGATCATTAGTAGAAATCAGATCAAGACGCCTGAGGTGTACAGCAAGTGAACGGCGAAACTGATGGGTTCGCAATGGCCAGAAAGCCCCCTCCCGAATCTCCATCGCAACGCGTTCATCATCACGTATGTTTGGATTTAAAAGCCTGAACTCATCAATATGGTCACGTCGGATGAACAGATGGTGTCTTTTCACAAATTTCTTTGCCCACTCAGTCTGGCGCTGCGTCCCCATAAAAGAGAGTTTTTGCTCCGAGAACCACGACCTGATATTTAAAGACAATGGAACATTGTCCAGCGTCTTCCCGTCCAGGCCTGTCATGATTTGATTAATTCTGCGTAAATGCTGAAAAGGCTTTTCCACATAGCGACAAACAACCCAGTCTTCGTGACTTCCACCTTCCGGGGCGAACTTATGCAACACCGAACGAAGTCCCAGGATATCACCATCATAAATCAGTGAACCGTGCATCACGCCAAGCACTTCGCTGTGTCTCATCCCCGACATGGCCTGTATCACATTCATGACTTTTAACGTCAGCTCAAAATGCCAGGTGTTCAGCTTTATGTGATCAACGCCAATAAAATCAGATCTCCAGCGCTTATTTTTATGTACCGAGAACCAGCCCTGCATCCCGGGGCCAAGTGTCGCGAAAAGCGCCCGAATTTCCCCGGCAACAATATTGTAGTAATACGCGGCCCGGTAATCCGGTATGCTTTTTGCTGTCCCTCTTTTACGGGCTTCCAGCATCGACGTATAGTAAGGCGAATCATAAAAACCGTTTATGATAGCGCACAGCCGGGAAAACCCGTCAAAATCGAAATCACTGATTTCAGCATCCAGTTCAGTAATCAGCCCTTCCCAGACAGACATCATAAGACTGAAAGGCATACAATATGTCTGGTTTGAATCATCCACACTGTTGTAACTGTCGAAGCTAATATCAGGAAAGTAACCGTATTTTCGAAGACGGGTATGACCTGTCAGCGAGATATCCGCCAGGTCCATAAAGTAATTACGTAATGTTCTTTCAGAACGCTTCCTGCCGTGCTCATCCTCCTCCTTCATCTTTACAATGAAAGCATTCCGGACAAGCGGAAAACGAAGCTGAAACAGACTGCGATACCCCATAGACTCAATAATACGGGCTCCCGCCACAATGTTTGCACATTTCCGGATCAGGGACTGCGTCTTCGCGGTCCTGCCGACAATCCAGAGCAGGCTGGCTGAGATGATTTTGGCTTCAAGACGCAGTTCAGGATCCCGTATGCCTGAAAAATTAACGGTTCTTAACGTTTCACCAATATGGGTTCTGACATAGCGATTGGTCCAGACATCATCCCTGAAATAAATATTCAGCGTCTCCTCATTGATAAAACGCATATCATGTTCATCTGAGCTGGCGATAACCAGGCAGTTATTCAGACGTTCAAAGCTTTTGTTTTCTAGTGCCTCACAGATGATATCCTCAGTCGGAAACTCATCCCCTGAACGAAGCGGCGTTCCGGCAGGAAACTCCGCCATTCGACTACGGCTTACCTCTTTTTTCTTCAAATCTGCCATACCGGAGCCACACCTTCTCGCTGAAGTTTAACGCGCGCTTTTTTCAGGGTCGCCTCATCTACCAGCCCAAGCCGTAAATCAATCTTCAGGAGTAACGTTTCATAACGCTCCACAGCATTGACCGAACCGATGTACAACGGTTTTCCATACTCGATAGCATGCCTGAATGACAGCAGGAGCCATACAGACTCCAGCGTTTCCACAACGCAACTTTTTGAACATTCGACACAATGAGAAAAATCCGCACAAGCCTTTGGTGTCCGGCCAAATCGTTTTTGCTTTTTTATAAAGCGCAATTCAATATCTGTAGGCGGCTCCTGCGATCGACATCCCAGGCCATTCAATAAAAGATCCACACCCTCATCGCTTCCACGCAGATCGATCCCCAGCTCATCAGCAACTTTTACCCGCTCGGATAACGCACGTGTCGCAATCCCCTGATTCATAAGCGTATCAAGTGCAGCACTGAAGTTTTCCTTCGCCCCCTGTGGGTTACCTGCAGCATAATTCCGCCTGTAAGTGCCCCAGTTATGCTGTGCTTTTTCCGCCGTAATCAGACCATTCTTTAATGTTCTGTCCGTATACTGCTCAGACGTTTTGCGCAAGCCAGAAACGGTAATTGATGGAAGCGAGGGATTAAGCTGCCGCATCGTGGCCCACGCCCCCTCAGAGTTAGAAAATTTAGTCAGATGACTGGGATTAAGAGAATAAAGCTTACGGAATTTCACCTGCGGCTCACTCAGAAACAGCGCCTGTACCGGAGGGAAGTTATCTGCGGAAACCAGATAGTTAACGATGTCGTCCCTGAGCCTGATAAAAGACAGAAACCAGTAATAGCCCGCACGTTTGGTCACATACTCCGATTTACCTATCGTCAGACGTATATACTTATTCGCTCTCCCCTTATAAACATAATCAGTGCTGATACCCTTTTCATCCAGATGTATATCATCCCGCGTCAGACCCAGAACCTGAGAGGTGTTTCCCCATGTGTGGTAACAGAACAGAAAAAAAGAAGTAAGAAAGTAATTTTCCAGAACGTCCCTGATGATGATCTCTGCCCTGCTGACCCCGTTCTCTCCCGGATACCGGAAATACGCTTCATAAACAGGTGCCAGCAAAGACGGTGAGAAATGCCGCACCCCTTTTTCCGATTTAGCGATATGCTCCCGGATACATCCCGCAAGGAACTCATTCATGGATGACAACTGCCTCAGGATCTCGGAAAGTTCATTCCTGGTATAGCTATCCCTTCCCTGCTGCTGATACGTTCCTTTCGGTAAGAATTCATATTCATACCGCCTCTGAATCTGCCCGCCCGTAAGCAAAAACCGGTTGACCACGGACAAGTAGTGTCTTGCCATCCTGACTGAAATTTTTCGCCGACGAATATCGTTCATGAGATGTTTAATATACATTTCAACGCCTTCAGCCGTGCCATAGTCATACTGATTGACTGACTGCCATATAAAAAACATATTGAGATAACGGAAAATGGTTAACCTTCCGGCGGGACGGTAAGACAGAAGAAATCGTTTCAGAGAGGCAATAAAATCGCGTTTTTCAGGGCGGGCAAGATGCGAATGTTCACTAAACCATCCGGGGAGCAACACATAATCTGAAAAATGAGCCTGAAGATAAACGTCAAGTAAATAATATCGGTTCAGATCCCGCTGAGTGATGTGTCCGCTGACCGTCTCCCATGACAGCACATTTTCGGCCATCCACGTTATCTGCGTTTCACTCCGGCTCATATATGGCTCCATCGCGACCTGCAGCACCGTCAATCAATGCGTCCATGACCCCGGCGACTGCATCAGAAATCTGGTTTTGCTGAAGAAAGACGATGTATTTCATCGTCGTATTTTCGCTTTTATGGCCCATCCAGTATTTTACTGTACCCAGCGCATTTGCGGCCTGATCGGGATAGCAACTCAGTGCCGAGCGTAAAAAATGGGTCGCAAACGTTGCCCGCAAATCATGGGGTTTATGTCTGAACACATTTCCCGGAGCAGACCGGGCCAGGCGATGGCGAAAACTGTACCAGCGGGAGTAAAAGGCTTTTTCAGACATCCGTTTCCCGTTTGCCATTAAAAATAAAGGCTCGTGCCGCCCTTCCCCACCCTGTCGTGCACGCCATTTTTGGATCTTCTTTTCATACTCCTCATCCGCCAGATAATCCAGAACCTGCTCGTACAATCGTCTGGTGATGAAGAGTTCTCGCGTCATCCCAAACTTCGTATGAACTCCGCATCTCGGACCAATATGAAGCCCCCTGATGGTCAACTCAGATACAGGGACACTGGCAAGGTACTCTTCAGTAAAGAGTGACGACGGCAGGGTCAGCATTTCATCCAGCCGTAACCCACAATTTTTCATCAGCACAATCATTAAACTGAACAACCCGGACTCAGATTTCAGTGCCTCATCCAGGATATGAACCTCTGCATCATTCAGTGGGTTGATTGTCCTTTTTGTTGTGCTGGTTATCCTGATGGCAAGATCCGAACTTATCACCTTGCGTCGCCCGTCAACGACTTTTTCGACCAACGTAAAAAATGAGCTGGCAGCCAGCTCACCACACTTGCCCAGAAATACGTAAAACCGTCGGATAACGCTGATGTACACCGCCGCGGTGGATGAGGCGATGCGCCCCTGCCTTACGGCCCCCAGAAGATACTCCCTGAAGCCATATGTAGGGCTTTGGTATTTCAACGTTCCCGGGGTGAAAGGGTCAAGTCCGTTATCCTCCAGCCACCTTATCCAGCGTAAAAATGCCCGGGCTAAAGGCTTTAAATCCCTGGCCTGCAGGATAGCTTTATCCATAAGATAAAAGTGTACATATCGGCTCAGTTTTCGATTCTGGATGCCGCTAATATAAGGTATTTCAGCATACAGAAATCCGGGTTCAAATTTCAGTTTCGGCTCTGTTGCATCCAGTTTGCTGACACGCCCATAACGCGCATGAATGTTAGTGATTATCCTCACAGTCTGTCGCCCTGAAACGCCACCTCATGCCTACACTATAAATCCGGAAGAAGAAAAAACAAACAACCAGGTTGCCGGGAGTGAATATGCAAATCAGGAGGAAAGTAAAAGATGTAACGACACCATCACGATGCAATACATTGACCTCAACACGTTACCCGGACCATACGTGATAAACATCACAAATCCTTTGAGTGAAGAACTTAAGATGTGATTTTCATTTCCCGGCACAAACCGTGCCCTTAAAAAACAGGCAACGGATACATCTTAATGCCAGAAGTAAACCTTAATTGATTGAATACAGCCTGAGTCCATTGCAAAAATAACACACAGGGTAAATTCGCATATACAGAACCCAACGAAAAGCAAAAGAAACCTGTAACACATTTCGTTTACCTGTCACTTTCAATTGTAAAAGCCAGCAGAAAAAGCGCATATAACTATATTTATCCCTGCGGGGACTTTTGTTTGTGCTATATATTTTTTACAGAGAACCGCAACGCGTCCAAACACAAGAATATATTTACCTCTGGAAAATGGTCTGACTCCCTTTCACGTGGTTGTAGTGACCTGTTCTGTGATTCATGTAATGTCTTTTCTGGATGAGGAAAATATGTCATCACTGATATTTTATACAGACGAAGCACAAGCACTGATTGTAACAGATACCCTTGCCGTCACCGATAATGGGGAGCCGTTATCTTTTGTTTCCAAAGCAGGTTACATCCCCCAGCTAAGAACCATCATAGCAGGTACGGGGGCAGGTGGATTTTCTAACACCTGGTTGCTTGAAGCATCAACCAGAATGGTCGTATCAGGTATACAAAATCTCAATTATCATACATCGGCCTGTCTAAGGAGGCTGTGGAAACAATACAAGCATGACCATGCAATTCCCTCTTCTTCAACGGTGACAACCAGTGTTTATCAGTTCGCAATTTGCGAGGAAACAGGAAATATCGTTTCGTTCGCCTATCGCTCAGTCCATGATTTCGAATCAGAGCAATTACAATACGGAACAGGAGTAAAACCTGAGTGCCAAATCCTGGATGGGGATTTGTTGCAGACAATTCCTGTAATGATGAATGAACAAAGGGCTATACAGGCGACATACTCACACCCGGAACGGATCCATATTGGCGGTGAGATGATTGCGCATTATCTGACATCATCTATGTATCAATGCTTTAAGATTGGGGAATTTGAGGATTTCAGAACTCAGGGAGAGTATATATTGAGCAGGATTTAGGCAAAACGCGGTTCAGATAAAGTGCTTTTAACAGGCTTGCTGAACATTAAAAGGATATCTCTCAATTACGATGAATAGCTTGAATTCTAAAAATAGAAAAGTAGAGTTTAACTCTAAATACATAAAAACAAGAGTAAACGAACAGCCGCCGAAGCAGCCGCGCATGATGTTGATCGAGAAGCGGATCATCTCATACGCCGGGATACGGGCGTTACCGTACGCCGGGTGCGGCACGCGCTTGTACGGCAGCGCAAAGACGCTGTCCATCTCTTCGGTGGAGAGCGGGATCGCCGGCGGGTTAATCCAGATAAAGCGCTCGCCGTGCTTCTGCATCAGCGCGCGGGCGCAGCCCGGGTTGGTTTCATGGTGCAGAATACGGGACGCGTGCGCGTAGAGCACCTTGTCGGCTTTCACCTTCTCGTAGGAAGGCAGCAGCACGTAGGTCTTTTCCCACGGTTTCGGGCGCGGCGGCTGCACAACGATAGCCTTCGCTTCCGCTTTTTTCGGCTCAACCGGCTTGTTATCGGCACACGGCAGATCTTCGCCGTACGGATGCGGGATCGGGTCGATTTTGCCCGGCATATCAATGATGCGGGAATCCACCCCGCTCCAGCCCGGCAGCGCCTCTTTGACCATAATGGCGGTATTGCGCACGTCGCGGATGCTGCTCACCGGCTCACCCTGCGACAGACGGTGCGCCACTTCCACCAGCGGACGCTCGCCGTTACCGTAAATCAGCATATCGGCTTTGGAATCCACCAGCACCGAGCGGCGAACGGTATCTGACCAGTAGTCGTAGTGTGCGGTGCGGCGCAGGCTCGCCTCGATGCCGCCCAGGATCACCGGGACGTCTTTCCAGGCTTCTTTACAGCGCTGGGTATAGACCAGGGTTGCGCGGTCGGGGCGTTTACCCGCCACGTTATCCGGCGTGTAGGCGTCGTCATGGCGCAGCTTGCGGTCGGCGGTATAGCGGTTGATCATCGAGTCCATGTTGCCTGCGGTCACGCCGAAGAACAGGTTGGGTTTACCCAGACGCATAAAGTCGTCTTTGCTGTTCCAGTCAGGCTGGGAGATGATCCCCACGCGGAAGCCCTGCGCCTCAAGCATACGGCCACAGATGGCCATGCCGAAGCTCGGATGGTCAACGTAGGCATCGCCCGTGACCAGAATGATGTCGCAGCTGTCCCAGCCCAGTTGGTCCATCTCTTCCCTGGACATCGGCAGGAATGGCGCCGGTCCAAAGCAGGCCGCCCAGTACTGGGGCCAGGAGAAGAGGTCACGATCCGGCTGGATCAGGGAAATTGCGCTCATAATGCTTCCGAAGAAAAAATAGACAAAAGGAGCGGGATTATACGCTGTTCATCCGCCAGATTTGAAGAAAAGGATGCAGGAAGCAGGCAGATATTCGTGGAAGTCGTTAAAATACGGCGCCCTGATAATTTTGAATCATAATATTCACTATATTTTCCGGTGAGTTGCCCCGGAACGTGTTATTGCGCGGAGCTCTGTCGTGAAGCCCAACGATTCGTTACATGTATCCCAGCTGCGGGTTGTCCTTCACCTCTGCGGTTTTCTGGTTCTGCTGTACAGCCTTTCCATGCTGCCGCCGATGGTGATCGCCCTGCTGAATAAAGAGCGGACCTACTTTGCCTTCCTGACCACCTTTTTAACCTTTTTTACTCTCGGAGGGCTAACCTGGCGGGCAACCCGTCACGCCGGCATACAGCTTCGCACCCGCGACGGGTTTGTGATTATCGTGCTGTTCTGGCTGCTGTTTTCATTCATTAGCGCCATGCCGCTCTGGATGGATGACGGGCTACAGCTCTCCTTTGCCGACGCGCTCTTTGAAGGGGTTTCCGGGATCACCACCACCGGGGCAACGGTGATCGGGGACGTCAGCGCCCTGCCTAAGTCGTACCTTTATTACCGCGCTCAGCTGAATTTTATCGGCGGGTTAGGCGTCATCGTGCTGGCCGTCGCGGTCCTGCCGCTGCTGGGCATCGGCGGCATGAAGCTCTATCAGTCAGAGATGCCGGGGCCGTTCAAGGAGGAGCGTCTGACTCCCCGCCTTGCCGATACCGCGCGCACGCTGTGGGTGACCTACTTCGCGCTGGGCGTGGCCTGCACCCTGGCCTACTGGCTGGCGGGAATGTCATTTTTTGACGCCCTTTGTCACGGGCTGTCGACCGTGTCGCTGGGCGGGTTCTCCACCCGCAGCGAGAGCATTGGGTTTTATGACAGCCACGCGATTGAGCTGGTCGCCGGGGCGTTTTCACTGCTCTCCGCGTTCAACTTCACCCTCTGGTACGTCGCCATTGTCAGACGCACCCTGAAACCGATTCGCCGCAGCCCGGAGGTTAAATTCTTTCTGAGCGCCGCCGCGGTGATTATTGTCATCACCGCCTGGCAGGTCTGGCATGCCGGGATGTACAACGCCACGGATAGCCTGGTGCACGCCTTCTTCCTTGCCAGTTCGATGATGACCGATAACGGCCTTTCGACAGCCGACTATGCCCAATGGCCCGCACACACCATCTTCCTGCTGTTGAGCGCCAGCTTTTTTGGCGGCTGCGTAGGCTCGACCTGCGGCGGGATCAAAGCCCTGCGTTTTCTCATTATGTTCAAGCAGAGTATTCAGGAGATGAACCAGCTGGCGCATCCGAGAGCGCTGCTGAGCATTAAGGTGGGCAAAAGCGTGGTGAATGAACGCGTCCTGCGCTCGGTATGGAGCTTCTTTTTTCTCTACGTCATGATCACAGGCTTTTTTGTCTGGTCGCTCAACCTGATGGGCTACGACCTGTTTACCGCATTCGCAACGGTTGCCGCCTGCATCAACAACATGGGGCTGGGGTTTGGCGAGACGGCGTCGACGTTCGGCACGTTAACCGAGGGGGCAAAACTGCTGATGTGCGCGGCGATGATCCTGGGGCGTCTGGAAATTTACCCGGTGCTGATTCTGTTCTCGCGCTTTTTCTGGCGGGCATAAAACATTCCCGGCGAACCGGGAATGACAGGATTATGGCGCAGGGTTGATCAGCATCTGCCCCACGGAGCCCCTGTCCATCATCTCCAGCGTCTGGCTGTGGAACAGGAACGGGAAGTGCGGCCACGAAGGCTGACCGTAATAGACAAGCAGTTCGACCTGACCGTCCACCCAGACGGTATCTTTCCAGCCGCGGTCTTCCGGGAACGGCATCGCACCGTTGACGTTGCGGATCAGGAATGCCACCCCTTCAATATGGAACGACTGCGGCATATCTGAACGGACCGTCCAGCGCTCCCAGGTGCCCTGCTGCGCGGTAATGTCGATGCGGTTGACGTCCCACAGCGCGCCGTTGATGCCCGGGTCGTCGCCCAGGCTGATATCACGGCTGCGCACCGGCGAGCCGCTCATGATCTCCTGCGGCAGCAGGCGCATTGGCAGGCTATCGGTCACCAGCGGCAGCAGGCCGGTCGGGCGCAGGGTCAGCACCAGGGTCGAGACAAGAATGCTCGACGGTTCAAAGAACCCGCGAATGCGGTCCACAATGCTGGCCGCTTCACCGCAGGTGACAGACACTTCATCCCCATTGGTCATATCAATGAGAACCTCTCGACGTTCGCCCGGCGAGAGCGCCAGCTGTTTGACGGACACCGGGGCCGGTAAAAAGCCCTGGTCGCCGGAGATCACGTGCAGCGGACGGCCATCGCTCATTTGCAGCTGATAGCGGCGCGAGTTAGACGCGTTGAGCAGACGCAGGCGCACCCAGCCGCGCGAAACTTCCACATACGGGCTTTGCGCGCCGTTGACCAGCAGCGTATCGCCGACAAAGCCACCGCTGCCCGGCTCGCTGTATTCTGGCGTACCGAAATTATCCAGACGCTTGTCCTGGATGATAATCGGGAAATCATCCACGCCGTAGTGGTTCGGGATCGGCAGGGATTTGCTGACCTCATCTTCCACCAGCCACATTCCGGCCAGGCCGTTATAAACCTGCTGCGCCGTGCGGTTAGGCGTGTTGGCGTGATACCACAGGGTGGCCGCGCTCTGGCGAATCGGCAGAACGGGCGCCCAGTCGGCGCTGGGAGACATCATTCGCGCCGCGCCGCCAATTAACGGGCCAGGCACCTGCAGGCCGCTGATGGTCATGGCGACATTTTCAGGGGTACGGTTACTGTAGATGAGCTTTACGTCATCGCCATTCCACACGCGTATGGTCGGCCCAAGGTAACGTCCGTTAATGCCCCAGACCGGCGCGCGCGTCCCCTGGGTAAAGGACCAGTGGCTACGCTGCAGCGTCAGGAAAAGCGGCTGACCGCGACGGGATTCAATTAATGGCGGAATGGGCAGCGGCTGTTGCTGCCCGGCGGCGCTGGCTGTCAGCGGCATCGCACCCGCACAAAGGGCGATCCCGGAAGCCTGAATAAACTGACGCCGACTGAGTGACATATAAGCTCCATCTGAAACGACTAACAACGCGGGAATTCGTTTTCCCTTCAACGCCGGATTAAATCTTACCGGCGGCTTCTCTCTCTGCGACTTCTTTGTCGAGCTGCGCAATATGCTGAGCCATCAGCTCACGGCAGTGCGCTGCCAGCTCGCGCACCTGGTCTTTACCGTATTTGCTGGTATCGACGGGTGGCAGCATTTCGACAATCACCAGCCCGTTATTCAGGCGGTTAAGATTAATCTTATTCGAAGTATTGGAAACGCACACAGGAATAATTGGAACACCTGCCGCAATTGCGGCATGAAACGCACCGGTTTTAAACGGCAGCAGGCCGCGGCCGCGGCTGCGCGTTCCTTCCGGGAACATCCAGATTGAGATTCTGCGCTTTTTAAAATGATTGACCACTTCCGCAATGGTGCTGTGCGCTTTCGCACGGTTGTTACGGTCGATCAGCAGGTTACCGGTCAGCCAGTACAGCTGGCCAAAAAACGGGATCCACAGCAGGCTTTTTTTCCCCACCGTCACGGTCGGTGGCAAAACGATATTTGCGGCGGTCACCATATCGTAATTGTTCTGATGGTTGGCGATATAGATGGCGTTACCGAAATTCTCCGCCCCTTCAGGCAGACGTTTTTCAACCTTCAGACCAAACAGCGGCGCAAGGCGACCGAACATATGGCCGAAGGTGGCAACATGCTTAGGATTACGCGGACTGAACAGGCAATAGATGCAGCCGAAAATACAGACCAGAATGCAGTAGATAACGGTAAGAATAAGACGAACAATATATAGCATAGCGACCTCTGAAGCCCCAACAGCTGACAATTATACTTCACCTGTGGCCAGGTAAGGACTTTATTACGAGCGCGTATTGTTAATCGCAACGCACGAATTAACAACGATTTTACGGGAAATTTTATTGAAACTCCCCCTCCGGGCAGAGGGGGATATCACGACATTACTCTTCGCTGTCACCCGCGGCGCTGCGTGCAGGAGAGTCAATCTCCACGCGGTCGATGCGCTGCAGGCCGCGCATTAGCGAGCCGCGGCGACCGCGCTCACCCACCACTTTCTGCAGCTCTTCCGGACGCAGCTTGATCTTACGCTTGCCGACGTGAATGGTCAGCGTGCTCTGCGGCGGCAGGAGGAAGAGATGCGCCAGGCTATCTTCGCCTTTCGCGGCTTCCGCCGACGGGATGTTGATGATCTTGTTGCCCTTGCCTTTCGACAGCTCCGGCAGATCGCTGACCGGGAACATCAGCATACGTCCGGCGGTGGTGATCGCCAGCAGCATGTCGCTTTCGTTCTCGATCACCAGCGGCGCCATCACGTGGGCGTTGTCCGGCAGGCTAATCAGCGCCTTACCGGCACGGTTACGGGAGACCAGATCGTTGAAGGTACAGATAAAGCCGTAGCCCGCATCGGACGCCAGCAGCAGCTTCTGGTCATCGGCTTCCATCAGCATATGGTCAACCGTCGCCCCCGGCGGCAGCGTCAGCTTGCCGGTGAGCGGCTCGCCCTGCCCGCGCGCAGAAGGCAGCGTAATCGGGTCGATGGCGTAGCTGCGGCCGGTGGAGTCGATAAACGCCACCGGCTGGTTGCTCTTGCCTTTCACCGCCGCTTTGAAGCTGTCGCCCGCCTTGTAGCTCAGCCCCGGCGCGTCGATATCGTGGCCTTTGGCGCTGCGCACCCAGCCGCTCTGCGACAGAACAATCGTGACCGGCTCGGACGGCTGCATGTCGTGCTCGTTCATCGCCTTCGCTTCTTCGCGCTCGTGCAGCGGAGAACGACGGTCGTCGCCGAAGGCGTCTGCATCGGCCTGCAGCTCTTTCTTCAGCAGGGTATTCATCTTGCGCTCGGACGCGAGGATCGCCTGCAGCTGATCGCGCTCTTTTTCCAGCTCGTTCTGCTCGCCGCGGATCTTCATCTCTTCCAGTTTGGCGAGATGGCGCAGCTTCAGTTCGAGGATCGCTTCGGCCTGGGTTTCGCTGATGCCAAAGCGCGACATCAGCGCCGGCTTCGGCTCGTCCTCGGTACGGATGATCTCAATCACTTCGTCGATATTGAGGAACGCCACCAGCAAACCTTCGAGGATATGCAGGCGCTTAAGCACTTTCTCCAGACGATGGTTCAGACGACGACGGACCGTATCGCGGCGGAAGGTCAGCCATTCGGTGAGGATCTCCAGCAGGTTTTTCACCGCCGGGCGTCCGTCGAGACCAATCATGTTCAGGTTGATGCGGTAGCTTTTTTCCAGATCGGTGGTGGCGAACAGGTGGTTCATCACCTGCTCCATGTCCACGCGGTTGGAGCGCGGCACGATCACCAGACGGGTCGGGTTCTCGTGATCCGATTCGTCGCGCAGATCGTCCACCATCGGCAGCTTTTTATTGCGCATCTGGGAGGCGATCTGCTCCAGCACTTTGGCACCGGAAACCTGATGCGGCAGCGCGGTGATCACCACGGCGCCGTCCTCTTTATTCCACACCGCGCGCATGCGCACGGAGCCGCGACCGTTCTGGTAGATTTTGCGGATTTCCGCGCGCGAGGTGATGATCTCGGCTTCGGTCGGGAAATCTGGCCCCTGCACGATATCCAGCAGCTCGTCGAGCGTCGCTTTCGGCTGCTCAATCAGGGTAATGGCGGCTTTCGCCACTTCACGCAGGTTATGCGGCGGAATGTCCGTCGCCATACCGACCGCGATACCGGTGGTGCCGTTCAGCAGAATGTTCGGCAGACGCGCAGGCAGCATCTTCGGCTCCTGCATCGTACCGTCGAAGTTTGGCACCCAGTCAACGGTTCCCTGACCCAGCTCGCCCAGCAGCACTTCGGCATATTTAGAGAGACGGGATTCGGTATAACGCATCGCCGCGAAGGATTTCGGATCGTCCGGCGCACCCCAGTTCCCCTGCCCGTCCACCAGCGGATAGCGGTAAGAGAACGGCTGCGCCATCAGCACCATCGCTTCATAACAGGCGCTGTCGCCGTGCGGATGGTATTTACCCAGTACGTCACCGACGGTACGGGCGGATTTCTTGAACTTGGCGGTGGCGTTCAGCCCCAGTTCGGACATCGCATAGACGATGCGGCGCTGAACGGGCTTCAGGCCATCCCCGATAAACGGCAACGCCCT
This sequence comes from Enterobacter sp. DNB-S2, assembly GCF_019443845.1. NCBI lineage: Bacteria > Pseudomonadati > Pseudomonadota > Gammaproteobacteria > Enterobacterales > Enterobacteriaceae > Enterobacter > Enterobacter sp. DNB-S2. The sequence continues at coordinate 4,684,571 of NZ_CP050520.1, forward strand.
GTCCATGATGACGTACATGGAGTAGTTCAGATAGGCGTTTTCCGTGAATTCATGTAGCGCGAGGCGCTCTGCCATATCGCTCATTACGTGTGATTCCTCAACTCAGAAACCGAAGGGTTTCAGGCAATATTGCCGCAGATACTACCTCATCTGATGAATTGAGTCACAAAGAAAAAGGGCCGCATAAGCGGCCCATTTCGGGTTATTTGTTCAGCTTAATAACCTGCTTCACGTCGATTTCAAACTCGTTCCAGTCTTTATCGACTTTACCCTGCAGTTCAACTTTATCCTGCGGAGTGACGGTCACGCCGTTCCAGCGCTTGTGGTCAATCTCAACTACGACCGTGCCGGACTCATCGCGGAAGGTGTAGCGGTCATCGGACAGGCGCTCGGTGATGTTCCCGCGCAGATTCACCCAGGCATCGTCCTTCAGGTCTTTCACGTTTGCCGCGGTGGTGAGGTTGGCGTTGTTATCGACAAAACCGCCCTGCTGAGTTTGCGTCTGGGTCTGTGTGGCCGATGGGCCAGTAAAACCGCCCTGAGCAGCAAAGACCGGCGCGGTGGTCATCATCATGATGGCAGCAATTGCAGCGAATTTTTTCATCTTCATCTCTCCCTTTAATGTCGTTTCGCAGTCCATTTAACAGGGTAATCCTTAACAACTTCTTAAGGGAAAAATTTATTTATTATTGCTGTACAGCAGGCGCTTACAGAGGGTTTACTGACGACATCAAGGAGGGAACATGCGCATTTTACTGGTAGAAGACGACAGGTTAATCGGCGACGGTATCAAGGCGGGGTTGAGCAAAATGGGCTTTAGCGTGGACTGGTTTACCGACGGTAAAACCGGCCAGGCCGCGCTGTCCTCTGCACCCTACGATGCCGTGGTGCTGGATCTGACGCTGCCGGAAATTGACGGTCTGGACATCCTGCGCGCGTGGCGCGAGAGCGGGCGCAGCGAGCCGGTACTAATTCTGACGGCGCGGGATGCGCTTAACCAGCGCGTCGAAGGGCTACGTCTTGGCGCGGATGATTATCTCTGTAAGCCGTTCGCGCTGATCGAAGTGGGTGCCCGCCTCGAAGCGCTGGTCCGCCGCAGCCACGGCCAGGCGCGTAGCGAGCTGCGTCACGGGAAGGTCACGCTCGATCCGAGCCGTCTCATCGCCACGCTGGACGGTGAGCCGCTGACGCTCAAGCCGAAAGAGTTCGCGCTGCTGGAGCTGTTAATGCGTAACACCGGTCGGGTGCTGCCGCGAAAGCTGATCGAGGAAAAACTCTATACCTGGGACGACGACGTCTCCAGCAACGCCATCGAGGTTCACGTCCATCATTTGCGCCGCAAGCTTGGGAGCGAGTTTATCCGCACCGTGCACGGCATCGGCTATACCCTGGGTGACGCATGAAACTGAGCCTGAAGCTGCGCCTGACGCTTCTCTTTTTACTTCTGTCTCTGACGGCCTGGTTTGCCGCCAGCCTGGTTGCCTGGCAGCAGACGACCCACAAGCTCGACAAGCTGTTCGATACCCAGCAGATGCTGTTTGCTAAACGGCTGCTGACGATGGATCTGGACGAGATCCGCGCCCCCGAACGCATGCGCGAGATCCCGAAAAAAGTGAAGCACGGTCGTCTGGACGACGACGCGCTGGCTTTCGCCATTTACGCCGTCGACGGCAAAATGCTCCTCAACGACGGTGAAAACGGACGCGATATTCCGTACCACTATCGCCGCGACGGGTTCGATAACGGGCAGCTGCAGGGCGACAACGACGAGTGGCGTTTTTTATGGCTAACCTCACCCGACGGGAAGTACCGCGTAGTGGTCGGCCAGGAATGGGAGTACCGCCAGGAGATGGCGCTGGACGTGGTCAGCTCGCAGCTGACCCCCTGGCTGGTGGCGCTGCCCGTGATGTTGCTGCTGCTGATCGTCCTCCTGAGTCGGGAGCTGAAGCCGCTGAAAAAGCTGGCGCAGACCCTGCGCTCCCGCTCGCCGGATGCCACCGATAAACTGCCGACCGAGGGCCTTCCTACGGAAGTACGCCCCCTGCTCGACTCGCTGAATCATCTCTTCGCGCGCACCCAGGAGATGATGACCCGCGAGCGCCGCTTTACGTCCGATGCCGCCCACGAGCTGCGCAGCCCGCTGGCGGCCCTGAAGGTGCAAACTGACGTGGCCCAGCTCTCTCATGACGATCCGCAGGCGCGGGAAAAGGCGCTGATGCAGCTGCATGCGGGCATCGACCGCGCCTCCCGGCTGGTGGATCAGCTCCTCACGCTCTCGCGTCTGGACTCGCTGGATAACCTGGACGATGTCGAACCGATTCCCCTGGCCGACTTGCTGCAGTCGGCCGTGCTGGATATCTGGTATCCGGCGCAGCAGGCGGGCATTGATATTCGCCTGAACATCCATGCACCAGAGGTGACACGCACGGGCCAGCAGCTGCTCCTGAGCCTGCTGGTGCGCAACCTGCTGGATAACGCGATTCGCTACAGCCCGCGCGGCAGCGTGGTGGACGTAACGCTGGACGCGCGTGGCTTTACCGTGCGCGACAACGGCCCAGGCATTTCACCGGACGCGCTGGCGCGCATCGGCGAGCGCTTTTATCGCCCGCCGGGTCAGGATGCCACGGGCAGCGGGCTGGGGTTATCCATTGTAAAACGCATCGCCGCCCTGCACGGGATGCGCGTTTCGCTGGGCAATGCCCCTGAAGGCGGTTTTGAAGTGAAGGTCAGCTGGTAAGGGATTATTGCGTTTAACGCAAAAGACTTTGCACATTTTGCTCATTTTACCGCACCGTCCTCGCGCGTAGAATACTGGCCATACTCTCATCATCGAGGACAAATAATGAGCAACATCCTGATTATCAACGGTGCAAAAGAATTTGCGCACTCTAAAGGCCAGCTGAATGACACCCTGACCGAGGTCGCGGACGGTTTCCTGCGCGACGCCGGGCATGATGTTAAGGTCGTGCGTGCAGACAGCAGTTATGACGTGAAGGCCGAAGTGCAGAACTTCCTGTGGGCTGACGTGGTGATCTGGCAGATGCCAGGCTGGTGGATGGGCGCGCCGTGGACCGTGAAAAAATACATGGACGACGTGTTCACCGAAGGTCACGGCTCGCTGTATGCCAGCGATGGCCGCACCCGCTCTGACGCCTCCAAAAAATACGGCTCGGGCGGCCTGATTCAGGGCAAAAAATATATGCTCTCGCTGACCTGGAACGCCCCGCTGGAAGCCTTCACCGATAAAGAACAGTTCTTCGAAGGCGTGGGCGTCGACGGCGCGTACCTGCCGTTCCACAAGGCTAACCAGTTCCTGGGCATGGATCCGCTGCCGACCTTTATCGTCAACGACGTGATTAAAATGCCTGACGTCCCGAGCTATATCGCAGAATATCGCAAGCATCTCGCGGAAATTTTTGCTTAACTGGTAGCCTGGAATTAAAGGAGTAGTAAACATGCTTACCGTAATCGCAGAAATCCGTACTCGTCCAGGTCAACATCACCGCCAGGCGGTGCTGGATCAGTTCGCGAAAATTATCCCGACCGTACTGAAAGAAGAAGGCTGCCACGGCTACGCGCCGATGGTGGATGCCGCCACTGACGCCAGCTTCCAGGCGACCGCGCCAGACTCGATCATCATGGTTGAGCAGTGGGAAACCGTCGCGCATCTTGAAGCGCACCTGCAGACCGCGCACATGAAAGCGTGGAGCGACGCGGTTAAGGGTGACGTGCTGGAAACCCACATCCGCATTCTGGAGCAAGGGGTTTAAGTTTCCCCTCCCCCGCCCTCTCCCGAAAGGAGAGGGAGAACAGATCCAGGCCCGGTGAGCGTCAGCGCTACCGGGCTTTGTTTTTAGGTGCTTTTCTTCCCCGGCTTTAACCCACGGTGTAACTCGTTGATGCGCTTCATCGACTTGATGGTGCGCTGCGGCTCGGTGGAGGCGACGGATAAAATGATCATCTCCAGACACAGCAGCACCGTGCCGTGGAGCGGGATTTTGCCTTTTTCGCCGCCGCGCGGAACGTGGATCACCACGCTGGCCTCCTTGCTGAAGCGTGAGTCTAGGGCGTTGGTCAGCAGGATGGTGGGAATGCCCAGACGTTTTGCTTCACGCAGCGTGGTTTGCCCCTCCCGGTGCGCGGATTTCTGCGCCATCATCACCAGCACGTCGCCGCGCTGAAGCGCAATCAGCTGCTCGGCAAGCCCTATTCCGGTACGGTTAAGCGGCGTGGCGGGTAACCCCATACGACTGAACAGCCTGGCGGTGTACTCGGCCAGAATGCCGGAGGCGCCAATGCCAAATATGGCGACCTGCCTCGCCTGCGCCAGCAGAGAAACCGCCTGGGCCATCGCGTAGCGGTTGTGGGGTTCGGATAACACCTCGCAGGTGTGCTGATGCCCCTCCAGCACGAAATCAATGCTCGCGTTGACGTCGCTGGCGAGCGTATTCACCGTGGTGGACATCTTTTCGCTGGAGGTGACCACCGGACCAAACCACTGCTCCAGCGTTTGCTTGAGATCGCGCAGCCCGGCGAAACCCAGCGCCTGAATGGCGCGGACTACCGTGGCATCCGAGGTTTTCAACAGCGTCGCGATCTCCATTGCGGTCTGTTCCATCACCGCTTCGCGGTTGTCATGGATATAGCGTGCAACCTGCAGCAGACGCGGCGTCAGCTGATGCGCACGCGCGCGAAAGCGGTCGCCATAGACATCCACGCGCCCTTTCTCTTTGCGGATCACCGTGACGCCCCCGGCAGCGGACGCCCGGCAATCTGCGACTGCACCTGCGCGGCCATCAGCCCTAACGAGGCGTACGAATTCGAGATGGCCTCTTCACGCGAGATCAGCACGTAATGCCCGGTTCGGCAGGCATTCAGGAACTGACACCAGCCCGGCATGACCGCATCCATCGCCGCCAGCTCGTCCTGCGGTTTACCGCCCGTATCCCCGCGCCAGGTGGCGAAGACGAAATCGGCATCCAGCTCCGGCAGGCGCTCGGCGCTGACGTCGATACGCCCTCCGTCCGGGATGGACTCAATCAGCGGCGGGAAGGTGAACCCGGCGTCGCGCAGCACGCGGCCCAGCGAGTGGTAGCTGTGCATGGCGTTAATCTTTCCCTGATTCGCCTGAATCACGGACACGGTCACCTTGCGGGTATCAATAGTCGCCTTCAGCGCCTTAATCTGCTCCTGATAGCGCCGCTCCAGAACCTTGAGCCGCGCCTGCGTTCCCGTCAGCTGAGCCAGCTTGCGGTAGATCTCCGGCGCGCCGCCGTCGAGATGATCGATGCTCACCGTCGGGGCAATTTTCGCCAGCTGTTCCACCGTGGTGTTGCGGGTCGGCTCGGTAACGATGAGGTCAGGCTTTGCGGCGGCGATGGCTTCAATGTCGATATCGGCCGTGCCGATAAACTTAATGTCGGAATTATCAAAGTCGACGCCGGTCAACATGCCGCTGGAGCGCAGAAAGTGGCTGCCGTCCGGCCGCGTGCGGCCATGGCTTGCCACCGGCGGCACGCCAAGCTCAATCAGCGGAATGGTGATATCCAGATCGTGTAAGGAGACAATCCGCTTCGGATGAACCGGTACCACCACATTTCGGTTCAGATCGTCAGTAAACGTCTGCGTCGGCTCCGCCGCACCCACCGCGAACCCCACCAGCAACAGCATCGAAAACACTACGCGCATTTTAGTCCCCTAAAATCTGTCCCGACGCTGCCAGAGCAGCAGCAGGAAAAACGGTCCGCCAATCAATGAAATCACAATTCCCGCCGGCAACTGCAGCGGGAGGAATGCCAGACGTCCGACGTTATCCGCCAGCAGCACCAGCAGCGCGCCCAGCACGGCGCTTCCCGTCAGGAGCGCGGTTTGCCCACCGCGCAGCAGCAGGCGCGCCATATGCGGAGCAATCAACCCCACGAAACCAATACTGCCCACGCACGAGACGCAGGCCGCCGTCAGCACTACCGGGGCGAGAACCCGCAGCAGCGCCAGCCGGGTTATGCGCACGCCAAGGCCCGCTGCGGCCTGATTACCAAGCAACGCCACGTCCGCAGCCCGCGCGGTAAACAGCAGCAGCGCAAACGCGGGGGCAGCCCAGAGCGCGGCTAACCCCACCAGCGTCCAGTTTGCCGCATGCAGGCTTCCCGCCAGCCACAGCATCGCCGTCTGCACGTCGCGCACGTCGGCGGTGGTGATAAAGACGCCCATTGCGGCGGCAAACGCCCACGACACGCCGATGCCGATCAGGATGAACCGCGGGCGCGAGATATCGCGCGCCAGGCCGATAACCAGCAGCGCGGTAAGCAGCCCACCGGCCATGCCGACCAGCGGACGCCAGGCCAGGCCCAGCGCCGGGAACTGAAAAATCAGCAGCAGTACCGCCGCGCTACAGCCCTCCTTCACGCCAATAAGCCCGGGATCGGCCAGACCATTGCGGGTGATGGACTGCATTGCCGCCCCCGCCATGCCGAGCATCGCGCCGCACAGCACCGCCATCAGCAGGCGCGGCAGGCGGATATCCATCACGATGTAGCGCGTCTCCGCCGTCAGGCTCTCAGGAGAAAACAGCGCGCGCCCGATGGCGGAGATGGGAACAGGCAGAGAACCGTGCGTCAGGCCAAAGCCCAGCAGGCTTAACGCCACCAGCGCTAAAAGCGTCAGGCAGGACAGCGCCCTCGGGCGAACCAGCGCCGATAAACGGCCAATACGGATCGCGCGGAATCCGGCCCGGTTCATTTGAACATCCTCGATGCCATAAAGATGAATACGGGTGCGCCGACCAGGGCCGTCATGATGCCGGTTGCCAGCTCCCAGGGCGTAAACAGCGTGCGGGCGGCGATATCCGCCAGCAGCAGAACCAGCGCGCCACACAGGGCAGACAGCGGCACCATCACGCGTAAATCGACCGACACCAGACGGCGAATGAGCTGCGGCACGACCAGGCCGATAAAGCCAATCGGCCCGGCAATTGAGACGGCCGCACCGCAGAGCAGCGCGATGGCCAGCAGGGCAAGCAGGCGGGTTTTCAGCAGCGACACGCCAAGCCCCTGCGCCATTCGGTCTCCCAGCGCCAGCATGTTGAGCGAGGGCGACAGCCCGATGGCGAGAACAAAACCGGCTGTTGCAGCCCAAAGGGCGCTCCGGAGCGTCTGCACGTTGATCCCGGCCAGGTCCCCTGCCAGCCATGTGCGCATGGCGAGCAGCGTCTGTTCATCGAGAATTAACACCGCGGCGGTAATCGACGAGGCAAACGCCGACATCGCCACGCCGCAAAGCGTGACCTTCATCGGCGTAAGCCCGGTGCGACCGGACGAGGAAAACAGCAGCACCAGCAAAAACAGCGCGGCGGCACCGGCGGCGGCAACGAGCGGGCGACCAAACGGCAGCGCCAGCCCAAGCGCGCTGGTAATCACGACCGCCAGCGCGGCCCCGGCGTTGAGCCCCAGAATATGCGGCTCGCCGAGCGGGTTGCGGATCACGGACTGCAGCAGCACGCCCGCCACGCCGAGCGCGGCGCCCGTCACCATCGCGGCGCTGAGGCGCAGCAGTCTTAATTTGATAATGACGTTATGGTCGAAATTGCGCGGATCGAAATGGAAAAATGCCTCCACCACCGTCTGCGGGGCGATGAAGCGTGCGCCGATGCCCAGATGCATAATCGCACCCAGCGCCAGCAGCAGTGCGAAGATCGGAAAGGCCAGAGAGGAGCGCATCATGGCTGAACGGTACTCTGGCGAAACGGCATAAAGAACGGCTTGCCGGTCAACGGGTTTATGGACATATGCACGTCGACATCAAACACCGCTTTGATCAGCTCCGGCGTGCAGGCATCGCCCTCATGCAATACGCCTTCAACTTTCCCCTGGCGTAAAAAGACCAGCGAATCGCCGTAGTTTACGGCGAAGTTGAGATCGTGCAGTACCACCACGACGGTACGTCCGTGCCGGCGGGTCAGGGTGTGCAGCAGTTCCAGGATCTCCACCTGATAGCGAAGATCGAGAAACGTCGTGGGCTCGTCAAGCAGGATATACGGCGTTTGCTGCGCCAGCGCCATGGCGATCCAGCAGCGCTGACGCTGGCCGCCGGATAAGCTTTCCACCGGCATATGTGCAAACTCCGCCGTGCCGGTCAGGCGCAGGGCCTCTTCCACCGCCAGCTCGTCCTCGTCGCTCCACTGGCGCATAAAGTTCTGCCAGGGAAAACGCCCGCGCGAGACCAGCTCAAAGACGGTCAACCCTTCCGGGAGCAGCGGAGACTGCGGCAGGATACCCAGCTGGCGGGCGACGGCTTTGGTCGGCAGCGCGTGGATCGCCTTGCCGTCGAGAACTGCCGCGCCGCCAAGCGGCTGAAGCAAACGCGCAATGGTGCTCAGCAGCGTGGATTTTCCACAGCCGTTCGCCCCTACCAGCACGGTCATTTTCTGCTGTGGGATCGCAAGGGAGATATCATCAACGATGATTTTTTTCTGATAGCCCGCAGAGAGGTTCTCCAGAACCAGTCCCGGTTTTTTTGTGTTGTGAGCCACGTGAATGCCAACGTAATAAAAAAGCGCAACAAATATAAATAAAAATCATTCTCTTTTGAGAGTTTGACGCTGCGCCATGTAGTAGTCAAGAGAAGAAACACCCTGATAAAACCAGGGATAGGCCTGAGGGAAAATGAACAAGGAATGACTTTAAAAAGCATTTAATTCAATAAATTAATAATCATCCCGCTGCGCTTATACGTCCGGCTAAACGTTGTAGTCGATTTTTTCTTTTTTCCATTTACTACTACATTCGCGCATGATTGAATGATTCTCAATTACATGTCCGATGCCCACCGTGGCTAACGGACAGACCGTAAAGGGCAATGACTCACACATTTTTCCGCGAAACGTCATTCGCGGGATATTTCGGGATAACAGATGTAATGGCTACGTTCACACCTTCACTCTCTGGGGTAAAAGGGCGCGCGCTCTTTTCACTGCTGTTTATGGCGCCGCTGGTGCAGGCAGCAGATAACACCGCGACTAAAGACGGCGAAACGCTTACCGTCACCGCCGATCCAAATACGACGGCGGAGGCCACGAATGGCTATCAGCCGTTGAATACCTCCACCGCGACGTTAACCAACATGCCGATGCTGGACATCCCGCAGGTGGTCAATACCGTCAGCGATAAAGTGCTGGCGGATCAGCATGCCACCACGCTGGATGAAGCGCTCTATAACGTCAGCAACGTGGTGCAGACCAACACCCTGGGCGGCACGCAGGATGCCTTCGTGCGCCGCGGATTTGGCGCGAACCGCGACGGATCGATCATGACCAACGGCCTGCGCACCGTGCTGCCGCGCAGCTTTAATGCCGCAACCGAGCGCGTGGAGGTGCTGAAAGGCCCGGCCTCGACGCTCTACGGCATTCTCGATCCGGGCGGCCTGATTAACGTCGTCACCAAACGCCCGGAGAAGACCTTCGGCGGTTCCCTTTCCGCTACCTCGTCCAGCTTTGGCGGCGGCACCGGACAGATCGATGTTACCGGCCCGATTGACGGCACGCGCCTGGCGTATCGCCTGACGGGCGAATATCAGGACGAGGATTACTGGCGTAATTTCGGCAACGAACGCAGCACCTTTATCGCCCCGTCGCTGACCTGGTTCGGCGACGATGCCACCGTGACCGTGCTCTATTCGCATCGCGACTATAAAACGCCGTTCGATCGCGGAACGATCTTCGATCTCAACACTAAAAAAGCCGTCAACGTCGATCGCAAAACCCGCTTCGACGAACCGTTTAATGTGACCGACGGACAGTCCGATCTCGCTCAACTCAACGCGGAGTATCGCCTCAACAGCCAGTGGACCGCGAAGTTTGACTACAGCTACAGCCAGGATAAGTACAGCGATAACCAGGCCCGCGTGATGGCCTACGATTCAAAAACCGGCAACCTGACCCGCCGCGTGGATGCGACCCAGGGCTCGACCCAGCGTATGCACACGACGCGCGCGGATCTGCAGGGGAACGTGGACATCGCGGGCTTTTACAATGAGATCCTGACCGGCGTGTCGTATGAGAATTACGATCTGCTGCGTACGGATATGATCCGCTGTAAAAACGTTAAGGACTTCAATATTTACCACCCGAGCTACGGCAGCCTCGGCAAGTGCACCACCGTCTCGGCATCCGACAGCGATCAAACCATTAAGCAGGAAAGCTACTCCGCCTACGCGCAGGACGCGCTGTACCTGACCGATAAGTGGATCGCCGTCGCCGGAATGCGCTATCAGTATTACACCCAGTACGCGGGGAAAGGCCGTCCGTTTAACGTGAACACCGACAGCCGCGACGACCAGTGGACGCCAAAGCTGGGTCTTGTTTATAAGCTCACCCCGGCGGTCTCGCTGTTTGCCAACTATTCCCAGACGTTTATGCCGCAGTCGTCCATTGCGAGCTACATTGGCGACCTGCCGCCGGAAACGTCGAACGCGTATGAAATCGGCGCTAAGTTTGATCTGTTCGACGGCATTACCGCCAATATCGCGCTGTTTGATATTCACAAGCGCGACGTGCTGTATACCGAGAGCGTAGGTGATGAAACCGTCGCTAAAACCGCAGGCCGCGTGCGCTCTCAGGGCGTGGAGGTGGATCTTGCCGGCTCGCTGACCGAGAACACCAACATTATCGCCAGCTACGGCTATACCGACGCGAAGGTGCTGGAAGATCCGGACTATGCGGGCAAACCGCTGCCGAACATGCCGCGCCATACCGGCTCCCTGTTCCTGACCTACGATATTCACAATGCGTTTGCCGGGAATACCCTGACGCTGGGCGGCGGCGGGCACGGCGTAAGCCGTCGTTCCGCAACCAACGGTGCGGATTATTATCTGCCGGGCTATTTCGTGGCGGACGCGTTTGCGGCGTACAAGATGAAGCTACAGTATCCGGTGACGCTGCAGGTGAACGTGAAAAATCTGTTTGATAAGACCTACTACACGTCGTCGATTGCGACCAACAACCTGGGCAACCAGATTGGCGATCCGCGCGAAGTGCAGTTTACGGTGAAGATGGAGTTTTGATGTAAAAAAGCCCGGTGGCGCTAACGCTTACCGGGCCTACGATCCATTCCCTCTCCCGGCGGGAGAGGGTTAGGGTGAGGGCATCAGGCCTCAATATCCGCCATATCGCCTTTCTCCTGCAGCCAGTTGCGTCGGTCTTCCGAACGTTTCTTGGCAAGGAGCATATCCATCATGGCGTTGGTTTGCTGCTCGTCTTCATCGCTGATCGTCAGCTGCACCAGACGGCGCGTGTTCGGATCCAGCGTCGTTTCGCGAAGCTGCATCGGGTTCATCTCGCCCAGCCCTTTAAAGCGCTGCACGTTCGGTTTGCCCTTCTTGCGCTTCAGCTGTTCCAGCACGCCCGCTTTCTCTTCTTCCGTCAGCGCGTAGTAAACCTCTTTGCCGAGGTCGATACGGTAGAGCGGCGGCAGCGCCACGTGGACGTGACCATTTTTCACCAGCGTTTTGAAGTGCTTCACGAACAGCGCGCACAGCAGCGTGGCGATGTGCAGACCATCGGAGTCCGCATCCGCGAGGATACAGATCTTGCCGTAGCGCAGCTGGCTCAGATCGTCGCTGTCCGGATCGATGCCGATCGCCACCGAAATATCGTGCACTTCCTGCGAGGCCAGCACTTCATCAGAAGAGACTTCCCAGGTATTCAGGATCTTACCCTTGAGCGGCATGATCGCCTGATATTCACGATCGCGCGCCTGCTTGGCCGATCCGCCCGCCGAGTCCCCTTCCACGAGGAACAGCTCGGTACGGTTGAGATCCTGCGCGGTACAGTCCGCCAGCTTGCCCGGCAGCGCAGGGCCGCTGGTCAGCTTTTTACGCACCACTTTCTTCGCGGCGCGCAGACGACGCTGGGCGCTGGAAATGGCCATTTCGGCCAGCATCTCTGCTGCCTGCACGTTCTGGTTCAGCCACAGGGTAAACGCATCTTTCACCACGCCGGAAACGAACGCCGCGCACTGACGTGACGACAGGCGCTCTTTGGTCTGACCGGCAAACTGCGGATCCTGCATCTTCACGGAGAGCACGTAGGCGCAGCGATCCCAGATATCTTCCGCCGACAGCTTCACGCCGCGCGGCAGAATATTGCGGTATTCGCAGAACTCACGCATCGCGTCCAGCAGCCCCTGACGCAGGCCGTTGACGTGGGTACCGCCGAGCATGGTTGGGATCAGGTTGACGTAGCTTTCGGTCAGCAGCTCGCCGCCTTCCGGCAGCCACAGCAGCGCCCAGTCCACGGCTTCGGTATCGCCGCTAAAGTTACCGACAAACGGTTTTTCCGGCAGCGTCGGCAGGCCGTTTACCGCTTCGCACAGGTAATCGTTCAGACCGTCGGCGTAGCACCAGGTTTGTGCGGTATTGTTAACGTGATCGGTAAAGGTGATTTCCACGCCCGGACACAGCACCGCTTTGGCTTTCAGCAGGTGCGTCAGGCGAGAAACGGAAAAACGTGGGCTGTCGAAGAAGCTTTCGTCAGGCCAGAAGTGGACGCTGGTACCGGTGTTGCGTTTGCCGCACGTGCCGACAACCTGCAGATCCTGCACCTTATCGCCGTTTTCAAACGCGATGTTATACACCTGACCGTCGCGGCGGACGTTCACTTCCACGCGTTTGGACAGGGCGTTCACCACGGAAATGCCCACGCCGTGCAGACCACCGGAGAACTGGTAGTTCTTGTTGGAGAACTTACCGCCTGCGTGCAGGCGACAGAGGATCAGCTCAACGGCAGGCACGCCCTCTTCCGGGTGGATATCCACCGGCATGCCGCGCCCGTCGTCGATGACTTCCAGCGACTGATCGGCGTGCAGAATGACGTCAACGCGTTTGGCATGGCCCGCCAGCGCTTCGTCCACACTGTTATCAATAACTTCCTGGCCCAGATGGTTTGGGCGCGTCGTATCGGTGTACATCCCCGGGCGGCGGCGAACCGGCTCAAGCCCGGTGAGGACCTCAATGGCATCAGCGTTATAGGTTTGCGTCATGATTTAAACTAGCAATTCGCATTGATTGTCAGTGGCTGTGCAGTCCAAGAAAATCGACAATCTGGGTGAAATGATTCTCAAAGCCCGTGAAAGCATGGTTTCCGCCCTCTTCTATAGTCTGGCGGCAGGAGGCGTAATACGCCACTGCCTGGCGGTAATCCAGCACTTCATCACCCGTCTGTTGCAGCAGCCAGATGAGATCCGGTGCCTCAAGCGGGTCGACCTGCATAACTTTGAGATCGTAAATATGGCGTGACTCTAGCACATATTGCTGGCCGGTGTAGGGGTTCTCGTTTTCGCCAAGAAAGTCCCTCAGCAGCTCAAATGGCCGTACCGCCGGATTAACCACAACGGCGGGCAGCATGAAGCATTGTGAGAGCCAGGTAGCGTAGTACCCGCCCAGCGATGAACCGACCACACCGAAGGTTTCGCCGCCGTGCGCAAGCACAATAGATTCCAGCATCTCCGCGGCCTCTGCCGGGTAAGGCGGCAGCTGCGGGATAATCATCTCAACGTCGGGGTGATGCTCGCTCAGCCACTGGCGAAACTGTGTCGCTTTTGCGGAGCGCGGCGAACTGTTGAATCCGTGCAGATAAAGGAGCGTAGACATCAATAGCCTTCTGAAGCGGTATCCGGGCGGAATTTTGCACCGGTCAAACGGCAGACTTCCGTGGTCAGCGTGCCGTCGGCATGCAGTTCCAGCCAGCGCCAGCCTGGCGCGATGGTGTCAAGCGTAAAGTTGGCGCAGTGCGGCTTAAACTGAACGCAGGTCGATGGCGTCGCCAGCATGCGGCGTCCGTTCCAGTCGAGATCCTGTTCCTGGTGAATATGCCCACACAGCAGATTTTTCACCCGCGGGAATTTCGCCAGCACGCGATCCAGCGCCGCGGAGTTGCGCAGGCTGTGCTGATCGAGCCAGCTGCAGCCCGCCGGCAGAGGATGATGATGAAGCAACAGCAGCGTGTGACGTTCAGGTTCAGCAGCCAGTTTGGTCTCAAGCCAGTCGAGCTGAAACTCGCTTAACTCACCGTGCGGGACGCCAAACACCTGGCTATCGAGCAGCAGGATCTGCCACTGTTCACCCGCAAAAACACATTTCGCCGGAGAAATTCCCGCATCCTGAAGAGAGCTGTACATGGCGGGCTGGAAGTCATGGTTTCCTGGCAGCCAGACGCAAGGCACGCTAAAGCTCGCGATGCCTTCAGCAAAATGCTGGTAGGCCGCGGAGGACTGATCCTGCGCCAGATCGCCCGTTGCGACAATCAGATCGCATGCACGGTTTTCAGCGTGAATGGCGCTAAGTACCGCCTGATAACTCTCCCAGGTGTTGACCCCCAGTAGCGTTTCATGCTTTTCGGCAAAAAGGTGGGTATCGGTGATTTGTAATATCCTGACTGGCGCCCCACCAGCAACAGTCAGGTTCAACAGGCTTTCCAAATGGTGTCCTTAGGTAGGTTTATGACGCTAACAAACCGGAATCGCCATTGCTCCATGTGCTAAACAATATCTTAGCCAGTCGGCTAAAAACTGGTTAATTTGATGCTTTTCGTCGCGTTGATGCAACTTTTTATTCGGGTAATCATACCGCGCCTTGAAGCGAAAGATCTGCTGGCTTGAACACACTTCAGCGACCATCGCGTCGTGATAGAGGCGCACCGTCATCGACGGCAGGCTCCAGTAGCTAATGCTGGGTGCCGTTTGCTCAATCTCCACCAGCGTAGTGTAGCGCGTTGATTCTGTTATCGTTAACCGATACTGCGCGTTGCTCACCTGATAGCTTACCGTTTCGCCGGGTGCGTCGTTTCGCGGCAGCAGGCGGCGCAATTGTGCGAAATTGGTTTCGCACAGGCGCATCATTTCTGGGAAGTCAGGCGTATAGCGCTTCATTTTTTCCACTCGTTTCGTAATGTCTGATAATGCAGCTGCAGCCATTGCAGGGCGATGACAGACGCTGCGTTGTCGATTTTCCCCTCTTCTACCCACTGATAAGCCTGTTCCCGGCTCACCACATGAACCCGAATATCTTCGTTTTCATCTGCCAGACCGTGGATCCCTTCCGCCGTCGTGGCGTCCACTTCGCCCACCATTATGGACAAGCGCTCGCTGGTACCGCCCGGGCTTGCCAGATAGCTCAGCACCGGTTTTGTACGGCCCACCACCAGTCCGGCCTCTTCCAGCGCCTCGCGACGGGCGACGTCTTCAACAGACTCACCTTCTTCGATCATCCCGGCCACCATCTCCAGCAGCCACGGGCTCTCACTGACGTCATAAGCGGCGATGCGGATCTGCTCCACCAGCACAACTTCGTCACGCACTGGGTCAAAGGGTAGCAAGACTGCCGCATGCCCGCGCTCAAAAATTTCGCGTCTGATTTCGCCGCTCATTTCCCCGTTAAACAGGCGATGCCTGAAACGGTAAAGATCCATTGAAAAAAAACCGCTATAAAGCGTTTCTCGTGCAATAATTTCTACATCGTTTTTGGCGAATGTCACGGGCAACTTTTCTGGTTTTTGCATGAGTCGAGTCCTGGTAGCAATGGTGATGAAATTGTGAATTTCAAGGCTGTTTGGCTGCCGTTTGTAAGGCTATATGGTAGATTGGTGCAAATTACCGCCAGATGGCACGTTACGCCAACCTTTTGGTATGGAAGATTCTGTTAGAATCGGCAATTATTTTTTAATTAGATCAGCGCTAATACTGCTTCACAACAAGGAATGCAAATGAAGAAATTGCTCCCCATCCTTATCGGCCTGAGCCTGACGGGCTTCAGTGCAATGAGCCAGGCGGAAAACCTGTTACAGGTCTACCAGCAGGCACGTCTGGGCAACCCTGATTTACGTAAATCAGCGGCCGATCGTGATGCTGCGTTTGAAAAGATTAACGAAGCGCGTAGCCCCTTGCTGCCACAGTTAGGTTTAGGTGCAGATTATACCTACAGCAACGGTTTCCGCGACGCTAACGGCGTAAACTCCAATGCTACCAGCGCCTCACTGCAATTGACACAGACGCTGTTTGATATGTCCAAATGGCGCGCCCTGACCCTGCAGGAAAAGAGCGCGGGTATCCAGGATGTGACCTATCAGACCGACCAGCAGACGCTGATCCTGAACACCGCCACGGCGTACTTCAACGTGCTGAGCGCGATTGATGCACTCTCCTACACCGAAGCGCAGAAACAGGCGATTTACCGCCAGTTAGATCAAACTACCCAGCGTTTCAACGTGGGCCTGGTCGCGATCACCGACGTGCAGAACGCCCGTTCACAGTACGACACCGTGCTGGCTAACGAAGTGACCGCGCGTAACAACCTCGACAACGCGCTGGAATCCCTGCGTCAGGTCACCGGGAATTACTATCCTGAGCTGGCGTCGCTGAACGTGGACAGCTTTAAAACGGATAAACCGCAGGCCGTTAACGCCCTGCTGAAAGAGGCGGAAAACCGCAACCTGAGTTTGCTGCAGGCGCGTCTGAGCCAGGACCTGGCCCGCGAGCAAATTCGTCAGGCGCAGGACGGCCATCTGCCAACCCTGAGCCTGAGCGCGTCTACCGGTGTCTCTGATACGACCTACAGCGGCTCTAAAACCAATACGTCCCAGTATGACGACAGCAATATGGGTCAGAATAAAGTGGGTCTGAGCTTCTCCCTGCCGCTGTACCAGGGCGGTCAGGTCAACTCTCAGGTGAAACAGGCGCAGTACAACTTTGTTGGCGCGAGCGAGCAGCTGGAAAGCGCCCACCGCAACGTGGTGCAGACCGTGCGTTCCTCCTTCAACAACGTGAACGCCTCAATCAGCAGCATCAACGCCTATAAACAGGCCGTTGTGTCTGCGCAGAGCTCTCTGGATGCGATGGAAGCGGGCTACTCGGTCGGTACACGTACTATCGTTGACGTGCTCGACGCGACCACCACGCTGTACAACGCGAAACAGCAGCTCTCAAGCGCGCGTTACCAGTACCTGATTAACCAGCTGAACATCAAACAGGCTCTGGGTACGCTGAACGAGCAAGATCTGCAGATGCTGAACAGCGCGCTGGGCAAACCGGTCTCCACCTCTCCGGACAGCGTTGCGCCGGAGAACCCGGAGCAGGTTGCCGCGGTTGATAACTTCAACGCTAACAGCAGCACCCCTGCGGCACAGCCGGCCGCTGCGCGTACCGCTACATCCGCCAGCAAAGGCAATAATCCGTTCCGTAACTAAGAGTGTTATCAGGCCCACTGCGGCCTGATGCCCTCCACCCCACCCCTCTCCCACAGGGAGAGGGGCGCATCTGAATCACATCCGAACGTAAGCCAACGTAAAGATCCCCCTGATTCCGCCCCTCTTCGCTTCATTTTCAACCACTCATCCTCTATCCTGAGCGTTATTACCACTGGGTCCTGGAAGACAAACATGAAACGGACAAAATCCATAAATCACGCTTCGTTCCGCAAGAGCTGGAACGCGCGTCACCTCACCCCTGTTGCGCTGGCGGTCACGGCTGTCTTTATGCTGGCAGGCTGTGAGAAAAATGACGAAACGGTTTCGCTGTATCAAAACGCAGACGACTGCTCCGCCGCAACCGGCAAAGCCGCCGAATGTAAAACGGCTTACACCAGCGCGCTGAAAGAAGCGGAACGTACTGCGCCGAAATATGCCTCACGCGAAGACTGCGTGGCGGAGTTTGGTGAAGGTCAGTGCCAGCAGGCACCGGCTCAGGCAGGCACCGCACCTGAAAATCAGGCGCAGGCGCAGTCCAGCGGCAGCTTCTGGATGCCGCTGATGGCAGGCTACATGATGGGTCGCCTGATGGGCGGCGGTGCGGGCTACCAGCAGCAGCCGCTGTTTAGCTCGAAAAACCCGGCCAGCCCGGCTTACGGTCAATATACCGATGCCAGCGGCAAAGGCTACGGCGCAGCGACCCCAGGCCGCACCGTGAACGTTCCGAAAACGGCGATGGCGCCGAAGCCTGCGACGACCAGCACCATCACCCGCGGCGGGTTTGGTGAATCTGTGGCGAAGCAGACCAGCATGCAGCGTAGTGCGACAGGCACCTCCTCTACTCGCTCAATGGGCGGCTGATCATGGAACGAGTCAGTATCACCGAGCGCCCGGACTGGCGCGAAAAAGCCACCGAGTACGGTTTTAACTTCCACACCATGTACGGCGAGCCGTACTGGTGTGAAGACGCCTATTACAAGCTCACGCTGGCTCAGGTGGAAAAACTGGAAGAGGTGACGGCCGAGCTGCACCAGATGTGCCTGAAGGTCGTGGAAAAGGTCATCGACAGCGACGAGCTGATGGCAAAGTTCCGCATTCCGAAGCACACATGGGGCTTTGTGCGCCAGTCGTGGAGAACGAATCAACCTTCGCTTTACTCTCGCCTGGATCTGGCGTGGGACGGCAAAGGTGAACCGAAGCTGCTGGAAAACAACGCCGATACGCCAACCTCTCTGTATGAAGCGGCGTTCTTCCAGTGGATCTGGCTGGAAGACCAGGCCAATGCCGGAAACCTGCCGGAAGGCAGCGACCAGTTTAACAGCCTGCAGGAAAAGCTGATTGAGCGTTTTGCCGAGCTGCGCGAACAGCATGGCTTTAACCTGCTCCATCTCGCCTGCTGCCGCGACACGGAAGAAGACCGTGGCACGGTTCAATATCTGCAGGACTGCGCCGCCGAAGCGGAAGTAGCGACCGAGTTCCTCTATATCGAGGATATCGGCCTGGGTGAAAAAGGTCAGTTTACGGATATGCAGGACCAGGTGATAAGCAACCTGTTCAAGCTCTACCCGTGGGAATACATGCTGCGCGAGATGTTCTCCACCAAGCTGGAAGATGCTGGCGTGCGCTGGCTGGAGCCGGCCTGGAAGAGCATCATCTCTAACAAAGCCCTGCTGCCGATGCTCTGGGAGATGTTCCCGAACCACCCCAACCTGCTGGCAGCCTATTTTGCGGAAGATGATTACCCGCAAATGGAGAAATACGTCGTTAAGCCGATCTTCTCCCGCGAAGGCGCAAACGTCTCGATTATCGAAAACGGCAAGACGCTGGAAGCGGTTGAAGGACCGTACGGCGAAGAAGGGATGATCGTCCAGGAGTTCTATCAACTGCCGAAATTTGGCGACAGCTATACGCTGATTGGCAGCTGGCTTATCAACGATCAACCGGCCGGGATTGGTATTCGCGAAGATCGCGCGCTGATCACGCAGGATCTGTCACGGTTTTATCCGCACATTTTTGTCGAATAGGCCGCGGCCTGATGCCCTCACCCCGCGCCTCTCCCACAGGGAGAGGGTGCAAACACTCAAAACGGCAACCTGAGGTTGCCGTTTTGCTTTTATTACCCAATCTGCACCGACAGCATACTCAGACTCCCCATCTCAATACCGTCGACCGGGATCGTCACCGGCTCCTGACCATCCCACGCGCCAAGAACGTACAGCAGCGGCAGGAAGTGTTCCGGCGTCGGGTTAGAGAGCGAACCGCCATCATGATCCAGATAGTTCACCAGGGGATGCTCCTCGGCCGGGCCTTGCCAGGTCAGGTTCGCTTTGACGTAGTCGTTAAAAGAGGTTGCCCACGGGTACGGCGTGTTCTCACCGTGCCAGCGTGCGGTACGCAGGTTATGCACCACGTTGCCGCTCGCCACCAGCATAATGCCTTCATCACGCAGGGTTGCCAGCTTGCGCCCCACCTCCAGATGCCAGGCCGCCGGTTTAGTGCTGTCGATGCTCAACTGCACCATCGGGATATCCGCATCAGGATACATTTTAATCAGCACGCCCCAGGAGCCATGGTCAAAGCCCCAGGCTTCTTTATCCAGCGTCACAGGGACAGGTGCCAGCAACTCTACCAGCTTTTGCGCCAGCTCAGGCGACCCGGGGGCCGGATAATGCGTGTCGTACAGCGCCTGCGGGAAGCCGCCAAAATCATGAATGGTTTTTGGCGCTTCCATGGCGGTCACGCCGGTCCCACGGGTAAACCAGTGTGCAGACACCACCACGATCGCTTTCGGACGCGGCAACGTCTCGCCAAGATGACGCCAGGCGCGGGTATAGACGTTGTCTTCCAGAACGTTCATAGGGCTACCGTGGCCTAAAAACAGGGCTGGCATACGGGAAGAAGTCATGGTGATATCCTTACAGAAGGTGTCAATTTAATGGTGCTACATTACGCGCAATCCGGCAAAGATGAACGCAGATAAGCGTGAAGATCATCATCAGGAAATTTGAATGTAAGGAATGTGTAAAGCCGGGTTTTCACCCTCGCTTTGCCAGAAATGAATCATTTATATTAATGAGAATGATTATCATAAGGAGCAATGCATGTCAGTCCCCTTGATCCTGACCATACTGGCGGGCGCCGCGACCTTTATCGGTGCGCTCCTCGGCGTGCTCGGCCAAAAGCCCTCTAACCGCGTACTGGCCTTTTCACTGGGCTTTGCTGCCGGGATCATGCTGCTCATCTCCCTGATGGAGATGCTGCCTGCCGCGTTGGGCACGGAAGGCATGTCTCCGCTGCTGGGCTACGGCATGTTTGTCTTTGGCCTGCTGGGATACTTTGCCCTCGATCGGATGCTTCCGCACGCGCATCCTCAGGATTTAATGCAGAAAAACGTGGCGCCCATGCCGCGCAATATCAAGCGTACCGCCGTGCTGTTAACGCTTGGCATCAGCCTGCACAACTTCCCGGAAGGGGTCGCTACCTACGTGACGGCCAGCAGCAATCTTGAGATGGGCTTTGGCATCGCGCTGGCGGTCGCCTTACACAATATTCCTGAAGGACTGGCCGTCGCCGGACCCGTGTATGCCGCAACGGGATCGAAACGCACCGCGGTGTTCTGGGCGGGGATTTCCGGGATGGCCGAAATCCTTGGTGGCGTACTGGCCTGGCTGATCCTCGGTAGCCTGGTCTCTCCGGTAGTGATGGCGGCGATTATGGCCGCGGTAGCCGGGATCATGGTTGCGCTTTCGGTGGATGAACTGATGCCGCTGGCGAAGGAAATCGATCCTAACAACAACCCCAGCTATGGCGTGCTGTGTGGAATGTCGGTGATGGGATTAAGTCTGGTTCTCCTGCAGACCGCAGGAATCGGGTAAAAAAACGCCGGGATATCCCGGCGTTTTTATTTTCAGCTGGCTTTGCGCTCGTGCGCCTGGCGATACTCAACCAGATCTTCAATCGTGACCACCGGCATGTTGTGCAGGCGGGCAAAGGTAATGCATTCCGGCGCGCGCGCCATGGTGCCGTCATCGTTGGTCAGTTCGCACAGCACACCGGCAGGTTTGAAGCCAGCCAGCGTCACCAGGTCGATCGTCGCTTCGGTGTGACCACCGCGGGTCAACACGCCGCCCGCCTGCGCACGCAGTGGGAAGACGTGGCCTGGACGGTGCAGATCGGATGGCTTCGCACCATCAGCAATCGCTGCACGTACGGTGGTCAGACGGTCAGCCGCAGACACACCGGTGGTCACGCCATGCGCAGCTTCAATGGTCACGGTAAAACCGGTACCAAAGGCGCTGGTGTTGTTTTCGACCATCATCGGCAGCTCGAGCTGCTTACGACGATCTTCGGTAATACACAGGCATACGATGCCGCTGCCGTGACGGATGGTCAGCGCCATCTGTTCAACGGTCATATTTTCGGCGGCGAAAATCATGTCGCCTTCGTTTTCACGGTTTTCATCGTCAAGCACCATCACACCGCGGCCTTCGCGCAGTGCATCCAGTGCATGTTCAACACGTTGAGTTGAAGTGCCAAAAGAGGAAAGTAGCGTCTGATTCATGGTAAAAAAACCTCATTAACATTATGGTTACCAGAATCAGGGCAGTCTTAGGAGCGCCGTATAAGCGGCAAAAAGATAACGTGAGCGGGCCCATGCCCGACTTGATCGTTACTCTCTCCCATCCGGACTCTAACCGTCGGCCCCGGAATTACACCGGATCTGCTGACCTTTGAGTATTCACCCAAAGCGCTCGCGGGCTTTCAGCGTCACGCTGATTTACCGCCGGTGGGGAATTTCGCCCCGCCCTGAGAATAAGCGAGATAACTATAACGCTATTGATTATCCTGGGCAATGCATAAGCATCAAACAATTTTGTTTACCCCGGGCATGACGCGCTACAATGGACACTAACACTTTTCCATCAAGGGAAACGCCAATGATTGACCCGAAAAAAATTGAGCAGATCGCGCGTCAGGTTCATGAATCTATGCCAAAAGGCATTCGTGAATTTGGTGATGACGTAGAAAAGAAAATCCGCCAGACGCTCCAGGCGCAGTTGGTTCGCCTTGATTTAGTCAGCCGCGAAGAGTTTGACGTGCAGACCCAGGTTCTGCTGCGCACCCGCGAGAAGCTGGCGCTGCTGGAACAGCGTCTGAGCGAGCTGGAAAACCGCAATGCGCCGGAAGAAGTGAAGCCGGCACCGGCCATTCCACCGGTGGACGACCAGGAGTAAGTGCGGCCTGATGCCCTCACCCCAGCCCTCTCCCACAGGGAGAGGGAGAAAAAAACGGGCCAGCTGGCCCGTTTTTTTTACTGACTGTCTTTCTGGATCTTCTTGATGATGTTGGTGGTTGAGCACCCGTCCTCAAAGTTGAGCACCATCACCTCGCCGCCGTTGGCCCAGACCTCTTCGCTACCCGCGATTTGCTCCGGCTTGTAATCCCCACCTTTTACCAGCAGGTCCGGCAGAATGCCGGCAATCAGGCGCTGCGGGGTATCTTCTTCAAACGACACCACCCAGTCCACCGCTTCCAGCGCGCCGAGCACAATCATGCGCTGCTCGAGCGGGTTCACCGGACGCGTTTCACCCTTCAGGCGTTTCGTCGATGCATCGCTGTTAACCGCCACAATCAGGCGATCGCCCAGCTTGCGCGCGTTCGCCAGATACGAAACGTGGCCCGCGTGCAGAATGTCGAACACGCCGTTGGTCATCACCACTTTTTCACCACGCTTGCGCGCGGCGGCAACGGCCACCTTCAGCTCGTCTTCGGTCATGACGCCAAAACCGGTATCCGCACGACCGCGCACCGCGTTTTCCAGCTCGATTGGCGAAACGGTTGAGGTACCAAGTTTACCGACGACCACGCCCGCCGCGGCGTTAGCGAAGTAGCACGCCTCTTCCAGCGAGTTTCCTGCTGCCAGCGTCGCCGCCAGCACGCCGATCACCGTATCACCGGCACCGGTCACGTCGTACACTTCCTGCGCCTGGGTTGGCATATGCAGCGGCGCTTTGCCCGGCTGCAGCAGCGTCATCCCCTGCTCGGAGCGGGTCACCAGCAGCGCGGACAGCTCGAAATCGGCAATGATCTTCATGCCGCGCTCAACCAGTTCGTCCTCGGTTTTGCATTTGCCCGCCACCGCTTCAAACTCGGAGAGGTTTGGCGTCAGCAGCGTCGCGCCGCGATAGCGCTCAAAATCGGTCCCTTTCGGGTCGATCAGCACCGGCACGTTGGCTTTACGCGCCAGCTGAATCATCGTTTGCACGCTCGCCAGCGCGCCTTTGGCGTAGTCGGACAGCACCAGCGCGCCAATATTGCCCAGCGCCTGGTTGATACGCTCGTGCAGCGGCTCAGGATCAACGCCTTCGAACCCTTCTTCAAAGTCGAGGCGGATCAGCTGCTGGTTGCGCGACAGCACGCGCAGTTTCGTAATCGTTGGGTGGGTCGGAACAGAAACGAAGTCGCACTTCACGTTCACGTCCGCCAGCGACTTGCTCAGCGCGCGCGCCGCATCGTCGATGCCGGTCAGGCCCACCAGACGCGACTGCGCGCCCAGAGAGGCAATGTTCATCGCCACGTTTGCCGCGCCGCCGGGACGCTCTTCAATGGTGTCGACCTTAACCACCGGTACCGGTGCTTCCGGAGAGATGCGGCTTGTAGGCCCATACCAGTAGCGATCCAGCATCACATCCCCAACAACCATTACCCCAGCACGTTCAAACTCTGGCAGTGTTACTTTCATTCCTGACTCCAGAAAGATTCACAATTTGCGCGCGATAATATCACACTTGATTTGTTACGCACGGTTCCACCAGCCACTTCTGCCAGCTGGCCGTTACCTGAGCACGTTCATGAGCAAAACAGTCCAGCGCTACGTGCCCCGGCTGCTCCTGCAGCGCCAGGTGATGAAGCTCATCGCGAAGCGTCGTGTAGGCGCGGGTTAAAGCCTGCGCCTCCTGCTCGTCCATGATGTCGTTTTGCGCCAGCAGCTCCAGAATGCGCACGTTATCGGACCAGCGCGTCAGCTTCGGCTTGTCGTGGGCGTGCAGCAGCACCAGATACTGGGTAATGAACTCAATATCGGTAATCCCGCCCTCGTCGGCTTTAATATCAAAGCGATCGCGGTGTTTATTGCCGAGATGCGCGCGCATTTTCTCGCGCATTTCGCGCACTTCCGTTTGCAGCGTGCTGCCATCACGCACGGTGGTCATAACCTCCTTACGGATGACGTCAAACTGCGTTTTGAGCTGCGGATCGCCATACACCACGCGAGCGCGCACCAGCGCCTGATGCTCCCACGTCCAGGCTTCATTCTTCTGGTAATCGGCGAAGGATTCCGTTGAGGTCACCAGCATGCCCGCCGCGCCGGACGGACGCAGACGGGCATCCACTTCATACAGAATGCCCGACGAGGTGCGGGTGCTGAAAAGATGCATAATGCGCTGCGCCAGGCGAAGGTAGAACTGGCGCCCGTCAATTTCACGCTCGCCGTCGGTCATTACGTCAACCGGACAGTCGTGCAGGAAGATTAAATCCAGATCGGAGCTATAGCCCAGCTCCCAGCCGCCAAGCTTGCCGTACCCCACGACCGCAAAGCCGCGTCCTTCACGTTCGGCCAGGTGTTTCGGCTGGCCGTAGCGCGCCACCATCTGCACCCACGCCTGATGGACCACCGCGTCGATGATCGCCTCAGCAAGCCAGGTTAAGTGATCGCTCACTTTCATCACCGGCAGCGTTCCGGCGATGTCAGCCGCCGCCACGCGCAGCATCTGCGCCTGCTTAAACTGGCGCAGCGCCTCCAGCTGTTGCTCTTCGTCTTCTTCCGGCACGCGCAGCAGATACTGACGCAACTCGTCCCGGTAGGCATCCGTCGCCGTGGGCTGATACAGCGTGTTCGGATCGAGCAGCTCATCCAGCAGCAGCGGGTAACGCGCCAGCTTGTTGGCCACCATCGGCGACGCGGCGCAAAGCGTAATCAGGTGCTTCAGTGCCCCCGGAAACTCGCTCAGGAGTTCCAGATAGGTGGTACGCGTGATGATCCCGCTCAGCAGCGGCATCATGCGCGACAGCGGCACCGGCGCGTCCGCCCGCGAGCAGACCTCGCTCAGCAGGTGCGGCATCAGGTGATCCAGCACCTGACGACCTCGCGGGCCGATGGCGCGTTTGTTCAGCTCAAGACGGAAATCCGCGATCAGCGCCACCACGCGATGGCGGGCGTCGTCGGTTAAGTGCGTCAGCACCGGCGTGGTGTCATCTTCCTGGAGCGCGTCCTGCCACAGCTCGCGCCAGTGCTCGGAAAGGGCATCGTCCGGTGATTCACTTTCGTCATCACCGATCAGCTCGTTAAAGATGCGGCGCACGCCTGCCATATGGGCATCCAGCCGTTCGGTTAACGCCGCCCAGTCGTCCACACGCATGCCCCAGGCCAGGCGCGCCCGGTTAAGGTCATCGCCCGGCAGGGTCTGGGTCTGTTCGTCGTTGATGCTTTGCAGCAGGTTTTCCAGACGACGCAGGAACAGATAGGCCTCGCGCAGGGTTTGCGCGTCGCCGTCCGGCAGCAGGTGCAGCTGCTCGATGGCGCTCAGCGTCGGCAAAAGCGAGCGGGACTGCAGGGACGGCTCACGACCACCGCGAATAAGCTGGAAGACCTGAACGATAAATTCGATTTCACGGATGCCGCCCGCGCCGAGCTTGATGTTGTCCTTCAGACCACGACGGCGCACCTCACGGGCGATCATCCCTTTCATATTACGCAGGGACTGGATCACGCTGAAGTCGATATAGCGACGGAATACGAACGGGCGCAGCATGGCGCGCAGCTCGTTGGCGTAAGCGTCGTCGCTGTCGCCCATGATCCGCGCTTTAACCATCGCATAGCGCTCCCAGTCGCGCCCCTGCTCCTGGTAGTAATCCTCCAGCGCGGCAAAGCTCAGCACCAGCGGTCCGCTGTCGCCAAACGGGCGCAGGCGCATGTCCACGCGGTAAACAAAACCGTCCTGCGTCGGCTGATCCAGCGCCTTAATCAGACGCTGGCCGAGGCGGGTAAAGAACTGGGCGTTGTCGAGCTCGCGACGGCCGCCGCGCGTGGAGCCGTTCTCGGGCCAGGCAAAAATCAGGTCGATGTCGGAGGAGAAGTTCAGCTCGCAGCCGCCCAGCTTGCCCATCCCCAGAATCAACAGCGGCTGAGGAACCCCTTCCTCGCTGCACGGCGTGCCCCACTCTTTACAGCAGGCGGCGTACAGCCAGTCGCGCGCGGCGACAATCAGCGTTTGCGCCAGCTCGCTTAGCTGCTGCAGCGTACTCTCTTCGCTCACCAGCTCCAGCGCCTGAGCCCAGGCAATGCGCACCATCACCCGACGGCGGAACTGGCGCAGGACGCGCATCAGCGTGGCTTCATCCGCAACGTCTTCGAGTGCGGTTTGCAGCCAGCCGGCATACTGCCGCCACTCGTCCGCCTGCGGCGGTGCGTTCTCAAGCTCTGCCAGCCAGTCCGGGTTGGCGGTGATGCTTTCCTGCACAAAATCACTGAAGGCGAGCACGCTCTTCGCCTGCTCGCTTAACGATGACGCCGGTAATGACTCAGGCAGACGTTCGCAAACGGTCTGCCACTGCTGCTGTAACGGTGAAGAAAGCGGCATTATAGGGGTTCCTTGCCAGAGTTAACGTTTTCCGCTGTGCAGCCAGAACGGCTCCTGCGAAATGGCCTCGTTACGGAAATGCTCAATCTCAATATGCTGGCGGGTTTCAATGGCATGCTTCAGCCCCTGCCAGTTTTCCAGCCAGGCCTGGGTTTTAACGCCGTCATAAGCGCCGGAAAGCAGCAGCATGCTGTCGATGTTGCGCGACAGACGGGGAAGCTGATCGCCATACTGATCGCCGAGCGGATACGCGAAGGTACTCTTCAGCTCGGCGGCATGACGGGAAAGATGAATATCCGCGAAACGCTTAAAGTTTTCCGCGATTTTGGCTTCCGCTTTCGCATCCAGGAAGGCGCGCCAGCCGCGCGTCACCAGAAACTCGGTCAGCGCCAGTTTTGCCGTCGCGGCTTGCGGGCTGTAGATCGCCGTTTGCGCCGATACGTCGGAGAGCATCAGCGTTTCGGTTTGCGTCAGCAGGTCACGTAAGTGAGCGCTCGCTTTGCGAGGAACAATACCGCCGAAGAGCGTCAGGGTATGGCGCACCAGGGCAATCGCCGCCAGCACGTGGGATTTCGCGTTTTTCACATTTCGCACCCACAGCTCTTCATGGTACTGCCACTGAGAAAGCGCCAGCTCCAGCGCGGCTTCCAGGCCCTGTTCAACGCTGGCCTTCGGCGCAACGTGCAAAATGGTCGTCTCTTTCAGCACGCGCGGCGCATTTCCGGCGGCCAGATGGTAACCCCGCGCGGCTTTACTCAGGCTTCCCTGACGCAGTCCGGACTGGTTCACCAGCCTGCGCGCCAGCTTCAGCACGTCATTCGCGTCCCCTTCCAGCAGCTCAAGCTCGAGTTCGCAAATCGGTTCCTGGAACTCACCCGCCTTCACGTCGCCCAGATCGAGGGCGATTTCGATGCGGCTTTTGCCTTCCGTCACCAGCCATTTTTCGCGCCAGAAATCAGTGCTGAACAGCGGCTGCACCTGTTCCGCCAGCGTGGAAGGCAGCTCGCCATCCGGCCAGACTTCCGTCGGGAAACGTTCCAGCTCAAGTTCTGGCTTGCTGATGTCGATATTGTATTCCGGGCGCTGATGTAAACCGCCGACCACGCGGCCGGCAATTTTCATCGTCATCTCGTAGCGCCCGCTCGCGCCGCGGATGCGCAGCCCCATATCGTGGCGACGCAGCCAGTTGTCTGGCGTTTCGTAATAGATATTAAGCAGTTGTACCGGTGCATGGTGTTCGCCGGAAAGCGTATGCAGATGCTGGCGGAGTGCGTCAACGCTGTCTTTTTCGACGATAAACTTTAATTCGATTTCTTGTGCCATAGCCTTGTACTTTTGCGGGCGTCACAGACGCGTCAATGAGGGCGAACTTCCTCGCCATTTGTTTGTCAGTACATAGTATTTTGCGCCAAATTGCCATGCAATGAGCAATTTGTCGGGCGTAAATGTATAGAGTCGTGACACAGATGATTCTGATTGCTGACGAATGCTTTGCGTAGAGACACTGTTGCCACTACTATCGTTCCACTATTTATGAAAATAACGACTAATGATGCTTAAATTACGCCTGATTGGACTTACTTTACTCGCTTTTAGCGCCGCAACCGCAGTGCACGCTGAAGAGAAGCGTTACGTTTCTGACGAACTGAACACCTGGGTACGCAGTGGCCCTGGAGATAATTATCGCCTCGTGGGCACGGTGAATGCCGGCGAGGAAGTCACCCTGTTACAGACCAACGCGGACACCAATTACGGTCAGGTTCGCGACAGTACCGGCCGTACGTCCTGGATCCCGCTGAAAGAGCTGAGCACCGTGCCAAGCCTGCGCACGCGCGTTCCCGATCTGGAAAACCAGGTGAAGACCCTGACCGACAAGCTGAACAACATCGACGGCACCTGGAACCAGCGCACCGCTGAAATGCAGCAGAAAGTGGCGCAAAGCGACGGGGTGATTAACGGTCTGAAAGAAGAGAACCAGAAACTGAAAAACGAGCTGATTGTCGCGCAGAAGAAAGTGAATGCCGCTAATCTGCAGCTCGACGACAAACAGCGCACCATCATCATGCAGTGGTTTATGTATGGCGGCGGCGTGCTGGGCGTGGGTCTGGTGTTGGGTCTGGTGCTGCCGCATCTGATCCCAAGCCGCAAGCGTAAAGACCGCTGGATGAACTAATTCGTCTTCTCTGCCAGACTTACGTATCATTCTGGAAAAGAGAAAACGGGAGAGTTGGGCGTGAAGAGTTATCTGGTCGGTGGTGCGGTACGTGATGCGTTGTTAGGTCTGCCGGTCAAAGATAAAGACTGGGTGGTGGTTGGCGCTACCCCTGAAGAGATGCTCGACGCGGGCTACCAGCAGGTAGGCCGCGATTTTCCCGTGTTCCTGCACCCGAAAAGCCGTGAAGAGTATGCCCTGGCGCGTACCGAGCGGAAATCGGGCTCGGGCTATACGGGCTTCACCTGCTATGCCGCGCCGGACGTGACGCTGGAGCAAGATCTCCTGCGCCGCGATCTCACCATCAACGCGCTGGCGCAGGACGAGGACGGGCAGATCGTTGACGCCTATGGCGGTCAGGACGATCTGCGCAACCGCCTTTTACGTCACGTCTCCCCGGCGTTTTCTGAAGATCCGCTCCGCGTGCTCCGCGTGGCGCGCTTTGCCGCGCGTTACGCCCATCTCAGCTTCCGTATTGCCGATGAGACAATGGCGCTGATGACCGCCATGACCGAGGCGGGCGAGCTTGAACACCTGACGCCAGAGCGCGTCTGGAAAGAGACGGAAAATGCCCTCACCACGCGCAACCCGCAGGTCTTTTTCCAGGTCCTGCGCGACTGCGGCGCGCTGAAGGTGCTGTTCCCGGAAATAGACGCGCTGTTTGGCGTACCTGCCCCGGCAAAATGGCACCCGGAAATTGATACCGGCGTACACACGCTAATGACCCTGAGCATGGCCGCCATGCTCAGCCCTGACGTGGACGTGCGCTTTTCCACCCTGTGCCACGATCTCGGCAAAGGCTTAACGCCAAAAGAATTCTGGCCTCGCCACCACGGGCACGGCCCGGCGGGGGTGAAGCTGGTCGAGGGGCTGTGCCAGCGTCTGCGCGTGCCGAACGAGATCCGCGATCTGGCGAAACTGGTGGCCGAGTTCCACGATCTGATCCACACCTTCCCTATTCTGAAACCGGCCACCATCGTTAAGCTTTTCGATAACATCGACGCCTGGCGCAAACCCCATCGCGTCGAGCAAATCGCGCTCACCAGCGAAGCTGACGTGCGCGGTCGTACCGGGTTTGAAGCGTGCGATTACCCGCAGGGACGCTTACTGCGCAAAGCCTGGGACGTAGCGAAAGCGGTGCCCACGAAGGACGTTGTCGAAGCGGGATTCAAAGGGCCGGAAATTCGCGAAGAGCTCACGAAACGGCGAATTCAGGCGGTGTCGGACTGGAAGGAAAAGCATTGCCCTCAGCCGAAAGACTGAGGGCCATCGGTCAGAAGAAGACCACGTACACCGCAGCCGCCACGATAAAGCGATAGATCGCGAACGGAATAAACGAGATACGCTTAATCAGCTGCAGGAAGGTTTTAATGGCAATCAGCGCCACGATAAACGCGGTGATGAAGCCGACGGCGAACATCGGAATGTCGCCAGCCGTCAGGAAGTGATAGCTCTTATAGACGTCGAGTACGGTGGCGCCCATCATCATCGGCACCGCCAGCAGGAACGAGAACTCTGACGCGGCGTAACGGCTTACGCCCATCAGCATCCCGCCGGAGATGGTTGCGCCTGAACGAGAGAAGCCCGGCCACAGCGCCAGACACTGGAAGCAGCCAATGATAAACGCCTGACGATACGTCATATCGTCCAGACCTTCCGCGCGCGGCGTTTTTGGCTTCAGCACTTCCGCAGCGATGAGCAGGAAGCCCCCCACCACCAGCGCGTACATTACGTTAATCGGGTTAAACAGCGATTTGATGGCGTCGTGGAACACCAGGCCCAGCACCACCGCAGGGATCATCCCGAGCAGAATATGGATCAGTGACAGACGACCTTTACCGGCCCCCTCGTGCTGAGGCGGACGGCCAAAATGGATGCCGATCAGGCCAAACAGGCGACGCCAGAACATCACGACCACCGCCAGAATAGACCCCAGCTGGATCACCACTTCAAACGTTTTTGCGGTATCGCCTTCAAAGCCCAGCAGATGGCCAACGATAATCATATGGCCCGTACTGGAGACCGGCAAAAACTCCGTCAATCCTTCGACCACACCCAGTATTGCCGCCACCAGCAGCGAGTGCATATCGCTCATCTATAAACCCCTAAAAAAGATATAAAAAAACGGTCGCCCCAACGGCTACCGTGAAAGATACAGCTTTAAGACCGGTATAACCTAAAATGGTTTAGCAATTATGACGTTAATTCTTGCCTTTCAGATTTGTGCCACGTTCAATAATGACGCCAACGTTGGCGGCGCGCGCCACCGCTCCCGGCTTGCTCAGCTTGATGCGCACCCACGGTGAGTTGAATTTTTTCAGCAGCAATTCTGCGACTTCTTCCGCCACCCGTTCGACCAGCGCAAAACGTTGACCTTCAACGTGGGCGATGACCGCTTCACTGATATCGGCATAGCTCAGACAGTCGTTCACGTCATCGCTTTTTGCCGATTTGCGGTTATCCCATCCCATTTCGATATCGAACACCAGCTTCTGCTCGATGGTCTGTTCCCAGTCGTAAACACCAATTGTGGTGATTACCGAAAGTTGCTCTATAAATACAATATCCATCACGACCTGCCTGCTTTTTGGCTAAACCGGATACCACTTCCGGCGAATTATGCGTATTATCCACAGATGCTGAGAATACAGATACATTTTCAAAACGGAACAGCGTTATGAGTGCAATCGCGCCTGGAATGATCCTCCTCGCCTATCTTTGCGGCTCAATCTCCAGCGCCATTCTGGTCTGCCGCATTGCCGGGTTGCCTGACCCGCGTGAAAATGGTTCCGGGAATCCGGGGGCGACCAACGTACTACGAATTGGCGGCAAGGGAGCGGCCGTAGCGGTTTTGATTTTTGATGTTCTGAAAGGGATGCTGCCCGTCTGGGGCGCCTATGCGTTGGGCGTTACGCCGTTCTGGCTGGGGCTCATTGCTATTGCTGCCTGCGTTGGCCACATCTGGCCCGTATTCTTCGGTTTTAAAGGCGGCAAAGGCGTTGCGACGGCCTTCGGTGCGATTGCACCTATCGGCTGGGATCTCACCGGCGTCATGGCCGGAACCTGGCTTCTGACCATTCTTCTGAGCGGCTACTCGTCGCTGGGCGCCATCGTCAGCGCGCTGATCGCCCCGTTCTACGTCTGGTGGTTCAAACCCCAGTTCACCTTCCCGGTGTCGATGCTCTCCTGTCTTATCCTGCTGCGTCATCACGACAATATCCAGCGCCTGTGGCGTCGTCAGGAGACCAAAATCTGGACGAAGCTCAAGAGAAAGAAAAAAGACGCTCCGAAGGGTTAGTTATGCCTTATAGCCAAATGTGATTTTGGTCACCTTCTGCCTGTGGTAACTGTTAGAGACACAACACAACCACACAAAAAGAAAAATGGCAGAAATCACAGAACCAACTCCCCTTTCAACGGCAGGAAGCACCCCGGATGGCGACATCCAGTGGGTGCGCAGCGCGTCGGACGTATCACGCCTCGTTAATGACGGCTCTCAGGGCCGGGCAAACGCCCGTATCGTGGTCAGTATCGCGCTGGGCGGTATTTTCCTCGATGCCTACGATCTGGGCGCGCTGGCGTTCGGCATTAAAGACATCACCCGCGAATTTAGCCTGACGCCCGCCGGTACCGGCATGGTGGCCTCGGCCATTACCTTTGGCGCCATTGTCGGGGCGCTGCTCGGCGGTTACCTCACGGATAAAATCGGGCGCTACCGCGTTTTTATGGCTGATATGGTGTTCTTCGTGGTGGCAGCGATCGCCTGTGCGCTGGCCCCGAACGAATATGTGCTCGCGGGCGCCCGCTTTCTGATGGGGCTGGGGGTCGGGATCGACCTTCCCGTGGCGATGGCGTTTTTAAGCGAGTTCGCCAGGCTGAAAGGGCCCGGAAATAAGGCCTCAAGCGTCGCGATGTGGTGCCCCACCTGGTATGCCGCCATCAGCATCTCCTATCTGCTGGTGCTTTTCTTCTACGCCGTGCTGCCGGAAAGCCACAGCGACTGGCTGTGGCGTTTGATTCTCGGCTTTGGCGCGGTGCCCGCGCTGGTGATTATCGCCATCCGCAGCCGCTATATGAGCGAATCTCCGGTCTGGGCGGCGAATCAGGGCAACCTGAAAGAGGCGGCGTCGATTTTACGCCAGTCGTATAACATCAATGCCCACGTGCCGCAGGACGCGCTCGGCCAGCCCGCACCTGTCGTGAATAAAGCGAAATGGTCAAATTATCTGAACCTGTTCCGCGGCATCTACTTGCGCCGCACGACGCTCGCCACGCTGCTGTCCGTCGTCTCTTCCTTCGCCTATAACGCCGTGGCGTTTGGTCTGCCGGTGATCATCTCCAGTTTCTTTGTCCAGTCGATGCTCACCACCATTCTCATTTCTCTGGCGCTTAACCTGCTGTTTGCCTTCGTCGGCGGACTGCTGGCGGTACGCTACGTGCCGCGCTTCGGCGCATGGCGGATGTCGCTTGCGGGTTATACCTGTCAGCTTGTCGCATTGCTTGGCCTGGCGCTGATTGGCCGACCGGAAGGTGCCTCTGAAGGCGTGCTCGCCGTCGCGATGCTGGCGCTGTTCCTGTTCGGTCAGGGCTTCGGCCCGGGCGCGCATACCATGACGTTCGCCTCCCTGAGCTACCCGACCTCGCTGCGCGGCGTGGGCGTGGGTCTCAACCAGACGCTGATGCGCAGCAGTTCCACGCTGTCGCTGTTCCTGTTCCCGCTGCTGGTCGCGTCTCTCGACACCGCCGTGTTCTGGGCGATCGCGCTGGCGCCGTTTATCGGCCTGGCGTCGCTGCTGGCGATCCGCTGGGAGCCGTCCGGGTATGACGTGGATGCGGAGGACTACCGGTAACGACACATCACTTCGGTGGGTTCACCCCGCCGAAGGTTTCTTATAAATCGTCAAGCAGCGTCCGGGAGAGTTTTTTTAGCGTCTCAAGCTCATCGTCATTCATCCGCATGCTGCAGCGAATCTGGTCCGGCAATGCCATCACCCGTTTCTTCAGGTCTTTGGCCTTGTCGGTCAGTACAACATTTTTCATCCTTTCATCACCCACAACCGCGATACGGTTGAGAAATCCTTTTGCCTCAAGCTTTTGTACAAGCGGGGTCAATGTGCCCGAATCAAAAAATGTCTTATCGCTGAGATCGCGAAGTGGGATGTTATCTTTCTCATAAAGCGCCATCAAAACAACGAATTGCGGATAGGTTAGATCCATCTCTTGCAGTAAGGGGCGATACTGGCGAACGAACGCGTTGGTGACCGAGTACAGCGAGAAGCAAAGTAAATCATCTAGCGTTTTGTTTTCTTTCATTTTTCTATCAACTCCGAATCGGTTTCCTGAAAAAATTATAAATAATGTTTGACTAAAAGTATCTTGCGCGCAAGTATTATATCAACAACTAAGTAGCGCACTACTTAACCATCTCATCCGATCAAATACGCTTAAAGAGGTACTACCATGAAAACACTAACCGCCATCCTGGTTTCTTCAGTCTTCGCGTCAGCTGCGGCATCCGCTCAAACCACCAATACCCCAACCCCGACCGCAGGCGTACAGGCATTTCTTAATGTTTTGAATTCCGGCAAGGGTAAGCCAATGGAACAGATGACCCCGCAGGAGGCCCGCCAGGTACTGATTGGCGCACAGCAAGGCGCAAAACTGCCGCCCGCTCAGGTTTCTGAAAAAACGATCCAGGTAAATGGCCAGGCGATAAAACTGAAAATAGTGAAACCTGAAAACGCCAGCGGCACGCTCCCCGCCTTTATGTTCTTTCACGGCGGCGGCTGGGTGCTGGGTGACTTCCCTACCCACGAGCGCTTAATCCGCGACCTCGTTCGCGCTTCGGGTGCCGCTGCGGTTTACGTCGATTACACTCCGTCACCTGAGGCCCATTTCCCGGTAGCAATTAATCAAGCCTATGAAGCGACAAAATGGGTCGCCGGGCACGGTCAGGAAATTGGCGTGGACGGTAGCCGTCTGGGTCTGGTGGGTAACAGCGTGGGCGGCAATATGGTGGCTTCGGTGGCGCTGCAGGCCAAACAGTTCAATGGGCCAAAAATTCGCTACAACGTCATGCTCTGGCCGGTTACCGATGCGAACTTTGATACTGCCTCGTATAACCAGTTCGAAAATGGCTATTTCCTGTCGAAAAACATGATGAAATGGTTCTGGGATAACTACACCACCAGCGCTGCCGATCGCAACAATATCCTTGCCTCTCCGCTTCGCGCCAGCACCGCGCAGTTGAAAGGCTTCCCCGAAACGCTGATCCAGACAGCGGAGCTGGACGTTCTGCGGGATGAAGGTGAAGCATTCGGGCGTAAACTGGATGCGGCTGGCGTCCCGGTGACCGTCACGCGCTATAACGGCATGATCCACGACTACGGCCTGCTTAACCCGCTGAGCCAGGAGCCAACGGTGAAAGTTGCCCTTGAGCAGGCAGGTGCAGCATTGCATGAACACCTGAAGTAGGATCGTCATTCATCTATAGAGCACGGCCCCGGCCGTGCTTTTGTATTTCTCCTGCCTGGCCATCCATAAGCGACTCGTATGACAGGCTTCATTTCCGCCAGGGCATACTGAAACGTATCCCGATGGTGTGGAAATGGATGCAGCATGTTAGCAGCTCAGGTCACTGATAATACGTATAAAGGCTGGCAGGCGTCGCTTGCCCTGCAGTTTTGTCACACCCCTGAGAAAACCCTCCTGTACTCCGCCCACCACGTCGGGCCGCTCACCGTTCAACGTCCGTTTTACCCCGAAGGGGAAACCTGCCACCTTTACCTGCTGCACCCGCCCGGCGGGGTTGTGGGCGGCGACACGCTGGACATTTCCGTTCAGCTGGACGCCAAAAGCCACGCGCTCATCACCATGCCCGGGGCGAGCAAGTTCTATCGCAGCAGCGGCCCGCAGGCGCGTCTGAGCCAGCATTTTTACCTCGAGGAAGATTCCACCCTGGAGTGGCTGCCACAGGACACCATTATCTTCCCCGGCGCGAATGCCGCGCTGCGCTCCGTCTTCCACCTGAAGGCCTCCAGCACGCTGCTGGCGTGGGAGCTGTACTGCCTGGGGCGTCCGGTGATCGCTGAGACCTTTAGCCACGGCACGCTGGAAAGCCGCCTTGAAATCTGGGTTGAAGACGAACCGCGCCTGATCGAGCGTCAGCATCTTAGCGACGGCGATCTCACGCCCGTCGCCGGACGTCCGTGGCTCGGCACGCTGCTGTTCTATCCGGCCAAAGAAGAACATCTCGACGCGGTGCGCGAACGGCTCGCGCCGCTGGAAAATTATGCAGGTGCAACGCTCGCTGACGATCTGCTGTCGGTGCGTTTTCTCTCCGACGACAACCTGATTTGCCAGCGGGTGATGCGCGACATCTGGCAGTCGCTTCGCCCGCTTCTCACCACCAAAACCGCCTGTTCGCCGCGTATCTGGCAGACATAAGAGAAACATTATGGAACTGACCCCCAGAGAAAAAGACAAGCTGTTGCTGTTCACCGCCGCGCTGGTTGCAGAACGCCGCCTCGCGCGCGGGGTAAAGCTCAATTACCCGGAATCGGTCGCGCTGATCAGCGCCTTCATTATGGAAGGCGCGCGCGATGGCGAAACCGTCGCCTCGCTGATGGAAGCGGGCCGCCACGTCCTGAGGCGCGACCAGGTCATGGAGGGCGTCCCGGAGATGATCCCGGATATTCAGGTCGAAGCCACCTTCCCGGACGGATCGAAGCTCGTCACCGTCCACAACCCGATCGTCTAAGGAGCGCGTGATGATCCCAGGTGAATACCAGATCCAGCCCGGAACGATTGCCCTCAACGTCGGGCGTGAAACCCAACGCGTGGTTGTCGAAAATCACGGCGACAGGCCGATCCAGGTCGGATCGCACTACCACTTTTACGAGGTCAACCCGGCGCTGAAGTTCGATCGGGAAGCCACCAAAGGCTACCGACTGAACATCCCGGCGGGCACCGCCGTGCGCTTCGAGCCCGGCCAGAAGCGGGAAGTGACGCTGGTTCAGGTCACCGGGGCGCAGCGCATTTTCGGCTTTCGCGGCGAGGTGATGGGCGAGGTGAAACATGGCTGAGATTTCGCGCCGGGCGTATGCCGATATGTTCGGCCCCACCACCGGGGATAAAGTGCGGCTGGCCGACAGCGAGCTGTGGATCGAAGTGGAAGACGATCTCACGGTCTACGGCGAAGAGGTCAAGTTCGGCGGCGGAAAGGTGATCCGCGACGGCATGGGTCAGGGGCAGATGACCGCTGACGGCTGCGTGGATCTGGTTCTTACCAACGCGCTGATCGTCGATCACTGGGGGATCGTAAAAGCCGATATCGGCGTCAAGGACGGACGGATCTTCGCCGTCGGCAAAGCCGGGAACCCGGACATTCAGCCCGGCGTGACGATCCCCATTGGCGCGGCAACGGAAGTCATTGCCGCCGAGGGGAAGATCGTCACCGCCGGCGGGATCGACACCCACATCCACTGGATCTGCCCGCAGCAGGCGGAAGAGGCGCTGGTTTCCGGCGTCACCACCATGATCGGCGGCGGCACCGGACCGGCGGCGGGCACCAACGCCACCACCTGCACGCCGGGGCCATGGTATATCGCCCGCATGCTGCAGGCTGCCGATACGCTGCCGGTGAATATTGGCCTGCTCGGCAAGGGTAACGGCTCCAGCCCGGACGCCCTGCGCGAGCAGATTGCCGCGGGCGCCATCGGGCTGAAGATCCACGAAGACTGGGGCGCGACGCCCGCGGCAATTAACTGCTCGCTGGAGGTAGCTGACGAGATGGATATTCAGGTGGCGCTGCACAGCGACACGCTGAACGAGTCCGGGTTTGTCGAAGACACGCTGGCGGCCATCGCCGGACGCACCATCCACACTTTCCACACCGAAGGCGCGGGCGGCGGCCACGCGCCGGATATCATCACCGCCTGCGCGCATCCGAATATTCTGCCCTCTTCCACCAACCCGACCTTGCCCTACACGGTGAACACCATCGACGAGCATCTCGACATGCTGATGGTTTGCCATCACCTCGATCCGGATATCGC
Source organism: Enterobacter sp. DNB-S2 (assembly GCF_019443845.1). NCBI lineage: Bacteria > Pseudomonadati > Pseudomonadota > Gammaproteobacteria > Enterobacterales > Enterobacteriaceae > Enterobacter > Enterobacter sp. DNB-S2. Next base: position 4,722,707 of record NZ_CP050520.1, read on the forward strand.
CGAGGACGTGGCGTTTGCCGAATCCCGCATTCGTCGTGAAACCATCGCTGCGGAAGACGTGCTGCACGATATCGGCGCGTTCTCGCTCACGTCGTCTGATTCTCAGGCCATGGGCCGCGTCGGGGAAGTGATTATCCGCACCTGGCAGGTGGCGCACCGCATGAAGGTCCAGCGCGGCGCGCTGCCGGAAGAGACCGGCGATAACGACAACTTCCGCGTGAAGCGCTACGTCGCTAAATACACCATTAACCCGGCGCTCACCCACGGCATCGCCCATGAAGTCGGTTCGATTGAGGCGGGCAAGCTTGCGGATCTGGTGGTCTGGTCCCCGGCGTTCTTCGGCGTGAAGCCTGCCACCATCGTCAAGGGCGGGATGATCGCCTGCGCGCCAATGGGCGATATCAACGCCTCAATCCCTACGCCGCAGCCGGTGCATTACCGTCCGATGTTTGGATCGCTGGGCGCCGCGCGCCACGCTACCCGACTGACGTTTATCTCGCAGGCCGCCAGTGCGAACGGCATCCCGCAGCAGCTCAACCTGCAGAGCGCCATTGCGGTGGTGAAAGGCTGCCGAACGGTGAAAAAGGCGGACATGATCCACAACGGCCTGCAGCCGAATATCACCGTCGACTCGCAAACCTACGAGGTGCGCGTCGACGGCGAACTGATAACCAGCGAACCGGCTGACGTTCTGCCGATGGCGCAACGCTATTTCCTGTTTTGAGGAGTGATGATGATCTACTTAACCCAACGCCTGGACCATGCGCACCCGATTACCGCCAGCGTCACGCTGCCGATTGACGTGCGGGTGAAAAGCCGCGCCCGCGTATCGCTGAACGACGGCCGCGAAGCCGGGCTGATGCTGCCGCGCGGCCTGCTGCTGCGCGGGGGCGACCTGCTGACTACCGACGACGGCAGCGAGGTTGTCGAGGTGATCGCCGCCCCGGAGTCCGTATCCGTGGTGCGCTGCGCCGATCCGTTCCTGCTCGCCCGCGCCTGCTACCACCTGGGCAACCGCCACGTGCCGCTGCAGATCATGCCCGGCGAGCTGCGCTATCACCACGACCACGTTCTCGACGACATGCTGCGCCAGTTCGGTCTGGACGTGACCTACGCCAGCCTGCCGTTTGAACCGGAAGCGGGCGCTTACGCCAGCGATGCCCACAGCCACAGCCATTCTCACGCTCATTCACATTAAGGATCCATCATGCGCAAGTATTTACCGCTGTTACTGCTGGCTTTTTCCGTTCCCGCGCTCGCGCATCCCGGCCACGGCACCGACAGCTTCCAGGCAGGATTTCTTCATCCGCTGACCGGGCTCGATCACCTGCTGATGCTGGCGGGCGCAGGCGTGCTCTCGGCGCTGAGCGGTCGCAAACTCCTGCTGCCGTTTGCCACCCTCGGGATGATGCTTGTCGGCGCCATTGCGGGCAGCCTGCTCGGCGGCTTCAGCGGTATGGAGATGCTGATTATCGCCTCGCTGGCGGTATCCGGCGTGATGATGTTTAAAACTGAAAACCGCCTGCTGCTGGCGGTGCCTGCCCTGGCGATGTTCCACGGCTGGGCGCACGGCGTGGAGATGTCCGGCCACAGCTTCTGGCTCTTCACCAGCGGCTTTATGCTCGCCAGCGCCACGGTGCTGTGCGCCAGCTTTGCCGCAGGGCTGCTGCTGCGCCGTCACGACGGCCTGCGTAAAACCTTCGGCGGCGGGCTGATCGTCTCTGCCCTGCTGGCGCTGATGAGCTGATGGAGCACGCCCGCCAGAGGCTGCGCCTGATGCAGCTCTCAAGCAGCAGCCTGCCGGTCGGGTCGTTTACCTGGTCGCAGGGGCTGGAGTGGGCCGTCGAGGCCGGCTGGGTCACCGACGCCGACGCGTTCAAACGCTGGCAAATCCAGCAGATGGAGCAGAGCTTTTTCTGCGTCGATCTGCCGCTGTTTATCCGTCTTTATCAGGCCTGTGAGCAACGCTCTCTTACAAATGCAAAACGCTGGACGGCATACCTTCTCGCCTGCCGGGAAACGCGCGAGCTGCGCGAAGAGGAGCGCAACCGTGGAGCGGCGTTTACGCGGCTGATTAAGAGCTGGGAACCTGACTGTCCGCCCGAATGGCTGCCGCTGTTTATGCAAAGCCAGCTCTGCGGTATGGCCTGGCTCGGCGTGCGCTGGGGCATTAGCGCGCACGAGCTGGCGCTGAGCCTCGGCTACAGCTGGATGGAGAGCGCGGTGATGGCGGGCGTCAAGCTGGTGCCGTTTGGGCAACAGGCCGCGCAGCAGCTGATTATCGAACTGGGCGACCATTACGCCGCCGGGCTTGAACAGGCATTTTTGCGCAGCGACGACGCGCTGGGGCAGCAACGCCGCTGTCCGCCATCGCCTCCGCGCGCCACGAAACCCAATATTCACGACTATTCCGTTCCTGAGGAGTCAACATGGCTGATTACAAACATCCCCTGCGCGTGGGCGTGGGCGGCCCGGTAGGATCGGGCAAAACCGCGCTGCTGGAAGCGCTCTGCAAGGCGATGCGCGACACGTATCACCTGGCGGTGGTCACGAACGATATCTACACCAAAGAGGATCAGCGCATCCTCACCGAGGCAGGCGCGCTGGAGCCGGAGCGCATCGTGGGCGTGGAAACGGGCGGCTGCCCGCATACCGCCATTCGTGAAGATGCCTCAATGAACCTGGCGGCGGTGGAGGCGCTAAGCGAGAAGTTCGGCAATCTGGATATGATCTTCGTTGAAAGCGGCGGAGACAACCTGAGCGCGACCTTCAGCCCGGAGCTGGCGGATCTGACCATCTACGTGATCGACGTGGCCGAAGGGGAAAAAATCCCGCGCAAGGGCGGGCCGGGGATCACCAAATCCGATTTTCTGGTGATCAACAAAACCGACCTCGCGCCGTACGTCGGCGCGTCGCTGGAGGTGATGGAGCTCGACACCAACCGCATGCGCGGCGAGCGCCCGTGGACCTTTACCAACCTGAAGGCGGGTGACGGGTTAGCGACGATTATTGCGTTTCTGGAAGAGAAAGGGATGTTGCGGGTGTAGGGCCATAATACCCTCTCCCTGTGGGAGAGGGTTAGGGTGAGGGATTACGCCTCCGGCAGTTCCGCCAGCGGCCAGCGCGGACGCACGGACACGCTCAGGTCGGACGTTGCGCCCGCGTTCAGGCGCACCATTCCGGCGTAAGCGATCATCGCGCCGTTGTCGGTGCAGAATTCCGGACGGGCATAGAACACTTCCCCGCGACGCTTTTGCATCATCTCGGCGAGCTTCGCGCGCAGCGTGCGGTTAGCGCTCACGCCACCCGCCATCACCAGACGCTTAAAGCCGGTCTGATCCAGCGCGCGCTTGCACTTGATCATCAGCGTGTCCACCACCGCATCTTCGAACGCGCGGGCGATATCGGCGCGGGTCTGCTCGCTGTCATCGTTATTGCGAATCGTATTCGCCGCGAAGGTTTTCAGCCCGGAGAAGCTGAAATCCAGCCCTGGACGGTCGGTCATCGGACGCGGGAAGACAAAGCGCCCTTCCGTTCCCTGCGACGCCATTTTTGACAGCATCGGGCCGCCCGGATAATCCAGACCCAGCAGCTTGGCGGTTTTATCGAACGCTTCACCGGCGGCGTCGTCGATCGACTCGCCCAGCAGCTCGTACTTGCCAATCCCCGTTACGCTAATCAGCTGCGTATGACCGCCGGAGACCAGCAGCGCCACAAACGGGAACTCAGGCGGATTCTCTTCCAGCATCGGCGCCAGAAGATGCCCTTCCATATGGTGAACCGGGATCGCCGGCACATCCCACGCAAACGCCAGCGAACGGCCAACCGTCGCGCCGACCAGCAGCGCGCCGACCAGGCCCGGGCCTGCGGTATAGGCCACAGCGTCGATATCGTTTGAACTCAACCCGGCCTCTTTCAGCGCCGCCTGAATCAGGGGAACCGTTTTACGCACGTGGTCACGAGAGGCCAGTTCAGGTACGACGCCGCCGTAGTCAGCGTGCAATTTCACCTGACTATACAGCTGGTTGGCCAGAAGCCCTTTTCCGTCGTCGTAAATGGCGATGCCGGTTTCATCGCAGGATGTTTCAATACCCAGTACACGCATGACTTGTTTTACCTCGTTTCAATACCGCGCAGTGTAGAGCCTGGGCGGGTTGATGTAAAACTTTGTTCGCCCCAGGAAGAAGGCTCGTGTATACTCCTCACCCTTATTAAAGTCCCTTTCAAAATCGCATCGGTGCTTTACAAAGCAGCAGCATTTGCAGTAAAATTCCGCACCATTTTGAAATAAGCTGGCGTTGATGCCAGCGGCAAACCGAATTTATTAAAGGTGAGAGTTACATGCCGGTAATTAAAGTACGTGAAAACGAGCCGTTCGACGTAGCACTGCGTCGCTTCAAACGTTCATGCGAGAAAGCAGGTGTTCTGGCTGAAGTTCGTCGTCGTGAGTTTTATGAAAAACCAACGACCGAACGTAAGCGCGCTAAAGCTTCCGCTGTGAAACGTCACGCGAAGAAACTGGCTCGCGAAAACGCACGCCGTACTCGTCTGTACTAATTGGTTGAGGGCCTCAGCCCTCAATTGACAGACAGAGTAATAGTCGTAAGGCCGTGCTTCCGGAAGGAATGCGCGGCTTGTTTTCGTTTATGAGTCACTAAAAATAACGGGGCATATGGCCGGAAGAATCCCACGCGTTTTCATCAATGACCTGCTTGCCAGAACCGACATCGTCGATCTCATCGACGCGCGGGTAAAGCTAAAAAAGCAGGGCAAGAACTACCATGCGTGCTGTCCGTTCCATAACGAAAAAACCCCCTCCTTCACCGTAAACGGTGAAAAGCAGTTCTACCATTGCTTCGGCTGTGGCGCACACGGTAATGCCGTCGATTTTTTGATGAACTACGACAAGCTCGAGTTCGTTGAAACCGTCGAAGAGCTGGCGGCGATGCATAACCTTGAAGTGCCGTATGAAGCAGGCAGTGGGCCAAGTCAGATCGAGCGCCATCAACGGCAAACGCTGTATCAACTGATGGATGGCCTGAATTCGTTTTACCAACAGTCTCTTAAGCACTCTGCGGCTGAGCCTGCGCGTCAGTATCTGAACAAGCGCGGACTGAGCGACGATGTCATTGCGCGTTTCGCTATTGGTTACGCCCCGCCCGGCTGGGACAACGTGTTAAAGCGTTTTGGCGGCAATAGCGAAGATCGTAAGTCTCTCATCGATGCAGGCATGCTGGTCACCAACGACCAGGGACGAAGCTACGACCGCTTCCGCGAACGGGTGATGTTCCCGATCCGCGACAAGCGTGGCCGGGTAATTGGTTTTGGTGGTCGCGTGCTGGGTGATGCCCTGCCGAAATACCTTAACTCCCCGGAAACCGATATTTTCCATAAGGGCCGCCAGCTGTACGGTCTTTATGAGGCGCAGCAGAATAATGCGGAACCTCCGCGTCTTCTGGT